>NZ_BMVE01000005.1 GCF_014650555.1 Streptomyces goshikiensis | reverse complement strand
AGACATGCGTGAACCACTCACACGGGTGGAGAGGGGATCCGCGGGCTCCGGGTGAAGCACCCGTGCTGCCCGGCGACATCAACCAGTTAGCCAGCCGGCCGCTGCCCTGGCAACGACCCCCGTTACTAGCCGGGATCGGAGCGGGGGGCCGGGAGACGCGAGTCCGGTCCGCCCGCGGGGGTCGTTACGGGCGGAACTCGGGCTACTAGGGCTGCTCGTATGTGACGTGGGTCCTATGGGGCGCCTCACCCGCAGGGCGCCCGGATCTCACCTTCCGTGGCGGTTCATACCCGTTTCAGGGGTGTGTCCTGGGCCACTTCCGCCCCCGAATCGAAGGAGACCGGGGCATCGAAGGCCGCTTTCCGCGTGGCCCGCCGCAGCGCCTTCAGCAGCGTGGTGCCGAGCGCGAGGGTCAGTACGACGGTCAGTGCGGCCCGCCCCAGGTCCCAGCCCACCGAGGTCGCCAGGCAGTACGCGACGAAGCGCGCGAGGTTCGCCGGAACGGGGTCCCCCGGGTGGAAGGAGACGCCCTGGCCCATGCCCTGCAGGATCACCCAGCCCTGGAGGTTCATGACCGTGCCGTACGCGAAGGAGCCCAGGAACCCGTACACCGCGAGCATCGCCAGCTCGGCCCGGCCGCGGATCCGCTCGGGTCCGGGCAGCAGCCCCGCGCCCAGCGAGAACCAGCCCATGGCCAGCATCTGGAACGGCATCCACGGCCCGACCCCGCCGGTCAGCAGGGCGGAGGCGAACATCGTCACCGACCCGAGGACGAAGCCGAAGCCGGGGCCGAGGACGCGCCCGCTCAGCACCATCAGGAAGAACATGGGCTCCAGCCCGGCCGTCCCGGCGCCCAGGGGCCGCAGGGCGGCCCCGACGGCGGCCAGCACGCCGAGCATCGCCACCGCCTTGGAGTCCATGCCGTCGTCCGCGAGGGTCGCGACGACCACGGCGACCAGGAGCGGCAGCAGCGCCGCGAAGAGCCAGGGGGCGTCCTGGGAGTGCGCGAAGCCGGACTGGCGGTCGGCGAGCAGCGGCCAGCCGAAGGCGGCGATGCCGATGAGGGTGACGAGGACCAGGGCGGCGGCGCCGCGGGGGCCGATGCGGATGGGGCGGGGCGCGGGCCTCACGGTGTGTCCTCCAGGGCCTCGGCGACCTGGGCGACCGTGAGCCAGTGGCCCGGGGCCAGGATCTTGGCCACCTGGGGCGCGAACGCGGGGGAGGACACGACCACCTCGGCGGTCGGACCGTCCGCGACGATCTCGCCGCCGGCCAGGATGAGGACGCGGTGCGCCAGCTCGGCGGCGAGCTCCACGTCGTGGGTGGCCAGCACGATGGCGTGGCCGTCGGCGGCGAGTCCGCGCAGGATCTCGATCAGACGGGCCTTGGCGGCGTAGTCCAGGCCGCGGGTGGGCTCGTCGAGGAGCAGCAGTCCGGGGCGGCCGGTCAGGACCAGGGCCAGCGCGAGGGCCAGGCGCTGGCCCTCGGACAGGTCGCGGGGGTGGGTGTCGTCGGGGACGTCGGGCAGCAGGGCGGTGACGAGCGCCCGGCAGGTGCCGGCGGGCCGGCCCGCGTCGGAGTCGGCGGCGGCGCACTCGGCGCCGACGGTGTCAGCGTAGAGGAGGTCGCGGGGGTCCTGGGGGACGAGACCGACGTGGCGGATCATGTCGGGCGGCGGCGTGCGGTGGGGGGTGCGGCCGCAGACGGTCACCTGGCCGGTGGTGGGCGGGACCGTGCCGACGAGGGTGCTGAGGAGGGTGGACTTGCCGGCGCCGTTGCGGCCCATGAGGGCGACGGTTTCGCCGGGGGTGACGGTGAGGGTGATGCCGTGCAGGACCTCTGCGCGGGCGCGGCGGACGGAGAGGTTCGTGACGTGGGCGGCCGGGGCCGTCGGGGCGGCGGGGGCTGTGGGGTTGGCCGGGGCCGCCGGGGGCGTGGGGCCGGCCGGGGGTGCCGGGGCCGCCGGGGGCTGGGCGGTGTTGGTGCGGCCGAGCAGGCGTGCGAGGAGGCCGGGGCCCTGCGGGCGGCTTTCCCCACCCCGCCCCTTCCCGAAACTGGGGGCTTCGCCCCCAGACCCCCGCGCCTCAAACGCCGGCGAGGCTGAGGGGGGCGGCGGGGCTGAGGGGGGTGACAGGCGGGTTTGGAGGGTTGGGGAGTGTCGGCGGGCGTCGCGGATGGAGAGGGGGAGGGGGGACCAGCCGGCGAGGCGGCCCAGGGCCACCACCGGGGGGTGGACCGGGGAGATCTCCATCATCCGGGCCGGGGGGCCCAGGAGCGGCGGTGCGCCCGGGGCCGGGAGGAGGAGGACCTGGTCCGCGTACTGGACGACGCGTTCCAGACGGTGTTCCGCCATCAGGACGGTGGTGCCCAGGTCGTGGACCAGGCGCTGGAGCACCGCCAGGACCTCCTCGGCCGCCGCCGGGTCCAGCGCCGAGGTGGGTTCGTCCAGGACCAGCACCTTCGGGTGCGGGGTCAGGACCGAGCCGATCGCGACCCGCTGCTGCTGGCCCCCCGAGAGGGTGGCGATGGGGCGGTCGCGCAGTTCGTTCAGGCCCAGCAGGTCCAGGGTCTCCTCGACCCGGCGCCGCATCACGGCGGGGGCCAGGCCCAGGGACTCCATGCCGTACGCCAGCTCGTCCTCGACGACGTCCGTCACGAAGTGCGCCAGCGGGTCCTGGCCCACCGTGCCGACGATGTCGGCGAGTTCGCGCGGCCGGTGGGTGCGGGTGTCGCGGCCCGCGACCGTGACCCGGCCCCTCAGGGTGCCCCCGGTGAAGTGCGGGACCAGGCCCGACACGGCGCCGAGCAGCGTGGACTTGCCCACGCCCGACGGGCCGACGAGGAGGGTCAGCTCCCCTTCCGGGAGGGTGAAGTCCGCGTCCCGGAGGGCGGGCGCGGGGGCGCCGTCGTACGTCACCGACACCTGTTCGAAGCGGATCACTGCGACGCCTCCTTGGGCGGTACGGGGGCCACGAAGGCGGGGAGCAGGCCGATGAGGATCGCGGCCGCCGGCCAGAGCGGGAGTCCGGGAACCACCAGCGGGACCACGCCCGGCAGCAGGGCTTCGGGGTCGACGGTGCCCGCGTAGATCATCAGGGCCGCGACGGCCGCTCCCGAGCCGGAGACCAGCCAGGCCCGCGCGCCCCACCGGTCGGGCCGGTAGCGGGTGCGGATGCTGCGGCGCCCGCCGAGGCGCAGGCCCGCGAGGGCCAGGGCGAGGCCGATGCCGAGCACCGGCAGCCCGTACGCGGCGCCCTCGGCGGCCAGCAGCCCGTACGTGCCGGCGCACATGCCGAGCAGGCCGCCGAGGGTGAGGGCGTTGGTGGTGTGCCGGACGGCGGCCGGGACCCGCGCGGTCCGGCCGTAGCCGCGGGCGTCCATCGAGGCGGCGACGGCCACGGAGCGTTCGAGCGCGCCCTCCAGCACGGGCAGGCCGATCTGGAGGATGGCCTTCACCCCGCCCGTGGGGCGCCCGCGCAGCCGGCGGGCGGTGCGCAGGCGCATCACGTCCGCGACCATGTTCGGCGCGAAGGTCATGGCGACGATGACGGCGACGCCCGCCTCGTAGAGGGCCGCCGGGAGCGACTTGAGGAGCCGGGCCGGGTTCGCGAGGGCGTTGGCGGCGCCGACGCAGATCAGCAGGGAGGCCAGTTTGGCGCCGTCGTAGAAGGCGAAGACCAGCTGCTCGGCGCTCACCCGGCCGCCGAGGCGGATGCCCTGCGCCCAGTCGGGGAGCGGGAGCTCGGGGAGCGTGAGGACGGTGTGCGCGCCGGGGACGGGGGAGCCCAGCAGCGCGGAGAAGACCAGGCGCAGGCCGATGACGACGAGGCCGAGCTTGATGAACGCGCCGTACGAACGGGCCCAGGGGGCGTCGGTGCGGCGCGCGGCGACGACGTATCCGGCGACGCCGACGATCAGGCCGAGGAGGAGGGGATTGGTGGTGCGCGAGGCGGCCGTCGCGAGCCCCAGGGCCCACAGCCACCAGGCACCCGCGTGCAGGGCGTTGCCACGCCGGGCCTCGGGAGCGGTGTGTTTTTCGTACGCCGGCCGGCGCGGGGCGTTCCCCGCCGACGCGGAGCCGGGGCCGGCCGGGGTCGCGAGGCCGTCCGCGGGCCCGCGGGTCGCCCGCCCGACCGCCGGCCGGGCGGGGTGGCCGTCCGTACGGGAGGACGCCCGGGTGGGGCGGCCGGCTGCGGCGGCCGTACGCTCCGCCGGGCCCGCGCCGCCGGGCCGGTCCTCGGGCCCGGGGGTCATCGGGTGCGGCGGCGGCGGGACTGCCAGAGCGCGGCCGCGGCCAGGGCGGCGACGGCCGCGATCCCGACGAGGAGACCGGCCGAGGGCCCGGATCCGGATCCGGATCCGGCGGGCGAGGCCGAGTCCCGGCCGTCGGCCGGTCCGGAAGCAGTCGCCGTCGCAGGCGACGAGGCCGTGCCCGGCCCCTCCGCCAGCGGTTCGCCGCAGCCCTGCTTCGGATAGCCCGACACCGCGCACAGCAGCGCCGCGCTGTTGTAGCGCAGCGGCTTCGCCACCGCGGCCAGCGCCTCGGCCGCCGTCGCGTCCGGGGCGATCTGCGCGCAGGCGGTGCGCGGGGCGTCCTGCGGCGGCTCCTCACCGGACGGGGCGTCCGCCGGGAGGCCGAAGTCGACGACGACGGCCACCCGCTTCTTGCCCTCGGCCGCCGGGGTGGCGCCGCAGACCGCCCCGAAGTCCGCCGCCGCGCGCGGCCGAGCCGCCTCGTCCCCGGCGTCCTTGCTCACCGCGAAGCGGAAGCCCCAGGCCGAGCCGTCGGCGGGGCGGGCCATCGACGGGCCGAGCGAGGCGTACGCCCACTGGCCGGCCGAGCCGTCCCAGAACGACCAGTAGCGGTAGCTCGACGCGAGCGCCGGGCCGGCCGCGACCAGGGTGAGCAGGATCCCGAACGCCAGGACCAGAGGGGTCAGCCGGCGCATCAGAGCTGGTTCTTCTTCCGGCGGCCGCTCAGCATGATGCCGATGCCCACGCCGGCCGCGGCGCCCGCTCCGACGATCCACCAGACCTTGCCGTCGCTGGAGGCCCCGTCCTTCTCGTCCTTCTTCTTGTCCTTCTTCTCGTCCTGCGCGGTCCCGCCGGTCGCCTGCGGCGCCGGGCCGGTCGCGTTCAGGGCCGCGACGAGGTCGGTGCCGCCGAAGGCCTTCGGGTCGGTGCCCGTCGCGTGCGCGGTCAGGACCAGGGAGGCGAGCGCGGCCGGGTTGTCCTTGGACCACGCCGCGGAATTGGCCTTCAGCCACTCCAGGGCGCTCGCCGCGGACTGCTTGTGGCCGGCCGCCGCCAGCGCGATCACCGCGTCGGCCGTGTTGCCGGTGTCGGGGGTCGGCTGGTCCGCGCCCGGGGTGAGGGCCGTCAGGTGGCCGTCCTTCTTGAGGGCCTCGGCCAGGTAGCCGGCCGCGCCCTGGGCGGCGGCGGCCGGGTCGGCGGAGCCCGCCGGGCAGGCCAGTGCGGCGGCCGGGGTGTCCGCGGACGGGGCGGAGACGACCGCGCCCTTGCCGAGGGCGGCCAGCGCGGCGGCGGCCGTCGCGTCGGCGTTGGCCGGGAGCTTGCCGTCGGCCGGCTGGTACCCGAAGGCGCCCCGGTCGGCGGCCGGCTCGGCGGAGCAGCCCAGCTGGAACGCCAGCAGGCCCTCGTACGCCGACTTGCCCGCCTTCGACTTCACGTCGGCCGGCTTCTCGCCCGCCACCGCGAGGGCGCTGATCACCACGGAGGTGGAGCTGGCGTCGCTGGGGGTGCCGGGGGCGTAGGCCCAGCCGCCGTCCTCGTTCTGGACGGACTTCAGCCAGTCCACGCCCTTCTTCACGGCCGCGTCCTGGCCGCCGAGCGCCTTCAGCGCCTGTACGGCCGCCGCGGTGGCGTTGGTGTCGAGCATCGTCTTCGGGTCGCAGGCCGCCGTGGCGTCCGGGCGGAAGGCGGCGAAACCGCCTTCGGCGCACTGCTGGCCGACGAGCCAGGCGACGGCCTCCTCGGCGGGGCGCAGGCCCACCGTGTGCTGGGCGAGCAGCGCGAAGGACTGCCGCCACACACCGTCGTAGGTGGGGTCGTTCTTGCCGTAGAGCCCGGAGGGCAGGACCGGGGCCGGGGAGGGGGAGGGCGCGGCGAGGGCCGTGGGGGCGGCGCCGACACAGAGCACGGCGGAGGCGGCGAGCGCGGCTGCGCTGCGGCGGACGTTCATGGCGGGGCGGGTGCCTCTCGTGCTGGGGAGCGGGGAGGCAGGCACGCGCAGGCACCGGGCTCCGGCTCCGTGTACCTCGACGGTGCCGGCCGCCGGAGGGACCGGCGGCGCGAGCCGCGCACTTTTCGGTACGGGGCATTCCGGCTTCCCGGCCGCAGTGCATGCGGGCCGGGTCACGGTTGCGGGTCAGCGCCGGATTCGCACCGGCTTCCCCCCGTACGGGAGTGTGGACGACGGGTTCACTCTACCGGCCCACCGTTCCCGGGCCCGGGGCGCGGGCGGCCCGGGCCCCTCACACCGCGCGGTAGGTCACCGGGTCGCTGCCCGGCACCGGTTCCGCCCGGCCCTGTTTCACCAGCCGCCGCAGGTGCGCCTCGGCTTCGGAGACGGCG
This sequence comes from Streptomyces goshikiensis, assembly GCF_014650555.1. Classification (GTDB taxonomy): domain Bacteria; phylum Actinomycetota; class Actinomycetes; order Streptomycetales; family Streptomycetaceae; genus Streptomyces; species Streptomyces goshikiensis. The sequence continues at coordinate 545,645 of NZ_BMVE01000005.1, read as the reverse complement.
ATGTTCCGGGAGCCGTACGGGATCTGCTCCCAGGGCCGGTTCCACTCCATCCGCTCCGCCAGCGCCCACGGGGTCAGGGGTTCGGCGAGCAGCTCCCACAGCCCGGTCAGGCGGTCCTCGTGGTGGGCCAGCAGCTCCCGCACCCGGGCCGGGGCGTCGGTGAAGGCGTGCTGGTGGGCGGGGAGCACCTCGGCGGGTTCGAGGCGGCCGATGCGTTCGAGGGAGTCGAGGTAGTCGCCGAGGGGGTCGGTGGCCTGCTCGGAGGAGGGGTCCTCGTACAGGCCGATGTGCGGGGAGATCCCGGGCAGCAGGTGGTCCCCGGAGAAGAGGCGGCCGTTGCCGGGCAGGTGCGCCGGGTGCTCCTCCTCCAGGTGCAGGCAGACGTGGCCGGGGGTGTGGCCCGGGGTCCAGATCGCCCGGAGCCGGCGTCCGGCGAGGGGGAGCAGTTCACCGGGGAGGATCTCCCGGTCGGGGACGGCGGCCCGCAGCCCGGGCAGGGTGCGCAGCCGGCCGTTCGCCCGGGCGGCGCGCAGGGGTGCGAGGTGGGCCTCGGGGGCTCCGGCGGCGGCCAGCTTCCCGCTCATGTAGTCGAACCAGACGCCGGGCTCGGCGGAGCGGGTCCGTACGACGACCTCGGTGTCGGCGGCGTGCATGGCGATCCAGGCGCCGGAGGCCTCGCGGACCTGGCCGGACAGGCCGTGGTGGTCGGGGTGGTGGTGGGTGATGACGACGCCGTGGACGTCGGCGACCGCGAGGCCGAGGGCGCCGAGGCCGGCGACCAGGGTGTTCCAGGAGGCCGGGTCGTCCCATCCGGTGTCGACGAGGACGGGGCCGCGCCCGGTGTCGAGGACGTGGACGAGGGTGTGCCCGAGGGGGTTGTCGGGGATGGGGACCTTGATGCCCCACACGCCTCCGCCGTGGTCGGTGACCTGAGGCGGCACGTCCTGGTCGAGCTGTGGCGCGTCCTGCGGCATGAGGGGCTCCCTGTCCGAGCCGGGCCGCGACCGTGCCGCCGGCTCACGCTAACGAGAACATGTTGCAGTAGTCGCCCAAGTCGACCATCTCTCCGCGTTTCTGGCTAGTCGTTGGATCTTCCCGGCCGCTGCGTCCCGACCGTGGACTCCTGGAACTAGAACTGGTATCAGTTCTGAAACACCGTCAGGGTGATCGGGTATCCGCACCGGCCGCAGGAGGCATCAGCCATGACCGAGCTCGTGGAACACGGACAGCTGTTCATCGGCGGGGAGTGGACCGATCCGCTGGGCACCGGCACGATCCGGGTCGTCTCCCCGCACACCGAGCAGGTCATCGGCAGCGTCCCGCACGCCTGCGAGGCCGACGTGGACCGGGCCGTGGCCGCCGCCCGCAAGGCCTTCGACGAGGGGCCCTGGCCCCGGCTGTCCCTGGACGAGCGGATCGCCGTCGTCACCCGGATCAAGGACGCGATCGCCGTCCGCCACGAGGAGATCGCCCGCTCGATCAGCTCCCAGAACGGATCCCCGTACTCCTGGAGCGTCCTCGCGCAGGCCCTCGGCCCGATGATGGTCTACGACGCCGCGATCACCGTCGCGCGCGCCTACCCGTACGAGGAGTACCGCCAGGGCGCGCTCGGGCCGATCCTGGTGCGCCGGGAGCCGGTGGGCGTGGTCGCCGCCGTCATCCCCTGGAACGTCCCGCAGTTCGTGGCCGCCGCGAAGCTCGCGCCCGCGCTGCTGTCCGGGTCCACGGTGATCCTGAAGCCCTCGCCGGAGTCCCCGCTGGACTCCTACATCCTGGCCGACATCGCCAGGGAGGCCGGGCTGCCGCAGGGCGTGCTGTCGATCCTGCCCGCCGACCGGGAGGTCAGCGAGTACCTGGTGGGCCACCCCGGCATCGACAAGGTCGCCTTCACCGGCTCGGTCGCCGCCGGCCGGCGCGTCATGGAGGTCGCCTCCCGCAACCTCACCCGCGTCACCCTCGAACTCGGCGGCAAGTCGGCCGCCGTCGTCCTCCCGGACGCCGACCTGGACGCGGCGGTCGCCGGGATCGTCCCGGCGGCCTGGATGAACAACGGGCAGGCCTGCGTGGCCCAGACCCGGATCCTCGCGCCGCGCGCCCGGTACGAGGAGATCGCCGAGGCCCTCGCGGCGGCGGCCGGGGCGCTGGTGGTCGGCGACCCGCTGGACCCGGCGACGCAGCTCGGGCCGCTGGTGGCCGAGCGGCAGCGGCGGCGCTCGCTCGACTACATCCGGCTCGGCCAGGAGGAGGGCGCGAAGGTCCTCACCGGCGGCAGCCGCCCGGCGGGCCTGGAGCGGGGCTGGTACGTGGAGCCGACCCTCTTCGGCGACGTGGACAACTCGATGCGGATCGCCCGCGAGGAGATCTTCGGGCCGGTCGTCTGCCTGATCCCGTACGGGGACGAGGCGGAGGCGGTACGGATCGCCAACGACTCGGAGTTCGGCCTGAGCGGCAGCGTCTGGACCGGGGACGCGGAGCACGGCGTCGACTTCGCGCGGCGGGTGCGGACGGGCACCTTCAACGTGAACACCTTCAGCCTGGACATGCTCGGCCCGTTCGGCGGCTACAAGAACAGCGGCGTCGGCCGCGAGTTCGGGCCGGAGGGGCTGAGCGAGTACCTGGAACACAAGATGATCCACCTCCCGGCGGGGTACCAGGCGCCCGGGGCGGGTGCGTGATGGGTGACCGGTGGTACGTCGAGGTGGACCGCGGGGTCTGCATCGGCTCGGGCATGTGCGTGAACCACGCCCCGGCGGGCTTCACCCTGGACTCGGCGCGCCAGTCGCACCCGGCGGCCGCGGAGACCGACGCCAGCGAGCCGGTCCTGGCGGCGGCGGAGGGCTGCCCCGTCGAGGCCATCGCCATCACCCTGCTGGGCACCGGCGAGGCCGTGTTCCCCCCGGAGGAGTAACCGCAGGCGAAACCCCCGCGACCGCCGCCGGGCCTCCCGCCCGGCGGCGGCCGCGGGCCCGCTTCACCCCCGCCCTACGGCGGGTTCAGGACTTTCGCGGGGTCGGCGCGGCGGCCGCCGCGCCCGGGGCCGTGAGGTCGATGAGACGGCAGACCGTCTCGATGTCGATCTTCACCTGGGCGATCGAGGCCCGGCCCGAGAGCCAGGTGATCAGCGCCGAGTGCCAGGTGTGCTCGATGACCCGGACCGCCGAGAGCTGCTCCGCCGTCGGCGGGGCGTCCAGACCCATCGCGTCCAGGATGATCGCCGTGGTCAGCCGGGACACCGTGTCCACCTCGGGGCTCACGCTGCGGTCCGCGAACGTCAGCGCGCGCACCATCGCGTCCGCCAGGTGCGGCTCCCGCTGGAGCGCCCGGAAGGCCCGCATCAGGGTCTCCGCGACCCGCGCGGCGGGCTCCTGACCTGCGGGCGGACGCTTGCGCAGCGTGGTGTGCATGTGCTGGAGCTGGTCCTGCATGGTGGCGACGAGCAGGTGCACCTTGGAGGGGAAGTAGCGGTACAGGGTGCCCAGCGCCACGCCGGCCGCCTCCGCGACCTCCCGCATCTGGACGGCGTCGAACCCGCCCCGGCTGGCCAGCTGCGCGCTCGCGTGCAGGATCCGGCGGCGGCGCGCCTCCTGGCGCTCCGTCAGGGGAGGGGACGCCGGTGTGGTGACGGCTTTCGCTTCCACTGTCATGTGTCCCGTTCCATGGCGTTCCGTGGCGTCTCGGTGGTGCTGCGCGGGTACTGATCCACACTGGATCCGGAACCGGCACGGCAAGCGCCGGATCCGTGGCGCGAATCACCTGCTCCGCCTCTTACGGTGGGGTTTCCGGCCGGTAGATTCAATGCTCTTCAACGGATCAAGTCTGAAACTTGTTCTACATTATCCGAGCGGTTACGCTCCGGCGAAAGTGCAGGGAGATGGGGGCCGAGAGTGACCGCTGAGGCCATGGTGAAGAGCCCTTTCGAGGAGTCCGCCACGGACGGCGACCGCCCGCTGCGCATCGCGCTCCTCACGTATAAGGGGAACCCGTTCTGCGGGGGCCAGGGCGTCTACGTCCGGCACCTCTCGCGCGAACTCGTCCGCCTCGGGCACAGCGTCGAGGTCATCGGCGCGCAGCCCTACCCGGTACTGGACACCGGCGCCACGCTGACCGAGCTGCCGAGCCTGGACCTCTACCGCAGCCCCGACCCGTTCCGTACGCCGAAGCGCGACGAGTACCGGGACTGGATCGACGCCGTCGAGGTCGCCACCATGTGGACCGGCGGCTTCCCCGAACCGCTCACCTTCTCGCTGCGCGCCCGGCGCCACCTCGCCGCCCGCGCCGGTGAATTCGACGTCATCCACGACAACCAGACCCTCGGCTACGGACTGCTGGGGCAGCTCGGCGCCCCGCTCGTCAGCACCATCCACCACCCGATCACCGTGGACCGGCAGCTGGACCTGGACGCCGCCAAGGACTTCAAGAAGCGGCTCTCCGTACGCCGCTGGTACGGCTTCACGCGCATGCAGGAGCGCGTCGCCCGACGGCTGCCCTCGGTGCTCACCGTCTCCGGGACCTCCAAGCAGGAGATCGTCCAGCACCTGGGCGTCCGCGAGGAGCGCATCCACGTCGTGCACATCGGCGCCGACACCGACCTGTGGTCGCCCGACCCGTCCGTCGCCGAGGTGCCGGGGCGGATCGTGACGACCTCCAGCGCCGACGTACCGCTCAAGGGCCTCGTCCACCTCGTCGAGGCGCTCGCCAAACTCCGCACCGAGCGGCCCGACGCGCACCTCGTCGTCGTCGGCAAGCGCGCCGAGCGGGGCCCCGTCGCCCGCGCCATCGAGACGTACGGCCTCCAGGACGCGGTCCGGTTCGTCAAGGGCATCACCGACGCCGAACTCGTCGACCTGGTGCGCAGCGCGCAGGTCTCCTGCGTGCCCTCCCTCTACGAGGGCTTCTCGCTCCCCGCCGCCGAGGCCATGGCCACCGGCACCCCGCTCGTCGCCACCACCGGCGGCGCGATCCCCGAGGTCGCCGGTCCCGACGGCGAGACCTGTCTCGCGGTGCCACCCGGCGACCCGGGCGCGCTCGCCGCCGCGCTCGGCCGGGTGCTGGGCGACCCGGAACTGCGGGCCCGCCTCGGCGCCGCCGGACGCGAGCGGGTCCTGGACCGCTTCACCTGGGCGCGGGCCGCCGAGGGCACCGCCGCGCACTACCGGGCCGCGATCGAGCGGGCCGCCCGTGCCCGCAGCGACCGGTGACGTTCCGTCCCGTGTTCCCCCGCGCAGCAAGCGCCACCCCGTTCACCCCCCGCGACCGCGAAGGCAGGACCCCGTGCTGACCGTCGATTTCTCCCGGTTCCCGCTCGCCGCCGGCGACCGTGTGCTCGATCTGGGCTGTGGCGCCGGCCGTCACGCCTTCGAGTGCTACCGGAGAGGCGCCCAGGTGGTCGCCGTCGACCGCAACGGCGAGGAGATCCGCGAGGTCGCCAAGTGGTTCGCCGCCATGAAGGAGGCCGGTGAGGTCCCCGCCGGCGCCACCGCCACCGCCATGGAGGGCGACGCTCTGGCGCTGCCCTTCCCCGACGATTCCTTCGACGTCGTCATCATCTCCGAGGTGATGGAGCACATCCCCGACGACAAGGGCGTGCTCGCCGAGATGGTCCGCGTGCTCAAGCCCGGCGGGCGCATCGCCATCACCGTGCCGCGCTACGGCCCGGAGAAGATCTGCTGGGCGCTCAGCGACGCCTACCACGAGGTCGAGGGCGGCCACATCCGCATCTACAAGGCGGACGAGCTGATCGGCAAGATGGAGGCCGCCGGCCTCAAGCCGTACGGCACGCACCACGCCCACGGGCTGCACTCCCCGTACTGGTGGCTCAAGTGCGCCTTCGGCGTCGACAACGACAAGGCGCTGCCCGTCAAGGCGTACCACAAGCTCCTGGTCTGGGACATCATGAAGAAGCCCCTGGCCACGCGGCTCGCGGAGCAGGCCCTGAACCCGGTCATCGGCAAGAGCTTCGTGGCCTACGCGACGAAGCCCCACCTCCCGGTCAGCGCGGCCGCCCAGTGACCACACCCGGGCGTACCGAACACCTCGTCCTGGACGGCGTACTGACCGCCGAGCAGGCGGCCCTGACGGTCGCGGGAATCCTCGCCGCACAGCGTTCCGACGGGGCCATACCGTGGTTCCGCGGCCACCACCTGGACCCCTGGGACCACACCGAGGCCGCGATGGCCCTCGACGCGGCGGGCGAGCACGAGGCGGCCGCCCGCGCCTACGAATGGCTCGCGCGGCACCAGAACGGCGACGGCTCCTGGTACGCGGCCTACGCCGACCGGCCCGACGGCGTGGACACCGCCGAGCCGCAGGACGCCGGCCGGGAGACCAACTTCGTCGCGTACATCGCCGTCGGGGTCTGGCACCACTACCTCGCCACCGGCGACGACACCTTCCTGGACCGGATGTGGCCCGCCGTCTACGCGGCCGTCGAGTTCGTGCTCGGGCTCCAGCAGCCCGGCGGCGAGATCGGCTGGAAGCGCGAGGCGGACGGCGCCCCCGTCACCGACGCGCTGCTCACCGGGTCCTCCTCCATCCACCAGGCGCTGCGCTGCGCGCTGGCCATCGCCGAGCACCGCGAGGAGCCGCAGCCGGACTGGGAGCTGGCGGCGGGAGCCCTCGGCCACGCGATCCGCCGGCACCCGGAGCGGTTCCTCGACAAGTCGCGCTACTCGATGGACTGGTACTACCCGGTCCTCGGCGGCGCGCTGACCGGGCCCGAGGCCTCGGCGCGCATCGAGGAGCGCTGGGAGGAGTTCGTCGTCCCGGACCTCGGGGTGCGGTGCGTGCTGCCGAACCCGTGGGTCACGGGCGGGGAGTCCTGCGAGCTGGCGCTCGCGCTGTGGGCGATGGGCGAGTCGGACCGGGCGCTGGAGATCCTGCGCTCGATCGGCCACATGCGGGCCGAGAACGGCATGTACTGGACGGGCTACGTCTTCGACGACCGGGCCGTCTGGCCGGTCGAGCAGACGACCTGGACGGCCGGTTCGCTGCTGCTGGCCGTCGCGGCCCTCGGCGGCGACGAGGCCACGGGCGCGGTGTTCGGCGGCCTGGAACTGCCGTCGGGCCTGGAACCGGACTGCTGCCACTGAGCCGTGCGCGGCGGCCCTTGGCCGCCGTGCGGGCCCGATGATGCGGGCGGTGCGCGGGCCACGCCACCCGGGGGACCCGAACGGGGTGCCCGAGTGGCGGGGGCCGGGCACCCGGGTGACGCTGCGGGGGACACCTCACTCCCCGGAGGAAACCGTGTCCATACCCAGCACCGCCCGATGCCGCCGCGCCGTCACGGCGCTGTTCCTGTCCACCGCGCTGCTCGCCGGAGCCACCGCCTGCGGCAGTGGCGGCAGCGGCCGGAACCACAGCGGGGACGTCTCCGCCGCGGCCGTGACCGCCGCCGGGGCGGGCGCCGTGGCCCCGCTCGCCGTGGACCCGGCGCTGGTCAACCCGGCCCTGGTCAACCCCGGCCTGGTGAACCCCGGCCTGGTGAACCCGGCCCTGGTCGCCCCGGCGCTGGATCCGGCCGCCGTGGATCCGGCCGCGGCCGAGCCCTCGCCCAGCACCTCCGCCGAGAAGCAGAGGTTCGCCAAGACGCGCTTCGTCGCCAACGCGGGCCTCGCGGCCGGGGCGACGTACCAGTGGATCGTCAAGCCGTACCGCGAGGGCAAGTTCAAGAAGGGCGCCAAGGGCCGCACCTTCGCCCTGATCAAGGCGGGCCTCGCGGGCGCCTTCGCCTACAACCGGCTGAAGGCCGCCGTGGACAACGCCAAGGGCGACCCGCTGCTGTCGAAGGCTGTCGTCCCCCTGACGGCGGGCATCGAGTCCCTCAAGGGCCTCGGCTCCAAGCTCCGCAAGGGCAACGCGAGCGACGCCGACCTCAGTTCCCTCCAGGACGTCATCACCGGAGTCAAGAGCGCGGGCCAGAGCGCGGGCGCCCCGGTGACCGACAGGGTGCCGAGCCTCTCCCAGCTGGGCGGATAGCCCCTGACGAACGGGCCGGGCCGGCGGATGCGCCGGCCCGGCCTGTTTCAATGGCCGGGTGATCGAGCTCGTGTTCCTCGCCGCCCTGGCCGCCGTCACCGGCTGGCTGATCCGCCGCAAGCACCGCGAGCGGACCGCCGCCGGCCTGCCCCAGGGGATCCCGGCCATGGCCCGGAACCCGGCCGGGGCGGGGCGCTGGCGGGCGGGCCGGGTGTTCGCGGCCCCCGCCGGCGAGGTGCGCTGGGCGCCGGGGCGGGGCGAGCCCGTGGCGCTGCCGGGCGTACGGGCGACCGGGGTGCGGCCGCCGTCCGTGAAGGAGGGGCTGTCCATCAACCCCGGCTCGCGGATCGTGGCCTGCGCCTACGAGGGCGGGACGATCGAGATCGCCGTCATGGCACTGGACCTGCGGGAGCTCCTGGAGGCCGTACCGGCGGACGACGGCGCGGGGGAGAGCGGCTAGCCGGCCAGTTCCGCCAGGACGCGCAGGGTGTGCGGGTCGGGGGCCGTCACCAGGAGGTCCGTGACCGGGCCCGCGCGCCAGAGGTCGAGGCGTTCCGCGATCCGTTCGCGCGGCCCGATCAGGGAGATCTCGTCGGCGAACGCGTCCGGGACGGCGAGCACGGCCTCCTCCTTGCGGCCGGCGAGGAACAGCTCCTGGATCCGGCGGGCCTCCTCCTCGTACCCCATGCGGGCCATCAGGTCGGCGTGGAAGTTGCGGGCCGCGTGGCCCATGCCGCCGATGTAGAAGCCGAGCATCGCCTTGACGGGGAGCAGCCCCTCGGCGACGTCGTCGCAGACCTTGGCCCGGGCCATCGGGGCGATCATGAACCCCTCGGGGAGGCCGGTGAGCGAGGCCCGGTAGACGTCCGTGCGGGTCGGCGACCAGTAGAGCGGGAGCCAGCCGTCCGCGATCCGGGTGGTCTGGGCGATGTTCTTCGGGCCCTCCGCGCCGAGCAGGACCGGCAGGTCCGCCCGCAGCGGGTGGGTGATGGGCTTGAGGGGCTTGCCGAGGCCGGTGCCGTCCGCGCCGCGGTACGGGTGCTGGTGGAAGCGGCCCTCCAGCGCGACGGGGCCCTCGCGGCGCAGCACCTGGCGGACCACGTCCACGTACTCCCGGGTCGCGGTGAGCGGGCTCGCGGGGAAGGGGCGCCCGTACCAGCCCTCGACGACCTGTGGCCCGGACAGGCCGAGGCCGAGCATCATGCGGCCGCCGGAGAGGTGGTCCAGGGTGAGGGCGTGCATGGCGGTGGCGGTCGGGGTGCGGGCGGACATCTGCGCGATGGCGGTGCCGAGCCGGATCCGCGAGGTGTGCGCGGCGATCCAGGTCAGCGGGGTGAAGGCGTCCGAGCCCCAGGCCTCGGCGGTCCACACCGAGTGGTAGCCGAGGTTCTCGGCCTCGGTGGCGAGGTCGAGGTGGGACGGATGGGGGCCGCGGCCCCAGTAGCCGAGTGCGAGTCCGAGGCGCATGTACGGTCCCCTCCGCGAAGCCGTATCTGACGATGCGTCAGGTGACTCTAGGGCAACGGCCCCCCGCCCGGAAGGGCGGGGGGCCGTCGATGCGCGCGTCGAGCGGGGCGTCAGCCGCGCTGGATGCCCGAGGTGTCGTTCAGGACGCCGCGACGGCCGTCCTGGGTCTGGGCGATCAGCGCGGACTGGCCGCGCTGTTCCACGGCCAGGTACCAGGTGCCCGGGGCGAGCTCGGCGATCGGGCTGGAGGAGCCGTCCTCGGCGAAGAGGGGGCGGGCCACCGGGACCGCGAACCAGAAGGGGGTGAAGTCGGCCGCGGGCGCCTCGTGGGCGGCGGGGGCCGGAGCCGGGGCCGGCTCGTGGGCGGCGGGCTGGCCGCCGTACGGCGGGACCGGCTGGGGGGTCGCCCCGTACGGCTGCGGCTGCTGGCCGCCCGGGTAGCCGTAACCGCTGCCCGGCTGGGGCTGGGAGCCGAAGGCCGCGGCGGGGGCGGCGGGCGCCGGGTCCGGGATCAGCTGGCCGGCGAGCGCCGGGATCTTCGGGCCCGCGATGGCCACACCGGCGATCGCCAGGGTGGCGAGGAAGGAGATGACGGCGCCGGCACCCAGGTCGAAGGTGCTGGGGCAGGTGATCAGGGACCACAGTGCGGCCCACACGGAGGAGACGGCGAGCACGGTGCCCCACGCCGGCAGCGGAACGCCCGCGAGCCCCCGGCCCTGCGGCAGGAAGCGGGAGCCGACGAGCAGGCCGGCCGCGACGAACGCGGTCAGGAAGACCGTGGGGAGGGCCAGGTGGTAGACGTCGGTGTCCCAGACGCTGGGCAGGTCGACGCCGTCGGCGGAGTAGAAGTCGAGCAACGAGGCGATGAACAGCAGCACCGCTGCTCCGATCACCACGCCGTCTCCTCGTGTGAGGGAGCGGATATTCACTTCGTCGGTGTCCTTCTCGGTCTCGGTCGTCTCGTGGTGCCGCAGTCGCGCGTCTTGCCTGGAGCGGGGCGGGCGGCACCATGGTACGGACGTCTGCCGCGACCGGAGGGGTCGGGGGCGGCGGGCGGTCCCCGGGGGACTACCCGCCGAGGAACCCGACGATGCCGTTCGTGATGCCTTCCGCGGCCTTCTGCCGCCACTCCGGACTCGTCAGCTGCGCCGCGTCCTTGGCGTCACGCATGTTGCCGCATTCGATGAACACCTTGGGCCGGGTCGACAGATTGAGACCGCCGAGATCGTCCCGGACCACCAACCCGGTGCCGCTGCCCAGGTAGTTGGCCGGGGCGGATCCGGTGCTGCGGGCGAAGTTCCCCGCGATCCGCTCGCCCAGGTCCCGGGAGGGCCCGACGATCTTCGAGGTGTCCGCCGCGCCGCCCTTGACCGTGGCCGGGAGGATGACGTGGAAGCCGCGGTTCCCGGCGGAGACGCCGTCCGCGTGGACGGAGACCACCGCGTCCGCCTTCGCCTCGTTGCCGATCCGGGCCCGCTCGTCGATGCAGGGGCCCCAGGGGCGGTCGGCGTCGTGGGTGAAGACCACCTTGGCGCCCTTGGACTCCAGGAGGGCGCGCGTCCGGCGGGACACGTCGAGGGTGAACTCGGCTTCCATGTAACCCGAGTTGGTGGTGGTGCCGGTGGTGTCGCACTCCTTGCGGTTGGTGCCGATGTCCACCTGCCGGTCGATCTCGGAAGTGTGCTTGAAGTTACCGGTGTTGTGGCCGGGGTCGATGACCACGGTCCGGCCGGCGAGCGGGCCCTTGGCGGGCGCCGCGGGCGCGGAGGTGGAGGCGGAGGCGGAAGCAGAGTCCGGCGCGGCGGGGGAGGGCGTGGCCGTACTGGCCTTCGCGTCCCCGGCGCCGCGGGCGCCGGCCCCCGTCGTGTGGGAGGCGGGCAGCGCCTTGGGCTGCGGCGGCTGTCCGCCGGGGCCGGAGCCGGTCAGGACCTGGGTGAGCACCCACCCGGCCAGCGCGGTCGGGGCCAGGGCGGCCACCGCGACGGCGAGGGTGGAGCGCCGGGCGTACCAGGGCGGGTCCGGGCTGACCGATGCGGCGGACTCGGGGGGCGGGGGGCTGTCGTCGTAGCGCACCTCGCGATGCTAGACCGCCCGTCCGCCGCCGGTCCGGATCGTGGGCCATCCGGGGGCGTGGTGCGATGATCGGATCATGTGCCCGGATGGATGACCGGGCCCCCGGTCCGCGCCGCTGACCGGGGGCGGGCGCCGGTCAGATGCCGGAGCCGGTACGGCGCAGCACCCGGAGCGAGTCGGTGACCGAGATCTCCTCGAAGGCGCCGGAGGCCAGGGCGCGCAGGTAGATCCGGTACGGGGCCTGGCCGCCGTCGGCCGGGTCCGGGAACACGTCGTGGATGACGAGCGTCCCGCCCTCGGCGAGGTGCGGGGCCCAGCCCTCGTAGTCGCCGGTGGCGTGCTCGTCGGTGTGGCCGCCGTCGATGAAGACGAAGCCGAGCGGGCCGCCCCAGGCGGCGGCGACCTGCGGGGAGCGGCCCACGACCGCGATGACGTGGTCTTCCAGACCCGCCTTGTGGAGGGTGCGGCGGAAGGTCGGCAGGGTGTCCATCAGGCCGATCTCCGGGTCCACGACGGTCGGGTCGTGGTACTCCCAGCCCGGCTGCTGCTCCTCGCTGCCGCGGTGGTGGTCGACGGTGATCGCCGGGACCCCGGCCTCGCGGGCCGCGTCGGCGAGCAGGAGGGTGGAGCGCCCGCAGTAGGTGCCGACCTCCAGGAGGGGCAGCCCGAGGGCCGCCGCCGAGACGGCGGCCGCGTACAGGGCGAGGCCCTCGCGTGCCGGCATGAAGCCCTTGGCGGCCTCGAAGGCGGCGAGGGTCTCCGGCTTGGGGGTGGCGGGGGCCATGGGTTCCTCCTGGGCTGCTGGTGGGGGCCATGCTGCCCTACCGCCCGGTAGGCGTCGCGTCCGGGTCCCGGGCCGTCCCCGCGCGTGCTGCCGCGAGGGCGCCGTTACGCGGGGACCGCCACCGCCGGGGCGGGTGCCGGCTCCAGCAGCAGCCGGGCCGAGTCGTCGACGAGGCGGCGCAGGACGCCCGCCTGGATCGCGTCACCGCCGAGTCCGTCCAGAATGCGCAGCGCCTCGCCGCGGAATCCGTCGAGGTCTTCGCGGAACCGGTCGAGAACGGGGCGGTCGAGCAGCAGGCCGGTCAGTTCCGCGCGCGCCCGCGGGCACGCGCGCGCGGCGGTCCGCAGGTTCAGGAGGTGTGCGCGGGATTCCGGTGAGGCGTCGTCGAGCGCGCACGTGAGCAGATAGGTGACGGTGCCGTTGAGAAGGTCTTCGCCCCGGCCGGAGAGAATGTCCTCCTGGTCGTTGAACATCTGCCACAGGATGCCGAAGACATAACCGAACTCGCGCCACCGCGCGATTCTCCCGGGGTGCGCGCCGGACAATATCGCCGCCATTGCCGTGATCATCGAGAACGGGCCGCCGGATTTCCCCCGGTAGGCCGCGATCACCGATTTCCGGGTGGCGTTGTCCGCGTCGGCGCGGATGTCGCGCAGCTGGCCCTCGGTGCCGACGGTCCAGCCGGTGGCGATCTCGGCGGTCAGGGCGCTGTGGACCGGGGCGGGGGCCGGGATCGAGTGGATGATCCGCAGCGGCAGGATCGTGCCGCTGATGACGGAGGCGAGCACCGCCTCGTTCTGGGTGAGCCCGGCGGAGAGCGGTGCGCCGTGGCCGTCGGCGAGGTCGTCGAGAAAGCAGGCCGAGGTCCACCACAGCACGTGCAGGGCGGATATGGGCAGGGCCGGCCGGAGGGTGCCCGTCTCGACGCCGTGCACCAGCATCGGCAGGACGGAGAGCGGATGCCGGAGCCTTTGGTGGCGCAGGAGTTTGACGACCGAGGCCTTGACCGCCTCCGATGCCGGGCCGAGCTGATCGAGAGCGAGTTCCATCTCCGCGTCGATATCCGCGGAGACTTGTCTGTGAAGGTCCACAAATGTCAGGGCGCTCACGTGTCGACTTCCATTCCGAGAGTGAATTGCCGGCGACGGTGCGTCACCGATTCGATCATTCTGCATGAACGGGAGCTAGAGCGATTTTCGGCCATGTCCGGAAACGTCGCGAGTGATCTGACCTTCCGTCAGAATGGAACGTGTTCTAGTCTGACCGGCGACCAGGGGGCACGGACACCGAGAAGGCGACAGGGATCCGTATGGGCATCGGCATCACGCAGGAGCAACGGGAACTGGCCGACGCGGTACGCGGCTGGCTGGCGCGGACCGTACCTCCCGAGGAGGTGCGCAAACTGCTCGACGCCCCGCCACGGACCGGAACCCGCCCCGCCTACTGGGACGCGCTCACCGAATCCGGACTGCTCACCCCGCACCTGGACGGCGGCACCCTCCTCGACCTCGCCGTGGTGGTCGAGGAAGCCGCCCGGGCGGCGCTGCCCGGCGGGTACCTGCCGAGCGCGCTGGCCTCCGTACTGCTGGACCGGGCCGGGGCGCCGCCGCTCGACGGGCGCACCGCGGCGGTGGCCCTCGGGCCCGGCGGCATGACCGCCGTCGCCGTCGAAGGCGGCGGACACCTCCTCGACGGCGCCGCGCCGCCCGTGCTCGGCGCCGGGGAGGCCGACCTCGTGCTCCTCGCCGCCGAAGCCGCGCACGGCACCCGCTGGTTCGCCGTGGACGCCGCCGCGCTGGACATCCGCACCCACGAGAGCGCCGACCCGACCCGCCCCACCGCCGAGGTGCGGGCCCGCGGCGTCACCGTCGCACCCGGCCGGCTCCTCGCACTGGACGCCGCCCTGGTACGGGACCTGGCCTGCGCCCTCTTCGCCGCCGACGCCTGCGGCACCGCCGCCCGCGCGCTGCACACCGCCGCCGAACACGCCAAGGTGCGCGAGCAGTTCGGCCGGCCCATCGGACGCTTCCAGGGCGTCAAACACCTCTGCGCCGACATGCTCGTCCGCCTCGAACAGGCCCGGGCGCTCGCCTGGGACGCCGCGAACGGCATGGACGAGACCCCCGACGTCCGCTCGCTCGTCGCCGCCCTCGCCGCCGGCACCGCACTCGACGCCGCCTACTCCTGCGCCAAGGACTGCATCCAGATCCTCGGCGGCATCGGCTTCACCTGGGAACACGACGCCCACATCCTGCTGCGCCGGGCCCTCGTCGCACGCCAGCTCCTCGGCCCCGGCGACGGACACCGGCTGCGCGCCGTCCGGCTCGCGGCGGCCGGCGCCCGCCGCGAACTCCGGCTCGAACTCCCCGCGCACGCCGAGACCCACCGGGCCAAGGCCCGCGCCGCCGCCGAGGACGCCCGGGGCCTCGACCCGGCCGCCGCCCGCCGGATCCTCGCCCCGACCGGATACGCGGCCCCCTACCTCCCGCCCCCGTACGGCCTCGGCGCGGACCCCGCCGAACAGCTCGTCATCCAGCAGGAGCTGCGCGCCGCCGGGGTCAGGATCGCCGACCTCGGGATCGCCACCTGGGTAATCCCCTCGCTGCTCGCCTACGGCACCCCGGCACAGCAGGAGGCGTACGTACTCCCCACCCTGCGCGGAGAACTGACCTGGTGCCAGCTCTTCTCCGAGCCCGACGCGGGCTCCGACCTGGCCTCGCTGCGCACCCGCGCCGAGCGCACAGAGGAGGGCGGCTGGCTGGTCAACGGACAGAAGGTGTGGACGAGTTCCGCGCACACCGCCGACTTCGGGATCCTGCTCGCCCGCACCGACCCGGCCGCGCCCAAGCACAAGGGCCTCGGCTACTTCGTCGTCGACATGAAGCGGACCCCCGGGATCGACATCCGGCCGCTGAAGGAGATCACCGGCGAGGCCCTCTTCAACGAGGTGTACTTCGACGACGTCCCGCTCCCGGCGGACGCGCTGGTCGGCGCCGCCGACGGCGGCTGGCAGGTCGCGCGCAACACCCTCGGCAACGAACGCGTCCACATGGCCGACCAGATGACCTTCGACACGGGGCTGGAGGCGCTGATCGCCCGCTCCGCCGACCTGGACGGGGCCGGGCGCGCGCGGATCGGGGCGCTGGCCGCCGAGGCGCACGCGCTGGCCTGCATCGGGCTGCGCACCACGCTCTCGCAGGTGTCGGGACTGGAGCCGGGCGCGGGCGCCTCCGTCCGCAAGCTCGTACAGACCCCGCACCAGCAGCGGACCGCGGAACTCGCGCTCGAACTGCTGGGCCCGGCGGGCGCGGTACGGGAGGGGGTGGGGGAGCGGGCGGTGCACGGGATGCTCATGTCCCGCTGCCTGACCATCGCCGGAGGCACCACCCAGGTCCAGCTGAACGTCGTCGCCGAGCGGATCCTCGGCCTTCCCAGGGACTAGGAGTCATCAGGCATGAAGGGCATGAAGTCGTACGTCGTCGGTGTCGGCATGACGAAGTTCGAGAAGCCGGAATCGCGGGACTGGCAGTACTGGGACATGGCCAGGGAGGCCGGGGGTGCGGCGCTGGCCGACGCGGGCATCACCTACGACCAGGTCGAGCAGGTGCCGGTGGGGTACTGCTTCCAGGCGTCCACGGCCGGGCAGCGGGCGGCGTACGAACTGGGGCTGTCCGGGGTTCCCGTCTACAACGTGAACAACAACTGTGCGACGGGCTCGACGGCGCTGATGATGGCGCGGCAGTTCGTGGAGGGCGGGATCAGCGACTGCGTGCTCGCGCTGGGCTTCGAGAAGATGAAGCGGGGTGCGCTGGGGGGCGGCGCCGACGGCGGCGACTTCAAGACCTCCCCGGTCGCCCGGCACTACGGGATCATGGCCGCCGGACACGGCTTCGAGATGTCGCCGCCGACCGCGCAGATCTTCGGGAACGCGGCCCGGGAGCACATGGAGCGGTACGGGACGACGGCCGCGCAGCTGGCGATGGTGGGCGCGAAGAACCACCGGCACTCGGCGAACAACCCGAACGCGCAGTTCCAGGACGTGTACACGGTGGAGGAGATCCTGGCGGCGAAGGAGATCCACGCCCCGCTCACCAAGCTCCAGTGCTCGCCGACCTCGGACGGGGCGGCCGCGGCGGTGGTGGTGTCGGAGCGGTTCGTGGTCCGGCACGGGCTGCACGACAAGGCGGTCGAGATCGTCGGGCAGGCGATGACGACGGACACGGCGGCCTCCTTCGACTCCGGCTCCTGCATCGACGTGGTCGGCAAGCCGATGACGGCGGCGGCGGCGCGGGCCGTTTTCTCGGCGTCGGGGCTGGGCATCGAGGACGTCGACGTGATCGAGCTGCACGACTGCTTCTCGATCAACGAGCTGCTGACGTACGAGGCGTTGGGGATGTGCGGGGAGGGGGCGTCGGGGAAGCTGGTGGAGAGCGGGGCCACGACGTACGGCGGGCGGTGGGTGGTCAACCCCTCGGGCGGGCTCATCTCGAAGGGGCACCCGCTGGGGGCGACGGGGCTGGCGCAGACGGCCGAGCTGACGTGGCAGCTGCGGGGGGAGGCGGGGCCGCGGCAGGTCCCGAACGCGAGGGTTGCCCTGGCCCACAACATAGGCCTCGGCGGCGCGGCCGTAGTAACCCTCCTCCACCGCTAGCCTCCCGGCTCCTCCGGCCGCCGCCTGGCCGGCGCACCTCAGCCCGGCCGGCACGCTCCAGCCCCGCCGGCACCACCTCCAGCCCGGCCGGCGCACCCAGCCCAGCCGGCGCCGCCTCCAGCCCCGCCGGGGCGCGATCCAGCCTCGCCGGCGTTTGAGGCGCGGGTCTGGGCGGAGCCCAGGTGGGGGTCCCCCCGGACGAAGTCTGGGGGAGGTGGAAGGGCGGGGCGGGGAGATAGCCCGCGCAGCGACCGGCCGTGGGTGCGCGCGGCGCCGCTGCCGGGGGTCGGCCCCCGGACCCCCGTGCCTCAAACGCCGGCGGGGCTGGAGGTGGCGGAGGTGTCGGGGGTCGGCCCCCGGGCCCTGCGCCTCAAGCGCCGGCGGGGCTGGAGGTGCGCCGGCGGGGGCGGTGGGGTGTCAGGGGGTGGTGAGGGAGGGGTCGGTGGCTGGTTCGCCGCGGGCGGCCCGGCGAATGGCATCGGCCAGGTCCTCGATCGGCCCGTCGCGCAGCACCAGGCCCGCCGCGCCCGCGGCGACCGCCGCCTGCGCGAGGCCCGGGTGCGCCGAGCCCGTCATCAGCAGGACCCGGCATTCCGGGTCGTCCGCCAGGACCTCCCCGACCTCCGCGAGCTCCTCGACCAGGGCCACCGCCGGCCGGGCCATTGAGGAGGGCACCACCTCCAGGTCCGGCTGGAGTCCGAGACGTACCGCCAGCGGCGGGTTCGGCGGGTGCAGCAGTACCCGAAGGGATCGGGCGGTACGGTGCGTAACGGGCATTTCATCCACCCCGCCAGGGTAGGCCCCCGCGCCCCCCACGGCCCGATCTGACGTGAAGTCAGCAGTCCGTCCGGCTGTCTTCCCAAGTGCTGGGGCGTGCGTTATACATGCCTTCACCGGCCCAACCTAGAACGCGTTCTAGAAGGCGGGCCGGTTCCGCAGACGACCTCGGTGTGGCCGACGGTGCGGACGGCCGCACCGAGGTCTTCCAAGACAAGGAGCCGCATCCTCAATGCCGATCGATGCCGCCAAGGCCCTCGCCGCCGCCCCCCGCCAAGGGGACATCGCCTGGGACCACAAGGACATCCAGCTCTACCACCTCGGCCTCGGCGCGGGCCTGCCCGCCACCGACCCCGACGAGCTGCGCTACACCCTGGAGTCCAAGCTCCACGTCCTCCCCAGCTTCGCGACCGTCGCCGGCGCCGGCATGGCCATGCTCGGCGGCCTCGCCGCCCCCGGGATCGACGTGAACCTCGCCGCCGTCCTGCACGGCGGCCAGTCCATCGAGCTGCACCGCCCCATCCCCGTCAAGGGCCGGGCCACCTCCTCCGCCAAGGTCGCCGCCGTCTACGACAAGGGCAAGGCGGCCGTCATCGTGCTCCGCACCGAGGTCGCGGACCCCGACGGGCCGCTGTGGACCTCCGACGCGCAGATCTTCGTCAAGGGGGAGGGCGGCTTCGGCGGCGAACGCGGGCCCTCCGTGCGGAACGAGCTGCCCCAGCGCGCCCCCGACCGGGTCGAGGAACGCCACATCCGCGAGGAGCAGGCCCTGCTCTACCGCCTCTCCGGCGACTGGAACCCGCTCCACGCCGACCCCGAGTTCGCCAAGCTCGCGGGCTTCGACCGGCCCATCCTGCACGGCCTGTGCTCGTACGGCATGACCCTCAAGGCCGTCGTCGACACGGCGCTCGGCGGGGACGTCTCCCGCGTCCGCGCCTACCGCACCCGCTTCGCCGGGATCGTCTTCCCCGGCGAGACCCTGCGCGTGCGGATGTGGCAGGAGCCCGGCCGCGTACAGGTCTCGGTGACCGCCGTCGAGCGGGACGACGCGCCGGTCCTCGCCGACACCGTCGTCGAACACGCGTAACCCCAGCAGCCACGGAGACAAGGAGCCGCACCGTGCGCGCAGCACTGCAGAGCGAGATAGGCCAGGACAAGCTAGAGGTCGTCGAGGACATGGAGGCCGTGGGCTTCGGCCCCGGCAAGGTCAGGATCCGCATCAGGGCCACCGGCCTGTGCCACTCCGACCTCTCCGCGATGAGCGGCGTACTGCCGCAGCCCGCCCCCTTCATCCCAGGCCACGAGGGCTCCGGCGAGATCGTGGACGTCGGCGACGGGGTCACCACCCACCGGATCGGCGACCGGGTCCTCGTCTGCTGGCTGCCGCCGTGCGGACACTGCCCCGCCTGCAAGCGCGGCCAGGGCCACCTGTGCCTGGAGGCCTTCGGGAACGTGGCCACCCCCAACTTCCGCCGCACCGGAACCGGCACCGACATCTTCGGCTTCGCCGGCACCGGCACCTTCGCCGAGGAGATGGTGGTCCCGGCGGCCTGCGCCGTCCCCATCCCCGACGACCTCCCCTACGACATCGCCGCCCTGATCGGCTGCGGGGTCACCACCGGACTCGGCGCGGCCATCAACACCGCCCAGGTGGAGACCGGTTCCTCCGTCGCCGTCATCGGCTGCGGCGGCGTCGGCATCTCCGTCATCCAGGGCGCCAAGGTCCGGGGCGCCGCGCAGATCATCGCCGTCGACCCGGTCGCCTCCCGGCGCGAGGCGGCCCTGCGCTTCGGTGCCACCGAGGCCGTCGCGCCCGAGGACTTCGCCGACGCCAAGAACCGGATCACCGCGGGCGAGGGCTTCGACTACGTCTTCGAGGTCGTCGGCAAGTCCGCGACCACCCAGACCGCGTACGAGATGACCCGGCGCGGCGGCTCGGTGGTCGTGGTCGGCGCGGGCGCGCTCGACGACAACTACTCGATCAACATGTTCTCGCTGTTCTTCGACGAGAAGAAGATCCTGCCGTCGATGTACGGGGGCGGCGACGTACTGCGCTCCTACGAGCGCACCATCGCCCTCTGGCGGGCCGGCCGGGTGGACCTGGCGGGCCTGATCACCCACCGGGTGCACCTCGCCGAGATCAACGACGCCCTCGACCAGATGCGTACGGGCGTCGCCCTGCGCACCTGCATCGAACTCTGAGAGGAATCCGGTAGATGTCACTGCCACTTGAGGGGCTCAGCGCCATCGTCACGGGCGCGGGCCGCGGCCTCGGCCGGGCCGAGGCGGTCGAACTCGCGAGGCTCGGTGCGAGCGTGGTCGTCAACGACTTCGGCCAGAGCGGCCGCGACGGCTCCGGGGAGGCCTCGGCCGCCCCGGCCGAGGAGGTCGCCGAGGAGATCCGCGCCGCGGGCGGGCAGGCGGTGGCGCACCTCGGTGACGTGGCCGACTTCGAGCAGGCGCGGGAGCTGGTCGCTCTGGCCGTCTCCCGCTTCGGCAAGCTGGACGTCCTGGTCAACAACGCGGGCATCCTGCGCGACCGGATGGTCTTCTCCATGTCGGAGGAGGAATGGGACTCGGTCATCCGGGTCCACCTCAAGGGCCACTTCAACACCACGCACTTCGCCTCCGCGCACTGGCGGGAGCGCTCCAAGGCGGCGGGCGGCCCGGTCTACGGCCGGATCGTCAACACCTCCTCGGAAGCCTTCCTCGGCGGTTCGGCCGGCCAGCCGAACTACGCGGCGGCCAAGGGCGGCATCGTCGGCCTCACCACCTCCACCGCCCTCGCGCTCGCCAAGTACGGGGTGACGGCGAACGCCATCTGCCCGCGCGCCCGCACCCGGATGACCGAGGACGTCTTCGCCGGATTCCAGGTCCCCGAGGAGGGCAAGCTCGACGCCCTCGCCCCCGAGCACGTCGCCCCGCTGGTCGGCTACCTGGCCTCCCCGGCCGCGGCCGGGGCCAACGGACAGCTGTTCGTCGTGCACGGCGGGATCGTGGTCGTCATGGAACGCCCCAGGGTGGCGGCCAAGTTCGACACCGCCAAGGAGGCCTTCTCCTACGAAGAACTCGACGGGCTGCTCACCCCGCACTACGCGTCCCGCCCGGCCGGAGAGACCTTCGCCGCGGCGGAGGTGCTGGGCCTCAAGCACGACTAGCCGGCCCCCGCCGCCCCCGTCACCGCAGCGGGGCCTGCTGGAGCGGGATCGGCCGCGGCGCGGCCGGCGCGGCCGGCGGGGGCGGGGGCGGGTCGAGCCGGACCGGGGGCGTCGGGGCCGACGGCATCCCCAGGGTCATGAGGCCGCACGGCACGTCGGCGGTGGCGTACGGGAGGTGCAGCCGCCCCTCCCGCGTCCACAGGCCCGTACCCCCGAGCCAGCCGACCGGCGCGGGCAGCCGGAAGACGAGCCGGTCGGCGGGACGCCACAGCCCGAGGCCGCCGTCCTCCAGCCGCAGCGCGACCGCGCAGGTCTCGGGCATCAGGGCCTGCCCCGGCTGCACCGCGAACGGCGAGGCCACCGCGCCCCGCAGGCACTCGGGGAAGCGGACCGGCAGCGAACTGCCCAGCACCCCCCAGCCGATCCGCGGTTCGCCCGGGGCGTCCGAGCCGATCAGCAGCAGCCCGCTGTCGGGGTCGGCCAGCAGCAGCCGGTCGTCGCTGGCCTCCGCGATCTGGAGCAGCGCGGAGACCTCGCCGCCCCGGCCCAGATCCACCGCGACGGCCTTGGTGCGCCCGTCGAGTTCGCGGTCCAGGGCCAGCAGCCGGCCCGTCCGGTCCAGCCAGACCCCGCCGGAGCAGCGGCCGGGGATCAGGGCGACCCGCTCGGGCCCGAAGCCGCCCCCGGTGATCCGCCAGACGGTGCTCACCCGCGCACCCACCGCCAGGGCGAACGCCCCGCGCCCGTCCGGGGACGGCGGCAGCAGGCGGACCCGTACCTCCGTACCGTCCGCCCCCTCCGGGTCGACCGTGCCCAGCGGCAGTTCCCCGGTCCGCGGCCCGGTGGCGGCACTGCCGCCGCCCGTCGGATACAGCAGGGCGAACGCGTGCCGCTCCGCCACCCGGCGGTGGATCAGCACCCGCCCGTCGGCCAGCGGCAGCACCTCGCTGTCCGCCTCCTCGGGCTGCGCGAGCGGCAACGGCACCGCGTACGGCTCGGGCCCGGCCAGGGTCCAGCGCTCCGGATAGCGCGCCTCGCCGTCCCCGGCCAGCCGGGCCGCGTAGGACCCGTCCGCGGCGATGGTGAACGGGGCCGTCGCGGTCAACGTGGTCATCGAGCACCTTTCATGCGTCGGACAACCGCCTTCGAAGGGCGGGGACGAGCCGGGGTCGACCACGCCTAGGGCCTGGGTACGAGGTACCCGGGCCGTCCTTCGGAGGTGGCCTGGTAGGCGTATCCGTCGGCTCGTTGGAGGAGTCGAAAACGTGTGTGGCGGGCGGTGAACAACCCGGACTGGGTGCGGACAGCGAACGAGCCACTGGCCCGCACGGCGACCCGCCCGGTGTGGGTGCCGGCGTTCTTGCCGTCGGGGACGCAGGCGCGGACCAGATCACCGGTCATGAAACCGAAGAATCGCTTCCGCCTGGGCAGGCGCAGGCGGGGGAACCCGTACGCGTCGCTGCGGGTCCGGGCATGTGTGCCACGCCCGGTGCACCCGGCGATCAGTACACGGTTGACGGTCTCGGTCACCGCGCCCAACTCCCCCACGGCGAGGGCGTCAAGGGTGTGGGTCTTCGGCAGATGGTTGCGGATCCGGTTCCACCTGGTCCGGCCGCCGGAGGCGCCATGGGTGGGCAGCCGGGCCTCCAAGGCCCGCCGCAACGCCCAGCGCGTGGCATTGACGGCCGCGGCGTCCCTCAACGGAACTTTGGCCTGCGCGAGGATCCGAGCGGCTCGGGTCTTGGCACGGGCGAATTCCTCCACGGGCCGGTTCGTCTTTTCCTGGTTGCAGGGAACGCAAGCCAGGACGAGGTTGGAAACGCGGTCGGAGCCGCCCCTGGACGTGGGCCGGACGTGGTCGACGTTCAGCGGAGCACCAGTGGCGCCGCAGTAGCCGCATGCCCGCTTCCACTTGGTGCGGAGGTACTCCCGGACCTCCGTGCCGTGCAAGGTGCCGTGCTGGTACTCGGCGCCTTCCAGAGGGCCGCCGGAGCTGATGGCGTGGGTGTCGAACGCCACGCTTTCCACATGCACCGCTGTGACGGGCGCCCAGCGGGCCAGGCGGTCCACCCACGCGACCGTGGTGTCGACACGATGTCGCAGGGACGGCGCGAGCCAGCCCTCGCGGCGCGCTCGGTTGTCGTGGCGCGGCGCACGGTAGCGGAGGTTCCGAGTGCGTCGACCACGCCGGAAATCCGACTTCTGCTGCAATTTCCTGCGGATCTGCGCGCCGCGGTGGTCGAGCCGTACGGCGAACCGGCCGCGCCGCTCCCCACCGGTGGCGGTGAACACCGCGATGCCCGTATGCCGCGAACCGGGGTCGATGCCCAGTTCAACCCCCTCCACCGTCGATTCGGCGATCGTGCGGTCCTTGAGGCGGATGACGAACGGCGTGTGGCGGGCCACGACCGCCCGGCCCTTGCCCAGGATTTTCCGGGCTCTGGCCGGGTGGCACGGCTGCAGCGGGGCCCCGTGCCGGTCGAGGACGAATACGGATGGGTGCCGCTCACGCGGCGTCTCCCCGGCCTCTGCGGGCCGGAAGGTGTCGCCGTCTGCGGCAGGTGAACCGCCGACGGTCTCCTCTCGCACATGTTCTCCGCTCGGGGCCACAGGTGGGACGTGGCGTCCGCGGGCCGTTTCGTGCCCGATCCGGGGCGTGTCTGCTCCCGCGGATTCCAGAGCGCGCCGCTGAGGAGGCACGGCGCGGTGGATCTGCTGTCCTGCGGAAAACGTAGCCATCGGTGGGTCTACCTCCCTGAACGTGATGGCTGGTGCTGGTAGCGGCGGCCCGTGACCCATCGGGCTCGACCCGGTGTGTCAGGGGGATCTCGATACCCGTGCGTCACCTCCGGGGAGGAAGCTAGTTTTCGCACTTCCGGCGAACAACACGACCAACCGTGCTTCACACATACGGGTGTCCGGGCGTGGGTTCGGCTGTGGGGGGCGGCGCGATTGTGCTGTGCGATATGGGGTGTTTCGGGGCGGGGGCCGGTTGGGCCCTCGCGCGGGGCGGCGAGGAGGCCGCGGGCCGCCTCGCGATCCTCGACGACTCCGGCGGCCCGCGCCCGGCGAACCGGCAGGTGGAGGCCGTCGGCGAGGCCCGGGCGGCGTGGGCGGCTTCCTCTTCGGCCGGCCCCGGTCCCGCGCGCCGCGGCCGCCCGTCCGTACCCCCGGCCAGGGGATCGGCGGGCGGGTCGCGACGGACGGTAGCCTTGGCCCGTGCCCCGTCTCTCTGAAGTCATCGCCGCGCTGGACGCCCTCTGGCCCCCCTCCCGGGCCGAGCAGTGGGACGCCGTCGGAACCGTCTGCGGCGATCCCGACGCCGAGGTCTCCCGGGTCCTCTTCGCCGTGGACCCCGTCCAGGAGATCGTCGACGAGGCGGTGAAGCTGGAAGCCGACCTGATCGTCACCCACCACCCCCTCTACCTGCGCGGAACCACCACCGTCGAGGCCGGCACCTTCAAGGGCCGCGTCGTGCACACGCTGATCAAGAACGACATCGCGCTGCACGTCGCCCACACCAACGCCGACACCGCCGACCCCGGGGTCTCCGACGCCCTCGCCGGCGCCCTGGACCTGCGCGTCACCGGCCCGCTCGTGCCCGACCCGAGCGACCCCGCCGGCCGCCGCGGCCTCGGCCGGATCTGCGAGCTCGACCACCCCGAGACCCTGCGCGAGTTCGCCGCCCGCGCCGCCGCCCGGCTCCCGCGCACCGCGCAGGGCATCCGTGCGGCCGGCGACCCGGACGCCCTCATCCGCACCGTCGCCGTCAGCGGCGGCTCCGGCGACAGCCTCTTCGCCGAGGTCCGCGCGGCCGGCGTGGACGCCTTCCTCACCTCCGACCTGCGCCACCACCCCGTGTCCGAGGCGCGCGGGACGAGCCCGCTCGCCCTCGTCGACGCCGCCCACTGGGCCACCGAGTGGCCCTGGTGCGAGCAGGCCGCCGCGCAGCTCGACGCGATCTCCGAGCGCCACGGCTGGGGTCTGCGCACCCACGTCTCGCGCACGGTCACCGACCCGTGGACGGCGCACGCGCCGTCCGACGTTCCTTCCTCTCCCTCTATCTAACTCAGGAGCCCCCAACTGAACGCCGAGCCCGCCGACCAGATCCGACTTCTCGACGTCCAGGCCCTGGACGTCCGGCTGTCTCAGCTCGCCCACAAGCGCAAGTCGCTGCCGGAGCACGCCGAGGTCGACTCCCTGACCAAGGACCTCACCCAGCAGCGCGACCTGCTCGTCGCCGCCCAGACCCAGGCGAGCGACGCCGCCCGCGAGCAGACCAAGGCCGAGCAGGACGTCGACCAGGTGCGCCAGCGCGCGGCCCGCGACCAGCAGCGGCTCGACTCCGGCGCCGGCATCTCGGCCCGTGACCTGGCGAACCTCCAGAGCGAGGTCGTCTCCCTCGCCAAGCGCCAGGGTGACCTGGAGGACGTGGTCCTGGAGGTCATGGAGCGCCTGGAGGCCGCGCAGGAGCGGGTCACCGAGCTCACCGAGCGCGTCTCCGCCCTGGAGGCCAAGCTGACGGACGCCACCGCGCGCCGTGACGCCGCCACCAACGAGATCGACACCGACGTGGCCAAGATCGCCAAGGACCGGGAGCTGATCGTGGCCTCCGTCCCGGCCGACCTGATCGCCCTGTACGAGAAGATCCGCGTCAAGCAGGGCGGCGTCGGCGCCGCGCGCCTGTACCAGCGCCGCTGCGAGGGCTGCCGCCTGGAGCTCGACATGGCCGAGGTCAACGAGATCAAGGCCGCCAAGCGCGACCAGGTCGTGCGTCACGAGAACTGCGGCCGCATCCTGGTCCGTACGGCGGACTCGGGCATCTGATGCAGAGGCCCCTCCGGTTCGTCGTGGAGGCGGACGGCGGTTCCCGGGGCAACCCGGGGCCCGCCGGCTACGGCTCGGTCGTCCTCGACCCGGCGACGGGCGAGACGCTGGCCGAGCGCGCCGAGTACATCGGCGTCGCGACGAACAACGTGGCCGAGTACAAGGGGCTGATCGCGGGCCTCAAGGCCGCCCGCGAGCTGGCCCCGGACGCGCAGGTCCTCGTCCGCATGGACTCCAAGCTCGTCGTCGAGCAGATGTCGGGCCGCTGGAAGATCAAGCACCCGGACATGAAGCCGCTCGCGGCGGAGGCCGCGACGGTCCTGCCGCGCTCGCAGGTGACGTACCAGTGGATCCCGCGCGAGCAGAACAAGCACGCGGACCGGCTCGCCAACGAGGCGATGGACGCGGGCAAGCACGGCAGGCAGTGGGAGCCCTCCGCCTCCACGGCGGTCTTCGACCGGGGCGCCGCGCGCGCCCTGGCGACCCCGCCGGCCGCGGGCCCCCCGGGAGACGCCGCGGCGGGTGCCGCGGCCGTACGGGCCGCCCTCGCCTCGGCCTCCGGTACGACGGCGAGTGCGGCGGCGTCCGCCCCCGCCGAGGCCGACACCCTGTTCGCGGCCGAGGGTTCCGGCGCGCCGGAACCCGCTCCGGCCGCTGCCCCCGGCACGACGGCGGCACCCGCGAGCGGCTGGGGACCCGACATGGGAACCCCCGCCACCTTCGTGCTGCTGCGTCACGGGGAGACCGCCCTCACCCCGCAGAAGCGCTTCTCCGGCAGCGGCGGCACCGACCCGGAGCTGTCCCCGGCCGGCCGCCGCCAGGCGGCCGCCGTCGCCGAGGCGCTGGCCGCGCGCGGCACCGTCCAGGCGGTGGTCAGCTCCCCGCTGCGGCGCTGCCGCGAGACCGCCCAGGCCGTCGCGGACCGCCTCGGGCTGGCGGTGGTGGTCGAAGACGGGCTGCGCGAGACGGACTTCGGCGCCTGGGAAGGGCTCACCTTCGGCGAGGTGCGGGAGCGCTTCCCGGACGACCTGCAGGCCTGGCTGGACTCCCCGAAGGCGGCGCCCACGGGCGGCGGCGAGAGCTTCAGCGCCGTCACCCGGCGGGTCTCGGCCACCCGTGACCGGCTGCTGGCCGCGTACGCGGGCCGCACGGTGCTGGTGGTCACCCACGTGACCCCGGTCAAGACGCTGGTCCGGCTCGCCCTGGGCGCCCCGCCGGAGTCCCTGTTCCGCATGGAACTCTCCGCGGCCTCCCTGTCGGCGGTGGCCTACTACGCCGACGGCAACGCCTCGGTCCGGCTGCTGAACGACACCTCGCACCTGCGCTAGGCCCCGGGCCCGCCCCCGGACGCAAGGAACCCCCGCCACATGTGGCGGGGGTCCTTCGCAGTCGTGAGGACGACAGACGAGCCGGCCTGTACGCCGGGTTCTGTCTCCCGATGACCTCGCGGTCGCCGGGGAGACGGCCATCCATCTAGGACCGGTGTTGCCACCGGCCTCGTGCGGTCTACCCGCGAACTCGGGCGGGCAGCCCTCAAGCGTTCGCGCAGGGCGGTCCGAAGACCACCCCTCTTGACCTTGCTCCGGGTGGGGTTTACCTAGCCGCCTGAGTCACCTCAGGCGCTGGTGGTCTCTTACACCACCGTTTCACCCTTACCAGGGGCCGAAGCCCCGGGCGGTCTGTTTTCTGTGGCACTGTCCCGCGGGTCACCCCGGGTGGGCGTTACCCACCACCCCGCCCTGTGGAGCCCGGACGTTCCTCGGCGGGACCTCGCGGTCCCGACGCGGCCGCCCGGCCGACTCGTCTGTCGTGGCGACCATGCTACCGGCTGCGCCGTCGCGGCTTGACCTTGACGCAGGCGGCTCACGCCGGGGCGAAGAGGATCTTCGCGAGCCCCGGGTCCGCCCGGGTCAGACGGACCCGGATCCGGTCGCCCAGCGGCAGCGGGCGCGAGGGCGACTCGACGCGGCCGACCACCGCCGGCTCCTCCAGGTGGACCGTGCCGACCAGCGGCTCGTGGTCCAGGACGTCGATCACCGTGGCCTCGAAGGTCTCCCCGACGCGGTCCTTGAGCACGGCCGCCTCGACGAGGTCCACGGACTCCCGCTCGGCCGAGTTCGCCAGCCGGGTGCCCTCCGCCATCCGCTGAGGCAGCGCGTCCAGCGCCGCGACCGCCCACTCCGGGGGCGCCGCCCCGGCCACCGCCGCCACGCACAGCTCACCCGTGTAGCGGTCGACGAGCCTGCGCAGCGGGGCGGTGCAGTGCGCGTACGGGGCCGCCACGGCCGCGTGCAGGGCGGGCGAGGGCAGGTGGCCGCCGCTGAACACCGTGTACCCGGCGCCGCGCAGCAGGGCCGTGCACTCCTGGAGGAACGCGGCGTGCGCGGGGACGTGCGGGTCGAGGGAGCGGACGAGTTCGGCGTACGGCACGTGGTGCGGCCAGTCGATCCGCAGGGCCGTCGCGGTGCGCCGCAGCCGGCCGACCGCGCCGTCGGGGGCGGTGGGGAGGGTGCGCAGGATCCCGGTGCCGGCGGCCAGCATCAGATCGGCGGCCGCCATGCCGGTCATCAGGGAGATCTGGGCGTTCCAGCCGTCGGCGGGGAGCGGGGCCCGGTAGACGAGGCTGTACGAGCCCTCGTGCTCGACGACCTCCTGCTCGGGCACGTTCAGCGAGATGCCGCCGCGTTCGCGTTCCAGGGTCTCGCGCAGCCGGCCGATGTCCTTGAGGAGGGCCAGCGGCTCTTCGGCGGTGCCCGCGTCGATGGCCTTCTGTACGCCCTCGTAGTCGAGCTTGGCCCGGCTGCGGACCAGGGCCCGGCGGACGTCGGCGGTCTCGACGCGGCCCTCGCGGTCCAGGTCGAGCCGCCACAGCAGGGCCGGGCGGGTCTGGTCCGGCAGCAGGCTGGCCGCGCCCTCCGAGAGCGGCGCCGGGTGCAGCGGGACCTTCACGTCGGGGAAGTAGAGGCTGGTGACGCGCCGGTGGGCCTCGGCGTCGAGGGCGCCGCCGGGGGTGACGAAGGCGGCGACGTCGGCGATGGCGTAGTGCACGCGGTAGCCGCCGCCCGCCGGGCGCTTCGCCAGGTGCATCGCCTGGTCCAGGTCGCGGGAGGCCGGCGGGTCGATCGTGAACAGGGGGATGCCGGTCGCGTCGAGTTCCGGAAGCCGGGGCTCGCGCGCCGCCCGCTCGGCCTCGGCGAGCACCGGGGCCGGGAACTCGGCCGGCAGGTGCAGTCTCGTCCGCAGTTCACGCAGCGCGGCCCGCAGGGCAGCCCCTTCTGCGCCGGTCATGTGGATGTGGCGGCGTGGCATGGATCGAGCGTAGATCCGGTGGCTCCGGGCGGCGCGGCGAGAGGCTTTACCCTGACTCGGGGGCCGCATCCCCCTGCCGTGTTCGTCATGAAGGAGAACCACCGTGCTCGTGCTGCTGCCGCCTTCCGAGGGAAAGGCCGCCGGCGGCTCCGGCGCCCCGCTGGAGCCGGGGACCCTGTCGCTGCCGGGACTGGCCGGGGCGCGGGCGGCCGTACTGGAGGAACTGGTCGAGCTGTGCGCCGGGGACGAGCTCAAGGCGCGCGAGGTGCTGGGCCTGAGCGAGGGACTGCGGGGCGAGGTCGCGAAGAACGCCGGGCTGCGGGAGGCGGTGGCGCGGCCGGCGGGGGAGATCTACACCGGAGTGCTGTACGACGCGCTCGGGCTGTCCTCCCTGCCGGAGGCCGCCCGGGCCCTGGCCGACGATTCCCTGATGGTGTTCTCCGGGCTGTGGGGCGCGGTGCGCGTGACGGACCGGATCCCGTCGTACCGGTGCTCGATGGGGGTCAAGCTGCCGGGGCTGGGCGCGCTGGGCGCGTACTGGCGGGAGCCGATGGCCGGGGTGCTGCCGGAGGCGGCGGGGGACGGGCTGGTCCTGGACCTGCGGTCCTCGGCGTACGCGTCCGCGTGGAAGCCGAAGGGGGAGGTGGCGGGGCGCGCGGCGACGGTGCGGGTGCTGCACTCGCAGATCGTGGACGGCGTGGAGAAGCGGTCGGTGGTCAGCCACTTCAACAAGGCGACGAAGGGGCGGCTGGTGCGGGACCTGCTGGTGGCCGGAGCCGTGCCGGCGTCGCCGGCGGAGCTGGTGACGGCGCTGCGGGACCTCGGGTACGTGGTCGAGGCCGTCGGCTCCGCCGCGTCGGCGAAGCCGTGGTCCCTCGACGTGATCGTCACCCAGGTCCACTGACGGCGTCCCGCCGTCCCCGTCGTCGCCGCTGCCTCTAGCCCCGGCACCCTCAGCCTCGGGGCGCACCTCCAGCCTCGCCGGCGTTTGAGGCGCGGGGGTCCGGGGGCTGGCCCCCGGCAGCGGCGCCGCGCGGGCTTCTCCCCGCCCCGCCCTTCCGCCGTTCCCTGGGCTCCGCCCAGACCCGCGCCTCAAACGCCGGCGAGGCTGGAAAGTGCCCCGGCGGGGCGGGAGGTGCCCCGGCGGGGCGGGAGGTGCGCTGGCGGGGCTGGAGGTGCGCCCGCGGAGCTGGAAGGTGCCCCGGTGGGCTGGATCGTGCGCGGGACGGGCTGGGGTGTGCCGGCGAGGCTAAAGGTGCGCCGGCGGGGCTGGATCGTGCGCGGGAGCGTCAGTGGCCCAGGGGCCAGGCGACCGTGGCCGGGGTGTGGGGGGTGGAGTCGGCGTAGGCGGCGCAGGCGTCCGTGAGGGCTTCCAGGAGGGTGAGCGGGTCCGGAAGGGCGTGCTCCATGCCGCGGACCCAGCTCACCGCGTGGTCACCCGGCAGGGCCGCCGGCGGGACCAGGACGTAGCTGCCGCGGCAGTGCCACCGCAGGCCCGGGTGCTCGTCCATCGTCTCGGGGTGGCAGTCCAGCGCGCACGGCCACCACTCGTCCTCGTCCTCGGGGGTGCCCCGCGTCGCGGTGAAGAAGAGCATCCGCGCCTGGTCGCCCCTGCCGGCGGACTCGGCGACGGGGCCGACCTCCACGCCGGCGGCCAGCAGGCGCTCCAGCGCGCTGCGGCCGGCTTCGAGCGGGACGTCGAGGACGTCGTGGACCATGCCCGTCGCGGTGATGAAGTTGGCCTGGGGCTGGTTGCGCGCCCAGCGTTCGACCTGTGCGCGGTCGGTGGTCGACTGGGTCTGCCAGGCGAAGGAGACGGGGTGGCGGGCGGGGGTGGGACAGCCGATGCGGTCGCACGAACATCGGTAGCCGGCCGGATGCGCGGCGGGCGCCAGCGGCAGCCCCGCGGCGGCCACGGCCAGGAGGAGGGCCTCGCGTTCTCGTCCGGGGTCTTCGGCCTGGGGTTTGGAACGCAGGCGCAGCCACTGCGAAATCCTGCTCTGCTCGCCGCGTTTGACGCGGCCCGATTCAGACCCCATCTATCCCCTCACCTGAACGTTGGCCCCGGCAGACCCTCACATGCTCCCACCATCCTGAGCCCCGGATGACCGCGCTCCTCAACCGGGGCCCCACGCACGGTCCCCGGTAAACCCGTGCATACCCGTAGAAACCGGCCATATCTTCTCAGCCAGATGCGGCATGTGCCGTCAGCCGTCAGGCGGTGACTTTCCCCACCCCGGTGGTCGTCCCGCCGGCCACCCCGCCCAGCACCCCGTCCACCAGCGCGTCCGTGAACGCGTGCGTCAGCGGCGCCGTCCGCAGCAGCCAGCGGTACGTCAGCGGGCCGAGCAGCATCTCCACCGTCAGTCGCAGATCCGTGTCCGGCGCGAGCTGCCCGGCCTCCCGGGCCGTGCGCAACCGGTCCTCGTACAGGGCGAGCTGCGGTTCCAGCAGCCGCTCGGTGAACCGCGCCCCGAGCTCGGGATCCGTGGCCCCGGCCGCCGTCAGGGCGCGCGCGGGGGCCTCGTACCTCTCGTCGTTGAACTCGTCGACCGTCGCCCGCAGTACGAGCTTCAGGTCGGCCGCGAGATCACCGGTGTCGGGCAGCCCGGCCCACCCGCCCTCGGCGTCCGGCTCCCCGGCGAGCGCCAGCGAGGCGTCCAGCAGCACCGCCGCCTTCGAGGGCCACCAGCGGTAGATGGTCTGCTTGCCGACCCCCGCGCGGGCCGCGATGGCCTCGATGGTGAGCTTGTTGTAGCCGACCTCCCCGAGCAGGGCGAGCGCGGCGTCGAGGATCGCGCGCCGGGAGCGCTCGCTGCGGCGGCCGGCGTCCGGGGCCTTGACGGTCTTCCCGGCTGCGGCTGCGGCCGCGGCGGCCTTCGCGGGCTGTGGTGGGGCGGCCGGTCTCGACGCGGGGGGCTCGGTGCTCATGCCGCCAAGCTACCAACCCGATACGTCTCGTCTTCGAGTCATTCCTTAAACCACCCGGTCAGTTCACTGCGCGGTCCCTGTCGAGGAGGGACGATTCTCTCCACACCTTCGTGAGTCGTGAGGAGCCTTCTTTGCGCAGAGACGCCACACCCCGGCGCTACCTGATGTGCCCACCCGCACATTTCAAGGTGACCTACTCCATCAACCCGTGGATGGACCCCACGAAACCGGTGGACCTGCCCATCGCGAACGCCCAGTGGGAGGACCTGAGGGACCGCTACCGCTCCCTCGGCCACACCGTCGAGACCCTCACCCCGGACCCCGGCCTGCCGGACATGGTCTTCGCCGCGAACGGCGCCCTCGTGGTCGACGGCCGGGTGCTCGGCGCCCGGTTCGCCCACCCGGAGCGCGCCGCGGAGGCGGAGATCCACCTCGACTGGTTCCGGTCCCACGGCTTCCAGGAGATTCACGAACCGTCCCACGTCAACGAGGGCGAGGGAGACTTCGCCGTCACGACCAGCTACATCCTGGCCGGGCGGGGCTTCCGCTCCAGCCCGCTCTCCCACGACGAGGCCCAGGAGTTCTTCGGCCGGCCCGTCATCGGCCTCGACCTCGTGGACCCGCGCTACTACCACCTGGACACGGCGCTCAGCGTCCTCGACGGCGACGAGGTCATGTACTACCCGGCCGCCTTCTCGCCCGGCAGCCAGGCCGTGCTCCGCAGGCTCTTCCCGGACGCCCTGATCGCCGACTCCGACGACGCGGCGGCCCTCGGGCTGAACGCGGTCTCGGACGGCCGGCACGTCCTGCTCCCGCAGGCCGCGGCCGGGCTGCTGGCGCCGCTGCGCGACCGCGGGTTCGAGCCGGTCCCCATGGACCTCGGGGAACTGCTCAAGGGGGGCGGCAGCGTGAAGTGCTGCACCCAGGAGCTGCGGATGTAGCCGCGGCCGACGGATGCGGCCGCGGCCTACGGAGCGGGCGGCGGCCACTCCTGGCCCCAGTCGGCGTCCCGCGCCGACTTGTAGAGGTCACCGTGGCGCTTGGTCACGGTGGCCCGGGTCAGCCCCGGCGCCCCGGCGCCCTGCGGACCGCACAGGTCCAGCAGGACCAGCCCCTTGCGGATCTGCGGCCTGCGCGTGATCCGGGAGACGGCCGGCTCCACCGGGAAGCGGGTCGCGGCCACGTAGCTGAACTTCTCGTCCTCGTACGGGAGGGAGCCGCCCTTGACCTTCCGGTGCAGGGAGGAGCGGCTGACCCGGGCCGAGAAGTGGCACCAGTCCTGCCCGACCTCGATCGGGCAGGTCCCGTCGTGCGGGCAGGGCGCGGCGACCCGCAGACCGGCCGCGATCAGCATGTCGCGGGCCTCGCGGATCCGCAGGTACCCCTCGGGCGTGCCCGGCTCGATCACCACCACCGCCTGCCCGGCGCGCGCCGCCTCGGCGACCACGGCCCGGCGGGCCTCCGGCGTGAGCTCGCCGAGTACGTACGACACGGTCACCAGCTCGGCCTCGGGCAGCACCAGGCCGGCTCCGATGACGGCCCGTCGCCAGTCGGCGCCGCGCAGCACCGGCGAGCCGGAGGCGGCCGCCAGCTCCTTGCCCAGGGCCAGCGCCGGCTCCGCCCAGTCGAGCACGGTGGTCCCGCGCGGGCCGTCCCAGGTGGCGTCGGCCGCCCAGGCTGCGGCGCCGGTGCCGCCGCCGACGTCCACGTGCGAGCCCGGCGTCCAGTGCGGGGCCGCCTCGGCCAGCCCGTCCAGCGCGGACCGGACGGCCTCGAAGGTGGCCGGCATCCGGTACGCGGCGTACGCCGCCACGTCGGAGCGGTCGCGCAGCACGGGCGCGTCGGTCGGGGTGGTGCCGCGGTAGTTCGCGATCAGGCGCTCGACGGCGGCCGAGGCCTGCTTCGGCGGGAGCCCTTCGAGCAGTCCGCCCAGCGCGTGGCGCAGGGTTTCGGAGGTGGTGGCGGGGGCGGGGGCGGAGGCGTTCACCCGCGAAGTTTACGGCGACGCGGGCGGCCGGTTCACGCCGCGGCGGCCACCGTGGCCTCGCGGTCCCGCCAGGGCCTGCACATCCCGAGGAAGCAGCCCACCGACAGCAGCGAGCAGGCCAGCTGGACCACCGCCATCGGGACGGCCGTGCCCTCGCCGGCGATCCCGACCAGCGGCGAGGCGATCGCCCCGACCAGGAACGAGGAGGTGCCCAGCAGCGCGGAGGCCGATCCGGCGGCGTGCGGGGTGCGCATCAGGGCCTGCGCGTTGGTGTTCGGCAGCACCAGGCCCATTGCCGACATCAGCACGAACAGCGCGGCCGCGATCGGCACCAGCCCGACCTCGCCGAACACCCCGGTGGACATCAGCAGCAGCGCCACCGAGGCCAGGGTGATGGTGCCGAGCCCGCTCGCCAGGGCCTTGTCCAGGCTGACCCGGCCGACCAGCAGCTTGCCGTTGATCTGGCCGACGGCGATCAGGCCGACCGAGTTGAGGCCGAACAGCAGGCTGAACGCCTGCGGGGAGGCCCCGTAGATCTCCTGCACCACGAAGGGGGAGGCGGAGATGTACGAGAAGAGGACGGCGAATCCGAAGCCGCCGGCCAGCATGTACCCGGCGAACACCCGGTCGGCGAGCAGTCCCCGCATGGTCCGCAGTGCGGCGCCGACGCCGCCGGTCTGGCGGCGCTCGGCCGGCAGGGTCTCCCCGAGGCCGCGCCACACCAGCAGGGTGAGCGCGAGGCCGACCACGGTGAGGACGGCGAAGACGCCGCGCCAGTCGGCGAAGCGGAGCACCTGGCCGCCGATGAGCGGGGCGATGATCGGGGCCGTCCCGGATATGAGCATCAGGGTGGAGAAGAACCGGGCCATCTCGACGCCGTCGTACAGATCGCGCACGACGGCGCGGGCGATGACGATCGCGGCGGCGCCGGCCAGGCCCTGGAGCAGCCGGAAGGCGATCAGCGTCCCGGCGGTCGGGGCGAGGGCGCACAGCGCGGTGGCGAGGACGTAGACGACCATGCCGGCGAGCAGCGGTCCGCGCCGGCCCCACTTGTCGCTCATCGGGCCGATGACCAGCTGGCCCAGGGCCATCCCGGCCAGGCAGGCGGTCAGGGTGAGCTGGATGGTCGCGGCCGGGCTGTGCAGGGCGGTGGTGACCTCCGGCAGGGCCGGCAGGTACATGTCCATGGACAGCGGCGGCAGCGCGGTGAGGCCGCCGAGCACGAAGGTGACGAGCAGCCCGGTGCGGCGCGCCTTCGTGAGGGGGGTGGATCCGGGGGCAGAGGGGGTCTCGGGCGACGGCTGCTGGGACGCCGTCGCGGGGGCTCTCTCCGACATGCGGGACTCCACTCTCCTCGTGTTTTTCGCACCCCTGACCGACCCATGTTCTCAGCTATCGGAACGTCCAGGGCCCCTCGGCGGCCGTGACGTAGCCTGCGGCCCCATGGACGAACCTGGGAAGAAGATCGCCGTGGTCACCGGGGCCGGCTCCGGAATCGGGCGCTCCGTGGCCCTGACCCTGGCCGCCGCCGGCTGGTCGGTGGCCGTGGCGGGCCGCCGGACCGAGCCGCTGGAGCGGACGGCCGAGGCGGCCGGCGCCGGCGCGGACGTGCTGTGCGTACGGGCGGACGTGAGCGATCCGGACGAGGTGACCGCGCTCTTCTCGGCGGTACGGGACCGGTACGGGCGCCTGGACCTGCTGTTCAACAACGCGGGCACCTTCGGCCCGGCCGGGGTCGCGCTGGAGGACATCGCCTACGAGGACTGGCGCGCGGTCGTCGACGTCAACCTGACGGGGGCGTTCCTCTGCGCGCAGGCGGCCTTCCGGGTGATGAAGGCGCAGGATCCGCAGGGCGGCCGCATCATCAACAACGGCTCGATCTCCGCGCACGTGCCGCGGCCGAACTCGATCGCCTACACCGCGACCAAGCACGCGATGACGGGCCTGACGAAGTCGCTGTCGCTGGACGGGCGGCCGTACCGGATCGCGTGCGGGCAGATCGACATCGGCAACGCGGCGACGGAGATGACCGAGCGGATGCGGACCGGAATCCTCCAGGCGAACGGGCAGCTGGCGGTGGAGCCGGTGATGGACGCGGCCGACGTCGCGCGGACGGTGCTGCACATGGCGGAGCTGCCGCTGGAGGCGAACGTGCAGTTCGCGACGGTGATGGCCACGGCGATGCCCTACGTCGGGCGAGGCTAGGCCGTCCGGTGAGCGTCAGCGCGGGCGCGGGCGCGGGAATGCGGGATCCGGTGGTGCGGTTGAGGCGATCATGACGACCGAGGTACTGCGCTACACCGCCTTCTCCGACGACCCCGAGGGCGGCAATCCCGCCGGGGTCGTCCTGGACGCCTCCGGGCTGGACGACGCCGCCATGCTGGGGATCGCCGCCGGACTCGGCTACAGCGAGACGGCCTTCCTGACCGCGCCGCCGGCCGGCCTGACCGCGGAGCCCGGCCGGGCCTTCACCGTGCGCTACTTCAGCCCCAAGGCGGAGGTCCCCTTCTGCGGGCACGCCACCGTGGCCACCGCGGTCGCGCTGGCCGAGCGCATCGGCCCCGGCGAGCTGGTGTTCGCGACCCGCGCCGGGACGGTGCCGGTGTCGGTCGAGATGGCCGACGGCGTCCCGCGGGCGGTGCTGACCAGCGTGGAGCCCCACGTCGAGGAGATCTCCCCGGCGGACCTCGCCGAGGCGCTGGCCGCGCTGGACTGGCCGGCGGCCGACCTCGACCCGGCCCTCCAGCCCCGGATCGCCTACGCCGGGGCCCGGCACCTGGTGCTCGGCGCCGGAACGCGGGCGCGGCTCGCGGACCTCTCGTACGACTTCGACCGGCTGGAGGCGCTGATGCGGCGCCTGG
Organism: Streptomyces goshikiensis; assembly: GCF_014650555.1. Classification (GTDB taxonomy): domain Bacteria; phylum Actinomycetota; class Actinomycetes; order Streptomycetales; family Streptomycetaceae; genus Streptomyces; species Streptomyces goshikiensis. Next base: position 508,846 of record NZ_BMVE01000005.1, on the reverse strand, counting down.
ACCTCACCACCGTCCAGCTGGTGTACCGCGAGGCCCCGGCGCTCTTCCACGTACGGAACCCCTTCCCGGTCGGCGGCGTCGTCGAGGACCCCGCCACCGGGGCGGCCGCGGCCGCCTTCGGGGCGTACGCCCGCGAGCGGGGACTGGCCCCGGCGGACGCGGTGCTCACCCTCCGCCAGGGCGAGGACATGGGCCGCCCCGGGGTGCTGACGGTGGAGCTGCGGGCCGGGGACCCGCGGGTCCGGGTCGGCGGCGCGGGCGTGAGGATCGCGTGATCGCAGGGCCAGGATCCGGGGCGCACGCCCCCGTGACGCGGGTGCTCGGGTTCGCCGAGGCCGAGCTGCCCGCCGCGCTCGCCGCTCGGGTCGCGGCCCTGGAGGCGGAGGCCTGGCCCGGCGCGACGCCCGGGCACGACCCGGCCCTCGCGCCGCGCGCCCTGCTGCTCGTGACCGCCGACGGCACCGTGGCGGCCTCGCTGGCGCTGCTGTTCAAGGAGATCCGGCACGGGGGACGGACGTACCGCGCGGCCGGGCTGAGCTCCGTGGTGACCCGGCGGGCGCTGCGCGGCCGGGGCTGCGGCGCCCGGCTCGTCGCGGCGGCGCGCCGCGAACTGGCCGCCGTACCGGGGCTGGACCTGGTGCTGTTCAGCTGTGACCGGCCGCTGGCGCCGTTCTACGAGGCCGCCGGGTTCACCCGGCTGCCGGGGGCCGTCCTGGTGGGCGGGACGCCCGAGGAACCCCTGGCGACGGACGGGCCCGGGTTCGACAAGGAGGTCCTGGCGGAGTTCCTCGGCGCGAACGGCCCTGACGGCCCGGACGCCCGGGCCGGCGCCGCCGCCTTCGCGGGGACGCGGATCGCCCTCCACCCGGGGCCCGTCGACCGCCTCTGGTGACGGCGCGGCGCCGCCCGCACACGCCGACGGGGCCCGGATCGGGAGGATCCGGGCCCCGTCGGGGTTGGTCTGCCGCTACGAGCGGTCCGTGGCGGCCGGCGCGGCCGGAGCGCTCGGCGCCGCCGGGCGGCCGGCCCGCTGCGGGGCGAAGAACAGGAACAGCGTGGGAACGAGGTAGAGCACCCACACCACGACCTGGAGCCAGGTCGGGTCCGGCTGGAAGTTGAACGTGCCCTTCAGCAGCGTCCCGTACCAGCTGTCCGGCGGGACCGACTCGCTGACGTCGAAGGCCTTGTTCGCCAGGCCGGGCAGGAAGTCCGCCTCCTGGAGGTCGTGGACCCCGTACGCGAGCACGCCCGCCGCGACCACGACCAGCATGCCGCCGGTCCACTTGAAGAACTTGGCCAGATTGATCTTCAGGGCGCCCCGGTAGAAGAGCCAGCCCAGCGCGATCGCCGAGGCGATGCCCAGCAGCACGCCCACCAGCGGGGCCGCGCCGTCCCCGGCCGCCTTCACCGAGCGCCACACGAACAGCGAGGTCTCCAGGCCCTCCCGGCCGACGGCCAGGAACGCGGTGAAGACCAGCGCGCCGGTGCCCATCGCGAGCGCCGCGTCCAGCTTCCCGTGCAGTTCGGACTTCAGGTGCCGCGCGGTGCGCTTCATCCAGAAGACCATCCAGGTCACCAGACCCACGGCGATGATCGACAGCGAGCCGCCGATCGCCTCCTGCGCCTGGAAGGTGAGCTCCTGCGTGCCGAATTCGAGGGCCGCGCCGAAGCCCAGGCTCACCGCCGCCGCCAGGCCCACGCCGGCCCACAGCGGGGCCAGCTTGTCCTTGTGCCCGGTCTTGACCAGGTAGGCGACGAGGATGCAGACGACCAGGCTGGCCTCCAGCCCCTCGCGCAGCCCGATCAGATAATTGCTGAACACGTGGTTTCCCCTTGTCCGCTACTACGAGAACAGCGTCCGGCCCCACCAGTCGTCCGTGTCGCGGACGCCCGGCGGGACGGCGAAGACGGCCGAACCCACGTGCTGGATGTATTCGTTGAGCGAGTCGTTCTTCGACAGTGCCCGCTGGATGCGGACGAAGCCCTTGCGGACGTCGCGCTGGTAGGCGAGGAAGAACAGGCCCGCGTCGAGGCGGCCGAGGCCGTCGGTGCCGTCGGTGAAGGAGTAGCCGCGGCGCAGGATCGTCGCGCCGTCGTTGCTGTCGGGGTGGGCGAGGCGGACGTGGGCGTCGGGTTTCATCGCCTTCAGGAACGGTGCGTCGTGTTCCTTGGGTTTGCCGACGGGGGCGCCTTCGGCCTTGTCGCGGCCGAAGATGTCCTCCTGTTCCTGGAGCGGGGTGCGGTCCCAGGTCTCGATGTGCATGCGGATGCGGCGGGCCACGAGGTAGGAGCCGCCGGTCATCCAGTCGGCGCCGTCGCCGCCTCCGACCCATACGTGCCGGTCCAGGGCGGCGGTGTCGGTGCCCGAGATGTTCCGGGTGCCGTCCTTGAAGCCCATCATGTTGCGCGGGGTCTGCTGGTCGGGGGTGGTCGAGGAGGTTTTCCCGAAGCCGAGCTGGGACCAGCGCATCGCGGTCTTGCCGAAGCCGATGCGGGCGAGCTGGCGGATGGCGTGGACCGCGACCTGCGGGTCGTCCGCGCAGGCCTGGACGCACAGGTCGCCGCCGGAGCGGGCCGGATCCAGGTTGTCGCCGGGGAACTGTTCCAGGTCGACGAGGGCCTCGGGGCGCCGGTCCTCCAGGCCGAAGCGGTCCTTGGCGAACAGGCCGGGGCCGAAGCCGATGGTCAGCGTGAGCCGGTTCGGCTTGAGGCCCAGGGCCTCGCCGGTGTCGTCCGGCGGGGCCTCCGGGAGGCCGCCGACGGCGCCCTCGCCGACCGGGAGGCCCGCGGTCATCCGCTCGGCCGCCCGCGTCCAGTCCTTCAGGAGCCGCACCAACGCGGCACGGTCCTTCGTCGTCACGTCGAACGCCGCGAAGTGCAGCCGGTCCTGGACGGCGCTGGCGATACCCGCCTGGTGCGCCCCGTGGAAGGGCACCGCCGCACCGCTCATCCCCGCCGGCACCGTCTCGGTCCCACCCCGGAGCGCCGCGACGCTACCGCCCGCCGCGGCCGCGCCGAGCGCGAGCCCGGCACCGCCCCAGCCGAGCACGGCCCGCCGGGACGGCGCGCCGGTGGTGCTCCCGTCGCGGGTGCTCCCGTCGCCGGGGCCTTCGGCGCCGGTGCTGCTGCTGGTTTCCTCGGACATGGTCGACACCTTCGGTACGCGTTACTTGGCGACGGCGGCGGCGAGCTTGGACAGCGGCTCACCGAGGGCGCTGACGGCGTCCGACAGCTCCTTGCGCTGGTCCTCCTTGACGCTCTCGTACGACTGGAACTCGTAGCTCGCCTTGTCGGCGCGGTACTTGTCGAGGAGCGTGTTCATCGAGGCGAACTGCTTGTCGAGCTCGGCGGCCAGGGCCGGGTCGTTCTTCGAGGCGATCGGCTTGAGCAGCTCGTACGCCTTCTGCGCGCCCTCGACGTTGGCCTTGAAGTCGACCAGGTCGGTGTGGGAGTAGCGCTCTTCCTCGCCGGTGACCTTGCCGGTGGCGACCTCGTCGAGGAGCTCCTTGGCGCCGTTGGCCATCGAGGTGGGGGTGATCTCCGCCTGGCCGACCTTCTTCTGCCAGTCGGTCAGGTCGGCCATCAGGGTGTCGGCGAGCTTCTTGTCCTGGTCGGTGATCTTGCCGTCCTGGAAGAGGGACTTCTCCAGGCGGTGCCAGCCCGTCCAGTCCTTCGCCGGGTCCTGGCCGGCCTCCAGGCCGTCCTCACGGACGTCGACCTTCGGGTCGATGTCACCGAAGGACTCGGCGACCGGCTCGGTGCGTTCCCAGCCGATGCGGGAGAGCGCGTACGCCTTCTTCGCGGCCTCCAGGTCACCGGCCTTGACGGCGTCCGCGAAGGCCTGCGCCTTGGGGAGGGTCTCGTCGGCCTGCTCCTGGACGTAGGTGCGGTACGCGGAGACCGCGGCGTCCGCCTCGGGGCTGCGCTTCTCGGCGGCGCCCGAGCCGGTGGCCTTGACCTGCTGGCGGATGCCGTCACCCTTCATGCCGGGCTTGCAGGCGATCTCGTAGTCGCCCGCCTTGATCTCGGCGGTGATGGTGGCCTTGGTGCCGGGGCCGATGTTCTCGCGCTCGGCGACGATGCGGCCGTCCGGGAAGAGCAGGTACAGCTCGGTGACCTTGGCGCCCTTGTTCTCGACCTCGATGGTCGCCTTGCCCGCCGGGAAGTCCTTCTTCGAGACCTCGCACGCCGTGTCGGTCGCGGTCACGTGGATCGCGCCGTCGCCGCCGGCGGAGTCGCTCTTCTCGGCGCAGCCGGTGACGGCGGTGAGAGCCGCCACGACGGCGGCCGCGGTGAGGACGGAGAGGCGGACGGGGCGCATAGGAGCTCCTGGGGCTTCTGACGGGGGGCCGCCCCGGGTGGGGAAAGGCCGGTGAGGCGGACCTAACTTAACCGACCCTTACCTGACGCATACCCGCTCGTCCAGTGATTCGGCGCACACCTCCGGGGGGCGGACACGGGGCCGTCACAGAGCATTCATGACGACCCCATGACAGGGTCAAGCGGAGGTCAAGCCGCGCACCGGGACCACCAGCGGGGCCCCCGTCCGGGGGTGCGGCAGCACCTCCACCGGCTGCCGGTACACCCGGCTCAGAAGCCCGTCCGCGAACACCTCGGCCGGCGGTCCGTCCGCCGCGATCCGCCCGTCGTGCAGCACGGCGGCCCGGTCCGCGTACGCGGCGGCCAGGCCCAGGTCGTGCAGGACGACGACCACCGCGTCCCCGGCGGCGGCCCGCTCCCGGCAGATCCGCAGCACCAACTCCTGGTGGCGCAGGTCGAGGGCGGCCGTGGGTTCGTCGAGCAGCAGCAGCGGCGCCCCCTGGGCCAGGACGCGGGCCAGCGCGACCCGGGCCCGCTCGCCGCCGGAGAGCGCGGAGAAGGGGCGCTCGGCGAAGCCGGTCACCTCGGTCGCGGCCATGGCGGCGGCGACCGCCGCCCCGTCGGATTCGGCGTACGGGGTACCCGCCCAGGGGGCGCGGCCCATCCGGACGACGTCCTCCACGGGAAAGGGGAACGCCAGCGCCGCCGACTGGGGGAGCACCGAGCGGCGCAGCGCGAGCTCGGGCGCCGACCAGTCGCCCACCGGGCGCCCGTCGATCCGTACGACCCCGGAGGCCGCCGGGAGGTCCGCGGCGAGGGCGCCCAGCAGGGTGGACTTGCCCGCGCCGTTCGGCCCGACCAGGGCCAGCACCTCGCCGGCCCGGGCCGTCAGCTCGATCCCGGCCAGCACCTCGCGCTGCCCGAGGCGGACGTGGAGGTCCGAGGCCTCGGCGAGGGGGGCGCCGGGCGCGGGCCGGGCGGGGACGGACCGCCCGCGCCGCCGGAACAGGAGGCTCATGCCCAACCCCCTTGCTTGCGGCGGGTCCGGCGCAGCAGCCAGAAGAAGAAGGGGCTGCCGATCAGGGCGGTCAGCACGCCGAGCGGCAGCTCGGCCGGCGCGGCGATGGTCCGCGCGGCCAGGTCGCCCGCGAGCAGGACGACGGCGCCGGCCAGGGCGCTGCCCGGCACCAGGAAGCGGTGCCCCGGGCCGTTGGCCATCCGCAGCAGGTGCGGCACCAGCAGCCCGACGAAGGTGATCACCCCGGCGACGGCGACGGCGGCCGCGGTGAGCAGCGCGACCACCAGGATCAGGGTGAGCCGCAGCCGCTCGACCTCGATGCCGAGGTGCCGGGCGGGGCGCTCGCCGAGGGCGAGCAGGTCGAGCTTGCCCGCGTAGAAGGGGGCGATCAGCAGGCCGGTGAGGGCGCAGGGCAGCACGGCGAGGACCTTGGGCCAGGTGGCCTGGGCGAGGGAGCCGAGCTGCCAGAAGGTGATCTGGTTGACCTGGCCGCTGTCGGCGAAGAACACGAACAGGCCGATCAGGGCGCCGGCGAAGGCGTTGACCGCGATGCCCGTGAGGATCAGGGTGACGACCTCGGTCTTGCCGCCGCTGCGCGACAGCAGGTACACCGAGCCCACCGTGACCAGGCCGGAGACGAACGCGCAGGCGGTGATAGTCCAGTTGCCGAAGAAGCTGAGGCCGAGACCGATCGAGGCGACGGCGCCCACGGCGGAGCCCGCCGAGATGCCGATGACCCCCGGCTCGGCGAGCGGATTGCCGAACACCCCCTGCATCAGGGCGCCCGCGCAGCCGAGGCTCGACCCGACGAGCAGGGCGAGCGCCACGCGCGGCAGCCGTACGTTCCACAGCACGCTCTCCCCGACCCGGTCGAGGGCGGCCCCGCCGAGGCCCGTCCGGTGCTGCACGGAGGCGAGTACGTCCCCGGTGGGGATCTCGTACGCGCCGACGCCCGCGGACAGCAGCGCGACGACGAGCAGGACGCCCGCGAGGGCGGCGGTGAGCAGCGCCGCGCCGCGCCGCTTGCGTACGGGCGGCCGCGCGGGCGGCGGCGCCGTCTTCCGGCCGGCCAGGCCGACGGTGTCGGGGAGGGTCACGTTCTCAGGCCTTGCCGTAGAGCTGGTCGATCAGGGAGGTGAGCACCTGGTCGGTGCGCGGGCCGTAGTTGAGGAGGACGCCGTCGTCCACCGAGACCACGCGGCGGTCCATGCCCGCCGGGGTCTGGGCGACGCCCGGGATCTTCACCAGGCCGTCGAGGCCGCCCACGGACTCCAGGCCCTTGGACATGACGAGGATCGCGTCGGGCGCGGCGGCCGCCAGGGCCTCGCTGGTGATGGGGGTGAAGTCCTTGCCGAGCCCCGACTCCTTGCCGGTGTCGACCGCGCCCGCCGCCTCCAGCAGCGAGGCGGCGCCCGAGTCGGAGCCGCCCAGCAGGTAGACGGAGGCGGAGCCGCGCAGGTAGAGGAAGGCCACCCGGGGCTTCTTGCCGGAGGCGTCGCCCGGAATGTCCTTGCGGGCGGCGGCGATCCGCTCGGCGGTGCGCTGCTTCAGCCGCGCCCCGGCGTCCCGGACGCCCAGTGCGCCGGCCACGGTCTCGATCCGTTTCGGTACGTCGTCCAGGGACTTGGCCGGGGCGATCACGAGGAGCGGGATGCCCGCGTCGCGGATCTGCCGGATCGCCTCGGCGGGGCCGGAGGTGGTCTCGGCGAGCACCAGGGTCGGGCGCAGCGAGAGCACGCTCTCCGCCGAGACGTCGTGGCCCCGCGTCACGACGGGCAGTTTCGCGGCCTGTTCGAAGGTGGCGGTGATGTCGCGGGCGACGACCCGGTCGCCGAGGCCGAGGGTCTGGACGATCTCGTTGAGGCTGCCGGTCAGCGGGATCACCCGCTCCGCCGAGGCGACGGTGACCTCGGCGGCGTCCGCCGAGGTGACGGTCACCGGCAGGGCGGGCGCCGGGGCCGGGGTGAGCGGCTCGACCCGGTCCGGGGCCGACGAGACGGTGGGGGCGGGGGAGTTCGCCCGGGTGGCCGCACCTCCGCAGCCGGTCACGGCCAGTGTCAGGGCCAGCGCCGCGAGGGCGGTGACGAGACGGGGGAAGCGGGGTGGCGCGGCGGGCGTAGGCACGAAGGCACCGTCCTGATCGTCCGGCTGAAGGGTCGGGCTGGCGGGGGATGAGCGGGGTTTCCGGCCGAGGTTTCGGGAACCTGGGGGTTCCTCACTCAACCGGGATAGCTTAGGTTAGCCTAACCTTATTAGCCAGACCCTGGAGGGGCATTCATGTCCGCAAGACCCGCCCGCGCTCTCGCCGTCGGCCTGTTGGCGACTCTGGCGGCCTTGCTGACGGCCCTGGTTCCGGCCACCGGCGCGCACGCCGCCGGCCGTACCGTGCAGGGGGGACGGCTCGACTGGGGCATCAAATCGTCCTTCCAGAGTTATGTCACCGGTCCGGTCGCGAAAGGCGGTTTCAAGCTGAAGAACGGCGCCGCCACGGCCGGCGGCAGCCTCTTCCGCTTCCACTCGGCCACCGGCTCCTACGACCCCGAATCCGGCGCCTTCGAGGCCTCCTTCAGCGGCGGGGTCCAGTTCCAGGGCCACCAGAAGCCGGACGGCGCCTACGAGCTGGACCTCAGCGTCAGCCGGCCCACCGTCAAGATCAACGGCGGCGTCGGCACCCTGTACGTGGACGTCTCCAGCAAGGCCAAGGACACCGGCGTCGTCAGCACCCGGCCCCAGGTGCCCTTCGCCGCCCTCGGCCTCGGCGGCGTCAACATGCGGGGCGGCGGCAGCCCGATCGCCCTGAACGGCATCCCGGTCACCCTCACCGGCGAGGGCGCCCAGGCCTTCGCCGGCTACTACGCCGCCGGCGCGCAGCTCGACCCGATCTCGCTCTCCGCCGACGTCAAGACCGCCCCGCAGGCCGGGCAGTCCTCGCAGCCCGCCGGGACGCCGAGCGCCCAGCCGAGCCCGAGCGGCTCCCCGCAAGGCGCCCCGCCCGCAGGGGCCTTCACCGACGCGGCCGTCGACTGGGGCGTACGGCGCACCTTCCGCGAGTACGTCACCGGCTCCATCGGCCAGGGCAAGTGGACCCTCGCCGACGGCGCCCAGGACGGCGGCGCGCTGTTCCGCTTCGGCCGGGGCAAGGGCTCGTACGACGGCGGGAAGGGCACCCTGGACGCCGCCTTCGCCGGGTCCGTCCACTTCACCGGCGCCCACCTCGACCTGAAGCTCGGCGCGCTGAGCGCCAAGGTCCAAGACGGCAAGGGCGTCCTCACCGCCGACGTCACCACCGCGGGCGAGACCAGGAGCGCCGTCCCGCTGGTCGAGTTCGACGCGAAGGGCCTCAAGACCGAGGGCGGGCTCGCCACCCTCACCGAGGCCCCCGCCACCCTCACCGAGGGCGGCTCTCAGGCCTTCAACTCCATGTACAAGGCGGGCACCGAGATGGACCCCGTCTCGCTCGCCGTCGCCCTCGACGAGGGCGCGCGGCTGCCGGCCCTGCCCGACCTGGGCTCCACCGCCACGCCCGCGCCCGGCTCCGCCGCCTCGCCGTCCGCCGCCGCGCCGGAGCCGGCGCGGAAGGCGGCCGACGGCTCGCACACCGGGACGTACGCCGCCGTCGGCGCGGCCGTGCTCGCCCTGGCCGGAGCCGCCGCCTTCCTGGTGGTCCGCAAGCGCCGCACCACCTCCCCCTCGCCTTCTTCCTCCTCTTCTTCCGCGGCCGAGGCGGGTCCCACGGACACCCCCCGGTCCTGACGCCCCGCGCCCACCCCGCCCCCGCCCCATCTCCCCCTTCCCCCGTCTCCAGGAGTACTCAGCCATGTCCTCCCCGCGCCGCCCCGTCGCCCTCGCGGCCGCCATAGCCACCGTCGCCGCCCTCGGCGCCACCGCCTTCGTCCTGCCCGCGACGGTGGGAGCCGGTGCTCCGGCCGCCGCCGCCGCGGCGCCCGCGGCCGCGCCGAAGCCGATCGTCGACGGCACCCTCGACTGGGGCCTCCTGGAGCGCTACCGCACCTACGTGGAGAAGACCGCCAAGGGCACGATCACCACCTCCGACGGCGCCACCAGGAACGCGGACGGCACCTTCCGCCTCGGCTCCGCCGCCGGCCAGTACGACCCGGGCACCAATGTGGTGACCGCCGCCTTCAAGGGCAGCGTCGTCTTCGACGCGTCCGCGCACGGGTTCGTCGTCAAGCTCGCCAACTTCCGTATCGACACCGGCACGAAGAAGCTCACCGTCGACGTCACCAAGAACGGGGTGCTCACCCCGAACGTGGCCTTCGCGGACGTGGCCTTCGCCGGCCCGGCGATGACCAAGCTGGAAACCACCCTCACCAAGGACGCGGCCGACCAGCTCGGCGGCCCGCAGTACGCGGGCATCAAGGGCGACCCGCTGACGGTCGCGGTGGCGTTCGAGGCGCCCGGGCCCACCGGCTCCCCGTCCACCTCTCCCGCTCCCACCACCTCCACCTCCAGCTCCGCCCCGGCGCCCACCACGTCCCCGTCGAAGACCGCCTCCACCCCGCCGGCCGACGGCCCGCAGCCCGTCCTGAGCGGCAAGCTGACCTGGGGGATCAAGGAGTCCTTCCGCAAGTACGTGCAGGGCGCGGGCGGCACCGTCACCCCGGCGGGCGGGGCGGCCGCGAGCGGCCCCACCTTCACCTTCCCCGCCGGCAAGGGCGAACTCGACGTCAAGAAGCGGAAGCTGAGCGCCGCCTTCGAGGGCAACCTGCGCTTCCAGTACGCCGCCCACGGCATCGACATGACCTTCGGCAACATCAAGGTGGCCGCGGACGGCGCCAAGGGCACCCTGGTCCTGGACGTGAAGAACGCCTCCGGCACCAAGACGGCCGTCCCCTTCGCCACCCTCGACCTCTCGAAGGCCGAGTACAAGACGAAGGGCGGTCTGCTGGCCCTGGGCGGGGTCCCGACGGCGCTGACCGCCGAGGGTGCGGCGGCCTTCGCCAACGACACCACCGGCTCCCTGTACAAGGCGGGCGACCGGATCGACGACGTCGACCTCGCCGTGGCCGTGGAGAAGGACGTCGTCCTGCCGACCGCCACGCCCACCACCGCGCCGACGAGCACGAAGACGACGGGCACGACCGGCGCCACCACCGGCGGGGGCTCCGTAGGCGGCTCCGGCGGCGGCTCGGTCGGCGGGGGCGGCAGCGTCGGCGGGAACCTGGCCTCCACCGGCGCCGAGATCCCGGCCGGCGCCCTGCTCGGCGCCTCCGGCGCGGTCATCGCCGCCGGAGCCGGCGCGGTCTTCCTCGCGCGCAGGCGGCGCACGGCCGGCAACTGAGCCGTGTTTGAATTCCCGCGTGAACGATCTCGATGTGCTCAAGGTCTTCTGCGCGGGTGACGGCCGGTACGGCAACCCGCTCGGCGTCGTACGCGACGGCCGGACCTGCCCGGACGACGCGTCCCGGCAGGCGCTGGCCGCCGAACTCGGCTACAGCGAGACGGTGTTCGTCGACGACCCCGAGCGCGGGGTCGTCGACATCCGCACCCCCGGCACCCGGATGGCCTTCGCCGGCCACCCGCTCGTCGGCGTCGCCTGGCTGCTGGACATCGAGGAGCTCCAGCCGCCCGCCGGATCCGTATGGGCCCGCGACGACGGGGAGTTCACCTGGATCACCGCCCGCCCGGAGTGGGTCGAGGGCAAGCGCACCGAGCAGTACGCGAGCGCCGCCGAGGTCGAGGCGCTGCCGGCCCCGCCGCCGGGCGAGGGCTGGCTGTACGCCTGGGCCTGGGAGGACGAGACCGCGGGCCGCGTCCGCGCCCGGGGCTTCCCGCGCCGCCCCGACGGCGCCATCGTCGAGGACGAGGCCACCGGTTCGGCGGCGATCCTGCTCACGGCCGAGCTGAACCGGGCCCTGAACATCACCCAGGGCGCCGGCTCCCAGATCCTGACCGCCCCCGGGCCCGACGGCACGGTGGAGATCGGCGGCCGCGTCCGCTTCGCCCCGCCCCGGGAGCCGGCCGCCGCCGCGAACTGAGTACGCCGGCGGGCCCGGTTGAGTACGTACGCCCTGCCCGAGGCAGTCGGCCGGGTGGTGCGATGGGGGCATGAACACGACCTCGACCGCCCCGGGCCCCGCCGCCGGCACCCGGCCCTGGGTTCTGGTGCCCGCGCTCTTCACCGCGCTGGCACTGACGGCAGGCGGCTTCGGCTACGCGTCCTCCGCGCTGCCCGGCGCCCCGCTGTGGCTCTTGCTCCCGTACCTGCTCGCGCTGGGACTGGTGGCCGCCACCTGGCGGCGCCCCCGCATGCCCGACCAGCGCGCGGCGCGCATCGCGACGGGCGCCGCCGGATGCGCGCTCGCCCTCTTCTACGCCCGGATCGCCGAGGCCCTGCTGTTCTGCGCCGGCATCGTGGCCTGGCTGGTCCAGGGGGACTGAGCGGGGGAGCGGGCGGGCTACGCGCTGAGGCGGAACTGCTCGCCCAGCTGGCCGAAGACCGCGCCGTTGAAGTCGAAGGCGCGCTTGCACTCGTCGATGATGCGCTGCTTCTCCAGGTCGTCCGCGGCGATCGCGTCCAGCAGCTCGCGGTAGGTGCGCTTGAAGGCCGCCGGGTTGGAGATCTCCGCGAACACGTAGAACCGCACGCCGTCGCCCTTGCGCTCGAAGCCCCAGGTGCGCTCGGCCTTGTCCCGGATGATCTGGCCGCCGGAGAGGTCGCCCAGGTACCGGGTGTAGTGGTGGGCGACGTACCCGCCGGGCCAGGTCGCCGCGCACTCGGCCACCCGGGCCGCGTACGCCTCGGTGGCCGGCAGCGCGACCAGGCTCTCGCGCCACCCGGGGCCGCGCAGGTGCGCCAGGTCCCGCTCGATCTCGGCGACGCGCATCAGCTCGGGCCGGATGAAGGGCCCGGCCACCGCGTCGTCCCTGAGGGAGTCGGCCGCATCCTCCAGCGCCCGGTAGACGAACCACAGCTGCTCGGTGTAGCGCGTGTAGGCGTCCACGCCGAGCCGGCCGCCCAGCAGGTCGCTCATGAACGTCGAGGTCTCCGCCTCGGTGTGCTGCTCGTGCGACGCGACGCGGATGACCGTCGAGAAGGCGTCCAAGGCGTACCTCCGGGGAGTCTGAACAGCGGAAAAGGCGTGACGGCACCGCCGCCACACCCGATCCTCCTACTTAGGCATACCTAAGTCAATGTGTTCCCGACGCCTTGTCGGTAAAAAATCCGCGCGTACCGGGCTACGGCAGGGTCAGGATCTCCGCCCCCGACTCGGTCACCACGAGGGTGTGCTCGAACTGCGCGGTGCGCTTGCGGTCCTTGGTGACGACCGTCCAGCCGTCGTCCCACATGTCGTATTCGTGGGTGCCCAGCGTCAGCATCGGCTCGATCGTGAAGGTCATGCCGGGCACGATCGTGGTGGTGGCGTGCGGGCTGTCGTAGTGCGGGATGATCAGACCGGAGTGGAAGGACGAGTTGATGCCGTGGCCGGTGAAGTCCCGGACCACGCCGTAACCGAAACGCTTCGCGTACGACTCGATGACCCGGCCGATGATGTTGATCTGGCGGCCCGGCTTCACGGCCTTGATGGCCCGGTTCAGCGCCTCGCGGGTGCGCTCCACCAGCAGCCGCGACTCCTCGTCCACCTCGCCGCACAGGTACGTGGCGTTGTTGTCGCCGTGCACCCCGCCGATGAACGCGGTCACGTCGAGGTTCACGATGTCGCCGTCCCGCAGGACGGTCGAGTCGGGGATCCCGTGACAGATGACCTCGTTGACCGAGGAGCACAGGGACTTCGGGTAGCCCCGGTAGCCCAGCGTCGAGGGGTAGGCGCCGTGGTCGCACATGTACGCGTGGGCGACCCGGTCCAGCTCGTCGGTGGTCACCCCCGGCGCGATGAGCTTGGCGGCCTCTTCCATCGCCTGGGCGGCGATCCGGCCGGCGATGCGCATGGCCTCGATCGTCTCGGCCGTCTGCACCTCCGGTCCGGTGTACGGAGTGGGCGCGGGCTTGCCCACGTACTCGGGCCGGCGGATGTTGCCGGGGACGGAACGGGCGGGGGAGAGCTCGCCGGGTACGAGCAGCGACTGGCCAGACATGCGAACGAGTGTATCCAGCGGTGATGGGGCAGGCTGGCGACAGAGACCGTAACGAGAGGAACCCGAGGACGATGGCCCTGTTCAAGAAGCGTCAGGTGGGCAAACCCGGCGAGTGGTACTACTGCCTGGTCCACCACAAGGTCGAGGAAGGCCCGGAATGCCCGGCCAAGGACCGGTTCGGACCGTACGGCACCCCTGAAGAGGCCGCCCACGCCATGGAGACCGCACAGGAGCGGAACCTCGAATGGCAGAACGACCCGGCGTGGAACGACAAGTCCCGCGAGGGCGCCGAGGAAGAGGGCACCACGCCCTGACGGCCGGCCCTACCAGCGGCTCGGCGGCGGCGCGGTCAGCTGATCGGCCAGCCGGGCCAGCCGGTCCCGGAGCCGGACGGGCCCGCGCTGCGCCGGCAGGCCGTTCTCCCCCGCCGCCGCGCTGACCAGGTGCTGCACCGTGTCCAGATCGAGCTCGGCGGCGCCCTCCGGCACCGACAGCCCCTCGTGCGCGAGCGCCGCCAGATCCGGATCCCCGCCGTCCAGGGACAGTACGGTCGCCCCCGCCCGCCGGGCGTCGCACACCCGCTCCAGCAGCCCCGCGCCGGGCTGCGCCGGCGCCACCACCAGCAGCGTCTGACCCCGCCGCGCCGCCGCCAGCCGGCCCAGCCCCACCGAGAGGTGCGGCGGCTCACCCGGCCGTACGTGATGCCGCACCAGCGTCGGCGCCAGCTCCGGCTGCCCCGACCAGGCGGCTTCGTCCACCAGGTGCGCGGCCAGGTGCCACGGCTCGTACCGCTCGGTCCCCACCAGCAGCAGACCGCCGCCGGCCGGTACGACCGACCGCCGCAGCGCCCCGGCGAACTGCCGGGCGGCACCCGGCCACCGCGTACCGGCGAGCACCTCGCGCAGCAGCGCGACCCTGACGGCGTCCATGACGGCATCCTGCACCATCCGGGGGACGTCCGGAGGGCTTCCGGGGCCGGTTGCCCCGACCGTGCGGACCTGTGTGGCTTTCGCATACTCGGCAGTACGCTCGCCCCCATGACTTCCACAGACAGCACGCAGGCACCGGGGACGCAGAAGCCGCCGGTCAAGGACCCGTGGGACCTCCCGGACGTCACCGGCCTCGTCGTCGGCGTCCTCGGCGGCACCGGCGACCAGGGCCGGGGCCTCGCCTACCGGTTCGCCCGGGCCGGCCAGAAGGTGATCATCGGCTCGCGCGCCGCAGACCGCGCGCGCACCGCCGCCGAGGAACTCGGCCTCGGCGTGGAGGGCGCGGACAACGCGGAGTGCGCCCGCCGCAGCGACATCGTGATCGTCGCGGTGCCCTGGGAGGGGCACGCCAAGACCCTCGAAGCGCTGCGCGAGGACCTCGCGGGCAAGCTCGTCGTGGACTGCGTCAACCCGCTGGGCTTCGACAAGCAGGGCGCGTACGCCCTCCAGGTCGAGGAGGGCAGCGCCGCCCAGCAGGCCGCGGCCCTGCTCCCCGACTCCCGGGTGACCGCGGCCTTCCACCACCTCTCGGCCGTCCTGCTCCAGGACGAGACGGTCGAGGAGATCGACACCGACGTGATGGTCCTCGGCGACTCCCGCGCCGACACCGACATCGTCCAGGCCCTCACCGCCCGCATCCCCGGCATGCGCGGCGTGTTCGCGGGCCGGCTCCGGGGCGCCCACCAGGTCGAGGCGCTCGTCGCCAACCTGATCTCCACCAACCGCCGCTACAAGGCCCACGCGGGCCTGCGCGTCACGGACGTCTGAGCCACCACGGCCGGGCCGCCGCCGCAGTCACCCGCGGCGGCCCGCACGCGCCTCAAGGGGCCCGAGGTGCGCCACCACCCCCTGCCGGAACCGGTCCACGGCCTCGTCGACGCTGCGGATGAAACCGGACTCAGTGTTGCCGCGGCTGTTGCCCATGCCCTTGATCAGCGTCAGCCGGAACCCGGTGACGGCGGCCCCGTTCCTCGGCACCAGGTCGCCGGGCTCGGGCCGCAGCCGCTCCAGCGTCCCGCGCGGCCCGTTCTCGCCCTCGACGAGGCTCTCCACGTGCAGGTCCGCCGGGGCCTCGGCCAGCAGCCGCACCAGCCGCCGCACCGTCACCAGCGGATACGAGCCCTCCGGCGCGGGCACGTCCACCGAGGTGCGGATCTTCGCCGTCCGCAGGTCGGCCGTCACCGCGATGACACTGCTCGTCCCCTCGACGCGCAGCTCCGCCGAGAGCCTGCCGTCCAGGCAGAGCCGCTCCGCGGCCGCCGCG
The DNA here is from genome assembly GCF_014650555.1 of Streptomyces goshikiensis. Classification (GTDB taxonomy): domain Bacteria; phylum Actinomycetota; class Actinomycetes; order Streptomycetales; family Streptomycetaceae; genus Streptomyces; species Streptomyces goshikiensis. Next base: position 493,197 of record NZ_BMVE01000005.1, on the reverse strand, counting down.
CGCCGGCTCAGCGGATCACTGCCGCGCCGCACCCGCTGCACCGGCAGCGCCTTCTGGCCGAGCTCCCCGCCGAGCCGCAGACAGACCTGGCGGATCAGCCGCTCCCAGCTCTCGACGACCTCGGTGGCGCGCGGATCCCCGAGGCACAGGGTCTCGTCCTCGATGCCGTTGCGGACGGGGACCCAGGCCGGGCCCATGTTCTGGAAACCGTGGCAGCCCGACTGCTCGTGCTGGAGGTACGCCAGCAGCTCTTGCAGGAGCCAGGCGTGCGCGGCGTTGCCCACGCCCTCGTGCCGGATCAGCAGCTGGGCCTGATGGGCCACCTCGGCCCAGGACAGGTGCCAGAGGCCGACCTTGTGCTTGCGGCGCCCGTCGACCTTGACGTCCACCATGGCGGTGCCTTCGAGGGCCACGTCGTTGGAGAGCGTGATCACCGACTCGTAGCCGCGGCGGGCGGCGATGTCCATGTACTGCTGCACCTGCTCGGGCCGCAGCGGGTTCCCGTTGGTCTTCGTCTCCACCAGCGCTGTCCACAGCTTCCCGGCCCGCTCGACCCGGATCACCCCGTCCGGGCGCCGCGGGGTGTCGCCGTGGGGGAGGGACACCTCGGTGAAGGTCTGCATCCGCCCGGCGGGAGCGCCGAACGCGGCGGTGAGGCGGCGGCCGAACTCCGGCACCTGCGCCATGACGGACAACAGCACCGAGGTGGCGCGCACCTCCCGCTCCTTGTCGCTCTTCAGCGACGGGACGGGGAACAGCCGGGCCGGGCGCCAGGACTCGTTCTCGGCGAGCGACTTCCCGGGCGCCTTGGGCAGCGTCACCTTCTTCCGCGTCGTCCGGGGCCCGCGCGCCTGGGCGGGGACGGCGCCCGGGCCCGGCGGCCGCCCCGCGGGCGCGGCGGGGCCGGCGGCTTCCGCCGTCGCCTGCGCCGCCTGCGGTGCGGCCGGGCTGACGGTTCCCTCCGTCGCCGCCTGTGGTTCCGCGGCCCCCGGCGCGGCCGGGCCCCCGGCGGTTCCGCTCTCCGGCTGCGCCGTCTGAGGCGCGGCCGGGCTCCCGGCGGGCCCGGGGGTTCCCGCCGTCGTGGTCTGCGCCGCCCGCGGCGCCACGGCACCGCCCGGCTCCGGCGGTTCCGCTGCCGCCTCCGGCTGCTCCGGCTCCTCGGATTCCTCGACGGCGATGCCGAAGTCCGTGGCCAGCCCCGCCAGACCGGTCTCGTAGCCTTGCCCGACCGCGCGGAACTTCCACTCCTCCCCGCGCCGGTACAGCTCGCCGAAGATGAACGCCGTCTCCACGCTCGCGTCGTCGATCGAGAACCCGACCAGCGGTTCGCCCGACCTGTCCGCGACCGTCATCCGCAGCCCGTCCAGGTCGCCGAAGCGGGTGCCGCCGTACTGGCTGGCGGCCACGACGATCCGGGCCACCTCCTCCGGGACGGCGGTCAGGTCCACCCCGATCCGGTCCTCGTCCCCGCTTTCGGTCGGCGTCTTGCCCAGCAGCTGCACGCTGCCGTCCGCGGCCGCGGGGTTGTTGTAGAAGTAGAAGTCGTTCTCGCTGCGGACCTTGCCGTCCTCGCCGACGAGAAGGACGGAGACGTCGGCGTCGCCCGCCCCCGAAGCGCTGCTCCAGCCCAGGCTCACCACGACCGAGCCGGCGTCCTCACTGAGGGCGGTCAGGCTGACGTTCGCACCCTTGGAGATCTCCCGCATGTCTCTCCCCCCAGACGCCCGGCGTCGTCCACAACGGGCCGAGCGGGCCGGGCCGTCGTCCTGTCCGGCGACCGTAGCGGCGCGTCGGCCGGAAGATCAGGCAAATGGCGAAAAAGGGCCGGGAGGGGGGAGCCCGGGTGCCTTTACGGGAGCACGGCGGGGCATGGGGGACACTGGAGGGGCTCTACCCGTCCCGTGTCGCCGAGGAGCTGTTCCCCATGCCCCGCCTTGCCGTGTTCGCCGTAGTCGTCTGCGCCCTGTCCGTGGCCGCGGCCGTCGTCGCCTTCGTGGAGGGCAGTTTCCTCGGGATCGTGTGGGTGCTGCTGGCCGGCGTCACGTCCAACATGGCCTGGTTCTACCTGCGCAAGGCGAAGGCGGCCAAGGCCGCGGAGAACACCCGCCAGGCGGTCTAGGGCATCTCGCCGGGCGCGGCTACTCGACCGGCGCGGCGCAGAAGAACGAGTCGCCGCCCTGCCAGAAGCGGTAGAGGTCCTGGCCGCAGTAGGCGGCCCGCTCGTTCACGCCCAGCGCGGACAGCACGCCGTCCACCACGCCGAAGAAGAACTGGTTGACCTCCGGGATCCACAGCATCGCGAACAGGGCGATCAGCCCGAACGGCGCGATCGGCGCCAGCTCGCGGCGCACCCGGTGCGAGAGCCAGGGCTCGATGATCCCGTAGCCGTCCAGGCCCGGCACCGGCAGGAAGTTCAAGATCGCCGCCGAGACCTGGAGCAGGGCCAGGAAGGCCAGCGCGAAGCGGAACGCCACCGGCACCCCGTCCAGGGCGTGCAGCCAGAACGGGGCCGTGCACACGATCGCGAACGCGACGTTGGCCAGCGGGCCCGCCGCCGAGATGAGGCTGTGCTTCCAGCGGCCCGCGATCCGGTCGCGCTCGATGTACACGGCCCCGCCGGGCAGGCCGATGCCGCCCATGATGACGAACAGCACCGGCAGCACGATGCTGAGCAGCGCGTGCGTGTACTTGAGCGGATTCAGCGTCAGGTAGCCCTTGGCGCCGACGGTGAGGTCGCCGCCGTGCAGGGCGGTGCGGGCGTGCGCGTACTCGTGCAGGCAGAGCGAGACGATCCACGCGGAGGTCACGAAGAGGAACACGGCGAGGCCCGGACTGGCCGCGTAGTCCGTCCACACCGCCCAGCCGGTGACCGCCATCACCGCGACGATGCCGAGGAATACCGCACTGATACGCCGCTCGCCGCGGCCGCCCTGATGACCCATGCGGCGAACCTATCCCGCGTTCCGGACGGGCCGGGGCCCGGGTCCGGGAGAATGGGCCGGTGCGCTACACGATTCTCGGCACCACCCAGGCCATCCGCGACGACGGCACCCCCGTCGCCGTCGGCGGAGCACGCCTGCGGGCGCTGCTGACCGCGCTCGCGCTGCGGCCGGGGCGGGCGGTGCCGGTGCGCGCGCTCGTCGCCGACGTATGGGACGGCGACCCGCCCGCGGACGCCGTGGCCGCGCTGCAAGCGCTGGTGGCCCGGCTGCGGCGGGCGCTCGGGCAGGCGGCCGTGGGCTCCGGGGAGAGCGGGTACGCCCTGGCAGCCGACCGGGAGGACATCGACCTGTACCGCTTCGAACGCCTCGCCCGGGCGGCCGCCGAGACCACCGACCCGGCCGAGGCGGCAGCCCTGTACGACGAGGGGCTCGCCCTGTGGCGCGGGCCGGCGCTGGCCTCGCTGCCGGACGGGGCGGCGGAGTCCGCCCGGTGGGAGGCGCTGCGGTCACAGGCGCGCCGGGGCCGGCTCGCCGCCGCCCTCGACCTCGGGCAGGCGGAGTCCGCGCTCCCGGAGCTGACCGCGCTGTGCGCGGCCGCCCCCCTGGACGAGCCGCTCCACGCCCTCCGCATCCGCGCCCTGCGCGACACCGGCCGCCCGGCGGAGGCGCTGGCCGCCTACGACGCGCTCCGCCGGGAGCTGGCCGGCCGGCTCGGCACCGACCCGGGCCCCGCCCTGCGCACCCTGCACGCCGCCCTCCTGACCCCGGCCCCGGCCCCGGCGCCCGCCCCCGCGCCCGCCCCCGAGCCCCACCCGGACCACCCCTCCCACCCGGACCACTCGGCCGGCGCGGGTCTGCCGGCCGCGGCGGCCGACGGCACCGCCGACCGCGCCGCGCCCGGCCGGGGCCTGCCGCCCGGGAACCTGCGGGCCCGCCTCACCACCTTCGTCGGGCGCGAAGACGACATCCGCGTCATCGGGGAGGACCTCGCGCGGGCCCGGCTCGTGACGCTGCTCGGGCCCGGCGGGGCCGGGAAGACCCGGCTCTCCCAGGAGGCCGCCGAGGCACAGGACCCCGCCCGCTGGCCCGACGGGGTGTGGCTCGTGGAGCTGGCGCCCGTGGACGACCCGGAGGACGTCGCCGACGCCGTCCTCGCCGCGCTCGGGGCGCGGGAGACCAAGCTGCGCGGCGCCGCCGCCGAGGAGCTGCGGGCGCTCACCGGCCGGGCCGGCGACGGCCCCCTCGACCGGCTCGCCGACCACTGCGCGGGCCGCCGCCTCCTGCTGCTCCTGGACAACTGCGAGCACGTCGTCGGCGCCGCCGCCGAACTCGCCGCCGAGATCCTGGCGCGCTGCCCCGGCATCCGGATCCTCGCCACCAGCCGCGAACCCCTCGGCGTCCCCGGCGAGAGCCTGCGGCCCGTCGAGCCGCTGCCCGACCCCGTCGCGCTGCGGCTGCTGGCCGACCGCGGGGCCGCCGCCCGCCCCGGCTTCACCCCCGCCGACGACCCCGCCTCGGCCGCGGAGATCTGCCGGCGTCTGGACGGTCTCCCGCTCGCCATCGAGCTGGCCGCGGCCCGGCTGCGGCTGCTGACCCCGCGCCAGATCGCCGACCGCCTCGACGACCGCTTCCGGCTCCTGACCAGCGGCTCCCGGACCGTCCTGCCCCGCCAGCAGACCCTGCGCGCCGTCGTCGACTGGTCCTGGGAGCTGCTGGACGCGCCCGAACGCACCGTTCTGCGGCGCCTGTCCGTCTTCGCCGGCGGCTGCGACCTCGCCGCCGCCGAGGCCGTCTGCGCCGACGCCACCGACACCACCGACGTCCTGGACGTCGCCGACACCCTCGGCTCCCTCGTCGACAAGTCCCTCGTCGTCGCCGCCCCCGGTCAGGGCGGCGACGAGATGCGCTACCGGCTGCTGGAGACCGTCGCCGAGTACGCCGCCGAACGGCTGGCCGAGGCCGCCGGGGACCGCGCCGACACCGAGCGGCGCCACCTCACCCACTACCGCGAACTCGCCCGCACCACCGAGCCGTCGCTGCGCGGCCACGGCCAGCGCGCCGCCGCCGCACTGCTCTCCACCGAGTACGAGAACCTCCGCACCGCCCTGCGCCGAGCCGTCGCGCTCCGCGACGCCGACGAGGTGCTGTGCCTGGTCCACTCCCTGGTCTGGTACTGGGTCATGCAGGACCTGCGCACCGAGTCCCGGCACTGGTCCGAGGCCGCCGCGCCGCTCGGCCCGGACCCCTTCGCGCCGCCCGCCGCACCCGCCGCACCCGTCCTGGAGCGGATCGTCGACGCGCCGCCGCCGTACTCCGGCGAACTGCTCACCGAGGGCTGGCGCGGCATCCAGCTGATCCGGCTGGCCGCCCGCGACCAGAACAGCGCCGACTGGAGCACCCCGGAGATACGCGAGCAGATCGCGGCCATGACGAGCGTCTACCGGCCCGGCCTCCCGCAGACCTGCCGGCCCCCGGCCGGCCTGTGGGTCTACGCCGTGATGATCTCCGGCGACACCGAGCTGCTCCGCCGCGTCGTGCACGAGAGCGTAGAGACCGCCCGGTCCCTCGGCTACCGCTGGGAGCTCGCCTCCGCCCTCCAGCTGCGCGCCAACATCCTGGCCAACCGCGCCGACTGGGCCGGCGACGCGGCCCGTGACGCCGAGGAGAGCCTGGCCCTCTTCCGTGAGCTCGGCGACGACTGGGGCTGCGCCGAGGCCCTCTCCGCCCGCGCCGAGGCACGCGAGAAGCGCGGCGAGTACGCCCTGGCCACCCAGGACTTCCGCGCGGCGATCGAGCACGCCGAACGCCTCGGCGCCAGGGCGCAGGTGACGGTGCTCCGCGTGCGGATGGCCGGGACCCTCACCGAGGCCGGGGAGACGGAGGCGGCCGAGGAGATCCTGGGCGAGATCCTCGGCAGGGTGGAGCGCTACGGCAACGAGGCCACACCCGCCGCCCGGATGTTCCTCGCGGGCATCCTCGGCCGCACCGGGCGGTTCGCCGAGGCCCGCGCCCAGGTGGCGGCGCTGCGCGAGGAGTTCACCTTCGGCGCGTACGCCGTGTTCGACGTGTTCCTCCTGGCCACGGTGGCCTGGCTGGACAACGAGGAGGGCGAGTACGAGGACGCCCTGGCGGTGGTCCGCGCGGCCTCGGCCGACGCCCGCGATCCGCTCGCGGTGATGGTCGCCCCGCAGCTGTCCGCCGTGTTCCTGCTGACGGCGGCCGTCTCGCTCGCCTCGCCCGGCGGCCCGGAGCGGCCGCGGGACGCCGCCCGGCTGATCGGCGCGTACCGGGCCCACCTGCCGCCCGCGCACTTCCCGGTCAGCACCGAACGCGCGGACGCCGCCCGCGCCGAGGAGATGGCGCGGGCGGCGCTGGGCGATGCCGGGTACGAGGCCGCGTACGCCGAAGGCGGCGGCCTCACCCTGGAGGAGGCCACCGCCCTCGTCTGACCCGGCCCCCCGTGCGGGGCCCGTCCGGGACGCGATCCGGAACGGACCGGCCGTCCCGGGTCAGGTCTTCTGGCGGAACTTGCGGACGGCGAGCGGCATGGTGACCGCGGTGATGGCGACCGACCAGATCAGGGTGACCGTCGCCGGGTGGCCGACCGGGCCGCCGATCATCAGGCCGCGTGCCGCGTCGGCCAGGTTGGACAGCGGGTTGTAGTCGGTGAAGCTCTGCAGCCAGCCCGGCATGGTCGCCGGCTTGGCGAAGATGGAGCTGCCGAACTGCAGCGGCATCAGCACCACCATCGCCATGCCCTGGACGGCCTGCGCCGAGTTCAGGGTGAGCCCGAGCAGGATGAAGATCCACATCAGCGAGGCGCCGAACACGGCCGACAGCCCGATGGCGAGGAGCAGGTCCAGCACCGAGGTCTTGATCGACATGCCCAGGATGAAGCCCATGATCAGTAGGATGCCGATGGCGATCATCATCCGGCCGAGCTCCACCACGATCTTCGCGATGAGCACCGAGGAGCGGGCGATGGGCATGGACCGGAAGCGGTCCATCACGCCCTTCTTGAAGTCGTCGTTGACGCCGGTGCCGACGGCCATGGCGATGTTCATGCCCATCATCGCCATCAGGCCGGGCACCAGGTAGTTGACGTAGTCGCCCTGGTTGCCCTTGCCCGCGATCGCGCCGCCGAAGACGTACACGAACAGCAGCGTGAAGACGATCGGCATGAACAGGACGTCGAACATCGACTCGGGGTCCTGCTTGATCTGCAGGGTGTTGCGGCGCACCAGGGCGCCGATGTGCCGCAGATTGGCCCGCAGGCCGATCCGGCCGTCCTCGGTCCGGACCGCGGCGGCGGTGGCGGCGGCCACCGGGGCGGCCGCGCCGCCACCGGGCTTGGACGTGGTTACGGTGCTCATGCCGCGACCTCCTCGGTCTGCTGGGCGGGAACGGAGTCGGGGGCGCTGGGCTTCTGGCCGGTGATGGACAGGAACACCTCGTCCAGGCTGGGCAGGTACGTGCCGAGGTCGGCGATCGCGTACCCGCGGGCGGCCAGCAGGCCGACCACGGCGGTCAGCTGCTCGTCGCTCAGGATCGGGACCAGCAGCACGCCCTCCTCGGACGCGATCTGCGAACCGGCCACGCCGTCCAGACCGGCCTCGGACAGCGAGCGCGCCATGCCCGGCAGGTCGGACACGGAGACGGGGCGGACCTTCAGCGTCCGGCCGCCGACGCGCGCCTTCAGCTCGTCGACCTTGCCGCTGGCGATGACCTTGCCCTTGTCGATGACCGTCAGCTCGCTCGCGAGCTGCTCGGCCTCCTCCATGTACTGGGTGGTGAGCAGGACGGTGACCCCCTCGGAGACCATCCGCTGCACCTCGTCCCACACCTCGTTGCGGGTGCGGGGGTCCAGACCGGTGGTCGGCTCGTCCAGGTACAGCACGGCCGGGTGGCCGATCATCGAGGCGGCCAGGTCGAGCCGGCGGCGCATGCCGCCGGAGTAGTGCATCGCGGCCTTCTTCGCGGCGTCGGTGAGCGAGAACCGCTCCAGGAGCTCGTCGGCGCGGGTGCGGGCGTCCTTGCGGGACAGGTCGAGCAGCCGGCCGATCATGTAGAGGTTCTCCCGGCCGGAGAGCTTCTCGTCGACCGAGGCGTACTGGCCGGTGAGGCCTATGGTGCGGCGCAGCTGGCGGGGCTGGCGCACCACGTCGTAGCCGGCGACGAAGGCGGTGCCGGCGTCGGGGATGACCAGGGTGGAGAGGCAGCGGACGAGGGTGGTCTTGCCGGCGCCGTTGGGGCCGAGGACCCCGAGGACCGTGCCCTCCCGGACATCGAGGTCCACGCCGTCGAGGGCCTTGGTCTCCCCGTAGTGCTTGACCAGCCCCCGCACCTCCACGGCGAGCGGGCCCTGCGGCGGATTGTTGTCGGTTCGCGTCATGTCCACCATGGGACCAGCCGCCACCGACAACCCGCCGACAAGCCACCGACAGTCCACTGACGAGCCGCCCGCAGGAGGCCCGCACACGGCTCACGGTTCACGGCCCACGGCCCGCCGGCGGAGGTGCCGGCGGGCCGTGAACGCGCTACGGCGATCAGTGGAAGGCGTGCTCCTCCTGCGGGAACGCTCCGCCGACCACGTCCTGGGCGAAGGCCTTCGCCGCGTCGCCCATGGTCTGGCGCAGGTTCGCGTACTGCTTCACGAACTTCGGCATCTTCCCGCCGGTCAGACCCATCATGTCGGTCCACACCAGCACCTGCGCGTCGCACTCCGAGCCGGCGCCGATGCCGACGGTCGGGATGTGCAGGGACCGGGTGACCTCGGCGGCCAGCTCGGCCGGAACCAGCTCCAGGACCACCGCGAACGCGCCCGCGTCCTGCGCGGCCTTCGCGTCGCGCAGCAGCTGGTGCGCGGCCTCGTCGCCACGGCCCTGCACCCGGTAGCCCATGGCGTTCACGGACTGCGGGGTCAGACCCAGGTGCGACATGACCGGGATGCCGGACTGCACGATCAGCTCGGTCTGGGCCAGCGAACGCTCGCCGCCCTCCAGCTTGACCGCCCCGACCCCGGCCTCCTTGACCAGGCGAGTGGCACTGCGCAGCGCCTGCACGGCGCCTTCCTGGTACGAGCCGAACGGCAGGTCACCGACGACCAGCGCCCGGCTGGTGCCCCGCACCACGGCCGCCGACAGCAGGGTCATCTCGTCCATCGTCACGGGGACGGTGGTCTCGTAACCCAGGTGACAGTTGCCCATCGAGTCACCGACGAGCACGACCGGGATCCCGGCCTCGTCGAACACCGACGCGGTCATCGCGTCGTAGGCGGTGAGCATGGGCCACTTCTCGCCGCGCTCCTTGGCGAGCGTGAGGTCGCGGACCGTGATGCGCCGGGTGCGCGTGCCCCCGTACAGGGAGGGGCCGGCACTCTCGCGGGCAGGCGAAACGGCATGCGTCATTGCAACTGCTCCTCGTGTCATCTCGAGGCACCCTTACGGCGTCCCCGGACTCACCCACCATGGTGGCACCAGCCGGGCCCGGTACGGAAGTGCCACGGTGCCCGGTCCGTCACACTCCGGGCCCCGCCCCCCGCGTACGGGCCCAATGTGCGCGTTTCGTGACAAGCGGAACCCGCACCGCATGAGCGTTCGTCCTCCCGGACGTACGGCCGGACAAACGGCACGGAATGCTCCGCACATCGCCTAGGGTCAAGGGGCGGGGACGGAGCGCGAGCACGGCAGTGAGGGCAGCGGCATGGCACAGGCGTACATGACGGAGACGGGAAACGGCGGCTCGGAGCCCGAGCCCTCCGGATCCGGCCTCCGACGCCGACTGGCCGAACTGCGCGGAGACCCGGGCATCTGGCGGCGCGGCATCGTGACCGCCGGGCTGGCCGCGCTGATCTCCCTCGTGATGATCTTCCACGCCAGCCTGCCCAACGACGTGGGCAACCTCGGCAGTCTCACCGAGACCTTCCTGCCCTGGCTGGGCGTGGCGGTGCCGTTGCTGCTGGTCGCCGCCGTGGTCCGCAAGTCCGCGACGGCGCTGATCGCGATACTGCTGACCGCCGTGGTCTGGGTGAACCTGTTCGGGGGCCTGGTCACCGACAAGTCGGGATCCGGCGGCAACCTGGTCGTGGCCACGCACAACGTGGACGCCGACAACCCCGACCCGAAGAGCACCGCCCAGTCGCTGGCGAAGTCCGGTTCCGACGTCCTCGCCCTGACCGAGCTCAAGGCGGGCGCCGTCCCCACGTACGAGAAGTACCTCGGAGCCGTCTACAAGTACCACTCCGTCGAGGGCACGGTCGGGGTGTGGAGCAAGTACCCGCTCACCGCCAGCCAGGCCGTGGACATCCGGCTCGGCTGGACCCGGGCCATGCGCGCCACCGTGAGCAGCCCGCAGGGGCCCATCGCCGTCTTCGTCGCCCACCTGCCCTCCGTCCGGGTCAAGCTGAACGCCGGCTTCACCGCCAACCAGCGCGACAACAGCGCCGACGCGCTGGGCGCCGCGCTCGCCGCCGAACCGCTGAAGAAGGTCATCCTGCTCGGCGACCTCAACGGGACCATGAACGACCGGTCCCTGTCCGAGGTCACCTCGCAGATGCGCTCCACGCAGGGCGCAGCCGGCGACGGCTTCGGCTTCACCTGGCCCGCCCAGTTCCCGATGGCCCGGATCGACCAGATCATGGTCCGCGGCATCCAGCCGGAGGCCTCCTGGTCACTGCCGCGCACGGGCAGCGACCACCTCCCGATCGCCGCCCGCGTCACCGTCAAGCCCTAGGGCGGGCCCGCCCGCACGCACGAGGGCCCCGGCCGCCGTCCTCATCGGCGGCCGGGGCCCTCGCGGGCTTGCGGGCGCCGCTACGCCTGCTCGCGCCAGCCGTTCGTGACAGGCAGGCGGCGGTCCTTGCCGAAGCCCTTCGCGGAGATCTTCGTGCCCGGCGGGTACTGGCGGCGCTTGTACTCCGCCGTGTCCACCATCCGCAGGGTCTTCGCCACCAGCTCCGCGTCGAAGCCGGCCGCGACGATCGCGTCCAGGCCCTGGTCGCGGTCCACGTACATCGCCAGGATCGCGTCGAGCACCGGATAGCCGGGCAGCGAGTCCGTGTCCACCTGGCCCGGCCGCAGTTCCGCGCTCGGCGGCTTCACGATGGAGTTCTCCGGGATCGGCGGGATCTCGCCGCGCTCGGCCGCCGCCCTGTTGCGGTACTCGGCGAGGCGGAAGACGTCCGACTTGTAGACGTCCTTGATCGGGCCGTACGCGCCCACCGAGTCCCCGTACAGGGTGGAGTAGCCGACCGCCAGCTCCGACTTGTTGCCCGGGGCCAGCACGATGTGGCCCTCCTGGTTGGAGAGCGCCATCAGCAGGGTGCCGCGCAGCCGGGACTGGAGGTTCTCCTCCGCCAGGCCCGTCAGACCCAGCGCGCCCATGTACGCGTCGAACATCGGCTCGATCGACACGGTCCGGAAGTTCAGCCCGGTCCGCTCGGCCAGCTCGGCCGCGTCGCCCTTGGAGTGGTCCGAGGAGTACTTCGAGGGCATCGACACGCCGTACACGTTCTGCGCGCCGATCGCGTCGCAGGCGAGGGCGGCGACGAGCGCCGAGTCGATGCCGCCGGAGAGCCCGATGAGGACCGAGCGGAAGCCGTTCTTGCGGACGTACGCGCGCAGGCCCACGACCAGCGCGTCGTAGACCTCCTCGTCGTCCTCCAGCCGGTCGGCGTAACCGCCCGGCACCACCGGCTCGTACGGCTCCACCGGCTCCTCGGAGAGGACCACGCGGTCGATGCGCAGGCCGTCGTCGACCACGCCCTCGGGGGCGTCGGCCCGGGCGGCCGGCAGCTCCAGGTCGACCAGCACGCAGCCCTCGGAGAACTGCGGGGCGCGGGCGATGACCTCGCCGGCGCCGTCCACGACGATGGAGTCCCCGTCGAAGACCAGCTCGTCCTGGCCGCCGATCATCGCAAGGTAGGCGAGGGTGCAGCCGGCCTCCTTGGCGCGCTTGCGCACCAGTTCGAGGCGCAGGTCGTCCTTGTCGCGCTCGTACGGGGAGGCGTTGACGGAGATCAGCAGCCCGGCCCCGGCGGAGCGGGTCGCCGGGACGCGGCCGCCCTCCTGCCAGAGGTCCTCGCAGATGGCCAGGGCCACGTCCACGCCGCGCACCCGGATCACCGGCTGCGTGTCGCCCGGCACGAAGTAGCGGAACTCGTCGAACACGCCGTAGTTGGGGAGGTGGTGCTTGGCGAAGCGCAGGACGACCTTCCCGCCGTACAGCACGGCGGCGGCGTTCTCCGGGGAGCCCGCCGGGCGGCCGAGCCGGGGCGCGGCCCGCTCCGTACGGTCGAGGTAGCCCACGATGACCGGCAGCCCGCCGAAGCCCTCGGCCGCCAGCCGCTCCGCGAGTGCGCGCAGCGCGGTACGGGAGGCCTCGACGAAGGAGCCGCGCAGGGCGAGGTCCTCGACGGGGTACCCGGTCAGCATCATCTCCGGGAACGCCACCAGGTGGGCGCCCTGCTCGGCGGAGTGCCGGGTCCAGTGGACGACCGAGTCGGCGTTGGCGGCGATGTTGCCGACCTGCGAGTCGATCTGATTCAGAGCGAGGCGAAGTTGAGGCACGGGCCCAGTCTAATCGTCTTTCTGACGCGATGTCCTGGGTCCCGCCCCTCGGATGTGCCGGAGAACCGGTTTTCCGGTCAGCCGATCCGGCCGCTGAACTTCGCGTTGGGCAGCTGGATCCCGGGGGAGATGTCGGCGGTGATCCGCTCGGTGCCCTCAGGGACCTCGAAGGCCGCGACCCCGCTGGCGGAGCGGCCGGGCAGGATGTCGCCCCGGATCATCTTGGGGACGTCGCCGTCGAAGACGAGCTTGGCGGCCATGCCGTTCTCGTCGCGGACGTTGGGCATCGCGTAGATGACGTTGTGGGGCTCGGTCGAGTCGTTCGTGATGGTGAGCGTCATCACCACGGCGTTGCCCACCTGGGAGTACTTGTTCTTGGTGACGAACTTCTTCGGCGTCGAGAGGGTCACCTTGATGCCGTTCGGGTACGTGTACGTCTCGCCGAACGGGAGCGGGCTGGTGATGCCGGGGACGTCGGTCGGCGAGGGCTTCGGCGACGGCGGCGCGAGGGAGCCGAAGTCGTCCTCGTCCCAGTCCTCGTCGATCTCGTGCTCGACGTGCCGGGAGGCCTTCTCCATGACGAGGCCGGTCAGGTAGAGCCCGCCGAAGGCCGCGCCGATGCCGAGGAGACCGAGGACCGTGCCGATGATCGCCATCGTCTTGCGCGGGGCCCCGCCGAGGGCGCGGACGATGCCGCCGATGCCCACGCCGATGGCGACGAGGGCCGTGATGGCGCCCACCCAGAAGAAGATCGGGAGGATGCCGACCACGACGCCCGCGATGCCGAGCACCAGCGAGGCCACGGCCAGGCCGTTGGTGGGCTCGGCCGGGCGGCCCCACGGGTTGCCGGGGGTGGCGCCGTACGCGGTGTGCGCGGCCCAGGGGTTGGCAGCCGGGGCGGGGGCGCCGAAGCCGCCGGGCTGGGCGTTCGGCGGCATCGGCCCGGGCGGCGCGAAGGCGCCGGGCGGCGCGAAGGCACCGAGCGCGGGGGCCGGGGCGGGTGCCGGTGCCGGTGCGGGTGCGGGTGCCGGGGCGGCGGGGGGTGCGGGTGCGGCGGCCGGTTCCGGGGCCGGAGCCGCGGCAGGGGCGGGGGCCGGAGTTGCGGCCGGGGTCTTCTGGAGTGACAGCGGCGGCGTCGCGGCCGCCTCCGGTATGGGAGTGTCCGCGGGCTCCGTCGGCGGTTCGGTCGGGTTGCTGGGCGGGTTGGCGGAGTTGCTCATGCCGGCGGCGATTCCTTGTGTCGGGGCGCGGCCGGCTGGGACGGCCCGCGCGTGGAGATCACCAGATTGCCATGCGCGCCGGGCGGCCCGCCGCTCCATTGCGCCCCGGTCCGGCGCGGCGGGACCGCGCCGGACCCGCGCCGGACCGGGGCGGCCCGTCAGAGCTGGTAGCCGAGGACCGTCATCATCCCCGACTCCGAGTGGTAGACGTTGTGGCAGTGCGCCATCCACAGCCCCGGGTTGTCGGCGTCGAACTCCACCGTCAGCCGCTGGCCCGGCAGGATGATCGTGGTGTCCTTGCGGGCGCCGCCCTGGCCGCCCGTGCCCAACGCGAAGGTGTGTCCGTGCAGGTGGAGCGGGTGCCACATGGGCGTCGAGTTGGCGAACTCGATCCGTACGCGCTCGCCCGCCTTCACCGGACGCCGCTGCTCCGGGGTGTACGGCTCGTTGTCGAAGGCCCAGTTGTACCGCTGCATGTTCCCGGTCAGCCGCATCTGGAGGGTGCGGTCCGGTTCGCGGCCGTCGAGCGCCACGGACCCGGCGGCCTTGAGCTCGTCCGCCGGCAGCGGCCGTGACTCCAGCTCGGCGGGCCGGGTCGAGGCGGTCGGAGCGGTGCCCGCCCCGGTGCGCAGCACGGCGAGGGCCGCCTGCCCCTTGCCCTCGGCGAGCGCGGTGAGCGGGAACACCCCGTCCCCGGCGGTGACCAGGACGTCGTAGCGCTCGCCCATGCCGAGCAGCAGGCAGTCGGTCGTGGCGGGCTCGACGGGGAAGCCGTCGGTGTGGGTGACCGTCAGCTGGTGGCCGCCGAGGGCGATGCGGAACGCGGTGTCCCCGCCCGCGTTGACGATGCGCAGCCGGATCCGGTCGCCGGGCTTCGCGGTGAACACCGAGGGGTCGGCGGGCACCCGGCCGTTGATCAGGTAGTGGGGGTAGGCGACATCGCCGGCCTCCTTGCCGAGGATGTCGCTCTCGCTGCCCATGAGCAGCCGGTCGGGTCCGCCGCTGCGGGTCGTGCCGGTCGTCCCGGGCGTTCCGGGCTTGGCCGTCTTGCCCGCCTGGGGGCCGTGCGCCGCGTGGTTCGCGGCCATGCCCTTGCGTAGCGAGGCCAGTACGGCGTCCGGGGTGGAGCCGTCCACCCCGTCGAGCCAGTCGTCCAGGACGACCACCCACTCCTTGTCGTAGGAGAGCGGCTCCTTGGGGTCCTCGATGATCAGCGGGGCGTAGAGCCCGCGGTCCTGCTGGACCCCGGTGTGCGGGTGGAACCAGAACGTCCCCGGCGTCGGGACGGCGAACTTGTAGGAGAACGAGCCGCCCGGGGCGATGTCCCGCTGGGTGAGCCCGGGGACGCCGTCCATGTCGTTGCGCAGGGCCAGGCCGTGCCAGTGCAGGGAGGTGGCCTCGGGGAGGTTGTTGGCCAGGGTCAGGGCGAGGGTGCCGCCCGCGGTGGCCCGCACCTCCTTGCCGGGCAGCGTGTCCCCGTACGCCCAGGAGCGGACGGAGACCCCGCCGCCCAGGTCGAGCGGGGTGGCGGTGGCGGTGACCTTGACCTCGGTGAGCGGGCCGGTGGCCTTGCGGGCGGCCTCGGCGGCCCGGACCTCGGGGCCGGCCGGGTCCACGTAGCCGGGCGGGGTGTCGGCGGCCGAGCCGCCGTGCCGCATGGCGCCGTGGCCGGTGGAGCCCTGGCCGGTGGCCGGGCCCGTGCCGGCGTCGGAGCAGGCGGAGAGCAGGCCGGAGCCGGCGAGGGCGGCGGAGGCGCCGAGTACGGCGCGGCGGGTGGGAAGGGAGCGCATGGGTGCACCTCGGGTGGGCGATGCGGGTGGAGGGACGCCGTCTGCCGTCGCCGCGCGGGCCCGTGGGCGCGCCGGGGCGACAGCGGAGCCCGGCCCCTATACGCGCAGGACCGCCAGCCGCCGCAGGAGCTCCCGCGGTCCGGGCGGATCGGGGCCGGCGGGGACGCGGCCGGGGAGGCGGCCTCCGGTGGCGCGGCCGCCGTCGTAGCGGACGAGCGCCCGGCCGAGGGTGAGCAGCACCAGCCCGGCGAGGACGGCCAGGCACACGGACATGGGGTCCATGGCGCTCCCCGGAGGCGCGTGGACCGCCGGGCCGCCGCCGGGCGCGGGCGCGACGGCGTGCGCCGCGGGTGCCCGGTGGGCCGGTGCCTGGTGGGCCGCCGTTGCCTGGTGCGCCGGAAGGGAGTGTTCTTGGGCAACGGTGCGGGCCCCGGTCACGTCTTCCATGGCGTGGGACTCGCTCGGATGACCCAGCGTGTGCATCGTGACGATCCCCAGCAGCAGCGCGGCGAGCAGCGTCGACCGGGTCCACCGGGCGGCTCGCTGGGCACTGCGCGTCATGGGCGGAACCCTACCCGGGGTGGGTATCCGATCGAGGGACCGACCCCGGGGATGTTGCTTAGGATGAGTCGCACTATGCCCACAAAAGGGTTGTCCGCCCGCAGCGGCCGGTTCGCGGGGGCCACTCCGTCCGCGCGCCACGCGTGGCGCGTCGCCGCGCTGACCGGGCTGGGGGCCGCCGCCTACACCGCGTGGGTGCTCGAAGTCGTCCTCTCCACGGGCCTCAACCCCATCCGGACCTACGTCAGCGAGCTCGCCGCCCAGGACCAGCCGCTCGGCGGTCTCTTCCGGGCCACCGACTTCACCGCGGGCCTGCTCGTCTTCGCGGGCGGTCTGCTGGCCCTCGTCCGGCTCGCCCGGTACGCCGCCTGCCGGCGCCCGTGGGCCGTCGTCGGCTGGGCCGGGATCACCCTGTTCGGCGCGGCCACCGCCGCCGACGCCTGGCTGCCGCTGAGCTGCACCCCCACCGCGGACCCCGAGTGCGCCGCCCGGGAGACCGCCGGACTGGTCCCCGCCACCCATCAGGCCCACGCCGTCAGCAGCAGCCTCGCCATGACCGGCGCCCTCGTCGGGATCGTCGCCCTCACCGTCGCCGCCCGCCGCTACGGCTGGTTCGCCCCGCTCGCCCGCTACGGGCCCGCGCTCGTCGTGCTGGAACTCCTCGCCACCGCCTGGACCCTGACCGCCATCGCCCTGTTCACCGCCGGGCGCGGGACCTGGGCGCTCGGCGCCGGGCAGCGGCTCCAGGTGCTGCTCGTGGCGCTCTGGCTGGGGCTGCTGGCGTACTCCGTCCACGCGGAGCGCCGCACGTGAGCGGCCCCGGGCGGTTCGTCCGCGTGGGCGGGGTCCCGCTGCACGTGGTCGTGGAGGGCGAGGGTCCGCCCGTCGTGCTCAGCGCCGGGCTCGCCATGGCCTGGTTCGACTGGGACCCCGTCGCCGCGCTGCTCGCCCGGGGCCGTACCGTCGTCCGCTTCGACCGCCCCGGGCACGGGCTGAGCGGGCCCGCGCCGGGCCCCGCCGGCGCCGCCGGGGAGGCCCGCCGGATCGCCGGACTGCTGGACGCGCTGGGCCTGCCCGGCCCCGTCACCGTCGTCGGGCACTCCATCGCCGGGTTCCACGCCGAGGCCTTCGCCCGCCTGTACCCGGGGCGCACCGCGGCCCTGGTGCTGGTCGACTCCAGCGTCGAGGAGGCCCCCACCGCGGTGCTGCCCGCCGCGGCGCGCACCGCGGCCGCCCGCGCCCTCGGCCGGGCCGTGACCGCCGCCGGGCTCCCGGCCGCGCTGGGGCCGCTCGCCCGGCGGGCGGCCGTACGGGCCTCCCGGACCGGCGGATCCGACCCGGCCGCGCGGGACCTCGTACGCCGCTGCTACCGCACCGGCCGGGTCTGGCGGGGCGCCCTGCTGGAGAACTCCCGCTACCCCGACACGGCCGCCGAGGTGCTCGCGCTGCGGGCCGGGCACCGGCACCGGCTGAGCGCGCCCGCCACCGTCCTGGCCGCCTACGACGGCTCCGCGCGCCCCGGCGCACTGCGCTGGCTCGCCCGCCAGGCGGATCTGGCCGACCGGCTCGGGGCCCGGTTCGAGGTGGCCGAACCGGCGGGGCACCTGGTCATGCTGGACCGCCCGGACCAGGTGGCGCGGGCGGTCCTGGCGGCGGCCGAGCGGGGTCAGGCCCGCGCGTAGACCTTCTCCACGAAGGTCGCCATCTGGTCGTCGGAGAGGTGCTGGGCCAGGTCGGCCTCGCTGATCATGCCGACGAGCCTCTTGTCCCGGATCACCGGCAGCCGGCGGATCTGGTGGCTCTGCATCTCCTCCAGCACGTCGGTGACGTCCGCGCCGGCGTCGATCCAGCGCGGGGTGCCATGGGCCATGTCACCGCAGGTGACCTTCGCCGGGTCGTGCCCCATCGCCACGCAGTTCACGACGATGTCGCGGTCGGTGAGGATCCCGCACAGCCGCTCCGCCGCGTCGCTGATGGGCAGGGCGCCCACGCCCAGCCGGGCCATCAGCTGCGCGGCCCGGTCGAGGGTCTCGGTGGCGGGGATCCACTGGGCCCCGGGATGCATGATGTCTGCGGCGGTCGTCATCGCTGAACCTCCTGAGCGGGCCGTTCACCACCGGGCGCGGGCGCGCCCGGTGCGGCGGTTCCCACACGGCGGAGCACACGCCCGTACGGGTGAGAGGGCGCCTCTCCCCACCGTACGAGCGTGTCCGGTCACCCGCGCGGCGCGGCTCCGCGCTGCTTGAGCATGTCCGCCATCAGGGTGAGCTCCGACTGCTGCGCCTCCACCATCCCCTGGGCCAGCGCCCGCTCGGCCGGGGTCGCGCACTGGCGCGCGCAGCCCCGGGCCATCGCGACGCCGCCCTTGTGGTGGTCGGTCATCAGCTGGAGGTACAGCACCTCCGCGTCCCGGCCCCGGGCGGCGCCCAGCGCGGCGAGCTCCTCCTTGGTGGCCATGCCGGTCATCAGCGCGCCGGGCTTGGCCGCGCCCATGTCGTGCCCGTGATGGCCGCCGTCCCCGCCGGTTCCGGCCTCGCCGCCGGCCTCGCCGTCCGAGGCGGCCATCCAGGACATCGGCGGCTCGTCCGCGATCACCTTGGGCAGCCCCCACAGGTCCAGCCAGCCGAGCAGCATGCCCCGCTGGTTGGCCTGGGTGTTGGCGATGTCGTACGCGAGGCTGCGCACCGGCTCGTCCTCGGTGCGGTCGCGCACGATGAAGGACATCTCCACCGCCTGCTGGTGGTGCACCGCCATGTCCCGGGCGAAGCCGGCGTCCGGCGAGTAGCGCCCGGGCGCGCGGGACGACGTACCGGAGGAGCCGGAACCGCCGCTGTCGCTCGCGGCGGCGACCGTGGCGCCGACCGCGAACAGCAGCGCGAGCCCGACGGCGGAGCCCGCGGCCCAGTACGTACGGGTGGAACGCGCCGGGCGGCCCCGGTCCTCGTCCCCGGCCTCGTCGGCCTGCCGTGCCTCGTCGGTCCGCCCGGTCACTTGTCGGCCAGCCCGTTCGTGCAGGCCGCGCCCGGCTCCGGGGTCTGCGGGCCCTGCACGTACTTGGTGAAGAACTGCGCCACCCGCGGGTCGGTGGCGCTGTCCACCGTCAGCTGCTTGCCCCAGGCGCTGAGCATGATCGCGCCTGCCTGCTCCTTGACCGGGCTCATCAGCGAGTACGGGGTCTTGCCGACCGTCTCGGCGAGCTTGTCCAGATCACCCTTGGCGGCCTTCTCGTTGTACGTCACCCAGACCGCGCCGTGCTCCAGCGAGTGCACCGCGTTCACCTCGGGCACCGGGTTCTTGTAGACGTCGCCGTTGCAGTTCATCCAGCGGGGGTGGTGGTCCCCGCCGACCGGCGGGTTCATCTCGTACTTCACCGGGGTATCGACGTGGTTGCGGCCCAGCTTCTTGACGTCCCAGTCCTGCTCGCCGCTCACCGGCGCCTTGCGGGCCGCCTCGGCGTCCTTCTCCTGCTGCTTCTGGTCGATCAGCACCCAGGCACCGAAGCCGACCAGACCGGCGACGACGGCCGTCGAGACCGTGATCGCGAGGATCTTGTTGCGCCGGTCGCGTGTCTTTTCGGCGCGGCGCATCTCGGCTATGCGCGCCTGACGGGAGGTGTCCTGAGGAGTCCTGCTGGCCATGTGCCCGTGTTCCTTCTGCTGAGGGGGGTGGAGGGGATGGATCCGGTGGAGCGCGGTACGGCGCCGGACCCGTCAGGTCCGCAGCACTTGCAGGGCGTGCAGGTCGGGGGCGCGGGCCGGCGGCCCGGGCGGCCGCAGCGCCCCGGTGCGCGCCGGGAGCGCGGGGAGCGCCGCGGCGGCGTCCGGCACGGCCACGGCGGGCGCCGGCGCGGGCAGCACGGCCGGGGTCAGGTGCGCACGGGGCGAACAGCCCGGCAGGTCGTGCGGGGAGTCGCAGACGGCGTGCGGCGCGCCGGCCGTGCCGGCCGCCCCGACCGCCCCGACCGCGCCGGCCGGGGCCGTGGCCGTGAGCGGCGCCGGGGCGTGGGTCTCACCGGGCCGCGCGCAGAGGAACAGCGCGCCGAGGAGCACCCCGAAGGCGAGCAGCAGCGCGGCACGCCGGGAGCACGCCCGGGGAACGGGGCGCCCTCGGCCCCCGCTCCTCGTACGCTTCGTACGCTCCCAGCCCCCCATGGGCGCAGATGGTAATGCTCATGACCGGCACGAGGTCAGTGCGGGGTGCCGGGAGCTTTGCCGGGTGCGTAATGTGGCCGAAACCACGGCTGGCGATACTGGGCGCGCCCGACTGTGCCCCCCGGCCCCGGGGGCAGTGGTGCACAGGCCGTCTGAACTGCGAGGATGAAGGCATGGACAAGCAGCAGGAATTCGTCCTCCGGACGCTTGAGGAGCGCGACATCCGCTTCGTGCGCCTGTGGTTCACCGACGTGCTGGGCTTCCTCAAGTCCGTCGCCGTCGCACCGGCGGAACTGGAGCAGGCCTTCGACGAGGGCATCGGCTTCGACGGCTCGGCCATCGAGGGCTTCGCGCGGGTCTACGAGTCCGACATGATCGCCAAGCCGGACCCGAGCACGTTCCAGATACTGCCGTGGCGCGCGGAGGCCCCCGGGACCGCCCGGATGTTCTGCGACATCCTGATGCCGGACGGCTCGCCGTCCTTCGCGGACCCGCGGTACGTCCTCAAGCGCATCCTGAACAAGACCTCCGACCTGGGCTTCACCTTCTACACCCACCCGGAGATCGAGTTCTTCCTGCTGAAGGACAAGCCGCTGGACGGATCCCGCCCGGTCCCCGCGGACAACTCCGGCTACTTCGACCACACCCCGCAGAACGTGGGCATGGACTTCCGCCGCCAGGCGATCACCATGCTCGAATCGATGGGCATCTCGGTCGAGTTCAGCCACCACGAGGGCGCCCCCGGCCAGCAGGAGATCGACCTCCGCTACGCCGACGCGCTCTCCACGGCCGACAACATCATGACCTTCCGCCTGGTGATGAAGCAGGTGGCCCTCGAACAGGGCGTGCAGGCCACCTTCATGCCGAAGCCGTTCTCGGAGTACCCCGGCTCGGGCATGCACACCCACCTCTCCCTCTTCGAGGGCGACCGGAACGCCTTCTACGAGTCGGGTGCCGAGTACCAGCTCTCCAAGGTCGGCCGCTCCTTCATCGCGGGCCTGCTGCGCCACGCGGCGGAGACGGCGGCGGTCACCAACCAGTGGGTCAACTCGTACAAGCGCATCTGGGGCGGCTCCTCCCGCACCGCCGGCTCCGGTGGCGAGGCCCCCTCGTACATCTGCTGGGGCCACAACAACCGCTCGGCCCTGATCCGCGTCCCGATGTACAAGCCGGGCAAGACGGGCTCCTCCCGCGTGGAGGTCCGCTCGATCGACTCGGGCGCCAACCCCTACCTCACCTACGCGGTCCTCCTGGCGGCGGGCCTCAAGGGCATCGAGGAGGGCTACGAACTCCCGGCGGGCGCCGACGACGACGTCTGGGCCCTCTCCGACGCGGAACGCCGCGCGATGGGCATCGAACCCCTCCCGCAGAACCTCGGCGAGGCCATCTCCCTGATGGAACGCAGCGAACTCGTCGCGGAAACCCTCGGCGAACACGTCTTCGACTTCTTCCTCCGCAACAAGAAGCAGGAATGGGAGGAATACCGCTCCGAGGTAACCGCCTTCGAACTCCGCAAGAACCTCCCGGTCCTGTAACCCAGCTCAGCGGCGGTACTCCAGCAAAACCCTCCGGGCCGACGGCACTCAGCCGCCGGCCCGGTGCATGACTTCTTGCGTGGCAAGAAGCACGAATGGGAGGAATACCCGGGCGAGGTCGCGGCCTTCGAGCTCCGGTCTTCGTGGGTGGTGCGAAGCAGGTGTTGTACGAGGGGGCCGGGCGTCATCATGGGGGCATGACGGAACTCGATGCCGTGCAGCGGCTCGTTGGGCACGTGCGGGTCACTCTGGGCGGCGGGCCGTTTTCGGCGCCCGGGGGCTGGAGCCATATGGGGGCCGTCATCTCTGATGCCAGCTTCCAGGCGCGCCGCAAGTACGAGTCGACGGTCCGGCCGCGGATCGAACGGCTTCAGGAGGCCTGGCCGGACGCGGTCACGGTGCGGGGCTTCCGGGACCGGATCGCCGCCGAGGACCTGGCCGTCGCCATGGACTTCAACAGTCCCCGAAGAGTCGCGACGGCCCATGGGATCGCCGATCTGCTCGCCGCCAACGGCGTGGACACCCGTGAAGACCTGCGCACCTGGCTCGACGACCGGAGCCATCGGGGGGATCTGCGCGCGGTGAAGGGCGTCGGGCCGAAGACGGTGGACTACATCGGCAACCTCGTCGGCCGGTCGCAGGTCGCCGTGGACGTGCACCTGCGCGCCTTCGCCGCGGATGCCGGGGTCCCGGGCCTGAAGTACGAGCAGCTGCGCGCCGCGTACGAGGCGGCTGCCGCCGTGCTCGGGCAGGAACCCGGGGGGTTGGAGCACGCGGTCTGGCGGTTCACGTCGCGGGCCGCGCGGGGGCGGGGCGGGGCAGTCGGCGGGTTGTGAGGGGGAGCGCGCCGTCCGTCTGCCCTGGAGGCGGCCGGCGCGCTGCGGGGAGGGGCGGGGTCAGGGCAGGCGGGGGACCGCCAGGTGCCAGGTCGGGCGGGGGGTGCCCGCGGGCGGGGTGGTGGTGACGTGGAGCTCGGCGTCCAGGCCCAGGACCGCCGTCGTGGTGACGCCCGCCGGGTCGAGGACCGCGGCCGGGGCGCCCGCGTAGAGCATCCCGGACTGCGTCCACGCGGGCGGGCCGTCGAGGGCCGTGGTGCTGACGGTGCCGCTCTCGGCGCGGCCCGCGATCAGCTTGCCGGCGACGCTGACCGCGCCGTATCCGGCCCGGCCGCCCACCTCGGTGACCCGGGACACCGTCGGCTTGGCCGCGCCCATCGAGACCAGCGCGGTGCGCACCACCCCCGAGTCGGGGCGGCGGAACCAGAGCCGGACGCCCTCGCCGTCCGGGGCGGCCGTGAGCGGGACCGTGGTGGCCGGGAGGTGCGTCGGGAACGGTCCCTGCACGGGCGCGCCCGGGCGGGGCTGGATCCAGGCCAGCACGGAACGGGTGTTGGTGGCGTACACGTGGCGCCGCCCGGCGGCGTCGACCACCGTCACCGGGTCGCTCTGCAGGTCCCAGCCCCCGAGCCGCTGCCAGTCGGTGAAGGCGCCCGACGGCTCCTGGACCCGGGCGCGCAGGGTGCGGCGCGCGTCGCGGACGTAGACCGTCAGGCGGCCGTCCTGGTCGACGGCGGCCGAGGGGCCGCTGATCGCCGAGGTGCTGTGCTCGTCCTCCCGCTCGGGGGTGCCGAGCGACTGCCACGTCCCGAACGGGCCGCCGGGCGCGGACTGGACGGCGTACACGACCTCGCGCCGGTAGTCCTGCGGCCGGTCGCCGAGGACGGTGCGGGTGGCGAGCACCGCGAGCCGGCCGTCGGGGTAGCGGGCGGTGGTGGCGCCCGGGTCGATGCCGGTGCCGGGGAGGAGGGCCGGGCCGGTCCAGCGGCCCCGCTCGCGCTCCCACACCGCCATCCGGCCGTCGAGGGC
The DNA here is from genome assembly GCF_014650555.1 of Streptomyces goshikiensis. GTDB lineage: Bacteria > Actinomycetota > Actinomycetes > Streptomycetales > Streptomycetaceae > Streptomyces > Streptomyces goshikiensis. The sequence goes on along the minus strand of NZ_BMVE01000005.1, from coordinate 469,567 downwards.
GGCGAACGCCCACAGCCGGCCGTCGAGGCCCTCCGCCAGCCATGAGGTGCCGTCGGCGCGCGCGTAGCGCAGCGACTGGGCCCAGTTGCGCCCGGTCGGGCTGCCGGCCACCTTGCGGTCGCCGCAGCCCGAGGGGCTGCCGCAGTAGTCCTCGTGGTCCAGCCAGGCGTACGTCTTCAGGAAGCCGGTCTTCGTCTCGGCCGTCTGCGGGTCCAGCGCGTGCGGCAGGGTGCCGTTGTGGTAGCCGAGGTAGTTCTGCACCGAGAACCGCGGCCGGTCCTGGCGCAGGGCGTAGCGCGCGGTCGCGGCCTGCACGAACCGGGCGCCGTACATGTGGTCCTGGTGGTCGGTGTACTTGCCCGTGTCCTCGTACCGGCCCGGTGTGGGGTCCTGCATCCGTATCGTCGTCGGCCCGTACCGCTCCAGGATCCCGGCTATCGCCGCCGTCAGCTGCTCCTTCGTGTACGTGAACTGCTGCTTGACCGGGGTTCCGGCGGTCAGCTGGGCGCCGAGCGCGGGTATCCGGCCGTCCCACAGCCCGTGCAGGCTCTGCGCGTTGTCCCCGGCCGGGCTGCGGGCCTCGCGCAGCTGGAAGAAGACCAGGTTGAGCGTGGGCCTGGCGATGAGGACGTCGAGCTCGGCGAACCCGCCGCCGGCCGTGGGCATGACGGTGCGCCGCCAGGGGCTCGTACGGTCGCCCGTGGCCATCTGGGCGTAGGCGGCGCGGATGCCGTTCTGGCGGGCCTCCGCGTAGTGCGAGCGGTCGGCGGGCTGCGCCGGGTCCTTGGCGGAGGCGCCGCGGGCCTCGTTGCGGCCGTCGGACTCGCCGGAGGTGAGGTAGGTGGTGGTGAGGGTGGTCCCGGCCGCCAGGGAGCGGCTGAGGTCGGGGTTCATGAAGAACAGGTCGTCGTCCGGGTGCGCGACGATCTGGACGATGGACCCGGCCGTGGTGCTGATGGGGCCGGCGGTGACGGCGAGTTCCTTCTCCCCGGCCTCCGCCGAGGTCTGCCGGCCCGCGGCGACGGCGAGCACCCCCGTGGTGCCCGCGGTCAGCACGGTGAGCAGGGCCGCGAGGACGTGGCGGCGGGCTACGGGCATCGGTCGTGCCTCCGGGGCTCGTTCCGGGCGGTGGGTGGTACCGCCGTGCAGTCAGAGAGAGGCCCCTGCGGGGAACTTGGTTCACCGCAGGGGCCGATGACTCCGCTGTTTCCGGAAGCGACCGGATGTGATGGTGCCGTGTGCGGTTTGGCTCCAGATGTACGGAGGGAGAACACCCGGCGATCATGCGCAGGCCGGCGAACCGGCGCACCGAAATGGGGTGTTGACCGTAATGAGGGGAATCCCCCCTTCAATCCCGCTTTACGGACCCGTGTTGCGCGGGCCGACCGGCTGCCACGGCGCCAGGTACGCGTCCGGGGCGTCCTGCGAGGACGTCACGTACAGCCGCGCGTCGAGCCCGACCACCGCCAGGCTGACCATGTTCCGCCCGGTCGTCGTACTGGAGGGCGATCCGACGAACATCAGCGGCGACCGCTCCCACGGCCGCCCCGGGCCCACCTCGGAGCCCAGCTGCCCGCCCGCCGCGCGCCCCGCGAGCAGGTGTCCGCTCGCCGTCACCGCGCCGAACCCGCTGAGCCCGCCGAGGTCGGTGAGGCCGCTCACCCGCAGGCCGCCGTCGGCCGTCACCAGGGCGGTACGGACGTTGCCCGACCCCGGCTTGCGGAACCACAGCCGCACCCCGGTCGGGCCGCCCTGCGCCGTGAGCGGGAGGGCGGTGTCGGGCAGTCCGGTCGCGGTGACCGGGCCCAGCGGGGCGCCCGGCCGCGGCTGGACCCAGCCCACCACCGTCCGGGCCGTACCGGCGAGGACCACGCGCCGCCCGGCGCCGTCCACGGCCGTGACCGGGTTGCCGGTCAGGCCGTCGCCGCCGAGGCGCAGCCACGGGCCCCAGCCGCCGTCCGCCGCCCGCACCCGTCCGCGCAGGGTGTGCGCGCCGTCGCGGACGTACACGGCCGGCTGTCCGGCGCCGTCGACCGAGACGGCCGGCGCGCTGATGTCGGAGGTCCACTCCTCGTCGGAGGTCTCGGGCGTGCCCAGCGACTCCCACGGCCCGAACTCCTCGGAGCCGGGGGCCCGCTGGACGGCCATGACGACCTCGCGGGTGTAGTCCGCGGGCCGCGCGCCGAAGGCGGTACGGGTGCCGAAGGCGGCGATCCGGCCGTCCGGGAGGGTCGCGGTGGAGATGCCCGGGTCCATGCCGGTGCCGGGGAGCAGCCGGGGGTCGCTCCAGGCGCCGATGAGGCCGGCCCGGTGCCAGACGGCGACCTGGCCGTCGAGCACCTTGAAGGCCCACAGGCCGTGGTCCCGGTCGGAGGTCAGCCAGGAGGTGCTGGTGCCGCGGGCGTAGTTGATGGACCGGGTCCAGTTGTTCCCCGCGGGGTGGTCGGCAACCTTCAGGTCGCCGCAGCCGGCCTCGCTGCCGCAGTGGTCGCTCTGGTCGAGCCAGGCGTAGGTGTCCAGGATGTCCAGCTTCTCCCCGGCCTCGACCGGGTCCAGGGAGCTGGGCAGCGAGCCGTTGAGGTACCCGAGGTAGTTCTGCACCGCGAAGTGCGGGCGGTCCTTGACCTCCTTCGCGTAGGCGGCGAGCGCGGCCTGCGCGAAGCGGGCGCCGTACATGTGGTCCTGGTGGTCGGTGTAGCGCCGGGTGTCGGCGTGCCGGCCGGGGGTGGGGTCTTGAAGCCGGACCGTCGTCGGCCGGTACCGCTCCAGGACGCCGAGGAGGGTCCGTACGACCTGCTCCCTGGTGTACGTGTACGGCTGCCGGACCGGGGTTCCGGAGGCGAGCACCGACTCCAGGCGCTCCACCCGGCCGTCCCACAGGCCGTGCAGGCTGTCGGGGCGGTCGGCGTAGACGTTGCCCGCCTCGCGCATCTGGAGCCAGACCAGGTTGACCTCGGGCCGGGCGACGAGGACGTCGAGCTCGGCACGGCCGCCGCCGTCGGTCGGGATGACGGTGCGCTTCCAGGCGCTGCGCCGGTCGCCGGTGGCCATCTTGGCGTAGGCGGCGCGGATGCCGTTCTGGCGGGCCTCGGCGTAGGCGGGCTTGTCCGGGGCGGTGGAGGCCGTCTTGGCGGCTCCGGCGTTGATGCCGTCGGCTTCGCCGGAGGTGAGGTAGACCGAGGTCACCGGGTGGCCGGCGGTTATGGAGTACCGCAGGTCCGGGTTCATGAAGTAGAGGTCGTCGTCGGGGTGCGCGACGATCTGGAGCACGCGGCCGGGGTCCGGGTTCTCGTGCGCGGCCGCGGCGGCCAGTGGGCCGGCGTCGGGGGAGGCCGGGGAAACGAGCCCCGCGAAGGCCTCGTTTCCCCGGAGTACGAGCATGCCGCCCGCGGCGGTGGCCGCGCAGAGGGCGACGACCTTGACCAGCCGGTGCCGGTGCCGGTCCCGGCGGGCGGAGTGGGGGCCGGTGCCGGGCCGGGAGCCGGCGCGGGGGTCCGGCAGGGCGGCGGCGCCGGGCCGGGCGTCGGTGCGAGGGCCCGGTAGGGCTGCGGCGTCGGGGCTGGGCCGGGCCTCGACGCGAGGGCCCGGTAGGGCGGCGGCGCCGGTGCCGGGCCGGGCTTCAGGACCCGGTAGGGCGGCGGCGTCGGGGCTGGACTGGGCCTCGGTGCGGGGGGCCGGCAGGGCTGCGGCGGGGGAGGGCGCGCCGGGGCGTGGGTCGGGCATGGGGCTCCTCCGGCCGTCAGACGGGGAGCGTGCCCCACAAGATCGAAAGACCCCAAAATCTTCCGATAGTCCAATTAGTCGGCCCATGGTAAACGGGTTCGGTGATCGAACACCCGCCCACGAGGGTGAGATCCGCGCCACGCCGGTGTCCCGGGCTCCGGCGAAACACATGGCCTAGGCTCGCCCCAGGGCATGTCAGGGCAGGCCGCGCCACTGGCACCGACGGACGCGGGAGGCGACGGGATGACAGTCCCGGGACGCAGGAGCAGCACCTTCATCCGGCTGCTCCGAAGCGGCTTCACCGACCCGTCGGCCGCCGCCCGGCTGCTCGACTCCGACGCGCTGGCCGCCGTACGCACCGATCCGGTGCTCCTCGACGCCCTCGGCGCGACCGCCGACCCCGACCTCGCCCTCCTCGGGCTCGTCCGGCTCGCGGAGGCGCAGCCGGAGGGCGAGCTGCCCGGGCTCCTCGACACCCTCGTCAGCGCCAAGCCGCTGCGCGACCGGCTGCTCGGCGTGCTCGGCGCCTCCGAGGCCCTCGGCGACCACCTCGCCCGCCACCCCCGCGACTGGCTCAGCCTCGTCACCTACGAGGCCGTCGACCTGCACCCCGGACTTCCCGAGTTCGAGCGCGGGCTCGCCGACGCCCACGACCCCGTCGCGCTGCGCGTCGCCTACCGCCGCTGCCTGCTCTCCATCGCCGCGCGCGACGTCTGCGGCACCATCGACGTCGCCCAGACCGCCGCCGAGCTCGCCGACCTCGCCACCGCCACCCTCCGCGCGGCCCTGCGGATCGCCTCCGCCGCCGCCCCCGAGGACGCCGCCGCCTGCCGGCTCGCCGTCATCGCCATGGGCAAGTGCGGCGGCAACGAGCTGAACTACGTCTCCGACGTCGACGTGATCTTCGTCGGGGACGCGGCCAACGGGGCCGACGAGGGCAAGGCCGTCCAGGCCGCCACCCGCCTCGCCTCCCACCTCATGCGGATCTGCTCCGAGACCACCGTCGAGGGCACCATCTGGCCCGTCGACGCCAACCTCCGCCCCGAGGGCCGCAACGGCCCCCTGGTCCGCACCCTCGCCTCCCACCTCGCCTACTACCAGCGCTGGGCCAAGACCTGGGAGTTCCAGGCCCTCCTCAAGGCCCGCGCCGTCGCCGGCGACCCGGGGCTCGGCGCCGAGTACATCGCGGCCATAAGCCCGCTCGTCTGGCAGGCCGCCGAACGCGAGAACTTCGTCCCCGACGTCCAGAAGATGCGCCGCCGCGTCGTCGACAACATCCCCGCCGCCCAGGTCGACCGCGAGCTCAAACTCGGCCCCGGCGGCCTGCGCGACGTCGAGTTCGCCGTCCAGCTGCTCCAGCTCGTGCACGGCCGCAGCGACGCCACCCTGCACTCCGGCAGCACCCTCGACGCCCTGCACGCCCTCGCCGCCGGCGGCTACGTCGGCCGCGCCGACGCCGCCCAGCTGCACGACGCGTACCGGTTCCTGCGCGCCATGGAGCACCGCATCCAGCTGTACCGGCTGCGCCGCACCCACCTCGTCCCCGAGGACGAGGCGGACCTGCGCCGCCTCGGCCGCTCCCTGGGACTGCGCACCGAACCCGTCTCCGAGCTCAACAAGGCCTGGCGCCGGCACGCCTCCGTGGTGCGGCGCCTGCACGAGAAGCTCTTCTACCGGCCGCTCCTCGACGCGGTCGCGCAGCTCACCCCGGGCGAGACCCGGCTCTCCCCGCGCGCCGCCGGCCAGCGCCTCGAAGCCCTCGGGTACGCCGACCCGGTCGCCGCCCTGCGCCACCTGGAGGCCCTCACCTCCGGCGTCAGCCGCAAGGCCGCCATCCAGCGCACCCTGCTGCCGGTGCTGCTCGGCTGGTTCGCCGACTCCGCCGACCCCGACGCCGGCCTGCTCAACTTCCGCAAGGTCTCCGACGCCCTCGGCAAGACGCCCTGGTACCTGCGCTTCCTGCGCGACGAGGGCGCCGCCGCCGAGAACCTGGCCCGCGTGCTGTCCGCCGGACGCCTCGCCCCCGACCTGCTGATGCGCGCCCCCGAGGCCGTCGCCCTGCTCGGCGACCCCGAAGGGCTGCTGCCCCGTACCCACGAGGCCCTCGAACAGGAGGTGCTCGCCGCCGTCGGGCGCGCCGAGGACCCCGAGACCGCCGTCGCCGTCGCCCGCGGGGTGCGCCGCCGCGAGCTGTTCCGTACCGCCGCCGCCGACATCATCGGCTCGTACGGTACGGAGGACAGCCCCGCCGTCGAGGACCCCGGAGCCCTGGTCAACCGGGTCGGCAGCGCCGTCTCCGAGCTCACCGCCGCCACCATCGCCGGGGCCCTTCGCGCCGCCGTCCGCAGCCACTGGGGCGAGACCCTGCCCACCCGCTTCGCGATCATCGGCGTCGGCCGCTTCGGCGGGCACGAACTCGGCTACGGCTCCGACGCCGACGTGCTGTTCGTCCACGAACCCCGCGAGGGCGTCGGCGAGCAGGAGGCCGCGAAGGCCGCGCAGGCCGTCATCGCCGAGATGCGCCGGCTGCTCCAGCTCCCCAGCACCGACCCGCCGCTGCTCATCGACGCCGACCTACGCCCCGAGGGCCGCTCCGGCCCCATGGTGCGCACCCTCGCCTCGTACGCCGCGTACTACCGGCGCTGGTCCCTGACCTGGGAGAGCCAGGCCCTGCTGCGCGCCGAACCGGTCGCCGGGGACGAGGAGCTGGGCCGCCGCTTCATCGAGCTCATCGACCCGCTGCGCTACCCGGTGGAGGGGCTCGGCGAGGACGCCGTACGGGAGATCCGCCGGCTCAAGGCCCGGATGGAGTCGGAGCGGATGCCGCGCGGAGCCGACCCGACCCTGCACACCAAACTCGGCCGGGGCGGTCTCAGCGACGTCGAGTGGACCGTCCAGCTGATGCAGATGCGGCACGCCTGGGCCGAGCCCGGCCTGCGCACCACCCGGACCCGCGAGGCGCTGGCCGCCGCGCACCGGGCCGGGCTGATCCCGACCGAGGAGGCGCAGATCCTGGACGAGGCGTGGGTGCTCGCCACCCGCGTCCGCAACGCGGTGATGCTGGTGCGCGGCCGCGCCGGGGACACCTTCCCGTCCGAGGCGCGCGAACTGGCCGCCGTCGGGCGCTACCTGGGGTACGCCGAGGGCACGGTCGGCGAACTGCTGGACGACTACCGCCGCATCACCCGGCGGGCGCGGGCGGTCGTGGACGAGCTCTTCTACGGGGCGTAGCGGCGGGCCGCCCGGCGCCGCCGGGCCCGGTCACAGCGCTACCCGGTCACAGCGCTAGCGGCGGTGCGGGCCCAGCGCGCGCAGGACCCCGGCGAGCGAGGCGGGCGAGGGGGCCGGGCCGGGCAGCGCGGCGGCCGGCCCGGCGGCGCGCAGTCCGTCGAGCAGCAGCGCCAGGCTGCGGCGCCAGCCGTCCGGTGCGGTGGCCGTCAGGGCGGGCACGGCGCGGCCGAGCACGGCCAGGGCGAGCAGCAGGTCCTCGGTGATGACGTCGGCCCGCACCGTGCCCTGCCGCTGCGCCCGGGCGAGCAGCAGCCCGACGGTCTCGTGGTTGTGCGCGTGGACGGCGTCCAGCGCGCGGACCCCTTCGAGGCCGGTGGTCATCAGGTCGTTGGTGCCGCGGTCGGCGGCCAGCCCCGCGAACACGGTGGCGAGGTAGCCGGTCAGTCCCGTCCAGGCGTCCTCGGCGGCCCGCGCCTCCTCGCCGGCGCTCACGGTGTCGGCGAGCGCGCCCTCGAACACCGCGTCCACCAGCGCCGCGCGGCCGGGGAAGTGCCGGTACAGGGTGGCGTTGCCGACGCCGGCCCGGCGGGCGATGTCGTCGAGCGGGGCGTCCAGGCCCTGGGCGGCGAAGGCCTCGCGGGCCGCGGCGATGAGCAGGTCGCGGTTGCGCCGCGCGTCGCGCCGCACCGGGACGGGCCGCTCACCGGGTGTCTTCTCGACCGTCATGCCTGGATCCCCGCTCCTCCGAAGTACCGGGGACCATTCCCCGGTACTGATGCTATCGTCGTCCCATGAAGCGGGGAGCACTCCCCGTTTCCTTGTCGGCGCGGGAGGGGTCGGGGGACGGTGACGGACACGGCATTGGTCCTGGGCGGCGGGGGAGTTCTCGGCGGCGCCTGGGCGATCGGCCTGCTGGCCGGACTGGCCGAGGCCGGCATCGACCTCTCCCGCGCCGACACCCTCATCGGCACCTCCGCCGGCTCGGTGCTCGGCGCCCGGCTCGCCTCGGGCGTCACCGCCGCGGAGCTCTACGCCGAGCAGCTCTCCGACGCCGGCCGGGTCGAGGTCGGCGTCACCCCGGGCCAGACCGCCCGCTTCCTCCTGGCGGCGCTCGGCTCGCGCGACCCGGACCGCTCCGTCCGGCGGCTCGGCCGCGCCGCGCTGGCCTCCCGTACGGTCGCCGAATCCGCCGTGCACGAGGCGATCGCCGTCCTGCTGGGCGGCGTACGGGACTGGCCCGCCGGCCGGGACCTGCGGCTGACGGCGGTCGACGCCGAGACCGGGGAGCAGGCGGTCTTCGACGCCGGCTCCGGCGTCACCCTCCCCGAGGCGGTCGCGGCCGGCTGCGCGGTACCGGTCGTCTGGCCGCCGGTCTCGCTGGCGGGGCGCCGCTGGATGGACGGTGGGAGCCGCTCCACCGCCAACCTCCACCTCGCGCGCGGACACCGGCGGGTCGTCGCGATCGCCCCGATCCCCAAGGCCGTCGGACCCCACCCGAGCGCCCCCGCCCAGGCCGCGGAGCTCGCCGCCGCAGGGGCGCGGGTGGCGCTCCTCGTCCCGGACCGCGCCGCCCGCAAGGCCATCGGCCGCAACATGCTCGACCAGTCCCGCAGGGCCGCGGCCGCCCGGGCGGGCCGGGCCCAGGCCGCCGCCTGCGCCGGGGACGTCCGCGCGGTCTGGCCCGGCTGAGGCCGGGGCCCCCGCCGCGCGGCCGGCTAGCGCCGGAAGCGGTTCAGCAGTTCCGTCGCCGGGTGCGGGCCCGCGGGCTCGGGGTGGCGGGGCAGCCGGTGCGGCAGCGAGCCGAACCAGGCCCGCGAGACCGCGAACCCGAAGGCCAGGCAGAGCATGCCGCCCACGGCGTCCAGCCAGAAGTGGTTGGCGGTGGCCACGATGACGACCAGCGTCGCCGTCGGGTACAGCAGGCCCAGGATCCGGGCCCACGGCGCGGAGGCGACGGCGAAGATCGTCAGCCCGCACCAGAGCGACCACCCTATGTGCATGGACGGCATCGCGGCGTACTGGTTCGACATCTGCTTGAGGTTGCCCGAGGCCATCGAACCCCAGGTGTGGTGCTTCAGCACGGTGTCGATGAACTGCTGCCCGTTCATCAGCCGGGGCGGCGCGAGCGGGTACAGGTAGTACCCGACCAGGGCGACGCCCGTGGTGGCGAAGAGGACGAGACGGGTGGCCGCGTAACGGCCGGGGTGGAAGCGGTAGATCCAGACGAGCACGCCGATCGTCACCACGAAGTGGAGGGTGGCGTAGTAGTAGTTCATGCCGACGATCAGCCAGGTCACCGAGTCGATGGCGTGGTTGACCGACTGCTCCACGGCGATGCCCAGGGAGCGCTCGACGCCCCACAGCCAGTCGGCGTTCGCGAGGGCGACCGCCTTCTGCTCGGGGACCGCGTTGCGGATGAGCGAGTACGTCCAGTAGCTGACCGCGATGAGCAGGACCTCGAACCAGATCCGCGGCCGGCGCGGGGCGCGCAACCGGGAGACGAGGGTGCGCTGGCCGCCAGGTCGGGCCTCCACCTCGGTCACCGGGGGTGACGAGAGGTCCGTCCTGGTTTCCAGTGTCTTCACGCTCGCTTCACCCATGGGCCAAGAGTCTGCCAGATCCGTTCCCGCCTCCGATCATCCCCCGGGACGGTCTTCGACGCAGTCGGTCCGCCTTGGGGACGACGCGCGAACCCTACGGCATACGCCGCTGGGCGGGCCCGGACGCGGTGGAGCCGCGGACGACCAGCTCGGGCAGGAAGACGAACTCGCAGTGCGGGGCCGGAGTACCGCCGATCTCCTCCAGCAGGGTCCGCACCGCGGCCTGCCCCATCGCCTGCACGGGCTGCCGGATCGTGGTCAGCGGCGGATCGGTGAACGCTATGAGGGGGGAGTCGTCGAAGCCGACGACCGACACGTCCTGCGGCACCCGCAGCCCCTGCTGCCGGGCCGCGCGGATCGCGCCGAGCGCCATCATGTCGCTCGCGCAGACGATGGCCGTGCAGCCCCGCGCGATGAGCGCGGTCGCGGCGGCCTGCCCGCCCTCCAGCGAGTAGAGGGAGTGCTGGACGAGTTCCTCGGTCTCGGCCTCGTCGAGCCCGAGCCGCTCCTTCATCCCGAGCCGGAAGCCCTCGATCTTGCGGAGCACCGGCACGAAGCGCTTGGGGCCGACCGCGAGCCCGATCCGGGTGTGCCCGAGCGCGGTCAGGTGGGTCACCGCGAGCTGCATCGCGGCCCGGTCGTCGGGGGAGACGAAGGGAGCCTGCACCTTGTCGGAGAACCCGTTGATGAGGACGTACGGAACGCCCTGCCCGCGAAGTTGGTCATAACGGCCCATGTCGGCCGTGGTGTCGGCGTGCAGCCCGGACACGAAGATGATCCCGGAGACCCCGCGGTCGACCAGCATCTCGGTGAGCTCGTCCTCCGTGGACCCGCCGGGGGTCTGGGTGGCGAGCACCGGCGTGTACCCCTGCCGGGTCAGCGCCTGGCCGATGACCTGGGCGAGCGCCGGGAAGATGGGGTTGTCCAGCTCGGGCGTTATCAGGCCGACGAGCCCCGCGCTGCGCTGGCGCAGCTTGACGGGGCGCTCGTAGCCGAGGACGTCGAGGGCGGCCAGCACGGATTCGCGGGTGCCTGCGGCCACACCGGGCTTGCCGTTGAGCACGCGGCTGACTGTGGCTTCGCTGACCCCCGCCTGGGCTGCGATGTCGGCGAGCCGTGCGGTCACGGGATTGGACTGTACCGGTAGCCGCCTCAGAAAGCCCACCACGTGCACGAATCGGGGGGAAGCAGGACGGTGCGGCCGTCGGTCTCGACTGGGGCGCTGGAGAGGACCGGCCGGCCGGGGGAGGGCATTTCGACCGGGATGTCCAGAGTGTTGAGGGTGCAGGCGAAGCCGGGGCGGGAGAAGAGGAGCACCCCCTCGGGCGCGGACAGCCAGCCCAGCGGGCCCGCGTCCGGGGAGCCGAGGCCGGGCAGGGCCCGGCGCAGCTCCAGCGCCGCCCGGTACAGCTCCAGCGTGGAGTGCGGGTCGCCGGTCTGGGCCTCGACGCTGAGAGCGCCCCAGCCGGCGGGCTGCGGGAGCCAGCTGCCGCCCTCGCCGAAGCCGTACGGGGCCCCGTCGGCGGACCAGGGCAGCGGCACCCGGCAGCCGTCGCGCAGCCCGTCCTGCCCCGCGGTGCGGTGGAACGCGGGGTCCTGGCGGGCTCCGTCGGGGAGGTCGGTGACCTCGGGCAGGCCGAGTTCCTCGCCCTGGTAGACGTACGCCGAACCGGGCAGCGCCAGCATCAGCAGCGCGGCCGCCCGCGCCCGGGCCAGCCCCTGCTCGCCGCCCCCGTAGCGCGTGACGTGACGTACGACGTCGTGGTTGGAGAGCACCCACGTCGTCGGGGCGCCGACCGAGGCGGTGGCGGCGAGGGACTCGTCGATGACGGTGCGCATCGCGGCCGGGTCCCAGGGGCAGTTCAGGAACCGGAAGTTGAAGGCCTGGTGCAGCTCGTCGGGCCGGACGTACAGGGCGAGCCGCTCCGAGGTGGGGGCCCAGGCCTCGGCGACCCCGATCCGCCCGTCCCCGTAGGAGTCGAGGAGCAGCCGCCAGGAGCGGTGGATCTCGTGGACCCCGTCCTGGTCGAAGAAGGGGAGCGGCTCGGTGCCGATCAGGGTGGCCTGGGCGCCGCGGCCGATGTCGGGCAGGCCCGGGGCCTTGACCATGCCGTGGGCCACGTCCACGCGGAAGCCGTCCACGCCGAGGTCGAGCCAGAAGCGCAGCACGGAGGCGAATTCCCCGGCGACCTCGGGGTGGTCCCAGTTCAGGTCGGGCTGCTCGGGGGCGAACAGGTGCAGGTACCAGTCGCCGTCGGGCACCCGGGTCCAGGCGGGACCGCCGAAGACCGACTCCCAGTCGTTGGGCGGCTCGGCCCCGTCGGCGCCGCGGCCGGGGCGGAACCAGTACCGCTCGCGGGCCCCGGGCTCCCCGGCGAGGGCGGCGCGGAACCAGACGTGCTCCTCGGAGGTGTGGTTCGGCACCACGTCCACGATGACCCGCAGCCCCAGCGCGTGCGCGGCCCGGACGAGGTCGTCGGCGTCGGCGAGGTCCCCGAAGAGGGGATCGACGGCCCGGTAGTCGGCGACGTCGTAGCCGCCGTCGGCCTGCGGGGAGACGTAGAAGGGGGTCAGCCACACGGCGTCGACCCCGAGCCGGGCCAGGTGCGGCAGGCGGGTGCGCACCCCGCGCAGGTCGCCGACGCCGTCTCCGTCGCTGTCCGCGAAGGAGCGGACGTACACCTGGTAGATGACGGCATCACGCCACCAGCCGCTGTTCGCGGCGGCGTTGCTGGAAGCGCTTGCAAGCCGGGAAGCGGTCAGGTCATGGGTCATATCGGGGTCAACGCGCGTGCGTGCCCCCTGGTTGCGGGCCTGACGGGTCGAAGGTCATTCGAACTAACAGCAAGCTGCGGCAACCGTACGGACACGTGGATGTAACGATCAACGGCCCTTGCAGAAAATTGCCGCAAGGTCTTTCGGTCGGCTTTCAGGCTTGTTACGTTCCTGGCAACTCGGGACCGCGAGGGAGCGGCCGGGATCATCGAAGGAGTTCATATGCGGCGTGGCATAGCGGCCACCGCGCTGGTCGCGACCCTGGCGCTCGCGGCTACGGCTTGCGGCGGTGACACCAAGGGCGACGGTGGCGACACGAAGGCCGGCGGAGAGCTCTCCGGCACGGTCACGTGGTGGGACACCTCCGGTGACGCCGAGAAGGCGACCTTCCAGAAGATCGCCGAGGCCTTCACGGCGAAGCACCCGAAGGTCACCGTCAAGTACGTCAACATCCCGTACGGCGATGCGCAGAACAAGGCCAAGAACGCCTTCAGCAGCGGCTCCGACGCTCCCGACGTGATCCGCGCCGACGTCGGCTGGGTCGCCGACTTCGCCTCGCTCGGCTACCTCGACGAGGTCCCGGCGGACGCGGCCAAGAAGGTCGACGCCGAGTTCCTCCCGCAGGCCGCGGCCAGCGGCAAGTTCGAGGGCAAGACCTACGCCGTCCCGCAGGTCATCGACACCCTCGGCCTCTTCTACAACAAGAAGATGCTCGCCGACGCCGGCGTCCAGCCCCCCACCACCCTGGAGGAGCTGAAGACCGCCTCGGCGGCCGTCAAGGCCAAGACCGGCAAGCCCGGCTACTACCTGCGCGGCGACGACTCCTACTGGTCCCTGCCGTTCATCTACGGCGAGGGCGGCGACCTGGTCGACGCGAAGACCAAGACGGTCACCGTCGACAACGCGGCCGGCGTCAAGGCCTTCAAGGCCGCCCGCGAACTGGTCAGCTCCGGCGCGGCGATCACCAACGCCACCGACGGCTGGAACAACATGCAGACGGCCTTCAAGTCCGGCGAGGTCGCCATGATGATCAACGGCCCCTGGGCCGTCGCCGACACCTACGCCGGTGACCAGTTCAAGGACAAGGCCAACCTCGGCGTCGCCGCCGTCCCGGCCGGCTCCGCCAAGGCCGGTTCCCCGCAGGGCGGCCACGACCTCGCCGTCTACGCCGGTTCCAAGAACCGCTCCGCCGCGCACGCCTTCGTCGAGTACATGACCTCGCAGGACGTGCAGGTGCAGTCCACCAAGGAGCTCAGCCTGCTCCCGACCCGGACCGCCGCCTACGAGCAGCCGGACGTCAAGTCCAGCGAGATGGTCCAGTTCTTCAAGCCGGCCGTGGACAAGGCCGTCGAGCGCGCCTGGATCCCGGAGAACGGCGCCCTCTTCGAGCCGCTGAAGGTCGAGTGGACCAAGGCGGTCACCGGTGCCTCCACCCCGGAGGACGCGGCCAAGGCGGCCGGCACCGAGTTCCGCAAGATCCTCAAGGGCTGGAAGTAACGAGAAGATGGCTGCTCACACCAGCCAGTCGGTGGCGAAGGCCGCGGGCGACGTCGAGAACACCGACGACGCCCGCGGCCGGAGCCGCTGGACTGACAGCAGGGCCACCGGCCGCAGCGGTGGTGGACTGGGGCGCGCCCTCGCCACCCACTGGTACGCCTGGGCCATGGTCGCCCCCGTGGTGCTCGTCCTCGGCGTGATCATCGGCTGGCCGCTCGTCCGCGGCGTCTACCTGTCGCTGACCGACGCCAACGAGCGCAACGTCGGCCGGACGATCGGCGCCAACCACATCGAGGCGACGTACCAGTTCGTCGGCCTCGACAACTACGCCGACGTCCTCACCGACCCGGTGTTCCTGCAGCGGCTGGTGTGGACCGTCACCTGGACCGTGCTGTGCGTGTCGATCACCTTCACGCTCGGCCTGGTCCTGGCCAACATGCTGAACCGCGAGTTCCGCGGCCGCGCCGCCTACCGGATGGCCCTCATCCTGCCCTGGGCCGTCCCCGGCTTCGTCTCCGTCTTCGCCTGGCGGTTCCTCTTCAACCGCGACAACGGCATCCTCAACAAGCTCCTCGACGGCGGCGGGATCTCCGCGATCCCGTGGCTCGACGACCCGACCTGGGCCAAGGTCGCCGTCATCAGCGTCAACGTCTGGCTCGGCGTCCCCTTCATGATGGTCGCCCTGCTCGGCGGCCTCCAGTCGATCCCCGGCGAGCTCTACGAAGCCGCCGAGATGGACGGGGCCTCCGCCTGGCAGCGCTTCCGGCACATCACCGTGCCCGGGCTGCGCTCGGTGAGCATGACGGTGATCCTGCTCTCCACCATCTGGACCTTCAACATGTTCCCGGTGATCTTCCTGCTCACCCGGGGCGGTCCGGGCGACGCCACCGAGATCCTGGTGACCCAGGCCTTCAAGGAGGCCTTCATCTCCAGCCCGCGCGACTTCGCAGGCTCCGCCACCTGGGGCGTGCTGATCCTCGCCCTGCTCATGATCTTCGCGCTGGTCTACCGGCGCTCGCTGCGCAAGCAGGGAGAGGTGTGGTGACCGTGACCACTCGTACGTCGCCGCCCGCGCGCGGCAAGCGCTCCCCGCTGGCCTCCGCCGGCCTGCACACCACCCTGCTCGCGGCCTCCGTGATCGCCGTCTTCCCGGTGCTGTGGGTCGTCCTGACCTCGCTCAAGCCCGCGAAGCACGCCATCACCACGGACTTCGTCAAGGAACCCACCTTCGACAACTACCGGTACCTGGTGGAGGAGACCTCCTTCTTCACCTGGTTCGGCAACTCCGTCCTGGTCGCCGGCATCACCACCGTCCTCGGCGTGTTCATCGCGGCCACCACCGGGTACGCCGTCAGCCGGTTCAAGTTCCCCGGCATGAAGCCGCTGATGTGGACCCTGCTCATCACGCAGATGTTCCCCATGGCCATCCTCATCGTCCCGCTCTACAACCTCATGGGACAGATGGGGCTGCTCAACCAGCCGCTCGGCCTGATCATCACCTACCTCACCATCGCGGTGCCGTTCTGCGCCTGGATGATGAAGGGGTTCTTCGACACCATCCCGGTCGAGATCGACGAATCCGGCCGGGTCGACGGGCTCAACCCCTTCGGTACCTTCTGGCGCCTCATCCTCCCGCTGGCCAAGCCCGGCCTCGCGGTCACCGGCTTCTACTCGTTCATCACCGCCTGGGGCGAGGTCGCGTACGCCTCCGCCTTCATGGTCGGCGACGAGAACCTCACCCTGGCCGGGGGCCTGCAGACCTTCGTGACCCAGTACACCGCCAACTGGGGTCCGATGACGGCCGCCTCGGTCCTCATCGCGATCCCCGCGGCGCTCTTCTTCCTCTTCGCCCAGCGTCACCTCGTCGCCGGGATGACGGCAGGCGCGACCAAGGGCTGACCCCCTTCGGGCGAGCGCCGACCGGCCGCTCGCGACCAGGGCTGACCTCCCTGCCTGCCCCCTCTCACCCCCGGCCCGATCTCTTCAAGGACGACATGACCCAGCACCTCGCCGACGCTCTTCCCACCACGACCGGCACCCGGCCCGGCTGGTGGAGAGAAGCGGTGATCTACCAGGTCTATCCGCGCAGCTTCGCCGACAGCAACGGGGACGGGATGGGGGACCTCGAAGGCGTCCGGCGCCGGCTCCCCTACCTCAAGGAACTGGGCGTCGACGCCGTCTGGCTCAGCCCGTTCTACGCCTCCCCGCAGGCCGACGCGGGCTACGACGTCGCCGACTACCGGGCCATCGACCCGATGTTCGGCACCCTGCACGACGCCGACGCGGTGATCCGCGAAGCCCATGCCCTGGGCCTGCGGATCATCGTGGACCTCGTCCCCAACCACTGCTCCGACCAGCACGAATGGTTCAAGCAGGCGCTGCGCGAAGGCCCCGGCACCCCGCTGCGCGAGCGCTTCCACTTCCGCCCGGGCCGGGGCGCCGACGGCGCCGAGCCGCCCAACGACTGGGAGTCCATCTTCGGCGGCCCCGCCTGGACCCGCGTCGCGGACGGCGAGTGGTACCTGCACCTGTTCGCCCCCGAGCAGCCCGACTTCAACTGGGAACACCCCGCCGTCCAGGACGAGTTCCGCTCCATCCTGCGCTTCTGGCTCGACCTCGGCACCGACGGCTTCCGCATCGACGTCGCCCACGGCCTCGTCAAGGCCCCCGGGCTGCCCGACCTCGGCCGCGACGAGCAGCTCAAGCTGCTCGGCAACCAGGTGCTGCCCTTCTTCGACCAGGACGGCGTCCACGAGATCTACCGCTCCTGGCGCACCGTCCTCGACGAGTACGCCGGCGACCGCATCGGCGTCGCCGAGGCCTGGACGCCGAGCGCCGACCGCACCGCGCTCTACCTGCGCCCCGACGAGCTGCACCAGGCGTTCAACTTCCACTACCTGAACACCGGCTGGGACGCCGAGGCGCTGCGCGCGGCGATCGACGAGTCCCTCGACGCGATGCGGCCCGTGGGCGCCCCGACGACGTGGGTGCTCTCCAACCACGACGTCGTACGTCACGTCACGCGCTACGGGGGCGGAGAGCAGGGGCTGGCCCGGGCGCGGGCGGCCGCGCTGCTGATGCTGGCGCTGCCCGGTTCGGCGTACGTCTACCAGGGCGAGGAACTCGGCCTGCCCGAGGTCACCGACCTCCCCGACGAGGTGCGCCAGGACCCCTCCTTCTTCAAGGAGAACGGCCAGGACGGGCTGCGCGACGGCTGCCGGGTGCCGCTGCCCTGGTCCGGCACCGAGGCCCCGTACGGCTTCGGCGACGGCGGCAGCTGGCTGCCCCAGCCCGCGCAGTGGGCCGGGCTGAGCGTCGAGGCCCAGACGGGCGACCCGGCCTCCACCCTGGAGCTGTACCGGGCGGCGCTGCGGATCCGCCGGGAGCGGGCGGACCTGGGCGCGGGCGACGCGGTGGAGTGGCTGGCGGCGCCGGCCGGCGTGCTGGCCTTCCGCCGGGGCGACTTCGTCTGCACCGTCAACACCACGGCCGAGGCCGTCCGTCTCACCCCGCCCGGGACGGCCCTCCTCGCCAGCGCCGCCCCGGCCGACCCGGCCGATCCCGCGGTCCTCGGGGCCGACACGGCGGTGTGGTGGCAGGTGTGACCTCCCCGCTACGGCTGACGGACATCGCCGCGCAGGCCCAGGTCAGCGAGGCGACCGTCAGCCGGGTGCTCAACGGGAAGACGGGCGTCGCGGCCGGCACCCGGCACAAGGTGCTGGCCGCGCTCGACCTGCTCGGCTACGAACGGCCGGTGCGGCTGCGCCGCCGCAGCAACGGCCTGGTGGGCCTGCTGATCCCGGAGCTGACCAACCCCATCTTCCCGGCGTTCGCGCAGGTCATAGAGCAGGCGCTGGCGGGCCACGGCTACACGCCGGTGCTGTGCACGCAGACCCCGGGCGGGGCCACCGAGGACGAGCTGGTGGAGCAGCTGGTGGAGCGGGGGGTCACCGGGATCATGTTCCTGTCCGGGCTGCACGCGGACTCGGCGGCGGACCCCTCCCGCTACCAGCGGCTCTCCTCCCGGGGCATCCCCTTCGTCCTGATCAACGGCTTCAACGAGCAGGTCAACGCCCCGTTCATCTCCCCGGACGACCGGGCGGCCGCGGACATGGCGGTACGTCACCTGGCGGACCTCGGGCACCGGCGGATCGGCCTCGCCATCGGGCCGACGCGGTACGTCCCCTCGGCCCGCAAGGAACAGGGCTTCGTGGCGGCCGTCCCCGGGGCGGAGGCCGAGGGGCTCATCCAGCGCACCCTGTTCACGGTGGAGGGCGGCCACGCGGCGGGCGGCGCCCTGCTCGACCGAGGCTGCACGGGCATCGTCTGCGGCAGCGACCCGATGGCCCTCGGCGTCATCCGCGCGGCCCGCGAGCGGGGGCTGCGGGTGCCCGAGGACGTCTCGGTGGTCGGTTTCGACGACTCCCCGCTGATCGCCTTCACGGATCCCCCGCTGACCACCGTCCGCCAGCCGGTCCGCGCGATGGCGACGGCCGCGGTCGGCGCCCTCCTGGAGTCGGTCGCGGGCACCCCGGTCCAGCGCACGGAGTACGTCTTCCAGCCGGAGCTGGTGGTCCGGGGATCCACGGCGCAGGCGCCGTAGCCCCCGGGCAGCCCCCGGCCCGTTGCCCGCCCGGCCGCCCCGGGCGGGGCCGAGGGGAGGGGATACGCCTCGGAAACAATTCTGCAATCTCTTGCGCAAAGTCTTGCAGCGCTCCTACCTGGCCCCTACGGTCGCTCCAATCCCCACCTCTTCCGCCAGGAGGCCCCCGCATGCCTGCCAGACCTGTCAGAGCTGCGACCCTGTTCGCCGCCACCGCACTCGTCTGCGCCACCCTGACCGCTGCCGGGCCGCAGGCCGTTGCCTCGCCGCCCGGGGAGAAGGACGTCACCGCCGTCCTGTTCGAGTGGCGCTTCGACTCCGTCGCCAAGGCCTGCACCGGCTCCCTCGGGCCCGCCGGGTACGGGTACGTACAGGTCTCGCCGCCGCAGGAGCACGTACAGGGCGGACAGTGGTGGACCTCGTACCAGCCCGTCAGCTACAAGATCGCCGGGCGGCTCGGGGACCGGGCCGCCTTCAAGGCGATGGTCGACACCTGTCACGCCGCCGGGGTGAAGGTCGTCGTCGACTCCGTCGTCAACCACATGGCCGGCCCGGCGGACGCGGGGGCCACCCTCACCGGGACCGGGGGGTCTTCGTACACGAAGTACGGCTACCCGGGGCTCTATTCGGGCGCCGACATGGACGACTGCCGGGCCACGATCTCCAACTACCAGGACCGCGCCAACATCCAGAACTGCGAGCTCGTGCAGCTCGCCGACCTGGACACCGGCGAGGACTACGTGCGCGGGCGCATCGCGGGATACCTGAACGACCTGCTCTCGCTCGGCGTGGACGGCTTCCGGATCGACGCCGCCAAGCACATCCCCGCCGCCGACCTCGCCAACATCAAGTCCCGGCTCACCAGCCCGGGCGCGTACTGGAAGCAGGAGGCGATATTCGGAGCCGGCGAGGCCGTCTCGCCCGGCGAGTACCTGGGGAACGGGGACGTACAGGAGTTCCGGTACGCCCGGGACCTCAAGCGGGTCTTCCAGAGCGAGGACCTCGCCCACCTGAAGAACTTCGGGGAGGCCTGGGGCTACCTGCCGAGCGCGCAGGCCGGGGTCTTCGTCGACAACCACGACACCGAGCGCGGGGGCGACACCCTCAACTACAAGGACGGTTCCGCCTACACGCTGGCCAGTGTGTTCGCGCTGGCCTGGCCGTACGGGTCGCCCGACGTGCACTCCGGCTACGAGTGGAGCGACAAGGACGCCGGACCGCCGAACGGGGGCACGGTGAACGCCTGTTACACTGACGGCTGGAAGTGCCAGCACGCCTGGCGGGAGATCTCCTCCATGGTCGGCTTCCGCAACGCGGCCCGCGGCCAGTCCGTCACCAACTGGTGGGACAACGGCGGCGACCAGATCGCCTTCGGGCGCGGCACCAAGGCGTACGTGGCGATCAACCACGAGGGTTCCGCGCTGACCCGGACCTTCCAGAGCTCGCTGCCGGGCGGCGACTACTGCGACGTGCAGAGCGGGCGGACCGTCACGGTCGGCTCCGGCGGGCAGTTCACCGCCACCCTCGGCGCCGGGACCGCCCTCGCCCTGCACACCGGGGCCCGTACCTGCGCCGGCACCCCGGCGGGGTCCGCGGGGGCCGCCTTCGGAGTCAGCGCCACCACCGTTCCCGGGCAGAACATCTACGTCACCGGTGACCGCGCCGAGCTCGGCGGCTGGAACACCGGGAGCGCCCTGAAGCTCGACCCGGCGGCCTATCCCGTCTGGAAGCTCGACGTGACGCTCCCGGCCGGCGCCGCGTTCTCGTACAAGTACCTCCGCAAGGACGCCGCCGGAAACGTCACCTGGGAGAGCGGGGCCAACCGCACCGCCTCCGTGCCCGCGAGCGGCAGGGTCACGCTGACCGACACCTGGCGCGGCTGAGCCGCCGCCCCACCGACCAGGGCCGCCCGGCACCATCATCCCCGCCACGCCGGGCGGCCCTCATCCGTGCGACACGTACACAAGGAGACCCGCCTTGATACGCCCTGCCGCAGGAGTGCTCGCCGCCGCCCTGGCCGTGACGCTCCTGCCCTCCCTCCCCGCCGCGGCAGCGGCCGCGGCGGCCCGGCCGCCCGCACCGCCCTCGGACGCGAAGCTGGCCGCGGAGCCGGCCCGGCACGACCTGACCCGGGAGCAGTTCTACTTCGTCCTGCCCGACCGGTTCGCGAACGGCGACCCCCGCAACGACCGGGGCGGGCTGACCGGCACCCGGCTGGAGACGGGCCTGGACCCCACGGACAAGGGCTTCTACCAGGGCGGTGACCTCAAGGGGCTGACCGACCGGCTCGACTACATCAAGGGGCTCGGCACCACCGCCATCTGGATGGCGCCGATCTTCAAGAACCAGCCGGTGCAGGGGAAGGGGGCCGATGCCTCCGCCGGGTACCACGGGTACTGGATCACCGACTTCACGCAGGTCGATCCGCACTTCGGCACCAACGCCGACCTGGAGCGTCTGATCGACAAGGCGCACGGGAAGGGGATGAAGGTCTTCTTCGACGTCATCACCAACCACACCGCCGATGTCGTGGACTACCGCGAGGCGTCCCACTCGTACCTGTCGAAGGGGGCGTTCCCCTATCTGACCAAGGACGGCGTGCCCTTCGACGACGCCGCGTACGCGGAAGGCAAGGGGAAGTTCCCCCGGACCGACGCCGGCTCCTTCCCGCGCACCCCCTTCGTCCCCGACGCGAAGAAGGACCTCAAGGTCCCGGCCTGGCTCAACGACCCGACGATGTACCACAACCGGGGTGATTCCACCTTCGCCGGGGAGTCCTCCGAGCAGGGGGACTTCGCCGGCCTCGACGACCTGTGGACCGAGCGTCCCGAGGTGGTGAGCGGGATGGAGAAGATCTACGAGAAGTGGGTCAAGGACTACCGCATCGACGGCTTCCGGATCGACACGGTCAAGCACGTCGACACCGGCTTCTGGACCCAGTGGGCGACGGCCCTCGACAAGTACGCCGCGCAGCGCGGCCGGAAGAACTTCTTCATGTTCGGCGAGGTCTACTCCGCCGACACCGCCGTCACCTCCCCGTACGTGACGCGCGGGCGCCTCGACGCCACCCTCGACTTCCCGCTCCAGGACGCGATCCGCGCGTACGCCTCCCAGGGCGCGGGAGCCGGCCGGCTGGCCTCCGTACTGGGCGAGGACTACCGGTACACCACCGACAAGGCCAACGCCTACGAGCAGGTGACCTTCCTCGGCAACCACGACATGGGCCGCTTCGGGACCTTCCTGAAGCAGGACCGGCCGGGGGCGGGGGAGCCCGAGCTGCTGGACCGCTACCGGCTCGCCAACGAGCTGATGTTCCTCTCCCGGGGCAACCCGGTGATCTACTCCGGTGACGAGCAGGGGTTCACCGGCGCGGGCGGCGACAAGGACGCCCGCCAGCCGCTGTTCGCCTCCCGGGTCGCCGACTATCTGGACGACGACCAGCTCGGAACGGCGCGCACCCACGCGAGCGACGCCTACGATCCGCGGCACCCGCTCTACCGGCAGATCAGTGCTCTCTCCCAGCTGACCAAGGAGCACCCGGCCCTGCGCGACGGCGTCCAGAGTGAACGTTTCTCCGATGGCTCGGTCTACGCCTTCGCCCGCACCGACAGCCGCACCGACACCCGCGGCCGCACCGAGTACCTGGTCGCCGCCAACAACGCCTCCGAGTCCCGGACCGTCGAGATCGACGCCCCGGCCGGCGCCCAGTACCGCACCCTGTACGGCGGCACAGCCCTGATCCGCGCCTCCGCCGCCGGCAAGCTCACCGTCGTCGTCCCCGCCCTCGGCTCGGTGGTCCTCCAGGGCCTCGCCCCGCTCGCCGTCCCCGCCACCGGGCCCGCCCTCACCCTGAAGGCCCCGGCGGCGGCCACCGGCACCGTCGAACTCTCCGCCGACGTCACCGCGGGCGGCCTGAACCGGGTCGTCTTCGCCGCCCAGGCCGGCAACGAGCCCTGGCAGGTGCTCGGTTCCGCCGACCACGCCCCGTACAAGGTCACCCAGCACGTCACCGCCACGGCCGGCACCGCCCTGCGCTACAAGGCCGTCGTCATCGACGCCGCCGGCCGCACCGCGAGCGCCCTCGCCGCTTCCGTCGCGGGCCAGACGCCGCCCGTCCCCGTCCCCACCGCCACCCAGCGCGACTACGCCGTCGTCCACTACAACCGCCCCGACGGCGACTACGCGAACTGGCGGCTGTACGCCTGGGGAGACATCGCCGACGGCGAATCCACCCCCTGGCCCGAGGGACACGGCTTCACCGGCCGCGACGCCTACGGCGCCTTCGCCCACGTCAAGCTCAAGCCCGGCGCCTCCTCCGTCGGCTACCTCGTCATCGACAAGGACGGCGCCAAGGACGTCGCCGCCGACCGTGCCATCGACGTCACCCGCACCGGCGAGATCTGGCTGGAGCAGGGCAAGGAAGCCGCCCGCACCGACCGCCCCGCCACCCCTCCGGCCGACCCGACCAAGGCCGTCCTGCACTACCAGCGCCCCGACGGCGCCTACGACGGCTGGGGCCTGCACGTCTGGACCGGCGCCGCGAACCCCACCGACTGGTCCAAGCCGCTGCCGCCCACCCGCACCGACTCCTACGGCGCGGTCTACGAGGTCCCCCTCGCCGCCGGCGCCACCAGCCTGAGCTACATCCTCCACAAGGGCGACGAGAAGGACCTCCCCTCCGACCAGTCCCTCGACCTGGCGGCCACCGGCCACGAGGTCTGGATGCTGGGCGGCCAGGCCGCCTACCTCCTCCCGCAGCCCGCCGGCTCCTCCGCCGCCCTGGACCTCACCAAGGCCCAGGCCGTCTGGATCGACCGCGACACCCTCGCCTGGAACGCCCCCGCGGCCGCCGCCTCCGTCCAGCTCCTGGCCTCCCGCGAGGGCACGGTCAAGGCCGCGAACGGCACCCTGACCGGCGGCGAGAGCGCCCGGTGGCTGCGCCTGTCCAAGTCCGCGCTCACCGAGGCGCAGCGGCGAAAGTTCCCGCACCTGGCCTCGTACACCGCCTACACCGTCGATCCCCGCGACCGGGAGCGCGTCCGCGAGGCCCTGCGCGGCCAGCTCGTCGCGAGCGCCCGCGCCGCGAACGGCGCCGTGCTCGCCGCGACCGGCGTCCAGCTCGCCGGCGTGCTCGACGACCTGTACGCGACGAACGCCCGGCTCGGCCCGGTCTTCGAGGGCGGCCGCCCGACCCTCTCCGTCTGGGCCCCCACGGCCCGGCAGGTCTCCCTCGAACTCGACGGCCGCACCGTCGCGATGCGCCGCGACGACGCCACCGGCGTCTGGTCGGTGCGCGGCGAGCGCGGCTGGAGCGGAAAGCCCTACCGCTACGCCGTCACCGTCTGGGCCCCGAGCACCGGGCAGACCGTGCGCAACCTGGTCACCGACCCGTACTCCACGGCCCTGACCACGGACTCCACGCACAGCCTGGTCGTGGACCTCGCCGACCCGAAGCTCGCCCCGCCCGGCTGGCGCGACCTGCGCAAGCCCGCCGCCGTCCCGTTCGCCTCGGCGCAGATCCAGGAGCTGCACATCCGCGACTTCTCGGTCGCGGACCGCACGAGCGGGCACCCCGGCCAGTACCTGGCCTTCACCGACACGGACTCGGCGGGCATGAAGCACCTGCGCTCGCTGGCCGCCTCCGGCACCTCCTACGTCCACCTCCTGCCGGCCTTCGACATCGCCACCGTCCCGGAGAAGCCCTCGGACCGCACCGAACCCGCCTGCGACCTCAAGGCGTACGCGCCGGACTCCGAGGAGCAGCAGGCCTGCGTCACCGCCGCCGCGGCGAAGGACGCGTACAACTGGGGTTACGACCCGCTGCACTACACCGTGCCCGAGGGCTCGTACGCGAGCGACCCGAACGGCACCGCCCGCACCGTCGAGTTCCGCAGGATGGTCCAGTCGCTGAACGGCGCCGGACTGCGGACCGTCATGGACGTGGTCTACAACCACACCGTGGCCTCGGGCCAGGCGGACAAGTCGGTCCTGGACCGCATCGTGCCCGGCTACTACCAGCGGCTGCTCGCCGACGGCAGCGTGGCCACCTCCACCTGCTGCTCCAACACCGCGCCCGAGAACGCCATGATGGGCCGGCTCGTCGTGGACTCCGTCGTCACCTGGGCGAAGGAGTACAAGGTCGACGGCTTCCGCTTCGACCTGATGGGACACCACCCGAAGGACAACATCCTGGCCGTCCGCGCCGCCCTGGACGCCCTGACCCTCCGCAAGGACGGGGTGGACGGCAAGAAGATCGTCCTCTACGGCGAGGGCTGGAACTTCGGCGAGGTCGCCGACGACGCCCGCTTCGTCCAGGCCACGCAGAAGAACATGGCCGGCACCGGCATCGCCACCTTCTCCGACCGGGCCCGCGACGCGGTGCGCGGCGGCGGCCCCTTCGACGAGGACCCGCGCGTCCAGGGCTTCGCCTCCGGGCTGTTCACCGCCCCGAACTCCTCGCCTGCCAACGGCACCGCGCAGGAGCAGCGGGCCCGGCTGCTGCACGACCAGGACCTGATCAAGGTCGGGCTGTCCGGGAACCTCGCCTCGTACGTCTTCACGGACACCTCCGGCCGCCGGGTCAAGGGCTCCGAGGTGGACTACAACGGCGCCCCGGCCGGGTACGCGGCCGCTCCCGGCGACGCGCTCGCCTACACGGACGCCCACGACAACGAATCCCTCCACGACGCCCTGACCTACAAACTGCCGCAGGGCACCCCGGAGGCCGACAAGGCCCGCCTGCAGGTGCTGGCGATGGCGGTGAGCACGCTCTCGCAGGGCCCGTCCCTGTCCCAGGCGGGCACCGACCTGCTGCGCTCGAAGTCCCTGGACCGCAACTCGTTCGACAGCGGGGACTGGTTCAACGCCATCCACTGGGACTGCGGCGACGGCAACGGCTTCGGCCGGGGCCTGCCGCCGGCGGCCGACAACCGGGCGAAGTGGCCGTACGCCAAACCCCTGCTGACCGGCCCCGCACCCGCGTGCGCCGACATCACGGCCGCCTCGGCGGCCTACCGGGACCTGCTGCGGATCCGTACGACGGAACCCGCCTTCGGCCTCACCACGGCGCAGGCGGTCCAGGCCGCCCTGGGCTTCCCGCTGTCCGGCAAGGACGAGACCCCGGGCGTGATCACCATGAGGCTGGGGGACCTGGTGGTGGTCTTCAACTCCACGCCCGCCGCCGGGCGCCAGCGCGTACCGGACCTCGCGGGCCGGGCCTACGCCCTCCACCCGGTCCAGGCCGCCGGCGCGGACGCCGCCGTGAAGCGGTCCGCCTACGACACCGCGACGGGGGAGTTCACCGTCCCGGCCCGTACGGTCGCGGTCTTCAAGCGGTCCTGATCCGAAGGACGCAGCGGCGGCGGCCATGGTCCGCCGCCGCTGCGTCACGGGCCGTCCCGCCGCCCGATGCCCTCGCCAGGTGGGGCATCGGGCCGGGGCGTCAGGCCCAGATGCGGACGGCCTCCATCTGGAGCGACTGGCCCGTGCTCCCCACGTACACCGGGTTGCCGGCCGCCGAGTTCAGCCAGCCGTAGTTCGCGATGTGCGCCTGCGCGGCCACGCCGCCGGAGCCGACCTGCACCCCGAGGGCCTCCATCCGCCGCGACTGACCGGTGGTGCCGACCGTCACGGCCGCGCCCTCACCGGCGCAGGCCCAGCCCTGCCAGCCGACTTCGGCGAGGTGGGCGTTGGCGCAGACGCCGCCGACCCCGCGCGTCGCGATCACGACGGCCTCCATCCGCCGGCCCTGCCCGGTCGTCCCGGCGACCTGGCCGTCGCACACCGCCGCCTGCCAGCCGATGTCCTGGACGTGCGCGGAGTAACAGACCACGCGGGCGTTCGGCGCGAACGCGTGCTGCCGCGCCGTCGCCGCCTCCACCTGGGCGATCACCGAGGCCGGCGCCCGTACGGCGGAAGGCCCCGCGACCGCCGTGCCGGCCGGAGCCGGAGCGGGCACCGACGGCAGCGCCTGGGCCTGCGCCACACCCGTGGCCCCCAGCACACCCGCCAGCGCCAGCCCTAAGACGGCGCCCGCGGCCTTGCTCATGGAATTCTTCACGGCATTCCCCTCCTGGTACCGACTGGTCGCGACCATCTGTACCGGCGGCGCGGAGCGGGGGGCAACAGATGGGGGGCGGCACGGCCGAGAGGGGACCCGACATGGCGCGCGCCGGGGGCTTGCGCGCGCTCCGGGACCTGTGCGTGCGACGGCCGGTCAGACGTCGAGACGGCGCTCCAGCAGGATCACGCCGTAGACCTTCCCGTCCTGGCCCTTCTTCGACGGAAATTCTCCGACGACCCGGTAGCCCGCGCCCTGGTAGTAGTCGACCAGCCGGGGGTTGGAGGAGACGCAGTCCAGCCGCGCCCGCTCCCGCCCGGTCCGGGCGATCCGCCACTCGGCGTGGTCGAGTATCCGGCGCCCCGCGCCCGCGGGCGCGGCCTCGCGCTCCACCATCAGCCGGTGCACGTAGCCCGCGACGGGCGGCTGCACGCCCCAGGCCTCCTCGTCGGACCACCAGAGTTCGTACGCCCCCACGACCCGGCCGTCGGCGTCCTCGGCGAGCCACACCTCGCCGTCGCGCATCCTCGCGCGGAAATGGGCGGTGTCCTTACCGCCCGGCTTCCACTGGTCGATGCCGTTCGCCCGCATCCACCGGGCCGCCTGGTCGTACAGCTTCACCAGCGTGCCGGCGTCCTTCTCCACGGCCTGCCGGAACAACATCCCGTCGTCAATGATCACGCGGGCATTATCGCGTGGGCACGCTCAGGCGGGCCCCGGAATCAGCGCCGCCATCCG
The DNA here is from genome assembly GCF_014650555.1 of Streptomyces goshikiensis. GTDB lineage: Bacteria > Actinomycetota > Actinomycetes > Streptomycetales > Streptomycetaceae > Streptomyces > Streptomyces goshikiensis. The sequence goes on along the minus strand of NZ_BMVE01000005.1, from coordinate 442,341 downwards.
CCCGACCAGCACCCCGAAGGGCCCGTCGGCGGGCTCGTCGGCGAGGATCCGCACCAGGATCTGGGCCATCTCCTCGTCGTACGCGGCGCTGACGGCAGCCAGCGCGGCGAAGTCGTGCACCAGCTGCAACTCCAGCTCGGCCCGCGGGATCTCCCGGCCGTCGAGCCAGATCAGCGCCGTGGACTCGGCGAGCGACACCCACGACCGCACGACGAGCGCGAGCCGCGCGGGCGGCCGCTCGATGCCGATGTGCTTGAGGATCTGCTCGTACGCCGCCTGCCGGACCTCGTCGATCAGCGCGTTGGCCCGGCTGCTCCCGGCGGCCGGCCCCCCGCGCATCAGCGCCGAGAAGCCCGGGCCGTGATCGTCGACGAACGCGAAGAACCGCCCCATGACCCGGAGCAGCCGCGATCCGAGCGGCCCCTCATGGGGCTCCACGAACCGCTGCGCCAGGTCGTCGGCCGCCCGGCGCAGCGCGGCCTCGTACAGGCTGAGCTTGCCCGGGAAGTAGTGGTAGACGAGCGGCCTGGATATCCCGGCCGCCGCCGCGATCTCGTCGATCGACACATCGTCGGGCGACCGGTGGCTGAACAGCTCCAGGGCTACCCCGATCAGCTGCTGCCGCCGCTCCTCGACACCCATCCTGCGTCGCACCCCGGTTGTCATGCGGACACCCTACTTCGCCCCTCCCCACCTCTGACCAGGGCGGCGCCCGCCGAATGCCCTCGGTGGCGGGGCCGTTACAGGTCCAGGGTCAGGTGGTCCGACGCGGCCCGGGAGACGCACAGCAGCATGGAGTCCTCGCGCTCCGCGTCCGTCAGGAGCTCGTCGCGGTGGTCCACCTCGCCCGCCAGCACCCGGTGTTGGCAGGTTCCGCAGAAGCCCTGCTCACAGCTGTACGGGGTGTTCGGGAGCTCCCGGCGGACGGCCGCGAGGGTGGTTTCGTCCGCCCCGACCCGGACGGCGGCGCCGCTGCGGTGCAGGGTCACCGTGAACGGGCGGGCGGGGCCGGCGGCCGCCGCCGGGGCGAAGCGTTCCAGGTGGACCGAGGCCGGGTCCGGGGCCGCCGCCAGGACCGCCGCCATCAGCGGTTCGGGGCCGCAGCAGTAGACCGGGGTGCCCGGCGCCACCCGGGCGAGCGGGCTCAGGTCGGGCAGGCCCGTCTCGTCCTGGGGGAGGACGGTGACCCGGTCCCCGTAGGCCGCGAGTTCGTCGAGGAACGGCATCGAGGCGCGGCTGCGGCCCCCGTACAGCAGGGACCAGTCCGCGCCGGCCGCCGTGGCCGCCCGGAGCATCGGGAGGACCGGGGTGATGCCGATGCCGCCCGCGACGAACACGTACGAGGCCGCCGGGACCAGCGCGAACCGGTTGCGCGGCGGGCGCAGTTCGAGGTCCGCGCCCTCCACCAGCCGCGCGTGCGCCTCGCGGGAGCCGCCGCGGCCGTCCTCGACCAGGCGGATCGCGATCGTGTACCGGCCCGCCTGCGACGGGTCCCCGCACAGCGAGTACTGCCGTACCAGCCCGGACGGCAGGACGACGTCCACGTGCGCGCCCGGGGTCCAGGCCGGCAGGTCCGCCGCCTCCAGCACCAGCCGCAGCACCCCTTCGGCCGGCTGGGTGCGCGAGACGATCCGGGCCCGCAGCCGCCGCCGCGGGGAGTGGCCCGAGACCGGGGTCTCCAGCGCCGGCAGGGGCCACAGCGGGGAGCGCCCGATGCGCCGGCGCAGGGCGCGCCGGGTCCAGAACGCGGCGCCCGCCACCGCCGTCACGGTCAGCGCGCGCCTCATGCCCGCACCCCGCCGTTCGCACCGGGGGAGGAGGCCAGGTAGGCCACCGCCTGGGCCGTGGAGCCCTCCTGCGAGGGGTGGTACGTACGGGAGAGGTACGTCGGGATCGAGCGCAGCATCGCTCCCGCGGAGGGCAGCACGCCCTGCTGCCCCGCCCGGAAGAACTGCCCCAGGGTGGCCTTGGCGGCGGGCAGTCCGGGGTCGTTCTCCAGGAAGAAGCGGGTCCCGCGCTGCCACAGGAAGACCAGCGCGCCGAAGGCGGTCGCCCAGGTCCGGGCCCGGCGCCGGTAGCCGCCGTCCACGTGCATGAACAGGTCGAAGGCGACCGAGCGGTGCTCCACCTCCTCCGCGCCGTGCCAGCGCAGCAGGTCCAGCATCATCGGGTCCGCCCCGCGCCGGTCCAGCTCGTCGGCGTTGAGCACCCAGTCGCCCAGGAACGCCGTGTAGTGCTCGATGGCCGCGATCAGCGCGACCCGCTCCATCAGCCACCACTCGCGCGCCCTGCCCGGCGGCAGCGTCCGGTCCCCGAGCAGCTTCTCGAACAGCCAGTCCACCTGCGCCGTGTACGGGGTCGGGTCCAGGCCGAGCCGCTTGAGGTGCGGGAGCACGTCGTCGTGCGCGGCGGCGTGCATCGCCTCCTGGCCGATGAAGCCGATGACGTCCGCGCGCAGCCGCTCGTCCGTGATGTACGGGAGCACCTGCTTGTAGACGTGCACGAACCAGCGCTCACCCGCGGGCAGCAGCAGGTGCAGCACGTTGATGGTGTGCCCGGCGAACGGATCGGAGGGCAGCCAGTGCAGCGGGGTGTCCTCCCAGTCGAAGGACACGTTCCGGGCGTTCAGGTCCATGTGTTCCGACGCCACGGGACCGGGCGCGGGCGGCGTATTAGACATGGCGTCAATGTACTGATGGGTAAGGCCGGGGAGAACCCCTCTGCACCCACTTCCTCAGCGCCTCTCAGCGCAGCACCCCCGCCTTCGAGCCGTCCGTCAGCCTGCCCGTCAGGTCCACCTGCGCGCCCGCCGGAGCCTTCACCGCCAGCCGGTTGGCGTTCACCGTCCCGTTCACCCCGCCGCCCGACACCGCCAGCGAGGCGAACTGCGCACTGCCCGCCGCCAGGACGTACCACTGCCCGGCCCGCGACTTCCACAGCACGCCCGCCAGCACCCGGGGCTCCCGCGGCCCGCACGCCGGCGAGCCCTCCGCCTTCGCCGCCTGGGCCGCCAGCGGCGCGCCCGGCGCCAGGAACTGCGCCTGCACCCGGTCCGCCGTGCCCTGCCAGGTCTCGGCCCGGGAGCACAGCCAGGTCGCGGTGCCGTCGCCCTCGGGCAGCGGCTGCTTCGCGTACGTCCAGGCGTTGACCGTACGGACCCCGTGCGAGCGCACCGACGGCAGCAGGCACGCGGTACGCGACCACTCGCCGAGCTCCGCCGCCTCCGTCACGTCGCGCTCCGCGCCCGGCGCCCCCGAGGTCAGCCGCGCCGGGGTCAGCTCCCCCAGGTCCGTGACCAGCCGGGTCGCCCCGTCGCCGGTCAGGGCCAGCGCGTTCCAGGCGGTGCAGCCGCCCGCCGGGGCGGGGCTCACCACCGGCGGAGTGACCCCGTCCGGGGTCAGCTTCAGCGCCGCCGGGCGCTCGGCCGGCTTGAGCAGGTCCCGCAGGGCCGCGCCCGTCACCCAGGGCGCCGTCAGATAGCGGGCGTTGCCGTCGACGCGGCTGAGCACCAGGGCGGTCGCGGTGTCCGCCGACGCCCCGTCGGTCCGGGCGAAGTCGAGGCCGACGAGACCGGTCCCGGTCAGCGGCTCGGCGTAGCGGACCACGCGCAGCCCGTCGTACAGCAGGACCACGACGGCCTGGTCGACGACGCCCGAGAACAGCAGCTGCGGCGGCCCCATCGGCGGGCCCGCCGGGGTGCCCGGCGTCGCCGAGACGACCACGGACGCGCCGGGCCGGGCCCAGGCGGCCAGCGCCCGGCGCAGCAGCTCGGTGTCGTCGGCCCGGTCGCCGCGGGCGGGCCACGCGGAGAAGTCGGTACGGGAGGAGGTCCGCCAGACGCCGGGCGAGACCCGCGTCAGCATCCCGGGGTCCAGGGCCTGCTCCGCCGCGGCGTTCAGCGCGTACGGCGGAGCCGCCGCCCCGTCCGCCCCCCAGCCCCCGCCCGGCAGCGCGAGCAGCGCCCCGCACACGGCGAGCGCCGCCCCGGCGGCCAGGGCGGCCCGTACGAAACGGCGCCGCCGCAGCAGATCGGTGGGCCGCGCCTGAAGGACGCACGGGTCGAACTCGGGGGAGGCGAACAGGGCGTCGTGCGCCGCGTCCCCGGACTCCGCGACCGCCGCCGCGGGGTCCGCCACCCCGGCCCGCGTCAGGACCCGCAGCACCTCCGGCTCCGGCAGCCGCTCCAGCGCGCGCAGCACGCAGGCGGCCCGGCCGGGCCCGGTCAGCGCGGCCAGCCACTGGTCCAGCGCCAGCTCCTCGGCCCCGCCCGAGCGCGGGAACAGCCGCAGCCCCCACACCTGGGGGAGCAGCACCGGCAACTGCCCGCGCAGCGGCAGCGCCCGGAAGGTCAGCGGGACACCGGCCTCCAGGGCGGCGCGCAGCACCCGCTGCCGGACGTACGCGTAACCCGACTCGGCCTCTTCCGCCTCGCCGCGCTGCGCCGGGACCCCGCCGCGCACCGGAGCCGCCCCGGCGCCCCGGCGCCCGCGCGGCAGGGCGCGCTGGGTCAGCGAATGGGCGGTGAGCACCCGTCGGCTCCGGCCGAGGGCAGGCGGCAGCACCAGGTAGGCGAGCCGCACCAGCCGCGGGTAGTGCTCGACGATGGCGGCCTCGGCCTGCTCGACGTCGGGCGGCACGGGAGACGAGGGGCGGGTGGCGGTATCCGGCGCAGTCACGTTCAGCAGAACGAGCGAATCGTCGGATGGTCACCCGCCCGCGGGACGCCCGGGGCTCAGGCCGTCAGCCGGTCCCGCAGCGCCCGCGTCGTCTCGTCGGGGACGCCCAGCCCCTCGCGCACGTACTTCTCCATCGACCCGTAGCGGGCGGCGACCTCGTCGAGCGCCGCCTCCAGGTACGAGGGGAACACCCCGATCAGCGCCAGCGCGAGCTCCGGGTCGCCGCCGGCCGCCGTGAAGCCCTCGATCATCGGGGCGAAGGCCTGCCGCACCGCCGGGTTGACCGAGAGGTACTCGGCCATCAGGGTCTCGTCGTCGGCGCCGAGCAGCGACAGGACGACGGTCGCGCCCCAGCCCGTACGGTCCTTGCCGGCCGTGCAGTGGAAGAGCAGCGGGCCGGCGGCCGGGTCGGCGGCCTCGGTGAGCAGCGTCCGGAACGAGGCCTGCGCCGATCCGGAGCGGACGAAGGACCGGTAGATGTCGGCGAACATGGCCTGCGCCTTGCCGCCGCCCAGGTGCTCCTCGGCGACGGCCGGGTCGGACAGCAGGTCCTTGAGCTGGGCCGCGGCGGGCGCCTTGCCCGCGCTCATCGTGTCGGCGAGGACGTCGGCGATCAGCAGCCGGGCCCCTTCCGGCACCCGGTCGGGGTGGGCGGCCCGCTCCCCGGCGGTGCGGAAGTCGATGACGGTACGGATCCCCAGGGCGGCCACCACCGGATCGGCGTCGAGGTCGAGCCGGTCGAGCTGGCCGGAGCGCAGGAGGAGACCGGGGCGCACGGTGCGGCCGCCCGCGAGGGGGGTACCGCCGAGGTCGCGGAAGTTGGCGACGGTGGTGGAGGGGGTGGCGGTCATCGTGGCAGCTCCAGCGGTGTGCGGGGTGACGCGTGTCATCTAGGCGATTTTCGGATGTTTCGCCCGGGAAAGGCAATCGAGGGCCATCGAGAGGCCGACTCCGAGCCCCAGCGCCACCAGATGGCCGGCGTCGGTGAAGGTCCGCTCCCGCTTCAGCACCGGGACGGCCGCGAGCGCCAGCAGCCCCACCCGTGCGGTGGTGCGCACCGCGCCCCGCGGCAGCGCCGAGGTCAGCGCGCCGAGCACGGCGTTGAACCCGTAGCTGCTGCCCACGTCCAGGGACCGCCGGGTGTGCGGACCGGCCGACCCGCGCAGGACCCCGTAGACGAGGAGCGAGGCGGCGGCGTGGCCGAAGAGGAACACCGCCGCGGTCCACCAGGCCCCGTACGCGTACTCGGCGTAGCCGAGGACCGCGACCAGCAGCAGCGCGTACGGCAGCGGCATCGGCTCCTCGACGACGAAGGCACTGCTCAGCAGCGTCTCCCAGCGCCCGGCGGCGAGGTTGTCGACATTCGTCGAGCAGCCGCGCAACACCCGCTCCCGCTCCGCCGGGTCCAGCCGCTCCAGGGCGAACGCGCCGCACTGGACGCCGCCGGCGTACACCACGCCCAGTGGGGGCGCCCATGGCAATGAATTCATCCGATCATGATGAGATACGGCCCTCTCATGGGTGGGCACCGGCCCCCGTGGGAGCATGTTCCGGCCATGCCTGACACTTTCGCGCCGATGCGCGCCACGCGGGCCGCGATGTTCGCGGCGGTGTGTGTCGCTTTGGCCGCGGCGGGGCATTCGTACATGTCCGGCATGGATATTCCGATGACAGGCCTTCTCTGCGCCTTTGGGGTGATCGGGGCCCTCGCCTGGCTCGCCGCCGGGCGCCGCCGGGGGCCCTACGGGATCACCGCCTCGCTGCTCGCCGCGCAGGGGGTCCTGCACCTCACCCTTTCCGGAAGCCAGACACCGGCGATGACGGCCGGCCACCCCCACCCGCCGACCCACGCACCCGGCACGCCGGCGGCCTCGTCGGGCGCATCGCCCCTGGAGGGCATGCCTCCCATGCCGGGCCTGTCGGCCTCGTCGGCGGTGGACGGCCTGAGCGGCGTTCCGGGCCTGTCGGCCCTGGGCGGCGTGCACCACATGTCTGACCCGTCGGTCATGGACGGCATGGGTGGCATGGGTGGCATGGGTGGCATGGACCACATGGCGGGCCTGTCGGGCTCGTCGGTCATGGACGGCCTGACCGGCATGGGCGCTCTCGACTGGCTGACCGGTCTGGTCGCGACGGCCGGGCACGGCGGCCTCGGAATGATCGCCGCCCACCTGCTCGCCGCCCTGTTCTGCGCCGGCTGGCTCGCCTGGGGCGAGGCCGCCGTCTTCCGGCTGGCCCGGGCCCTCGGTGCGACCGCGCTGCTCGCCGCCCGGCCGCTGGCCAGCGCGCTCGCGCTGGTACGCACCCAGGTGGCTCCCGTACCGCCGCGGCCCGCGCCCCGCCGGACCTGTGCGCGGCCGCGCCGGCTGCGGGGGGCCGTGCACGCCCATGCCGTCGTGCGGCGGGGACCGCCCGGGGGCCGTGCCCTCCGAGCCACGGCCCCCGGCCTGCCTGCCCGCGCCTGACGACCGGCGCACCTCCCGCCCCACGGCGAGAGGAGGCGAGACCCGGGGCTCATCACCCATGTCTTCGCCAATCCTGAGGACCACCATGTCTCTTGACGAGAGCCAAACCATCCGCCCCGCGGACACCACCCCCTCGCCCGCCGACGCCCCGGGCCCCGATGCCGGCGCGGTCCCTGAGGCCCCTTCCGACGGTGTCCGGCGGTCCCCGCGCTCCGGGGGGTGGGCGGCCGTGCGGCCGCTCGTGCTGCGGATGCACTTCTACGCCGGGCTGCTCATCGCCCCGCTGCTGTTCATCGCCGCCGGCACCGGTCTGCTCTACGCGCTGTCCTGGCAGGCCGAGAGCATCGTCTACTCCGACGAACTGACCGTCGACCGCGTCGGCGACGGCGCTGTGCCGCTCAGCACGCAGGTCCGGGCCGCCCAGGGCGCCGCCCCCACCGGCAAGGTGATCGGCGTCTGGCCCGCGCCCGAGGCCGCGGACACCACCCGGGTGATCATGGAGAAGCCGGGGCTCGCGGAGGGCGAGACCCTCACCGTCTTCGTCGACCCGTACACCGCCGACGTGCGCGGGCAGCTCACCACCGCGGGCGACGCGCTGCCCCTGCGCGCCTGGCTGAGCGAGTTCCACTCCAGCCTCCAGCTCGGCGAGTTCGGCCGGAACTACAGCGAACTCGCCGCCAGCTGGCTGTGGGTGGTCGCCCTCGGCGGCCTGGCCCTGTGGATCGGCCGCCGCCGCTCCCGCCGCGCGCTGCTCGTCCTGCCCGACCGCAAGGCCACCGGCCGCCGCAAGACCCTGTCCTGGCACGGGGTCGTCGGCCTCTGGGCCGTCGCCGGTCTCGTCGCGCTGTCCGCGACCGGCCTGACCTGGTCGAAGTACGCCGGTGAGAACATCGGGCAGCTCCAGGACCGCCTCGGCGGGGCCACCCCCGCCGTCTCCGCCACCCTCGGCGAGGCCGCGGACTCCGCCGGGGCCGACGAACACGCCGGGCACCAGATGCCCGGGGGCGCGGAGATGCCCCCGCCGCAGCCCACCGCCGACATCGGCATCGACAAGGCCGTCGAGGCCGCCCGGGCCGCCGGGGTCGGCGACCACGTGCGCGTCACGCTGCCCGCCGAGGGCAAGGGCTATGTGATCAAGGAGCAGGACAAGCAGGTGCCGGTGCACCTGGACGCCGTCGCCGTGGACCCCGCCGACGGCAAGGTCATGGACGAACTGCGCTTCGCCGACTACCCCGTCCTCGCCCAGCTGACCCGCTTCGGCATCGACCTGCACATGGGCCAGACCTTCGGGCTCGCCAACCAGCTCGCGCTGGCCGCGCTCGCCGTCGCGCTGATGTTCCTGGTGTTCTGGGGCTACCGGATGTGGTGGCTGCGCCGGCCCACCAAGGACCGCGCGCTCTCCTTCGGCCGCCCGCAGCCCCGCGGGGCCTGGCGGAAGGCGCCCGTGACCCTGCTGCTGCCGCTCGCCGCCGTGACCGCGGTGGTGGGCTGGTTCGTGCCGATGCTCGGCATCAGCCTGATCGCGTTCCTCGCGATCGACGTGCTGCTCGGCTTCGTGGCCGGCCGCCGCGCCGCCTCCGCCGCGGGAGCCTAGGAACGCCGAACGGGCCCGTACTCCCGCGCCGTTGGCGGGGTACGGGCCCGGGGCTCACGGCGCGTACTTGTAGCCCACCCGGCGCACCGTCTGGATCGCGTCGCGGTGGGCCGCGCCCAGCTTGCGGCGCAGCCGGGCGATGTGGACGTCCACGGTCCGGCCGTCGCCGACGTGGCCGTAGCCCCACACCGTGGTCACCAGCTGGTCGCGGCTGTGCACCCGGTGCGGGTGCGCCACCAGGTGGGCCAGCAGCTCGAACTCCAGGTAGGTGAGGTCGAGGAGCTCGCCCTCGACCTCGGCGGTGCGCCGCGCGGTGTCGATGCGGACCAGGGAGTCGCCGAGGGTCGCGGCCGGGGTCTCGGGCGCCGCCGCCGGGTGCCCGGCGACGGTCTGCGGGCCGCGGTGGAGCGCCGACGGCTGCGGCTGCGGCTGCGGCTGGTGTTCGGCGGGTACGAGGACCAGGTAGCCGATCATCGGCGGCTGGCCCGGCAGCGTCGGCAGGCTGTGCTGCGGCGCGGGCAGCCAGGTGGCGCCGGGCGGCAGGAGGTCCACGACCCGGGCGACCTCGTCCCGGTCCACGGCGCGCAGCCGGTGGCGCGGACTGGGCGGGAACGGCAGCGGCGCGGTCGCGGCGGAGGAAGGGGCGGAGGCGAGGGAACGGGTGTTGGTCATGAGTGGTCAGCTCTTTCACGCGGAGTGGTCGGCAGGAGACGTACGCATGGCGTCGTAAGTCGTCGTTGTCGTACCGCGCAGACCGAAGGCCCCGGGGCGGGTCTGGTGGAGGTCCCGGAAGGCTTTAGAGGGCCGGCGCGTTCTTCGCGCGGCGACACACCCGGTCGAAATCGTGGTCCTGACGGGACGGCCAGAACGGTTCGAGGTCGCTGCGACCTGACGGGGTGTGGTGCGGGTGGCTGGCCATGGCCTCATTGAAGCAGATGGTGGTGAACCTGGGCAGGGTATGTCTCACCTGGTGGAGCGGAATCTCAAATTCAGCGAGCGGCCCCGGATTCGCCCAGGACAATCCGGGCGAACCGTCAACTGGCCCGCCGCCTCCGGCGGTCCGTGGCGGTCGGCCGTATCGCATCGTGGGCACCGCCGTCCCACGACGGGGCCGCCCCCGGCGCCACCGGCGGCGCCCGCCGGGCCGCGGGGGCCGGGCGGGCGAACGCTCGGTGGAGCGGGAGGCTCCGGCGGTCTCAGACCAGGCCGTCCTTCTCCAGTCCGGTGCAGCAGGTGTCCACGATCAGGCGGGTCACCACGTACGGGTCCACGTTCGCGTTCGGGCGGCGGTCCTCGATGTACCCCCGGCCCTCCTGCTCGACCTGCCACGGGATGCGGACCGAGGCGCCGCGGTCCGAGACGCCGTAGCTGAACTCGTTCCACGGGGCCGTCTCGTGCAGGCCCGTGAGGCGCTCGTCGATGCCCGCGCCGTAGTTCTTCACGTGGTCCAGCGGCTTGCTGCCGTCGCCCAGCGCCTCGCACGCGGAGATGATCGCGCGGTAGTCCTCGCGCATCGCCTTGGTGGAGAAGTTGGTGTGCGCGCCCGCGCCGTTCCAGTCGCCCTTGACCGGCTTCGGGTTCAGGGTCGCCGAGACGTTGAAGTCCTCGGCGGTGCGGTAGAGCAGCCAGCGCGCGATCCACAGCTGGTCCGAGACCTCCAGCGGGCCGACCGGGCCGACCTGGAACTCCCACTGGCCGGGCATGACCTCGGCGTTGATGCCGGAGATGCTCAGGCCCGCCGCGAGGCAGTGGTCCAGGTGCTTCTCGACGATGTCGCGGCCGAAGATCTCGTCCGCGCCGACACCGCAGTAGTAGCCGCCCTGCGCCGCCGGGAAGCCGTTGACCGGGAAGCCGAGCGGGCGGGCGCCGTCGAAGAAGGTGTACTCCTGCTCGATGCCGAAGATCGGCTCCTGGCCGGCGAACTTCTCCGCGACCGGACGCAGCAGTGCGCGGGTGTTCGACTCGTGCGGGGTCATGTCGATGTTGAGGACCTCGCACAGCACGAGGACGTCGTCGCCGCCGCGGATCGGGTCCGGGCAGGAGAACACCGGCTGGAGCACGCGGTCGGAGGCGTGGCCCTGGGCCTGGTTGGTGCTGGATCCGTCGAAGCCCCAGATCGGGAGCGCGTCGCCGTCGCCGAGGATCCTCGTCTTGGAGCGGAGCTTCGCCGTCGGCTCGGTGCCGTCGATCCAGATGTACTCAGCCTTGTAGCTCACGGGCCCATCCTTCGGTGCGTCTCCGGCGCAGACTCCGCGGGTGCTGCGGCTGCGGTATGACCGCAGCGTGCCCCGCCGCGATTTCTCTTCCGTTGCCCTTGCGTGAACCCCGTGTTACCGACGTTTACACCGCAGGTGGGACCGGTTGTGCGGGTTGGTGGCCGTGCGTTCGCCCGGGTGGGGCAGACTGGGCCCGTGAGCCCTTCATACGATATGAACCCTTCCGGTGGTCCTGTCGGTGAGCCGGTCGGCATGCCCTCCCGCCCCCGGGTCGGGCTGCTCGGGACCGGTCCCTGGGCCCGGAGCACGCACGCGCCAGCCCTCGCGGCCCACACCGGCTCCGAGTTCGCCGGCGTATGGGGCCGGAGGCCGGAAGCCGCCGCCGCGCTGGCCGCGGAGCACGGCGTGAAGGTGTACGAAGACCCCGACGAGCTGTTCGCGGACTGTGACGCCGTGGCCTTCGCCCTGCCGCCGGACGTCCAGGCCCCGCTCGCCGTGCGCGCGGCCGCCGCCGGCTGCCACGTCCTGCTCGACAAACCCGTCGCCACGACGGTCGCGGACGCCCGGGCCGTCGCCGCCGCGGTGGCCCGGCACCGGGTCGCGTCCGTCGTCTTCCTCACCCTCCGCTTCGCGGAGCCGACCGCCGGCTGGGTCGAGGAACAGGCCCGGCGCACCGGGTGGTTCACGGCCGCCGCGCACTGGCTCGGCGCCGTCTTCCCGCCCGACGGGACGCCCGGCGCCTACGCCGACTCGCCCTGGCGCAAGGCCAAGGGCGGGCTGTGGGACGTCGGCCCGCACGCGCTGTCCGTCCTGATCCCGGTGCTCGGCGAGGTCACCGGGGTCAGCGCCACCCGGGGCCCCTCCGACGTGGTGCAACTCGCCCTGCGGCACGGCTCCGGCGCCGCAAGCACCGCCGTGCTGTGCCTCGGCGCGCCGCGCGCCGCCGCCGGGGTGGGCCTGGAGCTGCGCGGGGCCGACGGGGTGTTCTCGCTGCCCGACTGGAATGACGTACCGGGCGCCTACGGCCGGGCCCTGGACGCCCTGCTCGCCTCGGCCCGCACCGGGGTGCCGGATCCGCGCGGGGCGGAGTTCGGGGCCCGGCTGACCGAGATCCTGGCGGAGGCCGAGGCGCAGCTTCCCGGCTGAGCCCGGCGCGGGCTCCGGACGCGGCGGGTCTACTTCAGCACGGCGTTGGCCACGATGATGGCGAGGCCGATGGTGGCGTCCGCGAGCCCGATCAGCAGGGAGGGGCCGAGCCGGTAGCCGACCCGGAGCGCCACGAAGGAGCCCCAGGCGAACAGCAGCGCGGTGTTCAGGCCGAGCCCGATCGCCGTCACCCCGTACGAGTCCCAGCCGGCGATCCCGGCGGCTACCAGGAGCAGGACGGTGGGGAGGGTGGCCACGATCACCGGCCACTCGTTCCACAGCGCCCGGGCCAGCACGTGCCAGCGGTACGCGGCGGAGCCCGGCTGATGGCTGGTCATGTGGTGCGAGTAGCCGTGCGCGAGCGCGGCCGCGGCCGCCGTGACCAGGACCCAGCTGGCGTCGTAGAAGGGGGTGTACTCCCCGCCCTTCTGGTCGAGCGCGGCCAGCAGGCCGCTCGCGAGCACGGTCCCGTACACCCCGCCGAACATCCAGTCCGGGCCGCGCCGGGGCGGGGGGAAGGGGCGCCCGTTCGGGGTGGGCCGTGGTGCGGGCTGCGGCTGCTGGGTGTCGTTCACGGTGGGTCAGTCCCGGCCTTTTCGTGTCGTTTGTCCCCTTTGGTGGTGGGGCCACCCTACGAGGTGCCGGATGGGGGCGGGGCGAAGACCACCCCGGGCCGGGACGGCCCCGACGCCTAGGCCTTGCGGGAGAGGGCGTCGCGGACGGCCTCCTCGGAGCGGGCGACCACCGCCGTGCCGTCCTCCGCGGTGATGATCGGGCGCTGGATCAGCTTCGGGTGCGCGGCCAGGTGCGCGATCCAGCGCGCCCGGGCCTCCTCGGTCTCCTCGCGCGGCAGCTCCCGTACGCCGGTCTCCTTGGCCAGCGGGTCCGAGGTGCGGGTGATGTCCCACGGCTCCAGCCCGAGACGGCCCAGCACCTCGCGGATCTCGGCCTCGGAGGGGACGTCCTCCAGGTAGCGGCGGACGGTGTACTCGGCGCCCTCCGCGTCCAGCAGGGTCAGCGCGCCGCGGCACTTCGAGCAGGCGGGATTGATCCAGATCTCCATGGCGCCCAGGGTATGCGCAGGGGTGGCCGGCGGGCTCGTGGAAGCCGGTCTGGCCAGGGGTGATTGTCAGTGGGCGCCGGTAAAATCGAGGGAGAACGACAGGAAGCCAACTACCGTTTGGGAGGCTGTAGATGGCCGCTGCCGCTGTCATTGAGATGCCGAAGAAGAAGCCGCTGCCGGCGGGCCTGCCCCGCGAGTGGTACGAGAGCCACAACCGCCGTCTGAAGGCGATGCGGTTGGCGATATCCCTGCTCGACACGGGGACGTACGACCCCGAGCGCGCCACCAACCGGAAGATCCGGACGATGGCGGTCCGGGTGGGGATCCACCGGCCGTCGAACCTCACCTGCAAGATGGTGCGCTCCTTCATCCGCGACGGCAACGGGAGCTGAGTCCTCGGCCCGCCCGCCGCCGCCCCGTCACGGGGTGGCGGCGGGCGGGGGGAGCGAAAGGACCAGGAGGGCCACGTCGTCGCGCGGGCCGCCGTCGGAGAAGCCCTCCAGGTCCCGCCAGACCGCCGAGACCAGGCCCGCCGGGTCGGTCGTGAGCCCTGGGAGGCGCAGGGACAGCGGGTAGAAGTGCCCCGCCGCGTCCCGCGCCTCGGTGACCCCGTCGGTGTGCGCGAGCAGCCGGTCGCCCGGCAGCAGCCGCAATTCGGTCGGCTGCGGCAGCTCCGGCCCGGTCAGGCCCAGGCCGAGCGGGGGCCCCGGCTCGGCCGTCACCTCGGAGACGGAGCGGCCGCGCAGCAGCAGTACCGGAGGGTGCCCGCAGGACACGATCCGTACGAGGTCCCGCCCCGGCGGGAACTCCAGCAGCACCGCCGTCGCGAACAGCTCCGGGTGCTCCAGCGGGCCGTCCTGCGCGTCCTTCAGCAGCCTCCGGTCCAGCCGGGCGGCCACCGCGGGCAGCTCCCGGTCGTCCAGCACCGCCTCGCGGAAGGCGCCCAGCAGCGCCGCCACCGTGCCGACCGCCGCCAGACCGTGCCCCTGGACGTCCCCGACCACCGCCCGGACCCCGTAGGGCCCGGCCCGTACGTCGAACAGGTCGCCGCCGACGAGGGTGCCCTGCTGGGCCGCCCGGTACAGCCCGGTGCAGCGCACCGGACCAACCCGCTCCGGGACCGGCGGCAACACCGCCAGCTGCGCCGCCTCGGCCGCCGTGCGGACGCTGACCAGCTGGGCGTCCCGGCGGTGGCGCACCCAGGCGATCACCACGCTGAGCAGCCCGACCACCGCCACGGTCGCCAGGTCGGTGCCGCGGGCGTGTGCCACGCCGAGCTGGGGGATCCCGAGCAGGAGCAGCACCACGGTGGCGAAGACGGCCGTGCCGGTGGCGCCGTACGCGAACGCGGCGACGGCCGGGATCCCGGCCAGGAAGTAGCCCAGCTCGGCGCCCGGGGTCAGCCACTGGGCGAGGCAGAGCAGCACCGTGGCCGCCACGGGCGCGATCCGGGCCCAGCGCGGCGGCGGCTCACCGCGCAGCCAGCCCGGCTCCTCGCGTACGCGTCTCACCCCTCCACCCTGGTGCCGGGGTCCGGGGTGCGCACCCCGGGTGGCCCCGTACGCCGTAGCCCACGACAGTGGGGGGCGTGACGGAGGACGCGCCGCGGGGCGCCGGCAGCGCCGAAAGCGCGGGGATCAGCACTCGGCTGAACTGGTTGCGGGCGGGGGTGCTCGGGGCCAACGACGGGATCATCTCCACCGCCGGCCTGGTGGTGGGCGTGGCCGGGGCGACGACGTCGCGCGCGGCGATCCTGACGGCGGGGGTGGCGGGGCTGCTGGCGGGCTCGCTGTCGATGGCGGCGGGGGAGTACGTGTCGGTGAGCTCCCAGCGGGACTCGGAGCGGGCGGCGCTGGAGGTGGAGCGGCGGGAGCTCGTGGAGTCCCCGGAGGCGGAGCTGGAGGAGCTGACCGAGCTGCTGGAGGGACGGGGCCTGAGCCGGGAGGTGGCGCGGGAGGCGGCCGAGCAGCTGACGGAGCGGGACGCGTTGCGGGCTCACGCGCGGGTGGAGCTGGGGATCAACCCGGACGAGCTGGCGAACCCGTGGCACGCGGCGTTCGCGAGCCTGGTCGCGTTCACGGTGGGGGCGGTGCTGCCGCTGCTGGCGATCCTCTTGCCGGGGCCGTCGGGGCGGGTGCCGGTGACGGTGGCGGCGGTGGTCGCGGCGCTGGCGGTGTGCGGGGTGGTGAGCGCCCGGCTGGGCGGGGCGGAGCCGCGCCGGGCGGTCCTGCGGAACGTGGGCGGCGGGGCGGTGGCGATGGCGGTGACGTACGCGGTCGGAACGTGGCTGGGAACGGCCTGACCGGGGGGCCGTGGCCGGCGTCGGGGCGGGGGTGGGTCGTGGCCGGTGTCGGGGGTGGGGTGGGGTGTCGTCCGGGACTGCATGATTTATGGCGCCCGGTCGGGCTCATCCGCCGTGCGGCGGTACCCCGCGCCACAAATCACGTTTTACGTCCCGGCCAACACCCCACCCCACCCCCGACACCGACCGCGGCCTGTGAATCCAAGCCTCGCCGGCGTTTGAGGCGCGGGGTTCGGGGTGGGGAGGCGGCAGGATGGGGGGATGCGTATCGCGGTCACCGGGTCCAGCGGGCTCATCGGGTCGGCGCTCGTACGGAGCCTGCGCTCCGACGGGCATGAGGTCATGCGGTACGTCCGCCGCGAGCCCGCCGCAGGCGACGAGGCGCGGTGGGACCCCAAGCGCGGCTACCTCGACCCCGCCGGGCTCGAAGGGTGCGCGGCCGTCGTGCACCTGGCCGGGGCCGGCGTCGGCGACCGCCGGTGGAGCGCCGCGTACAAGCGGGAGATCCGCGACAGCCGGGTGCTCGGCACGGCGGCCGTCGTCCGCGCGCTCGGCGGTCTCGACCACCCGCCCGGGGTGTTCGTGAGCGGCTCGGCCGTCGGCTACTACGGGGACACCGGCGACCGCCCGGTCGACGAGCGGGCCCCGGCGGGGGAGGGGTTCCTGCCCTCCGTCTGCGTGGAGTGGGAGGCCGCCGCCTCGCCCGCCGCAGGCCTCGGCGTCCGGACCGTGCTCGCCCGCACCGGACTGGTCATCGCCCCCGACGGCGGCGCCTGGGGCCGGATGTTCCCGCTCTTCCGCGCCGGTCTCGGCGGCCGCCTCGGCGACGGCCGCCAGTACTGGCCGTACATCTCGCTGCACGACCACGTCGCCGCCCTGCGGCACCTCATCGACACCCCGCAGCTCTCCGGCCCGGTGAACCTCACCGCGCCCGAGCCCCTCACCAACCGTGAGATCACCGCCGCGATGGGCCGCGTCCTGCACCGACCGACCCCGTTCCCGGTACCGGCGTTCGCGCTGCGCCTCGCGCTCGGCGAGTTCTCGCAGGACGTGCTGCAGAGCCAGCGGGTGCGGCCCGCCCGGCTGCTGGAGTCCGGGTTCGTCTTCGAACACCCCGGGATCGACGGGGCCATCCGGGCCGCGCTCGCCGGCCGGTCCCGCTGACGGAGCGCCCGTGCGACCACTGTGCGACCGTTCATGACCCGTATGCGACCGCCGTGCGACCGGAGTTGTCCGTAATCGCTGCCCGAACTCGGGTTCTGGTCGAGCCCGTTGGGGGAAGGAGGATCCCCACACAGCCGCGCCGACCTCGGGGAGGGGCACGTGCTCATCAGCTCACACCATGCGGACGTCGTCATCGTAGGAGCCGGAGTCTCAGGACTCGCGGCCGCACAGCACCTGATCGCCGCGGGGGTCTCCGTCACCGTCCTGGAGGCCGCCGACGCCGCCGGCGGCCGGATGGCCACCGAGCAGGTCGACGGGTTCCGGCTGGACCGGATCGGTCAGCTGCTCAACACCGCGTACACCGAACTCGAACGCACCCCCGGCCTGGAGGCCCTGACGCTACGGCCCTTCGCGCCCGGCGTCCTGGTCCACAGCGACGGCAAACAGCACCGGGCCGGCACCCGCACCCCGGCCCGCGCCCTGGCCAGCGGTTCCTTCGACCAGGCCCGGCTCAGCGCCGTCCTCGGCCGGCTCGCCGCCCTGCCCGTCGAGCGGGTCCTGGCCCGCCCGGAACGCACCGCCCTGGCCGCACTGCGCTCCCGCGGCCCCGGGCTCGGCCTCGGCGCGACCCTGCGCCCGCTGCTCGCCACCCTGCTCTGCGATCCGGACCTGGGCACCTCCAGCCGGGTCGCCGACCTCGCCCTGCGCACCTTCGTCCGCGGCCGCCTGGCCGTGCCCGAGGGCGGCGCCGCCACCCTGCCCGCGCTCCTCGCCGCCGCCCTGCCGGCCGGCACCGTGCGCACCGGGGTGCGGGTCCGCTCGGTGGCGACCAACCTGGTCACCACCGAGGAGCACGGCGACTTCAGCTGCCGCTCCGTGCTCCTGGCCACCGGGGCCCGCGCCGCCGCCGGGCTGCTGCCCGGGCTGCGCGTGCCCCGCTTCCACGAGATGACCGTCCTGCACCACGCCACCGCCGCCCCGCTGCCCTGGGACGGCTCGCTGCTGCTGGACGGCGACCCCGCCTGGCCCGTCGCCCACACCACCGTGATGAGCGCCGTCGACCCGACGCGGGCCCCGGCCGGCCGCGCCCTGGTCACCACCACCGTGCTCGGCCCGCCGCCCCCGGCGCGCACCGTCGCCTCGCGCCTGGCCCGGCTCTACGAGACCTCCACCCGGGACTGGGAGCCGCTGGCCGTCCACCACACCCCGGAGGCGGTCCCGGCCATGCCCCCGCCGCACGACATGCGGCGGCCGGTACGGGTCCTGGCCGGGCTGTACGTGTGCGGCGACCACCGGGACACCAACACCGTCCAGGGCGCGCTGCACTCGGCCCGGCGCGCCGCCACCGCCGTCCTGCGCGATTTCGGCATCGCGCTCCCGGCCACCGCGGAGCCCTCCCTTCCGGCGGCGGCCTGAGACCCACCCGGCCCGGGGTCCGGTACCGCGAGGAACCGGACCCCGTCAGGACAGCGCCGCGACCCGGTCCCGGTAGGTCCGTACCGCCGAGGCGTCCCGGTACGGCTCCAGCCGCCGCTCGAAGTCCCGTACGTACTCCACCGCGCGCACCGAGCGCATCTCCGTCGCCTGCTGCGCCGCCTCCGCGCCGAGCGCGCACGCCTGGTCCAGCTCGCCCAGCCCCAGCCGGGCCGTGGCCAGCACCACCCGGCAGAACAGCCGCGAACGCGCGTACGCCGGCCCCCGCAGCTGGAGCGACCGCTCCGCGTGCTGCGCCGCTGCCCGGTACTGCTGGAGGTCCCGGTGGCAGTGCCCGAACTCGTCCGCCAGCTGCGCCTCGTCGAAGGACTTCGCCCAGTGCGGCACGTCGTCCCCCGGCCGGGCCGCGCCCAGCGAGCGCTCCGCCCGCACCAGCGAGGCCGTGGCCGCCCGGACCTCGCCCAGCACCGCGTGTCCCCGCGCCTCCGCCGAGTGCAGCAGTGCCTGGACGACCGGCGGCGGGCCCGAGCCGACGCCCTGCTGGGCGACCCGGGCCAGCTGGACCGCCTCCCGGCCGTGGCCGAGGTAGACCGCCTGCCGGCTCATCGTGACCAGCACGTACGACCCGTACGGCCGGTCCCCGGCGGCCTGGGCGAGCCGCAGTGCCTGGACGAAGTACCGCTGGGCCAGCCCGTGCGCCGCGATGTCGTACGAGGTCCAGCCCGCGAGCCGGGTCAGGTCGGCGGCGGCCGCGAACAGCCGCCGCCCGGTGCTCTCCCCGTAGGTCCCGCGGAGCATCGGCTCCGCCTCGTGCTCCAGGTACCGCACCAGGGCCTGCCGGGCGTGCCCGCCGCCGTACGCGTGGTCCAGGGTCCGGAACAGCTCGCTCACCGACCGCAGCGCCGCGATGTCCCCGCCGGTCACCCGCTGGCCGGGACCCCGGTCGACCTGCCGCTGGCGGGGGACCGAAGCCCGGCCCTGCAGCGGTACCCGGGCGGCGGCGGGCTCGGCGCCCCGCCCGACCCGTTCGTCGGCCCGGCCGATCAGCCAGTCCCGGCTGGGCACGACCAGCCCGGCCGGGGTGAAGGCGATCTTCCGCAGTTCGGCGTGGGAGCCGGAGTCCTTGCGCCACAGCCCGCTCGCGATGTCCACGGCCTCCTCCGGGGTCGCCGCGAACTCCAGACCCGCGTACACCGGGGCGCAGGCCTCCAGGCCCAGGTCCTGCGCCGACAGCCGCCGTCCGAGGCGCCGCGTGAAGACCTCGGCGATCAGCGCCGGGGTGGTCCCGCGCGGCTGCTGGCCGCGCAGCCAGCGGGTCACGGAGGTCTTGTCGTAGCGCAGGTCGAGACCGTGCTCCAGGCCGAGCTGGTCGACGCGGCGGGCGAGCCCGGCATTGGAGAACCCGGCTTCCGCGATCAGCGCCGCGAGCTGCCGGTTGGGGACGCGCTGGGCAGGTCGTTCCGTCATCGGCTCCACGGTTTCCTGACGTGACGGACCGGAGTCCCGGCCCTTGAACGGCGTGAATGTAGCGGCGAACTCAGTTCGTACCGTCCGCTCTGCCCCACATTCATCCGATCGTGTGCAGAACCGGTAGGGCCCTTTACGGATCGACCCCTTCCGCCCGCGTACGCTGCGGGCCATGACCCGTTGGCCCACCCGGCCGGACCCCCCTCGCGAGTCCACCACCCCGCTGACCGCGCCCGAGCTGACCGAGGCCGAGTGCCGGCGGTGCGGCACGTACATCGCGGGGCTCGACGGGCGGTACGCGTGCGGGGTGTGCGGCTGGGTGAACGACCACGCGGAGGGGCACCGGCGGCTGCCGAGGGCGGACGAGGACCCGGACCGCCCGGCCCGGGGCCGGCGCCGCCCGCGCCGGCCTCAGGGGCCGCCGCCCGGGTCCCCGCCGGAGTCCCCGCCGGGCGCCTGAGGGGGCCCGCGCGGGCCGCCGTACTCTTGGCTGGGTGCGATACGTGCACGCAGCAGGTTCAACGAGGAGGCGCCGCGGTGTCTGAGCTTCGGTTTGTCCATCTGGGCTTCGGGCCGGAATCCGTCGAGTACACCCAGGCCTGGGAGGAGCAGCGGCGCGTCCACGCCGCCCGCTTCGAGGACGCGATCGCCGACACCTGCCTGCTGGTGGAGCACCCGCCCGTGTACACCGCCGGGCGCCGGACCGACCCCAGCGAGCGGCCCCTGGACGGCACGCCCGTCGTGGACGTGGACCGCGGCGGCAAGATCACCTGGCACGGCCCCGGCCAGCTCGTCGGCTACCCGATCATGAAGCTGCCCCGGCCGGTGGACGTGGTCGCCCACGTCCGCCGCCTGGAGGAGGCGCTGATCCGCACCGCCGCCGAGTTCGGCCTGGAGACCACCCGGGTGGAGGGCCGCTCCGGGGTCTGGGTGCTCGGCGACCCCGTGGAGGAGCGCCCGAGGATCGGCGGTCTCTCCCTCGACTTCGACCCGCGCCTGACGGACGAGGAGTTCGACGCGCGCCTGAACGGCCCCGAGTACGCCCCCTCCAACGCCGGCCAGCGCCGCGAGGACCGCAAGCTCGCCGCCATCGGCATCCGCGTGGCCAAGGGCGTCACCATGCACGGCTTCGCGATCAACGTGAACCCGGACAGCACCTGGTTCGACCGGATCATCCCCTGCGGGATCCGCGACGCCGGTGTGACCTCCCTCTCGTACGAACTGGGCCGGGCGATCACCATCGCCGAGGTGCTGCCGGTCGTGGAGAAGCACCTGAAGGACGTACTGGAGCAGGCCGAGCTGCGGCCGCGGGAGATCGAGCCCGCGGCGGGCTGAGCCCCGGGGGAGCGGCCCGGGAATGGGTCCGGCCTCCCCCAGGTTGGCCGACGTAAGAGCGTATGAAATTACGGGCGTACCCTGGTGGGCGCCGAAGAATCGAAGTCACAGGGAGCCGGTCGTGTCCGCAGTCGCACCCGACGGACGCAAGATGCTGCGCCTGGAGGTCCGTAACAGCCAGACCCCCATCGAGCGCAAGCCCGAGTGGATCAAGACCCGGGCGAAGATGGGTCCCGAGTACACGAAGATGCAGGCCCTGGTGAAGGGCGAAGGACTGCACACGGTGTGCCAGGAAGCCGGCTGCCCCAACATCTACGAATGCTGGGAGGACCGCGAGGCCACCTTCCTCATCGGTGGCGACCAGTGCACCCGGCGCTGTGACTTCTGCCAGATCGACACCGGCAAGCCCGAGGCGCTGGACCGGGACGAGCCGCGCCGTGTCGGTGAGTCCGTGGTCACCATGGACCTGAACTACGCCACCATCACGGGCGTCGCGCGCGACGACCTGGCCGACGGCGGCGCCTGGCTGTACGCGGAGACCGTGCGCCAGATCCACGAGCAGACGGCGGGCCGCGAGGCCGGCCACACCAAGGTCGAGCTGCTGGCGCCCGACTTCAACGCGGTCCCGGAGCTGCTGGAGGAGGTCTTCGCCTCCCGCCCCGAGGTCTTCGCGCACAACGTCGAGACGGTGCCGCGGATCTTCAAGCGGATCCGCCCGGGCTTCCGCTACGAGCGCTCGCTCGACGTGATCACCAAGGCGCGCGAGTACGGCCTGATCACCAAGTCGAACCTGATCCTCGGCATGGGCGAGGAGCGGGAAGAGGTCAGCGAGGCGCTGCGCGACCTGCACGAGGCCGGCTGCGAGCTGATCACCATCACCCAGTACCTGCGGCCCTCGCCGCGGCACCACCCCGTGGAGCGCTGGGTCAAGCCGGCCGAGTTCGTCGAGCTGGCGAAGGAGGCCGAGGAGATCGGCTACTCCGGTGTGATGTCGGGCCCGCTGGTCCGCTCCTCGTACCGTGCCGGCCGCCTCTACACCCAGGCGATGGAGAAGCGCGCGACCGTCTGACGGGTGTGTGACGCGCACTACGCGGTGAACTCTGTGAAGTCACGCACAAAGTCTTACTAACGAGTAACACCGTATCGACGCGGCCCCTAGGCTCTTTCAGTGAAGAGAGCCCGGCGGGCCGCGTCAATATTTCATCACGTTTGACCGGCTGGTCATGCCCTGGTAACACCAGTCAGTGACGCTGGGTCCACGCACCGCACACACCCGGCCGATGCGAATACCGAGAGAGGGATCGACTTATGCAGGCCGCGCCCGTTCGCGCCATCGCCATCCCGTCCTTCACCGACGCCTTCCGCGGTATCGAGTCCCTGCTCATGAGCGGTGCCCGGCGCAACGCCTGGACCGCGGTGCTCGAAGACCGCCGCAGGGCCCAGGACCGGGTCGAAACCGAACACGTACTGGAGGCCGCGGCCACCCGTACCCCGCAGGCCACGTAAACTTCGCCTTATGGCGAGGAAGTCAAACGCAGAGACTGCTGCGAACACAGGGCGACTGAAGCAGATCGCCCTCACGTACAAGATGACGCGCAAGGCCGACCCGAAGGTCGGTCTGATCGTCGCGGGCGTGGGAATCGTCACCTTCGGTGTCTTTCTTGCGATCGGCTTCCTGATCGGCCACCCGGTCTACCTGGGCATCCTGGGCTTCCTGGTGGCTTTCCTCGCGATGGCGATCGTCTTCGGGCGACGGGCCGAGCGGGCTGCCTACGGGCAGATGGAGGGGCAGCCGGGCGCTGCCGCGGCGGTACTGGACAACGTGGGCCGGGGCTGGACGACCACCCCCGCCGTCGCGATGAACCGGAACCAGGACATCGTCCACCGCGCCGTCGGCAAGGCGGGCGTGGTGCTGATCGCGGAGGGCAACCCGAACCGGGTCAAGACCCTGCTCGCGGCCGAGAAGAAGAAGCTGGCCCGGATCATGCCCGACGTTCCCGTCCACGACTTCATCGTGGGTACGGGCGAGGGCGAGGTTCCGCTCAAGAAGGTCCGTACGACGCTGCTGAAGCTGCCGCGCGTACTGTCCGGCCCGCAGATCACGCAGGTCAACGACAAGCTGCGCGCCATGGGTGACCTCATGAGCAACATGCCGCTGCCGAAGGGCCCCATGCCCAAGGGCATGCGGATGCCGCGCGGCGGGAAGATGCGCTGATCAGCCGAACGGCTTAATCCACTTTCCGTTTTTCGTATACGAAGCCTGACCGTACGCACAGGGGCGCCCCCGAAGCCTTCGCTTCGGGGGCGCCCCTGTTCGTCGTCCGCCAGACCTCAGATCCGCACCTGCACGGCGCGGGCCAGCCGGTCGTGCAGGCCGCGGCCGTCGCGGTCCCAGATCAGCGCCGGCACGACCAGCGCCAGCAGCAGGGTGCGGACCACCACGCGGAAGAAACCGAGCCGGCCGCCGTCCTCCGCGACCACCCGCAGGCCCACGATGCGCTTGCCGGGCGTGGAGCCCACGGTGCCCACCGTCAGGATGCTCAGGGCCACGAAGAGCAGCAGGGTCCAGTTGGCGGCCGCCTTCAGGTCCCCGCCCGTGATCAGCCCGTATGCGATCAGCTGGCAGCCGATCCAGTCGAGGGCCACGCCGCCGAGGCGGCGCCCGAAGCGGGCCGCGGAGCCGGGGCCCTGCTGGGGCAGACCCAGCCGCTGGCCCGGGTATCCGAAGTCCGCGCCCATCTCCTCGGCGGTCGCACGAGGGCCGGAGAGCCAGGATCCGATTGCTTGCCTGTTGTCCACCCGAACACGGTACCGGTGCTGCCTCCGGCGGCTTCGGCGGGACCCTGGTTAACTTGGGCGAAACAAATGGGTCATGCTTGAGAAATCCCGCTTGCTTATGGTCGGGTCAGCGTGCGGCACCGCACTGACGCACCACGAGCTATAAAGCCCGCCCTGCCCCGGGCCGGGAGTAGGAGGAGTTGGATGTTCCAGAACGCCGACGAAGTGAAGCAGTACATCGAGGAGAACGACGTCAAGTTCGTTGACGTCCGTTTCTGCGACCTGCCTGGTGTGATGCAGCACTTCACCATCCCGGCGCGGGCGTTCGACCCGGCGGAGGAGCTCGCCTTCGACGGCTCCTCGATCCGCGGCTTCCAGGCGATCCACGAGTCCGACATGGCGCTGCGCGCCGACATCACCACCGCGCGCCTGGACCCGTTCCGCAAGGACAAGACGCTCAACGTCAACTTCTTCATCCACGACCCGATCACGGGCGAGGCCTACAGCCGCGACCCGCGCAACATCGCGAAGAAGGCCGAGGCGTACCTGGCCTCCACCGGCATCGCCGACACCGCGTACTTCGGCCCCGAGGCCGAGTTCTACGTCTTCGACAGCGTGCGCTTCGCGACCTCCGCGAACGAGGGCTTCTACCACATCGACTCCGAGGCCGGCGCCTGGAACACCGGTTCCGAGGAGAACAACCGTGGTTACAAGGTCCGCTACAAGGGTGGTTACTTCCCCGTAGCCCCGGTCGACCACTTCGCCGACCTGCGCGCCGAGATCTCCCTCGAACTGGACGCCCAGGGCCTCCAGGTCGAGCGCCAGCACCACGAGGTCGGCACCGGTGGCCAGGCCGAGATCAACTACAAGTTCAACACGCTGCTGGCCGCGGCCGACGACCTGATGCTCTTCAAGTACATCGTGAAGAACGTCGCCTGGCGCAACGGCAAGACCGCGACCTTCATGCCGAAGCCGATCTTCGGCGACAACGGCTCGGGCATGCACGTGCACCAGTCGCTGTGGGCGAACGGCGACCCGCTGTTCTACGACGAGGCCGGCTACGCGGGCCTGTCGGACACCGCCCGCTACTACATCGGCGGCATCCTCAAGCACGCCCCGTCGCTGCTGGCCTTCACCAACCCGACGGTGAACTCGTACCACCGCCTGGTGCCGGGCTTCGAGGCGCCGGTCAACATGGTGTACTCGCAGCGCAACCGCTCCGCCGCCATGCGCATCCCGATCACGGGCTCGAACCCGAAGGCCAAGCGCGTCGAGTTCCGCGCCCCGGACCCGTCCTCGAACCCGTACCTGGCGTTCGCGGCCCTCCTGCTGGCCGGCCTCGACGGCGTCAAGAACAAGATCGAGCCGATGGAGCCGATCGACAAGGACCTCTACGAGCTCTCCCCCGACGAGCACGCGAGCGTCCCGCAGGTCCCGACCAGCCTGGAGGACGTCCTCAAGGCGCTGGAGGCCGACCACGAGTACCTCCTCGCCGGCGGTGTCTTCACCCCGGACCTGATCGAGACCTGGATCGACTACAAGCGCACGCACGAGATCGCCCCGATCGCCCTGCGCCCGCACCCGCACGAGTTCGAGATGTACTTCGACATCTAAGCCGTAGCGGCCCGCTGGTCTGCCGAAGCCCCGCCCCTCTCACTGGAGAGGGGCGGGGCTTCGTCGTTGCGGTCCGCCTCAGGCGGAGGGGTGCAGGAGCGTCATGCCGCGGGTGAGTTCGCGCAGGCAGTGGACCGCCAGTTCGGGCGGGGAGCCCGGGCCCGAGACCGGGGCTTCGGTGGTGGACCAGAGTTCCAGGGCGATGCGGATCGCGTCCGTCGCCGCCGCCGCGAGGAGGCGGATCGCCATCGGTTCGGCGTCCTCGCCCGCCAGCCGGGCGATGACCGGGACCAGGCGCTCCTCGGAGTCCTGGTTCACCCGGTACCAGACCCCGCGCAGCGCCTCGTCCGAGGCGGCCGCGCGGAGCAGGCCGCGGGTGACCTCCAGGCCCTCTTCGATCGCCTGGAGGTCGCTGAGCGAGCGGGTGACGGCGCGTTCCAGTGCCTCGGCGAGCGGGGTGCCGGGGTCTTCCTCCGCGAGCAGTGCGCGCCAGGCGTCGCCGCCGCCCGCCAGCAGCGGGGCCACGGCCTCCTGCTTGTTGCGGAAGTAGCGGTAGAAGGTGCGCAGTGCCACGCCGGCGCGGTGGGCGATGTCCTCGGCGGTGGTGCCGTCGGGACCGTGTTCGGCGAAGAGTTCGCAGGCCGCGCGGGCGATGTCGAGCTGGGTGGCGGCCTTGCGGCGCTCGGTCAGGGAGGGGGCTCCGGGGCCGGGCTGGGGAGAGTACGGACGAGGGGATCTCACCAGTGAAGGGTACCGCTCGTGAGCATGCGGGATTGCACGCTTTGACACTCTGGCAAAACGTGTCACTCGCTCGGTACGCTCGCCCCATGAACCGTTACGAAGGACGACGCGTCCTCATCACCGGCGGTGGCTCCGGCATCGGCCGGGCCACCGTCCACCGCATCCTCTCCGAGGGCGGCCGCGTCCACACCGTGGACGTCAGCGAAGCGGGCCTGAAGGCCACCGCGGACCGCGCGCTCGCCGACGGGCACGGCGAGCGGCTGACCACCGCCGTGCTCGACATATCCGACGAGGCCGCCGTACGGACCGGCGTCGCCGCCGCCGTCGAGGCCCTCGGCGGGATCGACGTACTGGTCAACGCGGCCGGCATCCTGCGCTCCGCGCACACCCACCAGACCACCCTCGACCTGTGGAACCAGGTCATCTCGGTCAACCTGACCGGCACCTTCCTGGTCATCCGCGAGGCGCTCCCGGCGCTGCTGGAGGGCGACCAGCCGGTCGTCGTGAACTTCAGCTCCACCTCGGCCTCGTTCGCCCACCCCTACATGTCCGCCTACGCGGCCAGCAAGGGCGGCATCCAGTCCATGACCCACGCCCTGGCCGCCGAGTACAGCAAGCAGGGTCTGCGCTTCGTCGCCGTCGCCCCCGGCTCCATCGAGTCCGGGATGACCACCGGCAACGGCCCCGGCCTGCCCGAGGACACCGACTGGAGCCTGTTCACCAAGCTCGCCCCCGCCCTCGGCCAGGGCTTCGCCGGCCCGCAGACCGTCGCCGGCGTCGTCGCGATGCTGGGCTCCGAGGACGGCGCCTTCATCACCGGTACGGAGATCCGCATCGACGGCGGCACGCACTGCTAGGCGGCGTCGCGCTCAGCCCCTGAAGCGGTCCCACAGCCGGGGGAAGCGCTCCGCGAGCACGGCTTCGTTCTCGAAGTCCAGCGGGGCGCCCTCCGGCTCCGCCGGCGCCATCGGAATCCCCAGATCCGGTGCCACGGCGCCCGTCAGCTGCTCGTACGCCTCGTCCGCCGCGTACCCCAGCTCCTCGCCGTCCCCGTCGATCTCCTCGTCGAACTCGCCCAGCAGCTCGGCCAGCTGGTCCGGGTCGTGCACCCCGCCCTCGAAGACCTCCCGCCCCTGGCCGATCAGCCAGCACCGGAAGTAGTCGAACGCGTCGTCGCTCGCCCCGTCGAGCAGCACCCACGCCGCACCCCACAGGTCCCAGCTGTACGCCCGGTTGTACCGGGACTCGAAGTGCCGGGCGAAGTCCAGTACGGAGTCCGGGTCGAGCTGCGCCAGCCGCTCCACGAGCAGCTCGGCGTGCTCCTCGGGGTCGCCCTCGGCGGCCTCGCGGGTACGGTCGACGATCTCCCAGAACTCCGTCTCGTCCATCACCGCTCCAGCATCACGGCTCCACCCCCGCGCCGCCACCGCGCATACGGCGAAAGGCCGGTGTCCGACCCCCTTGGCGGGGTGGACACCGGCCTTCGCCGTGCTGCGCGCGGGCGCGGGGCCTTACAGGCCGTAGCGCTCCCGGGCCTCCTTGACGGAGGACGCCGGTACTTCGCCGCGGCGGGCGAGCTGCGCCAGCGCGGCCACCACGATCGACTGGGCGTCGACACCGAAGTGGCGGCGGGCGCCGTCGCGGGTGTCGGACAGGCCGAAGCCGTCCGTGCCCAGCGAGGTGTAGTCCTGCTCGACCCACTGGCTGATCTGGTCCGGGACCTGACGCATCCAGTCGGAGACGGCGAGCACCGGGCCGGCGACGCCCTCCAGCGCGCGGGTGACGTACGGGGTGCGCAGCTCGCCGCGCAGCAGCGCCTCGTCGCACTCCAGCGCGTCGCGCCGCAGCTCGCCCCAGGAGGTGGCGGACCAGACGTCGGCGGCCACGTTCCAGTCGGCGGCCAGGAGCTTCTGGGCCTCCAGGATCCAGTGGATCGCGGTGCCCGAGGCCATCAGCTGGATCTTCGGGGCGTCGGCGGCCGGGGCCGCCTCCGCCAGGTCGGCCGCCGTGTTGAAGCGGTACAGACCCTTGAGGATGCCTTCCTCGACGCCCTCGGGCATCGCGGGCTGCACCTTCGGCTCGTTGTAGACCGTCATGTAGTAGAAGACGTCTTCGGGCTTCTCGCCGTACATCCGGCGCAGACCGTCCTTGACGATCACCGCGATCTCGTACGCGAAGGCCGGGTCGTAGTTGAGCGACGCCGGGTTCGTGGACGCGATCAGGTGCGAGTGGCCGTCCGCGTGCTGGAGGCCCTCACCGGTCAGCGTGGTGCGGCCGGCGGTCGCGCCGACGATGAAGCCCTTGCCGAGCTGGTCGGCGAGCTGCCACATCTGGTCGGCGGTGCGCTGCCAGCCGAACATCGAGTAGAAGATGTAGAACGGGATCATCGGCTCGCCGTGCGTCGCGTACGACGTACAGGCGGCGATGAAGTCGGCCATGGCGCCGGCCTCGGTGATCCCCTCGTTGAGGATCTGGCCGTCCTTGGCTTCCTTGTAGTACATGAGCTGGTCGCGGTCGACCGGCTCGTACGTCTGGCCCAGCGGCGAGTAGATGCCGGCCGACGGGAAGAGCGACTCCATGCCGAAGGTGCGGGCCTCGTCGGGGACGATCGGCACCCAGCGCTTGCCGGTCTCCTTGTCCCGCATCAGGTCCTTGACGAGCCGGACGAAGGCCATCGTGGTGGCCATCTCCTGCTTGCCGGAGCCCTTGAGCAGCGGGGCGAAGGAGCGGTCCGCCGGAGCCGGCAGCGCCACGTGCTTGACCTTGCGGGCCGGGGCCGGGCCGCCGAGCGCCGCGCGGCGCTCGTTCAGGTACTGGACCTCGGGGCTGTTCGCGCCCGGGTGGCCGTAGGGGACGACGCCGTCGGCGAAGGCGCTGTCCGGGATCGGGAGGCCAAGGAGGTCACGCATGTCCTTGAACTCGTCGATCGTCAGCTTCTTCATCTGGTGGTTCGCGTTCTTCGACTCGAACCCGGAACCCAGCGTGTAGCCCTTGACGGTCTGCGCGAGGATGACCGTCGGCGCGCCCTTGTGCTCCAGGGCGGCCTTGTACGCGGCGTAGACCTTGCGGGGCTCGTGGCCGCCGCGGGAGCTGTGGAAGCACTCGGCGATCTTCGCGTCGGACAGCAGGCCCGCCAGCCGCACGAGCTCGGCGTTGGCGCCGAAGAAGTGCTGGCGGATGTAGGCCGCGTCGCGGGTCGCGTACGTCTGGAACTGCGCGTCGGGCACCTCGCGCAGGCGGCGCACCAGGGCGCCCGTGGTGTCGAGCTGGAACAGCTCGTCCCAGGCGGAGCCCCACAGCGACTTGATGACGTTCCAGCCGGCGCCGCGGAACTGGGCCTCCAGCTCCTGGACCACGCGGAAGTTGGCGCGGACCGGACCGTCGAGGCGCTGCAGGTTGCAGTTGATGACGAAGGTCAGGTTGTCGAGCTGCTCGCGGGAGGCGAGGGCCAGGGCGGCGGTCGACTCGGGCTCGTCCATCTCGCCGTCGCCCAGGAAGGCCCAGACGTGCGAGTTCGCGGTGTCCTTGATGCTGCGGTTCTGCAGGTAGCGGTTGAAGCGCGCCTGGTAGATCGCGGACAGCGGGCCGAGGCCCATGGACACCGTCGGGAACTCCCACAGCCACGGCAGGCGCCGCGGGTGCGGGTAGGACGGCAGGCCGTTGCCGCCGGACTCCTGGCGGAAGTTGTCGAGCTGCTGCTCGAAGATGCGCCCGTCGAGGAAGGCGCGGGCGTAGATGCCGGGGGAGGCGTGGCCCTGGATGTAGAGCTGGTCGCCCGATCCGTCGGCCTCCTTCCCGCGGAAGAAGTGCTGGAAGCCGGTCTCGTAGAGCCAGGCGGCGGAGGCGAAGGTGGCGATGTGGCCGCCGACGCCGTACTTGGAGCCGCGGGTCACCATGGCGGCCGCGTTCCAGCGGTTCCAGGCGGTGATCTTGGCTTCCATCTCCATGTCGCCCGGGAACTCGGGCTCGGCGGAGGTGGGGATGGTGTTGACGTAGTCCGTCTCCAGCAGCTTGGGCAGGGCGAGGCCGGCGGCCTCGGCGTGCTGGAGCGTGCGGCGGAGCAGGTATTCGGCGCGGCGCGTACCGGCGGCCTTGGCGACGGCGTCGAGGGAGGCCGCCCATTCGGCGGTCTCCTCCGTGTCGCGGTCCGGGAGCTGGTCGAGCTCGCTCGGAAGCTTTCCTACGGGGTCGGACATCGGTGTGCGCCGCCTTCCGGTCAAAGGAGAGGTGGTGAAAAAATCCCTGACGGGCAGGACAGGGTCGGTGGGCCCGGTTGGGGCCCGCCGATGACTGTAAATCGCTGATCGATGATCGATCAAACGAATGTGACGAATAAACGTCCATATGACGAAAGTCGGCACCGCGTGCCATGAAAAAAGGCACCCGGTGCCGGGCAAATCAGGTCAGGACGGGCGGTCTGTCGTGCGCCCTCAAGGGGCTACGGCAGGCTCAGGCGCGGGGCGCGCACCCCAGCACATGCCGCTTCACGAGCAGCCCGATCTCCGGATCCTGGCCGCGGAACGCCTCGACGAGGGCCGCGTGCTCCTCCGCGTACGACTTCTGCACCGTCCCGAGCCAGCGGATCGACAGCGCGGTGAAGACCTCGATGCCCAGGCTCTCCCAGGTGTGCAGCAGCACGCTGTTCCCGGCCGCCCGCACCAGCTCCCGGTGGAACCCGACGGTGTGGCGCACCTGCGCCGTCCCGTCCTCCGTCCGGTCGGCCTCCCACAGCGCCGCCACGTGCGGCTCCAGCGCCGAACAGTCGGCCGCCAGCCGCGGCGCCGCCAGCTCGGCCGCGATCTGCTCCAGACCGGCCCGGACCGGGTAGATCTCCTCCAGATCGGCCGCCGACAGGTTCCGTACGCGCACGCCCTTGTTCGGCGCCGACTCGATCAGCCGCAGCGTCTCCAGCTCCCGCAGCGCCTCGCGCACGGGCGTCTGGCTGACCTCCAGCTCCACGGCGATCCGCCGCTCGACGATGCGCTCGCCCGGCTTCCAGCGGCCGCTGACGATCCCCTCCACGATGTGCTCGCGGATCTGCTCGCGCAGCGAGTGCACGACGGGTGGGGTGATCATCGGCGGTTCATCTCCTGGAGGCGCGCAGGGGGGTGATGCGTAGACAATACGGCGCGGTAGGCCACAGAGAAGTGTTCCCGACGGGCACTGCCGGGGTGAGGCTGGTTACAGGCGCCGCTTTCTGGCGAACTGCAACCAGCCGGGCGCCCCACCACGTGGTTTGACCGGGGTCCGGGCCGGCGGAACGCGAAACTCCGGGCCGATCAGGTACACCGCTTCGGGGATGGTGCCCGGGGAGCCGCGCAGGCTGGGGAGGTAGTCGGGGTCGGCCCCGGAAGCGTCCGCCGTGGCCCGGGCGATGGCGTGCGACTGGCCGACGGACCGCCCGTGCGCGAGCGAGCTGTAGAGCGTGCGGGAGTACGTACGGCAGTCCTGGTCGCCGATGGGCCCGGCGGTCCCGATGACACAGGGGACGGCCACCGCCAGCAGCTCCGCCAGCTCCGAGGTCCAGCAGGCCCCCAGCACCACCAGGCGCAGCCCCTCGGCGACGAACTGGCCCAGCAGGTCGCTCAGCCCCCGGTCCCGCACCGGGGCGTCCGCCCCGTCACCGGTCAGGAACCGCAGGCCGCCGCCGTCGGGGGTGCCGCGCGCCGAGAAGTGCAGCACGGCGGGCACCTCCTTGATGAGCCGGTCGCTCAAGTCGGCCAGCCGCGCCGCCGGAAGACAGTCCAGGGCGACGGCGTGCCGGTACTGGGAGCCCTCGACGCTCCGCTGGATCTCCCGGTACTCGGCGCCGGCGTCGGGCGACCCGGCCACGCGCGGCGAGGCCGCCTGGACGACGAGGATCCGGGAGGGTTCGGTCACGCGGCGGCGCTCGCCGCCAGGATGCTCCTGATGAGCGCGCTCAGGGCCGGAGCCTGTTGGGGCTGACGCCCGATGAGGTCGGCGACCTCGGAGATCACCCGGTCCCGGTCGGCGGGCTCGGCGGGCGGCCAGACGGTGTCCGTGGCGGGCGGTGCGCCGGTGAGCGCTGCGGCGAGGGCGAGGTGGGCGGCGGCCGTGAACTGCTCTTGGTAGACGAAGAGCTCCAGGAGGGCGAGGGCCTGGAGCAGGTCGGGCTGGGGCTCGGGGGAGGCCAGAAGCTGCTGGAGGCGGGTGTGCAGGGTGGATCGGTCGTCGGCGTACCCGTAGGCAGCGGGGATGCCGTCGGCGCGCGCCAGCGCGATCAGCGCGAAGTGCAGCGCGGTGTCAGCCGTTTCGAGCCCGGCCCCGAGCAGTTCGAGGGCTTGGTCATGCAGGAGCACCGCCTCGTGGTCCGTGAGGTAGGTCAGCGATTCCTGCCAAGTGGGGAGGCCGACCCAGGCGTGGAGGACTTCGCCGGTGAGGTACGGGCGGAACGCGTCGTCGGGGCCCTCGGCCGCTGCCGTGCGGACGATCTGGAGATGCTCTGCGGCGGCGGCCGTGACCAGGGCGATTTCCTCCAAGGCCAAAGCGGTGTCGGCGGACCGGAGGTCGTGGGAGTGCGCGTCCCAGAACGCGCGGGAGGCGGTCCAGGTGGGGCAATTGATCCACTCGACGGCGAGGTCGAGCGCGGTCTCGGGGAGCGCCAGCCAGGCCGGGGGAGCGATGCCGGTCTCCTCTCTCCAGAGCGCGACGACCTGGTTGGGGCCCTCTTGTGCCGCGTGGGCCCGGAGCACCTGCCGGGCCCGGAACGCGACGACATCGGCTGTCTCGGAGGGCTGGGGCTGGGACGCCCGCGCAAGGGGGATCAGGGCCCGGATCCCCACGTCGGTGCCCACGTGGGTGAGCTGGAATGTCGCGCGCTGTACGGCGATGTACCCGGCGGCCTGAGTGTGATCGGAGAGCGATCGCTCCGTGTCGGAGTAGGCGTCGAGGGTCTGACGGGCCGGGGCCATGTGGGCGAGGGCGTTGAGCGAGCTGACGAGGTTGGGGAGGTGGGCGGCGGGGTTGGTCTTGGCGAGGTCTCGGCGGATGGTGACGGCTTCGGTGATGGTGGTGAGTGCGCCGGGTCGGTCGCCGGTCTCGGACTGGCAGGCGGAGAGGTTGTGGAGGGAGTCGGCGAGGTCGGGGAGGTGGGCGGCGGGGTTGGTCTTGGCGAGGTCTCGGCCGATGGCGACGGCTTCGGTGATGGTGCTGAGTGCGCCGGGTCGGTCGCCGGTCTCGGACTGGATGTTGGCGAGGTTGTTGAGGGAGCCGGCGAGGTTGGCCAGGTGGGCGGCGGGGTTGGTCTTGGCGAGGTCTCGGCGGATGGTGACGGCTTCGGTGATGGTGGTGAGTGCGCCCGGTCGGTCGCCAGTGGTGGACTGACAGGTGGCGAGGTTGTGGAGGGAGCCGGCGAGGTCGGGGAGGTAGGCGGCGGGGCTGGTCTGGGCGAGGGTGCGGTAAAGGTCGGTGGCTTCGGTGATGGTGCTGAGTGCGCCCCGTCCGTCGCCGGTCCCGGATTGAAAGGCGGCGAGGTTGTTGAGGGACATTGCCAAGTCGGGGAGGTAGGCGGCGGGGCTGGTCCGGGCGAGGGTGCGGTAGAGGTCGGTGGCTTCGGTGATGGTGGTGAGTGCGCCGGGTCGGTCGCCGTTGTCGGACTGGCAGGTGGCGAGGTTGTTGAGGGAGCCGGCGAGGTTGGGGAGGTAGGCGGCGGGGCTGGTCCGGGCGAGGGTGCGGTAGAGGTCGGTGGCTTCGGTGATGGTGGTGAGTGCGCCGGGTCGGTCGCCGGTCTCGGACTGGCAGGTGGCGAGGTTGTTGAGGGACGTGGCGAGGCTGGGGAGGTGGACGGCGGGGCTGGTCCGGGCGAGGGTGCGGTAGAGGTCGGTGGCTTCGGTGATGGTGGTGAGTGCGCCCGGTCGGTCGCCGACCAGGGACTGGATGTTGGCGAGGTTGTTGAGGGAGCTGGCGAGGTTGGCCAGGTGGGCGGCGGGGTTGGTCTTGGCGAGGTCTCGGCGGATGGTGACCGCTTTGGTGATGGTGGTGAGTGCGCCCCGTCCGTCGCCCGTCTCGAATTGGACGTTGGCGAGGTTGTTGAGGGAGCTGGCGAGGTTAGGGAGGTAGGCGGCGGGGTTGATCCGGGCGAGGGTGCGGTAGAGGTCGGTGGCTTCGGTGATGGTGGTGAGTGCGCCCGGTCGGTCGCCGGTCTCGGACTGGATGGTGCCCAGGTTGTTGAGGGAGCTGGCGAGGTTGGGGAGGTGGGCGGCGGGGTTGATCCGGGCGAGGGTGCGGTAGAGGTCGGTGGCTTCGGTGATGGTGGTGAGTGCGCCGGGTCGGTCGCCGTTGTCGGACTGGCAGGTGGCGAGGTTGTTGAGGGACGTGGCGAGGTTGGGGAGGTAGGCGGCGGGGTTGGTCTTGGCGAGGTTTCGGCGGATGGTGACGGCTTCGGTGATGGTGGTGAGTGCGCCCGGTCGGTCACCAGTGGTGGACTGGCAGGCGGCGAGGTTGTTGAGGGAGCCGGCGAGGTCGGGGAGGTGGGCGGCGGGGTTGGCCTTGGCGAGGTTTCGGCGGATGGTGACGGCTTCGGCGATGGTGGTGAGTGCGGCCTGCCCGTCGCCAGTGGCGGACTGGACGTTGGCTAGGTTGTTGAGGGAGCCGGCGAGCTCGGGGAGATATGCCGCGGGGTTGTTGAGCGCGAGTGCCCGGTAGAGGTCGGCCGCTTCCTGTGCCGGTGCCAGGGCTTCCTCGCGGCGACCGGCATGGGACAGCGAGACCGCCACGTCGCCCAGTACCTCAGCGAGATCGGGACGAAACACCTCCTCCTGGGCGTAGGTGAGCTCACGGACCATTGAGGTTCCCCGTTCTCCGGCCATGACCGCGTGCGCCGCCAATGACGCTCGCAGGTAGGGGTTCGCGTTCTCGCTCACCGTGGCGTCGGAGGTCTGCCCACGCAGGAGATCCACCACTGCCCGTGCCACGTGGTATGCCCCGTCCGAATGCCCCGAGGCGTGCCGAAGGTGGGCGACGAACTCCCGGTGGTACAGCCGGTAGACCGCCTGGGTACCGTCGCTGTCCTCCACCACGTAGCGGCCGTACTCGTTGAGCAGCCAGTCCACGTCCTCCGGGCCGTACTCGATTCCGTCCCCGCTGAGGGCCGAGGCCGCTGCCTCCCAGACGCCCCGGGCTGGCATGCCGTTGCCGCCGCTCCAGGCGAGGGCCGTCAGCAGGTCCTCGGCCGCGCGGGGCAGGACAGCGCCGTCGCGTTCACGGACCGGACCGCTCTCCAGGTCCTCAGTGAAGGCGGCGCTGATCGAGGACGGGATGGCCTCCGCCCAGTCCCAGCCCTCCGCACCGGCGGCGGAGAGCCGCCTGATCACCGAGTCGGTCGCCATCCTGGCGAAGAGGAACCCGCCGCTGTTGGGCGATGCCCGGCGCGCGACGAGCTCTGCGGCGGTCGTGGCGTCCGCCATCGGAAGGGCCCGCGCCAGCAGTCGCCGACGGCAGTACTCCTGGATATCGCGCTCGGTGTCGCTCTCGTCGTCCAGGTCGGCCGCCCGCGCCCGGATACCCAGGATGCGGCTCAACGCCCGGTCCAGGGACTCTCCCGGTTCCTGCTGGGGCCGGAACGGACGGTCCCGGGAGCCCAGCAGGACGCAGGACAGGCGGCTCAGCGGGGCGAGGAGCTGTTCCACGACCGGGTGCGCCTGGTCCGGGGCCGCCTCGTCGAGGCCGTCCAGGACCAGGACGAGGCGGCGGCGGGATTCGGGCCAGCCCTTCTCGACCTCCGCGATCAGGGCCGCGGGGGTCTGGGGGCGGGGGAGTGACAGCCGGCGGGCGATGGCCTCCGCCAGCTGCTGCACCGTGAAGCCCCGCAGGTGCAGGGCGACGTCCACCGAGTCCTCGCCCGGGTCCGGGTCCCGCGGGGTGAGCGGCTGGTGGGCCAGGACGTCCGCCCGGTGCGCCGGGTCGGACAGCGTCGCGATCCGCCCGAGCACCGCGGACTTGCCGCTCCCCGCGCTGCCCGTCACCAGGAACAGCCCCGGCCGGCGGGCCTCCAGCCACTCGGTGATCTCCCCGAGCACCCGGCGGCGCCCGCTGAAGAACCAGCCCTCGTCGTCCGGGGCGGCGCCGCGGGCCGCCTGCACCAGGTGCTCCACCAGCTCCGGCTCCGTCGCGGCCGCCCTGAGCGGATTGGCGAACATCAGCCGGTCCCGGCCGGTCATGGCGTTGAGCGGGCGGTGGTCCACCTCCGCCGGCCACTCGGCCAGCACCGCCTGGATGACCGTGTTCCCGCTGACCTGCCCGTTGCGCCGGCTCCACTCGTGGCGGTACTCGTCCGTCCGGGGCCCTTCGCGCAGCACCCGGGCGAAGGCGTCCAGCAGGACGCCCCCGGCCTCGGCCTTCTCCTGGGGGCGGCAGCTCGCGATCACCCCGAACCACGCCCACCGGCCCGGCGGGAGGTTCCGCTGGGAGAGCCTGTCCAGCGCCTTCTTCAGGGACGGCACCACACCCGCGCCCGCGTGACAGGTGTCGATGAGCAGCAGCACTTGGTCCGCGCCGCTGAGCGACGCCGTCGAAGCGAGCAAGTTGGCCGAATGTACCTCCCCGTCGAACTCCGGATCGACGGTGTCGCGCACGATCAGCCGCAGCTCCCGGTCGTCCAGCACGCCGTGCCCGGACCACAGGACGACGGCGGGGCCGTGGCCGCCCGTCGCCCTCCATTTCCTCGCCCAGTCGCCCAGGGGCTTGTTGACGTCGTTCCATTCGGGGTCCTCGACCACCGTCGTGCCGTAGCCGCGTTCCTCCAGCAGCTCGCACAGCTCCCGCATCTGCTCGGTCGCCCCGGTCAGCTGCCGGAATCTGCCGCTCTGGTAGTTCTCGACGACCACGCCGAGGGCCGTGCCCCGGATCTCCTCGGGCGTCTCCGACTCCGTCCCCGTATCACTCACCGGCCCCTCCCACCACGGTCAGCGCCGTCACGGTCGTCTCCGCCCGCGCGGTCACCCGTACGGCCAGCCGGTACGCGCCCGGCTCCGGGTCCGGGAACGTCGCCGTGTAGCGGCCCTCGCCCTGCGGGATGACCGTGCGGGAGAGCGCCGGGGAGCCGTCGGCCGGGCGGAGCTCCGCCGTGAGGTGGAGGGCGTCGTGGTCGCGGACCTCCGGCGGGATCGTCACCTCGACCTCGTACGGGTCGCCCGGGGCCGGCAGGGACGGTGCCAGGACGCACAGCGGGACGTCCCCGTCCTCCTCGCCCCGGTGGAACGGCCGCTCGTGGCCCAGCAGGCCGCTCAGGGCGTCCCGTACGCCCTTGTTGTTCTGGAGGGAGCCGTGCTGCTCGCAGGGGGTGTGGGCCTCGGGCACCGCGTAGCCCGTCGCGTCGGTGTTCGCCGGGCGGGCGGCGAGGCGGGGGACCGTGCCGTCGCCGCGTTCGTCCGAGTCGCCGATGAGCCACAGCGGGGTCAGCCCGTCGCCGGTGATCTCCGCGGTGGTGAGGGTCGGCTGGCGGATGCCGGTGACGGCGTGCAGCTCGGCCGCCGGGGCGGCGGCGCGCAGGGCCTCGTGGAACTCCGCCGCGTCCGCCAGCAGGGCCTGGTCGACGCCCGGGAGGCCCGGCAGGTCGCGGGCGTACGCGAGGCCGCCCGGGCCCTTCACGCACGCGTAGTCGGGGGCCAGCTGGTGCAGGGAGGGCAGGCTGCGGGCGAAGGCGCTGAGGTCCACGCCGAGCCGGCCCCAGCCCTTGTGGAGGCCGTTGACCAGATGGACGAGGCCGTCCAGGGAGCCGCGGTGCGGGGTGCCCAGGGTGATCACCCGGCGGGCGGTCTCGTGCCCGCCGAGGCGCTCGACGTAGTGGCGGGCGATCAGGCCGCCCATGGAGTGGCAGACGAAGACGACCCGGGCGTCCCGGCGGTCCGGGGCGGAGGCCCGCCAGCGCTCCAGTTCGCGGGTGACGGCTCCTTTCAGCCGCTCCGCGTTGTAGCGGCAGGACAGCCGCCAGTCGTACGGGAAGGGGAGGAGGTTCTCGCCGCGGGCCAGGGTGAAGGACCGCTCCAGCCAGCCCAGCAGTTCCGTGTAGCCGTCGACCGGCCGCCAGATCCCGGGGATGGCGTGCACGTCGCGCATGAGGCCGACGGGCTCCACGCCGTCGCCGGGATGGCCGTCGCCGATGTCCTTCGGCAGCCGCAGCCGGTTCACCGAGCCGCCGAAGGTGCGCAGGCCCCGCCACAGGGCGCCGCCCGACAGGTCCCAGACCGGCTTGCCGTCGGCGTCCGCCAGCCTGCTCCCCATGATCCCCGGCAGTACCACCACAAGATCGTTCACATGCGCCCGTGCCATGTCCGCCCCGTCCGTTCGGTCCTTGACCGGCCAGATTATGACGACGGCGCCCTCGCCCGGAGTGGTTCCGGACAAGGGCGCCGTTGACGAGGTGGCTACCGCGTGGGCGTGAGCCTTACAGGCCGAGCTCGACCTCGAACTCGCCGGCCTCCAGGATCGCCTTGACGGCGGTGAGGTACCGGGCCGCGTCCGCGCCGTCCACCAGGCGGTGGTCGTAGGACAGGGTCAGGTACGTCATGTCGCGGATGCCGATGTTCGTGCCCTCGGCGGTCTCGATGACCACCGGGCGCTTCACCGTGGCACCGATGCCCAGGATGGCGACCTGGTTCGGGGGCACGATGACGGTGTCGAACAGCGCACCGCGCGAGCCGGTGTTGCTGATGGTGAAGGTCGCGCCCGACAGCTCGTCCGGCGTGATCTTGTTGCCGCGGACCTTGGCGGCCAGATCGGCGGTCGCCTTGGAGATACCCGCCAGGTTGAGGTCGCCCGCACCCTTGATGACCGGGGTCATCAGGCCCTTCTCGGAGTCCACGGCGATGCCGATGTTCTCCGAGTCGAAGTAGGTGATGGTGCCCTCGTCCTCGTTGATCCGGGCGTTGACGACCGCGTGGGCCTTCAGCGCCTGGGCAGCGGCCTTGACGAAGAACGGCATCGGCGAGAGCTTGACGCCCTCGCGGGCCACGAAGGAGGCCTTGGCCTTCTCGCGCAGCTTCATGATCTTGGTGATGTCCACCTCGACCACGGAGCTGAGCTGAGCCTGCGAGTGCAGGGCCTTCATCATGTTGTCGCCGATGACCTTGCGCATGCGGGTCATCTTGACCGTCTGACCGCGCAGCTCCGAGACCTCGGCGGCGGCCGGGGCCTTGGCGGCCGGGGCTGCGGCCGGAGCCGGAGCGGCGGCGGCGGCCTTGGCGGCCTCGGCGGCGGCCAGGACGTCCTGCTTGCGGATACGGCCACCGACGCCGGAGCCCGAGACCTCGGACAGGTTGACGCCGGACTCCGAGGCGAGCTTGCGCACCAGCGGGGTCACGTACGCGCCCTCGTCACCGGCCGGGGCCGGGGCGGCGGGAGCGGCGGGAGCCACCGGGGCGGCAGGCGCGGCCGGAGCCGGAGCGGCCGGAGCCGGAGCGGCGACCGGAGCCGGAGCGGCCGGAGCCGGAGCGGCGGGGGCAGCCGGGGCGGCCGGAGCGGCCGGAGCGGCCGCGGCCGGAGCCGGGGCAGCGGCGGGCGCGGCGCCGGCGACACCGATGACGGCCAGACGGGCGCCGACCTCGGCCGCCTCGTCCTCGCCGACCAGGATCTCCAGCAGCGTGCCGGAGACCGGCGCCGGGATCTCGGTGTCGACCTTGTCCGTGGAGACCTCGAGCAGCGGCTCGTCGGCCTCGACGGACTCGCCGACCTGCTTCAGCCAGCGGGTGACGGTGCCCTCGGTGACGCTCTCGCCCAGGGCGGGGAGAACGACGTCCGTGCCGGAGGCGGCGGACGCCTCGGCAGCGGGGGCCTCGGCGGCCGGGGCCGCAGCCGCGGGGGCCTCGGCGGCCGGAGCCTCGGCGGCGGGGGCCTCAGCCGGGGCCTCGGCCGCGGGGGCCTCAGCGGCGGCCGGAGCCTCGGCAGCGGCCGGCGCGCCCGAGCCGTCGTCGATGACGGCCAGCTCGGCGCCGACCTCGACGGTCTCGTCCTCGGCGACCTTGATGGCGGCCAGGATGCCCGACACGGGAGAAGGGATCTCGGTGTCGACCTTGTCGGTCGAGACTTCGAGCAGCGGCTCGTCGGCCTCGACGCGCTCGCCCTCGGCCTTCAGCCAGCGGGTGACAGTGCCCTCGGTAACGCTCTCTCCGAGCGCCGGAAGGGTTACGGAAACCGACATGGTTTCAGTTGCTCCTAACGAATGTGCGGAAGTGGTCGTCGCGCCCGTGACGAATTAGTCGTGGGAGTGAAGCGGCTTGCCGGCGAGGGCCAGGTGGGCCTCACCCATCGCTTCGTTCTGGGTCGGGTGCGCGTGGATGAGCTGCGCGACCTCGGCCGGCAGGGCTTCCCAGTTGTAGATCAGCTGGGCCTCGCCGACCTGCTCGCCCATCCGGTCACCGACCATGTGGACGCCGACCACGGCACCATCCTTGACCTGGACGAGCTTGATCTCGCCCGCGGTCTTCAGGATCTTGCTCTTGCCGTTGCCAGCCAGGTTGTACTTCAGGGCCACGACCTTGTCCGCACCGTAGATCTCCTTGGCCTTGGCCTCGGTGATGCCGACGGAAGCGACCTCGGGGTGGCAGTACGTGACGCGCGGAACGCCGTCGTAGTCGATCGGCACGGCCTTCAGGCCGGCCAGCCGCTCCGCGACGAGGATGCCCTCGGCGAAGCCGACGTGCGCCAGCTGAAGGGTCGGGACGAGGTCACCGACGGCCGAGATGGTCGGCACGTTGGTCTGCATGTACTCGTCGACCAGGACGTAGCCGCGGTCCATCGCGACGCCCTGCTCCTCGTAGCCCAGACCCTGCGAGACCGGGCCGCGGCCGACGGCGACCAGGAGCACCTCGGCCTCGAAGGTCTTGCCGTCGGCCAGCGTGACGCGCACGCCGGTCTCGGTGTACTCGGCCTTGTCGAAGAAGGTGCCGAGGCTGAACTTGATGCCGCGCTTGCGGAACGCGCGCTCCAGCAGCTTGGAGCTGTTCTCGTCCTCGACCGGGACGAGGTGCTTGAGGCCCTCGATCACGGTGATGTCGGAGCCGAAGGACTTCCACGCCGAGGCGAACTCGACGCCGATGACGCCGCCGCCCAGGACGATGGCCGACTCGGGGACGCGGTCCAGGACCAGCGCGTGGTCCGAGGAGATGATGCGGTCGCCGTCGATGTTCAGGCCCGGCAGCGACTTCGGCACGGAGCCGGTCGCCAGCAGGACGTGGCGGCCCTGGACACGCTGGCCGTTCACGTCGACGGAGGTCGGCGAGGACAGGCGGCCCTCACCCTCGATGTAGGTCACCTTGCGGGAGGCGACCAGGCCCTGCAGGCCCTTGTACAGGCCCGAGATGACCTCGTCCTTGTACTTGTGGACACCCGCGATGTCGATGCCCTCGAAGGAGGTCTTGACACCGAACTGGGCGGCTTCGCGGGCCTGGTCCGCGATCTCGCCCGCGTGCAGCAGAGCCTTCGTGGGGATGCAGCCGTTGTGCAGGCAGGTGCCGCCGAGCTTGTTCTTCTCGATCAGGGCAACGTCCAGACCCAGCTGGGATGCGCGCAGAGCCGCGGCGTAACCGCCACTGCCACCGCCGAGGATCACTAGGTCGAAAACGGTGCTGGCGTCGTTCGCCACGTCACGTCCTCCATGCATGTGCGCCGGGCACCGGTCCTCTGTGACCGGGCGGCGGCTGGTAATCGGCCGCTAGTTTCTTCGGCCCTGTGGTGGGGGCCCTGTCCTGCCGAGAACCCATCTTCGCATTTGTCGGGGGAACGCGGGACGCCGGGCCCGGACTCCGGCAGGTCGTTCTGCCCGAAGTAAGGGTTACCAGTGCGTAGAAACGTACGGATTTCGTTGTAGGTGAACGCACCCCGGGAACTCGGCCGAGTTCCCGGGGTGCGCCACGTCACATTCGAGGTACGTCAGCCCAGGTCGCCCGTGGCCGTGCGCTCGGCCAGCCGCACCAGGGTGCGCACGGCCGAGCCGGTGCCGCCCTTGGGGGTGTAGCCGTACGGAGCGCCCTCGTGGAAGGCCGGGCCGGCGATGTCGAGGTGGGCCCAGGTGATGCCCTCGCCGACGAACTCCTGGAGGAAGAGGCCGGCCACCAGACCGCCGCCCATCCGGACACCCATGTTGGCGATGTCGGCGGTGGGGGAGTCCATCGACTTGCGCAGGTCCTGCGGGAGCGGCATCGGCCAGGAGGCCTCGCCGACCTCCTCCGCGATCTCGTGGATGGAGGTGCGGAACGCGTCGTCGTTGGCCATGACGCCGAAGGTGCGGTCACCCAGGGCCAGCACCATCGCGCCGGTCAGGGTGGCGACGTCGACGATCGCGTCCGGGTTGTCCTCGGAGGCCTTGGTCAGCGCGTCACCGAGGACCAGCCGGCCCTCGGCGTCCGTGTTGAGGACCTCGACGGTCTTGCCGCTGTACATGCGCAGCACGTCACCGGGCTTGGTGGCGGAGCCGGACGGCATGTTCTCGGCGAGCGCGAGCCAGCCGGTCACGTTGACCTGGAGGCCCAGCTTGGCGGCCGCGACGACGGAGGCGAAGACGGCGGCGGCGCCGGCCATGTCGCACTTCATCGTCTCGTTGTGACCGGCCGGCTTCAGGGAGATGCCGCCCGAGTCGTACGTGATGCCCTTGCCGACGAAGGCGAGGGTCTTCACGGCCTTGGGGTGGGTGTAGGTGAGCTTCACCAGGCGCGGCGGGTTCTCGGAGCCCTTGCCGACGCCCATGATGCCGCCGTAGCCGCCCTTGACCAGGGCCTTCTCGTCCAGGACCTGGACCTTGACGCCGTTCTCCTTCGCGGCCGCGGACGCGACGGCGGCGAAGGCCTCGGGGGTGAGGTCGTTCGGCGGGGTGTTGACGAGGTCGCGGGCGATGTTGACCTCGGTCGCGACGACCGTGGCGCGCTCGGCCGCGGCCTTGTGCTCCTTGTCGCGCGGCTTGGCGCCGAGCAGGGCCACCTCGGCGAGCGGCTGCTTCGGGCCGCCGTTCTTGTCGGCGTTCTTGGAGGTCTTGGTCTCGCCGCCCTGGTAGGCGGTGAAGGCGTACGCGCCGAGCAGCGCGCCCTCGGCGACGGCGGTGACGGCGGAGGCGTCGTCCAGGGGGAGCGCGAAGGCGGCCTTCTTGGTGCCGTGCAGCGCGCGGGCGGCGGCGCCGGCGGCGCGGCGCAGCGTCTCCTCGTCGTAGGACTCGTCCTTCTCCGGTACGGAGCCCAGCCCGACCGCCAGCACGACCGGGACCTTGAGGCCGGCCGGCGCGGGCAGCTTGGTGATCTCGCCTTCGGCGCCCGAGGCACCGAGCGCTTCGAGCACGGAGGCGAGCTTTCCGTCGAAGGCCTTGTCCACGGCCTCGGCGCCGGCGGCGGCGACGGGGCCCTTGGGGCCCTTCGCCACGCCGACCACGAGGGCGTCGGCGCGCAGCGTCGCGGCGCCGGCAGTGCTGAGAGTCAGAGCAGTCACGGTGGTGAGGTCTCGCTTCCGTTTGTGTGTGTGGGCGCTTCGGTCGCGTCGGGGTCGCCGGCCGCTCCGGAGCGATCGTATGAGAGCCCGACGGCCGCCGGAAATGAGCCTACGCGCAGGCGCTCATCCGTACGGCACTCGAATGGTTTGGCAAGTTGTTCGATCATCGGGTCATCAGGTTCACCCATCTGTGGCCTCTGTTCCAGGTTTGCCTCTCAGACCTGACGCAGTCCTAGAGACTCGACCCACTCTCGCAAGGGGACGCGGGGTCCCTTTGCATGATTTCCACAGAGCCTCTCCGGCCCGGCCGCACCGCCAGTGGCCCGCCCGGAGGAGCCTGCGGGGGGAAAGGCCGAAATGGTCAACAAGAACCGGATGAACAGGGTCGCCGCCGCCATGGCCGCGGCAGCTTTGATGTCCGTCGCAGTACCCGCCGCGGCCGCCGAGGCGGTCGTGACACCACGCGTCGACCTGAAGGTGCTGGTCGTCGACGACGGCGGCAGCTCGGTCGAGGCGATCACCGCGGAGCTCCGGGACACCGGAGTCCCGTTCACCCGCGTCGTCCTGGGCAGCGGCAGCCGCCCGGTGATCAACGCCGGATTCCTCAGCGACACGGTCGACGGCCGGCCGCGCGCGAAGTACCAGGGCGTGGTCCTGCCGAACGAGAACCCGTTCGGGGACGGTTCGGCCGAGATGGCCGCGCTGACCGCGTACGAGACGACGTACGGGATCCGCCAGGTCGACGCCTACACCTGGGCCCACCCGGGCGTGGGTCTGGAGTACACGGACAACGGGGGGTACAGCGGTCAGCTCGACGGCACCCAGGCGGCCGTCACCGCGGCCGGCAAGGCGGGGCCCTTCGGGTACCTCGGAGGTCAGGTCACCTTCGAGGACAACTCCGCTCTCGTCCCCGAGAGCTACGGGTTCATGGGCAAGCCGCGCGCCGGCTACACCAGTTACCTCGACGCCCCGGTCGGCGGGGGCCGGGCCTCGCTGGTCGGCGAGTACGCCCACGACGGGCGCAGCGAACTGGTGGTCACCTTCGGCTACAACCAGTACCAGCAGCAGTTCCGGCTGCTGGCCCGCGGCATCGTCGACTGGCTCACCCAGGGGGTGCACCTCGGCCAGAGCCGCAACTACTTCGCGGTCCACGTCGACGACGTCTTCGCGCCGGACGCCCGTTGGAGCAAGTCGCTCAACTGCACGCCGGGCGACTACGCCTGCGCGGGCGGCGAGGGCCAGGAGAGCTCCATCCGGATGACCGCCGCGGACGCCCAGTACGCGGTGCAGTGGCAGCAGAGCAAGGGCTTCAAGCTCGACATGCTCTTCAACGCCGGTGCCGGGGAGGAGTGGAAGGCCGAGAACGGCGGCACCGACGCCCTCACCGCGCAGCTGATCGCGGACCGGGCCAAGTTCCGCTGGATGAACCACACGTACACCCACCTCTTCCTGGGCTGCACCCAGGACACCTCCGCCTCGCCGTGGACCTGCACCAAGAACGCCAACGGCGCCGTCAACTACATGAGCCGGGCCGAGAT
This sequence comes from Streptomyces goshikiensis, assembly GCF_014650555.1. GTDB lineage: Bacteria > Actinomycetota > Actinomycetes > Streptomycetales > Streptomycetaceae > Streptomyces > Streptomyces goshikiensis. The sequence goes on along the minus strand of NZ_BMVE01000005.1, from coordinate 397,381 downwards.
CTCCGCCCAGATCCGCGACAACAACAACTGGGCGGCGTCCAAGGGCATCGCCACCGACCGGACCGAGCTCGTCACCGGCGAGCACTCGGGCCTCAAGACCCTCCCGCAGCAGCCCCAGGACAACCCCAACCTGGCCGGCGCGCTCGCCGACAACGGCGTCAAGTGGGCGGGCAGCGACAACTCCCGCGAGCCCGCGCAGCGTGCGGTCGGCGCCGCCCTGACCGTTCCCCGCTACCCGATGAACGTGTACTACAACACGGGCACCAACGCGGAGATGGCCGACGAGTACAACTGGATCTACACCAGCCGCGCCGACGGCGGCAGCGGCCTCTGCGAGGACAACCCGGCGACCTCCACCTGCCTGCCGGCCCCGCTCGACGTCAACACCGGCTACCTGAACACCATCGTCCCCGCCGAGGCCCGCACCGCCCTGCGCCACGTGCTCGCCAACGACCCGAAGCCGCACTACGTCCACCAGGCCAACCTCGCCGAGGACCGCACCCTCTACCCGGTGCTCAACCAGGTCCTCGACACCTACGGCACCCTCTTCGCCCCCAGCGCGCCGATCGTGAACCAGAGCATGAAGGACACCGGCGTCGAGCTCAGCCGCCGCGCCGCCTGGGACAAGGCCGTCGCCGCCAACAAGGTCACCGCCTACCGCATCGGCACCACCGTCACCGTCAAGGCCCCCTTCGGCGTGGTGGCCCCGGTCACCGCCCCCAACGGCACCAAGAAGCAGCTCCTGCTCGGCACCGCGGACTTCGGCACCGCGTACGCCGGCAACCGCTCCGCCTGGACCTCGCCCGATCTGCTCCAGTCCGCGGTCACGCTGAGGCTGCCCAGCTGATCCCCGCTCCACCAGCCAGCCGAGCCACCACCACGTAGCACCCAGAGCCGGCGCTCCACGCAACCCATGGGCGCCGGCCCCTTTTCCGTCCTGGGGGGACTCACCGCATGAGCCATGGGCGCCATGTCACCATGCTCACCGAAGGCACCTATCCACACGTCCACGGCGGCGTCAGCACCTGGTGCGACCAGCTGGTACGCGGTATGCCGGAGGTCGACTTCAACGTCATAGCCCTGACCGGCTCCGGACGCGAGCCGGTCACCTGGGACCTGCCGCGCAACGTGTACCGGCACACCGCCGTACCGCTCTGGGGCCCGCCGCCGGGCCGCAGCCGCCGCCGGGCGCTGCGCGGCAGGGCGCACCGCCGCTTCACCAGGACGTACGAGAACTTCCTGCTCTCCCTGCTCGACCCGGCCCCGGCCACCGCCGGGGGCGCCCCCGCGCAGGGCGGCTTCTCCGCCGCCCTGCGCGAGCTGGCCGTACTGGCCCGGGCGGGCACCCTCGCCCAGGCGCTGCGCTCCGAATCGGTCCTGCGCCTGCTGATGGCCGTGTGGACCCGCCCCGGCCTGTCCAGCGCCGGCGCCGCGCCCACCATCCACGACGCCCTCACCGCCACCGACCTGCTGGAACACGCCCTGCGCCCGCTGTCGGTGCGGATCCCGCCCGACTGCGTCGCCCACGCCGTCAGCAGCGGCCTCGCCACCCTCCCCGCCCTCGCCGCGAAGTACCTCGACGGGGTGCCGTTCCTCCTCACCGAGCACGGCATCTACCTGCGCGAGCGCTACCTCGGCTACCGCACCGCCGAACAGCGCTGGCCCGTCAAGGCGCTGATGCTCGGCTTCTACCGCGAGCTCAACTCCGAGGGCTACCGGCAGGCCGATCTGATCACCCCCTGCAACCAGTACAACCGCCGCTGGGAGGAGCGCGGAGGCGCCGACTCCGAGCGGATCCGCACCGTCTACAACGGCGTCGACCCGCACGTCTTCCCCGAGGCCGGACCCGAGCCCGAGGTCCCCACCCTCAGCTGGTGCGGCCGCATCGACCCCATCAAGGACCTCGAAACCCTCATCCGGGCCTACGCGTTCATGCGCGAGGAGCTGCCCGCCCTGCGGCTGCGCCTCTTCGGGCCCGTCCCGGCGGGCTGCGAGGACTACCGGGTCGGCCTGGAGAAGCTCGCCGCCGAACTCGGCGTGGCCGACGGCATCACGTACGAGGGCCGCATCGACAAGGTCGCCGACGCCTACGCGGCGGGCAGCGTCGTGATGCTCTCCTCCATCAGCGAGGGTTTTCCCTTCAGCATCATCGAGGCGATGTCCTGCGGCCGCACCACCGTCTCCACCGACGTCGGCGGGGTCCGCGAGGCCGTCGGGGACACCGGCCTCGTCGTCCCGCCCCGCGAGCCCGAGACCATGGCCCGCGCCACCCTCGCCCTCCTGCGCGACGGCGAACGCCGCGCCGAACTGGGCCGGCGCTCGCGCGAACGGGTCGTGGAGAAGTTCACCCTCCACCAGTCCGTCGACGGCTTCCGGCACATCTACCGGGAACTCGCCGGCCAGCCCGTCCTGCCCGTCCACGCCGACGACGCGTGGACCCAGCGCCTCGCCGCCCCCTGGTACCGGGAGCTCGCGGCCGACGGGAGCCCGTGGTGAGCGGATCCCTCTGGCTGAAGGTGCCGGGCGGCAACACGCTGCCCGCCGTCCCGCGCCCCCGGCGCACCGGCGCCACGGCCACCACGGCCCCGGACGGCGCCGCAGCCCCCGACCCGATGGACGAACTCGTCGACCGCCTCGACGACCTCGTCGCCGCCGCCGTTCACCCGGACGAGATCGCCGCCATCCTCGAATCCGACGGCATGACCGACGAGTACATCCGGCTCACCTACGGCCGCCACGACTCCTTCGGGCTCGCCGAGGAGCTCTTCGCCCGCGTGCCCCGCTCCTTCCCGGAGCCCGAACGCACCCCCGACCCCTGGAAGGTGTCCCTCACCGCCTGCCTGCTGCGCGGGCTCGTCTTCGCGCTGCCGGGCCTGGCCTACCTGCTCGGCGCGCCCCTGCTGGAAGGCCCGCCGGACCGGCTCGGACTGCCCGCCGGGACACTGACCCTGCTGGCCGGGGCCCTCATCGGGTGGGTCTGGGACCAGACCCTGTCCCACCGCGCCTACTCCTGGCTGGGCCTCGGCGACCGGGCCGCCGCCGGGCGGACCCTGCTCGTCGGGGCCCCCGCCGGGGCCCTGCTGGGCACCGCCGCCGCGCTGCTGGTGCCCGGCGGCCCGCCGTTCTCGTACGCCTTCGCCGCCGGACAGGCCTTCTACGTCGGCGCCGCGACCGTCCTGCTGGTCCTCGGGCGGGAGCGGATGCTGTTCGCCGCACTCGCCCCCATGGCCGCGGGCGCGGTGCTCACGCCGTTCGTGGACCTGCCCGTGCCGCTGCGGGTGGCCCTGCTGGCACTCTCCCTGCTGGCCGCCTGCTCCCTGGCGGTACGGGAACTGCCGCTGGCCGAAGGGGTACGGGCCGCCCTGCGCCGGATCCGCGGCCGGCCCGGGCGCCGGCCCGGCGAGGGCCCGGTGCGCTGGCGGATGCTGCGCGGCGCCGAGGAGGAGCACGGGCCGCGCGGGCCCCGGCTCGGGGACTCCGTCCCGTACGGGGTGTTCGGCCTCGGCACCGGCCTGCTCGTGCTGTACGCCGCCCTCGGGGAAGTGCTCGCCGGCGGTCCCGCCGAAGCGGTCGCCGCCCCCTCGGCGGTGGCCCTCACCCTCAGCATGGGTCCCGCCGAATGGCTGCTGCACCGCTTCCGCAGCGGCAGCCTCGCCGGGCTCCGGGCGGCCCGCTCGCCCCGGGCGTTCCGGCGCCGGATGCTCGCCGCGCTGAGCCGCTGCGTCGCCGTGTACCTGGTGGTGCTGCTGGCCCTGGGCGTCGCCGGCACCCTGCTCTGGCCGGGCGCGCCCGGCCTGACCGTCGTCCGGGCCGCCACGCTGCTGCTGCTCGGCGCGGTCATGTGGACCGGGCTGCTCCTGCAGTCCTTCGGGGCGGTCCGCCCGGCCGCCGCCGTCTGCGCCTCGGCGGCCCTCGCCCAGAGCCTCGCGCTGCTGACCGGGCTGGGGCAGCCGCGGGTGGTCCAGCTGGCCGTCGCGGGCACGGCCGCCGCGGTACTGGCCACGCTGGTCTGCCTGCTGCTCGGCCGCGCGACGGCGCACCGCTGACGCGTTCCCGTACCTCATGGAGAAGAAGGACCTCATGCTGCTGGTGCCCCTCTACGAGCACCCCGCCGACCGGCCCGAGGCCTGGGAGCTGCTGATCCGCTCGGCGGGCCGGCTGCACTCGGTCGTGCTCAACCCCGCCAGCGGTCCCGGGGACGCCCCCGACGAACGGTTCGCCGCCGTCGCCGGGCGGCTCCGGGACGCCGGGGTGTCCGTCCTGGGGTACGTGGACACCGACTACGGGCGCCGCCCGCACGCCGCCGTCGTCCAGGACCTGCTGCGCCACCGGGACTGGTACGGGACCGACGGCACCTTCCTCGACCAGGCCGCCGCCACCGCGGAACTGCTGCCGCACTACGGCCGGCTCGCCGTCGCGGCCCGGGCGGCGGGCGCCGGCACCCTCGTCCTCAACCACGGGATGCACCCGCACCCCGGGTACGCCGCGCTCGCGGACCTGCTCGTCACCTTCGAGGGCCCCTGGGACGCGTACCGGGACGCGGCCGCCGCGCCCCCGTGGACGGCCGAGCATCCCGCCCGGCGGTTCTGCCACCTCGTGTACGCCGTCCCGCGGGGGGCGCCCGCCGCCGAGCTGGCCGAGCGGCTGGCGACGGAGCGGGGGGCCGGGGTGCACTGCGCGGTCCCCGGCTCCGGCGCACACCCGTGGGGGACCCTCCCGTACGCCCTGGAGGCCACCGGATGAGGCGTGTGCGCACCCTGCTCGCCGGGGCGCTGCTCGTGGGCCTCGGCGCCCTGGCCGGCTGTACCGTCGCCGAGCCCGAGGAGGAGGCGCCGGCGCCCGACCCGGCGCCGGGGGAGCGCTGGCAGCCCCGGCCCGGGACCGGCTGGCAGTGGCAGCTCACCGGCCGGCTCGACACCTCGGTGAAGGTGCCCGTGTACGACGTCGACGGGTTCAACACGACCAAGGAGCAGGTCGCCCGGCTGCGCAAGGACGGCCGCAAGACGATCTGTTACGTCTCCACGGGCGCCTGGGAGGACTTCCGGCCGGACGCCGACGCCTTCCCGAAGCAGCTGCTCGGCGCGGGCAACGGCTGGAAGGGCGAGCGCTGGCTGGACATCCGGCGCCTCGACTCGCTGGAGCCGCTGATGGGCAAGCGCTTCGACATGTGCCGCGACAAGGGCTTCGACGCGGTGGAACCGGACAACATGGACGGCTACCTGAACACGTCGGGCTTCCCGCTGACCGCCGCCGACCAGCTGAAGTACAACCGGCTGATCGCGAAACTGGCGCACGACCGGGGCCTGTCGGTCGGGCTGAAGAACGACCTGGAGCAGATCCCGGAGCTGGTCGGGGACTTCGACTTCGCGGTCAACGAGCAGTGCGCCCAGTACCGGGAGTGCGAGCGGCTGACCCCGTTCGTCAAGGCGGGGAAGGCCGTCTTCCACGTCGAGTACGAGCTGCCGACGAGCCGGTTCTGCGCCGCGACGGGCGCGCTGAAGCTCAGCTCGATGCGGAAGAAGTACGAACTGGGCCCCTGGCGCGAGGCCTGCCCCCGTCCCTAGCCGCTGCTAGGCGACCGGCAGGATCGCGTGGACCCGGTAGCCGCCGCCGTAGCGGGGGCCGGCGAAGCAGGAGCCGCCCAGGGCGGTGGCCCGCTCGCGCATGCCGAGCAGGCCGTGCCCGCCGCTCTCCTCGCCGTCGCCGCCTCCGTCTGCGCCGCCGCCGGGCCCCGCTGCGGCCGGCGTGCCCCCCGCCGGCAGCGGGTCCGGGCCCGCGCCCCCGTCGTCCAGTACGGTCACCTCCACCGAGGCCCCGACCCGCACCACGCTGACCTCGGCCTTCGCCCCCGGTCCCGCGTGCTTGCGGACGTTGGTCAGGGCCTCCTGGATCACCCGGTACGCGGCCAGGTCCACCGCCGACGGCAGCGGGTCCCGGCTCCGGTCCAGCTGCACCATCACCCGCACCGGCAGCCCGGCGTGCCGGAACGTGGCCGTCAGGTCGTCCAGTACGGCCAGCCCGGGCGCGGGCTCGGTCGGCGCCTCCGGGTCTCCGGTCTGCCGCAGCAGCCCGACCGTCGCCCGCAGCTCGTTCAGGGCAGAGCGGCTGGCGTCCCGTACGTGGGCGAGGGCCTCCTTGGCCTGGTCGGGCCGCTTGTCCATGACGTGCGCGGCCACCCCCGCCTGCACGTTGACCAGGGCGATGTGATGGGCCACCACATCGTGCAGGTCCCGGGCGATCCGCAGCCGCTCCTCGGCGACCCGCCGCCGCGCCTCCTCCTCACGGGTCCGCTCGGCCCGCTCGGCGCGCTCCCGGATCGCGTCGACGAACGCCCGGCGGCTGCGCACCGCGTCACCGGCGGCCGCGGCCATGCCCGTCCAGGCGAAGATGCCGATGTTCTCTTGCGCGTACCACGGCAGCGGGCCGACCAGCATGGCCACACCGGTCAGCGCGGCCATGGTGAGCACCCCGATCCGCCAGGTGGTGGGCCGGTCGGTGTGCGCGGCCACCGTGAACAGGGCGATCACCGCGCTCATCGCGACGGGTGCCCGGGGCTCCCCGGTGGTCAGCTCCAGCAGCGACAGCCCGGCGGTCACGGCGAGCACCACCCGGGGCCGGCGGCGCCGGAACACCAGGGCGGCCGCGCCCAGCACCATCAGCAGCAGCGAGAACGGCTCCGGGGTCCGGGTGCCGAAGGTGGGGCCGTGCGGCCCGTGGGGATCGGCGAAGGAGCCGACGACCATGCAGAGCAGCGCCCCGAGCGCGAGTACGGCGTCGGTGGCGAGCGGATGGGCCCGCATCCACTGCCAGGTGGGGGCGAAGGGCTGCCCGAGGTGTGTCGTCACCCGGATACGGTACGGCCTGCTCCGCGGCGGGGGCCGCCCCGAGCCGGGCCCGGGAGGGCGGGCCGTCAGGTGCCCGGCGGCACACCGGCCCCGGGCGGCGGCCGGCGCCCCAGCGGGATCCGGGCCGGCCGCGGACCCCACTTCGCCCGCACCACGCACATCACCATCACGGCGGCGATGGCCGCCAGGTGTTCCTTGCCCGCCAGGTTGTCCTTGACCAGGACCTCGCCGGTCATCGCCAGCACCACCAGCGCCCCGGTCAGGTACGCCCGGTAGCGCCAGCAGACGTAGATCGCGAGCCCCACCACCGCCGCCGAGGGCCCGGTGTCGTTGACGATCCGGTCGGACACCGGCAGGCCCAGCGGATGGTCGGGGCCCAGCGCGAGCCCGATCCGCGCGTACGTGGTCCCGGCGAGGGTGGCGACGTAGCCGACGAGCAGGGTGCGCCACCAGCCGACGCAGATCTCCGAGATCCCGAAGACCAGCAGGATCTGGGCCAGCGCGCCCCACACCGGCAGGTCGAGCGCGGGCACGAACAGCGACAGCGGGGTCCGCAGCAGGGCCAGCCACAGCGGGTCGACTGCCTTGACGGAGCCGAGGTTCTGGACCGGCTGGAAGCCCCAGGAGGTGTTCTGGACGATCTGGAAGACCGAGGTCAGGCAGACGGCCCCGATGGTCATCGGGATCGCCCGCCAGCCGTCACGGGCGAGCGCGCCGCGGACCGTCCGGAACAGGGGCCCCCACTCGCGGCGGGCGAACCGCCGCGGTGGGGAGTCGGTCCAGGCTGTCAACGACGGGTCTCCAGATGTCTGCGGTGCAGCCACTTCGGCAGGCCGGGAGCCTCCAGGAAGCCTTCGGCCCGGCCCGCCGCGATGCCGATCCGCAGCAGGTCCGCACTCTTCTCGAAGAGCATGAACCGCGGTTCCCAGATCGGCCGGTATTTGGCGTTGGCCCGGTAGAGGGACTCGATCTGCCACCAGCGCGAGAAGAAGCTCAGCAGGGAGCGCCACATCCGCAGCACCGGACCCGCACCGAGCTTCGACCCGCGTTCGAAGACGGAACGGAACATCGCGAAGTTCAGTGAGACCTGTGTGACGCCGATCTCCTTTGAGCGCTCCAGGAGTTCGATGACCATGAACTCCATCAGGCCGTTCTCGGAGTCACGGTCACGGCGCATCAGGTCCAGCGACAGGCCCTTGGGGCCCCACGGCACGAAGGACAGCACGGCGCGCAGCTCGCCGTTGCCGTCGGTGCACTCCAGCATCACGCACTGGCCGTCGGCGGGGTCGCCCAGTCGGCCCAGCGCCATCGAGAAGCCGCGCTCGGTCGCGCCGTCGCGCCAGTCGTCGGCGCGGCGCACCAGCTCGTCCATCTCCTCGGCGGGGATGTCCGCGTGGCGGCGGATGCGGACGGTGTAGCCGGCCCGCTTGACCCGGTTGAACGCCTGGCGGACGGTCCGCATGGCGCGGCCCTCCAGGGTGAACTCGGCGGTCTCGACGATCGCCTCGTCGCCCAGCTCCAGCGCGTCCAGGCCGTGCCGGGCGTAGATCTGCCCGGCTTCCTCGCTGGCCCCCATCACGGCCGGCACCCAGCCGTGCTCGCGGGCTTCCGCCAGCCAGGGCTCGATGGCGCCGGGCCAGGCCTCGGGGTCGCCGATGGGGTCGCCGGAGGCCAGCGAGACCCCGCCGACGACGCGGTAGGTGACGGCGGCCTTGCCGGTGGGGGACCAGATGACGGACTTCTCGCGGCGCAGCGCGAAGTAGCCGAGCGAGTCGCGGTCGCCCTGCTTGGCGAGCAGGGCGCGCAGGCGGTCCTCGTCCTCCTCGGTGAGCGGGTCGACGGCGCGGCGCGAGCGGAAGGCCGCGAACAGCACGGCGAGGAGCAGCACCATCGACATGACGTTGACGGTGACGTCGACCCAGCCGGGCGTGGTGATCGCCTTGAAGTCCACGTCGTTCGGGGCCAGCGTGACCAGCCGCAGCACGCCGTACTTCCAGCGGGCCATGAACGAGGCCTTGGAGGCGTCCGGGTCGATGTTGGCGGCGCCGACGAGCAGCGCGGCGACCAGCGAGGTGATCAGCAGGCCCACGGCGGCGACGACCACGGCCAGCTTGGGGTTGGAGCGGTCGCCCTTGGCGTAGAACTCGTGGCGGCCCAGTACCAGCGCGCCGACGAAGGCCGCGGTCAGGACCAGCGAGACCCAGTTCTGGGCGTGCTCCCGGAACTCCGGGTAGTAGCCGGTGAACGCCGAGACGGCGAAGGCGAGCAGCAGCAGCCCGCCCACCACCAGGTTCAGGATCCAGGCGGCCCGCTTGCGGCGGCCCATGGTGACCGCCAGCAGCAGCGAGAACAGGGCCGAGGCGAAACCGGCCGTCAGCAGGTAAGGGGTGTAGAAATCGGCGCTGTTGTGCCGGCGCAGGTCCTGCCCGAACGAAACCCACACCGCACTGAGCAGGTTGATGAAGGTGACGGCGCGCAGGTACCAGACCGCGAACCCGGCGGCGCGGCGTGAGCGCGCGCTCCCTCTGCCGGTCTCCCGGCCGCCCCCCTGCTTGCCGGCGGTGTCCCCGCCGGTCTCGATCCTGTTCCTACCGGATGCCGGTACGGCTCCCCGGTCGGTGTCTGCGCTGGTCAAGCGGACCTCTCCCATGAGACGCGATGATATGGGGCGTCACCGTCCACGGGCGGTCCAGGCGCCGCGGACCGGTCGGGTCCGGGGCGCCGGTTCGCCTATTGCGTCGGCTGCTCCACGGCCCGCTCCGGGAGTTCCGCCGCGAGTGCGGCGGCCGCCTGGACCAAGGGGAGCGCCAGCAAGGCCCCGGTTCCTTCTCCCACAGTGACGCCGTGGTCGAGCACAGGGTTGAGTGCCATCCGGTCCAGGGCCTTCGCCTGCCCCGGCTCGCCGCTGGCCTGGCCCGCGAGCCACCAGTCCGGCGCCCGGAACGCGGCGCGCTGGGCCACCAGTCCGCAGGCCGCGGAGACGACCCCGTCGAGGATGACGGGCGTACGGCGCACCGCGCACTGGAGCAGGAACCCGGTCATCGCGGCGACGTCCGTACCGCCGACGGCCGCCAGCAGCGCGACCTGGTCGCCGAGGACGGGCCGGGCCCGGCGCAGCGCGTCGCGGATCGCGGCGCACTTGCGCATCCAGGCGAGGTCGTCGATGGGCGTCCCGCCGCGGCCAGTGACGACGGAGGCGTCGGTTCCGCAGAGCGCGGCGACCAGCGTCGCCGCGATGGTGGTGCCGCCGACGCTCAGATCGCCGAGGACCACCAGGTCGGTGCCGGAGTCGGCCTCCTCGTCGGCGATCCGCATCCCGAGCCGCAGCGCCGCCTCGGCCTCCTCGACCGTCAGCGCGTCCTCGACGTGGATCCGCCCGCTGCCGCGCCGCACCCGGTGGCGGACGATGTCCTCGGGGAGCAGCTCCGGTTCGCAGTCCAGGCCCGCGTCGACGATCCGTACGGTGGCGCCGAGGCGGCCGGCCAGGATCGAGACGGGGCTGCGCCCGTCCAGGACGGAGCGCACCAGCTCGTGGGCGGTGCCGGCGGCCCGCCCCGACACGCCCTCGGCGGCGATGCCGTGGTCGGCGGCGAACAGCACGACGCGGGGCCGCTCGATCGGCCTGACGGGAACCTGCCCCTGCGCGGCGGCGAGCCAGTCGGCGAGCTCGTCCAGCCGGCCCAACGCCCCGGGCGGCACGGCCAGCCGCTCACGCCGCTCTTCGGCGTCACGCCGAACGCCCCCGTCGGGGCGCTCGATCAGATCGGAGAAGTCGTCGAGATTCAGCGTGGTCATCTGCCAGAGCGTACAGCCGGTGAGGCCCTCCCCAAGCCCCGCCGGCGGCGCGCGTCCGCGCCTGCGCGGTCAGTCCTTCAGGACCAGCGCCTGCCCGGCCAGCACCAGCAGGACGTGCTCGCACTCGGCGGCCACCGCGTTGTTCAGGCGGCCCAGTTCGTCGCGGAACCGGCGCCCCGAGGCCGTCGCGGGGACGACCCCGGAGCCCACCTCGTTGCTCACCGCCACCACCGTCCGCCGCGTCGACCGGACCGCGGCCACCAGCTCCGCCACCCGCTCGGCCAGCTCCTTGCGACCCGTCGCCGCCCAGACGGCGTCGTCCCAGGCCCCGGCCCGGTCCATCGCGTCGGTCAGCCACAGCGCCAGGCAGTCGACCAGCAGCGGCGGCCCGCCCTCCACCAGCAGCGGGACCAGTTCGCAGGTCTCCACCGTCCGCCAGGACGACGGCCGCCGCTCCCGGTGCAGTCCCACCCGCGCCGCCCACTCCGCGTCCCCCTCGCGGGAGCCGCCCGTGGCCACGTACACGACCTCCGGGAACCCGGCGAGCCGGCGTTCCGCCTCGTACGACTTCCCGGAGCGCGCCCCGCCCAGCACCAGCGTGCGGCGCGGCAGGTCCGGTACCGCGTGGTACTCGCCGACCAGCACCGTGGTCCCGTCCGGCACCGCGCGGGCCCCGGCGGCGGCGCACCGGCGCTCCAGCTCCCGGCCCGGCGGGGTGTCGTGGTCCAGGTGCACGGCGATCACGTCCGTGGTCGGGCCCACCGCGCCGCTCGCCCGCAGCCGGGCCAGCGCCTCCGGCCGCCCCAGTACGTCGGCGAGCACCATGTCGTAGGGCCGCGGGGCGAGCATGCCGGCCGTCCCGGCGGGGGCACCGCCCGGCGGCAGGTACAGCAGCCGGCTGCCGTCCGGCCCGGTCACCTCGTACCCGGTGCCCGGCGCGTCCATCGGTACCGCCCGGACCCGGTGCCCGCTGATCACCGCGAGCTCCTGGCCGTCCGGCACCCGCCCCGCCGCCGGCAGCCCGGGCGGCAGCTCCACGGCCGGCCCGTCGTGCGGGTGCGTCAGCAGGACCTGCCGGACACCGGCCAGCGAATGCCCGGCGCGGGCGCCCGCCAGCACCGCGCCGGGGGTCAGGTCGAGCAGCAGCGCCCCGTCGACCAGGACGGCGGTCGCGGCCCGGGCCCGGGGGCCCACGGAGACCGCGCAGGCCGCGCAGGGACAGCCGGGGCGGGGCAGTCCTTCGGGTGTTCCGGTGCCGAGCAGAGTGAGTTCCACGGGATGATCCTCCCGCGTCGCCGCGAGTGATGCTCGCCCGGCTACTCTGCGGGGCAGACTCAAGGCGAGCAACAGCACGGCAGCAGCACAGCGACGGACGAGCAACGGAGGCGGACATGGCGTGGACGTGGCGGTTCGAGAAGGCCGACGGCGACGAGACGACCCCGTCGGTGGTTCCCGAGGAGTTCACCACGCAGGGGGACGCGGAGTCCTGGATCGGTGAGTACTGGAAGGACCTGCTGGAGGGCGGCACCGAGCGGGTGAAGCTGTCGAACGACTCCGGCGAGGAGCTCTACACGATGAGCCTGCGCGAGGCGCTGGACGCCTGAGGCGTTCGGCGCCCGAGGCGCCCGGCGCCCGGACACGAAGCGACCCGGACCCCTCGCGGGGGCCCGGGTCGCTTCGTACGGCGGTGATGACGCGCGCGGCCGGTTCAGCCCCGGACGCCGCACAGGTGCAGCAGCGCGGCCACGCCGCGGTACGGATCGCTGCGCCCGGCGCGCTCCTCGGCGGCCAGCAGCCGCTCCAGCTCGTCCTCCGGCGGGAGCTGCTCCCCGGCCTCGGTGCCGTCGGTGAAGACCCGGACGCCGTACCAGGACTGAAGCGGCGCCCCGATCCCGGACAGCGTGGCGGTCAGCCCGGACAGCCGGTCGGCGCGCACGTCCAGGCCGAGCCGGTTCGTGTAGTCGGTGGTGTCGAACGCGGCCAGCGCGCCCGACCAGTCGCCGTCCAGCCCGGGCCGCATGGCGAGCGCGTCGCCGTTGCGCACCAGCAGGGACAGCAGACCGCCCGGCGCCAGCATCCGGGCCAGCCCGGCGAGCATCGCGTCCGGCTCGGGTACGTACATCAGCACGCCGTGGCAGAGCACGATGTCGAAACTGCCCGGCAGGAAGTGCGCGCCGGTCTCGCGGCCGTCGCCCTCGATCAGCTCGACGCGGTCCTGGATCCCGGCGGGCTCGCCGGCCAGCGCCGCGCGGGCGACGTCCAGCATGCCCGGATCCTTCTCCAGGCCCGTGACCTTGTGCCCGGCGCGCGCGAGGCGCAGTGCCTGGGTGCCCTGGCCCATGCCGACGTCGAGGACGCGCAGCCGCTGCCCCACCGGGAAGCGCTGCGCGATCTGCTCGTCGACCTGCCGGCCCACCAGCTCCTGGCGGACGGCGTTGCGCAGTCCGCCCAGGCCCTCCAGCCACAGCCTGGCTCCCCCCGAGGCCCAGCCTTTGGAAACATTCCCCCCCGACGCCCCGGGCGTCCCTCCGCTCAGGGCCGTTCCCCGCGCTTGACCTGCGGCTTCGGCAGGCGGAGCCGGCGCATCTGGAGGGTGCGCATCAGGCCGTACGCCACCGCGCCGCGGCGCGGCTCGTCCGGGAAGCGCTGGCTGAGGGCCTTGCGGAGGCGGAACAGCAGGCCGACGGAGTCGACGATGATCAGCGCGATCACGGCGAGCCACAGGATCAGCGCGATGTTCTGGATCGAGGGCACCCGCACCATGCTGAGCACCAGGATGATCACCGCGAGCGGCAGGAACATCTCGGCGACCGAGAAGCGGGAGTCGACGAAGTCGCGGACGAAGCGGCGCACCGGGCCCTTGTCACGGGTGGGCAGGTAGCGCTCGTCGCCGCTGGCCAGCGCCTCGCGCTGCTTGGCCATCTCCACGCGACGGCGCTCACGGGCTCGCTTGGCATCCTCCTTGCGGTTTCCGGTCGAGGCCACCACGCTCTTGCGCTGCGACTGGGCCACAGCACGCTTCGGCGTAGGGCGGCCCTTGGGGGCCTGCGGGTCACGGGGCTGCGAGAGGTCGGCGCTCACCTTGTCGGTGGCGGCGGCCTTCTCTTCCTTGGAGGAGCGGCTACCAAACACAAAACCCAAGCCTACGTGGTTGCGGGCGCGGGCCCCCACCCCGGCCGGGAACGATCCGGCAACGGCGGGCGTCTTCCCCCTGTGAGGACCGCGAGGTCTTCACCGCGCGGCCGCCCTCCCCGGAGCGCACCCGGACCGGATCGGGGGGCCACCTACTCCTTACGCCTGACACGGCGAAGGATCAGTCGTCCTGGAGGAGGAGCGCATCCGTACTCGAACAGTGCGGTAATGGAAGCAGGGCCCGTACTGTGGGTCCTGTCGGTGACCTGGAGCACAGTCCGTCTAGAAGGGGGCGCGCGAAGCCCATGAGCGGTGTCATGAAGCGTATGGGGATGATCTTCCGCGCGAAGGCGAACAAGGCCCTGGACCGGGCCGAGGACCCGCGCGAGACCCTCGACTACTCGTACCAGAAGCAGCTGGAGCTGCTTCAGAAGGTGCGCCGCGGCGTCGCCGACGTGGCGACTTCCCGCAAGCGCCTGGAGCTGCAGCTGAACCAGCTCCAGGGACAGTCCGCCAAGCTGGAGGACCAGGGCCGCAAGGCCCTCGCCCTCGGCCGCGAGGACCTGGCCCGCGAGGCCCTGTCCCGCCGCGCCTCGCTTCAGCAGCAGGTCAGCGACCTGGAGGTGCAGCACCAGACCCTCCAGGGCGAGGAGGAGAAGCTGACGCTGGCCGCCCAGCGGCTCCAGGCCAAGGTGGACGCCTTCCGCACCAAGAAGGAGACCATCAAGGCCACGTACACGGCCGCCCAGGCGCAGACGCGGATCGCGGAGTCCTTCTCCGGCATCTCCGAGGAGATGAGCGACGTCGGCCTGGCCATCCAGCGGGCCGAGGACAAGACCGCCCAGCTCCAGGCCCGCGCCGGCGCGATCGACGAGCTGCTGGCCTCCGGCGCGCTCGACGACCAGAGCGGGCTGGGCTCCAAGGACGACATCCAGGCCGAGCTGGACCGCCTCTCCGGCGGTACGGACGTGGAGCTGGAGCTCCAGCGCATGAAGGCCGAGCTGGCGGGCGGCCCGTCCGCCCAGCAGCAGGCCATCGAGGGCGGCGCCCCCGGCACCGGCCAGCCGTCGCAGACCCAGCACCGGTTCGACAAGCAGTAGGACGGGGCCCGTCATGATTGTCCGCATCATGGGGGAAGGGCAGCTGGACGTCGCCGACGGCCACTTCGCCGAACTGAACGCGCTGGACGACGAACTCCTCGCGGAGCTGGAGTCCGGTGACGAGGAGGGCTTCCGGCGGACGCTGGGCGCCCTGCTCGACGCCGTGCGCAGGCTCGGCGCACCGCTCCCGGACGAGGTCCTGGAACCGTCCGAGCTGATCCTCCCCGGGCAGGACGCGAGCCTCGGCGAGGTCAAGGAGATGCTCAGCGACGACGGCCTGATCCCGGGCTGAACCGGCGTACGGCCACCGACACGGCGGACGGACGGGCCCGCCCCTTCCCGGGGCGGGCCCGTCGCGCGTGCTCACGGCTTGTCGGCGGGGGGTTTCTCCAGGGCCACGGCCGGATCCGGGGTCCCGCCGATGAAGTTCTCGAACCTGCGGCGCGGAATCGCCCAGCGCCGGTCGTGGTGGAAGGCGCGCAGCCCGGCCTTGGCCCGGGCCCGGGGACGGTTGGAGTAGAAGCGCTTGGCGTACGGGGAACCGGGCCGGGCCAGCCGGACCGCGCCGACCAGCGCGACGAACGGGATGACCGTCCCGAAGAAGGCGGTGCGGGCCTTGCCCTTCCACAGGGCGATCAGGGCCAGGAAGAAGTTCGTGGCCATGTTCATCGCCACCAGCCCGCGGCTCTGGCGTTCCGCGCTGGTGAGGTCGTTGACCCCGAAGGGCAGGAACCCGCCGAGCACCAGCGCCACCAGCGCGGCGGTCAGGACCACGATCTCCACGCTCTTGCGGCCCTGCTCGCTCCAGTAGACGTCGTCGAGGTGCAGGATCAGCGCGAACTCGTCCAGCACCAGGCCCGCGCCCAGCCCGAAGATCACCGCGGAGGCCAGCCCGCCGAAGCTGTGCCGGCCGCTGCCGATCGCGCCGAAGCCGCCGATGATCACGAGGATCACGCCGGGCACCACGTGGTGGACGTGCATCCCGCCCGGGGTGATGTTCTTGAAGGGCCCCCGCCCGGCCCGGATCAGCCGGGTGATCACACGGGTGACCAGGAACGACGTCACGAACGAGAGCAGCGCGAGCAGGAGCGGCAGCTTCTCCGGTTCGACGATGTTCCGATACCACCAGTGACCCATGCGCCGGCTCCCCTGTCGTGGCGACTCCCCTTTGGTCCGTAATGGGTAATTTACCGTCCGGAACCAGCGGGTACCGTTCTCGCCGATGACAGATTCGTTCGATGATCCGCCGCCGGTCCCGCCCTCGGAGCGCGCCTCCCTCGCCGACGGGCTCCGCTTCGCGTTCGGCACGCTCACCGTGCTCCCGGCCCGCGTCACCCGCTGGGACCGCCCGGCCGCCCGTACCGGCATGGCCTGCGCCCCGCTCGCCGGGCTGGCCGTCGGGCTGCTCGCGGCCGCGGCGGGGGCGCTGCTGCTGGTGGCCGGCGGCGGCCCGCTGCTCGCGGCGGCGGTGACCGTCGCCGTACCGGCCGCGCTGACCCGCGGCCTGCACCTGGACGGGCTGGCCGACACCGCCGACGGGCTGGGCAGCGCGAAGCCCGCCGAGGACGCGCTGCGGATCATGAAGCAGTCCGACATCGGGCCGTTCGGGGTGGTGACCCTGCTGCTCGTCCTGCTGATCCAGGCCGCGGCCCTGGCGGACGTGTACGCCGACAGCTGGGTCCGGGGGGCGCTCGCCGCCGTCCTGGCCGCCGTCACCGCCCGCCTCGCCCTGACCCTGGCCTGCCGCGACGGCGTTCCGGCGGCCCGCCCCGAGGGCCTGGGTGCGGCGGTCGCGGGCGTGGTCCCGCGCCGCCGCGCCGCCGTCGTCACCGCGCTCACCCTGGCGGCCGCCACGGCCGCCGCCCTCCCGCTGGGCCTGCCCGCCGCCGCGCGGACCGCGCTCGCGCTCTGCGCCGCGCTGTCGGCCGCGCAGCTCCTGCTGCGCCGCTGCGTGCGGCGCTTCGGCGGGGTCACGGGCGATGTGTTCGGCGCCCTCGCGGAGGTCGCGGCGACCACCACCCTGGTCGTCCTCGCCCTCGGCTGAACGCGCACCGGCCGGTCCGGGGCGGCGGGTAGGGTCAGCCCCGTGGAAGAGACGCCGACGACCATCAGGGTGCTGCTCGCCGACGACCAGGCGCTGCTGCGCAGCGCCTTCAAGGTGCTCGTCGACTCCGAATCCGACATGGAGGTCGTCGGGGAGGCCTCCGACGGGGCGCAGGCCTACGCCCTCGCCCGCGAACGCGGCGCCGACGTCGTGCTCATGGACATCCGGATGCCCGGCACCGACGGGCTCGCCGCCACCCGCATGATCAGCGCCGACCCCGAACTCGCCGGCGTCCGCGTCGTGATGCTCACGACCTTCGAGGTCGACGAGTACGTGGTCCAGTCGCTGCGCGCCGGCGCCTCCGGCTTCCTCGGCAAGGGCGCCGAGCCCGAGGAACTCCTCAACGCCATCCGCGTCGCCGCGGCCGGCGAGGCCCTGCTCTCCCCGGCCGCCACCAAGGGCCTGATCGCCACCTTCCTCGCGCAGGGCGGCCGCGAGGAGCGGGCCGCCGCCACCGGCGCGCACGCGCAGCGGCTCGCCGCGCTGACCGTCCGGGAACGCGAGGTCCTCGTCCACGTGGCCGCCGGTCTCTCCAACGACGGGATCGCCGGCCGGCTGGAGGTCAGCCCGCTCACCGTCAAGACGCACGTGAACCGGGCGATGGCCAAGCTCGGCGCCCGCGACCGCGCCCAATTGGTGGTCATCGCCTACGAATCGGGACTGGTCCGGCCCCGGGCGGAGTAGATCCGCATACTGCGGACGCGGTATGTGCCAGATAAGGACAGGACCTGGGGGCGACGCCGTGGCGTCCCGGCGTGAGCCAGGCTGAAGGCCCGCGCTTTCGTCACTGCAGAGAGATCCACGACCATGTCCTGGCTGTCCCGCTTCAGCCTGTCCCAGCGGGCGTTGATCGGCCTCGTGTCGATCGTCGCGCTCGTCTTCGGCGCCATCGCCATCCCGCAGCTCAAACAGCAGCTGCTGCCCTCCATCGAACTGCCGATGGTGTCCGTGCTCGCTCCGTACGAGGGCGCCTCGCCCGACGTGGTCGAGAAGCAGGTCATCGAGCCGATCGAAGCCACCCTCAAGGGTGTCGACGGCATCACCGGCATCACCTCGACCGCCAGCGAGGGCAACGCCCTCATCATGGCCACCTTCGACTACGGCGACAGCGGCACCAAGCAGCTCGTCGCCGACGTGCAGCAGGCCGTCAACCGGGCCCGCGTCCGGATGCCCGCCGACGTCGACCCCCAGGTGGTCGCCGGCTCCACGGACGACATCCCGACCGTGATCCTCGCCGTCACCGCCGACAAGGACCAGCAGGCGCTCGCCGACCAGCTGGAGAGCTCCGTCGTCCCCGTCCTGGAGGACATCGACGGCGTCGCGCAGGTCAGCGTCGACGGCGTCCGGGACCTCCAGGTCTCCGTCACCCCGGACAACGCCAAGCTCGCGGCCGCCGGCCTCGACGGCGCCTCCCTCGCCAAGGGCATCCAGGCGGGCGGCGCGACCGTCCCCGCCGGTTCCTTCGACGAGGCCGGCAAGAACCGGACCGTCCGCGTCGGCGGCGGCTTCACCTCGCTCGCCCAGGTGGAGGACCTCCGCCTGAGCCCCGGCCCCGGCAAGCCGGCCGTCCGCCTCGGCGACGTCGCCACGGTCAAGCAGGAGCCCGCCAAGGCCGTCTCCCTCACCCGTACCAACGGCAAGCCCAGCCTCGCCCTCGTCATCACGATGGACAAGGACGGCAGCGCCGTCGCCATCTCCGACGCCGTCAAGGACAAGCTCCCCGAGCTGCGTTCCACCCTCGGCGCCGGCGCCGACCTCGCCGTCGTCAGCGACCAGGGCCCGGCCGTAGCCAAGTCCATCTCCAGCCTCACCACCGAAGGCATGCTCGGCCTGCTCTTCGCCGTGATCGTGATCCTGGTGTTCCTGGCCTCGCTGCGCTCGACGCTGGTCACGGCGGTCTCCATCCCGCTGTCCGTCGTCCTCGCGCTGATCGTGCTGTGGACCCGCGACCTGTCGCTCAACATGCTGACCCTGGGCGCGCTCACCATCGCCATCGGCCGGGTCGTCGACGACTCGATCGTGGTCCTGGAGAACATCAAGCGCCACCTCGGCTACGGCGAGGAGCGCGAGGCCGCGATCATCACCGCGGTCAAGGAGGTCGCCGGCGCGGTCACCTCCTCCACGCTGACCACCGTCGCCGTCTTCCTGCCGATCGGCCTCACCGGCGGCATGATCGGCGAGCTGTTCGGCTCCTTCTCGCTCACGGTCACCGCTGCCCTGCTGGCCTCGCTGCTCGTGTCGCTCACCGTCGTACCGGTGCTCTCGTACTGGTTCCTGCGGGCCCCCAAGGGCGTGACGGCGGGCGACGCCGAGAGCGCCGCCAAGGCGCGCCGCGAGGCCGAGGAGAAGGAGGCGCGCAGCCGCCTCCAGCGCTTCTACGTACGGGTGCTGGGCTTCGCGACCCGGCGCCGGCTGACCAGTGTGGCCATCGCGGTCGTCGTCCTGTTCGGCACCTTCGGGATGACCCCGCTGCTGAAGACCAACTTCTTCGACCAGGGGGAGCAGGACGTCCTGACGGTCAAGCAGGAGCTGGCCCCCGGCACCTCCCTCGCCGCCAGCGACGAGGCGAGCCGCAAGGTCGAGAAGGTGCTGGCCGACGTCAAGGGCGTCAAGGACTACCAGGTCACCATCGGCTCCTCCGGCTTCCTCGCGGCCTTCGGCGGCGGTACGGGCTCCAACCAGGCCTCGTACCAGGTCACCCTGGAGGACTCCGGCGAGGGCGACGCCGTCAAGAAGGAGATCGAGGGCAAGCTGGCCGGTCTCGACGGCATCGGCGACACCCGCATCGTCGCCGGCAACGGCTTCGGTAACCAGAACCTCAGCGTGGTCGTCAAGGCCGGTGACGGCGAGGTCCTCGCCAAGGCCGCCGAAGAGGTCCGCGCGGAGGTCGCCAAGCTCAAGGACGTCACCGACGTACAGAGCGACCTCTCCCAGTCCGTGCCCCGGATCTCGGTGACCGCCACCCCCAAGGCCGCGGAGGCCGGCCTCGACCAGGCCGCGCTCGGCGCGATCGTCGCGCAGGCCGTCCGGGGCAACCCGGTGGGCAAGGCCGTGCTCGACGACAGCGAGCGCGACATCGTCATCCGCTCCGCGCAGCCGGCCACCACCCTGGCCGAGCTCCAGGCGCTCCCCGTCGGGCCGTCCAGGCTCGGCGACATCGCCGAGGTCAAGGAGGTCGCCGGCCCGGTCGCGACGACCCGGATCGACGGCGCCCGCGCCGCCACCATCACCGCCCGCCCGACCGGCGACAACACCGGCGCGGTCAGCGCCACGCTCCAGACGAAGCTCAAGGCGCTGAAGCTGCCGGACGGGGCCTCGGCCACCATCGGCGGTGTCTCCGAGGACCAGGACGAGGCCTTCGGCTCGCTGTTCCTGGCCATGTTCGCGGCCATCGCGATCGTGTTCATGCTGCTGGTCGCGACGTTCCGCTCGCTGGTCCAGCCGCTGATCCTGCTGGTCTCGATCCCCTTCGCGGCCACCGGCGCGCTCGGCCTGCTCATCGTCACCGGCACCCCGATGGGCGTCCCGGCGATGATCGGCATGCTGATGCTCATCGGCATCGTGGTGACCAACGCGATCGTTCTGATCGACCTGGTCAACCAGTACCGCCGACAGGGCCTCGGCGTCGTCGAGGCGGTCATCGAGGGCGGCCGCCACCGGCTCCGCCCGATCCTGATGACGGCCCTGGCGACGATCTTCGCCCTGCTCCCGATGGCGCTGGGCGTCACCGGCGAGGGCGGGTTCATCTCGCAGCCGCTGGCGGTCGTGGTCATCGGCGGACTGGTCAGCTCGACGCTGCTGACGCTGCTGCTGGTGCCGACGCTGTACACGATGGTCGAGCTCCGCAAGGAGCGCCGCCGCGCGAAGCGGGAGGCCCGCCGCGCGGCCGTCCCGCCCCAGGCGACCGACGCCGCCGAAACCCCGGCCAAGGCCTGACCCGTTCCGTAGGCCCTGGGCCCCGGTAGCCGCCTCGCGCGGCGACCGGGGCCCTACTCGTACTGGTGGTAGCAGCCGTCCTTGGCCGCCTCCGGAATGTCCGACCTGAACTCGTCAGGGAAGTTGTTGTCCTTGTTCCGGACCAGGTCCGTGATGGCGTCGTGCGAGAGCACGAGGCAGAACGGCTTCCTGAGCGGTTCGCGGTGGCTTGCGCGGTACACCGTCAGATTGCCGGTGTACCGCCCCGGCGCGAGGCGCCACTCCTCTGCCGTGAATCGGATGAACGGCTGGTGGATCTCTTCCTGTGTGACCGTGAACGGTCCGGGGTCGGAGAGGAACTCCCACCAGACCGCGTTCCTGTCCTCACGGAAGATCCATTGGACGGTGTCCTCCCAGTTGAACCGAGGCGTCATGGCCGGAGAGCCGAAGGTGTTGTCGGACCGGAGGCTCAGTTCGACGTCATTGATCATCTCCACGTTCTTCGTGTCGAAGCGCGTGGACACGGTCGGCTGGATGAAGACCGATGTGAAGCTCTCGTGCCAGCGCACCTTGATGACCCTGGGAAGGCTGACCTCCGTGTCGGGTTCGTCCGGAGGGAGCGCCGAGTACGTCAACCAGGAGAAGACCAGCGCGGCCGTCGCGGCGAGGGTGTTGATCCAGGGGTGCAACGTCTGCGCCCGAAGCCGGCGGCGACTCGGCCCGGTCTTCTTGAGACGGGTCATGGGACCACCCTCCGTGTCGGCGGAGGGGGCCGCACATCCGGCTGGGCCGCGTGGAGGAACGGAAAAGGGGGCGCCCGGAGGATCCCGGGCGCCCCCTCTCGGCGTAGGGCTACGGAAGGGCGAGCATGCGCTCCAGCGCGAGCTTCGCGAAGCTCTCCGTCTCCTTGTCGACCCGGATCTCGTTGACGAGGTTGCCCTCGGCGAGGGACTCCAGGGTCCACACCAGGTGCGGCAGGTCGATGCGGTTCATCGTCGAGCAGAAGCAGACCGTCTTGTCGAGGAAGACGACCTCCTTGTCCTGCGCGGCGAAGCGGTTCGCCAGTCGGCGGACCAGGTTCAGCTCGGTGCCTATGGCCCACTTGGAGCCGGCCGGGGCCGCCTCCAGCGCCTTGATGATGTACTCCGTCGAGCCGACGTAGTCCGCGGCGGCCACGACCTCGTGCTTGCACTCGGGGTGGACGAGGACGTTCACACCGGGGATCCGGGCGCGGACGTCGTTGACCGAGTCCACCGAGAAGCGGCCGTGGACCGAGCAGTGGCCGCGCCACAGGATCATCTTGGCGTTCCGCAGCTGCTCGACGGTCAGGCCGCCGTTCGGCTTGTGCGGGTTGTAGAGCACGCAGTCGTCCAGCGACATCCCCATGTCGCGGACCGCGGTGTTGCGGCCGAGGTGCTGGTCCGGCAGGAAGAGGATCTTCTCGCCCTGCTGGAACGCCCACTCCAGGGCCCGCTCGGCGTTGGACGACGTACAGATCGTGCCGCCGTGCTTGCCGGTGAAGGCCTTGATGTCGGCGGAGGAGTTCATGTACGAGACGGGCACCGTGACATCGGCCACGCCGGCCTCGGTCAGCACGTCCCAGCACTCCGCGACCTGCTCGGCGGTGGCCATGTCGGCCATGGAGCAGCCGGCGGCCAGGTCGGGCAGGACCACCTTCTGGTCGTCCGAGGTCAGGATGTCCGCGGACTCGGCCATGAAGTGCACGCCGCAGAAGACGATGTACTCGGCCTCCGGCCTGGCGGCCGCGTCCTTGGCCAGCTTGAAGGAGTCGCCGGTGACGTCGGCGAACTCGATGACCTCGTCACGCTGGTAGTGGTGGCCGAGGATGAAGACCTTGTCGCCGAGCTTCTCCTTGGCGGCACGGGCCCGCGCCACCAGGTCCGGGTCCGACGGCGAGGGCAGGTCGCCGGGGCATTCCACCCCGCGCTCGCTCTTCGGGTCGGCCTCGCGGCCGAGCAGCAGCAGGGCGAGGGGCGTCGGCTGGACGTCCAAGGGCTGGGCGGTGGTCACGACACGCACCCTTTCTGTTCTGCGACTGGGGACTTCTCTGAAGACATCGCTTCGACGCTTCGACTTCTCGTCTATTTGACGCTATCTATCATAACCGCTTCACGTCACTTTGACGATGGCGATAGTGTCGATGTGACGAATTCGCACCCGGAACCGGCCGTGCGTCCGGCGGGTCCACTCCTCCGCGCCGGTGTGCGAGCATGAATATCTGGAACAAGCGTCGGGTCAGGAATGAAACCCCGGCCCCGCTGGTTGCCATCGACGGCAAGAGTCCGACGTTTCCCCGCTCCCGGCGGGGAGCCGCCCACTTCGGGAGTGAATGCAGATGTCCGTACAGGACGACAAGACCACCGTGAGCGACGGCATCCTCCTGTCCGACGCCGCCGCCGAGAAGGTCAGGACCCTGCTGGAGCAGGAGGGCCGTGAGGACCTGGCGCTGCGCGTCGCCGTCCAGCCCGGCGGCTGCTCCGGCCTGCGGTACCAGCTCTTCTTCGACGAGCGCTCCCTCGACGGCGACGTCGTGAAGGACTTCGACGGCGTCAAGGTCGTCACGGACCGGATGAGCTCCCCGTACCTGCACGGTGCCTCGATCGACTTCGTCGACACCATCGAGAAGCAGGGCTTCACGATCGACAACCCGAACGCCACGGGCTCCTGCGCCTGCGGCGACTCCTTCAGCTAAGCCCGAAGACACGGAAGGGCCCGGCCACCGCAAGACGGTGGCCGGGCCCTTCCGCGTTCGTGTCTCCCGCCGGCCTGCCGGCCTACTGGCGGGGGAGCGGCTTGCCCGAGGTCGCGTCGAGGACCTTCCGGTCGCCCAGCGGCTGCTGGAGCGTGGCCGTGACGGTCATCTCCTGCGCGAGCATGATGCAGGACTGCCCCGGCTTGTTCGGGGTGTCGACGATCTTGACCATGACCGAACCGGACTCCTCCCGCGCCTCCAGGGCGTACGTGCTGCACGCGCTGCCCCAGAAGTTCACCGTCAGCTTCCGGTCGGCCTGCGCGTACGAGAATCCGGGCACGCTCCGTCCGTTCCCGGGCGCCGGGGCGTCGTCCCCGGCCGCCGCCGGCTGGACCACCGTGTGGTTCGGGGCGCCGTCCTTGCCGGCCACCTCGAACAGCCAGGCCGGCACCAGACCCCGCGCCCCGTCCACCGTCCCGGGCGTCAGCCCGAGCACGGCCCCCCGTACGGTCTCGGTCCGCGGCGGCTTCATCGGCCGGGGCTCCGGGTTGCACGGCGGGGTCTGCCCGGACCCGGCCGGGGCGTCCGGCTCCAGCGGGACCGAGGTCGCGCAGCCGCTCGGGCCGGGGCCGCTGTCGTCAGGGCCCTTCCCCTTGGCGTTCAGCCGGGTCAGGGCCTCGGCCGCGCCGACCAGCTTCTGCTCGCCCGCGCGGACCGGGGCCTTCAGCTCGCCGGACGCCGCCAGCACCTCGGAGCCGGGGCCGACGGTGATCTTCGTGGACCAGCCCCGCGTGGGCAGTCCGCCGACCACCGGGTCCGCCGTGACGACCCGGGCCGAACCCTCGGTGGCGCGGGCGTCCAGCGCGGCGCCGTCCTGGCCGGCGGCCGCGAGTACCGGGCCCGCGGCGGTCTTGGCGGCCTCCTCGGTCACCGGCCCGCCCTTCGGCGCCTTGCCGGGGCCCGCCTCCAGGGGGAGCGTGCCCGGACCACAGGTGTCCTTGCCGCGCGCGCAGTCGTCCCCGGCGCCGTTGCCCGGCTGGTAGCGGCTGAAGTTCCAGGTGCCCGGGGCCTTGAGGTTCACCGTCAGCCGGGGGCCGGAGCCGTCGCCGCCCTCCCCGGCCTGCCACATCTCGCCGGACAGCCGCGGGGCGCCCTCGATGCCGAGGGCCGCCGCGAGCCGGGCCACCTCCTCCGAGCCGGTCTCGCCCGTGGAGGCGTAGGCCGGCGCGCTCGCCGGGGCCTTCGGCAGGTCGCCCTCGGCCCGGTACGTCACCCCGGCTCCGCCCGGGTCCGGCTCGCCGGGGGCGATGCCCGGGCCCGAGGGCGCGACACGGGGCGCGGAGGCCGCGTTGTCACCCGTACGGCCGCCGCTCCCGCCGTCGCCGTGGGCCGTGGCCGCCCAGTACGCCGTACCGCCGCCCGCGAGCAGGACGGCGGCCGCGATCGAGCCGATGGCCCAGGCCGGCCGCCGTCGTGCGCCGCGTGTCGTGTCGGGTTGGGGTTCTTCGCTGGTCACCGCATCGCTCCTTCGCCTGTCCCGCTGGTCGCTTCGGGCTTGATGCGGGTGTGACGGAACCGGAGCGTTTCTGGTTCCCTGCCGTGGATCTACTGGTCGCCGTACGCGGCCGTGGCGGCGATCAGGCGGGCCGAGGCGGGCGGCACGCTGATCCCGTGGATCTGCGAGGGCGCCACCCGGTCGGGCCGGGGCCCGGCCGGGACCGCCCAGTGCGGGGCCATCCGGGCGCAGTCGCCCAGCAGCCGCGCGAACCCGGGGCGCCCCTCGGAGGCGTACTCGGTGTACCCGAACTCATCCGTGTAGGTCATGGAGGCACCGTAGGCACCCCGTCGGTGACGAAGAAAGAGCTACTACGGGGTAGTTTCATACGTTCGGTATCGACGCTGGTACCGGGTAGTTTTGACTGTCAGCTTGCCTTCCTTCGCAGGAGCGTCCACGCCGTGCGTATCGCAGTCACCGGCTCCATCGCCACCGACCACCTCATGACCTTCCCCGGCCGTTTCGCCGACCAGCTGGTCGCGGACCAGCTGCACACGGTCTCCCTCTCCTTCCTTGTCGACAACCTCGACGTCCGCAGAGGCGGTGTGGGCCCGAACATCTGCTTCGGCATGGG
Organism: Streptomyces goshikiensis; assembly: GCF_014650555.1. Lineage (GTDB taxonomy): Bacteria > Actinomycetota > Actinomycetes > Streptomycetales > Streptomycetaceae > Streptomyces > Streptomyces goshikiensis. Next base: position 371,648 of record NZ_BMVE01000005.1, on the reverse strand, counting down.
GCAGCTCGGCACCCGCCCGATCCTGGTCGGCGCGGCGGGCTCCGACTTCGACGAGTACCGCGCCTGGCTGGACCGGCACGGCGTCGACACCGAGTCCGTGCGGATCTCCGAGGTGCTGCACACCGCGCGCTTCGTGTGCACCACGGACTCCGACCACAACCAGATCGGCTCCTTCTACACGGGCGCGATGAGCGAGGCCCGGCTGATCGAGCTGAAGTCGGTCGCCGACCGGGTCGGCGGACTCGACCTCGTCCTCATCGGCGCGGACGACCCCGAGGCGATGCTCCGCCACACGGAGGAGTGCCGGACCCGGGGCATCCCCTTCGCGGCGGACTTCTCGCAGCAGATCGCCCGCATGGACGGCGAGAACATCCGCACCCTGATGGAGGGCGCGACGTACCTCTTCTCGAACGAGTACGAGAAGGGGCTCATCGAGTCGAAGTCCGGCTGGACGGACGAAGAGATCCTCGCCAAGGTCGGCACCCGGGTGACGACGCTGGGCTCCAACGGCGTCCGCATCGAGCGCGTCGGCCACGACCCGATCGTGGTCGGCTGCCCGGAGGAGACCGCCAAGATCGACCCCACCGGCGTCGGCGACGCCTTCCGCGCCGGTTTCCTCACCGGGCTGGGCTGGGGCGTCGGCCTGGAGCGGGCGGCGCAGGTCGGCTGCATGCTGGCCACGCTGGTCATCGAGACCCTGGGCACCCAGGAGTACACGCTGGCCCGCGCCCACTTCATGGAGCGCTTCACCAAGGCCTACGGCGAGAGCGCGGCCACCGAGGTCCGCGCCCACCTGGCGTAGCCCCCTCGGAGCGGGGCGGGGCGCCGGCCGGCGCCCCGCCCCACCCCGAAGCCGGCGTCAGCGCAGCCGGCGCACCGCGTACGCCACGCCCTGCCCGCGGGGGGACTCGCCCAGGTACGCGTGGCCCCGCAGCGCGCACCACGCCGGGATGTCCAGCCGCGCGACCTCGTCGTCCGACAGGACGGTCACGGTCCCGCCGACCGGCACCGAGGTGATCACCCGGGCCAGCTCGATCACCGGCTGCGGGCACCGCAGCCCCAGCGCGTCGACCTCCAGGGACTCCGCCACCGGCTCGGCCGCCGCCACCGGCTCCGCCACGCCCAGCTTCTCCCGGACCCCCGCCACCACACCCGGCAGCAGCTCCAGGAAGCCGTTGACCTCCTGCGCCGTCGTCCCGGCCGGCAGCGAGACCCGTACGTTGCCCTCCGACAGGACCCCCATCGCCCGCAGCACATGACTCGGGGTCAGGGTCGAGCTGGTGCAGGAGGACCCCGAGGACACCGAGTACCCCGCGCGGTCCAGCTCGTGCAACAGGGTCTCCCCGTCCACGTACAGGCAGGAGAAGGTGACCAGGTGCGGCAGCCGCCGCTCCGCGTCGCCCACCACCTCCACGTCCGGCACCAGCCGCGCCACCCGCCGCCGGATCCGGTCCACCAGCACCCGCAGCCGGGCCGCCTCCGCCTCCGCCTCGGCCCGTACGGCCCGCAGCGACGCCGCCGCGGCGACGATCGCCGGGAGGTTCCCGAAGCCGGGGGAGCGCCCCGACTCCCGCTCGTCCGCCGGACCTTGGGGCGAGAAGCGGACCCCCTTGCGCACCGCCAGCAGACCGACCCCGGGCGGGCCGCCCCACTTGTGCGCGCTGCCCGTCAGGATCGACCAGGCCCCCTCCACCGGCCCCCAGCCCAGCGACTGCGCCGCGTCGACGAGCAACGGCACCCCGGCCGCCCCGCAGAGCTCAGCCACCTCCGCCACCGGCTGGACCGTGCCCACCTCGTGGTTGGCGGACTGGAGGCAGGCCAGCGCCGTCCCGGAGGCCAGCGCCGCCGCGTACCCCTCCGGCGCGACCGCCCCCGTCCGGCCGACCGGGACCTCCGTCACCGAGCCGCCGGACGCCGCGTGGAGCTCCGCCGCGTGCAGTACGGAACTGTGTTCGACCGCCGACACGATCAGATGCCCGCCGACCCGCCGGCGCCCGGCGAGCGCCCCCGCGACGCCCGAGTGAACCGCGTGCGTCCCCGAAGGAGTGAACACGAGCTCGTCGGGACGACAGCCCACCGCCTCGGCGGCCGCCTCCCGCGCGGCGTCCAGCAGCAGCCTGGCGCGCCGTCCCTCCCGGTAGAGCCGGGCCGGATCGGCCCATCCCTCGTCCAGGGCGGCATGCAGCGCCTGACGGGCCACGGGGTGCAGCGGGGCGGCGGACGCGGTGTCGAAGTACGGCATCCGGCCACGCTAGCCGCCGACGGGTGACCTTCGAGGTCAGGGGCCGTCAGAAGGCCACCGGAGCCCACCATTCAGGGCTGGATGGACCGTCCCCCAGACGGCGGATCCATCCCTTCGGGGGCAGTAGCGGCGCGTTGGGCACCCTCCCCGCGCGACCCCAAATAGCGTCCAGTAGGGTTTGGTCCGCATAAACATCCAAACCCCTGCCTGCGTCAGGGCCGGCGACCGACCCGAATACGGCCGCGCCCGGCCGCGCGGGCCGAGACTCTCGGGAAGGCGCTACGTGAGTCCCTACGGCTCCGACCGCTCGCCGCGGCGCCCGATGCGGCGGAAGCTGCTCCAGGCGCTGACTGCGGGCGCGGTCCTGGCGACCGCCACTGGTTGCTCGTACAACTGGCAAGACTTCCCCCGCCTCGGAATGCCCTATCCGGTCACGGAGGAGGCGCCTCGCATCCTGTCCCTGTGGCAGGGGTCGTGGGCAGCTGCTCTCATCACGGGCATCCTGGTCTGGGGCCTGATCATCTGGAGCGTCATCTTCCACCGGCGCAGCCGGACGAAGGTGGAGGTCCCCCCGCAGACCCGGTACAACATGCCCATCGAGGCGCTGTACACCGTGGTCCCGCTCATCATCGTCTCGGTGCTCTTCTACTTCACCGCTCGTGACGAGTCGAAGCTGCTCGCGCTCACCCCGAAGCCGGCCCACACGATCAACGTGGTCGGCTACCAGTGGAGCTGGGGCTTCAACTACATCGAGAACGTCGACGGTGACGCCGTGACCCCGAAGGCGGGCGAGGTCCCCAAGGAGCTCGCCTCCATCCCGGACCGCTTCACCAAGGACTTCCCGGCGGGCGCCGAGGGCGTCTACACCAAGGGTGTCCCCGGTGAGCGCAACCCGGACACGAACAACCCGGGTCCGACCCTCTACCTGCCCAAGGGTGAGAAGGTCCGCTTCATCCTGTCGTCGAACGACGTCATCCACTCCTTCTGGGTGGTCCCCTTCCTGTTCAAGCAGGACGTCATCCCGGGCCACACCAACGTCTTCGAGGTCACGCCCAGCCAGGAAGGCACCTTCGTCGGCAAGTGCGCCGAACTCTGCGGTGTCGACCACTCCCGGATGCTCTTCAACGTGAAGGTCGTCTCGCCGGAGGAGTACCGGGCGCACCTGAAGGAACTGGCGGAGAAGGGCCAGACCGGCTTCCTCCCCGCCGGCATCAAGCAGACCGACCCGGCCCGGAATGCGGAAGTGAACAAACTGTGAGCATCCTCAACGAATCCCAGGGTGCCGCCGCCGACTCGTATGAGAACGAGCTGCCGGTGCGGCGCAAGCAGCCGGGCAATGTGGTCGTGAAGTGGATGACCACGACCGACCACAAGACCATCGGCACGATGTACCTGGTCACGTCGTTCGTGTTCTTCCTCATCGGCGGTCTCCTCGCGCTCTTCATGCGCGCAGAGCTGGCCCGTCCGGGCACGCAGATCATGTCGAACGAGCAGTTCAACCAGGCCTTCACCATGCATGGCACGATCATGCTGCTGATGTTCGCCACCCCGCTGTTCGCCGGCTTCGCGAACTGGATCATGCCGCTGCAGATCGGCGCGCCCGACGTGGCGTTCCCGCGGTTGAACATGTTCGCGTACTGGCTGTACCTCTTCGGCTCGTCCATCGCGGTGGCCGGCTTCGTGACGCCGAACGGCGCCGCCGACTTCGGCTGGTTCGCCTACTCCCCGCTGTCGGACGCCGTCCGCTCGCCGGGCATCGGCGCCGACATGTGGATCATGGGTCTGGCCTTCTCCGGCTTCGGCACGATCCTCGGCTCGGTCAACTTCATCACCACGATCATCTGCATGCGCGCGCCCGGCATGACGATGTTCCGCATGCCGATCTTCACCTGGAACGTGCTGCTGACCGGTGTCCTGGTCCTGCTCGCCTTCCCGGTGCTCGCCGCCGCGCTGTTCGCGCTGGAGGCCGACCGCAAGTTCGGGGCGCACGTATTCGACGCCTCGAACGGCGGAGCATTGCTCTGGCAACACCTCTTCTGGTTCTTCGGGCATCCAGAGGTGTACATCATCGCCCTGCCGTTCTTCGGAATCGTCTCGGAGATCATCCCGGTCTTCTCCCGCAAGCCGATGTTCGGTTACATCGGTCTGATCGGTGCGACGATCGCGATCGCCGGCCTGTCCGTGACCGTGTGGGCCCACCACATGTACGTCACCGGCGGTGTGCTGCTGCCGTTCTTCTCCTTCATGACCTTCCTGATCGCGGTACCGACCGGTGTGAAGTTCTTCAACTGGATCGGCACCATGTGGAAGGGCTCGCTGTCCTTCGAGACCCCGATGCTCTGGACGATCGGCTTCCTGGTCACCTTCACCTTCGGTGGTCTGACCGGCGTCATCCTGGCCTCGCCCCCGATGGACTTCCACGTCTCCGACTCGTACTTCGTCGTCGCGCACTTCCACTACGTCGTCTTCGGCACCGTGGTCTTCGCGATGTTCGCCGGCTTCCACTTCTGGTGGCCGAAGTTCACGGGCAAGATGCTGGACGAGCGCCTGGGCAAGATCACCTTCTGGACGCTGTTCATCGGCTTCCACGGCACGTTCCTGGTCCAGCACTGGCTGGGCGCCGAGGGCATGCCGCGTCGTTACGCGGACTACCTCGCGGCCGACGGCTTCACCACGCTGAACACGATCTCGACGATCAGCTCGTTCCTGCTGGGCCTGTCGATGCTGCCGTTCATGTACAACGTCTGGAAGACGGCCAAGTACGGCAAGAAGATCGAGGTCGACGACCCGTGGGGCTACGGCCGCTCGCTGGAGTGGGCGACGTCCTGCCCGCCGCCGCGGCACAACTTCCTCACCCTGCCGCGGATCCGCTCCGAATCCCCGGCGTTCGACCTGCACCACCCGGAGATCGCGGCCCTCGACCACCTTGAGGACCACAGCGTGGCCACCACGGCAGTCACCGGTGGCAAGGAGGCCGGCAAGTGAAGATCCAGGGCAAGATGTTCCTCTGGCTCTCCTTCTTCATCCTGATCATGGCCGTCGTGTACGGCGTGTGGTCGAAGGAGCCCGTAGGCACCACCGCGCTCTTCCTGGCCTTCGGCCTGAGCGTCATGATCGGCTACTACCTGGCCTTCACGGCCAAGCGCGTGGACGAGATGGCCCAGGACAACCTGGAGGCCGAGGTCGCCGACGAGGCGGGCGAGCTGGGGTTCTTCTCCCCGCACAGCTGGCAGCCGCTCTCGCTGGCCATCGGCGGTGCGCTCGCGTTCAGCGGCGTCATCTTCGGATGGTGGCTCATGTACTTCTCGGCCCCGGTCATCCTGGTCGGTCTGTGGGGCTGGGTGTACGAGTACTACCGCGGTGAGAACCAGAACCAGTAGGACCCGCAGCACCTAGGCAGCACCACCACGTGGGGCCCGGATACCTCGAACAGAGGTACCCGGGCCCCTCGTTTGCAGTCATCCCGCGCGCCGGATTTCTCATACCTTCATAGCGTTGGCTCCATGAAGCACTCACCGCGTCTTTGGACGGTACTCAGCTGCTCCCTGCTGGTCGCGTCCCTCGGGGCCGGCGCCACCGCATGCGGGTCGTCCGCCGACAACCCGCTGTCCGCCCGCCCGTACGACGCGGGCGATCACGTCGCTTTCAACCAGGTGGCCGGCAGCCGCCCCGTGGACCACACCAAGCCCCTGGAGATCACCGCCAAGAGCGGTGGGGGTCGGATCACCGACGTCACCGCCGTGGACACCCACGGCAGGCGCCTCGCGGGCGAGCTCTCCGCCACCGGGGACCGCTGGCACAGCACCGTCCCGATGGCCGCGGGCGTCCGCTACAACGTCATCGTGGGCACGGAGGACGAACGCGGGGCCCCGGGGCAGCGCACGATGTCGTTCGACACCACCCCGGCCAAGGGGGTCCTCAAGGTCGAATTCGGCCCGGAGGAGGGCAAATACGGCGTCGGACAGCCCCTCACCGCCGAGCTCAGCGAACCCGTCAAGGACAAGGCCGCCCGCGCCATCGTCGAACGGGGCCTGGTCGTCGACATGCCGGCCGGCGTCGTCGGCAACTGGTACTGGGTGGACGACAAGACGCTGCACTTCCGCCCGAAGGATTACTGGCCCGCCCACAGCACTGTCTCCGTACGGAGCAATCTGGAGGGCATCAAGGTCACCGACGAGCTCTACGGCGTCGCCTCCAAGCCGCTGACGCTGGAGATCGGCGACCGCGTCGAGGTCACCACGGACGCCTCCTCGCACTACCTGGAGTTCAAGCGCAACGGAGAAGTGATCAACACCATTCCGGTGACCACCGGAAAGCCCGGCTTCTCCACCCGCAACGGCATCAAGGTGGTGCTCGGCAAGCAGTACTTCGTCCAGATGCGCGGCGACACCGTCGGCATCGGGGGCAGCGAGTACTACAACCTGCCGGTGTACTACGCCACACGGGTGACATGGAGCGGTGAATACGTACACGCCGCGCCGTGGTCCGTCGGCTCCCAGGGCTACGAGAACGTCAGCCACGGCTGCACCGGGATGAGCACCGGCAACGCCGCCTGGTTCTACGAGAACATCACCGAGGGCGACATCGTCAGGGTGATCAACAGCATCGGCGACGACATGGACAACTTCGGCAACGGCTACGGGGACTGGAACCTCGACTGGAAGGACTGGCGCGAGGGCAGCGTGCTCCTCAAGGGCACCGAGGAAGGCCGCACCCCGACGGACCAGGCGCGCCTGCGCCCGCAGGTCTGAGCCCCGCCCAGGGCCCCCAGGACGGCCGCGGGGCCGGGCCGGGGGCCCTGCGGGCGGGTACGGCGGACACCGGTGCACGGGCGCCCCACAGCCTCACGGGCCCCGTGCACCGAGCCGTCCCCAGCCGCCGGGCCCGGGCGGCCCGGGCGGCTCAGGCGGCGGAAGAGGACAGCCGCGCCCTCAGCAGCCCCGCCAGGGCCCCCGCGAAGTCCACCGGGTCCACCGGAAGGGTGACCGCGGCGTCCGCCCGGCTCCAGGTGGCCAGCCAGGCGTCCTGCGGGCGCCCCATCAGCAGCAGCACCGGCGGACAGCGGAAGATCTCGTCCTTGATCTGACGGCACACGCCCATGCCCCCGGCCGGGACCGCCTCGCCGTCCAACACGCAGACGTCGACACCGCCCGCGTCCAGTTCGCTCAGGACCGCCGGAAGCGTCGCGCACTCCACGAACTCCACCGGCGGCAGGTCCGCCGCCGGCCTGCGCCCGGTCGCCAGCCGCACCTGCTCCCGGGTACCCGCGTCGTCGCTGTAGACCAGAACCCGCGCAGTCGCCCGCATTTCGTCCTCCACGTGTCACGTGAATCACGTTGATGTTGCGCGGGATGCTACTCCGTCCGACCCGGTGTCAACATCGCTTCGGACAGCCTCGCGACCGACGATCTGATGGGCCGTTCGGGCCTTGCACACGCCCTGGACACTCCGAACGGCACCCCCCGGGGTGAGGGCGGGATAAGCGACCGACATAATGTCGGTCGTGGCGACAGCAACGACAGTAGATACCGGGCACGCGCACCCGACGGTCAACCGGCCGAACCTCGTCAGCGTCGGAACCATCATCTGGTTGAGTTCCGAGCTGATGTTCTTCGCGGCCCTCTTCGCGATGTACTTCACCCTGCGATCCGTGACGGGTGCCGAGTACTGGACAGAACAGGCTTCGGCCTTGAATCTGCCCTTCTCGGCGACGAACACAACGATCCTGGTGCTCTCCTCGCTCACCTGCCAGCTCGGCGTTTTCGCCGCCGAGCGCGGTGACGTGAAGAAGCTCCGGACGTGGTTCATCATCACGTTCGTCATGGGTGCGATCTTCATTGGCGGCCAGGTGTTCGAGTACACCGAGCTGGTCAAGCACGAGGGCATGAGCCTCTCGTCCGGTCCGTACGGCTCGGTGTTCTATCTGACCACCGGGTTCCACGGGCTGCACGTGACGGGCGGTCTCATCGCCTTCCTGCTGGTCCTCGGCCGGACGTACGCGGCCAAGAGGTTCACCCACGAACAGGCCACGTCGGCCATCGTCGTGTCCTACTACTGGCACTTCGTCGATGTCGTCTGGATCGGCCTCTTCGCCACGATCTACCTGATCAAGTAGCGAATACGTCACCGGGCTCGGCCCGGCACTCCATCCAGAAACACCGACGCAGAAGATCCTGACACCGGGGTAATCCGTGAAAAAGCTCTCCGCACGACGACGCCATCCGCTGGCGGCGGTCGTCGTTCTACTCTTCGCGCTGGCGGTCACTGGGGGGCTGTACGCCGCCTTCGCGCCCGCGGGCAATGCGCAGGCCGACGAAACCGCCCAGTCCCTCGCCATCGAGGAGGGCAAGAAGCTCTACGCCGTGGGTTGCGCAAGCTGCCACGGAACCGGCGGTCAGGGTTCCTCTGACGGCCCGAGCCTGGTCGGCGTCGGCGCTGCGGCGGTCGACTTCCAGGTGAGCACGGGCCGCATGCCCGCCCAGCAGCCCGGCGCCCAGGTGCCGAAGAAGCCCGTCATCTACACCCAGGCCGAGACGGACCAGCTGGCCGCGTACATCGCCTCCCTCGGCGCCGGCCCGAGCACGCCGACCGAGAAGCAGTACGACCCGGCGGGTGCCGACATCGCCAGGGGTGGTGAGCTGTTCCGCAACAACTGCGCGCAGTGCCACAACTTCACCGGCGAGGGCGGCGCGCTGACGAACGGCAAGTACGCCCCCAACCTCGAGGACGTCTCGCCGAAGCACATCTACGAGGCCATGCTCACCGGCCCGCAGAACATGCCCTCCTTCCCGGACAGCACCATGCCGGAGAAGCAGAAGAAGGACATCATCGCGTACCTCCAGAACGTCAACGGCGAGAAGGCGACCAGCCCCGGCGGCCTCAAGCTCGGTGGCCTCGGCCCCGTCTCCGAGGGTCTGTTCGGCTGGATCTTCGGTCTGGGTACGCTGATCGCTGTCGCCGTCTGGGTCGCGGCCCACACCGCTAAGGCCAAGAAGTCATGAGTAGCCAAGACATTCCCGAAGAGAAGCACCTGCCGAGCGAGCAGGGCGACGCGCACCACGGCGGTGTCGCGGTGGCGGACGACCCGTTCGCCGACCCGGGCCTGCCGGTCCACAAGCCGCGCATCCAGGACATCGACGAGCGGGCCGCGAAGCGCTCCGAGCGCACCGTGGCGATGCTTTTCACCCTGTCGATGCTCGCCACGATCGGCTTCATCGCCTCCTACGTGACCTTCCCGGTCGACAAGATCGTTTTCATCTTCCCCATCGGGAAGGTGAGCGCGCTCAACTTCGCCCTGGGCATGACCCTGGGCACGGCCCTCTTCTGCATCGGCGCGGGCGCGGTCCACTGGGCCCGCACCCTGATGTCCGACGTGGAGGTCGCCGACGAGCGCCACGCGATCGCGGCGCCCGCGGAGGTCAAGGCGAAGGTCCTCCAGGACTTCGCCGACGGTGCGAACGAGTCCGGCATCGGCCGTCGCCCGCTGATCCGCAACACGATGCTCGGCGCGCTGGCCCTGCTGCCGCTGTCCGCCGTCGTGATCCTGCGCGACCTGGGCCCGCTGCCCGAGGTCAAGCTCCGCAAGACGGTCTGGGCGAAGGGCAAGATGCTCATCAACCAGAACACGATGGAGCCGCTGCGTCCCGAGGACGTGCAGGTCGGGTCGCTGACCTTCGCCATGCCGGAAGGCCTGGAGGAGGACCAGCACGACTTCCAGGTCCAGATCGCCAAGGCCGCCCTGATGATCGTCCGCATCCAGCCGGAGAACATCAAGGACAAGAAGGAGCTGGAGTGGTCCCACGACGGGATCGTGGCCTACTCCAAGATCTGCACCCACGTCGGCTGCCCCATCAGCCTGTACGAGCAGCAGACGCACCACGTGCTCTGCCCGTGCCACCAGTCCACCTTCGACCTCTCCGACGGCGCCCGAGTCATCTTCGGCCCGGCTGGTCACGCGCTTCCGCAGCTGCGGATCGGCGTCAATGACGAAGGTTTCCTCGAGGCGCTCGGCGACTTCGAAGAGCCCGTCGGTCCTGCATTCTGGGAGCGCGGATGAGCACTGCCACTGACACCAAGGCACGCAAAGCGCCGGCCGGCGAACGCGTAGCTGACTGGGCGGACGGCCGCCTGGGCATCTACTCGCTCGCGAAGTCGAACATGCGCAAGATCTTCCCGGACCACTGGTCCTTCATGCTCGGTGAGATCTGCCTCTACAGCTTCATCATCATCATCCTCACGGGTGTGTACCTGACGCTGTTCTTCCACCCGAGCATGAACGAGGTCGTGTACCACGGCTCGTACGTGCCGATGCAGGGCGTCACGATGTCCGAGGCCTTCGCCTCGACCCTGGACATCAGCTTCGACGTCCGCGGCGGCCTGCTCATCCGGCAGATCCACCACTGGGCCGCGCTGATCTTCGTCGCGGCCATGCTCGTGCACATGATGCGCGTGTTCTTCACCGGCGCGTTCCGCAAGCCGCGTGAGGTCAACTGGGTCTTCGGCTTCCTGCTGCTGGTCCTCGGCATGTTCACCGGTTTCACCGGTTACTCGCTGCCGGACGACCTGCTCTCGGGCACCGGTGTCCGCTTCATGGAGGGCGCGATCCTGTCCGTGCCGATCGTCGGCACGTACCTGTCGTTCTTCCTCTTCGGCGGAGAGTTCCCCGGCGGCGACTTCGTCGCGCGGTTCTACTCGATCCACATCCTGCTGCTGCCCGGCATCATGATGGGCCTGCTGGTGGCCCACCTGATCCTGGTCTTCTACCACAAGCACACCCAGTTCGCGGGTCCCGGCAAGACGAACAACAACGTCGTCGGCATGCCGCTGCTGCCGGTCTACATGGCCAAGGCCGGAGGCTTCTTCTTCCTGGTCTTCGGTGTCATCGCGGCCGTCGCGGCGATCGCCTCGATCAACCCGATCTGGGCGCTGGGCCCGTACCGTCCGGACCACGTGTCCACCGGTGCGCAGCCCGACTGGTACATGGGCTTCTCCGAGGGCCTCATCCGTGCCATGCCCGGCTGGGAGATCAACCTCTGGGGCCACACGCTCGTCCTGGGCGTGTTCGTCCCGCTGGTGATCTTCCCGCTGATCCTGGCGGCGATCGCGGTGTACCCGTTCATCGAGTCCTGGGTCACCGGGGACAAGCGCGAGCACCACATCCTGGACCGCCCGCGCAACGTCCCGACCCGTACGGGCTTCGGTGTGGCATGGCTGACGTGGTACGTCATCCTGCTGATCGCCGGTGGAAACGACATGTTCGCGCAGTACTTCCACCTGTCGATCAACGCGATCACCTGGTTCGCCCGCATCGCGTTCTTCGTCGGCCCGGTCGTCGCGTTCATCATCACCAAGCGGATCTGCCTCGGCCTCCAGCGCCGGGACCGGGACAAGGTGCTGCACGGTCGCGAGACCGGCATCATCAAGCGCCTGCCGCACGGTGAGTTCGTCGAGGTCCACGAGCCGCTGTCGCAGGGCAAGCTGCACTCCCTCACCGCGCACGAGCAGTACGCGCCGGTCGAGATCGGCCCGACGGTCGACGAGAACGGTGTCGAGCGCAAGGTGAAGATGACCGAGAAGCTGCGCGCCAAGCTCAGCAAGGGCTACTACGGGGAAGACAACTTCATCCCGAAGGCCACGGTCGAGGAGTACAAGGAGATCCAGAGCGGCCACGGCCACCACTGATCCCCCGCACCATCGCATGAGGGACTGACTCCGGTCGGTCCTGGTGTCGCCACGGTGAGAGCCCCGTCCAGTGTCCGGACGGGGCTCTCTGCCGTCCCGGGGGCTGGATAGGCTTGCCCCCTTCCCCTTTCCACGTGGACCCTCAGGAGCGGACCATGAACGTTGTGACCCCGGCAGGCGGCGACAGCGTGGCGGCCCGCGGCTGGCCGGGCCTCCTCGACGCCCTGCTGACCGGCCACGACCTCGGCGCGGACGACACGGCGTGGGCCATGGACCGGATCATGCGCGGGGAGGCCACCGACGCCCAGATCGCGGGCTTCGTGGTCGCGCTCCGCGCCAAGGGCGAGACCGTCGAGGAGATCAGCGGCCTCGTCGGGAGCATGTACGAACACGCCAACCTGATCGAGGTGCCGGGCCGGACGGTGGACATCGTCGGCACCGGCGGCGACGGGGCCAAGACGGTGAACATCTCCACGATGTCGGCGATCGTCGTGGCCGGCACGGGCGCCAAGGTGGTCAAGCACGGAAACCGGGCCGCGTCCTCCGCGAGCGGGTCCTCGGACGTCCTGGAGAAGCTCGGCGTCAACCTGGACCTGACCCCCGCCCGGGTGGTGGAGGTCGCGGCGGAGGCGGGCATCACCTTCTGCTTCGCCGTGAAGTTCCACCCGGCGCTGCGGCACGTGGCCGCCGCCCGCAAGGAGCTGGGCATCCGGACCCTGTTCAACTTCCTCGGCCCGCTCACCAACCCGGCGCGGGTACGGGCCCAGGCGACCGGGGTGGCCGACCCCCGGGTCGCGCCCATCGTGGCGGGCGTGCTCGCCGAGCGGGGCTCCTCCGCGCTGGTCTTCCGCGGCGACGACGGCCTCGACGAGCTGACGACCACCGCCACCTCCCGGGTGTGGTGGGTGCGCGACGGCGGGGTGGAGGAGCGGCCGTTCGACCCGCGCGACGTGGGCATCGGCCTGGTCGACGTCGCGGCGCTGCGGGGCGCGGACGCCTCGTACAACGCGGACGTCGCCCGCCGGCTGCTGGCCGGGGAGACGGGCGCCGTGCGCGACGCGGTGCTGCTGAACTCGGCGGCGGCGCTGGTGGCGCTGGACCCGGGCACCGCCTCGCTGGAGGAGCAGATCGCCGCCGGGATCGCCCGTGCGGCCGAGTCCATCGACTCGGGTGCGGCGCGGGCCGCGCTGGAGCGCTGGGTGGCGGCGAGCAACGCCTAGCGGCGCGCAGGCCGGGTCGGCCGCGGCGGAGCGGTACGAGAACGGCGTGAAAGAGCAGGCCCCGGTCCACGATGCGGACCGGGGTCTTGCGCGTGGGAGATCTTGTGGCAGGATGCTGAACAGGTCACGAGTGACAGCGTTTAGGCCCCGGCTTGCTGTCCGGCAACCCTCCTTCCGTGGCGGGGTGCCCCGGGTGATGACCAGGTCGTAGGCAGCAAGGCCTACGGCAAGCGCGGATCCCTCGACACCAGGGGTCCTGGTCTTTCGAGGAGCTTTTTCCGTGAGCAAGCGAATGCGATAGGGCGACTCCGCCCCTTCTTCACCCCTCGGAACAGGGTCACTTCCGTGTACCCCCGTTCATTCCGAGGCACTTCCCGTACCCGGACGGCCGCTGAGCCGTACCCGCGTGCGGGCACACCGAAGCCATTCACCTCTGCCCCGCCGGGAGATTCCGCCATGTCCGCATCCCTGAACACCGCCTGCGCCACCACCGCGACCACCGCCGCTGCCGCCCCGCCGCTCGCAGCCCAGCCGCTGGCCGCCGCGCCGCTGGCCGTCCTCGGCCGTGACGTCACCGTCCCGCTCGTCACCGGCGGCGAGGTCAGCTACGCCGCCCTCGACTACGCGGCCAGCGCCCCCGCGCTCCAGCGGGTCTGGGACGACGTGGCCGCGTACGCCCCGTACTACGGCAGCGTGCACCGGGGCGCGGGCTACCTCTCCCAGCTGTCCACGGACCTCTTCGAGCAGAGCCGGGTCACCGTCGCCGAGTTCCTCGACTGCCGCCCCGGCGACCAGGTGGTGTTCACCCGCTCCACCACCGACTCGCTGAACCTGCTCGCCTCCGTCCTGCCGGCCGACTGCCAGGTCTTCGTCTTCGAGACCGAGCACCACGCCTCGCTGCTGCCGTGGACGAACGCCCGGGTCACCTACCTCAACGCGCCGCGCACCCCGGCCGAGGCCGTCGCCACGCTGGAGCGGGCGCTCGCCGGCCGCGACCCCCACGGTCCGGCGCTGGTCTGTGTGACCGGCGCGTCCAACGTCACCGGTGAGTTGTGGCCGGTCAAGGAGCTCGCCGCCGCCGCGCACGCCCACGGCGCCCGGATCGTGCTCGACGCCGCCCAGCTGGCCCCGCACCACCCCGTCTCGGTGCGGGAGCTGGACGTGGACTGGGTCGCCTTCTCGGGGCACAAGCTGTACGCGCCGTTCGGCTCGGGCGTGCTGGCCGGCCGGGCGGACTGGCTCCAGGAGGCCGAGCCCTACCTCGCGGGCGGCGGCGCCTCGCGGAAGGTGGCCCGGCGCGAGGACGGCGGCGTGGAGGTCGAGTGGCACACCACGGCCGCCCGCCACGAGGCCGGCTCCCCGAACGTCATCGGCGTCTACTCCATCGCCTCCGCCTGCCGCGCGCTGACCGAGGCCGGGTTCGAGAGCCTCGTCGAGCGGGAGCGCCACCTGATCGCGAAGGTCCGCGAGGGCCTGGCGGAGGTTCCGGCGGTCCGCGTGCTGTCCCTCTTCGGGGACGACGCGCCGCGCGTCGGCGTCATCTCGTTCGTGGTGGACGGCTGGAACAGCTCCCACTTCGCCGCCGCGCTGTCCGCGGAGTACGGGATCGGCGTCCGGGACGGCCTGTTCTGCGCCCACCCACTGGTGCGCACCCTGCTCGGCAGCGAGCCGCAGGCCCAGGGCGAGTGCGGGGCCCCCGAGGCCGCTCCGGGCGAGCGCTCCCTGAACGCCATCCGCGTCAGCTTCGGGGCCGGCACCCCCGACGAGCACGTCGAGCGCTTCGTCCGCGCGGTGGGGGAGCTCGTCGCGGACGGCGCCAAGTGGCAGTACCGCACCGAAGAGGGCCGCTGCGTGCCGGCCGTCTGACCCCGCGTCCGGCGGGAGGCTACGCGTCGAGGCCGATGGCGAAGGCCGCTTCCAGGTCGTGCTGGGAGTACGTACGGAACGCCACGTGGGTGTCCGTGGCCTCGACGCCCGGGATCTTGCTGATGCGGCCGGGGATGATGTCCGCGAGGTTCTCGTGGCGGGCCACGCGGACCAGGGCGATCAGGTCGTACGTGCCGGTGACGGAGTAGACCTCGCTGACGCTGTCCAGCGCGGCGATGGACTCGGCGATCTCGGGGATGCGGTCCACGCTGGTCTTGATGAGCACGATCGCGGTGATCACGGTTGGCTGTCTCCCTCGCTGGCCGTCGCTGGTCGCCTCACTCTAGTCGTACGCCGGTATCGCACCCACGCGTAGAGGAAGCCCAGCGAGAAGCCCACCAGGTGGGCGAGGTAGGCCACCCCGGGGCCGCTCTCCGCGCGGTGCGCCGCCAGCCACTGGAGGGCGAACCAGAACAGCAGTACGAGCCACGCCGGGAAGCGGAGGGGGAGGAAGAGCAGGAAGGGGAACAGGCTCGTCACCCGCGCCCGCGGGAACAGGCACAGGAACGCCCCCAGCACCGCCGAGATCGCCCCGGACGCCCCGACGAGGGTCTGGTCCGAGGAGGCGTTGGCCGCCGCGTACGCCGCGAGGGCGAGGTAGCCCGTACAGATGGTGAAGCAGAGGAACTCCGGTCGGCCCATCCGCTCCTCCGTCATCGCGCCGAAGACGTAGAGGAACAGCATGTTCCCGAGCAGGTGCAGCCAGCTGCCGTGGACGAACAGCGCGGTCAGCGGGGTCAGCAGGGCTCGCGGCGATCCCTCGAAGAGCTCCTGCGGGACCACGCCCCACTGCCGGAAGTAGGCCGTCCCCGTCTCCAGCAGCCGGTCACCCGTCCCGTACGACGGGTTCAGGCCCGAGGCCGGTCCGATCAGGAACACCACGCAGCAGCCCGCGATGAGGGCGTGGGTGATCACCGGGCCCCGCGCGGCCTCGCGGACGGCCCGCCACCTTACGATCATGCGACCGAGCATGACGCAACCGGCCCCACCCGGAGCGGTGGCAGGCCGTAGGGTTACGAGCTGCGTGCGCGGACACCTGAGCGGACGAGCCGGGCGACGGCTTTAATTGAATGAGCTACGAAGGAGAGAGCGGCCTGATGACGGTTCCCCTGCCGACCGACACCACCCGGTGGCGCTGCACCCTGTGCGGCAACCTCACGCGGTTCGATGTCACCCGTTCGTCGAAGGTCGTCGAGTACGTTCACCTCGACCTGGCCGGGGAGCCCAAGGTCGAGGAGCGCGAGGTGGTCAATGAGACCATCGAGTCGGTGCGCTGCCGCTGGTGCAACGCGGTGGACCAGATCGAGCTCGTCGACAGGCCGGGCGCGGACTCCTGAAGGAGCCGGGCCCACAGTAGATCACGCTAGGGGTGACGGATCGTGGAGCCAGAAAGCGGCGCTGAGCCGGCCGACGCGGCCGGCGACCGCGCCGACGCGCTCGACCGCCCGCTGCCCGAAGGCGTGCGGCGCCGGGTCATCGCGCTCGTCTCGGACGCCTTCGGCGCGCTGACGGTCGCGGACCTCCCGGCGCAGCTGCGCCAGTACGCCCGCTTCACCCCGACCCGGCGCGCCAAGTTCGCCGGCAACGCGATGGCGGCGGCCGTGGAGAGCGACGCCGTCTTCCGGGGCCGGGTCGCCGAGAAGCTCCGCGAGGCGCAGGCCGAGCTGGCCACCGCGCTGGAGTCCGGCGCTCCGCCCGCCGCCGCCGATCCGCTGGACGTGGCGGCCGCGGCGTACGTGCTGCGGCCGGCCGGCTGGGTCAAGCTGGTGGCCGCCGCGGGCGAGGAGGCCCAGCGGGCCGACGCCGAGCGGGCCGACGAGGAGAGCCGGCGCGAACTGGACCGGCTCCGCGAGGAGCTGGCCCACGTACGGGAACTGCAGCGCACCGGCGGTGAGCAGGTGCGCGGCGAGCTGGAGGCCGCCCGCAAGGAAGCGGAATCGCTTCAGCGTAAATTGCGCAGCGCCCTCAGTGACGTCAAGCGGGGCGAGGCCGCGCTGCGCAAGGTCACGGCCGAGATCGACGGCTTCCGCGCGGAGGCCGCCGCGCAGGTGGCTTCGGCCGAGAGCGAGAGCCGGCGGCTCAAGTCCCGGCTGGCGGAGGTGGAGACGGCGCTGGAGACCTCCCGCCGGGCCACCCGCGAGGGGCGCAGCATCGAGGACATGCGGCTGCGGCTGCTGCTGGACACCGTGCTCGACGCGGCCGCCGGGCTGCGCCGCGAGCTGGCGCTGCCGCCGGTGTCGACGCGGCCCGCGGACACGGTGGACGCGGTGGAGCCGGGCCGGATGACCCCGAAGGACATCGCGGCGCGTGCCCTGTCGGAGACCGATCCGGCGCTGCTGGACCAGCTGTTGGCGCTGCCCCAGGCCCATCTGGTGGTCGACGGCTACAACGTGACGAAGACGGGCTATCCGACGATGCCGCTGGAGAAGCAGCGGCTGCGGCTGCTGGGCGGGCTGTCGATGCTGGCCGCGCAGACGGGCGCGGAGATGACCTGTGTCTTCGACGGGGCGGAACTGGCGGCCCCGGTGCTGCTCGCGCCGCCGCGCGGGGTGCGGGTGCTGTTCTCCAAGGCCGGGGTCACGGCGGACGAGCTGATCCGCCAGCTGGTGCGCGCCGAGCCGGCGGGCCGGCCGGTGGTGGTGGTCTCCACGGACCGCGAGGTCGCCGACGGGGTGGCGAAGGCCGGGGCCCGGCCGGTGACGTCCGCTTTGTTGCTGAAGCGGCTTTCGCGCGTTTCATAACTGCTGGGCTCAATGCCGGAATTGGCCACACCTGTGGGGGACGTACCGTCAAGTGCCTTGCACAGAGCGTGCTGTATAGGTAAAGAAGCTGGTCGGGGACCGAGTTTTTGCTCACCAGGATTTGAACTGATCACAGCCTGGTCACTAGGGTCTGGTCAAACCTTCGTACGGTAGGTCACTCATTCGGGGTGTCGGCGGAGGTGCTGCCGAGCGCGCCCGGTTCCGCGCGCCGTTCGGTGGCCAGAGGAAGAAGGAGCTCGCCTTCGTGGCGTCCCACCGTCGACCCAAGCAGCCGAACCGCGCCCGCGTGACCGTCCTCACCGCCACGGCGGCAGCGGCGGTCGTCCTCTCCGCCCAGGGCGCCAGCGCCGCCCCGGCGAAGCCGAGCAAGGACGAGGTCAAGGCCCAGGTCGACGCGCTCTACGAAGAGGCGGAGCAGGCCACCGAGAAGTTCAACGGGGCCAAGGAGCGCCAGGAGAAGCTCGAAAAGGAGATCGGGCAGCTCCAGGACCAGGTCGCCCGCGGCCAGGACGAGCTCAACGAGCTGCGCAACACGCTCGGTTCGATGGCGAGCGCCCAGTACCGCAGCGGCGGCGTCGACCAGTCCATCGCCCTCTTCCTCTCCGCGGACCCGGACGACTACCTCGACAAGGCCTCCACGCTCGACCAGTTGAGCGACAAGCAGGTCGAATCGGTCACGAAGATCCAGGCCAAGCAGCGCAGCCTCGCGCAGCAGCGCCAGGAGGCCTCCGGCAAGCTCGCCGACCTCGACGCCACCCGCAAGGAGCTCGGCGAGAAGAAGAAGGCCTCGGCGGACAAGCTCGCGGAGGCCCAGGCCCTCCTCAACACCCTGACGGCGCAGGAGCGCGCGCAGCTCAAGGACGACGAGGCCAAGTCCAGCCGCGCCAGCCGCAGCGAGGGCGAACGCACCCCCGACCTCGGCGACGTGAAGCCCTCCGGCCGCGCGGGCGCCGCGCTCGCCGCCGCCAAGACCAAGCTGGGCAGCGCGTACATCTCCGGCTACGAGGGCCCCACCGCCTTCGACTGCTCCGGCCTGACCCAGTGGGCGTACAAGCAGGCCGGCGTCAACATCAGCCGCACCACCTTCACCCAGGTGAACGACGGCACGCGCATCGGCCGCAGCCAGCTCCAGCCGGGTGACCTGGTGTTCTTCTACGGAGACCTGCACCACGTCGGCCTGTACGCGGGCAACAACATGACGCTGCACGCCTCGAACCCGCGCGGCGGCGTCAAGTACGAGTCGATCGACAACATGCCGTTCCAGTTCGGCGTCCGCATCGGCTGACCGCCGCATCGGCCGACCCTCCGCACGGAACGAGCGCCGGGGGCACGCCGTACACCGCCCATCCGGGCGAATTCCGAGGCCCCGCCCTGACCACACGCCCCGCCGGTGACCTGCGTCTCCGGCGGGGCGTCGTCGTGCGTGCCCCGCGGCGGTCGTTGGCCGGTGCGTGACCGCGCCGCTACTGTCTGCCAGCGCGGAGACCCGGCACACGGCCGTCCACGGAGGGCGGACCCGGGCCGCGCACAGCGGAAGGGAGCGGTTTCACGTGTCGTCCCATCGCCGGCCCGGCCCCAGCGGCCTCACCGGCCTCGACCGGAACACGAAGCTCACCGCCTTCACCGCAGCGGCGGCCACCGCCGCGGCCTGCGCCGCCGTCGCCATGGCCGGCGCGTCCGCCAGCGCGGCCCCCGGTCTCCCGCACGACCCCCCGGCGGGCGCCCACGCCCAGGTCGACCGGCTCTTCGAAGAGGCCGAACAGGCCACCGAACGCTTCAACCGGGCGGGGGAGCGGGCCGACAGGCTCCGCGCCGAGATCAGCCGGGCCCAGGACGCGGTGGCCCGCGGCCAGGACCGCATCAACACCATGCGGGGCCTCCTCGGCCACTTCGCGGGGGCCCAGTACCGCTCAGGCGGCATCGACCCCGCCGTCGAGCTGATGCTGTCGGAGAACCCCGACGACTACCTGGAAGGGGCCGCCGCCCTGGAGCGGCTGACGGGCAGCCAGGCCCGCCGGCTCGACGCCCTGCGCGAGGAGCAGCGCCGGCTCGGCCTGCAACGCCACGAGGCCTCCCGCAAACTCGCCGAACTGGAGACCCTGCGCACCGAGGCGGCCCGCGACAAGCGCGCCATCACGGCGAAGCTCGCCGCCGCCCGCCGGCTCCTGAGCGCCATGCCCGCTCCGGAACGCGCCGACTTCGAGCGCTCCTCGCGTTCCGACGGCCGCTCCGAGGCGCTGCCCGACCTGCCCGCCTTCGGCCCCTCCTCCGGGCGCGCCGCGGCCGCCGTGATGGCCGCCCGGTCCGCGGTCGGCCGCCCGTACGTATGGGGCGCCACCGGCCCGTCCGGCTTCGACTGCTCCGGGCTGATGGTGTGGTCCTACCGGCACGCCGGCGTCGCCCTGCCGCGCACCTCGCAGGCCCAGCGGCACGCCGGCCGGCGGGTCCCGCTCTCGCAGGCGCGCCCGGGCGACCTGGTCACGTACCGCTCGGACGCCAGTCACGTCGCCATGTACGTGGGCAACGGCCAGGTCGTGCACGCCCCGTACCCCGGGGCCCGGGTGCGGTACGACCCGGTCGGCATGATGCCGGTCTCCGCGGTGACGCGGCCCTAGGCTCCGGCGCCGCGGGCCCGGCGCCGCGGGCCTGCGTACGATCGGCGGATGTCCCTCGCCCGCCGTGCCGTGCTCCGCGCCCTGCCGCTGCCGCTGCTGTGGGCGCCGCTCGCCGCCTGCGGGGCGCCCGCCGGTACGGGCGACGCGGCGGAGGGCGAGATCCGCGGGGCGGTGGCCCGGTGGTCCGCGGCGCCGCCCGCCGGGCTCGCCGGGATCCCGCTGGAGGACTGGGCGTACGAGGTCACCTCGGTCCGGCGGGAGGGCGTACGGGCCTTCGCGCGGGCGGAGCTGCGCTACCGGCTCGCCGGATACGACACGGCCCCGTCGGGGTCGGCGCGCGAGGTGGAGCTGGTCCGGGACGGCACGGCCTGGCGGGTCACCGGTGACCGGCCCGCGCCGGGCGCGCTCCCGCAGCCGTGGGACCAGGGGCCGGTGGCCGCGGCCCGGGGGGCGCACTCCCTGGTGCTCGGGGCCGGCGGGCAGGAGCGGAACCTGGCCGGGATCGCGGCCGGGGCCGACCGCGCGGTGGCGGCCGTCACCGCCGCCTGGCCGCAGCGGTGGGCCGGGCGGGTGGTCGTACTGGTCCCGGACACGCTGGACGCCATGGCGGCGCTGCTCGGCCACCCGGCCTCCGACTACCGGGGCCTGGGCGCCGTCACCACGGGCCGGGTGGGCGCCGGACCCGCCCCGGCCGACCGGGTCGTCGTCAACCCCGAGGGGTACGCGGAGCTCTCCGAGGAGGGCCGGCGGATCGTCCTGACCCACGAGACCACGCACGTCGCGACCCGCGCCGCGACCTCGCCGCGGACCCCGCTGTGGCTCTCCGAGGGCTTCGCGGACTGGGCGGCGTACCGGGGGACGGGGCGGACGGCGGCCGAGGCCGCGCCCGAGCTGGCCCGGGCGGTCCGGCGCGGCGAGCTCCCGGGCGCGCTGCCCGCCGACGAGGCGTTCGGCTTCGGCGGGGATCCGGAGGCGCTGGCGCGCGCGTACGGGGGCGCCTGGCTGGCCTGCCGGCTGATCGCGGACCGGTGGGGCGAGGCGGCGCTGGTCCGCCTCTACCAAAGGGCCGGCCGCGAGCCCCTGGCCACGGCCCTGCCCGAAACCCTCGCCCTCGACCCCGCCGGCCTCACCCGCGCCTGGCAGACGTACCTGACGCAGGAGCTGAAGCCTTGAAGGGTTCGAGGCCCCTTTCGACTCATCGGTAGCCTGCGTCACCATGACGCGTCTTTGGATCTTGCCGGTACTGCTGGTGCTCTGCGGCTCTGCCTTCGCGACCGGGCTGGTCTTCGCGGGCAGCTCCGGCACGGCCACGACCGTCCTGGTGGCGTTCCTGGCGCTGGCCGGTGTGAACTCGCCCCTGATCTTCCCGAGGTCGACCGGCGCGCGGGAGGCACAACGCAGCAGCGCGGTCGACGGCCGGCCGGTCGTCTTCTGGCGGCCGGGCTGCACGTACTGCATACGCCTGCGCATCCGGCTCGGCCGCAGCGCCGGGCGGCTGCACTGGGTCAACATCTGGCGCGACCCGGCAGGAGCCGCAGCGGTGCGGGCGGCCAACGGCGGCAACGAGACCGTGCCGACCGTCGTCGTGGCGGGCCGGCCACACACCAATCCCGATCCCGAGTGGGTGCGCGCGCAGCTCCCCCCTTCCGCGTGACGGAAACCGTGCCCCGGCGGCGGGTTCGGTCGGCGCGCGGCTTGTGCGACACGCCCTGGCGGCCCGCGGCGGGGGTTCGGGTACTTTGGCTGGCGATGCACAAGACGCTGATCGTGACCAACGACTTCCCGCCGCGACCCGGTGGCATCCAGGCCTTCCTCCACAACATGGCGCTGAGGCTGGATCCCGACCGGATCGTCGTCTACGCCTCCACCTGGAAGCACGGTGAGGAGGGCCGCGCGGCGACCGCCGCCTTCGATGCCGAGCAGCCGTTCCAGGTCGTCCGCGACCGTACGACGATGCTGCTGCCGACCCCGCGGGTGACCCGGCGGGCGGTCGGCCTGCTGCGCGAACACGGCTGCGAGTCGGTGTGGTTCGGGGCGGCCGCGCCGCTCGGGCTGATGGGTCCGGCGCTGCGCCGCGCGGGCGCGCGCCGGCTGGTCGCGACCACGCACGGGCACGAGGCGGGCTGGGCCCAGCTCCCGGCCGCGCGGCAGCTGCTGCGGCGGATCGGTGAGGGCACGGACACGCTGACGTACCTGGGCGAGTACACCCGCTCGCGGATCGCCTCGGCGGTGACCGACCGGGCGGCCGCGCGGATGACGCAGCTTCCGCCGGGGGTGGACGAGAAGACCTTCCACCCGGGCTCCGGCGGCGACGAGGTCCGGGCCCGGCTGGGACTGGCCGACCGCCCGGTCGTGGTGTGCGTCTCGCGCCTGGTGCCCCGCAAGGGCCAGGACACCCTGATCGAGGCCATGCCCCGGATCCTCGCGAAGGTCCCGGACGCGGTGCTGCTCATCGTCGGCGGCGGCCCCTACGAGGCGGACCTGCGGGCCCTGGCCGAGTCCACCGGAGTCGCCCGGTCCGTGGTGTTCACGGGGGCGGTCCCGTGGGCGGAGCTCCCCGCCCACTACGGCGCGGGGGACGTCTTCGCGATGCCGTGCCGGACCCGGCGCGGCGGTCTGGACGTCGAGGGGCTCGGCATCGTCTACCTGGAGGCCTCGGCGACGGGCCTGCCGGTGGTCGCGGGCGACTCCGGCGGGGCGCCCGACGCGGTGCTCGACGGCGAGACGGGCTGGGTGGTGCGGGGCGGCTCCGCCGAGGACTCGGCCGACCGGATCGTCGCCCTCCTCCAGGACCCGGAGCTGCGCCGCCGGATGGGCGAGCGGGGCCGGGAGTGGGTCGAGGAGAAGTGGCGCTGGGACCTCCTGGCCGAGCGGCTGCGCGAGCTGCTCTGACCCGGGCGGCCCCGGGGCCGCCACGCCTGACTGTCCCTCAGATGTCTGTCACTACCGCGTATGGGCGGACGGCGCGAATCCGCTCATGATGCGGCCATGACATCCAACCTGACGCGCCGTCAAATGCTGGGGCTCGGCGCGCTCTCGACCGCCGCGGCCCTCGGCTTCACCCGGATCGGCGCCGCCTCCGCCGCGGCCCTCGAACCCCCCGCCGCCTCGTACGCACCCGCCATCGTCGTCGGCTCCGGGTACGGCTCCGCCGTCGCCGCCCTGCGCCTGGGGCAGGCGGGCGTCCGTACCGTCGTCCTCGAAATGGGCCGGCTCTGGGACACCCCCGGAGCCGACGGGAAGGTCTTCCCCTCCACCTCCGCGCCCGACCAGCGCTCCATGTGGTTCCGCAACCGCACCGAGGCCCCGCTCGCCCAGTTCCTCTGGCTCGACGTCGTCAACCGCGACATCAGCCCCTACCCGGGCGTCCTGGACCGGGTGAACTACGGCGACATGTCCGTCTACGTCGGCCGCGGGGTCGGCGGCGGCTCCCTCGTCAACGGCGGCATGTCGCCGACGCCCCGCCGCTCCTACTTCTCCGAGGTGCTGCCCCGGGTCGACGCCGACGAGATGTACGGCACCTACTACCCGCGCGCCCGCGCCATGCTCGGCGTGGGCGACATCGACCCGGCCTGGTTCGAGTCCACGGAGTGGTACCGCTTCGCCCGGATCTCCCGCAAGCACGCCCAGAACACCGGCCTGAAGACCGTCTTCGTCCCCAACGTCTACGACTTCGAGTACATGAAGCGCGAGGCGGCCGGCACCGCCACCCGCTCCGCACTCGCCGGCGAGGTCATCTACGGCAACAACCACGGCAAGAAGAGCGTCGACAAGACCTACCTCGCGGCCGCGATCGGCACCGGCAACGTCACCATCGAGACCATGCAGCGGGTGGTCGCGGTCCGGCAGGACCCCGCCGGGGGGTACGTGCTGACCGTGCGGACCAGCGATGTCACCGGACGGGTCACCCAGGTCCGCGAACTCGGCTGCCGCCAGCTCTTCCTGGGCGCCGGCAGCCTCGGCACCACCGAGATCCTGCTCCGCGCCCGGGAGACCGGCACGCTGCCCGCCCTCAGCGAGAAGGTCGGGCTCGGCTGGGGCCCCAACGGCAACGTCATGACCGCCCGCGCCAACCACCTGTGGGACACCGTCGGCTCGAACCAGGCCACCATGCCCGCACTGGGCATCGACGACTGGGACAACGCCGCCAACCCGGTGTTCGCCGAGATCGCCCCGCTGCCCATGGGGTTCGAGCACTGGATCTCGATGTACCTGGCCATCACGAAGAACCCGGAGCGCGGCCACTTCACGTACGACGCCGCGAGCGACTCGGCGCGGCTCCGGTGGCGCCGCGACCAGAACACCCCGGCCGTGCGGGCCGCCAAGAACCTCTTCGACCGCATCAACCGGGCCAACTTCACCATCTACCGGTACGACCTGTTCGGCGGCAACAAGAACTTCGCCGACGACTTCACGTACCACCCGCTCGGCGGCTGCGTCCTCGGCGAGGCCACCGACGACTTCGGCCGCGCCAAGGGCTACCAGGGGCTGTACGTGGTCGACGGCTCCCTGGTGCCCGGCTCGCTCGGCGTGAACCCGTTCGTCACGATCACGGCCCTCGCCGAGCGGAACATGGCGCGGATCCTGGCCCAGGACCCGCACTGACCGAGGTCACCGAAGCCATCGAGGCCCCCGGTCAGCCGCGGTAGAGCGCCTCGATCTCGTCCGCGAAGTCCTTCGCCACCACATTCCGCTTGAGCTTCAGCGACGGCGTGATGTGGCCCGACTCCTCCGTGAACTGGGAGGGCAGAATGCGGAATTTCCGCACCGATTCCGCCTTGGAAACCGCCGCGTTGCCGTCGTCCACGGCCTTCTGGACGGCGGCGATGAGGTCCGCGTCCTCCCGCAGTTCCGCCGCCGTGACACCGGCCGGCTTGCCGTTCTCCGCCGCCCAGCGGCCGAGGAACTCCTCGTCGATCGTGACCAGCGCGGCCACGAACGGCCTCGCGTCGCCGACCACCATGCACTCCGCGACCAGCGCGTGCGCCCGGATCCGGTCCTCGATCACCGCGGGGGCCACGTTCTTGCCGCCCGCCGTGACGATGAGCTCCTTCTTGCGCCCGGTGATCGTGAGGTAGCCGTCCTCGTCGAGCGTGCCGACGTCGCCGGTGTGGAACCAGCCGTCGGCCAGCGCCTCCGCGGTCGCCGTCTCGTTCTTCCAGTACCCCGTGAAGATCTGCTCGCCGTGCAGCAGCACCTCGCCGTCGTCCGCGATGCGCACCACGGAACCCGGCATGGGCTGGCCGACCGTACCGATCTTCTGCTTGTCCCACGGGTTGAAGGTGGTCGCGGCGCAGGACTCCGTCAGGCCGTAGCCCTCCAGCACCGTGAAGCCGATGCCGCGGAAGAAGTGACCCAGCCGCTCGCCCAGCGGGGCGCCGCCGGAGATCGCGTACTCGCCGCGGCCGCCGAGGACCGCGTGCAGCTTGCTGTAGACCAGCTTCGTGAAGATCTTGTGCTTCAGCTTCAGGCCGAAGGACGGGCCGCGCGGGGTGTCCAGCGCGCGGCTGTAGGCGATGGCCGTGTCGGCCGCCGCGTCGAAGATCTTCCCCTTGCCGTCGGCCTGCGCCTTGGCGCGCGCCGAGTTGTAGACCTTCTCGAAGACCCGGGGGACGCCGAGGATCAGCGTGGGCCGGAAGGACTGCAGCTCCTCGGTGAGGTTCTTGATGTCCGGTACGCAGCCCAGCCGGATCGGCGCCAGTACGGCGGCCACCTCGACGAGCCGTCCGAAGACGTGCGCGGCCGGCAGGAACAGCAGCACCGAGCACTCGCCGGTCTTGAACAGCGGGCTCAGGCGCTCCACCGCGTTGCCGCACTCCGCGAAGAAGTTGCGGTGGGTCAGCACACAGCCCTTGGGGCGGCCGGTGGTGCCCGAGGTGTAGACGATGGTGGCCGGGTCGTCGGCGTTGGCCAGGTCGCTGCGCTCGTCGACCTCGGCGTCGGTGACGACCGCGCCGGCGGCCTTCAGCGTCTCCAGCCCGCCCCGGTCGATCTCCCAGACCTCGCGCAGATCCGGCAGCCGGTCGCGCAGGGAGGCCACGGCCTCGTGGTGCGCGGGGCTCTCGACGATCACGGCGACCGCGCCGGAGTCGCCGAGGATCCACTGGATCTGCTCGGGGGAGCTGGTCTCGTACACCGGGACGGTGACGCCGCCGGCGCTCCAGATCGCGAAGTCGAAGAGCACCCACTCGTAGCGGGTACGGGAAATCAGCGCGACCCGGTCACCGGGCCGGACACCGGCCGCGATCAGGCCCTTGGCGGCCGCGCGGACCTCGGCGAGGAACTCTCTCGCGGTCACGTCCTGCCACTTGCCGTCGGCCTTGCGGCTCATCACGGCGGTGTCTGGATGCTGAGCGGCGTTGCGGCGGATGAGATCCGTCAGGTTCCCGTCCGACGGGACCTCGTACAGGGCCGGAAGGCTGAACTCGCGCAAGACTGCTGCTCCTCTGGGCGCCATCGCCACGTGTGGACCGACCGGACGTTACCCACCGGTAGTGGGTTCCGGATAGAGGGAACCGGCCATTGTTCCGTGCGTCACACCGACGCGGCCGTGCCGTACCGACCCTAGTCGACCCCGTTTGGGACTTGGAAGTAACCGCAGGTCCGGATGGCTGTCCGACCCGCACTACCCCGACTCCCCAGGCGCCCCTAGGGTGGCGGGCATGGGTGGCAGCAAAACCGGCCGGGCCGGTACGCGGGTTCACGTCGTCAGCGACGTCCACGGCAACACGGAGGCGCTCGCGCGGGCCGGAGAAGGCGCCGACGCGCTGATCTGCCTCGGTGACCTCGTCCTCTTCCTCGACTACGCCGACCACTCGCGCGGCATCTTCCCCGACCTGTTCGGCGTCGAGAACGCCGACCGGATCGTGGCGCTGCGGACGGCGCGCAGGTTCGCGGAGGCCAGGGACTTCGGGCGGGCCCTGTGGGACGGGCTCGACCGGGAGCAGCTCATCGAGGGCGCGGTACGGCGGCAGTACGCGCAGATGTTCGCCGCCCTGCCCACCCCGACGTACGCCACCTACGGCAACGTCGACATCCCCGGGCTGTGGCAGGAGTACGCCGGACCCGGCACCACCGTCCTCGACGGGCAGCGGGTGGAGATCGGCGGCCGCGTCTTCGGCTTCGTCGGCGGCGGGCTGCCCTCGCCGATGCGGACCCCGTACGAGGTGTCCGAGGAGGAGTACGCGGCCAAGGTGGAGGCGCTGGGGGAGGTGGACGTGCTGTGCTCGCACATCCCGCCGGAGGTCCCGGAGCTCTGCTACGACACGGTGGCGCGGCGGTTCGAGCGGGGCAGCGAGGCGCTGCTGGCGGCGATCCGGCGGACCCGGCCGCGCTACGCGCTGTTCGGGCACGTGCACCAGCCGCTGGCGCGACGGATGCGGATCGGGGGGACGGAGTGCGTGAACGTCGGCCACTTCGCGGCGACGGGGCGGCCGTGGGCGCTGGAGTGGTGACCGGTTCCGGCCGTGACCGGCGGTATCCGACGCGGTCGTGGGGTCCGCTGGAGTGGCGGGGTCCACACGCGCGGTAGCCTTCACGCGGCGGCCGGGGGCCGCCCGCACACTTCCTCGAACTCTCCACGGAGGAGCGCCCGCGATGGCGGAACACACCAAATCGAGCATCACGATCGACGCGGCGCCGGCCGACGTCATGGCCGTGATCGCCGACTTCGCCCGCTACCCCGAGTGGACCGGCGAGGTGAAGGAGGCCGAGGTGCTGGGCACCGACGCCGAAGGCCGGGCGTCGAAGGTCCGCCTGCTGCTCGACGCGGGCGCGATCAAGGACGACCACACCCTGGCGTACAGCTGGGCGGGTACGGACGAGGTCAGCTGGACCCTGGACAAGTCCCAGATGCTGCGGCAGCTGGACGGCTCGTACAGGCTCGCCCCGCTGGAGGGCGGCAAGCGCACCGAGGTCACCTACCAGCTGACGGTGGACGTCAAGATCCCGATGCTGGGGATGATCAAGCGCAAGGCGGAGAAGGTCATCATCGACCGCGCCCTGGCGGGCCTGAAGAAGCGCGTGGAAGCCACCGCCTGACCGGCCCCCGCCCCTGGCGCGGGAGGAGTGGCCCGGCGGAGCCGGCCTCCGGCCCGTGCGGCGTTGGAGGTCGGCGTCCGCGTGGAGTCGGTTCTCCGGCCCGGTCGGGTTCGGGGTCCGGTGGGGCCCGTGCCCTCCAGCCTGTCCGGCGTTTGAGGGCCGGGTCCGGGTAGGGGCCCGGTCGGCGCCGGGCCGGGTCAGCACACATCGCCCGGGCGGAGCCCAGAGGCGGTCCCCCGCGTTCAAGGAGCACCGCACCATGCACACCCTGCTCGTCACCGGCCCCGGCGGCGCCGGGCGGACGACCGCCGCCGCCGTGACCGCCCTCGCCGCGGCCCGCGCCGGGCGGCGCGTGCTGCTGCTGTCCGGTGACCCGGGAGACCCGATGGCCGCTCTGGTCGGGCCGGCCGCCGGCCCGCCCGAGGACGTCGCGCCCGGCCTGCGGGCCGTGCCCGCCGCCGGCGGGGTGCTGGTCGCCCGCATCGACTCCGGCGAGGAGTTCCGGGCCGAACTCGTCGCCCTCCAGGACCGCGGCGCCGCGCTCCTCAGCATGCTCGGCGGCCGCGCCCTCGGCGCCGAGGAACTCACCGAGCTCCCCGGCGCCGAGCAGTTCGCACTGCTGCGGGCCCTGCGCCGGGCCGCCACCGCCCCCGGCGTCGACCTCGTCGTCGTGGACATGCCCCCGCTGCACCAGGCCGTGGCCACCCTCGCCCTCCCCGCCCAGCTGCGCCGCTACCTCGCCCGCCTGCTCCCCGCGGAGCGCCAGGCGGCCCGCGCGCTGCGCCCCGTACTCGCGCAGCTGGCCGGCGTGCCCATGCCCGCGCAGTGGCTGTACGAGGCCGCCGCGCGCTGGGACGAGGAGCTGGCCGCGGTCCAGGCGGTCATCGAGGCCGGCTCCACCGCCGTGCGGCTCGTCGCCGAGCCGGGCCCGGCCGCCGACGCCACCCTGCGGACCGGCGGCCTCGGGCTCGCCCTCCAGCGGCTGCGCGTCGCCGACGTCGTCGCCAACCGGACCCTGCCCCCCGGCTCCGCCGACCCGTGGCTGGCCGGCCTCGCCGCCCAGCAGGAGAAGTACGCCGCCCAGTGGGCCGCCGACGGCCCGCCCGTCCTCCCGCTCCCGCACCTCGGCCGCGACCCCCAGGGCCCCGACGACCTCGCCGCGCTCGCGGACGTCGCGGCCCAGGCTCCGGACGCCCCCGGGCGCCGCCCCGACTGGCCCGTCGAGGACCGGATCGCCGAGGACGGGGTGCTCGTCTGGGTGGTTCCGCTGCCCCGGGCCGAGAAGCGCGAGCTCGACCTGATCCGGCGCGGCGACGAGCTCCTGCTCACGGTCGGCCCGTACCGCAGGATCGTTCCCCTGCCCTCCGCGCTGCGCCGCTGCACCGTCTCCGGCGCCGCCCTCGCCGACGGTGAGCTCCGCATCCGCTTCACCCCCGACCCGGGGCTCTGGCCCCGCGCGCACTGAAGCCCGTACCCCCGTTCGGGTACCGTCGAAGGTAGTCCGTACCGCACGCCCCGCAGCTGCCGCAGGAGAGTCCGCCATGAGCGAGGCCACCGACCGCCCCACCGACGAAGACGCCTGGGCCAAGGCCTGTGCCGAGGACCTCGCCGCCGAGAAGGCCCGCCGCCGGGCGGAACAGGGCGCGGGCGGCGGCGGGGCCACCGGGACCGCCGCCGAGGAGCTGTTCAAGCTCTTCGAGGCCGTCGCCGACAAGGTCTCCGGGCTGAACAACCCGCTGATCGGCGTTGCCGCCCAAGGCGCGGTGCGGCAGTTCGTCGACCAGGCCAAGACCGCCGCCAAGCCCGTCATCGAGCGCAATCCCGAGGTCTTCGACCACCTCGCGGCCGCCGGTTCGGAGCTCCTCGCCGCCTACCGCTCCGCCGTGGAGGGCCACGAGCGCCGCTGGACCCGGGACGAGCCGCCCGCCCCGCGCCGCGCCCCGGCCGAGGAGAACCACCCGCGCGACCCACGCGACGAGGGCGACGGCCCCGGGGACGAAGGCCCCGCCGGGCGGATCGATCTCGACTGAGGCGCCGCCGCCCTCGGGTACCGTTGCCCGTGGCGGGGTTTGACCGGAAACCGAGGGACTAATGGGACTCACCATCGGCGTCGACATCGGCGGCACGAAGATCGCGGCCGGCGTGGTCGACGAAGAGGGCACCATCCTTGAGACGTACAAGGTGCCCACCCCGCCGACCGCGGACGGAGTGACGGAGGCGATCTGCTCCGCCGTGTCCGAGGTCAGCAGCAACCACGCCATCGAGGCCGTCGGCATCGGCGCCGCCGGCTACGTGGACGACAAGCGGGCGACCGTACTCTTCGCGCCCAACATCAACTGGCGGCACGAGCCGCTCAAGGACAAGGTCGAGCAGCGCATCGGCCTGCCGGTCGTCGTCGAGAACGACGCGAACTGCGCGGCCTGGGGCGAGTACCGCTTCGGCGCCGGCCAGGGCCACGAGGACGTCATCTGCATCACCCTCGGCACCGGCCTCGGCGGCGGCATCATCATCGGCAACAAGCTGCGGCGCGGGCGCTTCGGCGTCGCCGCCGAGTTCGGGCACATCCGGGTCGTCCCGGACGGCCTGCTGTGCGGCTGCGGCAGCCAGGGCTGCTGGGAGCAGTACGCCTCCGGGCGCGCGCTCGTCCGGTATGCGAAGCAGCGCGCCAACGCCACCCCCGAGAACGCGGCGGCCCTGCTCGCCCTCGGCGACGGCACCCCCGACGGCATCGAGGGCAGGCACATCAGCGAGGCCGCGCGGGCCGGTGACCTGGTGGCCGTCGACGCCTTCCGCGAGCTGGCCCGCTGGGCGGGCGCGGGTCTCGCGGACCTGGCCTCCCTCTTCGACCCGTCGGCGTTCATCGTCGGCGGCGGCGTCTCCGACGAGGGCGACCTCGTCCTCGACCCGATCCGCAAGTCCTTCAAGCGCTGGCTGGTCGGCGGCGCGTGGCGCCCGCACGCGCAGGTGCTGGCCGCGCAGCTCGGCGGCAAGGCCGGGCTGGTCGGCGCGGCGGACCTGGCCCGCCAGGGCTGACACCGGCCGTTCCGCGTTCTGCGCAGCTGCCCGCCGCGCCCCCTGGGGGAGCGGCGGGCAGCTGCGTATCTTGCGGACATGGACCTGCCTGTGCTGCCTTCGCTGCCGAAGTCCCAAACGGAGCCCGACGGTTCTGCCGTGATCCGGGTGCTCAGCTACAACATCCGCTCGTTGCGCGACGACGAGGACGCGCTGGCGAGGGTGATCCGCGCGTGCGCCCCCGACCTGGTCTTCGTCCAGGAGGCCCCGCGGTTCTTCCGCTGGCGCAAGCACGCGGCGCGGCTGGCGTCGAAGAGCGAGCTGGTGGTGTTGAGCGGGGGCGCGACGGCCGCCGGGCCGCTGCTGCTGTGTTCCCTGCGGGCCTTCGTGGAACGCACCGAGGACGTACTGCTGCCGATGACGCCAGGCCTGCACCGGCGGGGCTTCGCGACGGCCGTCGTACGGTTCGGAGCGGTACGGGTGGGGGTGCTGAGCGCGCACCTCTCGCTGGACCCCGGTGAGCGGCTGGCCCAGGCGGGGCTGCTGCTGGAGCGGACGGAGGCGATGGACACCCCGTACAAGATCGCGGCGGGCGATTTCAACGAGCCCCCGGAGGGCCCGGCCTTCGCCCGGGTCGCCGCCCGCCTCCAGGACTGCCGCACGGTCGCCCCCTGGGGCGGGGAGCACACCTTCACCGGCGGCCCCTCGGCCCGCCGCATCGACGCGGTGTTCGCCTCGCAGGGGGTGGAGGTCCTCGGCTGCGGCGTCCCCGAGGGGCTCCCGGGAGTGACTCCCGCGGACCTCCGCGCGGCCACGGACCACCTTCCCGTCCTGGCCGCCCTCCGCCTCCCGGCCCCGTAGCCGCCCCGGCGGGGGCCGCATCGGCCCCGGCCGAGGCGCGCGAGCGGCGCGTCGGGCAAGGGGGTCAGACCACCGCGCCGCGGCCCGGGTCGTCATCCTCGTCGTCGTCCTGCGACATCCGGCCCACCAGGGTGGCGAAGCCGCCCAGGAAGCCGCCGATGCCCAGCGTGGTGAGCCACCAGGTCATGTCCCACTGGAGCAGTACCGCCAGCAGGAGCAGGACCGGTCCGCCCACCACCGCCAGCCACGCGAACTTCGTCGTCACGTCGGCCTGCGGCAGCTCCGGTTCCGGCGGGACGAAATGGCCCTCGTCCGCCCCGTCCTCCGGCTCCTTCGGGGAGTGGTCCCGAGGCCCCGGAGCCGGGGCGCCCGCGCCCACGCCCGGGGCGAAGACCACCGAGCTGCCCAGCGCAGGCGGCGCCGCCGGCCCGCGGCCGGAATCCGCGCCGGGGCCCGCGTCAGGATCCGCGTCGGAATCCGCCTCGGAGGCCGCCTCGGCCGAAGGCTCCGGCAGGACGTCCTCCTCCGGCAGCATCAGGTTCTCGATCGGTCTGAACGGCCGCGCCCCCGGCGGGTCCGGCGGTTCCTGCCCGTACCCGGCGACGATCGCCGCCCACGCCGCCTCCTCGTCCAGCGGGGGCACCCCCCCTGATGATTCCTCGTGCTCAGCCACCGCTGGCCGCCCCCTCCCTGCTGACGCTCCCCGTGAGCCGCCCCACGAACGCGAAGCTGTCCGCGAAGATCCGCTCCGCGTCATGGTCCAACGTCGCGACGTGGTAGCTCTGTTCCAGCAGGGTCTCGGTGACATCCGTGGACGACACCCGCGCCAGCACCCGCGCCGAGTCCACCGGCGGTACGACGTGGTCCTGCGGGCTGTGCAGCAGCAGCACCGGCTGCGTCACCTGCGGCAGCTCCGAGTCCACCAGCCGCAGGAAGTTCCGCAGGGAGTGCGCGGCCCGCGTCGGCACCCGGTCGTAGCCGACCTCCTCGGACCCCGGCTTCGCGATGTCGCTGGCGATGCCCGGAGTCGACCGGATGAAGTGCCGGGCCACCGGCAGCGCGAAGGCCAGCGGGTCGTGCACCTTGTTGGCCGGGTTGACGAGCACGATCCCGCTGATCGCGTCCCCGTGCTTCGCCGCCAGCCGCAGCGTCAGCGCCCCGCCCATCGACAGGCCGAAGACGAACACCCGCTCGCACCGGTCCAGCAGCTCCCGCAGCGCGCGGTCCACCTCCGCGTACCAGTCCTGCCAGCCCGTGAGCTGCATGTCCTGCCAGCGCGTCCCGTGCCCGGGCAGCAGCGGCAGCGACACCGACAGCCCCCGCTCGGCCAGGTACTCGGCCCAGGGGCGCAGCGACTGCGGGGAACCGGTGAAGCCGTGGCAGAGCAGTACGCCGACCTCTCCGCCCTCGTGGCGGAACGGCTCTGCTCCAGGGAGGACGGGCACCAGGGTCTCCTTAGGAAGGGGTGGGGGGTACGTAGCGCTGTGTGACTTCACCGTACGCGACCGGGGTGACACCGACCAGGGTCGTCGGGCCGCTGTGGCCGGGCCAGGGGATAAGGTCTGTTCGACAGACACAGGAAGGCATTCGAGTTGATCTACGGCGCAATGAAGTTCTCCATCGGCGGTTCCCTGAAGCTCGCCTTCAGGCCGTGGGTGGAGGGCCTCGAAAACATTCCCGCGGAGGGGCCGGCGATCCTCGCGAGCAACCACTTGTCGTTCTCCGACTCCTTCTTCCTCCCGGCCGTGCTCGACCGGAAGGTCACCTTCATCGCCAAGGCGGAGTACTTCACCTCCCCGGGCGTCAAGGGCAAGCTGACGGCGGCCTTCTTCAAGGGCGTCGGCCAGCTCCCCGTGGACCGCTCCGGCGCCCGCGGTGCCGGCGAGGCCGCCATCAAGAGCGGCATCGACGTCATCGAGCGCGGGGAACTGTTCGGTATTTACCCCGAGGGGACGCGTTCACCCGACGGCCGCCTCTACCGCGGCAAGCCCGGCGGTCTGGCCCGCGTGGCCCTGGCCACCGGCGCCCCGGTGATCCCCGTCGCGATGATCGACACGGAGAAGATCCAGCCGCCCGGCAAGGTCGTCCCGAAGCTGATGCGACCCGGCATCCGGATCGGCAAGCCGCTCGACTTCAGCCGCTACCAGGGCATGGACGGCGACCGCTTCATCCTGCGCTCGGTGACCGACGAGGTCATGTACGAGATCATGAAGCTTTCCGGCCAGGAGTACGTGGACATCTACGCCACGGCCGCCAAGCGCCAGATCGCCGACGCCGAGAAGGCCTCCAAGGCCGCCGAGAAGGCGGAGAAGGCCGACCAGAGCACGGAGTAGGACGGGCGGCGGCGGTACCGCCCGGAGGGGTGGGGGAGATGGCGAAACGCGAGCGCGTCGTACGCATGTCGGTCGAGCAGCCGCTGTGGCGCGCGCTGACGGCCTACCGGCTGCTCACCATGGTCTACGCGGTGGCGCTGTTCGGCTTCGCGTACCAGCGGTTCGACCGTCCCAAGGTCGCGGCCGGCTACCTGGCGTGCCTCGCCGTCTGGACCCTGGTCACCCACCGCAGGGTCGCGAACGCGGCCAGCTGCACCAAGGGGTTCCTCGGCGCCGACCTCACCGTCGCGATCGTCGGAATCCTGCTCACGCCGATCGCGGACACCCACGAGCGGATCGCGGCCGGCGGGCCCACCCTGCCCAGCATCTGGACGGCCGGCTCCGTCCTCGCCTTCGCCATCAAGGGAGGCTGGCGCTGGGCCGGCTTCGCCTCCACCTTCGTGGCCGCGGCCAACGTCCTCGTCCACGGCGGCAATCCCACCCGGGACACCCTGCACAACGTCCTGCTGGTCTGGGTCGCCTCCATCGCCATCGGGTACGTCGTCGAGGTCGCCCGGGCCAGCGAGGCCACCCTCGCCCGCGCCCTGGAGATCGAGGCCGCCACCCGCGAGCGCGAACGCCTCGCCCGCGACATCCACGACGGGGTCCTCCAGGTCCTCGCCATGGTCCAGCGGCGCGGCACCGAACTGGGCGGCGAGGCCGCCGAACTCGGCCGGATGGCGGGGGAGCAGGAGGTCGCGCTGCGCACCCTGGTCTCCAGCGGGCTCGTGCACACCTGCCGGATCTCCCGGGACGAGTCGCTCGGCGCGCTGGTCACCGCGGACGAGGTGGACGAGCCCGGCGGCGACGGGGGCGAGCTGGACCTGCGGACGCTGCTCGCCCCGCACGCCGGGTCCCGGGTGAGCTTCGCCGAGCCGGGCACCCCGGTGCCGCTGCCGGTGCCCGCCGCGAAGGAGCTGGCCGCGGCGGTCGGCGCCGCCCTCGACAACGTGCGCAGGCACGCCGGGGAAGGCGCCAGGGCCTGGATCCTGGTCGAGGACTGGGGCGACGAGGTGATCGTGACCGTCCGGGACGACGGCCCGGGCATCCCGGCCGGACGGCTCGACCAGGCGGAGGGCGAGGGACGGATGGGCGTGGCCCTGTCCATCCGAGGCCGGCTGCGCGACCTCGGCGGCACCGCCGAGCTGGTGTCCGTCCCCGGACAGGGCACCGAAGTGGAACTGAAAGTACCGAGGGGGAGAACCCAGTGAGCGTGCCGAACGAGCTGAGCGACATCAAGGTGATGGTCGTCGACGACCACCCGATGTGGCGGGACGCGGTCGCCCGCGACCTGGCCGCGGCCGGATTCGATGTCGTCGCCACCGCCGGGGACGGCCCCGAGGCGGTCCGCCGGGCCGGCGCCGCCGCCCCGCACGTACTGGTCCTCGACCTCAACCTGCCCGGCATGCCCGGCGTCCAGGTCTGCAAGGAACTGGTCGGCGCCAACCCGGCACTGCGCGTCCTCGTCCTGTCCGCGAGCGGCGAGCACGCCGACGTCCTGGAGGCGGTCAAGTCCGGCGCGACCGGATACCTGCTGAAGTCCGCCGGCGCGCAGGAGCTGATCGACGCGGTCCGCCGCACCGCCGCCGGCGACCCGGTGTTCACCCCGGGCCTCGCCGGACTGGTCCTCGGCGAATACCGGCGCCTGGCCACCGACCCGGCGCCCGCCGCGCCCGACGAGCCGAAGGCGCCGCAGCTGACCGACCGCGAGACCGAGGTGCTGCGCCTGGTGGCCAAGGGGCTCTCGTACAAGCAGATCGCGGAGCGGCTCGTCATCTCCCACCGCACCGTGCAGAACCACGTCCAGAACACCCTCGGCAAGCTCCAGCTGCACAACAGGGTGGAGCTCGTCCGGTACGCCATAGAGCGCGGCCTCGACGACGCGTAGCGCGCGAAAGCGGTGTCGTACGTCGTACTTACGTCCTCGTACGAGTGAACGGGAGTACGCAACTCCTTGAAATTCCACCGGAATTGGCCAAACCCAACGCGCTGGTGTGACCTGGGTCACCACTAGCGTGGCCGTCACGCGGGCTCAGCGGGCCCTGTGGCGAAGGGAGATTCCATGAAGGTCGGAGTGCTCACGGGCGGCGGCGACTGCCCCGGGCTCAACGCGGTGATCAGGGCCGTCGTGCGCAAGGGCGTACAGGAGTACGGTTGCGAGTTCGTCGGCTTCAAGGACGGCTGGCGCGGCGCGGTCGAGGGCGACACGGTCCCGCTCGGCATCCCCGCCGTCCGCGGGATCCTGCCGCGCGGCGGCACCATCCTCGGCTCCTCGCGCACGAACCCCTTCAACCAGGAGAACGGGGTCCGGCGGATCAAGGAGAACCTCGCCAAGTACGAGGTCGAGGCGCTCGTCGCGATCGGCGGCGAGGACACCCTGGGCGTCGCGGCCAGGCTGTACGAGGAGTACGGCATCCCCTGCGTCGGCGTCCCGAAGACCATCGACAACGACCTGTCGGGCACGGACTACACCTTCGGCTTCGACACCGCCGTCGGCATCGCCACCGAGGCCATCGACCGGCTGCACACCACGGCCGAGTCGCACATGCGGGTGCTGGTCGTCGAGGTCATGGGCCGGCACGCCGGCTGGATCGCCCTGCACTCGGGGCTCGCGGGCGGCGCCAACGTCATCCTCATCCCGGAGCAGCGCTTCGACCTGGACAAGGTGTGCGCCTGGGTGACCTCCCGGTTCAAGGCGAGCTACGCGCCGATCGTGGTGGTCGCGGAGGGCGCGATGCCGACGGACGGGGAGCTGGTGCTGAAGGACGCCACCACGGACTCCTTCGGGCACGTCCGGCTCTCGGGCGTCGGCGAGTGGCTGGCCAAGGAGATCGAGTCGCGCACCGGCAAGGAGGCCCGCACCACGGTGCTCGGGCACATCCAGCGGGGCGGGACGCCGAGCGCGTTCGACCGGTGGCTCGCCACCCGCTTCGGGCTGCACGCGATCGACGCGGTGCGGGAGGGCGACTTCGGGAAGATGGTCGCGCTGAAGGGGACGGACATCGTCCGGGTGCCGATCCTGGAGGCCACGTCGAAGCTGAAGACGGTGGACCCGGCGCTGTACGAGGAGGTCGGGGTCTTCTTCGGCTGACCTGCGCCGACAGGGCCCCGCAGGGGCTAGATTCAGCCGCGTGGACATACCTTCCGTGGGATGCTGGCCCTTGCAGCCGTACTGCTCGTGCAGGCCGTCCGGGCCCTGAGGCCCGCGCTCCGGGCGCGGCCGGGGGAGCGGGTGGACGCCTGGCTGGCGTTCGCCGATCCCCTGGCCGCCGTCCCGGTGTCGCTGGCGCCGGCCGCCGGGGAGATCGGCTTCCTCCTGTGCGGCCTGGCGGTGCTCGGGCCGATCATGGCCTGGCGGCTGGCCCGCAGCCTCCAGGCCCGCCGCCGCGGGCCGACCCCGGCCTGAGGGCCCCGCGCCCCGGCGCGGCCCCGCCGCCTTGGCCGCCGGCCTGGCTCGGCGGCCCCGGCGCGGCCCCGCCGCCCCGGCCTAGGCGCGGGCCGGGGTGTGGACCGTCGTCAGGAGGTCGTGCAGGAGGTCCGCACCGCGCAGGGTGAGGACCGACTCCGGGTGGAACTGGACCCCCGCGAACCGCCCGGCGGCGGACCGCAGCGCGTGCACCTCCCCCGTCCCGGGGTCACGGGACACCTCCACCCCCCGCTCCGCCAGCCGCCCCGCCGCCTCCTCGTCGCAGCGCGCGGCGTACGCGTTGTAGAACCCGACCACCTCCTCGCTCCCGAACAGCGGGATCCGCGTCTGCGCCCCCTGGGCCGGCTCCGCCTTGCGCACCAGCGGCAGCCCCAGCTCGGCGGCCAGCAACTGGTGCCCCAGGCACACCGCCAGCAGCCCGCCCCGGTGCGAGCCGAGCAGTTCGGCGGCCAGCCCGCGCAGCAGCCGGATCTTCGGATCCGCCGCGTCCGCCGGGTTCCCCGGACCGGGGCCCAGCACGACCGGGCCGTCCCAGGCCAGGGCCGCCGCCCGCAGCCCCGGGTCGTCGTAGCGGCGTACGGTCACCTCCAGCCCGCTCATCCGCACCACGTGCGCCAGCATCGCGGTGAAGGTGTCCTCCCCGTCGATGACCAGCGCGTGCCCCGCCGGCGCCGCCGGCCGCTCCTGCATCCGGAGCCAGAACGGCGCCAGGTCCGCCCGCCGCGCCGCGAGGGCCGCCTGGACCCGGGGGTCGGCGGCCAGGCTCCCGCCGCCCGTCACCGCAGGCCGGGGCGCGGCGGGCCGGACCCCCAGCGCCGCCAGTACCCCCGCGGCCTTCGCGTGCGTCTCCGCCACCTCGCCCGCCGGGTCGGAGTGGCGCACCAGCGTGGCGCCGACCGGAACCCGCAGGGTGCCGTCCGCCGCGATGTCGGCGGTCCGGATCAGGATGGGGGAGTCCAGGGTCTGCGCCCCGGCCGCGTCCAGCCCCAGCAGCGCCAGCGCGCCCGCGTAGTAGCCCCGGCCGCCGGCCTCGTACCGCTCGATGACCCGGCAGGCGTTCTGCACCGGCGAGCCCGTCACGGTCGCCGCGAACATCGTCTCCCGCAGCACCTCCCGCGCGTCCAGCGAGGACCGGCCGCGCAGCTCGTACTCGGTGTGCGCGAGGTGCGCCATCTCCTTCAGCCGCGGTCCGACGACGACCCCGCCCATGTCGCCGACGGTGCACATCATCTTGAGCTCCTCGTCCACCACCATGGACAGCTCTTCGGTCTCCTTGCGGTCCCCGAGGAAGGCGAGCAGCGACTCGGCCGTCGGGCCGGACGCGGGATAGCGGTACGTCCCGCTGATCGGGTTCATCACGACCGTCCCGCCCGACATCCGCACGTGCACCTCGGGGCTCGCCCCGACCAGCACCCGGTCCCCGGTGTGGACCACGTACGTCCAGTACGCGCCCCGCTCGCCCAGCAGCAGCCGCCGGAACAGCGCGAGCGTGTCGGCCCGGCCGAAGTCCTCGATCCGGCCCTCGTAGGTGCGGCGGATGACGAAGTTCGCGCCCTCCCCGCGCCCGATCTCGTCCCGGACGACCCGCTCCACGGTGGCCGCGTACTCCTCGTCGGGTACGTCGAAGCCGCCGCCCTCGACGCGCACCCCGTGCGCCGGGAGCTGCGCCAAGGCCTCGGCGAGCGGGAGCTCGTACGCCTCCTCGGCGACCAGCACGCTCAGCGGCGTCCCGTCGTCGCGCACGTCGAAGCCGCGCTCCCGGATCTGCCGGAACGGCACGAGGGCGAGGGTGGGGAGCGGCCCGACCGGCAGGTCGGCGAGGCGCTCGGCCTCGTGGACCGCGCCGATCAGCACCTCGACGGTGTCGTGGTCGCGGCCGGGGGTGCGCCGGCGCAGCAGGGCGAACGGCGGGCAGGAGTCTTCGAGCAGTCGGCTGAGTTCCATGGGGCGGGGCGTCCTTCCGGGGAGCGTTCGAGCGGAGTTTCGAGCGGAGGAAGGAGGGGCGGCCCGGCCCGGAAAACAGCGAAGGCCGCCCCTCGGGGCGGCCTGTGCGTCGTCTCGCGTCTGGCTGGTGTCGTCAGGTACGCGAAAGCAGTGGGCCGCCGGGAGCGGGCCACCACCAGTTCATGTCGAAGTGCGCGTACATGCCGGCGACGATATCAGGGACATCCGTCTCACGTAGTGGGCAGCGGGCTGGACGCGGCGTGTGACGACGTAATGTGTATGAGGTGACCGTGAACGCTGAAATCCAAGCCCCCGCCAACAAGGCGACCTGGCGAGACCTTCCCGCGGCGCAGCAGCCTTCGTACCCCGATGCCGAGGCTCTGCGCGCTGTCGTCGCGGACCTCGAGTCGTATCCTCCCCTCGTTTTCGCGGGTGAGTGCGATCAGCTGCGCGCCCGTCTGGGAGCCGTCGCCAAGGGCGAGGCGTTCCTCCTCCAGGGTGGCGACTGCGCCGAGGCCTTCGACGCCGTGTCCGCCGACCACATCCGCGCCAAGCTGAAGACGCTGCTCCAGATGAGCGCCGTCCTGACGTACGCGGCCTCCGTGCCCGTCGTGAAGGTCGGCCGCATCGCGGGCCAGTACTCCAAGCCGCGCTCCAAGGACACCGAGACCCGCGACGGCGTCACCCTGCCGACCTACCGCGGCGACTCCGTCAACGGCTTCGCCTTCACCGAAGAGGCCCGGATCCCGGACCCCGAGCGGCTGAAGCGCATGTACCACGCGTCGGCCTCGACGCTGAACCTGGTGCGCGCCTTCACCACCGGTGGCTACGCCGACCTGCGCCAGGTGCACGCCTGGAACCAGGACTTCGTGAAGAACTCCCCGTCCGGGCAGCGCTACGAGCAGCTCGCGCGGGAGATCGACAACGCGCTGAACTTCATGAAGGCCTGTGGCACCGACCCGGCCGAGTTCAAGGCCGTCGAGTTCTACTCCTCGCACGAGGCGCTGCTGCTCGACTACGAGGGCGCCCTGACCCGTACGGACTCCCGCACCGGGAAGCTGTACGACACCTCGGGCCACATGGTCTGGGTCGGTGAGCGCACCCGCCAGCTGGACCACGCGCACATCGAGTTCTGCGCGCAGATCGCCAACCCGCTCGGCATCAAGCTCGGCCCCACGACCACCGTGGACGAGGCGCTGACGTACATCGACCGCCTGGACCCCGAGCGCGAGCCGGGCCGGCTGACCTTCGTCGTCCGCATGGGCGCCGACAAGGTCCGCGACAAGCTCCCCGAGCTGGTCGAGAAGGTCACCGCGTCCGGTGCGACCGTCGCCTGGGTCACCGACCCGATGCACGGCAACACCTTCGAGGCGGCCTCCGGCCACAAGACGCGCCGTTTCGACGACGTGCTCGACGAGGTCAAGGGCTTCTTCGAGGTCCACAAGGCCCTGGGCACCCACCCGGGCGGCATCCACGTCGAGCTCACCGGTGACGACGTCACCGAGTGCGTGGGCGGCGGCGACGAGATCTTCGTCGACGATCTGCACCAGCGCTACGAGACGGCCTGCGACCCGCGGCTCAACCGCAGCCAGTCGCTGGACCTGGCGTTCCTGGTCGCCGAGATGTACCGCGACCAGTAGGCGATCTCCACGATGTAGCTTCCTCTGACAGTGGGGCGCGGATCCATGTGATCCGCGCCCCACTGCCGTCCCCGGGGCTTTTAGGTGACCCTAAGTTTGGGTACGGTTAGGTAAGCCTCACCGAATCGGGGATGGCTCGCCGAACCGTTCCGGGTCAGGAGGTGAACCGCGTGTACGTCTGCTCTTGCTTCGGGATCACCGACAAGCAGGTCAAGGAACACGCGGCCGCCGGGGCCTGCACCCCCCGCCAGATCGCCTCGGCGACCAAGGCCGGAACCGACTGCGGCTCCTGTGTCCGCACCATCCAGGGCATCCTCGGCCGTGGGGCCTGCCCCCGCCGGGAACTGCTGGACCAGGGCGAGACGGGCGCCGTGCTCGCGGCCGCCCCGCGGCTCGCCGAGGCCGCCTAGCCCGTCCCGCCCGCGACCGGCTCCCCTTGCGGGCGCTGGATCAGCTCGGCTGCTCGATCTGCTGGGAGAGGTAGTTCGCCTCGCCCAGGGTCTCGATGAGTTCCAGCTGGGTGTCCAGGTAGTCGATGTGGTGCTCCTCGTCTTCGAGGATCTCCTCGAAGAGCCGCGCGGAGGTGACGTCCCCCTTGCCGCGCATGACCTCGATCCCGCGCCTCAGGCGGTCGATCGCCTCGACCTCCACCTGCCGGTCCGCCTGGAACATCTCCGTGACCGTCTGCCCGACGCGCACGTGGAAGAGGCGCTGGTAGTTCGGCAGACCGTCGAGCATCAGGATGCGCTCGGTGATCTTGTCCGCGTGCTTCATCTCGTCGATGGACTCTTCACGCGTGTACTTGGCGAGCTTGGTCCAGCCCTTGTTGTCCTGGATGCGGTAGTGCAGCCAGTACTGGTTGATGGCGGTCAGCTCGCCGGTCAGCTGCTCGTTCAGAAACTCAAGGACCTCGGGGTCGCCCTGCATCGCAGAGGCTCCTTCCAGGCAATGTCAGCTATGTGACGGGGCAGTTGCGCGCATCCTTGCACCGCGGTCCGGGGCCGTCCAGTAAGTGCCTCCTTAGTGGGAGTTGCGATGACTTGCCGGAATCGGTTCCGTGGCTGGTCATGACCACCCTGCCCAATCTGTCACCATGGACTCATGGGTCAGCCGGAAAGCCGGGAATCTCCGGGAGCAGAGCAGCTTGAGCTCCCCCCGGGCCAGCGGTTGCAGCGGGGCTGGCCGGTCACCCACTACGGGCCCGTACCCAAGTTCAAGCCGGACCGCTGGGAGTTCCGCGTCTTCGGCGCGACGGCCGACGGCCAGAAGCACTGCTGGAACCACGAGGACTTCGCGGCCCTGCCGTTCGACTCGGTCGTGGGCGATCTGCACTGCGTCACCAAGTTCAGCATGCTCGGGGCCGAATGGGGCGGGGTGCTCGCGCGCACCGTCCTCGAACTGGCCCCGCCGGCGCCGCAGGTCACGCATGTGATGGTGTGGGCCGAGTACGGCTTCAGCTCCAACATGCGGCTGGCCGATTTCGCCTCCGAGCGGACCGTGTTCGCCACCCACGAGGGCGGCGAACTCCTCACCGCCGAACACGGGTTTCCGCTGCGGCTGGTCGTCCCGCACCTGTACGCCTGGAAGGGCCCCAAGTGGGTGCGCGGCGTCGAGTACATGACCGCCGACCGGCGCGGCTTCTGGGAGGAGCGCGGCTACCACAACGTCGGCGACCCCTGGCGCGAGCAGCGCTACTCGTACCAGGAGCAGCCGGGCGAGGGTCCCGAGCTCTAGGTCAGTGGTACCGGTGGACGACCGCGTGGCCCTTGCCGCGGCCGATCATCCACTTGTTGACCGGGGTCGTCACGACGAAGGCGATCGCGAGCGAGGCCGCCAGCGCGATCCAGAACAGCGGCTCCGAGAGGCGGGCGTCCATGGCGCCCGGCCAGAGCAGGATCACGCCGTTGTCGATCAGCTCCATGACGGCGATGGAAAGGGTGTCCGCCGCCAGCGCCACCCGGACGGCGGTGCGCGCATCCACACCCGCCGAGAGGATCCCGCGCAGGGTGAGCGCGTAGCCGAAGAGGAACGCGAGGGCGATCGCCAGGACCGTCGTCGGGAGGTTGCCCCAGCCGAGGGCGGTACCGATGACCATGCCGAGCACCTCGCCGATGGCGCATCCGGTGAGGCAGTGGAGCGTGGCCCCGGCGGCCATGCCCCAGCTCGCCCTGCCGTGATCGTGGTTCATGGGAACCCCCTGGGGACGCCTGGCTACGGTCAGTGGAGCTCCCGGAGCTCCTTCAGCAGTGCCACGTCCGCCGCGTGCCCCTCCGTGCCGCCCGGGGTCTCGATGATCAGCGGGACGCCCTCCGTCGCCGGGTGCGTGAACAGCTCGGCGAAGGCCTCCCGGCCGATGTGGCCCTGCCCGATGTTGGCATGCCGGTCCTTGTGGGCGCCGACGCCCTCCTTGGAGTCGTTCGCGTGGATCAGCTTCAGCCGGCCCTCGCCCACCGTGTCCACCAGCAGGTCCAGCGTCTGCTTGGTGCCGCCCGGCTCGGCCAGGTCGTGCCCCGCCGCGAAGATGTGGCAGGTGTCCAGGCAGATGCCGAGCTTGGGGTGGTGGTCGAGCGCCTCGAAGTACGGACCGAAGTCCCAGGTCCGCGAGCACAGCGAGGAGCCCTGCCCGGCCGTGGACTCCAGCAGCAGGAACGGGTCGTCGTCATGCGTCAGCTCGTCCAGCAGCGGCAGCATGTGCTCCCTGACCTGCGCGTACGCCGCCTCGCGCGGGCGGCCGCCGGTCGCCGAGCCGGTGTGGACGACCACGCCCAGCGCGCCGATCGCCCGGGCCCGGCGCAGCGAGTGCCGCAGCGACTCCACCG
Source organism: Streptomyces goshikiensis (assembly GCF_014650555.1). GTDB lineage: Bacteria > Actinomycetota > Actinomycetes > Streptomycetales > Streptomycetaceae > Streptomyces > Streptomyces goshikiensis. The sequence continues at coordinate 327,087 of NZ_BMVE01000005.1, read as the reverse complement.
ACTTCTCGACCGTCGCGACGGTGTGCGAGCCGAAGTTGATCAGGTAGGGGGCGTGCACGTACACCGGGACCGCCTCCCGCGCGCACTGCTCGCGGAACAGCTCGTCCTGCGCCGGGTTGCCGGCCGGGGTGGCCCAGCCGCGCGGATTCGCGACGAAGACCTGAACGGCCTCGGCGCCCATCTCCCGCGCGTACGCCAGCCCGACCGAGGCGAGCCCGCCCGCGACGGGGACGTGCCCGCCGACCGGATTGCGCCCGGCGGGACCGGCTTGCTCACGGAGTTCCACGTACGACTACAGCCCCTTGATCCGGATGACGATCGTGCTGCCCTCGGGGGCGTTCTGGCCGCCGGGCACCGACTGCGCGTCGATGGTGTTGCCGAAAGAGAAGAACGGCTTTTGCACCTTCACCGTGAAGCCCAGGGCCTCCAGCGCCTTGCGCGCGTCGTCCGCGCTCTGCCCGGTCACGTTCGGCACCGGGACCAGCCGCGGGCCCTTGGAGACCGTCAGCGTCACGGTGTCCCCCGCCGCCGCCTGCGCGCCCGCGGCGAGCGACTGGGCGGCGACCGTACCGGCCGCGGAGGGCGAGTTGACCTGCTCCTCGGCCGTCTCCACCTTCAGCCCGAGGTCCTGGAACGCGGTGCGGGCCTGGTCGAGCGAAGCCCCGGTCACCGAGGGCACCTGCACGGGGCGGCCCTTGCTGACGAGGATCGAGACCGCCGTGTCGGGCGCCCGCTTCTCGCCGCCCGCCGGGTCGGTGCTGATCACCGAGCCCTGCGGGACGTCCTGGCTGAACGCCTGCGAGACGACCCCGGCCTCCAGGCCCGTCTTCGCGAGCTCGGCCTTCGCCTCGTCCAGGGTGCGGTCCTTGAGGTTGGGTACGGCGACGATCTCCGGGCCGCGCGAGACGGTCAGCACCACCGCGCCGTTGCCGCGGATCCGCTTCCCGCCGCCCGGGTCGGTGTCCATCACGGTCCCGCGGTCGAAGGTCTCGCTGAACTTCCGGTCGACCCGCTTCACACCGAGGCCGGCCGACGACAGGTCCGACTTCGCCTGCGCCTCGGTCTTGCCGAGCAGGTTCGGGACCTTGGTGAACTGGCCGGAGTTGATGTACCAGACGCCGCCGCCGATACCGAGCGCGAGCAGGACCGCGGCGACCAGGAGGAACACGCCGCGGCGCCGGGGCCGGGGGGCCGGGGCCGAGCCCCGCCGCCGCGCCTCCTCTTCCTGTTCCTGGGACTGCGTCGGCGACGTCGGCGGGAGCAGCATCCGCGAGGTCTGGTTCATCGGCTCCGGCGGCTCCGCAGCCCGGGGGATCACACTCGTACGGTCCTCGGTCGCGTTGTGCGTCTCGGCGCGCGCCTGCGGCGGTACGGCGTCCAGCTCGGCGTTGCCGAGCCGGGCGCGGGCGTCGAGGGTCAGGCCCAGCAGGGACGCGGCGTCGTACGGGCGCAGCTCCGGATTGCGGGCGGTGGCCCGCGCGACGAGCTCGTCGAGGACGACGGGGAGCCCGGGGACGGTCGCCGACGGGGGCGGGACGTCCTCGTGGAGGTGCTGGTAGATCACCTGGGCGGGGTTGCCGCCGGTGTGGGGCTTGGAGCCGGTGAGCATCTCGTAGAGCACGACGCCACAGGCGTAGACGTCCGCGCGGGTGTCGCTGACGCCGCTCTCGATCTGCTCGGGGGCGAGGTAGGAGACGGTGCCGAGGACCGACCCGGTGGTGCTGGTGACGGAGTCGACCGAGCGGACCAGCCCGAAGTCCGCGACCTTGACCCGGCCGTCGTCGCCGATCAGGACGTTCTCGGGCTTCATGTCGCGGTGCACGAACCCGGCGCGGTGCGCGGCGCCCAGGGCCGCGAGGACCGGCTCCAGGATGTCGAGCGCGGCCCGGGGCTGGAGCGCGCCGCGCTCGCGGAGCACGTCGCGCAGGGTGCAGCCGGAGACGTACTCCATGGCCAGGTACGTGTACGGGCCGTCGGTGCCCTGGTCGAAGACGCCGACGACGTTCGGGTGCGCGAGGCGGGCCACGGACTTGGCCTCACGGATGAAGCGGTCGACGAAGCCGGCGTCGGCGGCGAGCGCCGGGTGCATCACCTTCAGGGCCAGGACGCGGTCGAGGCGGGTGTCGAGGGCGCGGTAGACCGTGGCCATGCCACCGGCCGCGATGCGGGCGTCGACGCGGTAGCGGCCGTCGAGCACGCGCCCGGCGAGGGGGTCATCCAGGGTCGTATCCACCCGGCGATTCTACGAGCGCACGCAACCCTCCCGACCAGCATCCCGCCCCTTGCGGCGCAGCTGTGACGCACCCCTCGTCCCCGGCGGGGTCAGAAGGCCGGGCGTTCCGGGTCCAGAACGGCGCGTCCCTCGGCCGGGGAGGAGGCCTCCGCGAAGCGGCGCTGCGGGATGCGGCCCGCGCGGTACGCCAGGCGTCCCGCCGACACGGCGTCCCGCATCGCCGCCGCCATGAGCAGGGGGGACTGGGCCCGTGTCACCGCCGAGGCCAGCATCACGCCCGCGCACCCCAGCTCCATGGCGAGGGCCGCGTCGGACGCCGTGCCGGCCCCCGCGTCCAGGATCACCGGGACCCCGGCCCGCTCGCGGATCAGCTCGAAGTTGTGGGGGTTGCGGATCCCCATCCCGGACCCGATCGGGGACCCCAGCGGCATGATCGCCGCGCAGCCCACGTCCTCCAGCTTCCGCGCGAGCACCGGATCGTCGTTCGTGTAGGGCAGCACCGTGAAACCGTCGTCCACCAGCGTCTCCGCCGCGTCCAGCAGCTCCACTCCGTCCGGCAGCAGCGTCCGCTCGTCGGCGACGACCTCCAGCTTGATCCAGTCCGTCCCCAGCGCCTCCCGCGCCAGCCGCGCCGTCAGCACCGCCTCGCCGGCCGTGAAGCAGCCCGCCGTGTTCGGCAGGACCGCGATCCCCAGCCGGTTCAGCACCGACAGGACCGAGCCCTGCACCGTCGGGTCCAGCCGGCGCATCGCCACCGTCGTCAGCTCGGTCCCGGACGCCACCAGCGCGCGCTCCAGGACGTCGAGGCTCGGTGCCCCGCCGGTCCCCATGATCAGGCGGGAGGAGAAGCTCCGGCCTCCCAGTTCGAAGGCGTCGTCCGCCATCGCGCTCAGCCCCCCTGCACGGCGGTGAGGATCTCGACCCGGTCGCCCTCGCCGACCGGTGTGGCCGGCCACTGGCCGCGCGGGACCACGGTCTCGTTCAGCGCCGCGGCGACGCCGGCCGGCGCCGCGGTCAGGGTGGCGACCACCGCGTCGAGGGTGGTGCCGGCCGCGATCTCGCGCGGCTCGCCGTTGACGGAGATGGTCATGCGTACGACTCCTGACGTGCCGGGGCGAAACGACCCGGGGTGAAGGGGCGGGCGATCTCCGGTACCGCGCCGGTGGTCAGCAGCTCCGCCATCACATCGCCGGTGAGCGGGGTCAGCAGCACCCCGTTGCGGTAGTGCCCGGTGGCCAGGTGCAGCCCCGGCAGGGCGGTCGGCCCGAGCAGGGGGGCGTTGTCGGGGGAGCCGGGCCGCAGCCCCGCCCGGGTCTCGGCCAGCGGGAGTTCGGTGATGCCGGGCACCAGTTCGTGGGCGTCGCGCAGCAGCTCGTACACCCCGCCGGCGGTGACGGTGGTGTCCCAGCCGAGTTCCTCGCTGGTGGCGCCGACGACGAGTTCGCCGTTCTCGCGCGGGACCAGGTACACGTGGCTGCCGCGCACGACGGCCCGTACGGTGCGCGACAGGAACGGCCCGTACCCGGCCGGCACGGTCAGCCGCAGCACCTGCCCCTTCACGGGCCGCACCGGCGCCGCCACCTCCGGCGGTACGCCGGCCAGCCGGCCGCTGAGCGACCCCGCGGCCAGCACCACCTGGTCGGCGCGGAGCACCGCGGCGTCGTCGAGCCGTACGCCGACCGCCCGGCCGGCGGCGGTGAGCAGCCGCTCCGCGCTCGCCCGGCGGATCTCGACCCCGGCGCGCTCGCAGGCCGCCAGCAGCGCGGCCGCCAGCCGGCGCGGGTCGACCTGGTGGTCGCCGTCCACGCGCAGCCCGCCGCGCACGCCCGGGGCCAGCATCGGCTCCAGGCGGCGGCACTCGCGCCCGGTGAGCCACTCGGACTCCAGGCCGCAGCGCCGCTGGAGCGCGTGCAGCTCGCGCAGGTGGAGCCGGTCGTCGGCGTCGAGGGCCACGGCGAGGGTGCCGCAGGCGCGGTAGCCGATGTCCATCCCGCCGCTGGCGTCGGCGAGTTCGGCGGCGAAGTCGGGGTAGCGGGCGGCGGAGGCGAGGTTCAGCCCGAGCAGGGTCTCCTCGCCGTAGTGCAGTTCGGTGACGGCGGCGAGCATGCCGGCCGCGACCTGCGCGGCGCCGCCTCCGGGCGCCGGATCGGCGAGCACGGTGCGCAGTCCGCGCCGGGCCGCCCGCCAGGCGGTGACCAGCCCGATGATCCCGCCCCCGATGACGAGGACGTCGGATCCCCCGTCGGATCCCTTCCGAGATGAGTGCATGGGCGTCCAGCCCCTCCCTTCGCCGGCATGACCCGGATCAGGTTCGTACGGTCGGAGGCCGCCCAGCCTCCCTCTCAGCCCGGTACGCCCGGACTCCCGCGATAGGTTCGGTGGCCAGACTAACCCCGGCGCCGGTGCCGGGTAAGGCTGCCTCCCCGGCCACTGTTCCTGACGAAGCGTCAGTTGATTAGGGTGGGCCGGGTGAGCGAGCAGACGGAACAGACTCAGGGCGGCGTCGTCATCGTCGGCGCCGGAATGGCCGGGGTGCAGACCGCGGTCGCGTTGCGGGAACAGGGGTGGACCGGCCGCGTGACGCTGCTGGGCGCCGAACCGCACCAGCCGTACGACCGGCCGCCGCTGTCGAAGGCGGTGCTGCTCGGGAAGGCCGAGGACTCCGCGTTCGACGTGGACTTCGAGGGCCTCGGCATCGAGCTGCGGCTCGGCGTCGAGGTCACCGGCCTGCGCGGCGCCGAGCGCGAGCTGGACACGGAGGCGGGACCCGTCCCGTACGAGGTGCTCGTGCTGGCGACGGGCGCCGAACCGCTGACCCTGCCGGGCGCGGAGGGCGTCCCCGGCGTGCACCTGCTGCGCACCCTGGACGACGCGGCGCGGCTGCGCCCGGTGCTGGCGGCGGCCCCGGCGATGGTGGTCGTCGGGGCGGGCTGGATCGGCGCCGAGTTCGCCACGGCCGCGCGCGAGGCGGGCTGCGAGGTGACGGTCGTCGAGGCGGCGGACCGGGTGCTGGCGGGCGCCCTGCCCGCGGAGGTCGCCGCCCCCATGGCGCGGTGGTACGAGGAGGCGGGCGCCACGCTGCTGACCGGGGCGCGGGTCGCCGCGGTGGAGGCGGGCCGGGTCCTGCTGACCGACGGCCGCGCGCTGCCGGCGGGCGCGGTGGTCGTCGGCATCGGGGCCCGGCCCGCGACGCGCTGGCTCGCGGGCTCGCAGGTCGAGCTCGGCCCCGACGGCTCGGTCACGGCGGACGCGTACCTGCGGACCACCGCGGCCGGGGTGTACGCGGTCGGCGACTGCGCCTCCTTCCCGTCGGGGCGGTACGGGGCGCGGCTGCTGGTGCACCACTGGGACAACGCCCTCCAGGGGCCCCGGGTGGTCGCGGCGAACGTCCTGGGCGGCGGGGCGGAGCGCGTCTACGACCCGGTGCCGTACTTCTGGTCGGAGCAGTTCGGACGGTTCGTGCAGTACGCGGGCCACCACGGCGACGCCGACGAGCTGGTGTGGCGCGGCGACCCGGCCGGCGAGGCCTGGTCGGTGTGCTGGCTGCGGGACGGGGCGCTGGCCGCGCTCCTCGCCGTGGGCCGCCCCCGCGACCTGGCCCAGGGCCGCCGGCTCATCGAGGCGGCCACCCCCGTCGACCCGGCGCGGCTCGCCGATCCGGCCGTCCCCCTGAAGTCCGCCACCCTCGGCTGAGCTCGCCGGGGAAGGCCCTGAACAGGGGCCCGGAACCCGGACGGGGTGGTCCAGGTACCGGCGGGGAGTCCGAGATGGCAGGCTTGTGCCCGTGACCGAGATTGACGCAAAGATCGATGCCCTTGTCCCCGACTGGCTGTACCTCCCCGACATCGCGGAGATGCTCGACATCGAAGTGACCCGGGTCCGCCAGCTGGTCAAGGAAGGTCAGCTGCTCGCCGTACGCCGGGGCGAGAACCGTTCGCTCCAGGTGCCCGCCCCCTTCATCGACGGCGACAAGATCGTCAAGGGCCTGGTCGGCCTGCTGACCGTGCTCCGCGACGACGGCTTCTCCGACGAGGAGATCCTGGAGTGGATGTTCACCCCGGACCCCACCCTGCCCGGCACCCCCGCGCAGGCGCTGAGCGAGAATCGCGGCACGGAGGTGAAGCGCCGCGCTCAGGCGCTTGCCCTCTGACCTGATCCGCATCCGCTCCACCGCGGTGTACGGGCCGAGCGCGCGGGCCCGTACGCCGCCACCACCCCGGGGGGTACCCATGCAGCAGCTGTCCGACGCCCGGCTCTACCTGTGCACGGACGCCCGCAAGCGGCAGGGCGACCTCCCCGAGTTCCTCGACGCCGTCCTCGCCGGCGGAGTGGACGTCGTCCAGCTCCGCGACAAGGGCATGGAGGCCGGCGAGGAACTCGAACACCTGCGGGTCTTCGCCGACGCGGCCCGCCGGCACGGCAAGCTGCTCGCCGTCAACGACCGCGCCGACGTCGCGCACGCCATCGGCTCCGACGTCCTGCACCTCGGCCAGGGCGACATCCCGGTGCCCGCCGCCCGCGCCATCCTGGGCGAGGACCTCCTCATCGGGCGCTCCTGCCACGCCGAGTCCGAGGTCGACGCCGCCGTCGCCGAGCCCGGCGTGGACTACTTCTGCACCGGCCCCTGCTGGCCCACCCCCACCAAGCCCGGCCGCCACGCGCCCGGCCTCGGCCTCGTCCGGTACGCCGCCTCGCTCGCCCAGGACCGGCCCTGGTTCGCGATCGGCGGCATCGACGGAACGAATCTGGACGAGGTGCTCGACGCGGGCGCCACCCGCATCGTCGTCGTCCGCGCCCTCACCGAGGCCTCCGACCCCGGCGCCGCCGCCGCCGACCTGGCCAAGCGCGTCCGCGCCCGCCTCCCGTAGGACCGCCCGCCCGCTCCCCGTAGGTGTCCAAAAACGTGTCCAATGGGTGGACGTCGCTTCGGCGTGCGCCGGGCCGCGTCTAACCTGCCGGTATGGCCCTTGGTACCGCTTCCACCTGGTCGGATCGTGCGCACACGGTCCGCGATCTCCTCGCGTCCGGGAGCTCGTACTCGTTCGAGTTCTGGGCCCCCAAGACCGAGAAGGGCGAGCGCAACCTCTGGGAAGCCCTGCGCCGGGTCGAGGCGGTGGCCCCGAGCTTCGTCTCCGTCACCTACGGAGCCGGCGGCTCCACCCGCGGCGGCACCGTCCGCGCCACCGAGCAGATCGCCGCGGACACCACGCTGACCCCCGTCGCCCACCTCACCGCCGTCGACCACTCCGTCGCCGAGCTGCGCCACGTCATCGGCCAGTTCGCCGACGCCGGCATCCGCAACATGCTCGCGCTGCGCGGGGACCCGCCGGGCGATCCCATGGCGCCCTGGGTGAAGCACCCCGAGGGCGTGGACTACGCCGCCGACCTGGTCCGTCTCCTGAAGGAGTCCGGCGACTTCTGCGTCGGGGTCGCCGCCTTCCCCGAGATGCACCCGCGCTCGGAGGACTGGGACACGGACATCCGGCACTTCGTGGACAAGTGCCGCGCGGGCGCCGACTACGCGATCACCCAGATGTTCTTCCACCCGGAGAATTATCTGAGGCTGCGCGACAGCGTCGAGAAGGCGGGCTGCGAGACCCCGATCATCCCCGAGGTCATGCCTGTTGTGGGGATCAAGCAGCTCGACCGGCTGCCCCAACTGAGCACCGCCGTCTTTCCCGACGCCGTGAAAGAGCGGATGCTCGCGGTCAAGGACGATCCGGCCGCTGTACGCTCCATTGGCATCGAGTTCGCCACGGAGTTCTGCGCGCGGCTGCTGTCCGAGGGAGTCCCGGGACTGCACTTCATCACGCTGAACAATTCCACGGCGACTCTGGAGATCTACGAGAACCTGGGCCTGCACCAGCGGGCCTGATCGGCCGTACGTACCCGTGGGCGGCCGTATCGAGAGGGGCGGGGCCACGCATGGGAATGACGGTCCTCTACATCGCGTTCGGCTTCGTCGCGCTGTGGCTGCTTGCCGAGGTCCTGATGCAGTACAAGGCCCGGCTGCGCTGGCGCCTGCTCGCCTTCGCCGGCTTCGTCGGCGTGGTCGCCGGGGTGGTGCTGCCGTCCGTGCTGGTCATCGCGGCCGGAGCGGCCGCGTTCGCCGTCGGCCAGACCCTGGTGACGCTGTCCTTCCGCAAGGGCTTCGTGGCCGGCTGGGCGCTGCGCCGCGGCGGTGAGCCCGTACGGCAGACCCGGCGCCGCCGCGCCGGCGGACCGCGCCCCGGGCCTTCGCTGAAGGTCACCGCGCTGGAGTACGGCCCCGGCGACGACCCCGCGGAATCCGGCGCCGCGGCCGACGCGGCCGACCAGGCCGACCCCGACGCGGAGAGCGTGTTCGGTGTGAAGTCCCCGGAAGCCGAGGCGGTCTACAGCCCGCAGCCGCTGCCCGAGGACACCGGCTCGTACGGGATACAGAGCTTCGCCCCGACCGCCGACGCGAGCCGGACGGCGCCGTTCGCCTCGCCGTTCACCACGGCCGAGCAGGACGCCCACCAGTACGCCTACTACGACCCGCAGACCCAGGGCCAGGGCCAGGGTGGCTACGACTACGGCAACGGCTACCCGGCCGGCGAGCAGCAGGTCTACGCCGCCTACTCGGACCCGTACATCGGCACCGGGGGCGGCGTCGCCCCCCAGCAGCCTTACTACGACGGCGGGTACGCCGCCCCGTACGCGGGCCAGGCCCCGGACCCGTACGCGCAGCAGCAGTACTCCACGGACACCCCGCCCGGCGGCGTGTGGGTGCCGCAGCAGCGGGACGCCGCGCAGCCCTACCCGGGCGAGTACCAGCAGGACCAGCAGGACCAGCAGGACCAGCAGGGCCAGCAGGGCCAGCAGGGCCAGCAGGGCCAGCAGGGCCAGCAGCAGGGCTACGGCTACCCGTACCAGGGCGGCACCGGGGAGTACGGGCAGTACCGCTACTGAGCGGTCCTCACTGGGAGCCGCGGAAGCCGGCGCCCTCCACGATCAGCCCGGCCACCAGGGCCCCGGTCATCCCGGCGTGCGCGAGCCCGCCACCGGGGTGCGCCCAGCCGCCCGCCAGGAACAGACCGGGCAGGGCGGTGGCGTTCGCCGGGTGGAGCAGCCGGCCCCCGGCTCCCGCGACCGACGGCGGGGGCACCGCGCCGCCCACCGCTCCCGTGGCCCGCGCGACATCGGCGGGGGTGCGCAGCTCCTGCCACAGCAGCCGCTCGCGCAGCCCCGGCACGGCCCGCCCGGCGGCGGCGAGGAGCGCCTGCGCGTAGCGGGCCGTCAGCGCCGGGTCCGACCAGTCCAGCACCCCCTCGGGGGCGCACACGGCGCTCACCGTGACGGCCTCGTGGTCCGCGTCGGGCCGGGTCGCCGGGTCGTCGGGCCGCAGCACCGTCACGGTGGGGGGTGCGGTGTGCTCCCCGGCGAAGGCGGCCCGGGCCTCGGCGGCGAGTCCGGGGGAGTGGACGACCGTGCGGTGCGCGGCGTCGGCGGGGCGGGCGCCGCGCAGGGCGAGGAAGAGGGTGATCCGGCTGGGCACCCCGGGCCCCCGGGCGGGGACGGCGCCGGCCGGCCGCGGCACGGAGGCGGGCGGCAGCTGCCGCGGGTCGATCCCGCAGACGACGAAATCGGCGGGGACCTCGGCGCCGTCGGCCAGCAGCAGCCCGGCCGCCCTGCCCTCGCGGACCAGTACCTCCCGGACCGCGGCGCCGAACTCGAAGGTGACCTTGCGCTCCAGGCAGCGCTCGTACACGGCGGTGGCCAGGGCGCGGATGCCGCCTCGTACGTACCAGCTGCCGAAGGTCTGCTCCATGTACGGGAGGACCGTCGCGGCGGCCGGGGTGGCGCCGGGGGCCAGGCCGTGCGCGAGCACCGGGCTCTCCAGCAGGCCTGCGAGCCTTCCGCCCAGCTCCCGCTCGGCCACCTCGGCGAGGGTCGGCGGCCGGCGGCGCAGCAGCCCGCTCCCGCGCAGCGCCGGGTACGGCTCGCGGCCCAGCACCCGCCAGTCGGTGCGCAGCGGCTCCTCCAGCAGCGGGCGGCGGGTGGCGTCCCAGGCGTCGCGGGCACGGCCCAGGACGGCGCTCCAGCGCCCGCCCGCGCCCGCGCCGAAGGCCCGGTCGAGGACGGCCTCGGCGCCGCCGCGCGAGACGTTGGGGAGGGTGGCCTCGCTGCCGTCGGGCAGCAGGTGCCGGACGGCCGGATCCACCTGGACCAGCTCGACGCACTCCTCCAGCGGCCGCTTGCCGGTCTTCACGAAGAGGTCGCGGTAGACGGCTGGCAGGTGCAGCAGCCCGGGGCCCGTGTCGAAGGCGAAGCCCTCGCGCTCGTACCGGCCGACCGAGCCGCCGTAGGTGCTCCCGCGCTCGTACACCGTCACCTGGTGGCCCGCCACGGCCAGCCGGGCCGCCGTCGCCATCGCGCCCATGCCGGCGCCGATCACCGCAATTCGTGCCATGCGGCTGAGCCTATCGACCGGGAGGGGCCGGGATCGACCCAGGTCAGCGGGGTGGCGCCGGACCGATCCCGGTGGTCCCGGCCGTCCCGGCGGACTCGCGGGCCTCGGCGGCGAGGTGCCGCTCCTCGCGGCGCTGGGCGCGGCGGCGCAGGAAGCGGCGGATCCGGGCCCACAGGAACACCAGCGTGGCCAGGCCCAGGGCCAGCAGCACGGCCGCGATGATCGCGGCGACCTGCGGGTTGAACATCGCGAAGGTGACGATGCCGGCCACGCCGAGGTCCTCGGCGAGGCTCATGCCCACGTTGGTGAACGGCTCTGGCGAGGTGTTGATCGCCATCCGGGTGCCGGCCTTGACGAAATGGCTGGCCAGGGCCGTGGAGCCACCGACCGCCCCGGCCGCGATGTCGGAGAGCGAGCCGCTCTGACCTGCCAGCAGCGCACCGATCACGGCACCGGCCAGCGGCCGGATCACGGTGTGGAGGGCGTCCCATATCGAGTCCACGTACGGAACCTTGTCGGCCACCGCCTCGCAGAGGAACAGGACGGCCGCGACGATCAGCACGTCGGTGCGTTGCAGCGACGCGGGGACGTCGTCGGTCAGTCCGGTCCGGCCGAAGATGCCGAGCAGGAGGACCACGGCGTAGGCGTTGATCCCGCTGGCCCAGCCACTGGTGAAGACCAGGGGGAGCACACTCACCTGATCATCATGCCGCAGAAGGGGGCCTGAAGACACGCATGAGGGGACGGCCGCCGCAGGGCAGCCGTCCCCTCATCGAAATCCGTAGGCCCTACTGGCCGTGTTCGTCGCGGCGGCGCTGCCACCGCTCCTCGATCCGGGTCATCATCGACCGACGCTGCCGGTTCTGGCCGTGGCCCGAACCGCTTGCACTACCGGAGACGGGCTGCTCGCCGGGCTTGGGTGCCTTGCGCCAACCGGTGACCACGAGAACCGTGCATCCCAGCATGACGAGGAATCCCACCACGCTGATCCAGAGCACGCTCTGCCAGATCACGCCGGTCATGAGGAGCGCGATACCCACCACAATGCCTGCGACTGCCATGTAAACCCGACGCCGGGTGTACGTGCGCAGTCCGCTACCCTCAAGCGCTGTCGCGAACTTGGGATCTTCGGCGTACAGCGCTCGCTCCATCTGCTCGAGCATTCGCTGCTCGTGCTCCGAGAGCGGCACGGGAGTCCTCCTCATCCGTCGGTCGCGGGGGGAGCGACCAGGGGTCCCCTTCAGGATAGGCGGGGAATCGCCCCCGTGATACCCGCCCTCGACGCCACGCTCTGAAAAAGCACCGCGGCGATCCGTACCGCCGGAAAGGCGCGGTCACTGAGGCGCTTATTCCCCAATGGCCCGGCCGCCATGCCGGTCGGTGTCCTCGATCATACGGGTCCGACCGGCTCGGCGGAGGGTGTACGGCTGACTCGGTGCGCTACAGCGCCGCAGATCAGGCGGGCTTCTCGCCAAGGACGTGCAGTTGCGTGGCGACCGCGTGGAAGGCGGGGAGCTCGGCCGCGGCCTCCTCCAGGCGCAGCAGGGCCTCGACCGCGCCGGGCTCGGTGTCGACCAGGACCCCGGGTACCAGGTCGGCGAAGATCCGCACGCCGTGCACCGTGCCGACCTCCAGGCCGGCGCCCCCGACCAGCTCGGTGAGCTGCTCGGCGGTGAAGCGGCGCGGCACCGGGTCGCCCGTGCCCCAGCGGCCCGCCGGGTCGGTCAGCGCGGTGCGCGCCTCGGTGAAGTGGCCGGCCAGCGCGCGGGCCAGCACGGCCCCGCCGAGACCGGCGGCGAGCAGGCTGAGGACGCCGCCGGACCGCAGCGCCGCGAAGGCGTTGGCGACGCCCTCGGCCGGGTCGTCGACGTATTCCAGCACGCCGTGGCAGAGCACCACGTCGTACGCGTCGCGCTCGACGACATCCAGCAGGCCCTGGGCGTCGCCCTGGACGCCGCGCACCAGGTCGGCGACGCCGGCCTCGGAGACCCGGCGCTCCAGCCCGAACAGCGCGTTCGGGCTGGGGTCGACCACGGTGACGCGGTGACCCAGCCGGGCCACCGGGACGGCGAACTTGCCGGTGCCGCCGCCGGTGTCCAGCACGTCGAGCACATCCCGCCCGGTCGCCTTCACCCGGCGGTCGAGGGCCTCCTTGAGGACCTCCCACACCACAGCGGTGCGAAGGGAGGCACGGGGGCGGGAAGTGTCCGACACGGCTGATGGCTCCTCGGCGCGGTAAGGGCGAGCGGTACGGGCCCCACCCTATTGCCTCGGGCTGCCGGGGATCTCATCCCGCGTCCGGACGCTCCGGGCGGGGCTGCGGCAGGGCCGGGGCGGACACCGGCCGGAGCGCGAGCATGCGTTCCACCAGGCGCAGGAACATCGCGACTTCGCGCACCAGGTCGTCCGCCTCCCGCGCGGTCGCCGCACCCGGTATGCCCGCCTCGGCACGGGCCCGGCGGGCGGCGCCGGACGCGAACAGCGCGCTCCACTCCGTCAGCTCCGGTGCCGTCTCCGGCAGTACCTCCCAGGCGGGCCGGATCCGGGGCCGCCGGCGCGGGTTCACCGGCTCGGGCCGGCCGCGCGCGGCCAGTACGGCCGCGGCCGCGCGCAGCGCCGCGAGGTGCGCCGTGGCGTACCGCTCGTTGGGGCCGGGCAGTTCCGCCGCCTCGGCCAGACCGCAGCGGGCCTTGGCGAGGAGATCGAGGGCAGCCGGTGGGGCCGCCGACTTCCGCGGGACGGGGTGGACAGGGGACGGGGACGGTGTGGCCATGACGAACCTCCTGTCGATGCGTGGTGCTGTCGCTTGTGCCGTGTAGTGCCTCTTGCTCGTCGTGTGGTGCCTTGTGCGGTGTTGCGTGGATCCATCGTGACGTGCCCCACTGACAATCGCTCTGACCTGTGGGTTTGTCGTGTCTGTCCGAGTAACTACCCCCCACCGCGCGCCGGATGCGCCGGAAGGTGCTAGTTTTTGAACTGACCAGTCAGTTCAAAAGGGAGGGGACGGCGTGGACAGCCCGCACGGTGCGGCCGTCAAAGCCGAGGACTTCGGACTCAAGGGCCCGCGCGGCTGGGTGTTCCGGAACATCGCGATCGATGCGGCACCCGGCTCGATCGCCGCGGTCGAAGGCCCCTCGGGCAGCGGCCGGACCTGTCTGCTCCTTGCCCTCACCGGCCGGATGAAACCCACCGCGGGCCATGCCGAGGTGGGCGGCCACCGGCTGCCGAAGAAGATGGCCGCGGTCCGCAGGATCGCCGCCCTCGGCCCGGTCTCCGGCGTCAACGACCTCGACCAGGCGCTCACCGTCGCCGAGCAGCTGCGCGAGGGCGCCCTGCTCCAGCGCCGCTACGAGGGCCCGATCCGCGCCCTGCTCCGGCCGCGCGGCGAGCGCCGCGCCTCCGCGGCAGCCCGGATCGAGGAGGCCCTGGCCGTCGCCGGCCTGGACCTCGCGACCCTGCCCAAGGGGCCCCGTACCTCCGTACGCGACCTGGAACGCCTGGAGTCCGTACGCCTGTCCGTGGCCATCGCGCTGCTCGGCGACCCGCGGCTGCTGGCCCTCGACGACCTGGACCTCAAGCTCTCGGACGCCGAACGCGCCGAGGCCTGGTCCCTGCTCCGAGCCATCGCCGCGCGCGGCACCACCGTCTTCGCGGTGTGCAGCGAGGCACCGCAGGACATACCGGTGGTCCGCACCGGAACCCCGGCCAAGACGCCGGACGCGAAGCCGGACTCGGCGCCGGCCGCCGAGACGGACGCGAGGCCGGAAACGGACGCGAAGCCGGATGCGAAGCCGGACACGAACACGAAGACGGACGCGAAGCCGGAATCGGACGCGGAGCCGGACGCGGAGCCGGACACGAACGCGAAGACGGACACGAACACGAAGGGGACGGACGATGCGCTCGCCGAAGCTCGCCGCGCTTGAGCTGAAGCGGTTCGGGCGGGGAAAGCTCCCCCGGGCCGCCCTCGTCGCGCTGCTCCTGCTGCCGCTGCTCTACGGCGCGCTGTACCTCTGGTCCTTCTGGGACCCGTACGGCCGCCTCGACAAGGTGCCCGTCGCCCTCGTCAACTCCGACCAGGGCGCCACCGTGGACGGCAAGCACCTCGACGCCGGCGGTGAGATCACCAAGAAGCTGCGCGACAGTCGGACCTTCGACTGGCGCGAGGTCAGCGCCGCCGAGGCGGCGAAGGGCCTGGAGGACGGGAAGTTCTACCTGTCCCTGACCATGCCCGCCGACTTCAGCGAGAAGATCGCCTCCAGTTCCGGGGACGACCCCACCACCGGCGCGCTCCAGGTCCGCACGAACGACGCGAACAACTACGTCGTCGGCTCGATCTCCCGCACCGTCTTCTCCGAGGTCCGCTCGGCGGCGTCCAAGAACGCCTCCCGCGGCTTCCTCGACAAGATCTTCGTGAACTTCTCCGACCTGCACGACAAGACGGCCGAGGCCGCCGACGGCGCCGACCAGATCAAGGACGGGGCCGGCAAGGCCCAGCAGGGCGCCAAGGACCTCGCCGAGGGCCTCGACACGGCCGAGGAGAAGTCCGACGAGCTCACCAGCGGGCTCAGGAAGCTGGGCTCGGGCGCCGCACAGCTGAAGACCGGAACGCGGGGCATCGCCGACGGCACCCAGAAGCTCGCCGACAAGATGGACGGCGTCGCGGGCAAGGCCCGCCCCTTCGTCCAGGACCCCAAGCAGCTCGCGGACACCGCCGTGCTGGTCGCCGACACCGCCAAGGTCACCCGCAACCACCTCGACAAGCTCGCCGAGAAGGCACCGGCCGTCGCCCGCATCTCGCAGCTCCTCGCGACCCGGACCGCCGCCGACTACAACGAGGCGTGCGGCCCCGGGACCAAGCTGTCCCCCGCCCTCTGCGAGCGGTTGAAGAAGACCAAGGAGGTCGCCGCCGAGGGGGCCCAGCTCAGCGGCGACGTCAACGCCCTGGTCAAGGGCTCGGGCGGGGACATCGACAAGCTCCGCAACCAGCTGACCGAGCTGGAGAAGGACGCCCGCGAGCTCGCCGTGAAGGCCCCCGCGCTCAAGTCCGACCTCAACACCGCCGTCAGCCAGGTCAACGCCCTCAACGAAGCCGCTCACAAGGTCGCCTCCGGCATGGCCACGCTCCACACCGGTCTGGGCACCGCCACCAGCGGCTCCGGCAAGCTCGGCGAGGGCGTCGGCAAGCTCGGCGACGGCGCGCACACCCTCCAGGGCGGCATGTTCAAGCTCGTGGACGGCAGCGGCACCCTCGCCGACGGCCTGCACGACGGTGCCGGCAAGATCCCGGACTACGACGAGAAGCAGCGCGACGCCCGCACCGAGGTCATGGCCGACCCGGTCAAGCTCGCCAACCAGTCCCTGCACAAGGCGCCCAACTACGGCACCGGCTTCGCCCCGTACTTCATCCCGCTCTCCCTCTGGGTCGGCGCGATGGTCGCGTACATGCTGATCGCGCCGATGAACAAGCGGGCCCTGGCCGCCGGTGCCTCGCCCTGGCGGATCGCCTTCGCGGGCTGGCTGCCCGTGGCCGGCCTCGGCGCCGCGCAGGTGGCCATGCTGATGTCCGTACTGCACTGGGGGCTCGGCCTGGACATGGCCCGGCCGGCCCTGACCATCGCCTTCCTGATGCTGGTCACCGCCTGCTTCGCGGCGATCGTGCAGTGGCTCAACGCCAAGTTCGGCGCGGCCGGGCGGATCCTGGTGCTGGCCGTCCTGATGCTCCAGCTGACCTCGGCGGGCGGTACGTACCCCGTTCAGACCAGCCCGGGCTTCTTCAACGCGATCCACCCGTACCTGCCGATGTCGTACGTCGTCGAGAGCCTGCGCAAGCTCATCACGGGGGGCGATCTCGGCCCCGTGTGGCAGGGCTGCGCGGTCCTGACGGCCTTCACGATCGGCGCGCTCGCCCTCACCGCCCTCGCCGCCCGCGGCAAGCAGGTGTGGACGATGGACCGGCTGCACCCGGAACTGAGCCTGTAAGGAGGCGTTGACCTGTGAGAATCAGCGCCATGGAAAGCAGCAGCACCGGTACGGGTACCGGCAGCGGCCGTCGTCAGGCCACCCGGCAGAAGCTCTACGAAGCGGCTGTCACCCTCATCGCGGAACAGGGCTTCTCGGCCACGACGGTCGACGAGATCGCCGAGCGGGCGGGGGTCGCCAAAGGCACGGTGTACTACAACTTCGCCAGCAAGACCGACCTCTTCGAGGAGCTGCTGAGGCACGGGGTCGGTCTCCTGACCGAGTCCCTGCGGACGGCGGCGCAGGAGACGGAGGCCCGGGGCGGGACCCGCGTGGAGGCGCTGGACGCGATGATCCGGGCGGGCCTCGTGTTCATCGACCGGTATCCGGCCTTCACGCAGCTGTACGTCGCCGAGCTGTGGCGCACCAACCGGGCGTGGCAGTCCACGCTGATGGTGGTCCGGCGGGAGGCGGTGGCGGTGGTGGAGACCGTGCTGCGCGAGGGGGTCGAGCGGGGCGAACTCAGCCCCGAGATCGACGTGCCGCTGACCGCTGCCGCGATGGTGGGGATGGTGCTGGTCGCGGCGCTGGACTGGCAGTCGTTCCAGAGCGAACGCTCCCTGGACGACGTGCACTCGGCGCTGTCGCTGCTGTTGCGGGGCCGGGTGAGCGGAAGCCGGTGAGGTACCCCCGGTCGGCGGTGCCGCGGGGGTGGTGGGGGCGCGTAGAACTGAGTACCCGTACCTAGGCGCGGAAATGAGTACGCGTACGGATGGGCTCCCACCTGCGGAAACAGCAGACTGGGGGACGACGGACAGGGGCCCTCGGGCCGCACCGCGGACACGGGGCCGCGGAGCGGCCCAGGGCCTCGTCCCTCGCCGGGAAGTTGTACGGGGGCCCGGCTACGCGAAGACGCCGGGCGGTGAGGCTCCAGGGGGAACGAGCCTCACCGCCCGGCGTTTCCACGTCCGCACCCGATTCAGCCTCGCCGGCGTTTGAGGCGCGGGTCTGGGCGGAGCCCAGGGAACGGTGGAAGGGCGGGTAGGGGACAGCCCCGCAGGGCGGTTGCCGGGGGCCAGCCCCCGGACCCCCGGTCCTCAAACGCCGGACGGGCTGGAACCGCCGCCGGACCGGGGTGCCGGCGAGGCCGGCGTTGCCCGGCGGGGCCGGGAGCTGCCGGCGAGCCCGGGGCGCCAACGGTGTCGGGGCTGCCGGCCGCGCCGGGGGTCAGCCGCGGTGGCGGAGGGGGAGGCGTGGGCGGATGGCGGAGAGGCGGGTCGCGGCCGCCGCGGAGGCGGCGGACCAGCGGGCCGACGCCGCCCAGACCACCCGCGCCGCGGACCGCGGCGCCAGCCGCGCCCGCAGCCGCGCCGCCCGAGACACCCCGGCCAGCAGCCCCGCGCGGGCCAGCAGGACGTCCTGCGCCAGCCCCGGGTACGCGGCGTCCGCCCCCGCCGGGGCGTACAGCGCCCGCTCCACGGCCCCGCCGACCCGCCGCACCGCGTCGGTCGCGTCCGGCTCCAGCCGCCCCAGCTCCACGATCCGAGCCACGGCTCCCCGGGGCGACAGCGACTCGTCGGGGGCGATGCCCACGTCCCACGCCGCGTCTCCCAGCTCCCGCCAGGCGGACAGCACCGACCCGGCGGCCAGCCGCCGCCCGCGCACCCGGGTCCGCCACAGCATCGGCAGCATCGGCAGCCCGAGCAGCGCCACCCCGCCCGCGACCCAGCCCAGTACGGCGAGCACGGACGGCCCGCCCGCACCCGGACCGGCCGCCTGCGCCGACGCCGGAGCCCCGCACTCGCCCAGCTTCTTCAGCTCCGGCGGGCAGTCGTCCGCCTTCGACGGGGCCGCGTTCGGCTCCGTCGCGCTCGCCGACGGCAGCGCCGACGGCGCGGACGGCCGGCTCGACGGGGTCTGCGCCTGGCTGTAGTCGGGGATCGAGATCCCGGAGCGCGGCGTCGGCTCGAACCGGGTCCAGCCGACGCCCTCGAAGTACAGCTCCGGCCACGCGTGCGCGTCCCGCATCGAGACGTTCCACGTGCCGTCCGACTGCCGCTCGCCGGGGGTGAACCCGACCGCCACCCGCGCCGGGATCCCGAGCGACCGGGACATCGCCGCCATCGAGAACGCGAAGTGGATGCAGAAGCCTTCCTTGTCCTCAAGGAAGCGGGCCACGGCCTGCGGCCCCGTACCCGAGGCGGTCCGTGTGTTGTACCGGAACCCACCGCTCACGGCGAAGAAGTCCTGGAGCTTCACCGCCCGCGTGTAGTCGTCCTTCGAGCCCTGCGTCACCTTGCGGGCCGTGTCCGCGACGACCGGCGGGAGGTTGTCCGGCAGCTTCGTGTAGTCGGCGCGGATCGCGTCGCCCGGCGCGGGCGCGCTCTGGAGCTGGCGCACCGTCGGCCGCAGCATCATGCTCCGCACCGTGTACTGGGCGCCCTGCACGTTCTGGAACTTGTCCTTGCCGAGCTGGTCACCGACCAGGGTCCGGCCGGCCGGCTCGAACCGCCACTTCCCGCCGATGTCCACCCCGGTCGCCGGGTACGGCATCGGCAGGTAGCGCTGTACGTAGGTGTCGGCCGCCGAGAAGGTGGTGCGCACCTCGCTCGCGCCGGCCCGGACCTGGTCGCCCAGCCCCGGCGGGTTCGGCATCCGCGCCGGGACGTCGCTCAGCGGCCGCCCGGAGGCCTCCCACTTGACGCCGTTGAACTCGTCCAGCGCCAGGATCCGTACGTACTGGTCGGCGACCTGGGTGCTGTCCGTGCGGTACTTGAGCACCACCCGGTTGTCCTGCGCGTTCAGGCTGCTCTGCAGCGAGACCAGCGGGTTGACCGCCGAGATGGTGCCGCCGCCCGCGCCGCTGCCGTCGGCGTCGCCGGTGCCCCGGCCGCCGATCAGCCCGTCACCGAGCGCCGGCAGGGCCATCGGCACGGCCAGTGCCAGGCCCAGCGCCACCACACCGATCCGCCGCCCGGTGCGTACGGGCGCCACCGCCTGGCCGCCGGCCGCGCCGCCCCCGTACCCGGAGGCGGCCGAGACCCGGCCGCGCGGGGCGGCGCCGAAGACCCGGCCCCACTGGGCGAGCCGGTCGCGGCCCTCGGCGAGCAGGAGCAGCAGGTAGCCGGTCCCGGCCAGCAGGAACGAGAACCAGGTGCCGGAGTCGTCGGTGGCCAGCCCTGCGGCCACCGAGTACAGCGCGAGCAGCGGCAGTCCGGCCGCCGCGGCCGTGCGCAGCGTCACCGCCAGCATGTCCACGAGCAGCCCGACCAGCAGCACCCCGGCGAGCAGCAGCAGCTGGATGCCGTCCGTCAGCGGCGCCGGTATCGCGAACTCGCCGACGTCCCGGACGCCCTGCCCGAACAGCGCGCCGAAGTCGGTCACCAGGTAGGCCAGCGGCCCGTTCCCGGTGGACTCGCCCCGGCCCGCGAACAGGAACACGAGGATCAGCAGCGACACCAGCAGCTGCGCGGCCACGGTCAGCGACCGCGCCAGCGGCACCCGCCGGGCTCCCGCACCCACCGCCGCCTGTACGGCGAGCAGCGCCGCGGCCTGCGCGATCCAGCCGCTCGACTCGACCAGCCCGGCCAGTGACCAGGAGGTCAGCAGCGTCGCCAGCGCCGCGAAAACCGTCAGTCTCGCCCGCCCGCTCATCCCCAACCTCCGGAAGTTCCCGTGCCGAGCGGAGCGTTCCCGGCCTGCCGCCACAGCTCGCCGAAGGCCACCCCGGGCGGGGCGGCCAGGGCCGTCCAGCCCGCGTCGCGCAGCCTGCGCAGCCGTTCCTGGAGCGGTGGCAGCGCGGTCTCCCGCGCGGGCCGCCCGGCCCAGGTCTCGGAGTCCAGTACGAACGCCACGGCGCCGGCGGCCCGCTGGCGCATCCTCGCCACCAGCTCCGTCTGTACGTCGTCGAGATCGCCGAAGAAGCCGACGAGGAGCCCGTCGGAGCCGGCTCCGCCGAGCGCCCCGCCCGCGCCGCGTATCGCGTCGTGGGCCCGCGACAGCCCGGCCCCGTCGGAGTGGCCGACTACCGCGAGGGTGTCCATCATCAGCCCCGCGGCCACGGCGGACTCCTGCCCGCCGGAGGAGCCCCCGTTGAAACCGCCGCCGCCCTCGCCGCCGGGCATCGAATCGCCGGTGTCGGTGAGCAGCCGCACCGAGAAGCCCTGCTCCAGCAGGTGCGTCAGCGTCGAGGCGGCCCCCGAGACGGCCCATTCGAACGCGGAATCCGGTCCGGCGCCCTCGAAGGCGAGCTGCCGCGTGTCGAGCAGGACGGTGGCCCGGCTGCGCTGCGGCTGCTCCTCGCGGCGCACCATCAGCTCGCCGTAGCGGGCGGTGGAGCGCCAGTGCACCCGGCGCAGGTCGTCGCCGCGCCGGTAACCGCGGGGGATCACGTCGTCGTCGCCGGACAGGGCCAGCGAGCGGCGGCTGCCGTCGCCGTAGCCGGAGGACTCGCCGGTGAGGCGGACCGCGGGCAGGGCCTCGGTGCGCGGGATGACGGTGAGGGTGTCGTACGCGCTGAAGGAGCGGGTCAGCTCGACCAGGCCGAAGGGGTCGGACAGGCGCAGCTGGAGCGGGCCCAGCGGGTAGCGGCCGCGCAGGTCGGAGCGGACCCGGTAGGAGACCTCGCGGCGCCCGCCCGGCTCGACCCGGTCCAGGACGAAGCGGGGCCGGGGCCCGAGGACGTAGGGCACCCGGTCCTGGAGCATCAGCAGGCCGGTCGGTACCCGCGAGGTGTTGTCCATCCTCAGCTGCACCCGTGCCTCGCCGCCCGCGGACACCCGGGTCGGGGTGAGCCGGCGGCTGCCGGTGACCCGGTGGCGGGTGCGGTGCAGGGCGAGGACGCAGATCAGCGGCAGCGCCGCGAGCAGCAGCCCGACCCGCAGGAGTTCCTCCTGGCCGAGGACGTAGGCGCACACGGCGGCGGCGATCCCGGCGGCCACGAAGGAGCGGCCGCGGGTGGTGAGCCCGGACAGGGACGAACGCAGCCCGCCGGCGGGCCGGCCCTCGCCGCCGGCGCCGCTCGGGGCACCGGCGCTCATCAGAAGCCCCGGGTGCCCGCGCCGGGCGGCATCTCGCCGCGGGCGTGCGCGGCCGGGACGGGGGTGCGCTGGAGGATGTCGTGGACGACCTGCTCGGCGGTGCGCCGGTTCAGCTGGGCCTGCGCGGTGGGCAGCAGCCGGTGCGCGAGGACGGGGGCGGCCAGGGCCTGGACGTCGTCGGGCAGTACGTACTCGCGGCCGGCGAGGGCGGCGGAGGCCTTCACGGCGCGCAGCAGGTGCAGGGTGGCGCGCGGCGAGGCGCCGAGGCGCAGGTCCGGGTGGGTGCGGGTGGCGGAGACCAGGTCGACGACGTAGCGCCGGACGGGCTCGGCGACGTACACCTCGCGGACGGCCTCGATGAGCTTCACGATGTCGTGCGCGTGCGCCACGGCGGTGAGGTCGTCGAGCGGGGAGAGCCCGCCGTGCACGTCGAGCATCTGGAGCTCGGCCTCGGGGCTCGGGTATCCGACGGAGACGCGGGCCATGAAGCGGTCGCGCTGGGCTTCGGGGAGGGGGTAGGTGCCCTCCATCTCGACCGGGTTCTGGGTGGCGACGACCATGAACGGGCTGGGCAGCGTGTAGGTGGTGCCGTCGATGGTGACCTGGCGCTCCTCCATCGACTCCAGCAGCGCGGACTGGGTCTTGGGGGAGGCGCGGTTGATCTCGTCGCCGATGACGATCTGCGCGAAGATCGCGCCCGGCTTGAACTCGAACTCGCGGCGCTGCTGGTCGTAGATGCTGACGCCGGTGATGTCCGAGGGCAGCAGGTCCGGGGTGAACTGGATGCGCTGCACCGAGCAGTCGATGGACTTGGCGAGCGTCTTGGCCAGCATGGTCTTGCCGACGCCGGGGACGTCCTCGATGAGCAGGTGGCCCTCGGCGAGGAGCACGGTCAGCGCCAGGCGGACGACCTCGGGCTTGCCCTCGATCACGCTCTCGACCGAGTGGCGGACCCGCTCCGCCGTGCTGGTCAGATCCGCGAGGCTCGCTCTGTCGTCGTACGTCGTCACCTGGTTCTCCTCGGCCCTTCCTCAGGGCCGACGCCCTCGGCGCATGCACGGCCCACCCCAACGCACCCAACGGATACGACGTCGCCCCGGAGGCTCTCCGGGTGACGTCATCTCCGCATTCTTGACGGCGTCACGGGCCCGTGTCACTCAAGAGGCCGGATCGATCTCCCGCAGGAGCCCGGTGTGCACGTCGAAGACGAAGCCTCGCACATCGTCCGTGTGGGGGAGGAAGGGGTTGGTCCGCACGCGTTGCATGGACTGGCGAACGTCCTGGTCAACGTCGCGGAAGGCCTCCACGGCCCAGGCGGGGCGCTGGCCGACCTCGTCCTCCAGCTCGTGCCGGAAGTCCTCGGTCAGGCTTTCGAGACCGCAGCCGGTGTGGTGGATGAGTATCACCGCGCGGGTGCCGAGGGCGCGCTGGCTGATGGTGAGCGAGCGGATGGTGTCGTCGGTGACGACCCCGCCGGCGTTGCGGATGGTGTGGCAGTCGCCGAGTTCCAGGCCGAGGGCCTTGTGCAGGTCGAGGCGGGCGTCCATACAGGCCACGACGGCGACGTGGAGGACCGGCCGGGCGTCCATGCCCGGGTCGGCGAACCGCGCGGCGTACTGCCGGTTGGCCTCGACCAGCCGGTCCGTGACGGAACGGCCGCCGGATGCCGGGGGAGCGGGGTCGGCGGGCAGGGATGCGGAGGTCGTCATGGGTACGACGTTAGTGGTCACAGCTCGTCCGGGCATGGAGCGAAGGTCGACAAAGAAGGTCAACCGGCCTTGTTGTGAGCTACCCCACAGGAGTGAGGCGGATGCACCTGATCGGGTGATTCGCGGCATTCGCCGGTTCGCCGGGAGAGCGCCGCACGGCGCGCGGGTGCGGTTCGTTGACCGCGGCGACCGTTGCACTAAAGTGGCGCGAACCGGCCGGAGCCCGGCCCCACGGGCCTTCCGGCCCTTGGTAATCCTGGTAAAACTCCGCGTGCGCGGCGCGGCGTACGCCTGCCGCGCCGTTATCTGAGAGGGCGCTTTGACTAGCGAGTCCCGACATGTCCCGGTGATGCTCCAGCGGTGCCTGGACCTGTTGGCCCCGGCGCTGCAGAAGCCGGGGGCCGTCGTCGTCGACTGCACCCTCGGCCTCGGCGGCCACAGCGAGGCCCTGCTCACCCGGTTCCCCGAGGCCCACCTGATCGGCCTCGACCGCGACAAGGAGGCCCTGCGCCTCTCCGGCGAGCGGCTCGCGCCCTTCGGCGACCGGGTCACCCTGGTCCACGCGATCTACGCCGACCTCGCGGAGGTGCTCGACGGCCTGCGCATCCCCGCCGTCCAGGGCATCCTCTTCGACCTCGGCGTCTCCTCCATGCAGCTGGACGAGGCCGACCGCGGGTTCGCGTACGCGCAGGACGCGCCGCTGGACATGCGGATGGACCAGACGACCGGCATCAGCGCCGCCGAGGTCCTCAACACGTACGCCCCCGGCGAGCTGGTGCGGATCCTGCGCCAGTACGGCGAGGAGAAGCAGGCCAAGCGGATCGTGTCGGCGGTCGTGCGCGAGCGCGAGAAGGAGCCCTTCTCCAACAGCGCCCGGCTGGTCGAGCTGATCCGCGACGCGCTGCCGCAGGCGGCGAAGCGGACGGGCGGCAACCCGGCGAAGCGGACCTTCCAGGCGCTGCGGATCGAGGTCAACGGCGAGCTGTCGGGCCTGGAGCGGGCGATCCCGGCGGCCGTGGACCGGATCGCGGTGGGCGGGCGGATCGCGGTGCTGTCCTACCACTCGCTGGAGGACCGGCTCGTCAAGCAGGTCTTCGCGGCGGGCGCGACCTCGACGGCGCCGCCCGGGCTGCCGGTGGTCCCCGAGAAGTACCAGCCGAAGCTGAAGCTGCTGACGCGGGGCGCGGAACTGCCGACGGAGGAGGAGATCGCCGAGAACCGGCGGGCCGCCCCGGCCCGCTTCCGCGGCGTCGAACGCATCCGGGAGGCGCGGCTGTGACCAAGCGCGGAGGTCGGCCGGGGAAGGCGGCGGCGGCCGGGCAGGCCGCCCGGATGCCGTTCGTCCTGCTGGTGGTGGCGCTGCTGGGCGGCGGGCTGATCAGCCTGCTGCTGCTGAACTCCGCGCTGAACGAGGGCTCCTTCCAGCTGACGAAGCTGAAGCGGGAGACCACCGCGCTGACGGACGAGGAGCAGGCGCTGCAACGGGACGTGGACGGGTACTCAGCCCCGGACGCGTTGCAGCGCCGGGCCCACGAGCTGGGCCTGGTCCCCGGCGGCAGCCCGGTCTTCATCGGGCCGGACGGCAAGGTCGCCGGGTCCGCCGCGGCCGCGTCGGAACCCCCGCCGCCGTCCGCCCCGCCGTCCCCCGCACCCTCCGCCGCGTCGTCCGCGGCGGCGTCCACCGCGCCCTCCGCCGCGGCGGGCGCACAGGCCCCGGCGCAGGCCCCGCCGTCCGCGCCCGCGCCCGCCCCCAGCCAGACCCCTGGAAGGTGACGCCGTGACCCACCCCCGCGACGTGATCGCCGGACGCCCCCGGCGGTGCAGAGGGTCCGGGGGCGGCGCCCCCGGCAGCCGCGCCGCACGGCCGGCGGTGGCGGCGTGAGCGGCGGGGGGCCGGCGCGCAAGGTGCCCGGCCCGGCCGGGCGCCGGCCGCAGAAGCCGGCGGCGCCCCGCAGGCCCGCCCCCGCGCGCCGGCCGCACACGATCCGGCTCGGCAGCCCGAGGCCCCGGCTGCGGCTCGTCAGCCTCGGCCTGACCTTCGTCATGTTCGCCTTCGTGGTGCGCCTCCTCCAGGTCCAGGCCGTGGACGCGTCCGCGTACTCCGCCAAGGCCACGGAGAACCGCTTCGCCAGCCACACCCTCGCCGCCGAACGCGGGGAGATCACCGACCGCAAGGGCGTCGCCCTCGCCACCAGCGTCGACGCGTACGACATCACGGCCGACCCCAAGATGTTCACCCCGCAGGAGAGCAAGGCCCCCGACGCCCCCGAGCAGGCCGCGGCCCTCCTCGCACCGATCCTCGGCAAGGACGCCAAGGCGATCGCGGGGCTCCTGAAGACCAAGAACACCCGCTACGTCGTCCTCGCCCGCCGCCAGACCCCCCAGGTCTGGAACCAGATCAAGGACCTCCAGCGGGTCTTCGCCCAGAAGGCCACCGCGGACCGCAAGAACAACGGCCCCGGCGCCAACGTCCTCGCCGGCGTGTTCAAGGACGACAGCAGCAAGCGCGTGTACCCGGGCGGCGACCTGGCCGCCGGGATACTGGGTTACGTCAATGCCGACGGCAAGGGCGGCGGCGGCCTGGAGTCCGCCCTCGACAAGAAGCTGGCCGGCAAGGACGGCGAGCTCACCTACGCCCAGTCCGGCGGCCGCCGGGTCCCGACGGCCGGATCCAGCGAGAAGCCCGCCGTGCCCGGCGAGGACATCGAGCTGACCATCGACCGCGACATCCAGTGGGCGGCGCAGAGCGCCATCACCGAGCAGGTCGAGAAGTCCGGGGCCGACCGCGGCTACGTCATCGTCCAGGACACCCGCACCGGCGAGGTCCTCGCCATGGCCAACGCCCCCGGCTTCGACCCGGGCGACCTCTCCCGGGCCAGCTCCGCCGCCATGGGCAACGCCGCCCTCCAGGACGTGTACGAGCCCGGCTCCACCGCCAAGGTGATGTCGATGGCCGCCGTACTGGAGGAGAAGAAGGCCACCCCCGAGACCCACGTCGAGGTCCCCAACCGGCTGCACCGGGGCGACCGGCTGTTCAAGGACGACATCGACCACCCGACCTGGTACCTGACCCTCAACGGGGTCCTCGCCAAGTCCTCCAACATCGGCACCATCCTGGCCACCGGCCAGCTCGGCGCCACCCAGCCCGAGGCCAACCGGGTCCTGTACTCGTACCTGACCAAGTTCGGCATCGGGCAGCCCACCGGCCTCGGCTACCCCGGCGAGTCCCGCGGCATCCTGGCCAGGCCCGAGGCCTGGTCCACCTCCCAGCAGTACACGATCCCCTTCGGCCAGGGCCTGTCCCTCAACGCCATGCAGGCCGCCTCCGTGTACTCCACCATCGCCAACGCCGGGGTCCGGATCGAGCCGACCCTGGTCCGCGGCACCAAGGGCCCCGACGGCCGGTTCACCCCGGCCCCCGCGCCCGACAAGAACCGCGTGATCAGCGAGGCGACCGCCAAGACCCTCGCCGCGATGCTCGAATCCGTGGTCGACGACCAGGAGGGCACCGGCACCAAGGCGCGCATCCCCGGCTACCGGGTCGGCGGCAAGACCGGCACCTCCAACCGGGTGGATCCGGCCACCGGCCGCTACAAGGGGTACACCGCCTCCTTCGCCGGGTTCGCGCCCGCCGACAACCCCCGCGTCACCGTCTACTGCGCCATCCAGAACCCCACCAAGGGCAGCTACTTCGGCGGCCAGATCTGCGGCCCCATCTACAAGAAGGTCATGGAGTTCGCCCTCAAGACGCTTCAGGTCGCCCCCACCGGAACCGCCCCCGCCGGACTGCCCGTCACCTACGAACAGGGCTCGTAGCCCGCCCAGCTACCCGACCGCCCGGCAGCCCGCCGGAAAACCGTGAGGCACCATCAGTGACAACGATCACCCCGAAACCCGGGAACCGGACGGCCCAGGACGCCCCGGCCGGGCCCTCGCTTCGCAACGCGGCCGCCGCGCCCGGTACGCTCACCGCCGTGTCCCACGCTGATCAGCCCAGAACCACCCAGAAAGACGCCCCGGCGACGCCGCCGGGAGCGCCGCGTCCCGCGTCCGTACGGCCGGTCCCGCTGTCCGAGCTCGCGGCCCTGGCCGGCCTCGACGCCGCGGCCGGCCCGACCGGACCCCCGGTCACCGGCATCACGCACGACTCCCGTGCCGTACGCCCCGGCGACCTGTACGCGGCCCTTCCCGGTGCCAAGCTGCACGGCGCGGACTTCGCCGCCCAGGCGGCCGCCCTCGGCGCCGCCGCCGTGCTGACCGACCCGGCCGGCGCCGACCGCGCCGCCGCCACCGGGCTCCCGGTGCTGGCCGTCGCCGACCCGCGCGGCCGGATGGGCGAACTCGCCGCCGAGATCTACGGCCGGCCCGGCGAGGGCCTGCTCCAGCTCGGCATCACCGGCACCTCCGGCAAGACCACCACGGCGTACCTCGTCGAGGGCGGTCTGCGCGGCGCCGGCCGCAGCACCGGACTGGTCGGCACCGTCGAGATGCGCATCGGCGACGAGCGCATCAAGTCGGAGCGCACCACACCCGAGGCCACCGACCTCCAGGCCCTCTTCGCGGTCATGCGCGAACGCGGCGTCGAGGCCGTGGCCATGGAGGTGTCCAGCCACGCCCTCGTGCTCGGCCGGGTCGACGGCTGCGTCTTCGACGTCGCCGTCTTCAACAACCTGAGCCCGGAACACATGGAGTTCCACTCCGACATGGAGGACTACTTCCAGGCCAAGGCGCGGCTCTTCACCGAGCGCCGCGCCCGCCTCGGCGTGGTCAACTTCGACGACGAGTACGGCCGCCGGCTGGCCAAGGAGGCGTCGATCCCGGTCGTCACGTTCTCCGCCGCCGGCGACCCGGCCGCCGACTGGCGCGCCGAGGACGTGGTCTTCGGCCACATGGACTCCACCCTGACCCTGGTGGGCCCGGAAGGACAGCGCGTACGGGCCACCGCCCCGCTGCCCGGCCCGTTCAACGTCGCCAACACCGTCGCCGCGATCGTCACGCTCGCCGCCGCCGGCCTCGACCCGCAGACCGCCGCCGACGGCGTCGCCGCGGTCCCCGGGGTGCCCGGCCGGCTGGAGCGGGTGGACGCGGGGCAGCCCTACCTGGCCGTCGTCGACTACGCGCACAAGACGGACGCCGTCGAATCGGTCCTGCGGGCCCTGCGCGAGGTCACCACCGGCAAGCTGCACATCGTCCTCGGCTGCGGCGGCGACCGCGACACCACCAAGCGCGCCCCGATGGGCGCCGCCGCGGCCCGCTTCGCCGACACCGCCGTCCTGACCTCCGACAACCCGCGCTCCGAGGACCCCCTCACGATCCTCGGCGCGATGTTCGAAGGCGCCGTGTCCGTACCGCCCGCCGAGCGGGGCACCGTCCTCGTCGACGCCGACCGGGCGGCGGCCATCGCCGCGGCCGTCGCGCGCGCCGAGGCCGGCGACACCGTGCTCGTGGCCGGCAAGGGGCACGAGCAGGGCCAGGACACGGCAGGCGTCGTACGTCCCTTCGACGACCGCGCGGTGCTCCGCGCGGCCATCGAGAACCGGCAGCACCATGCCCGACAGGCCGAGGTGAACCAGTGATCGCCCTTTCCCTCGCCGAGATCGCCGACATCACCGGCGGGCGGCCCCACGACATACCGGATCCGTCGGTGCGGATCAGCGGGCCCGTGGTCATCGACTCCCGCAAGGTGGAGGCGGGCAGCCTGTTCGCCGCCTTCGCCGGTGAGCACGTCGACGGCCACGCGTACGCGGAGCGGGCGGTGGCGGCCGGAGCCGCGGCCGTTCTCGCGGCCCGGCCCGTCGGCGTACCCGCGATCGTCGTCCCGGACGTGGAGAAGGCGCTCGGCGCCCTCGCCCGGGCCGTCGTCGAACGCCTCGGCACCGACGTGGTGGCGCTGACCGGCTCGGCCGGGAAGACGTCCACCAAGGACCTCATCGCTCAGGTGCTGCAGAGCCACGCACCCACCGTGTGGACCCCCGGCTCCCTCAACAACGAGATCGGCCTGCCGCTCACCGCCCTCCAGGCCACCGCGGAAACCCGCCACCTGGTCCTGGAGATGGGCGCCCGCGGCATCGGCCACATCGCCTACCTCACCGGCCTGACCCCGCCCCGCATCGGGCTCGTCCTCAACGTCGGCACCGCCCACATCGGCGAGTTCGGCGGCCGCGAGCAGATCGCCCAGGCCAAGGGGGAACTGGTCGAGGCCCTCCCCGCCGAGGCCGACGGCGGAGTCGCCGTGCTCAACGCCGACGACCTCCTCGTGCGCGCCATGTCCGCCCGTACGAAGGCCCGTACCGTGCTGTTCGGCGAGGCCGAGGACGCCGACGTACGCGCCACCGAGGTGCGGATGACGCCGGGGGGACGGCCCGCCTTCACACTCCACACACCGACCGGGTGCAGTGATGTGACCTTGCGGCTGTACGGTGAGCACCACGTGTCGAACGCGCTCGCCGCGGCCGCCGTCGCCCATGTCCTGGGCATGTCCGCCATGGAGATCGCCACCGCGCTCTCCGGGGCGGGAACGCTCTCCCGGTGGCGGATGGAGGTCACCGAGCGCGCGGACGGCGTGACGATCGTCAACGACGCCTACAACGCGAATCCCGAGTCCATGCGGGCCGCCCTGCGCGCTCTCGTCGCGATGGGCGGCGCCGCCAGGGCCACCGGGGGACGTACGTGGGCGGTGCTGGGCCCCATGGCCGAGCTCGGTGACGCGTCGCTGGCGGAGCACGACGCGGTGGGACGGCTTGCCGTCCGGCTCAACGTGAGCAAGCTCGTCGCAGTCGGGGGCAGGGAAGCGTCCTGGCTGCAACTGGGCGCATATAACGAGGGTTCGTGGGGTGAGGAGTCGGTGCTCGTGTCCGACGCGCAGGCGGCGGTCGACCTGTTGCGCAGTGAACTGCGCCCGGGGGACGTCGTGCTGGTGAAGGCTTCCAGGTCGATCGGCCTGGAGCGGGTCGCGCTGGCGCTCCTTGAGCGCGAGGGCGAGGTCGCCGACCGATGAGGCAGATTCTGGTCGCCGGTGTCATCGGCATGTTCCTGACGGTCATCGGCACACCGCTGCTGATCAAGCTGCTCGCCCGCAAGGGCTACGGCCAGTTCATCCGCGACGACGGCCCCCGCGGCCACGCGGGCAAGAAGGGCACGCCCACCATGGGCGGCATCTCCTTCATCCTGGCGACGCTCATCGCGTACGCCCTGACGAAGGTGATCACCTCCAGCGAGCCGACCTTCTCGGGTCTGCTGGTGCTGTTCCTCATGGCGGGCATGGGCCTGGTCGGCTTCCTCGACGACTACATCAAGATCGTCAAGCAGCGTTCGCTGGGTCTGCGGGCGAAGGCCAAGATGGCCGGCCAGCTGATCGTCGGCATCGCCTTCGCGGTGCTCGCGCTCCAGTTCTCGGACTCGCGCGAACTGACCCCGGCCTCCACCCGGCTCTCGTTCGTCACGGACTTCGGCTGGTCGATCGGACCGGTGCTGTTCGTCGTCTGGGCGCTGTTCATGATCCTGGCGATGTCCAACGGCGTGAACCTGACCGACGGCCTCGACGGTCTCGCGACCGGCGCCGCGGTGATGGTGTTCGGCGCCTACACGTTCATCGGCGTCTGGCAGCACCAGGAGTCCTGCGCCAACGCGATCACGCTGACGAACCCCAACGCCTGCTTCGAGGTGCGCGACCCGCTGGACCTCGCGGTCGTCGCCTCCGCCCTGATGGGTGCCTGCTTCGGCTTCCTGTGGTGGAACACCTCGCCGGCCAAGATCTTCATGGGTGACACCGGTTCGCTCGCGCTCGGCGGCGCGCTCGCCGGCCTCGCGATCTGCTCCCGCACGGAGTTCCTGATCGCCCTCCTCGGCGGCCTCTTCGTCCTCATCACCATGTCGGTGGTCATCCAGGTCGGCTCCTTCAAGCTGACCGGGAAGCGCGTCTTCCGGATGGCCCCGCTGCAACACCACTTCGAACTCAAGGGGTGGTCCGAAGTCCTTGTGGTGGTCCGCTTCTGGATCATCCAGGGCATGTGCGTGATCGTGGGTCTCGGTCTCTTCTACGCGGGATGGGCAGCCGACAAGTGACCTCCTGGCACGGCAAGAACATCACCGTCGCCGGCCTCGGCGTGAGCGGCATCAGTGCCGCCCGCGCCCTGGCCGGCCTCGGCGCCGTCGTGACCGTCGTCGACAACGGCGACGGCGATGCGCACCGCGCGCGGGCCGCCGAGCTCGCCGAGCAGGGCATCGAGGTCCGCCTCGGCCGGCTGGCCGACGGCGCGCACGCGGGTGAGGTCCTGCCCGAGGGCACCGAACTGGTCGTCACCTCGCCGGGCTGGAAGCCCGACAGCCCGCTGTTCGCGGCCGCCGCCGAGGCGGGCGTGGACGTCGTGGGCGACGTCGAGATCGCCTGGCAGCTGCGCGGGTCCACGCCGGGCAGGAAGGCCGCCCCCTGGCTCGCGATCACCGGTACGAACGGCAAGACCACCACCACCCAGATGCTCGCCTCGATCCTCAAGGCCGCCGGCCTGCGGACCGCGGCCGTCGGGAACATCGGCACCCCGATCGTCGACGTGGTGACCGGCGAGGAGGAGTACGACGTCCTCGCCGTCGAACTCTCCAGCTACCAGCTGCACTGGGCGCCCTCGCTGCGCGCCCACTCGGCGGCCGTGCTGAACCTGGCCCCGGACCACCTCGACTGGCACGGCTCGATGGAGGCGTACGCCGCCGACAAGGGCCGGATCTACGAGGGCAACACCGTGGCCTGCGTCTACAACGTCGCCGACCGGGCCACCGAGGACCTGGTGGCCGAGGCGGACGTCGAGGAGGGCTGCCGGGCGATCGGCTTCACCCTCGGCGCGCCCGGACCCTCCATGCTCGGCGTGGTCGACGGCATCCTCGTGGACCGCGCCTTCGTCGAGAACCGGCAGAAGAACGCCCAGGAGCTCGCCGAGGTCAAGGACGTCAACCCGCCGGCCCCGCACAACATCGCCAACGCCCTCGCGGCGGCGGCGCTGGCCCGCGCCTTCGGCGTGGAGCCCCGCGCGGTCCGCGACGGCCTGCGGAACTTCCGTCCGGACGCGCACCGCGTGGCGCACGTGGACGAGGTCGGGGGCGTCGTCTACGTCGACGACTCCAAGGCCACCAACACGCACGCCGCGGAGGCCTCCCTGGCGGCCTTCGAGACGGTCGTGTGGATCGCCGGGGGCCTCGCCAAGGGCGCGACCTTCGACGAGCTCGTGCGGAAGTCCGCCAAGGGCCTGCGCGGCGTGGTGCTGATCGGCGCCGACCGGGCGCTGATCGCCGAGGCGCTGGCGCGACACGCCCCCGAGGTCCCTGTGATCGACCTCGAACGGACCGACACTGGGGCGATGCTCGCGGCGGTCCGGGAAGCGGCCCGGCTCGCCGAGCCCGGCGACACGGTCCTGCTGGCACCCGCCTGCGCCTCGATGGACATGTTCGCGAACTACAACAAGCGTGGGGACGCGTTCGCCGACGCGGTGCGCGAACTGGCCGCCGGGAAGGCCTAGGTCCAGGCCGGGCTCCCTCCGGCCGGACGGCCGGCCGCTCGCCTCGCACGAGTGGAGGGGATGATCACAGATGCCGGCCAGACAAGTGCTGCCGGGGCGGCGCCCGCCTGCCGTGAAGGCACAGGGCCGTGGGCGCCCCGCGGCGACCGCGAAGCGGCCCGCCCGGCGCGGGCCGCTGACCCGGCTCCGGCGTACCCAGCTGCGGTTGCGCAAGGCCTGGGACCGGCCCCTGACCGCGTATTACCTGATTTTCGGCAGCTCGTTGCTCATCACCGTGCTCGGTCTGGTGATGGTCTACTCGGCCTCCATGATCAAGGCGCTCCAGCTCGGCCTGGGCGACGCGTACTTCTTCAAGAAGCAGTTCCTGGCCGCCCTGATCGGCGGCGGGCTGCTCTTCGCGGCCTCCCGGATGCCCGTGAAGCTGCACCGGGCGCTGTCCTACCCGGTGCTCGCCGGCACCCTGTTCCTGATGGTCCTGGTCCAGGTCCCCGGGATAGGGGTCGCGATCAACGGCAACCAGAACTGGATCTCCCTCGGCGGCCCGTTCATGCTGCAGCCCAGCGAGTTCGGCAAACTGGCCCTGATCCTGTGGGGCGCCGACCTGCTGGCCCGCAAGGGCGACAAGGGCCTGCTGAGCCAGTGGAAGCACCTCCTGGTGCCGCTGGTGCCGGTGGCGTTCCTGCTGCTGGGGCTGATCATGCTCGGCGGGGACATGGGCACCGCGATGATCCTCGGAGCCATCCTGTTCGGCCTGCTGTGGCTGGCCGGCGCCCCGACGCGGATGTTCGTGGCAGTGTTGGCGTTCGCGGGTGTGATCGTCGCACTGCTCATCAAGACCAGCCCGCACCGCATGGACCGGCTGGCCTGCCTGGGGGCCACCGAGCCGGGCAAGAACGACCTCTGCTGGCAGGCCGTGCACGGAATCTACGCCCTCGCATCCGGCGGATGGTTTGGTTCCGGGCTGGGTGCGAGTGTGGAAAAATGGGGCCAACTGCCAGAAGCCCACACCGACTTCATCTTCGCCATCACAGGGGAGGAACTGGGCCTGGCGGGGACGCTGTCGGTGCTCGCCCTGTTCGCGGCTCTAGGCTATGCGGGTATCCGCGTGGCCGGACGCACGGAGGACTCCTTCGTACGGTATGCCGCGGGAGGCGTGACCACCTGGATCACGGCGCAGGCCGTGATCAACATTGGTGCGGTGCTCGGTCTGCTGCCGATCGCCGGGGTCCCGCTCCCGCTGTTCTCCTACGGAGGGTCGGCCCTGCTGCCGACCATGTTCGCCGTCGGACTGCTCATCGCCTTCGCGCGTGAGGAGCCGGCGGCGCGAGCGGCGCTCGCGATGCGACAGCCGAAATCCGGCTGGAAGCGGACCGGGCCGATATGGAAGTCGATGAGACGGCGCGTCAAGAAGCGTCCGTCCGGAGAGCGGTGAATTTCGGTGCATGTCGTACTCGCCGGTGGGGGGACCGCCGGCCACATCGAGCCGGCGCTCGCCCTCGCGGACGCCCTGCGCAGGCAGGACCCTTCCGTGGGCATCACCGCCCTCGGCACGGAACGCGGGCTCGAAACCCGTCTGGTACCGGAGCGCGGCTACGAGCTGGGACTGATCCCCGCCGTACCGCTGCCCCGTAAGCCAACCCCCGAGCTGATCACCGTCCCCGGACGGCTGCGCGGCACGATCAAGGCGGCCGAGGAGATCCTCACGCGCACCAAGGCCGACTGCGTCGTCGGCTTCGGCGGCTACGTGGCGCTGCCCGGCTACCTGGCCGCCAAGCGGCTCGGGGTGCCGATCATCGTCCACGAGGCCAACGCGCGGCCCGGGCTGGCCAACAAGATCGGCTCCCGGTACGCGCACGCCGTCGCGGTCTCCACCCCCGACAGCAAGCTGCGCGGCGCCCGCTACGTGGGCATCCCGCTGCGGCGGTCGATCTCCACCCTCGACCGGGCCGCCGTCCGCCCCGAGGCGCGCGCCGCCTTCGGCCTGGACCCCAACCTGCCGACGCTGCTGGTCTCCGGCGGCTCGCAGGGCGCCCGGCGCCTGAACGAGGTCATCCAGCAGGTCGCTCCGACCCTCCAGCGCTCCGGGATCCAGATCCTGCACGCCGTCGGGCCGAAGAACGAACTGCCGCGTGTCGACAACATGCCCGGGATGCCGCCTTATGTGCCGGTACCGTACGTGGACCGGATGGACCTCGCGTACGCCGCCGCGGACATGATGCTGTGCCGCGCGGGCGCGATGACCGTCGCCGAACTCTCCGCCGTCGGGCTGCCCGCCGCCTACGTACCGTTGCCGATCGGCAACGGCGAACAGCGGCTCAACGCCCAGCCGGTGGTCAAGGCCGGCGGCGGCCTGCTCGTGGACGACGCGGAACTGACGCCCGACTGGGTGCTCGGCCAGGTCCTCCCGGTGCTCGCCGACCCGCACCGCCTGTACGAGATGTCCCGCGCCGCCGCCGAGTTCGGCCGCCGGGACGCCGACGACCTGCTCGTCGGCCTGGTGTACGAGGCGATCGCGGCCAACAGAGCCCGCTGAGTCGGGACAGCACAGCCCAGGAGGCACAGCAGTGGCCGGAGCGACGACAGCGCAGCGGGGCGGACCCGGGGCGGCCCGCAAGGGCTCCGGCTCCGCCAAGCCCCCGAAGTCGTCGAAGGGCTCCGGCCCGCGGGGCCCCGGCGTACGCCTGCGCCGGGGCCCCGCGCTGGCCCTGCTCGCCGTCGCCGTGCTGCTGCTCGGCGCCGGCGTCACCTGGGTGCTCTACGGGTCCTCCTGGCTCCGCGTGGAGAAGGTCAGCGCCGACGGAACCGAGGTGCTCACCTCCGAGCAGGTGGTGGCCGCCGCGGCCGTACCGCTCGGGGCCCCGCTGGTGAGCGTCGACACCGACGAGATCGCCGCCCGGCTGCGCGGCAGGCTGCCCCGCATCGATTCGGTCGATGTGGTGCGGGCCTGGCCGCACGGGATCGGGCTGAAGGTGACGGAGCGCAAACCCGTCCTTCTGGTCAAGAAGGGCGCCGAGTTCGTCGAAGTGGACGCGAGCGGTGTGCGATTCGACACGGTCGCGAAAGCACCCGGGGGCGTTCCGGTCCTCGAACTGGACGCCGAGCGGTCCCCCAGCGGCCGCCGTTTCGACGAGGACCGGCTGCTGCACGAGGCGGTGCGCATCGCCGGCGGCCTCCCGGCGCCGGTCGCGAAGGAAACCCTGCAGGTCAAGGTGCGGTCGTACGATTCGGTGGTACTGGAGCTCAGCAAGGGCCGGACGGTGGTGTGGGGCAGCGGCGAACTGGGCGAGGCAAAAGGCCGAGCGCTGACCGCCCTGCTGAAAGCCGCGCCCAAGGCTGACCACTTTGACGTGAGCGTCCCCACCGCCCCGTCGGTGTCCGGGAGTTGACGCCGGATCCAACACCGAAGCACCCTGGTTGGCCAGCGATACGGGTGATCACATAGGGTGAAAAGAAAAACGGGAGGTTCGGCGTGTTCGTTGAACACGCGCTACTTGTCGACTTAGTGTCCTGTTCGGAGAGTCCAAGGAACAGACACACACTTAACCCTAAACTTCAGGGTTAGGGTTCGGGTCGGCGCGTTCGGACCGTCCCTATTTCGGCATCAGTCGTCGCAACGCAGGCCCGCGAGGCGGCGACACGTAACTCGAGGCGAGAGGCCTTCGACGTGGCAGCACCGCAGAACTACCTCGCAGTCATCAAGGTCATCGGTGTCGGCGGCGGTGGTGTCAATGCCATCAACCGAATGATCGAGGTCGGTCTCAAGGGCGTCGAGTTCATCGCCATCAACACGGACGCCCAGGCGCTGTTGATGAGCGACGCCGACGTCAAGCTCGACGTCGGCCGCGAACTCACCCGGGGCCTCGGCGCCGGAGCCAACCCGGCCGTCGGTCGCAAGGCGGCAGAGGACCACCGCGAGGAGATCGAGGAGGTCCTCAAGGGGGCCGACATGGTCTTCGTCACCGCCGGTGAGGGCGGCGGCACCGGCACGGGCGGCGCACCTGTCGTCGCCAACATCGCGCGCTCGCTGGGCGCCCTGACGATCGGTGTGGTCACCCGGCCGTTCACCTTCGAGGGCCGGCGTCGCGCGAACCAGGCGGAGGACGGCATCGCCGAGCTCCGCGAAGAGGTCGACACCCTCATCGTCATCCCCAACGACCGGCTGCTGTCCATCTCGGACCGCCAGGTCAGCGTGCTCGACGCCTTCAAGTCGGCCGACCAGGTCCTGCTCTCGGGCGTCCAGGGGATCACCGACCTGATCACCACCCCGGGTCTGATCAACCTCGACTTCGCCGACGTCAAGTCCGTGATGTCCGAGGCCGGCTCGGCCCTCATGGGCATCGGCTCGGCCCGCGGCGACGACCGCGCGGTGGCCGCCGCCGAGATGGCGATCTCCTCGCCGCTGCTGGAGGCGTCCATCGACGGCGCCCGTGGCGTGCTGCTCTCCATCTCCGGTGGCTCGGACCTCGGTCTCTTCGAGATCAACGAGGCCGCGCAGCTGGTGAGCGAGGCCGCGCACCCCGAGGCGAACATCATCTTCGGCGCCGTCATCGACGACGCGCTCGGCGACGAGGTGCGGGTCACCGTCATCGCGGCCGGGTTCGACGGCGGACAGCCCCCGGCCCGCCGGGACAACGTCATCGGCGCCGCGTCCACCAAGCGCGAGGAGCCGGCCCCGGCGCCGGCCCGCGCGCCCGAGCCGGTCCGCCCGGCCTTCGGCGGACTCGGTTCGGTCACCCCGCGCGAGGACATCCAGATCCCGGTCGAGCAGGCTCCGGCCGAGGCCGCGATCCCGGCGCCCCCGCAGGTTCCGACGGCCCGTCCGTACCAGGACAGCCCGGCCGAAGAGCTGGATGTACCGGACTTCTTGAAGTGAGACCGGGGCAGCACAGCGAGAACGGCGCCCACTTCGCCTTCACCGACCGGTGGGGCGGGGTGAGCGCCGTTCCGTACGAGGAGCTCAATCTCGGCGGCGCGGTCGGAGACGACCCGGCCGCCGTTCTCGCGAACCGGGCGGCCGCGGCCGCCGGCCTGGGCATCGACGCGGACCGGGTGGTCTGGATGAACCAGGTGCACGGGCGGGACGTCGCGGTGGTGGACGGCCCCTGGGAAGCGGGCCGCCAGGTCCCCTCCGTGGACGCGGTGGTGACCACCCGTCGTGGACTCGCCCTCGCGGTGCTCACCGCGGACTGCACCCCGGTCCTGCTGGCCGACCCCGTCGCCGGGGTCGCGGGCGCGGCCCACGCGGGGCGGCCCGGGCTGGTCGCCGGGGTGGTTCCCGCGGTGGTCGAGGCGATGGCGGGCCTCGGGGCGGAGCCCGGGCGGATCGTCGCCCGCACCGGACCGGCCGTCTGCGGCCGCTGCTACGAGGTGCCCGCCGGGATGCGGGACGAGGTGGCGGGGGTGGTTCCGGCCGCGTACTCCGAAACCAGCTGGGGGACGCCGGCCGTCGACGTGGTCGCCGGGGTGCACGCCCAGCTCGCGGAGGCGGGGGTGACGAACGCGCACCGCTCCCCGGTCTGCACACTGGAGTCGCGGGACCACTTCTCGTACCGCCGTGACCGGGTGACCGGGCGGCTTGCCGGATATGTCTGGTTGGACTAGGGAATGACGGATCGTAAGTCGGAACTCGCGGAGAACCTGGCGCGGGTGGAGGAACGCATCTCCTCGGCCTGCGCGGCCGCGGGGCGCGCGCGGGACGAGGTGACCCTGATCGTGGTCACCAAGACCTACCCCGCGAGTGACGTACGACTGCTGGCGGAGCTGGGTGTCCGTCATGTTGCGGAAAATCGTGACCAGGACGCCGCCCCCAAGGCCGCGGCCTGCGCGGATCTGCCACTCGGCTGGCACTTCGTGGGCCAGTTGCAGACGAACAAAGTCCGTTCCGTGGCGGGATACGCGCATGTGGTGCAGTCGGTCGACCGGCCGAAGCTGGTCACCTCGCTCTCGGCGGCGGCGACGGGCGCCGGGCGCGAACTCGGCTGCCTCGTCCAGATCGCCCTGGACGCCGAGTCGGGCGGGCGCGGAACCCGCGGCGGCGCGGCGCCGGAGCAGCTCGCGGAGTTGGCGGACCTCGTGGCCGCGGCTCCCGGACTGCGGATCGACGGCGTGATGACCGTCGCCCCGCTGGCCGGTCCGTACGCGGGCCGCGAACAGGCCGCTTTCGAGCGGCTGGTGGAATTGTCATCCAGCCTGCGCGCGGACCATCCGGCTGCCACGATGGTGTCGGCCGGGATGAGCGCAGACCTGGAACAGGCCGTTGCGGCCGGTGCGACACATGTACGCGTCGGCACTGCGGTACTCGGCGCGAGACCCCGGCTCGGGTAACGTCGCGAAGAAAGTCGGACCACAGCAGAAAATATGGTCATTCCCGCCGATGAGCGGGCAGACCACGTGGATCGCGGGCAGTTGGTGACTTTGGTGACACAGCGGCACACCTGCGGCAGGGCGATCCACCACAGAGCGGAGGACTCGGAGAATGGCCGGCGCGATGCGCAAGATGGCGGTCTACCTCGGCCTCGTGGAGGACGACCGGTACGACAACCCGGGGTACGACCCCGACGACGAGTTCGAGCCCGAGCCGGAACCGGAGCGGGATCGCCGGCGACAGCAGCCCGTGCACCAATCGCCCGTACCGGACGAACCGGTACGAGTCCCCCAGCCCCCAGCGCAACGGGAACCCACCCCGATGCCGGTGGAAAACGGACGTCCGGCGCGAATCGCCCCCGTGGCATCCATCACACCTGACCGCACGAACCTGGAGAAGAACGCCCCCGTGATCATGCCCAAGGTCGTCTCCGAGCGGGAGCCGTACCGCATCACGACGCTGCACCCGCGGA
The DNA here is from genome assembly GCF_014650555.1 of Streptomyces goshikiensis. Taxonomy (GTDB): domain Bacteria; phylum Actinomycetota; class Actinomycetes; order Streptomycetales; family Streptomycetaceae; genus Streptomyces; species Streptomyces goshikiensis. The sequence goes on along the minus strand of NZ_BMVE01000005.1, from coordinate 287,369 downwards.
CCTACAACGAGGCCCGTACCATCGGGGAACACTTCCGTGAGGGCACTCCGGTGATCATGAACCTCACGGAGATGGACGACACGGATGCGAAGCGTCTCGTCGACTTCGCGGCCGGTCTCGTGTTCGGTCTGCACGGCAGCATTGAACGAGTGACACAGAAGGTGTTCCTGCTGTCGCCTGCTAACGTCGATGTCACGGCGGAGGACAAGGCCCGCATCGCGGAGGGCGGGTTCTTCAACCAAAGCTAGACCGATCCGTCAGATACGGGGCCGGGACAGAACGAGGGTCAGGGGAGAGGGAAGCGCGGGATGGGTGTCGCACTACAGGTCGTCTACATCGCGCTGATGTGCTTCCTTATCGTGCTGATCTTCCGACTGGTCATGGACTACGTGTTCCAGTTCGCACGTTCATGGACACCCGGCAAGGCGATGGTGGTCGTTCTGGAGGCCACCTACACTCTTACCGATCCACCGCTCAAGCTTCTCCGGCGGTTCATCCCGCCGTTGCGTCTCGGGGGCGTGGCACTCGACCTGTCCTTCTTCGTTCTGATGATCATCGTTTACATCCTCATCAGTTTCGTGAGCACCGCTGCGAGAAGCGTGTGAACGATGTGCTTCCCCGCGGGCGCGGGGACAGTCCCGATACGGTCTTGCCGACTGCCGACGACTACGTAGAGGTGAAGAAGACATGCCGCTGACTCCCGAGGACGTGCGGAACAAGCAGTTCACGACCGTCCGCCTTCGAGAAGGCTATGACGAGGACGAGGTCGATGCCTTCCTCGACGAGGTCGAGTCCGAACTGACGCGCCTGCTGCGCGAGAACGAGGACTTGCGCGCCAAGCTGGCAGCCGCCACGCGCGCGGCCGCGCAGAACCAGCAGCAGCAGCAGGGCATGCGCAAGCCCGAGCCCCAGGACCAGCGTGGGCCCGGCGCCCCGGTGCCCGCCGCCATATCCGGCCCGCCGCAGCAGCAGCAGCCGCAGATGGGCCCGCCCCAGCTGCCCGGCGGCCAGCCGCAGCTTCCCCCCGGCCCCGGCGGACACGGACCGCAGGGTCCGGGCCCGATGGGTGGCCCCATGCAGCAGCACACCATGGGCGGCCAGCCCGGTATGCAGCAGGGCATGCAGCAGCAGCAGGGCATGCAGCAGCAGTCCATGGGTGGCCAGAACCAGCTCGGCCAGCCGATGGGCCAGCAGATGCAGCCGATGGGGCAGCAGATGCAGCCCATGGGCCAGCAGATGCAGCAGCAGCAGATGCAGCAGCCGCAGCTCCCGCAGCAGGGCCCCGGTGGCGACAGCGCCGCCCGTGTCCTCTCGCTCGCGCAGCAGACCGCCGACCAGGCGATCGCGGAGGCCCGTTCCGAGGCCAACAAGATCGTCGGCGAGGCGCGCAGCCGTGCCGAGGGCCTGGAGCGGGACGCCCGCGCCAAGGCCGACGCGCTGGAGCGGGACGCGCAGGAGAAGCACCGCGTCGCGATGGGCTCCCTGGAGTCCGCCCGCGCCACGCTGGAGCGCAAGGTCGAGGACCTGCGGGGCTTCGAGCGCGAGTACCGTACGCGTCTGAAGTCCTACCTGGAGTCGCAGCTGCGCCAGCTGGAGACCCAGGCCGACGACTCGCTGGCTCCGCCGCGGAACCCGGCCGGCCCGGCGCTCCCGCCGTCGCCGACCCCGTCGATGGCTCCGGCCGGTGCGATGGGGCACTCCATGGGCGCTCCGTCGCCGATGGGTGGACCCTCCCCGATGGGTGGCCCGTCGCCGATGGGCGCCGGTCCCTCCTACGGTGGCCAGCAGCAGATGTCCCCGGCGATGACCCAGCCGATGGCTCCGGTCCGGCCGGCCGCGCCGCAGCCGATGCAGGCTCCGTCGCCGATGCGGGGCTTCCTGATCGACGAGGACGACAACTAAGCGCCGTACGCCTGTCGGCGGCAGCAGCAGTTCGGGCCGGGCCCGGTTCCCCTTCGGGGGTGCCGGGCCCGGCCCGTTCCCGTACCCGGCCCCGGCTTCGGGAAGGGGCGGGGCGGGGCGGGGAGCGGAAACAGCTGTGGCCCGGCCCCTCCCGGTGGGGAGGGGCCGGGCCACAGGGCCGGGGCTTACGCCTTGCGGAGGCGGAAGGTGAGGCCCAGGGGCTCGTCCGTGAACGGGTCGCCGTAGGCGGCGTCGGCGTCGCCGGCGGCGAAGTCGGTCGCCAGGACCTCGTCCGCGATCAGGGCAGCGTGGTCGGTCAGGGCCGTCACCAGCTCCGGGTCCGACGCGGACCACCGCAGCGCGATCCGGTCCGCGACGTCCAGGCCGGAGTTCTTCCGGGCCTCCTGGATCAGGCGGATCGCGTCACGGGCCAGGCCCGCCAGCCGCAGCTCCGGGGTGATCTCCAGGTCCAGCGCGACCGTCGCGCCCGAGTCGGAGGCCACCGACCAGCCCTCGCGCGGGGTCTCGGTGATGATGACCTCGTCCGGGGTCAGGGTCACGACCTCGCCGTTCACCTCGACCTCGGCGGAGCCGCCCCGCAGGGACAGGGACAGCGCCGCCGCGTCGGCCGCGGCCACCGCCTTCGCCACGTCCTGCACGCCCTTGCCGAACCGCTTGCCCAGCGCCCGGAAGTTCGCCTTCGCGGTCGTGTCCACCAGGGACCCGCCGACCTCGGAGAGCGAGGCCAGGGAGGAGACGTTCAGCTCCTCCGTGATCTGGGACCGCAGCTGCGGCGACAGCGCGTCGAAGCCCACCGCGCCGACCAGCGCGCGCGACAGCGGCTGGCGGGTCTTGACGCCCGACTCCGCGCGCGTCGCGCGGCCCAGCTCGACCAGGCGGCGCACCAGCAGCATGTCCCGGGACAGCTCGCGGTCCACCTGCGCGGCGTCCGGCTCCGGCCAGGACGACAGGTGCACCGACTCCGGGGCGTCCGCGGTCACCGGGACGACCATGTCCTGCCACACCCGCTCCGTGATGAAGGGGGTGAGGGGGGCCATGAGGCGGGTCACCGTCTCGACCACGTCGTGCAGGGTGCGCAGCGCCGAGGCGTCGCCCTGCCAGAAGCGGCGGCGCGAGCGGCGGACGTACCAGTTGGACAGGTCGTCCACGAAGGAGGACAGCAGCTTGCCGGCGCGCTGGGTGTCGTACGACTCCATGGCCTCGGTGACCTCGGCCACCAGGGTGTGGAGCTCGGACAGCAGCCAGCGGTCCAGGACCGTGCGGTCCGCCGGGGCCGGGTCGGCCGCGGACGGCGCCCAGTTCGACGTACGGGCGTACAGCGCCTGGAAGGCGACCGTGTTCCAGTACGTGAGGAGGGTCTTGCGGACCACTTCCTGGATCGTGCCGTGGCCGACGCGGCGGGCCGCCCACGGGGAGCCGCCGGCCGCCATGAACCAGCGCACCGCGTCCGCGCCGTGCTGGTCCATGAGCGGGATCGGCTGGAGGATGTTGCCCAGGTGCTTGGACATCTTGCGGCCGTCCTCGGCCAGGATGTGGCCCAGGCAGACGACGTTCTCGTACGAGGACTTGTCGAAGACCAGCGTGCCGACCGCCATCATCGTGTAGAACCAGCCGCGGGTCTGGTCGATGGCCTCCGAGATGAACTGCGCCGGGTAGCGCTTCTCGAAGATCTCCTTGTTCTTGTACGGGTAACCCCACTGCGCGAACGGCATCGAGCCCGAGTCGTACCAGGCGTCGATGACCTCCGGCACGCGGACGGCCGTCAGGGAGCAGCCCTCGTGGGTGCAGGGGAAGGTGACGTCGTCGATGTACGGGCGGTGCGGGTCCAGGGCGGACTGGTCCGTGCCGGACAGCTCGCTCAGCTCCGCGCGCGAGCCGACGCAGGTGAGGTGGTCCTCCTCGCAGCGCCAGATCGGCAGCGGGGTGCCCCAGTAGCGGTTGCGGGAGAGCGCCCAGTCGATGTTGTTGTTCAGCCAGTCGCCGAAGCGGCCCTGCTTGACCGAGTCCGGGAACCAGTTCGTCTTCTCGTTCTCCCGCAGCATCGCGTCCTTGACGGCGGTGGTGCGGATGTACCAGGACGGCTGCGCGTAGTACAGCAGCGCGGTGTGGCAGCGCCAGCAGTGCGGGTAGCTGTGCTCGTAGGCGATGTGCTTGAAGAGCAGGCCGCGCGCGTCCAGGTCGGCGGTGAGCTTCTCGTCGGCCTTCTTGAAGAAGACGCCGCCGACCAGCGGGACGTCCTCCTCGAAGGTGCCGTCGGGGCGGACGGGGTTCACGACCGGCAGGCCGTACGCGCGGCAGACCGCGAGGTCGTCGGCGCCGAAGGCGGGGGACTGGTGGACCAGACCGGTGCCGTCCTCGGTCGTGACGTACTCGGCGTTCACGACGTAGTGGGCGGGCTCGGGGAACTCGACGAGGGAGAAGGGACGCTCGTACGTCCAGCGCTCCATCTCCTTGCCCGTGAAGGTCTGGCCGGTGGCCTCCCAGCCCTCGCCCAGGGACTTCTCCAGCAGCGGCTCGGCGACGACCAGCTTCTCCGAGTCCGGGTCGCCGGTGCGGCGCGCGACGACGTACGTGACGCCGGGGTGCGCGGCCACGGCCGTGTTGGAGACCAGGGTCCAGGGGGTCGTCGTCCAGACCAGCAGGGCGGCCTCGCCCGCGAGGGGGCCGGAGGTCAGCGGGAAGCGGACGTAGACGGAGGGGTCCACGACCGTCTCGTAGCCCTGCGCCAGCTCGTGGTCCGAGAGGCCGGTGCCGCAGCGCGGGCACCAGGGGGCGACGCGGTGGTCCTGGGTCAGCAGGCCCTTGTTGAAGATCTCCTTGAGCGACCACCACACGGACTCGACGTACTCGGGGTCCATGGTGCGGTAGGCGTCGTCCAGGTCGACCCAGTAGCCCATCCGGGTCGTGAGATCGGTGAACGCGTCGGTGTGGCGGGTCACGGACTCGCGGCACTTGGCGTTGAACTCGGCGATGCCGTACGCCTCGATGTCCTGCTTGCCGTTGAAGCCCAGTTCCTTCTCGACGGCGAGCTCGACGGGCAGGCCGTGGCAGTCCCAGCCGGCCTTGCGGGCCACGTGGTAGCCGCGCATGGTGCGGAACCGGGGGAAGACGTCCTTGAAGACGCGGGCCTCGATGTGGTGCGCGCCGGGCATGCCGTTCGCGGTCGGCGGGCCCTCGTAGAAGACCCACTCGGGGCGGCCCTCGGACTGCTCCAGGGTCTTGGCGAAGGTCTTGCTCTCGCGCCAGAAGTCGAGGACGGCGTGCTCAAGGGCAGGCAGGTCGACCTGGGCGGGTACCGGGCGGTACTGCGGCGGTGTGGTCATGAGGCTGAACTCTTCCTCCGGCGGGATGTCACTTCCGTCCGGAGGGACGAGAGCCGCCCCCGATCAGGGACGTGCTGCTCCCGCGGTACCACCCTCCTTGGCCTCCGGACGGGTCCGGGGGCCCCCTCATTGGGGCGCGAAGCCGGTTCTACTCGCCCGACGGGACTCCGTACGGACTTTCTTCCGGCGGCTCCGGGGTGATCCTTCACATCGCGCTCGCCCCCGGGCTCTCACCGTCCCCGGGTCGCTCCTGGCCGCGTACGACGCTACTCGTCCCCATCCATGCCTTTCGCTGGGCCCAGTGTACGGGCCGGGGCGCCGCTCGGCAGACCGGTTTTCCGGCGCCGCGGGCGTGGCGCGGGAGGGGCGCGGGCCCGGCCGGGCCGTGACCCGAATGGGCCGACGGGCCGGTACGGGATCCGGTGGGGCCGGTGGGGCGGGTTACCGGGCTTCCCGCTGGGCACAACGGATGCAGGTTCACGGTGAGGGACGCGTGCCCCGTTGCCGCCGGGTCGGAGGCGATTTATCGTTCCGGCACGATTCGCGAGCAATATCACAGTATGTGAAGGGGCCGCGGCCATGGTGGCGAAGAAGACCGCCGGGAGTACTGCCGGGAGGACTGCCAGGAAGGCCGTCGGGAAGGCTGACGGGGAGCCCACCGGGGTTCCGGCCGCGGTGAAGGAGACCGTGGTGAAGGAGATCGTGGCGCAGGAGACCGCGGCGAAGCGGGCCGCGCCGAAGAAGGCGGCGACGAAGGCGACGAAGGCGACCAAGGCGGCGAAGGCGGCGAAGAAGGCCCCGGCCGTCAAGGACGCCGCCGCGAAGGCGGCGCCCGCCAAGACGGCCGCCGTCGCGAGGAAGGCCCCGGCGAAGAAGGCGCCGGCCGTGAAGAAGAAGGCGACCGCCGTCGGCAGGACGACCGCGGGGAAGGTCACGGCCAAGGCGGCCTGGGCCGAGGGGGCGGCCCAGGCCGCGCAAGAGACGGGAGCCGGGAAAGTGGTTGCCAAGAAGAGCACGGGTACGGCCAGGAAGACGGCGGCGGTCGCCACCAGCGGGCTGCCCAAGACGGCCGCCAAGGCCGCGGGCAAGACCGCCGGCAAGGCGGCGACGGCGGGCCTCGCGCCCGGCGAGCTCGCCGTACGGCCGGGGGAGGACCCCTGGACCCCGGCGGAGGTCACGGAGGCCCGTACCGAGCTGTACAGCGAGGTGCTGCGGCTGCGCGCCGAACTGGACGCCTCCGAGCAGGCCATCGCCGGCCTGATGCGGGACTCGGGCGACGGCGCGGGCGACGACCAGGCCGATACGGGCACCAAGAACATCACCCGGGAGTCGGAGCTGGCCCTCGCCGCGAACGCCACGCTGATGCTGGAGCAGACCGAGCGGGCCCTGGAACGGCTGGACGCGGGCACGTACGGGCTGTGCGAGAACTGCGGGCAGCCCATCGGCAAGGCCAGGATGCAGGCCTTCCCGCGGGCCACGCTGTGCGTGGACTGCAAGCAGAAGCAGGAGCGGCGCCACTAGCGCGGGCGGGGCGGCGGGGGTACTGGGCAGGCGCCGGCCGGGCGGCCTGACGTACTCTCGTGTCTCGTCAGGGTCCAGGAACCTGGCACGGCTGACTTCGGCAACCTGGTTCGAGCTAGTTCGAGGGACTCACGTGGCAGAGGCGGAGCGCATCATCGGTACGCCCGAGGTCGGGGACGACACCCAGCCGGAGCCCGCGCTGCCCAAGGGGCGGCGGCGGATCGTGGCGCTGCTGGTGGTCGCGGTCCTCGCGTACCTGCTGGACCTCGGCAGCAAGATGCTGGTCGTCGCGAAGCTGGAGCACCAGGCGCCGATCGAGATCATCGGCGACCTGCTGAAGTTCGAGGCGGTCCGCAACCCCGGCGCCGCGTTCGGCTTCGGCGAGGCCTTCACCATCATCTTCACCTGCATCGCGGCCGGCGTGATCGTGGTGATCGTCCGGCTGGCGCGGAAGCTCTACAGCCTGCCGTGGGCGATCGCGCTCGGTCTGCTGCTCGGCGGTGCGCTGGGCAACCTGACCGACCGGATCTTCCGTTCGCCGGGCGTGTTCCGGGGCGCGGTCGTGGACTTCATCGCCCCGGCCCACTTCGCCGTCTTCAACCTCGCGGACTCGGCGATCGTGTGCGGCGGGATCCTGATCGTCCTGCTCTCCTTCAAGGGCCTGGACCCGGACGGCACCGTCCACAAGGACTGATCGCGGGCCCTGAGCGGCCTTGAGCGGGCCTTGAGCGGGACGGCTCCTCCGTCGAGTCCTGCATACTCGACAGGTGAGTACGATTCCCGAGATCCGCACCCTGCCCGTTCCCGATGGCCTTGAGGGCGAGCGCGTCGACGCCGCCATCGCCCGTATGTTCGGATTTTCCCGGACGAAGGCGGCCGAACTCGCGGCCGCGGGGAAGGTGTCGGTCGACGGCAGCGTCGTCGGGAAGTCCGAGCGGGTGCACGGCGGCGCCTGGCTCGAAGTCGAGATGCCCGCGCCGCCGCGGCCGGTCGAGCTCGTCGCCGAGCCCGTCCCCGGCATGGAGATCGTCCACGACGACGACGACATCGTCGTCGTCATGAAGCCGGTGGGCGTCGCCGCCCACCCGAGCCCCGGCTGGACCGGCACCACCGTCATCGGTGGCCTGGCCGCCGCCGGCTACCGGATCTCCACCTCCGGCGCGTCCGAGCGCCAGGGCGTCGTGCACCGCCTCGACGTCGGTACGTCCGGTCTGATGGCGGTCGCCAAGTCGGAGCGCGCGTACACCTCGCTGAAGAACCAGTTCCGCGAGCGGGTCGTGGACAAGCGCTACCACGCGCTGGTGCAGGGGCACCCGGACCCGATGAGCGGCACCATCGACGCGCCGATCGGGCGGCACCCGAACGCGGACTACAAGTGGGCCGTGACCCAGGACGGCAAGGCGTCGGTCACCCACTACGACCTGATCGAGGCCTTCCGCGCGGCCTCGCTGCTGGACATCAAGCTGGAGACCGGGCGTACGCACCAGATCCGCGTGCACATGTCCGCGCACCGGCACCCGTGCGTCGGCGACCTCACCTACGGCGCCGACCCGACCGTCGCGAAGCGGCTGGGGCTGACCCGCCAGTGGCTGCACGCGGTGCGGCTGGGCTTCGAGCACCCCGCGGACGGCAGCTGGGTGGAGTTCGAGAGCACCTACCCCGCCGACCTCCAGCACGCGCTGGATGTGATCCGGGCGGAGAGCGAGTGACCGCCTTCACCGTCAGGGTCGCGGCCGGCGAGGCCGACCGGGCGGCGTGCTTCGCGGTGCGGACCGAGGTGTTCGTGATCGAACAGTCGGTGCCGGAGTCGATCGAGTACGACGCGTACGACGCGGTGGCGGTGCACGTGCTGGCCGAGGGGCCGGACGGGGCGCCGCTGGGCACCGGCCGGCTGCTGTACGGGCCGGAGGCCCTGGCCAAGACGGGGTCCCCGGAGGTCGGCTCGCTGGGCCGGCTGGCCGTGACCAAGGCCGCGCGCGGGCTGGGCGTCGGAGTGGCGCTGGTGCGGGCGATCGAGGCGGAGGCCGGGCGGCTGGGGCTGGCCGCGGTCGACCTCGGCGCGCAGACGCATGCGCTGGGCTTCTACGAGCGCCTCGGGTACGAGGCCTACGGGCCGGAGTTCCAGGACGCGGGCATCCCCCACCGCTCGATGCGGCGGCGCCTGCCGTAACCCTGGCCGGGTGACCGAAGGCCCCGCCGACGCCGCGGCGCGGGGCGGAGCCGCTGGAGCGGCGGGGCGTTGGTGTCCGCGGCCGGTGGTACGGCAGGGTGGTGGAGTGGATCAGCTCGCTCTGCTTTTCGTACTGCTGCTCGGCGCGGTCGTCACCGTCCCGCTCGGGGACCGGCTCCGGCTGCCCGCGCCGGTGCTCATGACCATCGTCGGGGTGGTGCTCGCGCTCCTCCCCGCCGTGCCGAACGTCGACATCCCGCCCGAGTACATCCTGCCGCTCGTGCTGCCGCCGCTGCTGTACGCCTCGGTGCAGCGCACCTCCTGGCGCCAGTTCGCGGCGAACGTCCGGCCGATCCTGCTCCTCGCCGTCGCACTGGTCTTCGTGACCACCGCCGCCGTCGCCTTCGCCGCGAACGCCGTCGTGCCCGGGCTGCCCGTCGCCGCCGCCGTCGCCCTCGGGGCGCTCGTCGCGCCGCCCGACCCCGTCGCCGCCACGGCCGTCGCCGGATCGCTCGGGCTGCCGCGGCGGATGGTGTCGATCCTGGAGGGCGAGGGCCTCTTCAACGACGTCACCGCCATCGTGCTCTACCACGTGGCCATCGCCGCCGCCGTCAGCGGGAGCTTCTCCTGGCCCGGCGCCCTCGCGGAGTTCGTGCTGTCGGCCGTGGTCGCCCTCGCCGTCGGCCTCGCCCTCGGCTGGGCCACGAACCGGCTCATGGGGCGGCTCGGCGACGCCACCCTCCAGATCGGGCTGACGCTGCTCGTGCCGTTCGTGGCCTACGTCGTGGCGGAGGAGCTCCAGGGGTCGGGGGTGCTGGCCGTGCTGACGACGGCCCTGTTCCTCGCCGAGTACGCCAACGACGCCGACGACGTCCTCGGGCGCCTCGCCGGGCACACCTTCTGGGAGGTCGTCGACACGCTGGTCACCGGCGTCGCGTTCGGCCTGATCGGGCTGGAGCTGCACAACGTCTTCGGGGTCGCGCGCGGCCGCGAGTGGGAGATGGCCGGCTGGGCCGCGATCGTGACCGCGGTGGTGATCGGCGTCCGGCTGCTGTGGCTGCTGCCCGCCGGCTGGCTGGCGAAGAAGCTGCACGACCGGCGCGACTACGACGAGGAGATCCCGCTGAGCTGGCGGGAGTCGGTGGTCATGTGGTGGGCCGGGATGCGCGGCGTGGCCTCGGTGGCGCTGGCGCTGGCCATCCCGCTGCGCACCGACGCCGGGGACCCCTTCCCCGGCCGCGACCAGATGGTGTTCATCGCTTTCGCGGTGATCATGGTGACCCTGGTGTGCCAGGGGCTGACCCTGCCCTGGCTGGTGGGGCGGCTCGGCGTCGAGGCCGACGTGGACGCGGACCGGGAGACCGAGCGGCAGCTGGCGATCCGCGCCGCCAAGGCCGCGAAGCGGCGGCTGAAGGAGATCGAGGGGGTGGAGGACCTCCCGGAGGACCTGGTCGAGACCCTGTACCGGCGCGCGTACGACGTGGGGGCCAGGATCAGCCCCGAGATGGTGGACGAGGAGCGCCGCGAGGCGTACGCGAAGCGGGTGGAGCGGATCCGGGACATCCAGCGCATCCAGCGGGAGATGATGTCGGCCGCCCGCCACGAGGTCCTCTCGGCGCGCAGCGAACCCGGCGCGGACCCGGAGATCGTGGACCGGGTGCTGCGCCACCTGGACGTGCGCAGCCTGCGCAGCTGACCCCGGCCGGGGGTGATTCCCGTCACATGCGGGGCGGGCTGGTGGCCTCCGAGGTGGCGACGCGGGGGAGGGCGTACGGGTGGTGTTCCACCAGCCAGGCGATCATGCGCTCGCGGACCAGGCAGCGCAGGGTCCAGAGGTCGTCGGCGTCCTTCGCGGTGACCATCGCCCGGATCTGCATCGTGTTCGGGGTGGTGTCCGTGACGACCAGGCCGGCGGCGCGGCCGTCCCACTCCGGGGTCTCCTTCAGGAGGTCCGCCAGCCACTCCCGCAGCAGCGCGACCGGCGCCGAGTGGTCCAGGTGCACGAACACCGTGCCCGTCAGCTCGGCGCCGCCGCGCGACCAGTTCTCGTACGGCTTGCTGGTGAAGTACGACACGGGCATCGTGATGCGGCGCTCGTCCCAGGTGCGCACCACCAGGAAGGTCAGGGTGATCTCCTCGACGGTGCCCCACTCCTTGTCCACGACCACCGTGTCGCCGATCCGGACGGTGTCGCCGAAGGCGATCTGGAGCCCGGCGAACAGGTTGCTCAGCGAGGACTGGGCTGCGATGCCCGCCACGATGCCGAGGACGCCGGCGGAAGCCAGCATCGAGGCGCCGACCGCCCGCATCGCGGGGAACGTCAGCAGCATCGCGGCCACCGCCACCACGGCCACGGCGGCCGTCACCGCCCGCTGGATCAGCGCGACCTGGGTGCGGACCCGGCGGACGCGGGCGGGATCGAGGGCGCCGGCGGCGTAGCGGGCGTACGCGGAGTCGACCACGGCCGCCGCGATCCGTACCAGCAGCCAGGCCGTTCCGGCGATCAGGACGAGGGTGAGGGCGCGGCCGACGCCGACCGGATGGTCGGGCAGCACCCGGGCCTGGCGGTACGAGCCTCTCAGCAGGAACGTGCACAGGGTGACCTGGAACGGCAGGCGGCACCGGCGCAGCAGCCCCCACAGCGGGGTTTCGCTGTGCCGGGCGTCGGCGCGGCGCAACAGCAGGTCGAGCAGCCATGCCGCGAGCAGCGTGACGACGACCGAGCCGCCGATGACGGTCAGCGGGCGCAGGACGGACTCCATCTCCATGGGTATGAACGTAACCGGAAGGGGCGTCCGGAAACTGGCACGATGGGATCCATGAACATCATGCTTTTCCACTCGACGTACGGGCTGCGGCCCGCGGTGCACGCGGCGGCCGACCGGCTGCGCGCGGCCGGACACCAGGTCCAGGTACCGGACCTCTTCGAGGGGCGCACTTTCGAGACCGTCGAGGAGGGCATGGCCCACCGGGACGAGATCGGCCGCGACGAGCTGCTGAGGCGCGCGGTGCTGGCCGCGGCCCCCTACTCGGACCGGGGCCTGGTGTACGCGGGCTTCTCCTTCGGCGCGTCCGTCGCGCAGCACCTGGCCCTGCACGACGAGAAGGCGCGCGGGCTGCTGCTCCTGCACGGCACGTCGGACCTGGAGGAGAACGCCTCGGCGGACGAGCTCCCGGTGCAGCTGCACATCGCGGACCCGGACCAGTTCGAGCCGCACGACTGGCTGACGGCCTGGTACCTGCGGATGCGGCGGGCCGGGGCGGACGTGGAGGTCCACAGCTACCCGGGCGCCGGGCACCTGTTCACCGACCCGGACCTCGACGACTACGACGCGGAGGCCGCCGAGCAGACCTGGAAGGTCGCGCTCGGCTTCCTCGACAGTCTGTGACCTGAGCGGGAAACGGGGGCGCGGCCCGGCGGATTCGCCGGGCCGCGCCCTCCTGCGTTGACGTGCTGACGTGCTGACGTGCTGACGTGCTGATGTGTCCGTGCGTGCGCGTCAGGCGCGGTAGGAGCTCCACATGGTCTTCATGCGGGACACCTGGCCGGCCGTGAACTGGTACATGCAGGAGTCGTACGTGTAGTCCATGAAGTTGTGGATCGGGTCGACGCCGGACTGGGCGGTGCAGGAGTCGCGGCCGGTCGGGCACTCGAACGCGGCGGTCTTCTCGGCCGGGGTGTCGGCGACGGAGTCACCGCTGCCCGTGCAGCCGCCCTGGAAGGTGTGGTAGAGGCCGAGCCAGTGGCCGACCTCGTGGGTGGCGGTGTCGCCCTGGTTGTAGTTGGCGGAGGAGCCGCCCGGCAGCGAGCTGTTGAGCACGACCACGCCGTCCATCTTGGGCTGCGAGGCGTAGGAGCTGGGGAAGGTGGCCCAGCCGAGCAGCCCGCCGCCGAGGTTGGCGGTGTAGAGGTTCAGCGCGTTCTTGCCGCCCTTGCGCAGGGCGGTCTTCATGTCCTTCTCGGCCTTGGTTCCGTCCGAGAGGTTGTACCAGGCGGCGTTGTCCGTGTAGTCCGTGCCGGCCAGGGTGAACTGGAAGCCGGAGTTCACGTTGCCGGTGCCCTGGCCGCCGTACGCGGCGTTCAGGACGGCCAGCTGCTTGCTGACGTCGGTGGCCGTCAGCTTTCCGGTGCTGCCGGAGTGGATGACGTGGACGTAGACCGGGATGCTCGTCGCGGCGGCGCTCTCGCCGGCGCGCATGAGTCTCTGTGAGCCGATCTGGCCGAGCTTCTTGCTCAGGTCGGCGTCCATCGCCTTGACCTGGGCGTCCGTCACCTCGTTGGGGTCGGCTGCCGTGGCGGCCTGGGGGCGGGCGACGCGCGCGGCGGCGGAGGCGGAGGCCGTGGCGGCCTGTTCGTTGCAGACCTCGGCGGGGGTCTTGGCCGCGGCCACGGTCGTGGGGGCCGCGATCGGGGCGAACGCCAGGGTTCCGGCCAGGACGGCCGTACCCATGAGGCGGCGGCGGAGCAGGGGGGATATGCGGGCGGAAGCGCGCACGTTGACTCCTCGCGAAGCGTGGTGTGGGGGGTGAGGTTCTCCTCACGCTGGCGCGAAGCTTACGTGTCCATGTCAGCCGATTGGCAAGATCCCGTAGGTAAAAGATTTGTTGCCGAAGCGACTGAAGGGGCGTCTGGTGTGAACCAAACGCCCCTTCTCGCAGTCGAATTGACGGTATGTCAGCGCACCGGCTGAGTCACCCGCTCCACCTTCTGCGTGCCGCTGAGCGTGCGGTACGAGCGCGCCCACGCGGCCGTCGCGTCCTGGCGGCGCTTGTCCGAGACCACGTAGTAGTCCATCTGCGAACGCTCGGCCGTGACGTCCAGGACGCCGTATCCGTGGGCGTCCATGTCCAGCCACTTCACGTGCCAGTTCGCGGCCTTGATGGCCGTTTCGGCCACCAGCGAGGCGGTGTCCGCCGGGACGTGCAGCATCTCGTCGAGGTTGTCGGAGGTCACCGAGGTGACGACGAACTCGGTCGCCGCCGTGCCCGAGCCCGGGTAGGTCGCCATGTTCACCGGGACGTCGTTGGCCCACGCCATGTGGATGTCACCCGTCAGGAACACCGTGTTCTTGATGTTCCGGTCCTTCAGGTGGCCCAGCAGCTCCTTGCGGTCGTCCGTGTACCCGTCCCACTGGTCCACGTTGATCGCTATGCCGCCTTCCGGCAGCCCGAGCAGCTTGGTGAGGGGCTTCAGCAGGTGCGCGGGCAGCGAGCCGAACGCCACCGGCGAGATCATCACCGAGGTGCCGACCAGCTTCCAGGTCGCGTTCGAGCTCGCCAGGCCCGACTTGAGCCAGTCCAGCTGGGCGCGCCCGGTGATGGTGCGCTCCGGGTCGTCCACCGAGCCGCTGCCCACCTTCGCCTGCTGCGAGCGGAAGCTGCGCAGGTCCAGCAGGTGCAGGTCGGCGAGGGTGCCGAACTGCAGCCGCCGGTAGACGGTGCCGGCGACGGAGGGCCGCACCGGCATCCACTCGAAGTACGCCTGCTTCGCGGCGGCCGCGCGGGCCGCCCACTCGCCCTCGGCGCCGGGGGTGTGGTTCTCCGCCCCGCCCGCCCAGGCGTCGTTGGCGAACTCGTGGTCGTCCCAGATGGCGATGATCGCGTGGGCCGCGTGCAGCGCCTGGAGGTCGGCGTCCGTCTTGTACTTGCCGTGCCGGACGCGGTAGTCCGCCAGCGAGACGATCTCGTGCTTCGGCTCGTGCTGGCGCACGACGTACTTCGCCTCCGGGTAACCCCCGCTCTGGTACTCGTAGATGTAGTCGCCCAGGTGCAGGACGGCGGTCAGGTCGCTGCGGGCGGCCAGGTGGCGGTACGCCGAGAAGTAGCCGGACTCCCAGTTGGCGCAGGAGACCACGCCGAACCGGACCCCGGCGGTGCTCACGTCGTGGGCCGGGGCGGTCAGGGTGCGCCCGGCCGGGGAGACGGTGTCCCCCGCGGTGAAGCGGTACCAGTACGGGGTCTGCGGGCGCAGGCCGCGCACGTCCGCCTTGACCGTGTGGTCGGCGGCGGCGGTCGCGGTCACCGAGCCGCGCGCGACGACCCGGGAGAAGGCCTTGTCCTCGGAGACTTCCCAGGCCACCTCGGTGGCCGGGCCGAGGCCGGAGCCCGGCGCCGCCTCGGGAACCGGGGTGACGCGGGTCCACAGCAGGATCCCGTCGGGCAGCGGGTCGCCGGAGGCGACGCCGTGCAGGAAGGCGGGGGCGGGGGCGGCGGCCGCCGCGTGGGCGGCCTGGGCGCCGAGTCCGGCGAGCGGGGCCAGCGCGGCCGTTGCCGCGGCTGCCAGGACGACCGTACGGCGGCGCGGAGCAGCCGGGTTGGCCGGAACGGGGGAGAGATGACTGGTCACGGGCGATGATATTACTGCCGGGTATAACCGCCGGTACATCCCTGGGAAGGCAACGGGCGGACGAACTCTGAGAGTTCGCCCGCCCGTGAAGCGGTGGCCGGAAGACGGTCCCTGGCGGACCGTCAGCGTCCGGCGCCGGTCAGCCCTTCAGGGCCGCGTCGATCGCCGTCGTGAAGGCGTCGGGGGTGGAGGGGGTGTCGATCTTCTTGCCGTCCATCTTCAGCGTCGGAGTGCCCGTCACCCCGGACTTGTCGAAGGACTTCGACATCTCCATCGCCCACCGGTCGTACGTGCCGTCCTCGACGGCCTTCTTGAACTCGGCGTTCCCCTTCAGCGCCGGGACGGTGTCCGCGACCTTGATGAGGTAGTCGTCCTTGGCGAAGCTGTCGACGGTCTCCTCGGGGTGCAGCTCCTTGGAGTACAGGGCCGCCTTGTAGTCGAGGAAGGCCTCCGGGCTGACGTTCAGCGCCGCGCCGAGCGCGCTCAGCGCGTTCTTCGAGCCCTCGCCCTTGGCGGCGTTGTCGATGAAGGTCGCGCCTATGTAGCGCAGCTTGTACTTGCCCGCGTCGACGTCCTTCTTGACCTGCTCGCCCACCGCCTGCTCGAACGCCGCGCACGCCGGGCAGCGCGAGTCCTCGTACAGCTCCAGGGTCTTCTTCGCGTCGGCCTTGCCGAGCACGACGGTGGTGCCGTCGTCGCCCGTGGTGTTCTTCGGCTTGACCAGCTCGGCCTTGGCGGCCTTCTCCCAGTACGTGGGCTCGTTGGCCTGCTTGACCAGGTAGGCGACGCCGCCGACCACGGCCAGCAGCAGGACACCCGCGCCGGCCACGATGACCTGGCGGCGCACCCGGTCCTTCTTGGCCTGCCGCTCGCGCTCCGCGCGCAGCTTCTCGCGGGCCGCCGCCTTGTTCGCCTGGCTGTTGCGTGAACTCATGGTGATCTCCGTGACGTGTGAAAGAGGGGGGACTGCCGTACGTACGCGTCTCAGGCGCTCGCGAGCGCCGCGCGTACGGGAGGTCCCCGCCGTCCCACGGAGTGTGCGGGGAATCGGGTACGGGCCCCCGTGCCCGGGCGGACCGGCGACGGCATCCGCCGCGCCGGGCCCGCGACCGCCGTCACCGAGGCCGCCACCAGCAGCAGCGGCCGGAACGCGAAGGCGGCCACCGCGCGCACCAGCCGGCCGAGCGCCCGCTCCCCGTGCCGCAGCCACAGCGCCGCGAGCAGCCCGACCGAGACGTGCGCCCCCAGCAGCAGCCAGGGGGTCCACGGCCCGGGCGCGACCGCCAGCGCGGCCGCGGGACCGCCCGCCGGCGCCGTCAGCGGGCCGCCCACCGGGGTCCCGCCGCACAGCTCCGCCAGGCCCAGGGCGCGCAGCGGGCCGGAGACCGGGCCGCCGGCCGGGCCGTAGCAGACGTGCTGCCCGGCGGTGAAGACGGTGTCGGCCGCCAGCTCCAGCGGCACCAGCAGCCCGGCGATCGGGCCGAAGCCCCGCTCCCGGCCGGCCAGCGCGTAGGCGATCAGGAACACCCCGGCGAAGGCCCCGCCCACCATGGCGGGCGGCAGCGGTGCCTGGGACATCAGCACGTGGGAGCCGGCCGAGAGCAGCACGACGAGCGCGCCGAACAGCGCGGCCCGCAGCCCCCGAAGCCCTACAGCTGATATGTCCATCGCCGCGAGTGTGCCACGACTCCCTGTGAAACCCGGCCCTGGGCCCCGGAGGGCCACGGAATCACGCCAGGGCGCGCTCGTTCATGATCCGGCCGTTGCGGAACAGGTCCACGAAGATCTGGTGGTCGGCGCGCGCCCGGGCCCCGTAGGCGTGGGCGAAGTCCACGAGGAGCTCCGCGAAGCCCGCCTCGTCGGCCGCGATCGCCGCGTCGATGGCCCGCTCGGTGGAGAACGGGACCAGCGTCTGCCCGCTCTCCGCCGCGTCGGCCGCGCCGTGCATGGTCGCCGTCGCCCGGCCCAGGTCCGCGACCACGGTCGCGATCTCCTCCGGGTCGTCCAGGTCCGACCAGTCCAGGTCCACCGCGTACGGGGAGACCTCCGCCACCAGCTGCCCGGAGCCGTCCAGCTCCGTCCAGCCCAGCCACGGGTCCGCGTGCGCCTGCAGGGCCCGCTGGGAGATCACCGTGCGGTGTCCCTCGTGCTGGAAGTACTCCCGGACCGCCCGGTCGGTGATGTGCCGGGACACCGCCGGGGTCTGCGCCTGCTTGAGGTAGATCACGACGTCGTTCTCCAGGGCGTCGCTGTGCCCCTCCAGCAGGATGTTGTACGAGGGCAGGCCGGCCGAGCCGATCCCGATGCCCCGGCGGCCCACCACGTCCTTGACCCGGTACGAGTCGGGGCGGACCAGCGACTCCTCCGGCAGGGTCTCCAGGTACCCGTCGAAGGCGGCCAGCACCTTGTACCGGGTCGCCGCGTCCAGCTCGATGGCGCCGCCGCCCGAGGCGAAGCGGCGCTCGTAGTCCCGGATCTCCGTCATCGAGTCGAGCAGGGCGAAGCGGGTGCGGGAGCGGGCCGAGCGCAGCGCCCCCAGCAGCGGGCCCTCGGCGGTGTCCAGGGTGAAGGAGGGCACCGCGTCCTCGTAGCGGTCCCCCGCGCCGGTCGCCAGGGCGTGGATCCGCTCCCGGTAGGCGGCCGCGTAGATCCGCACGAGCTCGCTGATCTGCTCGTCGCTGAGGGCCTTGGTGTAGCCGATCAGGGCGACGGAGGCGGCGAAGCGCTTCAGGTCCCAGGTGAAGGGGCCGACGTAGGCCTCGTCGAAGTCGTTGACGTTGAAGATCAGCCGGCCGTTGGAGTCCATGTAGGTGCCGAAGTTCTCGGCGTGCAGATCGCCGTGGATCCAGACCCGGCCGGTCCGCTCGTCCAGGTACGGGCCGCCGTGCCGGTCGTGCTCCAGGTCGGCGTAGAACAGACAGGCCGTACCGCGGTAGAAGGCGAACGCGGAGGCCGCCATCTTGCGGAATTTGACCTGGAAGGCAGCGGGGTCGGCGGCGAACAGCTCACCGAAAGCGGTGTTGAACACATCGAGTATCTGCTCGGCGCGCTGTTCGTTCGACGTCTCGGGAACCGCCATGGCGGGTGCCTCCTGGTGGCGCTTGTCTGGATCTTCTGCTGACCGGATTCCGGACAGGTGTCCTTGGGTCTGCAACGGATGACCGTACCCGTCGGTGCCCGGTTCCTGTCACTCGCCCGACGTAGACTTCGGGGCTGCCCCCCCTCTCTCCCCGCCGGAGGACTCCCACCGTGACCAAGACGCCGTTCACGCACCTGCACGTCCACACCCAGTACTCGCTGCTGGACGGTGCCGCGCGGCTGAAGGACATGTTCAACGCGTGCAACGAGATGGGCATGACGCACATCGCCATGTCCGACCACGGCAACCTGCACGGCGCCTACGACTTCTTCCACACCGCGCAGAAGTCGGGCGTCACGCCGATCATCGGCATCGAGGCGTACGTCGCCCCCGAGTCCCGGCGCAACAAGCGGCGCATCCAGTGGGGCCAGCCCCACCAGAAGCGGGACGACGTCTCCGGTTCCGGCGGTTACACCCACAAGACGATCTGGGCGGCGAACTCCACCGGCCTGCACAACCTCTTCCGGCTGTCCTCCGACGCCTACGCCGAGGGCTGGCTCACGAAGTGGCCCCGCATGGACAAGGAGACCATCAGCCAGTGGTCCGAGGGGCTCATCGCCTCCACCGGCTGCCCCTCCGGCGAGCTCCAGACCAGGCTGCGCCTCGGCCAGTTCGACGAGGCCCTGAAGTCGGCCTCCGAGTACCAGGACATCTTCGGCAAGGACCGGTACTTCCTGGAGCTGATGGACCACGGCATCGAGATCGAGCGCCGGGTCCGCGACGGGCTGCTGGAGATCGGCAAGAAGCTCGGCATCCCGCCGCTGGTCACGAACGACTCGCACTACACGTACGCGAGCGAGGCCACCGCCCACGACGCCCTGCTCTGCATCCAGACCGGCAAGAACCTCTCGGACCCGGACCGCTTCCGCTTCGACGGCACCGGCTACTACCTGAAGTCCACGGAGGAGATGTACGCCATCGACTCCTCGGACGCCTGGCAGGAGGGCTGCGCCAACACGAAGCTGGTCGCGGACCAGATCGACACCGAGGGCATGTTCAAGTTCCGGAACCTGATGCCGAAGTTCGACATCCCGGAGGGTCACACCGAGGTCAGCTGGTTCCGCGAGGAGACCATGCGCGGCATGCACCGCCGCTACCCCGGAGGCATCCCGGACGACCGGCTGAAGCAGGCCGAGTACGAGATGGACACGATCATCTCGATGGGCTTCCCCGGCTACTTCCTCGTGGTCGCCGACTTCATCATGTGGGCCAAGAACCAGGGCATCGCGGTGGGCCCGGGCCGAGGCTCCGCGGCCGGTTCGATCGTCGCGTACGCCATGGGCATCACCGACCTCGACCCGCTCACCCACGGCCTGATCTTCGAGCGCTTCCTGAACCCCGAGCGCGTCTCCATGCCCGATGTCGACATCGACTTCGACGAGCGCAGGCGCGTCGAGGTGATCCGGTACGTGACCGAGAAGTACGGCCAGGACAAGGTCGCCATGATCGGGACCTACGGCACGATCAAGGCCAAGAACGCGATCAAGGACTCCGCGCGTGTCCTGGGCTACCCGTACGCCATGGGCGACCGGCTCACCAAGGCCATGCCCGCCGACGTCCTCGGCAAGGGCATCCCCCTCTCCGGCATCCTCGACCCGCAGCACCCCCGCTACGGCGAGGCCGGCGAGATCCGCGGGATGTACGAGAACGAGCCGGACGTCAAGAAGGTCATCGACACCGCCCGCGGCGTGGAGGGCCTGGTCCGCCAGATGGGCGTGCACGCCGCCGGCGTGATCATGTCCAGCGAGACGATCACCGACCACGTGCCCGTCTGGGTACGGCACACGGACCAGGTGACCATCACCCAGTGGGACTACCCGAGCTGCGAGTCGCTCGGCCTGCTGAAGATGGACTTCCTCGGCCTGCGCAACCTCACGATCATGGACGACGCCGTCAAGATGGTGAAGGCGAACAAGGGGATCGACATCGATCTCCTCGCCCTCCCGCTCGACGACCCCAAGACCTTCGAACTGCTCGGCCGCGGCGACACCCTCGGCGTCTTCCAGTTCGACGGCGGGCCCATGCGCTCCCTGCTGCGCCTGATGAAGCCCGACAACTTCGAGGACATCTCCGCCGTCTCGGCCCTGTACCGGCCGGGCCCGATGGGCATGAACTCGCACACGAACTACGCCCTGCGCAAGAACAAGCAGCAGGAGATCACCCCGATCCACCCGGAACTGGAGGGACCCCTCGAAGAGGTCCTCGCGGTCACCTACGGCCTGATCGTGTACCAGGAGCAGGTGCAGAAGGCCGCCCAGATCATCGCCGGGTACTCGCTCGGCGAGGCCGACATCCTGCGCCGCGTGATGGGCAAGAAGAAGCCCGAGGAGCTGGCGAAGAACTTCGTCATCTTCGAGGGGGGTGCCAAGAAGAAGGGCTTCAGCGACCAGGCGATCAAGGCGCTGTGGGACGTCCTGGTGCCCTTCGCCGGCTACGCCTTCAACAAGGCGCACTCGGCGGCGTACGGCCTGGTCTCCTACTGGACCGCCTACCTCAAGGCGAACTTCCCGGCCGAGTACATGGCGGGACTCCTCACCTCGGTCAAGGACGACAAGGACAAGTCCGCGATCTACCTGAACGAGTGCCGCCGCATGGGCATCAAGGTGCTCCCGCCGAACGTGAACGAGTCCGAGCCGAACTTCGCCGCCCAGGGCGACGACGTGATCCTCTTCGGCCTCACCGCCGTCCGCAACGTCGGCAACAACGTCGTCGACTCGATCATCAAGACGAGGAAGGCCAAGGGGAAGTACTCGACCTTCCCCGACTTCCTCGACAAGGTCGAGGCCGTGGTCTGCAACAAGCGGACCGTCGAGTCGCTGATCAAGGCCGGCGCCTTCGACGAGATGGGCCACACCCGCAAGGGCCTGGTCGCCCACCACGAACCGATGATCGACAACGTGGTCGCGGTCAAGCGCAAGGAGGCCGAGGGACAGTTCGACCTCTTCGGCGCGATGGGCGACGAGGCCGGCGGCGACGAGCCGGGCTTCGGGCTCGACGTCGAGTTCTCCGACGTGGAGTGGGAGAAGTCCTACCTGCTCGCCCAGGAGCGCGAGATGCTCGGCCTCTACGTCTCGGACCACCCGCTGTTCGGCCTGGAGCACGTGCTGTCCGACAAGACGGACGCCGGTATCTCCCAGCTCACCGGAGGCGAGCACTCCGACGGCGCGGTCGTCACCATCGGCGGCATCATCTCGGGCCTCCAGCGCAAGATGACCAAGCAGGGCAACGCCTGGGCGATCGCCACCGTCGAGGACCTGGCCGGCTCCATCGAGTGCATGTTCTTCCCGGCGACCTACCAGCTCGTCTCCACCCAGCTCGTCGAGGACACCGTCGTGTTCGTCAAGGGCCGCCTCGACAAGCGCGAGGACGTGCCCCGCCTGGTCGCCATGGAGATGATGGTCCCCGACCTCTCCTCGGCCGGAACGAACGCCCCCGTGGTGCTCACCATCCCGACCGTCAAGGTCACTCCGCCGATGGTGACCCGACTGGGGGAGATCCTGCGCCACCACAAGGGCAACACCGAGGTGCGGATCAAGCTCCAGGGGCCCCGGACCACGACCGTGCTGCGGCTCGACCGGCACCGGGTGCAGCCCGACCCGGCGCTGTTCGGTGACCTCAAGGTGCTCCTCGGACCGTCCTGCCTGGCCGGATAACGGCCACGACGGCGGCCGCCGCACGGCCGCCGCACCCACGGAAGGGCGCACCCGGCAGCCGGGTGCGCCCTTCCGTGCTCGTGCGGGGAAGGTCAGTTGTGGCCGAACTTCTTTTCCTTGCGCTTGTGTGCCATGTCCATGGGACTCGGCGACGACGACGAGGACATCGACTCGGTTTCCGTCGAACCCTTGGCCGGCTCCTGCGCGGAGCGCGGCTGCTGCTTCGCGGGCTGCTGGCGGTTCTTGTTCTTGGCCATGGTGGAGCCTCCGTGAGGGTCTAGGTGCCAGGACCGCCTTCACACTCACACAGCACCACAAAACGCGCATTTTGGATCATTACTGCGCGTAGCCGGGGGACTCTTACCGGCCCCGTCGTGAGATCCGCCACGCCGATGATCGAGTTCCGGCCGTCAACACCCTTGCGGTCGGGCAGACTCGGGGAAAACCAGAGGACCCCCACGGAAGAGGGTGGAACGCGTGGACCGCTGCGTCGTCCTGGTGGACGCCGGCTATCTGCTGGGCGCCGCCGCAAGCCTTCTCGCGGGGGAGCCCTCACGCTCCCGCATCACCGTCGACCATGCCGCCCTCATCCAGGGCCTGCGCGAGCGGGCCGAGGCCGACACCGAACAGCCGCTGCTGCGGATCTACTGGTTCGACGGCGCCCCCGACCGGGTGCCGCAGCCCGAACACCGGCGGCTGCGCGTCATGCCCCGCGTCACCGTCCGGCTCGGCGCCCTGACCCGCAGCGACGGCCGCTGGGCGCAGAAGGGCGTGGACGCCGCGATGCACGCCGAGCTCACCGAGCTGGCCCGCAACCGCGCCTGCTCCGACGTCGTGCTCGTCACCGGCGACGGGGACCTGCTCCCCGGGCTGATGTCCGCGAAGGAACACGGGGTCGCCGTCCACCTCTGGGCCGTCCAGGCCGCCGACGGGGACTACAACCAGTCCGAGGACCTCGTCGCCGAAGCCGACGAACGCCGGGTCCTGGACCGCGCCTGGATCACCCGGGCCGTCCGCGCCAAGGACCTCTCCGGACTCTGCCCGCCGCCCCCCGCGCCCCGCCCCGAGATCGCCGCGATCCTCTCCGCCCCGCTCCCCGAGGCCGCGCTGGCCGAGGCCGCCCGCAACGGCTCCTCCGCCCCGGCCGCGCCGGACACCACCGAGCACGGGACCCCCGTACCGGCGCCCGCGAACGAGGGGGCCAAGCCCGTACCCACTCCCAAGGACCTCGCCACCCTGCGCGCGCCCGGGCAGCCGCTCACCCCCGCGCAGCCCTCGCACGCCCCCGCCGGCAGCAGCGCCCTGCGCTGGTCCTCCGACAAGGGCTGGATCGACCGGGCCGGGCCGCTGGGAGAACCCGCCGAGACCGCCTCCCTGCCCACCCTCGCCCAGCTCACCAGCGCCGAACAGCGCTGGGCCGACCGCGAGGAGGACATCACCACCGTCGGCGGCGACCCGTTCGAGGTCGGGCAGGTGTTCGCCAGGCGCTGGATGGAACGCCTCCCGGAGACCGTCCACCTGCAGAAACTGGCCACGATGTACCCGCGGATCCCGCACCGCATCGACGGGGAGCTGCTGCGCTACGCCGCCCGCTTCGGGCTGCTCGCGCACAAGGACGACCAGATCGACGAACACGATCGCTACGCCATCCGCGCCGGGTTCTGGCGGGAGATCGACGTCCGCGCCGCGGCCGAGCACGTGGGCGGTACACCGGCCCCCGTACCCGGAGCGCCGGGAGACCCCGGCGGCCGGGTGAGGGTGGAAGACGCGTAGGCTGCTCCCTCGTGAGTACGGGCACAGCACCAGCGGATCAGCACACGGCAGCGGCCGCGGAAGCGGCCTCGGACGTGGTCTGCGCGGTACGTGACCTGGTCAAGACCTACCCCGCCGTACGGGGCAGGCGCGGGGCTCCGGCCATGCCCGAGACCCGCGCCACCGACGGGATCTCCCTGGACGTCCGGCGCGGCGAGATCTTCGGCCTGCTCGGCCCCAACGGCGCCGGCAAGTCCACCCTGGTCCGCCAGCTCACCGGGCTGCTGCGGCCCGACACCGGCTCCGTGACCCTGCTCGGCCACGACCTCGTGGGCCACCCCGAGCGGGCGTCCCGGCTGCTCGCGTACCTGGGGCAGGAGTCCACCGCCCTGGACGAGCTCACGGTGGCGCTGGCCGCCGAGACCACGGGACGGCTGCGCGGGCTCGGCGCCCGGCAGGCGCGGGCCGCGCGGGACGCCGTACTGGAGGAACTCGGACTGACCGAGATCGCCGGGCGGCCCCTGAAGAAACTTTCCGGCGGGCAGCGGCGGCTGGCCTGCTTCGCCGCCGCGCTGGTGGGCGAGCGGCCCGTCCTCGTCCTCGACGAACCCACCACCGGCATGGACCCCGTCGCCCGGCGAGCCGTCTGGTCGGCGGTGGACCGGCGGCGCGAGCGGCACGGCGCCACGGTCCTGCTGGTCACCCACAACGTCATCGAGGCCGAGACCGTCCTCGACCGGGTCGCCGTCGTCGACCAGGGCAAGGTCATCGCCTGCGACACCCCGGCCGGACTCAAGGCCAAGGTCTCCGGCGAGGTCAGGCTGGAACTGGTGTGGCGGACCGGCGCGCCCCGGGAGGTGCCCGAGGTCGCGGCGCTGGCCCCGCTGGCCGTCGCGTCGGGGCGCCGGTGGGTGCTGCGGCTGCCGCCGGACGAGGCGAGGGCGGCCGTGGCGGCCGTCACGGGGGGCCCGGCGTTCGCCGCGCTCGACGATTTCACGTTGGCCACGCCCAGCCTGGAGGACGTGTACCTCGCGCTGGGCGGCCGTATGAAGGGGCTGGTCAAGGCGTGAGCGCCGGTGCCGTTGCCGTTGCCGAGCTCGCCCCGCGGGCGCGCTTCTTCCCCGCGCTGGCGGCCGTGTACCGGGCGCAGCTGTCCCGGGCGCGGGTCGCGCGGATCCCGCTGCTGTTCGTGGCGACCTTCCAGTCCGTCGGGATCATGATCCTGATGCGGGGCGTCGTGGACGGGGGCTCGGAGGCGCGGGCCGTCGTCGCCGGATCGTCGGTGCTGGTCGTCGCGTTCGTCGCGCTGAACCTGCTCGCCCAGTACTTCGGGCAGCTGCGGGCGAGCGGCGGGCTCGACCACTACGCGACCCTGCCGGTGCCGCCCGCGTCGGTGGTGCTGGGCGCGGCCGCCGCGTACGCCTCCTTCACCCTGCCGGGGACGCTGGTGACGGCCGTCTTCGGGTGCCTGCTGTTCGGGCTGCCGATGGGCGGCCTGTGGATCCTGGCCGCCGTGGTGCCGCTGGCGGGGGCCGCGCTGGCCGGGCTGGGCGCGGCGCTGGGCCTGCTGGCGCCGCGGCAGGAGCTGGCCACGCTGGCCGGGCAGCTGGGCATGTCGGCGGCGCTGCTGCTGGGCGTGCTGCCGCCGGAGCGGATGCCGGGCGTGATCGTATGGGCGCGGGACCTGCTGCCCTCCACGTACGGGGTGGAGGCGTTCGCGCGGACCTTCGCGCCGCATCCGGACTGGGCGACGGTCGCCTTCGACCTCGGGGTCTGCGGGGCCGTGGGCGTACTGTCCCTGGCCGTCGCCACGTGGGCCTACCGGCGGGCGGCGGTCGGCTGACGCCGATGCCGGCAGACCCGCCGCCCCGAACACCTGGCACGATGTGGGAGTGACCGAAGCCGTGACCCCGCCGTCTCCTTCTCCGTCCGACCCGCCGTCGGAGGCGTTGCCGCCCGAGAAGCCGGGCGGCTCTTCCGCCGACTCCGCCGCCGCCGAGAACGCGATCACTCCCGCGGACATCCGCGACGGGGCCGCCGTGGCCCTGCTGGTGGGTGTGGCCGGGGTGCTCCTCGGGGCGCTGTGGGTGTGGCTCGCGCCGCGGGTGCAGTACGTCTCCAACGGGGAGGCCGTTTTCCTGCGGAACACCGAGAGCGAGGGGCGGATCGGGTCCGACGGTACGTTTCTGCTGCTGTCGGCCGGGCTGGGCGCGCTGAGCGCGGTGGCCGTGTTCCTGTGGCGGCGCCGCGGGGGCGTGCCGCTGGTGATCGGGCTCGGGGTGGGCTCCGTGTTCGCCGCGCTGGTGGGGTGGCGGGTGGGGCTGTGGCTCGGCCCGACGTCCGACCTGGTGGTGGCGGCCGGGAAGGCGGGGAAGGGGGTGCCCTTCGACGCGCCGATGCAGTTGCTGGCGTACGGGGTGCTGCTGGGGTGGCCGATGGTGGCGATCCTGGTGCACCTGGGGCTCACGGCCGTCTGGGGTCCGAAGGACCCGCCGGCCGCCGAGCCCTGGGCCGGGGCCTACACCACCCCGGACGGCCTCCTGCCGAGGCCGCCGCAGGACTGACCCGGA
The DNA here is from genome assembly GCF_014650555.1 of Streptomyces goshikiensis. Taxonomy (GTDB): domain Bacteria; phylum Actinomycetota; class Actinomycetes; order Streptomycetales; family Streptomycetaceae; genus Streptomyces; species Streptomyces goshikiensis. The sequence continues at coordinate 260,972 of NZ_BMVE01000005.1, read as the reverse complement.
GCTGCCGCTGCGCGGGGCCGTCCCCTACCCGCCCTTCCACCGTTCGCCGGGCTCTGCCCGGACCCGCGCCTCAAACGCCGGCGAGGCTGAACGGCCGGGGCCGCGCCTGAAACGCCGGCGAGGCTGAATCGGCCGGGGCCGCGCCTCAAACGCCGGCCAGGCTGAGGCGTCCGGACCCGCGCCTTGAACGCTGGCGAGGCTGAATCAGCCGGGGCCGCGCCTCAAGCGCCGGCGAGGCTGAAGTCGCGCCTCGGGAGCCGGCCAGGCTAAGGGCGGGATATGGGGGACGTCGTGGCCGAGGTGAGGGCTGCCAGGGTGGCCGGGGGGAGTTCGACCTCCAGGCCCCGGCGGCCAGCGGAGACGCAGATGGTCGGGTGGGCGGACGCCGACGCGTCCAGGACCGTACGCAGCCGCTTGCGCTGCCCCAGCGGGGAGATGCCGCCACGGACGTAGCCCGTGGTGCGCTCCGCCAGCGCCGGATCGGCCATCGCCGCCCGCTTCCCGGAGACCGCGGCCGCCAGCGCCTTCAGGTCGAGGCTGCCCGACACCGGGACCACCGCCACCACCAGCGCCCCGTCCACCTCCGCGATCAGGGTCTTGAACACCCGGTCGGGGGAGACGCCCATCGCCTGCGCCGCCTCCTCGCCGTACGAGGGGTGCGCCGGGTCGTGCTCGTACGCGTGGACCGTGAACTCGGCCCCGGCGGCGGTCAGCGCCACGATCGCCGGGGTGCCCGCCGGCTGCTTCTTCTTCGCCATCAGTTCGGGCTCGTCGGTGTGCGCGTCAGGTCCACCGCCGGCAGGGACGGCAGGTGGCGGATCACCGCGGTCTCCGCGCGCAGCAGCTTCAGTTCCTCCGCCAGCCGGGTCGCCGTGTCCGGGGCCTGGAGCAGCCGCTGCTTCGCCGGGATGTCCAGCACGGCCGCCGCCGCCACCAGGTACGACACGACCGACGGCTCGTCGGGGAGCTCGGTGCCCGCCAGGGACCGCTCACGGGCCCCCGCCAGCCGCTTCTGGTAGGTGCGGAACGCCCGCAGCACCCCCTCGGCGAGCGCGCCCGCGCCCTCGCCCGCGTCCTCGGGCAGCTCCTCCAGCTCGGCCACCAGGAACGGGCCCGACGCGTCCACGGAGAGCAGGCGGACCCGCGTCGTCCCCGTCGACATCACCTCGAAGCTGCCGTCCTCGCGCTCTCGGATCGCCGCCGCGTCCGCGACGCAGCCCACCCGGTGGAAGGCCTGGATCGGGTCCGCGCCGAAGCCCGCCGCCGGCCCGCGTTCGGGCAGCGCCGTCTGGTCGGGCAGGCCGGGCGCGGTCGGTGCGACCTCCCGGCCGTCGCGGATGGCGACGACCGCGAAACGCCGCGGCTCGTCCTCGCCCGCCTTCAGCAGCTCGCGCATCATGGCGCGATAACGCTCCTCGAAGATGTTCAGCGGTAGCACGAGGCCCGGGAACAGCACCTGGTTCAGCGGGAAGAGGGGCAGGCGAACGGTGGTCACGAGGCACAGGGTAATGGCCAGGACCCGGACCCCGTCACCCCCGCCTCAGCAGCCGTGACGCTCCCGCCGCCACCGTCGTGGCCAGGATCCACCCCAGCAGGACGAGGGCCGCCGCGCCCCACTGCCAGCCGCCCTCCAGCTGCCACTGGCCCTCCTGCCCCAGATCGATCACCGGCAGCAGCAGGTCCAGCGCGAACAGCGCCGCGCTCCACTGCGGGTGCTCGTCCGCCTTGATCGGCGGCGGGTCGTACTGGGAGAACAGCAGTGACCCCGCCGCCCACAGCACCGCCATCCACAGCGCGGCCCGCCCCGGGCGGTATCCGTACACCACCGTCCAGTCCTGGAGGTGGCCCCACGCCCGCGCCGCCGGGGGCAGCGTCGCCCGCCGGCGGCGCTGCTTGGCGAGCAGCACCTCGCGGGCGTCGGCGTCCTCGCCGCTGGCCCGCAGCACCGCCGCGAGGCGCTCGTACGGCTCCGGCGAGTACTCGGGCGTGGCCGCCTCCACCCACGCCACCCGGCGCGCCAGCGGGAAGTGCCCGCGGGGCGCGAGGTTCTCGTAGGCGAATCCCTCGATCGAGACCCCGCCCGGGCCCGGCCAGCTGGTCGAGGTGTCCACGAGCTTGACGACCTTCGCCCCGGACAGCACCACCCGCCCCCGCTCGGGCCGCTCGCCGACGAACCGCAGCTCCGGTGTCTGGATCCGGCGCAGCGACACCTCCTGCTCCTGCGCCAGGGTGAACCGCGCCCCGTAGAAGTCGACGGCGTCGCCGAAGCGGCCGTCGTCCAGGCGCAGCCCGCCCCGGCACTCGAAGCGCTGGGTCCGCTGCCCGGGCACCGGGGTCTGGGTGATCCCGTACGGGGGAGTGGAGGAGCCCGGGCCTCCGGGGACGTAGTCCATCGCGATGGAGGTCAGGTACAGGGTCCGCCCGACGGTCAGCTGCGGGGCGTTCAGCGCGCGCCGCCCGCCCGGGTTGCGCAGCCGGGCCCCGCGCAGGTTCATCGACACGCCGACGCTCGCCCCGCGCAGGCTGATCTCCCCGTACGTCTCCAGCAGCTCGCCCTGGAAGTCCTGCGCGACGGACAGGCCGTCGGCGGCGATCGCCCGGCCCTTGCCGTCCTGCCGCAGCTGGGCCTGGCTGACCAGCAGGTCCGTGCCGATCTGCGCGTCGGTGAGGCGGATCCCGCGCGCCACCCGGCAGCGCGGCAGGTGCAGGTCGCCCTCGGTGTGCAGCCGGGCCGCGTCCAGCCGGGGTATCGCGCAGTTCACCATCCGCAGGGTGGCGAACCGGGTCTCGGACAGCTGGATCTCGCTGTCGAAGCGGCAGGACTGGAACTCGACGTACGGCAGGACCGTGCCGCCGGACAGGTCGAGCCTCCCGCTGATCCGCACACCGCGCAGCTTCAGCGCGGCCACCCGGCCCGGCACCGGCGGCGGGCCGTGGAGCAGCAGCAGCGCGACCACGCGGGCGCGGACGGCGCGCTCGGGCCCCCAGACCCGCGCCCCGTGCGGATCGTCGGCCTCCGGGCTCCGCTCGCGGTTCGCCGCGCCGCCGCGCTGCCGTTCCCGTTCCCGGGCGGTGAGGTCGCAGACGTCACCGGTCCGGTACGAGCGCCACATCAGCCGCTCGGCCTCCGTGAGGTCCGCCGGTTCCTCGCCCGCGCGCGCCTCGGTCATCGCGGCCCCCCTCCGCTCCACCTGCGTGTAAGGGAACGCTAATGGGCGGCTGTGACACGCGGGGCGTGTATCAGCCAGTGATACGGGCGGACGGTGGCGCGAGGCGGTCTGAGAGAATTGGGAGGTGATCTCTCGTATCGACCTGCGCGGTGACGCCCTCCCCGAGGGCGGCGCCCTGCGCGATCTGCTGCCCCGTGCCGAGTTCGACGTAGAAGCTGCCCTGGAGAAGGTGCGGCCCATCTGCGAGGACGTCCATCATCGTGGCACCGCGGCGCTGATCGAGTACGCGCGGAAGTTCGACGGGGTGGAGCTGGAGCAGGTCAGGGTGCCCGCCGAGGCGCTCAAGACCGCCCTCGAAGAGCTGGACCCGGCCGTCCGCGCGGCCCTGGAGGAGTCCATCCGCCGGGCCCGGATCGTGCACCGCGAGCAGCGCCGCACCGAGCACACCACCCAGGTGGTCCCCGGCGGCACCGTGACCGAGAAGTGGGTTCCGGTCGAGCGCGTGGGGCTGTACGCCCCGGGCGGCCGTTCCGTGTACCCGTCGTCGGTCGTCATGAACGTCGTCCCGGCGCAGGAGGCGGGCGTCGAGTCGATCGCGCTCGCGTCCCCGCCGCAGAAGGAGTTCGGCGGCCTGCCGCACCCGACGATCCTCGCCGCCTGCGCGCTGCTCGGGGTCGACGAGGTGTACGCGGCGGGCGGGGCCCAGGCCGTGGCGATGTTCGCGTACGGCACCGAGGAGTGCGCGCCCGCCAACATGGTGACCGGCCCCGGCAACATCTGGGTCGCCGCCGCCAAGCGCTACTTCACCGGGAAGATCGGCATCGACACCGAGGCCGGCCCGACCGAGATCGCGGTCCTCGCGGACGCCACGGCCGACCCGGTGCACGTCGCCGCCGACCTGATCAGCCAGGCCGAGCACGACCCGCTGGCCGCCGCCGTCCTCGTCACGGACTCCGCGGAGCTCGCGGACGCCGTCGAGCGCGAGCTGGAGCCGCAGGTCGCGGCCACCAAGCACGTCGAGGACCGGATCAAGCCGGCGCTCGCGGGCAAGCAGTCCGCGATCGTGCTGGTCGACAGCCTGGAGGACGGGCTCAAGGTCGTCGACGCGTACGGCGCCGAGCACCTGGAGATCCAGACGGCCGACGCCGCCGCCTGGGCCGCCCGGGTGCGCAACGCCGGCGCGATCTTCGTCGGCCCGTGGGCCCCCGTCTCGCTCGGCGACTACTGCGCCGGGTCGAACCACGTGCTGCCCACCGGCGGCTGCGCCTGCCACTCCTCCGGCCTGTCCGTCCAGTCGTTCCTGCGCGGCATCCACATCGTCGACTACACGCGCGACGCCCTCGCCGAGGTCACCCACCACGTGGTCACCCTGGCCGAGGCCGAGGACCTGCCCGCGCACGGCGCCGCCCTGAAGGCGCGCTTCGGATGGAAGGTCCCGCGGTCATGACCGGCATCGACGACCTCCCCATCCGCGAGGAACTCCGGGGCAAGACCCCGTATGGCGCCCCGCAGCTCGACGTGCCCGTCCAGCTGAACACCAACGAGAACCCGTACGAGCTCCCCGAGGAGCTGGTGCGCCGCATCGCCGAGCGCGTCGCCGACGCGGCCCGCACCCTCAACCGCTACCCCGACCGGGACGCGGTCGAGCTGCGGACCGAGCTGGCCGCCTACCTCACCCGGACCGGCAAGCACCCGGTGGCGACGGAGAACGTCTGGGCCGCCAACGGCTCCAACGAGATCATCCAGCAGCTGCTCCAGACCTTCGGCGGGCCCGGCCGCACCGCGATCGGCTTCGAGCCCTCGTACTCCATGCACGCGCTGATCTCGCGCGGCACCGGCACGGGCTGGATCTCCGGCCCGCGCCGGGAGGACTTCCGCGTGGACGTGGAGGCGGCGGAGCAGGCGATCGCCGCGCACGCGCCCGACATCGTCTTCATCACCTCGCCCAACAACCCCACGGGCACCGCGGTCGAGGCGGAGACGGTCCTCGCCCTCTACGAGGCCGCGCAGGCGGCCAAACCCTCCCTGGTCATCATCGACGAGGCGTACGTCGAATTCAGCCACCGGGACTCCCTCCTTCCGCTGATCGAGGGCCGCCCGAACCTGGTGGTCTCCCGGACCATGTCCAAGGCCTTCGGCGCCGCCGGACTGCGCCTGGGCTACCTGGCCGCGCACCCCGCCGTGGTCGACGCCGTCCAGCTGGTGCGCCTGCCGTACCACCTGTCGGCCGTCACCCAGGCGACCGCGCTGGCCGCCCTGGAGCACACCGACACCCTGCTCGGCTACGTGGAGCAGCTCAAGGCCGAGCGGGACCGCCTCGTCGCCGAGTTGCGGGCCATCGGCTACGAGGTCACCGAGTCCGACGCGAACTTCATCCAGTTCGGGAAGTTCGAGGACGCGCACACCGCCTGGCAGAAGATCCTCGACCAGGGCGTCCTGGTCCGTGACAACGGCGTACCCGGCTGGCTGCGGGTCACCGCGGGCACCCCGGCAGAGAACGACGCGTTCCTTGAAGCGGTTCGCGCACTGAAGAAGGAGCAGCAGGCATGAGCCGCATCGGACGGGTCGAGCGCACCACGAAGGAGACCTCCGTCGTCGTCGAGATAAACCTCGACGGCACCGGCAAGGTCGACGTCTCGACGGGCGTCGGCTTCTACGACCACATGCTCGACCAGCTCGGCCGCCACGGCCTCTTCGACCTCACGGTCAAGACCGACGGCGACCTGCACATCGACACCCACCACACCATCGAGGACACCGCCCTCGCGCTCGGCGCCGCCTTCCGGCAGGCCCTCGGCGACAAGGTGGGCATCTACCGCTTCGGCAACTGCACCGTCCCGCTGGACGAGTCCCTCGCCCAGGTGACCGTCGACCTCTCCGGCCGCCCGTACCTCGTGCACACCGAGCCCGAGAACATGGCGCCGATGATCGGCTCGTACGACACGACGATGACGCGGCACATCTTCGAGTCCTTCGTGGCGCAGGCCCAGATCGCCCTGCACATCCACGTCCCGTACGGCCGCAACGCCCACCACATCGTGGAGTGCCAGTTCAAGGCCCTCGCCCGGGCCCTGCGCTACGCCGCCGAGTTCGACCCGCGCGCGGCCGGGATCCTGCCCTCCACGAAGGGCGCCCTCTAGTCGTGAACGGCCTCAACACCATCCTGATCGTCGTCGGCCTGTTCCTGGCCGGCGGCGTCTACTCCTTCCAGAAGCAGCAGATGCCGAAATCGGTCGTCATCCTGCTCGCCATCGGCTCCGCGATGTGTCTCGCCGCCGGAGTCCTGCGAATCCAAGGAATCTGGGAATGAGCTCAGCCCGCCCCACCAAGACGGTCGTCGTCTTCGACTACGGCTTCGGAAACGTCCGCTCCGCCGAGCGCGCCCTCGCGCGCGTCGGCGCGGACGTCGAGATCACCCGCGACTACGACAAGGCCATGGACGCGGACGGCCTCCTCGTCCCCGGCGTCGGCGCCTTCGACGCCTGCATGCGGGGCCTCAAGGAGGTCCGCGGCGACTGGATCATCGGCCGCCGGCTCTCCGGCGGCCGCCCCGTCATGGGCATCTGCGTGGGCATGCAGATCCTCTTCGAGCGCGGCATCGAGCACGGCGTCGAGACCGAGGGCCTCGACGAGTGGCCCGGCACGGTCGAGCCGCTGCGCGCCCCGGTCGTCCCCCACATGGGCTGGAACACCGTGGACGCCCCGGCCGACAGCCAGGCCTTCAAGGGCCTGGACGCCGACTCCCGCTTCTACTTCGTGCACTCGTACGCGGTCCGCAGCTGGGAACTGGAGGTCACCAACCCGGCGATCCGCGCCCCCAAGGTCACCTGGGCCACGCACGGCGAACCCTTCGTCGCGGCGGTGGAGAACCGGGCCCTGTGGGCCACCCAGTTCCACCCCGAGAAGTCCGGCGACGCCGGCGCCCAGCTCCTCACCAACTGGATCGAGACCCTCTGATGCCCGTCAACAAGCTGGAACTCCTCCCCGCGGTCGACGTCCGCGACGGGCAGGCCGTCCGCCTCGTGCACGGCGTGTCCGGGAGCGAGACCTCCTACGGCTCCCCGCTGGAGGCCGCCCTCGCCTGGCAGGCCTCCGGCGCCGAGTGGCTGCACCTGGTCGACCTCGACGCCGCCTTCGGCACCGGTGACAACCGGGCCCTGGTCGCCGAGATCACCGGCGCCATGGACATCAAGGTCGAGCTGTCCGGCGGCATCCGCGACGACGCCTCGCTCGCCGCGGCCCTCGCGACCGGCTGCACCCGGGTCAACCTCGGCACCGCCGCGCTGGAGACCCCCGAATGGGCCGCCAAGGCCATCGCCGAGCACGGCGACCGGATCGCCGTCGGTCTCGACGTACGCGGCACCACCCTCAAGGGCCGCGGCTGGACCAGTGAGGGCGGGGACCTGTACGAGACCCTGGCCCGCCTGGACTCCGAGGGCTGCGCCCGCTACGTCGTCACCGACATCGGCAAGGACGGCACGCTGACCGGCCCCAACCTGGAGCTGCTGAAGAACGTCTGCGCCGCCACCGACCGGCCCGTCGTCGCCTCCGGCGGCATCTCCTCGCTGGAGGACCTGCGGGCGCTGGCCGCGCTGGTTCCGCAGGGCGTCGAGGGCGCGATCGTCGGCAAGGCCCTGTACGCCAAGGCCTTCACCCTGGAAGAAGCCCTGAAGGTGGTCTCCGCATGAGTTCGGTACGTCGTATCTCCTCCGGCGGCGCCTACGAGGACGTCATCGGATACTCCCGCGCCGTGCGGCTCCCGAACGGGCTCGTCCTCGTCTCCGGCTGCACCGCGGCCGACGCGGGCGGCCCGTACGACCAGACCGTCGCGGCCTTCGACGTCGCCTTCAAGGCCCTCGCCCAGGCGGGCCTCGGCCCCGAGGACGTGGTGCGCACCCGCATGTACCTCACCCACGCCCGCGACGTGGACGAGGTGGGCCGCGCCCACAAGGAGCTCTTCGACTCCGTCCGCCCCGCCGCGACGATGCTCATCGTCTCCGGCTTCGTCGACCCCGGCATGGTCGTCGAGGTCGAGGTCGAGGCGTACGGGGAGGCGTCCGCATGAGCCTCTCCGTACGGGTGATCCCCTGCCTGGACGTGGACAACGGCCGGGTCGTCAAGGGCGTCAACTTCCAGAACCTGCGCGATGCCGGTGACCCGGTGGAGATGGCCAAGCTGTACGACGCCGAAGGCGCCGACGAGCTGACCTTCCTCGACATCACCGCGTCCTCCGGGAACCGCGAGACCACCTACGACGTGGTGCGGCGCACCGCCGAGCAGGTCTTCATCCCGCTGACCGTGGGCGGCGGCGTCCGCACCGCGGACGACGTGGACAAGCTGCTGCGGGCCGGCGCGGACAAGGTCGGCGTCAACACCGCCGCCATCGCCCGCCCCGACCTCATCCGGGAGATCGCCGAGCGCTTCGGCCGGCAGGTGCTGGTGCTGTCGGTGGACGCGCGGCGCACCGCCTCGGGTTCCTTCGAGGTCACCACGCACGGCGGCCGGCAGAGCGCCGGCATCGACGCGGTCGAGTGGGCGCACCGGGCGGCCGAGCTGGGCGCCGGGGAGATCCTGCTGAACTCGATGGACGCCGACGGCACCAAGGACGGCTACGACACCGAGATGATCGCGGCCGTCCGCAAGCACGTCACCGTCCCGGTGATCGCCTCCGGCGGCGCGGGCAGGCTGGAACACTTCGCGCCGGCCATCGACGCGGGCGCCGACGCGGTGCTCGCGGCGTCCGTGTTCCACTTCGGGGACCTGCGCATCGGGCAGGTCAAGGACACCCTGCGGGAGGCGGGCCACCCGGTCCGCTGACCCCGCACCACCGGCCGGGCCGGGGCCTGCTTCCCCGCCCCGGCCGGGGCGGGGCGCGGCCGGGACGGCCCGCGCCGCGGGTCGCCGGGCCGGGGACCGGGTCAGATGCCGAGTTCGGCCACCGTCAGCTTCGCGATCGCCTCCGGCGGGCCGTCCAGTTCGACCGCCGCCGCGTCCTGGCGGCCGAAGCAGAACAGGGTCAGCTCACCCGGATCGCCCGTGACCGTCACCACCGGGGTGCCCTTGTGCGCCACCGAGGTCTGGCCGTTCGGGCGGCGCAGCACCAGGCCGACCGGGGAGCGGCGGCCCGTCAGGCGGGCCAGCTTCTCCAGGCGGGACCACAGCGCGTCCGAGAACACCGGGTCCAGCTCCCGAGGCGACCAGTCCGGCTGGGCGCGCCGGACGTCCTCGGCGTGGACGTAGAACTCCACCGCGTTCGCCGCCTCGTCGATCTGCTTCAGCGCGTACGGCGACATCTTCGGCGGGCCGGTCCTGATCAGCCGGACCAGCTCCTCGTACGGCTTGGCCGTGTACTCCTCCATCGCCTTGTCCAGGCGCGCCTTCAGCACGTTCAGCAGCAGACCGCCCGCCGCGTCCGGGCGACGCTCCCGGACGACCACGTGCGCCGCCAGTTCCCGCGCCCGCCAGCCGTCGCACAGCGTCGGCGCCTGCGGCCCCACCGCCTCCAACAGGTCCGCCAGCAGGAGGCGTTCGCGCTTCGCATGGGTAGACATGCGGGCCAGCCTACGGCCGGGACCGCCGGGACGGCGCCCATCAGGCGGACGGAGATCCATGTCCCGCCCCGCGGCGCGGCACAATGTCCCTCATGAGTACGTCCTCCCTCGACCCCGCCATCGCCGCCCGCCTCAAGCGGTCCGCGGACGGTCTGGTCCCGGCCATCGCCCAGCAGTACGACACCGGTGAGGTGCTGATGCTCGGCTGGATGGACGACGAGGCCCTGCACCGCACACTGACCACCGGCCGCTGCACGTACTGGTCGCGCAGCCGCCAGGAGTACTGGGTCAAGGGGGACACCTCCGGCCACTTCCAGCACGTGAAGTCCGTCGCCCTCGACTGCGACGCCGACACCGTGCTCGTCAGGGTCGACCAGGTCGGAGCCGCCTGCCACACCGGCACCCGCACCTGCTTCGACGCCGATGTCCTCCTCAGCGACGCCGACTAGCCAGGGACCCGCACCATGGATCTTGAGACGTTCCGCAAGCTCGCGGTCGACCGCCGCGTCATCCCCGTCAGCCGCAAACTGCTGGCCGACGGGGACACCCCCGTGGGGCTCTACCGGAAGCTGGCCGCCGAACGCCCCGGCACCTTCCTGCTGGAATCCGCCGAGAACGGCCGCTCCTGGTCGCGCTACTCCTTCGTCGGCGTGCGCTCCGACGCGACCCTGACCGTCCGCGACGGGCAGGCGCACTGGATCGGGGCCGCGCCCGTCGGCGTACCCACCGACGGCGACCCGCTCGACGCCCTGCGCGCCACCGTCGAGGCCCTGCACACCCCCCGCGACCTCGCCGCGGTCCTCGGCGGGGCACTGCCCCCCTTCACCGGCGGCATGGTCGGCTACCTCGGCTACGACATCGTGCGCCGCCTGGAGCGCATCGGCGAGCACACCGAGGACGACCTCCAGCTGCCCGAGCTGACCATGCTCCTCACCTCCGACCTGGCCGTCCTGGACCACTGGGACGGCACCGTCCAGCTCATCGCCAACGCGATCAACCACAACGACCTCGACACCGGCGTGGACGAGGCGTACGCGGACGCGGTCGCCCGCCTCGACGCCATGGAGGCCGACCTCGCGCGGCCCGCGCCCTACGCGCCCACCCCGCTGCCCGCCTCCGAGCTCCCCGAGTTCTCGGCGCTGTGGGGCGGCGCGGAGTACCAGGCGGCAGTGGAGGACGTGAAGGAGCGCATCCGCGCCGGCGAGGCCTTCCAGGTGGTGCCCTCACAGCGGTTCGAGACCCCCTGCCACGCCTCCGCCCTGGACGTCTACCGGGTGCTGCGGGCCACCAACCCGTCCCCGTACATGTACCTCTTCCGCTTCGAGAACGGCTTCGACGTGGTCGGCTCCAGCCCCGAGGCGCTCGTCAAGGTCGAGGACGGGCGGGCCATGGTCCACCCGATCGCCGGTACCCGGCACCGCGGCGCCACCCCGCAGCAGGACCACGAGCTCGCCGAGGAGCTGATGGCCGACCCCAAGGAGCGCGCCGAGCACCTGATGCTCGTCGACCTGGGCCGCAACGACCTCGGCCGGGTCTGCGAGCCGGGCTCGGTGGAGGTCGTCGACTTCATGTCGATCGAGCGCTACTCCCACGTCATGCACATCGTCTCCACCGTCACCGGGCGGGTCGCCGAGGGCAAGACCGCCTTCGACGTCCTCACCGCCTGCTTCCCGGCCGGCACCCTCTCCGGCGCGCCCAAGCCGCGCGCCATGCAGATCATCGAGGAGCTGGAGCCCTCCCGCCGAGGCCTGTACGGGGGCTGCGTCGGGTACCTGGACTTCGCCGGGGACTCGGACACGGCCATCGCGATCCGCACCGCGCTGCTGCGCGACGGCACGGCGTACGTACAGGCCGGCGCCGGGGTCGTCGCCGATTCGGTGCCCGAGCTGGAGGACGCGGAGTGCCGCAACAAGGCGGCCGCCGTGCTCCGCGCCGTCGGAGCGGCGAACCGCCTCCACGGCGCCTGAGGGCGTAGGGGATAGTGGGGTACGTGAGTGCCGTACCCCCGCCCCGAAACGATGCCGCGCCCGAGCCGGACCCCGTGTCCGGGTCCGAGGCCGAGGCCACCGAGAGCCCGGCCGGCCGCGCCGGCCGCCGCAGCGTGGCCGTCGCCCTGCTGTGCGGCGCGCTGGGCGCCACCGTCGTCCTGCTCGCCTCCGGCCGGGTCTGGGCCCGGGGCAGCGCCGCCGTCGGCGACGGCTCGCTGCCGCTGGCGGCCGACGGGCGCGCCGTCACCGGGCTCCCGGCGGCGCTGGCCATCGTCGGCCTCGCCGCCCTCGTCGCGGTGTTCGCCGTCCGGGGCAAGGGCCGGCTGCTGGTCTCCGGGCTGCTCGCGCTGAGCGGCCTGGGCGCCGCCCTGGCCGCGGTGGCCGGGGCCGACGACCGCGAGGCGCTGGACGCCGAGGCCGCCCGCACCACCGCGGACACCGCCGCGCAGGTGATGGGACTGAGCCATACGGCCTGGCCGTACGTCACGGCTTCCGGCGCCGTCCTGATCCTGCTCGCGGGGCTGCTGGCCCTGCGGTTCGGCCGTGCCTGGCCCGCGATGGGCGGCCGCTACGAGCGTGACGGCAGCCCCCGGACGCGCAAACCGGTCGCGGTGGACCCGGACCGGCCGGAGGACTTGTGGAAGGCTCTGGACCGGGGTGAGGACCCCACCCGCCGCCCGGACGGTGCCTGACACCGTCCGCGACCCCCGTGGACGGCGACCCCGCCCCGTGCGGGACAATGACACCGAGCGTTCGACACAGCACGTGCGACAGATCAGACAGATCAACGAGGAGCAACTCATGGCGGGCACTAGCCACGGACACACCCCGGCCGCCTGGACCGGTGTCATCATCGCCTTCATCGGTTTCTGCGTCTCCGGCGCCTTCATGGTGCTCGCGAACCCGGTCGGCTTCTGGGCCGGCCTGGTCGTCGTCGCACTCGGCGGTGTCGTGGGCCTCGCCATGAAGGCCGCGGGCATGGGTGCGCCGAAGGCCGCCCACGACGACCTCGCCGTCGTCATCGCCGCCAACAAGGCCACCGCGAAGGTCTGAGTCCGCATTCGAAAGGCGCGGCCCGTCGGGCTGCGCCTTTTGTCATGACCGGAGAGAATCAGCTGGTGGACGCCTCCCCCCGCACCCCCGACGGCGCCCCGGTGCCGCCCGCGCCGGTGCCGCCCGTGCCCGCGCCGGCCGCGCCCGCGATGCCCGCGCCCGCCGCGGCGCCCGAGCAGGTCTCCAGGGCCCGGCGGCTCGCGCTCCCGGCGTTCACGCTGGCCTCGGTGGTGGGGGCCTTCGCGTACGTGGGCGCCGTCGACCCCAACGAGCCCGGCCACTACCCGGTCTGCCCGCTGTTCCGGCTGACCGGCGTGCTGTGCCCCGGCTGCGGCGGGCTGCGCAGCGCCCACGCGTTCGCCCACGGCGATCTCGTCACCGCCCTCGGGGCGAACGCCATGGCCGTCGTCGGCTACTTCGGTTTCGCCGCCTTCATGGCCCTGTGGCTCGTACGGGCCTACCGCGGCGCTCCCGCTCCCCGGTTCGCCCCGCAGCCGCGGTACTGGTGGGCCATCGGGGCGGCGGCACTGGTTTTTTCCGTCATCCGGAATCTTCCCTTCGGATCCGCCCTGGCGCCCTGAGCCCGGTCCCCGCCCGGGCAGGGCCCGGACGCGGAGCGGATCGCGGATGTCCAGTCACTGGGACACCGACACGTCCCGTGCGGAGGCCACGGCGACCTGCGGATACCATTTGAGTGCTGACCTTGCGGTGATACGTGTCCGCAAGGCGGCCGACCGTCATCGACCCGGAAGGGGGCCGCTCGCGTGAGTGTGCTCGACGAGATCATCGAAGGGGTCCGCGAAGACCTTGCCGAACGGCAGGCTCGCGTCAGCCTCGACGAGCTCAAGGAGCGTGCCGCCAAGGCGCCCCAGGCCAAGGACGGTGTCGCGGCCCTGCGCGGCGACAGCGTCAAGGTGATCTGCGAGGTCAAGCGCTCCAGCCCCTCCAAGGGCGCGCTGGCCGCCATCGCGGACCCGGCCGGGCTCGCCGCCGACTACGAGGCGGGCGGGGCGGCGGTCATCTCCGTCCTGACCGAGCAGCGCCGCTTCGGCGGCTCGCTGGCCGACCTGGAGGCCGTCCGCGCCCGCGTGGACATCCCGATCCTGCGCAAGGACTTCATCGTCACGGCGTACCAGCTGTGGGAGGCCCGCGCCTACGGCGCCGACCTCGCGCTGCTGATCGTCGCGGCCCTGGAGCAGGAGGCCCTCGTCTCCCTCATCGAGCGGGCCGAGTCCATCGGCCTCACCCCGCTCGTCGAGGTCCACGACGAGGAGGAGGTCGAGCGCGCGGTCGCCGCCGGCGCCAAGATCATCGGCGTCAACGCCCGCAACCTCAAGGACCTCAAGGTCGACCGCGCCACCTTCGAGCGCGTCGCCCCCGAGATCCCGGACCACATCGTCAAGATCGCCGAGTCCGGCATCCGCGGCCCGCACGACCTCATCGCCTACGCGAACGAGGGCGCCGACGCCGTCCTCGTCGGGGAGTCCCTGGTGACCGGACGCGACCCGAAGGCGGCCGTGGCCGACCTCGTCGCCGCCGGCGCCCACCCCGCCCTGCGGCACGGGCGGAGCTGACCCGTCCCATGGCCCCCCACCGCCCCTCCGTCCGCACCCGATCGGGCCACGGCCCGGCCGGCGTGCCGACGGCGCACGCGCCCCTGGCGCGCGGCTGCCGCCCCCGCGGCTGCCGCGCCCCGGCCCGGCGCGTCCACGGGCGGCGGGTGCGCTACGTGATCGGCTCCGAGCCCGGTCAGGTCAACGGCATGCGATGGCGCACCACGCGAAGCGCTGTGACGAGGGCTGTCCCGGCCCGGTACGCCGACTGACGTACCGCGCCGCGCGGCACCCCCGTACGGTCCGCCGTCCCGAGCCGCCGGCTCCGGACGCGGGCCGCCCTCCGGATACGCCCGCACCCGCTCCCGCAGCGGGGTGCGCGTACCGCGGACCGGCAGCGCAATACGGTGCATCCATCCCATCGCACCCGTAGGAGTACTGGCCATGTCCAGCAGCTCGTTCTTCATTCCGGACCCGGAGGGTCACACCCCCAACGCCGAGGGTTACTTCGGCGACTTCGGCGGCAAGTTCATCCCGGAGGCGCTCGTCGCCGCCGTGGACGAGGTCGCCGTCGAGTACGACAAGGCCAAGGACGACCCGGCCTTCGCGGCCGAGCTCAACGACCTGATGGTCAACTACACGGGCCGGCCCAGCGCCCTCACCGAGGTGCCCCGGTTCGCCGAGCACGCCGGCGGCGCCCGGATCTTCCTCAAGCGCGAGGACCTCAACCACACCGGCTCGCACAAGATCAACAACGTGCTGGGCCAGGCGCTGCTCACCAAGCGCATGGGCAAGACCCGCGTCATCGCCGAGACCGGCGCCGGCCAGCACGGCGTGGCCACCGCCACCGCGTGCGCCCTCTTCGGCCTCGACTGCACCATCTACATGGGCGAGATCGACACCCAGCGCCAGGCCCTGAACGTGGCCCGGATGCGGATGCTCGGCGCCGAGGTCATCGCCGTGACCTCGGGCTCGCGCACCCTCAAGGACGCCATCAACGAGGCGTTCCGCGACTGGGTCGCCAACGTGGACCAGACCCACTACCTCTTCGGCACCGTCGCCGGCCCGCACCCCTTCCCGGCCATGGTCCGCGACTTCCACCGGGTCATCGGGGTCGAGGCCCGCCGCCAGATCCTGGAGCGCGCCGGCCGGCTGCCCGACGCCGTCGCCGCCTGCGTCGGCGGCGGCTCCAACGCCATCGGCCTCTTCCACGCCTTCATCCCGGACGACGGCGTCCGCCTGGTCGGCTTCGAGCCCGCAGGGCACGGCGTCGAGACCGGAGAGCACGCGGCCACCCTGACCGCCGGCGAGCCGGGCATCCTGCACGGATCCCGCAGCTACGTCCTCCAGGACGAGGAGGGCCAGATCACCGAGCCGTACTCCATCTCGGCCGGCCTGGACTACCCCGGCATCGGCCCGGAGCACTCCTACCTCAAGGACTCCGGCCGCGGCGAGTACCGCGCGGTCACCGACGACGCGGCGATGCAGGCCCTGCGCCTGCTCTCCCGCACCGAGGGCATCATCCCGGCCATCGAGTCGGCACACGCCCTCGCGGGCGCCCTCGACCTGGGCAAGGAGCTCGGCAAGGACGGCCTGCTGGTCGTCAACCTGTCCGGTCGCGGCGACAAGGACATGGACACGGCGGCCCGCTACTTCGGGCTGTACGACGGCGAGGGGGAGTCGAAGTGAGCGGCAACATCCAACTGCTGAGCGACACCCTCGCCAAGGCGAAGTCCGAGGACCGCGCGGCCCTCGTCGCCTACCTCCCGGCAGGCTTCCCCACCGTGGACGGGGCCATCGAGGCGGTCAAGGCCGTCCTCGCGGGCGGCGCGGACGTCGTCGAGATCGGCCTCCCGCACAGCGACCCGGTCCTGGACGGCGCGATCATCCAGACCGCCGACGACATCGCCCTGCGCGGCGGCGTCAAGATCGCCGACGTGCTGCGCACCGTGCGCGAGGCGCACGAGGCCACCGGGGCCCCGATCCTGGTGATGACGTACTGGAACCCCATCGACCGCTACGGCGTCGAGCGGTTCGCCGCCGAGCTGGCGGCGGCGGGCGGCGCGGGCTGCATCCTGCCCGACCTGCCGGTCCAGGAGTCCGCGCCGTGGCGCGAACACGCCGCCCGGCACGGTCTCGCGACCGTCTTCGTCGTGGCCCCCAGCAGCAAGGACGAACGCCTGGCCACCATCACGGCCGCGGGTTCCGGTTTCGTCTACGCCGCCTCGCTGATGGGTGTCACCGGCACCCGCGAGTCGGTCGGCAACCAGGCCGAGGACCTGGTGCGCCGCACCCGCGCCACCAGCGACCTGCCGGTCTGCGTCGGCCTGGGCGTCTCCAACGCCGTCCAGGCGAAGGAGGTCGCCGGTTTCGCGGACGGTGTGATCGTCGGCTCGGCCTTCGTCAAGCTACTGCTGGAGGCGCCGGACCTGCCGGCCGGGCTGGAGGCCGTACGGGCGCTGGCGGGCGAGCTCGCGGACGGCGTGCGCAGGAGCTGACCTCCGCGTTCGATTGACGAGGGGCACCCCTGAGCGGGTTCCGTAGCCCGATCGGGTGGAAGTGGGGGCGGGGAGGCACGCGAGTGCCTCCCCGCTTCGTTTGGCCGAACGTGAGCGAGAAGAACGACGGTGCGAACCGCGATGCGACCAAACGATCGGCCCGGGAGCGACTCCAGGAGGAGCGCGAGCGGGAGAAGTCCCGGGAGAAGCGCCGGCGGACCCTCCTCGTGGCGGCGGCGGTGGTCGGCGTGCTCGGCCTCGCGGCCGTCGTCGGCCTGATCGCGGCCAACGCGGGCAAGGACGACGCGGACAAGGCCGGGCCCGTGGTCGCCCCCTCCGGGGCCACCGGCAAGGACGCGCTCGCGATCCGCACCGGCAAGGACGGGGCGAAGTCCACCCTGACCGTGTGGGAGGACTTCCGCTGCCCGGCCTGCAAGGCCTTCGAGGACAACTACCGGGCCACCGTCCACGAGCTGGAGGCCAAGGGCCTGCTCAACGTGGACTACCACCTGGTCACCCTGATCGACGGGAACATGGGTGGCAGCGGCTCCCTCAAGGGCGCCAACGCGGCCGCCTGCGCGCAGGACGCCGGCAAGTTCGCCGAGTACCACGACGTGCTGTTCCAGAACCAGCCGCAGGAGACCGACGACGCCTACGGCAAGAACGCCAAGCTGCTGGAGCTGGCGGGCAAGGTGCCGGGGCTGGACACCCCCGAGTTCCGCGCCTGCGTGGAGGAGGGGAAGCACAACAGCTGGGTGGCCAAGTCCTTCGCGGCCTTCTCCGCCGGGAAGTTCAAGGGCACCCCGACGGTGCAGCTGAACGGCAAGGACATCTTCGCGGACCAGGCCAACCCGCTGACCCCGCAGAAGCTGAAGGAGCAGGTCGAGGCCGCGGCGAAGGGCTCCGGCGGCGCCACCCCGAAGAGGAGCGGAAAGCCCTCGCCCTCCGGTTCCGCTTCCGCCTCGGCGGCGTCTTCGGCGCCGGGTGCCAGGGGGGCCGCGGGCCACTGAGGCCATGTGTCGATTTGACGGCAGGTTGCCGGGCGGGTTGCGGTCCGTACCGCCCGGCAGGGTAGCGTCGGGTCTGCCATGGACCTTGCTTACATTCCCAGTCCGTCGACCGGCGTGATCCATCTCGGACCGATCCCGCTGCGCGGCTACGCGTTCTGCATCATCATCGGCGTCTTCGTCGCCGTCTGGCTCGGCAACAGGCGATGGATCGCGCGCGGCGGAAAGCCGGGCACGGTCGCGGACATCGCCGTGTGGGCGGTGCCCTTCGGCCTCGTCGGCGGTCGCCTCTACCACGTGATCACCGACTACCAGCTCTACTTCGGCGAGGGCCGCAACTGGGTCGACGCCTTCAAGATCTGGGAGGGCGGCCTCGGCATCTGGGGCGCGATCGCGCTGGGCGCGGTCGGCGCCTGGATCGGCTGCCGGCTGCGCGGCATCCCGCTGCCGGCCTGGGCGGACGCGCTGGCCCCGGGGATCGCGCTGGCCCAGGCCTGTGGGCGCTGGGGCAACTGGTTCAACCAGGAGCTGTACGGCCGCGCCACGGACCTGCCGTGGGCCCTCAAGATCAGCGAGGGCCCGAACCGGGTCGCCGGCACCTACCACCCGACGTTCCTGTACGAGTCGCTGTGGTGCGTCGGTGTCGCCCTCCTGGTGATCTGGGCCGACCGCCGCTTCAAGCTCGGGCACGGACGGGCGTTCGCGCTGTACGTCGCCGCGTACTGCGTGGGCCGCGGCTGGATCGAGTACATGCGGGTCGACGAGGCGCACCACATCCTGGGCGTCCGGCTCAACGTGTGGACCTCGATCGTGGTCTTCCTGCTGGCGGTGACCTACCTGGTCCTGTCGGCGAAGCTGCGGCCGGGCCGCGAGGCGATCGTGGAACCGGACCGCGAGCCTTCCGGCGGCTCCGAGCCCGCCGCCGAGGCCGGTTCCGAGCCCGCCACCGCCAAGGCCGGCGCCGGGGCCGTCCCCAAGGCCGGGTCCGAGCCCGCCGCGAAGGCCGACGCCCCCAAGACCGGGGCCGATGCCGATCCCAAGGCGGGGGCCACGGCCGAGGACAAGACCACGGGCGGGGACGAGGCCGCCGGGGCTAAGGCCCCCGAGGCCAAGAAGCTCTGACCCCGGCAGCAGACACCGCCTGAGGGGCGCCGCGCATCCGCGCGGCGCCCCTCACGCGTTCCCGGCGGCCGGGTGCGCGCGGGCGGGCGGGGTCAGGAGGGGACCGGGGCCTCGCGGCGGGCCAGGGAGACCACGCGTTCGGCGCCGGCCAGGACCGCCGGGTCGACGAAGCGGCCGTCGGGGAGGGCGACCGCGCCCGGGGTGCGGCGCGCGGCGGCCACGATCTCCTCGGCCGCCGCTACCTCCTCCGGGCCCGGGAGGTAGGCCCGCTCGATCACCGGGAGCTGGCGCGGATGGATCGCCGCCCGACCCAGGAAGCCCAGCGCCCGCCCCCGCGCGCAGGACACGGCCAGCGCCTCCAGGTCCCGGATGTCGGGGAACACGGACTGCGCCGGCGGGGCCAGGCCGGCGGCGCGGGCCGCGACCACCACCCGGGAGCGCGGCCAGTCCAGCCCCGCCTCGATGGTGACGCCCAGGTCGGCCCGCAGGTCCGCCTCGCCGAGCGACAGCCCGCGCAGGGCCGGGTGCGCGCGGGCGATGTCGTAGGCGCGCTCCACGGCCAACGCGGACTCCAGCAGCGCGTACAGCGCGACCCCGCCGGTCCGGTCGGCGACGGCGGCGATCTGCTCGGGCGCGCTGACCTTGGGCAGCCGCAGCCCGGCGAGGCCCGGCAGCTTGGCGAGGGCGGTCAGATCGGCGCCGGCCCAGGGGGAGGCCAGCGCGTTGACGCGGACATGGACCGGGACCGGCGGCGGCTCGGTGAGCAGTTCGGCGGTGGCGGCGCGGGCGTACTCCTTCCGGGAGGCCGACACGGCGTCCTCCAGGTCGACGATCACGGCGTCGGCGCCGGAGCGCAGCGCCTTGGCGACCACCTCGGGGCGGTCTCCGGGTACGTACAGCCAGGTGAGGATCACAGGGCCCCCTCGGTGCGGAGCGCGTCGATCTCGGCCCGGGTCAGGCCGAGTTCGGTCAGGACGGCGTCGGTGTCGGCGCCGTGCGGCCGTCCGGCCCAGCGGATCGCGCCGGGGGTCTCGGACAGCCTGAACAGGACGTTCTGCATGCGGATCGGGCCGAGCTCGGGGTCTTCGACCTCGGTGACCGTGTCCAGCGCGGCGAACTGCGGATCGGCCATGACGTCCCGTACGTCGTAGACCAGGGCGACCGCCGCCTCGGCGTCCTCGAACAGGGCGACCACCTCCTCGGCCTTGTGGCGGGCGATCCAGTCGCCGACCGCCTCGTCGAGCAGGTGCGCGTGGGCCGCCCGGCCCGAGCCGTTCGCGAACCAGGGTTCGGCGATCAGCTCGGGCCGGCCGACCAGGCGCATCACGCGCTCGGCGATGGACTGCGCGGAGGTGGAGACGGCCAGCCAGCGCCCGTCCGCGCTGCGGTAGGTGTTGCGGGGGGCGTTGTTGGTGGAGCGGTTGCCGGTGCGGGGCTGGACGTAGCCGAGCTGGTCGTACCAGAGCGGGTGCGGGCCGAGCACGGTGAGGATCGGCTCGATGATGGCCAGGTCCACGACCTGCCCGTGCCCGGTGAGCTCCCGTCCGGCGAGCGCGGTCATCACGGCGTACGCGCAGGTCAGCGCGGCGATCGAGTCCGCGAGCCCGAAGGGCGGCAGGGTCGGCGGGCCGGCCGGTTCCCCGGTGATCGCGGCGAACCCGCTCATCGCCTCGGCGAGGGTGCCGAAGCCGGGGCGCCCGGCGTACGGGCCCTGCTGGCCGAACGCCGTGACGCGGGCCAGCACCAGCCGCGGGTTGGCGGCGGACAGCTCGGGCCAGCCCAGACCCCATTTCTCCAGGGTGCCGGGGCGGAAGTTCTCGATGACCACGTCGGCCGTCCCGGCCAGCCGCAGCAGGGTGTCCCGGCCGCCCGGGGTGGACAGGTCGAGGGTCATCGTCCGCTTGTTCCGGCCGAGCAGCTTCCACCACAGGCCGATGCCGTCCTTGGCGGGGCCGTGCCCGCGGGAGGGGTCGGGGCGGCCGGGGTGCTCGACCTTGACCACCTCGGCGCCGAAGTCGCCGAGCAGGGTCGCGGCGAGGGGACCGGCGAAGAGGGTGGCGAGGTCCAGGACGCGGAGCCCCCGCAGGGGGCCGGGCGCGGCGGCGGGGGCCGGGGCGGCGGTGCTCATGGGGTTCCTCCGGAGCGCCCGTCACCCCGCGCGGCCGCCGACCCGTGCGCGGGGCCGGTCAGGGCGAAGGCGTCGGCCTCGGCGCGGGTCGGCATCGAGTCCTGGGCCCCCCGGCGCCGCACCGACAGCGCGGCCGCGGCCGACGCCCAGCGCAGCGCCTCCGGCATCGGGCGGCCCTCCCCGAGGGCCACGGCCAGCGCGCCGGCGAAGGTGTCCCCGGCGGCGGTGGTGTCCACGGCCTGGACCACCGGCGCGGCCACCGTCAGCGGCTCCCCGCCGCGGACGGCGTGCAGCACCCCGGCCGCGCCGAGGGTGATCACCACCTCGGGCACGTCCTGGAGGAGGGCCTCGGCGGCCCGGCGGGGATCGGTGCGGCCGGTGAGGGCGGCCGCCTCGTGCTCGTTCGGGAGCAGCAGATCGGTGGCGGCGAGGAGTTCGGCGGGCAGCGGCCGCGCGGGGGCCGGGGTGAGGATCGTACGGACGCCGCGGGCGCGGGCGGCGAGCGCGCCGGCGAGGACGGCCGACAGCGGGAGTTCGAGCTGGAGCAGGAGCGAGCCGGCGGCGCCGATGCGGGCGTCGTCGCCCGCCTCCAGGCCGGTGACGGAGGCATTGGCGCCGGGGATGACGATGATGCTGTTGGCGCCCTCGTCGTCGACGGTGATGTGGGCGGTGCCGCTGGCGCCCTCCACGGTGCGCAGGGCGGCGGTCTCCACGCCGGCCGAGGTGAGCGCGGCGCGCAGCCGTACGCCGAACTCGTCGGCCCCGACCGCGCCGATCATCACCACCTCCGCGCCGAGGCGGGCGGCGGCGACGGCCTGGTTGGCCCCCTTGCCGCCGGGGACGGTGCGGAACGCGCGGCCGGTGACGGTCTCCCCGAGGCGGGGGGCCTTGGGGACGTAGGCGACGAGGTCCATGTTGGTACTGCCGAGCACGGCGATGGCCGTCATGGGCGGGCTGCCTCCTGTGCGGTGAGATGGGCGAGGGTGTCGAAGCCGATGCCGTCGAAGCCGGGGACGGTGGTGGCGAGGCGGTTCTTCAAGGGTGCGGTCCAGCGGTGCGGGATGTCTTCGGCGACGAGGGCGGCCAGGGCGCCGGCGGTGGCGCCGTTGGAGTCGGTGTCCCAGCCGCCGGACACGGCGCGGCACACGGAGTGCGTGAAGTCCCCGTCGGCGTGGGTGAGGGCGGCCGCGATCAGGGCGGTGTTCGGGATCGCGTGTACCCAGTGATAGTGGCCGTACCGCGCGTGGAGCCGGTCGACGACGAGGTCGAAGTCCGCGTCCCGGGCGGCGCGGGCGCTGCGGATCCCGAAGCCGACGGCCTCCGCGAGCCGCGAGCGGGGCGGTACGACGGCCAGCCCGGCCCGCAGCGCGGTGTGGATGTCGGATCCGGCGCGGCCGCCGGCCGCCTCGGCGGTCGCGGCGGCGATGAACAGCGCGGCGTAGATGCCGTTGCCGGTGTGGGTGAGGGTGGCGTCCCGGTACGCCTGGGCCGCGGCGGCGGCCGGGTCGCCGGGGTTGGTCCAGCCGTGCACGTCGGCGCGGATGAGGGCGCCGATCCACTCGCGGAACGGGTTGTGGTGGGTGGCGGTGGCGGGGGGCTCCAGGCCCTGGAGCAGGTTCCGGTACGCGACGCGTTCGGCGGTGAAGGTCCGGCCGGCGGGGAGCTCGTCGAGCCAGAGCCGGCCGACGTCGGCGGGGGTGAAGCGGCGGCCGTACCGCTGGAGGAGCAGCAGGTTCAGGAGCGGGTAGTTGAGGTCGTCGTCCTCGGGGGCGCCGTCGATGTTCTCGGCGAGGGAGGTGGCGGCGGAACGGCGGTTCCAGGGGTACGCGGCCAGGAGCTCCGCCGGGACGCGGCGTTCGGTGAACCAGTCGTCCAGCGGCCAGTTGCCGGCGGCGCGGGCGAGGGCCCTGATCCCGTCGAGCGGCAGCTTCTCGACGGGCTTGCCGAGCACGCACCCGACGGCGCGGCCCGCCCAGGCCCGCTCCAGCCGCCGCCGAAGCCCGGCCGGGACGGCGCGGCGCGCCGCGTGGGGGCGGGTGCCGCGGATGCTGCGGGGCCAGGTGGCGGTGACGGCCGGCCAGGACTGCGGCTCGGCCGCCGCCGGCGGGGACGGCAGCGCGGCGAGGTCGGCGAGGAGACGGACGGCCAGGTCCCGCAGCTCCGGCGCGGCCGCCGCGGGGGAGGCCCCGGCCCGGGCGGGCGCCTCGTGGCCGCCCGCCGCCAGCCAGACACGGCGCACCGGCTCCGGATCGCGTCCGTCCTGCGCCGCCTGGCGCAGCTCGTGGCCGATCAGATCCTCCGGCTGCACCCAGGTCAGCCGCCCGCCCCCGACCCGCCCGCCGGAGACGACCTCGCCGCCGGGGGAGGCCTCGCCGCCGGGCGCGGCCTCCCGGATGGGCCCGGTCTCTCCGCTCGGAGCGGCCTCCCGGCTGGGCACGGTCTCCCCGCCGCGGGCGGTGTTCCTGCCGTGGGCGGTCTCCCCGCCGCGGGCGGTTGCCCGGTCGGGGGTGGCCCCGTATGCCGGGTCCGGCGTGTGATGGGCGGGGGTTTCGGCCGGCGGGGCGGTTGCCCGGTCGGGGGTGGCCCCGTATGCCGGGTCCGGCGTGTGATGGGCGGGGGATCCGGCCCGTGGGGCGGTTGCTCCGCCGGGGAAGGCCCCGTACGGCGGGTCCGGTGTGTGGCGGGTGGGGGGTTCGGGCGGTGGGGCGGGTGCGCGGCCAGGGGTGGTGCCGTACGTCGGGGCGGGCGCCCCGCCGGGGGCTGGCGGGTGGGAGGTCATCGGGGGGACGCGATCGCGGTGAAGGCGGACTCGTGGGTGCGGCGGCGGGTGCGGTCGCGGGCGAAGACCTCCCGGGCCACCGCCGTCAGCGCCGCCGCCGGGGCGTGCAGGTCGAGGCGGCTGGCCTCGGCGACCTGCTTGGCCCAGGCGGCGGGGACCGCGCCCTCGCCGCCCAGCGCGCCCGCGATCGCGCCCGCCATGGTGGCGATGGAGTCGCAGTCGCGGCCGTAGTTGACGGCGCCGAGCACCGCGGCCTCGTACGCCCCGTCCGCGACGAGCAGCATGCCGAGCGCGACCGGCAGCTCCTCGATCGAGTGCAGGCGGGACGGGCGCCGTGCGCCCAGCGACGGCTTGCGGTAGTCCGCGCCGACCGAGTCGTACGGGGCGACGGCCGCCCGCAGCGGGGCCAGCGCGGATTCGACGTCGCGCTGCCCGAGCGCGACCTCGCGCACCGCCGCGATCGCCTCGCGGGTGCCGTCCTTGGCGAGGGCGAGCGCCGTCTCGACGACCGACCCGGCCGTCGCCCCCGGCGCGCACGCCGCCGCCACCGCCGCCGCGAAGACGCCCGCCGCCTCCCGGCCGTACGAGGACTGGTGCGCTCCGGCGATGTCCAGCGCCTCCGCGTACGCCCCCTCCGGGTTGCCCGCGTTGACGATGCCGACCGGCGCCATGTACATCGCCGCACCGCAGTTGACGATGTTGCCCGCGCCGGCCTCGCGCGGGTCGGCGTGCGCGTAGTGCAGCCGGGTCACGATCCACTTCTCCGCGAGGAAGATCCGCTGGAGGGGGAGGGCCTCGGCCTCCAGCTCCGGGATCCAGCGCGGGTTCGTCATGAGGTCCGGGACGAGGTGGTCGGCGACGGCGTACGCGTCCAGGTGGTCCCGTACGGCCTCGTAGACCCGTACCAGCGCGTGCGTCATGAGGGTGTCGTCGGTGACGTGCCCGTCGCCCTTGTGGTACGGGGCGATGGGGCGGGCGGTGCGCCAGTCCTCGTACCAGGGGCCGACGACGCCGTGGACGCGGCCGCCGTGCCGCTCCACGATCTGCTCCGGGGTCCAGCCCTCCACCGGGCCGCCGAGCGCGTCGCCGACGGCGGCCCCGATCAGACAGCCGGCCGCCCGGTCGTCGAGGGTGAGGGGGGTGAGGGTCATGTCCGAATCATCCCTTGGGTCTTGGGCGAGGTGAGTTCCGTACGGGAGAGCAGCGCGGCGAGTACCACGAGGTCGGTGCCGGCGAGGCGGGGCAGGGCGCAGCCGGAGAGGGTGCGGCAGGCCTCGCGCCAGGTGGCGGGGATCGAGTCGCCGCCGCCGAGGGCGCCGGTGAGGGCCCCGGCCAGGGCGGGCGCGGAGTCCGCGACGCGGGAGAGGCAGGCGGCGGAGGGGACGGCCTCGGCGACGCGGCCGCGGGCGGCGGTGGCGAGGGCGAGGGCGACGGGGACGGTCTCGGCGGCGGCGATCCCGTAGCTGTAGACGTGGTCGACGATTTGGTGTTCGAGGAGGGGGACGAGGGCGAAGGCGCCGCCGCTCTCCTGCGTTCGGGCGAGCTGCACGGCGTGGCGGGCGTTGCGGCCGATCTCGGTGGCGGCGGGGAGCTGGGCGAGGGCGGCCTCGACGGCGGCGTCGGTGTCCGGGTCGGTGAGGGCGGTGGCGATGGCGGCGGCCATGGCGCGGGCGCCGTGGACCCCGTCGCCGTCCTGGGTGTAGCGGGCGTCGAACTCGGCGAGGTCGGCGGCGGCGGCCGGGTCGCCGGGGTGGACGACGGCGAGGACGCAGGCGCGGACGCAGGCGGCGTCGTCGAAGTAGTGGGGGTTGTCGTGACCGGTGGCGGGCGGGCGCAGCCCGGCGGCGAGGTTGCCGAGACCGGCGCGGACGGAGATCCGGGCGCGCAGGGGCAGGACGGCCGACTCCACCTCCGGCGCGCGTTCCGCTGCCGCGGCGACTTCGGAGGCGAGGGCGTTCCAGGCGAGGTCGATGGCGGCGCGCATCCGGCGGGACCGGGAGAGGTCGCTGAGCAGCACACCGGCGGCGGTCAGGACGGACTCGGCGGCGAAGGCGGCCCACTCGGCGTCGTCGGAGGGCCCGAGGCGCAGGGGTTCGGGCGGCTGGTTGAGGGCGATGGGGACGGGGAGGGTGGTGGTGGCGTTCTGCTCGGCGAAGGTGTCGAGCTCGCGGGTGAGGCGGCGGGTCCACTCGGGCATCCGGATCGCCCGGTGGCGGGCCGCCGGCCACCCGGCCGCGTCGCCTGCGGCGAGCCCGAGCAGGAGCCCCTCGATCCGCCGCGCCCGGCCCCCTTCCGCCGTCGCCCCGGCTCCCGTCTCGGCCCGGGCCCCCGCCACCCGACGGGGTGCCGTAGGGATCCTCGCGGTCTCGGCGCCCGGTGCCGTACAGGTCTTCGCGGGGCCGGTGGCCGGGGCGGTGACGGGGCCGGGGCCGGGGGCTGTGGGGTTTTCGGCCGACACGGAGGGGTCGGTGGTCGTCATCGGGGGGCCTCGTATTCCGGGGTGAGGAGGTCCGCGATGTCCAGGACGTGGTAGCCCCGCATCGAGGGGAGGCAGCTGCCGCGGACCGGGCCGATGGCCGAGGACCAGGCGGCGGGGATCGCCGCGGCGCCGGCGAGGGCGCCGGAGAGGGCGCCGGCCACCGCGGCGGTGGTGTCCGCGTCGCGCCCCATGTTGACGGCCGTCAGGACCGAGGACGGGAAGTCGCCCCCGCACGCGGCGAACGCCCCGAACGCGAGGCCCACCGCCTCCGGGGCCAGGTCCGTCCACGGGTAGCCGCCGATGACGACCGCCGAGCGGACCGCGCGTTCGCCGCGCGGCGCCGCGGTGACCGCCCGGCGCAGGGAGCGGGCCGTCCAGGAGTCGGAGGGGATGACGGACAGGGCCGCCGAGACGACCGAGGCCGGGGAGCCGCCGGCCATCGCCGCCGCGACGCCCGCCGCGACGGCCTGGCCGCCGTAGATGCCCTCGCCGTCGTGGCTGACCGAGCCGTCGATGGCGACGAGCCGCGCCGCTTCCGCCGGGCGGCCCGCCGCGAAGACCCCGAAGGGCGCCGCCCGCATGGCGAGTCCGTCCGACCACGCGTGCCGGTGCTGCGCCGAGATGGGGGCGGCGAGGCCGCGGCGCAGGTTCTCCAGGGTGCCGCGTTCGCTGAAGCCCGCGCCGCGGAAGGGGCCTTCGTCCAGGTCCGCGATCCAGTGGTGCCACGCCCGCTCCACGTGGGCGACCGTCAGCGCCGACCCGTGCCGGGCCAGCAGCAGGCCGGAGAAGATCGCGTACTCCGTGTCGTCGGTGCCCGCCGGATCGTCGGACACGAAGCCCTCGATGCGGCCCCACTTCGCCCGGATCTGCGAAGGCTTCATGTTCTCCGCGGGGGCACCCAGCGCGTCACCCACCGCCAGTCCCAGAAGAGCGCCCCGGGCCCGTTCGAGGAGGACCTGCGGATTGCATGCAATCAGCTCCATGGCGCGCCTCTCCACTTGATGGGACTCATATTGAGCCCTTGGGGGATTTGTGCCATGACATGAGGTTTGTCGCTCGTCGCGAAACACCCCGCCCGCACCCCCGTCACCCGGTCGCCGACCCCCAAAACCCCAGGTAAGTACGGCCTACCTTGCTGGCGGGCGGCAGAAATCGTGCGTAGTTTCGAGGTGTTCAGGGGGAGCGGGACGCCTCACCGTGCCCGTTCATGCAAAAGGGGAGAAACTTCGCATGTCCATCATCGACACCGCAGCGCCGCTGCACACCGCCCACCGTGACAATCACAGCCACCGTGATGTCAACGGCGGCTGGCTGCGCCCGGCCGTGTTCGGCGCCATGGACGGCCTCGTCTCCAACATCGCCCTGATGACCGGCGTGGCCGGCGGCGCCGCCGCCCCGCAGACCATCGTCATCACCGGGCTCGCCGGCCTCGCCGCCGGCGCCTTCTCGATGGCGGCCGGCGAGTACACCTCCGTCGCCTCGCAGCGCGAACTGGTCCTCGCGGAACTCGACGTGGAACGCCAGCAGTTGCGCAAGCACCCCGTCGACGAGATGGAGGAGCTGGCCGAGCTGTACGTATCGCGCGGTGTCGAGCCGGCCCTGGCCCGCGAGGTCGCGATGCAGCTCTCGCGCGATCCCGAGCAGGCGCTGGAGATCCACGCCCGCGAGGAGCTGGGGATCGACCCCGAGGACCTGCCGTCGCCGCTGGTCGCCGCGGTGTCGTCCTTCGCCTCGTTCGCGCTGGGCGCGCTGCTCCCCGTACTGCCGTACCTGCTGGGTGCGACCGCCCTGTGGCCGGCGGTGCTGCTGGCGCTGGTCGGCCTCTTCGCCTGCGGGGCGGTCGTCGCCCGGGTCACCGCGCGGTCGTGGTGGTTCAGCGGACTCCGCCAGCTCGTCCTGGGTGGCGCGGCCGCCGGTGTGACGTACATCCTGGGAACCTGGATCGGCGGAGCCGTAGGCTGAGCGGCGCGGGAGTGAGACACTATGCACCGCACGACATAAGTAGTTCATTACTCGGCGGTTTCAACCGTGTGACCGCCGGGCATCACACCAGGACCCTCCCGACTCTCTCGCCGGGAAGGTACCTCCTGCGGGCAATGAGGCCCGCCAAGCACCCGTTCGGGTCCCTTCGCCCCATATTTTTCGATCGCTGACGACCGTCAAAACGGCAGCGAAGGTCCCGGCTTTCGTTTCGTGCGGTGTCCGCATGCTGGAATGACATATCCGCTTCTCGGGATTGCCGTCATCATGTAACCTGCACGAAATTTCGCAGAGGGCCAACGTCGTCCCTCGGCAACGCACATATGCCGCTACGACGACGGGAGAGCCGATGCGTTCCGCATCCACGCACTCCGCGACCGGCCCCAGCACCACCGCCTGGTCGCCCATGGACGGTCGCCCCGCCCCCCAGGGCATGTACGACCCGCGCAACGAGCGCGACGCCTGCGGCGTCGGCTTTGTGGCCAACCTCAGCGGCGAGGCCGGCCACACGCTGGTCGAGCAGGCGCTGACCGTATTGCGGAACCTCGAACACCGTGGTGCCACCGGCTCCGAGCCCGACTCGGGCGACGGCGCCGGAATCCTGTCCCAGGTGCCGGACGCCTTCCTGCGCGAGGTCGCCGGATTCGAGCTGCCCGAGGCCGGTGCGTACGCCGTCGGCATCGCCTTCCTCCCCGCCGACGGCACCGCACAGGCCGCCGCCGTGGAGCGGATCGAGGCCATCGCCGCCGAGGAGAACCTCACGGTCCTCGGCTGGCGCGAGGTCCCCGTCACCCCGGACCTGCTCGGCAACGGCGCCCGCGCCACCATGCCCGCCTTCTCGCAGCTGTTCGTGAGTGGGGGCACCTCCCGGACGGAGTCTGGGGGAGGCAGCACCGGCATCGAGCTGGACCGCAAGGCCTTCGTGCTGCGCAAGCGCGCCGAGCGCGAGGCCGGCGTGTACTTCCCGTCGCTCTCCGCGCGCACCATCGTCTACAAGGGCATGCTGACCACCGGCCAGCTGGAGCCCTTCTTCCCGGACCTCTCCGACCGCCGCTTCGCCTCGACGCTCGCGCTGGTCCACTCCCGGTTCTCGACGAACACCTTCCCCTCCTGGCCGCTCGCCCACCCGTACCGCTTCGTCGCGCACAACGGCGAGATCAACACGGTCAAGGGCAACCGGAACTGGATGAAGGCCCGCGAGTCCCAGCTGGCCTCCGACGCCTTCGGCGACGGCGCCCTGGACCGGATCTTCCCGATCTGCACCCCCGACGCCTCCGACTCGGCCTCCTTCGACGAGGTCCTGGAGCTGCTCCACCTCGGCGGCCGGTCGCTCCCGCACAGCGTGCTGATGATGATCCCGGAGGCATGGGAGAACCACGCCTCCATGGACCCGGCCCGCCGCGCCTTCTACCAGTACCACTCCACGATGATGGAGCCCTGGGACGGCCCGGCCTGCGTCACCTTCACCGACGGCACCCAGGTCGGCGCGGTCCTCGACCGCAACGGTCTGCGCCCCGGCCGCTACTGGGTCACCGACGACGGCCTCGTGGTCCTCGGCTCCGAGGTCGGCGTGCTCGACATCGACCCGGCCAAGGTCGTCCGCAAGGGCCGCCTGCAGCCCGGCAAGATGTTCCTCGTCGACACCGCCCAGAAGCGGATCATCGAGGACGACGAGATCAAGGCCGAGCTGGCCGGCGCCGCCCCGTACGCCGAATGGCTGGAGACCGGCGAGATCGAGCTGACGGACCTGCCCGAGCGCGAGCACATCGTCCACACCCACGCCTCGGTCACCCGCCGCCAGCAGACCTTCGGCTACACCGAGGAAGAGCTGCGCGTCATCCTCGCGCCGATGGCCCGCACCGGCGGCGAGCCGCTCGGCTCCATGGGCACGGACTCCCCGATCGCGGCCCTGTCCGCCCGCCCCCGGCTCCTCTTCGACTACTTCACGCAGCTGTTCGCGCAGGTCACCAACCCGCCGCTGGACGCCATCCGCGAGGAGCTCGTCACCTCGCTGCTGTCCTCGCTGGGCCCGCAGGGCAACCTGCTGGAGCCGACCTCCGCGTCCTGCCGCAGCGTCACCCTGCCCTTCCCGGTGATCGACAACGACGAGCTCGCCAAGCTGATACACGTCAACGCCGACGGCGACATGCCGGGCATGAAGGCCGCCACCCTCGCGGGCCTCTACCGGGTCTCCGGCGGCGGCGAGTCGCTGGCCGCCCGCCTGGAGGAGATCCGCGGCGAGGTCGACGCGGCCATCGCCGGCGGCGCCCACCTGATCGTCCTCTCGGACCGCCACTCCGACGCCGAGCACGCGCCGATCCCGTCGCTGCTGCTCACCTCCGCCGTCCACCACCACCTCATCGCGACCAAGCAGCGCACCCAGGTGGGCCTGCTGGTCGAGGCCGGTGACGTCCGCGAGGTCCACCACGTCGCGCTGCTCATCGGCTACGGCGCCGCCGCGGTCAACCCGTACCTCGCCATGGAGTCCGTCGAGGACCTGCTGCGCGCCGGTACCTTCCTGTCCGGCCTGGAGCCGGAGCAGGCCATCAAGAACCTGATCTACGCCCTCGGCAAGGGCGTCCTGAAGGTCATGTCCAAGATGGGCATCTCCACCGTCGCCTCCTACCGCGGCGCCCAGGTCTTCGAGGCCGTCGGCCTGAACGAGGAGTTCGTCGCCTCGTACTTCGAGGGCACCGCCACCAAGATCGGCGGCGCCGGCCTCGACGTCATCGCCAAGGAGGTGGCCGCCCGCCACGCCAAGGCGTACCCGGCCTCCGGCATCGCGGCCACGCACCGCGCGCTGGAGATCGGCGGCGAGTACCAGTGGCGCCGCGAGGGCGAGCCGCACCTGTTCGACCCGGAGACGGTCTTCCGCCTCCAGCACGCCACCCGCAACCGCCGGTACGACATCTTCAAGAAGTACACCGAGCGGGTGAACGAGCAGTCCGAGCGCCTCATGACGCTCCGCGGGCTCTTCGGGTTCAAGGCCGCCGAGGACGGGGGCCGCCCGTCGGTCCCGCTCGACGAGGTCGAGTCGGTCGCCGACATCGTCAAGCGCTTCTCCACCGGCGCCATGTCCTACGGCTCCATCTCGCGCGAGGCCCACGAGACCCTCGCCATCGCCATGAACCAGCTGGGCGGCAAGTCCAACACCGGTGAGGGCGGCGAGGACCCGGACCGCCTGTACGACCCGGCGCGCCGCTCCTCCATCAAGCAGGTCGCCTCCGGCCGCTTCGGCGTGACGAGCGAGTACCTGGTCAACGCGGACGACATCCAGATCAAGATGGCGCAGGGCGCCAAGCCCGGCGAGGGCGGCCAGCTGCCCGGTCACAAGGTCTACCCGTGGGTCGCCAAGACCCGGCACTCCACCCCGGGCGTCGGCCTGATCTCCCCGCCGCCGCACCACGACATCTACTCCATCGAGGACCTGGCCCAGCTGATCCACGACCTCAAGAACGCCAACCCGGTCGCCCGCATCCACGTGAAGCTGGTCTCCGAGGTCGGCGTGGGCACGGTCGCCGCCGGTGTCTCCAAGGCCCACGCGGACGTCGTCCTCATCTCCGGCCACGACGGCGGAACGGGCGCCTCCCCGCTGACCTCCCTCAAGCACGCGGGCGGCCCCTGGGAGCTCGGCCTCGCCGAAACCCAGCAGACCCTGCTGCTCAACGGCCTGCGCGACCGCATCGTGGTCCAGACGGACGGCCAGCTCAAGACCGGCCGCGACGTCGTCATCGCCGCGCTGCTCGGCGCCGAGGAGTTCGGTTTCGCGACCGCGCCGCTCGTCGTCTCCGGCTGCGTCATGATGCGCGTCTGCCACCTGGACACCTGTCCGGTCGGCATCGCCACCCAGAACCCGGTGCTGCGCGACCGGTTCTCCGGCAAGGCCGAATTCGTCGTGAACTTCTTCGAGTTCATCGCGGAGGAGGTGCGCGAGATCCTCGCCGAGCTGGGCTTCCGTACGATCGAGGAGGCCGTCGGCCACGCCGAACTCCTCGACACCAGCAAGGCCGTCACGCACTGGAAGGCGCAGGGCCTCGACCTGGAGCCCCTCTTCCACGTGCCGCAGCTGCCCGAGGGCGCGGTCCGCCACGCCCTGATCGAGCAGGACCACGGCCTGGAGAAGGCCCTCGACAACGAGCTGATCGAGCTCGCCTCCGAGGCCCTGAACGCCGACACCGCGGAAACGGCCCAGCCGGTCCGCGCCCAGGTCGCGATCCGCAACATCAACCGGACCGTCGGCACCATGCTCGGCCACCACGTCACCAAGAAGTTCGGCGGCGCGGGCCTGCCCGACAACACCATCGACCTGACCTTCACCGGCAGCGCGGGCCAGTCCTTCGGCGCCTTCCTGCCGCGCGGCGTCACGCTGCGCCTGGAGGGCGACGCCAACGACTACGTCGGCAAGGGCCTCTCCGGCGGCCGCGTCGTGGTCCGCCCCGACCGCGCCGCCGACCACCTCGCCGAGTACTCGACCATCGCCGGCAACACCATCGGCTACGGGGCGACCGGCGGCGAGATGTTCCTGCGCGGCCGCACCGGCGAGCGCTTCTGCGTCCGCAACTCGGGCGCGCTGGTCGTCTCGGAGGGCGTGGGCGACCACGGCTGCGAGTACATGACCGGCGGCCAGGCCGTGGTCCTGGGCGAGACGGGCCGCAACTTCGCGGCCGGCATGTCGGGCGGCGTCGCGTACGTCATCGACCTCGACCCGCACCACGTCAACGTCGGCAACACGGACGCGGTCGAGACCGAGCTGTCCGACACCGACAAGCAGTGGCTGCACGACGTCGTGCGCCGCCACGAGGAGGAGACCGGCTCGACCGTGGCCGCGAAGCTCCTGGCTGACTGGTCCGTCGCGGCGGACCGCTTCAGCAAGATCATCCCGACCACGTACAAGGCAGTGCTCGCCGCCAAGGATGCCGCTGAGCTGGCCGGACTCTCGGAGTCCGAGACCACGGAGAAGATGATGGAGGCGGCGACCCATGGCTGACCCGAAGGGCTTCCTCACCACCGGCCGCGAGACCGCCTGTTCCCGTCCGGTTGCCGAACGGCTGGGGGACTGGAACGAGGTCTACGTTCCCGGCTCGCTGCTCCCGATCATCAGCAAGCAGGCCGGCCGCTGCATGGACTGCGGCATCCCGTTCTGCCACAACGGGTGCCCGCTCGGGAACCTGATCCCGGAGTGGAACGACTTCGCGTACCGCGAGGACTGGTCCGCCGCGGCCGAGCGCCTGCACGCGACGAACAACTTCCCGGAGTTCACCGGGCGGCTGTGCCCGGCGCCCTGCGAGTCGGCGTGCGTGCTCGGCATCAACCAGCCCGCCGTCACGATCAAGAACGTCGAAGTCTCGATCATCGACAAGGCGTGGGACAACGGCGGCGTCACCCCGCAGCCGCCCGAGCGGCTGTCCGGCAAGACGGCGGCCGTCATCGGCTCGGGCCCCGCCGGCTTGGCCGCGGCCCAGCAGCTGACCCGGGCCGGCCACACCGTGGTGGTGTACGAGCGCGCGGACCGCATCGGCGGCCTGCTCCGCTACGGCATCCCCGAGTTCAAGATGGAGAAGGTGCACATCAACCGCCGCATCGAGCAGATGCGCGCGGAGGGCACCAAGTTCCGCACCGGCATCGAGATCGGCCGCGACCTGTCCGCGACCGACCTGCGCAAGCGCTTCGACGCGGTCGTCGTCGCGGCCGGCGCCACGGTCTCCCGCGACCTGCCGGTCCCGGGCCGTGAACTGGGCGGCATCCACTTCGCGATGGAGTACCTGCCCCTGGCCAACAAGGTCCAGGAAGGCGACTTCATGGCCCCGCCGATCACGGCCGAGGGCAAGCACGTGGTCGTCATCGGCGGCGGCGACACCGGCGCGGACTGCGTGGGCACCGCCCACCGCCAGGGCGCGGCCTCGGTCACCCAGCTGGAGATCATGCCCCGCCCGTCGGAGGACCGGCCCACCGGCCAGCCGTGGCCGACGTTCCCGATGCTGTACAAGGTCACCTCGGCCCACGAGGAGGGCGGCGAGCGGATCTACTCCGTCTCCACCACCCACTTCGAGGGCGACGAGGACGGCAACGTCCAGGCCCTGCACCTGGTCGAGGTCGCCTTCGAGGACGGCAAGCTGGTCCAGAAGGCGGGCACCGAGCGCGTCCTCCCGGCGCAGCTGGTCACCCTGGCGATGGGCTTCACCGGCACCGACCAGGCCAACGGCCTGGTGGAGCAGTTCGGCCTGGAGCTGGACGCGCGCGGCAACGTCGAGCGCGACGCCTCCTACGCGACCAACGTGGACGGCGTCTTCGTCGCCGGCGACGCGGGCCGCGGCCAGTCGCTCATCGTCTGGGCCATCGCGGAAGGCCGCTCGGCCGCCCGCGGCGTGGACCGCTACCTGACCGGCACCAGCGCCCTCCCGTACCCGGTCAAGCCGACGGACCGCTCCCTGATGGTGTAGCCCCAGCCTCCGGGCTCGCGCCGTTCGGCCGCGGGGCGGCCTCCCGGGCTTCGCCCGGCTGCGCCGGCCTCCGACCGGCGGCGCGTAGCCGGGGCAGCGTGCAGTAGCCCTCCCTTCCGGGGGGACCCCCCATTCGGTCCGTACAACGGTGTACGGCACTCCGACACAGCGCCCGTCATGTCCCCGACCAGGGATGACGGGCGCTGTGGCGTGTGCGGGGTCAGGGCTCGGGCGTGAACTCGTACCGGAGCTCGTAGAGGTGCCCGGCCTTCACCATCACGGTGACTTCGAGGGGGCGGTCGCCGTCGCCGTACACCGTGCGGAGGGTGCGCAGGACCGGCAGGTCGCGGGGGAGGCGCAGGGCGCCGCACTGCTCCTGCGTCGGGACGCGGGCGGAGACGCGGTCGACGCTCAGCCGGGGCGGGAAGCCCAGCTCGGTGAGCAGGGTCGGTGTGCCGCCCTTGATCCTGCGGGGCTCGGCCAGGGCCGTGCCGAGGGCGATCTCCAGCGGGTAGTAGGAGCAGACGAGTTCGGCGGGTTCGTCGTCGATGTGGAGGAGCTGCCGGCGCAGCAGCGTGGCTTGCGCGTCCTGGAGTCCGAGCGCCGCGGCCACGTCGGCGGGCGGCGTCACCTCGCCGACTTCCAGCAGGGTGCTGCGCGCCGTGCCGCCGTGTGCGGCCGCGCTCGCCAGCCAGGGGTACGCCGCACCGGTTGGCGCCGTCGTGAGGGACCCCGTCGGGTCGATGGTGCGCTGCCGGTTCTCCCGTACGGTCACGGCCGCACCCGCGCGGCCGATGACGAGCCGCTCCTCCTTGAGGAGTTGCAGTGCCTTCTGCACGGTCGCGCTCGACGCGTCGAACCGGGCCTTCAGATGGATGGTGGAGGGGAGTTTCGCGCCCGGCGCGAGGTCGCCGCTCATGATCTCGTCCCGCAGGTCGGCGGCGATGCGGGCGTGCAGTGACCTGCCGTCGGGCGCGTTGTCGTCCGTGGTCGGCATCATCCGATCCTGATCTCGTATCGCAGCTGCTGGCGTGCGGCCGGCATGACCATCACGTCCGCCTGGACCGGACGATCTCCCGCGTCCAAGGTGACGCGGGAGATCTGCAGGACGGGCTCGCCCGGCCCCATGCGCAGCTCATCGCGTTCGTCCGCCGACGGCATGCGAGCCGCCACCTTCTCGACCGCCCTCACGCCGACGTGTCCCAGCTCGGCCAGGAGGGTCACGGCGCCACCGCGGATCTTGCCGCTCGCCGCGAGGCGGGTGCCGGAGGCGATCGAGGAGGGGTAGTAGGTGTCGGTCAACTCCACGGGAATTTCGTCGAGTTCGATGACGCGCCGGCGGACGACGACGCTCTCGCCGACCGCTGTCCGCAGCATCTGCGAGACGTCGGCCGAGGCGGCTCGCTCGCCTGCGTACAGAATCCGCTGTCCGCCGCTGCGGCCGCGGGCCTTGGCCTCACTGGTCCAGGCGTCGGGCTCCCCGGTGGCGCGGGGCGTCAGGTAGGGCATCGACGTACTGGTCCACTCGCCGCTGCCCATGTCGTCCTCCCGTGCCGCTGGTTGGTGTCGGGTCCAACGGTATGCGACGGGGCGCCTGACCCCTAGAGCTCAACCTTGCTGCTTTTTCCGAATAGCGATACGGTCTGTGCGGCATTGGAAGCTCAGCGTTAAGGCGGTGGGGCGGCATGTCCCTGTCTCGGCAACAGCAGTTTCCCCGGGTGCGCGTCTCCGTACGTGCGGCCCGTCAGTTCGTCGGCGACACGCTCGGGGGGTGGGGGTTCGGCGACCGCCGCGACGACATGCGCCTGTGCGCCTCGGAGCTCGCGGCGAACGCCGTGCTGCACGGGGCGCCGCAGGGCCGGGAGTTCTCGGTCCGGCTCGTTCGGACAGCGGATGCGGTGAGCATCGAAGTACGGGACACAGGTCCTGGCATGCCGAAGGAGCGTCGTCCCGCGCCTGAAGAGTTCTGCGGCCGGGGCCTGTGGCTGGTCAAGGAGCTGGCGGACGAGTTCGGAGTCCGCGACGAAGTGGTGGGCAAGACGGTGTGGGCGCGGTTCAAGGTGGCGGGGCCTGAGCGGAAGCCCTCACACGGCGCCCGTCATGTCCCCGACCAGGCATTGTCGATCGAGAGGGGCCGCAGCGATGCAGTGGAAGGTTCACGGGGAACGTCCGATCTACGAGAACAAGTGGGTGAACCTGTGGCTCACCGATGTGGAGACGCCGGACGGGCACCGCTGGGAACACCACGTCGTCAAGCTCCGTCACCTGGCCGTGGCCGCCGTGCTCAATGACCGCCAAGAGGTCCTGATGATGTGGCGCCACCGCTTCATCACGGACGCGTGGGCCTGGGAACTGCCCATGGGCCTGGTGGAGGCGGACGAGACCCCCGGCGAGGCTGCCGCTCGTGAAGTCCTCGAAGAGACCGGTTGGCGTCCGGGCCCGATGAAGTCGCTGATCTACGCCGAACCGGCGAACGGCATCACGGACTCCCAGCACCACCTGTTCCGTGCCGACGGCGCCACGTACGACGGGCCGCCGACCGAGAAGAACGAGTCCGACCGCATCGAGTGGATCCCCCTGGCGAACATCCGGGGCATGATCGACCGCCGCGAGATCGTCAGCAGCGGCTCCCTCGTCGGCCTCCTCTACGTACTGATGGACGAAGGGGTGCGCTGACCCTGCGGGGAAGGCATCGCTCGCAGACGCGCCTCGAAGGAACCGCGGCCGCCACCTCGCGATAGCGCCCTCCCTCCTGCCGGCACGGCCCGCGCGGGGGTGTCGGGCGTTGTTGCGGGCGGCTTTTCACGGCAGGTGGCGGGCGGTGAGGGCGGCTAGGGCGGAGCGGGTGGTGACGCCGGTTTTGCGGAAGATGTGGGACAGGTGGGTGTCCACCGTGCGCGGGCTCAGGTAGAGGCGGGCCGCGATGGCCGGGGTGGTGAGGCCCTCGGCGACCAGGGTGGCGATCTCGTGCTCGCGCGGGGTGAGGCCCGGTACGCGGGGCGGGGGAGGGGGCGGGAGGAGGAGGTCCGCGAGGCCCGTCAGGAGCAGGGACCCGCCCGATTCGGCCAGGCGGCGGCCGCGCCGCCACATGGCCGACGCCGTCGCCGGGTCGCCCGCCTCCGCCGTCAGGGACGCGCCGATCAGCAGGGACTGCGCCTCCCACAGCACCGCGCCCGAGCGGCCCGCCTCCTCGGCGGCCCGCGCGAACCGCTCCGCCGCCGCGGCCGGACGGCCCGAGCCCGCCAGCACCTGCCCCGCGCAGCGCAGCGCCGCCGCGCGCTGGACGGGCAGGCCGAGCCTCTCCGCGTCCCGCCCGGCCAGCGCGGCCCACTCCTGCGCCCCGGCCAGGTCCCCCGTCGTGACGGCCGCGGTGACCAGGGCCTCCAGGAACAGCGGCCGCATCGACGGCTGCAGCCCCGCCAGATCCGCCCCGCCCGCCCGCAGCATCGCCGACCTGGCCCGCACCGGATCGCCGCCGTGCAGCGCGGCGTAGCTCATGACGCACCACACCAGCGAGGTCCACCAACTGGTCCGCGCGCCGGCCGCCGCGACCGCCTCCTCCGCCGCCGCGAGCGCGCTGACGTCCCCCGGCGGCCGGGCCGCGATCAGCACCTGCGCCTTGTTCGCGAGGACCAGCCCGAGCAGCTCGTCGCTGCCGATGCCCCGGGCGATGCTCTCCGCCTCGTCCACCAGGTCCAGCGCCGACGGCAGCCGGCACGCGTGCGTGTGGACGATCGCCTTGCACATCA
Source organism: Streptomyces goshikiensis (assembly GCF_014650555.1). Lineage (GTDB taxonomy): Bacteria > Actinomycetota > Actinomycetes > Streptomycetales > Streptomycetaceae > Streptomyces > Streptomyces goshikiensis. The sequence goes on along the minus strand of NZ_BMVE01000005.1, from coordinate 222,475 downwards.
GCAGGTGCGGCAGCAGGTGCAGCGGCCCGCCCCGACGGGCGATGGCCAGCCCCCGGTCCGCGTGCCGCTCGGCGTCCTCGTAGCGCTCCAGGTAGAACTCCGCCCACCCCAGCCGGGCCAGCGGCTCGCACTGGTCCGCCAAGTCCCGGTCCGTCAGCACGTCCACGCACGCGGCGGCCCGGTCCGCCAGCTCCCGCGCGGCGGCCGTGTTCCCCTCGTACGCCTCCCCGAGCGCCGACACCGCCAGCGCCCCCGCCGCGGCCGGCTCGTTACCCAGGGCCCGGGCCAGCTCCAGGGTGCGCAGCACCTCCGCGCGCACCGCCGGAAACGGCAGGGCGTGTGGCGCGGACGAGCCCAGCTCCAGGCCCAGCGCGACCGCGTCGGCCGGAGCGGGAGCGGGCCGCCGCGACAGCGCCCGGCGCAGCAGCGCGACCGAGGCCCGGTACTGACCGAGGTGGCGCTCCATCGACGCGCACAGCGTGACGGCGGCCGCGCGCACCCCGCTGCCGTCGTCGGCGGGGAGCCCCGCGATCACCTCGTGCAGCAGGTCCCGGCTCGCCCGCAACTCGCCGCACACGCTCAGCGCCCGCGCCCGCTTCAGCATCAGGTCCCGGCGGCGCGCCGCATGGCCGGGGGTGTCCGGGAGCACCCGCAGCACCACCTCCAACCAGTGCGCGCAGCTCGCCGGCGCGGTCGTCTCGGACTGCTCGGCCGCCTCCAGCAGGACGGCCGCGGCCTCCGGCTCCCAGTCGGTCAGCGCCCGCTCCACGTGATGGGCCCGTACGGTCGCGGGCGCGCCCGCCGCCGCCAGCGCGGCGGCCGCCCGCCGGTGCAGCGCGGCGCGCCGGCCGGGCCCGGTGTCCTCGTACACCGCGGCCCGCAGCACCGGATGGCGCAGCGACCAGACACCGCCCGGGCGCGGCCGTATCAGGTCGCGCCGGGCCAGGACGCCGAGGTCGGCGTCGAGCCGCTCGGAACCGGACGCGGACGCGGACACGGACGCGGGCTCGGTGAGCGCGAGCAGCAGTGGCGGCGTGGCCTGGTCGCCGAGGACCGCCACCGCCTCGGCGGTACGGCGCTGCGCGGCGCTCAGCGGCGTCAGCTCGTCGAGCAGCAGCGCGCCGAGGCCGCCCGGCGGCAGGGCCGGACCGCTACGGCCCTGCCCCTGGCCCTGGAGCAGCGTCAGGAAGTAGAGCGGGTTGCCCTCGCTGGCCGCGTACAGCCGGGCGGCCCGGTCCGGCGGCAGCCCGGGCGCGAGCTGCTCGACGCAGGCCCGCTCGGTCAGCGGCCCGAGGTCCAGGCGGAGCACGGCGCCCGCGTCGACGCCCCGGGTGAGCGCGGCGGCGAGCGACGGCGCGGTCTGCCGGTCCCGCCGGGCCACGACGATGACCACCGGGGCACGCAGGGGGTGGCGCACGAGGTGGTCGAGGAGCTCCAGCGAGGCCGGGTCCGCCCAGTGCAGATCGTCGAGGGCGATCAACAGCCCGGCCCCCGTCCGCCCGCCGAGCGCCGTGAGCAGCCGCGCGGTCGCCCGGTGCGCGGCGAACCGGTCCACGGCCGACACCCCGGCGCCGGCCCCCGCCCCCGCCTCGGCCCCGGTGGGGTCCACGGCGGGGTTCGCCGGGATCCCGTCCGCCGCCGCCCCGGCGGAGGCCGCCCAGGCCGCGCCCGGCGCGCCGAGGCCGCGCAGGAGTTCCGGGTCCAGATCCGCGAACGCGTCGCCGAACACCCGGAACGGAATGTGCCGTTCGTACTCGGTGGCCCGGCCGCGCAGCACCGTCAGCCCGCGTTCCTCGGCCCGCCCGCACACCTCGGTCAGCAGCCGGCTCTTGCCGATGCCCGCCGCGCCGGTCAGGTCGACGACACCCGGCGGGCCCCCCGGCCCGTCGAGTACCGCGTCCAGCCGGTCCAGTTCGGCCTCCCGGCCGACCAGTGGAGTCCTGTCCGTCATGGTCCCTCCCCAGCTGACCGGTACCCGCAACCGGCGCCGGGGATACGTAGGCGGTTCTACGGATACCGCCGCCGGACGCGGGCTGCCAGCATCGAAGCAGTCCCGGCTCCGCCCGAAGAGGAGGCCGTATGCGCCGATTACCTGGGCTGATCGTCCCGCTCCTGACCGTTCCGCTGCTCGCCCTCGCCGGGTGCGGGGGCGGCGGCCAGACACGGACCGCACCCCCGTCCGTACCCGCCTCGCCGAGCCCGCTCTCCCCGTCGCCGGACCCGGCGCCCTCGCCCTCGCCCTCGCCGTCTCCCAGCAGCACCCGCAACGGGCTGTGCGTGCCCACGATGTACATGAGCACGGCCGGCAGGCTCGCCTACCTCAAGGACCTCAGCGACAGCAGCCACGGAGCCTCGCCCGCGTTCTTCATGACCGACTCCGGGGTGTACCTCCTCGCGAAGGAGACGCAGCGGCCCTGCGAGGCGGTCCCGTTCCAGCTCAGCTGGTTCCGGGTCGAGATGACCCGCGCCGGGTCCGGATCGAGCGCCCGCTACTCCTTCACCTACGCGCCGATCGAGTCCACCACCCTCTCCGCCGGCCCGCGCGACGGCCGCGTCGTGGGCAGTGTGCCCCCGCCGCCGAAGGGCTGCTCCGGGACCCTGTCCGTCCTCTACGTCGGCGAGGAGATCACCGAGGACGACCTGCCGGACGGACTGAACATGCCGGGCGGCTCGCTGGACTGGAGCCTGGTCACGCTCGACGCCGACCGCGCCCTGAGCGCCGTCTTCAAGCCGCCGGCGGGGGCCTCCTCCTGCTGACGGGGCGGGGACCGGCGGTCGGTGCCCCGTGGGGGAGCGCACCGGCCGCCGTGACAGGGCCGGGGCGGCCTCACTCGTACGGGTGAGGCGGCCCCGGCCCGGGGGCGGGCGCGGCATCGGCCGTACGGCCCATCTGGGGCGTCCCGCAGCGAAGTTGAGGGCCGCCGCGCTCTGGTAACTGTGGGTCACATGCCCTCCCGAACGTCGCCCTCCCGAACGTCGCCTTCGTCGCCTTTCCGAACGTCGCCCTCCCGTGCCCCGCGCGCCCGTGTGCTGTCGGCGCGGCTGCTGTCGGCCGGACTGCTGGGCACCGCCCTGCTGGCGCCGGCCGTGCCCGCCGCCGCCGGTCCCGCTTCCCGTCCCGCCGCCGGTCCGACCGTCGACTACCGCGGGCTGCGGCTCACCCTCCCCGCCGGCTGGCGCGTCGTGGACCTCGACCGGAACCCCGACGCCTGCCTGCGCCTCGACCTGCCCTCCCTCTACCTAGGGCACGCCGGAACCCAGGCCGAGTGCACCGGCCGCGCCGTCCGCACCCGCGCCGACACCCTGCACCTGGAGCCCCTCGACGACACCCCGCCGCGCGCCGACATCCCGACCGTCGCCGCCGACGACCTGCGGGCGCTGCCCGCCACCCGGGCCGACAGCAACGAGGTGCGCTACGCCCTGCGCCGCTCCGGGGTGATGGCCACGCTCTCGTACGGGGCCGGTCCCGGCGTCGTACGGGGCCTGCTCGCGCAGCTCCGCACCGCCCCCGGCCCCGCTCCCGCCACTCCCGCCACTCCCGCCACTCCGGCCGCTCCGGCCGCTCCCGCCGCCGCCGCACGCACCGCCGCCGCCGCACGCACCGCGGCCACCGCGGCCGCCGGTGCGGTCCTCGCCGGCCCCCGCGGCGCCCAGGAGGCCTTCACCGGCCAGGGCTTCGACACCTGCACCGCCCCCACCCAGCGCGCCATGGACGCGTGGCAGGGCGCCTCCCCCTTCGGAGCCGTCGGCGTCTACATCGGCGGCCGCGCCCGCGCCTGCGCCCAGCCCCGGCTCACGGCGAACTGGGTCCGGCGCCAGATCGGCGCCGGCTGGCACCTGATGCCGATCTGGGTGGGCCCGCAGCCCTGGCACAACGCCGACACCGGCCTGTCCACCGACCCCTCCGAGGCCAACGAGCAGGGCAAGGAGGCCGCCGAAGGCGCCGCGCAGGCCGCCCGCTCCCTGGGCCTGGCGGGCGGCACGCTGCTCTACAACGACCTGGAGAACTACACCGACCGGGCCACCTGGGACGCTCCGGTCGTCGCCTACCTGACGGCCTGGACCGTACGGCTGCACGAGCTCGGCTACCGCTCCGCCGCCTACGTCGCGGCGAGCTCGGGCGTCAAGGCCCTGAGCGCCCATCACCACCAGGCTCCCGAAGCCATGCCGGACGTGATCTGGGTGGCCGTCTGGAACGGCCGGGCCTCGGTCGCCGACGTGGACATGGGGCTGCCCGCGGGGAAGAAGCTGTGGGCCGGGCGGCGCCGGGCCCACCAGTTCCGCGGGGACCACGAGGCCACGTACGGCGATGTCACCCTCAAGATCGACCGCAGCTGGCTGGACGTGGAGCCCGCCGCCCTCGCCCGCCCGGGCGGCCCCGGCCCCGGCCCCGGCCCCGGTCCCCGACCCGGACCCCTCAGCTAGTCGTCGGCTCCTCGTGCGGCGGCTCGTCGTCGTCGCCCCGGCGGACGGTGTGCACGCCGCCCGCCGGGGTCCAGGTCCGCAGCACCAGGTCGTCGCCGTCGATCCCGATGTGGACGACCTCGGTCAGATCGGCGTAGAAGAGGTGGAAGGGGTGCGGGGAGTCCCGCTCCTCCGCGTACCGGTGCAGCTCGGGCGGGTCCAGGAGCTCCACCGCGCGCCCCGAGACGCGCACGTCCCCGTCCGGCATCGTCTCGCCCTCGCCCGGGTTGGTGTGCAGCGCGAAGCGCGGGTCGCGCTCCAGGTCCCGAGCCTTCATCGAGCCCTGCATCATGCCGAGCCACAGCTCCCCGCCGCGGATGTCGACGTTGAGGCCGGCGACCCGGGGCGAGCCGTCCTTGCGGAGCGTGGCTAGGACATGGTGCGGGTACTGAGCGAAGCGGGCCTCGACGGCCGCCGCGAACTCCGGTTCCGCCTTCTCGAAGACGGCCCAGCTGGTGTGCGTCATACGTCCATGAAAGCGCCTGGCGGCGGCCCCGGGCGGTCAGGCGCGCACGATGCCCGCCCCGCGCGCGGCCGCCAGCCACGCCGGGAACTCGGCGACCAGCCGGTCGTACAGCTCCCCGTCCGGGACGGTGCGCGGGTCCGGCCCGGCGTGGAAATAGCCCGCGTTGTCCACCACCCGCCGGCCCGGCACGGGCAGCTCGTCCAGGCGGCGCAGGAAGTCGAACTGGGAGCTGCGGGTGTTGCCGAAGCCGACGAACTGCCAGAACAGCGGCAGCCGGGCCGCCTTGCAGAGGTACCGCTCCGCCGCGAGCTTGCTGACCGGGCCGCCGTCGGTCTGGAAGACGACCAGGGCCGGGTCCGTCGCCCCCGAGTCGAGGTAGTGGTCGATCACCGCGTCCATCGCCAGGTGGTAGGCCGTCTTGCCCATGTGGCCGAGCCCGGCGGCGATCTCGGTCACCCGCCCGGCGTGCCCGGCGAGGGAGATCTCCGCGACGGCGTCCACGTCGGTGGAGAAGAACACCACCGGCACCCGGCCGTCGTCGTCGAGGTGCGCGGACAGGCCCAGCACCTGGTCCGCGAGGGCCTGCACGCTGCCGTCCTCGTAGTACGGGCGCATCGAACCGGAGTAGTCCAGCACCAGGTAGACCGCCGCCCGGCCGCCCTCCAGGCCGTACTTGCGGAGGGAGACCCCGGCGCTCTTGTAGAGGCTCACCAGCGCCGGTGCGGTCTCTTCCACCTTGCGGAGGTCTATCGCGCTGCCCGTCATGGCCCGAGGGTACGTCAGCCCCGGTCCTCGCCGGGGCCGTTCTCCAGGGCGGCGAGGTCGTCGAGCATGGCCGCGGCGAGGTCGCGCTCGCAGGCGTAGTACCGCTCGGCCCACCGGAGGGTCAGCGCCGGGTACGCCCAGGCGGGCTCCTCCTTCGCCGCCTGCGCGTCGGCCACCGCCCGCAGCCGCATGTCCTCGGCGAACTCCTGCTGGCGGAGCAGTACTTCGCGCATCTGCTCCGGCTCCAGCAGGTGTCCCAGCCACAGCCGCAGCATCGGCCCGTGCTTGAGGACGGGCGGGTCGACCGGGGCCTCGCGGGCCCAGCGCCGTGCGGCGGCCATGCCGGAGCCGGTGATCCGGTAGACGCGCTTGTCGCGGGTACCACTGCCTTGGGCGACCGTCCGGGAGGAGGCGTATCCGGCCCGCTCCAGGCGCCCCAGCTCGCTGTAGATCTGGCTGAAGGAGGGGCTCCAGTAGAAGAAGCGCAGCGACCGGTCCGACCACTTCTTCAGGTCGTAGCCGGAGAGTTCCTCGCCGAAGGACAGCAGTCCGAGCACCGCCCAGCCGGTCGGGGGGAGGGCGCGCTCGTTCGTCTCGTCTGCCACGCGGCGCAGTCTACGACCGGCCCCCGCGACCGTTCCCCTCCCCGCCGCATGACTGCTAGAAGTATTCCGAATCAAAACGACCCGGAGGTCTGAGCCGTGATCTCGCTGGACGGAAAAGTCGTCGTCATCACCGGAGCCGGGCGCGGCCAGGGCGCGGCCGAGGCCCGGCTCTGCGCGGAGGCCGGCGCGCGCGTCGTGGTCACGGACGTACGGGAGGACGAGGGCCGGGCGGTCGCGGCGGAACTCGGCCCCCGGGGTCTGTTCGTACGGCACGACGTGGCCGACGCCGGGAGCTGGGCCGGGGTGGTGCGGGAGGCGGTGTCGGCCTTCGGCACGATCTCGGCCCTGGTCAACAACGCGGCGCTGTGGCGGACGGCGCACGTGGAGGAGCAGACGGCCGAGGACTTCGAGGCGCTGCTACGGGTCAACCTGCTCGGGCCGTTCCTCGGCATCCAGGCGGTGGCGCCGGTGCTGCGGGCGGCCGGCGGCGGCTCGATCGTCAACATCTCCTCCACGGCCGGGCTGGTCGGCATCCCGGGCCACGCGGCTTACGGCTCCACCAAGTTCGCCCTGCGCGGCCTGACCCGCTCGGCGGCGCTGGACCTGGCGGGGGACGGGATCAGGGTGAACTCGGTGCACCCGGGTGCGATCGACACCCCGATGGTCGCGGCGGCGGTCGGGGGCCGGGACTGGTCGCACGTCCCGCTGGGGCGGATGGGCCGGCCGGAGGAGGTGGGGGAGCTGGTGCTGTTCCTGTGCGCCGACGCCTCCGCGTACGTGACGGGGGCGGAGTTCGCGGTCGACGGCGGAATGACGGCGCGCTAGCGGCGCGGCCGGGCCCGGGGCGCGGCCGGGCTCGGGGGGTGGGGCGGCCGGATTCGAACCGGCGTCCTCCTCCATGCTGTGTAGGCGCACTGCCTCTGTGCTACGACCCCACCCTTGTGATCAACCCTACGACACGCCCGGCATGATGTGCTCATGCCCACGCTGCTCCGCAACCTCCTGCTCCTGGCGGTGGAGTTCGGCGCCGCGCACCTCCTGCGGAGCCCGGACCCGGCGCCCTGGATCCCGGTCCTGCTGGCCGTCTTCGTCGTCGGCTCCGGCGTACTGCACGGCACGGACGCCGAGTTCGTGCCGCGCTTCCTCCTCGCCTTCGTGGCGGTGGGCGTGGCCTGGCTGGGCGGCGCGGCCGGGGAGGCGACGGACTCCGTCCCCGCGGCCGGCGCGGTGACCCTGCTGGTGATCCAGACGGCCCTCCTGATCCGCTTCTCCCGGCGCGGAGGCTAGGCCGTCCTCTCCCGCCCCCGAAAGGCATTGGTGGCCGGCCCGGGATCGGGAAGGATGGGCCGATGACCACGAACCCCCGTGCGCGAGCGCGGTCCTTCGATGCCGCCGCCGCGCTGTACGCCGCCAGCCGGCCCGGGTATCCCGGCGGGCTGTTCGACGCCGTCGAGGAGCTCACCGGCCGGCCGCTCGCCGGGGCGCGGGTCGCGGACGTGGGGGCCGGGACCGGGATCGCCACCGGGCCGCTGCACGCCCGCGGGGCCCGGGTCGTCGCCGTCGAGCCCGGGGACGGCATGGCCGCCGAACTGCGCCGGGCGCACCCCGGGATCCCCCTCGTCCGCGGTGACGGCGACCGGCTCCCGCTCGCCACCGGCGCCTTCGACCTCCTCACGTACGCCCAGGCCTGGCACTGGACCGATCCCGCCCGCTCGGTCCCCGAGGCCCGCCGCGTCCTGCGCCCGGGCGGCGCGCTCGCCATCTGGTGGAACGACATCGACGCGTCCGTCGGATGGGTCGCGGACCAAGGCGCCCGGATCCGGGCCCTCTTCGACGCCACCGACGAAGGAGTCGCCTTCCGCACCCTGCCCCAGGGCCTCGACTCCGGCTTCCGTACGCGCACCGTCGCCTGGTCCCGCCGCGTTCCCCTCGACGACCACCTCGCCAACCTCGCCAGCCACTCCGCCTTCCTCCTCCTCGGCGAGCCCGGCACCAGCGCCTTCCTCCGCGAGGAGCGGGCCCGCCTCGCCCCGCTCTTCCCCGACGGGACGGTCGAGGAGCCCTACGTCGTCTCCCTCCACGTGGCCGTGCCCTAGGGCCTGCCCTCCGGACCGGGCGGCCGGGCTCGCGGCGGCGTCAGCGCCGGCCGGCCAGGACCGCCTCCCGGCACGCCGCCGGCGTGCCCCACGCGTCCCGCAGCGGCCGCGCCTTGCGCAGCCACAGGGAGAGGTCCAGCTCCTCCGTGTAGCCGATCGCACCGTGCAGCTGGAGCGCGGTCAGCGCCGCCCCGTACGCCGCCCCGCCCGCCGCGAGCTTCGCCGCCGCCACCTCCCCCGGGTCCAGGGACAGCGCCGCGGCGAACAGCAGCGGGCGGGCGAACTCCAGCGCCAGCAGCGTGTCCGCCAGCCGGTGCTTCACCGCCTGGAACGACCCGATCGGCGCCCCGAACTGGGTGCGCTCCTTCGCGTACGCCACCGTCCGCGCCAGCAGCGCCTCGCCAACGCCGAGGCACTGCGCCGCCGTCAGCAGCCGGGCCCAGTCCAGCGCCGCCCGCGCCGCCGCCGACACCGCTGCTCCCGCCGCCAGCGCGGGACCCGCCGCCACCGGAACCGACAGCCGGCGCGCCGGGTCCAGGGAGGCGACCGGCGCGCCCGCCCCCGCCGAGCGCAGCTCACCGGCCCGCGACACCGTCAGGCAGTACGCCGCCGCGTCCGCGTCGAGCGCGTACGGACTTCCGCCCGGCAGCGTCAGCGTGGCCACCGCCCCGCCGTCCGCCAGCCCGGGGAGGAGGCGCTTCGCCAGTTCCTCGTCCCCCAGCCGCCCCAGCAGCACGGCCGCCACCACCGTCTCCACCACCGGCCCCGGCATCCCCGCCCGCCCCAGCTCCACGAAGGCGACCGCCAGCTCCACCGGGAGCGGACCCGCCTCGTCGGCGGCGAGCGCGAACACGCCCGTGCGCGCCAGCCGCCCCCACACCGCCCTCCCCGGCCCGTGGTCCCCGGCCGACCAGGCCCGTACCACCGCCGGAACCTCCGCCGCCGCCAGCAGCCCCCGCAGGCTCCGCGCGAAGTCGCGCTGTTCCTCCGTCAGCAGGAATCGCATCAGCGGCGCCCCTTCGGCAGGCCGAGCAGCCGCTCGGCGATGATGTCGCGCTGGATCTCGTTCGTGCCCGCGTAGATCGGCCCGGCCAGCGAGAAGACCCACGGCTCGGCCCACGCTCCCCGCGCCAGCTCCGCGTCCGCGCCCAGCAGGTCCAGCGCCGTCTCGTGCAGCGCGATGTCGTACCGCGACCAGAACACCTTGTTCAGGCTGGACTCCGCGCCGATGGCCTCGCCCGCCGCGAACCGGGACGCGTTCGCCCAGGTGAACAGCTGGTACGCGCGCGCCCCCACCACCGCGTCCGCGACCCGGTCGCGCAGCGCCGTGTCCGCCGGATCCCCCGCCTCCCGCCACAGGGAGACCAGCCGGTCCGCCGCCGCCAGGAACCGCCCGGGGGAGCGCAGCGTCAGCCCCCGCTCGTTGCCCGTCGTCGACATCGCGATCCGCCAGCCCTGCCCCGGCTCCCCGATGACGTCCTCGTCCGGTACGAAGACCCCCTCCAGGAACAGCTCCGCGAAGGCCGGCTTCCCGTCGAGGCGCCCGATGGGCCGCACCGTCACCCCCGGCGCCCGCAGGTCGAACATCAGGTACGTCAGGCCGTGGTGCGCCTTCGCGGCCGCCGGGTCGCTGCGGAAGATCCCGAAGGCACGGTCCGCGAAGGCCGCCCGCGAGGACCAGGTCTTGTGCCCGGACAGCAGCCAGCCGCCCTCCGTCCGCACCGCCCGCGACGTCAGCGAGGCCAGGTCCGACCCGGCCTCCGGCTCCGACCAGGCCTGCGCCCAGATCACCTCGCCGCTCGCCATCGGCGGCAGCACCCGCGCCCGCTGCTCGGGCGTCGCGTGGTCGAACAGGGTGGGGGCCAGCAGGCTGATGCCGTTCTGCGAGACCCGGCCGGGCGCGCCGGCCGCCCAGTACTCCTCCTCGAAGACCAGCCACCGCTCGATGTCCGCGCCCCGGCCCCCGTACTCCTCGGGCCAGGACACCGCCGACCAGCGGTCCGCGTGCAGCAGCGCCTCCCACTCCCGGTGCGCCGCGAACCCGGCCTCCGTCTCCAGGGAGGGCAGGGGCTCGGCCGGGACGTGGGAGCGGAGCCAGGCGCGGGCCTCGGCCCGGAAGGCCGCCACCTCCGCCGACTGGGTCAGATCCATCGGGTGCCCGCCTCCCAGACCGTCAACCTTCCCTAACAAGTGTTTGGTAGGTTAACGTACGGCCATGAGCAGCGTCGAGGAGTGCGCATGAACGAGCCCCGTTACGTGGCCGGCCACCGCCTGCTGGAAGGCCGCTCCGCCGTCGTCACCGCCGCCGCCGGAGCCGGCATCGGCGGCGCCACCGCCCGCCGCTTCCTGGAGGAGGGCGCCCGCGTCCTGATCGGCGACGCCCACGCCCGCCGGCTGAAGGAGACCGAGGAGGCCCTCGCCGCCGAGTTCGGCGCGGACCGCATCTCCTCCCTGCCCTGCGACGTCACCGACGAGGAACAGGTCGGGGCCCTGTTCGCGCACGCCGAGCGGACCCACGGCCACCTGGACGTCGTCGTCAACAACGCCGGACTCGGCGGCACCGCCGCCCTCGTCGACATGACCGACGACCAGTGGGGCCGGGTCCTCGACGTCACCCTGAACGGCACCTTCCGCTGCACCCGCGCCGCCCTGCGCTCGCTCAAGGCCTCCGGCACCGGCGGGGTCATCGTCAACAACGCCTCCGTCGTCGGCTGGCGCGCCCAGACCGGCCAGGCCCACTACGCCGCAGCCAAGGCCGGGGTGATGGCCCTGACCCGCTGCGCGGCCCTGGAGGCCGCCGAATTCGGCGTACGGGTCAACGCGGTCGCCCCGAGCCTGGCCATGCACCCGCACCTGGTGAAGGTCACCAGCGAGGAACTGCTGGCCGAGCTGACGGCCCGCGAGGCCTTCGGCCGGTACGCCGAGCCGTGGGAGGTCGCCAACGTCATCGTGTTCCTGGCCAGCGGGTACGCGTCGTACATGACGGGCGAGACCGTTTCGGTCAGCAGCCAGCGCGCGTAGGCACAGAATGGGCGCGTGCCAACGAACAAGAAGAAAACCCAGGTGACGGCCTCACCGGAGCGACGCCGCGAACTCCTCGGCACCGCCGCCGAGGTCTTCGCCGCGCAGGGCTACAACGCCACCACCGTCCGCAAGATCGCCGACGCCGCCGGGATGCTCGCCGGCAGCCTCTACTACCACTTCGATTCCAAGGAATCGATGCTCGACGAGATCCTCTCGGCCTTCCTGACCGAGCTGTGGGAGGGGTACGACACCGTCCTCGCCGCCGGCCTCGGCCCGCGGGAGACCATCGAGGCCCTCGTCACCGAATCGTTCCGGGAGATCGACCGGCACCGCGCCGCCGTCGCGATCTACCAGAAGGAATCCCGGCACCTGTCCGCGCAGCCCCGCTTCCGCTACCTCTCCGACTCGCAGCAGAAGTTCGAGAAGGCCTGGCTGGGGACGCTGGAGCGGGGGGTCGCCGCCCGGGTCTTCCGGGCCGACCTGGACATCCGCCTCACCTACCGCTTCGTCCGCGACACGGTGTGGGTCGCGGCGTCCTGGTACCGGCCCGGCGGACAGCACAGCCCCGAGGAGATCGCCCGGCAGTACCTGTCGATGGTGCTGGACGGGATCGCCGTACGCGGCTGACCACCACCAACAGAGGAGTCCCGATGCCCGAGGCCTACATAGTCGACGCGGTACGCACCCCCGTGGGGCGCCGGGGCGGCGGCCTGTCGGCCGTCCACCCCGCCGACCTCGGCGCACACGTCCTGAAGGCCCTGGTCGCCCGCTCCGGAGTGGACCCGGCCGCGGTGGAGGACGTCGTCTTCGGCTGCCTGGACACCGTCGGCCCGCAGGCCGGGGACATCGCGCGGACGGCCTGGCTGGCCGCCGGGCTGCCCGAGGAGGTGCCGGGCGTGACCGTCGACCGGCAGTGCGGCTCCTCCCAGCAGGCCGTCCACTTCGCCGCCCAGGGCGTCCTCTCCGGCACCCAGGACCTGGTCGTCGCGGGCGGTACGCAGAACATGTCGATGATCCCGATCGCCTTCGCCTCACGGCAGGCGGCGGAGCCCCTCGGCCTCACCGAGGGCCCGTACGCCGGCTCCGAGGGCTGGCGCGCCCGGTACGGGGACGCGCCCGTGAACCAGTTCCACGGCGCGCAGCTCATCGCCGCGAAGTGGGGCATCGGCCGGCGCGAGATGGAGGAGTTCGCGCTCCGCTCGCACCGGCGGGCGGTCCGGGCGATCGACGAGGGCCGTTTCGAGCGGGAGACCGTCGCGTACGGGGACGTGCGCAGCGACGAGGGCCCCCGCCGGGACACCACCCTGGAGAAGATGGCGGGCCTGCGGCCCGTCGTGGAGGGCGGCACCATCACCGCGGCCGTCTCCTCGCAGGTCTCCGACGGGGCGGCGGCGATGCTGATCGCCTCCGAGCGGGCGGTCCGGGAACACGGCCTGACCCCCAGGGCCCGGATCCACCACCTGTCGGTACGGGGCGAGGACCCGATCCGGATGCTGTCCGCGCCGATCCCGGCTACGGCGTACGCTCTGAAGAAGACCGGCATGTCCCTGGCCGCCATCGACCTCGTCGAGATCAACGAGGCCTTCGCCCCGGTCGTACTGGCCTGGCTGAAGGAGACCGGCGCCGACCCGGAGCGGGTCAACGTCAACGGCGGCGCCATCGCCCTCGGCCACCCCCTGGGCGCGACCGGCGTCAAGCTGATGACCACCCTCCTCCACGAGCTGGAGCGCACGGGCGGGCGCTACGGCCTCCAGACCATGTGCGAGGGCGGCGGCCAGGCCAACGTGACCATCATCGAACGGCTCTAGCGCCCGCCGGCCGGGCCGCGCCCGCCCCGGGGGACGCAGGTCACAGGGGTGGGGCGGCACGCCGCGGCGGTCTGTGATAGCTTTGGGGAGTTGCAGTTGTGGTACCCATGAACTTTATGTGCGCCTGACGGGATTGCTCCGACAGGCGCTTTAATTGTTTTACCGGAGTCTCCGGATGGGGCCCTTGCCGCCTATTCAGGAGATTCAAAATGGCACTTGGCACCGTGAAGTGGTTCAACTCGGAAAAGGGCTTCGGCTTCATCGAGCAGGACGGTGGCGGTCCGGACGTGTTCGCCCACTACTCGAACATCGCCACCCAGGGCTTCCGTGAGCTCACCGAGGGTCAGCGCGTCTCCTTCGACGTGACCCAGGGCCAGAAGGGCCCCCAGGCGGAGAACATCCTCCCCGCCTAATTTCTTCAGCATGCCGGGGTCCGCACCGCGAGGTGCGGGCCCCGGCTTGTCTGCTGTTCCGACTCGCACCGCTCGTTTTACCTGCCGGTTTCAGGAGGGCTTTCTCGCATGACCAGCTCCAGCTCCGCACGACCCAGCCGCCGCCCCACCCGGGGTCGAGGTGCGGCCCAGGGGCGTCCGAAGTCTGGCGCGGGACGGCAGAAGTCCGCCCCCGTAGCCAGGCCCCAAGAGTTCACCATGCCCGAACCGCTGACCCCGGCGCTCCCGCCGGTCGCCGCGTTCGAGGACATGGACATGCCCGAGGCGCTGCTGAAGACCCTCGCCGCCCAGGGTGTCACCGAGCCGTTCCCGATCCAGGCCGCCACGCTGCCGAACTCGCTGGCCGGCCGTGACCTGCTCGGCCGCGGCCGCACCGGCTCCGGCAAGACCCTCGCCTTCGGCCTGGCCCTGCTGGCCCGCACCGCCGGGCACCGCGCCCAGCCCAAGCAGCCGCTCGCGCTGGTCCTCGTACCGACCCGCGAGCTCGCGCAGCAGGTCACCGACGCCCTGGCCCCGTACGCCACGTCCGTCAACCTGCGCATCGCGACCGTCGTCGGCGGCATGTCGATCAACCGGCAGTCCGGCGCCCTGCGCCGCGGCGCCGAGGTGCTCGTCGCCACCCCCGGCCGCCTCAAGGACCTCATCGACCGCGGTGACGCCGACCTCTCGCAGGTCGCCATCACGGTCCTCGACGAGGCCGACCAGATGACCGACATGGGCTTCATGCCGCAGGTCACCGCGCTGCTCAAGCAGGTCCGGCCCGAGGGCCAGACCATGCTGTTCTCGGCGACCCTCGACAAGAACATCGACAAGCTCGTCAAGATGTTCCTGCACGACCCGGTCGGCCACTCCGTCGACCCGTCGGCCGGCGCGGTCACCACCATGGAGCACCACGTCCTGTACGTCATGGACGAGACCGACAAGAAGGCCGTGGCGACGCGCATAGCCGCTCGCGACGGCCGGGTGATCATGTTCGTCGACACCAAGCGCGGGGTCGACCGCATGGTCAAGAAGCTCCTCGCGGACGGCGTCCGCGCCTCCGGCCTGCACGGCGGCCGCTCGCAGCCGCAGCGCAACCGGACCCTGGACTGGTTCAAGACGGGCGAGGTCACCGCGCTGGTCGCCACCAACGTGGCCGCGCGCGGCATCCACATCGACGACCTCGACCTCGTCGTGAACGTGGACCCGCCCACCGACCACAAGGACTACCTGCACCGCGGCGGCCGTACCGCCCGCGCCGGCGAGTCCGGCAGCGTGGTCACCCTGGTCCTGCCCGACCAGCGCCGCGAGATGACCCGCCTGATGTCGGACGCCGGCATCTCCCCGCGCACCGCGCAGATCAAGTCCTCCGACGAGGAGCTGTCCCGCCTCACCGGCGCCAAGGAGCCCTCGGGCATCCCCGTGGTGCTGGAGGTCCCGCAGCCGCCGCAGCCCAAGGCGCGCTCCGGCTCCGGCCGTTCCGGCTCCGGTTCCGGCGGCGCCCGCCGCCGCTCCGGTGGCGGCCAGGGCGGCGCCCAGGGTGCCTCCGCCCCGGCGGCCGGTACGGGCGAAGGCCGGCCGCGCCGGGCCCGCTCCGCCGGCGGTCAGGGTGGCGGCGGCCAGGCCGGCTCGCGCGGCCAGGGCGGCCAGTCCGCCGGGCGCGGCCAGGGCGGCGCCCGCGGCCAGGCGGGCGGCGGCCAGGGCGGTGCCCGCACCGGCGGCGCTCCGGCGGCCTCGCGCCGCCGCTCCGGTGGCGGTCGTCCCGCCGCGGGGCGCACCAGCTCCTGACCCCTCTCTCCACACGCCGCAACGCCGGGCAGCGCACACGCGCTGCCCGGCGTTGCGCTGTCCGGGCCCGTCGGCCCGTTACCCGACCAGCCTGGCCTGGAGCTTCGCCAGGGTCCTGAGGTCCAGGCCCAGACCGTCCGTCAGGTAGCCGTAGAAGCCGCCGAAATCGGCCTCCATCCGGGCCGTCGCGGAGTCCAGGTAGTCCGTACGGACCTCCTGGAGCGGGATCAGCAGGTCCGGGTTCAGCATCCGCCCGGACTGCTTCAGGCCCGCCCGCACCTGGGCGTCGTACGCGCCCCGGAAGGTGTTGGAGGCCAGGTAGTCGCGCTCGGCGGTGTCCTCGGGCACGGCCAGGGCGCGCAGCAGTACGTAACTCAGCCAGCCCGTCCGGTCCTTGCCCGAGGTGCAGTGGTAGAGCAGCGGCCCCCGGCCGTCCGCGATCTCCCGCAGGGTCGCCGCGAACTGCGCCCGGTTCTCGGGGCTCGTCACGAACGTGCGGTAGATGTCGCGCATGTACGCCTCGGCGCGGCCGCCGCCGAGCATCCGCTCCTGCTGGACGGGGTCGCCGCTGGCGATCGCGCCGACCAGGGTCGCGTACAGACCGAGGTCGCTGACGGGGCGTGAGGTGGCGGTGAGCCCGGCGGGCAGCCGGTCGGCGCCGTCGTACTGGAGCTCCGCCGGGATGCGGAAGTCGACGACCTCGGTGAGGCCAAGGCCGGCGACGGTGGTGACGTCGGCAGGGGTCAGCCTGCTCAGCGCGTCGGAACGGTAGACCAGGCCCCGGCGGACCTTGCCGCCCGTCCAGGTGCGGTAACCGCCCAGGTCACGGACGTTGACCGCGCCTTGGAGCGGGATCTGGCGAATCGTTTCCGCCTGCGGGTGCGCCGGGTACCGGTGCTGGGCGCCGGCGGTCGCGGGCGCCGTCCGCGCGAACGCGGAGGCGGGCAGGCCCGCCATGGCGAGGGCGGCGGCGAGCACCGCGGTCGCCAGGCGGATTCGGGCACGGCTCATCTGGGCGACTCCTGGGGAGGAGAAGGGGGATCACCCTGGTGGTGGCAGGGTGCCGAGCGGGTGCGGGGGGTTGAGTCCGTGCAGCCGTTCCAGCACGGTGTGCGCCTCGGCCATGACCCGGGTGACGAGCTCCGCACACGACGGGAGGTCCTCGATCACACCGGCCACCTGGCCCGATGCCATGACGCCGAGGTCCGTACGGCCCTCGACCATGGACGCCTTCAGGAGCATCGGGGTGTTCGCGGCGAGCAGGACCTGGCTCCAGGACAGCTCCTTGCCGTGTTTCATCGCGAGGCCGTCGCGCACCATCCGCGACCACGACAGCCCCGACAGCTTCCGGAACCCGGCCGCGTGCCGCACCGCCCTGGCCAGCGCCCGGGCCCGGCCCGCCCGCTCCAGGGAGGCGACCAGCTCGCTGCGGAGCATCCGGTGCGGCAGCCCGTCGACCGCCGTCGTCACGGTGACGTCCCGGACGCCCGCCTTCAGGTACTCGGCCTTCACCGCGTCCGGGACGGTGGAATCGGAGGTCAGCAGGAACCGGGTGCCCATCGCGACGCCCGCCGCCCCGAACGACAGCGCCGCGACCAGACCCCGGCCGTCGTGGAAGCCGCCCGCCGCGATCACGGGGATGTCCACGGCGTCGACCACCTGCGGCAGCAGCACCGTCGTCGCCACGTCCCCGGTGTGCCCGCCGCCCTCACCGCCCTGCACGATCACCGCGTCCGCGCCCCACGCCGCGACCTTCTCGGCGTGCCGGCGCGCCCCGACCGACGGGATGACGACCACGCCCGCGTCCTTGAGCCGCGCGATCAGCTCCTTCGAGGGGGCCAGCGCGAACGAGGCCACCCGTACGCCCTCGTCGGCGATCAGAGCGGCCCGCTCGGCCGCGTCCCCCGCGTCCGCGCGCAGGTTCACCCCGAACGGGGCGTCGGTCCGGGACGCGACCTCCCGTACCGCGGAGCGCAGCTGCTCCAGGGTCATCGTCGCCGAGGCCAGGATCCCGAGGGCGCCCGCGTTCGCGGCCGCCGACACCAGGCGGGGCCCGGCGACCCAGCCCATGCCCGTCTGCACGATCGGGTGCTCGACCCCGACCAGCTTCGTGAACGCCGTCTTCATCGCGTCATCCCCGTACTTCCCGCTCGCGCAGCCCCTCGGGATCGATCACCTCGCGGATCAGCGCCAGCTCGCGCGCCGTCGGCTCCCGGGTGTACGGGACCTCGCCGTCCGCGCCCGCCAGCTCGAACCCGGTCGCCGCCCGCACCTGCTCGACGGCGACCCCCGGGTGGCGGGAAACCAGCCGCATGCTGTGCCCGGGGCCGGTGAAATCGAAGACGCCGAGATCGCTCACCACCCGCGGCAGCCGGTGGAAGCGGGTCACCCCCGCCGCCTCGGCACGGTCGTAACCGACGCCGCTGACCATGTCGACCCGCTCGACGAAGACCCGCAGGGAATGCCGGGGCACCCAGTAACTCACCGGATTGTTCAGCGTGTTGACGGGCGCCCCGCGCACCCCGAGCAACTGGCGCGAAGGCCGCTCCCAGTCCCCGACGCAGGAGATGTTCTGGTTGCCGAACCGGTCGATCTGGCTCGCCCCCATCATCACGTGCCGCCTGCCGCCCGTCACCATCGTGAGGTGACGGCGGTACGGGAGCCAGCCCTCGGCGCTGCCGTCGAGCCCGACCAGCATCGCCTCCCCGTCGGTCAGCAGCAGATCGGGGGAGAAGGTCCGCTTCGCCAGCCGCGCCCCGAACGAGGGGATCAGCCCCATCGGACTGGCCAGCACCTCGCCGTTGTCCCGCCAGGCCTCGGCGCAGGCGACCACACAGTATTCGGCGCGGCTGACCGGCGCCGCCGCGCTCTCGCTTCTCCCGCTGCTCAACTCTGCTCCTCGTGCCAGGCCCGGACGGCGCGCTGGTAGTCCTGCTCGCTCGCGCCGCGGAGGAAGCGGGCGGCGAACTCCGCCCAGGGGGTGGACGCGTACAGCTTCTGGAACGCCTCGTCACGGCCGTAGTCGGGGACGCAGGAGGTGAAGTGCGCCCCGTTCGGGCACTCCACCACCCCGGTGACGCAATGCCGGCTGACCAGCAGCGACTGCGGCGGCCCCGCCTTGGCCAGCTCGGCGCTCTCCACGAGCTGCTCGCAGGAGACGTAGGCGGCGTCGGCCGCCTCGCAGAACAGGTCGTCGAAGTACGGGTCCGGGCCCAGGTACTGGGCGTTGCCGAGCCGGTCGGCGCGGTTGAGGTGGACGAGGGCCGCGTCCATCCGCAGCGCGGGCACGGCCACGAGCTCCTCGCCGTCGGCGTAGGGGGAGGTGACGGTGCGCAGCTCCGGGTTGACCCGCATCACGTCGGAGCCGAGGCCCGCGCGGACGGGGAGGAAGGGCAGCCGGTTCGCGGCGGCGTGCAGCCCCCACATGAACATGGCCTCGTCGAGCTCGGTCAGCTCGAACGCGCCGGCCTCGCGGGCGGCCCGGAAGTGCGGCTCCAGCGGGATCGAGTCGAGGGTGGCGAAGGGGGCGACGAGCCTTCGGATCCGGCCGGCGGCCGCCAGCAGGCCGACGTCGGGGCCGCCGTACGAGACCACGGTGAGATCGGTGATCTCGGACCGGAGCAGCGCCCGCACCAGGGCCATCGGCTTGCGCCGGGAACCCCAGCCGCCGATGCCGAGGGTCATCCCGCTGCGCAGCCGCCCGACCACGTCCTCGGGGGTCATGGACTTGTCGGTCATGAGCGCTCCTCCTCTCCGAAGGTGTCGCGGACCCGGGCCGCGACCCCGCTGAGGTTGGCCTCGAAGGTGAAGCCCTGCTCGAAGCGGTAGCTGCGGCGCACGTCCACGGGGTCGATGCCGTTGATGGCCGCCTTCGCGAGCCGGATCAGGTACCCGTCCTTCAGGGCGATCTCGGCGGCGAGCGCGAGGGCGGCGGACCGCAGCTCCGCGCGCGGCACCACCCGCCAGACCGAGCCGTGCGCGTGCAGTTCGGCGGCGGTGGCGGTGCGCGAGGTGTAGTACAGGGCGCGCATCAGGTGCTGGGGGACGAGCCGGGCCAGATGGGTGGCGGCGCCGAGGGCGCCCCGGTCGAGCTCGGGCAGTCCGAAGGTGGCGTCCTCGGAGGCGACGATCGCGTCGGCGTTGCCGACGAGCCCGATGCCGCCGCCCAGGCAGAACCCGTGCACGGCGGCCACGACCGGGACCTCGCACTCGTACACGGCCGCGAAGGCCTCGTAGCAGCCGCGGTTGGCGCCGATGAGGGCGCCGTGGCCGGAGTCGCGCCGCATCTCCTTGATGTCGACGCCGGCGTTGAAGCCCCGGCCCTCGGCGGCGAGGACGACGCAGCGGGTCTCGGGGTCGCGGCCGGCGGAGCGCAGGGCGTCGGCGAGCTCGTACCAGCCCTGTACGGGGAGCGCGTTGACGGGTGGGAAGTCGACTGTGACGAGTGCGATGCCCTTGCCCGGGCTTGAGGTGGAGACACCCATGAGCGGATCAGCTACCTTTCCACCAAACATTTGTTAGGTGAGGAAGGTAGCAGCCGATGGAGCTGGACGGGAGGGTCGTCGTCGTCACCGGCGGAACCCGGGGCGTTGGCGCCGGGATCGCGCGTTCGTTCCTCGCGGCGGGCGCGGAGGTGGTCGTCTGCGCCCGCCGTCCGCCGCGCGAACCGGTCGCCGCGGCGGGCCGCGCGGCCTCCTTCACCGCGCTGGACCTGCGCGACCCGGCCGCCGTACGGGACTTCTTCGCCGCGGTCGCGGCCCGCCACGGGCGGCTCGACTGCCTGGTCAACAACGCGGGCGGCACCCCGTACCGGCTGCTGGGGGAGGGCGAGGCCGAGCGCCACGCACGGGTCGTCGAGCTCAACCTGCTGGCCCCGCTGACCGCCTCGCTGGCCGCGTACCCGTGGCTGCGCGAGAGCCGGGGCTCGGTCGTGATGATCGGCAGCGTCAGCGGCACCCGGCCCTCGCCCGGCACGGCGGCGTACGGGGCGGCCAAGGCGGGGCTGGAGAACCTCGCCCGCTCGATGGCGGTGGAGTGGGCGCCGCGGGTACGGGTCAACTCGCTGGTGCTGGGAATGGTGAGGACCGAGCTCGCGCACCTGCACTACGGGGACGAGGCGGGGATCGCGGCCGTGGGAGCGACCGTACCGCTGGGGCGGCTGGCGGAACCCTCGGAGGTGGGGGAGGCGGCGGTGTTCCTGGCCTCCGACCGGGCCGGGTACGTCAGCGGGGCGAGCCTGCTCCTGCACGGCGGCGGGGAACGCCCGGCGTTTTTGGATGCGGCGACTGTGAACCAGGACGAGGGAGAGCTGAGATGACGGGAATCGCCGAGGGCCGCGTGGTCATCGTGACGGGCGCGGGGCGGGGACTGGGGCGCGCCCACGCGCTGGCGTTCGCGGCGGAGGGGGCCAAGGTCGTGGTCAACGACCTGGGCGTGGGGCTGGACGGACAGCCGGGCGAGGACAGCCCGGCCGGGCAGGTGGTCGCGGAGATCCGGGCACTGGGCGGCGAGGCCGTCGCCCACGGCAAGGACATCGCGTCGCCGGAGGGCGCGGCCTCGCTGGTCGGGGCGGCCCTGACGGCGTTCGGCCGGCTGGACACCCTCGTCAACAACGCGGGGTTCCTGCGGGACCGGATGCTGGTCAACCTGGAGGAGGCGGACTGGGACGCGGTGATGCGGGTGCACCTCAAGGGGCACTTCCTGCCGCTGAAGTACGCGGCGGCGCACTGGCGGGAGCAGGCCAAGGCGGGGCGCGCGGTGGCGGGCCGGGTGGTCAACACCTCCTCGGGCGCCGGGCTGCTGGGATCGGTCGGGCAGGGCAACTACAGCGCGGCCAAGGCGGGCATCCTCGGGATGACGCTGGTCGCGGCGGCGGAGATGGCGCGGTACGGGGTGCAGGTGAACGCGATCGCGCCGGCGGCGCGGACCCGGATGACGGAGCAGACGTTCGCGGACACCATGGCGGCCCCGGGGGCGGGCTCCTTCGACGCGATGGCCCCGGAGAACGTGTCGCCGCTGGTGGTGTGGCTGGGCTCGGACGCGTCGGCGGGGGTGACGGGCCGGGTCTTCGAGGCGGAGGGCGGCCGGATCACCGTGATGGAGGGCTGGCGGCCGGGCCCCACGGCCGACCGCGGCGCCCGCTGGACCCCGGCGGAGGCGGGCGAGGCGGCGGCCAAACTCCTCTCCCGCGCCGAGCCCCCGCACCCGGTGTACGGGGCCGAGTAGCGGGGCGGGCGACGGGGTGGGGCGGGGGGTGGAGGAGGCGGCGGGGCGCGTGCCGGGGCGGGTGGCGGCGGCCCCGGAAAACGGTCCGGGCCCGGCCCCCTGGCGAGGGGTCGGGCCCGCATCCCGCACTTGTGCGTGGGATATCTGTACCCACCCCCGACCCGCCCTGAACCGCCCCGGCCCCATCATGTTCCGGGCAATCCCGCGGACCGGTCAGGTGTCGCAGTCGAGCACCGTGTGACACAGCGCGCAGCGGGCCGTGAGCGGCCCCCGCACCGGCAGCCGCAGCCGCTGCGCGCACACCGGACAGGGGAACTCCACCCGCAGCCCGCCGCCGGCCTGGCGCTCGAAGCGGTACGAGGATCCGGGCGCGGCGGTTCCGGCCCGGCGGGCGGCCGCGTAGCGGCGGCGCTCGGGCCGGCCCGCGGCCGCCAGGGGAGCCCGGCGGTGGTCCCGGGCGGCCCGTTCCCGGCCGCGCACGTAGGCCTCGTAGGCCTGGGGGCTGGTGAACCAGGCGGAGAGGTCCTCGCCGAGCAGGCAGGCGCGCTTGGCGAGGACGTAGCCGAACTCCTCCGGGGTGAGGTAGCCGAGCTTCTGGTGGGTCAGCGCGTCCTCGCGGTAGGCGTCGAGGAGCAGCCAGCCGGGCCCGAGGCAGGCGGCGGCGGTGTCGGTGAGGATCTCGTTCTCCGCGGTGGTCGGGAAGCGCAGGTCCAGGCGGTGCAGCAGGACGTGGGTGACCTCGTGGGCGAGGGCCGCCGCCAGATCGCGGCGGTGCGTGCGGAAGCGGTCGTTGACCTCGATGAAGTACTCGGGGCCCGCGGTCAGTTCCACGGTCGCGGCGTGCTCCATCGCCCGGAAGCCGACCACCATCCGCGCGTCGGGCAGCCGCAGCGCCCGCACCATCGCGGAGGCCACCCGCTGGGCACCGAGGTAGAGGTCGTCGTCGGGCCCGAAGGCCGCGTCGGCGGGGGCGAACGGGGTGTCGTAGGCGCGGACCCCGTCGCCGGAGAGCCGCCGGAGCAGGGCGGTGAGGGACCGGCGGACCGTGTCCAGATGGGGAAAACCGTGCTCGATCGGGCTGCCCGGCCCGCGGTTCTCCGTGTTCTCCGTGTTCTTCGTGTTCTCCGTCATGACGTCCCCCTGGCCGCAAGGCCTGCCGGAAATTGGCCAAAAACGCGTTCTTGATGCCGGCCGCCCCTGCGATGTGTCATGGACGTGTCATTCACCCGATGACGCGCACGGCCCAACCCCCCACGAAAGGCAGTGTGTTGACTGTGTCCACCCTTGCCCAGGCCCTCAAGCGCACCCTCGCGGTCGGCGCGGTAGCCCTCGCCGCCGTCAGCCTCCAGCCCGCCAACGCGGGCGCCGCACCCGCCCCCGTCGTCGGCGGCACCCGCGCCGCCCAGGGCGAATTCCCCTTCATGGTCCGCCTCTCCATGGGCTGCGGCGGCGCCCTCTACACCCAGCAGATCGTCCTCACCGCCGCCCACTGCGTGGACGGCTCCGGCAACAACACCTCCATCACCGCCACCGCCGGAGTCGTCGACCTCAACAGCTCCAGCGCCGTCAAGGTCAAGTCCACCAAGGTCCTCCAGGCCCCCGGCTACAACGGCAAGGGCAAGGACTGGGCCCTCATCAAACTCGCCAAGCCCATCAACCTGCCCACCCTCAAGATCGCCGACACCAAGGCCTACGACAACGGCACCTTCACCGTCGCCGGCTGGGGCGCCACCCGCGAGGGCGGCGGCCAGCAGCGCTACCAGATGAAGGCCACCGTCCCCTTCGTCTCCGACGCCGGCTGTCAGAGCGCCTACGGCAGCGACCTCGTCCCCGGCGAGGAGATCTGCGCCGGCCTGCCCCAGGGCGGCGTCGACACCTGCCAGGGCGACTCCGGCGGCCCCATGTTCCGCCGCGACAACAACAACGCGTGGATCCAGGTCGGCATCGTCAGCTGGGGCGAGGGCTGCGCCCGGCCCAACTACCCCGGCGTCTACACCGAGGTCTCCACCTTCGCCACCGCCATCAAGAACGCGGCCGCCACGCTCTGACCCCGGCCCCGAAGACCCCTCGCCCCTCCGGCCGAGCGCGAACCGGCCGGAGGGCCGAGGCCCCACCCCCACGGCGGCCGCACCCCCGCCACCCCGGCCCCCGGCCACCGCTGCCCCGTCTGCGGCGACATCCCCGCCGCCCCGGCCCCCGGCCGCTGCTGTCCGGTGGCCGCCTGCCGCGCCCCGCGCCGACGCCCCGCCCCCGGCGACACCCCGGCGGGCCTGGCCCCTGGCCGCTCCCGCCCGGCGGCCGCCTGCTGCGCCCCGCGCCGGGGTCCCGCCCGCGGCGGCACCCCGGCAGCCCCGGCCCCCAGCGGCTGCTGCTCGGTGGCCGCCTGTCGCGCCGCGCGTCGGCGTCCCGTTTGCGGCGGGACCCCGGTGGGCCTTGACCCAGGCCGCCCCCGCCCGGCCGCCTGCCGTGCCGCGCGCTGATGTTCCGCCTGCGGCGGCACCCCGGCAGGCTCGGCCCCCGGCGGCTGCTGCCTGGCGGCCGCCTGCTGCGCCCCGCGCCGATGTCCCGTCTGCGGGGGCATTCCGGTGGGCCTGGCCCTCGGCCGCTGCTGCCCGGTGGCCGCCTGTCGCGCCGCGCGCCGATGTCCCGTCTGCGGGGGCATTCCGGTGGGCCTGGCCCTCGGCCGCTGCTGTCCGGTGGCCGCCTGTCGCGCCGCGCGCCGATGTCCCGTCTGCGGGGGCATTCCGGTGGGCCTGGCCCCTGGCCGCCGCCGCCCGGTGGCTGCCTGCCGCGTCCCGCGTCGGCGCCCCGTCTGCTGAGGCATCCCCGCAGCCCCGGCTCCCGGCGGCTGCTGGCCGGTGGCCGCCTGTCGGTGTCCCGCTTGCGGGGGCATTCCGGTGGGCCTGGCCCTCGGCCGCTGCTGCTCGGTGGCCGCCTGTCGCGTCCCGTGTCGGCGTTCCGCCTGCGGCGGCACCCCGGCCGCCCCGGCTTCCCGCCGCTCCTGCCCGGCGGGCACCTGTCGTACCGCGCGCCGATGTCCTGCGCGGGGCCGCGCTCGACTCCGCCGTCTCGTCCGGGGGCGCACTGTGCGTCGTAACGCGCGCCGCCGTCTCGGCCGGGGCCGCGCCCCGGGCCGGCGTGCCGTCCGCCGTCGAACCGCAGGCACGGCGTTCCGGCGTACCCGCCTCGCGGGCGGGCCCCGGGGATGGCGATGCGCCGCGTACCGTCATCGTCAGGCACCTCCGAGCGCGTCCACGCGGCGCTCCACGGCGGAGCCACCGGCCTCCCCCCGGAAAGACGCGAGCCCGGCCCCGCCGGTTGAGGCGGCCCGCCTGCCGCCACCACCGGCACGGGCGCCACCACCACCACCGCCCCCGCCTCCGCCCCCGAACGCGCCGGGCCCGGTCTCACAGGTCGACCGCCAGAGGAAGCGAACACTCCGGCCACGTATTCTCGGGGACCATGAACAGCAGCGACACCGACCACACCGACGACAACGTCACCGCCGAGCTGGCCCGCCTGCGCGACAGCATCGACAACATCGACGCGGCGGTGGTCCACATGCTCGCCGAGCGCTTCAAGTGCACCCAGCAGGTCGGCCACCTCAAGGCCAAGCACCAGCTGCCGCCGGCCGACCCCACCCGCGAAGCCAGCCAGATCGCCCGCCTGCGCCAGCTCGCCGAGAACGCCAAACTCGACCCGGCCTTCGCGGAGAAACTCCTCAACTTCATCATCGCCGAAGTCATCCGCCACCACGAGACGATCGCCGCCGGCGAGGAGTAACACCCCCTGGGGCCCGGCAGCCCTTTGCGGCAGCATGGGCCCCATGTCCGCACTGACACGCACCGAAGCGCAGCTCCGAGCCCAGGCACTCGACGTCCACCACTACGCCGTCGCCCTCGACCTCACCGTCGGCGACGACACCTTCGACTCCACCGTCGTCATCCGCTTCGGCGTCCGCGCCGACGCCGCCGCCGACACCACCGACACCTTCGTGGAGCTCAAACCGGACGAACTGCGCTCCGCCGAACTCGACGGCCACCCCCTCGACCCCACCGGCCTCGACGGCAACCGCCTCCCCCTCAACGGCCTGACCGAAGGCCCCCACGAGCTGCGCGTCGACACCCGGATGCGCTACTCCCGCACCGGCGAAGGCCTGCACCGCTTCACCGACCCCGCGGACGGGGAGACGTACGTCTACTCCCAGATGTTCATGGAAGACATCCAGCGCGTCTTCGCGGCCTTCGACCAGCCCGACCTCAAAGCCGTCTTCGAGTTCACCGTCACCGCCCCCGCCCACTGGACCGTCCTCGCCAACGGCATCACCGAACTCACCGGCCGCCGCGAGGACGACGGCGCCGGAATCTGGAAGTCCGCCCCGACGCCCGTCATCTCCACCTACCTCGCCGCCGTCGCCGCCGGCCCCTGGCACAGCATCCACACCCAGCACGCCGGACTGCCCTTCGGCATCCACTGCCGCCGCTCCCTCGCCCCCCACCTCGACGCCGACGCCGACGAAATCCTCTCCCTCACCACCGCCTGCTACGACCGCTACCACGAGAAGTTCTCCGAGCCCTACCCCTTCGACTCCTACGACCAGGCCTTCGTCCCCGAATTCAACGCGGGCGCCATGGAAAACCCCGGCCTCGTCACCTTCCGCGACGAATACGTCTTCCGCTCCGCCGTCACCGACACCGAACGCCAGCGCCGCGCCATGGTCATCGCCCACGAAATGGCCCACATGTGGTTCGGCGACCTCGTCACCCTGCGCTGGTGGGACGACATCTGGCTCAACGAGTCCTTCGCCGAGTACATGGGCTACCAGACCCTCACCGAAGCCACCCGCTTCACCGGCACCTGGACCGAATTCGCCATGGAACGCAAGCCCTGGGGCTACGACGCCGACCAACGGCCCTCCACCCACCCCGTCGCCCCCGACGCCGACGCCGTCCCCGACACCGCCTCCGCCCTCCTCAACTTCGACGGCATCTCCTACGCCAAGGGCGCCTCCGCCCTGCGCCAACTCGTCGCCTGGCTCGGCGAGAAGGACTTCCTCGCCGGCATCAACACCCACTTCACCCGCCACAAGTTCGCCAACGCCTCCCTCGCCGACTTCGTCGACTCCCTCGCCGCCCACACCGACCGCGACGTCCACGCCTGGGCCGACATCTGGCTGCGCACCACCGGCGCCGACACCCTCACCCCGCGCATCCAGGACAGCACCGACGGCCCCGCCGGCTGGACCCTCACCGTCGACCGCGCCGGCACCCGCCCCCACCACATCGCCGTCGGCGCCTACGACCGCCACCCCGACGACACCCTCGAAGCCCGCGAACCCCTCACCCTCGACCTCCCCACCGACGAGGTCGTCTCCGTCAGCGGCCCCCGCCCCGCACTCCTCCTCCTCAACGACGGCGACCTCACCTACGCCAAGGTCCGCCTCGACGACACCTCCGTGGCCACCGCCCTGAGCTCCCTGTCCCGCATCCCCGACCCGCTCACCCGCGCCGTCGTGTGGAACTCCCTGCGCGACATGGTCCGCGACGGCGAACTCGCCCCCGCCACCTACCTCGGCGCCGTCGAAGCCCACCTCCCGGACGAAACCGACCTCGCCGTCGTCCAGGGCGTCCTCGCCTTCGCCCGCGAACACATCGCCCTGCGCTACGTCACACCCGAGCAGCGCACCGCCGCCCTCGCCACCCTCACCGGCACCACCCGGGCCCTGCTACGGCGCACCGAGGACGGCTCCGACCCCGGCATGCGGCTCACCGCCGTACGCGTCTTCGTCGACAGCGCCACCCAGCCCGACACCCTCCTGGGCTGGCTCGCCGAAGGCACCGTCGCCGGCGGCCCCGAACTCGACCCCGAACTGCGCTGGCGCATCCTCGCCCGGCTCTGCGTACTCGGCGCCGCCGGCGAAGCCGAGATCGACGCCGCCCTCGCCGCCGACCCCAGCGCCACCGGCGAGGAAGGCGCCGCCCGCTGCCGCGCCGCCCTGCCCACCGCCGAGGCCAAGGCCGCCGCCTGGCAGCGCATGTTCCACGACGACACCCTGTCCAACTACCTCTTCAAGGCCGTCGCCCAGGGCTTCTGGCAGCCCGAACAAGCCGAACTCGTACGGGACTACGTGCCCCGCTACTACCCGGACGCCGTCGCCCTCGCCGCCCGCCGAGGCCCCGCCATCGGCCAGGCCGCCGGCCACTGGGCCTTCCCCGGCTACGCCATCGAGGAGGACACCCTCACAGCCGGCCGCGCCTGCCTGGAACACCCCGACATCCAGCCGTCCCTGCGCCGCAAACTCATCGACCAACTGGACGACCTCTCCCGAGCCCTCCACACCCGCACCCCCTAACCCCGCCACACGCCCCCGCGCCCGCACCGCGCCCCGGCCGGGGCCCGCGCTGCCCCGGGCTTGGGCCGCGCCCCGGGGGCGACACGCCCCCGGGCCCGCGCGGCGCCCGGGCCGGGGCCCAACACGCCACGCCCCAACACGACCCCCGCCCGCCCGATGTCCGGCCCGGGCCCGCCTACCTCCGCCCGGCCCCGGCCCCAGCGCGCCGGGACGTCCGACCGTCCCCGGCCTGGCCCCGGGCGCGGGCCCGCTCCGGCGCGGCCTCCGCCCGGTGCCCGGGGCGGGCACGCTGCCTCCGCCGGGCCTCGGCGCCCCCCGGCGGCCCCGGGCCCCGGCGGGCCCGGGCACGGCCCGGCTTTGGGTGCAGCCTGGGCTTGTCGTGGGGCCAACCTCCTCCGGGACTCGGAGCCTCCGGCGATCGGTTCCGGCCTCGGCGCGGGGTCGCCTCCGGCCGGGACTCGGAGCCTGCGGGATCGGTTCCGGTGGGGGCGGGGGCGAAGCCCGGCGGTTACCCCATTCGGGTCTGATCGTTGTACCCGTCGGGAGCCCGGCCCCGGCGCCGCCGTACGGAACCGCACCGGCCGTCGGACACCCGCACGGCACCGCCGCCACGCACCCGCGAGGACCCCGCATGAACGCGCCCCCCGGTACCCCCGGTACCCCCGCCCCGCTGCCCCCGCTCGCCGGAGGCCCCGGCGGCGCCGACGCGCTGCGGCCCCTCCTCGACACCGTCCTCGACGCACTCCGCACCGGTACCGCCGCCCGCCGCGGCCCCCTGCCCGCCGGCGGCCCCGACGCCGTCGCCGCCCGCGTCACCGCCGCGCTGGGCGACGTACTGCCCGAACACGGAACCGGCGACCACGAGGCGCTCCGGACCCTCGTACACACCCTCGCCGCCGGCGCCGCGGACCCCGCCGACCCCCTCTGCGCCGCCCACCTGCACTGCCCGCCCCTCGCCGTCGCGGCCGCCGCCGACCTCGCCGTCAGCGCCCTCAACCCCTCCCTCGACTCCTGGGACCAGGCCCCCGCCGCCTCCGCCATCGAGGCACTCCTCACCCGCACCCTCGCCACCGAGCTCTACGGCACCCCCCACGCCGACGCCCTCGTCACCACCGGCGGCACCGAAGCCAACCAGCTCGCCGTGCTCCTCGCCCGCGAACGCCACGGCCCCCGCCTCACCGTCCTGCACGGCGCCAACGCCCACCACTCCGTCCCCCGCGCCGCCTGGCTCCTCGGCCTGCCCCCCGCCCAATCCCTCCCCACCCCCACCGGCACCCTCGACCCCGCCCGCCTCGACGAGGCCCTCGCCCGCACCCCCCGCCCCGTCCTCGTCACCGCCACCGCCGGAACCACCGACGCCGGACTCATCGACCCCCTCGACGCCATCGCCGACCTCTGCGACCACCACCGCGCCGAACTCCACATCGACGCCGCCTACGGCGGCCTCCTCACCCTCAGCCCCCGCCACCGCCACAAGCTCCAGGGCCTGCACCGCGCCCACTCCATCACCCTCGACCTGCACAAACTCGGCTGGCAACCCGTCGCCGCAGGCCTGATCGCCGTACCCGACACCGCCCTGCTCGCCCCCCTCGCCCACCAGGCCGACTACCTCAACGCCACCGACGACACCGAAGCCGGCCTCCCCGACCTCCTCGGCCGCTCCCTGCGCACCACCCGCCGCCCCGACGCCCTCAAAATCGCCGCCACCCTCCGCTCCCTCGGCCGCGACGGCCTCGCCCGCCTCATCGACCACACCTGCGCCGCCGCCCACCACCTCGCCGAACTCCTCGACGCCCACCCCCGCTTCGAACTCCACTCGGCCCCCACCCTCACCACCGTCCTCTTCCGCCCCACCCCCACGGACGACGACCAGCTCGCCACCCTGCGCCGCACCCTCCTCCTCGACGGCAGCGCCGTACTCGGCCGCGCCACCGCCGACGGCCGCCTCTGGCTCAAAGCCACCCTCCTCAACCCCCACAGCACGGCCGGCGACCTGGACACCCTCGTCACCCTCCTGGAAGGCAGAACCCAGCCATGACCGCCCAACTCGACGCCCCCCAAGACCTCGTCGGAATCGGCATCGGCCCCTTCAACCTCTCCCTCGCCGCCCTCGCCCAGGGCCTGCCCCAACAAGGAGCCGGCGAACTCGCCACCGTCTTCTACGACCAGCGCCGCGACTTCCGCTGGCACCCCGGACTCCTCATCGAAGGCGCCACCCTCCAAGTCCCCTTCCTCGCCGACCTCGTCACCCTCGCCGACCCCGCCAGCCCCTGGAGCTTCCTCAACTACCTCAAGCACAAGGAACGGCTCTTCCCCTTCTACTTCGCCGAGCAGTTCCACATCCAGCGCGCCGAATACGACGCCTACTGCCGCTGGGTCGCCGGCCGCCTCCCCGGACTCCACTTCGGCCACCAGGTCGACGCCGTCCGCTGGAACCCCGAACGCGACCTCTTCGAAGTCGACTACACCCAACTCGACACCGACGGCGAAGCCGAAGCCCTCGGCCGCACCTACACCCGCAACCTCGCCCTCGGCATCGGCACCGCCCCCCACATCCCCGAACCCCTGCGCCCCCTCGCCGAAGCCCCCACCGTCCCCGTCATCCACTCCGCCGAATACCTCGACAACCGCGCACGCGTCCTCGGCGCCGAACACGTCACCATCATCGGATCCGGCCAGTCGGGCGCCGAGATCTTCCTCGACCTGCTCCGCACCCGCCCCCTCGGCCGCGAACGCCTCACCTGGCTCGCCCGCACCCCCTCCTTCGCCCCCATGGAGTACTCCAAGCTCGGCCTCGAACACTTCACCCCCGACTACAGCCGGTACTTCCACTCCCTGCCCGAACCCGTCCGCAACCGGCTCGTCCCCGCCCAATGGCAACTCCACAAGGGCATCGACGCCGGCACCATCGCCGCCATCCACGAAGAGCTCTACCGCCGCACCCTCGAAGGCGGCTGGCCCGACACCGTCCTCACCCCCGGAGTCACCGTCCGCACCGCCGGCCGCGTCGCCACCACCAAAGTCGAACTCCACCTCGAACACACCGAACAGGGCACCCGCAGCCGCCTCACCACCGACGCCGTCATCCTCGCCACCGGCTACCGCGAACGCCCCCTCGGCCGCCTTCTCGCCGGACTCGACCCCTACCTGCGCAAGGACTCCGAGGGCCGCCCCCGCATCGACGACCGCTACCGCATGAACCTCGACCCCGCCGTCACCGGCAGCGTCTTCGTCCAGAACGGCGAACGCCACAGCCACGGCGTCGGCGCCCCCGACCTCGGCCTCGCCGCCTGGCGCAGCGCCGCCATCCTCAACACCCTCACCGGCAAAGACCCCTACCCCCAGCCCGCCCGCACCGCCTTCACCACCTTCGGCCTCGACCAGCGCGAACACACCCGCCCCCGCCCGGCAGGCGAACTCCGCCCCCTCGCCGACCACCCCTGAGAGGCCGCCGTACCGCCCACGAGGAAAAACGACACCCCACCCCTGAGCGCGCCGAGGCCGTCACAGGGGCGGGGCCCGCACCCCGTACAACCATCCCCACAAGTCGAACGTCCCTTCTAACGAAGAAACGTTTCCAGGGGGTTTTGTCTGTGAAGTTTTCCCGGATCGCCGCAGCGGTGACCACCGCTGCCCTGGCTCCGGCCGTCCTCATCGCGTCACCGGCGTTCGCCGCCGGCACCGACGCCCCGGCCCAAGGCAACCAGCCGGCACCGACCACGCCGGACCGCACCGCACCCGGCCAGGCCGACGAGGACCGCAAGACCATCCTCGCGATCATCAACCACCCGATGGCCAGCGAGTACATGACGGAAGCCGGCCACAAGGCCATCGCCGACGGCCCGCAGGCCATGCGCAAGTTCATCGAGACCGACCAGCACAGGATCCGCGTCGACGACTACCGCATCGTGCTCCTCCGGCTCCTCCCCGACGCGGGCCCCGGCCTCAAGAGGGGCATCAACGAGATCCTCGACAGCGCGACCAAAGCCGAACAGCTCCGCCACTTCTACGAGGTGACCCAGCACGAGCTGCGCGACGACGACAACAAGGTCGCCATCTCCCGCCTCATCGGCACCGGCGGCCCGGCCGTCAAGGAAGCCGCCAAGAAGGCACTCGAAAGCAGCCCCGCCGGCCGCGCCGAGTTCCTGAAGACCGGCCGCTACCGCGCCCAGGCCTCCGACGACCTCGTCGAACTGGCCCGCATCGACGAAGGCTGGGACGGCCCCGGCCTCAGCGAGGCGATCAGCAAACTCATGAACGGATCGCCCACCCCGGCCGAACTGCGCCACTTCCTCGAAGTGACCCAGTACCAACTGCGCGACCAGGACAACCGCGTCACCATCGCCCAGATCATCAGCGTCGGCGGCCCCGAAATCCTCAAGGCGGGCCGCGCCGCCCTCGCCGGCACCCCCGCCGACCGCACCGAGTTCCTCAAGACGGGCCAGCACGAGGCCCGCGCCAAGGACAAGGACCAGGCAGCCAAGGACCAGGCGGCCAAGGACAAGGAGAAGCCCGCCCCCGGCAAGGACGGCCAGGAGCAGGGCAACGGCACCGGAACGGGCACCGGAACCGGCGGCAAGACCACCGGCAGCGGTACCGGAACGGGCACCGGCACCGGCAACACCGCCGTCGCCGCCCAGGGCCACAACGGAACGCCCCTCGCCACCACCGGCGCCGGCGACAACACCACCCTGATCGCCGGCGGCGCGGGCACCGCGCTCATCGCCGGCGCCGGAGCACTGCTCGCCGCCCGGATGCGCCGCGCCGGCGCACGGAACTGACCGGACCCGCACCAACGAAGGGTGGCCGGCCGCCACACACCACGGCCGGCCACCCCCACCGCCTAGAACACCGCGACCCCGGCCCGCGTCAGACGCCAGTCCACCGAAGCGAACTGCGCCGGATCCACCGTCCCCTTCGCCTTCACCCAACCGATGATCGTGTTCCGGATCTCCTCCGAGTTCGACCACAACTGCTTGGCCTGCGCCACATGCGGGAAGTTGCCCCCACCCGACGCCCGGTAATTGTTCACCGCGAACACGAACCGCGCCGCCGGATCCACCGGCTTCCCCTGGAACGACAACCCCGTGATCCGCGACCCCACCGGCTGCGCGACATCAATGTCGTACACCAGCCCGTACACCGCGTCATAGTTGTAATCCGGAATGCTCTCCGCATTCGTCAGCTTCGCCGGATCCACCACATCACCCGGCGCCGTCCGCACGAAATACCGCGCCGAGAACTCCAGATAATCCTTCAGCTGCGCACCCGTCAGCAGCCGCGCCTCCAGCGTGTTCTCGAACGGATACAGCCCCGCCGCATCCTTGATCGTGACCTGCCCCGCCGGAATCGACGCCGTCCGCGAGAAACACGAAGCCTGCGACAGCACCGGCAGCGCCGCCCACTCCGTACCCGCCAGCGCCCCCTTCACCGTCTCCGCCTGCACATGGTTGATCAGATCGATGATCGCCACGTCCTTGACCGGACCCTCAGCCGAAGACATCGCCTGCGTCGACGTACCGATCACCTGGTTCACATACGCCACGACCTTGCGGTGCTCATCCGACAACAGCCGCGTGATCTTCGGATCCTCCGCCACCGCGTTCGAGTTCAGCACCTTCGCCGACACCTTCGCCACCGACCAGCAGCCCTTCGACCACGTCAGCTCGAAGTCGAACAGCGTAAGCCGCTGACCCCACTTCAGCGGCTCCGACAACACCACGTCCTTGCCGGTCGCCTTGTTCTTCACCCGGTACTCCGGGATCTCCGTATGCGCGTGCCCCACCAAAATCGCATCGATCCCCGGCACCTGCTCCGCCACCAGCCCCGCCGCGTTCTCCACGTACGGCAACTGGTCCCCGTAGCTCGACGTACCGCTCGAACCCGAATGCGCCGACACGATCACCACGTCCGCACCCAGCGCCCGCAGCCGCGGCACGTACTTCGCCGCCTGCTCCTCCAGACCCGGGAACGTCATCTTCCCCTGCACGTTCGCCTTGTCCCAGATCGCGATCCCCGGGTTCGTCAGCCCCAGCACCGCCACCTTCACATCCCGCCCGA
Organism: Streptomyces goshikiensis; assembly: GCF_014650555.1. Lineage (GTDB taxonomy): Bacteria > Actinomycetota > Actinomycetes > Streptomycetales > Streptomycetaceae > Streptomyces > Streptomyces goshikiensis. The sequence continues at coordinate 188,391 of NZ_BMVE01000005.1, read as the reverse complement.
ACGGCGTCCGCAAGCAGTGCACGCTGTACGGAGGGAACGCCGGCCGCAGCGTCTTCGCATCCAGCGCGTTCGCCCCCAGCAGCGGGAAATCACACTGCTCCTCGAACTTCCGCAACACCGGAATGCCGTAGTTGAACTCGTGGTTCCCCAGCGCCGCCGCGTCATACCCGATCGCGTTCATCGCCTGCGCCATCGGGTGCACCGGACCCCGCCGCGCGGTGATCGGATCCACCTTCGCGTAGTAGTACGACAACTGCGTGCCCTGGATCGTGTCACCGGCATCGATCAGCAGCGTATTGCGCCGCCCCTTCTCCGCCCGCACCTGGTTCACCAGCGTCGAGATCTTCGCCAGACCGACGTCGTTGTGCGCCTTGTCGTCGAACTCCTTGTCCGTGAAATAGTCCCAGTTAAAGACATTCCCGTGCAGATCGGTCGTACCCATCACCGTGAACGAGTACGTCCGCGGCCGCGACTCCGAGTGCGCGGCAGCCGGGGAGCTCGTGGCCCCCGCCAACGCCACGGCCGCACCCGTCGCAGCCGTGGTCCCCAGAAAAGCCCTGCGGTCGAACGTCATGCCATCTCCCCTTTTGAGGCCTGAACAACGCGCGTAGATTCTGACCCACGAGTAACAAGCAGCAACACCCCCAACAGGTTTCGATCCGATGACCCCGACCCCCACAGACGGCAGTGCGACAGTGAAGACATGACTCAGGACGCAGCGCACCAGCCCTACGGAACCCCCGAAGTACCCCGCGTCGCAGTCCGCGGCGAAGCCCGGATCGAAGTCGACCCCGAGATCGCCCGCATCGGCATCAGCGTCAGCGCCCGCGGCACCGACCGCCGCACCGCCCTCGAAGACCTCACCCGCCGCAACAACTCCGTACTCGAACTCATCAAGAGCTACGGCGAACCCGTCGAAAAACTCGAAACCGGCTCCTTCTCCATCACCCCCGAACTCACCCGCCACGGCCGCGGCGAACGCATCCGCGCCTACCACGGACGAGTGCACATCACCGCCGAACTCAACGACTTCACCGCTCTGGGTGAACTCACCACCCGCCTCGCCGACCTCGAACTCACCCAGGTCGACGGCCCCTGGTGGGCCCTGCGCCCCACCTCACCCGCCCACGGCCAAGCCCGCCGCCAAGCCGTACTCGAAGCCGTCCAACGCGCCCGCGAATACGCCGAAGCCCTCGGCGCCCGCCTCGCCGCCCTCGTCGAACTCGCCGACCTCGGCGCCGAGAACGCCGCCCCCTTCGCCCAAGCCACCCCCGGCTCCATGCGCACCATGGCCTTCAGCACCTCCGAAGACGCCGGCGCCCCACCACTCGACCTCGAACCCCAACGCCAGACCGTCTACGCACAAGTCAACGCGCGGTTCACCATGACCCCTCCCGAGCTCTGAAACCCCCACGAATTCACACTCCGGGGGTGCTCATCAGAGCACCCCCATGCACATTCAACAATTGTCAACAACCTTTCGCCCAAAGGTCGTTGAGCCGACACCCTGAACCAATTTCCTACTGCCTGGTAGGGGCATACCCTCGCCCCATGCGCCGAGCGAAAATCGTATGTACCCTGGGCCCCGCCACCGACTCATACGACCAGATCAAAGCCCTGGTCGAAGCCGGAATGGACATCGCCCGCCTCAACCTCAGCCACGGCACCTACGCCGAACACGAGGAGCGCTACCAACGCGTGCGCAAGGCATCCGACGAAACCGGCCGCAGCGTCGGCATCCTCGCCGACCTTCAAGGCCCGAAGATCCGACTCGGCCGCTTCCACGAAGGCCCCGTACTCCTTGAACGCGGCGACGAGTTCACCATCACCACCGAAGACCACCAAGGCGACCGCCACACCTGCGGCACCACCTACCCCGGCCTCGCCGCCGACGTCACCCCCGGCGAACGCATCCTCGTCGACGACGGCCGCGTCACCCTCCAAGTCACCACCGTCGAAGGCCCCCACGTCCACACCACCGTCATCGAAGGCGGCATGGTCTCCGACCACAAGGGACTCAACCTCCCCGGAGTCGCCGTCTCCGTCCCCGCCCTCTCCGACAAGGACATCGAAGACCTCCGCTGGGCCCTGCGCACCGGCGCCGACGTCATCGCCCTCTCCTTCGTCCGCAGCGGCCGCGACATCGAAGACGTCCACCGCATCATGGACGAAGAAGGCCGACGCCTCCCCGTCATCGCCAAGATCGAAAAACCTCAGGCCGTCGAGAACATCGACGAAATCGTCGCCGCCTTCGACGGCATCATGGTCGCCCGCGGCGACCTCGGCGTCGAAATGCCCCTCGAACAAGTCCCCATCGTCCAAAAGCGAGCCGTCAAACTCGCCAAGCGCAACGCCAAACCCGTCATCGTCGCCACCCAGATGCTCGACTCGATGATCGACAACTCCCGCCCCACCCGAGCCGAAGCATCCGACGTCGCCAACGCCATCATCGACGGCACCGACGCCGTCATGCTCTCCGGCGAAACCAGCGTCGGCAAATACCCCGTCGAAACCGTCAAAACCATGTCCCGCATCGTCGAAGCCGCCGAAGAAGACATCCTCGCCAAGGGCCTCCCACCCCTCACCGACCGCAACAAACCCCGCACCCAAGGCGGAGCCGTCGCCCGCGCCGCCGCCGAAATGGGCGACTTCCTCGAAGCCAAATTCCTCGTCGCCTTCACCCAGAGCGGAGACACCGTCCGCCGGCTCTCCCGCTACCGCTCACCCATCCCCCTCCTCGCCTTCACCCCCGACCCCGCCACCCGCTCCCAGCTCAACCTCACCTGGGGCGTCGAAACCTTCCTCGGCCCCCACGTCGACTCCACCGACGCCATGGTCGCCCAAGTCGAAGAAGAACTCCTGCGCATCGGCCGCTGCGGACCCGGCGACATCGTCGTCATCACCGCCGGCTCACCCCCCGGCGTCACCGGCAAGACCAACCTCGTCCGCATCCACCACATCGGCGACCCCGTCCACTGACGCCCCCGGCACCACCCACCGCGTCGGGCCCCGCCCCGCCCGACGCGGCCACCCGGGGCCTCAGTACTTCGGCCCGATGTGCGCGTCCATCAGCGCGACCGAAGCCTTACGGGCGACGGACACGTTGAAGGGGTCCACACCGCGCGCGAGGACGGTCCACTCGACACCGACCTTGGTCAGCGTGTCCGTACAGAGGCGACGGATGTCATCGGACTTGTTGGTGAAGAAGTACCGCGGATACTCGTAGCGCTTCCCGTTGCGGACGGTCCAGTTGGTGATCCGACACCCGTCGGAATGGATCAGCCCCCGCAGGAACGCCCATGGGTGCGCGTCCACGATCTCCTGCTGCCACTCTTCGAGGACGATCCGCCGCTCGTGCTTCCTGCCGGGCCCGTGCTGCGGGAACAGGCAGGTCCAGTGCCGCCCGTAGCTGGTGACGGCCACGCAGCCCTGCTTCTGCAGCAGGTACACCTTGTCGTGAGGCCGTACGGCGGTGATCGCGGCGCGGCACTGTTCGATGAGGCCGGGCCAGGCGTCCGCGCAAGCGATCCGGAGGTGATGTCCACCCCGGGGGTGCGGACTGATGCAGCCGTCGCCGAGGTAGAGGCCCAGGAGGTACGCGTACGAGGGTCTGTCGGTGGGCGCCGCGCACGGTGCGGCCTGGTTGAGCAACCGGGGGAGGGGTTCCACCCGGGATCGCCATGCCCGGATGGCGGAGCGGGATATCCCGGTCTCCTTGCTGACGGAGTTCATGCTGCGCCCCTCGGCGAGCAAGTCCAGGGCGCGGGCGCGGGTGGCCAAGTCGTACATGCGCTCGACGCTGCCGTGTGGAATTCGCTCACGCGGTGCATTTCGGCGGACTTCGCTGGAAAGAGTGATGGTCACGCGATGAGCGCGTGACCATGGAATCGAAGCAAAGTGCCCCAGGTGGGATTCGAACCCACACTGTCCGCTGTTTGAGAGCGGCCTCTCTGACCAGTTGGAGTACTGGGGCCTAAGAAACAAAGGCTCAGGGGAGCCCTGCGGGACACCACCTTACAGGAGCTGGGTAGGCTCAGGGGAGCTGTAATGCCCCGCAACGAGGAGCCATCCGTGACCGCCGAGCATGAGTCGACGCCCACGCCCGACGCCGACCAGTCGCACGTTCCGCCGCTGACGACGCGGGTCGTCATCGCCGAGGACGAGGCGCTCATCCGTCTCGACCTCAAGGAGATGCTCGAAGAGGAGGGGTACTCCGTCGTCGGTGAGGCCGGAGACGGGCAGACGGCCGTCGAGCTGGCCCGGGAGCACCGCCCGGACCTGGTGATCCTGGACGTGAAGATGCCCGTCCTGGACGGGATCTCCGCCGCCGAGAAGATCGCGGAGGAGTCCATCGCCCCCGTGCTGATGCTGACCGCGTTCTCGCAGCGCGACCTGGTCGAGCGGGCGCGGGACGCCGGGGCCATGGCGTACCTGGTGAAGCCGTTCAGCAAGAGCGACGTGGTGCCGGCCATCGAGATGGCGGTGTCGCGGTTCGCGGAGCTGCGGGCGCTGGAGAAGGAGGTCGCGGACCTTTCCCTGCGGCTGGAGACGCGCAAGCTGGTGGACCGGGCGAAGAGCATTCTGCAGACGCAGTACGGGCTGACGGAGCCGGCGGCGTTCCGGTGGATCCAGAAGACGTCGATGGACCGGCGCATGTCGATGCAGCAGGTCGCGGAGGCGGTCATCGAGGACGCCGAGGAGAAGAAGAACGCCGCGAAGGGCTGAGTGGTCCTGGTGCAACGCGTGAGGCCCGCCACCGGGTTCCGGTGGCGGGCCTCACGCGTGGTGTGGGATCAGTCTTCGCCGAGGTAGGCCTTGCGGACGTCCTCGTTGTGGAGGAGGTCCTGGCCGGTGCCGGAGAGGACGATCTTGCCGATCTCCATGACGTGGGCCTGGTCGGCGAGGGAGAGCGCCGCCTGGGCGTTCTGCTCGACGAGCAGGATGGTGGTGCCCGTTGCCTTGAGTTCGGCGATGGTCGCCATGATCTTCTGCATCATGAGGGGGGAGAGGCCCATGGAGGGCTCGTCCAGCATGAGCAGCTTGGGGCGGGACATGAGCGCGCGGCCCATGGCGAGCATCTGCTGTTCGCCGCCCGAGAGGGTGCCGGCGGCCTGCTTGCGGCGTTCGCCCAGGATGGGGAACATCTCGTAGGCGCGCTGGACGTCCTTTTCGATGCCCTCTTTGTCGGTGCGCAGGAAGGCGCCGAGCTGGAGGTTTTCGGTGATCGTCAGCCGGGGGAAGATGTGGCGTCCCTCGGGGGAGTGGGCGAGGCCCAGGGAGACGATCTTGTGGGCGGGGACCTGCGTGAGGGGCTTGCCGTCGAAGGTGATGGTTCCGCCGGCGGGCTTGAGGAGCCCGGAGAGGGTGCGCAGGGTGGTGGTCTTGCCGGCGCCGTTGGTGCCGACGAGGCAGACGATTTCGCCTTCGTTGACTTCGAAGGAGATTCCCTTGACGGCTTCGATCTTGCCGTAGGCGACCTTGAGGTCTTCGACCTTGAGCAGTGCGGTCATTTGGCCTCTCCTTCCGTGCTGGTGGTGCTGGTGGTGCCGGTGCCGGGGGTGGTGTCGTCCGGCTCCGTGGTGGCTTCTGCGGCCGGGGTTTCCTCGGCCGTGTCGGCTTCGGTGGTCGCCGGCTCCGGCTCGGCCTCCGCTGCTGCGGGGGCGGTCTCCGGCTCGGCCTCGGCGGCGGCCTCGGCCTCGGTGGCGGCGGGCGCCGGCTCGGCTTCGGCGGCTTCGGCGGCGTTCTGCTCGGCGGCTTCGACGGCGGCGGCTTCCGCGGCGCCCGGGTCGCCCTCGAAGGGTTCGCCGAGGTAGGCGGCGATGACGCGCTCGTCGCCCTGGACTTCGGAGGCGGTGCCTTCGATGAGCTTCTCGCCCTGGACCAGGCAGGCGACGCGGTCGCAGAGGTTGAAGATGAACCGCATGTCGTGCTCGATGACGAGTACGGCGATGCCCATGTCGCGGATGGCGAAGATGAGCTCTTCGGCGGCGCGGGTTTCCTGCGGGTTCATGCCGGCGGTCGGCTCGTCCAGCAGGATGAGGCCGGGGTCGCTGGCGAGGGCGCGGGCGATTTCGAGCTTGCGCTGTTCGCCGTAGGGGAGGTTCTTGGCGAGGTGCTGTGCCTTGTTCTCCAGCCCGATGAACTGCAGGAGTTCCATGGCGCGCGCTTCGCTGGCGGCTTCGGCCTTCTTGAAGCCGGGGCCGCGCAGGAGGGCGGACCAGAGGCCTTCCTTGGTGCGGGTGTGGCGTCCGACGAGGACGTTCTCCAGCACGGTCATGTTGTGGAAGAGCCGGATGTTCTGGAAGGTGCGGGCGACGCCTGCTGCGGTGACCTTGTGGGGTGTGGGCGGCAGGACGGTGCCCTTGTAGCTGACGGTGCCCTCGGTGGGGACGTACAGCCCGGTGAGGCAGTTGAAGAAGGTGGTCTTGCCGGCGCCGTTGGGGCCGATGAGGCCGACGATCTCGCCGGCGTTGACCTTGAGGTCGACGCCCTTGACGGCGGTGAGGCCGCCGAAGCGCATGGTGACGCCGCTGGCTTCGAGGACGGTGGTCTTCGTCGTGGTGGTGGTGTCCGTGGTGGTCATGGTGTTCACGCCCCCGCCTTGGCGGTGGCCAGGTCCGTGGGGGCCTGGTCAGCGGTGTCGTCGTGGAACTCAAGCTGCGCGCGCTTGTTGGCGATGAGGCCTTCGGGGCGGAAGCGCATGAGGAGGATGAGGGCGATGCCGAACGCGAGGAGCTGGTAGTCCTGGAGGAAGGCCAGCTTCGCGGGGATCAGGAAGAGCAGTGCGGCGCCGAGGATGGGGCCGCGGATGGTGCCCATGCCGCCGAGGATGACGGCGGCGAGGAGGAACGCGGAGTTCGGCGGGACGGGCCCGGCGAAGACGTAGTTCTCGGGGACGACCGTGCTGTTGACGTGTGCCTGGACGGTGCCGGCGAGGCCGGCGAGGGTGGCGCCGAGGGCGAAGGCGATGAGCTTGACCTTGAAGCCGTTGATGCCCATGGCTTCGGCGGCGGTCTCGTCTTCGCGGATGGCGACCCAGGCGCGGCCGATGCGGCTGTTGCCGGCGCGGGCGAAGACCAGGATGACCAGCGCCATGACGAGCAGCATCAGGAAGTAGTAGTTGGCGTAGGCGCCGAGGACGATGCCGCCGACGTTGTGCGACTCCCCGAAGTTCCACCCGAAGAGTTCGAGGTGGGGGATGTTGGGGATGCCGTTGGGGCCGTTGGTGATGTCGGGGCCGGAGGTGCCGTCGAGGTTGCCCATGGCGATGCGGAAGATTTCTCCGAAGCCGAGGGTGACGATGGCGAGGTAGTCGCCGCGCAGGCGGAGGGTGGGTGCTCCGATGACCACGCCGAAGATGAGCGAGGCGAGGGCGCCGACGATGACCGCTGCCCAGAAGGGGAGCTGGAAGCCGAAGGCGGAGGCGGTGCTTCCGGAGACCAGGGCGGCGGCGTAGGCGCCGACGCCGAGGAAGGCGACGTAACCGAGGTCGAGGAGTCCCGCGAGGCCGACGACGACGTTGAGGCCGAGGGCGACGGTCGCGAAGATCAGGATGTTGACCGCGATGAGCGTGTAGGTGTCGCCGCTCTGCTGGATGAACGGGAAGGCGATCGCGGCGGCGGCGGACCCGATGAGGGTGACCTGGCGGTTGTTCGCGGTGAGGAGGCCGAGCCGGTCGAAGAGGCCGGACTTGAGCAGGGCGATGGCCGCGAAGCCGACGATGATCAGGTAGGTGACGAAGAGCTGGGGCTCTTTGTCGTCGGTGTCGATGCCGAAGGTGATCACGAAGAGGCCGACGGCGAAGGCGGCCGCGATGATGACGATCTCGGCCCAGGAGGGCAGCTTCTTGGCGGGGGCCGCCTTGTGGCTGTCGTCGGGGAGCTTGTACGCGGCGAGGGCCGGGATGAGCGATCCGACGAGGGCGACGTAGGCGCCGGGCTCCAGGTGGACGACTCCGCCGAGGACCCAGACGATGGCGAGGACGGTGAACCAGGTGCCGGCGAGGGTGCCGAGGGAGAGGATCCACACGGGCTTGCGGGCGCCGGTGGGGGTGAGCCAGCGCAGGCCCTTGACGCCGAGCGCGGAGAGCGCGTGGGCGGCGGTGAGGAGGGCGGCGACGAGGCTCAGGAACTGGATGGGCGCCGGGCTGCCGTAGTAGGTGAGGTCGCCGGGGAACTCGTCGGTCCAGGTCCAGGCGAGGAAGGCGCTGACGATGGTGAGGAGGCTGCCGCCGATGACCGCGTAGAGCAGTGCGGTGGGGCGGGGTGCCTGCTTGACCGCGTCGGTCTGGGGAGTGGTGTTGGTGGTCATGGTTCTCACGCCCGATCCGCGACGCGCTCACCGAGCAGGCCTTGTGGCCGCACGAGGAGGACGACGATGAGGAGTACGAACGCCCAGACGTTGGACCAGGCTCCACCGCCGAGCTGCGACATGCCGGGGATGTCTTCGATGTATGCGATCGACAGGGCTTCGGCGAGGCCGAGGACGACGCCGCCGACCATGGCTCCGTAGATGTTGCCGATGCCGCCGAGGACGGCTGCGGTGAACGCCTTGAGGCCGAGGATGAAGCCCATTTCGAAGTTGATCTGGCCCTTGTCGAGGCCGTAGGCGACGGCGGCGACGGCGGCGAACGCGGCACCGATGGCGAAGGCCATGACGATGATGCGGTCGGTGTTGATGCCCATCAGCTTCGCGGTGTCGGGGTCCTGCGCGGTGGCCTGCATGGCGCGGCCGCTGCGGCTCTTCTGGACGAAGACGCCGAGGGCGAGCATGCAGAGCGGGGCGAGGATGAGGACGAAGGCGTCCGCGCGCTGGATGGCGAGGCTGTCGGTGATCTTGAAGGCTGCGCCCTTGAATTCGGGGAAGCTGACGGCCTTCTTGGCATCCGGGTAGAACTGCCAGACGAGCTGCTGGAGCGCGATCGAGAGGCCGATTGCGGTGATGAGCGGGGCGAGCCGGGGTGCGCTGCGCAGGGGGCGGTACGCGAAGCGTTCGGCTGCGGTGGCTACGGCGACGGAGGCGAGTGCGCCTCCGACGATCATGATGGGTATCGCGATCAGCAGGGAGGTGCCGGTCGGGAGGGCGGCGTAGGCGGTGAGCGCGCCGAAGCCGCCGATCATGAAGATCTCGCCGTGGGCGAAGTTGATGAGCTGGACGATGCCGTAGACCATGGTGTACCCGATGGCGATGAGGCCATAAAGGGCACCGAGGGCAAGGCCGTTGGCCAGCTGTTGCGGCAGTTCGTGCACCGCAGGGCCTCCGATGAGCGTGTCGGATAAGACTCCGCGCGAGGGCGCTGTTGCGCCCTCGCGCGGTGGTGTGGTTCAGGTGGTGCTGGTGGTGCGTGGTGGTGCTAGGGGATTACTGGTTGAAGGTGTCGCTCTTGACGTCGACCCACTTGCCGCCCTCGACCTTGTAGACCGTGAGCTGCTTGTTGGTGGTGTCGCCGAACTCGTCGAAGGCGACCTTGCCGGTCACGCCTTCGAAGGAGACCTTGGAGAGGGCCTCGACGACCTTGGCGCGGGCGTCGTCGGGGAGCTTGCCGCTGTTGGCGGCGACGACGGCCTTGACGGCCTGGACGACGGACCAGCCGGCGTCGTAGGAGTAGCCGCCGTAGGCCGCGTACGGGTCCTTGTAGCCGCCGGCCTGGTAGTCGGCGATGAAGGTCTTGGCGGTGGGGAGCTTCTCGACCGGGTAGCCGATGGAGGTGGCGAGGTCGCCCTCGTTGGCCTCACCGGAGGCGGAGATGAAGGCGGGGTCCTGGATGCCGTCGCCGCCCATGAGCGGGATGTTGGCGCCGGTCTTCTTGATCTGGTCGGCGAGCAGGCCGCCCTCGGGGTACTGGCCGCCGAAGTAGACGGAGTCGGCGCCGGAGGACTTGACCTTGTCGGCGGTGGAGGAGAAGTCGGTCTCCTTCACGGTGACGTGGTCGGTGCCGACGACCTCGCCGCCGAGCTTCTTGAACTCGTCGGAGAAGATCGCGGCGAGGCCGGCGCCGTAGGTCTGCTTGTCGTCGACGACGAAGACCTTCTTCTTGCCGGCGTCCTTGAAGAGGTACTGGGCGGCGAACTTGCCCTGGACCACGTCGGTGGCGGCGGTGCGGAAGTAGGTCTTGAAGGGGCGCTTGTACTCGCCCTTGCCCCAGTTGTCGCCCTGGCTGAGCGCCGGGTTGGTGTTGGCGGGGGAGACCTGCGCCAGGTTGGCGGAGGCGAAGACGCCCTGCATCTGCTGGGCGACGCCCGAGTTCAGGGGGCCGACGACGCCGACGACGTCCTTGTTGCCGACGAGCTTGGTGGCGTTGGCCTGGCCGGAGGCGGGAACGGCCTGGTCGTCGAGGGCTTCGACCTTGAACTCGATGCCCGGGACCTCGTTGTTCTTGTTGGCCGTCTTGGCCGCGAGGTCGACCGAGTTCTTGATGCCCTGGCCGAGCGCGGAGAGCGAGCCGGTGAGCGGGGCGTCCACGCCGATGACGACGACGGTCTTCTTGCCGTCGGACTTGTCCCCGGTCTTCGCCTCATCGCGCGATCCGCAGGCGGTGAGGGTCAGTGCTCCCGTGGTGATCACGGTGGTGAGGACGAGCAAAGAACGGTGTCGCACGATTCTTCCTTTCCCTGGCGCGGCCGCCTCATGTGTAGAGGTGCCGATGGGTCGCCGGGCCGCACTGGGATGTCCACGGCCGTGCTGAGTCGCGCCTTTGCGGCGCGGTGACTGGCCGTGACTCTAGGCCCGAGGTGGTGAATGCGGGGAGCGGAGAAAGGAGGATGTGACGCTCTTGTTATGCCAAGGCCAAGAATGTGTGGCGGGAGTGCGGACAGAACGGACTTTTAGTGACGTCGGCGTGTGACCACATGCTGAGAATTCCCCGTTTCTCTAAGGGGCTTGAGGCCTCCATGGTCCTGTCATTGATCAATTTCGCTCAAATGTCGCTGGCTGTGTCCGAAAGCCTCCACCGGGTGGTATTCCGCAGGGGAAAAAGGGCGATTACGTAGGGCGTGGGCATTACGGAGCGTAATGGAATGCCTTGATCCACTTCTCTGTGGTGGATCTTGGAGCGCTGTCGTAAGGGCGTGCGACCTGCGGTTCGGCCCCTCACGGGCGGGTGCCCGGAAGCCGGACAGCGCGTACGGGAATCCGGTCACCGCCGTCATGTCGGGGGTCGCCAGTTCTCCGAGCTCCAGGTGGCGCCGTCCGCGGCGGCGCAGCGCCGTGCCACGAGCTGGTCGATCAGCTCAAGTGCCTTGTCCCGTCCGGCAGTTCGCTCCTCGGTGCGGCCGGCGGCGACCGCTTCCTCGTGGATCTCGTACTGCTGGTTGGACAGGCCCTTCTGTTCCCAGTCGAGACCGGACCAGTAGGTGCCCTTGAGGGTCTCCTTGGCCCAGTAGGACACGAGGCTCGTGCAGACCTGTGCCGGTGAGGACGGGCCGGACGCGGGGGTGGGCGTCGGGTGGGGCGCGGCGGGGGCGGAAGCGGAGCATCCGGACAGGGCGAGCGCCACGAGGAGGGCGGCGAGCGCGGGTCGGACCGAGGCGGGTGGCAGGGTCCCCATGCAGGGAAGGTAGGACGTCACCATCGGTGACACAACAGCCGTCCGCGGAATCTTCCCGGACTGGCGGATTCCGGGCGCTTTCCGGACCGGGTCGGGCCGGGCCGGGCCGGGTCTGGAGGCCGTGGCGGCTCCGCGCGGCGCGGGGCGCGGGGTGCGGGGTCCGGGAAACGCCGCGGGCCCGGACCGCGCGGGGCGGTCCGGGCCCGCGGGGGGCCGTGCGGGGGCGTACGCGGGTCGTACGGGCCGTGCGCCGGCTCGTACGGGCCCGGCCGTGGTCAGGAGGCGGCGGGGACGCCGCCCGTGCCTTCGGCGTCGCGCAGCAGGCAGGTCAGGCGGGCGGTGCAGACGCGGCGGTCCTGCTCGTCGCTGATGACGATCTCGTAGCTGGCGGTGGAGCGGCCCAGGTGGAGCGGGGTGGCGACGCCGGTGACGAGGCCGGAGCGGGCGCCCCGGTGGTGGGTGCAGTTCAGGTCGACGCCGACGGCGATCTTGTTGATGCCGCAGTGGAGCATCGCGCCGACGGAGCCGAGGGTCTCGGCGAGCACCGCGGAGGCGCCGCCGTGCAGCAGTCCGTAGGGCTGGGTGTTGCCCTCGACGGGCATGGTGGCCACGAGGCGCTGCGGGGAGGCCTCCAGGATGCGGATGTCCATGCGCTCGCCGAGGTGGCCGGCGGAGAACAGCTTGGGCAGGTCGATGCCCAGGGCCGCGTACTCGTCGAGGATCTCCTGCGGGAACTTCACAGCGTGCTGCTCGCCCATGGGGCCGGCTCCGTTCGTCAACGTTCGTTAACCGTCTTGTCCTGAGGTCGTTTTATCAGGCCGGTTCGAAGCGCACGACGACGGACTTGCTCGCGGGGGTGTTGCTGGTGTCCGCCGTGGAGTCGAGGGGGACCAGCACGTTGGTCTCCGGGTAGTAGGCGGCCGCGCAGCCGCGCGCGGTCGGGTAGTGCACGACGCGGAAGCCGGGCGCGCGGCGCTCGACGCCGTCGCGCCATTCGCTGACGAGGTCGGTGTACGAGCCGTCGGCGAGCCCGAGCTCGGCGGCGTCCTCGGGGTTGACCATGACGACGCGGCGGCCGCCGGTGATGCCGCGGTAGCGGTCGTCGAGGCCGTAGATCGTGGTGTTGTACTGGTCGTGGCTGCGCAGGGTCTGCAGGAGCAGCCGGCCTGCCGGGACGCGGGGGTACTCGACGGGCGCGCCGGTGAAGTTGGCCTTGCCGGTCTTGGTGGGGAAGCGGCGCTCGTCGCGCGGGGCGTGCGGGAGCCGGAAGCCCTCGGGGCGGGCGGCGCGGGCGTTGAAGTCCTCGAAGCCGGGGACGACGCGGGAGATCCGGTCGCGGATGGTGGCGTAGTCCCGCTCGAACTCCTCCCACGGGGTGGCGGAGCCGGCGCCGAGGACGGCGCGGGCCATGCGGGCCACGATCGCGGGTTCGGAGAGCAGGTGCGGGGAGGCGGGGGCGAGGTTGCCGCGGGAGGCGTGGACCATGCCCATGGAGTCCTCGACGGTGACGAACTGCTTGCCGGCGGCCTGGAAGTCCTTGTCGGTGCGGCCGAGGGTGGGCAGGATCAGGGCGCGCCGGCCGGTGACCGCGTGGGAGCGGTTGAGCTTGGTGGAGACGTGCACGGTCAGGGAGGCGCGGCGGATCGCGGCCTCGGTGACGGTGGTGTCGGGGGTGGCGCCGACGAAGTTGCCGCCCATGGCGAAGAGGACCTTGGCCTTGCCGTCGCGCAGGGCCTCGATGGAGCGGACGACGTCGTAGCCGTGGCCGCGCGGCGAGGTGATGCCGAATTCCTTGTCGAGGGCGTCGAGGAAGGCGGGCGCGGGGCGTTCGAAGATCCCCATGGTGCGGTCGCCCTGGACGTTGGAGTGGCCGCGGACGGGGCAGACGCCGGCGCCGGGGCGGCCGATGTTGCCCCGCAGCAGGAGGAGGTTGACGACCTCGCGGATGGTGGCGACGGAGTGCTTGTGCTGGGTGAGGCCCATGGCCCAGCAGACGATGGTGCGCTTCGAGGCCAGGACCATGGCGAGCGCGCGCTCGATGTCGGGGCGGGTGAGGCCGGTGGCGGTGAGGGTCTCGTCCCAGTCGGTGTCCTTGGCGGCGGTGACGAGGTCCTCGTACCCGTGGGTGTGCTCGCGGATGAAGGCCTGGTCGGTGGCGCCCTCGGTCGCGATGACGAGCTTGTTGAGGAGGCGGAAGAGGGCCTGGTCGCCGCCGATGCGGATCTGGAGGAAGAGGTCGTTGAGGGCGGTGCCCTTGAGCATGCCGAGGGGGGTCTGGGGGTTCTTGAACCGCTCCATGCCGGCCTCGGGCAGCGGGTTCACCGAGATGATCTTCGCGCCGGCGGTCTTGGCCTTCTCCAGGGCGGAGAGCATGCGCGGGTGGTTGGTGCCCGGGTTCTGTCCGGCGACGATGATCAGGTCGGCCTGGTGGAGGTCTTCGAGGGAGACGCTGCCCTTGCCGATGCCGATGGTCTCGTTCAGCGCGGAGCCCGAGGACTCGTGGCACATGTTGGAGCAGTCCGGCAGGTTGTTGGTGCCGAATTCGCGGGCGAAGAGCTGGAAGAGGAACGCGGCCTCGTTGCTGGTGCGGCCCGAGGTGTAGAAGAGGGCCTCGTCGGGGGAGGCGAGGGCGGTCAGCTCCTCGGCGATGATCTCGAAGGCCCGCTCCCAGGAGACGGCCTCGTAGCGGTCGGCGCCCTCGGGCAGGTACATGGGCTCGGTGATGCGGCCCTGCTGGCCCAGCCAGTAGCCGGAGCGGCCGGCGAGGTCGGCGAGCGGGTGCTCCGCGAAGAACTCCGGGGTGACCCGGCGCAGCGTGGCTTCCTCGGCGACGGCCTTGGCGCCGTTCTCGCAGAATTCGGCGGTGTGTCGTTTGTCGCCTTCGGGCCAGGCGCAGCCCGGGCAGTCGAAGCCGTCCTTCTGGTTGACCTTGAGCAGGGTGCGCGCGGTGCGTGCGAGGCCCATCTGCTGCTGGGCGATCCGCAGGGTGTGCCCGATCGCGTGCAGGCCGGCGGCCGCGTGCTGGGGCGGCGCGACCTGCGGCGCGTCCTGTACGGGATCACCTGCGGGCGGCTTGGTGGCCATGTCGCTCCCCTTCGAGCAGTTGAGCAGTCGAGCGGTCGAGCATCGCAGCGGCGGGCCGCCGCGGGTATGCGCGTGCGCGACAGATCCTGTCACGCCCTGCGGAACTGGCCGACGCCGGAATTGTCACTGGGGCCGCCTAGGATCGGGGGCGTGGCAGATTCAGCATCGAAGAAGACCGACCAGACGACCGCAGCGGACCGCCCCCGCCTGATGCTCATGGACGGGCACTCCCTGGCGTACCGGGCGTTCTTCGCGCTGCCCGCGGAGAACTTCACGACCGCGGGCGGCCAGCCGACCAACGCCATCTACGGCTTCGCGTCGATGCTGGCGAACACGCTGCGCGACGAGGCGCCCACGCACTTCGCGGTGGCGTTCGACGTGTCCCGCAAGACGTGGCGTTCGACGGAGTTCCCCGAGTACAAGGCGAACCGTTCCAAGACCCCCGACGAGTTCAAGGGGCAGGTGGAGCTGATCGGCGAGCTCCTCGACGCGATGAGCGTGCCGCGGTTCGCGGTCGACGGCTTCGAGGCCGACGACGTGATCGCGACGCTGGCCACGCAGGCGGAGGCGCTCGGGTTCGATGTGCTGATCGTCACGGGTGACCGGGACTCCTTCCAGCTGGTGTCCGAGCACACCACCGTGCTGTACCCGACGAAGGGCGTCTCCGAGCTGACCCGGTTCACCCCGGAGAAGGTCGAGGAGAAGTACGGGCTCACCCCGCAGCAGTATCCGGACTTCGCGGCGCTGCGCGGCGACCCGTCCGACAACCTGCCGGGCATCCCGGGCGTCGGCGAGAAGACGGCCGCCAAGTGGATTACCCAGTTCGGGTCGTTCGCGGAGCTGGTGGAGCGCGCCGAGGAGGTCAAGGGCAAGGCCGGGCAGAACTTCCGGGACCACCTGGAGGCCGTGAAGCTGAACCGGGTCCTGACCGAGATGGTCAAGGACGTGGAGCTGCCGAAGACGCCGGCCGACCTGGAGCGCGCCCCCTACGACCGCACGGCCGTGACCGGTGTGCTGGACGTGCTGGAGATCCGCAACGCCTCGCTGCGCGAGCGGCTGCTGGCGGTGGACCCGGGTGCGGCCGAGGAGGAGGCGCCCGCTCCGGTGGCGGGCGTGGAGCTGGACGCGTCCGTGCTGGGCGCGGGCGAGCTCGCGCCGTGGCTGGAGGCCCGCGCGGGAGCGCCGCTCGGCATTTCCACCGTGGACAGCTGGGCCCTGGGCCAGGGCAACGTCAGCGAGATCGCGCTGGCCGCGGCCGACGGGGCCGCCGCCTGGTTCGAGCCGTCCGCGCTGGACGAGGCCGACGAGCGGGCCTTCGCGGCCTGGGCGGCCGATGCGTCGAAGCCGAAGGTGGTGCACAACGCCAAGGGCCTGATGCGGGTCTTCCCCGAGCACGGCTGGTCGCTGGCCGGCGTCGCCATGGACACGGCGCTCGCCGCGTATCTGGTCAAGCCGGGCCGCCGTTCCTTCGCGCTGGACGTGCTGTCGATGGAGTACCTGCACCGCGAGCTGCAGCCCGCCGCGCAGGACGGCCAGCTGGCCTTCGGCTCCGATGACACGGCCGAGGCGGAGGCGCTGATGGCGCAGGCCCGCGCGGTCCTCGACCTGGGTGACGCCTTCACCGGCCGGCTCGCCGAGGTCGGCGCGGCCGAGCTGCTCCACGAGATGGAGCTGCCGACGTCCGAGCTGCTCGCCCGGATGGAGCGGGCCGGCATCGCCGCCGACCGCGACCACCTGGAGGCCATGGAGCAGCAGTTCGCCGGTGCCGTGCAGCAGGCGGTGAAGGAGGCGCACGCCGCGGTCGGGCACGAGTTCAACCTCGGCTCGCCCAAGCAGCTCCAGGAGGTGTTCTTCGGGGAGCTGGACCTGCCGAAGACGAAGAAGACCAAGACCGGCTACACCACCGACGCGGACGCGCTGGCCTGGCTGGCCACGCAGACCGACCACGAACTGCCCGTGATCATGCTGCGGCACCGGGAGCAGGCCAAGCTGCGCGTGACCGTCGAGGGCCTGGTCAAGACGATCGGCGCCGACGGCCGGGTCCACACCAGCTTCAGCCAGATCGTCGCCGCGACCGGCCGGCTGTCCTCCACCGACCCCAACCTGCAGAACGTGCCGGTGCGCACCGACGAGGGCCGGGCGATCCGCCGCGGCTTCGTCGTCGGCGAGGGCTTCGAGTCGCTGATGACCGCCGACTACAGCCAGATCGAGCTGCGCGTCATGGCACACCTCTCCGAGGACGAGGGCCTGATCGAGGCGTTCCTGTCCGGTGAGGACCTGCACACCACCGTCGCCTCCCAGGTGTTCGGCGTGGAGCGCGGCGAGGTCGATCCGGAGATGCGCCGCAAGATCAAGGCGATGTCGTACGGGCTGGCGTACGGGCTGTCCGCGTTCGGTCTCTCCCAGCAGCTGAACATCGATCCGGGCGAGGCCCGCGGTCTGATGGAGACGTTCTTCGAGCGGTTCGGCGGGGTGCGGGACTACCTCCAGCGCGTCGTGGAGGAGGCCCGCGCCACCGGCTACACGCAGACGGTGCTCGGTCGCCGCCGCTACCTGCCCGACCTCAACAGCGACAACCGGATGCGCCGCGAGGCCGCCGAGCGGATGGCGCTGAACGCCCCGATCCAGGGCACCGCCGCCGACATCGTCAAGGTCGCGATGCTGCGCGTGGACAAGGCGATCACCGAGGCCGGGCTGAAGTCGCGGATGCTGCTCCAGGTCCACGACGAAATCGTGCTGGAGATCGCCCCGGGCGAGCGGAAGAAGGTGGAGGAGCTGGTGCGCCGCGAGATGGGCGCCGCCGTCGAGCTCCGCGCCCCGCTGGACGTGTCCGTCGGCGTCGGGCCCGACTGGGAGTCCGCCGCGCACTGATCCGCGTACCGCCCCGGCAGGGGCAGCGCCCGTCCTTCCCGCTATGCGGTGGGGACGGGCGTTCGCGTCTCGGCGTCGGTGCCCGTGTCGGTGTGGGCGCCGGGGCCCCGGCGCTTGCGCAGGCGGACGAGCGCCCCGTACAGCAGCAGTGCCACGGCGAGGCCGCCGCCCGCGCCGAAACAGACGGTCGGGATGATGTCGAACGGGGTGCGGACCCGGTCGAAGAACGTGAAGAAGCGCACCACGCGCATCGTGACGCCCACCGTCACGCACACCACCAGCAGGGCGAGCGCCGCGCAGATCTCCACGCGGCCGAGCACCGGCACCGCCGCGGGCGCAGCGGAGCGCGGCAGCCGGCGCAGCGCCGTCCCCGTGAACCAGACCAGGACACAGGCGGCGAGCGCCGAACTGCCGTACTGGAGGAACGAGTACAGGGGCAGCCCGAGGGCGAACGGCCGGCCGAGGGCGGGTACGGCGTTGGTGCCCCAGCGGTCCAGGTGCGTGAAGCTGTCCCAGGCGATGTGGGTCAGCGACCCGATGACCGCCGAGAGGTAGAACCAGAGCGCCAGCGAGGGAAGCCGGCGGGTACGCCAGTCCTCGCCGCGCACCAGCCCGTACACCCTGCCCCGCCAGCCGGGCGGCAGCAGCGCGACCAGCGGCTCGCGCAGCAGCAGCCAGCACGCGGCGAGGGCGGCGGTGAGTACGGCGTCGGCCGTCACCACGCCGGTGGGGGAGTGCGTGAACTCGCCGTACCCCATGACGCCTTCGACGACCGCGTCCAGGAAGTAGAACGTGTCGGGTGCGAAGGAGCCGAGGACGAGCGCCGAGGCGACCAGCGGCCCCCGCGCGCGGCCGGTCCGGCGGATCGCGGGCAGCACGGCGGCCGCATGGCTGAGGGTGAACGGCATGGCGCCTCTCCTTGATGTCCGGGGTGATGGCGGGGGTGATGTCCGGCCACCGTCCGAGGCCCTCTTCAGGACTTCCTTACTTCGGCCCAATGCGTCTCGAACGGGTCCGGACAGTATGCGTGAGCTGCGCGAGACGTGGGGAAGTCGTGAAATCCGGGTACGAATGCGTGCTGTGCACAGGGAGTTGACGTAGGGTCACGCGGACGTCGAGGGGGAGGGGGCCCGGCCCATGCCGGCTCGAATATCGGCTCGATACGTCCGCAGGCTGCGCAGGGGCGGGTCCGCCGCCGTGATCTCCGCTCTGGTGGTCGCCGCCGTGACCGCCTCCCAGGGCCCGGCCGCCGTGCGCGAGGAGCTGGCCGCCGCGGCCGGCGAGGCGCAGGCGGCGCCGCCCGTCGCCTCCGGCGGTGACGGCAGCTACCTCGCCGAACTCCCGCCGCAGACGAGCCCCGAGCCGCCGGTCGCCCCGTCGGCGGCGCCGCCGACCGCGCCCGCGCGGCCCGCGACGGCGGTGGAGCGGGAACGCCCGGCCGGCGAGCTGCTGCTCACGGGCTCCGGAGAGGGCGCGCAGGGGATACCGGTCACCGTGCTGGCCGCGTACCGGCGCGCGGAGCAGGCGGTGGGGCGGACCGACCCCGGGTGCGGGCTGCGCTGGCAGCTGCTCGCGGCGATCGGGAAGGTCGAGTCCGGGCAGGCGCGCGGCGGCCAGGTCGACGCCGCCGGAACCACGCTCCGGCCGATCCTGGGGCCCGTGCTCGACGGCAACGGCTTCGCGAACATCCGGGACACCGACCGCGGGGCGTACGACGGGGACCCGGTGTACGACCGGGCCGTCGGGCCGATGCAGTTCATCCCGTCCACGTGGGCGGCGTGGGGCCAGGACGCGGACGGCGACGGCCGGCGCGACCCGAACAACGTCCACGACGCGGCCCTCGCCGCCGGGCGCTACCTGTGCGCGGGCAGCCGCGACCTGCGGGTGGGGGCGGACCTGGACCGGGCGGTGCTGTCGTACAACCAGTCCGGGGAGTACCTGAGGACGGTGCGGTCCTGGTTCACGTACTACCTGAAGGGCGCGTACGAGGTCCCGAACACCCCGGGAACCGCCACCCCGCCACCCCGGCCCCCCAGCCCGACGCCCACTCCGACTCCGAGCACGAAGCCCACCCCGAGCCCGACCCCGACGCCCACGCCGAGCACGAAGCCCACGCCGAGCCCGACCCCGACGCCGACGCCGACGCCGACGCCGACGCCGAAGCCCACGCCGACGCCGACGCCGACGCCGACGCCGACTCCGAGCACGAAGCCCACCCCGAGCCCGACGCCGACGCCGAGCACGAAGCCGACTCCCACACCCACCCCCGCCACGACGCCGTCGCCGAAGCCCAGCCCCACGGCGAGCGCGAAGCCGACCCCGAGTACGACCCCGAGCCCCACGTCGACGTCGAAGTCGGCGCCGAGTGCGAGCCCGTCTCGGACCCCTTAGGGAAAGCGGGTGGCGGCCGGGCACCCCGCCGTCACCCGGAGCCCTCCGGCCCCCCGTGGCGCCGGGCGGTACCCGCGACACCGCTTAGACGCGCGGGCCGGCTCGAACCCGGCCCGCGCGCACCCCGGGTCGCCGGTCGAGCGGCCCGGGCGCGGGAACCCCCCGGCGGCAGTCGGCCGCCGCCGCTGACGCCGGCCCGCCTCCGGCTACCTCCGGAGGGACTGGCCGCGCTGGTGCCGGCCCGCCTCCGGCCGCCCCGGCAGGGACGGGCCGCCGCGCTGGCGCCGGGCCGCCCTCCGCCCGCCTCCGGAGGGACGGGCCGCCGCGCTGGCGCCGGGCCGCCCTCCGGCCGCCCCGGCAGGGACCGGCCGCCGCGCTGGCGCCGGGCCGCCTCCGCCCGCCTCCGCAGGGACCGGCCCGCCTTCCGGCCACCTCCGGAGGAACCGGCCGGTTCTCATCTCGGCCGCGCGTTGCTACGGTGCCTCCGCCCTGACGCCCAATCAGATTCCGGAGGAGGCCGGCATGCGCGCACTCATCGCCGCCGCCATCGGGCTTGCCGCCGCGCTGGCCCTCGTGTTCGCCGTCACGGCGCTCGGGGCGCCCGACGGCAAGACCTCGCCCAAGCCCCTGCTCACCACCGCGCCCAGCGCGCCCGGACAGTAGAGGAGGCCCGGCCTTGAGACGGACCGCCAGCCTCGTCCTGCTCGCCCTCGCCGTGTTCCTCGCCGCCCTCGCGCCGCTGCTGCGCTGGTACGCGTACCCCCGCCTCGCCAAGATCCCGCCGAGCCAGTACCAGGAGATGGTCCTGGAGGCGAAGGACGCGACGCTCCTCGACTACACCGCCGGCATGCAGCCCAAGAAGGTCGACAAGGTCACCATCGTCCAGACCCTCAAGGGCAACGTGGAGGCGTCGAAGCAGATCGAGGCGAGCGCCGGCAAGGACGTCGTCGTCTGGGACACCCTCTCGTACATCATCGGGCCCGACGGGAAGATGGTCTCCCAGATCCCCGAGCGCTACATCTTCGACGCGCACACCCAGGACCCGGTGCACGCCACGGGCGAGGCGGTCGACGGGGACCCGGTCACGCGCGAGGGCATCGAGTTCAAGTGGCCCTTCTTCACGGAGCCGCGCGACTACCTCTACTTCGACGCGCAGACCCGCACCTCCTCGCCGATCCACTACGCCGGCCCGCGCACGTACAAGGGGATGAAGGTCTACTACTACGAGCAGACCGTCCCCTGGACGAAGGTCCCCCTGCCGAAGAAGATGCCGATCGAGGGCGTCGACCCGGCGACCTTCGAGCAGAGCACCGGCACCAGCCTCTGGTACCAGGCCAAGGCGATGTTCTGGGTCGACCCGGTCACCGGCGCGCCCGTCAACGCGGAGCAGGTCATCGAACAGGAGATGCGCGGCGGCATCGCGGCCGGCGCGCCCGACGGCAGGCTCACCGTCTTCGCCGGGCACGTGAAGATCCGCCCGGACTACGCCGCGTACACCCTCGACCTGGTCAGGTCCAACCGTACGAAGGTCCTCGCGCTGCACACGTACGCGCCGATCGGCCTCGCGGCCGGCGGGCTCGTGGTCCTCGGGCTGGCGCTGTGGCTGGAGGCGCGGGGCCGGGGCCGGGGCCGGCGGGACGGGGCCGGTGCCGGGGAGCGGCTCACCGCCTGAGGCGGGCGTTGGTGTGCCGGGTGGGCTCGGCGGTCGCCGGGTCCTGCGGCCACGGGTGCTTGGGGTAGCGGCCGCGCAGCTCGGCGCGGACCGCGAGGTAGCCGCCCTGCCAGAAGGAGGCCAGGTCGGCGGTGACGGCGGCGGGCCGCCCGGCCGGGGACAGCAGGTGTACGAGGACCGGCACCCCGGCCACCCTCGGGGTCTCGGCCAGCCCGAACAGCTCCTGGAGCTTCACGGCGAGGACGGGCTGCCCGTGCTCGGCGGAGTAGTCCAACCGGATCCTGGAACCGCTGGGCACCTCGATCCGTTCCGGGGCCAGCTCGTCGAGCCGGGCGGCCTCACCGGTGGCCCAGGGCAGCAGCCGGTTCAGGGCCTGCCCGGCATCGATCCGGGCCAGGTCGGCGCGGCGGCGGGCCCGCGACAGCTCCGGCTCCAGCCAGTCGTCGGCCCGCGCCAGCAGCGCCCCGTCGTCCGCCACGTCGGGCCAGGCGCCGCCGAGCGTCCGGTGCAGGAAGCCGAGCCGGGCCCGGAGGGCTCGCGCGTCCGGGGTCCAGCGCAGCAGACCGAGCCCGTCGGAGCGGAGCCCCTCCAGGAGGGCGGCCCGGACGAGGGCCGGGTCGGGGTTCTTCAGCGGGCGGACGGCGAGCGCGATCGCCCCGAGCCGGTGCGTCGCGCGGGCGGCCACGTCCCCGTCCTCCCAGCGGACCTCATCGCCGGAGGCGAGCAGGTGCGCGGCGGCCGCGCGGGCGGTGTCCTCGTCGAGGACGGCGCCGAGCCGGACGCGGGCGGACGCGGAATGCGGGCCCCGGTCCGCGACGGCGACCGCCAGCCAGGGGGCGCTGCGCAGCCGCGATCCGTCGCCGAGCTCGGCCGCGGTGCCGGAGGCCATCAGGAAGGCCCCTTCTCCCTTGGCCTTCGCCACCCGCTCCGGGAACGCCAGCGCGGCGACGAGCCCGGCGGCGGCGTCGTCACCGGACACCGCGCCCGCGGCGGTCGCCGGCGCGGCCGAACCGTCGGCCCCACCGGCGCCGGAGGCAAGGAGGTCCGGGGCCGGAGCCCCCACGGCGCGCCGAGACGCGGCCTCGCGTCCGGGCAGGGGCGCAGCGGCCTCGGGTTCCGGCAGGGTCGGGGTCGGGGAAGGTCCCGCAGGAGTGGCGGCGGAGCGGCGCAGGCGGGTGGCTTCCGCGCGCCAGCGGGTGGCGTACGCGTCGCCGCCGGCCCGGGCCCGCCGCCACGCGGCGGCCAGGTCGTCCCCGTACTCCCGCGGAGGCTCCTCGCTCAGCAGCGCCACCAGCTCCGCCGCCCGCCGCGGGCCGACGGCCGCGGCCCCGTCCAGCAGCGCCCGCGCCAGCCGCGGGTGCAGGCCGAGGCGGGACATGCCGACGCCGCGCGGGGTGGCCGGGCCGTCCGGCGTCACCGCGCCCACCGCGACCAGCACCTCCCGCGCCGCGGCCATCGCCCCGGCCGGCGGCGGATCCGGCAGCGCCAGCCCGGCCGCGTCCGGGTCGCCCCAGCACGCCGCCTGGAGCGCGAACTGCGCCAGGTCCGCGATCCGGATCTCGGGGGACGGGAACGCCGGCAGGCGGCCGTCCTCCGCTTGCGACCAGCAGCGGTACACCGCCCCCGGGGCCTCGCGGCCCGCCCGGCCCGCCCGCTGGCGCCCCGCCGCGCGGGACGCCCGTACGGTCGCCAGCGCGCCCAGGCCCCGCGCGTGGTCCACCCGGGGCTCGCGCGCCAGCCCCGAGTCCACCACCACCCGTACGCCCGGCACGGTCAGGCTGGACTCCGCGACCGCGGTCGCCAGGATCACCCTGCGGTGCGCCGAGGGGGCCAGCGCCGCGTCCTGGACGGCCGCCGGGGCCCGGCCGTGGATCTGGAGCACCTCCGCGTCGACCCCGCCCAGCTGCCCGGCCACCCGGGCGAGCTCGCCGACGCCGGGCAGGAAGCACAGGACGTCGCCGGAGCGTTCCGCCAGCGCCCGCCGGACCACCGACGCCACGTGCGTCAGCTGCGCGGGGTCCACCCGCATGCCGTGCGGCGGCCGCACCGGCCGGGCCGGCGGCGCCCACACCGTCTCCACCGGGTACGACACCCCCGCGGCCGTCACCACCGGCGCGCCGCCGGGACGGCCGTGACCGAGCACCCGCGCCCAGCCGGCGGCGTCGGTCGTCGCCGACGCCGCCACCAGCCGCAGCTCCGGGCGCAGGGTCTCCCGTACGTCCAGCAGGAACGCGGCGACGGTGTCGGCGTCGAGGTGCCGCTCGTGGCACTCGTCCAGGATCACCACGTCGACGCCGGACAGCTCCTGGTCGCGCTGCAACCGCTGGAGCAGCACCCCGGTGGTGACGACCTCGACCACCGTCCCCGGCCCCGCCACCCGCTCCCCGCGCACCGTGAAGCCCACCGAGCCGCCGACCTGCTCGCCCAGCAGCCAGGCCATCCGCCGCGCCGCCGCCCGGGCGGCGATCCGCCGGGGCTCGGCGACCACGACCCGGCGGCGGGGACCGCCGCCGACCAGGCCGGCCAGGACCAGCGGGACCAGGGTGGTCTTGCCGGTGCCGGGCGGGGCGCACAGCACGGCGGCGCCGTGCCCGTCGAGGGCGGAGACCAGCTCGGGCAGGGCCTCCCGTACGGGAAGCGCGTCGAGCTCGGCCTGGCGGATCGCGGTCACGGGGGTATCAGTCCCTCTCGCAGACGAAGACCGCGGTGCCGGGGATCAGGTTGCCGCGCAGCGGGGACCAGCCGCCCCACTCCTGGGTGTTCCAGGCGGGCCACTCCGGCTCGACCAGGTCCACCAGGCGGAAGCCGCCCGCGACCACGTCGCGGACCCGGTCGCCGAGGGTGCGGTGGTGCTCCACGTAGACGGCGCGGCCCTGCTCGTCCTGCTCCACGTAAGGGGTCCGGTCGAAGTAGGACGCGGCGACGGACAGCCCCTCGGGGCCGGGCTCGTCGGGGAAGGCCCAGCGGATGGGGTGGGTCACGGAGAAGACCCAGCGGCCGCCGGGGCGCAGGACGCGGCGCACCTCGCGCATCACGTTGACGGGGTCGGCGACGAAGGGGACGGCGCCGTACGCGGAGCAGGCCAGGTCGAAGGAGCCGTCGCGGAAGGGCAGCCGGCCGGCGTCGGCCTCCACCAGGGGGACGTCGTCGCCGATGCGCAGGGCGTGCTGGAGCTGGCGGTGCGAGAGGTCCAGGGCCACCGGGCGGGCTCCCTGGGCGGCCAGCCAGCGCGAGCACTGGGCGGCGCCGGCGCCGATCTCCAGGACGTCCTTGTTCTTCAGGGAGGCGGCGGGGCCCAGCAGCCCGGCCTCCGCCTCGTCCAGGCCCTCCGGCCCCCATACGAAGCGGTCGTCGCCGAGGAAGGCGCCGTGTTCGCTCTGGTACTCGTCGGCGTTGCGGTCCCACCAGCCGCGGCTCGCCCGGCTGCTCTCCGTGTCGTCCGCCTCACGCCGGGTGGCCTCGGCGTCGTCGCCGGCGCCGCCGTCGGCTTCGTACGCTTCTTCGGGGGCGTAGTCCTCTTGGTTCATGGGGCCCGTCGTCGTAGTCTGCGGAAAGAGGTCGGAAAAAACAGGTCCGAAAGTGACCGGGAAGGGCCATCGGCGCCCGCCCGCCCACGAATTGTGCCGGATATGAGGCGATCCGCCCGGGGTGTGCGCCTTCGCGCATTGACCCTGTCCGGCTGCCCCCGTATGCTACAAGTTGCGCTGCGAGCCTGTGCTCCTCAGACCTAGCAGGCTGCGCTTGCATCTGTTGATGTCCCCTCGGTTTTCGAGGCCCCGCCGCTCTTCTCGCGGATCGGGGGCCTCCTTGGCTGTCCGGTCTTCGGTGGATGCCGATAAGGGCTCCCGGCGTAGCAGTACCTACGACTTTCTGTCCGTAACCGGAGCCCTTTCCCACATGACGAGCAGCACCGAGACCACCGCCACCACTCCGCAGGTTGCGGTCAACGACATCGGCGACGCGGACGCGTTCCTCGCGGCGATCGACGAGACGATCAAGTACTTCAACGATGGCGACATCGTCGACGGCGTCATCGTCAAGGTTGACCGGGACGAGGTTCTCCTCGACATCGGTTACAAGACCGAAGGCGTCATCCCCAGCCGCGAGCTCTCGATCAAGCACGACGTCGACCCGAACGAGGTCGTCAAGGTCGGCGACGAGATCGAGGCCCTGGTTCTCCAGAAGGAGGACAAGGAAGGCCGCCTGATCCTCTCGAAGAAGCGCGCTCAGTACGAGCGTGCCTGGGGCACCATCGAGAAGATCAAGGAAGAAGACGGCATCGTCACCGGTACCGTCATCGAGGTCGTCAAGGGTGGTCTCATCCTCGACATCGGCCTCCGCGGCTTCCTGCCGGCCTCGCTCGTCGAGATGCGTCGCGTCCGCGACCTCCAGCCCTACGTGGGCAAGGAGCTCGAGGCGAAGATCATCGAGCTGGACAAGAACCGCAACAACGTGGTCCTGTCCCGCCGCGCCTGGCTCGAGCAGACCCAGTCCGAGGTTCGCCAGACGTTCCTCACCACCCTGCAGAAGGGTCAGGTCCGCTCCGGCGTCGTGTCCTCGATCGTCAACTTCGGTGCCTTCGTGGACCTGGGTGGCGTCGACGGTCTCGTGCACGTCTCCGAGCTGTCCTGGAAGCACATCGACCACCCGTCCGAGGTTGTCGAGGTCGGCCAGGAAGTCACCGTCGAGGTCCTCGACGTGGACATGGACCGCGAGCGCGTCTCCCTGTCGCTGAAGGCGACGCAGGAAGACCCGTGGCAGCAGTTCGCCCGGACCCACCAGATCGGTCAGGTCGTCCCGGGTAAGGTCACCAAGCTGGTTCCGTTCGGTGCGTTCGTCCGCGTGGACGAGGGCATCGAGGGTCTGGTCCACATCTCCGAGCTGGCCGAGCGCCACGTGGAGATCCCGGAGCAGGTCGTCCAGGTCAACGACGAGATCTTCGTCAAGGTCATCGACATCGACCTTGAGCGTCGCCGGATCTCGCTGTCGCTGAAGCAGGCCAACGAGTCCTTCGGTGCCGACCCGGCGTCGGTCGAGTTCGACCCGACCCTGTACGGCATGGCCGCGTCTTACGACGACCAGGGCAACTACATCTACCCCGAGGGCTTCGACCCCGAGACCAACGACTGGCTCGAGGGCTTCGACTCCCAGCGCGAGACGTGGGAGCGCCAGTACGCCGAGGCGCAGCAGCGCTTCGAGCAGCACCAGGCGCAGGTCATCAAGAGCCGCGAGGCCGACGAGGCCGCCGCTGCCGAGGGCGCTGCCGCCCCGGCCGCCGGTGGCAACGCCGGTGGCGCGGGCATCTCGGGCGGTTCGTACTCCTCGGAGTCGGACGAGACCTCGGGCGCCCTGGCCTCCGACGAGGCCCTGGCCGCGCTCCGCGAGAAGCTGGCCGGCGGCCAGAGCTGATCGCAGCGCGCACCACGCTCCGCGCCTCGGCGCGGGTGTGAGCTGAGCTGAAAGGAAAGGCCCGTCCCCTCAGGGGGGCGGGCCTTTCCGCGTGCCCGGCCGGTGCGCCCGGATCCGCCGCGAGGGGGCGGGGGCCGGGGACTTTCGCCCGCGTTCCTGTGAAAGCCGTCAACTGGGGAATGGCGGCGCCGCCTTGGACGTTCTTCGCAGAGAACGAGGCGAGGAGGAGTGGTGACGGTGCTTGATCCACAGGGTTTGTACGAATGGGACGCCAAGGGCCTGGCGGTGGCCGACCTGGCGCTCGCCCAGGACTCGGCCGGGCTGGTCATGCTCTACCACTTCGAGGGGTACATCGACGCGGGTGAGGCCGGCGAGCAGATCGTCGAGCGCCTCCTCGACACCCTTCCCCACCAGCTGGTGGCCAGCTTCGACGCGGACCGCCTGGTGGACTACCGGGCCCGCCGCCCGCTGCTGACGTTCCAGCGCGACCACTGGTCCGAGTTCGAGGAGCCCCGCCTGGAGGTGCGCCTCGTACAGGACGCCACGGGCGCGCCGTTCCTGCTGCTCTCCGGCCCCGAGCCGGATGTCGAGTGGGAGCGCTTCGCCGTCGCAGTGCGCCAGATCGTCGAGCGCCTCGGCGTCCGGCTCTCGGTCAACTTCCACGGCATCCCGATGGGCGTCCCGCACACGCGGCCCGTCGGCATCACCCCGCACGGCAACCGCACCGACCTGATGCCGGGTCACCGCAGCCCGTTCGACGAGGCGCAGGTGCCGGGCAGCGCGGAGTCGCTCGTCGAGTTCCGCCTCGGGCAGGCCGGGCACGACGTCCTGGGCGTCGCGGCGCACGTCCCGCACTACGTTGCCCGCTCCCCGTACCCGGACGCGGCGCTGACGGCGCTGGAGGCGATCACGGCGGCGACCGGGCTGGTCCTGCCGGCCGTGGCGCACGCCCTGCGCACCGAGGCGCACCGCACGCAGACGGAGATCGACCGCCAGATCCGGGAGGGCGACGAGGAACTCGTCAGCCTGGTCCAGGGGCTGGAGCACCAGTACGACGCGGCGGCCGGGGCCGAGACGCGGGGGAACATGCTCGCCGAGCCCGCCGAGATCCCGTCGGCCGATGAGATCGGGCGCGAGTTCGAGCGGTTCCTCGCGGAGCGCGAGGGCGAGGGCTGAGCCGTCCGTCCGCAGGGGGCTGTACGGGGGCCGGGGCGCGGGGGCTAGGGTGCCGGGCATGCTGAAGATTGGTCTGACGGGCGGAATCGGAGCCGGCAAGAGCGAGGTCTCGCGGCTGCTGGCGGGGTACGGGGCGGTCGTCGTGGACGCCGACCGCATCGCGCGGGAGGTCGTGGAGCCCGGTACGCCGGGGCTCGCGGCCGTCGTCGCGGCGTTCGGGGAATCCGTACTGACCCCGGAAGGGCGGCTGGACCGCCCGAAGCTGGGCTCGCTCGTCTTCGCCGACCCGGCGAAGCTCCAGACCCTGAACTCGATCGTGCACCCGCTGGTCGGGGCGCGCTCCGCCGAGCTGGAGGCGGCCGCGGGCGCCGATGCGATCGTGGTGCACGACGTACCGCTGCTCGCGGAGAACGGGCTGGCGCCGCTGTACGACCTGGTGGTCGTGGTGGACGCCGCGCCCGGGACGCAGCTGGCCCGGCTGACCGCGCTGCGCGGGATGGCCGAGGAGGAGGCGCGGGCCCGGATGGCCGTGCAGGCGACGCGGGAGCAGCGGCTGGCGGTGGCCACGCTCGTGATCGACAACGACGGGCCGCTGGAGGCGCTGGAGCCGCAGGTGCGCAAGGTGTGGGAGGAACTCGCGGCGCGGGCCGCGGCATCGGCGTCAGGAGCCTGAGGCCGGTGTGGAGCGGGGCGTGGAACGCTCCGCGGAGGGAAGGATCCGATCGTGTCCGAGACCAATCCGCCGTCGCGTCCGCCGCGTCCCTCGCAGCCGTCCTCCTCGGGGGCCGGCAGCCCGGAGACGCATGTCATCGACTACCGGGCCGCCGAGCAACTGCTCGCCGCCCGTGATCCGCGCGGCGCCGTCAAGCTCCTCGATTCGGTCATAGCCGCGCACCCGGAGAACACGGCGGCCCGGCTGCTGCGCGCCAGGGCCTTCTTCGCCGCCGCTCAACTCCGTCCGGCGACGCTGGAGTTCGAGCTGGTGCTGGAGCGGGAGCCGGACAACGCGTTCGCGCACTTCGCGCTGGCCCGGACCCATGAGCGCTCCGGGCGGCCCGAGCAGGCGCGCAAGCACTTCCGGCTCGCCGCCGCCCTGGATCCGCAGCCCGACTATCTGGCGGCGGCGCGCTTCGAGGAGTGAGCCGCCGGGCGTCTGGGACCGGCGGCCGGGGCGGGGCGGGGCGGGGCGGGGCGGGGCGGGGCGTCGGGCGTCGGGGTGAGTTGGCGGGCGTCGGGGCGGGCCGCCGGGGGCGCGGCGGCGTGGCCGGGTCAGCGGCGGCTCGGCGGTTCGTACGGGGGGATGTCCGGGCCCGGCTGGTAGTGCGGGCCCTGGTGGATGTGGTGGATCACCACGGCCAGGTCGACCGCTGCCAGCAGCACGACGACCGCGCAGGCGGCCGCCCACCCCGGACGGCCGGCCAGCGAGAACAGGACGGTCCCGGCGGCGGCCCAGATCAGCCCCCACAGGCTCAGCCAGAACCGCAGCCGCAACGGACTGCGGGCGGTCACCGGCTCGTTTCCGGAACGCATGGCCATCGCCTCGCTCTCCCCGTCCATGGTCCCACCGGTGGCGCGCCGAGGGCCCGCGCAGCCCTGGGTGGGGCTGCGTACGGGCTGGTCAGAGGGGTTGTCAGTGGCTCCGCCTAGACTCGTCGAAGGAGTGGAAGACCGACCCGGAGGGAGCCCGCGTGACCCCGCAGACCGCACTGCTGCGGCATGCCGCCGTGTTCCTCCCCGCCCCCGTTCCCCGCGAGGGCCGGATCGTTTTCTGGGCGCCCGACGGGGACCCCCTTCCCGGGGAGACGACCCCGCTGACGCTCGTCCGGCCGCAGGGCCCCACCGCCGCGCCCCGCACCCGCACCGTCCCCGGCCTCGTTCTGTCCGTCGCCGCCGCCCTGCCGCTCCTGGCGCGGGCCCCGCGCAGCGCCGGCGCGCATCCGGCCACCCGCGCCTGGGGCACCGCCGCAGTCCAGGCGCTCACCCTGGTCGCGCGCGGCCGGCTGCTCCCCGGGGTCACCCCCGACGGCATCGACGCCTGGCGCGCCGGCCCGCTCGACGCGGCGGATGTCGGGCACCTGCGGGCGATCGCCGCCGCCCTGCCCCACGAGGCGTACGCCACGCCGCTGGCCGGGGCCCGGCCGCTCCGGTTGCCGGAACCGGAGGCCCTGGTGCGGGCCTTCCTCGATGCCGTCGCGGACAGCCTGCCCCGGACCCCGGCCGCGCCCGCCGCCGTCGGGCGGCCGTTCGCCGCGCGGGAGCCGCAGCGGGTGCCGGGGATACAGGGCTGGGCGGCGCAGGTCGCGGCCGGCGCCGACACCGGGGTCGGGATCTCGCTCCGGCTGGACCTGTCCTCCTTCCGCCTCTTCGATGAGGCGGAGCCCGAGGACACCCGCCGCGCGGGCGCCGCCGTCGTCCAGGTCCACAGCCTCGCCGACCCCACCCTCGTCACCGACGCCGGGCTGCTGTGGGCGGGGGCGGCGGCCGCCGGGTTCGGCCCCCGCGCCCGGATCGATGCGGTGCTCGCGCTGCGCCGGGCCGCCCGGATCTGGCCGCCGCTGCTGCGGCTGCTGGACCAGCCCGTCCCCGATGCGCTGGCCCTGTCCGACCCCGAGCTCGAAGACCTGCTGGGCGCCGTCGCGCCCCGGCTGGCCGCCGCCGGGGTCGTGGTCCACTGGCCGCGCGAGCTGGCCCGTACGCTGTCGGCGAGCGCCGTCGTGCGGTCGATGGCGCCCGGTTCCGCCACCGATGGCACCGCGTTCTTCGACGCCCAGCACCTGTTCGCTTTCTCCTGGGAGCTCGCGCTCGGCGGCGACCGGCTCACCCCGGGCGAGATGGACGCGCTTGCGCAGGCGCACCGGCCCGTGGTGCGGCTGCGCGACCAGTGGGTGCGGGTCGATCCGGAGCTGGTGCGCAAGGCCCGCAAGCGGGAGCTGGGCCTCCTGGATCCGGTGGACGCGCTGGCCACCGTACTGTCGGGCACGGCCGAGGTGGACGGGGAGCCGGTCGAAGCGGTTCCGGTGGGCGCGCTGGCGGCCCTGCGGGAGCGGCTGACCGGGGAGCTGGCCCCGCTGCCGCAGCCGGCCGCGCTGAAGGCGACCCTGCGCGACTACCAGGCGCGCGGTCTGGCCTGGCTGGATCTGATGACCTCGCTCGGCCTCGGCGGCTGCCTCGCCGATGACATGGGCCTGGGCAAGACGGTCACGCTGATCGCGCTGCACCTGCACCGGGACAGACCCGAGCCGACGCTGGTGGTGTGCCCGGCGTCGCTGCTGGGCAACTGGCAGCGGGAGATCGAGAGGTTCGCGCCGGGCACCCCGGTGCGCCGTTTCCACGGCGCCGGCCGCAGCCTCGACGGGCTGGCCGGCGGGTTCGTCCTCACCACGTACGGGACGATGCGCGCGGGCGCCGCCCGGCTGGCCGAACAGGGCTGGGGCATGGTCGTCGCCGATGAGGCGCAGCACGTCAAGAACCCGCTGTCGGCGACGGCGAAGGCGCTGCGGACGATCCCGGCCCCCGCGCGAGTGGCGCTGACCGGCACCCCGGTGGAGAACAACCTCTCCGAGCTGTGGGCGCTGCTCGACTGGACGACGCCGGGCCTGCTGGGCCCGCTCACGGCGTTCCGGGCGCGGCACGCCCGTCCGGTGGAGCACCAGCAGGAGGAGGACGGCGGCAACGAGGCGGCCGTCGCCCGGCTCGCCGCGCTGGTACGGCCGTTCCTGCTGCGCCGCAAGAAGTCCGATCCCGGGATCGCGCCCGAGCTCCCGCCGAAGACGGAGACGGACCATCCGGTGTCGCTGACGCGCGAGCAGGTCTCGCTGTACCAGGCCGCCGTGGATGAGGCGATGTCCGTGATCGAGGCGAGCGAGGGCATGGAGCGGCGCGGCATGATCATGAAGCTGCTGGCCTCGCTGAAGCAGATCTGCAATCACCCGGCGCAGTACCTGAAGGAGGAGCAGCCCCGGATCGCGCACCGCTCGGGCAAGCTGGCGCTGCTGGACGAACTCCTCGACACGATCCTCGCGGAGGGCGGTTCGGTGCTGGTCTTCACCCAGTACGTGACGATGGCCCGGCTCATCGAGCGGCACCTCGCCGCGCGCGGGATCGCCAACCAGCTGCTGCACGGAGGGACGCCGGTGCCGCGCCGCGAGGAGCTGGTGGACCGGTTCCAGGCGGGCGAGGTGCCGGTGTTCCTGCTGTCGCTGAAGGCCGCCGGGACCGGGCTGAACCTGACCCGGGCGGGGCATGTCATCCACTTCGACCGCTGGTGGAACCCGGCCGTGGAGGAGCAGGCCACCGACCGCGCGTACCGGATCGGGCAGACCCAGCCGGTACAGGTCCACCGGATCATCGCGGAGGGCACGGTCGAGGACCGGATCGCGGAGATGCTGGAGGCGAAGCGCGCCCTGGCGGATGCCGTCCTGGGCTCCGGCGAGTCGGCGCTGACCGAGCTGACCGACCGCGAGCTGGCCGACCTGGTCTCGCTGCGGAGACCGGCGTGATCACCGCGCGGGACGACCGCCGCCGCACCTTCGAGACCGTGCCCCCCGGGGTGGAGGCCACGACCTGGTGGGGCCGGGCCTGGGTGGCGGCCCTGGAGGAGCGCGCCCGGGACGCGGCCCGGCTGGTGCGCGGTCGCGCGTACGCGGCGGAGGGCCATGTCGAGGCGGTCACGATCACCCCGGGCCGGATCGTCGCGTACGTCCGGGGCGGCAGGCCGCGCCCGTACCGTACCGAGCTGGCGCTGACCGCCTTCGCGGACGCCGAGTGGGCGGAGCTCCTGGAGGCGGTGGCGGCCGATCCGGCGGCGCTCGCCGCGCTGCTGGAGCGGGAGGTTCCGCAGGCGCTGGCGGGATCGGTCCTGCCCGGCGCGGGCGAGCTCGTCCCGCGCTGCTCCTGTCCGGATGTCGCGCGCCCGCCCTGCAAGCATGCGGCGGCCCTCTGTTACCGGGCGGCCCGGCTGCTCGACGAGGACCCGTTCGTGCTGCTGCTCCTGCGCGGCCGGGGCGAGCGGGAGCTGCTCGATGAGCTGACCCGCCGCAATGCCGCCCACGCCGCGCGCGAACAGCCCGAGGCCGAACCGGACTTCCCCGGGGTTCCGGCGCGCGAGGCGCTGGCGCGCACCGTGCTGCCGCCGCTGCCGGCTCCGCTCGCGGCGCCCGCCGCCGTGGGGCTGCCGCCCGCCTACCCGGCTGATCCGGCCGCCCCGGACCCCCTGTCCCTGGACCAGCTCGCCACGGATGCCGCCGCCCGGGCCCTCGCCCTGCTCACCACCGGCGAGGACCCCATCGCGGGCCTCACGCTCTGGCAGGACGCCGTCCGGCTGGCGTCCGCGCATCCCACGGCCGGGCTCACCGGCTCGGCCCGCGCCCTGTACCGGGACCTGGCCCGCGCCACCGGCCGTACGACCACGGACCTGGCCCGGGGCGCCGCGGCCTGGCGCCAGGGCGGCCTGCCCGCGCTCCTCGCCCTCGACGAGCCCTGGGATCCCCCGGCGGGCCCCTTCGACCGCGCCCGCCCGGCGCTGCTCGCCGCCGGACAGGGCTCGTTCCGACCCGACCGCAACCGGCTCACCGCCCTGAACCGCCAACTCCGCCTGAGCCGCGAGGGCCTCTGGTACGCCTACGAGGACCGCCTCGGCGACAACGACTGGTGGCCCACCGGCACCGCCTCCCCGGACCCGGTCACGGCCCTCGTGCGGCGCTGACCCGAGGACCGGCCCGACCGCCGTTGAGCCGAAGGCTCCCCGACACGATGGAGTGAAATGCCTATCCGCCGTATAACCCGAACGGGTTCAACGGCGTTGTGTCCGGTGCGGGCGTTGTGCTCGTGAACTCTCCGGAAGGCAGGAAGCTGATGCGTCACAGTCGTCGGAATGGCTTGATCGCGGCGGTGGTCGCGGGTGGCGGACTGGCCGTCGCCGGGGTGGGTGGCTTCGCCTACGCCGATGCGGACGCGAACGGGGCGGCCCAGGGGTCGCCGGGCGTGGCGTCGGGGAACCTGGTGCAGTTGCCGGTGCACCTGCCGGTGAACGTGTGCGGGAACACGGTGAGCGTCGTCGGGCTGCTCAACCCGGCGGCCGGGAACCGCTGCGCCAACGCGGGGTCGCCGGGGCGCGGGACCTCCGCGTCGGGGACCGGGTCCTCCGGGACCGGGACCGGGTCCGGAGCCTCGCACACGTCCGAACAAGCGTCCGGGACTAGTGGCGGGGCGAGCGCCCATGGGAGCGGAAAGGATTCTCCGGGTGTGCTGTCGGGCAACGGGATCCAGCTTCCCGTCGACCTCCCGCTGAACGTCAGCGGCAACGGGGTCAGCGTCGTCGGGATCGGCAACCCCACGTTCGGCAACACCTCCGTCAACGGGGAGCAGCCCAGCGGCGGCAAGCCCGTCCAGCCGCCCACCGTCACGAAGCCCGTCACCCCGGCGAAGCCCGTGGTGGTCACCCCCGTCACTCCGGTCACCCCGGCCCAGCCGGCCACGCCCGAGCCGCCCCGGCACACCGCGGCCCTCGCCCACACCGGGGCCGACGCCGTCGGCTACGCGGTGCCCGCGGGTGGTGCGCTGCTGCTCGGCGGAGTGCTGCTCTACCGCCGGTTCCGGGTCAGCTAGGCCCGCCCCGGGCCCGTCTCGGGCTCGGCCGCGGCGGTGCCCGTACGCCATCCGCCGAGGATCGCGTCGATGCGCGGCGCCAGCCGGGTCCGGGCCGCGAAGCGGGGGATGCCCGCCATCAGCAGGGCGTCGTACTCCGTGTCCAGGTGGCGTACCGCGGCCCGGACCGCCATCGACACCGCCTGCTCGTCGAGGGCCCGGCCGGCCGCGGTACGCCCCACCCGACCGCTCCCTCGCAGTGAGGCGTGCGCCGCGATCGCCTGGGCGCGGCCGGCCGGGCAGCCGGGGAACAGCCGCCGTATCTCGGCGGCGAACGCGGCCGTGAACCGGGTGTCCTCGGCGGCGCGGCGCAGCCGGTCGCGTTCCCGGCGGCGGGCCCGCGCCTCGGCGTCCGCGAGGCAGGCGCGCTCGGCGCGGGCCAGGGCGGCGTCCTCGACGAGCAGGCCCCGGCGTTCGTAGCGGCGGCGGCGCTTGTGGAGGCGGACCACGACCGCCGAGAGCGAACTGGCCTCCCGCGCCCGACGGGTGAGCGCCGCGTCGCCGCGCGGCAGGTAGACCAGGTGGCCCAGGTCGGCGCAGTCCAGGCAGCGGGGCACGCCGGCCTCGCGGACCACGTGCCGGATCGGGCCCCGCCGGCACTCCGCGCAGTGGATGTGTTTCACCGACTCGAACACGACGAGACTCATGCCGGAGTGATACCGCCTCCCGGCCCCCATATCACCTTGTGAAAGTGGGATGTTGGGGTTTCATCGATCCTCACTGGATTAGAGGATGTCCTCCTACGGTGTTCGAGGGACTGCGGCCGGAGGCCGCGGAGGGGGAGCACATGAGTGGACGGCAGGCAACGGCGCGGCGCCCCGGAGCGGTGGGCCATGCCGGACTCGAAGGCCGCGAGATCGTCATAGCCCCCGGGGGCTGCACCGGCTGGCACTACCACCGGGTACAGCTGATCGCGGTGGTCAGGTCCGGGACGCTGACCCGGATCCTGCACGACGAATCGGTCGAGGTGCACCGGGCGGGGACCAGCTTCATAGAGCCCCCGGGCGCCCGGCACATCCACCTCGGACGCAACCTCGGCAGCGAACCCGTCGTCCTGTACGTGACCTGCGAGGAGCTTCCCGAGGGCGCCGCCTTCTCCATACCCGCCCAGGGCCCGCCCGGGGCCACGACCTGCGCCTGCTCCGGACCCGCCCTGTGAAGCGGACGCCCGCGACCGGTCCCGCGACCGGTCCAGCGAACGGCGGACCGCCGCGTCACACCAGCCGGCGTATCTCCCCGCGCACCCGGTAGAAGCCGCCCGAGGACGCGTGCAGCCCGTCGACCACGTACCGGGCCCCGGCCTCCCGTATCCCGCGCGGGAACTGCACGTTCCACGAGGGCTCGAACCCCGTGGACACGACCTGGACGCGCATCCGGCCGCCCTGCTGGACGCACTCCACGACCACGGCGCCCGCCGGAGCCGCCGCCACCGACACCGTCGCCACCGCCGCGGCCGAAGCGGCCGGGGTGAACACCGGAAGGGCCGCCGCCGACTTCACGTCCACCGCCACCGGCACCGAACCCCGCTGGGCCGCGGTGATCGCCGCCTCGCTCGCGTCCACGCACACCAGCGAGCCGTCCGTGGTGACCAGGTACAGCCGCTCGTCCAGGTACTGCATCGACAGCGCGGAGCCGCCGCCGGTGCCCAGCTTCCACAGCCGCCGCCCGTCGGCGTCGAAGCAGTACACCGAGGACGACGAGTCGCCGGCGAAGACGTACCGCCCGTCGGGCGAGGTCGCGCACGAGTACACCGCCGCGTCACACCCGTACGTGGCCTCGACCGCCCCCGTCGCCTTCGCCAGCCGCTGTACGACCTTGCGGCCCGTGCCCGCGTACACCGCGTGCTCCTCCTGCCAGCCGAACAGCACCGAGCCGCCCGTCGCCGTGTGCCACAGCTCCCCGCTGCCGTCCGAGGCGTAGGCCGTGACACCCGCGCTGTGCCCGTGGTAGACCGCGCCCTCGTCGGCGCGGACCATCCAGGCGCCGCTGCCCGCGGACTTGCGGGACCACTGGAACTCGTCCTCGTGGTCGATGACCGTGAGGCCGCCGGCCGCATCCGACACGTTCAGCACGCCCTCGTGGATGTCGAGCCAGTAGATGTCCACATCCGCCGCGATGTCGTACGCGCCGAACGGCACCTTCGACGACAGGTCGTACACCGTGCCGTCATCACAGCCCGCGTAGATCCAGAAATCGTCCGCGACCAGGCACTTCACCCCGTCCGGCAGGGAGTAGCGGGCCAGCACCTCGCCGCCGTGGCTCAGCGTGTAGACATCGCCCGCCTGGTTGCCGACCCAGCAGCGGTCCTCGTCGACATGGATCCCGAAAGCGGAGGAGCCCGTACGGAACCGCCAGAGCACCGGGGCCACCGAACGCGCCGTCGACGGCGCTGAGGTCACCTGGCGGCGGGTCACCGCCCGCGCGGCGCGCTGCCCGGGCACCGCCGGGGCGTACCCCTTGCGGACCTTCTCGCCGACCTTCTTCGCGGCGGCGGCGCGGGCCTTCTCGGCCGTGGGGAAGGAGGAGTTCTGCAACTGGCCGTCCGCGCCGATGCGGCCGTAGCGCACGGAGACGGCCGTGCCGTCCACGGTCACCTCGTAGAACTTGTGCGCCCCGCCGCCGTCCTGCGACAGCTCCAGATACGTCGTTTCCCGAGCCATGACAGACCCCTCCCCAAAGCCGGGTCACCGGCTCCTGTCGCGCCGGTGATCCCTCGTGGAAAAAGCTAAGGGGCGGCACTGACAATGGGGTCGTGCAGCTGGAAGCGATCACATGGCAGCGGATGGCCGAGCGGCTCGCCGGTCACCTCGACGACCGCGACACCCCCTCCGAACAGGCCGTCCGGCAACGGGTGGGGATCGACGGCGCGCCCGCCGCCGACACCGGCGTGCTCGCCGGGCACCTCGCGGACGCGCTCCGCGAACGCGGCCGCGCGGCGCTGGCGGTCCCGGCCGCCGGCTTCCTGCGGCCGGCGTCGCTGCGCTTCGAGTTCGGCCGCGAGGACGTGGACGCGTACCTCGACGGCTGGTACGACACGGCCGCACTCTGGCGGGAGGTCTTCGGCCCGACCGACCCCGGCGGCAGCGGGCGGGTGCTGCCCGACCTGTGGGACCCGGTGACCGACCGGGCGACCCGCAGCCCGTACGCCGAACTCCCGCCGGACGGCGTGCTGATCGTGCACGGCCCGCTGTTGCTGGGCCACTGGTTCCCCTTCGACCTCGCCGTGCACGTCCGGCTCTCCCCGGGCGCGCTGGCCCGCCGCACCGAGCCCGCCGACCGGTGGACCCTGCCCGCGTTCGCGCGCTACGAGACCGAGACCGCCCCCGCGGACCGGGCGGACGTCCTCGTCAGGGCGGACGACCCCCGCCACCCGGCCTGGACGGGCCTGCCCGGCTGAACCCCGCACCGCGGCCGGGACATTCGCGCAGGCCTCGGCCGCTACGGTCGCCCGCCCAGCCGGGTGACCGCCACGGCGGCCGTCCGGCAGCCCGCCCGGGCGGCCTCCGCCGGGTCCGCCCCCGCGAGGCGGGCCGCGAGGAACCCACCGGTGAACGCGTCCCCCGCACCCGTGGAGTCCACCGCCTCCACCGCCTCCGCGGCGACCTCGGCGACGATCCGCCCCGCCTCGGCCACCAGGGCCCCGGCCGCGCCCCGGGTGACCACCACCAGCGGCACCCGCCGGCTCAGCTCCACCGCCGCCCGGGCGGCTCCGGACCGCCCGGGCAGCCCGGCCAGCAGCCGGGCCTCGTCCTCGTTGGGCAGCAGGACGCGGGCCCCCGCCACGGAGTCGAGGAACCGCCGCGGCCCGAGCGTGAGCAGGAATCCGGCCGAGGCCGGGTCCACGCTCACCGGCACCCCCCGGGCCGTCGCCGCCCGCAGCGCCACCAGGGCCAGCTCCCGGCTGCTGTCGGCGAAGAACAGGTAACCGGACAGGTGCAGATGGGCCGCCCCGTCCAGCAGGGCCGGGGCCCAGTCGTCCGGGGTGAGCCGCAGCGCCGCGCCGCTGTCGGTCAGGAAGGTCCGCTCCGTGTCCTTGCCGACCAGCGCCACCACCGTCCCCGTGGGCTCGGCCGGGTCGATCACCAGCCGCGGCCGCACCCCCGCGTCCACCAGCGCCCGTTCGTGCCACCGGGCCGATTCCTTGCCCACCCGCGCGAGGAGACGTACCTCAGGCGCGCCCGCGCGGGCCGCCCAGCAGGCCGCGTTGGCCCCCGCGCCGCCGGGCAGGGTGCGGATCCGGGCCGCCGTGTCGGTGGCCGGGGCCAGCGGCTCCGGATGCACCGCCACCACGTCGGTCACCACGTCCCCGACGACCAGCAGCGCCCCCGGCCCGCGTGCCGGTGCGGCCCCCGGCCCGGTCACCGCCGGGCCGCCCAGGCCCCCGCGATCCGGGCCCCGAGCCGCACGTTGCCCCGTACCGCCGCCAGATTGGCCTCCAGCGAGGCCCCGCCGGTCGCCCGTACCAGGTGGCCCAGCAGGAACGGGGTCACCGCCTGGCCCGTGATCCCGCGCTCGTGGCACTCGGCGAGGGCCTCGGCGAGCACCCGGTCGTGCAGCTGCGGATCCAACTGCTCCGCCTCCGGGACGGGATTGGCCACCAGGAGCGCCGATTCCGCTCCGCCCAGGGCGTCCTGGGCCGCCATCACCGCCGCCACCTCCTCCGGGCGGTGCACGGTCCAGTCCACCGGCTCACCGGAACTGGCCAGGTAGAACCCGGGGAAACGTTCCGTCCCGAACCCCAGCACCCCCACCCCCAGCGTCTCCAGCCGTTGCAGCGTGGCCGGCACGTCCAGGATCGACTTCACCCCCGCGCACACCACCGTGATCCGCGTCCGCGCCAGCAGCGCCAGATCCGCCGACTCGTCCTGCGTCCGCGCGTACTCGCGGTGTACGCCGCCCAGCCCGCCGGTCGCGAACACCCGCAGCCCCGCCCGCGCGGCGAGGAACGCCGTCGCGGACACCGTCGTCGCCCCGGTGGCTCCCGTCGCGAGCGCGGGCGCCAGATCCCGGTGGCCGAGCTTGCGCACGCCCTCACCGCTCGCGATCCGCTCCAACTGCTCCTTGCCGAGCCCCGCGTACGCCACCCCGTCCACGACCGCGATCGTCGCCGGAACAGCACCTTCCGCCCGGACCAGCGCCTCCAGCTCCATGCCCACCGCCAGATTGCGCGGACGCGGCAGGCCGTGCGCGATGATCGTCGACTCCAGGGCCACGACGGGCCGCTTCCGGGCGAGCGCCTCGCGTACCTCTTCGGAGAGGACGGGGACTTCGGGCAGGGGCGCGGATGCTGTGTGCTGTGGCATGTCCCCATCCATGGCACGGAATTCACGACCCCAAACGCACTCCAGCCTCACCCGTCACAACGTGTCCGAGTAGCTCCGGCACCGGATCACGGGCACCGGCCTCGGCCCCGCCGCCGCGGCCCGCGCCGGCAACGCCCGCCCGGATCTCCGGACCGCCGGGGACCCGCGCACCGCGCTGGCCGAAACCCGCCGGGTGCCGTGCCCCGGCGGCCCCGCCCGCGCAAGAGGGGGCGCGGGGTCGCCCGGCAGAGCGGGTCCGCCGCGACGCTGGACAGGATGACTCGTCCGCCGGGCCGAAGCTGGACGCTCTGGTCACCGCGCCGCGTGGCCCGCCCGGATTAGGCTGGCGCGCCATGAGCACCAGTGATCACTCCGCCCCCGCCCCCGCCTCCTTCGCCGTGTCCGTACCGGACGTCCCGGACGAGGAGCTGGAGACCGAGGAACTCGACCCCGCGCAGATCGTCTCCGGCGCGCCCGTGGTGACCGGCAAGGTGCTCTGGGAGGCCGAGGACGGCTCGCAGGTGCGCGGGATCTGGCAGATCACCCCGGGCGTGGTCACCGACACCGAGGCCAACGAGCTGTTCGTGGTGGTCAGCGGGCGCGCCACCATCGAGGTGGAGGGCGGCGGCACCCTGGAGGTCGGACCCGGTTCCGCCTGCGTGCTCCGCGAGGGCGACAAGACCACCTGGACCGTGCACGAGACGCTCCGCAAGGCCTACCACATCAGCTACTGACCCCTGCCTCCGTCTTCGCGGGCGCGGGGTGGCGGCGCGCGGTGAACAGGGCGAGCGCGGCCATCGGCAGCAGCAGGGCGGCCCCGATGGCGTTCAGCCAGCCGTAGCCGGCCTGGGACATGATCAGGCCGGCGGCCGCGCCGCCCACGCCCGCGGAGGTGTTCATCGTGAGGTCGCTCAGCCCCTGTACGGCGGCCCGCGCGGGCTGCGGCACCGAATCGGTCAGCAGCGCCGATCCGGAGACCATCCCCGCGGACCAGCCCAGCCCGAGCAGGAACAGGCCGAGCGCGCTCTGGCCGTGGCTCGGTCCCGCGGTGCCCGCGAGCAGGGCGGCGACCGACAGCAGCCCGGCGGCCAGGCCGATCACCGACAGCCGGCCGAGCCGGTCCGCGAGCCACCCCATGACGGGGGAGAAGGCGAACATGCCCGCGATGTGACCGCTGATCACCAGGCCGACGAGTTCCAGCCCGGCGCCGTGGTGACCGAGGTCGACCGGGGTCATCACCATGATCGAGACCATGGTGGTGTGTGACACCGCGACGGTGACCAGGGCGAGCCGGGCCCGCGGCGAGGCCTTGACGGCGGCGAGCCCGGCGCGCAGCGAACGGCCCGCCCGGGTCTGTTCCCCGGGCGCGGCCAGCGCGCGGGCCGTCAGGAGCGGGTCCGGCCGCAGGAGTACGGCGATCAGCGTGCCGGTGAGGACGAAGACGGCGCCGGCCCATACGAAGGGGCCCGCCGTCTCGGGTATGGAGGTGCCGGCGAAGCTGCGGCTGGCGGGGGCGGAGAGGTTCGGGCCGAGCACGGCGCCGATGGTGGAGGCCCAGACGACGATCGAGATGGCCCGGGCCCGCCGGTCCGGCGCGGCGAGGTCGGCTGCCGCGAACCGGGCCTGGAGGTTGGCGGAGGAGGCGGCTCCGAAGCACGCCATGCCGAGCATCAGCAGCGGGAAGCTCTTGACCGAGGCGGCGAAGACGACCAGGGCGGCGCCCGCCGCGCCGATCGCGTAGGCCACGACGAGGCCGGGCCGGCGCCCCCGCGCGGTCATCAGCGCGGCGAGCGGCAGCGAGACCAGCGCGGTGCCGATCACGGCGGCGGTGGAGGCGAAGCCGGACAGCGCCTCGGTGCCGCTGACCTGCGTCGCGAGTACCGGGGCGAGGGCGATGCTGATGGGCACGCCGAGGCCGCCCAGCATCTGGCTGGCGATCAGCACGGCGGAGGTGCGCCGCTGGAGCGCGGGCAGCGCCGCCAGGTCGACGGGCGCAACCGTCCGCTCGGTGCCCTGCGCGGCGCTCACGCCGATCCCCTTCGCGGGACCGAGACCAGGGCCGCGACCGAAGCCGGGGCCGGGAGGGGGGACCGGGGTGGGTGCGGGAGGCGGCTTAGGGGCGCGGTGGGGCCGGGGGCGGCGGGAGTGCTCACCGGCGCAGTGTCGCACCCCGCACGGCGCGGCGGAACCGGGTATCCGCCCCGGACCGAGGCGGATGCGAAACGCCCCGCCGGGCCGGTCGCCGCGCGGGAACGCGCAGGTCAGAACAGGGGTTGCGGAAGGACGCCCTCCAGCGCCAGCAACTGCCTCTTGGTCTCGACCCCGCCGCCGAAGCCCCCGATCCCGCCGTCGTTCTCGACGACCCGGTGGCAGGCGACCACCAGCGGCAGCGGGTTCGACCCCATGGCGTTGCCCACCGCCTGGGCCGCGCCCGGCTGCCCGACGCGGGCGGCCAGCTCCCCGTACCCGACGACGGCGCCGTACGGCACGGAGCGGTCCAGCTCCAGCAGCACCTGGCGGTTGAAGCCGGAGCTGAGCCGCCAGTCGAGGGGGAGGTCGAAGCGCTTCAGCGAACCGGCGAAGTACGAGGTCAGCTGGCGTATGGGCGCGGCCAGCAGCACTTCCTCGCCCGGCGGCGGCCGCCAGGCGTCGGCGCCGAGCCGGGAGACGAGCGAGCCGATCATCCTGTCGACCCGGTCCGGGGCGGCATGGAACTCGACCCGGACCAGACCCTCCGGGGTCGCGGCCAGGAGCAGGTGACCGATGTCGCTGGGGACCACGGTCCATTCGAGGCGCGGCCCGCGGGGCCGCTCGGTGCTGTCCACGCCTCCACGGTACGGCGCCCCACCGACAGCGCCGACCCCTCCGCCCCGGCGTCAGTACCCGCCGATCGCCTTCCTCACGACGTCGGGGGCGTTGGTGATGATCCCGTCCACGCCCATGTCCCGCACCTTCCGCGCGGTCGCCGGGTCGTCGACGATCCAGGTGTCGACCTCCATGGCCTTGCCGTGGGCGCCGAGCAGGTTGTGCACCGCCGCGACGTAGCCCGCCGAGATGGTGGTGTGCCAGGGGTTGATCCGGTCCGTGAAGCGGGCGTACTTCGGGAGGTCCGCCACCGCCGGCGTGCCGAGGAAGGCGGTCACGAGGTCCGGGCGCAGGTCGTGGACGGCCCGTACGGAGTCGGCGCTGAAGCTCTGCACGACCAGGCGCCCCGACACATGGCGCTCGTCGAGCCAGCCGGCCTCGTCGAGCACCTTCAGGGTCTCCCGCTCGATCCCGGGGTAGAGCTCCGGCTTCTTGATCTCCAGCAGCAGTCGCTGCTGGTTGCGCTGCACCCGGGCGAGGTACTGCCGCAGGGTCGGGACGCGGGCGCCCGCGAAGCCCTCGGAGAACCAGCTGCCCGCGTCCAGCCCGGCGATCTCCGCCGCGGTGAAGTCCTTGACCCTCCAGGGCTTCCGGTCCGGGTAGCGCTGCTCGACATCGGTCGTGCGGGCCAGGGTGTCGTCGTGCACGACCACCAGCACGCCGTCCCTGGTGCGCTGGACGTCGTTCTCGACCCAGGCGAAACCGAGCCGCATCGCGAGGTCGATCGCCGCCAGGGTGTTCTCCGGGGCGTACGCCGAAGCCCCCCGGTGGGCGTACACGACGGGGTTCGAGAACCCCGCGGGACCGGGGCGGGGGTCGGCGCGGGGGGCGGGAACAGGGCCGGACGCGGCGCACGAGGCCGTCCCGCCCAGCACGGTGAGGGTGAAACCCAGGAACGCGGCGGCGGCCGCGGCGGCGGGTCGGACGTACATGTGCGTTCTCCTCGGGTCGTGAGCCCTGTTCCCGCCCCAAGCGGGCGCGGAACGGCAGACGTTGCGGCGATGCACTTCAGGGGAGCGTGGTTCCTGCGGGTATCCCATGGCGATCATGGGGTTGAAGATCACCGAGCCGCCACCGAACTACGACAAACGGACCATGCCGCCACGAACCCGACCGTGGGCGCGGC
Source organism: Streptomyces goshikiensis (assembly GCF_014650555.1). GTDB lineage: Bacteria > Actinomycetota > Actinomycetes > Streptomycetales > Streptomycetaceae > Streptomyces > Streptomyces goshikiensis. The sequence continues at coordinate 144,304 of NZ_BMVE01000005.1, read as the reverse complement.
GTTCCGCCGGGACCGCGCGGCCCCGCGGGAAGCCTCATGGGCGGCGGAGGCGCTTGAGTGTCAGTGGGGGGTCGTACGGTTGAGTCATGCGGCCCGTATCGAAGATCGAACGCACGGTGGCGCCTTTCGAGGTCGTCAGCCCCTACCAGCCCAGCGGCGACCAGCCGGCGGCCATCGCCGAGCTGGAGAAGCGCATCCGTGCAGGTGAGAAGGATGTCGTCCTGCTGGGTGCGACCGGCACCGGCAAGTCGGCGACCACTGCGTGGATGATCGAGAAGCTCCAGCGGCCCACGCTGGTGATGGCTCCGAACAAGACCCTCGCCGCCCAGCTGGCGAACGAGTTCCGCGAGCTCCTGCCGAACAACGCCGTCGAGTACTTCGTCTCGTACTACGACTACTACCAGCCCGAGGCCTACGTACCGCAGTCGGACACGTACATCGAGAAGGACTCCTCGATCAACGAGGAGGTGGAGCGGCTGCGCCACTCCGCCACGAACTCGCTGCTCACCCGGCGGGACGTCATCGTCGTCGCCTCCGTGTCCTGCATCTACGGCCTCGGCACCCCGCAGGAGTACGTCGACCGGATGGTCTCCCTCAAGGTGGGCGAGGAGATCGACCGCGACCAGCTGCTGCGCCGCTTCGTCGACATCCAGTACACCCGCAATGACGTGGCCTTCACCCGGGGCACCTTCCGCGTCCGCGGCGACACCATCGAGATCTTCCCGGTCTACGAGGAACTGGCCGTCCGCATCGAGATGTTCGGCGACGAGATCGAGGCCCTCTCCACGCTGCACCCGCTGACCGGCGAGGTCATCAGCGAGGACCGCGAGCTGTACGTCTTCCCCGCGAGCCACTACGTCGCCGGCCCCGAGCGCATGGAGAAGGCGGTCGCCGGCATCGAGGCCGAGCTGACGGAGCGCCTTGCCGAGCTGGAGAAGCAGGGCAAGATGCTGGAGGCGCAGCGGCTGCGCATGCGCACCACGTATGACCTGGAGATGATGCGTCAGATCGGCTCCTGCTCCGGTATCGAGAACTACTCGCTGCACATGGACGACCGTGAGCGGGGCTCCGCGCCCAACACCCTCATCGACTATTTCCCGGAGGACTTCCTCCTAGTCATCGACGAGTCGCACGTCACCGTTCCGCAGATCGGCGCGATGTACGAGGGTGACGCCTCGCGCAAGCGGACCCTGGTCGACCACGGCTTCCGGCTGCCGTCGGCGCTCGACAACCGGCCGCTGAAGTGGGAGGAGTTCCAGGGGCGGATCGGCCAGACGGTCTACCTGTCGGCCACCCCCGGCAAGTACGAGCTCTCGCGCGGCGACGGATTCGTCGAACAGATCATCCGCCCCACCGGGCTCATCGACCCCGAGGTCGTGGTCAAGCCGACCGAGGGTCAGATCGACGACCTGGTGCACGAGATCCGCGCGCGCGTCGAGAAGGACGAGCGGGTCCTGGTCACCACCCTCACCAAGAAGATGGCCGAGGACCTCACGGACTACTTCCTGGAGCTCGGCATCCAGGTCCGCTACCTGCACAGTGACGTGGACACCCTGCGCCGCATCGAGCTGCTGCGCGAGCTGCGGGCCGGCGAATACGACGTACTGGTCGGCATCAACCTGCTGCGCGAGGGCCTCGACCTGCCCGAGGTGTCGCTGGTGGCCATCCTCGACGCGGACAAGGAGGGCTTCCTGCGCTCCGGGACCTCGCTCATCCAGACCATCGGCCGCGCGGCGCGCAACGTCTCCGGCCAGGTCCACATGTACGCGGACAAGATGACCCCCGCGATGGAGAAGGCCATCGAGGAGACGAACCGGCGCCGCGAGAAGCAGGTCGCCTACAACACGGCCAACGGGATCGACCCGCAGCCGCTGCGCAAGAAGATCAACGACATCGTGGCCACCATCGCCCGCGAGGAGGTCGACACCGAGGAGCTGCTCGGCACCGGCTACCGGCAGGGCAAGGAGGCCAAGGCCCCGGTGCCCGCGCTCGGCGGCAGGGCCGCCCAGGCCAAGGGCGGCAAGGGAGCCAAGGGGGCCAAGGCCGCCGAGGCGCTCACCGACCGGCCCGCGCAGGAACTGGCCTCGCTCATCGAGCAGATGACCGAGCGGATGCGGGGCGCCGCGGCCGAGCTCCAGTTCGAGGTGGCCGCCCGGATCCGGGACGAGGTGGGCGAGCTGAAGAAGGAGCTGCGGCAGATGAAGGAAGCGGGCCTCGCCTGACCTGTGGCTGGTCAGTAGGGTTGGCATTCGGCCGCAGGTACACGCTGCGGGTCCACAAGGGCGGGCTTAAGGAGAGGGGACAGCGCGTGACGGTCAACATGACCAAGGGTCAGGCCATCAGTCTGCAGAAGGCGGACGGGGGCACGCTGACCGCGGTCCGGATGGGCCTCGGCTGGCAGGCGGCGAAGCGGCGCGGGCTGTTCGGTTCGCGGACCCGGGAGATCGACCTGGACGCGTCGGCGGTGCTCTTCGCCGACAAGCAGCCCGTGGACGTCGTGTTCTTCCGGCACCTGCAGAGCGACGACGGCTCCGTGCGGCACACGGGTGACAACCTCGTCGGCGGCGTGGGCCAGGGCGGGGACGACGAGTCGATCCTCGTCGACCTCCAGCGGGTGCCGGTGCACATCGACCAGATCGTCTTCACGGTGAACTCGTTCACCGGCCAGACCTTCCAGGAAGTGCAGAACGCCTTCTGCCGCATCGTCGACGAGACCAACGGCCAGGAGCTGGCCCGCTACACCCTCGACGGCGGCGGCCAGTACACCGCGCAGATCATGGCGAAGGTGTCCCGCGTCGGCGGCGGCTGGCAGATGACGGCCCTCGGCAACCCGGCCAACGGCCGGACCTTCCAGGACCTGATGCCGGCGATCCTGCCGCACCTGTAAGGAACCAAGGCGACAAGGCACCAGGCGCGAGGCACGGGGGAGGGCTGCACGATGACGGCCGAACTGGTCCGGGGGCAGAACCACCCCCTGTCCCGGAGCCGGGTGGAGATCAGGGTCTCGGCGCACACGCCGGTGCTGGCCCTGGTCTCCGCCGGCGACGACGCGGACCGGCTTCCCGGCCCCGAGGCGGTGGCCCACCCCGGTGCCCGTGCCCTGGCCGGGCTGGAAGTCCCCGGCGAGCTGTCCGGCCGGCACCGGTTCACCGTCGACCTCGACTCCGTCGGGCCGGCCGTGCACCGGGTCGGGCTGGTGCTCGTCCTGCCGCCCGGCGGCCCGGCGCGCTTCGGCGCCGTCCCCGCGCCGTACGTGGCGGTGGCGGAACCGGAGGGCGCCGAGATCGCCGGGTACACCCTGACCGGGCTGGACTCCGAGACCGCCGTCGTGGCCCTGGAACTGTACCGGCGCCAGGGCGCCTGGAAGGTCCGCGCCGTGGGCCAGGGGTACGCCGCCGGGCTCGGCGCGCTGCTGGCCGACGCGGGGCTGCCCGGGCCCGCAGCCGTTGCGCTGGCCGCGCAGGTGATGGCAACGGCGCCGCCCGAGCCCGCCGCGTCCGCGCCCGCCACGGCCGTCACGTCTGCGCCTGCCACGGCTGCCGAGGGCGCCACGCCCACGGCGCCCGCTCCGGCCGCGCATGCAGAGGCCGCGTCCGCCGCGTCCGTAGAGGTCGTCATGCCCATGGCGCCCGAGGCCGCCGCGCCTGTGGCGCCCGCTCCGGCCGTGCCCACACCGCCCGCGCCCGCAGAGGGCGCCGTGCCCGCGTCCGCGGAGGCCACGCCTACGGTGCCTCAGGGGGTGAGGGTGTCGCGGGAGGTGCCGCCCGCTCCGCCAGCGGCGCAGCCGCCGGATCCGTACGTCGAGGCGCCGGGGTCCGCGTCCGGTGACGCGCCGCCCACCATCAGCTACGCCCACCCGCGCCGCCGCCCGACGAGCGCCGAGCCGCCCGAGCCGGGGCCGCAGCGGGCACAGGCCCCCGGGCCCGGCGAGCCGCCCCGCCCCGTCGCCGGGGACGCCGCCGGCTGGTCCATGGAGGAGCGGCTCTACAACCAGGTCTGGGGCATGTTCGAGGACCTGGCCCGTACGGTCTCCGCCTACCGCAGCGCGGTGGAGTTCGCGGACGCCCGCATGGACCGGGAGCTCGGCGAGGCCCTGTCCGACCCCCGCCAACGCCTCGGCGGCTCCGGGGACGCCGCCCGTGACGCCGCGCGCGAGCGCCGCGACGAGCTGGTTGACCGCGCGCGGGCGGTCCTCGACCGGGACCTCGCCCAGCTGGTCGCGGAGACCGAGGTGGTCGAGCCCGCGCTGCCGGCCCCGTACGCCCGCTGGGACAGCCCCGTCTGGCACGACGGCCGCGCCGCCGCCCTGCCCGAGGAGAGCCCGCTGGCCCTGCGGCTCGGCGACCTGCACCTGCCCGAGCGGCCCGACCTGCGCATCCCGATGCTGATGCGGCTCCCGCTGGAGCGCGGCATCTGGATCGACAACGGCCGCACCGGTTCCGAGGCCGCCATGGCCATGGACACCGACCGGCTGCGCCTGGCCGCCATGGACATGGCCGTCGCGCACGCCGTGCGGCTGCTGGCGGTCCACCCCGGCGGCCGGTACGCCGTCCACGTCATCGACGCGGCGGGGGCCGGTGCCGCCTCGCTCGCCCCGCTGGTGCGCTCCGGGGTGCTGGCCGAACCGCCCGCCGCCGGGCCCGGCGGTGTCACGCGGACGCTGGCCGCGCTGACCCGGCGGGTGGACCTCGTACAGATGGCGCTGCGGGCCGGGGCCCCGGAGGACCTGCCGCCGGACGTGGACACGGCCGGGCAGCTGCTGATCGTCCACGACTTCCCGCACGGGTTCGACGACCGGGCGGTCACCCAGCTGCGCTACCTGGCGGACGAGGGCCCGGCGGTCGGCGTGCACCTGCTGATGGTCGCCGACCGCGACGAGGCCTCGGCGTACGGGCCGCTGCTGGATCCGCTGTGGCGTTCGCTGATGCGGCTGTCGCCGGTCCCGGACAGTCATCTGGCCGATCCCTGGGTCGGGCACCACTGGACCTTCGAGCCGGATCTGCCGCCGCGGGGCAGCCAGGTCCTGGACCGGGCGCTCGACCGGATCGCGGCGGCCCGCAGGGGGCCCCGGCCCTGACCGCAGGCGCCGGGTCGCGCGCCGGCCCATGACCGCCGGGTGACCTGTCACTGACCCGCCGCTGACCAGTCTTTGGTACTCCCTTTACCTTTCCGCTCCTCTGCCGGTACCCTGGAGACCGCGGAGGGGAGTATTCCTGCTTTCCTGCTACGGCGTACCCGTCAATACGGACCACTGCGGTCGTCTCTGAAACGCAGTCGTCCCGGGGCGTCGGCCCACGGCCTCCAGGCCGCCCGGGTGGAAGAGACCTCCGGCAGCGATGACGCTGACGAAGTGCTGAGCCATCTGCCGGAGGCGTAAGAACAGTGGACGTTTCGTTGTACACCTGGGTGCTGACCATTCTCGGTCTGAGCATCCTCATCGGCGCCGATTTCTTCATCGGCCGCAAACCCCATGACGTGTCGGTGAAGGAAGCCGGCATCTGGACGGTCGTCTGGATCGTCCTCGCCGTGCTCTTCGGCCTCGGCCTGATGTTCTTCGGTCACGGCCAGGCCTCGCAGGAGTTCTTCGCCGGCTTCATCACCGAGAAGTCCCTGAGCGTGGACAACCTGTTCGTCTTCGTCCTGATCATGGCGAAGTTCGCGGTGCCCTCCCAGCTCCAGCAGCGCGTCCTGCTCATCGGCGTGCTGATCGCCCTGGTGCTCCGCGCGATCTTCATCGCGGCCGGCGCCGCGATCATCACCAACTTCTCGTGGGTCTTCTACATCTTCGGCGCGTTCCTGATCTACACCGCCTGGAAGCTCATCCAGGAGGCCCGCCAGGACCAGGACGAGGAAGAGTTCGAGGAGAACCGCCTCCTCAAGTCGATCGAGAAGAAGTTCGGCGTCGCCGACCAGTACCACGGCACCAAGCTCTTCATCCGGAACAACGGCAAGCGGATCCTGACCCCGCTGATGATCGTGATGCTGGCCATCGGCACCACCGACGTGCTGTTCGCCCTGGACTCGATCCCCGCGATCTTCGGCCTCACCCAGGACCCGTACATCGTCTTCACCGCCAACGCCTTCGCCCTGATGGGTCTGCGCCAGCTGTACTTCCTCATCGGCGGCCTGCTCAAGAAGCTGGTCCACCTCAGCTACGGCCTGTCCGTCATCCTGGGCTTCATCGGCATCAAGCTGGTGCTGCACGCCCTGCACGAGTCCGGGGTGCACGTCCCGCAGATCTCCATCCCGGTCTCGCTGGGCGTCATCTGCGGTGTCCTCGTGATCACCACGATCACCAGCCTGATCGCCTCGAAGAAGCAGGCGGCCGCCGAGGCCGCCGCCCGCCCGGAGAGCATCGACGCCTAACGAGGACCCGGGGAACTACGCGGGGGCGGCCGCTTCGGCCGCCCCCGCCGTCGTGCCCGCGCCCGCCGCCTCCTTCGCCCGTACCAGCGCCGGGTTCGTCTCCGGCAGCAGCGCGAAGCAGACCAGGCTGACCAGGGCCACGCCGGTCAGGTACACCGCGACGCCCCACGGCGGACCCGAGCCGTCCGCCAGCGCCGTCGCCACGATCGGGGTCAGCGCCCCGCCCAGCACCCCGCCGAGGTTGTAGCCGACGGCCGCGCCCGTACAGCGGATCCGCGGCGCGTACAGCTCCGGGAGGTACGCGCCGACCACCGCGAACATCGCCACCATCCCCAGCAGCGCCACGAAGCAGCCCGCGGTCATCAGCAACGGGTCCGCCGTCCGCAGCAGCGCCACGAAGGGGAACATCCACAGGGCGCAGGCCGTACAGCCCGCCAGGCACAGCGGCCGCCGCCCGTAGCGGTCGCCGAGCACCGCCATCACCGGGGTCGCCAGAGCCTTGAGGGCGACGGCCGCCATGACGCAGGCGAGCATCACGGTGCGCTCCACCCGCAGGTGCTCGGTCGCGTAGGCGAGGGACCAGGTGGTGACCGAGTAGAAGACGGCGTACCCGACCGCGAGGGCCCCGCCGGTCAGCAGGAGCAGCCGCCAGTGGCCCCGTACCACCTCGGTCAGCGGCGCCTCGGCGCGCCCGCCCGTCTCCGCGAGCGCCCGGAACTGCGGGGTCTCCTCGACCGATCGCCGCAGCCACAGCCCGGCGAGCGCCAGCAGCCCGGCCGCCCAGAACGGCACCCGCCAGCCCCAGGCGGTGAACTGCCCGTCGGTCAGGGTCGCGGACAGCCCCAGCATCAGGCCGTTGGCCAACAGGAAGCCCACCGCCGGGCCGGTCTGCGGGAAGCTCGACCACAGCCCGCGCCGGCCCTCGGGGGCGTGCTCGGCGGTCAGCAGCACCGCACCGCCCCACTCGCCGCCGAGGCCGAGCCCCTGGAGGAAGCGCAGCAGGAGCAGCAGGACCGGCGCGGCCGCCCCGATCGAGGCGTACGAGGGCACGCAGCCCACCGCCACCGTGGCCAGGCCGGTGAGTAGCAGTGAGCCGAGCAGTACCGGGCGCCGCCCGTAGCGGTCGCCGATGTGGCCGAAGACGGCCGATCCCAGGGGGCGGGCGAGGAAGCCGACGCCGAAGGTGGCGAAGGCGGCGAGGGTCCCGGCGAGCGGGGAGAAGGACGGGAAGAAGAGCGGGCCGAGGACCAGGGCTGCGGCCGTGCCGTACACGAAGAAGTCGTAGAACTCGATGGCGGTGCCGGCGAGGGAGGCCGAGGCGAGCCGCAGCATCGAGGGGGAGCGGGGCGGGGAGGGCGGGTGAGAGGCGGAGGAGGGGGAGGGGTGGTCTTGTTGCATGGTGCAGCAATTACCCCGCCCCACACCTCCGGGACGTGCGCCGGTCATCATCGACCGGAAGGAGTGCAACCCTTCGCGGTGTTGACCGAGGCCGGTCGGGAACTACCAGCCGCGTTCGCGCCACTCGGCGAGATGCGGCCGCTCGGCGCCGAGCGTGGTGTCGTCGCCGTGGCCCGGGTAGACCCAGGTCTCGTCGGGGAGCCGCTCGAAGAGCTTCTGCTCGACGTCGTCGATCAGCCGCTCGAAGGCCTTCTGGTCGCCGTGGGTGTTGCCGACGCCGCCCGGGAAGAGGCAGTCGCCGGTGAACACGTGCGGGTGCCCGTGCGGGTCGTCGTAAATCAGGGCGATCGAGCCGGGGGTGTGCCCGACCAGGTGGCGGGCGGTCAGGGTGACCCGCCCGACCGTCACCGTGTCCCCGTCGGCCACCAGGACGTCGGTGGCCACCGGGATGCCCTCGGCGTCGTGGGCGCCCGCGTAGGTGCGCGCACCGGTCGCCTCGACCACGTCCGCGAGCGCGCCCCAGTGGTCGCCGTGCCGGTGCGTGGTGACGACGGAGGTGATGCCGTCGTCGCCGATGAGCCGCAGCAGGCTCTCCGGCTCCGCCGCCGCGTCGATCAGCAGCTGCTCGTCGGTGGCCCGGCAGCGCAGCAGGTACGCGTTGTTGTTCATGGGGCCCACCGCGACCTTGGAAATCATCAGGTCCGGGAGTTCGTGCACGTCGGCCGGACCGCCGACCTTGACCGCTCCGCTGTACGTCATGAACCGATCCTAGAGGGGGGGAAGGGCGGGCAGGGGTCCGCCCGCGGTGGTCAGGGAGGCGCCCTTGTCGCCGCGGCCGGCCAGCCAGGCCAGCAGACCCGCGGCGGTGCCGGACACGGTGACGGCCGGGTCACCCGCGGACCCGGTGCGCCAGCTGCGCCCGTCGGCCGCGACCAGGGCGGTCGGCGGGACCTCGGGACGCCCGGACCAGCGGTCGGCGAGGAAGTCGATCTCCCGGCCGGTGAACTCGTCCGGGAGGTCTTCGAGCGCGTAGCCGATGTTCAGGTCGACGTGGTGCAGCTCGATCTCGACGAGCCGGCGGAACGGCACGTTCGAGGCGAGGTCGGTGACCCCGTTGCGCAGCTCGACGGTGCGGGACCAGTCCTGCTCGGCGCCCTCCTGGGCCAGGAAGCGCTCGCTCGCCTCCCGTACGTCGGCGAGCTGAACCTCCAGCGGGCGCGGGGCGTCGCGCTCGATGTCGCCGTCGCGGGCCTCGGCGCTCTCGTACATGGGGCGGCCCTCCAGGACGTTGACGAGGGCGTCCGCGTTCCGGGCGACGTGGGCCAGGATGTGGCCCCTGGTCCAGCCGGGGAGGTGTGACTCTCCGGCCAGGGCGGCGTTGTCCAGTTTCGCGACGTCGATCAGCAGCCGGTCGCCGGCCTCGCGGACGGATCGCAGGTCGTGCACATGATCAGTCATGGATCCGAGCCTAGTGCTCCGGGGGCCTGCGCCACACGATCGGGTGAAGCGGTCTGCGCAGTGCCGTAAATCGAATGTGCGTGCTATACGCTCGGAAGTCCACTCACCACACTCCATCGCAGAGGCGCCCCCCATACCCTGGGACGGGGGCCCCGTGCCCCCGCTCTCTCAAGAAAGGTGCGGACTGGCGTGACCGACCGTCTCATCGTTCGTGGCGCTCGCGAGCACAACCTCAAGAACGTCTCGCTCGACCTGCCCCGCGACTCGCTCATCGTCTTCACCGGACTCTCCGGGTCGGGCAAGTCCTCCCTGGCCTTCGACACGATCTTCGCCGAGGGCCAGCGCCGCTACGTCGAGTCGCTCTCGTCGTACGCCCGCCAGTTCCTCGGGCAGATGGACAAGCCCGACGTCGACTTCATCGAGGGGCTCTCGCCGGCCGTCTCGATCGACCAGAAGTCGACCTCGCGCAACCCGCGCTCCACCGTGGGCACCATCACCGAGGTCTACGACTACCTCCGCCTGCTCTTCGCCCGCATCGGCAAGCCGCACTGCCCCGAGTGCCGCCGCCCGATCTCGCGGCAGTCGCCGCAGGCGATCGTCGACAAGGTGCTCGCGCTGCCCGAGGGCAGCCGCTTCCAGGTGCTCTCGCCGCTGGTGCGCGAGCGCAAGGGCGAGTTCGTGGACCTCTTCGCCGACCTCCAGACCAAGGGCTACAGCCGGGCGCGGGTGGACGGGGAGACCATCCAGCTCTCCGAGCCGCCCACGCTGAAGAAGCAGGAGAAGCACACCATCGAGGTGGTCATCGACCGCCTCACCGTCAAGGACAGCGCCAAGCGCCGCCTCACCGACTCGGTGGAGACCGCGCTCGGGCTCTCCGGCGGCATGGTCATCCTGGACTTCGTCGACCTCGCCGAGGACGACCCCGAGCGCGAGCGGATGTTCTCCGAGCACCTCTACTGCCCGTACGACGACCTGTCCTTCGAGGAGCTGGAGCCGCGCTCCTTCTCCTTCAACTCGCCCTTCGGCGCCTGCCCCGAGTGCACCGGCATCGGCACGCGCATGGAGGTGGACCCGGAGCTGATCGTTCCGGACGAGGACAAGTCCCTGGACGAGGGGGCGGTCTCGCCGTGGTCCCTCGGCCACACCAAGGACTACTTCCAGCGGCTGATCGGCGCGCTCGCCGGAGAGCTGGGCTTCCGTACGGACATCCCCTGGGCGGGGCTGCCGCTGCGCGCGCGCAAGGCCCTGCTGTACGGGCACAAGACGCAGATCGAGGTCCGCTACCGCAACCGGTACGGGCGGGAGCGGGCGTACACGACGGCCTTCGAGGGCGCCGTGCCGTTCGTCAAGCGGCGGCACTCGGAGTCGGAGAGCGACGCGAGCCGCGAGCGCTTCGAGGGCTACATGCGCGAGGTGCCCTGCCCGACCTGTGAGGGCACCCGGCTCAAGCCGATCGTGCTCGCGGTGACGGTGATGGAGCGGTCCATCGCCGAGGTCGCCGCGATGTCGATCAGCGAGTGCGCGGACTTCCTGGGGCGGCTCAAGCTCGACGCCCGCGACAAGAAGATCGCCGAGCGGGTCCTGAAGGAGGTCAACGAGCGGCTCCGCTTCCTCGTGGACGTCGGTCTGGACTACCTCTCGCTGAACCGCGCCGCCGGCACCCTGTCGGGCGGCGAGGCGCAGCGCATCCGGCTGGCCACGCAGATCGGCTCCGGCCTGGTCGGTGTGCTGTACGTACTGGACGAGCCCTCCATCGGTCTGCACCAGCGCGACAACCACCGGCTGATCGAGACGCTGGTGCGGCTGCGGGACATGGGCAACACCCTGATCGTCGTCGAGCACGACGAGGACACCATCAAGGTGGCCGACTGGGTCGTGGACATCGGCCCCGGCGCCGGTGAGCACGGCGGCAAGGTGGTGCACAGCGGTTCGCTGAAGGAACTGCTGAAGAACCCCGAGTCGATGACGGGCCAGTACCTGTCGGGCAAGCGCTCGATCGCGATCCCGGATGTCCGCCGGCCGGTGAACGGGGAGCGGAAGCTGACCGTCCATGGCGCCCGGGAGAACAACCTCCAGGACATCGACGTGTCGTTCCCCCTGGGCGTGCTCACGGCGGTCACGGGTGTCTCGGGGTCCGGCAAGTCGACCCTGGTCAACGACATCCTGTACACCCACCTGGCGCGCGAGCTGAACGGCGCCCGGTCGGTGCCGGGGCGGCACACGCGGGTGGACGGCGACGACCTGGTCGACAAGGTCGTCCATGTCGACCAGTCGCCCATCGGGCGGACGCCGAGGTCCAACCCGGCCACGTACACGGGCGTCTTCGACCACGTGCGGCGGCTGTTCGCCGAGACGATGGAGGCGAAGGTGCGCGGCTACCTGCCGGGCCGCTTCTCCTTCAACGTGAAGGGCGGACGGTGCGAGAACTGCTCCGGCGACGGCACGATCAAGATCGAGATGAACTTCCTGCCGGACGTGTACGTCCCGTGCGAGGTGTGCCACGGCGACCGGTACAACCGGGAGACGCTGGAGGTCCACTACAAGGGCAAGTCCATCGCGGAAGTCCTGAACATGCCGATCGAGGAGGCGCTGGACTTCTTCGAGGCGGTGCCGACGATCGCGCGGCACCTGCGGACGCTGAACGAGGTCGGGCTGGGGTACGTGCGGCTCGGGCAGTCGGCGCCGACGCTGTCGGGTGGTGAGGCGCAGCGCGTGAAGCTGGCGTCGGAGCTGCAGAAGCGGTCGACGGGGCGGACGGTGTACGTGCTGGACGAGCCGACGACGGGTCTGCACTTCGAGGACATCTCGAAGCTGATCAAGGTGCTGTCGGGGCTGGTGGACAAGGGGAACTCGGTGATCGTCATCGAGCACAACCTGGATGTCATCAAGACCGCGGACTGGGTCATCGACATGGGCCCGGAGGGCGGTTACGGGGGCGGCCTCGTCGTCGCCGAGGGCACGCCGGAGCAGGTCGCGTCGGTGGGTACGAGCCACACCGGCAAGTTCCTGCGGGACATCCTGGGGGCGGACCGGGTGCTGGACGCGGCGCCGGTGCCGGCGGCGCGGAAGAAGGCCGTCGCGAAGAAGACCGCGGCGCCGGCGAAGAAGGCGGCCGCGGCGAAGAAGACGGCGACGGTGAAGAAGACGACGACGGCGCGGGCCCGCAAGTCCTGACCGCGGTCGCGGCCGCGGGTCGTGCGGGGGCATGCGGGGCCCGGGCCGCCTGGGGGCCGCACCCCCCGGGGGCGCCGCCGGGGCCCGGGCCGCTGGTCGCCGCTTGGTGGCCGCGCTCCGGAGGGTCCCGTAGGGGGCTCGCGCCGCGGGGATCGCCGCCGGGGCCCGCGCCCGCGCTCCGGGGCTGGCGCGGGGGCCGCGCCGGGGGCTTCCCGGGTGCTGTGCGCGGGGCTGCCGGAGCCCTGCGGGCGGGAGCCTGCCCCACCCCGCCCTTCCACCGTTCCCCGGGGCTCTGCCCCGGACCCGCCGGGTGTCCGGCGCTTCGCCCGGATCCCGGGTGCGGTGGGGGCTGCCCCGTCCTGCCCTTCCATCGTTCCTTGGGGCTTCGCCCCGGACCCGCCGGGTGTCCGAGGTTTTGCCCCGGATCCCGGGTGCGGTGGGGGCTGCCCGGCCCCGCCCTTTCGCCGTTCCTCGGGGCTTCGCCCCGGACCCGCCGGGTGTCCGGCGCTTCGCCCGGATCCCGGGTGCGATGGGGGCTGCCCGGCCCCGCCCTTTCGCCGTTCCTCGGGGCTCCGCCCCGGAGCCTGGGCGCTGTGGGGCTGCCCTGCCCTTGTTCGTTGTTCGCGGGGCCGAGGGCCGAGACCACCGCGTCCCGGCCCGTCAGGAGCGGCAGCGCCTGGGCCGCGCTGCGCTGAGGCGTCAGAGCTCGGCCGCGTAGGGCGGCTCGGCGCCCGCCCGGGTGCAGGTCAGCGCCGCCGCGTGGGCGGCGTACTCCAGCACCCCGGGCCAGTCCACGGGCCCGGCCCGGTGCCCCGCCAGGCGGTGCAGGAGCGCCGCACCCACCGTGTCGCCCGCGCCGATGGTGTCCGCCACCGTGACCCGGCGGGACGGCACCGAGTGCTCCGCGCCTTCCCGGGTCCACACCGTCAGCCCCTCGGAGCCGCGGGTGAGCACCACCGCCGACGGGCCCGCCGCCAGCCAGTCGCGGACCCGCCCGCCGAGCCAGGCCGCGTCGTCCTCCGACAGCTTCAGCACCGAGACGTACGGCAGCCAGCCCTCGAACCGCGACCGGTAGGCCGCCGGATCCGCGATCAGCGCCGGCCGGATGTTCGGGTCGAGCAGGGTCAGCAGCCCGCGCTGCGACTCCCGGCGCAGCAGGGCCTCGTAGGCACTGGCCCCCGGCTCCAGCACGAGCGAGCAGGTGCCGAGCCCGAGCGCCCGTACGCCGGCCGGCAGTGCGGGCGGCAGCGTGAACAGCCGGTCCGCCGTGCCCTCCACGTAGAAGCGGTAGGCGGCCGAGCCGTCGGGGGCCAGCGAGGGCACGGCCAGCGTGGTCGGTTCCGGACCGCGCTGGACCAGCGACAGGTCCACCCCGGCCGCCCGCAGCCCGGCCAGCAGGCTCTCGCCGAAGCCGTCCGCCGAGACGCGGGAGCAGAACGCCACCCGCGCGCCGAGCCGGCCCAGCGCGAGCGCGGTGTTGTACGGGCCGCCGCCCGGCCGGGGCAGCAGCGCGCCGGGCGGCGCCGCCGCGGGCACCAGGTCGATCAGGGCTTCTCCACCGACGACGATCACGCGGGGGAAGCTACCCCATCGGGCGCCGGTATCGTCGGGTGGGCCGAGCCGAACCGTCCCGCCAGGAGATCCGCATGTCCGCGTCGCAGTCCGCAGCCCGCCGTACCGTGCTCAAGGGCGCCGCCGCCCTCGCCGGGGCCGCCGGAGCCGGGCTGACCCTCGCGGCGTGCTCCACCGAGGGCAACAGCGGCGCGGGCTCCCCGGCGGTCCCGGCCGAGCCCGTGGAGCTCGGGGCCGCGGCCGAGGTCCCGGTCGGCGGCGCCAAGCTGTACCGCGAGCGGAAGCTGATCGTCAGCTGCCCGGCGGAGGGGCAGTACAAGGCGTTCAGCGCGCAGTGCACGCACGCCGGATGCGTCCTCGACAAGATCGACGAGGGCCAGGGCAACTGCCCCTGCCACGGCAGCCGCTTCGACGCGGCCACCGGCAAGGTGCTGCGCGGCCCGGCCACCGACCCGCTGCCCGCCGTCCCGGTCAGGGCCGAGGGCGGCAAGCTCATCGCGGGCTGAGTCCCTCCCGCCGGTGCCACCGCACGCGCCCGGTCCGGCAGTTCTCCAGCGCCCGCACCCGAACCCGGGCCGGATCGCAGCCCGGGTCGCCGTGGTGGACGGCGAGGTACCGAGGGGCCGGTGCGGCGGGGAGCAGGGGTTGTGGTGTGGCTCCGTTGTCGGAGGCCGCAAGTAGGGTGGATGGCATGGCCGACCCTTCCAGCTACCGCCCCAAGCCGGGCCAGATCCCCGACTCGCCGGGGGTCTACCGGTTCCGCGACGAGCACCGCCGGGTGATCTACGTAGGGAAGGCCAAGAGCCTGCGCCAGCGCCTGGCCAACTACTTCCAGGACGTGGCGAGCCTGCACCCCCGCACCGCCACCATGGTGACGACGGCCGCCTCCGTCGAGTGGACCGTCGTCTCCACCGAGGTCGAGGCGCTCCAGCTCGAATACTCCTGGATCAAGGAGTACGACCCCCGGTTCAACGTCAAGTACCGGGACGACAAGAGCTACCCCTCCCTCGCCGTCACGATGAACGAGCAGTACCCCCGGGTCCAGGTCATGCGCGGGCCCAAGAAGAAGGGCGTGCGCTACTTCGGCCCCTACGGGCACGCCTGGGCGATCCGCGAGACCGTCGACCTCATGCTGCGGGTGTTCCCCGTACGGACCTGCTCCGCCGGGGTGTTCAAGCGCTCCGCCCAGATCGGCCGGCCCTGCCTGCTCGGCTACATCGGCAAGTGCTCCGCGCCCTGCGTCGGCCGGGTCACCCCCGAGGAGCACCGCGAACTCGCCGAGGACTTCTGCGACTTCATGGCCGGCCGCACCGGCACCTACCTCTCCCGCCTCGAACAGCGGATGCACGAGGCCGCCGAGGAGATGGAGTACGAGAAGGCCGCCCGGCTGCGCGACGACATCGGGGCGCTGCGGCGGGCCATGGAGAAGAACGCCGTGGTGCTCGCCGACGCCACCGACGCCGACCTGATCGCGGTCGCCGAGGACGAGCTCGAAGCGGCCGTGCAGATCTTCCACGTGCGTGGCGGCCGCGTCCGCGGCCAGCGCGGCTGGGTCACCGACAAGGTCGAGGCGGTCGACACGGCCGGCCTCGTCGAGCACGCGCTCCAGCAGCTGTACGGGGAGGAGAAGGGCGAGGCCGTCCCCAAGGAGGTGCTGGTCCCGGCGCTCCCCGAGGACACGCCCGCGCTCAGCCAGTGGCTGGCCGAGCGCCGCGGCGCCCAGGTCAGCCTGCGCGTTCCGCAGCGCGGCGACAAGAAGTCCCTCATGGAGACCGTCCACCGCAACGCCCAGCAGTCCCTGGCCCTGCACAAGACGAAGCGCGCGAGCGACCTCACCACCCGCTCCCGGGCCCTGGAGGAGATCGCCGAGGCCCTGGAGCTGGACAGCGCCCCGCTGCGCATCGAGTGCTTCGACATCTCGCACCTCCAGGGCGACGACGTCGTGGCGTCCATGGTCGTCTTCGAGGACGGGCTGGCCCGCAAGAGCGAGTACCGGCGCTTCCAGATCAAGTCCTTCGAGGGGCAGGACGACGTCCGCTCCATGCACGAGGTGGTCTCCCGGCGCTTCCGCCGCTACCTCCAGGAGAAGCTCAAGACCGGCGAGTGGTCCCCCGAGGAGGGGGAGGACCCCCTCGCCGAGGACGACGGCCGCCCGAAGCGCTTCGCGTACCCGCCGCAGCTCGTCGTCGTCGACGGCGGACAGCCGCAGGTCGCGGCCGCCAAGCGGGCCCTGGAGGAACTCGGCGTCGATGACGTCGCCGTGTGCGGCCTGGCCAAGCGGCTGGAGGAGGTCTGGCTGCCGGGCGAGGACGACCCGGTCGTACTGCCCCGCACCAGCGAGGGCCTCTACCTGCTCCAGCGGGTCCGTGACGAAGCCCACCGCTTCGCCATCCAGTACCAGCGCAGCAAGCGGGGCAAGCGGCTGAAGTCCGGGCCGCTCGACGAGGTGCCCGGCCTCGGCGAGAGCCGCAAACAGGCCCTGCTGAAGCACTTCGGTTCGGTGAAAAAGCTGAGACAGGCGACAATCGACCAGATCTGCGAGGTGCCGGGCATAGGCCGCAAGACGGCCGAGACCCTGGCCGCGGCCCTCGCCGGGGCGGTCCCCGCCGGCCCTGCCGTCAATACGGCGACAGGCGAGATCATTGAGGATGAGACGCCCGCGCACGCGGGAACATCGTTCGAACGGGGGACCGGGCAATGAACGAGCACGAGACCGCGCACGACCGAGACGCAGCGCACGACCGAGACGGAGCACAGGTGAGTACGGGCACGACAGTGGAGCCCGGCGGGGCCGCCGAGGCGGCCATCCCCGAGCTGGTGATCATCTCCGGCATGTCCGGAGCCGGCCGCAGTACGGCGGCCAAGTGCCTGGAGGACCTGGGCTGGTTCGTCGTCGACAACCTGCCGCCGGCCCTCATCCCCACCATGGTGGAGCTGGGCGCCCGCTCCCAGGGCAACGTGGCGCGCATCGCCGTCGTCGTCGACGTCCGCGGCCGCCAGTTCTTCGACGCCCTGCGCGAGTCCCTCTCCGACCTGGAGTCGCGCGGGGTCACCCGGCGCATCGTCTTCCTGGAGTCCTCGGACGACGCGCTGGTCCGCCGCTTCGAGTCCGTCCGCCGCCCGCACCCGCTCCAGGGCGACGGCCGCATCGTCGACGGCATCGCCGCCGAGCGCGACCTGCTGCGCGAGCTGCGCGGTGACGCCGACCTGGTGATCGACACCTCCAGCCTCAACGTGCACGAGCTGCGCGCCAAGATGGACGCCCAGTTCGCGGGCGACGAGGAGCCCGAGCTGCGGGCCACCGTCATGTCCTTCGGCTACAAGTACGGCCTCCCCGTCGACGCCGACCTCGTCGTCGACTGCCGCTTCATCCCCAACCCCCACTGGGTCCCCGAGCTGCGCCCCTTCACCGGGCTCAACCCGGAGGTGTCGGGGTACGTCTTCAGCCAGCCCGGCGCCAAGGAGTTCCTCGATCGCTACACCGAGCTGCTCCAGCTCATCGCCACCGGCTACCGCCGCGAGGGCAAGCGGTACGTGACCATCGCGGTCGGCTGCACCGGCGGGAAGCACCGCAGTGTCGCCATGTCCGAGAAGCTCGCCGCCCGCCTTGCCTCCGAGGGAGTCGAGACCGTCGTCGTACACCGGGACATGGGGCGCGAGTGACCGGACGCACCCTGCGGCTGCGCCGTCTGCGCCGGCTCACTTCGGGCCGGGGCGAGGACGGCGGCGCCCGCACCGGCCGCCGTCGCGGCGCGACGCCCAAGGTGGTGGCGCTCGGCGGTGGACAGGGCCTCTCGGCCTCCCTCACCGCCCTGCGCCGGATCACCGGTGACCTCACGGCCGTGGTCACCGTCGCCGACGACGGCGGCTCCAGCGGCCGGCTCCGGGAAGAGCTCGGCGTACTGCCGCCCGGCGACCTGCGCAAGGCGCTGGCCGCGCTGTGCGGGGACGACGACTGGGGCCAGACCTGGGCCCGCGTCATCCAGCACCGCTTCCAGTCCGCCGGCGACCTGCACGAGCACGCGGTCGGCAACCTGCTGATCGTCGCCCTGTGGGAACAGCTGGGGGACCCCGTCCAGGCCCTCGACCTGGTCGGCAAGCTGCTCGGCGCGCAGGGCCGGGTGCTGCCCATGTCCGCCGTGCCGCTGGAGCTCCAGGCCCTGGTCAAGGGCCATGACCCGGCGCGCCCGGAGGACGTGGACACCGTACGGGGGCAGGCGACCGTGGCGCTGACCCCCGGCGAGGTGCTCTCCGTACAGGTGGTGCCCAGCGACCCGCCGGCCGTGCCGGAGGCGGTCGCGGCCGTCCTCGACGCGGACTGGGTGGTGCTCGGACCGGGGTCCTGGTTCTCCTCCGTGATCCCGCACCTGCTGGTGCCGGAACTGCTCGACGCGCTGATGGTGACGAAGGCCCGGCGGGTCCTCTCGCTGAACCTCGCGCCGCAGCCCGGCGAAACAGAAGGCTTCTCTCCGCAGCGTCATTTGGAGGTTTTGGCCCGACACGCCCCTAAACTCGCCCTGGACGTGGTGCTGGCCGACGAGGCCGCCGTGCCCGACCGCGAGTCCCTCGCCGATGCCGCGAAACGGTTCGGTGCCGCGGTCGAGCTGGCGCCCGTGGCCAGGCAGGACGGCTCTCCGAAGCACGATCCGGAGCTGCTGGCCGCCGCGTACGACCGTATTTTTCGGATGCATGGAAGGATCGGCCCATGGCGATGACGCCCGCGGTGAAGGATGAGATTTCCCGCCTCCCCGTCACCCGGACCTGCTGCAGGAAGGCTGAGGTCTCGGCGATTCTTCGGTTCGCGGGCGGCCTCCACCTGGTGAGCGGCCGCATCGTCATCGAGGCGGAGCTGGACACCGGGATCGCTGCCCGGCGCCTGCGCAAGGACATCCTGGAGATCTTCGGCCACTCCTCGGACCTGGTGGTGATGGCGCCCGGCGGACTGCGCCGCGGCAGCCGGTACGTGGTCCGGGTCGTGGCGGGCGGTGACCAGCTGGCGCGCCAGACGGGGCTCGTGGACGGCCGCGGCCGCCCGATCCGGGGCCTTCCCCCGCAGGTGGTCTCCGGGGCCACCTGCGATGCCGAGGCGGCCTGGCGCGGCGCCTTCCTGGCCCACGGCTCGCTCACCGAGCCGGGCCGGTCCTCCTCGCTGGAGGTGACCTGCCCCGGTCCGGAGGCCGCCCTGGCCCTGGTGGGCGCCGCCCGCAGGCTCTCCATCGCCGCCAAGGCGCGCGAGGTGCGCGGAGTGGACCGGGTCGTGGTCCGCGACGGAGACGCGATCGGCGCGCTGCTGACCCGGCTCGGCGCGCACGAGTCGGTGCTGGCCTGGGAGGAGCGGCGGATGCGGCGCGAGGTGCGCGCCACCGCCAACCGCCTGGCCAACTTCGACGACGCCAACCTGCGCCGCTCGGCGCGGGCCGCGGTGGCCGCCGGAGCCCGTGTGCAGCGCGCGCTGGAGATCCTCGGCGAGGAGGTCCCCGAGCACCTCGCCGCGGCGGGCCGGCTGCGCATGGAGCACAAGCAGGCCTCCCTGGAGGAGCTGGGCGCGCTCGCGGACCCGCCGCTGACCAAGGACGCGGTCGCGGGCCGGATCCGCCGGCTGCTGGCGATGGCCGACAAGCGGGCGCAGGACCTCGGCATCCCCGGCACCGAGTCGAACCTCGACCTCAGCGAGGAGCTGGCCGACAACATGGCCGGCTGAGGAAGCTCACCGGCGCCGGCCGTCGTACGCCGGACAGGGGCCCGCGCGATCACTCGTGCGGGCCCCTTTCGGCATGCCCCATTGACATGAGCATGGGCTGATCGTGAGCCTGTCGGCGAACGCTTTGGTGGCAGACGACGCCCAGGGGGGCACATGAGGCACCGCGCGAGATCGATCCTCGCCGCAAGCGCACTCGTCTTCGGAACCACACTGGCCGCTCTTCCCGTCACGGCCCAGGCGCAGGCCCAGGCCCAGCCCTCGGCCACGGCGGCGCCCGACGCCGACGAGGTGCGGGTCTACGACGCCGACATCACCCGCGAACAGGTCCCGCTCGTCCTCGCCGCCGGCCAGGACGCCCACGAGCTCTCCGAGCGGGCTCCGCAGACCGGGACCGCCAAGGTGGAGCTCTTCCTCACCGCGGGCCAGGCCAAGGGCCTCGCCGCCCAGGGCGTCAAGCTCGCCGAGCGCAGGGTTTCCGCCAAAGCCGCGGCCCGTACCGAGGCCGCCGGGGACGGGGTCTTCCGCCCGTACAGCGGCAAGGGCGGCCTCCAGGAGGAGATCCTGCGGACCGCCCAGGAGAACCCCGGCCTCACCAAGGTCGTCTCCATCGGCAAGACCGTCCAGGGCAAGGACATCCTCGCCCTCAAGGTCACCAAGAACGCGAAGAAGACCCGCGACGGCGAGAAGCCGTCCGTGCTGTACATGTCCAACCAGCACGCCCGTGAGTGGATCACCCCCGAGATGACCCGGCGGCTGATGCACCACACCCTGGACAACTACGGCAAGGACCAGCGGATCACTCAGCTGGTGGACTCCACCGAGCTCTGGTTCCTGATCTCCGCCAACCCCGACGGCTACGACTACACCCACGCCCCCGACGGCGAGCGCCTCTGGCGCAAGAACCTGCGCGACAACAACGGCGACGGCAAGATCACCTCCGGCGACGGCGTCGACCTCAACCGCAACTTCGCCTACAAGTGGGGCTACGACAACGAGGGTTCCTCCCCGACCCCGGCGAGCGAGACCTACCGGGGCACCAAGGCGTCCTCCGAGCCCGAGACCACCGCCCTCGACGCGTTCGAGAAGCGCATCGGCTTCACGTACGCCATCAACTACCACTCCGCCTCCGAGCTGCTGCTCTACGGCGTGGGCTGGCAGGTGGCCACCCCCACCCCCGACGACGCGGCCTACAAGGCGCTCGCCGGAACCCCGGAGAACTCCGCGATCCCGGGCTACTACCCGCAGATCTCCTCCGAGCTCTACACCACCAACGGCGAGGCCGACGGCCACGCCTCCAACGTCAACGGCGTCATGATGTTCACGCCGGAGATGACCACCTGCCAGACGGCCTCCGCCGCCGACCCGGACGACCGGTGGAAGCCCGAGGACTGCGCCTCCGGGTTCAACTTCCCGGACGACGAGAAGCTCATCCAGGCGGAGTTCGCCAAGAACGTCCCCTTCGCGCTGTCCGTCGGCGAGAGCGCCGCGCGCCCGGACCAGCCGAGGTCCTCGGTCGGCCTGAGCGCCGCCGACTTCACGCTCGACCCGTTCACCACCTCCTACGTGGCCAAGGGCGAGGACCAGACGGTCTCGGTCACCGCCCGCAAGGCGCTGCGCGACAAGCAGCTCAAGTTCCGGATCAACGGCGGCCGTACGCACGACGACGGGCTGAGGGCCTGGAAGGGCGGAGACGTCTACGGCGGCGAGGACAACAACTGGTTCGACGAGTACCGGGCCAAGGTGGACGGCGCCAGGCCGGGCGACACGGTCGAGGTGTGGTTCACCGGTCTCGACCGCTCCGACAAGCAGGTCTCCAGCGAGCACTTCACGTACAAGGTGGCCGAGCGGCCGCGCGCGGACGTCCTGGTGATCGCCGAGGAGGGCGCCAAGGCCGTGCACGCCAAGGAGTACGTCGACGCCCTGCGCGCCAACGGCACCTCCGCGGCCGTCTGGGACGTGGCCGTCCAGGGCGTCCCGCACCACCTCGGGGTGCTCTCGCACTTCGGCACCGCCGTCCACTACACCGGCGCCAAGGCCCCCGGCGGCGAAACCCAGCTCGCCGTAAGGGACTTCCTCAACGAGGGCGGGAAGCTGATCGAGGCCGGTGAACTGGCGGGCGGCAACGCCCAGGTCGGCCGGGCCGTCACCAACGACTTCAGCCAGTACTACCTCGGCGCCTACAGCCGCGCGAGCGCCAAGGGGGCCACCGGCTTCACCGGCGCGGGCGCCCTGAACGGCGCCAAGGGCGGCCTCGGGGACGCGGCGGACAACCCGCTGAACGCCCCCGGCTCCTACACGGCCACCTCCGACACCCTCGCCGCCGCGCAGTTCCCGCAGTTCAAGAGCGCGCAGGCGGGCCAGTACGCCGGGGTCGTGAATCCGTACGCCCCCTTCGCCGGCGCCGGGATGGCCGCGGCCGTCCACACGGACAACGACTGGAAGCGGCTGGTCCGGACGATCGACCTGACCGGGGCCACCGCCGCCGACAGGCCCCAGCTGAAGATGGCCCTCAACTGGAACACCGAGGACGGCTACGACCACGCCGTCCTGGAGGCCCACACCACGGGGGCCGCGGACTGGACCACGCTGCCCGACGCGGGCGGCCTGAGCAGCTCCGCCGTCCCGGAGGACTGCGCGGCCGGGTACTTCATCAACGGCCACCCGTTCCTGCGCAGCTACCTCACGCTGGGCGCCGGCGGCTGCACCGCGCAGGGCACCAGCGGTACGTGGAACAGCTTCACCGGATCCTCCGGCGGCTGGAAGCAGGTCGCCTTCGACCTGAGCGCGTACGCGGGCAAGAAGGTGGAGGTGTCCCTGTCCTCCATCACCGACCCGGGCTCCGGTGGCCGCGGGGTCTTCGCGGACGAGGCGCGGCTGTCCGTCGGCGGCACCGACCAGGCCGCCGAGGGCTTCGAGACCTCCCTCGGGACCTGGACCGCGCAGGGCGCACCGGCCGGAAGCCCCGAGACTCCCGGGGATTGGTCCCGCTCCGCGGAGCTGTTCAAGTCCTACGCGGCCATCACAACGCGTCACACGGTTCTGCTCGGCTTTGGCCTGGAACACGTGCCGGCGGCTGCGGATCGAGCCGTACTCGTCGGTAAGGCCCTTCGTTCGCTGAACCACTGAGCGCGGGCCCCGTCACCCCTCACGGTGCGTGACGGGGCCCGAATTCCGGGCGCCCCGTGCCGGAGCGATTGGTACAGGGCGTCGCGGAGTCCCCCCAGGCAGTCGGGGGAGTGTCAGGCCTCGACCGATGTCACTCCGAAGCTCACGGAGAGGTAGGGTCGTAAGCGGTCGGGGACATCCCATACAGCTCGCCGGCGGACTTACCGGCGCACATACGAGGAGATCGGTTCGTGACGATCCGCGTAGGCATCAACGGTTTTGGCCGAATTGGCCGCAACTATTTCCGGGCGCTCCTGGAGCAGGGAGCGGACATCGAGATCGTCGGTGTCAACGACCTGACTGACAACGCCACCCTGGTTCACCTGCTCAAGTACGACACCATCCTGGGTCGCCTCAAGGCCGAGGTCTCCCACACCGACGACACCATCACCGTCGACGGCAAGACGTTCAAGACGTTCGCCGAGCGCGACCCCGCGAACCTCCCCTGGGGCGAGCTGGGCGCGGACATCGTCATCGAGTCGACCGGCATCTTCACCAAGAAGGCCGACGCCGCGAAGCACATCGCCGCGGGCGCGAAGAAGGTCCTCATCTCGGCTCCGGCCAAGGACGAGGACATCACGATCGTGATGGGCGTCAACCAGGACAAGTACGACGCTGCCAACCACCACGTCATCTCCAACGCCTCCTGCACCACCAACTGCGTGGCGCCGATGGCCAAGGTCCTCGACGAGAACTTCGGCATCGTCAAGGGCATGATGACCACGGTCCACGCGTACACGAACGACCAGCGGATCCTGGACTTCCCGCACTCGGACCTGCGTCGTGCCCGCGCCGCCGCCGAGAACATCATCCCGACCTCCACGGGTGCCGCCAAGGCCACCGCGCTGGTCCTCCCGCAGCTCAAGGGCAAGCTGGACGGCATCGCGATGCGCGTCCCGGTCCCGACCGGCTCGGTCACCGACCTCGTCCTGGAGCTCTCCCGCGAGACCACCAAGGAAGAGATCAACGCCGCCTTCCAGAAGGCCGCTGAGGGCCAGCTCAAGGGCATCCTCGACTACACCGAGGACGCGATCGTCTCCTCCGACATCGTGAACTGGCCGGCCTCCTGCACCTTCGACTCCTCCCTGACCATGGTTCAGGACGGCACGCAGGTGAAGGTCGTCGGCTGGTACGACAACGAGTGGGGCTACTCCAACCGTCTGGTCGACCTCACCGTCTTCGTCGGCGGTCAGCTCTAATAGTCCCAGGGCAAGGCACCACGATGTGAGCACAGGGTCCGGCAGCGCGATGGAGCGCGGCGCGGGCCCTGTCGCTTGTTCGTTCCTCACGCCCGGGATGGGCAACAGCCTGGACCGGTATAAGGAGTAGCAAAAGCAATGAAGACGATCGACGAACTTCTCGCCGAGGGCGTCCGCGGCAAGCGGGTCTTCGTCCGCGCCGACCTCAACGTGCCGCTCGCGGGCGGCACCATCACCGACGACGGCCGCATCCGCGCCGTGCTGCCGACCATCGCGAAGCTCGCCGAGGCCGGCGCCCGCGTGGTCGTCGCCTCGCACCTGGGCCGCCCCAAGGGCGAGCCGGACCCGGCCTTCTCGCTGGCGCCCGCCGCCCGGCGCCTCGGTGAACTGCTCGGCCAGGACGTCGCCTTCGCGACCGACACCGTCGGCGCCTCCGCCAAGGAGACCGTCGCCGCCCTCGCCGACGGCCGGGTCGCCGTCATCGAGAACCTGCGGTTCAACGCCGGTGAGACCTCGAAGGACGACGCCGAGCGGGGCGCCTTCGCGGACCGCCTCGCCGAGCTCGCCGACGTCTACGTCGGCGACGGCTTCGGCGCCGTGCACCGCAAGCACGCCTCGGTCTTCGACCTCCCGGCGCGCCTCCCGCACGCGGCCGGCTACCTCATCGCCACCGAGGTCGGTGTCCTCAAGAAGCTCACCGCCGACGTCAAGCGTCCGTACGTGGTCGTCCTCGGCGGCGCCAAGGTCTCCGACAAGCTGGCCGTCATCGACCAGCTGCTCGGCAAGGCCGACCGCATCCTCATCGGCGGTGGCATGGCCTACACCTTCCTGAAGGCCCAGGGTCACGAGATCGGCATCTCCCTCCTTCAGGAGGACCAGATCCCCGTGGTCCTCGAGTACCTGGCGCGCGCCGAGAAGCTGGGCGTCGAGCTGGTCCTCCCGGTGGACATCCTGGCCTCCTCGGACTTCCCCGACCTCAAGGGCAAGACCCCGGCCGAGTTCATCACCGTCGACGCGGACAAGATCCCCGCCGACAAGGAGGGTCTGGACATCGGTCCCAAGACCCGCGAGCTGTACGCGTCGAAGATCGCCGATGCCGAGACCGTCTTCTGGAACGGCCCGGTCGGCGTCTTTGAGCACCCCGACTACGCGAACGGCACCAAGGCCATCGCGCAGGCGCTCACCGAGAGCGGCGCCTTCACCGTCGTGGGCGGCGGCGACTCGGCCGCGGCCGTGCGCACGCTCGGTTTCGACGAGAACGCTTTCGGACACATCTCGACCGGCGGCGGCGCCTCCCTCGAATACCTTGAGGGCAAGACGCTCCCCGGCCTCGCCGCACTGGAGGTCTGACCCTTAATGAGCACCCGCACCCCGCTGATGGCGGGCAACTGGAAGATGAACCTCAACCACCTTGAGGCCATCGCGCACGTCCAGAAGCTCTCCTTCGCCCTGGCCGACAAGGACTACGACGCCGTCGAGGTCGCGGTCCTGCCGCCCTTCGTCGACCTGCGCTCGGTCCAGACCCTGGTCGACGGCGACAAGCTGAAGATCAAGTACGGCGCCCAGGACCTCTCGGCGCAGGACTCCGGTGCCTACACCGGCGAGATCTCCGGCGCCATGCTGGCCAAGCTGGGCTGCTCGTACGTGGCCGTCGGCCACAGCGAGCGCCGCCAGTACCACGGCGAGAGCGACGAGCTCTGCAACGCCAAGGTGAAGGCCGCCTACAAGCACGGGATCACCCCGATCCTGTGCGTCGGCGAGGGCCTGGACGTCCGCAAGGCCGGCGAGCAGGTCCCGTACACGCTGGCGCAGGTCGACGGCGGCCTCAAGGACGTCCCGGCCGAGCAGGTCGAGTCCATCGTGATCGCGTACGAGCCCGTCTGGGCCATCGGGACCGGCGAGGTCGCCACCCCCGAGGACGCGCAGGAGGTCTGCGGGGCGATCCGCGGCCGCCTCGCCGAGCTCTACTCGCAGGAGCTGGCCGACAAGGTCCGCATCCAGTACGGCGGCTCGGTCAAGTCCGGCAACATCGCCGCGATCATGGCCCAGCCCGACGTGGACGGCGCCCTGATCGGCGGCGCCGCGCTGGATGTGGACGAGTTCGTCAAGATCGTCCGCTTCCGCGACCAGTGAGTATGCGGTAGGGCGGATCCGTCGTACCCTTGCGGGGGCCAGGGGCTGACCACCAGCCGCTGGCCCCCGCGCACATCCCTGCAGAGCCGGAAAGCCAGAAAGTAGGAATCAGCCGTGATTATGGGGTTCTCGATCGCCCTGATCGTGTTCAGCGCCCTGCTGATGCTGCTCGTGCTGATGCACAAGGGCAAGGGCGGCGGCCTCTCCGACATGTTCGGCGGCGGTATGCAGTCGTCCGTCGGAGGCTCCTCGGTCGCGGAGCGCAACCTGGACCGGATCACCGTCGTCATCGGTCTGCTCTGGTTCGCCTGCATCGTCGCGCTCGGCCTGCTGATGAAGTCCAGCAGCTGACGGTTCTGGCCATTTCGGCCGTCCGCCGGGTCCCCCCTGCCTATCATGGGAACCGGCGTCCGCACCCGGAGCGAGTAACTCCGGTCGCTGGACGCGCGTTGGGCCTTACGTAGACTGGGGCGCCCGCAGCGGATATTCCACTCACGCTCCGCGGCACCATCACGCAGGGAGTTACGACCGTGGCAAGTGGCAACGCGATCCGTGGTAGCCGGGTCGGAGCGGGGCCGATGGGTGAGGCCGAGCGCGGCGAGTCCGCGCCCCGCCTGCGCATCTCCTTCTGGTGCTCGAACGGGCACGAGACGCAGCCGAGCTTCGCCAGCGACGCACAGGTGCCCGACACCTGGGACTGCCCGCGCTGCGGGTTCCCGGCCGGCCAGGACCGGGACAACCCGCCCGCGCCGCCGCGCACCGAGCCGTACAAGACGCACCTGGCGTACGTACGGGAGCGGCGCACCGACGCCGACGGCGAGGCGATCCTCGCCGAGGCGCTCGCCAAACTCCGCGGTGAGATCTGAACATCCGAACGAACGTGAGAACGAGGCCCGGCCCGCAGGAATCCTTCCTGCGGGCCGGGCCTCTTTGTGTCCGTTGCCCGCCCGCTGATCCCTTAGGTTGGTGACCGGCGGGGCACGACAGGATGGAAGAGGGCTGATGTCCGAGATGAACGCAGAAAGCCGCGCGAGGCTCAACCGGACCCCCGAGTGGCAGGCACTCGGAAAGCACCGGGACGAGCTGGGACAGACGCATCTGCGGGACCTGTTCGAGACGAATCCGGGCCGGGGCACCGGCTACACCCTGCGGGTCGGCGACCTGCACATCGACTACTCGAAGCACCTCGTGACCGACGAGACGCTCGCACTGCTGCGCGAACTGGCCGCGGCGACGGGCGTGGCGGAGCTGCGCGAGGCGATGTTCCGCGGGGACAAGATCAACACGACCGAGGACCGGGCGGTCCTGCACACCGCCCTGCGCGCGCCGCGCGACGCGGTCGTCGAGGTGGACGGCGAGAACGTCGTCCCCGAGGTCCACGCGGTCCTCGACAAGATGGCGGCGTTCTCCGCCCAGGTCAGGTCGGGGGAGTGGACCGGCTTCACCGGAAAGCGCATCAGGAACGTCGTCAACATCGGCATCGGCGGTTCCGACCTGGGCCCGGCGATGGCGTACGAGGCGCTGCGCGCCTTCACCGACCGGGATCTGACGCTGCGTTTCGTGTCCAACGTGGACGGCGCGGACCTGCACGAGGCCGTGCGGGGGATGGACCCGGCCGAGACGCTGTTCATCATCGCGTCGAAGACCTTCACGACCATCGAGACCATCACCAACGCCACCTCCGCCCGGGAGTGGCTGCTGGCGGGTCTCGGCGGCGACCGGGCCGCCGTGGCACGGCACTTCGTGGCGCTGTCCACCAACGCCGAGAAGGTCACCGACTTCGGCATCGACCCGGCCAACATGTTCGGGTTCTGGGACTGGGTCGGCGGCCGCTACTCCTTCGACTCCGCGATCGGGCTCTCGCTGATGATCGCGATCGGCCCGGACGCCTTCCGGGAGATGCTGGACGGCTTCGAGCAGATGGACCGGCACTTCCGCACGGCCCCGCCGGAGGAGAACGCGCCGCTGCTGATGGGCCTGTTGGGGATCTGGTACGGGGCGTTCTTCGACGCGCAGTCGCACGCCGTCCTCCCGTACAGCCACTACCTCTCCCGCTTCACGGCCTACCTCCAGCAGCTGGACATGGAGTCCAACGGCAAGTCCGTGGACCGGCAGGGCAACCGGGTGGACTGGCAGACCGGGCCGGTGGTCTGGGGCACGCCCGGCACCAACGGGCAGCACGCGTACTACCAGTTGATCCACCAGGGTACGAAGGTGATCCCGGCGGACTTCATCGGCTTCGCCCGGCCCGTCGGGGAGCTGCCGCCGGCCCTGGAGGCCCAGCACGACCTGCTGATGGCGAACTTCTTCGCGCAGACGCAGGCGCTGGCCTTCGGCAAGACGGCCGACGAGGTGCGGGCGGAGGGAGTCGCGGAGGCCCTGGTCCCGCACAAGACCTTCCAGGGCAACCACCCGACGACCACGATCCTGGCCACCGAGCTCACGCCCTCGGTACTGGGCCAGCTGATCGCCCTCTACGAGCACAAGGTCTTCGTGCAGGGCGCGGTGTGGAACATCGACTCGTTCGACCAGTGGGGTGTGGAGCTGGGCAAGGTCCTCGCGAAGAGGGTCGAGCCCGCGCTGACGGACGGTGCGCCCGTGGAGGGCATGGACGCCTCCACGCGCGCGCTGGTCGCCACCTACCGGTCGCTGCGCGGCCGGGACTGACCTCGAACGCCCGCGGGGTCCGGAAGCGCTGCCTCCGGACCCCGCGGGGATGTTCGTCAGGCCGTGCCCGAAAAGGCCGTGCCCGTGAAGGCCGTGCCCGTCAGGACGCGGCCGGGGGGTACAGGCCCGCCGGCAGCTTCGCGGCGGCCGCGCGGTCCAGGAGCCACAGGGTCCGGGAGCGGCCGTAGGCCTGCGCCGCCGGGGCCTGGACACTGCCCGCGCCGCCCAGCGCGATCGCCACCGCGCCGGCCTTGTCCTCGCCGGCCGCCAGCAGCCAGACCTCGCGGGCCGCCCGGATCGCCGGGAGGGTCAGCGAGACCCGGGTCGGCGGCGGCTTGGGCGCGCCGTGCACGCCGACCACCGTGCGCTCGCTCTCGCGCGCCGCCGGGTGCTCAGGGAACAGGGACGCCACGTGCGTGTCCGGGCCGACGCCCAGCATCAGCACGTCGAAGCGGGGGACCGGTCCGTGGTCCTCGGGGCCAGCGGCCCGGGCGAGCTCCGCCGCGTACGCCGCCGCAGCCGCGTCCACGTCCGCCCCGTACGGACCGTCGGAGGCGGGCATCACGTGTACGCGCGCCGGATCCACCGGGACGGAGTCCAGCAGGGCCTCGCGGGCCTGGGTGTGGTTGCGCTCGGGGTCGTCGGCGGGGACGTAGCGCTCGTCGCCCCACCAGAGGTCCAGCCGCGCCCAGTCGATCGCGTCCCGCGCGGGCGCCGCGGCGAGGGCCGCGAGCAGCCCGT
Organism: Streptomyces goshikiensis; assembly: GCF_014650555.1. Lineage (GTDB taxonomy): Bacteria > Actinomycetota > Actinomycetes > Streptomycetales > Streptomycetaceae > Streptomyces > Streptomyces goshikiensis. The sequence continues at coordinate 114,730 of NZ_BMVE01000005.1, read as the reverse complement.
TGCCGTTGCGGCCGCCGGTGAGGACCACCGACGCGGAGCCGCGGGCCGCCTGCGCGTCCACGACCTTCGTGATCAGCCGGGCCGCCGCGGCCTGCGCCATCAGCTCCTTGTCCCGGTGGACGACGACCTGGGGAGTCGTCATACCCATGTGCTGCCGCCTTGTCGTTGATACGGGTGGGTGCCGCCGCGCGGTGCTTGCTCCCCGCCCCGCCCCGCCCCTTCCCCGTTTCCCGGGGCCTGCGCCCCGGACCCCGGTCCCCGAACGCCGGACGGGCTGAAGATCCAGCCTCGCCGGCGTTCGAGGGGCGGGCCCGCGCGGCGGGTACGGGTTACTTGGCCGGGGCCTTCTTCGCCGGCTTCGCGGCCGGCTTGGCCGCCGGCTTCGCGGCCGCTGCGTCGGCCTTGGGGCCGGTCACCGTCTCCGGGGAGTCGGTCGCCTTCGCCGGAGCCGCCTCCGCGGAGGCCTCCAGCCGGGCCACGCCGAACTTCAGCGAGGCCTCGTAGGTGTTGTCCGGGTCCAGCCGGCGCAGTTCCTCCGCCAGCAGCTCGGCCGTGTCGCGGCGCTTGAGCGCCACCCCGCGGTCGGGCTGCCCCGGCATGCACAGCGTGGCCAGGGACCCGTCCGCACGGTCCAGGACGATCTCGCCGTCCTTGGTGCGCAGCCGCACCGAGGTCAGGCCGGGGCCGGCCGAGACCGTCCGCTTGACCGGGACCTGGAGGCGGTCCGCCAGCCACATGGCCAGCAGCTCGCAGCTCGGGTTCTCGTCCTCGCCGTCGACGACCGCCGAGGTGACGACCGAGACGGTCTGCTGGTCCAGTGCGGCGGCCAGCATCGAGCGCCAGGGCGTGATCCGGGTCCACGCCAGGTCCGTGTCACCGGGCGCGTACGCACCCGAACGGGCCGACAGGTACCCGATGGGGTCCTCGCAGGCGTACGTGTCCGTGATCCGGCGCTGCCCCAGCGCGCCCAGCGGGTCGCGCGCCAGGTCCGACGGAGCACCGTCCGGCCACCAGACGACCACGGGGGCGTCCGGCAGGAGGAGCGGGAGGACCACGGACTGGGCGTGGTCGACCAGTTCACCGTGGAGCCTGAGCACCACCGTCTCACCACTGCCGGCGTCCGCCCCGACGCGGACTTCCGCGTCGAGACGGGCGTCGCGGCGGGCGCGCACGGAACGGCCGGCCCGCTTGACGACGACGACGATCCGTGAGGGGTGCTCGTGGGACGCGTCGTTCGCCGACTTGAGCGCGTCGTACGCGTTCTCCTCGTCGGTCACGATCACCAGCGTGAGGACCATGCCGATGGCCGGCGTGCCGATGTCCCGGCGCGCCTGCACCAGCGCGGCGTTGATCTTGCTGGAGGTGGTCTCCGTGAGGTCGATCTTCATGGCCGGCGCCAGCTCCGTCCGTCTCGTGCGAGCATCTCGTCCGCCTCGACCGGTCCCCAGGTGCCCGCCGGGTACTGCGCGGGCTTGCCGTGCTTGTCCCAGTACTCCTCGATCGGGTCGAGGATGTTCCAGGACAGCTCGACTTCCTGGTGACGCGGGAAGAGGTTCGCGTCGCCGAGGAGGACATCGAGGATGAGCCGCTCGTAGGCCTCCGGGCTGGACTCCGTGAAGGACTCGCCGTACGCGAAGTCCATCGTGACGTCCCGCACCTCCATGGAGGTGCCCGGCACCTTCGAGCCGAACCGCACCGTCACGCCCTCGTCCGGCTGGACCCGGATGACCAGGGCGTTCTGCCCCAGCTCCTCGGTCGCGCCCGACTCGAACGGCAGGTACGGGGCCCGCTTGAAGACCACCGCGATCTCGGTCACCCGGCGGCCCAGGCGCTTGCCCGTCCGCAGGTAGAACGGGACGCCCGCCCAGCGGCGGTTGTTGATCTCCAGCCGGATGGCCGCGTAGGTGTCGGTCTTCGACTTGGGGTCGATGCCGTCCTCTTCGAGGTACCCGACGACCTTCTCGCCGCCCTGCCAGGCCGCCGAGTACTGGCCGCGCACGGTGTGCTTGCCCAGGTCCTCGGGCAGCTCCACCGCGGTCAGCACCTTCAGCTTCTCCGCCACCAGTGCCTTCGGGTGGAAGGATCCGGGCTCCTCCATCGCGGTCAGCGCGAGCAGCTGGAGCAGGTGGTTCTGGATGACGTCACGGGCCGCGCCGATGCCGTCGTAGTACCCGGCCCGGCCGCCGATGCCGATGTCCTCGGCCATGGTGATCTGCACGTGGTCGACGTACGACCGGTTCCAGATCGGCTCGAACATGGTGTTGGCGAAGCGGAGCGCCAGGATGTTCTGGACGGTCTCCTTGCCGAGGTAGTGGTCGATCCGGAAGACCTCGTCCCGGGGGAAGACCTCGTGGACGACCTTGTTGAGTTCCTCGGCGCTCTTCAGGTCGTGGCCGAAGGGCTTCTCGATGACGGCGCGCCGCCAGGAGCCTTCCTTCTGCGCCAGACCGTGGTCCTTGAGCTGCTGGACCACCTTCGGGAAGAACTTCGGCGGGACGGACAGGTAGAAGGCGAAGTTGCCGCCCGTTCCCTGCGCCTTGTCGAGTTCCTCGATCGTCGCCTTCAGGGTCTGGAAGGCCTCGTCGTCGTCGAAGTCGCCCTGGACGAAGCGGCAGCCCTGCACCAGCTGCTGCCAGACCTCCTCACGGAAGGGCGTGCGCGAGTGCTCCTTGACGGCGTCGTGGACCACCTTGGCGAAGTCCTCGTCCTGCCACTCGCGCCGGGCGAACCCGATCAGCGAGAAACCCGGCGGGAGGAGGCCGCGGTTGGCCAGGTCGTAGACGGCCGGCATCAGCTTCTTGCGCGACAGGTCACCCGTAACGCCGAAAATGACCAGGCCGGACGGCCCCGCGATGCGCGGGAGCCGCCGGTCCTGTGCGTCACGAAGCGGGTTCGCTCCGTTTACAGACAAGGTGTTCAGGCCTCCGTGGGGGCGAGGCGCGCGAGCTCCGCCTCGGTCGACTTCAGCAGGTCGTTCCAGGACGCCTCGAACTTCTCGACGCCCTCGTCTTCGAGCAGCTGGACCACATCGTCGTACGAGATGCCCAGCTTGGCGACCGCGTCGAGCTCGGCGCGCGCCTGCGCGTAGGTGCCGCGGACGGTGTCACCGGCGACCTGGCCGTGGTCGGCGGTGGCCTCCAGCGTGGCCTCCGGCATGGTGTTCACCGTGTTCGGGGCGACCAGGTCCACCACGTACAGGGTGTCCTTGTACGCCGGGTCCTTGACGCCGGTCGAGGCCCACAGCGGGCGCTGCTTGTTGGCGCCGAGCCGCTCCAGGGCGTTCCACCGGTCGGAGGAGAACACCTCTTCGTAGGCCTCGTAGGCCAGACGGGCGTTCGCGAGGGCCGCCTTGCCCTTCAGGGCCTTCGCCTCGTCGGTGCCGACGGCGTCCAGGCGCTTGTCGATCTCCGAGTCCACGCGGGACACGAAGAAGGAGGCGACCGAGTGGATCAGGGAGAGGTCCAGGCCGGCGGCCTTGGCCTTCTCCAGACCCGACAGGTACGCGTCCATGACCGCGCGGTAGCGCTCCAGCGAGAAGATCAGCGTGACGTTGACGCTGATGCCCTTGCCGATGACCTCGGTGATCGCCGGCAGGCCGGCCTTGGTCGCCGGGATCTTGATCAGCGTGTTCGGGCGGTCCACCAGCCAGGCCAGCTGCTTGGCCTCGGCGATGGTCGCCGTGGTCTCGTGGGCCAGCCGGGGGTCGACCTCGATCGACACGCGGCCGTCCTGGCCGTCCGTGCGGTCGAAGACCGGGCGCAGGATGTCGGCGGCGTCGCGGACGTCCGCCGTCGTGATCATGCGGATGGCCTCGTCGACGGTGACCTTGCGGGCGGCGAGGTCGGCGAGCTGCTGCTCGTAGCCGTCGCCGCTGCTGATCGCCTTCTGGAAGATCGACGGGTTGGTGGTGACACCGACCACGTGCGACTGGTCGATGAGCTCGGCCAGGTTGCCGGACGTGATGCGCTTGCGGGACAGGTCGTCCAGCCAGATCGCCACGCCCTCGTCGGAGAGGCGCTTGAGTGCGTCTGTCATGGGATTACATCTCCTACGTTGGTTCTGTACCGGCGTCAGCGCGCGGCGGCGGCGAGGGAGTCCTTGGCGGCGGCGGTCACGGCCTCGGGGGTGAAACCGAACTCGCGGAACAGCACCTTGGCGTCGGCGGAGGCACCGAAGTGCTCCAGCGAGACGATCCGGCCCGCGTCGCCCACGTAGCGGTGCCAGGTCAGGCCGATGCCGGCCTCGACCGCGACGCGCGCCTTGACGGACGGGGGCAGGACGCTGTCCTTGTAGTCCTGGTCCTGCTCCTCGAACCACTCCACGCACGGCATCGAGACGACGCGCGCCGGGATGCCCTCGGCCTGCAGGGCCTCGCGCGCGGCGACGGCCAGCTGGACCTCGGAGCCGGTGCCGATGAGGACGACCTGGGCCTCGGCGCTCTCGCCCTCGGGGCCCGTGGCCTCGAAGAGCACGTAGCCGCCCTTGGCCGCGTCCTCGTTGCGGTCGTAGGTCGGCACGCCCTGGCGGGTCAGCGCCAGACCGTGCGGGGCACCCTTGCCGAACACCTTGGTGTGGCGGCGCAGGACCTCGCGCCAGGCGATGACGGTCTCGTTCGCGTCGGCCGGGCGGACCACGTTCAGGCCCGGGATGGCGCGCAGCGAGGCGAGGTGCTCGACCGGCTGGTGGGTCGGGCCGTCCTCGCCGAGGCCGATGGAGTCGTGCGTCCACACGTAGGTGACCGGCACGTGCATCAGGGCGGACAGGCGGACGGCGTTGCGCATGTAGTCGGAGAACACCAGGAAGGTGCCGCCGTAGATGCGGGTGTGGCCGTGCAGCGCGATGCCGTTCATGGACGCGGCCATGGAGTGCTCGCGGATGCCGAAGTGGACGGTACGGCCGTACGGGTCGGCCTCCGGCAGCGGGTTGTCCTTCGGCAGGAACGAGGAGTTCTTGTCGATGGTGGTGTTGTTGGAGCCGGCCAGGTCGGCCGAGCCGCCCCACAGCTCCGGGATGACCGGGCCGAGGGCTTCGAGCACCTTGCCGGAGGCCGCGCGGGTGGCGACGCCCTTGCCGGTCTCGAAGACGGGGAGCTTGTCCTCCCAGCCCGCGGGCAGCTCGTTGGCGTTGATGCGGTCGAACTCGGCGGCGCGCTCCGGGTTGGCGGTGCGCCAGGCGGAGAACTCCTTGTCCCAGGCGGCCTTGGCCTCGCGGCCGCGGTCCAGCGCCTCGCGGGTGTGCGCGAGGACCTCGTCGGAGACCTCGAAGGTCTTCTCCGGGTCGAAGCCGAGCACGCGCTTGGTGGCGGCGACCTCGTCGTCACCCAGGGCCGAGCCGTGCGCGGCCTCGGTGTTCTGGGCGTGCGGGGCCGGCCAGGCGATGATCGAGCGCATCGCGATGAAGGAGGGGCGCTCCGTCTCGGCCTTCGCGGCCTGGAGGGCGGCGAACAGCGCCTTCGGGTCGAGGTCGCCGTTCGGCTGCTGCTCGACGCGCTGGACGTGCCAGCCGTACGCCTCGTAGCGCTTCATGGTGTCCTCGGAGACGGCCGTCTCCGTGTCACCCTCGATGGAGATGTGGTTGTCGTCCCACAGCAGCACCAGGTTGCCGAGCTTCTGGTGGCCGGCCAGCGAGGAGGCCTCGGAGGAGATGCCCTCCTGGAGGCAGCCGTCGCCCGCGATCGCGTAGATCATGTGGTCGAACGGGGAGGCGCCGGGGGCGGCCTCCGGGTCGAAGAGACCGCGCTCGTAGCGGGCGGCCATGGCCATGCCCACCGCGTTGGCGACACCCTGGCCCAGCGGGCCGGTGGTGGTCTCGACGCCGGTGGTGTGGCCGTACTCCGGGTGGCCGGGGGTCTTGGAACCCCAGGTGCGGAACGCCTTCAGGTCGTCGAGCTCCAGGCCGAAGCCGGCCAGGTAGAGCTGCGTGTACAGCGTGAGGGACGAGTGCCCCGCGGAGAGCACGAAGCGGTCGCGGCCGACCCATTCGGGGTCGGCCGGGTCGTGCCGCATGACCTTCTGGAACAGGGTGTACGCGGCGGGGGCCAGGCTCATCGCCGTGCCCGGGTGGCCGTTTCCGACCTTCTGGACCGCGTCCGCGGCAAGGACGCGGGCCGTGTCGACGGCACGCTGGTCCAGTTCGGTCCACTTGAGCTCTGTGGTCGTCGGCTTGGTGCTCACCGTGAGTCAGGGCTCCTCTCCACATGTCGTTTCCCGGTGACGAACGGTGCACCGGCGCGATTCCGAGCCTACCCCCGCAAAGGTGTGCGGCTATTCGAGATCGAGCCCTGCTTCATCAGGTCGGTGGCCAGTGCTCATACGGGGCTTACCCCTCTCACCTGACGCCCCCCACGTGCGGTATCCGATCGGCCCAACACGAGGCGACCCCCGCGCGGGGCGACGTAAGCGCAACGTCTAGAGTGGCGTGGTACGCGCAAGCCTTTACCGGGCCTTCATTTTTGAGGGGGTCCGTGTCGGAGCTTGCTGGATTCTCTCTCAGGGGTGTGCGTGACGGCCGTCGAATCCCGTCCAGCGGGGGTACTCGGGACGAGCCCCGGTCACCGGCCGTTCGGGGCCCGGGTCATGGCTTTCGTGGCTTTGACCAAGCCGCGGATCATTGAACTTCTGCTGATCACCACAGTGCCGGTGATGTTCCTCGCCGAGCAGGGCGTGCCGTCGCTGTGGCTGGTCCTGGTGACCTGCTTCGGCGGCTATCTGTCCGCGGGCGGCGCCAACGCGCTGAACATGTACATCGACCGCGACATCGACGCGCTGATGGACCGGACCGCGCAGCGGCCGCTGGTGACCGGCATGGTGAGCCCCCGGGAGTGCCTGGTCTTCGGCATCACCCTCGGTGTGGTCTCCACGCTGTTCTTCGGTCTGCTCGTCAACTGGCTGTCGGCCGCCCTGTCGCTCGGCGCGCTCCTCTTCTACGTCGTGGTCTACACGATGCTCCTGAAGCGGCGCACCACCCAGAACATCGTCTGGGGCGGCATCGCGGGCTGCATGCCGGTGCTCATCGGCTGGTCGTCGGTGAAGAACGAGGTCTCCTGGGCCGCCGTCATCCTCTTCCTCGTCATCTTCTTCTGGACGCCGCCGCACTACTGGCCGCTCTCGATGAAGGTGAAGGACGACTACGCGCGCGTCGGCGTGCCGATGCTGCCCGTGGTGGCCGGCAACCGGGCCGTGGCGCGTCAGATCGTCGTCTACAGCTGGGTGATGGTGGCGGTCTCGCTGCTGCTGACCCCGCTGGGGTACACCGGCTGGTTCTACACGGCGGTCGCGCTGGTGTCGGGCGGCTGGTGGCTGTGGGAGGCGCACGCGCTGAACGCGCGGGCCAAGTCCGGGGTGACGGGCGCGAAGCTCAAGGAGATGCGGCTGTTCCACTGGTCGATCACCTATGTGTCGCTCCTCTTCGTCGCCGTCGCCGTGGATCCCTTCCTCCGCTGATTACTCGCCGGTAGCATGCCGTACATGGCAGACACCACGGCAGACACCGCAGGCACCGAGGGCACCGCAGGCGCCGCGGCGAAGAAGCAGGACCGCAAGGCCGCGAGGCTGGCCAAGCAGATCGGCGCGTTCGCCAAGGAGCACGGCGGCGCCGAGGGCCACCTCGCGCACATCGGCCAGGCCGGCACCCGCATCGTGCTCGTCGGGACGGACGGCGCCTGGGGCGACCTGGTCGCCCCGGCGTACGAGACCGCCCGCCTGGCCGCCGAGAAGGCCGGGCTGACCCTCCACGAGGAGTTCGACGGCGAGTTCGCCGCGAAGGTGGAGACCGGCCCGTACGAGTGGACCCGGATGGCGGGCATCCAGCTGGGCGGGCCCGCGAACCGGGCCGCCTGATCCTCGGTCAACAGCACGAGCAACACCTCACACCCCGCTTTCTCGTTAGGACGTGTGGAAGCCCCTTCCTCACGTCCGCAACGGGATGCCCGGATGATCGAAACGCCGTCCCTGGTGGACCAGTACTGCCACGGAGTGCTCCGCACGGAGCTGGGACTCGGCACCTTCGAGGCCCAGCTGATCCCCTCGGCCGGGCCGCCCGCCGCCGGGACCACCTTCTTCGACACCCAGACCGGTTTCGCCGTGCGCCGCTGGTGCCCGCCGCTGCTGGGGCTGGAGCCCCACTGCCCGCCCGCCCGCTATCTGGCCCGGCGGCGCGAGCTCGGCGTGGTCGAATCCGGGCGGCGGCTGCTGCGCGGCTCCGGGATCGGCACCTTCCTGGTCGACACCGGGGAGCCGGGGGACATCACGGAGCCCGAGGAACTCGCCCGCGCCGGGAACGCCGAGGCGCATGAACTCGTGCGGCTGGAGTTGCTGGCCGAGCAGGTCGCGGACACCTCCGGGACGGTCGGCGCGTTCCTGGCCAACCTCTCCGGGGCCGTCCACCACGCCGCGGCAGGGGCCGTCGCCTTCACCTGTGGCGCCGACGCGGGGTACTCCGCAGCCCTCGCGCCCCAACCGCCCGGTCCCGGCGAGGTGCGCGGGGCCGCCGGGCGGTGGCTGGCCGGGCGGGTCAAGGGCGGGGCGGTACGGGACCCGGTACTCCTGAGGCACCTGCTGTGGAGCGCGGTGGCTTCGGGGCTGCCGCTCCAGCTGCACACCGGCGCGGGGCGGCCGGGGCCGGAGGCGCGGCCGGAGCCGGGCGGTCCGGTGCGGCTGACGGAGTTCGTACGGGCCACCGAGGGCCTCGGGACGCGGCTGGTGCTGCTCGGCGGCCACCCGTACCACCGCCAGAGCGCGCGGCTCGCGGCCGGCTTCCCGCACGTGTACGCCGATCTGGGCGTGGCCCTCGCGCACACCGGGGCGCGGGCGGCGGGGGTGCTGGCCGAGCTGCTGGAGCTCGCGCCCTTCGGGAAGCTGCTGTTCTCCAGCGGCGGGCGGCGGCTGCCGGAACTGCACGCGGTCGGCGCCCTGGTGTTCCGGGAGGCGCTGGACCGGGTGCTGGGCGGCTGGGTCGGCGACGGGGCCTGGTCCTGGCGGGACGCCGAACGGGTGGCGGCGATGCTCGCGGCGGACAACGCCCGCCGGGTCTACCGGCTGGACGAACGCGGCTGAGCGGGCCGGCCCCTCGCGGGCCCGCCCGCCTCCGCGCCGTCCGCGCCGGTCAGACCGTGGAGAGCTTCGCGTCGTCGAGCGCCGGGGCGGGGGCCGCCAGCGGGTCCGCGGTCCGCTCGCGCAGGCTGAGCGCGACCCGCAGGACGGCGATCCACACCAGGCAGGAGCCGAGCATGTGGGCCGCGACCAGCGCCTCGGGCACGTGGGTGAAGTACTGGACGTAGCCGATGGCGCCCTGGGCGAGCAGGACGATCAGCAGGTCACGGGCGCGCGCCCGGGTGTCGACCGGGGCGTCCACCACGCGCAGCACCAGCCACATCGCCACGGCGAGCGCGCACACCAGCCAGGCGGAGACGGCGTGCACGTGGGCGGTGGCCGACCAGTCGAACGGCATCCGCTTGATCTCGCTGCGGTCGCCGGCGTGCGGACCGGAACCGGTGACCACCGTGCCCGCCGCGATCAGGATCACGGTGGTGACGATCAGCGCCCAGGAGAGCCTGCGCACCGGACCGGGCACGCGCGGCCGGGGGGCGTCGTCGCCCTCGCGGGTGCGCTGCCAGGTGATGGTGGTGACGGCGATCAGCGAGGTGGCGAGCAGGAAGTGCCCGGCCACGCTGTACGGGTTGAGCCCCGTCAGGACGGTGATGCCGCCGAGGACGGCGTTGCCCATCACGAGGAAGAACTGGGTCCAGCCGAGGCGGGTCAGCGAACGGCGCCAGGGCTTGGCCGAGCGGGCCGCGACGATGCCCCAGCCGACGGCCGCGCACAGTACGTACGTCAGCATCCGGTTGGTGAACTCGACGGCCCCGTGGAAGCCCTGCTCCTGGGTCACGATCAGGCTGTCGTCGGTGCACTTGGGCCAGGTGTCGCAGCCGAGACCGGATCCGGTCAGCCGCACCGCGCCGCCGGTGACGACGATGGCCACGCTCATCAGGAGCGCGGCGAACGCGGCCCGCTGGACGATCCGGGGTGACGGGGTCCAGCGGCTGGCGATGTATGCGAGGGGGTTCAACACGGCGCCCATCGTAATCGGCGCCTTGTGCAAAGTTTCACGAGGGGGTCGGCGCGGGAGCGTCGCGGCCGGTTCCGGGGCCGCCTCCGGGGTCGGTGTCGGGGCCGATGACGCGCCGGAACACGGCGCCCGCCGGGTCGCCCTCCTGCTGCCACCAGATGCCGAGCCGCCAGTGGCCGCCCTCGCCGGGGTGGTCCGGGGAGGCCGCGAACCCCCGCAGCAGTTCGCCCGCCACCTCCTGCGCCGAGCCGCCCCGCACTTCCGCCGCGCTGTGCCAGGGGTGCTCCAGCGCGTTCCACGTCCCGTCGGGACCCCGTACGTCGACCCGCCACACCGCGAGCCAGGAGGTGACCTCCAGCATCGTGGCCACCTGGTCGGCGCCCAGGCGCAGCCGCCCGGCGATCTCCGGCTCGGGCACCCCGCGGATCCGGGCGGCCACCACGGCCTGCGGCAGCAGCCGCTCGGGCAGCAGCCCCTCGGAGCGCAGCCTGACCAGCGCGTCGAAGTCGAGGTAGCGCAGCCGCAGCTCCAGCTGCCGCCCGATGTGGTCGAGGGCGTCCTCCGCCTCCGGGGACTCCTCGGAGCCGGGGTGCGTGAGCAGCAGCGAGCGGAAGTCGGCCTCCGCGTCCACCGCCCAGGCCACCGCGTCGGTCGCGAAGCCCAGCTCCGCCAGCCGGTCCCCGAGGAAGACCTTGGCCTGCGCGAGGCCCCGCCGGTTGACCGGGTCGTGCTGGTCCAGGGACTGCCAGAGGGCCACGGCCGCGCGGGTCACGTCCAGGGCGCGCTCGCCGGCCGCCCGCTCCATGGCGCTCGGCCCCTCCTCGGCGGCCCGGCCCAGCGGGTGCCGGGGCAGCCGGTCCGCGTCGCTGAGCGGCCAGGCCAGCCAGACGCCCTGGTTGATCAGGCCCCGCGCGTACCAGCGGGCGAACTCCGGGGAGTACGGGGCCGCGCGCTCGGAGCTGCGCAGCGCCTCCTCGATCGTGGCGAGGGCGCCGCCGCGGTCCCCGGCGGCGAAGCGCAGCGCGGCCCGGTCGGCGAGCCGCAGCCCCAGCCGCGCCACGCACTCGGGGTCCTCGGGCAGCGCCCGCAGGGCGGTGATCAGCTCTCCGAGCAGCCGGTCGCGCTCGCCGGGTTCGGTGTGCGAGGCCCCCGAGCGGATGTGGGCCCACTGTCCGTCCAGCCGTAGAACGGCTTCCCGCTGCGCCATACCCGCCCCCCGGCTTCGTGGTCGTCCACCTCAGAGGTGGAGGCGTCCATAGTCGCGGGAAGGCGGACCCCAGCGGAAGGGATTCACTCCCAGCGGAAGAACCGCGCCGCGGCGCCCAGGCCGAGCACGGCCCAGACGGCCAGCACGGCCACGTCGCCCCACGGCAGCGAGGCCCCCTGCTGGAGCACCTCGCGCAGCCCGTCGGACAGCGCCGAGATGGGCAGCAGCCCCAGGACGGACTGCACCGCCGCGGGGAACTTGTCCAGCGGCACGATCACCCCGCCGCCCACCAGCAGCAGCAGGAAGACCAGGTTGGCGGCGGCCAGGGTGGCCTCGGCCTTGAGGGTGCCCGCCATCAGCAGCCCGAGCCCGGAGAAGGCGGCGGTCCCGAGCAGGATCAGCAGGGCGACCGACAGCGGGTTCCCCTGCGGGGACCAGCCCAGCGCCAGGGCGATCACCGTCAGCAGCGCGATCTGGAGCACCTCGGTGACCAGCACCGACAGGGTCTTGGCGGACATCAGCGCCCAGCGCGGCAGCGGGGAGGCGCCGAGCCGCTTGAGCACCCCGTAGCGCCGGTCGAAGCCGGTGGCGATGGCCTGGCCGGTGAAGGCGGTGGACATCACGGCGAGGGCGAGGACGCCGGGGGCGAGGAAGTCCACGGGCTCCTGCGCGGCGCTCCCCTCGCGCACGGGCACGGTGATGATGTCGACGGTGGAGAACAGCACCAGCAGCAGCGCCGGGATGATCACGGTGAGCAGCAGCTGTTCCCCGTTGCGCAGCAGCATCCGGGTTTCCAGGGCCGTCTGCGCGAGGATCATGCGGGACACGGGCGCGGCCCCCGCGGCGGGGGTGAACGCACCGGCGCTCATGCGCGCAGCTCCTTACCGGTGAGTTCGAGGAAGACGTCTTCGAGGGTGTGCCGTTCCACCGCGAGGCTGTCCGGCATCACCCCGTGCTGCGCGCACCAGGAGGCGACGGTGGCCAGCAGCTGCGGGTGCACGTCGCCGGTGACCCGGTAGACGCCGGCGGTGAGCTCGGCGGCCTCGGTGCCGTCGGGCAGGGCCTTCAGCAGCGAGGCGAGGTCGAGCGAGGGGCGGCCGGTGAAGCGCAGGGTGTTCTCGGCGCCGCCCCGGCAGAGCTGCTCGGGGGTGCCGTGGGCGATGACGCGGCCGGTGTCGATGATCGCGACCTCGTCGGCGAGCTGCTCGGCCTCGTCCATGTGGTGGGTGGTCAGGACGACGGACACCCCGTCGGCGCGCAGTTCCCGTACGAGCTCCCAGGTGCCGCGGCGGGCCTGCGGGTCGAGGCCGGCGGTCGGCTCGTCCAGGAAGACCAGCTCGGGGCGGCCGACGACGGCCATGGCGAGGGCCAGGCGCTGCTGCTGTCCGCCGGAGAGCCTGCGGTAGACGGTGCGGCCGCAGCTGCCGAGTCCGAGGCGTTCCACCAGGGTGTCCACGTCGAGCGGGTTGGCGTACAGCTTGGCCATGTGGCGGAGCATCTCGACGGCGCGGGCGCCGGAGTAGACCCCGCCGGACTGGAGCATCACGCCGATCCGCGGGCGCAGGGCGTCGGCCTCGGCGACGGGGTCGAGGCCGAGGACGCGGACGGTGCCGGCATCGGGGCGGTGGTAGCCCTCGCACGTTTCGACGGTGGTGGTCTTGCCCGCGCCGTTGGGGCCGAGGACCGCGGTGACCGATGCGGTGCGGACGGTGAGGTCCAGGCCGTCCACCGCGGTTTTGGGGCCGTACCGCTTCACCAGTCCGCGGATCTCCACGGCGGGGTCGTTGCTCATGCGGGTGAGTCTACGGAGAGCCGGAAGGGGGCCTGGATCCCGGGTGCCGAGCCTCTTTTCCACCGTGTGGTCCTGTGGATCCGGTCGGTTTCCGTGACATTTTCAGAAGGTGATGTTCATGCCGGTCAGGCCCCCGGCGGCCGGGGGGATTGCTGGTGGGAGGCATTTCGCGGAGTATTTCGAGGGCCGGGGCAAGGGCGGAATGTTGGCCGCCGTTTAACTCTGCGTGGATAAATTAGGTAACCCTTAGTGATGGATGCCACCAGGAGTGGCGTCGGTCACGGCTTGTCGGGGCTCGACTAATTACGCAACAATGGCGTTGTGAAATACGGCGAACGGCTGATCGAGACCCCCCAGGGGGAACTCGCTACCGGGGAGCGGTCCACCCGCAACCGGGTGGCGCGCTCCATCCTGGACCACGGGCCGTCCACCGTCGCCGACCTCGCGGCGCGTCTCGGCCTCACCCAGGCCGCGGTCCGCCGCCACCTCGACACGCTCGTCGCCGACGACGTGGTCGAAGCCCGTGAGCAGCGCGTCTACGGCGCGCGCACCCGGGGTCGGCCCGCCAAGGTCTTCGCGCTGACCGACTGCGGCCGCGACGCGTTCGACCAGTCCTACGATTCGCTCGCCGCGGACGCCATGCGCTGGATCGCGCAGAGCGCCGGCGGCGGGGAGCGGGGCGAGGCCGCGGTGGCCGCGTTCGCCAGGGCGCGGATGGACGCGCAGGCCGAGACCTACCGGGAGAGCCTCGAAGCGGCGCCCCCGGCGGAACGCACCGAGGCCCTGGCCAAGGCATTGACCGCGGACGGGTACGCTGCTACGGCGAAGAGCGCTCCCGGTCCGCACAGCGGAGAACAGCTCTGCCAGCACCACTGCCCGGTCGCACACGTCGCCGAGCAGTTCCCGCAGCTCTGCGAGGCGGAGACCGAGGTCTTCTCCCGCCTGCTCGGGACGCATGTGCAGCGCCTCGCCACCATCGCCCACGGCGACGGAGTGTGCACGACGTTCATTCCGCGAGGCGCGGGCGCCACACAGACCGACACATCAGCATCTGCAAGTACGGCCGGGAGGAACCCCGCATGACCACGGAGACTGCTCACCCTGAGCTCGATGGCCTGGGCACCTACGAATACGGCTGGGCCGACTCCGACGCGGCCGGCGCCGCTGCGAAGCGTGGCCTGTCGGAGGACGTAGTCCGGGACATCTCGGCGAAGAAGAACGAGCCCGAGTGGATGCTGAAGCTCCGCCTCAAGGGCCTGAAGCTCTTCGACAAGAAGCCCATGCCGACCTGGGGCTCCGACCTCTCCGGCATCGACTTCGACAACATCAAGTACTTCGTGCGCTCCACCGAGAAGCAGGCCGCTTCCTGGGAGGACCTGCCCGAGGACATCAAGAACACGTACGACAAGCTCGGCATCCCCGAGGCGGAGAAGCAGCGCCTCGTCGCCGGTGTCGCGGCCCAGTACGAGTCCGAGGTCGTCTACCACCAGATCCGCGAGGACCTGGAGGAGCAGGGCGTCATCTTCCTCGACACGGACACCGCGCTGAAGGAGCACCCGGAGCTCTTCCAGGAGTACTTCGGCACGGTCATCCCGGTCGGCGACAACAAGTTCGCGTCGCTGAACACCGCCGTGTGGTCGGGCGGCTCGTTCATCTACGTCCCCAAGGGCGTCAAGGTCGACATCCCGCTCCAGGCCTACTTCCGCATCAACACGGAGAACATGGGCCAGTTCGAGCGGACGCTGATCATCGTCGACGAGGACGCGTACGTCCACTACGTCGAGGGCTGCACCGCCCCGATCTACTCCTCGGACTCGCTGCACAGCGCCGTGGTCGAGATCATCGTGAAGAAGGGCGGCCGCTGCCGCTACACGACGATCCAGAACTGGTCGAACAACGTCTACAACCTGGTCACCAAGCGCGCCGTGGCGTACGAGGGCGCGACCATGGAGTGGGTCGACGGCAACATCGGTTCCAAGGTCACCATGAAGTACCCGGCCGTCTACCTGATGGGCGAGCACGCCAAGGGCGAGACCCTGTCCATCGCCTTCGCGGGCGAGGGCCAGCAC
Source organism: Streptomyces goshikiensis (assembly GCF_014650555.1). Classification (GTDB taxonomy): domain Bacteria; phylum Actinomycetota; class Actinomycetes; order Streptomycetales; family Streptomycetaceae; genus Streptomyces; species Streptomyces goshikiensis. Next base: position 99,597 of record NZ_BMVE01000005.1, on the reverse strand, counting down.
CAGGACGCCGGCTCCAAGATGGTCCACATGGCGCCGAACACCTCCTCGAACATCGTCTCCAAGTCGGTGGCGCGAGGCGGCGGCCGCACCTCGTACCGAGGCCTGGTCGAGATCGGCGAGGGCGCGCACGGCTCCAAGTCCAACGTGCTGTGTGACGCGCTCCTGGTCGACACCATCTCCCGCTCGGACACGTACCCCTACGTGGACGTCCGCGAGGACGACGTGTCCATGGGCCACGAGGCGACCGTCTCCAAGGTCTCGGACGACCAGCTCTTCTACCTGATGAGCCGCGGCATGACCGAGTTCGAGGCCATGGCCATGATCGTGCGCGGGTTCGTCGAGCCCATCGCGCGCGAGCTGCCCATGGAGTACGCCCTGGAGCTGAACCGGCTGATCGAGCTGCAGATGGAAGGCTCGGTCGGATAGTCCCGACCGGCCGTCCGGACTTCGCAACATTCTTTGACGCAGGCAGTTCTTTTTAAGAGAGCGAGCAACACGACAGCCATGGCTGAGGCTCAGAACATTCCGGTGGGTTCGACCACCGCCGGCTCGATCGCGGTGGCCGCAGAGTCCACCGTCGCCACCCGGATGAGCGCGCCGCCGTCCTTCGACGTGGCGGACTTCCCCGTTCCGCACGGCCGCGAGGAGGAGTGGCGGTTCACCCCGCTCGCCCGCCTGCGCGGTCTGCACGACGGCACCGCGGTCGCCGACGGCAGCATGAAGGCCCAGATCGACGCGCCCGAGGGCGTCACGATCGAGTCCGTCGAGCGCGACGACGCCCGCATCGGCAAGGCCGGCACCCCGGTGGACCGCGTCGCCGCCCAGGCGTTCACGTCCTTCACCAAGGCCACGGTCGTCACCGTGCCCAAGGAAGCCGTCCTGACCGAGCCGGTGCGCGTCTCGCTGCACGGCGAGGGAGGCACGACCTTCGGCCACACCGTCTTCGACGTGCAGGCCTTCGCCGAGGCCGTCATCGTCATCGACCACACCGGTGACGGCGTCCGCGCCGCCAACGTGGAGTTCCTCGTCGGCGACGGCGCCAAGCTCACCGTCGTGTCCGTGCAGGACTGGGACGCCACCGCCGTCCACTGCTCCCAGCACAACACGCTGGTCGGCCGGGACGCCTCGTTCAAGTCGGTCGTCGTCACCTTCGGCGGCGACGTCGTCCGCCTGCACCCGCGGATCAGCTACGCGGGCCCCGGCGGCGCGGCCGAGCTCTTCGGCCTGTACTTCACGGACGCCGGCCAGCACCAGGAGCACCGCCTCCTCGTCACGCACGACGCCCCGCACTGCACGTCGAACGTGGTCTACAAGGGCGCGCTCCAGGGCGAGGGCGCCCACGCGGTCTGGATCGGTGACGTGCTCATCGAGAAGAGCGCCGAGGGCACCGACACCTACGAGATGAACCGCAACCTCGTCCTCACGGACGGCGCGCGGGTCGACTCGGTGCCGAACCTGGAGATCGAGACCGGCGAGATCGTCGGCGCCGGCCACGCCTCCGCCACCGGCCGCTTCGACGACGAGCAGCTCTTCTACCTCCAGGCCCGCGGCATCCCGGCCGAAGAGGCCCGCCGCCTCGTCGTGCGCGGCTTCTTCGCCGAGCTCGTGCAGCAGATCGGTGTCGCGGACATCGAGGAGCGGCTGCTCGCGAAGATCGAAACCGAGCTGCAGGCGTCCGTCTGATGACCTACGTCAAGGCCTGTGCGCTGAGCGAGCTGGAGGAGGGCACACCCAAGCGGGTGGAGCTCGACGGCACGCCGGTGTCCATCGTCTCCACCGAGGGGGAGGTGTTCGCGATCAACGACATCTGCTCGCACGCGAACGTCTCGCTCTCGGAGGGCGAGGTCGAGGACTGCATGATCGAGTGCTGGCTGCACGGGTCGGCCTTCGACCTGCGCACCGGCAAGCCCTCGGGCCTGCCCGCGACGCGCCCCGTACCCGTTTACCCCGTAAAGATCGAAGGGGACGACGTGCTCGTCTCCCTCACCCAGGAGTCCTGAGGTATCCATGGCAACGCTTGAAATCCACGACCTGCACGTCTCCGTCGAGACTGGTGACTCGGCGACCGGCGCCCGCGAGATCCTCAAGGGCGTCGACCTCACCGTCAAGCAGGGTGAGACGCACGCCATCATGGGTCCGAACGGCTCCGGCAAGTCCACCCTGGCGTACTCCCTCGCCGGTCACCCGAAGTACACCATCACCGGTGGCACCGTGACCCTCGACGGCGAGGACGTCCTGGAGATGTCCGTCGACGAGCGCGCCCGCGCCGGCGTCTTCCTCGCCATGCAGTACCCGGTCGAGGTCCCCGGCGTCTCGGTCTCCAACTTCCTGCGCACCTCGGCCACCGCCATCCGCGGCGAGGCGCCGAAGCTGCGCACCTGGGTGAAGGAGGTCAAGGCCGCCATGGAGCAGCTCCACATGGACCCGGCCTTCGCCGAGCGCAACGTCAACGAGGGCTTCTCCGGCGGCGAGAAGAAGCGTCACGAGATCCTCCAGCTGGAGCTCCTCAAGCCGAAGATCGCGATCCTCGACGAGACGGACTCCGGTCTGGACGTCGACGCCCTGCGCATCGTCTCCGAGGGCGTCAACCGCGTCCGCGAGAGCGGTGAGGTCGGCACCCTGCTGATCACCCACTACACGCGCATCCTGCGCTACATCAAGCCCGACTTCGTGCACGTGTTCGCGAACGGCCGCATCGCCGAGTCCGGTGGCGCCGAGCTCGCCGACCAGCTGGAGGCCGAGGGTTACGACAAGTACGTGAAGGGTGGCGCGACCGCGTGACACAGCTGCCTGGCCTCCTCGACATCGAGGCGATCCGCAAGGACTTCCCCCTTCTGGATCGTGTGGTCCACGACGGGAAGAAGATCGTTTACCTGGACAACGCGGCGACCTCTCAGAAGCCGCGCCAGGTGCTCGACGCGCTGAACGAGTACTACGAGCGGCACAACGCCAACGTGCACCGTGGCGTCCACGTGCTCGCGGAGGAGGCCACGGCGCTGTACGAGGGCTCCCGCGACAAGGTCGCCGCCTTCATCAACGCGCCGAGCCGCGACGAGGTGATCTTCACCAAGAACGCCTCGGAGTCGCTCAACCTGGTCGCGAACATGCTCGGCTGGGCGGACGAGCCCTACCGGGTCGACCACGAGACCGAGATCGCCATCACGGAGATGGAGCACCACTCCAACATCGTGCCGTGGCAGCTGCTCTCGCAGCGCACCGGCGCGAAGCTGAAGTGGTTCGGCCTCACCGACGACGGCCGGCTCGACCTGTCCAACATCGAAGAGGTCATCACGGAGAAGACGAAGATCGTCTCCTTCACGCTGGTCTCCAACATCATGGGCACGGTCAACCCCGTGGACGCGATCGTCCGGCGGGCGCAGGAGGTCGGCGCGCTGGTGCTGATCGACGCCTCGCAGGCCGCTCCGCACATGCCCCTGGACGTCCAGGCGCTCGGCGCCGACTTCGTGGCCTTCACCGGTCACAAGATGTGCGGCCCGACCGGCATCGGCGTCCTGTGGGGCCGCCAGGAGCTGCTTGAGGACCTGCCGCCCTTCCTGGGCGGCGGCGAGATGATCGAAACCGTCTCGATGCACTCCTCGACCTATGCCCCGGCGCCGCACAAGTTCGAGGCCGGTACGCCCCCGATCGCCCAGGCCGTCGGCCTCGGCGCGGCCGTGGACTACCTCACCTCGATCGGCATGGACAAGATCGCCGCGCACGAGCACGCGATCACCGAGTACGCGGTGGGGCGCCTCCTGGAGGTGCCGGACCTGCGGATCATCGGCCCGACCACGGCCGAGGACCGCGGTGCCGCGATCTCGTTCACGCTCGGTGACATCCACCCGCACGACGTCGGCCAGGTCCTGGACGAGCAGGGCATCGCGGTCCGCGTGGGACACCACTGCGCGCGCCCGGTCTGCCTGCGGTACGGAATTCCCGCGACCACGCGGGCGTCTTTCTACCTGTACTCCTCTCCGGCCGAGGTCGACGCACTGATCGACGGGCTGGAGCACGTACGGAACTTCTTCGGCTGACGAGGGCGACGAGGACTACGAGGACGCTGTGAAGCTGGATTCGATGTACCAGGAACTGATCCTGGACCACTACAAGCACCCCCACGGGCGTGGCCTGCGCGACGGCGACGCCGAGGTGCACCACGTCAACCCGACCTGCGGCGATGAGATCACGCTGCGCGTGAAGTACGACGGCGAGACGCTCACCGACGTCTCGTACGAGGGCCAGGGCTGCTCCATCAGCCAGGCCAGCGCGTCCGTGCTGAACGAGCTGCTCGTCGGCAAGGAGCTGGCCGAGGCGCAGAAGATCCAGGCCGTGTTCCTGGAGCTGATGCAGTCCAAGGGCAAGGTCGAGCCGGACGAGGAGATGGAGGAGGTGCTGGAGGACGCGATCGCGTTCGCCGGCGTCTCCAAGTATCCGGCGCGCGTGAAGTGTGCTCTGCTGAGTTGGATGGCGTGGAAGGACGCGACCGCCCAGGTGCTGGGCGGCGCGGAGAGGAAGACGGCATGACCGACAACGCGACGCCCGAGGCGTCCATCAAGCCGGCCACCGAGGAGGAGGTCCGCGAGGCCCTCTACGACGTGGTCGACCCCGAGCTGGGCATCGACGTCGTCAACCTGGGCCTGATCTACGGCATCCACGTCGACGACGCGAACATCGCCACCCTCGACATGACGCTGACCTCGGCGGCCTGCCCGCTGACGGACGTCATCGAGGACCAGGCGAAGTCGGCGACGGACGGCATCGTCAACGAACTTCGCATCAACTGGGTCTGGATGCCCCCGTGGGGCCCGGACAAGATCACGGACGACGGCCGTGAGCAGCTGCGCGCGCTCGGCTTCAACGTCTGAGTCACCCCGCTCCAGGAAGGGCCCCCGGCATCGTGCCGGGGGCCCTTCCTGCTGTTCGCCCGGTGGACGGGCGGCGTGCACCGGGAGTTGGCCACGGTGGCCGAATCTTCTCGACGGCCGCTCGGGCCGGGTCGATTCGTGGAGGACATCGTGAAGAAGCAGCTGGGGATCGCCGCGATCGCGGGACTCGTGCTCGCCGGACTGAACCTGCCCGCGCACGCGGCGGGTTACGGGACGCCGACCATCGCGCTGTCGGCCGGGTACCTCTCCGGCGCCGTGGGCGCGGTCGGGGACCCCACGGTGGACGTGACCGTGGCCCAGAGCGGGGCCGACGTCTCGGCGCTGACCGTCAGCGCGTCCGCGTCCAGCAAGGCCTCGGTCGCCGGGACCGGGGACGTGAGCGTCACCGGGACCGGGGCGGTGCGCCGGCTGGCCGTCACGGCGCGCGGGCGCGGCTACACGAACCTCACCGTCAAGGTGACCGGGCTCGGCGGCAAGACCGCCACCAAGACGCTGTCGTACGCGGCGTCCGGCGCCGTACGCAACCCGGCCGACGCGCGCTACCTCACCGGGTCCGCGGACGCGTCGGCCGCCGTGGACGTGGGCGGCGGGTACGCGGTCGTCGCGGACGACGAGTCCAACGTGCTGCGGCTGTACGACCGGTCGGGCTCGGGCGCGCCGGTGAAGACCTGGGACTTCAGCTCGCAGCTCGGGGTCACCAAGGAGGTCGACATCGAGGGCGGGACCCGGATCGGCGACACCATCTACTGGACGGGCTCGCTCGGCAACAACAAGGACGGCGAGTACAAGGCCCCCCGGAACACGGTGTTCACCACGACGGTGAGCGGATCGGGGCCGGCGACGCAGCTCGGGTACGGGCGCTCGTACAAGAAGCTCCGCGACGACCTGGTCGCCTGGGACAGGGCGAACGGCGACCGTTACGGCTTCGCGGCGGGAACGGCGGACGGCGAGGCGCCGAAGCAGATCGACGGGTTCAACGTGGAGGGGCTGGAGTTCGCGCCCGGCTCGACGACCACGGCCTACCTGGGCTTCCGGGCCCCGCTCGCGCCGGCGGTGGCGGGCGGCAAGGCGCTGATCGTGCCGGTGACCAACTTCGACAAGGTGCTCTCCAGCGGGGCCAAGGCCACCTTCGGGGCGGGCATCGAGCTGGACCTCGGCGGGCTCGCGATCCGCGACCTGCGCAAGAACGCGGCCGGGCAGTACCTGATCCTCGCCGGATCCTGGGCCGCGGACGACAACAGCGACCCGTACGCGCTGTACGCGTGGGACGGGGTCGCCGGGCACGCCCCGGTCAAGCGGGCGGACCTGCCGACGACCGACCCGGGCGGCTGGGAGGCCATCGTGGACGTGCCGGACCTGACGGCCGCGGGCGCGCGGGTGCAGCTGATCACGGACAGCGGCTCGGCGGACCTGTACGGGGACGGCACCGAGGCGAAGGACCTCGCGCACGCGGAGTGGAAGAAGGCCCGCTCGGCCTGGTTCACGATCGGCTGACGCCGATTGTTGTGTACGCCCGTACGCAACGATGTGTACACTTGTACGCATGCCTCCTTATGTACTGCTCGCCGCGGCCATCGCCGCCGAGGTCGCCGGTACCACCGCCATGAAGTACAGCGACGGCTTCTCGAAGCTGTGGCCGTCGCTGGTGACGGTGGCCGGTTACCTCATCGCCTTCACGCTGCTCGCGCAGACGCTGAAGACCATGTCGGTCGGTACCGCGTACGCCATATGGGCGGGGGTCGGGACCGCCGCCATCGCCGCGATCGGCATGCTCTTCATGGGGGAGGCGGCCACGGCGGCCAAGATCGCGGGGCTGGTGCTGGTCGTCGCCGGGGTGGTCCTGCTGAACCTCGGGGGCGCGCACTGATGGCGGGCGCGGGCGCGGGCGCGGGCGCGGGCGCGGGTGCGGGTTCGAGTGCGGGCGCGGGTTCGGGTGCAGGGCCGGCCGCCGGTGGGCGCCGGTACGACCCGGAGCGGCGGCAGCGGATCATCGACGCGGCGATCCGGGTGGTCGGCGCGAAGGGCATCGCGGGGCTGAGCCACCGGAGCGTGGCGGCGGAGGCGGACGTCCCGCTGGGCTCGACGACGTACCACTTCAAGACCCTGGACGAGCTGCTGGTGGCCGCGCTGCGACAGGCGAACCAGGCGTTCACGGTGACGCTGCCCGCCACCCCCGCCCCCGCCGGTGATGTGGCGGGCTCCCTGGCCCGGCTGCTGGGCCGCCTGCTGGCCGCGGACCGGGGACGGGTGGAGCTGGAGTACGAGCTCTACCTCGCCGCGCTGCGGCGGCCGGCGCTGCGGCCGGTGGCGGCGGAGTGGTACGAGGCGGTGGCGACCGCCCTCGCGCCGTGGACGGACCCCGTGACGGCCCGGGCCCTGGTGGCGGTCATGGACGGCATCTGCCTCCAGGTCCTCCTGACGGACACCCCCTACGACGAGCCGTACGCCCGCGAGGTCCTCGCCCGGGTCCTGCGGCAGGACTGACCCGGGCCCGCGCGGCGCCTTCGGCCCGGCCCCCGGGTCCTGTCGTCGTGGTGGCGCCCGGCCCGCATCGCCCGGCGCCGCGGGCGCCGCGGCCCTGACCGGATCCGGCTAGACCGGCCGGGCGGCGCGGACGGCTGCGAGGGCCGTGGTGACGCTGGCCTCGATGTCCCGGATCGGGTAGATCACCTCGCGCACGACCCGGTCCCGGTCCAGCACCAGCGTCAGCCGCTTGAGGCGGCTCACCCCCGCCGCCCGGAACGTCGGCAGCCGCAGGGCCGCCGTCAGGGCCAGCTCCGCGTCCGACAGCAGCGGGAAGCGGAGCCCCTCCGCCTCCGCGAACGCCCGCTGTTCGTCGGGCCGCTGCGTGGAGACCCCGTGCACCGTCGCCCCCGCCGCCGTGAACTCCGCCAGCTGGTCCCGGTACGTGCACGACTCCAGCGTGCACCCCTTCGCGCCCGGGATCCCCGCCCACCCGGGCGGATACGCGTCCGCCCGTGCGTATGCGCCGGGGAAGCAGTACAGCACCGTGAACCCCGTGTCCGCGACCGGGTCGCGCGGCTCCCCGAACCGGTCCGGAAGCAGCAGCTCCGGCACCCGGGTACCCCGCAGCGCGTGCACCCGTACCGCCTCCCGCGAGGCCTCGTCCGTCGTTGCGGTCATCTCTCCCTCTCCCAGCACCCAGCCGTCCCCCCAGTCCTGGAGGGCCACCAGTACCGGCAGCAGCCCCCGCCCGCGCGGGGTCAGCCGGTACTCGTGCCGTACCGGACGGTCCTGGTACGGCTCCCGCGTCAGCACTCCCGCCTCGACCAGCAGCCGCAGCCGCTCGGTGAGCACCTTCCGAGACATGCCCAGCTCGCGCTGGAACTCCTCGAAGCGGCGCAGTCCCCGCGCGGCGTCGCGCACGATCAGCAGCGTCCACCAGTCGCCCACCACGTCGAGGGCCTGGGCGATGGCGCAGTCCGCGTCGCCGAGCTGCGTCCGCTGGGCCATGAGTGCTCCGCTCATTGGTCGTTGACCTTCGACCGCCATGCTGACAGAGTTCGTTCCCAAAAGGAACTGACTGGCCAAGGCGCGGGGGGACCGGGCGTGTTGCAAGGGTTCAAGGACGTACCGAGAGCGGTCTGGCTGCTGTCGGCCGGCGTGTTCGTCAACGCCGTCGCCAGCTTCACCTTCGTCTTCGTCTTCGTGTACCTGACCGGCCCCCGCGGCCTCGGCGTCACCGAGGCGGGCCTGGTCACCGGCATCGGCGGCATCGGCGTGGTCGCCGGGAACTTCACCGGCGGCTGGTACGGCGACCGCTACGGCCACCGCCGCGTGCTGCTCGCCGCCTCCGTCCTCGGCGGCGCCGCCCTCACCCTGCTCCCGCTGCTGCCCACCACCGCGCTCTACCTCGCCCTGCCGCTCGCCCAGTACACCCTCGGAGTCGTCCGCTCCGCCAACTCCGCCCTGGTGGCGGTGATCGTCCCGGAGGGCGCCCGGCGGCAGGCCTTCGCCGTCGTCCGCTGCGTCGCCAACGGCGGCTTCACCCTCGGCCCGCCGCTCGGCGGCCTGATCGCCACCGGCCTCTCCTACGACTGGCTCTTCGTCGGCGACGGCCTCGGTACCCTCCTGTTCGCCCTGTGGACCGCCCGCGTCGTCCCGGCCCGCGGCGCGGCCCGGTGCGCCGCCGCCCCGGACGAGGGGCGCGACCGCGGCGGCGTCTGGCGCGAACTGCGGGCCCGCCCCGCCGTCCTCGTCCTCCTCGGCGCGGTCCTCGTCGTCGACGTCGTCTACCGGCAGCAGTACTCGACCTTCCCCGTCTTCCTCGGCGACCACGGCCTCGACACCCGCGCCTACGGCCTGATCCTCGCCCTCAACGGCGCCGTCATCCTGGTCCTGGAACTGCCCGCCGCCGTCGCCCTGCGCAACCGCCCGCCGCTGCGCGTCGTCGGCGTCGGACTGCTGTTCGTCGGGGCCGGGTACGCGGCGCTGCTCGCCGGGATCGGCGTGGCCGCCGCCGTCGCCATGATGGTGCTGCTCAGCCTCGGCGAGATCCTCTACAAGACCACCGCCACCGCGTACGTCGCCGACCAGGCCCCCGAGCACGCCATCGGGCGGTTCCAGAGCCTGTACGCCGGCGTCTCGGTCAGCGGCGTGGTGCTCGGCGCGCCGCTCGGCGGAGCGCTGTACTCGGCGGCGCCCGGGCTGCTGTGGCCGGTGTGCGCGGTGCTGGCCGCGGGGGCCGGCGCGGCGGTGCTGTGGGTGTCGTCGCGGCAGGGCCGACACGCGGCACGACCGGCACATGAGACCGGTTCGCGACCGCAGCCCGTCGCCGGTTAGGTTTCAGGCATGACTGCTACGCGTACCACCGGCGCCGTCGCCGCCGGACTGGCCACCATCACCCCCGACGGCACCGTCCTCGACACCTGGTTCCCCGCCCCCGAGCTGGTCTCCGAGCCCGGCCCGGCCGGCTCCGAGCGCCTCACCGCCGAGCAGGCCGTGGAACTGCTGGGGGCCGCCGCGGCGAAGGCGCTCCGCCAGGACGCGGTCCGCGGCGTCGAGGTCGTGGCCGTCCGTACGGTGATCTCCTCCCTGGAGGACAAGCCGCTGGACGCGCACGACGCGTACCTGCGCCTGCACCTGCTCAGCCACCGCCTGGTCAAGCCGCACGGCCAGAACCTGGACGGCGTCTTCGGCCTGCTGACCAACGTCGCCTGGACCTCCCTGGGCCCGGTCGCGGTCGACCAGGTCGAGACCGTCCGCCTGAACGCCCGCGCCGAGGGCCTGCACCTCCAGGTCACCTCCATCGACAAGTTCCCGCGGATGACGGACTACGTCGCCCCCAAGGGCATCCGCATCGCCGACGCGGACCGCGTCCGCCTCGGCGCGCACCTCGCCGAGGGCACCACCGTCATGCACGAGGGCTTCGTCAACTTCAACGCCGGCACCCTCGGCACCTCCATGGTCGAGGGCCGCATCTCCGCGGGCGTCGTCGTCGGCGACGGCTCCGACATCGGCGGCGGCGCGTCCACCATGGGCACCCTGTCGGGCGGCGGCAAGCAGATCATCTCGATCGGCGAGCGCACCCTGGTCGGCGCCGAGGCGGGCGTCGGCATCGCCCTGGGCGACGAGTGCATCGTCGAGGCCGGCCTCTACGTGACCGCGGGCACCCGCGTCACCCTGCCGGACGGCCAGATCGTCAAGGCCCTGGAGCTCTCCGGCGCCAGCAACATCCTCTTCCGCCGCAACTCGGTCACCGGCGCCGTCGAGGCCCGCCCGAACAACGCGGTCTGGGGCGGCCTGAACGAGGTCCTCCACAGCCACAACTGACCCGTACGGGCCCGTTGACGCGGCGACGCCCTCCCACCCCGGCCGGGGTGGGAGGGCGTCGTGCGCTCCAGGAGGCGCGGCCCCGAGAGGGCGGCCGCGCCGCTGTGCGGGTCTGCGGGGTTCAGTTCCGGGGGAGGGAGCGGATGAGGCCCGCGAAGGCCTGCTCCTCCGCCTCCGTGAGCTGCACCGACTCCATCGGGTGCGCCGCCGTGCCGCGCTGCGCCGGGATGGCCGAGAGACCGTCGAAGGGGGCTGCGGGCTCCGCGCGGTGGAAGCGGCCGTCCCGCGGCACGTGGCCGCGACCGAGTACCCAGACGAGGGTGGCCACGAGCAGGACGGCCAGGCCGATTTCCTGGGCGGGGGAGAGGGAGGGGAACACCTTGTCCTCCGTGGGGTGCGGCGGTACATGATCGGGCGTGGCAGATACTCAACACCAGAACCACCCGGTTTGGGGTGGATGTGTCGAGCGTCACGCCAGGGCCGAAAGTCCCGACATCGCGCAGCGGGGCCGGACGGGACGGCGTCCGGCCCCCCTGCCGTTCAGATCCGCACCGGTTACGGGCGGAAGCGCAGCACCTGCGGGTCGTGGTCGCTGTTCTGAGCCGAGAACTCGGCGTTGATGTGCACGCTGTCGTACGTGAACGTCTTGATCGCCGGGCTGGTCAGGATCTGGTCCAGCACCTGCGCGTTGCCCTGGTAGACGTACGAGTACCGCTCCGCCTTCGGCAGCGACTTGATCGCCGGGTACAGCGCCCCGCCGTCGGCCAGCGCGTTCGCCGTCGCCGAGAACTCGAAGTCGTTGATGTCGCCGAGCGCGATGACGTTCGCGTTCTTGTCGGCCGCCAGGAGCTCCTTGACGAAGCCGTTCACGGCCTGCGCCTGGAGCAGCCGCTTGGTCTCGGAGGAGCGCACCGGCGGCTGGTGGACCGAGGTCAGGCCCTCGTCGCCGCCCTTGGAGCCGAAGTGGTTGGCGATGACGAAGACGGTCTTGCCGCGGAAGACGAACTCGCCGGCGAGCGGCTTGCGGCTGTCCGCCCACGCCGGGTTCGCCGGGTCGATCCGGCCGGGGGAGTGGGTCAGGGCGGCCTTGCCCTGCTCCTTGACGACACCGGTCGCCGTCGCCGCGTCGCCCGGGGCGCGCTCGGTGAAGGAGACCCGCGCCGGGTTGAACAGGAACACCTGGCGGATGTTGCCGCCGGGCTCGCCGCCGTCCTTGTTGTTCTCCGGGTTGACGGTCCGCCACTGGTAGGCGGGGCCGCCCGCGGCCGTGATCGCCGCCGTGAACTTCGTCAGGGTCTGCTCGGCCGAGACGGTGCCGTCGTTCTTGGCGCCGTTGTCGTCCTGGATCTCCTCCAGGGCGACGACGTCGGGGGAGGCGAGGTTCTCGACGACGGCCTTGGCCAGGTTGTCGAACTTCTCCTGCGGGTCGGTCGGGTCGAGGTTCTCCACGTTGTACGTGGCCACCGCGAGCTCGTTGGCCGCCTGCGCCTTGGTCTTCTCGGGGGCGAGGGTGCCCGCCTTGACCGTGCCGAGGGTGCGGGCCACCAGGGTGTAGCCGCCGAACTGGTTGAAGTCCAGCGGGCCCTCGGTGGCGCCGGTCAGCTTGTCGCCGACGTTGGCCACCGGGAACGGCTGCTGCGCGAGCGGCGCGAGCTGCTGGATCTGGAGGCGGCCGGTGTTCTGGGACTCGTACGAGCCGTAGATCGTGCCGCCGCGCTTGGCGGTGTTCTCCCAGCCCTTCACCGTGACCCACAGCTCCGCGTACGGGTCGGTGGCGCCGACGACGCGGGAGGTGCCGATGCGGACGTTCATGCCCTCAAGGGCCTCGTAGTAGTCCAGCGCGTAGCGCGAGGGCTCCAGGGTCAGGCCGTTGATGCTGCCCGCGGCGGCCGGGTCGCCTGCCGGGGCGTACTCGGCGGGAACCGTGTACTCGTTGATCGCGGTGGCCTCGGGCAGCGCGTTGCCGGAGGAGACGACGGTCACGGCCGGCTTCGAGATCTGGGTGACCGACTGGTTGCCGGAGGCCGCGCCGCCGGGGACGTACTCGCCGACGAGGCCGGAGACCTTGACCGCGTCGCCGACGGCGACGGTCGGGACCGAGTTGGTGAAGACGAACACACCTTCGCTGGTGGCGTCGTTGTCGTCGGCGTCGGGGTCCTGCATCCAGAAGCCGCGCGAACCGTACGTACGAACGCCCGTCACGATGCCCTCCACGTCGGCGACCTGCTTGCCGACGAGCGGGGATATCCGGGTGGTGCCCTGGATGTCGTGGATGCGTATCGGATCGGCGGACACGGCGCCTTCGGCCGCGTCGGCGGAGCCCGCGAGCAGGCCGGTGGCCAGCGCGGAGGCGACGAGGGCCGCGACGGCGGCGGAACGGGGATGCGAGGAGCGCATGGTCAGGAACTCCGGTGTGTGGGGTGGGAGAAGAGGGAACCCGGCGTTGCTCGGGTTCTCGTTAGATCTACGCGCGTCAATTTCCTGTGTGGCCAGCAAAGTTGTCAAGGGGTACAGGGAAGACGGCCGGTGACTGTGGGATGAACCAAAGATGATGGCCCGCCAGGGGCGCCCGAAATGCGTCTACTCTGGGTCGCCGTACGGTGCCGCTTCAGGCCCGTATGACCCCGCTCGACCCCGTACGAACCTGCTGAACGACCCGCTGAACGACCCGCTGAGCAAACCGCCGAACGACCCGTCTGTGCACCCCTGTCGCACCGCGCCCGCGAGGAGAACCGCCCCATGTCCGCAGAGCCGCACCACACGCTGCCGCCGGTACGGCTGCACTCCGATGCGGAACTGGCCCGCGAGGCCCTCGGTGCCCCGCTGTTCGCCCGTGCCGTGCGCCTCGCCCGCTGGGCCGGCCCCGGCACCCGCGTCGGGGTCGGCGGCGAACTCGACGCCGCCCAGCTGCCCGAGGCCGCGGCGGCGCTCGGGCTCGAACCCGCCGACGAGGACGCGGCGGTGTACGCGAGCCAGGCCTGGCGGGTCGCCGTGGACACCGGGCTGGTCGACGTCACGGAGCCTGATGAGGACGCCGAGGACGCCGAGGACGCCGCGGGGGCGGCGGAGGCGGGCGCGGAGGGTTCGGCCCACGGCACCGCCGCGCCCGGCGAGGACCTCGCCCTGGTGACCGGCGGCGCGCCCGGCGAGGTGCTCGACCTGTGGCTGGCGGCGCTGGAGACCGTACTCGCGGACGCCGCGGTTCCGGATCTGGACGAGCTCGTCGACGCCCTCGACACCGGCGGGGAGGTCGACTTCGGCCGGCTCGACTGGAACCCCCAGCGCGAGGCGGACTTCCTCGACGGGGTGCTCGCCAACCTCTACCTCCTCACCGTCGCCGAGGGCGGCGCCGGGGAGAGCGCGGTGCCACTGCCCGTGCTCGCCGCGTCGATGGTCGTACCGGACGGGATGGGCGAGCCGACCGACGAGGTGCTCGAACAGGTGTCGGACGCGATGATGCGCCTGGACGACCAGTTCCGGCAGCTGGAGCCGATCGGCCTCGTCGAGTTCCGGCCGGTCGACGAGGACCTGATGGCGGAGGCGTCCGACGAGGACCTCGCCGCGGGCCCCTCCGGCGGGCCCGCCGGGGACGACGAGGACGTGTCCCGCTACGGCATGGTCCGCCTGACCCCGCTCGGCCTGTACGGGATCCGCGCCCGGATGCTGGAGGCGGGCGTCGAGGCCCCCGCCATCGGGGAGCTGTCCGGCAAGGGCGCCGACGCCCTGCTCGACACGGTCTCCCGGTTCCCGGAGAGCGCCGCACAGGCCGAGATCGAGCAGTGGCTGGCCGGCCGGGAACTGCCCGCCGCCGTCGCCGAGCTGCTGGCCGCCGCCCGCGGCGACGACGAGGGCGCCCCGCTGCGCCGGCTGCGCTGCCAGCAGGCCCTCGCGACCGCCGGCCCGGAGGCCGAACCGGCCGTCCGTGCCGTGCTCGACGACGCCGAGCTGGGCGGTCTCGCCCGGGTCTGGCTGGCGGAGCGCGGGGTGGGCGACGTACCGGCGCCGGACGCGGAGATGGTGTTCTGGCTGACGGTCGACACCATCGCGGCGCAGCTCGCGGCGGACGGGGAGACCGAGGAACTGCCCCTGCTGATCGCGTCCCTGACGGCGCACCACTCCGGCTTCTTCGAGCAGGCATGGCGGGTGGAACACCCGGCGACGGCGTACGTGCTGGAGGCGATGGGCCGGCTGCACCCCGACCGGAAGGCCGCGAAGGAGGCCCGCAAGGCGGCCTTCAAGGCGCGCTCCCGGCAGGGCTGAGACCGCGACAACGCGCCGTTCTCGCACCGGAGTTGGCCATTCCGTGCTCCGGCAAGGGGTCCGCTCGCGTTCCTGGGTAGTTCAGCCGCCGTTCACGTGCGGGCGGGAGCGTGTGCGCCGACGACCGCATCACCGGCGCACCACCTCCCCACCCCTGGAGACCCGATGCCGCTCAGCCGTAGAGACTTCACCGCCCGCACCGTCATCGCAGGTGCGGGAGTCGCGCTCACCGGGACGGTCGCCGCGCTCGCCACCGCCCCGGGGGCGCTGGCGGCCGACGACAGCACCCTGCGCGATGAGCACGGCCGGCCCTGTGAGCCGGGCTACGGCCCGCTGCGGCCCGACCCGGCCGGCATCCTGGCCCTGCCGGCCGGCTTCCGGTACCGAGTGATCACGCACAGCGGCGTCACGAAGCTGGACTCCGGCGAGACCACCCCGTCCAACCACGACGGGACGGCCGCCTTCGAGGGGCACCGCGGGGTCACCCTCCTCGTCAACAACCACGAGCTGAAGGGCCCCCGGGCGGGCTGGGCGCGCCCCGTGCCGCTCGCCGAGGGTCTCGTCTACGACCCGGCCGCGGCCGGCGGCTGCACGGTCGTCGAGGTCCGGCGCGGCGGCGAGGTCGCCGAATGGGTGGGCGTCGCCGGTACGTCGACCAACTGCGCGGGCGGGGCCACCCCCTGGGGCACCTGGCTGACCTGCGAGGAGACCGAGGACCTCGCCGGCAAGAACGGCATGACGAAGGACCACGGCTACGTCTTCGAGGTCGACCCGCACGACCGCCGCGCCAACCGTGAGCCGAAGCCGGTCAAGGCCTTCGGGCGGTACGCGCACGAGGCCGTCGTCATCGACCCGCGTCAGGGTCACGCGTACCTCACCGAGGACGCCTCGGGTCCGAACGGGCTGCTCTACCGCTGGACTCCGCCGCAGGGGTTCCGGCACGGGCGCGGCAAGCTGCGCACCCTCGCCGCCGACGCGGGTGTGCTCGCCGCCGCCAAGTGCTTCGACAGCGCGGGCCGGTTCGTGGACGACCTTTCGCGGGCCACGAAGATCGGGACCGTCTACGGGGTCGACTGGGTGGAGGTGGCGGACCGCGACGCGCGGACGGTACCGGTGCGCAAGCAGTTCGCGGCGGGCGCCGTGACGCGGGCGCGCAAGCTGGAGGGCATGTGGTGGGCCGACGGGGGCACGTACTTCGTCTCCTCGTACGCCCGTGAGGAGAGCCCGGGCGCCGCGCACGACGGCCAGGTGTGGTTCTACGACCCCAAGCGCCGTACGGTCCGGCTGACCGTCCTGATCGGGGTCAACGCCGATCCGTCGGCGGACGGCGGTCTTGACGGCCCCGACAACATCACCGTGTCTCCGTACGGCGGGCTGGTCATTGCCGAGGACGGCTCCGGGATCCAGCACCTGTTCGGCGCGACGGAGTCGGGGAAGACGTACCCGCTGGCGCGCAACGAGCTCAACATCGGAACGGCCGAGGAGCCCGAGTACTCGGAGTTCACCGGGGTCTGCTTCTCCCCGGACGGGCGCACCCTGTTCGCGAACATTCAGGAGCCGGGCATCATGCTGGCCATCACCGGCCCGTGGCGGCGCGCGCACTGACGGCGCGGGCGGCGGCATGCTCCTGCGCGGATGTCGGCGCCGCCCGAACGGGCGGGCGGCGCGCCGACGGCGCCGGACTACGGTGCCCCGGAAACCTCCGCGCGGGAGGCCACGGCCCATTCCTCCAGCAGGAATTCGTAGGCCGCGGAAGGCCACTCGTCGTCCACACGGGTCTCGACGAGGTGCCGTATCGCCTCGTTCGCCTCTGAGGCGGACGGGCGAGACGGTCCCGTGGGTTGGAGTGTCGTGTGCATGAGTTCAAGGCTAAGGGCGGGCACTGACAGCGACCCCCGCTTTCAAGGTGGAATGCCTCACCCGAAAGCAGTCATTGGTAGCTCCATGTGCCCGCCCACCTGCTCAGAGTGCCTGCGCCGCGGGCTTCACCATGCCGCGCACTGTGCGGGATTTCACAAACTCTCCGATGGCCGTCATCTCCCATTCGCCGGAGAACTGCTTGATCAGCTTGGCCATCATGACGCCGGTCTGCGGCTCGGCGCCGGTGAGGTCGAAGCGCACGAGCTCCTCGCCGCTCGCCGCGTCGATCAGACGGCAGTAGGCCTTCGCGACCTCGCTGAACTTCTGGCCGGAGAACGAGTTCACCGTGAAGACGAGGCCGGTGGCCTCCGCGGGGAGCCGGCCGAGGTCCACGACGATCACCTCGTCGTCCCCGGCGCCCTCGCCCGTCAGGTTGTCACCCGAGTGCTTGACGGCGCCGCCGAGGATGGACAGCTTGCCGAAGTAGCAGCTGTCGATGTGGTTGCGCTGCGGGCCGTACGCGATGACGGACGCGTCGAGGTCGATGTCGCGGCCGCCGAACGCGGGCTCCCAGCCCAGGCCCATCTTGACCTGGGAGAGCAGCGGGCGGCCGCCCTTGACCAGGGACACGGTCTGGTTCTTCTGGAGGTTGACCCGGCCCTTGTCGAGGTTGATCTTCCCGGCGCCCACTGGTGCGGGAGCCGCCGCGGGCGGCGGGGGCGCGGCCTGCGCGGGCGTCGGCTCGCCGAGCCAGGGGGAGGCCGGGTACGGCGACGGCGGCGCGGCGGGGGTGGCCGGGGCCGCGGGGGTCTGGCCCCAGGCGGGAGCGGGCGCGGCGGGCGGCTGCGGAGCGGCGGCGGGCTGCGGAGCGGCGACGGGCGGCGGGGTGGGCGCCGCCTCCTCCTCCACGGAGACCCCGAAGTCGGTGGCGATGCCGGCCAGGCCGTTGGCGTACCCCTGGCCGACGGCGCGCACCTTCCACACGCCGCCGCGCTGGTACACCTCGACGACGACGAGCGCGGTCTCGGTGCCCAGCTTCGGCGGGGTGAAGGTGGCGATCACCGCGCCGCCGTCCGCGTCACGCACGGTGGCGGTGGGCTCGACGCCCTGGAAGGACTGCCCGGCGGCATCGGGGCTGGCCGTGACCACGACGCGCTCGATGCCCTGCGGCAGCGCGCCCGTGTCCACCGTGATCGAATCCGGCGCCGAACCGCCGCCGGACCGGTAGCTGACACCGGGCCCGGACGGCTGGTTGTAGAAGATGAAGTCGGCGTCCGAACGCACCTTGCCGTCCGCCGCGAGGAGAAGCCCCGACACGTCGAGCCGCACCGGAGCAGCCACATCCACCGTCACACGGACGGTATTGAGCGGCAGGTTGGAACCAGGGGTCATAGCGGTCATGCCGGGAGAACGACCGGAGGGGCTTTGCCGTTCCCTTACCCTCACGGGAGATTTCAGCGCCGGTTGCGGGGGTGGTTCTTCGCCATCCGCTCGTTGCCGAACTTGTAGGCGCCGGTCCAGCGGGCCATGACGAGCTGGGCGTCGCCCGACTCCACCTCGGCCAGGAACTTCTCGGCGCGCCCGCCCCGCAGGGTGCTCGCGGCGCGCCCCTGGTGCGTGATGACCACGCTGTGGTCGCTGCGCTGTTCGTACGTGAATCCGTGCGGTCTCGGCATGACCGGCAGCCTGCCCCGCGCGGGCGGGGCGGGCAACGCAATTACCCGAGGGCACTCCCCGGGCCCGGCCGGGGCCGGGCAACCGGGGCTGGGCAGTCGGGCCCGGGGTTCAGCCGCCCGTGACGCGGCGCGGCAGGCCCAGCGGGTTGGCCTCGCGCAGCTCCGCCGGAAGCAGCGCGTCCGGCACCGACTGGTAGGCGACCGGCCGCAGCCATCGCTCGATCGCGGTCCCGCCGACCGAGGTCGAGTGCGAGGTGGCCGCCGGGTAGGGGCCGCCGTGGTGCTGGGCGGGGGCCACGGCGACACCGGTCGGCCAGCCGTTGACAACGACCCGGCCGGCCAGCGCGGTGACCCGCTCCACCAGCTCCGCCGCCCCGGCGGCGCCCTCGGCCGCGCCGCCCTCGGTCTCGGCGGTGGAGAGGTGCAGCGTGGCGCTCAGGTTCCCGGGGAGCCGGTCCAGCAGGGCCGTCGCCTCGCCCTGGCCCTCGTACCGTACGAGCACGGTCACCGGGCCGAAGCACTCTTCCAGCAGCAGCTCGTGGGGCCCCGGCGCGGCGAGGCGGGCGGCCGGCACGGTCAGGAACCCCGGGGTGACGGTGTGCTCGCCGCCGGGGCCCGGGGTGACGGGCGCGTCGACGCCGGGCAGCGCGGCCCGCTCCCGTACCCCGGCGATGAAGGCGTCCCGCATCCGGTGGTCGAGCAGCACCCCCGGGCCGGTCTCGCCGAGGGCCTTGGCCAGCGCCTCGGTCAGCCGGTCCCCGTCCGCGCCCGCCGGGACGAGGACCAGGCCGGGCTTGACGCAGAACTGGCCGACGCCGAGGGTGACCGAGCCCGCGAGCCCGCCGCCGATCTCCTCGGCGCGCTCGGCGGCGGCCGCCGGGGTGACCACGACGGGGTTGAGCGAGCCGAGCTCCCCGTGGAAGGGGATGGGCACGGGCCGGGCGGCGGCCGCGTCGAACAGGGCGCGCCCGCCCCGGATGGAGCCGGTGAACCCGGCGGCGGTGACGAGCGGGTGGCGGACCAGCTCCAGCCCGGCGTCGAACCCGTGGACCACCGTGACCACATCGGCCGGGAGCCCGGCGGCGACGGCGGCCCGGCGCAGCAGGGCGCCGCACAGCGCGGAGGTGGCCGGGTGGTCGGGGTGCGCCTTGACGACCACCGGGCAGCCGGCGGCGAGCGCGCTCGCGGTGTCGCCGCCGGGAACGGAGAAGGCGAGCGGGAAGTTGGAGGCGGCGTAGACGGCGACCACGCCCAGCGGCACCTTGTAGCGGCGCAGTTCCGGGCGCGGCGGGGTGAGGGAGGCGTCGGCGTGGTCGATGCGGATGTCGAGGTACGCGCCCTCGTCGACGGCGTCGGCGAAGGCCCGCAGCTGGCCGGTGGTGCGGCCGAGCTCGCCGGTGAGGCGGGGTGCGCCGAGCGCGGTCTCGGCGTCGGCGGCTCCGGTCACCTCGGCGGCGGCCCCGTCGAGCAGGTCGGCGGCCGCGCGCAGGAAGGCGGCGCGGACGGTCCGGTCGGCGAGCGCGCCGCGGGTCGCGTGGGCGGCGCGCACGGCCTCGTCCACCTCGCGGGCGGTGGCCTCGTGGCCGACCTGTTCGCGCCGCTTCCCGGTGCGGGGGTCCACACTCCAGACTGGGGTTGCTGCCATGGCGCACTGCCTCCTGGTCGTGGGATCTACGCTGACCCGCGCGGTGTCGTTCAGTATTCTGAACGCCGTTCCGGTGGATGAATGATCACATCCACCGTGGACTCTATTTCCGCGTCTTCAGGGTTGACAAGAGACAAGAAGCGACAAAGCGACAATCAAGAGGGGCGCGAAGACCAATGACGACAGCTGAGTCCGCGCAGTCGGTGGAGTCGATGGGGACGGGGCCCGAGGGGCCCGGCGCGGGCGCGCCGGCGGCCGTCAAGTCGGCGGTGCGCACGGTCCTGTTGCTGGAACACTTCGCGGCGCGGCCCGGGCTGCACAGCCTGGCCGACATCCAGCACGACCTCTCGCTGCCCAAGTCCAGCCTGTACATGCTGCTGCGCACGCTGGTGAACCTGGGCTGGGTGGAGACGGACGCGTCGGGGACGCGATACGGCATCGGCGTACGGGCCCTGCTGGTCGGGAGCTCGTACATCGACGGGGACGAGGTGGTCGCGGCGGCCCGGCCCAGTCTGGACCGGCTCTCCGACGACACGACCGAGACCATCCACCTGGCCCGGATGGACGGCACCAGCGTGGTCTACCTCGCCACCCGCCAGTCCCAGCACTACCTGCGGCCCTTCACCCGGGTCGGGCGGCGGCTGCCGGTGCACTCGACCGCGCTCGGCAAGGCACTGCTGGCCACGCACACCGACGAGGAGGTGCGGGGACTGCTGCCGCGACGGCTGGAGGCGGTCACCGAGCACACCGTCACGGACCGGGAACAGCTCATCGAGGAGCTGGAGCTGGTGCGGGAGCAGGGCTACGCGGTGGACCGCGAGGAGAACACCCTGGGGCTGCGCTGCTTCGGCGTGGCGGTGCCGTACCGGACGCCGGCGCGGGACGCGGTGAGCTGCTCGGTGCCGGTGGCCCGGCTGACGCCGGGGCACGAGCAGACCATCAAGGCGGCGCTGTTCGAGGCCCGGGACCGGCTGTCGGTGGCCACGCGCCGTATGTGACGCGGTGGACGGGGCGGTTTCTCCCCCGGGTGGGGGAGACGGTTCCCCTTCACGGGGGAGGCGGCGGGGGGCCCGCGCGGGCGAACGTTGAGGCATGAACTCCACACGAGCCGTACACGTGCCGAACAAGACGAGCAAGATGAGCAAGGGGAGCAAGGGGAGCGGGGCGCGGCCCTCGGGCCCGGCGCTGGGAGCCGGGCGCCGGGTCCTGCGGGGGGTGGCCCTGGCTGCGACGGTGCCCTATCTGGTCCTCAAGTCCGCCTGGCTGTCGGGGAGCCGGGCCGGGATACCCGAAGGCAGCCCGCTGCTGGAGCCGGGGATGTTCCTGACCCTGGCCAACGCCGTCACCCTGGCCATGGACGCGTGCGTGATCCTGCTCGTCCTGGCCCTCACCAGACCCTGGGGGATGCGGCTGCCTCCCTGGCTGCTCACCGTCCCCGCCTTCGCCGCCACCGGTCTGCTCACCCCGATCCTCACCGCGTTCCCGGCCCAACTGCTCATACGGGCGGTGGATCCGGGCGCCCGGGCACCCGCCGAGGGGGCGGTGCGGCCCTTCCTCGACTCCTGGGTGTTCACGGTCGTCTACACCGGTTTCACCGTCCAAGGACTCGCCCTGGCCGGGCTGTTCGTCCCCTATGCGCGGGAGCGCTGGGGCCGGCACTGGCAGGGCGTGCGGGGCCGCGGGCTCCCGTCACCCACGGGGGTGGTGGCGGGAGCCGCGGCGGTGTGCGCCGTGCTCGTCGCGGGGGTCCACGTGTACTGGGCCCTCGGCGGGACGGGAGGGATGGGCGCGGAGCGGGCGGCCGCCCGCTCGGCGACGGCGGGCGTGGTCCCCGGGGTGCACGCGATATGCCTGCTGGCCGCCGGCGCGGGGGCGCTGCTGCTGGCCCGGGGCGGGAGCCGGCGGGTGTGGCGGCCGCTGGCCCTCACCTGGACCGGCTCGGCGGCAGCCCTGTGCTGGGGCCTGTGGCCGCTGATCGCCTCGCTGGGCACGCAGCTCGACGGCGGCGAACACCCTTCCGGGACAGTCCGGTTGATCTACGCTGGCCAGATGATCACCGGAGTGCTCGCCGCCGCCGTGCTCGCGAGGTTCCTCGCCTCCCGCCGCGAGGCGTGATGCGGAGGGCGGTGGCCAGGGGGCTCGGGGCGCGGGCCCGGCTGCGCTGGGTGCACCTGGTGCTCGGCGGGGCCCTGCTGATGCCCTACTTCCTGCTCGCCCAGGTGGTGGTCGGCGCTCTCGCCGAGTCCAATGCCCTGGACTCCTTCCCGCTGATCCTCGCCGCCTACGCCCTCTCGCTGCCGCTGGCCGCCGCCACCGCGGTGTTCGGGCTGGTCCGGCCGATGTCGGTGGCCGCCGTTCGGGCCATGTGCGGGGTGCCGGGGGAGCGGCTGGCCGAGGGGCCGGCCCGGTCCTGGGCGGCGCGGGGGCGGGCCTGCGTCTGGTGGACCCTGCACCTGGGGATCGGCGCGCTGGTCAGCGGGATGAGCCTGGCGGTCCCGCCGATGGCGGTGGCGCTGATCGCCCTGCCCTTCGTGGGGGCCCTGCAGGACACCCCGCTGGGGCGGCAGTGGTTCGGGCCGGGCACCCTGCCCTACGCGGGGTCCCTCGTCGGGATGGCGCTGCTCGCCGGGCTCGTCCTGTGCGCCGCCGGGGCGGGGGAGCTGCTGGCCCGGCTGGCGCCCGTACTGCTCGGGCCGACCGGGGCGGACCGGCTGGCGGCGGCCGAGGAGCGGGCCGCCGACCTGGCGGTGCGCAACCGGCTGGCCCGGGAGTTGCACGACGCGGTGGGGCACGCGCTGAGCGCCGTCACCCTCCAGGCGAGCGCCGCCCGGCGGGTGCTGGACAGCGACCCGGAGTTCGCACGGGAGGCGCTGGCCGCGATCGAGGACACCACGCGGCGGACGGTGGGGGAGCTGGACGCCGTCCTGGGCCTGCTGCGCGACGGGGACCCGGCCCGGGCCGATGCCGCGCCCGCGCCGACGCTCGCCGCCGACCTCGACGGACTCCTCGCCCGTACCCGGGCCGGGGGTACCGCCGTCGCCGCCCACCAGGACCCCGGGCCCGGCGGGGACTGGGCGCGGCTCCCCGCGATCGCCTCCCGCGAGGCGTACCGGATCGTGCAGGAGGGCCTGAGCAACGCCCTGCGTCACGGCGGGGGCCCGGTCCGGCTGGGGATCGTCGTACGGCAGGGACAGGAAGGCGAAGGACACCGTGAACTGGAGATCAGCATGACCAACCCAACCGCGGACCCCGAGCGCCGGGAGTCCCGCACCACCGGCGGCCGCGGGCTGCGCGGCGCCGCGGAGCGGGCCGCGCTGCTCGGAGGCCGCGTCGAGGCCGGCCCGTACGAGGGCCAGTGGCGGCTGCTGGCCGTCCTCCCGCTTGGCGGAGGGCCGCGATGAGCCCGGAGTCACCCCCGGCCCCGGCGGGGCGGCCGCCGCTGCGGATCGTGCTCGCCGACGACGAGCGGATGGTCCGTACCGCGCTGCGGGTCATCCTGGAGGCCGAACCCGATCTGGAGGTGGTCGGGGAGGCGGCCTCCGGTGCCGAGGCCGTCCCGCTGGTCCGCTCGCTCGCCCCCGACGTGGTGCTGATGGACGTCCGGATGCCAGAGATCGACGGCATCCGGGCCACCGAGCAGATCCTCGCCACCATGGCGGAGCCGCCCCGGATCGTGGTCGTCACCACCTTCGAGAACGACGCGTACGTGTACGACGCGCTGCGCGCGGGCGCCGCCGGGTTCCTCCTGAAGCGCGCCGATCCCGACGAGCTGATCGGAGCGGTCCGTCTCGTCGCCCGCGGGGACTCGCTGCTCTTCCCGGCCGCCGTCCGCGCGCTGGCCGTCGCGCACACGGCCGGCGGCCCGGCCCCGGCCGCCCCGGCCTGGGCGGCCCGGCTCACCGACCGGGAGGCCGACGTACTGCGCCTGATGGCCACCGGGCTGTCCAACCACGAGCTGAGCGAGCGGCTCGGGGTCGGGCCGCAGACGGTCAAGACGCATGTGGCCGCGGTCCTCGCCAAGACCGGCTCCCGCGACCGCACGCAGGCGGTCATCGCGGCCTACGAGGGGGGCTTCCTCATGAAGAAGAGCTGAGAACCCCGCCACAATCGGGGCAGAGCGGAACGTCCGGGGGCGTTCGGACGTCCTTCTGGGGGATGAACAAAACGATCAGGCGTGCGTCGGTCTTCTGTCTGCTTCTGGTGCTGGCCCTTTTGGTGCGGGTCACCTGGGTGCAGGCATATCAAGGCCAGGCCCTCGCAGACGACGAACACAACCGGCGCAACCTCATCGGGCAGTACGAGAACCCGCTGGGCAACATCATCGTGGGCGGGGAGGCGATCACGGGCTCGACCAAGACGGGCGGCAAGGACTTCGGATACAAGCGGACGTACACCGACGGCCCGCTCTACGCGCCCATCACCGGGTACAGCTCGCAGGCCTACGGCACGACGATGCTGGAGGGGGTCTACAAGAACATCCTCAACGGCTCGGACAACCGTCTCAAGACGGTCATGGACACGCTCACCAACAAGCGGGCCTCCCCGGGTGACGTGCTGACCACGATCGACCGGGACGTGCAGAAGGCCGCCTGGGACGCGCTCCAGGACAAGCAGGGCTCCGCCGTGGCCATCGACCCGGCGACGGGCGAGATCCTCGCGGTCGTGAACAACTCCTCGTACGACCCCGGCCGGATCACCGGCGCCAACGACGAGAAGGCCTGGCAGGAGCTCTCCGCCGACCAGGGCAAGGCGATGGAGAACGTCGCGCTGCGCAAGCCCCAGGCGCCCGGCTCCACCTTCAAGCTGGTCACCCTGGCGGCGGCCATCGAGAACGGGCTGGTCACGAACATCGACACGCCCACGGGCACCCCCGACCCGTACACGATCCCCGGCACCCGCACCCAGCTGCCCAGCGAGGCGGGCTCGGCGGCCTGCAACAACGTCTCCCCGCGCACCGCGCTGCGGCTGTCCTGCAACAACGTCTTCGCCGAGCTCGCCTCCAAGCTCGGCCAGGACAAGATGCGCGCGACGGCGGAGAAGCTCGGCTTCAACACGCAGATCGACACCCCGGTCCGCACCAATCCGCCGAGCAAGTACCCGTCGGAGAAGATGTCCGTCGACCAGGTCGCGCAGACGGGTATCGGCCAGTTCGACGTGCAGGCCACCCCGCTCCAGATGGCGATGGTGACGGCCGCGATCGAGAACGGTGGCAAGCTCGTCGCCCCGCACATGGTCTCCGAGGTCACCGACGCCAACGGCAACGTCCTGGAGAGCTTCAAGGACCCGAAGTCCGATCAGGTCATGAAGGAGCGGACCGCCTCGATGCTCCAGGACGCGATGCGCACGGTCGCCACCGAGGGCGGCGGCAAGCCCGCCCAGGTGAAGGGCGCCGAGGTGGGCGGCAAGACCGGTACCGCCCAGCGCGGCGTGAACAACAGCAAGTCGCCGCTCGCCTGGTTCACCTCGTACGGGAAGGCGGACGGCAAGCAGATCGCCGTCGCCGTGGTGATCGAGAACTCGGACACCGACCGCTCCGAGATCGGCGGCGGCAAGCTGGCCGCGCCCATCGCCCAGAAGATGATGGCGGCGTGGCTGAAGAAGTAGCCATTCGAACAGACGGCTGACGCGCCGGGAACCGAACGGGGTTCGCGGCGCGTTTCCCTGTCCATGATCAGGACCGCGCGCCCCGCAGACCTCGACGCCATCGCCGCCCTCCACACCCGGGCCCGGGCCACCTACTACCAGGGCCGGCTGCCCGCGGAGGTCTACAGCGGTGAGGCCGAGCTCGCGCGGACCCGCGAGGGCTGGTCGCGGGCCGTCGCCCGGGCGGCCTCCGACGGCGGGGTGCTCTGCGCCGAGCGCGACGGCGAGCTCACCGGGGTCGCCGCCTTCCGCACCGCCGACGGCGAGACCACCCTCACCCAGCTGCACGTGGATCCGGGGCACTGGCGCCGCGGCACCGGCGCCGCCCTGCACGCCGCCTGCCTCGACGCCTGGCGCCTCGCCGGGGTGGGGCGGGTGCGGCTGGAGGTCTACGAGCACAACCTGCGCGCCCAGGCCTTCTACGCCGCCCACGGCTGGCTCGCGGACCCCTCCGGCGCGAAGTCGGGCTCGCACCTCACCCTCTGGCTGAGCGTGCGCCCCGCGTCCGGGGAATGAGACGCCCCACCGGATGGTTGAACCCGGAACCGTCTTGAAGCGATCCCCTGGAACCGGAGAGAAGAAGCAACATGCGCGTCGAAATTTGGGCCGACATCGCCTGCCCCTGGTGCTATGTCGGAAAGGCCCGCTTCACTCAGGGCCTGGCGGAGTTCGCGCACCGCGACCAGGTGGAGATCGTCTTCCGGTCGTTCGAGCTCGACCCCAACAGCCCCAAGGGCGTCTCCGCGCCCGTCGTGGAGATGCTCGCCGAGAAGTACGGCCGCACCCTCGACGAGGCGCGCGGCATGGAGGAGCACGTCGCCGCCAGCGCCCGCGCCGCGGGGCTGACGTACCGCACCGAGGGCCGCGACCACGGCAACACCTTCGACATCCACCGCCTGCTGCACCTGGCCGCCGCCCGCGGCCGCCAGGAGGAGCTCCTCGACCTCGCCTACCGGGCGAACTTCGGCGAGGAGCGCTCCGTCTTCGACGCCGAGGTGCTGGTCGCGCTCGCCGTCGAGGCCGGGCTGGACGAGGCGGAGGCCCGCGCGGTCCTCGCCGACGACTCCGCCTACGCCGCCGAGGTGCGGGCCGATGAGCGCGAGGCCGCCGAGCTGGGCGCCAACGCCGTGCCGTTCTTCGTCCTGGACCGCCGCTACGGCATCTCCGGCGGCCAGCCCGCCGAGGTGTTCACCCGGGCTCTGGAGCAGGCGTGGGCCGGCCGCGAGGTCGAGGAGCCGGCCGCCGGCGCCGAGGCGTGCGAGCCCGACGGCGCCTGCGCGGTCCCGGGGGCCTGACTCCCGAACACCCGCGGCGGCACCGGACGGCCCCGAGGCCCCGTGGACTCGGGGCCGTTCCGGACGCAGAGTTGAGGACATGATCCTTCCACTCGCCGAAGCCGCCCGCGCCGAGTTCGCGCACTCCACCACCTACCTCAACACCGCCACCTGCGGAGTCCTCCCGCGTTCCGCCGTCGCGGAGGTACGGGAGCTGGCCGAGGCCGCCGGCGCCGGAACCGCCGCCGGGTTCGGCGACTTCGGCCGCGTCGGCCTGGTCCGCGACTCCTTCGCCCGGCTGGTCGGCGTCGCCTCCGACCGGGTGGCGATCGGCTCGTCCGTCGCCACCCACGTCGGCCTCGTCGCGGCCGCGCTTCCGCCCGGCGCCGAAGTGCTGTGCCCCGAGGGGGAGTTCGCCTCGGTGATCAACCCCTTCGTGGTGCGCGGCGACCTCAAGGTGCGCTTCGTCCCGCTGGAGGAGCTCGCCGGATCCGTCGGCCCGGACACGGCGCTGGTCGCGCTCAGCGCCGTCCAGTCCGCCGACGGCCGCACCGCCGACCTGCCCGCCCTCCGCGAGGCCGCCGCCGGGTGCGGGGCCCGGATGCTGGTGGACGCCACGCAGGCGGTGGGCTGGCTGCCGTTCGACGCCTCGCCCTACGCCTATACGGTCACCGCCGGGTACAAGTGGCTGCTCGGGGCGCGCGGCGCCTCGTACCTCACCGTCTCGGAGGAGGCCCAGCACACCCTGACCCCGCTGCACGCCGGCTGGCTGGCGGCGGAGCCCGGCTGGGAGGCCACCTACGGCCCGATGCCGCAACTGGCCTCCGGGGCGCGCCGGTTCGACGAGTCCCCGGCCTTCCTCGCCTACCACGCGGCCGCGCCCTCGCTGGCCCTGCTGGAGCGGATCGGCATCGACGCCGTGCACGCCCACGACACCGCGCTGGCCGCCCGCTACCGGGCCGGTCTCGCCCGCCTGGGCCACGAGCCGGTGCCGGGCGACTCCCCGATCGTCGCCGTCCCGGGTCTGGCCGGGCGCCAGCCGGAGCTGCTCGCGGCCGGCATCGCCACCGCGGCCCGCGCGGGCGCCCTGCGGGCCTCGTTCCACCTCTACAACACCGAGGCGGACGTGGACCGCCTACTGAACGCACTGTCCGGCTGACGCCCCGGCTGACGCCCGCTTCCGTCAGGCCCGAGCTGTCGTCCATGCCGACTCCGCCGCCGACAGGGCCGGGGTGGGGTCGGTGGACAGGGCCGCGGCCAGTGCCGTCAGCGAGGACCGTACGGAGTCCAGGGCCGCCGCCGGGCCGTAGTGGTTGACCCGGATCATCTCCCGGGCCAGCGCGCCGCCGCCCGCCGCGAGCGGCGCCGCCGGATCCGCCGACAGGGCCTTCGCCACGACCTCCGAGGCGTCCACCCCACCCGCCACCCGCAGGGTCGTGGCCACCGGGGCCGCCTCCGCATCGAGCGGCACGTACGCGGACAGGCCCAGCGCCACCGCGCCCGCGCGGGTCGCCGCCGCGGCCGCCGCGTGCCGCGCCATCACGGCCGGCAGGCCCTCGGCCGCGATCCGGTCCAGGCAGGCCTCCAGCGCCAGCATCTCCAGCTGGGCCGGGGCGTGCAGCAGCGCCTTGCGTCCGCCGTCGATCCAGCGCTCCTTCCAGTCCAGGAGGGACAGGTACGAGCGCCTCGGCGCGGCCGGGTTCGCCGCGAAGCGGGCCCACGCCCGGTCCGAGACCGACACCGCCGAGACCCCCGCCGGGCCGCCCATCGCCTTCTGGGCGCCGATCACGCACAGGTCCACGCCCCACGCGTCCGGCAGCAGCGGCTCCGCGCCCACCGAGGCGACCGCGTCCAGCATGAACAGTGCCCCGTGGGCCCGTACCGCCTCGCCGATCTCCGCGACCGGGTTCGTGTTCCCGGTCGCCGCCTCCGCGTGCACCAGCGAGACGAAGTCGATCTCCGGGTGCGCGGCGAGCGCCCGCGCGACCTGCTCGCCCGTCACCGCCGTGTCGAAGGGCACCGCGAGGTCCACCACGCTGGCCCCGCAGTCGCGCAGCCAGTTGCCGAAGGTGGTTCCGTACGGGCCGGTGACGATGTTCAGCGCCGTCGAACCGGGCCGCGCGCCCGAGCGGATGCAGGCCTCCAGCGGCAGCAGCGCCTCGCCCTGGGTGATCACCACGTCGTGCCCGGTACCGAGCAGTCCGGCGACCCGCCGCTCGATCGACGCGAAGCGCTCGGCGGTCAGCGGCGGGAGGTCCAGGAGGGGGTGCGTCACGGTGCTGCTCTCTTCGTCCGGGGTTACCGGCAGAGCCTACCGAGCACGCACGTACAGTGCCGACATGAGCGATGTGAGCGATGTGCTGCACGTGAAGGGGCGGGTGCTCGTCGGGCCCGACGAGGTCCGCGACGAGCTCTGGGTGGTGGGCGGCCGGGTCGCGTACGAGCGTCCGCGCTCCGCCGCCGCCCACGAGATCACCACCGTCACCGGCTGGGTCCTGCCCGGACTGGTCGACGCGCACTGTCACGTGGGACTGGATGCCCACGGCCCGGTCGACGCGGAGACCGCCGAGACCCAGGCCCTCACCGACCGCGACGCCGGCACCCTGCTGATCCGCGACGCCGGATCCCCCTCCGACACCCGCTGGATCGACGACCGGGAGGATCTGCCGAAGATCATCCGGGCCGGCCGGCACATCGCCCGCACCCGCCGCTACATCCGCAACTACGCGCACGAGATCGAGCCCGCCGAGCTCGTCGAGTACGTGGGCCGCGAGGCCCGGCGCGGCGACGGCTGGGTGAAGCTGGTCGGCGACTGGATCGACCGCGACGCCGGCGACCTGACGGCCTGCTGGCCGCGCGCCGAGGTGGAGGCGGCCATCGCCGAGGCCCACCGGCTGGGCGCCCGGGTCACCGCGCACTGCTTCGCGGAGGACTCGCTGCGCGACCTCGTCGAGGCGGGCATCGACTGCGTCGAGCACGCCACCGGGCTCACCGAGGACACCATCCCGCTGTTCGCGGAGCGCGGGGTGGCGATCGTCCCGACCCTCGTGAACATCGCGACGTTCCCGAAGCTGGCGGCGGGCGGCGACGCCAAGTTCCCCGTGTGGTCGGCCCACATGCGAAGGCTCCACGCCCGCCGCTACGACACCGTGCGGGCCGCTTACGACGCGGGCGTCCCCGTGTACGTCGGCACGGACGCGGGCGGCTCCCTGCCGCACGGGCTGGTCGCCGCCGAGGTCGCCGAGCTGGTGCGGGCCGGCATCCCGCCGCTGGACGCGCTCTCTGCGACGGCCTGGGCGGCGCGCGAGTGGCTCGGCCGGCCTGGTCTCACCGAGGGCGCCCCCGCCGACCTGGTGGTCTACGGAGACGACCCGCGCGCGGACGTCCGCACCCTGGCGCGGCCGCTGCGGGTGGTCGTGGACGGCAAGGTCCGCGCCTGAGGGCGTCCGGGAGCGTCGCGCTCCCGGCGCTCCCGGTGCTTCCGAAGCGCGAGGGAACTCCCGTTCTCCGTGGGGCTCATGAATCGAATTCATGAGCGGAAACCACCCTTTGGAGTGAAGTCACGTCAGGCGTGCGCCCGTTCACTCGCAGTACGTAAAGATTCCCGGAGCCGAAGCCGTCGGCGCGCGATGTCCCCTCATCGGCGGCGCGACGGCACCCATCTCCCCGGGGGTTCCACCACCTTGAACAGCAACGCCTTCCGCATGCCCGCGGCCGCACTGCTCGCCACGGGAGCGGTCGCCCTGCTCACCGCGCCGCCGGCCCTGGCCACCGGAGGCGGCCCCACCGGACGCGAGGGCAAGGCCGGGGCCGTCGTCCTGCGCGCCGACCTCGACGTCGCCCTCCTCAACACCGTGCACGTCCCGCTGAAGACCGAACTCAACGAGGTCAGCGCCCCGGAGACGGCCGCGAAGACCGCGCTCACCGTGACCCTGGACGGGGTCGAGGGCGGAAACGCGGTCAGCGTGCTGCGCGCGGACGTGGCCAACTCCAAGGCCACGGCGGACGACCGCCGCGCCGAGGCGGAGGCGAACCTCGTCAACGCCAAGGTGCACGTGCCGGGGCTGCCGCTGCTCTCGCTGATCGAGGTGGAGAAGGTCAGCTCCAAGGCGGTGTGCGAGGCGGGCCGCAATCCGGAGGCGAGCGCGAACGCGCTCGGGGCCGTGACCGTGTTCGGCAAGAAGGTCACCCTCTCGGTCGGCGGTCCCACCAAGGTCGAGGTGCCGAAGGTGGGCGCGGTCACCCTGGAGCTGTCCGGGACCCGCACCACCTCGGCCACGGCGGCCGCGGCCGCGCTGCGGCTCAAGGTGTCGGTCAACCCGCTCGACCTGAACGTCGCCCAGGTCGACGGCGAGATCGTGCTGGCCGAGGCGCACTGCGAGACCCCGAAGGCGCCGGGGCCGGACCCGGCCGCGAAGTCCGACGTCAAGCCGCAGGCGGTGGCCCCCGCGGCCGCCGGTACCACCGCGCCCGCAGCGAGCCGGGCCAACCTGGCCGAGACCGGCGGCGGCTTCCTCACCCCGTACGCGGTGGGCGGCGGGGTGCTGCTGCTCGGCGCCGGCGCGGGCGCGCTGGTGGTGGCCCGGCGCGGCCGCGCCTCGTAGGAGCCGTCAGCGGGTGGCGTGCTCCAGGCCCTGATCACCGGCGCCGCGTGACATCACGGCCGTGGTGACCTGCTTGTCGATCGCCGCGTACTCCTTCTGCTTGGCCGCGCCGATGCCGCTGTCGCCGGGGGCGCAGGAGGCGCAGACGACACGGAACGGCGGGCCCATGTCCGAGTACTGGGTCAGGTACTCGGCCTTCGTGACCTCCCAGCGGCCCGGGTGCGAGGCCGCCGGCGAGAAGGTGAAGCGGGGGATCGAGGACTGGTTGCCGCGCAGCTTGTCGGCCGGGACGAAGCTGGCGACCTGGTCACCCATGCCGAAGACCACCCAGGTCCCGTTGATCTTCTCGTAGGGCTGGGGCACGTGGTTGTGCGTGCCGATGATCAGATCGATGTCGGGGAGGCCGTCCGCCCCCTTGGAGGCGGTCAGTGCCTGGGCCAGCTCGCGCTGCTGCTGGTCGGGCGCCGTCTGCCACTCGGTGCCCCAGTGCACGCTGAGC
Source organism: Streptomyces goshikiensis (assembly GCF_014650555.1). Classification (GTDB taxonomy): domain Bacteria; phylum Actinomycetota; class Actinomycetes; order Streptomycetales; family Streptomycetaceae; genus Streptomyces; species Streptomyces goshikiensis. Next base: position 67,457 of record NZ_BMVE01000005.1, on the reverse strand, counting down.
ACGACCACCTGCGCACCGGCCGCGCGGGCGGCGCGGGCGTCCTCCACGATCCGCTTCTGGTCGATCAGGTTGACGGACCAGGGCTTGTCCTGGGGGAGCGGAATGCCGTTGGTGCCGTACGTGTACGACAGCTGGGCGATCTTCGCACCGCCGGCGGCGAGCAGGGCGGGAGCCTTCGCCTCCTCGGCGCTGCGGGCGGATCCCACGTGCTTGACGCCGACCCGGTCGAGGTGGTCGAGCGTGCGGGCGAGACCGGCGTAACCGGCGTCGAGCGTGTGGTTCGAGGCCGTCGAACAGCTCTCGTACCCCGCGTCCTTGAGGGCGTCGGCCAGCTCGTGCGGGGCCTTGAAGGTGGGGTAGCCGGTGTAGGGGCCGCCGGGCTCCGCGTACGGGATCTCGTGGTGGCATATCGCCACGTCGGCGGCGGAGACGACGGGCTTCACGCCCGCGAGTATCCTGCGGAAGTCGTGGCCCTTGCCGCCGGCGTCGGTGGCCGAGCGCTCGATGATCGACGGGTACGGGATGATGTCGCCCGTCGCGACGAGGGTGAACGGCTTCCCCCCGGACGCGGGGGCGGCGGACTTGCCCCCCGGCTTCCCCTGGAGCCGCTGCTCCCCGGCGCCCGCGCCGCCCTTGTCGAGCAGCGTCGGGACGGCGTAGATCCCGCCGCCCACGACCGCCAGCCCGGCCACGGCCGCGGCTATCCTGGCCGATGCCTTCATTTCTTGTCCCCCCGGAATTGACCTGCGTGTCAGTCAGATCATCGCGCAATATGACTGCCGCAGCGCCGAAGGGGGTTCAGCGCGCCGCGAGCGCGAGGGCGTGGTCGAGGGCCTGGAGCAGGCGGCCCGTCGTCGCGCGGTCGCGGACCGCGAGGCGGAGCCAGGAGGAGTCCAGCCCCGGGAAGGTGTCGCCGCGGCGGACGGCGAAGCCCAGGGCGCGCAGCCGGGTGCGGACCTCCGCGGCGCCCGCCACCCGGATCAGGACGAACGGGCCCTCCGCGACCCCGGACACCGTGATCTCCTCGAACTCCGCGAGCCCCGCCAGCAGGTGCGCCCGGTCCACCGCGACCTGCCGGGCCACCGCCTCCGCCTCCGCCAGCGCCGCCGGGGCCACACAGGCCTCGGCCGCCACCAGCGCCGGCGTCGACACCGGCCACAGCGGCTGCGCCGCCGCCAGCCTCGCGATCACCTCCGGCTCGGCCAGTACGTAGCCGATCCGCAGCCCCGCGAGCCCCCAGGTCTTGGTCAGGCTCCGCAGGACGACCAGCCCGGGGACGTCCATCCGCCCGGCCAGGGCCTCCCGCTCGCCCGGGACGGCGTCCATGAACGCCTCGTCCACCACCAGGATCCGGCCCGGCCGGGCCAGCGCGGCCAGCGTGTCCGCCGGGTGCAGCACCGACGTCGGGTTGGTCGGGTTGCCGACCACCACCAGGTCGGCGTCCTCCGGTACCGCCGCCGGGTCCAGCCGGAACCCGTCCGCCGCCTTCAGGACCACCCGCCGCACCCGGAGCCCGGCGTCCCGCAGGGCCGCCTCCGGCTCCGTGAACTGCGGGTGCACCACGACCGGCCGTACGGCGCCCAGGGCGCGCGCGAGCAGGACGAACGCCTCCGCCGCCCCGGCCGTCAGCAGCACCCGCTCGACCGGCAGCCCGTGCCGCCCCGCGACCGCCGCGCGGGCCGCCCGGCCGTCCGGGTACGCGGCCAGGTCCCCGAGGGAGTCGGCGATCCTCCGCTTGAGCCACTCCGGCGGCGTGTCCGACCGTACGTTCACCGCCAGGTCCACCAGCGCGCCGCCGGTGTCCAGGACCTCCGCGTCCCCGTGGTGGCGCAGGTCGTGCGCGTGTGCCGTGGCCACCGCGCAGGTAGCCGCCGCCGACCGCCGTTTGGGTACGAGGAGTTCCCCGCCCCCCGCGAGCGCCGCGGCCTCCGCCACCGAGGGGGTCCCGGTGGCCTCCCGTACGGCCTCGGAGGGCTGCGGCACCTCGACCGCGGCCAGTTCCTCGGCGGGGTAGCCGATCAGGGGTACGCCGAAACGTTCCGCCGCTCCCGCGATCCCCGCCTCCCCGGTCTTCGCGTCCAGCGTGGCCAGCGCCGTCACCGCCTCCGTGGCCAGCCCGGCCGCGCGCAGCGTCTCCTCGACCAGCGCGCACACCTCGGAGACCGAGACCCCCGCGCGGCCACCGACCCCGACCACCAGCCGCGTCGCGTACTCGCCCACCGGGATCACCCTTCCCTCGTCAACAGTTCATGTCCCGCCACCCGCGCGGGGACGTGCGCGCGCGGCCGGCAGTCGGTATTCAGGGGAACATGGCCGTGATCGTGGCGTTGGGCGCGTTCCTGATGACCCTGGCGGGCGGATGGACGGCGCAACGCGTCACCGACCGCCGCCACCTCGTGCTGGGCCTCGCCGGCGGGCTGATGCTGGGCGTCGTCGGCCTCGACCTGCTCCCGGAGTCGCTGCACGCGGCGGGCCGCGAGGTGTTCGGGGTCCCGCTCGCCCTGCTGCTCTTCGTGGCCGGGTTCCTGGTCGCGCACGTCGTGGAACGCCTGCTGGCGGTACGTCAGGCCGCGCACGGCGCCGAGAACGGCGCCCGGGTGCCCCAGGTGGGGCTGACGGCGGCCGCCGCGATGGTCGGCCACAGCCTCGCCGACGGGGTCGCCCTCGGCGCGGCCTTCCAGGTCGGCGGAGGCATGGGCGTCGCCGTGGCGCTGGCCGTCATCACCCACGACTTCGCCGACGGGTTCAACACGTACACCCTCACCCGGCTCTACGGGAACGAGCGCCGCAAGGCCCTGATGATGCTCTTCGCGGACGCCGTCGCCCCGGTGGTGGGCGCGGCCTCCACCTTGCTGTTCACCCTTCCGGAGGAACCGCTCGGGGCGTACCTCGGGTTCTTCGGGGGCGTCCTGCTGTACCTGGCCGCCGCCGAGATCCTGCCCGAGGCGCACCACGAGCACCCCGCCCTGTCCACGCTGATGTGCACGGTGGGCGGGGTGGCCGGGATCTGGCTCGTGGTGGGCCTCGCGGACTGAACTCACGGGTGGACGGCCACCGCTGCCGCCTTCGCCACCGCTGCCGCCTCCGCCGCAGCCTCGGCCGCCGCCCCGGTGAAGCGGAGGGCCACGGACGGCTCCGCCGCCCAGTGCGTGTGCAGGTAGCTGGCGTGCACGCCCTGCTGTACGAAGCCCTCGACGCGGCGCTCGGGACGCGTGAACCCCCACGCCGGCGCGGCTCCGGAACCGGGCTCGATCACCGTCCGGTGGAACTCGTGCCCCCGCAGCCGGGTGCCGGTGGCGGCGAGCGCGCTGTCGGAGACCGCCACCGCCTCCCGGTAGCCGAGCGTGAGCCGCTCCGACATCCGCGCGTCGGCGTCGAGGACCCCGCACATCGGCTTGCCGTCCAGCGAACGGGCCAGGTACAGCAGCCCGGCGCACTCCGCGGCGACCGGGCCGCCGGCCGCGGCGAAGTCGGCGACGGCCCTGCGCAGCGGCTCGTTCGCCGACAGCTCCGGCGCGTACACCTCGGGGAACCCGCCGCCGATCACCAGGCCGGAGGTGCCGGCGGGGAGCGCCTCGTCGCGCAGCGGGTCGAAGGTGACGACCTCCGCCCCGGCGGCGGTGAGCAGCTCCGCGTGCTCGGCGTAGGAGAACGTGAAGGCGGCCCCTCCGGCAACGGCGATCACCGGCCGGCCGCCGGAGCTCCGCCCCGGATCCCGCGCCTCGAACGCCGGCGAGGCCGAGATCGCCGGCTCCGGCGACCAGGCCTCGCAGGCCAGCGCCGGCGCCGTCCGCGCCAGGGCCAGCAGGGCCTCCAGGTCGCAGCCCGCGCGGACCTGGTCGGCCAGGGCGGCGACCGAGGACACCGCGTCCGCGCGCCGCTCCGCGACCGGGACCAGCCCCAGGTGCCGTGACGGCGCCGCGACCTGCGGCGCCCGCCGCAGGACGCCGAGGACCGGCATCCCGGCCTCCTCCAGCGCCTCCCGCAGCATCGCCTCGTGCCGGTCGGAGCCCACCTTGTTCAAGATCACGCCCCCGAGCCGCACCTGGGGGTCGAAGGAGGCGAAGCCGTGCACCAGCGCCGCCACCGACCGCGACTGCGACGAGGCGTCGACGACCAGCACCACCGGCGCCCGCAGCAGCTTCGCCACCTGCGCCGTCGATGCCAGCTCGCCCCGCCCCGCCGCCCCGTCGTAGAGCCCCATGACGCCCTCGACCACCGCCAGGTCGCACCCCGCCGCCCCGTGCGCGAACAGCGGAGCGACCAGCTCCGGCCCGCACATGAAGGCGTCCAGGTTCCGCCCGGGCCGCCCCGTGGCCAGCGCGTGGTAGCCCGGGTCGATGTAGTCGGGCCCGGCCTTGTGCGGGGACACGGCGAGGCCGCGCTCCGAGAAGGCCGCCATCAGGCCCGTCGCGACGGTGGTCTTGCCGCTGCCGGACGACGGCGCGGCGATGACCAGGCGCGGGATGTTCACGGAACTCACCACTCGATGCCCTTCTGGCCCTTCTGGCCGGCGTCCATGGGGTGCTTGACCTTGGTCATCTCGGTGACCAGGTCCGCGAACTCCACCAGCTTCTCCGGCGCGTTGCGGCCCGTGATCACCACGTGCTGCGTACCCGGGCGGTCGCGCAGCACCTCGATGACCTCGTCCACGTCGATCCAGCCCCAGTGCATGGGGTACGCGAACTCGTCCAGCACGTACAGCTTGTGGGTCTCGGCCGCCAGATCGCGCTTGACCTGCTCCCAGCCCTCCTTCGCCGCCTGCTCGTTGTCGAGCTGCGCGTCGCGCTGGACCCAGGACCAGCCCTCGCCCATCTTGTGCCAGACGACGGAGCCGCCCTCGCCGGAGGCGCCCAGCACCTTGAGCGCGTTCTCCTCGCCGACCTTCCACTTCGCCGACTTGACGAACTGGAACACCCCGATCGGCCAGCCCTGGTTCCACGCGCGCAGCGCCAGCCCGAAGGCCGCCGTCGACTTGCCCTTGCCCGGGCCGGTGTGGACGAAGACGAGCGGGCGGTTGCGCCGCTGGCGCGTCGTGAGCCCGTCGTCCGGAACGCTGGTCGGCTGTCCCTGCGGCATTACGCGGCCCTCCTGTTGGTGTGGGATGACTGAGAGGTCACTGCGGTACGTACGTTCTTCACGAGCCCGGCAAGCGAGTCGGCCCGCAGCCCGTCGAGGGAGACGGCGGGCCCGCCCAGGTCGGCGGCCAGCACCCCGGCCAGCCCCAGCCGGACCGGCCCCGACTCGCAGTCGACGACCACCGAGGCGACCCCCTCGGCCGCGAGCATCCGGGCGCTGCGCCGCGACAGCTCACGGGGGTCCCCGCCGAGCGCCCCGGCCGAGGTGGCCCGGCCGTCGGTGACGACGACCAGCAGCGGCCGCCGGCTCGGGTCCCGCAGCCGCTCGATCCGCAGCGTCTCGTGGGCCGTGAGCAGCCCGGCGGCCAGCGGCGTGCGGCCGCCCGTCGGCAGCTGCTCCAGCCGGGCCGCGGCGGCGTCGACGGAGGAGGTGGGCGGCAGCGCCAGCTGGGCGCCGGCGCCGCGGAAGGTGATCAGGCCGACCTTGTCGCGGCGCTGGTAGGCGTCCAGCAGCAGCGACAGCACCGCGCCCTTGACCGCGCTCATGCGCTGCCGGGCGGCCATGGAGCCGGAGGCGTCGACGACGAACAGCACGAGGTTGCCCTCGCGGCCCTCCCGCGTGGCCTGGCGCAGGTCGTCCTTGCGGACCACCAGCCCGCGCCCGCTGCGCCCGCGCGCCTTCTGGTGCGGGGCGGCGGCCTGGATGGTGGCGGCCAGGTGCAGCTTCGTCAGGTGGCCGCGCGGGCGCTGGGCCCCGGTGGTGCGGCCGTGGGCGGTACGGGCGCGGGAGCGGCGGCCGGACGCGCCCTCGCCGAGGCCGGGCACGCTGAGCATCTTGGTCCGGAACGGCTCCGCGGCCCGTACGGCGGCCTGCTCGGGTGCGCCGCCGCCGTTCTCCTGGCCGGAGGGCTGCTGTTCGGAGCCCTGCGGGGTCTGCGGGGCCTCGGCCTCGCTCGCGGGGGCGTCGGGGCCGGACTCCTGCGGGGGCGTGCCGCCGGGGCCGCCGTCAGGACCGCCGTCCCCGGGACCGCTGTCGTCGGGACCGTTGCCGTCGGGGCCCTCGGGCCCGGGCTCGGGGTCCGGGTCGGGCTCGGGCTCCTCGTCGGGGAACTCGTCCAGGATCCGGTCGAGCAGGTCCTCGTCGAGCCCGGGCGCGTCGAAGGGGTTGCGGCGGCGCCGGTGGGGGAGCGCCAGCAGGGCGGCCTGGCGGACGTCCTCCTTGCGCACCTCGGTCCGCCCGGCCCAGGCGGCCAGCGCGGTCGCGGTCCGGGCCATCACGATGTCGGCGCGCATCCCGTCGACCTCGAAACCGGCGCAGGTCGCCGCGATCTGAAGGAGGGCGGTGTCGCCGAGCGAGACCTTCGGGAGCAGCGCCCGCGCGGCCACGACCCGGGCGCGGACCTCGTGCTCGTCCCCGGCCCAGCGCGTCGCGAAGCCCGCCGGATCGTCCTCGTAGGCGAGCCGGCGGCGCACGACCTCGACGCGCTGCGCGGGCTCGCGGGACGCGGCCACCTCGACGGTGAGCCCGAACCGGTCCAGGAGCTGCGGGCGGAGCTCGCCCTCCTCGGGGTTCATGGTGCCGACGAGCAGGAACCGGGCGGCGTGCCGGACGGAGACGCCCTCGCGCTCGACGTAGGAGGCGCCCATCGCCGCCGCGTCGAGGAGCAAGTCGATCAAGTGGTCGTGGAGGAGGTTGACCTCGTCGACGTAGAGGATCCCGCGGTGCGCGTCGGCGAGCAGGCCGGGCTCGAAGGCCTTGACGCCCTCGGCGAGGGCCCGCTCGATGTCGAGGGCGCCGACGAGGCGGTCCTCGGAGGCGCCGACGGGCAGCTCCACCATGCGGGCGGGACGGACCGCGCCGGGGCCGGGCTCGTGCGGGCCGTCGGGGCAGGCCGGGTCGGGCGCGCCGGGCGCGCAGCTGAACCGGCAGCCGGGCACGACGTCCACCTGCGGCAGCAGCGCCGACAGGGCGCGGACGGCGGTGGACTTGGCGGTCCCCTTCTCACCGCGCACGAGCACCCCGCCGACCGCCGGGCTCACGGCGTTGAGCAGGAGCGCCAGCCGCAGGTCGGTCTGGCCGACCACTGCGGTGAACGGATAGGGCGTGCTCATGCGTTGCTCACTCCTTCTGGGCGGATACGGATGTGCGGGACGCCGGCCCCCCGCGGGGCGTCGTGGCGGGTCACGGCGCGCCCGGGGGGAGGAACGGGAGGCCGGGCGGGGCTCCGGTCTCGATCAGCTCCAGCAGCGCACGCGTGTCGGCGTGTTCCTCGATCAAGTCGCCCAGCAGGTCCAGCTGTTCCTCGCGCAGCGCCCCGAAGGACGTGTCGGGGGCCGGGACGAAGCGGCGCCCGGCGGCTGCGGCCACCTCGCGGAGGAACGCCCGCCGGAAGCCGTCCGACTCCAGCGAGCCGTGCCAGTGCGTGCCCCACACCGACCCCACCCGGCACCCGTCCAGGAACGGCTCCCCGCCCAGCACCTCGGCGACCCCGTGGTGGATCTCGTACCCCGTCACCGGCTCGCCCAGCGCGGAGCCGACCGGGCGCGCCAGGGTCTTCTCCCGTTCGAAGCGGACCCGTACCGGCAGCAGCCCGAGCCCCTCCACGGATCCCGCCCGCGATTCGACCTCGTCCTCGATGTGCTCGCCCAGCGCCTGGAAGCCCCCGCAAATGCCCAGGACCGGCCGCCCCTCGGCGGCCCGCCGCAGCAGCGCGTCCGCGAGGCCGCGTTCCCGCAGCCACCGCAGGGCCTTCACCGTGCCGCGGGTGCCGGGTACGACGACCAGGTCCGCGTCGGCCAGTTCCTCGGCCCGGTCCACGAACCGCACCACGACCCCCGGCTCGGCCGCGAGCGCGTCCACGTCCGTGAAGTTCGACATCAGCGGCACCGCGCACACCGCGACCCGCAGTACGTCCTCGCCGACCGGCGGGGCCACCACCGACTCGCGGACGGAGCCCCGCAGGGAGACGCGCAGCCCGTCCTCCTCGTCGATGCCCAGCCCGTGCCGGAACGGCAGCACGCCGTACGTGGCCCGCCCCGTCAGCCCGCGCAGCATCTCCATGCCGGGCTCCAGCAGCGAGACGTCGCCGCGGAACTTGTTCACCATGTAGCCGGCGATCAGCGACTGGTCCTCGGGGGAGAGCAGCGCCGTCGTCCCGAAGAACGACGCGAAGACGCCGCCCCGGTCGATGTCGCCGACCACGACCACCGGGAAGCGCGCGGCCCGCGCGATCCCCATGTTCACGATGTCCGTCCGACGCAGGTTGATCTCGGCCGGACTGCCCGCCCCCTCGCAGATCACGGCGTCATACGTGCCCCGCAGCTGCTCCAGGCAGTCCGTGACCACACCGAGGAGCCGTTCCTGGCGGCCCCCGTGGTAGCCGCGCGCGCTCATCTCGCCCACCGGCTTGCCCAGCAGCACCACCTGGCTGCTCTGGTCACTGCCCGGCTTGAGCAGCACCGGGTTCATCAGCGCCGTCGGCTCCACGCGCGCGGCCTGCGCCTGCATCGCCTGCGCCCGCCCGATCTCGGCGCCCTCGCGCGTCACGAACGAGTTCAGCGACATGTTCTGCGCCTTGAACGGCGCCACCTTGACGCCCTGGCGGACCAGCCAGCGGCAGATGCCGGCCGTGACCACGCTCTTGCCCGCGTCCGATGTCGTTCCGGCGACGAGGAGTCCCCCGCCCCGCTTCGCGCCGCTCATGCGCGCCCCTTCCCCGTCCGGCGCGACACCGCGCACCGCAGTGCCACGCACGTACCCAGTGCCAGCCACGTCACCTGCCGCGACAGCCGTACCGCCCGCTCGATGTCCGCGACCTCCACCGGCCGCCCGGCTTCGCCGTTCAGCACGGCCCGGTGCTCGACCCGGCCGCCGTACGCCAGGGTTCCGCCCAGCCGTACGCCGAGCGCCCCCGCGAACGAGGCCTCCACCGGCCCCGCGTTCGGGCTGGGGTGCCGGGCGGCGTCCGCGCGCCAGGCCCGTACGGCCCCCCGCCGGTCGGGGCCGGCCAGTACGGCGGCCAGCGCCGTCAGCCGGGCGCCGGGCCAGCCCGCGAGGTCGTCGAGCCGGGCCGAGGCCCAGCCGTAGCGCAGGTAGCGGGGGGACTTGTGGCCGACCATCGCGTCCAGGGTGTTCACGGCGCGGAAGGCCAGCAGCCCGGGCACGCCGGCGAGCGCGCCCCAGACCAGGGCGCCGACCACCGCGTCGGAGGTGTTCTCGGCGACGGACTCCACCACGGCGCGGGCCATCTGCTGCTGGTCCAGCGCCTGCGGGTCGCGCCCGCACAGGTGCGGCAGCCGCTCGCGGGCCACCTCGGCGTCCCCGGCGGCGAGGGCCCCGCCGATGGCGCGGGCCTCGCGGCCCAGGGAGGTGCCGCCCACGACGGCCCAGGTGGCGGCGGCGGTCAGGGCGATACGGGCCGCCGCGGGCCGGGAGCGCACGGCGCGGGCGCCCAGCGCACCGACGAGGGCGGCGCCACCGGCGCACACCAGGGTGTGCACGGCGCCCCGGGCGCGGTCGTCACGCCACAGGGCGCGCTCGACGGCGGCGGCGGTTCGTCCGAAGGCGGCCACGGGGTGCCCTCGGCGCGGATCTCCGAGGATCCGGTCGCCGATCAGGCCCGCCGCGGCGCCGTACGCGTAGACGCGATCGGCACGCATGGTGGCAGGTATGTCCTCACTCAGGGTCCGCGCCCTGGTTCGACGTGTCCGGCGGCGAGAGTTCCTGGCTCCCGGGGCACCCGCGCGGCGGGTGCTCCCCGGTGACAGTGGCGGGACCACGCCGGATTCGCACCGGACTTCCTCTCCATGCCGCCGTATTGGCTCGGGCAGTCCACCACGCAGTGCGAATGCCCGTCAACTCGCAGTTGACCTGCGGCGAGACATGTCACACGGCGGCGCCGGCGGCATGCGAAAGCTCCCCCCGGAAGATCCGGAGGGAGCGCTCGCGCACGAGGTGGGTCAGGCGACGATCAGGTAGAACCCGTACGTCACGGCCGCCGCGCAGAGGGCGAAGCAGGCGTACGCCCCGCTGCGGGCCAGGGTGGCGGCCCCGCCCTGCTCGGTGGCGGCCTCGTGCTTGGACAGGCCCACCAGGCCCAGGGTGAACAGGGCCACGAGGGCGACGGTGGCGGAGAGGCTGACCCCGAAGACGGAGCCGAGTGCTTCCCAGTCGATCTTCATACCGCTGAATCCTCTGTCGTTCTCGGGGTCAGACCGCCGCGGCCGGAGCCGCGGGGGTCGGGGCGGCCGCCGGGATGGTGGCCTTCAGGTCCTCGTCCGTCACGGCGGCGGTGGTGCCCGCGGCGGCGACGGTCGGCGGGACGGTGACGGCTGCCATCGCCGTGGTGACGACGCCCGGCTCCTCGACGGCGGCCGGTTCGACCTCGTTCACGTTGTGGTGGTCGACGACCTGGCGGCGCGAGATGACCCAGATGGCGAAGCAGGAGGCGACCAGGAAGACCGCGACGGCGGCGACGCCGACGTCACCGGTGCGCATGACCAGCTCGGCGCCGGAGGCGACCAGCGCGGCGGCCGGAAGCGTCAGGCCCCAGGCGATGAACATGCGGGTCGCGGTGGACCAGCGGACCACACCGCCCTTGCGGCCGAGGCCCGCGCCCATGACGGCGCCCGAGCAGGCGTGGGTGGTGGAGAGGGAGAAGCCCAGGCTGGAGGAGGCGAGGATGACGCTGGCGGCCGAGGTCTGGGCGGCGAAGCCCTGCTGCGGCTGCAGGTCGGTCAGGCCGCTGCCCATGGTCCGGATGATGCGCCAGCCGCCCAGGGACGTACCCAGCGCGATGGCCAGACCGGCGGAGACGATGACCCACACCGGCGGGTTCGCACCCGACTCCAGGGCGCCGCCCGCGACGAGCGCGAGGGTGATGATGCCCATCGTCTTCTGCGCGTCGTTGGTGCCGTGCGCGAGGGAGACGAGACCGGCCGAGGCGATCTGGCCGGCGCGGTAGCCCTTGGTGGAGGTCCGCTCACCGACCTTGCCGCCGAGCTTGTACGTGAGCCGGGCGGCCAGCATCGCGGCCACACCGGCCACGATCGGGGCGGCGACGGCGGGGATCAGCACCTTGGTGACGACGACGCTGCCGTTGACCGCACCGATGCCGGCGGAGGCGACCGCGGCACCGATCAGACCGCCCATCAGAGCGTGGGAGGAGCTGGAGGGAAGACCGACCAGCCAGGTGACCAGATTCCAGAGGATCGCGCCGACCAGGGCCGCGAAGATCACTTCAGGCTGGATGCCCTCCTCGTTGATCAGGCCCTTGGAGATCGTCTTGGCGACCTCCACGGACATGAACGCGCCGACGAGGTTGAGCACGGCCGACATGGCGACCGCAGTCTTGGGCTTGAGGGCGCCGGTCGAGATGGTGGTGGCCATCGCGTTGGCTGTGTCGTGGAAACCGTTCGTGAAGTCGAACACGAGAGCGGTGATGATCACGATCCCGAGGAGAAGCGTTATGTGCTCCATTTACCCAGGCTTCTGTTTGGCGTCATTGGCAGGGCGACCGTAGGCAACCTGGATGAACGGAAGGTGAACTGGGATGGGCGGCGCGGTGGAGCGGCCCGTCCCGTCATCGTGACCTTCGTCCGGATTCCACCGTAGATATATCGATTAATGCACGTCAGGGGCGGGTCTGTGAACTCCTCCGGGTGGCGCCCCTGGCGCGTTCGGTGATCACCCGGAGCCCTCGCTGAGACCTAGATCACTCCTCGCGGCCGGTGGCTGCGGCCCCGCCCCCGCGCTCCTTCCGCTTATCGGTGGAACGGGCGCCGGAACACGCGGCGGACGGAGCAGTTCCGGTGGCCGTCCCGGCCCTGCCCGCCGACACTGAAGCCGTGCGTACAGCAACGGTGACGGCCGCGGCCGTCACGACGACGCTCCTGGGAGCCGGGGCGGCCGCGATCGCCGCCGGCCGGTACGCGGCGGACGCGGCCCTGCGGCCGCACCCCGGCCGCCCGCTGCCGGGCGGGCGCAGACTCACCGTCCACGGCGCAGCCGCCGGCCGGGTCACGCTGACCCGCTCGCTCGCCTCCCTCCGGCCCGGTACGTACGGACTGACCGCGCCCGGGGTGCACGCGGTGGTCGGCCCCGTCGTCACCGGCGTCCCGCACGGCCCCGACACCGTCGTCCGCGAGCTCCTCGCCGTCACCCACGGCAGCCTCGCCTCCGGCGCCCGCGTCACCCTCACGCCCCAGGTCCACCTCGGCGATCCGCGCACCGCCCTCGGGCTCGACCACGCCGACGTGGACATCCCGGGGGAGCTCGGCGCGCTGCCCGCCTGGTTCGTGCCCGGCGTCCGCGACACCTGGGTGATCACCGCCCACGGGCTCGGCGCCGGCCGCGAGCACCCGATGGTGGTCATGCCCTTCCTCCACGGCCTCCGGCTGCCGGTCCTCGACCTGGCCTACCGGGGCGACCTCGGCGCCCCCGCCTCCCCGGACGGGCTCGGTCACCTCGGTGAGTCCGAGTGGCGGGACCTGGACGCCGCCATCCGCTACGCCCTGCGCTACGGCGCCCGCCGCGTGGTCCTGCACGGCTGGTCCACCGGAGCCGCCATGGCCCTGCACGCCGCCGAGCGCTCGGCACTGGCCGGGCGGATCGCCGGGCTGGTGCTGGACTCGCCGGTGCTCGACTGGCACGCCACCCTGCGCGCGCTCGTGGCCGCCCGCCACACCCCCGCCGCGCTGCTGCCGTTCGCGGTCCGGGCCGCCGAGGGGCGTGCGGGGCTGCGGGCGGCCGACCGGCAGGGCCCCGGCGCGGATCCCGGCGCGCTGAAGATGCCCGTCCTGATCTTCCACGGCCCGGACGACACCCTCGCCCCCTGGGAGCCCTCCCGCCGGCTCGCCGATGCGCGGCCGGACCTCGTCACCCTCCAGACCGTCCCGGACGCCCCGCACGGAGCGATGTGGAACGCCGATCCGGCGCGCTACGAGGAGGCGCTGCGCCGCTTCCTGACCCCGCTCATGTGACCCCTCTCTTATGTGACACCGCCCTCACCGGGGCGTGTGACGCCGCGGTGAAGCTGCTGTCACATGCGGGGCGGGGAGGCCGGGTTGTCCTGATCTGCACCCCTGTCGACCAGTGGTAACACCCCATTCCGTTTGGGCTTTCGGCCAGTGACGGGCGAGACTGCTTCCGTGACGTCCCGAAAGCCTGATGAGCAGTTGGCTCGCGACTCCAGACTCCGACTCGTCTCCCCGCGCTCCGTCGCCGCGGCCCGCAAGGCGGTGACGGACCGGCGCGCCCGCTCCGCCTCCCGGCCTCCGGCGGGCACGCCCGCTACCGCCGAGCTGGCGAGCAGGGCCCGCGCCTCGCTCGCCGACGCGGTACGGCTGACCCGCTGGGCCGAGCTGCACCTCGGCGCGGGCGACGGGGGACGGCCCGCACCGGCGGGTGCGCTGCCCACCGCCGACGTCGAACGCGCGGCCGTTGAACTGGGCCTGACACACGGCCAGATCCGGGTCGGCTGGGACCGCGCCCGGCTCGCCGGCCTGGTCGAGGTGCACGGCGGCCACGCCCGGCCCGGCTGGCGGCTGCGCGCCTGGGACCGCGACGACACCGCCGTGCTGCGCGGCTGGGTCGCGCTCTTCGACGCCTGGTCGCTGGTCCACCCGGCCCCCGCCGACATCGCCCCGGCGGATGTCGCCGAGGTGGTCGAGGCGATGCCCCAACTGCTGTCCCTGCTCCAGCTGTCCGCCGGTCCCGTGACCGTGCCCGACCTGCTGGACCTGCTGGGCCAGCGGGTCGCCGAGCTGCGCGACGAACGCTGTGAAGTCCCCTACGACGCCCCGGCGCAGGAGACCCCCGACTCCAACGGCACCTCCGGGTCGGCCGACTCCGTTCCGGCCGCCGCCGCTGCCGTCCCGCTCGCCCGCCTGCTGCGCTGGGCGCTCGGCGGGCTCGCCGCCGTGGACGCCGTCACCCTCGGCCCCGCCCGGGCCGCCCTCACACCGCTCGGCAGCTGGGCCGTCTGGGTCAAGCTGGAGCAGATCTGCGTGGCCGCGCAGAGCCCGGCCGGGAACATCGAGCAGTCCGCCGCCGCCATGCTGCACGGCTGCGCCCGGCTCACCCCCGGACCGGCCCGCGCCGAGTACCAGGCCTGGCTCGCCGCCCGGCCCGTCGGCCACGCCGTCACCGAGCTGCTCCAGGCGGCCCGCGGCGAGGACGCCCTGCTGCGCGGGCTCGCCTTCGAAGCGCTCCGCGTGGTCGGCGCCCCGGCCGAGCCCGAGGTGCGCGCCGCCGTGCGCGAACCCGCGCTGCGGCCCTACGCCCTGCTCTGGCTCGCCGAGCACGACGGAGTGGACCCCGACGACGCCCAGGACGTCCTCACCGCCGAGGAGTCGACCTGGCTCTGGGTCGACACCGCCGCGGCCATCGCCGACCACGGCGAGGCCGAGCTGCTGGCCCGGCACCTGGACTCCGCGGTCCGCACCACCGTCCCGCGGCTGCTGGACGAGGTCCGCGCGGTCGGCCACCCCCGCACCGTGCAGGTCCTGGTCGCCCTGGCGGCCGCGCACCCCGACCCGGCCCTGGCCAAGGCGGTGCGCCGGGCCGCCTTCCAGGTCCACACCGGCGGCGTCTAAGGAGCTAGGGAACGCGGGAGCGCGGACCGGCGTACGGACGGACGCGCCGCGGCGGAGTCAGACCTGCGGCGCGTACGTCCCGAAGCTCCAGATGTTGCCCTCCCCGTCCCGCGCCATGTAGTCGCGGGAGCCGTACTCCTGGTCGGTGGGCTCCATCAGGATCTCCACGCCGTGCTCCGCGGCCCGCCGGTGATGGGCGTCGACGTCCTCCACCACCACGTAGACGCCGGACGGTCCCGCATCCGTCATGGCCTTGTCGAAGGCCCCGCCCCGGCCCTTGCTGCCCAGCATCACCATGCCGTTGCCGTACGCGAGCTCCGCGTGGACCACGGAGCCGTCGTCGCCCTCGTACACCGCGACCTGGGTGAATCCGAACGCCTCGGTCAGCAGCTTGATCGCCGCCTTCGCATCGGCGAAGACCAGTGTGGGATAGACGGCCGGAACGCCCGCCATGACGATCACTCCCCTCTCGTGAGTACGTGACTGTGACCCACGGCACAGCATGGCAGGTGCCGCTGACAGTCAGCGGAAGGTGTTGCACTGGGCCATGTCACCGGTCCGGTACCCCTGGTAGAACCACTGCTGGCGCTGCTCCGCCGAGCCGTGCGTCCAGGACTCCGGGGTGACCCGCCCCTGGAACTTCTCCTGGATCCGGTCGTCGCCGACCGCCGCCGCCGCGTCCAGGCCGTCCCTGATGTCCTCGTCGGTCAACCGGGTGATCAGCGGCTTGCCCGTGGACTCGTCCGGGGTCCGCGTCGCGTTGCGCGCCCACACCCCGGCGTAGCAGTCGGCCTGGAGCTCGACCTTGACCGCGTTGCTGTTCGCGCCCTGCCGCCCGTCCTGGGCCTTCTGGAGGGTGCCGGTCAGGTTCTGGATGTGGTGCCCGTACTCGTGGGCGACGACGTACGCCTGGGCGAAGGGCCCGCCGCTCGCCCCGAACTGCGAGCGCAGCTCGTTGAAGAACCCCAGGTCCAGGTAGACCTGCCGGTCGGCGGGGCAGTAGAAGGGGCCGACCGCAGAGGTGGCCGTCCCGCAGGCGGTGTTCACGCGGCCGGTGAAGAAGACCGTCGACGCCGGGCTGTAGCGGCCGCCGCGCCTTTGGAACTCCTGCTTCCAGAAGTCCTGGGTGCTGTTGACCACGGCCACCAGCCGGCAGTCGTCGCGCGTGTTCGCGTCCCGGCCCGTCCGGCAGGTCTGCTGCACCTGCGCCACCGAGGAGGAGGTCGCCGCGGGATCGGGGCTCCCCTCCGACAGTCCCAGCTGGTCCGGGCCCACCCCGAAGAGCAGTCCCAGGATCAGCGCGACCAGGCCCACCAGACCGCCGCCGATCGTGGCCCGGCCGCCCGGGATCCGACTGCCGCGCGCGTCCTTGACCTCGGACGTGTCCAGATTGGCGTCGTCGTCGAACTGCATCCCGCACCGCCTCGCATCCGCGTGTCCGCTGCCCTGCGGCGAGTATCAACCCGTACGTCCTGATACGCGCCCCAGGGCGCCGGACGGCGCCGCTGAGCCGAACGGGGGACGCCGGGCGGCGGCCGCGGGCCGCCCGGCGGCCCGGAAACTGGTTGCGCACGCCCGGTAGAATGAATCCCATGGCAAATCTCCTCGCGGATTAGCGGCGTCGAAGCTTCGCGTCCTGCCTTCCGCCGTCCCCACCCCGCCCTGGAGTATTTCCGTGATCACCGCCACCGGCATCGAGCTGCGCGCCGGCGCCCGCGTCCTCATCGAGTCCGCCTCCTTCCGCGTCGCCAAGGGCGACCGCATCGGCCTGGTCGGCCGCAACGGAGCGGGCAAGACGACCCTCACCAAGTGCCTCGCGGGCGAGGGCCTGCCCGCCGGCGGCTCCATCGCCCGCTCCGGCGAGGTCGGCTACCTCCCGCAGGACCCGCGCACCGGTGACCTCGACGTGCTCGCCCGCGACCGGATCCTCTCCGCGCGCGGCCTCGACGTACTGATCAAGAAGATGCGCGCCAACGAGGAGCGCATCGCCACCGGCGCCGGTGCCACCCGCGAGAAGGCGCTGCGGCAGTACGAGCGCCAGGAGACCGAGTTCCTCACCAAGGGCGGCTACGCCGCCGAGTCCGAGGCCGCGACCATCTCGGCCGCCCTGAGCCTCCCCGACCGGGTCCTCGGCCAGCCGCTGCACACCCTCTCCGGTGGTCAGCGCCGCCGCGTCGAGCTCGCCCGGATCCTCTTCTCGGACGCCGACACCCTGCTGCTCGACGAGCCGACCAACCACCTCGACGCCGACTCCATCGTGTGGCTGCGCGACTACCTCAAGAACTACCGCGGCGGCTTCATCGTGATCTCCCACGACGTCGACCTCGTCGAGACCGTCGTGAACAAGGTCTTCTACCTGGACGCCAACCGCGCCCAGATCGACGTCTACAACATGGGCTGGAAGCTCTACCAGCAGCAGCGCGAGGCCGACGAGAAGCGCCGCAAGCGCGAGCGCCAGAACGCGGAGAAGAAGGCCGCGGCCCTGAACTCGCAGGCCGACAAGATGCGCGCCAAGGCCACCAAGACGGTCGCCGCGCAGAACATGGCCAAGCGCGCCGACCGGCTGCTCGCCGGCCTGGACGCCGTCCGCGTCTCCGACAAGGTCGCCAAGCTGCGCTTCCCGGACCCGGCGCCCTGCGGCAAGACCCCGCTGACCGCCGAGGGCCTGTCGAAGTCGTACGGCTCGCTGGAGATCTTCACCGACGTCGACCTGGCCATCGACAAGGGCTCCCGCGTCGTCATCCTCGGCCTCAACGGCGCCGGCAAGACCACGCTGCTCCGGCTGCTCTCGGGCACCGAGAAGCCGGACACCGGCGTCGTGACCGCCGGGCACGGGCTCAAGCTCGGCTACTACGCCCAGGAGCACGAGACCCTGGACCCGGAGCGCACGGTCCTGGAGAATATGCGCTCCTCCGCACCCGACCTGGACCTGGTCGCCGTGCGCAAGACGCTGGGCTCCTTCCTGTTCTCCGGCGACGACGTGGACAAGCCGGCGGGCGTGCTGTCCGGCGGTGAGAAGACCCGGCTGGCCCTGGCCACGCTGGTGGTCTCCTCCGCGAACGTGCTGCTGCTCGACGAGCCCACCAACAACCTCGACCCGGCCAGCCGCGAGGAGATCCTGGGCGCGCTGCGCACGTACAAGGGCGCGGTCATCCTCGTCACCCACGACGAGGGCGCGGTGGAGGCGCTGGAGCCGGAGCGGATCATCCTGCTCCCGGACGGCGTGGAGGACCTGTGGGGCCCGGACTACCGGGACCTCGTGACCCTCGCCTGATCCCGTCCGGCCGGGTGATCCAGTTCCTTATGGATCATTCGGCCCACGTGTGATCCATCATCTGAGTGAGGCGGTCTCATACCGTCGCACCCTGTACGACGGCCCCGGCCGTACCCCCGCGGGTACGCGACCGGGGCCGCTGTTTTTCCGGCGTCCGCCCCCTGACCTGGCGATTCCCCGCGAGGTCGCGGAAGTGTGACGGAAGTCATGCAGCGGAAGGGGAGATTCCGTTCTGCTTGTGTGTCCACTCCTCGGGAAATGCGGCCGTACCGACCTTGCTGAATGGGTGGCCAGGAAGCCGGGGAGGGGTGATCATGAGAAGTCCAGAGCGCACTTCCCATGAGGAGGCACGGGTGGCCGAGACTCTGAAGAAGGGCAGCCGGGTAACCGGCGCCGCGCGCGACAAGCTCGCGGCAGACCTGAAGAAGAAGTACGACTCCGGTGCGAGTATCCGGGCACTGGCCGAAGAGACCGGCCGGTCCTACGGATTCGTCCACCGGATGCTCAGCGAGTCCGGAGTCGTGTTGCGCGGCCGCGGTGGCGCGACGCGCGGCAAGAAGGCGGCTTCGCTCTGACCCAGGCCCTGGCCGTCAGGCCAGGGGTCGGGGTCGGGGTCGCGGTCCGCTACGCCGACTCAAGACTCAGCCCCAGTTCCATCTCCAGCTCTACGCTCGTGATCCGGGCTTCAACGCGATTCCTTCGGTGACCCCCGGTCGGCTCCATGGCCGACCGGGTGGTTACTGTGCAGTCACTTAGGCCGTGCTCGCGGCCGACTGCACACCGGAGGCGTAGCGATGGCTCTGCTCGACAAGGACGGCGTACGGCTCACCGTCGATGACACGGTCGCCACGGTGACACTGACCAATCCGGCCAAGCGAAACGCTCAGTCCCCCGCGCTCTGGCGGGCTTTGGCGGAGGCCGGACGGTCGTTGCCTGGCACTGTCCGCGTCGTCGTGCTGCGCGCCGAAGGCATGTCCTTCTCCGCGGGCCTCGACCGGCAGGCGTTCACGCCCGAGGGTTTCGAGGGCGAGCCGTCCTTCATCGAGCTCGCGCGCGGCACCGACGAGCTGCTCGACTCCACCATCGCCGAGTACCAGGAGGCTTTCACCTGGTGGCGGCGCAATGACCTCATCACCGTCGCCGCCGTGCAGGGGCATGCGATCGGCGCCGGCTTCCAGCTCGCGCTCGCGTGCGACCTGCGCGTCGTCGCCGACGACGCGCAGTTCGCCATGCGCGAGACCAGCCTGGGCCTGGTCCCCGACCTGGCCGGCACCCAGCCGCTGGCCTCTCTGGTGGGCTACGCCCGCGCGCTGGAGATCTGCGTGACGGGCCGATCCGTGCACGCCGAGGAGGCGGAGCGGATCGGTCTCGCCAACCTGGTCGTCCCGGCGGCGGAACTCGACGCCGCGGTGTCCGACCTCACCACGGCACTCGTGGCTCCGCCGCGCGCCGCGGTGATCGAGACCAAGGCGCTGCTCCGCGACGCCCTGTCGCGCCCCTACGACGCGCAGCGCGACGCCGAGCGCGCGGCCCAGGCCCGGCGCCTGCGGGACCTGGCGGGCCTCTCCGACTGACGACCGTCCCTGCCCGGGCCCCGTACGGCGCACCGCCGGGCGGGGCCCGGGCGCGTGCCCGGCCGGGTACGTGCCGGGCCGGGCCGTCGTGGCGGGCCCGGTCACGGGATCAGCAGGGCCTTGCCCGGGATCTCGCGGGCCTCGATCGCGCGGTGGGCCGCGGCGGCGTCCGTGAGGGCGAAGGTGCGGGCGATCACCGGCCGCAGCCGGCCCGCCGCCGCCCCGGCGAACGCCGCCTCCGCCAGCCGGACGATCTCCTCCGGCGGGAACTGCACGTCCGCGATGCCCCGCACCGCGATGTCCCGCGCCTCCGCCTCCGCGAGGTCCAGCTCGGCGAACCCGCCGCTCGGAGCTCCGTGCGCCGAGACCCGGCCCCCGTCGCGGACCAGCCCGAAGGCCGCCAGGCCCAGCTCGCCCCCGACCCCGTCCAGCAGCACGTCCACGGGGCCGCCGACCCGTTCGGTCCAGCCGGGCTCCGTGTAGTCCACCGGCTCCGCGCCGAGCTCCCGGACCAGCGCCAGCTTCCGCTCGCCCCGCGCCGCGCCCACCACCACCGCGCCCGCCGCCACCGCGAGCTGCACCAGCAGGGTGCCCATGCCGCCCGCCGCGCCCAGGATCAGCACCCGCTCGCCCGGCTTGATCCCGGCGGCCTCGGCGATCCCCGTCGCCGTCACCCCGTCGTGCGCCAGCGCCGCCGCCTCCCGCGGGCCCAGCCCGTCGGGAACCGCGACCAGCAGCTCCACCGGTACCCGGACGAGTTCCGCGTACGTCCCCTTCGTGCCCGGCCCGGCCACCGCCCGGCGGCCCAGCCAGCCCGGGGCGACGCCCTCGCCCACCGCGACCACGGTGCCCGCCGCCGCCCCGCCCGGCACGTACGGCGGCGCGATCCCGAAGGCCTCGCCCCAGCCGCCGCGGATCTGGGTCTCCACGTAGATCGTGTCCACGGCCTCCGCCCGGAGCACCACCTCGCCCGGCGCCGGCTCCGGGTCCGCCAGCTCGACCTCGGCCAGGACCTCCGGACCGCCGTACCCGTCCACCCGTATCGCCCGCATGGCTTCCCCCGTCTCGTAACGGCGCCGGGGCCCGCGGCCCCGATCGCGTACCCACTCTCCGACCTCGACCATGGTTGAGGTCAACTGCCTCCCGTGGCGCGGCGCGCCGCGAAGCGACGCCACGCGGCGCCGGGCGGGTGGACCGGGCCGACCGGAGTAGTCCCCGGCGCGGCGGTGGCTCCGCGCGCTTACGGTGGTGAGTGAGCCCATCCACGCGAAGGGACACGCGATGAGTGAATCCGTATCCGGGGGCGCAGCCAAGCCCGCCAAGGACCTCAAGTACCCCGCCGACCGGGGTCGCACCTCCATCTCCGACGGCGTCGTCGAGAAGATCGCCGGACTCGCCGCGCGCGAGGTGGCCGGCGTGCACGCCATGGGCAGCGGCAACGCCCTCTCCCGTACGTTCGGCGCCGTGCGCGACCGGGTGCCCGGCGGGGCGAAATCCTCCGCCTCCCGTGGCGTCAAGGCCGAGGTCGGCGAGGTCCAGACGGCCCTCGACCTGGAGATCATCGTCGACTACGGCGTGTCGATCCGCGACGTGGCCCGGGCGGTCCGTGAGAACGTCATCTCGTCCGTCGAGCGGATGGCGGGCCTGGAGGTCGTCGAGGTCAACATCGCGGTGAGCGACGTCAAGCTGCCCGACGAGGAAGACGAAGAGCCGGAATCCCGGCTCCAGTAGCCACGAGGAGCCAGAGGAGTCCGCATGAGCATGGCGGTTGCCGGCCTGTTGGCCGGCATGGCGCTGGGATTCGCCGGGTACTTCGGCGGCTTCGGGGCCTTCTTGTTGGTGGCGGCGCTCGGCGCCGTCGGCTTCATCGGCGGCCGGTTCCTCGACGGGGACCTGCACGCCGGCGATGTGTTCCGCCCCCGCGACCGCGAGGAACGCGGTGACCGGCACGACCGCGGCGACCGGCGCCGGTGAGCACGCCACGGGCCACGCCGCCCCGCGTGCCGCCCGGCGAGCTGGGAGCCACGCGGATCGCCGACCGGGTCGTCGCCAAGATCGCCGCGCAGGCGGCCCGGGAGGCGCTCGCCGGCTCCCCGCCGACGGACGGCGCCCCGCCGCACGCCACCGTGACGGTGCACCATGACATCGCGCGGGTACGGGTGAGCCTGGAGCTCGCCTACCCGTCCGACGTCGCCGCCCAGTGCGCGGACGTCCGGCGCCAGGTCGTCCACCGCGTCGAGCAGTGCGCGGGCATGTCCGTGCCCGACGTGGACATCGACGTCGAGCAACTGCACTCCAGGCACACCCGGCCGGGCGCCGGCCGGGACCGGGGGCTGCTGTGACGGCCCCGGCGGGGTCGCCTGCTCGGCATCGGGATCAGGATCAGGATTCTCCTCGGCATGCGCCTCCGCGCCGGTTCTGGTCGGTCCGGCGGGTGCCCGCCGCGCTGACCGCGCTCGTGATCCTCGCGGTCGCCTGTCTGTTCCTGTACGACCTGGCGGCGGTACGGGCGCACCGGCCCGGCATGCGCTGGCGCCAGGAGCTCGCCCGCCAACTCGACCGGCACACCCCGGCGGACACGGCCGTGCTGATCGCGGGCGGGGTGCTGGCACTGGCCGGGTTGGTGCTGCTGGTGCTGGCGATCGCGCCGGGGCTGCGCGGGATCCTCATGATGCGGGCGCCGGAGGGCGCGGGAGCGGGAGTGCGGGCCGGGCTCGGGCGGAAGGCCGCCGCGCTGGTGCTGCGGGACCGGGCGATGGAGGTCTCCGGGGTGCGGTCGGCCCGGGTCAAGGCGGGCCGGCGCCGCGTCAAGGTCCGGGCCACGTCGCACTTCCGCGAGCTGGAGGACGTACGGACCGACCTGGACGGGGTGCTCGCCGTCGCCGTCGAGGAACTGGGCCTCGCGCGTCCGCTGCCGGCGCGGGTGCGGGTCCGCCGGGGAAAGGAGTGACGGGATGCGGATGCGGACGCTCGGGGTGGTGAACCGGATCCTGCTCGGGATCTTCGGCCTGCTGCTGCTCGCGGCGGGCGCCGTCCTGCTGACCGGGTTCCGGCCGCTGGGCGGGCGGCACGCGCCGCTGCTGGCGGCCCGGACCCGGCGGCTGCACTGGCATGCCGAGGGCTGGTGGTGGTGGGCCGTCATGGCCGGGCTGGCGGTGTGCGTGCTGCTGGCGCTGTGGTGGCTGCTGGCCCAACTGCGGCGCTCGCGGCTGGCGGCGGTGGAGGTGGACACGGGCGACGGGGCGTACGCGGTGCTGCGGGGGCGGGCGCTGGAAGCGGCGGTGGCAGCGGAGACGGGGGCGGTCGACGGGGTCGCCTCCTGCCGGGTCGCGCTGCGGGGGCGGCGGGGATCCCCGAGCCTGCGGGTCGCGATGGAGCTGGAGCCGCACGCGGTCCCGGCCGATGCGCTGGCCGCGCTGGCCGGGCCGGTCCTGACCCACGCCCGCACCTCGTCGGGTCTCCCCGCCCTCCCCGCGGAAGCCCGCCTCAAGGTCTCCTCCCACCGCGCGGCCCGCGTCACCTGACCCCGCGCCTCAAACGCCGGCGGGGCTGGATCTCCCAGCCCCGCCGGCGTTTTGAGCCCCAGGGGTCTTGAGGCGCGCGGGCACCGCGCGCCCCGGCCGAGGAGCGGACACGCGGCCCGGGCGGGGTGGGTGAGACCTGCCCGGCGAGGCGAGCGGTCAGAAGCCGTGGCGGGAGCCGCCGTCGACGGGGAGCATCAGGCCCGTGAGGTAAGACGCCGCCGGGGACAGGACGAACGCCGCCGTGCGCCCGAACTCCTCCGGGGTTCCGTAGCGCCGCAGCGGGATGCGGGACTCGTTCGCCGTCCGCGCGGCCCCCGCGTCGCCCGACAGCGCGTCGAGCTCCCGCACCCGGTCGGTGTCGATGCGCGCCGGGAGCAGGCCCACGACCCGGATCCCGCGCGGGCCGAGGTCCACCGAGAGGGACTTCGCGAAGCCCGCCAGGCCCGGCCGCAGGCCGTTGGAGATGGTCAGGCCGGGGATCGGCTCGTGGACGGAGCCCGACAGGACGAAGCCGATGACCCCGCCCTCGCCCAGCTCGCCCGCGGCCGCCCGCGCCAGGCGGACCGCGCCCAGGAAGACGGACTCGAACGCCGTCGCCCACTGCTCGTCGGTGTTGTCCGCCGCGGCCCCCGGCGCCGGGCCGCCGACGCTGATCAGGATGCCGTCGAAGCGGCCGAAGCGTTCCTTCGCCGTCGCGATCAGCGTGGCCGCCGCCGCCGGGTCGGCGTTGTCCGCCGCGACACCCACCGCGTTCGGGCCGAGCGAGGCCGCCGCCTCGGCCGCCCGCGCAGCGTCCCGCCCGGTCACGACGACCTTCGCTCCGTCGGCCGTCAGTTCGCGCGCCGAGGCGTAACCCAGCCCCCGGGTGGCGCCGGTGACGACGTACACACGGTCTTTCAGTCCAAGATCCATGCCGACACGCTACGCGCTCGGCGCCGGCTCCCGCTCGGCGCCCGAGGCCTCGTCCGCGCCGGCGGCCTTCGCCGCCTCCAGGTCGCGCCGCTCCCGCCGCACGAGGATCACCCAGCCCACCGGTACCGCCGCCGCGAACAGCCACCACTGCACGGCGTACGCCATGTGCGGGCCGATCGAGTCGTGGTCGGGCTCGGCGACCACCTCGGGGCTGCCGTCCGCCGGGACCGGGGCGGTGAGTTCCAGGTAGCCGCCGAGCACGGACTTGCCCAGGTACTCCGCCTGCTGCCCGCTGTTGATCAGCATCACCTGGCGGTCCGGCAGGCCCTTGCGCTCCTTGATCCCGCTGCCGCCGCTCGTCTCGTCGGCCTTCAGCCGCCCGGTCACCGTCACCTCGCCCGAGGGCGCCGCCGGCACCGGCGGATACGCGCGCGGGTCGTCGCCGCCCGCCACCCAGCCGCGGTTGACCAGCACCACCCGGCCGTCGGCCAGCACCAGCGGGGTCAGGACGTGGAAGCCGACCTTGTCGTCGTTGTCGGTGCGCATCCGGACGACGACCTCGTGCGCGGAGTCGTACGTACCGGTGGCGGTGACCGCCCGCCAGTAGTCGGAGCGCGGGACGACGTGCCCGGGGGAGGTGATGTCCGTCATCGCCACGGGCTTCGCGCTCAGGTTCGTCGCGATCAGCTCGTTCTGCGCGACCCGGTGCTCATGGCGGTGGAACTGCCAGAACCCCAGCTTGATCATCGCGGGGATGAGCGCGAGGGTCACGAGGGTGAGGCACACCCACTGCCGGGTCAGTACAAAGCGGTACACGCCCACGACGGTACCCCCCGCCGTGAGGACCCCGGAGGCCGGGTGGCCGTCCGGGGCCGAAAGCCGTGGCGGCGGGAGACGGGGCGGGGCGGACGCGGAGCGGTGGAGCGTCAGACGTGGTCGATGATGCCCGCCTTCCCCTCGGCGCGGGCGCAGTGCCCTCCGCAGAACCACTGGCCCTCGACCTCGACGCCCTGTCCGATGATCTGGACCCGGCAGTGCTCGCAGATGGGCGCCATGCGGTGAATGGCGCAGGAGAAGCAGTCGAAGACGTGCACGGCGCCCTGCGCGTGCACCTCGAAGGACATGCCGTAATCGTTTCCGCAGACCTCACAACGTGCCATGCGCCACAGGGTGGGACCCGACGGGCGGACCGGGAAAGCGGTCGCCGGGCGAGTCGCCCGACGCTCACCCGTCTGCCGCAGCCACGTCCCGCAGCAGCTGGGTGAAGGCCGCCTCGTCGACGACGGGCGTTCCGAAGGACTTCGCCTTGACCGTCTTCGACGTCGCCGAATCGGGGTCGTTCGTCACCAGCAGGCTGGTGAGCCGCGACACGCTCGTCGCGATGTGCAGCCCGGCCTCGACCGCGCGGTCCTCCAGCAGTTCCCGCTCCACCGAGGTGTCACCCGAGAAGGCGATCCGCATGCCCTGCTTCAGCGGCTTGCCGTCCTCGAAGCGCCCCGGGTTCGGGTGCGGGCACGCCGGCCGCTTGCGCGAGGGCCGCCAGCCGCCGCCCCGGTACGAGCTCTGGTACCCGATGCGCGGGGTGACCGCGGAGTCCGACCACTCCGTCAGCGGGCGGCACTCCAGCAGGGGCAGCCGTACGCCGTCCCGCGCGGCGGCGTGCAGCGACGGACGGAACGCCTCCGCCAGTACCCGGGCGTCGTCGAGCGCGTGGTGGGCGCGCTGCTGGACCACGCCGAAGTGGGCGGCGAGCGACTCCAGCTTGTGGTTGGGCAGCGGGAGGTTCAGCTCCTTCGACAGGGCGATGGTGCACAGTCGCTGACGGACCGGCGCGGTCTCCTCGGCCCGGGCGTACTCCCGGGCGATCATCTGCCAGTCGAAGATGGCGTTGTGCGCGACGAGGACCCGGTCGGCGAGCCGGCCCGCGAACTCCCCGGCGATGTCCTTGAAGAGCGGCGCGTCCTGGAGCATGTCGCTGGTGAGCCCGTGGATCCACACCGGGCCGGGATCGCGCTGCGGGTTGACCAGGGTGTACCAGTGGTCCTCCACGTTGCCCTGCGCGTCGAGCCGGTAGACGGCCGCGGAGACTATCCGGTCCTCGCGCGCGAGCCCGGTGGTCTCCACGTCGACGACCGCGTACCCCTCGGGGTACGCGGTCGGCCAGGTCGTCTCTGCGGTCGTACGGTCGTCGAGCATGGTCACAGAGGATATCGGCACTGACTGACACACGGGGCCCGACGGGTCTCTCCGGCCGTCACCCCGACGCCGCGACGGGTCCCGCCGGACCGCGGCCGGCCGTGGTCCGGGTCACCCGGAAGCCGGCGGGGCGGCCGCGTCCGGGGTCAGCAGGGCCTGCGCCAGGGCCCGTACGGACAACAGGAACAGCCGCTCCGGATCCGCCGGGCGGGCCAGGGCGCGGGCCAGTGCGGGGTCGTCGGGGGCGGCGCGGGGGTCCCAGAGTTCACCCTCCGCGGGGGACTGGGCGGGGGAGCGCTCGCGGTTGCGCTCCACGAGCAGGAAGCCGACGATCTGGAACTGGATCGCGCGCACCGCGTCGGCGGCCCGGGCCCCGCGCAGCCCGGCCGCGCGCACCTCGTGGACCAGGGCCCGCTGGGCGGGCAGGAACATCCGCTCGGTGAGCCCGCGTTCGTGGACCATCGCGATCAGGTGCGGGCGCTCGCGCAGTTCGCGGCGCAGGATCCGGGCCACGGACACGATCCGCTCGGCGGGGGTCCGGCCGACCGGCCGGATCGCCCCCATGTCCTGGACGGTCCGCTCCACGAGGGCGTCGAGCAGCGATTCGCGGTTGCCGACGTGCCAGTAGATGGAGGTGACGGCGGTGCCCAGCTCGGCGGCGAGCCCCCGCATGGTGAGGGCGGCCGGGCCGTGCCGCTTGACCAGGGCGGCGGCCGCCGCCAGCACCTCGTCTCGGGTGAGCGCACTTCTGGTCATGGCCGTCAGCCGATCTGTCGGAACGTCAGTTCTGGTGCGTGCAGGGGGCTTTACCCTTCATCGGCAGCGGTGTAACTGTGTTACAGAACCCCCGGACGAACTCGATCGAAGGGTGGTACACCCATGGCACGCATCCGGTACGGAGCGCGCACCGAGGCGGAGATCGCGGCCTCGCGCGAGAAGAGCGCCAAGCTCCCCGACATCTGGTCCACCGGCGTGGTGGCCGTCTGGGAGAGCGATCCGGACGTGATCGCGGCGGTCCTGCCACCGCCCCTGAAGCCCGCCGAACGGCCCCTCGTACGGGCCAACATCAGCAAGGTCGACCTGCCCGGCTATCCGCTCGGCGCCGGCTCGGTGGCGGTCGCCGCCCGGCACGGCGGGGTCGAGGGCTGGTACCCGCTGGTGATGCCGATGACCCACGAGCGCGCCCTGACCGGCGGCCGCGAGGTGTTCGGCGAGCCGAAGAAGCTGGGCGAGGTCGCGGTGGAGCGCGAGGGGCTCGTCGTACGGGCCTCGCTCGCCCGGCACGGGATCGCCTTCGTCGAGGTGCGCGGGGCGGTGGACCGGGCGCTGCCGCTGCCCGAGCCCGCCCCGAAGACGGACTTCTACTTCAAGTTCCTGCCGGCGGTGGACGGTTCGGGCTTCGACGCCGACCCGGTGCTCGTGCACGTCACCCGCAACGAGAAGGTCCGCAAGCTGGAGCACATCACCGGTGACGTGGTCCTGCGCGAGTCGATGTTCGACCCCGTCGCCGACCTCCCCGTCCGCCGGATCGTGGAGATCACCATCGGCGAGAAGACCACCGACCAGAGGGGGAAGGTCGCCGAACGCGTCAGCGCCCAGGCTCTGCTCCCGTACATCCACCAGCGCTACGACGACCCGCTCCAGATCCTGGACGGCCCGCCCGAGGGGAGCGTCTGAGATGCGGCTCGAACCCGGACAGACGGCCGTCGTCACCGGAGCCGCGAGCGGCATCGGCCTCGCCATGGCCCGCCGGTTCGCCGCGGAAGGGCTGCAGGTGGTCCTCGCCGACGTGGAGGAGGCCGCCCTGCACAAGGCGGCCGGCGAACTGACCGCCGACGGCGCCCGGGTCCTCGCCCGGCGCGTCGACGTCAGCGACCGCGCCGAGGTCACCGCCCTCGCGGACGCCGCGTACGAGGCCTTCGGCGCCGTCCACGTGCTCTGCAACAACGCGGGCGTCGGCTCCGGCGCCGAGGGCCGGATGTGGGAGCACGAGCCCAACGACTGGAAATGGGCCTTCTCCGTCAACGTCTGGGGCGTCTTCCACGGCATCCAGGCCTTCGTCCCCCGCATGATCGCCGGCGGCGGCCCCGGCCACGTCGTCAACACCTCCTCCGGCGACGGCGGCATCGCCCCGCTGCCCACCGCCTCCGTCTACGCCGTCACCAAGGCGGCGGTGGTCACCATGACCGAGTCCCTGTACGCGCACCTCAAGGCGGAGGGCGCCTCCGTCGGCGCCTCCGTCCTCTTCCCCGGACCGCACATGCTGCGCACCGGCCTGTGGGAGTCGCACCGCAACCGGCCCGAGCGGTACGCGAAGGAGCGCCCGCGCAAGACCCCGTACCGCAGCCTCGACCAGTACGAGGCCGCGATGCGCGAGGCCGGCCACGCGGTGGACTTCACCCCGGTCGAGGAGGTCGCCGAGCACGTCGTCGACGGCATCCGCGCCGACCGCTTCTGGATGCTGCCGGCGAGCGAGCACAGCGACCGCCAGATCCGCGCCCGGTCGCGGTCGATGCTCGACCGCGCCAACCCCGCCTACCTGGAGAGCTTCATCCTCGACTGAGGAGCGTCCGCCGTGAGCGACACCCCGTACGAAGACCCGTACCTGATCATCTCCTCCGACTGCCACGCCGGGCTGCCCACCGAGCGGTACCGCCCCTACCTCGACTCCCGCTTCCACGACCGGTTCGACGAGTTCCTCGGCCAGCGCGAGGCCCGCCGCGAGGAGGCCACCCGCCTGGGGATCCGCAACGAGGCCTTCGCCCAGAAGTGGTTCCACGACCACGAGGAGGGCCTGCGGGGCGGCTGGGAGACCGGGCAGCGGCTGAAGGAACTCGACGGCGACGGTGTGGCCGCCGAGGTCGTCTTCCCCGACGCGGACGCCGTCGACAGCCAGACCGCCGCCCCCTTCGGGGTGGGCCTCGGACTCTCCGGCGACCAGGACCCCGAGCTCGGCATGGCGGGCGCGCAGGCGCACAACCGCTGGCTGGCCGAGTTCGTCGGCGCGAACCCCGAACGCCACTGCGGGGTCGCGCTGCTGCCCGTCACCGGCGAGCCCGCGAAGGTGGTCGCGGAGATACACCGGGCCAAGGAGTCCGGGCTCGGCGCGCTGATGATCCCCTCCATGTGGGTGGACCGGGCGCCCTACCACGACCGCCGCTACGACCCGGTGTGGGCGGCGGCCGCCGAGACGGCGATGCCCGTCGTCACGCACTCGGGCGCAGCGCCGCGCCACGAGTACGGGGACCACCTCGGCATCTACGTCTCCGAGGTCACCTGGTGGCCCGCCCGCCCGCTCTGGTTCCTGCTCTGGTCCGGGGTCTTCGAGCGCCACCCCGGCCTGAGGTTCGGCGTCGCCGAGGCGGGCTGCTGGTGGCTGCCGAACCAGCTGTGGTTCATGGACCGGCTCTACCTGGGCGCGCACGGGGGCAAGAAGCTGTCCCCGTTCGCCGAGCTGAAGCGGCCGCCGAGCGAGTACCTCGACCGCCAGGTGTTCGTCTGCGCCACCAACACCAAACGCCGCGAGCTGGCGCAGCGCTACGAGATCGGCGTCGACAACATCCTGTGGGGCTCGGACTTCCCGCACCCCGAGGGCACCTGGCCCGACACCCGCAACTGGCTGCGCAACACCTTCCACGACATCCCGGTCGGCGAGACCCGGCGGATGCTGGGCCTGGCCGCGGCGGAGGTCCTCGGCTTCGACACCGCGAAGCTGGCACCGATCGCCCGCCGGATCGGCCCGACCCCGGCCGAACTCGGCCAGTCCGCCGACCAGACGGCGGTGGAGGCCTCCTGGGCGCGCTCGCGCGAGGTGGGCCGGCACTGGCTCACGGACAACGAGTTCCCGGTGCTGGGGGTGAACCCGTGACGTCCGAGGACCGCTACACGGTGATCTCGGCGGACTGCCACGCGGGCGCCGACCTGCTGGACTACAAGCCGTACCTGGAGAGGCGTCACCACGACGAGTTCGACGCCTGGGCGGCCTCATACGTGAATCCGTACGAGGACCTGCTCGCGGACACCGCGGACCGCAACTGGAACTCCGCGCGCCGGCTGGCGGAACTGGAGGCGGACGGCATCGTCGCCGAAGTCCTCTTCCCCAACACCATCCCGCCGTTCTTCCCGAAGAGCTCGCTGATGGCCCAGCCCCCGACGGCCGAGGACTACGCGCTGCGGTGGGCCGGGCTCCAGGCCCACAACCGCTGGCTGGCCGACTTCTGCGCGGACGCGCCGGGCCGGCGGGCGGGCGTGGCGCAGATCCTCCTCAACGACGTGGACGCCGCGGTGCGGGAGATCCGCCGCGCGAGGCAGGCCGGTCTGACCGGCGGCATCCTGCTGCCCGGCGTACCGCCCGGCTCGACGGTCCCCGAGCTGCACTCGGCGGCGTACGACCCCATCTGGGCGGTGTGCGACGAACTGGACGTCCCGGTCAACCACCACGGCGGCTCGGCCTCCCCGCCGCTCGGCGACGAACCCGCGGCCCGGGCCGTGTTCATGGTGGAGACCACCTGGTTCTCGCACCGGGCCCTGTGGCACCTGATCTTCGGCGGGGCCTTCCGCCGCCACCCCGGCCTGAAGCTGGTCCTGACCGAGCAGGGCTCCGGCTGGATCCCGGGCGTGCTCGACATGCTGGACTACTACCACGGCCGGCTGGTCGCGGCCTCGGCCACCGCCGAGGCCAAGTTCGGCGCGGGGCTGGCGGAGTCCATGGGCAAGGGCCCGAGCGAGGTCTGGCGGGACAACTGCTTCGTGGGGGCCAGCTTCATGCGCCCGCACGAGGTTCCGCTGCGGGGGCGGATCGGCCTCGAAAAGATCATGTGGGGCAGTGACTACCCCCACGACGAGGGCACCACCCCGTTCTCCCGCGAGGGGCTGCGCATCGCGTACGCGGGCCTGCCGCGCGCGGAGGTCGCCGCCATGGTGGGCGGCAATGCGGCCCGCGTCTACGGCTTCGACCTGCCCCTGCTGGACGCGGTGGCGGCGAAGCACGGCCCCCTGGTCTCGGAGATCGCCGTCCCGCTGACGGAGGTCCCGCCCGGGGCCACCAGCCCGGCCTTCGCCCGCGGCGGCTCGGTCCGCGTCTGGTGACGGGCCGGGCGGGCGAGCGGCCGGGCGGGTGACCGGGCGGGCCGGTGACCCCCGCCGGGGCGGTCCGGGTTCCCGCCGGACCCGCGCCGCCCCGGTCGGAGGCTCCTGGATCGAACCGTCGGTAACATCGGCGGATACCGATCGGTAACAACCCCTAGCGGCACCCCGGACAGCGCCTCTATGGTGCCGTCATGCCGAACCTGCCCGATGTCGTGCTGTGGTCCATACCTGCCTTCGTGCTGCTCACCGTCATCGAGATGGTGAGCTACCGGCTCCATCCCGACGATGACGCCGCCGGCTACGACGCCAAGGACGCGGCCACGAGCATCGGCATGGGGCTCGGCAGCATCGGCTTCGACCTGCTCTGGAAGCTGCCGGTCGTCGCGGTCTTCACCGCGGTCTACGAGCTGACCCCGCTGCGCGTGCCGTTCCTGTGGTGGACCGTCCCGCTGATGCTGCTCGCCCAGGACTTCCTCTACTACTGGCAGCACCGCGGCCACCACGTCGTCCGCATCCTGTGGGCCTGCCACGTGGTCCACCACAGCAGCAAGCGGTTCAACCTCACCACCGCCCTGCGCCAGCCCTGGACCAGCGCCACCACCTGGTGGTTCTACCTGCCGATGGTGGCCCTCGGCGTGCACCCGGCGGTGATCCCCTTCTGCTACGGGATCAACCTCCTCTACCAGTTCTGGGTCCACACCGAGCGCATCGGGAAGCTGCCGCGCGCCTACGAGTACGTCTTCAACACCCCCTCCCACCACCGCGTCCACCACGCCTCCCAGGGCGGGTACCTGGACCGCAACTACGGCGGGATCCTGATCGTCTGGGACCGGATGTTCGGCTCCTGGGTGGGGGAGACGGAGCGGCCCGTGTACGGGCTCACCAAGAACATCGCCACCTACAACCCGCTGCGGGTGGCCACCCACGAGTACGCCGCCATCGCCCGCGACGTCCGGGCCGCCCGCACCTGGAGCGAGCGCGCCGGGCGCGTCTTCCGCGGCCCCGGCTGGCAGCCCGCCGCGGCCACCGCCGCGCCCGCCGCCGCGGTCCCTCCTCAGCCCGGAGCCCCGGCCGGAGCCCCCGCCGCCGACCGGGCCACCCCGTCCGAGGCGGCCGCGACCGGCGCCGCCGAACCCGCGAAGGCCCCGGAGCACGCCGCGTGAGCACCACCGAATCCCGTACGCCCTCCTGGGCCCGCCCCGTCGTGTCCGTCGCCGACGGCCTCGGCGCCCGGGTGCTGCTCGGCGCCTTCGCCGTGGCCGCCGCCCTCGACCTCGGCGCGCTGCTGGCCGGCTGGGACCTCGGGCACGTCATCGCCAAGCCGCTGCTGATGCCGCTGCTCGTCGCCTACATGGTCACCCGCCGGGCGCCCCGGCTGCTGATCGCCGCCCTGCTGTTCGGCTGGGGCGGCGACCTGGCCCTGCTCTTCGACGCCGACCCCGCCTTCCTCATCGGCATGGGCTCCTTCGCCGCCGGGCACGTCTGCTACCTCGTCCTCTTCGGCCGGGGCCGTACGAACCCGCTGCTCGGCGCCGCGTACGCCGTCGCCCTGCTCGCCACCATCGGCCTGCTCTGGGGAGACCTGCCGCCCGACCTGCGCATCCCCGTCGCCGGCTACAGCCTGCTGCTCACCGCCATGGCCTACCGCTCCAGCGCCCTCGGCGTGCGCGCCGGGGTGGGCGGCGCGCTGTTCCTGCTCTCCGACACGCTCATCGCGAGCGGGGTCGCCGAGTGGCCGCAGCTGCCCCGCCCGGAGCTGTGGATCATGGCCACGTACCTCGCGGCCCAGTACCTGCTGGCCACCGGAACACCCGACCGTCGGACAGGCGTACGGTAGGCGGGTCCCAAAAAGACCCGTCACCCCCGAGCCGGAGGACTGCACCACCATGCGCGCCACCGTCATCCACGCCCCCAACGACATCCGCGTGGAGGAGGTGCCCGACGCCGCGATCCGGCGGCCCGAGGACGCCGTCGTCCGCGTCCTGCGCGCCTGCATCTGCGGCAGCGACCTGTGGGCCTACCGCGGCGAGGCCGCGCGCGAGCCCGGCCAGCGGATCGGGCACGAGTTCCTCGGCATCGTCGAGGAGACCGGCTCCGCGGTCTCGGGCCTGCGCGCCGGCGACCTCGTCGTCGCCCCGTTCATGTGGTCCGACGGCACCTGCGACTACTGCTCCGAGGGCCTGTACACCTCCTGCGTGCACGGCGGCTTCTGGGGCTCGGTCGGCCACGACGGCGGCCAGGGCGAGGCCGTCCGCGTCCCGCACGCCGACGGCACCCTCGTCAAGCTCCCCGCCGACGCGGCCTCCGACGAGCACCTGCTGACCGGGCTGCTCGCGCTCTCCGACGTCATGGGCACCGGCCACCACGCGGCCCTGGGCGCGGGGGTCCGCAAGGGCTCCACGGTCGCGGTCGTCGGCGACGGCGCGGTCGGCCTGTGCGGCGTCCTCGCCGCCAAGCGGCTCGGCGCCGAGCGGATCATCGCCCTGGGCCGGCACACCGTCCGTACCGACATCGCGAAGCTCTTCGGGGCCACCGACGTCGTCGCCGAGCGCGGCGAGGCCGCCGAGGCGGCGGTCCGCGAACTCACCGGCGGCCAGGGCGCCCACGCGGTCATCGAGGCCGTCGGCACCGAGCAGTCCATGCGGACCGCCGTGAACATCACCCGCGACGGCGGGGCCATCGGCTACGTCGGCGTCCCGCACGGCAGCGGCACCGGCCTCGACCTCGGTGTGATGTTCGACCGCAACATCACCCTGCGCGGCGGCGTCGCACCCGTGCGCGCCTACATCCCTGAGCTGCTGGAGGACGTCCTGAGCGGGGCGATCGACCCCGCGCCGGTGTTCGACCGCGCCGTGTCCCTGGACGAGGTCCCGGCGGGCTACCGGGCGATGGACGACCGCAGCGCGCTGAAGGTGCTCATCAAGCTCTGACCACGCTCCGACCCGAGCGGGGCGAACGGCCGAGGGGCCGCGGGGAACGTCCCCCGCGGCCCCTCGGCGCGTCGCGCCCGTCCGGTCTACTTCACGGCCTTCAGCGCGTCGACCACGCCGTAGCCGTAGTAGCCGGTCTGGCCCCACTTGCTGTTGCAGGTGGTGGCGTCGATCAGCGCGCCCGTCCCGTCGTAGATCTTGTCGGGGCAGGCCGCCTTCGTGGCCTGGGCCTTGAGCATCGCCTGGAGCTGTGACGGCGTGGCGTGCGGGTGCGCGCTCTTGAGCAGCGCCGCGACACCGGCGACGTGCGGGCCGGCCATCGAGGTGCCCTGCTTGTAGCCGTAGCCGCCGCCCGGGACGGTGGACAGCACCCGGCCGTTCGCGTCCGGGGTGCCCGGGACCTGGTACTTGTCGCCGCCGGGGGCCGCGACGTCGACGACGCCCAGGCCGTAGCTGGAGTAGTACGACTTGAAGCCCTGGTCACCGGTCGCGCTGACCGTGACCACGCCCGGCAGCTGGGTCGGCAGGTCCAGGCAGACCTTGGGGTCGATGGTGCGCGTCACCGGGGTGGTGTCGTTCGGGCTGGTGGTGTCCTCGATCGCGCTCGACGCCAGGTCGTGCCCCGAGTTGCCGGCCGAGGCCACGCTGAGGACGCCCTTGCGCTCGGCGTACTTCGTCGCCCGGGCGAGGGCCTCCACCAGCGCCTTCTGGTCGTCGTCGTTCTTGCAGGTGTAGTTCCACGGGTCGACGAAGTAGCTGTTGTTGGTCACCTCGATCCCCTTCTCGGCGGCGAACATGAAGCCGCAGACGACCGCCTCGGTGTAGAAGAGGCTGGTCGCGGGCTCGCTCACCTTGATCGCGGCGACCTTCACGCCCGGCGCGACCCCGCTGATGCCGATGCCGTTGCGCGCGGCCGCGATGGTGCCGGCCACGTGCGTGCCGTGGTCGCTGCCGTCGGCGTACGGGCGCCAGGCGCCCTCGGTGGTGTCGGCGACACCGCCGACGCAGTTGGCGGACTGGCCCGCGGAGAAGTTCGGCGCGAGATCGGGGTGGGTGTCGTCCACGCCCGTGTCGATGACGCCGACCGTGACGTCGGGGCTGCCGTCGTTGATCTTGTGGGCCTGGTCGGCCTTGATGGCCCGCAGGTCCCACTGGTTGGGCTCCAGCGGCTCCTCGCCCGCGGTGGCCTGCGCGGCGGCCTTGGCGGCGTCGGCCGCGCTCAGCTTCTGCGTGCTGCCCTCCTCGGTGGTCTGCACCGGCGAGAGCGGGGCCGTCCGGGTGGCACCGACCGACACGAACAGGCTGCGCTGGGCCCGCAGCTGCTTGGCGAACTCCGGGTTCTGGGAATGTGCGACGACGACCCCGATCTGCTCGTAGGACGTCACCACCGTTCCGCCGGCCCGCTCGATGGCCTTCTTCGCCTGCTTCACCGTCCCGTACGCGGTCAGGTTCGCGACGTACGAGAGCTTCGGGCCCGAGGTGTCGGGCTTGGAGACCTTCGCCGTCTCCGCCGTATTGCCCAGCGGGGCGGCGGAGGCCGCGACCGCGGGGAGGAGGGCGAGCGAGGCGGTGAGCGCCAGGCCGACCGGTACGGCGAGGCGCCGGCGGCCGGATCCCAGATGAGCCATGGGTTCTCCACATCATCCGTCGTGAAAAAGCCGTCCAGCGCGGTCCGCGATGAACGGGTTCATGACAGGTGAACCTAGTGCGCGCGTTCGTGATCGCGCCATCAGTTCGAGAAATCAGTTTCCAAAGAAACAACGGGTGTTGAACCGTCCCGACACGCCGTCCGTGCCGTTGACAGGGGGGATCAGCGTCACCGTCCCCCCACACGGAGGTTGTTTTGTCCGTCGTCCCCACCGCACCCGCGTCACAAGGAGAGCCCCCCGTGACCACCGAAGCAGCGCCGCCTCCGGGCAGCGCGGGACCATCCGTGGCGAGCAGTACGGCCGAAGAGTTCGTGAGCGTCCAGCAGAGTCCCGAATTCGCCGAACTGCGACGCGCCCACCGCTCGTTCGCCTTCCCGCTCACCGTGGCCTTCATCGCCTGGTACCTGCTCTACGTCCTGCTGTCCAGCTACGCGGGCGGCTTCATGGGGACCAAGCTCTTCGGGAACATCAACGTCGCCCTCGCGCTCGGCCTCGCCCAGTTCGCGACGACCTTCCTGATCGCCTGGCTGTACGCGCGCCACGCCGCCGCCCAGCTCGACCCCAAGGCGGAGGCCATCAAGAAGCGCATGGAGGCCGGAGCATGAGCGCCCCCCTCACCCCGCTCCAGTTCACGACGGCCGCCGGGGCCACCGAGCACCGGCCGCTGATCATCACCCTGTTCGGGCTCTTCGTCGTCGCCACCCTGATCATCACGGTCTGGGCCGGCCGCCAGACCAAGGGCGCCGCCGACTTCTACGCGGGCGGCCGCCAGTTCACCGGGTTCCAGAACGGCCTCGCCATCTCCGGCGACTACATGTCCGCCGCGTCCTTCCTCGGCATCGCCGGCGCCATCGCCCTCTTCGGGTACGACGGCTTCCTCTACTCCATCGGCTTCCTCGTGGCCTGGCTGGTCGCCCTGCTGCTCGTCGCCGAGCCGCTGCGCAACTCCGGCCGCTACACGATGGGCGACGTCCTCGCGTACCGGATGCGCCAGCGGCCCGTCCGCACCGCCGCGGGCACCTCCACCATCGTGGTCTCGATCTTCTACCTGCTCGCCCAGATGGCCGGCGCCGGCGTGCTCGTCTCGCTGCTCCTCGGCATCACCAGCGACGGCGGCAAGATCGCCATCGTCGCCCTGGTCGGTCTCCTGATGATCCTCTACGTGACCATCGGCGGCATGAAGGGCACCACCTGGGTCCAGATGGTCAAGGCCGTCCTGCTCATCGCGGGCGCCCTGCTGATCACCTTCCTGGTGCTGGTGAAGTTCAACTTCAACGTCTCCGACCTGCTGGGCAAGGCCGCCGAGAACAGCGGCCAGGGCGCCAAGTTCCTGGAGCCCGGTCTCAAGTACGGCAAGGACCCGACGACCAAGCTCGACTTCATCTCGCTCGGCCTCGCCCTGGTCCTCGGCACCGCCGGCCTGCCGCACATCCTGATCCGCTTCTACACGGTGCCCACCGCGCAGGCCGCCCGTAAGTCCGTCCTGTGGGCCATCGGCATCATCGGCGGGTTCTACCTGATGACCATCGCCCTCGGCTTCGGCGCTGCGGCGCTGCTCAACCGGGACGAGATCATCAAGTCGAACAAGGCGGGCAACACCGCCGCCCCGCTGCTCGCCCAGGCCGTCGGCGGCGGCGCCGACTCCACCGGCGGCGCCATCCTGCTCGCCGTGATCTCCGCCGTCGCCTTCGCCACCATCCT
Organism: Streptomyces goshikiensis; assembly: GCF_014650555.1. Classification (GTDB taxonomy): domain Bacteria; phylum Actinomycetota; class Actinomycetes; order Streptomycetales; family Streptomycetaceae; genus Streptomyces; species Streptomyces goshikiensis. The sequence continues at coordinate 29,937 of NZ_BMVE01000005.1, read as the reverse complement.
CGCGGTCGTCGCCGGGCTGACGCTGGCCTCGTCCTCGTCCTTCGCGCACGACATCTACGTGAACGTGATCCGCAGGGGCCAGGCCACCGAGAAGGAGGAGGTCAGGGCCGCCCGCTGGTCCACCGTGGTCATCGGCGCCGTCGCCATCGGCCTCGGCGCCCTCGCCCGCGACCTCAACGTGGCCGGTCTCGTCGCCCTCGCCTTCGCGGTCGCCGCCTCCGCCAACCTGCCGACGATCCTCTACAGCCTGTTCTGGAAGCGCTTCACCACCCAGGGCGCGCTGTGGTCCATCTACGGCGGCCTCGTCTCCTCGGTCGTCCTGGTGCTGTTCTCCCCGGTCGTCTCCGGGAAGCCCACCTCGATGTTCAAGGACGCCGACTTCTACTGGTTCCCGCTGGAGAACCCCGGGCTCATCTCCATCCCGCTCGGCTTCCTCCTCGGCTGGCTCGGCACCGTCCTCAGCAAGGAGGAGGCCGACCCCCAGAAGTTCGCCGAGCTGGAGGTCCGCTCGCTGACGGGCACCGGCGCCCACTGAGCCGCCCTCCGGGGCCGGCGCCTGAGAGAGATCCACCGAACACCCGGCGTGGCCACGTCGTACTTCCCTACGACGTGGCCCTGCCGCCTCTCGTTGGTTCGGGCACCCCTACATGTCACGGCCGTCGCGTAGGCTCGAAACCAGCGCGAGCCTCCATCCGAAGCGGCGCGAGCTCTGAAGGAACCGGACAGGGGAGGGGGCCCACAGTGCTTCTCGACACATACGGCCGCGTGGCCACTGACCTGCGCGTCTCACTCACCGACCGATGCAATCTGCGCTGTACCTACTGCATGCCCGAGGAGGGTCTGCAGTGGCTCGGCAAGTCGGATCTGCTCACCGACGAGGAGATCGTCCGGCTGATCCGCATCGCCGTCACCCGGCTCGGGATCACCGAGGTCCGCTTCACCGGCGGCGAGCCGCTGCTGCGGCCCGGCCTCGTCGGGATAGTCGAGCGGTGCGCGGCCCTGGAGCCCCGCCCGAGGATGTCGCTCACCACCAACGGCATCGGCCTCAAGCGGACCGCCCAGGCGCTGAAGGCCGCCGGCCTGGACCGGGTAAACGTTTCCCTCGACACCCTGCGGCCCGAGGTCTTCAAGACCCTCACCCGCCGCGACCGCCACCGCGACGTCATCGACGGCATGGCCGCGGCGCGCGAGGCCGGCCTCACCCCGGTCAAGGTCAACGCCGTCCTGATGCCGGGGCTCAACGATGACGAGGCCCCCGACCTGCTCGCCTGGGCCGTGGAGAACGAGTACGAACTCCGCTTCATCGAGCAGATGCCCCTCGACGCCCAGCACGGCTGGAAGCGCGACGGCATGATCACCGCCGGGGACATCCTGCGGTCCCTGCGCACCCGCTTCACCCTCACCGAGGAAGGCGCCGACGAGCGCGGATCCGCCCCCGCCGAGCGCTGGGTCGTCGACGGAGGCCCGGCCACCGTCGGGGTCATCGCCTCGGTCACCCGCCCGTTCTGCGGTGCCTGCGACCGCACCCGGCTCACCGCCGACGGCCAGGTCCGTACGTGCCTGTTCGCCACCGAGGAGTCGGACCTGCGGGCGGCACTGCGCTCGGGCGCGCCGGACGAGGAGATCGCCCGGCTGTGGAAGGTGGCCATGTGGGGCAAGAAGGCCGGCTCCGGCCTGGACGACCCCTCCTTCCTGCAGCCCGACCGGCCGATGTCGGCGATCGGCGGCTAGGGTCCCGCGGTCACGGCCGCTCCGAGCCCTCCGGCTGGACCCACTCGTCGAGCTTCACGACGTCCTTCAGGAAGCCCCGTACGCCCAGGAACTGGGAGAGGTGCTCACGGTGCTCCTCGCAGGCCAGCCAGGTCTTGCGCCGCTCCGGCGTGTGCAGCGTCGGGTTGTTCCACGCGAGGACCCAGACCGCCGCGTCACGGCAGCCCTTGGCGGAGCAGGTGGGGGCGGGTGTGGGGGTGTTGGTGTCCGTATCAGGGGAGTTCACGGCCTCAACCCTACAAACGGAAGGGCGACGCCGAGCAGCCACGGGGGGAGCTGCCCGGCGTCGGTCCGTCGCTCCGACGGGGGATGCGGAGCGCGTAGGCAGTATGTCACGCAGGACCCGGTGCGGTGCACCGGAACTTCATGATTGATCTGAGCTTTTCTTGAGGTTTCCAGCGCCCAGTGCGGGACGCACAGGCGTGGGGATGAAATGCGAGGGCAGCGAGGGCGCCGACTCGCGCCCCGCGTTCGCGATGACCACGGCCACGTAGGGCAGCAGGGCACCCGCCACGAGCGTCACGATCGCCACATGACGCTCCACGTTCCACAGGAGCACGGTCGCGATGACCGACAGCGTCCTGATCACCATCGAGATCACGTACCGGCGCTGCCGTCCGCGCACGTCCTCCGCGAGACCCATCCGCGCCCCGGTGATCCGGAAGACCTCGGCCCCGTTCCGCTTCGTCCGCTGCACGCTCCACCACCCGATTCGTCCGCCGGACACGCCCCGGCCCGGTGACAACCACGGTACGCCGCCCCTGCGGCGGTGCGGAGGGTGGGTGTAGCCCGAACGGAGCCGCCGACATGCGTGCCGGGCCGGACGGACCGAAGCTGGGCGCACATGCGCACCACGCGCCACGAGGAGGCTCGACATGGAATGGTTGTGGGCGATCATCGTCGGATTCGTACTGGGCCTCATAGCCCGGGCGATCCTGCCGGGCAAGCAGCACCAGCCCATCTGGCTGACCACGCTGTTCGGCATCGTCGGCGCCCTCCTCGGCAACGCGGTCTCGCGGTGGATCGGCGTGGAGGACACCAAGGGCATCGACTGGATCCGGCACCTGCTGCAGCTTGCCGGAGCCGTCCTGATCGTCGGGCTGGGCGAGATGGCGTACATGGCCGTCAGGGGCAACAAGCGGACGGCCTAGCACCGGGCACCTCACCACCGGGGCCCGGTCGCGACGGCGACCGCGACCGCGGCACAGCGAAGGGGCCGGCCGGACGAAGCGTCCGAACCGGCCCCCGCGCCGTACCGTCGGTGTCAGCCGGTGACCTCGACCGCCGCCAGGTTCTTCTTGCCGCGGCGCAGCACCAGCCAGCGCCCGTGCAGCAGGTCCTCCTTGGCGGGGACCGCGTCCTCGGCGGCGACCTTCACGTTGTTCACGTAGGCGCCGCCCTCCTTCACGGTCCGGCGCGCGGCCGACTTGCTGGCGACCAGCCCCGTCTCCGCGAGCAGGTCCACGACCAGACCCGCCTCGGCGACCTGGGCGTGCGGCAGCTCGGACAGGGCCGCGGCGAGCGTGGCCTCGTCCAGCTCGGCCAGGTCGCCCTGGCCGAACAGCGCCTTCGAGGCGGCGATCACGGCGGCGCACTGGTCCGCGCCGTGCACCAGCGTGGTCAGCTCCTCCGCAAGCGCCCGCTGGGCGGCGCGCGCCTGCGGCCGCTCGGCGGTCTGGGCCTCCAGCTCCTCCAGCTCCTCACGGGTCTTGAAGGAAAGGATCCGCATGTAGGTGGAGATGTCCCGGTCGTCCACGTTCAGCCAGAACTGGTAGAACGCGTACGGCGTGGTCATCTCCGGGTCCAGCCAGACGGCCCCGCTCTCGGACTTGCCGAACTTGGTGCCGTCCGCCTTGACCATCAGCGGCGTCGCCATCGCGTGCACGTTCGCGTGCGGCTCCAGGCGGTGGATCAGGTCGAGACCCGCCGTCAGGTTGCCCCACTGGTCGGACCCGCCCTGCTGGAGGGTGCAGCCGTAGCGGCGGTAGAGCTCCAGGAAGTCCATGCCCTGGAGCAGCTGGTAGCTGAACTCCGTGTAGCTGATGCCCTGGTCGGACTCCAGCCGGCGGGCGACCGAGTCCTTCGTCAGCATCTTGTTGACGCGGAAGTGCTTGCCGATGTCCCGCAGGAACTCGATGGCGGACAGGCCCGCCGTCCAGTCCAGGTTGTTCACCATGACCGCCGCGTTCTCGCCCTCGAAGGACAGGAACGGCTCGATCTGCGAACGCAGCCGGTTCACCCAGTTCGCGACGGTCTCCGGGTCGTTCAGGGTGCGCTCGGCGGTGGGCCGCGGGTCACCGATCTGACCCGTGGCCCCGCCGACCAGCGCCAGCGGCCGGTGCCCGGCCTGCTGGAGCCGGCGCACGGTGAGCACCTGCACCAGGTGACCGACGTGCAGCGAGGCGGCGGTCGGGTCGAATCCGCAATAGAAGGTGACAGGACCGTCCGCGAAGGCCTTGCGCAGCGCTTCTTCGTCGGTGGACAGGGCGAAGAGCCCGCGCCACTTCAGTTCGTCGACGATGTCCGTCACGGTTCTGGGTCTCCTTCTGAGGGATCCGGGAAACAGCTGTCCCGGCCAGTCTAGGTGGGGCGGGGGCGGACTCAGACGCCGCGGCTGACCGAGCTCATGTTGAAGTCCGGGACCCGCAGTGCGGGCATCGCGGTCCGGGTGAACCAGTCGCTCCACTCGCGCGGCAGGGTCTTCTCGGTCCGGCCGGCCTCCGAGGCCCGTGAGAGCAGGTCCACCGGGGACTCGTTGAACCGGAAGTTGTTGACCTCGCCGACGACCTGCCCGTTCTCCACCAGGTAGACGCCGTCCCGGGTCAGGCCCGTGAGCAGCAGCGTCGCCGGGTCCACCTCGCGGATGTACCAGAGACAGGTCAGCAGCAGACCCCGCTCGGTGTTCGCGACCATCTCCTCCAGCGACTTCTCGCCGCCCGCGTCCAGGATCAGGTTCCCGAAGCCGGGGGAGAGCGGCATCCCGGTCAGGGCGGCGCTGTGCCGGGTCGTGGTCAGCCGGTTGAGCTCCCCGTCCAGGATCCACTCGGTCGCCGGGACCGGGAGGCCGTTGTCGAACACCGAGGCGTCGTCGCCGGAGCTGTGCGCGATCACGAACGGCGCCGACTCCAGACCCGGCGCGTGCGGGTCGCTGCGCAGGGTCAGCGGCAGCTCGGACAGCCTCTCGCCGAGCCGGGTGCCGCCGCCGGGCTTGGAGAAGACCGTCCGGCCCTCCGTCGCGTCCCGGGCCGCCGCCGACCACATCTGGTAGATCAGGAGGTCGGCCACGGCCGTCGGCGGCAGCAGCGTCTCGTACCGCCCGGCGGGCAGCTCGATCTTCCGCTCCGCCCAGCCCAGGCGTACGGCCAGCTCCGCGTCCAGCGCGGCCGGGTCCACGTCCTTGAAGTCCCGGGTGGAGCGGCCGGCCCAGGCCGAGCGCTGCCGGTCGGGCGACTTGGCGTTGAGCTCCAGGGTGCCGCTCGGCTGGTCGTGGCGCAGCCGCAGCCCCGTCGAGGTCCCGACGTACGTGGAGACCAGCTCGTGGTTGGCGAAGCCGTACAGCTCCCGCCCGCCCGCGCGGGCCCGGGCGAAGGCCTCGCCGAGCGCCGGGGCGAAGTCCGCGAACACCGCCGAGGAGGTCTCGGCGGGGGCGTCGGTGAAGTCCGGGGAGGCCGGGGTCCCGGTGACCAGCGGCCGGGCGTCCTCCGCCGGGCCGGCCCCGCGCGCGGCCGCCTCGGCGGCCCGTACCAGCGGCTCCAGGTCGGCGGCGGTGACGGCGGAGCGCGACACGACCCCCGAGGCCGTGCCCTCCTTGCCGTCGACCGTGGCGATGACGGTCAGGGTCCGGCCGCGCGTGACGCCGTTCGTCGTCAGCGCGTTGCCCGCCCAGCGCAGGTTCGCCGTCGACTCCTCGTCGGCGATGACGACACAGCCGTCGGCGGTGGACAGCTCCAGGGCCCGCTCGACGATCTCGTGCGGCTTGGTGCGTCCGTTCGAAAGCGTGCTCATCGGCCGGCCTCCTGCGTCGTGTTGAGGATGTTCACGTCGCGGAACAGCGCGGAGGGGCAGCCGTGCGAGACCGCCGCGACCTGGCCCGGCTGCGCCTTGCCGCAGTTGAAGGCACCGCCCAGGACGTACGTCTGGGGGCCGCCGAGCTTCTCCATCGAGCCCCAGAAGTCGGTGGTGGTCGCCTGGTACGCGACGTCGCGCAGCTGACCGGCCAGCCTGCCGTTCTCGATCCGGTACGCCCGCTGCTGCGTGAACTGGAAGTTGTAGCGCTGCATGTCGATCGACCAGGAGCGGTCGCCGACCACGTAGATCCCGCGCTCCACCCCGCCGATCAGGTCCTCGGTGGAGAGCCCGCCCGGGTCCGGCCGCAGGGAGACGTTCGCCATCCGCTGCACCGGGACGTGCCCGGGGGAGTCGGCGTAGGCGCAGCCGTTGGAGCGGCCGAGGCCGGTCAGCTTCGCGATCCGGCGGTCCGTCTGGTAGCCGGTCAGGGTGCCGTCCTTGACCAGGTCCCAGCTCTGCGCCGCGACGCCCTCGTCGTCATACCCGACGGTGGCCAGGCCGTGCTCGGCGGTGCGGTCGCCCGTCACGTTCATGATCGAGGAGCCGTACTTGAGCGTGCCGAGCTGGTCGAAGGTGGCGAAGGAGGTGCCCGCGTACGCCGCCTCGTAGCCCAGGGCCCGGTCGAGCTCGGTGGCGTGGCCGATGGACTCGTGGATGGTGAGCCACAGGTTGGACGGGTCCACGACCAGGTCGTAGCGCCCGGCCTCGACGCTCGGCGCCCGCATCTTCTCGGCGAGCAGGCCGGGGATCTGCTCCAGCTCGGCGTTCCAGTCCCAGCCGGTGCCCGTCAGGTACTCCCAGCCGCGGCCGGCCGGCGGGGCGATGGTGCGCATCGAGTCGAACCCGCCGGTGGTGGCGTCCACGGCGACGGCCGTGAGCTGCGGGTGGATCCGGACCCGCTGCTGGGTGGTCACGGTGCCCGCGGTGTCGGCGTAGAACTTGTTCTCGTGGACGGCGAGCAGCGAGGCGTCCACGTGCGCCACCCCGTCGGCGGCCAGCAGCCGGGAGCTCCAGTCGGCGAGCAGCGCCGCCTTCTCCGCGTCGGGAACCTCGAACGGGTTCACGTCGTAGGCGGAGATCCACGTCTTGTCGGCGTGCACCGGCTCGTCGGCGAGCTCCACGCGCTCGTCCGAACCGGCGGCCTTGATCACCTGGGCGGAGAGCTTCGCCATGGCCACGGCCTGCGAGGCCACCTTGGCGGCGCCGTCCATGGTGAGGTCCACGCCGGAGGCGAACCCCCAGCTGCCGCCGTGCACCACCCGGACCGCGTAACCGAGGTCGGTGGTGTCGGACCCGCCTGAGGGCTTGGCGTCACGCAGCCGCCAGGAGGCGCTGCGGATCCGCTCCAGCCGGAAATCGGCATGGTCGGCGCCGAGCGCGCGGGCCCGCGCGAGCGCCGCGTCGGCGAGCGCCCGCAGGGGCAGCGCGGCGAAGGCCGCGTCGATGGAATGGGGCACGGAATTCCTCCCGGGGTCGGGGCCGGTCGCCCCGATCATGTCGCGCTCGGGGCTCATGTGCCTACATCTTTCTGTAGGGACTCGACAGAGCCCGTCGCAAGGCCCTGTCGGAGCCGGATTCTTTGTATGGCCTATTAGGCCTATAGATTTTCGGTACTCATACCGCCAAGCGAAAGGGTGATCTGTTGAGCCGCTCGGTTCTCGTCACCGGAGGAAACCGGGGCATCGGCCTCGCCATCGCCCGAGCCTTCGCGGAGGCCGGAGACAAGGTCGCCATCACGTACCGGTCCGGCGAGCCCCCGCAGGAGCTCACGGCCCTCGGTGTCCTGGCCGTCCGCTGCGACATCACCGACTCCGAGCAGGTGGAGCAGGCCTACAAGGAGGTCGAGGACAAGCACGGCGCGGTCGAGGTGCTGGTGGCCAACGCCGGCATCACCAAGGACACGCTGCTGATGCGCATGTCCGAGGAGGACTTCGCGTCGGTCGTCGACACCAACCTCACCGGCACCTTCCGGGTGGTCAAGCGCGCGAACCGCGGCATGCTCCGTGCCAAGAAGGGCCGCGTCGTCCTGATCTCCTCGGTCGTGGGTCTGCTGGGCGCGGGCGGCCAGTCCAACTACGCCGCCTCCAAGGCGGCCCTGGTCGGCTTCGCCCGTTCGCTGGCGCGTGAGCTGGGCTCCCGCAACATCACGTTCAACGTGGTCGCTCCCGGCTTCGTGGACACCGACATGACGAAGGTGCTCACCGACGAGCAGCGCGCGGCCATCGTGGCCCAGGTGCCGCTCGCCCGCTACGCGCAGCCCGAGGAAATCGCGGCAGCCGTGAGCTTCCTGGCGTCCGACGACGCCGCGTACATCACCGGAGCCGTCATTCCCGTTGACGGCGGATTGGGCATGGGTCACTGATCACCATGAGCGGAATTCTCGACGGCAAGCGCATCCTCATCACCGGGGTGCTGATGGAGTCCTCCATCGCGTTCCACGCCGCCAAGCTGGCCCAGGAGCAGGGCGCCGAGGTCATCCTCACCGCGTGGCCGCGCCCGAGCCTGACCGAGCGCATCGCCAAGAAGCTGCCCAAGCCGGTCAAGGTGATCGAGCTCGACGTCACCAACGACGAGCACCTCGCCCGCCTGGAGGGTCTCGTCCGCGACGAGCTCGGCGGCCTCGACGGTGTCCTGCACTCGATCGGCTTCGCGCCGCAGGACGCCCTCGGCGGCAACTTCCTGAACACCCCGTTCGAGTCGGTGGCCACCGCCATGCACGTCTCGGCGTTCTCGCTGAAGTCGCTGACCATGGCCTGCAAGCCGCTGTTCCCGGCGGAGGGCGCGGCCGTCGTCGGCCTCACCTTCGACGCGCAGTTCGCCTGGCCGCAGTACGACTGGATGGGCCCGGCCAAGGCGGCTCTGGAGGCCACCAGCCGCTACCTCGCCCGTGACCTGGGCAAGGAGAACATCCGCTGCAACCTGGTCTCGGCCGGTCCGCTCGGCTCGATGGCCGCGAAGTCCATCCCGGGCTTCTCGGACCTCGCGGACGTGTGGAACTCCCGCTCGATGCTGGAGTGGGACATGAGCGACCCGGAGCCGACCGGCAAGGCCATCGTCGCCCTGCTGTCGGACTGGTTCCCGAAGACCACCGGCGAGATCGTCCACGTGGACGGCGGCCTGCACGCGATGGGTGCCTGAGCGAGGCACCGGTACGTCCGTACGGCGGCGGCCGCGGTTCCCTTCCGGGGGCCGCGGCCGCCGCCGTGTTTCCCGGAGCGGGCGCGTCCGTTCGATCGGATGTGCGCGCTCCGGCGGGATCCGCCCAAGTCGAAAAGACGGACATTTGCCTGCAAACTGACCTCGTCGGGATCTGCCCGGCTCCTGCGGGGAGGAGGTACGGGAGTGCGCGCGAGGCGGAACCGAGCGGTATCGCTCCTGGTCACCTCAGTGGTTCTCACCGGATTCCTGATCCCGGGAGCCTTCGCGCAGCCCGACGGCTCGGATGCCGTGCGGAGCGCCATGCGGGGCGCCGTCCCGGACGTCGCGTCGGATGTCGTGCCGGGCGCCGCGCCGGCTGCCGCTTCCGGCGCCGGGGCGGCGGTTCCCGGGCTCGCGGACCGGCTCGCGGGGGACCGGGCCGTCGTGAACCTGGCCGACATTCCCGCCGAGCCGCCGGCGCAGCCCGCGCCGCCCGCCGCCCGGGAGCTCTTCGGCGCCGACTGCGACACCGAGATCGAGGGCTCGCGGGTGACGGCGTACTGTCACAACGGCTACCCCGAGACCGATCTGATCCGGCTGCACGTGGAGTGCGACCGCTGGTGGGACCTGGACGGGGACGGGGCCGCCGTCGCCGTGGGCCCCGCCGGCCGGGTCGAGCTCGCCGGCCGCTGCTGGAAAGAGGTCCGCTCGGCCTGGGTGACCCACGAGCGGCCCTGACGGCCCCTTCGCCTTCCTCCCCCTGCTCTCAGTCCCTGCCGAGACAGACGAACGGGTAGCCGGCCGCCTCCGAGGCCGCCGCGTCCGGATCCCCGCGCCGGACCGCCTCGACCAGCCGGGCGTGGTCCACGTGCGAAGCGGGATCCAGCACCGCGCCGACGTCCGCGCGCAGCCAGTCCGCCACCAGGTGGCCGAGGTCCGCGTACAGCTCGATCAGCACCTCGTTGTGCGACGCCGCCACCACCGCCATGTGCAGCGCCACGTCCGCCGCGACGAACCGCTCCGCGTCCCCGCTCGCCCACGCCTCCTCGCGCCGGGCCAGCAGCGCGTCCAGCTGTACGAGGTCCCGCGCGGTCCGCCGCTCCGCCGCGAGCCGCGCGGCCGAGGACTCCAGCGTCGAGCGCAGCTCCGCGATGTCCCGCGGGTCGGCCCCGGCGAACCGGCGGTGCATCACCCCGGACAGCTCGCTGGTGGCCAGTACGTAGGTGCCCGACCCCTGCCGGATGTCGAGCAGCCCGTTGTGGGCGAGGGCCCGGACGGCCTCCCGCACGGTGTTGCGGGCGACGCCCAGCAGCTCCACCAGCTCCGGCTCGGTGGGGATGCGGGAGCCGACCGGCCACTCACCGGAGGTGATCTGGTTCCGGAGCTGGGCGATCACCTGGTCGACGAGCGCGGATCGCCGGGGCGAGGTCAACGGCATGGGGGCGGGGTCCTCTCGGAGCCGTCAGGCAATTGGACAACCAATCATCCCATGATTCTATGATGACCCCATGCCCGACGATGAAATCCAGACACTGAACCGGCCCAAGGCCGCCCCTCACCAGGCGCTCCCGCGCCCCGCCGCCACCCCGGCCGCCGCCCCGCAACCGCAATGGCTCGGCCCCGTCCTCATCGTCGGCATCGTCCTCGCCGCCCTCAACCTGCGGCCCGCCATCACCAGCCTCGGCGCCCTCTTCGAGGAGACCCGCACCGGCCTCGGCATGAGCGGCACCGTCGCCGGACTGATCACCTCCGTCCCCGCCCTCTGCTTCGCCGCGGTCGGCGTCACCGCGCCCCGGCTCTCCCGTCGCTTCGGGCCCGCCGCCGTCGTCTGCGCCGGCATGGCCGCCATCGCCGCCGGCCTGCTGATCCGGCCCTTCGCGAGCAGCGCCGCCGGGTTCCTCGCCGCCAGCGCCCTGTCCCTCGCCGGCATAGCCCTGACCAACGTGCTGCTCCCGGTGATCGTCAAGCGCTGGTTCCCCGACCGCGTCGGCACGATGACCGGCCTCTACTCCATGGCCCTGGCCGCCGGCACCTCGCTCGCCGCCGCCGCGACGGTCCCGCTGACCTCCGCCCTCGGCGGCAGCTGGCGCACCGGCCTGCTCGTCTGGGCCGTGCTCGCGCTGGCCGCCGTACTGCCCTGGCTGCCCATCGCCACCGCGGCCCGCCGCACGCGGGCCGCCGAGGCCGCCGCCGCGGGCACCGCCGCCGGCGCACCGGCCGACACCGGGCCGCGCGTCGTCCGCAGCCGTACCGCCTGGGCCCTGGCCTGCTACTTCGGCCTCCAGGCCACCGGCGCCTACGTCACCATGGGCTGGCTCCCGCAGATCTTCCGCGACGCCGGGGTCTCCGCCGCCACCGCGGGCGTCCTGCTCGCCGTCACCATGGTCATGGGCGTCCCCCTCGCCTTCGTCATCCCGCGCCTCGCCGGCCGGATGCGCAACCAGGGCCCCATCGCCGTCACCCTCGGCCTCTTCGGCCTCGCCGGCTACCTCGGGCTCTACCTCGCCCCGGCCGCCGGAGCCTGGGCCTGGGCGCTCCTCCTCGGCATCTCCAACTGCGCCTTCCCCCTCGTCATCACCATGATCGGGCTGCGCGCCAGGTCCTCGGCCGGCGTCGTCAGGCTCTCCGCCTTCGCCCAGAGCACCGGCTACCTCATCTCCATCCCCGGACCGCTGCTCATCGGCGCCCTCTACCAGCACAGCGGCGGCTGGGACCTGCCGCTCGCCCTGATGGCCGGGCTGCTCGTCCCGCAGGTCGCGCTCGGCGTGCTGGCCGGCCGGGACCGCACGATCGAGGACGAATGCGGCATGCGAAACTGAGGCACATGTCGCCCGTACTCGAACCGAACCCGCCGGACAGCCACAAGAAGCTCGGCCTCGTCCTCGGCGCGATGCTCGTCGTGACCGTCATCATCTCCGTCATCGCGACGCTCGCCTCCCCCTGAGCCGCGGCGCCCGGCGGGCTTGGTGGGGATAGCCCCACCAACCCCTAGGGGGTAAGGCTCAGGGTCAGATGGGGTGTCCCCCGGATGGGATCCGCTGCCCCGAATCCATAGATTCGAAGTCAGCGAGCCAGTCCCGCCCGAACACCCACGGAGGCGGCCATGTCGGCCCCCACGCACACCCGCTACCTCCCGACCGCCGCCGCCGCCTCCCGCCGCCCGGCCGCCGCCGGAGCCAACGCCCGCCTGCACTGGTGGGCGCTGGCCCTGCCCGCGCTGGCCTTCGGGCTCCTGCTGCTCCTCCTCGCCGGATCGGCCGAGTCCCACGCCGCTGTCGGCGAGGCCTCCGCGCTGCTCCAGGTGACCGAGCAACTGCTGCGCGTCGTCGGCTGAACCGGGCGGCGGGGGAGCACGCCAACACCCCGGGCCCCGTGGCTCGTTTCATGCGAAGCTGGGGGTCATGAGCGCCGACACACCCCGCAGGATCGTCCTCCTCCGGCACGCCAAGGCCGACTGGCCCGAGGTGTCCGACCACGAACGCCCGCTGGCCGAGCGAGGCCGCAAGGACGCACCGGCCGTCGGTCTGAAGCTGGCCGAAACCGGCATCTCCTTCGACCTGGCCCTCTGCTCCACCGCCGCCCGCACCCGCGAAACCTGGAAGCTCGCCGTCCAGGAACTGCCGCACCGGCCGAAGACCCACTACGAGGAGCGGCTCTACGACGCCTCCCTCGGTGAGCTCATCGCCCTGCTGAACGAGACCTCGGACGAGGTGTCCGACCTCCTCGTCATCGGCCACAACCCCGGCATGCACGCCCTCGCCGACGCCCTGGCCGGGCGCGCGGAGGGAGACACCGCGACGAGGATGAACCGCACGGGCTTCCCGACCGCGGCGCTCGCGATCGTCTCCTTCACCGGCTCGTGGAAGTCGCTGGAGCACGGGGTCGGCACGCTGCAGGACTACTGGACGCCCAAGGAACACTGACCGGAGCGTGGCCGGCAGCCCGGCCCGCACCACGAGGACGGGCCCCGGCGCGGATGATCCGCCGGGGCCCGTCCTCGTACGCGCGCGGGGGCTCAGGAGAGACCGGCGGCCTCGACCTCTTCCCGGGTGATCCCCAGCAGGTACAGCACCGCGTCCAGGAACGGCACGTTCACGGCGGTGTGCGCGGCCTCGCGGACCACCGGCTTGGCGTTGAAGGCCACGCCCAGCCCGGCCGCGTTCAGCATGTCCAGGTCGTTGGCGCCGTCACCGATCGCCACCGTCTGGTCCAGCGGCACCCCGGCCTCCGCCGCGAACCGGCGCAGCAGCCGGGCCTTGCCCGCCCGGTCGACGATCTCGCCGGTGACCCGGCCGGTCAGCTTGCCGTCCACGATCTCCAGCGTGTTGGCGGAGGCGAAGTCCAGCCCCAGCCGCTCCTGGAGGTCGTCCGTCACCTGGGTGAACCCGCCCGAGACCACGCCGACCTGGTAGCCGAGCGACTTGAGGGTACGGATCAGGGTCCGGGCGCCGGGGGTCAGGCGGACCTCGGCGCGCACCTTGTCCACCACCGACGCGTCGAGCCCGGCCAGCAGCGAGACCCGGGCGTGCAGCGACTGCTCGAAGTCCAGCTCGCCGCGCATGGCCCGCTCGGTCACCTCGGCGACCTCGGCCTCGCAGCCGGCGTGCGCCGCGAAAAGCTCGATGACCTCGTCCTGGATCAGGGTCGAGTCCACGTCCATGACGACCAGCCGCTGGGCCCGGCGGTGCAGCCCCGCCGACACCACGGCCACGTCCACGCCGATCTGCGCGGCCTCGGTGGCCAGCGCGGTGCGCAGCGGCCCGGTCTCGACGCCGGACACGGCGAATTCGACCGCCGTCACCGGATATTTCGCGAGGCGGAAGATGCGGTCGATGTTGCCGCCGGTCGAGGTGATCCGGGCGGCGATGGCCGCCGTGGACTCGGCGGTCAGCGGGTGGCCGAGCACGGTGACGTGCGAACGGCCGCTGCCGCGCGGCCGGTTGTCACCGGTACCGGAGAGGATCTCGGCCTGCAGCCGCAGCGACTCGGCCCAGCTGTGGACGGTGGCCCGCAGCTCGCCCTCGGCCGCGCCGGCGGGCTGGGTGACGAGGGCGCACAGGACGATGCGGCCACGGGTGACGACCTGCTCGATGTCGACGACGTCGACCGAGTAGGCGGCGAGGGTGTCGAACAGCCCGGCGGTGATCCCGGGACGGTCCTTGCCGAAGATCTTGACGAGGAGGGTGGGGACGTCGGAGGTCTGCGAAGCGCTCATGGTGCCCTCACCGTATCTTCCCCGGCCACACGGCAGGACCCCCGTCCCACCCACCGAACGCCGCGCCGTCCGAATGGGGCCGCCCCGGCCGGGCCCGCCGGCTGTCCCCGCCGCGCCCGCCGCCCGGGGCGGCCCGGCCGGGTCTCCCGGCCGCGGCCGGCGGTCGGACCGTCGGCCGGGACGGGGGCGGCGGAACCGTCGGAAGTGGCGGGTGAGAAGTCCCCTATCGCACTCTCCGGGTGGCTTTCGACCCTGCCAACGGGCAGGCGTACGCGCCCTTCAGCGGCCCCGATTCCACATGTGGCCGCGGGCCTGAAATAGTTCCCCCGGATGTTCGCCATCCCTAGACTCCCTGGCATCAGGGGGATTCTCGGGGGACTTAAGTGGGGCTGGAGTGCCGGAACTCGTACTGGAATTGAATGGCAGGACCTGGACGCTCGATCCGTCCAGGTCGTACTCCCTGGGGCGTGATCCCCAGGGAGATGTGGTGATCGATGACGCCCGGGTGTCGTGGCGACACGCCACCATCAGCTGGAACGGCCGCGGTTGGGGCATCGAGGACCACGGCAGCACCAACGGCACGTACGTGCACGGGGCGCGGGTCCAGCAGACCGAGCTCGCGCCCGGTACGCCGGTGCACCTGGGCAACGCCACCGACGGCCCGCGGCTGAATCTGAGCGCCGCCGCCGCGCCGCAGCCCGTGGCACACCAGGCGCAGGCCCCCGCGTACCAGGCCCAGCCGCAGCAGCAGCAGGCTCCGCACCAGGCCCAGCCGCAGCAGCAGGCCTGGCAGCAGCAGGTCCCGCAGCAGCAGTACCAGCAGCCGCAGCAGCCGCAGCCGCAGCCGCAGCCGCACGTCCCGCACCAGCAGGGCGGCGGCCAGGGCGCGACCCCCGGCTACGACGACCGCAGCCCCACGACGTTCCACGAGTTCTCGCTGGGCCACGTCATGCGGATCGGCCGTGCGCTGGAGAACGAGCTGGTGGTCTCCGACCTCCAGGTCTCCCGCCTCCACGCCGAGTTCCGCTCGATGCCCGGCGAACGCTTCGAGATCCACGACCTCGGCAGCCACAACGGCACGTACGTCAACGGCCAGCCCCTGGCGAAGTCCGGCAGCGCGGTGCTCGGCCCGAACGACATCGTCGGCGTCGGCCACTCGACGTTCCGGATCGTCGGCGACCGCCTTGAGGAGTTCGTCGACACCGGTGACGTCTCCTTCTCGGCCCGCCACCTCACCGTCACGGTCGACGGCGGCAAGCAGATCCTCAAGGACGTCACCTTCGGCGTCCCGGAGAAGTCGCTCATCGGCGTCATCGGCCCCTCCGGCTCCGGAAAGTCGACCCTGCTCAAGGCGCTGACCGGCTACCGGCCCGCCAACGAGGGCGACGTCCTCTACGACAACCGCAACCTGTACAAGCAGTTCGCGGAGCTCCGCCAGCGCATCGGCCTGGTCCCGCAGGACGACATCCTGCACAAGGAGCTGAAGGTCAGCACGGCCCTGAAGTACGCGGCCAAGCTCCGCTTCCCCGGCGACACCGCCGAGTCCGAGCGCGCCGCCCGCGTCGACGAGGTGCTGCGCGAGCTCAAGCTCGACATCCACAAGGACAAGAAGATCACCTCGCTCTCGGGCGGTCAGCGCAAGCGCGTGTCCGTGGCCCTGGAGCTGCTGACCAAGCCCTCGCTGATCTTCCTGGACGAGCCGACCTCCGGCCTCGACCCGGGCATGGACCGCGACGTCATGCAGCTGCTGCGCGGCCTCGCCGACGACGGCCGCACGGTCCTCGTCGTGACCCACTCGGTCGCCGAGCTGGGCATCTGCGACAAGCTGCTGGTCATGGCCCCGGGCGGTTCGGTCGCCTACTTCGGCCCGCCGGACGAGGCGCTGAACTTCTTCGGCTACACCACCTGGGCGGACGTCTTCTCGGCGTTCGAGAACTACCGCGACTACGACTGGGCCGGCCGCTGGAAGGGCTCGCAGCACTACCAGCTGTACGCCGCCGACATCGACGCGGTCGCCCCGCAGTCCGTCGCGATGCCGTCCCCGCAGCAGATGATGCCGCCCAAGCCGCAGGGCTGGGGCTCGCAGCTCTGGACCCTGATCCGCCGCTACGTCTCGGTGATCGCGTCCGACAAGGGCTTCATCGGCCTGATGCTGATCCTGCCCGCGGTCCTGGGCGTGGTCTCCACGGTCATCCCCGCGAAGTTCGGCCTGGCGCCCCCCGTGGCCCCCTCCCGCTTCAACGGCGACGCCGGCACGATCATGCTGATCCTCGCGGTCGGCATGTGCTTCTCGGGCGCCGCGAACTCGGTCCGTGAGCTGATCAAGGAACGGGTCATCTACGAGCGCGAGCGCGCGACCGGCCTGTCCCGGTCGGCGTACCTCATGTCCAAGGTGATCGTCCTCGGCATCATCACGGCCGTCCAGGGCGTGGTCATCTGCGGGATCGGCTTCTACCCGCGCGAGCTGCCCGCCGAGGGCCTGATCATGCCGCCGGCCGTCGAGATCTGCCTGTCGGTCATCGCGCTCGGCTTCACCTCGATGATGTTCGGCCTGGTGATCTCCTCGCTGGTGAAGACCGCCGAGAAGACCATGCCGCTGCTCGTGATGTTCGCGATCGTCCAGGTCGTGTTCACGGGCATCCTCTTCCAGGTGTACGACTCCCCGGGCCTGGAGCAGTTCGCCTGGCTGATGCCCTCCCGCTGGGCCATCGCGGCCGCCGGCAGCACCCTGCACCTCGGCGTGCTCATGCCGCCGTGGGACGCCGACAACCCGACCAACACCGACCCGCTCTGGGACGCCACGGTCGGCCAGTGGAGCCTGAACATCACCGTCCTGCTGCTCCTCGGCGTCGCCTGCGGCTTCGCGGTGCAGCGCCTGCTGCGCCGCCACGAGCCGGAGGTCATGCGCGCCGGCAAGTAACGGCCCGTACGGCCCGTACGGCCCGTACGACTCGTACGGCTCGCGTGCGCGAAACGCCTCAGGGCGGCACCCGGATACCGGGGGCCGCCCTGAGGCGCGTGGGGGGGGGCTGCCTTCGCGTGGCGAGGTCCGTCAGCGCGCTCAGTAGGCGCTGTTGACGTTGTCCATCGAGCCGTAGCGGTCGGCCGCGTAGTTGCAGGCGGCGACGATGTTGGCGACCGGGTCGTACAGGTCGAACTTGGTGCCCTTGACGTGGTACGCGGCGAAGGTCGGCTGAATGACCTGGAGCAGGCCCTTCGACGGAATGCCGTTCTGGGCGTTGATGTCCCAGTTGTTGATCGCGCGGGGGTTACCGCTCGACTCGCGCATGACGTTCTTGTGGATGCCGGCGTACGTGCCCGGGATGCCCTCCTTCTTCATGATGAAGAGGGCTTCCTTGATCCAGCCGTCCAGGTTGTTCGCGAAGACGGGCGTACGGACGGCGGACCGGCTGGCGGCGGTCTTCGTCTCGCGGGCCTTCTTCGCGGCGGCCGCGGCCTTCGCCTTGGCGTCCGCGTCGGCCTTCGCCACCTTGGTCGCCACGGCCTGCTGGGTGCCGAGGTGCGTCTGGACGGTCTTCGTCTGGGCGCCGTTGACGGCCTGGGTCCAGGCGACGGGGGCGGCGGAGATGGTGGTCCCGGTCTCTTCGCCGGCCTGGGCCGGGACGAGGGAGAAGGCGAGCGCGGCAGCGCCAAGGGTGGCAACGCCGGCGATCGACAGCTTGTGCGCCTTCGTCAGACGACGACTGTGGCCGGGAGTGGTGGTCTCGGTCATGAGTGGCAACCTCTTCGAATAGCGGGAGCCGCAGGTACTGCTCCGCGCCGATCCGGGATCTGGGCTGCGGTGCTGTGCGACGTCGGCCATTCTTAGCGGTGGCAAAAACGCCTGGCAAAGGTGTGACGTACGATCCGACTTAGTGGATCAGGGGCGCCAGGAGATGCCCGAATTCGGGTCCGGGCGCTAGGCGCAGCAGACCTGACAGAGCCTTTATCCATCCACTAGGGAACTTCGTAAGTGACCTGGGTCCTATGCCCGGGCTCACATCGCGCACATAACGGTCTCACCGTGCGTTGCGTACGCAATGCAATCAGTAACGCTTCTCATCCTTGAGTAGCAGATGAACGTCCCCGAACTCATGCCAGAGGCAGAGACCGGCCCTCGCCGCGGCGTACCCGCGCCGTACGGCCTCGGCCCCGGCGACCGCCTCCAGCATCATCAGGTGCGAGGCCCCGGGCTCGTGCAGCCCGGTCAGCAGCCCGTCCACCGCCCGCACCCCGCGCCCGGGCGTCACCACCAGGTCGGTCCAGCCCCCGGCCGCCCGGACCACCCCGTCCGGCCCGGTGGCCGACTCCAGCGCCCGTACCGCCGTGGTCCCCACCGCGATCACCCGGCCCCCGGCCGCCCGCGCCGCGTTCACCAGCCACGCCGTCGTCCCCGGCACCGCGTACCGCTCCGGGTACGGCGGCTCGTGCGCCTCCTGCGAGGCCACCCCCGTGTGCAGGGTCAGTGGCGCGAACTGCACCCCCCTGCTCACCAGGGCCGCCACCAGCTCCGCCGTGAAGGGCCGCCCCGCGCTCGGCATCTCCGCCGACCCCGCACCGTCGGCGGCCGGCACCGCGAACACCGTCTGGTACGCCGACAGCGGCTGGTCCCGCTCCGTGTACGCGTACCGGATCGGCCGCCCGTACGCCCGCAGCAGCGCCGGTACGTCGTCCCACGAGGGCCGCGCCCACTACAGCCGGTCCGCGCCCGCCGCGAGCGGCTCCTCCAGTACGAGGGTCCGCCCGCCCGGCAGCTCCACCACCGCCCCGGCTGGGCCCCCGGCGCGGGGCCGGGTCGTCCCCCGTACGGCCCGGTCCCGCAGCTCCACCGCCCAGCGGCGGTCCTCGCCCCGCGTCGAGAAGTGCACCACCACGTCCTCGCCGCCCAGCCGGGCGTCCAGCGCGGCCGGCAGCGTGGCCGAGGTGTTCACCACCAGGACGTCCCCGGCCCGCAGCAGCCCCGGCAGCTCCCGGAAGGCGTGCAGCGACACCGCGCCGGCGCCCGGCGAGACCAGCAGCCGCACCGAGTCCCGGCCGAGCCCGGGCCCCCGCTGCTCGGCCGGGACCCGGGCCACGAGCTCCGGCGGAATGTCCCTTATATACACACTCGGCTTTTCGGAACCCCGAGCCCCGCTCACCGCCGACCCCCCGCGTCCGGCTCCGCGCCCGGCTCTGCGGCCGGTTCCCCGGCGCCCGCACCCGCCGCCCTGACCCCCAGCCCTTGCGCCGTGTACCGCCCGCTCGGCAGCCCCTCCGTCACCAGCCGCAGCAGCACCGGCGCCACCTCCTGCGGCGACGGCAGCCCCGCCAGGTCCTCTCCGGGCTCCGCCGCCGCCATCATCCGCGTCCGCATCGAGCCCGGGTCCGCCCACCACACCCGCAGCGCCGGCTCCTCCACCGCCAGTACGGCCGACAGCAGGTCCCCCGCCGCCTTCGTCGCCCCGTACGCACCCCACGTCCCGTAAGCCACCACCGCCGCGTCCGAACTGATGTTCAGAACCGCCCCGGCCCCCGCCGCCGCCCCGGCCCCCGCCTCCCGCAGCAGCGGCAGCGCCTCCTGCACCAGCCCCAGCGGCCCCACCACATTCACCTCGAACGCCTCGCGCAACCCGTCCAGCGGCTGCGCCGCCAGCGCCACCAGCGGCTCCGTCCCCAGCACTCCCGCGTTGTTCACCAGCAGGTCCAGCCCGCCCAGCGCCCGCGCCGCCGCCACCAGCGCCCCGCGGTGCTCCGCCGAGGACACGTCCCCGGCCACCGCCGTCACCCGCACCCCCGGCGCCCTCGCCAGCTCCGAGGCCGCCTCCGCCAGCGCCCGCGCACCCCGCGCCGTCACCACCAGGTCCCAGCCGCGCGCCGCCAGCTCCCCGGCCAGTGCCCGGCCCAGCCCCCGCGAAGCCCCCGTCACCATCGCCACCGACATGACCGCACCCCCGCCTTCCGTCCTCATGAGCAGATGCCCCCAACCTAGGAACCCGGCCCGCCGCGCCGCCTCGGCCGCCCGCCCCACTCCCACCGGGCCCTTCGGCCTACGTCCGCGGCCCGATCCGCGTGATCAAGGCCGCCGGTACGGTGAATCCATGCACAACGGACCCCGCACCGGCCTGGCCGCCGTGAGTACGGCGCTGCTCGCCATGAGCCGCCGCCTGGAGGTCCGCGACGTCCTGCGCACGATCGTCGTCTCGGCCCGCGAGCTGCTGGACGCCGAGTACGCGGCCCTCGGCGTCCCGGACGACCACGGCGGCTTCGCGCAGTTCGTCGTCGACGGCATCACCGAGGAGCAGTGGCGCCGCATCGGCCCGCTGCCCCGCCAGCACGGCATCCTCGCCGCGATGCTCCACCAGGACGGCCCCGAACGGCTGGCCGACGTACGCAGGGACCCGCGCTTCGAGGGCTGGCCCCCCGGGCACCCCGAGATGTCCGACTTCCTCGGCGCTCCCGTCCGCGACGGCGAGGAGACCCTCGGCGCCCTCTTCCTCGCCAACAAGAAGGGCGCCCGCGGCTTCACCGACGAGGACGAGGACCTCCTCAGCCTCCTCGCCCAGCACGCGGCGATCGCCCTCACCAACGCCCGGCTCTACGAGCGCAGCCGCGAGCTCACCATCGCCGAGGAGCGCTCCCGCCTCGCCCACGAACTGCACGACGCCGTCAGCCAGAAGCTGTTCTCGCTCCGCCTCACCGCCCAGGCCGCCGCCGCCCTCGTCGACCGCGACCCGGCCCGCGCCAAGGGTGAGCTCCAGCAGGTCGCGGCCCTCGCCGCCGAGGCCGCCGACGAACTGCGCGCCGCCGTGACTGAGCTGCGCCCCGCCGCCCTGGACGAGGACGGTCTGGTCGCGACCCTGCGCAACCACGTGCGCGTGCTCGATCGCGCGCACGCCGCGCGCGTCACCTTCACCTGTGACGGGGTACGGGCCCTGCCCGCGACCCAGGAGGAGGCGCTGCTCCGGGTCGCCCAGGAAGCCCTCCACAACGCCCTGCGGCACTCGGGCGCCGACCTCGTCGAGGTCACCCTCGCCCGCCGCGGAGGCGGCGCGGCCCTGCGCGTGACGGACAACGGGCAGGGCTTCGTCCCCTCGGCGGTCCGCCGCGCGGGGCGCCACCTCGGACTGGTGTCCATGCGGGACCGGGCGAGCGGCGTCGGAGGCCGCCTCGCCGTGCACTCGGAGCCCGGAACGGGCACCACGATCGAGATGGAGGTGCCCGGTGGCTGACACACCCGGCAGGGTCCGCGTACTGCTCGTCGACGACCACCAGGTGGTCCGGCGCGGGCTGCGCACCTTCCTGGAGGTGCAGGAGGACATCGAGGTGGTCGGCGAGGCCTCGGACGGCGAGGAGGGCATCGCCCGCGCCGAGGAACTGCGGCCCGACGTGATCCTGATGGACATCAAGATGCCCGGCACCGACGGCATCGAGGCGCTGCGGCGGCTGCGGGAGCTGGCGAACCCGGCGCGCGTGCTGATCGTCACCAGCTTCACCGAGCAGCGGACGGTGGTCCCCGCGCTGCGGGCCGGCGCCGCCGGGTACGTCTACAAGGACATCGACCCCGACGCCCTGGCCGGGGCCATCCGCTCGGTGCACGCGGGCCACGTCCTGCTCCAGCCGGAGGTGGCGGTGGCCCTGCTCACGCAGGACGATCAGAGTCCGTCGTCGAGCCGGGGCGGTGCGCTGACCGACCGCGAACGCGAGGTGCTCTCGCACATAGCGGACGGACGTTCGAACCGGGAGATCGCCCGGGCGCTGGTGCTGTCGGAGAAGACGGTGAAGACGCACGTCTCGAACATCCTGATGAAGCTGGACGTGGCGGACCGCACCCAGGCGGCGCTGTGGGCCGTCCGGCACGGCATCGGGGACTGATTCCGGGCCCGAGCGGACCGTTCGGTTCCGATATGAGATTCATACGGTCGGGTGTATGTAGCCCACATGGCGTATCCCGATCGCCGCGCGACCGTTCTCCAGTACGTGCCGCGGCGCTTTGTCGCGGCAGACGTACTGGAGGACGAAGAACGTGAAGAACTTCAAGAAGGCCACTGCCGTCACGATGATCGCGGGCGGTCTCCTTGCCGCGGCTGCCGGCGTCTCCTCGGCGGCGTCGGCCGGGGGCACGGCCGTGGGTTCGCCCGGCGTGGGCTCCGGAAACCTGATCCAGGCCCCCGTCGACGTCCCCGTGAACGTGGTCGGCAACACGGTCACCGTGATCGGCCTGCTCAACGCCGCCTTCGGCAACACCGGCGTCAACGCCTGACCCCGCCCCGCGAGACACCCCGGCCCCGCTTCCTCCCTTCTCCCCGGGAAGCGGGGCCGAGGCACGCCCGGCGCCCGACCGGGCCCGGCGCTAATCCCGCTCCCGCTCCTCGACGGCCGAGTTGTAGGCCGCCACCAGCGCCCGCCGGGCGACCCGCTCCACCGGCCGCAACGCCTCCGCCCGCGCCGCCATCTCCGAGGCGGCCACCGCACCCCCGTGCCCGTTCTCGTACGCCAGCGACACCATCAGGTCCACCCGCTGCGCCAGCGCCAGCACCCGTACCGCCCGCGCCGGATAGCCCGGCGCCAACGCCTCCCGCCCGGCCTCCGCCCGCGCCCGGTACGCCGACAGCGCCGCCTCCGCGACCGGCCCCGACGCCGCCACGTCCAGCCGCGTCAGCACCACCGTCGCCTCGCGCAGCGCCTCCGCCAGCTCCCGCTCCGCCTCGCCGAGCGACGGCACGTCCGCCGGCGGAGCCTCCCGTACCGGCAGGACGTGCCACGTCACCGAGACGTGCACGTCACCCGCCGGTCCGGCCTCGGCCACCTCCGGCACCAGACCCAGCGCCGCACCCACCGCGACCACCGCCTCCTGCGCCTCCAGCGCCCGCGCGTTGAACTCCGGCGGCCCGCTCAGCCCCAGCGGATGCCCCGGCGCCGGCAGCGCGACCCGCAGTCCGCCGACCCCCAGCGCCCTCATCCGGCCCAGCGCGAGCGTGAGCCCCACCGGACCAGATTCCCCCGGCAGCCCCACCACGCGGTGCACGGCGTCCTCGCCCACGATCGACGACACGGCCTCGTCGGGCGAGACCAGACCTGCCAGCAGCGCGTTCCCCCAGGCGGCCAGCCGCCCTGAACGTGGTTCGAAAAGCATCCCCCCACTTTACGGATCTCCCCCCGGAGCCCCCGGCACCCGGCCTGGCGCCCGGACCGCTCCGCGAGTGGCGTAGGTTTTCCCTTGGGGCTGCGCCTACAGGTGCACACAGCGAACCGAGACTGCAAGGGGAGACAACACGCTCATGAGCGATGTTCTGGAGCTGGTGGACGTATCCGTGGTCCGCGAGGGCCGGGCTCTGGTGGACCAGGCCTCCTGGTCGGTCAAGGAGGGGGAGCGCTGGGTGATCCTCGGCCCCAACGGCGCCGGGAAGACCACCCTGCTCAACGTCGCCTCCAGCTACCTCTTCCCCACCAAGGGCACCGCCACCATCCTCGGCAGCACCCTCGGCAAGGTGGACGTCTTCGAGCTGCGCCCGCGCATCGGCGTCGCCGGCATCGCGATGGCCGACAAGCTCCCGAAGCGCCAGACCGTCCTCCAGACCGTCCTCACCGCCGCCTACGGCATGACGGCGACCTGGCAGGAGGAGTACGAGGAGATCGACGAGCTGCGCGCCCGCGCCTTCCTCGACCGCCTCGGCATGACCGAGTACCTCGACCGGAAGTTCGGCACCCTCTCCGAGGGCGAGCGCAAGCGCACCCTGATCGCCCGCGCCCTGATGACCGACCCCGAGCTGCTGCTCCTCGACGAGCCCGCCGCCGGTCTGGACCTCGGCGGCCGCGAAGACCTCGTACGCCGCCTCGGCCGCCTCGCCCGCGACCCGCTCGCGCCGTCGATGGTCATGGTCACGCACCACGTCGAGGAGATCGCCCCCGGCTTCACCCACGTGCTGATGATCCGCCAGGGCAAGGTCGTCACCGCCGGCCCCATCGACCTCGAACTGACCTCGCGCAACCTCTCGCTCTGCTTCGGCCTCCCGCTCGTCGTCGAGCGCACCGAGCACGACCGCTGGAGCGCCCGGGGTCTCCCGCTGCGCTAATACGGCCCGAGTACGAGCGGTACGCCTGCCCCCGCACCCTGTCCGGACCGCGCCCGCCCGACCTACCATGACCATGTGAACATCGACGCATGGGTGTGGTGGCTCATCGGCGCGGTCGGACTGGGCATCCCGCTCGTCCTGACGGCAATGCCCGAGTTCGGAATGTTCGCCGTGGGCGCCGTCGCCGCCGCGATCACGGCCGCGCTCGGCGGGGGAGTGGTGGCGCAGGTCCTGGTCTTCGTCGTCGTGTCGGTCGCGCTCATCGCCGTCGTCCGGCCGATCGCGAACCGGCACCGCGACCAGCGGCCCCAACACCGCAGCGGAATCGACGCCTTGAAGGGCAGAAGCGCCGTCGTGCTCGAACGCGTCGACGGCAGCGGCGGCCGCATCAAGCTCGCGGGCGAGATCTGGTCCGCCCGCAGCCTCGATGCCGACGCCAGCTTCGAACCGGGCCGGCAGGTGGACGTCGTGGAGATCGACGGAGCCACCGCGGTCGTGATGTGAGCTGATAAGAGCTTGTGCGCTAAGCAGCCGACTCGCGGCCCCGGGGTCTGCGAGACTCCGTTCAACGGGGCAGCACAGACAGCCGGAAGGGCACGGGGAACCGCATGCAACCGATCATCATCGTCCTGATCATTCTGGTGGTTCTGGTCTTCATCGCACTGGTCAAGACGATCCAGGTGATCCCGCAGGCCAGCGCCGCCATCGTCGAGCGGTTCGGCCGCTACACCCGCACCCTCAACGCGGGCCTCAACATCGTCGTCCCGTTCATCGACTCGATCCGCAACCGGATCGACCTGCGCGAACAGGTCGTCCCCTTCCCGCCGCAGCCGGTCATCACCCAGGACAACCTGGTCGTCAACATCGACACCGTCATCTACTACCAGGTGACCGACGCCCGCGCCGCGACGTACGAAGTGGCCAGCTACATCCAGGCCATCGAGCAGCTCACCGTCACCACGCTGCGCAACATCATCGGCGGCATGGACCTGGAGCGGACCCTCACCTCCCGCGAGGAGATCAACGCCGCGCTGCGCGGGGTCCTCGACGAGGCCACCGGCAAGTGGGGCATCCGCGTCAACCGCGTCGAGCTCAAGGCCATCGAGCCGCCGACCTCCATCCAGGACTCGATGGAGAAGCAGATGCGCGCCGACCGCGACAAGCGCGCCGCGATCCTCCAGGCCGAAGGTGTCCGCCAGTCCGAGATCCTGCGCGCCGAGGGTGAGAAGCAGTCCTCCATCCTGCGCGCCGAAGGTGACGCCAAGGCCGCAGCCCTGCGCGCCGAGGGTGAAGCCCAGGCGATCCGTACGGTCTTCGAGTCCATCCACGCCGGAGACGCCGACCAGAAGCTCCTCGCCTACCAGTACCTCCAGATGCTCCCGAAGATCGCCGAAGGCGACGCCAACAAGCTCTGGATCGTGCCCAGCGAGATCGGCGACGCCCTCAAGGGCCTCTCCGGCGCCATGGGCAACTTCGGCCCCATGGGCGGAGGTTCGGGCTTCAACCCGCAGAACCAGGGCAAGAGCGCGGGCGACACGGGCGCGGCGGACCGCCGCGAACAGCCCCCGATCGACTGAAGGCCCCTCCCCTGCTGCATGATCAGTGAGGCCCCTCGACCTTCATGGCGGGGAGGCGACTCACTCATGCAAAGGGGATGGCCCAGTCCATGTCCATGTCCATGTCCATCTGGGAATCACTCGCGGTCTTCGCCGCCGGCATCGGCGCCGGAACCATCAACACCATCGTCGGCTCCGGCACCCTGATCACCTTCCCGGTGCTCCTCGCCACCGGCCTGCCCCCGGTCACCGCCAACGTCTCCAACACCCTCGGCCTGGTGCCCGGCTCCATCAGCGGCGCCATCGGCTACCGCAAGGAACTGGCGGGCCAGCGCCGCCGCGTCATCCGGCTCGGCGCCGTCTCCCTCGTCGGCGGACTCGCGGGCGCCATCCTGCTGCTCACCCTGCCGTCCGACTCCTTCGACACGATCGTGCCGATCCTCATCGGACTGGCCCTCGTGCTCGTCATCCTCCAGCCCCGGCTGGCCGCCGCCCTGCGCAAGCGCCAGGAAGCCGCCGGAGGAGACACCGGACACCCCGACGGGGGACCGGCCCTGCTCACCGGAATGCTGCTCTCCAGCGCGTACGGGGGCTACTTCGGCGCCGCCCAGGGCGTGCTCTACCTCGGCCTCATGGGCCTGCTGCTCCGCGACGACCTGCAACGGATCAACGCCGTCAAGAACGTGGTCGCGGCCCTCGTCAACGGGATCGCGGCCGTATTCTTCCTCTTCGTCGCCGACTTCGACTGGACGGCCGTCGTCCTGATCGCCGTCGGCTCCACCATCGGCGGCCAGATCGGCGCCAAGGTCGGCCGCCGCCTCTCGCCGAGTGTGCTCCGCGCGGTCATCGTGGTAGTCGGAACCCTCGCGATCGTCCAGCTGCTGCTCCGCTGAACGACGTAGATAACGTACGTCGCCCAGCGGACCGGCCAGACCGTCAAAAGGACCGTCCTACGCGGAACGCTCCAGCCACTCCGGCAGGACCTCCCGCGCTCCCGCCCCCAGAGCAAGCAGCATCGCGTCCGCCGGCGACGGCACGAACGGCTTCCGGAGGAGCGGCATCCCCGCCTCCTCCGGAGTCCGGGCCGCCTTGCGGTGGTTGTCCTCCGCGCAGGACGCCACCGTGTTCAGCCAGGTGTCCCCGCCGCCCTGAGCCCGCGGCAATACGTGGTCCACGGTCGTCGCGCGCTTCCCGCAGTACGCGCACCGGTGCTGGTCCCGGGCCAGCACCCCCCTCCGTGACCAGGGCGCATGTCTTCGGAAGGGCACCCGCACGTACCTGCACAGCCTGATCACCCGGGGCATCGGAAGCTCCATGGTGGCCGCTCGGACACGCAGTTCGGGGTGCGACTGTTCGACGACCGCCTTGTCCTGGAGCACCAGGACCACAGCCCGGTTCAGCGTCACCGTCGACAGCGGCTCGAAGCTCGCATTCAGCACCAGCGTGTCCCGCATCTCGCCCACCTCCCGTGTGCAGGCCCGCGACCACCCTGGCGGCAAGGCCCGCAACCACTCTGGTCGCGCGCGCCACGCGGGACAACGCAATAAAAATGCCCGGTCCTGGTCGTCTTTAGACCAGGACCGGGCAAACGCTCGGCGAAGATCAGCCCGCCGGAGCCTCGTACTCGGCGATCAGCTGAGCACGCCCCAGCGTGTGGAAGCGCAGATTGAAACCGACCACGGCCGGCGAGACGTCGTCACCGGGACCGAGCTTCTCCTGATCCACCGCGTACACGGTGAACACGTAACGGTGCCGCTCCCCGGCCGGCGGGGCCGCCCCGCCGAAGTCCTTCGTGCCGTAGTCGTTGCGCACCTGCACGGCCCCGGCCGGCAGCCCCTCGAACTTCCCGCTGCCCGCCCCGGCCGGCAGCTCGGTGACCGACGCCGGCAGGTCGAAGAGCACCCAGTGCCAGAACCCGCTGCCCGTGGGCGCGTCCGGGTCGAAGCACGTCACGGCGAAACTCTTCGTCCCCTCGGGGAAGCCCTCCCACCGCAGCTGCGGCGAGACGTTCCCGCCCTGCAAGACCTGGGCGTCACCCAGATCCGCCCCGTGCGTCACGTCCGAACTCACCACGGAGAAGGCGTGCACCTCGGGGTGGAAGGCGTGGGGGAGGGGCGCCCTGCTCTGCTCGGTCACTGATGAACCTCCTGATCGCGGACCGGTACGACTACGGCTGCGAGCCTAGAACCGCTCAGAACCAGTTGCGCTGCGAACCGACCGAGGCGATCCACTGGTTCAGGTAGGCGGCCCAGTCGGTGCTCTGGTACGTCTGCAGACCCACCTGGAAGCAGCGGTACGTGTCGCTGCCCTCGCTGAACAGACCCGGCTTCTTGTCCATCTCCAGGACGACGTCCATCTCGTGGCCGTCCGAGACGAAGGTCAGCTCCACCTGGTTCAGCCCGCGGTACTGCGACGGCGGCAGGAACTCGATCTCCTGGTAGAACGGCAGCGTCTGCCGCGTCCCGCGGATGTGCCCGCGCTCCATGTCCGCGCTGCGGAAGCTGAAGCCGAGCTGCCGGAAGGCGTCCAGGATCGCCTGCTGCGCCGGCACCGGGTGCACGTTGATCGCGTCGAGGTCACCGGCGTCCACCGCGCGGGCGATCTCCAGCTCGGTGCTGACCCCGATGTTCATCCCGTGCAGGTGCTGACCGCCGAAGTGGGTGATCGGCGTCTCCGCCGGGATCTCCAGCCCGAACGGCACGACGTGCAGTGCGCCCGCCTGCACCTGGAAGGCCCCGCCGAGGCGCTGCTTGTTGAAGACGATGTCCTGCTTGTACTCGCCGTCGTTGGCCTCGACCTCGACCCGCGCCTGAAGGCCGACGGACAGCCCCTCGATCTGCTGCTCCACGGATCCGCCCTGGATCCGGACCTCGCCCTGCACGATCCCGCCCGGAACCACGTTCGGCTCGGTGATGATCGTGTCCACCGAAGCACCACCGGCACCCAGGCTCGCGAACAGCTTCCTGAACCCCATGCTCTGACTCCCCTAAACGGACTGCTGAAGGACTGTTGTGCGACTACCTCATACCCACGCGGAACCTTAGGCCCCGGTTGCACCACCCGGGGATTCGAGCCGGTTCCACTACGCTCGACCGGATGAGCGCGCGTCCCGACCGTACGCCCCTGCCCCGGTCCTTCTACGACAGGCCGGTCCTCACCGTGGCCCCCGACCTGCTCGGCCGCACCCTGGTGCGCCGCACCGCGGAGGGCCCCCTCGAACTGCGCATCACGGAGGTCGAGGCCTACGAGGGGGAGTCCGACCCCGGCTCCCACGCCTACCGGGGCCGCACCGCCCGCAACGCGTCGATGTTCGGTCCGCCCGGACACGCGTACGTCTACTTCATCTACGGCATGTGGTTCAGCCTCAACCTGGTGTGCGGGCCGCCGGACCACGCGAGCGGTGTCCTGCTGCGCGCGGGGGAGATCACCACGGGTGCGGACCTCGCCCGTAAACGCCGTATTTCAGCCAGATCGGACCGAGAACTGGCCAAGGGTCCGGCCCGTCTGGCCACCGCCCTGGACGTGGACCGCTCCCTGGACGGCGCGGACCTCTGCGCCGGTGCCGATTCCCCCTTGTCGCTGCTGGCAGGCACCCCCACCTCGCGCGACCTGGTGAGCTCGGGCCCCCGCACCGGAGTCGGCGGCGCCGGCGCGGCCCACCCGTACCGCTACTGGATCACCCACGACCCGACGGTGAGCCCGTACCGCGCCCACGTGCCCCGGCGCCGCTCAACTTGACTCGGGTCTGGCGGACGCCTAACGTAGCCCGAGCCGCTTGAACGGGGCACTGCCATCCGCAGACCCCCAGAGCGGCCAAACCACCCACTACGACTTGCCCCTGGCGGGGTCCTATTCGGCATGCCCGAATTTGATTCCAAGCGGCCGATTATGAGCCGCAAGGGACAAGCGCTAATGTGGTGGAGCGCCGAAAGGCAAAGGCCCTCCAACGGCCGCCGAATTCAAATCCAAGCCGGAAACGGCACGGAAATGATCTGGTAAGGTTGGAACCGCCGGAAAGGGAAAACGCGAAAGCGAATCACCTGGAAAGCGAGCGGGACTGACTCTGATAGAGTCGGAAACGTAAGAACGAAGAACGAAAGCCCGGAGGAAAGCCCGAGAGGGTGAGTACAAAGGAAGC
>NZ_BMVE01000004.1 GCF_014650555.1 Streptomyces goshikiensis | reverse complement strand
GAGTCAGTCCCGCTCGCTTTCCAGGTGATTCGCTTTCGCGTTTTCCCTTTCCGGCGATTCCGACTCTATCAGATCCTTTCGGGCCTGACCCCCAGTCAGCGGGGTTTGCCGTTGGGGCTGTTGGGCCCTTGCGACGAGTGAGACAGTAGCGGATTCCCTGCCCCCGAACCTAATCGGCGGCCGCGTCCTGGAACGCGGATTCCTCATTCGCAAATACGCATCAAAAACGAGCCGACACAGTGCGTCGTTCGTTCGAATGTGTAGTGCGGGATGGCTGTCCGGGGACCGACCGGGGTCGGCTCTCACGTCGGACAACTCGAAGAACCTTACGGACCGAGGGCAGGTGTGTCAACCCTGGGACAGGCGTCACTCTCCGGGGCTAGCCTGGGTCCCATGACCACGCATGCGCTCACGCTCAACCTGCGCTGGTGGGCCGCCTGACGGCGGCCGACCATCCACACGAGCACGCATGCGCTCACGGCCGCCGCCTCGGCGGCCGTTCTCGTTTCTCCCCTCCCGGGAGTGGCTCGGTCGCCCGACGCGGCGGCTCCGACACGAACAGGGAGACAGAGGACATGACGAGGATCTTCAGTGGGGTCAAGCCGACCGGGCACCTGACGCTGGGGAACTACCTGGGGGCCGTCCGGCAGTGGGTCGCCGCGGACCAGGCGCCGGAGGACGCGCTGTTCTGCGTCGTCGATCTGCACGCGCTGACCATCGAGCACGATCCGGCGCGGGTGCGGCGGCTGAGCCGGGAGGCGGCGACGCTCTTGCTCGCCGCCGGGCTGAGCCCCGAGAAGTGCACGTTGTTCGTGCAGAGCCACGTGGACGAGCACACCCGGCTGGCGTACCTGCTGGAGTGCACCGCCACCGACGGGGAGTTGCGGCGGATGATCCAGTACAAGGAGAAGGCCGCCGCCGCGCAGGCCGCGGGGGCCGGCGTACGGCTGTCGCTGCTGACCTACCCCGTGCTGATGGCGGCCGACATCCTGGCCTACGACACGGACGAGGTGCCGGTGGGCGAGGACCAGCGCCAGCACGTCGAGCTGACGCGGGATCTGGCGGTGCGGTTCAACCAGCGGTACGGGCCCACCTTCGCCGTGCCGAAGGTGACGCTGCCGGCCGTGGCCGCGCGGGTCATGGACCTCCAGGACCCGACGTCGAAGATGGGGAAGTCCGGTGACGCGGGGGCGGGCGTGGTGTTCATGCTCGACGAGCCCGGGGTCGTCCACAAGAAGGTGATGCGGGCCGTGACCGACAGCGGGGACGGCGGTGTCGTCTACGACCGGGCCGCGCGGCCCGGGGTGGCCAATCTGCTGGACGTCCTGGGCGCCTGTACGGGCGCGGATCCGGCGGTGCTCGCCGAGGGGTACGGCGGGTACGGGGCGCTGAAGCGGGACGTCGCCGATGCGGTGGTGGAGCTGCTGCGGCCGGTGCGGGAGCGGCACGCGGAGCTGGCGGCGGATCCCGGGGCGGTGGAGAAGGTGCTGCGGGCCGGGGCCGAGCGGGCCCGGGGGCTGGCGCGGCCGGTGGTGGACCGGGCGTACCGGGCGATCGGGCTGCTGGAGCGCTGAAGGGGGCCGGGTGGCGGGCCCCCGCCGGCGCGGGGGCCCGTACCGGCCGGCCGTCAGCTGTTGCCGGAGGCGAGCTCGCGGCTGCGGTCGCGGGCGGCTTCGAGGGCGGCGATGAGGGCCGCCCGTACGCCGTGCTTCTCCAGCTCGACGATCGCGTTGATGGTGGTGCCGGCCGGGGAGGTGACGGCTTCGCGGAGCTTGACGGGGTGTTCGCCGCTGTCGCGGAGCATCACGGCGGCGCCGATGGCGGCCTGCACGATCAGGTCGTGGGCCTGGGCGCGGGGCAGGCCGAGGAGGATGCCGGCGTCGGTCATGGCTTCGACGAGGAAGTAGAAGTAGGCCGGGCCGGAGCCGGAGAGGGCGGTGGCGGCGTCCTGCTGGGATTCGGGGACGCGCAGGGTCTTGCCGACGCCGCCGAAGATCTCCTCGGTGTGCTGGAGGTGGGCGGCGGTGGCGTGACTGCCGGCGGAGATGACGGACATGGCCTCGTCGACGAGGGCCGGGGTGTTCGTCATGACGCGTACGACGGGGGTGCCGGGGGCGAGCCGCTCCTCGAAGAAGGAGGTGGGGATGCCGGCGGCGCCACTGATGACGAGGCGGTCGGCGGGGATGTGCGGGGCGAGTTCTTCGAGGAGTTTGCCCATGTCCTGCGGCTTGACGGTGAGGATGAGGGTGTCGGCGCGCTTGGCGGCTTCGGCGTTGCTGACGGCTTCGACGCCGTAGCGGGTGTGCAGTTCCGCGGCGCGCTCGGGGCGGCGGGCGGTGACGAGGAGTTTCTGGGCGGGCCGGCCGCCGCGGATCATTCCGCTGAGCAGGGCCTCGCCGATCTTGCCGGTACCGAGGACTGCGACTGTCTGGGTCATGCCCGATCCACCTCGTCTGCGATGCGTGTACTCCCTCCTCATCCTCGCACCAGGGCCGGGGTCGGCGGCGAGGCGTCCGGATCGCGGTCAGGGGGTGCGGCGGCGGAGGGTGGCCGCGCCGAGGGCGAGGACGAGCAGGGCGCAGGCGGCGACGATGACGGCGTCGCGGACGAAGTCGGCCGTCATGTCGGTGTGGGTGAGGACCTGGGTCATGCCGTCGACGGCGTAGGACATGGGCAGGACGTCGGAGAGGCCTTCGAGTACGGGGTGCATGGTGTCGCGGGCGGCGAAGAGTCCGCAGAGCAGCAGCTGCGGGAAGATCACGGCCGGCATGAACTGGACGGCCTGGAATTCGGAGGCGGCGAAGGCGGAGACGAACAGGCCGAGGGCGGTGCCGAGGAGCGCGTCGAGGAGCGCGACGAGCAGGAGCAGCCAGGGGGAGCCGGTGACGTCGAGGCCGAGGAGCCAGAGGGCGAGGCCGGTGGCGAGGACGGACTGGACGACGGCGACGGCGCCGAAGGCGAGGGCGTAGCCGGCGATGAGGTCGCCCTTGCCGAGCGGCATGGCGAGGAGGCGTTCGAGGGTGCCGGAGGTGCGCTCGCGGAGGGTGGCGATGGAGGTCACCAGGAACATCGTGATGAGGGGGAAGATCCCGAGGAGGGACGCCCCGATGTTGTCGAAGGTGTGGGCGTCGCCGTCGAAGACGAAGCGGAGCAGCGTCAGCATCAGTACGGGGACCAGGAGCATCAGCGCGATGGAGCGCGGGTCGTGGCGGAGCTGGCGCAGGACGCGGGCGGCGGTGGCGGTGGTGCGGGCGGTGTTCATCGGGCTTGGGTCTCCTGGGTTTCCCGGGCGGCGGCGCCCGCTTCGTCGACGAGGCGGAGGAAGCCCTCCTCGACGGTGGTGGTGTCCGTGCGGGTGCGCAGTGCGTCTGGGGTGTCCTGGGCGAGGATGCGGCCTTCGCGCATGAGGAGCAGGTCGTGGCAGCGCTCGGCCTCGTCCATGACGTGGGAGGACACGAGGATCGTGGCGCCGCGGGTGGCGGCGATGTCGTGGAAGAGGTTCCAGAGGTCGCGGCGCAGGACGGGGTCGAGGCCGACGGTGGGTTCGTCGAGGACGAGCAGTTCGGGGGTGCCGAGGAGTGCGACTGCGAGGGAGACGCGGCTGCGCTGGCCTCCGGAGAGGTTGCCGGCGAGGGCTCCGGCGCGGCTCGTGAGGTCGACGTCGGTGATGGCGCGGTCGACGGCGGCGCGGCGGCGGTCGGCGGCGGCGCGGCCGGGGTCGAGGACGGCGGCGAAGTAGTCGAGGTTCTGGCGGACGGTGAGGTCGTCGTAGACGGAGGGCGCCTGGGTGACGTAGCCGATGCGGGAGCGGAGCTCGGGGTGTCCGGCGGGTCGGCCGAGGACGTCGAGGGTGCCGGTGACGTGGGCCTGGGTGGCGACGACGGCGCGCATGAGGGTGGACTTGCCGCAGCCGGAGGGCCCGAGGAGGCCGGTGATGCGGCCGCGGGGGACGTCGAAGTCGAGGGAGTCGAGGACGGTGCGCGGGGTGCGGCCGGTGCCGCGGCGGACGGTGAGGCCGTGTGCGTGCACGGCGACCGCCGGCGGGTTATTCATCATGTGATGAATAATGCTCCTGGCTGTGCCGGGGCGTCAACCGGTACGTCGACCGGGAAGGGGTTCTCGCGGGCGCTGCCCGCCGCCCGCTACTTCTTGCGCTTGGGGCGGCGCGCGGCCGGGTTGCCCGTGCGGGAGCTGCGGCGACGGGCGAATTCGGCGGTGGCGCGCTCGTACTCGGCGCGGCGCAGCTGCTCGCCGGGCGCCTCGACGAAGCAGCGCAGGAAGTACGCGATGAGGGAGCCGATGAAACCGATCGTCTTCAGGCCCTTGAGCGCGGCCTCGTCAGAGGACGGGGCGGGGCGGCGCCGGAAGGAATCCCAGGTCTTGGCGAAGGCGATCGAGCTGGCGACCGCGAAGAGCACCACGACGGAGATGCTGAGGAAGGGGCCGACGTTGCCGATCTCCAGGCCCTCGTAGGCGAAGCGGAGCAGCAGCGCGGCGGCGAAGGCGGTGACGAGCGAGCCGATGGCGAGGCCGACGCGGAGCAGCGCGTAGCCGCCGTCGTGGTCGACCCAGGTCGTGCCGAAGAACCGGATCGGCTCGGGCTGCGGTCCGGCGGCCGGGGAGGCCGGCGCGGCCGGGGCCGGCCCGGCGGGGGTCTGGTCTCGCTGGTCGTCGCTCACACCAGCGATTATCCACCGCCGGGCCGGGGCGGCCGGGCGCGTCTCACGTGTCAGACCGCCCGCGCCCCGATGGGGCTAGGCGCAGCGATTGGTGACGTAGCCGTCGGCACCCGTCTTGACGTACGAGTCGGCGACGTACTGGCCGTTCCCGATGCAGTCCCAGATGCTTGAGGTGCCGCAGGGGCCGCTGACCCGCTCGCCGGGCGTCTGGCAGCGGATCGTCACGGAGGCTCCGTAGGGCAGCACCTTGACGATCGGGTACGTGGTGGACGGGCCGCTGCGGACGTTCACCCGGTAGCCCGGCGCGACCGGAAACGTCTGGAATCCGGAGCCGTCCGACGCACTGGCGACTTGGCTTGATTCATTCTCAACCGACATGTGAAATCTCCCCCCATGGGTGTTGCGCTGCGCAACTCGCGCAGGGTAGCAGGACCTTGGAGCCGCCCCGGGGCCATGGACTAGGCTCCGTCGGGGGTGGTGGACGGTGCATTCGCTGCGCGCGGATTACGTGGGGTTTCCGGAGTACGCCGGGCAGTACCGGCTGGAGTCCGTGCTCGGCTCCGGCGGGATGGGCGTCGTCCATCTGGCCACGTCAGGGTCGGGGCTGAAACTCGCCGTCAAGATCGTGCATCCCGAGCACGCGGTGGATCCGGAATTCCGGGCGCGGTTCCGGCAGGAGGTCGCGGCCGCGCGGCGGGTGAGCGGAGCGTTCACCGCGCCCGTCGTGGACGCCGATCCGGATGCGGAGCGGCCGTGGATGGCGACCCTGTTCATCGACTCCCCCACGCTCGCCGAGCGGGTACGGGAGCGGGTGCTGGACCCCCCTGAGCTGACGCGGCTCGCCGCCGGGCTGGCGGAGGCGCTGCGCGACATCCACCGGGCGGGGGTCGTGCACCGGGACCTGAAGCCCAGCAACGTACTGATGGCCCCCGACGGGGTACGGGTGATCGACTTCGGGATCTCGCGGCCGGCCGACAGCGATCTGCGGACCGAGACCGGGAAGCTGATCGGCACGCCGCCGTACATGGCTCCGGAGCAGTTCCAGCGGCCCCGGGAGGTCGGGACGGCCGCGGACGTCTTCGCGCTGGGCGCGGTGCTGGTGCACGCGGCGACCGGGCGGGGGCCGTTCGACTCGGACAGCCACTACCTGGTGGCGTACCAGGTGGTGCACAGCGAGCCCGATCTGACGGGGCTGCCGGCGCGGCTCGCGCCGCTCGTCGCGCGGTGCCTGGCCAAGGAGCCGGCGGAGCGGCCGACGGCCGAGGCGCTGATCGCGGAGATGCGGGCGATCGCGTACCCGACGGCCGAGGACACCCAGTCGTTCGTACCGCGGCAGCGGCCGCGGCGGCCGGTGGCGGCGGCGCTCGCGGCGGACGAGGCCACGCACCTGCGGGAGCGGGTCGCGGTCGGGGACGCGGGTGCGGCTGCGGCTGCGGCTGCGGCTGCGAGCGCGGGTGGGAGTCGTGGGCGCCGGCGGCGGGTGGCCCTGGCGGCGGCCGGGCTCGGGCTGCTGCTCGCGTGCGGCGCGGCCGGCGGATACCTGATGTCCGGACCGTCCTCCGGCCCGGAACGTCTCGCCGCCGAGGCGGCGGCAACCGCCGGGTCCGCGCCGAAGCCCTTCGCCCCGTGGACCGCGTCCCTGGGTGACCGGGCCTCGACCTGTTCCTGGAGCGCGGCGGCCCTGTACTGCTCGGGGCCCGGTACGGCCGTGGCCCGGCTGGACCCCGCGAACGGTTCCCTGCTGTGGTCGGCCCGCACGACGACGCCGGGCACGCTCCAGACGGGCGCTCCCCTCCACGGCGGCGGGCTGGTGCTCACGGTCACGGAGGGCGGCAGGCTGCTGCGGGCCCTGGACCCGGCGACGGGTACGGAGCGGTGGAACCGGAAGATGCCGCAGGGCGCGCAGGCGGTCGGGGCGGGCTCCCGGGTGCTCGTCGCGTCCGCGGACGGGAAGGCCACCGCGCTGGACGCGGCGAGCGGCGCCGTCCAGTGGACGAAGCAGGTCGGCGGGGTGGGCTCCCTTTGGCGGGCGGGATCGGAGGAACCGGGCAGCGACCCCGTCCTCTACGTCTCGACGCCCGCCGCGGACGGCAAGTCGACACAGGTGGCGGTGATCGATCCGGCGAACGGAACGCCGCGCACGCAGGTCCGGGTGGCCGGGACGGCCGAACCGTTCGGGCTGTCGCACGGCAGCCTGTACCTGCTGGCCAATGACGCGCAGCTGATGGCGCACTCGGTCGTGCGCGTCGAGCTGGGCTCGCGCACGGTGCGGTCCGTACGGCTGTTGGCGCCGATGCTCCAGGCCCAGGCGACGGTCGGACCCGACGGGGTGGCCTACGTCTTCGGCATCTCGGGCGCGCTGGCCGCCGTGAACGGGGAACGGGAGCAGTGGCGGCTGGAGACCGGCGTCACCGCCGCGTCGGGCCCCGCCGCCGGGGAGGGACGGGTGTACCTCACGGCCCTGGACGGGCGGCTGCTGGCGGTGGACGCCGCGACGCACCGGCTGGTGGGGCAGACCAAGCCCCGGATGGGCGGCGACAAACTGGCCCCGACCCTCCCCGCCCCCGTACTCGCCGCCGGCAAGGTCTACGCCTCGGCCCCCGACGGCTCGGTCTTCGCGGTGGACGGTACGAACCCCGCGGGGTGGTGACCGGAGCCCGCCCCGCCACCGACGGACGGAGTCCGGCGCAGCGCACCGCAGCCGGAGAGGCGCCCCGCGCCGAACCGCGCAAGGCGCGCGTCCGGAAGGAGCCGGAGCGAACCCCGCGGGGTGGTGACCGGAGCCCGCTCTGCCGCGCCGCGCCGCGCCCCGCCGGGTGGTGGCCCGGCGGGGCGGGGGCGGGGTCAGGTCAGGCGGGAGACGTCGCGGACCGCGCCCTTGTCGGCGCTCGTGGCCATCGCCGCGTACGCGCGCAGGGCCGCGGAGACCTTGCGTTCACGGTCCTTCGGGGCGTAGACGCCGCCCAGCGCCGCCCGGCGCTCCGCGAGGGTCTCGTCCGCGACCAGCAGCTCGATCGAGCGGTTCGGGATGTCGATGCGGATCCGGTCGCCGTCCTCGACCAGGGCGATCGTGCCGCCCGAGGCCGCCTCCGGGGAGGCGTGGCCGATGGAGAGGCCCGAGGTGCCGCCGGAGAAGCGGCCGTCCGTCACCAGCGCGCAGACCTTGCCGAGGCCGCGGCCCTTGAGGAAGGAGGTCGGGTAGAGCATCTCCTGCATGCCGGGGCCGCCGCGCGGGCCCTCGTAGCGGATGACGACGACGTCGCCCGCCTTGATCTGCTTGGTCAGGATCTTCTCGACCGCCTCGTCCTGCGATTCGCAGACGACCGCCGGGCCCTCGAAGGTCCAGATCGACTCGTCGACGCCGGCCGTCTTCACGACGCAGCCGTCCTCCGCGATGTTGCCGCGCAGCACCGCCAGGCCGCCGTCCTTGGAGTACGCGTGCTGGACGGAGCGGATGCAGCCGCCCTCGGCGTCGAGGTCGAGGGACTCCCAGCGCTCGGACTGCGAGAAGGCGGTCGCGGAGCGCTTGCAGCCGGGGGCGGCGTGCCACAGCTCCATGGCCGTGTCGCTCGCCGTGCCGGAGCGGGCGTCCCACTGGGCCAGCCAGTCCTCCAGGTTCTCCGAGTGGACCGTCGTGACGTCCTTGTTGAGGAGGCCGCCGCGGTGCAGCTCGCCCAGGATGGCGGGGATGCCGCCGGCGCGGTGGATGTCCTCCATGTAGTACGTCCCGCCGGGCGCCACGTTCGGCGCGACCTTGGCCAGGCACGGCACGCGGCGCGAGACCTCGTCGATGTCGGTGAGGTCGTACTCCAGGCCGGCTTCCTGGGCGGCGGCGAGGAGGTGGAGGATCGTGTTCGTGGAGCCGCCCATGGCGATGTCGAGGGCCATGGCGTTCTCGAAGGCCTGGCGGGTGGCGATGTTGCGCGGCAGGACGGACGCGTCGTCGCCCTCGTAGTAGCGCTTGGTGATCTCGACGACCGTGCGGCCGGCGTCCTCGTACAGGGCGCGGCGGGCGGTGTGCGTGGCGAGGACGGAGCCGTTGCCGGGCAGGGCCAGGCCGATGGCCTCGGCGAGGCAGTTCATCGAGTTGGCGGTGAACATGCCCGAACAGGAGCCGCAGGTGGGGCAGGCGTTCTCCTCGATGCGGAGCACGTCCTCGTCGGAGACGTTCTCGTTCGAGGCGTCGACCATGGCGTCGATCAGGTCGAGCTTGCGGACGGTGCCGTCGACGAGGGTGGCCTGGCCGGCTTCCATCGGGCCGCCGGAGACGAAGACGACCGGGATGTTGAGGCGCATGGCGGCCATCAGCATGCCGGGGGTGATCTTGTCGCAGTTGGAGATGCAGATCAGGGCGTCGGCGCAGTGGGCCTCGACCATGTACTCGACGCTGTCCGCGATCAGGTCGCGGGAGGGCAGGGAGTACAGCATGCCGGCGTGGCCCATGGCGATGCCGTCGTCGACCGCGATGGTGTTGAACTCGCGCGGGATGGCGCCCGCGGCCCGGATGGCGTCGGAGACGATCCGGCCGACCGGGGCCAGGTGGGTGTGGCCGGGGACGAACTCGGTGAACGAGTTGGCGACCGCGATGATCGGCTTGCCGATGTCCTCGCTCGCTACGCCCGAGGCGCGCATCAGCGCACGTGCGCCTGCCATGTTGCGGCCGTGGGTGACGGTGCGGGACCTCAGCTCGGGCATCGGGTTCACTCCCCATGAGTACGGTGCGCACGAACGTACGAGGGGTACGCCGGACGCGGCCGCGACGGTAGATATGACTCAGTTACGAGGCTACGCCCACCGACCGGAACGTGGACAAGCTGTCCGGATGCCGGGACGGCGGGCTCACTCCTCGGTCAGGTACCGCTGGAGGGTGGGGGCCACCAGGGCCACGATCTCCTCCGGATCGGCGGACGCCAGCGGCTCGACCTGGACGACGTAGCGCAGCATCGCGATGCCGATCATGTGCGAGGCGGCGAGCTCGGCGCGGAACGTCGGCTCCGGGACGTTGAGGTCGGCGGCGACGCGCTCCAGGACCCGGCGCAGGATCAGGCCGCGCAGCACCTTCGCCGCGGCCTCGTGGGTCAGGGCGGAGCGCATGACGGCGAGCAGCGGGGCGCGGCTGACCGGGTTCTCCCAGATCCCCAGGAAGTAGCGGGCCAGGCGCTCGCCGATGCCGTCGGGGCCGGCGCCGAGGATCGCGGGGACGAAGAGCGCGGGCTCCATGCTGAGCTCGATGGCGGCGGCGAAGAGCTCGTCCTTGCTGCCGAAGTAGTGGTGCACCAGGGCCGGGTCCACGCCGGCGGCCTTCGCGATGCCGCGTACGGAGGTCTTGTCGTAGCCGCGGGCGGCGAACTCGGCGCGGGCGGCCACGCGGATGCGCTCCTGGGCGCCGGGGCCCTGCGCGGCCTCGTCGGCGCGGGGGCGGCCGGGGCCGCGGCGCGGCTTGGGCGACGGCGGGGGCGTGGTCATCGGCCGCCGGCCAGGTGGAGGCGGGTGAAGGCGAGGGCCTCGGCGAGGTCGGCCTCGCGCTCCGCGGCGGACATGGCCCGGCGGGTGTTGACCTCGATGACGATGTGGCCGTCGAAGGAGGAGCCGGCGAGGCCGTGCAGGAGCTCGGCGCAGGGCTGGCTGCCGCGGCCGGGGACGAGGTGCTCGTCCTTCGCGGAGCCGTTCCCGTCGGCGAGGTGGATGTGCGCGAGGCGCCCGCCCATGCGGTCGATCATCGCGGTGGCATCGGTGCGGGCGGTCGCGGTGTGGGAGAGGTCGACCGTGAAGTGGCGGTAGTCGTCCTTGGTGACGTCCCACTCGGGCGCGTACGCGAGCATCTCGCGGTCGCGGTAGCGCCAGGGGTACATGTTCTCGACGGCGAACCGGACGTCGGTCTCGTCGGCCATGCGCCAGATGCCGGAGACGAAGTCCCGGGAGTAGGCGCGCTGCCAGCGGAACGGGGGGTGCACGACGACGGTGCTCGCGCCGAGCTTCTCGGCGGCCGCCTGGGCGCGCTGGAGTTTGGTCCAGGGGTCGGTGGACCAGACGCGCTGGGTGATGAGGAGGCAGGGCGCGTGGATCGCGAGTATCGGGACGTGGTGGTCGTCGGACAGCCGGCGCAGGGCGTCGATGTCCTGGCTGACGGGATCCGTCCAGACCATCACCTCGACGCCGTCGTAGCCGAGGCGCGCGGCGATCTCGAAGGCGGTCGCCGTGGACTCCGGATAGACGGAGGCGGTGGACAGGGCGACCTTCGGGGTCGAGGCGCGGTGGGGCGGGGGCACGGGGGACAGGTTACCCACCCGCGCCGACCGCCCGCCGGGGGATGGCCCGGCCGAGCCCCCGGGCTGCGGGCCGGGGCCGTGGCGGGCGCGGCGGGTCCGGTCAGGTGGGGAGGTGGTCCAGGCGGCGCAGGATGACGCCCTCGCGCAGTGCCCAGGGGCAGATTTCGAGTTCCTCCACGCCGAGCAGGTCCATCGCGCCCTCCGCGACGAGCGCCCCGGCCAGGAGCTGTGACGCGCGCCCCTCCGAGACGCCCGGCAGCGCCGCCCGCTCGGCGGTCGTCATCGCCGCCAGGCGCGGGACCCATTCCTCCAGGGACTTGCGGGTCAGGTCCCGCTGGACGTACAGGCCGTCCGCCGACCGGGCCGCGCCCGCGATCCGGGCCAGCTGCTTGAACGTCTTCGACGTCGCCACCACGTGGTCCGGCGCCCCGAACCGGCTGAACTCGCCGACGGTGCGCGCGATCTGCGCCCGTACGTGCCGCCGCAGCGCCCGTACGTCCGAGGCCTGCGGCGGGTCGCCCGGCAGCCAGCCCGAGGTGAGGCGCCCGGCGCCCAGCGGCAGCGACGCGGCCGCGTACGGCTCCTCGTCGATGCCGTAGGCGATCTCCAGCGAGCCGCCGCCGATGTCCAGGACCAGCAGCTTCCCCGCCGACCACCCGAACCACCGGCGGACCGCGAGGAACGTGAGGCGGGCCTCGTCGGGGCCGCTCAGGATCGGCAGGTCGATGCCGGTCTCGGCGCGGACCCGCGCCAGCACCTCGTCCGCGTTGGTGGCCTCGCGCACGGCGCTGGTCGCGAAGGGGAGGACGTCCTCGCACCCCTTGTCCTCCGCGGCCTGCGCCGCGCCCGCGATGACCGCGACGAGACGGTCTATGCCCTCGGGGCTGACCGCGCCGTGCTCGTCGAGCAGCTCCGCCAGCCGCAGCTCCACCTTGTGCGAGTGCGCCGGCAGCGGGCGCGCGCCGGGGTGTGCGTCCACCACCAGCAGGTGGACCGTGTTCGAACCCACATCAAGGACACCGAGTCTCATACGGGGAAACGCTACTGTGCGCCGGGAGTATGGGTGACGTAAGGGGCGCTTAGGCTTGGGTTTGTGCCACATACGAAGAAGGCCAACAAGTCCAAGAGCCCGAAGAAGGTCAAGATCATGGCCGACGAGAAGGGGATCGACTTCCCGCGGGCCTGGGTGGAGTTCCCCGACCCCGCGGATGACGAACAGGTCTTCCGCTGCGACCTCACCTGGCTGACATCCCGCTGGACGTGCATCTTCGGCAGCGGCTGCCAGGGCATCCAGGCCGGCCGGGCGGACGACGGCTGCTGCACGCTCGGCGCGCACTTCTCCGACGAGGACGACGAGAAGCGC
This sequence comes from Streptomyces goshikiensis, assembly GCF_014650555.1. GTDB lineage: Bacteria > Actinomycetota > Actinomycetes > Streptomycetales > Streptomycetaceae > Streptomyces > Streptomyces goshikiensis. The sequence continues at coordinate 623,469 of NZ_BMVE01000004.1, read as the reverse complement.
GTCGCGGAGAACGTGGCGCGGCTGACGCCCGAGCTGTGGCAGTTCCACGACGTGGGCACCGATTCGGGCTGGGTGCAGAAGGACGACGACGGCGAGCGGCAGACCCGCCGCTGGGAGGGGTCGTGCATCTTCCAGAACCGGCCCGGTTTCCCCGCCGGGGCCGGCTGCTCGCTGCACATCCTGGCGCTGCGCGAGGGCCGCGAGCCGCTGGAGACCAAGCCGGACGTCTGCTGGCAGCTGCCGGTGCGGCGCACGTACGAATGGATCGACCGGCCCGACGACACCCGGGTGCTCCAGGTGTCGATCGGCGAGTACGACCGCCGGGGCTGGGGTCCGGGCGGCCACGACCTGCACTGGTGGTGCACGTCGGCCACCTCGGCGCACGGCGCCGGTGACCCGGTGTACGTGACGTACCGCCCCGAGCTGACGGAGCTGATGGGCAAGGAGGGGTACGAGGCGCTGGTGAAGCTGTGCGAGGCGCGGCTGGCCTCCCTGCTGCCGATGGCCCCGCACCCGGCCGACCCGCCGGTGGCCTAGGCCCTGCCGGCCTCGGGGCGCTACGGGCCCGGAGCCGGTGCTCCGGTCGGCTGCTCCGGGGCCGGGGAAACCGTTCCTCCTGGCGGGTCCGGGGTCGGGGTGGGCGTGGGCGTGGGGGTCGGGTCGGGCGGCCGTGTCGGCGTGGGCGTCGGGTCGCCCGTGTCGGCCGGTGTGGGGGTCGGTGTCGGCGTGGGGGTCGGATCGGGCGTCGGCGCCGGGCGTCCGCGCCCCTTGACGGAGACCACGGCGGCGCCGGGGTCGACGCCGACGCGCGCGCTCCAGGCGCCCTCGGGCTGGCCGTCCGGGTCGACGGTGATGCGCAGGGTGACCGATTCTCCTGGGGCCAGCGTGCCCGCGGTGGCGCTGGCGCGCAGCCACGGGGCGTCGGACCAGAGCCGCCAGTCCACCGGGGCGCCGCCGGAGGCGATGAGGGTGAGCCAGGTGACGGCGCCGCGCGAGTACGCGGTGACGGTGAGCCGGCCGGGGGCGCCCGGGCCGCTGCTCTCGGGGGTGGCCGGCGGGCCGGCGCTGATCACCTCGACGGAGACGTCCGGTTCGGCGCTGCCCGTGACGAAGGCGGGCCGGCCGGGGGTGCGGACGGTGTTCCCGGCGTTCTCGTACGCGGCGAAGGGCCGCCCGGGGGCGGTCGGCGGGATCTGGGCGTCGCTCGCGGAGATCCGGGTCGCGGCGTCGACCCCGACGGATTCGCCGGTGGCGGGGGCGCCCCGGTAGGCCGCCCAGAGCGCGAGGACGGGCGCGGCGACGACGGTGGCGACGACGGTGGTGGTCACGGCCCGGGCCCGGAGCCGGTCGCGGCGGGCCGCGCGGTCCTTGGGGTCCATCGGGAAGCCAGTCCGGTCGAAGCGGGGGCCCGGCCCCCGGCCGCGGCCCCGCCCGGAGCGCAGCATCGCGGCGTGGACGGCGGTGCGCGGGGCGGGGACCAGTGGGAGCGCGGCGGTGTTGGTGCCGCCGGAGCCGGGCCACGGCGCGGCGGCCCCGACGCGCTCGGCGACGCGGCGGCAGCGCGGGCAGTCGTCGACGTGCCGGACGAGTTCGGCGCGCAGGGTGGCGGAGAGCAGGACCTGTCCGTCGCCGCCCTCGGCGGTGAGCCGGGACACGGTGGGGCAGCTGGCGGTCTCGACGACGGCGAGGGCGGCGCGGGTGCGCTCCACCTCGCAGGCGGCGCCGGACAGCAGTTCGCGGGCGGTGGTCTGGGGGGTGCCGAGGACGGCGGCGAGTTCGGGGACGCCGAGGCGGTGGCGGACGGCGAGTTCGAGGGCCTCGCGCTGTTCGGGGGTGGTTCCGGCGGCCTCGGGCCAGGCGAGGCGGGCGAGTTCGGTGCGGCGGTAGGCGTACGCGTCGGGGCCGTCGAGGTCAGCGGCCGCGGTGTGTGCGGCCTGTGTGGCGTGTGAGGAGTACGAGGCGTGCGAGTCCTGCGGGACCGTTGTGGCATGCTGCCCCGCCGCACGGGCCGGCTGGGCGGGTGTGCGCCCGCGCCCCTTGCGCTCCGGCGCGCGCCGGGCGGAATGCGCTCCCAGCCGGGTGCGCCGCTGTTCGGCGAGCCGGCGCAGGCAGGCCCAGCGGGCGAGGGCGTACAGCCAGGCCCGCCGGTCGCTCTCGTCGGGACACCGGCCGGGGTACCGCTCGGCCACGGCCAGGACGTCGCCGAGCACGTCCGTGGCGGTGTCGTGATCGCACAGGACCGACAGGCAGTACGTGAACAGGCCGTCCAGGTAGGGCTCGTGCCGGAACGGCGGCGGGGGCCGCTCCTCCGCGGCCGCCCCGGAGGAGGTGCGCCCGTGCGCCCGGTGTGCGCCGGTGCGCGGGGCGGGGTGTTGCTGGTTGCTGCTGCTCACGTGGGTGACCGTAGGGCGCACGCGCCTGACGGCCCGGAAGCCTTCAGCACTTTTAGCCCTTACGGGTGAACAGATCGGGCCCCCGCTGACACCCGCCCTGACGCCCCGCCCCCCGCCGGAGTCACGGCCCCGGCCGGGCTGTCGGTGGGGGCGGCTACGGTGGGCGCATGGCTGCCCGTACATCTCGTTCATCCGCCAAGGACCGGCCGTCCTACCGCTGTACCGAGTGCGGGTACACCACCGCCAAGTGGCTCGGGCGCTGCCCCGAGTGCCAGGCCTGGGGGACGGTGGAGGAGATGGGCGGCGCGCCCGCCGTACGGACCACCGCGGCCGGGCGGGTGTCCGCGCCCGCGCTCCCGATCGCGCAGGTCGACGGCCGGACCGCGACCGCGCGCAGCACCGGTGTGGACGAGCTGGACCGGGTGCTCGGCGGCGGGCTCGTGCCCGGGGCCGTCGTACTGCTCGCGGGCGAGCCCGGCGTCGGCAAGTCGACGCTGCTGCTGGACGTGGCGGCGAAGGCGGCCAGCGACGCGCACCGCACCCTGTACGTGACGGGTGAGGAGTCGGCGAGCCAGGTGCGGCTGCGGGCCGACCGGATCAACGCGCTGAGCGATCACCTCTACCTCGCCGCCGAGACCGACCTGTCGGCGGTGCTGGGACACCTCGACGCGGTGAAGCCCTCGCTGCTGATCCTGGACTCCGTACAGACGGTGGCCTCCCCCGAGATCGACGGGGCGCCGGGCGGCATGGCCCAGGTGCGGGAGGTCGCCGGGGCGCTGATCCGGGCCTCCAAGGAACGCGGGATGGCCACGCTGCTGGTCGGCCACGTCACCAAGGACGGGGCGATCGCCGGTCCCCGGCTGCTGGAGCACCTGGTGGATGTCGTGCTGAGCTTCGAGGGCGACCGGCACGCGCGGCTGCGCCTGGTGCGCGGCGTGAAGAACCGGTACGGCGCGACGGACGAGGTCGGCTGCTTCGAGCTCCACGACGAGGGGATCACCGGGCTCGCCGACCCGAGCGGGCTGTTCCTGACCCGGCGCGCCGAGGCGGTGCCGGGCACCTGTCTGACGGTGACGCTGGAGGGGAAGCGTCCGCTGGTCGCGGAGGTGCAGGCGCTGACGGTGGATTCGCAGATCCCCTCGCCCCGGCGGACCACCTCCGGGCTGGAGACCTCGCGGGTCTCGATGATGCTGGCGGTGCTGGAGCAGCGCGGCCGGATCACCGCGCTCGGCAAGCGGGACATCTACAGCGCGACCGTGGGCGGGGTGAAGCTGACCGAGCCGGCGGCCGACCTGGCGATCGCGCTCGCGCTGGCCTCGGCCGCGAGCGACGTCCCACTGCCGAAGAACCTGGTCGCGATCGGGGAGGTCGGCCTGGCGGGCGAGGTGCGGCGGGTGACGGGCGTACAGCGGCGGCTCGCGGAGGCGCACCGGCTGGGGTTCACGCACGCGCTGGTGCCGGTGGATCCGGGCAAGGTGCCGGCGGGGATGAAGGTGACCGAGGTCGCCGACATGGGTGACGCGCTACGGGCGCTGCCGCGCGGGCGTTCGCGTGCCAAGGCCCCCGAGCGGGACCCGAACTGAGGGCGCAGTCCCTGGTCAGAGGGGCCCTACGGGGTCCCGCCGGGGCCTTGCCGCCCAAGCCACGGCGGGGCCGCAGCGCGCGCCGGTAGACTTTGTGCTGGTCCGCCCGGCCGTACGCAGGCGGCGCAACCCGCGACCGGAGGAGTGCAGTGGCAGCCAAGGACGGGGCAGCAGCATCCGGCAAGTCGGGAGCGAGCTCCAAGCAGGAGGCCATGATGCGTGCCTCGCTGAGCGCGGTCGCACCTGGTCAGCCGCTGCGTGACGGCCTGGAACGGATCGTTCGCGGCAACACCGGCGGGCTGATCGTCCTCGGGATGGACAAGTCCGTCGAGGCGATGTGTACCGGCGGTTTCGTGCTGGACGTGGAGTTCACCGCGACGCGGCTGCGCGAGCTGTGCAAGCTCGACGGCGCGCTGATCATCGACAAGGACATCACCAAGATCCTGCGGGCGGGGGTGCAGCTCGTCCCCGACGCGTCGATCCCGACCGAGGAGACGGGCACGCGGCACCGGACCGCCGACCGGGTCTCGAAGCAGTGCGGGTTCCCCGTCGTCTCGGTCTCCCAGTCGATGCGGCTGATCGCGCTGTACGTGGACGGTGAGCGGCGCGTGCTGGAGGAGTCGGGGGCGATCCTGTCCCGGGCGAACCAGGCGCTCGCGACGCTGGAGCGGTACAAGCTGCGGCTCGACGAGGTCGCGGGGACGCTGTCCGCGCTGGAGATCGAGGACCTGGTCACGGTGCGCGACGTGACGGCGGTCGCGCAGCGGCTGGAAATGGTTCGCCGGATCGCAACGGAGATCGCGGAGTACGTGGTCGAGCTGGGCACGGACGGGCGACTGCTCTCCCTCCAGCTGGACGAGCTGACGGTGGGCATCGAGCAGGAACGCGAGCTGGTCATCCGCGACTACGTGCCGGAGCCGACGGCGAAGCGGTCGCGGACGGTGGACGAGGCGCTGCCGGCGCTGGACGCGCTGACGCATCCGGAGCTGCTGGAACTGGCCATCGTCGCGAAGGCGCTGGGGTACACGGGTTCACCGGAGACCCTGGACTCGGCGGTGTCCCCGCGGGGCTACCGGCTGCTGGCGAAGGTGCCGCGGCTGCCCGGGGCCATCATCGAGCGGCTGGTGGAGCACTTCGGGGGCCTGCAGAAGCTGCTGGCGGCGTCGGTGGACGACCTCCAGACCGTGGACGGCGTCGGCGAGGCCCGCGCGCGCAGCGTCCGCGAGGGCCTGTCCCGCCTGGCGGAATCCTCGATCCTGGAACGCTACGTCTGACCCTCCGGGGCGGGGTGGGGGCCGGAAGCCGGCCCCCGGGTCAGTCCTGCTTGAGGACGAACGAGGTGCGGGCCACCGGCATGCCGGGGGACTTGACCTCGACCACGTAGGTGTCGGGGGTCACCGCGTCCGCCGGAGGCGACTGGCACTGGGAGGCCGCGCTCGGCTTGCGGTCCCATTCCAGGGAGCGCTTCGTCTCGCCCTGCCCCGGTACCCGGAAGAAGACGTTCCCCGCGCCCGTCGGGCAGTCCGACGAGGACCAGACGGCCTTGCTGCCCGTCGCCTGGAGGATCGTCAGGACCGCCTGCTTCGGGCCGAGGTCGACCTTGCAGGTCGTGACCGAGGTGTTGCGGGCGATCAGTTCCAGCCGGGGCTTCTCGTTCGCCTCGTACTCGTTCTTCACGCTCTTGACCTCCCACTGCAGGGAGGCCGGCGCGCACGTCGGCAGCGGGGAGTCGGCCGGGAGCTGCCGGCCCGGTGACGAGGCGTCCCCGGAATCGGCGGCGCCGTCGCCGCCCGTGCCCGGGTCGATGGTCGAACCGCCGCCCGGTTCACCGTTCTTGCCGGAACCGGAACCGGAACCGGAGCCGGAGCCGGAGCCCGCGCCGGAGCCCGGGCTCGGCTCGCCGCGCCCGCCCGGGGCCTGGCTGATCGCCGGGCCCGTACCGGACGGCCCCGGGGTGATGGACTTGACCGGGTCGCGGCCGGCGCCGCCCTTGCCGTTCGTACTCGACCTGCCCCCGCCGGAACTGACGGTCCATACGGCGAGGAGCGCGAGCAGCGCGACGACGGAAGCCAGCACAGCCCTCCGTCGCCAGTAGATGGAGGAGGGGAGCGGCCCGACCGGATTGCGCAGAGATCCCACGAACGGAACCTTACGAGAGTCCGGGGCACGATCCGCGCCCCCCATGCCGCACATCCGGCTTGTTTTGCCGATGATCATCCTGCGGGAGGACACCGGACCGCCCGGAATCGGCCAAGAGCCGCATGCGGTACCTCATCGGACATCAGTACGCTCGGTGACCATGGACAGTTCCCGCCTTTATCTCGACATCACCGACTTCGCGCACTCCACACCCGGATGGGTGCAGTCGCTGTTCGAGGCGTGGACGACCTTCGGGCTGTTCGCCTTCGGTCTCCTCTTCATATCCGTGTGGTGGCGCTCCCGCCGGCAGGAGAGCCCCCGCGCCGTCGCACTCGCCGTCCTCGCGCCGCTGGCCACCGCCGTCGCGTACGTCGCCTCCGAGGCCCTGAAGTCCGTGGTGGACGAGGAGCGCCCCTGCCGGGCCGTCGCCGGGGCGGCCGTCCCGCTGGTGCCGTGCCCCGCCTTCGGGGACTGGTCGTTCCCCAGCAACCACTCCGCGATCGCCGGCGCCGCCGCCGTCGCGCTGGCCCTGGCCGTCCGCCGGCTCGCGCTGCTGACGGTGCCGCTCGCACTGCTGATGGCCTTCTCCCGCGTGTTCGTCGGGGTGCACTACCCGCACGACGTGACGCTCGGCCTGCTGCTGGGCGGGTCGCTGGCCGCGGTGTTCGTCCTCGGGCTCGCCGGTCCGATCAGTACGATCACCGCCGCCGCGCGGGCGGGCGGCGGCCGCGCCGCCGTCTGGTTCACCGGTCCGGGACCGGCGGCGAGGCCCCAAAACATGTCAGGATGCCGTCTGCCATGACTGCGACCCCCGTACCCCCCGCCCACGCCACCGTCCCCGTCACGACGGCCACCCCCGACGTCTCCCACGCGCTCCACTCCCCCGTGATCGCGTGGTTCGACGAGCACGCCCGCGACCTGCCCTGGCGCCGCCCCGAGGCCGGCCCCTGGGGGGTCATGGTCAGCGAGTTCATGCTCCAGCAGACCCCGGTCAGCCGGGTGCTCCCGGTGTACGAGCAGTGGCTCGCCCGGTGGCCCCGGCCCGCCGACCTGGCCACCGAGGCCCCCGGCGAGGCCGTACGGGCCTGGGGGCGGCTCGGCTACCCGCGCCGGGCGCTGCGCCTGCACGGGGCGGCCGTCGCGATAACGGAACGGCACGGCGGCGACGTCCCCCGGGACCACGCCCAGTTGCTCTCCCTGCCCGGCATCGGCGAGTACACGGCCGCCGCCGTGGCCTCCTTCGCCTACGGGCAGCGGCACGCGGTGCTCGACACCAACGTCCGGCGGGTGTTCGCCCGTACCGCCACCGGAGTCGAGTACCCGCCGAACGCCACCACGGCCGCCGAACGGCGCCTGGCCCGGGCGCTGCTGCCCGAGGACGAGGAGACCGCGGCGCGCTGGGCGGCGGCCTCCATGGAGCTGGGCGCCCTGGTGTGCACGGCCAAGTCCCCGGACTGCGCGCGCTGCCCGGTGGCCGGGCTGTGCGCGTGGCGGCTGGCGGGCAAGCCGGCTCACGACGGGCCGCCGCGGCGCGGTCAGACGTACGCGGGGACGGACCGGCAGGTGCGCGGGAAGCTGCTCGCCGTGTTGCGGGAAGCGGTCGGGCCGGTTCCGCAGGCGGTGCTCGACACCGTCTGGGACGAGCCCGTACAGCGGGCCCGGGCGCTGGACGGGCTGGTCTCGGACGGGCTGGTGGAGCCGCTGGCCCAGGGCATGTACCGGCTTCCGCAGAGCTGATACGTTCATGACTCAACCATTCCGGTTGTGTGGGTGAAACCCCAGCTCACGGCACTGTTACACAACCTATGGCTGTCCGTGCGTCCTCCGAAGGCTCACCCGCACAGCTCCGTGACAACGCCTCCGTAACTTCAAGTCCGCAAGACAGCGGATGAGCGGTTGGACGGAACGGAGGCGGTCTGATGATGGCGCACGGCGAGGTACTCGAATTCGAGGACTACGTACGCACTCGGCAGGATGCGCTGCTGCGCAGCGCACGGCGCCTCGTCCCGGACCCCACCGACGCCCAGGACCTCCTGCAGACGGCCCTGGTGCGCACCTACGGACGCTGGGACGGCATAGCCGACAAGTCCCTCGCCGACGCCTACCTGCGCCGGGTCATGATCAACACCCGGACCGAGTGGTGGCGCGCCCGCAAGCTCGAAGAGGTCCCCACCGAGCAGCTCCCGGACGCCTCCGTCGAGGACGGCTCCGACCAGCGCGCCGACCGCGCCCTGCTGATGGACATCCTCAAGGTTCTCGCGCCCAAGCAGCGCAGTGTGGTGGTGCTGCGACACTGGGAGCAGATGAGCACCGAGGAGACGGCCGCGGCGCTCGGCATGTCGGCGGGAACCGTGAAGAGCACCCTGCACCGCGCACTGGCCCGTCTCCGGCAGGAGCTGGAGAGCCGGGACCTGGACATGCGCGCGCTCGAACGCGGTGACCACACCAGCCGTTACGAGGGGCGGGAGCGGTGCGCGGCCTGACTGGCCAAAGTCTGAGCGGCAGAGGTTCGCTGGTGCTGATGTCGGCGGGGACGGTCGTCCTCGTCGGCACAGTGCTGTTCGCTGCCGGCTGTTCCACCGGCGGGACGGGACTGAAGGACGAGGGACCCGCCCACACCGACTCCGTGTCCAGGACGGGCCCGCCGCCCGCCCCCGAGCCCCACGCCTCCTCCGGCCAGTCCGCGCGGGCGGCTTCGCCCTCGGGGCGGCCCGTGACGAAGGTCGACCCGGTCGCGCTGCTCAAGGCCGACCCCAAGGTCAGCGCCGACATCAAACGGGAACTCAAGCCCTGCACGGGCAAGGAGTACCCGGTCGACGTCAGCTACGGGAAGGTCACCGGGAACGACGCCGTCGACATCGTCGTCAATGTGCTGTCCTGCGCCGACGCCCTCGGCCGCGGCTCGTACGTGTACAGGTCAGAGGGCGGCAGGTACGAGAATGTCTTCTCGGACGAGCAGCCGCCCGTCTACGCGGAGATCGACCGGGGTGACCTGGTCCTCACCAAACCCGTCTACGCGAAGACCGACGCGGTCGCCTACCCCTCCGGCGAGGACGTGATCACGTACCGCTGGAGCGGGGAGCGTTTCACCGAGCAGGACCGCGTATACACGGAATACAGCAACGTGGACGGCGGGGGCCAGCCCGCGCCGGCCGTCACGCACAAGAACTGACCGACACAGAACCGACGAGGAACCGAGGCGAGGCTGGGCATGGCCGAGACCCACGTGCTGTTTGTGGAGGACGACGACGTCATCCGCGAAGCCACGACCCTGGCGCTGGAGCGCGACGGGTTCGTCGTCACCGCCATGCCCGACGGACTGTCCGGACTGGAGTCCTTCCGCGCCGACCGGCCCGACATCGCGCTGCTCGACGTGATGGTCCCCGGCATGGACGGCGTCAGCCTGTGCCGCCGGATCCGCGACGAGTCCACCGTCCCGGTGATCATGCTGTCGGCGCGCGCCGACTCCATCGACGTCGTGCTCGGCCTGGAGGCCGGCGCCGACGACTACGTCACCAAGCCCTTCGACGGCTCCGTGCTCGTCGCCCGGATCCGCGCCGTGCTGCGCCGCTTCGGGCACGCGGGCGGCCCGAACGGCGGGGGCGGGGCCGACGACGACGCGGACGGCGAGCGCGGGGTGCTCACCTTCGGCGAGCTGGAGGTCGACACCGAGGGCATGGAGGTGCGCAAGGCCGGTGCCCCGGTCGCGCTGACGCCCACGGAGATGCGGCTGCTGCTGGAGTTCTCCTCCGCGCCCGGCACCGTCCTGTCGCGCGACCGCCTGCTGGAGCGGGTCTGGGACTACGACTGGGGCGGCGACACCCGTGTCGTGGACGTCCACGTCCAGCGGCTGCGCACCAAGATCGGACAGGACCGGATCGAAACGGTCCGAGGCTTCGGATACAAGCTCAAGGCATGAGGAGCGTCACCCTCCGTACCGGGATCCGCTGGAAGATCACGCTCGCCATCGCCGCCGTGGGCGCCCTCATCGCGGTCGCGCTGAGCCTGGTGGTGCACAGCGCTGCCCGGGTGTCGATGCTGGAGAGCGCCCGTGACTCCCAGCTGGAGAACGTGAAGTTCCTCTCCCGCTACGCCGAGGCCGGACGCAAGCTGCCCGCGACCGCCGCGATCAACGACCCCAAGGTGCCCGGCCAGCTGCGCAGGACGGCCGAGTCCGGACGCCTCGGCACCTACGTGCAGGACAACCCGAAGGGGCTGCCCGAGGTGTGGGCCGCCGTCCCCCTCGGCAACGGGCAGATCCTGACGCTGCACTCGAAGTTCGTCGAGAACGCGAAGGTGATGCGCGACCTCGACCGGGCCCTGGTGGTCGGCTCGCTCGCCGTCATCATCGGCGGCTCGGCGCTCGGCGTGCTCATCGGCGGGCAGATCTCGCGCCGGCTGCGCAAGGCCGCGGCCGCCGCGCAGCGGGTGGCGCACGGAGATCCCGACGTCCGGGTACGGGACGCGGTCGGCGGTGTCGTACGGGACGAGACCGACGACCTCGCGCGGGCCGTGGACGCCATGGCCGACGCCCTCCAGCAGCGCCTGGAGGCGGAGCGGCGGGTGACGGCGGACATCGCGCACGAGCTGCGGACCCCGGTGACGGGGCTGCTCACCGCGGCGGAACTGCTGCCTCCGGGGCGGCCGACCGAGCTGGTGCGCGACCGCGCGCAGGCGATGCGGGCGCTGGTCGAGGACGTCCTGGAAGTGGCTCGGCTGGACAGCGCTTCCGAGCGCGCGGAGCTCCAGGAGGTGGCGCTCGGCGAGTTCGTGACCCGCCGGGTGAGCTCGCTGATGCCGGAGGCGACGGTACGGGTGGTCGCGGACGAGATCGTCAGCACCGACCCGCGCCGGCTGGAGCGGATCCTCGGGAACCTGCTGGCCAACGCCGCCCGGTACGGTCGGGCGCCGGTCCAGGTCGACATCGAGGGCCGGGTCGTCCGCGTCCGGGACCACGGGCCGGGCTTCCCGGAGGCGCTGCTGCGCGAGGGGCCGAGCCGGTTCCGCACCGGGTCGACGGACCGCGCGGGCGTGGGTCACGGCCTCGGGCTGACCATCGCGGAGGGGCAGGCGCGGGTGCTGGGCGCCCGGCTGACGTTCCGCAACGTGGCGGCGCCCGGCGGCCGGGAGTCCCAGGGCCAGGCGGCGGGGGCGGTGGCGGTGCTGTGGCTGCCGGAGCACGCGCCGACGGCGACGGGGAGCTTCCCGGTCATCAAGCTGCCGGGATGACCGGCGGCGGCGCCGACGGCCGTCGTGGCGGTCGTCTTGGCGGTCGTCGTGGCAGCCGTCCCGGCGGCCGCGCGGCAGTGGCTGCCGGAAGCCCGGCTTCCCGCGTGATTTAGCATCCGGGCATGTCCTTTGGTACTCCTCCCCCGAGCAACGAGCAGCCCGAACCCGCCCCCGAGGGCGGCAGCGGCGGCTACGGCTACCCGCCCGGCCCGCCGGTACCCGGCTACGGGTACCCGCCCGGGCCTCCCATAGGCGCCGGCGGGTACGGCTACCCGCAGACGGCCGGGCCGAACCCGTACCAGGACCCGCCCCAGCAGGGCGTACCCAACCCCTACCAGGACCCGCCGGCCGCGGCGGCGGCTCCCGAGGCCTTCCCCGAGGCTTTCCCCGAGCCCTTCCCCCTGTCCGGCCCCTCGTCCACGGAGCCCGACTGGGAGGCCCTCAGCGAGCGCGCGGCGAAGGAACGCCGCCGCAAGCGGATGTGGGCGTGGGGCGGCGCGGTGACCGTACTGGCTCTGCTGGCCGGCGGCGGCGCGTTCCTGCTGGTCTCCGGATACGGCACGGAGGGGGAGGACGACAAGCCGGACACGACCGCCTCGGGCTCGCCGAAGCCGGGCACGTCGGGGACGGGGGAGAACTCCGCGCTGGTGGCGGGCGATCCGACGGTGATCCGCGACCTGAGCGGCAGCAGCGGCCTGCGGATGGGCGAGGACGCCTCGGTGGTGCCGCTCGGCGGGCGGCACGAGGTGAAGATGCGGGGGAACTCGAAGTCGTACGCCCAGGCCGCGGAGCGGGTCGTGGACACGACCAAGAGCTTCACGGTCACGGCCCGCCTGTACAACCTCGCCGAGAAGACCTCCCGCATCGCCGTCAGTCAGGGCGACGGGGAGTCCTTCACCTTCGAGCTGGGCGGGGACCAGGTGAACGGAAAGCTGACCTGGATGTTCCGCGTACAGACGGGCGACAAGGGGGCCGCGGCCACCGCGGTGACCGTCGCCGCCGGCCCGGCGCCGAAGAAGGACCGGACCACGCTGACGGCGACCTACGACGCCGAGAAGAAGACGATCGCGCTCTACGTGGACGGGAAGCCGGCCGGCAAGGCCGAGCAGGTTCCCGCGATCTGGCAGGGCCCCGGCCCGTTCCAGCTGGGGCGGGCCCGCCACCACGGGCTCTGGAGCGGCTCCTGGTCCGGGTCCATGGACCGGGTGCGGGTCTTCGACACCGCCCTGTCGGACGAGCAGGTGGCCGCGTACCAGGAGGGCAAGCTGGACTCGGCGGTGAAGCCGAGTCACTCGTGGCTGGTCAGCTGAGAGGCCGGTCAGACCGTGAGGCCGACGCCCCGCAGGAAGGAGACCGGGTTGACGGCCGAGCCGTAGTTGGCGGTGGTGCGGATCTCGAAGTGCAGGTGCGGACCGCTGGAGTTGCCGGTGTTGCCGGACAGGGCGATCAGCTGGTTCTTCGCGACCTTCTGGCCGATGTTGACCTTGATCTTCGAGAGGTGCGCGTACTGGGAGTACGTGTTGTTGGCGTGCTTGACCACGATGGCGTTGCCGTACGCCGGGCCGTCGCCGCCGCCGTTGGGGCCGGCCTTGACGATCACACCGGAGCTGGCGGCGTGGACCGGGGTGCCGACCGGAACGGCGAAGTCCTGGCCGGAGTGCTTGTGGGACCACATGGTGCCGCCCTTGCCGAAGGTGGCGGAGAGCGTGTAGCGGGCGACCGGCTTGGCCCACAGGGCCGACTTCTTGGCCTTCTCGGCCTTCTTCGCGGTGGCCGCAGCGGGAGCCTCGGCTGCGAAGGCGGCGGTCGTCCCCGCCCCGAGGGCCAGCGTGACACCGAGACCGGTGGCGACGAGGGCGGTACGGGTACGACGGGTGCTGACGCGCTTCGCGAACATGTGGTGACCTCCGGGGCCGGGGACAAGGACGTGTGGGGCAACAAGCGACCCGGCGCTCCGCCGATGCGGATGCCGGGCTTGCCCAACCTTGGTAACCCGTGTCCCCGGACTTCCCCAAACGTCCCGATTACTACGGGAGCTCGTAGCCGACGAAGGGCCGTCCACCCTGTTGACCCTTGCCCCGACTGGGTCCAGGGGTGGCACAAAACGGACACTTGATCTACGAAACGCCCTCGTAGGTCCGATTTGTCCTGTGCGGCTTGTCACCGGCGGAGGCCCCTGCGGAGGCCCCTTCGGGAGCCCGTGCGGCAGCCCCGGCGCCGCTGGAGCACAGCCCCGGGGCACACGAAAAGGGGCGGCCCCGGAGCCTTTCGGTTCCGGGGCCGCCCCTTCTGTACCGCTACGAGCGACCGGCGCTCAGCGCGCGCTCAGGCGCCCTTGGAGAGGTCCGGGCCGGAGCCCGTCGCCTCGATCGGGGGGAGGTCCGGCAGAGCCGACTTCTCCTCGCCGCGGAAGGTGAACTTGGCGGCCTCGCCCTCACCCTCCACACCGACGACCACGATGTGACCGGGGCGCAGCTCGCCGAAGAGGATCTTCTCCGACAGCATGTCCTCGATCTCGCGCTGGATGGTCCGGCGCAGCGGGCGCGCACCCATGATCGGGTCGTAGCCGCGCTTGGCCAGGAGCTGCTTCGCCTCACCGCTGAGCTCGATGCCCATGTCGCGGTCCTTGAGGCGCTCGTCCACCTTGGCGATCATCAGGTCGACGATCTGGATGATGTCTTCCTGCGTGAGCTGGTGGAAGACGACCGTGTCGTCGACACGGTTGAGGAACTCGGGCCGGAAGTGCTGCTTGAGCTCTTCGTTGACCTTCGCCTTCATCCGGTCGTATCCGGTCTTGGTGTCGCCCTGGGCCGCGAAGCCCAGGTTGAAGCCCTTCGAGATGTCCCGCGTACCCAGGTTGGTCGTCATGATGATGACCGTGTTCTTGAAGTCCACGACCCGGCCCTGGGAGTCGGTCAGGCGGCCGTCCTCCAGGATCTGGAGAAGGGAATTGAAGATATCCGGGTGCGCCTTCTCGACCTCGTCGAAGAGGACGACGGAGAACGGCTTCCGGCGGACCTTCTCGGTCAGCTGGCCGCCCTCTTCGTAGCCCACGTAACCGGGGGGCGAGCCGAAGAGGCGGGAAACCGTGTGCTTCTCGCTGAACTCCGACATGTCGAGGGAGATCAGCGCGTCCTCGTCGCCGAAGAGGAATTCGGCGAGCGTCTTGGAGAGCTCGGTCTTACCGACACCGGACGGACCGGCGAAGATGAACGAGCCACCGGGACGCTTCGGGTCCTTCAGACCCGCACGGGTACGGCGGATGGCCTGGGAGAGCGCCTTGATGGCGTCCTTCTGGCCGATGACGCGACGGTGGAGCTCGTCCTCCATGCGCAGGAGGCGGGAAGACTCCTCCTCCGTGAGCTTGAAGACGGGAATGCCGGTCGCGGTCGCGAGGACCTCGGCGATGAGCTCGCCGTCGACCTCGGCGACGACGTCCATGTCGCCGGCCTTCCATTCCTTCTCGCGCTTGGCCTTCGCCGCCAGCAGCTGCTTCTCCGAATCACGGAGGGAAGCCGCCTTCTCGAAGTCCTGGGAGTCGATGGCCGACTCCTTGTCGCGACGCACGTTCGCGATCTTCTCGTCGAACTCGCGGAGGTCCGGCGGCGCGGTCATCCGGCGGATGCGCATCCGGGAGCCGGCCTCGTCGATCAGGTCGATCGCCTTGTCCGGGAGGAAGCGGTCCGAGATGTACCGGTCGGCCAGGGTGGCCGCCTGCACGAGGGCCTCGTCCGTGATGGAGACGCGGTGGTGGGCCTCGTAGCGGTCGCGCAGGCCCTTGAGGATCTCGATCGTGTGGGGGAGGGAAGGCTCCGCCACCTGGATCGGCTGGAAGCGGCGCTCAAGGGCCGCGTCCTTCTCAAGGTGCTTGCGGTACTCGTCGAGCGTCGTGGCACCGATGGTCTGGAGCTCACCACGGGCCAGCATGGGCTTCAGAATGCTCGCGGCGTCGATCGCGCCCTCGGCGGCGCCCGCACCCACGAGGGTGTGGAGCTCGTCGATGAACAGGATGATGTCGCCGCGGGTGCGGATCTCCTTCAGCACCTTCTTGAGGCGCTCTTCGAAGTCACCGCGGTATCGGGAACCGGCGACCAGGGCACCGAGGTCAAGCGTGTAGAGGTGCTTGTCCTTGAGGGTCTCGGGGACCTCGCCCTTGACGATCGCCTGGGCCAGGCCCTCGACGACGGCGGTCTTGCCGACGCCGGGCTCGCCGATGAGGACCGGGTTGTTCTTGGTCCGGCGGGAGAGCACCTGCATGACCCGCTCGATCTCCTTCTCGCGCCCGATGACCGGGTCGAGCTTGGATTCGCGAGCGGCCTGCGTGAGGTTGCGGCCGAACTGGTCCAGGACGAGCGAGGTCGAGGGGGTTCCCTCGGCCGGGCCGCCGGCGGTGGCCGACTCCTTGCCGCCTCCGGAGTACCCGGAGAGCAGCTGGATGACCTGCTGCCTGACTCGGTTGAGATCGGCGCCCAGCTTCACGAGGACCTGGGCGGCGACGCCCTCGCCCTCGCGGATCAGGCCGAGCAGGATGTGCTCGGTGCCGATGTAGTTGTGGCCGAGCTGGAGGGCCTCTCGGAGCGAAAGCTCCAGGACCTTCTTCGCCCGCGGGGTGAAGGGGATGTGGCCGGACGGGGCCTGCTGCCCCTGACCGATGATCTCCTCAACCTGCTGGCGAACAGCCTCGAGCGAAATCCCGAGGCTCTCCAGGGCCTTAGCGGCGACACCCTCACCCTCGTGGATCAAGCCCAGGAGGATGTGCTCGGTGCCGATGTAGTTGTGGTTGAGCATCCGGGCTTCTTCCTGAGCCAGGACGACAACCCGCCGCGCGCGGTCGGTGAACCTCTCGAACATCGTTTATCGCTCCTCAGAGCGGTCGGGCAGTTCGGGGTCGGTCCCCGCCCTGTCCTTCCGCATGCTAGTCCCGCGGGGCGGGACAGCTCATTCCAACTGCCGACATCCGCTCGCGGCTCACCCCGACATCGGTAGGGAAAACCGGCTTGAAGAGCCGACAACTGCTCCAACCCGATGGTGCGAGACGATGTTCCCGCAGGCCAGGCAGATACCCGTCACAGGTGTACGCCGATGGCGAACGGAAGGCGCTCAAATCAGCGTGTCGCCCCGTACCACTAGGAATGTCTTACCCGTAAGCACTGACACTCCATGCTCTCAGCCCCGGTTCCCTCCGCTAAGGGCGAACACGCTTCCGTCTCGAATGTGGGACACCCGGCTCGCGGATGTTTACGTTCCGTATCGAGGACGGTGCGGTGCGTAACCCTGTGGCGTTTCGGGAGTTGCTCCGGACATGGCTGTCAACGTGCCGCCCCTCGCTCCCGTTCCCTCCGCCACCGTCCCGCCGCCGCGGAGCGCTCCCGGGGGGCCGCGCGGAGCGGCCGGGGCGCCGGACGGGGCCTACGCCCGCTGGTACGGGCGGGAGCTCGGCTGGAGCCTCCTGGGAGGGCCGCCCGGACAGCTGGCGACCGGGACGCGGTTCGACGTGCTGGAGCTGCCGTCCGACGCCGGAGGACAGCTGCTGCGCCGGCCGGTCGCCACGGGCCCGGTGGCCCTCATGGGCCGCCGGATGCGGTTCCTGGTGGCTCCGGGGAGCGCGGAGGAACTGGACGGGCTGCTCGACTGGCTGGAGTGGGGCGGGGTCGCCCTGGATCTCGCCGCCCTGGGGACGGGAGGCCGGATCACCGCCCCGGTGCCGCCGGGAAGCCCCGGGGCGCAGGGGAGTCCCCGGGGAGCCGCCGTGTGGCTGCGGCCCCCCGAGCAGGGGTGCGAGGCACTGCTGCCCGCCCTGGCCGGTCCCGGGCGCGCGAGCACCGGAGCCGATCTCGTCCGCCTGGTCGCCGCGGCGGCGACGGAATGCCACCGGGCGCGGCTGAGGCGCCGGACGCCCCCGCGGAGCGCCGTGGCCGGGCCCTTCACGGGCCGGCCGGGTCAGGCCCTGCCGGGTCAGGCCCGGTTCTCGTAGGCCTCGCGGATCTCCTGCGGGACGCGCCCGCGGTCGTTGACGCTCATGCCCTGGGACTTCGCCCAGGCGCGGATCTCGGCGGTGTCCGGGTTGCCGGACGCCGCGGCGGCCCGGCCCTTGGCACGGCCGGTGGAAGCGCGCCCACCGGTGCGGCGGCCGCCCTTGGTGTACGGGTCGAGCAGACCGCGGAGCTTTTCAGCGTTGGCGGTGGTGAGGTCGATCTCGTAGGTCTTGCCGTCCAGAGCGAACGTCACGGTCTCGTCCGCCTCGCCGCCGTCGAGGTCGTCGACAAGAAGGACCTGAACCTTCTGTGCCACCGGATTTCCTTTCATCGAAAATGCAGTACGCGGAAAGGAAACCGCTTTTGCCTGGAAAACACAAACCCCCGGCGAGAGGTTCAGGATCACAACAGGGCGGGAAACGTGCGCGATTCGGACATAGGTCACAGGTGCGCGGAGCCCGGGAAAAGCCCGTGCCATCGATCACAGGTGCAGAAGCATCCGGCTGTTGCCCAAGGTGTTCGGCTTCACTCGTTCGAGACCGAGGAACTCGGCGACGCCCTCGTCATAGGAACGCAGGAGCTCCATGTAGACATCGGTCTCGACCGGGGTCTCGCCGATCTCGACGAAGCCGTGCTTGGTGAAGAAGTCCACTTCGAAGGTCAGGCAGAAAACCCGGCTGACCCCGACGAGGCGGGCCGTCTCCAACAACTGAGCCAGCACCTGGTGGCCCACGCCGGCGCCCTTGCTCTCGCGGTCGACCGCGAGAGTGCGGACTTCGGCGAGGTCTTCCCACATCACGTGGAGAGCGCCGCAGCCGACCACTTGCCCGTCGGAGTCGCGTTCCGCGACCCAGAACTCCTGGATGTCCTCGTAAAGGACCACGGGGGCTTTGTCGAGCAGGATCCGCTGCTGTACGTACTGGTCGAGCAGGCGGCGCAGCGCGGGAACATCACCGGTGCGCGCGCGGCGGATCGTCACTGATTTTGCGTCTGGCGCGGAAATCTCACCCATGCCCGGACGCTATCGCCCCGGCTCGGGCCCGTGCCCGGCGGAGTCCTCTTCCGCCTCGGCGGCCGGCGGGGGGGCTTCGCCGTCATGGCCGACGATACGGATGGCGTCCCGTAGGGCTTCGCGCTGTTCCGCCGACATCATGCCGAAGAAGGCGACGAGAGCGGCCGCGGGGTTGTCGCTCCTCGACCACGCTTCGTTCATCAGTGCGGCCGAGTAGGCGGCGCGGGTGGAGACCGCCGTATATCGATAGGCGCGGCCTTCGGCTTCCCGGCGGACCCAGCCCTTCTGATGGAGATTGTCCATAACGGTCATGACCGTGGTGTACGCGATGGACCGTTCCTGCTGGAGGTCTTCCAGGACTTCACGAACAGTGACCGGGCGGTTCCACTGCCACACCCGCGTCATGACCGCGTCTTCGAGTTCTCCCAAGGGGCGAGGCACAACAGCACGATAGTGCGAGTTGTACGGAATTGCCCGGCCATTCGCGCGGCAAGGCGCAACAAAAACCGGGGGCGCCGCCCCCGATCAGGTCGGAGGGCGTGCGGCCCCGGCTTCAACCGCGGCTGCTGCCGCGGCTACTTCTGCGGCTGGCGGGCGGACTCGGCGCTCGCGAGCACGGCGTCCACCGCCGCGTCTTCCTTGGCCTTGTTGGCGCCGCCCTGGCTCTTCACGATCGTCATGACGAGGGCGATGAAGAACACGGCCATCACGACGGGGGGCACGAGCGCGGAGACGTAGTCCATGCCCCCCAGCCTAGCTACCCGGCGGCGCGCCCGGCCTTCGGGGGCGGGGTGGGCTTGCGGCGCGGCGGGAACACCTCGCCGGGCGTCGGAATGGGCTTCTCCGGGTGCGCCGGCTGCGGCGCGGGGCGCGGCGCGGGCTTCGGTTCGGGCTTGGGCTCCTCGGCCGGGCTCTCTTCCTTGCCGCCCGCCAGGGCCAGCAGTCTGGTCCGGGGCGCCGGGGTGGTCGAGAGCCTGCGGCGTACGGAGCGCTCCGCGACGATCTGGGCGCGCTCCAGCAGCGCGGCGGCGACCGCGTTGGCGCGGAGCGCGCGCAGGGCGGCGAGATCGTCGGGCACCGGCTCGTAGCCGGCCGCCAGGGCGTCCTGGAGGAGCTCCAGGTAGCCGGAGAGGCTGCCGGGCAGCGCACCCCGGTAGCGGGCCAGGTCCGCGAGGAGGAACTCTCTGAGCCGCCCCGCCTCCCGGACCGCCTCGTCCACCGTCTGCGCGAGGCGCAGGCAGTCCGAAACCTCGGCGGCCGCCAGGGGGGCCGTGGAGGACTGAAGGGCGTGGGCGAGCGAACGCCTGAGCACGTGCAGCTCAGCGGCGCTGAACGCCATGCCGCCGCGGGATCCGTAGGGCGTGGGCATGGGCCGAAGATACGCGCTAATCGGACAAAATCCCCCGAAGTGGGCTGCGCGCGGCGCGGCGGTACGCCCAGTCGGCCGCCGGGGCCGGCCCGCGGGCCGCCGCGCGCCGGGTCGCCGGCCGCCGCGTCAGCCGGCTTCCTTGACCGCCCGCAGGAAGTCGGTCCAGGCGGCCTGGGTGGTGGCCATCACGAGGTGCGCCGGGTCGACCCGGTCGGCGACCCGGACGAGGGAGCCGGGCGAGGAGGAGACGTACACACAGGCCTCCCCCTCGCCGCAGAACGAGGACTTCTGCCAGTCGGTCGCAGCGGTCATGGTGTTCTCTCCTCCGGTCGCGGGCGCGCGCGGGGTCGCGGTGGTTCCGTGGGCGACGGTAACCCCCGGACGGACCCGATCAGGTCATTTCCGCGGAAAATCACATGCTTCCCGGGCCGCCCTGCTAGACGGGAAAGGTGTACGCGATCTCGTAGCGGGCGTCGGGGACCACGAGGTCGGCGGTCTCCACCGGGCGTCCGTCGGCGTCGAAGTAGGTGCGCTCGATCTCCGTGATCAGGTCACCGACGCTGATGCCGAGCAGGTTGGCCTGAACCTGGGTGGCGCGGGACGGGCGGGGGACCTCCAGCACGTTGGTCACCGTGACGCCGATGGACCGCATGCGCGCGACGACGCCGGCGCCGCGCAGTTCGCCGACCTCGGGCAGGACGATCGCGGTGCCCTCGGTGACGGCCAGCGGCTCCCAGGACTCGGAGAGTTCGACGGGGCTGCCGTCGGCCATGAACTCGTAGCGCGTCAGGACGCAGGGGTCGCCGGGCGCGATCGCGAGGCGTTCGGCGATCCGCTCGGGCGCGGGAACCCGGGCGTCGGTCTTGGAGTCCCAGGTTCCGGCCAGGCCGTGCACGGTGCTCTCGGTACGGAAGGGGCTGCCGGCGCGCGGATCGCTGCGGCGGGTGCGGAGCATCCGCATCCGGCGGCGCGGGGTGCGGACGTAGGTGCCGGAACCGGCGCGCCCTTCGAGGAAGCCCTCGATGATCAGCCGCTCCATCGCGCGCTGGGTGACGCTCTGTCCGACGGCGTACTCGCGGGCGAAGCGCGCCCGGGACGGGAGTTTGTCGCCGACCGCCCACTCCCCCGCTTCGACGCGGGCCCGGATCGACTCGAACACCTGCAAGTACGAGGTTTCACGGGGCATTTGGGCCGTCCTGTACACGTCTGTCCTACGTTGGCCGACGTTGACAAAGCTAACCCATCAGGTTAAAGCTGACTGTTCAGCATCACGACGGGTGACCGACCGCTCGCCCTGAGCTCGCCCTGAGGGGGACCCGTGTGTTCCGCCGAGACACAAGCAGCGGCCCTCGCCGCCCTGCTCAGCGCGGCGCTCGGCGGCGCCGAGACCCGTATCGAGGCGACGTGCGACCGCATCCGGATCGAGGCGGACCTGCCCGGCGAGCTGGCCGCGGCCGCGCACGCGGCGCTGCTCGGCGCGCTGGCCGCGGGGGCCCGGTTCGGCCACGAGCGCGTCGGCGGCGGCGCCGAGACGGTCTGGGTCGAGATCGACGTCGAGATCGACAAGGACGGCGCCCGGCAGCCGGATTCACCCCGCACGCCCCGCACCCCCCGCGCACCCCGAACCCCCCGAGCACCCCGGTCGAAGTGAGGTCGAGCGAGTGATCACAGCCGAGTTCGAGACCACCGTGACGGACGTCGTGACCTGCGAGGCCTGTTGGCGGGAGCCGGTACAGGCCGCCCGTACGGCGTCCCGCGGCGCCCGGCGCGACCTGCTGTGCGCCTCCTGCGCCGAGCAGGGCTACCCGGTGCGCGTCGAGCTGTTCCCGCCGCTGGGCGTCTACGGGCTCACCTGGGACAGGGTGACCATGGACAAGCACCGCAACCCCGGTTACCCGGAGCAGCCGCCCAACCCGGGCCCGCCGCTGCCCAGTCCCGCGCCGACGCCCACCCCGGGCAGGCCGCCCGTATGACGGACCGGCCCCGGCCCCCGCGGGGGCCGGGGCCGGGAGACGGGGCCGTCGGTCACTCGAAGTTGGGCACGTTGCGCTCGTAGACCAGCCGCAGCCCGATCAGCGTCAGCCAGGGCTCGTGGTCGTCGATGACCGAGGCCTCGCCGAGCACGATCGGCGCGAGGCCGCCGGTGGCGATGACGCGGACGTCGTCCGGGTCGCCCTGCGCGCCCGCCAGCTCCTTCGCCATCCGGGTCACGATCCCGTCGACCTGCCCGGCGAACCCGTAGACCACGCCCGCCTGCATCGCCTCGACCGTGGACTTGCCGATCACGTTGCGCGGCCGGGCCAGCTCGATCTTGCGCAGCTGGGCGCCCCGTACGCCGAGGGCCTCCATGGAGATCTCGATGCCCGGGGAGATCACCCCGCCCACGTATTCGCCCTTGGCGGAGACCGCGTCGAAGGTGGTCGCCGTGCCGAAGTCGACGACGATCGCGGGGCCGCCGTAGAGCTCGACGGCCGCGACCGCGTTGATGATGCGGTCCGCGCCGACCTCCTTCGGGTTGTCCATGAGGATCGGGACGCCCGTCTTGATGCCCGGCTCCACGAGCACCGCGGGGACGTCGCCGTAGTAGCGGCGGGTGACCTCGCGCAGCTCGTGCAGGACGGACGGCACCGTCGCGCAGATCGCGATGCCGTGGATGCCGTCGCCCAGCTCGTTGCCGAGCATCGGGTGCATGCCCATCAGGCCCTGCATCAGGACGGCCATCTCGTCGGCCGTCCTGCGCGGGTCGGTGGAGACGCGCCAGTGCTCGACGATCTCGTCACCGTCGAACAGGCCCAGGACCGTGTGGGTGTTGCCCACGTCGATGGTGAGGAGCACGGGTTACACCGCCTCGCGCAGATCGAGGCCGATGTCCAGGATCGGGGAGGAGTGGGTGAGCCCGCCCACCGCGAGGTAGTCGACGCCCGTCTCCGCGTAGGCGCGGGCGTTGGCCACGGTCAGGCGGCCCGAGGACTCCAGCACCGCGCGGCCGCGGACCAGGGCGACGGCCTCCTCGGTCTCGATCGGCGTGAAGTTGTCGAGCAGGATCAGGTCGGCGCCCGCCTCCAGGGCCTCGCGGACCTGCTGGAGGGTGTCCACCTCGACCTCGATGGCCAGGTCCGGGAACTGCTCGCGGACGGCCTGGAACGCCTCGCGGACGCCGCCCGCGGCGATCACGTGGTTGTCCTTGACCAGCGCCGCGTCCGAGAGCGACATCCGGTGGTTGACGCCGCCGCCGCAGCGGACCGCGTACTTCTCCAGGCAGCGCAGCCCGGGCGTGGTCTTGCGGGTGTCGCGGACCTTCGCCTTGGTGCCCTCCAGCTCGTCGGCCCACTTGCGCGTCGCCGTCGCGATGCCCGACATCAGGCACAGCAGGTTCAGCGCGCTGCGCTCGCCGGTCAGCAGGTCCCGGGTACGGGCCCGGACCGAGAGCAGCACCTGGCCGGCCTCGACGCGGGCGCCGTCCTCGACGTGCCGCTCGACCTCGAACGTGTCGGTGAAGACGACCGACAGGACGGCCTCGGCGACCCGCAGGCCGGCGACCGTGCCCGCCTCGCGCGCCGTGAAGTCGGCGGTGGCGACGGCGTCCTCGGGGACGGTGGCGACGGTGGTCACGTCGACCCCGCCGTCCAGGTCCTCGGAGATCGCCATGTGCGCGATGTCCTCGACCTCCACCGGGTCCAGGCCCGCGTCCGCGAGGAGCTGGGCCAGCGCCGGGTCGAGGCCGCTCTCCTCGCCCTCGCCGCAGGCGCAGTCGTCGCCGCAGCCGCCT
Source organism: Streptomyces goshikiensis (assembly GCF_014650555.1). Lineage (GTDB taxonomy): Bacteria > Actinomycetota > Actinomycetes > Streptomycetales > Streptomycetaceae > Streptomyces > Streptomyces goshikiensis. The sequence goes on along the minus strand of NZ_BMVE01000004.1, from coordinate 600,000 downwards.
GTGGACTCGTCGAGGAGGGGAAGCTCGGCGTGCTCGTGCGATTCGGGGGTGCTCACGATGACTGCTCCTGGCTCAGGGGGTGCCGTACGGACGGAAAGTCCGCGGTGTCGGTGGGGGTGACGACCAGGGCCCGCTTCTCGGTGGCGGACAGCCTGACGACGAGGTGGCGGCGCCAGTGCGCGTCGTCCCGGTCGGGATGGTCCTCGCGCCAGTGGCAGCCGCGGGTCTCCGCGCGCCGCTGGGCGGCGGCGACCAGGACCCGGGCCACGCACAGCAGGTTCGTGGCCTCCCAGGTCTCGGTGCCGGGCACCGCGGTCCTGCCCTGGGTCTCCAGCTCGGTCAGGGCCCGCGCGTAGAGGCCTTCGAGGGCCTCGGCCGCCGTGCGCAGGGACTCGGCGGAGCGCAGGACGCCCGCGCCGTCCGTCATGATGCGCTGGACCTCGTACCGCGCCTCGGCGGGCTGGAGCGGGCCGGTGGCGGGCACCGGGATGCCCGGACCGCTGCCGGCGGGCGCGCCCGAGGCGATGTCCTCGGCGATCCGCTCGGCGAAGACCAGGCCCTCCAGCAGGGAGTTGGAGGCGAGCCGGTTCGCGCCGTGCACGCCGGTGCAGGCGACCTCGCCGCACGCGTACAGGCCGGGCACGGTGGTGCGGCCGTGCAGGTCGGTGCGTACGCCGCCGGAGGCGTAGTGCGCGGCGGGCGCGACCGGGATGGGCTCGGTGACCGGGTCGATGCCGTGGGAGCGGCAGGCGGCCAGGATGGTCGGGAAGCGCTGCTCCCACATCCGGGCGCCGAAGTGCCGGGCGTCCAGGTACATGTGCCGCGCGCCCTGCTCCTGCATGCGGCGCATGATGCCCTTGGCGACGATGTCGCGGGGGGCGAGCTCGGCCAGCTCGTGCTGCCCCAGCATGAAGCGGACGCCGTCCGCGTCGACGAGGTGCGCGCCCTCGCCGCGGACCGCCTCCGACACCAGGGGCTGCTGCCCTTCGGCGTCGGGGCCGAGGAAGAGCACGGTCGGGTGGAACTGGACGAATTCGAGGTCGGAGACCTCGGCGCCGGCGCGCAGCGCGAGGGCGACGCCGTCGCCGGTGGACACCGACGGGTTGGTGGTCGCGGAGAAGACCTGGCCCATGCCGCCGGTCGCGAGGATCACGGCGGGCGCGTGGACGGCGCCGACGCCGCCCGGCTGGCCCTCGCCCATGACGTGCAGGGTGACGCCGGCCGTACGGCCCTCGGCGTCCTGGAGCAGGTCCAGGACGAGGGCGTTCTCGACGGTCTCGATGCCGGCCGCGTGGACGGCCTCGACGAGCGCCCGGGAGATCTCCGCGCCGGTGGCGTCGCCGCCGGCGTGCGCGATCCGGCGGCGGTGGTGGCCGCCCTCGCGGGTCAGCTCTATCTCGCCGGTCTCGGCGGAGGTGTCGAAGACCGCGCCGGTCGCCATGAGGCGGCGCACCGCGTCCGGGCCCTCGGTGACGAGGAGGCGCACGGCTTCCTCGTCGCACAGGCCGGCGCCCGCGACGAGGGTGTCGCCCTGGTGCTGCTCGGGGGTGTCGCCGTCGCCGAGGGCGGCGGCGATGCCGCCCTGGGCCCAGCGGGTGGAGCCGTCGTCGAGCCGGGCCTTGGTGACCACGACGGTACGACGGCCCGCGGCGGCGCAGCGCAGGGCGGCGGTCAGGCCCGCGACGCCCGAGCCGACGACCACGACGTCGGCGTCGACGGCCCAGCCGGGGGCGGGGGCGTGCAGCCGTATGCCGGTGCCGGGGGCGCCTGTGCCGGTGCCGGTGCCTGGGGTGCTCACGTGTGTGCTCCGAACTCCAATGGGATGTTGTCGATCAGCCGGGTCGCGCCGACCTTTGCGGCGACGGCCAGCACTGCCTGCCCGGTGAAACCGGGGCCGGCGTCGGTGAAGTCCTGGGGGTCGACCAGCGCGAGGTAGTCCAGTACGAGGGGCGGCTCGTAGCGGCCCGCCTCCTCCAGGACGTGCCGGGCGGCGGCCCGTACGGCGTCCGGCAGGCCGCAGCCGGGCAGTCCGGCGCCCGCGGCCGACACGGCGTGCGCGTCGGCGGAGGCGCGGATCTCGCCGAGCCGGGCCAGGGCGGTGGCCCGCTCGTCGCTCGCCGGGGCGGCCTCGGCGCGGGCGACGAGCGCGGCCTGGGCGGCGAGACGGTCCCGGCCCGCGAAGAGGGCGCGGGACAGGGCGAGGGCGGTGCGGCGCTCCGCGGCGGAGAGGTAGCGGTTGCGGGAGGACAGCGCGAGGCCGTCCTCCTCGCGGACGGTCGGTACGCCGACCACCTCGACGGGGAAGTTCAGGTCGGTCACCATCCGCCGGATCAGCGCGAGTTGCTGCGCGTCCTTCTGGCCGAAGAGGGCCAGGTCGGGGGCGGTGAGGTGGAGCAGCTTGGCGACGACGGTCAGCATGCCGTCGAAGTGGCCGGGGCGGGTGGCGCCTTCGAGGAGGCCGCCCATGGGGCCGGCGGCGAGCCGGACCTGGGGGTCGCCGCCCGGGTAGACCTCGTCGACGGACGGGGCGAACACGGCGTCGGCGCCGGCCGCCGCGGCGAGACGGAGGTCCGCGTCGAGGGTGCGGGGGTAGCGGTCGAGGTCCTCGTTCGCCCCGAACTGGAGGGGGTTGACGAAGACGGTGACGACGACCTGGCCCTCGGGGCCGGCCAGCTCGCGGGCGGCGCGGACCAGGCTGGCGTGGCCCTCGTGGAGGGCGCCCATGGTCATGACGACGGCGCGGCGGCCGGTGCGCGGGAGCGCGCGGAGCTCCTCGGCGGTGTGGAGCGGCAGCTCGGCGGTCATCGGTCGGTGCTCCCTTCGGCGCCGTCCGCGCCGTCCGCGCCGTCCGCGCCGCCCGGGCCGGTCGGGCCGTCGGCCCCGCCGTCCGCGAGTACGCCGAGCAGGTCCTCGGCGAGTTCGGGCTTGAGCAGGCCGTGGGCGAGGGCGCGGTCGGCGGTGGTGCGGGCCATGGCGAGGTATCCGGCGACGGTGGCGGGGGCGTGCTTGCGCAGTTCCGAGACATGGGCGGCGACGGTGCCGGCGTCGCCGCGGGCCACGGGGCCGGTCAGGGCGGCGTCGCCGGAGCGCAGCGCGTTGTCGAGGGCCGCGCCGAGCAGCGGGCCGAGCATCCGGTCGGGGCGTGCGACACCGGCCGTGTGGAGCAGCTCCATCGACTGGGCGACCAGGGTGACCAGGTGGTTCGCGCCGAGGGCGAGGGCCGCGTGGTAGAGCGGACGGTTCTCCTCCGCGATCCACTCGGGTTCCCCGCCCATCTCGATGACCAGGGCCTCGGCGGCGAGCCGCAGCTCGTCGGGGGCGGTCACGCCGAAGGAGCAGCCGGCCAGGCGCTGGACGTCGACCATGGTCCCGGTGAAGGTCATCGCGGGGTGCAGGGCCAGCGGGAGCGCGCCCGCGCGGCGGGCGGGGTCGAGCACGGCGGTCCCGTAGCGCCCGGAGGTGTGGACGAGGAGCTGCCCCGGCCGGATCGCGCCGGTCTCGGCGAGGCCCTCGGCGAGCGCGGGCAGCGCGTCGTCGGGGACGGTGAGCAGGACGAGGTCCGCGCGCTCCAGGACCTGCGCGGGCGATACGAGGGGTACGTCGGGCAGCATCTCGGCGGCGCGCCGGCGGGAGGCGTCGGAGACGCCGGACACGGCGACGGGCCGGTGCCCGGTCTGCTGCAGGGCGCGGGCCAGCGCGGGGCCGACCCGTCCGGCCCCGACGACGCCGACGTCGAGCCGGGCGGGTCGCGGTTGCTGGGATGAGTTCACGCGGGGAGTGCCTTCCGTTCCAGTCCGCGGGGGGTACCGGACGATACGCCGCCATGCTAGCTCCTGGGCGTGATGGCCGGTCGGCGATGATTTCGGGCATGACGGATGACCTGGAGCGCAAGAAGCGGCTGGTGGCGGCGTGGCGGGGGGCCGAGCGGGCGCTGTCCCGGAGCCTGCTGGAGCCGACCGTCGGGGAACTCCTGGCGGAGCTGACGGCCGCCGCGGGCGAGGGGCCGGACGAGCCGGCCGACCTCTACGGGGACGGGGTGGTGACCCGGCTGGAGCGGCGGGTCGCGGAGCTGCTGGGGATGGAGGACGCGGCGTTCTTCCCCTCGGGGACGATGGCGCAGCAGGTCGCGCTGCGGTGCTGGGCGGGCCGGACGGGCAACCCGGTGGTGGCGCTGCACCCGATGAGCCACCCGGAGCGGTGGGAGGGCGGCGCGGTGTCGCTGGTCTCGGGGCTGCGGACGGCGGCGGTGACGGACGAGCCCCGGCAGCCGACGGCCTCGGAGGTCCGGGAGCTGGCGGAGCCGTTCGGGACGCTGATGCTGGAGCTGCCGCTGCGGGACGCGGGGTTCCTGCTGCCGTCGTGGGAGGAGCTGGAGGAACTGGTCGCGGCCGGCCGGGAGCGCGACGCGGTGATCCACTTCGACGGGGCGCGGCTGTGGGAGTCGACGCGGTGGTTCGGGCGGGGCCTGCCGGAGATCGCGGGGCTGGCGGATTCGGTCTACGTGTCGCTGTACAAGTCGCTGGGCGGCATCAGCGGGGCCTGTCTGGCGGGGCCGGCGACGCTGATCGCGGAGGCGAGGGTGTGGCGGCACCGGTACGGGGGACAGGTCTTCCGGCAGTTCCCGCAGGCGCTGTCGGGGCTGGCGGGGCTGGAGCGGGAACTCCCGATGCTCCCGTCGTACGTGGCGCAGGCGGGGGTCGTCGCCGAAGCGCTGCGCTCGGCGTTCGCGGCGGCCGGGGTCCCGTGGTTCCGGATCAACCCGGAGGTGCCGCACACGCACCAGTTCCAGGTGTGGCTGCCGTACGAGGCGGAGCGCCTGACGGAGGCGGGGCTGCGGCAGGCGGAGGAGACGGGGACCGTCCTCTTCCGGCGCTGGCACCCGCAGGGCCCTGCGGGGCTGGCGATGACGGAACTGGAAGTGACCCGCCCGGGCCTGTCCTGGACCCCCGATGACGTCACGGAGGCGACCACGGCGTTCCTGGCCCGCCTGTAGCCGCCGGCGGTACTTCCGGCCCCCCTGTGCCCGTCTGCGACGGACGGCGGGGGCGGCCGGGGCCGCCGGTGGGTCGGGCGGCGCTCAGCAGGCTCCGGGGCGGGGTCGGCGCAGCAGCCGGCGCAGGGCGGCGGTCCAGGGGTGCCGGGCCGGGCGCCCGTCGAGGACGGCCCGGAACCGGACGTGGGCGCGGGCCGCGCGGAAGGCCGCCATGTCGTGCTCGCCGGGGAGCGGGGGCATGGGGGAGGCGTGCTGGGCCGCGCGGTAGGTGTCGATGAGGTACTGCTCGATCGCTGTCATGCGTCCACCCTCACCCCGTTGGCCGCCCCCGCCCCGACAATTGACGTTCCCCGTCAATCGACCCCCTCCCCCGCGCTGACCAGCCACCTTCCTCCTTCCAGCCTCGCCTGCGTTTGAGGCGAGGCTGGAGTTGCGCAGGTGGGGGCGGGAAGGACGCGCGGCCGGCGCAGCGGCAGAATGGGGCGATGAGCGTCACCATCGACATCGCCGGGCTCCCCGTCGAGCGGATCCGCTTCGCGCCGTCCCCGCTCTCAGAGCTCTGCATGACGCTGCACGCGCTCTCGCAGCCCGCCCATCACCCCCACCTCGCCTCCTGGGCCTCCGCCACCGCCGCCGGGCTGGACCCGAGCCTCGCGGACCGGCTGCTGGAGGGCGACTTCATGTGGCGGAGCTCCTTCTCCGACATCTTCATGGCCTTCGCCGGCATCCCCGGCGGCCCCGGGCTGCCCGCCGCGACGCTGGCCGAGGAGCTCGACGTACTCGACCGGATGGACGACGAGCGGTTCGTGATGGCCGCCCTGGAGCACTGCTGGCTCGCGCTCTACAACGAGGGCGGCGGCCCCTCCCCCCTCAAGAACCCGGCGGCCCGCGCCAAGGCGCTGGAGACCGCCGCCGCCCGCGGCCCCCGCCAGCTGGAGTTCTCGCTGCGGCTGCTGGACGACACCGCCGCCGTCCGCGTGTGGATGCGCCGGCTCCTGGAGGACTGCGAGGAGGCCTTCTTCGGCGAGACCTGGAAGCGGATCGGCCCCCAGCAGGCCGCCGACGCCCGCCACAAGGCGGAGGTGCTGCGCCGCAAGGGGCTGCCCGCCGCCCTCAAGGAGGTCTCCGCCGCGCTGAGCGTGGACGAGGCCGGAACGCTGATCACCGTCGACAAGATGGTCAACGGGTCCGCGACCGCCACCGATCCCCGGATCGGGACCGGGCTGGTCTTCGTACCGACCCATTTCGGCTGGCCGCACCTGCTCGTGCTGCACGCCCCCGGCTGGCGGCCGGTGGTCCACTACCCGCTGAACTCCCGCGAGCTGGCCGCCGAGCCCGCCTCCGTGGACACCGTGGTCCGCCGGATGGAGGCACTGGCCCATCCGATGCGGATGATGCTGTGCCGGAGCCTGGCCCGGGCCCCGTACACCACCAGTGAACTGGCCACCGTGCACGGGATAACCGCGCCGGAGGTGTCGCGGCACCTGGCCGTGCTGAAGCGGGCCGGACTGCTGCGCACCTGGCGCCAGGGCCGGTACGTCCAGCACCAGTTGGACCTGACCCTGGTCGCCCGGGTCGGCTCCGACTTCATAGAGGGCATCCTCCGCTAGCCGGGGCATGGCCTGAACCGAACGGCCGAATTCACCGATATCCGGAATTCACGAACCGGAAACAGTGAAAGCTCTGGCCAGAGTGGCGAGTTGCTGTTTAACGTGCCTCCACCACTCCCCCACGCAGTGCGCACGTCTCTTTCGCATGTCCGCATGTCCGCATGTCCGCCCGCACCTGCCGTGAAAGGACCTTCATGCCCTCTCGCCGTATAGCCGCCGTCGCCGCCCTGGCGGCCATGGCCCTCGCGTCGCCGCTGCTGCTCGCCGGACCCGCCGGAGCCACCGGCCCGCAGAGCGACGCCGCCCTGGGTGACGCCCTCGCCAAGAAGCTGGTCAAGGAGGCGACCGGCAAGGGCGCCAACAACCACCTGAAGGTCTTCCAGTCCCTCGCGGACTACAACAAGGGCACCCGCGTGGCCGGTTCGAAGGGCCACGTGCAGTCCGCGCAGTACGTCGAGTCCGTGCTGAAGGCGGCCGGCTACAAGGTCACGCGGAACGAGTTCGACTTCGTCTACGTGGAGACGGTCGCCGAGAAGCTGACGGTCAACGGCGCGGCCGGGCGGGACGTCCCGGTCAACCTGATGACGTACACCAAGAGCGGCCCGGAGGAGGGCGTGACGGCGCAGGTGGCCGTCGCCCCGGTCGACGCGGACGGGACGAACGGCTGCGAGCCCGGCGACTTCGCGGCCGGCGCCTTCACGGGCAAGATCGCGCTGGTCAAGCGCGGCGGCTGCACCTTCGCGGTGAAGCAGCAGAACGCGGCGGCGGCCGGCGCGGTCGGCGCGATCATCTACAACAACACCGCGGGCTCCCTGAACGGCACCCTGGGCGCCCCGGACGCGGGCAAGGTCCCGACGGGCGGCGTCTCCCAGGCCGACGGCGAGAAGCTCGCCGCCGAGGCCGCGGCGGGCCCGGTGGAGGTCACCCTCGACATCCGCGAGTTCCGGGAGAACCGCAAGACGTTCAACGTCATCGCGGAGACGAAGGGCGGCGACGAGAACAACACCGTCTTCCTCGGCGCGCACCTCGACTCGGTCGCGGCGGGCCCCGGCATCAACGACAACGGCTCCGGCTCGGCCGGCATCCTCCAGGTCGCGCAGCGCCTCGCGAGCAGCCAGACGAAGATCAAGAACAAGGTCAAGTTCGCCTGGTGGTCGGCGGAGGAGTTCGGCCTGCTCGGCTCCGAGGCGTACGTCGGCGGGCTGACGGACGCCCAGAAGAAGCAGATCAAGCTCTACCTGAACTTCGACATGATCGCCTCGCCGAACGCCGCGTACTTCGTCTACGACGGCGACGACTCCGACCACGTCGGCTCGGGCCCCGGCCCGGAGGGCTCGGCGCAGCTGGAGAAGGGCATCACCGACTTCCTCGACGCGCAGAAGATCCCGCACGAGGGCTCGGACTTCACCGGCCGCTCGGACTACGGCCCGTTCATCGAGGCGGGCATCCCGTCCGGTGGTACGGACACGGGCGCCGAGGGCATCAAGACGCCGGCGCAGGCCGCGAAGTTCGGCGGCACGGCGGGCATCGCCTACGACGTGAACTACCACGGCGCCGGTGACGACATCAACAACATCGACCAGAAGGCGCTCGACATCAACGTCGACGTCATCGCGAACGCGGTCGGCCACTACGCCTACGACCTGGCCCCGCTGGCGCAGCCGGTGACCTCCGCGCCGACCGGCGGTTCCGCCGGCAGCGGCGGCGGTCTGCGCGAGGGCCACGACCACGAGGCCGCCGAGTAACCGAAGGCCACCTGGCACCGGGAAGGGGCCGGCGTCCCGTGACGGGTCGCCGGCCCCTTCCCCGTGCCCGGCTACGGCAGCGACTGTGACTGCGACTGCGCCTTGGACCAGCCCGTCGTGACGACCGTGATCGCCTCGGCGGCCCCCGTCATGCGGCGGGGGCTGGCCCGGACGGAGCGGCTGAGCTCCACATGCAGGAAGCGCGTGTCCTGTTCGGCGGCCAGCCGGCCCTGCTTGTTGGTCTGGCCCGACAGCTTGCAGTGGTTCGTCCACGCCCGGCACACCTTGACGTTCCGGTCGCGCAGCTTCCCGGCGAGGAGTCCGGCGTCCTTGACGGCCGTCTCGCCCGCGCCGGTGGAGACGACCGAGTCGGTGCCGGGGATGGAGTCGTCCGCGAAGCCGTGCAGCTGGATGCCGGGCAGGCCCCGGCGGGTGAGTTCGGCGATCACGGAGTGGAACACCGAGTCGGTGCGGTGCGCCATGTCGGCCGCGTCACCGGCGCCCGGATCCTCGGACCCCTCGTCGACCGAGTCCTCGCCCGCCTTGCGGTGGGCTCCCGCGAGCACCATGACACCGCCCGGGGCGCCGCGCAGCACCTTGACCCCGAGCCGCTCCGTGTCCCGGTCGGCGACGGGGTGCGGGACCTGTACCGACCAGCGGGGCGGCGTACCGAGTTCCATGTAGACGCGCCCCCAGCCCCGGTTGGCCGAGCCGCGGCGGGCGGCCGCGTCGGAGACCTCGGCGAACCGGCGACCGCTGGCCTTGTCGGTGAAGGTGTCGAGGGCGTAGTCCAGCTCGGCGAGGCGGGTGCGCGCGTCTTCGGCGTTCCCGTCGAAAAGGGGCGAAACGGCGTCAACCAGGGCCGTCCGCTCGGCCGGACCGGGTGGGCGGTAGCCGCCCGTCGTTCCGAATTCCGACGTGAATCGGGTCACGCGCTGCAAAAGATCATCTTCCTCCGCAGCGGGCGGAACTGAAGATTCCGATTCCGGGGTCTTTACGGACGAATCCCCGGAACCCGGGGTGACGTATGCCACGGCTGCGAGGATCGCCGCACCGATCGCAGCCGCAATCGTTACGGTCCTTGTGAAATTCGGCCTCATCGTTGACAGAAAATAGCCCAGTGATGACCAGTCCCACCCGCCCGGCGTCCACCCGCACCCGCTTCCCCGCACTGCTGGCCCTCCCGCTGGGCCTCGCGCTCGCGGCGTGCGGCCCGTTCGGCGACCCGAAAGCGGCATCGGACGCGGAGGGCAAGGCGGGCGGCGCGGGCCGCTCGTTCACCGTGGCCGCGGCGGGCGACATCCTCATCCACCCCCAGCTGACCGACCAGGCCGCCCGGGACGCCAAGGCGGCCGGGCACAAGGGCTACGACTTCGACCGGATCATGGCCGGGGTCAAGCCGGTCATCAGCAAGGCGGACCTCGGCATCTGCCACATGGAACCCGTACTCGGCCAGCCGAACGGCCCGTTCCAGACCTACCCCAACTTCCTGGTGCCGCCCCAGATAGCCAAGACGATCAAGAACGTCGGCTACGACACCTGCTCGACGGCCTCCAACCACACCCTCGACCACGGCGAGGACGGGGTCCGCAACACCCTGGACACCCTGGACCGCGAAGGCCTGAAGCACACCGGCTCCGCCCGCAACCAGGCCGAGGCCGACAAGCCGCTGATCCTGGACGTGAAGGGCGTGAAGGTCGCCCAGATCTCCTTCGCCTTCGGCTTCAACGGGCGCGAGGTCCCCGCCGACAAGCCCTGGCTGGCCAACCTCACCAGCTTCCGGGCCATCGCCGACGCCGAGAAGAAGGCCCGCGCTGCCGGCGCCGAAGTGGTGATCCTCTCCATCCACTGGGGCCGCGAGCACCAGCCCAACCCGAGCAACCCGCAGCTGGACCTGGCCCGCCGGATCGCCAAGGAGACCGGGATCAACCTGGTCATCGGCCACCACGCGCACGTGGTCCAGCCGATGGAGAAGGTGGACGGCACCTGGGTCGCGTACGGACTCGGCAACCAGCTCGCCCGCCACGACGTGCCCACCGGTCTGACCGAGGAGGGCGCCATCGGGTGGTTCGACTTCACGGAGAAGAACGGCACCTGGGACGTCCGGGCCCGGTTCGTGCCCACCTTCACCGACATCCCGCCGGACCCCGGGGCCACCGCGGGCACCGCCGGCACGGAGACGCCCGGCACGGGCTCCCAGCCGGTCCGCGACCACCGCCTGGTCAACGTCGCCGAGGCCCTGCGCGACGACAAGAACCTGCTGCCCGAGCAGAAGGCCCGCTACCGGCTGGCCTTCGAGCGCACCCAGGGCACCATGCTCAACCGCGGCGCCGCGAAGGACGGACTGCGGCCCTTGCAGGACCTGCCCGACTGACACCGGCGAGCGCGCGCGTCCGCCCGTACGGCGGCCCGTACGCCGCCCGTACGCCCCTGCGCACCGCAGCGCGCCGCCCCTCGGCCCCCCATCTTCCCGCCCACCCCCCGCCTCCAGGAGAGGAGCCCCCGCTGTGGCCGCATCGCGCACGTCGCGGCGGCGCAAGGCCCGCCGCAGGGCCGACATGTCACTGCTCGGCGGGATCAGACCGCCGATCACCGTGCTGTCGGTACTGCTGCTGGCCCTCGCCGGGTTCACGGCCCTGAGCCTGGGCAGCGTCCGCGAGGACAAGCTGCCCGCGGCCGTGCTCACCTCGCAGCAGCACTTCGCCGAGGACGGTGCGATCGCGCTGCGCGCCTCGCTCGACGAGAGCGTCACCGACCTCGACCGGGTCGCCGCCCTGTTCTCGGCCGGGAAGCCCGTCGCCCCGGACGCCGTCCTCGACCGCATCGGCAGCGTCTACCAGAAGTGGCGCGGCACGGCCGTCGTCGAGATCGCCTCGGGCCGGCTGCTCGCCGCCCGCGGCGAGAACCTCCCGCTGACCGCCGTCGACCGCACCAAACTGGCCGGCGAGGGCGGCCTGGCCCCGCGCATGGTCAAGCTGGCCAACGGCGAGACCCGACTGCTCACACTCTCCCTGCTGTCCTGGAAGGACCAGCCGCAGCAGTTGCTGGTCGCCTCCAGCAGCCTGCGCTTCCCCGGCATCAGCCTCGGCAACTTCCGGTCCATCGCCGTGGTCGGCCCGGACGGCGACGTGCTCAGCAACGACGGCATCCCCGAGCCCGAGATGGTGCTCACCGACCTCCAGCGCGACGACGTCAAACGCGACACCAAGCAGCTCAAGTCCTTCGCGAAGACCGCCGCCAAGCGGGCCAGGGCGAACCCCCTGACCGCGAAGGAACCCGGCTCGGGCGGCTTCCTCGGCGTCAGCGGCAGCCTGATGGGCGGCGAGTTCGGCGGCGACCGCGCCGCCGCCGGCTACGCGCGCCTCGCCGGCCCCGAAGCGGGGGTCGGCACCGAGGCCACCAGCCTTCAGCTGACCGTCGTCGCGATGGTCAACGTCGCGCAGAGCGCCGGGCGCACCTCCGACGCCTTCGCCGGGCTGGTCCTGGCCGGCGCCCTGCTGCTGGTCGGCGCCCTCGTCATCGCCGTGCTGATCGGCACCGTGCAGCGCCCGCTGATCACCCTGTTCCTGGACAGCCGCCGGCTCACCCGCGGCGACCTGGCCCGGCCCGTCACCGTCCCCCGGGGCGGCGAGGCCGCCCGGATCGGGACCGCGCTGGAACGGCTGCGCCACCAGCTCCTGGAGGGGACGGACGAGGCGGACGGCGCGGACGGCGACACGGCCGGCTCCGGCTCCGGGCGCCGCGGCGGGCCGCTGCGGCGCACGGGCGCCCGTACGCTCGTCGCCGTGTGCGCCGTGCTGCTGCTGGCGTGGTGCGTCCCGCTGGGCCTGCTCGTCAACCGCGCCGGGGACGACGTCGTCGTACCGCAGCAGCTGGTCAGCGACCAGCGCGAGCGCACCGACACCCTCAACGACCGGATCCGGCGCGCCCTCAACGAGGGCCACGCCGACCTGCTGTCCGTGGCCTCCCTGATGGGCGAGGACACCGACTCCGCGCACATGCGCACCCTCCTGGACCGCACGCTCCAGGAGCACCTGCGCTACCAGTCCCTGTACGTCCTCGACCGCTCCGGGAAGGTCCTCGCCCAGGCGGGCGGCGGCCCCCAGGCCATCGAGGGCAAGGGCCCCCGCGAGGAACCGATCACCGTGCACTCCGGCGGCAAGGAGCCCGTCGTCGTCGGCACCGCCGAGATACCCGGCCGCGACGGCACCGCGGTGGTCGGCGAGTTCCGCATCGACTTCCTCAACTCCCTGCTGCGCCGGCCCGGCCTCGGCGAGATCCGGGTCGTCGACTCCAAGCACCGGATCATCGCCTCCAACAGCGGGTACCGGGCCTTCCAGAAGCTGGGCGACGACCGGCTCGACGCCCTCGTCGAGGGCTCCTCCCTGAAGGTCGGCATGTCCCCCCGGCCCGGCAGCGTCCTCTACCGCAGCGGCGGCGACCACGTCATCGCGGCCGCGGCCCCGTTCGTCGGCGGCGGCGCCGCGAAGGAGATGGACTGGACGGTCGTCAGCTGGCAGTCCGTCAAGGGGCTGGCCATCCACGAGTACAGCCTGCAGAACCGCACCGTCCTCGCCGGACTGCTCGGGCTCGCGGTCGGCGCCGCCAGCCTCGGCTGGCTCTGGATCGTCGTGATCGGCCCGCTCCGCGAGCTCGCCCGGCGCGCCGAGTCCCTCGCCGACGGCGACCGGCGCACCGTGCTCTACCCGCGCAACCACGACGAGGTGGGGGCCGTGACCCGCAGCCTGGAGATCATCCGCCAGCAGCTCCAGCAGCGACAGCAGCAGCGCAAGCAGGCCGGAGCGGGCGGGAAGCCGTCCTCCGCCCCGGCCGGAAGGAACTGATCCGCCGTGCTCTTCCTCTACTGCGTCCTGCTCGTCTGCTGCCTGGTCATGCTGATCGCCGGCATCCTGGAACAGCGGCGGCACTTCGCCAACCTCGACCACATACCCCACCGGGTCCTGGTCAACGGCATCCGCGGCAAGAGCTCCATCACCCGGCTGTGCGCGGGCGCCCTGCGCGGCGGCGGTCTGACGACGGTCGCGAAGACCACGGGCACGGCGGCCCGGTTCATCCACCCGGACGCCACCGAGGAGCCCGTCTACCGCAAGTTCGGCATCGCCAACGTCGTCGAGCAGATCGGCATCGTGCGGCGCGCCGCCGCCTACCGGCCGCACGCGCTGGTCATGGAGTGCATGGCGGTCATGCCGGCGCTCCAGGAGATCAACCAGTCCAAGCTGATCCAGTCGACGATCGGCGTGCTGTGCAACGTCCGTGAGGACCACGTCGCCGAGATGGGCCCGACCCTGGACGACATCGCGCGGTCCCTGTCGCGCTCGATGCCGCACGACGGCATCTGCGTGACCGCCGAGAAGGAACGGTTCGACGTCCTCCAGGAGGAGGCCGACGCGCGCAACTGCCGGCTCGTCTACGCCGATCCCGACACGGTCAGCGACGAGGAGCTGCGCGGCTTCAGCTGGTTCACCTTCAAGGAGAACGTGGCCATCGCGCTCACCGTCGCCGAACTGCTCGGCGTGGACCGCGAGACCGCCCTCCAGGGCATGTACGACGCCCCGCCGGACCCGGGCGTGCTGTCGGTCGAGCGGTACCTGGCCCCGGGCGGGAAGCGGCTGCGCTTCGCGAACGTCTTCGCGGCGAACGACCCCGAGTCGACGCTGATGAACATCAACCAGCTGCTCGACCTCGGGGCGGTGGACCGCCCGCTCAACGTGGTGATCAACTGCCGGCCCGACCGCGTCGAGCGCAACGGCCAGATGGGCTCGATCATCCCCGAGCTGCGGCCCGACCGGGTGTTCGTGATCGGGCACCCGGCGCGCAGCGCCATCGACGCGATCCCGGCCGAGTGGCGCGACCGCGCGGTGGACCTGGGCGGCGACCACCGCGACGGCGAGGAGTTCGTGCACGAGCTGCTCGGGCACCTGGACGCGAGCAGCTCGCTCGTGGCCATCGGCAACATCCACGGGCAGGGCGAGGTCCTGCTGGAGCACCTCGCGGAGCTCCCGGCGGACGAGACGGACGAGGCGGACGGCCCCGCCGCCGCAGCGCCGGCCGCGCCGGACCCGTACGCGGGCGCCCCGTACGAGAACGACCCGTACCAGGACGCGGCGTACGCGGACGCGGGGTACGAGGGCGGCGGCGGGTACGAGAACGCCGGGTACGAGAGCGCCCCGTACCAGAACGCCGCCCCGCAGGCCGGTGACCCGTACGCCGCCGGGCCGTACGCGGATCCCTACGCGCAGGTCCCGTACCCGGCCGGGCTGTACCAGGACGGCTCCCACCCGGACGGGCCCTCCCCGCAGGGGGCCGTCGGCATCGAGGCCGCGACGCCCGTACCGGCCTGGCCGCAACCGCAACCGCAGGTCCGTCCGTTCCCGGGGCAGGGGCACCAGCACCGGCAGAACCCAGGAGAACCCCGTTGATCCCCGCCGTCCTCACCCCCGAGATCGCCGCGATCGGCATCGCACTGGGCCTGATGTTCTCGCTCGTCTGCTACCTCACGACCAACCTCTCCCCCGGCGGCATGATCACCCCCGGCTGGCTGGCGCTGACGCTGCTGGAGGACCTCCAGCGCGCCGCCCTGGTCGTCGGCGTGACCGTGCTGACGTACGTGCTGACGCTGCTCCTCCAGCGGTTCGTGATCCTCTACGGCAAGCGCCTCTTCGCCGCCGTCGTCCTGCTCGGCGTGCTGCTCCAGGCCACCGTGGTGATCGTGCTCCAGGTGGAGTTCCCGCTCCTCTACACGAACCAGACCCTCGGCTTCATCGTGCCCGGCCTGATCGCCTACCAGCTGGTCCGCCAGCCCAAGGGCGCCACCCTCATGGCCACCGGCAGCGCCACGCTCATGACCTACGTCGTCCTGACCGCCGGCATCCTGCTCGGCGTCATGCCGGCCGCCTGACCGCACCCGCGCCCCTGCCCGTACCCCCTTCCACCGCCTCGGAGCATCCCGAATGACCGCCAAGTCGAAGAGCCGCCTCCGCCCCGTGCTGAACACGGTCACCGTGCTCTCCCTGCTGGGCGGCAGCGCGTACCTCACGTACGCCCTACGCGCGGAGGAGCAGGCCAAGGCGCCCGCCGTCCAGATGGTCGACGACAAGAACATCGCGGCGGGCCTGAAGGCGGGCGAGGCGGGCGCCCAGAAGTGGGAACGCCTCAAGGGCCCCGACCGGTCGGTGATGCGCGACGGCACCGGCCAGGTACTGGCCACCTTCACCGACGGCGCCCGCACGGCCACCCTCACCGGGCCCAGCCGCACCTTCACCGAGCCCGCCAACACCAAGACCCGGGTCGTGACCGAGAACTGGGTCCGGCTGATGCCCGAGGCGTGGAAGGAGGGCGCGGAGAACGAGCAGTGGTTCAAGGAGTGGTTCAAGAAGTACTTCGGGAGCCAGGAGGACGACGTCTTCGCGATGGCCTTCCAGTACGGCGACCAGGCCCCGGTGAAGAAGGACGCCCAGGGCGTCGCGTACGCGGGTGACGCCTCCTTCGGCCCCATCAACCCCAACGGCTCCGAGGGCAACGACCTGCGCCTGGAGCAGTCGGACTTCTACGACTACCTCGGCACCCCGTACACCTTCCGCAACGGCACGAAGAAGGCGGCCCAGAGCGCCCGCTACCGGTCGATGGACTGCTCGGGCTTCGTCCGCACCGTCTTCGGCTACCGGGCGCGCTACCCCCTGCTGCCCGACGACAAGCCCGGCGCCGGGCTGCCGCGCACCGCGAACGGGATGGCCCGCTCCTCCCTGGGCGCGGACGTGCTGGCGCTCAAGGGCGTCACCCCTGAGGACCGGCCCACCGCGATCGACGTGATCCAGCCGGGCGACCTGCTGTTCTTCAAGCTCGACGCCCGCACCAAGGACCGTCTGGACCACACCGGCATCTACCTCGGCACCGACACCGACGGCCACAAGATCTTCATCTCCAGCCGGGAAGAGGCCAACGGGCCGACCATCGGCGACAAGGGCGGCACCTCGCGGCTCGACGGCAACGGCTACTACGCGACGACGCTGCGCAGCGCCAAGCGGCTGTAGCCGCCCGCGCTACGGCCGCCAGGCCGGGATGCCGACCGGCTGCACCAGCCAGCCGAAGTCGCCGAGCCCGCCCCGCGCCGTCAGCTCGGCCGCCTCGCCCGCGCCCGCCAGGGCCCGGACGTACGCCGCCGGGTCCGTCCGGGCCAGGGCCAGCGGGGGCCGGCCGCCGCTGACGCCGAGGGCGGTGAGCGCCTCGCGCTGGCTCAGCAGCACCGCGCCCGGCCCGGCGCAGGCGTCCAGGGCCACGTGGGCGGTGACGTCGCAGCTCCCGTCCGGGACCGGCGGGACCTCCCGGCCCGCCCGGAAGCCGGTGAGCGTGCCGAACGGGGGCCGGGCCGCGCGGGTGTGGGCGTAGTCCACGGCCACGGCGAGCCCCCGCTCCAGGCACGCCACGGCCGAGGCCCAGGCCTCGTCGCGCGGGCGGCCGATCTCCGCGCGGCCCGGGTCCGGCCACCACCGCTCCAGCCAGGCCAGGTCCTCGCCTTCGAGGGCGCCGCCGCCGCTCTCCGAACCGTCGGGCGCGACCAGGACGTAACGGCCGTCCTCGGCGATCTCCAGCGGTACGTTGTCGAGCCACTCGTTCGCGAACAGCAGTCCCGTCACCCCGCGGGGCGGCTCCGCGACCCACCGGATCCGCGGATCCAGCCCCTGCGGCGCCGCCGCGCGCTCCACGGCGTACGGGCGCACCCGGGCCGCCGTCCCCGACTCCAGCGCGGCCAGCACCCCGGCCAGCAGTTCGCCCCGCCCGGCCCCCACGTCGACGAGGTCCAGCCGGTCCGGGTGCCCGAGCCGCTCGTCGACCCAGCCCAGCAGCCGGGCCACGGCCCCCGCGTACAGGGCCGAGGCGTGCACCGAGGTGCGGAAGTGCCCCGCCGGGCCGGGGCCGCCGGGGCGCACGTAGAAGCCGCCGGGGCCGTACAGCGCGGCCTCCATCGCCGCCCGCCACCGGAGCGGACCTCGGGTTTCGTCCTGGATGCTCACCCACCAAAGGCTAAGCTCGGCCTCCACCTTGCGGAGTACTCCCCCGGGGGCAGGTTCGCCCCTGTGGTTGACTCCAGCACCTATTTCCTTTGCCTACTCTGGGTTACGTGCAGCGCCTTTACGACTTCCTCCGCAGACACCCGACGGGCGTCGACAGCTTCTGGGCTGTCCTCCTGTCCGGGATCGCGCTGCTGCAGGTCGCCGACAGCAGCTTCGGCGGCACCCGCGCGCAGTTGATCGCCGTACCCGCGGTCGTGGCGATGGGCGTCGTCGTCGCCCTGCGCCGCAAGTGGACCCCGCAGATGTTCTGGCTCGCCGTCGGCGCCGGCGTCTACCAGCTCGTGACCCACTCCGAGGCGAACACCTCCAACCTGGCCATGCTGGTCATCCTGTTCACGGTGGCGGCCTCGTCCGAGGTCTCGCGGCGGCTGTCCCGGCTGGCGCTCGCCATCGGGCTGACGGCCTCCCCGCTGTACGCGGTGCGCTTCACCGTGGACAAGGGCAGCCTCGCCGACAACGTGGGCTTCGTGCTGTTCGCCTGCGTCCCCTTCGCCCTCGCCTGGGTGACGGGCGACTCGCTGCGCACCCGCCGGGCCTACTACGCCCAGCTCGTCGAGCGGAACCAGCGCCTGGAGAAGGAGCGCGAGGCCCAGGCCAAGGTGGCCGTTGCCGCCGAGCGCGCCCGGATCGCCCGCGAGCTGCACGACGTCGTCGCGCACAACGTCTCGGTGATGGTGGTCCAGGCCGACGGCGCCGCGTACGTCATGGACGTGGCCCCGGAGCAGGCCAAGGAGGCCCTCCAGACCATCTCCGGCACGGGGCGCCAGGCGCTCGCCGAGATGCGGCGGCTGCTGGGCGTCCTGCGCACCGGAGAACCCCAGGAGTCCGAGGACTACGTGCCGCAGCCCGATGTCGAGCAGATCGAGGTCCTGGTCGAGCAGGTCCGGGCGGCCGGGCTCGACGTGGACTTCGAGGTCGAGGGCGCCCCGCGGCGGCTGCCCAGCGGCGTGGAGCTGACGGCGTACCGCATCGTGCAGGAGGCGCTGACGAACACCCGCAAGCACGGGGGGCCCGAGGCGAAGGCCAGCGTCCGGCTGGTCTACTTCGACGACGGGCTCGGCCTGCTCGTCGAGGACGACGGCCGCGGCTCGCCGCACGAGCTGTACGAGGACGGCGGCGTGGACGGCGCCGGGCACGGACTGATCGGGATGCGGGAGCGCATCGGCATGGTCGGCGGCACCCTGGACGCGGGCCCGCGGCCCGGCGGCGGCTTCCGCATCAGCGCACTGCTCCCGCTCAAAAAAAGATGATGATGACGAGTACGAGGACGAGGTAACAGGATGTCCATCCGAGTGATGCTGGTCGACGACCAGGTGCTCCTGCGCACCGGCTTCCGGATGGTGCTCGCCGCCCAGCCGGACATGGAGGTCGTCGCCGAGGCCGGCGACGGCCTGGAGGCACTGGAGGTGCTGCGGGCCACCAAGGTGGACGTGGTGCTGATGGACGTCCGCATGCCCAAGCTGGACGGGGTCGAGGCGACCCGGCGCATCTGCGAGCCCGAAGAGCACCCCAAGGTGATCATCCTGACCACCTTCGACCTGGACGAGTACGCGTTCTCGGGCCTGAAGGCGGGCGCGAGCGGGTTCATGCTGAAGGACGTCCCGCCGGCGGAGCTGCTGGCCGCGATCCGCTCGGTGCACAGCGGCGACGCGGTGGTCGCCCCGTCGACGACCCGGCGGCTGCTGGACCGCTTCGCCCCGATGCTGCCGACGACCACCTCCGAGCCGCAGAACAAGGAGATCGAGCGGCTGACGGAGCGCGAGCGCGAGGTCATGCTCCTCGTCGCCCAGGGCCTCTCGAACGGCGAGATCGCGGCCCGCCTGGTCCTGTCGGAAGCCACGGTCAAGACCCACGTGGGCCGCATCCTGACGAAGCTGGGCCTGCGCGACCGCGTCCAGGTGGTGGTCCTGGCCTACGAAACGGGCCTGGTCCGCGCCGGCGGCGGCGCCGGCTGACCCGCCCGGCTACGCGCCCTCGCGGCCGCCCCGGCCCTCCCTCCACACCACCAGCTCGGCCTCGACGTCGTACTCGGTGAGCCCCAGCGGCGGCCCGGGCGGCGGCATGCGCAGCGCCGCGCGGATCTTCTCGTTGACCGCGGTCAGCACCTCCCGCGCGGCGCGCTCGGTGCGCGCCGCCCGGGCGGCCTCCAGCGCGTCCTCGGCCTCCTTGCGGAGCGCGAGCGCGGGCGGCAGCACCGCGAACCCCTCGCGGTGCAGCTTGTCCTTGACCCACCACATCTCGTCGTACGGGGTGTCGAGCGAGGCCAGCGGCTTCCCCCACCCCGGCAGGTTCTCGAACTCCCCGCGCTCGGCGGCCTCCCGGATCTGCCGGTCCACCCAGGACTCGACACTGACCCCAGCCGGTTTCCGCTCGGTCACGACGCCTCCTCACCAGCCACCCCACTCCCTCCGAGCCTAGCCCCGGACCCCAACGTTCCGGCCCCGGCCGAAGGGATCAGGCCGGTCCGGAGGCACGGAGATGGCTCAGTATGGTCTCCGGTGCCTCCCAGGCACCCGCTTCGGCCGTCGCCTTCACATCGGCCCGCCCGGCCACGGGATCTCCGGGGTTCCCGCCGAGCTCGACGAGCGCGGCGGTGGGAGACAGACCCCGGTCGTACGCCTCCCGCAGCCGGTCGAGCCAGACCAGGCCGGCCCGGTATCCGTCGAGGTCGGCCGCCTCACACGGCTCGAAACTGGCGGCGCCCCCGGCATCCGAGGCCCACAGGTATCCCAGTACCTCCGTGGATCCGAGAACCGGGACGCACCGCACGCGCCCGGAGGCCCGCCGCCCGTACCCGGCCGTGAACCTCGGGGTCTGGCTGAAGATGCGGTTCCGGTAGGGGATCTCGAAGCTTCCCCACACATCGGACGCGGAGCCGTCGTCCTGGTAGTGGTTCTCGACACCCGATTCCGTCGGAAAGCCGAACCAGGTGGCGGCCTCGGGATCGATCTCCACGTCGAGCTCCCCGGCGATCTCCGCGAGAGCCGAGGCCAAGCGGGGCCGGTTCGCCTCGAACAGGGCCTCCTGCGCACGTCCCCGCAGATCGAACGGCATCCAGGCATCGCAGAACGTCGTCAGCCCCACGTGGAAGTACTCCTCGCACACCATCGTGGTGAGTGCGAAGGGCCCCTCCACCGCCTCGGCGCCGCCGGTCCCCGTCTCCACGACGCCGTCGCAGACGGCGTACAGATCCACGCCGCCCACCTCGCCGGGCACGAGGCCGTCCTCGATCCGCGCCACCAGCGCCTCGGCGCCGACGGGGAATTCGGCGCGGAGCAGAGCGCTCCGGGTGCCCGCCCCGGAGACCACCACGGCGACGCGCCCACCGTGCGGCGACGCCAGCCCGTACCGGTCGAGAACCCTCAGCGCCAGGAAGAACCGGCGGACCGCCTCACGGACCAGGTCGGTCTCACGGCCGGTCTCTCCCCACGACCATCACGCGACGGGTGTGCTGGCGATCAAGGCCGTCCTCCTTCGGTGGCTTCGGCTTTTCACATCAGGTCGGTGAGGTCGGGGCCGCGGCCGTCGAGGAGTTCCGCGTCCTCAAGCCCGTAGGCCTTCGGCATGCCGAAGTACGTGGGTTCCCCGGGCTCGGCCTCGACCCCCAGCACCGCGTCGAGTTCCCGCAGGGCGGCCGCGAGGCGGGGTGCGTTACGGGCGTACACGGCGGGGTGCGGGTTGCCGCGGAAGTCGCAGGTGGCCCAGACATCGTGGTGCACCGACAACTCGGCCGAAGGCCCGATGGAGTCCGGCGACACCCGGAGCTCGACCAGGCGTCCCTCGCTGCGAGCGGTTCCCCCGGCGTCGAACCACGTCCCCGATCCGACGACCACGAACCCCGTCATCTCCGCGCGGGGGTGGCCCACCGGCCGGCAGCCACGGATCTCGTCCGCCAGCTCCTCGTCTCCCAGGGACCTGCTCAGGAGGCTCAGCCCGCTGTCGATGCCCAGCCCGCCCTTGCCGACCTCGAACCAGCTCCACTCCAGGGCCTGCGGATCGAGGAGACCGTGCGCGGACAGCACGTCGGACATCCGCGCCGCCGTCGTGAGCGCCGACTCAAGCCCGGGCTCGGTCGCGTCGTCGAGATCCCAGAACCACGAACCGCTCTCCCTCGGCGCACGCATCAGAAGCGACACGGCTCCTCCTTACTCCTTGGCGTCCTCAGAACCTTCCCGACAGTTCCTCCAATGCGTCCAGCGAAGCCGCCTCACTGGCCGTGGATTCGACGGCCGAAGCCTCCGGGCCGTCCTCCCGGTCACCGAGCAGCTCTTCCAGCGCCTCCGGCGCCCCGAAGCCCCTCGCCCGCAGGGAACGGAGCCTCAGCAACCACGGCACACCGGCCGCGAAGGCCGCGTCACCCGCCGCGTTGCGGGGCTCGTACCCGGCTGCCGCATCACCGACGGACGCCCAGAGGAAGCCCAGAACGCGCCCTCCGCGCCGTACGCGTGCGTAGCGGACGGGATTTTCCGTACTGCTCTCGTAGTCCTGGCCCTCGGCGCTTCCCGGGACCAGGGCCATGAGTCGCTTCCAGCGGCCGGGAACCTCGAAGGTGCCCCACGAGTCGTCGTACTCCGCCCCCTCCGCCAGCAGGTCGCCGAAGCCCTCCGCGGTGGGCCGGGCGTGCCGGGTCGGGTCACCCGGGTCGGTCTCCGAACCCGTCAGCTCGGAGATCTGCTTCAGGGCGGTGGCCAGGCGCGGCGCGTTCTCCGCGGCCACCTCCGGTTGCGGGCGCTCCCTGAGGTCCAGCGTCAGCCAGGCGTCCGCGTAGGTGGCCAGCGCCAGCAGCACCGCGCCCTCGCCCCATACGTCGACCCGTACGGTGAACAGCTTCTCCGCCCGGCGTCCGGCGCCGGATTCCGTCCACTCCCCGGGCAGCTTCAGACTCAGCGTCAGCAGCCGGTCCGGCAACAGCGGAAGGGCGGCGGCCCCCGGGCCGAAGCCGTCACCGGCTTCGACCGGGACGTCGTGGAGTTCGTACAGGGGCCTGGCCATCGCGCGCCGGTCGCTGAGTACGACCGAACCCGTTCCCGCACCCGTGACCAGGCCGAGGGAGGCCAGAGTGTTCCTGACGTCAGTCAGCAGACCGAAAGCCCGCGTAATGCGGCTCTCGGCGGCACCGGACACGGGGGTCGGTTCCCAGAACCATTCACCCACGGGCTCCGATGTGATCACTCCTCAGTTTCCCACGGCAGAGCGACCGGACGTCGGCGCCAATACCAGGGCCCGGACGCGAAGCCCTCGGATCCGCCTTCGAGCGCTTCCGCGAGCGCCCGGCCGCCGTCGTCCGCGGTGCCTTCCCGGAAGGCGGCGTCAAGGGACTCCACGACGGCCTCCGCCTGCGCCCGTTCATCCGCGGGCAGCGCCTCCACGGCCGCGGCCAGCCGATCACGGTTCTCCAGGTCCTCCCACTTTTCCACCACTGCCCGGGGGAACACCGCAAGAGCGGTCTGCGTCGCCGTCACGAGGCAGCCCTCTCCTTCCCCCTCCAGGAATTCCACCCGCGCGAAGGTCGTCCCGCCCTGCGGAGTCACCACCTTGCGGATCGAGGGCATCGTTCCCCAGGAAATGAGCACCACCGTGTCCAGCCCACGCGCCAGAGCCCTCGTCAGTTCCTCCTCTGACGGTTGCGGGACCACTTCCTTGGCGCCGTACACGCTCAGGTTGCAGGCGAGGTCACCACTCAAGTACTCGTAGTCGCAGGTGACCGACGCATCCCCCTTGCGGTTTTCCATCTCGCTATCCAGGGAGACGTCCACGGACCGCAAAGGAACACCGAACGCCGCGGCAAGCACGCGAGCAATACCTTCCGGCTCCGGCTTCTCCACGGTGAAGCATCCGTACATCACGAGCAGCGCCCCCTTTGGTTCCACCGGCTCGGTTTTCGGCCGGGGCGGGTCAGGTCATCCAGCGGTCCGGGCGGGAGGTGGCGCGGGAGGTGCGGGAGCGGGTGGACTGGGTGTGGAGGAGGGTGGTGGCTTCGGGGGTCGGGCGCAGGCGGGCCGTGACCGTGCCGTTCGCGCCCGTGTCGACGGATACGTCGGCCACGCCGCGGGCGCGCTGCCAGGGGCCCTGGGTCAGCCGGACGCTTTGCACCTTGGCGTGCGGAACGATCTCCGTGCGCCGGCACAGCCGGCCGTGCCGGGCCGCGAACACCTCGTCCGAGACGGCCAGGGCGTAGCCCTTCCACCACACCGGGACCACCCAGCGCGATCCGGCCCGGGGCGAGGGGCTGAACTCCAGCGCCGCCAGGTCCGCGCCCGGCAGTACCCGGGTGATCACGGCCTGGGCGGCGGCCCGCGAGGCCACCGGGACCAGGACCTCGTTCTTCGAGCCCGCCACCGCGAGCTCCACCCGGACCAGGCCGCGGCGGCGCCACAGCAGCGGCTCCACCAGCTTCACGGTCTGGACCCGGCCCGGCGGGACCGTCTCGTGCGCCCGGTCCAGCAGCCCGTGGTCCAGCCGCAGCCCGTCGGGGGACTCCGCGACGGTCCAGTCGTACTCGGCGAGGAACCGCCCGGCCGTACCCGCCCAGACGCCGCCGAGGATCGGCAGCAGGGTGACGGCCGCCGCCCAGGGGTTCGCGCTGAGCCACCACACCACGACCGGCGCGACGAGGCCGCCGGCCAGCGCCGCCCACACCGAGAGGGTGAGCAGCAGCGAGAGCGCCAGGTCCCGGGGGCCGACCCGGAGCAGCTCGCGCTCGGGGGCCTCGCCGACCGCGACGGCCTCGGCCGGGGCGAAGCCGGCCGCCCGGGCGAGCAGCTCGGCGCGCAGCGCCACCGCGTCCCGCTCGTCGAGGAAGGCCAGCTCGTCCTTGTCCTCGGTGCCGATCACGTCGAGCCGCAGTTTCGCGACCCCGGCCAGCCGGGCCAGCAGCGGGCGGGTCACGTCCACCGCCTGGATCCGGTCGAGCCGGATGTGCGCGGTGCGGCGGAACAGCAGCCCGGTGCGGATCCGCAGCTCGGAGTCGGTGACCGCGTAGTGGGTGAACCACCAGCTCAGGAACCCGTACGTGCCGAACACCACGACCAGGGCGGCCATGGCCAGCGCCTGCAGGAGGTGCGACAGCCCGCTCGCCCACTCGGCGACCCGGTCGCCCTGCTGGGCGACGACGCCGACGGTCGCGGCGATCGGCACCCACGCCCGCCGCAGCGGGGTCAGGACGTGCAGCCGCCGCTCGCCCGCGACGACCGGCGGCTCCTCGACGCTCACAGCCCGGCCGACCTTGCCTCGCCGAGCTCCGTCAGCCGGTCCCGCAGCCGCTCCGCCTCGGCCGGCACCAGCCCCGGGATCTTCGCGTCGGTGGCGGCGGCCGCCGTGTGCAGCTGTACGGAGGCCAGCCCGAAGCGCCGCTCCAGCGGGCCGGACGTCACCTCGACCAGCTGCATCCGCCCGTACGGGACGACGGTCTGCTCCTGCCACAGCACACCCCGGCTGATCAGCAGGTCGTCGGCGCGCTCGGCGTACTTCCAGGAGCGCCAGTTGCGCCCGAGCAGCACCCACCCCCAGGCGAGGACCGCGAGCCAGAGCGCCCCGAACGCCGCCCAGCCGGGCCCGGCCGTCAGCCCGAGGACGAGCGCCGTCCCGAGGGTGAGGAGCGTCGTCCAGATCACCAGCAGCAGCCGCCGCAGCCTGAGCAGCCCGCCGGGCAGGCCCACCCACTGGGCGCGCCCCGTCCATCCGTTCGTGCCCGTTTCCATGCCCCCAGCGTAGGGCTGAGACAATGCGCGCATGACGGAGACCACGGTCGGCATCGGCGGTGCGGCGGAGAGCACCGACATGGTGCTCAACATCGGACCGCAGCACCCTTCCACGCACGGCGTGCTGCGCCTGCGGCTCGTCCTGGACGGCGAGCGGATCGTCAGCGCCGAGCCGGTGGTCGGCTACATGCACCGGGGCGCCGAGAAGCTCTTCGAGGCCCGCGACTACCGCCAGATCGTGATGCTCGCGAACCGCCACGACTGGCTGTCCGCGTTCTCCAACGAGCTGGGCGTGGTCATGGCCGTCGAGCGGATGCTGGGGATGGAGGTCCCCGAGCGCGCGGTGTGGATGCGTACGCTCCTGGCCGAGCTGAACCGGGTGCTGAACCACCTGATGTTCCTCGGCTCGTACCCCCTCGAACTGGGCGGGATCACCCCGATCTTCCACGCGTTCCGTGAGCGCGAGGAGCTCCAGGCCGTCATGGAGGAGATCTCCGGCGGCCGGATGCACTACATGTTCAACCGGGTCGGCGGCCTCAAGGAGGACCTCCCGGCGGGCTGGCTCGGCCGGGCGCGCGCCGCGGTCGCCGACGTCCGCACCCGGATGGACGTGTACGACAAGCTGGTCCACGGGAACGAGATCTTCCGGGGCCGTACCCGCGGGGTGGGCGTGCTGTCCGCCGAGGCGGTGCACGCGTACGGGGTCTCCGGGCCGATCGCCCGTGCCTCCGGCGTCGACTTCGACCTGCGCCGCGACGAGCCGTACCTGGCGTACGGGGAGCTCCAGGACGTCCTGAAGGTGGTCACCCGTACCGAGGGCGACTGCCTGGCCCGCTTCGAATGCCTGCTGGAGCAGACGCACAACGCGCTGGACCTGGCCGTGGCCTGCCTGGACCGGATGGCGGACCTGCCGCCGGGGCCGGTCAACCAGCGTCTGCCGAAGGTGCTGAAGGCGCCCGAGGGGGCCACGTACGCGTGGACCGAGAACCCCCTCGGCATCAACGGCTACTACCTCGTCTCCAAGGGCGAGAAGACCCCGTACCGGCTGAAGCTGCGCTCGGCCTCCTTCAACAACATCCAGGCGCTGGCGGTGCTGTTGCCCGGGCAGCTGGTCGCGGACATGGTGGCGATCCTGGGCTCGCTGTTCTTCGTCGTCGGCGACATCGACAAGTAGCGCCCGCTGTCGCTGTCGGTGCGACAGGGCAGACTGGGGGCATGTCCCACTCCCCCCGACGGGCCTGCCCCTCCTGCGGCCGCGACTGCGCCGTGACCGCCGGCCGGATCGCCCGCCACGACCCGCCGGGCGGCCGCCGCGAACTGGTCTCCTGCCCCGGCTCCCGGGCGCGCGTGGTCCTCGGCGCGAGCGCGCCGACCCTGGACGGCTTCGTCCTGCCCGCCCTGCCGGGCCAGCTGCCGCTGTTCTGAGGCCGCGCCCCGCCGCGGCCGCCTTGCCGGGGCCGCCTCGCCGGGGCCGCCTCGCCGGGGCCGCGCGGTGAGTACGCGGGCGGGCGCGGCTGAGTAGCCGCGCGGATGCCCGGACGGCCGGGGCGGGCGAGGATCGCCGCATGTCCTGGAACCACTCCACCCCACAGCCCCGCGCACCCCGGTCGGGGACCCGCGTCTGCGCGGTGGTCTGCGCCGTGCTGCTCCTGCCCGCCCTGGTCCTCGCGAAGATCGCGGTCCTGAGCACGGAGACGGGCTCGCGGTGCCTGGTCTACGGCGGCTGTACGCCGTTCCCGGGGGTCGCGTTCTGGGCGCTGCTCGGCGTCGCGCTGGCGGCCATGGTGGCGGCCCTGGCCGCCCCGGAGGTCGCGGCCAGGCCCGCGCTCGCCGTTCAGATCCTGCTGGAGACGATGGCGGCGGGCCTGGTCCTCGCGTACCCCTGAGCCCCGCCTACGAGATCGCGGTGCGCAGCCGCACCACGTCGATCGGCTCGGTCTCGTCGTGGGCCGTCAGGTCGATGACCTGGCCCACCGCGCGCTGCTCCGGCGTCGCCCGCTTGAACTCCGGCTCGGCCGGGCCGCCCTGGGCGGACTCCGCCTTGTGGACCGCGAGCACCTCGGCGCCCACCACGTCGGCCAGGTCCTCGTTCTGCACGGCCTCGATCACGGCGCGGGCCTGCTCCGCGTTCTTGGTGCCGAAGAAGTCGAAGCCGCCCTCGACGCGCGAGGCCGTCCGGCGCGGAGGCGAGTACGGGGCCATCGTCGCGGCCGGGCGGCGGGCCGGCACCGCGGCGGCCGCCGGGCGGGAGTGCGTCACCTCCGCCTTGCGGACCAGCGCCGACATGGCCACGTTGGCCCGGGCGTAGCCGACGGCGGTCGGCGCGCCGGCCGAGGTGCGCTCCTCGGTGACCGGCGCGAGCTCCCTCGGCCCGGACCCGGAACCGGAACCGGACGGGGCCGCGGAGGCCTCGATGGCCAGCAGCCGGCGCCGCTCCAGGGCGCTCGCCCGCTCGGTCTCGGCGGTCGCGTACCGGCGCAGCAGCGCGGCGTGCTCCCCGCGCAGAGCGGCGAGCTCGACCCGCTTGGCGCGCAGCTTGGTGTCGAGCCTGGCGCGCATCACCCGGGCCTCTTCGAGGTCGGACTCCAGCTCGGCTATGCGTTCTTCGGTCTTCCACTCGTCCTTGACGCGCTCGCGGGCCAGCTCCGCCACCCGGCGGCCGGCCGCGCGGTCCCAGGACCGCATGACGAAGGCGCCGGCCACGCCCGCGGCCGCCGTGAGGGCCACGAGGATGCGCAACGGGAGGGGTTCCGCCGGCAGCCAGGCCGCGGCGGCACCGGCGACGGAGACACCGGCGACGGTCGTCGGCGTGAGCAGCCGGTGCAGGGGTTCGGGATTGCGGTGGCGTCCACGGGGCATGGCCTGAAATTTACAGGGCGTGGGCGGGGTGTGGGGTAGCCGCCCGGCAATCTCTTGCCGGGCAGTTACCCGTCATTTCCGCACCAACCGCGCCACCGCTACTTCTTGATGAGTCCCTTGGACGCCAGATAGGCCTTCGCGACGTCCGCGGGCTTCGCGCGCTCCGCGTCGACCTTGCGGTTGAGGTCGGCGAGATCGGCCGTCGTGAGCACCTTGGTCAGCTTGTCCAGGGCGGCCGCGACCTCCGGGGCGCCCGCGTCCTTGGCGTTGACCACCGGCAGGACGTTGTCGGCGTTCTGGAGCTTCTTGTCGTCCTCCAGCAGGACCAGGCCGAAGCTGTCGAGGGTGGCGTCCGTGGTCGTGGTCAGCACCAGCTGGTCCGCGCCGTCCTTGACCGCCTGCTTCGCCTGGGGGGTGCCGACGCCCTTGGGGTCGATGCCGGAGACGTCGATCCCGTACGCCTTCTTCAACCCGGGGGCGCAGAAGGGCCGTACGGCGCACTCGTCGCCCGCCGCGATCTTCACCTTCAGGCCGGACTTGCCGAGGTCGGACAGGGTCTTCAGGTTGTTCTTCGCAGCGAAGTCCTTGCTGACCGCGAAGGCGTTCTGGTCGACGGCCGCGCCCACCGGCAGGGCCTTCAGGCCGAGCGGGGCGGCGAGCTTCTCCAGCGCCGCCACCGTCGCCGCCGGGTCGCTGGAGGCGACCGGCTTCTCCTCGGGGGCCTTCGGGCCGTTCACCTTGGCGTTGAGGAATTCCGCGAGGGTGGCCGCGTACTCCGGGACGACGTCGATCTCGCCCTTCTCCAGCGAGGGTTCGTACAGCTCGCGGTTGCTGACGGTGGTGATCGAGGTGCCGTATCCGGCGTCCCCGAGCAGCTGCGCGTAGAGCTCCGCCAGCACGTTGGACTCGGTGAAGCCGGCCGCGCCGATCACCAGCTTGCCCTTGGCGCCGCCGGAGGCCCCGGCGGACGAGGAGGTCGAGCCGCCGTCCTTGGACTTCTCCAGGCTGTCGCCGCCGCACGCGGTCAGCGAAGCCGTCAGGGCCACCGCACCCAGTGCCGCGCCGAGGACACGCGTGGACTTGCTCATGGTCACTCCAGATTCAAGGGACGGAAAGGGACGAAAACGGATGGAGAGGGAGGAGAGAGCTCAGCGGTCCGCCGGCGCCGGGCGCCGCGGCAGCAGCCGGTCCGCCGCCACCAGCGCGCCCTCCACCACCAGGGCCAGCAGCGCCACCAGCAGCGCGCCCGCGAAGACCTGCGCCGTGTTGTACGTGTTGAACCCGGCGGTGATGATCCGGCCCAGGCCGCCCTGGCCGACCATCGCCGCGATCGTGGCCGTGGCGATGACCTGGACGGCCGCCGAGCGCACGCCCGTCATCACCAGGGCGCGCGCGAGCGGCAGCTCCACCCGCAGGAACAGCTGGCCGCCCGACATGCCCATGCCCCGGGCGGCCTCGACCACGGAGCGGTCCACCTCCCGCATGCCCACGTACGCGTTGGTCAGCAGGGGCGGCAGGGCGAACAGGACCAGCGCGACGATCGTCGGTACGTTGCCCCAGCCGCGCAGCGGGGAGACCATGAACAGCGCCAGCACCGCGAAGACGGGGATCGCCCGGCCCACGTTGGAGATGTTCACCGCGAGGGCGCCGCCCTTGCCGAGGTGCCCGAGCCACAGACCGACGGGCAGCGCGAGCGCGCAGGCGATCGCCAGGGCCACGCCGCTCACGTAGACGTGCTCGGCGAGCCGGTGCCAGACGCCGTTCTCCCCGGCCCAGTTGGCTCCGTCGGCCAGCCAGTCCCAGGCCCCGCTCAGTACGTCCATGCCCTCAAGCCCCCTTGCCGGACGCGCCGGACGCGCCGGACGCGCCGGACGCGACCGCCGCCCCGGCCCGCGCCGGGTCCGCAGCCCTGTCCGCAGCCCGGCCCGCCACCCGGCCCGCGCGCCGCGGCGCGCGCGTCGCCCGCGTCCACGGGGTGAGCAGCCGCTCCACGCCGAGCAGCAGCAGGTCCGCGGCCAGCGCGAGCAGCACGCACAGCACCGAGGCGGTGAGCACCTGGGCCTTGAAGGAACTGCTCACGGCGGGGGCGATCAGGTTCCCCAGGCCGCCCTTGCCGACGATGGAGCCGATGGTGGTCAGCGCGATCGTGGAGACGGTGGCGATCCGGATCCCGGCGAGCACCGAGGGCAGCGCCAGCGGCATCTCCACCTGCCACAGCAGCCGCCGGGGCCCGTACCCCATGCCGCGCGCGGCCTCCCGTACGTCCTCGGGGACCGCCTCCAGGCCGGCCAGCACATTGCGGACCAGGATGGTCAGCGAGTAGAGCACCAGCCCGGTCACCACCAGCGACGCCGACAGGCCGAACAGCGGCAGCAGCAGCGAGAACATGGCGAGCGAGGGAATCGTGTAGAGCAGGGTGGTCAGGCCCAGCACGGGGGCCGCCCAGCGGCGGCCGCGGCGGGCCAGCAGCGCGAGCGGGACCGCCACGATCAGGCCGATCAGCACCGATATGCCCGTGATCCAGACATGCTCGACGGTGGCGTCGGTGAGTTCCCGGGAGCGGGAGGTGACGTACTCCCAGCAGATCCAGTCGTTCGCCACCAGGCAGCTTTGCCCCGCCATGCCCCTCACCCCCTGTCACCGAACATACGTCTGCACGAAAAACTCGCGATCGAACCCGACCCTAACCCCCGGCACCGACATTGGCCTGAATCCTTCGCAGGGGGGCAACACTGCCTTTACAAAACTGGTGAAAGAGTGGGGCTGTGATCCGATTCGAGCATGTGACCAAGCGCTACCCCGATGGGACGACCGCCGTCGAGGACCTGGACTTCGAGGTCGCCGAGGGTGAGCTGGTCACGCTCGTGGGCCCGTCCGGCTGCGGCAAGACGACCACGATGAAGATGGTCAACCGGCTGATCGAGCCGACCTCCGGGCGGATCCTCCTCGGCGGCGAGGACATCGCCGCCGCCGATCCGGTCGAGCTGCGCCGCCGCATCGGGTACGTGATCCAGCAGGTCGGGCTGTTCCCCCACAAGACGGTGCTGGAGAACACGGCGACCGTCCCGCAGCTGATCGGCACCCCCAAGGCCAAGGCCCGCGCGCGGGCGGCCGAGCTGCTCGAACTCGTCGGCCTGGACCCGGCCGTCTACGGGGGCCGGTACCCGGAGCAGCTGTCCGGCGGGCAGCGCCAGCGCGTCGGCGTGGCCCGCGCGCTCGCCGCGGACCCGCCGGTGCTGCTGATGGACGAACCGTTCGGGGCGGTGGACCCGGTGGTCCGCGAACGCCTCCAGAACGAGTTCCTCACCCTCCAGAAGACGGTGCGCAAGACGATCCTGCTCGTCACGCACGACCTGGAGGAGGCCATCCGGCTCGGCGACCGCATCGCCGTCTACGGGAACGGCACCATCGAGCAGTTCGCCCGCCCGGCGGCGGTGCTGGCCGCGCCGGCCACCGAGTACGTCGCGGGGTTCGTCGGCGCGGACCGGGGGCTCAAGCACCTCGCGGTCACCGCGGTGGCGCCGGCCGACGTGGAGGCGGCGGACGGAAAGGCCCCCACCGCCGAAGTGGCGCTGGGGGCGAGTCTGCGCGAGGCGCTCGCGCTGCTGCTGCGGGAGGACTCCGGCCGGATCGGGGTCAAGGATCCGGACACCGGCGCGCTGGTCGGCGTACTCACCCCGGAGGGGGTGCACCGGGCGCTGCGCCGGGCCCAGCTGCAGGAGGCGTAGGTACGGCGCCGCAGGGGCGCCGGCGGTCAGGCCTGGATGCGGCCGCTCATCCACACCAGCATCGGGGCGATCTCGCGGCGCCAGGTGTTGAAGTTGTGGCCGCCGCTGTCGAGGATGATCGAGGACACCCGGTCCGGGCCCTTGACCTTCTTGATGAACTTCTTGGTGTCGCCGAGGTTCGGCTCGCCCTTCTGGCTGCTGGTGACGAGGAACGACGTACCGCTCGGCTTCTTGTTCGCGACGCTGTGCAGGACGTCGGCACGCTTCTTCAGCTTCTCGTCCCCGTGGAACAGATTTCCGGTGGTCGGGTCGTCCGGGGCCTCGTAGTACGCGGACAGGCCGGCGGCGGCGCCGAAGGTCTGCGGGTAGTGCGTGGCGATCTTCAGGGCGCAGTAGCCGCCGGTGGAGTTGCCGATGAAGCCCATGTTCTGCGGCTTGTCACCGACCCGGAAGGTGCTCTGGATGGCCTTCGGCAGGTCCTGCCCGAAGAACGTCTCGGTCTGCGGGCCATCGGGTATGTCCACGCACTCGGTGTCGCGCGGCGGCGCGACGGTCGGCCGCAGCATCACCAGGATCATCGGCTTCATCTTGCCCGCCTTGGCCTGCTTGAAGGCCGTCATCGGGTAGTTCAGCCCTTTGATCAGGTTCTCGGCGGTGCCCGGGTACCCCGTCAGGACGACGGCCGCGGGGAAGTTCTTGTCCTTGTGCTGGGGCTGGAAGTACTCCGGCGGCAGCCACACGTAGCCGGGGCTCGTTATCTTCGACTTCTGCCCGGTTATGGCAATCTTCAGGATCTGTCCGCCGACCTGCGGCTTGCCGCCACCGGGCACGTCCAGCTTCTGCTTGTCGACGACCTTGATGTCCTCGCTGCTCATCGAGTGGTCGACGACCTTGCCCATCGACGTCTCCTGACCGAACAGGTCGGCCCAGGATCCATAGAAGAGGAACGACTTGTTAGCCGCGAGACCGACGGCCGAGAAGAGCGCCAGCTGGGTCACCAGCAGGAGGCCGATCCGGCCGACGAGGGCACGCCAGGTGCGGCCGGAAAGCTTTGGCCAGAACCAGACCGTGGCCGCGAACAGCAGCACACCGGCGACGATGGCCAGCGCCAGAACCGTATTACTGGTGAGACCCATGAGCAGTCAGTCGTCTTTCTGATGGCAGGACGAGTTTTTCTCGGCGGAAGAGTGAACCCGCTCCCCTCCGATGTCGTCCTAAGGGACGCACCACACTCCGGAGGCTGTCGCGGCCTTCGGCCACATGATCTCTCGCGGAGCAACGGGAAGCGATGTCTAGCAGGATAGATGGCGATAAGTCCGGACAGGTTCCGAGTCGGGCCGGGCGAATCTTGCGCGGACCACGACCGGAGACGGTGCCCGGCCTGGTGGGGATGGCCGTCACGGTCGTCGGTCTCCTGGACATCGCGGCAGGGGTGTTCCCGCGGTTCAGGCACAGCAGGATCCACGCGGTCACCGAGGTGCTGCCCGGATCCCTCGGCCCCTTCGCGGCGGCCCTCGCGCTGAGCGCGGGCGTCCTGCTGCTGCTGCTCGCGCACGGCCTCAAGCGCCGCAAGCGGCGGGCCTGGCGCGCGGCCGTGGTGCTGCTGCCCGCCGGCGCCGTGGCGCAGTTCACGTACCGGCACTCGGTCATCGGCGTGGTCATCGCGGCGGTGCTCCTCGCGCTGCTGCTGCGCCACCAGGGTGAATTCAAGGCGCTGCCGGACCCGCGCAGCCGCTGGAAGGCGCTCGCGAACTTCGTCCTGATGAGCGCCGGGTCCATCGGCCTCGGCCTGGTGATCGTCAACTCCCACCCGGGCAAGGTCGTCGGCAACCCCGGCATCTACGAGCAGATCAGCCACGTCGTCTACGGGCTCTTCGGCTTCGAGGGACCCGTCGACTACGCCGGCCGGGTCTCCTGGATCGTCGGCTACTCGCTCGGCGCCCTCGGCATGCTGACCGCGCTCACCACGATCTACCTGGCGTTCCGCCCCGAGCACCCGGCCGCGCGGCTCACCGCCGACGACGAGGTCAAGCTGCGCGAGCTGCTGGCCCGCCACGGCGGCCGCGACTCCCTCGGCCACTTCGCGCTCCGCCGCGACAAGGCCGTCGTCTTCTCCCCCAGCGGCAAGGCGGCCGTCACCTACCGCGTCGTCTCCGGCGTGATGCTCGCCTCCGGCGACCCGATCGGCGACGTCGAGGCCTGGCCCGGCGCCATCGAGCGGTTCATGGAGGAGGCCAAGGCCCACTCCTGGACCCCGGCCGTCATGGGCTGCAGCGAGACCGGCGGCGAGGTCTGGACCCGCGAGACGGGGCTGGACGCCCTGGAGCTGGGTGACGAGGCGATTGTCGATGTCAAAGACTTCTCCCTCTCGGGCCGCGCCATGCGCAATGTCCGCCAAATGGTGAAGCGCATCGAGCGCAACGGCTACACCACCAAGGTCCGCCGGGTCAGCGAGCTGACCGACACCGAGCTGGAGCAGGTGCGCGGCGCCGCCGCGGCGTGGCGCGGCACCGACACCGAGCGCGGGTTCTCCATGGCGCTCGGCCGGGTCGGCGACCCGGGCGACGGCGACTGCTTCATCGCCACCGCGCACCGGGTGGAGGAGGGCGACACCTCGCCGTTCGGCGACCTCAAGGCCGTCCTGCACTTCGTCCCGTGGGGCAAGGACGGCATGTCGCTGGAGCTGATGCGCCGCGACCGCGCCGCCGACCCCGGCATGAACGAGCTGCTGATCGTCGCCTCGCTGGAGGCGTCGCCGTCCCTGGGCATCGAGAAGGTCTCGCTGAACTTCGCGATGTTCCGCTCGGCCCTCGCCCGCGGCGAGAAGATCGGCGCCGGCCCCGTGCTGCGGATGTGGCGCAGCCTGCTGGTGTTCCTCTCGCGCTGGTTCCAGATCGAATCGCTGTACAAGTTCAACGCGAAGTTCAAGCCCCGCTGGGAGCCCCGCTTCGTGGTCTTCCGCACCACCCGTGACCTGCCCCGCATCGGCTTCGCCGCGATGCAGGCCGAGGGCTTCGTGACGCTGGCGCTGCCGCGCCTGTTCGCGAGCCGCCGCCGGCCCAAGCCGGTCCGTACCTGCGCCCACACGCACGTGAGCGCCGTCCCGTCCCCGTCGGACCGCGAGGTCGCCGCCGCCTGACCCGCCGGGGCGCGGGGCGTGGAGGAGGCCGGGGCTCGCACGAGCCCCGGCCTCCTCCGCGTCCGGCGGCCACCCCGCCCCGCCTGCGGCCGCCCCCGCCCGCGTCGCGCCTGGCCAGGGCGCCGGGCCGGTCCTCGCGTACCGGCCGCGCCGGGCACCGGCTCTACCCTGGGACCATGAACACGCACCGCGCGGCCACCGACAGGGGCCGGGTCACAGGTCTGCCGGAGTGGGACCGCTGCGGGGTCATGGGGGTCGTCAACGTCACCCCCGACTCCTTCTCCGACGGCGGCCGCTGGTTCGACACCACGGCGGCCGTCAAGCGCGGTCTCGACCTCGTCGCCGAGGGCGCCGACCTCATCGACGTCGGCGGTGAGTCCACCCGCCCCGGCGCCCCCCGCGTCGACGAGGAGGAAGAGCTGCGCCGGGTCGTCCCCGTCGTGCGCGGCCTCGCCTCCGAGGGCGTCGTCGTCTCCGTCGACACCATGCGCGCCTCCGTCGCCGCGCAGGCCGTCGCCGCCGGCGCGGCCCTGGTCAACGACGTCAGCGGCGGCCTCGCCGACCCCGGCATGATCCCGGCCGTCGCGGCCGCCGAGGTGCCCTTCGTGGTCATGCACTGGCGCGGCTTCAGCGACAACATGAACAGCCTCGCC
This sequence comes from Streptomyces goshikiensis, assembly GCF_014650555.1. Lineage (GTDB taxonomy): Bacteria > Actinomycetota > Actinomycetes > Streptomycetales > Streptomycetaceae > Streptomyces > Streptomyces goshikiensis. The sequence continues at coordinate 564,481 of NZ_BMVE01000004.1, read as the reverse complement.
GTCTACGACGACGTCCTCGCCGAGGTCACCGCCGAACTCCGCGCCCGCGTCGACGCCGTCATATCCGGCGGCATCGCCCCCGAGCGGCTCCTCGTCGACCCCGGCCTCGGCTTCGCCAAGAACGCCGAGCACGACCTGGCCCTCGTCGCCCACCTCGCCGAGCTGCGCGCGCTCGGCTTCCCGCTGCTGGTCGCCGCCTCGCGGAAGCGTTTCCTCGGCCGCGTCCTGGCCGGCGCCGCCGACGCCGCCCCGCCGCCCGCCCGCGAGCGGGACGCCGCCACGGCCGCCGTCTCCGCCCTCGCCGCGTACCAGGGCGCCTGGGCCGTACGGGTCCACGAGGTACGGGCGACCGCCGACGCGGTTCGGGTGGCCCGCGCCGTGGAAGGGGCTCTGTGATCCGGACACGCGTCCGGGCCGGCACCCGCAGCAGCATCCGTACAGGCAGGAAAGGGGCACGGTGAGCCGTACCGACATCGAAGCCGTCGAAGAGGCCAATACGGCCTTCTACGAGGCCATGGAGCGGGGGGACTTCGACGGACTGTCGGCGCTCTGGCTCGAAGACGAGATCTCCTGCGTGCACCCGGGCTGGCCGGTGCTCTCGGGCCGCGGCGAGGTGCTGCGCTCCTACGCGCTGATCATGTCCCACACGGAGTACATCCAGTTCTTCCTCACCGACACCAAGGTGGCCGTCATAGGCGACACCGCCCTCGTCACGTGTACGGAGAACATCCTCAGCGGGGGACCCGCCGAGGACGGCGGGGAACTCGGCCCGCTGGTCGGCCAGCTGGTCGTCGCGACAAATGTGTTCCGTCGCACACCGCAGGGCTGGCTGCTCTGGTCCCACCACGGTTCCCCGGTGCTCACGGACTCCGAAGAAGAGGACGAAGAGGACACGGACTGACCCCTCGCGCGGGAGGCGGGGTATATCGCGGGTAAATTCGAAGGTGGACGACGCCGACCGCACTCGGCGTAGGCCTATGGCCCCGGGAGTCCCGGGACCGGAAGAACCTACGAAACAGGAGTGATTCGCGTGGATCGTGTCGCGCTGCGCGGCCTCAAGGCTCGCGGGCACCACGGCGTCTTCCCCAGGGAACGCGAGGAAGGCCAGACCTTCATAGTCGACCTGGTGCTGCACCTCGACACCCGCCCCGCGGCGGCCGGGGACGACCTGGCCAAGACCGTGCACTACGGGGTCGTGGCCGAGGAAGTCGTCGACGTGGTCCAAGGCGAGCCCGTCGACCTCATCGAGACCCTTGCCGAGCGGATCGCCCAGCAGTGCCTCAAGCACGACGCCGTGGCACAGGTGGAGGTCGTCGTCCACAAGCCGGACGCGCCCATCACCGTTCCCTTCGACGACGTGACCATCACGATCACCCGGAGCCGCGCGTGAATCACGGACTGAACGCCCAGAGCGACCCCACCGTCCAGCCGGTACCGGCGTCCGTCGTCGAGACGGTCGACGCGGCGGACGTCACCCTGTCCAACCCGAGGTGGGCCGTCATCGCGCTCGGCTCGAACCTCGGCAACCGCCTGGAGACCCTCCAGGGCGCCATCGACGCCCTCGGTGACACGCCCGGCCTGCGGGTCAAGGCCGTCTCCCCCGTCTACGAGACCGAGCCCTGGGGCATCGAGCCCGGCTCGCAGCCCTCGTACCTCAACGCGGTCATCGCGCTGAAGACGACCCTGCCGCCGTCCTCGCTGCTGGAGCGCGGGCACGCGATCGAGGAGGCCTTCGACCGCGTCCGCGAGGAGCGCTGGGGCCCCCGCACCATCGACGTCGACATCGTCTCGTACGCCGAGGTGGTCTCCGACGACCCCACCCTCACCCTGCCGCACCCCAGGGCCCACCAGCGGGCCTTCGTCCTGGCCCCGTGGCACGACATCGACGCCGAGGCGCAGATCCCCGGCCACGGCCCGATCGCCGAGCTCCTGGCCGACGTCGGCCTGACGGGCGTGACCGCGCGCCCCGACCTGGAACTCCACCTCCCCGAGTAGTCGTTAGCCTGTTCACTGCTGACGAATCGGCTCAGAAAGCGGGGAACGGGCACGTGAAGCAACTGAGGCCGGCGGTCCTGGCGGGCATCTTCTTGGTCGCCGGGGTCCTGTCCTGGGCCGGCGCCCGCCTGTGGAACGCCTACGGCACCCTGCCGGGCGTCCCACTGGCCGCGCCGATCGTCCTGGCCGTCATCGCGGTGGTGCTGCTCGCCACGGCGCTGTCCCTGCGCGGCCGCCTCAAGGCGCAGCGCGAGCGGCGCCCGGGCGCCAAGGGCGTCGAGCCGCTGATGGCGGCCCGCGCGGTCGTCTTCGGCCAGGCCAGCGCGCTGGTCGCGGCCCTGGTGGCGGGCATGTACGGCGGCGTGGGCGTCTTCCTGTTCACCGACGCCCTCGACGTCCCGGCCCGCCGCGACCAGACCTGGTACGCCGGTGCCTCGGTCCTGGCGGGCGCCGCGGTCATCGCCGCCGCCCTCTTCCTGGAACACGTCCTCAAGCTCCCCGAGGACGACGACACCGCCACCGAATCCCCGTCCCACGCCTGACCGGCCCCCTCCGGGGGCCGGCTTCGGACCACGGACATCGCGGGGTGCTCCCCCGCCGCGGACGCTAGCGGGCCATGATCAGGCTCATGGCCTCGTTGCGCGTCGCGGGGTCGCGGAGCTGGCCGCGGACGGCCGAGGTGATGGTCTTCGCGCCCGGCTTGCGGACGCCGCGCATGGTCATGCACATGTGCTCGCACTCGATGACCACGATGACCCCGCGCGGATCCAGGATCTCCATGAGGGAGTCGGCTATCTGCGTCGTCAGCCGCTCCTGCACCTGCGGACGGCGGGCGAACACGTCCACGAGGCGGGCCAGCTTCGACAGCCCGGTGATCTTGCCGTCGGTGGACGGGATGTAGCCGACGTGGGCCACACCGTGGAACGGCACCAGATGGTGTTCACAGTTCGACATGACCTCGATGTCCTTGACCAGGACCATCTCGTCGTGGCCCAGGTCGAACGTCGTCGTCAGGACTTCCTCGGGCCGCTGGTACAGGCCGGCGAATATCTCCTTGTACGCGCGCGCGACCCTCGCCGGGGTCTCCAGGAGGCCCTCGCGGTCCGGGTCCTCGCCGACCGCGATCAGGAGCTCTCGGACTGCCGCCTCGGCGCGCTTCTCGTCGAACTCGCCGATCGTGCCCTCGCCACCGGTCAGGGTCACTGGGTCGGTCATCTCATCCTCGTTCCTGTGTGCCTGTGCGCTCGCGCTCGCGGGCACGCCAAAGTGCCGCGCCCCCCAGGCTAGAACCTGGGGGGCGCGGCATCCATTCCGGAGGGGTCGACCGCCGATTACTCGGGGCGATCCTCAGGGGCGGGCTCCGGGGCCTTTTCCACCGACACGGCCGGCGGGGTCGCCGAGGTGCCGTTCGCCGAGTTCGTCAGCTGGAGCTCCTTGGGAGAGAGCACCGGCGGACGGGTCGACGGGGTGCGGCGGGAGGAGCCGGTCCACGCGGGGCGGGCCGGACGCTTCACGATCGTCGAGAAGACCTCGGCGATCTGCTCCTTGTTCAGCGTCTCCTTCTCCAGCAGCGCGAGGACGAGGTTGTCGAGCACGTCGCGGTTCTCGACCAGGATCTCCCAGGCCTCGTTGTGCGCGGTCTCGATGAGCTTCTTGACCTCTTCGTCGACCAGCGCCGCGACCTCTTCCGAGTAGTCCCGCGGGTGCGACATCTCGCGGCCCAGGAACGGCTCGGTGTTGTCGCCGCCGAACTTGATCGCACCGAGACGCTCGGTCATGCCGTACTGCGTGACCATCGCGCGGGCCGTCGCCGTGGCCTTCTCGATGTCGTTCGCCGCGCCCGTGGTCGGGTCGTGGAAGACCAGCTCCTCGGCCGCGCGCCCGCCCAGCATGTACGCCAGCTGGTCGAGCATCTCGTTGCGCGTGGTCGAGTACTTGTCCTCATCGGGCAGGACCATGGTGTAACCCAGGGCCCGGCCGCGGGACAGGATCGTGATCTTGTGGACCGGGTCCGAGTTCGGAGAGGCCGCCGCGACCAGGGCGTGACCGCCCTCGTGGTACGCGGTGATCTTCTTTTCCCGGTCCGACATGATCCGGGTCCGCTTCTGCGGGCCCGCCACGACGCGGTCGATCGCCTCGTCCAGCATGTGGTTGTCGATCAGCTTCTTGTCCGAGCGGGCCGTGAGCAGCGCGGCCTCGTTCAGGACGTTGGAGAGATCGGCACCCGTGAAGCCGGGGGTGCGGCGGGCGACGGCCGAGAGGTCGACGTCCGGCGCGACCGGCTTGCCCTTCTGGTGGACCTTGAGGATCTCCAGACGGCCCTGCATGTCGGGACGGTCGACCGCGATCTGCCGGTCGAAACGGCCCGGGCGCAGCAGCGCCGGGTCGAGGATGTCCGGACGGTTCGTGGCGGCGATCAGGATGACGCCGCCCTTCACGTCGAAGCCGTCCATCTCGACGAGCAGCTGGTTGAGGGTCTGCTCGCGCTCGTCGTGACCGCCGCCGAGACCCGCACCGCGGTGCCGGCCGACGGCGTCGATCTCGTCGACGAAGACGATCGCCGGCGCGTTGGCCTTGGCCTGTTCGAACAGGTCACGGACACGCGAGGCACCGACACCGACGAACATCTCGACGAAGTCGGAACCGGAGATCGAGTAGAAGGGCACACCGGCCTCGCCCGCGACGGCACGCGCGAGCAGGGTCTTTCCGGTGCCGGGCGGGCCGTAGAGCAGCACGCCCTTGGGGATCTTGGCGCCGACGGCCTGGAACTTCGCCGGCTCCTGGAGGAACTCCTTGATCTCGTGGAGTTCCTCGACGGCCTCGTCGGAGCCCGCGACGTCGGCGAACGTCGTCTTCGGGGTGTCCTTGGTGATGAGCTTGGCCTTGGACTTCCCGAAGTTCATGACCCGGGAGCCGCCGCCCTGCATCTGGTTCATCAGGAACAGGAAGACCACGACGATGAGGACGAAGGGCAGGAGCGAGAGCAGCACGCTGAGGAACGGGCTGGCCTTGTCCGGCGAGACGGTGTACCCGTCCGGGATCTGACCCGCTTCGTACTTGGTCTGGAGGTTCTGGGCGAGCTGGACGCCCTGGTCCCCGATGTAGTTGGCCTGGAACTTGGTGCCGTCGTTGTCGCCGAGCTTCTGGCCCTTCTTCAGCTCGATCTTGATCATCTGGCTGTCACCGGTGGTCAGCTTGGCGCTGTCCACCTGGCCACTGTTGATCGCCTTGATGACCTCGCTGGTCTCCACCGACTTGTAGCCGCCGCCGGAGCCGACGACGTTCATCAACACGACCACGGCGAGGACGGCCAGCACGATCCACATGACCGGCCCACGGAAGTATCGCTTCACGTCCATCCATACGGGGCGCTGAGCACCCCGTCCCTCCTGCCCGTAGGTAAATGCTGCTGTGAGTAAAGACTGTTCTTCGGAATGTACCCCTGAATTGTCACCCGCGGCCTCGTGGGACGGCTGACAAACCCGCCTTCGCATGCTTCAACGGCGGGCGACGCCCTCAGGTTCCCCGTCCGGGGCCCGAGGGCGCGGGTGCGTGTCAGCCGCCGTACACGTGCGGGGCGAGCGTGCCCACGAACGGCAGGTTGCGGTACTTCTCCGCGTAGTCGAGGCCGTAGCCCACGACGAACTCGTTGGGGATGTCGAAGCCGACCCACTTCACGTCGATCGCGACCTTCGCGGCGTCGGGCTTGCGCAGCAGCGTGACGACCTCCAGGGAGGCCGGCTGGCGGGAGCCCAGGTTCGACAGCAGCCAGGACAGCGTCAGACCGGAGTCGATGATGTCCTCGACGATCAGGACGTGCTTGTCCTTGATGTCGGTGTCCAGGTCCTTGAGGATCCGGACCACGCCCGAGGACTGGGTCCCGGCGCCGTACGAGGACACCGCCATCCAGTCCATGGTGAGCGGGGTGGACAAGGCGCGCGCCAGGTCCGCCATCACCATCACCGCGCCCTTGAGCACGCCGACGATGAGCAGGTCCTTGCCCGCGTACTCCGCGTCGATCTTCGCGGCCAGCTCGGCCAGCTTCGCGTCGATCTCTTCCTTGGTGATGAGCACCGACTGGAGGTCGTCGCCCATGTCCTTCTCGTCCACCCGCATCACTTTCGTCGACGGCCGGGTCTCCGGGGGTGCCCCCGGAGGGCTCAGCCGTGTTTCAGCACCAATCAGCCCTGCCGGATGACAAGTCTGCCACCCTGCCGCTGGGCCTCCACCCGGCCGGGCAGGTTGATGGCGCCCTGACCGCGCCATCCGGTGATGAGGCGGTCGACTTCCTCGATGTGGCGGGCGAAGAGGGAACCGGCCGGGGAACCCGCCGCGACCACGGCCCGGCGCAGCACGCGGCGGCGCACGGCGGGGGGCAGGGCGTACAGCTTGGCGCACTCCAGCCGGCCGTCCGCGTCCCGTACGCCGGCCTCGGCGTCGGCGGCCCAGGAGTCCAGGGCGTCGGCGTCGTCGCGGGAGAGCTGGGCGGTGCGGGCGAGGGCCTCTACGACCCCTTTGCCCAGGGCCTTCTCCAGGGCGGGCAGCCCCTCGTGGCGCAGCCGGGAGCGGGTGTAGGCGGGGTCGAGGTTGTGCGGGTCGTCCCAGACGGGGAGGGACTGGACCATGCAGGCCTTGCGGGCGGTCTGCCGGTCGACCTGGAGGAAGGGGCGCCGGTAGCGGTTGGTGCGGCCGGGGCCGCCGGGGCCCGCCGAGACCTCGGGCATGCCGGACAGCGAGCGGATGCCGGAGCCGCGGGCGAGGCCCAGCAGGACGGTTTCGGCTTGGTCGTCCCGGGTGTGGCCGAGCAGTACGGCGGCGGCTCCGAGCCGGTCGGCGGCCTCGTCGAGGGCGCCGTAGCGGGCGTCGCGCGCGGCGGCCTCGGGGCCGCCCTCACGGCCGACGCGCACGGCGACGGACTCCACCGGGTCGAGGCGGAGTGCGGTCATGCGGGTGACGACCTCGGCGGCGCGCAGGTCCGAGCCGGGCTGGAGGCCGTGGTCGACGGTGACGCCGCCGGCCCGGATGCCGAGCTTGGGGGCCTCGAAGGCGAGGGCGGAGGCGAGCGCCATGGAGTCGGCGCCGCCGGAGCAGGCGACGAGGACGAGCGGCGCGGCGGCGCCGGGGGTGCGGCTGTCGGTGAGGTCGGTCAGGACGTCGTGGAGTACGCGGCGGACCGCCAGGCGTATCGCCGCGACCGCAGGATGGGGACCCATGTCCGGTGCCCTTCGGTGGAGTTCGGATGCCTCGGAGGCTTCGGGGTGTGCGGTGGGTGGTGCGTGCTCGGCGGGCGGGCCGCCGTGGTGCCGTGCTGCCCGCCCGGCCGTCCCCGCGGGGGCCGCCCGCGGGGAGAGGGTTGTCACTCAGAGTGCGTCGATGGTGACAGAGCCGAGCCGTTCCCCGAGCATCGCACGCCCTTCCACGCCCCACGGTCCCTCGGAAGGGTGACGCTGCTTCCCCCAGAGGGACACGTTTACGCCTCGCGGGCCGCTCTCGGTCGCCTCACTTCCCGTGTACGCGCGCCACCCAGTCCGACGGCTTGGCGATCTCGCTCTTGGTGGGCAGTGTGTTCGGGGAGGTCCACACCCGGTTGAAGCCGTCCATCCCCACCTCGCCGACGACGGCCCGTACGAACCGCTCCCCGTCCCGGTACTGCCGCAGCTTCGCGTCGAGCCCGAGCAGCTTGCGCAGGGCGGCGTCGAGGCGGCCCGCGCCGCTCGCCCGGCGCTGCTGGAACTTCTCCCGGATCTCGGCGACCGAGGCGACCACCCCGGGGCCGACGCCGTCCATCACGAAGTCGGCGTGCCCCTCCAGCAGGGACATGACGGCGGTGAGCCGCCCGAGCACCTCGCGCTGCTCGGGGGTCTGCACGAGCTCCACCAGCGAGCGGCCGTCCTCGCCGTGCTCGTCGGCGGGGCGGGCGCCCGCGAAGGACTGGGCGGCCTCGCGCAGCCGCTCCAGGACGTTCATCGGGTCCATCTCGGTGGCGCCGAGGAACGTCTGGATCTCGCCCTCCAGGTGGTCCCGGAGCCAGGGCACGGCGGTGAACTGGGTGCGGTGGGTCTCCTCGTGCAGGCACACCCACAGCCGGAAGTCGTGCGGGTCGACGCCCAGCTCGCGCTCCACGTGCACGATGTTCGGGGCGACGAGCAGCAGGCGCCCGCCGGTGGCCGGGCCCGGCAGGTCGAGGGCGGCCGGCGCGAAGGTCTCGTACTGGCCGAGCACCCGGGAGGCCAGGAAGCTGAGCAGCATGCCCAGCTCGACGCCGGTGACCTTGCCGCCGACCGCGCCGAGCACGGCGCCGCCGGGGGCGCTGCCGCGGCGTTCCTGCATCTTGCCGAGCAGGGGGCCCAGGAGTTCCCGGAAGCCGGCCACGTTGGCCTTGACCCAGCCGGCCCTGTCGACGACCAGGACGGGCGTGTCCTGCACCGTCGCGTTCTCGGGCACCATCCGCGTGTACTCGCGCACGTGCCGTTCAGAGGTCTTGGCGTGCCTGCGCAGCTCCGCCACCACGGCCCGGGCCTCGTGGCGGCTGACCTCCGGACCCGGCCGCACCAGCCGGGTCGCCGTCGCCACCGCGAGGTTCCAGTCGACCATCTCCGCACCACCGATGCTCGTCATGCGTCAACCGTACGTGGACCGGCGCCGCCGCGGACCCCCTCAGCGCGTGCCGGCGACGGCGGCCGCCAGCTTGTCGAGGGCCTTCTCGGCGCCTTCGGGCCCCGGGGTGTTCGCGGCCAGGAAGGCGAAGGCGAGGAGCCGCCCGGAGGGGTCCACGACGGTGCCCGCGAGGGCGTTCACGCCCGAGAGGGTGCCGGTCTTGGCCCGGACCAGGCCGGCGGCCGGGGAACCGCCGCTGTTGCGGCCCCGCAGGGTGCCGTTGAACCCGGCGACGGGCAGCCCGGTCAGGACGGGCCGCAGCTCCGGCCGCTGGGGGTCGGCGGCCTTGGCGAGCAGTGCGGTCAGCAGGCCGGCGCTGACCTTGTCGCTGCGGTCCAGGCCGCTCCCGTCGGCGAACCGGGCGCCGGTGGTGTCGATGCCGAGGGAGGCGAGCGTGGCGGCGACGGCATTCCCGGCGCCCTCGAAGCTGCCGGGCTGCCCGGAGGCGAGGGCGCTCTGGCGGGCGAGGGCCTCGGCGATGTCGTTGTCGCTGTTGGTCAGCATCCGCTCGACGAGGCCGCCGAGCGGGGTGGACAGGGTGGTCGCCAGCGGTTCGGCGTCGGCGGCGGCCCTGGCCTTCGCGGGCGCGCCGGTGACCTTGATGCCGCGGTCCGCCAGCAGGTCGGCGAAGGCGCGGGCGGTGTCCCCGGACGGGTCCTCGGAGCGGTCGGCGGGGCCCGAGAGGGAGTCGTTCAGGCGGCCCTCGTCGGCCGTCAGGGCGCTCAGCGGCGCGACGTTGGGGTTGAGGCCGATCGGGTGGCGGGCGGGCCCGGAGTAGAGGGAGTCGTCGTAGCCGAGGCTCACGCTGTCCGTGCCGGCCGCCTTGAGCGCCTGGGCGGTGTCGGCGGCGAGGGCGACGAGGCTGCCGCCGGAGCCGGCCGGCGGCTTCTTCCGCGCGGTCAGCGAGGGGTCGCCGCCGCCGACCAGGATGATCTGCCCGGGCGCGGCGCCCGGGGTCACGGTGGTGCGGAAGCGGTGCTCGGGGCCGAGAGCGGCCAGTACCGCCGTCGCGGTGGCGATCTTGACGGTGGAGGCGGGGGTCATCGGCTCGCGCGGCTTGGCCTCGTACAGCACCCGCCCGGTGGCGGTGTCGATGACGGAGGCGCTGCGCAGGCTCCCGAGCGCGGGGTCGGCGAACAGCGGCCGCAGCGCCCCGGCGAGGGCGTCGGAGCCGGAGCCGGTGCCCTCTCCGGTGCCGGTGCCCGGCTGCCGCCCGGCCTGCTCCCCCAGCGGGTTCCCGGCCTGCTTTTCGGCCTGGAGGGCCGCCGCGAGGCCGGAAAGCACCCCCGGGGCGCTGGGTGCGGCCTCCGGGAGCCGTCCGGAGCCGTGATCTACGCCACCCATCCGGCTCCAGGAGGCGGCCCTGTCCCGCTCGGCCTTACGCTGGCCGGAGTCCCAAGGGCCGGTGACGGAGACCGTCGCCGCCGACAGGACGAGGCCGGCGACGGCCGATGCCGCGATGAGCTGCCAGGTCTTGACCAAGGGCACCTCGGACCAGCCCCTTTCGCGATCACGGATATGCGTGAGGGACACTTAACCACTGCGACTTGCCGCGAGCATGGCACCCCACCCGGCAGGGCCGGGACGGACGTGCACGCAGGTGAACCAACGCAGTCTCGAAGCAATGAAGCTGATCATGGAGGAGCAGGACGTGGAGTTCGACGTCACCATCGAGATCCCCAAGGGTTCGCGGAACAAGTACGAGGTGGACCACGAGACCGGCCGGATCCGTCTGGACCGTCGCCTCTTCACCTCCACCAGCTACCCGGCCGACTACGGCTTCGTCGAGAACACCCTCGGTGAGGACGGCGACCCGCTGGACGCGCTGGTCATCCTGGACGAGCCGACCTTCCCGGGCTGCCTGATCAAGTGCCGCGCGATCGGCATGTTCCGCATGACGGACGAGGCGGGCGGCGACGACAAGCTGCTCTGCGTGCCGGCCTCGGACCCGCGTGTCGAGCACCTGCGCGACATCCACCACGTGTCGGAGTTCGACCGCCTGGAGATCCAGCACTTCTTCGAGGTCTACAAGGACCTGGAGCCGGGCAAGTCCGTCGAGGGCGCGAACTGGGTCGGCCGCACCGAGGCCGAGGCCGAGATCGAGGCCTCGTACAAGCGCCTGGAGGCGCAGGGCGGCCACCACTGAGCCGTCGCGCTCCGCTGGACGCCGGGTAGGCGGCACGTTCCGCCCGCCCCGTGACGTCCCGGGCGGTACCCCCCTCACGCGGGGGGTGCCGCCCGTTGTCGTTTGGTTTCGCCGGAAACGGACACGTTCCGCATACTGATACCCGGGCTGACCAGGACGGGAGGACGCGTGACGGAGGCCGATGGCTCCGGAGGCACCGAGGACCGGAAGCCGAAGTCCGATGAGGCGCGCAGCGCTTTCACGACCCCGGCCGGAATGGTGCCGGAGGCGATCGAGGAGGACCAGCCGACCTCGGAGTTCTCCGTGCCCGACGGTCTCGCGGCGCAGCTGCCCGAGCCGGAGGGATCGGCGTTCGCGCCGCCCGCCACCTACAGCGCCCACCACTCGCCGCCCGCCTTCACCCCCGTCCCGGGCATGCCGGTGTCCCGCATGACGGACTCCCTCTGGCAGGACCGCATGCGCACCATGCTCCGGATGCCGGTCGACGTCCGTCCGGTGCCCGAGCCCGCGCAGCGGCTCAGCGAGAGCGGGCCGGCCGTGGGCCGCGTCCTCGACCTCACCCTGCGCATCGGCGAGCTGCTGCTCGCGGGCGGCGAGGGCGCCGAGGACGTCGAGGCAGCCATGTTCGCGGTGGCGCGCAGCTACGGGCTCGACCGCTGTGAGCCGACGGTCACCTTCACGATGCTGTCGATCACCTACCACCCGTCCCTCGTCGACGACCCCGTCTCGGCGAACCGGACGGTGCGCCGCCGCGGTACCGACTACAACCGGCTCGCGGCCGTGTTCCAGCTGGTGGACGACATCAGTCACGCCGAGACCGACACCTCCCTCGAAGAGGCCTACCGCCGTCTCGCCGAGATCCGCCGCAACCGGCACCCGTACCCCGGCTGGATGCTGACCGCGGCGGCCGGCCTGCTGGCCGGGGCCGCCTCCACCCTCGTCGGCGGTGGCGTCGTCGTCTTCCTCGCCGCCGCGCTCGGGGCGGTCCTGGGCGACCGGCTCGCCTGGCTGTGCGCCGGCCGCGGGCTGCCGGAGTTCTACCAGTTCGTCGCGGCCGCGATGCCGCCCGCCGCGATCGGCGTGGCACTGAAGCTGGCCGAGATCGACGTCAGGGCCTCCGCGGTGATCACCGGTGGGCTGTTCGCGCTGCTGCCCGGGCGGGCCCTGGTCGCGGCCGTCCAGGACGGTCTGACCGGCTTCTACATCACCGCTTCCGCCCGGCTGCTGGAGGTCATGTACCTCTTCATCGGCATCATCACGGGCGTGCTGGTGGTGCTGTACCTGGGGCTCCAGCTGGGCGCCGCGCTCAATCCGGAGGAGGCCCTCCTGATCACGGAGCGGCCGCTGATCCAGATCGCGGCGTCGATGGTGCTGGTCTTCACCTTCGCGATCATGCTCCAGCAGGAACGTTCCACTGTGCTGATCGTGACCCTGAACGGCGGGGTCGCCTGGGTGACGTACGGGGCCCTGCACTACGCGGGCGGGATCGCCCCGGTCGCCTCCACGGCCATCGCCGCCGGGCTCGTCGGCCTCTTCGGGCAGCTGTTCTCGCGCTACCGGTTCGCCTCCGCGCTGCCGTACGTGACGGCAGCGATCGGCCCGCTGCTGCCCGGCTCGGCCACGTACTACGGGCTGCTGCTGATCGCCGAGAACAAGCTGACCGAGGGCATCGGCTCCCTGACCAACGCCGCCGCCATCGCCCTGGCCATCGCGATCGGGGTGAACCTCGGGTCCGAGACCTCCCGCCTGTTCATGCGCATCCCGGGCGCCACGAGCGCCGCCAAACGCCGCGCGGCGAAGCGGACCCGCGGCTTCTGAGGGCGGTACGGGTACGCGAACGCCCCGGGGACCACAGCGGGTCTCCGGGGCGTACGGGCGGGCCCGCAGGGGCCCGGCGGGGGCGGCAGGGGCGCCGCCCGCCGCGTCAGCGCTTGGCGTGACGGCCGCGCGGGGCCTGCGGCTGCTCGGCCGGACCGCCGCCCTCGGCGCCGCCGGCCGCCTTGGACTCCTTGCGGGCCTTCATCACCTCGAAGATCACCGGGATCAGGGAGATGAGGACGATCAGGACCAGGATCGCCTCGATGTTGTTCTTGATCAGTTCGATCTGGCCGAGCCAGTAGCCCGCGATCGTGATGCCCGCGCCCCAGCCGATGCCACCGATGACGTTGTACGTCAGGAAGGTGCGGTACTTCATCGAACCGGCGCCCGCGACCATCGGAGCGAAGGTGCGGATGATCGGCACGAACCGGGCGAGCACGATGGCCTTCGGGCCGTGCTTGTCCATGAACTCGTGCGCCTTGTCCAGGTTCTCCCGCTTGAAGACCTTGGACTTCGGACGGTTGAAGAGCTTCGGGCCGAAGAACTTCCCGATCATGTAGCCGACCTGGTCACCGATGATCGCGGCGGCCACGATCAGCGTGCAGACCAGCCACAGGGGCTGCTTGATGTACTCCCCGTTGGCGACCAGCAGGCCCGCCGTGAACAGCAGGGAGTCGCCGGGAAGGAAGGCGAACAGTCCCGATTCGGCGAAGACGATGACCAGGATGCCGATCAGGCCGAAGTGCGAGATCAGATAGTCCGGGGACAGCCACTCAGGGCCGAGCGCAAGCGTGTACACGAGTTCCGGGCTCTCCTGGATCGGGGGGGTCTGCGGGCGTCTGGGGGAAGTCCACAGGCCGGCACGGGCGGGCGGGCACGGGCAGGCAGGCGGACGCGACGGTGGTCCTCAATTTAGCAACGCCCACGGCCCCCACCGGGTTCCAGGTACCCGGTGGGGGCCGTGGGCGGGCGGTGACGCGGATATCCGGCTACACGCCCCGGACCGCGTTGGCGAGGATCGCGTCCCGCAGGAAGACCGCCAGACCGGGCCGCACGGCGTCGTAGAAGGCCGTGAACCGCTCGTCCGCGACGTACATCTCCCCGAGGCAGGTGTGCATCTCGTACGGGCACGCGTAGTGGTTGCGGCCCAGCCAGCCCCGGTGCTCCTCGGCGAGGTCCATGGCCCCGGCGGAGTCCGCCGCCGCGCCCGAGGCCATCAGCTCGCCGAGCCGCCGGTTCAGGTCCTCCATCTCGCTCTGGATCCGCTGCCAGTCGTCCTTGGAGTACGTGGCCGCCCGCCGGGCGGACTCCCGGTAGGCGTCGGTGCCGCCCCAGCGCCGCTCCGCCTCCCCGGCGTACTGGTCCGGGTCGAAGTCCCCGAAGACCTCGAACTTCTCCTCGGGCGTGAGGTTGATGCCCATTCTGTGCGCCTCCATGGCGTGCTCAACGGCCTCGGCCATCCGCTGGAGCCGGGCGATCCGGCCGGACAGGAGGGCGTGCTGCCGGCGCAGGTGCTCCCTCGCGTCCGCGTCCGGGTCGTTCAGCAGGACCGCGACCTCGTCGAGCGGGAAGCCGAGCTCCCGGTAGAACAGGATCCGCCCCAGCCGGTCGAGGTCGGCGTCGTCGTACCGCCTGTGACCCGCATGGCTGCGGCCGCTCGGGGAGAGCAGCCCGATCTCGTCGTAGTGGTGCAGCGTGCGCACCGTCACTCCGGCGAATCCGGCGACCTGGCCGACCGAGTAGCCCATCGCTTCCCGCTCCTCTGTTGGGGTACGCCCTTCACTGTGGCCCCTCACGTGACGTGAGGTGCAAGTCCGGAGCCCCTACGCTGTCCCGGCCGCGTTCCCCGCGTCCGCCTCCGCGGCCTGCGCCACCAGCTCGAAGGCCGTCTTGCCGTCCAGGGACTCCCGCACGATGTCCGCGTGCCCCGCGTGCCGGGCGATCTCCTCCACCAGGTGCAGCAGCATCCACCGCATCGAGACCTTGCCGTCCTTCGGGAACCACGGCGCCGGAGGCAGCGGGAAGGTCTCGTCCAGACCGGGCAGAGCGGCCACGAACTCCGCCGTCTGCGCGGCCACGTCGTCCCAGAAGGCGAGGATCTGCGGGACCGTCTCGTCGCCGACGAGCCGGAAGCTGTCACCCCAGGTCTCCTCGGTGCGCTGGAGCTCGTTCGGCCGCTGCTGCGCCAGCCGCAGCCAGTTGAGCTCGCACTCCGCGACGTGCTTCAGCAGCCCCGACAGGGACAGCTCGCTCGCGCTCGGCCGGCTCGCCGCCTGCGCCTCGCTCAGACCGAGCACCGAGCGGCGCAGCCCGCCGCGCTGGGCCTCCACGAAGGACAGGAGCGCGCCGCGCTCGTCGCCGTAGGACTCGGAGGGAACGTGAGTGACCATGCTGACCAACCGCCTTCGTGGGTTTCTCCTGCTGACGAGAACCACGCTACGGAGGGTTGCGGTCAGTTCCTGTCCTCAATGGACACCGGGAACCCGCGCGCCGGAACTAGAAGGGGAAGTGGCTGCGCCCGTGCTGGACCGAGATCCACTTCTGGGTGGTGAAGGCCTCCACCGTCGCGTCGCCGTTCAGCCGGCCCAGACCCGAGGCCTTCTCCCCGCCGAACGCGGCCAGCGGCTCGTCCCCGATGGTGGAGTCGTTGACGTGGATCATCCCCGTCTCGATGCGCTGCGCGAACCGGACCCCGCGCTCCACGTCCCGCGTGTGCACGGCGCCGCTCAGCCCGTACGGGGTCGCGTTGGTCAGCCGTACGGCCTCCTCCTCGCCGTCGAAGACGACCAGCAGCGCCACCGGGCCGAAGATCTCCTGCCCCAGCAGCGGGGAGTCCTCGGGAAGGCCGGCCAGGACGGTCGGCTCCACCAGGTTGCCGCGCGTAGACCCCCGTACGAGCGCTCGCGCGCCTTCCTCGACGGCGCGGTCCACCAGCGCGGTCAGGGCGTCGGCCTGGAAGGAGTTGATCAGCGGGCCGATCTGGGTGTCGGCCTCGTGCGGGTCGCCGGTCTTCAGGCCGCGCACCCGCGCGATGAACTTCTCGGTGAACTCCTCGGCGATCGAGGCGTCCACGAGGATCCGGTTGGCGGCCATGCAGACCTGGCCCTGGTAGACGAACCGGCTGAAGACGGCCGCGTCCACCGCGTAGTCGAGGTCGGCGTCGTCCAGGACGACCAGCGCGCTGTTGCCGCTGAGCTCCAGGACCGTCCGCTTGAAGTGCCGGGCGGCGACCTCGCCGACGTGCCGGCCGACCCGGTCGGAGCCGGCGAAGGAGATGACCTTCGGGACGGGGTGCGTCAGGAGGGCGTCGCCGATCTCGGCGATGTCGGTGACCAGCACGTTGAGCAGGCCGGCCGGCAGCCCGGCGTCCTCGAAGATCTTGGCGATGAGCCCGCCGCCGACCACCGGGGCGTTCTGGTTCGGCTTGATCACGACCGCGTTGCCCAGCGCCAGCGCCGGGGCGACCGACTTCAGGGTGACCAGGAACGGGAAGTTGAAGGGGCTGATCACGGTGATCACGCCGACCGGGAGGCGCTGCACCCGGTTCTCCTTGCCCGCGACGGGCGAGGAAAGGATCCGGCCCTCGGGGCGGACGGCCAGCTGGATCGACTCGCGGATGAACTCCTTGGCGAGGTAGACCTCGTACTCGGCCTTGGGACGGGTCCCGCCGAGCTCGTCGATCATCGCCTCGACGATTTCCTTCTCGCGCTCCTCGGTGATCCGCAGGGCGCGTTCGAGGATCTCGCGTCTGGTGTACGGGCTGGTGGCCGCCCATTCTCTCTGGGCACGCTCGGAGGCGCGGTAGGCCTGGTCCACCTGCTCGACGGTGGCCACGGTGATGGCCGCGAGCTTCTCACCGTTGTACGGATTGACGTCGATGATGTCCCACGAACCGGTTCCGGCCAGCCATTCGCCGTCTATGTACTGGTGGGCCACGTCGGTGAATATGGACATGCCATCCCTTACTGCGAGCGCGCACCCGTGCGCTGCACCGGAGACCGATCGGTCATCATGCACTGATCAGACGTCATACTACGTGCGAATCAAGACAGTTGGAGCAGGCCGCGTAGCAGATCCCGGGTCCGTTCGGGATCCGGGCAATCGGCCTGGAGCCGCTCCATCGCCCTTGCGTACTGCGCCACTTCCTCTTCTTTGTCCAGGTAGAGGGCACTGGTGAGCTGTTCCAGATAGACGATGTCCTGGAGGTCCGACTCGGGGAAACGGAGCAGGGTGAAGGCTCCGCTCTCGCCCGCGTGACCGCCGAAGGAGAAGGGCATCACCTGGAGCTGGACGTTGGGGCGCTGGGAGACCTCGATGAGGTGCTCCAGCTGACCCCGCATGACGTCCCGGTCGCCGTACGGGCGGCGCAGCGCGGCCTCGTCGAGGACGGCGTGGAAGACCGGGGCGTTCTCGGAGACAAGAACCTTCTGCCGCTCCAGGCGGAGCGCGACGCGGCGGTCGATCTCGGCCGCGGCGGCGCCGGGCATGCCGCGCTTGACGACGGCGTGCGCGTAGGCCTCGGTCTGGAGCAGGCCGTGGATGAACTGGACTTCGTAGATGCGGATCAGGGAGGCGGCGCCTTCGAGACCGATGTACGTCTGGAACCAGTTGGGCAGTACGTCGCCGTAACTGTGCCACCAGCCCGCCGCGTTGGCCTCGCGGACGAGCCCGAGGAGGGACTCCCGCTCCGCGCCGTCCGTGACCCCGTAGAGCGTGAGGAGGTCCTCGACGTCCCTGGCCTTGAAGCTCACCCTTCCCAACTCCAAGCGGCTGATCTTCGATTCGGATGCGCGGATCGAGTAGCCGGCCGCCTCACGTGTGATGCCGCGGGATTCTCGGAGTCGCCTGAGCTGTGAGCCCAGGAGGATGCGGCGCACCACAGAACCACTGGCTTCTGCGGTCACTTGTCCTGCCCTCCCCATCGCGATGGTTGCGCGTTGGTCTACGCGTGCGTGCTGCGTGTGCGTCGCGGGGCCCCCGCACCCCTAGGGGCCGCAGTCTGCCACCAAAACGCTTCGCTCCGTACTCGTTCTGTAACGGAATCCGGCACCCCGGAAAAGAAGTCCGTCAGGATGCGTAGGAAGAAATGAGCAAGAACCGTCACGGGAGTGGACAGGTCCGGCGCGTGCACGTGCATCTGCCCTTGCATCTGACTTCCGCATTCGGAACGATGGTCCCCGCGCACCTGCGTGCTCTTCGCGCCGGCGCCGGACCCACCCCGCAGTTCTTTTTGGACAGAGTCACCGCTCAGTCCGCGAATCCCGGGAGTGCCTCGCATGGGGACGAATGGATCGACCATGCTCGAGCCGTTACGGCAGGGGCTTCCCCCGGTCGACCCCACGGCTGTCTCCGGGTCCGCCTCCTGCGCTCTGCCCGCCCGCTACGAGGCGGTGCGGGGCGCCCGTTCGTTCACCAGGTCCACGCTGTCCCAGTGGGGCCTGGACGAGCGCTTCGACGACGTGGCCCTCGTCGTCTCCGAACTCGTCACCAACGCGCTGCGCCACGCCCTGCCGGACGACGCGCGCGGTACGGCGGGCGAGCCGGAGGCGCCGGTACGGCTGCACCTGATGCGGTGGAGCACCCGCCTGGTGTGCGCGGTACGGGACCCCAGCGAGGACCGGCCGGGGGGCTCGTTCACACCCGAGCGGACGGACGAGAACTGCGACCTGGAGTCCGGGCGCGGGCTGTTCCTGGTGGACTCGTACAGCGACACCTGGGGCTGGCACCCGCTCGCGGGACGGCTGACCGGCAAGGTGGTCTGGGCGCTGTTCATGCTCCAGGACTGAGCACGGGATCCGGCCGGGATCCGGCCGGAGGCCCGGCCCGGGGCCGGCTGGGGACCGGCCGGGGGCGACGGGGTGCCGCCCGGGGGACGAATCGTCAGACAAGCGACAACTGGCCGGGGTTGATCATTTCGATCAGTCCCGGCCAGTGCACGTGCATGGCGCGATCACGGCGCTGTTCCCTCGAATGCCCGTCAGGCGATCAGGTGGTCGAACTCGCCGTCCTTGACGCCCAGCAGCAGCGCCTCTATCTCGGCCGGCGTGTACACGAGTGCCGGGCCGTCCGGAAAGCGTGAATTGCGCATGGCGACACCGCCGCCCGGCAGTTTGGCGAACTCCACGCAGGATCCCTGCGAATTGCTGTGTCGGCTCTTCTGCCAGGTCACGCCGCCGAGTTCTGCAGCTGCCATCCCGTTGTACGCGTGGTCCACAGGAAGCCCCCGATAGTGCAGATGTCAACTCCACCGGATCATAGCTGTGTTCATAAGCGCCTGCATGGGCAGATGCACGTGCACGCGCAGTGCTCCCTTGATCACAGTTCAGGGGCGCAGCGCCTCGGAGAACGCCTCCAGCGATTCCAGCAGCTGGTCTGCGGCTCCCCGCAACACCCCTGACTCCGGGGCGTCCCAGCTGGTCAGCAGGGTGCGGACGTCCTCCCACTCCGGCACCCGGCGCTCGCGCACCGCTTTCGCCCCCGCCTCCGTCCGCGTCCGCAGGACCTCCGCGAGGGCGGCCGCGCCCGGCACCGGGGCCTGGGCCCGGTCCGGGACGTGGGCCTCCAGCAGCATGGCGCCCCGGCCCAGCGCGGCCAGGGCGTCGCCCGCGCCGTCGGCGGCCTCCCCGGAGGGGCCCCGGTGGCGCACCGGCTCCCCGGCCGCCCGCTCCAGGGCCTCCTGCCAGGCGATCCGGGCGTCCCGGGCGGCCAGCAGCGCCGCCCGCACCTCGGCCGGGCGGGCCCCGGCCGGATCGGCGTACTGGCCGAGCACGGCGGCCGCGTACCGCCCGGCGGCGGCGAGCCAGTCGGCGAGCCTGCCGTGCAGCCGGGGGCTCTCCCAGGCCGGGTAGACGGCGTACGCGAGCATCGCGAGCAGCCCGCCGACCAGGGTGAGGGCGACCCGGTCGGGCACGGTCTGGTCCCAGCGGAGGCCGCCCATGCCGAGCAGGAAGACGACGTACGCGGAGACGAAGGCCTGCGCGACCGCGTACCCGGTGCGCATCAGTACGTACATCAGGCCCGCGCTGACCACCGCGAGGAGGCCCGACAGGTACATCCCCGGCTGGGCGAGCCGCACGATCGCGGTGGCGGCCGTGACGCCGGCCAGGGTGCCGCCGAAGCGGGCGACGGCCCGCGCGTACGTCTGCGTGAAGTCGGGCCGCATCGCCATCACGCAGGCCATCGGCGCCCAGTAGCCGTGCCCGAACGGCAGCGCCTGCCCGATCAGGTACCCGGCCGAGGTGGCCGCCGTGAGGCGCACCGCGTGCCGCAGGATCGTCGACCCCGGGTGCAGTTCGCCCCGTACGTCCCTCAGCACCACCGGCACCAGGGACCGTAGGGTGGGCCGCAGCATCGACGCCGCGGGATCCGCGGTGCGGCCGGAGCCGGGCTCGGCCGTCTCCAGTACGCCGTCCAGCAGGGCGGCGAGCCGGCGCGCGGCCCGCAGGGGCGGGCCGGTCAGGACGTCGCCCAGGTCCGGGGCCTTCAGCACGGCCAGCGCCGGCGCGGGCAGCCGGACCGGCGCACCGCGGCGGATCGCCCGCGCGGCGGCGTCGAGCACCTCCGCCGCCGCGGCCAGCAGTTCCCGCACCCGGTCGCGGGCCGGGCCCTCGGCGGGCGCCCCGACCGCCGGGTCGGCGAGCGCGGCCAGCACGGGCCGGACCCTCTCCGCGAGCCCCCGCGCCCCGTGCAGCTCGGCGGGCCGCCGGCGGGCCTGGCGCACCGTCACGGCGGCGGCGTCCCGCGCCTTCATCAGGGGCTGCGGGTCGAAGGGCGCGGCGGGGTCCTGGCGCAGCCGCCGGGCGTAGTCGGCCTCGGCGGCGAGCGCGTCGGCCAGGGCGTCGCGGTGGGCGCCCCAGCGGCGGACCGGGAACACCACGATGAGCAGGGCCTGCACCACGCCGCCGGCGGCGATCATCGCGGCGTGCCCGGCGGCCTGGGCCACGGAGGTGGGCAGGGTGACGGTGACCAGCATGATCGCGACGTTGCCGGAGGCGATGATCCCGGCGGTGGCGCCGGCGGCCCACACCAGCCCCGTCAGGAAGGTCCAGACGGCGAGCAGGGCGAGGAACAGGGCGGTGTTCGAGGCGCCGACGAGGTAGCCGACGAAGGTGGAGACGGCCAGCGTCAGCCCGGAGGCGAGGGCGAGCACGGGGCGCGGGCGCCAGCTCGGCTGGAAGGCCGCGATGGCGGCCATGAAGGCGCCGAACGCGGAGCTGGCGGCGGCGCCGGGCCCGAGGAGGGCGAGACCGGCGCCGATGACGAGGGCGAGGCCGACGGTGGCGCGGAGGGCGACGAGGGGTTCGAGGGAGGCGCGCTCGATCGTCATGCCGGTGCGGACGGTGTGCTTCAGCGCCCGCGTCCAGCTCATGATGTCGAGATTAGGGCCTTCGTGACCTTTCAGGACTTCTTCAGCCGTGTCCCGCTACCGTCGGGTGGCCGCCGGCCGGCGGTCCTTGGAAGGTGGGTACGCGCATGCTCCGGAACGCCCTTCAGCCCTGGCACCTGGCGATCCTGCTGATCGTCTGTCTGCTGGTGTTCGGTTCGAAGAGGCTCCCCGACATGGCTCGCGGGGTCGGCAAGTCGCTGCGCATCCTCAAGGCGGAGACGCGGGCGCTGCGCACGGAGGAACAGCCTCCGCCGAAGGCGGCCGCCCGGGCGGAGGAGACGGCCCGGGCGGAGGAGACGGCCTAGCGCGGCAGGGGGGTGTGGCCGGCGCCCATCCGGGCCCGGTCGGCGGCCGCCGTGCCGTCCTCCCAGCCCGCGTGGTCGGTGGCGCCGCGCAGCCGGGTCGTGGTGGTCCGGGGGAACATCTCGTCGGCCCGGGAGGTCACCGCGACGTCGCGGGCGACCAGGGCGGGCAGGTTGTCCGGGGCCTCGCTCGCGGTGTGCTCGGCGGTCTCGGCGAGCCGCTGGCCGAGCCGGCTGGCGTAGGCGAGCAGGAAGGACTGCCTGAAGGTCTTGGTCCGCTTGCGGCCGCCGGAGCGCTGGGCCGCCTCGGCCCGGGTCATGGCGGCGTTCCCCTGCACGAGCAGCGAGGTGTGGAGCAGCTCGACGGCCTCCAGATCGCTCTCGAACCCCACCACCGTGGAGAACTCGAAGGCGCTGTTCCACACGGCCCGGCAGCGGTTCGCGGTGGCCACCGCGTCCAGCAGGACCGCCTTGGCCTCCTCGTACGGCGGCTCGACCCCGATCCGGCGGGCGCCGGGCAGCTGGGCCGGGCCCCTGCCGCTCGCCGCGAGGAGCGCCTCGTCCACGGTGTGCCGGGCCATCAGCTCCTGCGCCTTGGCGCTGAGCGCCTCCGCCTCCTCCGGGAAGGTGGTCGCCTCGGCCTTCGCGAGCAGGGCGCGGATCCGCCCCAGCATGCGCGGCTCGATGTGCGCGTGTTCCAGCGCGTCGGCCGCCGGGTCGCCCGGGACGGGGCCCACCGGTTCGATGGAGGGCAGCCGGACCAGCAGCCGCAGCACCTCCAGCAGCGCGGTCGCCAGGCTGAACCGGTCCGCCTTCTCGCGCCGCGCGAGCCGCTCCCCGTACGCGGCGTCGTCCGCGCCGTCCGTCCACCAGACCTCGGCGTCGGTCCACCCCTCGGGCAGCCGGGCGTAGCGCCGCGCCTCGCCGGCGATCAGGTCGCCGGTGATCCGTATGTGCCGCTCTTCGAGGTCCCGCCGCACCAGCCGCAGGACGTCGGCCGGCTGCCAGCCCCGCTCCCAGGCCTGCCTCAGGTACCCCTCGCCGCGCGCCAGCAGCTCCCGCCCGGCCTCGCCCCACCGGCCGGGATCGGCGGCGAGCAGCGAGGCGCCGGTGTCGAGCCCGGTGTCGTCCTGGGCGTAGAGGGCGGCGGCGAAGGCGCGGTCGACGGTGTCTTTCACACCACCCAGCTTGGCACGCCCGCCCCACCGCCCCCGCCCTGGCCGGACGCCGCCGATCCGGGCCGGGCCGGGCGGCGGGGGCGCCGCGCGGGGCGGTGGGCGGGCGGTGTCAGACCCGGGTGGGACACTCGCACCCATGAGCGACCCCACCCCCCACTGGGCCCTCGCCGAGGACGGCGACGGGTGGTGGCACGCCGCCCCGGTCGGCGGGGCCGGGGCGGCGGGCCCGTATCCCGGCCCGGCGCCCACGCCCGGCGGCGGGCCGGCGGGGCCGTACGCCGACCCCGCGCTGGGCGGCGGGCCGGCGGGGCGGTACGCCGACGGCGGCGGTGCGGCGGCGGGGTCGTATGCCCGCCCGGCCCCCGCGCCCGGCGCCGCCGGGGCGGCGGGCCGGTATGCCGACCCCGCCGCCGCGGTCGCCGCGGCGCCGGCCGGCACCCGGTGGATCTGGCGCTCCACCTCCGCCGTCTACCCCCGCCTCCTCGCCTCCGGCGTCACGGTCGAGCGCTGCTACGACATCGAGAACTCCGAGCTGCTCCTGCTCCGCCACGAGGGCCGCTACGGCGAACCCCGCTCGGCCGCCGCCGCCTGGGCCCGCCTCACCGGCGGCCCCATCCCGCCCGACCCCCCGCAGCGCGCCGCCGAGCCCGGCGCCCAGGACTCCCTCTTCGACCCCCGGCCGGCCCCGCTCCCCCTCGACGCCCTGCTCGCCGTCCACGCGGACCAGAGCGCCCGGCTCGCCCGTACCGCCCATCCCGACCGGATGCGCCTGCTGACCGCCTCCGAGTCGGCCGCGTTCCTCGTCGCCGCCGAGATGCACCGCGCCGGTCTGCCCTGGCGGGCCGACACCCACCGCGCCCTGCTCACCGAGCTGCTCGGCGAGCGCTACGCCGGCGGCGGCCAGCCCCGCCGCCTCGCCGAGCTCGCGGACCGGATCTCGGACGCGTTCGGCCGTCGCGTCCGCCCCGATCTGCCCGCCGACGTCATCAAGGCCTTCGCCGAGGCCGGCATCAAGCTCAAGTCCACCCGCCGCTGGGAGATCCAGGAGATCGACCACCCGGCCGTGGAGCCCCTCGTCGAGTTCAAGAAGCTGTACCGGATCTACACCGCGCACGGCTGGTCCTGGCTGGCCGACTGGGTCCACGACGGCCGGTTCCGCCCCGAGTTCATCCCCGGCGGCACCTTCACCGGCCGCTGGGTCACCAACGGCGGCGGGGCCCTGCAGATCCCGAAGGTGATCCGGCGGGCGGTCGTCGCCGACCCGGGCTGGCGGCTCGTCGTCGCCGACGCCGACCAGATGGAGCCCCGCGTGCTGGCCGCGATCTCCCGCGACCCCGCCTTCATGGAGGTCGCCGGCCGGCCGGAGGACCTCTACACCGCCATCTCCCGCCAAGGCTTCGCCGGTGACCGGGACATGGCCAAGCTCGCCGTCCTCGGCGCCGTCTACGGCCAGACCTCCGGGGACGGCCTGAAGAACCTGGCCGCGCTGCGCCGCCGCTTCCCCCGGGCCGTGGCCTACGTGGACGAGGCCGCCAAGGCCGGCGAGGAGGGCCGTCTCGTACGGACCTGGCTGGGCCGCACCTGCCCGCCCCCGGCCGCCTCCGAGCACGGCGACACCGACGGCGAGGCCGGGATCCCCCAGGCCGCCCCGCAGTCCTCCGCCCCGGACCGCGAGGACGGCCGGACCCCGGCCTACGCCTCCTCCCACAGCCGCGCCCGCGGCAGGTTCACCCGTAACTTCGTCGTCCAGGGCAGCGCCGCCGACTGGGCGCTGCTCCTGCTCGCCGCGCTCCGCCAGGCCATCGCCGCCGCCGGCATGCGCGCCGAGCTGGTGTTCTTCCAGCACGACGAGGTGATCGTGCACTGCCCCGCCGAGGAGGCCGAGGCCGTCGCCGAGGCCATCCGCGCGGCCGGGGACCGGGCGGGCCGCATCGCCTTCGGCGACACCCCGGTCCGGTTCCCCTTCACCACCGCGATCGTGGAGTGCTACGCCGACGCCAAGTGAGGCGTCAGCCGAACCACTTCGGGTCGAGCGCGATCGTCCTGAGCTGCTCCATCGTCAGGACGGGTTCCTTCCGCGTCGCCGGCTTGGACTGGTTGCCGGTGTTGAAGGCGGAGACCACCACCCGGCGGCCGTCGGGGCGCAGCGTGTCGGCCGACCACCAGAGCACGCCCTTGCCACCCTTCTCGCCGGGCTGCTTCGTCTCCAGCACCTTGGTGCCGTCGGGCAGGGTGGTGGCGCCGCTCATGTGGCCGCCGAGCGCCGCGCCCATCTGCTCCTGCACGTTGACCTGCACGAGCGAGGCGCCCTTGCCGTCGTCGAGCACGAGGTACGCGTAGTCGCCCCCGCCGCCCTTGGAGGCGACCGTGATCCCGTTCTTCGGGACGAGCGACTCCAGGACGGCGCGCGCGTCCGCCCCGACGGGGTCCGGGGCGGGGCCCTCGGCCGGGGCGGCCGGCAGGTCCCCGAGCGCCGGGTGCCACAGCGGCGAGGCGGCGAACGCCTTCAGCTGGGCGGGGCCCAGCGGCGGCGCGGGCCGCGAGACCTTCGCGCCCTTCTCGGCGGGGGCGTTCCACTCCATCACCTCGACCTGGAAGCCCTGCCTGGTCACCAGCGTCGCCCGCCACAGCTTCGTGGGCTCGCGGCGGTCGGGGTACTCGTACCCCTGGAAGACCATGACCTTCGAACCGTCGGCGAGCGTCTCGGTGGCGCAGGCCTCGTAGTCCGTCGTGTTCGCGTCGGGGCACTCCAGCGCTCCCGCCGTGGTCCGGCCGTCCGGGTCGGTCCGCGTGAGGGTGACGCCGATCTGCGCCGCGCCCTCGCCGTCGTCGTAGACGCCGCGGACGCTCGGGCCCTGCGGGGCGCCGGTGCCGCTCGCCTCGGTGTCCGTCACCTTCCCGCCCGGCAGCAGCTCCTTGAGTACGGAGACCAGCTGCGCGCCGGAGACCGCCCCGCTGCCGGTCCTCGACGACGGCCCGCCGCGGGCCGGTGCCTTCGTCGGGCCGGCCGACAGCTCCGGCGGTGCGGCGACATCGACCCGGCCGGGGCCGCCGCTGCCTCCCGCGCCGCCGAACAGGCCGCCGGTGTAGGCGCCGCCGGTGGCGACCACGGCCAGGGTGAGCACCGACCCGCCGACCACGGCCGCCCGGCGGCGCGCCACGAGGCGTCGGCCGCGCCGCTCGCCGGCCTCGACGAGGGCGTGCCCGTCGGTGGTGAAACCGTCCCCGGCCCGCCGGAGGGCGTTGCCGAGCTCATCTTCGAAGGGCATGCGGAACCAGACCTTTCCACTTCATGGTTACGGGGCAGGAACGGGCGGAAGGAGGGCCGGAAGGAGGGACCGCTCGTTCAGAGTTCGGCGAACTCGGCCAGACTGCCGCCCAGTTGCTCCCGCAGCCGGGCGAGCGCCCGCGTGCTGCGGGTCCGTACGGCCGCCGAGCTGGCGTTCATCGCATCGGCGGTCTCCTCGACGCTGCGGTCCTCCCAGTACCGCAGCACCAGCACCGCCCGGTCCTTCGGCGCCAGCCGCCCCAGGGCGTCCAGCAGCGTCAGCCGCAGCGCCGGATCGGCGCCGCCGGCCGCCCCCTGCGCATCGGGGAACTCCCCGACCGGGCGCTCCCCCGCCGAGCGGCGCCGCCGGTGCGTCAGGAACGCCCGCACCAGCACCGTCTGCGCGTAGGCCGCGGGGTTGTCGATCCGCGAGACCCGCCCCCAGAGCAGGTACATCCGCCCCAGGGTCTCCTGTACGAGGTCCTCCGCGAGGTGGGTGTCCCCGCTCGTCAGCAGACAGGCGGAGCGGTACAGGTGCCCCGACCGGCCCGCCGCGAACTCGCGGAACCCTGATCTGTCCCGGCGCCCCTGCCGCATGAACTCCCCCTCGTGTCCGTCTCATCCCACTGACGCGGTGACGGCACGGGAATGTTTCAGTCCAGCTCGTGGAAGTAGACGTGGAACTCCTCGCGCACGAAGCCCTCCGACTCGTACAGCGTCTGCGCGGCGTCGTTGTCGTACGCCGTCTCCAACTGCACGCCCGCCACCCCGGCTTCTCCGGCGCGCCGCAGCACCTCCCGCAGCAGCGCCCGGCCCGCGCCGCCGCGCCGCCCGGAGGGGGCCACGTACAGGTCGTACAGGATCCACACGGGCCGCATCGCGAGCGACGAGAACGTCCGGTAGACCTGCGCGAACCCGACCGTGCCGGCCCCGGGCAGGTCGGCGAGCAGGACCAGGGACTCGCCGGCCCGGATCCGCTCGGCGAGGAAGGCGCGGGGGCGGTCCGGGTCCTCGACGGCGACGCCGTAGAAGTCCAGGTAGCCGCGGAACAGCCCGGCCGCCGTCTCGATGTCGTCCTCGCCCGCGACGCGCAGCCCGACCGTGGGGTCGCCCTGCGGCGGAAGTGCCTGACCGCTCATGTACGTCTTCTCCCTCGCCCCCGGGCGCACGCCGGGGCCGGGGTCATTGTGCGCGGGAGCGGGGGTTCAGTGCGTTCCGGGGACCGGTTGGGCGCTGAGGCTGTAGACGTGGTCCGGGGTCACCGTTTCGGTGATGGCCTCGCCGAACAGGGAGCTGGGTTCGCGGCCCTGGTAGGAGATGTCCGTGTTGAGCAGCACCACCAGCGTCGCCTTCGCCCCGGGGAGGTACAGGGTCAGGGACTGGTAGCCGGGCAGCGAGCCGTTGTGCCCGATCCAGCCGCCCACGTTGAAGATGCCCAGGCCGTAGCCGGCGTCCGGCCGGTCGCCGGCCCGGGTGACCTTCAGCCGCTGGGCCTGGGTGGCGGGCGTGAGCAGCTCGCCGGTGGCCAGTACCTTCGCCCACTGCTTCAGGTCGCCGAGCTGGGAGATCATCGCTCCGGCCGCCCAGCCCCAGGAGGGGTTCCAGTCTGCGGAGTCCTCGACCTTGCCGGTCGCGGTCTGGTTCGTGTAGCCCTGGGAGTGCGGCCGGGGGAACTCCGCGCCCTTGGGGAAGAGCGTGTGGGTCAGCCCGGCGGGTTTGACGACCTTCTCGTTGATGTAGTCGGCGAGCTTCTGCCCGGTCAGCTTC
Source organism: Streptomyces goshikiensis (assembly GCF_014650555.1). Taxonomy (GTDB): domain Bacteria; phylum Actinomycetota; class Actinomycetes; order Streptomycetales; family Streptomycetaceae; genus Streptomyces; species Streptomyces goshikiensis. The sequence continues at coordinate 536,964 of NZ_BMVE01000004.1, read as the reverse complement.
TCCACCACCAGCCCCAGCAGGATCAGGTTGGTGTTGCAGTAGTCGAACTTCGCGCCGGGCGCGAACAGCACCGGGTGCTTGAAGGAGTAGCCGAGCAGCTCCTGCGGGGTGAAGGGGCGCCGCGGATCGCTCGTCAGGGCCTTGAAGAAGTCCGGGTCCTCGGAGTAGTTGTAGAGGCCGCTGCGCATCCCGGCCAGTTCGCGCAGGGTGATCCGGTCTCCGTTGGGCACGCCCGCGACGTACTTCCCGATGGGGTCGTCCAGCCCGGCCTTGCCCTCGTCGACGAGCTGGAGCAGGGCCGTCACCGTGAAGGTCTTGGTCTCGCTGCCTATGCGCATGTACATGTCGGTGGTGATCGGCGCGCGCGTCGCCTTGTCGGCGATCCCGAAGGTGCGGACGTACTCGCCCTTGCCCGGGGCCGACAGGGAGACCATCACCCCGGGCACCTTGGTCTCGGCCATCACCTGACGCACGACCTGGTCCAGCTGCCGGGCCACCTCCGGCGTCAGCCGGGGAAACGCGTCGGACCGAGGCTGCGGAGCCGGGGAGACCGCGGAGACCGAGGTCGAGGTCCCGCGCGCCGGGGCCTGCCCCGCGCTCCCCGCGTGGACCGCTCCCGCTCCCGCTCCCGATCCCGCTCCCAGGGGCACCACCACCAGCCCCGCCGCGACCGCTCCCACCGCGGCACCGCGCCACCGTGTCACCATGCCCGGCCTCCTGCCGCACGACGCCCAGGCCCCCCTGCCCCTCCAACGTATCCCCGCCCCCACCCCCCGGCGACCGGTGGGTGGGAGCCGTCAGCCGGCGGCGGGCGCGGTGGCGGCGACGCCGGCGAACAGGTCGTCCTCGGGCAGCGTCGTCGCCACGTGCGAGCGCGCCAGGTGGTAGTCCTCGGTGGGCCAGGCCGCCTGCTCGATGTCGAGGGGGCAGGACCGCTCGGGCCCGTCGGGGTTGATCTGCGTCTCGTGCGCGAGCAGGGCCCGCAGCCTGGCCGGGAACCACGCGGCGCACTCGACCTGGCTGGTGATCGCCCAGGGCTCCTCGAAGTCCGCGAGCTCCTTGAGCACCTCGCCGTGCGGGGAGTCCAGGCCGGCGGCCGTCATGGCCTCGTAGATCGCGCGGAAGTACGCCTTGCTGAAGGCGAGGGTGTAGTAGAGCTTGAGCGGCTGCCACGGCCCGCCGGTGCCCGGGTAGCGCTCCGGATCGCCCGCGGCGGCGAAGGCCTCGGCGCTGACCTGGTGGGTCTTGATGTGGTCCGGGTGCGGGTAGCCGCCGTTCTCGTCGTACGTGACCACCACGTGCGGCCGGAACGCGCGGATCGCCTCGACCAGCGGGCGGGCGGCCGTCTCCAGCGGCTCCAGGGCGAAGCAGCCGTCGGGCAGTTCCTCGCCGGCGGCGGGCAGTCCGGAGTCGACGAAGCCCATGAACTCCTGCCGTACGCCGAGGATCTCGCGGGCCCGGTCCATCTCCAGCCGGCGCAGCCGGGGCAGGTCGGCCCACACCTCGGGGCGGTCCATGGCCGGGTTGAGCACGTCGCCGCGCTCGCCCCCGGTCATGGTGCACACCAGCACCTCGGCGCCCTCGGCCACGTAACGGGCCATGGTCGCCGCGCCCTTGCTGGACTCGTCGTCCGGGTGGGCGTGCACGGCCATCATGCGCAGTCCGCGGCGCAGTCCCGAGGCGGCTGCGGGCGTGGGCTCGTCGGCGGGGGTGGTCTTGGTCATGGGGTTCTCCGATCGGCGGGAGGGGACGGGGGGTCAGGACCGGCCGGGTGCGCGGCGCGGGTAGAGGGCGGCGGGCACCAGGGTGAGCACGCCGAAGGCCAGCGCCCAGCCGAAGGTGTGGGCGTAGGCGGTCTGCGGCTCGGCTCCGCCGCCGCCCGCCAGCGCGTTCTGGAGGATGACGGCCAGCACGGCGGTGCCGACGGAGCCGCCCACCCGGTTCAGGACGGTACGGGCGCTGGTCGCGGCCGGGGCCTGGGAGCGGTCGACCGAGGTGTACGTGGCCGCGACGTTCGGCGGGACCACCGCGCCCAGGCCCACGCCCCGCAGGAACAGGGCGGCGATCAGCAGCGCCTCCGGCAGCGGATCGCCGGTCAGGACGAACGGGACGGTGCCGAGCACGGTGAGCCCGATGCCCGCGAGGACCACGCTGCGCGGCCCGTGCCGGTCGGTGAGCCGGCCGGCCAGCGGGGTGATCACCGCGCTGCCCAGTGCCTGCGGGGCCAGCAGCAGCCCCGCGTGCAGCGGGTCCATACCGCGGACCTGCGTGAAGTACAGCGGCAGCAGCATCATCGAGGAGTAGAGGGCGGCGCCGAGCAGGAAGGTGTTGATCCCGGCGAGGGTGAACCCGCGCCCCGCGAAGAGCCGCAGGTCGAGCAAGGGGGTCCGGGTGGTCCGCAGCGCGTGCGCCACGTAGCCGGCCAGGAGGGCGCACCCGGCCGCCGGCGCCACCGCCCGTACGGGGTCCCAGCCGCCCGTCCCCGGCTGCGCGAGCCCGTAGACCAGTGCGGCCAGGCCGGTCGGGAGCAGCGTCAGCCCGAGCACGTCCGGTCGTACGGCGGTGTCCCGTTCGGCCCCGTCCGCCGGTACGATCCGGGCGGCCAGCAGCAGCGCGAGCAGTCCGACGGGCACGTTGACGAGGAACAGCCAGCGCCAGCCGGCCCCTTGGACGATCAGTCCGCCGACGACGGGGCCGAGGATCGGCGCGACGGAGACCGGCACGGTGATGACGCCGATCAGCCGGCCGATCCGCCGGGGGCCCGCGTGCCGGGCCACCAGCGCCTGGCCGACGGGCTGCATCAGCCCGCCGCCGATGCCCTGGAGCAGCCGGAAGGCGATCAGCGAGGGCCCCGACCAGGCCAGGCCGCACAGCGCGGAGGCCGCGATGAACAGGGCGACGGAGCCGAGCCAGACCCGCTTGCCGCCGTAGCGCTTGTGCAGCCAGCCGGACAGCGGGGCGGCGAAGGCGACGGTGAGCAGGTATCCGGTACTGACCCACTGCACGGTGGTCACGGTGGTGCCGAGGCCGTCGGCCATGGCGCCCATGCCGACGCCGACGATCGTGGTGTCGAGCTGGGCGAGCACGGCGCCGAGGACCAGCACCGCGCCGAGCCTGACGAGGGCCGGATCGAGGCGGTCCTGCTCCTGCGCGGTCAACGTGCTCACGGAACCTCCTCCGATCAATGGGGACGACCGAAAATTATGTCGATCATGAATTTATGTCAAACCAAAATTTATGACGACTCAAGAGTCTGGCTAGGATGGTGCGCATGACCACCACACCCGCCGCATCCGCCGAGCGGGGCCTGCGCGACCGCAAGAAGCGCGAGACGCGTGACCGGCTGGCCCATGTCGCGACCCTGCTCTTCATCGAGCGCGGGTTCGAGCAGGTCACCATCGCGGAGATCGCCGAGGCCGCCCACGTCTCGAAGATGACCGTCAGCAACTACTTCCCCCTCAAGGAAGACCTGGTCTTCGACGCCGGCCAGAGCGTGCTGGACAGCCTCGCCCGCACGGTCCGCGAACGGACCCCCAGCGAATCGGCCCTGCACGCGCTGCGCCGCGCCTACCTCGCCACCCTGGGCGAACAGCACCCGCTCAACGGCCGCTGCACGCCCGGGTTCGCCCGGCTCGTCCACGACAGCCCCCGGCTGCGCGCCCGCGAGCGGGAGATCGACGAACAGCGCGAGGCCGCCCTCGCCGCGGCGCTCACCGAGGCGACGCGGGCCGCCGCGGAGGATCCCACGCCCGACTTGAGCGCGGCGCAACTGGCCTGCGTGCACCGCGTGCTGCACCGCACCGCCCGCGCCCTGATCCGACAGGACACCCCAGAGGACGCACTCGTGCAGCAGCTCACCTCCCTCGCCCACACCGCCTTCGCCGCACTGGAGCCCGCACTGGCCACCTACGCCACCCGGCCGGCGAACGACTAGCCCCTCTCACCCAGACCTACGCCCCCGCCTACGCGGCCTCGACCGACAAAGCCCTCCACACCGCGCCACACAGGGCTGAACTCCCGACCCTTGAACCGCCGAACCGCGCACGATCAAGCACCCCCTCCACCAGGGGCCACCACCCCGTTCCGGAGCCGGGCCCGAAACGCCCCGAAAAACCCCTTTCACCCCCCGCCCCAGAACCCTGTTCGGGGCACCCCGATTCACCCTGTAGACTTGGCGCCGCTGCTGATGAGCGCCTTCCTCACCCGGAAGACGTGTCTCCGCAGCGGCGCCGCCTTAGCTCAGTTGGCCAGAGCAACGCACTCGTAATGCGTAGGTCTCGGGTTCGAATCCCGAAGGCGGCTCTGTAGAAGCCCCAGGACTCACTCGCCGTGACCTGGGGCTTTTGCTATGTCCGGAGGAGCGGGTGGAGGCGGGGCGTCGTCAACGCCCCGCCGGGGTCACCGCGCCGGGTGTGGGTGCGCTCAGCACTTTTTGCCGGGAGCCGGGGGCTTGCCTTCCAGGAGATAGCGGTTGATCGCGGTGTCGATGCAGTCGCTGCCGCGTCCGTACGCCGTGTGGCCGTCGCCGTCGTAGGTGAGGAGGGTGCCCGACTCCAGCTGGTCCGCCAGCGCCTGCGCCCACTTGTACGGGGTCGCCGGGTCGCGCAGGGTGCCCACCACCACGATCGGCGGAGCGCCCTTCGCCGCCAGCGCCCGCGCCTCGCCCGTGGCCTTCACCGGCCAGTAGCCGCAGTTCAGCGAGGCCCAGGCGAGGCCCGCTCCGAACACCGGGGAGGCCTTCTCGAACGACGGCAGGGCCTTGTCCACCGCCTCCGGGCCGCTGAAGGCGGCGGGCTGGTCAACGCAGTTGACCGCGGCGTTCGCGAACATCAGGTTCGCGTACTTGCCGTCCGCGTCCCGCTCGTAATAGCTGTCGGCCAGGCCCAGCAGCCCGGATCCGTCGCCGTTCATCGCCCCCGTCAGCGCCTCGCGCAGCTGCGGCCAGGCGCTCTCGTCGTACAGCGCCGCGATCACCCCGGTGGTCGCGAGGGACTCGCCCAGCGGGCGGGCCGGGTCACCGGAGGGCACGGGCTGGGCGTCGACCTTGCGGAAGAACTCCTTCAGGCGCTGCGCCACCTCCTGCGGGCTGCCCTTGCCGAGCGGGCAGTCGGGCTGCTTGGCGCAGTCCTTGGCGAAGGAGGTGAAGGCGGTCTCGAAGCCCGCCGTCTGGTCCCGGTTGAGTTCGAGCGCCGGACGGGAGGGGTCCATCGCCCCGTCGAGGACCAGCCTGCCGACACGGCCCGGGAAGAGCTCGGCGTACGTCGCGCCGAGGAAGGTGCCGTAGGAGGCGCCGACGTACGACAGCTTCTTGTCGCCCAGCGCCGAGCGCAGGATGTCCATGTCGCGGGCGGCGTCCACGGTGGAGACGTGCGGCAGGATCCGTTGCGAGTGCTTCTCGCAGCCCGCCGCGAACTTCTTGAACGCCTCCACCAGCTTCGCTCGCTCCGCCGCGTCGTCCGGGGTCTGGTCCACCTGCGTGAACTGGTCCATCTCCGGGCCGGTCAGGCATTCGACGGGGCTGCTGCGGTCCACCCCGCGCGGGTCGAAGGAGACCATGTCGTACTGGGCGCGGACGGCCGCCGGGTAACCGATGCCCGCGTACGCCTGGAGGTACCCGATGCCGGAGCCGCCCGGTCCGCCCGGGTTGACCACGAGCGAGCCGAGCCGCTTGCCGGGCCCGGAGGCCTGGCGGCGGGCCACCGCGATGTCGATGTCCTGCCCGGATCCGGGCTTCGCGTAGTCCAGCGGGGCCTTCATCGTGGCGCACTGGAACCCGGGGACACCGCAGTCGCGCCAGCTCAGCTTCTGGTCGTAGTACGGGCGCAGCGCCGCCGGGATCTCGCCGGGCGCGGCGGAGCCGGCACCGGTCCCGGAGGACGACGCGGCGGCCCGGGGTGCTCCCGAACCGCCCGAGGTACACCCGGAGAGCAGCAGCCCGGCGGCTGCGATCACGGTCCCGGTGGTACGCAGCAGGCGACTGGTGTCCATGCCCGGGAGCCTACGGCCTGCCCGCGCCGCCCGCCGGGTGACGCCGGTCCCGCCCGGGCCGGCCCGCGTCCGGGACGGGCCCGCCGCCGCGCGCGGACCGGCACCCTCACGCGAGGGCCGCCGGATCACTCGGACGGGTGGGCCCGTCAACCGGGCGCCTCGGGCCACACCGGCCCGGCCCGCTCAGCCCGCCCGGAGCGACATCGTCATGGCCTCGACGGCGAGGAGCGGGGCCACGTTCCGGTCGAGGGCGCTGCGGCAGGCGATGATCGCCTCGATGCGCCGCAGCGTGCGCTCGGGACCCGACGCGCGGGCGATCCGGTCGAGGTCGTGGCGTATCTCCTCATTGGCGATGGCCACGGCCGAGCCGAGCTGGAGGGCCAGCACGTCCCGGTAGAACCCGGTCAGGTCGGTCAGAGCCAGGTCGAGGGTGTCGCGCTGGGTCCTCGTCCGGCGGCGCTTCTGCCGGTCCTCCAGCTCCTTCATCACGCCCGCCGTACCCCGGGGCATCCGGCCACCGGTCCCGGCGGCGGCGCCGAGCGCGGCCCGCAGCTCCTCGGTCTCCTTGGTGTCGACCTCCTCCGCGACCTGCTTGGCGTCCTCCGCGGCGGCGTCGATCAGCTCCTGCGCGGCCTTGAGGCAGCCGCCCACGTCGTCGACGCGGAGCGGGAGCTTCAGCACGGCGGCCCGGCGGGCCCGCGCCGCCTCGTCGGTGGCGAGCCGGCGGGCCCGGCCGATGTGGCCCTGGGTCGCGCGGGCGGCGGCCTCGGCGACGGCGGGGTCGATGCCGTCGCGCCGGACCAGCACATCGGCGACGGCGGAGACGGGCGGGGTGCGCAGGGTCAGATGCCGGCAGCGGGAGCGGATCGTGGGCAGCACGTCCTCCAGCGAGGGCGCGCACAGCAGCCACACCGTCCGCGGAGCGGGCTCCTCCACGGCCTTGAGCAGGACGTTGCCGGCGCCCTCGGTGAGCCGGTCGGCGTCCTCCAGGACGATGACCTGCCAGCGCCCCACGGCCGGCGACAGCTGGGCCCGGCGCACCAGGTCGCGGGTCTCCTTCACACCGATGGACAGCAGGTCGGTGCGGACGATCTCCACGTCGGCATGCGTACCGATCAGGGTGGTGTGGCAGCCGTCGCAGAATCCGCACCCGGGCTCGCCGCCGAGCGCGCGGTCCGGGCTGGTGCACTGGAGGGCGGCCGCGAAGGCACGGGCGGCGGTGGACCGCCCGGAGCCGGGCGGCCCGGTGAACAGCCAGGCGTGGGTCATCTTGGACGCGGCGGGCGGCGCGGTCCCCTCCGTGACGGCCGTGACGAGACCGTCGGCGTCACGGGCGGCGGCGGCCAGCTGCGTCTGCACCCGCTCCTGACCCACCAGGTCGTCCCATACGGGCATCCCGCCCACCGCCTTTCGCCGTTCCGTCCGGTACCGATGCGCCGCCGCCGGTCCCGTCCCCGGACGGAACCGACGGCGACCGTCTGCTCACAGTGTGGCGCGCGCCACTGACAATCCCCGTCAGCGGCGGCGGGACCGGCCTTCGCCGTCCTCGTCACCCCGCTGCGGACCGAGCAGTTCGTCCGCCAGGGACGGGAGGTCGTCCATCGGGGTCTCCTCGGCCCAGGCCGGGCGGCCCCGCCTCGGGCGGCCGTCCTCGGCGACGACCGGGAGCTCGCGGGTGGCGTCGTTGCCGGAGTCCCGGAAGATGCCCGGCGGCACGCGGCCGGCGGGGTCGTCGTCCGGGCGCCGGCCGGTCGGCCGCTCGGCCGAGGCCCGCCGCCCCGCCGCCCCGGCGCCCGCCTCGGGCGCCGCGGCGTCCCCGCGCTCCGGACGTACGGGCGGCAGCACCGCCGTCTCGTCCGCCGAGCCGGCCGGACGTACGGGCGGAAGCACCGCGGTCTCCTCGACGGAGGCCGGGTCGACCTTCGGCACGGGGACGGTCTGGGTCTCGTCGTCCGGCTGTACGACCCGCTTGACCATCCGGGTCTCGACGGTCACGGAGTCGTCCGGAAGCGGATCCTTGCGCATCGGCACCTTGGGAGCCGGAGCCGGAGCGGGCGCCGGATCCGCCGGAGCGGGCGCCGGAGCAGCGGCCGCGGCGGCAGCCGCGGCATCGGCGGCGGCCTTCGCGGCGGCCGCGGCAGCCGAGGCCTCCGCCAGCCTGCGCGCCTCCTCGGCCCGCACCAGAGCCTCCTCGGCCCGGCGCTGCTTCTCCAGCCGGCGCTCCTCGGCCTCGGCGCGCAGCCGGGCCTCCTCTTCGGCCTGCCTGCGCAGCCGCTCGGCCTCCGCCGCGCGGGCCCTCTCCTCGGCCTCCGCGCGCAGCCGCTCGGCCTCGGCCCGGGCCCGGGCCTCCTCCTTGGCGCGCAGCCGCTCCTCCTCCGCCTTGCGAGCGGCTTCCTCCTCGGCCTTGACCCGGGCTTCCTCGGCCTCGCGGGCCTTGCGGGCCTCCTCCTCGGCGCGCAGCCGCTCCTCCTCCGCCTTCCGGGCGGCTTCCTCCTCGGCCTTGCGCTTCGCCTCTTCCGCGGCGAGCCGGCGGGCCTCGATCTGCGCGGCCACCTCGGCCTCCGAGAGCGGGAGCATCCGGTCCAGGCGGTGGCGCACGACCGTGGACACCGACTCGGGGTCCTGGCCCGCGTCGACCACCAGGTAGCGCCCGGGGTCGGCGGCGGCCAGCGTCAGGAACCCGGCCCGCACCCGCTGGTGGAACTCCGCCGGCTCCGACTCCAGCCGGTCCGGGGCCTCGGTGAACCGCTCCCGCGCCGCCTCGGGCGACACGTCGAGCAGCACCGTCAGGTTCGGGACGAGCCCGCCGGTGGCCCAGCGCGAGATACGGGCGATCTCGGTCGGGGACAGGTCGCGCCCGGCGCCCTGGTAGGCCACCGAGGAGTCGATGTACCGGTCGGTGATGACGACGGCGCCGCGCTCCAGGGCGGGCCGGACCACCGTGTCCACGTGCTCCGCGCGGTCGGCGGCGTACAGCAGCGCCTCGGCGCGGTTGGACAGCCCGGCGGAGGACACGTCGAGCAGGATCGAGCGGAGCCGCTTGCCGACGGGGGTCGCCCCCGGCTCGCGCGTCACGACGACCTCGTGGCCCTTGCCCCGGATCCAGTCGGCGAGCGCCTGGACCTGCGTGGACTTGCCGGCCCCGTCGCCACCCTCCAGGGCGATGAAGAACCCGGCGTCGGAGGCGGCCTGTACCGGCTCCCCGCCGCGCAGCGCCTCGCGCAGGTCCCGGCGCAGCGGTACGCCGCCGCGGTCGTCGCCCTTGATCAGCACGACCACGGCGACCGGCAGCAGCAGGGCGCCGACCAGCATCAGCGTGAAGGCCGCGCCGCCGTGCTCGAAGACGACCTCGCCGTCGCCCAGCCGGTGCGGGCCGATCAGCGCCGCCAGGACGGGAGCGAGGATGGCGCCCACGCCCACGGCCACGCGGACGACCGCCTGGAGGTGCTCGGTGACCCGGGCCCGGCGCAGCTCCTCGGTCTCCTGGTCGAGCAGGGTGTGCCCGGTGTTGGCGACGACGCCCGCGGCGGTGCCGGCGAGCAGGGACAGGAACAGGACGGTCGCCGTGTCCGGGACCAGGCCGCTCAGCAGCAGCGCCAGCCCGGTCACCCCTATGGCGAGGGCCAGCAGCCGGCGCCGGGACAGGGCGGGCAGTACCTTCCCGGCCTGGGTGGCGCGGATGCCGAGGCCGGTACCGCCGATCAGGGCCAGCACCAGCAGGGCGAAGGTGGCCGGTCCGCCGCCCAGGTCGAAGGCGTGCAGGACGGCCACGGCAGCGGCAGAGGCCACGGCTCCGGCAACCGCCGCGCAGGCCAGGACGAGGAGCGGGACGGCTCCCGTACGCCCCTTCTCGGGCCGGTCGCCCACCTTGGGGGCGCGCAGGCCCTCCAGCGGGGAGCGCGGGCGCGGGGTCTTCGCGCCGGGCAACACCAGCGGCAGCAGCAGCGACACGGAGGCCGCGAACAGGCCGGCGGCCACGTACGAGGCGAGGGCGGCCTGGTTCGCGGCGAACCAGTCCACGCCGAGGCCGAGGGCCTTGCCGACCAGGGTCGCGGCGAGCAGTGCGGCGGCCGCGGCGGGCAGCGTCGCGAAAGCGGTACGCAGGGTCAGCCGGCGCAGCGCGTCGAGGTGGTCCGGCAGCGGCCGTACGGCCGCTCCCTCCAGCGGGGGTTCGGGCAGCAGGGCGGGCGCCGCGCTCTCCTTGGCCAGGGTCCACATCCGCTCGGCGGCGCCGGCGACGAAGACGGTGGCCAGCAGCGCGGTCAGCGCGTGTTCGGGGATCCAGTCGAGCCACAGCGGGGCGACGACGAACAGCGCGATGCGGACCCCGTCGGCTCCGACCATCGTCCAGCGGCGGTCGAGACGGCCGCCGGACTCCTTCGGGGCGAGGAGCTTGGCGAAGGGCCCGAGCAGGACCGCGCCGAAGGTGAGGGTGGCCAGCACCCGGACCCCGAAGACGGCCGCGACGGCGAGCGCCCAGCCCCGGTAGCCGTCACCGAAGGTGCTTTCGGAGACGGCCGCCTGGAGCGAGAGCAGCACCAGGACCAGCAGGGCGAGGGCATCGCCGATGCCGCTCACCAGCTGGGCGCTCCACAGGCGGCGGAGTCTGGGTGTGCGCAGCAGGGCGCGCACCGCTCGCTCGCGGGAGTCCGCGGCTAGGGCTTCGTCGTAGGTGGGGTTCTCGGCGGCGGTCACGACCGTTGGCTGCTCGGCTCGCGTCATCCGCCCAGCCTATCCGCTGTGCTTGGCAGGTGCGGAGGCCTGTGGACAACCTCGGATGTGACCCCCGTCCCCCTTCCGACCTGCGCCTCGAACACCGGCGGACCGGGCGGGCGGCGGCGGGGTCCCGGGGAACGCCCCGGGGCCCGTGCGGATCGCACGGGCCCCGGGGGCAACACTCGGGCGGAGGCGGCCCGGAGGCTACTCGTCCGCGGCGGCCGAGGCCGCCGAGGCCGAGGCGGCCGCGGTCTTCTTCGCCGCCGCCGTCTTCGCCGTCGCGGTCTTCGCCGTCGCCGTCTTGGCGGCCGTCTTCTTCGCGACGGCCTTCTTGGCGGTGGTCGTCTTCTTCGCGGCCGCCGCCTTCGTCGCCGTCGCCTTCTTGGCCGGGGCCTTCTTCGCCGGCGCCTTCTTCGCGGTCTTCTTCGCCGGGCCCTTCGCGCGCTTCTCGGCGAGCAGCTCGTAGCCCCGCTCCGGCGTGATCGTCTCGACGTCGTCGTCCCGCCGCAGCGTCGCGTTCGTCTCGCCGTCCGTCACGTACGGCCCGAAGCGACCGTCCTTGACGACGACCGGCTTCTCGCTGACCGGGTCCGTGCCCAGCTCCTTCAGCGGCGGCTTGGCCGCGGCCCGCCCGCGCTGCTTGGGCTGCGCGTAGATGGCGAGGGCCTCGTCCAGGGTGATCGAGAACAGCTGGTCCTCGGTCTCCAGCGACCGCGAGTCCGTGCCCTTCTTCAGGTACGGGCCGTAGCGGCCGTTCTGGGCCGTGATCTCCACGCCCTCGGCGTCCGCGCCCACCACGCGCGGCAGGGACATCAGCTTCAGCGCCTCGTCCAGCGTCACCGTGTCGAGGGTCATCGACTTGAACAGCGAGGCCGTCCGCGGCTTGACCGCGTTCTTGCCGGTCTTCGGCGTGCCCTCGGGCAGGATCTCCGTCACGTACGGCCCGTAGCGACCGTCCTTCGCGACGATTTCGTTCCCGCTCACCGGGTCCTTGCCCAGCTCGAACTCGCCGCTCGGCTTGGCGAACAGCTCCTCGGCGTACTCCACCGTCAGCTCGTCGGGTGCCAGGTCGTCCGGTACGTCGGCCCGCTGGTGGCCCTCCGCGTCCTTCTCGCCCCGCTCCACGTACGGCCCGTAGCGGCCGACGCGCAGTACGACGCCGTCACCGACCGGGAAGGAGGAGATCTCCCGGGCGTCGATCGCACCCAGGTCGGTGACCAGTTCCTTCAGGCCTCCGAGGTGGTCGCCGTTGGCCGGCACGACCTCGGTCGCGTCCTCGGAGCCGAAGTAGAAGCGCTTCAGCCACGGCACGGACTGGGCCTCGCCCCGCGCGATGCGGTCGAGGTCGTCCTCCATCTTGGCGGTGAAGTCGTAGTCGACGAGCCGCCCGAAGTGCGTCTCCAGCAGGTTGACCACGGCGAACGACAGGAAGGACGGCACGAGCGCCGTTCCCTTCTTGAAGACGTACCCGCGGTCCAGGATCGTGCCGATGATCGACGCGTACGTCGACGGGCGGCCGATCTCGCGCTCTTCCAGCTCCTTGACCAGCGAGGCCTCGGTGTACCGGGCCGGCGGCTTGGTCGAGTGGCCGTCGGCGGTGATCTCCTCGGCGCTCAGCGCGTCGCCCTCGGAGACCTGCGGCAGCCGCTTCTCGCGGTCGTCGAGCTCGGCGTTCGGGTCGTCCGCGCCCTCGACGTAGGCCTTCATGAAGCCGTGGAAGGTGATCGTCTTGCCGGAGGCGCTGAATTCGGCGTCGCGGCCGTCCGAGGCCCGGCCGCCGATCTTCACGGTGACCGAGTTGCCGACCGCGTCCTTCATCTGGGAGGCGACGGTCCGCTTCCAGATCAGCTCGTACAGGCGGAACTGGTCGCCGGTCAGGCCGGTCTCGGCCGGGGTGCGGAAACGATCACCCGAAGGGCGGATCGCCTCGTGCGCCTCCTGCGCGTTCTTGACCTTGCCCGCGTAGACGCGCGGCTTCTCCGGCAGGTAGTCGGCCCCGTAGAGCTGTGTGACCTGCGCCCGGGCCGCCGAGACCGCGGTCTCGGACAGCGTCGTGGAGTCCGTACGCATATAGGTGATGAAGCCGTTCTCGTACAGCTTCTGCGCCACCTGCATGGTCGCCTTCGCACCGAAGCCCAGCTTGCGCGAGGCCTCCTGCTGGAGCGTGGTCGTACGGAACGGGGCGTACGGGGAGCGGCGGTACGGCTTGGACTCGACCGAGCGGACGGCGAACGAGGTGTCCGCCAGCGCCGCGGCGAGCGCCCGCGCGTTCGCCTCGTCGAGGTGCAGCACCTCGCTCTTGAGCTGCCCGTTCGAGCCGAAGTCACGGCCCTGCGCGACGCGCTTGCCGTCCACCGTGTTCAGGCGGGCGACCAGCGTGGACGGGTCGGAGGCGTCACCGGCGCGGCCGGTGGAGAAGGTTCCGGTGAGGTCCCAGTACTCGGCGGTGCGGAAGGCGATGCGCTCGCGCTCCCGCTCGACGACGAGGCGGGTGGCCACCGACTGGACGCGGCCCGCCGACAGCTTCGGCATGACCTTCTTCCACAGGACCGGCGAGACCTCGTAGCCGTAGAGGCGGTCGAGGATGCGGCGGGTCTCCTGGGCGTCGACCATGCGCTGGTTCAGCTCGCGCGGGTTGGCGACGGCGTCGCGGATCGCGTCCTTGGTGATCTCGTGGAAGACCATCCGGTGGACGGGGACCTTGGGCTTGAGGACTTCCTGCAGGTGCCACGCGATGGCTTCGCCCTCGCGGTCCTCATCGGTGGCGAGGAAGAGTTCGTCGGACTCGGCCAGCAGCTCCTTGAGCTTCCTGACCTGGGCCTTCTTATCGGCGTTGACGACGTAGATCGGCGCGAAGTCGTGCTCGACGTCGACGCCGAGACGGCGGACCTCGCCGGTGTACTTGTCGGGAACCTCGGCCGCGCCGCTCGGGAGGTCGCGGATGTGCCCGACGCTCGCCTCGACGACGTATCCGGGGCCGAGGTAGCCCTTGATCGTCTTCGCCTTGGCAGGGGACTCGACGATGACGAGTCGGCGGCCGCCCTTTGCGGTCTCGCTAGTCGGGGACAACTTGGCTCTTCTCTCCGGTCGGCACTCGGTCGCAGTACGGCGACGCTGCGGAGTGTGACGGTACAACCCGCCCCCGTGTCAAACGGCACAAGCCCGCAACGGCCACTCGAACGGTAACCCGACAAGTGCCACTTCTGCCGCCCCGATACCGTGCCGGGCCCGTCCCGATCACCGGGCCGAGTGGCCAAAGGGCCGTCTGGCCCCGCTCCCGGGCGGCCTCCGGAACTCCCGCGCGACTCGTCGTTCACTTCGGCGCGCACGGCCGCGTCACAGCCGCGCCAGGCACCAGACGCCGAGGGCCAGGGCGGTCCCGCCGGCCAGTACGGCCAGCGGGACGGCCACGACGGGGCGCACGCCTTCAGCCACCGGCGCGCGGTGACGGACGCGCGCCCCCGTCCAGGCCAGCAGAGCGGCTCCGAACAGCAGGAACACGGCCGCCGCAAAGATCGCCGGACCGGTTTCCACGCTGCTCCCCTACCCCTGGGCCACTCCCGGGATCCCCCCGGATCCCGCCTGCCGACGAGCCTGACAGCCCCCGGGTAACAGCGGGAGAACCGTGGGTTACATCACGGTGCCGAGCGCTGCGCCGGGCCGCTCACGGGCTCCAGGAAGCCCTGCTCCACGAGCATCCGGATCGCCTCCGGAGTGCGGTCGCGCAGCACCACCGGGTCCTCCTGCATCAGCTGGGCGATCGCGTCGAGAATCCGGCCCGCGCTGAGTGAGCCGTCGCACACTCCGGCGAATCCGGCGCCGACCGTGTCGACCTTGGTGGCGCGCCGCATGCCGCGGTTCTGCCGGAGGACCACGTGTTCCGGATCCTCCGCGCCGGGCGCGCCGACCTGCTCCTGGACGACCTCGGCGGCCAGCAGGAAGTGCCCGGACAGCAGGGCCGCGTCGTCATGGGCGCGCAGGTAGTCCTGACGGGCGAAGTGCGCGAGGACCGCGTCGCCGAGCGGCTGCTCGACCGAGTGCGGCCACTCCTCGACGACGACCGAGGGCTCGGGCGCGTCGGTACGGCGCAGCGTGATCCAGCCGAAGCCGACGGCCTTGGTCTTGCTGGCCTCGAACTCGTCCAGCCAGTCCTCGTAGCGCCGCTGGTACTCGGCCGGGTCGGCGCGGTGGTCGCCCGCGTCGCGCAGCCACAGCTCCGCGTACTGCGTCACATCCTGCACGTCACGCTGCACGATCCACGCGTCACAGCCGCGCGGCACCCAGGAACGGACCCGGTCGTGCCAGTCCTCGCCCTCGACGTGCTGCCAGTTGCCGAGGAACTGCGCGTACCCGCCGGGGTTGAGGTGCGCGCCGGCCTCCTGGACCAGCGTCCGGCACAGGTCGTCGCCGCTCATGCCGCCGTCCCGGTACGTCAGCCGGGCGCCGGGCGAGATCACGAAGGGCGGGTTGGACACGATGAGGTCGTACGTCGCGTCGCCGACGGGCTCGAAGAGCGATCCGGCGAGCAGCTCGGCCTCGGGCGCCCCGGAGAGCGCCAGCGTGAGGCGGGTGAACTCCAGGGCCCTGGGGTTGACGTCGGTGGCGGTGACCCGGGTGGCGTGGTGGGCGGCGTGCAGGGCCTGGATGCCGGATCCGGTGCCGAGGTCCAGCGCGGTGGCGACCGGCACGCGGACGGTGATCCCGGCCAGCGTGGTGGAGGCGCCGCCGACGCCGAGGACCACGGCAGTGCCCGGCTCGCGCCCCCGGCTGCCGATCCCGCCGGCCCCGCCGACGGCGCAGCCGAGGTCCGAGACGATGAACCAGTCCTCGCCGTCCGGGCCGCCGTACGGGCGCACGTCCACCGTGGCGTGCACCTCGTCGCCCTCGCGCCGCAGCCACCCGTCGGCGAGCGCGGCCTCCACGGGCAGGGCGCCGGCGGCGTGCACGTACGGAGCGGGCTGCTGGAGCAGGAACAGCCGGACCAGCGTCGCGAGCGGGCCGTCCCCGCCGACGCGCGTGGCGCGCAGGGCGGGGACCGTCTCGCTCCGGGCCAGGGCGGCGTAGGCGGGGGCGCCGAGCAGGTCGAGCAGCCCGTCGGCGGTGAAGCCGGCGGAGAGCAGGGCCCCGCGGAGTTCGGCGGCGTGTTCGGGCGAGGGGAGGCTGGTGGTACTCACGCCCCCATTGTGTCCGCTGCCCCGGACAATCGCCGCGCCCTCCACGCCGCCACCCCGCGCGGCCGTGGTCGCGCCCGTCCGGGCGGAGTCGGCCCCGGTACGCGTCAGGGCGGCGCGGGGTCCGCTGGGGACCCCGGCCGCCCTGGTCGGCGTACCGCGGGAGCCGTGGGCTACTTCGGCGAGGCGACCACGGTGACCTGGCAGCCCTTCTGGCTGTTCATCACCTTGTCGAGGCCGCCCGCCTTCAGCTTGGCGAGCGCCTCCTCGCCGCCCTTGGTGGCCTCGGCGAGGCCGTTGGCCACGTCCTTGAGCCCCTCGGCGAACTTGTTCTGGTCCTTGACGTCGAGGGCGTCCACCTTCGTCTTCAGGTCCGCGTACCCCTTGGAGGTGTCCGCGAAGCCCTTCACGGCGGCGTCCTGGGTCGCCTGGCCCTCCTTGGCCGGCGGCACCCCCGCCCCCGTCAGAGCGGCGCCCATCGTCTTGTACGAGTCGGACATGGTCTGGAAGGCCTCGGAGTCCGTCTTCTGGACCTCCTCGGGCTTGTTGCTCTCCGACGACACGCGCTTGATGTCCGCGTTGGCCGTCTCGATCTTCCTCAGCTCGGGCTGCCAGGCGTCACAGACCTTCTTGGCCCAGGCCTCGGCCTTCTTGTCACTGTCGTCGCCGCCGCACCCGGACAGGACGAGCATCAGTACCGCACCGCCGGATACTGCGGCCGCAATCTTCTTGTTCACCGGGTTGGTCCCTTCGAAGGCTCTCGGCCGGAAGATACACGCCCTCGATCGGGCCACGCGGAAAGGCGGACGGACGGCGCGTCCGTGCGCGCCGTCCGTCCGCCGTTCGGTCGTACCCTTCCTCCGGTGGTCCTACGGTCAGGAAACCACCGCCGGGTCGGCCGGCTGGGCCACCCGCTCGGCGTTCGCGCCCTCGCCCTCGGCGTCGTCCCCGACCGCGATGCCGCGGCGCTTGGAGACGTACACCGCGCCGACGATGACGCCGATGGCGACGACCGCGACGATCGCGCGTACGGTCGCGCTGGTGTCCGGGCCGTAGCTGAACTGCACGACGGCCGGGGCGATCAGCAGGGCCACCAGGTTCATGACCTTGAGCAGCGGGTTGATCGCGGGGCCCGCGGTGTCCTTGAACGGGTCGCCGACCGTGTCGCCGATGACGGTCGCGGCGTGGGCGTCGCTGCCCTTGCCGCCGTGGTGGCCGTCCTCGACGAGCTTCTTGGCGTTGTCCCACGCGCCGCCGGAGTTCGCGAGGAACACCGCCATCAGGGTGCCGGTGCCGATGGCACCCGCGAGGAACGAGCCGAGCGCGCCGACGCCGAGGGAGAAGCCGACGGCGATCGGGGTGAGGACGGCGAGCAGGCCGGGCGTGGCGAGCTCGCGCAGCGCGTCCTTGGTGCAGATGTCCACGACGCGCCCGTACTCGGGCTTCTCGGAGTAGTCCATGATCCCGGGGTGCTCGCGGAACTGGCGGCGCACCTCGTAGACGACGGCGCCCGCGGAGCGGGAGACGGCGTTGATCGCGAGGCCGGAGAACAGGAACACGACGGCCGCGCCGAGGATCAGCCCGACCAGGTTGTTGGGCTGGGCGATGTCCAGGCTGAGGTTCATCTCCCCGGCCTTGGCGCCGACCTGCTTGACCGCGGTGGCGATGGCGTCGTTGTACGAGCCGAAGAGCGCGGCCGCGGCGAGCACGGCGGTGGCGATGGCGATGCCCTTGGTGATGGCCTTGGTGGTGTTGCCGACCGCGTCGAGGTCGGTCAGGACCTGCGCCCCGGCGCCCTCGACGTCACCGGACATCTCGGCGATGCCCTGGGCGTTGTCGGAGACGGGCCCGAAGGTGTCCATGGCCACGATGACGCCGACGGTGGTCAGCAGGCCGGTGCCGGCCAGGGCCACCGCGAAGAGCGCCAGCATGATCGAGGTGCCGCCGAGCAGGAACGCCCCGTAGACGCCGAGGCCGATGAGCAGCGCCGTGTAGACGGCGGACTCCAGGCCGACCGAGATTCCGGCGAGGACGACGGTGGCCGCGCCGGTCAGGGACGACTTGCCGATGTCCCGGACGGGACGGCGGGTGGTCTCGGTGAAGTAGCCGGTCAGCTGCTGGATCAGGGCGGCGAGGACGATGCCGATGGCCACGGCGACCAGGGCCAGGATCCGCGGGTCGCCGGAGTGGCTCGCGATCGCGGCGTCCTCGACGCCGATGAGCTCCTTGTAGGTGGCCGGCAGGTAGACGTAGACGGCGGCCGCGACCAGCGCCAGGGAGATCACGGCGGAGATGAAGAAGCCGCGGTTGATGGCGGTCATCCCGCTGCGGTCGGAGCGGCGCGGGGAGACCGCGAAGATGCCGATCATGGCCGTGACGACGCCGATGGCGGGGACGATCAGCGGGAAGGCGAGGCCGAGGTCGCCGAAGGCGGCCTTGCCGAGGATCAGCGCGGCCACGAGCGTGACGGCGTACGACTCGAAGAGGTCGGCCGCCATCCCGGCGCAGTCGCCGACGTTGTCGCCCACGTTGTCGGCGATGGTCGCGGCATTGCGCGGATCGTCCTCCGGAATGCCCTGCTCGACCTTGCCGACCAGGTCGGCGCCGACGTCGGCGGCCTTGGTGAAGATGCCGCCGCCGACACGCATGAACATCGCGATCAGCGCGGCGCCGAGGCCGAAGCCCTCCAGGACCTTGGGGGCGTCCGCGGCGTAGACCAGGACGACGCAGGAGGCGCCGAGCAGGCCGAGGCCGACGGTGAACATGCCGACCACGCCGCCCGTGCGGAAGGCGATCTTCATCGCCTTGTGGGACACCTCGGTCAGGTCCTTGGCGGGCTCGCCCTCGGCCGGAGTGGCCTCGCGGGCCGCGGCGGCGACGCGGACGTTGGCCCGGACCGCCAGCCGCATGCCGATGTAGCCGGTGGCGGCGGAGAAGAGCGCGCCGACGAGGAAGAAGGCGGACCGGCCGGCCCGCTGCGTCCAGTCGTCGGCGGGGAGCAGGAAGAGCAGGAAGAAGACCACGACGGCGAAGATGCCGAGGGTGCGCAGCTGCCGGCCGAGGTAGGCGTTGGCGCCTTCCTGGACGGCCGCGGCGATCTTCTTCATCGCATCGGTTCCCTCGTCGGCGGCGAGCACCTGGCGGACCAGGATCTGCGCGACGACGAGTGCGGCGAGTGCGACCGCCGCAATGACGATCACGATGAGCCGATTGTCATCAGTGAGTACTGCGGCTGCCAGATCTGAGTTACCGACCGGCGCGTTGGGGGTGAAGAGCCCCGTCATTCGTCCTCCTTGACGTGATGAGCTCAAGATGTGGACGGATTGTAGGGAGCGCGCCCCGATCAAAACAGTGCGCGGGAAACGGAATTGGCCTGCTCTTGCTCCTCAGCAATAGATCGCGCCACTTCATTACCCCCGAAAGCGGTAATGGGGCAAAAGCATTGACGCTTGATCAATTCCCGGAAAAGGGCGTGCGGGAGCATGAAAAAGGCCCTGCTCGAAGGTGCTCGGCAGGGCCTTGACGGGGTCTTGAATAAGATCAAAAGAAGATCAGGCCGTACGAGAAGAGGCGCGCGGGCACGACGAAACGCCCGGCTCCCCTCCCGTTGGCGCGCAGGCGCCACTTCGACGGGAGGACCGGGCCGGGGCCTGATCCGAAAGACAGGCCCTAGGCCACGTCGGACGCGCCGGCCACCGGCCAGCTCATCTTGATGGTCCCACCCGACTCTCCGGTGGTCACCTCGACGTCGTCGACGAGCCCGCTGATCACCGCGAGGCCCATCTCGTCCTCGCCCTCGATGTCCGGGTCGAGGACGGCGGCGATGCCCGGAACGGACTCGGCCGCACCGGGCACCCCGTCACCGACCTCGATGGAGAAGGTCTTCTCCTCCTCCGTCAACACCACCCGGACGGGCGCGAGCAGACCGTTGACGCGGTGCAGTCCGACGGCACGCGAGCAGGCTTCGCCCACGGCGAGGCGGACCTCGTCGAGCAGGGCCTCCTCGACTCCTGCCCGGCGCGCCACGGCGGCCGCGACCAGGCGGGCCGTCCGGACGTGTTCGGGCTGGGCGCTGAAGCGCAGTTCAACGGTGGCCATGCGCGTCCCCCTCGGACTACGGGCGTGCCTTGACAGGGGCCCGGACCGACCGACGGTCCGGTACCCCTGCTCCTGACGTTCAGGAGCCGTCAGTCTGTGGCGTTGACGGCGTCTTCCACCGTGGTGTGGATCGGGAACACCTTGGTCAGACCGGTGATCCGGAAGATCTTCAGGATGCGCTCCTGGTTGCACACCAGACGCAGCGAGCCCTCGTGCGCGCGAACGCGCTTGAGGCCTCCCACGAGCACACCGAGGCCGGTGGAGTCGAGGAAGTCCACTCGCTCCATGTCGACAACCAAGTGGTAGCTGCCGTCGTTCACCAACTCGACCAACTGCTCGCGCAGCTTGGGCGCGGTATACACATCAATCTCGCCACCGACCTCCACGACCGTACGGTCGCCGACAGTGCGAGTCGACAGGGACAGGTCCACGGATCCTCCAGCACCTTGCTATCGAGCGGCGCCCCCCAGGGGCCTCCCCACCCGAAGGTGGGCGAGGGATTGGCTGCCGCGATGGCATTCAATCACTTACCGGCAGGCGCGCACGACGCCTTGGGACCATTGTCCCGCACGCCAGTGACACACTCGGTTCCAATGGCCAACACTCACCGCCCCGGTCCGGCCACGGTACCGGCGGACCCTCGACCCTCCCCGGGCACGGTTCTGGACCGGCTCTCACGGGGGCCTTCCCGAGCTGCGCGCATCACCCATACGGAGCACTTGCCCCCTCGGGCGGGTCGTCATGCAGTCTGGCCCGACCGCATCCGAACGGATGTAGTAGCCGCCATTCGGGCCGCCGGGATCGAACACCCGTGGGAACACCAGGCCGCGGCCGCCGAGCACGCCCTCGACGGCGAGTCCGTGGTCGTCGCCACCGGCACCGCCTCGGGCAAGTCGCTGGCCTATCTGGCCCCCGTGCTCTCCGCCCTCGCCGACGGCGCCGAAGCCCCCAACGGGCGCGGCACGACCGCCCTGTACCTGGCCCCCACCAAGGCCCTCGCGGCCGACCAGCGGCGCGCCGTACGGGAACTGGCCGCCCCGCTCGGGAACGCCGTCCGGCCCGCCGTCTACGACGGGGACACGCCGTTCGAGGAACGCGAATGGGTGCGCCAGTACGCCAACTACGTCCTGACCAACCCCGACATGCTGCACCGGGGGATCCTGCCCGCCCACCCCCGCTGGGCCTCGTTCCTGAAGGCCCTGCGGTACGTCGTCATCGACGAATGCCACACCTACCGGGGAGTATTCGGCTCCCACGTCGCCCAGGTGCTGCGCCGGCTGCGGCGGCTGTGCGCCCGCTACGGCTCCGATCCCGTGTTCCTGCTGGCCTCCGCCACCGCGAGCGACCCGGCGGCCGCCGCCTCCCGGCTGACCGGGGTGCCGGTCACCGAGGTGGCCGACGACGCCTCCCCGCGCGGAGAGGTGGTCTTCGCCCTGTGGGAGCCGCCACTGCTGACCGAGCTGCGCGGCGAGAAGGGCGCCCCGGTGCGCCGCACGGCCACCGCCGAAACCGCCGACCTGCTGACCGACCTGGTGGTCCAGGGCGTCCGTACGGTCGCCTTCGTCCGCTCCCGGCGCGGCGCCGAGCTGATCGCCGTGATCGCCCAGGAGCGGCTCGCCGAGGTGGACCGCTCGCTGCCCGGGCGTGTCGCGGCCTACCGGGGCGGCTACCTGCCCGAGGAGCGCCGGGCCCTGGAGCGGGCCCTGCACTCCGGCCAGCTGCTGGGCCTGGCCGCGACCACCGCCCTGGAGCTGGGCGTGGACGTCTCCGGTCTGGACGCCGTGCTGATCACCGGCTACCCGGGCACCCGGGCCTCCCTGTGGCAGCAGGCGGGCCGCGCCGGACGGTCCGGGCAGGGCGCGCTGGCCGTCCTGGTCGCCCGGGACGACCCGCTGGACACCTACCTGGTCCACCACCCCGAGGCGCTGTTCCGGCAGCCCGTGGAAGCCACCGTCCTGGACCCGGACAACCCGTACGTCCTGGCCCCGCACCTGTGCGCGGCCGCCGCCGAGCTGCCCCTGACGGAGCCGGACCTCGCCCTGTTCGGCCCGGCCGCGCGGGAGCTGCTGCCGCAGCTGGAAGCCGCGAAACTGCTCCGCCGCCGGGCCACCGCCTGGCACTGGACCCGGCGGGAACGGGCCTGCGACCTCACCGACATCCGGGGCGGCGGGGGCCGCCCGGTGCAGATCGTCGAGGCCGCCACCGGGCGGCTGCTCGGCACGGTCGACGGGGACGCCGCGCACACCGCCGTCCACGACGGCGCCGTCCACCTCCACCAGGGCCGCACCTACCTGGTGAAACACCTGGACCTGGAGGACTCCGTCGCGCTGGTCGAGGAGGCCAGCCCGCCGTTCTCCACCACGGCCCGGGACACCACCGCCATCTCCGTCCTGGAGACCGACTCCGAGATCCCCTGGGGCCAGGGCAGGCTCTGCTTCGGCTCCGTCGAGGTGACCAACCAGGTCGTCTCGTACCTGCGGCGCAAGCTGATCACCGGCGAGGTGCTCGGCGAGGCCAAGCTGGACCTGCCGCCGCGCACCCTGCGCACCCGGGCCGTGTGGTGGACGGTCACCGAGGACCAGCTCGACGAGGCCCGGATCAACCCGGAGATCCTCGGCGGGGCCCTGCACGCCGCCGAACACGCCTCCATCGGCCTGCTGCCGCTGTTCGCCACCTGCGACCGCTGGGACATCGGCGGCGTCTCCGTGCCGCTCCACCCGGACACCCTCCTTCCGACGGTCTTCGTCTACGACGGCCACCCCGGCGGCGCCGGCTTCGCGGAGCGGGGCTTCCACACGGCCCGCGCCTGGCTGACCGCGACCCGTGACGCCATCGCCGCCTGCGAATGCGAGGCCGGCTGCCCTTCGTGCATCCAGTCCCCGAAGTGCGGCAACGCCAACGACCCCCTGCACAAACGCGGCGCCATCCGCCTCCTCACCCGCCTCCTCTCCGAATCCCCACCCCCCACCCCCGCCCCCCAGTAACCCCACCGACCAGGCCCAGCCGCCCCAACGCGAAGCCGAGCCGAGCCCGGTGCCGACGCGCCCGGGCCAAGGCCGGTGCCAACGCGAAGCCAGACCGAGCCCGGGGCCGACGTGGAGCCGGTCCGGGCCCCCACGAGGCCGCACACGGCACGTAGGCGCCGTCCGAGGGCCGCCGAGGCCCCGCTATCCGGACACCGACTGCCCGGCCCGCTCCTGCGCGCGAGGGCCCGCCTGGGCCCCCATCCGGCGCCAGCCGCCCACACGGACCTGCCGCCGGGCCGGGCGGGAGTCGCCCGCGAGGTCCCACCAGCGCTCCCGGCAGGAGCCGCCACGAGGTCCAGCCAGCGCTCGGCTCCTGTCGGCGGGGAGTCGCTGCGGGGATGCCGCCGGGCACGGCGGGACCCGCGCGGCGAGGAGTACGGGTCCCGACGGGAACCCCCGGTCCACGCCGGACCGCAGGGGCGACGGACACCGGGCCCGGGCGGAGCACAGGGCGGTGGTGCGGCCGGGCCCGGGCCGTTACCCGGAGGGCGGCAGGGGAGGGCCCGCGCGGGCGCTCACCGTGGGGGCGAAGGGGCCGGCCGGGGCACGGGCCGAGATCTCCGCGACCTCGCCCCGCAGGGCGCAGGCCGTCACGGTCGCCCCCTGGGCCCCGGCGACCCGTATCGCCGTGGCACACGCGGCCTCGGGGCCCTGCGCCCAGCCCGCCGCCGCCGCGAGCGCCGCCAGGTCGGCGGCGGACGCCGCCCGGTGCCGCGCGACCACCGCCTGCCCGAGCAGCAGCACGCCCCCGAACACCGCCGCCAACGCCGTGGCCACGACCAGCCCCCACACGGTCGCCGACCCCCGGTCCACCCCGATCCGCGCCGGCCTCGGGACCCGTCCGCGGCGGCGTTGCCAGTCCCGCACCCGGTCCCGGCGGGCTCGTCGCGGCTGTGGCGAAAGTGGCGGGCAATCTCGGGCGGGGACGTTGGGCCGGATGGGGGTCGGAGCCCGGGAACCGGTCATGGCGGGGGCCCCACGGTGTCCTCCGCCAAGGCGACCGCCAGCGCCCCGAGACGGACCGGGAGGCCGCGCGGGCCGGGTGGGGGCGCCGTCACGCGGACCCGCCACAGGTCGCCAGACCGCTCCAGCGCCACCTCCGCCCCCGGCGGGGCGGCGGCCTTCGCCGCCGCCACCGCGGTGTCCCCCGGCTCCGACCGGGCCGCCGCCCGCGCGCCGGCCCGCGCCGCATCCACGCACCGGATCTGCGCGGCGGCCGCCATGAGCGCCCACACCAGCAGCGCCGCGAGCAGCACCAGGGCCGGGATCACCAGAGCCGCCTCGGCCGTCAGATATCCCCGGTCGGCGGCCAGGCCCATTCGTTCCCGGCGTCGCCCCGGGTTTTTCTCAGAACGGCACATCGAGCGCCTTCCCGATGGTCGACTGAAGCGCCGTGGAGACCAACTCACTTGTCACCACCTTGTACAGAACGGCGGCGAACGCACACGCCGCGATCGTGCCCATGGCGTATTCCGAAGTGGACATCCCCGCATCGCTCCGGCGACCGCTCAGCACCGCCCGCACACGAAACCAGATGATCCTCATGTCAACCTCCAGTCGGTTTATGTTCTTGATGTGATTTCAGGTACGAGAGAGAAGTCCTGAGGCCATTCCGATCACCACCGGAGCCACCCCCACCGCGAGAAAGGCGGGAAGGAAACACAGGCCCACCGGCGCGGTGACGAGCACGGCCGCCCGCTGGGCGCGGGCTCCCGCCTGCCGGGTCCGGTCCTCCCGCAGGGCCGCCGCCATCCGCGAGACCGGCTCCGCCGAGGGCGCCCCGGTGCGGGCCGCCCGCTCCAGGCATTCCGCCAGCCCCCGCGCGCCCGGTATCTCCGCCAACCTCCCCCACGCTGCGCCCGGTTCGCCGCCGAGCCGGAGCTCCGCCCCGGCCAGGGCCAGCCGCTCGCCCACCGGGCCGCCCAGCGACTCCCCCACCACCTCGGCCGCCTCCACCGGACCCGCCCCGGCCACCAGACAGGCGGCCAACAGATCGGCGGCGAACGGCAGCTGACGCTCCGCCTCCTTCGGGTCCACCCCGGCCGGCGGTCGCGCCCGGCTCAGCCAGCGCCACGCCCCGAACGCCGCCCCGCAGCCGGTCAGCACCCCCGCCGCACCGCCGACCAGCACCCAGCCCGCCAGCAGCGCCCCGGCCGGCCAGGCCCAGGCCCGCACCACGCCCCGTATCCGCGCCCCCACCACCGGCCCGCGCCGCACCGGCGCCGCCGCCAGCAGGGACCCGATCCGGCGCCGGACGGTCCGCTCCCGCACCCGGGCGGCCACCGCCGACCCCGCGCACAGCGCCGCCACCGCGAGGCACAGCGCCATCCCCAGCCTGTGGATCGCGAACCCGCCCATCACCACTCCCCCGCCCGTACGATCCGCCGGCACCACAGCAGCCCCAGCGCCTCCAGCGCCCCTCCCACGGCCAGGCAGCCCCACCCGACCGGCGTGTGCAGCAGCACCCGCAGCGGGTCCGCCCCGAGCCCGGTACCGATCAGCAGGCCCACCAGCGGAAGCAGGGCCAGCACCACCGCCGTCGAACGGGCTCCGGCCAGCTGGGCCCGCAGCGACTCCCGCCGGTCCCGCTCGGCCCGCAGCGCCCCCTCCAGCCGGTCGAGCCCGGCCTCCAGCCCGGCGCCGCCGTCCACGGAGACCCGCCAGCAGGCCGCCATCCCGGCCAGCCCCTCGGCTCCCGGCTCCCGGGCCGCCAGCCGCAGCGCGCCCGGCACATCCCCGCCGAACGCCGCCGCGGCCAGCACCGCGGCCTCCGCAGCGCCCGGACCGCCGGGCCCCGCAGCCGTACGCCGTATCGCCGCGGTCAGCGCCTGCCCGGGCTGGGCTCCGGCCCGCAGCTCACCGACCGCCGCCCCGCACAGGGCCACCACCTCCGCCGCCCGGGCCGCCCTCGCGCGCTCCCGGTCCCGGACCCGCAGCCACCGCCGCACCAGCGGTACGGCCGCCGCACCCAACACTGCCGGGATCACCGAGCCGCCCAACAGTGCGACCAGCAGCCCGACCGCCGGGCAAGCCCACTCGCGCCGCTCCGCCGCCCGCACCCGGACCCCGACCACCAGCCGCTCCCAGCGCACCGGCCCGCCGGGCACCACGGGCCCGCCGCCGGCCAGCACCACCCGGGCCCGCCGGGACACCCGGCCGCCCCCGGCCAGCACCCAGGCCGCCGCCCCGGCGCACAGCACCGCTGCGAACACCGGCACCCCAGACACCGCCCCGGCGTTCACCGCGCACCGCCCATCAGCGGATCCAGCCGCTCCCAGCCGCGCTCCCGCACGAACCCGCACGCCGCCCAGCGCAGTGCGGGCACCGTGACGACCAGCCCCGCCGGATCCCGCTCCAGTACGTGCACCTCGGCGACGCGGCGGCGCCCGTCCCGGTCCCGGACGAGATGCACCACCAGGTTCAGCGCGGCCGCCAACTGGCTGTGCAGGGAGGCCCGGTCGAGCCCGGCGGCCGTCCCGAGCGCCTCCAAGCGGGCCGGGACATGCGCGGCCGCATTCGCGTGCACGGTGCCGCAGCCGCCTTCGTGCCCGGTGTTCAACGCGGCCAGCAGCGTGGCCACTTCGGCGCCCCGGACCTCGCCGACGACGAGCCGGTCCGGCCGCATCCGCAGCGCCTGCCGGACCAGATCGGCCAGCGTGACCAGGCCCGCGCCCTCCTGGTTGGCCGGCCTCGTCTCCAGCCGCACCACATGCGGGTGATCGGGGCGCAACTCGGCCGAATCCTCGGCCAGTACGATCCGCTCCGCCGGGCCCACCAGCCCCAACAGGGCACTGAGCAGGGTCGTCTTGCCCGTCCCGGTACCTCCGGAGACGAGGAACGACAGCCGGGCCTCCACCATCGCCCGGAGCAGTTTCTGCCCACCGGGCGGCAGCGTCCCGGCGGCGACCAGCTCCTCCAGCGTGAACGCCCGGGGCCGCACCACCCGCAGGGACAGGCAGGTCGAGCCGACCGCGACCGGCGGCAGGACCGCGTGGAGCCTGGTTCCGTCCGGCATCCGGGCGTCCACCCACGGCCGGGCGTCATCCAGCCGCCGTCCCGCGACGGCGGCGAGCCGCTGGGCGAGCCTGCGCACGGCCTCGGCGTCCCGGAAGGTCACCCCGGTAAGCTCCAGCCCCCCGCCGCGGTCCACCCACACCCGGTCCGGGGCCGCCACCAGCACATCGGTGACTTCCGGATCGGCGAGCAGCGCCTCCAGCGGGCCCGCTCCCACCAGCTCGGACCGTAACTCGGCTGCCACGCCCAGCACTTCCGCATCACCGAGCAGCCGGCCCTGGGCCCGCAGGGCGGCCGCGACCCTCGCCGGAGTCGGCTCCGCGCCGCTCTCGGCGAGCCGCTGGCGCACCGCGTCCAGCAGTACCGCGCTCATGCCGGCACCCCCGGGGCGGCGCCGAGCGCCCGCTGCCAGAAGCCGTCGCAGAACCGGGCCAGCGCGCCGCGCCGCTGCGCACCCGGCGGTTCCCCCTCGGCCACCCGCCCGGGCAGTCCCAGCTCGACCGGGACCTCGCCGGCCAGCGGAACGCCCAGCAGCCCGGCCACCGTCTCGGCATCGAGCCCGCCGGGGCAGCGGCCCCGTACGACGACGCGGACGTCCCGGGCGACCATCCGCACCCCGGCGGCGACGCGGCCCGCCGCGGCCACCGACCGCAACTCGCCCGGCACCACCATCAGCACCAGGTCCAGCTGGGCCAGCACCTCGGCCACGGCCTCATCGACCCGGCGCGGCAGGTCCACCACCACGACCCCGCCCCGGCGGCGGGCGGCGGCGAGCACCGACCGCATCGCGGCGGGCGGCACCACCACCCGCTCCCCCCGGTCCCAGCTGAGCACCCGCAGCGCGTGCAGCTCGGGCAGGGACTCCTCCAGCGCTCCGGCGCCGACCCGGCCCCGCGACCCGGCGAAGTCCGGCCAGCGCAGCCCCTCGGCGCCCTCGCCGCCCAGCAGGACATCCATGCCGCCGCCGAGCGGGTCGCCGTCGATGAGGATGGTCCGCTCGCCGGCCCGGGCCGCCCGGATCGCGAGGGCGCAGGCGAGCGTTGAAGCGCCGGCCCCGCCGCTGCCGCCGATCACCCCGACGGCGAGGGCCGGCTTCCCGGCGCCTTCCACCACATCGGCGATGCGGTCGACGAGCCGGCTCTCGGCGTCGGGGAGCCGCAGCACCTCCTCGGCGCCGATCTCCACCGCCCGCTGCCACACCAGGGGATCGTCCAGCTCCCGGCCGACGAGGAACACGCCGTCCCGGCGGGGCGCACCGCGGACCCTCCGGGCGGCGTCGTCCCCGACGAGCACGAGCGGCGCGCACTCCCAGCCGACTCCCCCGCGCACCTCTTCGGCACCCCCCGCACCGCCGGTACCGCTTTGCTCGGGCATCGAGTGGCGCACATGCGGCTCGGCGCCCGCGGCGGCGCAGAGCCGCAGCAGGTCATCGAGCAGCAAGGGGTCCTCGGTGATGATCAGCGGCCGCCCGCCCGCCGCCCCGGCGCCGACCGCACGGGCCGGCCTCCCGCCTCCACCGACGAGCACGCGCTCCGGTGCTTCACACGACTTCGATCCAGCCACGATCTCCGCCCCCTTCTCACCGCAAATCCGAAGGCCGCGGACTTCGCGGCTGGAATCACGGTGACGGGATCCGGAAAAACAAGTGGATCTTGCCCGAAAACTGTGGACAACCCTGCCGTTGTGAATAACTTCGCCACCCCGTCAGGTGAGTTCCAGAGCGCGCCGGAACAACTACGGAGCGTCACGCGTCTGACGGGGTGAAGGGCCTGCGGCACGCGGGCCCACGAAGAGGAGGGCCGGGGAGATGGTCACCAAGGGCCGAAGGCAGAGGACGCAAACCGCGTCCGGACATGCGACGACCCCCGCCGGGGGGGAGAGCGGGGGTCGTCCCCACAGTCCGACTCGGGGGGGGAGGAGCCAGACCGGGTTAGCACGGTCGCGAACGATCCGTGACTTCCATGGTGTACCCGAGAGCCTTCTCAGGCAAACCCACGCGCCACACCTTACGCCGAATGGTGGGCGCATATGCTCGGGGCGTGGAAAACCAGCCCTTGCCGCACTCCTCGCCTCGTACCGCAGCCTTCTTCGACTTGGACAAGACGGTCATTGCGAAGTCGAGCACTCTGACGTTCAGCAAGTCCTTCTACCAAGGCGGTCTGATCAACCGCCGGGCCGTGCTGCGCACCGCGTACACCCAGTTCATCTTCCTGGCCGGTGGCGCCGACCACGACCAGATGGAACGGATGCGGGAGTACCTGTCCGCCCTGTGCAAGGGGTGGAACGTGCAGCAGGTGCGCGAGATCGTCGCCGAGGCCCTGCACGACCTCATCGACCCGATCATCTACGACGAGGCCGCGTCCCTGATCGAGGCCCACCACACGGCGGGCCGTGACGTGGTGATCGTGTCGACCTCCGGCGCGGAAGTGGTCGAGCCGATCGGGGAGATGCTCGGCGCGGACCGGGTCGTCGCCACGCGGATGGTGGTCGGCGACGACGGCTGCTTCACCGGGGAGATCGAGTACTACGCCTACGGCCCGACGAAGGCGGAAGCCGTACGGGAACTCGCGGAGTCCGAGGGGTACGACCTGGCGCGGTGCTACGCGTACAGCGACTCGATCACGGACGTGCCGATGCTGGAGGCCGTGGGGCATCCGCACGCGGTCAATCCCGACCGGGCGTTGCGGCGGGAGGCGGTGGCGCGGGAGTGGCCGGTGCTGGTGTTCAACCGGCCGGTGCGGTTGAAGCAGCGGCTGCCGGGGTTCTCGATGGGCGGGCGGCCGGCGTTGGTCGCTGCCGCCGCCGTCGGGGCTGCCGCCGCTACCGCCGGGCTGGTTTGGTACGCCAGTCGGCGGCGTGCGATGGCCGGCGGCTCGGCCTGACGCCGGGCCCGGGCCGGGGCGGGGCGAGCCCGGGGCGCCCCTGACCCCGGCTCGGGCCCGGACGCCCGTCGGGCCGAGCCCGGCGCCCCGTCGGCCCGCCGGATCGCTGCCCCCGCTGCGCGGGCTTTCTCCCCGCCCCGCCCTTTCACCGTTTCCCGGGCTCTGCCCGGACCCGCGCCTCAAACGCCGGCGAGGCTGGAGGGGCGGGCTCCGCCCCGACCGCGCCTCACACCCAGGTGTGTCAGCGCGCCGCAAATGCCAGGGAGGCTGGAGGGGCGGGCTCGACCCCGACCGCGCCTCAAGCACCGGCCAGGCTGAAGGGCGGTGGGTTGCAGTGGCGGCGGGGGTGAGACGGCGATGTCCGGATCAGGGGGAAACGTCCTGGAAAGTAAAGAACCGGGGCCAGGGGTTCCGCATGGCTCGGAAGCGGAGTACAAAGGAGTCAACGGCCCGCGAGACCAAAGAACATCCGAGAGGATCATCTTTAAAACGCAGTAAGGCCCACGGACCGAAGCATGAACGTCGAGCACCCACGCGACGTCGACCCGTCGATTACGGGCCAGCCGCACCAGGTGACGGGCAAAGTTCCCGACCTGATGGGCATATATCGAGGACGCTTGGTACCTGGACGTGAATGCCAGCGGCGACACCAAAGTTGGACGGTGTCGCCGCAACCCGTTGTCAGGGGTCAGGCCGCGCCGCGCTGCAGGGCTTCGCAGACCGCCGTCGACTCGCGGACCCCGAGCTCGATCGCCCGGCCGCAGTGCGCGATCCAGGCCGACATCCCCTCCGGAGTGCCGGAGACATAGCCCTCGAAGGCCGCCAGGTACGCGTCCGAGCCCTGCTCCGCGTGGCCGACCTCCGCCGGGCAGATCGCCTTCGGGTCGAGCCCGCTGTTGATCAGCACGATGCGCTCCGCGGCCCGCGCGACCAGGCCGTTGTACGAGCCGAACGGCCGGAGGGCGAGGAGTTCGCCGTGCACCACCGAGGCCGTGATCAGCGCCGGGGCGGAACCTCCCGCGATGATGAGCCGGGACAGCCCGTCCAGACGGCCCGCGACCTCCTGAGCGCTCGGCAGCGGCAGCTCGACCAGCGGCTCGTCGACCGGCTCCCCCGCCAGGCGGGGGCGGCCCACGATGTCCCCGTCGGCGGTCGTGCCCGAGGCCACCAGGTGCAGCCGCGCGAGCACCCGTAGCGGCGACTGGCGCCAGATGCTCAGCAGCTGCCCGGCCTCCGCCGTCAGCCGCAGCGCCGCGCCCACGACGCGCGCCTCGCTCTCCGCGCCGAAGTCGGTCCGGCGGCGCACCTCCTCCAGCCCCCAGTCCGCGCCGGACAGCGCCGCGCTCCCGCGGGCCCCGCGCAGGGCGGCCTCCGAGGTGATCTCCCCGCTGCGCCGGCGCATGACCCGGTGGCCGTAGACCCGGTCCACGGCCTTGCGTACGGAATCCACGGACTCGGCCACACCCGGGAGCGCACCCAGGGGGGCCAGCGGGTCAGAAGCGCTACTCATAAGTAGGGAGCCTACGCACTGCGCACCCCTACCACCGACCCCTCCTTGGAGTGGTCTTCTTCACTCACCCAGAGCACTCACCGCGACCGACCCGCTACGCTTGGTGAACATGAAGATCGCTTTCGTGGGAAAGGGCGGCAGCGGGAAGACCACGCT
The DNA here is from genome assembly GCF_014650555.1 of Streptomyces goshikiensis. Lineage (GTDB taxonomy): Bacteria > Actinomycetota > Actinomycetes > Streptomycetales > Streptomycetaceae > Streptomyces > Streptomyces goshikiensis. Next base: position 505,403 of record NZ_BMVE01000004.1, on the reverse strand, counting down.
GTCCTCCCTCTTCATCCGCCACCTCGCCGCCAATGAAGCCGCTGTCGTCGCGGTGGACGCCGACATCAACCAGCACCTCGGCGCCGCCCTCGGCCTCGGCGAGGACGAGGCCGCCGCGCTGCCCGCCATGGGCGCGCACCTGCCCCTGATCAAGGAGTACCTGCGCGGCGCCAACGCCCGCATCGCGTCCGCCGACACCATGATCAAGACGACCCCGCCCGGGTCCGGCTCGCGCCTGCTGCGGGTCTCCGAGGACAACCCCGTGTACGAGGCCTGCGCGCGCACGGTCCTGCTCGACGGGGAACCCGTGCGGCTGATGGCCACCGGCCCGTTCACCGAGTCCGACCTGGGCGTGGCCTGCTACCACTCGAAGGTCGGGGCGGTGGAGCTCTGCCTCAACCACCTGGTCGACGGCCGCGACGAGTACGTCGTCGTCGACATGACGGCCGGCTCCGACTCCTTCGCGTCGGGCATGTTCACCCGCTTCGACGTGACCTTCCTGGTCGCCGAACCGACCCGCAAGGGCGTCTCCGTCTACCGCCAGTACAAGGAGTACGCGCGCGACTTCGGGGTCTGCCTGAAGGTGATCGGCAACAAGGTCCAGGGGCCGGAGGACGTCGAGTTCCTCCAGGACGAGGTGGGCGAGGACCTGCTGGTCACCGTCGGGCACTCCGAATGGGTGCGGGCGATGGAGAAGGGCCGGCCGGCCGCCTTCGAGCTGCTGGAGGCGACCAACCGGTTCGCCCTCCAGACGCTCCAGGACGCGGCGGACGACTCGTACGCCCACCGCGACTGGGACCGGTACACCGAGCAGATGGTCCACTTCCACCTGCGCAACGCGGAGAGCTGGGGCAACACCAAGACCGGGGTCGACCTGGCGGCGCAGGTCGACCCCGAGTTCGTGCTCCACGAGGGGCTGAGCAAGGGGATGGAGGGGAGCCTCGTCAGCGGCCCCCGCTAACCCCTGCCGGCCCCCGCCGGCCGCGGCCGGGTCCCGTCAGCGCTCCTCCTCGGACTCCGACGCGGCCGCGCCCGCGGCCGGCTTGGCCTCGACGGGGGCGGCCGGCCGCGGCGGCGGACCCGCCGTCAGGAACTTCGTCCAGCCGTCCTTCGGCGCCTCGCCGACGTCGAGGCCCCGCATCCACTCCAGCGTCTTGGGGTCCTGCGCGTCCAGCCAGTCGGCCAGCTCGCGGAACGGCACGCAGCGGACCTCCTTCTGGGTACACATGCTCTTGATGGAGTCCTCCACCGCGTGCATGTAGGTGCCGCCGTTCCAGGACTCGAAGTGGTTGCCGATGATCAGCGGGGCGCGGTTGCCCTGGTAGACCCGCTCGAAGGCCTGGAGCAGTCCGTCCCGCATCTGCTCGCCCCAGTACGCGTGCTGCGAGGGGTCGCCCTGGGTGGTCGTGCCGGACTGGTTGACCATGTAGTTGTAGTCCATGCTCAGCGTGTCGAAGGCACGGCCCGGCATGGGCACCAGCTGGAGCGGGAGGTCCCAGAGCCCTTCCGTCTTCTTGGGCCAGATCTGCTTGCTGATCCCGCTGGAGTCGTAGCGGAATCCGAGGTCCTTCGCCGCCAGCATGAAGTTCTTCTGGCCTTCGAGGCAGGGGGTGCGGGCGCCGATGAGTTCCTTGTCGTAGTCGAAGGGCAGCGGGTCCATGCTCTTCAGCCCGGCGTTGGTCTTCCAGTTCTTGACGAACGACTTGGCCTGGCTGATCTCGCTCTTCCACTCGTCCACCGACCAGGTGCCGACGCCGCCCTCGGGGCCGCAGAAGTGGCCGTTGAAGTGGGTGCCGATCTCGTTGCCCTCCATCCAGGCCGCGCGGACCTGGGTGGCGGTGTCCTTGATGCCCTGGAGGTCGCCGAAGCCGATCTCGGAGTGGCCCGGGGAGTGCTGCGGGGCCGTGTAGAGGTCCCGCTTCTCCTCCGGGAGCATGTACACGCCGCTGAGGAAGTACGTCATGCGGGCGTTGTACTTCTTGCCGACCTCCCGGAAGTGGGAGAAGAGCTTCTGGCTGTCCTCGCCAGCCCCGTCCCACGAGAACACCACGAACTGCGGCGGCTTTTCGCCGGGCTTCAGCTTCTGCGCCTTCTGTACGTTCGGCTGCGGGCCGGTGTACGCGGTCGAACCGTCGCCGATGGGCCGCAGGACACTGCCGGGGGCCACCGGGGCGGCGGCCCCGTTCGGGCCGTTGCGGCCGGTGCCGGACGGGGACTTCCCGGACTCCGAGCAGCCGGCAGCGCACAGGACCAGCGTCGCGGCGACCAGGCCACCGGCGATCTTCTTCGTGGCGGTGATCATCCGTCCACCTCTCCCTCGCAGTTCCATCGCAGGACTTCCGCGCCGCAACGTCCCACGCGATCCGCTTAGAAGAAGATGTGACAAGCCGTACAAAATGCTTAATCACCCGTCAGCGCTAATTCATAGGCCGTTTGCTCCCATTCCCCACCGCAGGCCTTTACTCTCCATTACCATTCATTTACTGAGTGTTGAACCTCCCGCCGCTTCACCCCTCCCCCGAGGAGACGGGACCAAATGAAGGCCACCTCCCCCGACCGCATCGCCAAGGACCTCCCCTCCCGGCTTCCCCCCGACCTCCCGGCGGACCTGTCCGCCTCCATCGCCGTCTTCCTGATCGCCCTGCCGCTCTCCCTCGGCATCGCCCTGGCCACCGGCGCCCCGCTCCAGGCCGGGCTGGTGGCCGCGGCCGTCGGCGGAATCGTGGCCGGGCGGCTCGGTGGCGCCCCGCTCCAGGTGAGCGGGCCCGCCGCCGGACTCACCGTGGTCACCGCCGAGTTGATCCAGCGCTACGGATGGCGGACCACCTGCGCCATCACGGTGCTCGCCGGCTTCTGTCAGCTCGGCCTCGCCCTGCTGCGCACCGCCCGGTCGGCGCTGATGGTCAGCCCGGCCATCGTGCACGGCATGCTCGCGGGCATCGGCGTGACCATCGCCGTCGCGCAACTGCACATCGTGCTCGGCGGCACCCCGCAGAGCTCCGTCGTGGCCAATGTCCGCGGGCTGCCCGCCCAGTTGGCCGATCTGCATCCGGTCGCGCTCGGCATCAGCGCGCTGACGATGACCGTCCTGCTCAGCTGGCCCCGGCTGCCCGGGCGGGCCGGCCGGATGCTGCGCAAGGTGCCGGCCGCGCTCGCCGCCGTCGCCGCCGCCACCGCGTTCGCGTCGCTCGCCGGGCTCAGCCTGCCCCGGGTCGACCTGCCGTCCTGGCGCAGCCACGCGCTGCCCGAGCTGCCCGAGGGCCCGGTGCTCGGCCTCATCGCCGCCGTACTGACGATCACCCTCGTCGGCAGCGTGGAGTCGCTGCTGTCGTCGGTCGCGACCGACAAGCTGATCGCCTCCGAGCGGGATACAGACAACCGCCCGCCGCGCGCCGACCTCAACCGGGAGCTGCGCGGCCAGGGCGCGGCCAACATCGTCTCCGGGGCGCTGGGCGGGCTGCCCATCACCGGAGTGGCCGTCCGCAGCGTGGCGAACGTCAAGTCAGGTGCGGCCAGCCGGAAGTCGGCCATGTTCCACGGGCTGTGGGTACTGCTCGCGGCCGGGCTGCTCGCGCCCGTCCTCGACCTGATCCCGCTGGCCGCGCTGGCCGCGCTGGTGATGGCGGTGGGCGTGCAGATGGTCAGCATCACGCACCTGCGCAGTGTCACGCGGCACCGCGAGGCCCTCGTCTACGCCACGACCATCGTGGGCGTGGTGCTCGGCGGGGTGCTGGAGGGGGTCGCGATCGGCATCGCGGTCGCCGTCGCGCTGGCCCTGTACCGGCTGACGCGGACGCGGATCACGGTGGAGGTGCTCGACGGGGTCCACCGGGTGTGGGCGCACGGGCAGTTGACCTTCCTTGCGGTGCCCCGGCTGAGCCGGGTGCTGAACCAGATCCCGCACGAAGCGCCCGCGGTGGTCGAGCTGGACGGCTCGTTCATGGACCACGCGGCGTACGAGACGCTCCAGGACTGGCAGGACTCCCACCTGGCGCACGGGGGCTCGGTGGAGGTCACCGGCCGCTCCGGCGCCCGAATCCCCGACACCGACCGGCACGAACGCGGGGCCCACCACTGCTGCCGCCCCTGGACCCCGTGGCAGAACCACTGCGCCCACCGCTCGGCCGCCGATCGTACGGGGACCGGCGCGGCGGCGTCCGCGGGCGCGGCCGAAGCGGCCCGGGCGGAGCCCCGTCGCCGCGGGGCGGGCCAATTGGCCAGCGGTATCAGCGCGTTCCAGCGGGACACCGCACCTCATGTCCGCGATGAACTGGCCCGGCTCGCCCGCGAGGGGCAGCGGCCCTCGCAGCTGTTCCTCACCTGCGCCGATTCCCGTCTGGTCACGAGCATGATCACGGCCAGCGGCCCGGGCGACCTCTTCACGGTCCGCAACGTCGGCAACCTGGTCCCGCTGCCAGGGGCCGAGTCCACGGACGACTCGGTCGCGGCGGCCATCGAGTACGCCGTGGACGTACTGAAGGTGGACAGCATCACGGTGTGCGGGCACTCGGGCTGCGGGGCCATGCAGGCCCTGCTGAGCTCCACGCCCGGAGCCCCGCCGACCCCGCTGCGCCGGTGGCTGCGGCACGGGCTGCCCAGCCTGGAGCGGATGGCCAGCCGCCACCACGCCTGGGCCCGGATCTCCGGACGGCTCCCGGCGGACGCGGTGGAGCAGCTCTGCCTGACCAATGTGGTGCAGCAGCTGGAGCACCTGCGGGCCCACGAGTCGGTGGCCCGGCGGCTCGCCGAAGGCACGCTGGAGCTGCACGGGATGTACTTCCACGTGGGCGAGGCCCAGGCGTACCTGCTGTCCGAGGGCGAGGACTTCTTCGACTGCCGGGTCTTCGACAGCGTCCGGCCGACGGGCCGCGGACCGGGGGAGCCGAGCCCCGCGGCCCACGGCGTGGCGTCCTCGCGGGTGTGAACCGATACCCTCCGGATTCCGTGCAACGCAGTGGCCCCTTCCCGCATCCTGCAGCGGGAAGGGGCCACTCGCTCGTGTGGCCCGTACGTGATATAGGTCTAAACCAATTTCCGGCTAGCCCTTGTCACCTGGTCGTCTGACTGATGAGCTATGCCCCGGGGACACAACGGACACCCTGGGAAAGGGAGATGTCGTGAGCAACGAAAGCCTGGCCAATCTGCTCAAGGAAGAGCGGCGGTTCGCACCGCCCGCCGATCTGGCCGCCGCCGCCAATGTGACCGAGGCTGCGTACGCACAGGCCGATGCGGACCGGCTGGGCTTCTGGGCCGAGCAGGCCCGGCGGCTGACCTGGGACACGGAGCCGACCGAGACGCTCGACTGGAGCAACCCGCCCTTCGCCAAGTGGTTCGCCGACGGCAAGCTGAACGTCGCGTACAACTGCGTGGACCGACACGTCGAGGCCGGCAACGGCGACCGCGTCGCCATCCACTTCGAGGGCGAGCCCGGCGACAGCCGGTCGATCACCTACGCGCAGCTCAAGGACGAGGTCTCGCGGGCCGCCAACGCCCTGACCGAGCTGGGCGTACAGGCCGGCGACCGCGTCGCCGTGTACCTGCCGATGATCCCGGAGGCGGTCGTCGCGATGCTCGCGTGCGCCCGCGTCGGCGCCGCGCACTCCGTGGTCTTCGGCGGTTTCTCCGCCGATGCCGTGGCCTCTCGCATCCAGGACGCCGACGCCAAGCTCGTGATCACCGCCGACGGCGGCTACCGCCGCGGCAAGCCCAGCGCCCTCAAGCCCGCCATCGACGAGGCCGTCGGCAAGTGTCCGCAGGTCAAGAACGTCCTGGTGGTGCGGCGCACCGGCCAGGACACCGCCTTCACCGAGGGCCGCGACGTCTGGTGGCACGAGATCGTCGGCCGGCAGTCGACCGAGCACGCGCCGCAGCCCTTCGACGCCGAGCACCCGCTGTTCATCCTCTACACCTCGGGGACCACGGGGAAGCCCAAGGGCATCCTGCACACCTCGGGCGGCTACCTCACGCAGGCCGCGTACACCCACCACGCGGTGTTCGACCTGAAGCCGGAGACCGACGTCTACTGGTGCACCGCCGACATCGGCTGGGTGACCGGGCACTCCTACATCGTCTACGGGCCGCTCGCCAACGGCGCCACCCAGGTGATCTACGAGGGCACCCCGGACACCCCGCACCAGGGCCGCTTCTGGGAGGTCGTGCAGAAGTACGGCGTCACCATCCTCTACACGGCGCCCACGGCCATCCGGACGTTCATGAAGTGGGGCGACGACATCCCCGCGAAGTTCGACCTGTCGAGCCTGCGCGTCCTGGGCTCGGTCGGCGAGCCGATCAACCCCGAGGCCTGGATCTGGTACCGCAAGCACATCGGCGGCGACCGCTGCCCGATCGTGGACACCTGGTGGCAGACCGAGACCGGCGCGATGATGATCTCGCCGCTGCCCGGCGTCACCCACACCAAGCCCGGCTCGGCGCAGCGCGCGCTGCCCGGGATCTCCGCCACCGTCGTGGACGACGAGGCGCGCGAGGTCCCGGACGGCGGGGGCGGCTACCTGGTCCTCACCGAGCCGTGGCCGTCGATGCTGCGCACCATCTGGGGCGACGACCAGCGGTTCATCGACACCTACTGGTCGCGCTTCGAGGGCAAGTACTTCGCGGGCGACGGCGCCAAGAAGGACGAGGACGGCGACATCTGGCTGCTCGGCCGGGTGGATGACGTGATGCTGGTGTCCGGCCACAACATCTCGACGACCGAGGTCGAGTCGGCGCTGGTCTCGCACCCCTCGGTCGCCGAGGCGGCCGTGGTCGGCGCGGCCGACGAGACCACCGGCCAGGCCATCGTGGCCTTCGTGATCCTGCGCGGCACCGCCCACGAGACCGAGGGCCTGGTCGCGGAGCTGCGCAACCACGTGGGCGCCACGCTCGGCCCGATCGCGAAGCCGAAGCGGATCCTGCCGGTCCAGGAGCTGCCGAAGACCCGCTCGGGCAAGATCATGAGGCGTCTGCTGCGCGATGTCGCCGAGAACCGGGCGGTCGGCGATGTCACCACGCTGGCCGACTCCTCGGTGATGAGCCTGATCCAGAGCAAGCTGCCGGCGGCGGGCAGCGAGGACTGATCCGGCGGGGCCGGCTGCGCGACGGGCGGCCGGCCCGGCAAGGCGACGGGCATGTGGCGCGACGCGCCGCATGCCCGTTTCGCGCTTAAAGTGACGATCATCCAGTAAGACCTTGCGTACGCCCTGTAAAGTAGTGAAAGCGTCAATTTCTTAACAGGGTGCGCCGGGAAGTCTGGTCGGCAACAGGTTTTGTCATGCCGTCGACCATCCGGAGGTGCCCACCCGTGGCCACGCCCACACCCCGCCGCAAGCTGCTCGGACGTCTCTCCCTCCCCGAGCGCCGCTTCGTCGCCGACGCGCTGCGCGCCGAGACCGTCGGCGGTGTGCTGCTCCTCGTGGCCGCGATCGCCGCCCTCCTGTGGGCGAACATCCCCGCCGTCTCCGCCAGCTACGACAGCGTCCTGTCCTTCCACATAGGACCCGCCGCCCTGGGCCTGGACCTCTCGCTCCAGCACTGGGCGGCCGACGGCCTGCTCGCCGTCTTCTTCTTCGTCGCCGGCATCGAGCTCAAGCGCGAACTCGTCGCGGGCGATCTACGGGACCCCAAGGCGGCCGCCCTCCCGGTGATCGCCGCCGTCTGCGGGATGGCCACGCCCGCGCTGGTCTACGTACTGGTCAACGCCTTCGGCGGCGGCGCGATGAACGGCTGGGCCGTCCCGACCGCCACCGACATCGCCTTCGCGCTCGCCGTCCTCGCGGTCATCGGCACCTCGCTGCCGTCCGCCCTGCGGGCGTTCCTGCTGACCCTGGCCGTGGTCGACGACCTCTTCGCCATCATGATCATCGCGGTGTTCTTCACCAGCGAGATCGACTTCCTGGCCCTCGGCGGCGCGGTCGTGGGCCTGGTCCTCTTCTGGTTCCTGCTCCGCAAGGGCGTCCACGGCTGGTACGTCTACGTTCCGCTCGCCCTGGTCATCTGGGGCCTGATGTACAACTCCGGCGTCCACGCCACCATCGCCGGTGTCGCCATGGGCCTGATGCTGCGCTGCTCCCGCAAGGAGGGCGAGCGGCAGCCCCCCGGCGAGCACATCGAGCACCTCGTACGCCCCTTCTCCGCCGGGATCGCCGTTCCCCTCTTCGCCCTGTTCTCCGCCGGGGTCTCCCTCTCCGACAAGTCCATCGCGCAGGTCTTCACCCGGCCAGAGACCCTCGGCGTGCTCCTCGGCCTGGTCGTCGGCAAGGCGGTGGGCATCTTCGGCGGCACCTGGCTGGCCGCCCGCTTCACCAAGGCCGAACTGAACGAGGACCTCGCCTGGCCCGACGTGCTGGCCGTCGCCTCGCTCGCCGGCATCGGCTTCACCGTCTCGCTCCTGATCGGCGAGCTCGCCTTCACCGACGACGCCACCCTCACCGACGAGGTCAAGGCCGCCGTCCTGATCGGCTCGCTCATCGCCGCGATCGTCGCGAGCGTGCTGCTGAAGCTGCGCGACCGCAAGTACCGGGCGCTGACCGAGGCCGAGGAGCTCGACGAGGACCTCGACGGCATCCCCGACATCTACGAGCAGGACAAGCCGGAGTACCACCTGCGCATGGCGCGCATCCACGAGGCGAAGGCCGCCGAACACCGTCGCAAGGCCGCCGCCGCGATGGCCTCCGGCGCGCAAGCCACGGCCGGGTCCAGCGCCGAGGACGGCCGTCCGGCATGATCTGACTGACGACGGAGGACAGACAGCCGCCGACAGCAGACGACAGAGGGAGAGAGCGATGAGTGCAGTGGACCAAGGGGCAGAAGGCGCCGAGCGCACACTCGGCCAGCTGGTCGCCTCGGCCACCGCCGAGATGTCCGCCCTGGTGCACGACGAGATCGCCCTCGCCAAGGCGGAGATCCGCCAGGACGTCAAGCGCGCGGGGATCGGTGGCACCGCCATCGGTATCGCCGGAGTGTTCGCGCTGTTCTCGCTGCCGGTGCTGAGCTTCGCCGCGGCGTACGGGATCCACAACCTCGGTCTCGGGCTCGCCTGGTCCTTCCTCATCGTCGGCGTGGCGTTCCTGCTGCTCGCGGGCCTGCTCGCGCTGATCGCCGTGTCGAAGTTCAAGAAGGTCAAGCCGCCGGAGAAGACGATCGCCTCGGTCAAGCAGACCGCCGCGCTGGTCGGGACCGTCAAGCCCCATCCCCGGCCGGTCAGTGACAAGGCCGTGGGTGTGGCACGCTCGACCTCATGACAGCTCCCTCGCCGGACTTCGGCAGTACCCCGCCCACCGCCGCCACGGCGGTCCGGCTCGGCGTGCCCGGCGGGAGAGCGGTGATCCACCGGGACGTCGCGGCCAACGGGGCCCGCTTCCACGTCGCCGAGCTGGGTGACGGGCCGCTGGTCCTGCTGCTGCACGGGTTCCCGCAGTTCTGGTGGACCTGGCGGCACCAGCTGGTCGCGCTGGCCGACGCCGGGTACCGCGCGGTCGCCATGGACCTGCGCGGGGTGGGCGGCAGCGACCGCACCCCGCGCGGTTACGACCCCGCGAACCTGGCGCTCGACATCACCGGGGTCATCCGGTCCCTCGGCGAGCCGGACGCCGCGCTCGTCGGACACGACCTGGGCGGCTACCTCGCGTGGACGGCGGCCGTGATGCGGCCCAAGCTGGTCCGCCGGCTCGTGGTGTCCTCGATGCCGCATCCGCGGCGGTGGCGCGCCGCGATGCTCGCGGACTTCGGGCAGACCCGGGCGAGTTCGCACATCTGGGGCTTCCAGCGGCCGTTCATCCCCGAGCGGCAGCTCGTCGCCGATGACGGGGCGCTCGTGGGGCAGCTGATCCGGGACTGGTCCGGGCCGCTGCTGCGGGACGAGGACGAGAGGGACGCCGAGGGCAACGAGCGCATCGCCGCGTACCGGCGGGCCATGTGCATCCCCTCCACCGCGCACTGCTCCATCGAGCCGTACCGCTGGATGATGCGGTCCATGGCGCGGCCGGACGGCCTCCAGTTCAACCGGCGGATGAAGCGGCCGGTGCGGGTGCCGACGCTGCACCTGCACGGTTCCCTCGACCCCGTGATGCGCACGCGCAGCGCGGCCGGTTCCGGGCAGTACGTCGAAGCCCCCTACCGGTGGCGGCTGTTCGACGGCCTGGGGCACTTCCCGCACGAAGAGGACCCGGCGGCCTTCTCCACCGAGCTGGTGAACTGGCTCAAGGACCCCGAGCCGGACCGCTGATCGCAGGGCGGACCGCCCAACCCACCTCTCGTGGGCTTGTCTTACGAACATTCAATTGCCCGGCGCATAGGCCAATTGGCCGCCCCGGACGGGATTACCGACCTTGGGGCCCGGGCACAGCTCGATGTATGGGCTGGACGCACGACTACGGTGACACCGCACACGAAGGCCGCTCGGCAGCGACGCCGGGCACCCACGAGAGGGCCGGCCGCGACGGCCACGACCCCCGACTCGGCATCCCCCGCATCCTGCGCCGCCGGGCCCGCTGGGTCTCGGCGCGCCTGCGCCATCCGCGGATGTAGAGCTCCGGCGGCCGCGCCGGCGGTCCTGACGGGTCAGGCCGCCGGGCGCGGTGCCGCCGGGCAGGGCGGCCCGGAGCGGGGCGGCCCGGAGCGGAGTGGCCCCGGGGGGAGTGGCCCCGGGCGGGTGGTCAGAGGGCGCAGCCCTGGCTGTCGGTCCGCCGGTTCGCCGTCTTCCCCAGCTGGATGTCATCGCGGATCTCGTCCGCCGTCAGGGCGTATCCGGTGTTCGGGTCGTCGAGGGACTTGGCGAAGACGACCCCGTACACCTTGCCGTCGGGCGTCAGCAGCGGGCCGCCGGAGTTGCCCTGACGGACCGTGGCGAACAGCGAGTACACATCGCGCCGGACGGTGCCCCGGTGGTAGATGTCCGGGCCGTTGGCGTTGATCCGCGTACGGACCCGGGCGGCGCGGACGTCGTACCCGCCGTTCTCGGGGAACCCGGCGACGATCGCGTCGCTGCCGGTCACCGCGTCCTTCTCGGTGAACTCCAGCACGGGCGCCTTCAGCTTGGGCACGTCCAGGACGGCGATGTCGCGCTGCCAGTCGTAGAGCACGACCTTGCCGTCGTAGAGCTTGCCCTCGCCGCCGATCTGCACGGTCGGCTCGCCGACGCCGCCGACGACATGGGCGTTGGTCATCACCTTGCCCGGCGCGAAGACGAAGCCGGTGCCCTCCAGCACCTTGCTGCAACTGGGCGCGGTGCCGACGACCTTCACGATCGAGCGCTTGGCCGCCGCGGCGACGGGCCCGGTGGCGAGGTCCGGGTCGGGCGCCTGCACCGCGGTGATGGGCTCGTTGGAGAACGGGCTGAAGACCTGCGGGAAGCCGTTGCGGGCCAGCGTCGAACTGAAGTCCGAGAACCAGGTGTTCGTCTGGGTCGGCACCACCCGCGACACGCCGAGCAGCACCTTGGAGTTGCGCACCTGCTTGCCGAGGGTGGGCAGCGAGGTCCCGGCGAGCGCCGAGCCGATCAGCCACGCCACCAGCAGCATCGCCACGACGTTGACCAGCGCCCCGCCGGTCGCGTCGAGGGCGCGGGCGGGCGACCACGTGATGTTGCGGCGCAGCCGGTTGCCCAGATGGGTGGTCAGGGCCTGGCCGATCGAGGCACAGATGATGATCGCGACGACGGCGATCACGACGACCGGGGTGGTGACCTCGGTGCCGTTGTTCGTCGCCCAGTCCCAGATCAACGGGAGCAGGGCCACGGCGACGAGACCACCGCCGAGGAAGCCGATCACCGACAGGATGCCGACGACGAACCCCTGGCGGTAGCCGACGATCGCGAACCACACGGCGGCGACCAGCAACAGGATGTCCAGCACGTTCACGAGGGTCACCGTCTCATGCGCGCCAGTCGAGCGGGACCTCGCGCGAGCGGTCCCAGGGCTGCTCCCAGCCCGCGAAATGCAGGAGCCGGTCGATCACACCGGCGGTAAATCCCCAGACCAGAGCCGATTCGACGGTGAAGGCGGGGCCCTGGAAGCCGCCGGGGTGGACCACGGTGACCCGATGATCGGGATCCGTGAGATCCGCCACGGGAACCGTGAAGACCCGGGCCGTCTCTGCCGGGTCGACGGCGCCGACCGGGCTCGGGGCGCGCCACCAGCCGAGGACCGGGGTCACGACGAACTCGCTGACCGGGATGTAGAGCCGGGGCAGCACCCCGAAGAGCTGGACCCCGGCCGGATCCAGGCCGGTTTCCTCCTCGGCCTCGCGCAGGGCGGCCCGCAGCGGGCCGGTGGTCTGCGGATCGCCGTCCTGCGGGTCCAGGGCGCCGCCGGGGAAGGAGGGCTGGCCCGCGTGCGAGCGGAGGCTGCCGGCGCGCTCCTGGAGCAGCAGCTCGGGGCCGCGGGGGCCCTCGCCGAAGAGGACGAGGACGGCGGACTGGCGGCCCCGCCCGTCCTCGGGGGGCAGGAAGCGGCTCAGCTGCGTCGGCCTGACCGTGCGCGCGGCACGGACCACGGGATCGAGCCAGCCGGGCAGCCCGTCGGTGGAGAGGGCGGGGGCCTCGCGGACGCCGTCGCCGGCTTCGTCGCGGAGACCGTCGCGCACGCCGCCGTGGCCGCCGTGGCCGCCGTGGCTGCTGTGACTGCCGTGGCCCTCGTACGGGCCCTGCCGGCCCGGCCGGGCGTGCAGTGGGGGCGGGGCCGGCTGGGCGGCCACGCTCTCGTCCCGCGTCCCGCTACCGCTTCCGCGCGTCATAGGCACCCCTGCTCCCTGTCGTTCCCGACACCGGCACAACGCGGGCCGTGGCCGGATTCGTTCCTCGGTGTGTGCTGCGTGCTCAGGATGCCGGGGTGGCGCCCAGGGGCGGGGCCGGCCGGCCCGGGTAGTCCGGCGGCGGGCTCAGGCGCTGGCCCGGCTGTCCGCCCTTCTCGTACTTGAGGAGCTTGCGGGCCTTCTCCGGGTCCGTCTCGCCCTCCCCGTAGGCCGGGCAGAGCGGGGCGATCGGGCAGGCGCCGCAGGCGGGCTTGCGGGCGTGGCAGATCCGGCGGCCGTGGAAGACGACGCGGTGCGAGAGCATCGTCCACTCGCTCTTGGGGAAGAGCGCGCAGATCTCCGCCTCGACCTTCTCCGGGTCCTCCTGCTCGGTCCACTTCCAGCGGCGCACCAGACGCCCGAAGTGGGTGTCCACGGTGATCCCCGGGACGCCGAACGCGTTGCCGAGGACCACGTTGGCCGTTTTGCGGCCGACGCCGGGGAGGCTCACCAGGTCCTCGATCCGGCCGGGGACCTCACCGCCGAAGTTGTCGCGCAGGGCCTGCGAGAGGCCGAGGAGGGACTTCGACTTCGCCCGGAAGAACCCGGTCGGCCGGATGATCTCCTCCAGAGCCTCCGGAGCGGCCTGCGCCATGTCCTCCGGGGTCGGGTAGGCGGCGAAGAGGGCCGGGGTCGTCTGGTTCACGCGGAGGTCGGTCGTCTGGGCGGAGAGGACGGTCGCGACCAGCAGCTCGAAGGGATTCCGGAAGTCCAGTTCCGGATGGGCGTACGGATACACCTCGGCCAGCTCCCGGTTGATCCGGCGGGCCCGCCGGACCAGGGCGACGCGGGATTCCGCCTTCGGTTTCTTGGCCGAAGTTTTGCCCTGGGGGGTCGATGGGATCTTCGGGGACGCCTTCGCGGGGGCTTGTTCGCCCACGGCTGAATTACGGACCCCCGGCACTGCCGCGGACCCCTTGGCCTGTGCTCTCACCGGCTTATTGGACACCCGGCCAGCCTAAGGCCGGGCGCTGACACCCGCCCGGACCTCAGGTAACACCACCCCGAAAGGCATCTCGCCGCACAGCACACCCGTGCGTCCGGCATCCTTGTGATTGATCGCACTGCACTGTTTGAGCCGTCCGGCAAAATGGGGAGCACGGTCCCCTGGAGCTGGTCGACATAGGAGAGAGACTCGTGGACGACGTACTGCGGCGTGCCCCGCTCTTCGCGGCGCTCGATGACGAGCAGGCCGCGGAGCTCCGCGCCTCCATGGGCGAGGTGACCCTCGCACGCGGTGACGCCCTGTTCCACGAGGGCGACCCCGGTGACCGGCTGTACGTCGTCACCGAGGGCAAGGTGAAGCTGCACCGCACCTCCCCCGACGGCCGCGAGAACATGCTGGCCGTCCTCGGCCCCGGCGAGCTGATCGGCGAGCTGTCGCTGTTCGACCCGGGCCCGCGCACCGCCACGGCGACGGCGCTGACCGAGGTCAAGCTGCTCGGCCTCGGCCACGGCGACCTCCAGCCCTGGCTGAACGCCCGCCCCGAGGTCGCGACCGCGCTGCTGCGCGCCGTGGCCCGGCGCCTGCGCAAGACGAACGACCAGATGTCCGACCTGGTCTTCTCCGACGTCCCGGGCCGCGTGGCCCGCGCCCTCCTGGACCTGTCGCGCCGCTTCGGCGTGCAGTCCGAGGAAGGCATCCACGTCGTGCACGACCTCACGCAGGAAGAGCTGGCCCAGCTCGTCGGCGCCTCGCGCGAGACCGTGAACAAGGCGCTGGCCGACTTCGCGGGCCGCGGCTGGCTCCGCCTGGAGGCGCGCGCGGTGATCCTGCTGGACGTGGAGCGCCTGGCGAAGCGCTCGCGCTGATCCGGAGCACGACTTCGCGGAGGGGTTCCGCCCGGAAGGGCGGGGCCCCTCCGCGCGTTTCGCGCCGCGGCGCGCCATACGGGCGCGGCCGGATCCGGCCGGATCAAACCCTTCGAACCCCGGCCCCCGGAAGGGCAGAGTGGGCGGCATGGAGCACAGCGGGCTGGACGCGTACGGGTACTTCGAGCAGGAGGGCTCCCTCGGGCGGGTCCAGCGGGAGTTCGCCCCCGTCGTCGCGGCCGCGCGCTCGCGGATCGCGGAGGCGTACGGGCGGCGGCTGCACAGCGCGTACCTGTACGGGTCCGTCCCGCGCGGCACCGCCCGCCCCGGGCGGTCCGACCTCGACCTCCTGCTCGCCCTGCACCACGAGCCCGGGGACGACGACCGCGACGCCGCCGAGGTGCTCGCGCGCGGGCTCGACGAGGACTTCCCGCAGATCGACGGCGCGGGGATCCTGCTGTACGGCAAGGACGCCCTGCTGAGCGAGCAGGAACGATTCGACCTGGGCTGGTTCCTGGCCTGCCTGTGCACCCCGCTGCTCGGCGCGGACCTGGCAGAGCACCTGCCCCGCTACCGGCCGGACAGCCTGCTCGCCCGTGAGACCAACGGCGGCCTGGCCGGCGTGCTCCCCACCTGGCGGGAGCGCGCCCGGGCGGCCGGCACGCCCGAGGAGCACCGGAAGCTGAGCCGGGCCTTCGCACGGCACCTGGTGCGCACGGGGTTCACGCTGGTCATGCCCCGCTACGAGGGCTGGACCAGCGATCTCGCAGAGTCCGCGGAGATCTTCGGCCGGTACTACCCCGAGCGCGCCGCGCAGATGCGGGCCGCGGCGGCCGTGGCGCTGGACCCCGTCGGGGACCCGGCCGTGGTGCGCGGCCTCGTGGAGGACCTCGGACCGTGGCTCGCGGACGAGTACACCGCCCGGCACGGCACGAAGGCGCCGCGCCAGGGCCCGCCGGAGCAGGACCCGCCGGAGCCCGCGGAAGCACACTGAGGCGACTGAGGCCCGCCGGGCTCCGCCGGAGCGGAGTGCGCCGAAAGCCCGCCGGGAGGGCCCGCAGGAGCGCCTGAGGCCCGCCGCAAGGCCCTCAGGAGCCCGCCTGGGCCCGCTAGAGGGCTTCGACCGCCTGCTTCGCCTCGCGCAGGTCCGCGCCCGTGACCCGGCGGTAGACCCGGATCGCCTCGATGGTGCGGCCGTCGCGCGCGAGGGCCCGTACCTCGTCCAGCCCGGCCGGCTCCGGCTCCTCGATGTCGAAGTGGTCCAGGACCAGGCCGAGGCGGTGCTCCAGCCGGTCGGCCCGGCGCTCCAGCGCCTTCATCCGCTGGGACACCGTCGCCGTGATCCACGCGGCGGTGCCGATGAGCGCGAGCAGCAGGTACAGCGTCGTCATTCAGATCCCCCCGGGATGAGTCCGTGATCTTGAAGGTACTCCAGCTGCGCCCGGACGGACCATTGCGCGGCCGGCCACAGCGAGCGGTCCACGTCCGCGTAGACGTGGGCGACCACCTGCTCGGGCGTGACGTGCCCGTTCTCGACGGCGGTCTCCACCTGGGCGAGCCGGTGCGCGCGGTGGGCCAGGTAGAACTCCACCGCGCCCTGGGCGTCGTCGAGGACCGGACCGTGCCCGGGGAGGACGACGTGCACCCCGTCGTCGACGGTCAGCGAGCGCAGCCGGCGCAGGGAGGCCAGGTAGTCGCCGAGACGGCCGTCGGGGTGCGCGACGACGGTGGTGCCGCGGCCGAGGATCGTGTCGCCGGTCAGGACGGCCCGGTCGGCGGGCAGGTGGAAGCAGAGCGAGTCCGAGGTGTGGCCGGGGGTCGGCACCACCCGCATCTCCAGCCCACCGGTGCGGATGACGTCCCCGGCGGCGAGCCCCTCGTCACCGAGGCGCAGCGCCGGGTCGAGGGCGCGGACGTTGGTCCGGGTCAGCTCGGCGAAGCGGGCGGCGCCCTCGGCGTGGTCGGGGTGGCCGTGGGTGAGCAGGGTCAGGGCGACCCGCTTGCCCGCCCGCTCGGCGGTGTCGATGACCGCCCGCAGGTGTACGTCGTCCAGCGGCCCGGGGTCGATCACGACGGCGAGGTCGGAGTCGGGCTCGGAGACGAGCCAGGTGTTCGTGCCGTCCAGGGTCATCGCGGAGGCGTTGGGGGCCAGGACGTTCACCGCGCGGGCGGTGGCCCGCCCGGAGGTGACCGTGCCGCGGGGCTGGCCGGGGAGTGCGGCGGCGTCGGTCATGCGGAGGCTCCTCCGGGGCGCCCGAGGCGCACGCGCTTGGTGAATTCGTCGTGGCCCGGCCAGCTGAGGACCACCTCGCCGTCCTCCAGGGCGGCCTGGGCGAGGACGGGAGTGAGGTCCTGGGCCACAGCGCCGGTCAGGGCCTCGGCGGCGCTCTCGTACGGCTCCAGGGACCGCAGCGTGGAGATGGTGGGCGGCATCATCAGCAGCTCGCCCTCGTCGTAGCCGCGCGCCGCGTCCGACGGGCGGATCCAGACGGTCCGGTCGGCCTCGGTCGAGGCGTTGCGGGTGCGCTGCCCCTCGGGGAGGGCGGCGACGAAGAACCAGGTGTCGTAGCGGCGCGGCTCGAACGCGGGGGTGATCCAGCGGGCCCAGGCGCCGAGCAGGTCGGAGCGCAGCAGGAGGCCGCGGCGGTCGAGGAACTCGGCGAAGGACAGCTCGCGGGCCACCAGGGCCGCGCGGTCGGCCTCCCAGTCGTCGGCGGTGGTGTCGTCGACGACGGTGTCGGGGGTCTCGCCCGCGAGGAGTACGCCGGCCTCCTCGAAGGTCTCCCGGACGGCTCCGCAGACGATCGCCTGGGCGGTACGGGGATCCGTGCCGAGGCGCTCGGCCCAGTCGGCCAGCGCGGGGCCGGCCCAGCCGATGCGGTGGTCCTCGTCGCGGGGGTCCACGCCGCCGCCGGGGTAGGCGTACGCACCGCCGGCGAAGGCCATCGAGGCGCGTCGGCGGAGCATGTGCACGGCGGGGCCGTCGGGGGTGTCGCGCAGCAGCATCACCGTCGCGGCGCGTTTGGGGTCCACCGGGGTGAGGGCGCCGTCCGCGAGGGCGCGGATGCGGTCGGGCCACTCCGGGGGGTACCACTGGCCTCCGGAGGGGGGCTGGCTCTGCGTTCCGTTCTCACCGTTCGGCATGGCGGGATGCTACGGCCATCCGGCCCGATGTTCGAGGGGCCACCCGCGCCGCCCGGCCCCGGCTGTCGCCGCCGAGCCACCGGTGCGGCGCCGCGGCCGGGGACGCCGGACGGGCCGGGCGCATGCGCACCCGGCCCGTCCGTGAACGACTCCGCGGCCCGGAACGGGGGCCTCCCCGCAGCGGGCGCGGCTGGCGACCCGCGGCTCGCGGCCCGGCCAGCCCCCCGGAGGGTCAGGCTCCGGGAACGAGCTCGACCTGGATCTCGACCTCGACCGGGGCGTCCAGCGGGAGGACGGCCACGCCGACCGCGCTGCGGGCGTGCACGCCCTTCTCGCCGAGGACCTCGCCCAGCAGCTCGCTCGCACCGTTCAGCACGCCCGGCTGGGCCGTGAAGTCGGGGGCGGAGGCGATGAAGCCGACGACCTTCACGACGCGCGCGATCTTGTCGAGGTCGCCGATGACGGACTTGACGGCGGCCAGGGCGTTCAGCGCGCAGACCGCCGCCAGCTCCTTGGCCTGCTCCGCCGAGACCTCCGCACCGACCTTGCCGGTGATCGGCATGCTGCCCTTGACCATCGGCAGCTGGCCCGCGGTGAAGACGTACGAACCCGAGCGCACGGCCGGCTGGTACGCGGCCAGCGGCGGGACGACCTCCGGCAGCGTCAGGCCGAGCTCGGCCAGCTTCGCCTCGACGGCACTCATGCCTTCTCCCGCTTGAGGTAGGCGACGAGCTGCTCGGGGTTGTTCGGACCGGGCACGACCTGGACGAGCTCCCAGCCGTCCTCGCCCCAGGTGTCCAGGATCTGCTTGGTGGCGTGGACCAGCAGCGGGACCGTCGCGTATTCGAACTTCTTAGACATGGGAGCGAGGGTAGCCGCCGCGACAGCGCCACATCGCCACCCGGCACCACCGGTGTCGTGACGGAGGAATTAGGCTCGGGCGCTGTGAGCAGGCTCCAGGTGGTCAGCGGCAAGGGCGGCACCGGCAAGACCACGGTCGCCGCGGCACTCGCGCTGGCCCTCGCGCGCGAGGGCAGGCGGACTCTACTCGTGGAGGTCGAGGGCAGGCAGGGAATCGCGCAGCTCTTCGGCGCGGAGGCGCTCCCGTACGAGGAGCGGAAGATCGCCGTGGCACCGGGCGGCGGCGGTGAGGTGTACGCGCTCGCCATCGACGCCGAACGGGCGCTCCTCGACTACCTCCAGATGTTCTACAAGCTCGGCTCGGCCGGCCGCGCGCTCAAGAAGCTCGGCGCGATCGACTTCGCGACGACCATCGCGCCGGGGCTGCGGGACGTCCTGCTGACCGGCAAGGCGTGCGAGGCGGTCCGGCGCAAGGACAAGGCCGGGAAGTTCGTCTACGACCACGTGATCATGGACGCCCCGCCGACCGGGCGGATCACCCGGTTCCTCAACGTCAACGACGAGGTGGCCGGGCTGGCCCGGTTCGGGCCGATCCACAACCAGGCCCAGGCCGTGATGAAGGTGCTGAAGTCGCCGGAGACGGCCGTCCACCTGGTCACGCTGCTGGAGGAGATGCCCGTCCAGGAGACCGCCGACGGGATCGAGGAACTGCGCGCGGCCGGGCTCCCGATCGGGCGGGTCATCGTCAACATGGTGCGCCCGCACCATCTGGACGAAGACGCCCTGCGCGCCGCCTCCGGGGAGCGCCGGGCCGATGTCGCCAAGGCGCTGTCCCGGGCCGGGCTCGGCGGCGCCCGGCGCGGCGGACTGGCCGAGCGGCTGGTGGACCCGCTGGTCGCGCAGGCCGCCGAGCACGCGAGCCGGGTGGAGCTGGAGCGCGGGCAGCGCACCGTACTGGAGGGGCTGGACACGGCGACGTACGAACTCCCGCTGCTCGGCGCGGGGATGGACCTGGCCGGGCTGTACGAGCTGGCGACGGAACTCCGGAAACAGGCGGACGACGAATGAGCGAGGCGGGCATGGCCATGGACGAGCCGGCGCGGCTGGAGGTCGACCGGCTGCTGGACGACCACGAGACCCGGATCATCGTGTGCTGCGGCTCGGGCGGGGTCGGCAAGACCACCACCGCCGCCGCCCTGGGCCTGCGGGCTGCCGAGCGCGGCCGCAGGGCGGTGGTCCTCACCATCGACCCGGCGCGGCGGCTCGCCCAGTCGATGGGGATCGACTCGCTGGACAACACGCCCCGCAAGGTCACCGGGGTCGGGGCCGGCGGCGACGGCGACGGCCGCGCCCCGGGCGAACTGCACGCCATGATGCTGGACATGAAGCGGACCTTCGACGAGATCGTCGAGGGCCACACGGACCCGGAGCGCGCCGAGGCGATCCTGGCCAACCCGTTCTACCAGTCCCTGTCCGCCGGGTTCGCCGGCACGCAGGAGTACATGGCGATGGAGAAGCTGGGGCAGCTCCGGGCCCGGGACGACTGGGACCTGATCGTCGTGGACACCCCGCCGAGCCGGTCCGCGCTGGACTTCCTGGACGCGCCGAAGCGCCTGGGGTCCTTCCTGGACGGGAAGTTCATCCGGGTGCTGATGGCCCCCGCGAAGGTGGGCGGCCGCGCCGGGATGAAGTTCCTCAACGTCGGCATGTCGCTGATGACCGGCACCCTGAGCAAGCTGATGGGCGCCTCGCTGCTGAAGGACGTACAGACCTTCGTGGCCGCGATGGACACCATGTTCGGCGGCTTCCGCACCCGCGCGGACGCCACCTTCCGGCTGCTCCAGGCACCCGGTACGGCCTTCCTCGTGGTCGCGGCGCCCGAGCCGGACGCCCTGCGCGAGGCGGCGTACTTCGTCGAGCGGCTGGCCGCGGAGCGGATGCCGCTGGCCGGGCTGGTGCTGAACCGCGTACACGGCAGTGACGCCGATCAGCTGTCCGCCGAGCGGGCGTTGGCGGCCGCGGAGAATCTTGAGGAGGGCGGCATTGTCGATCAGGAGTCCGGGAAAGCTGGACTTCGTGACGACGACCGCTCCACTCCCGATACCGGTCTCGACGACGGTGGCGACACCGCTGCCGAGGCCGATGCCGACGTCGACGAGATCACGGCAGGGCTGCTGCGCCTGCACGCCGAGCGGATGCAGGTGATCGCGCGCGAACAGCGCACGCGCGACCGCTTCACCTCGCTGCATCCCGAGGTGGCGGTGGCCGAGGTGGCCGCCCTGCCCGGCGATGTGCACGACCTCGCCGGGCTGCGGGCCATCGGAGAGCGACTCGCGGCCGGGGTTCCGGCCGGAGCATAGGCCTTCCGTACGCCACGCCCCTGGATGCGGAGGCGTCCGTACGCGGGACGGCGCGGGTGTGGTTTACCCGGCTGCCGCGTACGTCTCGTACGGAATGTCAACCTCCGTATCCACATCCACGGTCAGGATGCCCGTACTGCGCTCGTACTCCGTGCGCGCGGTTTCGAGCAGCCGTCGCCACGAAGTGACGGTGGGACGCCGGCGCAGCAGCGCCCGTCGTTCCCGCTCTGTCATACCGCCCCACACGCCGAACTCGACACGATTGTCGAGCGCGTCGGCCAGGCACTCGGTCCGCACCGGACATCCGGTGCACACCGCCTTGGCCCTGTTCTGTGCCGCTCCTTGAACGAACAGTTCATCCGGATCGGTAGTGCGGCAGGCTGCCTGCGCACTCCAGTCGGTAACCCAGCCCATCCCGGCGCCGTCCTCTCCCGAATCGAGGCTCCCCCACGGCGGAAGCGGCATATTCACCGCTGCCAGTTGAGGACGTTACGGAAGGAGGACACAGCGCAACACCCCCGACGGGCCCAATCTTGAATGGTCCGAACGGACTATGGGTAAGCGGCAGATCACCCGACGGAGTGATCGGACGACATGCCCGACCATTCCGGCAATTCGGGTGGAATCGGCGGCAAGCCATCAGAGTGAGGGACAAGATTCGGACATCAGTCCACCCCATTCGGGAAGGGTGAAAATCAAGCCGAGGGGTTGATGTCGCACCACACTGCTGTGACAGTTGGGGTCAGCTTAGGCCAAGGCATTCTCGTGTGTCCGGCGAATGAGAACGTAGGCTGCCCTCCATGGGAAAGAAGCGCTCGGGCGGCGGGCTCACCGGGCCACAGCAGGCCGCCAAGTTCCTCGGAGTGTCCGTCCTCTCCGGAGTCGTCCTGGCAGGCATCGCGATCCCGGGCGCAGGCGCCCTCGGACTCGCGGCCAAGGGGACGGTCGAAGGATTCGATGAGATCCCGGCCAATCTCAAGACACCCCCACTGAGCCAGCGCACGACGATTCTGGACGCCGAGGGTGGCCTGATCGCCACGGTCTATTCACGGGACCGTCAGGTGGTCCCCCTGACGGCGATCTCCCCGTACATGCAGAAGGCGATCGTCGCGATCGAGGACTCGCGTTTCTACGAGCACGGCGCGGTCGACCTCAAGGGCATCCTGCGCGCGGTCAACCGCAACGCGCAGGAGGGCGGCGCCGCACAGGGCGCCTCCACGCTGACGCAGCAGTACGTGAAGAACGTGTTCGTCGAGGAAGCCGGCGACGACGAGACGAAGGTCCGCGAGGCCCAGGAGAAGAGCCTCGGCCGCAAGGTCCGCGAGCTGAAGTACTCGATCCAGGTCGAGGAGGAACTCGGGAAGAAGAAGATCCTCGAGAACTACCTCAACATCACGTACTTCGGCCAGCAGGCGTACGGAATCGAATCCGCCGCGCAGCGCTACTTCAGCAAGCCGGCCAAGGACCTGACCCTGGACGAGTCGGCGCTGCTCGCCGGGCTCGTGCAGTCGCCGAGCCGCTACGACCCGGTGAACGACGCACAGGAGGCGCTCAAGCGCCGCAACACCGTCCTGCAGCGGATGGTCGACATGAAGGACGTCTCGCAGGCGGAGGCGGACGCCGCGAAGGCCAAGCCCGTCCAGCTGAAGGTGACCAGGCCGAGGAACGGCTGCATCACCGCGGTCAAGGGCGCGGGCTTCTTCTGCGACTACGTCCGCAACTCCTTCCTCACCGACGCGGTGTTCGGCAAGACGCGCGAGGAGCGGGCGAAGGTCTGGAACCAGGGCGGTCTGACGATCCGCACCACCCTGGACCCGCAGTCGCAGGAGGGCGCCAACGCCTCGATCAAGGACCACGTCTACCAGGACGACTCGATCGCGACGGCCGTGACCATGGTCCAGCCGGGCACCGGCCGGGTACTGGCGATGGGCCAGTCGAAGCCGTACGGCTTCGGCAAGAACGAGACGCAGATCAACTTCTCCGTGGACAAGCGGATGGGCGGCTCCAACTTCGGCTTCCAGGTCGGCTCCACGTTCAAGCCGTTCATCGCGGCCGCCGCGCTGGAGCAGGGCATGCCGGCGACCAAGGTGTTCTCGGCGCCGAACAAGATGGACTACCCGTCCCCGATCGCGCGCTGCGACGGGACGCAGTACCTGAACAACAACAGGAACAAGCGGGAGACGGCGGAGAACGAGACCGAGGACGAGGTCGGTCCGTACGCGCTCCGGACCGCCATGGAGAAGTCGATCAACACGTACTTCGTGCAGCTGATCGACGAGATCGGGCTCTGCCCGGTCACCGAGATGACGCAGAAGCTGGGCGTCGTCCCGGCGAGCGGCGTCAAGCTCCCCGAGACTCCGTCCATCGCGCTCGGCTCGGCCGAGCTGTCGCCGCTGACGATGGCCAACGCGTACGCCACCTTCGCCAACCGCGGCGTCTACTGCACCCCGGTCGCCATCGAGTCGATCACCGACTCGCACGGCAAGGCGCTCTCGGTGCCGAAGTCCAAGTGCGACCGGGCGATGTCGGAGACGACGGCGGACACCGTCAACACCCTGCTGCGCGGTGTGGTCGACTCCGGTACCGGTGAGAAGGCCGGTCTGACCGACCGCGACAGCGCGGGCAAGACCGGTACGACGGACTCCCGGCACAACGCCTGGTTCGTCGGCTACACCCCGAACATGTCGGGCGCGGTGTGGGTCGGCTCGGGCGGCGCGAAGAAGATCTCGATGGAGAACATCACCATCGGCGGGCAGTACTACCCGAAGGTCTTCGGTGGCGGCCTGCCCGGCCCGATCTGGAAGGACGCGGTCTCGGACGCGCTGTCCGGGCGCGAGGCCCCGAGCTTCAGCACGGTGCACATCGCCGAGCCGTCGACCCCGAACGGCGGCGGCCGGCCCTCCACGCAGACCCCGGGCCCGAACAAGCCCGGGAAGCCGAACAAGCCGGGCGGCGGTGACAACAAGCCGGGCGGCCGCCCCGGAGGCGCGACGAACGCCGGGGCCGGCAACGGCGGCGGGAACGGCGGCCCGGGCGGGAACGGTGGAAATGGCGGGAACGGCGGGAACGGCGGGAACACGTTCCCGGATCCGCCGGTCGTGCCGGGCCTGAACGGCGGAGGCGAGACGCAGTAGGAGCGAGCAGAAGAGGGAGGGGCCCGGCCGAACGGCCGGGCCCCTCCCTCGTTCATTCCCTACTCATTCCCTACCGCGGCCTCAGCTGAGGAGCTGCTTGACGACGGCGGCGACGCGCCCGCCCTCCGCCAGCCCGGCCACCTTCGGGTTCACGATCTTCATGACGGCGCCCATGGCCCGCGGCCCCTCGGCGCCCGCCGCCTTGGCCTCCTCGACGGCCTGCGCCACGATCGCGCGCAGCTCGTCGTCGCCGAGCTGCTTGGGCAGGTAGGTGTCGAGGAACTCGCCCTCCGCGGTCTCCCGCGCGGCCTGCTCCGGACGGCCACCCTGGGCGAAGGCGTCCGCGGCCTCGCGGCGCTTCTTCGCCTCCTTGGCGATCACCTTGAGGACTTCGTCGTCGGAGAGCACGCGCGCTTCCTTGCCCGCGACCTCCTCCTTGGTGATGGCGGCGAGGGTCAGGCGCAGCGTGGACGAGTGCAGCTCGTCGCGCGCCTTGATGGCGGTGGTGAGGTCTTCCTGGAGCTTGGCCTTGAGCGTGGTCATGCCCATGAGTCTGCCAGGTGCGGGGCGGATGGCGCCCGCCGGTTTTCCGGGTCTGCGACGATGGGGGCATGCGCGCGCGTTACGGAGTACCCCTGAAGGTCACCGCCGGGATCGCGGCGGTGGGGGCCGCAGGTCTGGCCTATGCCGCCGGTTTCGAGGCGCGGTCGTTCCGCCTGCGCCGGGTGACGGTACCGGTGCTGCCCCGGGGGATGCGCCCGCTGCGCGTGCTCCAGGTGTCGGACATCCACATGGTCAGCGGCCAGCACAAGAAGCGGGCTTGGCTGCAGTCCCTCGCCGGCCTGCGCCCCGACTTCGTCGTGAACACCGGCGACAACCTCTCCGACACGGAGGGCGTGCCCGAGGTGCTCGACGCCCTCGGTCCGCTGATGGAGTTCCCCGGGGCCTACGTCTTCGGGTCGAACGACTACTACGGGCCGCGGCTGCGCAACCCGGGGCGCTACCTCATCGAGAAGGCCCAGGGCCGGCACGGGCTGAACGGCAACAAGCCCGTCGTCGGCGCCGTCCACAACCCGTGGGAGGAGCTGCGCGACGCCTTCGACACCGCGGGCTGGCTGAACCTCACCAACACGCGGGCCCGGATGAAGCTGGAAGGGCTGGAGCTCGCCTTCACCGGCCTGGACGACCCCCACATCAAGCGCGACCGCTACGAGGCGGTCGCGGGCGGCCCCGAGGCGGACGCGGACTTCTCGCTGGCCGTCGTACACGCCCCGTACCTGCGCGTCCTCGAAGCGTTCACCGCCGACCGCTACCCCCTGATCCTGGCCGGCCACACGCACGGCGGGCAGCTGTGCATCCCCTTCTACGGGGCGCTCGTCACCAACTGCGACCTGGACACCGACCGGGTGAAGGGCCTCTCGACGCACGAGGCCGCGGGACACCGCTCGTACCTCCACGTCTCGGCGGGCTGCGGGACGAACCGCTTCACCCCGGTCCGCTTCGCCTGCCCCCCGGAAGCCACCCTCCTGACCCTGACCCCGAAGGCCTGACGCCCCCGAACCCCGACCCCGCCGAAACCGGATTTCGTCTCCGGCCAAGGGTCCGCTAAAGTAATCGATGTCGCCAGGACAGCGAGAGCTGCCAAGGCGACGATCGGGGTGTAGCGCAGCTTGGCAGCGCGCTTCGTTCGGGACGAAGAGGTCGTGGGTTCAAATCCCGCCACCCCGACACTGTAGTACCAGATCAGGGGCCTGATCCGAGAAATCGGATCAGGCCCCTGTTTAGCGTTCGTCTGTCGTCATGTGCGGGGAGGGATCTCCTGGTGCATGCCGTGGCAGAGGGCCCAGACGATGAAGATGTTGACGACGACCAGGACCAGCGCCCAGAGCGGGTAGTACGGGATCCACAGGAAGTTGGCGATCGCGCCGAGGCTGGCGATGAAGACGCCGAGGTAGCGCGCCCACACGGCTCCGGTGATGACGGCGCAGCCGGTGAGGACGAGGACGATGCCCAGGATGAGGTGGACCCAGCCCCAGCCCGTCAGGTTGAACTCGAAGACGTAGTGGCGGGTCGCGAGGAACACGTCGTCCTTGGCGATGGCGGAGATGCCCTCGAAGATCGCCATCGCGCCACCGAAGATCATCAGGGCTGCCGCGAAGGTGGTGCTACCGGATACAGGCGCGTGGGTCGCTCGGGATCGGGCGGCGTCTGTGGCCATGCCGGCCTCCTTGGGTGTCGGGGCCGCCGGTCGGTGGAGCGGGTGACCGGGGCTGTCCCCCGTATCAGCGTGGCACGGCGGCACCCGCTCGGCATTCCGGAGGGCTACGGGGGTCCGGAGCCGGTCAGGGTCGCGAGTTCGGCGCGGGTGAGGCTCAGCAGCTCGGGCGAGGCCCGGAACTCGATTCCGCGCTCCCGCGCCACCGACCGCAGGTGGTCGAGGACCGCCCCGACGGCCGGGTAGGGGCCGATCGGGCGGAGCAGCCAGAGGCGGCCGGGCGGGCGGTGCGGCAGGCCGAGGGCGTCCAGCAGCTCCTCGGTCTCGCGGTCGAGGTCGTGGAGCTCGGCCTCGGCGAGCGGGGTGGCTTCCACGCCGGTGACGTGGCCGTGGCCGTCGAGGCGGGTGTCGACGGCCCAGTGGGTGGAGCGGTCCGGGATCCAGGTGCGGTCGGCCGGGGGCCAGACGTAGGGCAGGAACACCCAGGCCAGCTCCTCCGGGGCGGGCTCCCAGCCGAGCGCCTCCAGCTCCCGGACCTCCGGCAGCCGGTCGGGCTCCTGCTCGCTGCGGCCGGTCCGGCGCAGGGCGAGCGGGTGCGGGGGCCCGTCCTCGTCCCACGAGCCCGTCGCATCCCACGGGCCCGGCGCGTCCCACGGGCCCGGCGCGTCACGCGAGTCCCTCGACATGACCGCAGGCTACCCCCGGGTCCGCGCCCGTGCTCAGCCGCCGACCCTGAAGTCCACCTCCGACGGCGTCGCCTCCCCCGGCCAGTTCAGCCGGGTCGGGTTCGGCGGGGTCTCGGCGAGGACGCTGCCGCGCGAGACGACGTAGCGCGGGCGGACCTGGCGGCGGATCGCGTCGGCGGGGCTGTCGGCCGGCAGCAGCACGAAGGAGGCGGGGGCGCCCTCGGCGATGCCGTACTCGGACGGGCCGAGGCCCAGCACGCGCGCCGCGCGGTCCGTCACCATCGAGAAGGCCACCGGGATCTCGTCCGCCCCGGTGAGCTGGGCGGCGTACAGGCCGACGAGGGCGGTCTGGAGCGGGTTCGCGGTGCCGAGCGCGTTCCACGGGTCCATCACGTCGTCGTGTCCGAAGGCGACGTTGACGCCCGCCGCCAGCATCTCCTTGACCTGGGTGAGGCCGCGCCGCTTGGGGTACGCGTCGAAGCGGCCCTGGAGGTTGAGGTTGGCGAACGGGTTGGAGACCAGGTTGATCCCCGAACGGGCCAGCAGGCGCTGGAGTTTGAAGCTGTACGCGCCGCCGTAGGAACCCATCGCCGTCGTGTGCGAGGCGGTGGCCCGCTCGCGCAGCCCCGAGCGCAGGGCGAGGGTGGCCAGCACCTCCACGAAGCGGGACTGGTCGTCGTCGATCTCGTCGCAGTGGGCGTCCACGCGCAGCCCGTACTCCTCGGCCAGCGCGAACGCGGTCCCGAGGGAGGCGATCCCGTCCTCGCGGGTGTCCTCGAAGTGCGGGATCGCCCCGACGACGTCCGCGCCGCGCCGGACGGCCTCGCGCAGCAGCGCCTCGCCGTCGGGGAAGGAGACGATGCCCTCCTGCGGGAACGCGACGATCTGCAGCGTCATGACGTCCCGCACCCGGTCGCGGACCTCCGCCAGCGCGTCGAGCGCGGTCAGCGCCGGGTCCGTGGTGTCGCAGTGGGTACGGACGTGCAGCACGCCCTGCGCCGCCTGCCAGCGCAGCACCTCGGTGGCCCGCGCGACCACGTCCTCGCGGGTCAGGGTCCGCTTGCGCTCGCTCCAGCGGGCGATGCCCTCCCAGAGCGTGCCGGAGACGTTCGGGCGCGGATCGCCGGCCGTCAGGGCCGTGTCCAGGTGGATGTGCGGCTCGACGAACGGGGGCGACAGCAGCCCGCCGTGCGCCTCGATCAGCACCCCGGTGGCGGGCGGCTCCTTCTGGTCGTCGCACGGCACCACCCGCGCGATCCGGCCGTCCTCGCCGACCTCCACGTCGACCCGGCCTTCGGTCCCCTGCACCCGGGCGCCCCGGACGATCATCCGCATACGGGGCACCCTACGGCCGCGGGAACGCGCGGGCGCGTCAGCCGGACGCGCTCCCGTGGCGGCTGTTGCGCACCGAGCCCTTCTCGTACTGCGAGGCCACCGGGAAGTAGCTGGCCAGGAAGACGGCGATCGCGTCCGCCTGCTCCTCCTCAGGCACGTCCCCGTCGTGGTAGTCGTTGATGCAGAACACGTCGTGCGAGCGCGCGGCCAGCAGCCGGTGCAGCCGTACGTGGTGGTCGCGCAGACCGACGTTGACGAACGCCGAGCTGATCGCGCTGGGGACGCTGCGCCCGGTGAGGATCCCGTACCAGTGGTGCAGGGACGAGGGGATCGCGAGGTCGGTGCGGGCGCGGAACTGCGCCGACGCCGTGAGGGCGACCTCCTCCGGGAACCGCTTCTCGATCTCCTCCAGCGTGCTGCGGCGCAGCGGGTGCGGGGTGTGCAGGAAGGTGTTGGCGACCGTCTTGCCGAACTCCCGCTCGATCAGGGCGCGGTTGTTCTTCGCGGCGGAGAACACCAGGTCGCTGTCCAGCGAGGGGTCGCCGGCCGGGACCGAGGTGGGCGACATGAAGCACTTGGCGGTGCCGCTGCCGAGGAAGAAGGACTCGGCCTTCATGGGCCGGCCGAGGAAGACGTCGTCGTTGAAGTACAGGACGTGCTCGGACAGGCCCTCGATGCGGTGCAGCCGGCTCTCGATGGCGTGCGAGTTGTACGAGGGCAGCTTGCCCGTGTCGCCGAAGACCTCGCGGTGGCTGACCACGCGCACGCGCGGGTGGTCGGTGTCGAGCCAGTCGGGGGTCTGGTCGTCGGTGACGAGGTAGATGTTGCGGACCCACGGGGCGTGCAGGTCCAGCGAGCGCAGCGAATAGCGGAGCTCGTCGCGGTTGCGGAAGCGGGCGGAGCTGCCGGCGGAGGCGGCCGCGAGCCGGCCGTGCTCCTCCTGCACCTCGGTGTTGCGCTTCAGCCAGACGGGGTCGGTGTTGTCGACCCAGGTGTAGACGACGTCGATGGGGAAGTCGACCTGGTCCACGAACGTCTTGGTGTAGGCGCCGAGGGTGTCGTACTCCCGGCCGCCGAGGGTGGTCTTGGCGGCATCGGCCAGCACCGCGCGCGGCAGGGTCGCGCCGTAGCGGGTGCCGCCCGGGATGGTCACGGTGTTCTCGTCGTCCTCGGTGTCGCGCCAGA
The DNA here is from genome assembly GCF_014650555.1 of Streptomyces goshikiensis. Lineage (GTDB taxonomy): Bacteria > Actinomycetota > Actinomycetes > Streptomycetales > Streptomycetaceae > Streptomyces > Streptomyces goshikiensis. Next base: position 475,888 of record NZ_BMVE01000004.1, on the reverse strand, counting down.
ACGCGACGTCGCACCCGTAGACGCCGCTGACGCGCAGCTGGCCGCGGCCGGTGAGGACGGGGCGGAAGACGCGTACGGTGCCGCACGACTCGGGGAGCATCGCCGGGGTGAGCACGGCCGCCAGGACGGTGCGCAGCACGGCGCCGCGCTCGTTGAGCACGGCCACGTACACCGGCTCGTCGCGGTAGCGCTCGGCGAAGTCCTTCACGAACGCCTCGCGGCGCGCGCCGTCCACGGCGAGGGTGTGGCGCAGCTGGGGGGTCTCGGTGAGCGCGTACGGAATCGCGAGCGACTCCAGTACGTCGACCGCCAGGTCGAGGTTGTCGCGCATCACCTCGAACGGCGTGGTGTCCTCGCGGACCAGGCAGATCTGCCCGCCGGCCCGCTTGACGTCCGCACGGGCCGCCTCGATCCGCACTTCCTGGGCCTTGGCGGCCACGGAGGACTGCGGCCGGTCGACGACGAGCGGCACGGCGGCGCCGACGATCCCACCCTGGGCGTCGGCCGCGGCCTGGAGGAACCGGCGACGGGCCTTGTCGGCGTCACGGTTCCCGCCGGCGCGGTACGCGGCCAGGTCGTCCAGGAGCCCGTTCCACTGCTGGGCCACCTTGCCGTCGGTGAACCGCTCGGAGGTCTTCTGCGCGGCGGCGCCCATCCGGTGGCGCAGCTCGTCGTCGTCCATCAGCTTGGCGAGGGCGGCGGCCAGCTCGCCTTCGTCGCCGAGGGGAACGAGCAGGCCGTCGTGGCCGTCGGTGAGGATCTCGGCAGGGCCGTTGGGGCAGTCGTAGGCGATGACGGGCACGCCGGCGGCCTGCGCCTCGACGATCACCAGGCCGAACGCCTCGACGCGCGAGGTGAGTACGGCGACGGACGCCTTCGCCCACTCCTCGGACATGTTGGGGGTGCTGCCCACGAGCTGCACCTGGTCGGCGACGCCGTGCTGGCCGGCGATGCCCTTCAGGGCGCGCATCCGGGGACCGTCGCCGAGGATGCGCAGGTTCCAGCGCGGCCGGTCGGCGGCGACGGTGGCGAAGGCGCGGATGGCGTCCTCGATCTGCTTCTCCGCCGCGAGCCGGGCGCCCAGGACCACCGTCCGGGTCTCCAGGGTGGAGCGCGGACGGAAGCCGTCCGGGAGGGCGTTGCCGATGGTGGCGAGGCGGGGGGCGCAGTCGCCGAGGGTGTCGGCGAACCAGTCCTGGGTGCGCTCGGTGAGCGACACCAGCCCGTCGATGTGCGAGGTGAACAGGCGCAGCGGCTCACCGGAGGTGCCGCGCAGCTCCGAGACGCGGTGGTCCAGGTGCACGGTGAGGACGTGGTCCGGGGCCAGCTGCGCCATGTAGGCCATCAGCGGCGGCGTGGTGGAGATCAGCACGTCCGTGTCGATAGTGCGCAGCGCCTCGGTGAGTTCGAGGTCGGTGAGCCGGTTGAAGGCGGCTTCCCACTCGGGGCGCACCAGCTCGCTGGGCGTGGCCGCGAGGCGGCGGTACGCGGCGCTCAGGTCGGGGTCGCCGTCCACCGGGCGCTGGGCGCCCCGCTTGTCCACGAGGTTGCGGACGCTGACGGATTCGCTCGTGAAGAACGCCTCGTTCTGCGTCCGGAAGACGCTGAGGATGCTCACCTCGTGCTGCTGGGACAGCAGCTCGGCGAGCGTCATGGTGGCGATCTCGGTCCCGCCGATCGTGTCGGCAGAAGTCAGCAGAAAGGTGATTTTCACAGCGGCCTTCGATGGGTGCGGCGGTCCGGGTGCGGTGGCCTCGGTCGGCTGGACGGTGGCGGGGACGCGTCCGGTCCCTCAGGGGGTACCGGACTTCCTCGGCGTACAGACGAGCTGGAGGGCGCCGCGGCGGGTGTACTGGGGCTTGACCTCGACGAACGTGCCGTCCTCGGCCCGGACCGTGAACTTGGGCGGAGTGAGCACCTTGCGGGGGGACCGCAGGTCGTGGCCGTGGCGGCCGATCTCCAGCGGCTTGCCGCCGCGCGGTCCGGGCACGAGCCGCAGCGACCAGGTCTGGCGGGCGGAGGTGTCCATCAGCCGGCCCAGCGGCAGGGTCACGCGCCAGGCGGTCGCGTCCGCGGGCAGCGGTTCGGCGGTGTGGCGCAGCACCGTCCGGCGCTGCTGCTCGACCAGTTCCACGACCGGCGGCGCGGCGGCGTCGCGGGCCGCGTCCGGGCCGTAGACGGCGAACAGGACGCTGGTACCGGTGAAGGCGCGGTTGACGCGCAGTACCTCGGCGCGGGCCACGGCCGGTGCGATGGTCAGCCGGAGCCGGCCGGCCGGGGTGAGGCCGAGGCGGTGGCGGCGGCCGGTGCGGACACAGGTGTCCAGGGGGCGCGTCGGGCCGCCGTAGGCGGGCGCGCCGTCGCCGATGAGCTGGAGGCGGACGGGCGCCGGGGAGCCGGAGTCGAGCTCCAGGCCCAGGGTCCAGCGGCCGAGGGTGACCGACACTCCGCCGATGTCCTCGCCGAGCAGCACGGTCGCCTGAACGGACGTCTGGCCGTCGCGCTCGCGGTGCAGCCGGGCCGCGGCCCGTATTCGGGTGCCGCCGCTGATGAACAGGACGTGCGCCCGCGCGGGGGCGTCGCCGTCGGCACCGGCGGCGTCAGCTCCGGAGGCGCCCGGGACGGGGACGCCCGCCGGGAGCAGGGCGCGCAGGTTCAGGGTGTGGCCGTCGAGCACGGCGGCGTACTGGACGCGCGCCGCGGAGCCCTGTGCGGCGGGCATCAGGACGGAGTCGACGAGGGTGCTGCGCCCGCTGGCCAGGCCGGCGGCGGCGCGGCGGCGCACCGAGGCGCCGACCTTCATCGCCGGGCTGCGGCGCAGCGCGATGCCCGCGGATTTCTTGATCACGCTCAGTGCGTGGCGGGGCGCGGTCACCGACGTACCCCCCGGCCGCCCGCCGTCGGCACGTGGCCGAGCTCGGTTCGCGGGTTCTGCGGGCTCAGCGGGTTCCCGGAAGGCGTGATCTGGAAGTGCACCCAAGCAGAGTAACCGGATCCCCGGGGTCGGCATGCTGGCCGCATGGTGCGGGGGGCGCGTTGCTGTGTCAATGCCCACACGCGTGCGCCCCTCACGCCCGTCGCCGCGGCCGGATCCATTCCCGAGGCCAGGGACCCACCACCTAGAATGGGGAGAAATCCCGCTGCGCACTGCTCTCGGAGCACGTTTGTGACGGGGACGTTCGCAGGGGGTTTTCTTGACTCTCACCCCGTGCATGGGCTTCCTTAAGCCCGGCATGATAGGCGACGGATCCGTTTTCGAGGAGCAGGGATGAGGCGCAGCACATCGTGACCGTACCGTCGCTGAAGCAGGAGCCGGCCGCCGCGCAGGTGCCGCCGGCACCCACCGCAGGCAGCGGGCGGCCCAACGCCGAGGGCTCCGCGCTCGTCGGCGTCTACCGCAAGGTGATGCCGACCCGTCTGCGCCGCGTGGTCGCCGCCCGCTACTCCCCCGAGACCCGCCGCCGCATCAAGCAGTCCATCGGCTCCGGCGGCGTCGGCCAGATGCCGGGCAAGGTGCGCGGCGCGAGCCTGGCCACCCTGCGCCGCTCCCTCGTCGCCGGTTCCGGCGCCCTCGTCATAACCGTGGGCGGACGGCCGCGCATCGCCTTCGTCGATGACGGCCTGTCGCCCGAGACCACCCGCCGCGCCGGCCTCGGCGCGGTCACCGCGGCCCTCGACTCCGCGGGCGTCGACTACTTCTGCGTGCGCAACCAGGAGCGCCAGGCCACCACCGTGGCCGTCGCCGACTCCGACCGCGCCCGCGCCCTGGCCGCCCTCCAGGAGCTGAGCCGGACGCTGCCCGCCTACTTCGGCCCGCGCGGCCCGGAGAGCAAGCGGATCGTCCCCGCCTACCAGCCCGCCAACTGGCGCCGGTTCTCGCGCGCCCGCACCCTGCGCCTGTTCTGGTACCGGACCGACCCGGGCCAGAACGTGGTCCTGGGCCCCGAGAACGGCTGCGACATCGAGTTCTGGGCCCGTGAGGACGACCGGCTGGTCGCCCCGCGCCGCAACTTCATCACCGAGTCCGTGCCGGTCGAGGCCCCCTCCGTGGAGGTCCCGGCGACCACGTTCACGGCGCCCTGGGGCACCCGTACCAGCACCGCCATGACGGTGCGCACCCGTGCGGAGTTCACCACCAAGGTCCCCGGCGACATCCCCTTCCCCGTCGACGTCGTCTACACCTGGGTGGACGGCTCCGACCCCGCGTGGCTGCGCCGCCGGTCCGAGTTCACCGGCGCCGACTACCACGCCGAGGCCGCGAACGCGGCGCGCTACGCCAACCACGACGAACTGCGCTACTCCCTGCGTTCGCTGGCCACCTACGCGCCCTGGGTCCGCACGATCTACCTGGTCACCGACGACCAGACCCCCGAGTGGCTGGACACCGAGCAGCCCGGGATCAAGGTGGTCAGCCACCGCGAGATCTTCACCGACCCGGCCGCGCTGCCCACCTTCAACTCGCACGCCATCGAGAGCCAGCTCCACCACATCGACGGCCTCGCCGAGCACTTCCTCTACTTCAACGACGACGTGTTCCTCGGCCGCGAGATGGCTCCGGGGGACTTCTTCCTGGCCAACGGCCTGACCCAGTTCTTCCCCTCCCCCGCCCTGGTGCCGCTCGGCCCGCCGTCCAGCGACGACGTGCCCGTCTCCATCGCGGGCAAGAACAACCGGGCCCTGATCCAGGAGCGCTTCGGCACCACCCCGGTGCAGAAGATGCGGCACGTCCCGCACGCGCTGAACCGCACCGTCCTCAGCGAGATCGAGGACGAGTTCGCGGAGCAGCACCGGGCCACCGCCGCGCAGCGTTTCCGCAGCCCGGAGGACATCGCGATCCCCTCCTCGCTGTACCACTACTACGCGTTCCACACCGGGCGCGCGCTGGCCGGAGATCTCGAATACGTCTACATCGACGTCTCCCTGCCCAACGCAGGCAACCGATTGGACCGTTTGCTCCTCTCACGTGACAGAGACGTGTTCTGCCTGAACGACACTCTCTCCACGGAAGAGGATTTCGACCGCAGCACCCGGCTTCTGCACCCCTTCCTGGAGTCCTATTTTCCAGTGCCGAGCCGGTACGAGCGGCCTGCGTAACCACGAGAGAGCTCCGTGACCGTACGTCCGACCCGGCGCACTGTTGTCGCCGGTCTCGTCGCCATTGCCGCGGCGGGCTGCACCACCGACTCAGACGGCAAGAAGAAGCCCGCCCCGAAGGCTCCGCCCCAGGACCGGGCTTCCCTACCCGCGGGGAAGGACGGTATGAGCGGCGCTCGGATCATGCAGATCGTGGCCCATCCGGACGACGACCTGTACTTCATGAACCCGGAGCTCCAGCAGTCGATCGCCGACAACGACCGCGTAGTCAGCGTCTACGTCAACTGCGGCGAGAGCTCGGGCGTCAACAAGGTCCCCGGTGACAAGCAGCCCCCCAAGCCCGACATCCCGGGCTACGCGGGGGCCCGCCGGCAGGGCCTGCGCCAGGCGTACGCGCTGATGGCGACCGGCAAGGACCAGTCGCCGTGGAAGCTGGAGGCCAAGCCGCTGCCCGACGGCACGGTCATCGAGGTGGACACGCTGGTGGGGCACCCCGGCATCCAGCTGGTGTTCGTCGGCGTCCGCCAGCACGCGGGCGGCAACCGCCCGGGCAACAGCCTGCCCGCCCTGTGGGCGGACCCGTCCATGTCGACCAGCACCCTGGCCACCACCGGGTCCCCGGCCCAGTCCATGCACGAGGTGACCCGCGAGAGCCTGATCGCCGCGCTCGCCGCGCTGCTGAACGAGCACAAGCCGACGCTCGTCCGCACCCTGGACCCCGACCCCGACCTTCAGATCCACGACTCGAAGAACCGGCCGCACCACGACCAGCCCGGCTACTCCGACCACCCGGACCACACCGCCGCGGCCCTCTTCGCGTACGCCGCCCTGGAGCGCTACCAGGGGCCCGGCGACGGCGGCTCGTACTCCGTCATGAGCTACCGCGGCTACTACAACGAGCGCTGGCCGCACAATCTGCCGCCCCAGATCCAGCGCGCCAAGGCCGACGTCCTCAACGCCTACGGCGGCTCCCCGGACCGCTGCGACTTCGTCGCCGGATGCGGCGACTACGACGTCGGCCAGGACCGCTCGTACGGCCCCGGCTGGCTCCAGCGCACCTCCCAGCGCCAGCCCACCGCCGCGCCCCGGATCCAGCAGGCCCCCGGCGGCCGGCTCACCGCCTTCGGCGTGCTCGCCGGCCAGGCCGCCATGTGGCAGGAGTCCGCACCCGGCAGCGGCAAGTGGGGCAGTCCCAAGCTGCTCGGCGGCGACGGACTGCTGCCCGGACTGGCCGCCGTCCTCACCCCGGACGGCCGCTGGCAGCTGTACGCCCAGCGCGTCGCCGGTCTGGGCGCGAAGGCCGACGAGAACCTGCGCGAGCTCGTCACGGCCGAGCAGCAGAAGGCCGGCGGCCCGTTCGGCGCCTGGAGCTCGCTCGGCAACCCCGAGAAGGACCCGGAGCGCGGCCGCCGCGTGGGCGCCCCCGTGGTGGCCATCGCCGGCGACGGCGCCGCCCACCTCTTCGCGCGCAACTGGTCCAAGGGCGTCTCCACCCGCCGCCGCGGCGGCGACGGCGCCTGGAGCGCCTGGCGCGACCTCGGCGGCGCCGAGGTGCAGGAGGGCCTGGCGGTCACCACCGACGCCAAGGGCCGCGTCCACGTCCTGGCCGCCGCGCACGACACCATCCACCACTGGACGCACGACCAGCCCGGCCAGGAACTGTCCCTGGTCCCCTCCGGGCTGCCCGTCGCCGCGGACCCGCCGACCGTGCTGGCCCGCCCCGACGGATCGCTGCTCCTGGCGTTCCGCCAGCCGAAGACCGGCTGCCCGCAGCTCCACCGCCGCCCGGTGGACGGCGGCGCGTGGACCGATGCCAAACTCGACCTCGCGGGCCGCGGCTACGGGCCGCTCACCCTCCTCCCGCTCCGCGAGGGAGTCCTCATGGCGGCCCGCAACAACGACGGCGGCACCAGTCTGGCTACCCTCGATACCGGCGCCACCCCCCGATGGACCAGTATCAAGGGCGCCGCCGTCGGTCAGGCCGCCCTGGCCACCGACTCCGCGAACCGCCCCGTCCTCGCCCGCCTGGCGCCCGACGCGACCCTCGTGACGAGTGCCATCCCACAGACAAGCCACTGATGACCACACCAGCCGTCCCCGCTGTCATACCCGCTCAAGCAGGGGCCCCCCACCCTGCTCCCGGCCCCGCCCGGCGCGGGCGTCTCTACACGCTCGACGGGCTGCGGCTGGTCGCCGCACTGATCGTCGTCGCCTTCCACTTCGTCGCCTTCGACAACTGGTCGACGCCGGTGTGGGGCAAGTCCACCTCCGTGATCTTCCCGACGGCGCACCCGATCGCCTCGTACGGCTGGCTGGGCGTGCAGCTGTTCTTCCTGATCAGCGGCTTCGTGATCTGCATGTCCTGCTGGGGCCGCTCGGTCAAGGACTTCGCGATCTCCCGGGTGATCCGGCTCTACCCCGCGTACTGGTTCGCCGTACTGCTCACCGCCGGCGTGATGCTGTGGGCCCACGGGATGGCGCAGACGGGGTACACCCCCTCCAAGATCCTCGCGAACCTGACGATGCTCCAGGAGCCGATGGGCGCGGGCGACATAGACCCCGTCTACTGGACGCTCTGGACCGAGCTGCGCTTCTACCTGCTGTTCGGCATCGTCGCCGCCCTCGGCGTCACCTACCGCCGGGTGGTCGTCTTCTGCGCGGTGTGGCTGCTGATGTCGGTGCTCGCCCCCCACTCCGGCATCGACCTCATCCAGCTGATGGCGATGCCGGACGCGGCCCCCTTCTTCGTCGCGGGCGTGGTGATGTTCCTGATGCACCGGTTCGGCACCAAGCCCGAGCTGTGGCTGCTGCTCGGACTGTCCTGGCTGCTCGCCCAGAACCAGCTGCCCAACCTGATGAAGACCGCCGAGGGCTCGGTCAAGCACCAGCTGTCGTGGGGCATCTGCCTCGCCGTGATCACCGTGTTCTACCTGCTCGTGCTCGGCGTGGCCCTCGGCCGCCTGCGCTTCTTCAACCGCAAGTGGCTCACCACCGCCGGAGCGCTCACCTTCCCGCTGTACCTGCTGCACGAGGAACTGGGCTGGGAGATCATCCGCCGCCTGCACACCGACGTGGCGGCCTGGCCGCTGCTCGGCGGCATCCTCGCGGTCATGCTGATCGCCTCCTGGCTGGTGCACCGCTTCATCGAGCGGCCGAGCGCCAAGGCCATGAAGAAGTGGCTCACCGGGGCCGGTCAGAGCGCCCCCCGGAGCTGAGGCACCCGGGAGCGGCGTAGCGCGCGTGAAGGGGCGGGACGGGAAACCGTCCCGCCCCTTCGTCGTACGGAGGGTGCCGCGCCCCCTGCGCCGTGCCGCAAGAATGGGGCCATGACCAGCGACAGCGATGTGACCCCCGACTGGCCCGACTGGGAGAAGCGGTTCCGCGCGCCGCGCGTCGGGCTGCCCGAATGGGCGGAGGACGCCCCCGACCGCGCGCTCTTCGTCTCCAACGCGACCGGCACCTTCGAGCTCTACGCCTGGGACCGCGCCACCGGCGGTCAGCGGCAGGCCACCGACCGCCCCAACGGCACCACCGACGGCACCCTCTCCCCCGACGGCGAGTGGATCTGGTGGTTCTCCGACACCGACGGCGACGAGTTCGGCACCTGGGTGCGCCAGCCCTTCGCGGGCGGCCCCGACGAGCCGGCCACCCCGGGCCTGGAGCCCTCGTACCCGGCCGGGCTGGCCATCGGTCGCGACGGCACGGCGGTCGTGGGCCGCTCCACCGACGAGGACGGCTCGACCGTCCACGTGGTGCGGCCGGGCGGCGCGGAGCCCGTGGTGATCTACCGGCACCGCGAGTCGGCCGGCGTCGGCGACCTGTCCCGGGACGGGACCCTGATCGCCATCGAGCACACCGAGCACGGCGACGCCATGCACTCCGCGCTGCGCGTGGTCACCCTCGACGGCGCCACGGTCGCGGAGCTCGACGACTCCGAGGGCGGCACGCGGGAGCTCGGCCTGGAGGTGCTCGGCTTCGCCCCGGTCGCCGGGGACACCCGGCTGCTCATCGGCCACCAGCGGCGCGGCCGCTGGGAGCCGATGGTGTGGGACGTGACCGCCGGCACCCAGGAGGACCTGGCGATCGACCTGCCGGGCGACGTCAGCGCCGAGTGGTACCCGGACGGCTCGGCGCTGCTGATCGCGCACAGCTTCGAGGCGCGCAGCGAGCTGTGGCGCTACGACCTGGCCGCGCGGGAACTCGTACGGGTGGACACGCCGCCGGGGACGGTCTCGGGGGCGACCGCGCGGCCGGACGGGACGGTGGAGTACCAGTGGTCCTCGGCGGCCGAGCCCGCCGCCGTACGGTCCACCGCGGGCGGCGTCGTCCTCGACCCGCCGGGATTCCGGCCGCCGGCCTCGGTGCCGGTGGAGGACATGTGGGTGGAGGGCCCGGGCGGGCGGATCCACGCGCTGGCGCAGCGGCCGGTGGGGCACGGTGACGGCCCCTTCCCGACCGTCTTCGAGATCCACGGCGGCCCCACCTGGCACGACAGCGACGCCTTCGCGGCGACCCCGGCGGCCTGGCTCGACCACGGCTTCGCGGTCGTCCGGGTCAACTACCGGGGCTCCACGGGCTACGGGCGCGAGTGGACCGACGCCCTCAAGCACCGGGTCGGCCTGATCGAGCTGGAGGACATCGGCGCGGTCCGCGCGTGGGCGGTGGCCTCCGGCCTGGCGGACCCGGCGCGGCTGGTGCTGTCGGGCGGCTCGTGGGGCGGGTACCTGGCGCTGCTGGGCATCGGCACGCAGCCGGGGGACTGGGCGGTCGGGCTGGCCGCCGTACCGGTCGCGGACTACGTGAGCGCCTACGAGGACGAGATGGAGGCGCTGAAGTCCCTGGACCGCACCCTCTTCGGCGGCACGCCCGAGGAGGTCCCGGAGCGCTTCGAGGCGTCCTCGCCGCTGACGTACGTGGACGCGGTGCGGGCGCCGGTGCACATCGCGGCCGGGGTGAACGACCCGCGCTGCCCGATCCGGCAGATCGAGAACTACGTCGACCGGCTGGCGGCCCGCGGCGCGGTGCACGAGGTGTACCGGTACGACGCCGGGCACGGCTCGCTCGTCGTGGAGGAGCGGATCAAGCAGGTCCGGATGGAGCTGGAGTTCGCGCTGAAGCACCTTCCGAACTGAGCCGCGGGCGGGACCCGGAGCCGGTCCCGCCCAACCCCGGCAGCTCTGATCCGGTGCACCCCCCGTACGGTGGTGGGGTGCACCGGTTTCTCCTGACCCCGCGCTGGTGGGGGATCAACGTCTTCGTCGCGCTCGGCGTTCCCTTCTGCCTGTTCATGGGGTCCTGGCAGCTCGGCCGGTTCGAGGACCGCGTCGACAGCCACCGCGAGGCGACCGCGAACGCCGAACGGCCCGCGGACCGGACGGCCGCGCCGCTGGACTCGCTGCTCCCGGTGGACAAGAACACCTCCGGACGGCTCGCCTCCGCCAGTGGGGAGTACGGGGAGCAGCTGCTGGTCCCGGAGCGGACGCTCGACGGGAAGGCTGGGTTCTACGTCCTGACGATGCTGAAGACCGACTCCGGCAAGGCCGTTCCCGTGGTCCGGGGCTGGCTGCCGGGCGCGGCGGACGCGGCGAGGGCCCCGGCCGCGCCGACCGGGCGGGTGGAGGTGACGGGCGCGCTCCAGGCCTCGGAGAACGCCGGTACCAAGGGCGTGCACGCGGAGGGTGGTCTGCCGGCCGGTCAGCTCGGCGTGATCGCTGCGGCCTCGCTGGTCAACATCGTGCCGGGTGAGCTGTACGACGCGTGGCTGACGGTGCAGACCGCGGCGGACGGGCTGACTCCGGTGCCCGCGCAGGCCCCGGCCAACACCGGGCTGGACCTGAAGGCCTTCCAGAACCTCGGCTACACCGGCGAGTGGTTCGTCTTCGCCGCGTTCGTGCTGTTCATGTGGTTCCGGCTGTACCGGCGCGAGGTGGAGACCCTGCGGGACACCGAGGCGGGACTCCTGCCGGAGACCGAGCCGGCCGGCACCGCCGCCAAGGCCTGACGCCGACGCCTGACGGGGCCTGACGCCGGCCGGAACTCTCCGGCCCGGCCCCCGCCCTACGGCTTCGGGGCGTCCAGGGGGATCGCGCCCGTGCGGTAGACCGTCCCGCCGCAGGCGCTGGGGATGGTGGTCTGCGTGGTCGGCGCACCCGACACCGGCGTGTGCGACACCTCCACCCCGCTCGCCTCCGGGGCCGCCCCGCCGCCGCCGGCCCGCGGATCGGCGGCCGCGGCCGAATCGCCGCCGCCCGCCGCCTCGGCTCCCGCCGCCGCCTCGGCCGGCTTCTCCGACGGCTTGGCACCCGGCTCCGGGCTCGCCGCCGGGCAGGGCTCGCCCGAGGGCACCCAGGCGAACTGGACCTCGTACGCCGCGTTGGGCTGGAGCGTCAGCACCGGCGGCTCCGCCGAAGGATCGGTCAGCAGCGCGCTCGCCGGATCGCCCGGCCGGTGGCCCACGACGCTCACCGCCGGGGCCTGGCCGGTGGCGGCGCCGGGCGCGGGGGCCGCCGTCACGGTGTCCGGGCCGGTGACCGCGCAGCCCTTGCCGGAGACGTTGGTGACCTTGAAGCTGCCGAACACCTTGCCGTCGGCCTGCGGGGCACGGGCGCTGACGTGCACGCCGAGCTGGGCGGCTCCGCATCCGGGCAGCCCCGCGGCGGCGGCCGGGGGCAGCGGGTTCTTGCCCGTCGCCGTACCCGGGGTGGCCGGGCCGGACTCCGCGCCGGCCGTCGCGGCGCCGGGCGCCTGGGAGTCGGGCTGCGCACCCGTGGCGCCCAGGCCCTCGCCGCTCTTGCCGGGGGCCTTCGGGGGCTTCTGGGCGAGGGCGCCCGATCCGTTCTGGTGCGGGTCGGAGGCGGCGCCGTGCTTGCCGCCCTGCTGCTCCCCGTGCCCGGCGATGGCCGAGTGCCCCGTGGTGGCGTCCTCGGCGGCCGTCAGCCGGATCGCGGTGGGGATCGCCGTACCGGCCAGCAGCACGGCCGCTGCGGCTCCGACGAGCACCTGCCGTTTGCGCGCCCGGCGGGCGGGGACGGCGTACCGCAGCCGCTCCAGCGCGCCCTCGGAGGGCCGGAGGTCCTGGACGGCGCCACTGAGCAGGCTCCGCAGCACCGCTTCCTCGCCGCTCTCACCGAGTCCGTGGTCCGGCGCGTTCTTGTGGTCGTCCCTCATGACTGCGCAGCCTCCATCGCCACCCGCAGCGCGGCAATGCCCCGCGATCCGTACGCCTTCACCGAGCCGAGCGAGACGCCGAGCGTCTCGGCGACCTGGGACTCCGTCATGTCCGCGAAGTACCGCAGCACCAGTACCTCGCGCTGGCGCCGCTGGAGTCCCCGCATCGCCTTGATGAGGTCGTCCCGCTCCAGCTGGTCGTACGCGCCCTCCTCGGCGCTGGCCATGTCCGGCATCGGTTTCGACAGCAGCTTGAGGCCGAGGATCCGGCGGCGCAGTGCGGAGCGCGAGAGGTTGACGACGGTCTGGCGCAGGTACGCCAGCGTCTTGTCGCGGTCCCGGACCCGGTTGCGGGCCGAGTGGACGCGTATGAAGGCCTCCTGGACCACGTCCTCGCAGGAGGCGGTGTCGTCGAGGAGCAGCGCGGCGAGCCCGAGGAGCGAGCGGTAGTGCGCCTGGTAGGTCTCCGTGAGGTGGTCGACGGTGGTACCGGCCACCACGACCTTCTCGGCGCTCTCGGCGCTCTCGGCGCTCTCGCCGCCCGCGGCGCTCTCCGCCGTCGGTGCGGTCTCCGCCGTCTCGGCCGCACCGGCGCTCCCCGCGGTCCCGGAGGTCGCCGCCGGGGTGTCGCCCCCGACGCCTTCCGAGCTATCGCGGGGTGAGGGCACGCGGCCGCCCCGGGTCGGTGCCACGGGCGGTGACGCAACGGGCAGCGGTGTGACGGGAGTCGCGCCGGTGGGCGGGACGGGCATGATCACCTGGATCTCGCCGGGTAGGCGGGACCGCCGGCGCGACGGACCGATTCCGGTGCGCGCCGGTACGACGGCGAAGTCGAGCAATGCCTCTGCCACGCCCGTTGGACACGCGTCCCCCCGTCAGGGTTGTACGCGCGAGGCAGACCATCCAGCAATATTCCGATTGCCCTCATGCGTACCCGCTCTTCCCGATTGCCCCGTCTTTCGAGACGGCAGTCGGGCCATCACCTTGATCAAGGGATCGACACCGATCCTACAAAGTGAATTACGCAGATTCACCTGCGATCAGTTCCGAGATCTGAGTCGCATTCAGGGCCGCGCCCTTGCGGAGATTGTCGGCGCAGACGAAGAACTCCAGCGCGTGATCGTCATCGAGCGAGGCGCGCACCCGGCCCACCCACGCCGGATCCGTCCCGGCCGCGTCCGCCGGAGTCGGGAACTCCCCCGCCGCCGGGTCGTCGACGAGGACCACCCCGGGCGCCCCCTCCAGGATCTCGCGCGCGTGCGCCGCGTCCACCCGGTTCTCGAACCGCGCCCGGACCGTCAGCGAATGCCCGGCCAGCACCGGTACCTGTACGCAGGTCACCGCCACCGGCAGGTCCGGCAGCTCCAGGATCCGCCGGGTCTCCGCCCGTACGGCCAGCTCGTGCGAGGACCAGCCGCCCTCGCGCAGCTCCCCGGACCACGGCAGCACGTTGAGGGCGAGCGGGCCCGCGAAGGGCCCGGTGTCCTCGCCCACGGCACGGCGCACGTCCCCGGGCTTCTCCCCCAGGTCGGTCCCGGCGACCAGCGACAACTGGCGCCGCAGCGCCTCCGAGCCGGCCCGCCCCGCCGCGCTCGCGGCCTGGTACGAGGAGACGCCCAGGTCGGCCAGCGCGTACTCGGCGTGCAGCGCGCCCACCGCCGCGATCATCGCGGCGGTCACGCAGTCGGGCCCGGCGACGATCCCGCGCGGCCGGATCCGTACCGCGTGGGCGTTCACCTCGGGCACCACCAGCGGCACCTCGGGGTCCTCGCGGAAGGCGGCCGACTGGTCGACGGCCACCGCCCCGCGCGTGGTGACCACGGGCGCCCACTGGGCCGAGATCTCGGGCGGGGTCAGGAAGATCACCACGTCGCCCGGCCCGAAGCCCTCGAAGGCGTCCTCGGTGAGGGCGAGCACCTCGGCCTCCTCCCCGCGCACGGCCAGCACACGGCCGGCCGAGCGCGCGGAGGCGATCAGGCGTATGTCGCCCCAGACGTCGGCGCGCTGGGACAGGATCGGGAGCAGTACGGAACCGACTGCCCCGGTCGCCCCGACCACGGCGAGCGCCGGGCCGGAGGACCGGTCGGCGGTCATCGTCCGGTGCCTCCGTAGACGACGGCCTCGTCGCTGTCGGAGTCGAGGCCGAAGGCCGTGTGCACGGCGCGGACGGCCTCGTTGACGTCGTCCTGGCGGGTCACGACCGAGATGCGGATCTCGGAGGTCGAGATCAGCTCGATGTTGACGCCCGCGTCGGACAGCGCCTGGAAGAACGAGGCGGTGACGCCCGGGTTCGTCTTCATGCCGGCGCCGACGAGGGAGATCTTGCCGATCTGGTCGTCGTAGCGCAGCGAGTCGAAGCCGATCTTGCCCTTGGCCTTCTCCAGCGCCTCGATGGCCTTGTGGCCCTCGGACTTGGGGAGGGTGAAGGAGATGTCGGTCAGACCCGTGGAGGCGGCCGACACGTTCTGCACGATCATGTCGATGTTGATCTCGGCGTCCGCGATGGCGCGGAAGATCGCCGCGGCCTCGCCCGGCTTGTCCGGAACGCCGACGACCGTGATCTTGGCTTCGGAGACGTCGTGCGCGACTCCGGAGATGATGGCGTGCTCCACCTGCGCGTCCCCTTGCGGATTCTCGTTGCTGACCCAGGTGCCCGGCAGTCCGGAGAAGGACGAGCGCACGTGGATCGGGATGTTGTAGCGGCGGGCGTACTCGACGCAGCGGTGCAGCAGCACCTTGGAGCCGGAGGCCGCGAGCTCCAGCATGTCCTCGGAGGAGATCCAGTCCATCTTCCGGGCCTTCTTCACGACGCGGGGGTCCGCGGTGAAGACGCCGTCGACGTCGGTGTAGATCTCGCAGACCTCGGCGTCCAGCGCCGCGGCGAGCGCGACGGCGGTGGTGTCCGAGCCGCCGCGGCCGAGGGTGGTGATGTCCTTGCTGTCCGCCGACACGCCCTGGAAGCCGGCGACGATGGCGATGTTGCCCCCGTCCAGCGCGGTGCGGATACGGCCCGGCGTGACATCGATGATGCGCGCTTTGTTGTGGACCGAGTCGGTGATGACGCCTGCCTGGCTACCGGTGAACGACTGGGCCTCGTGGCCCAGGTTTTTGATCGCCATGGCCAGCAGGGCCATGGAGATCCGCTCTCCGGCGGTCAGCAGCATGTCGAATTCGCGCCCGGCAGGCATCGGGGATACCTGCTCGGCGAGATCGATCAGCTCGTCCGTCGTGTCGCCCATCGCGGAAACCACGACGACCACCTGGTGGCCGTTCTTCTTGGCATCCACGATCCGCTTGGCGACGCGCTTGATGCCCTCGGCATCGGCTACGGAGGAGCCTCCGTACTTCTGCACGACAAGGCCCACGTGCGCTCCTCGCTCAGTCCGTCTCATTGCTGGTGCAGTGTAACGAGCGACCGGGATCCGACCGCCTCGTACCACATCATGAGACGAAAAGATCAAAGGACAGGTTCCGCATATTCCGGGCGTTTTACCGCCGCGCGCCGCCGCCCGGCAGCCCCAGCGGACCGGCGATCTCCTCGGCCATCACCCGTCCGGCCTGCTCCGCGAGGTCCTCCTCGGCCAGGTCCTCGTCCGTGTCCAGCCCGTCCAGGGCCTCCAGCGGCTGGTCCAGGCGCACGTGCGCCACGAGCGACTGCAGGGCCCGCAGGGTGGCCGAGGCCGTCGAGCCCCAGTTGGAGAAGTAGGAGAACTGCCACCACCACAGCGCCTCGGTCGTCCGCCCCGCGCGGTAGTGCGCCAGCCCGTGCCGCAGGTCGGTCACCACGTCCGCGATGTCGTCGGAGATCCGGTGCGCGACGGGCGACTTGCGCGGCTCGTACGGGTCGAAGACCTCGGAGTACACGTCGACCGGTTCCAGCATGTAGGCGAACCGCTCGCGCAGCTCGTCCACATCCGGCTCGGGGCCGAGGTCGGGCTCGTACCGCTCGTCGGGCAGGACGTCCTGGTACGCGCCCAGCCGGCCGCCCGCCAGCAGCAGCTGGGACACCTCCAGGAGGAGGAAGGGCACCGCGCTGTCCGGGTCCTCGCCCTTGGCCACCTCGGTGACCGCGACGATGAAGGACTCGATCTGGTCCGCGATCTGGACGGCGAAGTCGTCCGGATCCTGGCCCAAAGCGTGCAGCGTTGCGTCAGACATCGAGAAGTCGCCTTCCTTCAAAGGCCCGCCCGAGCGTGACCTCGTCCGCGTACTCCAGATCTCCCCCGACGGGGAGGCCGCTGGCCAGGCGGGTGACCTTCAGGCCCATGGGCTTGATCATGCGGGCGAGGTACGTGGCGGTCGCCTCGCCCTCCAGGTTCGGGTCGGTCGCGAGGATCAGCTCGGTGACCACGCCGTCCGCGAGCCGCGCCAGCAGCTCCCGGATGCGCAGATCGTCCGGTCCGACGCCCTCGATCGGGCTGATCGCGCCGCCGAGGACGTGGTACTTGCCCCGGAACTCGCGGGTCCGCTCGATCGCGACGACGTCCTTCGGCTCCTCCACGACACAGATGACCGTCGTGTCGCGGCGCGGATCGCGGCAGATGGTGCACCGCTCCTCCTGCGCCACGTTCCCGCACACCGCGCAGAACCGGACCTTGTCCTTCACCTCAAGCAGCGCGTGCGCGAGGCGGCGGACGTCGGTGGGCTCGGCCTGCAGGATGTGGAAGGCGATCCGCTGCGCGCTCTTGGGCCCGACGCCGGGCAGCCTGCCCAGTTCGTCGATCAGGTCCTGGACCACGCCTTCGTACAACGGACTGCCTCTTTCGCTATGGGGTGTGTGGGGAACGGCCTGGCCGGATGGCCCCGACCGGACGGCCCCGGACGGACAGTCCGCAACGGACGGCCCGGAGGGGACGGCCTAGAACGGAAGGCCGGGAATGCCGCTGCCGCCGCCCAGCCCGGAGGCCAGGGGGCCCAGCTTCTCCTGCTGGAGCGCCTGGGCGTTCTCGTTGGCGGCCTGCACCGCCGCGACCACCAGGTCGGCCAGCGTCTCGGTGTCCGTGGGGTCTACGGCCTTGGGGTCGATCACCAGCGCCCGCAGCTCGCCCGAACCCGTGACCGTCGCCTTGACGAGACCGCCGCCGGACTGCCCCTCGACCTCGGCCAGCGCCAGGGCCTCCTGGGCCGCCGCGAGGTCTTGCTGCATCTTCTGGGCCTGCTGGAGCAGCTGCTGCATGTTGGGCTGGCCACCACCGGGAATCACAGGTAATCACTCCAAATACCGTCGGGACGTCGGGACCGCGCAATGCTTGGTCAATCTGAGCCTACGTGCTCCCCGGGCAGCGCGCCCTACGCCGTGAGGACCAACTCTTTCGAGTGAAGGTCGGGGCATGCGCGTACCTGCTGGAGACCTCCTTGCGAGCGGAAAACCGGGGATTCGTCGCCCATGGCCCGTCATTCGAAGGTAGGAAGAGCATGCGCACCATTGCGCACACGCGCACCACCACACGTCAGCGCGGGCAGAGGGAGTGCCGGGTGAGCCAGCCGGAGATGCAGCCCGAGGGGCCACCCCGGGATCCCCGGGAGGAGGGCAGCGGGCCGATGGCGGCGGGCGATCTGACCGGCAAGCCGTTCCCCCTGGGAGACTGGGGCGAGCCCGCGGAGCGGCTCGACGAGCTCTACCGGCGAGTAGAGGCCGATGCGCTGCGCACGGCGGAGTGGTACCTGTCCGACCGGGCGTGGAAGCGCCGCGGCGCGCGGATCCTGCGGGCGGGGGCGGCGGGGGGCGCCGTCGTGGGCGCAGCGATGCCGCTGCTGGAACTCACCGGGTCCGCCGCTGGGGCGGCCTCGTACGGCTACCTGTGCCTGCTGCTGGGCGCGGCCTGCCTGGCCTGCGACCGGTTCTTCGGGCTGACGTCGGGCTGGATGCGGGACGTAGCCACCGCGCAGGCGGTCCAGCGCCGTCTCCAGACGCTCCAGTTCGACTGGGCCTCGGAGAACGTACGGGAGGTGCTGGGCCCGACGGAGGGCACGGCCGGCGAGGCGGCGGAACGCTGCCTGACCGTGCTGCGGCGCTTCTCGGAGGACGTGACGGAGCTCGTCCGCTCCGAGACCGCGCAGTGGATGGTGGAGTTCTCCTCCGGCCCCGCGCCGCTGGTGATGCAGTCCATGGGCGCCGCCGCCGGGCGCGCGGACTCCGGTGTCCCCCCGGCCCGCTTCCCCCTGCCCCCGGGCACCCGCCCGAACATGCCCCGCCAGCGCCCCCCGGAACAGCCCCGCTGAGCCCGGCGTCCCCGGGCTGAGCCCCGGGGGGCCGGGAAGGCCGGGGGACGGGGCCCGGCGGGGCTCCGGCGGGGCCCGGCTAGCTGAAGATGATCATCGATCCCTGCCCCAGGCTGCGGGTCGCCGCCGCGTGCAGCCCCAGCCACACGTGCCGCTCCCGCGCGAACGGGCTGTCGTCGTGCGGCATCGGCCCCGCCGGCTCCTCCAGGGAGGTCGGCCGCCCCGGCGGCGCGGGCGCCGGCGGCGGGTTCAGCGGGTCGATCCCGATCGCCGGCGCGACGAACCCGAGCTCCCGCAGCAGCCCCTGCGCCGACCCCAGCGGCCCGCCCCCCGCCAGCAGCTCCTCGTTGGCCAGCGGCGCCGGGAAGTCCACGGGCACGTACGCCCCGGCGTGGTCGTAGTGCCACACCAGGTGCGACTGCTGCGCCGTCGGCTCGAACATCTCCAGCAGCTGCTCGTAGTCGCCGCCCAGCTCGTCCACCGGGGTCACCGGCAGCCCGCAGATCTGCAGCAGGTACGCCCGCCGCAGGAAGTGCAGGGCGTCGTAGTCGAATCCGGCCACCGGGGCGACGTCCCCGGACAGCCCCGGCATGTACGCGAACACGGGCACCGACGGGAGCCCGGCCTCACCCAGCGCCTTGTCGTACGAGGCGATCTCTTCCGCGAAGGGGTTGTCGGGGCTGTGGCACAGCACATCGACAAGGGGGACCAGCCACAGGTCACAGGCCACGCGGCCTCCGATCAGTCGTTGCCGCCGATCGTGCCAGCGTAATGCGCCGAACACCCTCCGCGAAGGGGTGCGCAGAACTGGACCGGCCCCGAGGCGCGCTCCGGAGCCCGCTCCGGCGCCGTCCGGGGGCTCAACCCCAGGCCCCCCGGCACCCGGCTGAGGCGCCCGCCCCAGCGCCCGGCTGAGGCGCTCGCCCCGGCGCCCGGTTGGGCACCCGGCTGGGCGCCCGGCTCAGAGCCCGGCCGCCCACTCCAGCCCGTGCTGGTTGTACGCGTGCACCAGCCGCCGCACCTCGTCCGGGTCCGCCCGCGTCACCGCCTCCACCAGCTCGCGGTGCCCGTTCCACAGGGCCTCCCGCATCAGCTCCGGCTGCCGCTGGAGGTGCGGGACCGCGAAGACCCAGGTCTGCACCCGGATCCGGTGCAGGAACTCCGAGATGTACGTGTTCCCGACCAGCCCGCTCAGCTCCCGCCAGAACCGCAGGTCGTAGCCGATCAGCACTTCGAGGGAACCGCTGTGCGCGGCCCGCCGCGCCTCCTCCGCCCGGCGCCGTACCGACACCAGCATCTCGGCCGCGCCCGGCGCGGTCCCGCGCTCGACGAGCCGGCGGAAGATCCCGTCCACGATCAGCGTGCGGGCTTCGATCATGCCCACGAAATCGGCCACGGAGTAGATCCGGACCCGGAACCCGCGGTGCTGGACGGACTCCAGCAGCCCCTGCGCCGCGAGGTCCACGAGCGCCTCGCGCACCGGGGTGGCGGAGACCTCGTACTGCTCGGCGATCTGCTTCACCGTGAACTCGGTCCCCGGCGGCAGGCGTCCCGCGAGCACCTCGTCGCGCAGCGCGTCCGCGATCTGCTGGCGGAGCGTGTTGCGGGTGACAGCTCCGCTGCCTGGCATAGGGGTCCGTCTCCTCTGTAGAGCTTGGGACACCTTAAGGCCAGGCAGCGAGGCCGAAACCGATCGATTCGCGGTCGTTATACGGATGAACCGCCCGCTATCCGGCGACCGCGTGCCGGTCCGCGACCGTCAGCGCCTCGTCGAGGAGCGCCAGCCCTTCCTTCGCCTCCGCCTCGGTGACGGTGCAGGGCGGGACGACGTGGGTCCGGTTCATGTTCACGAAGGGCCACAGCCCGGACTTCTTGCAGGCCGCCGCGAACTCGGCCATCGGCGCGTTGTCGGCGCCCGCCGCGTTGTACGGGACGAGCGGCTCGCGCGTCTCCTTGTCCCGTACGAGTTCCAGCGCCCAGAACACGCCCAGACCCCGGACCTCGCCGACCGAGGGGTGCCGCTCGGCGATCTCGGCGAGCGCCGGGCCGATCACGTCCTCGCCGATGCGGGCGGCGTTCTCGACGACGCCCTCCTCCTCCATGACGTTGATCGTCGCGACGGCGGCGGCGCAGGCCAGGGGGTGCCCGGAGTACGTCAGTCCGCCCGGGTAGGGGCGGGTGGCGAAGGTCTCGGCGATCTCGGCCGAGATGGCGACGCCGCCGAGCGGGACGTAACCGCTGTTCACGCCCTTGGCGAAGGTGATCAGGTCGGGGGTGACGTCCCAGTGCTCGGCCGCGAACCACTTGCCGGTGCGCCCGAAGCCGGCCATGACCTCGTCGAGGACGAAGACGATCCCGTGGCGGTCGCACAGCTCGCGCACCCCGGCGAGGTACCCGGCCGGCGGGGTCATGATCCCGGCGGTGCCCGGCACGCTCTCCAGGATGATCGCGGCGATGGTCTGCGGGCCCTCGAAGGCGATGGTGTCGGCGAGGTGGGTGAGGGCGCGGGCGCACTCCTCGGCCTCGGTGGTCGCGTGGAACGGCGAGCGGTAGAGGAACGGGCCCCAGAAGTGCACGACGCCGGCGGCGGCCGTGTCCGAGGGCCAGCGGCGCGGGTCGCCGGTCAGGTTGATCGCGGCGGCGGTGGCGCCGTGGTACGAGCGGTAGGTGGACAGCACCTTCTGGCGGCCGGTGTGCAGCCGGGCCATCCGTACGGCGTTCTCGACGGCCTCGGCGCCGCCGTTGGTGAAGAAGATCTTGTCCAGGTCGCCGGGGGTCCGCTCGGCGATCAGCCGGGCGGCCTCGGAACGGGCCTCCACGGCGAAGCCGGGGGCCAGGGTGCAGAGCTTGGCAGCCTGCTCCTGGATGGCGGCGACGACCTTGGGGTGCTGGTGCCCGATGTTGGTGTTCACCAGCTGGGAGGAGAAGTCGAGGAAGCGGTTCCCGTCGTAGTCCCAGAAGTACGAGCCCTCGGCCCCGGCCACGGCGAGCGGGTCGATCAGGGCCTGGGCGGACCAGGAGTGGAACACGTGAGCGCGGTCTGCGGCCTTGACGGTCGCGCCAGTGACATGAGGGGTCATGCCGTCACGCTAGAAGTGCGCAGGTGGGGAGTGATATCGGCGGACTGTATGCGGGTCGGGGACCACCCTCGGCACTCTGTCCGCCCGCGCGGCGCCGTACCCGGGGTATGCCCGACCATTGACAGCATCCTGCCGAAATGACAGTCTTCTGTCATAAGAACAGCAGTGGCAGAGCGAGAGCGACTCCGGAGGCGAGCACCATGAGCGAGACCCCGACCCCGCGCAAACCCGTCCACCTCGCGGTCTACGACACGTATGCGGACTGGGAGACCGGCCACACCACCGCGCACCTCACCCAGCGCGGCCACACGATCCGTACGGTCGGCTCCGCCGCCGGAGCGCCGGTCACCACCATGGGCGGCGTCCGCGTCCTGCCCGACCTGGCCCTGGCGGACCTGCGCCCCGGGGACTCCTCCCTGCTGATCCTGACGGGCGCCTCGCTGTGGGACACCGGCGAGGACCTGGCGCCGTTCGCGGCGAAGGCCGGGGAGTTCCTGGCGGCCGGGGTGCCGGTCGCCGCGATCTGCGGGGCGACGGCCGGCCTGGCCAGGGCGGGCCTGCTGGACGGCCGTGCGCACACCAGCGGCGCCTCCTTCTACCTCGCCGGGCAGCCCGGATACGGGGGCGCGGAGAGGTACGTCGAGGCCGACGCGGTCACCGACGGCGACCTGATCACGGCGGGCCCGACGGAACCGGTCGCGTTCGCCCGGGAGGTCTTCGCGCGCCTGGGCGTCTACGGGCCGGAGGTCCTGGACGCGTGGTTCCGGCTCTTCCACGACTCGGACGCGAGCGCGTACCCGGTCCTGATGGCGGCGGCGGAATCCGGCGATGCCTGAGCCGCTGACCCTGCGCGAGAAGCAGGACCTGCTGAGCCGGACGGCCCTCGGGGTGTTCCGGCTGAACGGCCAGTTCCTCGCCGTGTCCGAGGAACTGGCCAAACCGGCGGGCCTGACGGCGGCCCGCTGGCAGGTCCTGGGGGCGGTCCTCACGGAGCCGCTGCCGGTGGCGGGCATCGCCCGGGCCATGGGCATCACCCGGCAGAGCGTCCAGCGCATCGCCGACCTGCTGGCGGCGCAGGGGCTGGCCGAGTACGTCCCGAACCCGGCGCACCGGCGCGCCAAGCTCCTGCGCCCGACGGCGGAGGGCCGCGCCGCGATCGCCCGCATCACCCCGGGCCACGCCACCCTCGCCACCCGCCTCGCGGCCGAACTGGGCGAAGAGGCCTTCGCCCAAACCGCCGAAGCCCTGTCCCGCCTAACGGCGGCCCTGGACACCCTGCACGCCCAGACACCCCCCAGCGCTTAAGGCGCCCCCACCCAACCCGACCGCCCCCTCAGCCCCGCCGCCCCGCCCAGCCCCGCCGGCGTTTGAGGCGCGGGGCCCCGGGGGCCGGCCCCCGCAACGGCGCCGCACCGACACCCCCACCCCGACGGCCCCACCCAGCCCGGCCGCCCCACCCAGCCCCGCCGGCGTTTGAGGCGCGGGGGCCCGGGGGCTGGCCCCCGCAACGGCGCCGCACCGGCACACCCTCCCAGCCCCGCCGGCGCTTGAGGCGCGGGGCCCCGGGGGCTGGCCCCCGCAACGGCGCCGCACCGGCACACCCGGCCACGCCCCCGGCGAAGGCCCGGTCAGATCCAGCCACCCGGCGGAGCCACAGGCAACCTTCGTCCCACCCCCGCCGTCTTCCCCCACCGGAGCCCCGCCCACCGCACTCCGCCGTGGAGGAACCCGCATGGAACCACCGCCCCGCAACCGGCCCCCGACCGCCACGACCGTGTTCCTCCTCCTCGTGGCCCTGGTCGTCGCCGTCGCCGCCTGCGGCTCCGTCTACGCCGTCATGACCGGCAAGCAGACCCGCCGGGGCCCCCTCCCCCCGCGGCCCCCCAGCCCATTTGTGTCGAAGTCAATAAGCCTGCAAGCAAAGCTTGTTGCGTCGAGCGGCCCCATCGCACACTGCCGCACATGGAGCCGTTGAACGTAGTGGCACAACTGTGGGAGCGGATCGAGGCACACGACTGGGACGGCGTGGCCAAGCTCATCGCCGAGGACGCCGTCATCGAATGGCCCGTGAGCGGCGAACGCATCGTCGGCCGCGCCAACTTCATCGCCGTGAACAGCGACGACTGTTACGCGTACACGGACGAACGACAACCCGTCGAGCTGCTCCGCATCCTCGCGGACGGAGACCTCGTCGTCACCGAGGTCGAGATACCTCAGGACCACGTCGTCTACCGGGCCGTCTCCCTCTGGACGGTGCGCGACGGAGAGATCGTCGCGGCCAGGGAGTACTGGACCAGCCCCGGCCAGGACCCGGCCCCCCGCTGGCGCGCGGGCCACGTCGAACCGCTGGTGGCGGACTGACGCGTGCTCACGCGGCCGGGCCGGCGGCTTCCCGGCCGGCGAGCAGGTCGAGCTCCTCCCCGATGGCGGCGCGCAGCGCGTCGTGGCGGGGGGCCAGCGCGTGCCGCTCGCCGCGCCAGTACTCCTCCTCCCCGTACCGCCACACCGGCAGCCGGACGAGGTCGGCGGGCTCCCAGTCGTAGCGGGGCCATACGTGGGCGTGGAGGTAGGGGTCGGTGTTGCCCAGGATCTCGATGTTGACCCGCCGGAAGGCCGGGTCGAGGCGCGCGCAGGCGCGCTCGACGGCCTCGGCGAGCCGTTCCGTGTCGGTGAGGTACGCGAGCCTGCGCGGCCGGGGCAGGTCCGAGAGCCGGGTGACGGCGGGGTCGTCGGTCAGGAGGACCGAGTACCCGGGCAGGAACTGCCGGTCGCCGATCGCGGCGAATCCCGCGTCGAGGCGGCGCATGACGGTGGGGTTCTCGCCCCGGTGCGCGCTGCCGATGCGGTCGCGGCGCCAGTCGGTGTCGATCATTCGGGGACCCTAGCCGAACGCGCCCCGGGCGCCGGTGTTCTGACTCTCAGGTAGCCCTTGTGATACCTGAGAGCTACGGCCAAAGGCGGCTCCGCAGCGTGACGCCGAAGAGGGGGCCGGATTCATAACTTCGGTACCAGAGCAGGACGCCCCTCTGGACCGAAGGAACAACACACCATGACCCGTGCCCGCTTGCACCGCACCCTTCTGGCCGGTCTCGTCGCCGCGGCCGTCGCGTTCCCTCTGTCCGCCGCCGCCTCTTCCCCCAACGCTCCGGCTCCCCAGCCCGTTTCCTTCGCCGCGCACACCGCGCCCCAGGTCCGGTACGCCGAGAACCTCGCGGGCCTCGGCGAGGCGGAGCGAATGGCGCGGGAGGCGGGGCGTACGGGCCGGGCGGCGAAGCTGCGGGAGATGGCGCAGGGCACGCCCGGGGCGTCGCAGGCGCCGCGTTTCCTCTCCTTCGACGGGCGGGGGAAGGGCCGCGCCGTCGAGGTGTTCGGCGATCTGGAGTCCGCCGACCGGGTGACCGTCCTGGTGCCCGGGTCGGACACCACCCTGGACACCTACCAGAGGTTCCGTGCCGGGGCCGTCGCCCTTCAGCAGCGCCTCCAGGCCGAGCACGCCCGCTCCGCCGTGGTCGCCTGGCTCGGGTACGACACCCCCGGCACGGTCAGCGCCACGGTCCTGACGACCGGCCGCGCCGATGAGGCGGCCTCCGCACTGGCGCCCTTCCTGGACGGGTTGGGGGAGTTCACCCCGGCCGGGGCCCGGATATCGGTGTTGTGCCACTCCTACGGTTCGGTGGTCTGCGCCCGGACGGCGACGGGGCCCGAGGTCACCGACATGGTCCTGTTCGGGAGCCCGGGGACCGGGTCCGGCGCCGCCGGCGAGCTGCCGACCGGCGCCCGCATATGGGCGGGGCGGGGCAGCGGTGACTGGATCGGTGGCGTCCCGCACGTCCGGGTCGCCGGGGTCGGCTTCGGCACCGATCCCGTGGATCCCGCCTTCGGGGCCCGTGTGTTCGCCGCCGGGAGCGCCGGGCACAGCGACTACCTCAAGCCGGGCACCACGTCCCTCGACAGCCTGGCCCGGATCGTCCTCGGCACCGCCGCGGAGGCCTCCCATGCGTGAACTCCGTGCCCGCTGGTCCGCGCTCGCGGGCCGGGTGGAGGCCGCCACCCCGGCCGGGCGGGACCGCTCGGTGGACGCACTGCGGGCCCTGGCGATCCTCGGGGTGGTGCTGGGCCACTGGCTGGTCACCGCGCTGACCACCGCCAACGGCGGCCTGAGCACCACCAGTCCGCTGGAGCACATGAGCGTGCTGGCGCCCCTGTCGTGGGTGCTCCAGACCCTGGCGGTGTTCTTCCTCGTCGGCGGCCATGTCGGGGCGCGGAGCCTCGCGTCGGCGCGGGAGCGCGGGGTCTCGTACGGCGCGTGGGTGGGGCAGCGGCTGAGCCGGCTGTTCCGTCCGGTGGCAGCGGTGCTCGCGCTGTGGGCCGTCACGGCGGGGGCGATGCTGCTCGGCGGGGTCGAGCTGAACACCGTGCTGACGCTGCTGAAGCTGGTGCTGTCCCCGCTGTGGTTCCTGCTGGTGTTCGCGGCGCTGACCGCGGCCACCCCGCTGGTGTCGCGCCTGCCCGCGGTGGCGCCGCTGGCGGTGGTGGCCGGGGTCGACGCGTGGCGGTTCGGCTTCGGCGGCGGCCCCGAGTGGCTCGGCTGGGTCAATGTGGCCGCGGGCTGGCTCGTCCCCTACACGCTGGGGGCCGCCTGGTCGCGCGGGGCGTTCGCCCGGCGCACCCCGGCCGCGCTGCTGCTCGGCGGGGGCGCGGCCGCGACGGCCGCGCTGATCCTGTGGGGCGGGTACCCGGCGTCCATGGTGGGTGTCCCCGGGGCCGCGATGTCGAACCTGAACCCGCCGACGCTGGCCGCGGTGGCGTTCGGCCTCGCCCAGTGCGGGCTGGCCCTGCTGGTGCGCGAGCCGCTGGCCCGGGCCATGCGCCGGCCGGGGGCCTGGGCGAAGGTGGCCCTGGTGAACCTGTCCGCCATGACGATCTTCCTGTGGCACCAGACCGCCATGATGGCCGTCACCGCGCTGGGACTGCTGGCGCCCTTCGATCTGCCCGGCCTGCACACCGTGCCCGACTCCCTCGGCTGGACAGCCGCCCGGCTGCTGTGGCTTCCGGTGTTCGCGGCCGCGCTGGCGGTCTGCTGGGCCGCGTTCCGCACGTACGAGCAGGGCGCCCGGCGCCCGAATCCGGCCCGCGCCACCGCCGTTCCCGCCGCTCCCGCCGTTCCCCGCCCCCGGGCGGGGTCCGTAAAGGAGATCAACCGTGTCTAGGAGCCGCCTTAGCCTGGACGGCGTGAAACAGCTGAGCGAGCCCCCCGCCCCCGTCGAAGAACGCACGGTCCGGCGGGTGGTGCCCCGGGAGCTGTTCACCCTGGGGCGCGATCCGCTGCCGAGGATGTCCCGGCCGCGCTGGCTGGCCTGGCTGCCGCATGTGCTCCTCGGCTACGCGGCCATCCCCTGCGGTGTTCTGACGGGGATGCAGCTGAATGACCATTACGGGGTCCTCGGTGCGGGCGTGCTCGGGCTGTCGCTGCTGACCTCCGCATCCGTCCTGCTCAGCATGTTCCGGCCGATCGCCGCCTGGTGGCTCGGTCTCGTCACCGCCGCCCTCATCGCCTGGGCCGTCCACGGGCACGTCGGTCAGGCGCAGTCCTGGCCCTGGACGCCCGCCGGGCCGTTCACGTTCGCGCCGCTGGTCCTGATGGTCGCCCTGCGGGTGCCGCCCCGGGTGACCGTCTGGGTCATCGGGATCACGCTGCTCCTCTCCGGGCTGGCCGAGGCCGTCCTCAGGCCGCCGCAGAGCCAGACGATGATCGCCGCGGCCACCCTCGTCCTCGGGTTCGTGGGGATCCTCGGCTACGCCCTGCGGGCCACCCGGCTGGCCCGCGGCAAGCTCGTCGAGCAGGAAACCCTCACCGAGGAGGAGCGGGCCCGGCGGACCCTGCTGGAGGAACGCAGCCGCATCGCCCGCGAACTGCACGACGTGGTCGCCCACCACATGTCGGTGATCTCCATTCAGGCGCAGGTCGCCCCGCACCTGGTGGAGAACCCGTCCGAGGAACTCAAGGAGAACCTGACGGGCATCCGGGAGAACGCCCTGGAGGCCCTGACCGAACTGCGCCGCGTCCTCGGCGTGCTGCGCTCCGAGCAGCCCGACGATCCGGCGAACCCCCACCACCCGCAGCCCACCCTCGCCGAGCTGGACGGCCTCGTCGACAACGTGCGCGGCGCCGGGCTGGATGTCACCACGACGATCGCCGGCATCCGGCGGCCGCTGACCCCGGGCGTCGAGCTCACCGCGTACCGGATCGTGCAGGAGGCGCTGAGCAACTGCCTGCGCCACGCGCCCGGCTCGCGGGCGGAGGTCGGCCTGGCGTACGGGCCGCGCGATCTGCACCTGTGCGTCGCCAACAGCGCTCCGACCCGGCCGGCCCCGCCCTCGCAGGGTGCGGGGCACGGGCTGCTCGGGATGCGCGAGCGGGCGGGCATGCTGGGGGGCGAGCTGGCCGCCGGCCCGCGCCCCGACGGTGGTTACGAGGTGTCCGCCGTCCTCCCGATGGACCCCCGGACGGATCCCCTTGGCGGCGCCCCCGGCTCCTCCCCCGACCTGAAGAAGGACGCATGAGCACCCCGATCAAGGTGATGATCGCCGACGACCAGATGATGGTCCGGCAGGGCTTCACCGTGCTCCTCAACGCCCAGCCCGACATCGAGGTGGTCGGTCAGGCCGTGGACGGGGCCGACGCGGTGGCGAAGGTCGCCGAGCTCGCCCCGGATGTGGTCCTGATGGACATCCGCATGCCCGGCATGGGCGGCATCGAGGCCACCGCCGTCATCACCGGCGACCCGGCCGGCGCCGTGAAGGTGCTGGTGCTGACCACCTTCGATCTCGACGAGTACGTCTACGAGGCGCTGCGCGCCGGGGCCTCCGGGTTCCTGCTCAAGGACGCGTCGGCCGACCAGCTCGCGGAGGCGGTGCGGGTGGTGGCGGCCGGCGAGGCGCTGCTGTCGCCGAACATCACCAAGCGGCTCATCACCGAGTTCTCCCGGATGGGGGCGCCTCGGGGGCCGTCGAAGGCGAAGCTCGGGGAGCTGACCGAGCGGGAGACGGAGGTGCTGTCGCTGATCGCCCAGGGCCTGTCCAACGCGGAGATCGCGCGGCATCTGATCGTGGCCGAGCAGACGGTGAAGACGCATGTGGGGCGGATCCTGGTGAAGCTGGGTCTGCGGGACCGCACCCAGGCGGCGGTGTTCGCGTACGAGACGGGTCTGGTCCGTCCGGCGGGGTACTGAACGGACCTCGTAGTACTTGAGGGGGATCCGGGGAAATCAGCATCAGCGGCGACGCGGACGACGGGGCGGCCGACCTACGGTTCTGTATGTGAGCGAGACGACCACCGGGGGGACAGCCCGGACACCGGAATTCAGAATGGCTTCGGGGTTGCTGAAGACCCTGCGCCGTGACCTCATCGACGACGCTTTCGCCTTCCGGCCGCTGCCGCAGGCGGTGGCCCGGGGGCCGCTCCTGCGGCTGCTCCCCAAGGGGATACGCCGGAAGGCGGGATGGGCCCCGCATGCCGTGGTGGTCGCGATGGCCGCCATCGCCTTCATGGCGACGGCGACCACGCAGTACACCTTCCTCGGTGATCTGGGCCGGATCCTGACGGGGCTGGTGGCGGCCGTTCCGGTCCTGATGACCCTGGTCCGGCCGATCGCCGCGTGGTGGGCGGCGGTGGCGATGACCCTGCTGCTGGGCGTGCTGGCCGGCCCGTCGCTGACCTGGCCGTGGACTCCGGGCGCCTTCTTCTCGTACATCGCGGTCCTGATCCTGGTGACGCTGCGGACCGGGCCGCGGGTGGCGGGATGGATGTGGTCGCTCACCACGGTGTTCGGCGTTTCCTTCTCGCTGCTGATCGGCAGCCGGTACGACTCCAGCTTCGGGCCGATGTTCGTGGTGTCGGCGATCGCCGTGGCCATCGCGAGCAGCATCCAGATCCGGCGGCACGCGAAGGCGGAGGTCTCCGCGCAGCAGGAGGTGACGGCCGTCGAGCGCGACCGGCGGACGCTGCTGGAGGAGCGCACGACGATCGCCCGCGAGCTGCACGATGTGGTCGCGCACCACATGTCGGTGGTGGCGATCCAGGCGGAGGCCGCGCCGTACCGGGTGAAGAACCCGCCGCCGGAGCTGGAGGCGGCGTTCGTCACCATCCGGGAGAACGCGGTCTCGGCGCTGACGGAGCTGCGGCGGGTGCTGGGCGTGGTGCGCTCGGCGGACTACGAGGCGCCGGACGCCCCGCAGCCGACGCTGGCCTCGCTGGACGGGCTGCTGGCCAATGTTCGGGAGACCGGGCTGGAGGTGGAGAAGACGGTGACGGGTTCGGTGCGGGAGCTGCCGCAGGGCGTGGAGCTGTCGGCGTACCGGATCATCCAGGAGGCCCTGAGCAACACCCTGCGGCACGCGCCGGGGGCGGCGGCCGGGGTGGAGGTGTCGTACGTGCTGGGCGGTCTGGGGATACGGATCGTCAACGGCCCGCCGACCGGGGATGTGCGGCCCTCGCCGGGCGCGGGGCACGGGATCACGGGGATGCGGGAGCGGGTGGCGATGCTGGAGGGGGAGATGACGGCCGGGGAGTCGGCGTCCGGCGGATATGAGGTCGCGGTGTTCATACCGGTCCGCAGCCGGCCGGAGTCCCAGGACGAGCCGGCGGAGGCGGCGCGATGACGATCAGAGTGCTGATCGTGGACGACCAGATGATGGTCCGCGAAGGCTTCTCGGTGCTGCTGAACGCGATGGACGGCATCGAGGTGGTGGGCGAGGCGGTCGACGGCCGCCAGGCCATCGCCCAGGTCGCGGCGCTGGAGCCGGATGTGGTGCTGATGGACATCCGGATGCCGGAGATGAACGGGCTGGAGGCGACGCGGGAGATCGTGGCCGCCGACACGGACGCGAAGGTGCTGGTCCTGACGACCTTCGACCTCGACGAGTACGTGTACCAGGCCCTGCGGGCCGGGGCCTCCGGGTTCCTGCTGAAGGACGCCTCGGCCCGGCAGCTGGCCGAGGGGGTGCGGGTGGTGGCTTCCGGGGAGGCGCTGCTGGCGCCCTCGGTGACCAAGCGGCTGATCTCCGAGTTCTCGAAGCTGTCGGAGGCGCCGAAGCTGGCGGATCCGGCGAGTGTGGGGGAGTTGACCGAGCGGGAGACGGAGGTGCTGGTGCTGATCGCGCAGGGGCTGTCCAACGCGGAGATAGCGGACCGGCTCATCGTCGCGGAGTCCACGATCAAGACGCATGTGAGCCGGATCCTGGTGAAGCTGGGCCTGCGCGACCGCACCCAGGCGGCGGTATTCGCCTACGAGACCCGGCTGGTGACGCCGACGTAGCCGCTCCGGGCCGTCCGGGCCGGGAACCCGCCCCTGACCCTCCGTCGCGTTTAAGGTGCCGGGATGGGCTTTGATCCGTGGGATGCCGCTTTCGTCGCCGATCCGTACCCCGCCTACCGGGAGTTGCGTGAGCAAGGGCGAGCCATCTGGTCGGAGGCGACCGGCCAGTGGCTGGTGCCGCACTACGCCGATGTGAACGCGCTGCTGCGCGATCGCCGGCTCGGCCGGACGTACCTGCACCGCTTCACCCATGAGGAGTTCGGACGCGAGGCGCCGCCCCCGGCGCACGAGCCGTTCCACGTCCTCAACGGGAACGGGCTGCTGGACCTGGAGGATCCGGCGCACGCGCGGGTCCGGCGGCTGGTGGCGAAGGCGTTCACCCCGCGCACCGTGGAGCAACTCGTCCCCTCCGTAAGGCGGATGGCCGGGAAGCTGGCGGCGGGGCTGCTCGCGGACGGCGGCGGGGACCTGCTGACCGCGGTCGCCGAACCGCTGCCGGTGGCGGTGATCGCGGAGCTGCTGGGGGTGCCGGAGTCCGACCGGGGGCCGCTGCGGCCGTGGTCGGCGGACATCTGCGGGATGTTCGAGCTGCGGCCGGACGAGGAGACGGCGCGCCGGGCGGTCCGGGCGAGCGTGGAGTTCAGCGACTACCTGCGCGCGCTGATCGCCGAGCGCCGGGAGCGCCCCGGCAGCGATTTGATCTCCGGACTGATCGCCGCCCACGATGAGGAGGGCCGCCTCAGCGAGCAGGAGATGATCTCCACCTGTGTGCTCCTGCTGAACGCCGGACACGAGGCCACGGTCAATACGACCGTCAACGGCTGGTGGACGCTCTTCCGCCATCCGGACCGGCTGGCGGACCTCAGGCGGAATCCCGAAAAGTTGTCCACAGCTGTGGATGAACTTTTGCGTTACGACACTCCGCTCCAGATGTTCGAGCGCTGGGTGCTCGACGACATCGAGATCGGGGGCGTCACGATCCCGCGCGGGGCCGAGGTCGCGCTGCTCTTCGGCTCCGCCAACCGGGACCCCGCGCGGTTCACCGACCCGGACACGCTGGACCTCGTACGGGCCGACAACCCGCACCTGTCGTTCGGGGCCGGGATCCACTACTGCCTGGGGGCTCCGCTCGCGCGGCGCGAGCTGGAGGCCTCCTTCGGGGCGCTGCTGGCGGACGGGCTCCCGCCACTGCGGCTCGTACGGGAGCCGCAGTGGCGGGAGGGGTATGTGATCCGGGGTCTGGAGGAGCTGCTCGTCGAGTTCTAGCGGGGCCGGCGACCCGCCGGGGCCCCGCGCCGTCCTAGGCGGCCAGGTCCCGGCGGCGCAGGGCGGTCAGAGCCGCCGCCAGCAGGGCCGCCGCCAGCGCCGTCAGGGCGACGAAGGGCGCCCAGGACGGGTCCTGACCGCCCGGCAGCTTCGGCAGGTGGGCGAAGGGCGACAGGTCCAGCACCGCCTGAGGGAGGTTCAGCGCCGGTCCGACCCAGCCCAGGGCCAGCGCGGCGCCCGCCACCGCCCAGGCGGCGACCGCGAACCGCGGGACCGCGCCGTGCAGCAGGGCAGCCAGGGCTCCGATGACCCACACCGCCGGCAGCTGTCCGAGGGTCGCGGCGACCGCCCCGCCGATGTCCTCACCGTGGCCGATGCCCAGCCCGAGCCCGGCCAGCAGCAGGATCAGCGCCGACCCGCCGAAGGCGACGGCCAGATGGCCGCCGGCCCAGCGCAGCCGCCCGACGGCGTTCGCGAGCAGCGGTTCCGCGCGCTGCCCCGACTCTTCGGCGCTCAGGCGCAGTACGGCCGAGACGATGTAGAGGGCGGCGACCATGGCGAGCATCCCGGCCATGGTGGCGAGGAAGGCGTCCGCGAGCACACCCTGACCGGCCTGACCGGCCTGACCGCCCATCCGTTCGATGATCTCCCGGGTCCTGGCGTTGTCGCCGACCAGCTCGGTCGCACCGTCCGTCATCCCGCCGAACACCACGCCCGCGGCCAGGAATCCGAGGCTCCAGCCGAGCAGGGCGCCGCGCTGGAGCCGCCAGGCGAGCGCCCCGGCCGAGCCGAGCCGCCCCCGCGCCGGGCCCGGCCGGGCAGGCAGGAAGCTCATGCCCACGTCCCGGCGGGCCGCCAGGGCGTACGCGGCCACCAGCTGCGCCGCCGAGGCCGCCGCGAACAGGGCGAGCACCCACCAGCGTTCGGCCGCGAAGGCCCGTACGTGTTCCAGCCAGCCGAGCGGCGAGATCCAGGTCAGCGCCGAGCCGCCGTCGGGCGCGCCCGCGTCACCGGCGGCGCGCAGCACGAACGCCGCGCCGATGAACGCCCCGGTGAGCCCCTTCGCGAGCCGCGCGCTCTCGGTGAGCTGCGCCGCGATGGCGGCCAGGGCGGCGAACAGCATGCCGGTGGCGCCTATGCCGAGCCCGAGGGCGAGCGCACCGGCCGCGCCGCGTCCGGCGAGGCCGGCGGTGACGAGCAGGGCGGCCGCCGCGTTGGCGGTCAGAGCGGCGAGGAGCGCGGCCGTCAGCGGGGCGCGTCGGCCCACCATGGCCGCGGAGAGCAGTTCCTGACGGCCCGACTCCTCCTCCTCGCGGGTGTGCCGGACCACGATGACCAGGCTCATGACACCGGCGAGCAGCCCGGCGAAGACCCCGCCGCGCCAGGCGGTCAGGGCGCCGATCGAATCGCCGAAGACCGGGCCGTACAGGGCGCGCAGCGAGCCGTTGGCGGTCATCGTGGCGAGCAGGCGCTCCCGCTCGGCGGCCGTCCCGTACACCGATTCGAGGGAGCCGGGCAGGCTCAGCACCAGCATCGCCACGACCAGGATCCAGACCGGCGCCATGACGCGGTCGCGGCGCAGTGCGAGGCGCAACAGGGCGCCGGTTCCCGCCAGTTGGGTGTTCATCGCACCGCACCCGGGTTCGCGTAGTGCCGCAGGAAGAGCTCCTCCAGGGTCGGCGGGGACGAGGTCAGCGACCGGACGCCCGACTGGGCGAGGGAGCGCAGTACGGCGTCGAGCTTGTCGGTGTCGGCCTGGAGGCTGATCCTCGGCCCCCGGACCTCCACTTCGTGCACGCCCGGCAGCTGGGCGATCGCGCCCGGCGGGCCGGCGAGTTCGGCGCTGATCGACGTACGGGTGAGGTGGCGCAGCTCGGCGAGGGTGCCGCTCTCGACGGTGCGGCCCTTGCGGATGATGCTGACCCGGTCGCAGAGGGCCTCGACCTCGCTGAGGATGTGCGAGCTGAGCAGGATGGTGCGCCCGGCGGCGCGGGCTTCGCTCACGCAGCCCCGGAAGACCTCTTCCATCAGCGGGTCGAGGCCCGAGGTGGGCTCGTCGAGGATGAGCAGCTCGACATCGGACGCGAAGGCTGCGACGAGGGCGACCTTCTGCCGGTTGCCCTTGGAGTAGGTGCGGCCCTTCTTGGTCGGGTCGAGTTCGAACCGCTCGGTCAGCTCGGCCCGGCGGTCGCGGTCGAGGCCGCCGCGCAGCCGCCCGTAGAGGTCGATGACCTCGCCGCCGGAGAGGTTGCGCCAGAGGGTGACGTCTCCTGGGACGTACGCGACGCGCCGGTGGAGCGCGACGGCGTCGGCCCAGGGGTCGCCGCCGAGCAGCTCCGCGGTACCGGAGTCGGCGCGCAGCAGGCCGAGCAGGACCCGGATGGCGGTGGACTTGCCGGCGCCGTTGGGTCCGAGGAAGCCGTGCACCTGGCCCGTGGCGACGGAGAGGTCGAGACCGTCCAGTGCGTGGGTGCGGCCGAACGCCTTGTGGAGGCCGGCAACGCGGATCGCCTTCGTCATGCCCTTGAACGTACGCTACTTTCACAAACTTGTGAAGCTCGGAAATCGCGTAAAGTCGGGAGGGTGGCGGACGACATGGATGTACGGAACGAGGAAGCGGTCTCCCGCTTCGTGGAGCGGTTCGCCGCGCAGCTGACCGAGGCGGGCATGCAGCGCATGGCGGCCCGGGTCTTCGCGCAGTTGCTCGCGAGCGACGGCGGCGCGATGACCTCGGCGGAACTGAGCGAGGCGCTCCGGATCAGCCCGGCGGCGGTGTCGGGGGCGGTGGCGTACCTGACGCAGGTCACCATGGTCAGCCGCGAGCGCGAGCCGGGCTCGCGGCGCGACCGGTACGTGCTGCACAACGAGCTCTGGTACGAGACGTTCACCCGGCGGGACCAGGCGCTGACCCTGTTCGAGAAGACCCTCCGCGACGGCGCGGCCGGCCTCGGCGCGGACTCGCCGGCGGGGGCGCGGATGACCGAGACGGCGGCGTTCTTCGCGTTCCTGCAGGACGAGATGCACGGAATGATGGCCCGCTGGCGCGCCCACCGCGCCACGCTCGACCTCCCCTGACCGCCCGCTGCCGCTCGCGCCCCCCATCGGCGGCGCGAGCGGCAGCGGCAGCGGCAGCGGCAGCGGCAGCGGCAGCGGCAGCGGCAGCGGCAGCAGCGGGCGACCGTCAGCGGGGCAGGGTCAGGCTCCAGGCGGCTCCCCGCAGGGTCCAGGTACGGCGGCGGATGGGCCCCGTCGCGGCCTGGTCGGCGCGGTAGCGGAAGTCCGACCCCGACACCGTCACCGTGGCGGCCCGCTCCGTCACCCGGCGGGCGCCGGACAGCCGGATCACGACCTCCGCCAGCCCGCCCGGCTCCCGCGTCGTCACCGACAGGTCCTCGACCTCGTGGTCCACGTCCGCCAGGACCGCCCCGTCCGCCTCGACCCGCA
This sequence comes from Streptomyces goshikiensis, assembly GCF_014650555.1. Lineage (GTDB taxonomy): Bacteria > Actinomycetota > Actinomycetes > Streptomycetales > Streptomycetaceae > Streptomyces > Streptomyces goshikiensis. The sequence goes on along the minus strand of NZ_BMVE01000004.1, from coordinate 440,298 downwards.
GCCGGTGCGCCACGCGCACGGTCGGCCCCCCGGCGGGCGACAGCAGCGTGCGCAGCAGCGACCGCCGCACCGTGCGCGACCCGAGCGGCAGGACCCGCAGCCCGCCCAGGACCACGCCGTCGCTGTCGTCCACGAGCAGGTCCCGCGGGTGCGCGACGCCGTCCAGGGCGGCCCGCGCCGCCATGACGGCCGACAGCGGCACGCCGAGCGACCGGGCCAGCCCCAGCGAGCCGACCGGACCGACGGGGATCAGCGACAGCGCCTCCTCCCCCGACAGGTCACGCGATCGGTGCAACAGCGTCACAGCCCGTACCAGCGCTCCGTCGTCCCCCACGATCACGGGCCTGCGATGGCCCCGGCGGGCGAGGGCCCGCGCGAATTCCTCCGGCGAGTCGGGCAGGCAGATCTTCGCCGCCGCCCCGGCTGACAACACATCCTTCGCGATCCGCACAGACTCGCCGTCCAAACGGCGGGCGACCGGGTCGACGAGCACGAGCAGGCCGCCGACCGGCGCGCCCGCATGGCTCATGGTGGGCTCTGGAGCCGACACCTCGGTCCTTCCTCGGGTAGCATCTTTGTGCAAGAGGCCCTTGCGCTATTGCGCCAGGGCCTTCGTCTATTCCGGGGTACCGGTCCGACGGCTCAGCCTGCGGTGTACATCGTCGTACGCCCCCTGACCTTGGACATGCCCCATCCGGAAGAGGTGTACGCCTGTGCCCGCTCTTGTGCTGCTCGGAGCTCAGTGGGGTGACGAGGGCAAGGGAAAGGCCACCGACCTGCTCGGTGGATCCGTTGACTATGTGGTGCGCTACCAGGGCGGCAACAATGCCGGCCACACGGTTGTCGTAGGCGACCAGAAGTACGCACTGCACCTTCTCCCTTCCGGCATCCTCTCCCCCGGATGCACCCCGGTCATCGGCAACGGTGTCGTGGTCGACCCGGCCGTACTGCTGTCGGAGCTCCGTGGGCTCAATGACCGCGGAATCGACACCTCCAAGCTGCTCATCAGCGGTAACGCGCACCTCATTACGCCGTACAACGTGACGCTGGACAAGGTCGGCGAGCGATTCCTCGGCAAGCGCAAGATCGGCACCACCGGTCGCGGCATCGGCCCGACCTACGCGGACAAGATCAACCGCGTCGGCATCCGCGTCCAGGACCTGTACGACGAGTCGATCCTCATCCAGAAGGTCGAGGCGGCGCTGGAGGGCAAGAACCAGCTGCTCGCGAAGCTGTACAACCGCCGCGCGATCGAGGCCGGCGCGATCGTCGAGGAGATGCTCCAGTACGCGGAGCAGATCAAGCCGTACGTCGCCGACACCACCCTGATCCTCAACAACGCGCTCGACGAGGACAAGGTCGTGCTCTTCGAGGGCGGCCAGGGCACGCTCCTCGACGTCGACCACGGCACGTACCCCTTCGTCACCTCGTCGAACCCGACCGCGGGCGGCGCCTGCACCGGTACCGGCGTCGGCCCGACGAAGATCAGCCGCGTCATCGGCATCCTCAAGGCCTACACCACGCGCGTCGGCGCGGGCCCGTTCCCGACCGAGCTGTTCGACCAGGACGGCGAGGACCTGCGCCGCATCGGTGGCGAGCGCGGTGTCACCACCGGCCGTGACCGCCGCTGCGGCTGGTTCGACGCCCCGATCGCCCGCTACGCGACCCGCGTGAACGGCCTGACGGACTTCTTCCTCACCAAGCTCGACGTGCTGACCGGCTGGGAGCAGATCCCGGTCTGCGTCGCGTACGAGATCGACGGCAAGCGCGTCGAGGAGCTCCCGTACTCGCAGACCGACTTCCACCACGCGAAGCCGATCTACGAAAACCTGCCCGGCTGGTCCGAGGACATCACCAAGGCCAAGACGTTCTCGGACCTCCCGAAGAACGCCCAGGCCTACGTGAAGGCCCTGGAGGAGATGTCGGGCGCCCCGATCTCCGCGATCGGCGTCGGCCCCGGCCGGACCGAGACGATCGAGATCAACTCGTTCCTGTAGGACGACCCGGCGGTCAGGTGAAGGGGCGGGGCGCACATGCGCCCCGCCCCTTCGCTGTTGCCGTTCGGTGACAGAGAGCGGATGGTTCCAAGATCGCCGGTGGGCGAGGATGAGCACATCGCAGCAGCCCGGGGGAAGAACGAGAACACCGGCCGAGAGCGACATCCCGCACCACCCGGCCGCTCGGCCGCACCTTCTCTTTCTCTCTTCCGCTTCGCTGCGCCCGCGGCCCGCCGCCGTCCGCCGCAAGCCCTCGTCGATTCCTTGGGGGAGTCCGCCATGTCCGCTCGCACCGCCATCACCGCCACCGCAGTCGTCGCCGCCGTCGCCGGTACGGTCCTGATGCCGCTGTCGGCCTACGCCGCGCCGGCCACGGGCGGCGCCCCCGCGCTGCGGATCGAGCTGGGCGCCCCGGTCCCGAGCGGCCCGCTCACCCGCGGCGGTGCGACCGAGAGCTTCGACCTCACGGTCACCAACCCCGGCGACAAGGCGGCCCCGTTCCACCCCTGGCTCCTCGGCAACCTCGGCAGCCCGATCGCGCTCAAGAAGACCGACGTCGTCTTCAAGGTGGACGAGATCAACGCGCCGGACACCGCGTCCTTCATCGGGCAGCAGGACGGCGGCTGGCAGGGCGTGTTCCACCCGGCGGGCAAGAGCCTCTCGGCCGGCTTCGAGGTCCCGGCGGGCGGCAAGCTGAAATGGAAGGTCACCGTGGGGCTCGGCAAGGGCTACCCGGTCAACAGCGACGCGTTCGAGCTGCGCGCCAACACCACCTCCCACGAGCTGGCACCGGACGGCCAGGCCTCCCTCACCCTCAAGGCGGCCCCGGCGACGGGCCCGGCCGCCAAGCTGTCGACCCACTTCGAGGACAACGGCTCCTGCGACGGCGCGAAGGACGCGAGCCTGTGCAAGCAGCTGAACCTCTGGTACCGGCACGAGGGCGTCGCGTTCAGCTCCGACCTCGTCACCCGCCTGACGGTGAAGTTCCCGAGCGACGTCAAGAACCCCGACACCCAGGTGCGCGTGATGGTCGGCGGCAAGTGGACCGACGTCCACCCCGACCGCAACGGCGACTTCATGCTGCCGAAGATGCCGAAGGACTTCGACGGCGTGTCGGCGGACACGTTCGCCCTCCAGGTCAAGCTCGGCCCCAAGACGCAGATCACCCGGCCCACCCTCGTCACCCTGCAGGCGGGCGTCGCCCTGGACGAGAAGAAGGTCGAGTACATCTCCACCACCGCCACGGACTTCAAGCTGGCCCCCGCCAAGCAGGCCACCACCAAGCCCGAGCAGCCGAAGACGGAGCAGTCCAAGCCCGCCAAGCCGGCCGGCTCCACCACCACTCAGGTGTCCCAGACCGCCTCCTCCTCCGCCGTCACCCCGGTCACCGCGCCCGCGGGCGGCACCCCGCAGGCCTCGGGCTCCCTCGCGCACACCGGCTCCGACTCGAACACCGGCCTCTACGCCGGCCTGGCCGCCGTCCTCGTCGCCCTCGGCGGCGCGGCCGCCTGGCTCGGCGCCCGCCGCCGCGGCGGCGCCACCCGCGCCTGACGTACGCGGAAGGGGCCCGGCACACGTGGTGCGTCCACGCTGTGTGCCGGGCCCCTTCGTCGTACCGGGGTCCCGGCGCTACGGAAGATCGGCCCGCCCGAGCCACCCCGGCCGCTCGGGAACACCGGCGTCCCAGGGCAGGGGCTCCGGCTCCGGTACGGGCTCGGGTGCGGGTACGGGCTCGGGTGCCGGCTCCGGGGCGGGGGCCGGGGCCGGGGCCGCGCTGTCGTACAGCTGCTCCGCCACGGTGAAGCGGCAGTGGAAGACGTCCCACATCCCGTCCAGCACCAGCAGGAAGCCCTCGCCCTGCTGGTACAGCACCCGCCGCTTCACGTTCGCGGGATGCGCGGGCTCGAAGGCCTCGGCGCGCCGGCGCAGCTCCGCGAACGCCTCGTCCCGCGTTCCGTCCACGTGCCCCAGTACCCCGGCGGACCACATCCGCCCGGTACGGCCGTATCCGAGATTCTGCTCGACGAGCAGCCCCCACCTGGCCATGCGTCCCCCTTCGCCGGTGCCCGGAAGGTCATTGTGCCGGGCGGGTCCGGGCGGCCGGATTCACCCGAACGGGATCAAGCAGCCGAGGTGTTGGGGCCGCCCGCCGGCCAAGGGTGTTCACCGGTCCGACCCGTCCCGTCAAGGGCGCTCGCTGCGCTCGCGTCGCTTCGCGATGGCCTTCGGCCACCCTTGACCGGCCGCGCCGGCCCGGCAGGCACAAACGCCTGGCGGACGGCCCCAACGAAAGGACGCCCAGGGGGTTCCGTTCCTCCTGACCGGGACCTCGTCATGTGCCCGGAAGCCGCGGGGCGCACGGGCTCGGAGCGTATTTCTACTCCAGCAGCTTTTTGCAGGTGGAGTAGCTTGCCAACGCCCCTGGAAATGACCGGCTGCCGCAGAGCAGGACGATCGGAGGACCATCGATGCCGCGAGAGGCGCCGTACCTCGCCGTGGCCGACGTCCTGCGCGCGCGGATCCTCGCGGGAGAGTGGGAGATCGGGGAGCGGCTGCCGTCCCGGGCGCGGCTCGCCGTGGAGTACGGGGTCGGGCGCAACGTCATGCAGAGGGCCGTGGACCGTCTGATCATCGACGGTCTCCTCGAAGGACGCGCCGGCTCGGGCACCTACCTCCGCATGCCGCGAGAGCGCCTGCGGCTGGTCCGCTCGCGGCACCACGAACGGCAGGACAGGAGGGAGCGGGGCAGGGCCGACGCCTGGGACTCACACAGCCAGGTGCGCGTCCCGGCCCCCGAGACGATCGCCGAGCGGCTCGCGATCAGTTCCGGGGACCTCTGCGTCCACACGCACTACGAGTTCCTCGCCGAGGGGCAGCCCGTCCAGCTCTCCGCGTCCTGGGAGCCGATGGCCATCACGGACGGAACGCCGATCGTGCTGCCCGAGCAGGGGCCCCTGGCAGGAAAGGGGGTGGTCGAGCGCATGCGTTCCATCGGGGTGGTCATCTCGACCGTGGTCGAGGTGCCGCGCCCGGCCCGTGCCACCCCAAGACAAGCGAACCTCCTGGGGATCAGCGTGGGGGACCTCGTGCTCCAGATCGAGCGAACCATCTTCGACACCGACGGACGCCCGGTGGAAACGGCCGACATGGTCATTCCGGACGCGCGCCGGGAAGTGGTCTACGAGTTCGGAGTCGGCCTTCCATGAGGCTCGGACTCTTACGCGATCGGGATTTCGGGCGGTTGTCCGCCGCCACGGCGCTCGGCCAGCTGGGCGACCGCGTCATCTTCCTGGCCCTGCCCCTGGTCGCCATCGCCGCATTGCGCGCCGACGAGTTCCACGTGGGACTGCTGACCGCGATGACCTCGGCGGGATCGCTCCTGGTCGGATTGCCCGCAGGCGCATGGGTGGACCGCATGCGGAAGCGATCGGTGATGATCACCACCGACCTCGCTCGCGCGCTGCTCCTCCTGACGGTTCCGGTGGCGTCCGCGGCCGGCATTCTGACCATCTGGTGGCTCTATGCCATTGCCCTGGTCCACGGAGTACTGACCGTCTTCTTCGACGTCGCGTACGTCAGCTGTCTCCCGCACGTGGTGGGACGCGGCCGTCTCGTACAGGGAAACGCGAAACTGTCCGCCATACGCTCGGTGACCAGCATCAGCGGGCCGACGGCGGCAGGACCGCTGATCAGCCTGGTGGGGGCGCCTGCGACGCTCTTGGTGAGTTCGGCCGGGATGGCCATGTCGGGGCTGCTCGCGATCACCATGCGCACACGCGAACAGAAGCCGGAGCCGAGTGAGCGGCCTCAATTGGTACGGGAGATCAAGGAGGGCCTGAAATTCACCCTCCAGCACCCTTCCCTACGAGCGATTCTGGCGGGGGACGCGATATTCAGCCTCTCCCTGGCCATGTACCAGACCATGCTGCTGGTCTTTCTGGACCGGGAGATCGGCCTCCAGCCCTCCGGCATCGGCCTCGTCTTCTCGGGAATGGGCTGCGGTGCGCTGCTGGGCTCGCTCCTGGCAACCAGACTCGCCAAGCGGGTCGGGCCGGGCCCGGTCATCTGGATGGCACCGCTGATCACCTGCCCCTTGACCGCACTCATGCCCTTGGCCCGAGCCGACTGGAGCGTATGTGCGGCCGCCATCGGGCTCGCGGCGCTTTCACTGGGCGGAGTCGTCCGCGTGGTGGCCCAATCAAGCCTCCAACAGGCCCTGACACCGGATCGACTTCTCGGCCGGATGAGCGCAACAGCCCGCTTCTTCTCCTGGGGCGGCATTCCCCTCGGCGGCCTTCTGGGCGGCATCTCGGGCTCTGCGATCGGAGCGGCGGGCACCTTGTGGATCGGCGCGGCGGGCATGACGCTGAGCGCCCTCCCCACCTTCCTGTCACCGCTACGAAGGCCGCCCCGGCCGTAGTCACGGCCGGGGCGGCGGGGGTGTCAGTGGACCGAGACGACCTGGTAGTCGCCCCAGCTCTGGGTGGTGTTGATCCAGGCGTTCTTGTAGTAGAACCGCCCGCCACCGCAGTTGGCGTACGAGTACGCGGTGACGTCCACGCTGTTCTTCCACCACCAGCCACCCAGCGGGGTGGAGTTACCAGGGCTGATGTTGAAGCAGTGGCCCACGTACGAGCCGTTCTGGTTGGTGCCCCCGATGTACACCGACCTGGCGCGCCCGGAGGCGTCGTCGATCTGGATCTGCTGCCCGTTCGTACCGGCGAAGGCCGACCCGGTGCCGGCGATCAGGCCGGCGCCCGCCACCGCGACGGTCACGGCTGCGGTCGCCATCTTCCTGCGGATCTGCATACTCGTCCCCCTGAACTCAGGCGCACTCTCGGGCGCCTTGTTGATCATGTGCAGGAGCAACTTTCTCCCGCCGACCGATGCCGTCGCAAGCCGAGCCGTCGACGGAATCGTCCCGATTCCGTCCCCGCTCTGTGACAGCCCTCGGCCGGGCGCCGCAGCGCGGCGGGTGAGGGAGGCGCGGACCGTGGCGCGAACCGGTGTGCCGCCCCGCCGCCCTCCCCCCGGGGGGCCGGACAGTCTGTGGCATTTCGGGGCGGGCCGGCCGGTCAAGGGTGGCCGAAGGCCATCGCGAAGCGACGCGAGCGCAGCGAGCGCCCTTGAGGGGCCGGCCCGGCCCGAGAGGACACTCGGACTGACCGGCTCCCCGGGGGCCCCTTCCCATCCCGCCTAGCGGGCGGCCCACCCGGCGAAGTCCGCCCAGGCCGTGGGCGCTACCGCGAAGGCGGGGCCGAGGTTCTTGGAGTCCCGCACGTGAATGGCGTGCGGACAGGTCGCCACCTCGACGCAGTCGGCTCCGCCGCTCGGGCTGTAGCTCGACTTGCGCCACTCGTAGGCGACTTCGATGCAGTCAGCGCCGCCGCTGTCGCTGTAGCTCGACTTGAACCATTGCAGGGTGCCGCTCATTACTCTTCTCCCGCCAACCGCTCGATGAGGCCCAGCGACTCGTCTGGACTGAGGGCCTGCGCCAGGATCTTTGCATACCGCCGGCAGTAGCCGCTTACCTTTGCCGGGTGGCTGATCAACAGGCTTTCCTCCTGGGGCTCCATGTAGACCACCCGGGTGTGGTCAGGCGTTTCCACCAGTTTCATCTCGCCGTAGAGACCGGCGTGTTCCCCACACCGCCCCTTGTCGAGGGCCAGCACCTGCAACGTGACGTTCCGGCGCCGCGCACAGCTGATGAGGTGCAGCAGCTGCTCGCGCATGATGGCTCGGTTGCCGACCACCCGGTGCAGGACGGACTCCTCGATGACGAGCTCGATGTGCGGTAGCGGCGCCCGGTCAAGGAGGGCCTGCCGGGCCATCCGGGCGGCGACCAGTTCGTCGATCCGCTGGTCCGACAGCGGTGGATAGCCACCACCGATCAGCGCGCGGGCGTACGCCTCGGTCTGGAACAGCCCGTCGATGACGAGCGTGACGTACGAGGAGATGCTGACCGCTCTCTGCTCCAGCATGGCGTAGTCCTTGAACTGCGACGGGTACTTGTCCAGCAGGACCAACTCGCGCGCCACCTCGAAGACACCGAGCCCATCACCGATGACGGCTTCGAGCTTGATCAGCATCTCGTCGCTCGCCGGCTGCGCCCCCGTCTCCAGTGCGCTGATCGCCGCCGCCGAGTAGCCGAGCATCGCACCCAGCTCTTTCTGAGTCAGCCTCTCCCGCTCGCGGAACACCTTCGCCAAGTGGGACACCAGACGTGTCGCCCCACCCGCCGACTCCTTGTTGGCCGCCTTCGCCACAGGCCCACCTCACTCAACCGGACACAACCAGACACAACCGATTCGCGGCACAGACCTACCGATTCGGCGGTAGAGGCCGACCCCTGGAAAACGGTAGACCTGAACCTTCAAGCTGGTCCCATGAACACCGAAAGTCACCGCCGCGCGGTCCCCAACTCCTTCTCCCCCAGCTGGGTTCCGGCCACCGGGATCGGAATTCGCAAGGCAGGAGTGCTATTTGACGCCCTACGCGTGGACGGTGACACCGGACGGGATCTCGCCGATCTGCTCGTCACCCTCACGGGCGGTGACCCCGGCCCGATCCTCACGCAGAGCAACGGCCGCAGGCCGGTCTACTTCCTGATCCCCGTCGGCAGCGCCGCGTACCGGATCTGGCCGCCCGGATTCACCCGGCTGGCCTCCGGGCCCCGCCGGTCCACGTACATCCCCATCCCCGCCCTCGACGGCTCCTGGCCCCTGGCCTGGCGGTGCAGGCCGACCTCCGAGGACCGCTTCGTGCACGCCCTGCTCCTGCACCGCGCCGCCGGGCTCTACCAGGCCAGCTGCGAGATCTCCTCCGAGACCACCGCGCACGCGTCCGCCGCCGGGTCGATCAGCGGGAAGTGCCCGACCCCGTCCAGCAACGTCAACCCGACCAGCTCGCCCGCCTGAGCCGCGGCCGCGACGTACGACTCCGCCACCCGCTCCGGGACCACGATGTCGTCCCGCCCCTGCACCAGGGCCGTCGCGATCCCGGTCGGCAGCAGCGCCGCCGGGTCCGCGTACGGCAGCCGCCCCGCGAAGTACTCCTTGCCACCCAGCAACTGGGCCGACGCCCCGCCGCACACGCCCAGGTCCTCCGCCACCGCGAAGTCCGCGATGGGAGCCAGCGCCACCACGCCGCGCAGCCGCGGCGGGGAAGGCAGCCTCCAGCCGGACGGAGCGTCGGCCGGCAGGACGTGCCGGGCGGCCGCCCACAGGGCGAGGTGGCCGCCCGCCGAGTGGCCCGTCACCACGACCCGGCGTACGTCCGCCTGCGGCAGCGCGCTCTCCGCCAGCCCGGGGAGCGCGTCCATCGCGGCGGCCACGTCGTCGAAGGTCTCGGGCCAGCGCCCGGCCACCGGGCCCTCGCCCCGCTGGCGCGGCAGGGAACTCCCGCGCCGGTACTCGACATTGGCGACGGCGAAACCCCGCCGGGCCAGGAAATCCGCGAAGGGAGTCACGTGCTGCCGGTCGTACGGGGCCCGCCAGGCGCCGCCGTGCAGGAGGACCACCAGCGGGGCCGACCCCATGGCGTGCGTGGTGTCGCCGCGCGGGGCGTAGAAGTCCACCACCTGGTCGGGATGCTCCCCGTACGCGACGCTCGCGTCGGGCTCGACCGGCGGATGGGCGAAGGCCGAGGCCGCCTCGGCGGCGTCCCGTTCGACTGCGGGGTCCGTCATCGGCTCGACCTCTCGGTAACGCGTGGCACAAGGGTGGGACAAGGGAGGCCGGGGCACCGGGGGACACGGGTTCCGGTGTCCCGGCAGAGCGGGACCGTATCAGGCCGGAACCCGCCACTCCGGGGCCGACCGAGCGGGTTCACGCCCCCCGGGCCGGGCGCGGACGGACGCGGGCGGAGCCGGAGGCCCCGCCCGCGCCGGAATCACCCGGTGAGGTGACGTTTCGCCGCTACGTCACCCGAAAACGTGACCCAGTGTCCGCGCGGCACGCTCCACGTCCGCGAAACCGACGTAGAGCGGGGTGAAGCCGAAGCGCAGGACGTCCGGCGCCCGGAAGTCCCCGACGACGCCGCGCGCGATCAGCTCGCGCATGATCTCCGCCGCGTTCTCGGTGCGCAGCGAGACCTGGCTGCCGCGGTGGGCGTGCTCGGCCGGCGTGACCGCCTGGACCTTGCCCTCCGGGACGTACGCCGCGACGCATTCGAGGAAGAAGTCGGTCAGGGCCAGGGACTTCGCCCGGACCTGCTCGACCGAGACGCCGTCCCACGCGTCGAGCGCGGCCTCCAGAGCCAGCATCGAGAGGATGTCGGGCGTCCCGACCCGCCCCCGGACCGCGCCGTCGGCCGGGGTGTAGCCCGGGGTCATCGCGAAGGGCTCCGCGTGACCGTTCCAGCCGGGGAGCGGGGAGTCGAAGGCGGCCTGGTGACGGGCCGCGATGTACAGGTACGCCGGGGAGCCGGGTCCGCCGTTGAGGTACTTGTACGTACAGCCCACCGCGAGGTCGACCTGGTGCTCGTCGAGCCCGACCGGCAGGGCCCCGGCGCTGTGGCAGAGGTCCCAGACGGTGATGGCGCCGGTCGCCCGGGCCGCCCGGGTGAGGGCGGGGAGGTCGTGCAGGCGGCCGGTGCGGTAGTCGACGTGGTTGAGCAGGACGACGGCGGTGTCCTCGTCCATCTCCTCGGCGGCGGTGGCCGGGTCGACCGGGACGACGCGCAGGCCGGTCATCCGGGCGGCCGACGCGGCGATGTAGCCGTCGGTGGGGAAGGTGTTCGCGTCGACCAGCATCCGCGTGCGGCCGGGCGGGGCGAGCCGGGCCGCGCCGACGAGCGCCTTGAAGAGGTTGACGCTGGTGGAGTCGCCCACGACCGTCTGGCCGGGGGCCGCGCCGATGAGGGGGCTCAGCTTGTCACCGATGCGTTCGGGGGCGGTCCACCAGTTGCTCTCGTCCCAGGAGCGGATGAGGAGCTCGCCCCACTGACGGTGCACGACATCGGCCGTGACGGCCGCGACGCCGGCCGGGAGCGCGCCGAGCGAGTTGCCGTCCAGGTAGACGAGGCCCTCCGGGAGCGCGAAGCGGTCGCGGAGCTTGGCCAGGTCGTCGGTGGTGTCGAGGTGCGCCGCCCGCTGCCGGAGCGCGGGCAGGGCCGCGGCGTCAGACATAGCTGCGCGCCGTCCACAGCTCGGGGAAGACGTTCTTCTGCGCCCGCTTCTCCAGCCAGGTCACGCCCGCCGAGCCGCCCGTGCCCGTCTTCGCGCCCATCGCGCGGCGGGTCGCGACCAGGTGGTCGTTGCGCCAGCGCCAGACGAGCTCGGCGACGTCGGTGAGGACCTCGCCGAGGCGGTGCAGGTCGAGCTCGGCTTCCGGCTCCGCGTACAGGGCGGTCCAGGCGGCCTCGACCCGCGGGGACGGCTCGTAGCGCTGGGAGAGGTCGCGGTCCAGGACCTCCGCCGGGACGTCGTGGCCGCGGCGGGCGAGGAGGCGCAGGACCTCGTCGTAGAGGCTGGGCTCCTGGATGGCCTTCTCCAGCTCCGCGTGGACGCGGGGCGCGCCGCGGTGCGGGACGAGCATGGACGCCGACTTCTCGCCGAGCAGGAACTCCATCCGGCGGTACATCGCGGACTGGAAACCGGAACCTTCGCCGAGGGCGGCGCGGTACTGGTTGAACTGGCCGGGGGTGAGCTGGGCGAGCGGGCGCCAGGAGGCGTTGAGGGCTTCCAGTTCACGGAGGGAACGTTTCAGCGCATCCATCGCCACCTGCACGCGGTCCTCGCGCAGCGCCTTGGCGGCGGTTTCCCATTCGTGGACGATGACCGTGAACCACAGCTCCATGACCTGGGTCGTCACCAGGAAGACCATCTCGCCCGGGTCGTCGGAGCGGAGGTGCTGGAGGTGGGTGAGGACATCCGCCTGGACGTAGTCCTCGTACGGGGTCGTGCCATCGAAGTCGAGGTTCGGGGTACCCGAACCGGCTCCGGAGGCATCAAGGTTTTGCGACATCGCTGTCTCCTCGACACGTGCTTCCGGGTAGCGGTCCGCTCCTTCCGGTTGGGTAAGTGGAGCCCCGGTCCCCTGCCCGCATCATAAACACGACCGGGCTGCGCCCTCTAGAGCGCTTTCACGGGGTTGCGACGTACGACACGCCGACTGACCTCGGAAACCTTGATCACCTCGCGGCATCCGGGCGGGGTCCGGGCGGGGTTGCGAGCGGGGTTCCGGGCCCGGGCCGCCTGGCAGACTGGCGCCATGAACAGTCACAGGAACCTGCTGGGCGGACCGGACCCGACGTACCTCCAGGAGAATGAAGAGGCGTACGCCCTCTTCGGCGAGAAGTCCGGCGCGCCGGCCGAGGTCGCCGCCGCCTTCCCCACCTTCTCCCTCGCCTGGGCCGCGCTGGCCGACGAGGCCTTCGAGGGCGGTCGCGTGGTCGAGTCCTACGCGTACGCCCGTACCGGCTACCACCGCGGGCTGGACTCGCTGCGCCGCGCCGGCTGGAAGGGCCACGGCCCGATCCCGTGGTCGCACGAGGCCAACCGGGGCTTCCTGCGCTGCCTGGCGGCCCTGGGCCGCGCGGCCGGGACGATCAACGAGACCGAAGAGTCCGAGCGGTGCTGGCAGTTCCTGAAGGACAGCAGCGAAGAGGCGTACGCCGAGCTCAAGGGCTAGCGGACGGGCCCGCGCCCCCTTCCCCGGCCGGGAAGGGGGTGTGCGCGGCGCACCACCCGGTGGGGGAGGGTGGTGTCCGGCGCACCTCCCGGGGGCGGGGGGCCACGGCCGAATGTGGGTGGCGTGACCATCACCGCCACCGCCGCCACCGCCCCCACCACCAGCGCCGCCGCCGCCGACCGACGGACCTCCTCGGCCGGTGAGATCGCCGACGAGCTGTGCGCCGTGGTGTGTGACTCCCTGCGGCGCCGGGACCAGCGGGAGAAGGCCCGGCGGTACGTGCGCGGGCTGCTGTCCACACCCGGCCGCAAGTCGTTCCGGAACATGGCGGGGGACATCAGCGGCACCGCCTCCGAGCAGAGCCTGCACCACTTCGTCACCGGCTCCACCTGGGCGTGGCAGCCGGTGCGGGCCGCGCTGGCCGGATGCCTGGAGGCGGCGGCGGGGCCGCCCCCGGCGTGGGTGGCGCAGCCGATGGCCATTCCCCGGAGCGGGGCGCACTCGGTGGGAGTGGAGCACCGGTTCGATCCGCACCGGGAGCGGATGTTCCGGGGGCAGCAGGCGTTCGGGACGTGGTTCACCTCGGCCGGGGTGGTCACGCCGGTGGGCTGGGAGCTGCTGCTGCCGGGGAGTTCGTACGAGGAGAGCGCGGTGGGCGCGGTGCTGGCCACCGTACGGCGGGCCGGTGGGGCGGCGGCGCGGCCGGTGGTGCTGGACATCCGGGGGATCGGGACGCGCTCCACCATGAACCGGTTCGCGGAGGCCGGGGTGCCGGTGGTCGCGCGGGTGGCGGCCGGCGTCGGTGCGGGTGCCGGTGCCGGTGCGGGTGCCGGGAACCGGTTCCTGGTGCGGGACGCCGCCGTGCCGGGGTTCGGGGGCGGGGAACGGGGCCCGGCGGAGATCCTGCGGTCGGTGAAGGCGCTGGGGACGCCGGTGGAGTGGACCGACGCGGGGGGCGCGGCGCGGTCGTCGTGGGCGGTGGGGGTGCGGGTGATGATGCCTGATCCCGCGGTGGCGCGCAGGCGGGAGCTGCTGCTGGTCGGGGAGTGGGGGGCCGGGGCCGGCGGCCCGGCGGCGGAGCTGGTGGGGATGTGGGTCACGGACCTGGTGCGGATGCCGGTGGGGGCGGTGGTCCGGCTGACGAAGGGCGGGCTGCGGGTCGAGGCGGTGGCCGGCGCCAGCGGGCGGGCGGTGGGACTGCGGGACTACTCCGGGCGGGGGCTGGGGGGATGGCACAGGCACGTGACGCTGGCGTCGGTCGCCCACGCCGCCGTTGCCCTGGCCGGGCTGGAACGGGACCCCCGCGCGTAGCCCGCGCCCGGGCCTTCACACGCCGGACCGGCTGGAACGTGACCCCCGCGCGAGGCCCGTCCCGGGTCCTCATACGCCGGACCTGGGGCGCCGCCCCGGGCCCGCGCCTCACGGGCCGGCGAGGCCGGAGTGGTCGGGGCGAGTCAGTCGTCCGCGGGGGTGGTGCGGCGGGAGTGGAGGGAGGTGCGGGCTTTGTGGAGGCGGAGGGACATCTGGAGTTCGAGGGCGCGGGAGGGCTTCTGCCAGTCGGGGCCGAGGAGTTCCGCGATGCGTTCCAGACGCCGCCAGACGGTGTTGGGGTGCACGTGCAGCGCCTCCGCGGCGTGCGTCGGGCTGCCGCCCGAGGCGAAGTACGCGCTGAGGGTGGCCGTCAGTTCCGTGAGGCGCTCCGCGTCGTACTCCAGGACCGGCCCGATCGTCGAGGCGATGTACCCCTCCACGTCGTGGTCGGCCGACAGCAGCAGCCCGAGGAAGCCCAGTTCCCGCGGCGACGCGGTGCCCCCGGCGCCGCCGAGCGCGGTCAGCGCGTCCAGGCAGCGGACCGCCTCCGCGTACACCCGCGCCACCTGGCCGGCGCCCGCCGCCGGGCCCGCCGCGCCCGCGGACACCGCGTGTCCGAGGAGCGGCGACAGGTCGGCCGAGACGGCGCGCGCCGCGGCCGAGGCGTCGTCGCCCGGGAGCACCAGCACGATGCGGCCCCGGCGGACGCCCTTGAGCCCGCCCATCCGGTAGGCGTACGAGGAGGCCCAGGCCACCGCCTTGCCCAGTTCGCCGCCCTCCGGCCGGGCCACCACGACGACGTGGGGCCGGTCGAGGTCGATGCCGAGCCGCCGGGTGCGCTCCAGCAGGTGCAGGTCGGTGGAGTGCGGCCGCTCCAGCAGGTCGGTCAGCAGTTCGTCGTGGACCGGCCCTTCCGCGGCGGCCGTTCCGCGCTGGATCAGCATCAGCGAGGCCACGGACTGCGCGGCCAGCTGCAACAGCCGTACGTCCTCGTCGGTGAGCGGCGCCGACGCGCTGAGCAGCAGGACGCCCAGCACTTCCGCGCCCGCCAGCACCGGCGCCAGCCACAGCTCCCCCGGCAGTCCGACCGGGCGCCGGTCGGCGAGGGCCTGGAGGCCCGCCTTGGAGACGGACTCCTCGTCGAGGTCGGGCAGTTCGCCGGTCACCGTCAGCGGCCGCCCGCCCGGATCCCGTACCTGGAGCACGCCGTCCAGCGCGTCGGCGGTGGCCCGCGCGACCGTCGCGAGGCCGGCCCCGTCCAGGACCAGCCCGGCCAGCCGGGCGTGGCACTCCCACAGGTACCGGACCCGGGTGAGCGCGGTGTGGGTGCGCGAGCCGAACCGCTCCAGCTCGATGACCTCGTCCCGGGTCTGCTCCAGCAGCCGGGCCTTCTCGATGGCGATGGACGCCAGGTCGGCGAGGGAGAGCAGCGCGGCGATCTCCTCGGAGGTGAACTTCCGTACGGAGCGCTCGGCTCCGTAGAGCGCCCCGAGGGAGGAGTCGCCGTGCCGCAGCGGGACGGCGACGATCGCGCGCAGTCCCTCGGCGCGGACCACGGTGTCGATGCCCACGCCGTGCGGAATGCCCTCGTCGGTGAGGTAGTCGGCGGTCCAGACGGGTGCGCGGCGTTCCTGGGCGAGGCTGCCCAGGCCGCGGCCGGTGCCGAGTTCGAGGCCCACGTTGAGCGCGCGGGTCTCGCCTTCCGAGGTGCGTACGTACGCCGTGCCGTCGGGCCGGGCCTCGGCGACCCAGGCCATGTCGAAGCCGAGCAGACGGCGGGCCCGCCGGGTGATCATGCGGAGCAGGCCGTCGAGGTCGTACGGGGAGGTCAGGTCGTGCACCGTGTCCACGAGGGCGGCGAGCGTGCCCTCGCGGTGCCGGTCGAGGGCGGCGTCCGCCGCGCAGCCGTTGTCGCTCATGCCCTGCCCCCCGTCTGACCAGCTCTTTTCAGTCAGATGTCCGAAACTAGGCGGCTGGCTGCGGAGCGTCAAACCAGGGGCCGGAGCCGGCGCGGGCCTCGGCGCGCCGCAGCGCCGCCAGGTAGGTGCCGTCGGGGCGTTCACGGGCGCCCTGGGAGGAGATCAGGAGGGCGAGTTCCCGGCGCAGTTCCCGCCCGCGGCCGAGGGCGAGTTCGGCCTCGACCCACTGGCCGAGCACGGAGACGCGGCTGGCGTCGAGGGCGGCGATCCGGCCGCCGAGCCAGGTGCCCGCGGGGATGCCGTCGAGGGCGGGGCCGGTCCACAGACCGAGGGCGCGGCGCAGCCGGCGGGCCGCCTGCTCGTGGTCGCCCCGGCTCATGGCGCGGTAGCCGGCGCCCGCTTCGCGTTCGAACTCGTGGAGGTCGGAGCGGCCGCCGCCACTGTCGAGAAAATACCCGCCGGGCCGTTCGGACAGCACCGATTCGGGAGTACGTACCGAATCGGGGCCCAGGACCTCCGCGAAACGCTCGCGCAGGCGGCGGACTCCGGCCTGGAGGGCCGCGTGGGTGTGCCCGGGCGGGGCGGAGTGGGCCAGTTCGGCGGCGAGGACGGTCACCGGGACGACCCGGTCGGGATGGGCCGCCAGGACGGCCAGCACGTGCCGGGACTCGGGCGTGGGCGGCACGATGGGCATGCCGTTCTCGGTGACCCGGGGTGCTCCGAGTACGTCAATGTCCACAGTCTTCTCCCTGGGCAGGGTCGCGTCGCCGCCGCTAAAAAATAATACCCAGAAGGATTTTATTGTGAACCCTGCGCGACCTTCCTCCGGTCACTCCCCCGGCGACGGCGCCGGGACGCCCGTCGGACAGCCTGCGTCGCAGGGGTGGAGGGCCTGCGGCCCGTACAGCGCCCGAGCCCCGCGCCCGCCCGCGGTGTCCAGCCGGATCGCCACGGCCGGGACCACGACGCTCGGCATCACGTGCGTGTAGAGCGCCGCCACCTGCTCGTCCAGGTCCAGTCCGAGCACCTGGGACATCATGTTCAGCCCCGCGTACGCGCCGACGATCAGCCGTGCCGGCACCACCGGGTCCACGTTCGGCAGCAGCTCGCCGCGCGCCTTGGCCTCCGACAGCACGGCGACGTGCAGGTCGGTCCACGTCCGGTACGGACCCGCGTGGTCCAGGGCGGCCCGGCCGGCCTTCTCCAGCGTGAGCCGGGCACTGGCCCGCATCAGCACGGAGTGCCGCAGCCGGTGGCAGAAGACCATGCCGAAGTCCACGAACTCCTGCGCCTTGTACTCCTGCGCCGGGGGCACCGGCTCCTCCTGGGTCTGCGCGTCGATGACCGCCTGCGCCAGGTCGTCCTTGGAGTCGAAGTGGAAGTACAGCGCGCCCTTGGTGACGTTCGCGAGGTTGACGATGTCGGAGAGCTTCGCCGCGTCGTACCCGTGCTCCTCGAACACCACGGCCGCCGCGTTCAGGATCGCCCGGCGGGTGCGGACCGCCCGTTCCTGCTTGACCTGGGCTCGTTCTGTCTTCATCGCGCGGCGCCTCTCCTGCCCCCGGCCATTACATTCTCTCGGGTATGTTCTTTTGCCAAGCAAGATATCAGGACAAGCGGAAGGGGCCCGCAGGTCCTTGACGGACGTGCGGGCCCCTTCGGGCAGCCCGGCGGGCGGGCGGCCGGACAGCCTCACGGCGCGGGCGGCGCGAACCGCCCGCGGCGCTTACTTCAGCTTGGTACCGGTGGAACGCAGGTTGGCGCAGGCCTCGGCGACACGGACGGCCATGCCCGCCTCGGCGGCCTTGCCCCAGGTGCGGGGGTCGTACTTCGACTTGGTGCCGACCTCGCCGTCGACCTTCAGGACGCCGGCGTAGTTGGAGAACATGTGGTCGACGACCGGGCGGGTGAAGGCGTACTGGGTGTCGGTGTCGAGGTTCATCTTCACGACGCCGTTCTCCAGCGCGGTGGCGATCTCCTCGGCCGAGGAGCCCGAACCGCCGTGGAAGACGAAGTCGAACGGCTGGCTGCCGGCAGCCTGGCCGTACTTCTCGCTCACACCGGCCTGGAGGTCCTTGAGGAGCTCGGGGCGCAGGACGACATTGCCCGGCTTGTAGACGCCGTGCACGTTGCCGAAGGAGGCGGCCAGCAGGTAGCGGCCCTTCTCGCCCAGACCCAGGGCCTCGGCGGTGCGGATCGCGTCGTCGACGGTGGTGTACAGCTCGTCGTTGATCTCGTGGCTGACGCCGTCCTCCTCGCCGCCGGTCGGGGTGATCTCGACCTCAAGGATGATCTTGGCGGCGACGGCCTTGGCGAGCAGCTCCTGGCCGATGGCCAGGTTGTCGGCCAGGGTCTCGGCGGAGCCGTCCCACATGTGCGACTGGAAGAGCGGGTTCAGACCGCGGGCCACGCGCTCGGCGGAGATGTCGAGCAGCGGGCGGACGTAGCCGTCCAGCTTGTCCTTGGGGCAGTGGTCCGTGTGCAGCGCGACCGTGATGTCGTACTTGGCGGCCACGATGTGGGCGAACTCGGCCAGGGCTACGGCGCCGGTGACCATGTCCTTGTTGTGCTGGCCACCCAGGAACTCCGCACCACCGGTGGAGATCTGGATGATGCCGTCGCTCTCGGCCTCCGCGAAGCCCCGCAGTGCGGCGTGCAGGGTCTGGGACGAGGTCACATTGATGGCCGGGTAGGCGAACTTGCCTGCCTTCGCCCGGTCGAGCATCTCGTTGTAGACCTCGGGGGTTGCGATGGGCATCTGTCCGCTCCTTGGATGTGCGGGGAGTGTGCTTATTGCGGGCCCTGACCTGGGGGCGACGTCATCGTCGGCTCCATCTTTCCAGACTCAGCCCCTCACTCCACCCCCCTGTCCACCCCGCATGGCGCGAACCGGGCGGGGTGTTTCACGTGAAACACCCCGCCCGGTGGGAAAAGCGCAGGTCAGGAGAGGCCCAGGTCCTCAAGGAGGTAGCCGGTGAGGTAGGGCAGGCCCGCCTCGGCGATGGCCCCGGCCGCGCCCCGGTCCACGATCGTCGCGACCGCGACGACCTCGCCGCCGGCCTCCCGGACCGCCTCGACGGCGGTCAGCGGGGAACCGCCGGTGGTGGAGGTGTCCTCGACGACCAGGCAGCGCTTGCCCTTGACGTCGGTGCCCTCGATCCGGCGCTGCATGCCGTGCGCCTTCTGCGCCTTGCGGACCACGAAGGCGTCCAGGCGCTGCCCGCGGGCGGCCGAGGCGTGCAGCATCGAGGTCGCCACCGGGTCGGCGCCCAGCGTGAGGCCGCCGACGCAGTCGAAGTCGAGGTCGGAGGTCAGGTCGAGCATGACCTGACCGACCAGCGGGGCCGCCTCGCCGTCGAGGGTGATCCGGCGGAGGTCGATGTAGTAGTCCGCCTCCCGCCCGGAGGAGAGGGTCACCTTGCCGTGTACGACGGCCTTGTCCTTGATCTGCTGCAGCAGCGCATCCCGTACTTCACTCATGGGCCTGAGCTTAATTGCGCCCTAGCCCAGCCGCCGCCAGGTCCACGTGGTGGAGATCTCCAGGGGGTCCACGGGGGTGACCAGCCGGGGCAGGCTGTTGAGGCCGTTCGGCGGGCCGGACTGGGGCTCCACGCAGACGGCCTCGGGCTGCTCGTCGTAGATGACGACCCATTCGTCGCGGCTGCGGACCTTCAGCTCCAGCGCGCCGGGCCAGGTGAGGGTGACGTCCACGCCGTGCGGCATCCCGAAGCAGTCGTCCCAGGGGCCGGGCTTGGGGTCGATGCGGCGCCCGGTGGGGATGTGGTCCTCGCCCCTCTCCTCCTGCCATTCGGCCTGGAAGTCGAGGCGCGCGTCCTCGCCGGTGCCGAGGTTGCGGCGGAACCAGGGGTGCCAGCCCGCCTGCGCCGGGAAGGAGTCGCCGTACGTCTCGATGCCCATGGAGAGCGTGGCGCCGTCGGGGGTCAGCTCGACGCTCTGGGTGACCCGGCCGGGCCACGGCCACGGGGCGGCGAGGTCGTAGACGAACGCCGCCTCGGTGTCGCTGGCGCGCACCCGGCGCCAGGGGTGCTCGCGGCCGAACCCGTGGATGGAGTGCGGGCCGTTGTTGAGCGGGAGTTCATGGACGACCCCGCCGTCCCGGAACCGGCCGCCCGCGGTGCGTCCGCACCACGGGACCATCGGGAAGGCGCCGAAGTCCGGGCCCTGGCGCAGCAGCTCGGTCCCGTCGACGCGCAGGCTGCTGATCCGGCAGCCGTTGTCCTGGTCGATGGTCAGCTCGGCCCCGCCGGCCGTCAGTTGCGTACTCATGTGATCGAGATTAGGGCCTGTACGGCCCCGTTCAGTGGCGGCGGCGCAGGGCGCGGCCCAGGACGACCGCCGAGGCCACGGCGAGGGCCGCGGCCGGGGCCAGCCAGCGCAGGTTCTGGCCGGCGGAGGTGGAGGCGGGCGCGGGGACCGGGGCGTAGCGGCCGCGCGGGGGTGCGTGGTCCACCTCCTCGGCGCTGCGGCCGATCATGGTGCGGCGGGCGTGGGCGGCCTCGGCCGGCGGGCGCGGGGCGGCGAGCTCCTCGATCTCCCCCTCCAGGAAGGGATCCAGGGCCGGCGGCGGCACCTCGGCCTCGAACACGGAGGCGACGACCTCGCCGACGTCCCCGGGATCACCGTCCGCGGCGTCCGCGGCGTCCGCGGCGTCCGCGGCGTCCGCGGCCTCCTCCGCCTCGGCGACGGGATCGCTCAGCACCGCCGCGGCCGCCAGGTGCTCGGCGGCGCGGTCCAGGAAGCGGCGTACGGCGGTCACGGTCGCCTCGGGGGCGAAGGAGGCTGCCCGCCCGTCGGCGGTGGCACCGGCGGTGAAGTCCAGCCGGGACCCGTCCCCCTCCGTGGTCAGCCGCAGCACCACGGAGAGCTTCACGGTCCCGCTGCCCCGGATCTCGGTGCCCTCGCCGTCGACGGCGAACACGTCCGGCTGCCTCTCGGTGATGCTCAGGGCCCCCCGGTAGGTCACGGTGTTCCCGCCGACGCGCACCTTCAGCCGGCCCGACAGCGGCCCGGACTCGGCGTCGGCGTCCTGCTGGAGCCCCGGCACGCAGCGGGCGACCCGGGCGGGATCGCGCAGCACGGCGCGGAGGCTGTCGGCCGGTACCGGAACGAACACCTGATGCTCCATGCGGCCGAGCCTACCGACGAGTCACGCCTGCGCGCCCGGTCCGGCGCGAACCTCTTCGCGCCGGCCGCCCCGGGCGGCCGCCCGGACCGGGGCTCCGGGGGCTCAGGAGTAGCGCGGGTGCGGCAGCGTCGACGGCGGCAGCCCCGGGATCCTGCTGCGTTCCGCGTCACGGGCCGCGTCCCGCAGCGATCCGGTGGACAGCGAGCGCAGCCCGGGGGTGTCCCGGTCCACCCGCAGGGGCGGGGCCCCCTCGTGCGCGGCCAGGACGAAGCCCCAGTCCTGCGGCGGCGCGCCCCTGGAGCCCTGCGCCCGGTCCGGCCCGGCGGCGAAGCCGGAGAGGCGGCCGCCGGCGCTGTACGGGACGGTCCGCAGCCCGGCCGCGCGCAGCGTCGACTCGACGGTCCAGTAGGTCCGGGGCCGGGTCGCGAGGGGCCCCGCGTGCACCGCGAGGCGGCCGCCGGGGCTGAGGGCCCGCGCGGCCAGCCCGTAGAACTCCTGGGAGTACAGCTTCGTGCTGGGGGTGATGCCGGGGTCGGGGAGGTCGGAGACGATGACGTCGAACCGGCCGTGCGCGGCGGGCCCGCGCAGCCAGCGGAACGCGTCCTGCGTGACGACCCCGAGGCGGGGGTCCTCGTACGCCCGGCCGTTGAGCGCGGACAGCATCGGGTCGGTGCGCGCGAGCCGGACCACGCCGGGGTCGATCTCGACGACGGTGACCGAGGTGACGTCCGGGTAGCGCAGCACCTCGCGGGCGGCGAGGCCGTCGCCGCCGCCGAGGACGAGGACCCGGGCGTGCGGGCCGGTCATCGCGGGGTGGACGAGGGCCTCGTGGTAGCGGTACTCGTCGTAGCCGCTGACCCGCAGCCGCCCGTCGAGGAACAGGTCGAGGGAGCGCGGGGAGCCGCTGGAGGGTCCGGTGAGGACGAGTTCCTGTACGCCGGTCTGGACGGCGACCCGCACCTCCCCGCCGTAGACGGCGCGGCGGGCGACCCGCTCGAAGTCGTCGGCCAGCACGGTGGCCGAGCAGAGCGCGGCGAGCACGGTGAGGTTCACGGCGATCAGCAGCCAGCGGCAGCGCCGGCTGAGGTCGTGGCGGAACAGCCACAGCACGAGCCCGCCGCCGACGACCACGTTGATCCCGCCGGTGAGCATGGCGCCGGTGAGCTGGCCGAGCACCGGCAGCAGCAGGAACGGGAAGGCGAGCCCGCCGACGAGGGCGCCCACGTAGTCGGCGGCGAAGAGGTCGGCGACGGCCCCGCCCGCGTCCTGCCGGCGGATCCGCTGGATGAGGACCATCAGCAGCGGGATCTCGGCGCCGATGAGCACCCCGATGGCGAAGGAGAAGGCGACGAGGGCGGGCTGTGACTCCCCCAGCCAGGCGAAGCTCGCGTACAGGGCCATGGCGGAGAGCCCGCCGAGCAGTGCGAGCCCGGCCTCGATGGCGCCGAAGCCGAGCGCGGGGCGGTGTCTGAGCCGCTTGGCGAGCAGCGAGCCGACTCCCATGGCGAAGACCATGACGGAGAGCACCACGGACGCCTGGGTGACGGAGTCTCCGATGAGGTACGAGCCGAGGGCGAGCAGCTCCAGTTCGTAGACGAGCCCGCAGGCGGCACAGATGAACACGGTGGCCAGGACGAGGAGTCGGCCGGTCCGGGGCCGTACGGGCAGGGCGGCCGCCGGGACGGTCGGGGCGCCCCGCGATTCCGGCGCCGGGAGCACCCCGCCGGGGGCGGAACGGTCGATCATGTGGGGAACCGTACGTCACCACCCACCCACACCCGGTCACCCACATGGGTGCAAGTGGCGCACCGTTTAGACCAGTTGGCGTACCCACGACGGCCTTTTCACGCCCCCGGCCCCGGGCCCCGCCGCTACCGCGCGGCCGGCGCCAGGGAGTCGGCCGGCGCGCCCGTCCGTACGCCCACCCGGGTGCGGGTGGCGACCAACTGGCCCTCCTGCGGGTACGCGTGCCAGGTCCGCCAGCGCACCTGCCCCTCGTGACGCTGCGCGAGCAGGGCGGTGAAGGCGTGCGGGCTGCCGGGGAAGGTTCCGGCGAGCCCGTTCGGGTGATCCGCGACGAGGGCCAGCAGCTCCTGGGCGCGCCCGGCGAAGGAGCCGCTCGACAGCTTCTCGACGCGGGCGGCGAACTCGTACTCCCAGTCGCCCAGTCGCTTGGCGACGCCGAGCGGCAGCGGCGTACTGCTGCCGGGCATACAGGCGACCGTCTCCGAGCAGAGCACCTCGCCCTCCTCCAGGAGCACCTGGTGGGAGGCTCCGAGCAGGCGCAACTCCACCTTCGCGCCCGCGAGATCGAGGTTCAGCACGGCCAGGGCGGGCAGCCGCTCCCGTCCCAGGGCCCAGGCGAGATCGGCGGCACGCGTGTCGGTATAGGTGGTCTGGAGGGTCGTGAGCATGAGTCGGCTCCGCAAACGCGCGAGGGAGATGGGCCGGGGCCCGCCAGCGGTAGTCAACGGGTGGGGGGGAACCCGGCACGGGTCCACAGGAAGTCCAGGAAGGTCCGAGGACTGGTCTACTCAACCGAGGGAATCATGAAAGGCACGGCGCTCACAGCGTTTTTACCCAACTTGAAGGGGTTTACATCCCCCCGGGGGCTACACAGTTCACGTGTTCAACCACACCCCCGCGGACATGAGGACGCCCGACGGGATGTGTGCCCGCCGGGCGCCCTTTCACACGGTCCCGGGCTGCCCCGTGTCAGCTGGAACCGCAGCCCCCGCCGCCGCACGACGAAGACGATCCCCCGCAGGACGACGACGAGCCGCAGGAAGAGGACGATCCGCAGGAGGACACCCACGTTCCGCCGTCCGAGTTACTGCGGCGGCCCCGGCTCGCACCGGAACTCACACCGGAACCGGACCGCAACCCGCGGCCGGACGACCCCTTGCTCCGGGATCCCACGGCCACGAGACAGACGACGACCACCACACTTACGAAGATCACGACGGCCAGCAGCATCTGCTCGCCCCTCTCTCACGCCCCGGTCCCCCGGGGAGCGGGATCCCCGCGTCCCGCGTGAGGTGGGGATGCCCACGGGCCATCCGCGCGAAAGCACACTTGAGCAACTCCAGAGGTTCGGCCCAGGATGGCGCCCATGAGCGCACCCGCGGGCAACGACCGCCCCTTCCTCAACCGCCGCCTCGCCGCATTCGGTACGACGATCTTCGCGGAGATGTCGGCGCTGGCCGCCCGCACCGGGTCGATCAACCTCGGCCAGGGCTTCCCGGACACCGACGGCCCGGCCGAGATCGCCGAGGCCGCCTCCCGCGCGGTCCTGGCCGGCCTCGGCAACCAGTACCCGCCCGGCGCCGGCGTCCCCGAGCTGCGCACCGCGATCGCCGCCCACCAACAGCGCTTCTACGGCCTGTCCTACGACCCCGACACCGAGGTCCTGGTCACCGCGGGCGCCACCGAGGCCATCGCCGCCGCCCTGCTGGCCCTCCTCGAACCGGGCGACGAGGTCATCGCCCTCGAACCCTTCTACGACTCCTACGCGGCCTGCATCGCCATGGCCGGCGCCGTCCGCGTCCCCCTCACCCTGCGCGCCCCGGACTTCCGCCCCGACCTCGACGCGCTGCGCGACGCCATCACCCCGCGCACCCGGCTGCTGCTGCTCAACACCCCCCACAACCCGACGGGCACCGTCCTGACCCCGGCCGAACTCGCGGGGATCGCCGAACTCGCCGTCCGCCACGACCTGCTCGTCATCACCGACGAGGTGTACGAACACCTCGTCTTCGAGGGCTCCCACACCCCGCTGGCCTCGCTGCCCGGCATGCGGGAGCGGACGGTGACGATCTCCAGCGCGGGCAAGACGTACTCCTTCACCGGCTGGAAGGTCGGCTGGATCACCTCCACGCCCGAGCTGGTCGCCGCCGTCCGCTCCGTCAAGCAGTTCCTGACCTACGTCTCCTCCGGCCCCTTCCAGTACGCCGTCGCCGAGGCCCTCGGCCTCCCCGACTCCTACTACGAGGGCCTGCGCGCCGACCTCGCCGCCAAACGCGACCTGCTCTCCGACGGCCTCGCCGCGGCCGGCTTCCAGGTCTACCGCCCCCAGGGCACCTACTTCGTCACCACCGACATCGCGCCCCTCGGCGAGAGCGACGGCATCGCCTTCTGCCGCGCCCTGCCCGAGCGCTGCGGGGTCGTCGCCATCCCCAACCAGGTCTTCTACGACGACAAGTCCGCCGGGGCCACCCAGGTGCGCTGGGCGTTCTGCAAGAAGACCGAGGTACTGCGCGAGGCCGTCGACCGGCTGCGACGGCTGGCGTGACCACCGTCTCCGTACGGGCGGTCGGCACGGCCACGCCCGCTGCCTTCCGCGCGCTCGGGGTGTTCGCCGCGGTGCGCGGCGGCGGGGTGCTGGTGCTCGCCGCCGGCGCGTGGTGGGCCGGCAAGAGCCCGGTCAAGGTCCTCGGCGGATCCTGGGACTCCGTCTGGTACCTCCACATCGCCGCCCACGGCTACGGGCGCACCCAGATGTGGCCCGTCACCGGCTCCGTACAGAGCGACTACGCCTTCTTCCCGCTCTACCCCTACCTGGTGGGGCTGGCCGGCGGCACCCCCGCCGCCGCGCTGCTGGTCGCCTGGACGGCCGCCGCGCTCGCCGCCGTCGGCGTGTACAAGATCGGGGAGCGGCTGCTCGGGCCGCGGGGCGGGCTGCTGCTGGTGGCGCTGTGGGCGGTGCTGCCGCACTCGGTGGTGCTGACCCTCGGGTACACGGAGGCGCTGCTGACCGCGCTGGCCGCCTGGAGCCTGTACGCCGTGCTGACCGGGAGGTGGCTGTGGGCGGCGGGGCTGGCGATACTCGCCGGGCTGACCAGGCCGACCGGGATCGCGGTGGCCGCGGCCGTCTCCGTCATGGCCTTCCACGAGGTGCTGCTGCGAAGATCCCGGGCACCCGAGGTCTGGGCGGCCGGGGTGCTCGCGCCGGCGGGCTGGGCCGCGTACGTCGTGGCGGTGGGGGTGCGCACCGGGGATCCGCTCGGCGGCTACTTCGAGGTGCAGAGCCGGTGGGGCTCCCGCTTCGACTTCGGCGGCGGCGCGCTGCGCTCGGCGGAGAAGGTGCTCACCGGCGGGAACGTCCCCCTGGCCACCACCGCGACCGTGTTCGTCCTTGCCGCGGCGGGACTGCTGGCGATCCTGCTGGCCCTGGACCGGATGCCGCTCCCGGTGCTCGTGTACACGGGGGTCCTGATGGTGATCACCTACGGCGGCGCCGGGTTCTTCGAGTCCAAGCCGCGCTTCCTGGTCCCCGCGTTCCCGCTGCTGCTCCCGGTGGCGGCCGTCATGGCGAGAGCCCGGCACGGCACCGCGGTGATGCTCACCGCGGGGCTGGCCGGGCTCTCCTACGGCTACGGGGTGTACCTGCTCCTCGTCGCCAAAGTACCGCTGTGACGGGTGACGGCTAGTTGGTGGCTTCGCCGTCGTCGTCACCCTTGTCGTCGCCGTCGGCGGAGTCGACGTCCTGCTCCAGGCCGAGCTGCTCCACGAGCCACTTGTCGAACTCGATGGACGCGCGGACCCAGCTGACCGTGGAGGAGACGAAGTGCTCCAGGCTGACGCCGGTGCCGATCAGCATCTGCGCCTCGCCGATCAGACGGACGGAACCGTCGTCGTGCGTGTGGCTGTAGACCTTCGGCCACAGGGTGCGGCGGTTCCAGTCGTCGATCGACTCAAGGAGCTGCGGCTTCTCGTCGATCTTGTGCGGGCGGTCGTAGAAGGTCCGCACGGAGAAGACCTGCTGCTCGTCTTCGCCGCGGAACATGAAGTACGTGCGGAAATCCTCCCACGGCGCCGCGAGGTCGCCCTCGTCGTCGACGACGTACTTGAGCTCCATCTGGTCCAGGAGCTGCTTCACCAGGTCCTGGTCGGGGACGACGGGGCCCGCCGGTCCTGTGGCCTGCGGATCGGGCTGCTGCCCTCCGAAGTTCGGAATCGAGGCCGGGTCGATGCTCACCGTGTACTTCCCTTCGTGCGGATGACGTCATCCTCCCCCATCGCTCCTACCCCGTGTCCACCCCCGCACCTACGATCCGCTCCGGGCGGACAGGATCAGGTCAGGGAGCGTCCGGGCGTGTCATGCGGTTCGTCAGCCGCCACACGCCTGACGACGGGTTTCGTGCGTGGTCCTCTCCCGTCGGGTCAAGGCGCTCGGCGCGTTCCGCGGCCGCCTTCAGGCCCTGCCGGTACGCGGCGAAGTCGACCCGGGTCTTGTCGTACGCGGGGACGTGCTTCCGCAGGAGCGGCAGCAGTTTCTTGTACGTTTCGACGTGCACCCGGTGATCCGCGAAGTGCAGGAGCAGCCACACCTCGAAGCACGGGTTCGACACGGCGACCTTGATTCCGGCGCGGCGGGCCTGGGTGACGGCCTCGTCGACATCCGGGAACTGATCGACGTCGAAGACGCACCAGACCTCGTCGTAGCCGTCCGCGAGATCTCGCTGACCGATCGTGTAGGCGACCAGCTGGGTGGGCGAACACGCCTTGCCCAGCACCTTCACCGCCACTGCCGGGTTGCGCAGATGATCGCGCAGCCCTTGCAGGTACTGGCGTTCCGTCTCCTTGCTGCCGCAGACGATCAGCAGCGTGCGCGCCGACGGCCGGACCGGACCCCGCCGGCGCCCCGATCCCTCACGCGGAAACCGCCTCGCCGCCATGTGCCCCCCAGTACTTCCTGAGCATGTCCTCGAACGCCGTCTCCGGGAGGAGCGGTACCGCGCCGTAGCTGCCCGCCAGGTAGCGGCGTTCGAAGTTCTCGCCCTTCCTCGGCTTGAAATCGCTGAGCGGGTACAGCTCGGCCGCCCCCGTGGCGGGGGCCTTCTCGACGAACCACACCTGGTCGCGCGACAGCACCTGCTCCCCCAGCATCGTTCCGAGGAGCGACGCGTCGTGGGTGGTGAAGATCAGCTGGGCTCCGCGCGGGTTCAGCTCGGGGTTCTGGAAGAGCGAGATGAGCTTGGCGGTCAGCATGGGGTGCAGGCTGATGTCGATCTCGTCCACCCACACCGCTTGCCCTGCCAACACCGCCGAGAGCCCCGTGCTCACCAGGTTGAGCCAGGTTTTGGTGCCCGCCGATTCGGCTTCCACGGGGAGGACGAACTCCTCGCCGTCCACCACATGGACGAACTCCAGCGACCGCGATGCCGCCGATCGCAGGTGCGCCGACAGCCGTGGGCGGAGTTCGTCCTCGGGGAACGTGGCCCCGGGTCGCTCCTGGCCCTCCCGGATCTCATGGACCCCGAGGTCCGCTGCCGCCAGGACCTCCGAGCCGATGGGAAGGCCCCGATCGGCAAAGGACTGATAGAGGGAGGCGGCCATCGCTCCGGCTACCGAGTGGACCAGCACCTGTCGGGTCGAGTCGTCGACGACGAAGGGGCCGGTGAGACAGGTCCACAGCCGGCTCAGCTCGGTGTGCGAGGACTGGGCCGCAGCCGAGAGGTAGAGGCTGTTCGGCCGCAGGATGCGCTCCGCGGCGACCTTGCCGCCGCCCAGCGTCGCCCCGTACGTCATGGCCATCGCGGAACGCTCGAAGAGAACGCGCCTGCGGGCCTTGGGATAGCTGTACAGCCATTCCTCGACGATCTCGCGGTCGGTCACGCTGAAGCCGTAGGCGTAGCGGACACCGCCCAGCAGGACGTCGGCGGCGTAGGTCGAGACCTCGTCGCGGCTGGTGTGGTCGAGCAGGAAGGGGCGCCTGGGAACCGGGGCGCCGGGCAGCCACCGGGCCTGCGACTGCTGGACCGCCTTCTGGAAGAAGGCGTACGCGTCGATGAGGGTCGATTTCCCCGACGCGTTCGCCCCGTAGACGGCCACCACCGGAACCGCCGGCCGGTCGTCCGCGTACGACGGGACGAAATTGAGTTCCTGGGGTTCACGCAAGGAACCGTGGTTCGCCACGCGGAAGCTCAACAGCATCCGTAACGCACCTCCCAGAGCCTTGTGAGCATGTGAATTCCCGTTTCACGCGTGAGACAACCATAGCCACGTTGTTTCACGCGTGAAACGGATCACGCCCGAACGCTCAGAGGGCCTTGCCGACCAGGAGGTCCTCGCCGGCCACGGCGACGCGGACGGTGTCGCCGTCCTTGACCTCGCCGGAGAGGATCTCCTTGGCCAGCCGGTCGCCGATCGCCGTCTGGATCAGGCGGCGCAGCGGGCGGGCGCCGTAGGCGGGGTCGTTGCCCTTGTCCGCGAGCCAGGCCAGGGCGTCGGGGGTGACGTCCAGGGTCAGGCGGCGGGCGGCCAGCCGCCTGGCGAGGGAGCCGATCTGGAGCTCGGCGATGTGCGCCAGCTCGTCCCGGGTCAGGGCGGAGAAGACCACGAGGTCGTCGAGGCGGTTGAGGAACTCGGGCTTGAAGGAGGCCCTGACCACCTCCAGGACCCTGGCCTTCTTGTCCTGGTCCGAGGTGGCCGGGTCCGTCAGGAACTGGCTGCCCAGGTTGGAGGTCAGGATCAGGATGGTGTTGCGGAAGTCCACGGTGCGGCCCTGGCCGTCCGTGAGGCGGCCGTCGTCGAGGACCTGGAGCAGGATGTCGAAGACCTCGGGGTGGGCCTTCTCCACCTCGTCCAGCAGCACCACGCTGTACGGGCGGCGCCGGACGGCCTCGGTGAGCTGGCCGCCCTCCTCGTAGCCCACGTACCCGGGCGGGGCGCCGACCAGCCGGGCCACGCTGTGCTTCTCGGAGTACTCCGACATGTCGATGCGGACCATGGCCCGCTCGTCGTCGAAGAGGAAGTCCGCGAGGGCCTTCGCCAGCTCCGTCTTGCCGACGCCCGTGGGGCCCAGGAAGAGGAAGGAGCCCGTCGGGCGGTCCGGGTCGGCGATGCCGGCCCGGGTGCGGCGCACGGCGTCGGAGACGGCCCGTACGGCCTCTTGCTGGCCGATCAGGCGGCGGCCCAGCTCGTCCTCCATGCGCAGCAGCTTCTGCGTCTCGCCCTCCAGGAGGCGGCCCGCCGGGATGCCCGTCCAGGCGCCCACCACGTCCGCGATGTCGTCGGGGCCGACCTCGTCCTTGACCATCGTCCCCTTGGAGGCCTCGGCCTCGGCCTCGGTGGCCTCCTCCAGCTCGCGCTCCAGCTCGGGGATCTCCCCGTAGAGCAGCTTGGAGGCGGCGTCGAAGTCGCCGTCGCGCTGGGCGCGCTCGGCCTGCCCGCGCAGGTCGTCGAGGCGCTCCTTGAGCTCTCCGACCCGGTTGAGGGACTGCTTCTCCTTCTCCCAGCGGGCGGTCAGGCCGCGCAGGTCCTCCTCCTTGTCCGCGAGGTCCTTGCGCAGCTTGTCGAGGCGCTCCAGCGAGGCAGGGTCGGACTCGTTCTTCAGCGCCAGCTCCTCCATGCGCAGGCGGTCCACGGCGCGCTGGAGCTCGTCGATCTCCAGCGGGGAGGAGTCGATCTCCATGCGCAGCCGGGACGCGGCCTCGTCGACGAGGTCGATGGCCTTGTCGGGGAGGAACCGGGAGGTGATGTACCGGTCGGAGAGGGTGGCCGCGGCGACGAGCGCGCTGTCGTTGATGACGACCTTGTGGTGCGCCTCGTACCGGCCCTTGAGGCCGCGCAGGATCGCGATGGTGTCCTCGACGCTCGGCTCCGCCACCAGCACCTGCTGGAAGCGGCGCTCCAGCGCGGGGTCCTTCTCGATGCGCTCGCGGTACTCGTCGAGGGTGGTCGCGCCGACCATCCGCAGCTCGCCTCGGGCCAGCATGGGCTTGAGCATGTTGCCCGCGTCCATGGCGGAGTCCCCGCCGGCGCCCGCGCCGACGACGGTGTGGAGCTCGTCGATGAAGGTGATGATCTGGCCGTCGCTCGACTTGATCTCGGCGAGGACGGTCTTCAGGCGCTCCTCGAACTCGCCGCGGTACTTGGCGCCCGCGACCATCGCGCCGAGGTCGAGGGAGACCAGCCGCTTGTTCTTCAGGGATTCGGGGACGTCGCCCTTGACGATGCGCTGGGCCAGGCCCTCGACGACGGCCGTCTTGCCGACGCCGGGCTCGCCGATGAGCACCGGGTTGTTCTTCGTACGCCGGGAGAGGACCTGGACGACGCGCCGGATCTCCTGGTCGCGGCCGATGACCGGGTCGAGCTTGCCCTCGCGGGCGGCGGCCGTGAAGTCCGTGCCGAACTTCTCCAGGGCCTTGTACTGGCCCTCGGGGTCGGGGCTGGTCACCCGCCGGCCTCCTCGTGCGTTCTGGAAGGCGGCCAGCAGCTTCGCGGCGGTCGCGCCCTCGGCGGAAAGGACCTCACCGGCCGCCGCGCCCTTGGCGGCGAGGGCGATGAGGAGGTGTTCGGTGGACAGGTACTCGTCGCCGAGCTTCCCGGCCTGCGCGTCGGCCTCGGCGAGTACGGCGAGGAGGTCGCGGGTGGCCTGCGGGGGCGCGACGGTGGAGCCGGTGACGCTGGGCAGGGCGGCGACGAGCCGCTCCGCGCCGTCGCGCACGGCGGCCTGGTCGGCCTCGGTGGCGGCGAGCAGATCGGTGATGTTCTCGTTGTCCTGGCCGGCGAGCAGGGCCAGGAGCAGGTGTGCGGGGGTCAGGTCCGCGTTCCCGTCCTTGACGGCCCTGCTGGTGGCCGCGTTGAGCGCGTCCCGGCTCCTGTTGGTCAGCTCGGCATCCACCTGCGACGTCTCCTCTCCGTACGGTTCGTGCGTCCTGCGCATGCATCCTGCACGCACTCTGCTATGGGCAACCTGTATAAAGTTGAGTCTATTCCACTCAAGGCTGTCGCACGTACGCTTCGGCGCATGCGTGTTTCGAACCCAGGTCATGACGTACTCAACCCGACGCCGGAGTACCTCGCCTTCTGGCGGGAGCGGCACGTCTGCACGCTGACCACCCCGAGGCCCGACGGAAGCCCGCACGTGGTGCCGGTCGGCGTGACGTACGACCCCGGGGCCGGGCTCGCGCGGGTGATCAGCAACAAGCACAGCAAGAAGGTCCGCAACGTCCTGGCGGCGATGGAGAGCGCCCCGGGCGGCTCGGCGCGGGTCGCGGTCTGCCAGATGGAGGGGCGCCGCTGGGCGACGCTGGAGGGGCGCGCGGTGGTCCGTACGGACGAGGCCTCGGTCGCCGAGGCGGTGGCGCGCTACGCCGAGCGGTACGGGCGGGTGCCGTCGCCGAACCCGGACCGGGTCGTCGTGGAGATCACCCTGGACCGGGCCATGGGGCGGGCCTGACCGGGCGGAAAAGGATCACGATTAATTGTCCGGTTCAACCACTGGACGCGGACATCACAGCGGCGCCATCGTGGTCAGGTCCACGATGGCGCCGCTGTGTGGGGGTAGCGCCTGAGCGATCTGCAACGACGGGGGAATCGCGTCAGGCACTGCGGGGGGTGGCGGTGGTGATGTCCGGTTCGAAAAGCTGGTGGTCGCGCTGATCGAGATTGACGAAGACCATGCCGTACCGGACCTCGCAGCGGACGGGCTGCGGCGCGCCGCGGGGGCGGCGCAGACAGCGGTAGGCGCGGACGTCTTCGTCTTCCTCGCGCACGACGACGATCGGCTGGCCGAACAGGGTGACCATCAGCGAATCTCCGGCGTGGGGGATCGCCGTGGCCAGGTCTATGAACTGCCATCCGGACCGGTACGCCGAGGCCATTTCGCGCCGGAAGTCACGGTCGTCGGGGGTCATCAGACGGCCTTCACGGGCGCGGCGTTCCAACCACTGTCCGGCTCACCGGCCGGCTTGGCGTTCCAACCGCTGTCCGACTTCTTGAATGTCGGCACGATGTTCCAACCGCTGTCCGACTCCCCTGCCGGCGTGGTGTTCCAACCGCTGTCACTGGCCAGAGCGCTCCCCGCATCACCATTGACGACGCTGACTGCCCCAAAGACCGCGACAGCGGAGAAAACAACGGCAAGCGCCGAGCGAAGCATTCTCTTGTACATGGTCGGCTTCGTCCTCACTTGATGGAATCCTCTCCCCCGCACGTCAGACCATGGCTCATTCAGGCACGTTACGGCCACAGGGACGATGCATCATGTTCTTGCATGTTCAGGACCCTGGGGGGTGGAGATTTGCCCATAAACTACACAAACCCGACACATCCCCACCCCGTCACGGCCATGTGCGACGAGGGGGCACGCCTGTACGCGGCGGCGCTGAGCACCGGCCGGGTACCCAGGGGCGAAGTGGCAAACGCTCCCTGCCTGCTCGAATTCGGTCTGCTGCGGCCCGACCCGGATGACGCGAACCAGCTCCGCGCGGTTCCCCCGTCCGTCGCTCTGGCCCAACGTCTCCATCCACTCGAACGTGAGATCCAGGACCGCAGACGCACCGCCATCGACCTCACCGATGCATTCGAGCCTTTCCTCGCCATCAGCGCCCAGAGCCCGGCGAACACCCACGCCATCACCGTGCTGGAGGGGTTCGACCAGATCAACGCCGCCCTGGACCTCGCCACCGCCGAGTGCCACACCGAGATGCTGACCGTCCAGCCGGGTGGCGCCCGGCCGTCGTTCGTCCTCAGTGAGGCCCTGGAGCGCGACGCCCCGCTGATCGACCGGGGCGTGAGCATCCGGACCCTCTACCAGCACACCGCGCGCCACAGCCAGGGCACCCTCGCCTATGTGGACCGCATTTCCACCGGGAAGGTTGAGATCCGCACGCTGGAGGAGCTGATCGAGCGCCTCATCATCTTCGACCGGACCGTCGCCTTCATCCCCGTCAGCGAAGACCGGCGGGTGGCACTGGAACTCCGCCATCCGGGGCTCGTCCAGTATCTCATCAAGGTCTTCGAGCAACTCTGGCGGCGTGCGGTGCCGTTGCGCGACGAGGTGACGTACACGCACATGCCCGAGGGCATCTCCGGCGTGCAGCGCTCCATCGCGCAGCTCCTCATCGAGGGGCACGTGGACGAGGCCATCGCGCGCCGGCTGGGGATGAACGTACGGACCTGCCGGGCGCACATCGCCAAGCTGGCCACCGCGCTGGGGAGCGGCAGCCGGGCGCAGCTGGGCTACCTCATCGCCCAGTCGGGGATCCTGCACGGGGACCCGTCACAGCTGCCGAAGTGCTGACCGGCTGACGGGGCGCCCCCGTGCGTACGCGCCGAAGGCCCCGCCCGGGATTCCGGGCGGGGCCTTCGGTACGTCCAGGGCCGCGGGGGCCGCGGTGTCAGTCCGTCAGTCCGTCGGGCGCTTGGGGCGCCAGACGACGAGCGCGTTGCCCGGCACCGGCGGCTGGTACGGAACCAGGTCCCGGCGGTACGAGGCGTGCACCTGGGCCTCGCGGGCCCGCAGGGTGGCGGCGGCGCCGTCCACGGTGGCGGCCAGTTCGGCCACGCGCTGCTGGAGGGCGGCCACCTGGTTCTCCAGCTCGATGATGCGCTTGATGCCCGCCAGGTTGATGCCCTCGTCCTGGGACAGCGCCTGCACCGTGCGGAGCAGCTCGATGTCCCGGGCCGAGTAGCGCCGGCCGCGGCCGGCCGTCCGGTCCGGGGAGACCAGGCCGAGGCGGTCGTACTGGCGGAGGGTCTGCGGGTGCAGGCCGGAGAGCTGGGCGGCCACCGAGATCACGTAGACCGGGGTCTCGTCGGTGAGTTCATAAGCCCCGTTGCCGAAACGGGGCTGTCTGCGGCGGCCGTCCATCTCATGCTCCCTTCGCGGACTCGAACAGCGCGGCGCGCGGGTCTTCCGACTCGGTCGCGACGCGGTACATCTCCAGCGCCTCGCGCGCCTTGTCCGACAGCTCCGCCGGCACGGCCACCTCGACCGTCACCAGCAGGTCGCCGCGGGTGCCGTCCTTGCGGACCGCGCCCTTGCCGCGGGCCCGCATCGTCCGGCCGTTGGGGGTGCCCGGCGGCAGCTTCAGCGTCACCGACGGGCCGTTCAGGGTCGGGACCCTGATCTCGGCGCCGAGGGCGGCCTCCGCGAAGTCCACCGGGACCGTCACCGTCAGGTTGTCGCCCTTGCGGCCGAACACCGGGTGCGTGTCCACGTGGACCACCACGTAGAGGTCGCCCGCGGGGCCGCCGCGCTCGCCCGGAGTGCCCTTGCCGCGCAGCCGGATCCGCTGGCCGTCGGAGACGCCCGCCGGGATCCGGACCTGCATGGTGCGGGAGCTGCGGGCGCGGCCGCTGCCCTTGCAGACGTCGCAGGGGTTCTCCGCGATCAGACCGCGGCCCTTGCAGTCCGCGCAGGGGTCGGTCAGCGAGAAGCCGCCGCCGCTGCCGCGCGAGACCTGGCCGGTGCCGACGCAGGTCGGGCACACCCGGGGGGTGCCGTTCTTGTCGCCGGTGCCCGAACAGGCCTTGCAGGGAGCCTGGGAGGACATCCGGAGCGGGACGGTCGCCCCGTCCACCGCCTCCGTGAAGGAGAGCGTGACCTCGGACTCGATGTCCTGGCCGCGGCGCGGCTGGACACGGGCTCCCGGGCCGGCGCCGGCGCCGCCGCGGTTGAACAGGCCGCCGAACACATCGCCCAGGCCGCCGCCGAAGCCGCCGCCCGCGCCGCCGCCGCCCGGCTGCTGACCGCCGAAGAGGTCGCCGAGGTCGAAGTTGAACGAGCCGCCGCCCCCGCCCGGCCCGGGGCGGAAGCCACCGTTGCCGAACAGGGCGCGCGCCTCGTCGTACTCCTTGCGCTTCTTGGCGTCGCCGAGGATGTCGTTCGCCTCGGAGATCTCCTTGAAGCGCTCTTCCGCCGAGGCGTCGCCCTTGTTGGCGTCCGGGTGGAACTCGCGGGCGAGCTTCCGGTACGCCTTCTTGATCTCGGCCTCGGTGGCGTCCTTCGGGACACCGAGGACCTTGTAGTAGTCCTTCTCGACGAAGTCCTTCGTGCTCATCCCCGGTGGCCCTCCTCTCGTTCCTCTACGTGTACCGCGTCAGCCCTTTTCGGGGGCATCCGTGTCCTTGTCGGACGGTGCTTCGCCCTCCGAGGACTCGGACTTGGCGGCCGGGGCCGCACCCGGCTGGGGCTCGGCCACCGCGACCCGCGCGGGGCGGATCGTACGCTCGCCGATCCGGTACCCCGGCTGCAGGATCGCCACGCAGGTGTCCTCGGTGACGTCCGGCGCGTACGAGTGCATCAGGGCCTCGTGGATCGTCGGGTCGAAGGGCTCGCCCTCCTTGCCGAACTGCTGGAGGCCCATCTTGGCCGCGGCCGTCTCCAGCGATTCGGCCACCGACTTGAAGCCGCCGACCAGCTCGCCATGATCCCGCGCGCGGCCGATGTCGTCCAGGGTCGGGAGCAGTTCCGTCAGGAGCTTCGCGACCGCGACCTCCTGGACGGCGATGCGGTCCCGCTCCACACGGCGGCGGTAGTTCTGGTACTCCGCCTGGAGCCGCTGGAGGTCCGCGGTGCGCTCGCCGAGCGCGGTACGGGCCTGGTCGAGCTGCGCCAGAAGGGCGGCCTCGCGGCCGGTGTCCTGTGCTGCTGCGGAGTCCCCGGCCGGGGCCGCCGCCTCCTCCTCGGAGGAGTCGGCGGCCTTCTTCGGCTCGGCGGCGTCGTCAGGCGTGGCGCCGGCGGGGACTTCGGGCTTCTCCTCGAAGCCCGGGGTCTCCTCCGACATCAGGCAGCGCCGCCCTTCGGCTTCTCGTCGTCGACGATCTCGGCGTCCACCACGTCGTCGTCGGCCTTCGCCTGCTGGCCCTCACCGGCGCCACCGGCGGCCTGGGCGGCCTGGGCGTCGGCGTAGATGGCCTGGCCGAGCTTCTGGCTGACGGCGCCGAGCTTCTCGGTCGCGGTGCGGATCTCGGCCGCGTCGTCACCCTTGAGCTTTTCCTTCAGCTCGGTGATCGCGGTCTCGACCTCGGTCTTGACCTCGGCCGGAACCTTCTCCGCGTTCTCCGCGAGGAACTTCTCCGTCTGGTAGACGAGCTGCTCGCCCTGGTTGCGGGACTCGGCGGCCTCCTTGCGGCGCAGGTCCTCGTCCGCGTACTGCTCCGCCTCCTGGCGCATGCGGTCGACCTCGTCCTTGCCGAGCGAGGAGCCGCCGGTGACGGTCATCTTCTGCTCCTTGCCCGTGCCAAGGTCCTTGGCCGTGACGTGCATGATGCCGTTCGCGTCGATGTCGAAGGAGACCTCGATCTGCGGGACGCCACGCGGGGCCGGCGGCAGGCCGGTCAGCTCGAACATGCCGAGCTTCTTGTTGTACGCCGCGATCTCGCGCTCGCCCTGGTAGACCTGGATCTGCACGGACGGCTGGTTGTCCTCGGCCGTCGTGAAGATCTCGGACCGCTTGGTCGGGATCGTGGTGTTGCGCTCGATGAGCTTGGTCATGATGCCGCCCTTGGTCTCGATGCCGAGGGACAGCGGGGTCACGTCGAGGAGCAGGACGTCCTTGACCTCACCCTTGAGCACACCGGCCTGGAGGGTGGCGCCGATGGCGACGACCTCGTCCGGGTTGACGCCCTTGTTGGCGTCCTGACCGCCGGTGAGCTCCTTGACGAGCTCGGCGACGGCCGGCATGCGGGTGGAGCCGCCGACCAGGACCACGTGGTCGATCTCGGACAGCTGGATGCCGGCGTCCTTGATGACGTTGTGGAACGGGGTCTTGCAACGGTCCAGGAGGTCGGCCGTCAGCTGCTGGAACTGGGCGCGCGTGAGCTTCTCGTCCAGGTGCAGCGGGCCCTCGGCGGAAGCCGTGATGTAGGGCAGGTTGATCGTGGTCTCCGTGGAGGAGGACAGCTCGATCTTCGCCTTCTCGGCGGCCTCGCGCAGGCGCTGGAGCGCCATCTTGTCCTTGGAGAGGTCCACGCCGTGACCGCCCAGGAACTGCTTCACCAGGTAGTCCACGACGCGCTGGTCCCAGTCGTCACCACCGAGGTGGTTGTCACCGTTGGTCGCCTTGACCTCGACGACGCCGTCGCCGATCTCCAGGAGCGACACGTCGAAGGTGCCGCCACCGAGGTCGAAGACCAGGATGGTCTGGTCGTCCTTGTCGAGGCCGTAGGCCAGCGCGGCGGCCGTCGGCTCGTTGACGATGCGCAGGACGTTCAGGCCCGCGATCTCGCCGGCCTCCTTCGTCGCCTGACGCTCGGAGTCGTTGAAGTAGGCCGGGACGGTGATGACCGCGTCCGTGACCTTCTCGCCCAGGTACGCCTCGGCGTCGCGCTTCAGCTTCTGCAGGATGAAGGCGCTCATCTGCTGCGGGTTGAAGTCCTTGCCATCCAGGTTGATCTTCCAGTCAGTGCCCATGTGGCGCTTGACGGAGCGGATGGTCCGGTCCACGTTCGTGACCGCCTGGCGCTTGGCCACCTCGCCGACGAGGACCTCGCCGTTCTTGGCGAAGGCGACGACGGACGGCGTGGTCCTGGCGCCCTCGGCGTTGGTGATGACGGTGGGCTCGCCGCCTTCGAGAACGCTGACGACGGAGTTCGTGGTGCCCAGGTCGATGCCGACCGCACGTGCCATTTCAATTCCTCCAGCTGACTTGAGTGCAACGGACTCAACCATGCCGCAAGGCGGCGCGTGCGTCAACAGAGGTGAGCCTAAGGGGCTCAACTTTTACACCAGTCTTACGCTCATCCGAGTGACGGCCCGGGCTCCGGCGGGGCCCCGGGCGGGGCCGAGCGGGCGATGCTCGACGGCCCCCGCTGCGCGGCACCGCCCAGCCGCCGAAGGCGCACGGCACGGTGCGTGCATGCCGCTGCCGTCCTTCGCACCACCCGCAATCCGGCGCCTCGCCCCCACCCTGCGGCCGCCGCGTCTCCCCGCCTGCCCGGCGAAGCGGGTCGTAGACCTGCTGGGGGCAGTGCCGCTGGCCGCGCTGGCCGCGCTGCCGCTGCTGGTGATCGCCGCGCTGCTGTGCGCCGGCCAGGGCGGGCGGGCCTTCGTACGGGAGCCGGCGGCGGGTCTCGGGGGACGGCCTTTCCGCACCTGGCGACTGCGGACGGACGCGGGGGCGGGGTGGCTGGGGACGGCGGTGGAGCGCTGCGCCCTGGACGCGCTGCCGCAGCTGCTCAACGTGCTCCGAGGGGAGATGTCACTGGTCGGGCCGCGCCCGGGGCCGGGTACGGACCGCCCGGACCGGCTCCTCGTAAAGCCTGGAATGACCGGGTTGTGGCAGGTGAGCGCACGCTCAGACCTCCCCTGGGAGGAAATGGCCCTCCTGGACCGGCACTATGTGGAGAGCCACTGGCTGGGGATGGATCTCGCGATCCTGGCCCAGACCCCCCGGGCGGCCCGTAGGCACAGGTCCGCACGGGGCGGCACCGGGCGGCCCGCATAGGCAAGCCTGAGCGACACAGATCACCGCGCGCTCAGCTACATTGCGGCGTCGGGAATGGGTAACCTCAAGCCTTGACTGAATAAGTTACCGCTTAGTAATGCCGCCCGAGGAGCCCCTCCATGCAACTCGCCGCGATCATCGTGTCGCTGGTCCTGACCGTGGTCGGCGTCGCGCTGCTCGCCCGAGCCGTGGCGCAGATCTACCGGTTCGTGAAGCTCGGTCAGCCCGTGCCGGCAGGCAGCCGCACGGACGACCCCAAGGCCCGAACGATCACCCTGGTCCGGGAGTTCCTCGGACACAGCCGCATGAACCGCTGGGGCATCGTCGGCTTCGCGCACTGGTTCGTCGCGATCGGCTTCCTGACGCTGCCTCCGACGCTGCTGCAGGCGTACGGGCAGCTCTTCCAGGCCGACTGGGTGCTGCCGATCGTCGGGAACTTCCTGCCGTTCGAGCTGTACATCGAGTTCATCGGGATCATGACGATCCTCGGCATCGCCGTGCTGATCGCCATCCGCCTGCTCTCGCTGCCCTCCCGGGCGGGCCGCAAGTCGCGCTTCACGGGCTCCAAGGCCTGGCAGGCGTACTTCGTCGAGTACGTGATCCTCACCATCGGCCTCGCGATCCTGTGCCTGCGCGGCCTTGAGGGCGCGATCCACCACGTCGACTCGTACGAGCCCGCGTACTTCGTCTCGTACCCGCTGGTGCTGGCCTTCAAGGGGCTCTCGCTCGGCGCGCTGCAGAACGCCATCTACTTCACCGCGATGGTCAAGATCGGCGTCTCGCTGATCTGGATGATCGTCGTCTCGCTGAACACCAACATGGGTGTCGCCTGGCACCGCTTCCTCGGCTTCCCGAACATCTGGTTCAAGCGGAACGCGGACGGCGCCACGGCGCTGGGCGCCCTCCAGCCGATGACCAGCGGCGGCAAGGAGATCGACTTCGAGGAGCCGGGCGAGGACGACGTCTTCGGCGTCTCCCAGGTCGAGCAGTTCTCCTGGAAGGGCATCCTCGACTTCTCCACCTGCACCGAGTGCGGCCGCTGCCAGTCGCAGTGCCCGGCCTGGAACACGGGCAAGCCGCTGTCCCCGAAGCTGCTCGTCATGTCGCTGCGCGACCACGCGCACGCCAAGGCGCCGTACCTGCTCGCGGGCGGCGGCAAGGACATGGAGGGCAACGAGAAGGCCACGGCGGAGCAGCTCGCGAACGTCCCGGCGGCGGCCCTGGCGGAGGCGGAGCGCCCGCTCATCGGCACCGCCGAGGAGAACGGCGTCATCGACCCCGACGTGCTGTGGTCCTGCACCACCTGCGGCGCGTGCGTGGAGCAGTGCCCGGTCGACATCGAGCACATCGACCACATCGTCGACATGCGGCGCTACCAGGTGATGATCGAGAGCGCGTTCCCGTCGGAGGCGGGCACGATGCTCAAGAACCTGGAGAAGAAGGGCAACCCCTGGGGCCTCGCGAAGAAGCAGCGGGTGGAGTGGACGAAGGAGGTCGACTTCGAGGTCCCGATCATCGGGAAGGACGCGGAGGACCTCTCCGAGTTCGACTACCTGTACTGGGTCGGCTGCGCGGGCGCGCTGGAGGACCGCGCGAAGAAGACCACGAAGGCCTTCGCCGAGCTCCTCAACATCGCGGGCGTCAAGTTCGCGATCATGGGCGGCGACGAGAAGTGCACCGGTGACTCCCCGCGCCGCCTGGGCAACGAGCCGCTGTTCCAGCAGCTGGCCCAGGAGAACGTGGCGATGCTGAACATGGCGTTCGGCGAGGACGACGAGGACGAGTCGACGCGCAAGCCGAAGTCGGCGAAGCGGATCGTCTCCACCTGCCCGCACTGCTTCAACACCATCGCGAACGAGTACCCGCAGCTGGGCGGCGAGTACGAGGTCATCCACCACACGCAGCTGCTCCAGCACCTGATCGACGAGGGCCGGCTGCTGCCGGTGACGCCGGTCGACGGGCTGATCACGTACCACGACCCCTGCTACCTGGGCCGCCACAACAAGGTCTACACGCCGCCGCGCGAGATCATGTCGGCCGTGCCGGGGCTGCGCCAGCAGGAGATGCACCGCCACAAGGAGCGGGGCTTCTGCTGCGGCGCGGGTGGCGCGCGCATGTGGATGGAAGAGCGCATCGGCAAGCGCATCAACAACGAGCGCGTCGACGAGGCCCTGTCCCTGAACCCGGACATCGTCTCCACCGCGTGCCCGTTCTGCCTGGTGATGCTGACGGACTCGGTCAACGGCAAGAAGAACGACGGCAAGGCGAAGGAACACGTCCAGGTCGTCGACGTGGCCCAGCTGCTCCTGGAGTCGGTGAAGAACCCGGAGGCGGAGGCGGCGGCGCTGGCCCTGGCCGAGGCGGAAGCCGAGGCGGCGGCCCTGGCCGAGGCGGAAGCGAAGGCGGCAGCCCTGGCCGAGGCA
This sequence comes from Streptomyces goshikiensis, assembly GCF_014650555.1. Taxonomy (GTDB): domain Bacteria; phylum Actinomycetota; class Actinomycetes; order Streptomycetales; family Streptomycetaceae; genus Streptomyces; species Streptomyces goshikiensis. The sequence continues at coordinate 398,692 of NZ_BMVE01000004.1, read as the reverse complement.
GAAGCGAAGGCCAAGGCGAAGGCGGAAGCCGAGGCGGCCGCGAAGGCGAAGGCCGAAGCGGAAGCCGAGGCGGCTGCGGCAGCCGCTGCTGCGGAGGCGGAGGCGGCGGAAGCCCCCGCAGCCCCGCAGGCCGACGCTGCGACTGAGGCTGCGCCCGAGGCCCAGGCGGAGCCGAAGGACGACGCAGCGGCCGAGGCCGAGGCTGCGCCCAAGGCTGAGGCTGCGGCCGAGCCGAAGACAAGCCCCGAGGCCCAGCCGGAGCCGAAGGCGGCCGACACCGACGCGGAGCCGAAGGCCACCGCTGAGGCCGAGCCGAAGGCGACCACCGAGGCTGAGCCGAAGGCGACCACCGAGGCGGAGCCGAAGGGCGACGCTGAGGCCGGCAGCGCGGCCGAGGCCGAGCCGAAGGGCGACGTCACGGCTGATGGCGAGGCCAAGAAGGCCGAGGCTTCGGAGGAGTCGGGCGCCAAGTAGGCGCTGGTCAGAACGCCGGAACGGCCGGTCCCCGTCAGGGGGCCGGCCGTTCCGCGTTTGCGGGGGCCTGGGGGCTCGCCCCCAGTTTCGGGAAGGGGCGGGGTGGGGGATGGGCCCCGCGCAGCGGCCAGACCTACCGCAGCCCACCGGCGCCCGACCCGGCCCGGGCCCCGGCCCCCGCCCCCACCCCGTACGCCTCGACCAGCTTCCCGCTCCCGAAGTCGTACACCCAGCTGCTCCCGCCACCCCGCCCGTCGATGACGACGAACTTCACCCGCTCCCCGTCCCGGACGATCTTGTACGTCCAGCCGTCGTGCACCGCGCTCGGGTGCCTCAGGTCGATCGCCCCCAGCACCTCGCCGTCCGGCAGGGAGATGACCGCCCGCTCGCCCCCCGCCCCCGCCCCGTCGGCGGCCAGCTTCGCGATCCGCCCGTCGGGCATGACGACCCGTACCGGCGCCGGCGCAACCGCCTTCGCCTTCACCTTCGGCCGGGACTTCTCCCCGCCCTCCATCCACGACGTCACACCGCCGTTCGGCTGGAGCACGACACGCAGCCCGTCGCTCCGCCCGTACGCCACGCCGCCACCCCGGCTGACCAGCGTGTCCAGCTTCGTGGACCCGGCGAATATGTCGGCCTCGAAGCGGTTCGGACCGGTCTTGTAGACCTTGGCGACCGCCCCGTCGGCCAGCCTCACGACCACCGGCGCCCCCGGCGCTACCGCCCCCACCCCCGCCGACGAGTCGGCGAACGCGGACCCCACCGGCACGGCGAGAACGGCGGCCGCCCCCACCACAACGGCGGCGGTACGGAGGGTCGTGCGGCAGGGGGTACGGCGAGTGCTGCGCATGGTGGGGGCTCTCCTCGTTCTCGGTCGTCACTCCGCGACGGCGACGCGGCATCGACGAAGCTACGTGTCCGATATCTACGTATTCCGTCGGCAATGTAACGAACCGCCGCAGACTGCCCCGCAGCCATGTAAACCCGGCACCCCACCGGCCGGGGGTTCTCCCCCCGGGGATCCCCTAAGGGATGTCACAGGTCGGCCGCAAAGGCCCCCGGTTCCGGCCGCCCGTCCCCCGGCTCCCGCCGGACCAGGTACTTTCGATCACGTGGCTGGATTCAGGATCGGACGCGGCCGGGACAACAACCGCACCCCGCAACAACCTTCGCGGCAGCAGCCGTACGGTCAGCAGCAACCGCCGCAGGCGCCGTACGGTCAGCAGCCCTACCCGCCCGCCGGGTCGCCCCCGCAGCAGCAGTGGCCCCAGCAGGCCGCCGCCGGGGGCCACGGCGAGCCCGAGTACTTCGACCCGTACGGGCAGCAGCAGCAACCGCCGCCGTACGCGGGCCAGGGCGGCCAGGGCGGCGGCCAGGGCGGCTCGTACGCGGACAACCCGGGCTACACCCAGGCCTTCGCCATCGGCGAGGACCCGTACGGCCAGGCCGCGACGTACCACGCGGGCGCCGGCGCGGCCCCTGCCGGCCCGACCGGACCGCGGCTGCCCTGGAAGGAGCTCCTGCGCGGCATCGTGATGCGGCCGGGGCCGACGTTCTTCCAGATGCGCGACTACGCGGTCTGGGGCCCGGCGCTGACCGTGACGTTCCTCTACGGCCTGCTCGCGGTCTTCGGCCTCGACGACGCCCGCGACGACGCGATCAAGGCGACGCTCGCCAACGCCGTCCCGATCGTCCTCTCCACCGGCGTGGCCTTCGTCATCTGCGGACTGCTCCTCGGCGCGGTCACGCACACCCTGGCCCGCCAGCTGGGCGGCGACGGCGCGTGGCAGCCGACCGTGGGCCTGTCCATGCTGGTCATGTCCATCACGGACGCCCCGCGCCTGCTCTTCGCCGTGTTCCTCGGCGGCGACAACATGGTCGTCCAGGTGCTCGGCTGGCTGACGTGGCTGGCCGCCGGCGCCCTGTTCACCTCCCTGGTCAGCAAGTCGCACGACCTGCCGTGGCCGAAGGCGCTGGGCGCCTCCGCCATCCAGCTGATCGCCCTGCTGTCGATCATCAAGCTGGGCACGATCTAGCCGTACGCACTCGTACGCACCCGTACGCGCCCGCACGCACGAGAAGGGGCCCGCTCCGCACACCAGGCGGACCGGGCCCCTCCTCACGCAACAGGATCGGGGTCAGACGGGGTCAGGCGTCGAGAACCTGCCCCTCCCTCCGCACCACCGGCGGCTCGACCGACCAGGGGAAGTTGATCCACTCGTCGGTCTTCTTCCACACGTACTCGCACTGCACGAGCGAGTGCGACTTCTCGTAGATGACCGCGGACCGCACCTCGGCAACGTGACCGAGGCAGAAGTCGTGCACCAGCTTGAGCGTCTTGCCGGTGTCGGCGACGTCGTCGGCGATCAGGACCTTCTTGTCGGTGAAGTCGATCGCCTCGGGGACCGGCGCAAGCATGACCGGCATCTCCAGGGTGGTGCCCACGCCGGTGTAGAACTCCACGTTCACGAGGTGGATGTTCTTGCAGTCCAGCGCGTACGCCAGACCGCCGGCCACGAACACGCCGCCGCGGGCGATGCTCAGGATGATGTCGGGCTCGTAGCCGTCGTCGGCGATGGTCTGCGCCAGCTCGCGGACGGCGCGCCCGAAGCCCTCGTAGGTCAGGTTCTCGCGTACTGCGTCGCTCATGCCTCGTGCCTCACCTGGGTGCGGTGGAAGTTCTGGAAGGAGCGCGAGGCGGTCGGCCCGCGCTGCCCCTGGTACCTGGATCCGTACCGCTCGCTGCCGTACGGGAACTCCGCGGGCGAGCTGAGCCGGAACATGCAGAGCTGCCCGATCTTCATGCCCGGCCAGAGCTTGATCGGCAGGGTGGCGAGGTTCGACAGCTCCAGGGTCACGTGCCCGGAGAACCCGGGGTCGATGAACCCGGCGGTCGAGTGCGTCACCAGACCGAGGCGCCCGAGGCTGGACTTCCCCTCCAGGCGGGAGGCGATGTCGTCGGGCAGCGAGATGACCTCGTACGTCGAGGCGAGCACGAACTCGCCCGGGTGGAGGATGAACGCCTCGTCACCCTCGGGCTCGACCATGCGGGTCAGGTCCGGCTGCTCGACGGCGGGGTCGATGTGGGCATAGCGGTGGTTCTCGAACACCCGGAAGTACCGGTCGAGACGCACATCGATACTGGAGGGCTGCACCATCGATTCCTCGAACGGGTCGATGCGAACCCGTCCGCCGTCGATCTCGGCCCGGATGTCTTTGTCAGAGAGAAGCACGTCCCGAGGATACGCAGAGCGCGCGAGCCACCCCCAATCGGAGCGGAACCCGCGCGCCTCCGTCTAGCGCTTCACGCCACCCACGGGCACGGCCTGCCGCAGCCGCGCGCACCGCGGACACCGCAGCAACCGCCCGGGCCCGATCCGACCGGGGCCGAGCTGCTGGAGCGGAAACGAGGCGGTGCTGAATACATGCCCTTCGGCACAACGGACGACGGTGTGCTCCATCGAGTCCCTTTCCCCTGAAGCCTTACTGCGCAACGAATCGCCACATTAGGGGATGAACAGGACCCACCCAAGCCGCCGCTCCGAACCCGTACGTTACGCCCCAACTCCCGCCCCCACACGCCTTGCTGTACCCCACACACGACAACGACCCCGCGGCAAATACGCCGGGGGTCGATCATGGGGTAGAGTGTGCAACGCTAAGGCTCCAGGCAACTGGACCGCCTGCGCGGATGTAGTTTAATGGTAGAACATGAGCTTCCCAAGCTTATAGCGCGGGTTCGATTCCCGTCATCCGCTCTTTCACGAAGGCCCAGGTCACCGACCTGGGCCTTCGTCGTTGTCTAGACCTCTCACGGTTGGCCGCGCCCTCCGGGTGTCCCAAGTACCGCGAACGCCCTGACCGGAGGCTGTTTGGTGCGCCACATGGCCAGGCTGACACCTCGAATCGCGAGACGCATCTCAAGTGTCAATCCCCTCGTTTCGTGGAGACCTTCCTGTGCAGCCAGTTCCTCGGCGAGGCCGGCCCGGTAGTCGCGTCCGTAGTCGATCGGGCTCTTCCAGCCGCACACGCTGTGTAGCCGTCTTACGTTGTAGGAGTCGGTGACCCAGGTCGCGCTCCTGATCCGGACCCTCGGGCCGGGTGGTGAACGTGCGCCGATGGACGGACTCGACCTTCAGGACGCTGGTGAAGGCCTCGCTGACGGCGTTGCCGAAGCACGATCCGACGCGGCCCATGGACTGGGCGACGCCCAGCTTGCGGCAGGCACGCCGGAACCTCCGCGAGGTGAATTCGCTGCCGCGGTCGCTGTGGAAGATCACGCCGCGGACGTCCCCTCCGCGGGTCGCCGCAGCCATGTGCGGCGCGGCGGCGACCAGGTCGGCTACGCGGTGGGCGCCCATCGCGTAGCCGAGCAGGCGGCGGGAGAACAGATCGATGACCTTGACCAGGCAGAGCTTCCCCCCACCGGTGACGATCTCCGTCATATCGCCCGCCCAGACCAGGTCGGGCTCCTCGGCGGTGAAGTCCCGGCGGACGTGGTCCGCACTCGCCGCCCGCTTCCCGGGCGGTCAGCCCCCGCCGGTGGCGGACCTTCCGGGCGATGAGCCCGAGCTCGGCCACCAGACTTGGCGAACTCCTCCTTCACCGCCTCCTTCAGCCGCTGACGGCGCATCTCCCGTCCGGTGGGTTTGCGGCTGCGGTGCTTGTAGAACCACGACTCGCTCACGCCCAGGGCGCGACAGGCCACGCGGTGCGGTATCCCGTGCTCGGTCCTCTGGTCACCGATCGCCCCGACGGCGGCCGCCGGGTCAGCCACGGCTACTTCACCCACACGACCACGCAGCGTTTGAGGACATCACGCTCCATCGCCAAACGTGTGACAGTGACGGCTGATTCAGCGACGAATGCCACTACTCGGCAACAGACAAGGAGATGTGACTTCCAATCACTTTGCAAACGACAACGCCAGGTTGATAGACATGGAACGCCGGTACGAACCATGGGTGTTCGAGTGGCTTGTTGTGAGAGGTGCGGGGGTGAGCGCGTGAAGTTCGACATGGGTAACACGGCGTTGTCGGGGCTGAAGTCTCGGACGCAGGGTTCGACTGAGGATCTCGGTGGTCTGATCCGGCAGCTGATTTCCGCTGCCGCGCCGTTGGAGGGCAAGTTCCACGGTTCGGGCAAGGTGGCCTTCGACCAGTTCAAGGAGCACTCGGACGAGGTGACGGCCGCGCTGAACAGTGCGCTGCGCTCGATCCTGGGTGGTCAGTCGGGGATGGACACGTCGTTCGGTCAGGGTGACCAGGAGTCGGCGGACAACGCGAAGCAGCAGATGGCGGCGGCGAACTTCGACGCGGCTCGTTTCTCGGGCCGCTAGGCAGACGGGGGTAGTTGACATGGGTGGAACGGGTTCGGACCGGCGTAGCTACGACCTCGGCGCCTCGACCGAGGTTCAGGGGTCGCTGGACGGCATCATCGGCCGGCTGGAGACGGTGCTGCGCGAGCGCGAGTCGGCGGTGAAGGCTGCGATGGCCGACTTCCAGGCCGACGGCGTGTCGGACGAGTACCACGGCAAGGAGCTGCGCTGGGACAAGGCGGCCGCCGAGGTCCGCGCGATCATCGCACTGCTGCGTTCGACGATGACGAAGAACGACGGCACCGCGCGCCAGACGCTGACCAGGGCCAAGGCCGCGGTCGACGCCATCGGCTGACGCCGGGGCACGGGAAGAAACGTCTTACGAAACGGGGGACATCGTGTCCAATTGGGACATCAAGCCGGATGGCGTTCGTGGGGTCCTCAGCAAGACCGCAGAGGCCGGGGGCAAGTTCGAGGACGAGTTCACGGCGTACGGCGACGGCTTGGTGGGCGCGGCGACGTGGGCGGGCACGATGGTTCTGGGCGGGACCGAGCTCCCCAAGGGGGGTGCGTTCGGTCCCGTGGCCCAGGCGTTGCAGGAGTTCCAGCAGCGCACGGAGAACGATGTGAAATTCCTTCCGGTCCGGACGGCGAAGTCCATCACCGGGGCGCGCCTGGCCACTGAGGAGTACCTCAAGGGCGACCTGCAGATGGCGAAGAACAAGCAGGAGGAGTACTCCAAGGCTCCGACTCCGGAAGAGATGAAGGACCCCAAGAAGTGATCGACCTGGGGAAGATACCGACCTTCACGGGCAACCTGGAGACTTTGGAGAAGCATGCGACGTCGCTGAAGACGACCGCCTCCGGCATTCGCGGTACGGGCAGGGACGTTCACAACGCGTTTCAGGCGTTGGATCCGGTCTACGACGCCCCCGAGCAGGAGGAGTTGCTCAACTCGACGACTCCGGTGCGGGACAAGGCGGATGAGTTCGCGAAGAAGCTGGAGTCCGTCAGTGGTGCCCTGACGAGCTTCGCGTCTACCGCCCGTCCGCTGGTGAACAAGATGAAGCAGCTCCGCGAGGACGCGGAGAAGTTCGTCGCGGACAACAAGGACGATGACGACTGGCAGCAGGACCAGGGCAAGATCGACGAGAACGCGCGTCTCGTCCGTGAGGTCGGTACGACGTGGGTGGCGTTCCAGGGCGTCGAGCGTGACGCGGCCAACAAGATCACCTCATTGGTGGGTGGTACGCATTTCGTCGTCGACGACGGTTCACACAAGGCCGGTATGTACGGCTTCAAGGAAAGCGACGTCAAGGATGCCAAGGAAACGCCTTGGGGGACGGTCGACGAGCGTGAGTACACGGGTCTGCGGGCTGCGTGGGAGTGGACGAAGGACAATGTCGGCGGTGCGCTGAAGGGGTTCTTCGTCGACGGTGTCCTGGGCACGCTCAAGGGCCTGGGCAGCATGGTCAACGTGTTCGACTGGGACAAGTTCAAGAAGACCTGGTCGGGCATCGGTGATGTCCTCGCCGGTGTCAGCGGCTACATCATCACGCCGTACGACTGGGTGTTCGACAAGACGTTCGGCCCACAGGACCACACTGACCGTGAACGCCAGAAGGCGGCCCTGCGCAACTTCGGCAAGTCGTTGGTCGCGTGGGACGAGTGGGGCAAGGACCCCTCGCGGGCGGTCGGGACGGTGCTGTTCAACGCACTGACCATCGGCTCGGGCTCCCTCCTCAAGCTCGGCAGGGCCGGGAAGCTGGGTGTGGGCGCGGAGGCCGCGACCATGCTGGGCAAGGCAGGCGCGCTCGTCGACCCGATGACCTACCTCGGCAAGACGACAAGTGTCGTCAAGCTCAAGGTCGGCGACTTCATGGAGGGCCTCAAGGCCAGCCAGGCGGGTGTGGACGACATGGCCCGCAACATGCCGACCGGGACCGCGCCGCACCCGGTCGAGGTGCCCGCGGCTCCCGGCCGTTCGGGGGAGCCGGCCTCGGCTCCGTCCCATTCGGGCGAGACGCCCCCCGGCCGCGAGTACGTCGACCACGCGGGCAACAAACGCGTCATCGGCGATGACGGGTACATCAGGGACGAACACGGCAACGTCGTTCGCGACACCGAACCCGTCAGGGAGCCGCACAAGGACGACCTGCCCAACGTCAAGGAGCACGAGACCGCGCCGGTCAAGGAAGAGGCGAAGGTCCTCGAAGGCGCGGGCGGCCCCAGCCGCGTGGAGAACGCGGCTGGCCACCCCGTCGGCTCGGCACACCCGGGCGGCGGATCCCACCCGACGGGTGGCGGCGGTACTCACAGCACGCCGCAGATGGGAGGGCACGCCGAGGGATCCCCGGCCGCCCACGCCGCGCCCCAGGGCGATGGGCAGGGTCCCTCGTCCGGTGCCGGGCACAGCGCGCCGCACACGGGTTCCGGTGGCGGCCATGGCACTGCCGGTGGCGGGGGCCACCAGCCCGGGCACGCCGCTGACAGCGCTTCCGGCGGGCACCACCCCGGCGGTTCCGGTCACGGCGGTGACCCCCATGACCCTGCGGGTCATGGCCACTCGCCGCAGGACCCTGCCGACCCCGGCACGGGTCAGCCGGACACGGGTTCCGGTTCGGGTCATGGCGGGGACACGTCCACCCCTCATCAGGATCCGCCGAAGGCGGAAGAGCTTCCTCCACTGCCGAAGGGCGGTCGTATCCCCGAGCACACCTTCGAGCACGTACTGCAGGGTGAGCTCAAGTACGATCGCAATGGCAACCCCAAGGTCACCGGATACCATTTCCGGCCCGGTGGCCGTGACCTCGACCCCTACATGGTGAAGGTCCCGAAGATCATAGAGATCGATCACAAGACGGGACTGACCACGGGCAATGTGTGGATGCGTGATCCGCGCACCGGGTTGATGGTGATGAAGCGGGCCAAGACGACCTTCTTCCCCCCGGGCTGGACGGAGAATCAGGTCAGGCGCGCCATGGAAAAATCCTTCGAGAACGCCCGCGTGGTCGACCCCGCCACCAACAAGTGGCGTGGGGACTGGAAGGGCATCACGTTTGAAGGCTACTTTGACCCGATCACGGGTGACGCGAAGACCATTTATCCGCTGATGCCGTAGCAGGAAATCAGGAGAACAGAGCAGTGATTCGCACTCAGTACTACGTCCAGGACGCGTTCAGGGCACCGTCCTTCTCCGGTCCTGCCGAGCTGAATATCCTGGGCCAGTGGGTGACGGCCGACCTCCAGCTCGTGCCGCTGTCCATCCTGGAAGCGATCGACCTGGTGACCGAGGCCAAGACCAACCCGGGCTTCGCGCCCGAGGACCTGGACGGAAACGCGCACACCGCCACCATCAGCCCGCAGGGCGTGAGAGTGGAGAACCACTACGTCGAACATGTCCAAGGTGACTACACCCTCGACGACGCGTTCCGCGTGCTGGTCGACTTCTGGGACTACTGCTGCCAGGCGCATCCCGAAAAGGTCGACTCACGCCGCCGTGAGTACGCCGCGGAGCACGGTCGCGACCCACTGGCCGGAATCCGCGACTTCCTCGGGGCGTGAGCTACCCGTGAGCCGCCCGGGCCGGTCGCGACCGCAGTTGGCTCAGCGGTGACGGATGGTGCGCGGATCGAGGATGCCGACATGGTCAAGGCCTCGCTGCACGGGATCGACGCGTCGGGAGCGAGCTTCAGAGGAACAAGGATCAAGGGGGCCTCGCTCTTCCGCGTCGATTTGAGGGGAGCAGACCTGCCTCCCCCCGCACGTTGGGCTATGCCGTCACCATTGTCTTTCGCGCCGAGGGCCCGGAGGTCCGGCGATTCGGCTCGTACCTGCTGACGGTTGGCGACGCAGCACGCCGCGCGAAGGTCCGTGAGGCACTGGGCCAGGAACGGCGGTGAGTTTCTCGGAGACCGAGGTCTTCCGGGGTCCGGTCACCTCCGGCCGGTGAACTGCCTCCCGGCCACGGGTGGATCGTCGGCGCGCTTTGCATTCCCCCGGTGAGAGTTGATAGTTATGGCGCCCGGTGCGTGTCATGACCGCGCCGTTCCATGGTGCAGTGATCGATTCGGGGACTTTTGTGGCCGCTGGGCCGCAACAGCAGTCATTTGCGGCGCAACAGCCGTTGCAGCAGCCCGGTTCTCCGGTGTCCCGGCTGCTGTTCATGGCCTTTCGGACCGCCCGGGGTTCGTAGGTCCACACCGGCTCGTGGAGCCCGGCTGATCGGGGAATGATGGCGAAGGATTACGACAGTCAGCTGCTGGAGTCGGTGTCGGTACGGCGCCGACGCATGCGCGATGCCCTGCTGTACGGGGCGCAGCGGGCCCGCCGGACGGCGGACGAGAAGCTCGGCAGGATATTCGCGGGCATCGCCATTGCGGCGCTTCTGTGCGCCGGTTGTGTGGGGTGGTCTTTCATCCAGCACACCCTGGCCAAGCAGAAAGAGCAGCAGAGACAGCAACAGCAGCGCTATACACCGCAGTTGACGTCACCATCGTCGCCGTCACCATCGAAGGCGCCTTCGCCATCCCCCTCGAAGACGAAAACGCCGAACAATTCGAAAGGAACACACAAAGTGACGGAGTCGGCCCAGTGATAGGTTCTGCCGCGTGGTGAGCGCGGGGGCCAAACAGCGTACGGAATTGAGCAGGATCACACTCGTCGGCGACCGCCGGCGCGTGGATCTCGTGCTGCCCGCGGACGAGCCCATCGGGCGGCTCTTGCCCGATGTCCTGCGGCTGTTGGGCGACAAGGTCGGCGAGCGCCCGGCCGCCCGGCATCTGATCACCGCTGAGGGAACGGTTCTACCGCAGGACGGGACCCTCGCCGATGCCGCCGTGCCCGACGGCGCTGTGCTCCGGCTCGTCCGCGTGCACGACGCGCCCTCCGCGCCCGTCGTGCACGACGTCACCGACGAGCTCGCCGAGGACCTGGACGTACGCGCGTGGCGCTGGCGCTCCGAGGCCCGGCGGTGGACCGCGGGCCTGGCGACGATCGTGCTGGCCGTGACCGCTGCCGTGCTCGCGCGCAGCAGCCACGGCGCGGCCCCGGTGGCGGCCGCTCTCGCGGTGTCGGCCGTGCTCGTCGCGGCCGTCGGCGCGGTCGCGGCCCGGATCGGCATCCGGGCCGGTCGGTCCGCGCAGGCGGGGGGCCAGGCGGGAGGCCGGGCGGAAGGCCAGGCAGCGCGCGACCTCGGCACCACCCTCCTGATGACCGGTGGCGTGCTCGGCGTGTTCGCCGCGTGGACCGCCGCCGACGCGCACGCCTGGTCCGGGCCGGCACGGCTCGCCGCCGTGGCCGGCGCGCTCACCGTGACACTCGCGCTCCTCGGGCTGTTCTCGCAGCTCGGCAGGGGCGGTCTGATCGGCGCCGGAGCCGTCGCCGTCACCACCGGAGCGTGGGAGGCAATCGCGGGATTCCAGGCCGACCCGGCGCGCCTCGGCTCCGTCATGGCCGTCGTCTCCCTCGTCGCCCTCGGCCTGCTGCCCCGCCTCGCGCTGATGGCGGCCGGGCTCACCGGACTCGACGACCGCCGCTCGGGCGGTGCCTCCGTCAGCCGCCACGAGGTCGAGACCGCCCTGGCCGCCACCCACCGCGGGCTGGTCCTGGCCACGGTCGCCGTCGCCGTGTCCGCCATGGCCGGCGGGCTGCTGGCCGTCACCTCGCCCTCGTGGTGGACGGTCCTGCTCGCGTCCGTGACGGTGGTCGTGCTGCTCTCCCGCTCGCGCGCCTTCCCCTTGGTCGCCGAGGTCGTCACGCTGCTGGCCGCCGCCCTGGTGCTGCTCGTCCGCCTCGTGATGCTGTGGATGGACCACGTCCCCGGCACCCCGGCCGGTCCGCCGGCCGCGCTCTGCGGGGTGGCGATCGTGCCGCTCGCCGTGCTGTCGGTCCGGCTGCCGGAACACGTCGGCGTCCGGCTGCGGCGCGCCGTGGACCTCGTCGAGACCATCGGCGTGATCGCACTGTTCCCGCTCGCGGTCGGGGTGTTCGGCGTCTACGTACGTCTGCTCCACCAGTTCTGAACTCCAGGAGAGACCGCATGCCCCAGGACGACTGGCAGGGCGACCTACTGCGCGACCTACGCAACCTCACCAATGACTCCGGCGAACCGGGACCGCCCGGGGAGCAGGCCGGCCGGCCCCCGACCGCATCCGCCCACGCACCTTCGCAGGCCAATGCACCGGGGCCGGCCGCCGCCGACACCCACCTGGCGCCCGCGCCCGCCCCCAGGCCCCTGCCCACGCCCGTCACCTTGGAGCTCCCGCTCCCCGACGAGCTGGTCAAGGGCAGGCCGCTCAGCGGCGACTCCGCCGCGAAGCGGACCTCCCGCTCGCTGCGCCGGCTCGTCGGTTCCTCCGCCAGCCGCGAGGTGGAGGAGGCGACCCGCGTCGCGCAGGCGCTGCAGCAGCCGCTCACCACCGGCCGGCAGATCGTCGTCACCAGCATCCGCGGCGGCGCGGGCAAGACCACCGTCGCCGCGCTGCTCGGCCACACCTACGCGCACTACCGCCAGGACCCCGTGCTGATGCTGGAGGCCGACCCGGCACTGGGCACCCTCCCGGCCAGGCTCGGCGTCACCAAGGTGCGCTGGACGACAAGTGACGTCGCGCAGCTCATCGACCCGTCGATGCAGCTCACCGACGTCGTCGGCTACCTCATCCAGCTGCCCGACCGGGGCTGGCTGCTGCCCGGCAGCCAGGGCCGCGTGGGCAACCGGCTGGAACTGGACGAGTACCGCACGGTGATGGTCGCGCTGCGCCGCTACTTCGGCGTCACCGTCGTTGACTGCGACACCCTCCCGAGCGAGCTGTCCCGCACCGCCTTGTCGGCGGCCCAGGCCCGCGTGCTGGTCACCCCCGCCACCGCCGAGGGCATCACTGGTACCCGATCGGTGCTGGACTGGATGGCGTCGCTGTCGCGATCCCGGATGCTGGAGAGGACCGTGGTCGTCGTCTCCCCGTCGTCCCCGCACATGACCCTCGATGCCACCGCGGCGCGAGAGCACCTCCAGCTCGACGGCGTGAAGGTACTGATGCTCCCGTACGACCGGCACCTCGCCACCGGTGGCCCGATCCGCACCGACCTGCTCGGCCAGGTCACGCGCGAGGCCGTCACCGAGCTTGCCGCCGAAGTCCTCACCCGAGCCATGAGCAGGCAAAGCAACCGATGACCACCCGCATAGTCCACCGCCCCGCCCGCACCACCCGGCCGCTGCACACCCCCGAGGCGCGCACCATCGAGCCGCCGCCCAACCTGCCCGAGGGCAAGACCGGCGGCGCCCTGCACACCCTCATGCCCATTGCCGGCGTGATGAGTTCGGTCGTGATGATGACGATGGTGCGCAACAGCCAGTTCGCCGGACTCGGCGCGATCGTGCTCCTCGTCACCGTCATCGGCTCGGTCGGCATGCTGCTGTCCCAGCGGGGCAAGGCCCAGCGCACCCGGCGCCGGCAGCGCGAGCGCTACCTGGAGTACCTGGAGGAGCTCCGCGAGGAGCTGGGCGCCGAGGAGCGCGAGCGCCGCGAGACGGCCCGGGTCCTCGACCCGCCGCCCGAGGCGCTCTACGACATCGTGCGCGACCCCGCGCGGCTGTGGGAGCGGCGCCGCCGCGACAGCGACTTCCTGCGGGTGCGCGTGGGCACCGGTCGGATGCCCGTACGCCCCCTGGTCGTCGGCGAGCAGGGCGGCAGTGTCCTCACCCCGCCCGACCGGTTCATGCTCAACGAGGCCGGGGCGCTGACGAATCGATTCTCCACAGCCACCGACCTGCCCCTGACCATCCCCCTCGACCGCGCCGGCAACGTCAGCGTCATCGGCGACCGCGAAGGCGTCCTGCGCGTCGTACGCGCCCTGCTCACGCAGACCGCGGTCGCCCACGCCCCCGACGACGTCGCCCTCGCCCTCGCCTGCCCCGGCGACCGCATGACCGACTGGGCCTGGGTCAAGTGGCTGCCCCACATCCTCGACCCCGACGAGCACGACGGGCCCGTCAGCGCCCGCCGCATCGCCCCGGCGCTGGCCCCACTCGCCCGGCTCATGCACCGGGACCTGCGCGCCCGCGCCTCCTACGCCGCCGAGGTGCGGCGCGGCCTTTCCGGCAAGGACGCGCTGGAGATGACCGACCGGCTGCTGATCGTCAGCGACGAGTACGGTGACGACGCGCGCGAGCTGCCCCGCCCCGACGAGGCCGTGAGCCTGCGGGACATGGGCGTCACCGTGCTGCACCTGGTGGCCGAGCGGGTGCATGAGCCCGGCCAGGTCTCCCTGCGCATCACCGTCGACGGCGACCGGGTCCACATCGATGACCTGCGCCCCTCCGAGCCCGTCACCGCCGACGGCACAGCCGACCAGGCCACCGCCCCCGGCGCCGAGGGCCTGGCCCGCCTGCTGGCCCCGCTGAGGCTGTCCCCCGAGTCCCTCGTCGACGCCCCGCTCTCCGGCCCCGTCGCCTTCGCCGAGATGCTCGGCGTCGAGGACCCGGCCGCCCTGGACGTCAAGGAACTGTGGCGGCCCCGCAGCGAACGCGCCTTCCTGCGCGTACCGATCGGCATCAGCGACTCCCGCCAGCCGGTCCTGCTCGACCTGAAGGAATCCTCCGAACTCGGCATGGGCCCGCACGGCCTGTGCGTCGGCGCCACCGGCTCGGGCAAGAGCGAGCTGCTGCGCACGCTGGTGCTGGCGCTCGTCGCCTCGCACCCGCCGGAGGACCTCGCCATGGTCCTCGTCGACTACAAGGGCGGTGCCACCTTCGCCCCCTTCGCCGGCCTGCCGCACGTCGCCGGCGTCATCACCAACCTCGAGAACCAGGCCGGTCTCGTCGAGCGCGTCCACTCCTCCCTCGCCGGCGAGGTGAAGCGCCGCCAGCAGGTCCTCAAGGACGCCGGCAACATCGCCGACATCGGGCACTACGCCGCGCTGCGCGAGACCCGCCCCGACCTCGACCCGCTGCCGCACCTCTTCGTCGTCATCGACGAGTTCGGCGAACTCCTCACCGCCAAACCCGATTTCATCGACCTGTTCCTGTCCATCGGCCGCATCGGCCGCTCCATCGGCGTCCACCTGCTGCTCTCCAGCCAGCGCATCGAGGGCGGCAAGCTCAAGGGCCTGGACACGTACCTCTCGTACCGGCTCGGCCTGCGCACCTTCTCCGCCGACGAGTCCCGTACGGTGCTGGACACCACCGACGCCTTCCACCTGCCGCCCATCCCCGGATTCGGCTACCTCAAGGTCGACACCAGCGCGTACGAGCGGTTCAAGGCCAGCTTCGTCTCCGGCCCCTACCACGGCCCGGTCGCCCGGGACGCCGAAGCGGGCCCGGCCGTACACCCCTACCCGGAGTTCAACACCCTCGGCGAGCCCGAGACGGGCCCCGGCGAGGGCCAGCCGGCCATGCGCCACCGCAACCCCGGGCCGACCGTCATGTCCGTCGTCGTCGACCAACTCCGCGACGCGGCCCGGCCCACCCGTGCCATCTGGCTGCCGCCGCTGCCCCGGGTCATCGCCCTGGACACCTCCGCAGGTCCGCTCCGGGCCGGCGAGCGCGGCATCCAGCTGGCCGTCCGGCCGGGCCCGCTCAAGGTGCCGCTCGGCCTCCTCGACGACCCGGCCAAGCAGTGGCAGGGGCAGTGGGTCCTCGACCTCACCGTCGCCGGCGGCCACGCCGCCGTCATCGGCGGCCCCCAGTCCGGCAAGACCACCCTGCTGCGCACGCTGGCACTGTCCCTCGCCATGACGCACACGCCGCGCGAGGTCGGCATCTACGGCCTCGACCTCATCGGCGGCGGCCTCGCCGCCCTGACCGGGCTCCCGCACGTCGGCGGCATCGCCGGCCGCGCCGACCGCGAACGCGCCGCCCGTACGGTCGAGGAGATCCGCGGCATGCTCGCCGACCGCGAGGAGCTGTTCCGCGAACACGGCATCGACTCCGTCGAGCGGCTGCGCGAACTGCGCGCCGAAGGCCGGCTCCCCGAGCTGTCCTCGACCGAGATCGTGCTCCTCGTCGACGGCTTCGGCGCCCTGCGCGATGACTTCGACGAGATCGAGGACGCGGTCACCGACCTGCTCAAGCGCGGTGGCGGCTATGGCATCCACGTCGTCGCGGGCATGCTGCGCTGGAACGACGTCCGCATCGCCACCCAGTCCCTGTTCGGCACCCGCGTCGAGCTGCGCCTGAACGACCCCGGCGACTCCAGCATCGACCGCAAGCTCGCCGAGACCCTGGCCCCGGACGAGAAGGGCCGCGTCCTGACCGACGGCAAGCTCTTCGCCCAGACGGCGCTGCCCCGCATCGACTCCCTGGCCTCGACCTCCGAGCTGGGCCCGGCCGTCGAACAGGCGGCCCTGGCGATCCGCTCGTCCTGGTCCGGCGACGGCGCCCAGCGGATCAGGGTGCTGCCCACCCGCATCCCCGCCGCCGCCCTGCCGTCCGTGACGGCCGAACCCAACCGGGTGCCGCTCGGACTGGACCAGACGGCCCTCGCGCCCGTCCTGCTCGACCTGTTCAAGCGCGACCAGCACCTGATCATCCTGGGCGACAGCGAGTGCGGGAAGACCAACCTGCTGCGCCTGGTCACCCAAGGGCTCATGGACCGCTACTCCGACGAGGAGATCGTCTTCGCGGTCATGGACCCGCGCCGGGGCCTGCGCAGGCTGGTCCCCGAGGAGTACCGCGGCGGTTACGCCCACAACTCACGGCTGTGCGGCGCGCTGGCCACCGGTATCGCCACCGAGCTCGAGAAACGCATGCCCGAGGACCTCGCCGCCCAGGACGCCCTCGCGTCCGGCACTTGGTACTCGGGTCCGCGCATCGTCATCCTCATCGACGACTACGACGTCCTCACCAGCGGCGGCCAGCAACCGCTCGCGCCGTTCGTGCCGTTCATCCCCTCCGCGCAGGACATAGGCCTGCACTTCGTCGTCACCCGCAGGGTGGCGGGAGCCTCGCGGGCGCTGTACGAGCCGTTCATGATGACGCTCCGTGAGAGCGGTACGACGGCGGTCGTCATGACCGGCGACCGGCAGGAGGGCCAGCTGTTCCCCGGCGTGTACGCGAACAGCCAGCCGCCCGGGCGCGGCACGCTCGTACGCCGGGGCGAGCCGACCCGGCTGGTCCAGACAGCGCTCGCCGCCGCGGACGGCGACACCGAAACTCCGGCCGACCACGTATGACCAGGGGGAACACCGTATGACCAAGGACGTGATCGCACTTACCGAGCGCATGCCGGACGCCCTGAGCATCCTGGCGGGCCTGCTGGCCGGCGGCCCAGACCTGACGATCGGGACCACCGGCGAGGGCGCCGTGATCCAGCTGTGCGACGCCGAGGGCCGGCCGCTCGTCTCGATCGAGGCGCCGCTGATGCTCCAGGTGCCGGGCGAGGCGGCCCGGCTGCTGGGGCCCGGCGCCGAGCCGTCCGGCGACGGCCCGGCGTGGTGGATCGAGGCCCGCGCCACCACGGGCCTCCCCCAGGCAGAGCAGCTTGCGGGTGCCTTCGCGGCCCGTCTGACCATGCTTCTGGGCGGCCGGGTCTGGCCGCCGGACGCCCCCGGCACCATCGGTGCGGCACGCCCGGTCGACGTCGCGGGCATCACTGCCGTACCCGTACCCGCCGCTGCCCAGCCGGCCGTCGACATGCTCACCGACGAGGCCGCCGTCGTCCTCCAGGACCGCCCGGTCGTTCCCATGACGAGCTGGCTCTCCGAGGCGTTGCGGGCCACCGTGGAGAGCGACCGGTCCCTGCAGATCGTCACCCCGCCGCACTGCCGGCTCTCCCTGCCCACCCGCATGCTGCTGCAGTCCCTGCCCTCGCGCTGGGTGGTGCAGGACGAGCGGTGCGGCTACTACGACGGGCTGACCGGCGCGGTGCTGCGCTGGCAGGACGGCGCCTTCTGCCCGGACCGGGACGAGAGCGGTGAGACCCCGGTGGCGGACGCGTTCACCGAGGTCCGGCCCACCGGCGAGCGTCAGCTCATCGTCTCCTTCCGTACCCTGCACCCGCCGGAGGCGGACCTCGTCCTCGGCGGTGGGCTGGAAGCCGCTTACCGGGCGCTGACCGGCAGCCCGCCGGCCGGCTGGGGGACTTCGGAGCCGGCCGGTCTGACCTGGTCGCGGCGGCAGCTGACCGACCTGGCGTACGAGCGCGCCCCCCAGTCCACCTGGACGGTGGTCGTCGGCACCCCGGACCGGCCCGCCGTCGCCACCCTGCGCG
Organism: Streptomyces goshikiensis; assembly: GCF_014650555.1. GTDB lineage: Bacteria > Actinomycetota > Actinomycetes > Streptomycetales > Streptomycetaceae > Streptomyces > Streptomyces goshikiensis. Next base: position 380,695 of record NZ_BMVE01000004.1, on the reverse strand, counting down.
TGATCCGCACGGCGGAGGGGGTGGAGGAGGACGTCACCCTCACGGTGGGCTACGGCCTCGGTGAGCAGCTGCCCCTGGAGGCGCTGCCGGAGCTGGCCGGCGAGCTGGTGACCCGGCACGGGCTGAAGACCATGATCTGCCAGCTGCGCGAGGCGCGCCGGGACCTGAGCGCCCCGCCCCGCTTCGAGCACCCACCGCTGCCGTACGCCTTCGTACTGGGCCCCGCGGAGGTCCGGGAGGCAGGGCGCGACACCGCGAGCAGGACGCCGCTGCGGGAACGCCCGGTGCAGCTGGGCCCCAGCGCCCGGCCGGGCTACTACTACGCGCTCGGCGACGGCGAGACCGCCGAGAGCTGGACCGCCCTCGAACAGCTCGTACGTCATCTGCGCGGGGCGCCGCCCCTCTAGCGGTGGTTTGCCGGCCTCACGGGGTCCGCCGGGCCGGGGCAGGTCGGTGGCCAGGTACCAGGTGCTGTGTGCGGGGAGGGTGGCCGGGTCGGTGGTGGCCACGACCAGGCGGACGTTGCCGTCAGGGCCCCACCGACCGAGGGGCTGCCCACCACGTTTCGGCATGTCCGTCCCGGAACGTCCTCTCGACACCGGTCCAGTCGCCGGGGTTATCAGGGTCTGCACAGGTCAGGGCGTGTGCGGCGTCGACGGGTGTGAACTCCTTTGGCCTCGATCACGCAGAGAGCGTGGCCCCGTGTCGCGGTGGCAACGCTCACCCGCTTCGATTCCCGTCGTCCGCTCTTGAACGAAGGCCTAGGTCAACGACCTGGGCCTTCTTCGTTACCCAGTCCCGCTCGGGCCTCGCGCACCATCCCTGACGAGGGCGGCGGCCACCTCCTTCTGTAGGAGCTCGGCCGGTGTCTCGGGGGGCATCGGGCCGTGGGGGCACGACAGCGCCTCGTACCCACCGGCGAGGACGGGAGAAGTTCTCTAGGAGGAGGTGTCTGCGGCGGTGTCGGTCATCCGGGCGGCGGTCGGGCCGGGCTCGGGAATTGGGGTTCGTGGATCGTCGATGTCGAGTTCGATCTCCAGCCCCGAGGTCGAGCTGAAGGTGGCAACGTTTCCTGACAGTCGAATCCGGTCGAACGGATTCGACTCCGTGAAGAACATCGCCCAAGTTAGCGCGCGGTCAACGGTCAGGCGTGCGATGAATCCTTCCGACCCGTGCGAACCCTCGCCGCCCCACAGCAGCCCCTTTTCTCCCAGGTCTACGGCGGCAAGCCCATCGACCGAGGACACCCACGACGGGTCGCCTTCCAGCGTTCCAGCGAGATCGAAAGGGGTTAGCACCGTGAAACCCGTCGGTGCGGCGGAGTCGAGGGCGACATCGTAGGAGTGCCCGTTGGCATAGTGGAGTGCGTCCTTGATGGGCAGCTCGAAGTCTCCCCATAGGCGTTCGATCGCGGTCATTTGTTCTTGCGTCTCCCGTTACGCATGTGCTCCGGCCTCTCCTTGACCCGTTCTTCGGGCGTACCGTCCGGGTCCGTGACGATCGTCCCCCGTGTCCGGCTGTATCGGGTTCCCGGGGCAGTACCGCTTCCGCGTTGGCCGCGCGGAGCAGGGCGTCGCTCGCGTGGTGTGGGCGTAGGGGAGTGGTGATGGCGGCCGGGCGTCCCGGTGCGTGCGTGGAGCGGCGTCGGAGGCGGCTTCCGCAGTCGGGCGGCTGGGGCGGGGGTGCGCGTGACGCGGAAGGGCCCGGAGCGGGGGTGCGGTCCGGGACCTGGGGGTGGCGGGGGTGGGTCAGGTTTGGGTGGGGGTGTTGGGCTGCTCGGGTGCGGCGGTCTTCTCGCGCATTTTGCGTATCAGCTCCGCCTTCTGGTCGGCGGCGCCCTTGCGGTCGAGGTTGCGGTGCGGGCCGTTGTTCTGGCGTTCGGCGCGGGACAGCTTCTTGCGCTGGCCGCCGCCCTGGCCCACGGGGTTGTTGATGTTCTTGCTGTCGGTCATGGGTTCTCCCGGTAACTGTGGAGTGATCTACGGATTCATGGGTGGGGGGCGGGCGCGGCGACGTCGAAGGGCGTCAGCGGGGGCCCGTCACGCCCCACGCTCGTAAATCGGCGTCTGGAAGAACATGACAAAGACGTTACCCGGTTCCGTCGGGGCCGCGCACCAAGTCGTTCGCCGGTCCTGGCGAGGAAGGTGTTATCTCCGCGGGGCCCGGGAGTCTCCCTCTGTGTCAGGCCAGGTGGGCCGTCGGCTTCGAGGAGATGCGATGCAGGATCACGACCGTGAGGACCGGCTCGGGCGGGTGGGCCGGGGGCACCGGAAGCGGCGGCGCAAGGCGCCGGTGCTCGCGGCGGCGGCCGCCGTGGTACTGCTCGCCGGGGGCGGGGGTGCCTACGCGCTCCTGTCCGGTGCGGCGCCTGAGCGGACAGCGGTCGCTGTAGCGGGGGCGCCCTCCGCGCCCTCCGCGCCCTCCGCGCTCGCCGGTCGGCCGGATCCCGTGGTGGGGGGTGGTGCGGTGCCGGCTCCCACCAGCACCGGGACCGTCTCCAGCAGTCCTCGCCCCGTTGCCTCCGTCACTGCCACCCCGGCGGCAACCCGCCCGAGGGCCTCCGCGTCGGCCTCCGCGCACGCGCGCCCTTCCAAGGCCGCCGCGTCGCCGGCGAGCGGGCCGGCGGGGCCGGACCCCAAGGTGCCCGGGGACCGTACCTCCACGCAGGACGTCCGGACCGCCCAGTCGCTGTCCCTGCAGCTGCTCAACGCCGAGCGGGCCGCCGTCGGCCGGCCCCCGCTCGCGCTCAGGCAGGACCTCAGCGACTTCGCCCGCAAGTGGGCCGAGCACATGCGGACGAGCGGGTTCTCCCACTCCTCCTCCGAGGAACGCGCCTACCTGAAGACCGGCACGCGGACCTGGACCGGCGAGAACATCGTCTGGTTCAGCGACGCCTCGATGACCGCCCAGGAAGCCGCCGAGAAGTTCCAGTCGATGTGGCGCCACAGCCCCGGCCACTACAAGGCGCAGGTCAGTCCGGACTTCACCGAGGTCGGCGTGGGCCTCCATCACGACTCCTCGGGCTGGTGGGGCGTGCACAACTTCTCCGACGGCAGGTGATGACGGAAGTCTGACGTCACGGCGGTTTCGCTGGTCATCCGTGGCGCGCGGTGTTCGACTCGGGGCGTGACGACAGACCATCCCGACAGCGAGGGCGCCCCCGTCGGACGCCGTGTGGTGCTCGGCATGCTCGGGCTCGGCGCCGGGGGGCTCGTCGCCGCGCCGTACGTGCAGCGCGGGACGGAGGCCCTGCTCGGGGCCGCCTCGGACACGGACCCCACCGGCCTCACCGGGCTGCTCCCCAACGGGGGCGGGTTCCGCTACTACTCCGTCGCCTCCTCCGTGCCGCGGCGGCCCGAGGGCGACTACCGGCTCACCGTGGACGGGCTCGTCGAGCGCCCCGCGACGTACGGCCTCGACGCGCTGCGCGCGCTGCCGCAGACCCGTGTCGTACGGGACGTGCAGTGCGTGACCGGCTGGCGCGTGCCCGCGACCGCCTTCTCCGGCGTGAGGCTGTCGCTCCTGCTGGACGCCGCCGGGGTGCGTCCCGGGGCCCGGGCGATCCGCTTCACCTGCTTCGACGGCGCGTACAGCGAGAGCCTCACCCTCCCGCAGGCCCGGCGCGACGACGTCCTCGTCTGCCTGCGGATGCGGGACGAGCCCGTCAGCCACGCGCACGGCGGCCCGGTCCGGCTCTACGTCGCTCCGATGTACTTCTACAAGTCGGCGAAATGGATCTCCGGGATCACCGTCACCTCCGAGGTGCGCCCCGGCTACTGGGAGGAGCGCGGCTATGACGTCGACGCCTGGGTCGGCCGGTCCAACGGCCGCGGCGACGCCCCCACCGTCTGAACCGGGCGCGCGGGTACGGAGGTTCAGCCGGGCCGAGCGCTGGACGCACCGTACGACGGCCGCTCTGGTGCTGCTGTGCGTGGCGACCGCGGCCGCCCTGTACGTACCGCAGGTCGCCGAACTCGTCGGGCGTCGGGAGCTCGTCGTGACCGTGCACGAATGGGCCGGGATCCTGTTGCCCGCGCCCTTCCTGCTCGGGCTCGGATCCCCGGCGTTCCGGGCCGATCTGCGCAGGCTGAACCGCTTCGGGCCGCACGACCGGACGTGGCTGCGCGCGGCCCGGCGACGCGATCGCCGGCGCGCGTCCCGGCCCGCGGGGAAGTTCAACGCCGGGCAGAAGCTCTACGCGTCGTGGATCGCGGGCGCCGCCTTGGTGATGCTGGCGACCGGGCTGCTGATGTGGTTCACGCACCTGGCGCCGCTGGTGTGGCGCACCAGCGCCACCTTCGTGCACGACTGGCTGGCCCTGGCGATCGGAGTGGTGCTGGCCGGGCACATCGGACGGGCGCTCGCCGATCCGGAGGCGCGCCGGGGCATGCGCACCGGGTCGGTCGCGCGGTCCTGGGCGGCGCGGGAGCATCCGCTGTGGCTGGACGCCGGATCCGGCCGGGGTGACGGATAGGGCGGGGCCGGGCGCCGGTCGGCGGGGGTGTACCCGCCGGTCGGCGGGGGTGCGTTCCGCCCTCAGGCGTAGGGAGGGGGAACCCCGGGCTGCCTAGGGTTCCCGTATGGAGCACCTGAACGAATATCTGATGACCCAGAAGATCACCCCGCTGGTCAACCGCTACACGGTCACGACGCCGGACGGCGGGCAGGTCCTCGCGTTCGCCGAGCAGAAGCGGCTCGCGCTGAAGGAGGAACTGACCCTCTGGAGCGGCGAGGACCGGACCCGCCGGCTCGGGGGGTTCAAGGCCCGGCAGGTCATCGACTTCGGGGCCACGTACGACGTCAGCCGGCCCGACGGGGCGACGATCGGCACGTTCCGCAAGGACGTCAAGGCGTCCCTCATACGCTCCACCTGGCACCTGACGCAGGGGGACGAGGCCGCCGCGGTCGGCAAGGAACGGCGGCTCGGGGTCGCCCTCGCGCGGCGCGGGTGGGAGCTGCTCGACCTCGTCGTCCCCGTGATCCCCGTACCGCCGGTGCCGTTCGTCTACCACTTCGACTTCGTGCGGGAGGACAAGCCCGTCCTGTCCGTCGAGCGGAAGTGGGGCATCCGGGACCGCTACGTGATCCGCGTCCAGGACCCCTCGCTCGACCGGGTCCTCGCCCTGTGCATGGCCGTCGGACTGGACGCCCTCCAGTCCCGCTGACCGGCGGTCCCACGGCCGCCGAACGGCGGGGTGGGAAAAGGAAATTCGGCGGGTACTGCCGTCTCGCGCCCGTCGGTAATTTCATTTCCGGGCCGCCACCGGAACGCCTTCCGGTGTTCCGACACGGGGGGCGGCCCCTTGTGTGAGATGAAAGGTGCAGTACCGATGGACGAGTTCCACCTCGACGCCCGCGTGACCGTTTCCGCCGACCCGGCCGAGACCCAGCTGTCCCCCGCCGCGAGCATCGCCTCGCGCATCGTCAGCAAGGCCGTCGTGAAGCAGACGATCAAGCAGACGATCAAGATGACCGCGGCCTGCGCCGCCGTCCGTACGAACGGCAAGTGCTGACCACACCAACGCCGTTCGCGTCGAGTGGTGGGTTCCCCGGCCGTTTCCCGGCCGGGGGGCCTCCCCCGAGGGGCCTCCTCCGAGGATCCGCTCCGGCGCCCCATGCACCGCACGTACCGCACGTACCGAAGCCCGCTAGGCCATCCATGACCGTCGTACCGCCCCTTCCGGCCGGGCTCGCCGCCCGGGCCGAGGCCGTGGCCGGCCTGATCGCCGAGCGCCTCGACACCCCGGCGCGCGCCGACGCCGCCGCCGTACGCGCCGCCCGCCAGAGCGACGTGTCCTTCTGGGCCGGTGCCTCCCTCAGCGAGGGGCACGCCGGCCTCGCCCTCCTGCACCGGCACGCCGCCGGGCGGGAGGAGGGGCAGGGCCGCGCCCGCGCCTTCACTCGGGCCGCTTTCGCCGCCACCGGGCAGAGCCCGCTGCACCACCCCGGTCTGTTCGACGGGACCGCCGGGCTCGCCTTCGCCCTCCAGGACGTGTCCCGCGACGAGCCGCGCTTCCTCCCCAGTCTCGGGCGGCTCCACGAACAGCTGGCCCGGCAGGTGATCGACGCCGACTGGCCGAGGGTGCCCGGCGCCGTCGCCGACCACCACTACGACCTGGTGTACGGAGCCGCCGGGATCGCCGTACAGCTCTGTGCGGCCGCGCCCGCGACCCCGCTCGTCGAGGAGGCCCTGGAGCGGTGCCTGCGCCACCTCGTGTGGGTGGCCGCCGACGGGAACTGGGCCGTGGGCGGCCGGCTCGACACCGGCATGGCGCACGGCGCCGCCGGGATCGCGGCCGCCCTCGCCGCCGCGTGGCGCCGGGACCGGCGGGTGCCGGGGCAGCGCGCCGCCATGGAGGAGCTGACCGGGTGGCTGCTGGCCGTCGGCGACGGTGGCACGGGACCCGGACGCGGCGGGAGCGGCGCGGGCGTGGCGGGCGGTGCGGGCGGGCTGCGGTGGTCGCGGGTCGTGCCGGCCGACGGCGGCGAGACCGCGCCCGCCTGGTGCCACGGCACCGGGGGCGTCGCCGCCGGGCTGCTAGCCGTCGCCCGCGCGACCGGCGATCCGGGCCTGGAGGCGCGGGCGTTCGCCGCGCTCGACGGGCTGCTCGACCGGGTCGCCGACGGGGACGTACCGCGCTCGCCGACCGTGTGCCACGGGCTCGCCGGGATCGCCGCGCTCGCCCACGAGTTCGCCGCGCACGGCAGCGCCGGGGCCGCCCGGGCCCTGCCGGGCCTCACCCTGCGGCTGGTGGACGCCGCCGACCCCGGGCTGCCGCTGCTCTACCGCGACCACGAGACCACCGGGCACGTCGTCGACAACCCCGGGCTGCTCACGGGAGCCGCCGGCATCGCGCTCACCCTGCGCGCCCTGGCCACCGGCCACCGGCCCGGCTGGTGGAGCGTGCTGTTCCCCCGGTGAGCCGGACCGCCCTTACCGCCCCGACCCTTCCCTTCCCGAGACCCGCAAGGAACCGACCCGCCCCATGCAGCGGTACCACGCCCTCGACTTCCACCTCCTGCGCGCGCCGGCCCTGCCCGTCGGCGTCTGGCGGGACGCCCTCGACGGGGCCGACCGCGAGCGCACCCGGGCCCGGCTGCTGCGCGCCCTCGCCGACGACCCCCGGGTCCGGCACGGGCTCGTCGCCGCCGGGAGCGGGCTGCTCGACGGGCTGGCGAAGCTCGACGGCTCGGCGCCGGGGTCGGGCTCAGGTTCCGGTTCGGGTTCCGGTTCCGGTTCCGGCAAGGAGGCGCGGCGGGTGCACTCCCGCGCCCTGCGCTACCTCACCCGGATGAGCACCCGCCCCACCCCCTTCGGCGCCTTCTCCGGCGTCGCCCTCGGCACCTTCGGGGACACCACCACCGCCCGCCTCGGCGCCACCGCGCTCGGCGAGGCCCACGTACGGGCCGACACGGCCTGGCTGCTCGCCCTGGTGCAGCGCCTGGAGGAGGACCCGCAGTCGCTGGCCCGGCTCGGGGTGTCCGTCAACGCCATGGCCCACCGGGTGGGCGACCGGCTCGTGCTGCCCTCCTCCGGAGTGCACGGCGACGCCTCCGACCGCCGCGCCGTACGCGTCCGCCACACCGCCCCCCTCGCCCGGATCCGCGCGCTCGCCCCGCCCGCCGCGCCGGTCCCGTACGCCACTCTGGTCACCGAGCTGGCCGAGGAGTTCCCCGCGGCCGGCCGGGAGCGGATCAGCGCGTTCGTCGCCGAGCTGGTCGGGCTGGGGCTGCTCGTCACCGACCTGCGGCCGCCCGTCACCGAGCCGCGCCCCGAGGCGTACGTCCTCGACCGGCTCACCGCCGCCGGAGTCGACCACCCGGCGGTGGCCGCGCTCCGCGAGATCGTCGGGCTGACCGGCCGCGCGCCGTACGGCGACACCGACGCCCTCCGCCGGCTCCGCGCCGCCCAGCGGGCCCTCGTACCCCTCCACAAGGGCCAGCCGTCGCAGGTGGACTCCGCCCTCGACCTCGCCGCGCCCGCCCTGAACCGGCAGATCGCCGCCGAGGTAGCCGAGGCCGTCGGCTGCCTGGCCGAGCTGGGCCGGGCCGCGCCCGCCGGGTACGACCACCTCGGCGCGTACCACCAGGCGTTCATGGAGCGGTACGGCTCCGACGCGCTCGTCCCCGTCCTCGACCTGCTCGGCGCCGAACGCGGCCTGGACGCGCCGGGCGGCTACCTGACCCCGCCGCGCGCCATGGCCCTGAACCAGCCCGTCGCCGAGGACGACCCGCACACCGCCCGGGCGCTCGTCGCCCTCGCGGCCGACGCGTGGCGGCGCGGCGCCGGCGAGGTCGAGCTGACCGACGAGGTGCTCCGCCGGCTGCTGCCCCCGGACGCCGCGAACGCCGCGAACGCCGCGAACTCAGCGGGCCTTTCCGGGCGCCCCGACTGCCCGGGCCTCGACGCGTACGTCCAGATCGCGGCGGACGGCCCCGAGGCCATCGACCGGGGCGAGTGGCGGGCCGTCCTCAACCCCGACGGCCTCGGCGAGGGCGGTCGCACCTTCGGCCGGTTCGGCCACCTGCTCGGCGCGGACGCCACCGATCGGCTGCGCGCCTACGCCCGCGCCCGCGAGGCCCTGGAACCGGACGTCGTCGTCGCCGAACTGGCGTACCTGCCCGCCAACGGGCGCGGCGCGAACGTGGCGATCCGGCCGGCGGTGCACGCGTACGAGATCCCGGTCAACGTCGCGCCGACGGCCGCCCCGGAGCAGGTCATCGACCTCGCCGACATCCACGTCGGCGCGGCCGACGAGGGCCTGCGCCTCTACTCGGCGCGGCTCGGGCGCGAACTCGTCGTCGTCCAGAACCACATGCTCAGCCCGTACGGCGCGCCCAACGTCTGCCGCTTCCTGCTGGAGGTCTCCCGGGCCCGGTACGCCACCCCCGCCGGTTTCGGCTGGGGCCCCGTCGAGGGCGCCCCGCACCTGCCGCGCGTCGTGCGCGGCCGGGTCGTCGTACGCGCCGCCGAGTGGAACCTGTACCCGGCGGGGGCGCAGGCCGCCCCCGCGGCGGGCGGGCCGGTGCCGGTGCCGCGTTCGGCGGACGAGGTGGCCCGCTGGCGGCGCGACTGGGGGGTGCCCCGGTACGTCTACCTCGCGGACGACGACAACCGGCTGCTCCTCGACCTCGACCATCCGCTCTGCGTGGACGAACTCCTCGCCGAGCTGGGCGGCGGGGCCGGCTCCGGCTCCGGCCGGGTCACCCTCCACGAGGCGCTGCCCGGTCCGGACTCCGCTTGGCTGCGGGACGGGTCGGGGCGCGGCCACCTCTCGGAGGTCGTCATCCCGCTGATCGCCACCGGGGCCCGGGAGGCCGCCCGGGAGAGCGGCCCTGGCCTCGCCCCCGAGGAGATCCGGCGCAAGGCCGCGCCCTCGGCGCACCCCGCCCATCTGCCCGGCTCCTCGTGGTCGTACCTCAAGCTGTACGCGGCCCGGGACCTCCACGACGAGATCGCAGCGACCGAACTCCCCGCCCTGCTACCCCAGTTGCGGGAAGCGGGCGCCGATCCGGACCGGTGGTTCTACATCCGGTACGCCGACCCCGACGCCCACCTGCGCATCCGCGTCCGTACGGCGGCGCCCGCCGCGGCCCTGCCCGCGCTGCTCGCCTGGGGCGAGGGGCTGGTCCGGCGCGGTCTCGCCGAGCGCCTCGAAGTGGCCACCTACCACCCGGAGATCAGCCGTTACGGCGGCCCGGCCGTCCACGACGCCGTCGAGGAGCTCTTCGCCGCGAACTCGGACGTCTCCTGCCGGCTGCTGCGCCTCCTGTGGGACGAGGAGGAGCCCGGCCTGGAACCCGAGGCCGTGGTCATCGCCGCCGTGGACGCGCTCTACGCCCAGTGGGGGCTCGGCATCCGCGAGCGGCTGGCCGCCATGCCCCGCCCCGCGCAGGACACGGAGGCCCGCGAGCGGTACCGCAAGGACCGCGACTACCTGTGCGAACTGCTCCAGCCCTGGGAGCGCCGGCCGCACCCGCTCGGCCGCGCCCACCACGAACGGCTGGCCGCCGTCCTCGACGCGCAGGCCCCGGCCGTACGCCGCGCCGCGCTGGCCGTCGCCCGGGCGGAGGCCGCCGGGACCCTGTGGGGCGGCCGGGACGCCATCCTGGCGAGCCTCGCGCACATGCAGGTGAACCGGCTGCTGCCGATGGACCGGCCCGCCGAGAACCGCTGCTACCTGGTGTGGGGCCACGTACTGAACTGCCTGCGCGGGAGGCCCCAGTGAGCGCCGAGCAGACGCAGACGCAGACGCAGGCGCAGACACACCGCCGGCTCTCCCGGGACCTGCGCTACTGGTGGCTGGTGCTGCGCTCCTTCCGGGGGCTCAGCCCGCTGCGGGTGAGCGCCCTGACGCTGCTCACCCTGCTGACCGCCGCCGTCCCCGCCGCCGGGATCTGGCTCACCGCCGACGCGGTGCAGGCCGTCGCCGACGCCGTCGAGGGCGTTCCGGGCGCCGGTGACCGGCTCACCCGGGCCGCCGCCGGGCTGGTCGCGGTCGCGGTCGGCGAGCACGTCCTGTCGTCGGTCGCGCAGTACCTGAACTCCCTGCTCCAGCTGGAGTTCGGGGCCGCGATCGGCGAGCAGGTCATGGTCAAGGGCACCCGGATGGACCTCGGCTCGTACGAGGACCCCGAGGCCTACGACCGGCTGCAGCGCGCCCTGCGCGAGAGCGGCGGCGGCACGGCCTTCGAGGTGTTCGAGGAGATGCTGCGCACGCTCACCTCGCTGGCGTCGCTCGTGATGGTCAGCTCGGTGCTGTTCTCGTGGAACGCCTGGCTCGCGGTCGTCATCCTGCTCGCCCCGGTGCCCGCGCTCGCCGCGCACATCGTGTTCAGCAAGGAGGGGTACGCCGTCGAGTACCACCGCGCGCAGGACCGCCGCCGGGCCTTCTACTACCAGGACCTGACGACGACGGACTCCTCCTACAAGGAGGTGAAGCTGTACCAGCTCGGCCCGTACCTCGTGGACCGCTACCGGGCGCTGGTCCAGGAGTTCTTCCGGGTGGACCGGGGCCTGGCGCGGCGCCGGCACGGCTGGTCGGCGGTCCTGGGGCTGGTCAGCGTGGCCGGTTCGGCCGGGGCCCTGGTCTTCGCCCTCAAGTCGACCGTCTCGACGGGCCGCCTCGGCGAGCTCGCCGGCTACCTCCAGGCGCTCGGCGCCGTGCACGTGGCAGCCGGCGGGCTGCTGCTCGGCGTCGCCACCCTCTACCAGAACACCCTGTTCACCGGGAACCTCTTCGACTACCTCTCACTGCCCGAGGGGAGCGTCACCGGCGGCACCCGGCCGTTCCCGCGGCGCCTCACCCACGGCATCGAGTTCCAGGACGTCACCTTCCGCTACCCGGGCACCGAGACCGTCGCCCTGGACCGCTTCAGCTGCTTCGTCCCCGCCGGCACCTGCTGCGCGCTCGTCGGCGCGAACGGCGCCGGCAAGAGCACGGTCGTCAAGCTGCTGACCAGGCTCTACGAGCCCACCTCGGGCCGGATCCTCATCGACGGGGTGCCGATCGAGGAGTACGACACCACCGACCTCCAGCGCAACATCGGCGTCGTCTTCCAGGACTTCATCCGCTACGAGATGCCGGTCCGCCACAACATCGGCTTCGGGCGGGTCGAGGAGCTCGACGACACCGACCGCATCCGCGCGGCCGCCGCGGCGAGCGGCGCCGACGCGTTCGTCGACGGGTTCGAGGCGACGTACGACACCGTGCTGGGCCGGCACTTCGAGGGCGGCCGGCAGCTGTCCGGCGGGCAGTGGCAGAAGATCGCGCTGGCCCGGGCGTTCCTGCGGGACGCGCCGATCGCGATCCTCGACGAGCCGACCGCCGCGATCGACCCGGAGGCGGAGGCGGACATCTTCGGCCGCCTGCGGACGATCTGCTCCCGGGCCACCTCGCTGGTGGTCTCGCACCGGTTCTCGACCGTCCGGGTCGCGGACAAGATCCTCGTGCTGGACGGCGGCTCGCTCATCGAGGAGGGCACGCACGGGGAACTCCTGGCCCTCGGAGGAACGTACGCCCGGCTCTTCCGGCTCCAGGCCGACGCGTACCTGACGCCGTCGGGTGCGGGGCCCGCCGAACGGTCCGGGGACCTCGTATGACCGCGCCCCCGAGCCCGAGCCCGAGCCCGAGCCCGACCACGACCCCGATGTCCAAGGAGAGGATCCCCGTGACGCCCGCGCCGCCCGTGATGACGCCGCTGTCCCTGATGTACCCGCTGATGGCCTCCGACCTCGACGAGCTCGCCGCCTTCGGCGAGACCGTACGGGACCTGGCGCTGGAGCGCCTGTACCTGGGCCAGTCGCTGGTCGTCGACACCCACCAGGCGTTCGCCCACCTCGCGGGACGCGGCATCCGGGTGCCCGCCGGGACCAGCGTCGCGCTGACCGCGCTGCGCCACCCCCTGGACGCGGCCGTGCAGGCGCGGTCCGTGGCGCTGCTGACCGGGCGGCCGGTGGTGGCCGGGTTCGGCGCCGGGGACCCGGACTTCGTGGCGGCGCTGCGCGGGGAGCCGTACGAGAGCCCGCTCACGGCCGTCGCCGAGTACCTGTCCGTGGTGCGGCGGCTGCTGGACGGCGAGGCGGTCGAGGACTTCCGGGGGCGCTACGTACGGCTCGACGGCGGACCCCTGCCGCTGCCGCACACGGCGGCGGCCGCGCCCTGCCCGCGGGTGTCACTCGGCGTGGGCGTGCTGCGGCCGCGGATGGCGCACACGGCGGGGCAGATCGCGGACGTGGCGATCACGCTGCTGACCCCGGCCGGTCACCTGAGGGAGGCGATCGTGCCGGCTCTGGCGAGGGGCGCCGGGTCGCGCGGGCGGCCGGTGCCGGGGGTGACGGCGATCGTGCCGTGCGCGGTGCGCAGGCCGGGCCGCGATCCCAGGAAGCTGGCGTTCGCCGCGCACGCACCGCACTTGAGCGGGGAGCACTACGCGGCCATGCTGCGCTCGGCCGGGCTCGACGTGGACGTGTCGGATCCGTGGGCGGGCGCGGGCGCGCTGGTCGACGGCGGTGTCTTCGCGTACGGGACACCTGAGGAGGTCGCCGCCCAACTCACCGGTTACGGTGAGGCGGGGGCGACGGAGATCGCGCTGAGCTGCGCCGGGGTCCTGCTGACCGAGGGCCCCGAGGCGGCACTGGCCGACGTACGGGCCATCGTCGAGGCGGTACGCGACCGGGCGGGGCGGCCCGCACCGGTGACCCGTATCCCATGACCCGTGACCCGTGTCCGCCCGTGTCATCCCCGAGTCGTCTGAGTTGAGGAGCGAACGATCACATGCTGCTGCTGGAATTCGCGCTGCATTCCCTGATGGACCTGACGCTGTGGATAGGCGGCAAGGGCCTCGACCGGGCCCGCTGCGCGCGCCGCGTCGCCGCGTTCCGGCGCGGCGAACCGGTGACGCTGCGGTGCCGTTACCGTACGGGCGCCGCCGCCGGCCGGGCGAGCGGGATGCAGCCCGGGAAGCTCACGCTGGGGCGCTCCGGAGCGGTCCTGGACGGCCCCGGGGCCAGCGCGCTGCGGCTGGCCGGGCCGGCCGTGGCGGCGACCGGCGGTGGCCGCGGCGGAACGGCCCTGACCTGCACGACCGCGCAGGGTGAGAAGGCCGAACTGCTGGTCCTGACCTGGGATTCCGCGATGGTCGCGCTCATCGAGGAGTCGATCGAAGCGGGCGCCTGAGCAGGCTGCGGCAGCGCTTCCCCTGGGCGGTACCTCGCCTTCCCCCCAGCCGCACCCCTGGACTTCAACCCCATTTCACCCGGTTGATACCTTGGCCGAAGTGCGGCCAAACGGGGTGGCCGCCACAAGGGGGCGTGATGATCCGCGTAATGATTGTCGACGACGAAGTCCTGCTGCGCTCGTGCATGCAGCGCATTCTGGAGAGCGAACCGGACATCGACGTTCCGGTCGCCTGTGACGGCCCGGCCGCGCTGGGGGCGATCGAACTCCACCGTCCGGACGTGGTGTTGCTCGACCTGCGCATGCCGGAGGTGGACGGCTTCGCCGTCCTGGCCGGTCTCGGCGCGCTGACGGATCCGCCGGCCGTGGCGATCCTGACGACGTTCCTGGCCGACGAGGACATCGCGGCCGCGCTGGGCTCCGGGGCCAAGGGCTTCCTGCTCAAGGACGCGACGCCGCAGGAACTCGTCCACGCGGTACGGGTGCTGGCCTCCGGCGGCACGGTGCTGTCGCCGCAGGCGGCCCGGATCGTGGTGGGCGGCTACCTCGGCACCGGGCCGTCGTACGGGGGCGGCCCGTCATACGGGGGCGGGCCCTCGTACCTCAGCGGCGGCCCGGGGTACGACGAGCCGGACCCGGGGCTGAGCGCCGGCCTGGACGCCGGCCTGGACCCGGGTCTGGACGCCGGGCTGGAAGCCCGCCTGGATTCGCTCACCGACCGGGAGCGCCAGGTGCTGGACCTGCTCGCGGGGGGCCTGACCAACGCCGACATCGGCCGCCGGCTGCTGCTGAGCGCGTCCACGACCAAGGAGCACGTCAGCGCCATCCTGGCCAAGCTGGGCCTGACCAACCGCGTACAGGCCGCCGTGGTCGCGACCCATCGCGCCACGCACCGCACCGGCCACCGCACCACTTACCGCGCCGCGCCCCCTCCGGGCCGGCCGCGGCCGCCGGCCCTGGCCGGCACCGGCACCCGCTGAGGCGCGGCCGAGGTCCCGTGGGCCGGGGCCGGGCGGCGGCGGGGCCGGCCCCGTACCGACCGTGCCCCACCGGCACCCCGTTTGGAGTGAGCGCCCGCATGACCACGACCCTCGGCAACGCCCTGTACGACCAGAAGCTGGCGAGCGTGTACGACCGCATGTACCCGATCGGCCACGACACCGAGCAGGCGGTCGCGTTCGTCGCGGCACTCACCCCGCCCGGCGGCAGCGTCCTCGAACTGGGCGTCGGCACCGGCCGGATCGCCGTACCGCTCGCCGGGGACGGCTTCACGGTGCACGGGATCGACGGCTCCGAGCCCATGCTCGCCGAGCTGCGCGCGCGGGATCCGCAGGGCACGGTGACCACGCGGCTCGGCGACTTCACGCGGGAGGGCACGGGGCGGACCTTCGACACCGTGACCCTGGTGCTGAACACGTTCTTCGTGGCCGTCACCAAGGAGCAGCAGGTCGGCTGCCTGCGGCTGGCCCGCGAGCAGCTGGCTCCCGGCGGCCGCTTCGTACTGGAGGCCTTCGACCCGGCCCCGTACCACCACATGGAGAAGCCGGACCACTCCATGCGCCACCTCGACGAGCGGTCGATCATGCTGGACACGCTGACCGTGGACCGCTCGCAGCAGCTCATGCTGTCGACCCACACGATCATCGACGGCGGCGCCCCGGAGACCCGGGAGCACCTGCTGCGCTACGCCTTCCCCTTCGAGATCGACCTGCTGGCCGAGCTGTCGGGGCTGCGGCTGGTGGAGCGTACGGAGGACTGGGCGGGCACCCCGTACACCTCGTCGAGCCTGCGGCACGTATCGGTGTACGAGGCGGATCCGGACTCCCCCTGGGGCGACTGCCGCTGACCGAGCGGCAGTTCGGCGCGGACGGCGAAGCCGCCGTCCGCGGTGGCGCCCGCGCGGAAGGTGCCGCCGACGAGGGCGGTGCGCTCGGCCAGGCCGGTGAGGCCGAAGCCGCCACCGGCGCCGCCGGCGGGAGGGTCCGGGACGGGACCGTTGCGGACCTCGACGAGGAGGGCGTCGCCGGTGGCGGACGGCCCGACGCGGATGTCGATGCGGGAACCGGGGGCGTACTTGCGGACGTTGGTCAGGGCCTCCTGCACGGTGCGGTACGCGGCCTGCTCGACCTCCGGGCCGCAGCCGCGGCCGTCGGGGAGGCCGAGGTCGAGGTCGAGGACCGCGTCCAGCCGGGCCTCGCGGACCAGCTCGCCCAGGTTGGCCAGCCGGGCGGAGTCACCCTCGTCGCCCCGGCCGGCGGCGTGGCGCAGGACGCCGACGATGTCGCGCAGCTCCGCCAGGGCGTCGGCGCTGTGGCGGCGTATGGTCTCGGCGTCCTCGCGGACCGTGTCGTCGGGGGCGGTGCTCCACAGCGCCCCGGACTGGGCGGCGATGAGGCCGAGGTGGTACGAGACGGTGTCGTGCATCTCGCGGGCCATCCGCGTGCGCTCCCGGGCGACGGCCCGCTCGGCCTCCAGGCGCCGGCCGCGCGCCTGCGACGCGGACAGCTCGGCGACGTGGGCCCGCAGCTCGGACCGGGTCCGGGCGAGCAGGCCCAGACCGGCGGGGCCGAGGCTGAACATGAGCGCCACCTGGACGACGATCAGGTGGTCGCTCCAGGTCATGGCCGCGGCCCCGACGGTGTAGCCGGCCCACAGCGTCGCCGCGAACAGCGCCGCCCCGGCGCCCACGACCACCCGGCGGCGGACGGCGCAGGAGGCGACGGTGTACATGGCCGCCATGGGCGCGAGCCACAGGAACCCGGTGGCCATCGACGGCAGCGTCGCCAGCAGCACCGTCACGGGCAGCCGGCGCCGCAGCATGAGCGCGATCAGCGCGGGCGGACACACGAGCGCGGCGGTCCGGTCGAGCTGCCCGTGCAGCGTGAGCAGCTCCAGGGCGGCCACGGCGGTGATGAGCACGTCCCCGGCCAGCGCACTGCGCGGCCATCCCCCGGACGCGCGCGGTGCTGCCGTGACGGTTCCGGACGTGGCCGTGCTCATGTGGTGTTCCCTCATGTCTCACAGGTCTGGGGCCGCTGCTTGCCTCTCGCAGTATCCCCGAGCCCCCTGACAACCACGGCCCGCACCCATCAGGGAAAAGGCCTAGGCGTCCACTTCGCCGACCCAGCCGAATTCCAGCAGTTCTTTCGGCAGGTATGCGGACTCGACTTCGATCGGCATGCCGGCATCGCGGGCCATGCAGGCAATGGCGAGCGGCCCGAGCGCGACGAGCCCCTCACCACTCCTCGAACGGGCATCGTTGGCCGTCCAGTACTCCTTGTGCCAGGTGAGCGCCTCGACCAGAGCCTCATTGAACAAGGTGTTGTCACGCGTCACATAGCGGTAGAAGAGGTTGATCGGCGGATAGAGGATCTTCAGCATCAGTTCCTTGCCGGCGATCCGTACGTTCGCGGGATCCGTGCCGTCGACAGCCCGGACGAGCGTCTCCCAGGTCTCCTGACGGCCGAACCAGTGGTTCTGGATCGTCTCGATCCACGCATAGAGGTAGTCGTCGAACTCCGCGCCGGAAGCGCGCAGGAAGTCGAGCGGAACCTGCACGAGCTGCTGCACCCGGTCGTTCTCGCGGCAGATCGCGGCCAGGTAGAAGGAGGTGATCCAGTTCCCGGCGTGCAGGTACTCCTGCGGGCCGGTCGCCGGCAGCTCCCGCTCCTCCCCGTTGACCCCGATCCGGCAGGTGACGGTGCCCTCGGTGGCCCGGCCCGCCGCGAACAGCGCGGATCCGGCCTGCATGGCGAGGATCCACGCCTCCCAGGTCGTGAACCGGTCCGCGACGGGGTCGGCGAGACAGTGCCACTTCGCTGCGGCCAGCGCGAGCGTGAGCGCGTCGTACCGGTCGTCCTCGGAGGTCGCGAGCCCCGCGAGCGCCTCCTCGGCACTCTCGACGACCGGCGCCATGGCCTCCGCGACGTTGTCCGTGGCGAACTCGTGGCGGGCAATACGCGCAGCCATGCGCCCATCCTCAGAGCTGATCAAGTGGGAAATTCTCCCAGCCAGCCGTGCTCAAGAAGGTACTTGGGTACGAAATCCGACTCCACGCCGATCGGGAGCTTCCCATCGTAGGCCAGGCACGCCATGGCGAGCGGCCCCAGGGCCACCGCGCCGTCGATGTCCGCCGCGCGCTCCTCGTTCCGGGTCCAATACGCCCTGTGCAGGTTCAAAGCCTCCACCAGGGCCGGGCTGAAGCCCTCTTCATGGCCCCGCACGAAGTGACGGAAGAGGTTGATCGGCGGGTACAACAGCCCCTGGAGCATGTCGCGCGGAACGGTGTGCGCCACTTCGGGATCGGACGTTTCGATCGCCGCGATGAGCTTCTCCACCAGGCCCGCCCCGCGGAGCCAGTACGTCCGCTGGGCATCCACCCAGTGGTAGAAGAACTCCTCGTACTCGCCCCCGGGTGAACGCAACTGCTCCAGCGGAATCCGGCACAGCTGCGTCATCCGTTCCTGCTCACGGCAGATGACGGACAGCCAGAACGCCAGCAGCCAGTTCCCGGCATCGGCGTACGGCTGCGGACCGATCACGGGGATGGTCCGCACTCTCCCGTTGATGCGGCACTCCACCGTTCCCTCGCTCGCACCGGTCACGGCGAACAGCGCGGTGCCCAGCTGCATCGCGTTGACCGTCGCTGCCCAGGTCTCCAGGTTCGCCGCTTCCGGGTCGGCCACGCAGTGGGCCTGGAGGGCGAGAAGAGCAGTACTGAACGCGAAGTCGATCGAGTCCGCAGATGTTTCAAGGCGGTCGATGTGGCCGGCCACTTGCTTGCTCAGCCGCTCGGCGAACGCGGCGGCATCGGGCCCGGCCACGATGTGGCGGGCGACAGTCATGGTCACGGAAGTCCCCCTGCCGATGATCCTACGCCGGTGTCAGGGGGCGCAGTAGGTGTCCTGGTGGGGGCGGGTGCCTGTGGTCAGGTAGTGGGTCACGGCGCGGTCGCCGCAGGTGTTGGTGCCCGCGAGGTAGACGCCGTGGCCGCCGTGGTCGACGGTGACCAGGCGGGCGCGGTCGCCGAGGGCACGGCGCATCTTCAGCGCGCCGAAGTACGGGGTGGAGGGGTCCCGGAGGTTCTGGATCATCAGGATGTTGGACGGGCCCCGGTCGGTGATCCGGGTCGGTTCCTCCCGCGGCCGGTCCTTCCAGAAGGAGCACGGGGTGACGTTCACCGGCATCCCCGCCGTCAGGGGGTGCGCGGCCCGGTCCGCGGCGACGGCCTCCTCGTACCCGGCGGCGCCCTGCGGCCAGCGCACGTCGTTGCAGATCACGCCGACCATGACGGCCGCGTCGGTGTCCGGCAGCGGCCGGGCCAGCTCGGGCGGGAGCGTCGGCCGGGCCGCCGGGTCCTGGGCCGCGCGGACCAGCCGGGCCAGCCCCGGGAAGAGGGCGTCGCCGTAGAGGGCGTTCTGGAGCGCCTGGCGGAGCCCGTTGCCGGTCAGCGGGGTGCCCGCGACGTCGGATTCCTTCGGCTCCCGGTCCAGTCGCGCGGCGAGTTCCAGGAACAGCGGCTCGACCTGTTCGGGGTGTTCGGCCAGGCGCAGGCCCTCGGCGTCCCGGGCCGGGTCGGCCGCCCAGGCCGCGAAGTCCGGGAAGCGGTCGTCGGCGCCCTGGGACATGTTCGCGAGCCAGCCGCGGGCCAGGCGCCGCGGGTCGGGGTCGCCGCTGCTGTCCAGGACCCAGCGGTCGGTGCGGTCGGGGTAGGTCTGCGCGTACACGGCGCCCACGTAGGTGCCGTACGAGACGCCCCACGCGGACAGCTTCCGCTCGCCCAGCGCCTGCCGGAAGCGGTCGATGTCGCGGACCTCGTTGGCCGTGGTGAAGCTGCGCAGCACCGGGCCCCCCTCGCGGGCGCAGGCGTCGGCGATCCGGCGGGCCCGGGCGGCGTTCTCTGCGGTCTCCCCGTCGGGGCCGGCCCAGGAGCGGAGGGTGACCAGCCACCGGTCCGCCGGGTCCAGGCCGCAGCTCGCCTTGGTGGAGCCGCCGACGCCGCGCGGGTCCAGGGCGACGATGTCGTAGGCGCCCGCCAGCTCCCGGGACAGGGCGTTCCCCTTCTGGGTCAGGCGCTGGACGCCGGAGCCGCCCGGGCCGCCGGGGATCACCAGCAGGGTGCCGCGCCGCGCGGCGGGCCGGTCGCTGCGCAGCCGGGACACGGCGAGCGTGATCCGGGGGCCGTCCGGGTCCGCGTAGTCGAGCGGTACGGGGAGCTCGGCGCATTCCTGGGCGGCGGGGCCACCGGGCCGGGCGCACGGCTTCCACTCCAGGGAGGACGCCGGGGCGCCGGGCGCCGCCCGGGCGAGCGGGGCGCCGGCGCCGGTGAGGGCCGTGGCGACGGAGACGACGGACAGGGCGAGGAGAGCGGCCTTGCGGCGGTAAGTAGGCATGCCCACATCGTTGTTGAGTGGTCGTCAGCCGCCCAACCGGCTGCCCCCAGACGGGCGCCGGGGGTTAGCCCCACCCGAGCCCCCACCCGAGCCCCCACCCCACCTACGACCACCCGCGACCGCCCCCGCGGGCGGGTGCGCGTGACCTGCCGCGCGGTGGCGGGGCCACCCTCCGCGGGGTCCGCGGGTGTGGTCCCGCCACCGCCCGGCGCCGGATCCGGCGGCCGGGCCGCCCGGGGCCACTCTCCGGGGCGTCCGCGCAGGCGGGCGGGGGCGTACGGACCGCCCGGCGCGGTCCGGCCCGCGTTCCCCGCGGGGGGTCCGGGTGGCCGGACGCCCGCTCGTCCGCCCAGGTGTGTGACCGGCGCACCTGGGCAAGCCACCGCCCCGGACAGCACGGTGGAGACCCGTGGAAACAGCGGGGCGACGGCACGACGTACGGGGGATACATGGAGATGCAGCTCGTCTACGAGGAGCAGGTCGGCCACCGGGTTCCGGACGACGCCCTCGGCCGGCTGTGCGCGGAGATCTTCGCACCGCTGCCGCGCAGCGACCAGCGGCGCAAGGGCGAGCTGTACCTGCGCGGGCTGCTGTCCGCGGGCGGCCGCAAGTCCATGCGGAACATCGCCACCCACGTCGGAGACCGCGCGGCCGAGCAGAGCCTGCACCACTTCATCTCGTCCTCCACCTGGGACTGGGGTCCCGTGCGCGCCACCCTCGCCCGCTACCTGGAGCGTTCGCTGCGCCCCCGGGCCTGGGTGGTGCACCCGGTGGTCATACCGAAGGCGGGCCGCCACTCGGTGGGCGTCGCGCGCCGGTTCGTGCCCAGCCTCGGCCAGGTCGTCAACAGCCAGGAGGCGTTCGGGGTGTGGGCCGCCAACGAGGAGACGAGCAGCCCCGTCAACTGGCGGCTCATGCTCTGCGAGGACTGGCGGGACACCGACCGGCTCGGCCCCGCCCCGCTGCCGCAGGACGCGCACCTCGCCGCGACCCCCCTGGAGTGCGTGACCGGCGCCCTGGCCGAGGTGCGGACCTGGACGGGCGGCGGCAGCCCGCGCCCGGTCGTCGTCGACCTCCCGGACATCAGCCCGACGGCCCTGGCCCGCTCCCTCGGCGTCGCCCGGCTGCCGTACCTGGCCTCCGTACGGGGCACCACGGCGGTGGCCCCCGCGACCCCGGCCGTCCTCGGCAACGACAGCCGCCCGACCTCCGCGCACCAGCTGCTGCGGATGGTACGGACGCTGCGCCGCCCGGTGACCTGGTCCGACCCCGGGGGCCTGGCGAGCCGGACGAGCCTGGTCGCCGGCGTCCAGGTGCGGCTGCCGGGGGTGCAGCGGCCGCTGCTGCTGCTCGGCGAGTGGACGGGCACCAACGGCTGGCCGCGGCAGTGCTGGATCACCGACATGACCGACGTGCCGTGGGGCGCGCTGCTGCGCCTGGCGAAGCTCACCCACCGCGTCGAGACCGACTTCGCGGAGGTGGCGACCCGCGTCGGCATCGTGGACTTCGAGGGCCGCTCCTTCGGCGGCTGGCACCGGCACACCACGCTCGCCTCCGCCGCGCACGCGCTGTCCAGCGAGTACCGCGACCAGCGGCCTCAGCCGATGGCGTGGCCGGCCTGATCGTGGCGCCGGCTGAGCAGCGCGCGGCGCGTGCGCTGCATCTGGAGCGCCAGCTGCACCTCCAGCGCCTGGGCGGGTTCCAGCCAGTCGGGGCCCAGGAGTTCGCTGATCCGCTCCAGGCGCCGGGAGACGGTGTTGGGGTGCACGTGCAGGCTCTCGGCCGCGCGCGTCGGGCTGCCGGCCGAGGCGAAGTACGCCTCCAGGGTGCGGGCGAGCTCGGTGCGCTGCTGGGCGTCGTACTCCAGGACGGGCCCGATGGTGCTGTTGATGAACTGGCCCGTGTTGGGGCTGTCGGAGAGCAGCAGTCCGAGGAACCCCAGCTCGCGCGGGGAGGCCGTACCGCCGGTGCCGCCGAGCGCGGTGAGGGCGTCAAGGCAGCAGCGGGCCTCCTGGTACGTGCCGCTGATGCCGGTCAGGTCCTTGACCGGGCCGGCCGTGCCCACGGTCACCGGGTGCCCCAGGGCCGTCGACAGCTCGTCGGAGACGGCGCGGGCCGCCGCGCCCGCGTCGGTTCCGGGCAGCATCAGGACGATGCAGCCGCCCTCGACGCTCTTGAGGCCCGACAGCTGATGGGCGTACGAGGACGCCCAGATGACCGCCCGGCCCAGCGAGCCGCCCTCGGGGCGGGCGACGATCACCACGTGCGGGCCGTTCAGGTCGACCCCGAGGCGCCGGGCGCGTTCGGCGAGTTTGGCGGCCGAACCGTTGCCCTTGAGCAGGTCGTTGAAGAGTTCGTCGCGCACCTGGCCCTCGGCGGCGGCCGCGCTGCGCTGCATCAGCAGCACCAGGGCGGTGACCTGGGCCACCGTCACGAGGAGCTGGTTCCAGTACGCGGCGTCGGCCTTGGCCTCGGTGCGCGCGCCCGGGGCGAGCAGCAGCGTGCCGAGCATCTCCTGGCCGGCGACGGCCGGGACGATCCAGGCGCCGCCCGCCGAGGTGACCGGGCGGCGCTCGGTGTGGGCGTCCAGGCTGGCGACGCGGATCTCGGCCTCGTCCAGGGCGGGGAACTCGCCGCTGGTGTAGAGGTCCCGGCCGGCCTGGTCCCGTATCAGCACGGGCCCGCCGAGCAGGACGGCCGCCTCGCCGGCGAGGGCGGGCAGCCCGCCGCCCTCCAGGACCACGTCGATCAGCTCGCCGTGGACGCGGCGCAGATGGTGTTCGGCGGCGGAGGAGCTCATGGCCCGGGAGGTGTTGAGCTCCAGGCCGGCCACCTCGTTGCGGACCTGGTCCAGCAGCCGGGTCTTCTCGATGGCCACGGCGGCGAGGTCGGCGAGCGAGCTCATCAGCGAGAGCTCGTCGGGGTCGAAGTGCCGGATGCCGCGACCGGCGACGTACAGGTTGCCGAGCTCGGTGTCCTCCTGGCGCAGCGGGATCGCCATCAGGGCGTGCAGGCCCTCGGCGCGCACCACGTCGTCGATGGGCTCGGAGTGGAGGAAGCTCTCGTCCCGGAGGTAGTCGGCCGTCCAGAACGGCGCGGAGCGCTGCTGGGCCTGCCGGCCGACGCCGCCGCCCATCGGGACGCCGAAACCCACGGTGATCGCGGAGGTGTGGCCGTCGGCGGCGCGGACGTACGAGACGCCCTCGTCGAAGGCGTGGAACGTCACCCAGGACATGTCGAGCCCCAGCAGCAGCCGGGCCCGCCGGGTGATCACCTTGAGCAGGGTGTCCAGGTTGTACGGGAGGGTCAGGTCCCGGGCGGTGTCGACCAGCGCGCTCAGCCCGGCCTCGCGCTGCTGGCGGCGGGCGAACAGGGACCGGATGCTCAGCGAAAGGTCCTTCGCCCTGGTCAGCCGGGCGATCTCGATCTCGTCCGCGCCGGCTTCACGAGCCGAGCGGACCAGCCGCTCGAACTCTTCCGTGTGCGCCTCCCGAGCCAGCAGCTCCAGCATTTCGGACACTTCGGCGTATGGCTTTCGGCCTTCCGGCATCAAACGGCCCCCCTCAAGGCACATCCCGTCATTCCCCCGTCGCGAACGTAGTGCGGTCCTGCTGCGGAGGTCAACAATCCGCAAAAGGAAGACTGGCAGGTCAGTTGGGGCGGAGTGTGCCTGGGGCACCACCCGCTGTGACCGATGCTGTTGCCGGACCACCTTCTGGCGGAAGGCCTTCCCGCGTTAAACCTTTGGGGCGGCGCCGGTTTCGGACGCCGCACCGACGTTTGTGACGGGGGTCCGATGACGCAGGTCCAGAGTTTCGAACGATCCATCCACCGCAGCCGTATGTCCTTGACGCGGCCCGACCGGCCGAAGCTCTTCACGATGTGCGGACGGGAGTGGGATCTGCTGGATGAGGTGTTCGCGCCCGTATTCTCCCCGTCCACCGGTATCGCGCTGGAATTCCTCGGACTGAACGAGCCCACCACCGCGCGGCCTGCCGGTTCTTTCCTGGAAATCGGCTGTGGCTCGGGAGTTACCACGGTAATGGCGGCACTGGCCGGATTTGATCGGGTGGTCGGATCCGACATCAGCCCCCGCGCGGTGGAGAACACGGCCGTCAACGCCGAGCGCCACGGGGTGGGCGACCGGCTCAGCGCGGTCCACAGCGATCTGTTCTCCGGCCTGGCCGAGAACGATCGGTTCGACACCGTCTTCTGGAGCTCCAACTACGTGATGGCACCCGACTCGTACGAGTACGAGTCGGTCCACGAGCGCGCCTACGTCGACACCGGCTACCGCGCCCACCGCCGCTACCTGGAGCAGGCCCCGCACTGGCTGACGCCCACCGGTTCGGCGCTGCTGCACTTCAGCGACCGCGGCGACCTGCCCGCGCTGCACCGGATCGCCGACGAGACCGGCCGCGAGCTGCGGACGCTGCGCAGCGAGCGGGTGCGCGAGGGCGAGTACGGACAGGACATGGTCGAGCACATGCTGATCGAGATCCGGCCCGCCCGCGGGCGGTAGCGGACGCGCGTCAACCAGGGGGGATTCATGCGCACGCTTCTGATCGACAACCACGACTCTTTCACCTACAACCTCTTCCACCAGATCACCGAGGCGGGCGGCCGCGAGCCCGAGGTCGTCAGCAACGACGACCCGCTCTGGACGCCGCGCCGGCTGGCGGAGTTCGACAGCGTCATCGTCTCGCCGGGGCCGGGGACCCCCGCGCGCGACGCCGACCTCGGGATCTCCCGGGAGGTCATCGAGCACGGCGGGCTGCCGCTGCTCGGGATCTGCCTCGGGCACCAGGCGATCGGCCTGCTCCACGGCGCCCGGGTGGGGCGCACGCCGGAGCCGATGCATGGCCGGATCTCGCCGGTATTGCACGACGGAGAGGGCCTGTTCAGCGGGATTCCGTCTCCGCTGGAGGTGGTCCGCTACCACTCGCTCGCGGTGAGCGATCTGCCCGCCGAGCTGGAGGCCACGGCCTGGACCCCGGACGGGGTACTGATGGGTTTGCGCCACCGGGACCGGCCGATGTGGGGCGTGCAGTTCCACCCCGAGTCGATCAGCGCGCGGCACGGCGTGGCCCTGCTGCGGAACTTCGCCGAGCTGAGCGGCCGCCTGCGGCGCCCGTCCCGCCGCCGCGCCGCCCCGGTGACCCCGGCGGCGCCGGCCGCTCCGGCGGCGCCGGCCGCGCCGGTGGCCGCCGCCGCACCCGTCGGCGTACGTCCGGGCGTACGGGACGACGTGCGGGTCGGGCTGCCCTCCGGCGCGCGCCGGCTCCGGGTCCTCGTCGAGGAGCTGCCCACCCGCTGGGACGACGAGGCCGCCTACGACCGTCTCTTCCGCGGCAACCCGTACGCCTTCTGGCTCGACAGCAGCCGCCCCGACTCCGGCGACGGCCGCTTCTCGGTGATGGGCGACGCGACGGGCCCGCTCGCCCGGGTGGCCCGCGCCGACGTGTGGAGCGGCACCGTCCGGGTGGACTCGGCGACCGGCACCGAGATCAGCGCGGGCCCCTTCCTCGACTGGATCGACCAGGACCTGCGCTCCCTCGACACCGAGGTCCCCGAGCTGCCCTTCGACTTCGCGCTCGGCTGGACCGGCTACCTCGGCTACGAGCTGAAGGCCGAGTGCGGCGGCGAGCTCGCCCACCAGTCCGAGGACCCCGACGCGGCGATGGTCTTCGCCGATCGGGCCCTCGTCCTCGACCACGCCACCGGGACCAGCTACCTGCTGGCACTGGCCGAGCGGTCCGCCGACGACGCCGGCCCCGACGCCGGCCCCGACGCCGGCCCCGCCGGCCCCGCCGGCCCCGCCTCGGAGGCCGCCGCCCGCGACCGGCTGACCGCCATGGCCGCCGGGCTGGAGCACCTCTCCGGCCTCCCCCGGCCCCGCCCCGCCGCCACCCCGCCGGCGGCCGCCCCCGTCCTGCCCGGCGAGATCCGGCTGCGCCACGACCGCGACGCGTACCTGCGGCTCGTCGACGCCTGCCAGGAGGAGATCGCGGCCGGCGAGACCTACGAGGTCTGCCTCACCAACCTGGCCGAGGTCCGCGGCCGCATGGACCCGTGGGCCGGCTACCTGCACCTGCGCCGCACCAGCCCGGCCCCCTTCGGCGCCCTGCTCCAGTTCGACGGCCTCGGCGTGCTGAGCACCTCGCCCGAGCGGTTCCTGCGCGTCGGCCGCGACGGGCTCGTCGAGTCCAGGCCCATCAAGGGCACCCGGCCGCGCGGCGCCACCCCCGCCGAGGACGAGGCCCTCGTCGCGGACCTGCTCACCGACGAGAAGGACCACGCCGAGAACCTGATGATCGTCGACCTGGTCCGCAACGACCTCGGGCGCTGCGCCGAGCCCGGCTCCGTCGAGGCCACGGACGTCTTCCGCGTCGAGACCAACGCCCACGCCCACCAGCTGGTGAGCACCGTACGGGCCCGGCTGCGCGCCGGCCTGGGCGCCGTCGACTGCGTACGGGCCGCCTTCCCCGGCGGGTCCATGACGGGCGCGCCCAAGGAGCGGACGATGCGGATCATCGACCGGCTCGAAGGGGGGCCGCGCGGGGTCTACTCCGGGGCCATCGGCTACTTCTCGCTCTCCGGGGCGGCCGACCTCAGCATCGTCATCCGTACCGCCCTCGTCACCGAGGACAAGGTCCGCTACGGCGTGGGCGGGGCCGTCATCGCCCTCTCCGACGCCGAGGCCGAGTTCGAGGAGACCGCCGTCAAGGCCGGCGCCCTGCTCTCCCTGACCGGCGGCCCCTTCCCCGGCCGCCGCCGCACGCAGCAGCCGGCGAAGGCCGAGGCCTGACCGGCCCGGGGTCCTGACCGGTCGGGTCCTGACCGGCCCGGGGCCCCGCCCGGTCAGGACCGCAGGGTCCAGGCCCGCTGGAGGCGGTCCAGTTCGCCCGCCTCCAGCTCCAGGGCCACCTCGCCGATCCGGATCCCCAGCCCGTCGAGCGCGTCCAGCGCCCGGTGGGCTTCCGCGTGCGCGTTCAGCAGGGTGTCCCCGCGCAGCTGCTCGGTCGCGGCAGCCGCCTCCAGGACCTTCCGGGTGGCGGCCAGCCCCGTGTTCCACCCCACCAGCGAGCTGACGTGCCGGGGCCGCACCTCGGTCCACAGCAGCCCCGGCGGCGTCGCCCCGGCCGCCCGCAGGACCCGCCACCACTCGCCTTCGAGCCGCTTCTCGCGTGCCCGGTACAGCAGCCGGGCCACCGCCAGCGCGGCCGTGTCGCGGGCCCCGGCGACCGCCGCGCCCCGCAGCGGCAGGGCCGCGAGCCGGGAGTTGACCTCCGCGTCGAGCATCCCGACCGGCACCGAGGTCACGGCCGAGATCCGCCGGAGCCGCAGGCCCCGCGAGAGCGCCCGCTCCATCCCGGACAGATAGGCCGCGAGCACCTGCTCGTACCGCTCCGCGCTGAAAATCAGGTCCGCGTCCACGCTGATGCCCAGGGAGAGGCATTCCTCCAGTGCGACGAGCCCGGCGCGGGTCGCCGGAATGCGTACGAGCAGATTCGGGCGCCCCACCTCGTCGTGAACGGAACGCGCGGCCGACACCAGGGACTCCGCGTCGTGCACGAGCCAGGGATCGACCGGAACGGAAACCCGGCCCTCCCCGCCGCCGCTTTCCACGAAGGCATTCCACAACGCGTCGCACGCCCGGCGGACGGTGCCCGGATCGAGAACGGGCGCCACGGCGCCGTGCAGGAGTTCCGTCGTCGCGGAATGGGACGGGCGATCCGGAAGGAATTCCTCCCCGGTGGCCGCGACCAGCCAGGGCGAAACCCCTTCGGAAGCAAGCCGCTTGAGCAGCCTGACGGCCGGTTGACTCAGCATGCCGCGAGCGTAGGAGGGCGTTTCAATCATGAACAGAATACGAACGGGTCCTTGTCAGGTCGGCCCAATTCATACGCTCTCCGAGGGATTCCACCGCATTTTCACGCCACTGAACGTGACTTGACCAAGTGACCCCCACCTGACGAAGTGGCGCGCCGCCGGTGGTTCGCCGCTCCGGCCGCTTCCCAGACTCCTCGTGCATCCACGTCGGCAGGTTCGCATCGGGAGGTACCACGTGCACGACAACGCACTCTGGAGATCGCTAGCCGCGGGCCAGCAGCCGCACTGGCCCGATCAGGCCAGTCTGGACGACGTACGCGGCTCACTCTCGGCCGCTCCCGCCCTCGTCCGCGGCGAGGACGTGCGCGCCCTGCGCGCCCTGCTCGCCCAGGCCGCCGCCGGGGACGTCCAGATCGTCCAGAGCGGGGACTGCGCCGAGGACCCCGCCGAATCCACCCGGGGCCACGTGGCGCGCAAGGCCGCGCTCCTGGATTCGCTCGCGGCCGTCATGAAGTCCCGTTCCTTCAAGCCCGTGCTGCGCGTGGGCCGGCTCGCCGGCCAGTTCGGCAAGCCGCGCTCCAGCCCGACCGAGATCGTGGCCGGCGTGGAACTGCCGGTCTACCGGGGCCACATGGTCAACAGCCCCGAGCCCGACCCCGTCCTGCGCCGCCCCGACCCGGGCCGGCTCTACGAGGGCTACCGCGCGGCCCGCGACATCATGGAGCTGCTCGGCTGGTACGGCACCTCGGCCCGCAGCGCCGCCGAGCCGCCCGTGTGGACCAGCCACGAGGCCCTGCTGCTCGACTACGAGGGCCCGATGCTGCGCACCGAACCCGACGGCAGCACCCTGCTGACCTCGACGCACTGGCCGTGGATCGGCGAGCGCACCCGCGAGCTCGACGGCGCGCACGTCGCGTTCTTCGCCGAGCTGGCCAACCCGGTCGCCACCAAGGTCGGCCCGAAGACCACCCCCGAGCAGCTGCTGGCCCTGTGCGAGCGGCTCGACCCGCAGCGGGAGCCGGGCCGGCTGACGCTGATCTCCCGCATGGGCGCCGGAACGGCCGCCGAGCGGCTGCCGGGGCTGGCCCGCGCGGTGAGCGACGCCGGATACCCGGTGATCTGGATGTGCGACCCGATGCACGGCAACACGGTGAGCGCGGGCGGCTACAAGACCCGGTTCATCGAGACCGTCGTCCGCGAGGTCGAGGAGTTCCAGGCCTCCGTCAACGACAACGGCGGCGTCGCCGCCGGACTGCACCTGGAGACCACCCCCGACCCGGTGCACGAATGCGTCGCGAACGCCTCACGGGTCGGCGAACTGGGCGAGAAGTACACCAGTTTCTGCGACCCGCGCCTCAACCCGGAGCAGGCCGTCGAGGTCGCCTCCGCCTGGCGCGGCTGAGAAGGGATCGAACGATCATGCAAGGAAAGACCGCTCTGGTCACCGGCGCCGCCGGCGGCATCGGCGAGGCCGTCGTCCGCGCGCTCGCGTCCCGCGGGGTCCGGGTCGCCGCGGTCGACCTGAACGCCGACCGGCTGCGCGAGGCCGCCAAGGCCGCCGTCGAGGACGGGCTGGACGTCACCGCGTTCCCCGCCGACGTCACCCTCAGCACCGAGGTCGACGAGGTGGTGGCCGAGGTCGAATCCGCCCTCGGCCCCATCGACTACCTCGTCAACGCGGCCGGCGTGCTGCGCATGGGCCCGGCCCGCTCCCTCAGCGACGAGGAATGGGCCGTCACCTTCGCCGTCAACACCACCGGCGTGTTCTTCATGTCGCGCGCCGTCGTCAACCGCATGGTGGCGCGCGAGAGCGGCGCCCTGGTGACCGTCGCCTCCAACGCCGCGGGCACGGCCCGCGCCGAGATGTCCGCGTACGCCGCCTCCAAGGCCGCCGCGACCATGTTCACCAAGTGCCTCGGCCTGGAGATCGCCAAGTACGGCATCCGCGCCAACCTCGTGGCGCCGGGCTCCACCGACACCCCGATGCTGACCTCGATGTGGGAGGACGACTCCCACGCGCGGGTCTCCATCGAGGGCAACCCCGAGACCTTCCGGGTCGGGATCCCGCTGGGCAAGCTGGCCCAGCCGCAGGACGTCGCCGACGCCGTCGTCTTCCTGCTCTCCGACGAGGCCTCGCACATCACGATGCACGACCTCACAGTGGACGGCGGTGCGGCGCTCGGTGTCTGAATCCGGAACACCCCCCAGGTACATCCCCGCGATCGACGCGTATCCGATGCCGGCCGAGGGCGACCTGCCCACCGGGCCGGCGAACTGGACGGTCGACCCGGACCGCGCGGTCCTGCTCCTGCACGACATGCAGGAGTTCTTCCTCGCACCCTTCCCGGCGGGCGAACAGCCCGTCACCGACCTGGTGGCGCACGCCGCCCTGCTCCGCGACCGCTGCGCCGCCCTCGGCATCCCGGTCGCCTACACCGCGCAGCCCGGCGGCATGACCCCGCGCCAGCGCGGGCTGCTGAAGGACTTCTGGGGCCCCGGCATGAAGCCGAGCCCCGAACACCGCCGGGTCGTGGCACCGGTGGCGCCCGCCGAGGGCGACTGGGTGTTCACCAAGTGGCGCTACAGCGCCTTCCACCACACCGACCTGCTGGAACGCATGCGGGCCGCCGGGCGCGACCAGCTGATCGTCATCGGCGTGTACGCGCACGTCGGCGTGCTGATGACCTGCGTGGACGCCTTCAGCAACGACATCCGGACCTTTCTCGTCGGCGATGCCATCGCCGACTTCAGCTGGGCCGACCACCGCATGGCCCTTGAGTACGCGGCGGCCCGCTGCGCGACCCTCACCTCCACCAAGGCGCTGCTCGGCGCCCTCCCGGAACCCGGGACGGCCGCGGACGGCGCGAAGGAGCGCTCATGACGGACGACCTGCTGGGCAGGGTGCTGGGCGAGCTGCCCGGGGCCTTCGCCCTCGTGCACCGGCCCGAGAGCACCGGCGCCGACCAGATCGACCTGTACGTAGGCGAGATCGCCGAAGTCCCCACGCTGGCCGGCATCCCGCTCCCGCAGCGCACCGGCCCGGCCGCCGACGGCCGCGCCCGTCAGGACGTACTGGCCCTCGTGCCGTACCGGCAGATCGCCGAACGCGGCTACGAGGCACCCGACGACGGGGCCCCGCTGCTCGCGATGACCATCGCCGAGCAGCGGACCCTGCCGCTGGCCGAGGTGCTGTGGCGGATCCCCAACGCGCCCGTGCACCTGGAGCCGGGCGGCGGCTTCGACATCGACGACGAGGCCTACGCGGCCACCGTCCGCAAGGTCATCGCCGACGAGATCGGCACCGGCGCGGGCGCCAACTTCGTCATGAAGCGCTCCTTCGTCGCCGACATCTCCGACTACGGCGTGGACTCGGCGCTGCGCTTCTTCCGCCGCCTCCTGGAGCGGGAGCAGGGCGCGTACTGGACGTTCATCGTCCACACCGGCGAGCGCACCCTCGTCGGCGCCTCCCCCGAGCGGCACGTCAGCGTCACCCGCGGCCGGGCCGTGATGAACCCCATCAGCGGCACCTACCGCTACCCGGCCTCCGGCCCCACCCTCTCCGGCGTCCTCGACTTCCTCGCCGACACCAAGGAGTGCGACGAGCTGTACATGGTCGTCGACGAGGAACTGAAGATGATGGCCCGGATCTGCGAGAGCGGCGGCCGCGTCGTCGGCCCCTACCTCAAGGAGATGGCCCGCCTCGCGCACACCGAGTACTTCATCGAGGGCCGCACCGACCGCGACCCGCGCGAGGTCCTGCACGAGACCCTGTTCGCGCCGACGGTCACCGGCTCCCCGCTGGAGAGCGCCAGCCAGGTGATCAAGCGGTACGAGCCCGGCGGCCGCGGCTACTACAGCGGCGTGCTCGCGCTCATCGGCCAGGACGGCGAGGGGGAGCGCACCCTGGACTCCGCGATCCTCATCCGCACCGCCGACATCGACTCCGGCGGCCGCATGGAGATCGGCGTGGGCGCCACCCTGGTCCGCAACTCCGACCCGCTCTCCGAGGTCGCCGAGACCCGCGCCAAGGCGGCCGGCCTGCTGGCCGTCCTCGGCGAGAGCGGCCCGGCCCGGTTCGCCGACCACCCCGGCGTCCGCGCCGCGCTCGGCAAGCGCAACGAGACCATCTCCGCGTTCTGGCTGGCCGACGACGCCACCCGGGAGGACCCGCTGCCCGGACTCGTCGGCCGCAAGGTGCTCATCGTCGACGCCGAGGACACCTTCACCGCGATGATCGAGCACCTGCTGCGCTCCTTCGGCGCGGAGGTGACCGTCCGCCGCTTCGACGAGCCGTACGCCTTCGAGCCTTACGACCTCGTCGTCATGGGCCCCGGCCCCGGCGATCCGCGCGACTGCGACCACCCGAAGATCGCGCACCTGCGGGAGGCCGTCGACACCCTGCTCCGGCAGGAACGGCCCTTCCTGGCCGTCTGCCTGAGCCACCAGGTGCTCAGCGCGCGGCTCGGCCTCGAACTGGTCCGCCGCGAAC
This sequence comes from Streptomyces goshikiensis, assembly GCF_014650555.1. Lineage (GTDB taxonomy): Bacteria > Actinomycetota > Actinomycetes > Streptomycetales > Streptomycetaceae > Streptomyces > Streptomyces goshikiensis. Next base: position 348,302 of record NZ_BMVE01000004.1, on the reverse strand, counting down.
AGCCCAACCAGGGCGTGCAGCGCGAGATCGACCTGTTCGGGCGGCGCGAACGCGTCGGCTTCTACAACACGTTCGCCTCGCGCAGCGACAGCGAGAAGGCCGACAGCGACGTCGGCGTGATCGAGATCAGCCGGGACCCGGAGACCGGCGAGGTGCACGCCCTGCGCGGCTGGGGCTTCCGCTCCATGCAGTTCCACCCGGAGGCGGTCCTCACCGAGGACGGCCCGCGCATCGTCGGGGAGGCCCTCACCGGGCTGCTCCGGGAGCGTGCCCGGTGAAGGCCGCCGTCGTCTGGTGGGACCTGGCGGGATCGGGCCAGAGCATCGAGTCGCTGCGCGCGTTCCTGCGGGACGAGGCCGTCGACCGGTTCGCCGGGATCGAGGGCCTGCGGCTGAAGTTCTGGATCGCCGACCCGGAGACCGAGCGGTGGGGCGCGGTGCTCCTGTGGGAGTCCGCCGAGGCCGCCGCCGCGCCGCTGCCGGCCCGCGCGGCGGAGCTCATCGGCCGTCCTCCCGTCCAGCGCACCCTCTTCGACGTGGAGGCCACCGTCGAGGGCCTCTTCACCCGGCCCGGGCTGTCCGGCCTGGGCCTGGCCCTCTCGCCGGCCGGCGCCGCGTCCTGATCCGCCGGGCCCCGCCCGCCGCCGCCCGCGCCGGGGCCCGGCGGGCGGGGCGGGCGGGCCGGGCTCGGGTTCGGGCTCGGGCTCGGGGCGGCCGGGCGTTGTGACGCAGTGCCGGGCACCTGACGAAGTGCCCGGCGGGCGCTGCCCGCCGCCGGGCGGCCCGTTGCAGGGTGGTCATCGCCGCTCCCACCACCACCCGTACATCCCCCCCTCCCACCAAGGAGCACCACGCCGTGCGCACCCCCTCGCAAAGGACCGACGGCCTCGCCCCGCTGACCGCGCGGGTGCCCGGCTCCAAGAGCATCACCAACCGGGCCCTGCTGCTGGCCGCCGCGGCCACCGGGGTCACCCGGCTGCGGGCGCCCCTGGTCAGCGACGACACCCTCGCCTTCCGCACCGCGCTCACCGGCCTCGGCGTCCGCATCACCGAGACCGGCGACGCCTGGGAGGTCACCGGCACCGGCCGCGGCCCCGTCGCCGCCACCAACGCCACCGATGCCGACGACGCCGGCGCCGACGCCCGCGTGTGGTGCGCCGACGCCGGCACCGCCGCCCGCTTCCTGCCGCCGTTCGCCGCCACCGGCAAGGGCCGGTTCGTCTTCGACGGCACCGACCAGCTCCGCGCCCGCCCGCTGCGCCCCCTCGCCGACGCCCTGACCGCCCTGGGCGCCGAGGTGAGCACCGGACCCGGCGGCGCGCTGCCGCTCACCGTCACCGCCGACGGGCTGACCGGCGGGGACATCACCCTCGACTCCTCCTTCAGCAGCCAGTACCTCACCGGACTGCTGCTGTCGGCCCCCCTGATGAGCGCCCCGCTGACCGTCCGCGCCCGGAGCCTGGTCAGCCGCCCGTACATCGACATGACGCTCGCCCTGATGCGCCACTTCGGGGCCCTCACCGAGGAACACGGCGACGGCGCCATCACCGTGTACCCCGGCGGCTACACCGCCGCCGACCTCACCATCGAGCCCGACGCCTCCACCGCCTCCTACTTCTTCGCGGCGGCCGCCGTCACCGGGCGCAGCGTCACCGTCCCCGGCCTCGGCACCGGCAGCTCCCAGGGCGACCTCGGCTTCGTCGAGGTACTGCGCCGCACCGGAGCCGAGGTGGAGATCACCGCATCCGCGACCACCGTCACCGGCCGCCCCGACGGGCGCCTCACCGGCGGCTTCGACGTGGACATGGGCAACATCTCCGACACCTTCATGACGCTCGCGGCCATCGCCCCGCTCGCGGACGGCCCCGTCACCGTCACCGGCATCGGGCACGCCCGCCTCAAGGAGTCCGACCGGATCGGGGCCGTCGCCCGCAACCTGCGCGCCCTCGGCATCCACACCGAGGAGGGCCCGGAGCGGATCACCGTCCACCCCGGCGCCCCCCGGCCCGCCGAGATCGCCTGCCACCGCGACCACCGGATCGCGATGGCCTTCTCCGTCCTCGGCCTGCGCACCGGAGGCATCACTCTCGACGACCCGGCCTGCGTGGCCAAGACCTTCCCCGGCTTCCACGACGAACTGCGCCGGCTCTTCCCCGGCGCCGCGACACCACAAGGGATCTGAACCACGATGGCGAACATACTCATCGCCGGTGGCGGCATCGGCGGACTCGCGGCGGCCCTCGGCATCGCCGGTCACGGCCACCGGGTGACCGTCCTGGAACGCCGGAACGACTTCACCGAACTCGGCGCCGGCATCCAGCTCGGCCCCAACGCCTTCCACGCCCTCGACCTGCTCGGCGTCGGCGCCCAGGTCCGCTCCCGGGCCGTGTACATCGACGAACTGCGCTTCATGGACGGCACCACCGGCGAGCGCGTCGCCTCCATGCCGCTGACCGGCGAATACCGCGCCCGGTTCGGCAACCCGTACGCCGTCGTACAGCGCTCCGACGTGTACGAGCCGCTGCTGGAGGGCTGCCGCGCCCACCCGCTGATCCGGCTGCGCGGGACCAGCCCGGTCGTCTCGTACGAGAACGGCGGCCGCGGCCCGGACCGGGTGAGCGCCGTCCTCGCGAGCGGTGAGCGGATCACCGGCGACGCGCTCATCGGCGCCGACGGCATCCGCTCGGCCGTACGCCGCAGGCTGGTCCGCGACGGCGAGCCGCGGGTCTCCGGGCACACCATCTACCGCTCGGTGATCCCGATGGAGCTGGTGCCCCAGGAGCTGCGGTGGAACACCGTGACGCTGTGGGCGGGGCCCAAGTGGCACTTCGTCCACTACCCGATCGGCGGCGGCGCGTTCCTGAACCTGGCCGCGACCCGCGACGACGCGGCGCGGGAGGCCGTCGTCGGCCGGCCGGCCGCCCGCGCGCACGTGCTGGACGAGTTCCCGGAGCTGGGCGACACCGCCCGGCGGCTGCTGGAGCTCGGCCGGGACTGGAAGGCCTGGGTGCTGTGCGACCGCGACCCGGTCGACGTGTGGACGGACGGCCGGGTGGCGCTCCTGGGCGACGCCGCGCACCCGATGCTCCAGTACGCGGCGCAGGGCGCCTGCCAGGCCCTGGAGGACGCGGTGGTGATCGCCGACGCGCTGGACTGCGCCGCGGAGGACTTCGTACAGCGCCTGGAGAAGTACGGGGCGGAGCGCCGCGAACGCACCGCGCGGACCCAGCTGGTGGCCCGGGAGATGGGGCGTCAGCTCTACCACCCGGCGGGCGAGGAAGCGCGCGCACGCAACGCGATGCTGTCGGGCCTGACGGCCGGCGAGATGTACGACAAGGTCGCCTGGCTGCACGGCGAGAAGCTCCGGTGACGGCCACCGGACGTTTCGCCGGCCGGGTCGCGCTGGTCTGCGGCCCCGGTGACGGCGTCAGCCGGGCCACGGCGCTCGCGTTCGCCCGCGAGGGCGCGGCCGTGCTCGTCGCCGGACCGGACGGCGAGCGGCTGGCCGGGACGGCCCTGCTGGTCCGTGACGCGGGCGGGCAGGCGGCTTCCGTCGTGGCGGACGTGGTGCGCGACGGCTCGGACGCCGCCGCCCGGATGGTGGCGGCGGCGGTGGAGCGGTTCGGCGTCCCGGACTTCGTGTTCAACGACGCGAGCGTCACCGGTCCGCGGGACCCCGGCAACGGCACCGAGACCGGGACCGGGCGCGTCGAGGTCGACTGGGCGGCGGCCTTCGCCGCCCACCTCACCGGCCTGTTCACGGCGATGCGGCACGAGCTCGCCCCGATGACGGCGCTCGGCCGCGGCGTCATCGTGAACACCGTCCGCGCCACGGCGTGCACCGAGCGGCTCATCGGCCCGGGTGCGTACGCCGGTTACTCGGCAGCGCTGGCCACGCTGACCGCCACCGCCGCCCACGAGTCCGCGGCGCTGGGCGTCCGGATCTCCCTGGCCGGCTCCCGGACCGGCTCCGGCTCCGGCTCCGGCTCCGACAAGGAGCTCGCGGAGCAGGTGCTGCTGCTGTGCGCCGACGAGAACGACTGACGACAAGGAGCTGTGCGAAGTGCTGAGCAGGTTGCGTTGGCTGACCGCCGGAGAGTCCCACGGGCCGGCGCTGGTCGCCGTCCTGGAGGGGCTTCCGGCCGGGGTCCCGGTCACCACCGAGCTGGTGGCCGGCCACCTGGCCCGGCGCCGGCTCGGCTACGGCCGCGGTGCCCGGATGAAGTTCGAGCAGGACGTCGTCACCTTCCAGGGCGGGGTCCGGCACGGGCTCTCCCTCGGCTCCCCCGTCGCGGTCACCGTGGGCAACAGCGAGTGGCCGAAGTGGGAGACCGTGATGTCGGCCGACCCGGTCGACCCCTCGCTGCTCAAGGACACCGGCCGCAACGCCCCGCTGACGCGCCCGCGACCCGGTCACGCCGACCTCGCCGGGATGCAGAAGTACGGCTTCGACGAGGCCCGCCCGGTCCTGGAGCGCGCCAGCGCCCGCGAGACCGCGGCCCGGGTGGCCCTGGGCGCGGTGGCCCGGTCCTTCCTGAAGGAGGTCGCGGGCGTCGAGATCGTCTCGCACGTGGTCGAGCTGGCCGCCGCGAAGGCCCCGTACGGCGTCTACCCCACCCCCGCCGATGTGGAGGCCCTGGATGCGGATCCGGTGCGCTGCCTGGACGCCGACGCGTCGAAGGCGATGGTCGCGGAGATCGACCAGGCCCACAAGGACGGCGACACCCTCGGCGGCGTGGTGGAGGTGCTGGCGTACGGACTCCCCGTCGGCCTCGGCTCGCACGTCCACTGGGACCGGCGACTGGACGCCCGGCTGGCCGCTGCGCTGATGGGCATCCAGGCGATCAAGGGCGTCGAGGTCGGCGACGGCTTCGGGCTGGCCCGCGTCCCCGGTTCGCGGGCGCATGACGAGATCGTCTCCACCCCCGAGGGGATCCGGCGGACCTCCGGCCGCTCCGGCGGTACCGAGGGCGGTCTGACCACCGGTGAACTGCTGCGCGTGCGGGCCGCGATGAAGCCCATCGCGACCGTGCCGAAGGCCCTCGCGACCGTGGACGTCGTGACCGGCGAGGCGGCTGCCGCCCACCACCAGCGCTCCGACGTCTGCGCCGTCCCGGCCGCCGGCATCGTCGCCGAGGCCATGGTCGCCCTCGTACTGGCCGACGCCGTGATCGAGAAGTTCGGCGGCGACTCGGTCGGGGAGACCCGCCGCAACGTCCGCTCCTACCTCGAACACCTGCGCATCCGGTGAACCGAGGCCCGCTGATCGTCCTGGTCGGCCCGATGGGCGTCGGCAAGTCCACGGTGGGCGCGCTGCTCGCCGAACGCCTCGGCGTCCCCTTCCTCGACACCGACCAGGACGTGGTGCACCGGACCGGCCGCTCGGTCGCCGAGATCGTCACCGAGGACGGCGAGCCGCGCTTCCGCGAGCTGGAACACGAGGCGGTGGCCCGCGCCGTCGCCGGGTTCCCGGGGGTCCTCGCCCTCGGCGGCGGAGCCGTCGGGCACGGGGGCAGCCGCGCCCTGCTGGCCGGGCTGCCGGTGATCTTCCTCGACGTGGACCTCGCGGAGGCCATGCGGCGGATCGGCTCGGACACCGGCCGCCCGCTGCTGGCGGCGGACCCCGAGCGGCGCTGGCAGGAGCTCCAGGACGAGCGCCGCGCGCTGTACCTGGAGGTCGCGCGGTTCGTCGTACGGACGGACGGGCGCACCCCCGAGCAGGTCGCACGGACCGTCGCGGCGGCCGTGGCAGTGGACACCGAAGGAGGAGTGACGGCATGAGCGGCCCCACCGGGCAGCGGAGCACGACACGCGTCCGGGTCGGCGCCGGCCCGGGCACCGAGCCCTACGAGGTGCTGGTCGGCCGGGGAGTCCTCGCCGACCGGGACGGGCTGCACCGGCTGATCGGGCCGCGCGCCCGCCGCGTCGCGATCCTGCACCCGCGGGCGCTGACGGACACCGCCGACGCGCTGCGCGCCCGGGCCGAGGAGCTCGGCTACGAGACGCTCGCCCTGCGGGTCCCGGACGCCGAGGCGGCGAAGACCGCCGCGGTGGCGGCGGACTGCTGGGAGGCGCTCGGCCGCGCCGGGTTCACCCGTACCGACGTGGTGATCGGCGTGGGCGGCGGGGCGACCACCGACCTGGCGGGCTTCGTCGCGGCGTCCTGGCTGCGCGGGGTGCGCTGGATCGCCGTCCCGACGACCGTGCTGGCCATGGTGGACGCGGCGGTCGGCGGGAAGACCGGCATCAACACCGCCGAGGGCAAGAACCTCGTCGGCGCCTTCCACCCGCCGGCCGGGGTGCTCTGCGACCTCGCGGCGCTGGACACGCTGCCCGAGGACGACCACGTCAGCGGCCTCGCCGAGATCATCAAGGCGGGCTTCATCGCCGACCCGGTGATCCTCGACCTGATCGAGGCCGACCCGGCGGGCGCGCGCACCCCCTCCGGGACCCACCTCGCCGAGCTGATCGTGCGGTCCGTCCGGGTCAAGGCCGACGTGGTCTCGGGCGACCTCAGGGAGGCCGGCCCGCGCGAGGTCCTCAACTACGGCCACACCCTGGCGCACGCCATCGAGAAGAACGAGGGCTACACCTGGCGGCACGGCGAGGCCGTCGCGGTGGGCCTGGTCTTCGCCGCCGAACTCGCCCGTCTGGACGGCCGGCTGTCGGCCGACGAGGTGCGGCGCCACCGCGAGGTCCTGAGCTCGGTGGGCCTGCCCACCGGCTACCGGGGCGACCGCTGGGCGGCGCTGCTGGACACCATGCGGCTGGACAAGAAGACGCGCGGCGCCACGCTCCGCTTCATCGTCCTCGACGGGACCGGCCGGCCCGCCGTCCTCGCGGACCCGGCGCCCGAGCTGCTGGCGGCCGCCCACGCGGCGATCGCCCTGCCGCACACCGGCGCAGCCGCCCCGGATCCCCGGCCGGTACTGGTCCTCAACGGCCCCAACCTGGGCCGCCTCGGCTCGCGCGAACCGGGGATCTACGGGACCACCACGTACGCGGGACTCGTCGAGGAGTGCCGGACCCTGGGCAGGGAACTCGGGCTCGACGTGGACGTGCGCCAGACCGACGACGAGGGCCAGCTGGTGCGCTGGCTCCACGAGGCGGCGGACCGCGAGGTGCCCGTCGTACTGAACCCGGCGGCGTTCACCCACTACTCGTACGCGGTGCGGGACGCGGTGGCGCAGCGCACGGCGCAGCTGATCGAGGTCCACCTCTCCCAGCCGCACGCCCGCGAGCCGTTCCGGCACCACTCGGTGGTCTCCGCCGTCGCCGGCGGCACCATCGCCGGGCTGGGCATCGGCTCGTACCGGCTGGCCCTGCACGCGATCGCGGCGGGCTGACCGCCGCACGCCCGCACCCACCCCCACCGCACCTCACCGCACCTCGCCGCAGGAGAACAGGAACAGGCAATGACGGCAGTACAGTTCGGCATCTTCACGATCGGGGACGTCACGGTCGATCCGGTCAGCGGCCGCAGGCCGACCGAGAACGAGCGCATCCGCATGATGACCGCGATGGCCCTGAAGGCGGAGGAGGTCGGGCTCGACGTCTTCGCGACCGGCGAGCACCACAACCCGCCGTTCGTGCCCTCGGCCCCTCCCGTGCTCCTCGCGAACCTCGCGGCGCGCACGGAGCGGCTGCTCCTGTCCACCTCCACGACCCTGATCACCACCAACGACCCGGTGAAGATCGCCGAGGACTACGCGCTGGTCCAGCACCTGGCCGAGGGCCGGCTGGACCTGATGACGGGCCGCGGCAACACGCCGTCCGTCTACCCCTGGTTCGGGCAGGACCACCGCGACGCGATCCCGCTCGCCGCCGAGAACTACGCGCTCCTGCACACCCTGTGGCGGCGGGAGCGGGTGACCTGGCAGGGCGAGTTCCGCACGCCGTTGCAGAACTTCACGTCCACGCCGCGCCCGCTGGACGGCGTACCGCCCTTCGTCTGGCACGGTTCGGTGCGCTCGCCGGAGGTCGCCGAGAAGGCCGCCTTCTACGGGGACGGGTTCTTCGTCAACAACATCTTCGCGCCCACCGGCCACTACAAGCCACTGGTCGAGTTCTACCGCGAGCGGTACGCACACCACGGGCACGGCGCCCCGGAGCAGGCCGTCGTGGGCCTCGGCGGCCAGACGTTCATCAAGCCGCGCTCGCAGGACGCGATCAACGGGTTCCGCCCGTACTACAACAACTCCCCCGTCTACGGCGGCGGTCCCGCCCTGGAGGAGGTCGCCGCGCGGACCCCGCTGACCGTCGGCAGTCCGCAGCACGCCATCGAGAAGACGCTGGAGTTCCGCGAGATCTACGGGGACTACCAGCGCCAGCTCTTCCACGTGGACCACGGCGGGATGCCGCTGGAGGCGGCGCTGGAGCAGATCGAGATCCTGGGCACCGAGGTGGTCCCGGTGCTGCGCAAGGAGATGGAGTCCATCCGGCGCCCGGGCGTTCCCGACGCCCCCGTCCACCCGGCGGTGCCCCGCGACTGAGCGCGCGGCGGGCGCGGCGCGCCCGGGGGTACGGCCCGGGGCCGGTCCGGGTGCCGGGGGGCATCCGGACCGGCCCGGGCCGTACCGGTCAGGCGAGCAGCTTCTGCTTGGCCTGCTGGAACTCCTCCTCGGTGAGCACGCCCTTCGCCTTGAGCTGCGAGAGCCGCTCCAGCTCCTCGGTCGGCGAAGCGGACTTGGCCGTCTCGCGGATGTAGGAGTTGAAGGCCTGCTGCTGTTCCTGCGCCTGCTTGAACTCCCGCTTGCCCATGTCCCGGCCCCGGACGATCACGTAGACCAGTGCGCCGAGGAAGGGGATGAGGATGATGAACAGGAGCCAGAGCGCCTTGATCCAGCCGTTCATCTCGTGGTCGCGGAAGATGTCCACGATGATCCGGAACAACAGGATCAACCACAGGACCCAGAGGAAGATCCACATCACGGTCCAGAACGCACCCAGTACCGGGTAGTCGTAGGCCAGATAGACAGAACTGTCCATCGCTGCACTCCTGCCGCTCGTTTCCTCGCTTGGGCGTCAGCCGACGGGATCACCATCGCAGCGAGCATGCAAGATCGCCACCGGACGCCCCCGGGGCCGTGCGGGGACCGGGCGCGCGGCCCGTCCGGGGCCCGCGGGCGGCGGTGACGGCCCGAGCCCTCGGCCGGCGTCCGGCTCTGGCCGCTGCCGCGGATCGCGGCCCGCCTCGCAGCGGTGAGCCGCCTCGCGGAGGCGGTCCGCCAGACCGTGGGAACGGCGTCTGACCTGCGCGAACGCACCCCCGGCGGGGTCCGCCTCGGAATCCGGCCGGGTACGGCGGGGCCAGGCCGGGTATATCCCCCTGGACAGCGCGACGACGGCCCCAGCCCGGGACCACCCGTCGGAGGAGCGCAGAGCGATGAACCGAACAGACCTCACAGCCGTCGACACCGGCGAAGCCAGGGCCCTGTCCGCGACTCTGTTCCGCAGACTCGCCGAGCTGCACGAGGGCTCGCCGGAGTACTCGTACGTCCGCAACACCCTCGTCGAGCTCAACCTCAGCCTCGTGCGCTACGCCGCCCGCCGGTTCCGCGCGCGGAGCGAGCCGATGGAGGACATAGTCCAGGTCGGGACGATCGGCCTGATCAAGGCCATCAACCGGTTCGACCCCGGCCGCGGGGTGGAATTCACCTCGTTCGCGATGCCCACGATCACCGGCGAGATCAAGAGGTTCTTCCGCGACACCAGCTGGGCCGTCAAGGTCCCCCGCAGGCTCCAGGAGCTGCGGATCGACGCCGCCAAGGCGCACGACGCCCTGGAACAGGACCTCGGCCGTCCCCCGTCGGACGTCGAGCTGGCCGGGCGGCTGCACGTGAGCCCCGAGGAGCTCGCCGAGGGCCAGAAGGCGGCGCACGGCTACTCCGCGCGCTCCCTGGACGCGCCCTCCCAGGAGGAGGGCGACCTCGCCTCGTACTCGGGCGCGCCCGCGATCGGCGAGGAGGAGCCCGCGTACGACCGGATCGAGTGCCTGGAGTCCCTCAAGCCGATCCTGGCCGCCCTGCCCGACCGCGAGCGCACCCTGCTCTCGCTGCGGTTCGGGCAGGAGCTGACGCAGGCCGAGATCGGCGACCGGCTGGGGCTGTCCCAGATGCACGTCTCCCGGCTGCTCAGCCGGACGCTGGCGCGGCTGCGCACCGGTCTGCTCACCGACCCGGAGCACGAGGACCCGCCGGAACCGGACTCCGAGGCCGCTGAGAGCGCGGAGGCGGGCGCCGCCGCTCCGGTGGCGCACCGCTGACCTGACGCGAGCGCGCGGGGCTCCTCTCCGCCGCTCCCCTCGTGGCGGCGGGGAGAAGCCGGGCGCGGCTCCTGCGCGACGCTAGGACGCCCCCGCGGGCCTTCGCCAACCGGGATCGCGGGATCCGTCAGGTCGGCGCCGCGCGGCCGTCGTCCCGCCCGCCCGCTGTCCACATATTGGACAATTATCCTCAGCATATGAACGCAGAAGCCGCTGCCTCCCTCGCCGGCGTCAAAGACGCCGACCGCAAGCATGTCTTCCACTCCTGGTCGGCCCAGGAGCTCATCGACCCGCTCGCCGTGGCCGGGGCCGCAGGTTCGTACTTCTGGGACTACGAAGGCAAGCGCTACCTCGACTTCTCCAGCGCCCTCGTCTACACGAACATCGGCTACCAGCACCCCAAGGTCGCCGCGGCCATCGCGGAGCAGGCCGGGAAGCTGTGCACCGTCGCCCCCGGCTTCGCCGTGGACGTCCGCTCCGAGGCCGCCCGGCTGATCGCCGAACGCACCCCCGGCGACCTCGACAAGATCTTCTTCACCAACGCCGGCGCCGAGGCCGTCGAGAACGCCGTCCGCATGGCCCGCCTGCACACCGGCCGCCCCAAGGTGCTCTCCGCGTACCGCTCGTACCACGGCGCCACGTCCACCGCGATCAACCTGACCGGCGACGCCCGCCGCTTCGGCAACGACACCGCGACCGCCGGGGTCGTCCGCTTCTGGGGCCCGTACCTGTACCGCTCGCCCTTCCACGCCACCACCGAGGCCGAGGAGTGCGCCCGCGCCCTCACCCACCTCGAAGACACCATCGTCTTCGAGGGCCCTCAGTCCATCGCCGCGATCATCCTGGAGACCGTCGGCGGGGCCCCGGGCGTGCTCGTGCCCCCGGCCGGCTATCTGGCGGGGGTCCGCGAGCTCTGCGACCGCTTCGGGATCGTCTTCGTCCTGGACGAGGTCATGGTCGGCTTCGGGCGCACCGGCACCTGGTTCGCCGCCGACAACTGGGAGGTCACCCCCGACCTCATCTGCTTCGCCAAGGGCGTGACCAGCGGATACGTCCCGCTCGGGGGCGTCGCCATCTCGGCCGCCATCGCCGAGACCTTCGCCCGGCGGCCCTACCCGGGCGGGCTCACGTACTCCGGGCACGTACTGGCCTGCGCCGCCGCCGTCGCGACGATCAACGTGATGGAGGAGGAGGGCGTCGTCGCCCAGTCCGCCCGCACCGGCGCGGAACTGCTGGGTCCGGGCCTGCGCGCGCTCGCGGAGCGCCACCCCTCGGTCGGCGAGGTCCGGGGGCTCGGCACGTTCTGGGCGCTGGAGCTCGTACGGAACCGGGAGACGCGCGAGCCGCTCGTCCCGTACAACGCGGCGGGCGCCGACAACGCGCCGATGGCGGAGTTCGCGGCCGCCTGCAAGAAGGGCGGCCTGTGGCCGCTGGTCGCCGGGAACCGCCTGCACGTCGCGCCGGCCTGCACCATCACGCCGCAGGACGTCGCCAAGGGCCTGGAGATCCTCGACGGGGCCCTGACGGCCGCGGACGCGCACGTGGTCTGACCGGGCCGCTCTGTGCGGTCGCCCAAGCCGCGGGTGCGGGTATTCGGATGTTCCGTGCGGGGGAGATCGCGCCCCGCGCGTGCTGCAATCCGTGGAGCGGTACCGAGCAGCACCTACGGACCGGGATGCACGTCAGTCCCGGGGCGGCCCCCGGAGGGGGCCGAACGGCGGGGAGCGGGACGTCCTTCTCACGGGCGGGCGCTGGACGCCGGGCGTACGGGATCCGAACGACCGGACTCCGTGTTCCCGAGAACCCGAAGGAAGACACCATGAGCAAGCACGTCCTGGCCCAGAACCAGTACGGCAAGGCCGAGAACCGCATCGTCAAGGTCACCCGCAAGGGCGGCGACGGTTCGTGGCACGAGATCCGCGACCTCAACGTCTCCGTCGCGCTCCGCGGCGAGTTCCGCGACGTGCACCTGACCGGCGACAACGCCAACTGCCTGCCGACCGACACCACCAAGAACACGGTGTACGCCTTCGGCAAGGAGCACGGCATCGACTCCCCCGAGGCCTTCGGCATCCTGCTGGCCAGGCACTTCGTCTCCTCGCAGGCGCCGATCCGCGAGGCGCAGATCCGCATCGAGGAGTACGTGTGGGACCGCATCCCGGTCCCCACGCGCAAGGAGCAGCACTCCTTCGTCCGCAAGGGCCAGGAGGTGCGCACCGCGCAGATCACCTACAGCGAGACGACCGGCCTCCAGGTCATCTCGGGGCTGAAGGACCTGACGGTGATGAACTCGACGAACTCCGAGTTCCACGGGTACATCAAGGACGGGTACACGACGCTCCAGGAGGCGTACGACCGCATCCTGGCGACCAAGGTCACCGCGCGCTGGGCGCACTCGGCGCTCGCCGCGGAGGACACCTCGTACGACTGGGACCGGGCGTACGGGAAGGTCCGCAAGAACATGCTGGAGGCGTTCGCGGAGACGTACTCCTACTCGCTCCAGCAGACCCTGAACCAGATGGCCGAGCGGGTCCTGGACCACTGCCCCAGGGTCAACGAGGTGCGCCTCAACCTCCCCAACAAGCACCACTTCCTCGTCGACCTGGAGCCCTTCGGCCTGAAGAACGACAACGAGGTGTACTTCGCGGCGGACCGGATGTACGGCCTGATCGAGGGCACGATCCACCGGGACGGCGTACGGCCGGTGATCGCCACGAGCGACTGGATCGTCGCGTAACTCCTAGGGCTGCTGCGGCTGTCCGACGAGGAGGTTCCAGCGCCCGGCGCGCCCGGTCAGGGCCGTCTCCGTGCCGGGCCGTACGTCGAGCCGCCAGAACGCCGCAGCCGGCAGCTCCAGGGCGTGCACCACGGCCGCCCGTACGACGGCCTGCTCGACCACCGCGCGGTGCGTACCGGGGGCCAGCCCGGCCAGGTGCGCGCCGACGCGCGCGGTCAGCGCGGCCACGGACTCCCCGCCCGGCGGCGCGTACGAGGGGTCCGTGAGCCAGCGCCGGATCCCCTCCGGGTCCTCGGCGGCCACCTCGTCCAGGGTCCGCCCGGCCCAGGCCCCGGTGTCCACGCCGCGCAGCCCGTCGTGACCCGGGCACGGCTGCCCGTGTCCGAACCGCCCCTGGCGGGCGGCCGGGCCGAGCGGGGGCGTGACGAGACGGACGCGTACGGAGGAGGCAGTCGCAGACATGGGGGGAGCGTAGAGGGCGCACCGGCAGCGCGCTCGCGGCGTGAGACGGGGGACACACGCCGTGGTGTTCAGGCCACCCGCGCGGTACGGTCTCGGACGACATGACGAAGGCATGACGGAAGTTCCGGTGAGATTCCGGCACGGTCGCGCCACTGTGAAACCTCCCGCACGTCCGGGGAGGTGAAGTCAGACCCGCCACCTTCGTCAAGAGCACCACTGACCGGGACGCGTGTTCCCCCTGGAGGTTCTGCCATGGCCCACTCCGCCGTGCCCACGACGGCTCCCGCCGCCATCTCCCCGATCTCGCTGAAGGAACTGGCCCCCTGGGCCCTGTTCGTCGGGGTCCTCATGCTCGTCCTGCTGTACCTCGTCGGCGCCGAACAGGGCGCCACCGCCGTCTTCCAGGGCGACACCATCCACGAGTGGATGCACGACGGCCGCCACCTGCTCGGCTTCCCCTGCCACTGATCCCGACTCGACCCCCGCTCTCCCCCGAGTCTGCTTCCGCAAGGGAACCGAAAGACATGAACCAGATCTCCCCCAGAGTCCTGCTCATCCGGGGCATGCTGGCCGGCCTGGCCGCCGGCGTGGCCGCCTTCCTCGTCGCGTACCTCCTGGGCGAGTCCAAGGTGGACGCGGCGATCGCCATCGAGGAGGCCGGCGCCCACGACCACGGTGACGAGATGGCCCCGGTCAGCCGGGCCCTCCAGGCCACGGCCGGTCTCGGCACCGGCACCCTGCTCTACGGAGTCGCGATCGGCGGCATCGCCGCGCTCGTGTTCTGCTACGCCCTCGGCCGGGTCGGCCGCTTCGGGCCGCGGGCCACGGCGCTGCTGGTCTCCGGCGGGCTGTTCCTCACCGTCAACCTGGTGCCGTTCCTCAAGTACCCCTCCAACCCGCCGGCCGTGGGCGACCCCGACACGGTCGTCCAGCGGACCACCCTGTTCGTTCTGATGATCGCGCTCAGCGTGCTCCTCGCGGCGGGCGCGCTGATCCTGGGCCGCAGGCTGGCCCCGGGGCTCGGCAACTGGAACGCCTCGATCGTCGCCTCGCTCGCGTTCGTCGCGGCGATCGGGCTGGCCTACGCGCTGCTGCCCGGCATCAACGAGGTCCCGAAGGGCTTCCCGGCCGCCCTGGTCTGGGAGTTCCGCATCACGACCCTGACCATCCAGGTCGCGCTCTGGGCGACTTTCGGCCTGGCTTTCGGTTATCTAGCCGAACGTGCCCTTGTGCCGGGTGCCACGGCCAAGAAGGCTGTGCAGCCGACGGGTTGACGTGACGAGGGGCCGGAGCAGATGCAGACCGAGATCTCCGCTTGGCGAGGCTGGACGGGCGCCGCACCGTTCTGGCTGAACTCGGTCCTCCTGCTCCTGGCCCCTTTCACCGCCGTGACCCTGCTCGCCCAGATCGGCGTCATCACGGCCCTGGCGGCCCTCGGCGGCCTGGCCCGCCAGCTCTGGTTCGGCGACTACGGCCACCCGGCCGTCCATCTCTGCGGCGCCCTGATGGGCGCGGCCACGGTCGCCGTCGTCGTGGCCTGATCTCCCCCGTTTTTCGGCCCGCCCCGGACCGCCGGGGAGAATGGGGCTTTTGGGCGAGACTCAGGGGCTGGTGTGGCGGCAGGGCAGGGGATACCCGAGGAGTACGTGGCCGGGTTCGTCCGGATCCTCGACGGTGTGACGGCGTCCGGGCGCCGGGCCGGGCGGGACGAGCTCGACGAACGGCGTACGTGCGGCGAGAAGGCCGCCGAGGCCGGGTACGGGCTGCGCTCCCTGGTCGGCGCGCACCTCGCCGCCACCCGGGCGGCGCTCGGCGGGAGGATCACCCCCGACCATGTGATGGCCGCCGTGGAACAGGCCGTCGACGCCTTCGCCGAGGGCCACGAGCGGGCCCAGCGGCTCGCGGTGCGCCAGGAGGAGGCCGCCCGGCGGGAGTTCATCGACGACCTGCTGCTCGGCCGCAGCGACCTCGGGCGGCTCAGCGAACGCGCGGCCCGCTTCGGCCTGCACCTGGCGCACGCCCACGCGGTGGCCGTGGCCCGCGGACCGGAGCCGTACGAGGACACCGGCCGGGCCATCAGACGCGTGGAGGCCGCGCTGACCGGGCGGTTCGGCGACCGCTCCGTCCTCCTCTCCACGAAGGACGGGCTGCTCGTCTGCGTCGCGTCGGGCGACGAGGACGACGTCCTGGACGCCTTCGCCACACAGGCGCGCGCGGCGTCCGACGACTGCGGGCTCGTCGCGATCGGCCGCCCCCACCCGGGCGCGGGCGGCGTCGTCACCTCCTACGAGGAGGCCCGCGGCGCCCTCGACCTCGCGGACCGGCTCGGTTTCGAGGGCCCCGTGTTGCGCGCCGCCGACCTGCTGGTCTTCCCGGTCCTGGCGCGGGACCGGGCGGCGATGGCCGATCTGGTGCTGAGCGTGCTGGGGCCGCTGCGCGCCGGCCGCGGCGGGCCCCGGCCGCTGCTGGACACCCTGACCGCGTACTTCGACTCCGGTTGCGTGGGCGCCGAGGCGGCCCGGCGGCTGAACCTGAGCGTGCGGGCCCTGACGTACCGGCTGGAGCGCATCCACCGGCTGACGGGGACCGATCCGGGCGACCCCGTGCAGCGGTACACCCTGCAGACGGCGGTGATCGGCGCCCGCCTGCTGGACTGGCCGGAGCGCCCGCTCTAGCGGCTCCTCACCCTTTCGGCGGTACGCCCGCGATCCCTCGGAGCAGGACGCCCACACCCTCCGCGACCTGCCGCGACGTCAGAAACCCGGCACGACTCACCGGTGACGTCCCCCCGGTCCTGAGCGTTTGCCGATGTGCGGATGGGCAGAGGAAAGGTCCACTGCTCACAGGACCCGGCCGAGCGGGCCGGACGACCAGGAGGGAATGCCATGCCCCGCGCCAAGTGGGTCGTCGGTGGGCTGACGGTCGCTCTGCTCTGCACCGGTGTAGGGATGTTGCGCGGTACGGAGGGTGCCGCGCCGGCGGCCACCACCACCGACGCGCTGCCCTCGCACGCGCTGGGCCTGTCCGGGCACCGGCGTCTGGTCCGCCAGCTGGAGCAGGCCGGCGAGCACGCGCCCGGCAAGGGGGCCCGGCCCGCGCGGAGCGGAGTGGCGCCGCTGCACTCGGCGCGACCGCTGCGGCTGCGGATCCCGAGCCTGGGCGTGGACGTACCGCTGGAGCCGCCGGCCGGCCGCCGGGAAGGACCCGGGGGAGGACACGGGAGCGGGGCGGACGGATCCGGGGCCGGATCCGGGGCGGGTACCGGGACCGGGGCGGACACCGGGGTCACCTGGGACGCCGACCGCCCGACGCCGGGGGCGGCCGGAATCGCCGTCGTCACCGGGAACGGGCTGCGCCTCGCCGGGCTGCGGCGCGGGGCCACCATCGAGATCGCCCGCGCGGACCACCGTACGGCCGTGTTCACCGTGGAGCGGATCTCGCCCGCCGAGGCCCGGGGCGGCGGGGAGGATCCGGCAGGGCCCGGCGCCGGGCCGGTGCCCGCCGGCAGGTCCCGGTCCGCACCCGGCCACCGGCGCGCCGGGCTGCGCCTGCTGAGCGGCGAGAGCGCGGTCCTGGCGCGCCTCACCGGGCGCCACCGCACCGGCTGAGGTGGCGCCACGCGGACCCCGCTCAGCCGAGGGGGGTGTCTTCCTCCCCCGGTCGGGGGACGAACGCGGCCCCGGCGGAGAGCCTCCCGGCGCGGCGGGGCACAGAGCGGGCATGAGCGGCGCGCGGTGCGCCCGGCACACCCGGGCGTTGATGGCCAGGGCCCTGACGGTGGCCTGTGTCGTCCTGCTGTGCGTCTTCGGTGCCGGCCCCGCCGCCACCACGGTCGCGGACTCCCGACCGGCGTCCTCCAGCGCCCCGGCCGAGCCCTCCGAGAGCCCCTCCGATCCGGCCGCGGACCCCGAAGTGCGGGTCGCGGTACGGACGGCCGCGCGCGGGCTGCCGGGTGCGCGGCAACTACCGCGGGCGGTGTTTCACGTGAAACACCCGGACGGGCCCACCCGGGTGGCCCCGGCCGGGACGGCGGAACCGGCGCTGTCCGGGCGGACGGTGCGGAGTGTGGTCCTGCGCTGCTGAGCGGGCCGAGCAGCAGCGCGTACCCCCCACCCCCCCCTCGAACACGTGAGGTTCCGCCATGCCCATCGACCCGTACGCCGCCCTGAACGCGATGATCCGCGCCGAGGCCGCCCGCTTCGCCCCGCCGGTCCGCACGGCCGAAGCCCCGGCGGCGAGCAGCCCGGCCGCCCGCGAGTGCGGGCCGGTCAGCGAGCCCCGCGCCGAGTCCGGCCCGTCCGAGAGCGAACGCCGGCAGGCAGCCTCCGCCGACTCGGCCGCGTAACCGCACACCCGGGCGGGAACCGCCGCGTGCCTGGGGCGCGCGGACGGTTCCCGCCCGGCCGGTGGTACGGCGCGCGGACCCCGCTCGTCAGGGCTCGCGCATGTGGAACCGGTAGAAGGCTCCCGCCCCGACGGCGAGACCGACCGCGAGGGCGATCACCACGGAGCGGAAGATGGACTGCCCGCTGAGGCTGTACAGGTAGCCCATGGCGATCGCCGCGAACGCGCCGTACGCGGCGGCGCGCAGCTCCGCGAGCATCCTGGTGCCCATCCGGTCGAGGCCGAACAGGCAGGCGGCGAAGATGACGCCGCACAGGATGCCGTAGAAGACGTTGCCCGCCGTGACGGGACCCTTGTCGCGTTCGAGGAAGGCAGTCCAGAGCCCGTAGAAGAGTCCGAGGACCAGCGGGCCCGCGAAGGAGAACGCGTTCACGTGCTTCGCGTGGTCGGTCAGGCTCTGCCGGTACCGCTGCGAGGCGGTGGGTGCCGCATGTGCCATGACGGGCTCCTCTCTCCCATCCTCCAGGGCACACCCGCCGCCCCCGACCGGCAACTGGATCACCCGCCGGGGCCACCGTTCCCGGCGTCGTTCCCGGCGCGGTTCCCGGCGCTCCGGGGCCGGTACCACCCGCCCGCAGCAACACCGCTCGCGCCCGGCGCCCCGCCGCCTTTCCCTGGTGACGTGCGCACCTTCCTGTCGGCGGTACTCATCACGCTCGTGGCCCTCCTCGTGCCCGCGAGCGCCGTCGCGTACTGGGCCGACCGCGAGCTGGGTGACGCCGACCGCTACACCGCCGCCATGTCGCCGCTCGCGGGCGACCCGGCCGTACAGGGCGTCGTCGTCACCCAGGTCACCCGCGCGCTCTCCGGGCAGATCGACGCGGGCCCCTTCCAGGGCGGGGTGGACGCCCTGCTCGGCGAGGCCCTGCGCTCCTTCGCCGGGACCCCCGCCTACCGCACCGCCTGGGACGCGGCGAACCGGGCCGCGCACGCCGCGTTCCTCGACGCCCTCACCACCGGTCACGGGGACGCGGTCACCATCGACCTCGCGCCCGTCACGGCCCAGGTCAAGGGGGAACTCGTCGCCGACGGGGTGCCCTTCGCCGACCGCATCCCGGTGAGCCACATATCGGTCAAAGTCATGGAGTACGACGATCTCGGCGCGCTCCGGAAGGGTTTCCGCATGCTCCAGGTCGCCGGTGTCTGGCTTCCCGTGCTGACCGTGGTGCTGGCCGCGACGGCGATCGCCGTCGCCGTCCGGCGCCGCCGGGCCGTGATGGCCACCGGCCTCGGTGTCGCCGCCGGGGCGGTACTGCTGTGGATCGCGGTGTACGTCTGCCGCCGGCTCACCCTGGACGACCTGCCCTCCGACATCGACCCGCGGGCCGCCGAGGCGGTGTACGACGCCCTCACCGCGTTCCTGCGCACCGCGGCCTGGGTGATCCTCGCCATCGGGCTCGCGGCCGCTCTCGCCGCATGGGTTGTCGGCCGCGTGCGCCGCACCCCATAAGCTCGGAACGTACCGAGAGCTCCGCACTACACCCCAGAAGAACCGATTCGCGAGTGGCGGCACGGAAACGGGAATGACCACCGAACGACGCACCGAGCACATACCGTCCGGGCGATCCCGGCACCATCCGCTCGCCCCGCCCGACTGGCTGCTCAAGGCACTCCGGCCGAGCAGCGCCCCCGTCCCCTGGGCGGCCGCCGCGCGCGCGGGCGTCGCGCTGGCCGCACCGCTGGCCGTCGGCTTCGCCCTGGACGAGCCCGAGTACGGCGCGCTCGTCTCCATGGGAGCCCTGTCCGGGGTCATCAGCGACACCGCCGACGCCTACCGGATGCGGGTCCTGCACATCGCCGTACCGCAGCTGTTCGGCGCGGTCGGCGTCGCGCTGGGCACCCTGGTGTTCGGGCACGGCTGGGTCGCCGTCGGCGTCGTCACCGTGATCGCCCTCGTGTCCGGGATGATCTCCTCGATCGGCACGGTCGCCTCCGTGTCCGGACTGCTGCTCCTGCTCAACGCCGTCGTCGGAGCCGGACTGCCGCTGCCCAGGCCCTGGTGGACGGCGCCGCTGCTGCTCAGCGCGGGCGGCCTGTTCGTCCTCGCCCTCAGCCTGCTGGGCTGGCCGCTGCGCGGGCGGCAGCCGGAGCGGGCCGCCGTCGCCACCACCTACCGGGCGCTCGCCGACACCCTGGAGGCCGCCGGCGGCCCCGCCTACGAGGAGCGCCGCCAGCAGGTCACCCACGCCCTGAACCAGGCCTACGACCTGGTGCTGGGCCGCCGGGCCCGGGTGCACGGGCGCAGCCCGACGCTGGTGCGCCTGCTGGCCCAGCTCAACGTGGTGATCCCGCTGGTGGAGGCCGCGCCCGCCGCGCACCTGCGGGGCCGGCCGCTGCCGCCCGAGATCCCGGCGGCCGTACGGGAGCTGGCGACGGCCGTGGAGAACGGCCGCACGGGGACGCCCGCGCTGTCGCTGCCCCCGGCGCACAGCCCGGCGGAGCGGGCCATCGACGCCGCGCTGCGGCACGCCGCGACCATCGTCCTGCTGGCCGAACCGGACCCGTTCAACGTGGACGACCGGCTGGGCCGGCCCGCCGCGCTGCGGGTGCGGGCCCGGCGGGCCGTGCGCGACATGATGCTGTCCGGGGCCTCCTGGCGGTACGGGCTGCGGCTCGCGCTGTGCATCGGGCTGGCGCAGATCCTGGTCTCGGTGGTGGCGATCGAGCGGTCCTACTGGGTCGCGCTGACCGTCACCTTCGTCCTCAAGCCCGACTTCGGTTCGGTGTTCTCGCGGGCCGTGCTGCGCGCGGTGGGCACCGCGGGCGGGCTGGTCGTGGCGGCCGCCGTGCTGGCCGAGGTGCCGCGCGGCTGGTGGGACGTGCCGGTGATGATGGTGCTCGGGGCGCTGATCCCGGTGTTCTCCGCCAAGGGGTACGCCTTCCAGACCGCCGCGATCACCCCGGTGATCCTGCTGCTGTCGGACCTGCTCAACCACCAGGGCTTCGACCTGATCCGGCCCCGGCTGCTGGACAGCCTGATCGGCTGCGCCATCACCCTGGTCGCGGGCTATCTGCTGTGGCCCGAAAGCTGGAGCACCCGGATCGGGGACCGGCTCGCCGACACCGTGGACGACGCCGCCCGGTACGTGGAGCGGGCGTTCGGCGTCGTACAGCCCGACACCGAGGGCGGACGGCAGGCGGCGCGGACCGCGCGGCTCCAGGCCCGGCGCCGGATCTACCGGGACCTGTCGGGCGTGCGGAGCGAGTTCCAGCGGGCGCTGACCGAGCCGCCGCCGACCGGGGCACGGGCCGCCGCCTGGTGGCCGCTGGTGGTGGCCGTGGAGCGGATCGTGGACGCGACGACCGCCGCCCGGGTCCGGGTCAACCACGGGGCGCGGGAGCCCGGTGCGGGCGAGGTGAGCGCCGTGGTCACCGAGCTCCGCGGCCTGGCGGAAGGGGTCCGCAGCAGCCGGGTCCCGGCGCCCGCCCGCACCCCGCCGCCGGCCGGGGCCGAGGACGACGCCTCCGTCCTGGCCCCGGTGCGCCACGAGATCGCGGCGGCCCGCGCGATCACCGCCCCCGCCGGCTGACCCCGGCGGGCCCGCGCCGGGCCGGGCCCCGTCGTCGCGGTGGCGCCAGGATCCCGGGCCGTCCCCCGAACGGCCCTGAGCCCGGGCCCACCGGGCCGGGGCGGGAGAGCATCGGGGCATGCGGCTCCCCCTGCCCCGCGTCCTGGCCGTACCGGTCCTGGCCGCCGCCCTCGCGGCGGCGGCCGGCTGCGCCGACGTGGAGGGGCTGCACGACGAGGGCGATCTGGGCACGGTGCGCGCCCCGCAGACCCTGTGGCAGGACATCCACCCCGACCCGCCGCCCGCGGGCCAGGATCCGGGCACGGCCGCCGTGGTCCCCGGCCTGGACAAGGTGCCCGGGGCCGACATGCGGGACGCCAACGCCCTGGAGGTGCTCCGGGCCGACCTCACCTCCTCCGCCCGGCAGGACGGCGGCACCGGCCGGCTGGTCGACCCCCGGGCCGTCCAGCGGCTCACGCTCTGCGACCGGAGCGAGGACGGCGGCCCGGAGTGCCCCGTGCGCCCCG
This sequence comes from Streptomyces goshikiensis, assembly GCF_014650555.1. GTDB lineage: Bacteria > Actinomycetota > Actinomycetes > Streptomycetales > Streptomycetaceae > Streptomyces > Streptomyces goshikiensis. Next base: position 326,400 of record NZ_BMVE01000004.1, on the reverse strand, counting down.
CCGTCCTGCGGGACGTGACCGGCAACGGCAAGGAGGAGCTGATCACCGCCCTGGACCTCGACGGGCGGCTGAGCGAACTGCGCGTCTACACCGTCCGGGACGACGGGGTGATCACCCGGATCCTGTCCCGGCGCGCCGTACTGGAGGGCGTGGAGGTCGCCGCCGAGCACCTCGCGGTGCGCGAACCGACCTCCAATCCGGATGAGGTCGCCGTCTCCGACTACGTCTGGGACCCCGACGCCGGGGTCATGAACCTCTCCCAGCTCACCCTCGACACCTGCCACACCGACGGCTCCGGCTCCTGTGACCCGGGCAAGGGCTGAGGAGGCGGCCGCCGATGCGGGTGACGAGCAGTCTGCGCTGGAAGATCGCCCTGACCACCACGGCGGTGTGCTGCGCCGTCGCCGCCGTACTAGGGATCCTCGTGCACAACGTGGTCGCCCGGCAGATCGTCGGGGAGGTCCGCAAGGACGCCGACCGGGAACTGGACCACGCCCTCGGCCACTACCAGTACGGCACCACGCACGGCGATGTGAACAGCTCCCTGAACCCGCCCGGCCTCCCGCCGCCGCTGCGCGCCCTCGTCGCGAGGGGACTGACCGGCAGCATGGTCGGCGAGCGGGCGGGCAAACCCGTCATGTGGGCCGCCGGCCCCGCCGACGACCAGGCCCTCGCCGTCTGGATCCCCTACGAGAGCACCCGCACCCGGCTGCGCGACATCGACACCGCCATCCTGGCCTCCTCGCTGCTCGCGGCCGGAGTGGTGGCCCTGGCCGGCCTGTTCCTCGCCAACCGGATCAGCCGCCGCCTCGCCAGGACCGCCGCCGTGGCCCGCCGGATCAGCGCCGGGGACCTCGACGCCCGCGTGGGCCTGCCGGAGGAGGGCCAGGACCCGCGCCGCCCGCGCTACCGGGACGAGGTACGGGACGTGGCGCAGGCCCTCGACTCGATGGCCGCGTCGCTCCAGAAGCGGCTGGAGGCCGAGAAGCGCTTCACGGCGGACGTGGCGCACGAGCTGCGCACCCCGCTCACGGGCTCCCTGGCCGCGGCGGCCCTGCTGCCGGAGGGCCGCCCCAAGGAGATGATCAACGACCGGCTCAAGGCACTGCACCTGCTGACCGAGGACCTGCTGGAGATCTCCCGGCTGGACTCCGGTGTGGAGCAGGCCGACCTCGCCCGTGTGGAACTCGGCCGGGCGGTGCGGCGGGCCGTCACCGCCACCGGGCTGTCGGCGGAGGTCGAGGTGGTGCGGGACGCGGTGGTCCTCACCGACCGGCGGCGCCTGGACCGCATCCTGACCAACCTGCTGGTCAACGCGGACAAACACGGCCGCCCGCCGATCGAGGTGACGGTCGAGGGCCCGGTGGTGGCGGTCCGCGACCACGGCCCCGGCTACCCGTCCCAGCTGATCGAGCAGGGCCCGCAGCGCTTCCGCACCGGGGATCCCGGGCGCGGCCGCGGCCACGGGCTCGGCCTGACCATCGTCGTCGGCCAGGCGGCGGTCCTGGACATCACCCTGACCTTCGCCAACGCCCCGGACGGGGGCGCGGTGACCACCCTCCGCCTCCCCGTCGGCCGGTTGACAGACGGCAGTTGAACGCCGACGGGCCGTGTTTCACGTGAAACATCCACGCAGAACACGGCCCGCCGGGGTGGTTCAAGCGGTCAACTCGACTGCTCAGACACCGATGTTCTTGCCGTCCTTGCGCCAGACGGAGACGACCGCGGGGCGGACGATCTTGCCGGGGCCGTCGGGCCACACCGACTGCGGCTTCTCGACGGACGCGCCGTCGATCTCGCCCGGGTGCTGGACCGACACCAGGACGCGCCGGTCCTGGATCAGCGGGCCACAGGTCTCGGCGCCGCGCGGCACGGTCAGGAACTGCTTCAGCTCACCGCGGCGCTCACCGGCGGTCGCGACACCGAACAGGCCGTCGTGCGAGCCGAGCTGGTTGCCGTCGGTGGCGATCCACAGGTTGCCGTGCGGGTCGAAGGCCACGTTGTCCGGGCAGGAGATCGGGCTGACCTTGTCCTTCGGGAAGCCCGCGAAGAAGGTGGCCGGGTCGTTCGGGTCACCGGCGACCAGGAAGAGGCGCCAGGCGAAGCCGTCGCCCGCCGGGTCGTCGAAGTTCTCGGCGAGCTCCAGGATCTGGCCGTGCTTGTTCTGGTTGCGCGGGTTGGGCTCGGTGGCGCCTTCCTTGCCGGGCTTGCCGCGGTCGGTGTTGTTGGTCAGCGCGATGTAGACGCGGCCCGTGCGCGGGGAGGGCTCGACGTCCTCGGGGCGGTCCATCTTCGTGGCGCCCACCTTGTCGGCGGCCTGGCGCGTGAAGACGTAGACCTCCTCGGCGGTCATGCCCTCGACGTGCGAGACGTTCCCGGTGGCGAGCTTGATCCAGACGCCGGAGCCGTCGAACTGGCCGTCGGAGGGCAGCTTGCCGGTGCCGTCGATCTCGGCGGCCGGGGAGTCACCGGTCAGCTTGGCCACGTAGAGCGTGCCCTCGTCGAGCAGCGTGAGGTTGTGCTGCTTCGCGGCGCGCGAGTCGCCCTTCTTCATCTGCTTCGACGAGACGAACTTGTAGAAGTAGTCGAAGCGCTCGTCATCGCCCATGTAGACGACCGGACGGCCGTCCTCGGTCAGGCGGGGCTGCGCGGCCTCGTGCTTGAAGCGGCCGAGCGCGGTGCGCTTGCGCGGGACGGAGTTCGGGTCGTACGGGTCGAGCTCGACGACCCAGCCGAAGCGGTGCGACTCGTTGGGCTCCTGGACGCAGTCGAAGCGCTTGTCGAACCGCTCCCACTTGCGCTCGGTGGCGCCGGCGGTCACGCCGTAGCGCTTGAGGCGGGCCGCCTCGGTGGGGTCGGTGACCGCACCGGCGTTGCCGAAGTACTGGTTGAAGTTCTCCTCGCCGTGGAGGGTGGTGCCCCACGGGGTGGTGCCGCCGGCGCAGTTGTTCAGCGTGCCGAGCACCTTGGTTCCGGTGCTGTCGACGGAGGTCTTCAGCAGCGCGGAGCCGGCGGCCGGGCCGGTCAGCTTGAACTCGCTGGTCGCGGTCAGCCGGCGGTTGAGCTGGTGGCGGGTGACCGCGGTGAGCTTGCCGCTGCGGTGGTCCTCCTGGACGACGACCACGGACAGGCCGTGCGCGGCCCAGGCGATCTCGACCTGCTCGCGGGTCGGGTTGGCCGGGTCGTAGCCCTTGAACATGAGGTTCTCGTCCGTGTACTCGTGGTTGGCCACGAGGAGCTGGCGACGCTCGTAGTCGTCGCCGTACGGGAGGAGGCTCAGGAAGTCGTTGTTGTAGCCGAACTGACCGGCCTGTGCGGCGGCGGTCTGCTTGTCGGGGTTGAACCCGGGGGCGCCCTTGACGATCGGCTCGCCCCAGCGGATGACCACGTTCTGCTCGTAGCCCTCGGGGATGCTGACCTGGTCGGCGGTGTTCGGCGCGACCGGCTTGAAGCGGAGGCCGCGGGCACCGTCGGAGCCGGCGGCACCCTTGGCGGCGGCCTGGGCGTCGGCGGAGGGGACGGCGCTGGCGGAGGATCCGTCGCCACCGAGGGTGATCGCGGAACCCGCGGCGGTGGCGACCGTCACGACGGCGGCGGAGCGCAGCATGGAGCGTCGGGAGTAGGCGCGGGCTATGACATCGCCGACGTACTCGTTGTCGCTGGTGTTGGGCACCTCGTGGAAGCAGGCGTCACCACAGCGGTAGCGGCAGGTGAGGGCGGAACGGCCGCCCCCATGCTGGTTGCCGATGAACGGCAGGAGCTTGCGCACGAGTGTCCTCCGAGTAGCTGCGTGGGCGCCGACAACGTGTCGGTACGAATCCAGCCGTGACGGTAGGCGTGGGTTGCGCCGATGCGGCGGCGCCGGGGTGAACGATGGGTGAACCCGGCACGTCGGTGCGGAAGTTCGGGACCGCCTTGTGCGTGGGTGGGCGCCGGACGCCACGAAAGGCGCCCCTGCCGAAGTTCCAGCCACGGGGCCGATAACCTTACGTGTCCACTCTGGGCAGGGATCTACCGCACAGTACGGACAAATTGACGCACGCACTCATGCGAAAGGCCTGGCCCATGGGTATTCGGAGCTTGTTGCGCAAGGTGTTCGGACGATCCGCGGAACCTGTTCCGCAGACTACGGACGCCACTTCGGCGGCTGTCCCGAGCCAGGCGGAACGCACCCCAATGGAAGCGGCCCACGAACTTGTGGCGGCGTCCTTCGACAGCCCGACGGTCCCGCCGCAGTCGGCTCCGCGCGACCGTGAGCCGGGCACCCTCCTGACCGGCGGCGGCGCCGGCGCCCCGGCCCCGGACCCCACGGTCCCGGAGGCCCGCCGCCCTTCGCCCCCGGCACCGCCCACCACCCCGGCGCCCCCCGCCGAGGCCGACCTTGCCGAGCCGGAACCGGAAGCCGCCGCAACCGCTCCCGCCGAAGCGGAACCGGAGGCCACCGCTGCCGAGCCGCCCGCCGCGGCGGAGCCGGAGGCGGCCGTAACCGCCCCCGAGGCGGAGCCGGTGGCAGCCGCGCCGCAGGCCGAGACCGTCCCCGAGGCTCCGGCCGAAGACCAGGACACTCCCGCCGAAGCGGAACCGCTGGCCACCATTGCCGAGCCGGCGCCGCAGGCGCAGGAGGCGGCCGAGACCGTCGCCGAAACCCCGGCCGAAGGCCAGGACACCCCTGCCGAAGCGGAACCGGTAGCCATCGTTGTCGAGCCGACGCCGCAGGCGCAGGACGAGGCACCGGCCGAGCCGGAGCCGGAGGCCGCTGTAGCCGCCCCCGAGGCGGAGCCGGTGGCAGCCGCGCCGCAGGCCGAGACCGTCGCCGAGGCGCCGGCCGAAGGCCAGGACACCCCCGGCGAAGCGGAATCGGTAGCCACCGTTGCCGAGCCGGCGCCACAGACGCAGGACGAAGCACCGGCCGAGCCGGAGGCGGCCGCGCCGCAGGCGCAGGAGGCGGCTGAGACCGTCGCCGAGGCTCCCGCCGAGGCGGAGCCGGTGGCCGCCGAGGCAGACGTCGCCGCGCCCGAAGCGGAGGCAGTCGCAGAGCCGGTGGCCGTGCGGGGGGCCGCTGTGGCGGCGGCTGTGGTGAAGCGGGAGGCCGCCGGGGTCGCGGGAGCGTACAGGGCGGCGGGGCAGGTGCTGCGCGCCAAGGGGAAGACCGGCGCGCGCGCCAAGGTCTACCTCGTGCTGGACCGCTCCGGGTCGATGCGGCCGTTCTACAAGGACGGCAGCGCCCAGTTCCTCGCCGACCACACCCTGGCCCTCGCCGCGCACCTCGACGCCGACGCGACCGTGCACACCGTGTTCTTCTCCACGGACGTGGACGGCACCGCCGAGCTGACCCTCGGCTCGCACGACGCCGCCTGGGCCGAGGCCCGTCACGCCGAGCTCGGCCGCATGGGCCGCACGAGCTACCACGTGGCCGTGGAGGCCGTCCTGGAGCACTACCGCAAGGACGGCGGCACCGGCCCGGCCCTGGTCGTGTTCCAGACGGACGGCGCGCCCGACAACCGCCAGCCCGCCCGTCAGGCGATCATCGACGCCGCCGCCACCGCACCGGACGTCCACTGGCAGTTCGTCGCGTTCGGCGACCACGAGAACAAGGCCTTCGACTTCCTGCGCAAGCTGGACGCCGGGAACGCCGGCTTCTTCCACGCCGGCCCGGCCCCGGCCACGCTGACCCCGGCCGCCCTCCTCAAGGGCCTGCTGCAGTCCTACTGAGCACCCGGCACGGCAAACGGCACGGCAAACGGCGGCGCCCCCTCTCCCATCCGGGAGAGGGGGCGCCGCCTTCGTACGACGGGACGGGCCCGGATCAGCCGCGCGGCGACCCGGCGTCGGGGTGGACGGCCTCGCTGACCGGCTTCGCGTCCGCCGCCTTCGTCTCGACCGGCTTGCGCAGCGCGATGTTCAGCTCGCGCAGGCGGGTCTCCTCCAGCACCGTCGGCGCGCCCATCATCAGGTCCTGCGCGTTGCCGTTCAGCGGGAACGCGATGGTCTCGCGGATGTTCGGCTCATCGGCCAGCAGCATCACGATGCGGTCCACGCCCGGGGCGATGCCACCGTGCGGCGGGGCGCCCAGGCGGAACGCGCGCAGCATGCCCGCGAACTCGCGCTCGACGGTCTCCGCCTCGTAGCCCGCGATCTCGAAGGCCTTCAGCATGACCTCGGGCTCGTGGTTGCGGATGGCGCCGGAGGACAGCTCGATGCCGTTGCAGACGATGTCGTACTGCCAGGCCAGGATGTCGAGCGGGTCCTTCTCCTCCAGGTCCTTCATGCCGCCCTGCGGCATGGAGAAGGGGTTGTGGGAGAAGTCGATCTTGCCCGTCTCCTCGTCCTTCTCGTACATCGGGAAGTCGACGATCCAGCAGAAGCGGAAGACGTTCTCCTCGAACTGGCCCGCGCGCTTGGCCGCCTCGACGCGGACGCCGGACATGATCTTGGAGACCTCGTCGAACTCGCCGGCGCCGAAGAACACCGCGTGCCCGGCCGCCAGGCCCAGGCGCTCGGTGAGGACCTTGACGTTCTCCTCGGTGAGGAACTTGGCGATCGGACCGGTCAGGCCGCCGTCCTCGCCCACGCGGACCCAGGCCAGGCCCTTGGCGCCCAGCGAGATCGCGTACTCGCCGAGGCCGTCGAAGAACTTGCGCGGCTGCGCGGCGGTGTCCGGGACGGCCAGCGCGCGCACGTGCTTGCCGGCGAACGCCTTGAACTCCGAGCCCTCGAACACGTCGGTGATGTCGACGAGCTCCAGCTTGGCGCGCAGGTCGGGCTTGTCGTTGCCGTACTTCAGCATCGACTCGCGGAACGGGATCCGCGGGAAGGGGGAGGTGACCTCGCGGCCCGCCCCGAACTCGGTGAAGAGCTCGGTCATCAGGCGCTCGATCGGCTGGAAGACGTCCTCCTGCTCGACGAAGGACATCTCCACGTCGAGCTGGTAGAACTCGCCCGGCGAACGGTCGGCGCGGGCGTCCTCGTCGCGGAAGCAGGGCGCGATCTGGAAGTAGCGGTCGAAGCCGGAGATCATCAGCAGCTGCTTGAACTGCTGCGGCGCCTGCGGCAGGGCGTAGAACTTGCCCGGGTTCAGACGGGACGGGACGACGAAGTCACGGGCGCCCTCGGGGGAGGTCGCGGTGAGGATCGGGGTCGCCATCTCGTTGAAGCCGAGGGCCACCATCTTGGAGCGGATCGACGCGATGACGGCCGAGCGCAGCATGATGTTGCGGTGCATGCGCTCGCGGCGCAGGTCGAGGAAGCGGTACTCCAGGCGCCGCTCCTCGTTCACACCGTCGTCGGTGTTGATGGTGAAGGGCAGCGGGGCGGAGGCGCCGAGCACCTCGACCTCGGAGACCTCGATCTCGACCTCGCCGCTGGGCAGCTCAGGGTTGACGTTGTCCGCGCCGCGGGAGACGACCTTGCCGTCGATGCGGACGACGGTCTCCTTGGTGACGCTGCTCAGGGCCTCGTTCGCGGCGGTGCCGGGGCGGGCGACGAGCTGCGTGATGCCGTAGTGGTCACGGAGATCGATGAAGAGGATGCCGCCCAGGTCTCGACGATTGTGCAGCCAGCCGCTCAGCCGGACGTCGGCGCCGACGTCAGAGGCTCGGAGCTCGCCGCACGTGTGGGACCTGTACCGATGCATCAGTCATCCAGTTCTTCGCGATACCAGGGTGGATTCAACCCTGCCAGGTTACCGCCCGAGCCGGGACCGGGACGGGCACGGCCGGAGCACCCCCCGAACGGGACCCCGCGGGCACCCGCCGGACTCCCCTCGGGCACCCGCCGGGCACCCACCGCGCCCGGCACCACGGCGCGCACCACGGCGGGCACGACACCGGTACGACCTGTAAAGATGACCGGGTGCGCACCGAGGACGTCCTGGCAGCCATCGCGACGGGCCTGTGGCGCTGGGACAACGCCTCCGGGACGGTCAGCCTCGACGGCGTGGCCGCCCGGCTCCTCGGGCTGCCCGCCGAGCCCGTCACCCTCCCCGAGGTATCCGTCCGGTCCCGGTTCCACCCGGTCGACTGGAACGAGATCAACGGCATCGTCACCCTCGCGGTCGCCGAGGACACCCTCGCCGAGGCCCGCCTGCGGATCATGGACGAGGACGGCCGGGTGCTGCGCACCGTGCGCAGCCGCTCGAAGGCGCTGGAGAACCACGGCCCGGACGGCCGCGTGGACTACGAGCTGATCGGCACCATCCAGGAGATCGCCGAGCCCCAGCCCGGCACCACCGCCGTGCACACCCCGATCACCGGCGACTGGCGGCGCTCCCGCGAGGCCTTCCTGCTCGACGCGGGCCGCGCGCTCGCCGAGGCCCGGTCCACCGCCGAGGTGCTGCGGGTGGCCGCCTCGCTGTCCATGCCCGGGTTCAGCCCCGACGGGCTGGCCGTCTTCGGGATGACCGGCGACCGGCTGGCGGTCATCGGGCACCACGGGCACGACCCCGGTGACGACGGCCCCTTCGCGCGGATGCGGCTGGACACGGACTATCCGGCGGCCGAGGTGGTCCGTACCGGGCGGGCGATCTACCTCCCCAGCCCCGAGGAGTACAAACGGCGCTTCCCGGCCACCTGGCCGCTCGCCCAGGGCTTCGGCCGGGGCTCCTGGGCGTTCCTCCCGCTGATCGTGGCCGGGCGCACCCTGGGCGCCTGGATGGCCGCGTTCAAGCACCCGGTGACCTTCTCCCCGGACGAGCGGTCCGTGCTGACCACGGTGGCCCGGATGCTGGCCCAGGCCCTCCAGCGCGCCGGCGTGGCCGAATCCGAGCGGGAACTCACCACCGGCCTCCAGCGGTCGATGATGCCGCAGCTCGGCCCCGACATCCCCGGCATGACCATCGCCGCGCGGTACGTCCCGACCGGCGGCGGCCTCCAGGTCGGCGGCGACTGGTACGACATGATCCCGCTGCCCTCGGGCCGGTTCGCGCTGGTCATCGGGGACGTGCAGGGCCACGACGTCCGGGCGGCGGGCCTGATGGGGCAGCTCCGGATCGCCGTCCGCGCGTACGCCTCCGAGGGCCACCGGCCCGATGCCGTGCTCTCCCGCGCCTCCCGCTTCCTCGCCGGGCTGTGCTCCTCCCAGGAGCGCGACCGGAGCGGGAGCCGGGGCCGGGGCGGCGAGGACCCCGACCCCTTCGAGGACGCGGACTTCCAGAGCCCCCGCTTCGCCACCTGCCTCTACGTGGAGTGCGACCCGCGGACGGGCGTGCTGGAGGTGGCCCGCGCCGGCCACCCCGACCCCGCCGTGCGGATGACGGACGGCACGGTCCTGATGCGGCCCACCGCGGGCGGGCTCCCGCTCGGGATCGTCCCGGACACCGACTACCCCACCACCCGGTTCGCCCTCGAACCCGGCGAGACGATGATGCTGTGCACCGACGGGCTCATCGAGACCGGCGGCCACGACCTCGACACGGGCTGGGCGCGGCTGCGCGCGATCTTGGAGTCGGAGGCCCACGACGGCGGCGAGGACCTGGAGGAACTGGCCGACCTGCTGGTCCAGGCGGTGCACGGGCCCTCCTCGCACCACACCACCGGCCCGCTGGCCGACCGGCGCGAGGACGACATAGCCGTCGTCCTGCTCCACCGCGAGGGCGCGGACCGCGGCCGCGGCGCCCCGGTGGCGCACCCGGCCCGCCCGGCCCGGCGCACCATGCTGACCGTCGCCCAGGCGGAGCCCGAGCGGATCGCGGGCGCCCGGCACCAGGTCCGGGAGCTGCTGCACGACTGGGCGGACGCGGACCAGGTCGACTCGGCCGTGCTGATGGTCTCCGAGATGGTGACGAACGTCCTCGTGCACACGGACGGGGACGCGGCCCTCGTCGCCGAGGCGGTGGGCGAACTCGGCGCCCGGCGGCTGCGCGTCGAGGTCGCCGACGCCAGCGACGAACTCCCGCACAAGCGGCACCCGGGGGAGATGGCGTCGAGCGGGCGCGGGGTGCTGCTGATGGAGATGCTCGCGGACGACTGGGGCGTGGACCCGCGCGGCGAGGGCAAGTCGATCTGGTTCGAGCTGCACGAACGCGCCGGGCAGTAGCGCGGAGGCGACGGCCGAAGCCGGGGCGGACGCGACGGCCGAGGCGGGGCCGGCCCGCAACGCCCTTCCGGGCCGTACGCGTTCGGGGAGCCGTGGCGGCCGCCGTGGTTGGATGACCGGATGTTCAGCTCCCTGCTCCCCGAGCCCGTGCGCAGGCTCGCCGCCTGGTGTGCCGTCGTCCTGCTGGTGACCGGCGTGGCCGCCGTCGGCGTCTGGCTGTGCGTCACCTTCCAGGCCGCCGTCACCCCGGCGCTGCTCGCGCTGCTCGGGGCGGCCCTGCTCGGGCCGATGCACCGGCGGCTGGTGCGGATGGGGGTCAGCCGCTCCCTCGCCGCCGCGCTGACCTGCCTGGCGGTGGTGGCCGTCGTCGGCGGGGCCACGTACGTCGTCGTGGGCGCGCTGATCGACACCGGCGACCAGATCGTCAGCGCCCTCGTCCGCGCCGGCCAGGACCTCGCCGAGCACTTCGGGGCCGCCGGGACCTCGCTGCAGGACCTGGCGTCCAACGCCAAGGAGCTGCTCGCCAAGTTCGGCGGCACCGCCGCCTCCGGCGTGATCACCGGCATCAGCGTGGTGGGGGAGATGATCGCGACCGCGATCCTGGCGCTGGTGCTGATCTTCTTCTTCCTGCGGGACTCCCACCGCATCGCCGGCGCCCTGCGCGCGCTCGGCCCGCGCAGCGCCGCCGACACCGTCGAGGCGATGGCCCGGCGGGCGTTCCTGGCCGTCGAGGGCTTCATGCGCGGGACCACCTTCGTGGCCCTGATCGACGCCGTGTTCATCACGGCCGCCCTGCTGGCGCTGCGCGTACCGGGCGCGCTCGGGCTGGGCGCGCTGGTGTTCATCACCGCCTACATCCCGTACCTCGGCGCCATCCTGTCCGGCGCGGTCGCGGTGCTGGTCGCCCTCGCCGACCGGGGCTGGGTCATCGGGCTGTGGGTGCTGGGTGTGGTGCTGGCCGTGCAGATGCTGGAGGGGTACGTGCTCCAGCCGCTGATCCAGAGCCGGACCGTGCAGATGCATCCGGCCGTGGTCATGCTGGCGATCACCGTGGGGGCGAGCGTCGCCGGGATCCTGGGCATGCTGCTCGCCGTGCCGATGACCGCCGCCGCGTTCGGGGTGGCCTCGGAGCTGCGGGCCCGGTACGGGGCGCCCGGTCAGGCGCCCGCCGGACCCGCGGGCTGACGGCCGCCGCCGCCCCTACTTCTTGCGCTCCGTCGTCGGGATGGTCCCGAGCTTGCCGGCCTGGAAGTCGTCGAAGGCCTGCTGGAGTTCGTGCCGGCTGTTCATCACGAACGGCCCGTAGTGCGCCATCGGCTCCCGGATCGGGCGGCCGCCGAGGACGATGACCTCCAGGTCCGGGGCGTTGGAGTCCTGCGACTCGTCCGCGCGGACGGTCAGCGAACCGCCCTCGCCGAACACCGCCGTCTGGCCGGTGTGGATCGGCCGCCGGTCGGCGCCGACGCTGCCGCGCCCGGCCATGACGTAGACGAGGGCGTTGAAGTCCTCGCGCCACGGCAGGGTGACCTGTGCGCCCGGTGTGACGGTCGCGTGGATCATCGTGATCGGCGTGTGGGTGATGCCGGGGCCCTCGTGCCCGTCCAGCTCGCCGGCGATGACCCGGAGCAGGGCGCCGCCGTCGGGGGTGGACAGCAGCTGGACCTTGCCGCCGCCGATGTCCTGGTAGCGCGGGGGCATCATCTTGTCGGAGGCGGGGAGGTTCACCCACAGCTGGAGGCCGTGGAAGAGCCCGCCGCTGACGACGAGGGACTCCGGCGGGGCCTCTATGTGCAAAAGCCCTGATCCGGCAGTCATCCACTGGGTGTCGCCGCCGTTGATGACGCCGCCGCCGCCGTTGCTGTCCTGGTGGACGAAGGTTCCGTCGATCAGGTAGGTGACGGTCTCGAAGCCCCGGTGCGGGTGCCACGGGGTTCCCTTGGGCTCGCCCGGCGCGTACTCCACCTCGCCCATCTGGTCCATCATGATGAACGGGTCGAGGTACTGGTAGTTGATCCCGGCGAACGCGCGGCGCACCGGGAATCCCTCGCCCTCGAAACCACCGGGGGCGGTCGTGACGGCCAGCACCTTGCGGGCGGCGGTCTCCTGGGCCGGTTCCGCGACGCGGGGGAGCGTCAACGGGTTCTCCACAGTCACTGCAGGCATGGTCGGAACCTCCTTCTGCGTCGAGTTTAGTTGAAACCCGAACTTTCTGCCACCCCTCAGAACAGCGCGCCCCGCGAAGTCATTCCCGGCCGTTCCCGCCCCGCACGAAGAAGCCCGCCCCCGCCGCTGAAGGAAGCGGCGGGGGCGGGCTCATGCGGCTCGGCGCCGAACGTCTAGCCGTACATCCGGCGCATGGCGTAGTCGACCATCTGCTCGACCGCCTTCGCGTCGAACACCATCCGGTGGTCGCCCTCCATGTCGAGGACGAAGCCGTACCCGGTCGGGAGCAGGTCGATCACCTCGGCGCCCGTGATCACGAAGTACTTGGACTCCTTGCCGGCGTACCGGCGGAGCTCCTTCAGCGTGGTGAACATCGGGATCACCGGCTGCTGCGTGTTGTGCAGCGCGAGGAAGCCCGGCGTGTCGCCCCGCGGGCAGTAGACCTTCGACGTCGCGAAGATCTGCTGGAAGTCCTCGGCGGACAGCGACCCGGTCGTGAAGGCCCGCACCGCGTCGGCGAGCGACGGCGGCGAGGGCTCGGGGTAGAGCGGCTGCTCGCCGTACCCGCCGGCCATCTGCTGCGGGGCGGCGTACTGCTGCTGCTGCCCCGCGCTCACGTTCTGGTCGTAGCCGTACATGGGGCGAAGCCTACCGAGCGGCCCCGGGCCCCCGGGCACGCGTTCCGGCCACTTCCGGCCGCGCTTGACGCTGGTCACAGTCACCAGTGAGGGGTTGCGTCTTATTACCGACGGGTAGCATCATGACATTACCGATTGGTATGTACGAGGAACCCTGTCTCCCCGAGCCTTAACGGAGCCGTCGCCATGGGGCACTACAAGTCGAATCTCCGCGACATCGAGTTCAACCTCTTCGAGGTGCTCGGCCGCGACAAGCTGTACGGCACCGGCCCGTTCGGTGAGATGGACACCGAGACCGCCAAGACGATCCTCAGCGAGATGACCAAGCTCTCGGAGAACGAGCTGGCCGCCTCCTTCGAGGACGCCGACCGCACCCCGCCGGTCTTCGACCCGGCCACGAACACCGCGCCCGTCCCGGCGTCCTTCAAGAAGAGCTACAAGGCCTTCATGGACTCCGAGTACTGGCGTCTGGGCCTGCCCGAGGAGATCGGCGGCACCACCTCGCCCCGCTCCCTGATCTGGGCGTTCGCCGAGACGATCCTGGGTGCGAACCCGGCCGTCTGGATGTACTCCTCCGGCCCGGCCTTCGCCGGCATCCTCTACGAAGAGGGCAACGAGGCGCAGAAGAAGGTCGCCGAGATCGCGGTCGAGAAGCGCTGGGGCTCCACCATGGTGCTGACCGAGCCGGACGCCGGTTCGGACGTCGGCGCCGGCCGCACCAAGGCCGTCCAGCAGGCCGACGGCTCCTGGCACATCGAGGGCGTGAAGCGCTTCATCACCTCCGGTGAGCACGACATGGAGGAGAACATCCTCCACTACGTCCTCGCGCGCCCCGAGGGCCACGGCCCGGGCACCAAGGGCCTGTCGCTCTTCCTCGTCCCGAAGTTCCACTTCGACTGGGAGACCGGCGAGCTGGGCGAGCGCAACGGCGTGTACGCGACGAACGTCGAGCACAAGATGGGCCTCAAGGCCTCCAACACGTGCGAGATGACCTTCGGCGACCAGCACCCCGCCAAGGGCTGGCTGATCGGTGACAAGCACGACGGCATCCGCCAGATGTTCATGATCATCGAGTTCGCCCGCATGATGGTCGGCACGAAGGCCATCGCCACGCTCTCCACCGGCTACCTCAACGCGCTGGAGTACGCCAAGGAGCGCGTGCAGGGCCCGGACCTGGCCAACTTCATGGACAAGACCGCGCCCAAGGTCACCATCACGCACCACCCCGACGTGCGCCGCTCGCTCATGACGCAGAAGGCCTACGCCGAGGGCATGCGCGCCCTCGTGCTGTACACCGCCTCCGTCCAGGACGAGATCCAGCTCAAGCAGGCCGCGGGCGAGGACGCCTCCGCCGAGATCGGCCTGAACGACCTGCTCCTGCCGATCGTGAAGGGCTACGGCTCGGAGCGCTCGTACGAGCAGCTCGCCCAGTCGCTGCAGACCTTCGGCGGTTCCGGTTACCTCCAGGAATACCCGATCGAGCAGTACATCCGGGACGCCAAGATCGACACCCTCTACGAGGGCACCACGGCGATCCAGGGCCAGGACTTCTTCTTCCGGAAGATCGTCCGCGACCAGGGTGCCTCGCTGAACGTCCTCTCCGAGACGATCAAGAAGTTCCTGGCCGAGGCCGTCGGCGGCGAGGAGCTGGCCGGTGCCCGCGACGCGCTCGCCAAGGCCGCCGTGGACCTGGAGGCCATCGTCGGCCAGATGATCGTCGACCTCACCGCCACCGGCGAGGACGTCAAGAACATCTACAAGGTCGGCCAGAACACCACCCGCCTGCTGATGGCGTCCGGCGACGTGGTCGTCGGATACCTGCTGCTCAAGGGCGCGGCCGTGGCCGCCGAGAAGCTGGCCGGCGCCTCCGCGAAGGACGTGCCCTTCTACACCGGCAAGATCGCCGCCGCGAAGTTCTTCGCGTCCCAGATCCTGCCGAACGTCTCGGTCGCCCGCGCGCTCGCCGAGTCGGTCGACAACTCCCTGATGGAGCTCGACGAGGCCGCCTTCTAGGCCGCACCGCCCAGCCCGTCACGCACGCCGGCGGCCGGACCTCCGTACGGGGGGTCCGGCCGCCGCCGCGTTGTGGCCCCGGGCCGCGAGGCCGCCGCGTTCCCGTCTTGTCGGTCGTTCATGGCACGCTCGTAGCATGAGTCCACAGGATCAGCACGGCAGCAGGGGGTACTCCGTCCCCACCGGGCGGCCGTACGCCCTCAAGGAGCTGCAGGCGGGCCTGGGCAGCCTCGGCGACCACCTGCGCGAGCTGTACGACGGCTCCCACCCCGCCGAGTACGAGGGCATCGCCGACGCCCTCTACACCGCGTTCCAGACCGCCGCCGGGCTCGCTCCCGCCAAGAGCTACACCGGCTGCCCCGAGCACCCCAACGGCGCCCTGGACCCCGAGGCACCCGACGGCTGGGGCCGCTGCCTGATCTGCAACGACCGCCGCCGCCTCGGCCTGCGCTCCCGGGGCGGCCGCCCGGCGGCCGCCGCCCCGCCCGCCGGGGAGCAGCGCAGGCTGGGCTACCCCGTCCCCGAGCCCCCGTACACGCACGAGGTGCTGCGGGCGCAGCTGCGCACCGTCGAGGACCGCCGCTTCCACCTGAGCATCTCCTCCCCCGCCGAGGACTTCGTCCGGCTCGCGGACGATCTGCACCGCGCGTTCATCGTGGCCCGCGAACTGTCCCGGCCGCGCAACGCCTCCGGCTGCTCCGAGCACCCCGGCGCCCCCATCGACCCGGACGCGCCCCCCGGTGAGGGCTGTATCTTCTGCGCCGGACGCAAAAGGCGCGCGCAGCGCCCGGCGCAGACCCCCGAGATGCTCCCGCGCATCAAGCGGGGCGAGCGCCGTCAGTTGCAGCGCAGATTCGAGCGTCCGCCGGGCTGAGAGCGAGGGGCCCGCGGGGCCGAACCCCGCACGCGGCCCCGACCCTGGGCTATCCGCCGCAGTCCGGCCATGGCGAACACGACCGTCGTTAAGGTGAACCACATGAGCTCTCCCGCCCGCTTCGACCGCGGCCACACCGACGATCTGATGACCTTTTTGGCGGCCAGTCCGTCGCCGTACCACGCCGTGGCCAATGCGGCCGAGCGGCTGGAAAAGGCAGGCTTCAGGCAGTTGTCGGAAACGGACGCCTGGGACGCGGGGACCGGTGGCAAGTTCGTCCTCCGCGGGGGCGCGCTCATCGCGTGGTACGTGCCGGAAGGCGCCCGCGCGCACACCCCGTTCCGCATCGTCGGCGCGCACACCGACTCCCCCAACCTGCGCGTGAAGCCGCTTCCCGACACGGGCTCGCAGGGCTGGCGGCAGATCGCCGTCGAGGTCTACGGCGGCACCCTGCTCAACACCTGGCTGGACCGGGACCTGGGGCTGGCCGGGCGGCTGACCCTGCGCGACGGCACCGAGCGCCTGGTGAACGTGGACCGCGCGCTGCTGCGCGTACCCCAACTCGCCGTGCACCTGGACCGGTCGGCGAACTCCGATGGCCTGAAGCTCGACAAGCAGCGGCACATGCAGCCGATCTGGGGTCTGGGCGACGTACAGGAGGGCGACCTGATCGCATTCCTGGAGGAGGAAGAGGGCCTGCCGCAGGGCTCGGTGGCCGGCTGGGACCTGATGGTGCACTCCATCGAGCCGCCGTCGTACCTGGGGCGGGACCGCGAGCTGGTGGCCGGCCCGCGGATGGACAACCTGGTGTCGGTGCACGCGGGCATCGCGGCGCTGGCGGCCGTCTCGGCCTCCGAGGGCCTGGAGTACATCCCGGTGCTGGCGGCGTTCGACCACGAGGAGAACGGCTCGCAGTCCGACACCGGGGCGGACGGGCCGCTCCTGGGGAACGTGCTGGAACGTTCAGTCTTCTCGCGCGGCGGCTCGTACGAGGACCGCGCGCGGGCCTTCGCCGGCACCATCTGCCTGTCCTCCGACACCGGGCACGCCGTGCACCCCAACTACCCGGAGCGGCACGACCCGACGCACCACCCGCGCGCCAACGGCGGCCCGATCCTGAAGGTCAACGTCAACCAGCGGTACGCGACGGACGGCACCGGGCGCGCGGTGTTCGCGGCCGCCTGCGAGCGGGCCGGGGTGCCGTGGCAGACGTTCGTCTCCAACAACTCGATGCCGTGCGGGACCACGATCGGCCCGATCACGGCGGCCCGGCACGGGATCCACACCGTGGACATCGGCGTGGCGATCCTCTCGATGCACAGCGCCCGGGAGCTGTGCGGGGCGGACGACCCGTACCTGCTGGCGAACGCGCTGGTGGCGTTCCTGCGGGGCTGACGGCCGGCGCCGCCGGGCGGGCGGCGCGGGCGGGGTGCGGGGGCCGGTGGGGTGCTCTAGCGTCGGAAGGGCGAGGGTGACCGCAGCGCGAGCCGGCCGCCCCCCGGAGTGCCGGCTCCGCGTCGCCCCCGCCCGCGGTCCGGCCCGCCCGCGGACCGCGTGACCGACCGTGAGAGCAGGTGCATCCGCATGCGTCCGTCGGCCCGTATCCCCGGCATCCTGGCCGGTCTGGTCCTCGCCACCGGCGGCATCGTCTTCGCCGCCCCGGCCGCCACCGCCGCGACCGCCGCCGCCCCCACCAGCGTCCAGGACTGCGAGAAGTACATCGCGCAGCACAGCAGCAAGAAGGGGACGGCCGGCATCGGCCAGGCCTGTTACGAGGGCTCGATCGGCAACCAGACCAGCTGCGCCGCGAGCCTGACGGCCGTCGGCATCTCCGCGAACGTCGCGAGCGGCGCCTGCCGCGCCGCCCACTAGGGCCTGTCGGCCGTCCCTTCCGCGCTGGTCCTAGCCGTCCATGCCGGCGAGGACCAGCGGGAGCCGGGTCGCGCCGGAGGCGGTCACCGACACCGGGACGCCCCAGTCCTGCTGGTGGACGTGGCAGGCCGGGTACTCGTTGTCCGGGTCGTCGTCGCAGGACGCCGCCATCGCGGAGACGTGCAGCACGCCCTCGGTGAGCTCCGGGTTGAGCGCCAGCTCGCGGAACAGGTCCGTCCCGGCGCCCTCCCCGCCCAGCAGCAGTTCCGGCGGCGTCGAGGACACCAGCAGCCGCGTCGAGGGCCCGTACCGGGTGTCGAGCTTCTGGCCGCTCGGCGCCTGGAAGACCACGTCGAGACGGAGCGTGCCCGCGGCGACCTCGGTCGCGGCGCGCTGCGTGCGGTGCGCGACCGCGTCGACCCGGACCGCCTCCTCGGGCAGCCGCAGCCGGGTCAGCCGGTGCCGGGCGGACTCGACGACGACGATGTCGTTCCCGGCGAGCACCGCGTCGCTGGGCTCGCGCAGATCGGTGGCGAGCGTGGTGACCTGGCCGGTCGCCGGATCGAAGCGGCGCAGCGCGTGGTTGTACGTGTCGCACACCGCGACCGAGCCGTCGGGCAGGGCGGTCACCCCGAGCGGGTGCTGGAGCAGCGCCTGGCCCGCGTCGCCGTCGCGGTGGCCGAAGTCGAAGAGCCCGGTGCCGACGGCGGAGGTGACGACGTAGCCCTCGCCGTCGGGGGCCGCTTCGAGGTACCGCAGGGCGCTGGTCTCGGGGTCGGCGACCCACAGCCGGTCCTCGGTGGCCGCGAGCCCGGACGGCTGCGCGAACCAGGCCTCGGCGGCGGGCCCGTCCACCAGGCCCTCGTTCGTGGTGCCGGCGGCGACCTCCACGGTCCGGGTCTGCGGGTCCCAGGTCCACAGCTGGTGCACGCCGGCCATGGCGATCCACACCTTGCCCTGCCACCAGGCCACGTCCCACGGCGAGGACAGGTCGACCTCCAGCGCGGGGCCGGAGGTCGGCGAGCCCTGCCACCACTGCCGCCCGGTCCCGGCGACGGTCTCGACGGAGCCGGTGGCCGGGTCGAAGCGGCGCAGCGCGTGGTTGACGGTGTCGGCGACGACGACGGACCCGTCGGGCAGCAGCGCCAGCCCCTGCGGCTCGCTGAAGGCGTCCGGCCCGAAGCCGCGCTCCCCGCTGCCGATGCGGCGTACGACGCTCTCCGCGTCGGCGGCGAGCTCCACCAGCTGGTGCCGGGTCGAGTCCGACACCAGGAAGTTCCCGGACGGCAGCAGGAGCGCCTTCCCGGGGAACCGCAGGTCGGTCGCGACCGCCTCGGGCGCCACGTACGGCCCGTCCCCGCGCCGCAGGGTCCCCTTGGTCTCGTGCTCGGCCTCCAGCTCCGCCACGAGCCGCGCGAGGGCGTGGGCGTGCCCCTCACCGGCGTGCTGCGCGACGATGTAACCCTCGGGGTCGATCACGACGAGCGTCGGCCAGGCCCGTACGGCGTACTGCTTCCAGGTCGCGAGCTTCGGGTCGTCCAGCACCGGGTGGTGCACCTCGTACCGCTCGACGGCATCGACGACGGCCGCGTGCTCGGCCTCGTGCACGAACTTCGGGGAGTGCACACCGATGATCACGACGGTGTCGCGGTGCTTCTCCTCCAGCTCGCGCAGCTCGTCGAGGACGTGCAGGCAGTTGATGCAGCAGAAGGTCCAGAAGTCCAGGATGACGATCCGCCCTCGCAGGTCGGCGAGGGTCAGATCCTTCCCGCCCGTATTGAGCCAGCCCCCCTCGCCGATCAGCTCGGGGGCACGGACACGGGCACGTCGGGGCGCGGACGCGGCAGAAGTCATGGCTCAAGGGTGCCACCCCCCGGCATATGCACCCGCAGGGGTGACGACGCGGCGCGCAGCCCCGTGCGACGCTGGCCCCAGGCAGCGAAGGAGGCGCCCGGTATGACCACCGCGCACGACTACAGCTACGGCATCGACCCCGAGCACGCCCTGAAGTACGCGATCCAGCACCACAGCGGGGACCGCACGGAGATCGTCGAAGGGGTCATCACCAACATGACACCGAGCTGGGCCCATGAGCGGGCGGCGAAGCTCATCCGCCGCCAGATCGAGACCCGGGTGGACGAACTCGGCTGTGTCGAGGGTTCGGGCAATCTCGATCTCCCCAGGTCGCCGAACTGGTACGTACCGGACATCGCCGTGGTCCCCGATGAGCTCGCGGACGGCGGCGGGGCGCTGCTCCCCGACCAGACCCTGCTGATCGTCGAGGTGACGTCGGAGTCGAACGCCGAGACCGACCGGGTGGTCAAGCGCAAGCGGTACGCCGAGTACGGCGCCCCCCTCTACCTGCTGGTCGACCGGATGGACAAGACCGTCACCCTGTTCGCCGGGCCCGGGCGGCTCGGCTACACCGAGGTCGACGGGCCGCACCCCTTCGGGACTCCGGTCCGGCTTCCGGAGCCCTTCGGGATCGACCTCGACACCAGCGGGCTCTAGGCGTCGAACAGGGCGCTCAGGCGGGGGAGGCGGGCGGCGGTCTCCGCGGCGTCGTCGAAGTCGAAGGACCAGGCCGGGTCCAGCTCCGGGTAGCTGATCGTGAAGGAGTCGGCCGGGAGTTCGCGGCCCGTGGCGGCCTCGTGGGCCCTCCAGGCGATCGAGAGGGCCGACTCGTCCCACAGCTCCACGCCCTCGGTGGCGGCCTCGCGGACCGCCGGGTGGTCGGCGAGGGAGTCCGGGTCCGCCAGGGCGGCGGTGAAGGCCGCCTCGCCCTGGGTGAGGAGCCAGCCGCGGAAGTAGTCGAAGCCGTCGTCGGAGCAGCCCCCGTTGATCAGGTAGGCGGCGGCCCAGAGCGGGGCGCGGTACGACTCCGCCAGCAGGTCCCACAGCACCTGCTGGGCGGCGGCTATCTCCCGCTCCGGTCGCAGCGCGAGGAGCCCGGCCGCCCGCGCTGCCACCTCATCGGCTGCCGCGTCCGCGCGCGCCGTCTCGATCAGCTTCCAGAACGTCTGCTTGTCCATGGGTGCAGAGCCTGGCACCCCGGTCTGACATCAGGCCTTCAGGAAGGCGAACAGGGACTGCGCGAGGGCCGTGACGAAGCCGTCGCGGACCTCCGGCGCGACCAGGTCCAGCGACAGGTACGGGTTGAGGTCCTCCAGCTCCACCAGCAGCAGCTCGCCCGACGGCGCCCGGCAGGCGTCCACGCGCTGGATGCCGTGCGCGAGGGTGTTCCACCCGATGAAGGCGCGGGCGAAGTCCAGGTCGGCGGGCGTGGGCTCGTACGGGGTCAGCTCCCAGCGGCGGGCCGGGTCCGGGGCGTACAGCGCGTACTGGAAGGCGTCGTCGACGAAGTAGAAGGACACCTCGTACGCGAAGTCGACGCGCGGCTGGATCAGGATCTCCCCGGCCGCCCCCTGCGGGCGGTCGGTGAAGGTGAGGCCGATGGAGTCCGCGCCCCGCTTGGGCTTGACCGCGTAGGTGGGGACCGACGGGAGCAGGCCGAGGTCGGCCGGGTCGTCCACCGTCGGGATCACCGGGTAGCCGGCGGCCGTCAGGTCGAGCAGGTACTGCTTGCCCGCCATGTCGCCGCGGCCCGTGAGCGGGTTGTAGACGCGGGTCCCGGCGGCGAGCGCGGCGGCGCGGAAGGCGTCGTGGTCCTGCTGGTAGTGCAGGACCGGGCCGCTGTTGCGGACGACGACGGCGTCGAAGCCCAGCGCCAGCATGGCCCGGGCGTCCCGGGGGTGGCACAGGGCGAGGCCGAAGTGCTCGCGCAGCCGGGACGTGAGGAATATGTCCTCGTCGCCGTAGCGGCGGCCGCGCGCAGGGTAGGCCAGGTCGGTCACGTAGAGGAGAGGCATGGCCGCAACCTATCGCGGGCAGCGATCAGCGCATGAAATACCTCGTACGGGACAAAGTGCTGGCCATCGGCGACGACTACTGGATCGAGGACGAGGAGGGCCGGCACGCCTTCCTCGTCGACGGGAAGGCGCTGCGGGTCCGCGACACCCTGGAGCTGAAGGCTCCCGACGGCCGGATCCTGATCACCCTGCGGGAGAAGCTGTTCAGCCTCCGCGACGCGATGACGCTGGAGCGGGACGAGCGCCGGCTCGCCGTGATCCGGCGCAAGCGGCTCTCGCTGCTGCGCGACCACTTCCGCGTGACCCTGGTCGAGGGGACCGAGCTCGATGTCAGCGGCCGGATCCTGGAGCGCGAGTTCAAGGTCGAGTACGAGGGCGAGCTGCTCGCGCTGGTCTCCCGCCAGTGGTACCGGATCCGGGAGACCTACGCCGTGGACGTGATCCGGGAGGAGGCGGACGCGGCGCTGCTCGTCGCCGTCGCCGTGTGCGTGATCCGGATGACGGAGAAGGAGCGCGAGGACCTCAGCCCCGGTGGTGTTCCCGGGCCGTGAGCTGGCCCTGGACGTAGGCGTCCGTCTCCGGCGCGTACGGGCCGCCGTGGTCGAAGAGCAGGTCGGTGATGCGCTGCCACTCCGCGACCGCCGCCCGGACGGAGGCGTCGGCCGAGGCCAGGTCGCCGGCCTCGGCCAGGGCCGCCTCCAGGGCCCGCACCGTCTGGTGGTGCGTCAGGCCGGCGGCTTCGCCGCGCACCCGCTCCCGGGCCGCGATCTCCCCGGCCAGCGGCTCGTGCGGCTCCAGGGCGGCCGCCACCGCGACCTCGGTCTCCTCGCTCACGGCGTACCCGCTTCCCTCGTCACGGCCCTGCGGCCCCACGGCCACGGGCTCCCGGCCCCACAGTCCGGTCGGCTGCGGCCCTTCGTGGCTGCGGCCCTTCGTGGCTGCGGCCCTTCGTGGCTGCGGCCCTTCGTGTACCCGGCGGCGCCGGTCCCAACCCGGGGCCCGGACGGCCTGCTCAGCGCCGCAGCCGGCGGTCCTTCAGCGCCGGGAACTGCTCCCGGGTCTCGGCGACCTTACCCGGGTCCAGTTCCACCGTCAGGACGTCCTCGCCCGGGCCCGCCTGCGCGAGGATCTCGCCCCAGGGGTCGACCACGAGGCTGTGCCCGGCCTGCTCGACGCCCGCGTGGGTGCCCGCCAGCCCGCAGGACAGGACGTAGCACTGGTCCTCCACCGCCCGCGCGCGGCTGAGCAGGGTCCAGTGGGCCAGCCGCCGGGCCGGCCAGCCCGCGGCCACCACCATCGTGGTCGCCCCGGCGTCCACCAGGCCCCGGAACAGCTCCGGGAAGCGCAGGTCGTAGCAGGTGGCCAGGCCCAGGGTCTGCTCCGGCAGGGCCACCGTCGTCAGGGTGTCGCCGGGCGACATCAGCACCGCCTCGCCCTGGTCGAAGCCGAACCGGTGGATCTTGCGGTAGGTCGCCGCCAGTTCGCCCTCCGGGGAGAGCACGAGGGCCGTGTTGTAGAGGGAGCCGTCGCCCGCCCGCTCCACGAACGAGCCCGCGTGCAGCCACACCCCGGCGTCGCGCGCGGCCCGGGCCATTTCCTGGCAGGTGGGGCCGTCCAGCGGCTCGGCCTCGGTCTCGAACTGCTCGTAGGCGAAGGCGCCCACCGTCCACAGCTCGGGCAGCACGACGAGGTCGGAAGCGGACTGCTCCCGTACGAGGTCGGCGACGCGGGAGCGCCGGGAGGCCACCGACTCCCCTTCGTTCACCGCGATTTGAATCAGCGAGGCGCGCACACTACCACCGTCCTGGCAAGAGGGATGTCAACTCGGGCCTACGATCGTCACACGAAAGCACTGCCGGGGTGCTCACCGGCAGCGTAGTTTTGGGAATAGTCCACAACGCGCCACTGAACAGCACGCGAGGGGTCCCGTTGACCGTCCATCCCAGCCTTCAGCCCTATGCCGACGCGTGGACCCATTCCATCGAGGCGATATCCGAGCTGGTCCTCCCGCTCCCCGAGGGCGAGTGGAACCGGGCGACCCCCTGCCCCGGCTGGTCCGTCCGTGACGTGGTGTCACACATCATCGGTATCGAGTGTGAACAGCTCGGCGACCCCCGGCCGATCCACACGCTGCCCCGGGACCTGCGGCACGTGGTGGACGAGTTCACCCGGTACATGGAGGTGCAGGTTGACGTCCGCCGGCACCACACCGCGCCCGAGATGACCTCGGAGCTGGAGTACACCGTCATCCGGCGCGCGCGGCAGCTGCGGGGCGAGAAGCGGGATCCGGCCACGATGGTGCGCGGGCCGCTGGGCGAGCAGGTGACCCTGGAGCAGGCGCTGCGGCTGCGGGCCTATGACGTGTGGGTGCACGAGCAGGACCTGCGGGCCGCGCTGGGCGCACCGGGGAACTGGGACGCGCCGGGGGCGTTCATCGCGCGGGACGTGCTGCTGGAGGGGCTGGCCAAGGTGGTCGCCAAGCGGGCCGGCGCCCCGGCGAACTCGGCGGTCGTCCTGGACGTGCACGGCCCGGTGGAGTTCATGCGGACGGTACGGGTCGACGCGCAGGGGCGCGGAACCCTGGACATGGCGCCCTCCCTCGGCCCGGCGGTGACGCTGACCATGGACTGGGAGACGTACGTCCGGCTGGCGGCGGGCCGGGTCCGGCCGCGCGTCGTGGCCGACCGGGTGAAGGCCGAGGGCGACCCCGCGCTCGCCGAGGCGATCCTCACGCACTTCGCCGTGACCCCGTAGCGGTCCGGCCGAGCCCCGCCGCGCTCGTGGCGGTGGCGCCGGTCCGCAGCGCGCCCAGGTGTTCCCGCTCGCGGGCGAGGGCGCGGCCCCGCAGCCGCAGGATCCGGGCGGTGCCCAGCGCCTGAAGGACGAACACCGAGGAGAACGCCACCCGGTAGTCGTCACCGGTCGCGTCGAGCAGCAGCCCCACCGCCAGCAGCGTCGTCATCGTGGCGATGAAACCGCCCATGTTGGTGATCCCGGAAGCCGTCCCCTGACGCTCCGCCGGATTCGCCGGGCGGGCGAAGTCGAAGCCGATCATCGACGCCGGACCGCAGGTCCCCAGCACCACGCACAGCGCGACCAGCAGCCCCAACGGGGCGCGGTCCCCCGGGTAGACCAGCACCGAGGCCCACAGCAGGGCCGTCAGGGCGACCGTGCCCAGCGCCAGCGGCAGCCGCGCCGACTGCCGGCGGCCCACCAGCTGCCCGTAGAGCAGGCCGCAGCACATGTGCGAGACCACCACGAGCGTCAGCAGAGCGCCGGCCGCGGTCCGCGACAGCCCCTGCGCCTCGACCAGGAACGGCATTCCCCACAGCAGCAGGAACACCATCGCCGGGAACTGCGTCGTGAAGTGCACCCACAGCCCCAGCCGGGTGCCCGGCTCCCGCCAGGACTCCGCGATCTGGCGGCGTACGAACCCGCCCGTGCCGCGCGGCCGGGGCGCCGGCTCGTGGCCCTCGGGCTGGTCCCGCAGGAACAGCGTCAGCGGCACCAGCACCACCAGCCCCGCGACCGCGCTCCCGGCGAACGCCGGAACCCAGCCGGCCCCGTGCAGTACGGGCGCCAGCACCAGCGTCGAGACCAGGTTGCCCGCCATCCCGACCAGCCCGGCCAGCTGCGCCATCACCGGGGCCCGCCGGGCCGGGAACCACCGGGTGCCCAGCCGGAGCACCGAGATGAAGGTCATGGCGTCACCACAGCCCAGCAGGGCGCGGGCCGCCAGCGCCATCCCGTACGTCGGGGACAGCGCGAAGCCGATCTGGCCCGCGGTGAACAGCACCGCGCCCAGCGTCAGCACCTTCTTCGTGCCGAGCCGGTCCACCATCAGGCCGACGGGTATCTGCATCCCGGCGTAGACCAGCAGCTGGAGCAGGGAGAACACGGACAGCGCCGAGGCGTTCACGTGGAAGCGGTCCGCCGCCTCCAGTCCGGCCACGCCCAGGCTGGTACGGAAGATCACCGCGACGAAGTAGACGCAGACGCCGATCGACCAGACGGCCACGGCCTTCCGCCCGCCCTCGGGATCCCCCGGCGCGGCCGCCGTCGCGCCCGCCGCCCGGCTCATCGGGCCGTCCCCCGCACCAGCGCCTCGACCCGGCCCACGTGCGCCCGTACCGCGGCGGCCGCCGTCTCCGCGTCCCCGGCGCGCAGCGCGTCCAGGATCTCGGTGTGCTCGGTCAACGACCGTTCGATCCGGTCGGGGTGCGCGTGCAGCAGCGCCACGCCCATCCGCAGCTGCCGGTCGCGGAGCTGGTCGTAGAGGCGGCACAGGATCTGGTTTCCGGCGGCGCGCACGATCTCCGCGTGGAAGCCCCGGTCGGCGGCCATCACGGCGGCGAGGTCGCCCGCGGCGGCGTGCCGGCGCTGCTCCTCGACCAGCGTGGCGAGCCGGTCCAGCAGGCCGGGCGGCGAGGGGAGGGCCCTGCGCACCGTGAACTCCTCGACCAGCAGCCGGGTTTCGATCACATCGGCGATCTCCTGCGCGGAGACCGGCAGGACCAGCGCGCCCTTCTTCGGGTACAGCTTCAGCAGCCCCTCGGTCTCCAGGCGCAGCAGCGCCTCGCGCACCGGAGTGCGGGACACCCCGACGGCCTCGGCGAGTTCGCCCTCGGTGAGGAGGACGCCGCCTTCGTAACGGCGGTCGAGGACGCCCCGCTTGACGTGGGCGTAGACGCGTTCGGCGGCGGTGGGGGCGGTCTGCGCCGCGGCGGGGGATGGCATGCGCACAGGATAGATACAACAGGGGTGCATCCGGGCGCCGGGTCCACCATCCGGACGCGCCGCGACCGGGCCTAGGACGTCACCCGCACGTCCAGGACGAACTCGTCGTACGGGGCCTCCTCCGGGTAGGGCGGCCGGACCTGCGCGAAGCGGATGCGGGCCCGCCCGCCCGGACGGCGGCCCCGGACCAGGTACGTCCGCTCCACCGGCGCGCCCGGCGCCGCCCCGGCCGGGGCCGGGCCGCCCTCGGCCACCGCGACCGCGTCGACGTCACCGCTCACCTGCCAGATCCACACGTACCCGCGCGCCCCGCGTCCGGTGAGCCGCAGTTCGTACCCCTCGCCGGCCCGCAGCGCGACCTCCCGCACCTCCATCCGTACGGCCCCTTCCCTCCTCAGGCGGGGCCGATCACCGGCCCCTCGTGCCAGCCCTCGCCGTCGCGCCACCAGTGCTGGAGGCGGCGGTCCGTGCGCAGGACGATGACCTCCAGGTTGAACCCGAAGCTGCCCTGGAGCATCCCGGCGACGGCGAGCGCGTCGTGCCCGAAGACCGCGCTCCGCCGCCAGGGCGAGCCGCCCGCGTTCCCGCGCCACCAGTGCTCGATCCGCCCGCCGCCGGCGACCGCGCACAGCTCGTAGTTCCCGGCGGTGTCCTCGTCCACGGCCCCGTACTGCCCCTCGATCAGGCAGGGCGCCGAGGTGATCCCGCTGCCGAAGACCTCCCCGGCGCGCCAGGCGAAGCCGTTCGGGTCGTCCCGCCACCACAGCTGCATCCGCCCGTCCGTGCGGGTGGCGACGAGGTCGAGGTGGCGGGAGCGGGTCTGGACGAGCGCGGGCCCGTAGTGGGCGATGCCGGACCCGAACCGGCCGCCGTCGTTCCAGGTCCAGGGGGCGCCGTTGATCCGCCACCAGTGGTTCAGCCGGCCGTCGGCGGTCCGGACGACCACCTCGAAGTTGCCCGGCTTGCCGTAGTCGCTCTGGATGAACGCCGGGGTCGAGCCGATCGCCGCGTCCCCGGGGCCGAAGACCCCGCCGTCGCGCCAGGCACCGCCGGACTGCTCGTAGTACCAGTGCCGCAGCCGCCCGTCCGTGGTCACGTGCAGGGACTCCATGTTCCGGTTGTACGTGCTCCCGGTGAAGGCCGGCTGCCCGGACGCGTCGGTCGCGTAGGTGGCCGCGCGGGCCCACGCGAAGGGCGCGTCGCCCTCGCGCCACCAGTGCCGCAGCCGGCCCCCGCCGGCCGTCGCGGACATCTCGAAGTTGCGGTGGGCGCGGCCGTTGCCGCTCTCGTAGACGCTGCCCGCGTGCAGCCTGCGCTTGGTCCACGGGTCGATGTTGGTGCCGCGCAGACCGCACTTGGCCCAGTGGTCGATGTTGACCTCGCCGTACCCGATCCGGCCGAAGCCGCCGACGTGGTAGCCCGTCCCCCAGGAGTTCTTGAACAGCCAGCAGCCCGCGGCGTCGTCGTAGCCGACGACCAGCACGCAGTGGCCGCCCGCGAGCCGGTCGTCGGTCCGGTGGTAGACCCCGGAGCCCAGGGCGAAGAAGTCGTCGTAGACGTCGAAGCAGGCGGTCAGCGGACCGACGGTGTCCAGCCACACCTTCTGCTGCTCCACGTCGCCCAGCCGGACGTACTCGGTGATCCGGACGGTCCGCCCGGACCGGTCCCAGCTCGGCGTGTACTCCGCGCGCCAGGCGTCGCGCCGGTCGGCGGGCAGCCCCTCGGGCGGCGTGCCGTAGGGCCAGCAGTCCGGGTCGGCGAGACCGCCGTTGGCCTGGATCCAGTCCAGCGCCGTCTCGGGGTTGCTGCCCTGGCCGCAGCTGAACCGCAGGCCGTCGTGGACGTCGCCCTCGGAGCGCCGCGCCCAGACGTCGTGCTCGATGCGGGCCATCGACTCCACGAGGCCGGCCGCCCCGAACGCCCAGCAGGAGCCGCAAGGGTTCTGGTCCTTCACCTTGGTGATCCAGGGCCAGCCCCAGCGGGCGCGCCAGTCCACGGCGGCCGGCCGCGCCGTCCCCGCCACCCCCTCGGCGGCGGGCAGCAGCCCGTGCGCCGCCCTGCGCCGGGTGAGGTGCGGATTGCCGCTGGGCCGCCCGATCAGCCCCCGCAGGTCGACCGGCCCCACCTCGCTCGCCTCCGTCAGGTTCGCCCCCGGCTCCAGGCCCAGCGAGGGGCGCGGCAGGGGGTCGTCGTCCGCGAGGTGCTCGCTGACCGACCACCTCGCCCGCTGCCGCGCGAGCCGTGCCCGCAGCTCCCCCGCCGTCCGGACGTACTCCTGTGGCATTGGCCCCCCATGCGCGATCGCCCGTACGGATGCGAGCGAGATCCGGGAGCGTCCACCTGCCGCCGGGGCCCGTCAAGGGGGTCCGGGCGGTCGCGCGGTGGCACGGGGGTCGTACGGCCGCCCCCGTACCTGACGAAGTCTCCCGGCTCTGACGAAGTCCCCCGGCGGGCTTCGCGGCGGGCCGGGACGCCGTGTGAGGCTCCGGGGACGGGAGCGGGACGGCCGGTCGCTCCACCTGCGCACCGCTCCAGCCCCCCACACCGCCACACCATTCGATTGATTGAGGAGTTCCCGACATGACGAACCGTTTCGCGGACAAGGTCGTACTGGTCACCGGCGCCGGCGCGGGCATCGGCCGGGCCAGCGCCCTGGCCTTCGCCCGTGAGGGTGCCACCGTCGTGGCCTCCGGGGTCCGCCCCGAGTCGATCGCCGAGACCGTCCGGCTCATCGAGGAGGAGGGCGGCAAGGCGAGCGCCGTCACCGCCGACGTCAGCAAGCCCGAGGACATGGCCGCCCTGGTCGAGACGGTGGTGCGCGAGCACGGCGCGCTGCACATCGCGCACAACAACGCCGGCATCTTCACCAAGCCCAGCCCGGTCGGCGACATCGACCTGGACACCTGGAAGAAGACCTTCGACGTGAACCTGAACGGCACGCTCCACGCGATGCAGCAGGAGATCGTCCACATGCGGGCCAACGGCGGCGGCGTCATCGTCAACACCTCCTCCAACATCGGGTACCACGGCCGCCGTCCGGGCCTGGCCGCCTACGCCACCTCCAAGGCCGCCGTCAGCACGCTGACCCGCATCGCCGCCCTCGACCACATCAAGGACGGCATCCGCATCAACTCGGTGAGCCCGGGCGCCACCGACACCACGATGTCCTTCCGCCCGGGCGAGGACGAGGCCGCCCGCGCCGAGCGCCTCGCCGGCGTCGTCCCGCTCGGCCGCGTCGGCAGCACCGACGAGGTCGTCGCCGCGGTGCTGTGGCTGGCCTCGGAGGAGGCGGGCTTCGTCGTCGGCCACGACCTGGTCGCCGACGGCGGCGTCACCGCGTAACGCCGCCCGCACGCCGCTCAGTACGCACCGGGGCGCCCGGCCGGACCTTCCCCCGGCCGGGCGCCCGGCCGTACGCGGGGGCCGGACGCGGGGGCCGGACACCCGCCCGAGGGCCCCGGCTAGGGTTTCCGCATGGGGACCTGGACCGCGCCGAGCGCCATAGAACGACAGCTGGACGATGCCAGGGCGGCGGGGAACTGGCCCGCCTTCCTCGACGCCCTCGCGCTCGCCGAGCTGTTCGTCCCGCAGTCCCGCGCCTACCAGGACGCGCACCCCACCCGGCTGCGCCTGGAGCCCGCCTACTTCCCGCAGGTCCGCGCCCGGGCGTACGCCGTGTTCACCGCCGGGATGCTGCCCGTCCCCACGCCCGAGCTGGTCTTCGAGCGCCAGGACCTGGCCTGGTTCGCCGACCACGTCCCGGCCGACGGCGCGGCGTACCTGGCCGTCAATCCCGGGACCCCCTTCGAGGTGTTCCTGCCCGCCTCCCCCGCCCACCGCGCCACCTGGGACGCCCACTACCGCAACAAGCCGCGCTACGCCGGCCTGGAGACGGACAAGGTGCACGCCCTCCACGTCGGCGGCCCCCTGCACGGCCCCGTCGCCTTCGGGCTGGCCTGCGGCGCGCACCTCTCCGTCCGGAACGGGATGTTCTGGAACTCCCTCGCCTACCACGGCGACGGCTACACGAGGGAGCGCGAGAAGCTCGACAAGTGGTGGGGCGTCACCACCCGCGAGGACTGGCTGTCCACCACCCGTCAGCTGCTCGGCGCCGAGATGGTCAGCCCCGTCTGGGAGTACGCGCTGCGCGTGCGCCGCTCCCTCGCCCAGGACTTCGCGGGCGCGGTGGACACGGAGCACTGGCGCCACGCGGCCGAGTACAGCCTGCGCGCCGGCGCCCGCAGGGCCGCCGAACCGCGGCTCACCCCCGAGGGCGTCACGACGGCCGCGCCCCGGCCCGCCGCCGAGGTGGAGGGGGAGATCGCGGGCGTACGGCGGCTGATCGGCCGGATCGCCCGCTACGAGCAGCGGTTCCGGGCCGACGGACTGCTCGGCGAGGGCCGGTTCGTGCGCTCCGTGGAGGCCTGGGACTACGGGCGGGCCTCGCAGATGGCCCGCTGGGGGCTCGGCGCCCGGTTCGGGACGATCGCGGAGACCGAGGACGCCGTGGTCCGCGCCGGAGAGGCCTGCCGGCTGGCGTACCGGTCCTGGGAGGACCTGTCCGCCGGGTTCGTCCTGGGGCGCTGCCTGCACTTCGACGAGGAGGAGTTCGGGCACTGGTACGGGGACATGGTCACCGTGCACCGGGAGCTGACGAGCGACCCCGGCAGCCCGTGGCTGAACCTCCCGTGGTCGCGGACCTGACGAACTCTCCCCCGGACCTCGCGTAGTCGGATCCGGCACCGGAAAGGACCGGTACCGGCCGTGCGGGACAACTAGCCTGCTGCTCATGACTGTTGAGATGAACGACACCGTGCGCAAGCTCCTGGACGCCCCGCACCCGGCGGTCCTCACCACCCTCAACCCCGACGGCGGGCCGCAGAGTTCGGTGGTCTGGGTGATCCGCGAGGGCACCGACCTGTTGGTGTCCACCGAGCGCGGCCGCCGCAAGGAGCTCAACCTCCTGCGGGACGGGCGGGCCGGCCTGACCGTCTTCGACCTGGCCAACCCCTTCCTCTACGTGGAGATCCGCGGCACCGCCACCCTGACCGAGGACGCCGGCCGGGCGGTCACCGTCCGCATCGCCGAGAAGTACCTGGGCCCGGGCGGCGGCGAGGAGTACGCGAACGCCCCGGCGGAGAACGTCCGGGTGATCGTGCGCATCACCCCGGACAAGGTGCTCGGCAACGCGGCGAAGGCGGGCTAGGGGCTACGGGCTACGGAAGCCGCGGGCGGACGGCCGTCCAGGCGTCGACCGCCCGGGCGAGGGCGTCGCCGTCCGGCAGGTGCGGGCGCACCAGGGCCATCCAGGGCAGCAGGTTCTTGATGCGCCGCAGGTGCCGGATGCGCTCCCGCGGCAGGTCCCGCCAGGTGCGGGCCGCCGCGGCCGCCTGCGCCGGCGTCAGGTCGATCAGGGCCAGCAGCTCCCGGCACAGCGCGGCCGGGTCCCCGCCGGCGTCCGGGCCCGGGCCGAACCGGTCGATCAGGTAGCCCCGTACGGCGGCCAGCTCCGCGCCCCGCACCAGCGGGTCCGCGCCGGTCGCCGCGGCGCCGCGCCGGGTCGCGGCCAGCGCCACCCGGCCCCAGCGCAGCCGGGTCCCGTCCGGCAGCGCGTCGTCCTGCATCCGCCCCGCGGCCAGGCTGCGCAGGGCCGGCGGCAGCGGCTCCTCCAGCAGCGGGGGGTCGGTGGCCAGCCAGGCCTCCAGGTCCTCCAGGGCGTGCCCGGCGGGCGGTACGGCCGTCAGCACCTGCCCCCGGCTGAGCAGCGCGACCATCGGCCCGGTGAGGTGGGCGCGCGCCGCGTGCGGGGGGTCGACGAACTCCGCCGGGCGCCCCCACATCTCGATCCGGGTCAGGCCGAGCCGGAGGCCGCCGGCGACGTACACCTGCCCGGCGCGGGCGATCCCGCCGATGACGCGGACGATGCACACCCCGCCCGTGACGTCGGCCTCCTCGACGGAGTACACCTGCAACTCGGCGATGGGCAACCCCGGCCCCCTCTCTCCGGGCAGGAGGCTACCGCGCGCGCGTCAGGCCTGCGACGGCTGTTCCAGGACCAGGCGGATCTGCGTGACCTCGTAGCCCGCGCGGTCGAAGGCGGCGGCCATCGGGGCGTTCACGGTGTCCGTGGTCGCGGTGACGCGCTGGGCGCCGGCGGCCGCGTGGAAGCGGGTGATCTCGGCGAGCACCTCGTCGATCAGGCCCTTGCCGCGCTGCTCCGGGACGACGCCGAGGTATCCGACGTTGCGGTGGTAGGGGGTCGCGGAGGGGATCGCCAGACCGGCGAGGGTGCCGTCCGGGAGGTGGGCGAGCCGCCACCAGGAGCGCTCGCCGGGGCAGTCGAGGTAGAACTCCATGTCCTCGCGGGCCAGTTCCTCCGCGTCCATCGAGCGGAGTTCGTTCTGCGTGGCCACGTCGAGGCTGCCCTGCGACAGCCGGACGAACGCGTCGAGGAACTCCTCGTCGCCGGCCTCGCGGAAGACGAGCCGCCCGGTGGGCTCGGCGGTGCCGGCGGCCGGGGTCCACTCGTAGCGCAGCCGCTCGATCTCCCGCGTCAGGCCCACCGCGTACGCGGCCTCCTGCCGCCACGCGAGGGCGGCGGCGAACTCGGGGCGGGTCCGCCAGTCGCCGGGCAGCGAGACGTTGTAGAGCGGCAGGGTCCCGAAGGCCTCGTGCCCGGCGGCGAGCAGCCCGGCGGCGAGCGCGCCGGGGTCCGGGGCGCCGGCGCGGACCTGGAGGCAGTCGAGCGCGACGGGCCGCTCGCTGTCGGCGCGGCCCCACCACAGGGCGCGGGCGAGGATCTCGCCCTCCTCGTCCTCGGCGAACCAGATCCACTCGGGCCGGAACCGGTTCTCCGCGAGTTCCTCGCGGATCGCCTCGGCGGTGAGCGCCTCGACGGGCTCGTCGCCCTCGTAGGCGAGGGCGCGGTCGAGGTCGGCGGGGTCTGCGGCCGCACAGCGGAAGATCATGCGCTGATGATCACACGGGGCAACCCCCCTGGCCAGGGGTTTTGGCCGGCCCGTCGCCGTGCGCGCGGGTCCCGCTCACGGCCGATGGCCGGCCTCCCGGGTGGGGGAGACCGGCCATCGGCGCGGCGCGTGCCGTCGTACCGGGGGCTAGGCCCAGGTGACCAGGCGGCGCGGGTGCTCCAGGACGGCCGCGATGTCGGCCAGGAAGCGGGAGCCGAGCTCGCCGTCGATCAGACGGTGGTCGAAGGACAGCGCCAGGGTGGTGACCTGGCGCGGCTTGACCTTGCCCTTGTGGACCCACGGCTGGAGCTTGATCGCTCCGACCGCCAGGATCGCGGACTCGCCCGGGTTCAGGATCGGCGTACCGGTGTCGACGCCGAAGACGCCGACGTTGGTGAGGGTGAGGGTGCCGTTCTGCATGTCCGCCGGGGAGGTCTTGCCGTCGCGGGCGGTGGCGACCAGATCCGACAGGGACTCGGACAGCTCGCGCAGCGTCTTGGCGTGGGCGTCCTTGATGTTCGGGACGATCAGCCCGCGCGGGGTCGCCGCGGCGATGCCCAGGTTGACGTAGTGCTTGAGCACGATCTCCTGGGCCGCCTCGTCCCAGGACGCGTTGACGTCCGGGTTGCGGCGGATGGCCACCAGGACCGCCTTGGCGATCAGGAGCAGCGGGTTGATCCGCAGACCGGCGAGGTCCGGGTCCTCCTTGAGCTCCTGGACCAGCTTCATCGTCCGGGTCACGTCGAAGGTGATGAACTCGGTGACGTGCGGGGCGGTGAAGGCGGAGCCGACCATGGCCTGCGCGGTGACCTTGCGGACGCCCTTGACCGGGATGCGGGTCTCGCGCCCGGTCTGGGCCGGGGCGGCCTGGGGCGCGACCTCGGCCGGAGCCTGGACCGGCGCGGGGGCCGCGGCGGCCGGGGCCGCCACCTGCGGGGCGATCGCCGCGGCGGCCGCGGCGTGCACGTCCTCGCGGGTCACGACGCCGCCGTCCCCGGTGGGGACGACCGTGGCCAGGTCGATGCCGAGGTCCTTGGCGAGCTTGCGCACCGGCGGCTTGGCCAGTGCGCGGGCCGCGCCGGCGGCGGCCGGGGCGGCCGTGCCGTTCTGCGCGGCCGCGGCCACGAGCTGCGCGGCCGCGGGCTGCGCGGGAACGACGGCCGGGGCCGCCGTGCCGTTCTGCGCGGCCACGTCACCGGCCGCCTTGCGCGGACGGCGCTTCGTGGAGGCCTGGGAGACGCCGTAGCCCACCAGTACGGGCTGGCGCGCGGCGGCGGCCGGCTCCTCGGCCTGCGCCGGAGCCGGAGCGGCGGCGGGGGCTGCGGCGGCGACCGTGGCGGGCACCTCGGCCGCGGCCGCCTCCTCGCCGGCGGGACTGGTCTGGACGGAGATGATCACCTGGCCGACGTCGACCGTGGTGCCCTCCTCGAAGAGCAGCGCGTGCACGACGCCGTCGAAGGGGATCGGCAGCTCGACGGCCGCCTTCGCCGTCTCGACCTCGCACACGACCTGCCCGTCGGTGACGGTGTCACCCGGCTGGACGAACCACTTGAGGATCTCGGCCTCGGTGAGGCCCTCGCCCACGTCGGGCATCTTGAATTCGCGGATGGTCATGAACGTGGCTCCTCAGTACGCCAGCGAGCGGTCGACGGCGTCGAGCACCCTGTCCAGGCCCGGCAGGTACTCGTCCTCCAGGCGGGCCGGCGGGTACGGGGCGTGGAAACCGCCCACGCGCAGCACCGGCGCCTCCAGGTGGTAGAAGCACCGCTCCGTGATGCGGGCGGCGATCTCCGCGCCCGTGCCCAGGAACACCGGCGCCTCGTGGACGACCACGAGCCGGCGGGTCTTCTCCACCGAGGCCTGCAGCCCGTCGAAGTCGATCGGGGACATCGAGCGCAGGTCCACGACCTCCACCGACTTGCCCTCCTCGGCCGCGGCGGCCGCCGCCTCCAGGCAGACCTTCACCATCGGGCCGTACGCGGCCAGCGTGATGTCCGCGCCCTCGCGGGCCACCCGCGAGGCGTGCAGCGCGTCCGGGATGGCCTCGACGTCGACGTCGGCCTTGTCCCAGTAGCGCCGCTTCGGCTCGAAGAAGATCACCGGGTCGTCGCTGAGGATCGCCTGCTGGAGCATCCAGTAGGCGTCGCTCGCGTTCGAGGGCGAGACCACCTTGAGGCCCGGGACGTGCGCGAACAGCGCCTCGGGGGACTCCGAGTGGTGCTCCACCGCGCCGATGCCGCCCGCGTACGGGATGCGGACGACGACGGGCAGCTTGATCTTGCCCAGGGCCCGCGCGTGCATCTTCGCGAGCTGCGTGACGATCTGGTCGTAGGCGGGGAAGACGAACCCGTCGAACTGGATCTCCACGACCGGCCGGTAGCCGCGCAGCGCGAGGCCGATGGCGGTGCCGACGATGCCCGACTCGGCGAGCGGGGTGTCGATGACCCGCTCCTCGCCGAAGTCCTTCTGCAGACCGTCGGTGATGCGGAAGACACCGCCCAGCTTGCCGACGTCCTCGCCCATGATCAGGACCTTCGGGTCCGTCTCCAGGGCCTTGCGCAGCGACTCGTTGAGCGCCTTCGCGATCGACATCTTCTCGACAGCCATCAGTGACCCTCCTCGAAGGACGCGAGGTAGGCGGCGAACTGGGCGCGCTCCTCGTCGACGAGCGCGTGCCCGTCCGCGTAGACGTTCTCGAAGATCGCCATGGTGTCGGGGTCGGGCATGGCGCGCACGACCTCGCGCACCCGCTTGCCCAGCGTCTCGCTCTCCGCCTCCAGGCCCTCGAAGAAGGCCTCGTCGGCGCCGCCGGTCGCCAGCAGGTGGGCCTTCAGGCGCAGGATCGGGTCCTTGGCCTCCCACGCCGCCGTCTCCTCGTCCCGCCGGTACTTCGTCGGGTCGTCGGAGGTGGTGTGCGCGCCCATGCGGTACGTGTACGCCTCGACCAGGGTCGGGCCCTCGCCGCGGCGGGCGCGCTCCAGCGCCCAGCGGGTCACGGCCAGACAGGCCAGGACGTCGTTGCCGTCGACGCGGACGCCCGGGAAGCCGAAGCCCTGCGCGCGCTGGTACAGCGGCACGCGCATCTGGCGCTCGGTCGGCTCGGAGATCGCCCACTGGTTGTTCTGGCAGAAGAACACCACGGGGGAGTTGTAGACGGCCGAGAAGGTGAACGCCTCGGCCACGTCGCCCTGGCTGGAGGCACCGTCGCCGAAGTAGGCGATGACCGCCGAGTCGGCGCCGTCCTTGGCCACACCCATCGCGTAACCGGTCGCGTGCAGCGTCTGCGAGCCGATCACGATCGTGTACAGGTGGAAGTTGTTGATCGTGGGGTCCCAGCCGCCGTGGTTCACACCGCGGAACATGCCGAGCAGGTTGGTCGGGTCGACGCCACGGCACCAGGCCACACCGTGCTCACGGTAGGTCGGGAAGACGTAGTCGTCGTCGCGCAGCGCCCGGCCGGAGCCGATCTGCGCGGCCTCCTGGCCCAGGAGCGAGGCCCACAGGCCCAGCTCGCCCTGGCGCTGCAGGGCGGTCGCCTCGCCGTCGAAACGGCGGGTCAGGACCATGTCGCGGTAGAGCCCGCGCAGGTCCTCGGTGGTGATGTCGGCGACGAAGGGGGCGAACTCCGCGTTCTCGGCGGATTCGACCCGCTCCCCCTCGGGCGTCAGCAGCTGTACGAGCTGGGGCTCGGCGTTCTGCGCGGTGGCGGCGGCGGCCTTGGCGGCGCTGGCCGCGCCTGCCGCCCGCTTGGTGCCGCTGCTGCGTCGCGGCTTGCGCGCGGCAGTGCTCTCCACGGTCACGTGTGCTCCTCCGTCGGTCCGGCACCCGGGTTCTCCGGGGTCCAGTGCGGCTCACCTGTATCCGTACCCGCCCACGGGGTGGGTGCGCGGCCCGTACGGGATTCAGGCGTGACAGGTGCCCCGGCGAGTGCCCTGCGCAATGCACGTTACCCAGTGCTTCGCATGACTGCGAAACCTCACTTGACCTGGGTTTTTGCTTGGATTTCCAAGTAAATCCGAGGAAGCGGGAACAAGCACTGGTCACAGCCTTGCAGGGGGCCGGAACAACGGCACGTTATCCCGGGTAACCCCGGCAGGGAAGGGGTGAGTGTGTGAAACTGACTCCGTGCGCGAAAACGGAAAAATCAAGGTATTCCTCTTGGACGACCACGAAGTGGTCCGTCGCGGCGTCCACGAGCTCCTGTCGGTGGAGGACGACATCGAGATCGTCGGCGAGGCGGGTACCACGGCGGACGCGCTGGTCCGGATCCCCGCCACGCGCCCCGACGTGGCCGTCCTGGACGTGCGCCTGCCGGACGGCAGCGGGGTGGAGGTGTGCCGGGAGGTCCGCTCCCAGGACGAGGACATCAAGTGCCTGATGCTGACCTCCTTCGCGGACGACGAGGCCCTGTTCGACGCCATCATGGCCGGGGCCTCGGGCTACGTGCTCAAGGCGATCCGCGGCAATGAACTCCTGAACGCCGTACGGGACGTGGCGGCCGGCAAGTCCCTGCTCGACCCCGTCGCGACCGCCCGGGTGCTGGAGCGGCTGCGTGACGGCAAGAACGGCAAGGGTGACGACCGGCTCGCCAATCTGACCGACCAGGAGCGCAAGATCCTCGACCTGATCGGCGAGGGCCTGACGAACCGCGTCATCGGCGAGCGGCTGCACCTGGCCGAGAAGACCATCAAGAACTACGTCTCCAGCCTGCTGTCCAAACTGGGGATGGAGCGCCGCTCCCAGGCCGCCGCGTACGTGGCCCGCCTCCAGGCCGAGAAGCGCTGATACCGGCCGATTCGGGACCAACGTCCTCGATCATCGGGGCGTGATCCCCTTCCCTGGCGGAGGGCGGTCACCGAGAGTGGACGGCATGTCCACAGAGGAACTCCACGCGATCGAACTGCTGCGGCGCGTGCCGTACGGCCGGGTCGCCACCAGTCTGCGCGCTCTGCCCTTTCTCGCCCCGGCCCGCCACATCGTGGCCGGGCACGCGGTGGTGCTGCGGATGCACGCCGGTTTCGGCCACCACCAGGCGTGCAACGGCAGCGTGGTGTCCTACGGCGCCGACAACTTCAATTCCGGGGACGCACGGCTGTGGTCGGTCCAGTTCACCGGCACCGCCAGGATCGTCGAACCGACCACCGCCGAGGTGGCGCTTTTCGGTCCGGGACCGCATTTCGTGGACGGCGCGGCCTTCGACCCCGTCCACCTGCGAATCGAGCCGCAGTTCGTGACCGTCCACACGCTGGCCGGTAATGAGGCCCGGCAGGAGCGCCGCTTTCAGCACGCCGTCCTATGACCTTCTGATGAGCCTCTGATCAGCTGATATCACTGTGCGCATACGGAAAGGGCCGGGCGGAATTACTACTTCCGCCCGGCCCTTTCCGTACGTACGCGCTACTCGTTCTCGGTTCCTCCGCCACCACCGGCACCGGCCACGGTGCCGGTGCCGCCGGGACCACCGGCGCCGCCGGCCCCACCGGCACCGCCGCCGGGACCGCCGGTGTTGCCGCCGATGGTCGTGGGCGGCGTCGGCTTCGTCGGCGGCGTGGACGAGCCCGTCGACGGCTTCGGCGAGGTCGACTTCGAAGCCGAGGGGGAACCCGACGGCGAGCTCGACGGGCTGTAGCTCGGCGAGGACTTGCTGCGGCTCGGGCTCGGCTGGTAGCTGCCCTCGTACGAGCGCGAGTTCTCCGGAGTCTTGTGCTGCTGCTCGGTCTCCGGCGTGCTCGGGGTGCTCTCCTGGCTGCCCTCGCTGCTCTTCTTCGAGGGGGTCACGGCGGTGGTTCCACCGCTGCCGCCCTTCTGGCTGTTCGAGCCCACGTTGCTGACGGCGTACGCCACACCGCCCGCGATCGCGATGACCGCGAGCACGGCGAACAGCCACATCTTCCAGCGGCCGTTGCCCCGGCGGTCGTCGTAGCCGTCGTAACCGCCGTGGCCGCCGTGGCCGCCGTGGCCACCCTGACCGCCGCCGCCCTGGCCACCGCCGTGGCCGCCGCCGCCCGGGAAGGCCGAGCCGTCGTCCGGATTCAGCGGCGGCACCATCGGCTTCTGGAACTGCGAGGTCGTGGCGTGCGAGGGGTACTGCTGCTGGCCGCCCGTCCCGCTCACCGGCATCGCCGCGGTCGGGGCGGCGCCGCCCCGGCCGTGCGGCAGCGCCATGGTGACCGGACCGGTGTTCCAGGTGCCGGTGTTCGGCCCCTGGTCCTGGAGCATCTGGAGCGCGTACTGGACGAGCCCGCGCATCTCCTCGGCGCTCTGGAACCGGTCGTCCGGGTCCTTGGCCAGCGACCGCATCACCAGGCCGTCGAGCTCCGCCGGGATGCTCGCGCCCTCCGGCAGCTGCGAGGGCGGCACCGGGGCGTCCTGGACGTGCTGGTAGACCACCGACAGCGGGGTCTCACCGGTGAAGGGGGGCCGCAGCGCGAGCAGTTCGTACAGCAGGCAGCCGGTCGCGTACAGGTCGCTGCGGTGGTCCACGGCCTTGCCGAGGGCCTGCTCCGGCGACAGGTACTGCGGAGTGCCCATGACCATGCCGGTCTGAGTCATCGTCGACTGCGCGCCGTGCAGGGCGCGCGCGATGCCGAAGTCCATCACCTTCACCGCGCCGGTGTTGGTGATGATGACGTTGGCGGGCTTGATGTCGCGGTGCACGATGCCGTGCTGGTGCGAGTAGGCGAGCGCTTCGAGCACGCCCGACACGATGATGAGCGCCTGGTCGGGCCCCGGCGCCTCCGCGCTGAGCAGCAGCTCGCGGATGGTCAGGCCCTCGACGAGCTCCATCACGATGTACGGGACGACGTTCGGGCCGACCCGGTCCTCGCCCGAGTCGTACACGGCGACGACGGCGTGGTGGTTCAGGCCGGCGACCGACTGTGCCTCACGGGTGAAGCGCGCCTTGGAGACCGGGTCCTCTGCGAGGTCGGCCCGCAGCAGCTTCACGGCGACGGTGCGCCCGAGCCGGACGTCCTCGGCCGCGAACACCTCGGCCATGCCGCCGCGGCCCAGTCTGTGGGTCAGCCGGTAACGGCCGTCCCCCACCAGGCCGCCCGCGCCCCAGTGCTCAGGACCGTCGGCCATCCCGGCGCCGTTTCCCTCGGGTTCGGGTGCCATCAGTCCTCGCCGTCGTCTCTCTCGTCCGCGCTCGCGGTGGGCCCTGCGTCAAGGGCCTTTTCGGGGTTCTGCGGTGAACGCTACAGCCTCGCAACCGCTCACCGTTCGGACAATGGCGCGCGGTGGCCTTGTGGTCACGGAACGCGTACCCGGCTTGACGTGTGCTTGCCCTCCGGCAGACTGGGCGCGACATGCGCTCAGCCAGACGCGTAGGGACACATCCCGAGGGGAAGCAACAGTCATGAGCCAGGACGGCACTCAGGGCCGGTACGCAGGCGGCTCCCTGGCCGGTGGCCGTTACCAGCTAAGGGATTTGCTCGGCGAGGGCGGCATGGCGTCCGTCTACCTCGCGTACGACTCCGCACTGGACCGCCAGGTCGCCATCAAGACCCTGCACAGCGAACTCGGCCGGGAGGCGTCGTTCCGCGAGCGGTTCCGTCGTGAGGCCCAGGCTGTTGCCAAACTGTCGCACACGAACATCGTCTCGGTATTCGATACGGGCGAGGGCGACCTCGACGGCGCGCTGATGCCGTACATCGTCATGGAGTACGTCGAGGGCAAGCCGCTCGGCTCCGTCCTGCAGTCCGATGTGACCCAGTACGGGGCGATGCCGGCGGAGAAGGCGCTGAAGGTGACGGCCGACGTGCTGGCCGCGCTGGAGACCAGCCACGAGATGGGCCTGGTCCACCGCGACATCAAGCCCGGCAACGTGATGATGACCAAGCGCGGCGTGGTCAAGGTGATGGACTTCGGCATCGCCCGCGCGATGCAGTCCGGCGTCACCTCGATGACGCAGACCGGCATGGTCGTCGGCACCCCGCAGTACCTGTCGCCCGAGCAGGCTCTGGGGCGCGCCGTGGACGCCCGCTCCGACCTGTACTCGGTCGGCATCATGCTGTTCCAGCTGCTGACGGGGCGGCTGCCCTTCGAGGCGGACTCTCCGCTGGCCATCGCGTACGCGCACGTCCAGGAGGAGCCGGTCGCCCCGTCCTCCATCAACCGGTCGGTGAGCCCGGCGATGGACGCGCTGGTGGCGCGGTCCCTGAAGAAGAACCCGAACGAGCGCTTCCCGACGGCCGAGGCCATGCGGGACGAGGTCGTGCGGGTCCTGTCGGCCGGTCAGACCGGTGCCCCGGCGATCGTCCCGGGCTCCGGGCCCGTGAGCAGCGGCGCCGGCGTCAGCTCGGCCGTGTTCCCGCCGGTGGAGTCCGGGTTCCGGTCGCCGCCGCCGCAGGCGCTCCAGCAGCCGTACCAGGCGCCGCACGCCCCGGCGCCGTCCCCGTACGCGCCGCAGCAGGGGCAGCAGCAGCACGCGCAGGGCGGGTACGCCTACCCGCAGCCGCACACGCCGCCGCCCGGTCAGCAGCACCAGCAGCAGTTCGGCGCGCAGACCCCGCCGCCGTACACGATCTCGCCGGCCACGCCCCAGGCCTCCTCCGGGGGCTCGGGCGGCGCCGGCGGTGGCGGCAAGCGCAACACTCCGGTGGTCGTGGGCGCGATCGCGGTGGCCCTGATCGCGATCGGCGGTCTGATCTGGGCGGTCGCGAACAACGGCGACGACAAGGGCGGGAACCAGGCCGGTCCGGACAGCTCTTCCGCCGCCTCGGCTTCGGCGTCGGCCAAGGCCGGTCACAAGGGACCGGACCGCTCGCGCCTGATCGAGGACGCGAAGTGCAAGAACCCGACCAAGTACTACAACGACGCGACCAAGTACACGGCGCCCGACTTCCGCTACAAGGACATCCTCTCGGTGAAGGCCTGTATCCAGGCCGCCGGCTGGAAGTACAAGGTCGTGGAGAAGGACGAGGCCGTGTACGGCCAGGACATCGTCCTGGAGCAGAACCCGGCGGCGCTGGACAAGGTCGACAAGGAAGGCACCGAGTTCACGCTGACGGTGTCGACCGGCAACCCCGAGTAGGAGCCGTTCGCGGTAGATCCAGGACTCCGGCATCCCGGGCCGCCCTGATGGGCTGCCCGGGATGCCGCTTTTGCCCCACCATGTAAGCCTGAGCGAAACATCGCGGTTTGCCCCGGACCAGGCGTCCGGGGAGGCCCTCAGGGACGGGAGGGGCATCCCGTGGCTCATCGTCCGCGCGCGCCGCACTGGCTGGCCTCGGCCGTGCTGGCGGCCGCCGTGCTCGCGCCCGTGACCGCCTGCGCCGTCGCGCCCGGCGCCCCGGGGCGGATCGCCCTGTCCCCCGCCTCACCGTTCGGCGCGGCGGCGTTCGCCCCGGTGCCCGGAGCGGGCGCGCCCGACGACGGCGGGCCCGTGGGCGACGTACCGCGGGGGGCCTACGAGGAGCTCGCCGGCAGTGTCGCCGGCGCCGGGCGGGAGCGGCCCGGGTGGCCCGTGGCCGAGCCCGCCAACCCCGAGACGGTGCTCGCCTCCCGGCCGCTGCGGCTGCGGCCGCGCCAGGAACCCGCCGAACCGCCGCAGCTGCCGCCGACGGCGCCGTCCCGGCCGTCCGCGCCGCCGGCGCGCCCGGTACGGCCCGTCGTACCGAGCCCGTCACCGGAGCCGTACCGCCCGGC
The DNA here is from genome assembly GCF_014650555.1 of Streptomyces goshikiensis. Lineage (GTDB taxonomy): Bacteria > Actinomycetota > Actinomycetes > Streptomycetales > Streptomycetaceae > Streptomyces > Streptomyces goshikiensis. The sequence goes on along the minus strand of NZ_BMVE01000004.1, from coordinate 283,586 downwards.
CTTCGCCCAGGGGACCGAGCCGAACGGGCGGGCCGCCGATCTGGCCGCGCACATCCTGCCGCTCGGCACCGGACTCGCCCTGATGGGGCTGGGTCTGGGCTTCATGGGGATGCGGCTGCGGCGCGGGCCGTAGGCGGTGCCGGACGGGGCCGCAGGGGGTGTCACAGGGGTGCCGGAGGGGGCCGTGCGGCGGAGGGGGCGGCGGGCATCCCCCTTGGGATGTACGCCCGAGGGTGGTTGTGAGAGAGGGCATACTCGGTATACATACTGAGTATGTCGATCCGCCACGGCCTTCTGGCCCTACTGGAACGGGGCCCTCGGTACGGCTCCCAGCTGCGTACCGAGTTCGAATCCCGCACCGGCTCCACCTGGCCGCTCAACGTCGGGCAGGTGTACACCACCCTCGCCCGTCTGGAGCGCGACGGACTCGTCGCCCCCGACGGCGAGGACCCCGCCGGGCACACCCTCTACGCCATCACCGATCCGGGACGCGCCGAACTCCGGCAGTGGTACGAACGCCCCGTCGACCGCACCAACCCGCCCCGCGACGAGCTGTCCATCAAGCTCGCCATGGCCGTGGGCGCCCCCGGCGTGGACATCCGCGCCGTCATCCAGTCCCAGCGCCACGCCACGATCAAGGCGATGCAGGACTACACCCGGCTCAAGGCGCAGGCACTCGCCGAGATCGAGAGCGGCCGCTCCGGCGAACGCGACGACCTGGCGTGGCTGCTCGTCGTGGAACAGCTCATCTTCCAGACCGAGGCCGAGGCCCGCTGGCTCGACCACTGCGAGTCCCGGCTCGTACGGCTCGCCGGCCCGGCCGACCGGGGAGCCGAGCCCACACCGTCCCAGGCCACCACCACCGCCACGGCCACCGCTTCCGCCGCCGCCACCGACCTGCCCCGTCGCGCCCGCACGCGCCGAGGCTGAACCACCGCCCCAGGGGGGACCTTTCATGCCCGACCAGCCCGTATTGCAGTTGGACAAGCTCGTCCGCACCCATGGCAGCGGAGCCACCGAGGTACACGCCCTGCGCGGTATCGACCTGTCCGTGTACCCCGGCGAACTCGTCGCCGTCATGGGCCCCTCCGGGTCCGGAAAGTCCACGCTGCTCACCCTCGCCGGCGGCCTCGACAGCCCCAGCAGCGGCCGGGTGCTCGTCGAAGGCACCGACATCACCACCGCGAGCCGCAAGGAACTGGCCGCGCTGCGCCGCCGCAGCATCGGCTACGTCTTCCAGGACTACAACCTGATCCCGGCCCTCACCGCCGCCGAGAACGTGGCCCTACCCCGCGAACTCGACGGGATATCCGCCCGCAAGGCCCGCGTCTCCGCGCTCGCCGCCCTGGAGGAGATGGGCCTCGGCCACCTCGCCGACCGGTTCCCCGACGAGATGTCCGGCGGCCAGCAGCAGCGCGTGGCCATCGCCCGCGCCCTGGTCGGCGACCGCCGCCTGGTGCTCGCCGACGAACCCACCGGGGCCCTCGACTCCGAGACCGGTGAGTCCGTCCTCGCCCTGCTGCGTTCCCGCTGCGACGCGGGCGCCGCCGGCGTCCTCGTCACGCACGAGCCGCGGTTCGCCGCCTGGGCCGATCGCGTGGTGTTCCTGCGCGACGGCAGCGTCGTCGACGAGACCCTGCGCAGCGGGGCCGACTCGCTGCTCTCGGGGCAGGCGGCCGGCCAGTGAGCTCATCCCCCCGAGGCTGGTACCACTCCTGGGTCGCGGCGATCCGGATCGCCCGCCGCGACGCCTGGCGGGCCAAGGGCCGCAGCGCCCTCGTCCTCTCGATGATCGCCCTGCCGATCGTCGGCGTGAGCGCCGCCGACCTCACCCTGCGCAGCGCCGAGCTCTCCACCGAGCAGAAGCTGGAGCGCGTCCTCGGCGCCGCCGACGCCAAGCTGACCACCGGCTGGGTCACGGGCCCGCTCTACCAGCAGCCCGACGGCTCGGACTACGCGCCGGTCGGCGGATACGAGAACTACCACTCCTCCTCCCGGACCGAGGACCCGAACGTGCTGGCCGCCGCGCTCCCGGCGGGCGCCCGGTCCCTGAAGGACAGCATCGGCCACGCCAAGGTCCACACCACGCACGGGCTGCTCGACACCCAGCTGCGCGAACTGGACACCCACAGCCCGCTGGTCAAGGGACTGCTGACGCTGGACCGCGGCCGGCTTCCCGAGAAGGCGGGCGAGGTCATCGCCACCCAGTCCTTCCTGACGGACTCCGGGTACTTCGTCGGGTCGACCGTGACCCCCCGCGGCTCGACGGCCTCGTACAAGGTCGTCGGCGCGTACGAACTGCCCGACGCGCTCAAGCAGTCGCAGCTCATCGCCGTGCCCGGGAGCCTCCTCGAACCGCTGGAGAAGACCCTGACGGCCGCCGGGAACCCGGGGCTTCGGCCTGAGCACAGCTACCTGGTCAAGGTCGGCCGCGACGGTTTCACGTGGAACATGATGAAGGAGACCAACGCCAAGGGCGTCCTGGTCACCTCCCGTGCCGTGTGGCTCGACCCGCCCGCCGACTCCGAGGTGCCGCTGTACCGGCAGGAGTCCAAGAACGCGTACGGCTCCAGCAGCTCGATGCAGGCGACCGAACTGGCCATTCTGGCCACCGTGGTGGGCCTCGCCATGCTGGAGATCTGCCTGCTGGCCGGACCCGCCTTCGCGGTGGGCGCCCGCCGCTCCCGCCGCCAGCTCGGCCTGGTCGGCGCCAACGGCGGCGACCGCCGGCACATCCGGGCCATCGTGCTGTCGGGCGGCCTGGTCATCGGCGCCGCGTCCGCCGTCATCGGCACCGTCATCGGCGTGGCCCTGACCTTCGGGCTCCGGCCGGTGCTGGAGGCTCAGATCGGCAGCCGCTTCGGCGACTTCGACATCCGGCCGCTGGAGCTCCTCGGCATCGGGCTGCTCGCCGTCCTGACCGGGCTGCTGGCCGCCATCGCCCCGGCCGTCACCGCCTCGCGGCAGACGGTGCTGGCCTCGCTCACCGGCCGCCGCGGCGTCCGCCGGGCCAGCCGGGTGCTGCCCGTCATCGGCCTGGTCGCCATCGGCGGCGGCGTCTCGATCGCCCTGTTCGGCACCGTCTCCCAGATGGGCTCCGTGGTCGTCGCCGGCGGCAGCGCCCTCGCCGAGCTGGGCATCGTCGCCCTCACCCCGGTGCTGGTCGGCCTGTTCGGGCGGATCGGGCGGTGGCTGCCGCTGTCGCCCCGGCTCGCGCTGCGCGACGCCGTGCGCAACCGGGGACGTACGGCCCCCGCCGTGGCCGCCGTACTGGCCGCCGTCGCCGGGACCGTCGCCATCGCCACGTTCCAGCACAGCGACGACCTCCAGCGGCGGCACGAGTACGTCGCCACCCTGCCGTTCGGCACCGGACTGGCGCAGGTCACCGAGAACTCCGGGCACAAGGAAGTGCCCGCCGTGCGACAGGCACTGGCCCGGGAGCTCCCGCTGGCCGTCCGGGCCGATGTGGACCGGCTCGTCGTCGGCAAGCCCGGCTGTGACTCCTGGTCGGACGAGCCCGGCTGCGGCCGCGCCGAGATCATCACCCCGAAGGACCAGCGCTGCCCGCTCTGGGAGGCGGAGAACGGCCCCGCTTCCTTCACCACCGAGCAGCAGCGGACCCTGCGCAACGACTGGCGGTGCGAGGAGGACCGCCTCGGCGTCGCGGTCTCCACCGTCGTCGCGGACGAGAAGCTGCTGACCGTCCTCGGCATCGGCGACCCCGCGGCGGCCGCGGCGCTCAAGTCCGGCAAGGCCGTCTCCTTCGACAAGAAGATCGTGAAGGACGGCAAGGTCACCCTCCGGCTGGTCACCGACAACAAGGCCGCCTCGGCCCTCGCGGAGAAGAACCAGGACCCGCCCGGGGAGGACAAGGTCCTCGCCGCCTACCAGGCGCCCGCCACGGCCAAGGGCTACGGCCTGCACCTCGTGCTGCCGCCCGCCACCGCCAAGACGGCGGGGCTGACCACCGCGCCCTTCGGCTCGTACTTCACCCTCGACGGCAAGGCCAGCTCCGAGCAGCGGCAGAAGTTGGACGGGACGCTCGACACGATGGGCGTGGAGACCGAGGTCAGCATCGAGGAGGGCTACAAGGCCAACAACTCCCTGGTGATGCTCGCCCTGGCCGTCTTCGCGGGCCTGGTCACCATCGGCGCGGCCGGTATCGCCACCGGGCTGGCCCAGGCGGACGCCGAGGCCGATCTGAAGACCCTGGCGGCCGTCGGGGCGCCCCCGCGGGTGCGGCGGACGCTGAGCGGCTTCCAATGCGGTGTGGTGGCCCTGATGGGCGTCGTCCTGGGCTCGGCGGCCGGAATCCTGCCGGCGGTCGGGCTGCGGCTCACCGCGCGGCGGGAAGCCCAGTCCCTGTACGAGACCGGGATCGCCCAGGGGCACATCGGCAAGTCGGAACTCGCGCCCTACGTCCCCATCTCGGTGCCGTGGGAGACCCTGGGCGGCCTGCTCGTCCTGGTCCCGCTGGGCGCGGCGCTGCTGGCCGCACTGGTCACCAAGTCGAGCGGCGCCCTGGCGCGGCGCGCGGCGGGCTGATCCCCGTGCCCCCGTACAGGGTGGATCACGCCTGTACGGGGGCACACCGTGTGAGAGCGAAGGTGTGCGAGAGAATGGCGGCATGGAGATGCCGAGGAGTGAACGGTCGCAGGACAGTCCCCCGCACGTCCTGATCGTGGGACAGGACGGGACGGCGGTCGGCGGCGCCGATGACGAGTCGCGCGAGGTCCCGGTGACGGAGATGGTCGAACAGCCCGCCAAGGTCATGCGGATCGGCAGCATGATCAAGCAACTCCTGGAAGAGGTACGTGCCGCTCCTCTCGACGAGGCGAGCCGGGTCCGGCTCAAGGACATCCACGCCGCGTCGGTGAAGGAGCTGGAGGACGGCCTGGCACCCGAATTGGTCGAAGAACTGGAACGCCTTTCCCTCCCGTTCACGGAGGAGGCCATTCCGTCCGAGGCGGAACTGCGCATCGCGCAGGCCCAGTTGGTCGGATGGCTGGAGGGGCTCTTCCACGGCATCCAAACAGCCCTGTTCGCGCAGCAGATGGCGGCGCGGGCCCAGCTCGAACAGATGCGCCGCGCGCTCCCGCCCGGCGCCTCCCACGAAGACGAAGAGGGCCCCCACGGAGCCATCCGCTCCGGCCCGTACCTCTAACCTCCACCCCGGCCCGGACCGCCCACGGCGCTCCGGGCCTTCCCCTGTCCGGGCCCGTGTGGGGGCCAGTGCGCGGCCCTGTGCCGGACCGGCCGAACGGGGCGTGGGCGGGGCACGAGCGAGCGGCGCGGGCGTGCGCGAACCGGCTGTGATCGGGCAGCCGCGCAGGGGGCACGGCGGCATACCCTGACCTATGATCTTCGACGCAGTCATCCTGGCCGGGGGCGGCGCGCATCGCCTCGGAGGGGTGGACAAACCCGCCCTGTCCGTCGGTGCCCGCGCCCTCCTCGACCGCGTCCTCGACGCCTGCCCCGACGCCCGGACCACCGTGGTCGTCGGCGACCGCCGTCCCACCGCCCGCCCGGTCCGCTGGACCCGCGAGACGCCCCCCGGCGGTGGCCCCCTCGCCGCGCTCGGCGCCGGGCTCCACGAGACCACCGCGCCCCTGGTCCTCGTCCTCTCCGCCGACCTCCCGTTCCTCGACCGGCCGACCGTCCGGGCCCTCCTGGACGCCGCGGACGGCGACGACAACGGCGACGGCGCCGTCCTCCGCGACCCCGACGGCCGCGACCAGCCCCTCGTGGCCGCCTACCGCGCGGAAGCGCTGCGCCGCGAGATCGCCCTCCTCGCCACCGAACACGGCTCCCTGCGAGACCTCCCCCTCCGCGCCCTCACCGCCGAGCTGGAACCGACCCCGGTCAGCGTCACCGAGCGCGCGCCCCTCGCCTCGTTCGACTGCGACACCTGGGAGGATCTCGCCGCCGCCCGCGCCCGCATCAGGGAGCATGGGAACGTGCTGGACGAATGGATGACCGCAGTCAAGAACGAGCTGGGCATCGACGTCGCCGTCGACACCAAGACCCTCCTCGACCTCGCCCGTGACGCCGCCCACGGTGTCGCCCGGCCCGCCGCCCCGCTGACCACCTTCCTGGTCGGCTACGCGGCCGCCCGGGCGGCCGCGTCCGGCGCCGACCCCGCCCAGGCCGTCGCCGAGGCCTCCCGCAAGGCCGCCGACCTGGCCCTGCGCTGGGCCGCCGAGGCCGAGGCCGACGCCGATGCCCAGAAGGGCGGCTCCGGATGACCCCGATCGACGCTGACGCCAACGCCGACGCCGGCCGCCCGGCCCCCGCCACCGCCGAACAGGCCCTCGACGAGGCCCTCGCCCTGGTCAGCCGCGCCGCCCCCGCCACCACCGGCGCCCCCGGCGGGACCGGGCAGCGCTCCGTCCCCTGGCTCCGCGCCCGGGAGATCGCCGCGTACGCCGGCTCCGGCGTCCGTGCCCGCACCCACCGGGCGTCCCTCGCCGACGCCCTCGGCGAGGTACTGGCCGCGCCCCTCGACGCCCTCACCGACCTGCCGTCCTTCGACACCTCCGCCATGGACGGCTGGGCCGTCTCCGGCCCCGGGCCCTGGACCGTCCGCCCCGGCGGCGGGGTCCTCGCCGGTTCCGACCGGCCCGCGCCCCTCGCCGACGGCCAGGCCGTACGGATCGCCACCGGTGCCCGGATCCCCTCCGACACCACCGCCGTGATCCGCAGCGAGCACTGCCACGAGGCCGGCTCCCAGCTGTTCGCCGAGCGGCCCGTCAGCACCGGCCAGGACATCCGCCCGCGCGGCCAGGAGTGCCGCTCAGGTGACCTGCTGCTGCCCGCCGGCTCCCTCGTGACGCCGGCCGTGCTCGGCCTCGCCGCCGCCGCCGGCTACGACGAGCTGCCCACCCGCCGCCGCCCCCGCGTGGAGATCCTGGTGCTCGGCGACGAGCTGCTCACCGAGGGACTCCCGCACGACGGCCTGATCCGGGACGCCCTCAGCCCGATGCTCGGCCCCTGGCTCACCCGCCTCGGCGCCGAGGTCACCGGCACCCGGCGGCTCGGCGACGACCCCGCCGGAGCGGAGGCCCTCTTCGAGGCCGTCACCGGCTCCGAGGCCGATCTGATCGTCACCACCGGCGGCACCGCCTCCGGCCCCGTCGACCACGTCCACCCCGTACTGGAGCGGGCCGGCGCCGAGCTGCTCGTCGACGGGGTCGCCGTGCGCCCGGGACACCCGATGCTGCTCGCCCGGCTCGGGGACCGAGCCGACGGCCGCCACCTCGTGGGCCTGCCCGGCAATCCGCTCGCCGCCGTCTCCGGGCTGCTGACCCTCGCCGACCCGCTGCTGCGCGCGCTCGCCGGCCGACGCCGGCGCCCCCGCTACACCGCTCCCGTGCGGGACGACGTACCCGGCCACCCGGAGGACACCCGGCTCGTCCCCGTGCTGCTGAGCGACGAGCACGCGGTACCGCTGCGCTACCACGGCCCGGCGATGCTGCGCGGCGTGGCCGCCGCCGACGCGCTGGCCGTCGTACCGCCGCACGGCGCACGGGCCGGGCAGGACCTGGAAATTCTCGATCTGCCCTGGGTGGCGGGGGGATGTTTCACGTGAAACTTGAGGGCTCGGACGCGATGGCGCGGGACGCGGACGAGAAGCTCGCCGCACGGCGCGTCAAAATGCCCAAGCGCGTGGTGGAGAAGCCACTGCGGCAGGTGACCAAGCGTCTGCTGATGGCCCTGTTCGTGATGTTCCTGACGGTGATGCTCGTCTGGGTGGACCGCAGCGGCTACCACGACAACGCCAACGGGTCGGTGGACTTCCTCGACTGCGTCTACTACGCCACCGTGACCCTGTCGACGACGGGTTACGGCGACATCGTCCCGTACAGCGACAGCGCGCGGCTGATCAACATCCTGCTGATCACGCCGCTGCGCGTGCTGTTCCTGATCATCCTGGTCGGTACCACCCTGGAAGTGCTCACGGAGCGGACCCGGGAGGAGTGGCGGCTGAACCGCTGGAGGAAGAACTTGCGTGACCACACGGTCGTCGTCGGCTTCGGCACCAAGGGCCGCTCGGCCCTGCACACGCTGCTGGCCACCGGCCTCCGAAAGGAGCAGGTCGTCATCGTGGACCCGAGCGCCAAGGTGATCGACATCGCCAACGCGGAGGGCTTCACGGGAGTGGTGGGCGACGCCACCCGCTCCGATGTCCTGCTGCGCGCCGAGCTCCAGAAGGCCCGTCAGATCGTCATCGCCACCCAGCGCGACGACACGGCGGTCCTGGTCACGCTGACGGCGCGCCAGCTCAACCGGGGCGCGAAGATCGTCGCGGCGGTCCGCGAGGAGGAGAACGCGCCGCTGCTGAAGCAGTCCGGCGCGGACGCGGTCATCACCAGCGCGAGCGCCGCCGGCCGGCTGCTGGGCCTGTCGGTGCTCAGCCCGAGCGCGGGCACCGTGATGGAGGACCTCATCCACCAGGGCAGTGGCCTCGACCTGGTCGAACGGCCCGCCAAGAAGGCCGAGGTCGGCAAGTCGGTGCGGGAGACCAGCGATCTGGTGGTCAGCGTGCTGCGCGGGCACCGGCTGCTGGCGTACGACGATCCGCACGCGAGCCCGATCCAGGCGACGGACCGTCTGATCACGATCGTCCGCGCCGCCCCGCCGACGTCCTCGCCGGTGACACTGGGGTCTGCTGAATAGCGACCGGAGTTGGCGTAACCTCCGGGCCATGCATGCGATCACCATCGAACAGCCCGGCGGTCCCGAGGCACTCGTCTGGGCCGAGGTACCCGATCCGGTGGCGGGCGAGGGGGAGGTGCTCGTCGAGGTCGCGGCGAGCGCCGTGAACCGCGCCGACATCCTTCAGCGGCAGGGTTTCTACGATCCGCCGCCGGGCAGCTCGCGCCATCCCGGGCTGGAGTGCTCGGGCCGGATCGTCGCGATCGGCCCCGGTGTCTCCGGCTGGGCGGTCGGCGACGAAGTGTGCGCGCTGCTGGCCGGCGGCGGGTACGCGGAGCGGGTGGCCGTCCCGGCGGGCCAGCTGCTGCCGGTGCCGGAGGGCGTGGACCTGGTGACGGCGGCCGCGCTGCCGGAGGTGGTGTGCACGGTCTGGTCGAACATTTTCATGATCGCGCAGCTGCGCCCGGGGGAGACCGTGCTGGTGCACGGCGGCTCCAGCGGCATCGGCACGATGGCCATCCAGCTGGCCAAGGCGATCGGCGCCAAGGTGGCGGTCACGGCGGGCGGCCCGGAGAAGCTCGCGCGCTGCCGGGAGCTGGGCGCGGACGTCCTGATCGACTACCGCGAGCAGGACTTCGTGGCGGAACTGCGGGCCGCGACGGACGGCGCCGGGGCCGATGTGATCCTCGACATCGTCGGGGCGAAGTACCTGGGCCGGAACCTGGACGCGCTGGCCGTGAACGGCCGGCTCGCGGTGATCGGCCTCCAGGGCGGGGTGAAGGGCGAGCTCAACCTGGGCGCGCTGCTGGCGAAGCGGGCGGCGATCACCGCCACCTCGCTGCGGGCGCGGCCGCTGGGCGAGAAGGCGGCCATCGTCGCGGCGGTACGGGAGCACGTCTGGCCCCTGGTCTCGACGGGCCGCGTCGCCCCGGTCGTCCACGCGGCGTTCCCGATGCGGGACGCCGCCGAGGCCCACCGCGTCATGGAGTCGAGCTCCCACGTGGGCAAGCTGCTGCTGACCGTGTGACCCGCTGACCGGTCCGGACCGGACCTGACCGGACCGGATCCCCGCGCCGTCCGTGGCGGTGCGGGGACCCGGTGGACGGGCTCCGGTCGGGCCGGGGTCCGCTCAGAGGGAGCGGAGCAGAACCGCCGGGGATTCGACGCAGTCGGCCACGTAGCGCAGGAAACCGCCCGCCGCGCCGCCGTCGCACACCCGGTGGTCGAAGGTCAGCGACAGCTGGACGACCTTGCGGACCGCCAGCTGCCCCTCGTGGACCCACGGCTTGTCGACGATCCGGCCCACGCCGAGCATCGCGGCCTCGGGGTGGTTGATGATCGGCGTGGAGCCGTCCACCCCGAACACCCCGTAGTTGTTCAGGGTGAACGTCCCGCCGGTCAGATCGGCGGGCGCCAGCTTCCCCGTCCGGGCGAGCTCCGTCAGCCGCCCGAACTCCGCCGACAGCGATTCCGGGCTGCGCGACTGGGCGTCGCGGACCACCGGGACCACCAGGCCCCGCTCGGTCTGCGCGGCGAAGCCCAGGTGCACCGACGGGAGCCGGACGATCTCGTTCGCCGCCAGGTCCACCGTGGAGTTCAGCTCCGGGTAGCGGGCGAGCGCGGCCGTGCAGATCCGGGCGAGCAGCGCGAGCACCGAGATCTTGGGGCCCGCGGCGGCGTTCATCGCCGCCCGCGCCGCCATCAGCTCCGTCGCGTCCGCGTCGACCCAGCAGGTGGCCTCCGGGATCTCCCGGCGGCTGCGCGACAGCTTCTCCGCGACGGCCCCGCGGAGCCCCTTGAGCGGGATCCGCGTCGCCCCCTCGGGCGCCGCGACCGGGGTGGCTGCGACCTGGGCGGCCGGGGCCGGCGCCCGCAGGGCCGCCTCCACGTCCGCCCGCAGGATCAGGCCCTCGGGGCCCGATCCGCGCAGCGCGCGCAGGTCCACCCCGTTGTCCCGGGCCAGCTTCCGCACCAGCGGCGAGATCACCGGCACCGGCCCGGAGGCCTGCGCCGGAGCCGCCGGGGCCGGAGCCGCCACGGCCGCCACCGCCGCGACGGGGGCCGCCACGGCAGCCGCGGCCATCGCCGCGGGCCGCGCGACCCGCTTGCGACGCGCCGGCCGGGAGTGGTCCGTACCGTAGCCGACCAGGACGTTCCCCGAGCCCGAGGACTCGGCGACGGCGGCCGGCTCCGGCTCGCTCCCCGCTCCCACCGCGACGGTGATCAGCGGGGCGCCGACGGGAAGTTCCGTGCCCTCCTCCCCGAAACGGGCGGTGACGACACCGCCGTAGGGGCACGGAACCTCCACCATCGCCTTGGCCGTTTCGACCTCGACGACCGGCTGGTCCACCTCGACCACGTCGCCCACGGCGACCAGCCAGCGGACGATCTCGGCCTCGGTGAGTCCTTCCCCGAGGTCGGGCAGCTTGAATTCCATGACCTGCGGCATCAGTTCTCCCACTGCAGGCGCGCCACGGTGTCCAGGATCCGGTCCACACCGGGCAGATGGTGCTTCTCCAGCATCGGCGGCGGATACGGGATGTCGAAGCCCGTCACGCGCAGCACCGGCGCCTCCAGGTGGTGGAAGCACTTCTCCTGGATGCGGGCGACGAGCTCCGCGCCCGGCCCGCCGAAGCCGTTGGCCTCGTGGACCACCACGGCGCGCCCGGTGCGGCGCACCGACGCCACGACCGTGTCCTCGTCGAACGGGACCAGCGAGCGCAGGTCCACGACCTCCAGGTCCCAGCCCTCCTCACGGGCCGCCTCGGCCGCCTCCAGGCACACCGGCAGCGAGGGCCCGTAGGTGATCAGCGTCGCGCTCGTGCCCGCCCGGCGGACCAGTGCGTTGCCGATGCCGGGCACGGGCGCGGGGCTGTCCGGGTTCCAGTCGGCCTTCGACCAGTACAGCCGCTTCGGCTCCAGGAACACCACCGGGTCGTCGCTCGCGATCGACTCGCGCAGCAGCCCGTACGCGTCCTCCACCGTCGCCGGGGTCACCACGTGCAGCCCGGGGGTCGCCACGTAGTAGGCCTCGGAGGAGTCGCTGTGGTGCTCCACGCCGCCGATCCCGCCGCCGTACGGCACCCGGATCGTGATGGGGAGGGGCATCGCGCCCCGCGTGCGGTTGCGCATCTTGGCGACGTGCGAGATCAGCTGCTCGAACGCCGGGTAGGCGAACGCGTCGAACTGCATCTCGACGACCGGCCGCAGCCCGTACATGGCCATGCCGACCGCGGCGCCGAGGATGCCGGCCTCCGCGAGCGGGGTGTCCGTACAGCGGTCCTCGCCGAATTCCTTCGCCAGGCCGTCCGTGATGCGGAAGACGCCGCCGAGGGTGCCGACGTCCTCGCCCATGACGTGGACCGTGGGGTCCTCGGCCATGGCGTCGCGCATCGCGCGGCCCAGCGCCTGCGCCATCGTCGCCGGCTTGGCGACCCGCTTCTGCGCCACCGTGCTCACTGCTCCTCCGCTTCGAGCTCGGCGCGCAGCATCTCCGCCTGCTCGCGCAGCCGGCCGGTCTGCCGCGCGTAGACGTGTTCGAACAGGTCCATCGGGTCCAGCACGGGCTCGGCGTTCATCCGCTCGCGCAGCGACGCCGCCATCAGCTCGGCGGCGTCCTTGGCGTCCTGGATGCCCGCGTCGTCCAGCAGGCCGCGCGCCGTGAGCTCGCGCTCCAGCAACTGCACCGGGTCGTGCGCCTTCCACGCCTCGACCTCGGCGTCACCGCGGTAGCGGGTCGCGTCGTCGGCGTTGGTGTGGGCCTCGATCCGGTAGGTGACCGCCTCGATCAGGGTCGGGCCGCCGCCGGAGCGGGCCCGCTGGACCGCCTCGGACAGCACCTCGTGCATCGCGGCCACGTCGTTGCCGTCGACCAGCCGGCCCGGCATCCCGTATCCGACGGCCTTGTGGGCCAGCGTCGGGGCGGCGGTCTGCTTGGCGAGCGGGACGGAGATCGCGAAGCCGTTGTTCTGGACCAGGAAGACCACCGGGGCCTGCCAGACGGCCGCGAAGTTCAGCGCCTCGTGGAAGTCGCCCTCGCTGGTGCCGCCGTCGCCGACCATGGCGAGCGCGACCACGTCGTCCCCGCGCAGCCGGGCGGCGTGCGCCAGGCCCACCGCGTGCGGCAGCTGGGTGGCGAGCGGGGTGGACAGCGGGGCTATCCGGTGCTCCCGCGGGTCGTACCCGGTGTGCCAGTCGCCGCGCAGCAGCGTCAGGGCCTGTACGGGGTCCAGCCCGCGCGCCACGGCCGCGAGGGTGTCGCGGTAGGACGGGAAGAGCCAGTCCTGCTCCTCCAGGACCAGCGCGGCGGCGATCTCGCAGGCCTCCTGCCCGACCGTGGACGGGTAGACGGCCAGGCGGCCCTGCCGGGTCAGCGCGGTGGCCTGGGCGTTGTAGCGGCGGCCCCTGACCAGCTCGGCGTAGCACCGGCGCATCAGCTCGGGGTCGAGCCCCTCGGCCGCCGGAGTGCCCAGCACCCGGTACGGCTCCGGGTCCGGGAGCAGCGGGGCGGCATCCGTACGCGGACTCCAGGCGGGCGGCGGGGTCGATCGGTGGGACGCACCGGCACCGGGCAGCTCTTGGACCGTCATGGCGGCGTACACCTCCTCGTGGGAAGCGGGCAGGGGCGCACCGGGTGTGAGGCGCCTCACCAACCGATTGTTCGGTTGTCTGCGCAATTTGGCTACAGGCGGCTCCAGGCTGTGGACAAAGTGGCGCCGGGGCCCTGGGATGGGTGCAGGACGTCCAGGAGAGGGAGGCAGTGGGCAATGCCGGATGAACAAATGGCCGGAACGGGTTCCGCACCGGTCCCACCGGGGGGTGCCCCCACGGGCCCTCAGGTCCCACCGCGCCCACTGGATCCGATCGACCGGTCGATCATGAGATTGCTCCAGGCGGACGGCCGCGCCTCGATACGGTCGGTGGCCGAGCAGGTGCACGTGTCGCGGGCGAACGCCTACGCCCGGATCAACCGGCTGATCGACGACGGGGTCATCCGGGGCTTCACCGCCCGGGTCAACCACGAGCGCGCGGGGCAGGGCGCATCGGCGTACATCACCCTGAAGATCGTCCAGAACTCCTGGCGGACGGTGCGCGAAAAGCTCCGGGAGCTGCCGGGCGCGGCGCACATCGCGCTGGTCAGCGGGGATTTCGACGTCCTGCTGCTGGTCCACACGCCGGACAACAGGACCCTGCGCGAGCTGGTCCTGACCCGCCTCCAGTCCATCCCGGAGGTACTGTCCACGCGCACGCTGCTGGTGTTCGAGGAAACGGACCTGCTGGCCCCGGGGCCGCCCGCGGGACCGACGGTCACGGAGGACTAGACCCCGCTCCCTGATCCGGCCTGATCCGAAAGACAGGCCCTAGGCCGTCCGGGTCACGGCGGGCGCGGCGCGGGCCGAAGCGACCGCCGGGGCCGTGGCGGCCGGCGCGGCCACCGCAGCCGACCGCTGCGGCTAGCGCGAGGTGCGCAGCCCCTCGAAGGCCATGTGGACGACCGCGTCTGCGAGCTGGGCGTGGTCCGCGCCGGGGTGCGGGCGGTACCACTCGACCAGCGAGTTCACCATGCCGAACAGCAGGCGGGTCGCGAGCCGGATGTCCACGTCCGCCCGCAGGTCCCCGTCGGCCGCGGCGGCCTTCAGCAGGTCCGCCACCTGGTGGTCGAACTCGCGCCGCCGCTCCAGCGCCCAGCGCTCGGTGCGGGTGTTGCCGCGCACCCGCAGCAGCAGCGTCACGTACGGGAGCTCGGCGAGCAGCACCTCCACGGTGCGCCGCGTGACGTACTCGACCCGCTCGACCGCCCGGCCGCGCACCGCCCCGGGCTCCTCCAGGACGGCGAAGAGCCCGTCGAGCGCCCGGCTGACCGCGCGCCGCAGCAGCTCCTCCTTGCCGGCCACGTGGTGGTAGATCGAGGACTTGGAGATCCCTGCCGCCTTGGACAGGTGCTCCATCGAGGTGCCGTCGTAACCGCGCTCGTTGAAGACCTGGACCGCGACGGTCAGCAGCGTCTCCGGGGTGTACGTGTCCCGCCTGACGGTGGTCATTCCGTTTCCTCCCCCTCGTCCCCGGCCGCGTAGCCCAGCCGGAACAGCGCCAGGGAGGGCGCGTACCGCCCGCCCGGGCAGCGTTCGTTCAGGTGGTGCAGCAGGTCGTACGCCCAGTCCTGGCCGAGCCGCTCGTGCCATTCGGACGGACCCAGCGGGTAGTTGACGCCGAGCCGCATCGCGGTGTCGATGTCCTGCGCCGTGGCGACCCCGCGCGCGACGGCGTCGGCGGTGAGGTCGATCAGCATCGCGACGGTCCGGGCGACGATCATGCCGGGGACGTCGCCGATGACGGAGACCTGCTTGCCGAGCTTCTGGAACAGCCCGATCGCCTCGGCCAGGGTCCGCTCGCTGGTGTCCTCGCTGGCCGAGAGCGCGATCCGGGTGGCGCCCCGGTAGTCGAGCGCGAGGTCGAAGTAGACGACGTCGGCGAACTCGACCGAGGTCTTGCCGTCCGCGAGGACGAGCTGGCCCTCGCCGGGCAGCTGGATGTACGGGCCTCCGTGCTCGGTCGCGGTCACCGCGATCCCGGCCTCCTCAAGGAGGTCGGCCAGGTCCGCCGCCGGGCCGAGGTCGCCGACGACGGTGACCTTGTCCGGGGCCGCCTCGGGGCCCGCGGTGTGCGGGGCGGGCAGCTGCGCGTCCGGGCCGTACGGGAACCAGCCGTGCCCCGACTTGCGGCCGAGGCGGCCCGACTGGACCAGCCGGCGCTGCGCGAGCGACGGGGTGAACTTCGGGCTCCGGAAGAACGAGTCCCACACCGAGCGGGTGACGGCCTCGTTCACGTCCTGCCCGATCAGGTCGGTCAGCTGGAACGGGCCCATCTTGAAGCCGCCGCTCTCGCGGAGCACGGCATCGATGGTGGCCGGATCGGCGCCCTGCTCCTCGTACACCGAGAAGGCCTCGGCGTAGAAGGGGCGGGCGATCCGGTTGACGATGAAGCCGGGGGTGTCGGCGCAGCGGACGGGCGTCTTGCCCCAGCCCAGCACGGTGGCGTGGGCGCGGGCGGCGGCGGCCTCGTCGGTCGCGAAACCGCTGACCACCTCGACGAGGGGGAGCAGCGGGGCCGGGTTGAAGAAGTGCAGGCCGAGGAAGCGGCCGGGGTGCGCGAGACCGGCTGCGAGCTCGGTGACGGAGAGGGAGGAGGTGTTGGTGGCCAGCAGCGCGTCCGGCGAAACCACCTCTTCGAGCGCCGCGAAGAGCGCGCGCTTGACGGTGACGTCCTCGACGACGGCCTCGATGACGAGGGCGGCGTCCGCGAGGTCCTCCAGCTCGCCGGCCGGCGCGATCCGGCCGGCCGCGTCCTCGGCCTCGGCGCGGTCCAGGCGGCCCTTCGCGGCCATCCGCTCGACCCGGTCCTGCACGATCCCGGCGCCGTCGGCGGCGAGCGCGGGGTTGATGTCGTAGAGCAGCACGCGGTGACCTGCGAGGAGGGCGACCTGGGCGATGCCCTGCCCCATGGTGCCGGCGCCGACGACCGCCACTGTGCGGGACCGCTCGATTGCTGTCATGACCCGATCCTCCCGCACCGACTTATCCACAGGTCTGCCGGGCCCTCTTGTCCCGACCGATCGTTCGGTTACTCTAACTCCAGTCTGCTCTTCTTCACCCGCCCCTGCCTGATCTCAGTCTGCGAACCAGCCTGATCTTGCCCGGCTCAACGAGGAGTTGGTCCCTGATGGCCGCCGCGCTCACCGTCCCCCAGCTGTCCGCCAAGCACCGGCCCACCCTGGAACAGGCGCTGGCCGCCATCCGAAGCCGCGCCTACTGGTCCCCGCACCCCGAGCACCCCAAGGCCTACGGGGAGACCGCCCCGGCCGACGGCCTCGCCGCCTTCGAAGCCGTGCGCGGCACCCGCTTCGACCTCGGCCAGCCCGGTACGGACGGCTGGGCCGGCGCCGAGGTGTCCCCGTTCGGCCCGGAGCTGGGCGTCGAGTACCCGCACGTCGACCCGGACGTGCTGCTGCCCGCGATGAAGGCTGGCATGGGCGCCTGGCGCGACGCCGGACCCGAGGCCCGCGCCCTGGTCTGCATCGAGATCCTGGCCCGCATCGGCGCGCGGACGCACGAGTTCGCGCACGCGGTCATGCACACCAGCGGCCAGGCGTTCATGATGGCGTTCCAGGCCGGCGGCCCGCACGCGCAGGACCGTGGCCTGGAGGCCGTGGCCTACGCGTACGAGGAGCAGACCCGGGTCCCGGGGCAGGCCGACTGGTCGAAGCCGCAGGGCAAGAAGGACCCGCTGGAGCTCGGCAAGACCTTCACGGCCGTGCCGCGCGGCATCGCGCTGATGATCGGCTGCAACACCTTCCCGACCTGGAACGGCTACCCGGGCCTGTTCGCCTCCCTGGCCACGGGCAACGCGGTGCTGGTCAAGCCGCACCCGCGCGCCGTGCTGCCGCTCGCGCTGACCGTGAAGGTGGCCCGCGAGGTCCTCGCCGAGGCCGGTTTCGACCCGAACCTGGTGGCGCTGGCCGTCGAGCGTCCGGGCGAGGGCATCGCCAAGACCCTCGCCGTCCGCCCCGAGATCAAGCTGATCGACTACACCGGCTCCACCGAGTTCGGCGACTGGCTGGAGACCAACGCCCGCCAGGCGCAGGTCTACACGGAGAAGGCCGGCGTCAACACGGTCGTCCTCGACTCGACCTCCGACTACAAGGGCATGCTGTCCAACCTGGCCTTCTCGCTCTCCCTGTACAGCGGCCAGATGTGCACGACCCCGCAGAACCTGCTGATCCCGCGCGAGGGCATCGCGACGGACGCGGGCCACAAGACGTACGACGAGGTCGTCGCCGACCTCGCGGCCTCGGTCGGGGGCCTGCTGGGCGACGACGCCCGGGCCAACGCGCTGCTGGGCGCGCTGGTCAACCCGGATGTGAAGGCCCGCCTGGAGGCGGCCGCCGCGCTGGGCGAGGTCGCGCTGGCCTCGCGCGAGGTCGTGAACCCGGAGTTCCCGGACGCGGTGGTCCGCACCCCGGTGATGGTGAAGCTGGACGCCGCGAAGCCGGACGACTCGGCCCCGTACCTCTCGGAGTGCTTCGGCCCGGTCTCCTTCGCGGTCGCCGTCGACTCCACGGCGGACGCCCTGGACCTGCTGCGCCGCACGGTGCGCGAGAAGGGCGCGATGACGGTCGGCGCCTACACCACCTCCCCGGACACCGAGCGGGCCATCGAGGAGGTCTGCCTGGAGGAGTCGGCGCAGCTGTCGCTGAACCTGACCGGCGGGGTGTTCGTCAACCAGACGGCGGCGTTCTCCGACTTCCACGGCTCGGGCGGCAACCCGGCGGCGAACGCCGCCCTGTGCGACGGCGCCTTCGTCGCGAACCGCTTCCGCGTGGTGGAAGTCCGCCGCCAGGCCTAGGAAGCGGCTAACCGGGGTGGGGCCCGCCCCAGTGGAAGAGGGTCATGGCCACGCTCGTGGCCAGGTTGTAGCTGGAGACCTGCGGCCGCATCGGCAGGGACACCAGATGATCGGCTCGGTCCCGCAGCTCGGGTGAGATCCCGTGCCGCTCCGAGCCGAAGGCGAGCAGGGCGTCGTCCGGGAGGGTGAGGGCACGGATGTCCTCGCCCTCCGGGTCGAGCGCGTACAGCGGCCCGGGGGGCAGGGTGTCGATCTCCACCCGGTCCACGGTGGTGGCGTAGTGCAGCCCGGCCCCGGCCCGGACCACGTTCGGGTGCCAGGGGTCGAGGTCGCCCCGGGTCACCACCCCGGTCGCCCCGAACCCGGCGGCGAGCCGGACCACGGCGCCGACGTTGCCGAGGTTGCGCGGGTTGTCGAGGACGACCACGGGCGCGCTGCGCGGCAGCCGCTCCAGCCTGGCCCTGCCCTGCTCCCGGTCGGGCCGCACGGCCAGCGCCGCCACCCCGGTGGGGTGCACCCGGGTCAGCAGCGCGCGCAGCTCCGCCGGGCGCACGAGCCGCCCCACCTCCGCCGCCACGTCCGGGGCCAGCTGCTCGGCCAGCGCCCGCACGGCATCGGGATCATCGGCGACGACGGCCCGCACATCCGCCCCGAACCGCAGGGCGTGCTTCAGCGCGTGGAACCCGTCGAGGAGCACCAGATCCCCCCGCCCGGCCCCCTCCCGCCACTCCCCAACCCCCAACTGCTCACTCATACCCCCGACCCTACGTCCCCCACCAGCAACGCCAGCCCCGCCGACAACCCCCACCGCACCGTCGGCCCCGTCGACAACTTCAGCCTCGCCGGCAACCCCGCACCGCCAATCAGGCTCCGCCGCCCCCGTCGGCAACTTCAGCCTCGCCGGCAACCCCGCACCGCCGATCACGCTCCGCCGCCCCCGTCGGCAACTTCAGCCTCGCCGGCGTTTGAGGCGCGGGGGTTCGGGGGCTGGCCCCCGACAACGGCGCCGCACCTGCACGGGGCCCGGGCGACGGAGCCGTGGGGTCCCCCGGACGGACCCGGGGGAGAAACGGTGAAAGGGCGGGGCGGGGAGAAGCCCGCGCAGCGGACCGGTGGTCAGCCCCCGCCGGGCCCCGCCTGCACCGGCACCGCCACTGGCACCACCTCGGCATCCGCCACCCCCGCCCCACCTCGGCGGCCCCGGCCCCGGCCAAGGCCGAGGCCAAGCCCCCGCCCCACCCGGCCGGAGGCCCCGGCCCCCAGCCACACCAAAAACCCCGTGGGCAAGAACACCGCATCGGCGGCGATCATCGCCATGGAAAAGAACGGCAACCCCAGCAGCACCGCGATCCCCGCATGCTCCAGCATCATCGCCGCCAGCAGCACGTTCTTGATCCGCCGGTTGAACAGCGTGAACGGAAACGCCACCTGCACCGCGACCGTCCCGTAGGACAGCAGCATCACCAGCACCCCGCTCCCCGCCAGCACCCCCGACAACGCCGGCCACGGCGTGAAGTAGTCCAGCCGGAGCGGGTAGTACAGCGCCGTCCCGTCCTGCCACCGCGAGCCCTGGATCTTGTACCAGCCCGCCGTCGCGTAGATCAGGCAGACCTCCGCCATGATCACCAGCATCCCCGCGTTGTGCAGCAGGTTCGCCAGGACGTCGAGGACCGCCCGCCCCTCACCCTCCGGTTCGTGGCGTTCGACCGTCCACCACAGCCCCAGCACCACCCACACCGCCGCGAAGGCGGCCAGCCATCCGGCCGTGAACCGCCCGCTGACCGCCCCGTACGCGAGGACCACGCCCAGCACGCCCCACAGCACGGGCCCGGCCACATCCCGCCCCGCCCCCGAGCCCGCGCGCAGCGCCGCGCGCCGCGCGTCCAGCGACCACACCCGCCCGCACCGCGTCAGCACCAGGTAGATCGCCATCAGGTGGATGACGTTGTCCCCGCCGTCCCCCATGAACACGCTGCGGTTCTGCAGCGACAGCACCCCGACCATGAACACCACGGCCGAGGTCCGCGTCCGCCAGCCCAGCATCAGCAGCACGCTCGCCAGCACGGACACGGCGTACACGAGCTCGAACCACAGCGTGGAGTCCGACCACATCAGGACGCTGAACGCCTCGTTCGAGTCCGTCAGCCGGTGCGCCAGGTCCCAGCTCCACGGCCCGTCGGGCCCGTACAGCTCCCGCCGGTGCGGGAATTCCCGCAGCAGGAAGAACAGCCAGGTCGCGGAGAACCCGATCCGGACCACCGCGCTCTGGTAAGGACCCAGCGCCTGCCCGGTGACCTTCGCCAGGCCCCGGCCCGCCGCGGCCCGGAGCCGTGTCACACCGTCCACCACGGCAGCTCCCGGTAGTAGGTCTGCGTGTCGGTCCGCTCCGTCGACCACGCCGGCGCGGGCACCGCCCGGGTCGCCGAGCGCAGCTGGATCCGTACGACACGGCCGTCCGCGCCGGCGCCACCGTCCGCGCCGAGCCGGGCCACCGCGATCCGCCGCAGGTACTCCTGCGACAGCGCGCCGCGCTCACCGCTCGGCTTCTCGTCCTCGTCGTGGGAGCCGGTGTAGAAGTCCCAGGCCCGCCGGAGCTCGTTCTGCTCGGTGTGGCTCGGCAGCAGGCTGTGCCGGATCGCCGCGCCGTCCTCGGCGGACAGGTCGCGCCAGGCTCCGGTGACCAGCCGGTCGTCATCCGTTCGTACCTGCGCGCGGGCCTCGACCGCGATGTTCTGCTGGAGCGGGTTGGGCGCGAAGAGCTTCCAGTTCTGTTCGAATTCGGGGTAGATCCAGCCGTCGATCATTCCCGCGTGCCGCTTGCTCAGCGTGTTCGAGGGGGCCACGTGCAGGAACACCAGGGCCAGGTGCCAGCAGGCCGCGACGGCCACGGCGCCCAGCGCCAGGGCCGTGACGACCCGGTACGGCGTGGACAGACCGGCGATCCCGGGCGCCCGGGGCGAGGGCGGCACATCCGCCGGAAGGGCCCCTTCCGCGCGCTCGCGCTCGTTCGAATCCATCCCGCCCCGATCATCCGGCGTCCACAGGGTTGCCCACAGAGGTTGACACCCTACGGGCCGCCGTCTCACCATTGAAGAGGACGAACCGAACGATCGGTCGGTCGGGTGGATCGACGGACGGCCGACAAACTCTGACAGGGGGCCGTGATGGTGGCAGTGACCCCGGAGACGGGGCCGAACGCGGCCCCCGGGACAGACGCCGGGCAGGCGGGCGCGCAGGACTCCGGCGTGCAAGAGCTGGGCATGCCGGACCTCGGCGCACAGCTCGCCGCGGCCTTCGACGCGGCCGTGGCGGCCGACGAGCGCGTGGAACCGCGCGACTGGATGCCCGAGGCGTACCGGGCCTCGCTGGTCCGCCAGATGGCCCAGCACGCGCACTCCGAGATCATCGGCATGCAGCCCGAGGCCAACTGGATCACCCGCGCGCCCTCGCTGCGCCGCAAGGCGATCCTGATGGCCAAGGTGCAGGACGAGGCCGGCCACGGCCTGTACCTGTACAGCGCCGCCGAGACCCTCGGCACCAGCCGCGACGAGCTCCTCGACAAGCTCCACTCCGGCAAGCAGAAGTACTCGTCGATCTTCAACTACCCCACCCTGACCTGGGCCGACGTGGGCGCGATCGGCTGGCTCGTGGACGGCGCGGCGATCACCAACCAGGTGCCGATCTGCCGCTGCTCCTACGGCCCGTACGCGCGCGCCATGGTCCGGATCTGCAAGGAGGAGTCCTTCCACCAGCGCCAGGGCTTCGAGCTCCTCATGGCCCTGTCCAAGGGCACCGAGGCGCAGCACGCCATGGCGCAGGACGCGGTGGACCGCTGGTGGTGGCCCTCGCTGATGATGTTCGGCCCGCCGGACGACGAATCGGCGCATTCGGCGCAGTCGATGGCCTGGCGGATCAAGCGCCACTCCAACGACGAGCTGCGCCAGCGCTTCGTCGACATCGCCGTCCCGCAGGCCGAGGCGCTGGGGCTGACCCTGCCCGACCCGGACCTGAAGTGGAACGAGGAGCGCGGGCAGCACGACTTCGGCGCGATCGACTGGGCGGAGTTCTGGGACGTGCTCAAGGGCAACGGCCCGTGCAACGACCAGCGCATCAACCAGCGGCGCGCCGCCCACGAGGAAGGCGCCTGGGTCCGCGAGGCGGCCGCGGCGTATGCCGAGAAGCACGTTCGTACGGAAAGCGAGGCACGGGTATGACGCAGAACTGGCCCCTGTGGGAGGTGTTCGTCCGCTCGCGGCGCGGCCTCTCGCACACGCATGCGGGAAGCCTGCACGCCCCGGACGCGGAGATGGCCCTGCGCAACGCCCGCGACCTGTACACCCGGCGCGGCGAGGGCATCTCGATCTGGGTCGTGCCCTCCACGGAGATCACCGCCTCCTCCCCGGACGAGCGGGACCCGTTCTTCGCCGCCTCCGCCGACAAGCCCTACCGGCACCCCACCTTCTACGAGATCCCCGAGGGGGTGCGCCACCTGTGACCAGCACCTCCGGCACCGATGTCGTCCGTACGGCAGCCGCCCTCGCCCTCGGGGACGACGCGCTGATCCTGTCCCACCGCCTCGGCGAGTGGGCCGGGCACGCGCCCGTCCTGGAGGAGGAGGTCGCGCTCGCCAACATCGCGCTCGACCTGCTCGGCCAGGCCCGCGTCCTGCTCTCCCTCGCGGGCGACGAGGACGAGCTGGCGTTCCTGCGCGAGGAGCGCGCCTTCCGCAACCTCCAGCTGGTGGAGCAGCCGAACGGCGACTTCGCCCACACCATCGCGCGACAGCTGTACTTCTCCTTCTACCAGCACGAGCTCTACGCGGAACTCGCCGCCGGTGACGGCCCGTTCGGGCCGCTCGCCGCGAAGGCCGTCAAGGAGACCGCGTACCACCGCGACCACGCCGAGCAGTGGACACTGCGCCTCGGCGACGGCACCGAGGAGAGCCGGCGCCGGATGCGCACCGCGCTCGACGCGCTGTGGAAGTTCACCGGCGAGATGTTCGCGCCCGTGGACGGGGTCGAGGTGGACTGGGCCGCCCTGGAGCAGCGCTGGCTGGCCTCGCTGACCGGTGTGCTGGACCGCGCCGGGCTCGCGCTGCCCGAGGGGCCCCGCACCGGGGCCTGGGCGGCGGGCGCCGGCCGCCAGGGCCTGCACACCGAGCCGTTCGGGCGGATGCTCGCCGAGATGCAGCACCTGCACCGCAGCCACCCGGGGGCGTCGTGGTGACCTTCGCCGACGCGGGCATGACCCGCCTGGAGGCGGAGCTGGCCGAGATCGCCGGCTCCGTCCCCGACCCGGAGCTGCCCGTGCTGACCCTCTCCGAGCTCGGCGTGATGCGCGGGGTGCGGATGCATGACGACGGGCACGCCGAGGTCACCCTCACCCCCACGTACACCGGCTGCCCGGCCATCGAGGCCATGTCCGCCGACATCGAGCGGGCGCTGATCGAGCACGGCATCCCCGAGGTGCGGGTTACCACCGTGCTCTCGCCCGCCTGGTCCACCGACGACATCAGCGCCGAGGGCCGCCGTAAGCTGGCCGAGTTCGGCATCGCCCCGCCGCGCCCGCACGCGGCGGGCGGGCCGGTCTCGCTCACCCTGTCGGTCCGGTGCCCCCACTGCGGATCGACGGACACCGAGCTGCTCAGCCGGTTCTCCTCCACCGCCTGCAAGGCGCTGCGCCGCTGCGTCGCCTGCCGCGAACCGTTCGACCACTTCAAGGAGCTGTAGATGGCTGCGACCTCGCCGTCCGCGCCGTCCGCCGCGCTGGTGAACCCGCGCCCCGCACGGCACGGCGCGTTCCACCCGCTCACCGTGGCGGCGGTCGACCGGCTCACCGACGACTCGGTGGCCCTGACCCTGGTCGTTCCCGAGGAGCTGCGCGCCGAGTACCGGCACGCGCCCGGCCAGCACCTGACCCTGCGCCGGACCGCCCCCGGCGGCGAGCAGGTCCGCCGCACCTACTCGATCTGCTCTCCCGCCCCCGAGCCGGACGGCCCGGGCCCCGCCCTGCTGCGGGTCGGGGTGCGGCTGGTGGAGGGCGGCGAGTTCTCCACGTTCGCGCACAAGGAGATCGCCGCCGGGGACACGCTGGACGTGATGGTCCCGGCCGGGCGGTTCGTGCTGGATCCGGCCGCCGCGCCGGCCACCGGGCACTACGCGGCGATCGTCGGCGGCAGCGGGATCACCCCGGTGCTGTCCATCGCCGCCACCTTGCTGCGGGCCCGGCCCGAGGCCCGGTTCTGCCTGGTGCGCAGCGACCGCTCGGCGGCGTCGACGATGTTCCTGGAGGAGGTCGCCGACCTCAAGGACCGCTACCCGGACCGTTTCCAGCTCGTCACGGTGCTCTCCCGCGAGGAGCAGGAGGCCGGGCTGCCGTCCGGGCGTCTCGACGAGGACCGGCTGGCGGAGCTGCTGCCCGCGCTGCTGCCGGTCTCCGAGGTGGCCGGCTGGTTCCTGTGCGGGCCGTACGGGCTGGTGCAGGGCGCGGAGCGGGCCCTGGGCGGGCTCGGTGTCGCCCGGTCCCGGGTCCATGAGGAAATCTTCCACGTCGAGGACACGGCGCCGCCGGCCCCCGTCGCCGCCTCGGACGCCGGTGCCCGCGGGCGCGTCACCGCCCGGCTCGACGGCCGCTCGGGCACCTGGCCGGTCCGGGACGGGGAATCCCTGCTGGACGCGGTGCTCCGCAACCGCGCGGACGCCCCGTACGCCTGCAAGGGCGGGGTGTGCGGCACCTGCCGGGCGTTCGTGGTCGCCGGCGAGGTCCGGATGGACCGCAACTTCGCGCTGGAGACGGAGGAGACGGAGGCCGGATTCGTGCTGGCCTGCCAGTCGCATCCGGTGACAGAGGAAGTGGAGATCGACTTCGACCGCTGAGGCCCGGCGTCCGCCGCCCGCGAGCCCCGCGCACTGGGCAATTCCGGGAACCTGTTCTATCTTGACGCTCCGTCAGATCCGAACGGGATCCGGGATCCGGTGCACGCGGGAGGACAGGCAGTGGACTTCACCTTCACCGAGGAACAGCAGGCCGCCGTCGAGGCGGCGAAGGCCGTGTTCGCGGATGTCGCGCCCGACAGCGTGCCCAGCCCGGCGCTCACCCCGGGGGCCGTGGCCGAGGAGTTCGACCGGCCCCTGTGGGCCAAGCTGGCCGCCTCCGACCTGCTGAGCCTGGTCCTCGCCGAGCGGCACGGCGGGGCCGGCCTCGACGCCGTCGCCCTGTGCCTGGTGCTGCGCGAGGCGGCGAGGGTACTGGCCCGGGTGCCCCTGCTGGAGCACTGCGCCACCGCGATGGCCGTCCAGGCCCACGGCAGCCCCGAACTGGCCGCCGCCCTGCTGCCCGGCGCCGGGCGCGGCGAGCTCGTCCTCACCGCCGCCGCCCACGGCCGCACCGGCCACGACCCCGCCGAACTCGCCGTCAGCGCCCGCCGCGAAGGCACCCGGTGGTCCCTGGACGGGGTGC
Source organism: Streptomyces goshikiensis (assembly GCF_014650555.1). Classification (GTDB taxonomy): domain Bacteria; phylum Actinomycetota; class Actinomycetes; order Streptomycetales; family Streptomycetaceae; genus Streptomyces; species Streptomyces goshikiensis. The sequence continues at coordinate 258,071 of NZ_BMVE01000004.1, read as the reverse complement.
AGACCTCCGTACCCTGGGCCCACAGCGCCGACTGGATCGCCGTCCCCGCCCACACCGGCGAAGGAGAGGCCGTCCTCGCGCTGGTCCCGCGCACCACCGAGGGGCTCACGCTCGCCGACCAGTACTCCACCAGCGGGGAGCGGCTCGCCGAACTCACCCTGGACGGCGTACGGGTGCCCGAGGCACACCTCATCGACACCCCCGGCGCCTGGGACCGGCTCCGCCAGCTCCTCGCCACCGGAACCTGCGCCCTGGCACTGGGACTCGGCGAGAGCGTGCTCGCCATGACGAGCCAGTACACCGGCAAGCGCGAGCAGTTCGGCTTTCCGGTGGCCACCTTCCAGGCCGTCGCCGTCCAGGCGGCCGACCGCTACATCGACCTGCGCGCCATGGAGGTGACCCTCTGGCAGGCCGCTTGGCGGCTCGACGCCACGACCGGGGGCGCCGGCGGACCGCTGCCGAGCGCGGGCGATGTCGCCGTCGCCAAGATCTGGGCCTCGGAGGGGGTACGCCGGGTCGTCCAGACCGCGCAGCACCTGCACGGCGGCTTCGGCGCCGACACCGACTACCCGCTGCACCGCTACCACGCCTGGGCCAAACAGCTGGAGCTCCAGCTCGGCCCGGCCGCGGCACACGAGGAGGCCCTGGGCGACCTGCTGGCCGCCCATCCCCTCGCGTGACGCCCCGCTAGAGCACGAAGGCCGGGTTCCCGCTGTCGGTCACCATCGGGCGCCCGGCGCTCTCCCACGCCTGCATGCCGCCGTCGATGTTCACGGCGTCGATCTCCTGGCGCACCAGGTACTGGGTCACCTGGGCGGAACGCCCGCCGACCCGGCACATCACATGGACGCGGCGGCCGTCCTCGACGGCCTCCGTCAGCTCACCGAAGCGGGCCACGAAGTCGCTCATCGGAATGTGCAGCGCACCCTCCACGTGCCCGGCCGCCCATTCGTCGTCCTCACGGACGTCCAGGACAAAGCCTTCGGAGGGCACCGCGGCGGCGTCCACCGAGGGAAGCGGTCCGAAGTTCATACGTCGCCTTCTCTCATCGCAGATCTGACCCTCAACCTATCCGAGCCCCGCCGACACATCGCCCACCTCCGGCCGGACCCGAGCCACATCCAGCCCCGCCGCCTTTCAGGCGCGGACCCGAGGCAAATCCAGCCCCGCCGGCGTTTGAGGCGCGGGGTCCGGGGCGGAGCCCCGGAAAGCCGGGCGCAGCCCGGGCCGCGTACGGGGCAGCGCCACACGGCCCGGCCCCCGGCCCGGCAGGGCTACGGCTTAGGCCAGCCCGGCCAGCTCCGCTTCCCGCTCGGACACCGTGGCCAGCAACTGCTCCGCGATCTCCTCCAGCAACCGGTCCGGATCCTCCGGCGCCATCCGCAGCATCGACCCGATCGCGCTGTCCTCCAGCTCCTTGGCCACCATCGCCAGCAGCTCCTTGCGCCGCGAGAGCCACTCCAGCCGCGCGTACAGCTCCTCGCTCTCGCTCGGCCCCGCCGCCTCCGGCGCCGGACCCTCGGCCCACTCCTGCACCAGCTCGCGCAGCAACCGCTCGTCGCCCCGCCCGTACGCCGCGTTGACCCGCGCGATGAACTCGTCGCGCCGCGTCCGCTCGGCCTCGTCCTGGGCGAGATCCGGATGCGCCTGGCGCACCAGCTCGCGGTAGAGCCGGCGCACCTCCTCCGACGGCCGCACCCGCTCCGGCGGCCGCACCGGCCGCTCGGTGAGCATCGCGCCCGCGTCGTCCGAGATCCCGTCGCTGTCGAGCCAGTCGTGGAAGAGCTCGTCCACCCCCGGCATCGGCATGACCAGCGAACGCGCCTCGCGGGCCCGCCGCAGATCCTCCGGATCACCGCTGCGCGCCGCCTTCGCCTCCGCGATCAGCGCGTCCAGTTCGTCGAGCCGCGAGTACATCGGCCCGAGCTTCTGGTGGTGCAGCCGGGAAAAGTTCTCGACCTCCACCCGGAAGGTCTCCACCGCGATCTCGAACTCGATCAGCGCCTGCTCGGCGGCCCGTACGGCCCGCTCCAGGCGTGCCTCGGGGCGCTCCTCGCCGGGGACCGTCTGTTCAGTCTGCTGCTCGCTCACCCGGCCAGCCTAAGGCCGGTCCGCCCGGGCCTGTGTTTCACGTGAAACACAGGCCCGGGACCGAGACCCGCGAAAGCCGGTCGGCAGGCGGCTCAGACCCCCGCCTCCGCCGCGATCCGGCCGCTCCGCACCGCCGCCACCAGATCCGCGTGGTCGGCCTCGCTCCGGTCCGCGTACGCAACGGCGAACGTGGCCATCGCCTCGTCCAGCTCGTCGTTCTTGCCGCAGTACCCGGCCAGGACCCGCGGATCGGCGCTGTGCGCGTGCGCCCGCGCCAGCAGCGCGCCGGTCATCCGCCCGTAGTCGTCGATCTGCTCGGGGGCCAGGGCCGCCGGGTCCACGCTGCCCTTGCGGTTGCGGAACTGGCGGACCTGGTAGGGCCGCCCCTGCACGGTGGTCCAGCCCAAAAGGATGTCGGAGACCACCTGCATCCGCTTCTGGCCGGCCACCACCCGCCGCCCCTCGTGCTCCTCCGGAGCGGAGGTGAACCCCAGGGCCGGCAGGTACGGCAGCAGAGCCGAGGGCCGGGCCTCCTTCACCTGGAGGACGAGCGGTTCGCCGCGGTGGTCCAGCAGCAGCACGACGTACGAGCGGGTGCCCACGCTCCCGGTGCCCACCACCCGGAAGGCCACGTCATGGATCGCGTACCGGGCCAGCAGCGGCAGCCGGTCCCCCTGGAGGGTCTCCAGGTACGGGCCCAGCGAGGCCGCCACGGCCGCCGCCTCGCCGTCGCCGACCCGGCGCAGCACCGGCAGGGCGTCCACGAAGCGCCGTACGCCGTCCGTACCGGCCTCGGTGGACTTGGCGGCGAACCGGGCGGAGGTGTTGTTGCGGGCCTTCTCCGAGACCCGCTCCAGCGTGCCCAGCAGGTCCCGGGCGTCGGTGTGCGAGACCAGTTCCTCGTCCGCGATGGCGTTCCACGCGTCGAGGGCGGGCAGCTTCGCCAGCAGCCGCATGGTCCGCCGGTAGGCGCCCACCGTGTCCAGCGCCGCCGCCCGGCAGGTGTCCTCGTCCGCGCCGGCCACCCGTCCGGCCAGCACCAGCGAGGTCGCCAGCCGCTTCAGGTCCCACTCCCAGGGACCGAACACGGTCTCGTCGAAGTCGTTGAGGTCGATGACGAGCCGCCCGCGCGCGTCCCCGTACAGGCCGAAGTTGGCCGCGTGCGCGTCACCGCAGATCTGCGCGCCCACCCCGGTCACCGGCCCGCCGGACAGATCGTGGGCCATCAGCCCGGCCGACCCGCGCAGGAAGGCGAACGGGTTCGCGGCCATCCGCCCCACCCGGATCGGCGCCAGCTCCGCGACCCGCCCGGCATTGGACTCCTCGACCGCGCGCACGGCGTCCGGCCGACCGGCGGGTGCCTCGAAGCCCGCGTGCGCCGCGCGCGGTACGCGCTCCCGCAGGGACTTGCCCGCCGCGCGGGCCGAACCGGAGACCGTCCGGGGTGCGAACCCCGCGACGGCGGGTATCCGCCCGCCCCCCGTCGTCCGGTCCGGCCCCGCCACCCGCTGCTCCGGTATCGCCACCATGCGCGCCGCCCCCACCCGTACCCGTCGTACTGTCCCGGCCAACATCATCAATTCCGGCCCGAACCGTATCTACAGGCCGGCGTCCCTGGCCAGCAGGGCCGCCTGTACGCGGTTCTCGCACCCCAGCTTCGCCAGGATCCGGCTGACGTACGTCTTCACGGTCGCCTCGCTCATGTGCAGCCGCCGGCCCGCGTCCGCGTTCGAGAGGCCCTCGCCCAGCAGCGCCAGCACCCCGCGCTCCCGCTCGCTCAGCTCCGCCACCCGGCGCCGGGCCGCCTCGCCGCGCCCCGCGGCCTGCCCCGAGGCCAGCTGGTCCACCACGTGCCGGGTCGCCGCCGGTGACAGGTAGGCGTCCCCGGCCGCGGCCGCCCGTACGGCGCCGATCAGCTCGCCCGGCGCCGAATCCTTCAGCAGGAACCCCGCGCCGCCCTGGCCGAGGGCCCGCAGCACGTTCTCCTTCTCCCCGAAGGTGGTCAGGATCAGCGCGCGCACCTCGGGCGCCGCCCGGCCCAGCTCGCCCAGGGCCGTCAGCCCGTCCATCACCGGCATCTGGATGTCCAGCAGCATCACGTCGGGCGCGTGCGCCCGCGCGAGCTCGACCGCTTCCCGGCCGTTCGCCGCCTCCGCGACGACCTCGATGTCCGGCGCCGAGGTCAGGATCATCCTGATCCCGGCCCGGATCAGCGGCTCATCGTCAGCGATCACCACTCGGACCACCCTGGCTGTCACCCGCGCTCCTACTGCTTGACCTCGTACGCCTGCTTGTCGACGAGCTTGCCGTCCGCGAAGCAGAACCGGAAAACCAGATCCTTGCCCAGATCCGACGGGCCGTCCGCCGCCAGGAACGCCAGGCATTCCGAGCCGGCCGGCCGCGTCGGCCCCTTGCGGTCGAGTCCCGAGGTCAGGACGGAGTCCCCGCTCGGCAGCCGGTCGCGGACCTCCTGCTCGGCGGTGCCGATCCGTACCGCGTCGTACTCCTCCCTGTCGATCATCCCGTCCTTGAACGAACCCACCATCAAGGCGATCGCGACCCCGAGCGCGACCAGCAACAGCACCCCCGCCGCGAACGCGATCCCGCAGCCCATCGCGACGCCACCGGCCCGGCTGCGGCTGGGTACGGTCAGCTCCCGGTCCACCGCCGCCCAGTCCATCGGCGGCGTGCCGTCCAGTACGTGCGGCCGCAGCCGCTGACCGAAGTCGTCCGCCGCGTCCTCCACCCCCGCCGGCTCGGCGCCGTACGGCAGCACCCCGGCCACCCGGAACCCGCCGTCCTCGGTCGGGCCCGCGTGCACCATGCCGCCCACCAGCCGGGCCCGCTCGCGCAGCCCCGTCAGGCCCTGCCCGCCCGAGACCACCTCGCCGGCGCCCGGCCCGGCCGCGGGCCCGTTGGCGATCTCCACCACCAGCGAGTCGTCCTCGTACCGCAGCTCCACCGCGATCGCCGCGCCCGGCGCGTGCTTGTACGCGTTCGTCAGCGCCTCCTGCACGATCCTGTACGCGGCGTGGTCGCAGGCCGCGACCAGCGGTCGGGGCTGCCCGGTCGTGGCCAGCCCGACGGGCGTGCCCGCGCCCCGCGCCGACTCCACGACCCCCGCGATCCCGGCCACCCCGCGCGCCGCGGGCTGCGCGGCCTCCTCCACCGGGACCGGCGCCGCCACCCCGTCCCGCAGGATCCCGACGACCTCGCGCAGCTCGTGCATCGCCGCCACCGACGCCTGCCGCAGTACGCCCACGGCCTCGCGCTGGCGGTCGGTGAGCTTCGGATCCACCTCCAGCGCCCCGGTGTGCACCGAGATCAGCGCCAGTTGGTGCCCCAGGCTGTCGTGCATGTCCTGGGCGATCCGCTGCCGCTCCAGCAGCCGGGCCTGCCCGGCGATCATCGCCCGCTCCCGCATCAGCTGCGCGTTGCGCTCCTGGAGCGCGCGCAGCAGCGTCCGGCGCTGCGACCAGTACCGGCTGGCCAGACCCGGCATGACGGTCGTCACGATGAACAGCAGCGTGGTGAACACGATCACCAGCAGCGGCCGCATCTCGGACTCGCTGACGACACCGAGGCCGACGGCCGCGACGCACGCCAGGCTGAAGACGGCCAGCGCCCGGCCCACCCCCTCGATCCGGCGCCCGGCCGACCAGCCGAGCAGGCCGGTCACCAGCAGCGCCCCGGGGAGGACCGCGCTCAGCGCCGAGCCCGCCACCAGCGTGGCCGCCGGCAGCCTGCGCCGCAGCAGCGTCAGCGCGACGACGAGCACGGCGCTGGCCAGCATCCGCACTCCGGAGCCCCGGTCGAGTTCCTCGACGCCGAGCCCCAGCACCGCCGCCACCGTCGCGAGCGCCAGGTCTCCCGCCAGCATCCGCCGGGTCCAGGGCTCGGGCCCTTTCAGCCAGTCCCAGCCCGCCCGCACCCTCGCCGTCGCATCCACGGGCCCGACCCTAGACACCCGCACCTGCCGACCGCCGCCCTCTTTCGTCGCGCCCGGCCCGACGAAAGTCGGACGGCCGACCCCCCGTCAACACCCCCCGCCCGAACAGATGTGGCCGGGATCACTCGACAACCCGCCCGGGGCGCAACGCCGCTGGAGCGCCGGGCGGGAGGCGGACAGGAGGCGGGCGGCGGTCCGGCCCCGAACTCACCGGACCCACAGGGGAAAACACGAAACGGCCGCCACCACTTTCGTGGTGACGACCGTCTCGTCGATGTGGGCGAGGGGGGATTTGAACCCCCACGTCCCGAAGGACACTGGCACCTGAAGCCAGCGCGTCTGCCGTTCCGCCACTCGCCCGAGCAGCGTCCCAGTGGTTCTTCCCTTGCGGGCCGTTCCCCTGGCGACATCGGAACATTAGCACGTCGGAGGGGGTGGATTCACATCGCTTTCCCCGCACCCCGCGCACCCGCCACGACGGGCCCCTCCCGCACTCCGCTCCCGGTGCGGGACACTGTCATCGGAGCGCCCCTACGATCCCTTGTGAGGACCAACACTCCTCGCCACAGGACCGATGGGGAACCAGCCGAATCCGCCACGCGTGGATACGATCAGTAAGCAGTACAGGGCGACAACGACGGAGGAGGTGCCCCATGGGAGTCCTGAAGCGGTTCGAGCAGCGACTCGAAGGTCTGGTGAACGGCACCTTCGCCAAAGTGTTCAAGTCCGAGGTCCAGCCGGTGGAGATCGCCGGCGCCCTCCAGCGGGAGTGCGACAACAACGCCACCATCTGGAACCGCGAGCGGACCGTCGTCCCGAACGACTTCATCGTGGAGCTCAGCACCGGCGACTACGAGCGCCTGAGCCCCTACTCCGGCCAGCTCGGCGACGAGCTCGCGGGCCTCGTCCGCGACTACGCCAAGCAGCAGCGCTACAGCTTCATGGGCCCGATCAAGGTCCACCTGGAGAAGGCCGACGACCTCGACACCGGTCTCTACCGGGTCCGTAGCCGTACGCTCGCCTCCAGCACCTCCCAGGCTCAGCCGCAGGCCCCCCAGGGCCAGCAGCAGCCCGGCGGCTACGGCTACCCCCCGGCCGCCGCTCCCCCCATGCCCGCGGCCCCGCCCCCCGGCGGAGCCGCACGCAGGCCCGCCCCCGGCGGACCCGCACCCGCACCACCCGGCGCCCCCGGCACGACGCGGCGCTGGATCGAGATCAATGGCACACGCCACCAGATCTCGCGCTCCACGCTCGTACTCGGCCGAAGCACCGAAGCCGACGTGCGGATCGACGACCCCGGCGTATCCCGCCGGCACTGTGAGATCCGGACCGGAACGCCTCCGACGATCCAGGATCTCGGGTCCACCAACGGCATCGTGGTGGACGGGCAGCACACCACCCGCGCTACGCTCCGCGACGGCTCGCGGATCGTCGTGGGCAGCACCACCATCATTTACCGGCAAGCCGAAGGGTGAAGCGGGGGCAATGTCAGAGCTGACCCTGACGGTCATGCGGTTGGGTTTCCTGGCCGTTCTGTGGCTGTTCGTCATCGTGGCCGTACAGGTCATCCGCAGCGACCTCTTCGGTACGCGCGTCACACAACGCGGCTCGCGCCGCGGCGGCGGCGGCGCCACCAGCGCGCCACAACAGGCGGGCGGCCGGCAGAGCGCGCCGCCACAGCAGCGCCAGCGCCGCGGAGCGCCCACCAAGCTCGTCGTCTCCGAGGGCACCCTCACGGGCACCACGGTGGCCCTGGCGGGCCAGACGATCACGCTCGGCCGGGCGCACGACTCGACCATCGTGCTGGACGACGACTACGCCTCCAGCCGCCATGCCAGGATCTATCCCGACCGTGACGGCCAGTGGATCGTCGAGGATCTCGGGTCCACCAACGGCACGTATCTCGACCGGACCCGGCTGACCACACCGACGCCCATTCCGCCGGGCGCCCCGATCCGCATCGGCAAGACCGTCATCGAGCTGCGGAAGTAGTACGAGAATGAGCGAGCGGAGCGAGCGAGCCGCGACGGTCCGTCCCATCCAGGACACGGACCCGCGCGCGCTCCCGACCGGAGGGTGGGCAGTGTGGCTCAAGACCGGTTGTACCCGGAGCCGACCGGCGAGGTGCGCATGAGTCTGTCCCTGCGGTTCGCCGCCGGATCGCACAAGGGCATGATCCGCGAGGGGAACGAGGACTCCGGCTACGCCGGCCCCCGTCTCCTCGCGATCGCCGACGGCATGGGCGGCCAGGCCGCCGGCGAAGTCGCCAGCTCCGAGGTGATTTCCACCCTGGTGCAGCTCGACGACGACGTCCCGGGCTCCGACATCCTCACCTCCCTCGCCACCGCCGTGCAGCGGGCCAACGACCAGCTGCGCGTCATGGTCGAGGAAGACCCCCAGCTCGAAGGCATGGGCACCACGCTCACCGCCCTCCTGTGGACCGGCCAGCGCCTCGGCCTCGTCCACGTCGGCGACTCCCGCGCCTACCTGCTGCGCGACGGCCTCCTCACCCAGATCACCCAGGACCACACCTGGGTGCAGCGCCTCGTCGACGAAGGCCGCATCACCGAAGAGGAAGCCACCACCCACCCCCAGCGCTCCCTGCTCATGCGGGCGCTCGGCAGCGGCGACACCGTCGAACCCGACCTCTCCATCCGCGAGGTCCGGGCCGGCGACCGCTACCTGATCTGTTCCGACGGGCTCTCCGGCGTCGTCTCCCACCAGACCCTGGAAGAGACCCTCGCCGACTACCACGGCCCCCACGAGACGGTTCAGGCCCTCATCCAGCTCGCCCTGCGCGGCGGCGGACCCGACAACATCACCTGCATCGTCGCCGACGTCCTGAGCACCGACAGCGGTGACACCCTCGCCGCCCAGCTGAACGACACCCCGGTGGTCGTCGGCGCGGTCGCCGAGAACCAGCACCAGCTCTTCGACGGCAACGCCATGCAGACCCCGGCCGGCCGGGCCTCGGGCCTGGGCCGCCAGGCCTCCCCGCCCGCCGGCTCCTTCGGCCCGCCCGGAAGCGGCGAGAACCCCGGCTACGGATTCCCCGAACAGAGCCAGGGCGGCGGCTACGGCGGAGGCGGCGGCTACGGCGACCCCGAGGCGAACTCCTTCGAGGGCGACCAGCGCTACGAGGACACGTACGACCACCCCCGCAGGCGGCGCGGCAAAGGCCGCAAGTGGACGACGCGTACGCTGCTCCTCCTGATCGTCGCCGGCGCCATCGGCGGCGGTCTCTACGGAGCGCACCGCTGGACGCAGACGCAGTACTACGTCGGCGTCAAGGGTGAGCACGTCGCGCTCTACCGGGGGATCAGCCAGAACCTCGGCTGGATCCACCTCAACCAGGTCGAGACGGACCACCCCGACATCGAGCTGAAGTACCTGCCACCGTTCAAGCGCAAGCAGGTCGAGGCCACCATCACCGAAAACAGCCTCGATGGCGCCCGCCAGAAGATCGACGAACTCGGCGTCCAGGTGTCCGCCTGCAAGAAGGACGAAGAACGCCGCAACGCCGAACCGCAGAACGCCCAGACACCCAGTTCCAGCCTGACTCCCGCGGAGCAAGCGCTGGTCGGCCTCTGCGGCAAGTAGACACCCGCGGGCACAGGGGGCCTGCCACACCATGAGCGTTGTCACCAATACGACCACCATCGGCGCCATCGAGCTGCCGAGCCGGCGGAACACCGAGCTCCTGCTGCTCGGCTTCGCCGTGGTCATCCCGATCTTCGCCTACGCCAACGTAGGCCTCGCGATCCACGGCGAGCTGCCGCCCGGCATGTTCCTCTACGGCCTCGGCCTGGGCGCGCTCGCCGGCGTCGCCCACCTCGTGGTGCGCCGCTACGCCAAGTACGCCGACCCGCTGCTGCTGCCGATCGCCACCCTGCTCAACGGCCTCGGCCTCGTTCTCATCTGGCGCCTCGACCAGTCCGAGCGCCTGCAGAACCTCGCCAAGCGCCAGTTCGGCCTCTTCACCGAGTCCGCCCCCCGGCAGATGCTCTACACGGCGCTCGCCATCGCCCTGTTCTCCGTCGTGCTGCTGGTCCTCAAGGACCACCGCGTGCTCCAGCGGTTCACGTACATCTCCATGGCCGCCGCGCTCGTCCTGCTGATCCTGCCCGTCGTCCCGGGCCTGGGCGCCGACGTCTTCGGCGCCAAGATCTGGATCAGCGTCGGCGGTTTCTCCATCCAGCCCGGTGAGTTCGCGAAGATCGTCATCGCCATCTTCTTCGCCGGCTACCTGATGGTGAAGCGCGACGCCCTGGCCCTCGCCAGCCGCCGCTTCATGGGCCTCTACCTGCCGCGTGGCCGCGACCTCGGCCCGATCCTCATGATCTGGGCGATGAGCCTGCTCGTCCTGGTCTTCGAGAACGACCTCGGCACCTCGCTGCTCTTCTTCGGCATGTTCGTGATCATGCTGTACGTGGCCACCGAGCGCACCAGCTGGATCGTCATCGGCCTCCTGATGAGCATCGGCGGCGCCGTCGTGGTCGGCGCCACCGCCAGCCACGTCAAGGCCCGTGTCACCGCCTGGCTCGACCCCTTCGACTGCTACAGCACCTCCGGCGCCTGCGAGCAGGTCGGGCAGTCGATCATGAGCTTCGGCTCCGGCGGCGTCCTCGGCGCCGGCTGGGGACAGGGCAACTCCGACCTCATCGGCTTCGCCGCCAACTCCGACTTCATCTTCTCCACCGTCGGCGAGGAACTCGGCCTCGCCGGGGTCATGGCCTTCCTGCTGCTCTACGGCCTGATCATCGAGCGCGGCGTCCGCACCGCCCTGGCCGCCCGGGACCCCTTCGGCAAGCTCTTCGCCATCGGCCTCTCCGGCGCCTTCGCGCTCCAGATCTTCGTCGTCGCCGGCGGAGTCATGGGCCTCATCCCCCTCACCGGCATGACGATGCCCTTCCTCGCGTCCGGCGGCTCCTCCGTCCTCGCGAACTGGGTGCTCATCGCCATCCTCATCCGGATCAGCGACACCGCACGCCGGCCTGCCCCGGCCCCCGCCCCGTCCCCCGACTCCGAGATGACACAGGTGGTCCGCCCGTCATGAACAAGCCCCTGCGCCGCATCTCGCTGTTCTGCGGGCTGCTCGTCCTCGCGCTGCTGGTCCGGACCAACTGGCTGCAGTACGTCCAGGCCGAGGAACTCAGCACGCGCAAGGAGAACCGCCGGGTCCAGATCGCCCAGTACGCCACCCAGCGCGGCAACATCATCGTCAAGGGCGGCGCCCCCATCACCGGCTCGGCCACCACCGACGGCAGTGACTACAAGTACAAGCGCACCTACACGGACGGCCCGCTCTGGGCCCCCGTGACCGGCTACGCCTCGCAGGCCTTCGGCTCCACCCAGCTCGAATCCCTCGAAGACGGCATCCTCACCGGCAACGACGACCGGCTCTTCTTCGACCGCACCGTCGGCATGTTCACCGGGGAGAAGAAGCAGGGCGGCAACGTCGTCACCACCCTGAACCCGGCCGCCCAGAAGGCCGCCTTCGAGAAGCTCGGCGACAAGGTCGGCGCGGTCGCCGCCATCGACCCGCGCACCGGCGCGATCCTGGCCCTGGTCAGCACCCCCTCGTACGACCCCTCCAGCTTCGCGGGCAACTCGAAGAACGACGAGAAGGCCTGGGTGTCCCTCAAGGACAGCCAGGACAAGAAGCTCGTCAACCGCGCCCTGCGCGAGACGTACCCGCCCGGCTCCACGTTCAAGGTGGTCACCGCCGCCGCCGCGCTGGAGAACAGCGTCGTCACCGACATCAACGCCCCGACGGACACCCCCGAGCCGTACATCCTCCCCGGCACCAAGACCCCGATGGTCAACCACGCCAGCGGGTGCGAGAAGGCCAGCCTCAACAAGGCGCTGGAGGTGTCCTGCAACTCCGTCTTCGCCAACGTCGGCGACAAGGTGGGGCGGGACAACATGGTGAAGACCGCCGAGAAGTTCGGCTTCAACGACGACAAGATCGACACCCCGGTCCGGGCCTTCTCCAGCGTCTACGACAAGACCATGAGCCGCGACGGCAACGCCCAGAGCTCCATCGGCCAGTTCAACACCGCCGCCACCCCGCTCCAGATGGCCATGGTCACCTCCGCGATCGCCAACGACGGCAAGCTGATGAAGCCGTACATGGTCGACCAGCTGACCGCGCCCAACCTCGACGTCATCGAGAAGCACGAGCCGCAGGAGATGAGCCGGCCCCTCTCCGCCGCGAACGCCCAGAAGCTCCAGCAGATGATGGTCAACGTCGTCGAGAAGGGCACCGGCGACAAGGCCAAGATCAAGGACGTCACCGTCGGCGGCAAGACCGGCACCGCCCAGCACGGCGAGAAGAACGCCAAGCGCCCCTACGCCTGGTTCATCTCCTACGCCGAGAACCCGGACGGCAGCTCGCCGGTCGCGGTCGCGGTCGTCGTCGAGGACAGCGACGCCAGCCGTGAGGACATCAGCGGCGGCGGTCTCGCGGCCCCGGTCGCCAAGGCGGTCATGGAGGCCGTACTCAAGAGCAACAAGGGCTGAACGACCCCACCGGAGTGATACGGGCCACAGAAGACGCCCGGATCGGAGCGTACTGTACCGGTCCGGTATCAGCCTGTGGCCGCGAACCGATCACCGACGATCGGCCGGTAGCCTTTGCGCGAACAGCACACCGCCGGACCACACGAGGGTGCGGTCGGGACTGACGGAGAGGGCTGCAACGTTATGGAAGAGCCGCGTCGCCTCGGCGGCCGGTACGAGCTGAGCCACGTGCTCGGCCGCGGTGGCATGGCCGAGGTCTACCTCGGTCACGACACCCGGCTCGGCCGTACCGTCGCCGTCAAGACCCTGCGCGCCGATCTCGCCCGCGACCCGTCCTTCCAGGCCCGGTTCCGGCGCGAGGCCCAGTCGGCCGCGTCGCTCAACCACCCGGCGATCGTCGCGGTCTACGACACCGGCGAGGACTACGTCGACAACATCTCCATCCCGTACATCGTGATGGAGTACGTCGACGGCTCCACCCTGCGCGAACTCCTGCACTCCGGCCGCAAGCTGCTGCCCGAGCGCACCCTGGAGATGACGACCGGCATCCTCCAGGCCCTGGAGTACTCGCACCGGGCGGGCATCGTCCACCGCGACATCAAGCCCGCCAACGTCATGCTGACCCGCACCGGCCAGGTCAAGGTCATGGACTTCGGCATCGCCCGCGCCATGGGCGACTCCGGCATGACCATGACGCAGACCGCCGCCGTCATCGGCACCGCCCAGTACCTCTCCCCGGAGCAGGCCAAGGGCGAGCAGGTCGACGCGCGGTCCGACCTCTACTCCGCCGGCTGCCTGCTCTACGAGCTCCTCAGCGTCCGGCCGCCGTTCATCGGCGACTCCCCGGTGGCCGTCGCCTACCAGCACGTACGGGAAGAGCCCCAGCCCCCGTCGAACTTCGACCCCGAGATCACGCCCGAGATGGACGCGATCGTGTTGAAGGCCCTGGTCAAGGACCCCGACTACCGCTACCAGTCCGCCGACGAGATGCGCGCCGACATCGAGGCCTGCCTCGACGGCCAGCCCGTCGCCGCGACCGCCTCGATGGGCGCCGCCGGATACGGCTACCCCGACCAGGGCGGCTACGGACACCAGGGCTACGACCAGCCCACCACCGCACTGCGCGCCACCGACTCCGGCGGCCAGACGTCGATGCTCCCGCCGATGCCCCCGGGCGACAACGGCTACGGGTACGGCGACCAGGGCGGTCACGGCGGCTACGACCAGGGCCACGGCCGGCGCCCGAAGAAGAGCCGGGCCTCGACGATCCTGCTGGTCCTCGCCGGCGTGCTCGTCCTCGTCGGCGCCATCCTGATCGGCCGCGCCGTCTTCAACGGCGGCGCCGACAACCGGCCCAACGTGCCGAAGCTGATCGGCGAAACGCTGGAGGCGGCCCAGGGCAACGCCAACAACGTGGGCCTCAAGGTGGTGAAGGAAGCCGAGGAGCCCTGCGACAGCCAGCCCAAGGGCAAGATCTGCTCGCAGAACCCGCAGCCCGACACCAAGCTCGACAAGGGCGAAGCGATCAAGGTCAAGATCTCCTCGGGCGCCCCCAAGGTGCCGGTGCTCGACGTCATCAACCTGACGTTCGACAACGCGGAGAAGACGCTCAAGGACAAGGGCTTCCAGGTCGAGCGCAAGACCCAGGAGTCCGAGCGCACCGCGGGGACGGTCCTCGACCAGAACCCCAAGGCCGGCACCGAGGCCGAGAAGAACTCGGTGATCACGCTGATCGTGGCCAAGGAGGTCTCGAAGACCGAGGTGCCCGACCTCACCGGGAAGACCAAGGAGGAGGCCGCCAAGCTGCTCCAGCAGGCGAACCTCAAGCTCGGCAGCACCACCGAGTCCGACGCTCCCGCCGGGACGGCGCCGAAGACGGTGTTCCAGCAGCAGTTCCCGCCCGGCGAGCAGCTCAAGCCGGGCAGCTCGGTCAGCATCACGGTCGCCAAGGCCGCGCAGACGACCGACGTCCCCAACCTGGCCGGCAAGACGGTGTCGCAGGCCCGGGGCATCCTGGCCGGCAAGGGCCTGACCTTCGGCGCGGTCGTCGCGGGCCCGGGTGACGAGAACGCGAAGGTCATCATCTCGGACCCGCCGGCCGGTACGCAGGTCCCGCCGGGCACCGTGGTGAACGTGACCACGATCGCCGGTGGCGGCGGTCAGCAGGACGGCGGCAACGGCTTCTTCGGCGGGCTCACCGGCCGCCGCTAGCCAGACGCGAAAGCCCGGCCCCTCGTACACGTACGAGGGGCCGGGCTTTTTGTCGTCCGGGCCCGGCGGGTTCGAGTGGGCTCCGGCGGGCTCAAGCGGGCCACGCGGGCCGCTGTGTGGCCGTCTGAGGCGTCACACGTGAAGCCTTGGCCATCGCCGCCCGGGGGTTCCGGTAACGCCCCACAGCGGCCTTCTGGCGGCTCCGGCGCTAGCGCAGCTCCGCCGGAGGGGTCCGCTTCGCGTCCACCTTCTCGGTCCGCACCAGCTCGCCCCACACGATGTAGCGGTACTTCGAGGTGTACACCGGCGTGCAGGTCGTCAGCGTGATGTACCGGCCCGGTGCCGTCTTGCCCGATTCCTTCGGGACCGCGGAGATCACGTCCACGTTGTACTTCGACGTCTGCCGCAGCTCCGCGAACACCTTGTAGACGTACCAGGTGTCCCGGGTCTCGAAGACGACCGCGTCGCCGTTCTTCACCTTGTCGATGTTGTGGAACTTCGCCCCGTGCCCGTCCCGGTGCGCCGCGAGCGAGAAGTTCCCCGACGCGTCCCACGGCAGCCCCGCCTTCACCGGCTCCGTGTAGTACCCCGCGACGCCGTCGTTCAGGACGTCCGGGGCCGTGCCCCGCTTGACCAGCACCTCGCCGTTGCGCATCGCCGGGACGTGCAGGAACCCGACCCCGCCCTGCGTGTCCAGCGCCCCCGGGGCGGCCTGCGCCCCCGCCGTGGGCGGCCGCGTCCACAGCTGGCGGACCTCGTCGCCCCGCGCCGACGCCTGCCGGTCCGCGAGGACGTTCGTCCACCACAGCGAGTACGCCACGAACAGCGCCAGCACCAGGCCCAGCGTGATCAGGAACTCGCCCAGCAGGCTCAGGAACCCCGCGAGCACGCTGCGGTTGCCGGTCGGTGCCGCGGCGCGGCGGCGGGAACGAGACACTGCGGATCCGTCCTTACGGGCTGGTCAGCGCGGGCGGGGCGCCCTGGCTGCGCGGGCGTTCATCGATCATCCTGCCCCACACGATCATCCGGAAGGTGCTCGTGAACTCCGGCGTGCAGGTCGTCAGCGTGATGTACCGGCCGGCCGACGTGAAGCCGGAACCCTGCGGCACCGGCTTCAGCACCGACACGTTCGACGGCGGGGTCTGCGGCAGCGCCGAGGTCATCTCGTACGTGTAGTACGCGTCCCGCGTCTCGACCACGATCGGGTCACCGGGCACCAGCCGGTTGATGAAACGGAACGGTTCGCCGTGGGTGTTGCGGTGCCCGGCCACCGCGAAGTTGCCCTGTTTGTCCGCCGGCATCGCCGTCTTCAGGGCGCCCTCGCCGTAGTGCCCGACCATCCCCTTGTCGAGCACCTTCGGCTTGCTGATCCCCTCGGCCACCGGAACCTTTACGTCCAGCTTCGGGATGTACAGGATCGCGAAGCCCTGCCCGGGCTCGAACGCCGTCACCGGCGGCGCGGCGGCCCCGTCCGGGGCCGGCTGCTCCCAGTCCTTGCGCAGCGAGCCCGCGGCCCCGTTCGCCGTCCGCTCCGCCAGGACGTTCGTGTACCAGAGCTGGTAGGCCACGAAGAGCAGCATCACCAGGCCCATCGTGATGAACAGCTCCCCGGCCAGCCGGCTGGCGACCACCAGCGGACCGCCCGAGCGCGGACGGCGCCGCCTCCGGCCGCCGCCGCGCCTGCGCGCGCGTTTCGCGGCCTCCTGCGCCGCCCTGCGCCGCGCGGCCCGGCCCTCGGCGGGCGCGGACGGCGCGAGGGCGGTCACGCGACGGCCTTGCCCACCACCGGGGCCAGCCCCACCGACCGCTCCACGGCTCCCGCGTCACCGCACCGCACCAGCCAGTTCGCGAGCATCCGGTGGCCCCACTCGGTCAGCACCGACTCGGGGTGGAACTGCACGCCCTCCACGTCGTGCTCCCGGTGCCGCAGCCCCATGATGATCCCGTCCTCGGTGCGCGCCGTGACCTCCAGCGCGTCCGGCAGGGTCCCGGGCTCGGCGGCGAGGGAGTGGTAGCGGGTCGCGGTGAAGGGCGAGGGCAGGCCCTCGAAGACGCCCCGGCCCTCGTGGACCACCGGCGAGGTCTTGCCGTGCAGCAGCTCGGGCGCCCGGCCCACGACACCTCCGTAGGCGACGGCCATCGACTGCAT
Organism: Streptomyces goshikiensis; assembly: GCF_014650555.1. Taxonomy (GTDB): domain Bacteria; phylum Actinomycetota; class Actinomycetes; order Streptomycetales; family Streptomycetaceae; genus Streptomyces; species Streptomyces goshikiensis. The sequence continues at coordinate 241,149 of NZ_BMVE01000004.1, read as the reverse complement.
GCCGAGGCAGACGCCGAAGACCGGAACGCCGGTGTCCGCGCAGTGCCGGACCATGTCGACGCAGACGCCGGCCTCTTCCGGGGTGCCCGGTCCGGGCGAGAGGAGGACGCCGTCGAAACCGTCCTGCGCGTGTGCCAGCCCGACCTCGTCGTTGCGGAGCACCTCGCATTCGGCCCCGAGCTGGTAGAGGTACTGGACCAGGTTGAAGACAAAGCTGTCGTAGTTGTCGACAACCAGAATGCGCGCGCTCACGGAGTGGCTCCCGATCCCTCGTCCACCGTCACGTCGTTGAACGGAAGCAGGGGCTCCGCCCACGGGAAGACGTACTGGAAGAGCACGTACACCACCGCGAGGACCAGTACGAGGGAGATCAGCGCGCGCACCCACGCGTTGCCCGGCAGCTGCCGCCAGATCCAGCCGTACATGCCGTCTGCTTGCCTTCCGTTCCACGTTCGTCCCGCACACCGCGGGAGGCGGTACCGCAACAGACTAAAGGCAGCGGCCCCGCCCGGGGGGTCAGCTGCGCAATCCCTCCGGTCCGCCCCGTGCGACGGGCCGGGTCCCGGTCAGCTCCGCCCAGACGACCAGCCGGTGGCTGTGCCCCCATTCCGGATCGCAGGTCGTCAGCGTCAGGTACCGGCCGGGGACCGTGAACGGCGACCTGTCCGGCACCGGGTCGACCACCCCGGTCTCGGTCGGCAGGATCCGCAGCGGCCCGGCGCGGACGGTGTACGTGTACCAGCTCGTCGCGTCCTTGAGGATCACGGCGTCGCCCGGGCGCAGCTCGGGGAAGTCCTTGAAGGGGTCCCCGTACGTCCGCCGGTGTCCCGCCACGGAGAAGTTCCCGGCGGCGCCGAGGCGGGCCGTGCCCGCGTAGTGGCCGAGCCCCTTCTTCAGCAGCTCGGTGCCGGTGCCCTCCAGCACGGGCTTGTGCCAGTCGGCGCCGAAGCGCGGGACGTACATCTCGGCGAAGGCCCGGCCCGCGGGGTAGCCGGCGGGCGCCTCGGGCGACGCCTCGGCGCCGGGCGAGGCGGCGGGAGCGGGTACGGGTGTGGGTGCCGGACCGGGGGCCGGAGCCCGGGCCGCCGCCGACCAGCTGTCGCGCAGCCGCGCCAGCTCCCCGTCCATGGCCCGGTCGGCCTTGACCCCGGTCCACAGCAGGACGTACGCCACGAACAGCACGATCAGGGTGCCGACGGTCAGGCACGCCTCGCTGAACGTCCGTACCACCAGGCGCAGTACGGCGTCAGGGCGTGCTCGTCGCGGACGAGGGGACCACGGGCTTCGCATAGTGGAGGTCCACTGTGCCGGAGTACCCGGGCAGTGTCAGCGACCTGTGCTCGTCCACTTTCCAGCCGAGCCCGTACGCGTTGACGTACAGCTGGTAGTTCTGCAGCGCCGGGGAGGCCGCCAGGGCCTTGCGCAGCGCCGCCGGGTCGCCGACCGCGGACACCTTGTACGGGGGCGAGTAGACGCGGCCCTGGAGGATCAGGGTGTTGCCGACGCAGCGCACCGCGCTGGTGGCGATGAGCCGCTGGTCCATGACCTGGATGCCCTCGGCGCCGCCCTGCCAGAGGGCGTTCACCACCGCCTGGAGGTCCTGCTGGTGGATCACCAGGTCGTTGGGCTGCGGCTCGGGCACGTTGGGGATGCGGGCGGTGGCGTTCGGCGGGGCGTCGTTGAGCGTGACGGTCAGGCCCTTGCCGGTGAGCTCCTCGGTGCCGGACGCGGTGCGCAGGGCGGCGAGCTTGGCGTCCTCGGCCCTGGTGCTGCTGTCGCCGTGTTCGGCGAGGGCGTCCACCCGGCTGCGTACGGCCGCGGTGCTCTGCTCCAGCTGGGCGTTGTTCTGGCTGCGCTCGTGGATCACGTCGGACAGCTTCAGGAGGGACGTGTCCGTCCGGATGTTCGTACCCTTGGACGTGTTGAAGCTGGTGACGAAAATCAGGCCTGCCAAGGCGAAAACGGCGGCCGTCAGCAGCCGGGCCGGTCGCAGCCGGCGACGGGGACCCGCGGAGGAGTCGTCGGAATTGCTCAACGTACCCTTCTCCTTCAACGCCACAGGTCCACTACGCTAACGGACGCCCGGGGCAGGCAAGGTCCCCAGCGCATCGACAGGAGAGCCCCTCGTGCCGAAGTCACGTATCCGCAAGAAGGACGACTACACGCCGCCGCCGGCGAAGCAGGCGCAGACCATCAGGCTGACCAACCGCAGCTGGGTCGCCCCGGTCATGCTGGCCTTCTTCCTGATCGGCCTGGCCTGGATTGTCGTCTTCTACGTGACCGACACCCAGCTGCCGATCGAGGCGCTGGGCAATTGGAACATCGTGGTCGGTTTCGGATTCATCGCGGCGGGATTCGGCGTCTCCACGCAGTGGAAGTAAGCCCCCTGCCTTAGCGCAGCCGGGGCCTCCGCGAAAGCTCTCCCCATGAGTTATCCACAGCGTCATCCACACCTGAGGAAAAGACAGAAGATCTGTGGATAACTCTGTGGAGAGTTGACGCCGGTGTGATCAGGTGAGTGCGGCCGTCCGGGCCATTACCAGGGCGGCTGCCAGCAGGAACACCGCCACACAGGTTCCCCACTGGATGAGCGCGCGTCTGCGGCCCGTCGCCGGCCACAGCAGCCCGGCAGCGACCAGCGCACCGGTCACGAGGCCGCCCACATGGGCCTGCCAGGACACGCTCAGACCGCCGAACGGCACGAAGGTCAGCACCAGCATCAGTACGACCATCGTGATGACGGGCCGCATTTCGTACCGCAGCCGGCGCACCAGCACGACGGTCGCGCCGAGCAGACCGAAGACGGCCCCCGACGCGCCGAGCGTCGGAACGTACACCGGGGTCAGCAGATAGACGAGGGTGCTGCCGCCCAGCCCCGACAGCAGGTAGACGGCGAGGTACCGGGACCGGCCGAGGGCCGCCTCCAGCGGAGAGCCGATCACCCACAGGGCGAGCATGTTGCCGGCGATGTGCCACCACTGCACGTGCAGGAACACCGAGGTCAGCAGCCGGTAGTACTCGCCGGTGGAGACGCCTTGCACGGGGCCGCCGAGGTAGTCCACGTAGCGGCCGAGCAGCTCCCCCTGCACGACCAAGCCGGGGACGACGAAGCCCAGCAGGAACACCGCGGCGTTGATCCCGATCAGGACCTTGGTGACGAGGTGGGGATCGGCGGCGATCGCGCCGCCCGCGATGGTGCGCGGGACGCCGGCGGCCGGGCGGTGGCCGGTGCCGGAGCCCTCACGGACGCATTCGGGGCACTGGAAGCCGACCGAGGCGCTGATCATGCACTCCGGGCAGATGGGGCGTTCGCAGCGGGTACAGCGAATCCCCGTGTCGCGGTCCGGGTGGCGATAGCAGCCCGGGAGGCGGTCGGTGTCCATCGGTCCCCTCGATCAGAGGCGGGAGACAGGGATGCCCCGCCGGTCCATGTATCCAGGACGGACGGGCGGGGCGGAAAGGTTCCCGGGCGGGCGGGCGCTGCGGGAGGGCAGGCGGCTCGTCAGCGCCTCTCGATGACGACGGACTGGATGATCACGTCGTCGAGGGGCCGCTCGGTGCGCGGGTTCGTCCGGCCGCCGGCGATCGCGTCGACGATCTTCTGGCTGGCCTTGTCGGAGACCTCGCCGAAGATGGTGTGCTTGCGGGTCAGCCAGGCGGTGGGAGCGACGGTGATGAAGAACTGCGAGCCGTTGGTGCCCGGGCCCGCGTTGGCCATCGCGACCAGGTACGGCTTGGTGAAGGCCAGGTCGGGGTGGAACTCGTCGCCGAACTGGTAGCCGGGGCCGCCCGTGCCGTTCCCGAGCGGGTCGCCGCCCTGGATCATGAAGCCGGAGATGACACGGTGGAAGACGGTGCCGTCGTACAGCGGGTCCGTGGTCTTCTGGCCGTCCGTGGGACGCGTCCACTCACGGGCGCCGGTGGCCAGCTCGACGAAGTTGCGGACCGTCTTCGGCGCGAAGTTCTCCAAGAGCTCGAACTCGATGTCGCCGTGATTCGTCTTCAGGGTGGCGTAGAGCTTCTCGGCCACGGATCTGCCTTCCATAGTCATCACTGTCGGTTTCAGATACTCCCACGCTGCGCATCCAGGTACAGAGATTCGCCCACCCGGATGCCCTGTCGCGCATGCCTCTCGACAAGATGGCAGGCATGATCCGACAAAGGGTGGAAAGGTGAACTGTGTCCGCCACCGAGGAGGAGGATCCTGTGACCCGCAAGGACAGCGTGCGCCTGGCCGCCGAAAGCGCCAGGGACACCGTGAAGCACGCGGCGGAAGCGGTGGCGCCATACGCGGAAACCGCCAAGGGCGCTGCCGTGCACTACGCGCAGGAAGCGAACGAGCGGCTGGCGCCGATGGTGTCGCATGCGGCCCTGGAGGCCTCGCGGCACGCGCGTTCGACGTATGACACCCATCTGCATCCCCGGATGCAGGCCGCCCGCTCCTACGTGCCGCCGAACGTGGACCGGGCGGCGACGAAGGCGGTCCACGAGACGCGCCGCGCGGCCCGCCAGGCCGCCGAGTACACCCAGCCCCGTATCGAGAGCGCGATCGCCGCGGCCCAGCCGGTGGCGGAGGAGGCCGCGTCGCGGTCGGTGGCGACCGTGGCGGCGCTGCGCGGCCAGGTGACGGCCGATGAGGTGCGGCGGCTGGTACGGCGGCACGAGCGGCGGGCGCACCTGGCCCGGCTGGCCAAGGGCGTGGCCGTGGTCGGCCTGGTCGCGGGCGGCGTCTACCTCGCGTGGCGCTGGTGGGACCAGCAGTCGAACCCGGACTGGCTGGTCGAGCCGCCGGCGGCGACGGAACTGTCGGCGCAGGACTCCGAACCGGCCAACTTCGACGACGAGTTGGCGGACAAGGAGCGCGAGGCGCGGACGTCTTCGGACGACAGCTGACGACGCCATGCGGAAAGGGGCCCGGACCACGTCCGGGCCCCTTTCCGCATCAGTGCATCAGGGCATCAGTGGGGGAGGGTGAGGACCATCCCCGGCCGGATCAGGTCGGGGTTGGAGCCGATCACGCCCCGGTTCATGGCGTAGAGCTCGCGCCAGCGCGCCTCGTTGCCGAGTTCACGGCGGGCGATCTCGGAGAGCGAGTCACCCGTCCTGACGGTGTACGCGCGCTTCGCGGCGACCGGCGCCGCCGCGACGGACTTGTGCGCGGCGGAACCGGGGGTCGGCGTGTGGGGAGCGTGCATGGCCGGGGGAGGCGCCGGCCGGGTGCGCGCGACGGGGGGCTCGGGGGCCGCGGCGACGGACTTGTGCGCGGCGGAGCCGGGGGTGGGGGTGTGCGAAACGCGCCTCGGCGGCGCCGCGGCAGCCATCCGCTCGGCGGCGGCCTTGGTGGCCTCGGCGGCGTCCACGTACTTCCCGCCCATCGCGGAACCCGGGCCGGCGGCGACGGCCGGCGGCGCGGCGCCCTTCTCCTCCACCTGCTCCTTCGCCGTGTCGGCGGCCTCGTGCGCCTTCTTCTTGTCGGACTTCAGGAAGTCGAAGATTCCCATGGACATACGCCTCCGGCGGGCCGTGGCTTCCCGGTCTGGGTGCCTCTCCCCACTGTCGACCACGAACCCCCGGACGGCCCCACGACCGACCCATCCGAGCGACACCCAGGCCGCCGCGGTGATCGGCGCGGTCTCCCCGGGCGCCGCGGCGAATCCCTCACGGACCGCGGCCCGTTGGCCTTCACCCTCGGCGACGTCCTCGCCGCCGGACGCGGCAGCTGATGTTTCACGTGAAACACAAAAGGCCCCCTGACTGCGTTTCCGCAGGTCAGGGGACCTTTTTGCTGTGGAGCTTAGGAGATTCGAACTCCTGACATCTGCCTTGCAAAGGCAGCGCTCTACCAACTGAGCTAAAGCCCCGTGGAAGCGGACGCGACCGTCCCCCGGGAGGGATTGGCCGTTCCGCAGAACAGAGTACCGGGTGTACCCCCTCATCCCGCAAAATGATAGGGACTCCCGCCGTGCGACCACTCTCCGTAAGATGCTCGCGAGGTTCGCACCAGCGAAGGGGAGTAGTCAGAGTGGACGCAGTACAGCAAGAGGCCACGGCCAGAGCCAGAGAGCTTCAGCGCAGTTGGTACGGGGAGCCGCTGGGGGCGCTCTTCCGCCGGCTCATAGATGACCTCGGCCTGAACCAGGCTCGCCTCGCTGCCGTCCTCGGGCTGTCGGCGCCGATGCTGTCCCAGCTGATGAGCGGCCAGCGCGCCAAGATCGGGAACCCGGCCGTGGTCCAGCGGGTCCAGGCCCTCCAGGATCTCGCCGGCCAGGTCGCCGACGGGAGCGTCAGCGCGGTGGAGGCGACCGACCGGATGGACGAGATCAAGAAGACCCAGGGGGGTTCGGTCCTCAGCAACAGCGGTCAGACCGCCACGAGCAGCGGCGCGCCGACCGTCAAGCGGGTCGTCCGGGAGATCCAGTCGCTGCTGCGCTCGGTCTCCGCGGCCGGCGACATCATCGACGCCGCGGACACCCTCGCTCCCAGCCACCCCGAGCTGGCAGAGTTCCTCCGGGTGTACGGCGCCGGCCGCACCGCGGACGCGGTGGCCCACTACGAGGCGCACCAGAACTGACGCGCGGACGACGAGGGTGACGGGGGACGGGCGCAGCGATGGGTGAGATCTTCGCCGGTCGGTACGAGCTGGCCGATCCGATCGGGCGCGGCGGCGCCGGTGCCGTCTGGCGCGCCTGGGACCACCGGCGCCGTCGGTACGTCGCGGCGAAGGTGCTCCTGCAGAGCGACGCCCACACCCTGCTCCGGTTCGTCCGGGAGCAGGCGGTGCGGATCGACCACCCCCATGTGCTGGCCCCCGCCAGCTGGGCGGCGGACGACGACAAGGTCCTGTTCACCATGGACCTCGTCGCCGGCGGTTCCCTCGCCCATGTGATCGGGGATTACGGACCGTTGCCTCCGCGGTTCGTGTGCACCCTGCTCGACCAGCTGCTCTCGGGCCTGGCGGCCGTGCACGCCGAGGGGGTCGTCCACCGCGACATCAAACCGGCCAACATCCTGATGGAGGCCACCGGAACCGGGCGGCCGCACCTGCGGCTGTCCGACTTCGGCATCTCGATGCGCAAGGGCGAGCCCCGGCTCACCGAGACCGACTACGTGGTGGGCACCCCCGGCTATTTCGCCCCGGAGCAAATGCTGGGCGCCGAGCCCGACTTCCCGGCCGACCTCTTCGCCGTCGGGCTGGTCGCGCTCTACCTCCTGACGGGCAGCAAGCCCGATTCCCGGGCCCTGGTGGAGCACTACCTCGCCCACGGCACGCCCGGCGCGCCCGAGGGCGTCCCCGCGCCCCTGTGGGACGTCATCGCGAACCTCTTGCGTCCGGACCCCCAGAGCCGGTTCCGGACCGCCACAGGGGCCCGCAAGGCCCTTGCCGAGGCGGTGGAGCTGCTGCCCGTGTCCTCGCCGGACGAGTACCCGGTGGAGGTGTTCGACCAACTCGGTCCGCTCCCGGCCGGTTTCGGCCCCCAGGGACCGTCGAGCACCGACGCCGTCACCCCGCACTCGCCGACCATCGCCGCCCCGGCTCCGGCTCCGGCTACGACCCCGGCACCGGCTCCGGCCACCGTTCCGGCTGCGGCTCCAGCCACCGCTCCGGCGGTGGTCCCGGTGCCGGCCGCCGCCCCCGTTGCCGCGCCCGTCGGGTTCGGGCCGCCGCCGGCGTCGTACGGGCCCTCGCAGACGGGCAGCTTCCACCTCTCACCGCCGTCGCCCGCGTCTCCCCCGGCCCCGGCGGCACCGCCCGCCCGTCCCGGCGGGATCGCCCCGCCCGCGCCGCTGGTCACCGCCGCCTTCCTCGCGGCGGCGCTGCTCTGCTTCGCCGTCGGCGTCTGGGCGCTGACCCAGATGTAGCTCCGGACCGAGCGACGGGCGGGGCTACGGACGTGGGGCTACGGGGTCCCGCGCCCCCGCCGCGCGAGCAGGATCCACCCTCCCAGCACGAGCAGCAGCAGCGCCCCGGCGCCGAACCCGGCCCCGGCGACGACCCCCATCGCCGAGCGGTTCTCGGCGGCGTCGGCGGCCTCCGGCGCGGTCAGCCCGTCCCTGGCGGCGTTCCGCTCGTCGGCGCCCACCCCGAACCCGGCGGCGCTCAGGCTCTCCCCGTACGCGGGCGCCTTGGCCGCGTCCCCGCTCACCTGCACGCGCAGGGTCAGCGGAACCGGGGTCGCGTCCTCGGTGAACTCCGCGACCTTCCCGCCCAGGGTCACGGCCAGGTAGTACCAGCCGGCCAGCCGTGTCCCGCGTACCTCCGCGTCGCTCGAAAAGCGGTTCTCGTACGCCACGGGCGCCGTCTTCGGCAGGGTCACGCCCGCCTGCTTGCCGTCGTAGGAGGTCTCCTTGGAGTCCACCAGGGCGCGGTACGGGCTGTACAGCGCGACGGAGAGCCCGTTGGAGGCGGAGCCGTACTGCTTGGTCATGGCGGCCTTGGCGATCTCGGCGCTGAGCCCGAGCTGCTGCCCCCAGTCGACCGGGACCCGGTAGTAGCGGGTCTGCCCGGGGCGCAGGTCGTCGCGCCACACCCCGCTGCCCAGGGCCCGGGCGTCGTTGAACCCGGTGCCGCCGGTGCGGGCCACCGGATCGGTGCCGGGGAGCGCGGGGGAGGCGGAGGGCCAGACGCTGGGCGCGGTGGTCGGGGCGCTGCCGGCGCCGAGGCCCGGTTCGCGCTGGATCTTCAACTCGACGGGCCACGCCCGCTGGTCGGAGTCCTTGGCGGCGGTACGGGTGACCCGCGCGAAGTAGGTGCCCCGGCCCTGGCACTCGGCGTCCTCCTCCAGCCGCCGCACGGCCACGGCGCTGACGGGGACGGGGTCGTAACCGAAGCCGGCCCGGCCGGTGTTGTTCTGGCAGCGCCGCCCCTCGGTGGTGATGATCTCCACCTCGATGCCGTCGCCGTAGCCGACCTTGGCCCCCCGCGGCGGCTGGACCACGGCCGAGACGTACACGCTGGAGTTGTCGTCGAGGCCCAGCCGGTAGAGGCGCTCCCCGGGGCCGAGGGTGTCCGAGTAGACCCCGCCCACGTCCACGAGCGGGGCGTCCGCCGTGGTGGGCTTGCCCTCGACCTTCTTGGCGCCCTCGGCGGGCCGGTACGCCGACCCCGCCTGCGGGGACGGCTCGGCGGCGTACGCGGCATGAGCGCCGTACCCGCCCCCCGGCGACCCCAGGACGGCGACGGCCGCCGCCAGGGCCACCGCCCCGGCCGGCGCCGTGCGCGGCACCCGGTTCCGAACGCGCCCCCGACCCATCACGCCCACCCCGCATTTGCTAGCGCAAGCCAAATCCTTGCAAACCGCAAGTTTCCGTCACGGAACAGCACAAAGCCCCGGCCGCAGCGGCAACCGGGGCTCCATGAGATCAATCTCGGGTCTCACACACCGGAACCAGAAGGCACGGAGTCAGTTGCCTCCGTCCACAGGTCCTGCTCGGCGCGGTCCGCCTGGATCTGGCGGTACACGAGGAGCCCGCCGATGGCGGCCAGTGCGACCAGGAGCAGCTTCTTCACCGCGCGACCTCGTCTTTCGTTGACGTTGGGGACTTCTGGCGGCCAACAATACACACCGACCGATACCGATCGGTTACCTGGGAAGGCCCCGGCGGACCCCGGCCGCCACGGCACCCGCACGGCACCGGGCACGGCACCGGGCACGGCACCGGCACGACGCCCGTGAGCCGTCGGCCCGCCAACTGACCCAACGACAAAGACCCCCGGGCCGGTGGGCCTGGGGGTCTTCGACACTGTGGGGCTAACAGGATTTGAACCTGTGGCCTCATCCTTATCAGGGATGCGCTCTAACCAACTGAGCTATAGCCCCATCCGCGCTGCGCGCTGACTCCTGAAGATTAGCGCACAGACGCGGTCCCGCCAAAATCCGTTCCTGCCGGGCGTCCGCGCAGGTCAATCAGCAGGTCACTCGTCCTCGGCGAGCGTGAGCTCCACGCCGCCGACGAACCCTGCCGACAGGTTGTAGATGAACGCGCCCAGCGTCGCCAGCGCCGTCGCCAGCACCACGTCGATCACCGCGATCACCGACGTGAAGATCAGTACGCGCGGCAGCGACAGGAACGACTGCAGGTCGAAGCCGTTGCCCTCGTTCGACCCGGTGGCCTCGCTGATGGTGCCGCCGACGGTCGAGAAGACGCCCATGGCGTCCATGACCATCCACAGCACCGCCGACGCCACGATGGTGCAGACGCCGAGCGCGATCGACAGCAGGAAGCTGACCTTCATCACCGACCACGGGTCGGCCTTCGCCACCCGCAGCCGCGCCTTGCGCGTCCTGGGCGCCGTACGGACCGCCGTACGGGCCTTCTTCTGCGCCGCGGCGGCAGCGGCGGCCTCCGAGCCGCCCCGCGGCGCACCCGGGCCCGAAGGCGCCGTGTGAGCCTGCGACGGCTGGTACGGCTGTGCGCCGCCGCCCTGTTCCTTGCCCGCGGCCGCGCCCGAGCCGGCGGCGCCCGCCGCCGTGCCCGTGCCCGAACCCTTGCCCGCGCCCGCCTTCGAGCCGTTCTTCGACTTCGACTGCGACTGCGGTCCTCGGGTATCCGTCACCGTTGTCCCCCTGCCTTCGGCGGTGGTGTCCCCACCCTGGGAGTCCGCGGCGGGGCCACGGGCACCATCCGCTCCAGTCTTTGCCGGTCCGGCGCCCGTGGCTCCACTCACGCTTACTCCTCGTGCTCCCCAGCCGAAGGCGACGTGCCCCCGGCGGCCTCGGCGGCCTGTCCTTCGACTGCCGCCTCGGTCGTCTCGGTATCGATGTCGATGTCGTTCTCGTCGACCTCGTCAGCATCCTGACCGGCCTCGGCGTTGCGCGCGATACCCACCACGGCATCCCGCTTGCCCAGATTGATCAGCTGGACGCCCATGGTGTCACGGCCGGTCTCCCTGACTTCGTTGACGCGCGTACGGATCACACCACCGCCGAGCGTGATGGCGAGAATCTCGTCCGTTTCGTCCACGACCAGGGCCCCGACGAGCGACCCGCGGTCCTCCACGATCTTGGCGGCCTTGATGCCCAGACCACCACGGCCCTGGACGCGGTACTCGTCCACCGGGGTCCGCTTGGCGTAACCGCCGTCGGTCGCCGTGAAGACGAACGTACCGGGGCGCACCACGCTCATGGAGAGCAGCTCGTCCCCCTCGCGGAAGCTCATGCCCTTCACACCCGAGGTCGCGCGGCCCATCGGACGCAGCGCCTCGTCGGTGGCCGTGAAGCGGATCGACTGCGCCTTCTTGCTGATCAGCAGCAGGTCGTCCTCGGCGGACACCAGCTCGGCGCCGATCAGCTCGTCGGCAGCGCCGTCGGCGCCGTCGGCGCCGGTCTCCCGGAGGTTGATCGCGATCACGCCACCCGAACGGGGCGAGTCGTAGTCCTTGAGCGCCGTCTTCTTCACCAGGCCGCCCTTGGTGGCCAGGATCAGGTACGGAGCGGCCTCGTAGTCGCGGATCGCGAGGATCTGGGCGATCTTCTCGTCCGGCTGGAAGGCCAGCAGGTTCGCCACGTGCTGCCCGCGCGCATCACGCCCGGCGTCCGGGAGCTCGTACGCCTTGGAGCGGTAGACCCGGCCCTTGTTCGTGAAGAACAGCAGCCAGTGGTGCGTGGTCGAGACGAAGAAGTGGTCGACGAGGTCGTCCTGCTTCAGCTTCGTGCCGCGCACGCCCTTGCCGCCGCGCTTCTGCGAGCGGTAGTCCTCGGTCTTGGTGCGCTTGACGTAGCCGCCGTGCGTGATCGTGACGACGATGTCCTCTTCGGCGATCAGGTCCTCCATGGACATGTCGCCGTCGAAGGGCACCAGCTTGGAGCGCCGGTCGTCGCCGAACTTCTCGACGATCGCCGCCAGTTCCTCGCTGACGATCGAGCGCTGCCGCGACTCGGAGCGCAGGATCTCGTTGTACTCGTTGATCTTGGCCTGGAGCTCGTCGTGCTCGGCGACGATCTTCTGCCGCTCCAGCGCCGCCAGGCGCCGCAGCTGCATCTCCAGGATCGCGTTCGCCTGGATCTCGTCGATCTCCAGCAGGCCCATCAGGCCCTCGCGCGCGATCTCGACGGTGTTGCTGCGCCGGATCAGCGCGATGACCTCGTCGATCGCGTCCAGCGCCTTGAGCAGACCGCGCAGGATGTGCGCCCGCTCCTCCGCCTTGCGCAGGCGGAACTTCGTGCGCCGGACGATGACCTCGATCTGGTGCGTCACCCAGTGGCGGATGAACGCGTCGATCGACAGCGTGCGCGGCACGCCGTCCACCAGCGCCAGCATGTTCGCGCCGAAGTTCGTCTGCAGGTCGGTGTGCTTGTACAGGTTGTTCAGCACGACCTTCGCGACAGCGTCGCGCTTGAGCACGATCACCAGGCGCTGCCCCGTCCGCGACGAGGTCTCGTCGCGCACGTCGGCGATGCCGCCGATCTTGCCGTCCTTCACCAGGTCGGCGATCTTCTGCGCCAGGTTGTCCGGGTTGGTCTGGTACGGAAGCTCCGTCACCACCAGGCACTGGCGGTTCTGGATCTCCTCGACCTCGACCACCGCGCGCATCGTGATCGAGCCGCGCCCGGTCCGGTACGCCTCCTCGATGCCCTTGCGGCCCACGACCAGCGCGCCCGACGGGAAGTCGGGGCCCTTGATCCGCTCGATGAGCGCGTCCTGCAGCTCCTCGTGCGAGGCGTCCGGGTGCTCCAGCGCCCACTGGGCGCCGGCCGCGACCTCGCGCAGGTTGTGCGGCGGGATGTTGGTGGCCATACCGACGGCGATACCGGCGGAGCCGTTGACCAGCAGGTTCGGGAACCGCGCCGGCAGGACGGTCGGCTCCTGGTTGCGGCCGTCGTAGTTGTCCGTGAAGTCGACGGTCTCCTCGTCGATGTCCCGGAGCATCTCCATGGCCAGCGGCATCAACTTGCACTCGGTGTAGCGCATCGCGGCCGCCGGGTCGTTGCCCGGAGAGCCGAAGTTGCCGTTCGAGTCCACCAGCGGCATCCGCAGCGACCACGGCTGGGCCAGGCGGACCAGGGCGTCGTAGATCGAGGAGTCACCGTGCGGGTGGTAGGTGCCCATGACGTCACCGACGACACGGGCGCACTTGTAGAAGCCCTTCTCGGGCCGGTAGCCGCCGTCGTACATCGCGTACAGCACACGACGGTGGACCGGCTTGAGGCCGTCCCGTACGTCGGGCAGCGCGCGGGAGACGATGACGGACATCGCGTAGTCGAGGTAGGAGCGCTGCATCTCCGTCTCGAGCCCGACGGGCTCGATCCGCAGCACGGGCTGCTCCTCCGCGGCGTTCTCTGCGTTCTCGGCAGTGGGAGTGGTTTCGTCGGCCATTGCTGGTCAGAAATCCTTTCAGGCGGTCAGCTGAGCCGACTCAGATGTCGAGGAACCGAACGTCCTTGGCGTTGCGCTGGATGAAGGAGCGCCGCGCCTCGACGTCCTCACCCATCAGCACCGAGAACAGGTCGTCGGCCTGCGCGGCGTCGTCCAGGGTGACCTGGCCGAGCACGCGGTGGTCCACGTCCATGGTGGTGATGCGCAGTTCCTCGGCGTTCATCTCGCCCAGACCCTTGAAGCGCTGGATCGAGTCTTCCTTGATCCGCTTGCCGTTCTGCTTGCCGAGCTCGACCAGGGCGTCGCGCTCACGGTCCGAGTACGCGTACTCGAAGTCGTCCCGGCCCCACTTGATCTTGTACAGCGGCGGGCGCGACAGGTACACGTGACCCGCCTCGACCAGCGGCCGCATGAAGCGGAACAGGAAGGTCAGCAGCAGGGTGTTGATGTGCTGGCCGTCGACGTCGGCGTCCGCCATCAGGATGATCTTGTGATAGCGGAGCTTCTCGATGTCGAAGTCCTCGTGCACACCGGTGCCGAAGGCGCTGATCAGCGCCTGGACCTCGGTGTTCTGGAGGATCTTGTCGATACGGGCCTTCTCGACGTTCAGGATCTTGCCGCGGATCGGCAGGATGGCCTGGTACATCGGGTTGCGGCCGGACTTCGCGGAACCACCGGCCGAGTCACCCTCGACGATGAAGATCTCGCACTTGGTCGGGTCGTTCGACTGGCAGTCCGAGAGCTTGCCCGGCAGCGAGGCGCTCTCCAGCAGACCCTTGCGGCGCGTCAGGTCGCGGGCCTTGCGGGCCGCGACGCGCGCCGTGGCCGCCTGGATCGACTTGCGGATGATGTCCGCGGCCTCGACCGGGTTGCGGTCGAACCAGTCGTTGAGGTGCTCGTGCACGACCTTCTGCACGAAGGTCTTGGCCTCCGTGTTGCCCAGCTTGGTCTTCGTCTGGCCCTCGAACTGCGGCTCGCCCAGCTTGACCGAGATGATCGCCGTCAGACCCTCGCGGATGTCCTCGCCGGCGAGGTTGTCGTCCTTCTCCCGCAGCAGCTTCTTGTCGCGCGCGTAGCGGTTCACCAGACCCGTCAGCGCCGCACGGAAGCCCTCCTCGTGCGTGCCGCCCTCGTGCGTGTGGATCGTGTTCGCGAAGGAGTAGACGCCCTCCGTGTACTGCGAGTTCCACTGCATCGCGATCTCGACCGAGAGCATGCGCTCCTTGTCCTCGGCCTCGACGTCGATGACGGTCGGGTGGATCATCTCGCCCTTGCGCGAGTTCAGGTACTTCACGAAGTCGACGATGCCGCCCTCGTAGTAGTACTTGACCGTGCGCGCGGGGGGCTCGACCGCGTCCGCGTCGGGGTCGTCCGCACCGACGGTCGCCTTCGCCGACTCGCGCTCGTCCGTCAGCGTCAGGGTCAGGCCCTTGTTGAGGAAGGCCATCTCCTGGAAGCGCCGCGACAGCGTCTCGAAGGAGTACTCGGTCGTCTCGAAGATGTCGCCGTCGGCCCAGAACGTGACCGTCGTGCCGTGCGCGTCGGTCTCCTCGTTCTTCGCGAGGGCGGCCGTGGGAGCGCCGAGCTTGTAGTCCTGGGTCCAGCGGTATCCGTCGCGCTTGACCTCGACCGCGACCTTCGTCGACAGGGCGTTCACGACGGACACGCCCACACCGTGCAGACCGCCGGAGACGGCGTAGCCGCCGCCGCCGAACTTGCCGCCCGCGTGCAGGACCGTCAGCACGACCTCGACGGCCGGCTTGCCCTCGGACGGCACGATGTCGACCGGGATGCCGCGGCCGTTGTCGACGACCCGCACACCGCCGTCGGCGAGGATCGTCACGTCGATGGTGTCCGCGTGCCCGGCCAGGGCCTCGTCGACCGAGTTGTCCACAACCTCGTAGACAAGGTGGTGCAGCCCGCGCTCACCGGTCGAGCCGATGTACATGCCCGGACGCTTGCGGACCGCGTCCAGGCCCTCGAGGACCTGGATCGCGCTGGCGTCGTACGAGGCGGTTACCTCGCCGTTCTCGCCGGCTGTGGACTCGTTCTTCTCGTTGGGGTTGCCGGAATCGGCCACGAAGCGCCCTTTCTGGCACAGCACAGGCCGTACTCCGGGCCAGCAGGCATGCAAGCGGGAGCGGCTGCGTCGATCTGCGTTGTCAGCGTGTATCAGCTAGATCCCGCGAGCGCGCGGGATTCGCTTCAGTCTACCGGTACCACGGACATGAATGGGGGTTTGCCGGTACCTGAGTCCGCATGTGCCGCCCTGAACCTCCTCTCTCCGACTCCCCATATCCGGGAAGGGGCTCAAAGAGGCTCACGCGGGCATCCAGCGCTTCGGCCTGTCAACCTCCCGCTACGGTGAGGGACGCCACCCGGCGCCGGGTGGCGAGGCGGGCGCCGCAGACCCTCGCCCGGGCCGCCGTACACCCGTTCGGCGCAGTGCGCGGGCCGCCGCCGGGCGGGCCGCGCAGGCGGTGCGGGGCTCAGGAGTACGTGTCCCCCGGGCCCGTGCTCCCCGGCGCCCGCCACGGCCCGTACCGCTTCGGCCGCCCGCCCGGGCCCTGCACCTTGATCAGCCGTACGGTGCCCTGCCCCAGGTCGGCGTTGAGCCGCGCCACCAGCTGCGGGGCCAGCAGCTTCAGCTGCGCCGCCCACGCCGAGGAATCGCACCGCACCACCAGTTCACGGTCCTCGTAGCGCTCCGGTTCACAATGCGCCGCGATCTCCGGTCCGACGATCTCCGGCCAGCGCTCCATCACGCCCGCCACCGCCATCGGCATCTCCCAGCCGCGCTCGGTCCGCAGCCGGTCCAGCGCCGCCATCAACGGCATCGGATCCCGGCCGTCCGCCCGCGCGCCCGACCGCAGCCCCGGATGCTGCCGCTTCTTCCCGGCCGCCGCGTTGCCCCGCGCCCGCGCCTGCTCCCGGGCCGCCGCCAGCGCCTGCCGCGCCAGGTCGACCCCGGACGGCTCCGGGGCCTTGCGCGGCTCCCGCTCCTGCTCGTTCACAGCCGGGTCACCTCACCGCCGGACACCCCGAACCGCGCTCCCACCAACACACCCGGAACGTCATCGTCCACCGCCGCCGTCACCAGCACCTGCTCACCCGGGGCCACCAGCTCCGCCAGCCGCTCCCGGCGCCGCGCGTCCAGCTCCGCGAACACGTCGTCCAGGATCAGCACCGGCTCCGCGCCCTCGGAGCGCAGCAGCTCGTACGAGGCCAGCCGCAGCGCCAGCGCGTACGACCAGGACTCGCCGTGGCTCGCGTACCCCTTGGCCGGCAGCTCGCCGAGGCGCAGCAGCACGTCGTCGCGGTGCGGGCCCACCAGGGTCACGCCCCGCTCGATCTCCTGCTTGCGCACGTCGGACAGCGCGCCCAGCAGCACCTCGTACAGCGCTTCCCGGGTCCGCGCCTCGCCGCTGTCCACCGCCTCGCCCGCCGAGGACTTGTAGGCCAGCCCCAGCGGGCCGCCGCCGGGCGCGAGCTGCTCGTACGCCTTGTCCGCCAGCGGCAGCATCGTCGCGATCAGGTCGAGGCGCTGTGCCAGCAGCTCCGCGCCCGCGCGCGCGAGGTGCTGGTCCCACACGTCGAGGGTGGACAGGTCCATGGACCGGCCACCGTGCCGGCGGGCCATCGCCGCCGACTTCAGCAGCGTGTTGCGCTGCTTGAGCACCCGCTCGTAGTCGGAGCGCACCGCCGCCATCCGCGGCGAGCGCGCCGTGACCAGCTCGTCGAGGAACCGGCGCCGCTCGCCCGGATCCCCTTTCACCAGCGCCAGGTCCTCCGGCGCGAACAGCACCGTGCGTACGATCCCCAGCACGTCCCGGGGTCTGACCTGCGAGGACCGGTTGATCCGGGCCCGGTTCGCCCGCCCCGGGTTCAGCTCCAGCTCCACCAGCTGCTGGCGCTCGCCCTGGGTGACGGCCGCGCGGATGACCGCCCGGTCCGCGCCCATCCGTACCAGGGGGGCGTCCGAGGACACCCGGTGGCTGCCCAGCACCGCCAGGTAGCCGATCGCCTCCACCAGGTTCGTCTTGCCCTGGCCGTTGGGGCCCACGAAAGCCGTGACGCCCGGGTCGAGGGGAACCTCGGCCCGGGCGTAGGAGCGGAAGTCGGCCAGTGAGAGATGCGAAACGTGCATACGGCGCCGACCTCCCCCGGCTTCCTGCTGCTCTTTTCCTACGTTGTCACCGCTGTGCGGCCCGGCCCGTGGACGGGGCCGCTACTTCTTCTCCACCGCGTGGCCGCCGAACTGGTTGCGCAGCGCGGCGATCATCTTCATCTGCGGGGAGTCGTCCTGACGCGAGGCGAACCGCGCGAACAGCGAGGCGGTGATCGCGGGCAGCGGCACGGCGTTGTCGATCGCCGCCTCCACCGTCCAGCGGCCCTCGCCCGAGTCCTGCGCGAAGCCCCGCAGCTGCTCCAGGTGCTCGTCCTCGTCCAGCGCGTTCACCGCGAGGTCCAGCAGCCAGGAGCGGATGACCGTGCCCTCCTGCCAGGACCGGAACACCTCGCGGACGTCGGTGACCGAGTCCACCTTCTCCAGGAGCTCCCAGCCCTCGGCGTAGGCCTGCATCATGGCGTACTCGATGCCGTTGTGGACCATCTTCGCGAAGTGGCCGGCGCCGACCTTGCCCGCGTGCACCGCGCCGAACTCGCCCTCGGGCTTGAGGGCGTCGAAGACCGGCTGGACGGTCGCGACGTGCTCCTTGTCGCCTCCGTACATCAGCGCGTAGCCGTTCTCCAGACCCCACACGCCGCCGGAGACGCCGCAGTCGACGAAGCCGATGCCCTTGGCCTTCAGTTCCTCGGCGTGCTTCTCGTCGTCGGTCCAGCGGGAGTTGCCGCCGTCGACGACGATGTCGCCCGGGGACAGCAGCTCCGCGAGCTCGTCGACGGTGGACTGCGTCGCCGCGCCCGCGGGGACCATCACCCACACCACGCGGGGGGCCTGCAGGCTGTCCACAAGTTCCGACAGGCTGTGGACGTCGGCGAGGTCCGGGTTGCGGTCGTATCCGATGACGGTGTGGCCGGCGCGGCGGATGCGCTCGCGCATGTTGCCGCCCATCTTGCCGAGACCGACGAGACCAAGCTCCATCAGGTGGTTCCTTAAGCGTTGTGGCCGTCTGTGCCGGGGTTCCCCTGCTACCCGGGGACACCCCCGGCCCCGAGCCTACGCCCGGCCGCCCTGCCGGGCCCCACGGGCGCTCCAGAGCGCCCGCAGGAGGGTCCGTGGGCCCCGCGCGCCGGGGCGGACGAAGGGGGACGAACGCCGTCGGGCCCGGTCCCGCAGCCTGCGAGACCGGGCCCGACGTACGAAGGCGTCAGCCGGACAGGCGCACCGGCATGATCAGGTACTTGTAGGCCTCGTCCGCCTCGGCGTCGACCGCCGGGCGGCCGCTGAGCAGCGCCGGCTTGGTGGAGGTGGTGAAGCTGAGCTGGGCGGCCGGCGAGTCGATCGCGCTGAGGCCGTCCAGCAGGAAGGTCGGGTTGAAGGCGATCGAGATGTCGTCGCCCTCCAGGTTGGCGTCGACGCGCTCCACAGCCTGTGCGTCGTCGGAGGAACCGGCCTCCAGGATGAGCACGCCCTGCTCGAAGCTCAGGCGGACCGGGGTGTTGCGCTCGGCGACCAGGGCCACGCGCTTGACGGCCTCGACGAACGGGGCGGTCTCGATCACGGCGATGGAGTTGAACTCCGTCGGGAACAGCGTGCGGTACTTCGGCAGGTCGCCTTCGAGCAGCCGGGTGGTGGTGCGGCGGCCGGCGCCCTCGAAGCCGATGAGGCCCTCGCCCGCGCCGGAGCCCGACAGCGCCAGGGTGACGGTGTCACCGCTGGTCAGGGACTTGGCGGTGTCCAGCAGCGTCTTCGCCGGCACCAGGGCCACGGCGGAGGCGTCCGGGTTCTCCGGCTTCCACAGGAACTCGCGGACCGCGAAGCGGTAGCGGTCGGTGGAGGCGAGGGTGACGCGGTCGCCCTCGATCTCGATGCGGACACCGGTCAGCACGGGCAGCGTGTCGTCGCGGCCGGCGGCGATGGCGACCTGGGCCGCCGCGGAGGCGAAGACCTCGCCGGGCACGGTGCCGGTCGCGGTCGGCATCTGCGGCAGCGCCGGGTACTCCTCCACAGGAAGGGTGTGGAGTGTGAATCGCGAGGAGCCGCAGACCACGGTCGCCCGTACACCGTCTGTGGAAATCTCCACCGGTCGGTTGGGGAGGGCGCGGCAGATGTCGGCGAGCAGCCGGCCGGAGACCAGGACGGTGCCGTCCTCCTCGACGTCCGCCTCGACGGAGACGCGGGCCGAGACCTCGTAGTCGAAGCCGGAGAGGCTCAGCGTGCCCTCCTCGGCCTTGAGCAGCAGGCCCGCGAGGACGGGCACCGGCGGCCGGGCCGGGAGGCTACGGGCCGCCCAGGCCACCGCCTCCGCGAGTACGTCGCGCTCCACCCGGATCTTCACCGGAACCGCCTCCTGCTGTTGCTCGCTCGTCTGGCCGGCCTTCGTCTTCGGCTCCCGGTGCCTCCCGGTCTCGGCGGACCGGGGCCTCGGTGCCGGGGACCAGTCTGACGTACGGCGCCGACAGTCGTCGCGGCTGGCGGTCAAGTCGGGAGCGCGGCGGCGGCGAGGCTGCCCACCGAGTTGTGCACAGGACCTGCTTGAAAACCGAAACCGGCCTCAATCTCTATGGGGGTAGTAGTAGGGCCTGTGGAAACGGTGGATAAGCCCGTTCTCGCAGGTCAGCCCACGTTTTTTATCCCCACACCCTGTGGGTGACACCGGTGGAAAACAGGGGTGTGCTGTGGAGAACGAAAAGTTCTGCACAGGCCGTCCCCAGGTGACCCCGAGTACTCCACAGCTGCGTCCCCAGCTTTTCCCCAGTACTCCACAGCCCAAACGTCTACTTCTGTGTGACCGCTTTCACTCGGGGCGGTGAGAGGGGGTGGTGCGTTGCCGAACAGTGGACAACGGTGTGGGTAACTCGTCGGATCCTGTGCACAGGATGCGGCAACCTGTGGGTCGACGGTGGACAGAGGCGTGGATGAGGCTGTGGATGAATATTCTGTCCACAGCCTGTGGATGACGCTTGCGCACAATTCCACAGGTGGCTGACCTGGGCTGATGGTGCCTCAACCAGCGAGCCTGTGGACAGATTGTGGGTGACGGAACCCGTCCCCAGGGTGTGGACGGAAAAAAGTCGGTGAATCTGTGGATGAGTTGGCCCGTTGGGGGCGCATTCGAACAGGTTGGGGGCGCGGGGCTGAAGGAGGGCGCCCCCCAAGTACTCCGGGAGCGCCCTGTAGAAACGTTTGAGGGGGCCGCGGAAGGGCCCTCGCAGACCCTCACACGGCCCCCTCAGGGCGCGCGTCAGCCGTTCTTGATGCGGTTGGTGAGCTCCGTGACCTGGTTGTAGATGGAGCGTCGTTCCGCCATGAGGGCGCGGATCTTGCGGTCCGCGTGCATGACGGTGGTGTGGTCGCGGCCGCCGAACTGGGCCCCGATCTTGGGCAGCGAGAGGTCGGTGAGCTCCCGGCAGAGGTACATCGCGATCTGCCGGGCGGTGACCAGGACCCGGCTGCGCGAGGAGCCGCACAGGTCGTCCACCGTCAGGCCGAAGTAGTCGGCGGTGGCGGCCATGATGTCCGAGGCGGTGATCTCCGGTGCGCTGTCCTCGCCGCCCGGGATCAGGTTCTTGAGGACGTCCTCGGTCAGGCCCAGGTCGACCGGCTGCCGGTTCAGGCTCGCGAAGGCCGTGACCCGGATCAGCGCCCCCTCCAGCTCGCGGATGTTGCGCGAGATGCGGGAGGCGATGAACTCCAGTACCTCCGGCGGGGCGTTGAGCTGCTCCTGGACGGCCTTCTTGCGCAGGATCGCGATACGGGTCTCCAGCTCGGGCGGCTGGACGTCGGTGATCAGGCCCCACTCGAAGCGGTTGCGGAGCCGGTCCTCCAGGGTGACGAGCTGCTTGGGCGGCCGGTCGGAGGAGAGCACGATCTGCTTGTTGGCGTTGTGGAGCGTGTTGAAGGTGTGGAAGAACTCCTCCTGCGTCGACTCCTTGCTCGCGAGGAACTGGATGTCGTCGACGAGCAGGATGTCCATCTCGCGGTAGCGCTTGCGGAACGCGTCGCCCTTGCCGTCGCGGATGGAGTTGATGAACTCGTTGGTGAACTCCTCGGAGCTCACGTAGCGCACGCGCGTGCCGGGGTAGAGGCTCCGCGCGTAGTGCCCGATCGCGTGCAGCAGGTGGGTCTTGCCGAGGCCCGACTCCCCATAGATGAAGAGGGGGTTGTACGCCTTCGCGGGCGCCTCGGCGACGGCCACCGCGGCGGCGTGCGCGAAGCGGTTGGAGGCGCCGATGACGAACGTGTCGAAGAGGTACTTGGGGTTCAGCCGGGCGGTCGGCTCCAGCGGGCCCGAGGTGGAGCCGCCGGAGGACGCCGGCGGCGCGGGCCGGCCGGGCGCGGGGCGCGGGGCCGGCTGTTCGTACTGCTGCTGCTCGTACTGGTGGTTCTGCTGGGGCTCGTACCCGGACTGCTCGTACTTCTGCTGCTCGTACTTCTGCTGTTCATAGGAGCCCTGGTCGTAGCCGGAGGGCTCGGACTGCTGGAGGTAGCCGGGCTGCGGGGAGGCGTAGGGGTCGCGCTCGGGGAAGCCGCCGAGGCGGGGCTGCTGCCAGCCGTAGTCGTCCTGCTGTCCGCCGCGGGGCCAGGCGCCGGGCTCGGGGCGCTGCTGCTGGTAGTCCGGGTAGGCGGGGCGGGCGGTGGGCAGCTGGTCGTCGGAGGGGCCGCCGCCGTGGCCGCCCGGTCCGCCGGGGCGCTGGCCGCCGTACGGCTCGTAGGCGTCGCGCTGCGAGGAGGACGGGGCCGGGGGCGCGGGCTCGCCGGCGGAGTCGTCCACGGTGATGGCGATCCGGATGGGGCGGCCGCACTCGCGGCTGAGGGCGTCGCTGATGAGGGGGGCGAGGCGGCCTTCGAGGACGCGCTTGCCCCATTCATTGGGGACGGCGAGGAGTGCGGTGTCGGCGACGAGGGCCAGGGGCTGGCAGCGTTCGACCCACTGCTTGTCCTTGGGCTCGATCCCTTGCTGGCCCTCCCCGAGGAGCTTTTCGAGCACTCGTGGCCACACTGCGGCAAGATCGGCAGGTACGTCAGCCACAGAGCACGCTCTCTCACAGGTCCCGGTCCCACGTATGTGTGGTTCTTTGGGACGGTCGGGACAAAAGAATCCGGGATCAGACAACGGTAGTCAGGCCGGTGGGTAGGGTTCAAGTCGTTGTCCACAGCCTGTGCACAGTGTGGGGCACCGATGGCTCGGTTTGACCGGATGGCGTAGCCGCGCGTACCGTAACGAGGTCGAGTTGTCGATGGCTGCTGCCGCCTGCCTACCGATGGGCGAAGATCACGAATTGTGATCATTTAGCGGTGCCACTCGGGCGAACACGCGAGTTTCCTTCGTGGGCGCACGGTGACAGCCAGGCGATGTCCCGCCACAACGATTCATTCTCTGGAGCCCCCGAGTGAGCAAGCGCACCTTCCAGCCGAACAACCGCCGTCGTGCCAAGACCCACGGCTTCCGCCTGCGGATGCGTACCCGTGCCGGTCGCGCGATCCTCGCGAACCGTCGTGGCAAGGGCCGCGCCGCCCTTTCCGCGTAACAACACGCAGGTCATGACGTCGTGCTGTCTCCCGAAAATCGGCTGAGGCGGCGCGAGGACTTCGCGAGCGCGGTGCGCCGAGGGCGGCGGGCAGGTCGCCCGCTCCTCGTCGTCCACCTACGTACAAGCGGTGCAACGGACCCGCACGAGCCGGGGGAGATCGATCCCTCGACGCGTGCGGGTTTCGTCGTCAGCAAGGCTGTCGGCATCGCTGTGGTCCGTAACCGGGTGAAGCGCCGTTTGCGCCATCTCGTACGGGAGCGGCTGTCTCAGCTGCCCCCCGGTAGCCTGGTGGTGGTGCGGGCTCTGCCCGGATCGGGTGATGCCGGCCTTGACGAGCTGGCCCGTGACCTGGATGCCGCCTTGGCGCGGCTGCTGGGAGGCACGGCTCGATGAAGTACCCGCTGCTCGCTTTGATCAAGCTGTACCAGTGGACGATCAGTCCGCTGCTCGGCCCGGTGTGCCGTTATTACCCGTCGTGCTCGCGCTACGGATTCACGGCCATCGACCGGCATGGTGCGGTCAAGGGGACCGTCCTGACCGCCTGGCGGATCCTGCGGTGCAATCCGTGGTCCCCGGGCGGTGTGGATCACGTCCCACCCCGTAAACGCCCGCGTTGGCACGAGCAGCTGCGCAGTGCGTTGCGTAGATCTCGCAATGCTCAAGGAGCCTGATTAGTGGACACGATTGCCGGTCTGTTCAGCTTTATCACCACGCCTGTCTCGTGGGTCATCGTCCAGTTCCACAGCGTGTACGGCGCGATCTTCGGCGCGGACAGCGGCTGGGCCTGGGGCTTGTCCATCGTGTCCCTGGTGATCTTGATTCGTATCTGCCTGATCCCGCTCTTCGTGAAGCAGATCAAGGCGACGCGAGGCATGCAGGCGCTCCAGCCGAAGATGAAGGCGATCCAGGAGCGCTACAAGAACGACAAGCAGCGTCAGTCCGAAGAGATGATGAAGCTGTACAAGGAGACGGGTACCAACCCGCTCTCCTCGTGCCTTCCGATCCTGGCGCAGTCCCCGTTCTTCTTCGCGCTGTACCACGTGCTGTCGGCCATCGCCAACGGCCAGACCATCGGCGTCATCAACCAGTCGCTGCTGGAGAGCGCCCGTCAGGCGCACATCTTCGGTGCGCCGCTGGCCGCGAAGTTCACGGACAGCGCCGAGAAGGCCGCGAGCCTGAACGCCTCGATCACCGATGTGCGCATCGTCACCGCGGTCATGATCGTCCTGATGTCGCTGTCGCAGTTCTACACGCAGCGCCAGCTGATGCAGAAGAACGTCGACCTCTCGGTCAAGACGCCGTTCATGCAGCAGCAGAAGATGCTGATGTACATCTTCCCGGTGATCTTCGCCGTGATGGGCATCAACTTCCCCGTCGGTGTCCTCGTCTACTGGCTGACCACGAACGTGTGGACCATGGGCCAGCAGATGTACGTGATCAACCAGAACCCGACGCCGGGCAGCAAGGCGCAGGACCAGTACCTGACCCGTCTGCTGAAGCACGTGAGCTCGCACGGTGACGTCAAGGGCCGGGGCAAGAAGAAGATCGTCGCGGCGATCGTGGCCAAGGGCCCGGACCGCAACGACAACGAGCGCAAGTTCATCACGGCGCTGACCAAGCAGGGCATGGCCGCTCAGGCGGACGGTTCCGTGATCAAGAGTTCCGAGGCCACGGCCGACGCCGATGCGGCGAGCGGTGGTGCTCCGAAGCGACAGCAGCCCAAGAGGCAGTCGAAGTCGCAGCGTCAGACGCCCCCCAGCAAGCCCTCCAAGAAGTAAGAAGGAGTCCCTCCCGTGACGGAAGGCACCACCACCGCCGCCGCTGAGAGTGGCGACACCCTGACCCGCCTTGAGCAGGAGGGTGAGATCGCGGCCGATTACCTTGAGGGTCTGCTGGACATCGCCGACCTGGACGGCGACATCGACATGGACGTCGAGGCCGACCGTGCCGCGGTGTCGATCGTCAGTGACTCCGCCCGTGACCTGCAGAAGCTCGTGGGCCGCGACGGTGAGGTTCTGGAGGCTCTGCAGGAGCTGACCCGCCTCGCCGTGCACCGGGAGACCGGGGACCGCAGCCGTCTGATGCTGGACATCGCCGGCTTCCGTGCGAAGAAGCGCGAGGAGCTCGCGGCGCTGGGCGCGCAGGCCGCGGCCGATGTGAAGGCCTCGGGCGAGCCGCTGAAGCTCGCTCCGATGACGCCGTTCGAGCGCAAGGTCGTCCACGACGCCGTGGCGGCCGCCGGTCTCAAGAGCGAGTCCGAGGGCGAGGAGCCGCAGCGCTTCGTCGTTGTGCTCCCGGCCTGACCGGAAGTGTGTGTGGTCGGCCCCGTCTGGATCGCAGGCGGGGCCGATGTTTGTAAGCCTGACAGTTGACGACACCATCGGTTCTGTACGGAAGGACGGTCCCCGTGACGGAGGCAGCGGAGCTTCCCCCGGCGCCTGAAGAGGCGCGCGCGGTGTTCGGTGAGTTTTTCCCGGAAGCTGTGCGGTATGCGGAGCTGCTGGCGGATGCGGGTGTCCAGCGGGGCCTGATCGGTCCGCGTGAGGTGCCGCGGCTGTGGGAGCGGCACCTGCTGAACTGCGCGGTGCTGTCGGAGGTGGTGCCCGAGGGCGTCACCGTGTGCGACGTGGGCTCGGGGGCCGGCCTGCCCGGCATCCCGCTGGCCCTGGTACGGCGCGACCTGAAGATCACGCTGCTTGAGCCGCTGCTGCGACGGACGAACTTCCTCCAGGAGGCCGTGGAGCTGCTGGGCCTGGACCATGTCACGGTGGTGCGCGGCCGGGCCGAAGAGGTTCTGGGCAAGCTGCAGCCGGTGCATGTGGTGACGGCGCGAGCGGTGGCTCCGCTGGACCGGCTGGCCGGCTGGGGTGTGCCGCTGCTGCGTCCCTACGGCGAGATGCTGGCCCTGAAGGGTGACACCGCCGAGGAAGAGCTGGTGTCGGCGAAGGTCGCGCTGACGAAGCTCGGTGTGGTGAAGACCTCGGTACTCCATGTGGGCGAGGGCGTCGTGGATCCGCTGTCGACCGTGGTGCGGGTCGAGGTGGGGGAGAGCCCCGGCGGCGTGCGCTTCGCAGCGAAGCGGGCGAAGGCGGCTCGGGTGAGCCGTACGCGTCGGCGTCGCTGACACCCCTGTTCCCTTGGGAATGAGGGCCCGTTGCGCCCTATAGGTATGGATTTCGGAGTGTCGTAGGGGCCGGATGACTCGGCCCGGGCATCGTGTTTCACGTGAAACGTCGCTCTCTGCTGCACGGAATCATCAGCCGCGGTCGCGCCGCTGCGTCCCCCCGTCCCCGCAAGGGAGCAGGGGGGACGGAGTTGTCCACATCGGTGGATTCATCCACAGGAGTACGGGCCCCGCTGGTTCGCGACCCCGGGGTCATGGCAGGCTCTGTTCATCGCGAGCCCGCTGTCGAGGAGAGTGACACCGTGCGGTCCGACGCCAACCTCGCGGGGCCGATGGCCGATCCGGTCCCCGGTCCCCGCTCTGAATCGGCGGCGGACGATGTTTCACGTGAAACATCGTCTCCGCCCCTTGTAGACAACGACGCCCCCATCGGCCGAGCCGCTCAGCTGGCCGTCGATGCGCTGGGCCGTGCCGGTGAGCGGCTGCCGCGTCCGGCGCAGACCCGGATCATGGTGGTGGCCAACCAGAAGGGCGGCGTGGGCAAGACCACGACGACCGTCAATCTGGCGGCCTCTCTGGCCCTGCACGGGGCGCGCGTCCTGGTGGTCGACCTCGACCCGCAGGGCAATGCCTCCACGGCACTGGGTATCGACCACCACGCGGATGTGCCGTCGATCTACGACGTGCTCGTGGACAGCCGTCCGCTGCTGGAGGTCGTCCAGCCGGTGGTGGACGTGGAGGGCCTGTTCTGCGCTCCGGCCACCATCGACCTGGCGGGTGCCGAGATCGAGCTGGTGTCGCTGGTGGCGCGGGAGAGCCGGCTTCAGCGGGCGATCCAGGCGTACGAGCAGCCGCTGGACTACATCCTGATCGACTGCCCGCCGTCGCTGGGCCTGCTGACCGTGAACGCCATGGTGGCGGGCGCGGAGGTGCTGATCCCGATCCAGTGCGAGTACTACGCGCTGGAGGGTCTGGGGCAGCTGCTGCGCAATGTCGACCTGGTGCGGGCGCACCTGAATCCGACGCTGCACGTCTCGACGATCCTGCTGACGATGTACGACGGCAGGACGCGGCTGGCCTCGCAGGTGGCGGAGGAGGTGCGTACGCACTTCGGCAAGGAGGTGCTGCGCACGAGCATCCCGCGGTCGGTGCGCATCTCCGAGGCCCCCAGCTACGGGCAGACGGTGCTCACCTATGACCCGGGGTCCAGCGGTTCGCTGTCCTACCTCGAAGCGGCGCGGGAGATCGCGCTGCGGGGGGCCGGAATTTCGTACGACGCCTCGCAGGCCCATCTGGGCGCGGGCATGAACAGCACGCAGAGCATGGCGGAGGGGATCCACAGTGAGTGAGCGACGTAGGGGTCTGGGGCGGGGGCTCGGCGCGCTGATTCCCGCCGCTCCGCAGGAGAAGACGCCGCAGGCGATGGGCGGAGGGTCGGCGTCCGCGTCGGCCGTTCCGGTGCTGACCTCGGAGCGCGGGATCGCGGCGGCGAAGCTGGCCGCGCTGGCGCAGGCGGATGGATCACTGGAGCCGTCCCCGGCGGTGGCCGGGGGAGCGACGTCGCCGAGTGAGCCGGAGCCGGCGACGAACGAGGTGGCGGGGGCGACGTTCGCGGAGCTTCCGATGGACTCGATCACCCCGAATCCGCGGCAGCCGCGTGAGGTGTTCGACGAGGACGCGCTGGCGGAGCTGGTCACCTCCATCCAGGAGGTGGGTCTGCTCCAGCCGGTGGTGGTGCGACAGGCGGCCCCGGGCCGCTACGAGCTCATCATGGGCGAGCGCCGGTGGCGTGCCTGCCGGGAAGCCGGGCTGGAGCGCATCCCGGCGATCATCCGGGCGACGGATGACGAGAAGCTCCTCCTGGACGCGCTCCTGGAGAACCTTCACCGGGCGCAGCTGAATCCGCTGGAGGAGGCGGCCGCGTACGACCAGCTGCTGCGGGACTTCAACTGCACGCACGACCAGCTGGCGGACCGGATCGGGCGTTCGCGTCCGCAGGTGTCGAACACGCTGCGGCTGCTGAAGCTGTCGGCGTCGGTTCAGCGCCGGGTGGCGGCGGGCGTGCTGTCGGCGGGGCACGCGAGGGCGCTGCTGTCGGTGAGCGATTCCGAGACGCAGGACAAGCTGGCGCACCGGATCGTGGCCGAGGGGCTGTCGGTGCGCGCGGTCGAGGAGATCGTGGCGCTGATGTCCTCGGAGCCCGAGAGCGTGGTGAAGCCGAAGGGCCCGCGTGCGGGTACCCGGGTGGCTCCGGCGCTCAGTCAGCTGGCGACGCGGCTGTCCGACCGGTTCGAGACGCGGGTGAAGGTGGACCTGGGCCAGAAGAAGGGCAAGATCACCGTCGAGTTCGCGTCGATGGAGGATCTGGAGCGGATTCTGGGCACGCTGGCGCCGGGCGAGGGCCGGGTGCTGGAGCAGGGTCTTCCCGGGGAGTGATGCCCGGGTTCCGCCGTGGGGGCGGGCCGTACCGGTGGGAGCCGGCGCGGTCCGCCCCTTTGCCTTGCTGCGGTTTCACCTGATTCGAGCTCTGGATACGATGCCGTCATGGGTCGTCGGCTGGTACCGCTCACGCTGGACAACCTCCAGGATCTGCCCAGGCGTTGCCGCTCCTGTGTGTTCTGGGAACTCGACCCCGTGAGCGGCGAAGCCGCCGTGAAGGCGGGGACTCCGGAGCTGGAGAAGGAAGCGTGGATCTCCGCCGTCCTTCTGGAGTGGGGCTCCTGCGGCCGGGTGGTCTACGTGGACGAGGTCCCGGTGGGGTTCGTGATGTACGCGCCGCCCGCGTACGTGCCGCGTTCGACGGCCTTCCCGACCAGCCCGGTCTCTCCTGACGCGGTCCAGCTGATCACGGCATGGATCATGCCGGGCTATCAGGGGCAGGGGCTGGGGCGGGTGATGGTCCAGACGGTGGCGAAGGACCTGTTGCGGCGGGGCTTCCGCGCCATCGAGGCGTTCGGGGACGCGCGGTGGGACGGCCCGGCCTGTCTGCTCCCGGCGGACCATCTGCTCTCGGTGGGGTTCAAGACGGTGAGGCCGCATCCGGTTCATCCACGGCTGCGGCTGGAGTTGCGTTCGACGCTGTCGTGGAAGGAAGACGTCGAGCTGGCGCTGGACCGGCTGCTGGGCGCGGCGCGCAAGGAACCGGTACTGCGCCCGCTGTGAGCGGTGCTACGCGAACGGGGCCGCCCTGGTAGGGGCGGCCCCGTTTCACGTGAAACAACGGGAGGTGCGTCAGACGGCCTTGGCCTGGACGAAGCCCTCCAGGTCGCGCAGGATGGCGGCCTTCGGCTTGGCACCGACGATGGTCTTGGCGACCTCGCCGCCCTGGTAGACGTTCAGGGTCGGGATGGACATGACGCCGTAGCGGGCGGCCG
The DNA here is from genome assembly GCF_014650555.1 of Streptomyces goshikiensis. GTDB lineage: Bacteria > Actinomycetota > Actinomycetes > Streptomycetales > Streptomycetaceae > Streptomyces > Streptomyces goshikiensis. Next base: position 211,680 of record NZ_BMVE01000004.1, on the reverse strand, counting down.
TGGCCGGGTTCTCGTCGATGTTGAGCTTGACGATCTCGATCTGGTCGCCGTACTCGGCCGCGATGGCCTCCAGGGACGGCGCGATCTGACGGCACGGGCCGCACCAGGCGGCCCAGAAGTCCACCAGCACGGGCTTGTCGCTGGCGAGGACCTCGGTGTCGAAGTCAGCGTCGGTCACGTTCTTGAGGGTGCCGGCCACAGCGGCCTCCTTATTCCTGCGGGGTGTGGTGTGGGGGTGAACTGGGGGGGTCAGACAGTCGCGGTGGCGTGCTCGGCGTCCGCGAGGGCGGCGAGGTAACGCTCGGCGTCGAGGGCGGCGGAACAGCCGGTGCCGGCGGCGGTGATGGCCTGACGGTAGGTGTGGTCGACGACGTCGCCGGCGCCGAAGACACCCGTGATGTTGGTGCGGGTGGAGGGCGCCTCGACCTTGAGGTAACCCTCTTCGTCCAGGTCCAGCTGGCCGGTGAAAAGCTCGGTGCGGGGGTCGTGACCCACGGCGATGAAGAGGCCGGTCACGGGCAGCTCGGAGGTCTCACCGGTCTTGGTGTTGCGCAGGGTCAGACCGGAGAGCTTCGGGTCGCCGTGGATCTCGGCGACCTCGCTGTCCCAGGCGAACTTGATCTTCGGGTCGGCGAAGGCGCGGTCCTGCATGGCCTTGGAGGCGCGGAGGCTGTCGCGGCGGTGGACGATGGTGACGCTCTTGGCGAAGCGGGAGAGGAAGGTCGCCTCCTCCATCGCGGTGTCGCCGCCGCCGACCACGGCGATGTCCTGGTCCTTGAAGAAGAACCCGTCACAGGTCGCGCACCAGGAGACGCCACGGCCGGAGAGGGCGTCCTCGTTGGGCAGGCCGAGCTTGCGGTGCTGCGAGCCGGTGGTGACGATGACGGCCTTCGCGCGGTGCACGGTGCCGGCCGTGTCGGTGACGGTCTTGATCTCGCCCGTCAGGTCGACGGAGACGATGTCGTCGGGGATGAGCTCGGCACCGAAGCGCTCGGCCTGGCCGCGCATGTTGTCCATGAGGTCGGGACCCATGATCCCGTCCTGGAACCCGGGGAAGTTCTCGACCTCGGTGGTGTTCATCAGCGCGCCGCCGGCGGTCACGGCGCCTTCGAAGACCAGGGGCTTGAGCGAAGCGCGGGCGGTGTACAGGGCGGCGGTGTAACCGGCCGGCCCGGAGCCGATGATGATCACGTTTCGTACGTCGCTCACGGGTACTTTCCTCGTCTCTGCGGACTGCGTGCTGCCTACTGGGGGCCGGTGCGGACTCTCACCCCACCCAACGGATCCTAAGGCGCGCACATTCCCCGCTTGTCCGCGTGCCGCCCCGATCGGGTCAGCTTCGCGGGTAGGTGCTGGTCAGCAGGGGCTTTCCGGGGGCTGTCGTGGGGGTGTTCACACAGCCGGCGTCGACGAGATAGGCGTCCACCCGGGCGGCGTCGCCGGGGTGGGGGAGAACGACGAGGTACACGGGGGTGCCCTGGTAGCTGCCGCGTTCGGTGGCCAGCGGGGCGTCCGGGCGGCCGGTGGCCTCCTGCACGCAGGGCGGGACGGAGGGGACCGCGCGGTCCTGGGGGGCGACTCCCGGAGCGGGAGTGGTGTTCTCCAGCCCGAAGGTCTTGTTGCCCCCTCCCGTCTCGGCCTTGGCGCCGTCCGAGGCGGCGAGCAGCTGCTGGACGCTGCTCCGCAGGCCCTGCGCGGTGTAGGTGTCCGCCGAGGGCTGGGCTGCGCTGCTTTCGGCCCTGCCTCGGGTGGCCGTGTCGTGGGAGGGCGTGCCGGTGGGGCCGCCCAGCAGGAAGACGGCGAGGGCGAAGGCGCCGGCCCCGGCGAGGCCCGCCACGACGGCGATCCGGCGGCGGGCGCGTCGCCGGCCAGGTCCGGTTGCGCCGGACGGGTGACCGGCGGGCCGGCGGCCGCCGGATCCCGCTGCCGGGAGGGCCGGGACGGCCGGTGCGGCCGGTGTCTCCGTGTCGGCTTCCGCGGGCGGTGCCACCGGCGGGACACCGGTGTGGTCCTGGGCGGAGGGCGGGTCATCGGTGCGGTGCGCGGTGGAGTCGAGGAGCGCCTCGGCGGCGAGGGCCGCGTCGATGCGCCCGGCGACGTCCGAGGGCATCCGGGCAGGGCCCGGGAGGGTGCCGAGGAGCGCGCGGATCTCTTCGAGGGAGGCCTGGACGTCGGCGCACAGGTCGCAGTCGCCGAGGTGGCGGCGCACTTCGGCGGTGCGGGCCGGGGAGAGGAGTCCTTCGGTCAGCTCGGAGATCTCCGAGACGTCCGGGTGCCGGATCGTGCCGGTTGTGTGAGTCACGCTCGTCCACCTCCGCCCTTCACAGCGTCTGGATCCGGGGCCGGGTGCGGGGCCGGATGCATGGGGCTTGCCGCTGGTGGGACGGGTGTCCCCGGCGTTCGGTTCCTTCCCCGCTCGGTGGTGCCGTTATCCCCGGCATTGGTGCGTAGATGGGTGAGCATCGGGAGGAGCTTGGCCCGGCCGCGCGCGCACCGGCTCTTCACGGTGCCGGTGGGGACGTCGAGGATGCGGGCGGCCTCGGCCACCGGGTATCCCTGCATGTCGACGAGGACGAGCACGGCCCGCTGCTCCGCCGGGAGGGTGGCCAGGGCGGCCAGCAGCTGGCGGTGCAGGTCCTGGCGTTCCGCGGGTGCCTCGGCGGACTCGTGGGGCTCCAGGAGGCGCTCCAGGCGCTCCGTGTCGTCCAGGGGCGAGGTCTTGCGGGAGGCCGCCTTGCGGGCCCGGTCGAGGCAGGCGTTGACGGTGATGCGGTGCAGCCAGGTGGTGACGGCGGATTCGCCGCGGAAGGTGTGGGCGGCCCGGTAGGCGGAGACGAGGGCGTCCTGGACGGCGTCGGCGGCTTCCTCGCGGTCTCCGAGGGTGCGCAGGGCGACGGCCCACAGCCGGTCCCGGTGACGGCGTACGAGCTCACCGAAGGCGTCGGGGTCTCCGGCGGCGTGCAGCGCCAGGAGTTCCTGGTCGCTGCGGCCGCCGGTCTCGGCGTCGTCCAACGGTGAGCCCCTCCCCTGCCGCGTCAGCCGGCGAACTTCACATCCGTGATGGCCTGCTTGTACCCCGGTTTGGTGTAGTCGTCCGCACCGGCCTGCGGCATGGCGGTGATCCACAGGAGGACGTAGCGCGTCTTGACCGGGGTTTCCGCGGTCAGCTTGAGCGCGCTGTTCGAGCTGGTGGCGCCGACGATCTTCTTCATGGAGGAGACCGGCGTCTGCGAGGACATGTTCTTGGTCGCGTACAGCGTGACGGTGGTGTGGTTGCCGGCGTACTTCAGCGCTATCTCGGCGGCGCTGACGTCCTGCTCGGCGCCGAGGTCGTAGACGATGCCGAGGCCCTCCTTGACCTTCACCTCGGGACCGTCGTAGAAGGTGCGGGTCCGCCAGAAGGTGGAGGAGTCCCCGTCGTAGGTGTGGGGGACGCCGTCGAGGTCCTGGGGCGTGCCGTCGGGGTAGTACTCCTCGCCCCGCTTGATGGCGATCGGCTCAGGCGCCTTCTTCTCCGGTGCGTCGTCGCCGGTGGTGGTCGGCTGGTGCTGGTTGTCGCTGCTCTGGTTGCTGTGTTCCAGGAGCGTGTCGGCGAGCTGCCAGCTGCCCAGGCCGAGGGCGGCGATGAGCAGGGCCGCGACACCCCACTTGAGGGCCTTGCCGGTGCGGCTCTGCAGCGGGGGCGGCGGGGGCGTGACGGCGAGGGTCTGGGCGACGGGCCCGCCGGGAGGCGTGGGACGGCCGTAGCTGCCCTGCTGGTACGTGGTGTGCTGGTACTCGGGCGGGGCGGTGAAGACGGGCTCCGGCGGCCGGATGCGGGGCATCGCGGCGACGGCCTTGGCCAGTTCCTCGGGGGTGGTGCAGGCGGGCTCCTGGCGCGAGGCGGTGGCCCCGTCGTTGGCGAGGGCGCGCATGGCGAGCTCGCCCAGGCCCCGGTGGACGCCGGCGCGGACCTGGTCGGGAGCGATCAGGCCGACGCCCTTGGGCAGGCCGGTGAGGCCGTAGGCGTCGCTCTCGTAGGGCCAGCGCTGGGTGAGGGCGGCGTACAGGAGGGCGCCGATGGCCTCGGTGTCCGCGCGCTGCGGGGTCTCGCTGGTGATGCCGCGCAGGGCGGCGTTCACGGCGAGGCCGCGGATGCGGTACTGGCCCGTGGAGGTGCGCAGTATCGCGCTGGGCGTCAGGCGCAGGTGGGACAGGCCTTCGCGGTGGGCGGCGGCCATGGCCTGGGAGACCTGGCTGACGAGCTGGTAGGCCTCGTGGGCCTCCAGCGGCCCCACCGCGAGGAGCGCGGTGAGTTCGGTGGCGTCGGGCAGCCACTCGTGGACGACGTAGACGAGGTCGTTCTCCTCGACCGCGTCGAGGACCTGGACGAACCGGGGGTCGCCGAGGAGGGCGGAGGAACGGGCCGCGGCCAGCACGGAGCGGGCCCGCGGGTGGTCGGCGGGCAGCAGGTGGACGCCCACGGCGCGGCGGAGCTTCTCGTCCATCGCGCGCCAGCTGCTGAATCCGTCCAGACGGGTGACGCACTCTTCGAGCCGGTAGCGTCTGGCGAGTTTGTGACCGCTGTGGAGTTCGGGCGCAGCCGAGGGGGCCACGCTCGCGCGTTCGCCTTCCTTCTCGGGCATGGGTCCGTCCGCGGCTTGTCGGTTCTGGGTGTCCACCCCGTCGGCCGTGGCCTTGGCCGCTCCTGCGGCCAGCGGCTCGTCGCCGCTGTTGTCGGCCACGTCGACGGCAGCCGTGCTACGTTCCGCCACCGTCGTCCCTGCCTCCCCATCCGTTGCGCGCTGTCGGCCAGTCTGCGAAGCCATGCCAATTGTGCCCACAGTCTGGCGCTATGCACGACACGCGAAGAGGGGCAACGGTTGTGCGCATCAGCGCCCCATGCGCCCGCGGACCATTCCGACCATCGCGTTGAGCTCTTCGATGCGCATGCGCTTGGCCGCGGCGAGGAACACGGCGGCCAGGGCGATGAGTCCGGCGACCAGGGCCGCGGTGGAACCCAGGGGTCCGCTGCCCAGCCACTGGGTGATCCCGTACGCGACGGCGCCGGCGACGGCGGCGGCCGGGACACAGGCGCCGATGAGCCGGGTGTAGGTGCGCATCACGTGGGCGCCGTCGAGGTCGCCGCCGAGGCGGGCGCGCAGCCGGCGCCAGGCGACGCCCACGCCCACGGCGTAGCCGAGGCCGTAGGCCGCCGCCATGCCGACCACGGCCCAGCGGGCCGGGAGGACGACGAAGGCGAGGGCGGAGACACCCGCGTTGACCGCGGCGACGATGACGGTGTTGTAGAAGGGCGTCCGGGTGTCCTCGTAGGCGTAGAAGCCGCGCAGGACGACGTACTGGACGGAGTACGGGATCAGTCCGAGGCCGAAGGCCATCAGGATGAAGCCGATGTTCTGGGCGCTCTCCACACCGGACTTGAAGTAGAGCAGGGTGGCCATCGGGACGCCGAGCGCGAGGAACGCGAAGGCGCAGGGCACGATCGCCACGGCCGAGGTGCGCAGACCGTAGGAGATGTCGTCGCGGACGGCGGCGGCGTCTCCGTCGTGGGCGGAGCGGGAGATGCGCGGCAGGACGGCCGTCATGACGGAGACGGTGATGATGGCCTGCGGCATCTGCCAGAGCAGCAGGGCGTAGTTGTAGCCGGTGATGCCGGTACCGCCGTGGCCCTGCTTGTCGGCGACCCCGCCCGCCCAGGTGGCGAGCTGGGTGACGACGACGAGGCCGATCTGGTTGGCGAGGACGAAGAAGAACGTCCACTTGGCCAGGCCGGCGGCCTTGCCGAGGCCGTGTCCCTTCCAGTCGAAGCGCAGACGGGGCTTGAAGCCGGCGTCGCGCAGGTAGGGGATCATCGCGAGGGACTGCACGGCGAGGCCGAGCAGGGTGCCCAGGCCCAGCAGGCGGACGCCCTCGGGGGTGATGCCGGCCTCGGTGACGCCGGTGCTGGTGAAGCCGCCGAAGGCCCAGATGAAGGCGCCGAAGGTGGCGATGACGACGATGTTGTTGAGGACGGGGGTCCACATCATGGCGCCGAACCGGCCGCGGGCGTTGAGGATCTGACCGAGGACCACGTGCACGCCCATGAAGAACATGGTGGGCAGGCAGTAGTGGGCGAACGCGACGGCGACGTCCATCCGCTGCGGGTCGTCGGCGATCTTCTGCGACATCATGCCGATGAACAGCGGGGCCGCGAGGACGCAGATGGTGGTGACCGCGCCGAGCAGCACCATGACGAGGGTCAGCAGGCGGTTGGCGTAGGCCTCGCCGCCGTCCTCGTCGTTCTTCATCGCGCGCACCAGCTGCGGGATGAAGACGGAGTTGAGGGCGCCGCCGCCGACAAGGACGTAGATCATCGTCGGCAGGGTGTTGGCGACCTGGTAGCTGTCGTTGAGGGTGGCGACGCCGATCGCGCCGGCGATGACCAGGGTCCGCAGGAAGCCGGTGATGCGGGAGACGATCGTTCCGGCGGCCATCAGGGCGCTGGACTTGAGCAGACCCGCGGCGCGCCCGGCGGGCTTGCTCGGGGCCGGGGCGGCGACGGGTGCCTCCTCGGCCGGGGTGCGGGGCGCGGCCTGCTGGTCCCGGTAGAGGTGCGCGAACGCGTCGGGGCCGGGCCGGTCGTCCGTCGCGCCGGTCACGAGGGAGTCCACGCCGACGAACTGCGTGGTGGTGGCGTGGTCCCCGTACGGCAGGTGGCGGGAGGGGCCGTCGGGCTCGGGCGGCGGGGTCTGGGCCCACACCCGCGGGTCGGGACCGTGCACGGGCGTGGCCGGGGCCGCGTAGAGGGGGCCGGGCTCCTGGAAGGTGCCGGGCGGGGGCGGGGGGTGGGAGGCGCGGTCGTAGAGCACCTCCGCCACCGGGTCCTGGGCCGAGAGATCCTGCGACCGGTAGGGGTCGTGATCGTAGGCGTCCTGGACATAAGGGTCATGATCCGGCGCGGGCGCAGGCGCGGGAACCTGCCCGGGCACCGGTGTGCCCGGGGCAGTGCCCTGGGAGGGCGCTGGCCCGCCAGTGCCCTGCGCGCGGTCACCGTTGTACGGCGCGTTCATCGAAACCCCACCTCATCGTCCCAGGCCCGACCGGCCACGGCATCGCTCAACGGTCCACTGTCTCACCCGTGCCGGACCCGCTCGCGCTTTGCGGTCCGGTGTCCGGGGACTCGTCACTCGGCTGCGTGTCCTCCTCGGCGGCCGCGCGGGCCGCGACGCGCTTGCGACTGGCGTACATCTTGATGCCTGCCAGTACCAGGAGGAGCACGCCGCCGGCGATCACCAGCATGACGGTGGGAGTGATCTCGGTGGCGTCGACGGTGAACTTGCGTTCCTTGCCGTACGGCACGCCGTCCTTCGTGAACAGCTGCGCCGAGACCTCGACCGGACCGCTCGCGGTGGCGTTCGCGGTGAACTTCAGCGTCTGGCTGTGGTCGGCCTGGACGGTGACTTCCTGCTGGGCCGTGCCGCTGTCGCCGAACATCAGGCGGGTCGGGTTGGCGGACTTCACCCGCAGCACGAGGTCGTGGACGTCCTGGACCAGGCTGTTCTGCACGGTCACGGGGATGGTCGCGCTGTGCCCGGACAGGGTGGCGTCGGACTTCGGGATGACCTTGACCTTCTCGGTCAGGCCGAGCAGGTACCGCTGGGCCTGCTCCCGGTACTCCTTGGCCTCCTCGGGGCGGCCGCGCCACGTGGAGGACATCTCGCGGTTCATGGTGTTGCCGAAGGGGATCTCCACGCGGTCCGGCGCGGAGAGGATCACCTTGAAGTGATCGAGGGTGTTCTGGGTGGTGCGGATGTCCTCGAACGCGGACACCGGCAGCTCCTGCTTGCGCAGGGAATCCGGGTACTGGCCGGCCCCCGGCACCTGGGTGGCGGCGCCCGGGTCGGGCTTCGCCGCGGCCGCGGCCTCCAGATCGGTCGGCTGCGTCCAGCGGCCGCTCTGCAGGCCGCGCAGGGCGGCCGCCATCGTCTGCACCTGGCTGGAGGAGGGCATCCGCTGCGGGGCGACGACGAAGCTGCGCTGCTCCCCGGTGTTCTGCAGGTTGAGGGCGAGGCTGTGGGCCAGGAACCGCTGCACGGCGAGCGTGGAGTTCCCGGCGCCGAGCATGTCGCCCTCGAAGGCGGTGGAGAGGTCCGCGTCGGCCACGACCGCGGTGCTGCCCGCGCCGATGGGCCGGGCGGCTGAGGGGGTGTAGCCCAGGGAGCCGGTCTCACGGAGGCTGTCGCTGCGGGTGAGCACGTTGTGGGCGCCGGCCGAGGTGGCGACGTTCACGATCGACGGGTCGATCGCGCCGTCCACCGGCCAGGAGAAGCCGGTCGACGCGGGCACGTGCAGGACGGTCTCGACGGCCTGCTTCGCCTTGTCGGTGGCGGGCCGCAGCTGGCCCAGGGTGCCCGACACGTCCTTGCCGCGGTGGGCGAGGGAGGCGATGTCGGGGTCGGCGAACGGCAGCGCGACGACCTTCTTGCCCTGGACCGCGCTCTCCAGCGAACTGAGCCACTGCTCGGCCACGGCCTTGTTCTTGCCCTGGACGGTCCGGCCGTCGGGCGTGCGGACCCGGTAGCCCTTGGTCATCGCGTCGACCGTGTAGAGCAGGTCGGGATCGATGACCCAGGTGATGGGCAGCTCCTTGCCGAGCGTGACCATCTGCTCCAGGCGGCCACCGGGCTTCAGCTCGTCGGCGAGTTTGTCGTCCTGGAAGACGGGCGTCTGCGTCTCGTCCGAGCCGGTCTCCGCGGTCAGGTGCGTCGTGGAGATCAGCGGCCATGCGTAGGCCAGGTGGGAGCGCTTGGAGGCAGCCTCCGGCTGCCAGGGCAGGAAGGTCCGCTTGATGCCCAGGACCTGCTCGTACGAGCGGCTCCCGCTCTCCCCGGACAGGGACACGCCGAGCTGGTAGACGCCGTCCTTGTCCAGCGGCAGCTTGTTCACCGGGACCTTGAGGGTGAACGCCTGGCCGGCCTTCGCGGGCAGCGAGTCGATCTTCGCGGCGTACGCGGAGTCGATCTCCGCGGGGTCCGTGCCGGGCCGGAAGGCCGTGCGGTCCGCCACCTCGTCGATAGCGGCCCGGTCTCCCAGCGCCGGCCCGACCCGCAGCCCCACGTGGGCGTTGCTGATCTTCTCGCGGGTGTTGTTGACCACCGTGCCCGAGATCGTCAGCGTGTCGCCCTTGACCGGAGCCGTGGGCGCCAGTGTGTCCAATTGGACATCGACCGGGGCGTCCGCGGCCTCGGCCGGCGGCGCGGGGGCATAGACCAGGGCGGCGAGCACCGGCGTCCCGGCGAGCAGGACGACGGCGCGCCGCAGCCAGCGACGCCGGGCAGGGGCCGGTACTGCCCCCTGGTTGTCTGCCGCCTCGGCCACGCGCCCGCCCGTCCTCGAAGTGTCAGTGGTCGTCGTTTGTGCGTCCACGCATGGTAACGAGACCCGCTGTGCGCGAGTGCCGCGCCTTGCTCCACATGATCGGGTCCGCCCGCCCGCCGCCGTGTGCCGGGGTGGTCACAAACGAGGGAGCTCCCGCCGGGCCGGGCACGTACCCTTTTCTGTTGTGCCGAACGCCAATGAAGACAACCCCAGTGCCCTGAGTCAGGTGCAGCGCCGAGCGGTGAGTGAACTGCTGCGGGTCGCCCCTGTCGCCGACGAGCTCGGCCGCCGTTTCCAGGAGGCGGGATTCCGTCTTGCCCTGGTCGGGGGGTCCGTCCGCGACGCGCTGCTCGGGCGGCTCGGCAACGACCTCGACTTCACCACCGACGCCCGCCCCGAGGACGTCCTGAAGATCGTCCGGCCGTGGGCCGACTCGGTGTGGGACGTGGGGATCGCCTTCGGCACCGTCGGCGCCCACAAGCTCGGCTTCCAGATCGAGGTGACCACCTACCGGTCCGAGTCCTACGACCGGACCTCGCGCAAGCCGGAGGTCTCCTACGGCGACTCGATCGAGGAGGACCTGGTCCGCCGCGACTTCACGGTGAACGCGATGGCCGTCGCGCTGCCCGAGAAGGAGTTCGTGGACCCGCACGGGGGCCTGGAAGACCTCCAGGCGGGCATCCTGCGCACCCCTGGCACGCCGGAGGACTCGTTCTCGGACGATCCGCTGCGCATGCTGCGCGCGGCCCGGTTCGCCGCCCAGCTGGACTTCGAGGTGGCTCCCGAGGTCGTGGCCGCGATGACGGCGATGGCCGACCGGATCGAGATCGTCTCCGCGGAGCGGGTGCAGGGCGAGCTGAACAAGCTGCTGCTGTCGGCGAACCCCCGCAAGGGGCTCGGCCTGCTGGTGGACAGCGGCCTGGCCGACCACGTGCTGCCCGAGCTGCCCGCGCTTCGGCTTGAGAGTGACGAGCACCACCGGCACAAGGACGTCTACGACCACTCGCTGATCGTGCTGGAGCAGGCGATCGCCCTGGAGGAGGACGGTCCGGACCTGGTGCTGCGGCTGGCCGCCCTGCTGCACGACATCGGCAAGCCCCGCACCCGCCGGTTCGAGAGCGATGGCCGGGTCTCCTTCCACCACCACGAGGTGGTGGGCGCGAAGATGACCAAGAAGCGCATGACCGCGCTGAAGTACTCCAACGACATGATCAAGGACGTGTCCCGGCTGGTGGAGCTGCACCTGCGCTTCCACGGCTACGGGGACGGCGAGTGGACGGACTCCGCGGTACGGCGCTACGTCCGTGACGCGGGTCCCCTCCTGGAGCGCCTGCACAAGCTGACCCGCTCGGACTGCACCACCCGCAACAAGCGCAAGGCCAACGCGCTCTCCCGGACCTATGACGGCCTGGAGGAGCGCATCGAGCAGCTCAAGGAGCAGGAGCAGCTCGACGCGATCCGGCCCGACCTGGACGGCAACGAGATCCAGCAGGTGCTGGGCGTCGGCCCCGGCCCGGTGATCGGCAAGGCGTACGCGTTCCTGCTGGACCTGCGGCTGGAGAACGGCCCGATGGGGCACGAAGCGGCGGTCACGGCTCTGAAGGAGTGGTGGGCCGCACAGGCCTGACACCGGACCGCAGCGGTCGGCGGGGTCGATGTTTCACGTGAAACATCGACCCCGTTTCACGTGAAACATCAGCCGGAGCGGGTCAGCCCGAGCCGATGTTTCACGTGAAACATCGGCCCTGGCGCCGCAGGAGCGCCGCGGTCACGGCGTACACGACGGACACGCTCATGATCAGTACGACCGACTGGCCGTCGGCGGGAAGCATCAGGGAGGCGACCGCGGCGGCCCCGACGAACGCGACGTTGAACAGCACGTCGTAGACGGAGAAAACGCGCCCCCGGAACTCGTCGTCCACCTGTGACTGCACGACGGTGTCGGTGGAGATCTTGGCGCCCTGGGTGGCGAGGCCCAGTACGAAGGCGGCGGCCAGCATCGGGCCCGGGGCGAAGAACAGGCCCAGTGCGGGGACCAGGACCGCGGCGCCGGCGGAGCAGGCCGTGATCCAGCCGCGCGTGCCCAGCCGGCCCACGAGCCAGGGCGTGATGACGGCTGCCGTGAAGAATCCGGCGCCGGAGACGCCGACCGCGATGCCCAGCAGGGCCAGGCCGTCCGACTCGTTGTCCGACCAGGAGTAGCGGCAGAGGGTCAGCAGCATGACCGTCAGCGCGCCGTAGCAGAACCGCATCATGGTCATCGCTGCGAGCGCCTGGGCGGCCTCGCGCCGTTCGGCCAGGTGCCGCAGGCCCTCGGTCATGCCCCGGACGGTCAGGGCGATCCCCTCGGCTACGGACGGGTGGGTGTGGCCAGGGGGGTGGTCGGGTCCCAGGAGCCCGATGGCCAGGCGCAGCGACATCAGGGCGGCGGCCAGATACAGCAGGGCCCCGAGCAGGACGACGAGGGCATTGGAGCCCGAGGCCAGCAGCCGTACGAGGAAGGCCAGTCCCCCGCCGGCGGTCGCCGCGAGGGTCCCGGCGGTGGGCGACAGGGCATTGGCGGTGACCAGCTGGTCCGAGCCGACGACCCGGGGCAGCGAGGCGGCGAGTCCGGCCAGGACGAAGCGGTTGACGGCGGTCACCGACAGGGCGGAGGCGTAGAAGAGCCAGTCGGGGACGTGCGCGACGATCAGCAGGCCGGTGACGCAGGCCAGGACGGCCCGCAGCAGGTTGCCGTAGAGGAAGACCTGGCGGCGCCGCCAGCGGTCCAGCAGCACGCCGGCGAAGGGGCCGATCACCGAGTAGGGCAGGAGCAGGACCGCCATGGCCGAGGCGATGGCCGCGGGCGAGGCCTGCTTCTCCGGGGAGAAGACCACGTACGTGGCGAGCGCGACCTGGTACACGCCGTCCGCGGCCTGGGAAAGCAGCCGTACGGCGAGCAGATTGCGGAAATCCCTCAAGCGCAGGAGTACGCGCAGATCACGTACGACAGGCATGAGGGCAAGGGTCACATACGCGGAGGGTCCCCGGGCGTATTGCCCGGGGACCCTCCGCGGAAGAACAGCCGAAGTCCAGGTGTCCTCGCGGACCCTTGGGGTTCGACTAGCGCTCGACCTCGCCCTTGATGAACTTCTCGACGTTGGCCAGGGCCTCGTCGTCGAAGTACTGCACCGGCGGGGACTTCATGAAGTAGCTGGAAGCCGACAGGATCGGGCCACCGATACCGCGGTCCTTGGCGATCTTCGCGGCGCGCAGGGCGTCGATGATGACACCGGCGGAGTTCGGGGAGTCCCACACCTCAAGCTTGTACTCAAGGTTCAGCGGGACATCGCCGAAGGCGCGGCCTTCGAGGCGGACGTAGGCCCACTTGCGGTCGTCGAGCCACGCGACGTAGTCGGACGGGCCGATGTGGACGTTCTTCTCGCCGAGCTCACGGTCGGGGATCTGCGAGGTGACGGCCTGCGTCTTGGAGATCTTCTTCGACTCCAGGCGGTCGCGCTCCAGCATGTTCTTGAAGTCCATGTTGCCGCCGACGTTGAGCTGCATGGTGCGCTCAAGACGGACACCGCGGTCCTCGAACAGCTTCGCCATCACGCGGTGCGTGATGGTGGCGCCGACCTGCGACTTGATGTCGTCGCCGACGATCGGGACACCGGCCTCGGTGAACTTGTCCGCCCACTCCTTGGTGCCGGCGATGAAGACCGGGAGGGCGTTGACGAACGCGACCTTGGCGTCGATGGCGCACTGCGCGTAGAACTTCGCAGCGTCCTCGGAACCGACGGGCAGGTAGCAGATCAGAACGTCGACCTGGCGGTCCTTGAGGATCTGCACCACGTCGACCGGAGCCTCGGCGGACTCCTCGATGGTCATGCGGTAGTACTTGCCCAGACCGTCGTAGGTGTGGCCGCGCTGAACGGTCACACCGGCGTTCGGGACGTCGCAGATCTTGATGGTGTTGTTCTCGCTGGCGCCGATGGCGTCGGAGAGGTCGAGGCCGACCTTCTTCGCGTCGACGTCGAACGCGGCGACGAACTCGATGTCACGCACGTGGTAGTCGCCGAACTGGACGTGCATCAGACCGGGGACCTTGGCCGCCGGGTCGGCGTCCTTGTAGTACTCGACGCCCTGCACCAGCGAGGCGGCGCAGTTGCCCACGCCGACGATGGCTACGCGAACCGAACCCATTCCGGTTGCTCCCTGTTTGTTCTCGGACGAGGTCTGCGAGACCGCAGACCTCACTTTGCAGTTTCGTCGGGCGGGCCGGGATTTCTCTTGTCCCGTCCCGCCCGCTCGCTCTCGATCAGCTCGTTCAGCCAGCGGACTTCGCGCTCCACGGATTCCATTCCGTGTCGCTGCAGTTCAAGCGTGTAGTCGTCGAGGCGTTCCCGCGTGCGGGCGAGCGAGGCCCGCATCTTCTCCAGGCGCTCTTCCAGCCGGCTGCGGCGACCCTCCAGCACCCGCATCCGCACTTCACGTTCGGTCTGGCCGAAGAAGGCGAAGCGGGCGGCGAAGGACTCGTCTTCCCAGGTGTCCGGCCCGGTGTGGGAAAGGAGCTCCTCGAAGTGCTCCTTACCCGCCGCCGTCAACCGGTAGACGATCTTGGCGCGGCGCCCTGCGAGTGAAGCGGCGAGAGCGTCTTCCGGGGCGCTGCCCGGTTCCTCGATCAACCAGCCGTTGGCGACCAGCGTCTTGAGGCAGGGATAGAGCGTCCCGTAGCTGAACGCCCTGAACACACCCAGCGAGGTGTTGAGCCGCTTGCGCAGCTCGTAGCCGTGCATGGGGGATTCGCGAAGCAGGCCGAGGACGGCGAACTCGAGGATGCCTGAGCGTCTGCTCATCCGCCTGCCTCTCCTCCGCCCCTGAGTCTTTATGTCGAGCTGATGTATCGACTCGATACATCCAGACGATAGAACGGGCTGCCCCCGGCGACAAGAGATGGCGTAGTGACCGGCATCACATCACCAATTCGTACGAGGCAAGTTGCCTGATTTGGGGTGAACTTCGACACTGAATGGGTTTTGAGCGTGCGTAGTCTGTGCGCCATGACACCGGGGGGACCGGAACTCACCTGCCGCTTCCAGGCCACTCGCCTGGCCGAGGAGTAGTCGTTCGATGAGCGAGCACCGCCGCAAACCGCCCCAGCCCGAACCCCAGGGCGGGAGCCGCGCCGCGACCCGCCGGGCTGCCCAGCAGCGCCCAGGCCGGGGCGCCCCCGGCGCCGGACGCGACGTACCCACCGCGTCCCCGAGCGTCCCTTACGGCGAGCCGGCCGGCCGCGCCGATGCCCGTAGATCCACCCAGCGGGGGTCCGGCCCCCGTGGCCGCGGTCAGGCGGGCAGGGGTGCGGGGCGCCCGGACAAGCGGCTGATCAACTACCCGCGGTCCGACAAGGACGGCTGGAAGCGCTTCATGCCGTCCTGGAAGCTCGTCGGCGGCACCGCGCTGGGCTTCTTCGCGGTCGTCACCGCCGGCGCCGGCATCGGCATCGCCATGGTGAACACGCCGAACCCGAATCTGGCCGCCAAGGCGCAGAACAACGTCTTCTTCTGGGCAGACGGCACCCAGATGGTCGCGACCGGCGGTTCCATGAACCGGCAGATCGTCCCGATCTCCAAGATCCCCCGCTCGATGCAGGACGCGGTGATCTCGGCCGAGAACGAGTCCTTCGAGACCGACAAGGGCGTCGACCCCATGGGTATCGCCCGCGCCGTGTGGAACATGGCCAAGGGCGGCTCGACCCAGGGTGGCTCGACCATCACCCAGCAGTACGTGAAGAACACCTACCTCGACTCCGACCAGACGCTCAAGCGCAAGGTCACCGAGCTCTTCATCGCAATAAAGCTGGGTGTGAGCGCCGAGAAGGACGACGTCCTCGCGGGCTACCTCAACACCGCGTACTACGGCCGGGACGCCTACGGCATCCAGGCCGCGGCCCGTGCCTACTTCGGCAAGGACTGCGAGGAGCTCACGCCCTCCGAGAGCGCCTTCCTCGCCTCCGTGCTCAAGGGGCCGAACCTGTACAACCCGGACGGCGGCATCGGCACCGCCGCCACCCCGCAGGCCAACACCGAGCGAGCCCGGCAGCGCTGGGCCTGGGTGCTGGACCGCGAGGTCCAGGTCGGCCGGATGCAGAAGGCGGACCGGGACCAGATCAAGGAGTTCCCCAAGCTGGTGGACTCCGAAATGGCCCGCGGCATGTCCGGCCAGATCGGCTACCTGGTCGAGACCGCCAAGCAGTACGTGATGAAGACCAAGGACATCCCGGCCGAGAAGATGGCCCTGGGCGGCTACCAGATCCACACCACCTTCGAGAAGCCGAGGGTGGACGCCCTGGTCAAGGCCGTCGAGGAGACGCGCGACGACTTCCTCGACGAGAAGAAGCGTCCCGACTACGACACCTTCGTGCAGTTCGGCGCCGCCTCCGTGGACGTGAAGTCCGGGGCGATCGTGGCCATGTACGGCGGTCCGGGCTGGGACAAGAAACACTTCACCAACAACGCCAACACCATCGGTGTACCGGTCGGCTCGACCTGGAAGCCGTACGTGCTGGCGGCGGCGCTGGAGTACGGCACCCAGAACTCGAACGGGTCGGGCCTCTCGGTCGACAGCAAGTACCCGGCCAACGACCTCACCGTGATCAACAACCGTCAGGGCAAGCCGCTGACGGGCAGCAACGGCAAGCCGTTCCAGCAGAAGAACGAGAGCTCGACCCCCTACGGATACGTGACCCTGAACGAGGCGATGGAGAAGTCCATCAACGTTCCGTTCGCGCAGCTCGTCTTCGACGTCGGCCACAGCAAGGTCCGCGACGTGGCCAAGTCCACGGGCATCCTCACCGAGTCGATGGACCCGGACAACACCGCCTCCTTCGCGCTGGGCACCTCCACCCCCAGCGCCATCCGGATGGCCGACTCGTACGCCACCTTCGCCGCCTCCGGTACCCACCACGAGCCGTTCTCGGTGACCAAGGTCGAGCAGGACGGCAAGGAGCTGTCCGGCTTCGAGGCTCCCAAGGCGCAGCGCGCCATGGACAACGCCATCGCCGACAACGTCACCAAGGTGCTGGAGAACGTCGTCCAGAACGGCACCGGCGTCAAGGCCAAGAAGCTCAACCGGCCCGTCGCGGGCAAGACCGGCACCACCGACAAGAACAAGTCGGCCTGGTTCGTCGGCTACACCCCGGAGCTGTCCACCGCGGTCACCCTGTTCCGTACCGACCCCACCTCGGCGGACAAGAAGCTCATGTCCATGAACCACGTGGGCGGTGTCGACTCCATCCACGGTGGTGACATCCCGACCGTGATCTGGACCGAGTACATGCGCGAGGCGCTCAAGGGACTCCCCTCCAAGGAGTTCCCCGAGCCCGACGACATCGGCGTCACCGCGGACGCCTCCGGCGCGCCCTCCCCGAGCCCCTCGGTCGCTCCCTCGCCGTCCACGCCGCCGTCGCCGTCCACGTCGCCGAGCACCTCGCCCCCGGTCTCCCCGAGCCCGTCGGGCGGAGGCAAGCCCTCCTGCAAGCCGTGGCGGGTGTGCTACGACCCGACGACGAACGGGGGCACCACCAGCGGCGCCGACAACGGCGGAGTCAACGGCGGGGGTGTCAACGGCGGAGCGGCCAACGGCGGAGGCGTCAACGGCGGAGGGGCCGACGGCGGACCCACCGGGCCTCCGTCGCCGCCCACGGGCAAGCCGGGCCGGCCGGGCGGCATCACCGGCTGGGGCGGCACGTCCACCGGGACCACCGCCGGTACCGGGGGCTGACCCGCCCCGCCCCGCGCTGACGAGGGCCGTCGCACCCCGTGCGGCGGCCCTCCCTCATGCCCGGCCCCGTACGGCAGGATGTGCGCATGACGAAGGTGCACGAGGAACCGCCCGTACTGCCCACCCAGCAGGACGAGGTCGCCGCGGCCGGCAGCGAACTCATCGGCGGCCCGCTCGGCCGGCACGCCCGGCTGGGCGGCCACCGGCTGACTCCCGTGCGGGTCGTCATCCTCGTCGCCCTCGGGATGTTCGCGCTCGGCATGGTCCAGAAGCTCCCCTGCTACGACTGGGCCTGGTTCCAGGGAGCGGGTTCGCAGTACACCCACGCCTGCTACTCCGACATCCCGCACCTGTACTCCGCGCGCGGCTTCGCCGACGGGCTCATCCCGTACTTCGACCGGTTCCCCGACGGCGACCCGAAGTACGGCGACATGCAGTACGTCGAGTACCCGGTCCTGACCGGCGCCTTCATGCAGTTCGCCTCCTGGCTCACCCCGGGCGGCGGCTCCATCCAGCACCGCGAGCAGCTGTACTGGATGGTCAACGCGGGCATGCTGATGATCTGCGCGGTGGTCATCGCCTACTGCGTCGCCCGCACCCACCGCCGCCGGCCCTGGGACGCGCTGCTCTTCGCCCTCGCGCCCGCCTTCGCCCTCACCGCGACGATCAACTGGGACCTGCTGGCCATCGCTCTGACCGCCGCCGCGACGCTGATGTGGTCCCGTGGCCGGGCGGTCCTGTTCGGCGTGTTCATCGGACTGGCCACCGCCGCCAAGCTCTACCCGGTACTGCTGCTCGGCGTGCTGTTCGTGCTCTGCTGGCGGGCCGGGAAGTGGCGCGCGTTCGGCGCCGCCCTGCTGGGCGCGGCCGGCTCCTGGCTCCTGGTCAACGGGCCGGTCATGTACTTCGCCTGGGACGGCTGGAAGCGGTTCTACGTCTTCAGCCAGGAAAGGCCCATCGACTTCGGCTCCGTGTGGCTGCTGATCTCCCAGCGCTCCGGCAACCCCCTCGACGGCGCCAACACCTACGCGACGGTCCTGACGCTGCTGCTGTGCGCCGCCATCGGCCTGCTCACCCTGGCGGCCCCGCGGCGCCCCCGTTTCGCGCAGCTGGCCTTCCTGGTGGTGGCCGCGTTCATCCTGGCGAACAAGGTCTACTCGCCGCAATACGTGCTGTGGCTCATCCCGCTCGCCGCGCTGGCCCGGCCGCGCTGGCGGGACTTCCTGATCTGGCAGACCGGCGAGGTCATGTACTTCCTCGGCATCTGGTTCTACCTCGCCTACACGACCAGCGGGGACAAGCACCAGGGCCTGCCCGTGGAGGGCTACCAGCTGGCGATCGCCGCCCACCTGATCGCGACGCTCTACCTGTGCGCCGTCGTCGTCCGCGACATCCTGCTGCCCGAACGGGACGTGGTGCGCCAGGACGGCTCGGACGACCCCTCCGGCGGTGTCCTGGACGGCGCCGAGGACGTGTTCACCCTGGCGCACATGACGAAGGCGCCGCAGGATGCGGCGCCTTCGCAGGGACAGCGGGTCGAGTGGGGAGCGGACCTCAGGGACTGAGCGGCCCCCGCGGCCGGCCCGTCACCACCCGGTGGATCAGGCGTCCAGCACCCGGTCGAACTGGGTGGTGGTGTGTCGCAGGTGCGCCACCAGCTCGTCGCCGACCTTCGGCTCGGTCGCGTCCGAGGGCACGAACAGGATCGACACCTGCATGTGCGGCGGCTCCGCGAACCAGCGCTGCTTGCCCGCCCAGACGAACGGGGACAGGTTCCGGTTCACCGTGGCCAGGCCCGCGCGGGCCACGCCCTTGGCGCGCGGCATGACCCCGTGGAGGGCCTTGGGAGCCTCCAGCCCCACCCCGTGCGAGGTGCCGCCCGCGACCACGACGAGCCAGCCGTCGGAGGCGGCCTTCTGCTGGCGGTAGCCGAACCGGTCGCCCTTCGACACGCGCGTGACGTCCAGGACCGCGCCGCGGTACTGGGTGGCCTCGTGGTCGCCGAGCCACAGCCGGGTGCCGATGCGGGCCCGGAAGCGGGTCTGCGGGAACTGCTGCTGGAGCCTGGTCAGCTCCTGGGCCTTGAGGTGGCTCACGAACATCGTGTGCAGCGGCAGCCGGGCCGCGCGCAGCCGGTCCATCCAGCCGATGACCTCCTCGACGGCGTCCGAGCCGTCAGGGCGGTCCAGCGGCAGGTGCAGGGCGAAGCCCTCCAGGCGGACGTCCTCGATCGCCGAGTGGAGCAGTCCCAGGTCCTGCTCGGAGATGCCGTGGCGGCGCATCGAGCTCATGCACTCGATGACCACCCGGGCGCCGACCAGGCCGCGGACCCCGTCCACCGAGGACACCGAGCGGATGACCCGGTCCGGCAGGGGAACCGGTTCCTCGCCCCGCCGGAACGGGGTGAGGACGAGCAGGTCGCCGCCGAACCAGTCCTTGATGCTGGCGGCCTCGTACGTGGTGCCGACGGCGAGGATGTCGGAGCCCATCCGGGTCGCCTCTTCGCACAGCCGCTCATGGCCGAAGCCGTAGCCATTGCCCTTGCAGACGGGGATCAGCCCGGGGAACTGGTCCTGGATCTGCTTCTGGTGCGCACGCCAGCGCGCGGTGTCGACGTAGAGCGTGAGCGCCATGCCCGTCCGGAGCCTCTCTGGAAAACAGCTGCCTGTGCAGCGTTGCGGTGTGTGTGGAGCAGTGCGGTGCGGTGTGGGTCAGCGCCGCGACATGTAGATGTCGAGGGCCTTGTGCAGCATCTTGTTGAGCGGGAAGTCCCACTCGCCGACGTACTCGACGGCCTCGCCGCCGGTGCCGACCTTGAACTGGATGAGACCGAACAGGTGATCGTTCTCGTCCAGGGTGTCACTGATGCCGCGCAGGTCGTAGACGCTCGCACCGAGCGCGTACGAGTCGCGCAGCATCCGCCACTGCATCGCGTTCGACGGCCGAACCTCGCGCTTGTGGTTGGCCGATGCGCCGTACGAGTACCAGACGTGCTGGCCGACGGTGAGCATCGTGGCGGCGGCCAGCGGCTCCCCCTCGTGGGTGGCGATGTACAGCCGCATCCGGTTGGGGTCCTCGGAGTTGAGGGCCGTCCACTGACGCTGGAAGTAGCTGAGCGGGCGCGGGCGGAACTTGTCGCGCTCGGCCGTGATCTCGTACAGGTGCTGCCAGGTCGGCAGGTCGTCGTAGCCGCCCTGGACGACCTCGACACCGGCCTTCTCGGCCTTCTTGATGTTGCGGCGCCACAGCTGGTTGAAGCCCTTGAGGACGTCGTCCAGCGAGCGGTTGGCCAGCGGCACCTGGAACACGTAACGCGGCTGGACGTCGCCGAAGCCGGCGCCGCCGTCCTCGGCTTGCTGCCAGCCCATCCGGCGCAGCTTGTCCGAGACCTCGAAGGCGCGCGGCTCGATGACCGAAGCCTCCACGTCGCGCAGTCGCTTGACGTTCGGGTCCTGGATACCGGCCTTGATGGCCGCCGAGTTCCAGCGGCGGATCACGACGGGCGGGCCCATCTTCACGGTGAAGGCGCCCTGGTGCTTCAGGTGCGCCAGCATCGGCTGGAGCCATTCCTCCAGATTCGGGGCGTACCAGTTGATGACCGGGCCCTCGGGCAGGTACGCGAGGTAGCGCTTCACCTTGGGCAGCTGCCGGTACAACACGAGGGCGGCGCCGACGAGTTCCTCCGACTCGTTGAACCATCCGAGGTTCTCGGAGCGCCACTCGTTCTTCACGTCGGCCCACGCCGGGACCTGGCAGTGGCTCGCCGAGGGCAGGCTCTGGAGGTAATCCAGATGCTGCTCTCGACTGATGGTCCTCAGGGACAGGCTCATGCGGGGCGTCTCCTCCGGCGGCTTCGCTGGCTATGGCGCGAAGCCTACTGCGACAAGGGCGCCACCCATCTGGGGGACGGGCCGTGCCCGTCCCCGTGGCGGCCGGCGCCCTTGTCGCGGAGATGCCCCGGTCAGCCGCTCAGCCGCCGAAGAGACCGCCGTGCGCCATGCCGAGGTAGAAGCCGATGGCCGAGGCGCCAAGGCCGATGATCAGTGCGAAGCGCTCGCGTGTCGTGACGGAGATGAACTGTCCGTACGCGCCGGTCAGGATCCCGATCAGCCCGGTCCACGAGCTGAGCAGGTGGAGATTGTGGAAGAACGCCGTGACGAACGCCACGGCCCCGAGGACCAGCGTGACCGCCAGCAGGGTGTCCTGCAGGGGGTGGGGCTTGCCGTCGGTCGCGAAGAGGGAGATGGAGGACTGGCGTCGCATTGCCTGTGCCATCGGAAAGGCACCTCCTGGCTGAAGCAGAGCGGTGCACCGGGGCCGCCTCCGGGAGGAGCCGGGGGCTTAGCACCGAGCGCACCCGTTGAGTACAGATTGTGGCCTCCTCCTGCCGGATTTCAACCGGAAGGAGTCGAGCAGGTAGTCTGTACGGTCTGCGCGGTGTCTGTTCTCAGGCACCGTGCCACGCATCACGACCCTCCTGCCACGGAACGACCGTGGCCGCTGAGTCCAAAGGAGGTGGGTTCCACATGCGTCACTACGAAGTGATGGTCATCCTCGACCCCGATCTCGAGGAGCGCGCTGTCTCCCCGCTGATCGAGAACTTCCTCTCCGTCGTCCGTGAGGGCAACGGAAAGGTTGAGAAGGTCGACACCTGGGGCCGTCGTCGTCTCGCTTACGAGATCAAGAAGAAGCCCGAGGGCATCTACTCGGTCATCGACCTTCAGGCCGAGCCTGCGGTCGTCAAGGAGCTTGACCGACAGATGAACCTGAACGAGTCGGTTCTCCGGACCAAGGTCCTTCGCCCCGAGACCCACTGAACTTCGGTTCAGCGGTAATCGGGAACGAGTAGCACAGCAGCCCAGCAGCAATCCCCGCCGAGAGGTTCATCCATGGCAGGCGAGACCGTCATCACGGTCGTCGGCAATCTCGTCGACGACCCCGAGCTGCGCTTCACCCCCTCGGGTGCGGCGGTCGCGAAGTTCCGTGTCGCGTCCACTCCCCGCATCTTCGACAAGCAGACCAATGAGTGGAAGGACGGCGAAGGCCTGTTCCTGACCTGCTCGGTCTGGCGTCAGGCGGCGGAGAACGTCGCCGAGTCCCTTCAGCGGGGCATGCGCGTCATCGTGCAGGGCCGGCTGAAGCAGCGGTCGTACGAGGACCGTGAGGGTGTCAAGCGCACGGTCTACGAGCTGGACGTCGAGGAAGTCGGCCCCAGCCTGAAGACCGCCACGGCCAAGGTCGCCAAGACCACCGGTCGCGGCGCTCAGGGTGGATACGGCGGCGGCGGTCAGCAGCAGGGTGGCGGCGGCGGTGGCTGGGGCGGAGCCCCCAGCGGCGGCGCACCTCAGGGCGGCGGAGCTTCCTCCGACGACCCGTGGGCGTCCAGCGCGCCGACCGGCGGCCAGCAGCAGGGCGGCGGCGGGGGCGGCTGGGGCGGAAGCTCCGGCGGCTCCGGTGGTGGCTACTCGGACGAGCCGCCCTTCTAGGGCAGCTCGCATCCCCACTTCTTGATCACACAGGAGAGACACAATGGCGAAGCCGCCTGTGCGCAAGCCTAAGAAGAAGGTCTGCGCGTTCTGCAAGGACAAGACCGCTTACGTGGACTACAAGGACACGAACATGCTGCGGAAGTTCATTTCCGACCGCGGCAAGATCCGTGCCCGCCGCGTTACCGGCAACTGCACGCAGCACCAGCGTGACGTCGCCACGGCCGTGAAGAACAGCCGTGAGATGGCGCTGCTGCCCTACACGTCCACCGCGCGATAAGGAAAGGGTGACCGAATAATGAAGATCATCCTGACCCACGAGGTCTCTGGCCTCGGCACCGCCGGCGATGTCGTCGACGTCAAGGACGGTTACGCTCGCAACTACCTGGTCCCGCGTGGTTTCGCGATCCGCTGGACCAAGGGTGGCGAGAAGGACGTGGCGCAGATCCGCCGCGCCCGCAAGATCCACGAGATCGCGACCATCGAGCAGGCCAACGAGTTCAAGGCCAAGCTTGAGGGCGTGAAGGTCCGTCTGGCCACCCGCGCGGGTGACGCCGGTCGTCTCTTCGGTTCCGTCACTCCGTCCGACATCGCCACGGCGATCGAGGCTTCCGGTGGCCCGAAGGTCGACAAGCGCCGCGTTGAGCTGGGCTCCCCGATCAAGACCCTCGGTTCGTACCAGGTCTCCGTGCGTCTGCACGCCGAGGTCGCCGCGAACGTGGGCATCGAGGTCGTCGCCGCCTAAGGGCTGCGCATGAAGGGCCGCACCCCGATGGGGTGCGGCCCTTCGTCGTTGCCGGGCGATGTTTCACGTGAAACAGGAGCGGGCCTTGCCCTGTGTTTCACGTGAAACACAGGGCAAGGGCCAAGGGCACCTCTCAGCGCGTCGCCCCCGCGATCAGCCAGCGGCCGGAGCGGGCGCGGAGCTGGAGGGTGGCCATCCGGACCACCATCATCAGCGTCATGGCCCACCAGAGCGCGGTCAGGCCCCCGCCGAGGGCCGGGACGAGCAGAGCGGCCGGGGTGAACACGGCAAGGGTGAGCAGCATCGCCCAGGCGAGGTAGCGGCCGTCTCCGGCGCCCATCAGGACACCGTCCAGGACGAAGACGATCCCGGAGACGGGCTGGGAGACCGCCACGACCAGCAGGGCGGGCAGCAGGGCCTTCTCTACCGTGGGGTCGCTGGTGAACAGCGGAATGAACACCGGGCGGGCCAGTACGACCAGCAGGCCGAGCACGATGCCCGAGGCGATGCCCCACTGCACCATGCGCCGGCAGACGGCCTTGGCCCCGTGGGTGTCACCGGCTCCGAGGTAGCGGCCGATGATGGCCTGTCCCGCGATCGCGATCGCGTCCAGGGCGAAGGCCAGCAGGCTCCACAGCGCGAGCAGGATCTGGTGGGCCGCGATGTCGGCGTCGCCCAGCCGTGCGGCGACCGCCGTGGCGATCATGAGTACGGCGCGCAGGGACAGGGTGCGGACCAGCAGAGGGGCACCGGCCTGGGCGCAGGCCCGGATGCCCGCCGGGTCGGGGCGCAGGGAGGCCTGGTGCTCGCGGGCGCCCCGGACGACCACGAAGAGGTAGGCGGCGGCCATGGCGCACTGGGCGATGACCGTGCCCCAGGCGGATCCGGCGATCCCGAGCCCCGCGCCGTAGACGAGGGCGACGTTCAGGGCGCCGTTGAGGGCGAACCCGCCGATGGCCACGTAGAGCGGGGTCCTGGTGTCCTGGAGGCCGCGGATGACGCCGGTGGCGGCGAGCACCATCAGCATGGCCGGGATGCCGAGGGCGGAGATCCGCAGGTAGGTGATCGCGTACGGGGCGACCGTGTCCGAGGCCCCGAAGAGGGAGATCAGCCAGGGCGCTGCGGGCATGACGACGGCGATGACGGCCGCGCCGAGCAGGAGGGCGAGCCAGATGCCGTCCATGCCCTGCCGGATGGCCGCCTGGAGGTCTCCCGCGCCGACGCGGCGGGCGACGGCCGCGGTGGTCGCGTAGGCGAGGAAGACGAAGACGCTCACGGCGGTGGTGAGCAGTGCGGCGGCGATGCCGAGGCCGGCGAGCTGGGGTGTGCCGAGGTGCCCCACGATGGCGCTGTCGGCCATCACGAAGAGGGGCTCGGCGACGAGGGCGCCGAAGGCGGGGACGGCGAGTGCGAGGATCTCGCGGTCGTGCCGTCTCGGGGCAGCCTTCGGTGCTGCGGGGGCCTGTGTCATGTGCTCAATCTAATCTTCCACAGGTAATAGATACAAGGGTCTTTTGATCCTTACCGGCGCGCTGACTTGGGCGTTCTTCACACCCCGTTGGAGGCGATCTTGTGGCGGTGGCCAAGAATTTTCTTCCCCACAGTCAGTGGAAGAAGAAATAGCAGGTCAACATGGGTGTATGGGTAGGGCAGGTGATTTTGTCCACAGCCCCGTCCCCCGGTCCGTGCACAGCTTCGGCGGAGTTACCCACAGCATTGGTGCCGTCATCCACATCTCATCCACACACCCTGTGGATAACAAGATTGGCTGACGTCGCCAACGGCCCTACCGTTGTGCGTTGCCCGACGTGCCGAGAGCCGATTCGGGTGCCCCAAATGTCAGAGCCGTGTCGTAGAAAAAGAGTGGCACGGCGAGGTCCGCGTTGCGGACGGGAGGAGGCGGCCCGGTGAGCATGCCCGAGCCCATGGACGACCCTTGGGCCGACAGCGGTCCAGGCGACCGTCTGCCCGCCCGTCCGCGCCGTAACGGCGAGGGACGCGGCCGCGGGGACGACCAGCAGGACCGGGGCCGCGAGGGCGGCTCCTGGGACGGCGGAGGCGGCGGCTTCGAGCGCGTCCCGCCGCAGGACCTCGACGCCGAGCAGTCCGTCCTCGGCGGCATGCTGCTCTCGAAGGACGCGATCGCCGACGTGGTCGAGGTCCTCAAGGGCCACGACTTCTACCGGCCCTCGCACGAGACGATCTACCAGGCCATCCTCGACCTGTACGCGAAGGGCGAGCCGGCCGACCCGATCACGGTCGGCGCCGAGCTCACCCGGCGCGGCGAGATCAGCAAGGTCGGCGGGGCCTCGTACCTGCACACCCTGGTCCAGTCGGTGCCCACGGCGGCGAACGCCGAGTACTACGCCGAGATCGTCCACGAGCGGGCGGTCCTGCGCCGGCTGGTCGCGGCCGGCACGAAGATCACGCAGATGGGATACGCGGCCGACGGCGACGTCGACGAGATCGTCAACAGCGCCCAGGCCGAGATCTACGCCGTCACCGAGCAGCGGACCTCCGAGGACTACCTGCCCCTCGGCGACATCATGGAAGGCGCCCTCGACGAGATCGAGGCGATCGGCTCCCGCAGCGGCCAGATGTCGGGCGTCCCGACCGGCTTCACCGACCTCGACTCGCTCACCAACGGCCTGCACCCGGGCCAGATGATCGTCATCGCGGCCCGACCCGCCATGGGTAAGTCCACCCTCGCGCTGGACTTCGCCCGGGCCTGCTCCATCAAGAGCAACCTGCCGAGCGTCATCTTCTCCCTCGAAATGGGCCGCAACGAGATCGCGATGCGCCTGCTGTCGGCGGAGGCCCGGGTGGCGCTGCACCACATGCGCTCCGGCACGATGACGGACGACGACTGGACCCGGCTGGCCCGCCGGATGCCCGACGTGTCCGCGGCCCCCCTGTACATCGACGACTCCCCCAACCTGTCGATGATGGAGATCCGGGCCAAGTGCCGTCGGCTCAAGCAGCGCAACGACCTCTCGCTCGTGGTCATCGACTACCTCCAGCTGATGCAGTCGGGTGGCTCGCGCCGTCCCGAGAGCCGTCAGCAGGAGGTCTCGGACATGTCCCGAAACCTCAAGCTGCTGGCGAAGGAGCTGGAGGTCCCGGTGATCGCGCTGTCCCAGCTGAACCGTGGTCCCGAGCAGCGCACCGACAAGAAGCCGATGGTCTCCGACCTTCGTGAATCGGGTTCGATCGAGCAGGACGCCGACATGGTCATCCTGCTGCACCGTGAGGACGCGTACGAGAAGGAGTCGCCCCGTGCGGGCGAGGCGGACCTGATCGTGGCGAAGCACCGTAACGGCCCCACGGCGACGATCACGGTGGCCTTCCAGGGCCACTACTCGCGGTTCGTGGACATGGCCAACACGTAGCATCCGATCATGGATGCCGTACCTGAAGACCTGGATCTGCTCCCCACCACCCGGCGCGCGCTGAGGCACCGGATCGCCGTCGCCCAGAGCGAAGGGCGGGCGCCGTCGGTGGTGGCGGCCGTCGTACGCGGGGGCGAGCTGGTCTGGGAGGGCTCCCGGACCTCGGTCGAGGGGCACGGGCCCGACGGGAACGTGCAGTACCGGATCGGGTCGATCACCAAGACCTTCACCGCTGTTCTCGTGATGCGGCTGCGCGACGAGGGCCGGCTGACGCTCGGAGACCCGCTGGAGAAGCACCTCCCGGGGACCGGCGCCGGAGAGGTGACCGTCGCCCAGTTGCTGGCCCACACCGGCGGGTTGGCCGCGGAGACCCCGGGGCAGTGGTGGGAGCGGTCCTCGGCGGCGTTGCGGCCGGAGCTGTCGGACGTACTGGGGGAGGAGCCGTTCCGGCACGAGCCCGGGCGGCGCCACCACTACTCCAACCCCGGCTACACGCTGCTCGGTTCGCTCGTCGAGGCGTTGCGCGGGAAGCCGTGGGCCGAGGTGCTGCGGGCCGAGGTGCTGGAGCCGCTGGGGCTCGGCCGTACGAGCCCGCTGCCGCAGGCCCCGCACGCCGGTGGCTGGGCTGTGCACCCGTGGGCGGACGTGATGATGCCGGAGCCGCTGGAAGACCTGGGGCTGATGGCCCCGGCCGGTCAGCTGTGGTCCACGACAGGGGACTTGGCGCGGTTCGCGGCGTTCCTGGCGCGCGGTGACGAGCGGGTGCTGAGCGCGGATTCGGTACGGGAGATGCGGACGTCGGCGGCTCCGCCGGAGCCCGGCCTCGCCGAGGCCGGTTACGGGCTCGGCCTCCAGCTGATGGACGGCGCCGGCCGCCGGCTCGTGGGGCACAGCGGTTCGCTTCCGGGGTTCGTCGCGGGGCTGTGGCTCAGCGAGGCGGACGACGTGGCGGCGGTGGTGCTGGCGAACTGCACGTCGGGGCTGCCCGCGACGGCGCTGGCCGCCGACCTGGTGGCGATCGTCGCGGACGCGGAGCCGCGGTTCCCGGAGCCGTGGCGGCCGTTCCGGGAGGCGGACCACGTTTCGCTGGAGCTGTGCGGGCCCTGGTACTGGGGGACTTCGGCCCAGGTGCTGCGGCTGACGGCGGACGGGCTGCTGGAGCTCCGCCCGGTGGGCGCGGTGGGCCGGGCCGCCCGGTTCCGCACCGGGCCGGACGGCAGCTGGACGGGGCTGTCCGGCTACTACGCGGGGGAGACGCTGCGGGCGGTCCGCCGGGAGGACGGTTCGGTGAGCCACCTCGATCTGGGCTCGTTCGTGTTCACCCGGGAGCCCTACGACCCCCAGGCGCCGGTGCCCGGCGGGGTGGACCCGCGGGGCTGGCGGGGCATCGGCTGACCTCTCCAGGACCGCCCGGACCGTTCCCGCGGGCTCAGGCCACGAGTTCGCGTTCGAGCGGGGTACGGAATCGCGGGGTGACGCGGGCCTCGCCCAGCCACTGGGCGAGGCGGACGGCCTCGGCGGTGACGGCCTCCTCGGCGGCTCGGCCGGGGTCGGCCAGCAGACGCCAGACGATCTCGCCGCTGGGGCGCTGCGCCCAGCCGCCGACGATCTCGCCGTTCCACCAGACGGTGGGTCCGAGGTTGCCGGCGTAGTCGAAGAGGGCCGGCCGGTGCGCCCGGTCGAGGTGGAAGCCGCGGTCGGCCCAGCCCATGCCGCTGGGGTCGAGGCCGGGCAGGAGGGCCGCCCAGGGTTCCGGGGCGGGTTCGGGCGCAGTGTCACCGGGGCTGACGAGTGCGGTGCTGCCGTCTTCGAGGCGGACCTGGTCGGCGCCGGCGGCGGCGAGGGCCTTGCGTACGTCGGTGAGGGTCCAGCCGGTCCACCATCTGAGGTCGGCCTCGGTGGCCGGACCGTAGGCGTGGAGCCAGCGGCGGGCGATCTCGGCGCGGGCCTCGGCAGCGGGCAGGGCGGGCCAGGGTTCGGTGTGCACCCACCGGAACTGGCTGGAGGTCCACGAGCCGCGGGGCCGGTCGCGGCGGATCCTGCCGTCGGCGGCGAGCAGACGGATGACGCGGGTGGCGACGCCGGCCTCGGTCTCGTACTTCTTGCCCCGGCCGATGGTGATCTTCTGGCGCAGGGCGGGTACGGCGGCGGAGATCTGGCTGCCGGTGGACGCCCCCTGGGCATCGAGGGCCGCGAGCGCGTCGGCTTCCGCCTGGGCGAGCCAGGCGGCATCGAGGCCCTGGCCGTCCTCGGCGAGGTGCTTGAGGAGGGTGCGGCGTTCCTTGGCGGCGATACCCCGGGCGGTGGAAGCGTCCACGTACGGGGCGAGTCCGGTGGAGACGGCGAAGAGCGTGTTGCGCATGCTGAGCAGCCGGACGAGGCTGACGTCCTCGTAGAGGGCCTTCTCGATCTCGGCCGGGCCGTCCCCCTCGGAGAGGCGGGCGCGGGCGGAGAGGAAGACGGTCGCGGCGTCGGTGGCGTGCAGGGCGACGACGGCGTCCGCCGCCTGGGCGGCGCTGGTGGCCCGGGCGGAGGGAGCCAGGCGGTGCCGGCGCCCGAGCCGGTGGCGGCGCTCGGCCGTGGTGACGAGGGGGAGGCTGGGGCTCATCCTCCCGATCGTAGGCCGGGCCGCCGACAGCGACCCGGCCCTGCCGGGGAGCTCGTCAGAGCTGCAGCTTGAAGCCGACGTGGGAGGCGGTGAACCCGAGCCGCTCATAGAAGCGGTGGGCATCGGTGCGGGTCACGTCCGAGGTGAGCTGGACGAGTTGGCAGTTCTCACGGCGGGACTGGTCGATGGCCCATTCGACGAAGCGGGTACCGAGGCCGCTGCCCCGTTCATCGGCGTGGACGCGGACGCCCTCGATGATCGAGCGGGTGGCTCCCTTGCGGGAGAGGCCCGAGACGATGGTGAGCTGGAGGGTGCCCACGACCCGGTCTCCCCGTACGGCGACGACCACGTGCTGGTGAGGGTCCTCGACCAGCCGCTTCAAGGCCGCGGCGTACGGGGTGAGGTCGTCAGGGGACTCACGGGTGGCGCCGAGGGGGTCGTCGGCGAGCATCGCGACGATGGCCGGCAGATCGTCCTCGGTGGCGGGGCGGATGGCCAGTTCCGGGGTGTCGGTCATGTGGTGGTCCTTTCTCAGCCGGCTGCCACGGTGAGGGGTGCCCAGCGGCGGGTCCAGTCACCCGGCAGGCCCGGGATGTCGCGGGTCATGACGGCGTTGAAGGCGATGGAGCCGAGGCCGCGGTCCTTGAGCCAGGCGAGGAGCTCCTCGTGGCGCTCGTCGACATCGGTGCGCAGGGGCCGGTCGGTGGTGGCGGCGAGGGCGGTGACGAGCGCCTGGGCGCCGGCGGTGTCGCGGGCGATCAGGGGGCCGATGACATGGGTGTCCATGTTGGGCCAGAGGGCGGCGTAGCCGGTGAGTTCGCCGGCCCGGTCCTCCGCGACCACGAGCCGGTCCGCGAAGGCGGGCAGCCGCGTGATCATGTGGGTCCGGTCGGCGCCGAAGACGTCGGCGTCCAGGCGGAGGATCCGGGAGAGGTCCTCGGCGGTGGCCGGCCGGACCTGGACGGTGGCCGACGCGGCGGCGGTGCTCTCGGGGTCGTGGGTGAACGCGCCCCTGAGCATCTCCGCTCGGCCCGTGGTGTCGAACCCGAGTTCCTCGTAGAGGGGCCGGCCGTAGGGGGTGGCGTGCAGGGTCAGCGGGATGCCCTTGAGGACGTCGTCACAGACGTGTGTCATCAGGCGGCGCCCGAGGCCCTGGCGGGCGTAGCGGTCGGCGACGAGGACCATCCCGATGGCGGCGAGGTCAGGCGCGGCAGGGTCGGGCCCGTACCGGGTGACGACGCAGGTGGCGGCGAGGCCCTGTCCGTCAGGGGCGTCGATGCCGTAGCCGTCGCCGGCGGCGAGGAGTAGCCCCCACTTGTGGTCCTCGCGGAGCCAGCCGCGGTCTTGGGACAGGTCGGCGCAGTGGCGGAGGTCCCCCGGGGTCAGCGCGCGGATCGGCAGTTCGGTGAGCTGTGGTGGTGTCACGGCCTCAGAGTGGATCATGGATGGGAAGCCGTCCAGAGGATTTGGAGTGGATGTTTCACGTGAAACATCCACATGCCTTCCGGAAAAGGGCTCGATGTTTCACGTGAAACACGCTGTTTCTCCCGTAGCTGACGTTCGGCAGTGCCCTGGGTGAAACGTACGGGCTAGCCTCCACTGTTATGACTCTCCTGCACCTCTTTGATCTCGACGGGACGCTGATGTACGGCTCGGCCGCGCCGGTCGAGATTTCCCGGCAGCTCGGCGTGAGTACGGAGATCGGCGAGCTGGAGCGCGCCTTCGCCGCGCGGGAGCTCACCCCTCAGGAGTTCTCGATCGCGGCACACGGGCTGTGGTCGGAGCTGACGCCGGTGCATGTCCGGGCCGCGTTCGACGGTGCTCCCTGGCTGTCGGGGATCCGCGAGGTGTGGCGGGAGATCCACGATCGCGGGGACTACTGCGCGGTGATCTCGCTGTCTCCGTCCTTCTTCGTGGAGCTGCTCCTGGAGTGGGGAGCGCACGCCGCCCATGGATCGGTCTACCCGTCCGTGCCGTTCACCGGGCCGCTGGACGTGGCGGGGATCCTGACGCCCGAGGGCAAGGTCGATGTGGCGGACCGGCTGTGCGAGCGGTTCGGGGTGAACCGGTCCGAGTGCGTCGCGTACGGGGATTCCCTGACGGATTCGGCGCTCTTCGAAGCGGTGCCGAGGTCGGTGGCGGTCAACGCGCGGCCCTATCTGGCGGAGCGCGCGACCTATGTCTATGAGGGGCGGGACCTGCGCGAGGCATACCAGCTATTGGGGTTGGCACGCCCGGGAGTTGAGACATCTTAAGGGGAAGGAAGGTTCGAAACGCGGAATTCCCGCATTCCCCCGCAGGCCTCTCGGTCGGCTGGCACGCTGTGAAACCCGGAACCACGGATTCGAGGCCGTGGCGTGTGCAGACCCGACCGAGATGCTCGAAGCGAGGCACCGCATGGACGCTGCGCCCACCAGATCGGCAAGACCGAGGACGGGCCGGATACCCCCCCCAGGGCGGTGAGGTCGAACCCTCTCCGGATGCCTTGCTCATCCGCAGGACCCTGGCGGAGATCGGACCCGTCGCCGACAAGATGACCTCGTACTTCTACGCCCTGGTGTTCACCAGGCACCCCGAAGTGCGGAGCATGTTCCCCCCGGCCATGGACATGCAGCGGGACCGGCTGCTGAAGGCCCTGCTCACGGCCGCCGAGCACATCGACGACCCGGACGTACTCGTCCCCTATCTGCGCCGGCTGGGCAGTGGCCACCGCAAGTACGGCACGATGGCGGGCCACTACCCGGTGGTCGGTGAGGCCCTGATCAGCGCGCTGGCCCGGTACGCGCAGCTGACCTGGGGACCCGAGCCCCAGGCCGCGTGGGTGCGCGCGTACACCGCGATCTCGCAGATCATGATCGATGCCGCCGCGGAGGAGGAGCGGACGAGCCCGCCGTGGTGGCACGCGGAGGTGGTCTCCCACGATCTGCGCACCCCGGACATCGCGGTGCTGACGGTGCGCCCCGACCAGCCGTACCCGTTTGTCGCCGGTCAGTACACGAGCATGGAGACCCCGTGGTGGCCGCGCGTGTGGCGGCACTACTCCTTCGCCTCGGCCCCCCGTGCCGACGGGCTGCTGTCCTTCCACGTGAAGGCGGTTCCGGCGGGCTGGGTCTCCAACGCGCTGGTGCGGCACGCCCGGCCGGGCGATGTGCTGCGGCTGGGTCCGCCGGCCGGGTCGATGGTGGTGGACCACAGCACCGACAACGGGATGCTCTGCCTGGGCGGCGGTACCGGCATCGCGCCGATCAAGGCCCTGATCGAGGACGTCGCCGAGCACGGCGAACGGCGCCCGGTGGAGGTCTTCTTCGGGGCGCGCTGTGACAACGACCTGTACGACAAGGACACCCTGCTGGGGCTGCAGCGTTCGCATCCGTGGCTGTCGGTGCGCCCGGTGGTCGGAGAGGGGCTGGCCGGCCAGCTGCCACAGGCGGTCGGTGAGCACGGGCCGTGGAGTTCGTACGACGCGTTCATCTCGGGGCCGTCGGCGATGATCCGCAGTGGCGTGGACGCCCTCAAGCGGATCGGGATCCCCGGAGACCGGATCCGGCACGACGCCGTGGAGGAACTGGAAGCCGTCGGCGGTTGAGGCCGGCGAGGACTGAGGCCGACGGCTTTCGCCGGCCTCAGACGTACCGCGGTCGGGACCCGGATCAGCCCAGGTCGGGGGCATGCATGGCGCGTACCCCCTCGATGTTGCCGTCGAGGTAGTGGCGCAGGGACAGCGGGACGAGATGGACGGCGGCGATGCCGACCCGGCTGAACGGAACCCGGACGATCTCGTAGGTCCCGTCGGGCTGGTCGACCTCGGGTCCGTGCCGTTGGCCGGGGTCCATCGATTCGAGGTGGCAGACGAAGAAGTGCTGCACCTTCACACCGGTCACCCCGCCGTCGGCGATGTGCTCGATCGTGTCGACGAAGCAGGGCACCACATCGGTGATCTTCGCGCCGAGTTCTTCGTGGACCTCCCGGTGGAGGGCGTCGA
Organism: Streptomyces goshikiensis; assembly: GCF_014650555.1. Classification (GTDB taxonomy): domain Bacteria; phylum Actinomycetota; class Actinomycetes; order Streptomycetales; family Streptomycetaceae; genus Streptomyces; species Streptomyces goshikiensis. The sequence goes on along the minus strand of NZ_BMVE01000004.1, from coordinate 178,349 downwards.
TGACGGTGGCGTCCGAGGGCTCCACTCCCCCGCCGGGGGTGAGCCAGTAGGGATCGACGCCGGGCTTGGTGCGCTTGATGAGGATCAGGTCGTCACCGTCGAGCAGGATCGCGCGGGCGGTGCGTTTGACCACGGGACGTTCGGTCATGGGAGAAGAGTGGCCCAGGACTCCGCTTCTGAAACGCGCCGGGCCGCACAACCGGGGGGCTCACCAGTGCGCGGCGGCGCGCAGTAGCCGGTCGTGAGCGCGGGAGACGTGGGAGAGGGCCAGGCTTCCGGCGCGGGCGACGAGGAACCAGGTGCGTAGCGGCGGTACGGCCGGCTCCAGCAGGGCGACGACCTCGCCGCGCGCGAGCGCGTCCCGGCACAGGTAGCGGGGCAGTACGGCGAGCCCGGCGCCGCCCCGGACGCATTCCAGCACGGCGCGCAGGTCGGGGGCGACCACGGTGGCGGCGTCGGGCCGGGTGTCGGGCCGGGTGTCGAAGACGGCGGCCCAGTACCGGGTGACGAGGGGCAGCGATTCGTGGACCTCGACGAGCGGGATGCCGTCGAGGGCGGTCGGACCGCTTTCGCGCAGCCGGTCGGGGTCGACGAGCGCGGCCCAGTAGGGCGCGGCGACCAGCACGTGCTCCTCGTCGCACAGGGCGGCGGCGGTGAACAGGGCGCGGCGCGGGCGGGTGGTGGTGGCGATGAGGTCGTGGTGGCCGGCGGCGAGTGCGTCGAGCAGCTCCTCGGATCCGGCCTGAAGGACGGTGCGCAGGGTGTGGCCCTGGCCGACGAGGGGCGCGAGGGCGGGGAGCACGCGCAGCGACAGGAACTCGGGAGGCCCGGCGATGTGCAGGGTGCGGGGCGCGCCGGCGGCCTCCCGCTCGGTCTCGGTGATGCGCAGCAGCGCGTCGAGGTGGGGGGCGGCCTTGTGGGCGAGCTGGTCACCGACAGGGGTGGGGGTGACGCCGCGGGCCCGACGGTGGAACAGCGGTCGGCCCAGCTGGCGTTCGAGGGTGCGGATCTGTGAGGTGACGGCGGGCTGGGACAGCCCGAGCAGTGCGGCGGCCCGGGTGAACGAGCCCGCCCGGTGCACGGCGACGAAGGTGCGCAGCAGGGCCAGGTCCATGTCGGCCCCTCTCGGTGGGGGCCTACAACTATAAATATGTCGATAGGCCCCTGTCGTTACCGTGATTGGACTCTGACAGAGGGTCAACTAGCCTTGTGCCCGTGGTTCTTCGCGCGCGGAACCCGGGGCGGTCCGAGCCACTAGGGGGGAGGCTCGGATCGCCCGTCCGCGTGAGCGCGGTGCCTGCGGCCCCGCCGGTCAGCCGGCCGGGCCCGCCGCGTCCAGGGCCCGCAGTACGTCGCTGACCAGGTCCTCGGTGTCCTCGGCGCCCGCGGAGAAGCGGATGAACCCCTCCGGCACCGCGTCGCCTCCCCACCGTCCGCGCCGCTCGGCGGTGGACCGTACGCCGCCGAAACTGGTGGCGTCCTCGACCAGGCGCAGGGCGCTCATGAACCGTTCCGCGTGCCGGCGGTCGGGCAGGGTGAAAGAGACGACCGAGCCGAAGCCGGCCATCTGCCGGGCGGCGGTCTTGTGGGAGGGGTCCGAGGGCAGCCCCGGGTAGCGCAGCCCGGTGACCTCGCCGCGGCCGGCCAGCGCTTCGGCGACGGCCAGGGCGTTGGCCCACTGGCGCTGGGCGCGCAGCTGGATGGTGGCCAGGGAACGGTGGGCGAGCCAGGCCTCCATGGGACCCGGGATCGCGCCGACGATCTTGCGCCAGCGGCGGACGGCCGCGGCGAGCTCGGGGTCGCGGCAGACGACGTAGCCGAGCAGCAGATCACCGTGGCCGGTCAGGCCCTTGGTGCCACTGGCGACGGAGAAGTCGGCGCCGAGTTCCAGGGGCCGCTGGCCGAGCGGGGTGGCCAGGGTGTTGTCGACGGCGACGAGCGTGCCGCCGGCGTGGGCGGCCTCGACCAGGCGGCGTACGTCGCAGACGTCGAGTCCCGGGTTGGAGGGGGTCTCGATCCACAGCAGCCGGGCGCCTTCGAGAGCGCCGAGCTGGGCGTCGTTCCCGGTCGGGGCGGTGCGTACGCGGACCCCGTAGGCCTCCAGCTGCTCCCGGAGCAGGGGCAGCGCCTGGTAGCCGTCGTCGGGGAGGACGACGGTGTCGCCGGTGCGCGTCTGGGAGAGGAGGACGGCGGAGATCGCGGCCATCCCGGAGGCGAAGACGACGGTCTGCGCGCCGTCCGCGCCGGGCGCCTCCAGCTCCCCGATGGCCCGCTCCAGCAGGGTCCAGGTGGGGTTGGTGTCGCGGCCGTACGTGTACGGGCCCTCGACGTCGCCCGGGAGGTGGAAATGCGCGGCGAAGACGGGGCCGGGCAGGGGCGGTTCGTTCTTGACGGGCTCGGGCAGTCCGGCGCGCACGGCGCGGGTGCCGTCGCCGATCCGGTCGGTGCCGGCCTGGTCTGGGGTGCGGTCGGTCACGGGGAGGTGCTCCTTCGCGGCGTGGCGGACTTCACGGCGTAGCGGCGCCGGCCCACACGGTGCCCGCTCAGTCCTTGTCGGGCAGGACCATGTTCACGGCCCAGGAGACGACGGAGATGATCAGGCCGCCGACGACGGCGGTCCAGAAACCGTCCACGTGGAAGCTGAGGTCGAGCTGCTTGGCCAGCCATGAGGTCAGCAGCAGCATCAGGGCGTTCACGACGAGGGTGAACAGCCCGAGGGTGATGATGAACAACGGCAGCGAGAGCAGTCTCACCACCGGCTTGACGATGAAGTTGACCAGTCCGAAGACCAGCGCGACCAGGATCAGGGTAAGTGTGCGGCGGCCCAGGCTGCTGCCGTCGTCGAGGGTGATGCCGGCGAGGAGCCACACGGCGACGGCCAGGGCCGCCGCGTTGGCGAGCGTCTTGACTACGAAATTGGTCATGTGTCTGATCGTGGCAGAGAAGATCCTGGCAGGACATCGGCAGATCAGCGGATGCCGCGGCACAAGAGAGCACAAGGGGCACAAGGACGATGAAAGCGTTCCGGCTGGACGAGCTCGAAGCGGAGCGGGCCGCCAACGACGGCGCCTATCTGCAGTTCCTGCGGGAGCGGAACATGTCGGTCGGCCTCTACGCGCTCGACGCGGGGCAGACCGACCCCCAGCAGCCGCACCGTCAGGACGAGGTGTACTTCGTCGTGAGCGGCCGCGCCTCGATCACGGTCGGGGAGGAGACGACGACGGTGGCGAACGGGAGCGTGGTCTACGTTCCGGCCGGCGTGCCCCACAAGTTCCACCACATCACGGAGAACCTGAAGGTGATGGTGGTCTTCTCCCCGCCGGAGAACTGAGGGGAGCGGGGCGCCGGGGAGTACCGGGGAGTGAGGGTCGGCCCCGGTCCCCCTAGGGGCCGGATCAGGGGACTCCGGGGGCTCGCGGGCCCCCGCTCGGACCGGTGGACTCCTAGCATCGTGAGCAGGAAGTCACGGACGAGGAAGAGGTTGTGGACATGGACGGGATCCGGCAGATATTCGCGGGCATGCCCTGGTGGGTGAAGTGGGTCGCTGTTCCGCTGCTCGTGCTCTTCGTGTTCGGCGGTGTGATCACCAGCATCATCGGCGCCCTGATCGGATTCGTGTTCAAGCTGCTGCTGCTCGCCGCGCTCGTCGGCGGTCTGATCTTCGTGGTGAAGAAGTTCACCGGTGGCGGCGCGAAGTCCTCCTCCGGGGAGTGGTAGTTCGGCCCGGTCCGGGCCGTACCGGGATTGACCCAGGTGAGCGAACGTGAGGGGCCAAACCCCTCACGGGCCGGGAATCGGTGGATAGAGTGGCAATCCGTGCCGATCCCTGGGCACCGACTAGTCGGTAAAACCGCCCCTGACCTGCGGTTGTACAGAGCAGCTGGCGCGTACGCCCCCAGGAGCCACGGCATACGCGGGGGCGGCCCCCGCAGGGTGGGCCCCAAGGCCCGCCGCCACGCCTGGGGGTGAGCTTTGGCTGCGGTTCACAATGCCGGTGTGCCGACCCTGATCGGTTCGGTGCAGAGGGCGCTGAGACTGCTCGAAGCGGCGGGATCCCACAGCGAGGGAGCCCCGGCGAAGCAACTGGCGCGCGAAGCCGGGCTCCCGCTTCCCACCGCGTACCACCTGCTGCGCACCCTGACGCACGAGGGCTACCTGCGCCGGGAGGGCGGAGTCTTCGTGCTCGGTCCCGCCGCCGGAAGGCTCGCCGACGGGGGGCTCCAGCAGAAACGTCGCAGCATGATCGTTGACTCGCTCGCTTACTTCCGCGACGCGGTCGGGGCTCCCGTCTACTTCGCGGCGTACCGCGAGGGTGAGATCGAGCTGATCGCCGTATCGGACACTCCGGACGGCCCGGCCTGCGAGGAGTGGGCCGATTTCCGCGCGACCGGCCACGCGCACGCCATCGGGCAGTGCCTGCTGAGCCAGCTCGACGAGAGGGCGCGCAAGGACCACTACGATCGGCATCCGGTCGGGGCCATCACGCCGTACACAGTCGCCGACCTGCGCTCTTTGGAGAACCGGATCGCCGCGATGGGGCGGAACCGGCCAGTGGTCGAGCGGCAGGAGTACGCCCTGGGAACGGTGTGCGCGGCCATCCCGATCACCGCCGGGGACACCATCGCGACCATGGCCATTTCTCTACCACTGCACCAGGAAGAACGATTGCTGTATGTAGTCGATCGACTACGGAGTGAAGTAGGCGCGCTGTTGAGCACCCTCTCCTTCTCTATCAGTATCTGAAAACTCACTCCTTGTGATCTGCTCGCGCTTCCACCACTCTTGTCAAGAGAGCCTGGGGGGATCAATCTTGGCCACTTCCACTACAGCGGGGTAGGCAATGCGCGAGTCGGTACAGGCAGAGGTCATGATGAGCTTCCTCGTTTCCGAGGAGCTCGCGTTCCGGATTCCAGTGGAACTCGGGTACGAAGCCCGTGACCCCTACGCGGTCCGCCTGACCTTCCACCTTCCCGGAGACGCGCCCGTGACCTGGGCGTTCGGCCGGGAACTCCTCCTCGACGGCATCAACAAGCCATGTGGTGACGGTGATGTGCACATCGCGCCCACCAGTCCCGAGGGCCTGTCCGATGTCCACATCCGTCTCCAGGTCGGCTGCGACCGGGCGTTGTTCCGCGCGAGCGCGGCGCCCCTCGTCGCGTTCCTCGACCGCACCGACCGGCTGGTCCCCCTCGGTCAGGAGCGCAATCTCGGGGACTTCGAGGAGAGCCTGGACGAAGCACTCTGCAAGATCCTCGCCGAGTCGCGGCAGAACGAGCAGAACGCGGGCTGAAGCGGGTGGGCCCGTGTCAGCGCTTGCGCCGCCGGCCCCGGCCGCCGCGGGCCGGTCCCGAGGCCGGTGCGGCGTCCGGGGATCCCGGCCGGTCGGCGGAGACCACCAGCGCGGCCAGGGCCGTCGTCACCGGGACCGAGGCCACCAGGCCGATCGAGCCCACGAGCGTCCGTACGATCTCCTCCGCGACCAGCTCGCTGTTGGCCACCGATCCCACGCTGCTGTTGGCGATGGAGAACAGCAGCAGCAGCGGCAGAGCCGCGCCCGCGTAAGCCAGGACCAGCGTGTTGACCACCGACGCGATGTGGTCGCGGCCGATCCGGATGCCCGCCCGGTACAGGGCCCGGGGCCCCATGGAGGGGTCGGCCTGGCGGAGTTCCCAGACCGCCGAGGTCTGGGTGACCGTCACGTCGTCGAGGACGCCCAGCGATCCGATGATCACGCCGGCGAGGAGGAGACCGCTCATGTCGATGTTCGGGTAGAGACCGTGGATCAGCCCGGTGTTGTCGTCGGTGTTGCCGCTGAGGAACGCCCAGTCGATGAACCCCGAGCCCAACAGCCCGATCAGCAGCAGCGAGACGAGCGTGCCGAGGACGGCGACCGAGGTACGGGCGGTCAGCCCGTGGCACATGTACAGGGCGATCAGCATGATGGCGCTGGCCCCGACGACCGCGACGACCAGCGGATTCGAGCCCTGCAGGATCGCCGGCAGGATGAAGAGGGTCAGCACGGCGAAGCTGACGCCGAGCGCGATCAGGGCGAACAGCCCGCGCATCCGGCCGACCAGGACCACCGCCACGGCGAAGATGCCGGCCAGCACCGCCATCGGGAGCTTGCGGTTCACGTCGATCACTGAGTACTGGAGGTCCCGGGGGGCGTCGGGCGCGTACGCCACCACCACCTCCTGGCCGTCCGCCAACTGCCGCGGTGCGCCGGGCTGGACGATCTCGATGAAGGTGCGGCCCTTCTCCGGACCGCTGACGACCTCGATGGTCGCCTTCTTGCACTCGCCGGTCTGGGCGGCCCGCGCCTCGCGCCCCTCGGGAGTGGAGACGTTGGCGGTGGGCGGCACCTGCGAGGCGTTCACGGACTTGCAGTCGACCTGCTCCAGGGCGGTCACCTTGCCCTGTTGGGTCTGCCGGTCGAAGCCCACTCCCGAGCGCTCGTGGGCGGGAGCGCCGCCCGGCCAGAGCACCATCAGCCCGATGACGACGGCAGCGGCGAAGGGGATCAGCACGGCGGCGATGACCTTGCGCAGGTGCTTCGAGACGGGGGCCGCCGGGCCGTGGCTGTGGCTGTGGGAGTGCCCGTGGCCGGCCCCTGGGGCAGGGTGCGAGTGCCCGGAATGGCCAGAGGGTTCGGTGTGCTCGATGGGGGGCTGCGGCGAGATCGTCACTGCCCGATCATCGCAAGAGATGAGGGGGCCCACTGTTCAGCACGCCATAGATGACGCTAGCGTGGGGGCACCTTTGCACAACGCGGGAGCTCGGAGCACCGGGCTGAGAGGGCGCTGATCACCGTAGGCGCGTCGACAGACGCGCACGGGAAGAGGCTGCGCCGACCGCCGAACCTGTTACCGGGTAATGCCGGCGTAGGGAGATAGGTCTCATGACCATTCAGGACGCACGCACGCCTGCCGTCAGCCAGGACGCCGACGGCCAGACCGAGCGCCAGCCGGGCTGGCACAAGGGCTACGTCGCGGGCTCCCGCCCCGACATCCGGGTGCCGGTCCGCCAGGTCCACCTCACCAACGGCAAGGACGTGACGCTCTACGACACGTCCGGGCCCTACACCGACCCGCAGATCGAGACCGATGTGCGCCGGGGCCTCGCGCCTCTGCGCGAGAACTGGATCATCGGCCGCGGCGACACCGAGGAGTACGCGGGCCGTCCCGTGCGCCCCGAGGACGACGGCATCAAGCACACCTCGCCGCGCGGTGGCCTCAAGAACCTCGACGCGGTCTTCCCGGGCCGCCCCCGCCAGCCCCGCCGGGGCCGTGGCGGCGCCGCCGTCACGCAGCTCGCGTACGCCCGCCGCGGTGAGATCACCCCGGAGATGGAGTACGTCGCGATCCGCGAGAACGTCTCCCCCGAGGTCGTCCGCGAGGAGATCGCCGCGGGCCGCGCGGTGCTCCCGGCGAACGTGAACCACCCGGAGATCGAGCCGATGATCATCGGCAAGAAGTTCCTGGTGAAGGTCAACGCCAACATCGGCAACTCCGCCGTCACCTCCTCCATCGAGGAGGAGGTCGACAAGATGACCTGGGCCACCAAGTGGGGCGCCGACACGGTCATGGACCTCTCGACCGGCCGCAACATCCACACCACCCGCGAGTGGGTGCTGCGCAACTCGCCCGTGCCGATCGGCACCGTGCCGCTCTACCAGGCGCTGGAGAAGGTCGACGGCCGGGCCGAGGACCTGACCTGGGAGATCTACAAGGACACGGTCATCGAGCAGGCCGAGCAGGGCGTCGACTACATGACGGTCCACGCCGGCGTACTGCTCCCGTACGTCCCGCTGACCGCCCGCCGCAAGACCGGCATCGTCTCGCGCGGCGGCTCGATCATGGCCGCGTGGTGCCTGGCGCACCACAAGGAGAACTTCCTCTACACGAACTTCGAGGAGCTCTGCGAGATCCTCGCGACGTACGACGTCACGTACTCGCTGGGCGACGGCCTGCGCCCCGGCTCCATCGCGGACGCCAACGACGCGGCGCAGTTCGCGGAGCTGAAGACGCTGGGCGAGCTGAACACGATCGCCAAGCGCCACAACGTGCAGACGATGATCGAGGGCCCGGGCCACGTCCCGATGCACAAGATCAAGGAGAACATCGACCTCCAGCAGGAGATCTGCGAAGAGGCGCCGTTCTACACGCTCGGCCCGCTGACCACGGACGTCGCGCCCGCCTACGACCACATCACCTCCGGCATCGGCGCGGCGATGATCGCCTGGTGGGGCACCGCGATGCTCTGCTACGTCACGCCCAAGGAGCACCTGGGCCTGCCGAACCGCGACGACGTGAAGACCGGCGTCATCACGTACAAGATCTCGGCGCACGCGGCCGACCTGGCCAAGGGCCACCCGGGCGCTCAGGAGTGGGACGACGCCCTGTCGGACGCGCGGTTCGAGTTCCGCTGGGAGGACCAGTTCAACCTGGCCCTCGACCCGGACACCGCCCGCGAGTTCCACGACGAGACCCTGCCGGCCGAGCCGGCGAAGACCGCGCACTTCTGCTCCATGTGCGGTCCGAAGTTCTGCTCGATGAAGATCTCGCAGGACATCCGCCGGGAGCACGGCGGCGACCTGAAGGCCGACGAGATCCAGGCGGGCATGGCGGAGAAGTCCGCCGAGTTCGCGGCGAGCGGCAACCGCGTGTACCTGCCGCTGGCCGACTGACCCGGCCGGCATGCGCGCGGTGAGCGCCGCACCGGGGGGTGGAGGGGACTCCCCGGAGCGGCGCTCCCGCATGCCCGGGCCCGGGCGGGACGCGCGGCCCGCGGCCCTTGCGCTGGAGTGCGCTCCAGCTCCTACAGTGCGTGCCCATGACCATGCGCTATAGAAATCTCGGTGGGACCGGCATTGAGGTGAGCGCCCACTGCCTGGGCACGATGATGTTCGGGGCGGTCGGGAACCCGGATCACGCGGAGTGCGCGCGGATCCTCCACGCCGCCCTCGATCGGGGCATCAACTTCGTCGACACCGCGGACATGTACTCCGCCGGGGAGTCCGAGGAGATCGTCGGGAAGGCGCTCAAGGGGCGCCGGGACGAGGTCGTCCTCGCGACCAAGGTCCACTTCCGGATGGGGGAGGGACGCAACCGCAGCGGGAACTCCCGGCGTTGGATCGTGCGCGCGGTCGAGGACAGCCTGCGGCGGCTGGACACCGAGTGGATCGACCTCTACCAGGTGCACCGGCCGGACCACTCGACCGACATCGAGGAGACGCTGTCCGTACTGGGCGATCTGGTGCGGGCCGGGAAGATCCGCGCCTTCGGGTGCTCTACGTTCCCCGCCGAGGACATTGTTGAGGCGCACCACGTCGCCGAGCGGCGGGCGCTGGCGAGGTTCCGGACCGAGCAGCCGCCGTACTCGATCCTCGCGCGCGGCATCGAGGCCGATGTGCTGCCCGTCGCGCGGCGGTACGGGATGGGTGTGCTGACCTGGAGTCCGCTCGCCTCCGGGTTCCTGAGCGGCAAGTACCGGCTCGGCGGGCCCGTTGACCTGACCCAGGGCCGAGCGGCGTTGACGCCGGCGCGGTTCGATCCGGCGATCCCGGGCAACGTCGCGAAGCTGGAGGCGGTGGAGCGGCTCGTCGAACTCGCCGACTTCATCGGCTGCACCCTGCCCGAGCTGGCCGTCGCCTTCCCGGTGGCGCACCCGGGGGTCACCTCGGTCATCATCGGCCCGCGGACCATGGAGCAGTTGGAGGCCCTGGTGAAGGGCGCCGATCTGGTGCTCGACGACGCGGTCCTCGACCGGATCGACGAGATCGTCCCGCCCGGCACGAACCTCTACCGCCCGGACGGGGTCTGGCAGCCGCCGGCTCTGACGGACCTGGCGCAGCGGCGCAGGCCGCTGGGGGACCGATCGGCCGGTGAGGCGGTCCAGCCGGCGTAGGCGGGCCGAGCGGTCCCCGAGGAGGCGTTCAGGCGCTTCCCGGAGGCCTCCTGGAGGCTCCCGCGCCGATGTTTCACGTGAAACAGGGGCCGGCGCTACTCCGGTTCGCGGTCCGGGCCTCCGAAGTCCGGGCTGGTGAAGTCCGGCGGTGTGTAGCCGGGCCGGGGCCCCTGTGAGGTGGAACCCGGGCTGGTGAAGTCGGGCCGGGTGTATCCCAGATCGGGGATGCGCCCGGCTCGCGGCGTACGTGGCACCGGATAGCCCGGCCCCGCGCTCGGGTCGGCCAGCGCGTCCCGCAGGAACGGCACGATGCCCCGCTCCAGGAGGGCGTGGCGCCAGGCTTCCCGGGCCCGCGAGAGCTCGTCGGGTATGGACACCGTCTCCTGCGCCGGCACCTCGGTGGAGCCGTTGCGGACGGCCGTCACCAGCAGTCCGATCACCGCGAAGAGCAGCCCGGCGACGGTGAGGGCGCCGAACAGCCAACCCGCCGTCAGCATCGTCTCCGCGAAAGCCGGTTCGGGCTCGATCAGCTTCAGGCTGTAGCCGATCAGCAGGAAGATCAGCATGGCGGTGCCGGCGAGGACCGGCGCGAGGACCGCGACGACCGCTCCGGCGCCGGCGCCACCGCCGGCGTCCAGGCCGGTGTCCTCGTCCCCCGTCGTACGGGGGGCCGACAGGGCCTCGTCGCGCAGGTCCTCACGGACCTTCACGTAGTGGTCGTACTCGGCCGCAGCCGCGGCGGTCAGAAGCGCCCGGGCCCCCATGGCCATGGTGCGCAGCTGTTCGGCGTTCAGACGTTCGCCGAGCGTGGCGAGCTCGGGCCGGTCGTGCGCGGTGCGCAACGCCTCGTCGAGGAGCCGATCGAACTCCGGTCGGTCTTCGGACAGCAGGTGCGGAGCGCTGGTCATGTGCATCCCCCGATGCTCCGTAGATGCCGGTTTGCCCGCGTAGAACCCGGGCGCCGGCACAAACGGAGGAGAGCCTGCTACGGATAGAGCGATGGTAGAGCGACCATGCCACGAGGTGACAGGGGCTTTGCTGAAATACCCCGCCCCGACGACGCTCAGTCACTCAGGGGGAGTTGCACGACGAGGAGCTTCCCGGCCATCGTCACACCGCCGTCCATCGCGATGGCGAGGCCCTGCGCGTACACGTGCGGGCCGTCCACCGCCTCCGGGCCGCGCGGCTCGTCGCCGTCCTCGGTGCCCACCTCGCCGAGCAGGTACGGGATGGGGCTGTGCCCGTGCACGACGCGGCCGCCGCCGTAGGTGTCGAGGAGTTCACGTACGGCCCCCGGGCCGGTCTCCTCGTCGCGGAAGGCGAACCGCTTGGTGAACTTGCGGAACAGGTCCCAGGTGATGTCGGCGTCGTTGCGGTTGAGCAGCTCGTGGATGGTGTCGTTGACGTCTTCGACGGAGTCGCCGTAGTCGAGGTAGGCCGTCGTGTCGGAGTGCAGCAGCAGGTGCCCGTCCTCCAGGACGGCCGCGTCGAGCCGGGACATCCACTGGAGGTGGACGTCCTCCAGACGCTCCATGTCGGTGCGCTGGCCGCCGTTGAGGAGCCAGGCGGCCTGGAAGGTGGCGGTGCCCGCGCCGGAGGCCACGGGGGCGTCGCCGAACCGCTTGGCGCCGATCAGGAGCAGCTCGTGGTTGCCCATGAGGGCCTTGCAGTAGCCGCCGGAGGCGGCGGCCTCGGCGGACAGCCGCATCACGAGGTCGATGACGCCGATGCCGTCGGGGCCGCGGTCGGTGAAGTCGCCGAGGAACCAGAGCCGGGCGTTGCCGGCCGACCAGTGGCGATCGGCGTCGATCAGGTTCTGGGCCTGGAGCTCGGTGACGAGTTCGTCCAGATAGCCGTGCACGTCGCCGACCACGTAGAGCGGCCCGGGGCCGGCGGCCGCGGTCTCCTCGGGGACGTACTGGACCTGGACGGTGTCCCCCGGTCCACCGCGGCCGATGATCGGCAGGTCGCGCTGGGTGGGGGTGTAACCCTCGAAGTCCTCGTCCTCGTCCTGGTCCGCGGACTCGGGCGCGGCGGGCGGCGCGACTGGTGCGGGCGGCACGGCTGGCGCCGGCGGTGCGGCTGGCGCGTGATCGGGCTGCGCGGGCACGGAGGCGGCGTAGCCCGGGCGTGCGGGCACGACGGGGCTCTCTCCGTAGTACGCCGGGTACTCGCCGTAGACGGGAACCTCCCCGTCCAGACCGGCGGACCCGGCGTACGGGGCGGGTTCGGTGACCGGAACCCGGAAGTCCCGCAGCGTCTCCGTCCGCATCGCGGGTCCCTGACCGGCCCCCTGAGTCATCGACCCCTCCACCACCGTCGCGCTGCCGTACACCTGCGGACCCTCCTGACCTCCGGGTCGGAGGGTCCGTGATGTCGTGCGCCCATCATAGGAATGCGGCTCGCGCTCTGTGACGCACCAGGGGTGGTGAATCCTGGCCGGAGCCGATCGTTCCTGCCGATTTCTCCCGATATCGGTATTGCGGAAATCTCGGCGGGGCCATCAGCCCCGCCTTTGCGGTGCCCAAATCCGGGTCGGAGAGGGCGGTCAGTCCTGCGCAGGAGAGCGGGGTGGGCTGACGGTCGTGCGGGTCTGCCTGCGCTGCGAGGAGGTACGGATGATCAATTCGGTCGGGACGACCTGTTCGACGGGGCGCCCCGTTCCGACCCCCTCGATGGCGTCGATCAGCAACTGCACGACGGCGGTGCCGATGCGACGGGGTTTGAGGGACAGGGTGGTGATGGGCGGTTCGGTGTTGGCGTACACGGTGGACTCGCTGCAGCAGACGAGCAGCAGGTCCTCGGGGACGCGCAGGCCGTAGCGCCGGGCGGCGGCGAGCAGGTCGGTGCCGTTGGGGTCGAAGAGCCCGTACACGGCGTCGGGCCGGTCGGGGCGGGCGAGCAGGCGGTCGGCGGCGACGGCTCCCGCACACGGGTCGTGGGCGGGGTAGGACTCGTACACGGGGTCCTGGCCGACGCGCTCGCACCAGTTGAGGTAGGCGGTGGTGGAGAGCCGGGTGTAGGTGTCGGTGGTGGTGCCGGTCAGCAGCCCGATACGGCGGGCGCCGGCGGCGGCGAGGTGGTCGAGCAGGTTGAGGACGGCGGCCTCGTGGTCGTTGTCGACCCAGGCGGTGACGGGGAGGGAGCCGGCCGGGCGGCCGTCGGACACCACCGGCAGGCCCTGGCGGACCAGCTCGGTGACGACGGGATCGTGGTCGGAGGGGTCGATGACGACGGTGCCGTCGAGGGCCACGTTGGACCAGACGTCGTGTCGGGAGGTGGCGGGGAGGATGACGAGGGCGTAGCCGCGGGCGAGCGCCGCGGAGGTGGCGGCCCTGGCCATCTCGGCGAAGTACGCGAATTCGGTGAAGGTGAAAGGTTCATCCCCGTACGTCGTCACGGTCAGGCCGATGAGGCCGGACTTGCCGGTACGGAGGGTGCGGGCCGCGGCGGACGGGCGGTAGCCCAGTCGGTCGGCGACCTCGCGAACGTGGCGGCGGGTGGCGTCCGGCAGTCGCCCCTTGCCATTGAGCGCGTCGGAGACGGTCGTGATCGAGACGCCCGCCGCGGCGGCCACGTCCCTGATGCCTGCCCGGCCCTGTCGGCCGGCGGCCCGCCGGGTGGTCTCGGTCCGGCTCACCTGATGCTTCCCTGCTGCTGTCATGGCGAGCCGATAGTAGGGCTCGGGGGGCTGGGTGGTCCGGATGCATATGCACGCGTTGACAGGCACGTTTCTGCATGGTTCGCCACCCCCAATGACCTTGGAAACAAAGGTTCTTGGTCGCCCAGGGTGATTGGGGCGCTTGTCGGCGGGTCCGAGCATGCCAAAACGGAGCGGTTTGGGGCCGGTCTCAACTCACCTGCACGAGGGATGCGCGCCACGGCGCAGGCCACCGGCGCGCGCATATATGCGTGCGCTCCCCCGCATTCCTGGCGCCCTCCATTCTCCGAACGACGGAATCCTCATAAGGTGAGAAGTATTGAGTCGACGGCGACGTCGGACGGGACGGTCGAGGAGGACCTGCGGTGAGCGAGAAGAGCCCCAAGCTGCGCGCCGAGCTGGACGGCATTCCCACCTACAAGCCGGGCAAGCCCGCGGCTGCGGGCGGGGCGATTGCGTACAAGCTGTCCTCGAATGAGAACCCCTATCCGCCGCTGCAGGGGGTGCTGGAGACCGCCGTCGCCGCGGCCGGTCAGTTCAACCGCTACCCCGACATGGCCTGCACCGGCCTGGTGAACGAGCTCGCGGAGCGCTTCGGGGTGCCGGTCGAGCACATCGCCACCGGCACCGGCTCGGTGGGTGTGGCGCAGTCGCTGATCCAGTCGACGGCCGGCCCGGGCGACGAGGTCATGTACGCCTGGCGCTCTTTTGAGGCTTACCCGATCATCACGCAGATCTCGGGTGCGACGTCCGTTCAGGTCCCGCTGACCGACGGGGACGTGCACGACCTGGACGCGATGGCCGCAGCGATCACCGACCGGACCCGGCTGATCTTCGTCTGCAACCCCAACAACCCCACCGGCACCGCGGTGCGCCGTGCGGAGCTGGAGCGGTTCCTGGACCGGGTGCCCTCGGACATCCTGGTGGTGCTGGACGAGGCGTACCGCGAGTTCGTCCGCGACACCGATGTGCCGGACGGCATCGAGCTCTACCGCGACCGCCCGAACGTCTGCGTGCTCCGGACCTTCTCGAAGGCGTACGGGCTGGCCGGCCTGCGGGTCGGCTTCGCGGTGGCGCACGAGCCGGTGGCCGCGGCGCTGCGCAAGACGGCCGTGCCCTTCGGCGTCAGCCAGCTCGCGCAGGACGCGGCGGTCGCCTCCCTGCGGGCCGAGGACGAGCTGATGGGCCGGGTCGGGTCGCTGGTGAGCGAGCGGACGCGGGTCCACGCGACGCTGCTCGCCCAGGGCTGGACGGTGGTTCCCGAGACGCAGGCGAACTTCGTGTGGATGCGGCTGGGGGAGCGGACCGCCGAGTTCGCGGCGGCCTGCGAGAAGGCCGGTGTGGTGGTCCGGCCCTTCGCGGGCGAGGGCCTGCGGGTCACGATCGGCGAGACCGAGGCGAACGACCTCTTCCTGCACACGGCGGCGGCGTTCTTCAAGGAGCTGTAGACCGGTAGGGACCTGTTGCGCCGGTTTCACGCGGACGGGATCGCCAGGCGGCGGCTCTCGCCGCCGCGGGAGACGGGCGTCGGGCCGTAGGGGAGCGCGAGGGCGTTCCCCTACGGCCCAGAACGCGACGGTGCCCGGGTCGCCGGCCTGCCGGGCGCCGTTCTGCCTAGAGGGACCCCCCCCGCGAAAGATCCGAAACCTTGTGCGCCATAATGCTTGTGAATGTGAACGCGTTCACAAGCGCGTCCTGTTTGTCCCGTACTGGGCGGGACATCACAGGCAAACTTCGGCTGTGACCGTGGCGACCCGAAGGAGACGACGACGTGGATCTGGCTCTGGCGCCGGAGACCCTGGCGCGATGGCAGTTCGGCATTACGACCGTCTATCACTTCCTCTTCGTCCCGCTGACGATCTCGCTCGCCGCGCTGGTCGCGATCCTGCAGACCGCGTGGGTGCGGACGGAGAAGGAGAAGTACCTCAAGGCGACGAAGTTCTGGGGCAAGCTCTTCCTGATCAACATCGCGATGGGTGTCGTCACCGGCATCGTCCAGGAGTTCCAGTTCGGCATGAACTGGTCGGACTACTCGCGGTTCGTCGGTGACATCTTCGGGGCGCCCCTGGCCTTCGAGGCGCTGATCGCGTTCTTCTTCGAATCGACCTTCATCGGCCTGTGGATCTTCGGCTGGGACAAGCTGCCGAAGAAGATCCACCTGGCCTGCATCTGGATGGTCTCGATCGGCACGGTCCTCTCCGCGTACTTCATCCTCGCGGCGAACTCCTGGATGCAGCACCCCGTCGGTTACCGCATCAACAAGGAGACCGGGCGCGCGGAGCTGACCGACTTCTGGCACGTGCTCACCCAGAACACCGCCCTCGCGCAGGTGTTCCACACCCTGACCGCGGCCGTCCTGACCGGCGGCGCCTTCATGGTCGGCATCGCCTCCTACCACCTGCTGCGCAAGAAGCACATCCCGGTGATGCGCACCTCGCTGCGGCTCGGTCTCGTCGCCGTCGTCATCGGCGGCCTGCTCACCGCGATCAGCGGCGACACCCTCGCCAAGGTCATGTTCAAGCAGCAGCCGATGAAGATGGCCGCCGCCGAGGCGCTGTGGGACGGCGAGAACAGCGCGCCCTTCTCGGTCTTCGCCTACGGAGACGTGGACAAGGGCCACAACAAGGTCGCCATAGAGGTGCCCGGTCTGCTGTCCTTCCTGGCCGACAGCACCTTCGACTCGTTCGTGCCCGGCATCAACGACGTCAACAAGTCCGAGCAGGAGAAGTACGGGCCCGGGGACTACCGGCCCAACATCCCCGTCGCGTACTGGGGCTTCCGCTGGATGATCGGCTTCGGCATGGCCTCCTTCGCCATCGGCGCCGTGGGGCTGTGGCTGACCCGGCGCAAGTTCCTGCTGCCGCCGGCCCTGCGGACCGGCGAGGACGAGCGGCCGCACCTGGTCCCGTTCCACAAGCCGCTCAGCCCGCGCCTGACCCGGCTGTACTGGCTCACCGCGATCTGGACGCTCGGGTTCCCGCTGATCGCCAACTCCTGGGGCTGGATCTTCACCGAGATGGGCCGCCAGCCGTGGGTGGTCTACGGGGTCCTGCGCACCCGGGACGCCGTCTCGCCGGGTGTCTCCCAGGGTGAGGTCATCACCTCGATGGTCGTCTTCACCCTGCTGTACGCCGTGCTCGCGGTGATCGAGGTCCGGCTCCTCGTGAAGTACGTCAAGGCCGGCCCGCCGGAGCTCACGGAGGCCGACCTCAACCCGCCCACCAAGATCGGCGGGGACGACAACACCGCCGACAGGCCGATGGCCTTCTCGTACTGAGGCTGAGGAGACC
Source organism: Streptomyces goshikiensis (assembly GCF_014650555.1). GTDB lineage: Bacteria > Actinomycetota > Actinomycetes > Streptomycetales > Streptomycetaceae > Streptomyces > Streptomyces goshikiensis. The sequence goes on along the minus strand of NZ_BMVE01000004.1, from coordinate 161,492 downwards.
ACACCATGCAACTCCACGACGTCTGGTTCGTACTCATCGCCGTCCTGTGGACCGGCTACTTCTTCCTGGAGGGCTTCGACTTCGGCGTCGGCGTCCTGACCAAGCTGCTCGCCCGTGACCGCACCGAGAAGCGGGTTCTGATCAACACGATCGGACCCGTGTGGGACGGCAATGAGGTCTGGCTGCTCACGGCGGGCGGCGCGACCTTCGCCGCCTTCCCCGAGTGGTACGCCACCCTCTTCTCCGGCTTCTACCTGCCGCTGCTGCTCATCCTGGTCTGCCTCATCATCCGCGGTGTCGCCTTCGAGTACCGGCACAAGCGGCCCGAGGACAAGTGGCAGACCAACTGGGAACACGCGATCTTCTGGACCTCGCTGATCCCCGCGTTCATGTGGGGTGTGGCCTTCGCCAACATCACGCGCGGCGTGAAGATCGACGCGGACATGGAGTACGTCGGCAGCCTCTTCGACCTGCTGAACCCGTACGCGCTCCTCGGCGGCCTGGTCACCCTCACCCTGTTCACCTTCCACGGCGCGGTGTTCACCTCGCTCAAGACGGTCGGTGACATCCGGGACCGCTCGCGCGCCCTGGCCACCCGGCTGGGCGTGGTCACCGCGGTGCTGGCACTCGGCTTCCTGATCTGGACCCAGCTCTCGCGCGGTGACCGCTGGAGCCTGATCGCGATGATCGTCGCCGTGGTGGCCCTGCTGGGCGCCCTCGGCTGCAATCTGGCGGGCCGCGAGGGCTGGTCGTTCGCCCTGTCCGGGGTGACCATCGCGGCCGCCGTCGCGATGCTGTTCCTGACGCTCTTCCCGAACGTCATGCCCTCCTCGCTGAACGACGCCTGGAACCTCACGGTCACCAACGCCTCGTCCAGCCCGTACACCCTGAAGATCATGACCTGGTGCGCGGGCGTGGCGACCCCGGTCGTCCTGCTCTACCAGGGCTGGACCTACTGGGTGTTCCGCAAGCGCATCGGCACACAGCACATCGCCGACGCGCACTGAGCCCCGCCCCGCACTGATCGCCGTTGCCTGATCCTTCTGCCTGACCCTGCTCTGGGGGATGTTTCACGTGAAACCGATCGACCCGCGCCTGCTCCGGTACGCCCGCTCCACTCGCCTCTTCCTGGCGGCAGTGGTGGCCTTGGGGCTGGCCGGGGCGGGGCTGGTCGTCGGCCAGGCGATGCTCATCGCCGAGATCGTGGTCGGGGCCTTCGAGGAGGGCCTGGACGGAGCGGCGTTGCGGACGCCACTGCTGCTGCTCGCCGCGGTGGCACTGGGGCGGGCCCTGGTCGCATGGGTGACCGAACTGGCCGCCCACCGGGCGAGCGCGGCGGTCAAGTCGGAGCTACGGGGACGGCTGCTGGACCGGGCCACGGAGCTGGGGCCCGGCTGGCTCAGCGGGCAGCGGACCGGATCCCTGGTGGCCCTGGCCACCCGGGGTGTGGACGCGCTCGACGACTACTTCTCCCGCTACCTGCCCCAGTTGGGGCTCGCGGTGGTCGTCCCGGCGGCGGTGCTCGCCCGGATCGTCACCGAGGACTGGGTGTCGGCGGCCATCATCGTGGTCACGCTGCCGCTGATCCCCCTCTTCATGGCCTTGATCGGCATGGCTACCCAGTCGCGTATGGACCGCCAGTGGCGGCTGCTGTCGCGGCTGTCGGGCCACTTCCTGGACGTGGTGGCCGGGCTGCCGACGCTGAAGGTGTTCGGACGGGCCAAGGCGCAGGCCGAGTCCATCCGCAAGATCACCGATGACTACCGGCAGGCCACGATGCGGACGCTGCGCATCGCTTTTCTGTCGTCGTTCGCGCTGGAGCTGCTGGCGACCCTGTCGGTGGCGCTGGTGGCGGTCACCATCGGGATGCGGCTCGTCCACGGTGAGCTGGACCTCTACACCGGGCTGGTCATCCTGATCCTGGCGCCCGAGGCGTACCTGCCGCTGCGGCAGGTCGGGGCGCAGTACCACGCGGCGGCCGAGGGCCTGGCGGCAGCCGAAGAGATCTTCGAGGTGCTGGAGACCCCGGCCGTGAGTACGGGCGGCTCCGCCGTCCTGCCCGCCGGGGCCCCGCTGCGGATCGAGCTGGACGGGGTCGCCGTCCGGTACGAGGGGCGCGGCGAGGACTCGCCCGGCCCGGTGTCGCTGACGGTGGAGCCCGGCGAGTGCGTGGCGCTCACCGGGCCGAGCGGGGCGGGCAAGTCCACGCTGCTGCACGTGCTGCTGGGGTTCGTGGCACCGACGGCCGGCCGGGTCAGGGTCGGGGGCGTGGACCTGGCGGAGCTGTCGCCGGAGCAGTGGCGGGAGCGGATCGCCTGGGTGCCCCAGCGGCCGCACCTGTTCGCCGGGACGATCGCCGAGAACGTACGACTGGCCAGGCCCGGGGCGTCCGACGCCGATGTGGCCGAGGCGCTGAAGGACGCCGGGGCGTGGGCCTTCGTGGCCGCGCTGCCCCGGGGTGTGGACACCGCGTTGGGCGAGGGCGGTGCCGGGCTGTCCGCCGGGCAGCGGCAGCGGCTGGCGCTGGCACGGGCGTTCCTCGCGGACCGGCCCGTGCTGCTGCTGGACGAGCCCACGGCGGCGCTGGACGGGGAGACCGAGGCCGCCGTGGTGGACGCCGTCCGGCGCCTCGCCGTGGGGCGCACGGTCCTGCTGGTCGTCCACCGGCCGGCCTTGCTGGCCGTCGCCGGCCGGGTGGTCACGGTGGGTCCCGCGGACGCCGGAGCGGACCCCGCCGAGCGCTCCCCCGACGCCTCCCGCCCCGCCGCCGGGGCGGCTCTCAGGACGCCGCCCGCGCGCGCGGCGGCGGATCCCGGGGAATGGATCCTCGGGGCGGCGCCGGAGCAGCCGTCCCGGGCCGCCGGAAGCGTCTCGGGCGCGGGCGATCCGCTCCGCAGGGTCCGGGACGTGGCCAGGGCCTGGCGGGGACGGTTCCGGCTCGGTCTGCTGCTCGGTGCGCTGGCCGTCGGATGCGGGGTCGGACTGATGGCCGTCTCGGGCTGGCTGATCTCGCGGGCCTCCGAACAGCCACCGGTGCTCTATCTGATGATGGCGGTCACCGCCACCCGGGCCTTCGGCATCGGGCGGGCCGTCTTCCGGTACGCCGAGCGGCTCGTCTCGCACGACGCCGTCCTGCGGATGCTCGCCGACCTGCGGGTCTCGGTGTTCCGGCGGCTGGAGCGGATCGCGCCCGCCGGGCTGCGGGAACAGCGACGCGGGGATCTGCTGGCCCGGCTGGTGGCCGACGCCGACGCCCTCCAGGACTACTGGCTGCGCTGGCTGCTGCCGGTCGGCACCGCGCTGATCGTCGGAACCGGCTCGGTCGCCTTCACCGCCTGGCTGCTGCCGCAGGCCGGGGCCGCCCTCGCCCTCGGGCTGCTCGCCGCCGGGGTCGGAGCGCCGCTCGTCAGCGGGGCCTGCGCGCGCCGTGCCGAGCGGCGGCTGGCACCCGCCCGCGGCGAACTCGCCACCCGCGTGACCGACCTGCTGACCGGAACCGCCGAGCTGACCGTCGCCGGCGCCCTGGAGGAGCGCAAGGGCCGGGCCCGCGAGAGCGACCGCACGCTGACCGCCATCGCCGCGCGCGGGGCGGCCGCCACCGGGCTCGGCAGCGGACTGACCGCCCTGGTGTGCGGGCTGACGGTGCTGCTGGCCGCGGCCGCCGGAGCGGGCGCCGTGGCCGACGGCAGGCTCTCCGGGGTGGCCATGGCGGTGGTCGTGCTGACCCCGCTCGCCGCCTTCGAGGCCGTCAACGGGCTTCCGCTGGCGGTCCAGTACCGGCAGCGGGTGCGCCGCAGCGCCGAGCGGGTCTACGAGGTCATCGACGCGCCGGTCCCCGTCGCCGAGCCGGAGCAGGCCGCCGAGGCGCCCGAGTCCCTCTTCCCGGTGCGGCTGACCGGGATCGCCGTCCGGCACCCCGGACAGGAGCGCGACGCGCTGCACGGGCTGGACCTGACGCTGGAGGCCGGCCGGCGCATCGCCGTCGTGGGCCCCTCGGGCTCGGGCAAGACCACGCTGGCGCAGCTCCTGCTGCGTTTCCTCGACCCGCACGAAGGCTCGTACAGCCTGGGCGGGACGCAGGCGCGTGCGCTCGACAGCGACGACGTACGCCGGTTCGTGGGGCTCTGTGCCCAGGACGCGCACATCTTCGACAGCTCGGTGCGGGAGAACCTGCGCCTCGCCCGGACCGGCGCGAGCGAGGGGCAGCTGCGCGACGCGCTGGCGGCGGCCCGGCTGCTGGACTGGGCCGAGGGGCTCCCGGACGGGCTGGACACCCTGGTCGGCGAGCACGGCGCGCGGATCTCCGGAGGGCAGCGTCAGCGTCTGGCCCTGGCCCGGGCGCTGCTCGCCGACTTCCCCGTGCTCGTTCTGGACGAGCCGGCCGAGCACCTGGACCTGGCCACCGCCGACGCCCTGACGGCGGATCTGCTGGCGGCGACCGAGGGCCGCACCACTGTCCTGATCACGCACCGGCTGGCCGGTTTGGAGGCGGTGGACGAGGTGATCGTGCTGGATCATGGTGAGGTCGTACAGCGCGGCGCGTACGAGGAGCTGGCCGCCATCGAGGGGCCGCTGCGCAGCCTGCTGGAGCGCGAACGCGCCGCGGACAGGACGTTGGCCGACTTTCCCCGGTAAATGGGACTAACTACGCTCAAGGGCATGTCAGTGCAGGAGTCGCAGGAATCACCCGAGCCCTCACCGGGCTCATCGGATTCACCGGACGGGCCGGACGCCGGGGAGCCGGGGGCGGCTCCGGACACGCTGGAGGCCGCCACCCGGGCCGCCCACAGCCTTCAGGGGCTGTCCACCGAGCTCACCGCCCGCGTCCCGCAGCTGCTGGAGGCCATGCGGTCGGTCGGCACCGGCCTTGAACTGCACTCCACCCTGGACCGCATCTGCGAGACCGCGGCCGAGCTCGCGGACGCCCGCTACGCGGCGATCGGCGTCGTCGACACGGAGGGCCGCGGGCTCTCCGACTTCGTCACCCACGGCATGAGCACCGAGCTGGCCCGCAAGATCGGGCACCGCCCGGACGGCAAGCGGGGCCTGCTCGGCGCACTGATCTCGCACCCCGACACGGTCCGGCTCCCCGATCTGACGAAGGATCCCCGCTCGGCCGGCTTCCCGGCGCACCACCCGCCCATGAAGACGTTCCTCGGCGTCCCCATCCGCGTGCAGGGCGAGATCTTCGGGAACCTCTACCTCGCGGAGAAGAACGGCGGCGGCGAGTTCAACGACTACGACGTCCACATGGTCCGGGTACTGGCCACCGAGGCCGGTATCGCCATCGGCAACGCCCGCCTGTACGAGGCGGCCACGCAGCGCGAGCGCTGGATCGACGGCTCGGTGGCCGTCACCACCGCCCTCCTGTCGGGCGGGGACGCGGACGACGCGCTCGCCGTCGTGGCCGAACAGGCCCGCCATCTCGCCGACTCCTCCGCCGGAATCGTGCTGCTGCCCACCGAGGACGGCGGGATGGAGATCGTGGCCGTTTCCGCCGACAACCCGGCCACCTCGCTCGGCGTGGTGATCCCGGCCGGGAGTCCGGTGGTGGAGAAGCTGCTCCAGGGCGATGCGGTCTTCGCGGACGACGCCGCTTCGGATCCCCGCATGATGAGCCCGCTGACCAGCCAGTACGGGCCCTGCATGATGCTCCCCCTGCAGAGCGGCGGGCGGGTCCTGGGCGCCCTCGTCACCCCCCGGGCCCGTGGCAAGCGACCGTTCACCGAGTCCGAGCGGACCCTGGCCACGCAGTTCGCCTCACAGGCGGCGCTCGCGCTGATGATGGCCGAGGCACAGCGCGACCGGGAGCGGCTCGCGGTGTTCGAGGACCGCGACCGGATCGCCCGCGACCTGCACGACCTCGTCATCCAGCGGCTGTTCGCCACCGGGATGATGCTGGAGGGCGCCCAGCGCCGGTCCATCGTCCCCGAGGTGCGTGACGGGGTCGGCAAGGCCGTGGACGAGCTGGACGTGACGATCCAGGAGATCCGGACCGCGATCTTCGCGCTCCAGCAGGGCCCCGCGGAAGCCCCTTCGGGGCTGCGCACCCGGGTGCTCAGGGAGATCAACATGGCCGCGGTGCCGCTGGGGTTCAAGCCCGCGCACCGCTTCCTCGGCCCCATCGACGCGGTCGTCGGAGAGCTGGTCGGCAAGAACCTGATCGCCGCGCTGCGCGAGGCCCTGTCGAACGCCTTCCGGCACGCCGAGGCGACCCGGATCGAGGTGGTCGTGGACTGTACGGCCACTCTGTCCGACGGCCGGCCCGGGGTACGGCTGGAGGTCGCCGACGACGGGGTGGGCATCGTGGAGGGCGGCCGCCGCAGCGGGCTGCGGAACCTGCGCCGCCGGGCGGAATCCCTGGGCGGCTCCAGCTCGCAGCGCCCCGGCATCGGCGAGGACGGCGGCGGCACCACCCTGGTCTGGGAAGCGCCGCTCTAGCGGATGGCCCTGTGGCCCGGGCTTACCGCCGGGGCTTACGGCCGGGCTTAGGGGCGCGGCTTACGGGCTGGGCTCAGGGCCGGGCCGCAGCCCGCTCGGCGATGATGCGCTCGATGACGACGGCGACCCCGTCCTCGTTGTTGGCGACGGTACGGCCGGACGCGGCCGCGATCACATCCGGATGGGCGTTGCCCATCGCGTACGAGGTGCCCGCCCAGCGGAGCATCTCCACGTCGTTCGGCATGTCCCCGAAGGCCACGACCTCCGCCGGGGAGATCCCGCGCTCGGCGCAGCACAGCTCCAGGGTGCTGGCCTTCGAGATGCCGAGCCCGCTGATCTCCAGCAGGGCGGTCGGGCTGGACCGGGTGATGGAGGCGTGGTCGCCCGCCGCGGAGCGGGCCAGCGTCAGGAACTCGTCCGGCGACAGTTCGGAGTGGTGCGCGAGCAGCTTCAGCACGGGTGCCGCGGTGGTGTCCGGCTCCTCGTGCAGCAGCTTCTCGACGGTCGCCACCGTGGCGCCCGGGTCCTGGAAGAAGGGCGGGTAGTTCGGCTCATAGTTGATGCCGGTGGTGCGCTCCACGGCGAAGGACGTGCCGGGGGCGGCGGCCCGGAGCGCGTTCACCACGGTCAGCGCGGTATCCCGGGGCAGCGCCCGCACCTGCACGAATTCCCGGCCGGCGTGCAGATCGACGACGGCGGCCCCGTTCGCGCAGATCGCCAGGCCGTGCCCGTGTACATGGTCGGCGACCACGTCCATCCAGCGTGCCGGTCGGCCGGTGACGAAGAAGACCTCGATCCCGGCCTCCTCGGCGGCGGCGAGGGCGGCGACGGTGCGCGGCGAGACGGATTTGTCGTCGCGGAGCAGGGTGCCGTCAAGGTCGGTGGCGATGAGCCGGGGTGCGGGGGTCTGCCCGTCCGGGCGCTGGGGAGCCGAGGTCACAGCTCCATCTTCGCCCATGGCCCCGGACCACCCGGACAGGTGTTGGCAAGATCCGTTCGAGGCTCCCGTGTTTCACGTGAAACATTCGCTTCGGGGCGCGTGTTTCACGTGAAACATCGTCGGCGTGGCGCACGGCCGGCGCAGCACGCGCCGTAGGCTCGGTGACATGAGTCTGCGTCTGAGCACTGTGATCCTGCCGGTACGTCCGTGGCGCGAGGGAGGCCGCGACCAGTGGGTGCGGGCCGAACGGCTCGGGTTCCACACCGCCTATACCTACGACCACCTCTCCTGGCGGACCTTCCGCGAGGGTCCGTGGTTCGGGGCGCTGCCGACCCTCACCGCCGCGGCCACAGCCACCGAGCGGCTGCGCCTGGGAACGCTGGTCACCTCGCCGAACTTCCGGCACCCCGTGACCTTGGCCAAGGAACTCATCTCCCTCGACGACATCTCCGGCGGCCGGGTCACCCTCGGCATCGGAGCGGGCGGCGACGGCTTCGACGCGACCGCGCTGGGTCAGGAGGCCTGGACCCCGCGCGAGCGGGCCGACCGCTTCGCCGAGTTCGTTCCGCTGCTGGACCGGCTGCTGACCGAGGGCGCGGTGACCCAGCAGGGCACCTTCTACTCCGCGGAGGAAGCCCGCACCATCCCCGGCTGCGTGCAGGAGCCGCGCCTGCCGTTCGCCGTGGCCGGCAACGGACCGCGCGGGCTCAAGCTCGCCGCCCGGTACGGCCAGGCCTGGGTGACCACCGGCGACCCGAAGGTCTTCGCGCACGGCACGCCCGAGGATTCGCTGGAGGCCATCCGCGGCCAGCTCGCCAAGCTCGACAAGGCGTGCGCGGAGATCGGGCGGGACGCGGCGCAGATGGAGAAGATCCTGCTCACCGGGTTCACCCCGGAGCGCAACACGATGCTGGAGTCCGTGGACGCCTTCGTCGACTTCGCGGGACGCCACCGCGAGCTCGGCTTCACCGAAATCGCGATCCACGCGCCCATCCCGGACTCCGACTTCGCGGCCGACGAGACCGTCTTCGAGAAGATCGCCACCGAGGGGCTCGCTCAACTGGGCTGATGGCAGGCCCCCGCCACCACGAGGTGGCGGGGGCCGGTCGCCCGCTCGCTCCGGTCAGTCCGTCAGGTGCGCGACGGTCCGCTCCGCGCGGGGCAGGATCCACTCCGGCACGCTGCCCTCGGGCCAGGTGCGGAGTTCCTCGATCAGAGCCGAGAGCCGGGCGGCGCCCGCCTCGGGGCGGCCCAGCTCGCGCTCCGTCCAGGCCGCGTTGTTCAGGCACTGGAAACGCTCCGTCAGATGGTCGCCGCCGAGGTCGGCGTAGACACCGGCCGCGCGGTCCCACAGCAGGACCTCCTCCAGCCGCAGCGCGGTCAGCTCGGCGTCGCCCAGCGCCTCCGCGGGGCCGGAGTCCTCGTCCTCGTCATCGTCCTCCTGGACGTGGACGGAGACCCACCGGTCCAGCACCTGCGCCAGCTGATGCCAGGTCTGGGCGAGCTCGGAACGCAGCTCCGGCGACTCCGGGGCATCACCCTGCGGCGTCTCCAGGATCCCGGCCGCCTCGGCCATCAGCGTCCGGGCCCGCGCCACGCCCGTGGCGCTGACCTCCTCGCGGATCGCCAGCCAGGCCAGGGACCGCAGTACGCGGACCTCGGCCACCGGCGCGTCCCCCGAGAGCCGGTGCAGTTCCAGGGCCCGCTCGTACGCGGCGACCGCCTCGGGTGTCAGCCGCGCCTCGCTCAGCTGGTCGGCGGCGGACTGCGCCAGGCCCGCCTGCGGACGCGGGTCCTCCCAGCCCTTCACCAGCTCCGCCGCCAGCAGGTACTGCTCCGCCGCCTCACGCGGCTCCCCGAGTTCGCGCAGCAGGTCCCCCAGGAACTCCCGTACGGCCAGGGCCTGCTGCTCACCGTGTTCCAGCAGGTCCGGCAGCGTCGACCGCAGCACCTCGGCCGCGTCCGCGTTGCGGTGCTGGTGCGCGTACGCCCGCGCCAGCAGCAGCCGGGCCTGGGCGCCGCCGTCGGCAGTGAGGCCGGCCTGGTCGAACCAGTGCGCCGCCGTGAGCGCGAGCTCCGCCGCCTCCGCGGCGTCGGCCCGCTCCAGCAGGATGTCAGCGAGGGTGAGCCGTACGACGGCCTGCTGCTCGGCGTCGGTCAGCTCCCCGGCGTGCGCCAGCCCGGAACGGGCGTCCTCCTCCGCCTCCTCGGGGCGGCCGAGGGACATCAGTACCCCGGCCCGCAGCACCAGCGGGTCCACCGCCTGCCAGGGCCGGCCCGCCGCGATCGCCCGGGCGGCGGCCGCGGCCAGCAGGGGCACGGCCCGCTCCGGGTCACCCTCCGACAGGGCGATCCTGCCGAGCGTCTCCTCGGCCTCCGCCACCAGGTCGGGCAGTGACTGCGCATAGGAGGCGACGAAGGCGGTGAGCTCTGCCGCCAGCTCCCCGTGCGCACGCTCCTGGCCGTGGCCGTGGCCGTGATCGTGGGCGTCGGTGGCCTCCAGCGAGCGCAGGTACGACTCCAGGCGGATCGCGCACAGTTCCGCGAGCGCGATCCGGCGGCCCCGCAGCGGCTCGTCGGCCTCCAGCGCCTCGGCGGCCCGCAGGGCCACGGCCAGCAGTTCCCGGATCTCCCCCGGAGCGGCGCCCGACTGTGCGGCCACGCTCGCCAGCCGGAGCTCCGACAGCGCCGCACGCTCCTCCTGGCCCAGCGCCCGGTAGCCGTCGCGGACCGCCGTCACCAGCGCCGCGGCGTCGCCGGCCCCGGCGCGTGCGGCCGCCAGGGCCCGGTGGTCCGCCACATCGACCCGCACCAGCGGATCCACCGCGTCGGCCGTGCCCACCCGTGCGGCCACCTCGGCCCAGAGGCCGTCCGAACCCGGATGCCCCAGGTCACGCGCCGCCCGGGCGCGCCGCACCAGCTCGGCGAGAGCGGCGCCGTCCGTGGCCGGGGCGGGAACCGGTGCCGCCACCGGCGCGGCGGCGGGCTCCGGCTGCGGCAGGGCCGCGCTGCGCACCCCCAGCGGGAGTACGTCGACCAGCGGCGCCCCGCCGATCCGGGCGAGGAACCGCTCCGAGACCCGGGTGGTGCCGTTGCGCGCGTCGAACCGCCTGGCGATGTCGAGGGCGTCCGCGCGCAGCACCTCGTACAGCTCGGCCACGGTGCGCGGCACGCCCTCGTAGGGGACGGCCGACAGGTGGCCGTGCCCCAGGTCCTTGAGCCGGCGCAGCAGGACGAGGACGCCGCCGTGGAAGGACAGCCGGTCGTCGAGATTCGCCAGCGGCGCGACGTGCGCGGCGTGTTCGGCCAGGATCTCCAGGCCGCGCGGTTCGTTGCCGGTGAGGGCGCAGAACTCGATGTGCTTGCCGACCGAGGGCAGCAGGCTCTCCTTGCCCCGGGCCATGCGGTAGCCGCGCAGGTGCTGGGCACGGGCTTCCTCGAACCGCCCGAGCCGCAGCAGTGGCAGCAGCGCGGTGGCCAGCACCCGGTGCGGTTCCTCGGCGCAGGTCTTGTCGCCGGCCAGCACCGGCTGCCAGACCTCCAGGGCCCGGGCGTCGTCGCCGCGCAGCATCGCGTAGTGGCCCTGGCCGTTGAGCTCGCAGGCGTGGCAGTCGCTCATGTCGTCGCGGTCGGCGGCCTGCCAGCGCGCGTAGGCCCGCTCGGCCCGCTCGTCGTCACCGATCACATCGGCGAACCACAGCTCGGACTCGCGCACGGGCCGCTCGCTGTAGCCCGCGATCCGGTAGCGGCGCTCCATCTCGTCCAGCCAACTGGTGGCGGACTCCAGGGGGATCTCGGGGGATTCGCTGATGGCTGTGGCCACCCACTTGAACTGCCAGAACAGGGAGTGGGCGTCCCCCTTGGAGAAGGCGCCGGGGTCCTTGTCGTACTCCTGGAGCAGCCGGGCGAAGGGCACCAGCATCTTCGTCGACTCGGAGCTGTACAAGTACGAGTTGATGAGGTTGTCCAGCGCGTCGCGGAACAGCTCGGAGTCCCCGCTCGCCTCGGCGGCGGCGGCCAGCACCTCCGCGTGCGCGTTGCGGGCGGTGCCGCCGGGCGCGAAGCGGTTCTCCTGGAGGCCCTGCTCGATCTCCTCGCGCGTCATCGTGCTCACTTCGGTCCCTCCTGGGCCTCGGCGGGGTGGGTCGCCCATTCCAGGAGCCCGAGGAAGGCCCGGTTGAGCAGGGTGGAGTCGGCGGGGCGCAGCGGCCGCTGGGACATCAGCAGGGCCTGCCCGTACAGCGATTCGACGGCGGTGCCGGTCAGGGTCTCGTCGGGCAGCGAGGCGATCCGCCGGATCAGCGGGTTGTTGTGGTTGAGGACCAGGCGGGCGCGCGGCGCCGAACCGCGCAGTGCGCCGAGGATGCCGGTCCACAGGGAGTCGGCGCTCTCCAGCGCGGCGGTGCGGTCGCGTTCCTGCCGGGCCTGCCGGTCGTCCAGGTAGAGGGCCGGGACGGAGACGGGCTGGAAGGCACGCAGCACCACATCGCAGCCCTGCGGCTCCAGGCGGGTGCGCGCGGTGGACAGGAAGGCGGCCAGGGCCAGTTCGGCCGAGCTCGGGACGGGGTCGAGGCGCTCGGTGACGGCTCCCGCGTCCAGCTCGGCGACCTTGAGGTCGGGTCGTACGGAGGGCAGCAGGGCCAGCAGGTCCGCGTCGTAGGTGTAGCCGGCGTTGATGACGCCGAGGCCGTGGGCCGCCGCGATCGGGGCGATCTGGCGGAACTCCTCGACGGTGCGCGTGAAGTGGATCTCGGTGTGGGCGGCCGCGAACTCCTCCAGGCTCATCGAACCGTCGCTGGTCTCGAACGGCAGCCAGGGCAGCATCAGGCCGAGCAGCTCCGCGTCGTGCCGGGCCAGGGACTTCACCCCGAGGTGGTGGACGCCCAGGAACGCGGCCAGGCGCTCCGGTTCGCTCGCCGCGAGTTCGGCGAGCCAGCCCCGTACGCGGGCGCCGAGGGCCTCCCGTACGGCGGCCAGGGTCTCGTCGTCGTACAGGTTCTCGCGGGATGCGGTGGGCCGCAGGGTGTCCGTGTCGATGACGGCGCGGACGAAGAAGGCCCAGTCGGGCAGCAGGTTGTCGGCCTGGTCGGTGAGCAGCATGCCCTTGAGGTGGACGCGGTGTCCGGCCCGATGGGCGGGGCTGGTCGGCTCGGGCAGGACGTACGCCACGCCGCGCACTCCGGCGACCGGCAGGTCGAGGTCGATGCTGTCGAGCGGGGTGAAGCCGAACAGCTGCGCGCAGTGGCCGGCGAGCGCGACCCGTCGGGCGGCGGGGGTGGGGTGGGGGCGGTCCCAGACGGCGGGCCGGTCGGTGATCGGGCGGGGCTCGCCGCCCTCTCCGTCGTCGAAGGTGATGTCGTACGGGAGCAGCGAGCCGTAGTCGCGGGCCAGCTGCTCGACCTTGGCCGGGGTGGTCCACTCCCAGGCGCCCGGGCGGGACTCCAGGATGACGGTGGTGCCGGGCTCCGGGCGGGCCTCGTGGGGGAGTTCGCGGACGGTGTACGAACCGTCGTCCGTGGCCAGCCATTCGACGGGCGCGGCGTGCGGGTCGCGGGCGGAGCGGGTGACCACACGGATCTGGCGGGCCACGACGAAGCAGGCGAGCAGGCCGATGCCGAACTGGCCGAGGAACTCCTGACGGGCGCTCTCCAGGCCGCGCTCCGCCAGCTCGCGGTCGCCGCGCTTGGAGCTGCGGCCGATGGTGGCGAGGAAGGAGTGGGTCTCGGCGGCGGTCAGGCCGATGCCGGAGTCCTCGATGGTGACGCGGCCGGCGGAGGCGGACAGACGGATGCGGATCCGCGCGCCGGGCTCGTGCGCCTGCCGGGCGGTGACGGCGTCCACGGCGTTCTGCAGCAGCTCGCGGACGTAGACGCGCGGGCTGGAGTAGAGGTGGTGGGAGAGCAGGTCGACCAGGCCGCGCAGGTCGACCTGGAAGGTGCCGGCGGCTCCGGCGGCTCCGGCGGATGCGGGGGCCTCGGGTGTCTCGTTCGGGGATGTGGATGTCATGGGGCGTCACCTCGCGTGCTCGCATGGAAGGTTCGGCGATCGCGAGGTACCCCCCCTCACAGATCCCGGAATGAGGACAGAGTAGGGCGATGATCTGACAATCTCCCTGTGAATTCCCCCGCCCCGGGGCATGTCGGCTGCTGCATGGCGCCACGCCGCATGCAGCCCACCGCACGCCGCCACGCCGCCCGCTAGGAGAAGCGCAGGAACTCGGGCGGTACGGCGTCCGCCAGCCACACCCCGTTGGCGCTGATCCGGAAGACGTGCCCGGCCGCCCGCATCGCCCCGGCGTCGACGCTGAGCACGACCGGCCGTCCGCGCCGCGCGCCCACCCGGGTCGCGGTCTCCCGGTCCGGGGAAAGGTGGACGTGGTGGCGGGCCATCGGGCGCAGCCCTTCGGCGCGGATCGCGTCCAGGGCGGAGGCCACGGTGCCGTGGTACAGGTACGCGGGCGGCTCGGACTCAGGGAGGTCGAGGTCCACCGCGACGGTGTGCCCCTGGCTGGCCCGGATGCGGGTGCCCTCGACGGCGAAGCGCTTCTTGTCGTTGGTCGCGACGACGTGGTCGAGCTCGGCGCGGCTGACGTGGAAGCCGTGCGCGGCGGCCGCCCGCAGCAGGTCGTCGATCTCCACCCAGCCCTGGGCGTCGAGCACCAGTCCGATGCGATCCGGCTGATGCCGCAGGTGTTTCGAGACGTATTTGGACACCTTCACGGTGCGTCTGTCGTCCATGTCCCCAGCGTGCCGGGTCGCGGGGGTTCCCGGCAGGGAATTTCCGCTGGCGCCGAGGCCCGGACCCCTCTATCGCACTTCCAAGATACGGAATACATTTTCCACTGTAGTGCTGCCCAGAGGGGGAACCATGACAGTCCGCGTATCTCTGCCGCGCCGCGCGGCCGCCGAGCTCATCGGTACCGCCGGCCTTCTCGTGGTCGTGATCGGATCCGGAATCCAGGCCGCGGCCCTCAGCCGCGACACCGGCGTCGCCCTCGTCGCCAACTCCGCCGCCTCCGCGATCGGCCTCGGCCTGATCATCACCCTGTTCGGGCCGCTCTCCGGCGCCCACCTCAACCCGGTCGTCACCCTCGCCTCCTGGTGGGGGCGGCGCAGTGGCGGTGAGGGGGTCGGCGGCGGGGAAGCCCTCGTCTACACCGCCGCCCAGACCGCGGGGGCCGTCGGCGGCGCCGTCCTTGCCGAGGTCATGTTCGGGCGCGTCCCCGGCACCTTCGCCACTCAGGTCCGCGCCGGCGGTCACCTGCTGGTCGGCGAGGTCGTTGCCACCGCCGGACTCGTCCTGGTCATCCAGGGGCTGGGCCACATCGGCCGGCCGAAGCTGATCCCGGCCGCGGTCGCCGCGTACATCGCCGCAGCGATCTGGTTCACCTCCTCGGGCTCCTTCGCCAACCCGGCCGGCACCGTCGGGCGCGCGTTCAGCGACTCCTTCACCGGGATAGCCCCGCAGTCGCTGCCCGGGTTCGTCGCCGCCCAGCTGGTCGGCGGGGTGGTCGGACTGGTTCTCGCCGGCCTCCTGTACGGGAATCCCCGCCAGGGAGTACCCGACGGCGCCGTCGGGCCGGTGCCCGTGTCCGCGGTGGCCGAAAGTACCCGCACCGACGAGGCGCACGAGCCCATCGGCCCGGACGCGACCGCGGTTGCCCACAAGGAACCCCGGGTTGTCCACAGCCGGTTGGCCCGGTTTTGATGCCAAACGCGTGATCCGCCCTGTGGACTACTGAGCGAGACCGAGCGAGCCTTACCGGCCGCCCCGGCTTGCCAAGTCGTTCATCGTCCGGGCCTGGAGTTCCCGCTCCGTCGCGGCCCGGACGAACTCCGCCACGTGGTCGGGGCCCACGAGCTCCTGCACGGCCCGCACCGTCTCGGCCGGCAACGCCACCGGCGACGGCCCGGACGGCTGCGCGGAGCCGACGGCGCCCAGGTGCCGCTGCAGATGCCGGGTGGCGAACAGGCGCATCGCCCGCGCCAGCTCGGCGTCCACCGTCTGCTGGGCCAGTGGCCGCAGTCTCCGTACCATCGTCGCCGCCTCCGCCGCGTCCGCGTCCGTCGGCGGTACGTGCCCGAGGTAGCGCGCGAAGACGTGCTCGGTGGTGAACTCCAGGAACCGCGAGGCGATGTGCTCCACCTGCCCGCGCAGCTCCCGAAGGTGCCCGGTGATCGCCACCAGCGGCACTCCGGCCGCGTACAGCTCGGCGGCCACCGCCAGTTCCTGCGGTGAGGGCACCAGGAATTCGTCCGGGCGCCCCGCGATCCGCTCCAGCACGCCCAGCTCGCACGCCTCGCCCACCGCGTCGTCGTCGGGCCTGCCGCCGAACCGCTCGTTCAGCTCGTCCCGGCTGATCCGGTCCGCCTCCTCGTCGGTCCACGGCCCGTGCACCTCGGCGACCAGCCCCAGTACGCCGCCCAGTCCGCGGCCCGCGTCCCAGGCCTCCAGCAATTCCTTGATGGAGGCCAGGGTGTAGCCGCGGTCGAGCAGGTCCGCGATCTGGCGCAGCCGCGCCAGATGCGTGTCCCGGTAGACGTTGGAGCGGCCTCGCCGTTCCGGCTTGGGCAGCAGACCGCGGTCCTGGTACGCCCGGATCGTGCGCACCGTCGCCCCGCTGTGATGGGCCAGATCCTCGATCCGGTACTCGGCTACCGCCTGATCGGACAATCCCGGCTCCCTACGACATGACGGCTCGGCCGACCGCGCCCGCCGCGGCCCGGGCGGCACGTGCAGCCGCCAGGTACTCGACGGCCTTGCGCGGCGAGCCCTCCTGCGAGGGATGGTACGACCGCCGGGAGGAGCGGGGTATGGCCGTGCCGGGCTCACTCACAGCCTGGGCTCCAGCCTCGCGAGCCGCCGCAGCGTCCCCGGCGCGAAACGGGACATCCACAGCGCACCTTTGGACTCCGGAGTCACCGGTACCACGGCCTGGTTGCGCACCACGGCGAGCACGATCGCGTCGGCGACCTTCTCCGGCGGGAAGTTGCGCAGCCCGTACAGCCGGGACGAACGCGCCTGGCGGCGCTTCTCCTCTGCCTCGTCCACCCCGGCGAACCGCGAGGTCGCGGTGATGTTGGTGTTCACGATGCCGGGGCAGATCGCTGAGACCCCGATGGACTGCGAGGCGAGCTCGGCGCGCAGGCACTCGGACAGCATCAGCACCGCCGCCTTCGAGGTGCTGTACGCGGGCAGGGTCCGGGACGGCAGATAGGCCGCGGCGGAGGCGGTGTTGACGATGTGGCCGCCCTGGCCGCGCTCGGCCATCTGCTTGCCGAAGATCCGGCAGCCGTGGATGACGCCCCACAGGTTGACGTCGAGGACCTTCTTCCAGTCCTCGGACGTGGTCTCCAGGAAGGGCCCCGACAGCCCGATGCCGGCGTTGTTGACCAGCACGTCCACGATGCCGTACTCGGCGGCGACCTTCGCCGCGAGCTTCTCCATGGCCTGCTCGTCGCTGACGTCGACGCACTCGCCCCAGGCCTCGGCGGCCCCGACGAGCCGGGCCATGTCGGCGGTGCGCGCCGCGCCCTCCGCGTCCCGGTCCACGCACACCACCCGGGCGCCGGCCTCGGCGAAGGCGAACGCGGTGGCCCGCCCGATGCCGCTGGCGGCGCCGGTGACCAGGACCAGCTGGCCGCCGAAGCGGTCGGCGTACCGCCCCGGCGCCCTCTGCTCCGGCGCGCGGGTGGCGGGCTCCTCCCGCGAGGTGACGAAGTCGGTGATCCACGCGGCCAGCTGGTCGGGCCGGGTCCGGGGCACCCAGTGCTTGGCGGGCAGGGTGCGGCGCAGCAGGTCCGGCGCCCACAGCTCCAGATCGTCGTAGAGCCGCTCGGACAGGAAGGCGTCGCCCGTCGGGGTGATCAGCTGGACCGGTACGTGGGCGTAGGCGTCGGCGCGCGGCCGGCGCATCCGCGACCGGACGTTGTCGCGGTAGAGCCAGGCTCCGTGCGCCGCGTCCGAGGGCAGCGAGGCCGTCGGGTAGGAGCCGGACGGGACCTTCTCGATCCGCTGGAGGATCTTGGGCCACCGCTTGCCGAGCGGACCGCGCCAGGCGAGCTCCGGCAGGACCGGCGTGTGCAGCATGTAGACGTACCAGGACTTCGCGCCCTGGTTCAGCAGCTGGGCGGCCCGGCGCGGGGTGGGCCGCGCCATCCGCTTCTTGATCCAGTGCCCGAAGTGGTCGAGGGAGGGGCCCGACATCGAGGTGAAGGAGGCGATCCGGCCCTCGGTGCGGGCGGTCGTCGCGAACTCCCAGCCCTGTACGGAGCCCCAGTCGTGGCCGACGAGGTGCACCGGCCGGTCCGGGCTGACCGCGTCCGCGACCGCGAGGAAGTCGTCCGTCAGCTTCTCCAGCGTGAAGCCGCCGCGCAGGGGAACCGGAGCCGTGGAGCGCCCGTGCCCGCGTACGTCGTAGAGCACCACGTGGAAGCGGGCGGCGAGCCGCTCGGCGACCTCCGACCAGACCTCCTTGCTGTCCGGGTAGCCGTGCACCAGCACCACGGTGGGCCGGTCCGCCTCGCCGAGCTCGACGACGCACAGCTCGACCCCGCCCGTGCTCACCCGGCGCTCTCGCGCCCCCGCGAATGCAGTCCCGCTCATGCCGTCTTCTCCTCAGCCCAGCGCCGCACGTGCGGCAGCTCCTCGTCCAGCCAGAACGCGCTCTCCTCGGGGTCCCGTGAGTCGGTGACGACGAGGATCTCCTCGAACTTCGCGCCGGTGCCCCGGAAGCCCAGGTGCGGCTCCACCGCCCACAGACCGGGCTGCGGCGGATGGTCGGAGAAGCGGTACGGGCTCCACAGCGGGGACCAGCCTTCGCGGTGTCCGTGCAGGACATCGCCGGCCAGGCCCTTCAGGGACTGGGTGCCGAACCCGAACGCGGTCGGCGACCAGCGCCGCTCCTTGACCCTGTCTATTTTGTGCGCGATCACACCGAAGGGGTAGGCGCGGTGCCGGTTGGCGTAGCCCTGCCGCGTCATCAGCCGCTCGACGTTCTCGTAGATCTCGCGCAGGGAGCGGCGCTCGCGCGCCTGCTCCAGGATCAGCGCGCGGTGGTGGCGCAGGTCGGACATGAGCCGGTCCTGCACCGGGTTGAGCCCGAGGCTGCCCGAGTACCCGATGTCGGCCGCGTACCCCTGGTGGACGGGCGCCATGTCGAGGATGAAGGGCATCCCCGGCTCCAGCTTCCGGTTGGTGGGGAAGAACTGGAGGGGGATCTTGAAGTTCGCGAAGGCGGTGCGGTCCCCGAACCAGGCGAACGGCAGGTGGAACCAGTCCCGCACCCCGCGCTCGCGCAGCCAGTCGCGCTGCATCCGGGCCGCCTCGCGCTCGGTGACCCCGGGCCGCAGCTGCGCCGCGACGGTCTCCGCGCACGCGTAGGCGAGGCGCTGGACCTCCCTGAACCCGCGCAGTTCGGCGGAGAGTTGCCCCGTGCGTCGCTTGGTGTCCCCAGCCATGCCAGCCGTCCGTCCGTAGAGCCGTACGCGCCCGTAAGTTGACACTGATGAATGTGACAATGACCGGAGATCACGTCAAGGGTCGTGCGCGCACCTGTGGACAAAGTTGGCCGGACCCGGCCCCCGCGCGGGCCGAAGCCACGCTGTCCCGTCAGCCTCCAGTACGGGTGTGTACGCCGGAAGGCGGAGACGGGATCCAGCTCAAGGTCTGACGATTCCCGGGGATCGCGCCGATAACGTCGGACTCGTGACTGTCATTGCGACCGAAAGCCTGAGCAAGCGGTACCCCCGAGTAACCGCACTCGACCGGCTCTCCCTGGACATCGGGCCCGGCGTTACCGGACTCGTGGGTGCCAACGGAGCCGGCAAGTCCACGCTGATCAAAATCCTGCTGGGACTGTCCCCCGCCACCGAGGGGCGCGCCGCCGTGCTCGGACTCGACGTCGCCACTCACGGCAGCGCCATCCGTGAGCGCGTCGGCTACATGCCCGAACACGACTGCCTGCCACCCGACGTCTCGGCCACCGAGTTCGTCGTCCACATGGCGCGCATGTCGGGACTGCCGCCGACCGCGGCCCGCGAGCGAACTGCCGACACCCTGCGCCACGTGGGGCTGTACGAGGAGCGCTACCGCCCCATCGGCGGCTACTCCACCGGCATGAAGCAGCGCGTCAAGCTGGCCCAGGCGCTCGTCCACGACCCCCAGCTGGTCCTCCTCGACGAGCCCACCAACGGCCTCGACCCCGTCGGCCGCGACGAGATGCTCGGCCTGATCCGCCGCGTCTACACCGACTTCGGGATCTCCGTGCTGGTCACCTCCCACCTCCTCGGAGAGCTGGAGCGGACCTGCGACCACGTCGTGGTCGTCGACGGCGGCAAGCTGCTGCGCTCCAGCTCCACCAGCGACTTCACCCAGACCACCACGACCCTCGCGGTCGAGGTCACCGACTCCGACACCCACCCGGACGGCACCGCAGCCCTGCGCGCGGCGCTCACCGCGGCGGGCCTTTCCCTGCACGAGGGCGAGGAGCAGGGCCTGCCCGGCGCCGGCCACATCCTGCTGGTCGAGGCCACCGGGGAAGAGACGTACGACCGGGTCCGCGACACCGTCGCCGACCTCGGCCTCGGCCTGGTCCGCATGGAACAGCGCCGCCACCACATCGCGGAGGTCTTCCGCGACAACGACCAGCAGCAGCTCGTCCGGAAGGGAGCCGGTTCCGATGGCGCCTGACACCTCCACGCAGATCCACAACATCGGATACCGGTCCTACGAAGGGCCCCGCCTCGGCCGCGCCTACGCCCGCAAGTCGCTGTTCTCGCAGTCCCTGCGCGGCGCCTACGGGCTGGGCCGGTCCGCCAAGTCCAAGGTCCTCCCGATGATCCTCTTCGCGGTGATGTGCGTGCCCGCGCTGATCATCGTCGCGGTGGCCATCGCGGTCCCCGGCTCCACCGACCTGCCGCTCAAGTACACGACGTACGCCCTGACCACCCAGGTGGTCATCGGCCTCTACCTCGCCTCCCAGGCACCGCAGTCGGTCTCCAGGGACCTCCGCTTCAAGACGGTGCCGCTGTACTTCTCGCGGCCCATCGAGCGCGCCGACTACGTCCTGGCCAAGTACGCGGCCATGGCCTCGGCACTGTTCATCCTCACCGCCACGCCGCTGCTGATCATGTACATCGGCTCGCTGCTGGCCAAGTTCGACTTCGCCCACCAGACCGAGGGATTCGCGCAGGGTCTCGTGTCCGTACTGCTGCTGTCGCTGCTCTTCGCCGGCCTCGGCCTCGTCATGGCCGCGCTCACCCCGCGCCGCGGGTTCGGCGTCGCCGCGGTCATCGCCCTGCTCCTCATCCCCTACGGCGCCGTCTCCACGGTGCAGGCCGTCGCCTACTCCACCGGCGCCACCGGCGCCATCGAGTGGATGGGCCTCTTCTCCCCGATCAGCCTGATCGACGGGGTCCAGGCCGCCTTCCTCAATGCCACCTCCGCCTTCCCCGGCCAGGAGGCACCCTCGACCGGTGTCGGCATCGTCTACCTGCTCGTCGTCCTCGGCCTCATCGCCGGCTCCTACGCCGCCCTGATGGCCCGCTACCGGAAGGCCGGGCTGTGACCTTCATCGACATCGACCACACCTCCCGCTGGTTCGGAAACGTCGTGGCCGTCAACGACGTCTCGATGCGCATCGGCCCCGGGGTCACCGGGCTGCTCGGCCCGAACGGCGCCGGCAAGTCCACCCTCATCAACATGATGGGCGGCTTCCTCGCCCCCTCGACCGGCACCGTCACCCTCGACGGCGCGCCGATCTGGCAGAACGAACAGGTCTACAAGCAGATCGGGGTCGTACCCGAGCGCGAGGCCATGTACGACTTCCTCACCGGCCGCGAGTTCGTCGTCGCCAACGCCGAACTCCACGGGCTCGACGACGCGGCCGCCCAGCGGGCGCTCGCCACCGTCGAGATGGAGTACGCCCAGGACCGCAAGATCTCCACGTACTCCAAGGGCATGCGCCAGCGTGTGAAGATGGCCTCCGCCCTCGTCCACGACCCGTCCGTGCTCCTCCTCGACGAGCCCTTCAACGGCATGGACCCGCGCCAGCGCATGCAGCTCATGGACCTGCTGCGGCGGATGGGCGACTCGGGACGCACCGTCCTGTTCTCCTCGCACATCCTGGAAGAGGTCGAGCAGCTCGCCTCCCACATCGAGGTGGTCGTCGCCGGCCGGCACGCGGCCTCCGGCGACTTCCGCAAGATCCGTCGCCTGATGACGGACCGCCCGCACCGCTACCTCGTCCGCTCCTCGGACGACCGGGCCCTCGCCGCGGCCCTGATCGCCGATCCGTCCACCGCCGGAATCGAGGTCGACCACAAGGAAGGCGCCCTGCGCATCCAGGCCGTCGACTTCGGACGCTTCACCGAGCTGCTGCCGCGGGTCGCCCGCGACCACGGCATCCGGCTGCTGACGGTCTCGCCCTCCGACGAGTCCCTAGAGTCGGTCTTCTCCTACCTCGTCGCGGCCTGAAGGAGCTGGCACCATGTACAACCCCACCGTCGCCCGGCTCACCTACCGGGCCCTGCTCGGCCGCCGCCGCGCGCTGATCCTCTTCGCGCTGCCCGCCCTGCTGATCGTCATCGCCGTCGCCGTCCGCGCCTTCACCGGGGTGGACGACAAGGTCGCCGCCGACCTGCTCGGCGGGTTCGCCCTCGCCACGATGGTCCCGCTGATCGGCGTGATCGCCGGCACCGGAGCCATCGGCCCCGAGATCGACGACGGCTCGATCGTCTACCTGCTCTCCAAGCCGGTGAAGCGCCCGACGATCATCATGACCAAGCTGATCGTCGCGATCGCCGTCACCATGGCCTTCTCCGCGATCCCCACGCTGATCGCCGGATTCATCCTGAACGGCAACGGACAGCAGATCGCCGTCGCCTACACGGTCGCGGCCCTCGTCGCCTCGATCGCCTACAGCGCGCTGTTCCTGCTGCTGGGCACCGTCAGCCGGCACGCGGTCGTCTTCGGCCTCGTCTACGCGCTGATCTGGGAGTCGCTCTTCGGCAGCCTGGTCTCCGGTGCCAAGACCCTCAGCGTCCAGCAGTGGGCCCTCTCCCTCGCCGAGAAGGTCGCCGGCGCCGGATACGTGGACGCCAGCGTCGGCCTGCCCACCGCGGCGGTGCTGCTCGCCGTCGTGACCGTCGGCGCCACCGTCTACGCCGGGCAGAAGCTGCGCCGCCTCACCCTGGCGGGCGAGGAGTAGGACCCGGCCCGCCCCGCCCCGCGCACTGTGCCCCGCCCGGCCCACCGGCCAGGCGGGGCACAGCCGCGCAGGCCATCATCAGTGCATGATCGAGCACCCCGAGCCCGAGCTGTCCAGGCCTCTGCGGTCCTGGATACGCTCCTCGCCGGGTACGCATCTGTGGCTGCTGATCATCGCCCTCACCAGCGTCATCGTGGTCATCGCGCCCGATCAGCTCGATCACGTTCTGCTCCACCGCAACAGCAGCAACCTCCACGAGCTCACCCGGCACCCGATACGGTCCCTGATCTCCAGCGCCTTCTGGATCGAGAACCCGGCCTCCCTGGCCCTCTACGCCGTGCTCTTCGAGTTCTTCCACGCCCCCGTCGAACGCTGGCTCGGCACCCTGCGCTGGTTCGTGATCGTCGCGACCGCCCACATCACCGCCACCCTGGTCAGCCAGCGGGTGGTCCTCTCGGCCATCCGTGACCACCGCGCCCCACGCAGCATGGTCCACGTCGTCGACATCGGCGTCAGCTACGGACTCGCCGCCGCCATCGGGGTCCTGACCTACCGGCTCCCCCATCCGTGGCGATGGTTCTACCTCGCCGGGGTCGTCGCCTTCTTCGGGATCCCGCTCCTCACCGGAGCCAATTTCACCGACCTCGGGCACGCGATCGCCCTCGCCGTCGGCCTGCTCGCCTGGCCGCTCACCCGGCACCCGCAGCCGACCACCGTTTCACGTGAAACATGAGCGGGACCGTCCCCGGGGCGGCCGCCGGATTCACCGCTGATGCGCGGAAATTCACTGGTACGGGGCCTGCGGCCGGGGCAGAGTGAGCCGTGCGGGGAGCAACAAAAAGGTCCGGAGCAGCCACTTCGAGCGCGCCTCACGGCGCGGGCTGTTCCGGACCTTTCCCCGTCCCGGGCGGAGCCGTCAGGCGGCGCCGAGCAGACGTTCCAGCACCACCGCGATGCCGTCCTCCTCATTGGAGGCCGTCACCTCGTCGGCCACGGCCTTCAGTTCCGCGTGGGCGTTTGCCATCGCCACCCCGTGCGCGGCCCAGCCGAACATCGGGATGTCATTGGGCATGTCGCCGAAGGCGATCGTCTCCGCCGCCTTCACCCCCAGCCGGCGCGCGGCCAGCGACAGGCCGGTGGCCTTCGTCAGCCCCAGCGGCAGGATCTCCACTATCCCGGCACCCGCCATGACGATGTCGACCAGGCTTCCCACGGTCTGCCGGGCCGCCCTGACGAGCTCGTCGTCGCCCAGCGTCGGGTGCTGGATGTACAGCTTGTTCAGCGGGGCCGTCCACACCGCGGTGGTGTCCTCCAGGTAGACGGCCGGAAGGCCCTCCTGCACCTGGTAGCCGGGCCCGATGAGCACCTCGCCGTCGACCCCGTCCCGGCTGGCCGCCAGCGCCAGAGAACCGATCTCGGCCTCCAGCTTGGACAGCGCCAGTCCGGCGAGCTGCCGGTCCAGGGTCACCGAGGTCAGCAGCCGGTGCGCGCCCGCGTCGTAGACCTGGGCACCCTGACCGCAGACCGCGATCCCCTTGTAGCCGAGGTCGTCGAGCACTCCCCGGGTCCAGGGCACGGCCCGGCCGGTGACGATGATGTGTGCCGCGCCCGCCGCGGTGGCCGCGACGAGCGCCTCACGGGTGCGTTCCGAGACGGTGTCGTCGCCGCGCAGCAGCGTGCCGTCGAGGTCGGTCGCGACGAGCTTGTACGGGAACGGAACCGGGCTCACTTGGCGATCGGCTCCAGAACCTCGCGGCCGCCGAGGTAGGGACGCAGCGCCGCGGGCACGCGCACCGAGCCGTCGGCCTGCTGGTGGTTCTCCAGGATGGCCACGATCGTGCGCGGTACGGCGCACAGCGTGCCGTTCAGCGTCGACAGCGGCGCGGTCTTCTTGCCGTCGCGGTAGCGGATCGACAGGCGGCGCGCCTGGAAGCCGTCGCAGTTCGAGGCGGAGGTCAGCTCGCGGTACTTGCCCTGGGTCGGGATCCAGGCCTCGCAGTCGAACTTGCGCGAGGCGGAGGAGCCCAGGTCACCGGTGGCGACGTCGATCACCTGGAACGGCAGCTCCAGGCTGGTCAGCCACTGCTTCTCCCACTCCAGGAGGCGCTGGTGCTCGGCCTCGGCCTCCTCCGGCGCGACGTACGAGAACATCTCGACCTTGTCGAACTGGTGGACGCGGAAGATGCCGCGGGTGTCCTTGCCGTACGTACCGGCCTCGCGGCGGAAGCACGGCGAGAAGCCGGCGTACCGCAGCGGCAGCTTGTCGGCGTCGATGATCTCGTCCATGTGGTACGCGGCGAGGGGGACCTCGGAGGTGCCGACGAGGTAGTAGTCGTCCTTCTCCAGGTGGTACACGTTCTCCGCGGCCTGGCCGAGGAAGCCGGTGCCCTCCATGGCGCGCGGCCGGACCAGGGCCGGGGTCAGCATCGGGATGAAGCCGGCCTCGGTGGCCTGCGCGATCGCCGCGTTGACCAGGGCGAGCTCCAGCAGCGCGCCGACGCCGGTCAGGTAGTAGAACCGCGAGCCGGAGACCTTGGCGCCGCGCTCGACGTCGATGGCGCCCAGCGACTCGCCGAGTTCCAGGTGGTCCTTGGGCTCGAAGCCCTCGGCGGCGAAGTCGCGGATGGTGCCGTGCGTTTCGAGGACGGTGAAGTCCTCCTCGCCGCCGACCGGTACATCGGTGTGGACGATGTTTCCGAGCTGGAGGAGGAGCCGCTTGGCGGCCTCGTCGGCCTCGTTCTGCTCGGCTTCCGCGGCCTTGACGTCGCCCTTGAGCTGCTCGGCCTTCTTCAGGAGTTCCGCCCGCTCCTCCGGAGAGGCCTTCGGGATCAGCTTGCCGAGCGACTTCTGCTCATTGCGCAGTTCGTCGAAGCGCATGCCGGAGGACCTGCGGCGCTCGTCGGCGGAGAGCAATGCGTCGACGAGGTCGACGTCCTCTCCACGGGCGCGCTGCGAGGCGCGGACACGGTCAGGGTCTTCACGGAGCAGCCGGAGGTCAATCACCCCTCCAGGCTACCGGGCCGGGCTTCTGGGGATCACACCGATATCACGCTGTGTGTCGCTATGCCCCAATTGAGGTGAATGGAAAAGACTGGCCCGCTGGCTGGAAGGGAGCGCCCGGCAGGTTGTCAATAAATGCGGCCCATTCCCCGAAATGGGGCAGATCGTCGAGCGGCCGTCGGCTCCTGAACAGGCTCGCAGGCCCTTCCTTGTCCACAGGAATTCCGGCGGGACCCACCTTATCCACAGGCTGTGCGCGGTATCTGTGGACACGGAAATAGATCATTCGTGACCGGTGGGTGGTCGGGGTGAATCGGGGTTCAAACCGCCCTCACACACTCATTCGGGTGGGAATGACTCGCCCCAAAGAGTTGCTCGGCGATACGGCGGTGACGCCGTTCACCTCCCGCTCGCCAGCGCGAAACCCGGGCCCCCCGACCGATTTGTCGACCTTGTCGCGCTGCTCTGTCGACTTGTCCCCAGGTCCCCATCTCGCCCTGTGGATAACTCTGTGGACAGTGGACGAGCTCCTACGCCCGGCCGTCGAGGCAACGCGTCAGCCAGTCCGACGCGGCCGTGAAGTCACCCTCCGAGGTTCCGGGCCGCGCGGGACGTACGTCACCCACAGCGACACCGGCCCTCGGGTAGGAGCCCAGGAAACGGACCTGCGGGCAGGTCCGCTTGAGACCCATCAGCGCCTCGCTCACCCGGCGGTCGGAGATGTGTCCCTCCGCGTCGACGGCGAAGCAGTAGTTGCCGATGCCCGCGCCGGTCGGCCGGGACTGGATCAGCATCAGGTTGACCCCGCGCACGGAGAATTCCTGGAGCAGTTCCAGCAGCGCACCAGGGTGGTCGTCGCCGAGCCACAGCACCACGGAGGTCTTGTCGGCGCCGGTCGGCGCCGCCGGGCGCGCGGGCCGGCCCACGAGGACGAACCGGGTCTCGGCGTTCTGCGCGTCGTGGATCTCGGTGACCAGCGCCTCCAGCCCGTAGGTGACGGCGGCGAACTCACCGGCGAAGGCGGCGTCGAAGCGGCCCTCCTGCACCAGCCGGGCCCCGTCGGCGTTGGAGGCGGCCGACTCCCACACCGCCTCGGGCAGGTTGGCCCGCAGCCAGTTGCGCACCTGCGGCTGCGCGACCGGGTGTCCGGTGACCGTCTTGATGTCCGACAGCTTGGTCCCCGGCCGCACGAGCAGCGCGAACGCGATGGGCAGCAGCACCTCGCGGTAGATCATCAGCGGTTCGCCGGACGCCAGCTCGTCGAGGGTCGCGGTGACCCCGCCCTCCACCGAGTTCTCGATGGGCACCAGTGCGGCGGCGGCCTCACCGCCCCGCACGGCGTCCAGGGCGGCCGGAACGGACACCATCGGGACGAGCTCCCGGGTGGCGGCTTCCGGGAGGGTGCGAAGGGCGGCTTCGGTGAACGTGCCCTCGGGACCGAGATAGGTGAAACGGGTGGCCGACATGCGATCAGCCTAATGCCGGGTCACCGGCCGGGGCGGGCCCGTTCACCCTTCGAGCAGCCGCTGTCCCACGTACTCCCCGGCCCGTGGTCCGGGCGGTACGGCGTACAGGCCGCTGGACTCGTGCCGGATGAACGCGGACAGCGCGTCGCCGCGGTCGAGCTTGCGCTGGACGGGGACGAACCCGCGCAGCGGGTCGGCCTGCCAGCAGATGAACAGCAGTCCGGCGTCCGGGGTGCCGTCGGCGCCGATCCCGTCGTGGAAGGAGAAGGGACGCCGCAGCATGGCGGCCCCGCCGTTCTGTTCGGGGGCGGAGATCCGGGCGTGGGCGTTGGAGGGGATCACGGGCTTGCCGTCCGCCCCGAATGCGGCGAGGTTCATCGGGGTGGTCTCGCTGCCGCCGGTCAGGGGCGCGCCGGTGGCCTTGGTACGACCGATGACCTGCTCCTGCGCGGCGGTGGACTGCTTGTCCCAGTCGTCGAGGAGCATGCGGATGCGCCGGACGACGGCGTACGAGCCGTTGCCCATCCAGGCGTGCTCGGCGGGGCCGGGGCCGACGGCCGGGACGAAGATCCGCTTGTCGAAGTCGGGCTGCGCCGGCTTGGGGTTTCCGGTGCCGTCGATCTGGCCCATCAGGTTGCGGGCGGTCATCGGGGCGCTGGTGGCTCCGGGAGTGCGGTTGAAGCCGTTCATCTGCCAGCGCACGCGCGCGGCCTCACCGGCGTCCTTCTGGAGGGAGCGCAGGGCGTGGAAGGCGACGAGCCCGTCGTCGGCGCCGATCTGGACCCAGAGGTCACCGTTGCTGCGCTGGGCGTCGAGCCGGTCGCCGGAGAAGTCCGGCAGCGGATCGAGGGCGGTCGGGCGGCGGTCGGTGAGCCCGGTGCGGTCGAAGAAGGAGTGGCCGAAGCCGAAGGTGACGGTGAGCGAGGACGGCCCGGCATCGAGGGCGATGCCGGTGTCGGCGGTCGGGGCGGCCTCACCGGCCATGAGCCGGCGAGCGGTCTGCGACCAGCGGCGCAGCAGGGCGGCCGCCTCCTTGCGGCCGGCGCCGGGCGCGAGGTCGAAGGCGATGACGTGGCCCTTGGCCTGGAGCGGGTTGGTGATGCCGGCCTGGTGATCCCCGTCGAAGGCGATCCGGGTCGCTCCGAGCGAGCTGAGCGCCCCGGCGCCACCGTGGGCTCCGGCCGTCCCCGAATCGCCCACCGCGGACTGTACGAGGGCCCCGCCCGTGGCGCCGAGCGCGAGCCCGACGGCGCCCGCGGCGCCGACCGTGCCCAGCAGCCGGCGCCGGGAGATCTCGATGTCGGGGTTGCTCTCGTTGCTCTCGTTGTTCTCGGTCACGCGGGTCAGCCGATCTTGACGTTCTTCTGGACGGTCGTCTGGTCGATGTCGGAGGTGCGGACGGTCACGTCGATGCGCCATTCGCCGGCGAGCGGCAGCTGCACGCCGGTGGCGCTCCAGTGTCCGGGCGCCGCCCGCTCCGGGGCGAGCGGCAGGGGGCCGATGTCCTTGGTGGGCAGGGTGAAGGCGACCTTGACCTCGGGGAGGTCGAGGGGCTGGCCGTCCGGGCTGTCCGCCCACAGGTGGACGGCGTTGGCGCCGATCCGCCCCGGGTCGAGTTCGAGCCGGATGGTTCCCTTGCCGGCCGGGCCGCCGGTGTCGAACGGAAGGCTGATCTTGACGGCGCGGTCGGGGACGGCCGTGGAGGTGTCGGCGCTGGTGCCGCCGGCTTCCAGTTCCGCGGTCCGGCCGGGCTCCGTGCTGGTCAGGATGGTGGTGACGGCGAGCAGGACGACGGCGACCGCCGCCTCGGCGAGGACGGAGCGGCGCAGGCCGACCCGGTCGGAGTCGGCGTCACGGACCTGCTTCTCGCGCGCGTTGGCACGGGCGGCCCGCTGCCGGGCGAGCTGGGCGGCGCGCTTGGGGTCGGCGGGGACGGTCACGGACTCTGTTTCACGTGAAACATCGCGCTGGGAGACGACCTTGGCGCTCTTCCCGGCGGGAGTCTCGGCGAGCCGCGTGGTCCACGTCCGGGAGGCGTAGGCGATGGTGACCAGGACGGCGACCAGGCCCACCTTGACGAGCAGGAGCTGCCCGTAGCTGGTGCCGGTCAGGGCGGACCAGCTGCCGACCTGGCGCCAGGACTGGTAGACGCCCGTCACGGTGAGGACCAGGACGCTGATGAAAGCGACCCGGGAGAACCGCTGGACGGCCTCGCGCTCGATCCCGGGGACCTTGTGGAGGGCGACGAGCAGCGCGGTGAGGCCGCCGAGCCAGGTGGCGACGGCCAGCAGGTGCAGGATGTCGACGGGCATGGCGATACCGGTCTGGATGCCGGTGGAAGCGTGCTCGGACAGCGCCCAGGTGGCGGCGATGCCGGCGGCGACGACCCCTCCGCCGATGCCCAGGCCGAACGCGAGGTCGTTGGTGTCCTTGGCGGTGTCCGCCCCGTTCGGGCCGCCCGAGGACCTGGCGGCCTTCGGACGTCCGGCGGCGGCGCTCTGGCTCCGCGCGTACGCCCCGAAGAGGACGGCGATGAACAGCGCGGCCGCGCCGAGGAGCAGCAGCCGGGAGACCAGGGAGGCTCCGGTCTTGGTCTCCAGGACGGCCCTCAGCCCGCCGAGGTCGAAGGCGTCGGTGAAGTTCCCGGAGCCGGTGTACGGGGTGCGCAGCAGCAGCATCGCCAGGGTGGCGACGGTGAGGGTGACCCAGGCCCCCACGACGAGCTTCTGAAGGGGACGCTCGGCCGCGCCCCGGCGCCAGCACAGCAGCAGGAAGGCGGAGGCTCCGACGAGAACGGCGAAGCCCCCGTACGCGGCGTAGCGGGCGATGTCGTAGACGACGCCGACGGGACCGCCGCCCGCTTCCTGGCCGGCCAGGCTGACGCTGGTCTGCGAAGGCGCTCCGATGGAGAAGGTGAAGGCACCGGAGACCGGGTGGCTGTCGGCGGAGACGGCCTGCCAGGCGACGGTGTAGGTGCCGTTCGGCAGGCCGGTGTGCAGGGCGGTGCCGTAGCGGATGATCGACCCGCTGCACAGGTCGCGCAGTTCACCGGTGTCGACGCGCTTGCCCTGGGGGTCCAGCACGCGGATGGAGTCGCCGCCCATGGCGACCTGTTCCGAGAAGGAGAGGTTGACCTGGGCGGGGGCCGTGGCGACCACCGCCCCGTCCTTGGGGTCGCTCGCGGTGAGTGCGGCGTGCGCCGTGGCCGGGGTGGCCGCGGTGAACAGGGTTGCCAGCAGGGCTGCGAGGACCAGCGCGAGCCGCGGCAGGAGTGCCGTGGCCCGGACGCGGGCCGTGGATGGGGCGGTGGCCGTCATGGCGTGTCAGTCCCTCGGTCCGTCAGTGGGCGGTGGAGTTCTTGGCGTTGTACGTCCGCTCCTTGACGTCCAGCTCGACCTTGACGGGGTCGGCCTTCTCGAAGCGCAGCTCGACGGTGACCTTCTCGCCCACCTTCGGGGTGTTCTTGAGCCCCATGAACATGACGTGGCTCCCGCCGCGCTCCAGATTCAGCTCACCGTTGGCGGGCACGTCCATGGCCTGGACCTGCTGCATCTTCTGGTCCTTGGTCTCGTGGATCTGGAGATCGTCCGAGAGCGGGCTCGTGACGCCGACGAGCTTGTCCGCGGTCTTGGAGCCGTTCTTGATGACCATGAACGCGCCGGCCATCTTGTCGTTGACGGGTTCGGGCATGTAGCCGCCGCTGACCGTCATCTCGGGCTTGGCAGCCCCGCTCTTGGACCCGGAGCCGGAGTCCGAGTCGGAGGAGCAGCCGGATATGGCGAGCGCTGCCGTCAGGGAGAGGGCGGCGGCGATGGTGCGGGTGGTGCGGCGGTTCACGGGTTCTCTCCCTTGACGATCTTCGGCAGGTCCTTGGTGTAGTCATCGACGGAGGTGCTCTCGCCGTAGAGGACGTAGCCCTCGTCCGTCTTGGGAGAGAACGCGATGACCTGCGCGCCGTGCATGGAGACGACGTCGCCGTTGGCCTCCTTCTTGGCGGCCTCGATACCGATGCCGAGACTGCGCGCGGCGGCCTGGATGGTGGCGAAGTCCCCGGTCAGACCGGTGAAGGCGGTGTCCTGGGACCTGAGCCACGCGCCGAGGGACTCGGGGGTGTCCCGTTCGGGGTCGGTGGTGACGAAGACGACCTGGAGCTTCTCCTGGTCGGCCTTGGGCAGTGCCTTCTTGGCGACGGCGATGTTGCTCATCGTCAGGGGGCACACGTCGGGGCAGTTGGTGTAGCCGAAGTAGATGAGCGTCGGCTTGCCCTTGGTCTGCTCGCGCAGGTTCCAGGGCTTGCCGGTGGTGTCCGTCAGGACGAGGTCCGGCTTGCTGAAGGGGCGGTCGAGCACGGTCGCGGCCCCGGCCTTGGCCTGGCCGCTGATCTGCTTGACCGAGCTGTTCTTTGCTGTCTCGCCGCCGCAGGCGGTGAGGGTGAGGGCGGCCGCCGCCGCGAGGGCGGCGACGGTCACGCGTGTGGTGCGCATGAAGAGATGTCCCTGGGATCGGGGATGCTGAGGATGTTCTACGGGTGCGGCAGGTCAGGAGGCGCGGCGGCGCGAGGCGACACCGAAGGCGATTCCGCCGAGTCCGACGACGATGCCGGCGACGCCGAGGGCGCGCGCGGTCGTGTCGGAGCCGCCCTTGGCGGCCTTGGTCTGGCCGTCCTCGTGGTTCTTGTCCGCGTTCTTGCCGCCGTCGGCCGCGTCCGTCTTCTTGCCGCCGGCGTCGTGGTGGTCGGCGTCCTTGGCGGCGGTCAGCTTCAGGACCGGCGCCGGGTTCTGCGGTTCCGCGGCGCCTTCCTTGGTCTCCTCGATCCAGCGGACGATCTCGTCGTTGTCGTACGTCTGGATCGCCTTGAAGACCATCTGGTCGGCGTCCTCGGGCAGCTTGCCGACGGAGACCGGGAACTGCTGGAACTTGCCGGGCTCGATCTTGCCGCCGCTCCAGGTGACCTTGGTGACGGCCTCGTTGATCTGCTTGCCGTGCACGGTGAGCGGCTTGTCGAGCTTGCTCTTCTCGATCTTCACGGTCCAGCCGGGGATGTCCTGAGGCATGACGGACGTGAGCGGCTGGTCGATCGGGAAGTTGACCTCCAGCTGGGTGGTCGAGGCGTTGTCGCGCTCGTTCGGGACCTTGAAGTTGATGGTCGCGTAGCCGCCCTTGGCGGCGTCGCCGGGCTGCACGCTGACGTGCGCGAAGGCGGTGCCGGAGAGGAGGAGGACGGAGCCGGCGGCAAGGGCGGCGGCGAACGAGACGCGAGAGGTCTTCATGACGGGATCACTCCACGGAAGCAGGGATGACGGTGGCTCCGGGCGCGGGCGCGCGCGGAGTTCGCGGCACCGGTGCTCTCGCCGGATGTTCCGGGGAGTGGGGTGCCGCGTCAGGCAGCGAGGGCGAACGCCGCCGCGGGCGGACCGCGCCTGATCACCGTGTGCTGGAGTGCCTCCCGGCCGGTCGGGGCCGCCGGAGCGGCCGCGGTCCGGGAACCCCGGGCGGTACGGGGCGGCGTGCCCGGAAGACCGGACACCAGGGTGCGTACGAAGGCCAGCGCGGCCCGCAGCGGGCGGACCGGGTCGGTGTCGCCGGACAGCCGGGACAGCTCGACGAGCCGGAACAGGGCGGCGTCGCCGCGCCCGAGCAGCCAGCCGGCGGCGAGTGCGGCCAGCAGGTGGCCCATCAGCATGGCCGGACTGAACAGGCCGGTCGTGGGCTCCGTGGCGGCCTGGGCGAGGTGCGCGTGGGCCGTGTGCCCCTGCGCGGCGGCCTGTCCGGCCATGGCGGCCGGGTCGAGGCCGGCGGTCTCCAGGACCCGCCGGGCGTCGGCCGGGCTGAGCGGAACGGAGTTGCCGCCGCAGACCAGCTGGGCGGCGAGCGCCGCCAGCGAGGTGTCGGCGGAGGAGGCGCCGCCCGCCGCCGGAGTGGCCGCGGCGCTGTGCTGGCCGAGGCCGAACAACGCGTGGAGCCCCAGCTGGCCGACGGTCAGCCCGGCGGCGATGCCGGGCAGCGTGTGCCGGCGTCCCGCGAGGGTGGCCGCGACCGCGAAGACGGCCAGGAAGGCGATGCCGAGGACCCACCAGGGCACGGTGGCGCAGGACGCCACGGCATGCCCGGCCGCGGACAGCACGACGCAGACCGCGGTGAACACCGCGGCCCGGATCGTCCGGAGACCGGCTCCGGCGGGCGTCGTGTGGGGGTCAGACATGGCCGGGTCATCATCGCACTGCGCTTAGGTCTCCCATACGGCAGGTCCGAAACGTCCGGTGCGTCCGTCGCCGGGCCGCTCCGGAGGCCGTCCGCGCGGCGGGTGTTGGAGCCGATCGTGGTCATACACCGGGGCCCGGGAGTGTCACATCGGCCGAATGAGGGCTGTGGCGGCCGCCGGGGGCTTACGGCCCACCGCGGGAGGCAATAGGTAACCGTATGAGCATCTGGTGGTCTCTCCACTTGCGGCGCGAAGCCGCGAGCGTCCCGCTCGCCCGGCGGTTGCTGCTGGGGACGATGGAGACCGCGGGGGTGGACCCGGACATCTCCTTCGATCTGTCGGTGGCGTTGAGCGAGGCCTGCGCGAACGCGGTGGAGCACGGCGGCCCGGCCACCGGTGCGTGCCCCGGTCCGGACGACGACCCGGCCCCGGAGGCGTGCGCGGCGTACCGCGTCACGGCGTATCTGGACGGGGACTGTTGCCGCATCGAGGTGACCGACTCGGGTCCGGGATTCCCGCCGGCGACCGTGGCGGGGCACGGGCCGGGGCCGGCGGCGCCCTCGGAGAAGGAGCACGGCCGGGGGCTGGGGCTGATCACCGAACTCGCCGATCACGTCCGGTTCAGCAACCGGCCGGGCCGGGGCGCGGAGGTCAGCTTCGACAAGATCCTCAAGTGGCGCGAGGGAGCGCTGCTCAAGGTGTCGTAACCGCCGCGCGGGAGCACTCCTCGGATGTGCGCCGGGAGCACTCCCGGGCGATGCCGCGGCGCCGCCCGGGAACGCCGATGGGCGGGACTCGCGTACGAGAACCCGCCCACCGGTCGCGCGCCGGAGGTCAGCCCTTGAGCGCCGCCATCCACGCCTCGACCTCGGCCGACGCGCGGGGCAGCCCGGCCGACAGGTTCCGGTTGCCGTCCTCCGTGACGAGGATGTCGTCCTCGATCCGGACGCCGATGCCGCGGTACTCCTCGGGCACGGTCAGGTCGTCGGTCTGGAAGTACAGACCGGGCTCGACGGTGAGGCACATGCCGGGCTCCAGCGTCCCGTCCACGTACGCCTCGGTGCGCGCGGCGGCGCAGTCGTGGACGTCCATGCCGAGCATGTGGCCGGTGCCGTGCAGGGTCCAGCGGCGCTGGAGGCTCAGCTCCAGGACCCGCTCGACCGGACCCTCCAGCAGACCCCACTCGACGAGCTTCTCGGCGAGCACGCGCTGCGCGGCGTCGTGGAAGTCGCGGAACTTCGCGCCGGGCCGGACGGCGGCGATGCCCGCCTCCTGGGCCTCGTACACGGCGTCGTAGACCTTGCGCTGGATGTCGCTGTACGTGCCGTTGATCGGCAGCGTCCGCGTGACGTCGGCGGTGTAGAGGTCGCGGGTCTCCACGCCGGCGTCGAGCAGCAGCAGGTCGCCGGGGCGGACCCGGCCGTCGTTGCGGACCCAGTGCAGGGTGCAGGCGTTAGGGCCGGCGGCGCAGATGGAGCCGTAGCCGACGTCGTTGCCCTCGACGCGGGCGCGCAGGAAGAAGGTGCCCTCGATGTAGCGCTCGGAGGTGGCCTCGGCCTTGTCGAGCACCTTCACGACGTCCTCGAAGCCGCGGACGGTGGAGTCGACGGCCTTCTGCAGCTCGGCGACCTCGAACGCGTCCTTCACGACGCGGGCCTCGGAGAGGTGGACGCGCAGCTCCTCGTCCCGCTCGGCGGTGACCTTGTCCGTCAGGGCCGTCTCGATGACCGCGTCGTGCCCGCGCAGCACGCGCACCGGGCCCCCGGCCTCGGCGAGGGCGTCGGCGAGCTCGCGGACGTCCTTCGCCGGGATGCCGAGCAGCTGCTCGGCCTCGGTGAGGGAGTGGCGGCGGCCGACCCACAGCTCGCCCTGGCCGGACAGCCAGAACTCGCCGTTCTCGCGGTTGGAGCGCGGCAGCAGGTAGATGGTGGCGCGGTGGCCGCCGGTGCCTGCGGGCTCCAGGACCAGGACGCCGTTCTCGGTCTGGTCGCCGGTGAGGTACGCGTACTCGGTCGAGGCGCGGAACGGGTACTCGGTGTCGTTCGAGCGGGTCTTGAGCCGGCCCGCGGGGACCACGATCCGCTCACCGGGGAAGCGCGCGGACAGCGAGGCACGGCGCTCGGCCGTGTGCGCGGCCTGGGCGACGGGCTTCAGGCCGTGCAGCTCGGTGTCGGCCCAGCCTGCGCGCATGCTGTCGGCGAGTTCGTCGCTGACGCCCGGATACAGCCCGTTCTTGCGCTGCTCGTGCTTCTTCTGGGGCTGCTCTTCTTCCGGGGTCTCCGGGGTGAGCTCGTCAGCCACTTCTTCTCCTCAGCTGCGACGGAACGGTTGGGACGCGGTCCTGGTGAGGACCCAGTCCATCGTAGGCGCGAGGGGAAGATAAACCACTTTATGTGTGATTGATCAGTCAAACCGGACGGCGAGCAGCACGATGTCCTCGACGGCGTCCTCCAGCGCCGCCTCGGCGACTCCCTCGGGGAGCACGTTGCGCAGGATGTGGTCGCAGATGGCGGCCGGGTCGTCCCGGGCGCTACGGGGGACCCCCGCGGCCGCCGCGTGCAGCCGGGCGTACGCCCGGTCCATGGGGTCACCGGTGCGCCGCAGCAGCCCGTCGGTGTACAGCAGCACCGTTTCTCCGGGTGCGGGTTCGATCTCCACGCTCGGTGCTTCCCAGCAGGCCAGCATCCCGAGCGGCGCGGAGAGCGAGGTCTCCACGTACTCGGTGCGGCGCTCGCCGATGAGCAGCGGCGGCGCATGCCCGGCCCCGGCCAGGATGATCTTGCGCTGGGCGGGCTCGCAGTACGCGAAGAGGGCGGTCGCCGAGCGCGCCGGCTCGGTCAGGCGCAGCAGCAGCTCCAGATCGGAGAGGACCGCGACGGGATCCTCCCCCTCCATGACGGCGTACGCGCGCAGCGACGCCCGCAGCCGCCCCATCGCGGCGACGGCGCTCGGGCCGGCCCCGGTGACGGAGCCGACGGCGAGGCCCATGGCCCCCTCGGGCAGCGGCAGCGCGTCGTACCAGTCGCCGCCGCCGAACGGGCCGGTGTGGTGGCGGGCGGCGAGCTGGACGCCGGGGATCCGGGGGAGCCGGCTGGGCAGCAGCTCCTCGGCGACGCTGGCCAGGCGGGAGCGCGAACGGTCGATCTCCACCATCCGGGCCAGGTGCTCGGAGCCGTGCCGGACGTACAGCCCGACGAGGTCGCGCTGGCGTTCGCTGGGTTCGGCCTGCTCGTCGTAGAGCCAGACGGCCGCGCCGAGCCGCCCGGTTGCCTCGGCGGTCAGCGGCAGCGCGTAGCTCGCGGCGTAGCCGAGGCGGGCGGCGACCTCGCGGTGACGGGGGTCGACGGGGGCGCCGTACCCTCCGGCGCCGGGGGGCGCGCCGGGTTCGGGGAGCACCTCGGAGCCGCCCCGGGCGTCGGGGAGCCCGTCGAGGATGCGGCCGTACGAGGTGGCGCTGCGCGGCACGGTCTCGATGTGGCCGAGGTCGGCGCGGCCGAGCCCCAGGCCGACGGTGGTGCTGGGGCCGAGTCCGTCGGAGGGCTCCAGGACGATCAGGCCGCGGCGGGCGCCGACGAGTGCGGCGCCGGCGCGCAGGAACTCGTGCAGCGAGGAGTCGAGGTCGCCGGCCCGGGCCAGCCGCTCGGTGAGTTCGTTGAGCGTGGTGAGGTCGGAGACCATGCCCGCCAGCCGGTCCTGGATGAGGGTGCCGGCGGGAGGGGTAGGGGCGGGTGCGGGAGTGGTGCGCGCGGGTGCGGGCGCCGCAGTGTGCGGCGACGCGGTAACTGCTGGATCGATTCCAGCCACTTTCGGCAGATGCGGCGCGCTCATGGCGTCCGCCTTTCCACCTGGTGCGATTCGCCACGTAGCATCGCAAACCCCCAGATCGTGCTGCGCCGCCATCATTGAATCCACATCTACACGCACACGAGGAGCGATGTCCAGCATTGCCCAGGTGGGAATCCTGGTGTCCGTGAGACGGCAACTCACCGTCGAGCCAAGGCTAGAACTTGGCCGGAAAAAGCTGGAAGCGGGCTGTTTTTGCGATCGACTGAGCGGGCGTCGAAGTCGCTCCGGGTACGTAATCGGTGATGCCCAGGGAGAGTTGACGCGGTCCGGCACCCGCCGGGAACCGCCCGGCACGGGCCGTCGTCCTTAGCGGCGGCAGCCGGTCTGGGTATCGGCGCGGGTTGCGCTCCGCCCCGCCGGACGTTTCATGGACCCGTAAGAAACCGGCACGAACCGTGTGAACCTGCTTCAAGGCGGACAGTGACGCGAAACGTGCACGTGTGGTGAAACACCGCATACGTGGTGTGATGTGGCCCTCGGCGTTCAACGGAAAGGAACGAGCGCTCATGCGCGAGATCCTCGGAAGGCGTCTCCAGCGGCTCCGCGATCGTCTGCGGTCCCTGTGCTCGGCCGCCCGGTTCCCGGGCTCCCGCGCGGCGGACGGCCGTACTCCGACGACCCGTACCCCGGCGGCCCATGCCCCGGCGACCCGTACTCCGGCCAAGCGAACCCCGACGACGCGAACCCCGGCGAACCGCCCCCCCGTGACCCGTACCCCGACCCTCCTCGACGCGGCGCTGACCTGCGCCACCGCCTGGCAGTGGCCGGTGCTGCCCGGAGTCGGCCGCTCCGGCGCCGACAGCGCGCGGTGCGCCTGCCCCGACCCCGACTGCGTGGTGCCCGGGGCGCATCCCTTCGATCCGGGGCTGCTCGCCGCCAGCACCGACGCCCGCATGGTGGCCTGGTGGTGGGCCAGGCGGCCCTCGGCCCCGGTGCTGCTGGCCACGGGCGGGTCCGCCCCCTGCGCGGTGAGCCTCCCGGCGGTCGCCGCCGCGCGCGCCGTCGTACGGCTGGACGCGCAGGGCATGCGGCTCGGCCCGATCGTCGCTTCGCCGACCCGGTGGTCGCTGCTGGTGGCTCCGTACTCGCTGGAGCGGCTCGGCGAACTCCTCTACTCCAAGGACCACGTGCCCTCCTCGCTGCGCTTCCACGGCGAGGGCGGCTATCTGCTGCTGCCGCCCTCCGCCGCGTCCGGCGGCGGTCAGGTGCACTGGGAGCGGGAACCGGTGGCCGGTTCCGACGGCTTGTGGCTGCCGGAGGTCGAGGACGTCGTGCACGCGCTGGTCGAGGCGAGCAGCGGGGCGCCCGGCGGCGGCAGCCGGCTCGCGTACTGATCGTTCTCCGCGCGACAACCCATTCGCCAGATCACTCGTACGGGTGTCAGCGGGGCGAGTTTCCAAGGGAATTGGGCGCGGGGATCTCCGGGCCCCATTCCGGCGTCGCTATCTTCGGCGAATGAATCTCCGCTTGGTCGGTATCGGTGCCGGTGTGCTGGTCATCTTGTCGCTTCCCCTCGCGGGAGCGATCGCCGGGCCGGATTTCGCCGGTCAGGATGACGGAAAGGGCGGGGGGTTGCTCACCTCGCTGGGACTGTCCGATCCGGCGGACTCCACGCGTGCGTCGGGTGGGGCGCGCCCGGACCAGCCCGGTCAGCCGGGGCGTTCGGGCCGTTCGGGCGAGTCCGCCGATTCCGCGTGGACGGCCGGCCGGGCCGCCGAAGCGGGATCGCCCGGTCCGTCGGAGCAGCCCCGTACGGCATCCCAGTGCGGCCCCGAACTCTCCTCGCCCCAGGGCGTGGAAGCGCAGACCTGTGTGCTGGTGGGCGAGGGCCGGACCTGGGGCCGCAGCTACTACCGCAACACCAGCGGCCGTCCGCTGGACGCGGTGTTGACGGTGATGGGACCGGCGGGACGCACGGTGCAGATCCGCTGCGGGATCAACGCGGGCGACGAGCCGGGGCTGTGCGAGACGCCGCGCGAGGCAACGACGGGAACGCCGGACGACTACTCGGCTGTTGCGGAGTTTGCAGTTCCGGATGATGAAGGGGCGCTGCTGCTGCGGTCCGGGAGCAACTCACCGGCACCGCGAGATGGTTGAACAGCGTTGGAAATATGAGGGCCCGGTCGCTGGCGACGGGGGATGCACCAGCGACCGGGCTACAAGAACCGTAACAAGAGATCGCCTGTTCGCAAATTCGATCTCTGATATTCAGACACCGATTTGCAGGCGATTAGCGGGAGTTGTGACCCCAGTCACCGGACCCGCGCGTGTGCGGCCGTCAGCTCAGCGTGACCTGGCGGTTGGTCAGGCCACCGCGCGCCCGGCGCTCTTCGGTGGTGAGCGGGGCGTCCGCGGCGAGGGCCGCGACCAGCCGCTCGGCGAACTCCGCGGCGGGCTTCTCGACGTCGTCGGCGGTGACCCCGGTGGGCAGGTCCCAGACGGGGACCATCAGGCCGTGCGCGCGGAAGGAACCGACGAGCTTGGTGCCTTCGCCGAGGGAGGACGTGCCCGCGGCGTGCAGCCGAGCGAGGGCGTCGAGCAGCTTCTCCTCGGCGTGCGGCATGACCCAGCGCAGGTGGTTCTTCTCCGGGGTCTCGCACCAGTAGGCCGCGTCCACGCCGGCCAGCTTGACCGTCGGGATGGCGGCCGCGTTGGCGCGCTCCAGCGAGGCGGCAATCTCCGGAGAGGAGTTCTGGGCACTCTCCGATTCCGGAATCCAGAATTCGAAGCCGCTGTGCACAACCGGCTCGAAAGCGCCGTCCGTGTCCAGGAGATCCTGAAGTCGGGGACCCTCGGCGGGAACGCGGCGGGCCGGAACCGGAGTTCCCGGCTCCGCAACGAGCGCGCGCTCCAGGGTGTCGGCCATGTCCCGGGAGAGGTCCCCGGTGGTCGAGTCGTTCTGCAGGCCGAGCAGGACGGAGCCGTCCTCACGGCGCAGCGCCGGCCAGGCCATGGGAAGTACGGTCACCAGCGTGACGGACGGGACGCCCTCGGGCAGTCCGCCCTTGAGGGTGAGCGGGATGGTCGCCGCCGGGACGAGCTCGCGCAGCGCGACCCAGTCGCACTCGCCGGGCAGACCCTCGAACGGGCGCTGGACGTGCTCGGTGACGGCGTGCGCTGCGGCGGCGCCGTGGCAGGCCTTGTAGCGGCGGCCGGATCCGCAGGGGCAGGGCTCGCGGGCGCCCACCACCGGGATCTCCCCGTTGTTGAGCTGCGGCTTTGCAGTCTTCGCTGCGGGGCGCTTCTTGGCCATCGTGGGTGTCTCCCGGTTGCGGCGGTACGGCGTTGTGTCTGGCGCGAGCCTAGCCGTTCGTACCGCCACAACCGGCGGGGTGCGGCCGGGAGCACGGTCGGCGTGCGCTCCCGGTCGGCCGCGTGTGGAATCGCGAGCGGATTCCGTCTGGGTTCAGTCCGAATTCCGTCCGGATGCCCGAGCGGATCCCGAGCGGAATCCGGTCAGGGACTCAGATCGTCGAAGGCCGTGGCGAAGTCGATCGCCGGGGGCGCAACGCGCGTAGCGAAATCCTCGTGCCGGGCCCCGCACGCGACGATCACCCATACGGTGACCTCGCCCGACGCACCGTCCCGGACACCCCAGTCCTGGGCCAGGGCGCTGATGATGTTCAGCCCCCGGCCGCCCCGCGCGGTGACCGAGGGCGTGGCCGGAACCGGGCGGGTCGGTCCGCCCCCGTCCGTGACCTCGACCGTCAGCCGTCCCGCCCTGTCGACGCGCCAGGCGGCGCGTATCTCCCCGTTCCCGATCTCCCCGGAG
Organism: Streptomyces goshikiensis; assembly: GCF_014650555.1. Lineage (GTDB taxonomy): Bacteria > Actinomycetota > Actinomycetes > Streptomycetales > Streptomycetaceae > Streptomyces > Streptomyces goshikiensis. The sequence goes on along the minus strand of NZ_BMVE01000004.1, from coordinate 120,617 downwards.
CCCAGCGGCCGGCCGTGTCGGCAGGCATTGCTGAGAAGTTCGGAAAGGATCAGTACGGCGTCGTCCACGACTGATTCGGACACCCCGCTCATGCGCAATTGCTCGCGCATGCGGTGCCTCGCCTCGCCCACGCCCGCAGGACCATGGGTCACGTCCATGCACGACGACGTGGGCACTTCTTGTGCCACCACCAACGCCACCCCCGGAACCTCCTTAGCCCCACGCCATGGTCTGGATGCCCCCCTGGCCTGGACCGGAAACCGCCGAAACGGAGAGCTCTGACGCATTCATGACCACTGAACGCGGAGCGGATGCGCCGGGGCACACCCTGTGACGGACGGGCCCTGCGGGGCGGGTGCGCAAACCGGGATGTCAGCGCCCGAGCTGTGACAGAACCTGTCGTGGTCTGTTCGTAATGATCGCTTCGACACCTAGATCAGCGCAGAGCTGAACGTCTTCTGGCTCGTTTACGGTCCACACGTGTACGGAGTGGCCCGCGGCCTGGAGTTTGCGGATGTAGGCGGGGTGGTTGCGCACGATCCGCATGCCCGGTCCGGCGATCTTCACACCGGCCGGCAGCCGCCCGTCCCGCATCCGCGGGGAGATGAACTGCATCAGGTAGACCGTCGGGATCGTCGGCGCGCCCGCCTGCACCCGGTGCAGCGAGCGCGCGGAGAAGCTCATGACCCGGACCGGGTGCGGGCCGTCGGCCGGCGGAGCGTCCAGGCCGAAGCGCTTGAGGAGGAAGAGGAGGCGCTCCTCCACCTGTCCGGCCCAGCGGGTGGGGTGCTTCGTCTCGATCGCGAGGGCCACCGGGCGCCCGGCGTCGGAAACCAGCTGGAGCAGGCGCTCCAGCGTGAGGACGGAGGTCCGCTCGGGGTCCGCGTCCCAGTCGGGGGACTCCTCGCGGTCCTTCCAGGAGCCGAAGTCGAGGGCGGCGAGTTCCGCGAGCTCCAGGGCGGACACGGCGCCGCGGCCGTTGGAGGTGCGGTTCACCCGGCGGTCGTGGACCAGGACCAGGTGGCCGTCCGCGGTGAGCCGGACATCGCATTCGAGCGCGTCGGCGCCGTCCTCGATGGCCTTGCGATAGGCGGCCAGGGTGTGTTCGGGGGCGTCCTCCGAGGCACCGCGGTGGGCGACGACCTGGATGGGGCGGGGCGTTGCGTGGGTCACCGGGTCATGGTGCCACCGAGCGGGTGCCGTACGCCGGGGGGAGCCCTGGGGATGCGTCCGAAATGCCGGGGATAAAGGATGGGGGGTGACGCACAGGTCCGGCTTACAGTGCTCTGACGGGTGATGGGAAAGGCTTGCTCAGGAACTTGTGCGGAATGTCGCACGTTCAGCTTGTCCGACATCGCCCCGATGGTCCCGATAGTGCAGAAGCCGTGTGTGTTGTGTGTGACGAGGAGAGAGCGCTGTGAGCACCGAGAACGAGGGCACCGCGGCCCCTACGCCCCCCGCGGCCCCGTCCGCACCCCCAGTGCCGGTGGCCGCTCCCAACGCCGACGCGGCCCCGGCCGCCGAGACGTCCGCGGCGCCCGCGCCGACCGCCGTACCCGCTGACGCGGCGCCCGCCGAGGGCCCCGCGCCGGCCGCCGCCGAGCCGGTGACCCAGCAGATCCCGCCGACCCCGGCACCGGGGACCGAGCCCACCCAGCAGATCCCGCCGACCCCGGCCTACGGCCAGCAGGGCCCGGCTCCCGCCTACGGCCACCCGGGCCAGCCCGGCCAGCCGGGTCACCCTGGTCAGCCGCCCGCGCCGCAGGCCCCGGCTCCGGCCGCGTACGGCGCCGAGGGCTGGCCTCCGGCCCCGCCCACCGTCCCCGCCTACGGTGGCGGCGGCCACGGCGGCTGGGGCGCTCACCTCGCGGCCGACGGCCAGCCGGCGCCCAAGCCGAAGGGCCGCGGCGGCCTGCTCGCCGCCGTGCTCGTGGCGGCCCTCCTCGCGGGCGGTGTCGGCGGCGGCATCGGCTACTGGGCCGCCGAGCGCAACGACGCGGGCGGCAACGGCATCGGCTCGACCACGATCACCGCCGGCAACACCCCGAAGGACCTCAAGCGGGACTCCGGCTCCATCGCGGGTCTGGCCGCCGGCGCGCTGCCCAGCGTCGTCACCATCGAGGCTTCCGCCGGCGACGGCGAGGGCGGCACCGGCACCGGGTTCGTCTACGACCAGCAGGGCCACATCCTCACCAACAACCATGTGGTGGCCTCCGCCGCGAACGGCGGCAAGCTCTCCGCGACCTTCTCCGACGGCAAGAAGTACGACGCCGAGGTGATCGGCCGTGCCCAGGGCTACGACGTGGCCGTGCTGAAGCTGAAGAACCCGCCGTCCGGCCTCAAGCCGCTGCCTCTGGGTGACTCCGACAAGGTCGCGGTCGGCGACCCGACCATCGCGATCGGCGCGCCGTTCGGCCTCTCCAATACGGTCACGACGGGCATCGTCAGCGCCAAGAACCGCCCGGTGGCCTCCGGTGACGGCTCCGGCAGCAAGAACTCGTACATGAGCGCCCTCCAGACGGACGCCTCGATCAACCCCGGAAACTCCGGCGGCCCGCTGATCGACGGCCGCGGCGCGGTCATCGGCATCAACTCCGCGATCCAGTCCGCCGGCAACGGCGGCTTCGGCGGCGGCCAGGCCGGCTCCATCGGCCTCGGCTTCGCCATCCCGATCAACCAGGCGAAGAACGTCGCCGAATCGCTGATCAAGACGGGCAAGCCGGTCTACCCGGTGATCTCGGTCTCCGTGGACATCCAGTCCAAGGCGGAGGGCGCCAAGATCTCCGACAGCGGTGCCTCCGCCGGCGACCTGGTCGACCCGAACGGTCCGGCCGGCAAGGCGGGCCTGAAGCCCGGCGACCTCATCACCCAGTTCGGTGGCAAGCAGATCGACAGCGGCCCGAGCCTGATCAGCGAGATCTGGACGCACAAGCCGGGCGACGTCGTGAAGCTGACCTACGTGCGCGACGGCAAGCCGAACACGGTCGACATCACGCTCGGCTCGCGGGTCGGCGACAAGTAGAGAACCGTGGCTTGATGGAGAGGGGCCGTGGGCGGGAATCCGCCTACGGCCCCTCCCAACGTCCGCTTATGATTCCCCCGTGTTCGATTCGCGGCACATACGTACGTTTCACGAAGTGGTCGCCTCGGGGTCGTACTCGGCGGCCGCTCGCGTTCTGGGCTACACCCAGCCCGCGATCACCCAGCAGATGAAGGCGCTCGAACGCGCCGTCGGCACTCCGCTGTTCACCCGCGTGGGCCGCAAGATGCAGCTCACCGAGGCCGGGGAGTCCCTGGCCCGGCACGCCGAGTCCATCCTCGGCAGTCTCTCCGCCGCCGAAGCCCAGCTGAAGGCGTACGCCCGGCTGCGCACCGGCCGGGTCCGGCTCTGCGGCTTCCCCAGCGCCAACGTCACCCTCGTCCCGGAGGCGCTCAGCGGCCTCGCCATGAACCACCCCGGCGTACAGGTGGAGCTGCTGGAGGGGGAGCCCCCGGAGTCGCTGCGGCGGCTGGAGCGCGGGGAGTGCGACATCACCCTGGCCTTCACCTACCCGGGGCTGCACGAGGAGATCCCGGACGAGGTCGCCGAGGTCAGACTGCTGGAGGACCAGCTGACGGTGCTGCTGCCGACCGGCCATCCGCTGGCCCGGCGCCGCGCCGTGAACCTCGGCGACCTCGCCGAGGAGCGGTGGATAGCGGGCTGCCCGCGCTGCCGGGCGAATCTGCTGCACGAGTGCGCCGAGCTGGGCTTCGTACCCGACATCCGGTTCGCCACCGATGACAACCTGGTGGTGCAGTCCCTGGTCGCCCAGGGGCTCGGCGTGGCCATGATGCCCGCCCTGGTGCTGCCCTCCCTCTCCCTGAGCCGGGTCTGTGGGCGTCCGCTGCAACCCGCCGCGCGCCGCCACATCGCCGCGTACGTGTACCGGGACCATCTGCGGATCCCGGCGACCGCGGTGGTGCTGGACGAGCTGAAGCGGGTCGCGTCGAACCGGGTCGGCTGCTGACCGGGCGATCCCGCCGGGGCGATCCATAAGCGGTGCTTGGGATTTCGGGTCAGAACTGTCGTTGGACGTGATGGATTGACTGTTCGACGCTGCCCATATGACCACCACCACCCAGGCCCGCACCACCGCGAGGATGGCCGCACTCGTCAGTGAGATCCGCACGGTCGTGGACCGGGGCCTCGCCCCCGATCTGACCGCCTACCTGGTCGGCGAGCGCGTGGCCCCGCACCTGGGCACCCCCGACCTGCTCACTCCCGAGCAGCGGGTGGGGCACGCCGACCGGTACCGCCAGCACGTCCTGCACGCCGAGCCGGACGGCAGCTTCTCGGTGGTGGCGCTGGTGTGGCTGCCCGGTCAGGAGACCGCCATCCACGATCACGTCTCGTGGTGCGTGGCCGGTGTGCACGAGGGCGAGGAGAGCGAGCTCCGCTACCGGCTGGCCCCCGCCACGGGGTCCGTCGGGGCCCGGCTGGTGGCGACCGAAGAGGTGGTCAACGGCCCCGGTGACGTCTGCGGGTTCGCCCCGCCCGGCGACATCCACAAGGTCCGCAACTCCTGTCGTACGACGGCGATCTCCCTGCATGTCTACGGAGCCGACGTCGCCCGCCTCGGCAGCAGTGTCCGCCGCGTCTACACGCTCCCCACCGACTGATGGCGCTGCTGAACCGCCCTACCCACCAGGTGGTGCGGGCGCCTCGTGTTTCACGTGAAACATCCACCTCCTGGCCGGGGTTGGCGCTGGCGACGGCGGGCGCCGTCGTCGCGTGGAGCATCCACTGGCTGGTCCCGGCGGTGCCGATGCTCACGGCCTCGGTGGTCCTGGGCATCGCGGTGGCTCACCTCCCCGGCATACGGACCTTCGTGCGCGGCACCGCCCGCCCCGGGCTCTCCCTGGCCGGACGACGGCTGATGCGGATCGGCATCGTCCTGCTGGGCCTCGGACTGGGCCTGGACCAGGTGCTCCGGCTGGGCTGGGCGACGGTCGCGATGGTCGTCGCAGTCGTGGCGGCCACCTTCTTCGGAACGCTCTGGTTGGGCCGCAAGCTCGGTCTGCCGGGGGACCAGCCACTGTTGATAGCCACGGGCTACTCGATATGCGGGGCCTCGGCGATCGGCGCGGTCAGCGAGGTGTCCGGCAGCGACGAGGAGGACGTGGCCTCCTCGGTGGCACTGGTGACGCTGTGCGGCACCCTGGCCATCGCGGTACTTCCGCTGCTCCAGGGGCCGTTGGGCCTCTCCGACCTGGCCTTCGGGCGCTGGGTGGGCGCGAGCGTCCACGACGTCGGGCAGGTGGTGGCCACCGCCCAGACGGCCGGCCCGGGGGCGCTCGGCGAGGCGGTGCTGGTCAAGCTGATGCGGGTGGCCCTGCTGGCCCCGCTGGTGGCCGCCGTGGCCTTCTCCGTACGGGCCCGCCGGCGCGGGGTGCGCACGGCCTCGGGACGCAGGCCGGCGCCGGTGCCGCTGTTCGTCGCCGGGTTCCTGGTGGCGGCCGGACTGCGCGCCACCGGGGTACTGCCGGAAGCGGCGCTGGAGTGGGCGCACACCGCGCAGGAGGCACTGCTCGCGGCGGCCCTGTTCGGTCTGGGGAGCGCGGTGCACCTGCCGACGCTGGCCCGGACGGGAGGGCGGGCCGCGGTACTGGGGCTCGGGGCCTGGGTGGTGGTGGCCGGGGTCTCGTACGCCGGAGTGGCACTCACCGTATGAGGCCCGGAGGGAAGGGAGTTGGCCAATTCCTGGCCGGAACCGCCCGAACGTTCTGACCGTCCCCTGACATCTCACGTCCTGCGTGCGACCCTGCAGCCGATCCGCACCGACAGCTCTTCACCCCCACCCTGCCCGGCACCGACCGGACCGGGCACGGCAGAAGGAGTCCTGCGTGAATCGTCATCGCACGGCAGCATCGGTCCTCCTGGCGGCGGGCGCCCTGATCGCGGGCGCGCTGACGGCGGCCACCCCTTCGGCGGCCGCCCCCGCGGACTCGGCCTCGTTCCGGCAGCAGCACACCCGGGGCTTCTGGACCGCCGAGCGGATGCGCAACGCCACCCCGCTCGATGTGACGGCGGCCCCGGGAGCCCTCCGTACCGGGGCCACCGCGGTGGACCGGCCCACGGCCATCGCCCCGACGGCAGCCTCCTCCCCCACGGCCTTCCCACAGGCGGGCGGCGCGTGGACGGGCGGCGGCGCGGTGGTGAAGACCTCCGGCCGGGTCTTCTTCACCATGGGAGACCGGACGGCCTCCTGCTCCGGAGACTCCATCACCAGCGCCAACGGCAGCACGGTGATCACGGCCGGGCACTGCGTGAAGTACCAGGGCGCCTGGCACACCAACTGGGTCTTCGTCCCGGCCTACAACAACGGCAACGCGCCCTATGGCCAGTGGTCGGCCACCAAGACCTTCGCGACCGACCAGTGGGCGGCCAGCGAGGACATGAACATGGACGTCGGCCTGGCCGTCGTCGCCCCGCTGAACGGCCAGAAGCTCAGCCAGGTGGTCGGCGCCCAGGGAATCCTCTTCAACGGCGGCTACAACAAGAAGATGTACTCCTTCGGCTTTCCTGCCGCGGCGCCCTACGACGGCACCAAGCTGGTCTACTGCAGCGGGAACACCGGTAAGGACTTCCTGCTGACCAAGGACCACAGCCTGGGCTGCAACATGACCGGCGGCTCCAGCGGCGGCCCCTGGCTCCAGGACTTCAACGAGGCCACCGGCCTGGGCACCCAGGTCTCGGTGAACAGCTTCGGCTACAGCTTCCTGCCCAACCGGATGTACGGGCCGTACTTCGGCAACGAGGCGAAGGCGGCCTACGACAAGGCCCAGAATTCCTGACCCGCCCGCCCCCCACCTGCCGGTACTCTGTACCGGCCAGGTGGGTTGCCCGAGCGGCCTAAGGGAACGGTCTTGAAAACCGTCGTGGCGCGAGTCACCGTGGGTTCAAATCCCACACCCACCGCACCAGGCCGGCGCATGCGCGGGCCGAAGGGGCGCCCCTCGTGAGGGGCGCCCCTTCTTCGTCTCCCGGCGCAGTCGCTAGCGGTGGCAGAAGCGGGGCAGAAGCGGTGGTCAGAAGCCCTTGCACACGGCCGAGGCGAACGCTCCGGAGGCCGTCGCGGTGATCGGGCGGGCGTCGTCGACCGTCACCGAGCAGGTGGCGGTGCCACCGTCCGGGCCGAGTGTGACGACCAGCGCCCCGCCCTTGAGGAAGCCCTTCGTGTGGATCTCCTTGGTCCACGGCAGCCTCGCGTCGTTGTCCTGGTTCACTTCCAGGTTTCCGTCGCGCCAGGTCGAGTAGGTGATGTCCACGTCCTGCGTGTTCCCGGCGGCCGCGTACGTGATCCGCACGGTGCGCGATGACTCCTTCGAGACCTTGTCGACGACGACCCCGATGACGGCCACACAGCCCCCGACCAGCAACAGCGCGAGGACCAGCACGACCCACGGCCAGCGCCTGCGTCGGCGTGGCGCGGGGGGTCTCGGGCCCCAGGGCTGCTGTGGTGGGCCGGAAGGCGGTGGCGGGTCCGGTCGTGACGCGCTCATGGAATCAGCGTCATGCCGATCGCCACGGGGCGCGAGTCCAGGGGCCCGGAGGCGTCGGTAGGCCTTCCGGGTGGTGTTTGTCGGAAGATCGGCGCGCGTGGTGGGAGCGCTGCGGTTGCGAACACATCATGACGAATGTATGCAGATCCGCCCGTCGGAACATCGTCCGTCGGACTATCGAGAAATGAGGCACGCCGCCATGGCTCACCGCAGCACCACGTCGATCTGGACCACTGTCCTCGCCGCCCTCGTGGCCTTCTTCGCCCTCCTCGGCTTCGCCCGTAAGACGGCCCCGGCCGCCGCCTCCGCCGCCGGAGTGCCCGTCGCCGCCGCCGTTCCCGCGACCGCCGCCGTACGCCGTCCGGTGATGATGGCGCGGCGGACGTGGCGGGCGATGATGCGGGGCGGTTCGCTCCCGCCGACCATCAAGCAGCGCATCCGTGCCGAGGCCCATGGCAAGACCCCGTCCGTCCGCCGCTCGACCACCGCTGCCACCGCCCTGTCCGACGGAGCACCTGCCGGAGCGTCTGCCGGTACGCCGACGGGAGCAACGGGCCGGGCGATCACCCGAACGTCGGCTGCGATGCCGGCCGGAGCGTCCGCCGGAGCCGCCCGCGAAGCGCTGGCGCTCGCCGCGTAGCCGTTGCGAGTCCACGTACAAGCCGTAGAAGTCGTACAAGCCGCACAAGCCGCACAAGCCGTAGAGGTCGCACAGGCCGTGCAGGGCACGGCGAGCACGCAGAGCATGTAGCTCAGGCAGTCCACGCAGTCGATGTAAGACGTACGCGAACGCAGGCGCTGGAGACCGGTCGGTGACGGCCGTGGCTCGCGCCGTGCTGTGCCCCGGCGTGGGGCACCGCGTGATCGCCCCGGCGGGCGCCGGGGGCGCGCAGGGGGCGCGAAGCTTGGTAGCGCAGGGCCGCAGGCTCGGGAGACGGTGGGGTTCCCGAACGACGCGGCCCTCATCGGCATGTCCGGGGTGCGCCGTTTTGCCGGAACGTTCATCCCGTGGGGCGCCCGGGTTTCAACCGGTTCCGGGGTGCTGACCTGGGGCGTTGGGGGCGCGAATGAGGTTTATCCGATGTTGCTCATGCTTGCGGGGGATTCGGGGCCTCTCGGGTGGTTCGCCGGGGATCCGTGGGCAACTCTGATCTCGCGAAGACGTCACCGCGTAGATCGATCGGGGCAGTCGGCCAACTGTCCTGGAGCAAAGCCCATTTCGGTTTTCTGGAGGATGAATACATGGCAAGCATCCGTACCGCCCGCGTCGTCGCCGTCATCGCCTCGCTCCCCCTCGCCCTCGCGGTCTTCGGCGGGGTCGCCTCGGCGGACAACGGCGCCCTCGCGAACGACGGATCGAATGCGAGCGTGGCCGGCATCCTCGGCAGCGGCGTGGGTGGCGACAACAACGGCAACTCCGCCACCTCGCAGCAGGTCGCCACGGGCTCAGGTGCGTCCAACCAGAGCAACACGGCGCAGGTCAACGGCTCGGCCTCCACGGCCCTCAACCAGGAGAGCCAGAACATCGCGGTGAACTTCCTCCCGCTGCCGTAGGCGCTCCTGAGTCGCTCCGACCACTGAGGGCGCCCGTGTGACCGGACCGGCTGGGGTCCGGTACCGCGGGCGCCCTCGCGCGTTCCCGACCTTGACACCGACCAGGAATCTGACGGACAGTCAGGTTCACTCGTCGATGTCGTCCGGGAGGCCCGCGCCGTGCACCTCGCCCCGACCGAAGGTCAGTTGAGGCTCCGCGCCGAACTGCGTGAGTACTTCCGCGATCTATTGCCCGACGGAGCCCCCGAGGATCCCGCGGCCCAGCGCGCGCTGCTGCGCCGCATCGGCGCCGACGGACTGCTCGGCCTGGGCTGGCCCGTCGAGTACGGCGGCCAGGGCCGGGGCGCCGACGAGCAGTTCGTGTTCTTCGACGAGGCCTACCGGGCCGGGGCACCCGTCTCCATGGTCACCCTCAACACCGTCGGCCCGACCCTGATGAAGTACGGGACGCGGGAGCAGAAGGACTACTTCCTGCCCCGCATCCTCGCGGGGGAGCTCGTCTTCGCCATCGGGTACTCCGAGCCCGAGGCCGGCACCGACCTCGCCTCACTGCGCACCCGGGCCGTCCGCGACGACGGCGCTGGCCGGGGCACCGCCGGGGACTGGGTGATCGACGGACAGAAGATCTTCACTTCCAACGCCCAGAACGCGGACTGGATCTGGCTCGCCTGCCGCACCGATCCGCGGGCACCCAAGCACAAGGGCATCTCCATCATCCTGGTGCCCACGGGCGCCCCCGGCTTCGCCTGGACCCCGATCGAGACCGTCGGAGGGCTGACCACCACGGCGACGTACTACGACTGCGTCCGCGTACCGGCCGGCAACCTCGTCGGGCCCGAGCACGGCGGCTGGGGACTGATCACCAACCAGCTCAACCACGAGCGCGTGGCCCTCGCCGCCATCGGCATGCAGGCCGAGGACTTCTACGAGGACGCGCTCCGCCACGCCCGCACCCCCGACCCGGTGACCGGCGAGCGCCCGGCCGACCGGCCCTGGGTACGGTCCCGGCTCGCCGAGGCGCACGCCCGCCTGGCCGCCGTACGCCTGCTCAACTGGCGCCTCGTCCAGGACGTGGGCGGCGGCGCCCTCGCCCCCGGAGACGCCAGCGGCGTCAAGTTCCTCGGCACCGAATCCACCGTCGAGGTGTACCGGATGTGCCAGGAGGTGGTGGGCGAGGAAGCCCTCGTCCGGGGGCCCGGGGCCTTCGCGGGCGGGGAACTGGAGCGGATGAACCGGGCCGCCCAGATCAACACCTTCGGCGGCGGGGTCAGCGAGGTCCAACGGGAGATCGTCGCCATGATGCGGCTCGGCATGAAGGGGAGGAAGCGATGACGGCCACGGCCGACGAAGAGGCGGCCCGGTTCCACGAGCTGCTCAAGGCCTTCGAGGGGCGGCCCGCGGCCATCGCCGGACGGGCCAAGGACCCGGTCAACGAGCCGATGATCCGCCACTGGTGCGAGGCGATGGGCGACACCAGCCCCGCCTACACCGGTCCGGACGCCATCGCACCGCCCACGATGCTCCAGGCCTGGACCATGGGCGGGCTCTCCGGCCACAGCGACCGCTCCTGCGCCTACGACCAGCTCCTCGCGCTGCTCGACGGGGCGGGCTGCACCTCCGTGGTCGCCACCGACTGCGAGCAGGAGTACCTGAGGCCGCTGCGCCCCGGCGACGCGGTCACCTTCGACGCCGTCATCGAGTCGGTGTCTGCGCGCAAGACGACCAAGCTGGGCACCGGCCACTTCGTGACCACCCGCATGGACGTCCGCGCGAACGGCGAGCCCGCCGGGACGCACCGCTTCCGGATCCTCAAGTACCGGCCGGCGGCCACGACAGCGCAACCCGCGCGGCCACTGCCGCCGAAGCAGCCCGCCCGGCGCCCCCGCCCCGTGATCAACCGCGACAACCACGGGTTCTGGGAGGGCGTCCGCGCGCACCGGCTGCTGATCCAGCGCTGTTCCTCCTGCGCGACGCTCCGCTTCCCGTGGCTCCCCGGCTGCAACGCCTGCGCGAGCCCGGAGTGGGGCACCGTCGAGGCGTCCGGAGCCGGCACGGTCTTCTCGTACGTCGTCATGCACCACCCGCCGTTCCCGGCCTTCGACCCGCCGTACGCGGTCGCGCTCGTCGAACTCGCCGAGGGCGTCCGGATGATCGGCAACATCACCGGTGTCCCGTACGACAAGGTGCGCATCGGCATGCCCGTGCGGCTGGAGTTCCTGCGCGTGGACGAGGACCTGGAACTGCCCGTCTTCCGGGGGAGCGAGGGCTGATGGACTTCCGTCCCACCGAGGAGCAGGCCGCCGCGGCCGGACTCGCCGCCCGGATCTTCGGCGACCTCGCCACCCACGACCGCCTCGCCGCCGCGGGCACCGGCAGCGACGCCGAGCTGTGGAAGGCCCTCACCACCGCCGGCCTGACCGCCGCCGTCGAGGACGTCGGCCTGCTCGGCCTGGTGCTGCTGCTGGAGGAGCAGGGTCGCACCACCGCGCAGGTCCCGTACGCCGCCACCTGCGTGTACGGCATCCTGCCGGTCGCCGGACACGGCAGCCCCGAGCAGCGGGCCCGGCTGCTGCCCGTGCTCGGGACGGGTGAGGCGGTGGCCACCGGCGCCTTCCCCGCCCGCGGCCGGATCACCGCCTCGCCGGACGGGCGGCTCACCGGAACCGCGCCCGTCGTGCCCTGGCTCCGCGAGGCCACCCACGTCCTGGTCCCCGACGCGGACCGGGCCCTGTGGTTCGTACGGACGGACGCGCCCGGCGTGCGCACCGAGCCGGTCGAGACCACCGCCCCCTGGTCGGCGGGCCGGCTGAGCCTGACCGGGGCGCCGGCCGAGCGGCTCGGCGCCGGGGACGCCCACGACCAGGTCCTCGCCGCCGCCCGGACCGCCTTCGCCGGGCTCCAGGCGGGGGTCTGCGCGGGCTCGCTGGCCCGCGCCGTGGAGTACACCTCCACCCGCGAGCAGTTCGGCCGCCCGCTGTCCACGAACCAGGCAGTCATGCTGCGCGCGGCCGACGCCCACATGGACACCGAGGCGATCCGGGTCACCGCCTACGAGGCGGCCTGGCGCATCGACGAGGGGCTGCCGGCGCGCGAGCACGCGCTGACGGCGGCCTGGTGGGCCTCCGAGGCGGGCAAGCGGGTCGTGCACACGGGCCAGCACCTGCACGGCGGGATGGGCGCCGACCTGGACCACCCCGTCCACCGCCACTTCCTGTGGGGACGCCAGCTGGACGCGTACCTGGGCTGCGGCAGCGAGCTGCTGGCCGAGCTGGGCGCCCTCATATCCGCCGAAGAGCCGGACACACCCGACACACCGGAGGCGCCAGATCCGGCTGATCCGGCTGATTCGGCTGACGCACCGGACGCGCCGCACGTGTCCGGCACACCCGAGGGGGATGACGCATGAACGTCGGCGACACACTGGCGCCGCTGGAGATCCCCGTGACCCGCACCCTGATCGTCGCGGGCGCGATCGCCTCCCGCGACTACCAGGACGTGCACCACGACGCCGAGCTCGCGAGGGCGAAGGGCTCCCCGGACATCTTCATGAACATCCTGACCACCAACGGCCTGGTCGGCCGCTACATCACCGACCGCCTCGGGCCGTACGCCGTCCTGCGCAAGGTGGCCATCCGCCTCGGCGCCCCCAACTACCCCGGCGACACGATGACCCTGTCCGGCACCGTCACCGCCCTGAACGGGAACACCGCCGAGATCCGGGTGACCGGCGCCAACGGGATCGGCCACCACGTCACCGGAACCGTCACCGTCACCCTCGGCGCCGAGGAGGTCCCGGCATGAGCGTGCGCAACCGCGACGGACTCGGCGGCCGCGCCGCCATCGCCGGCATCGGCGCGACCGAGTTCTCCAAGGACTCCGGCCGCAGCGAGCTGGGGCTCGCCGTCGAGGCCGTCCACGCCGCGCTCGACGACGCCGGGCTCAGCCCCGGCGACGTCGACGGCATGGTCACCTTCACGATGGACACCAGCCCCGAGATCACCGTGGCCCAGGCGGCAGGCATCGGTGACCTCTCCTTCTTCTCCCGCATCCACTACGGCGGCGGCGCGGCCTGCGCCACCGTCCAGCAGGCCGCCCTGGCCGTCGCGACCGGGGTCGCCGAGGTCGTGGTCTGCTACCGCGCCTTCAACGAGCGGTCCGGGCGCCGCTTCGGCTCCGGCGTGCAGCAGCGCGAACCCTCCGCCGAGGGAGCTGCCCTCGGCTGGGCGCTGCCCTGGGGGCTGCTCACCCCCGCCTCCTGGGTGGCCATGACCGCCCAGCGCTACCTGTACACCTACAACCTGACGCCCGACGCCTTCGGCCACGTCGCGGTCACCGACCGCCGCCACGCCGCGAACAACCCCGCCGCCCACTTCCACGGCAAGCCCATCACCCTCGCCGACCACGCCGCCTCGCGGTGGATCGTCGAACCGCTGCGGCTGCTGGACTGCTGCCAGGAGACGGACGGCGGCCAGGCCCTCGTCGTCACCAGCACCGAACGGGCCAGGGACCTGAGGCACGCACCCGCCGTGATCACGGCGGCCGCGCAGGGCGCCGGCCGCCGCCAGGAGGCCATGACCTCCTTCTACCGCGACGACCTGACCGGACTCCCGGAGATGGACGTGGTCGCCCGCCAGCTGTGGCGGACCAGCGGGCTGCGCCCGTCGGACATCGACGTCGGCATCCTCTACGACCACTTCACCCCGTTCGTGCTGATGCAGCTGGAGGAGTTCGGCTTCTGCGGGCCCGGAGAGGCCGCCGATTTCATGGCCGCCGACGCGCTGCCCGTCAACACCCACGGCGGCCAGCTCGGGGAGGCGTACCTGCACGGTATGAACGGCATCGCCGAGGCCGTCCGCCAGCTCCGCGGCAGCTCCGTCAACCAGGTCGCCGGCGCGGCGCACACCTTGGTCACGGCCGGTACCGGGGTGCCGACCTCCGGTCTGATCCTCGGCGCGGACGGCTGAGGAGGTCCCGCGGACTGGTACCGCGGGACCCCGTCCCCTCCACCTTCAGGAGGTGGGACGGGCTCCGCCCCTACAACCTGAGACGGATCCCCCTTCGGCACCTGCGGCCGATCCCAGAACAGGAGCGCGCTCATAGCGTGGACACATGACCACGCCTGTGTGCACGCTCGCCTCGAATCCGACGCCGTACCCGTCGTTCTCGGCGTACGTAAGGACCCGGGGCACCGTCCTGATGCGCACCGCCCGCTCCCTCACCGCCAACCCGTGCGATGCCGAGGACCTGCTCCAGACGGCCCTCGCGAAGACCTACGTCGCCTGGGACCGGATCGAGGACCATCGCGCCCTGGACGGCTATGTCCGGCGGGCCCTGGTCAACACCCGCACCTCCCAGTGGCGCAAGCGCAAGGTCGACGAGTTCGCCTGCGAGGAGCTCCCCGAGACCGAAGCGGCCCCGGCAGCCGATCCCGCCGAGGCGCAGGCGCTGCGCGATGCCATGTGGCGCGCGGTGACCCGGCTGCCCGACCGGCAGCGGGCGATGGTCGTCCTGCGCTACTACGAGGACCTGACCGAGGTGCAGACCGCCGAGCTCCTCGGGGTCTCGGTCGGCACCGTCAAGAGCGCCGTCTCCCGCGCCCTGGTCAAGCTCCGCGAGGATCCGGAACTCACCCCGGTCCGCTGACCGGGCGATGTTTCACGTGAAACGGGCGCGCCGTGTTTCACGTGAAACAGAGCGGGTGTTTCACGTGAAACCTCCCGCCGACGGGCTTACGCGGCGAATACTCGACGTGTTTGTACATTCGGGTAGTGACATGCCGACCGGTACGTGCGCAGAATCGGCAGCATCCGTAGCCGTCGCAGCGCCGCAGCGCCTTCCGGGAGGACGCTTTGCTGAGCACCATGCAGGACGTACCGCTCCTCGTCACCCGCATACTCCGACACGGGATGACGATCCACGGGAAGTCCCAGGTCACGACCTGGACCGGGGAGGCTGAGCCGCAACGCCGCAGCTTTGCCGAGATCGGTACCCGCGCCACCCGCCTCGCCAACGCTCTGCGTGATGAGTTCGGCGTCCAGCAGGACGAACGAGTCGCCACCTTGATGTGGAACAACGCTGAGCACGTCGAGGCGTACTTCGCGATCCCCTCCATGGGCGCGGTGCTGCACACCCTCAACCTCCGGCTGCCCCCGGAGCAATTGGTCTTCATCGTCAACCACGCCGCGGACCGGGTCGTGCTGGTCAACGGCTCCCTGCTGCCGCTGCTCGCGCCGCTGCTGCCGCACCTGCCGACCATCGACCACGTCGTGGTCTCCGGCGTCGGCGACCGCTCCGTGCTCGAAGGCCTCGACGTGCGCGTGCACGAGTACGAGGAGCTGATCGCGGGCCGCCCCGACACCTACCCCTGGCCCGAGCTGGACGAGCGCCAGGCAGCCGCCATGTGCTACACCTCCGGCACCACCGGGGAGCCCAAGGGCGTCGTCTACTCGCACCGATCGATCTACCTGCACTCCATGCAGGTCAACATGACCCAGTCGATGGGGCTGACCGACAAGGACACCGCCCTCGTCGTCGTCCCGCAGTTCCACGTGAACGCCTGGGGCCTGCCGCACGCCACGTTCATGACCGGCATCAACCTGCTGATGCCGGACCGCTTCCTTCAGCCGGCCCCCCTCGCCGAGATGATCGAGCGGGAGAAGCCCTCGTACGCCGCGGCCGTCCCCACGATCTGGCAGGGACTGCTCGCCGAGGTCACCGCCAACCCGCGCGACCTGAGCTCGATGAAGCAGGTCACCATCGGCGGCGCGGCCTGTCCGCCCTCGCTGATGGAGGCATACGACAAGCTCGGCGTCCGGCTCTGCCACGCCTGGGGCATGACCGAGACCTCCCCGCTGGGCACCATGGCGCACCCGCCGGGCGGCCTGAGCGCCGAGGAGGAGTGGCCGTACCGGATCACCCAGGGCCGCTTCCCGGCGGGCGTCGAGGCGCGCCTGGTCGGCCCCGGCGGTGACCTCCTTCCCTGGGACGGGGAGTCGGCGGGCGAGCTGGAGGTGCGCGGCGCCTGGATCGCGGGCGCCTACTACGGCGGGGCGGCCGGCGAGCCCTTCCGCCCGGAGGACAAGTTCAGCGCCGACGGCTGGCTGAAGACCGGCGACGTCGGCGTGATCAGCGCGGACGGCTTCCTCACCCTGACCGACCGGGCCAAGGACGTCATCAAGTCCGGCGGCGAATGGATCAGCAGCCAGGAGCTGGAGAACGCCCTGATGGCGCACCCCGAGGTCGCGGAGGCGGCGGTCGTCGCCGTGCCCGACGACAAGTGGGGCGAGCGGCCGCTGGCCACCGTCGTCCTCAAGGAGGGCGCGACCGTGGACTACGCGGGGCTGCGCGCGTTCCTCGGCCAGTCGATCGCCAAGTGGCAGCTGCCCGAGCGCTGGACCCTCATCGAGGCGGTTCCCAAGACCAGCGTCGGCAAGTTCGACAAGAAGGTGATCCGCAAGCAGTACGCGGACGGCGAGCTGGCCGTCACCACGCTGGAATAGCCGTGGCTCACTTCGTCAGCCACGGCCGCAGCAGCCTGCTGACGGCCGGCATCGCCAGGTAGGTCATCAGGGTGCTGAAGACGACGGCGAAGGCGGCCGTCCGCAGGACGAAGTGCAGATCCACCAGGTACGGCCCGAGCACCGCGTTGCCCGCGAGCGAGATCGGGAAGATGGCCAGCCCCGAGCTGACCGCCATCTTCCAGCGCGGCGGCGCGGGCCGGGTCGTACCCGGCTTGGCGAACCAGGTCTCCATCCCGTGCAGTTCCCGCCGGGCTATCTCCGTGTGGTGGTGGCCGAGGCAGTTCGAGAACCACTGGGCCCGCTCGGCGGAGTCCTGCCAGCGCTGGAACGCCGCCTCGTTGCGGAAGCGGTGCACCAGGAATCAGGGGCCGCCCTCCGTCGCCGGACGGAACAGTCCGTACCCCAGGTGGTCCGGGAAGGCCGCGGCCGTC
Source organism: Streptomyces goshikiensis (assembly GCF_014650555.1). Taxonomy (GTDB): domain Bacteria; phylum Actinomycetota; class Actinomycetes; order Streptomycetales; family Streptomycetaceae; genus Streptomyces; species Streptomyces goshikiensis. Next base: position 103,570 of record NZ_BMVE01000004.1, on the reverse strand, counting down.
TCCAGGATCCCGTGGGCCCACGCCTCGAACGTCTCCTCGTGGCCCGGCTCCACCTGGCGGGCGATGAGCAGGTTCACCTCACCGTTGTCGGCGGGGACGGTGTGCTCGGGCGTGTCGGTGATGGCCATGCGGCCAGGATGACTAGTTGGTTCCGATCTTGGCCAGCAGGTCCACGATGCGGCCCTGTACGTCCGCCGTGTTGGCCCGTTCGGCGAGGAACAGCACGCTCTCGCCCGAGGCCAGCCGCGGCAGTTCGGCGGGCTCGATCCCCGTCGCCGTGTAGACGACCAGCGGAGTGTGGTTCAACTGTCCGTTGGCACGCAGCCAGTCCACGATCCCGGCGCGCCGACGGCGGACCTGCATCAGGTCCATGACCACCAGGTTGGGTCGCATCCGGGTCGCCAGCTCCACGGCGTCGGTGTCGGCCCCGGCCCGGGCGACCTGGAGGCCGCGCCGCTCCAGCGCGGCGGTCAGCGCGGTCGCGATCGCGTCGTGCTCCTCGATCAGCAGCACCCGGGAAGGGTGCTGTTCGCTGTCCCGGGGCGCGAGCGCCTTGAGGAGGACGGCCGGATCGGCGCCGTACGCCGCCTCGCGCGTGGCGTGTCCCAGCCCGGCCGTGACCAGTACGGGCACCTCGGCGGCCACCGCAGCCTGGCGCAGGGACTGCAGGGCGGTCCGGGTGATGGGACCCGTGAGCGGGTCCACGAACAGCGCGGCGGGGAACGCGGCGATCTGCGCGTCCACCTCCTCGCGGGAATGCACGATCACCGGGCGGTAGCCGCGGTCGCTCAGCGCCTGCTGCGTCTGCGCGTCGGGCGCGGGCCACACCAGGAGCCGGCGCGGGTTGTCCAGGGGCTCCGGGGGCAGCTCGTCGTCCACGGGCGCCGGTACGGGCCGGTTGACCACCTCGACGGCGCCACCGGGGCCGTCCAGCGGCTCGGGGCCCTCGGCGGAGCCCGCTTCGGGAGCCCCTATGGCGAACGCCCGCCCCTGGGGCGCGGGCTCGGCGAGCCGGCGACGGCGTCCGGAGCCGGAGGCGTCTACGGAGATGCCCTGGCCCAGGGTGCCGAGCGCACGCACGCTGATCGGCTGCCCTGACTCAGCCGGGGCCTCCTGGGGACGACGGGCACCGGGTACGGAGAGCGGCCCCGCGGCGGAGTCGTCCTCGTCGGGGGTCCGCGCCGCCGGTACGGGCCACGCGGGGGTCGCGGGCAGTGCACGGCGCCGCCCCGTCGGGGGCACCGTCTCCCCGGACTCCGGCGCCGCCTCGGGGGCCTGCGCGTCGGGAGCCTCGGGCTGCGCCGCGGGGGCGCTCAGGGTCCGGCGGGCACGACGGCCGGCCGGGGCTTCGCCCTCGGCGTCGGTCCCGGCGGGAGCGGGCACCGCACCGGCCATGGCGGGGGCCTGCGGTGCGGAAGGCGCGGGCTGCGCGGAAGGTGCCGGAGGGGCGGAAGGAGCGGAAGGAGCCGGAGGAGTCTGCGAAGCCGGCGGAACCGGCGCGGCGGCCTGGCCGGGCGCGGCGGCGGGGGTCGGTCCGGCCGGCAGCGCGAAGCCGCCCTCGGGCGCGATCGGCCGTACCGGAGCCGCGGCCGGAGCGGCGGGGGCGAGCCCGGTCGCCGGCACCGGACCACCGGCCTGCGCGGCCGGGCCGGCCGGACCCAGCGCCCTGCGGCGCGCGGCCGGATGCTCGGTCACCGGGATCGGGGGCACCGGCACGGGCGGCAGCGCGGGCATGGCGGTGCCCTGCGGGGGCACCGGCCGCCCGGAGCCGCCCTGGCCGCCCTCGCCGCTGCCGTCGCCGTCCCGGCCGCGACGGCGCCCGGTGCCCAGGCCCGCCGGGTTCACCGGGGACTGCGCGAGCTCGGGGCCCGCGTCACGGGCACCGGCCTCGCCGCCCCGCCGCCGCCCGGACGGCAGCGCCAGCGCGCCCCCGCCCTCGCGGCCCTCGGGAGCCTTGGCGGAGGCCGCCGCGGCGTCGGCCGCCTCGTCTTCCAGGAACGCGTCCACACCGCGCCGGGCACGCCGCCCGGCGGGACCCGCGGGCCCGCCGGCCTTGGCCGCGTCACGGTCGCCGCCCTCGCCGCCCCCGGCCGCCTTGTCGCCTTCCGGCTCCTCCGCCGGCTCGGGCAGCGTCACCGTCCCGGCCCCCGCGCCCAGCGGAAGCTCCAGCACGTACGCCCCGCCCGGAGCACCCGGCACCTCGACCGTCTGGAGCACCCCGCCGTGCGCGGTCACGATGCCCCGCACGATCGGCTCGTGCACCGGGTTGCCGCCCTCGTAGGGGCCGCGCACCTCGATCCGTACGACATCGCCCCGCTGCGCGGCGGCCACCACGATCGTGGAGTCCATGTACCCGCTGCCCTGGGGCGTCTTGCCGGTGGCGTCCACCCCGGCGACATCCGCGACCAGGTGCGCGAGCGCGGTCGAGATCCGCTCCGCGTCCACCTCGGCCTCGATGGTCGGCGCGTGGATGGCGAACTGGGCCCGCCCGGGCCCGATCAGCTCGACGGCGCCGTCGACACCGGCCGCGACGACCGTGTTGATCAGGACCTTCTTCTTCGCGAGCCTGTCCGTGCCCGCGTCCAGGCGCTGGAAGCCGAGCACGTTGTCCACCAGCGTGGTCATCCGGGAGTACCCGGCGGCCAGATGGTGCAGCAGCTGGTTGGCCTCCGGCCACAGCTGGCCCGCGTCGTCGGCGGCCAGCGTCGCCAGCTCCCCGCGCAGTTCGTCCAGCGGACCGCGCAGCGAGTCGCCGAGCACGGCCAGCAACTGGGCGTGGCGCGCGGCGAGGGCGTCGTAGCGGCGCCGGTCGGTGAAGGTCATCACGGCGCCGACGAGCAGCTCGCCGTCCCGTACGGGAGAGGTCGTCAGGTCCACGGCGACCGGCTGCCCGGCCTTGTTCCACAGGACCTGGCCGCGGACCCGGTGCTTGCGGCCGCTGCGCAGGGTGTCGGCGAGCGGGGACTCCTCGAAGGGGAACGGCGAACCGTCGGCGCGCGAGTGCTGGATCAGCCCGTGCAGCTCGCGGTTGCCGAGGTCGGTGGCGCGGTAGCCGAGGATCTGGGCCGCGGCCGGGTTGACCAGGACGACCCGGCCGTCCGTGTCGGTGCCCACGACGCCCTCGGCGGCCGCCCGCAGGATCATCTCGGTCTGGCGCTGCGAGCGGGCCAGCTCGGCCTCGGTGTCCACGGTCTCGGAGAGGTCCCGTACGACGAGCATCAGCAGCTCGTCGCCGGTGTACGAGGGCTGGGGCTCGCGGTAGGCGTCACGGCCGTCGAGATGGGCGCTGGTGACCTCGACGGGGAACTCGGAGCCGTCGGTACGGCGCGCGATCATCCGCTGTGGTTTGGCGCGCCCGCCCTCGTCCTCGCCGGGCCGGCGCATGGAGCCGGGGATCAGCTTGGAGTCGAACTCGGGCAGGAGGTCGAGCACCCCGCGGCCGACGAGCCCGGTGCCGGGGCTCTCCATGACCTCAAGGGCGATCGAATTCGCGTTGACGACCGTGCCGTTGGCGTTGACGAGCAACAGCGCGTCCGGAAGAGCGTCGAGTATTGCTGCGAGGCGAGCAGCGCCTCGGGATGGCCTGCTGCTCACGACGAGCTTCCTCCCTGACCACAACTACCGGCATGTCACGGGAGGAGTCTAAGCGCACTGCCCCGCGGCGGGGTGGCGGATGCGGGTGCGGAACCTCCACATCCCGGCATCCTCCCTGGTCAGGCGCGCGCGGGCGGAAGCACAGGTTCCAAATCGTTCCAACGGCTGATCTCACAGCCGTTCTTCCTCCGGAACGTGGTGTCCACTTTGTGTCCCTGCCAGGTGCCGGTGACATGGGCGGTGGCCGGACCACCGTCCTGCATCGTGCACAGCTGCCGCCTGTTGTCGGCCGCGAAGGGGTCTTTGCCCGCTTTCGCGAACTCGCCGAGGCGGGCGCACGCCTGCTCGGCCTCGGGGTGGTTGCCGCCGACGGGTTCGCACTCCAGCAGGTACTCGCCGTCGGCCAGCGGATTGCCGGTGCCGGAGACGACGATGGTGAGGCGGTCGGGCTGCCCCCCGTTCAGCAACCGGGTCACGGGCAGCGAGGACAGCGGTGGCAGCGGAGGCCCGGCGGCGGCCAGTGCGGCCGGGGCGGCCAGGGCGGAAGTGACGGCGAAGGCGGCGAGACGCAGCATGGTGCACTCCAGGTCGTCCGTACGCGTACGCCTGATCAACGACGCGCGTGCCCCGACGTTGCGTACGGGGGCACGTTCGATTGCGTCGCCGCCTCCGGGTGCGGGCGCGGGGATAAGGCTTTGCCCTGCGGCCTCCGCTGCTTGTACCGTGGGAGCGGATTGGTGAGCGGCCCCCGGGCTGTGTCATCATCTGCACGCACCCTCGTACGCGGGGGTGTGCTGGAGGCGTCGCCTAGTCCGGTCTATGGCGCCGCACTGCTAATGCGGTTTGGGGCTTACCCCCCATCGAGGGTTCAAATCCCTCCGCCTCCGCACCTTGCGAAGCCCCGGTCCTCACGGACCGGGGCTTCCGTGCGTTCGGGCCCCGTTCCCGCGCGGAGCACCCCGGGACCTGCGGCCCGCCCCTCCTCAACGCCGCCGCCGATCACCGTCGAATGATCTTCGTTCTGGCCGTTTCCGCAGGTCAGAGGCGGTTCGCCTAATGGATTTCGCGTCCCGCCGAGGTCCATGTATTGTTGTTCTCGCAAGGCCAACGGGGCGCAAAACCCCGGGAAGCCCAAGCACTCGTAGCTTAACGGATAGAGCATCTGACTACGGATCAGAAGGTTGCAGGTTCGAATCCTGCCGAGTGCACAGCCGAAGAGGCCCCCCGGTTCGCCGGGGGGCCTCTTGCGTTGTCCGGTGTGGTTCTGGGTTCACCTCTCCTCCTCTGTGGGGAGGGGTGGCTCGGGGGAGCTTCCGGGTTCGGGTCGGTCCGGCGGGGGACGTGGGGGGCCGGGGGCCTGGCTACGGTTTCGGGAGATCGTCCGGAACGGCCCCGTGGCCGGTTCCGGCACCGGCAAAGGGGGACTCTCATGGGCCTGTTCGGGAACGCGCACTCCACCGATCCGGCGACGGCGCAGCGCGACTACGCGCGGCTGCTCGGCCAGGGGGAGCAGGTGCACGCCGCCTACCTGCTGATACGCGACACGATCCTGTTCACCGACCGGCGGCTGGTGCTCATCGACAAGCAGGGGCTCACGGGCAAGAAGGTCGAGTACCACTCGGTCCCGTACCGGAGCATCACGCACTTCTCGGTGGAGACGGCCGGCCACTTCGACCTCGACGCCGAGCTCAAGATCTGGATCTCGGGCACGGCCGCGCCGATCGAGAAGACGTTCACCAAGGGAGTGAACATCTACGAGGTGCAGGCGATCCTCACCGAGTTCGTCGCCCGCTGACCGGGGCGGTGGAAGTCCCCCTCGGTCCGGGATGGATTTTCGAATCTTGTTCGGTGTGATGGTGGGATTGCAGGATCAGGTACCGTCTGCGCAAGAACTGACGGGCCGGTGGAAGGAAGATCGCGTGGACGACATCGACCGGGCGCTCGTCCGGTGCCTCCAGGAGGACGCGGGTCAGTCGTACGCCGTGCTCGGCGCGGCCGTCGGGCTGTCGGCCGGGGCCACCCACGAGCGGGTGCGCAAACTGCGCGAGCGCGGGGTGATCCGGCGGACGACGGTCGACGTGGACCCGGCCGCGGTCGGCATCGGGGTGCTGGCCTACGTCATGGTCGACTCCAACGCGTGGATGGGTGACTCGGGGGCCGCCTTCGAGGGCATCGCCGAGATCCAGGAAGCGCACGTCATCGCGGGCAGTGCCTCCGTGCTGGTGAAGGTGCGCACGGCGTCGACCGAGCAGCTGCAGGACGTGCTGCGCCGCCTCTACGCCATCGAAGGCGTCAGCGGCACCCACGCGACCGTCGTGCTGGACACCTTCTTCGAGCGCCCGCTCCCGCTGTGACCTGGTGGTGCACCGGCATCCGGTGGAGCGGCGGGAGCCCGGCCATCGGCTGGTACGGGGAGGGGCGCGGGGAGCGCACCAGCCCGCTCGCGTACGGCCGGCCCCTGGCGTTCGCCGCGCGGGGCGAGCGCCACTGCCTCGGCGTGTGGCGGGCCGGGAAGCGGACGGCCTGTCCGACGGCCCGGGCGGTGCCGGGGCGGACCGGGAGCGCGCAGTGCCCCGAGTGCGCCCGGCTGGACCGGTCGTTCTCCGTCGCCGCCGACACCAACGCCGCCGATCCGCGGACCTACCGGGTCTACCTGGCTTGGTTCGGGCCCGGGATGGTCAAGGTCGGCATCACCGCCGAGGAGCGCGGCGCGGCCCGGCTGCTGGAGCAGGGCGCGGTGACCTGGACCTGGCTGGGGCGGGGGCCGCTGATGGCCACCCGCCGCACCGAGGAACTGCTGCGGGCGGCGCTCGGGGTGCCCGACCGGATCGCGTACGCCCGCAAGCGCGCCGTACGGGACCGGTTGCCGCCGGCCGCCGAGCGGGCCGGGGAGGTCGCCGAGCTGCACGCCCGGGCCGCGGCGCTGCCGGGCTGGCCGGATTCGCTGGAGCGGCTGGGCTGTGAAGTCACCGACCATGCCGGGGCGTTCGGGCTGGCCGGGCTGCCGGTCGCCACGCGGGTGGTCACGGAGCTGGTGCCCGGCGGGACCGTGGCGGGGCTGCTGGCGGGAGCCGCCGGGCCGGACCTGCACTTCGCGGACGGGCTCGTGGTGGACACCCGGCTGCTGGCCGGCTGGGAGCTGACGGCTCCCGCGGCGGACGGGGCGGGCCGCGGCTCCCGTTCCGGGCCCGGCACCGACGTGCCCGTCGCGGAGATCGCGCCCGCCGGTCCCGCCGCCGAGCAGGACGGGCTGTTCTGAGACTGCCGTCCAAGGTCAAGACTTGGATCCCGTTGGCCTCCGGGGCCCCATTCCGCTGGACACGCCGGGGGGCCGCCGCCGAGGGTGGAGGGCATGAGCATCCAGCCCGTACAGGCATTCGAACCGCCGTACTTGATGGCCGTTTTCACCAATGTCCGCACCCCTGACGAGACCGGATACCCCGAGACGAACGCCCGGATGAACGAGATCGTCCGGGCGAACCCGGGTTTCCTCGGATACGAGTCCGCGCGGACCCCCGGCGGCCTCGGGATCACCGTCGCCTACTTCCGCGACCACGCCTCCCTGGCCGCCTGGCGCGAGGACATGGAACACCAGGCGGCCATGAAGCGCGGCCGCGCCGACTGGTACGAGAGCTACACCCTGCACGTCGGGACCGTCGAGCGGAGCCATGGCTTTGTCCGCGACCACGGCTGAGGCCCTGCGCGCCTTCCGGGAGCGGCTCGGACTGCCCGGACTGGTCGACGTCCACACGCACTTCATGCCCGAGCGGGTCCTGTCGAAGGTGTGGGACTACTTCGACGCGGCCGGCCCGCTGACCGGCGTCGCATGGCCCATCACCTACCGGCACGAGGAGGAGCAGCGGGTCGCGCTGCTGAGGGAGTTCGGGGTCCGGGCCTTCACCGCCATGGTCTACCCGCACAAGCCCGGGATGGCCGCCTGGCTGAACTCCTGGTCCGCCGGCTTCGCGGCGCGGACCCCCGACTGCCTGCACACCGCGACCTTCTTCCCGGAGGAGGGCGCGGCGGCGTACGTCCGGCAGGCCGTGGAGGGGGGCGCCCGGATCTTCAAGGCGCACATCCAGGTCGGCGGCTACGACCCGAACGACGGTCTCCTCGATCCGGTCTGGGGGCTGCTCGCCGAAGCCGGCATCCCCATCGTGATCCACTGCGGGTCGGGGCCCGCCCCGGGCAAGCACACCGGGCCCGGGCCGGTCGCCCGGCTGCTGTCCCGGCACCCGGCGCTGCCCCTGGTCATCGCGCACATGGGCATGCCCGAGTACACGGACTTCCTCGACCTGGCCGACCGGTACGCGCAGGTCCGGCTCGACACCACCATGGCGTTCACCGACTTCTCCGAAGGGATCAGCGGGTTCCCGCCGGGCGAACTGGGCCGGCTCGCCGACCTCGGCGACCGCATCCTGCTGGGCACCGACTTCCCGAACATCCCCTATCCCTACGAGCACCAGCTCGACGCCCTCGACCGCCTGGGGCTGGGCGACGACTGGCTGCGCGCCGTCTGCCACGACAACGCGGCCGGGCTCTTCCGGCTCGTCTGAGGGGCCCCCCGGGGCCGCCGCCCGTTTCTCAGGAAATTCACAGGAAGGGCCAAGGACGCTCTCAGAGCCGCCGGTCAGCGTGGCCCCATGACAGCGACGACCACCTCCCACGCGTCCACGTCCACCAGCAACCCCACGGCCCTCGTCCGGCCCGACGGCGGCCCCTGCCGGGTGCTCGTCGTCGACGACGAGGCCTCGCTCTCCGAGCTGCTGTCCATGGCCCTGCGGTACGAGGGCTGCGAGGTCCGCAGCGCGGGCGACGGGGCGGGAGCGGTGCGGGCGGCCCGGGGATTCCGGCCCGACGTCGTGGTCCTCGACATCATGCTCCCCGACATGGACGGGCTGGCCGTCCTCGGACAGCTGCGCCGGGAGATCCCGCAGGTCCCGGTGCTCTTCCTGACCGCCAGGGACTCCGTCGAGGACCGCATCGCCGGCCTGACGGCGGGCGGCGACGACTACGTCACCAAGCCGTTCAGCCTGGAGGAGGTCGTGGCCCGGCTGCGCGGACTGGTCCGGCGCTCGGGCGCGGCCCAGGCGGCGCGCGGCGGCTCCGTCCTGGCCGTCGGTGACCTGCGGCTGGACGAGGACAGCCACGAGGTGACCCGGGGCGGCCAGGAGGTCCACCTGACGGCCACCGAGTTCGAGCTGCTGCGCTACCTGATGCGCAATCCGCGCCGGGTGCTGAGCAAGGCGCAGATCCTGGACCGGGTCTGGTCGTACGACTTCGGCGGCCAGGCCAACGTGGTCGAGCTGTACATCTCCTACCTGCGGCGCAAGCTGGAGGCCGGTACCGGTCTGCCGCCGATGATCCACACCCGGCGCGGCGCCGGCTACCTGATCAAGCCGGCCGAGTAGTGGCACCCGGACTCGCGCGCGGACCCCGCCGGGCCAAGGGCGAGCCCCGCGAGGCCCCGGAGCCCCGCCGACGGCGGCTGTGGCGGCCCTGGTCCCTGCGGACCCGGCTGGTCGTCTCCGCCGTCGCGCTGATCGCCGTCGTCGGCGCCGCCATCGGCGCCGTCACCACCCTCTCCCTGCGCTCGTACCTCGTCGACAGGCTCGACGACCAGCTGCGCACCTCCGTCGGCATGGCCACCCGCGGTCCCGGCGGGAAACCGCTCCGCGAGAGCGGGCTCGGCTTCGTCATGGCCCCCGGCACCCCGCTCGGCACCGTCGGGATCCGCCTCGACGCCGACGGCAACGTCCTCGGCTCCGCCCGCAGCGACGCCATCGGCGGACCCTCGCTCGACCACCGCCAGCCCCTCACCGACGCCCAGACGGCGGTCCTCACCCAGGCCGTCCGCAAGGCCGCCGCGCAGAGCCGGCCCGATCCGGTGGACCTGGAGCTGCCCGAACTCGGCGGCTACCGGGTGCTGACCGCCCCCGAGGGGAGCCTGCTCCTCGGCTTCCCGCTCGACGACGTCGACTCCACCGTGCGCACCCTGATCGCGGTCGAGGTCTTCGTCACCCTGGCCGGTCTCGTCGCCGCCTCCCTCGCCGGACAGGCCCTCGTCGGGGTCGCCCTGCGCCCGCTGCGCCGGGTCGCCGCGACCGCCACCCGAGTATCCGAACTGCCCCTGCACAGCGGCGAACCCGCCCTGCACGAGCGGGTCCCCGATGCCGAGGCCGACCCGCGCACCGAGGTCGGCCAGGTCGGCGCCGCCCTCAACCGGATGCTGGGCCATGTCTCCTCGGCCCTCACCGCCCGCCAGCAGAGCGAGACACGGGTCCGGCAGTTCGTCGCCGATGCCAGCCACGAGCTGCGCACCCCGCTGGCCTCCATCCGCGGCTACGCCGAACTCACCCGCCGGGGCAGGGAGGAGCCCGGGCCCGACACCCGGCACGCCCTGGGCCGGATCGAGTCCGAGGCCACCCGGATGACCGGGCTGGTCGAGGACCTGCTGCTGCTGGCCCGGCTCGACGCGGGCCGCCCCCTCTCCCGTACCGACACCGACCTCGCCCCGCTGGTCGTGGACGCCGTCAGCGACGCCCGGGCCGCCGGGCCCGTGCACCACTGGCGCCTGGAACTCCCCGACGGACCCGCGCCCATCCGCGCCGACCCGGCCCGGATCCAGCAGGTCCTGGTGAACCTCCTCGCCAACGCCCGCACCCACACCCCGCCGGGCACCACCGTGACCGCCCATGTTTCACGTGAAACACGCGCCGTCCGGCTACGGATCGAGGACGACGGACCGGGCATCGCGCCCGATCTGCTCCCCCACGTCTTCGAGCGCTTCGCGCGCGGAGACGCCTCCCGCTCCCGCTCGGCGGGCTCCACCGGCCTCGGGCTCGCCATCGTCGCGGCCGTGGTCTCGGCGCACGGCGGACAGGTCGACGTGGCGAGCGAACCCGGACGCACCCGCTTCGAGGTCCTGCTGCCCCTCGACGACCGCGACGAGGACATCGCGGACCTGGTCCCGGCCGACTCACAGACAGGCCACAGGCTCACCACACAGCGGTGACAGGCCGCCCGGCGAATGTCGGTCCATGAGAACCGACACCTCTCCCGGACCCGGTGCCCTCCCGGCCCGGGCGCCCCTCGCGCTCGTGCCGGGGATGCCCGTACTCGACGTGGTGATCCCGGTGTTCAACGAGGAGAAGGACCTCGGGCCGTGTGTGCGCCGGCTGCACGAGCACCTCACCCGCACCTTCCCGTACCCCTTCCGCATCACCATCGCCGACAACGCGAGCACCGACCGCACCCCCGAGGTCGCGGCCGCCCTCGCCACCACCGTCGAGGGCGTCCGCAGCACCCGGCTGGAGGAGAAGGGCCGCGGCCGCGCACTGCGCACCGTGTGGTCCCGGTCGGAAGCGCCCGTCCTCGCGTACATGGACGTGGACCTCTCCACCGACCTCAACGCACTGCTGCCGCTGGTCGCCCCGCTGATCTCCGGGCATTCCGACCTCGCGATCGGCACCCGGCTGGCCCGCTCCTCGCGCGTGGTGCGGGGAGCCAAGCGGGAGTTCGTCTCCCGCGCCTACAACCTGCTGCTGCGGTCCTCCCTCGCCGCCCGGTTCAGCGACGCCCAGTGCGGCTTCAAGGCCATCCGCAGGGAGGTCGCCGAGCGGCTGCTGCCGCTGGTCGAGGACTCCGGCTGGTTCTTCGACACCGAGCTGCTGGTGCTCGCCGAGCGGGCCGGGCTGCGGATCCACGAGGTGCCGGTCGACTGGGTGGACGACCCCGACTCCACCGTCCACATCGTGCGCACCGCCACCGACGACCTCAAGGGCGTCTGGCGGGTGGGCCGGGCGCTGGCCGTCGGAGCGCTCCCCCTCGACCGGCTCGCCCGCCCCTTCGGCGACGACCCGCGCGACCGCACCGCGCTGCCCGGCGTACCGCGCGGACTGGCCCGCCAGCTCCTCGGCTTCTGCGCCGTCGGACTGCTCAGCACCCTGCTCTACCTGCTGCTGTACTCCGCCTTCCGGTCCGGGACCGGGCCACAGCTCGCCAACGCCGCCGCGCTGCTGCTCTCGGCCGTCGCCAACACCGCCGCGAACCGGCGGCTCACCTTCGGGGTCCGCGGCCGGGACCGGGCCGTGCGCCACCAGGCCCAGGGCCTGCTGGTGTTCGGCATCGGACTGGCCCTGACCAGCGGCTCGCTGGCCGCGCTCGACGCGGCCGTACCCGCCCGGTCCGCCTCCCACAGCACCGAACTGGCCGTCCTGATCGCCGCCAACCTCGCCGCCACCGTGCTGCGCTTCCTGCTCTTCCGCGCCTGGGTCTTCCCCGACCGGCGCGCCACCTCCGCGAAGGACGACAACCGATGACCACGGCCGTACCACCCCTGGGCTCACCCTTCCCGGAACGGGGCCCGAACGCGGCGGCGGACGCCGCGACGGACCAGGCGCCCGCCACGGCGGCCACCGCGCCACGGCCCCGCTGGGAACGCCCCGCCTACCTCGCGCTGCTCCTCGGCACCGCCGCGCTGCTCCTGTGGAACCTGAGCGCCTCCGGCTACGCGAACTCCTTCTACTCCGCCGCCGTCCAGGCGGGCAGCGAGAGCTGGAAGGCCTTCTTCTTCGGCTCCTCCGACGCGGGCAACTCCATCACCGTCGACAAGCCCCCGGCCGCCCTGTGGCCGATGGCGCTGTCGGTCCGGCTGTTCGGGCTCGGCTCCTGGCAGATCCTCGTCCCGCAGGCCCTCATGGGCGTCGGGACGACCGCCGTCCTCTACGCCGCCGTACGCCGCCAGTTCGGGCCCGCGGCCGCGCTGCTGAGCGGCGTGACCTTCGCGCTGACCCCGGTCGCCGCGCTGATGTTCCGCTTCAACAACCCCGACGCGCTGCTGACCCTGCTGCTGACCGTCACCGTGTACTGCGTCCTGCGCGCCCTCGACGGGGCGCACACCAAATGGCTCGTCCTGGCCGGCGCCGTGATCGGTCTCGCCTTCCTCACCAAGACGCTCCAGGCGTTCGTCATCCTGCCGCCGCTCGCCCTGCTCTACGCCGTCTGCGCGCCCACCCGGCTGCGCCGGCGGCTCGGCCAGCTGCTGCTCGCCGGGCTCGCCATGGTGGTGGCCGGCGGCTGGTGGGTGGCGATCGTCGAACTCTGGCCGGCCGGCTCGCGCCCGTACATCGGCGGCTCCCAGAACAACTCCTTCCTGGAGCTGACCCTCGGCTACAACGGCCTCGGCCGCATCAGCGGCGACGAGGTCGGCAGCGTCGGCGGCGGCGCCCGCCGCGCGGGCGGAGCCGGCGCGGGCGGTGGGGGCGGAGGCTGGGGCGAGACCGGGATCGACCGGCTCTTCTCGGCCAACATCGGCGGTCAGATCTCCTGGCTGCTGCCGGCGGCCCTGATCATGCTGGTGGCCGGTCTGGTCATCACCTGGCGGGCCCGCCGGGCCACCGACTCGGTGGAGAGCATGGCCCGCGCGGCCTTCCTGGCCTGGGGCGGCTGCCTGCTGATCACCGGGCTGATCTTCAGTTACATGCAGGGCATCTTCCACGAGTACTACACCGTCGCGCTGGCGCCGTTCGTGGCCGCGCTGGTCGGCATGGGCGTCGCCGTGCTGTGGGAGGAGCGGGGCGGCCTGGCCGCCTCCCTCACCCTTTCCGCGACCGTCGCGCTGACCGCGTGGTGGTCGTACGCACTGCTCGGCCGGGCCTCCGGTTACCTGCCGTGGCTGCGCTGGACGGTGCTGGCCGCCGGTCTCCTCGCGGCGGCCGGGCTGCTGATCGGCTCGCGGTGGCGGCCGGGGTCGCGGACGGGCGGCCGGCTCCTGCGGGGCGCGGCGGCGCTGGGCGTGGGCGCGGCACTGGCCGGGCCCTTCGCGTACTGCCTGACGACGGTGGACTCCGGGCGGAGCGGTTCGATCGTGACGGCCGGGCCCGCGGTGGCGGGCGGCGCCGGCGGTCCGGGCGGCATGCGGTTCAAGCGGGCGGCCGCCGAGGGCTTCCGGGGCGGTTTCCCGGGCGGCCCGCAGGGCGCAACCCAGGGCGCGCCGCAGGGTGGTTTCCCGGGCGGTGCGCAGGGCGGTCCCCAAGGTGGCATGCCAGGCGGCGCTCCCCAGGGCGGGCAGGCCGGAGCGGCCCCCGGCGGCCAGGGTGGCCAGGGTGTTCCCGGCGCGGCCGGTGGCGCCGGAGGGCGCGGCGCCCGCAGTGCCATGGGCGGCCCCGGCGGCGGCCTGCTGAACGGGACCAAGGCGAGCGCCGAGGCGACGGCCGCGCTGCGCGCGAACGCGGGCGGCTACACCTGGGCGGCGGCAGCCGTCGGCGCGCAGAACGCGGCGAGCTACCAACTGGCCTCGGGCGAGCCGGTGATGCCGATCGGCGGGTTCAACGGCAGCGACCCTTCGCCGACGCTCGCGAAGTTCCAGGAGTACGTCAAGGCGGGGAAGATCCACTACTTCATCGGGCAGAACGACGGTGGCACCGGCGCGGAGGGCGGCCAGGGCGCGCGCGGCGGGGCCGGCGGCCCCGGCGGACCCGGAGGCGGCACCAGCAGCGCCATTGCGGAGTGGGTGAAGGCCGGCTTCAAGGCCACCACGATCGGCGGGGCCACCTTCTACGACCTCACGGCGCCGGTGTCCGGCACGTCCTGATCCGGCCGGAACACGGGACGCACCCCCTAGCATCGAGAGGAGCATCAACAGGGCGGACCGGGCATTCCGGGCTGATCCGCCTGTCGTGAGGAGGGTGCCTCCGTGGTGACCGCGGCCGATCCCGAGGAGACCCGGACCAGCGTCTGGCTGACCGCCAGGCCCGCCGCCCCGGCCAGACGCCGCAGCGAGGCGCCGTCCGGCCTCGACCGGGAGCGGATCACCGCGGCGACGGTCCGGCTCCTCGACGCGGAGGGGCTGGGCCGGTTCTCGATGCGGCGGCTCGCGGCCGAGCTGGGGGTCACCGCGATGTCCCTGTACTGGTACGTGGACACCAAGCACGACCTGCTCGAACTCGCCCTGGACCGGGCGCTGGGAGAACTCGCGCTGCCGGCCGCGCCGGACCCAAAGCCCGAGTCACCGCCCGAGGCACTGCCCGAGTCACCGCCCGAGGCGGGATCCGAGGCGGGGCCCGGGACGGGGCCTGCGGCCTGGCCCGGTCGGCTGCGGGTGCTGGCATGCGGGTACCGGAAGCTGCTGGTGGCCCACCCGTGGGTGGCCCCGCTCACCGCCGCGTACCCGAACATCGGGCCGCACGCCCGGGCCTTCGACGCCGCTCTGCAGCGGCTGCTCGACGCGACCGGCCTCGCGGAGGCCCGCCGGACCGGCGCCCATCTGGCCGTCTCGTACTTCCTCCACGGCTGCGGGGGCGCGGCCCGGCGGTTGCCCGAAAGGGACTTCCGCCTCGCGCTCGACGTCCTGATCGCGGGCATCGGGGGCGTCGCAGGCATCGGGGGCGTCGCGGGGAGCGCGGCCAAGACCGCCTAGGACGGAACGACCGCGGGGCCGGGGCCTGATGGCCCCGGCCCCGCGGTCGTCGTCGCTCCGCCGTCAGGCCTGCGCCCGGGCCGCCTCCACGGTGGCCGGGGCCTCCGCGGCCGCCTCCGCCGCGCCGGATGCCTTCGGGGCGTGGGCGGCCGGCTTCGACTTCAGCGCGACCTCCTTGATGAACAGCACCAGCACCAGCGAGAGCAGCGCGAACGGGGCCGCGTAGAGGAACACGTCGCCGACGCCGTGCCCGTACGCGGACTCGAAGACCTGGCGGAACGGCGCGGGCAGCTTGTCGAGGTCGGGGATCCCGCCCCCGGCGGTGCCGCCGTGGCCCAGGGCCGCCGCCTTCGGGCCGAGCGCGGTCAGGCCGTCCTGGACGTAGGAGGTGACCCGGTTGGCCATCACCGCGCCGAGCGCCGAGACGCCCATGGCGCCGCCGAGCGAGCGGAAGAAGGTGACGACCGAGCTGGCCGCGCCGAGGTCCTCGGGGGCGACCTGGTTCTGCGTGGCGAGCACCAGGTTCTGCATCATCATGCCGAGGCCGAGTCCGGTCAGCGCCATGTAGATGGCGATGTGCCAGTACGGGGTGTCGTACCGCAGGGTGCCCAGCATGCCCAGACCGGCCGTCAGGAGCACGCCGCCGGAGACGAGCCAGGCCTTCCACTTACCGGTCTTGGTGATCACCTGACCGGAAAGGGTGGAGGAGACGAAGAGCCCGCCGATCATCGGAATCGTGAGGATTCCGGACATCGTGGGGGACTCGTTGCGGGCCAGTTGGAAGTACTGGCTGAAAAACACGGTGCCCGAGAACATCGCGATGCCGACGAACAGCGAGGCCGCCGAGGCCAGGCTGATGGTCTTGTTGCGGAACAGCCGCAGCGGGATGATCGGGTCGCTCGCCCGGGACTCGACCAGGATGAACAGCAGGCCGAGCGCCACCGCGCCGCCGGTCATGGCCCAGGTCTGCCAGGAGATCCACTCGTAGGAGTCGCCGGCCTGGGTGACCCAGATCAGCAGCAGGGACACGGCCCCGCTGATCAGGAAGGCGCCGAGCCAGTCGACCTTGACGTCGCGCCGGACGACCGGGAGGTGCAGGGTCCGCTGGAGGACGATCAGCGCGATGATCGCGAAGGGGACGCCGACGTAGAAGCACCAGCGCCAGCCGAGCCACGAGGTGTCCGTGATGACGCCGCCGAGCAGCGGGCCGCCGACGGTGGCGACGGCGAAGACCGCGCCGAGGTAACCGCTGTACCGGCCGCGCTCGCGCGGGGAGATCATCGCGGCCATCACGATCTGTGCGAGGGCGGAGAGGCCGCCGACGCCGATGCCCTGGACCACGCGGCAGGCGATGAGCATGCCGGTGTTCTGGGACAGGCCGGCCACGACCGAGCCGAGCACGTAGATGACCAGGGATATCTGGACCAGCAGCTTCTTGCTGAAGAGGTCGGACAGCTTGCCCCACAGCGGGGTCGCGGCCGTCATCGACAGCAGGGCGGCCGTGACCACCCAGGTGTAGGAGGACTGGGTGCCGCCGAGGTCGCTGATGATCTGCGGCAGTGCGTTGGAGACGATCGTCGAGGACAGGATCGCCACGAACATGCCGAGCATCAGCCCGGACAGCGCCTTCATGATCTGGGCGTGGGTCATGGGGGCGCTGTCGGACGTGGTCTCCGACCGGCCGCCTTCCCGCACACCGCCTGGTGTGGTCGTAGCCATGTGTTTCCTTTGCTCTAGAAGCTCGATCGGAGTCGGGCCAGCAGGGTGTTCAGTACGTCGATGTCTTCGGCCGGCCAGTCGGCCAGGGCTCTTTCCAGTGCGCCGGTGTAGCGGGCGCTCAGGTCGGCCAGCAGGGCCACCCCGGCCGGGGTGAGGCGCAGGATCCGGCAGCGGGCGTCGCCGGGGTCGGTCTCGCGGGCGATCCAGCCGTGGTCCGCCACGTACGTGACGTGGCGGCTGGTCACCGAGACGTCGACCGCCATCAGCTCGGCGAGCCGGCTGAGCCGCATTTCGCCGTGCCTCTCCAGCACGGTCAGGACGGCCGCAGCGCCGGGCGGGCAGTCCGGGGGGAGGTGGCGGGCGAGGTCGCGCTTGACCGCGCCGATGCCGGTGAGCTGGCGGGCCAGCTCCTCGTACGTGCCCCGAGCCGCTCGTACGGCCTGAATCGTCACCGGGCTGCCCCCCATCTCGTTGCTTAGAGCAACCATAGGATCAGATGGTTGCTACAGGCAAATTAATGGAGGGGGGTGAGCGGTAAAGGAATCGGAAAACCCGCTAGGGTCCTGCTCCATGGCTGACAACCACACCACACAGGGCCCCGAGGGCAACTACGACCCCGCGGGCAGCACCCAGATGTTCCGTGCGTTCGTCGAGGAGGCCGCGCCGACCGGGCCCACGACGCCGGGGGCGCGGACGCAGCGGCGCGCGGCGGCCCGGCAGGAATCCGGATCGTCGACGGGCGCGCGGATCGGGCTGGCGTTCGGTCTGCTGCTCATCATCGCGGCGGCGGCCTGGCTGACGCTCCGCTAGAAGTCGCTTTCGCTCGGACGCCGTTCGCCCGGGCGCCGTTCGCTCGGGCGTCGTTCGCTCGGGCCCGGCCCGCCCAGGCCCGACCTGCCCAGGCCCGGCCCGCTCAGGACCAGGTCGCCGTGACGTTCCGGGTCTCCACACGCATGCCCAGCGGGACGCGCCATGCCTCCAGGCAGACCGTGTAGGTCCGGGTCGCGGCCGTGCCCCCGGCGATCGGGGCCGGGAGGGGCTGGGCCGTGGTGATCGTGGCCCAGTCGATGCCCAGGGCCCCGATGATGTGCGTCGCGAAGGTCACCGTGCCCGAACGGGCCGCGGCGCCGCCGGTGTTGGTGAACGTGACGGTGACCCGCTCGCACCACCGGTCGGAAGCCGCCGCGCGGGCCGGAGGGCTCAGGGTCAGCTTCGCCGGGGTGGCCGGACCGCCGCCGCCCGGAGGTGTGGTGGGCGCGGTCGGCGTGGCCGGGCCCGGGGTTCCGGGCCTCGGGGTGGCGGGCTGGGTGGCGGCGGGCCCGCCGGAAGGGGCTCCGGGGCCGGGTGGGCTGCCGCCCGGGGCGGGTGAGGTGCCGGGCCGCGTCGCGGAGCCGCCGGGTGCGGCGGGCGGGCCCGCGCCCGGGGTGGAACCGGCCGCGCCCTCGGATCCCGGGGCACTGGCCGACGTACTCGACGAGGCGGACGACGCGGACGACGCGGGCGACCCAGCGGAGCCGGCCGGCGCGTCCGGTGCGGAGAGTGGCTGGAATTCGACCCCGCTCCGGGGTGCCACGTTCTCCCCCGCGCCCCGTTCGGGACCCGGGGCCGCGGCCCCCACGGCCACGTAGCCGTCCGGTGCCGGGCCGCCGCATCCCGTGAGGGCGACGACGGCCGTACCGCACAGGGCGAGCCAGGCGAACGTGCCTCGTGGTGCCCGTGGTCCCCTTCGCATCGCGCCAGTGTCACTGACGCTCCGTCAAATGGGAACCCGGGTGCGGCGGATGCGCGGCCGGGCTACTCGCCGATCAGGCCCAGGCGCAGCTGCGCGAGGGTGCGGGTGAGCAGCCGGGAGACGTGCATCTGGGAGATGCCGACCTCCTCGCCGATCTGCGACTGCGTCATGTTGGCGAAGAACCGCAGCATGATGATCTGCCGTTCCCGGGGCGGGAGTTTGGCCAGCAGCGGCTTCAGCGACTCGCGGTACTCGACGCCTTCGAGCGCGGTGTCCTCGTAGCCGAGGCGGTCCGCGAGCGAGCCCTCGCCGCCCTCGTCCTCGGGGGAGGGCGAGTCGAGCGAGGAGGCCGTGTACGCGTTCCCGACGGCGAGGCCGTCGACGACCTCCTCCTCCGACACCCCGAGCACGGCGGCGAGTTCCGGCACGGTCGGCGAGCGGTCGAGCTTCTGGGCGAGCTCGTCACTGGCCTTGGTGAGGGCGAGACGGAGCTCCTGGAGGCGGCGCGGGACGCGCACCGACCAGGAGGTGTCCCTAAAGAATCGTTTGATCTCGCCCACGACGGTCGGCATCGCGAACGTCGGGAACTCCACGCCGCGTTCGCAGTCGAACCGGTCGATCGCCTTGATCAGGCCGATCGTGCCGACCTGGACGATGTCCTCCATCGGCTCGTTGCGGCTGCGGAACCTGGCGGCCGCGTACCGCACCAGCGGCAGGTTCAGCTCGATCAGGGTGTCGCGTACGTAGGCCCGTTCGGGGCTGTCCGCGTCCAGGGCGGCCAGTCGCTGGAAGAGGGAGCGGGAGAGGGTGCGGGTGTCGATGGCTTCCGAGCGGTTGGACACTGCCGGCAGCTCACGCTTGACGAGCGTGAGCACCTTGGAGCTGCCCTGGTCTACGGACATGCCACCCCCTTGAGGTCGCGGACGGTCGCGTTCTCTGCGCGCCCGTCGGAGGAACGCAGCCTCCACCTGAATACCGGAGGCGGGGCTGCGGCAAACGCGGTTCCAGCAGAATGTCACATGTCGGCAACACGCTGTAGCGCCATGTCGACATGTAGTTCCAGCGACAGACCGGAATGAGCCCGTTCTGCCGGAATCGCGGAGCGATCTCCACTCGAACCGGTTACGCCTCGATCCTGTTTGCGGATCGCAGCCGGGCGAAGCTCCGGGCGAGCAGCCGGGACACGTGCATCTGGGAGACGCCCAGCTCGGCACTGATCTGTGACTGCGTCAGATTGTTGTAGTACCGCAGGAGCAGGATCCGCTGTTCGCGCTCGGGCAGCTGTACGAGGAGGTGGCGGACCAGGTCGCGGTGCTCGACCCCGGCCAGCTCCGGGTCCTCGTAACCGAGCCGGTCGAGCAGCCCGGGCAGCCCGTCGCCCTCCTGGGCGGCTTCGAGCGAGGTGGCGTGGTAGCTCCGCCCGGCCTCGATGCAGGAGAGCACCTCCTCCTCGGTGATCCGCAGCCGCTCGGCGATCTCGGGCGTCGTCGGGGTGCGGCCGTGGAGGGTGGTGAGGTCCTCGGTGGCCGCGTTGACCTGGACCCACAGCTCGTGGAGCCGGCGCGGTACGTGGACGGTGCGGACGTTGTCGCGGAAGTACCGCTTGATCTCTCCCACGACCGTCGGCATGGCGAAGGTCGGGAACTGCACCCCGCGGTCCGGGTCGAAGCGGTCGATCGCGTTGATCAGGCCGATGGTGCCGACCTGGACCACGTCCTCCATCGGCTCGTTGCGGCTGCGGAAGCGGGCGGCCGCGTACCGGACGAGCGGGAGGTTGGCCTCGATCAGGGCGCCGCGCACCCGGGTGTGCTCGCTGGTGCCGGGCTGGAGGCCCTTCAGCTGGCCGAACAGCACCTGGGTGAGGGCCCGGGTGTCCGCGCCCCGGCTCTGCGGTCTGGGGGCGGGCGGGGGCTGCTGCGGGGGCTCCGCCGGAGGGTCCTGCGGGGCGTCCTGCTGGGGCGGGACCTGGGAGTCGTGCGGGGAGTCCCGGGCGTCCCGGGCATCCCTGGCATCCCGGGCGTCGTCCTGCTGGGGTGGCACCTGAGGCGCTGTACTGGCCGGCACGGTCACGCCACCCCTTCAGTCGACTATCCGTCAAAAGCGGTCATAGCATCACAAGACATGTGCATTGTGTGCAAGCACCGTATATCGCCGTGTTGAGGGCAAGTTGGGCGTATTGGGGCGTGCAGGCTATCGCCGTGCAAGGCCCCGGACCCGGCGCCGGACCGCACCGGAACACGAAAAGCCCCCCACGTGCGCGAGTGGGGGGCCGGACGGCCGAAGAACCGATTCAGCGCAGAGGCTCAGCGCACCAGCTCGGTCATGAACGCGCCGATCGCGTGGGCGGCGTCGGAGATGCCCTGGAAGCCGAGGAGCACGAGGTCCGCCGCCTTCACCGGCTCGGTGATGATCACGAAGAGCACGAACACGACGAGCGCGCCCATGACAAGCTTCTTGGTCTCCATGAGCGGTGTCGGCCTCCCCAACCGGTACTGCAAAGTCGGGTGAGTCTAACCGGTCGGGTTTGGACACTCACCCGGCCTTTAAGGACCAAGGACCCGGTGGTCCGGGTCCTTTGGCGGTCCGCCCGGGGGCGGGGGGAGCGCAGGATGGGAGGCGAGCCCGCCGGTTCTGGCAGGAAACCGGTGGGTGAGGGACAGGGCCTGACTGCGGGGTCCGAGCCGTCGGCTTCCCCCTGACGCGGCGCGGACTGGCAGGTCCGTCCTCGTCGGGGGAAGTGGCTTGTCCCCCCGACGCCACTTCCCCCGTCCCGTCCCGTACGTCGAAGGCCCCGATCCCGGTCGGGGCCTTCTTCGCGTTCCGGAGGTCCTACTGGATGGCGCCGGCCAGGTCCGTGATCGGCTGTACGGGGGCGATCACGGGCGCCAGCTGGTTCGGCAGGTCCATCAGCTGGTTCAGCTGGTTCAGGTCGTTGAGCTTGGCGCCGATGTCCTGGACCGAGTTCGGTGTGGCCCCCTCCGGCATCCCCGGGGCCGCCGTCGGCAGGTCCGGAAGGGTGAGCGGGGCGATCGGGGCGGCGGAGGCGGCCGGCGCGGCGAGGCCCGCGGCGGCCCCCGCGAGGGCGATGGCGGCGAGCATGCGCTGGGTCTTGGTCATGCCGTGACAACGGCCGAGCGGGCGGCCGGTCACGCGGATGTCCCCCGTAGGGCCCTCGGCCGCCCGGCGCGGCCGCGGAGGCGGGCCGCGGACGCGGGCCCCGTATCCCGCTTCCGGACCTCGGTTCCGGACCCCCGGCCACCGCCGCGTGCGCACCGGAAAACGCCGAGAGCCCCGACCCTTGCGGGGCGGGGCTCTCGATCAGAGCGGTAGCGGTGGGATTTGAACCCACGGATAGCTTGCACCATCACACGCTTTCGAGGCGTGCTCCTTCGGCCGCTCGGACACGCTACCGAGAGAGAGCTTAGCCCAAGGTGGCCCGTGCTCTGAAATCCGTATCCGCGGGGCCCGTCAGAGATCGCGGAAGAAGTCCGTGAGCTGCCGGGCGCACTCCTCGGCGAGCACCCCGCGGATCACCTCCGGCCGGTGGTTGAGCCTGCGGTCCCGTACGAGGTCCCACAGCGACCCCGCCGCGCCCGCCTTCTCGTCCCCCGCCCCGTAGACGACACGGGCCACCCGCGCCTGTACGAGCGCGCCGGCGCACATCACGCACGGCTCCAGGGTCACCACCAGGGTGCACCCCGGAAGCCGCCATTCCCCGAGCTCGGCGGCCGCCCGGCGCAGTGCCAGCACCTCGGCGTGCGCCGTGGGATCGCCGGTGGCCTCCCGTTCGTTGTAGCCGGTGGCGAGGAGTTCCCCGTCCGGGCCGAGGACGACGGCGCCGACCGGCACGTCGCCGGCCGGTACCGCCCGGGCGGCCTCCCGGAGCGCCAGGCGCATGGAGGACCGCCACGGGTCCCGGACGGGATCGCCGACGCCACCGGGGTCGCGTGCGGGATCCCGGCCGGGATCGGAACCGGGGTCGTGCGTAGAGGTCGCGTACGGGTCGGTCACTAGCGGACGGCCTCCAGCACCTCGGTGGCGCCGAGCGAGTCGGCGATCTCCGAGAGGGCGTCCCCGTCGAGGGTCATCAGTTGTTTGTGGCTCACCCCGAGGTCGTCCAGCAGCCGGGGATCGCCGAGCGGACCGGCCGGTACCGGCTCCGCGCCGGTCCCGCCCTTCTCGTCCGCGTCGTCGTCCTCGTCCGTGAACGCGGCGATGGATTCCTCCTCGCCGTCCTCGGTGCCGTCCAGGTCCAGCTCGTCGAGTTCGTCGTCCTCCTCGTCGCTGCCGAGCAGCTCGTCGGTCAGCATCGAGCCGTAGGAGCTGCGGGAGGCCGCGGAGGCGTTGGATACGAAGTACCGCGGGTCCTCCTCGCCGTCCACGCGGACGACGCCGAACCAGGCGTCCTCCTGCTCGATGAGGGCGACCACCGTGTCGTCGTCGACAGCGGCGGACCGGGCGAGATCGATCAGATCACTCAGAGACTCGACATCGTCGAGTTCCATGTCGCTCGCTTCCCACCCGTCTTCGGTGCGCGCGAGCAGTGCGGCGAAGTACACCGTGACTCTCCCACTGGTCATAGGCGTGCCGGTTGGAGGTCCCCCCGGCCGGAGGTTGGGGGTGGAACGGCCGTCGTGCTCACCGTTCATGCCCCGCCCAATCGGCATCGTGGCAGAAACAGCGGCTTTGCGAGAGGTCTTCCGCGCTGCGTCGTTCCGTGCCGTGTGCTCGGCGGCTCTTACGGGGCCTGCCCGGCGGGGCTCCGAACGGGCTCGGCGAGGCGCCGGCGCGGCGCCGGAACGGCTTCCGGGGACCCGGTTCGGCGCCCGGCGCGGCGGTTGCTGCGTGTGGCGGTACGAGGGTCACCCGGCGGGGCGCGGCGCACCCCGGCGGACTACCAGCGGAAGGTGCGCATGCGCATCTGCTGGCGCATCCGGGCCGCGCGGGCGCGCCGGGGCTGGACGCGGTCGCGCAGCTCCCGCGCCTCCATCAGGTCGCGCAGGAACTGCGCGCGGCGCGCCCTGCGCTGCGCCGGCGTCTCCGGCGCGTGGAGCTCGTCGCTGTCGTCGGTCGGGTGCACGTCGGGCATCGGCAACCACCCCGGGCTGGTCCGGTCGTCCTCCTCCGCCGGCGCGAAGCAGTCCCCCCGCACCCACCTTCCCCCCGATGGCCCGATTGATGCCACCCCCTCGCAGGTCAGGGACCTCAGTGCCGGATCAGGGGGAGCCGGGCGGCCGGCCGTCGTCCCGCAGCGGCGGTACGACGGCCACCGGACCGTGCGCGTGCTGGAGCACCGCGTTCGCCACCGACCCGATCAGCAGGGACCGCACCCGCGGATGGTGGCGGCCGACCACGACCAGCGCCGCCGACCGCGAGGCGTCCACCAGCGACCCCGCCGCGTCCCCCGGCACGGCCACCTGTTCGACCGGCACGTGCGGGTACCGCTCCCGGTACGGGGCCAGCCGCTCCGTCTGGGACCGCAGCATCTCCCGCTCGGCCGGGACCCCGTCGCCGCCGTCGGCCAGCCCCTCCGGGGTGATCACCGCGAAGGGCGAGTCGATCAGCGCCACCGGCGAGGGCGGCACGGCGTACGCGGAGACCACCTGGACAGCGGTCCCCCGCGCGGCCGCCTCAGCGAACGCGAAGTCGGGCACGTCGTCGGGCGTCTCGGCGGCGTGCAGCCCGAGCACCACCCGGCCGGCCGAAGCCCCCTCGGCCGCGCCCGCGCTGCGCGCCCCGTGCGGGACCACCACCACCGGGCACGGCGCGCTGGTGGCCACCGCCCGGCTGTTCGAGCCCAGCAGCAGCGTGGCGAACCCGCCGCGCCCGCGCGAGCCCATCACCAGCATCAGGGCCTCGGCCCCGATCACCCGGAGCGCCTCGGGGACGGAGCCCTCCAGGGACTCGTACCGCATCTCGGCGGGGAGTTCGGGGGCCCGCGCGAGGAGGGCCCGCAGGTTTTCGGCCACCGGATCGACGAAGGCGTCCGGCTCGGACCGGTCGTGGAGGGAGCTGCGGCGGCCCGCGTACAACTGGGAGCTGTCGGAGAGCACATGGGCGACCATCAGCCCCGCCCCGTGCCGCAGGGCCTCGGTCCGGGCCCATTCCAGGGCCACCAGGCTGTGCTCGGATCCGTCGACGGCCGCGATCACCAGTCCGTTGCTCACCAGTCCAGCGTGCTGGCCATCGCGCGGGCGCGCATCCCCGGCGGTCCGGCCGCGCGGACCGGCGTGTCCACCGGCGCGTGCACAGGAGCGTCCACCGGCGTGTCCGCCCCCGCGCACCCCCACGTGTCCGCCCGCGCGTCCGCCCACACCTGCACCCGCGCGGACGCTTCGGGTCGGCTCACCGCGTAGCCTTTTGCGTGTGGGTCGCGTGTTGCGGCCGTTTGCGCAGGTCGCAGGTCGAAAACCCGAAGCTTTGAGTCTTGGAGGATGTTGTGCGTTTGCAGGTCGTCGATCACCCGTTGGTGGCGCACAAACTGACCACCCTGCGCGACAAGCGCACCGACTCCCCCACCTTCCGCCGGCTCGCCGACGAGCTGGTGACCCTGCTGGCCTACGAGGCCACCCGTGACGTGCGCACCGAGCAGGCCGACATCGAGACCCCGGTCGGCCCGACCACCGGCGTGAAGCTGTCGCACCCGCGCCCGCTGGTCGTCCCGATCCTGCGCGCCGGTCTCGGCATGCTGGACGGCATGGTGCGGCTGCTGCCGACCGCCGAGGTGGGCTTCCTGGGCATGGTCCGCAACGAGGAGACCCTGGAGGCCTCCACGTACGCGACGCGCATGCCGGAGGACCTCTCCGGGCGCCAGGTGTACGTGGTGGACCCGATGCTCGCCACCGGCGGCACGCTGGTCGCGGCGATCCAGGAGCTCATCAAGCGCGGCGCCGACGACGTCACGGCCGTGGTGCTGCTGGCCGCGCCCGAGGGCGTCGAGGTCATGGAGCGCGAGCTGGCGGGCACGCCGGTGACGGTGGTGACGGCCGCCGTGGACGAGCGGCTCAACGAGAACGGCTACATCGTGCCGGGCCTGGGCGACGCGGGCGACCGCATGTACGGCTCGGCCGAGTAGGACCCGCGCCCGGACTCCGGTGACGACGGCCACGCCTACGGGAACGCGTTCACGCTCCCGTACGCGTGGCCGGTCACGTTCAGGCCAGGTCGGCTCCGGCCAGGTCGGCTCCGGCCAGGTCGGGTCCGGCCAGGTCGGGTCCGGTCAGGTCCGGTCGGGTCAGATCGGGTCGGGTCAGCACTTCTTGGCGACCGCGGGCACCGGGTTGGCCAGCAGGGCCAGCGCCTTGTCCGCGTCCTCCTTGGTGCTGAGCTCCTTGAAGGAATCGCCGAGGATCAGGTCGATGTCCGCGGTCTCGCGGGTGTCGCTCTGCTGGGTGGTGCCGGCGAGCTGGGTGCCGAGGACGGAGTAGGCGGCCTTGTCGGTCTTCGGGGAGCCCAGCAGTATCCCGGTGCCGGGGACCTTCTTGTCGAAGTCGGCCGGAGCGTTGCCGACGTTGCCGATGGTGAAGCCGCGTTTGCGGAGTTCGTCGCCTACGGCCTTGGCGAGCCCCGCGCGCGGGGTGGCGTTGTAGACGTTGACCTTGATCTGGGCGGGCTGGGGGAGGGCGACGGCCGGTTTCGGGGACGCGGCGGCCGCCGAGGCGGCGGCGGGGCCGGCCTTGGGCGCCGTGGTCGGACAGTCCTTGCCCGCGGCCGCGTTCCGCTTGGCGGTGTCGCCGCGGAACACGTCGATGAGCTGCAGAGCCCCGTAACCGAGCAGGGCGAGCGTGAGGACCGAGCCGAGCAGGGCGAGCACGATCCGGCGGCGACGCCGCGGACGGCTCATGCGGGGGTAGGCGGCTCCCGTTACGCGGTACTTTCCGCCCATGCCGGGGGGAGTGAGCATGCTCATGGGCGCAGCGTAGTGCCGTACCGGAACGATGCCTACTAAATGATCTGTTGATCGGGTAAGGCAGACCCGAAAGGCGCAATCAGTCCATCTCAAGGACGCGTGCATGCAGCACCTGGCGCTGCTGCAGGGCCGCGCGCACGGCGCGGTGCAGCCCGTCCTCCAGGTAGAGGTCGCCCTGCCACTTCACGACGTGCGCGAAGAGGTCGCCGTAGAACGTCGAGTCCTCGGCGAGGAGCGTTTCGAGGTCCAGCTGCCCCTTGGTCGTCACGAGCTGGTCGAGCCGGACCGGGCGCGGGGCGACATCCGCCCACTGCCGGGTGGTTTCCCTGCCGTGGTCGGGGTACGGCCGCCCGCTTCCGATGCGCTTGAAGATCACACGGAAAGCCTACCGGGCCGGTGCCTGCGGGCGCAGCCTCGTACCAGCGGTGCAAAAGTGACAAGGAGTGCTATTTCGGGAGTGATCATGAGCGAGAGCACCGACCCCGCGTCTCCGGCCGGCCGGATCGCCGCCGGGTACGCCTTCACCGGGCCCGCCCTCGACCTGGGCGCGCTGCTCTGGGACGGGGCCTGCCGGCCCGACCTCCAGATCCGGATTCCGCTGTCGATGCTCAACCGGCACGGCCTCGTCGCGGGTGCCACCGGCACCGGCAAGACCAAGACCCTCCAGCTCGTCGCCGAGCAGCTGTCGGCGAACGGCGTCCCCGTCTTCCTCGCGGACATCAAGGGCGACGTGTCGGGGATCTCCGCGCCGGGCGTGGCGAACGAGAAGGTGACGGGGCGCGCCGCGGACGTGGCCCAGGAGTGGGAAGCCACCGGATTTCCCTGTGAGTTCTACGCGCTGGGCGGGATCGGCACCGGCATTCCGGTACGGGCCACCGTGACGGGTTTCGGTCCGGTGCTGATGTCCAAGGTGCTCCAGCTCAACCAGACGCAGGAGCAGTCGCTCGGCCTGATCTTCCACTACGCCGATTCCAAGGGACTGGAGCTGATCGACCTCAAGGACCTCCGGGCGGTCGTCGCCTTCCTCGTCTCCGACCAGGGGAAGGCCGAGCTCAAGGGCATCGGCGGGCTCTCCACGGTGACGGCCGGGGTGATCCTGAGGGCGCTGACCGCCTTCGAGCAGCAGGGCGCCGGCGAGTTCTTCGGGGAGCCCGAGTTCGACACGAGCGAATTCCTGCGGACGTCCGCGGACGGCCGCGGGGTGGTGTCCGTACTGGAACTCCCGGCGGTGCAGGACAAGCCGCAGCTGTTCTCCACCTTCCTGATGTGGCTGCTGGCCGACCTGTACGCGGACCTGCCCGAGGTCGGCGACGTGGAGCAGCCGAAGCTGGTCTTCTTCTTCGACGAGGCGCACCTGCTGTTCAACGGCGCCTCCAAGGCCTTCCTGGAGTCCATCACCCAGACGGTCCGGCTGATCAGGTCGAAGGCGATCGGGATCTTCTTCGTGACCCAGACCCCGAAGGACGTGCCGGCGGACGTGCTGGCCCAGCTCGGCAACCGGGTGCAGCACGCGCTGCGCGCCTTCACCCCGGACGACGCGAAGGCGCTGAAGGCGACGGTGAAGACCTTCCCGAACTCCCCCTACGACCTGGAGGAGCTGCTGACCGGGCTGGGTACGGGCGAGGCGGTGGTCACCGTACTCAGCGAGAACGGCGCCCCGACGCCGGTGGCGGCGACCCGGCTGCGGGCCCCGCAGTCGCGGATGGGGCCGGTCGAGCCTGCGGCGCTGGAGCAGGCCGTGAAGTCCTCGCCGCTCTACTCGCGGTACGCCGAGGCGGTGGACCGGGAGTCGGCGTACGAGAAGATCAGCGCCGAGCAGGCGGCCGCCGAGGCGCAGGCGGAGGCCGCGGCGGCGGCAGCGGCGGCCGACAAGCAGGCCAAGGAGCAGGCCAAGGAGGAGCAGAAGACCGCCCGCGGCGCGCCCAAACCGGATCCCTCGCTGGCGGAACAGGTGGTGGGGAGCGGGCTGTTCCGCTCGCTGGCCCGGTCGGTCGGGACCCAGCTGGGACGGGAGATCTCGCGGTCCCTCTTCGGGACGGCGAAGCGGAGACGATAACTCCGGTCGGATGTTCGTACCGGGTGCCCGTTCCCGGGCGGACGCTGACAGACTCGGGGCATGCGGACCGAACTCACCGACACCACGTCCAGCAAGATCGACCGGGCGCTGCTCGCCGCCCGACGGGCCGTCGGCAGCCCCACCATGGGGCTGGTGCTGACCCTGGTCATAGCCACCGACGAGGAGAACGCCTACGACGCCGTGCGCGCGGCCTCCGAAGCCTCCCGCGAGCACCCTTGCCGGATCATCGTGGTGATCAAGCGGACCTCGCGCGGGCCGCACAAGCTCCGCCAGACCCGGCTGGACGCCGAACTGCGCGTCGGCTCCGACGCCGGTTCCGGGGAGATCGTGGTGCTGCGGCTGTACGGGGAGCTCACCGGACAGGCCGGTTCCGTCGTCCTCCCGCTGCTGGTGCCGGACGCCCCCGTGGTGGCCTGGTGGCCCGCCGAAGCCCCCGCCGACCCGGCCCGCGACCCGCTGGGCGCGCTGGCGCAGCGCCGGATCACGGACGCCGACGCCACCGAGGACCCGATCGCGGCGCTGGCCGAGCGGGCCGCGTCGTACGCCCCTGGGGACACCGACCTGGCGTGGACCCGGCTGACGCCGTGGCGGGCGCTGCTGGCCGCCGCCCTGGACCAGAAGCCGGTTCCGCTGACGGGCGGCGGCGTGGAGAGCGAGGCCGGCAACCCGAGCGCCGAGCTGCTGGCGCGCTGGCTGGAGGAGCGGATCGCGGTGCCGGTGGACCGGCTGGCCACCGACGGCCCGGTGATCACCGGGGTCCGGCTGGACACGACGGCCGGGGAGATCCGGGTGGACCGCCCGGACGGGGCCCTGGCCACGCTGATCCTGCCGGGCGCCCCGGACCGTACCGTGGCGCTGAAGATCCGCAGCACCGCCGAGCTGCTCGCGGAGGAACTCCGGCGGCTGGACGCGGACCTGAGCTACGCGTCGGCACTGCGCCGACTCCCGGCCTGACGTCCGGGCGGTCGGTCCGCGCGTTCCGCCAGCGGCAGGCTGCGGGTCGGCCGTGGGTAAGCCGCGGGTCGGCCGTGGGTCACTCCGCGGGTCGGCCGCCGGTCAGCCGTGGGTCAGGCCGCGGTCAGCCGTGGGTCGGCCGCCGGTTGGTCAGTTGGAGGCGGCCTTCTGCTCCGCCTTGGCGGCGGCCTTCATCTCCTGCTTGTGCGCCCGCACCTTGGCCAGGGACTCCGGGCCGGTGATGTCGGCCGCCGAGCGGTAGACGTTCGCCGGGCCGTAGCCGCCGGCGGCCTCCCGCCAGCCCTTCGGGCGGACGCCGAAGCGCTTGCCGAGCATGGCCAGGAAGATCTGCGCCTTCTGCTCCCCGTAGCCGGGCAGTTCCTTCAGCCGCCGCAGCACCTCCGCGCCGGTGCCGACGCCCTTCCAGACGGCCTCCGCGTCCCCGTCGTAGTGCTCCACCAGGTACGCGCACAGCTGCTGGATCCGCTTCGCCATCGAGCCGGGGTAGCGGTGCACGGCCGGCTTGCGCGAGAGCAGCGCGGCGAAGGCCTCCGGGTCGTACGCGGCGATCGCGTGCGCGTCCAGGTCGTCGGCCCCGAGCCGTTCGGCGATCGTGTACGGCCCCGAGAACGCCCACTCCATCGGGACCTGCTGGTCGAGCAGCATGCCGACGAGGGCCGCGAGCGGGCTCCTGGCCAGCAGCGCGTCCGCCTCCGGCTGCTGGGCCAGACGCATGGTGATGTCCTTGTCCATGGCTCCAGCCTCCCCCTCGGACGCGTTCCCCGCGCGGTCGCCGCACCGCGCGCCTAGCGTGTGTCGGGTACGCCGTCGGACCCGACACAGGAGTCGATCGAGCATGAGTGAGTACCCGGAAGGCGCCCCGTGCTGGGCGGACGCGATGTTCGCCGACGTGGAGGGCGCGAAGGCCTTCTACGCGGACGTGCTGGGCTGGACCTTCGGTGAGGCCTCCAGCGAGTACGGCAACTACACGCAGGCCTATTCCGACGGCAAGGCGGTCGCGGCCGTGGTCCCGCCGATGCCGGGTGCCGACGCCCCCTCGCAGTGGTGTCTGTACTTCGCCTCGCCCGACGCGGCGGCCACCGCCGAGAAGATCAAGTCGGCGGGCGGCGAGCTGCTGATGGAGCCGATGCAGGTCGGCACCTTCGGCACGATGGTGATCGCGAAGGAGCCGAGCGGAGCGGTCTTCGGCGTCTGGCAGCCGGGCGAGCACAAGGGCTTCGAGAAGGCGGGGAAGCCGGGCTCGTTCGCCTGGGCCGAGGTCTTCTCCCGGGACGTGGGGAAGGTGGACGGATTCCTCCCGAAGGTCTTCCCGTACGAGGTCCAGCAGATGGACATGGGCGACAGCCCCGAGGGCGCGGCCATGGACTTCAAGATCTTCAGCCTGGGCGGGCGCGGCCCCGAGAACGCGGTGCTGGGCCGGATGGGCATGGGCGACGAGTTCCCGCCGGAGATCCCCTCCTACGTCCAGGTCTACTTCGGCGTCCCGGACTGCGACGAGGCGGTCTCCAAGGCCCAGAAGCGGGGCGGCCAGCTCCACTTCGGTCCGATGGACAGCCCGTTCGGCCGTTTCGCGGCCCTGACCGACCAGCAGGGCGCGGCGTTCGCGGTGATCGACCTGTCGAAGACTTCGGGAGAGATGCCGCAGACGAAGGACGTCTAGCCCGGCGGGTACGGCCGGCTCGGCCGAGCCGGCCGTACCGCCCGGCGAGGGCCCGGCTTCCGTTCCCGCGGCCCGCGGAGGATCGTGGGGAGGGAAGGGAAAGGAGGCGCGCCATGCGCAAGGTCATGGACTGCAGGGAGTACCCCAGCGACATCGGGTGCACCCTGACCATCATGGGTGAGGAAGACGAAGTCATGGGGGCCGCCGTCCAGCACGCCGTCGCCGTGCACGGCGAGGAGGACACTCAGGAGTTCCGCGACGCGCTGCGCGGCATGCTGAAGCCCGAGGTGCCCCAGCACGCCTGACACCCGCAGCCGCAGAGGCGAGCCGGTCGGGTGGTTCAGGGTGGCGGATGCGACCGGCTGAACACGGGTCAACGCCGCGGTGCCTACGGTCGGTCCCGTGCGGTCGCCCCCGGCCGCACGACACGCCTACACACGAGGTCAGCCACTCATGAGCCTGAGCATCCGCAACCAGATCCCCGGCACCGTCACGGCCGTCACCAGCGGTGAGGCCATGACGACGGTCAAGGTCCGGCTGGAGGGCGGCCAGGACATCGTCGCCGCGATCACCACCGACGCCGTCAAGGACCTCGGCATCACCACGGGCACCGCGGTCAAGGCGCTGGTCAAGGCCACCGAGGTGGCGCTCGCCACCGCCGCGGTCGACGGGATCAGCATCCGCAACCAGATCCCCGGCACCGTCGCCGGCATCGCCTCCGGCGGCGCCATGGCCTCCGTCAAGGTCGACGTGAACGGCGGCGGGCTGACCGCCGCCATCACCAACGACGCCGTGGAGGCGCTCGGCCTGGGCGCCGGCTCCTCGGTCGTCGCGCTGATCAAGTCGACCGAGGTCTCCCTCGCGACCGTGTGATCCGGCCGCGTCGTCACCCGCCCCGCGTCGTCACCTGCCCCGCCTCGTCACATGCCCAGGCTCGGCGGGGACAGCGCGCCGAACCACACGTGCGTGACCGCGCTGACGTAGCGCGCCCCGCACAGGTCCGTGGGGACCACCAGCTGACAGCCCGCCTCGTCGAGGTCCTCCCCGTCGAGGCGGGTCGCCAGCAGTACCGGGTTGTTGCCGAAGTCGGCGTCCAGCTCGGCCCAGGACAGCACCGTGTGGTGGCCGTCCCCGCCGCTGACCGCGATCAAGAACCGGCTGCGGTCCTTGCGGCGGCGCGCGTCGAAGGCCGGACCCGCGTGCGCGACGACGTCGCGGAGCAGCGGGCCCTCGAACACGTGGTGCTGCGGGCCGTTCGTCGCGCAGTCGAACGTGACCTCGGCCCGGTGCTGTACCCATTCCCGCAGGTCCGCGGCGCTCAGGGTCGCCGGGTGGTCCAGGTCTCCGTGGAGCATGAGTTTGGCCATGGGGATGTCATGCCCGGGAGCGCCCATTCCGGAACCTCACCTGCAAGGTCGGCGGCTCATTGTGAGCCGCAGATGAGCGCCTATTGCCCGCCTGTGCCTGGCAGATCCGGCGGGCGTTCCCCCGACCGTTCCCGCGCGATCCGCTGCCACACCACGTCACGCGTCACCGGCAGCTCCGTGAAGCGGATCCCCGTCGCGTCCCGGAGGGCGTTCGCGAAGGCCGGGGCCACCGGGTTGAAGGGGCTCTCGCTCATGGACTTGGCGCCGAGCGGGCCGATCGCGTCCGAGGTCTCCATGAAGTGGACCTCGGTGCGCGGGACGTCCGCGTACTGCGGCAGCCGGTAGCGGCGGAACGCGGCCGTGGTGACCTCCCCGCGCTCGTCCACCCGTACCGTCTCGAACAGGGTCGCGCCCAGCGCCTGGGCCACGCCGCCCTCCACCTGGCCCCGGCACTGCATCGGGTTCATGACCTTGCCGGCATCCGCCGCGTGCACGCTGCGCAGGATCCTCATCTCGCCGGTGTCCGGGTCGACCGCCAGCCGGAACCACTGCGCGTTGAAGGCGACCGAGCGGGGGGAGCCGCCCCAGTGGCCGTCCGCGGCGATCTCGTCGAGCGCGTTCCTCTCGTACGCGGCCTCGTAGAGCTCCTTCAGGGTGACGGTCCGGCCCGCGCAGTCGAAGGCCTCGGCCCCCGGCTCGCACAGGTGCCGGGCGACGCCTGTGTGCCGGGCCGCGAAGGTCCGCAGCCGCTCGGCGAGGGAGTTCGCCGCCAGCATCACGGCCTTGCCCGCCACCACCGTGCCGGCCGAGCCGAAGGCGCCGGTGTCGTGGCGGACCACGTCCGTGTCGGACTGGCGGACCGCGATCCGGTCGACCGTGGTGTTCAGCGCGCCCGCGGTGATCTGTTTGTGGACGGTGGTGGTGCCGTTGCCGAACTCGGCCGTGCCGACCGCGATGTCGTACGTGCCGTCGCGCAGCAGGCTGACCCGGGCGTCGGCGAAGTGGCCGCCCGGCGGTCCGGTCGCGATCATGGCGACGGCCGCTCCCGTGCCGGTGAGCCAGCCCTCGGGGACGTCCTCGTGGCTGCGGTCCTCGGCGATGGCCTTGCGGACGACGTCCATGCACTGCTTCATCCCGTACGAGGCGATGAACAGGTCCTCCTCGTGACCGATCGGGGTCACCAGGTGGTCGCCGGCGCCGATGACGTTCTTCTCGCGCAGGACGAGCGGGTCCATGCCGAGCCTGACGGCGAGCTCGTCCATCACCGATTCGAGGGCGAAGAGGACCTGGCCCAGGCCGTAGCCGCGGAAGGCGCCCGCCGGCACGCCGTTGGTGTAGACGGAGTACGCCTCCACCTCCTTGTTCGGCGCCTTGTAGACGGCGAAGGACTCGCCCACGCTGTGGAACATCACGGCCGGGCCGTGGTTGCCGTAGGCGCCGGTGTTGGAGAGCACGCGGATGCGCAGCGCGGTGAGGGTGCCGTCGGCCTTGGCGCCGATCTTGACGGTGATCTTGAAGGGGTGGCGGGTGGTGGCGCCGTAGAACTGCTCCGCGCGGGTGAATTCGAGTTTCACCGGGCGCCGCAGCTTCAGGGCGGCGAGGACCACGATGTCCTCGGTGAGCATCTCCTGCTTGCCGCCGAACCCGCCGCCCACGCGGCCCGCGACCACGCGCACCTCGTCCTCGCCCAGGTCGTAGAGGGCGCACAGCGCCCGCCGGGTCAGGAACGGCGCCTGGGTGGAGGAGCGGACGGTGATGCGCTCGCCGTCGCCCGCCTCCTTGGGCTCGAAGTACGCGACGCTGCCGTGGGTCTCCAGGCTGGCGTGCTGCACGCGCTGCGTCTGGAAGGTCTCCTCGTGAACGACGTCCGCCTCCGCGTACCCCTTCTCCATGTCGCCGAGCGTGTGGTGGACCTCGCCGCACACGTTGTTCTCGGCGCGGAAGATCCCCGATTCGGGGCCCTTGGGGTGCAGGACGGGGGCGCCCGGCAGCATCGCCTCCTCCGGGTCGATGACGTACGGGAGTTCCTCGTACGTGACGACCACGCGCCGGCAGCCCTCCTCGGCGGCCTGCTCGCTGTCGGCGACGACGGCCGCCACGCGCTGGCCGACGAAGCGCACCACGTCGTCCAGGACCCGGGTGTCCATCGGGTCCTCGGTGGGGTGCTCGTGGCGCGCCGAGGAGTACAGCCGGTCGGGGGCGTCGTGGTGGGTGAGGACGGCGTGCACCCCGGGGACCCGGAGGGCTTCGCGGGTGTCGATGCCGACGATGCGGGCGTGCGGGTGCGGGGAGCGCAGCAGCTTCATGTGGAGCAGCCCGGGCACCTCGACGTCGAAGGTGTAGCGGGCGGTGCCGGTGACGACCAGCGGCCCGGCCGGGGCGCCCAGGGAGCGGCCGACGGCCTGGCCGGCCTCGGGCAGCTCGGTGTGCCTGACCCCGCGCACGGCGTCCTCGATGGCGCGGTAGCCCGTACAGCGGCAGATGTTGCCCTTGAAGGCGCGCGGGAGGTCGTCGAGCTTGCCGTCGTCGTGGGCGGTGCCCCGCTCCGCCTGGAGGGCGGCCGTGGTCATCAGGAAGCCGGCCGTGCAGAAGCCGCACTGGAAGCCCTGGGCGTCGAGGAACTGCCGCTGGGCGGGGTGGAGCTCGCCGCCCGCCGCGGCGAGTCCCTCGACGGTGGTCACCGAGCGGCCCTCGGCCCGGACGGCCGGGTAGAGGCAGCTGTGCACCGGCTGCCCGTCGACGTGGACGGTGCAGGCGCCGCAGTCGCCCTGGTCGCAGCCCTTCTTCACACCGAACCAGCCGCGCTCGCGCAGATAGGTCCGCAGGCACTGGCCGGCCCGGGGCTCGGTGTCGAAGCGCTCCTTGTTGATCTCGATCTCGTAGCTCATCGGGAAACCTCCTCCAGCGTGAGTTCGCGGCGGATCTCCTCGGCCAGGAGCAGCGCCATGTGGCGCCGCCAGGCGGGCAGGCCGTGGATGTCGTCGAACCATTCGTCGGGCCGGACGGTGTCGTCGATCGCCGCCCGCAGTTCGGCGGCGGTGGGCGGCAGGGCGAACCAGAGGCGGAAGGGGCGGGTCGTGGCGGCGGAGACGGTCAGCGAGAACGAGCCGTCCTGGGGGTCGCAGGTGCCGATGACCAGCGCGCCGGAGCGCCCGAGCCCGTAGAGCGAGGCCTGCCGGAAGGCCGTACGGCACGCCAGCGCGCGGGCGGGGACCCGGACCGAGCGGAGCAGCTCGCCCTCGCGCAGGTCCTTGACGCCCGCGCCGAGGACGAAGTCGGTGACGGGGAGCCGGCGGGTGGCGCCGTCCTGGCCCTGGAGCAGGCAGCTGCCGTCCAGGCCGGCGGTGAGCGAGATCATCGGGCCGGCGGGGAGGCCGTTGCAGAGGTTGCCGCCGACGGTGGCCATGTTCCAGATCTTGAAGCTGGCCAGGAAGGCCCGGCAGCACTGCTCGACGAGCGGGGCGGCGGTGGCCGGCAGCGTCCGGCCGAACCGGGACAGCTCGGTGATGGTGCAGGTGGCGGCGATGTCGAGGGAGCCGTCGGGCTGCCAGGCCAGGGGCGGCCAGCCCATCCGGGACAGGTCGACCAGGCGGCGGATGTGCGGCTGCGGCTCGGAGAAGAGGTACGTGCCGCCGCCGAGCCAGGCGTCGCCGGGGCGCCAGGGTTCGCGGCGGCGCGCGTCGCGTACGTCGAGCACCGTGTTGAGATCCAACGCGCTCCGCCTTTCCGTGGTTGTCCGCCGGCCGTTTCAGCCAGTGAAGCAACGCGGAGGGGGCCGGGACGACTGTGGCCGGACACGGAAAGAGGCCGGCTCCGGAGGGTCCGCCCTGGACGATCAACCAGGAGCCCCTCTCAGGCCTTGCCCTTGCATTTACGATGGGCGTTCTCGTATTCACCTGGCGAATGTGGGTCGCGCCCACCGCAAGGAGTCCCTGCCATGCATGTCCTCGACCTGCTCCAGTCCGACAGCCTCGGCCTCACCCTGCTCTGGGGCGACGAGGACCTTCTCGGCCAAGAGGTCAACGGCGTCACGGCCACCGACCTGGAGGAGCCGGGCCGGTTCCTGGGGCCCGGGGAGCTCGTCCTGAGCGGACTGGTGTGGTGGACGGCGGGCGATCTCGCGAAGGCGGACCGGTTCGTCTCCGCGCTCGCCGCGGCCGGGGCGACCGCGCTGCTGGCCGGCGAGGAGACCCACGGCAAGGTCCCCGACGAGCTGGTCGCGGCCTGCCGGGCCCACCGGGTGCCGCTGGTGGCCGTGCCCGCGCGGACCAGCTTCCGCGCGGTGACCGAGGCGGTGTACCTGCGCCAGTGGGGCGACCTGAGCCGCCGCCCGACCCGGCTGTTCGCCCTCCCCGAGAACGTGCGCGGCGAGCTGAGCGGGCTGCTGGAGGGCGGGGCCGGCCCGGCCGAGCTGCTCGACCGCGCCTGCGCGCACCTGGGGCCCGTGGCCTGCTACCTGCTCACCGCGACCGGCCGCACGGTGGCACGTACGCCCTCCGCCCCGGCCGTCCCGGCGCGGCGGCCCGGCTCGGTGCGCGGCGGGGTCACGCTGCGCGTCGAGGCCGAGAGCTCGCCGTACGACGCCTGGCACCTGTACGTGCCCGACGCGGACGCGGCCCCGCCGCGGGTGCTCCACGAGATCGCCGAGGTGTTCGCCCAGTACCGCGACGGGCAGGCGCGCCGGGTGGCCGCCGGGCGCGCGGCGGGGCAGGAGCTGATCGGGGTGCTGTCGGGGGACGGCCCGGCGGATCCGGGGGTGCTGGAGGAGGCCCTCGGCGCGGCCGGGCTGCCCGCGGGCGGGCCGTACCGGGTGCTGGTCGCCACCTCGGGCGACGCCCTCGCGGAGGCGCTGGGGCACCTGGGGGAGGCGGCCCGGTACGCCGTGGGGGACTCGGCGGCGGTGCTGTACGAGGACCCCGGCGCGGACGGCGATGTGACGGGCCGGCTCCGCTCGGTCTGGCCGCTGCTCCAGGCGTGCGGCGCGGCGGTGCCGGACGCGTCGGCCCCGGACGCGGGGGCGGACACCGCGCTGCGGCTGGGCGTGGGCTCGTCGGCCTCCGGGGCGCAGGGGCTGCGGGCCTCGCTCGGCCAGGCCCGGTTCGCGCTGGCGGCGGCCGGCCCGGAGGCTCCGGTGCGCGGGGTCGAGCAGCTGGACACCCTCGCGGAACTGCTGGCCGGGGTACCGCGGGAGGTCCGGTCGGTGTTCGGGACCCGGACGCTGGGCGCGCTCGGGGAGGGGATGCTGCGGGAGACCCTGGAGGTGTTCCTCGCCAACAACTGCTCCTGGACGCGCACGGCGGAGGCGCTGCACCTGCACGTGAACACCGTGCACTACCGGATCGAGCGGGTGGAGACCCTGACGGGCCGTGACCTGTCGCGGCTGGACCACAAGCTGGACCTGTACGCGGCGCTGCGCTGCCTCTGACCCGGCCGGCCGGGTCGCCGATCGACGCGTCACGCGGCCGCAGCGGCGTCACGGGACGTCGATGTGGACCTCCGTGGACTTCACGCGGGCCGTGACGCTGACCCCGACCGCGATGCCGAGTTCCTCCACCGACTCCCGCGTCACCACCGACACCACGCGGTGCGGGCCCGACTGGACCTCCACCTGGGCGGCCACGTCGTCGAGCCGGACCGAGGTGACGATCCCGGCGAAGGCGTTGCGCACCGAGGTGGCGGCGGCGGTTTCCGGCACCGGGTGCAGCCCGGCCGCCCGCTCCTTCGCGAAGGCGGCGAGCACCACGCCGTCCACGGCCCGGGCCCCCTCGGCGACGCGCCGCACGGGCAGCCGCCCGGCGTCGGCCCAGCGGCGGACGGTTTCGGGGCTCACGCCCAGCAGACCCGCGGCCTGCCCGATCGAGTACGAGGGCACGCGCGCAGCCTAGCGCCGCTCCCGCGCCGGGCGGACGCCGTGACCGTCGCCGTCGCCATCGCCGTTGCCGCCGTCGCCGTCTTCGAGTCGCAGGGTCGTGAGCCACTGGGCGACGACGGCGTCGATGAAGGCGTCGGTGGCCTGGGCGCGGTCGAAGAAGAGCCGGGCGACGACCGGCCCGTACAGCAGGGTGTACTCCTCGGCGCTGACCCGCACCCCGGCGGGTTCCAGCATCCCGTTGAAGGCGGCGTGACGGTCCTCGACGATGCGGACGAGGGCCTGCGCGCTGTCGGGGTCGTGGTCGGCCTGGGCGGTGACGGCGAGGACGGCGGGGCGGACGGCGGGGGCGTTCATGCCGTCGCGCATGCTCTTCAGCCAGGCGGTGGCCACGGTGCGCACATCGGGGCCTGGCTCGGGGTAGTTGCCGAGGTCGGGGCCTTCGAGGATGAGGTCCGAGAGCAGGGCGGCGCGGTTGTGCCAGTGCCGGTAGACGGTCTGGCGGGTGACGCCGGCCCGCTCGGCCAGCAGTGCGTACGTCAGCCCTGCCGGGCCGACCTCGGGCAGCAGTTCGCGCGCGACGGTGATGATCCGCGCGCGGGTGCGCTGGACCCGCGGATTGCTCGGGGTCGGCTTGCGGCGGTGGACGGGGGTCGACGACATGAACGACACCCTACCTAAAAATCATACGTGCCGTGTGATCTGTGTCATGCCGGCCAGCCTTCGCGAATCATACTCAACGTGTGATACACAGGAATGGCAATCACACGCACCGAATGATTCAGGGTGTGTGCGGCTTCCCCTCTTTCCGGGAGTTCCTGATGTCCACTGCGATCGCTTTCTCCGAGTACGGCGGCCCCGAGGTGTTGCGGCTGTCGGAGGTCACCCCGCCCGAGCCGGGCCCCGGCCAGGTCCGGATCAAGGTCAAGGCCGCCTCGGTGAACCCGCTCGACATGAAGATCCGCTCCGGGCTGATGGCCGATGTCATCCCGGCCCGTTTCCCCGTGATCCCGGGCCTGGACGCGGCCGGTGTCGTCGACGCGGTCGGCGAGGGCGCCGACGCGGCCGTGGGCGACGAGGTCCTCGGCGCCACCGCGGGCGGCAGCTACAGCGAGTACGCCCTCCTCGACCTGCCCGTGGCCAAGCCCGCGGCCCTGTCGTGGGAGACCGCCGCCTCGCTGGTCACGGTCGGGCAGACCGCGTTCCGCGTCCTGGCCCAGCTGGGCGTGGGGGCGGGGCAGACGCTGCTCGTCCACGGCGCCGCCGGCGGCGTGGGCGTCGTCGCGGTGCAGCTGGCCGTCGCCCGGGGCGTCACCGTCATCGGCACCGCCGCCGAGCGGGACCTGGAGCAGGTGGACCGCCTCGGCGCCACCGCGGTCCGCTACGGCGACGGCTGGGCGGAGCGGGTGAAGGCCGCCGCCCCGGGCGGGGTGGACTTCGTCTTCGACGCCTCCGGCGCCGGCGTGCTCGCCGAGTCCGTCGCCCTGACCGGCGACGCCGCCCGGGTGACGACCATCGCCGACATGGCCGCCGCGCGGCACGGCGTGCGCTTCAGCGCGGGCACCGGCGAGGAAGGCCGGTCCCTCCCGGAGCTGGCGCGACTGGCCGCCGACGGAAGCCTCGCCGTACCGGTCTGGCGCAGCTACCCCCTGGCCGAGGCCGCACGGGCCCACGCGGACCTGGAAGCCCGCCTGGGCCGAGGCAAGGCCGTCCTGCTCCCCTGACCCCGCGCCCGGTCCCGCGAGGGCCGACCGGCCCGGCTGGCTCCGTCGGCTCCGTCGGTCTCGTCGGTTCCGACTGGTTTCCGCCCGGCCGCGCCGGTCCCCACCGGTCCCGACCGATCCCGGCCGGCTCCGTCGGTCCCCTCGGTCCCGACCGGCCCCACCGGCACCCACCAGCACCCACCAGCACCCACCAGCACCCACCAGCACCCACCGGCCCCGACCGGTCCCGACCGGCCGCGCCGGCCCCACCGGCCCCAACCGGCCCCAACCGGTCCCGACCGGCCGCGCCAGCTCCGTCGGTCCTGTCGGTCCCGTCAGTCCCGACCGACGCCGACCGGCTTTCGACCGGCCGCGCCGGGCCCGTGGGCCCCACCGGCGCCGACCGGCTCCCGCCCAGCCGCGCCGGACCCGCCCGACCCAGCCGGGTTGGCCGAACCCCGGGCCTGGCCAACCCGGCTGGGCCCGCCAGAACCCGCCGGGCCCCTGGCCAACCCCGCCGCCACGCCCGGCTTCGGCCGAGCCCGCCGGTCACGACCAACTCCCGCCCGGCCCCGGAACCACCCCGCTCACCCCAGGAGCGGATCCGTTCCTTCCAGGTCGTGGCGCCGCAACTCCCACTGACGTTCGCTCCTCCAAGAAAAGGAACCAGACCCATGTCCGCACGTCCCCTGCCCGAAGCCACCTTCGCCCGCACCGTCCTGGGCTCCGGCCCCGGTCTCGCCCTGGCCCACGGCGCCGGCAGCAGCGTCGACCAGACCTACGGCCCGATCCTCGAAGGCCTGGCCGCCGGCCACAAGGTCGTCGGCGTCGACTACCCCGGCAGCGGCGGAACCCCCCGGTCCACCGCCCCGCTGTCGCTGGACGACCTGGCCGACCAGCTCGTCGCCGCCGCCGTCGCCGAGGGCCTGGAGACCTTCGCGGTCTCCGGCTACTCCCTGGGCGGCCCGGTCGCCATCCGCGCGGCGGCCCGCCACCCCGAGCGCGTCACCGCGCTGGTGCTGACCGCGACCTTCGCCCGCCCCGACAACCGGCTCGCCCTCTCCGCACCGATCTGGGGCAAGCTGGCCGAGACGGACCAGGAACTCCTGGCCCAGTTCCTGGTCATGATGGCCACGGGAGCCGACGCGCTGGGGGCTATGGCGCCCGAGCAGCTCCGGCAGGCCGTGGCGTACACCGCCGCCGGCATCGCCGAGGGCTCTCCCGACCACGCCGAACTCGTCGACCGGATCGACGTCCGCGAGGACCTCGCCCACATCGCGGTGCCCACCCTGGTCGTCTCCACCACCCAGGACTGGTTCGCCTCCCCGCGCCTGCACCACCACCTCGCCGAGAACATCCCCGGCGCCCGGCTCGTGGAGATCGCCACCGGCCACCTGCCCATGGTGGAGCGCCCGGGTGAATGGCAGAAGCTCATCACCGACTTCCTGGCACAGCACGCCGCCTGATCACGGCCCGTCCCGGAGTGACCGGGACGGAAGGTGAGACGGAGCAACGCAGAAGGCCCCGGCCGGTTTCCCGGTCGGGGCCTTCAAGTGCCCGGTGAGGCACTGGCGGAGGATACGAGATTCGAACTCGTGAGGGGTTGCCCCCAACACGCTTTCCAAGCGTGCGCCCTAGGCCACTAGGCGAATCCTCCGCGGCAAACAATACAAGACGTTGAGGGGTGCTCGCGAACGTGATCGTCCGCGGAGGATCCGAAGGGGATCCGGGCGCGATCCGCGGAGGGCCCGGCTCGATTCCGGGGGCTTCCATCCGCTAGGGTGGGGCCAGCCCCTCACGTGGCGCTATCTCACCCAACTCCCCCAGGGCCGGAAGGCAGCAAGGGTAAGTGGGCTCTGGCGGGTGCGTGGGGGGCGCTTTGCGTTCCGGGGCGGTTCCCCGGACGGTCCCCAGGCGGTCCCCGGTGGTTCCCGGGTGGATCCCGCGGGGTCGGCGGGCCGCTGTTGTCGGTGGGCCCGGATAACCTCGTAGACGTGTCGTCCCTTGCGCTGTACCGCCGCTACCGCCCCGAGTCGTTCGCCGAGGTCATCGGGCAGGAGCATGTCACTGTCCCCCTGATGCAGGCCCTGCGGAACAACCGGGTCAATCA
This sequence comes from Streptomyces goshikiensis, assembly GCF_014650555.1. GTDB lineage: Bacteria > Actinomycetota > Actinomycetes > Streptomycetales > Streptomycetaceae > Streptomyces > Streptomyces goshikiensis. The sequence goes on along the minus strand of NZ_BMVE01000004.1, from coordinate 61,436 downwards.
CGCGTACCTGTTCAGCGGTCCGCGAGGCTGTGGCAAGACCACCAGCGCGCGGATCCTGGCCCGCTGCCTGAACTGTGAGCAAGGTCCCACGCCCACCCCCTGCGGCGAGTGCCAGTCCTGCCGGGACCTGGCGCGCAACGGCCCCGGCTCGATCGACGTCATCGAGATCGACGCCGCTTCGCACGGTGGTGTGGACGACGCCCGTGACCTGCGGGAGAAGGCCTTCTTCGGGCCCGCCTCCAGCCGCTACAAGATCTACATCATCGACGAGGCGCACATGGTCACCTCGGCGGGCTTCAACGCCCTGCTGAAGGTGGTCGAGGAGCCGCCGGAGCACCTCAAGTTCATCTTCGCCACGACGGAGCCGGAGAAGGTCATCGGGACCATCCGGTCCCGGACCCACCACTACCCCTTCCGCCTCGTACCGCCCGGCACCCTGCGCGAGTACCTCGGCGAGGTCTGCGGGCGCGAGGGCGCCACCGTCGAGGACGGCGTGCTGCCGCTCGTCGTGCGGGCGGGCGCCGGGTCGGTGCGTGACTCCATGTCCGTCATGGACCAGCTGCTGGCCGGCGCCGCCGACCAGGGTGTGACGTACGCCATGGCCACCTCCCTGCTGGGGTACACCGACGGGTCGTTGCTGGACTCGGTGATCGACGCCTTCGCCGCCGGGGACGGCGCCGCCGCGTTCGAGGTCGTCGACCGCGTCGTCGAGGGCGGCAACGACCCGCGCCGCTTCGTCGCCGACCTGCTGGAGCGGCTGCGCGACCTGGTCATCCTGGCCGCCGTGCCCGACGCCGGGGAGAAGGGCCTGATCGACGCCCCCGCCGATGTCGTGGAGCGGATGCAGGCCCAGGCGTCGGTGTTCGGGGCCGCCGAGCTCAGCCGCGCCGCCGACCTGGTCAACACCGGGCTCACCGAGATGCGCGGCGCGACCTCGCCCCGGCTGCAGCTGGAGCTGATCTGCGCCCGCGTGCTGCTGCCCGCCGCCTTCGATGACGAGCGGTCCTTCCAGGCGCGCCTCGACCGCCTGGAGCGCGGTGGCATGGCCGCCGCGGCCGCGCTGGCGGCCCCGCCCGTCGGCGCCCCCGCCATGGGCTACGTGCCCGGCCCCGAGGCGCACGGCATGGCGCCCGCCGGTCCCGGCGGCGGTGTCGCGGCCGCGCGCGCGGCCGTACGGGGAGCGGGGCCGGAGGAGTCGGCCCCGCCCGCCCCCGCTGCCGCCCCGGCGCCGGTGGCGCAGGCTCCCGCGCCCGTTGCCGCCCCCGCCCCCGCGGCGCCCGAGCCGGCCCCGTCCCCCGTGGCTCCGCCCGCCGCCGAAGCCCCGGCCCCGGCCTCCGCGCCGGGTGCCTGGCCCGGCGCCGCCAAGCCCGGCTCCGGGGCCCCCGGTGCCTGGCCGGGAGCCTCCGCTCCCGCGGCCCCCGCTGCCGGTGCCTGGCCCAGCGCCGCCGCGCCCGGTACGGGGCCCGCCGCCCCGGCCCCGGCTCCCGCTCCGGCCGCCGCCCCCGCGGCCCCGGCTCCCGCCGCCCCGTCCCCCGGCATGGCCGCCGGCGCGGGCCAGGTGCAGGCGATGTGGCCCGGCGTGCTGGAGGCCGTCAAGAACCGGCGCCGCTTCACCTGGATCCTGCTCAGCCAGAACGCCCAGGTCACCGGCTTCGACGGGACGACCCTCCAGCTCGGCTTCCCCAATGTGGGCGCCCGCGACAACTTCGCGAGCAGCGGCAGCGAGGACGTCCTCAAGGCCGTCCTGGCCGAGCAGTTCCAGGTCAACTGGAAGATCGACGCCGTGGTCGGAGGCGGCGGTGGCGGCCAGCCCGCGCCCCAGGGTTCGTACGCGGCGCCGCCCGCGCCCGCCTACAACCCGCCGCCCGCCGCTCCCGCGGCCCCGGCCCGGCAGGATCCCGGCCCGCAGCAGTCCTCGTACCAGTCGTCGCAGCAGCAGCAGGGTCAGTCCGCGCCCGCGCAGCAGCCTCCCGTACGGCAGGCGCCGCCGCCGGTCGCGCCCGAGGACGACGTGCCCGAGGAGGATGATCCGGATCTGGTCGAGAGCGCGCTGACCGGGCACGACCTCATCGTGCGGGAGCTCGGGGCGACCGTTGTAGAGGAATATACGAACGAGTAGGGCCGTCTCATTGGGTGGCCGCACGAAAGAGAATCCGGAGCGCGGGCTACGCTTCATGCCGTGAAGGTCCTCGTCATCGGCGGCGGCGCCCGCGAACACGCCCTGTGCCGCTCTCTGTCCCTCGACCCCGACGTCTCCGCGCTCTACTGCGCTCCCGGCAACGCCGGCATCGCCGAGGTGGCGGAGCTGTACCCGGTCGACGCCCTCGACGGCGCGGCCGTAGCCGCGCTCGCCACCGAACTCGGCGCCGGCCTGGTCGTCGTCGGCCCGGAGGCCCCGCTGGTCGCCGGCGTCGCCGACGCGGTCCGCGCGGCCGGCATCCCCGTCTTCGGCCCGTCCGCCGAGGCGGCCCTGCTGGAGGGGTCCAAGGCGTTCGCTAAGGACGTGATGGCCGCCGCCGGGGTCCCGACCGCGCGCAGCTACGTCTGCACCACCCCGGAGGAGGTGGACGAGGCCCTCGACGCCTTCGGCGCCCCGTACGTCGTCAAGGACGACGGCCTCGCCGCCGGCAAGGGCGTCGTGGTCACCGCGGACCTGGCCGCCGCCCGCGCGCACGCGCTCGGCTGCGACCGCGTCGTCATCGAGGAGTTCCTCGACGGCCCCGAGGTGTCCCTCTTCGCCATCACCGACGGCGTCACCGTGCTGCCGCTCCAGCCCGCGCAGGACTTCAAGCGCGCGCTCGACGGCGACGAGGGCCCCAACACCGGCGGCATGGGCGCGTACTCCCCGCTGCCCTGGGCGGACCCGAAGCTGGTCGACGAGGTCATGGCGAGCGTCCTGCAGCCGACGGTCGACGAGCTCCGCCGCCGCGGCACCCCCTTCTCCGGCCTGCTCTACGCCGGCCTCGCGATCACCTCGCGCGGCGTACGCGTCATCGAGTTCAACGCCCGCTTCGGCGACCCGGAGACCCAGGTCGTCCTGGCCCGGCTGCGCACCCCGCTCGCGAGCGTGCTGCTGGGCGCCGCCACCGGCACCCTGCACACGGAGCCCCCGCTCAACTGGCGCGAGGACGCGGCCGTCACGGTGGTCATCGCCTCGCACAACTACCCCGAGACCCCGCGCACCGGGGACCCGATCGAGGGCCTGGCCGAGGTGGCCGCCGAGGACGCCCCCGAGGCGTACGTGCTGCACGCCGGGACCCGCCGCGAGGGCGACGCCGTCGTCAGTGCGGGCGGTCGCGTGCTGTCGGTGACGGCGACCGGTTCCGATCTGGCGCAGGCCCGCGAGCGGGCGTATAAGGCCGTCGGCCGGATCCGGCTGGACGGCTCGCAGCACCGCACGGACATCGCCGCGAAGGCGGCCGAGGGCCGCTGAGGCGCTGAACCGCCGATTCGCGGACTCCCCTGGACCCCGCGGGCCCGGTGCGCACACGGTGCGCCCGGGCCCGCGCGCATGCCCGCGTACGCCTGCATCCGCTCGCGTTCGAACGCACCCAGCTTTACCCAAAGCCATTCCATCGGGTGATCGTCACCCGGTCTGCCTGACGACCGCCCCGGCCCCAACTAGGGTGCGGCGCAAGCATTCCGGCACATGGCCCACCGGCATTGCGATGTCAGTGGCGGGTGTCACAGTGGGGGAGTGAGCAAAGCCGCCGCAGGGCAGAGGGGGTGAGGTCCGGCCGTGTCCGGAACCGGTTCGATCATGGAAGTGGGCGCGCCGTCCGCGCGCTCCCGGGCCCTCGCCGTGCTGCGGGTCCGCAGCAGGGCGCTGGCCGTCCTCCTGCTGCCCGCCGCGCTCGCGGTGGTGCTCGTGGCCGCCCGGATGACGGACCGGCTCCTCGCCGACCCCTGGCCCGCCGTGACCGTCGTGGTCTGTGCGGTCGCCGCGCTGGTGCTGCTGGCCGGCGGGGCCTTCGCCGCCGTGGTGCTGCGGGCGAGCCCCGCCGTGACGCCGACGGTGCCGCTCTCGGAGACCGCCGCGCCCGACCTCTACCGGCTCGTCCGGGACCTCGCCGACCGGATGGACGTGCCCGCGCCCTCCGCCATAGCCCTGACCCCGGACTGCGACAGCTGGCTGGAGGACCGTACGCATGCGGCGCACCGGCGCGGGTCCGGGAGCGGCGGCATATCCGCCGGTCCCGAGACCGAGCCGGGGGCGGCCCCGGTGCTGGTGATCGGCTCCCCGTTCCTGTGGTGGATGCGGGTCGCGGAGCTGCGGGCGGTGCTCGCCCCGGTCGTCGCGGGTACGGGACCCTCCGCGCACCCGGACATAGCCGATGCGCGGGGCTTCCTGCGCGGGCTCGACGCCGCCGTGGACATCGGCGGCCGGCGCGGTGCCGGCTGGATCGCCCGGCCCGCGCGGCTGCTGCTGCGGCTGTGCCGGGAGGACGCCGCCGAGATGGAGCGCGGGGTGGCCGCGGCCGCCTCGGCGCGTGCACAGGGTGTGGACTACGCGCTGCGGATCCTGGCCCAGGAGCAGGTCGGGCTGGCCTACGCGGGCTGGGACCGGCTGCTGACCCGGGTGGCGCTGCCCGCCTGGCGGATGGGCCGGTGGCCGGCGCGGCTCGACGCGGGCGTGGTCTCCGCGCTGACCGAGCTGTCCCGGCGGGACCGGCTGGCCGACGGGTTCACCTCGCGGCTGGGCGAGCGGCCCGCCTGCGACCTGCTGGAGCAGCCCGGCGTGATCGACGAGGCGGCCTCGCTGCTCGCCGCGCGGCTGTTCCACGGCGGTCCGGCCGAGGCCGGACCCGACTGGTCCCCGGTGGACTGGGCGGCGTATCCGGAAGAGGTCGTGGACCGCAAGTGGCGCACGGAGGCGTCCCGGCTGCACGCCGCCCTCGACGCGCTCGCCGTCCCGGCCGGTCCGGCCGCGGGCCCGGCGGGCCCGACGCTGGAGCGGGTGCTCGGCTATCTGACGGGCGCGGCCGGCGAGGGTGCGGCCGGGGAGGCGCTGGCCGGCCGGCTCAGCGGGGACCTGGCCCGGGAGGACCGCGCGGGCGGCCCCGGCGCGGCCCGGGACGCGGAGGCGGTGCCGCTGGTCCCGCTGCAGGCGCCGCGCAGCGCGCGGGACCTGCTGGCCGATCACGTGACGGCGCTGGTGTGCTGCGCGGCCGTGGACTCGGCCGGTGGCGCGCCGGGACTGGACTGGCTGGACGGCCCGGTGCTGCTGATCTCCGGCGACCGGCGTTCCGATCTCGCGCCCCACGTGCTGTGCCTCGTCGAGGACGGCGATCCCGAACCCCTGCGGGGCTGGCTCGCGGAGGTGGGCGTACGCCCGGAGAAGCCGGTCCGGCTGGTGTGAACCCGTCGCGCACCGCCGTGCCCCGCCCGTGCCCCTCGTGGCCGGGCGGTGCCCTCCCGGCCCGGTGTGACGCGCTCCGCCGCCGGGTAGACCCTCCCCCCGAACCTGTGCTCCCCCGTCGCAGGTACGGCCGGATATGGCGAACAGTGACGGAGTGCGTGCGTTATGTGATGTGCTGGGACCGCTCGCGACAGCCTCGTGGGCGCGGCCGCAGGCTGCGGCGTCCGGGGGAGTGAGGGAGGGGAACGGTATGGGTGCTGACCCGATCCGGCGGTGGGAGTCAGGTGCGCTCGCGCACGCGGTGAACGACCCCTTCGGCCAGGGCCCCCTGCCCTGGTTCCGGGGCAGCGAGCTCTACTTCGACGACACCGGCCATGTCGTCCCCTGGTACGTGGACCCCGCGGCGGCCGGCGCGGGCCAGATCCCCCGCGCCCGCGGCGCCGGCGGCCCCCGTACGGCGGACGACGTGCACCGGCAGATCAAAGGGTTCGCCTCCACCGGCGCGGTCGCCCCGGGCGAGGCCATCGACTTCCACATCACCGTCGATCCGCCCCAGCAGTTCTCCGTGGACGTCTACCGCATCGGCCACTACGGCGGTGACGGCGCCTCGAAGATCACCACCAGCCCGAGGCTCTCCGGCATCGTCCAGCCCGCCCCCCTCACGGCCGACCGCACCGTCTCCTGCCACCACTGGTGGCTCTCCTGGCGGCTCCAGGTCCCCTCGTACTGGAACCTCGGCGCGTACGTCGCGGTCCTGACCACCGCCGACGGCTACCGCTCCCACATCCCGTTCACGGTCCGGGACGACCACCCGGCCGATCTGCTGCTCCTGCTGCCCGACATCACCTGGCAGGCCTACAACCTCTATCCCGAGGATGGCCGGACCGGGGCCAGCCTCTACCACGCCTGGGACGAGGAGGGCCGGCTCCTCGGCGAGGCGGACGCGGCCGTCACCATCTCCTTCGACCGCCCCTACGCGGGCGCCGGCCTCCCGCTGCACGTGGGCCACGCCTACGACTTCATCCGCTGGGCCGAGCGCTACGGCTACGACCTCGCCTACGCCGACACCCGCGACCTGCACGCCGGCCGCGTCGACCCCACCCGCTACCGCGGCCTGGTCTTCCCCGGCCACGACGAGTACTGGTCGGCACCCATGCGCCGCACCGCCGAGCGCGCCCGCGACCACGGCACCTCGCTCGTCTTCCTCTCCGCGAACACCATGTACTGGCAGGTCGAGCTGGCGCCCTCCCCCTCCGGAGTGCCCGACCGGCTCCTCACCTGCCGAAAACGCCGGGGCCCCGGCCGTCCCTGCCTGTGGCGCGAGGTCGACCGCCCGGAGCAGCAACTGCTCGGCATCCAGTACGCGGGCCGGGTCCCCGAGCCCGCGCCGATGATCGTGCGCAACGCGACGCACTGGCTCTGGGACTCCACCGGCGCCGCCGAGAACGACGAGCTCGACGGTCTGGTCGCGGGCGAAGCCGACCGCTACTTCCCGCGCACCCAGCTCCCCGAGCACCAGGACCGGATCCTGCTCGCACACTCCCCGTACCTCGACGGCGAGGGGCACAAGCGCCACCAGGAGACCTCCCTCTACCGGGCGCCCAGCGGGGCCCTGGTCTTCGCCTCCGGCACCTTCGCCTGGTCCCCCGCGCTCGACCGGCCCGGGCACGTCGACGAGCGGGTCCAGCGCGCCACGGCCAACCTCCTCGACCGGATCTGCAAGCGCGACTGAGGTCCGGCCGGGCACCCCCTGGGGAGCGCGCGGGCCCGCGTACGGGAGAATGGGACCGCGCTCGTACAGAACCACAGGGAGACCCCGTGTCCGGATTCGTCGAAAAGCCCGAGCCGGTTCAGGTGCCCGGCCTCGTCCACCTCCACACCGGCAAGGTCCGCGACCTCTACCGCGACGAGGACGGCAACCTCGTCATGGTCGCCAGCGACCGGATGTCCGCCTTCGACTGGGTGCTCCCCACCGAGATCCCGGACAAGGGCCGCGTCCTCACCCAGCTCTCCCTCTGGTGGTTCGACCAGCTCCGGGACCTCGTGCCGAACCACGTCATCAGCACCGAACTCCCCGCCGGCGCCCCCGCCGACTGGGCCGGCCGCACGCTGATCTGCACGAGCCTCGACATGGTCCCCGTCGAGTGCGTGGCTCGCGGCTACCTCACCGGCTCGGGCCTCGTCGAGTACGACCAGACCCGCACCGTCTGCGGACTCGCCCTCCCCGAGGGCCTCGTGAACGGCTCCGAGCTGCCCGCGCCGATCTTCACCCCGGCCGCCAAGGCCGAGGTCGGCGAGCACGACGAGAACGTCTCCTACGAGGAGGTCGCGCGCACCACCGGCCCCGAGACGGCGGCGCTGCTGCGCCAGACCACGCTCGCCGTGTACGGCCGCGCCCGGGACATCGCCCGCGAGCGCGGGATCATCCTGGCCGACACCAAGTTCGAGTTCGGCTTCGACAAGGACGGCCGTCTGGTCGCCGGCGACGAGGTGCTGACCCCGGACTCCTCCCGCTTCTGGCCGGCCGACCAGTGGGAGCCGGGCCGGGCCCAGCCCTCGTACGACAAGCAGTTCGTCCGCGACTGGCTGGCCTCCCCGGCCTCCGGCTGGGATCGCAAGGGCGAGCTCCCGCCGCCGGCCCTCCCGCAGGAGGTCGTCGAGCAGACCCGCGCCAAGTACGTCGAGGCGTACGAGCGGCTCACCGGCCTGGCCTGGTCCTGAGACACGAAGAAGCCCCCGGTCGAGGACCGGGGGCTTCTTCGTTCTGAGCGGACAACGCGACTCGAACGCGCGACATCCACCTTGGCAAGGTGGTGCTCTACCAACTGAGCTATGTCCGCAGGTGCGCCGTAGCGCGGGACCTACTATACCCAACCTCGCTCCCGTGCGAGACGCACTGCCGTGTGCCGGTTCTCCGCGCCCAGCTTCGAGGCCGCCGAGGACAGGTAGTTGCGCACCGTCCCCTGCGACAGCGAGGCCCGCTCGGCGATCTCCGCGATCGGTGCCCCGTCCCCCGCCAGCTCCAGTACCTCCGCCTCGCGCGCGGTCAGCGGGGAATCTCCCGCGCTGATCGCGTCGGCCGCCAACTCCGGGTCCACGTAACGCCCTCCGGCGTGAACGGTCCGGATCAGCTCGGCCAGCCGCTGCGCCGACACCGTCTTCGGGGCGAAGGCCCGCACCCCCGCCGCGAGGGCCCGCTTCAGGTGCCCGGGACGGCCGTGACTCGTCACGATCATGGTTCGGATGCCCGGGAGTTCGGCCCGCAGCGCTGTGGCGACACTCACACCGTCCGCCCCCGGCATCTGCAGGTCCAGCACCGCCACGTCCGGCCGGTGCGCCCGCGCCATCGCGAGGGCCTCCGGCCCGGAGGCCGCCTCGGCGACGACCAGGAGGTCGTCCTCCAGGCCCAGCAGAGCGGCCAGCGCGCCCCGGATCAGGTGCTCGTCATCGGCCAGAAGTACGCGTACGGGGCTCATGCCCGCACCTCCACTCGTCTCAGTCCTCGGCCCGGGACCTCCGCCAGCAGCCGGAACCGGCCACCGTCCACGGGCCCCGCCCGCAGGGTGCCGTCCACCACCGCGAGCCGCTCCCGCAGCCCCGCGAGCCCCGATCCCGGCGGCCCGGCCGGCGCCTCGGGCGCCCCGTCGTTCTCCACCAGCAGGGTCAGCGCGCCCTCGTCGTCCGCCGTCAGCCGGATCAGGCAGGTGCGCGCGTCCCCGTGCCGCAGGACGTTCGTGGTCGCCTCCCGCACCACCCAGCCGAGCGCCGACTGCACTTCGGCGGGCAGCGCCCGGCCGGCCTCGAACTCGACCAGGCAGTCCATCCCGGCGGCGCTCAGCACCCCGCGCGCGCCCTCCAGCTCCACGGCCAGGTCCGCCTCGCGGTAGCCGCGCACCACGTCCCGCACCTCGCGCTGCGACTCCCGCGCGATCCGCTGCACCTCGATCATCTGGTCCACCGCCTCCGGGCGTTCGCGCCGGGCCAGCTGCACCGCCAGCTCGCTCTTGAGCGCGATCACCGCGAGGTTGCGGCCCATCACGTCGTGCAGGTCGCGCCCGAAGCGCAGCCGCTCCTCGGCCACCGCCAGCTGCGCCTGGAGCTCCCGGGCGTGGTCGAGCTCGTAGACGGTCTTCAGCAGCCACCCGGAGAACCCGTAGGCCAGGCTCATGAACAGGCCGGTCAGCAGCACCCCGACCGCGTACCCGCAGGCCTCTCCCACCCCCACGCCGAGCGCGAGCACCGTCAGCGCCGAACCGGCGGCCCAGGCCGGGGCGACGCACCACTTGCGCCACAGCCGCCCCACGCCCAGCACCAGCGAGCCGGTGGCGAAGCAGGTCATGCCCGTCACGATCGGCGCGGCCACCGCTCCCTGGAGCGTCCCCGCGCCGCGCAGCGCGATCAGGGTCAGGCAGCCCGCCGCCGTCAGGACCACCACCGTCACCGCGAGCCGCACCGGCCGCTCCCGGCGGCCCACGATCCAGTCGAGCGCGCGGGAGGTGTGGAAACCGGTCACCACGGCGTGTACGGACACCAGCAGCATGACCGCGATCGCGATCCCCGCCGGGGTCTCCTTGTCCGCCGCGCCCAGCGCGCTCAGCCCGAACGAGAAGATCTCAAGCAGCACGAAGGAGTGGAAGGACCAGCGCGTGTACAGCTCGACCTTCCCCGCGCTGCTGCGGTTCTTCCACCACCCGGTCAGCTTCGCCACGGCCCGTCCCCCCGACTTCTAGCGGCGCGGTTCCCAGCGGAACCACGTCCGGACAGCAAACACCGTGATCATGATCCAGGCCAGCGTGGTGAGCCCCGCCCACAGCAGGTCCCCGGTCTCGGCGCCGCCGGTCCAGCCGGCCCGCACCAGGGTCATCACACCGCTCAGCGGCAGCAGTTCGCACACCGTGGCCAGCTGCCCCGGCAGCGACTCCGGCGGCAGGAACAGCCCGGAGCCGAGCGCCGTCACCAGGAACAGCGGCAGCGTGGTGATGCCCGCGCTCTCCACGTTGCGGGTGAAGGAGCTCGTCAGCGCCGAGGCCCCGGCCAGCAGTACGACGGCGGCGAGCACCGCCGCGGCCAGCAGCAGCGGCTCGCGCGGCATCCGCGCGTCCAGGGCGGCCGCCCCGGCCACCGCGAGGACGAGGACCTGCCCGACGGCGAGGACCGCGGCGGGCAGCGCGGTCCCGGCCAGGATCTCCAGGTCCCGCGCCTCGCCGGTGCGCAGCCGCTTGAGGACGAGCTCCTCGCGCCGGGCCACGTAGGCGGAGACCAGGCTCATGTAGACGACGAGGACCAGCACCATGCCGATGCCGCCGGTCAAGGTGGCCTCGCCGAGGGACGCCCGGCCCTCGCCGCCGACGCCGTCCACGCCGCTCAGGGTCGAGCGCAGGACGAACACCATCAGCAGCGGCATCAGCAGCGCCACGGTCAGCGCGCCGCGGTTGCGCACCAGCAGGGTGAGCTCGGAGCGGCCCAGCGCGGCGAGCCGGCCGGGGTTCAGGGCCGGTGCGTTCATCGGGCTCCCGCCATCGGGCCGGTACGGCCGGCAGGGCCCCGGCGGTTCTCAGCGATCTCCAGGAAGGCCTCTTCCAGGGAGGCGGCGCGGGCGTCGAGCCCGGCGAGTTCGATCCCGGACTCCCCGGCCCAGCGCAGCAGCGTCCCGAGGTCGGCCTGGAGCCGTTCGGTACGGATCTCCACCCGCTGCCCCTCGGCCGCCGCGCACAGCGCCAGCGGGAGCCGGGCGGCGGGCACCCCCTGCGGCAGCGTGAAGCGGATCCGGGCGGGCCGCGCCCCGGTCACCTCGGCCGGGGTGCCGGTCAGGACCAGCTCGCCCTCGTGGAGGATCGCCAGCCGGTCGGCGAGTTCCTCCGCCTCCTCCAGGTAGTGCGTGGTCAGCAGCACCGTGGTGCCCTGCGCCCGCAGCTCCCGTACCAAGGCCCAGGTGTCGCGGCGGCCTTCGGGATCCATTCCGGTGGTGGGCTCGTCGAGGAACAGCACCTCGGGCCGCCCCAGCAGGGCCAGCGCCAGGTCCAGGCGCCGCCGCTCGCCGCCGGACAGCTGCTTGACGCGTACGGAGGACCGCGCGGCCAGGCCGACCAGTTCCAGCACCTCCGCCGCCGGGCGGGCGCCGGAGGTGACCCCGCCCCACATGCCGACGGTCTCGGCGACCGACAGGTCGGAGGGGAACCCGCCCTCCTGGAGCATCACCCCGGTGCGCGGGCGGACCCGGGCGCGCTGCCTGTACGGGTCGAGCCCGAAGATGCGCACCTGGCCGCCGCTGGGCGCGGCCAGCCCCTCCAGGAGCTCGACGGTGGAGGTCTTGCCCGCTCCGTTGGTGCCGAGCAGCGCGAAGACCTCGCCGCGCTCCACGGAGAAGGAGACGCCTCGGACGGCTTCGAACCCCCCGGCGTAGCCGCGGCGCAGTCCCTCGGCCCGGATCACTGTCCGGTGGTCGCTGTCAGTCATGGCTCAAGCCTCGCGGCGGCCCGGTGACGGCGGCAGTGCGCGCTGTCACGGCCCCCGATGACATTTGTCATCGGGCATCGCCATCGGGGTCCGGAGATGTGACCCAGGACATACGACAAAGGCCCCGATCGATGATCGGGGCCTTTGTTCTCTGAGCGGACGACGCGACTCGAACGCGCGACATCCACCTTGGCAAGGTGGTGCTCTACCAACTGAGCTACGTCCGCATGCTTGCGGCGACACGAATGTCGCTGCGATGCGTGCATCACTGTACCTGATCCACAACTGTGGCCGGTAAAGCGATGCAGAGCGGGTGACAGGGATTGCACACTGCGCCTCCCCCCTGGAAGGGGGGTGTTCTGCTACTGAACTACACCCGCACGACCTTCGGGGTTTTGGCCTTCCGGCCTCGCCCCTCGGCGTGATCCACACACTAGCCGATCAGAGGGGGTGGATGCCAAATCCGGGGTCGGCCCGGCCCCGGGAGCGGCTCAGTGGGCCTCGTTGTAGGCCTCGTAGACCCGCTTCGGGATGCGACCGCGCGGCGGCACGTCGAGCTGGTTGGACCGGGCCCAGGCCCGGACGACGGCCGGGTCCGGCGCGATCGCGGTGTGCTTGAAGGCCTTCCCCGAGCGCGACTGGCGGCGGCCGGCGGCCACGAAGGGGGCCAGGCTCTTCCGCAGTTTCTTTGCGTTGGTCTCATTGAGGTCGATCTCGTACGACTTACCGTCCAGAGCGAACACGACCGTTTCCGTCGCGTCTCCGCCGTCGATGTCGTCGGAGATCGTGACTACTACGCGCTGCGCCACGGATATCGGTCCCTTCGTGCGACCTCGCGCCACGTGCTGACGTGCGGTGATGTCGACTGTGTGGATGTTTCGGAGCAATGCGACTTTCGCCGCCCGTTGTGAAGCGGCAAAACTCGCGGTGCCGAGGGATTCCTTTGTACCGTGATTCCCTTTGAATTGCGAAGCCCAGTTAATTGTCTCCGCGTGTCCCGCCGCAATCCCGGGCGCGTGGTTTTCCGGTGGATTTTGCGAAGCGTTGGTGAAGCCGAAACCGCCCGGGGATCAAGGTGAACACATATCTACCCGCGTAGAAATTTCGGCCGGGTACGCTGATGGAACCGCCTTCGCACCAACCACCCAACGGGAGTGCCAGTGGCACGCGTCGTAGTCGACGTCATGCTCAAGCCGGAGATCCTCGACCCTCAGGGCCAGGCGGTGCAGCGTGCACTGCCGCGCCTGGGCTTCGAGGGGATCGCCGACGTCCGCCAGGGGAAGCGCTTCGAACTGGAGGTGGAGGGACCGGTCGACCAGGCCGCCCTCGACCGCATCCACAAGATGGCCGAAACGTTCCTCGCCAACACCGTCATCGAAGACTTCACCGTGAAGGTCGAGGCCTGACGGTGACCACTCGCATCGGAGTCGTCACGTTCCCCGGAACGCTCGACGACCGTGACTCGCTGCGCGCCGTCCGCCTCGCGGGGGCCGAGCCGGTCTCGCTGTGGCACCGCGACAAGGACCTGCACCAGGTCGACGCGGTCGTCCTCGCGGGCGGCTTCTCCTACGGGGACTACCTGCGCGCCGGAGCCATCTCCCGCTTCTCGCCGGTGATGGAGACCATCATCGAGCAGGCCAAGGCCGGCATGCCCGTCCTCGGCATCTGCAACGGCTTCCAGGTCCTCACCGAGGCGCACCTGCTGCCGGGGGCGATGCTCCGGAACAACCACCTGCACTTCATCTGCCGCGACCAGAAGCTGCGGGTGGAGAACGCGGAGACCGCGTGGACCGGTGACTACACCGCCGGCCAGGAGATCTCCGTACCGCTCAAGAACATGGACGGCCGCTACGTCGCCGACGAGCGCGTGCTCGACGAGCTGGAGGCCGAAGGCCGAGTGGCCTTCCGGTACGTCGACATGAACCCGAACGGGTCGCTCCGCGACATCGCCGGCATCACCAACGCCGCCGGCAACGTCGTCGGCCTGATGCCGCACCCCGAGCACGCGGTCGAGCCGCTGATCGGGACGGGCCGCACCGACGGCCTCCCGTTCTTCACGTCGGTCCTGAAGAAGCTGGTCTCCGCATGAGCCTCGACACGGTCAAGAACGCCACCGAAACCCCGGACGCCTCCCAGCCCTGGAAGGAACTCGGCCTCAAGGAGGACGAGTACGCCCGGATCCGCGAGATCCTCGGCCGCCGCCCGACCGGCGCCGAGCTCGCCATGTACTCCGTCATGTGGTCCGAGCACTGCTCCTACAAGAGCAGCAAGGTCCACCTGAAGCAGTTCGGCGAGAAGGCCCCCGAGAACACGGCCATGCTCGTCGGCATCGGCGAGAACGCCGGCGTCGTCGACGTCGGCCAGGGGTACGCGGTCACCTTCAAGGTGGAGTCGCACAACCACCCCTCGTACATCGAGCCCTACCAGGGCGCGGCCACCGGCATCGGCGGCATCGTCCGCGACATCCTCGCCATGGGCGCCCGCCCGGTCGCCGTCGTGGACCCGCTGCGCTTCGGCGCGGCCGACCACCCCGACACCAAGCGCGTCCTGCCGGGCGTGGTCGCGGGCATCGGCGGCTACGGCAACTGCCTGGGCCTGCCGAACATCGGCGGCGAGGTCGTCTTCGACGCCTGCTACCAGGGCAACCCGCTCGTCAACGCCGGCTGCATCGGCGTGATGAAGCACGAGGACATCCACCTGGCCAAGGCCTCCGGCCCCGGCAACAAGGTCATCCTCTACGGCGCCCGCACGGGCGGCGACGGCATCGGCGGCGTGTCCGTGCTGGCCTCGGAGACGTTCGACGACTCCAAGCCGACCAAGCGCCCCGCCGTCCAGGTCGGCGACCCCTTCCAGGAGAAGCTCCTCATCGAGTGCACCCTGGAGATCTTCAAGGAGAAGCTGGTCGCGGGCATCCAGGACCTCGGCGGCGCCGGGCTCTCCTGCGCGACGAGCGAGCTGGCCTCCGCCGGTTCCGGCGGCATGCGCGTCGAGCTCGACACCGTGCCGCTGCGCGACGCGACCCTCTCGCCCGAGGAAATCCTCATGAGCGAGTCGCAGGAACGCATGTGCGCGATCGTCGAGCCGCAGCACGTCGACCGCTTCCTGGAGATCTGCGAGAAGTGGGACGTCATCGCCACCGTCATCGGTGAGGTGACCGAGGGCGAGCGCCTGGAGATCTTCTGGCACGGCGAGCAGATCGTGGACGTGCCGCCCGGCACCGTCGCCCACGAGGGCCCCGTCTACAACCGCCCGTACGCCCGCCCCGAGTGGCAGGACGCCCTCCAGGCCGACGACGCGGGCAAGCTGCCCCGCCCGCAGACCTCCGAGGAGCTCCGCGCGCAGGTCCTGGCGCTGGTCTCGTCCCCGAACCAGGCCTCGAAGTCCTGGGTCACCGACCAGTACGACCGCTTCGTCCAGGGCAACACGGTGCTGTCGCAGCCCGAGGACGCCGGCATGGTCCGCATCGACGAGGACACCAACCTCGGCGTGGCCATGGCGACGGACGGCAACGGCCGCTTCGCGAAGCTCGACCCGTACACGGGCGCGCAGCTCGCGCTGGCCGAGGCGTACCGCAACGTCGCCGCGACCGGCGCCAAGCCGCTCGCGATCTCCGACTGCCTGAACTTCGGCTCGCCCGAGGACCCGGGCGTCATGTGGCAGTTCGCCGAGGCCACCCGCGGTCTCGCGGACGGCTGCCTGGAGCTGGGCACCCCGGTGACCGGCGGCAACGTCTCGCTATACAACCAGACCGGTGACATCGCGATCCACCCGACCCCGGTCGTGGCGGTCCTCGGTGTGATCGACGACGTCAACCGCCGTACGCCGATGGCGTTCGCGGAGGCCGGCCAGCTGCTGTACCTGCTGGGCGACACGGCCGCGGAGTTCGGCGGCTCGGCCTGGTCGCAGGTCGTCCACGACCACCTCGGCGGCATGCCCCCGAAGGTGGACCTGGGCCGCGAGAAGCTGCTCGGCGAGATCCTGATCTCGGGCTCCCGCGACGGCATGATCGACGCCGCGCACGACCTCTCGGACGGCGGCGTCATCCAGGCGCTGACCGAGTCCTGCCTGCGCGGCGGCAACGGCGCGCGGATCGTGGTGCCGGAGGGTCTGGACGCGTTCACCTTCCTGTTCTCCGAGTCGGCGGGCCGGGCCATCGTGTCCGTACCGCGCAGCGAGGAGCTCCGCTTCACCGACATGTGCGGTGCGCGGGGCCTGCCGGCCACCCGCATCGGCGTGGTGGACGGCGAGGAGATCGAGATCCAGGGCGAGTTCACGCTCCCGCTGGCCGAGCTCCGCGAGGCGCACGAGGCGACGATCCCGGCGCTGCTGGCCTGAGCCACGGCGACGGCCGACGAAGCCGGACCGAAGCCCCGCACGGACCGCCGTGCGGGGCTTCGGCGTTCCCGCGGCGGTGGCGGTGGCGGTGGTGGCTGCGGGGGCGGCGACCGATCGGGCAGACTCCCGGCATGGCACCCAAGACCCGCAGGTACGACGCCGCGAAGATCAGGGCGGCCGTGACGGCGCAGTTCGGCCACGTCGCCGACGCCGTCGCGGAGCTGACCCCCGGGCAGCTGGCGCGGCCCAGCGGACTCGGGGACTGGACCGTGGGCGATCTGGCCGCGCACATCGCGTGGATCGCGGACTCGCTGGGCGCCGGTCTGGAACGGCCGCCCGCCGCGGTCGCCGAGCTGTCGGTCACCGAATGGCCCTCCGCCACCGCCTCCCTCGCCGGGCGGATCGCCGAGGCGGCCAAGGAGACCCTGGACGGCGGACCGCTGCCCGAGCTGTTCGCGCGGGCCGGCGAACGGCTGGCGGCCGGGCTCGCTGCGAACCGCGGCGACCGGGTGCTGAGCCTGTGGACCGGGGCCATGACCCTGGCCGACTTCATGGTCACCCGGGCCGTGGAACTGGTGGTGCACACCGACGACCTGAACCGGGCCGCGGGCCTGGACATCCCGATCGAGCGGCAGGCCCTCGCCGCCTGCACCCGGCTGCTCGCCGACGCCCTCGCGGTCAGCGCGCCGGGCGCCTCGGTGGAGGTGCGCATCCCGCCGTTCGCGGTGGTCCAGTGCGTGGCGGGGCCCCGGCACACCCGCGGCACCCCGCCGAACGTGGTGGAGACCGACCCGCTGACCTGGATCCGGCTCGCGACGGGCCGTACGCAGTGGGCCGAGGCGGTGTCCGCAGCGCGGGTCAGCGCCAGCGGGGAGCGGGCGGACCTGTCGGCGCTCCTCCCCCTGCTGGGCTGAGCGGACCCGGACGGCCCAGCGGGCGGAACCGGCGCGGCCGGGCATCCGTCCCAGGGGCATGCGTACCTTCCGGCACGTCCCCGTCGCCCTGGCCGCCGCGCTCGTCGTGGCCGCCGCCGCCACCGCGTGCGGTGACGGCGGCGCGGCCCTGATGGCGCAGAACCCGCACCCCGCGACCGGCACGGTCACGCTCACCGCACCGGCCCCCGACACCCCGCTGACCGCCACCGAATGGACCGTGGACTCCCTGCTCGGCGGGGCCACCGCGGCCTCCCTCCCTGCCGGCGCCGCCGGCCGGGCCCGGTTCACGATCGCCGCCGACGGGGCCGTGAGCGGCAGCCTCGGCTGCAACCGGTTCCGCGCCCCGGTCACCGTCTCGGGCGCCTCCCTCACCGTCGGCCCGCTCACCACGACCCGGATGGCCTGCGAGGGCGGCCCCGGCGAGGTCGAGCGGACGCTGACGGGGCTGTTCGGCAGCGGCCCGCTCGGCTGGCGGATCCGGGACCGGACCCTGACGCTCAGCGCGCCCGACGGGACGGGCCTGACCGCCCGGGCCGCCCCCGCGGCCGGTTAGCGACCGAGCAGCCGGGGCCGAGCAAGCCCCTGCCGCCGAGCCGTCGAGCCGTCGAGCCGCCGAGCGGCCGGCGGACGGGCTCAGGCCGGGTACGGGAGCAGGCCCGCGTCGGTCTTCTCCCACGCCGCCCGCAGCCGTGCCAGCCGGTCCGGCTCCGCCGCCGCCCGGTCGGCCTGTTCGCGGAGGTCCCCGGCCAGGTTGAACAGCTGGTCCCGGCCCGTCTTGCCCCGGTAGTACTTCCAGTCCCCGCGGCGCAGCGCCCGCTCCCCGCGCACCCGCCAGAACAGGTCCCGCTCCGCCGCCTTCTCGCCGCGCAGCAGGTACCCGGCCAGGCTCGCCCCGTCCAGCGGGTACGCCCGGTGCGGCCGGGTCCCGGCCAGCTCCAGCAGCGTCGCCGTCCAGTCCGGGCTGAACACCGGGACGTGGCTGACCTGGCCGCCGTCGATCCGGGCGGGCCAGCGCAGGATGTTCGGCACCCGGATGCCGCCCTCCTGGAGCGAGGCCTTGTTGCCGGAGAGCGGCCAGTTGTACGAGAAGCGCTCGCCGCCGTTGTCGCTGGAGAAGACGACCAGGGTGTCGTCCTCCTGCCCGGAGCGCTTCAGCGCCTTCAGCACCTCGCCGACCGAGCGGTCGAGGTCCTCCACCATCTGCTGGTACTTCTCGACCGATCCGCCGTCCTGGTGCCACAGCGCGCGGCCGTCGCCCGCCTTGATCCGGCGGACGATCTCGGCGCTCTGTTCGGTGTCCCCGTCCGCGATCCACGGCCAGTGCGGGGTGGTGAAGTTCAGGTTCAGCAGCCAGGGCCTGCCGCCGTGGTCGCGGGAGACGTACTCGCTCGCCCGCTCGGTGATGATCCGGGTGTAGTAGCGCAGGTCCTTGTACTCGGCGTCGCCCTCGTAGAGGTCGTACTCGCCGCCCAGGCCCAGCTTCGAGTAGTACTCCAGCGCGCCGCCGAAGTTGCCGAAGAACTCCTCCCACCCGGAGCGGGTGGGGCTGTAGTCGGGCAGGTAGCCCGCGTGCCACTTGCCGATCAGCGCGGTCGCGTACCCGGCGTCCCGCAGCAGCGAGGCCAGCGTCGGGTGGGTGGGCTCCAGGCCGGCGGACCTGTCGGCGATGGGCTCGGCCAGACCGCCCTCGGTGCGGCCCGGGTAGCGCCCGGTGTACAGGCTGAACCGGGTCGGGGAGCAGGTCGCCGAGCCGGCGTAGGCGTCGGTGAACCGGACGCCCTGCCGGGCGAGCCGGTCCAGGTTCGGGGTCTTGATGTGCGGCGAGCCGTACGAGGACAGGTCGGCCCAGCCGAGGTCGTCCCCGAGGATGAACAGGATGTTCGGACGGCGCGAGCGACGCTCCCGCGCGGCCCGGAACGGACGCTCCGAACGGCCCTCCCGAGGGGCCTCGGAAGCGGCGGCCGGACCGCCCCCGAGCCCCACCGCGGCGGCCGCCGCGCCCACTCCGACGGCACCTCCGAACGTACGACGGGACACATTGCTGTTGTACGAAGACACAAGGACTCCAAGGCGCGGCCCGGCCGCCCCGCCCCGGGCGGGCGCGGGGACGGCGCGCGGCACGGCGGGGCGGGGCTGGGCGGAGCGAAAAGGGAAAGGGGGAGAAAGAGTTGTGGCTACGCGGGACAGCGACAGATGGCGCTCGCGACACGGACCAGGTCTACGTGGCGGCGCTCAACGAGGGTGACTGATCGGTCACCGAGAGGCTGCATGGGGCGAGAGCCTGTACGAATCCTCTTGTAGATGTCAACAAAGGATCCGAATACCGAGACGGGGGTCTGCCGTCACCCTCTGTGCTGTGACATTTCCCGGCCATCCCCAATTCGGACCGGTGGTCGATCTCGCCTACACTCGGGGGCGTGCCTCGTGGTGATGGACGACTCAACCACGACCTGCTCCCCGGCGAAAAGGGCCCCCAGGACGCTTGCGGCGTCTTCGGTGTCTGGGCTCCGGGTGAAGAGGTCGCCAAGCTCACCTACTTCGGACTGTATGCATTGCAGCACCGCGGACAAGAGTCCGCGGGCATCGCTGTGAGCAACGGTTCCCAGATCCTCGTCTTCAAGGACATGGGCCTCGTTTCCCAGGTCTTCGACGAAACCTCTCTCGGCTCGCTCCAAGGTCATATCGCGGTCGGTCACGCCCGCTACTCGACCACCGGAGCCTCCGTCTGGGAGAACGCCCAGCCGACCTTCCGCGCGACCGCCCACGGCTCCATTGCCCTGGGTCACAACGGCAACCTGGTGAACACCGCCGAGCTTGCCGAGATGGTCGCCGACCTCCCCCGTCAGGACGGCCGTGCCACCCAGGTGGCGGCCACCAACGACACCGACCTCGTGACGGCCCTGCTCGCCGGCCAGACCGACGACGAGGGCAAGCCCCTGACCATCGAGGAGTCGGCCGCCAAGGTCCTGCCTCAGGTCAAGGGCGCCTTCTCGCTCGTGTTCATGGACGAGGGGACCCTCTACACCGCCCGTGACCCGCAGGGCATCCGCCCGCTGGTCCTCGGCCGCCTGGAGCGCGGCTGGGTGGTCGCGAGCGAGACCGCCGCCCTCGACATCTGCGGCGCCAGCTTCGTCCGCGAGGTCGAGCCGGGCGAGCTCATCGCGATCGACGAGAACGGTCTGCGCTCCTCTCGTTTCGCGGAAGCAAAGCCCAAGGGCTGTGTCTTCGAGTACGTCTACCTGGCGCGCCCGGACACCGACATCGCCGGCCGGAACGTCTACCTCTCGCGTGTCGAGATGGGCCGGCGCCTGGCCAAGGAAGCCCCGGCGGACGCCGACCTGGTGATAGCGACGCCGGAATCCGGCACGCCCGCCGCCGTCGGATACGCCGAAGCCAGCGGGATCCCGTACGGATCCGGCCTGGTCAAGAACGCCTACGTCGGCCGGACCTTCATCCAGCCCTCGCAGACGATCCGCCAGCTCGGCATCCGCCTGAAGCTCAACCCGCTCAAGGAAGTCATCCGCGGCAAGCGGCTGGTGGTCGTAGACGACTCGATCGTCCGCGGCAACACCCAGCGCGCCCTCGTCAAGATGCTCCGCGAGGCCGGCGCGGCCGAGGTCCACATCCGGATCTCCTCGCCGCCGGTGAAGTGGCCGTGCTTCTTCGGCATCGACTTCGCCACCCGGGCCGAGCTGATCGCCAACGGCATGACGGTCGACGAGATCGCCACGTCACTCGGCGCGGACTCGCTCTCGTACATCTCGATCGACTCGATGATCGAGGCGACGACGATCCAGAAGCCCAACCTCTGCCGTGCCTGCTTCGACGGCGAGTACCCCATGGAGCTGCCCGACCCGCAGCTGCTGGGCAAGCAGCTTCTGGAGAGCGAGCTGGCGGGCGGCACCGACGCCGCCGACGCGCTCCGGCGCCCGTAGCCGGCAGCCCGTAACCCTGGCTCAACCTGCGCTGGGCCCTGCCTTTCCAGCTTCTCCCAGGGCCCAGCACCACACGCAGCAACGACACGAAAGCTCTCTCCTGTCATGACAGAGAAGACCACCGGTGCCAGCTACGCAGCCGCGGGCGTCGACATCGAAGCCGGAGACCGCGCGGTCGAGCTGATGAAGGAGTGGGTGAAGAAGACGCAGCGCCCCGAGGTCCTCGGCGGCCTCGGCGGATTCGCCGGCCTCTTCGACGCCTCCGCCCTCAAGCGCTACGAGCGCCCGCTGCTGGCCTCCGCCACCGACGGGGTCGGCACCAAGGTCGACATCGCCCGCCAGCTCGGCGTGTACGACACCATCGGCCACGACCTGGTCGCGATGGTCATGGACGACATCGTCGTCTGCGGTGCCGAGCCGCTCTTCATGACCGACTACATCTGCGTCGGCAAGGTTCACCCCGAGCGTGTCGCGGCGATCGTCAAGGGCATCGCCGAGGGCTGTGTCCTCGCCGGCTGCGCCCTGGTCGGCGGCGAGACCGCCGAGCACCCGGGCCTGCTGGGCCCGGACGACTTCGACGTGGCGGGCGCCGGCACCGGTGTCGTCGAGTACGACCGGCTGCTCGGCGCGGATCGCATCCGTACGGGTGACGCCGTCATCGCCATGGCGTCCTCCGGGCTTCACTCGAACGGGTACTCGCTGGTCCGGCACGTGCTCTTCGACCGCGCCAAGATGTCGCTGGAGAGCCACGTCGAGGAACTCGGCCGGACCCTCGGCGAGGAGCTCCTGGAGCCCACCAAGATCTACTCGCTGGACTGCATGGCCCTCACCCGTACGGCCGAGGTGCACGCGTACTCGCACATCACCGGCGGCGGCCTCGCCGCCAACCTGGCCCGGGTGATCCCGGACCACCTGCACGCCACGGTCGACCGTACGACCTGGGCCCCCGGCGCCATCTTCGACCTGGTCGGCAAGGCCGGACAGGTCGAGCAGCTGGAGCTGGAGAAGACCCTGAACATGGGCGTCGGCATGATGGCCGTGGTCCCGCAGGAATCGGTGGAAGTGGCCCTGACCGCGCTGGCCGACCGGGGCGTTGACGCCTGGGTCGCGGGCGAGATCCTGGACCGGGGCGACCGCAGCGAGGGCGCGACCCTGACCGGTACCTACGCGAGCTGAGCAGCACTGAACCCGGTCCGGGGCGAAGGCCCTGGACCGGGTTCAGTGTTTTGAGATGTCGTGCAGACGCGAAGAAGCGTCAAGCGCCGCGACGCTGAGCCGACGGACCGGACTCTTCGTCCTCGTCGTCGTCATCGCTGTTGTACAGATCCGCGTACTTGGCGTACGGGTCGTCGTCGTCATCCTGATCGTCATCGACTTCGACCGGCTCGCTGACAGGCAGCAGCGGATCCGTCGGCGATGCGCCCAGCTCATTGGCCAGACGCGAGAGGTCAGTCCCGCCGCTGTTGTACTTCAGCTGGCGGGCGACCTTTGTCTGCTTGGCCTTGGCCCGGCCGCGCCCCATGGCTCGACCCCCTCGGTGACGGGGCTCGACGGCCCCAGAGTCTGACACGCGTTCATGGTTCGGAGCGGGCTCTCCGTGGAGAGACCGTCCGTAGGGGTTTAACGGTACCTGCTTCCGCGGCCATACGGTACGCCGCCCGCATGACGCGCCCCGGTGCAGAACCAGAGAAGCGCCCCGTCCTCGCTGGTCAGCTGCGATTTTAACCTGATCCTGACGGGCGACCCGCCGAAGTGCAGTGAGTTCCGTCTCGCCGCACCCCGGCGGGCGCACCCGCGGGGTCCCCGAGGGGCCCCGAAGAGGGTCAGGCCGTGCGCGCGGCGCGGGCCTCGGCCATCCGCTGCTCGGCGATCCGGTCCGCCGCGGCGGCCGGCGGAATGCCGTCCGCCTTCGCACGAGTGAAGATCTCCAGGGTGGTGTCGAAGATCTTCGTGGCCTTCTTCTTGCACCGGTCGAAGTCGAAGCCGTGCAGCTCGTCCGCGACCTGGATGACCCCGCCCGCGTTGACCACGTAGTCGGGGGCGTAGAGGATCCCGCGGTCCGCGAGGTCCTTCTCCACACCCTGGTGCGCGAGCTGGTTGTTCGCGGCGCCGCACACGACCCTGGCGGTCAGCGCGGGCACGGTCTCGTCGTTCAGCGCGCCGCCGAGCGCGCACGGGGCGTAGATGTCCAGGCCCTCGGTGCGGATCAGCGCGGCGGTGTCCGCGACCGCGGTGACCTGCGGGTGCTTGTCGAGGACCCGGCGCAGGGACTCTTCCCGTACGTCCGTGATGACGACCTCGGCGCCGTCCTCCAGCAGGTGCTCGACCAGGTAGTGGCCGACCTTGCCGACCCCGGCGACACCGACCTTGCGGCCGCGCAGCGTCGGGTCGCCCCACAGGTGCTGGGCGCTGGCCCGCATGCCCTGGAACACGCCGTAGGCGGTGAGGACCGAGGAGTCGCCGGCGCCGCCGTTCTCGGGGGAGCGGCCGGTGGCCCAGCGCGTCGCGCGGGACACGACGTCCATGTCCGCCACGTACGTGCCGACGTCGCAGGCGGTGACGTAGCGGCCGCCGAGGGACTCCACGAACCGGCCGTACGCCAGGAGCAGTTCCTCGGACTTCAGGACGTCGGGGTCACCGATGATGACGGCCTTGCCGCCGCCCAGGTCGAGACCGGCGAGGGCGTTCTTGTACGACATGCCGCGCGCGAGGTTCAGCGCGTCGAGGACGGCCTCCTCGTCCGAGGCGTACGCGTGGAAGCGCGTGCCACCGAGGGCGGGGCCCAGGGCGGTGGAGTGGATCGCGATGACGGCCTTGAGGCCGGAGGCTCGGTCCTGGCACAGCACGACTTGCTCGTGGCCACCCTGCTCCGTGCGGAACAGGGTGTGCAGGACGCCGTCGGTCATTTCGGTCACGGTGGTGACTCCCATGGAAGAGATGCGGCGGAAAGACGCCCGCCCTGCGGGTGGGGGAGGGCGTGCTGGGAGCAGCGTAAGACCTGTGGGGCGGGTCCAGGCGATCTGTCCGAGGATCGGAATCGTCCCGTGCTGCGCGGGCCCGCGCGCCGCGCCGGGGGCGGCCGGGCGGAGTACCCGCGGGCGGTGCGGGGGAGTACGAGAGCGTGAGCGAATCCCCCGACCGCCGACTGCCCGCAGCGCGCCCGGTGCCGTCCGTCCCGTACGCGTCCTACCTGCGCGTCTACGAGCCCTTGGCGGCCTTCCCCGAGCCGGAGCGCGCCCACTGGGCCGACTACGCCCGGCGCGGGGCGGCCCCGACCGCCCAGGACGAACTGCGCAGGTCCCTCACGGATTTGGTCCGGGTCCCGGTGGTCGGGGTCCCGGCGCACGAGAGCGCCGACGCCTTCACGGCGGAGGTGGACGGGGTGCTGCTGGTCTGCCCGTGGCGGACCAGGCTGCGCGGCTGGCTCGCGCTCCAGGAGCTGGTGGCCGACTTCCCGGGCCCGGTGCTCGACGCGGCGCTCCCGCCGGGGGAGCGCCGGCGGGCGGCCGAGGAGTTCGCGGCCTGGCGCGAGCGGAACCCGGACGCGCGGCCGTGGATCCGGACCGGGGTGTGGCAGGTGCCGCTGCGCTGGTTCGTGCTGGTGTCCGACGAGGAGCGGGAGTACCTTCCGGGCGAACGGCTGCGCTACCGGACCCCGATGGTGCAGGCCCGGCGGCGGCTCGCGCGGGGGCTGCGGACCCTGCGGGAGGCGGAGGGGTACGGGGGGCTGGTCCAGGGGCTGGTCGAGGTCGGGAGCTGGCTGGAGGAGTTCCACCCGCGCTCGATGGTCGAACTGGACTACGGGGGGCTGCTGCACGCGCTGCCGGCCGACCGGCTGGCGGCCGACCGCTCGGCCCGGGACCTCGCGGCGGGGATCGCGGCGCTCCGGGCGGGCGACATGTCGGTGGCGGCGGGGAAGTACGGGGAGCTGGCGGAGCGCTGGCGGGCGGTGCGGGAGAGGCTGTTCGCCAATTAGGGGCTCGCGCCGGGTGTGACGCGCCCGACACACCCGGCGGGCGGAGCGCCGGGGTACCGGAGGATCGTACGTACCGCCCGTATCGGCTGATCGGGCATAAAGCGCAGATCAAGGCCTTGATCGCTACATTTGGGCCTTAGGGCCAGGACCTACGTCCCGATACGGGCCATTGGCCCAAGCGTGACGGACCGCACTATCTACACCCTTGCGCCCTTCCCCTACCCTCGTGCCAAAATAGGACAAGGAGTCCGGGGAGGGTTCCTTCCGCCCAACTAAGGGCGGAATGCTCGGTATTGCACTCTACGGGGGGTCTGACGACTCCTGATCGCTCTGTGACTGATCGTCACAGTGGGGTGACTGTCCGTTATGGGGCGGTCCATCGGCTTCCGCCGCTGATGAACACCTCGGAGGGCAATTCCATCGGTTTGGCCCTTGGGGCTGGACGGATGGTGTAGTTGTAGTGCCGAGGACAAGCCGTTCGTCCTATAACCGACTCGGCCTGCGTATGTCCATTTCGGGCAACGCGGGCCAAGGTGCAGAATTTAGAGGAAAGAACCGAGATGGTTCGGTTCTCCCGAGGAGGCCGCTCATGACCGCTCGCACCCCTGATGCCGAGCCGCTGCTGACCCCGGCTGAGGTTGCCACGATGTTCCGCGTGGACCCGAAGACGGTCACCCGCTGGGCCAAGGCTGGCAAGCTCACGTCCATCCGCACCCTGGGTGGACACCGCCGTTACCGCGAGGCCGAGGTTCGCGCACTGCTCGCGGGAATTCCGCAGCAGCGCAGCGAGGCCTGAGGTACGTAGCACCCCGTTTTGAAGGGTTCGTATCGGGTCCCCCAATCCGATGAAACCCACATGGCTTCAAACGGCTGAACCTGCCCCAACAGGTTCTGGTCGTTCGATCGCGCTGGACTCCGCCGGGTCCAGCGCGATCTTTTTTTATGCCCGGATCCCGGCCGGACCGGGAAGGGGTGAGGGTGCTGGAGGGGTGGGTGCCATTGCACATATTAAATCGAGCTCGCGTAGGGGTGCGATAAATGCGCATGTCCCGAAAACTCATGTGGTGACACCCATCACAGATGATCACTCTTGTACTACGCGCAATGCACCCGTAAGGGGACGTGCGTCGCAGACCGCTTCATGCGGACGGGGGATTCTTCCCCTCGTGGCCGAGGAACAGCGCGAGGCGCTGGAGGCGATGGCAGGCGGGGCAGTGACGCGTGAGGTGGCGGTGCCCCCCGGCGGCCCTCAGATGGGCCTTCAGGAGCGCTCTGAGCTCGTCCCGGCTCGTCACCAGGGTCCTCGCTTCCTGTCGCCGGTTCGTCTGGCAACGCATCAGGGCCCGTATCCCTGGGGGATACGGGCCCTGATGTTATTGCGAACCTGACGGGACTTGAACCCGCGACCTCCACCTTGACAGGGTGGCGAGCTAACCAACTGCTCCACAGGTCCTCGATTTGCGGCCACTGGGTGGCTGCGAATCAGACTATACAGCAGCTCAGGGGGTGCAGTCGAACCGCCTGCGCGACCCGCCCTCCGACCCTCCGGAACCCCTCCCGGAGGCCCTCACGGGGCCGCCGCGTCCACCGCCTTGACGATCCGCTTGTCGGAGATCGGGTACGCCGTCCCGAG
This sequence comes from Streptomyces goshikiensis, assembly GCF_014650555.1. GTDB lineage: Bacteria > Actinomycetota > Actinomycetes > Streptomycetales > Streptomycetaceae > Streptomyces > Streptomyces goshikiensis. Next base: position 34,807 of record NZ_BMVE01000004.1, on the reverse strand, counting down.
CGCGTGCGCGAAGTAACTGACGCGCAGCTCCTCGATCATCCAGCGGATCTCGGTGACCGCCTCCGGCACGGGCCGGCCCTTCGGCAGCTGCTCCAGCAGCCACAGGTACTCGTCCCGCATCTCGTGGACCTTCTCCATGCGCGTGGTGTCGCGCTGGACGCCCGTCGGCATCTGCTGGAGCCGGCGGTCGACCGCCACCAGGTAGCGCATCAGGTCCGGCAGCCGCTTCAGCCCGGTCAGGGTCACGAAGCCGGCCGGCATCAGCGCCGCCAGCTGCGTCTTCGCGTCCTGCACGTTCGCCATCAGGGCCAGGCTGTTGGTCGCCTTCAGGCGCCGCTCGCAGGCCTGCCAGGCCGCCAGCACCTGCTGGACCTGATCCACCGTCCGCACCGTCGTGTCCACCAGGTCGGCCCGGACCGCGTCGAAGAGCTTCCGGAAGGAGGCCTCGTCCCAGGCCGGACCGCCGTGCGCGGCGATCAGCCTGTCGGTGGCCGCCGTCGCGCAGTCCTCGAACAGCGCCTGGACGGAGCCGTGCGGATTGCGCGAGAGGGCCAGCTTCTGCTGGTTGGTCAGCTTGTCCGAGGCGAACTTCGCCGGGTTCACCGGGATGCCCAGCAGGATCAGCCGCCGGGTGCCCAGCCACATCGCCTGCTGCTGCTCGGCCTCGGTGTCGAAGAGCCGTACGGAGACGCTCGCGCCCTGGTCCACCAGCGCCGGGTAGGCCTTCACCGGCTGGCCGGCCCGCCGGGTCTCGAAGACCCGGCTCAGCGTCCCGATCGTCCAGTCGGTCAGCCCGGTGCGCTCCACCGACTCCCCGCCCGCCCGCTCGGCGGTGGCCGCGGCGGCCTTGGAGAGGGCCTGGCGGGCCTTGGGCTTCAGCCGCAGCCGCAGGGCCTCCAGGTCCTTGTCCTCGGCGAGGTTCTTGCGGCGCTCGTCAACGATCCGGAAAGTGATCTTCAGGTGGTCCGGGATCCGGGACAGGTCGAAGTCCTCGGCGGACACCGGGACCCCCACCATCCGCTGGAGCTCGCGCGCCAGCGTCACCGGCAGCGGCTCCTGGAGCGGCACGGCCGTGTCCAGGAAGCGCGAGGCGAAGTTCGGCGCGGGCACGTAGTGCCGGCGGATCGGCTTCGGCAGCGACCGGATCAGCTCGGTGACGACCTCTTCCCGCAGACCCGGGATCTGCCAGTCGAAGCCCTCGTCGGTGACCTGGTTCAGCACCTGGAGCGGCACGTGCACGGTGACACCGTCCGCGTCGGCGCCCGGCTCGAACTGGTAGGTCACCCGGAACTTCAGCTGCCCCTGCCGCCAGGAGTCCGGGTAGTCGGCCTTGGTGACCCCGGCCGCCTTCTCGGTCAGCAGCATCTCGCGCTCGAAGTCGAGCAGTTCGGGCTCGTCCCGCTTCTTGTGCTTCCACCACGAGTCGAAGTGCGCCCCGGACACCACGTGCTCGGGGATCCGCTGGTCGTAGAAGTCGAACAGGGTCTCGTCGTCCACGACGATGTCGCGGCGCCGGGCCCGGTTCTCCAGCTCCTCCACCTCGGTGAGGAGCTTGCGGTTGTCGGCGTAGAACTTGTGGTGGGTCCGCCAGTCGCCCTCGACGAGCGCGTTGCGGATGAACAGCTCGCGCGAGACCTCGGCGTCGATCCGGCCGTAGTTGATCTTCCGCTGGGCCACGATCGGCACGCCGTACAGCGTGACCTTCTCGTACGCCATCACCGCCGCCTGGTCCTTCTCCCAGTGCGGCTCGCTGTACGTGCGCTTGATCAGGTGCTGGGCCAGCGGCTCGACCCACTCGGGCTCCACCTTGGCGTTGACCCGGGCCCACAGCCGCGAGGTCTCCACCAGCTCCGCCGACATCACGAACTTCGGCTGCTTCTTGAACAGCGCGGAGCCCGGGAAGATCGCGAACTTGGCGGACCGGGCGCCCAGGTACTCGTTCTTGTCGGTGTCCTTCAGGCCGATGTGCGAGAGCAGACCCGCCAGCAGCGACACGTGGACGTGCTGCTCCGGGGCATCGGCCTCGTTGACGTGGATCCCCATGGACTTGGCGACCGTACGCAGCTGCGAGTAGATGTCCTGCCACTCGCGGATCCGCAGGAAGTTCAGGTACTCCTGCTTGCACATCCGGCGGAAGGAGGACGAGCCGCGCTCCTTCTGCTGCTCGCGGACGTAGCGCCACATGTTCAGGAACGAGAGGAAGTCGCTGGTCTCGTCCTTGAAGCGGGCGTGGTTCTGGTCCGCCTGCGTCTGCTTGTCCGACGGGCGCTCGCGCGGGTCCTGGATGGACAGGGCCGCCGCGATGACCATGACCTCGCGGACGCAGTTGTTCTTGTCCGCCTCCACGACCATGCGGGCGAGCCGCGGGTCCACCGGGAGCTGCGAGAGCTGCCGGCCCATCGGCGTGAGCCGCTTGTGGGCGTCCTTCTCGGAGGGGTCCAGCGCGCCGAGTTCCTGGAGCAACTGGACGCCGTCGCGGATGTTGCGGTGGTCCGGCGGGTCGATGAAGGGGAACTTCTCGATCTCGCCGAGGCCGGCCGCGGTCATCTGGAGGATGACGGAGGCCAGGTTGGTGCGCAGGATCTCGGCGTCCGTGAACTCCGGACGGGAGAGGAAGTCGTCCTCGGAGTACAGCCGGATGCAGATGCCGTCGCTGGTGCGGCCGCAGCGGCCCTTGCGCTGGTTGGCGCTCGCCTGGCTGATCCGCTCGATGGGCAGCCGCTGCACCTTGGTGCGGTGGCTGTAGCGGGAGATCCGGGCGGTGCCCGGGTCGATCACGTACTTGATGCCGGGGACGGTCAGGGAGGTCTCGGCGACGTTGGTCGCGAGGACGATCCGGCGCGTCGTTCCCGCGGGGGGCCGCTGGAACACCCGGTGCTGCTCGGCGTGCGAGAGGCGCGCGTAGAGGGGCAGGACCTCGGTGAAGCGGAGGTTCCGCTTGTTGAGCGCGTCCGCCGTGTCGCGGATCTCGCGCTCGCCCGACAGGAAGACGAGCACGTCGCCGGGGCCCTCGCCCTGGAGCTCGTCCACGGCCTCGCAGATCGCGGTGATCTGGTCCCGGTCGGAGTCCGCCGCCTCCTCGGCGTCCTCCTCCAGCAGCGGCCGGTAGCGGACCTCCACCGGATACGTACGCCCGCTGACCTCGACGATCGGGGCCTCGCCGAAGTGCCGGGAGAAGCGCTCCGGGTCGATCGTCGCGGAGGTGACGATCACCTTGAGGTCGGGGCGCTTGGGCAGCAGCGTGGCGAGGTAGCCGAGCAGGAAGTCGATGTTGAGGGACCGCTCGTGGGCCTCGTCGATGATGATCGTGTCGTACGCGCGCAGCTCGCGGTCCGTCTGGATCTCGGCGAGCAGGATGCCGTCCGTCATCAGCTTCACGAAGGTGGCGTCCTGGTCCACCTGGTCGGTGAACCGGACCTTCCAGCCGACCGTCTGGCCGATCTCGGACTTCAGCTCCTCCGCGATGCGCTCCGCGACGGTGCGCGCCGCGATCCGGCGGGGCTGGGTGTGCCCGATCATGCCCCGGACGCCGCGGCCCAGCTCCATGCAGATCTTGGGGATCTGCGTGGTCTTGCCGGAGCCGGTCTCGCCCGCGACGATCACGACCTGGTGGTCGCGTATCGCCTCGGCGATCTCGTCCTTCTTCTGGCTGACGGGCAGGTTCTCGGGATACGTGACCTCCGGCATCCGCGAGGCACGGCCGGCCAGTCGCGCGGCGGCTTTCCCGGCCTCCGCGGCGATCTCGTCGAGCACGGCCTGCTTGGCCTCGGGCTTGCGGATACGGCGGGCGCCTTCGAGGCGGCGGCCGAGGCGGTGCGCGTCACGGAGCGAGATCTCACCGAGAAGCGTCTGCAGGGCGGCGAAGGAAGTAGACATACCTGGTCGAGGATCTCACCCGGGAGCGTCGGGTGGCGAACGCATTTGTGTACCGTCCCCGTACCATTTCGGGACGAGATCACCAGAACCGACGTGAGAGGCCCGCCATGTCCCGCGCCGCCCGCGCCCTGTGCTGCCTGATCGCGGCGCTGGCGGCCCTGCTCTGCGGCGCGGCGTCGGCGGCCCCGGCGGCTTCCGCGGCGCCGGCGGCCCCTGCGGCGTCGGCCGGTGCGGTGCGCGCGGCCGGTCCGGCGCACGCGACCCCGGCCGGTGTGGCGCAGGCGGGCCCGGCGCAGGCCGTCACCGACGGCCCCGCGCCGGGCGGGGCGGCGGTCGCCGGAGCGGTGGAGGGTTCGGGTCCGGCCTGCGGGCCCGGCGGGGCGGAGGACGGGATACCGCCGGCGGCGCCCCCGCGCGCGAGCGCGGAGCACGCGCACACCCCCCTGGCCCGGGCCGTCGTGGAGCCGGACGGGGGCGGCCGGGCGCTGCCCGCGCGGGTCCCCGTACGCGGGCCGGACCAGCCGGCGCCGGGGCCGGTGGAGCTCTCGGTGATGCGGGTCTAGGAGGACCGGTCGTCCGACTGGTCCGCCCTCACCCGTAGCCCTGGAGCACCCGTATGTCCTCTTCCTCCCGTAAGCCCCTGCTGATCTGCGCCGGGGTCGCCCTCGCCTCCGTCGCCTTCGGGGTCGTGTCCTGGCAGGCCACCGCGCCCGGGGACACCCCCGCCAAGCCCTCCTCGGCGTCCGCGCCCGAGGCCGACGCGGGCACCAGCGAGCTGCTGAAGCTCGCCCGCCGGGAATCCGGCGACAAGCTGGCCGTCGGCCGGGCCGACGCACCCGTCGTGCTGATCGAGTACTCCGACTTCAAGTGCGGCTACTGCGGCAAGTTCGCGCGCGACACCGAACCCGAACTGATGAAGAAGTACGTCGAGGACGGCACCCTCCGCATCGAGTGGCGCAACTTCCCCATCTTCGGCGCCGACTCCGAGGCCGCCGCCAAGGCCGCCTGGGCCGCCGGGCAGCAGGACCGGTTCGCGGCGTTCCACGCGGCCGCGTACGCCGAGGGCTCCAAGGAGAAGGGCTTCGGCGAGGCCCGCCTCGTCGAGCTGGCCGGGCAGGCCGGGGTCCCCGACCTGGAGCGCTTCAAGAAGGACATGGCCGGCGAGGCCGCCGCCGAGGCGCTGCGCAAGGACCAGGAGGAGGGCTACCGCATCGGCGTCAGCTCCACCCCCTCCTTCCTCGTGGGCGGCCGGCCCATCGCGGGGGCCCAGCCCCTCGACGCCTTCGAGTCGGCGATCGCCGATGCCAAGGCGCGGGCCGAGGCCCCCGGGGCGGCGAAGCGGTGACCGACATCGGATACCTGGCCGCCCTGCTGGGCGGCCTCCTCGCCCTGCTCAGCCCGTGCAGCGCACTGCTGCTGCCGGCCTTCTTCGCGTACTCGATCGACTCCGCCTCGCGGCTGCTGGCGCGCACCGGGATCTTCTACGCCGGTCTCGCGAGCACCCTCGTACCCCTCGGGGCGGCCGGTTCGTACGCCGGACGGTTCTTCCACTCCCACCGGGACGCGCTCGTCCTGGCCGGCGGCTGGCTGATCATCGTGCTCGGGATCGCGCAGATCCTCGGCCTCGGCTTCGCCTCCCGGCGGCTCTCGGAGCTGTCGGGCCGGATCCGGCCGACCACCGCCCTGTCGGTGTACGCCCTCGGCGCGGTCTACGGGCTGGCCGGGTTCTGCGCCGGCCCGATCCTGGGCAGCGTCCTCACGGTGGCGGCCGTCAGCGGCAGCCCCGTCTACGGAGGCCTGCTGCTGGCGGTGTACGCGCTGGGGATGGCCGTACCGCTGTTCGTGCTGGCCCTGCTCTGGGAGCGGTTCGAGCTCGGCAAGCGGCGCTGGCTGCGCGGCCGGCCCCTGCGCGTCGGCCGCCTCGAACTGCACACGACCTCGCTGCTGTCCGGTCTGTTCTTCATCACCCTGGGCGCCCTGTTCCTCGTCTATGACGGGGCGAGCGCGCTGCCCGGACTGCTCGACGTGGACGACTCGTACGCCGTGGAGCAGCGGGTCCGTTCCCTCACCGGCGCGGTCCCGGACTGGGCGCTGCTCGCGCTGGTCGCGGCGGCGGCAGTGGCCGTCGGCCTGGCGCAGTGGCGCGGCCGCGTCCGCGAGACGGCGGAGAAGGAATAGGGGAGGAACGCGGAAGGCCCCCGTCCGAGGACGGGGGCCTTCCTGTGGTGGCTGGGGCCGGGGTCGAACCGGCGACCTATCGCTTTTCAGGCGATCGCTCGTACCAACTGAGCTACCCAGCCACGAGACCGTTTCCGGCCTCAGCGAACCTGACGGGACTTGAACCCGCGACCTCCACCTTGACAGGGTGGCGAGCTAACCAACTGCTCCACAGGTCCTTGCAGTGTGCGAGACCAAGTCTTGCACACGGTAATGCGTACCCCCAACGGGATTCGAACCCGTGCTACCGCCTTGAAAGGGCGGCGTCCTGGGCCACTAGACGATGAGGGCTAAAGGCCCGCCGGGCACTTTCCAGCGCGTCGGGGACGTGAGAAGCATATGGGATCCGGGGAGCTATCGCCAAAACGGTTTCTCCCCGGCACGCGGGAGGCACCTCCACCGGAGGGACAATGGCCGGGTGCTGGAGATGACGCGCGAGGAGTTCGAAGAGCTCGTCGCAGAGGCCCTGGACCGGATTCCGCCGGAGCTCACGCGGCTGATGGACAACGTCGCGGTGTTCGTCGAGGACGAGCCGCCCGCCGACGACCCCGAGCTGCTCGGCCTCTACGAGGGGACCCCGCTGACGGACCGGGGCGAGTGGTACGCCGGGGTGCTGCCGGACCGGATCACGATCTACCGCAACCCCACGCTGCGCATGTGCGAGGACCGGGAGAGCGTGGTCGCGGAGACGGAGGTCACCGTCGTGCACGAGATCGCCCACCACTTCGGGATCGACGACGACCGGCTGCACGCGCTGGGTTACGGATGACCGGCCCGGCCGACGGCTCTCGCGAAGACCCTTCAGGCGACCCTTCCGGCAGTGACCCCTCCGGCGGCAGCCCCTCCGGTGGCGACGAGGCCATCGACCCCGACATCGACCTCCGGGTGCCCGCGCAACGCGCCGAACCGCAGGGCCGGGTGCTCGCGGCGGTGGCGGCGGGCGGCGCCCTCGGGGCCTCGGCGCGGTACGGGGTGGCGCTGCTGTGGCCGGCCGCCCCGGGGGCGTTTCCCTGGGCGACGTTCTGGATCAACGTGAGCGGGAGCGCCCTGATCGGCGTACTCATGGTGCTGATCAGCGAGGGCGGGCGCACCGCCCCGCATCCGCTGGTGCGGCCCTTCGTCGGCGTCGGGGTGCTGGGCGGCTTCACCACCTTCTCCACGTACGCGGTGGACTTCTCGCTGCTGCTGGACGAGGGCGAGGCCGGGACGGCGCTGGCCTACGCGGGGCTCACGCTCGCCGGCGCGCTCGGCGCCGTGTGGGCCTCGGCCTCGGTGACCCGGCGCGCGGTGGACGGGCGGCGCGGATGAACTGGCTGCTCGTGGTGGTGGGCGCGGTCGTCGGCGCGCCGCTGCGCTACCTGACCGACCGGGCCGTGCAGACGCGGCACGGCTCGGTGTTCCCGTTCGGCACCTTCGCCGTGAACACGGCCGCCTGCCTGCTGTTGGGGGCGCTGACCGGGGCCGTCCTGGCCGGGGCGGACGCCTCGCGGCTCCAACTGCTGCTCGGGACGGGGCTGTGCGGGGCGCTGAGCACCTACTCGACCTTCTCGTACGAGACGCTGCGGCTGGCCGAACGCGGCTGGCGGTTCCTCGCGGCGGTCAACGTGGTGGCGTCGGTGCTGGTCGGGCTGGGCGCCGTGCGCCTGGGTTCGTGGCTGGCGGGGGAGCTGTTCGGCTGAGGGCGTGTCTCTTACGGGGTAAAGGGAGTTGGGCACATTGACCCGCTCATCGCGGACCCCCGTAGTTCCGGAGGTGCCTCCCGTGCGCCAGTTTTCCGCTTCCCTCCGACTGGCCGTCACCGCACTCGCGGTCGCGGCGACGGCGGGCTGCATGAGTGTCGGCGCGGACGCCGCGAAGCCCGGGCCCTCCTCACCCGTCGACCGCAAGGGCGCGGCCGCCGACTCCGGCGGGGGCGCCGCCGCCGGCCGGGGCTCCGGGATCCACGGCAACGGCCACGGCGTGAAGGACGGTACGGGCAAGCCCGGAGGGAAGCCCGGCGAGGAGGGCAAGGCCTCCGGGGCGACCGGGGCCTCTCCCAGCCCGGGCGCGCCCGCCGGGCTGCCCGGGGCCCCCTCCCCTACGGCCGGTCCGGGCGGCGGGGCGGGCGGCCAGGGTCACCAGCAGCCCTCGTCGGGCGGCGGGGCCTCCGCCGGGGGCGGCTCCGGCGGCGCGGGTGGTTCGGGCGGCTCCGGCGGGGCGGGCGGGTCCGGTGGTACCGCTCCCACCCCGCCCACGGCGCCCCCGACCCAGGACCCTCCTCCTGTGACGGAACCCACGCCGGTTCCGACGCCTCCGGAGACGAAGCCGAGCACCGACCCGGGAGGTCCGCCGCAGGCACTCCGCGCCCTCTGAGTGCTCTCCGGGCTCAGCCCCGAGCTCTCCAGCGGAAGGCGTCTTCGCAGGTCAGGGCCATAGTGGCCGGGGTGACTTGCCAGACCCCCAGGAGGGTGCGTATGGTTATAGATCGTTTGATCCCATTGCCCGGCGCCGAATCCGAAGAGCGCCGTGTGGCGCGTACTCTCCCTAGCCGTGGCTGACCGCATTGAGGCGGTCGATTTGCGATTCACGGAGTTTGGGCGCGTGCCGAGACTCCGGAAGGTTTCGCATTTCGCATGTCCATTTCCAGTTCTGACCGTGCCGTCATGCCCGAGAACGACTCGAACGAGCTCGTCGCCGATGCCGAGACCCTTGCGGTCACCGAGGCCATCGAGGCCGCTGAGGCGAACGAGATCATCGAGGCTCTTGAGGCCGACGTGACGACCGACCAGTCCACTGACGACTTCGAGGACGGCGCCGCCGACGCGGAGCCCACCATCACCTTCGGCGACCTCGGTCTGCCCGAGGGGATCGTGCGCAAGCTCGCCCAGAACGGCGTCACCTCCCCCTTCCCGATCCAGGCCGCGACCATCCCGGACGCCCTGGCCGGCAAGGACATCCTCGGCCGTGGCCGCACCGGCTCCGGCAAGACCCTCTCCTTCGGTCTGCCGACCCTGGCCTCGCTGGCCGGCGGTCACACCGAGAAGAAGAAGCCCCGCGCGATCATCCTCACGCCGACGCGTGAGCTCGCGATGCAGGTCGCGGACGCCCTCCAGCCCTACGGCGACGTGCTCGGCCTCAAGATGAAGGTCGTCTGCGGCGGTACCTCCATGGGCAACCAGATCTACGCCCTGGAGCGCGGTGTCGACGTCCTCGTCGCCACCCCCGGCCGTCTGCGCGACATCATCAACCGCGGCGCCTGCTCCCTGGAGAACGTCAAGATCGCGGTCCTCGACGAGGCCGACCAGATGGCGGACCTGGGCTTCCTGCCCGAGGTCACCGAGCTGCTCGACCAGATCCCCGGCGGCGGCCAGCGCATGCTCTTCTCCGCCACCATGGAGAACGAGATCGGCACCCTGGTCAAGCGCTACCTGACCAACCCCGTCACGCACGAGGTCGACAGCGCGCAGGGCAACGTCACGACCATGACGCACCACGTCCTCGTCGTGAAGCCGAAGGACAAGGCGCCGGTCACGGCCGCCATCGCCGCCCGCAAGGGCCGCACCATCATCTTCGTCCGCACCCAGCTGGGCGCCGACCGCATCGCCGAGCAGCTCATCGAGTCCGGCGTGAAGGCCGACGCGCTGCACGGCGGCATGACGCAGGGTGCCCGCACCCGCGTCCTCGCGGACTTCAAGGACGGCTACGTCAACGCGCTCGTCGCGACCGACGTCGCCGCCCGCGGCATCCACGTCGACGGCATCGACCTGGTCCTGAACGTGGACCCGGCCGGTGACCACAAGGACTACCTGCACCGCTCGGGCCGTACCGCCCGCGCCGGCAAGTCGGGCGTCGTGGTCTCGCTGGCGCTCCCGCACCAGCGCCGTCAGATCTTCCGTCTGATGGAGGACGCGGGCGTGGACGCCTCGCGCCACATCGTCCAGGGCGTCGGCGCGTTCGACCCCGAGGTCGCCGAGATCACCGGTGCGCGTTCGCTCACCCAGGTCCAGGCCGACTCCGCGAACAACGCCGCGAAGCAGGCCGAGCGCGAGGTCGCCGACCTGACCAAGCAGCTGGAGCGCCTGTCGCGCCGTGCCGTCGAGCTGCGCGAGGAGGCCGACCGCCTGGTCGCCCGCTCCGCGCGTGAGCGCGGCGAGGACCCGGAGGCCGCTGTCGCCGAGGTGGCCGAGGCCGCCGAGGCCGAGGTCGCGGCTGCCGTCGCGGCCGCGCCGGTCGCCGAGGAGCGCCCCGCGTTCCAGAGCCGTGACGACCGTGGCAACTACGAGCGCCGCGACAACCGCGGTGGCGACCGTGGCGGTGACCGTGGTGGCTTCCGCCGCGACGACCGTCCGTCCGGTGGCTTCCGTTCCGGTGGCGACCGTCGTGACGACCGCGGTGGCGACCGTGGCGGCTTCCGCTCCGGTGGCGACCGTCCGTCCGGTGGCTTCAACCGTGACGACCGTGGTGGTGACCGTGGTGGCTTCCGCCGCGACGACCGTCCGTCCGGTGGTTTCCGTTCCGGTGGTGACCGTCGTGACGACCGCGGTGGCGACCGTGGCGGCTTCCGCCGCGACGACCGTCCCTCTGGTGGCTTCAACCGTGACGACCGTGGTGGCGACCGTGGTGGCTTCCGCCGCGACGACCGTCCGTCCGGTGGCTTCCGCTCCGGTGGCGACCGTCCGTCCGGTGGCTTCAACCGTGACGACCGTGGTGGCGACCGTGGTGGCTTCCGCCGCGACGACCGTCCCTCCGGTGGCTTCCGCTCCGGCGGTGACCGTCCGTCCGGTGGCTTCCGCTCCGGTGGCAGCGACCGTCCCTCCGGCGGCTTCCGCTCCGGCGGCGCCGGCGACCGCCCGTACGGCCGTCGTGACGACCACCGTCCCTCCGGTTCCGGTTCCACCGGTTCCTTCGGCGGCGGCCGTCGTGACGACAAGCCGCGCTGGAAGCGCAACGGCTGACGCCTGAGCGCCAACTGATCGAGACTCGGCCCCCACAGCACTCCGGTGCGGTGGGGGCCGAGCCCGTTCCCCACACCTCCCGGCGCCCCCGGCACGGCCCCGGAAACGACGAAGCGCCCCGCCCGGTGAAAACCGGACGGGGCGCTTCGTGAGCAGTAGGCCATGTCGGACTCGAACCGACAACCAACGGATTAAAAGTCCGCTGCTCTGCCAATTGAGCTAATGGCCCTCGGCGTGCTCACCCCAGAGCATAGCCGGAGAGGGGCGGATGACCGATCGGGTATCGACCGGAGTGGCTCCGGCGGTTTCCCGCCAAGGCCGGTCGCCGTGGGGAGTTGGCCGCGTCCGGTGCCTTCGTGGCCGCGGGCGCTCGGTCCCCGGCGGCTGCCGCAGGGGCCTCATGGCGCCCGGCTTTCGCCGCCTTGAACCGCTCTGACCTGCGGTGATGTACGTGTGGGAGGTGCCTCGGAGGTTAATTGGCGCAGGCCCTCCCACAGATGGCGTAGAGTTGTGTTTACCGACGCGGGGTGGAGCAGCTCGGTAGCTCGCTGGGCTCATAACCCAGAGGTCGTAGGTTCAAATCCTGCCCCCGCTACTCAGTACGAAGGCCCGGTTCCCTCAGGGGAGCCGGGCCTTCGTCGTTCCCCCGGGTGTTTCCCGTCCCCTCCTGCATCCCCCGACGTTCCGTCACCCGGTCGGCCCGGCCGGGTCGCCGTACGGGCGGCCTTGCGGCCAGCCTTGAGGGCGTGGCGGGCAGCGGCCCCCGTGCGAGGGACCGGCAGGAGAACAGCGTGGTGGGGCTGGCGCAGCAGGAGTACGGCAGGGGCGCGGGCGGTGCGTCCCGGCGCGTGGCGCGGCTGATGCCCCTCGTGCTGATCGCGCTCGGGTTCCTCTTCGACCTGCTGACCCCGCCCAAGTTCACGGGGTCCCCCTTCTTCACCGCGGGCCCGCTGATCGCGGCGTCGGTGTTCTCGCTGGCGGCGACCGTCGTGACCGGGGCGCTGGCCTCCCTCGCGGTGGTCGTGCTGCACCTCTCCAGCAGCACCTTCTGGCGGGTGGAGGCGCTGACCGATCTGGCCACCGTCCTCACCGTGTCCGGGCTCGCCGTCCTGATCAACCGGGTCGTGCGCCGCAGCGGCGAGCGGCTCGCCTCCGCGCGCGACATCGCCGAGGCGGCCCAGCGCGCGGTGCTGCCGAAGCCCGCCGAGCGGATCGGGGGCCTGCACGTCGCCGCGCGGTACGAGGCGGCCCAGGCGGACGCGTTCATCGGCGGGGACCTCTACGCCGTCCAGGACACCCCGTACGGGGTGCGGCTGGCGGTCGGTGACGTCCGGGGCAAGGGGCTGGGCGCGGTGGAGGCCGTCGCGGTGGTCCTGGGGGCCTTCAGGGAGGCCGCCGAGACCGAGCCGACCCTGGAGGGTGTCGCGCGGCGGCTGGAGCGGGCGCTGGCCCGGGAGGGCAGCCGGCGCGACAGCCTGGACGCGGTCGAGGGGTTCACCACGTGCGTGCTCGGGGAGATCCCGCCGGAGGGCGGGGCGTTGCGGCTGGTGAACCGGGGGCACCCGGAGCCGCTGCTGCTGTCCGCCGACGGGGGCCTCGTGGCGCTCGCCCCGGCGCAGCCGGCGCTGCCGCTCGGCATGGGGGACCTGGCGCTCTGGCCGGACCGGGTGGAGGAGTGGCCGTTCCCGCAGGGCTCCACCCTGCTCCTGTACACCGACGGGCTGACCGAGGCCCGTTCCGGGGCGGGGGAGTTCTACGATCCGGCGGCCCGGCTGAGCGGCAGCGTGTTCTCCGGGCCGGAAGCCCTGCTCAGCGCGCTCAGCAGCGATGTGCGCCGGCACACGGGCGGTGGGGCGACGGACGACATGGCGCTGCTGGCGGTCGGCCGGCCGGGGGAGGGGGAGCCGGGGCGCCGGCGGACCGTCCCGGTGGTGCGGCGCGAGAAGGCGTAACGGGGTGGTGACGGGCTGTGAGTGAACGGGTGCGCTGCGCAAGATGCCTGACGGACCGTCAAGTAACGCCTGTGGCTGGAGTGATATGGGTTTCGGCCGATTTTTGCCCGAGTTGACACGGTAATGCGGTAAAAGTCCTGGCCAGAGCTGCGCGTTGAGTGGCTGGATTGTGTGAATGTTCCAGCACAACAGCTTGGAATCACTCCCCCACGTCTATTACCGTTCGATAACGCAGCGCGGTCGTCCCAGCCGTCGTAAGAGATGGCGCCGTGCGCGTGCGCCTCAATGAGGAGTGTGCCCCGGTGGCCTCCAACTTGCCTGCCCCCGAAGGCATGGACACCCAGGACCAGCCCACCGCGGGGGCCTGGGGCGAGTGGAATCCCACCGAGGACTCGGTCCGGCCGGTCAGGGGCAAGCACCGGGTGGCCAAGCAGCGCGGCGGACTCGCCCGCAGCTCCACCGTGCTGGGCGTCGGCGTCATCGCGGCGGTCGGCGCGGGCGGTATCGCCACCGCCCAGGACCGCCCCCAAGTGGCCATATCCATGCCGTCGTTCCCCGGCCTGACCGACGACTCCGGCGATTCGGCCGACTCCGGCCGCGACACCGCGGACGGCCCGGACGCCTCCGCCGGAGCGGACACCGCGGCCGGCTCCCGCTCCGGCGCCCCCGCCGCGCGGGCCGGACTCCTCGCGCAGCACGACCAGTCGGGCTCCGGCGCCGGCGAGGTACTGCTCAACCGGATCCTCCAGCAGGCCGAGTCCCAGCAGGACGCGGCCTCCGCGCAGGACCGCGCCCGGGCCGAGCTGGCCGCGAAGGAAGCCGCCGCCAAGGAGGCCAAGGAGCAGGCAGAGGCAGCCCGTCGGGCCGCCGACAAGGTGGCCGAGGACGCCCGGGTGGCCGCCGAGAAGGTGGCCGCCGAGGCCAAGGCCAAGGCGGACGCGGCGGCCGAACAGGTGCGGGAGGCGAAGGCGTCCGGCGGGTACTCCCTGCCCACCTCCGCCTACACCCTCACCTCGCACTTCGGTGACTCCGGCTCCATGTGGTCCTCCGGCCACCACACCGGCCTCGACTTCGCCGCCCCCACCGGCACCCCCGTCAAGGCCGTCGGCAGCGGCAAGATCACCTCCGCGGGCTGGTCCGGCGCGTACGGCTACCGGATCGTGCTCCAGCTCGATGACGGTACGGAGATCTGGTACTGCCACCTGTCCTCGATGGCGGTGACCTCCGGCGCGGTCGGCGCGGGCGAGACCATCGGCCGCGTCGGCGCCACCGGCAACGTCACCGGAGCCCACCTCCACCTGGAAGTGCGCAAGGGTGGCTCGACGACGGATCCGCTGGCGTGGCTGACCTCGAAGGGTCTGAACGTCTAGGAGCCGGTACGCCCGCCGGCGCGCCGGGGCCGGCCCACCAGGCCGGATCGTCCGCGGCGCGCGGCGGGAGCAGCTCCTCCAGGACCGCCGCCCGGGACAGCGCCGGCCCCGCCGTCGCCCGGCGCAGCCACAGCCCCCGCAGCAACTCCCCCTCCCGGCGCGTGAACTCCGGCTCCCACGCGGGACCGCCCCGCCTGGCGCGCCGGCGCAGCAGCGCCAGCGCGGCCGCATCCGCCGCGTACCGGGACACCGCCCGCCCCGCCGCCCGGCCTCCGCTGTGCCGCGCCAGGGCGCAGGCCAGCGACCGGGCCGGCATGGACGCCAGGGCCGGTACCTCGGCCGGCGCGAGCCAGCCCGCGGAGGCGTACACCGCCAGCTCGGCGGCGACCGCCCGCAGCCGGCGCCGCCGCATCCGCACCGCGAGCCACAGCAGCACCCCGAACACCGGGACCATCACCGAGCCGTACACCACGGCGAACCCGTACTCCCCGAACCGCGAGGAGCTGTTCCACAGCGCGTGCGTCCCCATGGCCAGTGCCAGGCCCGCAGCCGGCAGCCCGAACCGGCGCGCCCGGCCGGCGCCGAGCGTGGCCGCGCCGAAGCCGAGCCCGCTGAGCACCGTGAACAGCGGGTGCGCGAACGGCGAGACCATGACCCGTACGAAGAAGGTCGCGGCCGTCATCGACTCCAGCACCCCGGTACCGCTGGCCAGGTCCTGCCCGTAGGCGTTGCCGAGGTAGAGGATGTTCTCGGTGAAGGCGAAGCCGGTCGCGGTGAACCCGGCCGCCACCAGCCCGTCGGCGGGACCGGCGGACTGCCGTCTTCGGACCGCGAACACCAGCAGGACGGGCGCCGCCTTGGCGAGCTCCTCGACCACCGGGGCGATCGCGACCGACCCGAGCCGGTCCGCGGCCGAGGCGTCGGCGGTGGTCCTGGCTATCCACTCGGTGGCGAAACTGTTGGCCAGTATGGCGATCAGCGCGGCGGCGCCGGCGCCCCAGCCGAAGCAGAACAGCAGCTCCGCCCGGGGCCGCGGCGCGGCCCGGCCCACCCAGCCGAACGCCGCGAGCAGCGGCGGCACCGGCAGTACGGCAAGGCCCAGCCCGACGAAGAACCCGGGCGTGCCCGTCTGCTCCCGGACCAGCTCCAGGATCGCCAGCCCCGACAGGGTCAAGGCGGCGAGCAGGGCGACGAGCACGCACGTACGGACCGCGCCCGACGGGCGTGCGAGCACGGAAGGCAGCGCTCGGAACACACGATGACTCTAGCGAGCGGGTCTGACACGGGGAGTTACCTGCGCCTCCCCGTCAGCCCTCCGCGTCAGTTCTCGGTGTTCCCCACGCGCCGGAAGAGCAAGTCGTGTACGACGTGGCCCTTGTCGAGGCCCTGGCCCTCGAACCGGGTGAGCGGCCGGAAGTCGGGGCGCGGCGCATAGCCCCCGTCCGCCTGGGTGTTCTCGAAGTCGGGGTGCGCGGTGAGCACTTCGAGCATCTGCTCGGCGTACGGCTCCCAGTCGGTCGCGCAGTGCAGCACGCCGCCAGGCGCGAGCCGGGTCGCGGCCAGGGTGAGGAACTCGGGCTGGATCAACCGCCGCTTGTGGTGGCGGGCCTTGGGCCACGGGTCCGGGAAGTACACGCGCAGGCCCGCGAGGGAGTCCGGCGGCAGCATCTCGCGCAGCAGGATGATCGCGTCGCCGTTCGCGACCCGGATGTTGTCGAGCCCGCCCCGCTCGGCGAGGGCGAGCAGGTTGCCCTGGCCGGGGGTGTGCACGTCGGCGGCGAGGATTCCGGTGCCGGGGTCGGCGGCGGCCATCTGGGCGGTCGCCTCGCCCATGCCGAAGCCGATCTCCAGGATGACGGGGAGGCCGTCGAACATCTTCTTGAGGTCGAGGACGCGGTGGCCGTCGATGTCCAGGCCCCAGGTGCCCCAGAGCCGCTTCAGGGCCTCGCCCTGGCCGGTGGTCACACGGCTGCGCCGCGGCTGGAAGCTGCGGATCCGGCGCTCGTGGTGCGAGCCGGCCGGATCGGGCGACGGGCCCTCGGGGAACCGGGGCTCGGTCCGCCACTTCGGGGGGACGTAGGAGTTCGCCGCCGGGGCGCTGGGCTGGGGATTCAGGGACTCAGACACAATGCCCAGATTCTACGACCCCACCCCCTCGCCGTCCCCTCGACGCAGCCCCGCCCGGGCCCGCGGCGCGGTGGCCCCCGCCCGCGCCCTGGCCCGCGCCCCGGCCGCGCTCCGGCCCGTCAGGCCGTGCGCAGCACCGACAGGGCGCGGCACGCGATCTCGCGCCCGATCGGGAGCGAGGCGGTCGCCGCCGGTGAGGGCGCGTTCAGCACGTGGACCGTGCGGGGGGCGTCCCGGATCAGGAAGTCGTCCACCAGCGTCCCGTCCCGCAGGACGGCCTGGGCGCGGACCCCGGCCGCCGCCGGGACCAGGTCCCGCGAGGACACGGCCGGCAGCAGCCGCCGCACCGCCTCGGTGAAGGCCTGCTTCGACAGCGAGCGGTGGATCTCGCCCGCCCCGTAACGCCAGTGCCGGGCGGCCATCCGCCAGGATCCCGGCCAGGCCAGCTCGTCCGCGACGTCCCGCGGCCGCACGACCCCCCAGCCGTACCCCTCCCGGGCCAGCGCCGGCACCGCGTTCGGCCCGACATGGACGCCGCCGCCGATCCCCCGGGTCAGATGGACGCCGAGGAAGGGGAACGCCGGATCCGGCACCGGGTAGACCAGCCCCCGCACCAACGAGGGCCGCGCCAGGTCGTAGTACTCGCCCCGGAAGGGGACGATCCGCATCCCGGGCTCGTCCCCGGCGAGCCGCGCGACCCGGTCGCACTGCAGGCCCGCGCAGTTCACCAGGACCCGCGCCCGCACGACCACCCCGGCCGTCGTGCGCACCGCGACCCGGTCCGCGCGCCGGGAGATCAGATCCGCCGCACCGCCGTAGACGATCTCCGCGCCCGAGGACTCCGCCAGCTGCTCCGCGACCCGCCCGTAGTCCACGATCCCGGTCGAGCCGACATGGATCGCGGCCAGGCCGCGCACCTCCGGCTCGTACTCCGCGATCTGCGCCGGGCCCAGCTCGCGCACCGGAATGCCGTTCTCCCGGCCGCGCTGGACCAGCGCGTGCAGCCGCGGCAGCTCGGCCCGCTCCGTCGCGACGATCAGCTTGCCCGTCACCTCGTGGGCGATGCCGTGCTCCGCGCAGAACTTGACCATCTCGGCGGCCCCGCGCACCGCGAACCGCGCCTTCAGCGAGCCCGGCCGGTAGTAGATGCCGCTGTGGATCACGCCGCTGTTGCGGCCCGTCTGGTGCCGGGCGGGGCCGGGTTCCTTCTCGAGGACGACCACCCGCGTCCCCGGAGCGAGGCGCGAGAGGGCATGCGCCGTCGACAGACCGACGATCCCGCCACCGATCACCAGCACATCGCAGTCCACGCCGCGCCCGCCGCCCACGCTGCCACCTCCCACCCCTGCATACTGCACCCCGCCACTGACAAAGGGGTGACGCGGGGCTACGCGGGCGCCACGAGCAGCGGGCGCGCCCGCTCGCGCAGCTCCGCGACGCGCGGCTCGTCCCCGTACGGTTCCAGCCGGTGCAGCAGGTCCCGTACGTACTCGTTCGTCCGCGCGGAGGAGATCCGCCCCGCGACCTCCACCGCCCGGGTGCCCGCCGCGCACGCCGCGTCGAGATTGCCCGACTCCAGCTCGGCGACCGCGCTCACCACCAGCCGCAGCCCGTGCGAGCGCGCGTACTCCTCCGTCGGCCGCGACAGGGCCTGCTCGGTGAACCGCCGTACCTGACGGGGCAATTTCAGATCCCGGTAGCATTCCGCCGCATCCGCCGCGAACCGGTCGTGCGAGTAGAAACCCAGCCAGGTCGGATCCGCGTCGCCCTCCCGCGCCCGCTCCAGCCAGCCCTCCGCCGCCCGCAGCGCCGCCCCGGCGGCCGCCGAATCGCCCGCCTTCGCGTGCGCCCGGGCCTCGACCAGCCGGAAGAAGCTCATGGTGCGCGCCGTCGCCAGCCCCCGGTTGCGCTCGACGGCCGCCTGCGCCAGGTCCACGCCCTCGTCCGGGAAGTCCCGGTACGTCGCCTGGAGCGACATCGAGGCGAGCACGTACCCGCCGAGCGGGACGTCGGCGGCGGCACGGGCCAGGCGCAGCGCCTGGATGTAGTAGCGCTGCGCGGCCTCCTGCTGACCGGTGTCGAAGGCCATCCAGCCCGCCAGCCGCGTCAGTTCGGCGGTCGCCCCGAACAGCGCCCGGCCCACCTCGTCGGAGTACGAACCCAGCAGCAGCGGCGCCGCGTCCACCCGGAGGCACTCCGGCACCATCGACGAACGCCAGTCCCCGCCGCCGTACTTGGAGTCCCAGCGGCGCGCGTCCTCGGCGGCCTCGCGCAGCTTCGTCACATCGCTGTGCCCCACCCGCTGCGGGCTCAGGTCGGACGGTGTGACGGCCGCCGGCGCCACCGCCGGTACGAGGCCCTGCTCGCGCGGCGCCTGCGGAGTTTCGGCTCCGGGCTGCGCGGGCACAACCGAGGACGGCGGTCCCGCCCCCAGGCCTTCCGGCGGGGTTCCGGGAGCCGAGGCCGCCCGTGCGGGAGCGGGTTCGCGCGCCACCGAGCTGTCGGCGGGCGATATCAGCCAGCGCGAGGCCGGAGTGGCGTACGCCGAGACGGCGAAGGAGCCCGCCAGCGACTGCCAGATACCGCCACCGCCGCGCCGGCCCGCGAGGTCGAGGCGGTACAGATCGGTGGCCGAGCGCACGGCCGCGCCCACGTCGCGCGGGAAGGCCAGACCCACCTCGGGCGCCGGATCCGCGTCCGCCAGTCCGATCTCGTGCAGCGGTACCGGCCGGCCCAGCTTCGCCCCGATGGCGGCGGCGATCAGATGCGGGGCGGCGCCCTGCGGAACCATCCCCTTCGACACCCACCGCGCCACCGACGTCTTGTCGTACCGAAGCGTCAGGCCGCGCTGTGCGCCGAGATCGTTGACGCGCCGGGCCAGCCCGGCGTTGCTGATGCCCGCCAGGGCGAGGACGGCGCCGAGCTTCTCGTTGGGCTCGCGGAGCTCCCTGGACATGCGCCACCCCTCGTCACACGCGGAACGCAGACGCCGCCGGGGCATAGGCGCCCGGCATTTCGTAAACCCAGCGTAGTTCCCCGCCTCCCAAGCGTTAAGGCCTCCTGTTCCGTATGGCGGGATTGTTGTCCGTATGCACAGTCGGGGCCGGGCCCGCGCCCGGGGCGCACTCCTTCGGGCGTGCTCCGCCCGTGTGGCCGTGCGCCCGGCCGTGCGCTCTGGCCGCTCCGCAGGCCCGGCGATTCGATGTGCGGTGCGTGGGTCGGCCCGTTCGCGTTGATCGGCGGGTCGGGGGATGCCGCCGCCTCAATCCCCGCGGGTGGCGGAACGGTCCGGGGGGCGGATCCCGTCTCCCGGACCGCAGCCGCGCGGCCCGCGCGCCGCGGGTGCGGCGCAGGCCGGGTACGTCCCGGGTGCGGCCGGGTGTGGCTCCGGTGCGGCCCGGGTGCGGCTGTGGCGAGGGCGAAGAATGGCTGAAACCGACCTATCGGGCGGTGGGAACGGAACGCCAAATACCGCGTGACGGGGGCGTGTTCGTTTGCATGTGCGCCCCCCATACCCCCTCTCGTACGCCTGTCTCGTGGCAGCATGGTCCCGGAGCCACCCGGGGTCCGGCCGGCCGCGCCCTCAGCGCTGACCATGCCGTTCGTGCCCCGGTCATTTGCCCACGGGCTGGGGAGGCGGCGGTGCGCTGGTTGGTGGGCTGGAGCAGTATCGCCGCGAGCTTCGGCACGGCGGGACGGGTCTCCGGCCAAGGCCCCGGACACGGTCCCGGACAGGGCCCGGGGCAGGGCCCGGGACGAGGCCCCGGACAGGGCGGACACGGCGGATACGGCGGATACGGCGGATACGGCGGACAGGGCGGATACGGGCACCCGTACGACGTCCCTCCCTACGGCGACTCCCCCCACGGCGGCATCGCCGACGCCGACCACCCCGACGACCTCTCCCCCGACGCCGAACGCACCGTCCACCCCGTCGGCGCCCAGCTCCTCTGGGGCGACCCCGACCCCCTGTGGGCCGTCGGCGACTGGCGCCCCGACGAGATCCGCACCGTCACCGCCGACCCCGCCGACCCCTTCACCCGCCTCGCCGTCCTCGGCTGCTGCGGCGCCACCGACGCCCAGCTGCGCCGCGCCCTCTACGCCGCCCGCGGCGGGGCCCTGCGCCACCTCACCGAGTGGTCCGGCAGCTACACCGCCGTCGTCCAGGCGGGCCGCCGCATCACCGTCCTCGGCGACCTCGCCGGCGCCCGGCCCGTGTTCTACACCCCCTGGGCCGGCGGCACCGCCTACGCCACCGCCGCGCTGCCCCTCGCCGACCTCATCGAGGCACAGCTCGACATCGGCCACCTCGCCGCCCTGCTGGCCTGCCCCGACAGCCCCGAGGCACTGGGCGACGGCACACCGTACGTCGGCGTCCGCCGCATCCCGCCCGGGCACACCCTGATCCTGCGCGAGGGCTCCCGGGAGATCACCGGGTACGAGCCGGTGGCCTCGCTCGCCGTGGCCGCGCCCGAGGCCGACGCCGAGCGCGCGGTGGAGGGCGTACGGGAAGCATTGGTGGACGCGGTGCGCGCCCGGCTCACGGCACCCCGGCATGCCCCCGACATGCTGGTACCCGATCCCGGTCCCGTGCCCGGAATGGGACCCGCCGACCGGCGCGCGGCCCGCGGCGCCCCGGCCCCCGCCCCCGGAGTGGGCGCCGACCTCTCCGGCGGCAGCGCCTCCGCGACCCTCGCGCTGCTCGCCGCCGGACTGCCGGGAGCGCCCGGCACCGTCCTGAAGCAGTCCGGCGAACGGCTGCTGGCCGTCACCTTCAACGACCTCGCCACCCCGCAGGGCCGCGAGGGCGAACTGGAACGCGCCCACGCCATCGCCTCCAACCCGCGCCTGCACCACGTCGTCGTGGCCGCCGCCGAGGAAGCCCTCCCGTACGCCGAACTCGACGGCCCGCTGACCGACGAACCCGGCCCCTCGCTCGTCTTCGCCGCCCGCGAGCGGCGCCGGCTCGCCGCCGGCTCGGCCGACCACTTCGTCGGCCACGGCGCCCGCCAGGTCCTGGACGCCCACCCCGCCCGGATGGCCGACCTCCTGATGGACCGCCGCAGACGCCACCTGCTGCGCCCGGTCGCCGCCCTCGCCCGCGCGACGCCCGGGGACTCCCTGCTGGTCCCGTTCTCCGTCTACTCCGCCGCCCGCCGGCTCGCCCGTACGCCGTACCGCGCGGGCATGGAGGCCGCTGCGGCCCGGCTGCGCGAAGGCGCCGTCGCGGGCGACGTCTGCACCCCGGTCGACGCCTCCCTCGCGGCGCTGACCTGGTCCCGGCCCGGACCGGCGGCCGGCTGGCTGACCGGAGAGGCCCTGGCGGAAGTCTCGATCCGGCTGTCGGCCGCCGCCGGCCGGCCCCCGCTGTCGCTGCGGCCGGGCGAGGCGCGCGCCCGAGCCGTCCTGACCCGGCACGCCGCCGACCACCGCGTCTTCGAACAGGCCGTCGAGGTCCGCAGCCAGCGGCTGCACGCCCCGTTCCTCGACAACCAGGTCCTACGGGCGGCCCGTGCGCTCCCCGAATCCCTGCGGGTCCAGCCCGGGGCGCGGGCCGCGATCCTGCGCGGAGTCCTGTCCTCGGCCGGCGTCCGCGACCTCCCGCCCGGCTGGGGCGCGAGCGCGCACGCCCCGAACGAGACGGCGACCCGGCTGGGCCTGCGGACGGCCCTGGAGGGGCTGCTGGCGCTGTTCGCCGCCCCGCTGCTGGCCGACGCCGGACTGATCGAGGCCCGCGTCGTCCGGCAGGCGCTGCTCGACGCGGCGGACGGCCGGCCGGTGCCGCTGGACGGGCTCGCGGAGCTGGTGTCGATGGAGCTGTGGCTGCAACGCCTGCTCGCCCGGCGCGGCACCTGCTGGACGGGCACCTCCGCGCCGCGCCGCCGCGCCGTCCCCACCGGCATCCCCCACCGCCGCCCGGCCCTCTCCTGACCCCCCGCGGGATGTCGCCGCGCACCGCGACGCCGCCGCGCAGCGCGGCCGCGGATTAACTCCCCTACGCCCCCGGCGAAGGCAAGGCAGAATTGCCCGGTGCGGTATCTCATCCTTGGCGTCACCCAGGCGCGCGACGAGACCGGCGCCCCCCTTTCCATCGGCGGCGCCCGCCTGCGCGCGCTCCTCGTCGCGCTCGCGCTGCGCGCCGGCGGTCCGGCGGCGGCGGCCGTGCCCGACCTGGTCGACGAGGTCTGGGGCGACGACCCGCCCCGGGACGCCCCCGCCGCCCTCCAGGCCCTCGTGGCCCGGCTCCGCCGCGCCCTCGGCGCCCGCGACAGCATCCGGGCCGACCCCGCCGGCGGCTACCGCCTCGCCGTCGCCGACCGCGACGACATCGACCTCCACCGCTTCACCCGGCTCGCCCGCACCGGCGCCCGGGAGCTGGCCGCCGGCGACCCCGCCGCCGCCACCACCCTCCGTACCGCCCTCGGCCTCTGGCGCGGCCCCGCCCTCGCCGACCTCCCCGAGCCCGCCCGCACCGCCCACGCCGCCGCCGCCGAGGCACACCGCGCCACCGCCCTCCGCGACCGCATCGAGGCCGAGCTGCGCGGCGGCGGAGCCGACCCGGCGGCGCTGCTCCACGAGATCGAGACCCTGATCCGGCAGCACCCGTACGACGAACGCCTGCGCGCCCAGCAGCTCCGCGTCCTGCGCGCCGCCGGCCGCCCCGCCGACGCCCTCGACGCGTACGAACGCACCCGCCGCGCCCTCGCCGAAGGCCTCGGCACCGACCCCGGGCCCGAACTCGCCGCCCTGCACGCGGAGCTCCTGCGGCCGCCGCCGCCCCGCGCACCGGAGGGCAACCTCCGCCCCCGCCTCACCTCCTTCGTCGGCCGCGAGCCCGAACTGGGCTCCCTCCGCGCCGACCTGCCCCGCCACCGCCTCATCACCCTCACCGGCCCCGGCGGTTCCGGAAAGACCCGCCTCGCCGAGCACGCCGCGGCCGCCCACCCCGAGCCCGCCTGGCTCGTCGAACTCGCCCGCCTCGACCACCCCGACGCCGTCCCCGACGCCGTCCTGAGCGCCCTCGGCCTGCGCGAGACCGTCCTCGTCGCCCGTGAGAAGACCGTCCCCGAGGACCCCACCGCCCTGCTCCTGGAGCACTGCGCGCACCGCGCCCCCACGCTCCTCGTCCTGGACAACTGCGAGCACGTCATCGGCGCCGCCGCCGAACTCGCCGAGCGCCTCCTCACCGACTGCCCCGGCATCCGGATCCTCGCCACCAGCCGCGAACCCCTCGGCGTCCCCGGCGAAAGCGTCCGCCCCGTCGAGCCGCTGCCGCCCGCCCCCGCGCACCGCCTCTTCGCCGACCGCGGCGCCGCCGCCCGCCCCGGCTTCGCCCCCGCCGACGACCCGGACGCCGTCGCCGAGATCTGCGCCCGCCTGGACGGCCTCCCGCTCGCCATCGAGCTGGCCGCGGCCCGGCTGCGGCTGCTGACCCCGCGCCAGATCGCCGACCGCCTCGACGACCGATTCCGGCTCCTGACCAGCGGCTCCCGGACCGTCCTGCCCCGCCAGCAGACCCTGCGCGCCGTCGTCGACTGGTCCTGGGACCTCCTGGACGCGCCCGAACGCACCGTCCTGCGCCGCCTCTCCGTCTTCGCCGGCGGCTGCGACCTCGCCGCGGCCGAGGCCGTCTGTGCCGATGACCCCGGCGACCGGCACGCCACCGACGCCCTGGACGTCGCCGACACCCTCGGCTCCCTCGTCGACAAATCCCTCGTGCTCGCCGACCCGACCCCCGCCGGCATGCGCTACCGCATGCTCGAAACCATCCACGAGTACGCCGCGGACCGCGCCGCCGCCGACCCGCGCGACCGCGCCGGGACCGTCCGCCGCCACACCGCCCACTACCTGGCCTTCGCCGAGGAGGCGGAACCCCTCATCCGGTCCGCCGCGCAGCTCCCCTGGATCAGCCGCGTCGAGACCGAGTACGACAACCTCCGCGCCGCCCTGGAAACCGCCACCGGCACCGCCCCGGCGGGACCCGGCGACGCCCCCGACCCCACCCCCGACCCCGAGACCGCCCAGCGCCTCGCCTTCGCCCTCGGCTGGTTCTGGTGGCTGCGCAACTACCGCCTCCAGGGCGCCGAATGGACCGCCAGGGTCCTCGCCGTCACCCCCGAGGACCCGCCCGAGGACTCGCTCGCGTACTGGCGCTTCATGCGCCTCCAGGTCCTCCACGTCTTCCTCCTCGCCGAAGGCCGCTCGATGGAGGAGTTCCGCACCCCCGAATACGTCGAACTCGCCGCCCGGATCCGGCAGGCCTTCCGCCACAGCGGTCCCGAGTCCGCCCGCTTCCCCGGCATGCTCTGGCCCATGACCGGGTTCCTCACCGGCGATCCCGTCGACCTCCACCTCCACCTCGACGAAGCCGTCGAGAACTGCCGCCGCCACGCCGGGGACTGGGAACTCGGCGTCGCCCTCATGCTCCGCACCCACGTCGCCATCGACCTCACCGGCGGCCTCCCCGCGGTCGAGGCCGACCTCGCCGAGCTCCACGAGATCGCCCACCGCGTCGGCGACCGCTGGACCCGCGCCCAGGTCGCCAGCGCCAGCGGCGAGTTCGCCCTCTCCCGGGGCCAGTACGACGCCGCCCGCGCCGAGTACGAGGAGTGCCTGCGCCTCGCGCACGAGATCGGCGCCCACATCGAGGCGCCCTTCGCCCTCGTCCGCATCGCGGAGGCCGCCCTGTGCGCCGGGGACTTCGACACCGCCGACCGCTTCCTCGCCGAGGCGGAACGCGAAGCCGACCGGTTCGGCGGGGTGTTCGACGTCCGCGCCTACGGCCGGCTCGTCGAGGCGCTGATCGCCCTCTTCCGCGGCGACCTCGACCGCTCCCGCACCGCGTGCGACCTGGCCCGGGCCGAGGCCGCCCTGGTCACCGTGCCCCCGCAGCTCACCGCCGGGATCGCCAACGTGGACGCCGTCCTCACCGCCCGCGAGCAGGGCCCGGCGGCCGGCCTGGCCCTGGTCGGACCGGCACTGGACGTCGCCGTCACCGCCCGCTGCGCCGAGCGCATCGTGGCCAGCCTCGCCGAGACCGCCGCCGCCCTGCTCGCCGCCGCCGGCCGCCCCGCCGACTCCGTACGGGCCTTCACCGCGGCCACCGTCTGGCGCGCCGGACACCCCCGCTCCGTCCCGGAACGGACCGTCCTGCGCGACCTCCCGGACCGCAACCGCGCCGCCCTCGGACCGGACCGCTACACCGAGGCGGAGGCGGCGGGCGCGGAGCTCACCCCCGCCGATGTCGTCCGCCTGGTCAACGGCAGCTGATCACGGCGTCGGCCCAGCTCGCCAGCGCCGGCAGGGCACCGCCCCCGGCGCGCTCCACCACCAGCCGCAGCGTGCCGCGCCCGGTCAGCGGGACATCCACCGGCGCCGCCGGATCCTCGTACCCGAGGGCGCCGGACTGCCACAGCCGCTGTCCGTCCGCGTACACCGAGAACCGCACCGAACCGTCGGTGAACCTCGACAGCCCGTCCACCCCGGCCCGCGCCGAGAAGGCCGTGCACTGCCGGTTCAGGGCGATCTCCACCGAGGAACGGGAGTTCACCGTGATCCCCTGCCCGTACCGCCGGCCGCCGATCTCCAGCCCGCCGCGCTGCCACACCCAGCCGCTTTGCCAGGTCTGCACCTCGGGCCCGCTGTGGTCGCCGAGGGCCGACTGACGGAGCCGGGCCAGCGGGAACCCCCGCGCCGGGGCCGGCCGCTCCGCACTCGGCGTGGGCGTCGGAGTCGGAGCCGGCGAGGGCTTCGCCTTGCTCGGCGAGGGCAGCGGCGCGGCCGGCGCCGGCCGGGAACGCGAGGGTGAGGGAGTCGGCGTAGGCGAAGGCGGGGGAGTGCTCGGCGAAGGCCGTACGGATTCCCGCGCGGCCGGTGTCTTCGCGGCGGACGGCCGCGCCTTCGGCGCGGGCGGGGCGGAAACCTCCGGAGCCGGCACGACGGGCGCGGC
The DNA here is from genome assembly GCF_014650555.1 of Streptomyces goshikiensis. Classification (GTDB taxonomy): domain Bacteria; phylum Actinomycetota; class Actinomycetes; order Streptomycetales; family Streptomycetaceae; genus Streptomyces; species Streptomyces goshikiensis. Next base: position 8,382 of record NZ_BMVE01000004.1, on the reverse strand, counting down.
CACAGCCGGCGCGGGCCGCTCCCGCACCGGCGCGTCGGGGTCGTCCCCGGCCAGCGCGAACACCACCCCGGCCGCCGCGGTGATGGCGATCCCGGCGGCCAGCGCGGCCTTGACCGGCAACCCCAGCCCCTCGGAGACCACCGCTCCCCCGGCCCCGCCCCCACCGGCGCCCGAGGCCCCGGCAGCCCCCGCACCGGCGCCCGCACCCGCCCCGGCCCCGGCACCGGCCGTCGACCCTCCGGAAGCGGCGGCCGCGGCCCCCGCCCCGCCCGCGGCGACGGCACCACCGGCCACCACCCCGGCGGCCTTCGCCGTGTACCCGGCGGCGAACCACCCGATGACCGCGACCGGCAGCAGCGCGGGGATCCCGGCGTTGACGTCCTTGAGCTCCCCGGCCGCCAGCCGGCACTTCACGCACTCCTCCAGGTGCCCGCGTAGCCCCCGCTCCGCCCGCATCCGCAACCCGCCCCGCGCATACGCGCCCAACCGGTCCGCGTACCGCGCGCAGTCGCCGCCCTGGCTCAGCGCGGAGCTGACGTGCGCCTGGAGGTAGGCCTGCTTGAGGCCCTCCCGGGCCCGGCTGGCCAGCACCGCGGTCGCGTTGGCGCTCAGCCCGAACAACGGGGCGACCGCACTCGGCGATGCCTCCTCGACGGTGGTGTGCCACAGCACGGCCTGCCACCGCTCGGGCAGACTCCGGAACGCCTGCATCGCCAGCGACCGCTCCGCCTCGTGCATCGCCCGCACGTCGGCGCCCAGTTCCAGGGTGTCGTCCCCGGAGAGCCCGCCCCTGCTGTCGGCACCCGCGGCGGCCTGCTCCGCGAACACCGCGAAGTCCTCGACCAGCTGCTCCCGCCTGGCCGTCTTCGCCCAGGCGGCCGCGACCCGGCGCACGGTGGTCAGCAGGTAGGCCCGTACCGACTGGTCCGGCCCGGCCCCGCCCCGTACCGCCTGGAGCGTCCGCGCGAACACCTCGGCGGTCAGGTCGTCGGCGGTGTGCCGGTCCCGGCAGCAACCGCGCGCGTAGCGCCGCACGGCATCGGCGTGCCGACGGAACAGCTCCTCGTACGCCGCGTCGTCCCCCCCGCGCGTCCGGACGACCAAGTCGGCATCGGAACCCGGCACCTCGCCCCCGGAAGCCCCGGAAGCCGCACGCGGTCCGCCCCGGCCACGCTGCGCGGGCACCTGCCGCCCGGACAGCCCCCCGCTCCCGGTCCCGGCCCCCGCCCCGGTCTCACCGGCGGCGCCGCCGAGTGACTCGTCCAGCCCGTCAACGCTCATCGAGGGAGCCCCCGCACGACACACTCAGACCGGTACACCAATCCAGCGTGTCACACGGCGGACACACGCCGAAGCCCTCTCCGCACCAACCACTCATCTGGGCACAATGCGGCGAATCGCCGTACTGATCCTCACTCGTTCGAGCGAGCAGCCGTTCGCTGCGGCGGTGTTGTGCGAGCGCGGCCGTGACCAGGCAGATCCGGTCACGGCCACCACCCGAACCACGCGGAGGCGACCCACGCGGAGGCGACCCACGCGGGCCCAACGGCGCCCGCGCCTCAGAGCGGGGCGACCCCCGCACGGCTCACGCCGTCCGGGACCGCAGCCCCTCCAGCAGGATGTCGAGCAGCCGGGACGAGGCCGCGGCCTGCTGCGCCGGATCCGGCAGCGCCGGCGCGGCGGTCGCTATCACCAGCAGCACATCCGCCACCGTGACATCGGTCCGCAGCTCACCCGCCTCCCGGGCGCGGTCCACCAGCCGGCCGACCACCTCCAGGAGCGCACCCGCGCCCGCGTCCTCCGAGGGCTCGTCCTCGGCCGGCACCCGAGCGCCCACGACCCGCAGGTCGGGCGCCCCGGTCACGCCGGCCTGCCGCTGGTGCGGAACCCGCACGGCCTCCGGCTCCTCGACGCCGTCCTCACTGGACGAGCCCACCCGCAGCACCTGCGGCGGCAGCAGCCGCCCCGCGCCCGAGGCCACGGAGGTGCGCAGGAAGCGCGACAGCGCCTGCCACGGCTCCTCCTCCTGGCCCAGGGCGGACTCGGCCTGTTCGGTCAGCCGGGCGGTCTCTTCCTCGGCTATCCGCCGGACCAGTACGTCCTTGCTCGGGAAGCGCCGGTACACCGTCCCGACACCGACCCGGGCACGCCGCGCCACGTCCTCCATCGGCGCCCCGTAGCCCAGCTCGCCGAAGACCTCGCGGGCCGCGCGCAGGACGTGTTCGAGGTTCCGCTGGGCGTCCACGCGCAGCGGCGTGGAACGGCCCACCGCGTGGGTCGTGGCGCTCGTCATCACGCGGCCGCTGCTCTCGGTCGAGAGGGCGGTCGCAGAGCCATGGAAATCTGAAATATGCATGTGTATCCCCCGGTAATCACTTGTCTCCCCCCGGAGACACTCCCCGCCTTCGCGTCGAGGGGGGCCACGGTCATGGGGCCCCGGTCCTACTTCTCGACGCATACGAACATAGTTGAGCCAGAGTCAATTCAGAAGAGGCAGCCCCGGACGGACCACCGCCCGATCGGAGCATTCACCCCCACTTTTCCGCAGCAAGCCCCCGGAATCACCCGCTCCGCAGCTCCTGACCTGCGAACTTCAAGCCCCATCCAAGCCAACAGGCAACCCCGTCCCGGCGCCCCCACCGGTCACACGATTTGCCGGGCCTGTGGACAAACTCCCGGCCACGTTGCGTCATGGGATGGTGAAGGCTGCTAACTCCCGGGGCACAGACCCCGGTACCCCGCCCCGCACGCGCATCCTCGTCGTCGGCGGCGGTTACGTCGGCATGTACACGGCGCTCCGCCTCCAGAAGAAGCTGAGAGACGGAGAAGCCGAGGTCACGGTGGTCACCCCCGAGCCCTACATGACGTACCAGCCCTTCCTCCCGGAAGCCGCCGCCGGCTCGATCTCCCCCCGCCACGTGGTGGTCCCGCTGCGCCGGCTCCTCCACAAGTGCCGCATCGTCATCGGCGAGGCCCGCAGCATCGACCACGCCAAACGGACCGCCACCATCACCACCCTCGCCACCGACGAGGAGGGCACCGGCCCCACCGAGATCGAGTACGACGAACTCGTCCTCGCCCCCGGCTCGGTCTCCCGCACCCTCCCCATCCCGGGACTCGCCGACTACGCCATCGGCTTCAAGACCGTGGAAGAGGCCATCGGCCTGCGCAACCACGTCATCGAGCAGATGGACATCGCCTCCTCCACCCGCGACCCCGCCATCCGCGACGCCGCCCTCACCTTCGTCTTCGTCGGCGGCGGGTACGCGGGCGTCGAAGCACTCGGCGAACTGGAGGACATGGCCCGCTACGCGGCCCGGTACTACCACAACGTCAAACCGGAGGACATGAAGTGGGTGCTGGTCGAGGCCAGCGACCACATCCTCCCCGAGGTCGGCCCCGAGCTGGGCGTCTACACGATCCGCGAACTGCGCCGCCGCAACATCGACCTGCGCCTGGAGACCCGGCTCGAATCCTGCGAGAACCGCGTCGCCGTCCTCAGCGACGGGGCCCGCTTCCCCACCCGCACCGTCGTATGGACCGCCGGCGTCAAACCCAACCCCGTCATCGCCGCCTGCGACCTCCCCAAGAACGAGCGCGGCCGGCTCGCCTGCACCGCCTTCCTCACCGTCGAAGGCGTCGAACACGCCTGGTCCGCCGGCGACGCCGCCGCCGTCCCCGACATCACGGCGCAGGAGAAGGGCCGCGAATGCGCCCCCAACGCGCAGCACGCCGTCCGCCAGGCCAAGGTGCTCGCCGACAACCTCCTCGCCGCCCTGCGCGGCGAAGTCCTCACCGAGTACGCGCACAAGTACTCCGGATCCGTCGCCTCCCTCGGCTTCCACAAGGGCGTCGCGCACGTCTACGGTCACAAGCTCAAGGGCTACCCTGCCTGGCTGATGCACCGCACCTACCACCTCAGCCGGATCCCCACCTTCAACCGCAAGATGCGCGTCCTCGCCGAATGGACCCTCTCAGGTCTCTTCAAACGCGAGATCGTGTCCCTCGGGTCCCTCGAACACCCCAGGGCAGAATTCGAACTCGCCGCAGGCGGGGGGCCGAAGGACCCCCCGAAGAAGAACGGAGGCTGACGTTGTCAGTGCCGTCGACCACACTGGACGTGTGACCATAGGTGGGCTCACACCTGCACAGAGTGACACCGTCCAGCGGCCGAACCCGGACACTTCCGGGGGAAACCCCAGCGCCAGCCGGGGGAGGCCGCTGGGGGAGACACAGCGACCACGAGCGACACCACGAGGCTTGAACGCAGTGAACTTCACGCGCTGGAGCGCCCGGTTCCCCGGAACGCAGCGTCGCGCCGCCGCCCGGTCCGAACACGCCGCCGCCCAGGCCAAGCGGGGTGAGGGCTCGGTCCCGGCCGCCCGCGGCGCCGCCGGGCCCGCCGTCACGCCGGACGGGCGCCCAGCCGATCCCACCGTCTGCGGTACGGGCTCGGGCACCGCGGCGGGCGCCGGAGCGAGCGCCCCGGTCCCCACCGTCGTCCCCTCCCTCGACGAACTCTCCCTCGGGGAGGTCCTCGGCCTGCTCCCGGCCCTCGTCGCCCTCGTGCACGGCCCCGACCACCGCGTCGCCTACGTCAACGAGGCCTACACCGCCGGATTCGGCCCCCGCACCACCGGCGCCCCGGCCCACGCGTCCCTCCCCGAACTCGGCGAGCTCGGCCTGCTCCCGCTCCTCGACCAGGTCCAGCGCAGCGGCAAGCCCCGTACCGCCAAGAACCGCGCCGCGCCCGGCGGCGGCAGCTCGTACACCGTCACCTGCACCCCCGTCGAGTTCCCCAAGGCCGCCCCCGGAACCGACCCCGACCCCCACCACACCGGGGTCCTGATCCACCTCGCCGACGTCACCGACCACGCCGAAGCCGTCGAGCGCCTGCGCGCCAGCGAGCGGCGCCAGCGCGAGGCCGCCGTCACCCTCCAGCGCTCCCTGCTCCCGCAGGAACTGGAACAGCCCGACGACCTCCGCATCGCCGCCACCTACCAGCCCGGCGGCACCGAGGCCGCCGTCGGCGGCGACTGGTACGACGTCATCACCCTCGGCGCCGGCCGCACCGCCCTCGTCATCGGCGACGTCATGGGGCGCGGCGTGCGCGCCGCCGCCGTCATGGGCCAGCTCCGCACCGCCGTCCGCGCGTACGCCCGCCTCGACCTCCCGCCCCACGAGGTCCTGCAGCTCCTCGACGGCCTCGCCGCCGAGATCGACGCCAGCCAGATCGCCACCTGCGTCTACGCCGTCCACGACCCCAACGAGGGCCTGCTCGCGTACGCCTCCGCCGGCCACCTCCCGATCCTCGTCCGCGACGAGGACGGCACCGTCCGCCGCGCCGCCGACCCCACCGGCCCGCCGCTCGGCACCGGCGGCTGGCTCCACACCTCAGGCACCATCGCCCTCGGCCCCGGCTCCACCGCCGTCCTCTACACCGACGGCCTGGTCGAGCGCCGGGGCGAGGACATCGACGAGGGCGTCGCCGCCCTGGAGCGCGCCCTCTCCGGCGCCCAGGGCACCCCGGCCGTCATCTGCGACCGCCTGATGCGCGCCCTCGGGGTCGATGCCGACCACGACGACGACGTCGCCGTCATGGTCCTCCAGCAGCCCGCCCGCACCGGAGCCGATGCCGAGCTCTTCCACAACGCCGCCCTGGAACTCCTCGGCGGGGTCGAGGCCGCCCCGCGCGCCCGCGCCTTCGCGTCCGGAGTCCTCGCCTCCTGGCGGTTCCCCGTCGAGCTGTGCGACCTCGGCGTCCTCGCCGCCAGCGAGCTCGTCGCGAACTCCCTCCAGCACGGCACCCCGCCCATGCGGCTGAGGCTGCGCCGCACCGACCGCCGCCTGATCATCGAGGTCACCGACGGGGACGACCACCTCCCGCGCCGCCGCCGCGCCGAACCGGCCGACGAGACCGGCCGCGGCATCTCGATCGTCGCGACCATCGCCTCCTCCTGGGGCTCCCGCCGCACCCCGGGCGGCGGCAAGGCCGTCTGGTGCGAGTTCGCCCTCCCGGACAAGTAGCCGTCGCCCGAACGTGCTGAAGGCCCCGGTCCAAGGACCGGGGCCTTCAGCACGTGCGTGAGTACGTCGTTCTACGCGGCGACGGGTTCGCCGACCTTGGAGCCGGCCGCCGGGCCCTGCGCCACGATCCGGCTGCCCACCAGCGACGGGTTGTCCTGCGCCGGGCTCAGCTGCTTCCCGAGCCGCAGCGCCAGCGCCGCGATGCCCAGCGAAACGACGATGAACGTGCCGATGTAGAGCATCGGCACACCCGCGCCCAGCGGCACCCCGAGCGGGCCGAGCGCCAGCGCCATCTGCTTGACCAGGGCGAAAGCCGAGTTGTACTGCCCGACCGAACCCTCCGGAGCCAGATCGGCCACCAGCGGGGCCAGCGTCGGGGACAGCATCGCCTCGCCGATGCCGAAGAGCGCGTACGTGGAGATGAACGCGGCGGCGGCCATCATCGCGCTGCCGTGCCCCAGCCCCGAGAACCCGGCGATGACCCACGCCACGGTCCAGATCAGACCGACCAGCGCGATCACACGGGAGCGGCGGCGCTTCTCGACCAGCTTCAGCACCGCGAACTGCGCGACGACGATCGCACCGGTGTTGGCGGCGAGAGCGAACCCGAGGGTGGACGGCGAGATACCGGCGGCCTCGGTACCGAAGGCGGCTAGACCGGACTCGAACTGTCCGTAGCAGGCGAAGAAGATCACGAAGCCCAGTACCAGCAGCTTCACCATGGCCCTGTGCCGCAGCAGCCGCTGCCAGCCGCTGCCGCCCGCCTGCGCGGGGTCCCGCGGCACGGCGTCCTTGATGACCGGCGCGTGCGGCATCCGTACGGTGAGGATCACGGCGGCCAGCACCAGGAACATCACGGCCTCGATGCCGAACAGCAGGGTGAAGCTGCCGGGCCGGTTCTCGTCGACGATCTGGCCGCCGATGAGGCCGCCGATGCCCAGACCCAGGTTCTGCATGAAGAACTGCATGGCGAAGGACCGCGTCCGGGTGGCCGGCGTCGAGCACCACACGATCATCGTGGCGAGCGCGGGCTGCATCACGGCCTGCCCGGCGCCGAGCGCCAGGGCGGACAGCAGGATCGGCGCGATCCCGGTGGAGAGACCGAGGGCGAGCGCCCCAGCCGAGGCGGCGACCGCCGCACCCAGCACCACGGGGACGGGACCGCGCCGGTCGATGACCCGGCCGGTGAAGGGCAGCGCGACGAGAGCGCCGAGGGCGAAGGCCACGAACGCGCTCGTGGCGGCCATGGAGCCCAGACCTCGCACCTGCGCCACGTAGATGTAGAGGAACGGAACCGTGAAGCCGATGCCGAACGCGGTCAGCGCGTTGCCGGCCTGGATCCGCCGCATCGCGGCGCCCATCACCTTGGTCACTTCTCACCTGCCTTGATAGCTGAAGCCTGAAGACTTCATACCTAAAGTTCGATGCTTAACTCTACACATCGAAGGAGTTAGACGCCAACGGCTTCATGCGATACTTCGACCCATGGGTGACACCCCCGACGGCACTACGCCCGTCCACGAGCCGACCCTCGACGAGCAGATCGCCGTCTACCAGCGCGAATTCCAGGACCTCGACCCCCAGGTCGAGAAGGTGGTCTCGGCGCTGAGCCGCCTGAACCGCCGTATGAACGTCGCGTACGGACGCCAGACCGCGGCCCTGGGTATCAGCAACGCGGAGTGGGAGGTCCTCAAGGCCCTCGTCATCTCCGGAGCCCCGTACCGGATGGGCCCGAGCGAGCTCGCGAAGCAGCTCGGCCTCACGCCGGCGGCGATGACCCACCGGATCGACCGCATGACGGCGGAGGGCCTGGTCACCCGCGAGCGGGACGAGTCGAACCGGGTCCGCGTGATCGTGGAGCTCACGGACGAGGGCCGCAGCAAGTGGCTCGACGCGATGCGCGCGGCGACGGTCTTCGAGGAGGACCTCCTCCAGGACCTCTCCACGGCGGAGCGCGGGGTGCTCGGCGACATGCTGACCCGCCTGCTGGACCGTGTGGAAGACCTCCAGTCGCCCAGCTGAGCCGGCCCCAGCGGCGGGGTTGACACCGCCCCGCCGAGTCCGTAAGGTTCTTCGAGTTGTCCCTGAGCCACCTGGTTTTGGCGACAACAAAATCCGCCGCCTCGTTGCGGCACCCAACTCAGCACGATCTCCCACCGGGAACGAATTCGGCATGCCCGAATTGATTTCCGAAGGCCGATTATGAATCGACCGGGAAATCCACTAGAGTTCTGGGAGTCGGAAGGGCCCAACAGCCCGGAAGACAAACCCCGCTGACCGGGGGTCAGGCCCGAAAGGATCTGATAGAGTCGGAAACGCAAGAACGAAGAACGAAAGCCCGGAGGAAAGCCCGAG
>NZ_BMVE01000003.1 GCF_014650555.1 Streptomyces goshikiensis | reverse complement strand
GTGAACCACTCACACGGGTGGAGAGGGGATCCGCGGGCTCCGGGTGAAACACCCGTACCGCCCGGCGACATCACCCAGTTAGCCAGCCGGCCGCTGCCCTGGCAACGACCCCCGTTACTAGCCGACATCGGAGCGGGGGGCCGGGAGGCCCGAGTCCGGTCCGCCCGCGGGGGTCGTTACGGCCGGAACGGGGGATACTAGCCCTACTCGTATGTGACCTGGGTCCTATGGGACGCCTCACCCCCGAAGCACCCGATTGTCACGCACCGCAACCGGCCGTATCCCCGCGCGGCACCCCCGCACTCCTCCCGCCCGGCTTCTATCGTGGGAACCACACACGGCATCGAGCGCTGAGGCAGGGCCATGGCGGAGGCAGGGATCGACTACTCGGCGGTGTTCCAGGCACTGCCCGGCATGATCGCGCTGCTGACCCCCGAGATGACCTACGCGGACGTGAACGAGGAATTCCTGCGGATCTCCGGCCGGACGCGCGGGCTGATGGTGGGCCGATACCTGTTCGACGTCTTCCCCGACAACCCCGGCGACCCCGCCGCCAGCGGCGCGCGGAACCTGCGGGCGTCACTCCAGCGGGTGCTCGCCACCGGCGAGCGGGACGCGATGGCGCTGCAGCGCTACGACGTGGAGTCCCTGGAGCGGCCGGGCGAGTGGGAGGAGCGGTACTGGAGCACGGTCAACGCCCCCGTGCTCGGACCGGACGGCCAGGTGGTGCTGCTCGTACACCGGGTCGAGGAGGTCACCGAGCTCATCAAGGCCCGCGGCTCGCGGGGCAGCCGCACCCAGGTGCTGGAAGCCGAGCTCTACGCCCGGGCCAGGGAGCTACAGGAGGGCAACGAACGGCTGCGCGCCGCCCACGCCCGCGAACGCGAGGTCGCCCTCGCCCTGCAGGACGCCATGCTGCCCGCCCTCGGCCCCATCGGCCACCACCGCGCCGCCGTGCGCTACCAGCCGGCCGTCGGATCCCTCAACGTGTGCGGCGACTGGTACGACCTCGTCGATCTGCCCGGAGACCGCATCGGCGTGGCCGTCGGGGACGTCGTGGGACACGGCCTCCAGGCCGCCGGTGTCATGGGGCTGCTCCGCAGTGCCCTCAGCGCCGCCTCCCGCGTCGCGGAAGGCCCCGCCCAGGCCCTGGAGGTGCTGGGGCTGTACGCACGCTCCGTGGAAGGCGCCGAGAACACCACCGCCGTCGAGACCTGCGTCGACTGGGACACCCACACCATCACGTACAGCAGCGCCGGCCACCCTCCGCCCGCTCTGCTCCACGTCGACGGCACCGTCGAATTCCTCGACCAGGCCACCGATCCCCCGCTCGGCGCCCGCCCCGAGCACATCGCCCGCCCCCAGGCCACCACCACCTTCACCGAGGGCGACACCCTCGTCCTCTACACCGACGGCCTCATCGAGCGCCGGCACGAGGACATCGACACCGGCCTGGGTCGTCTGGCCGACTCCCTCATCCACCACCGCGGCACCGCCCCCGAAGCGCTCGCCGACGCGCTCCTCCTCGACCTGCTCCCGACGGTGGGCACCACCGACGACACCGCCCTCGTCATCGTCCAGCTCTGACCGGGCCCGGCCCGCCGGATTTGCCGGAACGGCAACAAGGCTCGCCCCGCCCGCGTCGTCACTCTCATGATCGTGGCGACCTTGGCGCACAGCGGGTCGGGAATCTTGGAGGATTCATGTCGCAGCAGGCCATGAACGTCACGCACCGGATGGTCCCCTCGCCCGGGGGCCGGATCCACGTGGTGGAGCAGGGCGCCGGGCCGTTGGTGCTGCTCGTGCACGGTTTCCCGGAGTCCTGGTACTCCTGGCGCCACCAACTGCCGGTCCTGGCCTCGGCCGGGTACCGCGCGGCCGCGATCGACGTCCGCGGCTACGGCCGTTCCTCCAAGCCCGGGGACCTGGAGGCGTACCGGATGCTGGAGCTGGTGGAGGACAACGCCGCCGTGGTGGAGGCCCTGGGCGAGCGGTCCGCGGTGGTCGTCGGCCACGACTGGGGGTCGGTCATCGCCGCCAACTCCGCCCTGCTCAGGCCGGACGTCTTCCGCGCGGTGGGGATGCTCAGCGTTCCCTATGCCCCGCGCGGCGGCCCGCGGCCCAGCGAGGTCTTCGCGCGGATGGGCGGGGACGAGGAGTTCTACGTCGCCTACTTCCAGGAGCCCGGCCGGGCCGAGGCCGAGATCGAGCCCGATGTGCGCGGCTGGCTCGCGGGCATCTACGCCGCGTTCTCCGGCGACACCACGGCCGGGCCCGGCGCGCCCGACCCGCACTTCATCAGCCGGGGCGGCAGGCTGCGCGACCGGTTCCCCGCCGGCCGGCTGCCCGGCTGGCTCAGCGAAGACGAACTGGACTTCTACGCCGGTGAGTTCGAGCGGACCGGGATGAGCGGGGCGCTCCACCGCTACCGGAACATGGACCGGGACTGGGAGGATCTCGCCCGCTTCGACGGGGCCCCCATCACCCAGCCGTCCCTGTTCGCCGGTGGCGCCCTGGACGCCTCCACCACGTGGATGGCCGACGCGATCAAGGCGTATCCCGCCACCCTGCCCGGCCTGGTCACCTCCGAGGTCCTCGACGGCTGCGGGCACTGGATCCAGCAGGAGCGCCCCGCCGAGATCAACCGGCTCCTGACCGGCTGGCTCGCCGCCCTGCCCGCCTGACGCCTCGTCCGCCGCCGTCGCCGTCGCCGTCGCCGTCGTCAAAGTACGGCGCGTTGCCTCTTCACAGCCGGGTCGCCGTACGGATCAGTCCGGCGAGGGCACGGGAGCGGCTGTGCGGGGGCCAGGCGATGTGGGTGGTCACGGGGGGTGCGTCGGTGAGGGGGACCGCGGTGTGCGCGGTCCACAGCCAGGCGCGGGCGGAGGCGGGGATGACGGCCAGGGTACGTCCGAGGGCGATCAGCTGGGCCAGCTGGGACGGGTCACGGATCTCGGGGCCCGGGCCGGGCGGATAGCTGCCGTCGGGGTGGGGCCAGCGGGGCATCGGCAGGTCGGGAACGTCGCTGACCTCGGCCATGGACAGGAACGGGCGTGCGGCGAGGGGGTGTTCGGCGGGCAGGACGGCGACCTGGTCCTCGGTCAGCAGTTCCTCGCTGTCGAAGCCCGCGAGGGAGCTGAACAGCGGGTGCACCAGGGCCGCGTCGGCGCGTCCGTCGCGCAACAGCCGCGTCTCCTCTCCGATTCCACACAGCACCACCTCGACCTCGGCCGCGTCGGGTTCGGCGGCGTAGGCGTCGAGCAGTTTCCGCAGGAGTTCGTGGGAGCCGGCGGCCTTCGCCGCCAGCACCAACCGGCTGCGGGGCGAGGCGGCGCGGCGGGTGCGGCGGGCCGCGGCGGCGGCCGCGTCGAGGGTGGCGCGGGCCTCGTCGAGCAGGACTTCCCCGGCGCCGGTGAGGGCGACGCCGCGACGGGTGCGCTCCAGCAGCATTACGCCCAGGCGCCGTTCCAGTTGCTGGATCGCCCGGGACAGCGGCGGCTGGGCCATGCCGAGGAGCTCGGCGGCGCGGCCGAAGTGCAGTTCCTCGGCGACAGCCACGAAGTAGCGCAGCTCACGGGTCTCCAGGGGGTCCATCACCCCAGCGTACTGCGGTGATACCCGCCGGGTATCACAGGAGACCGGATCGGTGTTGGAGTGCCGTTCGCCGCGCGGGCAGCATCGAAGCCATGAGCGAGAAGAAGATCGCGCTGGTCACCGGCGCGAACAAGGGCATCGGATTTGAGATCGCGGCCGGACTGGGCGCCCTCGGCTACGGCGTGGCGGTGGGGGCCCGCGACCGGGCCCGCCGCGAGGTCGCGGTGGAGAAGCTGCGCGCGGGCGGGGCGGACGCCTTCGGGGTGCCGCTGGACGTGACCGACGACGGGAGCGTCACCGAGGCCGCCCAGCTGATCGAGCGGCAGGCCGGGCGCCTGGACGCGCTGGTCAACAACGCCGGGATATCGGGAGAGTTGGGGACGGGGTGGGCGCAGGACCCGACAGCGGCCGACTTCGGCGAGCTGCGCAGGGTCGTGGAGACCAATGTCATCGGTGTCATGCGGGTCACCAACGCGATGCTGCCGCTGCTGCGGCGCTCGGCGGCGCCGCGCGTCGTCAACGTCTCCAGCAGGCTCGCCTCCCTGACCCATCAGGCCGATCCCGACGTGGAGATCGGCCCGGTCATGGGGCTCTACGCACCGTCGAAGTCGTTCCTCAACGCCGTCACCGTGCAGTACGCCAGGCAGCTGGCCGGCACGGACATCCTGATCAACGCCGCCTGTCCGGGTCTCGTCGCCACCGACTTCAACGGCTTCCACGGCCCCCGCACACCGGCGCAGGGCGCGGCCGTCGCGATCCGTCTCGCCACGCTGCCCGACGGCGGCCCGAGCGGGACGTTCTTCGATGACGCCGGCGAGATCCCCTGGTAGCCCGCACATCTGAGTACGCGTACTCAGGCGCGCGGCTCCCCCATCAGTAGACACTGTCTACTCCATGACGGAACATCAAGGAGCAGACGCGATGCATGCGAAGAAGACCGCGACCCTGACGACGCTGGCGGCCCTCGTGGCGGCCGGCCTGGCCGGCGCCGGGCCCGCGGCCGCGGCGGACGGCGGGATGCTCCCGCACCCGGGGCCCGACGGTCTGGTGTGGGTGGACGAGTTCCGGGGCGACGGCGGCGTCGCCTCGGGCGGGGCCTCGATCGACCTGCCGACCGTCCTCACGGTGGCGTGTGACGGAGGCGGCGACGTACGGGTGACGATGGACTCCAAGGGGACGATCGTCGCCGCGTTCGACGTGGAATGCCCGGCCTCCGGCGGCGCCGGGGTCGGCACGGCGAGCATGGCCGCGGGCGTGGTCCGGCCGGGCGACTTCACGATCGTCGTCGACGCCTCGACGCGGACCACCCGCTGGTCCCTGACCGTGACCCAGCCCGAGTAACACCACCGAACCGCGCCGGGGGCCGGGCCGCGCGGCCCGGCCCCCGGCGCGGTTCAGGACGGTTCAGGGCGGGTCACTCGTGCCCGTGCCCGCCATGGGCCTCGACCGTGCAGAGGACCCGGGGCTCCGCCGGTGCGGGGGGTGCCGTCGGGGCGGGGGCGACGTGCGAGAGCTTGCGGTGCAGGGCGGGGCCGCCCACCGCGATGGTCACGGCCAGCAGGGCCGCCGTGATCAGGCTGGGATCGGAGATCCACCGACCGAGCAGGTCGTCGACGACGAGGGCCGCCGCGACCAGGAGGACCTTCCCCAGCAGCAGGCTGGAGTGCAGCCGGTGGTCCACCGGCCGGCCGAGGCGGGCCCGGCGACGACGCAGCGGCGTCATGACCACCACCACGCACCCGACGAGGGCGAGGACGCGGAGCGCGTGCTCCCAGGCGGGTGTGTCCGAGCCGAGCGCCCAGACCACACCCATGACGATCCCCGCGAGGGCGTAGACGGCAGGGCGGACGTACTCTCGCGCCCGCCCCTCTGCGATGCGGCTGATCGGCATGACGACTGCCTCCTGACCCCCGAGGGTCGAGTCCCACATCAAAACAAGTTGCACTTCGAGTGTCATCAGTTTGATGGGTTCTGTCAAGCCTTCGAGTCCCTCGGCCCCCGCCGGGCTCGGGTCACCCGGCGCGGGCGGCGCCCGATGCGGACGGACGCCCGACAGAAGGGCCCGCCCGGGTGGCCGTGACCACCTCCACTTCCGCCGACGGCTCGTTCTGCCGCACCGGGCCGGCCGACGACGGGGACACCGTACGGCCGCCCGCGCTCGGCAGCGCGCCGCTCCTGCCGGTCGCCCCCTGCGCTCAGGGCGGGACAACGCCCCGACGGGTGGTGCACCGCACTGAACGGTCCGCCCCAGCGCTTCGCGGACAGCGAGGCCCAGTCTCCGGCGGTAGTGCCGCGGGTCCCGGATGCGGCAGCTCGGAGGCAACATCGGCGCCCTCGCGCCGGGCGCGTAACCGGCCGGTCAGCGGGGCCGCAGGCCGTCGAAGACCACGTCGAAGATCCGCTCCCGGGCCGCCGGGTCCGCGCTGAGCTGCTCGACCATCGCGCCGGTTCCGACCAGGAGGGCGAGCAGCTCCGGCATGCACAGCTCCGGGCGGACCGCCCCGGCCCGCTGCGCCTCGGACAGCAGGCCGGCCAGCCGGGTCTGGATCTCCCGGGTCGACTCTTGCAGCGACGCGTGCACGTCCACGCCGGCCGCCGCGAGCGCCCGTACGAACTCACTCTTGCCCTCCGACTGCTCCACCACGAGGCGGAAGCAGGAGAAGAAGGCCTCGGCCGGACCGTCCCGGTCAGCCAGCCGCGCGGTCATGGCCGCCATCGCCTCCAGCCTGCGCACCATCACCGCCGCCAGCAGCGCCTCCTTGGTCGGGAAGTGCCGGAAGAGCGTGCCGACCCCGACGCCCGCGGCCCTCGCGATCTCCTCGGTCGACACGCCGACGCCACGGGTGGCGAACACCTCCGTGGCGACATCGAGGACCCTGGCCCGGTTACGGGCCGCGTCCGCCCGCAGCGGGCGCTCCTGACCGCCGCTCATTCACTTCCGCCTTCCCTCGCGAGCGGCCGAAGTGCCATCTGGACAACCGGAGTTGCCAGTCCGTATCGTTGAAAACGGAGCCGCCAGTCCGATTCTAGCGGCCGGTCCCGCCGGAGGTTGATCATGCCCAAAACGCTGTCACCACGAGAGGTCTTCCACACGCTGCTGGAGCGCATCAGCGCCGAGCGCTTCTCGGAGCTGGCCGAGCTCTACGCGCCGGACGCCGTCGTGGAGACCGTCTTCGAGCCGGTCGGGCCGCGCCGCTTCGAGGGCCGGGCCGTATTGGAGGCGCGGTTCGCGGAGGTCTCCGCGGGCCGGCCCGTGCGGCTGACCCCGGCGAACGTGCTCGTGCGGGAGACCGACGACCCGGAGGTGGTCGTCGCCGAGTGGGACTACCGGGTCCACCACCGGGCGACCGGGCGGAGCTTCGAAACCGCGAACGTCCAGATACTGCGGGTCCGCGACGGACTGATCGTCGAGAGCCGGGACTTCCACGACCACCTGGCCCTCATCGCGGCCGGCGGCAACCTGCCGCAGCTGGTGGCTGCGCTGGAGGACGGGGACGGCAGGCCCGCCTGAGGGCCGTTCGGGTGGCCGGCGAGGCGGGGCGGAGCAGGGCTCGGGCTCAGCGGTGTTCGGTCACGCCCTCGATGACGAGGGAGGCACCGATGCCGAGCAGCCAGACGTCCTTGGCCAGCGCCGTTCCCTGCTCCGTGGGAAGCAGGCTCCCCTCGCGGCGCATCCCGGGCGTGCACAGGTAGAGCCCGAGCAGACCGGCGGAGAAGGCGGTCAGCGCGGCCCCGGCCGCGACGGCGGGTACCACCGGCACGAGCAGTGCCCCGGCGATCGCGAGCTCCCCGGCCGCGAGCAGCCGGGCGAAGCGCTGTGCGTCGAGCTTGCCGAGGAAGGGATAGGTGGCGGCGGCGAACTGCTGTAGCCCCTCGGCGCCGGCCCGGTCCGTATGGAGTTTCGACAGGCCGGAGTTCAGGAAGAAGGCGCCTACGGTGAGCCTGAGCGGCAGTTGCCGCGCCGTGATGCGGCACGCCGAGCGTGAGGTCATGACGGATCTCCCAACCGGGTAACCCCCGCCCACCACCCTGCCAGCCGCCGGAAGCCTGTCAAACGCACACCGCCGGTACGGGCCTCCGTGGCGCCCCCCTCACCCGGCAGCGCCAGAGCGGCGGCCGGTGGTCAGGGCCTGGTCCGCTCGGGTGGGCCGGCGGTCCACGGCCAGGCGGCGGCGCGGCCCGCCTCGATGAGCCCGACCATCCGGAAGGCGGCGTCCGTGAGGCCGCCGAAGGTGTGCCGGTGGGGGCCCTGAGGGGCGTGGGCGGGCTGGTACCCCGCCAGGTTCCAGGTGTAGACCGGGATCTCGGCCGGTACCGGTTCCGCCGGGCCGCCCCGGCCCCGGCCCCGGTGCGCGGCCTGCTCGTCGGTGACGATCAGAACCCGGTCGTGCCCCGCGTAGTGGGCGCGGACCGCCGTCGCGGTGTGGGTGCCGCCGAGGCTGTGGAACCGTTTCAGCACCTCCAGCACCGGTTCCCCGGCGGCGAAGGGCACCGCCGCGCTGGACCAGCCGAACTCCACCAGGTCCGCCTGTTCGGCGCGCATCGCCAGCGCCGCGCCGAAGACGGCGGCCGCGTCCGCCCGGTTCAGGGTGGACCGCTCGGAGACGGTGTCCCAGAACATGGAGTCCGACCTGTCCACCAGGATCAGCGTCCGGCCGGGCAGCGCCGGTACGTTGGCCAGCGCGTGGCCCAGGGCGCGTTCCAGCGGGACCGCCCAGCGCGGCGACGGCGCGTGCCGGTGGGCGGCCAGGTAGCGGAAGGGGAACTGCCGGGACCGGGCGACCTCGGAGGGGTCCGAGATGCGTGCGGCGACGCCGGCCGCCGTCTCGTCCGAAACCCCGGCCTCGTCGAAGTTCCGCAGGTTCCGCAGCAGTGCCATCGGTCCCATCGAGGGGATCACGGACTCCCAGACGGCGGCGTCCATCGGCCCCTGGAGCCAGCCCGCCAGGGCCTCCCAGGTCAGGCCGGCCGCGGCGAGCCGCTCGGCACCGCCCGGCCCGGTCACCACGGCCCGCCGCTCTTCCACCGGCAGCTCCATCAGCGCCCGGTGCGCGCCGAGCAGCCGGTCGCCGGCCGGTGGGACCGCCTTCTCCGGGTGGTGGCGCCGGTCCAGGGCGTGCCGGAAGAGCGCGCCCTGCCAGGGCTTGTCGGGGTCGGGGGACGCGTGCACCAGGTTGAGCACGTCGCCGAAGCGGAAGGTCTTGGAGGGGGTGTCGTACTTCAGCAGCGACCTGGAGGAGTACAGCCGGCGCACGGCGTCGGCGATGCCCCGCTTCACGGGCTGCGGCACGTTGCGCCCGTACGACGCGGTCCAGTGGGCGAGCAGTTCTCCGGGCTCGTCGGCGCGCTGGAGCACCGAGTCGATCACGGAGCGGTTGGTCGGTCCCCCGGACGATCCGGCGGCGAGCCGGGCCCTGACGTACGCGGCGGCGCCCACGAGGGACGCCGTGCGCATGTTGCCCTCGCCGCGCAGCCAGCGCAGCAGGCCGGCCGTCCATTCGGGGTCCTCGACGGCGAGTCGGCCCACGAGGCGGGCGTACCGGTCGTCGCGCTCACGGCCGCTCTCGTAGAAGGTCCGCTGGGAGACGAAGTTGCCGACGGCCAGCAGGAACAGCTCGTCCCTGGGCTCCCGGGCGAAGGCCGGGCCGCCCTCGTAGGTGCGGGAGAACCGTGTGGTGGGGTCGTGCACCCATGGTTCGGGCCGGGTGCGGGCGGCCGCCGAGACGTGCGGGGCGACGAGCATCTCGGACCAGATCTTCGAGACGCGTGGGGTGTGACGAGGCAGTGAATCCCCCCGGATCCAGAGGTACGGAAAGGCCCCGGCCGGTGGGTTCGCGGGCCCGGAGCGAAGACGGCCGCGCCACCCGAGATCAAGGGGGCGGCGGCGTCACTTGGTTGTCTGAAGGAAGTAGCCGCAGCCGGGCGCATCGGGGGCGCGGTCGCGGTGTCACCTTAGGCATGCCACCGGACGGCGCACCACCGAATTGACGCCCGCGTCGGGTGCGGCCGCCCTCGGGCCGCTCGCGCGGGACCGGGCGGGGCCGGGCGGGATGGCCCGGCCGTGCCCGTCGCCGGGGGCCCGTCGTTGATCACGGGGCCCTGGCCATGAGCGAAGCGAGGTACGCGTGAACCAGCCGACCCCCCTTTCCGAAGAGAGCCTCGATGCCCTCCAGCACCTGAAGGAGACACGGGAGATCAACACCGTGGTCCTGTGCTACCCGCACCATCCCGGCGCCCTGGAACTCGACGTCGAGGGCAACCTGACCCACGACGAGATGGTCCAGGCCCTGCCCGACGACGAACCGCGTCTGATCGTCCACGAACTGTCCTTCGCCAGCCCAGAGGGCACCCGCCGGAGCGAACGGCTCCTGATCCTCTGGGTCCCGGCGGCGGCCACCGCGCACGAGGAGGCCTACACGGCCGGCTACGAATCCCTCAAGGAACTGCTCCCGGGCGTCCGGGTGCACCTGACGGCCAGAAGGGCGGACCAACTGGAGTACCGCAGGCTCGTCGCCCTCGCCGGGTGAGAGGGGAGGAGCCGGAGCCGCCCCTCGGCGCGGGCGCGGCGGCGGGCGGCTGCGGGCGCCCACGGCGCGTTCGTGCCAACAGGTGGTGGCAGGTGCCGGGCCCCCTCCGCCGCGGTACGAGTACGTCATGGCGGAGAAGAAGGACAGGGCGGGCGGCAGCACCGGCGAGCGGCCGAACCGGCGGGGCACCACCTCCGCCGTGCTCGCGGGAGCACTGATCGGGGCCTTGGCCGGCCTCGCGGGGAGCACGCTCGCGTACTTCGAGGCCAAGGACACGCACCGCGCTGAAAGCGCCGCGCGGCGGGCGGACATCCGGCGGGCGGCCTACGTCGACCTCTCGGCCAGCACCGACAGGTACGTGCAGCAGGCCACGCAAATGCTGAACGTGAGCCTGGACCCCGCCAAGAGCGCGGAGGACCGGCGGCGCCAGTTCGAGGACAAGTACGCGCCCGCCAACACGGACCTCTCGCGGGCGTACACGACGGTGCGCCTCGTGACGACGCTGGACGGCAGGCGGGACCTGGAAAAGGTCGGCGCCCTCTCCGCCCGCGTGGGGAAGCTGGCGACCGACAGGTACGACCGGGGCGCCGCGGGCGTCGACGCGAAGAAGGCCGGCGTCGAATTCACCGAGGCGGTGGAGCGGCAGCTGGCCGCGCTGCAGACGTTCCTGGACAGGGTGGCCGGCGAAGCGCTGTAGCCGCCGGCCGGCCCGTCGCCTCGGGGCGAGGGGCCGGCAGGGAGGGCGCGGGGGCGTCCTGGGTCCGGTCGAAGCCGATGGTGGTGAACCGCCCGCGCAGCGCTCGGTCGAGTACCAGCACCGAGGCGGCCTCGGACAGGCTGTCCGGGACCGGCACGGTGCCCTGTTCGGCCGGTTCCGGGGAGGCGCCGAGGTGTCGTACGAGCCGGGTGAGCCGCCGGTGGTGCCGCGCGAACACCCTGGCCGGCACCCACCGGCCGCGCGCCTCCTGACCGGCGAGCGCGTCCGCGGCCGACACGTCGAGCATCACCACGTGCAGCTCGCGGCCCTGCGACGCCGCCGACCGGGCCAGCCAGCGGCGGATCCAGGGGCGGCTCCCGCAGTCGTGGACGAGCAGCGGCTGCCCCGTCGCGAGCGCCTCGCGCAGCCGCCGTACGTAGGCGAGGCGGGCCCACGGCCGGTACACCGCGTAGGGGATCCGGGCCGGCATCCGGGCCTGGTACGCCTCGCGCACGTCGCGCGGGTCGACCAGCAGCACACCGGGTGACCAGGCGCGCAGCAGGGTGCTCTTGCCGCTGCCCGGCAGGCCCGACACGACCACCACCGCGCCCCGCGGATAGTGCAGGCGGTCCGCCCGCACCTCACGTCCGCGCAGGTCCACCAGCCCGCGCGGGCGCAGTACCGTCCGCCGCGCCTGTTCTATGCCGTCCATCCACACCCGCTCGTTGCTCCGTCCATCGGGGAGGACGGGGATCTCACACCTGTGACGGTACCCGCGGGCGCGGCCGGCCCTCGCGCGGGGTCGTCGGAGCGCAGGCACGCCCGAGCGGCGGAACCCCGGCGGATCCGCAACCGGCTTGCCCGCACGTCGTATTCATGTCGTGCATGACTGTCCGTCACCCGGCGACGACGAGTCCTTAACGCGGGGGCTCCAGTCTTCAGCCGCCATTGCCGCACACCTGTCCGACCGACCTCCGGAGCCTCCTGGTGCACCCTCTCCGTCCCGCCCGCCCCGCCGCGGCCGCTCTCGCCCTGACCTCGGCCCTCGCCGTCCTCGCCGGCCCCGCCGCGGCCGCCCCCGCTTCGGCGCCGGGCGGCCACAAGAGCGGCCGACTGCCCGCCGTCACCCCCGTGGCGGAGACCGCCGCGCTGTTCGACGACGAGCGGGGCGGCAACGCCAACGCCGACGACCCCGCCATCTGGCGCAACGACGCCGACCCCGGCCGCAGTCTGGTCGTCGCCACGGCCAAGGAGGGCGGCCTGCGGGTGTACGACCTCGGGGCGCGTCAGGTGCAGGCGCTGCCGGCGCCGGGCGGGCCGGGGCCGGGCGACTCGCCGGGGCGGTTCAACAACGTCGACCTGGTCCACCGGATGCGCCTGTCGACCGGCCGGGCGGATCTCGCCGTCGTCACCGACCGCGGAAACGACCGGCTCCGCTTCTACCGCATCGACCGCGACCGCCCGGGCGGCCCGCTGACGGACGTCACCGCGCCGGCCGTGCCCCCGGTCTTCTCCGCCTCGCAGGGGGAGATCAACGACCAGCGCACCGCGTACGGCCTGGCGACCTGGACGGACCGGGCCACCGGCCGCTCCTACGCCCTGGTCAGCCGCCGCCACGAGACCCGGATCGCGCTGCTCGAACTGACCGCCGCCCCCGGTGGCACGGTCGGCTACCGGCTGGTGCGGACCCTGGACCTGCCCTCCTCCTTCCGGCTGCCGAACGGCGCGTCATGGACCCCTTGCGGGGAGCCGGGCGAACGGCCCCAGGTCGAGGGCATGGTGGTCGACCCCGCCGACGGCACCCTCTACGCCGGCCAGGAGGACGTGGGCATCTGGCAGGTGCGGGCCGATCTGACCTCGGCGCCGGTGCTGGTGGACCGGGTCCGCGAGTACGGGGTCCCGGCCGTGTACGACGCGGAGACCGAGGAGTGCACGGCCGGCGCCGACCCGGGCTACGGAGGCCGCCGCCTGAGCGCCGACGTGGAGGGGCTGACCCTCGTCGACGAGGGACACGGCGACGGCTACCTCATGGCGTCGAGCCAGGGCGACGACACCTTCGCCTTCTACGACCGCGAGCGCGAGGACGGCCACGCGTACGAGGGCGGCGTACGGATCACCGCGCGCTCGCGGGACCTCGACGGCTCGGAGGAGTGCGACGGGGCCGCGGCGCTGAACCAGCCCCTCGGCCGCGCCTTCCCCCACGGCCTGCTCGTGGTCCAGGACGGTCACGACGGCCCCGAGGACGGCCCGCGCACCGCGACGGGCTTCAAGTTCGTGGACCTGGGCGAGGTGCTCGACGCCTTGGACGACTGACCCGCCCTGACGCCGATCGACACCCCGGCCGGGGCGGGGGAGGATGAGAGGGACGGATACTCCGCGGCCCGGTGCGCAGGCTCCGGCCGAGCGGCCGAGCCGCCTCCCCCACCCCCGTCCGGGAGGAAGCATGTCGAACCGACGGATACGCCTGCTGCTGCTCACCCCTGTGATGGCCGGCTCGTTCCTCGTCGCCCCGGCCGCGCTGGCATGGTCCGGGGCCTTGGCCGCGCCGGCGGCCACCTGCTCGATCTCCGGAGTCTTCGAGAACGGGAAGGTGCACCTGTCCGGAGGCGGCTTCACGCCCGGACAGGCGTTCCTGTCGTCGCCGACGGCCGCGGGCGGGACGTTCACCATCGCCGAGAACGGCGGATTCCAGATGATGAACGTGGAGAACGCCCGGTACACCGTGACGCAGGCCAATCAGCACACCGAGTGCAGCGGCTTCAAGGGCATGACGACGAACGAGGACGAGACGACCCAGAACGACCAGAACCAGAATCAGAACAACAACAGCAACAACAACCAGAACGACCAGAACGACAGCGGCACTGACCAGAACGGCTAGCGAGCCGCCGGTCGCCGCGGCGGCATCGGGTCAGGAGCCGGTGATGGCCCGGGCCAGCAGGCCGTGAAGGACGCGCTGGTCCTGGGGGGTGAGACCGGACAGCGGGGAGTCCACGACGAGGAGGCCCAGGAGACGTTCGCGCAGGGCCGCGCCCTCGGCCGTGAGGACGAGGTGCTTGGCGCGGCGGTCGGTGGGGTGGGGGTGGCGCTCGACCAGGCCCTGCTTTTCCAGCTTGTCCACGACGAAGGTCGTGTTCGAGGGCTCGCAGCTCATGCGCTCGGCGAGTTCCCTCATGGTCATCGGCCCGCTCATCTCCCGCAGCGCGGTCGCCTGGGACGCGGTGAGGCCCAGCGTGGCGGCTCTCTCCCGTACGTGCTCGGCGATCCGCTGGGCCAGTCCGTTCACCAGACCGCACAGCTGTCGCTCGGCGATGGCCTGGGTGTCCGCGGGCGTCGTCATGCCACCACCCTAGCAAAACCGTCAAGCCAACATATTTACAACTTGAATGATTCGAACTTGATGCTTATGGTTGGCCTCGTCGCCCCGGGAGAGCCCGCGGCGAAGATCTGACGATGCCTCACAAAGGAGAACCCATGCCCGACTTGACGGTGTTGCAGGACGAGCGGCTGCGTCGGCCGGCGGGTATCCGCTCGATCCGGCTGGGCGACACGAAGGTGTCGTACGTGCCCGACGGCGATGTGCGGCTCCGGCCGCTGGAGCTGCTCCAGGACACCACCGACGAGGTCTGGGCCGCGCACCCGGAGTACCTGGACGCCACCGGTCACCTCGTGGGGAGCGTCGGCGGCCTGCTGGTGGAGCACGGCGACCGCGCGCTGCTGATCGACGCGGGCTTCGGCCCGCAGCGGCTCGAAGCTCCCGAGGGCCCGCTCGGCGTGATCCACGGGGGTGCGTTCGCGCAGAACCTGGCCGCTCTCGGCCGCCGCCCCGAGGACATCGAGGCCGTGGCCTTCACCCACCTGCACTCCGATCACCTCGGCTGGGCCTGCGAGCCCGTGTTCGCCCACGCCGAGTACCTGGTCTCCGAGCCCGAGTGGGACCGGCGCGACCTGCTGGAGGCCCAGGGCATGACGGCGCAGGCCGAAACCCTCGCGCCGCGCGTGCGCACCGTCACGGAGGGGCAGGAGGTCTTCCCCGGCGTGCACGTGCGGATCACCCCCGGGCACACCGTCGGGCACGCCGAGTACGTGATCACCGGCGGCGGACGGCGCCTGATCGCCTTCGGTGACGCCGTCCACTCGCCGATCCAGATCGACCACCCCGACTGGTCCTCGGCCTTCGACCACGACCTCACCCGGACCGCGGAGCACCGCCGCCGCCTCGTAGCCGAGCTGGCGGAGCCCGGCACCATCGGCTTCGGCGTCCACTTCGCCGACGTGGTGTTCGGACAGGTCCGCCAGGGCGGGGAGGGCCCGGCCTGGCGGCCCGTGGACGCCTGAGCCGAAGGGACGCCTGAGCCGAGGGAAGGCCGGCGCGGGCGGGCCTCCCCTCGCGGGTGCTCAGAGCGTGGTGCGGGTCCTGGTCCGGCGTACGACGCGCACCTCGGGTCCGTCGGGCGCATCCGGCGCACCGGCCCGGCCCTCGACCTCGCGGGCGAGGGCCGCGACGGTCGGGTGGGCGAAGAACTCCCGCATGGACAGCGGGACCCCCAGGGCCGTACGGATCTTCGACACCGCCTGCGTCGCCAGCAGCGAATGGCCGCCCAGCGCGAAGAAGTTGTCGTGCGCGCCGATCCCCTCGGTGCCGAGCAGTTCCTGCCACACCCCGGCGATCGCCCGTTCCGCGGCGGTCGCCGGGGGCGTGTGCGCCTCCTGGGCGGGCAGCTCCTTGCCCAGCGCCGCCAGGGCCTTGGCGTCCACCTTTCCGTTCGGCGAGGAGGGGAAGCCGTCCACGGCGGCGAAGCGCGCCGGGATCATGTAGCCGGGGAGCGAGCGGCCGGCGTGCTCCCGCAGGTCCTGAGCCGTCGGCGGCTCCGCCCCCGCCGCCGGTACGACGTAGGCCGCGAGCTGCCGGCCCCGCGTCGGATGGTCCTCGGCGAGCACCTTGACCCGGGCCACCCCGGGGTGGCCGGCCAAGGTGGCCTCCACCTCGCCCAGTTCGATGCGGAAGCCCCGCACCTTGACCTGGTCGTCGGCGCGTCCCCGGTACTTCAGCCGGCCCGTCGCGGTCCACGCCACCACGTCGCCGGTGCGGTACATCCGCTCCCCGGGGGGCCCGAACGGGCAGGCGACGAAGCGCTCCGCCGTCAGTCCCGGGCGGCCGGCGTAGCCGCGGGCGAGCGCCGCTCCGGCGATGTACAGCTCGCCCGGGACACCGGGCGGCAGCAGGCGCAGCCCGTCGTCGAGGACGTAGACCCGCGTGTTGTCCACGGGGCCTCCGATGGGCGCCGTGTACGGCCAGGCGGCGGTGTCCGCCGGCAGTGCGAAACCGGTGGTGACGTGCGTCTCGGCCGGTCCGTAGTGGTTCTCCAGGCGGCATCGCGGCCGGTCGGCGAAGAAGCGCCGCATGCGCTCCGTCAGCACCAGCGCCTCGCCGGCCTGGACCACCCGGCGCAGCGAGGCCAGCCGGAGGTCCTCCTCCTCGGCGATCTGGCAGAGCGTCTCGATCACCACGTTCGGCGCGTAGAGGCGGGTGATCCGCTCCCGGTCGACCCAGCGCACGAAGGCGGGGAAGTCGCCGCGGATGTCCATGTCCGGGATGACGAGGGTGTCACCGTCCAGCAGGGTGGCGAGGATCTCCTGGGTGCTGACGTCGAAGCTCGGCGTGGTGAACTGCGCCGTGCGCCCGCCGGCCGGCGCCGGCCGGGTCCTGCCCTCCCAGGTCAGCAGGTTGACCAGGGTCCTGCCGGGCATCAGCACCCCCTTGGGGCGGCCGGTCGAGCCGGAGGTGTAGACGAGGTACGCCGGGTCGAGCGGGGAGAGGGGGCGCGCCCGGTCCGCGTCCGTGAGGTCCGCGGCGGGCTGCCCGGCGACGGCCGCGGCCGCCTCCGGCTCGTCGAGGCACAGCCGTCGGACCGGTGACCCGTCCGGGATCCGTTCGGCGAGCGGTGCGGTGGTGAGGGTCAGCGTCGGCGCGGCGTCCCCGAGGAGGTACGCGATGCGCTCTGCGGGCTGCTCCGGATCCAGCGCCAGGTAGGCGGCGCCCGCCTTGAGGACGGCGAGGACCGCGACCACCAGCTCCGGGGTGCGCGGCAGCAGCAGGCCGACGACGTCCTCGGCGCCCACCCCGGTGGCCGCGAGGTGGCGGGCGAGGCGGTTGGCGCGGGCGCTCAGTTCCTCGTACGTCAGGGTCTGTTCGCCGAAGCTGACGGCGGGGGCCCCGGGCGTGCGGGCCGCCCGCCGTTCGACGAGTTCCGCGAGGCCCGCGTCGGGCAGCGGGCGGTCGGTGGCGTTCCAGTCGGTCAGGAGCGTACGGCGCTGCTCGGCGTCGAGGAGTTCCACGTCGCCGGGGCGCTGGTCCGGGTCGGCCGCCAGGGCGGTGAGCATGCGGATGAGGCCCGCGGTGAGCCACTCGGCCGTGCTGCGGTCGAACAGGTCGAGACGGTAGGTGACGTAGCCCCCGAGGCCGGCGGGGGCGGCATCGGCGTCGCGGTGTTCGGTGATGTTGAACAGCAGGTCGAACATGGAGTGGCGCAGCTCGAACGGGTAGTCCTCGACCCGCAGCCCCGGCAGCTCCAGCTCGCCGCCCGCGTTGTTCTGGAAGGCGAGCATCACCTGGAACAGCGGGTGCCGGCTGACCGAGCGGGCCGGGTTGAGGGCCTCCACCAGCAGGTCGAACGGCAGGTCCTGGTTCGCGTACGCCGACAGGCTGCCGGAGCGGGTCCGGCTCAGGAGTTCCGCGAAGGTGGCGTCGCCGGAGGTGTCCGTGCGCAGGACGAGGGTGTTGACGAAGAACCCGACGAGATCGTCGAGGGCCTCGTCGGTGCGGCCGGCGAGGGGGGTGCCGAGCGGGATGTCGGCGCCGCCGCCCGCCCGGGACAGCAGGGCCGCGAGGGCGGTCTGGACGACCATGAAGGTGCTGGCGCCGGTGCGTTCCGCCAGTGAGGCGAGGCGCCGGTGCAGCGCGGCGGGCACCTCGAAGGGGACCATGCCGCCCCGGTGGTCGCCCTCCGGCGTGCGCGGCCGGTCGGTGGGCAGGTTCAGCTCGTCGGGCAGGCCCGCGAGGGCGTCCCTCCAGTACGTGGTCTGCCGGGCGAGGGCGCTGCGGGGGTCGTCGGCCGCGCCGAGGATCCGCCGCTGCCACAGGGCGTAGTCGGCGTACTGGACGGGCAGCGGGTCCTGGCTCGGGGCCGCTCCCGCGCACCGGGCGGTGTAGGCGGCGCCCAGGTCCCGCCAGAGGGGACCGATCGACCAGCCGTCGCAGGCGATGTGGTGCACGACGATGAGCAGGACGTGCGCCCCCGGCCCCTCGGTGAAAAGGTGGGCACGCAGCGGCAGGTCCGCGGTGACGTCGAAGCCCTCGGCGGCCGCGCGTGCGACCGCCTCGGCGAGGCCGCCCGGCGTCCTGTCCGGCGTTCCGCCCGCCGCTGCGGCGTCGTGCCTCAGCAGGGGCGGCCTGGCCTCCTCCGGCGCCAGGATGCGCTGGTACGGCTCCCCCGCGACCTCGGGGTAGACGGTGCGCAGGCTTTCGTGGCGCTCCAGGAGATCGGCCAGGGCCGCTTCGAGGGCCGCGGTGTCCACGGGTCCGGTGAGCCGCAGCGCCCAGGGCATGTTGTAGACCGCGCGTTGGTCCTCGAACCGGTTGAGGAACCACAGCCTGCGCTGTGCGTACGACAGCGGTACGACGTCCGGCCGGGGTCCGGGCTCCAGGGCGGGGCGGGCGGCGCCGCGGTCGCCGAGGCGGGGTGCGAGTCCGGCCACGGTCGGGCTCTCGAACACGGCGCGCAGCGGCAGTTCCACCCCGCACTCGGTCCGGATGCGGGTGACCAGCCGCGTCGCCATAAGGGAGTGGCCCCCGAAGGCGAAGAAGCTGTCGTCGACGTTCTCCCAGGGGCGGCCCAGGACCTCGCCGAAGAGCCCGCACAGCAGCCGTTCGGCCTCGGTGCGCGGGCCCCGGCCGGCGGGCGCGCCCCGGTCGGGGGCGGGGAGCGCCTTGCGGTCGAGCTTGCCGTTCGGGCTGAGCGGCAGGGCGTCGAGCTCGACGAGGGCGGCGGGGACCATGAAGGCCGGCAGCAGGCCGGCGAGGTGGGCGCGCAGCGTCCCGAGGTCCAGGGCGGCTCCGTCCGCCGGGGTCACGTAGGCCGTCAGGTACTTGTCGCCGGGCCGGTCCTGGCGTACGGTCACCGCCGCCTGGGCCACGGCGGGGTGGGCGGCGAGGACCGCCTCCACCTCGCCCGGCTCCACCCGGAAACCCCTGATCTTCACCTGCTCGTCGGAGCGGCCGAACAGCTGGAGGACGCCGCCCTCCTGCCACTGGGCGAGGTCGCCGGTGCGGTACATGCGCTCTCCGGGGCCGCCGAAGGGGCAGGCCACGAACCGCTCCGCGGTCAGCCGGGGCTGGTGGGCGTAGCCGCGGGCGAGGCAGGGGCCCGCCAGGTACAGCTCGCCGGTCACGCCGACGGGCGCGGGGCGCAGCCGGTCGTCGAGGACGTAGGCGCGGGTGTTGCCGATGGGGCTGCCCAGGGGTGCGGCCGCGGGCCAGGCCGCGCTGTCGTCGGGGAGCGTGTACATGGTGACGCCGTGGGTCTCGGCGGGACCGTACACGTTGTGCAGGCGCCGTCCGGAGCCCGCGGGGTGGAAGCCGCGGATCCGCCGGCCGAGGGTGAGGCCCTCGCCGCCCTGGATGACGTCGGTGAGGGAGTCGAGGGGCAGGCCCTGCTCGCGCGCGCTCTCGTAGAGGGCCTCGATGACGGCGGTCGGGGCGAACAGCTCGTTCACCCGGTGGCGTTCGATCCAGAGGGCGAGCTGTTCCGCGCTGCGGCGGACCTCGTCCAGGGGGACCACGAGGGTCTTGCCCTGGAGCAGGGTCGCCAGGACCTCCTCGACAGAGAAGTCGAAGCCGATGGAGCAGAACTGCGCGGTGCGGGTGCCGGTGCCTCCGGTCGGGAACGCGGTGCGGTGGGCGGCGAGCATGTTGCGCAGGCCCTCGTGCGGCATGAGGACGCCCTTGGGCCGTCCCGTGGAGCCCGAGGTGTAGATCAGGTACGCGGGGTGGGCGTCCCGCAGCGGGCCGCCGCGCTCGTCGTCGCTCAGGTTCCCTGCCGGGCGCGCGGCGAGGTCCTTCGCGGTCTCGGCGGTGTCGAGGCGGATCGCCGGGGTGGCGGCGGGCAGGCCGCCCAGGCGCGCCGTGTGCGTCAGGGCGAGGGCGGGCCGGGTGTGCGTGAGCATGTAGGCGACGCGCTCGTCGGGGTAGTCGGGGTCGACCGGCAGGTAGGCGGCGCCGGCCTTGAGGACGGCCACCATGGCGACGAACGTGTCGAGGCAGCGGGGCAGGGTCAGCGCCACGATCCGTTCGGGGCCCGCGCCGTGTTCGACCAGTGAGCGGGCCAGCCGGTTGGCCCGCTCGTTGAGTTCGCGGTACGAGAGGGAGTCCTCCTCGAAGATCAGCGCGGTGGCCCCGGGGGTCCGTGCCGCCTGCTCCTCGAACAGCTCGACGACCGTCCGGTCCGGTACGGGCCGCGCCGTGTCGTTCCAGGTCTCCAGGACCAGTTCACGCTCCCCGGGCGGGAGCAGCGCGCTCTCGTCGACCCGCTGTCCGGGGGTGCGCACCGCCCCGGCCAGCAGGGTGAGGTAGTGGTCGGCCATCCGCCGTACCCGTGCCTCGTCGAACAGGTCGGTCGCGAAGACGAAGCGGCAGAGGTAGCCGGACTCCCGCTTCTCGGTGTGCAGTTCGAGGTCGAACCGGGTGGACTGGTCGGCGATGTCGACGACTTCCGCGGTCACCTCCCCGACCTGCCAGGCGCCCTCGAAGTCCAGGTGGTTGCACAGGACCTGGAACAGCGGGTTGACCCCGGGGTCGCGCCCGGGCGCGACCTCCTCCACGACCCGCGCGAAGGGCGCTTCCTGGTGGTCCTGCGCTTCGAGGGCGACGTCCCGGGTGCGGCGCAGGAGTTCCGCGAAGGTGGGGGTGCCCGAGAGGTCCGTGCGCAGGGCGACGGTGTTCACGAAGAACCCGATGGTGTCTTCGAGTTCCGGGCGGGTCCGGTTGGCGACCGGTGTGCCGACGACGACGTCCCGCTCGCGCGTGTAGCGGTGGAGCAGGGCGTTGAGCGCCGTCAGCAGGACCACGAAGGGCGTGACCCCTTCGCGGCGGCTCAGCTCGTCCAGTTCCCGCGAGAGGTCCGGGGGCACGTCCACGGCGACGGAGGCGCCGCGGAAGCTGGGGACGGCGGGCCTCGGCCGGTCGGCGGGCAGGTCCATGACGGGCAGGTCCCCGCCCAGCCGGTCCTTCCAGTAGCGGACCTGGCGTTCGACGTCGGCGGTGGCGCCCGCGCCGTGCTCCCACACCGCGTAGTCGGCGTACTGCAGGGGCACGTCGGGCAGGCGTGCGTCCCGGCCGGCGGCGCCCGCCTCGTACAGGGTCCACAGCTCCCGGAAGAAGATCCCCTCGGACCAGCCGTCGGTGATGCTGTGGTGGAAGTTGACGAACAGGTGGTGGCGGGTGGCGGAGGTCCGGTACACCCGGGCGCGCACCAGCGGCTCGGTCGTCAGGGGGAACGGGACGCGGCTCTCGGCGGCCAGCCGCCCCCGCACCTCCGCCTCGGCCCCGGCCTCGTCGAGTCCGGAGAGGTCGACGCAGGGGACGTCGAGCGTCAGGACGGGCGCGATGACCTGGAACAGCCGCTCGCCCGGCTTGGTGTAGCGGGTGCGCAGGGCCTCGTGCCGGGCGACGAGCCGGTCGAGGCTCTCCCGCAGTACGTCCAGTCGCAGCGGGCCGTCGAGACGGACCGCGAACGCCACGTTGTAGGCGGCGTTCGCGCCGTACAGCTCGTCCAGGAACCACAGGCGTTCCTGCGCGCTCGACGCCGGGACGGGGCCGGTGCGCGGTGCCCTCGCGATGGCGCCGGCGGCGAAGGCGTCGCGTTTGCCGCCGCGGAGCTTTCGCAGCAGGGCGTCGCGCATCTCGGACGCGGTGGGTGCCGCTTCGTGCGCCGTCATCTCAGGCCTCCGCTCCGGTGGACAGGACGCGCCGGACGATCGCGACCGCCTCGTCGACGTCGGCGGAGGTCACCCCCGAGTGGGTGACGGCGCGCAGCCGGCCGTGCCCCAGTTCGGCCACGGCGAGCCCGAGGCGCCCCGCTGCGTCGGCGAAGGTCTGCCAGGTGAACCCGGGGGCCGTCACCCGGAACATGACGATGTTGGTCTGGACGGCGGCCGGATCGGCCTCGATGCCGACGGTGTCGGCCAGCCCCTTGGCCAGCCGCAGGGCGTTGTCGTGGTCGTCGGCGAGCCGGTCTGCGCCGTCGAGCGCGACGAGGCCCGCGGCCGCGAGGAGGCCCGCCTGGCGCATGCCGCCGCCGAGCATCTTGCGGACCCGGCGGACGCCGCGGATGAACTCCGTGTCCCCCGCCACCATCGATCCGATGGGCGCGGACAGCCCCTTGGACAGGCAGAACTGGACGGAGTCCGCGTAGCGCACGATCTCCGCGGCCGGCTTGCCGAGGGCGACGGCGGCGTTGAAGATCCGGGCGCCGTCCATGTGGACGGCGACCCCGCGCTCGTCGGCGAACGCGCGCACCTCGCGCTGGTAGTCCATGGACAGCACCACGCCGCCGCAGCGGTTCTGGGTGTTCTCCAGGCAGATCAGGGACGGCAGGGCGAACTGGGGGTCCTCCGGGTCGTCCGGGAACCCCGCCCGCAGGTCCTCCAGCGCCAGCCGGCCGTCGGGCTGGTTGGCGACCGGCTCGTACACCACCCCGCCGCAGACGGAGGCGCCGCCGGCCTCGTAGACGTAGATGTCGCTCTCGGCTCCGACCAGGACCTTCGACCCGCGGGGTGCGTGCGTCATGATCGAGGCGAGGTTCGCCATCGTTCCGCTCGGCATGAGGCAGGCGGCCTCCTTGCCGAGCAGTCCGGCGGCCCGGTCCTCAAGGGCGTTGACGGTCGGGTCCTCGCCGTACACGTCGTCGCCGAGCCGCGCCTGCCCCATCGCGCGGAGCATGGCGGGGGACGGCAGGGTGAAGGTGTCGCTGCGTAGCTCGATCACGGGGGTGTCTCCTACAGCTGGTTCGTCAGTGGGAAGTCGGGGAGGTCCTGGCCGTGTCCACGGCGTCCGTGCCGGCCGTGGCCTCCGTGGCGTCCGCGAGGGCCGCGCCGAGGTCGTCGGCCACCGCCTTGACGTGCGGGGCGCGCACGATGTCGTAGTGATCGGCCTTGAGTTCGCGCAGCACCACGGGGCCGGGCGTCCAGGGCGCCCAGCTCGCGGCGGAACCGGTACGGGCGCCGTCCGTTCCCTGGTAGAACCTGACCGCCCCGGTGTAGGGGCGGGGCCGGTGGGCCGCCGCCAGCCGGAGGTTGGTGCGGAACACCTCGTAGTGACGGCCTAGCCGGGTGCCGGGGAGGGTGTCGGCCTCGCCGTCGGCCGGCGTGGCCCCGGCGTCCAGGTGGCGGGCGAGGGCGTCGAGGGCCTCGTCGACCCGGCCCGCCCGCGCGTGCGCGGCCGCGTCGGCCGGCAGCGCGGCGTCGGGGTCCCGGCCGGCGGAACCCAGTACGTCCACGGCGAAGGCCCTCAGGAGTTCGGGCTCCTCGGGCGGCGGCCCGCCCTGCGGAAAACCGCTGTCGATCATGGCGAGCAGTGCGACGTCCTCACCCTCGTCGGCGAGCCGGCAGGCCATCTCGTGGGCGACCAGGCCGCCGAACGACCAGCCGCCGACCGCGTAGGGCCCCTCGGGCCGTACCGCGCGTACGGCCCGGAGGCAGTGCTCCGCCAGGGCCCCGACCGAGGCGGGCGGTGCCCCGCCCTCGGCGAGGGCGGGGGCGGGCAGCGCGTACACCGGCTGCTCGTCGCCTAGGGCGGCGCTCACCTCGCGGTAGCAGGTCACCCCGCCGCCGACGGGATGGACGAGGAACAGCGGGATCCGGCGCCCCCGGCCGCCCATCGTCACGAGGTCCGCGGAGCCGCCGGCCGCGCCCGGCGCCCGCTTCAGGAGCGCCGCCTGGCCGGCGATCGTGGGGTGTTCGAGGACCGCGGCCACCCCCAGCTCGCCGCCGAACTCGGCGTTGATCAGGGAGACCAGGCGCACGGCGAGGAGCGAGTGCCCGCCGAGGGCGAAGAAGTCGTCGTGGACGCCGAGGTCCGCGGCGTCCAGCAGCCGCCGCCACAGGCGCAGCAGCCGTTCCTCGTGGGCGTCCGAGGGCGGGCTCGCGGGGCCGTCCGCGCGGGCGGGCGTGGCCGCGGGGGGTTCCGGGAGCGCCTTGCGGTCGAGCTTGCCGCTGGCGGTGAGCGGCATGGCGTCGATCCGCATCCAGGCGGTGGGGACCATGTAGGCGGGCAGCCGCTCGCGCAGGTACCCGGCCGTGTCCGCCGGGTCGGGGTCCGCGCCGGCGGCCGGGACGACGTAGCCGACGAGCCGGTCCTGGCGCAGGACGACGGCGCACTCGGCGACCGCCGGGTGCCCGGCGAGGACGGCCTCGATCTCCTGGAGCTCGATGCGGAATCCCCGGAGCTTGACCTGGGAGTCGGTGCGGCCCCGGTATTCGAGGGTGCCGTCCGCCAGCCAGCGGGCCAGGTCCCCGGTGCGGTACATGCGCCGCCGGACGCCGCGGCGGTCGGTGTGGTGGATGAAGCTCCGCGCCGTCAGGTCGGGCCGGCCGTGGTAGCCGTCGGCCAGTCCCACGCCGCTGAGGTGCAGCTCGCCGGTGACGCCGACCGGTACGGCGTGCCCGCGCCGGTCGAGGACGTGGGTCTGCATGTTGGCGATCGGGCGGCCGATCGGCACCACGGTCCGCCCGTCGTCCCGGCAGCGCCAGGCGGTGACGTCCACGGCGGCCTCGGTGGGGCCGTACAGGTTGTGCAGCTCGGCGCCGAGGACCGAGAAGAAGCGGGTCTGGAGGTCGTACGGGAGCGCCTCACCGCTGCAGATGACCCGGGTGAGGCCGGTGCACCCGCGGGCCAGGGGTTCCTCGACGAACGCCTGGAGCATGGAGGGGACGAAGTGGGCGGTGGTGATCCGCTCGGCGCCCACCAGCCGCGCGAGGTAGGCGGGGTCCCGGTGCCCGCCGGGCCGGGCGTGCACCAGCGTCGCGCCGGCGAGCAGCGGCCAGAACAGCTCCCACACCGATACGTCGAAGGTGTACGGGGTCTTGTGCAGGACCCGCTCCCCCACCTCCAGGCCGTACTCCTGCTGCATCCAGAGCAGCCGGTTGCAGATGGCCCGGTGGGAGACCACGACGCCCTTCGGCGTGCCGGTCGAACCCGAGGTGAAGATCATGTAGGCGGGGTCCTCGGGGGCGGCGGGGACCGGCTCGGGGGTGCCCTCGGCCGGGTCCTGCCCGGCCTCCGCCCGTACGACCGTGATCCCCGGGACCCCGTCGAGCCGGGAGGCGCCCGGTCCGGCCGCGAGGACCACGGAGATCCCGGCGGCGCCCAGGACCTGGCGCAGGCGCAGGTCGGGGTGGTCCGGGTCCAGCGGGACGTAGGCGGCCCCGGCCTTGAGGACGGCGAGCAGCGCGACGGAGAGGTCGAGCGAGCGCTCCATGTGGAGGCCGACGAACTGGCCCCGGGCCACGCCGTGGGCGCGCAGGGCCCCCGCCAGCCGGCCGGCCCGTTCGTCGAGGGCGCGGTAGCTCAGCTCCTCGCCCTCGTGGCGGACGGCGGGCGCGTCCGGCCGCAGGCGCACCTGTTCCCCGATCAGGGCGTGCAGGACGTGGGGCCGGTCGTAGGTCACGGCGGTGGCGTTCCAGGCGGCGATCCGCTCGTGCTCGGCGGCCGGGAGCAGGTCCGCGTCCTCGTGGCTTCCCTCGGGGTCACCGGCCATGGCGGCGAGCACGGCGGCGTAGTGGCCGTGGAACGAGGCGATCTGCTCCTCGTGGAACTGTCCGGTGTCGTAGCGCAGGCCGAGGGTGAGGTGCTCGTCGGCGCCGCCGACCGCGAACTCCGCGCCGAAGGGGAAGTGCGTGGGCGCGGAGCCCTCCGCTTCCAGGACGACGACCTCGGACTGCCCGGCGAGGGTGTTCTCCACATGGAACCGGGTGTAGTTGAAGAAGCTCTCGAACAGTTCCGACCCGCCGGTGCGCCGCATGATCTCCGGCAGCGGATAGCGGCGGTGGGGCTGGACGGCGATGTCCTGGCGGGCCGTCCGCTCGATCAGCTCGGTCCAGCTGCCGCCGGTGAGACGGCCCCGGAACGGGAGGGTGTTGAGGAAGACGCCGAGGGTCAGGTCGGCGTCGCGCTCCTCGCCGCGGCCGTTGTAGACGACGCCGGTGACCACGTCGTCGGCCCCGCTGAGCAGACTGAGCACCCGCAGGTGGGCGGCGAGCAGCACGCAGCGCAGCGGTACTCCGAGGCGTGCGGCGAGTCCCGGGAGGGCGGCGGTCACCTCGGGGTCGAGCGGGGATTCGTGGAACCCCATGGCGGCCGGGCCGGTGCGGCCCGGGGGCAGCGCCGGCCGGGGCAGCCGGGTGAGCGAGGCGCCGTCCAGCTCCGCCTCCCAGTACGCCGCGGTGTCCCGGTCGGCGAGCGCGGCGGTCTCCAGCGCCACGAAGTCGGCGAAGCGCGAGGCGGGAGGGGTGGTGTCCGGGCGCCCGGTGCCCGCGAGCGCGGCGGCGTGGCGCAGCAGGAGCTCGGCGAAGAGGGACCGTTCGCTCCAGCCGTCCAGGATGGCGTGGTGCTCGGTGATGAACAGCTGGAGCGTGTCGTCCGTGAGGCGCTGGACGTGGAACCGGATCAGCGGCGCCCGCTGCCAGTCGAACGGCTGCCGGGCCTCCCGCGCGGTACGGGCCTCGACTGCCGCGCGCCGGGCCTCGGGGCCGAGGTGGTCCAGCTCCTCGAAGGTGACGGGCGGTTCGACGTCCCGGTGCACCAGTTGCGCCGGTTCCGAGAGGGAGTGCAGGTCGAAGGAGGTCCGCAGGATGTCGTGCCGGCCGATGGTCTCGCTCACCGCGGCCCGCCAGGCGGCGACGTCCCAGCGGGCCCGGATGCGGTAGGTGGAGGTGTTGTGGTACTCGGCCGTGCCGTCGGCGGAGAGTCCGCTGTGGAACAGCATCCCCAGCTGCGTCCGCGTCATCGGGTAGGCGTCGTCCAGGCCGTCCGGCAGCAGGGTGCGGTCCGCCGGGGACAGCAGCGCGAACGGTTCCCGCCGCCGCTCGGGCCCCTCGCGCGGAGCGGTCGGCGTGACGGCCTCCGCCAGGCTCCGGATGGTCTGGCGGGTCATCAGGTCGGTGAGCTTGAAGTCCAGGCCCGCCTCGCGCGCCAGGGCCAGCAGCCGGATGCTGCGGATGGAGTCGCCGCCCAGGGCGAAGTAGCCGTCGTCGATGCCGACGCGCTGCCCGAGGACCTCGCTCCAGATGTCGGCGAGCGCGCGTTCGACGGGGGTGCGCGGCGGCGCGTGTTCCGCCGGGGAGGGGCCCTGCGCGCCGCGCGGTTCGGGCAGGGCGGCGCGGTCGACCTTGCCGTTGGCGGTCAGGGGGAAGGCGGGCAGCACGGTGTACGAGGCGGGGACCATGTGCTCGGGCAGCAGCGCGGCCAGGTGGGCGCGCAGGACGTGCGCGTCGGGCGCCGGCGCCGTCGCCTTCACCGGCGCGGCCGCGTAGGCGGCCAGCTGGGGGTGGCCGGCCGCGTCGGTGCGCAGCAGCACGACGGAGTCGACGACCTCCGGGTGGGAGCTGAGCGCCGCCTCGATGTCGCCGAGTTCGATCCGGAAGCCGCGCAGCTTGACCTGGCGGTCGATGCGTCCGCAGTACTCCAGGTCGCCGTCGTGCAGGAGGCGTACGAGGTCGCCGGTGCGGTAGAGGCGTTCGCCCCCGTGGCCGGCGAAGGGCGCCGGTACGAAACGCTCCGCGGTCAGCTCCGGGCGGTTCAGGTAGCCGTCCGCGAGCCCGGCCCCGCCGACGTACAGCTCTCCGGGGACACCGGTGGGAACGCCGCGTCCGTGCCGGTCGAGGACGTACAGCCGCAGGTCCGGGATGGGCGTGCCGATCACGCTGCCGCGGCCCTCGTCGAGGTCGCGCAGGGTGATCGGCCGGTAGGTCACATGCACCGTGGTCTCGGTGATCCCGTACATGTTGACCAGCCGCGGGGCCGTGTCCCCGTGCCGCTCGAACCAGTCGCGCAGGGCCGGCAGGTCCAGGGCCTCGCCCCCGAACACGACCAGGCGCAGCGCGAGCGGGGCGGGCTGGTCTGACTGTGCCTCCTTGTCGGCCCGCATCAGCTGGTAGAAGGCCGACGGGGTCTGGTTGAGCACGGTCACGCGCTCGGTGCGCAGCAGCCGGTGGAAGGCCTCGGGGTCGCGGCTCGTCTCGTACGGGACCACGACCAGGCGGCCGCCGTGCGCCAGCGCCCCCCAGAGCTCCCACACCGAGAAGTCGAAGGCGTAGGAGTGGAACAGGGTCCACACGTCCTGCGGGCCGAAGCCGAACCAGTGGTCGGTGGCGGAGAACAGCCGGGCGATGTTGCGGTGCGGGATCAGCGTGCCCTTGGGCCGGCCGGTGGAGCCGGAGGTGTAGATGACGTACGCGAGGTCGTCCCCGCTCACCTCGACGGCCGGGGCCGTCCGCGGCTGCGCGGCGATCGCGGCGGCCTCGGCGGCCAGGTCGACGACCCGGGCGGTGCTCCCGTCCCACCACACCGGGACGCCCTCGCCGGCCAGCAGGGTGCTCACGCCCGAGTCCTCGGCCATGAACCGGAGCCGCTCGGCCGGATAGGCGGGGTCGAAGGGGACGTAGCACCCGCCGGCCTTGAGGATGCCGAGGATCGCGACGACCAGGTCGGCGCTGCGGTTCACGCTCAGGCCCACCAGGTGCCCCGGCCCGACGCCGGCGGCCTTCAGGTGGTGGGCGAGCTGGTTGGCGCGGGCCTCCAGCCGGCCGAAGGTGAGGTGCGTGTCGCCGTCGACCACCGCGACCGCGTCCGGGGTGCGCGCCGCCCACTGGCCGAAGCGTTCGTGGCACAGGGCCGGGGCGGCCGTGCGGTCCTCCGCCGGGGGCGGGGGCGGGGCCTGTCGTGCGAGTTCGGGGCCGGTGAGCAGGCGCAGCCGGGAGACGGGCAGGTCGGGGCCGGCCGCGATGCTCCCGACCAGCACGGCGAGGTGTTCGGCCAGGAGGCCGATGGTCTGCTCGCCGAACAGGTCGGCGCGGTACTCGAAGGAGCACTCGACGCCCTCCGGTCCGTCGGTCGCGTCGAGCAGCAGGTCGAACTTGGCCCGGGACAGGGGGGTCGGGAGCCATTCCACCTCGACGCCCGGCAGGGTCCAGGACAGGTCTCCGGCGCGGTTCATCCCGAACATCACCTGGAACACCGGTGACGCGGCCGCCCCGCGCTCGGGGTTCTTCATCTCCACCAGCCGCTCGAACGGCAGGTCCTGGTGGTCCTGGGCCTCCAGGACCCGGTCGCGGACCTGCCCCAGGAGCTCGCGGAAGGTCGGATCGGCCGACAGGTCCGAGCGGAAGACGGTGGTGTTGACGAACAGTCCGACGGCGTTCTCGAACTCCTCGCGGTTGCGGTTGGCGATGGGGGTGCCGACGAGGATGTCGTCGAGCCCCGTGTAGCGGTTCAGCAGCACGTCGAAGGCGGCGAGGAGCCCCATGAACAGGGTGCCGCCGGCCTCCAGGCACAGGCCGCGCAGCGTGTCCACGGCCCGGCCCGGCAGCGGGAACACGTGGATCCCCGCGGCGCCGGGCCCGGGGGCGTCCTGCCGCCGCGGCCGGGGGGTGGGCAGTTCGAGCAGCGGCAGCTCACCGGCGAGCCGCTCCTGCCAGTAGCGTTCCTGGCGGTGGGCGGCCGCGCTGTCCAGCCACTCGTCCTGCCATGCGGAGTAGTCCGCGTACTGCACCTCCGGGGGCTCCTGGCCGTCCGGGGCGCCCGCGACGCGGCTCGCGTACCCCCGGGACAGTTCCGCGAGGATGATTCCCGTGGACCAGCCGTCGGTGACGATGTGGTGCGTGTCGACCAGCAGCACCGACTTCCGGGCGGACCTGCGCAGCAGCGCGACCCGGAACAGCGGCCCGGCCAGCAGGTCGAAGGGCCGGTCGCTCTCGCGGCGCACCCACCGCTCGACGGCCGCGTCGTCGTCGGCGACGTCCTCGACCCGCCACTCCACCCGGCTCTCGGGGCTGACCAGCTGCAGCAGTTCTCCGTCGCGTACGGCGAAGCGGGTGCGCAGGGCCTCGTGCCGGTCCACGAGGCCCTGGGCGGCCTCCCGCAGTGCCTGTTCGTCGACGGCGCCGGTCAGCGTGTAGAAGAGGGGCACGTGGTAGGTCGACGCGTCGCCGGCAAGTTCCTGGAGGAAGTACATGCGCTTCTGGGCCCGCGAGGCGGGGAAGACGTAGAAGTCCTGGCCGGCGGCTTCGTCGTCCGGCCCGCTCGTGGCCGTGGCCTCCGACTGGCTTGCACTCAACGGGAATTCCTCTTCTCTCGATCGCTGCCTCCGGCGCGGCCCCGGATGCGCTCGCCCCCGGCGGGGCGGACCACGGGCGGGTGGGCCGGGGCTCAGCCGGCGGTGGTCCCGACGAGCCGGTCACCGGCCTGGATCGGCGGGTAGACCTCCAGGGCGTCCGCCGGGTGGTACTCGATGTCGATCCTGGTGCCGAGGCCCAGTTCGGCGCCCAGTTCCAGGAGGACGTCCAGGGCGACGTGGTCCTCCAGGGCGAACCCGGTGGAGTCGAAGACCGTGGTGCGCGACCGGTACGGGTGCGCCAGCGCGGGCTCGGCGCACAGGTCCGCCAGGTGCGCGCCGATCCCGTCCGCGCCGAGTTGCTGGCACTCGCCCTCGCGCAGGGCCTGCTCGACGTGGTCGGTGCAGACGAACGAGCGCTCCAGCAGGTCCTTCGGCAGCTCGGTCTTGCCGGGCAGGTCCGCCCCGATGGCGTTGATGTGCAGGTGTTCCCGTACGTCCACGTCCTGGAAGACCGGGCCGGCCCCGACCTCGACCGAGGTGGCGGTGCACAGGATGTCCGCCGCGGCGACGACCTCCTGCGCGGGTGCGATCCGCACGTCGAGGCCGAGGAACCCCACCCGCTGCGGGAAGCTCGCGGCGTGGCGCGGGTCCACGTCGTGGACCAGGACCTCGCCGATGTCGAAGACCCGGCTGAGGCCGTGCAGTTGCGTCACGGCCTGGGCGCCCGCGCCGATCAGGCCGACGACGCGGCTGTCGGGGCGCGCGAGCAGCCGGCTGGCGACGGCCGAGGCGGCGCCGGTGCGGATCGCGGTGAGCACGACGCCGTCGGCGAGGGCCTCCAGGCGGCCGGTCACGTCGTCGAAGCGGGCGACGGTGCCGAGGATGGTGGGCAACGAGCAGTGCTCGGGGTTGCCCGGGGAGTAGGCGACGGTCTTGAGCGTGACGCTCTTGCCGGGTTCGTGGTGCGGCATCCACTCCAGGCAGCCCAGGCCGTTGGCCTCCCTGGTGAAGCCGCCTCTCGCCGGGGTGTGGCCGGCCTCGCCTTTCGCCAGCGCGCGCAAGGCGGCGAGGAGGCGGTCGGTGACCTGGTCCATCACCTCGTGCCGGCCGACGGTGCCGATGATGCGGGCTATGTCCCGCGCGTCCAGAACTACGGTGGTCATGACCGAACTCCGTGGGTGTCAGTGCTCGCTGGAGGAGGAAGGGAGGGAGGAAGGCAAGGACGTGGAAGCGGAGCCGCGTTCACCGCGGGTTGCCGTCGGTGGCCTCGATGAGCGTCCGCGGCCGCATGTCGGTCCAGGACTCCTCGACGTAGCGCAGGCAGGACTCGCGGTCCGCCTCTCCGTGGACCGTCTCCCAGCCCGCGGGGACCTCGGCGAAGGCCGGCCACAGGGAGTGCTGTCCCTCGGCGTTGACCAGGACGTAGAAGGTGCCGTCGGTGTCCTCGAACGGATTGGACATGGGTGGTTTTCCCCTCTGCTGTCGGATGGGTCCGGCGTCGGACGGAGGCGGTACGGGGCTCAGCCGCCCAGTTGCTCGAACAGCTCCCTGACCTCGTCCTCGGTCATGCTGTTCACGCGTTCGGCCAGCAGGCGTTCCACCTCGTCCCCCATCGCAGTGATGGTGGGCATCCCGAAGACGTCCTGGAGGCGCAGGTCCACCCCGAAGCGCCGGCGGACGCGGGAGACCAGCCGGGTGGCGACCAGGGAATGGCCGCCCAGGGTGAAGAAGTTGTCGAGCACGCCGACCTTGTCGACGCCCAGGATGTCGCCCCAGATCTCGGCGAGGTTCTCCTGGACGGGCCCCTCGGGCGGTACGAAGGCCAGTTCGGAGTAGTCCCGCAGCCGGTCCGGCTCGGGCAGCGCCTTGCGGTCCACCTTGCCGTTCGGGGTGAGCGGGAAGGCGTCGAGGAGCAGGACGAACGACGGGACCATGTAGTCCGGCAGGTACGCGGCGACGTGCGCGCGGACCGTTTCGGGCGCCGGACCGGAGCTCCCGCCGTCCGCCACCACGTAGGCCACGAGCCGCTTCAGCCCGGACGCCGTCTCCTGGACGACGGTGAGGGCCTCCTTGACCCCGGGGTGCCGGGTGAGCACGGCGTCGATCTCGCCGAGTTCGACCCGCATGCCGCGGATCTTGACCTGGTGGTCGGACCGCCCGACGAACATGAGCGTGCCGTCCGGACGGCGGTATCCCCGGTCGCCCGTGCGGTACATGCGCTCGCCCGGGGCGTACGGGCTCGGCACGAACGCCGCCGCCGTCTTGGCCGGGTCCCCGAGGTATCCCCGGGCGAGCCCGGTCCCGCCGATGTAGAGGTCACCGACGACGCCGACCGGCACTTCCCGGTGGAGTCCGTCGAGGACGTGGATCTGGTTGTTGTCGAAGGGCAGGCCCACGCTGACCGCGCCGGCCGTGTCGACGTCCGCGGCGGTGCAGGTGTGCGTGGTGGAGTCGATGGAGACCTCCGTGGCGCCCCAGGTGTTGTGCAGGGCGCCGGGCAGGACCTCGTGGTGGCGGCGCACCAGCTCTCCCGACAGGGCCTCGCCGCTGGACACCGTGGTGCGCAGGGCGCTCAGCAGCTCGCGGTGACCGGGGTCGACGTGGTCGACCATCATGGCCAGCATGCTCGGGACGACCTGGAGGTGGACGGTGCGGCTGCGGACGGCCGCGTCGAGGATCTCCCCCGGGTCGCGGTGGAGTCCGGGGTCGATGAGGGCGATCCGGCCGCCGGCCATCAGCGGCCAGAAGATTTCGAGCGCCGAGTCGTCGAAGCTCAGGGTGGTCTTGTGCAGGACGGTCTCTCCCGGCCGCAGGCCGTGCAGGCGCTGCATGAACGCCATGCGGTTGACCCAGCCCCGGTGGGTGTTGGCGACGCCCTTGGGCCGGCCGGTCGAACCGGAGGTGTAGTAGACGGACACCAGGTCGTCGGGGTGGACGACCGCTGCGGGAGACGTCGCGTCGTGCGCCTCGATCGCCTCCCGGTCCGAGTCGAGGAACACGGTGTGCTCCACCTCGGGGACGCTGTCGCGGTGCCGTTCGAGCGTGAGGCACCAGTGGGAGCCGGCGTCCCGCGCGATGGTGCCCAGCCGGTTGCGGGGGGAGCCGGGGTCGAGCGGCAGGTAGGCGGCGCCCGCCTTGAGGATGCCGAGCAGCCCGGCGACCATCTCGACGGAGCGGTCCATGCAGATCCCGACGACCGTGTCGGCGCCGGCGCCCCGCGCGCGCAGGTGCCGGGCCAGCCGGTTCGCCCAGGCGTCCAGCGCCCCGTAGTCAAGGTGCTCGTGCCCGTGCACCACGGCCACGGCGTCCGGGTCCGACGCCGCGCGTTCCTCGATGAGTTCGTGCAGGCACCGGTCGGCGGGGAACGGCCGGTCGGTGGCGTTCCATCCGCGCAGGCGCAGGTGTTCGTCGTGCGACACCAGGCCGTACTCGGCGAGCGCGCGGTGCGGGTCGTCGAGCACGCCGTCCATCAGGGTGCGGTAGACGGCGAAGAACCGCTCGGCCGTCTCCGGGGCGAAGAGGTCCGTGTTGTATTCGAGTTCGCACTCGATGACGCCGCCCGGCACCTGGGCCATGAACATCGTCATCTCGAACCGCGCGGAGCCGTTCGGCACGGGGAAGAACTCGACGTCCAGGCCTTCCAGGGCGAGCCTGCGGTCGAAGTCGTTCTGGAAGGCGAACACCACCTGCGCCAGCGGCTGGTGACCGCTCTGGCCGCCCCCGCCGAGCCGGCCCACGATGCGGTCGAAGGGAACCCGTTCGTGCTCGACGGCCCGGCGCACGGTCGCCTCGATCCGCGCCGCGTAGGAGGCGAAGGTCTCCCGGCCCTCGTACGTGGACCTGACCGGCAGCGTGTTCACGAAGAAGCCGATCAGGCGGTCCAGATCGGGGTGCGGGCGGTTGGCGACGGGCGTGCCCACCACGATGTCGGCCTCGCCCGTCCAGCGGTGCATCAGCAGGGTGAAGACGGCCAGGGAGAGGGAGTACGTGGACACCCCGCACCGGCGGGCCGTCTCCGCGAGCCGGCCGGCCCTGGCGGCGTCGAGGTCGTACAGGAGCGCGTCGCCGAGCGTGGTGGTGCCACTGCCCCGCGGGGTGTCGGTGCGCAGCGCCGGTGCGAGCGGCGCGCCGCGCAGTTCCTCCTCCCAGAACCGCAGCCCGCTCTCCGGGTTCCCGCTCACCGTGTCGCGTTCCCACTGGGCGAAGTCGGAGAAGCGGACGGGCAGGGGTTCGGGCAGGGGCGTGCCGCCGGGTCCGGCGGCCTGCCGGTAGCCGCTGCTGATCTCGTCGAGGAAGAGGGAGTTCGACCAGCCGTCGGTGGCGATGTGGTGGAGCGTGAAGAGCAGGGCCCACGCGTCCTCGCCGAGTCGGAAGGCGTGGGCGCGCACGAGGGGTGCGGCGGTGAGGTCGAAGGGGCGGCGGATCT
Source organism: Streptomyces goshikiensis (assembly GCF_014650555.1). Classification (GTDB taxonomy): domain Bacteria; phylum Actinomycetota; class Actinomycetes; order Streptomycetales; family Streptomycetaceae; genus Streptomyces; species Streptomyces goshikiensis. Next base: position 663,488 of record NZ_BMVE01000003.1, on the reverse strand, counting down.
CCGCGCGCAGGAACCCGCGCAGCCAGGCGTCACCGCCCTCGGCGTACTCCTCGCGCAGGTCCCTGGTGTCCAGGCCGGGGTCGACGTCCTCCAGTACGCAGAGCACGGGGGCGTCGCCGTCCAGGACGAACGTCGTGCGCAGCGCCTCGTGCCGGTCGACCACACGGCGGAGGGCGGTACGGAGCGCCGCCGTGTCGAGCGGTCCCCGTACGCGGTAGACGAGCGGTTCGTTGTAGGCGGGGTCGTCGGGGTCGAGCTGGTTCAGGAACCACAGCCGCTCCTGCGCGTGCGACAGCCGCAGGGGGCGCTGCCCGTCGGCCCGCGGGATCGGCGGGGGCGCCGCGGCCCGCGGGAGTTCCGTGTCGGCTCCGGTCAGCCGGTCGGCGAGGGCGGCCGCGGTCCGGCCCTCGAAGATCCAGGCGAGCGGGACTTCCTGTCCGAACTCGACGCGCACCCGCATGATGAGGCGCGCGGCGAGCAGTGAGTCGCCGTGGTCGAAGAAGTCGCCGTCGGCGGCGAGCTCCGGCTGGTCGAGGACGTCCCGGAAGAGGGCCGTCATCCTCGCCCGTACGGCTTCGGCGGTCATGCTGCTCACGCGGTCTCCTGTCGGGCCTGGCGGGCGTCGGACATCCGCCCGGTCCCCGCGCGGGAGGCCAGGTCGATGTCCGCGGTGCAGCGGACGGGGACGCGGTTCAGCGTCAGGGTCCCCTCGATGTGCAGCCGGCCCGTGCCCGCCGTGAAGTCGGCGGTGTCGAGGACGGTGCGGCCGGCGTCGACCGCGAGGTCGAGGGTGGTGCCGCCCCGGGTGCCGGGGAAGGTCAGCGGCACCGTCCGCAGCCGGGTGATGCGGGCGTACAGTTCGGCGCCGGAGAGGCTCGCGTCGCCGAGCACGACCGGGTTGTCGGACTCGCTGAGGCGTTTCACCAGTTCACTCACGTGGATCCATCCCTAGGAGAACTCGAAGGACAACGCGTGCGCCGCGGCGGTCACGCTCCGGCCGCGGGGGCGTCGCCCCTCTCGGCGAGCCGTTTGCGGTCGACTTTCCCGTTGTGCGTCAACGGCAGTGAGTCCAGGGGCACCAGGCGCTTGGGCACCATGTACGAGGGCAGCCGGGCCGCGAGTTCCTTCTTCGCGCGCTCCGCGTCGAAGTCCGCCCCGCATTCGACGAAGCCGACGAGCTGGTCCGCGCCCGCGGACCGTACCGGCAGCACGGCGGAGCGCCGGACGCCGGACACCGCGTCCAGGGCCGCTTCGATCTCGGCCGGTTCGATGCGGTAGCCGCTGATCTTCAGCTGGTCGTCCACCCGGCCGAGGAAGACCAGGCGACCGTCGGGCGCGACCCTGCCGAGGTCGCCCGTGCGGTACATCCGGGCGCCGGGCACGCCGGAGAAGGGGTCGGGGAGGAAGGCGCGGGCCGTGTGCGCGGGGTCGCCGGCGTAGCCGCGCCCGACGCCGGGACCGGCCAGGTAGATCTCACCGGTCAGCCCGGGGGGCAGCAGCCGATGGTCCGGTGACAGGACGTACACCACTCCGGACCCGGCCGGCCGGCCGAGGCAGACCCGCTCGTCGCGGTGGACGTCGGCCTCGACGGAGCCTATGGAGCACTCGGTGGCGCCGTAGATGCTGACGGCGCTCACGTCCGCGGCGCGCAGCGACTGCCACAGGTCCCGGCCCGGTTTCTCGCCTCCGAAGACCACGAGTTTCAGCGGGGTCCCCAGCAGCCCGAATTCGACGAGCAGCGACAGCTGGGAGGGCGAGCAGTCCACGACGTCGAGCTCGCTGCCGGGGGTGCGGAACAGGAAGCTGCCGGGGTCCCGCCGCTGCATCTCGTCGAAGAGCACGAGCCGGTGTCCCAGGCTGATCATGGGCAGTACCTGGTCGATGAAGGAGTCGAAGGTCACCGGCGCCGCCCCGCCGACGCGCAGGCCGGCGCCGTCGGGGCTCACCCGGCGGTACACGGGGGCGAGTTGGGTGCGGATGTGCTCGGCGAGGCCCAGGTGGTCGATCAGTACGCCCTTCGGGTTGCCCGTGGAGCCCGAGGTGAAGACCGCGTACGCCAGGTGCCGGGGCAGCGGCCGCGCGTGGGGTGCGGACTCCCCCGGCGCGGTCGGCGCGTCGGAGGTGACCGGGACGACGGGCAGGCCCGTGCGCTCCGCCGTGCGCGCGTGGGTGGCGTCGGCGACGACGAGGCGGACCCCGGCCAGGGCGTACTTCTCGGCCGTGCGCAGCTCGGGTTCGGCCGGGTCGATCAGGAGGAAGGCCGCGCCCGCCGCCCAGATCCCCAGCATCGCGGCCACCAGTTCCCCGGTGCGTTCGCACACGACGGCCACGGTGGTCTCGGGGCCCGCACCGCGCTCGCGCAGCCGCAGGGCGAGCGAGCGGGCCGCGGCGTCCAGCTCGGCGAACGTCAGCTCGCCGTCCGGGGCCTCGACGGCGATCGCGTCGGGCCGCTCGCGCACCACGGCCTCGAACATCTCCTGTACGGAGACGAACTCCTCGGCCTCCTCGTCGTCGCCCCGGCACACGCCGGCCAGCAGGGCCTCGCGCGTCCCGGAGGACATCAGCGCGTCGCCCTCCGGGCCGGGGCGCGTTCCGGCCGTCCGCGCGAGGGGGACGACCCCGCTCGCGGCGGCGACCAGGTCGCCGACCAGCGGTTCGGGCTCGGCGGTCAGCCGGCCGAGGGCCCGGTCGAGCACGGCGAGCAGTTCTGCGGCCTCCGGGGCCGGCAGCGCTTCCGGCGCGGCGCGCAGCGCGAGGCGCGGCTCGGGCCCGGGGTCGGCGTACAGCTCCACCCCCGAGGCGGCGCCGCCGGGGCCGAAGGAGACGGTGCTGTCGAACAGCTCGCCTCCGCTGTCGCCGACGATCCAGCGCCGGATCTCGTCGGGCTCCACGTCGAGGTGCGCGGCCGCGTCCTCCCACTGGGCGCGCAGTTCCCGCAGCCAGTCGGACACCGGCCGGCCGCAGTCGAGCCGTACCCGCAGGGGGGCGGGGCCCACGCCCGCGGCGGCATGGCCGTACACCACGTCGTCGCGGCCCGACCGGAGCGCGAGCGCCACGGCCCAGGCGGCGCCGACGAGCGTGTCGGGGCCGACGCCCCAGCGCCGCGCGGCGGCCGCGATCCGGGCGCCGGTGCTCAGGGGGTGGGACGTCCGCGGCTCCGCATCGGTCGCGGCCGGGAACAGCCGCTCCAGGGTCTCCATTCCCGCGAAGACGCCGCGCCAGTGCCGCTCCGTACCGCCGAGGCCGTCAACGGCTGTCGCCATGGTCGCCCGTTCCCTTTCCGTCGTTCGTCTTCCAGTCCTCCAGGGCCTGATGGATCGCCGTCAGGCCGCGCCTCATCCGCTGCGCCGGGATGCCCGTGGGGAAGCGGATCCGGCCCGGCAGCACGGGGGCGTAGTTCGCCGAGGTGGTGAGGACCAGGTGGTGGCGCTCCAGCGCGAAGTCGGCGAACCGCTCGATGTCCTCGACCCCCAGGTCGAGCCAGAGCTGGGTGCCGCCGAGCGGCAGGGGGCCGGCCGCCGCCAGACCGCGGGAGTGGGTGAGGTAGGCGGCCCGCCCCGCCCTGACCGCCTCGACCAGCTCGGTGTTGCCGCGGCTGATCGCGGCCACGGCGTCGAGCTGGGCGCGGCCGTTGATGGAGACCGCCTCCCATTCGAGACGCGGCACCAGGCGCCGGATGTTCTCCTCGGCCGCCACGATCCAGCCGATCCGGTCCCCGGGGCGCCCGTAGTTCTTCGACACGGAGTTGACGATCGTCAGTCCGGGTTCCGAGACGGCGAGGTCCACCGGGGTCGGGCAGCGGTCGGGGCCGAAGTCGAAGGAGTCGTAGACGGCGTCGTACACGACGTGGACGTCGGGGCGCTCGGCGAGGGTGGCCAGGACGTCGAGGTACCCGGGCCGCAGCACCTCACCGGTCGGGTTGTGCGGCAGGTTGACGTACACGACGGTCGGCTCGGTGCACTCGCTCCGCAGGAGCGCCAGGTCGTCCGAGGTACCGGTCAGCGGGAGCGCCTTGTTCCGTATCCCCGCGGCGCGCATGCTGTCGCGCACGCCGCAGAAGACGGGGGTGGCGTGCACCGCCTTGCGGTAGCCCTGGCCGGCGAGGTCACGCAGCAGCAGGCCGATGGCGTGCATCCCGCCGGCGGTGACCAGGATGTGGGACTCGTCGGCCAGCCGGCTCGCGGAGACCTCGTGCTCCCGCTTGACCAGCGCTTCCGTCAGTCTCGGGTGTCCCTGGGAGGCTTCGTAGGAGAACGGGGCGCCGGCGTGCGCCGCGTGGGGTGCCTCGGCCGGGGGCCTCGCCCCTTCGGGCCACTCCGGTACGTTTTCGACGAGGACCAGCCAGTCCTCGCCCGGACGGGACTCGGCGATGTTCAAGCGCCGTTGCAGGGCCGACAACTCCGGAGCCGTCACCTGGTCTTCCTTTCCGCTGTGGCGTTCACTGGCCGTGGCCCGTGCGCAGGCTGAGCGGACGCATGTCGGTCCACACCTCGGCGATGTGGCTCAGGCACTCGTCCTTGGTGCCGCTGGTGCCGCGGGCGTGCCAGCCCGCCGGCAGGGGCCGGTCCGCCGGCCAGATCGAGTACTGCTCCTCGTCGTTGCCGACGACTCGGTAGAGGTCCCGCACCTCGTCCTCCCGCTTCACACCCGTCCCCTTCACCGGTTCCCGGCCCGTGTGGGCTGCTGCGCGTCCTCGTGCGCGAACTCCTCGTACACGAAGCGGATTTCCCGCTCGGCCGCGTCGAGCACGTCCTCGATCTCCTCGGGCCGCTCGGACGTCGCGATGATGTATCCGAGTCGCCCGTAGGCGTCCTGGGCGGGGCGCACCTCGGCGCCCGGCCGTACCGTCACCGTCACCCGGTCCACGCCGGCCACCGCGGCGGCCCGGTCGGCACCCTCGATCGCGAGGACGCGTCCGGCCCGTTCGGCGATGAGGAACCGGATGCCTCCCTGGCGGGCGAACTCCGGCTCCAGGAGGGGCTCCTGGCCCGTCGCGGCGCGTACCTGCTGCTCCAGCAGCCCCGTGCCCGTGGCCAGCCGGATCATCTCGGGGATCATGCCGCCGGCCAGCCGGGGGTTCACCTCGATGATCACGGGGCCGTCCGCCACGAGCCGCAGTTCCGTGTGCGTCGGGCCCGACCGCACTCCTGCGGCCGTCAGCGCCGCCCGCGCCGTGCGCGCCAGTTCCTCGGCGACGGCCGGGGGCACCGGGGCGGGGAAGAGGTGCTGGTGCTCGACGAAGTAGGGCGTGCCCGTGACCGATTTGGCGGTGATGCCGACGCAGTGGTGGCGGCCCTCGACGCTGAACATCTCGACGCTGTACTCGGGCCCGTCGGCGAGTTCCTCGACCAGCGCCGCGCCGGCGGTGGGCAGTCCGCGCGCGTTGACCGTCCGGGCGAGGATGTGCGTGACGTGTGCGCTGACCTCTTCCGCGCTCGTGCAGCGCAGCACGTTCGTGGAGCCGGAGTCGTCGACGGGCTTCACGACGCACGGGAGACCGACCTTGGCGGCGGCGGTCACCCCGGCGGCGGCGTCCCGTACGACCACGAACCGGGGCTGGCGCACTCCCGCCCGGGCCAGTGTCTCCCGTAGCTTCGCCTTGTCGCGGCAGGTCCGCATGGCCTCGGCCGGGTTGCCCGGGGCGCCGAGCCAGGTCGCCAGCTCGGCCACGGTGGGCACGTAGAAGTCGCTGGTCGTCGTGATCCCGGCGATCTCCTGGGCGCGGAAGCGGGTCTGCACCGCCTCCCTCAGGGCGGGCAGGGAGTTGGTGTCGCAGACGACCACCTCGGCGCCGGTGTCGTCGAGGCCGGTGTACCGGCCGGGCTCGCCGGTCAGGAGCACCGGCGTGAAGTCCAGCTCGCGGGCCAGCCGCAGGGCCGCCATGCCGGTACCGGTCGTGTTCGACTCGACGAAGAGCAGCGTCCGGCGGACCGGGCGGACCTCGTGGAGGGAGGCCCGGGACCAGGAGTGGACCTCGGTGCCGTAGACCACCTCGCGGGGCCGGGGCGCGAGTTCCAGGTCCGAGAGCCGGTGTTCGTCCCAGTGGTCCTGGCTGTAGACGGTGTCGGCGTACCGGTCGCCGCGGTCCGGGAAGATCCCCACGATGCGGCGGCCGGGCTCGCCGTGCGCGGCGAGGTGGCGCAGCACCTGGTAGACGGAGCCGGAGGTGTTCCCCGCGAAGATCTGCTGCTCCCGGGCGAGGTCGTGGGTGGCCGCGAACGCCTCGTGGTCGTTGAGCCAGTGCACCTCGTCCAGGAGCGAGGCGTCGAGGTTGGCCGGCTGAAGGCTGTTGCCCAGCCCGCTCTGCAGTCGGCCCGGCCGGTCCGGCTGGGCGAACAGCGCGCTGCCGACGCAGTCCACGCCGACGACGTACAGGTCCGGGTTGTGGCGGCGCAGGGCGCGCGCCGTGCCGCAGAGCGAGCCGCCGCTGCCCACGGCCCCGACCAGTACGTCGACGGTGCCGAGGTCCGTGACCAGTTCCTGGGCGAGCGCCCGGTAGGCCCCGGGGTTGTCGGGGTTGCTGTACTGCTGTGGCCAGAAGGCGCCCGGCAGGTCCGCGCGGAGCTGCTCCAGGCGTTCGAGGCGCGCGCTCTGCCAGCCGTGGCTCGACATGCGGTCCACGACGTGGACCTCGCAGCCCAGCGCGCGCAGCTTGGCGAGGGTGATGGGGTCGATGCGGGGGTCGGTGACGATGTGCACCGGGTGTCCGAGGGAGCGGCCGACGAGGGCGATGCCGAGCGCCATGGTGCCCGAGGAGCTCTCGATCACCGGCGCGCCGGGCAGCAGTACGCCGAGGCGCCGGGCCTCCAGGAGCATGTGCCGGGCCACCCGGTCCTTCATGGCGAACGGGTTGTGCATCTCCAGCTTGGCGCACACCTCGACACCGGGGGGTGCGTCCAGCCGCAGCCGTATCAGCGGCGTCGACCCGATGGAGTCGTGCATGGCATCAAAGAACATCGCCGTTCCCCTCGGTGGCGTCGCGCCGCGCGGACGGGCCGGGCGCGTAGTGGTAGATGGTGCTGGGCCCGCCGAGGCGCGCACATCGGGCTTGTACGTGGGAGGTCTTGCGGTCCAGCTCGGGGTCGTCACCGGCGAGGAGGACACCGAGCACGGTTCCGCTGTGGGCGACGACCACACCGAGTCCGTCCGCTTCCGCGCATGCCTCCAGCAGGGGTGCGAGTGCGGCGCGCGGCCGCTGCCGGGCGTGGAGTTCGGCGCTGCGGGTGGCCACGCCGCCCACGGTGCGCAGGTCTTCCTCGGCGACCGCGCCGGTCAGCCGGTCGAGCAGCGCGGCGTATTCCGCCCGGGTCTCGGCGTCGACGGGAGCGGGCCTGCGGTTGTAGGTGACGGTGTCGACCTGGCCGCCTTCGTCGTAGCCGACGACCACCAGCCGGGGCAGGTGGCCGAGGCGGCTGTGCAGCCGTACCTCGCGGTGCAGGAAGGCCACGATCTCGTCGTGCATGACCCCGTCGGAGGGTTCCACCTCGCGCAGCAGGGACTCGACGGTGGCGGTGGGAAAGGCCGTCCCGAAGGCGTCCGCCACGGCGCGCACCGAGGCCACCAGGTCCGCGGACGAGCTCGCCAGCCCCTTGCCCTCGGGCAGTTCGCTGTCGAGGACGAGTTCGCCGCCGCCCGGGTGGCCGAGCGCCTCCAGCGCCAGCGCGGCGACCCGCGCCGATTTGCGCTTGCGCGCGGCGTCCACGGTGATGCCCGTGGCGCCGTCGCGGTAGTGGAACGTCGCTTTGGAGCCGGTGGTGATGGGCAGCGTCACGAGGAAGTGCCGGTCGTCCGGGAGGACTCCCTGGAGCAGTTCGCCGAAGGTTCCTACGGCCCAGCCGCTGCCGACCGCCCAGGGGCCCGGCGCTCCGGCGGCCGCCGCCGGCCATGTGGTGGGCACGGGGAGGCGTGCCGTCCGCTGGTCCACTGTGTTCCCCCGCATGCGCTCACTCCGCATCGGCGCCGAGACCCAGTGCACGGTCGGTGCCGTCCAACGCCTGCCGTACGACCGCCGCGCGCCGCTCCCACGCGTCGGCGAGGCCCTTCTCGTCCTGCTCCTGTCCGGCCAGGGCGGCCCGTACGTGGTCGGGGTTCGCGGATCCGGAGGACCGCATCCTTGGCAGCGCGCGCCGGACGTCGAACGCGTCCGCGAGGAGGGCGTCGGCGTCCTCGATGACGTGTCCGTGCTCCGCGGCGAGGTCCCGCAGGACCTGCGGTGCGCTGTCCTTGGGCGTACGTCCGGCCCGTACTCCGGCCAGTACGTAGCCGCCGGCGATCACCTGGGCCGTGCGCCATGCGACGCCGTGGTGCAGCGTGAGCTGGTTGGCCAGCGTGAACCCGCCGAAGTACTCCTTCTCGCAGGCCCCGAGGAGCCGGTCCTCCCTCAGGACGAGGCCTTCGAGGACGGCCGTCAGCAGCCGGAGCACGTCGTGGCAGGTGTCGAAGGCCTCGGCCACGTGGGCGCCGGCTTCCTTGGACACCTCCACGAGGTTGCTGTAGGGCGTGTTGCGCTGACCGAGCACCACATCGATGTGGAAGGCGGCCAGATGGGCCGTCTTGCCGCGGATGCGTTCCAGGATCGGGAAGTTCTTCTTCTGCGGCATGGCCGCGGAGATGCCGGAGAGCGCGTCGGGCAGGTCGATGAACCCGTGCTCACTGCCGGCCCACATCAGCAGGTCGGTGCAGAAGCGGCTCAACGTACCGCCGAGCAGGCCGAGTTCGGAGGTGACCTCGGCCGCCCATTCCCGGGAGGCGACGGCGTTGAGCGCGAGGGGTTCCGCGCGCTCGAAGCCGAGGAGGGCGGCCAGCCGGTCCCGGTCCCAGGGCAGCTCCTGCCCGGACATGGCGCCGGCGCCGAGGGGGCACGCGTCGATCAGGTCGTGCGCCTGCAGCATGCGCCGCGAACGGCGCAGCAGCCGGTCGCTCAGGGCGGCGAAGTAGAAGCCCGCGCTGATGACCTGGGCCGACTGGAAGTGCGTGTACCCCGGCATGAGCACGTCCGCGGACCGCTCGGCGAGCCGCTGGGCGGCGCCGGCGAGGACGTGCAGGCCGGCAGCGACCTCCTGGAGCCGCTGTTTGGCGAACATCACCTGGGCGCAGGCCTGGAGGTCGTTCCTGCTGCGGTCGGCGTGCCAGACGGGGACGGGCTCCTCCAGCCGTTCCGTGACGCTCCGCTCCACCGCGAGGGCGATGTCGGAGAGGCTCTGCTGCCGCCCCCGCTCGATCACTTCGGGGGTGACGCCGTCCAGGAGGCGCCCGAGCGTGCGCGCCTGCCCGGCTCCGATCAGCCCCATCCGCTGGTACTCGGCCACGAGCGACTTCTCGATCGCCAGGTACCAGGGCAGCAGGGTCCGGGCCTCGTACCGGAACTGCGGGTCGAGGACCAGTTCCCGGACCAGTGCGCTCGGGTCCTCGGTGACCCGCCCGCTCAGTCGCCCGGTCATGCCGTGGGCTCCGCTTCCGGCTGCGGGACGGGGACGCGCTTGACGGTGCGTACGTGCGAGCACGCCAGCACCAGGGGCGCGATCAGCGTTCCCAGGGAGGCCAGGACCAGTGCGGGCAGCGTGCCCACCGCGGTGCCGAGCAGCCCGCCCAGGACGGCGCCGATGGGCATGACGCCCATCCCGGCCATCCGGTTGGTCGCGTTCATCCGGCCCTGCATCTCGTCCGGCGTGATGGCCGACCGGTAGCTGCGGACGTTGATGTTGTAGACCACGATCATCGCCGCGTCCAGGACGTACATGGCGACCATCAGGGCCACCGCCGCGGGCGCCGGAACCAGCGTGGCCAGCGGGGTCAGCAGCGAGGCGACACCCGTGAGGGTGGCCGTCAGGACGAGCAGCCGGCCGAGCGGGAGCAGGCGGCTCATCGGCGCCGCGATGACCGCGCCGACGAGTGCCCCGGCGCCCGACGCGGCCAGGATCAGGCCCACGGTGTACGGGGGGATGTCGAGGGTGCGGGTCACGAAGACCAGGGCCACGGGCTCGGCGATCGCCATGAAGAAGTTGATGATGAGCGTGGTCAGGACCAGGGTCCGCACGGTGACGTGGCCGGTGACGAACGCGACGCCGTCGGCCATGTCGCGCCAGATGGACTGACCCGCCTCGGCGCCTTCCTCGCTTCCCTCGGCTCCCTGGGTCCCGTCACTGCCCTCGGCCCCTTTGCGCTCGCCGCGGATGAGCGCGGTGAAGAAGGCCGAGAGCGCGAAGAGCACCGTGTTGATCAGCATCGAGACGGGCCCGGCGAGCAGCTGGAAGATTCCGCCGCCGAGCGCGCTTCCCGCGATGCTCGCCGAGGAAGCGCTCAATTCCAGCTTGCTGTTGCCCTCGATGAGGTCGTCACGCTCGACGAGTGCGGGAAGGATGGAGGCACTGCCCACATCGGCGACGACGCTGAAGCAGCCGACGAGCAATGCCACGACGAGCAGAGTGGGCACGCTCAGAAGGTCGAGCCACCAGGCGATCGGGATGGCGAGCAGAAGAAGTGCGCGGGCAATGTCGCACAGGACGATAATGGCCCGCTTCGGTTTCCGGTCCAGCCACACTCCGGCAAAGAGACTGACCCCGATATAGGGCACATAACCAGCGGCCGAAAGCAACCCCATCTCAAAGAGGGAGGCATTCAGGGAAACGGACGCGAGCAGCGGGAAAATGACCGCCACCATGTGCGCCGCGAACATGGAGGACGTCTGGCCGAGCCATAGATTCCGGAAATCCCGGTGCCGCCACAACCCCGAGGGCACGTCTCCTACCCTTTCCTTTCCGGTACTAGTGGCCACGTACCAGAAATCCCAGTTCGAGGCCGGTCGAGTCGACCTCGGGCGCGGTCGTCAGACATGCCACGACATCACCCCCGGCCTCCGCGATCAGCTCCTCCCAGAAGCCCCGCGTCTCCAGGCGCTGCTCCGTGATCCGGTGCAGGAAGTAGTAGGGGTTGTAGTAGGCGTTGCCCAGGCCGTGCCGCAGGACGGCCGGGTCCAGGGGGCGGTGGTCCACCTCGACGATCGCGAGGTGCGCTCCGGGCGCGCTGGCCAGCGCGGTGCGCACCACCTCGACGGTGGCGCCGCGGCCCTGCTGTTCCAGGACCTCCTGGAGCGAGAACGCCGTGACGAAGCAGGGTGCGCCCACCGCTTCGGCCTTGACCTGCGCCATGTAGTCCTCGGCGGTCGCGTTCACGAAACTGACCTGGTCGGACATGCCGCGCTCGGCCGCGGCGCGGCGCGCGTTGTCGATGCTGCCGGCGGTCGGGTCCACGCCGATGCCCGGGCTGCCGCCCTCGCAGAGGTCGAGGAGGAAGGTGCCGTCCCCGCATCCGAGGTCCACCAGGGCGCTGGGCGGCTCGGGAAGACGGGTGATCAGACGCTTGACCAGGGGAACGGCGTCGAAGCGGCTCATGCCGCAGCTGCCGAGGCCGACCATGGTGCCGTTGCGCGAGGCGAACCGCTTCCGGTCGGCCATGACCTCGGGGAGTTCCCGCAGGGTGGCGCCGTACCCGCCGATGAGGAGCTCGTACCAGGGGCGGAACTCAAGGAGTTCGCGGCCCTTGGCGGTGATGGCCGGCACGCCCTCGGAGTCGGTGACGATCCCCTCGCCCTCCAGGTAGCGCAGCAGGCCGGTGAGCCGCTCGGGGTGTAGGTTCAGGTCCTTGGCCAGGCCGTCGACGTCGGTCGGCGAGGGCTCGCTCAGTCGGGTCAGCAGACCGCTCGACATGGCGAACTCTATGCACTGGGCGAGAAAGAAATGCCTGATGGGCTGGATCGCAGAAATCAGGCGCTGCTCGAAATCTGGTTGCATTGTCTCTTTGCTCTCGTCGTTACCGTCAGCTAAGCAACCCGCTCGGATGGCAGGCGCGGTCCCCGCTGAGATTTCAGCCACGACTGAGCACCCCCCTCGAATCCTCGGTGAACGCACTCTAACTTGAGCACGTTTGGCGAGACCAGGCTTGACTTCCGAGGTTCGCGTGAGTAAGGCCGATGCCTCATGGACCCCTGGCGTCTCGCGGACAACTTCCATCGGGTGACGAACACGTGGCCGGTCGCATCAGGAAATATTGAAGGCCGTACGAGGTCGCATCTCCGCTCTAAGGCCGGATTCGACGAGGGCGACAACGAAATCAGGTTGGCCCGTATTGGCCTTGCCTGCCCCGTGGCGCGGGAGCCGCGCCCTCCGCGCCCGCGCGGACGGATGTCTTGATCATTTAACGAAACAGCAGGTTCGCGCCGTGAAGGAGGCGCGGAACGGGACCGGCGGACGCCGGCCACCGCGTCCCGCCCGAGCCGGCGAAGACCAGCCGCCGGTGGCCGGAGAGCACCCTTTTCCATGACGGGAATCAACCGTTCCCCCCGCACCCCGGCGCGGCCGACACCCGCGGCCGCGCCGGCACCAGGACGAACGCCCGCGCCGCCCGGGCGGGCGGCCGTGACGGTCCGTGATCCTGTGAAGATGTTCAGGCCCCACGGACCGATCTCACGACGGACCGGTCAGCCGCCGCCCGGCTGACGGCGCGGTCAGGCCGTCGGCGGCCTGCCGTGCCAGTCCAGCCGCAGGACGGCGAGGTCGTCGGTGTGGCGGCCGGCGTTCCGGGCGCGGGTCTCCTTGACGAGGAGGTCGATGAGGGCGCCCGGGTCGGACGGCGGCAGCCGCTCGATCAGCGCCAGCAGCCCTTCGACGCCGAGGCGTTCGCCGCCCGTCGCCCCGCTGTGCCCTTCGGTGAGCCCGTCGGTGTAGAGGGTCAGGGCCCCGGTCGGCGGCAGCGGGATCACGGTGGCCGGCCAGGAACGCACCTCCGGGGCGATCCCGAGCGCGATGCCATGGGCCGCGGCCGCCTCCCGGGTCCCCTCCGCGGTGGTGATCAGGGGGGTGTCGTGACCGGCCAGGTACACGGTGGCGGTGCCCCCCGCCTGGTCGAGGGTGAGCAGGGCGCAGGTGGCGAACAGGAACTGCGGGCCGCGTTCGGCGACCAGGATGCGCTCCAGGAGGTGCAGCAGGTCGGGGCCGCGGTGTCCGCCGAGGACCAGGGACCGCCAGGCGATGCGCAGGCAGACGCCGAGGGCGGCGGCGTCGGGACCGTGTCCGCTGACGTCGCCGACCACGGCGTGGAGCAGCCCGTCGTCGCCCTCGACGACGTCGAGGAAGTCGCCGCCGAGCAGGGCCTGTTCGCGCCCTGGCAGATAGCGGGTGGTGACGGTGACCGTGCTGGTGTCGAGCATCGGCTGGGGCAGCAGCCCGCGTTCCAGGCGGGCGTTCTCGGCGGCCCGCAGGCGGGCGGCCTGGGCTTCGGCGCTCGCGCGTTCGGTGTGGCTGCGGTAGACGGCGTAGCGCACCGTGCGGCGGAGCAGGTCCGCGTCGACCTTGCCCTTGACCAGGTAGTCCTGGGCGCCGGCGGCCATGGCGTCGGCGCCCGACCGCCGCTCGGACAGGCCGGTCAGGACGATCACCGCGGTGTGCGGCGCCAGGTCGCGGACGGTGGTGACGCCGTTCGTCCCCGAGAGGTCGGGCAGGTGCAGGTCCAGGAGGATGCAGTCGACCTGGCGGTGGGCGAGTTCGCGCCGGGCCTGGGCCAGGGTCGTGGCCGAGGTCAGCTCGAACCGCAGTCCGGTGTCGTAGAGCAGCTCCTCGACCAGGAGGGCGTCGGCCGCGTCGTCCTCGACCAGCAGGACGCGGTACGTCGGCTCGACCGGCAGCGGTGTCGGCTCGCTCACGGCTTCCGCTCCCCGCCGTCGAGGGCCGGCGCCGCCGGTGCCGCGTGGTGGTCCGCGGTCTCGGGCGGTGCGGCGGCGAGGGTGAAGGTGATGCGGGTGCCGTCGCGGTAGTCGGGGTCGATGGCGATGGTGCCGCCGTGGAACTCGACGATCTTCTTGCACATCGCCAGGCCGATCCCGCTGCCGTGGTAGGCGTCCTTGGTGTGCAGCCGCTGGAAGATCACGAACACCTTCTCCGCGTACTCGGGGGCGATGCCGATGCCGTTGTCGGTGACCGCGAACCGCCACAGCTCGCCCTCCCGTTCGGCCGACACGTGGATCTGCGGCCTCTCGTCGGGGCGGCGGAACTTCACGGCGTTGCCGATCAGGTTCTGCCAGAGCATCCCCATCTGCGTGGGGTCGGCAACCAGGGTCGGCAGCTCGTCGTGGGTGATCACCGCTCCGGCCTCCTCGATGCCGACGCTGAGGGCGGAGAGGGTCCGCTCCATCACCGAGTCGAGGTCGATGCTCTCGTGCGTGTGGTGGACGCGGCCCACCCGGGAGAAGTCGAGGAGGTCGTTGATGAGGACCTGCATGCGGTTCGCGCCGTCGACCGCGTACTCGATGTACTGGTCCGCCCGGGCGTCGAGCTGCCCCCCGTAGCGGCGCTGCAGGAGCTGGGTGAAGCTGGAGACCTTGCGCAGCGGCTCCTGGAGGTCGTGGGAGGCCACGTAGGCGAACTGCTCCAGCTCGGCGTTGGACCGCTTGAGCTCGGCGGCCTGCTCGTCGAGGCGCATGCGCGACTCCTCGATGAACGCGGCTTCTCGTACGAGCCGTTCGCGCATGGAGTCGATCTCCGCGCCGAGCCGGCGCAGGTCCGCGGGGCCGGCCGGGGTGACGGGGTGCTCGAAGTCGCCGGCGGAGACCTTGCGGACGTCCGCGCCGAGCCGTGCCAGCGGCGTGGTGATGCCCCGGCGCAGCCCCTCGAAGACCAGCCCGGCGAGGCCGAGGATGACCAGCGCGACCACGCCGAAGATCCAGTTCCGCAGCCGCATGGTGGCCGTCAGGTCGTCCCTGGCGTGGGCGCGGTCGGCCTGGAGTTCCCGCTGCTGCTCGGCCAGCGCGGCGCGCACGGCGTCGAACGCGGCCTTGCCCTCCGCGGCGCGCTCGGCGGCCAGCGCCGGGGCCGCCACGGGCGTGGCGGCGGCGATGGGCCGGGCGATCCGCTCCTGCCAGGCCTGCGCCGTGTCTGCGACGGCCTGTACGTCCCGCAGCCCGCCGGGGTCGTCGTGGAGCAGTTCGGCGAGCCGGGCGGAGAACGCCTTCTGGTCGGTGAGGCCCTGCTGGTAGGGGACCAGGAACTGCGCGTTGCCGGTGAGTCCGTAGCCGCGGATTCCGGTCTCCTGATTGAGCAGCGCCGATTCGAGGTGGATCGAGGTGGTCAGGGCGGGAGACTTCACGTCCACCAGGTCCCGGCTGATGGCGGTCGTCCGGGCCAGGACCCAGGCTCCCGTCACGCCGAGCAGGGTCAGGACCACCAAGGACACGGCCACGCCCACCCGGAGCCACCGCCGGGTCGTCCACCCGGACGGGGCCCCGGGGCGCGGCAGCCCCTCTTCGCCGGTCATCTCTTACGCCCTCCGCTGTCGCTGCCGCTCCCGAACATGATGCGGCCTGCATACTGTAGAGCGCCCCCGGACAACGATTGTTGTCGCGGTCCCGCCGAGAGCCCAGAGTGCCAGGTTCGCCGGGCACCTTCCCCCCGACACCCCACGGAGCATCAGATGACGAGTGCCCCCGCCCTCACCTACGACGTCCTGCTCGTCGAGGACGACGCGGCCGACGCCATGCTCATCGAGGAGGCGCTCTCCGAGCGCGGGTCCCGCAACCTGATCCAGGTCACCGACGGAGTCGCCGCCCTGGAGCACCTGCGCGCTCCCGGGAGCACCCGTCCCGACCTGATCGTCCTCGACCTCAACATGCCCAGGATGAACGGCCGCGATCTCCTCCAGATCCTGAAGAACGACGAGAACCTGCGGACCATCCCCGTCGTGGTCCTCACCACCTCGTCCGCGCCCGAGGACATCTCGGGCGCCTACCACAGCCGTGCCAACGCCTACGTCACCAAACCCGTCAACCTCGAAGCGTTCGAGAGGGCCGTCCAGAGCATCGACTCCTTCTACCTCGACACCGCCGCCCGCCTGCCCCGCGGCTGAACCCGGCGCCCGGCGCCGGCTCCGGCACCCGGCAGCGGTTTCCGGTCATCTCCGGGCGACTGCGGCGCGAGGGGGCACACGCGCCGTTTTCGGGGGCAGACGATGGGTGCTCACCCCTCCACGGGTGAGCACCCATCCACGCGGCGCTCCCTCGACCGGGCCCGACCGGACGGCCGAAGGGGCGGCGCTCTGCCCCAAGGAGTCTCACGATGCTGATCACCGTCATACGCACCGGCGGGTTCGCGGGCGGGGAACGGAGCCGTTCCCTCGACACGCTGTGCCGGCCCGACGGCACCGAACTGGAGCGGCTGGCCGAGCGCGTGCTGAGCAACGAGGGTCCCGGCGGTCAGGATCCGGTCCCGGACGGCTTCCGTTACGCCGTCCACATCGACGGCAAGCTGGTGGAGTTACAGGATCCGTACCTCACCGAGGACCAACTCCGGCTGGTCAACACCGTTCTGACGCAAGGCGCCTGAGTCCCGGCCGCCCCGGGCGGGGCCGGCCGCGCTCCCGCCAGGCGGCGGCTCATGATCCGGCCCGGACGGGGAAGGCGGCTGCCGAACGTACGGCGGGCAACGACCGGGAGGGTTCCCCCATGGCGATACCGAAGGCAGGCGGAGACCGGGCTCGACGGCGCGGCACACCGATCGGGCGGGACGTGGTGCTCGCCATCGGACTCGCCGGGGTCGTCGTGGGCGGCCTGGTCACCTTCGTCAAGGCCGTCGGAGCGTCCGGGACGCGGCTTCCGGTCGTGCCCGTCGTCCTGGCGGCGATCCTCCTGAGCGCGGTGGCGCTCGCCGGCTGGAGCGTGGCTCCCGCCCGGCGGCGTCCCGCCGCGGGGCCCGGCCCGGCCCCGTGGCCGGAGACCGCCGTGCCGGACGGGTCCGGTACGCCGGACCTGCCGGACCTGCCGGACCTGGGCGCCACCGCGCTGGACCATGCCGCGGTGGACGCCGACGGCTTCGAGCACACCATCGCCGCGCTCTGCGTGCGCGACGGCTGCACCCCGGTGGAAGTCGTCGGAGGCGCGGGAGACTTGGGCGCCGACGTCCTCGCCACGACCCCGGACGGGCTCCGGGTGGTACTGCAGTGCAAGCACTACTGCGAGGACAACCGGGTCGGCTCGCAGGACCTCCAGCGTTTCGGCGGAACGTGCTTCGCGGTCCACGACGCCGATGTGGCCGTCGTCGTCACCACCAGCTCCTTCACCGAGCCGGCCCTCGAATACGCCGCCGCCTGCGGCATCGTCTGCATCGACGGCGACGCCCTGGCGGCCTGGACCGAGCTGGCCGCGGCACCGCCCTGGGAGGCCACGGATCCGGACCCCGACCCCGTGGCCGTGTAGTGCGTACACTGCCGGCCATGGCATGCCGCATCAGTGAGCTGGTCATCGACTGCGCCGAGCCCCAGCGGCTCGCCGCGTTCTGGAGCGAGGTCCTCGGCTACGTCGAGCTCGGCCGGGAAGAGGACGGGGGCATCGAGATCGGGCCGCCCGGCGCCGGCTTCGGCGGTCCGCAGCCCACCCTGATCCTCAGCCCCGGCGGCGGACCGCGGACCGGGAAGCTCCGGCTGCACATCGACGTCAACGCCACCGACCGCGACCAGGACGCCGAGCTGGAGCGGCTGCTCGCCCTCGGCGCCACGCCCGTCGACATCGGCCAGACCGGCACCGAGAACTGGCACGTCCTGGCCGACCCGGAAGGCAACGAATTCTGCCTCTTGCACCGGCGGCTCCCACCCCTGTGACCCGGTGACCCTTTCCGGTCGTTAGGCCACCCGGGGGGCCCTGCGGGGCCGTGGGACCGTGTCGAGGAGGGCCCACAGCCGGCGGCCGTCCTCCGCGAGGTCGTCTCCGCAGCTGTCGAGGCTCGCGAGGACCTGGAGACCGGCGAACACCTCCCCCTCGGGCGCGGGGCCGGGCTGGTGGCTGAGCGCGACCACCAGGATCTTGTCCGACTGGTCGGCGAGGTGCAGGCTGACCCGGCGCCCGCCCTCCCGTACGGCCGCGGCGACCAGGAGCGTCACGGCGGTTTCCAGGTCCCGCTCGTCCAGCCCCGGATGGTTCCATCCGCGTACGGCGGTCAGGGCCTGGGCGGCGGCCTTCGCCGGAGCCCATT
Source organism: Streptomyces goshikiensis (assembly GCF_014650555.1). Lineage (GTDB taxonomy): Bacteria > Actinomycetota > Actinomycetes > Streptomycetales > Streptomycetaceae > Streptomyces > Streptomyces goshikiensis. Next base: position 645,480 of record NZ_BMVE01000003.1, on the reverse strand, counting down.
CGTCCGCGCGGAACGTCAGCGCGGCCGTCCGGCGGTTGCGGATCCGCATCCGGGGCCGCGGCAGAGCGGGGAGCAGACCGCCCGGCTTCGTGGCCGGCTGGGGCCGGGGCGGCTCCACGGGCTTCTTCTGCGGTGGCGGGGATTTCGGCGGGTAGGTCGGCGGCAGCTTGGGGCCCTTGGCCTCGGGACTGGTCAACTCGTCCTCCTCGCAACGGGGAACAGGCGGCTCCACCATCCTGGCAGGGTCCTGTCCACCTCGGAGCCGATCCACCCGGCCGGGGTTCCAGGTGCGCCCGCAGGAGGCCGTCACCGGCGAGGTGTTGACGGTGCGTCGGCCGCCGCGGCGCCTGGCCGACGTGGCTCAGGCCAGGAGGGCCGCCGTGCACTCCTCCGCGAGGGACTCGGCGTGCGGCGGCAGGACCGTGCCCGCGCGCAGGTGGCGGCGGACCACGGACAGCGGCAGGTCGACCAGCGCCACGGTGACCCGGTCCCGGGCCTGCTCGTCCGTGGCGCCCAGCGCCAGTGCCAGGCCGCTCACGGTGGCGAACACCCTGCCGTTGCCGGAGTCGGCGCGTGCGGTGTGTTCCCCGGACCAGTCGGCGCGGCCGAAGTCGGCGGCCCCGTAGAGGAGGAGGGCGGCTTCCCGGGGGTTCTCCCGGCTCCAGGCCACCACGTACCGGGAGCCGGCGCGCGCCGCCCGGTGCGGGTCGGGCTCCCCGTCGAGCACGGCGAGGTAGCCCCGCTGGAACCGTTCGACGGTCCGCAGCCACACCTCCGCGAGCAGCGCCGGGCGCCCGGCGAAGCGGTGGTAGACCGAGCCGCTCGGCGCGCCGACGGCCTGGGCGACCGCCGACATGGTCACGGCGGCCGGTCCCCCGGCGGCGGCGAGGGCGACGGCGGCGTCGAGGAGCTGGTCGGTGTCGAAGCGGGGTGGTCGGGCCATGAATCAGAGAGTACTCTCCAATTTATTGGAGAGCGGTCTCCAATACTGTTGAGGGGAGGACGCATGGGCGTCCACAACGTGCACGAGCGCCTGCTGAACGCGAAGGAGAGCGAGGTGGGCGCGCTCATCGACACCCTCGCGAGCGGGGACGGCGACCTGCTGTGGCCCGGCCGGGACTGGTCGCCGATGGAGTTCGACCGCCCGCTGGCGCCCGGCGCGGTGGGGGGCCACGGGCCGGTGCGCTACACGGTGTCCGGGTACGCGCCGGGAAGCTGGATCCGCTTCGAGTTCACGGGGCCGCGGGGGTTCCACGGCCACCACGAGCTGGCCGTACTGCCCGCGGGCCCCGGCCGGACCCGGCTGCACCACACGCTCTCCATGACCACGAGCGGCCTGGCCCGGATCACCTGGCCGCTCGCCTGGCGGCCACTGCACGACGCCTGCCTGGAGGACGGCCTCGACCGCGCCGAACTCGCCTCCACGGGCCGCGTGGCCCGCCCGGCGCGCTGGTCGCCGTACGTGCGCTTCCTGCGCGGACTGGCCGCCCGCGCCGGGCACTGACGCCGCGCTCCCCCGCCCGGATCCCGGCCGGCGGTCAGCGGTGCAGCTGTCGCGTCCAGTCCTGCGGAACGCGGTCGGCCGGCCCCGGGGCCGACTGGTCCTCGGGGTGGGCGACCGGCGGCGTCAGTGCGGGGCCGGACTCGTAGAGGGCGTCGGTGTCGTAGCTCCAGAACCACTCCTCGCCCGGTTCGAAGCTCTGCACCAGCGGATGGCCTGCGGACTTCCAGTGGGCGGTGGCGTGCTGGCCGGGCGAGGAATCGCAGCAGCCGATGTGGCCGCACTGGGCGCAGCGGCGCAGGTGGAACCACCAGCCGCCCAGCGCGTCGCAGTCGGCGCAGCCGGTGCCGCTGGGGGGCGCGCTCGGGTCGATGCCCTCGATGCCGTCGGTCATACGGGCTCCTCGGTGGTGTCGGATTCCGGGTCGGTCAGGGGCAGCAGCACCTGGAAGCGGGTGTCGCCCGGTTCGGACTCGACCTGGAGGCTGCCGTGGTGCTTGTTGACGACGATCCGCCAGGAGATGTCCAGGCCGAGGCCGGTGCCCTGGCCGACCGGTTTGGTGGTGAAGAAGGGGTCGAAGATGCGGCCGCGGATGTCCGCCGGGATGCCGGGGCCGGTGTCGCGGAACTCCACGAGCAGCCGGTCCCCCTCCCGCGCCGTGCGGACCGTCAGCGTGCCTTCGCCGCCGGTGCTCGTGATGGCGAAGACGGCGTTGTCGATGAGGTTGGTCCACACCTGGTTGAGTTCCGCCGGGTAGGCCGGCACTTCCGGCAGGGAGCGGTCGTAGTCCTTGACCACCCGGATCCGGGAGCCCGTCTTGCCGGACAGCATCAGCAGCGTGCTGTCGAGGAGTTCGTGGACGTCGACGACCCGGTGCGGGGCGCGGTCGAGCTGCGAGTACTGCTTGGCGGCGTCCACGAGGTGGGAGATGCGGGTGGTGGAGTCGTCGATCTCGTCCATCAACAACTCGGTCTCGACGGTGTAGTTGAGCCAGCCGATGGCCGACGGCAGGATCTCCTCGGCCACCGTCGCCGCGACCTGTTCCAGCCAGTCCGTGTCCAGCCCGGCCTGTACGAAGGTCGGCGCGATCCGCCAGCCCTCCTGGATGCCGTGGTCGTCGAGCCAGTCGGCGAGTTCGTCCTCCCGGTCGGAGGCCTCCAGCGGGCTGAGCGCCGTCGCCTTCGCGACGCGTTCGACGGTGCGCTCCTGGATCTCGATGAGGTCGGCGATCGTCTCGCGCGAGTACTGGCCCTGGGAGATGTGGGCCAGCTTGTGCCGCATCTTGCCGACCCGTTCGCGCAGCGTCGCGGTGGCCCGCACGGCGGCCGCGGCCGGGTTGTTCAGCTCGTGGGTGAGGCCGGCGGACAACGACCCCAGCGCCAGCAGCCGTTCGCGCTGGCCGACGGCCCGCTGGGTGTTCTTCGAGCCGAAGAAGAGGCCCTCCAGCAGGTGCGCGGCCATCGGGAACCATTCCTGCATGATGTCCGCGAACGACTGCGCGGGCAGCACGAAGAACCGCGTCGGCTCGGTCACCCGCATCGAGTTGGTGTACGTCTGCGGCACCTGGTCGCCCAGATAGGCCTGCATGGCCCCGGCGTACACCCCGCGCTGCGAGGTCCGGCTCACCTCCACGTCGTCGCCGCCGACCCGGCGGGACATCACGACGGTGCCCTCGACCATCACGTAGAAGCAGGTGGCCGGATCTCCCTCGGTGTACACGGGACCGGCCTCGAAGCGCTCCACCCGCCCCTCGGCGCACAGCCGCCCGAGCTGCTGCGGTGAGAGCTTCTCGAACAGGAACAGCGAGGCGATCTCCTGCGGGCTGCAGGGCATGAGCCGGCCGCTCACGACTGCTCCAGGTACCGGTGGACGAGCATCACTGCCATGGCTCCCTCTCCGACGGCCGACGCGACGCGCTTCGCGGACTCGGCGCGCGCGTCGCCCGCCACGAACACGCCGGGGATGTTGGTCTCCAGGTGGTAGGGCGGCCGGTCCAGCTCCCACCCGGCCGGCGGCCTGCCGTCCGGGGTGAGGTCCGGTCCGGCGAGGATGAAGCCGCGCCCGTCGCGCAGCACCGTACCGTCGAGCCAGTCGGTCAGCGGGGCCGCGCCGATGAAGACGAACATCCACTGCGCGTCGACGAGTTCGGCGCCGTCGCTGTCCACGTCGCGCAGCGTCAGCTGCTCCAGGTGCCCCTCGCCGTGCGCGGCCTCGACGACGGTGCGGGTCCGGACCGTGATGTTCGGCGTCTCCTGGATCTGCTGGATCAGGTAGTACGACATCGACGCGGTCAGCGACTCCCCGCGCACCAGCAGCGTCACCGACTTCGCGCTGCGCGCCAGGTACATCGCCGCCTGTCCGGCGGAGTTGGCGCCGCCGACGATGTAGACGTCCTGCCCCTGGCACGAGGCGGCCTCGGTGAGCGAGGAGCCGTAGTACACCCCGCAGCCCGTCAGGCTGTCGCAGCCCGGTGCCTGGAGCTGCCGGTAGGACACGCCGGTCGCCAGGATGACGCTGTGCGCGGCGATCCTGGAGCCGTCGGAGAAGCTGACGACGCGCGCCGCGCCGTTGACTTCCAGCCCGGTGACCTCGCGCGCGGTGAGGATCTCGGCGCCGAACCGGCCGGCCTGGCGGCGGGCGCGGTCCGTGAGCTGCGCGCCGGACACGCCGTCCGGGAAGCCGAGGTAGTTCTCGATGCGGGAACTCTGACCGGCCTGTCCGCCGGTCGCCGACCGCTCGATCAGTACGGTGCGCAGCCCCTCGGAGGCCCCGTACACGGCCGCGCCGAGGCCGGCCGGGCCGCCGCCGATCACGACGAGGTCGTAGAAGTCGGTGGCCGGCGTCGTCGCGAGCCCGACGTGGGCCGCGAGCTCGGGCACCTCCGGCTCGATCAGCGGGGTGCCTTCCGGGGTGATCACCAGGGGCAGCCGCTGGCCGTCGGCCCCGGCCGCCTCCAGCAGTCGCCGCCCTTCCGGGTCGTCGGAGGAGTACCAGCGGTAGGGCACCTGGTTGCGGGCCAGGAACTCCCGGACGTTCGAGGAGGGCGCCGACCAGCGGTGTCCGATCACCTTGGTGATGCCGACGGGCCGGTAGTCGTTGGCGCGCCAGGCGGCGAGGAGGTCGTCCAGGACCGGGTAGAGCTTCTCCTCGGGCGGGTCCCACGGCTTGAGCAGGTAGTGGTCGAGGTCGACGACGTTGATCGCGTCGATCGCCGCGTTGGTGTCGGCGTACGCGGTCAGCAGCACGCGCCGCGCGCCCGGGTACACGCTCAGGGCCTGTTCGAGGAATTCGATGCCGTTCATCTGCGGCATGCGGTAATCGGCCAGGATCACGGCCACCAGGTCGCCGCGCAGCTTCAGCTCGCGCAGCGCCTCCAGCGCGGATTCGCCGGACTCGGCGCGCACGATCCGGTATCCGGCGCCGTAGCGGCGCCGCAGGTCACGGGCGACGGCGCGGGACACTCCCGGATCGTCGTCCACGGTCAGAATGACGGTCCGCGTCGTTTCGGCGACCTCTGTCATGCGTATGTCTCCCACCCCGAGCAGGCGGCACGGCAAGCCGCCCGCGCCGGTTCCCGCCCATCGTATGTTCGATCGCCCGGGTTCGCCCCAGGACACGGCGGGCCGTGCACTGTGGGTACGGCCCGGGTCGCGGGTGGTCAACCCGGGGGGCTTCGGAAGGAGGCCGTACCGCGCGGGGCCCGGCAAACGGGTGCGGCCGGGCGGGCGCCGGTTTCCGGGCGGGCGGCCCGTCGTTGTGAGGAGGAAGGAGGTCTGCCATGCCACCAGCACAGGGGCCCGCGAAGCAGCCCACGACCGAACTCGACGCTCGCTACAGCTCGGCGCTCCATCCCCGCCCGGGCGCCGAGGACGTCACTCCCACCGAGTGGGCCGAGGCCCAGCGGCAGCTGCGGGCCGCCGAGATCTTCTGGGTGTCCACGGTGCGGCCCGACGGCCGGCTGCACGTCACGCCCGTGATCGCCGCCTGGCACGGCGGGGTGCTGTACTTCTCGACCGGCGCGACGGAGCAGAAGGCGAGGAACCTCGCCCACGACGGTCACTGCGCCGTGACGACCGGAGGGAACTCACTCACCGAGGGGCTCGACCTCGTGGTCGAGGGGACGGCCGAGCCGGTCGCCGACGCCGGTGTGCTGGAGGAGGTGATCGCGGCGTACGAGGAGAAGTACGGGGCGCACATCACCTCCCCGGAGGGCACCTTCCACGGGATCGGGGAGGCGTTCCGCCGGGGAGACGTGGTCGTGTTCGCGGTGGCCCCGGCCACGGCGTACGGCTTCGGCCGGGACGACGGGGTCTACTCCCACACGCGCTGGACGTTCTGAGCCGTCACGCCCGGGCCCGGCCGGGCCGCTCAGGTCAGGCTCCACGACCAGGTGTGGTCGGCGCTGACGAGGATGGCGAGGACCACGAGGTCGGCGATGCCCAGGGCGATCCCGAGGCGGGCGCGGCCCGGCCGGGACGTGCGCCGCCACAGGGCGAGGGAGCCGAGGACGACGGCGACGGGGCCCAGGACGATGTTCATCACCAGCAGCCCGACGAGGCCGAGGACGAACGCGGTGACGGCCATCGCGTCGGCGTCACGCATTCGGGCCCGTGCCGGGGCCGGCGCCGGGGTCGGAGCCGAGGCCGGGGTCGGGGCCTGGGTCGGAGCCGGGGTCGGAGCCGGGGTCGGAGCCGGGGTCGGGGCGTTCGCGGCGGGGGTGCGCCGGGTCATCTCGGTGTGCTGGGTCATCGCAGACCTCCCCGGTGGTGGCCGGGCCGGCCGGAGCGGTGGCCCGAGAGGTGTTCGCGCGCCGCGAAGACGGCGAGCCAGAGGGCGATGGCGAGTCCGGCGGCCACGCTGACCGGTACCGGCACGTGGGCCACGGCGCCGAGGACGACGCCGAGGACGAGTAGTGCGACTACGAGGAAGAGCACGGGTTTTCCTCCTGCCTTCAGGTAACAGTTGTTCACTGACTACCCGGTATAGTTTGACACATGCTGGCGGTTGGCGACTGTGACGGGGTTGACTTTCCGACATGAGTCCGAACACCGGTGTCCGCGAGGCCCAACGCCGCCGTACCCGCCGCGCCCTCCTCGACGCGGCCCTGTCGCAGCTGGAGGAGCGCAGCCTGGGGAGCCTCGGGCTCCGGGAGGTGGCCAGGGCCGCCGGAGTCACCCCCACCGCCTTCTACCGGCACTTCCACGACATGGGCGAGCTGGGGGCCGCGCTCGTCGAGGAGGCCCTGGCGAGCCTGCACGAGACCGTGCGGGACGTCCTCGCCGAGACCGGTGACGCGGCCCGGCGCGGCGACGCCGCGGTGCGTCTCGTCGCCGAACTGGTCCGCAGCCGTCCGGCGCACGTCCGCTTCCTCGTCCGCGAGCGGCACGGCGGGGTCGCGGCGGTGCGCGAGGCCATCGACGGGCAACTCGACGCGTTCGCGGACGAGATCGGCGCCACCCTCGCCGCCGATCCGGTCAGCGCGGGCTGGGGCGCCGACGACGTGACCATGCTGTCGCGGCTCTTGGTGGACCACATGTTCATGACGGCCTCGGCCTGCCTCGCCGCTTCGCTGCGCGGCGAGGACTGGTCGGCCGTCACCCGCACGGCCCGCGGCCAGCTCCGCCTGATCCACCTGGGACGCGTGCACTGGCCGGGCTGAACCGGGCGGGGGGCTTGCCCGCGCGGGCCCAACTTCCGGGCGGGCCGGGGCCCGCTAGGCGGTCGCGGTATCCGCCGCGTCCGCGTCGGGGGTCACGACGAGGAACGCGTCGCGCTCCAGGTCCATCACGACGGTCGCCCGCTCACCTCTCGCCCGGCACCCCGCCGCGTACTCCTCCGCAGGCCAACTGCCGTGCGGATCACCGGCGGGAAAGGACTCCAGCACCCTCGCAGCACGCACCGCCGCCACCTCCGTCAGCAACGAACCTTCCCTGAGGCCCGTTTGCCCTCCGCTCGCGGGACCATGCGCCGGGGTCCGTGCGCGCGGGCGCGGCCGGGGTAACCCTCCCCGGCCCGGCAGGGATCCGGCGAAGCCGCCCAGCGGGTGCGTACGGCAGGGGGCTGCTCTAGCGTCGAGAGAGGGAGGAAAGCCCTGTCGAGCCGGTCCGGGCGGGGCCCGGACCCCTGGCCGCACCCCGGCCGGGCGCGCTCGGCGCCGTTCCCACGCGGATCCGGCACTTCCAGGTTCCGGGCCGCACGACGATCCCGGAGAGCAGGTGCGTCCCATGCGCACGTCGACCCGTATCGCAGGTGCCCTCACCGGCCTGACCCTCGCACTCGGTGGCGTGGCCTTCATCGCCCCCGCCGCCCATGCGGACGTCACGGCCTGCATCAACCAGGTCGAGCGGGAGCTCCAGGGCGGAGAGGCCCCGGACTCCATACGAATGGCCTGTTACGTCGGCCTGACGGGCGACCACGCGCAGTGTGTGAGCGGCCTGACGGCGGGCGGCGTGACCAACGGCACCGCGGTGAGCGCCTGCAAGGTGGCCCCCAAGTAGGCGAACGCCCTTGGACCGGCCCGGACGGCAGCACCGTCCGGGCTGTTCCACGGCCCACGGCCCACGGCCCTGGGCCTAACCGCCCGGGGTGAACGTCACCGGCAGGCTCTCGGGGCCGCGCAGGCCGCCGGGGCGCCAGCGGATCTCGTCCGGCGCCACGGCGAGGGCGAGCCCGGGGAGCCGGCGCAGGGCGGCGGCGATGGCGATCTGCCCCTCCAGCCGGGCCAGTGGCGCGCCCAGGCAGTAGTGGATGCCGTGCCCGAACGCGAGGTGGGCGTTGTCCTGCCGGGTGATGTCCAGGCGTTCGGGGTCGGGGAAGCGCGCCGGGTCGCGGTCGGCGATGGCCGAGCCGATCAGCACGGTCGCGCCGCGCGGAACGGTCACGCCGGCGATCTCGACGTCCTCGCGCGCGAACCGGGCGATGCCGGGGCTGACCGGCCCGTCGTAGCGCAGGAACTCCTCGATCGCGCCCGGCAGCAGTTCGGGGTCGGAGCGCAGCAGCTCCAGCTGGGCGGGGTGGGTGAGCAGCATGGCGATGCCGCCGCTGATCAGGTTGACCGTGGTGATGTGGCCGGCGGCCAGCAGCAGGAACACCATGGCGACCAACTCGTCCTCGGTCAGCCGCTGTTCCTCGTCCCGGGCGGCGATGAGGCCGCTGAGCAGGTCGTCGCCGGGGGCTGCCCGTTTCGCGCGGACGAGCTCGGTCACATAGGCGCGCATGTGCTGGTACGCCTCGTTCACCACGGCGGGATCCGGTGGCTCCGCGCCGCGGGTCACGATGCGGTTGGTCCAGCGCTGGAAGTCGTGCCGGTCGTCCAGCGGCACCCCGAGCAGTTCGCTGATGACCGTGACCGGGAGCGGGAGCGCGAAGTCGGCGACGAGGTCCGCACGGCCGGCCGGGGCGACCGCGTCCAGCAGCTGGTCGGCGATGGCCTGGATCCGTGGCCGCATCCCGGCCACCCGGTGCGCGGTGAACGCCTTGGAGACGAGCCGTCGCAGGCGGGTGTGGTCGGGCGGATCGCTGCGGAGCATGTTGCCCATCAGCGACTCGCCCCCCGATGTGGGCAGCTGCCGCAGGAGCCGGGCGTCCGAGGCGTCGCGTACGTCGCTGCTGAGGCGGGAGTCGGACAGGGCCGCGAGCCCGTCCTCGTAGCGGGTGACCACCCAGGCGTCCAGGGCGCCCGCGATGACGACGCGGCGCACGGGGCCGTCCTCGCGCAGCTGCCGGTACAGCGGGAACGGGTCCGCCACGAAGGCCGGATCGGCATAGGGCAGGGGAACCGACCCCTCGGTCATGACGCCTCCAGCAGTACGTCGTCCTCACTGTCGAGGGTGAGGTTATATGCGTGAACCTCCGGATATGCCGCTTTCCTCATCTTCTGCCGCCTTACGGATGTCCGCGCCGGGCCGATCGGACCAGTTCCACCCCACGGGAACGGACTCGCAGCGCCAGCCTCCCCGCACCGTTTGACAAAACGGAACGCCGCTCCGGATAATAATACGGAGCGGGGTTCCGTTTCTGTTTGGCCGAAGCGGGCCGCCCCGACCGCCCTGCCCGTCGCCGTTCGTACGAGACGACCGGCGCGCGGGCTCCACAGAGGGGAACGACTCGTCATGAGCGCATCCACATCCGCCGACACGACCCCGGTGCTGTCCTACAGCCCGGTGGTGCTGTCCGTACCCGGGCGCCCCGCGGACCTCCAGGTCCGCGTCTCGGCGCCCGTGACCGGGACCGGTCTCCCCGTCATCCTCCTCTCCCACGGCCACGGCCGCTCGAACCACCTCTCCTCGCTGAACGGCTACGCGCCACTGGCGAACCACTGGGCGGCGCACGGGTTCGTCGTCATCCAGCCCACCCACCTCAGCTCCCGCACGCTGAGCCACCTGCACGCCGACACCCCCGGAGCGCCGTACTTCTGGCGCTCGCGCGCCGAGGACATGACGCACGTCCTCGACCGGCTCGGCCTGATCGAGGCCGCCGTGCCGCAGCTGGCGGGGCGGGTCGATCACGACAAGGTCGCCGTGGCCGGGCACTCGCTGGGCGGTCACACCGCCGGCCTCCTGCTGGGCGCCCGGGTCACCGACCCCGACACCGGGAAGGAAGCGAACCTGTTCGAGCCCCGGATCAAGGCGGGCGTACTGCTCGCCGCCCCCGGCCGGGGTGGCGGCGTCCTCACCGGGCCCATGGCCGCGCAGGTGCCGTTCCTCCAGAGCATCGACTTCTCCACCATGACCACCCCCACGCTGGTCGTCGCCGGTGACAAGGACGACTCCCGGCACTTCACGGACATGGGGCCGGACTGGCACGCCGACCCGTACACCCTCGCCCCCGGCCCCAAGACCCTGATCACCCTGTTCGACGCGGAGCACGGTCTCGGCGGGATCGCCGGGTACGACGCCGCCGAGACCACGGACGAGGACCCCGAACGGGTCACCGCCGTAGGCCGGCTGACCGCGGCCTGGCTCCGTACCGCGTTCCACCCCGACCACGCCGCCTGGCGGGCGGCGCGCGAGACACTCACGGCCGCCCCCACCCCGGTCGGCCGGGTCGAATCCAAGTAGGGCGCCCCGGCTGCCGAGCGGCCGGCCGGCCGGTCAGCTGCGGCAGCGGAGCATCTCCAGCGGCGGGTTCGCGAGGAGGTCCGCCCAGAACTCCTCGCCGAACTCGCGGACACCCGCTTCGGACACCTGGAGCGGGACCCACTCCAGCGCGCCGAACCCGGCCCCCCGCAAGGACTCCTCGTAGACCTCGCGGCGCGGGGCCGTGGCGACGATGCTGATCGGCTGGGGGTCGAGGAGAGCCGTGACCCGCACCCGCGGACCCGTCTGCGCCTCTTGGCCGGTCGCCTCGCAGCGGAACCCGTACGCGTCCAACGACGCGCAGTCGAAGCGGTAGTCGGGTTTCTGGGCGAGTACGAAGAACTCTCCGCCCGGCACCAGGCTCCGGTGGACGGCGCGGCACATCCGCTCCATCGCCGCGATGTCCTCCGCGTAGTTGAGGCACTGCACGCCCACCGCGATGTCGAAGCGCCGCTCAAGCGGGCGCAGTTCGGCCACGTCACCGACCTCGTAGCGGACACCCAGCGGCTCGCGCCGCTCGGCCTGCTCCCCGGCGGCGATCATCTCGGCGGAGATGTCGACACCGAGGACGTCGGTCGCGCCGCGCCGTTTGAACTCCCTGCTGTAGAACCCGGTGCCGCACGCGAGGTCGAGCACCGACTTGCCCCTCACGTCCCCGACCATGCCCAGGAAGCTCGGCACCTCCCCGTACCGCATCAGCGGCAGGGACTTGAACCCCTCGAACGCCTCACCGATCTCGTCGTACTGCTGCACGCTCACGTGCCGCCCCCCTCTTTCGGATCGCCTGTACGCGGCCGCGCCGGTCCTCGGTCGTGGCCACGGGGTCGTGGCAGTGAGTCTGCTCCGCCCCCGTCCGGCCGCCGTACTGGCAGATGACACGAAGAAGTCGCCGGGGCGGTCCTCCTATCGCCCAACACCGCGCCCCGGAAGGGATGCCCTGACCGGGCTAGTGCGGTGTCCAGGTGAACTTGCCGCCGCCGACCCACCGGACCACGTCGAGGTCGTCGAGGTCGTGGATCGCAATCCCCGCCTCGGAGGCGACCAGGAGCACGTCCGTCATCGACATCGCCCTGCCGACGAACTCTCCGTCGACCTCCACGATGCGGAAGGGTGGGTTTCCAGGTTGAACGCCCAGGACGGTGATCCGCGCCGGCGAGATGTGAGGTGTCGAGCCTTCGGTCATGCAGAGACGGTTCCACGCCGGGGCCGGTATCGCGCGCGGCGACACGTTCCGAGCCGCCGAATCACCGCCGCGGGCTGAACGTACGCACCGGCGCGGGCCATGCGGACGGCGGTCAGGTCAAGTCAGGACAGGGCGGGCCGGAGGGGCGAGCGATGACGGCCGCCCCCGGCCGGTCGGGGTTACCGAAGGTATTCCGTACCGCCCGCTCGATTCGATGACGCCGGCGCGTCTCAAACGCTGGATACCGATGGTGGATTTAACGGTGAGATACGCCACAACAGCAATGGTTAAACCGTATACGAACTCCCTCGGATTGACCGGATCCCGCCCTCCCCCGGGAGGGTGTCCGACCGAATTGTTTCAGCCTCCGGCAGTCACGGGGCACGGCCGCCGCCCCAAGCGCGCGGCGGGGCGGCGAGCCGAGGAGAGGGGCGCTTTTGAGCCACCACGCAGGACCCCGAGCATGGCCGATCCGCGAGGGCGAGAGCAACAGAAACCGGACCATCCCACCCGTCAAGACACAGGACGAATAAGACATATGGCGGGAAAATCTCCATTTGCGCCGCCCCGGCCTCGCTGTATGTTCCGTGGTGCAACAAACCGAACGCTGTGGCAGCGAGAGGGAGAACCACCATGAGCGGAACCACGCGTCAGCAGAGCTGGAAGATTCAGACGGAATTACCTGTCGAATACGAGATCGTCGAAACCCACGACCTGTTGAATCCCGGGAATCCCGACCTCCTCACCGTTCCCGGCGGCGGCCGCGGTACGGGTACCCGGCTCGTCATTCTCGACCATTCCGTGGACGAGCTGTACGGAGCGAAAATTCGCACCTATTTCTCGGAGAACGATGTTCCCGTCGACTATTTGACGCTTCCCGGCTCGGAGGAGAACAAGTCCATCGAGCGCGTCCTGGAAGTGGTCAACAAACTGAACGAGGTCGGCACCAACCGCCTCAGCTCCCCGCCGATCGTCATCGGCGGCGGCGTCGTGGCCGACGTGGTGGGGCTCGCCGCGAGTCTCTACCGGCGCGGCATCCCCTTCGTCCGGGTGCCCACCACGCTCCTCGGCCAGGTGGACGTCAGCGTGGCCGCCAAGTCGGGCATCAACTACGGCGGCTACCGCAACCGTCTCGGTGCCTACACCCCGCCGCCCCGGACCCTGATCGACCGCTCCTTCCTCGCCACCGTCCCGCGCCGCCAGCTGCGCAACGGCATGGGCGAGATCTTCAAGATGGCCCTGATCAAGGACCTGCGCCTGTTCGAGCTCCTGGAGGAGTACGGCGCGGAGCTCATCGAGGCGCGCTTCCAGGACCCGGGGCCCGGCGAGGGCCCGGCGGCAGCCGTGGCCGACGAGGTCATCGGCCGGGCGATCGCGGGGATGGCCGAGGAGCTCCAGCCCAATCTGTGGGAGAAGGACCTCCAGCGGTCCGTGGACTACGGGCACTCGTTCTCGCCGCTGGTGGAGATGCGGGCCCTCCCCGAGCTGCTGCACGGCGAGGCCGTGGCCATGGACTGCGTCTTCTCCGCGCTCCTCGCCGCCGGCCGGGGCCTGATCGACGACGGCCAGTTCACGCGCATCGTCGCCGTGGCCCGGCGAATGGGGCTCGCCCCCTCGCACCCGCTCTTCTGCGACGTGGAACTCGTCCTGGAGGGCCTCGCGGACACGGTCCTGCACCGCGACGGCAAGCAGAACCTGCCGATCCTCACCGCGATCGGCGAGGTGTGCTTCCTCAACGACGTCAGCGAAGACGAGATCGAACGGGCCTGCGCGGGCATGGGCCGCCTGCTCGGCACCGGCGCCGGCCGGGCGGGACAGCGCGTGGGGGCCGACCGATGAGCGAAGCCCCCGACGACCCCGACGGATCCGACGGCCGGGTCGTCGTCGTCACCGGCGGCAGCGCGGGCATCGGCAGGGCGGCCGCCGTGGCGTTCGCGGCGGCCGGGCTGCGCGTCGTCATCGCGGCCCGGAGCGAGGAGCGCGGCGCCGAGGCCGAGCGCGAGATCCGGGCGCGGGGCGGCGAGGCGCGCTTCGTCCGCTGCGACGTCACCAGCCCCGGCCAGGTCCGCGACCTGTTCGCCCGGACCGTCGAGCTGTACGGAAGGGTGGACCACGCCTTCAACAACGCCGGGGTTCCCGGCGACGGCCGCCTCGCCGACCTGACGACGGAGGACTTCGACCGCGCCTTCGCCGTCAACACCCGGGGGCTGTGGCTGTGCCTGCGGGAGGAACTGCGGCTCATGTCCGCCCAGGGCGGCGGCGGCAGCATCGTCAACAACACGTCGGTGCACGGGCTGCGCACCGTCTTCCCCGGCATCGGCGCCTACGTCGCCTCGAAGCACGCCGCGGTGGCCCTGACCCGCATGGCGGCCGTCGAACACGCCCACGAGGGCATCCGCGTCAACGCCGTCGCCCCGGGTCCCGTCGAGTCCGACATGCTGGCCGCCTCCGAGGCGGCCGTCGGCGGGGCCACCACCTGGCGCGGGCTGATCCCCTCCGGGGAGATCGGCACTCCGGACCAGGTCTGCGACGTGGCGCTGTGGCTGTTCTCCCCCGCCTCCTCGTACGTGAACGGTCAGGTCATCGGCGTGGACGGCGGATTCCTCGCGACCTGAGGCGGCGCGGCCCGGGGACGCCCCCGCGCCGCGCCGCCCGGGGACGCCCCCGTCCCCCCTCCTCCCGCCCCTCCCCTGCTCAGTGGAGCGAAGGACGCACCCGAAGGACATCCCCATGGAAAGCTTCACCACCTACGACTACGTCGTGGTCGGCGCGGGCGCGGCCGGCAGCGTCGTCGCCGCCCGCCTCAGCGAGGACCCCGGCCGTCGGGTCCTGCTCCTGGAAGCCGGGCCCGCGGACACCGACGCGCGCATCGCCCGGCCCGCCTCCTGGCCCTCGCTGCTCGGCGGCGAGCTGGACTGGCGCTACCGCACCACGCCGCAGGCCGCCCTCGACGGCAGACGCCTCGCTTGGCCCCGCGGCCGGGTCGTGGGCGGATCCGGCGCGATCAACGCCATGGTGCACATCCGCGGCGCCGCCTCGGACTTCGACGCCTGGCAGCACTGGGGCGGCGACACCTGGAACGCCCGCCACCTCATGCCGTACCTGAAGGGTCTCGAAGGCCCCGCCGACGCGGAGACGTACGGCCGCCTCCCCGTGGCCGAGAACACCGGGCCCCATCCGTTCGCCGCCGCGTTCGTCGAAGCCGCGCAGAAGTACGGACTGCCCGGCAACCCCGATTTCAACGCCGGCCGGCAGGAGGGCGTGGGCCTCTACCGCACCACCCGCACGACCGCCGCCCCGGGCTCTCCCGCCCGCCGCGGCCACACCGCCCGCACCCACCTGCGCCCCGCCCTCGACCGCCCCAACCTCACCCTCGTGACGGACGCGGCCGTCCAGGGCCTCCTGTTGGAGGGCGGCCGCGTGAGGGGCGTACGGATCCGGCGCGGTGGCGCGGGCCCGGTGAGCTCGATCCGCTGCACCACCGAGGTGGTGGTGTGCGCGGGAGCCGTCGCCGCCCCGCAGCTGCTGCTGCTCAGCGGCATCGGCCCGGCGGCGGACCTGGCGGCGCTGGGCGTACCCGTGGCCGTGGACCTGCCCGGCGTCGGCTCCAACCTCCACGACCACGTCCAGGTCTCGCTCGCCTACGACACCGCCGAGGGCCACCCCGTCGCCGATTCCTCCAACCTCGGCGAGGCAGGCGGCTTCGTGTGCCTCGACGGTGCGTCGGGCGCGCCCGAGGTCCAGCTGTCCTTCGCCCCGATGAAGGACCTCAACAACGCGGCGCGCCTCGGCCACGGTTTCACCATAGGTCCGGGCGTCACCCGCCCCCTCAGCCGCGGCCGGCTCGCGCTGGCCTCCGCCGACCCCGGCGCGCACCCCCTGATCGACCCCGCCTACCTCAGCGACCCCGCCGACCTCGACGTCCTGGTGGAGGGGGTGCGCATCGCCCGCGACATCGCCGCCACCGACCCGCTCGCGGGGCTGACGACCGGCCCCGCGCCGCTCGCCGCGACGGCCTCGCGGCGCGAACTGGAGGCGTTCGTACGGGCCAACGCCCAGACCCAGTTCCACCCGGTCGGCACCTGCCGGATCGGCCTCGACGGGGATGCCGGCGCCGTCGTCGACCCGAGGCTGCGGGTCCGGGGCACGAGCGGCCTGCGCGTGGCCGACGCCTCCGTCATCCCCAGCATGATCACCGGAAACATCCACGCGGCCGTGGCCGCCGTCGCCGAACGCGCGGCCCGCTTCATCCAGGAGGACAACGCATGAGAGCCCACGACGAGCGGGACGGCGCCCTGCGCTGGGGTGTCCTGGGTGCCACCTCCTACATCGCCACCCATCTGATGCCGGCCATCGCCGCGGCCCCGGGCTGCGCCCTGACCGCCGTCGCCAGCCGCCCCGAGCGGGCCGGCTCCGCACGGGAGGTGGGCCGCGCCTTCGGCGCCACCGCCCACCCGGACTACGCCTCGCTCCTCGCGGACCCCGCGGTCGACGCCGTCTACGTACCGCTGCCCAACACGGAGCACGTCGACTGGACGCTGCGGGCGCTGGCGGCCGGCAAGCACGTACTCGTCGAGAAGCCCCTGGCGATGGACGAGGACGGCTGCGCACGCGTCGAGAAGGCGGCCGAGGCGGCGTCGCGCACCGTCATGGAGGCGTTCATGTACCGCTTCCACCCCCAGCAGTCGCGTGCCGCCGAGATCCTCGCCTCCGGCGCGATCGGCGAACTGCGCCTCGTGCGGGCCTCCTTCGCGTTCCGCATCGAGAGCGGCAGCGGCAACATCCGGCTGGAGCCCGCCCTGGGCGGCGGAGCCACCTGGGACGTCGGCTGCTACGCCGTGGACGTCCCGCTGCTGTTCTTCGGGCAGGCTCCCCGGCGGGTGAGCGCCCGCTTCAGCAGCCGCCCGGGCCTCGACGTGGAAACCAGCGCGGTCGCGACGATGGACTTCGGGCAGGGGCGCTCCGCGGTCGTCGACTACGGCATCGACTACGGTCCGCGCGCCGCGTACGAACTCCAGGGGACCCGCGGCACCCTCATGGTCCGCAACGCCTGGGCGATGGACGGCGAGGACGGGGTCATCACCGTACTGACGCAGGACGGCGGCGCCCGCGAGGAGATCGTCCCGGCCGCCAATCACTACAGGCTCCAGGTCGAGGCCTTCGCGCGGGCGGTGCGCGAGGGCGGGCCGGCGCCGATGCCGCTCGCCGCGTCCCGGCGCACCGCCCGGGTGGGCAGCGCACTGGTGGCGTCCGCCGCGGCCGGCGGCGCCGCCGTGGACACCTCGGACGAAGCGTCGGAGGGCCCGTGAGGCCCACGGGATCCCCGGCGGCCACCCGCACCCTGACGGTCTGCGTCGCCTCCGTCGGGGGGCTGCTCTTCGGCTACGGCACGGGCGTCATCGCCGGGGCCCTGCCGCTGGTGACCGCCGAGTACGGCCTGTCGTCCTGGGTACAGGGCGCCGCGGTGTCCGCCGCCCTGCTGGGAGCCGCGCTGACGGCTCCCAGCAGCGGCCGGCTCGCGGACCGCTTCGGCCGGCTCCCGGTGATCGGCGCCGCGGCCGCGGTGTACGCGGCCGGCACGCTCGCCTCCGCCGCCGCCATCGGCACCGGCTCGCTCCTCGCCGGGCGCTTCCTGGTCGGACTGTCCCTGGGCGCCACGTCCTTCGCGGTGCCGCTGTACATCTCGGAGATCGCCCCGCCGGCCCGGCGGGGCGCCCTGGTCACGCTCAACCAGCTCATGATCACGATCGGGCTGCTGCTGTCCTACGTCGTCGCCTACGCCCTCGAACCGGCCGGAGCCTGGCGCTGGATGATGGCCCTGGGCATCGCCCCGGCCCTCCTGCTGCTGGGCGGGATGTTCCTCGTACCCGAGTCGCCGGACTGGCTGCGCAGCCGGGGGCACGGCGAGCGGGCGGCGCTGGCGGCGGCCCGGCTCGGCATCGGGACGGGGGGCGGCCCCGAGGTCCCGGCTCAGGGCCCGGTCCGCAGCACCGGTCTGCGCCTGGCCTGCGCGCGGGCCGGCCGCCGGTGGGTGGTGCTGGGTCTCGCGATCGCCGTCCTGGTCCACCTGACGGGCCTGAACACCGCCATCTACTACGCGCCGACGATCCTGGCCTCCAGCGGTCTCACCTCGGCCGGCGGCATCGTCGGCTCGATCCTGGTGGGGCTGTGCAACGTCGCGGCGACGGTGGTCACCGTGCTGTGCCTGGACCGGTGGGGGCGGCGGCCGCTGATGATCGGCGGGCTCGCCGTCATGGCGCTCACCGCGCTGGGGATCACGGCCGCCGGACTCCTCGGTCACGAGGGCGCCGTCACCGCCCTGCTGCTGTGCGTCTTCATCACGGCCGGGGCGGTCGGCCCGGCCGCGGTGTTCTGGGTGTACATCTCGGAGATCTACCCCTCCGAGGCCCGGGGAGCGCTGATGAGCCTGGCCACCGCGGCCCACTGGGCGGCCGACTTCGTGGTCGCCACCACGTTCCTCCCGCTGGTCCAGCACCTGTCGCTGGCCGGGACCTTCGCCCTGTACGCGGCCGTCACGGGCGCGTCGGCGCTGGGCCTGGCCCGGTGGATGCCCGAGACACGGGGTAGGCCACTGACCACGACCGCCCCACCGGCGATCCCCGTCCGCCACGCCGACTGACCACTCTCCCACCCCATCCCGAAGGTGCGTTGCCCATGCATCCCGAGCTCGCCCCCCGCCACGCCGACTGCCTCCTCTTCGACTGGGACGGCACCCTGGTCGACAGCCAGTACGCCAACTACCGGGCCATGGCCGCCGTCCTGGCCCCGGAGGGCGTGGTCCTGGAACAGGAGTGGTTCGACGCCCGTACGGGCCTCTCGTCGGCGGAGATGATCCGCGTCCTGGTGGAGGAGCGCGCCCTGACGCCCTCCCGCCCGGTGGAGCTGCTCGTCGCCGACCGCGACGAGCTGTTCCTCACGCAGGCGCACGCCGTACGACCGCACCGGGAGGTACTGCGGGTCGTCGAGGCCATGCACGGCCTGGTCCCGATGGCGGTGGCGTCCGGCGGGGCGCGCCGCGTCATCGAGGAGACCCTGCGCCACCAGCCGTTCAGGGAGCACTTCGACACCCTGGTGACCCGTGACGACGTCCAGCGGGGCAAGCCGGCGCCCGACATCTTCCTGCTCGCGGCCGAGCGCCTCGCGGCGCACCCCTCGCGCTGCACGGTGTACGAGGACAGCGACGAGGGCATCGAAGCGGCCCGCGCGGCGGGCATGACGGTCATCGACGTCCGCCCCTACACCGCCGCCCGGCCGTAACCCGCACCGGATCGCGGCCGTTCCAGGAGCACCGGGGTACCCACAGCCCACCCTCTGGAGCTCCGGTCCGCTCCCCCGTCTGTGAGGCCGCCTTGCCGATCGCCCGCTCCGACATCCACGAGCTCGTCACCTCCTACCTGGAGCGCCACCCCGGCGAACGGGATCTGCTGGCGCCCCTGTTGGAGGATCCGGCGACCGCGCCCGGCGCCACGGACCCCGCCGCGCCGCCGGCGCGCGTCACGTGCAGCGCCGTCGTGATCGACCGGTCCCGGCGGGTCCTGCACATCCACCACCCGGCGACGGGCGACACACCCCGCGCGCCGGGTGGGCGGGTGGCGGCCTCGGACCGCACGCTCCTCGAAGCGGCGCTGCGCGGACTCCGGGAGGAGGCCGGGATCCCGCCCGGCGCCCTGTGCGTCACCGCCGCGTTCCTGAGCGGCCCCCTGGACATCGCCGTCCACGACGTCGAGGCGAGCCCCGCCGAGGGCCGGCCGGCCCACCGGCACTACGACTTCCGGTTCGTCTTCTGCCTGGCCGATGCCGAGGCGGATTCCGGGCCGGGGGCGGGGCCGGGGTCGCAGTGGCTGCGGTGGCTCCCCTTCGACCAGGTCGGCTCGCCGACCCTGCGGGCCAAGCTGCTGGCCTCCGGGCTCGACGGCGTCGTCGAACCGGTGAACGCCTCGGCCCTGATCCACGACGGTCAGGGCCGCTACCTGCTGCACCTCCGGGACGACGTGCCCGGCATCTGGGAGCCGGGGTCCTGGGCCCTGCTGGGCGGTGGCCGCGAGCCGCAGGACGCCTCGCTGGAGGAGACCGTACGCCGCGAGCTGCGCGAGGAGGCCGGACTCGAACCTGCCGTACTGGAACCGCTCGCCGTGGAGTGGGCCACCGGTACGGACGGCCTGACCGTCCCGGTGCGGGTCTTCGCCGGGCGCTGGAGCGGAGACCCCGCCGCCCTGCCCCTCACCGAAGGGGTGATGCTCGCCTGGTTCGACCCCGGGACGATGCCCCGCCTGCGGCTGAGCCCGGCCACCCTGGAGCTGGTGCGCCGGCACGCGGCCGGGCAGCCCCCCGCTTCCGGCCGGGCGTCCGGGTCGTCGCCGGCCCGGAGCGTTCCGCATGTCGTCGGCGTCCACCTCTACCTGGAGCGCGACGGACAGGTCCTGCTCGGGCTACGGCACCCGGACAGCGCGTACGCGGGGTCCACGCATCACTTCCTGGCCGGGCACTGCGAGCGGGAGTCGGCGGTGAGCTGTCTGGTGCGGGAGGCACGGGAGGAGGCCGGGCTGGTCATCGACCCGGCAGACGTGGAGCTGGCCCACCTGGTGCACGTCGTGGAGGGGGCGGGGGCGCAGCCGAGGATGCAGCTGGTCTTCCGGGCCCGGCGCTGGCGGGGAAGCCCGGAGGTGCGCGAACCGGACCGGTGTCTGTCCTGGGGCTGGTGGCCGGCGGATGCCCTGCCGGACCCGATCGTCCCGTACGCGCGGGCCGCGATCGAGGGCATCCGCGCGGGCCGCCCGTACACCGAGCTCGGCTGGACCTGACCCGGCGGCGCGAACCGCCACCGACCCGCCCCGGGCACCGGGGCATCTGAGCTGATCGGAGCCGATGTGACCTCGTACGACTCGGTGGCCGGCCGCGAGCGCTACCGGCTGACCGTGGACGTCCACCTGATCCTGCGCCGCGCCGGCGGGAGGGGCGCCGAGGTGCTCCTCTCCCGCCGCGCCGGCGACGTGTACGCCGCCGGGTTGTGGCACCTGCCGTCGGGCCATCTCGACGGCCCCCACGAGGACATGGTCGAGGCCGTGATCCGCGAGGCCGCCGAGGAGACCGGGGTCGTCATCGACCGGGCGGACGTGACCCTCGCGGTCACCGTTCACCACCGCAGCCCCTTCGGCGGCGCCCGGATCGGCCTGTTCTTCGAGGTCCGGCGGTTCGGCGGTGAGCCGCGCGTCATGGAGCCCGCCGTGTGCGACGCCATGGGCTGGTACCCGCTCGACGCGCCGGCCGAGCCGATGGTGGCCTACTGTCGCGCCGGCCTGGACGCCTACCGCGCCGGACTGCCAGGCGCCGTCCACTTCCACCAGCCCGGGGACCCCGTCCCGTACCGGGCGGACGGACCGGACCGCACCCGCCTCCTGCCCGGCGCGGGCGACGGCGGCAGTAGGAGGGACTGACCGGAACGGCCGCGCGTACCGGCTGGGGCCACAAGCCCTGTACGGGCAACGTAAGTTCGAGCGAGTGCACGGCGCTGACGGGTCGTTGACCAGGTGGTGGCGTCAGCCCGATGTCCGGCGCCCGGGCGCGTGGGGAGTGGTGCGGGTGGATCTGGTGCGGGAGTCGGCCGGTGCGGGGCGGGTGGTGCTGTGGGAGGAGTCGGCCCGGGACGGCGCGCAGGCGAAGACGCTGATGACGGCGGGTTTCCGGGTGCGGCTCGCGCGCGAGACGGGCCGGATCTTCGGCTCGGACGGCCCCCGGCACGTGGTGTTCGCCGCCGGATTCCCCGCGGTGTGCGGGGAGGAGTTCGAAGCCGTACGCCGGGTCGCGGGGGAGGCAGAGGGCGCGGTGAGCGTCGCGGCGGTCTGCCGCGGGGCGCGGCGGGACCTGGAGCAGGCGGTGGCTTCCGTACGGGGCAGCCGTCATGCCCGGGTGATGGTGGTGGTGCCAGCGTCGGAGGCGATGGCGCGGGTGATGGTCCACCGCGCCGCCCGGGAAGCCCTTCAGGCCGGGGTCGATCTCGTGAAACGGGCCCGCGACCTGGACGAGGGGGTCGCGGTGGACGTGTGCCTGGCGGACGCTTCCCGTGCCGACCACGCACTGATGGCGCACTACGCGCGGGCCATGACCGGGGCGGGGGCGGGGCTGGTCGTCCTGGCGGACACGGTGGGCGCCCAACTTCCCTCCGGCTGCGCGGAGATGTTCCGCCGGGTGCGCGCGGAAGCCGGAAGTGAGGTCGTACTGGCCTCCCACCTGCACAACGATCTCGGTCTGGGACTGGCCAACACCCTGGAGGCGCTGGCGGCGGGGGTCCGGGTGGTGTCCTCCTCCTGGCTGGGCATCGCCGAGCGGGCCGGCATGGTCGCCACCGAGCAACTGCTTTTCCTGCTCGCCCGGCACGCCCGCGAACTCCTGGGAGCGGGCGCCGCGCCGTGGTGGTCACCGCCCGATCTGACGCGGCTGCCGGTCATCGCGGAGATGGTGGCCGGGGAGACCGGTGTCCCGCTGGGCGTCACCACGCCCATCGTCGGGACCGGGGTGGGCTCCATCTCCACCGGCACTCCCTTCGTCCACCCACGGCTCTTCCAGCCGTACGACCCCCAGGAGCTGCTGGGCATCACTCCGCGCGTGGTCCTCACGCACCTGGCCAGCGCCCGGGTCGTGGCCGCGGTGGCCGCCCGCCTCGGGCACACCCTCGACGGCGAGCGGACCCGTACGGCGATGGCATGGGTCAAGGGGCGTGCCTACCGCACCGGCCGGGCCGTGGTCGAGGACGACGCCTTCGCCGACTACCTCGACGGCCTCACCCAGGGCGCCGGCGAGGACACGCGGTGAGCATCGGATCCGCCCCGCCGCCCCGGGACGCGGCAGACATGGACGAGGCCCGCCGGGCCCTGCGCGGTGGTGCGGCCGTGGTGCTGCCGAACCCCGCTCCGCTCACGTACGTCGTCGCCGCCACCAGGCCGCGGGCCGTGAACGAGGCCAAGGCGAGGCCCTCCGGCCAGCCGGTCGCCCTGTGGGCCCACCACGCCGGCACCCGCCACGCCGTCACCGCCCGCACCGCACTCGACGCCGCGGGCATCGCCCTGGCCGGCCGACTGCTGGCCGAGGAACACCTCACCCTGCTGCTGCCGCTCCGCGCGGGGGCCCGGTGGCCCGACTGGCTCGCGCCCGCCTGCAAGGACGGCTGGGTCCTGCTCTTCGGCGCCCGCTGGCAGCCGCTCGCGCCGCTCCTGGACGAACACCCCGTGCTGTACGTGAGCAGCGCCAACCGCACCGGCGGGCCGCCCGCCGCCACCCCCGCCGAAGCGCTGGCCGTGTTCCCCGCCACCGTCCCCGTCCTGCGCGCGCCGCATCCCGCCGACGACCCGGCGGACGGCCGGGCCCGCCGGGCGACGACCACCGTGACCCTGCACCCCGACGGCCGCCTGAGCCTGCACCGCCACGGCGCCCAGGACCAGCCCTTCCCGGACCCGGACGCCTACCTGACGGACCTGCGCGCACGGTACGCACCGTCACCCACCTGAAGCGGGGCCCCTGATGGGCGGGGCCGCGCACCCGTTCCGGCGGGCGGGCGCCGCCGTTGGCGGTGCGGCGTGGACAAGTGGCGGGCGAACGAGGTCACTTCGGCCCCTCATCGGGGAGAGGTGGTGCGACGGCATCGAGGGACGGGGAGGATCGGCCCGCGGCCCGCCGCCCCTGGTGAGGGATCGCCGCGCGGCCGTGCCGGGACTCAACCGGGCACGCTCCGCCCAAGATGCCGGGTCGCGCGTGTGTGACTAGCCTTTGTAGGTGAGAGCCGCAACTGCGGGGAACATCCTCGGCCCGCAGTCATGCGTCACAGCGCGAGGCCATGCATGTGCGCGCCCACCCAGAAGGGGTCCGCGGCCGTCGAGGCCGTGTAGACACGGAGACGCACTCATCGCACCCGATGGGCCATCCGCGCGATCCGCGCACATACCTTGCGCGAGAGGCATCGGCTCTGTGCCGCAAGGAGCGGCACACAACTGGAAGGGTTATGACCATGCAATCACTGAGAGTGAAGCGGCTCTTCGCCGTGTCCGCCATCGGTGTTCTGATGGCTGGCGGCGCCGCCCTCGGAGCGGCTGGTTCTGCCTCCGCGGCAACCCCGACGCACTCTGTCACCTACGTCAGCGGTGGCGGCTGGGATGACGACGGATACAACCACCACCACGGCTGGTACGACGACGATGACGACGACTGGGGCGGCTGGGGCGGAGGTTACGGCGACGACTGCTGACCCCCGTCACGCCACTCAGAACGGGCTCGCTGCGGCGCCAGCCCGTTCTGGGTGGCGTTCGTCTGTGTGAGCCGACCGCATTCAGCGGCCCGGGCGCAGGCCGGCCAGCAGGACCTCCAGGGCCAGTTCCATCGCCTCGGACAAGGGGGTGTCGTCGAGGAGCGCGGCGACGGCGAGGGTGGCGAGGCCGTGCACGGTCGAGAAGGCGACCTGCGCGAGCTGGACGGGATCGCCCGGGCGTACGGCCCCCGTCCGTTGTCCCTCCTCCATCAGCCGGGCGACGATCAGCAGGCTCTCGTGGCCGAGTTCGCGCAGCTCGGCGCTGGAGTCGTCGGCGTGCTTGACGGTGAACATCAGGTCCAGCAGCGCCGTGTGCCCGACGGCGAAGTCCACGTAGGCCCGGCCCAGCCCGGCCAGCCGCGCCCCGACCGGCCCGGCGGCCCCGGCGGTCTCGTCGACCCCGTCAGCCCCGTCAGCCCCGTCGGCCCCACCGGCCGCCGCCGAGCGCAGGCGCGCGTTGAGCGTGGTGAAGCCGCTGACCGCGAGGGCGTCGAGGAGGGCCTGCCGGTCGCGGAAGTGCCGCGAGGGCGCCGCGTGGCTCACGCCCAAGTCCCGGGCGAGGCCCCGCAGGCTCAGGCCCTCCGCCCCCGAGGCGGTGAGGACGGCCTCGGCTCGCTCCAGCAGGGCGGCCCTGAGATTGCCGTGGTGGTACGACCCGTCGCCGGTCAAGACGGACCCCTCTCTCGAATGTTGTCATTGACTACAATGCTGGCGATGCCTACATTGATTATGTCGTACGCAGTAACCCAGCGAAGTGGAGCAGCCGACATGTCGATGACCTACCGGGGCACGGTGGCCCTCATCACCGGGGCGAGCGCGGGACTCGGCGTCGAGTTCGCCCGCCAGTGGGCCGAGCGCGGCGCGGACGTGGTGCTGGTGGCACGCCGCCTGGACCGGCTTGAGGAACTCGCGCGGGATCTGGAGAAGCGGCACGGGATCCGGGCCACGCCCATCGCGGCCGACCTGGCCCTGCCGGGAGCGGGCGCGGCCCTGCACGCGGAGCTCGAAGCCCGTGGGATCCGGATCCAGACGCTGATCAACAATGCCGGCTTCGGCAGCCACGGCCCGTTCCTGGAGCAGGACCCCGCGCAGATCGACCGGATGATCCAGCTCAACGTGGCGGCGGTCGCCGGCCTGACCCGCGCCTTCCTGCCCGACCTGGCCGCCGACGGCCGGGGCGCGCTGGTCACCCTCGCCAGCACCGCGGCCTACCAGCCGACCCCCGCGATGGCGGTGTACGGGGCGACCAAGGCGTTCGTGCTCAGCCTCACCGAAGCGATCGCCTTCGAGACCCGCGCCTCCTCGCTGCGGGTGCTGGCCGTCTCCCCCGGGCCGACGAGCACCGAGTTCTTCGACGTGGTCGGCAGTCAGGACGCGGCCGTCGGCAAGATATCCACGCCCGGACAGGTCGTCTCCACCGCCCGCCGCGCCCTCGAACGCGGTACGACCCCGCCGAGCGTGGTCGCCGGAATCGGCAACCGCCTCTCCGCGCTGGCCTCGGGCATCGCACCCCGCCGCCTCGCCCTGGCCGTCGCCGGCCGAGCCCTGAAGGCCTGACCCCTGCCCGGCCGGCCCCTCCCGGAGGGTGTCGTCGTCCCGCACGTCACAGGAATGTCACTCCCGCCCGTCCGCTACGCGCCGTGGGCAACCATGTACGGATGCGCACGCACCGCACCACCACCGCCCTGCTGATCGCCGCCGTCGGCGCCCTCGCCCTCACGGCCTGCGACCCGCAGGCCGCCGGCCCGGACGGCAAGGCCTCCACCACCGGCGCCGGAACCTCCGCCCCCTCGGCCACGGCCTCGGGGAAGGGTCCCGGCAAGACACCCGGCAAGACGACGACGGCCACCCTCCCCCAACTCGTCGGCAAGGGCCTCCAGACCGCACAGGACGAGGCCCAGGCCGCGGGCTTCTTCTCCCTGAAGTCCCACGACAGCCTCGGCCAGGAACGGCTCCAGGCCCTGGACCGCAACTGGAAGGTGTGCAGCCAGACTCCCGCCGGCGGCGCGAAGGTCGACACCGGCACCACCGTCGACTTCGGCGCGGTGAAGCTGGAGGAGTCCTGTCCGGCCGCCGACGCGCCCGCCCCGCAGCCGGTGGGCAAGACCATGCCGGACTTCACCGGCAAGGGCATGAAGGCGGTCCGGGCGAGCCTGCCGTCGAATGCCGGCGTCACCGTCAAGGACGCCCTCCAGAACCGCATGGTGCTCCAGGAGTCGAACTGGAAGGTGTGCACCCAGGATCCGAAGGCGGGAGCCGCGCTGAGCGGGCAGCCGCTCTCCTTCACCGTCGTCAAAACGCAGGAGTCCTGCCCCTGACCCCCTGGCCGATGTGGTCCACCCCCGGGGTGCCGTGAAGATCCGCCGGGGACGGACAGGTGTACCTTCACCATCGGCGGGCAACCGGACGGTATCCGCCCGGGGGAAAGAAATCCCCGGCACGGGCGGCGAGCAACCGAGGAGGCGCGGTGTCGAACCACGCGACGAACGCACATCTGGAGGCCCTGCGCGAGGAGGTGCGGGCGACGGACTCCCGCCTCACGCCGCAGGAACGCGCACACCTGGAGTCCCTGCTGGACGACCTGGCGGCGGACCGCACGGCCGCCGACGCCCCCGGGACGGCCACGTCGCTGAACCACGCTGCGGAGCGCTTCGAGGTGCGCCACCCCTCCCTGGCCGCGGCCCTGCGCAACCTCGGCGTCAGCCTGGCCAACATCGGCATCTGAGCCTGCGCGTACGCTCAGTCCGTGTCCGCCTCCCGCCTGCATCGCGTCGCCGTCCTCGTACTGGAGGGTGCGAAGCCCCTCGATGTCGGGATTCCCGCGCAGGTCTTCGCGACCCGGGCGAGCATGCCGTACGAGGTGCGGGTCTGCGGGGCGGCGCCGGGCCTCGTGACCGGCGGCGACGGGCTGTCGTACTACGTGACCCACGGGCTCGACGCGCTCGGCTGGGCCGACATCGTCTTCGTCCCCGGCTACCGGTTCCCCGACCGCGAGGATCCGCCGGAGGCCGTGATCGAGGCGCTGATCTCGGCCCACGACCGGGGCGCGCGGCTCGCGGCCATCTCGACGGGCGCGTTCGCGCTCGCCGCGACCGGCCTCCTCGACGGCAAGCGCGCCACGACCCACTGGCACTACGCGCGGGCGCTCGCGGCGAAACACCCGCTCGTCCAGCTCGACGAGAACGTCCTGTTCGTCGACGAGGGCAGCGTGCTGACCTCGGCCGGCGCCGCCTCGGGCATCGACCTCTGCCTGCACGTCCTGCGCGGCGACCTCGGTGTGGCCGCCTCGAACCACGCGGCCCGGCGGCTGGTCGCGGCCCCCTACCGCAGCGGCGGCCAGGCGCAGTACGTGCCGCGCAGCGTGCCCGAGCCGCTCGGCGAGCGGTTCGCCGCCACCCGTGAGTGGGCGCTGCACCGGCTCGGCGAGCCGCTCACCCTGGAGGCGCTGGCCCAGCACGCGGGGGTGTCGCCCCGTACGTTCTCGCGGCGGTTCGTCGAGGACACGGGCTACACGCCGATGCAGTGGGTGATGCGCGCCCGGATCGACGTGGCCCGTGAGCTGCTGGAGCGTTCGGAGCGCAGCGTCGAGCAGATCGCGGGGGATGTCGGGCTCGGAACCGGCGCGAACCTGCGGCTGCACTTCCAGCGCATCCTCGACACCACCCCGAGCGAGTACCGGCGCACCTTCACCCAGGGCTCCTGAGCCCTCTCTTTCGTACCTCGCCCCCGGCGTCCTCCCTCGCGTGGCGAGATCCTTTTGAACCATGGCAATCACGCCGCTGTCGTGCGCGGCCGCCGGGCGCGACTCTGGTGGCGAACAGAAGCAGAAGGGACATGGCTCATGACTCGCATCGCCATCAACGGATTCGGCCGCATCGGACGCAACGTGCTCCGCGCGCTCCTCGAACGCGACAGCGACCTGGAGGTCGTCGCCGTCAACGACCTCACGGAGCCCGCCACCCTCGCGCGGCTGCTCGCGTACGACAGCACGTCCGGCCGGCTCGGCCGCCCGGTGACGGTCGACGGGAACACCCTCGTCGTCGACGGCCGCCGCATCACCGTCCTCGCGGAGCGGGAGCCGGAGCAGCTGCCGTGGGCCGAACTCGGCGTCGACATCGTGCTGGAGGCGACCGGCCGCTTCACGTCGGCCGAGGCCGCCCGCGGGCACGTCAAGGC
Source organism: Streptomyces goshikiensis (assembly GCF_014650555.1). Classification (GTDB taxonomy): domain Bacteria; phylum Actinomycetota; class Actinomycetes; order Streptomycetales; family Streptomycetaceae; genus Streptomyces; species Streptomyces goshikiensis. The sequence goes on along the minus strand of NZ_BMVE01000003.1, from coordinate 617,227 downwards.
GGGTGCGAAGAAGGTCCTCGTCAGCGCTCCTTCGGACGGCGCCGACGTCACGCTCGCGTTCGGGGTCAACACCGACGCGTACGACCCGGCCCAGCACACGATCGTCTCGAACGCCTCGTGCACGACCAACGCGCTCGCGCCGCTGGCCGCCGTCCTCGACGACCTCGCGGGCATCGAGCACGGTTTCATGACGACGGTGCACGCCTACACGCAGGAGCAGAACCTGCAGGACGGTCCGCACCGCGACCCCCGCCGCGCCCGCGCCGCCGGTGTCAACATCGTGCCGACCACGACGGGCGCCGCGAAGGCGATCGGCCTCGTGCTGCCCAACCTTGAGGGCAAGCTGTCGGGCGACTCGATCCGGGTGCCGGTACCGGTGGGCTCGATCGTCGAACTCAACACGACGGTCGCCCGTGACGTGACGCGCGAGGACGTCCTGGCGGCCTACCGCGCCGCGGCTTCGGGCCCGCTGGCCGGCGTGCTCGAATACTCGGACGACCCGCTGGTGTCCTCCGACATCACGGGCAACCCCGCCTCCTCGATCTTCGACTCGGAGCTCACCCGCGTCGAGGGCCGCCACATCAAGGTGGTCGCCTGGTACGACAACGAGTGGGGCTTCTCGAACCGCGTGATCGACACCCTCACCCTCCTCGCCGCGGGCTGAACCGCGCCGGGACGGCCGCGCGCCCGCTTCGGGCGGGCGCCGGCGTCCCCCTTCCATTCGGGGCCACACCACGCCCCGTACGGGTGACGACTCGGAATGGTGTGCTGATCCGTTCGGGATCGGCGTGCGAGGTTCCTCCCGGGCAGGGGCCGCGACCGACCGTGCGTGGAGGGTCGGGCCTCCTGCGAAGGCTTGCCTTCCACGTCATGGGGAGGCGGGCTCGCACTCACCGGAAGGAAGCACATGAGGAAGCTCACTTGGGCTGCGCGGGGTGTCGCCGCGGTATCGGGAGCCATGCTCCTGGGGGCGCTGGCCATGCCGGCGGCGGCCGCCCACGGCGGACCGGACCCCAAGGGCACGGCCAAGGGCCAGCCGGCCAAGGGCAAGCCCGCGAAGGGCAGGCCCGCCAGCACCACCCCCGCCAGGCCCACCACCCCCCGGTGTTCGTCCGAGCGTGACGTCAGCTCGGCCGTGGTCGACTACTCCGGAAGCGGCCTGTTCGAGACCCTGTTCCGCGCGGCGACCGACCGTCAGGGCCACGCGTTCCTCAACGACAGCCGCAACCCGGGGGTCTGGATCAACCTCGCCCTCCTCCCGGGCGCGCCGACCTGCGCCCAGGAGACCGCCCTCTCGGCCACCGAGGAAGACCCCGGCAACCTGTACATCACCCTGCTGGGCAGCAACGGCACCCTCTACCAGGCCCAGTGCGCCACGGCCAGCGGTGCGCCGTTCACTCCGGCGACGCTGCCCGCGGCGTGCGGCGCCGGCTTCACGCCCATCTCGGGCACGCCCGTCTAAGCACCCGCCCCCGGTCTGCCCGTCGGCACGCCGGAGCCGGTTCACGCCACTCGTCACGGCCGGTCGCCCTGTGCGGCCGGCCGTGCCGCGTTCGCCACCCCCACAATGGAGGCTCGCGAAGGGGAGGGGTGCGGCATGGTGGAGGAGCAGGCCTCGGTGCGGGTGGAGCGGGACGGGCCGGTGTTCACGGTGGTCCTGAGCAGGCCGGCGGTCCGCAACGCCGTGGACGGTCCGACGGCGGCGCGGCTCGCCGACGCGTTCCGGGCGTTCGAGGCCGACGAGGACGCGGCGGTCGCGGTGCTCTGGGGCGAGGGCGGGACGTTCTGCGCGGGCGCGGACCTGAAGGCCATCGGCACCGAGCGCGGCAATCAGGTGCTCGCCTCGGGGGACGGTCCCATGGGGCCGACCCGGATGCGGCTGAGCAAGCCGGTGGTCGCGGCCGTGGCCGGGCACGCGGTGGCGGGGGGCCTGGAGTTGGCGCTCTGGTGCGATCTGCGGGTCGTTGAGGAGGACGCGGTCTTCGGTGTGTTCTGCCGCCGCTGGGGCGTGCCGCTGATCGACGGCGGCACGGTGCGGCTGCCCCGCCTGATCGGCGAGAGCCGGGCCATGGACATGATCCTGACGGGCCGTCCGGTCGGCGCCGCCGAGGCGTACGACATCGGCCTCGCCCACCGCGTGGTGCCCGCGGGGCGGTCCCGGCAGGCGGCCGAGGAACTGGCCCGCGAGATCGCCGCGTTCCCCCAGCTGTGCCTGCGCCACGACCGGCTGTCCGTCCTGGAGCAGCACGGGCTGAGCGAGGCCGAGGCGCTGGCCGGAGAATACCGGCACGGGCTGGTGCCGCTGACCGCGGGTGAAACCCGGGCGGGGGCGGGCCGTTTCGCCTCGGGCGCGGGCCGGCACGGCGCCTTCGGGGAGTGAGCGGGGCGTCCGCGCCGGCGGGGCGCACCCGGCTCGGGCGTCCAAGATCATCGGATGCAGAATGACCCGTATGTCGATAACGAACACTCCGGAACCGGCAACGATCGACGACGCCGCACCGATCGGCCGCAACCTGGCCCGCGCTTTCGGCGACGACCCGATGATGCGCTGGTTCTTCCCCGACGAGGCCACGCGCGAGGCGGGGATGGCCCGTTACTTCAGCACCCTCTTCCTCCGGCAGTACGCCCTCCACGGCGTCTGCGAGCACACCGGGTCGGCGGCCGCCTACTGGGTGCCGCCGGGCGCACAGGACAAGGCCGTTCCCGACGCGGAGACCGTCCGGGAGCTCTCGGAGATCCTCGGCGACCGGGCCGCGCTGTTCCGGCAGGCCGCGGAGGCCGCGGCCGGGCACGGACCCCAGGAACCGCACTGGTACCTGGCCGTGCTCGGCGCGGACCCGGCCGCCCAGGGCCGGGGACACGGAGCCGCCCTCCTGCGCTCGGGCCTCGCCAAGGCCGACGCGGACGGTCTGGCGACCTACCTGGAGTCCTCCAAGGCGTCCAACCTCCCCTTCTACGAGCACTTCGGCTTCGAGGTGGTCGGCGAGGTCGAACTCCCCGGCGGCGGGCCGACTTTGTGGGCCATGCGCCGCGCCCCGCGGCCCGCCGGCACCGCGCCCGCGACCGCGCGCTGACGGACCGCCGCTCCGAGAACGGCCGCCCGACCGGCCACCCGTCCCGCCGATGTGCGATGCCCGCCGCCCCCGTGTGCGGCGGGCATCGCGCGATCACACACCGGGCGCCGCGGGACGCGACGGCGTGATCAGTTCTTAGCATCAGAGGGTAAATACCCGCTCCACCGCCGCATGACCGACTACAAAGGACCGGACCGAAGGAAGTCCGGCAACACCGAATGATGCCGACCGCCCACTGTTGTGCGTGCGGGCGGCAGGATGGGAGATCCGGTGGAGGTCAATGCGAATACGGTGTACTTCCCTCCCGGGAGTCCGATTTCCGGCTCGGCGAACTGATGCGCGCCATCGTATTGAAGCCCGTGTCGTTTTCTGTGGCACACGCTTCCGTGGGCGATTACCGGCTGCTCGCCTCGTCCATCCGGTCCCGGGCCGCGCTGGCGCAGTGTCTGCCCGGGCGAGCGGGAAACGAGGAGGTGAGCGCTCGGTACCTGCCCGTCCGCATTCAGCTGAGAGGGTTGTTCATCGAGCTCTTCATCGAGCTCCGCACACAGAATTCAGTTCTCCGCATCACTGGATTCCGCAATACCTTCGAGAACTGGCAGGCCCCGCCGGAGGGGCGTTTCCGGCACGTGCGGGACGCTGTCGCACCGCCGGGAGTCCATCACGCGGAAGCCCTTTCGTTCGAAGGGGAGGTTCCCGCCCTCGAAGCGGCGGCCGAAGTGGGCAGAACAGGGCTTTCCCTGGGCCGTCGGCCCATGATGAAGGCGGTGATGTGGCTGCACCGGAACACCGATCCGAAGTGCACCGCACTCGGGATGCTCGTGCTCGGAGAGATGCTCTGCGAGGCTGCCAGCTCCCCCGTCCTGGCACAAGAGATGTCCCGCATCTGGATGACCGGCGGACCGCTGCCGGCCCGGACGGAACCGGTCCCGTCGAAGTCCGCCGCGTAGCAGCGGACGGCGCCGCTGCCGGTTCTCGGAAAAATTTTCAAGTAAGCGCCAATCCAAGGCAGTTGGCGCTCCGAAGACACAGTGAGACCCCCTCCGGGAGCTCGCTTCACCCCCCGTACGATCTGCGATTCCCGTCCCGGGAACCCGCGGAACAGGAGCGAATGTGATAGCCAAGCCCACTGGTCGCCTCGTGGCACTCGCCGCCGTGCCCGCCGCCGTGTTCCTGAGCCTGGGCCTGTCCGGTCCCGCCCTCGCGGAGGACGGAAAGGCTTACCAGATCGACCTGGCGCAGCTCAACAACTCCGGTTCCCGGGGTACGGTCATGCTCAGCCTCAAGGGCACCCAGCTGACCGTGCAGATCGAATCCGAGGGCATGGTTCCCGGACAGCCCTCGGCCCAGCACCTGCACGGCTCGACCAACGGGCACGACTTCCACTGCCCGGACGCGAGCGACGACACCAACCGGGACGGGATCCTCAGCAACACCGAGGCCACGAAGGACTACGGCGACATCAACATCTCGCTCACCACGTCCGGGGACACCCAGGCGACCAGCGGCCTCGCCGTGGAGCGGATGCCCGTCGCCGACAAGCAGGGCAAGGTCTCCTACAAGCGGACGATCCCCGTATCGCAGGCCGTGGTCGACCACATCAAGGACCTGCACGTCGTACAGCACGGCATCGACCCCAACAACAACAAGAAGTACGACTTCGAGGGCGCCGGCAAGAGCGAGCTCGACCCGAAGCTGCCGCAGGAGGCCACGGCCCCGACGAACTGCGGGATGGTCATGGGCGCGTCCGTGGGCTCCATTCCGGTCGGCGGCATCGAGACCGGCGGCGGTTCCGAGGAGAGCGCGATGGTGCCGGCCACGGCGACGGCCGCGGCGGCGTTCGCCGCATCGCTGGCGGCGGTCGGCGCGGTGGTCATCTCGCGGAGGCGGGCCGTCGCGGTCCCCGTCCGCGAGGAGTCCACGGGGGGCGCCGCGTGAGTCCCCGCCGCGTCTCCGCCTCCGCACCGGCCGTGCGTCTCGTACCCGCAGTACCGGGCACCCCCGCCGTACGGGCCGAACCCGCCACACCCACCCGGTCCGGCGCCCCCGCCCTACGGGTCGTACCCACCACGCCCACCACGCCCACCACACCCCCCGGGTCCGGCGGGCGGCCGCGCCGCCGCCGGGTCGCGGTCCCGCTGGCCGGCGCCGCCCTCGCCACGCTGCTCCTCGCGGGGTGCGGCGGCTCGGACACGGCCGCGCCCGCGGCCCCTCAGGGACAGGCCCCGCAGGCCGCGGCTCCGGCCGCGGGCGGCGCCGCCCCCTCGGGCAAGGCGGCCGCCAGTGGCCGCCCCGCCTCCCCCGGGGCCGGAGCGCAGAGCGGTTCGGCCCCCGCCAAGGGGACCCTCACCCGGTCGGAGCCGCAGAAGATCAGCATCCCGTCCCTCGGCCTCTCCAGCTCCCTGGAGACGCTGCGGCAGAACACGGACGGAACCATGCAGACCCCGAAGGACCCCGGCCTCGCGGGCTGGTACGAGCCGGGACCGACGCCCGGTTCCCAAGGGCCGGCCATCATCGCCGGCCACGTCACGTGGAACGGCGCGGCGGCCGTGTTCCAGAAGCTGAAGACGATGAAGGCCGGCGACACCATCAAGGTGACCCGGCAGGACAACAAGACGGCCACCTTCACCGTGGACCGCGTCGCCGAGTACCCGAAGGCCGAGTTCCCGACCCTTGAGGTGTACAAGAACCTCGACTACGCGGGCCTGCGCCTGGTCACCTGCGGCGGCGACTTCGACCCGAAGAAGCACTACTACGACAGCAACGTGGTCGTGTTCGCCCGTATGACGGGCAGTGCATAGCGAGGACGAGGTGCATAAACCCCACACCTTCGCCTCACAACTGTGCAAATCTGGTGCCCACTTCACCGACAGGAAGGCGGCACCGTGGACCAGGTCCCCAGCCACCCCGATACCGAGCGCTACTCCGTGACGCTCTGCCCGCCGGCCGTGACGGCGGTCGCCGAACTCGTCGCCGCCAGCGGTGTCAGCAAGTCCGATGTCATCAACAGGGCCGTACTGCTGCTGGGTTTCATCGAGCGCGAGCGCGCCAAGGGGCACGACCTGATGATCCGGGACACCGCAGGAGCTCTGGAGCGGATCCACATCATCTGAGCCGGGCCGGCAGCGCGCCTACGGGCGCGCTGCCGCCCTCGTGCCCTCAACCGGCGCCCACCACCGGCGGGTTGAGCCGGGCGAAGCCTTCCTGGCGTTCGTACGGGAAGTAGGGGTACGGGGCGGCGCGCCGGCTGGCCGCGTCGAGCGCGGCCATCTGCTCGGGTGTGAGGCTCCAGCCGACGGCGCCGAGGTTCTGGCGCAGCTGTTCCTCGTCGCGGGCGCCGATGATGACGGAGGAGACGGTCGGGCGCTGGAGCAGCCAGCGCAGCGCGATCTGCGGGACGGCCTTGCCCGTTTCCCGGGCGATCTCGTCGAGGGCGTCGACCACGCGGTAGAGGTGCTCCTCCTCGACCGGCGGGCCGTAGTCGGCGGTGTCGTGCAGCCTGCTGCCGGCGGGCAGCGGCCGGCCGCGGCGGATCTTGCCCGTGAGGCGGCCCCAGCCGAGCGGGCTCCAGACGATCGCGCCCAGCCCCTGGTCGAGCCCGAGCGGCATCAGCTCCCATTCGTAGTCCCGGCCGAGGAGGGAGTAGTAGACCTGGTGGGCGACGTAGCGCTGCCGGCCGTGCCGTTCGGCCGCGGCGAGGGATTTCATCGTCTGCCAGCCGGAGAAGTTGGAGACGCCGAGGTAGCGGATCTTCCCGGCCCGGACCAGGTCGTCCAGGGTGGAGAGCACCTCCTCGACGGGGGTCCCGGCGTCGAAGGCGTGGAGCTGGAAGAGGTCGATGTAGTCGGTGTCGAGGCGGCGCAGGGCATCGTCGACCGAGGCGATCAGGCGGGAGCGGGAGGTGCCCGCGTCCGCGGGGCCGTCACCCATGGGCAGACCGGCCTTGGTGGAGATGAGCACCCGGTCCCGGCGGCCCTTGAGGGCCGCCCCCAGTACTTCCTCCGACGCACCGTTGGAGTAGACGTCGGCCGTGTCGAACATCGTGATCCCGGCCTCGACGCAGATGTCCACGAGACGGCGCGCCTCGGCCACGCCGGTGTTGCCCCAGGCCCCGAAGAGCGGCCCCCGTCCGCCGAAGGTGCCTGCGCCGAAGCTCAGCTCCGGCACCTGAAGCCCGGACGCACCCAGCCTCCTGTACTCCATGACCAGTCCCCTCTCCCCCACGGTGCCACCTAATGGTCCCGCAGTTCCGTTAAGATGGCCTCAGCGTAACAACTGGCGGCAGCTAATGGAACAGGAGTCCCGTTATGGAGTTGACGGAGGCCGGGCCCGAGGCCGGACCGGGAACCGCCCGGCCCGGCGGGCGCACGGCGCGGGTGCGGGCGGCGGTGCTCCGGGCAGCCGGGGACGTCCTGGCCGAGCAGGGTTTCGCCCATCTGGACCTCGCCGACATCGCCCGCCGCGCGGAGGTGGGGAAGACGACGGTCTACCGCCGCTGGGGCTCGGTCACCGGCCTCGTCACCGATCTACTGCTGGACATGGCACAGCAGTCCGTGCCGCGCACGGAGACCGGTTCGCTGCTCGGCGACCTGAAGGCGAACACCGGGCTGGTGCGGCGGACGCTGGCCGATCCCCGGCAAGGCGCCCTGTTCAAGGCAGTGATCGCCGCCGCCACCTGCGACCCCAAGGCCGCGGAGGCCCTGCACGGCTTCTACGCCGTGCGCGTCGAGGAGTGGGCACCGTGCGTCGAGCAGGCCGCCGCCCGCGGCGAGGTGCCCGGGGGCACCGACGCCCACGAGGTGATCCGCGCGGCGTCCGCCCCCCTCTACTACCGCCTGCTCACCACCGCCCTCCCCCTCGACGAGGCCGCCGCCGACCGCGCGGCGACGGCCGCGGCGGCGGCGGCACGCGCGGGGGCCTACGTACGGGAGGCGTAGCGGAACCGGCGTCAGGAAGCCGGTTCGGTCTCCTCCAGGCCTTCCAGGCTGTCCATGAAGGAGCTGACGGAGAACACCGCACGGCCGGGACCGGCCGGGCCGTAGCCGGGCGGGGACTTCAGGCCGAACTCCTCAAGGGTCGCCCGGTAGGTCTCCAGCAGGCGGATGTGGTACTCCAGCGGAGCGCCGAGGGGATTGGCCTTGCCGAGCGGGGTCGTCGGCTCCGGGCACCAGGTGGTGAAGCGGGGCACGACGCCGTTCGACATGAAGAACCGCAGGCCCTCGGCGGTCGACTCGATCGCCTCGCTGACCTTGGTGAACCCGAAGGGCTCGGCCATCTCGATGCCCGCGACGAAGTTGGGGATCACATTGCGCGGCCCGAACACCTCGGTGGAGTCCAGGATCCGGCGGTGCCACTCGTCGCGCCCCACGTAGCGCTCCTTGCCCGGGCAGTGGAGCTGGAACAGCCGGCGGTCCCACACCTCGAAGTTGGGGTGGTAGATCCGGATGCCGTAGTCGTGGAAGCGCTGCACGGCGTCGCGCGGCAGCGCCTGGGCGACGACCTTGCCGATCCAGCGGCCGGGGAACCGCTCCTCGATGGCCTTGGCGTAGTGGCCGTAGAAATCGGCCTCGTCACGGCCGGCGACCTGCGAGGTGATCGAGCCGCCCGTGAGGGTGTAGGCCCGGGAGGTGCCGGCGGTGTCGTACCGGTCGATGATCTCCAGGGCCTCCAGCACCTCCTCGACCGGCTTCACGCCCGTGTAGGGCCGGCCCGCCGCCTTGTGCTGACGCCAGTTGTGGTTGATGTCGCAGAACTGGCACTCCTCCTTGGCGCCGAAGTACTGGCAGACCCGGAAGACCGTCAGGTAGACGAGGTAGCCCCACTGGATGGTCGGTGCGACCTCCATGACGGACTTGCCGTTCGAGAGCGTGTGGCGGTAGTACTCCGGCATCGGCGGCAGGCCGACGTCCGCGATCCGCGCGCCGTCCAGGTAGAGGCCGAGCACACCGTCCTCACCGCCGCGCACGACGTACGGGGAGTCCGGGTTGACCCGTACGGACACCACGGTGCGGCGCAGGTCGTACGGGCCGCCGGTGAGCACGATCTCCTCGGGCGGCCGGTTGAGCGCGGCGGCGCCGAGTTCCGGCAGCGTGCGGTGGTCGAAGGAGAAGATGAAGTACGACTTCGGCTTGACGTCGCCCGAAGCCCCGTCGGCGGTGCCGCTGAGCGCGGACTCGTCGAAGGCCATGCCGCCCCGGAGCAGGTCCTCCTTGATCACGGCTTCCCTGGGTACGTGCGGGAAGCGACCCATGAGGTCCTCGATGAGCGCGGTACGGCTGGGGCTCTCTCCTTGCTGGTTCATTCCCCCATGCTAGGCGCCCCGCCGGGCGCGCCCCGGACCGGCCCCGCACCGGAACCGGTGGGCCGGCCGGCCGGGGCGGGGCCGGAGCTCGCGTCCCGCGGGACGCGTCAGCGGGCCGCGCCGAAGTCCTGGGTCCAGTAGGAGTTCGGCTGCGCGAGGCCGACGCCGATCTCCTTGAACGAACAGTTGAGGATGTTCTCCCGGTGGCCGGGGCTGTTCATCCAGCCTTCCATGACCTGCTCGGGCGAGCTGTAGCCGTACGCGACGTTCTCGCCGTAGGTCATCCAGCCGTATCCGGCGCGGGTGATGCGCTCGCCCGGGTCGGAGCCGTCGGAGCCGGTGTGCGACATGTTGTTGTGCGAGGCCATGTCCTGGCTGTGGTTCAGCGCGGCGGCCGTCAGCTTCGGGTTGACCGTGAGCGCCGAGCACCCGGCCTTGGCGCGCTCCTGATTGACGAGGGCGACCACCTCGGCGGCCGGTCCGGAGGACGGCGCGGTGGGGGTGGCCGGCTTCGCGGAGGTCACGGGCGTCGTCGGCCGGGGCTTGGGCTTCGCCGGCTTCGTCGTCACGGGGGGCTTCACGGGCGCGGTGGACGGCGTCGTCCGCTGCGGGCTCGGGGCGGTCTCCTCGGTCGGCGTGGCCGCCGCGGTGGGGCTCGCCGACTCGACCGGGGTGAGCGTCTCGACCGGGGCACCTTCGAGGCCCGCCAGGTTCCCGACCGGGGCGCTGGGGGCAGGGGCACTGTGGGAGGGGCGCGCGCCGTGCCGGCCGGCGGCCTTCGTCGCACCGGAGTCCTGAGTGTCCAGGCACGCCATGGCGGCGGTGGGTATGCCCACGATGCCCAGGGTTACGGCGGCTATCGATATTTTCTTGTAGTGCGTCCTCTTACGGTGCTTCTGCATACGTGACCTCACTTGGTTTCCGCGAAGCGTCCTGAGCCTGAGCTGCGGGAGCGCCGGGCCGGGCCGCCATTCTTAGAAGCCCCGGAACGGGCTGGCAAGTCTCGCCGCCGGCCCGCGCGGCAGTGCCGTGCGACGGGCTTGAAATGGGCGGACAGTCATGCTGACCGTGCTTCCGGCAGGTCGGATGAGATCGCTGATTGCTCATCAGAAACACCTGCGGAACGGAAGGTTGCCCCAGATCATCTCACTTCTTGAGATGCCCATTCTTGGCGAAGAGGGGAATGTCGATTCCAATTGGAGAAATCTCCATATGTCGGCGAAGCCTGAGCGGACGTAATGCTTCCGTGATCAGACGGGGCTGCGTGACGCATGTCACTGTTTCAAGCGGGAACCGACCGCCATCGACCGCGCCGGAGCCGCCGCCGCGGACCGCCCCCTGCGGCCCGACGTCCCCGCTCCCACGGTCCGCGCCAACTCGCCGTGACCGCAGCCGTGTTGCTCATCCCGATCACGAAAAGAACAGCCGGTGCCGGGCCCCTTGCTGTGCCGTCGGGCATCGCGAATGATGCTCCCCGTGCGCCGGCCGACCCGGCCGGTATCCGCGCTCCACCCTCGAACGGACCGGCCGGAGGCCTGCTTTGCGGACGATTCATCACATCCGGAGATCATCCGTCGTCGTCGGCGCCACCCTCGCGCTGGTCCTCGCCACGGCCACGACGGCCTTCGCGGCTCCGCCCCCGGCGCTCCCCACGAACGCCGAGGCCGTCGAGCTCACCTTCCAGCCGGCGTACGACTACGACACGGACGGCTGCTACCCGACACCCGCGATCGGACCCACCGGGGTCCTGAACGGCGGGCTCAGTCCCACCGGCGCCCTGAACGGCAGCTGCCGGGACGCCTCGGACCTCGCGAACACCAACGGGTACTCCCGCGCCACCTGCAACAACGGCTGGTGCGCCGTCGTGTACGCGCTGTACTTCGAGAAGGACCAGGCCATTCCCGGCATCAGCCTCGGCGGCCACCGCCACGACTGGGAGCACGTGGTGGTGTGGATCCAGGGCAACGAGGCGAAGTACGTCGCCACCTCCGCCCACGGCGATTTCAACATCCACACCCGCGACCAGATCCGCTGGGACGGCACCCACCCCAAGATCGTCTACCACAAGGACGGCCTCGGCACGCACTGCTTCCGCGCGGCGAACTCCAATGACGAGCCGCCCGAGAACCACCGGGGCACCTGGCAGTTCCCCGCGCTGATCGGCTGGTCGGGCTACCCGGCGACGCTCCGGGACAAGCTCAGCCAGGCCGACTTCGGCAGTGCGCACTTCGGACTGAAGGACGACTCCTTCGCCTCCCACCTCGCCAAGGCGAAGCCGGCCGGCATCCCCTTCGACCCGTACCGGTAGCCGCTGCACGCCCCGGCCCCGGGAGGCGCGCGCCTCAGACGGCCGGGGCGTTCAGCACGTACGAGCGCGAGGCGCACACCTCCGTGCGCAGCGCGGGCAGGTCGACGTCCAGGACCTGCCCGTTCCACTTGCGGGGTTCGCCGTTGATCAGGACGGCGCAGATGTTGCGCGCGTCGGTGCCGAGCACGACGGTGCCGATCGGGTCGTTGAGCGGCATGTTGTTGAGGTCCTCGGCCCCGATGACCAGCAGATCGGCCTTTTTGCCCGGTGTGAGCGAGCCGGTGACCGCGGCGAGTCCGTTGGTGCGGGCGCCCTGGAGGGTGGCGAAGTCCAGGACGTCGTGCGTGGTGATCCGGGAGGGCTGCCGGTCCGTGCCGTGGACGGCGTTGACCGCGCGCATCCGCTGGATGGTGTGCAGGGCCCGCATCTGCGTGAACATGTCCCCCGCCAGGGCGACTTCGACGTCGATGCTCAGACCGGGCCGGATACCGGCGGACAGCGCCTCGTCGACCGCGGGGATCGCGGTCTCCAGGCCGATCTGGGCGTCCGAGGTCGGGGCGAGGGACACGGTCGTGCCGGTGTCCCCCATCGCCCGCCATGCCGCGGTGGTGAGTCCGGTGGCGTGGATGAGGGTGACGTCGGGGCCGAGGAGGCCCGCCCCGGCCCAGCGCAGCACCGCCTCGGAGGAGGCCGTGCCGAAGACGGCGTCCACGCTCACCCCGACGCCCAGGTCCCGGGCGACTCGGGCGAGCCCGGATCCGTAGGCGAGCTCGGGGCCGGCGATCTCGTCGGTGGCCAGGGCGGCGAGGCGCAGGGTCAGCAGCTGGTCGTCGCCGGCGAAGTACTGGTCCTTGAGGCGGGTCAGGTCACCGGGCCACTGCCGGTCCCAGGCGCCGAAGTGCGGGCCCATGGAGGCGTGCACGCCGCGGATCCCGGTGCCGAGGAGGGCCTGGATCGCGGCGTCGGAGTGCTCGCGGGTGCGGGAATTGTGGGAGAAGTCGAGCATGGTCGTGATACCGCTGTCGATCGCCGTGAGGGCGGCGAGCCGGGTGCCGGTGTACATGTCCTCGGGCCGGTACACGGTGGCGTACCCGGCGAGGGTGGTCGCGACGTAGGCGCCCAGGTCGTCGACATCGGGCATGATCCGGCGCAGCTGGGTCTGCCAGGCGTGCCGGTGCGTGTCGACGAAGCCGGGGGTGAGGATCGTGCCGGTCGCGTCGACGACGACGGTGTCGGCGCGGGCGTCGGCGCCGGCCGCGCCGAGGCCGGCGCCGACGGCGGTGATGATGTCGCCCTCGACGAGGAGGTCGCCGCGGTCGATGACGCCGAGGCGGGGGTCCATCGTGACGATGGTCGCGCCGGTGAAGAGGATGCGCCGCCGGTCGGCGGCCCGGCTGCGGATCCGGGTGAGGACGGCGTCACTGGTGGTGTCGTGGACGTTCATGAGCGGGTCTTCCTCCTGGTGGCCGCGGGCTGGTGCCCGCGGCCACCAGCCTCGACGCGCGCCGCGGCCGGAACCAGGCCGCCGTGCCCCCGGGTGCCGGGCACCCACCATCCGGCCCAGCCGGGGGCGTACGTCCGGCTCGGGGAGGGGCAGGATCAGAGCCGCGCCGCGCTGAGCGAACCGAGGAGGGCGAGGGCGTCGGCGGAGGGGCTGCCCGGCTCGGCCTGGTAGACGACGAGTTGCTGGGTGGGGGCGCCGTTGACGGTGAAGGTCTCGTAGTGCAGCTCCAGGTCACCGACCTCGGGGTGGTGGAAGAGCTTCGCCTCGCGGGTCTTGCCTCGCACCTCGTGGCGGGCCCACAGGGTGCGGAAGCCGGCGCTCTTCACGGACAGCTCGCCGACGAGTTCCGTCAGCCTCCGGTCGTCGGGGTCGATGCCGGCCGCTCGCCGCAGGGTCGCCACGCACGCTTCGGCGGCCCGGTCCCAGTCGCGGTGGAAGTGGTGCGCGGCTGGGTCCAGGAACGTCATGCGCAGCATGTTGTCCGCGTGGGTGAAGCCCGCGAACAGGGCTCCCGCGAGCTGGTTGCGGGCCAGGACGTCCAGGGTGTGGCCCAGGACGAAGGCGGGCGTGTCGGACCAGCCGTCGAGGAGGCGCCTCAGGTTCGGGGCGACCCGTTCGACGCGCGGCGCCGGGCGCGTACGGCGGGGGGCGGGGGTGGCCACGCGGTGGAGGTGGGCCACGGCTTCGCCGTCCAGTCGCAGCGCCCGGGCGACGGCTTCGAGCACCTGCTGCGACGGGTGGCGTTCGCGGCCCTGCTCCAGGCGCGTGTAGTAGTCGGGGCTCACCCCGGCGAGCGTCGCGACCTCTTCGCGGCGCAGGCCGGGCACCCTGCGGCGGCCGGTCGTGGGAAGCCCGGTGTCCTCGGGGCCGATCCGGGCCCGGCGTGCGCGCAGGAACACGCCCAGCGCGTTCTCGTCGGCGGGGTCCTTGCCTGTGTCCATGTCCCGAGGCTAGGCGGTGGCGGTGGATGGCCGTGCCCGTGAAGGGGGGTGCGGTGCACCCCGGAACCGGGCGCGTGCGGTCGTGGTCACGGTGTCCCGCGAGGAGCCTCGGCGTCAGCCGAGGGCGATCCCGCGTTCGGCGTAGAAGGTGGCGAAGACGTCGAGCGGGAGTTCCGCGTCGCGGGTCGCGGGGGCGTGCCCGGAGGGGTTGCGGAAGCGGACCGTGCCGTTCTGGTGGCCGGTGACGAGTACGAGGTGGCCGCCCCGGCCGGGGGCGGGACGGTCGGGCCGGCGGATCTCCTTGTGGACGGAGGCCGTCACCACCTGCCCGGCGTCGAGGAGTTCGGCGAGGCGGCCGGCCGGGAGCCGTCCGTGGACCTCGGCGGTCAGGCCGTGCTCGGCGCGGGCGTACGCGGCGAACGGGGCGTAGATGAGGCCGCGGATCGCGGCGGTGTCCGCGTCCTCGGTGTAGGCGCCGTACGCGCGGGCGCCGTCGAGGAGGTCGAACAGGCTCGGGGCGTGGCCGTCGCGGCGCAGCAGGGCCATGCGCAGACAGGCCATGCCGCAGATGTGGGAGCACCAGCGGGCGTAGGAGGCGTGGTCGGGGGCTCCGGACTCGCTCCACCTCGGGTCGTCACCGGGCCGGTGGCCCCGGTACACGATCGCCTCGATCAGGTCGGGGCTGGCGTACTGGGTGACGGTGGGAAAGTCGGGCTCGGCCACGGGCTTGCTCCTGGAGTGCTTCGCGAAGGACTCCGCCAGTGTGCGTGATCCGGCCCGTCCGGGCGGCGGGTACGGGCGCGCGAACCTCCAGTGGCGATCACGCGGCGCGGCTGTTTGGCTGGAAGTACTGCGCATCTGCGCCACACACTTCTCGGGGCCCCCGGATGAACGGGCGTGCGTCTCGGAAGGACGGGTCCGGCGATGGCGACTCCCCAATGGCGAGCACTGGTCGATCATGTCCAGGGCGTCCGCGAAGGCGTGTACGAGACGAACGTTCCCGGGACCGGATACGACAACCGGACGCAGTTCGGGCGGCAGTTCGGGGAGGACGGCGAGCCCTGGTGCGTGATGTTCGACTGGGACATGTACGCCGACGTCGGCCTGGAGCACCTCGTACCAAAGGTCAACAACGTGTCCGTGTTCACCGACTGGGCGAGGACCCGCGGCCAGTGGTCCGGGTACCCGTCGGTCGGGGCGTGGACGAACCTGTCCCGCGGCGGGCACACCGAACTGGTCGTCGGCTTCGACGACACGCACGTCTACACCAAGGGCGGCAACACCGTTCCCGAGGACGCCACCGACGCGGGGCAGGGCTACGGGGTCTACTCGCACCGGATCAAGCGGCGCAGCTCCAAGGTGGTCGGGTACTTCGCGCCGGCGTTCGAGGACGGATGTCCGCCGACGGCCGACCCCGACGACCACCGGGGCGGCACGCCCGTCGGGTCGTGGCGCTGGCCCGGGCCCGTGCTGCCGAGCGGTGACGTGACGGTGACGGCCACCGATGTGGTGTTCGGCGCGCGGAACACCTCCGTACGGATCGTCCAGGCGGCGCTCGCGGCGGAAGTGGGGCTCGACTACGCGTCCGCGCCCGGCACGTTCGGGCCGCGTACGAAGGCGGCCGTGGCCGCGTTCCAGCGCAAGCTCGGCCTCACCGACGGGGACGCGGACGGCGCGTTCGGGCGCTTCTCGCTCACCGAACTGGGGCGCCGGCGCGGCTTCACCGTCGTCGGGCTGAACTCCTTCGACGCTCCGGCGCCGGAGGCGGCCGAGGCCGAGGCCACGGGACGCACGGCCATCCCGGCGTCGAGCGTGACGTTCGGCTTCGTGGTGGACGGCAGCACCACGGCGGCGGCCAAGGAGGCCTGCCGGATCATCGGTGTTCCCACGACCCGCTGGGTGCCGGGCATTCTGGTGGCCGCGAAGCGCGAGTCCTCGTACCGCTTCAACGCGGTGAACAGCTGGGACAGCAACGCGACCGGGCCCAAGCAGAGCGACGGGCATCCCCGCAACTGCTCGCGCGGGGTCATGCAGGTCATCCCGACGACGTTCGCCGCGTACCACCAGCCCGGTACGTCGAAGGCCATCTACGACGGCGTCGCCAACATCTGTGCGGCCATGCACTACGTGATGGCCCGGTACGGCGTCTACCGCGACGGGTCGAACCTGGCGGGGCGGGTGCAGCAGTTCGACCCCAACCGTCGGCCGGCCGGGTACTGACCTCGGTTCAGACCGGAACGGGTACCGAAGGGGGTACCGATCATGAGC
This sequence comes from Streptomyces goshikiensis, assembly GCF_014650555.1. Lineage (GTDB taxonomy): Bacteria > Actinomycetota > Actinomycetes > Streptomycetales > Streptomycetaceae > Streptomyces > Streptomyces goshikiensis. The sequence continues at coordinate 600,831 of NZ_BMVE01000003.1, read as the reverse complement.
AAGCTCGTCAAGCTGTCGGACCTGCGCCTCGGCGCGCACAACGACAGCGTCCTGGTCGTGCAGGAGGCCCTGGCCAAGGCGGTGGGGCTGGACTTCCGGTCGGGCCCGGGGACGTTCGGGGAGCGCACCCGGCAGGCGTACGCGAAGTGGCAGCACCACCTCGGCTTCTCCGGTCCCGAGGCGGACGGCCTGCCCGGCCCGGACTCGCTCAGAGCACTCGGCACGAAGTTCGGCTTCAAGGTGCAGGACGAGGCGGCGGCCGGGAAGGTGGCCTCCCCCGTGCCCGGGCACACCGTCACCTACCGCTACGGTATCCAGAACGCGCGGTACGCGGCGGGCTTCCACACCGGTGAGGACTACGCGTCGGCGAAGGGGACCCCGGTGGTCGCGGTCCGCGACGGCTCGATCCAGTGGTCGAACGACACGGGCGGCGCGTACGGCAGCTGGGTGGGCCTGCGGGCCGAGAACGGCCGGGTGTACGTCTACTGCCACCTGTCGTGGCGGGGCGTCGTCACGGGCCAGGGCATCAAGGCGGGCCAGCACCTGGGGAAGGTCGGCTCCACCGGCAACGTCACGGGCCCGCACCTGCACTTCGAGGACCACCCGGCGGGCCCGTTCGTCTACGCCCGTACGCGCAAGCCGATGTGGTGACGCGGGCCCCCGGGCCGGTCGCGGCCGCTCAGCGGGCGGTCAACGGGCGGTCAGGGTGTCCACCTCGGCCTCGAAGAGCAGGGCGGGGTCCAGCCCCATCCCGGTGAAGTGGCCCGCCAGTTCCAGGGACAGCGTGCCGTGCAGGCGGCTCCAGAACGTCATGGCCAGCCGCAACACGGCGGGCGTCGCGTCCGGGTGGCCCTCGGCCCAGTCCCGGTGGTCCGCCAGGTGTGCCTCGAAGGCGTGGGCTTCCGCACCCGGCGCGGGCTCCGGTGCGGCGGCGGCGCAGGCGTCGAGGAGGACCGACATCATCTCCGAGGCGATCCCGGTGATGTCCTGCGGCGCGTGGTAGCCGGGGACCGGGGTGCCGTAGACGAGGAAGTAGCGGTGCGGGTCCGCCAGCGCCCAGCGGCGCAGCACCCGGGCCAGCTCGGGGAGGGCGGGCCGGCCCGCTCCCGCGTCGGCGACGGCCAGGAAGGCGTCGGCGAGGCTGCGGTAGGCGTCCCGGATGAGCTCGGTGATCAGCTCGTCGCGGTTGGCGAAGTAGCGGTAGAGCGCCGGCCCGCTCATGCCCATCTGCTTGGCAATGGCGTTGAGGGACAGCGCGGACGCGCCGGAGCCGGCGATCTGCTGCCAGGCCTTCTCCTTGACCTCCTCGCGCACCTGCTGCCGGTACCGCTCGCGCGGGGTCTCGCGGGGGGTCTTCGTGCTTCCGGTCATGGTCGCCGCCTCTCACTTCTCCAGTTGGTTAGAAGCTATCACCATCGGCAAGCTCCCTTTCGATCGAACGAGCCGCTCCCTTGACATCCATGTGACAGCCGTTCATTCTGGTTATAGCTTCTAACGAACACAAGAAGCACAAACGCGAATGACCCGGAGGTCACCCATGAACACCGTCGAGCGCATCGAGATCGTGCTGCCGGGCAAGGTCGAGCCGGAGGGCCTGGAGCTGCACCGCGGCCCGGTCCCGGCGCCGGCGGCAGGGCAGGTCGTGGTCGCGATGGAGGCGACGGGGGTCTCCTTCGCCGAGCAGCAGATGCGCCGCGGCCGGTACTACGACCAGCCCCCGTTCCCCTTCGTGCCGGGATACGACCTGGTCGGCACCGTGCTGAGCGTCGGCGAAGGCGTGGACCGCGGTCTGCTGGGCACCCGGGTCGCGGCCCTGACGAAGACCGGCGGCTGGGCGAGCCACGTCGTGCTCGACGCCGCCGACGTGGTGGAGGTACCGGCGGGCGTCAGCGCGGTGGACGCGGAGACGGCGGTCGTCAACGGGATCACCGCCTGGCAGATGCTCCACCGCAAGGCCCGGGTGCGCGCCGGCCAGACCGTCCTGGTCCACGGCGCCAACGGAGGGGTCGGCTCGGTCCTGGTCCAGCTGGCGCTGGCCGCGGGCGCCCATGTGATCGGCACCGCCTCCGCCCGCCACCACGACGCCCTGCGCGCGCTCGGGGTGACCCCGGTCGACTACCGTTCCGGCGATGTCCCGGCGCGGGTGCGGGCGCTGGCGCCCCGCGGGGTGGACGCCGTGTTCGACCACGTCGGCGGCGAGGGCATCGTCGGCTCCTGGCGGCTGCTGGCCCGTGGCGGCACCCTCGTGTCGTACGGCAGCGCCGCCACCCGCGACGACGAGGGCTCCGGCGCGTCGCCCGTGCTCAAGCTGCTGGGCCGGGTGTGGCTGTGGAACTGGCTGCCCAACGGCCGCAGCGCGTACTTCTTCAACATCTGGGCCGGCCGCGCCTACGCCAAGGACCGCTTCCGGGCCCGGCTGCGCACCGACCTCACCCAGGTGTTCGCCGCCCTGCGCAGCGGCGAGATCACCGCCAAGGTGGCCGCCGAGATCCCGCTGGCCCGCGTCGGCGAGGCGATGCGGCTGGCCGAGTCCGGCACGGTCGCCGGGAAGGTCGTCCTGGTCCCCTGACCGGCCGCCGCTCCCCCGCTCCCCCGCTCCCCGTCACCCACCCCACCACTCACAGGAGAAACCTCGTGCTGACCGCCCTTCTCGCCAAGACCGCCGCCCTGCCCGTCGCGCTCACGATCGGTGTCTCGGGTCTCTGCGGCCCCGGGGAACCCCCGGTGGAGATCGACCGCACGGCCCCCGTCATCACGCGCGACGACATCGTCATCCACGCGCCGCTGGACCGGATCTGGAAGATCCAGACCGACATCGAGGCCTGGCCCACCTGGCAGCCCGAGGTGATCGAGGCGACCAGGCTGACGCCCGGCCCGCTGCGGGCCGGGTCCGTGTTCCGCTGGTCCGTCCACGGCCTCGCCGGCATCGACTCCACCGTCAAGCAGGTCGTACCCGAGCGCCGCATCGCCTGGGGCGGGCCGGCGCAGGGGATCACCGCGGTCCACGTGTGGACCTTCACCCAGCGCGCGGACGGCGTGCACGTCCACACCGAGGAGTCCTGGGCCGGTGCGCCGGTCGAGGCCGACACCCCCGCCCTCCAGCAGGCGCTCGACGCCTCGCTCGACACCTGGCTGCACCGACTGAAGACGAGGGCCGAGAACTGAGCGCGCCCCTCCTCCCTCCGCGAAGGGAGGCCTCAGCTCCGGGAAGTGCCGGCGCCCTCCGCCCCGGTCCCGGGCTCGCCGAGCTCGTACGAGAGGTGGTGCGGGGCCAGGGAGCGCAGGAAGGCGTGCGCGTCGAAGACCTCGCCGGGCGCGAGGACTCCCGTCGCCTCGACCTCCGCGCCCAGGATCCGGTGGGCCGCCTCGACGACCAGCGGCGCGCTGACGGCGTAGATGTCCTGGCCGCGGACCACCGCGCGGCGCCGGGTGCCGCCCGCGCGGACGGTGACGTCGACGAGGAAGGTCTGCGCCGACCGCCCCCGTTCGTCGACCGGCGCCGGCGGTGCGGCGTCAGGCGCCAGGACGTCCTTGACGGCGTCGAGCGTCATGAAGGTGTGGATGTCCGGGGCGGACAGGTGGCGCGGGATGGTGACGCTGTCCGCGGTGGTGAACTCGCCGACCACGGCCCGGTCGCCGATCGGGGCGGGGAAGGACCACTCCCCGGTGGGCGCGGCGTCGTCGCGGTGCCCCAGACGGCCGCTCGCGTAGACGAGCCGGCGGCCCCCGCGCCGGCTCCGGGAGACCTTCCCGGATCCGCGGGTCCCGGCCGTGGGGTGCCAGCTGCTGAGGGCGTAGGCGATGTGGACCTCCTCGGCCGCCGCCGCGCCGCCGAGCGCGGCGGTGGCCATCAGGTCGCCGAGCCCGCCGTAGAACGCCATCGCGGGAAGGACCACGACGCCGGCTTCGCGGGCGCGGTCCGCGAACCGGGTGAACGTGTCGGAGACGGCCTCCACTTCCGCCGCGACGTCCAGGTAGGGGATCCGTGCCCGCAGGGCGGCCTCGATGACCGGTCCCGCCGTGTCGGCGAACGGCCCGGCGCAGTTGATCACGGCTCCCGCGCCGTGCAGCGCGCGGTCGAGCGCGGCCGGTTCGCCGGCCGACGCGGCCCGGACCTCAAGGCCGGCGGCCCCGGGGAGCGCGGCGGCCAGGGCCTGGAGCTTGTCGGGGTCGCGGCCGGACAGGATCGGGGTCATCCCCCGGTCCAGGAGTTCGCGGACGACGAAGCGCCCGGTGTGGCCGTAGGCGCCGTAGACCAGTACCGGCGCGGTCTGATTCGATCCCATGAGGTTCCCCCGTCGTGTGCGCTCGTGCGCGGATGATCACTGATCACCATCCTGCCCGCGGCGGCGGACGGCCGTGAGTGGCAGCACTGCCACGGCCCATACACTTTCGGACATGAGCCTTGTCGCGCTGGCCGTGACCTCCGGGGTCCCGCACTTCGAACTCGCCATGGCCTGCGATGTGTTCGGGGTGGACCGGTCCGATCTGGTCGACCCCTGGTACGAGTTCCTCGTCTGCGGCCCGGACACCGCGGCGGTCGGCGACCGCTTCCGGCTCCGGACCGACGCGGGGCTCGACCAGTTGGTCCGCGCCGACACCGTGATCGTTCCCGCCTGCCCCGACGCGGACGGGGACCCGCCGGCCGACCTGGTCGACGCCGTACGCGCGGCCCACGAGGCGGGCGCCCGGGTGGCCTCCCTGTGCACGGGCGCGTTCGTCCTGGCCGCCGCGGGCCTGCTGGACGGGCGCCGGGCCACCACGCACTGGCTGCACGCCGCGGCGCTGGCCGCCAAGTACCCCCGGGTGGAGGTCGATCCGGACGTGCTCTACGTCGACCACGGCAGCGTGCTCACCTCCGCGGGCAAGGCCGCCGCGATGGACCTGTGCCTGCACCTGGTCCGCCTCGACCACGGCGCGGCTGTCGCCAACCAGGTCGCGCGCCGCCTGGTCGTCCCGCCCCACCGGGCCGGCGGGCAGGCCCAGTTCGTCGCCACGCCGCTGCCCGAACGCCCCGACCATCCCCTCGGGGCGCTGCTGACCTGGGCGATGGGACGGCTCGACCAGCCGCTCACGGTGGAGGACCTGGCCCGCCGGGCGAACATGAGCTCGCGCCACCTGGCGCGGGTGTTCCACGACATCACCGGCAGCACTCCGCTGCGCTGGCTGCTGACCCAGCGCATCCACCGCGCCCAGGAACTCCTCGAAACCACCGAGGACACCGTCGGGGCGATCGCCGCGGCCACCGGCATGGGCACCGCCACGACACTGCGGCGCCACTTCAACCGCACGGTGGGCGTGTCCCCGGACGCCTACCGGCGCACCTTCCGCGGCGCCCGGCCGGGCGGCGCCGCCTGACGTACGGCAGGGCCCGCGGTCAGTGGAGCCGCCGGACCCGCTGGCTGGTCAGTTCGTACCGGGCGCCGACGACGGCCAGCGTCCCGGCCGCGATCCTGGCGGCGAGCTCGGGTTGTCCGGCGAGCCGCGACCGCACCCGGCGTACGTTGGCCGTGACCGCGGCGTCGACGCGCTCCTCGCCCCGGAGCCGGCGGTCGATCGCGGGGCCGATCTGGTCCCCGAGGTAGCGCAGGGGGCCGGCCGGCTCGATGCCGTTCTCGTCGGCGTGGACCGCTGCCGCGACGGCCCCGCACGACTGGTGCCCCAGCACCACGACCAGCGGGATGCCCAGTTCCACCACGCCGTACGCGACGCTCCCCAGCACCGCCACGTCGAGGACCTCGCCCGCCGAGCGCACCGTCATCAGGTCGCCGAGCCCTTGGTCGAAGACCAGTTCCGGCGGGACCCGGGAGTCGACGCAGCCCAGGACGACGGCGAACGGGTGCTGGCCTGCCACCAGCTCCTGGCGTACGGTCCGCGTCTCGTCGGGGTGCCGCTCGTGCAGCGTCCGCCAGCGCTGGTTCCCGGCGAGCAGCTCCCGTAGCGCCGCCTCCGGGGTGGCGGGCCGGGCGCGGGTCGCGCCGGGGCGGGCGGGAGCCGGGGCATCGCGGGCACTGAACGCGAGTCCGGCGCCGATGACCGCCGCTCCCGCCACGGCCGCCCGGACGAACCGGCGCCGCGCCGGGCTGCGCCCGCCCTCATGGCTCTGCGCATCGGTGGTCACACCGCACCAAGCTAGGCGGAGCGGGTCCCGGATGGCTGTCGGCAGGACCGGGGCCGCCCCGTCCTTGGGAGAATCTTGGGCAAGGGCCTCATCGGCTTCGCCCCGCCTCCCTCAGGGCGACGGCGCGGAAGTCGAGCGGCGGCAGGCCGGTCACGCTCCACACGGTGTCGGTGGTGCGGTCCTCGGCTCCGGCGGCGATGGCACGGTCCATGTCGGCGAGCAGGGCCGCGAACTCGGCGGGCATGAAGGCGGCCAGCCGGTCGCGCATCTGCTCGGGAGTCAGCTCTTCGTGGACGACGGACCGCCCCGTGACCTCGGAGAGGACCTCGGCGACCTCGCGGTGGTTCAGCGCCGAGGGCCCGGTGAGGATCAGGTCGGTGTTCGGGGCCCGTGTGTCGGTCAGGGCGCGGAAGGCCACGGCGGCGATGTCCTCGGCGTCCACGAACCCGACGCGGCCCTCGCCGGCGGCGGTGCGGATGACGCCCTCGGAGCGGACGCTGTGGGCGTGCGCGTGGTCGCCGGTGAAGTTCTGCATGAACCAGGAGGGCCGCAGCACCGCCCACTCGTCGAACAGGCCGGGCAGGGCCTGGTGGACCCGGCCCACGGCGGGGCCGCCGGCCGGGATCGCCGAGGAGCTGAGGAGGACCGCGCGGCGCACTCCGGCCGCGCGCGCCCGGCGCAGGAAGGGGAGCATGACCGCGGCCGGGTCCGGGCTGCCGGGCGGCGGGATCAGGTAGACGCGGTCCGCGCCGGCGAGGGCGTCCCCGTACGTGTCGGGGTCGTCCCAGTCGAAGCGGACGGCCCGGGCTCCGTCCACGGCGGTGGCGCTGCGGCCGGCCGCCGTGACCCGGAGCCCGGCCGCGGCGAGGCGGGCGACGAGCCGGCTGCCGGTGGTGCCGGTGGCCCCGAGGACGAGGATGGCGTCGGACTCGGTCATCGGCTGCTCCCGGTGAAGTCGGCCGCCGCGTCCTGCGGGAGGGCCAGGGGGTTCCAGTAGTCGCGGTAGTGGCTGATCAGGCCGTTCCTGACGGTCACCACGGCGATGTAGCGCATGTCGAAGGGGGCGTCCGTCGCCACCAGGCGGCCCGTTCCGCGCATCTCCACCACGATGGTCTCCGGCTCGGTGGTCTGGTGGACGGCCACCTCGGGGAAGGCGTGGAGGTCGATGTGGTCGGGGTAGCCGCGCATGTAGTCGGCGACCGCGGCCTTTCCCTCCAGGCGGGTGGGCCAGCCCTCGGGGGCGAAGGGGAATTCGAAGATCCCGTTCTCGTCCCACAGGTCGACCCAGGCGGGGATGTCCTTGTCCAGCAGCAGGCGCAGGCCGTGGCGGTACAGGTCCGCCGGCTCCGGGCGAGGTGACATGAGTGCTCCGTCCCATAGAATACGGACCAGCGGTCCGCTTCGGATGTCGACGATACGGACCCCGGGTCCGCTTTGCAACTGGAGGAGTGGCATGACCGAACGCAAGCCCCGTAAGGACGCCGCCCGCAACAAGGCGGCCGTCTTCGAGGCGGCCGACGACCTGTTCGCCCACTGCGAGAGCCCCGAGGCCGTCACCATGGCCGACATCGCCGCGGCCGCCGGGGTCGGCAAGGCCACCCTCTTCCGCGCCTTCGGCGACCGGGGCGGCCTCATCGGGGCGCTGGTCGAAGCGCGGCTGGAGCCGGTGCGGGAGGCCGTCGAGACCGGTCCGCCGCCCCTGGGTCCCGGCACCGCGCCGCTGCTGCGGGTGCCCGCGCTGCTCGACGCGATCCTGTGCTTCAAGTACGACAACCGACACCTCGCCCTCGCCCTGGAGGGCTCCGGCGGCAGCAGCCCCTACCGGGCGGGGCACTACGGGAGCTGGCACACGACGCTCCGGACGCTGCTGGAGCAGATCCCCGGACTCTCCGGGAGCGAGAGCGACTTCACCGCGCACGCCCTGCTCGCCGCCACCCGCGCCGACCTCGTCGAACACCTCGCGGGCGCACGCGACACCCCGCGCGAGCGGCTGCGCGCCGAACTCGCCGCCTTCACCGCCAGGGTCCTGGGCGACCGCGACCGCGACCGCGAGGCCGCAGGCGGGACCTCCTAGAGCCCGTAGCCGCCGGACACCTCGATGCTCTGCGCGGTGATCCAGCGGCTCTCCTCGGACACGAGGGTGGCGATCATCATGCCGATGTCCTCCGGTTCACCGACCCGGCCGAACGCCGTCTTGGCCTCGATCGGCTCGATGACCTCGGGGAACCGCTCGAAGGCGTCGTCCGAGATCCGGGTCCGGGTCGAGCCCGGCGCGACGGCGTTGACGCGGATGCCGCGCCGGCTGAACTCCTTGGCCATGTACCGGGTCAGCACCGTCAGGCCGCCCTTCATCGTCGCGTAGGCCGAGTAGCCCGCCTCCACGCCGGTGCTCAGCGCGGAGTTGCTGGTGACGTTGACGACGGCGCCGCCGTCCGCCATCAGCGGCAGCAGCGTCTGCGTCAGGAAGTACGGCCCCTTGAGCAGCACCCTCATGAACTTGTCGAACAGCTCCTCCGTCGTGTCCTCGAACATCGACATCTGCCCGAACCCGGCGTTGTTGACCAGGTGGTCGAAGGTGTCCCGCTGCCAGGTGCCGCGCAGCGCGTCGGCCACGGAGGCGCGGAAGGCCGGGAAACCCGCGGTCTCGCCCACGTCCAGCGGCAGCGCGACGGCGGTTCCCCCCTCCTTCTCGATCGCGGCCACCGTGTCCAGGGCGCCTTGCCGGTTGGCGCCGTAGGTCAGGATCACTCCCACCCCGCGCTTCGCGATGGCGACCGCAGCGCCCTGCCCGATGCCGGAGCTGGCTCCCGTGACGATGGCGACCTTCATGACGTGCCTCCTGGAAAAGGGGCGGGGAATTCGAATTCCCCTCGGAATATGACCCCTTTATGGAAGCACTCCGGCCGGCACGGATAAAAGACGAATTCTCTTCTTCCCTTGCACGATCCTGCTCTTCTGGAGACCTTCAGGGCAGTACGGTCGCCGGTGCCCGTACGGAGCGGCTCAGGCGGGTCGCGTCCTCGCTGGGCGGCGCGCCGAACTGACGCCGGTACTCGCGGCTGAACTGGGACGGGCTGTCGTAGCCGACGCGGTAGCCGACCTGGGCGATGTCGTGGGGGTGGACGGCCAGCAGCAGCCGGGCCTCCTGCAGCCGGATCTGCTTCTGGAACTGGATGGGGCTCAGCGCCGTCACCGCCTGGAAGTTGCGGTGGAAGGCCGAGACGCTCATGCCGGACAGCCGCGCCACGTCCTCCACCCGGAATGGCTGCGTGTAGTGCTCCCGGATCCACCGCACCGCCCGCGCGACATGGCTGAGACTGCTGTCGGCGAGACCGAGCTGGCGCACGAGGGCGCCCTGCTCCCCGGTCATCACGCGCCACAGGATCTCGCGCGTGACGAGCGGGGCGAGCACCGCCCGGTCTCGGGGCTCGTCGAGCAGGCGCAGCAGCCGTACCACCGCGTCGAGCAGGTCCCCCGGCGCGTCGCTGACGGCGATGGCGGGCAGCGCGCCGCCCTGTCCGCCGGCGCGCGGCACGTCGCCGGGGCCGGCCAGCAGCAGCAGTTCGGCGATGGCGGAGGGCTCCAGCGTGAGCCCGAAGCCAAGCGCCGGGTGCTGGGCAGAGGCCCCGATGAAGTGGCCGGTGACGGGCAGGTCGACCGATGCGACGAGGTACTGGCCGGCTCCGTACTCGTAGACCCGGTCGCCCAGCGCGAGGTGCTTGGCGCCCTGGGCGATGACGGCGAGCACGGTGCCGGAGGTGGACGGCGCCGGTGGGTCCTCGCTGTCGACTTTGGAGATGAGCACTCCGTCGATGTCGGTGGTCCAGTCGGGCCGCGCGTGCCGGTCCAGCAGGGTGCGGAGCTCGTCGAGGTACATGCTCCGATTCCAGCACATGCCGGTCCTTTGGTACCGGTGGATGGAGGATCGTGCAAGACATCGGGAGAATTCCGCCACCGCCCTATTCCCCTCCTGAATTCCTCCCCCGAGATGAATCCGGGTCGGTTTCGGAGTGCCAGCGCAGGGCGCCCGTGCCCAGGGAGATGGTGGCGCGGGGCCGCATGGGGCCGTCGCCGCGGCGGGAGAGCAGCACGATCTCTTCGACCCGCGCCGACATGACGTCGAGGCGGGCGGTGCACTCGGCGACCACGCTCCGGGGATCGCGGGTGCGTCCCAGCGACAGGTGCGGGGTGAAGGCGGGAAAGCGTCCGCCGCAGCGGGGGAACGGTTCGATCAGGGCGCTGCGGAGCGCCGTCCAGGGGGCGAGGCCGGCCGCGGCGGGGTCGATCCACACGGTGGCGGACACCCGGTGCCGGAAGACGCGCACTCCGCTGAGGCGGGCTTCGAACGGCTCCCGCTCGGCGGCGCGGGCGGCGAGCAGCGGGGCGGCCGCCGGGAAGTCGGCCTCCGGGACGAAGCCGAAGACCAGGTTCACGTGGGGTGGCCAGCGGCGGATCTGGGGGTCGTGCACGGCGCGGATGTCCTGGATGGCGGGCCAGAGCCCGGCCGGGGGAAGCCATGCGACGGCGGTCCGGGGTGTGGGCGCCACCGCCATGGATCCGGTGGGGGCGCCGGGGCCGTCGGGGGTGGGCGGGGGCTCGTTCACCCGGCCATGATGGCTCATCACCCCGGATCCCCGGCGAGGCTGGTGCCCGGGAGGGGCGCGGCGGACGCGCGGGGCGAGGGGGGCTCCTGATGGAATGGCTCCTTCGGCTTGAGGCCGGGGAGGTGTCTTGTCGGAGCATGACGGGAGGTCCAGGGGACCGACCGGGGGTCACGAGGCGCTGCTGGCACGGCTCCGGGCGATGGAGGCCGCTGCCGAACAGGTGGGGACCTCGCTCGACGAGGCCACCACCTGCGAAGAGCTGGCCGGGTTCCTGTTCCGGACCCTGTGCGACGCCGTCGGGGTGGATCTGTGGACGGACGGCGGCGGGTGGAGCCGGGTGGTGGTGGCCGGGGCGGCCGGGCTGCTGCCGGCGGTGGGCGATGTGGCGCCCTCGGTACGGGCGGTGGACGGCGGGCATCCGCTGTCCGAGTGGGCGGTGCTCGCCGGCGGTGTCCGGGTGCACGCCGTCTCGGTCCCGCTGCTGGCCCGGGACCGGTTCTACGGCGCGGTGGTCGCCGTCCGGGCCGGCCGGGGGTTCAGCGACCACGAGGCGGCGACGATCCATTTCGCGGCCCGGCTGGCGGCGGTGCACCTCGGCCATGCCCGGCAGCTGGCGGCCTCGGAGGACACCATGCTCCATCTGCAGCGGGCACTGGTGGCGGAGCCGGTCCGGCCGCATCCGAATCTGGAGACCGCCAGCCGCTACCTGCCGGCCGGCCACCGGGCGCTGGTGGGCGGGGACTGGTTCGAGACGGTCCGGCTGCACTTCGGCCGCACCCTGCTGGTGGTAGGGGACGTGATGGGCCACGGGCTCGACGCCGCGGTGGACATGAACGCGTACCGCTCGACCCTCCGGGACGTCGCCTCGACGGACCTCGCCCCGCACCGCGTGCTGCGCCAGCTGGACGCCCTGGTCGCCGAGGACCCGGCCCGGCGCCCCGCGACCTGTCTGCTGGTACGGATCGACCCCGCGCGCGGGGTCGCGATGTTCGCCAGCGCCGGGCACCTGCCGCCGGCGGTCTTCGGGGCGGACGGCTCGGCCGCCTTGATCGACGTGCCCGTCGGGCCGCCGCTGGGTACCGGGGTGGGCGGGTACGAGGCCGTCACCCGGGGGATCACGCCGCAGGAGACCCTGCTGATGTTCACCGACGGCCTGGTGGAGCGGCGGGGCGAGGACATCGACGTGTCGCTGGCCCGGCTGGCGGGGCTGCGGCTGCCGGTGGGGGCGGGGGTGGAGGCGCTGGTGGACGCCGTGGTGGCGGGCCTCGACGCCCGCCACGCGGAGGACGACGTGGCGGTGCTCGCCGCCCGGCCGCGGCGCCGTCCGCCCCCGCCCTGACCGGGCTCCGCGCCGCTTGCGCAGCGTCGCTTGCGCAGCACCCCTTGGCCCAGCGCCACTTGCGCAGCGGACGCGGTATGTCTTCCCCCATGGGAGGGAGACGCCATCCTCGCTCGGGGGATCCCCCGGCCCTTCGGGTGCGGTTGCCTGGAGGTATGGAAAACACGATGAGACGGCTGCTCACGGTGGTCGTGGTAGTGCTGCTGTCGGTGACGGGAATGACCGCTCCGGTGCTGGCGCAGCCGGCGGGCGATGACATCAGGGCCCGCGTCGCGGCGGTGCCGGGCCTGCGCCTGCTCGCCGAGCGGCCCGGCGCGCCGGGGCAGACCGTCCTCGACCTCGCCTTCCGCCAGCCCGCCGACCACCACCGTCCCGGCCGGGGCTCGTTCGAGCAGCGGCTGACGCTGGTGCACAAGTCCTTCGACCGCCCGATGGTGCTGTACTCCGGTGGGTACGACCTGGGGTCGTCGCCGCAGCGGCCGGCAGAACCGTCCGTCTTGCTCGACTCCAATCAGATCACCACCGAGCAGCGGTTCTTCGGGACGTCGCGGCCGGCTGCCCCGGACTGGTCCACGCTCACGATCTGGCAGGCGGCGAGCGACCACCACCGCCTGATCACCGCGCTCAAGACGCTGTACCGGGGGCCGTGGATATCGACCGGGGGAAGCAAGGGCGGGATGACCGCGGTCTACCACCGCCGTTTCTATCCGCAGGACGTGGTCGGCACGGTGGCCTACGCCGCGCCCAACAACGTCGACGACCGGGACGACAGCGCCTACGACGCCCGTCTTGAGGAAGTGGGCACCGCCGAGTGCCGAGCCGCCCTCAAGTCGGCCCAGCGGCAGGCACTGCTGCGGCGGGAGGCCATGACGGAGCGGTACGGGCGGTGGGCGGAACAGGAGAAGGGCACCTTCCGGACCATCGGCAGCACGGACCGCGCGTTCGAACTCGCCGTGCTGAGGCTGCCGATGATGTTCTGGATGCACCAGTCGGCGGGCGGCTGCGCTTCCATACCGGCCGCCGACGCGTCGGACGACACCCTCTACGCGTGGATCGCGGGGGTGACCCTGCTCCCCGTCTACACCGACCAGTCGCTCGAAGAGTTCACCCCGTACTTCCACCAGCTGGGCACACAGCTCGGGTACGCGCAGTTCTCCGCCCCGCACTTGGAGGGGCTGCTGCGCCACCCGGGCGTCCAGGAGGTCCGCTCGTACGTGCCGCGGGACATCCCGATGACCTTCGAGCCCGGTGCGATGGCGGACATCGACCGCTGGGTCCGCCGGCAGGGGAGCTCGCTCATGTTCGTCAACGGCGAGAACGACGTGGCGGTCGCCGAGCCGTTCCGGCTGGGCGCGGGCTCCCGCGACTCGTACGTCTTCGAGGCGCCCCAGGGGGACCACCACATCTCCATCGCCGGCCTGCGCCCGGCCGACGCCGGGCGAGCCACCGCCGTACTGCGGCGCTGGGCGCGCTGAGCGAGCGGAGCCCTCTCCCGGCACCCGTGGGGTCAGTCGCCTCCGCCGCCGCAGGACGAGCCGCAGCCGAAGCCGCCGCCGCTGCTGCCGCTCCCCCACGAGCCGCCGCGTCGCCGCTTGCGGGACGACCCGCCCCCGCCGGCGCGAAGCAGCGATCCGATCCCGATGAGGACGATGAGTCCCACGATCATCAGGAAATGCATGCCTCCACCCCCGTTCCGCTCTCCCGGTGGCACCTTCGGTGCCCGTGGAAAGGGTGTGCCTCGCGGGCACAGGCGCGGAACCCCACTTGAGGAAGTCCAGAGCTTCGCGGAGGGGGAAACGAAAAGCCCGGCGGGCCGGCTGGGCCGGTCCGCCGGGCTCACCCGTCAGGTGCGGTAGGCGAAGTACACCGCGTCCGGGTACGAGGCGATGATGCTCGCCAGCGACTTTCGGTACGTGTTGGTGGAGTGGTACGTGAGGTAAGGGATCCCCGCGCTGCTCCGGTACGTAACGATCATCGAGTGGTCCTTGGACCCGTCCCGGTTGAAGTCCACCTGGAGGATGTCGCCGACATCCAGCTGGTAGACGTTGGCCAGGTTGGCGGCCCGCTTGTTCGAGTTGGTGAACCAGGCCCACTCGTTCGCGCCGACCCAGGAGTCGGTCTGCTGGGAACCGCTGTACCACCAGTTGCGGTAGTCGCTGGTGGTACCGGAGACGTTCTGCCAGCCACCGGCCTTCAGGGACTGGCTGATGAAGTTGGTGCAGTCACCGCCACCCCCGTTGAACGTCCGGTACGCGGGGTTGTAGTTCTTCCAGTACTTCTCCGCGTACGCCGCCATGGCGGCGTAGTCGTAGCCCGTGTTCTTCGCCTTGGGCTTCGCCGGAGCGGGGTACTTGGTCGACGCCGGGGTGCCGTCCGGGTAGGTCTGGCCGTCGTCCGAGACGACCGCGGCCTTGGCCACGGTCGGCTCGTTGACCGCTACCGGGCCGTTCTCCTGGGACTTGATCGAGGTCAGTTCCCAGTTGCCCCCACGCTTGCTGACGAGGTTCATCTCGTACCGCGTGCGGAAGCCCGTGGACGACGGCTCGTCGCCGCGGAGCTTCTTGTAGGTGAGGGTGGTTTCCTCGGTGACCTGGACGGTGGCCTTCCCGTTGGTGACCGTGGCCTTGTCCACGGTCACGCGGGTGTCCGCGTCACTGTAGGCCTCGCCGAGGTCCCTGAGCCGCGTCTTGCGGGAGCGGAGCGAGGACACCGCCGTCTCCTCGCCGCGGGCCACCTCGCTCGACATCCGCGTCTTGACGGCGCCCGAGCCCGCGGTGGGGGCGCGGTGCTTGGGCCGGTCCTCCACGAGAGCCTGGGTGCGCCGCGAGAGCACGTCGTCGGCTATGCGCCCGAAGGCGTCGGCGGTCGCCTTGTCCGCCGCGTGCGGCGCATTGGCGCTGGTCGCGGTGGCAGAGGGCAGAAATACGGCCGTTGCGACCGCGGTGGCCACCACCACGCCGATGGCGGCGGGTATGAACCTTCTGGGTATCACAATAGTTCCCCTTGTCACCGGTCCACACGGACCGGGGGGACGGAATCTTCGCACAAGTTGCGGACTACGTGGGTCCGTTCTCTCAGCGGACACCGATGGGGTGTTTTGTCCCCCCTCTGGAGAGGGGCCGGCCGAGCCCCGCCACACCCCCGCCCATCAGCTCGTCCTGTGAGTCTGCTGTGACCTGAGAACGCAATGGGGACCAGGGTGCGACGAGCGTGCCAACACGTTCTATATTCGTACGAACCATCCATGCACGACGGTGCTGCGGTGACCGAAGGGGGAGGCAACGGTGATGGCCGAAGAGGCACCGCACGCTCGGACGGAGTCCCGGGCCGCCCGCAAGGCTGCCAAGGAGGCCCGGAACCGCAAGCGCCTGCGCATCGGGATCGGTGTCGGCCTGATAGCCGTGAGCGCGACCGCCGTCACCGCCTACGCCTTCGGACCCGACGACTCCCCGGGGGACAAGGGCGACAAAAAGGCCGCCTCCGGCGCCACGGCCGCCAACGGCAAGGGCGCGAAGGCCAACGAGAAGCCCTGGGACGGCAAGACCCACGTACTGGGCGACGGCTCCACCTCGTACACCGGGCCGCAGCCGGGCCAGCTCAAGCCCGAGAAGCTGAAGCCCGGCGAGAAGCCGCCGCAGTTCGTGGTGTTCTCGTGGGACGGCGCGCTCGAAGGCGACGACCACCTGTTCTCGCACTTCCGCGAGGTGGCCCGCGAGAACAAGGCCCACATGACCTTCTTCCTCACGGGCATCTACCTGCTGCCCGAGAGCAAGCGGATGCTGTACAGCCCGCCGCAGCACAGCCAGGGCTCGGCCGCCATCTCTTACCCGACCGTCCCCCACGTGAAGACCACACTGGAGCAGCTGCGGGGCGCCTGGACCGACGGCAACGAGATCGGCTCGCACTTCAACGGCCACTTCTGCGGACCCAAGGGCGGCGACGACTGGAGCCCCGAGGAGTGGAAGAGCGAGATAGACCAGACCTACTCGTTCGTGAAGAACTGGAAGACCAACACCGGCTTCTCGGGCGAGGCGCCCCTGCCGTTCGACCCGGACCGGGAGTTCGTAGGCGGCCGCGCCCCCTGCCTTGAGGGCCAGAAGAACCTGATCACCGCGATCAAGCCCTACGGCTGGCGCTACGACGCGAGCTCCTCGGGAGACTTCCAGCTGTGGCCGTCCAAGCAGAACGACATTTGGAACTTTCCGCTGCAACTCGTCCCTTTGCAGGGCAAAGAGAAGCAAGTCCTCTCCATGGACTTCAACTTTCTCTTCAACCAGTCCGGTGACAGCACCAAGGGCGACCCGGCGAAGTACCCGGCCTGGCTCGAACAGACCCAGAAGTCGTACCTGAACGGCTTCAACCGCGTCTTCAGCGGGAGCCGGGCGCCGATGTACATCGGCAACCACTTCGAGGACTGGAACGGCGGCATCTACATGAAGGCCGTCGAGGAGTTCATGAAGGACGTCTGCACGCGCGACGAAGTGCGCTGCGTGTCGTTCCGGGAGCTGGCCGACTGGCTCGACGTCCAGGACCCGGCGGTCCTGGCCCGGCTGCGCTCGCTCGACCCCGCGCAGGCACCGGAGTGGAAGACGCTGGTCAAGTAACCCGCTCGCGTACGCGGACGGAAACGCGGAGGCCGCCCGGGAACCAGCCCGGGCGGCCTCCGCGTTTCTCAGCTCACTTCACGGCCTTGATGTACTCGGCCCACAGGCGGACCGCCCGCTCGCTGCCCGGGGTGCTCGCGGCGTCGCCGCCCAGCCCCGTCAGCGGCAGCGGGATCAGGTCGGTCAGCGACATCCGGTAGACCACGACGGCCGTGGACTCCCTCTCCGTGTTGGCGACGAACCAGCCCGCCGTGTTCGCGGCGGTCGTCCCCGTCTTCCCCGCCGCCCCCGGGTGCGCCTTGTTCGCGCTCTTCGCCGACCCCGCGGTGACCGCGTCCTGCAGGGCGTCCGTCACCGCGCTCGCGGCCTTGGCCGACATCGCCCGCTCCGGCTTCGGCGCGACCAGCGGGATCGTGGCGCCGTTGCGGGTGATGGAGCGCACCGAGTACGGCTCGGTGTGCATGCCCTTGGCGGCGAAGGTCCCGTACGCGCTGGCCATGCGGATCGCGCTGGGCATCGAGTTCTCCCCCAGCGCGAAGCCGGGGACCTTGGGGCCGAGGCTCGAATTCAGGAACCCCGAGCGCTGGGCGAAGAGCTGCGCCCGGTCGAGGCCTACGTCGAGGCCGAGCTGCAGCATCGGGGTGTTGATGGAGTCGGCGACGGCCTGGCGCAGGGTGACCTGGCCCCAGTTGCGGTCCCCGTCGTTGTTCCCCTTCACCACCTTGCCGCTGCGGTCCCAGTACGGGCCCTCCGGCGTCTGTACGGTCACCTTGTCGTTGCCGTCGTAGCGGGACGTCGGGGAGATGGGCGTACGGGGCTTGTCGCGCGCACGGAGCACTCCCTCGTCGAGGGCGGCGGCGTACACGAACGGCGTGAAGGCCGTGCCGGCCGGGATCGTCGTCGCGTTCGACTCGTTGAAGCCCTGCTTCAGGTAGTCGGGGCCGCCGTACACGGCGAGCAGCCGGCCGTCGGGGGCGATGCTGGCCGCGCCGATCTTGGCGAAGGTGTCGGTGTTGGGGCGGCGCTCGGCGTCGAAGCTCTTCTGCGTGTTCTGCACGGCGGCGGTCAGGGCCGCCATGCGGGTCTTCTCGAAGGTCGTGTACACCTGGTAGCCGCCGAGGTCGAAGTCGGCGTCCTTGATGTGTCCGGTCTTGATCGCGTACTGCTTGGCCAGCTCGACCAGGTAGCCGGTCTGCGCGTCGGCGTCACTGGCGACGGAGGGGGCGATCGGCTCGGGGAACTTGGTGTAGGTGGCGCGCTCGGTGGCCGAGAGGTTGCCGGTCTCGACCATGCGGTCCAGGATCCAGCCCCAGCGCTCGACGGCCCGCTCGTGGTTCTTCTCGCTGAGGGCGGGGTCGTACAGTCCGGCTCCCTTGAGGAGGGAGGCCAGGAAGGCGCCCTCGCTGGCGTTGAGCTGGGAGACGTCCTTGCCGTAGTACGCCTGGGAGGCGCGCTGGATGCCGTAGGTGCCGCGGCCGAACCAGCTGGTGTTGAGGTAGTCCTGCAAGATCTGCTTCTTGCCCGTCTTGCTGTCCAGCTTCATGGCCAGCAGGACCTCGGTGAACTTCCGGGACAGGGTGCGGTCCTGTTTGAGGTAGGCGTTCTTCACGTACTGCTGGGTGATGGTCGAGCCGCCCTGGGTCTCGCCGCCGGTCGCCGCGGCCTTCACGGCGCGCATGACGCCGGAGGGCGAGACGCCGGGGTCCGAGTAGAAGCTCGCGTTCTCCGCGGAGAGCACGGCTCCCTGGACCTTCTTGGGCACCTTGTCGAGCGGCATCTCCTGCCGGCTGACCCAGCCCGTCCGGGCCATCTTGGATCCGTCGGCCCAGTAGAAGACGTTGTCCTGCTGCGTCGCGAAGGAATTGAGGTCGTCGGGTATGTCCGTGGTCGCGTAGGCGACGCCGACGAAACCGAACATGCCCACGACGAGGTAGAGACAGGCGCCCAGCCACTGGCGTCCCGAGGGTATCCAGCGGCGCCAGCCGAGGCGGCCGGGCCGCGGGTAGGCCGGCCGCAGGCGCTTCCCGAGGACGCCCGCCTTCGCGAAAGCGGGCGCGAGGGCGCGCAGGAGTTCGGCCCGTCGAGCCGCGAGCGCCCCTACGACCCCGCCGGCCCCGCCGGAGGGGCGCCCGGCCTTCCGCCGGCGGCCCACGTAGGGCCCGTTCTCGTCCGCCCCGGCCGGCCGGTTCTCGGCAGACCGTCCCCTTGTGGCGCCACCCCGCTTGCCCACGCCAAATGTCCCCTCTGCTGTGCTTCCCCTCACCCTAGAGCGGTCATAGGACAATCCGTGAAGCGCCCCCGCGCCAGATAGCCGCCTAATTCCGGGCAAAGCGTCCGATTTAAATGAGTATCACCCGATGGGTGCATCACCCAGGAGCAGGCAGGAGCCGGTCGCTCAGCGGCGCGAGACCACGGGGGCCGAGTCGCCCAGGGCCGCCCCGGCCTGGGCCGCCAGCGTCACCGCGACCAGCCGGGACTCCAGCGGCGGCGCCGGCGCCCCCGGGACCGGCGTCATCATGAAGCGGCCCTGGTAGCGGCCGCCCGAGGTGGCGCGCAGTTCGATCTCGCCCTGCGGCCACCCCTGCCGCTCCAGGTCCCACACCCAGTCCGGAACGCTGACGGACCCGTCCTGTTCCAGCCGGGCCGGGTGCCCGAGCAGCGATCCCCGCTCGAAGCGGCAGGCCCGCAGTTCGAGCACCTCGACCAGCTGCCTGCGGACCTGCTCGGCCACGTCGTCGGGCGAGGCGGCGAACCGCGCGAAGCGGGCCGTCTCGTGCAGCCGCTCCAGGTGGCCGGCGTCCGTGAGCGCCACCACCCTCAGCAGCCGGGCCCGGGCGGCCAGCTGCGAGACGGCCAGGCCTACGAGGAGCAGCAGGACGGCGGTCTCGATGTCGGCGCGGCCCGTGATGTGCAGGCTCTGGTACGGCGCCGTGTGGAAGAAGTCGAACCAGGCGGCGGCGGAGAGCGCGGCCAGGGCCCCGGCGTAGCGGTTCCCGAGCGCCGATACGGCGACCACCGCCACCACCAGGACCAGCGCGGCATTGGTGTGTGACAGGTCGGCGCGCACTGGTACGAGCGCCAGCGCGACGGTGAACGGCGCGAGCAGGGCAGCCGCGAACGCGGCCGCGTCACGTGGCGGGATCCTCATGATCGGCCTCCGTCCTCGCCCCCCTTCCGTACACCTCCATCCTCCGACGCGGAGCCCGCGGGCGCGGCCCCCTTGACGGCTCCCTGACGGTGCCGGACCCGATCCTGACGGGCCCTTGACCCGGGGCGACCGGGCCGGGCCGGGCGGCGTCCCGCCGGGCCGGCTGGTCGGGGAGATGAGAGAGGAAGTCCCGGAAGTCCAGGAGATCCTGGAAGCCCCAAAAACCTTTGTTCCGGGGGGCGTTCACCGACCGCCCGGCGCCACGCTCCACACGGGCGCGGCCCCGGCGCTCAGCCGGCTCCCTCGCCGCGGGGTTCGCCCTGGTCCCCGGCGCGCGGGCCGGCCGCTGCGCGGCGGAACTCGGCGTTGATGCGCTGGGCCTCTTCGAGCTGGTCCTCAAGGATGACGATGCGGCAGGCGGCTTCGACCTGGATGCCCTGGTCGACGAGTTCGCGGGCGCGCGCCGCGATCCGCAGTTGGTAGCGCGAGTACCGGCGGTGCCCTCCCTCCGACCGGAGCGGGGTGATCAGGCGGGCCTCTCCGATGGCACGGAGGAAGCCGGGGGTGGTGCCGAGCAGTTCGGCGGCCCGGCCCATCGTGTACGCGGGGTAGTCATCGTCATCGAGTCGACCGCCGAGCGAATCATCCGCTGTCATTTGCACCTCTTCTTGGGACACGTCGAGGGTCCCTGAAGGAAATACAACACCATCCGCAGACCCGGGTGCCGCGCCGACCCCACCAGCTTCCCTCACCGAAAGTGTTTATCCGATCCACAAGCGGTAACACTGGGTGAGGAAGAACATCAACCAGCCTGCGGAAGGACGGCACATGTCAGTGAGCACCGTAGTCATCCTCAGCGTCGTCGCGGTCGTCGTCGCGGCTCTCGCGCTCGCGCCACCGGTGGCGGCGCCCCGGGCGGGCACGCGGGCGACCGGCCGCGGCCGTCGCCGCGCCGAACCGGGGACGGGGCGGCACGGGCGGCGGCGCCTGCGGACCGTACCGCAGCCGCGTACCGGCGAGTACCGCAGGAGTGCGGGCTGACCGGCGCGAACTGCGGCCGCCCGCGGTCGGAGCAGGAGTCCGAGCGGTCCGGATCCCCGGGTGAATAGAATCGGCTCATGTCGAAGCCTGACGAGCTGCTCGTGGACGTCGCCGCCAAGGTCGAGTCCGAGCAAAGCAATCAGATGTCCCTCACCGTGGTCACGGGTGGCGCTGTGATCACCGGCCGGCTGGCTCCCGAAGCCGTCTGGAGGCAGCGCGTGTCGGAGGTCCTCACGGACTCGCCTCGCCTGAGCGAGTTCTCCGACGTCTTCACCGCCGCCCCCCGGCGGGAGGGGCCACCCACCCATCTGCACTTCCACGTCGCCAGGATCCTCCAGGGCCCGGTCGGGATCCCGGAGACGGGCGGCATGTACCGCGTCTCGATCAAGGACGTCACCGGCTGGACCGTCGGCGACTTCAGCTACTCCGACCACTGAACTCCGCGACCGCGGAGACCCGATGACACGCGGTGGGGCCCGACCGGTACGTACCGGTCGGGCCCCACTGTTGTTCCGGGTTCCGCGGGCGTCCTGCGGCCCACGGCGCCGTCAGTCAGACGGACACCGGGCTGCCGAGCATCGCTGAGGCCCGCTGGAGCGGGGTCAGGGCGGGCTCGGGCGCGGCGGCGGCCTGGGGAAGGCCGCGGCAGGTGAAGCCGAGGAGGGTCATGGCCCGGACGACCTCACCGGCACTGAAATCGCGCCGGTCCTGCCGGGTGATGATCTGGCCCACCTGCTTGACCGGGTACTGACGGCGGCCGATGATCACGGACTCCCCGGCGATCGGCTCGGGCTTGACGCCCTTCATCGACTCCAGCACCCCGCTCTTGGTGAGGTCGAACGGGAATCGGGCGATGACACAGCGCATGGGACCTCACAAGGGGAGGGGCCGGAAGGCGTTCCGACCGGGGTACGGCGGCAACGGGCGAGGGCGCGGGTGTTCTACGCCGCGTCGAAGGCCGGCTGTCGCGCCGGACGGGCGCGGCGCCGGCCCCGGGAGGGGGCCGCGGAGCGCCTGGGGCGCTCGGCCACCGGGGCGGTGATGACCACGGGGATGCCCGACGGGGTCCGGGCACCGGTGATCCGGCCGAGGGCCTCTTCGCCCGAGCGGACCTGGGTGGTCAGCGGCACGATGCCCGCGGCGGCCATGAGGCGGTTCATGTCGCGCCGCTGCGCCGGGGTGACCAGGGTGACGACGCTGCCGGACTCCCCGGCGCGGGCGGTACGGCCGCCGCGGTGCAGGTAGTCCTTGTGGTCGGTGGGCGGGTCGACGTTGACGACGAGGTCGAGGTTGTCGACGTGGATGCCCCGGGCGGCGACATTCGTGGCGACGAGCACGCTCACGTGCCCGGACTTGAACTGTGCCAGGGTACGGGTGCGCTGCGGCTGGGACTTCCCGCCGTGCAGGGCCGCCGCGCGTACGCCGCTGCTCAGCAGGTCCCGCGTCAGCTGGTCGACGCCGTGCTTGGTGTCCAGGAACATGATCACGCGCCCGTCGCGGGCCGCGATCTCGGTCGTCGCCCGGTGCTTGTCGGCTCCGTGGACGTGGAGCACGTGGTGCTCCATCGTGGTGACGGCGCCCGCGGACGGGTCCACGGAGTGCACGACCGGGTCCGTCAGGTAGCGGCGCACCAGCCGGTCGACGTTGCGGTCCAGGGTGGCGGAGAACAGCATCCGCTGGCCCTCGGGACGCACCTGGTCGAGCAGGGCCGTGACCTGCGGCATGAAGCCCATGTCGGCCATCTGGTCGGCCTCGTCCAGGACCGTGACGGCGACCTGGTTCAGCCGGCAGTCGCCGCGGTCGATGAGGTCCTTGAGCCGGCCGGGGGTCGCCACGACCACTTCGGCGCCGCCACGCAGCGCGCCCGCCTGCCGGCCGATCGACATCCCGCCGACGACGGTGGCCAGCCGCAGCTTGACGGCGCGGGCGTAGGGGGTGAGCGCGTCGGTGACCTGCTGGGCCAGCTCCCGCGTCGGTACGAGGACCAGCGCAAGCGGCTGGCGGGGCTCGGCGCGCTGTCCGGCGGTCCGGGCCAGCAGGGCGAGGCCGAAGGCGAGGGTCTTGCCGGAGCCGGTCCGCCCGCGGCCCAGGACGTCGCGTCCCGCGAGGGTGTTCGGCAGCGTCGCGCCCTGGATCGGGAACGGGACGGTCACGCCTTGAGCGCCGAGCGCGGCGAGCAGCTGCTCGGGCATGTCGAGGTCGGTGAACGTCTCAACGGCGGGCAGCGCGGGGGTGATCGTCTTGGGGAGGGCGAACTCGCCGCCCACCGGAACGGGACGACGGCCGCCTCGCTGACTGGAGTGTGTACGCGTGTGGGTACGGGTGTGAGTACGGTTCATACGGAACCTTCCTTGATACGGCACATATCAAGGAATTCCCGCAGCAGCGTGGGGCGCGGAGAATTGCGTGAATGGACCGAATGGAATACGAAGACAATGCGGCGCCAAGGCGCCGGAAATGCGTGCAGCTGAGGCCCGCACCCCTGAAGGATGCGGGCCCCAGCTACGAGTGATGCGTCAAAATCAGGCGGGAACGATGTTCTCCGCCGTCGGGCCCTTCTGGCCCTGCGCGATGTCGAAGGTGACCTTCTGGCCTTCGAGCAGCTCACGGAAACCCTGGGCGGCGATGTTCGAGTAGTGGGCGAACACGTCAGGACCGCCACCCTCCTGCTCGATGAAGCCGAAGCCCTTTTCCGCGTTGAACCACTTGACGGTACCTGCAGCCATTTTCAAAACTCCTCTGGGGCAGTGCATCGGGATCCGCACTGTGCGAACACCGCGTCGCTGCGATGATTGCCCCACCGGAAAAGTTTGGGAACCACAACTGCAACTGAGATCGACAGTAGCACGCTCCGGTGGTTTGTGGCCGCCAAATAATCCCGCTCTACCCTTGGGGTAAAAACCCGCCCCCGACGGCACATTGAAATCTCATACGGCGGGCACAGATATTGATTCCTCCCGGCCGTAGCGTTCTCGAAAACCTCCGCCGCGCGGCGCGTGTCCACCCGGCCGTCGAGTCGTTCATGCGGGTATGGCCACGACGCACTCCCCGCCCACCACCACGGCGCGCCACCGGGGCACGGACGACGGAGCCCGGGCCATGCGCATACCCCGGCAGCCGGCCCACGCCCTGAGGTCCGCGCCGCTCTACGACGAGCTGGCCCGCGAATGGGCCGCGCGCGGCGCCACCGTGCCCGGACTGCCGGACCCGGTCTGGCAGCAATTGGTCTCTTGGGAGTACTTCCAGCGCGAGATCGCCGCCGTGGTGCGCGATCTGCACCTGCGCGGCGCGGAACCGGTGCCCGAGCCCGGCGCCCCGCCCGCCCCGCCGCGCTGGCAGCGGGTTTGAGGGCCGGGCCGGGTGCATGGACGCGGGGCGGCAGGGCAGGCGAGGCAAACAGGAGACAGACGTAGGAATCCCATCCCCGAACCGGGAGACAGCCGATGGCTCCCCCGATCCAACACCTTGAGCTGCCGCGGCATCCCGGCGCGGCCGTCCGGGCCCGGGAGGCGACCTCCCGGTTCCTGGGCGAGGCCGTGCACCGCGGCCAGAAGGTGACACCGGCCGCGGCGGACATCACCCTGCTCGTCGTCAGCGAACTCGTCACCAACGCCGTCCGGCACACCCGCGGCCCCTGCGTACTCGACCTCGCGGTCAGCGACGGGGCGATCTGGATCGGCGTCACCGACACCAGCCCCACCCCGCCCCAGCCACGCCCGCCACACGTCGAAGGCACCGGCGGATGGGGCTGGATCCTGGTCAACCACCTCGCCCAGCACATCACCGTCCGGCCCTCCCCTCACGGCGGCAAGACCATCCACGCCCGCATTCACGCCACGGTGTGAAGGACGCGCCTGGTGCGACGCGCGCACCATGTGACGCGTGTTGCTGCTGTGATCGGGAAGGCTGGCACGTATGTTGCCGGAAGCCATCGTTCCAGTACGTTCCCTGGTCCGCCGCAGTCGGGAGCCGATCGTCGTCCAGACGTTCCGCTCGACCGCGGCGGCCGTCGTGGCCTACGTCGTCGCGCTCTCGCTGAGCAGTGAGCCGGCGCCCCTGACCGCGCCGCTGACGGCGCTGCTCGTCGTCCAGGTGACCCTCTACACCACGCTCACCACGGGCATCAGACGCGTCAACGCGGTCGTCGCGGGCGTCCTGGTGGCCATCGGGTTCAGCGCGCTCGTCGGGCTCACCTGGTGGAGCCTGGGTCTGGTCATCCTGACCTCGCTCGTCGTCGGCCACATCGTCCGCGTCGACGAGTTCGTCCCCGAGGTCGCGATCAGCGCGATGCTGGTGCTCGGGGTGACCCGGGTCGCCGCGACCGCCTGGGACCGGGTGCTGGAAACGCTGATCGGGGCCGTCGTGGGGCTCATGTTCAACCTCTTCCTCGCCCCGCCCGTGTGGGTGGCGCCCGCGAACGAGGCGATCCGGTCACTGTCCCGGCGCATGGGCGACCTGCTCTTCCACCTCGGCGCCGAACTCGCTGAGCACACCCCCGTGGAGAAGGCTGCGGCACGCCTGCACGAGGCGCGCCGGCTGGACAGCGACATCACGCGGGTGGACTCGGCGCTGCGGCAGGCCGAGGACAGCCTGCGCCTCAACCCCCGGGTCAAGGAAGGGCTCCTCTTCCGGCTGGTGCTCCGTACGGGGCTGGACACCCTGGAGATCTGCGCCGTCGTCCTGCGGGTCTGCTGCCGCACCATGACGGACCTGGCCAAGGAACGTACGGACGGCTCGCTCTTCCCGGACGAGGTCGCTGAAGCGTTGCGGGAGCTGTTCGGGCACATGGCGGTCGCGGTCGAGAACTTCGCGGTGCTGATCACCGCCCAGATCAGTTCGAGCGCGGAGGAGGCGGAGACCCGGTTGAGCCAGGAACTGGACGCCGCCCGCGCCAGCCGCGAACGGGCCGCGCGGCTGCTGCTGGAGGAGGCGCGCTCGCGCCCCGGTCAGTGGCAGCTGTACGGTGCGCTGCTCGCGGAGGTGGACCGGGTGCTGGACGAGCTGGGCGTGGAGAAGCGCTCCCAGCGACTCGTGGAGGAGCTCGACCGGCACTCGCGGGCGCGGCGCACCCGGGCCCCGAGGCTCCGGCGGCTGTGGGAGCGCCGGACGGCCGCCGAGCGCTGAGCCGAGCCGTACGCGCGGCTTCCCCGCCGCCCGGACGGCCCGCCGCAACCGGCGGCCGGGGTCACCGCTCGGCGTGCCCCTGGAAGGCGCGGCGGTAGGCGTTCGGGCTGGTGCCGGCCACCCGCCGGAAGCGGTCCCGGAACGCTGTCGGGGAGCCGAAGCCCACCTGGGAGGCGATCCGCTCCACGGGGTGGCCGGTGTTCTCCAGCAGGTACTGGGCCTGGCGGATCCGGGCGCGGTGCAGCCACTGCAAGGGCGAGGTGCCGGTCTGTTCGCGGAAGCGGCGGTTGAGGGTGCGCGTGCTCATCCCGGCCCGGCCGGCGATCTCGTCGAGGGTCAGCTCGTGGTGGACGTTCTCCTCCATCCAGCTGAGCAGCGGCTCCAGTTCCGACCCGTGCGGGGTGGGCGGCTGTTCGTGGACGATGAACTGCGCCTGCCCGCCCTCGCGTTCCAGCGGCATGACCGACAGCCGGGCGGCGTCTGCGGCGACGGCCGAGCCGTGGTCGCGCCGGATCAGGTGCAGGCACAGGTCGAGTCCGGCGGCTGCTCCGGCCGAGGTCAGCAACCGCCCGTTGTCGATGTAGAGGACGTCGGCGTCCACCTCGATACCGGGATACCTGGCGGCCAGCGCGGGGGCGGCCATCCAGTGGGTGGTGGCGCGCAGCCCGTCCAGGAGCCCGGTGGCGGCGAGCACGAAGGCGCCCACGCAGATCGACGCGATCCGGGTGCCGCGGCCGGCCGCCCGGCGCAGCGCGTCGAGGACCTCCGGCGGGAGGGGTGCGTCGAGGTCGGCGACCCCGGGCAGCACGATGGTGTCCGCCTCCGCCAGGGCCTCCAGCGGCCAGGGCGCCCGGAGCGCGAAGGCGCCGGCGTCCACCTCCGGGGTGGGCGCGCAGACGCGGACGCGGTAGGCCGGGCGGCCGCCGGGGAGCCGGGTGCGGCTGAACACTTCGATGGGGGTGGACAGGTCGAAGGGGATGACTCCGTCCAGGGCGAGGACGGCGACGGTGTGCATGGCTCGATCCTAGATGGCCCCCGGATTCCCGCCAAGGGAGGCGGGGAGGGCTCTCCGCTGCGCCGACCCCGGTGAGGGCTGCTGATCGGCTCTTTCCGGCGGCTGGCGGGAATCCGTTGGAGCCTGGCAATTGCGCCACTGCCGGGCACGGGCGGCCGCGCATACCGTCGGTTCCGGCGCCCCGGGCGGGCGCCGGAACCGACGGAAGGGAACGCTCCTGATGCTGTGCCAGATCGTGCTGTTCGACGGCTTCGACCCGCTGGACGTCATCGCCCCCTACGAGGTGCTGTTCGCCGGATCGATGGCCGCTCCCGGGCAGCTCAGCGTCGAGCTGGTCTCGGCCGAGGGGCCGCGCGAGGTGCCCTCGGGCGCGGGGCTGCTCACGCTGCGGGCCACCGGCCGGCTGGATCCGCGGCGGGCCGGGCTGGTCCTCGTACCGGGAGCGGTGGGACCGCTCGGCGCCGGCGCCGACGCGGGCGGCCCCGGCGGCGAGGACACGGTTCCCGCCCTGTTGGCGCGCTCGCTCTCCACCGGGCTGCCGGCCCTGCTGAAGGAGGCGCTGGAGCGGCCGGGGACGATCGTGGCCACCGTGTGCGGGGGCTCGCTCGTGCCGGCGATGGCCGGGCTGATCGAGGGCCGTCACGTCACGACGAACCACCTGGGCCTGGACGCACTGGCCGCCACAGGCGCGGTCGCGGTCGACGCCCGCATCGTGGACGACGGCGACCTGGTGAGCGGCGCGGGCGTCACCTCCGGCCTGGACCTCGGCCTCTATCTGCTGGAGCGCGAGCTCGGGCCGCGGATCGCGCACGCCGTGGAGCGGCTGTTCGCCCACGAGCGCCGCGGCACGGTGTGGCGGGCCACCGGGCCGGTCCCGGCTGCGTTCTGACACCCGCCCGCCCCTTGCCCTCCCGGCCCTCCCTCCCGATCACCCTGGAAGCTTCCCCGTGACGAAATTCCTGCTCGCCGTCCATGTCCTGGCGGCGATCATCGCGATCGGCCCGGTCACCGTGGCCGCAAGCATGTTCCCCGCCGCCGTACGGCGGGCGGTGGCCTCCCCCGCCGACCCCGCCGGGCCGGCCACCGTACGTACGCTGCACCGGATCTGCCGGGTCTACGCGGTGATCGCCGTGGTCGTCCCGGCGTCCGGCTTCGCGACGGCCAAGAGCCTGCACGTGCTCGGCAGCGCCTGGCTGATCACCTCGATCGCGCTGACCGCCCTGGCCGCGGTTGTCCTCGGCGGGCTCGTCCTGCCCCGCCAGGAGGCGACTTTGGACGCCCTCGACGCCCCGGCCGGCCCGCCGGAGGGCGCCGACCGCACCTCCCGCCAACTGGCCCTGTACACCGGCGTGTTCAACCTTCTGTGGGCCACCGTGACCGTCCTGATGATCATCCGCCCGGGCTCCACCACGGGCGCCTGACGGCCCCGGCCCCGCCACCTCGGCCGAGTGCCTGGTCCGGCAGCAGCGGCGCGGGGGCGGTCAGGCGGCGGGCGGAGAAATCTCCTGGCGGACCGGGGAGGTGCCCGTTAGGGTCTGTCCCGATGATCACTCCTTCTGCTCTCAGACGGGGGGTCCCCACCGCGCAAGGTGAGTGCTGATGCTCACTGAGACCGCGATGGGAGATTCCCGCCTTTCCCTCTGGCTGCGCGTGCGCGAGTTCGCCGTGCCGCCCTCCATGATCGAGACCGCGACCGCCCGCCGCCGTGCCGGGGACTGGGCCGGGGCGTGCGCCGCCGCACGCGTCGACCTCGACTTCAACCCGCGTGACCTGGCGCGCACCCACGGCCGGGAAATCGCCGCCCGCATCCGGGACGACCTCCGCCACCTCGCTCCCGACCTGCTGCGCTGGCACATGCCGAGGATCGCTCCCGACGGACTGCTGCGCCCCGGACTGACGCTCGCCCTGGCCCGGTACGAGGTCGCGGGGCGCGGCGTACGGCCGGTGCACCTGGTGGCCCGCACTCCCCCGGCCTGGGCGGACGCCGGTCAGCGGATCGGCATCGGGCTGTGGGACGGGTCCCTCGACGAGCCCGCTGCCCGCCGGCATCCGCATCCCCACCCGCACCGCCGGTTCCGCCTGGACCTGCACCGCCACCTGTGGGACGCCCGCAGGGCCGGGGAGTTGGGCCCCCGGTCCGGGGGCGGCGCCCCGCCGGGCCCGGCGCCGCAAGAGCTGGTTGCGCGGCTGCTTGCGCCGGACCACCGCTGTGCCGTCGACCGGTGGGCGGCCGAGGCGGGGATGCTGCTCCGCGCCGAGGGCCTGCCCGCCGACGGGGCCGTCACCGTGCGGCTCGCGGCCCGGCACCGGCTGGACCTGCGCCTGGTGACGGATCCAGGCGGCGCCGGTCCACCCCGCCTGCGGATCACGGCGTCCTCGGAGGGCGGCGGCGCCGCCCTGCCCGTACTGCCCGACGCGGCGACCTGGGTGCTGCCCGACCTGGAGCTGCTGCGCACCGGGGCGATCGGGGCGGACCGGCTGCACCCGCTGGTCGCCGCGGCCCTCGTACCGGGCCACGCGCCCGCCGCCGCCCCGTCCCGGACGGCGGACACGGCGGGGCGGCCGCACCTCGTGGAGTGCCGGGGCGCCCGGCACCGGATCGGCCTGGTCGACGGGGTGCTGGCCCCGCTCGACCACGATCCCGCCGAGATCCGACGGGAGGAACTGCTGGTCGCGCTGACCGGTACTCCGCTCCCCTGCCTCCAGGTGATCGACGCCGCACACCGCCGTCCGGACTGCCTCGCCGGCGTCCGCGAACGCCTCGACCACGGCGACACCGCCGGCGCGCTCGCCATCGTGGAAGGCCTGCTGGGTCCCGAGGCGCTGCTGCGCGAGGGGCCCTTGCGGGACGAGCTGGAGTCCGCCGCGCAACGGCGGATCACGTACGGCCTGTTCAGGGCGGGTCTGGCCGGGGCGGAACCCGGTCCCGCACCGGACCGCGGCCGCAGCGGCAGTGGCGGCCGCCGTTCGCGCCCGCGTCGCACGACCCGCCGCTGACCCCCTTTTCCTTGCACCACCAACTCCTTCAGGTGATCACACATGCCCTCATATGCCCCGCTCGATGTGGCCGGCGAGCTGCTGGACCTGCTCCGCGACACCACGACCGAACCGCGCCCGGACACCCAGCTGGAGGCCCTGTCCCTGGCCGTGGCCGCCGACCTGCCCGTACTGCTCTGGGGCGAGCCGGGGATCGGCAAGACCGCCGCCCTGACGCAGCTCGCCGAGTCCCTGGACCTACCGCTGACCACGGTGATCGCCAGCGTGCACGAGCCGTCGGACTTCTCCGGCCTGCCCGTCATCGGGGACGATCCCGCGGTGCAGGGCGTGCCGATGGCCCCGCCGGACTGGGCCGTACGCCTGGTACGGGCCGGCCGCGGCCTGCTGTTCCTCGACGAGCTGTCCACCGCCCCGCCGGCCGTACAGGCCGCCCTGCTCCGCCTCGTGCTCGAACGGCGCATCGGCGCGCTGCGGTTGCCGCCCGGCGTCCGGATCGTCGCCGCCGCGAATCCGCGGTCGTCGGCGGCCGACGGCTGGGAGCTGAGCCCGCCGCTGGCCAACCGGTTCGTCCATCTGCAGTGGACCCACGACCACGAGGTGGTGGTACGGGGTCTCGGCGGCACCTGGCCCCGGGCGACACTGCCGCGGCTCGACCCGGAGCGGCTGACCGGGGCCGTGGACCTCGCCCGGCGCGCGGTGTGCGGGCTCCTCACCACCCGCCCGACGCTCGTGCACCGGCTGCCCAGCGGCGAGAGCGGCCGGGGCGGCCCCTGGCCGTCCCCCCGGAGCTGGGACATGACCCTGCGCCTGATCGCCTTCGCGACCGCGGCCGGCTCCTCCCGGGAAGTGCT
This sequence comes from Streptomyces goshikiensis, assembly GCF_014650555.1. GTDB lineage: Bacteria > Actinomycetota > Actinomycetes > Streptomycetales > Streptomycetaceae > Streptomyces > Streptomyces goshikiensis. The sequence continues at coordinate 569,987 of NZ_BMVE01000003.1, read as the reverse complement.
CTCCCTGCTGGTCAGGGGCTCCGTGGGGGACGGTCCCGGACTGGAGCTGCTGGCGGGCCTGGACCGGATGGAGCTGCCCGACCCCGAGGAGCTCCTCGGGGACCCGGCGGGCGCCGTCCTGCCCGAACGGGGCGATCTGCGGCAGGCCGCGCTCGACGGCGTGGTCGAAGCGGTCCGCCGCCGCCCCGAGCGTTCCCGCTGGGACGCGGCGTGGACGCTCCTGGTCCGGGCGCTGGAGACCGGGGCGCCGGATCTGGTGGTGGTCCCCGCGACCGCGCTCGCCGCGCTGCGCCGCGCGGAGTGGGACGTACCGGAGGCGATCGAGCGGCTCGCCGGTGCGGTGGACCTCTCGCGGCGGGCGGATCGCGCCACCGCCCGGGCCGTGGCCGCCGCGGAAGCCGGGCGATGACGGGACTGGCGGTGGGCGGCCTGGACCGCGACAAGCTCTTCGCCGCCCGGCTGCACGCCACTCGGGTGCGGCCCTACCTGGCGACGGCGCTGTTCGCCCTGCACGTGGTGGAGTCCCGCCGGGTCCCGACGATGGCCGTCGACCGGCACTGGCGGTGCTACGTCTCGCCGGCGTTCGTGGACCGGACGCCGGTGGAGGAACTGGCCGGGGTGTGGGTGCACGAGGTGTCACACCTGCTGCGTGACCACCACGGGCGCGGTGACCGGGTCGCTCGGGAGCGCGGGCTGCACGGCCCGGGGGAACGGCTGCGGATGAACATCGCGGCGGACTTCGAGATCAACGACGACGTGTTCGGCGACGGGCTGGTGCGGCCCGAGGGCGCTGTGGATCCGGCGTCCGTGGGGCTGCCCGAGGGCCGGCTCATGGAGGACTACCTGCGCCGGTTCGGACTCGGGCCGCACACGGCGCACATGGCCTGGCTGGACTGCGGCAGCGGGGCCGACGGCCGGGAACGGGAGTGGGACCTCGGCCCGGACGGCGCGCACGGCCTGAGCGAGCAGGAGAGGGACGCGGTCCGCTTCCGGGTGGCGCAGGGCATCGCCGGCCGGCCGGGGAGCACCCCGCAGGGGTGGAAGCGGTGGGCGGAGGAGGCGTTCCACCCGCCGCAGCCGTGGCGGGAGTTGCTGGGGGCGGCGGTCCGGTCGGCCGTCTCCGGTTCCGGCGCGGGCGAGGACTACTCGTACGGCCGCCCGTCGCGGCGCTCGGCCGGGGTGCCGGGCGCGGTGCTGCCGAGCCTTCGGCGCAGGCCGCCCCGGGTCTGCGTGGTCATCGACACCTCCGGGTCGGTCAGTGACGCCGAACTGGGCAGCGCGCTGCTCGAAGTCGCCGCGATCGCGCGTGCCGTGGGCGGCCGGCGGGACCTGGTCACCGTGGTGCCGTGCGACGCGGCGGCTCGGATCGCGCACCCGTTGTGCAGCGCCGAGGGGATCCCGCTGCTGGGAGGTGGCGGTACGGATCTCCGTACGGGCTTCGCCAAGGCGCTGCGGTCGTCGGCCCGGCCGGATGTCATCGTGGTCCTGACCGACGGGCAGACGCGCTGGCCGGGCTCCCGGCCGCCGTGCCGGACGGTGGTGGGCCTGTTCCCCCGGTCCCGCTCGGCCGGCTCGTGGGACGAAGGGGACCCGGACTACGTCCCGGACGGACCGCCCGCCTGGGCACGCGTGGTGGACATCGGGTAGGCCCGCCGGCGGCGCGGGAGGCGGCGGCGGGAGAGCCCCGGCCGACAGGGGTGTTTTCCGCCAAATCCACCGTTCCACCCACCCCTGCGGACACTCTCAGTAGCGTGTGTCTCACAAGTGGTGCGGTGTCCCGCCGAACGGGGCGCCGGCCGTGGACGGAGCAGCGAGGGAGCGGTCGACGATGGCGAATGTGGAAGTCTCGTTGAAGGAAACGATGGCCTCGATCGAGGGCGCGCTGGGAGCCGCCCTGGTCGACTACACCAGCGGCATGGCCCTGGGCACGCTCGGCGGCGGGAAGGACCTCGACCTCACGGTCGCCGCCGCCGGCAACACCGATGTGATCCGGGCCAAGGTCCGCACCATGGAGATGCTGGGTCTGAACGACGAGATCGAGGACCTGCTGATCACCCTCGGCAGCCAGTACCACCTCATCAGGCTCCTCAAGGGCCGCGGGACCACCGGCCTGTTCCTGTACGTCGTGCTGGACAAGGGGAATTCGAACCTGGCCATGGCCCGTCACCAGATCCGGCGCATCGAGGCGGCCCTGGAGCTCTAGTCCTCCTTCCGGCCCACGCATGCCCACTAATTGAAGATTTCTTCAATCGGGCACATCTGAAACCGGTCAAGCAGGGGCGCGCGTGGGCCCGGTGGACGCGATGATGAGGACCGGCGGCTGAACTGCTGGACGGTCGGCCAGGGCGCCGGCTTCGCGGCGGCGCGTACGGAACAACAAGCGACGGCGGGAGCGTTGGTGGGCATGCAGGTACCCCTGTACCAGGCGAAGGCCGAGTTCTTCCGCATGCTCGGGCACCCGGTCCGCATCCGCGTCCTGGAACTCCTGCAGAACGGCCCCGTGCCGGTACGGGACCTCCTCGCCGAAATCGACGTCGAGGCCTCCAACCTCTCGCAGCAGCTGGCGGTGCTGCGGCGCTCCGGGATCGTCATCTCGATCCGCGACGGCGCGACCGTCAGCTACGCCCTGGCCGGGGGCGACGTGGCCGATCTGCTGCGCGCCGCCCGGCGCATCCTGACCGAGCTCCTGGCCGGCCAGAGCGAGCTCCTCGCGGAGCTGCGCCAGACGTCCGTGGAGCGCTGAGCGGCCGCGGGGTCAGCCGACCTGGATGCCGATCACACAGGTGTCGTCGTCGGTGTCGGACCGGCTCTCGGCGAGGAGGCGGTCCAGCCGCGCGTCCAGATCCCCGGCGCCGGCGGCCGCCGCCTGTACGAGGTGGCCGAGGGAGTCCTGCACCGAGGAGTCCCGGCGCTCCACCAGCCCGTCCGTGAACATCAGCAGGGTGTCATCGGGTTCGAGCCGCACCTCCCGCTCGACGTACCTGACGTCGGGCAGCGCGCCGAGGAGCAGGCCCTCGATGAGCGGGAACGCCCCCGCCTCCCCCTGCCGTACCAGTACGGGCGGCAGGTGTCCGGCGCGTGCCCAGCGCATCACCCGGGTGCTGGGGTCGAAGATCCCGCAGACGGCGGTGGCGGTCACGTGCTTGGCGAGATGGTGGGTGACCGTGTTGAGCCAGGACAGCAGCTGTCCGGGGCCCGCGCCGGTGACGGCCAGGCCGCGCAGGGCGTTGCGCAGGACGACCATGCCGGTGGCCGCCTCGATGCCGTGCCCGGCGACGTCGCCGACGGACAGCAGGATCAGTCCGGAGGGCAGCACCACGGTGTCGTACCAGTCGCCGCCGACGAGCGACTCGGTCTCGGCGGGGCGGTAGCGGACGCCGATCCGCATGCCGGGCGCCTCGATGGCCGCCGGGGTGGGCGGCATGATGGCGTGCTGGAGCTGGAGGGCCAGCCGGTTGCGTTCGGCGGACTCGGCCTCGGTGTGGGCGAGCTGGTCCCGCGTCGCGGCCAGCGCGACCTCGGTCCAGTGCTGGGCGGAGATGTCCTGGTAGGCGCCCCGTACCGCGTGCAGCCGCTCGTGCGCGTCGAGCACGGGCTCGGCGACGACCCGGATGTGGCGGGTGATCCCGTCGGCCCGCTGGAGGCGGAGGTTGACGGAGGCGGGGCGGCGGTGGCGGAGCACCGCCCGCAGGAAGCGGCCGAGGGCGGCGGAGTCGTCGGGGTGGGCGTAGCCGGGCAGTTCGCGCAGCCGTACGGGGGGCGCGGTGGGCGGGAGCCCGTGGAGCGCGTAGAGCTGCGCGTTCCAGGTGATCTCCCCGGTGGCGAGGTTCTCCTCGAAGCCGCCGATCCGGCCCAGGCGCTGGGCGTGCTGGAGGATGTCGGCGAGCCGGGCGGTCTCGTCCTCGATGCGCCAGAGCAGCAGGACCGCGGCGCCGTGCCGGCTGACGCTGATGTCGGCGACCGAGGTGAGCGGGATCTGGTCGACGAGCGCGGTCAGGCTCATGCGTTCGGCGCGGAAGGGTTCGCCCGTCGCGTGCACGCGCTCGATGATGTCGAACAGCCCGCTCTCGCCGGCGGCCATCGGGTAGGCCTCCAGCAGCAGCGCGCCGTTGACGTCGCCGCGCGGGCGGCCGACGGGGTCGACGAAGCGGCTGCTGGCGTGGCGGATGCGGAAGTCGGTGAGCCGGCCTTCGGGGTCGAGGACCGGGGTGAGGACGACCGCGGGGTCCTGGAGCCCCTCGGCGAGGTCGATCAGTTCGGAGACGTCCGGGAGCACCGCTTCGGCCACCGCGGGGTCGTGCGGGGGCGAGGTGTCCATGGTGCGGGCGCACAGTTCGGCGAGGGCCTCGATCTGGCGCTCTATCTGCGGCGGCTGCGGTGCCAGGGGCTGCGGCCAGCAGATTTCGAGGACCCCGTGGATGCGCCCGCCGGTGCCGGTCGGGGCGGCCATCCTGCCTCCCTCGGGCCACAGCAGGTGGCCGATGGAGGGCAGCCCTTCGCCGCTCAGGCGGTCGAGGGTGACCAGCCGGCGCTCGCGCAGCGCGAGGCGGGCGACGGTGGACACGCCCGGGGGCACGTGGCGCCAGCGCGCCGCCTCCCTCGGCGGGAAACCGGCGTGGCCGGCCAGGGCCAGCGAGCCGTCGGGGACCGCGGTCCACACGGCGACGGCGACCGCGCCCAGCGGCTCCAGCGCGTTGGTCAGGAGGGACTCGGCCACGGCCTGGGTGTCGTCGGCGGCGGCCAGCACGCCGCTCTCCGCGGTGCGCAGCCGTACCGCGACGGCGGTGGGCCGCTCGGCCTGCTCGGCCGCGCCGGTGCGCTCGACGAACTCGGCGGCGACCTCGGTGACGTGGTCGCGCGCGGCCTGGTTGACGATGTCGGCGGCGAGTTCGAGCGGGGACAGCCCGCTGTCGCGGCACAGCACGTCGAGCTGTCGTGCCGCCGCGGCCGGGGTGCAGTTCAGCTGCCCGATCAGGATGCCCTTGGCCAGTTCGACCAGGGCCCGGCCGTCGGCGGCGGCATGGGCCTGAAGCACCTCGCGGCGCAGGCGTTCGACGGTGGCGACGAGCCGGCCCATCGGGGTGGGGGCCTGGTGCGGGATGGGGGTCGCGGCTTCGGGCAGGTACTCGGCCGCGATCCCGGGCGCCGGCGCGTCGCCCGGCCGGTAGGTGTCGGAGGTCATCGGGTGAGCCAGTGCCGGACGCGGGCGATGAGGTCGTCGGCGTCCACGGGTTTGGTCACGTAGTCGCTGGCTCCGGAGGCGAGGCTCTTCTCCCGGTCCCCGGGCATGGCCTTGGCGGTGACCGCGATGATGGGCAGCGCCGCGTACTCCGGCATCCGGCGGATCTCCGCCGTGGCGGCGTAGCCGTCGAGCTCCGGCATCATCACGTCCATCAGGATGAGGTCGACGCCCGCGTGGCGGGTGAGGGCTTCGATGCCCTTGCGGCCGTCTTCGGCGTGCAGTACGCGGACGCCGTGCAGTTCGAGGACCCCGCTGAGGGCGAAGAGGTTGCGGGCGTCGTCGTCGACGACCAGGACGGTGTGTCCGGCGAGGTCGTCGACGGGCACGGGGGAGGTCTGGCGGCGCTGTGTGTCGCCCTGGACCAGGGGCAGTACGTCCCCCGGCTGGTCTGCGGACAGGTGCAGCACGATGCGCTCGCGCAGCTCGTCCAGGCTGGAGAGCAGTTCCAGGTGGCGCGCCGCGGGCCGGTCCCGCAGTGCCTTGTCCTGGCCGGTGCGCACACGGGGGTTGTTGTGGGCGAGGACCGGGAGGGAGGACAGGGCGGGGTCGCCGTCGAGGGCGTCGAGGAAGCGCAGGGCCTCTCCGTCGGGCATGTCGAGTTCGAGGACGACGCAGTGGAAGGAATCGGTGGCGAGGGCCGCGGCGGCTTCCCTGGAGCTGGTGGCGTTGACGATCTGGATGCCGCCGTGCTCTCCCGTCGGCTGGTGGCGGGGGGTGAAGTCGCGGTCGGCGCTCTCGGCGACGAGGGAGAGCAGGCCGTTGGGCCGTTCCTCGATGACCAGGAGGCGGCGGGCCTGGCGCTGCTGCGGGAGGGCGGCGCTCCCCGCGCGTCCGGGGCGGGCCGTTCCGGGCTCGGTGTGCCCGGACGCCTGGGCGGGCACACCGGCGAGGGCGGGCTCCTCGTGGTCGGCCCAGCTGACGGGCAGGTAGAGGGTGAAGGTGCTGCCCTGGCCCGGTGTGCTCTCCGCGGTGACGGCCCCGCCGAGGAGCTGGGCGATCTCTCGGCTGATGGAGAGCCCGAGGCCGGTGCCGCCGTACTTGCGGCTGGTGGTGCCGTCGGCCTGCTGGAAGGCGCCGAAGACGGATTCCAGCTGCTGCTCGGGGATGCCGATTCCGGTGTCCCGTACCCGGAAGGCGACGATGGCTCCGCGGCGGCGCAGACCTGCGGGGATCTCGGAGCCCGTCGCCGGTTCGATGCGGAGCTCGACGCCGCCGCGCTCGGTGAACTTGACGGCGTTGGAGAGCAGGTTGCGCAGGATCTGGCGCAGCCGCGAGTCGTCGGTGAGCAGGTCGGCCGGCGCGTCGGGGGCGGTGGTGACGGTGAAGTCGAGGCTCTTCTGCGTGGTCATCGGGCGGAAGGTGGCATCGACGTAGTCGAGCAGCTGTGGCAGGTGCACCCGCTCGGGGTTGATGTCCATCTTGCCGGCCTCGACCTTCGACAGGTCGAGGATGTCGTTGATCAGCTGGAGCAGGTCCGAGCCGGCGGAGTGGATGATGCCCGCGTACTCGACCTGCTTGGGGGTGAGGTTGCGGGTGGGGTTCTGGGCGAGCAGCTGGGCGAGGATGAGCAGGCTGTTGAGGGGGGTGCGCAGCTCGTGGCTCATGTTGGCCAGGAACTCGGACTTGTAGGTGGAGGCCAGTGACAGCTGCTGTGCGCGGGCCTCCAGCTCCTGCCTGGCCTGCTCGATCTGCAGGTTCTTGGCCTCGATGTCGCTGTTCTGGCTGGCGAGGAGGGCGGCCTTCTCCTCCAGTTCGGCGTTGGAGCGCTGGAGCTCCTCCTGCTGGACCTGGAGTTCCTCGGAGCGGGCCTGGAGTTCGCCGGTGAGCCGCTGGGACTCACCGAGGAGTTCGTCGGTGCGGGCGTTGGCGACGATGGTGTTGACGTTGACGCCGATGGTCTCCATCAGCTGGCCGAGGAAGTCGCGGTGCACGGGGGTGAAGGCGGTGAAGGAGGCGAGCTCGATCACGCCGAGGACCTGGTCGTCCACCACGATCGGCAGGATGATCAGGCTGCCCGGGGTGGTGTGACCGAGCCCGGAGGAGATCACGTAGCCGCCGGGGACCTGGTCGGTGGCGATGATCCGGTGGCTGCGGGCCGCCTGCCCGACGAGGGACTCGCCGAGGGCGAAGCCGGTGCCCTCGTCGGCGCCCGCGGGCCGGCCGTAGGAGCCGACGAGGGTGAGCACGGTACCGGCGGGGCCGTCCTCGGCGAGGTAGAAGGCGCCGTACTGGGCGGCGACCAGCGGCGTCAGTTCGTCCATGACGAGTTCGGCGACGGCGGCGAGGTCGCGGTGGCCCTGCATCAGGCCGGAGATCCGGGCCAGGTTGGACTTGAGCCAGTCCTGTTCCTGGTTGGCGCGGGTGCTCTCGCGCAGCGAGCCCACCATCGAGTTGATGTTGTCCTTGAGTTCCGCGACCTCGCCCGAGGCGTCGACGGTGATGGAGAGGGTGAGGTCCCCCTCGGCGACCGCGCTGGCGACCTCGGCGATGGCCCGGACCTGGCGGGTGAGGTTCCCGGCGAGTTCGTTGACGTTCTCGGTCAGGCGCTTCCAGGTGCCGGAGACTCCCTCGACCTCGGCCTGGCCGCCGAGCCGGCCCTCGCTGCCCACCTCCCGGGCCACCCGGGTGACCTCGGCGGCGAAGGAGGAGAGCTGGTCGACCATGGTGTTGATGGTGGTCTTCAGCTCCAGGATCTCGCCGCGGGCGTCCACGTCGATCTTCTTGGACAGATCGCCGTTGGCGACGGCCGTCGTCACGAGGGCGATGTTGCGGACCTGGCCCGTGAGGTTGTTGGCCATGGAGTTGACGTTGTCGGTCAGGTCCTTCCAGGTTCCCGCCACGTTGGGGACCCGTGCCTGGCCGCCGAGCCGGCCCTCGGTGCCGACCTCACGCGCGACGCGGGTGACCTCGTCGGCGAACGCGGACAGCGTGTCGACCATCGTGTTGATGACCCCGGCCAGCGCGGCGACCTCGCCCTTCGCCTCCACCACGATCTTCTGCGACAGGTCGCCGCGGGCGACGGCGGTGGCCACCTGGGCGATCGAGCGCACCTGGCCGGTCAGGTTGGAGGCCATCACGTTGACGTTGTCGGTGAGGTCCTTCCAGGTCCCGGAGACGCCCCGGACCGTGGCCTGGCCGCCCAGGTTGCCCTCGGTGCCGACCTCCCGGGAGACGCGGGTGACCTCGTCGGCGAACGCGGAGAGCTGGTCGACCATCGTGTTGATGGTCTCCTTCAGCTCCAGGATCTCTCCCCGGGCGTCCACTCTGATCTTCTGCGTCAGGTCGCCCTGCGCCACGGCGGTGGTGACCTCGGCGATCGAGCGGACCTGGGCCGTCAGGTTGTCGGCCATGACGTTGACCGATTCCGTCAGGTCCTTCCAGGTGCCGGAGACACCCTTGACGTCGGCCTGGCCGCCGAGCCGGCCCTCGGTGCCGACCTCCCGGGCGACGCGGGTGACCTCGCCGGCGAATCCGGAGAGCTGGTCGACCATCGTGTTGATGGTCTCCTTCAGCTCCAGGATCTCCCCGCGCGCGGTGACGTTGATCTTCTGGGAGAGATCGCCCTTGGCCACGGCGGTCGCGACCTGGGCGATGGAGCGCACCTGGGCCGTGAGGTTCCCGGCCATGAAATTGACCGAATCGGTGAGGTCCAGCCAGGCTCCCCCGACCCCGGGGACGTCCGCCTGGCCGCCCAGGGTTCCCTCGGTGCCCACCTCGCGGGCCACCCGGGTCACCTCGGAGGTGAACAGCGACAGCTGGTTGACCATCCCGTTGAAGACCGTGGCGATCTCGCCGAGCAGCCCGTCCGCCGCGTCGGGCAGCCGGGTGCGGAAGTCCCCGTCGCGTACGGCTGTGAGCCCGGCCAGCAGCAGCCGCAGTTCCGGCTCGCCGATCCCGCCCTCGCGCGGCACCACCGGCGCCCCGCTCAGTGAATCCGTACCCGCCCGCTCGGCCATCCGCCAACCCCACTCTCGATACCCGTCACCCCGGTGCGCGGGACCACCACCGGCACCGGGACATGGCTGAGCGCCCGGCCCGCCGGACCTCCCAGGCCTCGGCACCGGTCACTGAAGGCTAGCGCCGTCAAAGCGACGATAAGGCACGGCCGGTCACACCGGGGCCGCACCGGCCGGCACCCGTGACCGGCCGCGCGGGCAAGTGTCAGGCGCCGAGGGCTTCTTCCACGCTCGGGTGCACGGACAAGACCGTGTCGGCGCCGGTCAGGGCGAACAGGCGCCTCAGCTGTTCGCCGGGAGCGGCGATCCGCAGCCCCGTGGCGTGATGCAGCCTCAGCAGCAGGTTCAGGAAGGAGGAATCACCGAAGGTGATGGAGCTCGCGTCCAGCACCACGAGCCGGTGCCGGTCCGCGGCCGAGGCCAGTGCCTCCTCCAGAGGTCCGAGCGTGTCCTGGTCCAACTCCCCGCGCGCCGCCACCACCCATCCGGACCCGGCCGAGTAGCCGTTCCCGACCACGCCTTCTTGGTACGTGTCCCCTGCTCCGGTCATGTGCGCCTCCCCGGATCGTCACCTGTTCGTCCTCCGCTAGGGAGTATGCCTGCTCGCGCCGTGAAGGATGTCAAGGGGCCGGGCGCGGACCCGTTCCGTGCCCGGCCGCGCGGCCATCGCGACCCTCCCGGAAATTGATTTGATATTTGTTGTGTAGGACCCAGAAGTCGGGGCAGAAGCGCCCCGGCAGCCGTACGTCAACGGGAGGGAACGGCCACCATGTCTCGCTCGGCCACCGCCGTAAGCCCCATTCGTGCAACAGACACGCAGGTCAGGGGTTCCGTAAGTACACAAGAGGCGGAACTCCCCCAGGTGGTAAACGCCCGGGAGATGGCCCCTGGCGACGCACGCGAGCTGTCGAGGCTCTTCTTCGGCAGGTTGCGCGTCCTGGAGGAGGGGACGCGCGAGTACCAGTACGCGCGCAACACCCTGATCGAGATGAATCTCTCGCTCGTCCAGTTCGCGGCGCGCCGGTTCCGCGCCCGCGCGTTCGGCGGGGGCATCGACATGGACGACATCGTCCAGGTCGGAACCATCGGCCTCATCAAGGCGATCGACCGGTACGACCCCGAGCGCGAGGTGGAGTTCTCCACCCTCGCCCTCCCCTACATCACCGGTGAGATCAAGCGTCACTTCCGCGACACCACCTGGGCCGTGCACGTGCCCCGCCGTCTGCAGGAACTGCGTACGGAGCTCGCCAAGGCGCAGGAGTCCCTGACCGACGTGCTCGGCAGGGCGCCGACGGTCAAGGAGATCGCCCAGCACCTGGAGCTCCCCGAGGAGGAGGTCATCGAGGGGCTGGTCGCCGCCAACGGCTACACGAGCGGCTCCCTGGGCACCGCGGGCTCCGACGGGGACAACCAGTCCACGTCCAGCCGGGGTACGCGTCCGCTCGCCGAGAAGATCGGCGACAACGACCCCGCCATGGAGCTCTTCGAGGAGTTCCACACCCTCGCGCCCCTGCTGGAGAAGCTGGACGAGCGCGATCTGCTCATCCTGCGCATGCGCTTCGGCGAGGAGAAGACCCAGGCCGAGATCGGGGCAGAGCTGGGCATCTCCCAGATGCAGGTCTCCCGCATCCTGTCCCGGACCCTCACCCGGCTGCGCGCCGGGATGCTCAGCGGAGTGTAGGGAGCGGAGATGACCTCGTCGGCTCACGGACCCGACCGTCCCGTCCCGCCCCTCGGCGCGCAGCCGCGCCGAGGGGCGGGGCGGGCGGACGCGGTCGTACGGTGCGTGAGCCCGGGGAGCGGCGCGGCCGCGATGCTGACGGCCGCGCCCTTGCCGGACCGGCCGGGCGCGCGCCTCAGCGGCGACTGCGACCTCGACAGCCGTCAGGTCCTGGCCTCGGCACTCGGCATCGTGACCCGGATCCCCGGTCCCGTCGTCCATCTCGATCTGTCCGCCGTGATGTTCCTGGACGCGGCCGCGGTGGCCGCCCTGGTGCACGCGTCGGCTACCTTTACCGCTCAGGGCAGGCGCCTGTTGATCCACGACCCGCCCTACTCGCTCCGCAAGGTAGTCGAGATGTTCCCGGACGAATGCGCCGCGCTGGAGGTCGCAGCATGATCACTGTTCCGGCGCCTGCGGGCCCGGGGGCCTTCGTCCACCCTGCCCTCTTCTACCAGGACCTCGCGGAGTACGTCGCGGGGGTGGCCGGCTTCGTCCGCACCGCCCTGAGCGCCGACGAGCCGGTCCTCGTCGCCGTGCCGGGCCCGCACCTGGACGCCCTGCGCGGGAGCCTCGGCGCGGACGCGTCCGAGGTCGTCTGGACGGACATGACCGATGCGGGCCGCAACCCCGGCCGGATCCTGGCCGCGTTGCAGGACTTCGCCGACCACCACCCGGACCGGGCGGCCCGCATCGTCGGCGAGCCGATCTGGCCCGGGCGCACCCCTGCCGAGGTGCGGGAGGCCACGCGTCACGAGGCCCTCATCAACGCCGCCTTCGAGGGGCGCCGGGCGACCGTCCTGTGCCCGTACGACGTGCGGGGTCTGTCCGCGGCGGTGGTGGCCGATGCCCGGCGTACCCACCCCACGGTGATCGAGAAGGGCCGGGACCTGCCCAGCGCCGCCTACACCGACGTCGCGGCGGTCTCCGCCGACTGCGACGTCCCGCTGCCCGCACCCGACGGCGACGTGCTCCGGCTCGACTACGCCCACGGGGAGCTGTCGGCGGTGCGGCAGCAGGCCGAGAACTGGGCCCGCGGATCCGCCCTGACCCCGGCGCGCCGCGGCGACCTCGTGCTCGCCGTCAGCGAGGCGGCGGCCAACTCCCTTTCCCACGGGGGCGGCGCGGGAACGCTCCGCCTGTGGGCCGCGGAGGCGGGGGTCGTCGCCGAGATCCAGGACGGCGGCCATCTGGCCGACCCGCTGGCAGGACGGCGCCGTCCCGAGCTGGCGTCGGCCAACGGCGGCCGCGGCCTGTGGATGATCCATCAGCTGTGCGATCTGGTCGAGATCCGCGCCACGGACCGGGGCCTCACTTTGAGGCTCCACATGGCGACCCTGTGAGACCGTCGGTGTCCTACAATGTCACGGGCATGCTCGGGAGTCCCCGGGGCCGGACCAGCAGGACGTACACCACCGGTTCATGGACGGGGAACCGGCATCGACTGGCGGGGGTGAGAGACAACAGTGGAAACCATGGGACCGACGACAGGTGAACCCGTGCGCATCGGACCTCCTGTCGGCGGCCAGCGCCGCCGGCTCGCTCTGGCGGGTGTCCGCGGGCATGTGACGAAGGGGCGCGATTTCACGCGCCAGGCCTTGCGGGACTGGAACTGGGACGGAAACGCGACAGCCGATGACACCCTGCTGCTGGTGTCCGAGCTGCTGACCAACGCGTCGCTGCACGCCGACGGCTGCCTCGAACTCGTCCTCACGGGCGGGGAGGACGTGCTGCGGATCGAGGTGTTCGACGGCACGACGACGCTGCCCCGGCGCAATCCGACACCGCGGCAGGGCCTGCCCGGCGGGCACGGACTGTACATCGTGGAGCGGCTGTCCGATCGCTGGGGAACCCGCGTCCACGACCACGGCAAGGCCGTCTGGGCGGAGATCGAGGCCTCGCGGCTGACCTCCGGCGAGCCGGCGGGTTCGTAGCACCCTCAGCCCCCTGACCCCCTGACCCTCTGCCTCTCTGAGTCGCGCGAACCCCTTGTGGGACAAGGGAGTTCGCGCTGACGTGGGGGTGGAGGCCGGACCACGGGGTATCCGCGCACCATGGAGACCTCTTCGGAACGGCCGGGCGGCGCGCGCCGCCCGTGGTGGGGGCGGATCGCCATCGCCCTCGCGGTGCTCGTGGTGCTGGTCGTGCTCGTGGAGCGGTTCAGCCTGCTTCCGGGATTCGGCGGCCTGTGGGGTGAGGAAACCCGGGACCGGTCCGGTCCCGCGCTGCTCAAGTCGATCCAGGACATGGACCGCTACGAGGGCGCCGTGGGCAACTTCCAGGTCGTCGTGGACCTGGAGAAGGACGCGGCGTTCCTGCCGGACGCGATCCGTGGCACCCGCACCCTCTATGTCGGCGCCGGCACCGTCGGCGGCTACGTCGAGCTGGGCGGACTGGGCGAGCAGAGCGTCACGGTCGACTCCGACCGCACGAAGGCCTCGATCCGGCTGCCGCACGCGGTGCTCGGCGCCGCGGCCCTCGACCCCGAGCGCTCGTACGCGGTGTCGAAGCAGCGCGGGCTGCTGGACCGGCTCGGAGACCTGTTCTCGGACAATCCGTCCGGCGAGCAGGCCGTACAGAAGCTGGCCGCACAGCACATAGAGGAGGCCGCTCGCGAGAGCGGCCTCGTCCAGCGCACCGAGAAGAACACCACGGCGATGCTGGAGAACCTGCTGCGCTCCCTGGGCTTCCGGGAGGTGACGGTCAGCTACGGGTGACGGCCGAGGCCGGCGGCCGCGCACAGGTGCCCGTGACCTTCGGGAACCGTGTGCGCGGCCGCCGGCCTCCGGCAGCCTCAAGCGGACAGGGTCACATGTGACCGACGAACGGACCGCCGAAGGGGCCGAGACCGTAGTACGACCCCAGCTGCTCCCGGTAGCCGGTGTCGTCGAGGTGGTCCTCGCGGACGAACTCCGGAGCGGACTTGATCTGCTCCTTGGACAACTCGACGTAGATCTTCTCCTCCGCAGCATCGATGCGCGAGACCGTACCGGCCGGGAGCAGGACCTCCTTGCCGAAGATCCACGGGCCGGTGTCGACGACGATGTACGCGGACCCCGCCTCGTCCGAATGCTTGTCGACCTTGCCGATGCTGCCGTCCTCGGCCTCGACCTTGTAGCCGGTCAGGTCCACGCCCTCCAGGCGGCCGGACGTCTCGCGGTAGCCCCACGCGTTCTCGGTCATGGCAGGTTTCTCCTCGCCGGTTGATTTCTTCGGACGATGCCTTCGGAAATCCGCCTGCCCGGCGGCCGTTCTTCCATGCGCGGGAATTGGCATGGGGCCGTCGGGGGCGGGTAGCCGCGCCTGCAAGGTCCCTGCCGGCGGGGCCGCGCCCCGGTGCGCGGCCCCGCCGACGACACGGAAGGGGTGCGCATGTCGCACGTCGAAGAGCACGTCGAGGTCAACGTCCCCATATGCACGGCGTACAACCAGTGGACCCGGTTCGGACCGTTCCCCGCCTTCACGGGCGCCCGGCGGGACGAGGGCTGAACGCGATGAGAGTCGGCGGAGCTCGCACAGCGGCCCGGTCCGCATCCCGGTCCGCGTCCCGGGGCGGCACGGTCAGGGAGGTCACCGCGCGCTGCGGTCTGGTGGCGCGCGGAGTGCTGTACGTACTGATAGGAATGCTGGCCGTACGGGTCGCCTTCGGCGACGGGGGCGGCAAGGAGGCCGACCGGCAGGGCGCCCTCCAGGAACTCGCGGGGAAGCCCTTCGGCGGTGTCCTCATCTGGGCCGTGGCCATCGGGCTGGTCGGCATGGCGCTGTGGCGCCTGTCGGAGGCGGCTTTCGGCGCGGCCGGTCCGGACGGGGACAAGCCGCTGAAGCGGCTGGCCTCGGCAGGACGCGCCGCCTTCTACGCCGTCGCCGCGTTCTCCGTGTTCACCTTCGCGGCGGGCGGTGGCGGGCGCTCCGGCGACGAGGAGTCCCGCGATGCGACGGCGAAGGCGCTGGAGCTGCCCGCCGGCCAGTGGCTGGTGGGGGCGGCGGGGGTCGGGATCGCCGTCGCGGGTGTGGTCATCGCGGTCCAGGCGGCGCGGTGCAAGTTCCGCAAGCACCTCGCGTTGGGCGGGCTCTCTGCCCGCTGGCGCCGGGCCGTGGACTTCCTCGGTGTGACGGGCGGCCTGGCCCGTGGCGCCGTGTTCGCCACGGCCGGCGGCTTCCTCGTCTTCGCGGCGGTGCGTTACGACCCGGCGCAGGCGAAGGGGATGGACGACACCCTGCGGTCGTTCACCCTCACGGCGGCGGGCCCGTGGCTGCTGGTCGCGGTCGCCGCCGGGCTGGTGCTGTTCGGGGTGTTCTCCTGGGTGGCGGCCCGGTGGCGCGAGGTCTGACCTGCGCGCCACCGGCGCTCCGCCGGGACCGTCAGCGGGGGTCGCGGCGCCCGAGCCGGATGCCGGCCCACGGCGCCCGCGCCGGGCTCGGGCCCTCGTCCGGGCCCGGACCCGGCTTCGGCGCCCGCTCCGGCGCCGGCTCCGAGCCCGGCCGCCACTTCCACTTCGGCTTCGGCTCGGGGCTCGGCTCCGGCTTGTGCTTCGTCTCCGAGCCCGGCTCCGGCTTCCTCTGCGGCTCCGGGGCCGTCTTCGGCTGGGGCTTCGTCTCCGAGCCCGGCTCCTGGCCCCGCTGCGGGGCCGTCTTCGGCTGCGGCCTCGGCGGCGGTACGGTCCCGGCCGCCGGCCGGACCGCCACCTCGCGCCGGGTCCAGCGGTGCCACCAGTGGTGACGGCGGGGATGTACGGCGCGCCCGAGCCGCCGGCCGATCAGCAGGTACCCAAGGAGCGCCCCGGTGGTATTGAGGATGACGTCGTCGATGTCGAAGACCCGCCCGGTAACCAGGGCGCCCTGGATCAGCTCCACCAGCGTCATCAGGCAGAGCGTCACGACGGCGACCCGCACCAGCCCCCTGGCCGGGGGCAGCAGCACGGGCAGGAGCACGCCGAACGGCAGGCCGAGCAGCAGGTTCCCGCCCAGCTGGCGCACGGCCTCGGTCGTCGAGGTCCCGTGCAGGTAGGCGTCGATCGAATGGCCGGGCTGCACATTGCTGTGGACGAGGTCCACGGAGGCCGCCGACGGCTCCAGTGTCAGCCGGGCCAGCACCAGGCTGAACAGCACCGTCCCGGCGAACGCCGCCACCATCGCCAGGGCCCGCCCGACCGGGGACACGGGGCCGTGTCGCCTCCCGGGGACCGGTACGACCTCTTCCGCGGACTTCTCGTCGCGCCACCGCGCGTGCCTCTGTGTCATGCGGGCGCGTCTACCCCCTGGGGGAACCCCGAAGCGCGCGCCCCGCGGCGCTCAGCGGCCGCAGCCCTCGGGAGCGCCGGTCAGCCGGGAGGCGTCGAACTCCGCCCAGACCACCTTGCCGGTGCCATGGGCACGGGAGCCCCAGCCGTCGGCGAGCCGCTGCACGATGTACAGGCCGCGGCCGCCCGGTACGCCGACCCGGCGCACGGCCTGCGGGCGGGGCGGCTCCGTGTCGCCGTCGACCACCTCGATGCGCAGGTCCTCACCGGCGGTGAGGACGAGCTCGTGGCACCCGCCCGCGTGCAGGGCGGCGTTGGTCAGCAGCTCCGACACCACGAGGAGGGCGTCCTCGGCGCTCTCGCGCCGGTCCCATCCCCAGTCCCGCAGGGCATGCCGCGTGAAGTCCCTGCCCTTGCCGACCGCGCCCCGGATGCCGCGCAGGTCGAGCCTGCGCCGCTGGAACGTGACCGGCGTTTCCGTACACATGGGCCCGCCGACGGCTGCCCTCTTCGTATTCACTGTCGCCTCACCCCGGCCGATGCCTCTGCTCTGCTCTGTTGGATGAACGCGAGCGGCAGCCGTCACGCGGTCACCGTCGCCAGGTTCCGCGTATGCCCGCGCTGATCGCCCGGACACATGCGGACCCACTGGCGCGGACCGGCTCAGAACCACCGCCGCGTCCGCCGGGGGCTTCCCGGCGGACGCGGCGACTGCTTTACGGGGGGAGGCCGGCCGGTCAGCCCGGGCAGGATCCGGCGCAGAGGGAGCCGATCGTGTAGGTCCCGGCGAGGTTGCCACGGTTACCCGCCGTGGTGCTGCCGATGCGGTTCGTGTAGTTGATGCCGTGGTAGTAGTGGAACCGGCTGCCCGTGTGGTTGTAGACGGAGCGGGTGTTCGTACCCGCCCGCATCCACGAGCACTGGGAGCGGGTGTCGGTGGAGTTCCCCGACCACTGGCACTTCTGCCCGCCGCCGTCCTTCTCCGAGTAGAAACAGATCCAGCCCGACGCACAGTTGTCGTAGCCGGTGGCCGATGCCGCCCCGGCTTGCGCCGCGGGCGCGAGCGCGAGTGCGGCACCGAAGAATCCGGTGGTCATGGCCAGTGCGAACCTCGTACGACGATTCACTGCCCCTCCTACGGCCTGCCCGCACGGTGCGGGCGGGCGCTGGGGAAAAGTCTGGTCGGTGGATGGATCCGCCGACTACGGGTGATTCGGCCAGTTCATCCGTGTTCGGTTCCCATCAGCACCATTCGAGGCTTTTCCGGCCGGACATCCGCGACGCCCCAGGTCGGGGGGCATGGACGTTCGAGTGTGGCCGCGGGACGTGCGATTCGCGGGCCGGGACCCTCCGAACGGGCTACGCGCGCCGGGGAGCGGATGCCGCGCGGCGTCGGCGCTGGTGGGATGGGGGTGCGCGGGCTCGTCCCGTGCCCCGCCGCCCGCCCGGTGCCCGCCGCCCGGCCGGGGGTCCTGCCCGCCGAGGAGGGCCGATGCGCCGCTATCCGCCGATCGCCGATCACGGCCTGATCGGAGACCTGCAGACCTGCGCGCTCGTCTCCTCCGAGGGCGTGCTCGACTGGTTCTGCTCGCCCCGGTTCGACTCCCCCAGCATCTTCGCGGGCCTCCTGGACCACGAGCGCGGCGGTTTCTTCGCCCTCACGGCCGACGCGCCGCACGTCACCACCCGCCAGCTGTACCTCGCCGACACCGCCGTGCTGGTGACACGGTTCCTGACCTCCGACGGCGTCGGCGAGGTGGTCGACTTCATGCCCGTCCGGGAGCCGCGCACCGCCACCGACCGGCACCGGATCGTGCGCATCCTGCGCGTGGTGCGCGGGCGGGTGCGGTTCACGCTGGAGTGCCGGCCCCGCTTCGACTACGGCCGCCTGCCCCATGACCTGGTCGTGGACGGCGCCACCGCGCGGTTCGCCGGGCCCGGCACGCACGCCCACCTCCAGGCCCTCGGTCCCGTTCCGCTGGAGGCCGACGGCCCTGACGTGCGGGCCGCCATCGTGCTGGAGGCCGGGGAACGCGCCGCGGTGGTGCTCACCGTCTGTGACGCCGACGGCCCGGCGCCCGCGGCGACGTCGGTGGACGAGGTGCTGGAGAGCTATCTGCGGGTCAACCGGTTCTGGCACGGCTGGATGAGCCGCTGCCGCTACCGGGGCCGCTGGCAGCAGATGGTCAAC
This sequence comes from Streptomyces goshikiensis, assembly GCF_014650555.1. GTDB lineage: Bacteria > Actinomycetota > Actinomycetes > Streptomycetales > Streptomycetaceae > Streptomyces > Streptomyces goshikiensis. Next base: position 551,638 of record NZ_BMVE01000003.1, on the reverse strand, counting down.
CGCTCCGCGATCACCCTCAAGCTCCTCACCTACGCGCCCAGCGGCGCGCCGATCGCGGCGCCCACCATGGGCCTGCCCGAGCAGGAGGGCGGTGAGCGCAACTGGGACTACCGCTACACCTGGATCCGTGACGCCTCGCTGTCGGTGCGCGCGATGCGCGAGATCGGCTTCACCGAGGAGGCCGACGCCTTCCGCGCCTGGCTGGGCCGGCGGGTCATGGCCGGCCCGGCGCCCAGCGGCGAACCCTTGCAGATCATGTACCGCGTGGACGGCGACCCCCACCTGGCGGAGGAGGTCCTCGGCCATCTGGAGGGCTGGCGGGGATCGGCGCCCGTACGGGCCGGCAACGGCGCCGCCGGCCAGTTGCAGCTGGACGTCTACGGCGAGGTCGTCTACGCCCTGGCGCAGGCCGCCACCCTCACCGAGGCGGTCGGGTACGACGGCTGGCAGCGCTCCGCGGAGATCCTGGACTGGCTCTGCGACCACTGGGACCGGCCGGACGAGGGCATCTGGGAGACCCGCGGCGGCCGCCAGGACTTCACGTACAGCCGCCTGATGTGCTGGGTGGCCATGGACCGGGGCGTCCGCCAGGCCACCCTGCTCGCGCGCCCCGCCGACGTGGCCCGCTGGACCGCGACCCGGGACGCCGTGATGCGGCAGATCATGGAGCGGGGCTGGGACGGGGAGCGCCGGGCCTTCGTCCAGCGCTACGGCAATCCGGTCCTGGACGCCTCGCTGCTGCTGATGCCGGTGGTCGGTTTCATCAGCCCGCGCGATCCCCGCTGGCTGTCCACCCTCGACGCGATCGACCGCGAGCTGGTCTCCGACAGCCTCGTCTACCGCTACGACCCGGCCGCCTCGCCCGACGGACTGCGTGGCTCGGAGGGCACGTTCTCGCTGTGCAGCTTCCTGTACGTGCACGCCCTGGCCCGAGCGGGCCGGCTCCAGCAGGCGCGCTACGCCTTCGACAAGATGCTCACGTACGCGAACCACGTCGGCCTCTTCGCCGAGGAGATCGGGCCGACGGGCGAGCAACTGGGCAATTTCCCTCAGGCGTTCACCCACCTCGCGCTGATCACCGCCGCGCTCGCCCTCGACGAGGAACTCGACCGGGCCCCGGCCGAGGGCGGCTGGGAGTGACGGGGGACGGTGACCGGTGCGGTCGTTCCCCGCCCCGTCGGCCGTCCGGGTGACGGCGGACAACGACCGCACCAGGCGGCGCGTACCTACCGCCGGCCGGCCCTACGGTGTGCCGCATGGCCCACGACGAGCCCCCCGGCGCCGACGGCGCCGATGAGGCCCTCGAAGACGATCCGCGGTTCGCCGCCGCGCGCCTCAAGGAGCGCCTCTACGCGTCCATCACCATGATCTCGGTCGTGATCGGCCTCGCCGCGGCCGAGCACGCCGATGCGGTGGGAGCGGCCGCGACCGTACTGACGGCCGCGGTCGGACTGTGGCTGGCCGCACTGGTCGCGGACCAGCAGGCCCACCGCGTCGTCCACGGCCGGCTGGCGACGGGCCACGAGCTGCGCGCCATGCTGGCCGTCAGCAGCCCGCTGCTGGTGTCCGCCGCCGGGCCGCTGGTGCTGATCGGCGCGGCCGCGCTCGGGGTGATGGAGCTGGACACCGCGCTGCTGACGGCGGCCGCGGTGAACGTCGCGACCCTGTTCGCCTGGGGCTGCTTCGGCGGGATCCGGATGGGCGGCGGCACGGTCTCCGCATTGCTGGCGGGCGCCTTGGACGCGGCCATCGGCACCGCCGTCGCGCTGGTCAAGGCGGCCGCCGGCCACTGACCGCCGGTGTCGGCGCACCGGGAGCGGATCGGCCGCCACCGACACCGCTCAGTGCTCGGCCGGGGCAAGCTCCTGAGCGGCCCGCTTCGCCTCCCGGCGGCGCAGCGCGTCCTCGTCCGTGTCGGCGTCGTAGGTGACCAGCTTCGGCAGCATCGCGGTCAGCATCGCCACCGCGGCCACGCACATCAGGCCGCCGCTCCAGAACGCCGAGCGGGTGCCGGTCCAGCCCGCCACCGTGCCCGCGCGGACCTGGCCGAGCTGTGGGCCGACGCTGTACGAGAGCACCTCGATGCCCGCGAGCCGGCCCCGTAGCTCCTCGGGGATGGTCTGGTTCCAGATCGTCGCCCGCCCGAGGCCGCTGAGCATGTCGCCGGCGCCGGCCACGGCCAGGCACACCAGGACCACCCCGATCTGGCTGAACCAGCCGGCGGCCGCGATGGCCACGCCCCAGACACCGGCTCCGAAGATCACGAGCAGTCCGTGCCGCCGCACCCGCGACGTCCATCCGCTGGTCAGGCCGATCGCCAGCCCGCCGATCGCGCCCGCCGAGTACATCAGTCCCAGTGCCCACACCGCGTCGAGCTCGTCCGCGAGGAAGGGGAAGAGGGTGTTGGGGAAGGCGAAGAACATCGCGGCGAGGTCAACGGCGTACGTGCCGAGCAGGACCGGCCGGCTCCACGCGTACCGGGCTCCCTCGGCGATGCCGCGCAGCGCGGGGCGTTCGGCGCCGCCGGCCGGCGGCGCCGGGGACAGCCGGGTGCACAGGCCGACCGAGACGACGAACCCGACGGCGGTGACTCCGTAGGCGGCCCCGTATCCGGCGTACGCCACCACCAGTCCGGCCAGGGCGGGTCCCGAGATGGCGCCGATCTGGTAGCGCAGCGAGTTGAGCGCGGCCGCGGCGGTCTGCTGCTCGTGCGGCACGATGCGCGCCATCATCGAGTCCAGGGCGGGGCGCTGGAGTCCGGCCAGCGCGGAGACGCCGGCGGCGACCACGTACAGGGGCCACAGCAGCGGGTCCGGCAGCAGCGCGTTGACCAGCAGCACCACGGCGAGGACGCCGAGCCCGGCCTCGGTCAGCAGGATCACGCGTCTGCGGTCCAGGGCGTCGGCGAGGGCTCCGCCGTACAGGCCGAAGACGACCAGCGGTACGAGTTCCACCGCGCCCATCACGCCCACCGCGAGCGGCGAGTCCGTGAGTTCCTTGATCTGCAGGGGCAGCGCGATCATCGCCATGGCGGAGGCGAAGAAGGTCACCACGCCTTGGAAGAAGAGCAGTCGGAAGTCCCGGCTGGAACGCCACGGAGCGAGATCGGGAAGCAGACGGGACACACGGGACAGGAGGGACGAAGCTGGAGCACTCACAACGGTCCATCCTCAGCGACGCCGCCGCGCGCGGGCAAAGCATTTTCCGCGTGCCCGGTGCCGCCGTGGGGGCCTCAGGGAGTGACGATGGCGAAGTCCGGGTCGGGGTCGGTGAGGTGTCCGATCAGCTCGGCCAGCCGGGCGGGGTCGCCACTGACCTGGGCGCGGCCCGCGGCCACCAGGTCCGGGAGGACCGCCTGGCCGAGCAGGATGCCGCGCAGGGAGGCCTCGTCCAGGGTGATCTCGACGTCGGGTTCGCCGACGGCCGGTCCGAGGCCACGGACGTGGGTGAGCACCCCGTTGCGCAGGCGCAGGGTGCTGGGCTCGCGGCCGTCGGGGAACCGCCAGCGGACGGTGATGTCGGCGTCCCAGCTGCGCGGGCCGTCGACGCGGATCGCGAGGGAGTCGAAGAGCTGGTCGAGGGTGAGGGCGGCCAGCATGTCCTCGGAGACGGCGCTGGCGGGGGTGCCGACGGTGCCGTGGCGCAGTTCGAGGGCGCCGGTGAGGAAGAAGTTGCGCCAGGTGCCGTTCTCGCTGCCGTAGCCGAGCTGTTCCAGGGCGTCGGCCTGGAGGGCGCGGGCGCCGGCGTGGTCCGGGTCGGCGAACAGGACGTGGCCCACGACCTCGACGACCCAGCGGAAGTCGCCTTCGGCGTACGAGGCGCGGGCGCGGCTCAACACCGTGTCGGCGCCGCCCATGAAGTCGACGTACCGGGTGGCGGCCTCGGTGGGCGGGTGGGCCCACAGGCGGGCCGGGTTGCCGTCGAACCAGCCCATGTACCGCTGGTAGACGGCCTTGGTGTTGTGGCTGACCGAGCCGTAGTAGCCGTGCGTGTGCCAGGCGCGTTCCAGCGCCGGGGGCAGCCGCAGCTCCTCGGCGATCTCCGGTCCGGTGCGGCCCTGGTTGAGCAGGCGCAGCGTCTGGTCGTGGAGGTACGCGTACAGGTCGCGCTGCTCGGAGAGGAAGGTGAGGGCGTCCTCGCGGCCCCAGACCGGCCAGTGGTGGGAGGCGAAGACGACGTCGGTGGCGTCGCCGAACAGCTGGACGGCCTCGGTGAGGTAGTGGGCCCAGTCGTGCGGGTCGCGGACCTGGGCTCCGCGCAGGGTGAGCAGGTTGTGGAGGTTGTGGGTGGCGTTCTCGGCGGTGCACAGGGCGGCGTGGCCGGGGAAGTGGATGTTCAGTTCGGCCGGGGCTTCGGTGCCGGGGGTCATCTGGAAGACCATGCGGATGCCGTCGACGGTCTCGCTCTGCCCGGTGTGGGTGATGGAGAGCGTCGGCGGGATGAGGGTGACCGTGCCCGTCGAGTTAGTGGCGCCCAGCCCCGAGCTGATCTGGCCGCGGGGGCCCTTGGAGAGGGCGGCGCCGTACATGTAGGCGGCGCGGCGGGACATGGCGGTGCCGGCGTAGACGTTCTCGCTGACGGCGTGCTCCATGAACCCCGCCGGGGCGATCACCGGTACGCCGCCCTCGACCTCCTCGACGCCGATCACGCCCTTGACGCCGCCGAAGTGGTCGACGTGGCTGTGCGTGTAGAGGACCCCGGTGACGGGCCGGTCGCCGCGGTGGCGGCGGTAGAGGGCGAGCGCGGCGGCGGCGGTCTCCGTCGAGACGAGCGGGTCGATGACGAGGATGCCGCGCTCGCCCTCGACGAGGGTCATGTTCGACAGGTCGAAGCCCCGCACCTGGTAGATCCCGGGGGTCACCTCGAACAGGCCGTGCCCCGTGACCAGCCGGCTCTGGCGCCACAGGCTCGGGTTGGCGGTGGGCGGGCAGTCCTCGGCCAGGAACCCGTAGGCGTTCAGGTCCCACACCACGCGGCCGTCGGCGGCGCGGATCGCGGACTCCTCGACCGTGGCGATGAAGCCCCGGCGCTCGTTCTCCAGGTCGCGGGTGTCGTCGAAGGGGAAGCGCCGCAGCACGCCGGCGTTGGCCTCGGCGATCGGGGGCTCGGCGTCCCGGGGAGAAGCGTTCACAGACCGTCCTGCCTCTCAGCGGGCCGTGGGCCGGCACCCGTGTCGGTGGAGCCCCGTCCCCACCCTGGGCCCGCGCGGTGGCGCGGGCCAGCGCGCCTGCTCCATTCAGATCACGCCGCGGACCAGGGGCGGCCGCCGGTGTGGTGGGCGAGGGGGGCGTGCGGGTCCTCGCCCGTGGGGGTATGGCCCGTGTGATCGGTGTGGTCGGTGTGGACGGTCGCGGCGGTCAGCCGGGGGACGGCGTGGATGAGCGCGTGCTCGGCCGCCACCGCCAGGGCGTGGGCCTGGATGACGGTCAGGTGCGCGTCGACGACGATGTCGGCCTCCGCCCGCAGGGCGTGGCCGATCCAGCGCATCCGGACCGGCCCCGCGCCCCGTACCCCGGCCACGCCGCGCAGCGCCTCCTGTGCGGTTTCGACGAGGCCGGGGTCGACGCCGTCCATCAGGCGCCGGCCGACCGCGCGGGCGGCGCCGACGAGGGCGTGGAGGATCGCGGCAGTGATGAGCAGCCCGACGACCGGGTCCACGGCCGGCAGGCCGAGCGCGGCGCCGCCCGCGCCGAGGAGGACGGCGAGGGAGGCGAAGCCGTCCGTACGGGCGTGCAGCCCGTCGGCGATCAGGGCGGCCGAGCCGATCCTGCGGCCGGTACGGATGCGGTAGCGGGCCACCCACTCGTTGCCGGCGAACCCGGCCAGCGCCGCCCCGGCCACGGCCCACAGGTGGGTGAGGTCGCGGGGGTGCAGCAGCCGGTCGACGGCCGTCCAGGCGGTCACGGCGGCGGAGGCGGCGATGGCCGCCACGATCAGCATGCCGGCGAGGTCCTCGGCACGGCCGTAGCCGTAGGTGTACCGGCGGTCGGCCGCGCGGCGCCCGAGCAGGAAGGCGATGCCGAGCGGGACGGCGGTCAGGGCGTCGGTGGCGTTGTGGATCGTGTCGCCGAGCAGGGCCACCGACCCCGACAGGGCGGTGATGACGGCCTGGACGGCGGTGGTGAGCCCGAGGACGAGCAGGGAGAGCCACAGCGTGCGCATGCCCTCGCGGGAGGTCTCCATGGCGGTGTCGACCTTGTCGGCCGGCTCGTGGCCGTGCGGGCGCAGCCGGTGGGCCAGCCGGTGCCTCAGCCGTGCCGGGCGGGTTCCGCCGGGGCCGTGGGCATCGTGGCCGTGGTGGTGGGCGTGTGAGTGCCGTTTCCCCTCCATGACCACACGGTGGCACAGGGAATCCGTTGCGGCTACAGCCGTCGTACGGCCTGTGACCAGGTGCGACGCCCTCGCATCTGCGCCCGGGGAGCACGAGCGGCGCGCGGGCCCCGCCGCTGCGGGCGGGGCCCTCGGCGGACTAGAACATGCGGGTCCAGTCCGTCGCCGGCATGCCGAAGGTACGGGCGGCGGCGGTGGCGACGGCCGGCGGGGCGGTGCCGTCGTTGGAGCCGACGGTGTTGTCGCGGCCCGCGTTGAAGACGTCGTCCTCGGCGACCTGGACGTGGTTGTTGTTGCCCAGGACGAACACGTAGTGGGAGTCGCCGTCGACGGGCGCGGCCAGAGCCGGGGACGCCACGGCGGAGAGGGCGCCGGCGGCGGCCAGGACGGTCAGGGCGGCAAGGGCACGGCTGCGGACGGATCGCTTCACGACATCGCCTTTCACACGGAGGACTGGGGTCACGCCCCCAGAACGTAGGGGCAGCCCGCCGCCCGCCGCCCCGCGACACACAGGAGCCCGCGCCCGATGGCTCCGTTCGGCGGCGGGGGTTCTTACGGATCCGTGACGGGCGGCCCCGCATCCGGTTCGGCGCGGCGCGAGCGGCATAGCGTCGGGGCATGCGTGTACTTGTGACTGGAGGAGCGGGCTTCATCGGCTCGCACATCGTCGCCGAGCTGGCCGAACGCGGGCACGAGCCCGTGGTGTTCGACCTGGCGGCGGACGGGCGGGACGTACGGGACGCCGGGCAGGTGCGGCAGGCCCTGGCCGGGATCGACGCCGTCTGCCACCAGGCGGCCAAGGTCGGTCTCGGCAAGGACTTCGGGGACGCCCCCGGGTACGTCAGCGCGAACGACCTCGGTACGGCGGTCCTGCTGTCCGCGATGGCGGAGGCGGGCGTACGGCGGCTGCTGCTCGCGGGGTCGATGGTGGTCTACGGCGAGGGCCGGTACGAGTGCCCCGCGCACGGGGTGGTCCGGCCCGGGCCGCGCGCCGAGGCCGATCTGCGGGCGGGCCGCTTCGAGCCGCGCTGCCCCGGCTGCGGCGCCGAGCTGGTGCCCGGGCTGGTCGGCGAGGACGCGCCGATGGACCCGCGGAACGTCTACGCCACCACGAAGCTGACCCAGGAACACCTCTCCGCCGCCTGGGCGCGGGCCACCGGCGGGCACGTGGTCTCGCTGCGCTACCACAACGTCTACGGGCCCGGGATGCCCCGCGACACGCCGTACGCCGGGGTCGCCGCGCTGTTCCGCTCCGCGCTGGCCCGGGGCGAGGCGCCGCGGGTGTTCGAGGACGGCGGGCAGCGGCGGGACTTCGTCCACGTACGGGACGTCGCGGCGGCCAACGCGGCGGCGCTGGAGGCCCTGCCGGAGGGGCCCGTGGGCGGCTTCGCGGCGTACAACGTGGGCAGCGGTGATCCCCGTACGGTCGGCGACATGGCCAAGGCCCTGGCCGCCTCGTACGCGGGCCCCGACCCGGTCGTCACCGGCGAGTACCGGCTGGGCGACGTACGGCACATCACCGCCGACTCGGCGCGGCTGCGCCGGGAGCTGGACTGGCGCCCGGTGGTGCCGTTCGCCGCCGGGATGGCCGAACTGGCGGCCGGCCCGGCGGCGGGGACGGCGTCAGGGGCGCGCCTGACGCTCTGGCCTACGCCGGAGCCGGGGCCGGAGCCGGAGCGGCCGCCGGGGCCGGGAGGGTCAGTTCGAAGCGGCAGCCACCGGAGACGTTGCTGACGTCCGCGCGGCCGGCGTGGGCCTCGACGATGCCGCGGACGATCGCGAGGCCGAGGCCCGCGCCCGCCGGAGGGGTCCGCGCCGGGGTGCCCCGCCAGCCGGTGTCGAAGACGCGCGGGAGGTCCTCCTCCGGGATGCCCCCGCAGGCGTCGGTGACGGACACCACCACCGCCCCCGCGCGGCGTTCGGCGGCGATCGCGACCGTGCCGTCGGCCGGGGTGTGGCGGATCGCGTTCACGAGGAGGTTGGACAGCACCCGGGACATCTCCTTGCCGTCCACCTCCACCGGGAGCGCCGCGACACCCTCGCCGACCAGCCGGACGCCGTGCTCCCGGGCGAGCGCGTCGACGCCGGTCAGGGCGTCGCCCACCAGGTCGTAGAGGGACATCCGGGTGCGGCTGAGGCTGAGCGCGCCCGCGTGGATGCGGGAGAGCTCGAAGAGGTCGCCGACCATGGAGTTGAGGCGGTCGACCTCGGTGCGCATCTGGCGGTGGTAGCGGGCCGGGTCGGCGGCCATGCCGTCCTCCAGCGCCTCCGACATCGCGCGCAGCCCGGCCAGCGGGGTGCGCAGGTCGTGCGAGATCCAGGCGACCAGCTCGCGCCGGGAGGTCTCCAGGGCCCGCTCGCGTTCGCGGGAGGCCGCCAGCCGCTCGCTGGTGAGGGCCAGCTCGCGGCTGAGCGCGGCGAGTTCGGCGGGGGCGGGGACGGCGGGCGCCGTGAAGGTGCCGTCCTCGCCGAAGACGCGGGCTGCGCCGACGAGTTCCCGGCAGCGCAGCACGACCTGCCGCCCGAGGAGCAGCGCGGTGGCCAGGGAGACGGCGGCGGCCACCGCGGCGACCGTCGTGACCACGGCCAGGTCGTGGGAGGACAGGAACATCGCCCATGCCACGGCGAGGGTGCCGGCGAGCATCGCGGACACGGCGACGGCCGCGACGACGGCGAGGGAGACGGCGACGCTGCGCCGGCGCAGTATCCGCAGGGCCACGGCTCCCAGGAGTCCGGCGGCGCCCGCGCCGAGCAGGGCGTAGAGGGCGATCAGCAGCAGGTCACGCACGGTCGGCCACCGCCGTCGGGGAGGGCTGGGCGTCGAAGCGGTATCCGGCGCCCCAGACGGTCTGGATCAGCCGGGGGCTCGCCGGATCGTCCTCGATCTTTCCCCGGAGCCTGCGGACGTGGACGGTGACGGTGGACAGGTCCCCGAAGTCCCAGCCCCACACCTCGCGCATCAGCCGCTCCCGGTCGCAGACCTCCCCCGGGTGCCGCAGGAAGTAGGCGAGGAGGTCGAACTCCCTCAGGGTGAGGGCTAGTTCCGTACCGTCCTTGGCCGCCCGGCGGCCCGCCGGGTCCAGGGTCAGGCCCGCCGCGGCGAGCCGGGGGCCGGCGGCAGGGGCCGCGGCCGGGGTGGCGGCGACCCGGCGCAGCACCGACTGCACGCGCAGGACCAGCTCGCGCGGGCTGAACGGCTTCGTCACGTAGTCGTCCGCCCCGACCTCCAGGCCGAGGATCCGGTCGTCCTCGTCACCGCGGGCGGTGAGCATGATGACGGGGACGGGCGGGGTCCCGGCCTCCCGGGCGCGCAGCCGGCGGCAGACCTCCAGCCCGTCCATGCCGGGCAGCATGAGGTCGAGGACCACCAGGTCCGGGCGGTGTTCCTCGGCGGCGCGCAGTGCGGCCGGTCCGTCGCCGGCCAGCCGCACCGCGAACCCGGCGCGGTCGAGGTATCCGGCGACGACCTCCGAGACGGTGGGGTCGTCGTCCACGACGAGGACGCCGCGCACGCCCTCGTCCGTACTCTCCGCGTTGTTCGCTGCTGCCATGGCTCAAGACTGACATCCGCGCGGGCCGGGTCGTGGCCGGGGCGGCGCCCGTCGGGAGGGCGTCCGCGTTTCGTAAGGACTCAAAGCCCCATTCGTCCGCCGCCGCTTCCTACGGTGTGGCTCGTGACTGAATCAGCTTGCGCGCCGCCCCGCGCGGACCTCGTACTGCCGTGCCTCGACGAGGCGGAGGCGCTCCCCTGGGTACTGGCCCGGGTGCCGGCCGGCTGGCGGGCCATCGTCGTCGACAACGGGTCGACCGACGGCTCCGCGGACATCGCCCGCGGTCTCGGTGCCACGGTCGTGCACGAGAGCCGCCGCGGTTTCGGCGCCGCCTGCCACGCCGGGCTGCTCGCGGCCCGCGCCGACCTGGTCTGCTTCTGCGACTGCGACGCCTCCCTCGACCCCGGGCTGCTCGCCCCCATGGCGGCGCGGGTCGCGGCGGGCGAGGCGGACCTGCTGCTCGGCCGCCGCCGTCCGCGGGGGCGCGGCGCCTGGCCGGCCCACGCCCGCGCCGGGAACCTGGCGCTGGCCCGGATGCTGCGGCGCCGTACCGGGCTGCGGCTGCACGACCTCGGGCCGATGCGGGTCGCGCGCCGTGAGGCACTGGTCGGCCTGGAGCTGACCGACCGGCGCAGCGGCTACCCGCTCCAGATGGTCGTACGGGCCGCCGACGCGGGCTGGCGGGTCGCCGAGACGGACGTCCCGTACCTGCCGCGCTCGGGCAAGTCGAAGGTCACCGGGACCTGGCGGGGCACCTGGCACGCGGTGCGGGACATGCGCCGGGTGCTGGCCGAGCCGCCGCTCAAGCGGTCCGCCCCGAGCGCGGGAGTACGTACATGAGCACCCTCCTCGTCATCGCGAAGGCCCCGGTCGCGGGGCGGGTCAAGACCCGGCTGACGCCGCGTTTCACCCCGGAGGAGGCGGCCGGCCTGGCGCGGGCCGCGCTCCAGGACACCCTCGCGGCGGTCCTCGCCACCGATGCCCGGCGGCGGGTCCTGGTCCTCGACGGGCGGCCGGGGCCGTGGCTGCCGGAGGGCATCGAGGTGGTCCCGCAGTGCGCGGGCGGGCTGGACGTCCGGCTGGCCGCGGCGTTCTCCCTGTCCGGCGGGCCCGCGCTGCTGATCGGCATGGACACCCCGCAGGTCACCCCGGAGCTGCTGGCCCAGGGGCTCGACTTCACCGGCACCGGCGCCTGGTTCGGTCCCGCGGACGACGGCGGGTTCTGGGCGCTGGGCCTGGCCCGGCCCGATCCGGCGCTGCTGCTCGGCGTCCCGATGTCCGTCCCGCACACGGGGCGGGAGCAGCGGCTGCGGCTGACCGCGTCCGGCCGGGCGGTACGGGACCTGCCCGCGCTGTGTGACGTGGACACCCCGGCGGATGCGGCGCGGGTCGCGGCCGCCGCGCCCGGTACCCGGTTCGCCGCGCTGCACGGCGAGCTGTGCGCGGTCGCGCGATGACGGCGCAGCTGTCGGAGCCGGTGCGCGCCTGGCGGGCCGACCCGTACGCCGACGCGCTGCGGGCCGGCCGCGGGCCCCTGTACCTGCGGCGCTCGGACGGCTGGCTGCTGCCGCTGGACGTGGCGCGCTGGTGCGCCGAACCGGACGAGGCCGACGCGACGGTGCTCGCGCGCTGCCGGGGCCCGGTCCTGGACATCGGCTGCGGGCCGGGCCGGATGGTCGCGGCGCTGGCCCGGCTGGGGCGTCCGGCGCTGGGCGTGGACGTGATGCCGGCGGCGGTGGAACGTACCGTGCGGGCGGGCGGCAGCGCGCTGTGCCGGTCGGTGTTCGATCCGCTGCCCAGCGAGGGCCGCTGGGGCACGGTGCTGCTCATCGACGGCAACATCGGCATCGGCGGGGACCCGGTGGCGCTGCTGCGGCGCGCCGCCCGGCTGACGGATCCGCGCGGCTCGCTGCTGGTGGAGGTGGCCGCTCCGGACGTGGACGAGCGGGTCGAGGTCCACCTCGACGACGGCGACGGTGCCTGGGGGGCGCCGTTCCCGTGGGCGCGGGTGGGCGCCCGGGCCCTGGGGGTCCACGCCGCCGAGGCGGGCTGGTCGCGGGCGGTGGCCTGGGAGGCGGCGGACCGGCGCTTCGTACGCCTGACGCGCTGATCCCCCGGCGCCCCGCCGCCCCTTGTTCCCGCGCCTTGTTCCCGCGCCGCCGGGCCTGGTTTCAGGCCCGGCGGCGCAGCAGTGCGCGGATGCCCAGGTACGCGCCCGTGACGAGGGCGATCGCGGCCATCGCCAGCAGCCAGTTGCGCGCGTAGTCCAGCGGCAGCACCGTCGGGTTGGACGGCGCTCCGGGGCGCAGGAGCGGCGGGAGCGCGATCGCGGTGAGGGAGCCCGCGACGATCAGGGCGGCCCGGGGCGCGCCGGTCGGGCGCAGTCCCGCCGCGGCGGTGAGGGCGGCGACGGCGAGGACCAGCGGGGCGATCAGCCCGTCGTGGAGCACGACGGCGCCCGCGAGCCACAGCGCGATCCGCCAGGGCTCGGGCTGCCCGAGCAGCAGGACGCCGCCCAGCGCCATCAGGGCCAGCCCGAGTCCTCCGAGTGCGCGGCGGTACGTCATCACGCGACCTCCAGTCGGCCGACCCACTTGGTCTGGAGCACGCCGGGCCGGTTCGGGGCGATGATCCGGGCCGGATAGCCGTGGTCCAGGGAGAGCGGTTCGCCGCCCAGCCGCAGCGCGAGCAGGGTGAGCGGGTCCTGGGCGTACTCGCGGCCCATCTCCATGACGCGGTAGGCGCCGGCCGCCTCCAGCGAGACGACCCGGGCTCCGGCGCGGGGCCCGGCTCCGGCGCGCTCCAGCAGGTCCCGTACCCGGACGCCGGACCAGTGGGCGGACTTGCTCCAGCCCTCGACGCAGGCGATGGGCAGGGTGACCTCGTACTGCGCCATCGCGCTCAGTTCGGCCAGCGTGAGCAGGTACGGGCGCGGCCCGTCGACGGTGAGCCGCCAGCCGGTCAGCGAGGCCTCGGTGACCTGGGCGGCGGCGGCCGTGCGGTTCACCGGCAGGCCCTGGAGGCCGTGTTCGGGGCTGCGCGGGGCGAACAGCTCGAAGGGGGCGAGCGCGGTGACGGACTGTCCGACGGTCGTCAGGGTGACGGCGCCCACCCCGGCGGCGATGGCGGTCAGCAACTGCCTGCGGTCCGGGCCGTCGGCGGCGGGCAGGGCGAGGGTGCCCTCGGAGCTCCGGCTCCAGTGGGCGCGGATCCTCGGCCACTGGACCGCGAGGTGCAGGAGCAGCGCGCCCAGCAGCAGCCAGGCCACCGCGTAGTGCACGGGGACGAAGGAGAACGGCCACGGATACCACTGATAGGTGTTCAGGAAGCCGGTGATCAGCTGGAACACGCCCGCCGCCACCAGGACCGCCACCGAGAGCCGCTCCAGCGCGTGCCGCGGCGACCGGACGGGCGGCCAGGCGAAGAGCCGCGGGTACACCGTCCAGAGCTTGGCCAGCAGCAGCGGGATCGCGGCGGTACCGGAGGCCACGTGCAGGCCCTGGGTGACCCGGTAGCCCCAGTACGGGCGGCTCGGCAGCCGGTCGGCGAGCCAGTGCGGCGGGTGCTGGAGGCAGTGGCTGAGCACACCGGTCGCGAAGCAGACGACGATGGCGAGCCCGAGCCAGCGGCCGATCGCGGTCGCGGTGCGGGCGTCGTGCAGCCGCCCCTTGAAGGTGACGGGTGGCCGGCCGGGCGGCGGGAGGGTGAAGGGCATGCGCCCATCACACCCGTGCCGGGGCCGGATCGGGCGGCTGGACACCTTACGAAACACGGACGTGCGGGGCGCCGGGCCCCGATCCGGGCCCGGCTCCTGGAACGCTGCGGACGTGAACCCACGCACCGCCCTCACCGTCCCGTCCCGCACCGCCGCCGCCCCCGCCGCCCCGGTCACCCTGACCGCCCTGGTCGCCTTGGTCGCCTTGGTCGTTGCCCTCGTGTGCGCCATCCGCTACGACGGCTACTTCACCGGTCCCGCCGCACTGTCCGGGTGGTACGCGGGCTGCTGGGTGCTGTTCGCGGGCGCGCTGCTCGCGCTGCGCCGTGTCCCGGCCCGCCGGGTCGTACCGCTGGTGCTGGCGGGCGCCTTCGCGGTGGCGGCGACGGGGCTGGTGGCGCCGCCCCGGACCAGTACCGACTCGTACCGCTATGCCTGGGACGGCAGGGTGCAGGCCGCCGGGATCTCCCCGTACGACCACGCGCCCCAGGACGCCGGGCTGACGCGGCTGCGCGACCCCTGGCTCTTCCCCACGGGCGCGGCCTGCGCCGGTCCCGACCGGGCCGCGATCCCGCACCCGGCGGACACCCCGGCGCCGCGGTGCACGCGGATCAACCGGCCCGCCGTGCACACCATCTACCCGCCCGTCGCCGAGGCGTACTTCCTGGTCGTGGACCTGCTCTCGCCCGAAGGCGCCCGGCACAAGCCGCTCCAGATCGGCGCCGGGCTGCTGTCGCTCGGCGTGACGGGCGCGCTGCTGCTGATCCTGCGCCGCCGGGGCGGTGACCCGCGGTGGGCCGCGTACTGGGCGTGGTGTCCGGCCGTGCCCGTCGAGGCGGTGAACAACGCGCACGTCGACGTGCTGGGCGTGCTCCTGGCGGTGGCCGGTCTCGGGCTCGTGGCCGCGCGCGGGCCGGGAGCGCGGGCGGCGGGCGGGCTGCTGCTGGGCGCGGCCGTCGCCACCAAGCTGATGCCGGCGATCGCCCTGCCGGGCGCGCTGTCGGGGGTGCGCCGGGTGCGGGACGCGGCCGTGGTGCTGCTGCCCGCCGCCGCCTTCGCCGTGCTCGCGTACGTCCCGTACGTACTGCTCTCGCACGGCTCCGTCTTCGGCTACCTCGGGGGCTACGTCGAGGAAGAGGGGTACGAGGACCCCTCCTCGGGCTCCCGGTACGTGCTGCTGCGTCTGGTGCTGCCGGACGACTGGGCGCTGCCGGTGCTGCTCGCCGTGCTGGCGGGGGTCTGCCTGTACGTGCTGTGGCGCGGGGATCCGCGCCGCCCGTGGAGCGGGGCGCTGCTGGTGACGGGCTGGGCCTTCGTCCTGCTGACGCCGGGCTACTCGTGGTACGCGCTGCTGCTCGTCGCGCTGGTGGCGCTGGACGGGCGCTGGGAGTGGCTGGGCGTCGCGGTCGCCGGGGCGGCGGTGTACGTCACGGGGCAGGTGTTCGGCTCGCGCGAGACCACGGGCGCCCTGGCGTACGGCCTCGCGGCGCTCCTCGTCCTCACGGTCACGGCACTCCGCCACCGCCACCGCCACACCCCCGCCCCGGCGGCGTAGGGGCGTACGGGGAGGGCCCGGGGTCCGCCCCCCGTGGCGGGCCCCGGGCCGGTCTCGTGGCCGCCGTCAGTCGCCGATCGCGATCTTGCCGTTGGCGGGCACCGGCTCACGGTTCGCCTCCGGCCTGGCCGCGCCCCGGCCGCCGAGGAGCTGGGACAGGTCGATGCCGGTGGTGGAGCCGAGGAGTTCCATGCCCTGGGCCACGTTGTCGGCGACGGTGCGGGACAGCTTGCTCGCGCCGTCGGTGGAGATCACCGTCATCTTGTCGATCGCGGCCAGCGGCTCGGCCGCCTTGGCGACCACCTGCGGCAGCACCTCCACCAGCATCTGGATCATCGCCGCGTCGCCGTAGCCCGCGAAGGCCTCGGCCTTCTTGCGCATGGCCTCCGCCTCGGCCGCGCCCTTCGCCGCGATGGCGGCCGCCTCCGCGTCACCCTCCAGGCGTACCGCCTCCGCGATCGCCGCGCGGCGGGCCCGCTCGGCCTCGCCCCGCTTGGCGCCCTCGACGGCCTCCGCCTCCGCGAGAGCGGAGCGGCGCTGCTTCTCGCCCTCACCGGTCAGCCGGGACCGCGCGGCCTCCGCCTCGGCGGCGGCGATGTCGGCCAGACGCTCCGCCTCGGCCTGCTTGACGCGGGCCACGCGCTTGGCCTCGGCCTCCTGTTCGGCCTGGTAGCGGCGGGCGTCGGCCGGCTTGCGGACCTCGGTGTCGAGCTGGCGGTCGGTCAGCGCGGCCTGCCGCTCGGCGACCTTCTCCTGTTCGGCCAGGATCTGCTGCTGCCGGTCGGCGTCGGCCAGCGGCCCGGCGGCGTTCGCCTGCGCGGTGGCCGCGTCGGTCTCGGCCTTGATCTCGGCCTGGCGCAGGTACAGGGTGCGCTGCGCAACCGCGATCTCCTCCTCGGCCTTCAGCCGGGCCTGTTCGGCGGCCTGGCGGGCGTTGGCCTCGGCGATGTCGGCCTCCTGCTTGGCGCGGGCGGCCTCGGGACGGCCGAGGTCCTCCAGGTAGGAGCCTTCCGTGGTGATGTCCTGGATCTGGAAGGCGTCCAGTACCAGGCCCTGCCCGGAGAGGCTGGCCTCGGCCTCCTCCGCGACCTGCCCGGCGAACGCGGCCCGGTCGCGGATGATGTCCTCGACCGACATCCGGCCGACGATGGCCCGCAGCGCGCCCGACAGCACTTCCTGGGTGAAGCCGACGATGCCGTCCTGCTGTTGCAGGAACCGCTGCGCGGCGGCGCGGATGGCGTCCTCGTTGCCGCCGACCTTGACGATCGCGACGCCTTCGAGATTGGCCTTGATGCCGCGCAGCGTGACCGCGCCCCGGACGGCGATCGGGATGTGACGGCTCGACAGGTCGAGGGTGTAGCGCTGCTGGACGAAGGGGACGACGAACACTCCCCCGCCGACCACGACCTTCTGCCCGCTGTTGTCGGTGACGACCTGCCCGGTCGCCGGATCGGTGGACTTCTTGCCGCGCCGGCCCGTGATGATGAAGGCCTCGCTGGGGCCGGCGACCTTGTAGCGGGTGACGACGACGAGGGCGAGCAGGACGAGGAGTACGACCACTCCCACGACGGCGGTGACGACTGGACTCATGGTGGTTCCCCCTGCCTCCCCCGGTGGAGGGAACAGATCGGTGGTGTGGGTGGACGGAGAAGGCGGCGCAGCGGAGCGGGGCGGAGCCGGGCGGAGAGCGTGTCAGCGCTCGACGGCGCGCACGCTGACCGAGGTGGACGACGGCGCCGCCGTCACCCACACCTCCACGCCACGGGCCAGCGGCCCTTCGGCGGTCGCGGCGCATTTGACCGGCTGGCCGCCGAGCCGCAGCAGGACCTCGCCGTAGCCGCCGGCCGGGACGGCGGTGACCACCGTCCCCGCGGAGCCGACGAGGTCGCGGTGGCTCGGCGCGGCCCCGCTGTCGTCCCGGAGCAGGGCCCGGCTCAGCCGGTACGTCGACCAGCCCGCCCCCACCCCGGCCAGGGTCCCGACGGCGGCTGCCGCTCCCGGCCCGAGACCGGTGCTCCCGAGCACGATCGCCCCCGTGAAGCCGAGCATGGAGACGAAGCCCGCGATCACGGGAAGCGACAGCCAGCCGTCCAGCAGTCCGCCCAAGGCTCCGCCGAAGACGCCTTCCAGGACCCCGTCGGATACGAGGGCGCAGGCCAGCAGGACGGTTCCCCCGATGCCGAGACCGAGAAACAAGCCCATGAGCACCTCCCCCGCTCGACCCGCGTTCGCCCCGTACGACGCCATCGTGCCAACGGGTGCGCATGCCGCGCATTGCCTGGTTCCGGCAGTCTTTACGCTTCTTTGACGCACCCGCCCGCGCTGCGGGCCACCGCTGCCGCGTACGCCATTCGTACGAGGCGATTTACGGAGCCCGAACGCCAACCCGGTCCGCTCTTCGGTACGTTCCGGCTCCTGGCAGGGAAGGAACCAGGGGGAGGCGGATGTGAACTCGATGCGGATACGTACGAGGCGACGGGCAGCGGCAGTGATCGGCGCGGCGGTGGCGCTGGCGGCGCCCCTGGTCGTCGCCGGGGGCGGGACGGCGCACGCCGACTCCTGCAACATGACCGTGGGGCCCTACCAGCGGCAGGTCGAGCAGTTCCTGGGGCGGCCGGTCGACGGCCGGCAGTCGGCGGCCGACTGCAAGGCCATAAAGGCGTTCCAGGCGACGCACGGGATCACCCCGACGGCCGGATACGCCGGCCCGCTCACCTGGCGCACGATGAACACGATGATCGAACAGCGGGCGGCCGGCAACACCCCCAACCGGCAGGGGACATGCCCGACCAATCTCGGCCGGATCGCCTGTGTCGACCTGACCCGCCAGCTCAGCTGGGTCCAGGACGGCGGGAAACTCGTCTACGGCCCGGTCCCGGTGCGCACCGGCAAGGACGGCACCGAGACCCGGACCGGCCTGAAGAAGATCTATTACCGCAACATCAACCACTGGTCGACGATCTACGACGTCGCGATGCCGTACGCGCAGTTCTTCGACGGCGGCATCGCCTTCCACTCCGTGGACAAGAGCATGTGGAACCCGCCCGGTTCGGGAGGCTGCGTCAACATGCGGTCCGCCGACGCCAAGGCGTACTGGAACCTGCTCAAGAACGGTGACGACGTGTTCGTCTACGGCCGCAAGCCGGGCACCTAGTGCCCTGACCGGAAACGATCACCGGGTTGGTGGTGACGGGCCTCTGGCCACCAACCCGACGTCCTGGCCGCCGCCTCACCGCGTGACCGGTCAGTCGGACACGGCCAGGCCTTGTCCGAGCGGGGTGATCTCCTTCGGGCCGTAGCAAGCGACGGACTTCCCCGTGACCAGAGCCCAGTAGCGGTCGCCGAAGGACCAGTGCCACCATTTCCCTGATGATTGGATGTGTTCAAGCATCAGGGAAGGGGCGAGTGTGAGTGAGTGGCATGTGGTGTGGGTGCCCGACCCGGGCCGGTGGGGGACACTTCCTGAAGCGGGAGTACTGGGGGTCGAGGACCTGCCGAGGGCGGTCGAGCGGATCGGCTTGATGCCGGGTGATCCTGTCTTCATCGCTCCAGATTTCACCATTGACTCCGACCTGTTGGAGTTCGTTCTCTCGAAGCACTTCCGCTTCCTTGCGCGGGAGACGAAGCGGAACTACGCCACGGACATTCGGATCCTCCTGACGTTCCTGTCGTCGCGCGGGATCGACTGGCGCCGGGCCTCCGAGCAGGACCTGCTGAACTACAGGACCTGGCGCTGCGATGCTCCGCAAAATCCCGAGCGGATCAGCGGGTCGAAGTGGAATCGCGAGGCCGCCGCCTTCACCCGCTTGTTCAAGTGGGCGAGGGTGAGCCCGCGGCCGGTGGACGCGTCCCGGCGGGAGGACCGTGCAGCTGACTCGGTAAGTGCCCGGGTGTCGTGGCTGACACCGCGTACGTGGAGTTTGTGGTCGGACGTCGGGCTGCGCGGTCATGGTCGCGATGGGGTGCCGACTTGGGGGTGGGATGCGCGGACCGAGGCCCGTAACACCTCGTTTGTGCAGTTCATCTTGAGCTCGGGACTTCGGCGACAGGAAGGCGGTTCCCTCCTGACGTTCGAGCTGCCCGCTCAGCGGTTGCAGCACGGGCGCTACCAGCACGGCCAGCTCGCCGGGGCGGTGACCAGGTCGAAGAACGGCCGCGCCTTCTACACCTCGCTGGACGCCCTGGGACAGGTCGAGACCTACGTACAGTCGGAGCGCGCTTGGGCGGTGAAGCGAGCTCAGCAGATGGGCCGTTATGAGCGGATCGAGCAGATGCGCTTGGTCACGAAGGTGACCCGCGGCCGGGCCCCGCGAGTCTTCTGGGTCGACCGAGATGGCGTCGAGGGCCATCAGTATGTGACCCATCTGGGCTGGCGGGAACGGCAGTGGCTGTTCATCGAAGGCCCGGAGGGGCCGGAACCTGCATGGCTGTGGCTGACCGAGCAGGGCTTGCCGATGGTTCCCGACCGTTGGAACACCGTGTTCACCACGGCGAATCTGCGCTGTGAAGAGGTTCTGTTGACCCCCGCCGAGCGGGAAGTGGGCCGGAACCTCCGAGCCGCAGAGGTCCGGGGCCGGACTCCGTACGCGACCCCGCATTCCACCCGTCACTCCTTCGCGCTGTACATGCTCATCGTGCTGAACCAGCTGATGGAGGCCCGCTTCGGATTGACCGCAGCGGATCGACGGGATTTCGCGATGCTGTTCGGTGATCCCTGGTGGCTGGTCAAGACCCTCCTCGGGCACGCGGACGTCGAGACGACCAAGCGTCATTACCTGGCTCCCGTCGCGCACCTGCAGCTGGAGTCGATCCTGGCGACAGCCGAGGCCAACGGGCCCGACCGCGAGGTCGAGGACATCGACAGCGTGTTCGCGCGACTCGCGAAGGAGTCGGCCGGGATCCAGGACATCGACGTCATCGTCGACCGGCTGCCGGTGGCCGACCGATGAGCCGCCGCGGGCGTCGGGCGGTCCTGCCGCCGACCGACTTCACCACTGAACCAGCGCTCGCCGCAGGCGGACTGGTGGTCACCATCGTCAACAAGGCTGGCCACGGGAAGGACTTCGTCTTCTCCGATCTGTCCGTCCCGGAGCCGATGCAGCGCTCTCTGGCAACGGTGTTCGCTGCCCAGAGAACGAAGTGGACCAGCCACTACAGCGCCACAGCTGCCTGGAACAGGCTGAAGGTGTTCGCCGAGTTCATCTCCGGTCTCGACACTCCTCCCGAGGATCTGACCGGCCTGGACGCGGCGACGCTCAAGCGCTGGCGGCTGCAGATCATCAGCACGAACACCGGTCGCACCACGCTGCGGGCGGTCCATCGGCTACTCCGCAGCGACCCCCGGTTGAGCGAAGGGCCGGTCGCAGAAGAGCTGGCCCGTCGCGTTCCCGCACCGAAGCCCGTCCGGAAGTCCTACGACGAGGCGGAACGCGAGCACGTGCTGCTGGCAGCAGGCCGTCAGTTCCGGGCCGCCTGGCTCAGGATCCGGGAGAACAGTGAACTGCTGGAGAGGTGGCGGGCGGGAGCCCTGGATGAGGGCAGCCGTGACTGGCGGCTCGGAGAAGCGCTGGACCATGTGGCTCGTGTCGGGGACGTGCCCCGTACGCCGCTGCCGAGTGGTCGACAGGCCATCACCAACCGCGGATTGCTGGGCGGTCGCGACAGCAAGCACACGTGGGGCCGGCTGTTCCTCACCCCGTCGGAGCTGACTGCCCTGGCCGTGCTCCTGACCGACCGCTTCGGTTGGAACCTCTCCGTCTACGACCGTATGTCGGCCCCGACCAGGGCTCCGTCGGTCGCGGAGTCCACGAACGTGACCTACCACGTGCAGATCGAGAAACGCCGGGCCGGGAACGGCCGCTGGTTCTCCACGGAGAACATCACCGACTCCGGGGCCGACTCGCCAGGGCGTTTGATCACGCAGGCACTGCAGGCCACGCTCCATGGACGACTTCTGGCTGCACAGCTGTCTCCAGGTACTGACCTGTTGATGACTGCCCGCGCGGTTCGCCAGAAGGGCGGACGCAGAGACATGGACCGTCCTCCGGTAGTCGGCCCACTCGTTTTCGGAGTCTCAGGTGTCGAGGGGGCGTCCTGGGCGAGCGAACACAAGCTGAACGGCTCGCCCTTCCGCCAGGTCCGACGCACAACGGTGACTCGGGAGGGCAAGCCTCTCCAGCACTCGCAAGGGACGCACGAGAGCGTCTACGTGCTCCCCGACCAAAGAGTCCGGCAAGACTCGCAGCAGATCTTCGAGGACGGCGCACTCGAAGCTCTCGACCAGGCAAAGAAGATCTTCTTCGGCGGTCGCCTCGCTCCGGGGCCGGACCCGGCCCACGGGCAGACGGCGGCCGCGGATTGTGCGGACGAGGACACCACCCCGTGGCCTGCCCCGGGCGGTGGCTGCGGAGCCGACTTCCTGCTCTGCCTCGCCTGCCCGAACGCACACATCCACCCAGGCCACCACCCCCGCCTCGCCCTCCTCCACGAGCAGATCCAGAGCCTGCGGTCGGCGATGCCTGAACACAGATGGCACCAGCGCTGGTACGAGCACTGGCAGCGGATCGACGACCTGGCGGACAAAGTCGGCCGCCCGTCCTGGGCTGCCGCCTTGGGCAGGGTCAGCAACACCGACCGCGCCTTGGTCGACCTCCTCTTGAAAGGACAGCTGGCTCCATGACCCTTGCTCTTGCCTCCGGTGACGATCCCTATCTGCTGCCGGTCCCGACCTCGAACAGTCTCGTCGTCCTTCCTCAATGGATCAGTGCCGGCAACACCAACCCCAACGGTCGCTACCAGGAGTCGATCTGGCCGCTGGGCCCGCTCATCGACAGGCCCGGCGCCAGCCTGGCCAAGATCCACTGGAAGAATTGCCCGGATCACCTGGAGTGGCAGATCAGGCAGGTGACCTGGATCTTGCTGAACGGCCAGTTGCGGCCCACCTACCTCCAGACTCGTGGAATCCGCGCCCGGCCCAGAGGCTCCGCCACCGAGATGCGCGAGACCTGCTACGAGTGGATGAGGCTCGCCCGCTGGCTGCACGCCGCAGGCCTCGCGAACCTTCGGGCCTGCACCGACGATCACTGGGCCGCCTACGCCGCAGACCGCTTCAGCGCCAGAATCTCGCGGCACCACGCCAGCGAGACCCTGAGCCGGTTGGCTGATCTGTGGGCGTTCGACCAGCTCTGCACTCGCCCCGTCGGCGTCACTCAGCCGCCCTGGGAACGACACGGCATCGACGACTATCTACCCTCGTCCGCGTCGCAGGATGCCGGTGAGAACACGACCGAGCCGCTGGACCCGAAGGTCCTGGGGCCGCTCCTGATGTGGGCCATCCGGATGGTCGACGACTTCGGAGACGACGTCCTGGCTGCCTGGACAGAACGGCTCCACATGCAGCAGTTGGCTGCCTCCAACCCGAGTACGCCCGAAGGACTGGCCGCGCTGGACGCCTACCTCCTGCCCCAACTCGCAGCGGGCGAGGGTGTTCCGGCCACCGGGCGTCAAGGCAGGACTGTCCTCAACGCCCCTTTCATCGCGGCGACCGTCGGCTGCAGCATCAACCAGGTCAACGGTTTTCGGCAACGCCATCGCCTCACCACGCTGCAGCCCGGCCCATGTCTACTGCAGGTTCCGATGACAGGGCAGATCAACGGCAGGCCCTGGCGCGAGCACCTCGACTTCAACGAAGCCCCGACCTTGATGCGGCATCTGTCCACCGCTGCGATGATCGTCTGTCTCTACCTGACCGGTATGCGGCCACAGGAAGTACAGGGTCTGCGGTCCGGCTGCTGCCCCGAACCTGAGGGCGGAGGTCGACATCTCATCCGCAGTCACCACTACAAGAACGTCACCGATGACGACGGCACGCACGTCTCGGCCGGTGAGGAACGGGATGTCCCCTGGGTCGCCATCACCCCGGTCGTCCGTGCGATCCGAGTCCTTGAACGGATGGTTCCCGAGGGCGAGCTGCTCTTCAGTTCCGCCCATCACGACTTTGTCCGTGGCCGCCAGTTCAGTGGTGCCTTGAAGAACGCCGGTATGAACCAGCGGATCGAGAGCTTCGTTGCGTGGATCAACCAGGAAGCAGAATCCCAGGGGCTGTCGGACCAGGGCGTTCCCGAAGATCCTCACGGCGCCATCGGGCTCGGACGGTTCCGTCGGACCCTGGCGTGGCACATTGCCCGCAGACCTGGCGGGCTCGTCGCGCTCGCGATCCAGTACGGCCACATGCGCACCGTCCTCGACGCCCGCACCTCCAGCGGCTACGGCAGCCGGAGCCGCCGCGGCATCCACAGCGTCCTCGACGTCGAAACCGCCCTGGCCGCTGCCGACACCGCCGCACGGCTGCGGGAACGCCTCTCCGCCGGCGAGAAGATCTCCGGGCCCGCCGCCCGACGAGCCCTCACCGCCGCGGTTCAGGCACCACGGTTCGAGGGCCGCACCGTCACCCAGAGATTCGCCAAGCAGGCCGCCGACTACCTGGCCCGCGACGGCCTGGTCCTCTACGACAACCCGGACGCCTCGCTGATCTGCGTCTTCAAGCGCGACAACGCGCTCTGCGAACCAGGCCCCGACGCAACCGCCCCGAACCAGTTCGACTGTCGCCCCGGCTGCGGCAACGCCGTCCGCCTCGACAGTCACGCGAGCGAACTACTCGAAGAAGCCGACCGCATCAACCAACTCGCGGCGCACACCCCTCAGCCGCTGGCAAGGCGACTCCGCGCCGCCGCCGAACAGCATCGCGTTACCGCCGACACTCACCACGCCACTGCTCAACCCGCCGAGGCTCTGACATGACCGAGCAATCCTCTGACGAGCGCGCACGTATTCGCGCTGCCATCGACCGACTCCTCTCCGGCCAGCCGACAGCCTCTAACGGCGCGCTGACCGTCGTCGCTCTCGCGGCCGAGGCCGGTGTTCACCGCATGGCCCTCCAGAAACGCCATGCCGACCTGAAGCACGAGTTCTACGAGCGCGTCCGCGCCGAGACGAAGCAACTCCCCGAATCGGAAAAGCGGCTCCGCAGGACCGTGTCCGACTTGAAGGAAACCGTTACCGTGCAGAAGGCCGAGATCACGGCGCTCCGACACCAAGTCACGCAACTCGCGCTCGCCAACGCCGTCCTCACCCTTCAGGGCAAGGAGAGGCACACGGAGAAGACTGCGGACAATGTGGTCCCCCTCCACCCGAGGGAAGGGTGACTCCCGGACCTCGCCCCCGACGATGTAGGCCGACAGCGGCATACCGTCTGGGAGCCGTCACCCGTCGAAGTGCCGCCAGGGGATGTCGAGCCGGTTGAGGGGCTGCAGGAAGCTGCGGTGTTGGGCGCCGATCCAGACATCAACCTTCCCGTCGTCCCAACTGGGTCCGACCCTGGCGACGAGGCCAGGGGCGACGAGGAAGTCCGTCGGTGCGTCGGCGGGCGACAAGAACGGCCGCAGCGGCACGCGCTGTAGGTAGCTCTCGAGTGCGGGAAGGAGGTGCCTGGGAAGGTTGTCGCAACTGGCTTGGTAGACGGCCGAGAGCGTGGCCTCCTCAAGGGCGAACTGCAGGAGGAATCTGCTCAGGGGTTCCTCCTCGGGCACAGGGTGGCTGTCCTCGAACCAGACGGTGGGATCGGTGTCGCTACCGCCGGGCTCCCAGGGGATCGACCATGTCCAGCCGCCCTGGCACTCGACGCCGAAGACCAGGTGCTCCGCGCTGCTGTCCGGGTGGACTTTGTTGATCGGCTTGATGCGGTTGTGGCTACCGAGCATGGCCGGTCGATGCGCGGCCAGTCGGTAGAAGTCTGCCAGTGCCCACGGTATGGAACGGGGTATGTCGGCGGCCAGCTCCTGTGTGCTGGTCACCGGGTACCAACCAGTGACGAAGCGCTCGAGGGCCCGGCCCGGGTTCGTGTGGACGTCACCGAGCCAGTCCAGCGCAGGGCGAAGCGGCAGCGTGGTCGGTGGCCGGGCGCAGTCAAGGCTTTCGCGGCTCAGCGGCGGGCTGATCCGTAGGCGGCAGCGGATGAGTACGTCCTCGCCGGCCTCGCACATCGAGACCCGTACGACGCCGAGGTGGACGCATCCGTCGTCAAGCCGGACGAAGAGGTGAACGAGCGGCTGCGGCGGGGTCCCCGGAGTCGTAAACGGCATGGGCCCCATGAGGCGTGACACGACCGGGGCGGGCGCTGGGCCGACAAGGCGGAACTCCTGAGCGTTCCACACCCCGCTGACCTCCGGGTCATCACCGGGGTGCGCGATGATCACCGTTGACGAAGGTCCGACTACAACGATCGCGCCGGGCACCGGGAAGACCTCGGCATCTCGCCCGGCAAGGTTGAGGGCTGCATCAGTGTCGATGAGGTTCTGGGAGGTCCGCTGCACGCGGGAAGGATATGCGGGAAGCGATCAGCCAGAGTGGGTCGACTGAAGGGCTCCTACGCGCCGAGAAGCTGAACACAAGAACTTGACTGGGAACACCATTCCGTGGGGTAGTTCACCAGCCCCGCCGCCGCCAGCGCGGAACCCAGCAGCCTCCGGTTGGCACGCGCCTCCTCGCCGATGTTGGCGGCATGGGTGTAGCAGGCGCCCTCGCTCTCCTCCGGGTCCGCGTTCATCCGTGTACCCAGGTCCAGTTCGCGCCCACCGGCATCTGCCAGGGTGAGGTCGACGGCCGCGCCGGCGCTGTGCGGAGCGATGTCGGGCGGTGACACGTATCGGCTCGCTGCCGAATGGACCTGCCGGGCGGACCATTCCGGGTGGATGGCCCGCAACTGGCTCGCGTACTCCTCGAAGTACTCCCGCTGAAGAGAAGGGGGCCGATATCCCTCGACGAACAGCAGCCGCACGTCCTGGGGAAGCGCCGCCTGGGCCTTGAGCAGCCGCTCCAGCACGCCTTCCCGCAGGTAGGCGAAGGCATCTGCCGGGTCTTGCTTGCGTGCATCGACCAGCAGCGAACCGGCGGCGCGAACGTCCACGAGACGTTCACCGCACTCCGCGACGGGTATGGCGGCGACCTTCGGGTCCGACATCAACACGATCTCACTCATGAAGTGATCATCCCGCAGGGCTCGACCCGGCGAACCTATGCGGTCAGGGCGCCAGTCAGCCGGTGCGCTCGTACTCGACCTGGGCGAGGAGGTTGCCCTCGCCGAAGTCGAAGGTGCGGGTGGCGCCGGTCTCGGTGAAGCCGCACTTGGCGTAGAAGCGCCGGGATCGCGGGGTGTCGCGCAGGGTCCACAGATGCGCTCCGGCGCAGCCCTCGTCGCTCAGGCGGCGCACCGTCTCGGTCATCAGCGCGGCGGCGACGCCGGTGCCCCAGCCGTCGGGGTGACCGTAGAAGGTCGCGATCTCCGCGAGGCCCGGCCGGGTCGGGGAGGGCAGGAAGACGGAGAGCGCCAGGGGGCGGCCCTCGACCTCGGCCAGCAGGATCGTCCCCCGTCCGGCCAGGGCCTGCGCCGGCGCCTGCGCCTGCGCCGAGGCTTCCGCCGAGGGCTGCGCCGGGGCCGCGACGCGGGCGTGCCATCGCGTACGCCTGCTCCGGACCTCGCGGGCGGCGAACTCCGGCTCGAAGAACGGGCCGTAGGCCGCCTCCCAGGCGGCGGCATGGATCCGGCCGAGCGCATCTCCGTCAGCCGGGCCGGCGCGGCGTATCTCGATCATTGCGTCAGCCTAACGCGGTGGTCTGACAGACCGGCCGGCGACGAGACGGATGGCGCTGATCGTGAGGTCGGGGTCGTGGACCTGTACGTAGTGATCGCTTCCGGTGGCCAGGAACTGCGGGGTCTGGGGCTCCAGTTCGACCAGCGAGCGCTGTACCTGGGGCCAGGCGCCCTCAAGCCGGGCCAGGAGCTCCTTGGGGGCACCGGGCGCGGTGGCGAAGGGCTCCGTCTTGCTGAGCACGGCCAGCGGCACCTTCGGCAGGGGCCCGGCCGCGCCGATCGCGCGGATCGCGCCGTCGATGTCGACCTTCTCGAATCCCGGGTCCGAGTCGAAGGCGGTGCCGGGGTTGTTCAGCAACCGGAGGTAGGCGGGCCAGTCCTTGCCGAACAGCTCCTTGAGGTCGGTCCCGAAGCCGTCGACGAAGACGAGTCCTGCCACCTTCCCGGGGTGTTCCTGCGCGAAGTTCCGCGTGATCATTGCGCCGAAGGAATGACCGACGAGCAGGTAGGGGCCGGGTACGCGGGCCGCCGTCAGCACCTTGTCCAGGTCGGAGGTCATCGCCGACAGGGAGCGCGTGCCGGTGACCGGGGTACTGCGGGTGGTCAGGGCCGGCGGCTCGGTGTAGCGGAGGGTGCCGGGGCGGTCGTAGACGCAGACCCGCGCGAACGCGGCCACGCCCGGGAACACGGCGGGGGCCTTTGGGACGGGCGGCTTGACGTCGGTGACGTTCCAGGTGTCCGAGGAGTCGTGCAGTCCGGATTCCAGGATCACGGTGGGGCCGCCGGGGCCCGCGCCGCCGGGGCCCGCGCCCCCGCCGCCGCTCC
This sequence comes from Streptomyces goshikiensis, assembly GCF_014650555.1. Lineage (GTDB taxonomy): Bacteria > Actinomycetota > Actinomycetes > Streptomycetales > Streptomycetaceae > Streptomyces > Streptomyces goshikiensis. Next base: position 524,015 of record NZ_BMVE01000003.1, on the reverse strand, counting down.
CCCGGCACCGCAGGTAGATCTTCCGGCCGCCGCCGATGTCCACGGGACCGGCGAAATCGGCCGTCCCGGTGGCCGTGGGGCCGGTGACGCCGTGCTGCCGGGGCGGGCCCGCACCGCATCCGGCCGACGCCGTGGCGATCACGGCGACGGCCGTCGCGACGAGCGCGTACGCCAGGGCCCGAGGCTTCGTCCCGGATGAGGTCACGTCCCGATCCTCACCCGGGGCCGGGTGAGCCGCAGCCCGGCCCACCCGACCGCCGGGGCGGGCTGGTTGCCGTAAGCCGGCCGGTCAGGGCGCGGCGGTGAGGCGGACGGCCCCGATCCGGCCCTCGGCGTCGAAGTCGATCTCGGCCGCGCTCCCGCCGGGGAGCTCCGCCGTGATCCGGTCCCCGTCCTCGCGGCGGGGTACGCCGTGGTGGTCGAAGTAGCCCGTGACGGCGTGGCGGGCCGAGCGGCCGATCAAGCCCGCCCCGGTCACGAGGGTCCGAGGCAGCGCGATGGCGTCGAGCGCCGGGCGGGGCACCTGCGGGTCGTCGGGCAGGAAGTAGACCAGTGTGCCCGGCCCGGCCTGCTGGCTGAAGTAGCCCGGGGCCTCGGCCACGCCCATCCCGGCGAAGGCCAGCATCTCGGCCGCGTGCCGGGGGTCGGCGAAGCCGGACAGGTCGAGGGCCTCCTCGGTGAGCTCGGCGATCCCCTGGCTGCGGCCGTACCGCTCGATCGCGCCGGTGAGCGCCACCACCTCGGTGCCGCGCAGCCCCGGGTTGGCCCAGCCCCACATCCAGGACCGCTCGTCCATGTCGTAGGTGCCCAGCACCGCGACCCGCAGCTCCAGGCCCTCCTGCCGGTAGGCGCAGGTCGGCAGGTCCGCCGTCCAGGGGCCTTCGGGAAGGAACGCGGTCAGGGCCTCAAGCTGCTCGGCGCCCCACGCCGCGTGCCGCTCGGCCTCCAGCAGGAACGCGTCACTGAATCGGCTGAATTCGCTCACCATGATCACGACGATACGAGACCCCCTCGCCCCCGCCGCCTCCGGGGGTGACGGACCTGCGTGGTGGGCGCGCCCGCGCACCCGCCCGGGGCGCACCGGTCCCAGGCCGTACGGGGCGCCGGTGGCCGGCGGGTGACTTATGGCGGCCGCCGTCGCGGTGACCGCGCGTACGGAGGTGGTGCGTACGGAGGTGGTGCGTGCGGAGGTGATGCGTGCGGAGGTGGTGCGTGCGGAGGTGGTGCGTGCGGAGGTCGCGGTACGCCTGTTCGGCGCGAACGTAGTTCCCCCGGGGTTTGGCGCCCGCCCCTCTGGCCGCGCCCGTCCTCCCCACGGGTCACGACGAGGGAGCCCGGCTCCACGGCCGTCCGCCGCTGCCCGTACGGATACTCCGCCCCCGCCCTGCCGACGGGTGGCACAATGCGGCGCCATGACCGATGACGGCGCCTCCGGCGCGTTCCTGGCCGGGCAGACGGGACTGATCGTCACGATCCCCGAGGCCGAACCCGTCGTCCGCGCCTGGCGCGAACGGCTCGACCCCGGGGCACGGGCCGGAGTTCCCGCACACGTGACCGTGTTGTTCCCGTTCCTGGAGGAACGCGACATCGACGCGTCCGTGCACGCCGCCATCGCCGAAGTGCTGTCCGGACACGAGGCGTTCGACCTGCGGTTCGAGGGGTGCGGGCGCTTCCCCGGGACCCTCTACCTCGCCCCCGTCCCGGACACCCCGCTGCGCCGGCTCACCCTCGCGATCGCCGAGCGCTGGCCGCGAAACCCGCCGTACGGCGGCCGGTTCGCCGAGGTCGTCCCGCACCTCACGATCGCCCAGGACCAGGAACCCCAAGTCCTTTCGGCGGTCGAGACCGGCCTCCGGCCCCGCCTCCCCTTCTCGGCCCACGTCTCGTCCGTCGCGCTGATGGCCTACGACGGCACGGCCTGGCAGCACCGCACCACTTTCCCGCTCCCCCCGGCCACCACCACCGGCTGACCGCTCCCACCCGGCCCGGGCCGTGCTCAAGCCTGGTCCTCCCCGGGCCGGGCCCCTCGTGTCACCCGCGTAGGTCTTGAGTATGGGATCCCGGAACAGCTCCCGGGACCGATGCGTACGACCCACCACTCCTCCTAACGTCGTGAGTGTCACATCAGGCAACTCGACACTTGGACGGCGGAGATGATGCACGACACATCAAGCGGAGGGGACCGGCCCGGCCGGGCACGGGTGGGGCGGGTCAGGAGGCGAGATGGAACCCGGCGCCGACTCCGCCGTTGGCGTTCAGCTCGTCGATGATGCTCAGGATCGGCGAACTGTGCTGGGCGCCCCAGGCGTTGCCGACCAGCGTCTGACCGACGACGACGGGGGAACCGGAGTCACCGCCGTCGGTCCAGATGAGGTGGGTGAACCAGATCCCGTTGGTACCGAGCTTGATGGCGCAGGTCAGGCCCGTCCGGTGGCCCTGCTTGCACATGCGGGTGCCGTTGGCGGGCGGGGCGCCGATCGATGTGATGGTGACGCCGCCGACGGTGTTCGTGGCCGCGACCCTGCTCTCGTCGAGCTTGATCACGGCGTAGTCCAGGCCCTTGGGACCGGAGTTGAGGAGGTTGTTGGGGGTGCCGACATAGGTGACCGTGCCGATCGGCCCCGTCTGCAGATCGGGGCGGCTGTCGGGGATCGGGGCCGGGGCGAAGGCCGTTCCCGCCGGGGAGGTGTCCCGGTAGACGGAGGCGCCGACCAGCTTGTTGCCCTGCTCGTCTATGAAGCAGTGGGCGTTGGTGAGCGCCACCAGGTTGCCGGCCGAGTCGCGGCCGACCGCGGTGAGGGTGCAGATGTAGAAGCTCGTGGGAGCTTCCGGGGTCGGCTGCAACCGGAAGATGATCCCGGTGCCGCCGCCTACGGGGGTGAGGGTGTCCGCGCCGGCGGGAGGGGCGGCGATGAGGGACATGCCCGCCAGGAGCGCGGCGAGGCCGAGAGCGCGCAGTGTTCGTAACATGCGATCGCTTTCTTGGTGAGGTGAGGTGAGGTGATTAGAACTATTTTCTAGTTCCTATCACGCCGGAGGGGTCGGGCCACAGGCTGCAACAAGCCTTCTCCCGGCGGCGGGCGGGCAGACGGGCCGGTGAGCCGGTGTGCCGGTATGGGGTGGCTCACCCATCCCCTTCTCGGGGACGGGTCAGGGGCGGGCAAGGGTGTTCCCCGAGGGCAGGGCGGGACCCGCGCCGAAATCATCGGTACATGACAACTGCAACCATGCGGCGCTCCACGCTCGCGGCGGGACCGATCTGTATGACGGTCTACGGGCTCATCCGGCTGACCGACGAGAAGCACGGCCCTGGGCTCGCCTGGTCCTCGGGTCATCTGGCCTTGCTGGCAGGCGTGCTGTGCTTCGTCCCGGTGTTCCGGGGACTGAGCCGGATGGCGGCGGAAGGGCGTGGCCGGGGTGCCCGGCGGCTCGCCGACGCCGGGTTCGCGGCGGGCCTGATCGGTGTGGTGGCGATTTCGGTGCAGGCGGGGATCGACCTCGTGGTCGGGTTCCTCAGTGAGGACCGGGCGGCGATGCAGGTGCTCTTCGAGCGCGTCCAGAGCCGGCCGATGATGGAGCCCGTCTTCTACTCCGTCGGCCCGATGCTGTTCTACGTGGGACTGCTGCTGCTCATGGTGCAGTTGGCGGTGCTGCGGCGCGCCGGGGCGTGGCGGACAGTCGTGATCGTGGCGGGCATCGCCGTCTCGATGGTCAGTCTCGATCTGCTGCCCCTGGGGGGCCTGTTGTTCCTGGCCGCCCTCGTCACCCTCGGCTCCCCCGCCCCCGGGGTGTCCTCCCGGGCCTCGTGACGGGAGCGTCTTCCGGAGCCACAATGGCACCGGCTGAGCGGAGGGGGGCGGCGGTGGCGGAGATACCCGGGGCGCGGGCGGGGCTGCTGCGGGACGCGGAGGAAGTGCGCGCGTACCTGCGGTCGCTGGCCGCGCGGCTCACGCCGGGGCAGGTGCCGGAGTTCGCGCTGCCCGACGAGCCGTTCGGGGACTGGGGCACGGAGCCGGCCACGTTCCAGTACTCCTTCCACGGTCATGTCCGCGCCCGGGACGCGCGGCCCGGGCGCGCGGCGTACGATCCCGCGCTGGCCTCGCGCGCCGCCGAGTCGCTGCGGGAGGACGGCTGGGAGAGCCGCGTGGAGGCCGCCAAGTATCCCCGCACCGGGGGCCGGGAGGTCGTCGTGGTCGGCGTCCGCGACGGCCGGCGGATCACGCTGTCCTTCCCGCGCGACCACGGCGCGGTGCTGTACCGGGGCCAGAGCCGGGCCCTGCCGCTCTACGAGCACGTGCCGCACGTCCGGCCCGAGCCGGCGGTGACCCCGGAGACCCTGGAGCCGGGATGGGCCCTGTGTTACGAGTGCGAGGGGCTCGGGTACTGCCCCGCCTGCGAGGGCCGGGGCTGGGTCATGGGCGGGCGTCCCGGCTGGGGCGGCGGCACCAGTGACCCGGACCGGCTGGGCCGGTGCCCGGAGTGCTTCACCGAGCGGGTGTGCCCGATCTGCCGGGGGCGCGGGAGCCTCAGGCCGGGCTGAAGCCGAAGAGGCCGTCCATGGCGCGTTGGGCGGCCCACGCCGGAGTGGCCCGGACGGCGAGGTCGCGCACGGCCACCGCGAGGGGGTGGGTGAGGGCCGCGACCCGGCCCGCGCGGCGGGAGCGGATCCGGATGGCGTCGGTACGCGCGTGCCGGGCCCGGGTGTACGCGGCCAGGGCGGCCGGTACGTCGCCGTCCGCGTCGAGCAGGCGCGCGAGCACGACGCCGTCCTCGATGGCCTGGCAGCCGCCCTGGCCGAGGTTGGGGGTCATGGCGTGCGCGGCGTCGCCGACCCAGGCGAGCCGCCCCGAGTGGTGGCGGGGCAGTGGCACGGCGAGGTCGTAGAGGTCGTGCCGCAGGACGGCAGCCGGGTCGATGCGGTCCAGGAGCGCCGGGATCGGGTCGTGCCAGGCGCCGTAGCGGCGCCGCAGTTCGGCTCGGAGGTCAGCCGGCGCGTACCCCTGCGGGGCGCGCGCGGTGGCGTAGACGTAGACACGGCCGTCGGCGAGCGGGACCACCCCGAAGCGTTCGCCCCGGCCCCAGGTCTCGGCGGCGACCAGGCCGGGCAGCCCCTCGCAGGACAGTACGGTGCGCCAGGCGGTCTCCCCGCTGTGGCGAAGGCCGGGGTGGCGGGGGAAGTACTGGCGGCGCAGGGCGCTGTGGATGCCGTCGGCGGCGATCACGGCGTCGGCGGTGAGGTCCCCGGCCGGCGTACGGACCACCGGGCCGCCGCCTTCGGGGCTGTCGACGCGCTCGACGGCGGTCACCGCGACCCCGTACCGGACCGTGCCGTCGGGGAGCGCGGCGGTCAGGGCGGCCGCCAGGGCCGTGCGGTGTACGGCGAGCGGGGGCCGGCCGTAGCGGGCCGCCATGGCGGCGGTGTCGGCGCGGTTCAGCCAGTCGCCGCCGGTGCGGCGCACACCCATCGCCGCGGGGACGGCGTGGCCGGCGGCCCGGGTGACGTCGAAGCCGATGGCGTCGAAGGCGCGCAGGGCGTTGGGGGCGAGGACGATCCCGGCTCCGAGGGCGGGCGGCCCGGGCGCCCGTTCGCAGACGGTGACCCGCCAGCCCCGCCGGTGCAGGGCGAGCGCCGCCGTGAGTCCCCCGATGCCCGCACCGGCTATCACCGCATGACGTGGATTGCTGAACATGGCTCCTCCACACTCCACCACCCCTCTACATCCGTAGAGGCCAATGCCCTCACTCTACAGCTGTAGAGTGAGGGCATGTCCACGCCTGATCGCAGAACCCTCATCGCGGACACCGCGATCGATCTCGTGGCCGCCGCCGGGCTGCGCGGTCTGACCCACCGGGCGGTCGACGCCGCCGCAGGACTGCCTTCAGGCAGCACCTCGTACTACTTCCGCACGCGGACGGCACTGATCGGCGCCTGCTACCAGCGGCAGGCCGAGCTGGACCTCGGCGATGTCGACGCGGACGGCCCGCCGCCGGCGGAGGCGGACCGCGGCGCCGCGGCGGCGGCGCTCGCCGCGCTGCTGTACCGCTGGCTGACCACGGGCCGCGCGCGCCAGCTGGCCCGCTTCGAGCTGAGCCTGGAGGCGGCGCGCACGCCGGAACTGGCGCCGGAGCTCCACCGGGCGGGCCTCGGCGCGCGGGCCCGGGCCACGGCGATCCTCGCCGGGCTGGGCGCGGAGCGGCCGGAGGAGGCCGCGGAGCTCCTGGTGGGCTGGACGGAGGGGATCCTCTACGACCGGCTCGCGGGCGCGCTCGCCCGCTCCCGGCCGGCCCCGGACCTGGCGGAACTGACGTCCGTTGCCCGTCGCATGGTGGACGCGGCCCTGCTCTGACCCGCCACCCGGCCGACCCGGGCCGGGCCCGTGCCGGAAGCTACAGGGCGCCGAAGTCGGGGAGGATCAGCGAGCCGTCCTCCGCAAGGGTGAACCCCGGGTTGTGGGCGATCTCCCAGACGTGGCCGTCGGGGTCGGTGAAGTAGCCGGCGTAGCCGCCGTAGAAGGTGGTCGCCGGCGGCCGCGTCACCGTGGCCCCCGCGCGTTCGGCCGCGGCGACGACCGCGTCGACCTCCTCCGGCGAGCGCACGTTCTGCGCCAGGGCGACACCGCCGAAGCCGTCGGAGCCGCCCGCGCGCTCCTCGTCGATGCCGCCGTCGCGCGCGAGCTCGTCGCGGCCCCAGAGCACCAGCGCGAGGCCGCCCGCCTGGAAGAAGACGGTCTCCGACACCTCTTGGCCCCGCCAGCCCAGGCCCTCGTAGAACGTCCGCGCACGCGCCACGTCCGCGACGCCCAGGGTGATCAGGCTGACTCGCTGCTCCATGACCGCAAACTACCAGGGCCGCCACACGGAACCTGGTCGGCCGGCACACGGAATCAGCGGCTGCGCACGCCGCCGGTGAAGCCGACGGGCACGGCGCCTTCACCGGCAGGCGTCACAGCAGGGTGGGTGCACTCTCCGGGGCGGGTTCCTCGGATGCCGGGTGATCCGGGGCGGCGGCGCGCAGCGCCGCTTCGACCCGGCGGTTGCTGGTCATGGACGCCGTGACGGCCGTCATCGCCAGGAGGAGGCCGGCGGCGGCGTAGAGCGGGGTGCGGATGTCGTAGGCGGTGGCCAGCCAGCCGCCGAGGAAGGCCCCGATGGGGGCGGCGCACATGGAGAGCATGCGGGAGGTGGAGGCGACCCGGCCCATCAGATGGGCGGGGACGATCGCCTGCCGGAGGGAGGGCGCGAGCACCATCGTGGCGCCCATGCCCGCCCCGCAGACGGCGAGCGCGAGGCCGGCGACGTACGGGTTCGGGGCGGCGGCAAGGCCCAGGATGGCGAGGCCCTCGACGGCGGCCGTGCAGGTCAGCGCGGTGCCGGTGCCGAGTCGTCGGCCGAGGAAGGAGGCGATGGCCGCGCCGAGCAGGCCGCCGGTCGCCTCCGCCGTGAGGAGGAGGCCGAAGCCGAAGGTGTCGATGCCCAGGCGGTCGTGCGCGAAGAGGGCGAGGACGGTCTCGACGGCGAGGAAGGCGACGTTCCCGACCGCCGGACGCAGCGCCAGCCCGAGCAGCACCCGGTCCCGGAACACGTACGAGGCCCCGGCCCGCGCTTGGCGGAGCAGCGACTCGTGGGCCTCCGGTACGGGCCGGGGCATGGCGGGCAGCGTACGGACGAGCAGCGCGGAGAGCGCGAACGACACCGCGTCGGCGAGCAGCGGAACCGCCCTCCCGAGCGCGAGCAGGGCGCTGCCCGCGGGAGGCCCCGCGAAGCCGGACATGGCGGTCTGGGCGCCGCGCAGGCGGGAGTTGGCGCGTTCCAGCAGTGCGGGGTCGCGGCGCAGGAGATCCGGCAGGTAGGCCGTGGCGGCGGTGTCGAAGAAGAGTCCGCCGAGGCCGAGGAGGAAGGCGACGGCCGCGAGCAGGGGAATGCTCAGCGCGTCGAGCGCGGCCGCTGCCGCCGGTATCGCGAGCAGCACCGCGCGCGCCGTGTCCGCGACCCACATCGTGCGCCGGCGGTCCCAGCGGTCGACCAGCGCACCGCCGAGCACCCCGAAGAGCAGCCACGGCAGCGTTCCGGCGGCCGTGACGACGGCGAGCGCCATCGGATCACGGGTCAGCGTCAACGCGAGCAGGGGCAGCGCGGCATGGGTCACCCCGTCACCGAGGGAGGACACCGTCTGTGCGGTCCACAGCCGTCCGAACCCGGTCGGCAACTTTCTTACGTCTGAAGTCACTTGGCGTCTCCTTCGGTCTGCTCGCGCCGCGCCGGGTGGAACAGTGCGAAGACGAGTGACGCGTCCGGCAGCGAGGGATCGGACAGCTCGCGGTACTCGTCCGCCAGCGCCTGCAACCGCGCGCCGAGCTCCGCGAACTGCTCCTCGGTGAGCCGCAGATGCGCCATCCGTACGTGCCGCTCGCCGTCCGCCGGCGACGCCTCCAGGTCCGCCACCGCATGCCGCATCAGCACGTCCGGCCCACCCTCACCCGGGTCCGGCAGCGCGATCGACCGCGCGGCCATCGCGTAGTACCGCTCGGTGACCCCCCGGACCTTCCGCGTCCGCACCACCTTCACCAGGCCGGCCCGCTCCAGCAGCCGTACGTGGTAGCTGGAACTCCCCTTCGCCAGGCCCACCCGCTCGGCGATCTGCGTGATCGTCGCGGGCTCGAAGCGGAGCACGGCCATGATCCGGTGGCGCGTGAGGTTGGAGACGGCGCGCAGCTGCTCGTCAGTGGTGACGTGAAACGTCTCGGGAAGATCGTCGGTAGGCATGCGAGTAATGGTCAACGTTTCTTGACCATTACGCAAGGGGATTCCGCGCGGACCTCCGGAATCTGCCGTCCGGCGCTCCGGACGTTCCGTCAAAACCCGACGCCCCGCTGCCGGTCCGGGGGCCGAGCAGCAGAACGCCCCGAGAAGTTCCCACCCGGACGGGGGGAACTTCTCGGGGCGTTGGGGCGCTCGGGCCGCGTGCCCGCCGCGTGCCGTGCGGCCGTGCGGCCGTGCGCGGGAGGGCTACAGGCGGACGCTCCACGTCGCCGAGGTGCGGAGCGTGCGGGCGACCAGCGGGTCGCGTACCGCCGAGGTGCGGTCCTCGGCCGTCACGGTCAGCTTGTGCGCGCGCAGGTCGAGGAGCCACAGCTCCGCCACCCGCACCTCGGTCCGGCCCCGGAACCGCTTCAGCTCCCGGCCGTCCAGGTACCACTTGACCTCGGGCTGCCGCCCGTACGCGTCGGCCAGCCGGGGTACGGAGGCCTTCGCGGTGTGCCAGGGCCGCAGGGTGCGGTCCGTCGGGGTGAGCGGGGTGACGAACGTGGCGTGGCGGGCGAAGCCGGCGATCATCGCCTCGGTGCCGGGCAGGCTGAAGGGCTTGCCCAGCACCCGCATGATCGAGTTGTCGGTGGGCCGGTACAGCCCGGTCACGTAGTAGCCGCCGCCCTCGTACGCGCCGACGACGCCCCCGTCGGGCGATTCCTCACCCAGCCAGCGGTACCACTTGGTGCGCTCCCGGGCCATCCGGTCGGCGGTCAGGGTGGAGCTGTTGGATTCGGCGGGCTCGGGGCCGGTGTACTTCTCGTAGTCCGGGACGCCGGGGTAGAAGTACTCGTCAGCGAGCTTGCCCAGCGAGTGGCCGGTCTCGTGGATGGCGACCTGACCGGACTTCGCGTTGCCGGCGGAAGCGGTCGAGATGCCCTCGTAGCCGAGGGTGGCGCTGGGCTCGTTGTAGCCCGCGCCGCCGTACTTGGCGCTGTTGGCGAGCACGATCACCAGGTCGGCGGCCAGGGCCTTCGCCACGTAGGCGTCCACCTTGGGCTGGTCGACGCAGAGCAGCCGCTCGATGTCCTCGCACCAGAAGTACGAGCCGAGGGCGGTGTCGCGCACGGCGCCCCGGTCCGGGTCCCCGGTGACGCCCGAGTCGTTCGAGACGGCGTCGACCGTCCATACGTTGAAGAGGTTCTGGTAGGTGGTGTACGGCTCGACCGCCGCCACCTCGGCCCATTTCTGCCGGGCGTCGGCGTGGAAGCGGTCCAGTTCGGCGGCGGTGTAGCCGTCGCCGATGACGACGACGTCCAGGCGGTCGGCGGTGGAGCCGTTGTCGATCATCTTGGTGACGTCGCCGTCGGCCGCCCGCTCGGCCTCCGAGAGCCGGGCCGCGCCCTTCGCCTGCCCGGAGAGGGGTACCCGGGTGTAGCCGGATCCGGCGTCGGTGCCGTGCTCCGGCCCCGGTATCTCTACCTTCACGCGGGCCGTCGCGGGGGCGGGCGGCGGGCCCGCGGCGGCAGCGGCGGCGCCGGGACCGGCGGTCAGGAGCGCGGCGGCCGCGCAGGCCGTCGCGACGGCTCCGCACAGGGTCCGGCGGATGGTGGGGTGCATGGAGTGGAGTCCTCCCCCGTAGAAGGAAGTTGAGGCGCACGGAAGTGCACAGGGACGGAGGTTAAGTGGGGATGTAAGCATGCTGATGCGAGTGCTTAAATTAGGGGCCGCGCGGGGCGTGCGCAATGGTTGGCCCTCCCGCACCACGGGGAATGCGAGCAACGAGGGGAATTTCATGGGGGAGTTCACAGGAGCGTTCACGGACGAACCGGCCGAGATCGGCCGCCGCGTCCAACGCCTGCGCACGGGACTCGGTCTGACGCAGCGCCAGTTGGCGGATCCCGCCTACACCCCCGCCTACATCTCGACGCTGGAGTCGGGCAAGGTCCGCCCCTCCGAGACCGCGCTGCGCTTCCTCGCCGGACGCCTGGGCACCTCGTACGAGGAACTCGCGACCGGACGCCCCGCCCATCTGGCCACGGAGCTGCGGCTGGGCCTGACCGACGCCCAGCGGGCGCTCGCCACCGGCGCCGCCGACGAGGCCGCCGTCCGCTACCGGCGGCTGCTCACCGACGCCGAGCACCTGGACCTCACCGCCGAGCGGGCCGAGGCCCTGCTCGGGCTCGGGGACTGCGCCCTGGAGTCCGGTGAACTCGCCGATGCGATACGGCACTTCGAGGCGGCCGAAGGGCTACTGGCGGGCGAGCCGCTGCCCCGCCGGGCCCGTCCGATCCGGGGCCGGGCCGTCGCGCACCTGCTCGCCGGGGAACTGCGCTACGCCTGCTACCTCCTCGAATCCACCATCGACGAACTCAACGCGGGCGGGCTGGCCGACCCCGAGGCACTGGTGCTGCTCTACGCCGCCGTCATCGGGCCGTACATGGACATGGGGGCGCACGCCCGCGCCGCGCACGCCGCCGAGCTGGCGCTCGCGCTGGCACCCCGGGTCAGCGACCCGGCGCTGGTGGCGGGGATGCACCGGCAGGTCGCGCGGACGTTCCTCGCCGAGGGCCGGGCGGCCGATGCCGACGCCTCCCTCGCCAAGGCGCAGGCGGTCTACCGGGAGTTGCGGCTGCGCACCGATCTGGCGCACTGCCACTGGATGCGCGGCTACGTCCAGGCCCAGAACGGCGATCTCGACTCGGCGGAGGCGGAGTTGCGCACGGCGCGGGACATGCTGGCGGCCAAGCGCGCCGCGCTCTACACCGCGCAGGTGGAGATCGAACTCGCCGACGTACTGCGCCGGCTCGGGCGGTACGAGGAGGCCGCCGGGCTGCTGTCGGTGCTGCTGGACCTGGGCGAGCGCCACGGCGCGGTCCACGCGGGCGGCGCGCACCGGCTGCTCGGCCTGATCGCCGAGGAGCGCGGGGAGCCGGACCTCGCCGAGGAGCACTACGTACGGGCGCTGGCGCTGCTGGAGCGCAGCGGGGCCACCGGCGATCTCGCCGACCTGTGCCGGCTGTTGGGGGATCTGCTGCGGCGTACGGGGCGGATCGAGGCCGCGCTGGACGCGTACCGGACGGGGCTGGGTCACCGCGCGGCGCCCGGGTCGACCACGCTGGGGCCGGCGCCGGCCGCTCCGGCGCTCCCGCCCCGCCCGGCTCCCCAGCGGTAGGGGCGGGGCGCCCGTCTCAGGGGGTGGCGGGCAGCGGGTGCCCTTCGGGGCCGGTGGCGTCGGCCTGTGTGGAGAAGCGGGAGAGGAACACGTCGTACTGCCCGTCCGGCCTGCGGGTCATCGTCGCGCCGTCCTGCCAGATGCCGTTGTCGTCCCACCACTGGGTGCCGTACGGATCGCCCTGGTTCTGGTGGACGTCGTGCATGCCGAGGCCGCCGTCGTCGAACGGTTCGCCGAAGACGAGGATGGGCCGCCCGGGTACGAGGATGGGTTCCAGGGCGTCCGAGGCCTCGGCGTACGAGCCCGAGATCCAGGGGCGGGGCGGGCTCAGGCGGTCCAGGAGAGCCGCCAGCCAGGCGATGCCGCAGCCGGTCCGGTTCCGCAGGGCCGGGTGGCGCAGGTAGTCGATGGCGCCGGAACCCGAGGTGCGGGCGAGGTGGTGGTAGCCCGGCGGCAGGTCGGAGGCCGGTTCGAGGACGGATGCGGCGAGGGTGCGGACCTGCCAGCGCACACCTGTGGTGGACTGTTTGCTGTCCACGTCCACGGCGCAGCGGTAGCGGCCGGCGGGGGCGTCGACCTCCAGGTTGACGTGGAACCAGCGGCCCTGGGTGTCGGGCTGATCGCGGAAGTGGCGGTGCAGGGTTCCGGACAGCACGCCGTATTCGTCGAGCGGCATGCCGTCAGTCAACCACGCGGGCGCGGGTGAGGGTGCCGACACGGCTGCGGCTCATGCGCGGCGGCCGTGGCCGCGCCGCCACACCAGGCGGCAGGCCTGGAAGGACAGCATCAGCAGCGCGACCGTCGCGAGCGTGGAGGCGGCGCCGAGCGCTCCGGTGGAGACGACCCGGAGCAGCGACACGGCGAGGGCGCCGGGGCCCGTGTCGTAGGCCGCGGCGGCGGGTTCGAGTTCGATCGCCCCGTAGAGCACCCGGCACACCAGGCTCACGGCAGCCAGCACCGCACCGGAGCGCACCACCGTGCCCAGCGCTCCCGGGGTCGCCCATGCTCCGCGCATCCTCGTCACGTCCTCTCCCCCGCTCCGTCCGGTGCCTGTCGTACCCCACCATGATCCCCGGCTCGGGCCGGGGGCCTGCGGCCGCCCCCCTCGGCCGCGGATCAGCCGTTCAGCGACTTCATCAGCTCGGGGGCGTAGCGGTCGCCCGAGACCACGCCGTGCGGGGCTACGGCGTCGATGGCGGCCAGGTCCGCCGCGGTGATCGTCACGGCGGTGGCGGCGATGTTCTCCTCCAGGTAGCGGCGGCGCTTGGTGCCCGGGATCGGGACGGCGCCCCGGCTCAGCGTCCAGGCGAGCGCGAGCTGCGAGGGGGTGACCCCCTTGTCGGCGGCGAGGCGGCGGACCTGGTCGACGACGGCCAGGTTGCGGGCGAAGTTCTCGCCCTGGAAGCGGGGGTCGGTGCGGCGGAAGTCGTCGGCGGCGAAGTCCTCCGGGGTGGTGATCGCCCCGGACAGGAAGCCGCGGCCGAGCGGCGAGTAGGCGACGAGCCCGATGCCGAGTTCGCGCAGGGTGTCGAGGACGCCGTCGTACTCGATGCCGCGCTCGAAGAGGCTGTACTCGGTCTGCACGGCGGCGAGCGGGTGCACGGCGTGGGCGCGGGCGATGGTGGCGGGCGCGGCCTCGCACAGTCCGACGTGGCGGACCTTGCCGGCGGCGACGAGCTCGGCCATGGCGCCCATGCTCTCCTCGACGGGCACGTTCGGGTCGATCCGGTGCAGGTAGTACAGGTCGATGTGGTCGGTGCCGAGGTGCCGCAGGGAGCGGTCGGCGGCGCGCCGGATGTACTCGGGGGTGGCGTTGTGGCCGAGGAAGGCGCCCTCGTCGGTGAACTCGGCGCCGGTCTTCGTGGCGATCACGACGTCTTCGCGGCGGCCGTTGGCGGCGAGGGCCTTGCCGAGGAGCTGCTCGTTGCGGAAGGGGCCGTAGCCCTCGGCGGTGTCGAGCAGGGTGACGCCCAGCTCCAGGGCGCGGTCGATGGTGGCGAGTGACTCGGTCTCGTCGGTGGCTCCGTAGTGCGCGGTCATGCCCATCAGGCCGAGGCCTTCGGCGCCGACCTGCAGGCCCTGGCCGCCCAGTGCGCGGATCTCCATGATGCTCTCCTTCGAGGCGAACGTAAGTAACTAACTGGATAGGTCAACCATGCACGGGCGGTGCGGCTGATGTCAATAACCAGATAGTTACTTGCTAGGCTGCCGGTCATGGCAAGGGATTCCAGCGCAACGAAGGCACGCCTGCTCGACGCGGCCTTCTCCGAATTCGCGACGTACGGCATCGCCGGCGCGCGGGTCGACCGGATCGCCGAGGCGGCGCAGGCGAACAAGCGACTCATCTACGTCTACTTCGGCAACAAGGAGCAGCTCTTCGACGCCGTGCTCCAGCGCGCGCTGGAGACCGGCTCGGAGTCCGTGCCGTTCGACGTCGAGGACCTGCCGGGCTACGCGGGCGCCATCTTCGACCACCTCGTCGCACAGCCGGCGCTGATGCGGCTGATGCTGTGGAAGCAACTGGAGCGGCCGGGCTCGGCGGACGCGGAGGCCGCGTCCTACCGCGCGAAGATCGCGCTGGTGGAGCAGGCACAGCGGGCGGGGCTCATCGAGCCCTCGCTCGACCCCGCCGACGTCCTGACGCTGGTGCTGGGCCTGTCCCAAGCCTGGTTCGGCGCGATGGGCGGGGACGCCGGCTGGGACCCGGAGCGGCTGGCGCGGCACCGGGCGGCGGTGGTGGAGTCCGTCCGCCGCGCCACGTCACCGGCGCCGACGCCGTAGCGGGCCGGCCCGCGCCCCGCTGCCGCCAGGCGGGCGCCGCCCGGGCGGAGGCGATCGCTCGGCGGCGCGCTCCCCAGGGGCGACCCAGATCCGGAACCGCCTCGGGGCCCGCACCCCACGGGCCGTCCGCCTGCGGATGACTGCGCCCGGGACGGGAATCTCCGCCGGTACGCCCGCCCGACTGCGCGCAGACGGTGCCGCGGAAGCCCGCCTCCACATCCAGGGCGTACGTGGTCACCGCGCCCGGCATCACCGCCCCGGCCCATCGGGCATCGGACCTGGGCCCCCCAAAACAGGGGCCGCCACCCGAGGCTGCCTGCATCCCGCCGAGGCCGACGAGCCGGGGCCGCCAGGCGGAAGCCGACGGGCGACGGGCCTGGGCCGACGAGCACAGGCCGCCGGGCAGGGCGCCAGGCGGGGGCTGCCCGCATCGAGCCGGGGGCGACCGACCTGGGCCGCCGGGCGGAAGCCGACGGGCGACGGGCCGGGGCCGCTGAGGTGCCCGGGCCGGGGTGCTCGGGTGCCGGAAGAGGGTGCGTTCGCCAAGCGGCCGAGTAGTGCGCTGCGGACTGCCGTGGTGGCAGCCGTTGGCTGCGGTCGGGGTGCTCATGCCACCGCCCGCACGGTCCTCGGTCGTCGTGAGCGCGGCAGGTGCCGTGTGCGGTTCAGGGGCCGATTGCCCGTCCCGTCGGCGAGGCACGGCACGGCACGGCACTTGATCAAGTGCCCGGCGGGGCGTTGCCGCCCGCCTCGGCCGCCGTGCAGGCTGCTGCCGCCCGTCCCCCGCCGTCGGGCCGCGCGTCCGTCGTTCAGTCACCGCCGAAAGGGAACCGATGTCCGTTGAAGCGTCCCGCCGTGCCCTGCTGACCGGAGCGGCCGCCGCGGCCGTCGTCGCAGCCACCGCCACCGGCGCCCGCGCCCGCGCCGGTACGGCCGATACCGGAGGGGCCGGTGCCGGGCCCGTCGTCCGTACTACCGCCGGGCTGGTCGGCGGGGACGTCGCCGGGCGGACCGCCGCCTTCCGTGGCGTGCCGTACGCGGAGCCGCCGGTCGGCCGCCTGCGCTTCGCCTCGCCCCGGCCGCCCCGCCCCTGGCGCGGCGTCCGCGACGCCACCCGGTTCGCCGCCCCCTCGTACCAGTCCGCGCTGCCCGGAAGCAGCGAGGACTCCCTCTACGCGAACGTCTGGACCCCGGACACCGGGGGCAGGCGGCCGGTCCTGGTCTACGTACACGGCGGCGGCTGGTTCCTCGGCGCGGGCAGCCAGGACGTGTACGACGGCGAACGCCTCGCCGACCGGGGCGATCTCGTCGTCGTCACCTTCAACTACCGGCTCGGCGCCTTCGGTTGGGGGTCCCACCCGGACCTGGCCGATCCCGAGACCGGCTCCCACGCCAACTGGGGCCTCCAGGACCAGGTGGCGCTGCTGCACTGGGTCCGGGCCAACGCCCGTGCCTTCGGCGGCGATCCGGACAACATCACCCTCGCCGGCACCTCGGCCGGCGGCGCGAGCACCTGGCAGTTGTCCCTGATGCCCGAGCTGCGCTCCACCGTCCGGCGGATCGTGCCGATCAGCGCGGCACACGCCTGGGCCCCCGCGCTCGCCCTCACCGCGCAGGACTCGGTACGCGCGTACGAACGGCTGGCCGGGGCGCTCGGCACGAGCGTCGCCGGGCTCCGCGACGCGGACGCCGCCCGGATCAAGGCCGCCTGGGAGGCCACCTTCACCGGCAGCCCCGAGCTGCGCCCGCTGGGCAGCGGCCGCGAGTACCGGGGCCCCGTCGTCGACGGCCGCTGGGTGCGCGGGTACGACCACGAACTGCCCACTCCGCGCGTGCCGGTGCTTTCCGTCCACGCCGCGACCGAGGGCTCCTTCTTCACCGGCCCCGCCTCCCCGAGCCCGTCCCCGGCGCCCACCGACGAGGCGCAGCTGCACGCGTCCGTACGGGCCTGCCTACTGAAGGGGACGCCCGACGTGCCGGCGGAGCTGGTCGAACGGTGCGTGTCCCACTACCGGGCCGCCGCGCTGGCCGAGGGACTGCCGGCCGACCCGCTGACGCTGTGGACGGAGATCTGGGGGGACAGCCTCTTCCGGGGTCCGGTGATCCGGTTCGCCGAGCGGCACGCCAGGACGGGCAGCACCCCGGTGTACGTCACCGAGTTCGCCCACCCGGTGCGCGCGCCGCACTTCGGCACTCCGCACGAGGCCACCTCGAAGTTCCTCTTCGGCACGCACCGGCTGCCCGGGCAGGCGCCGGTGTTCGGGGACGGTCCGCTGGAGCGCACGGTGTCGGACACCTTCATCGATCTGGTGGCCTCCTTCGCGCACACCGGCGTCCCGGCCGCGCCGGCCGCCCCCGCCGTCCCGGTGTTCACCCCGGGCCGGGCGAGCGCGCTGATCCTCGGCGGTCCCGGGGTGGCTCGGGTCGCGGAGCTCCCCAAGCAGCGCCAGCTGCGCTTCTGGGACGAGGCGGGCTGGGGTCCGCGCATCTGACGCCCGCCCCAGAGGATGCCCGAGGTCACGGGCCGACTGCCGTTCCACGCGGCCGCGTTGCTCATCCCGGCACGGGCCGCGGCCGCGGTGGGCAAGCCGGCCCCCGCACCCCGGAGGCGGGGGTGGCCGCCGGGACGACCGCCCCGGGCGCGGCGGACGCGACCGAGGAGGTGGCGGGGGGCCTTTCCTCCGGCGAGCGGCACGGCTCCGGTCGGCGCCGCCGTCGGCTCGGGCACCTCCTCGGGGGTCAGCGGCGCTTCGCCGGTGTCCGCGGGGCCGAGGCGGGGGCGGCCGGTCAGTCGTTGTCGGCGGCGAAGGCGCCCTTCGCGTGGAAGGCGTGTTCGGCGAAGCGTTCGCCGATGCGGCGGTGGGCCGCGGTGTCCGGGTGGAGGGCGTCCGGCAGCGGCA
This sequence comes from Streptomyces goshikiensis, assembly GCF_014650555.1. Lineage (GTDB taxonomy): Bacteria > Actinomycetota > Actinomycetes > Streptomycetales > Streptomycetaceae > Streptomyces > Streptomyces goshikiensis. The sequence goes on along the minus strand of NZ_BMVE01000003.1, from coordinate 506,414 downwards.
GTTCCGCGAAGTCCGCCTCGCCGTAGAGCGTGCGGCCGTCGAGGTAGTGCAGGTTCGGGTCCTCGGCCGCCCGCTGCGCGGTGATGCGGGCGAGTTCCTCCCGGATGACGTTCAGCGTCAGCTTGCCCAGGGCGCGCTCCGCCGGGTCGCCGAGGGCCCGGAAGCTGAGCTGCCGGCCGCTGAAGTCCGGTGCGAGGGGGCCCGGGGTGTCCTCCTGGATGGGGCAGAGGATCGGGGAGACGACCAGCAACGGCACCTCGGGCCGGCCCTCGCGGATGGTGTCGAGGAAGCCGTGCACCGCCGGGACGAAGGCCCGCAGGCGCATCAGGTCGGTGTTGACGAGGTTGATGCCGATCTTGATGCTGATCAGGTCCGCCGGGGTGTCGCGCAGGGCGCGCGCGACGAAGGGGTCGAGCAGGGCGTTGCCGCCCAGCCCCAGGTTGACCAGCTCCACGCCGCCCCGGGCCGCGGCCACCGCAGGCCAGATCTCGGTCGGGCCGGCGGCGTTGGAGCCGTGGCTGATCGAACTGCCGTGGTGTAGCCACACCCTGCGGCCCCGGTCCGGCAGGGGCTCGACGGGGGCGTCGGTGCGCAGCGCTATCAGCTCGACGGTCTCCCGGTGCGGCAGCCAGATCTCGACGTCCTTGGCGCCCGCGGGCAGCCCGGAGAAGCGGGCGGTGCCGGGCGGGCCCGGGGTCGTCTCCATCGATCCGGTGGTCATGTCGACGGTGCGGACGTTGCCGCCGGTCACCGTCGTCCGGCCCGTCAGACGGCCGTCGACGACCAGGTCGTAGAGGCCCTCCGGGGTGGCGGGGGCGCCCGGGTAGACCGTCTTGGTGGGGAGCACGTCCAGCTCGACGGCGGTGGCTCCGGTACGGAACGCCACCCGTACGCCGGAGGGCTGGGCCTCGACCATGGCCAGGTACCCGTCCGGGAACTGCCGGCGGGCCCGGGCGGGCAGCCGGTGCGGGAGCACGCCGTGCTCGGTGGCTTCCACGTCGAGGGCGCCGCGCAGCACGCGGGCGTCGACGGGGGTGGTGATCCAGTCGGTCACGTCGGCTCCTTTGCCATGGGGCAGTGGTGGCGATGGCGGCGGTGGCGGTACGGAGTCACCCGTGCGGCGGCCGGGACCGCACCGCCCCCGAGTCGATCATCGCGATCACGGCACCCTACCCAGGATCGGCCCCTTCCTGCGGACGGCCGGCGTCCTTGAACTCGACGGTGGTGAACAACAGCGGGGTGTGACCGCAGTTCTCCAGGTCGTGCAGCAGGAACTCGCCGGGGCCGAACGTGAAGTGCCGGGTCTCCCCCGCCTCGTACGTGACCTCGCGGGTCGTGCCGTCGGCGGTGTGCTGGCGGCCGCGCCCGGCCGTCAGGGCCGTCCAGAAGTAGTCCAGGACGTGCCGGTGCGCCGGCAGCCGCTCGCCCGGTGCGAGCCGGATCTCCCAGACCCGTACCCGGTCGGTCTCGCTGAGCAGGCGCCCGCCGACCCGGCCGTTGTGGGCGTTGGCCGCGAACTCCGCGCGCAGTTCGGCGGACCAGCCCTCGTGGTCGCGGGCCACCAGGGTCCCGGCGAGTGGCAGTCCGTGATCGTTCACCATCATGTCCGCGCCTCCTCAGGCGAGTCGGCCGCCGCCGTCGACGTGCAGTACGGTCCCGGTGACGAACGGGGCGGCCATCGCGTACAGCACCGCCTGGAGCAGGTCGTCGGGGGTGCCGGTGCGGCGGGCGGGGTTGCGCTCGGCGACGTGCTCCAGGAAGGACTCCTTGTTCTCGCCCAGCCCGTCCCAGGCTCCGGAGTCGACGATGCCGGGCGAGACCGCGTTGACGCGTACGGGGGCGAGCTCCACCGCGAGGGCTTCGACCAGGAAGGACAGCGCACCGTTGGTGGTGGCCATGACGACCCGCTCGGGTGCGGGGCGCCAGGCGGCGACTCCGGAGAAGAAGGTGAAGGAGCCGCCCGGGCGGACCTGTCCCGCCAGGTGCTTGGCGAGCAGCAGCGGGCCGATCACCTTGGCGTCGAACGCCCGGCGCACGGCGTCGAGCGCGAGGCCGGACACCGGCCCGTTGGCGGGCATCGCGGCGGTCGAGACCAGGTGGTCGAACGCACCGGCGCGGGCGGCGAGGGCCGCGATGGACTCCTCGTCGGCGAGGTCGACGCGGTGGATGCCGGCCGCCGGGGCGGCCAGGGTGGCTGCGGTCGCCTCCAGCTTCGCGGTGGAGGGGCCGGCCAGCAGGACCTCGGCGCCGGCCGCGGAGGCGGCCTGCGCGAGGTGCCGGCCGATGTGCGAGCCCGCGCCGACGACGATGATCCGCCGTCCGTCGAGGCTGTCCCCGGGGGTGGTGCTGAGCGTGCTCATGGTGCGTGTCCTTCGGCTCTTCGACTGTCCGTTCCGGCGGGGCCGGCCGGGCCGGTGCGGCCCGTGGTGACGACTCTGCCGCGAGCCGCCTCATGCGTCCAAGGCATCGTTCTCATGGCTGCGATAGCCTGAAAGAATGATGAAGGAGACGAGCACAGCGGCGGACACAGCGACGGGCACAGCGACGAGCACGGCGACGGGCACGGCGATGGCGACGCTGCGGCAGTTCGAGTACCTGGTCACCGTCGTGGACACCGGATCCTTCACCCGCGCCGCCGAGTTGCTGCACGTCACCCAACCCGCCCTGTCGAAGCAGGTCCAGGCCCTGGAGCGGAGCGCGGGCGGCCCGCTGCTGGAGCGGCTGCCGCGCGCGGTGCGGCTCACCCCGATGGGCCGGGCCATGCTGCCGCACGCCCGCGCCGCGCTCGCCGACGCCGAGCGGGCCGGTACGGCCGCCCGGCGCGCCGCGGGTCTCGCCGGCGGGGAGATCCAGCTCGCGACCGTCTACTCGATCACGCTGGGCGTGCTCCCGCCCGTCCTGCGGATGTGGCACCGGCGCCATCCCGAAGTCCGCGTCAGGCTGGTGGAGTTCGCGCACGCGGACGCACTGCTCGCCGCCATGGCCGCGGGCCGGGCCGACCTCGCGGTCGGACCGGTGCCGGACGGCTGGGACGGGCCGGTGCGCGCCCTGGGCACCGAGCGGTTCGTGGTGGCCGTCGCCGCCGACGATCCGGTGGCGGCGGCGGGCACGGGCCGGGTGGCACTCGGGGCCCTCGCGGAGCGCGCCTGGGTGCACTTCGCCCCGGGCAACGGCCTCGCGGAGGTCCTCGACCTGGCGTGCGAGCGCGCGGGGTTCCGGCCGCGCACGGCGGTGCGTACCGAACAGACCGCGGCCGCACCGTTGTTGGCGGCGGCCGGACTGGGCCCGGCGCTGGTTCCGGCGAATCTGGTCCCGGCCGGTTTCGCGGGGCACCTGCTGGATCCGGAGCCCCCGGTGTCACGGGAGCTGGCGGCGTACGCGCGGCCGCGCCCCGATCCGGTGACCACGGCCTTCCTGGAACTGCTGGCGGAGCACGCGCGGCCCTGACGCCGGGCCCGCAAAAGGGTTTGACGCCCTCCGGTGCCGGGAGTTCGGATGGTGCCCCATGAGCACAGAGCGAATGAGCGGTCCGTCCCCCCTCGACGAGGACCTCGTACGGCGCCTGGTCGCCGGGCAGTTCCCGCGGTGGGCGGGGCTGGCGGTGGAGCGGTTCGCGTCCGGCGGCACGGTGAACGCCGTGTACCGGCTGGGCGCGGACATGGCCGTACGGTTGCCCCTGGCGGCGGGCGGCGCCGGGGACGTGGCGCTGGAGCGGGAGTGGCTGCCGCGCCTCGCGGCCCTGCTGCCCACGCCGATCCCCGAGGTGCTCGGGGCCGGGGAACCCGCCGAGGGGTATCCGTGGCCGTGGTCGGTGTACCGGTGGCGGGCGGGGGCGAATCCCGAGGCGGGGGCGCTGAGCGAGCCCGTGGCGCTGGCCGGGGACCTGGCCGGGTTCGTGGCGTCGATGCGGGGCATCACCCTGCCGGGTGCGCCGACCGCCCATCGCAGCGGGCCGCTCAGCTCGCTCGACGCCGAAACCCGGGCGGCGATCGGGCGGCTGCGCGGGATCCCGGAGGAGGGCGTTGACTGCGACGCCGCGGCCGCGGTGTGGGAGGAGGCGCTGCGCGCCCCGGACTGGGACGGCTCGCCGGTGTGGCTGCACGCCGATCTGATGCCGGGCAATCTGCTGGTGGAGGCCGGACGGCTGACCTCGGTGATCGACTTCGGGTGCGCGGGCGTCGGCGATCCGGCCTGCGACCTGTTCCCGGCGTGGAACCTGTTGCCGGCCGGTGGTGCGCGGGAGGTCTTCCGCGAGGCGCTCGGCGTGGACGACGCGACCTGGATCCGGGGCCGCGCGCGGACGCTGTCGCAGGCGCTGATCGCGCTGCCGTACTACCGGCGGACCAACCCGGCGATGGCCGGCAACGCCCGGCACGTGATCGGGGCGGTGCTGGGCGAGACGGGCCGGAACGTCTTGCCCGCGTCGTCCCGTTAGGGTGCCGTCCATGGACGTGGAATCGATCGCGAACGGGACGGCCGGGTTCGCGGGCACGGTGCACCGGATGCTCGCCGACCTCGTCGGCCGGGGCGCCGCGCTGGGGTGGGTGGAGCCGCCCTCGGCGGAGGAGGTCGCGGAGCTGCTCGACCGCGTCGCCGGGGCGGTACGGGCCGGTGACGGGGCCCTGCGCGTCGCCCGGCTGGACGGGCGCGTCGTGGGGTTCGGGTACTGGCTGCGCTACGCCCGGCCGACGCACCGGCCGCACGCCGATCTGGAGAAGCTCGCGGTGGACTTCGCCGCGCAGGGCCACGGCGTCGGCCGGGCGCTGACCGCCGCCCTGGTCGAGGACGCCCGGGCCGCCGGCATCGAGGTGCTGACCCTGGACGTGCGCGGTGACAACGCCAACGCCCTGGCCCTGTACCGGTCGTTGGGCTTCTCCGAGTACGGCCGCCTCCCCGGCTTCGTCGCCGTCGGGGAGCGCCGCTACGACAAGGTCTTCCTCATGCTGGACCTCCGCCGCGCCCGGTAGGCCGCCTCCTGCGGACCCCGTCAGCCGTTGGGTTTCGCCCGGACGTGCATGCGTTCGCCCTGGCGGCCGAAGAGGCTGAGGACCTCGACGGGGCGGCCGTCCGCGCTGCTGAACCAGTGGGGCAGCCGGGTGTCGAACTCGGCGACCTCGCCGGGGCCGAGGACCAGGTCGTGTTCCGCGAGGACCAGCCGCAGCCGGCCCTCCAGTACGTACAGCCACTCGTAGCCCTCGTGCGTGCGGAGCACCGGCTCGGCGCCGCGGTCCGCGATGACCATCTTGTACGCCTGGAGGGGGCCGGGTCCGCGGGACAGGGGGACGAAGGTGCCGCCGTTCGGCAGGGCGCGGGCCGTCATCCGTACCCGGGGGTCGCCCACTTCGGGGGCGCCGACCAGGTCGTCCAGGGGCACGTGGTACGCGCCCGCGAGCGGCAGCAGCAGTTCCAGGCTGGGGCGGCGCTGCCCGGACTCCAGCCGGGACAGGGTGCTCTTGGAGATGCCGGTCGCCTCGGAGAGCGCCGCCAGGGTGAAGCCGCGCTGGGCGCGCAGCGCTTTGAGCCGGGGGCCGACCTCGTCGAGGACGGCCCGGTACGACGGGGTGGGTTCCATGCGGGCATTCCACCCTGCCGTCCCGGAAACGGCAACAAGAGTTGCCGGGGCGGCGCCGAGAAGCCACGCTCCGCGGCATGAACCCACACAGTGAATCCGCACACGGCCACGGCCGGCGCCACGGCCGTCATCAGACCGACGTCGACCGGGAGGTCCGGCGCGTCCTCGCCGGGCGGCCCGGCCTCGGGGGCCGGGTCACCGTACGCCGCGCCGAACTGCCCGGCGCTCCAGCCGGCCTCGCGGGCGTGCGGAGTGCCGGATGAGCCGGGACGTCACCGGCCCGGACGCGGGCGTGGCCGAGGGCCGGGCGCGGCCCGCGCCCTCGGTGCGGTGGGCGCTCGCCGGTCTCTCGCTGTCGATGCTGCTGTCCTCGCTCGGCACCAGCATCGCCAATGTCGCCCTGCCGACGCTGGCGCGGGCGTTCGACGCCTCGTTCCAGCAGGTCCAGTGGATCGTCCTGGCCTATCTCCTCGCCATCACCACCCTGATCGTCAGCGTCGGACGGCTCGGCGACCTCATCGGGCGCCGCCGGCTCCTCCTCGCCGGAATCCTCCTGTTCACGGTGGCCTCCGTCCTGTGCGGGCTCGCTCCCACGCTGTGGCTGCTGATCGCGGCCCGCGCGGCGCAGGGGCTGGGCGCCGCCGTGATGATGGCCCTGACCATGGCGTTCGTCGGCGAGACGGTGCCGAAGGCGCGGACGGGCAGTGCCATGGGGCTGCTCGGCACGATGTCCGCGGTCGGGACCGCGCTCGGGCCGTCGCTCGGCGGCCTGCTGATCGCCGGACTGGACTGGCGGGCCGTCTTCCTCGTCAACGCCCCGCTGGGCGTCCTGACACTGCTGCTGGCGCACCGTCACCTGCCCGCGGACCGGGCGCGGGAGCCCGGCCGGAGCCGGGCCCGCTTCGACCACGTGGGCACGCTGCTGCTGGCGCTCACCCTCGCGGCGTACGCGCTCGCCATGACCCTGGGCGGCGGCGGGTCCGGTGTCCGGGGCGCGGTCCTGCTGACGGCCGCCGTGCTCGGTGTCGCCCTCTTCGTACGGGCCGAGGCCCGCGCGGCCTCGCCGTTGATCAGCCTGGCCACCTTCCGTGACCCGCTGCTGGGCGCGGGCCTGGTGACGAGCGCGCTCGTCTCGACGGTGATGATGGCGACGCTGGTGGTCGGTCCGTTCCACCTGTCGCGTGCGCTCGGGCTCGACGAGGCCCGGGTCGGCCTCGCCCTGTCGGCCGGTCCGCTCGTCGCGGCGCTGACCAGTGCGCCGGCCGGCCGGGTCACCGACCGGTGGGGTGCCCGCCGTATGACCGTCCTCGGACTGGGCGGGGTGCTCGCCGGCACCCTGACCCTCGCGGTCCTCCCGGCGAGCCTCGGCGTCATCGGGTACCTCGCGCCCATCGCGCTCACCACCGCCGGCTACGCGGTGTTCCAGACGGCCAACAACACCGCCGTGATGGCCGATGTCCCCGCGGACCGGCGGGGCGTCATGTCGGGGATGCTCAACCTGTCGCGCAACCTGGGGCTCATCACCGGCGCGTCCGCGATGGGCGCCGTGTTCTCGCTCGCCTCGGCGGCGGCCGACATCACCACGGCACGGCCAGGGGCCGTCGCCACCGGCACGCGGATCACGTTCGCGGTCGCGGCGGCCCTGATCGTCCTCGCGCTCGCCGTCACGACGGCCGGCCGGCGGCTGGCGCGCCGCGCACCCCTCCCCGCGTGAGGCGCCGCGTACCCGGTCACAGGCCTCCGGTGTTCAGCAGCCGGTTGGGCGTCCCCGCCGGGACGCCGGTCAGGGCGCCGGGTACGGCCCGGCCCAGGAGCCAGGTGCGGACCTGGGCGGGTGTCGCGGCGGGGTGCGCGCCGAGGTAGAGCGCGACCACGCCCGTCACGTGCGGGGTGGCCCAAGAGGTGGCACCGGACTCGTCGGTGACGGTGCCTCCGCCCGCCAGTACGGAGGTGATGCGCTCACCGGGCGCGTACAGGTCCACGCACGTGCCGTACCCGGATCCGAACCCCTCCGAGTCCTTCCAGTGGCGGTCGGTGCGGGTGGAGGCCGCGACGACGATCTCGCCGCTCACCCCGGCCGGGGAGTGACCGCACGCGTCGTCGCTGAAGTTCCCGGCCGCGACGACCACGGGGATCCCCGAGTCGATCAGGCGCCGTACGGCGGCGTCGACGGCGGCGGAGCGGTTCTTGAGGTTGAGGGACATGTTCACCACCGCCGGACGGCGGGCGTGTGCGGTCACCCAGTCCACGGACTTGACGATCGCGGCTTCCGGACCGGCTTCCGGACCTTCTTCCGGACCGGCGCCGGCGGCCGCGCGGTGTCCGGCGCCGGCGCTGCCCTCCTCGCAGGCGAGCCCCTGGACGCGTACGAGGTCGGCCCGCGGTGCGACCCCGTACGTCTTGCCGGCGATGATCCCCGCCACGAACGTGCCGTGGCCGAGCCCGAGACCGTCGAGGCAGTCGCGGGAGTCCGCCTCCCCCACGAAGTCGGCGCCGGCCGTCGCGCGGCCGCCGAACTCCGCGTGCGCGATGTCGAGCCCCGTGTCGATGACGTACACGTGCACCCCGCTGCCGTCGGCGCGCGCGCCGAACTTGCCGTCCAGCGGCCCGGTGCGCTGATCGAGGCGGTCCAGGTGCCAGGGCACTCCCGTGCGGACGACGGGTGCCGGCCCCGTACCGGACCCGGCGCTCCCGGTCGGGGACGGGGACGGCGCGGGCTTGCCGGACGCGGCCGGGGAGGGCGCCCCGGACGGGGAGGGCCGCGCCGACGCGGACGGCGGCGCCGACGCCCCCGGAGCCCCCGATCCTCCCGGTGCCGCCGGCTCCGTCGGCCCGCACGCCGCCAGGCCCAGTACCGCCGCCACCCCTGCCGCCACCCACGCGCGTCTCATGTCCGGCTCCCGTCGCCCCGGCGGCCAACCGCCGCCGCCCACGGAGACGAGCCGCGCGGCCCACCGGTTTCCGCCGCGCCCGATCCCGTGGCCCGGACGGCTCAGCACTGGCTCGGCGTGCCGTTCAACACCTCCATCCGCTGCCGCGTCAGCCGCAGCAGACGCGGTTCCAGGGACGGCAGGGCGTCCAGCAGGCGCAGGAGTTCGAGTCCGGCCTCGCGGGCTGCCGCCTCGTCCTTGAGCTGTGTCCAGCAGTACAGCGCGCCGGCCGCCGCCGCGAGGACCTCGGGGGCGTCCGGGGACTGGCGGGCCAGCCGGGAGCGCCCGGCGCCGATCCACAGCTGCGTCGCCGAGCGGTAGTTGCCCGCCATCCTGGCCAGGTCGGCCCGGATCTCGGCCCATTCGGTGGCCTCGGGCGAGGTGTAGCCGTGGATCTGGAGGACGTGCTGCTCCCAGGCCTGCGCGAGCGTGGCCGCCTCGTGGTGGCGCCCCGAGGTGGCCAGGGCGTGGATGTGCGGCCTCGGGTCCTGCCCCGGCACGGCCGGCAGGGGCGCCTGCGCCCGCGCGGGCACCACCGCCGCCGCCGGCACCGGGTGGGCGGAGCGTACGGGTTCCTCCACCCGGCCCCGCTGCTGGTGCTCGGCCGGTGCGCTCAGCGCCCGCGTCGCCGGCAGGGTCATGGTCCCCGGCGGCAACGCGGCGGCCCCCACGGCGAAGGCGTGCAGCTGTACGCCGCTGGGCCGGGTGGGGTTGCGGCGCAGCTGGTCGATCCAGTGCCGGGTGTACGAACTCACGGCGTTCTCGCCGCCGGTGAAGGCGGGCGGGACGACCACCCCGTACGTCTCCGCGGCCGCCGGCACCGGCAGGCCGCCGAGTTCCGCCAGCACCGGCCAGGCGGCCTTGTCGGCGACGAGGTCGAGCACCACCGTGGTCAGCCCCGCGGGCCGGGGCCGCAGTTCGGTGACCAGCCACTCCCAGGGCAGGGCCGTGTAGCGCACCGTGGACGCGGTGCTGCCCGCGAGCGCGAGGTGGAGGTCGCGGCCGCGCCGGTCGAAGGTGAGCCGGCCCGACAGGTAGACGAGCAGCGGCCCCGGCGTGGCGGCGGCCGCGCGCAGCCGCATCAGCACGGTGTTGGGATCGCGCGCCCCGTCGAGGTAGGTGGTGTCGCTGGGCGCGTGGCTGTTCAGCAGTACGGAGGCGGGCACGAGCCCGAGGGCCGCCAGGTTCGCACTCGGCGCGACCTGGACGGCACGGCGCCGCACCGCGGCATCACCCGCGATGAGAAGTACGTGCCCCCGCTGCTGGCTGCTGTGCTGACCCGGCTCGTCGATGTGCATGGAGAGAAGGTACTCACCGTACGCGGGAGCCGCCGACCCCTCCCGGGCATCGCGGTGGACGTGCCCTGTCCCGGCGGCGGTGCGGCGGTCATGCTGGTGGGGCGCGTCCGCCGCGGGAAACGGGGGTGGACGCACCGATGCGAGGGAGCAGTGCGTATGACGAAGGGCGCGGGCCGAAGCGCCGTCGAGGTGAGGCCGGTCGCCGGTCACACCGGGGCGGAGATCACCGGTGTCGATCTGGCGCGGCCGCTGGACGACGCGGCCGTGGCCGCGATCAGGGCGGCGTTGCTGCGCTGGAAGGTGGTGTTCTTCCGGAGGCAGGACCTGGACCACGAGGCGCACCTGGCGTTCGCCCGCCGGTTCGGCGAGCCGGTCGTGCTCGGCAAGCGGGGCAGTGCCTCGCCGCCGGCGTTCCCCGAGATCGAGACGACCGCCGACCGGCTGGAGCTGGGCGGGCGGTACGGCATGGAGCGCGAGGAGTGGCTGGAGCGGCGCCGGCACACGCTGCTGCGGGGCTGGCACTGCGACCACGGCGCCCGGATCGACCCGCCGGCCGCGACGATCCTGCGCGCCGAGGCGGTGCCCCCGTACGGCGGCGACACCTGCTGGTCGAACCTGGCGGCGGCGTACGCGGGGCTGTCGGCGCCGCTGCGGGATTTCGTGGACGGCCTGCGCGCCGAGCACCGGCTGGGCGTCGGCTATCAGCCGCGGGCGGGCGAGGACGCGTACGTACGGCACCTGCTGGAGCGTCAGACCGCCTCGCACCACCCGCTGGTGCGGGTCCACCCGGAGTCGGGAGAGCGGCTGCTGTTCGTCAACGGCTACTACGTGGAACAGATCCTGGGCCTGTCGCGGGCGGAGAGCGCCCCGCTGCTGGAGCTGCTGCTGGAGCAGGCCGTCCGGCCCGAATACACCGTCCGGTTCCGGTGGGAGCCGGGCGACGTGGCCTTCTGGGACAACCGGGCCACCATCCACCTGGCGCCCAGCGACACGGCGCACCTCGGCGCGCCGCGGCTGATGCACCGCGTGATGCTGGCCGGCGAGGTCCCGGTCGGAGTGGACGGCAAACCCTCCGAGCCGGTGACGGGAACGCAGCCGGGACGCTGGTGAGGCGCGCGCCGGATCCGGCGGGGCGGCTCAGGCGTCGCCGCTGAGGCGGTCCCGCTGGATCCGGCGGGCGAGGGCGCGCCGTACGGAGGCCGATGCGGTGACGGTGACCTCCTCGGGGAGGTCGAGGCCGCGGCTGATCTGGTCGTAGGCGCTCCGGCAGCCGCCGGGCAGCTCCTCCTGCCGCAGCCTGAGGTCCTCTTCGACGAGGCGCCGCAGGCCGTCGATGTCGCTGGGCGTGAAGCGCTTTGCGCCGCGGGCGAGGGCGTGGACGTGGCGCGTGCAGCGGGCGGTGTCCTGGAGGGTGTCGGAGATCTCCTCCGCGAGGCCCCACAGGCGTCCTTCGAGCCAGGGCGCGTCACGCTGGTCGAGGGCGAGGGCCATGGGGGGCGGCGGGTCGCCCGCCTTGTGCTTCGTCACCTGCTTGGAGACGGCGGGCTGGCTCATCCCGGTGAGCCGGGCGATCTTCTCCTGCGTCCAGCCGAGACCCACGAGCACTCTGATCATTTCGGTCCTGAGCGCGCGCATCTCCTCCCCCGCCCGGATGACCTCGTTCATCTCGGCGAGCAGCCGCCCCGCTTGTTCCTCGGTCAGCGTCGCGGGGGGCCGACGCGCGTTCTCCTCATTCACCACTCCTTGGTTATACACCCCGGCACCCACGGAATATAACCTGGTTGTAGAACCTGGTTATGGCTGACAGGATCCCGGTCATGCCCACCTTCAGAGCACCCGACGGAACCCTGCTCGCCTACCACTTGACCGGCGACGGGGCCGGCGACCCGCTCGTCTGCCTCCCGGGAGGCCCCACGGACTCCCGCTATCTCGGCGACCTCGGCGGCCTGTCCGCACACCGCCCGCTGCTCGCCCTGGACCTGCGCGGCACCGGGCGGTCGGCGGTTCCGCGGGATCCCGCCTCCTACCGCTGCGACCGGATGACCGACGACGTGGAGGCGCTCCGCGTGTGTCTCGGCCTCGACCGGATGGACCTGCTCGCGCACTGCGCCGGCGCGAACGTGGCGGTGCGGTACGCGGCCCGCCACCCCGAACGCGTCGGCCGACTCGCGCTGATCACCCCGAGCGTGCGGGCCGTCGGGATCCCGGTCACCGCCGACGACCGGCGCGAGACCGCCCTGCTGCGCAAGGACGAGCCCTGGTTCCCCGCCGCCTTCGCGGCCCTGGAGGCGGTCCTGGCCGGGGAGTTCACCGCCGGTCAGCGCCGGGCTCTCGCGCCGTTCTCGCACGGCCGGTGGGACGGGGCGACCAGGATCCGGCACGCGGCCGAGGAGGAGCTGGTGGACGGCGCGGTGCTGGCCGCGTTCGGTGCCGAGGGCGCCTTCGAGCCGGAGGCCACCCGCGCCGCGCTCGCCCGCTTCCCGCGGCCCGTGCTGGTGCTCGCCGGGGAGGTCGATCCCGGGGCGCCGCCGCGTGTGCTCGCCGAGTTCGCCGGACTGTTCCCGGACGGGGAACTCGTCGTACAGCCGCGCGCCGGGCACACGCCGTGGCACGACGACGCCGAAAGGTTCGTCGCGGCCACGGCGCGTTTCCTGGCGTAAGGCCGGGGCGAGGGGTGGTCGACGTCGGCGGCCTCGCCTACGGCGGAGCCCGGCGCCGTCCCCTCCCCGGGTGTCGCGCCCCCGATGCCACGGGGGCAGGGCGGTGCCGGGAGGGGTGGCGCCGGGCTGGGCGGGGTCAGGCCTGGCAGAGGCCGCGCTCGTAGTCGACCGTGGCGGTGGCCTGCGAGTACTGCCACTGGGGGGCGAGCAGCTGCGCGTTGAGCTGGCGGGCTCCGGCCGGGCTCTCGACCACGTAGCCGAAGTCCTGGAGCCAGGCCGGGTAGAGGTTCTTCGAGCCGATGTAGAAGGCCGAGTCGTCGACGGAGATCAGCTTGTGGTGCTGCGCGTACGGGTGGCCGTCGGCCCACTTCGGGGCGGCCGAGCTGCGGAACGTGGCCAGCTGGAGGTTCGAGCACATGGCGGTGCGGGCGCTGTTCTTGTCACCGGTGACCAGGGCGAGGCGGTCCCGGAGGGTGTCGCTGATCTCGGCGAGGGACTTGATCTGCGAGTAGCCTCCGCTGCCGACGGCGCCGCGGTTCTCGGGGTCGCTGACGACGATGCGGACCTTCACGCCGGCGGCCATCTTGGCGGCGAGGGCGTCGTAGACGCGGATGTCGTAGCGGGGCAGCGGCGGGCAGGTCGCGTTCATGTCCTGCTGGGAGATCTCGATGTGCCCGGTGGCGCTGGAGATCAGGGCGCGCAGGGCGCTCTCCTCCGGGTTGACCGTGTCGTAGTCGCGGTCGGCGTTGGTGTTGTCGTGGAGGCCCACGACGCACTTGGTGTCCGGGGCCGTCGGCAGGACGGGCCGGTACTGGGAGGCGGGGTCGCTGCCCATGATGCCGACGCCGAGTCCGCCGACGGCGATCGCCGGCACGTCACCGGCGGGGGCCGGCGCGGCCGCGCTCTTCGGCAGCGTCGGCATGCAGGCCGCGCCGTTGGAGGAGGCGAACCAGACGCTGGCGATGTTGCTCTTGTTCTGGCAGGTCCAGGACCACAGTTCGTCGAGGTAGCGGCCCGCGGAGGCGGCGGCCGGGCCCTTGAGCGCGAGGTCGACGTCGGCCACCGGGTGGGTGGTCTCCAGGTAGTCGTCCTTCCAGCTGTTGATGCCGCCGGTGACCACCGACTGGCCGTCGACCACGAGGAGCTTGGAGTGGTTCCACGAGAACGCGGTCTTGGAGGTCGTCATCGAGGCGACGTTCAGGTCGATGTTCCGCGCGTCGGCGCCGAGCTTGGCGACGAGCTCGTCGCGGTACTTCGACGGCACCACGTTGAAGTGGTAGAGCGGGGCGGCGCCGACCAGGATGCGCACCTTGAGCTTGTTGCCGCCCGCGGCGGAGTTCTTCAGGCCCGCGACGATGGCGTCCTGGAACGCGCCGTTCGGGAACGGCGCGAGCGTCGATATGTCGACGGTGCGCGTCGCGTGCGAGATGTTCTCGGTCATCTTCGAGAGCAGCCGCTCGGAGCCCGGCCGGGTGGCGCAGGTGGCGTCGCCCCAGCAGCCGGGGGTCTGGAGCAGCCAGTCGCCGCCGCCGGGCGTGGACGCGTCGAGGGCGTTGCCGGCGGTGCGTTCCCACACGCGGCCTTCGAGGCCGGGGGAAACCTGGCGCAGCGACCGCTCGACGGCGTCGAGGTGCGGCGTGGAGTCGGCGAGGGCCGGGGTGGCGGGGAGGAGGGCGATCAGCGCGGCGGCGGTCGCGACGGACGCCGCGGCGGCGCGGGTGACGGAGCGGGGCCGTGAGTGGCGGAGCAATTCGGTTCCTTGCATGAGGGGGTGCCGTCGCGGGGCCGCCCGACGAGGGTCGGCGCGGGGCGACGTCCAAGATCAACTCACGGAAGCTACCAGGCGGATTTGGGGTGAAGAAATTGTGTATACGGGATTGAGCCACGGGGCTCGGCCGGCGGGGCGGTCACTCCCGCATTGCAGCGCGAAAAGGGCAGATCTACGCTGGATGCATCAGTCTTCCTCGGGCCCCGGCAACAGACCGGGACCCAGCGGTGTCCGGGCGGCCCGCCCGCGCCGCTCAGGCGGCAGCCGGCGGCGTCCGGCGCGATCCGACGCCCCGGACTCCGCATCCCCTCCCGAGGAGTCGCGCGTGTCCGAACTCCTGGCTCCGTCACGCCCCGTGGTGGCGGAGTCGCCGCCGCTCGTGGCGCTTCGCCGGCTGGACGACCTGCTGGCGCAGGCGGTGGACGCCATGGAGTTCCGGTGCGCGCCGGAGTCGGCGGCCGAGGCGTTCCCGGGACTGCACGTGAGCGCTTCCCAGGCCCGGCGGCTGCTCGAACTGCCCCCGGGGCGGCCCCTCCTGGCGGCGCCGACGGCCCGCGAGCCGCGCCCCGGATGGGATGTGATCGGCGCGGGGCGCATCGGGTGGCGGTGGCTGCGGACCCGGTACGGGCTGAGCGATCTCGAACTCGACGTGGCGCTGCTGGCGCTGGCTCCGGAGGCGGACCTGCGCTACGAACGGCTCTACGGCTACCTCCAGGACGACGTGGGTCGCAAACGCCCCCTGGTCGGGCTGGCCTTGGACCTGCTGGCCACGACCGTCGAGGGCCGGCTGGCCGCGCGCGCCGTCTTCGCCCCGCAGGCGCCGCTGACCGCGCACCGCCTGCTCACGCTCGTCCCCGACCCGCGGGCCGTCGAGCCGCCGCTGCTCGCGCACTTCATGGTGCTGGACCAGCAGATCACCGATGTGCTGCTCGGTCAGAGCGGCCTGGACCGCAGGCTCGCCGGCTGCTGCCGGCTGGAGACCCCCGCGGCCGGGTCGGATCCCGAGCACGAGGGCCTCGTACGCATGGCGTCCCGGTCCCCCGGCGGGCGCCCGCCCCGCGTGTACGCCCAGGGGCCCGCCGGTTCCGCCCGGGGCGGTCCGGCCCGGGACCTCGCGGCCGGGCTCGGGGTCGCGCTCCTGACGGTGGAGACCTCGGGCCTGCCGGACGAGGCCGACGCGGCCTCGGACGTACTGGCCCTCGCGTTCCGGGAGGCCTCGCTGCTGGGCGCGTTGCTGCGGATCGACGACATCGAGGGCTTCCGGCTGCGGCCGGACGAGCGCGAGGTGCGCGAGCGGGCGCTGGCGGGCCTGCTGGCCGGGCACGACGGCCCCGTGGTCGTCGAGGGGGCCGGGGAGTGGGCGCCGCTGGACCGGCGCGCGCTCGGGTTCCTCACCGTCCCGGTCGCCCCGTACGGTGTCGCGGCGCGGCGGGCGCTGTGGGAGCGGGAGCTCGCGGCCCAGGGCGTGCGCGCGGCCCCCGCCGACCTGCGTGCGGTGGCCGACCGCTTCCGGCTCGGCCCCGACCGCATAGCGGACGCGGCGCTGACCGCCGTGGCCGAGGCCGCGAGGCGCACCACACCCGGCCGGCCCTGCCCACGCAACACATCCGACACATCCGGCGCCCCCGCCCGACCCCGCCGACCCGGCGCATCCGGTACACCCGACGCACCCAGCGCACCCCACGCATCCGGCCCACCCGACGCGCCGACCCGGGAGGAACTGTTCGCCTCGGCGCGCGCGCAGAGCCGGCATCGGCTGGCGGCGCTGGCGCAGCGCGTCGAGACCGTCTACGGGTGGGACGACCTCGTCCTGCCGCCGGACTGCGCGGCCCAGCTCGCGGAGGTGTGCGAGCGGGTGGCGCACGGCCGGCAGGTCATGGACGACTGGGGCTTCGAGCGCACCCTCTCCCGCGGCCGGGGCGTCAGCGCCCTGTTCACGGGTCCTCCGGGCACCGGCAAGACCATGGCGGCCGAGGTCATCGCCCGCGAACTGGGGCTCGACCTCGTCAAGATCGACCTCTCCACGGTGGTCAGCAAGTACGTCGGGGAGACGGAGAAGAACCTGGAGCGCGTCTTCACGGCCGCGGCCGACACCGACGCCGTCCTGCTCTTCGACGAGGCCGACGCCCTCTTCGGGAAGCGCTCCGAGGTGCGGGAGGCGCACGACCGCTACGCCAACATCGAGATCGCGTACCTGCTCCAGCGCATTGAGCGGTACGAGGGTCTCGCCGTGCTGACGACCAACCTGCGCCGGAACCTGGACGAGGCCTTCACCCGGCGGCTCCAGTTCATCGTGGAGTTCCCCTTCCCCGGCGAGGCGGACCGCGAGCGGATCTGGCGGGTGTGCTTCCCGCCGCGGGCCCCGCACGATCCGGCCCTAGACTTCGCCCGGCTGGCCCGTGACTTCCAGCTGACCGGCGGGAGCATCCGCAACGTCGTCCTGCACGCCGCGTTCCTGGCGGCCTCCGACGGCACCGCGATCGGCATGCCGCAGCTGATCCGGGCGACCCGGCGCGAGTTCCAGAAGCTGGACCAGGTCATGCCCGGGGCGGGGCCAGACGCCGGCGGGGAGGGCTGAGCCGTGTTCCAGGACCTCGACGCGACGCTCAAGGCGCTGCTGGGCGACAGTCTGGCTCCCGAGGAACTGCGCGCGGCCGACGTCAGCTTCGTCACGCCCGACAAGGACTTCAAACCGGCCCAGGACACGGTGAACCTGTTCCTCCACGACGTGCAGGAGAACAGGGCGCTGCGGAGCCAGGAGCCCCTCGTCGACAGGGCGGCCGCGGGCGACGGGTACACCAGCAGGCGCCCGCCCATGCGGGTGGACTGTACGTACCTGGCCACCGCCTGGTCGCACAAGAGCGGCGGCGTCAAGGCTGAGGACGAGCACCGGCTGCTGGGGCAGCTCCTGCTGTGGCTGGGCCGTTTCCCGGTGATCGACGAGCGGTTCCTCCAGGGCGGTGTGGCGCGGCCCGCGCAGCTGCACCCGCTCCCGGCCTCCGTCGGCCAGCCGAGGGACAGCGCGGGCATGGGGCAGTTCTGGACGGCCCTCGGGGTGGCTCCCCGGCCGGCGCTGGCGCTGACGGTGACCCTGGGCCTCGCCTCCCCCGAGCCCCCGCAGCAGCTTCCCGCGGTACGGGACGTCCTGCTCGATCCGTCGGTCCTCGGCCGTCCCGCGCTGCGGGGCCGGGTGCTGGACGTACTGGACGGCGCGGCGCGGCCGGCGACCGGGGCGCGGGTCTCGGTGGTCGAGGCCGGGCGGGACACGGTGGCGGGCCGTTCGGGCGACTTCTCCTTCGGGAGCCTCGACTTCGGCGAGTACACGCTGCTCGTGCGGCTGCCGGGCCGGCCGGACCTGCAGACCCGGGTGGCGTACCGGTCGGACCACCAGGTCCACAACGTCGTCCTTCCGCAACCCTGACGCACCACGGACGAGGCCAGGAGGCTTCGATGAGCGACTTCGAGACCAAGGCACCGGGTGTACACCTCTTGGAGGTCCCTGCCGCCGGGCCGATCGCGGGAGCGGGCACCAGTACGGCGGCGCTGATCGGCACGGTCGCGGGCGCGGTCGCGGAGGAAGACCTGGGCAAAGCGAAACTCGTGACGAACTGGACCGCGTACGTGGACAAATTCGGCGCGCTCGATGAGGCGCTGAGCCTCCCGCACGCCGTGCGCGGGTTCTTCGAGAACGGCGGGACGATGGCCTACATCGTGCCGGTCGCGGACATGTCGGGGCTGGACGGCGCCCTGCGAGCGCTCACCCGCACCCTCGACGTCAGCATCGTCTGCCTGCCCGGGCAGACGGAGTTCGAGAACCAGCAGAAGGTGATCACCCATTGCGAGGGCATGGGCGACCGCTTCGCGGTCCTGGACGGGGCGCGCAACGACAAGGACGCCTCGGACACCGGGCCGCTCCTCACCCAGGGCGGGCACCTGCTGACCGATCGCGGGTTCGGCGCGCTGTACTGGCCGTGGATCTCCGTCAAGAACCCCAAACCCCCGCCCGCCGAGCCAAAGCTGGTGCAGGTTGCCCCTTCGGGGCACATCGCCGGTGTGATGGCCCGCAGCGACAACCTGCGCGGGGTGCACAAGGCGCCCGCCAACGAGGTCGTACGGGGAGCCCTCGATCTGGAGTACCACCTCAACGACGCCGAGCAGAGCGTGCTGAACAACGCCAACATCAACGCGCTGCGGGCCTTTCCCGGCGGTCCGCCGCTGGTGTGGGGCGCCCGCGCGCTGGCGAGTAAGACGGAGTGGCGGTACGTGAACGTGCGCCGGCTCGTCGCGTACATCTCGGACTCCCTGTTGCAGGGCCTGCGCTGGGCCGTGTTCGAGCCGAACAACACGGCGTTGTGGAAGGCCCTGGAGCGCACCGTCACGGAGTTCCTGACGCGGGTGTGGCAGGCGGGCGCGCTGTTCGGGCGGTCGGCCGAGGAAGCCTTCTACGTCAAGATCGACGAGGAGCTGAACCCCGCCCCGGTGAGGGAGCTGGGCCAGGTGTTCATCGAGATCGGCCTGGCGCCGACCCGGCCGGCGGAACACGTCGTCATCCAGCTGGGCCTGTGGTCCGGCGGCGGCCGCACGGGCGAAGCGTAGAGAGACCGGAGAGAGGGACCTGACATGCCTCAGACAGGCCAGCGGGTCGATCCGTTCCGCAGTTTCAACTTCCTGGTGGAGCTGGACGGGATCGCCCAGGCCAGCTTCAGCGAGTGCAGCGGCCTGGGGTCGACCACGGAGATCATCGAGAACCGCGAGGGCGGAGACAACACCACGGTGCGCAAGCTGCCCGGCAAGACGAGCTTCTCCGACATCACCCTGAAGTGGGGCATCACTCCCTCGCGGGAGCTGTGGGCCTGGCGCCAGCAGGTGGTGGACGGGAACGTGGTCCGCAAGAACGGCTCGATCGTCGTGTTCGACCTGAGCAACCACACGGAGGTGGCGCGCTGGAACTTCGTCAGCGCGTGGCCGGCCAAGTGGGAGGGCGCGTCGTTCAGCGGCAAGGGCACCGACGTGGCCGTGGACACGCTCGTACTGGCCCACGAGGGCCTGACCCGGGTGTGACGGCGATGCTGGTCACGGAGGTCGAGTTCGAGCTGCCGAAGGGGTACGTGGACGAGGCCGGGAACCTGCACCGCAGCGGTGTGATGCGGCTGGCGACGGCCGCGGACGAGATCTACCCGCTGAAGGACCCGCGCGTGCAGGGCTGGCCCGCGTACCTGATCGTCGTCCTCCTCTCCCGTGTGGTGACCAGGCTGGGCGGGGTGCCCGAGGTCACGCCGGGGGTCATCGAGGGCCTGTACTCGGAGGACCTGGCGCACCTTCAGGACCTCTACAACCGGATCAACGGGCTCGTTCCCGCCACGCTCTGGGTGACCTGCCCGAACTGCGGTCAGGAGCAGGAGGCCGAGGTGCCCCGGCCGGGGGGATGAGGGGCTACCCCGTGGCGCGGGTCCGCCAGGAGGTGGCCTTTCTCGGACGCCATGTCCACTGGACGCTGGCCGAATTGCTGACCCTTGACCACTCGGAGCGGATGGAGTGGATCCGCGAGATCGTCGCCGCAGGGGAAGGAGAGGACGGACCATGACGCGGGACACGGCGCAGGACGGCGCTCAGGACACTGAGCAGGACCTGCCGCAAGGCGGCGCGGCGCCGCTGCCGACGCTGGGCGAGCGTCTCGACGCCCAGGGGCGCGGGCTCGCCGCGCGCCTGCTCACGCCGTTGCCCTGGGCGGGCCCGCTGCGGGTGTTCGTCGACCACGCGGCCGGGCTGGTGGTGTGCGCGGGCCGGTTCGAGCGGGTCGAGTCCGCTCCGGACCGGCCCGTGCCGCTCGTCGCGGAACGCTCAGCGAACCGGACCCGCCCGGCGGCGTCCGGGCTGCCGGGCACCGCCGGGCGGGAGGCCGCCGCCCCGCCCGCGGGTCCGGACGCCGGACTGACGCCGGGCCGCTCCCCCGCCCCGCCCCCGCGGCCGCCGTCGGCCGCGCCGGACGGGCCGCGGGGCGATGTCCTGCCGGCCGCGACCAGGGCCCGGCTGCGCGGGGCCGTCGGGCCGGCGGCGGATGCGCTGCGGGTGCACCAGGACGAGCCGGCCGACGCGCTCGCGCGGGCCCGCCGGGCGGACGCCGTGACGGTCGGGCGGGACGTGTACTTCCGGCGCGGCCGGCTGCGGCCGCAGGAGGAGCGGGGCTTCGGGCTGCTCGTCCACGAGGCGACGCACGTGCTGGCGCTGATGCGGCCGGGTGCGGCCTGGCACCGGGCGACCGGCGCGGGCGCCCGCGCCGAGGAGGCCGAGGCGCTCGCCGCCGAACGGGCGGCGGCCCCCGGCGCCTTCCCGCAGACGGGGGGCCCGCTGCCGGGGCCGTCGGCGCGGAGCGGAGCCGTGCCGGCGCGCCCCTCGGGGTCCGCGGCCGTCGCCCGGGCGGCCGGACCGGCCGTGGCGCCGGCCCCGGCCCCGCCCTCCGCTTCCGCCGCCGCGCGTGCCATGGCCGCCCCGGCCGACCGGGAGGCCGCCGAGGCGGCGCCCGCGCCGCCACCCGTCGACGTACAGGCGCTGCGGCGGGAGCTGATCGACGACGTGATGCGCAGGTTGCGCGACGAATCCGAGCGTGGAGGCTGACGTGCCGGCCACTCCGTTCCGCCTGCCCGAGGTGCCCGGCCCCTCGCCGGTCAGCGCCGCGCTGGCCAGGGCCGAGATCATCGACACGACGTCCGGCGAGGGCTTCCCGGTGATGTTCAACCCGGAGGAACTCAAGCTCGACCAGGGCAACAGCTTCGCCGAGATCGGCATCCCGGGCCTGAACACCCCGCCCGTGCAGTACGTGCGCGGCAGGGCCCGCACCCTGAGCATGGAGCTGTTCTTCGACACGTACGAGAGCGGCGGCGACGTCCGCGCGCACACCGGCCCGATCGTGCGGCTGCTGGACAAGCGGCCGCAGACGCAGGGGCCGCCGGTCCTGCTGTTCTCGCTGGGCGGCTTCCAGTTCCGCTGCGTGCTGGTCGACGCCGGTCAGCGCTTCACGATGTTCCTGCGCAACGGCACCCCGGTGCGCTCCAGCCTCTCCGTCCGCTTCCAGGAGTACGTGCCGACGGAGATCGACGTGCGCCGCGGGGTGTTCTTCGGCTCGCCGACGGTGTCGGGGGTCGCGAACCGGGCCGTGGCGGCGGCCGGGGCGGTGGTGTCGGGTTCGGCGCCGGTCCACGTCGTGGTGCGGGGCGACACCCTGAGCGGGCTCGCCGCGACCTACCTGGGCGATCCGGCCCGGTGGCGGGAGATCGCCGACGCCAACCGCGTCGTCGACCCGCTGGACCTCGCGCCCAACACGCGGCTGGTGATCCCGCCCCGGCACGCGGGAGGGGCGGCGCCATGACCACCTCGTCGTACGCGCCGCGCTTCGACATCCGTGTCGCCGGGCTGACGATGGCCGCCGAACTGGCCGAGCAGGTCCTGAGCATGACGGTGGAGACCAGCCTGGACCTGGCGGGCTCCTTCGGTTTCGTGCTGCGCAACCCGGACAACGCACTGCTCGATTCCCCGCTGCTGGACCCGGGCAAGACGGTGGAGATCCACCTCGGGTACGGCAACGACCTGAAGCCTGCGTTCCTCGGGGAGATCGCCGCCGTCGAGCCGTCGTTCCCGCAGAGCGGCCCGCCGACCGTGCAGGTGTCCGGCTACGACAGGTCCTACCGGATGCGCCGCGGCCAGCCGGAGCCCACCGAGTACACGTTCATGAACGACAGCCTGGTGGCGGCGCGGATCGCGGTGGAGAACGGGCTCGTCCCGGTCGTCGACCCGACTCCCGGCGTGAAGGAGAAGATCATCCAGGTCGAGAGCGACATGGCCTTCCTCAAGGACCGGGCGCGGCGCTACCACTTCGACGTCTACGTCGAGTGGGACCGGATGTACTTCCGCTTCCCGCGCCCGCAGGCGGCCGCCCACGTCCTCGAATGGGGCCGGAACCTGTCGAGTTTCACGCCGCGCGTCTCGGCCTCGGCCGCCGCGGGGCTGCAAGTCGTACGCGGCTACAACCAGGAGCTCGCCCAGACCGTCCACGGCCTGGCCCTGGCCGCGGACCTCGGCGTGGACCAGCTCACCGAGCGGCTCGGCGGCAGCGCGGCCGACCTGCTCCTCGCCATGGCGCGCAAGGGCATCCGCCGGCACTCGCTGGAGAACCCGCTGGACGCGAAGGTCCTGGCGCAGTCGCTGCTCGCGGAGCTGCTGGACGGCATGTACGAGGGTTCCGGCTCGTGCGTGGGCGTACCCGGGCTGAGCGCCGGCCAGTTCATCGAGATCCGCGGGGTGGGCAAGCGCTTCAGCGGCACTTACCGGCTCCGGAAGGTGACCCACCGGATCGACGAGGGCGGGTTCATGACCGACTTCTCGATCAGCCAGGGCGGCCACTCCAGCCTGCTGGGCATGTTGCGCAAGCAGATCGTGGAGGAGCCTCCCCCCAACCGCACGGAGCCGTTCTACGGTGTGGTCGTCGGCGTGGTGGAGGACAATCACGAGGTCACGGCCGTGCCGCCCAAGGCGCCGCTGGGCCGGGTGAAGGTGTCCTTCCCGGGGCTGTCCGACCGGTTCACCGGAGGCTGGGCCCCCTGCGCCCGCCCGATGGCGGGCAAGGACATGGGCTTCTACTGGCTGCCCGAGCCCGGCGATCAGGTGCTGGTCGCCTTCGACCAGGGAGACCTGGGCAAGCCGTACGTCATCGGCGGCCTGTGGAACGCGGACCAGCCGCCGCCCGCCACCAACACGGACGGCTCGAACAGCACCCGTGTCATCAAGAGCCGGTCGGGCCACACCATCACCTTCGACGACACGAAGTCCGGCGGGGAGGTGGTCATCAGGGACGGCGGCCGGGGCAGCGCGATCACGCTGAACGCCGCCGACGGCTCGCTGACCATCAGCGCCGCCGGTGACCTGTCGCTCACGGCGGGCGGCGACGTCACGCTGACCGCGGCCGGGCGCACGACGACGATCACGGCGGGCTCTTCCGTCGAACTGGCCGCGGCGCAGGGCGCGACGAAGCTCGTCGTCAGCGAGACGGACGTCAACATCACGTGAGGAGGGACCTCGGATGGGCAAGGTACTGACCACGGCGAGCACGGTGACCTGCGGGCATGTGCCCGAGCCACCGGCCGGACCAGCGCCCGGTCCCCCGCCACCGCCACCGCCCGTCCCGGGCCTGATCGCGACCTCCAGCACGCAGAAGCTGAAGGTCTCGGGCGAGCCGGTACTGGTGAAGTCGAGCCTGATGGGCGCCACCATCGCGAACTGTCCCAACACCGGATCCCCGCCGACGCCCTGCACCAGCGTGCTGGGGGTGTCCTCGGGCGAATCCCGCAAGCTCAGGTCCGGCGGATTCCCGGTCGTGCTCGACCGGATCGGCCTCACGACCAACGGCTCGGTACCACTGCCGCCCGTACTGACGCCCGCGGCGAACCAGTCGAAGCTCAGCTCGGAGTGATCCGGAGGCCATCATGGAGTCCGAAGTCCACGGCCGCGGCCTCGCCTTCCCCGTCCGGCTGGGAACTGCCGGGTTCGACGAGTCCGCGGGCCCGCGCAAGATCCAGGAGTCCATCCGGATCATCCTCGGGACCCAGTACGGCGAGCGCGTGATGCGCCCCGACTTCGGCTGCAACCTCAAACGCCTGCTGTTCGCGCCGAACGACGAGTCGACGGCCGGCCTCGCCCGCTACTACGTGGAGGAAGGCCTCAGCCGCTGGGAGCCGCGCATCGAGCTCATCGACGTCACGGTCACGAACGACGGCGCGCGCACCGCCCTGCTGATCGACATCGGCTACCGCATCCGCGCCACGGGGGCCACCGACCGGGTCGTGCACCCCTTCCTGCTGGAGCCGTCGCCGTGACCCCGCGATCGCGGCGCGGGCGCGTGCTGCCGCCGGATCTGGACGACCGGACCTGGCAGGACCTGGCGGCCGAGATGC
The DNA here is from genome assembly GCF_014650555.1 of Streptomyces goshikiensis. Classification (GTDB taxonomy): domain Bacteria; phylum Actinomycetota; class Actinomycetes; order Streptomycetales; family Streptomycetaceae; genus Streptomyces; species Streptomyces goshikiensis. The sequence goes on along the minus strand of NZ_BMVE01000003.1, from coordinate 482,242 downwards.
GGGCCCTGCGCACGACGTACGCGCCCCAGTGGACGGACGACCAGCCGAGCGACATCGGCATCACCCTCATCGAGCTGTTCGCCTGGCTGGGCGAGGGGATGATCTACCGGCTGAACCAGGTGCCCGAGAAGAACTACCTCGCGTTCCTGCGCCTGATGGGCATCACCCGCGACCCCGCCACCCCGGCCTCGACCCACCTGGCGTTCACCACCAAGGCCGAGTCGGTGCTGGTGCCGGCGGGCACGCAGGCCCACACGCTGCCCGTGGAGGGCGAGGTCCCCATCGTGTTCGAGACCGACGAGGACGTCACCGTCCTGCCCTTCGGCCTCACCACGGCGCTGCTGCTCACGCCCGACCCCGGTGACGACTCCGTCTTCCTCTACCAGGACGTGTCCGCCGAGGTGGTGGGCGGCGGTACGTGGCGGGACCCGGTCTCCGTACAGCCGGGTCTGACGGCGCACCTGTGCCTCGGCTTCGAGGACGCGCGCGCCTCGGAGGTCGTGCTGCGGCCCCGGCTGCTGCGGCCCGTCCCGGACTCACCGGTGGGGACGGTGTCCTGGGCCCGGTCCGGAGGGGGCGAACAGCCCCCGGACTGGACCGTGATCAAAACCTCCGGCACGACGACGGACCTCCACGACAGGCCCGTCCACCTGACCATGACGCAGGCGTGGGAATCCCAGAACCCGAACGAGGAGTGGGGCAACTCCAGCCCTGCGCCGGGCTCCCCGGTCTTCGACGCCGGCCGGTTCTGGATCGACCTGCTGATCTCCAACCCGGGTCCCGGGCCGCTGGAGGTCGGTCTCGGCCAGGTCCTCTTCAACGCCGCGCCCGCGCACACCGCGCTCTCCCTGCGCGCGCCGGAGACCCTGGGCGAGAGCAGCGGCGAACCCTTCCAGGTGTTCGCGCTGCGCAACCGTCCGCTGTACCGGCGGCCGGACCCGAAGGCCCCGTACGCCGACCTCGAAGTCCAGGTCGGTCAGGGCACGCCGCCCGAGTGGGAGACCTGGCGGCAGGTGCCCGAACTGCTCCCGGGGCCGGGGAAGGCGTACCGGCTCGATCCGGTGACCGGGGAGGTCGGCTTCGGCAGCCACGACGAGCGCGACGGCGCGGGGCACGGCAGCATCCCGCCGGCCGGCGCTCTGATCCGGGCGAGGTCGTACCGGTACGTCGCGTCGGGCGCGGCCGGCAACGTCTCCCGCGGGCAGATCGTCGTCATGGGCACCCGGCCAGACGGGACGGTGCCCACTGGTGTCAGCGGCGTCTCCAACACGGCGGCGGTCACGGACGGCTGTGACGAGGAACCGACCGAGGACACCCTGCGCAGGGCCCCGGAGCAGCTGAGGATCCGGGACCGCGCGGTGACGGCCGACGACTACGCCTACCTGGCGCGGGAGGCGACCAGCGACGTCCGGATCAGCCGGTGCCTGGCCCCGCACCCGCAGAACGGCGCTCCGTGGACCTTCGGCGGCATCGACCGCGCGCCCGGGAACGTGACCGTGATCGTCGTACCGGACCAGGGCGCGCTGGTGGCGCGGCCGGAGCCGCCGCCCGAACTGATCGACGCGGTACGGGCGTACCTGGACGAGCGCCGGGACCTGACGGTCCGGCTGTTCGTGCACGGCCCCCGCTACCTGCCCGTCGTCGCCACGGTGAACGTGGTGGTGTGGCGGGAGGCGGAGCTGGCCGGTGTGGACCTGGCGCATGTCAAGGCCGATGTCGAGCGGAAGACCGCCGAGTTCCTGCACCCGACCCGCGGCGGGCCCGCCGGGCAGGGGTGGGAGGTGGGCCAGCAGGTCCTCGGCTCGGATCTGTTCCGGGCGGTGATGCCCCCCGAGGACGTGGGCTACATCGAGCATCTCAGCGTCCGGCCCGGGCAGCCCGACTACCCAGGTGGCCGGCCGCCCTTCCCGACACCGAAACCCGGCGCCGGCTCCGGCGCCTCGGTGCAGGTGGCCGACTACGAACTCGTCTGTGCCGGCAAGCCGGAAGTGAGCGTCAGGAACTCGTCCCAGTGACGGAACGGAGGACACCGGCCATGCCCGACAGCAGCTATCTCCGTTACCTCCCGCCCGTGCTCTGGGAGGAGGCTCCCGGGGAGGGCGAGTTCTCCCTCGGCAGCGCGCTCCGGGTCTTCGAGAAGATCCTGAGCGGTATCTCCGACGGTGTGCCGATCCTGCACGAGAAGCACACGCGGGCGGGCGACGAGAGCCACGCCCATCCGGCGATCGGGGAGCGGATCGCGCGGCTGGACCGGCTCTTCGACCCGTGGTCGACGCCGCCGGAGTTCCTGCCGTGGCTGGCGTCCTGGGTGTCGCTGGGCTTCCCCGAACTCCAGGGCGAGCAGTTGTGGGACGAGTACCAGCGGCGCAAGGCGACCGCGGAGATCGGCGACATCCACCGGCGGCGAGGGCTGCGCTCCGGTCTGAGCGCCCTGATGGACCTGCACGCGGTGGGCGGGGTCCGGCCCCGGGTGGCGCTGGACGACGGTTCCTCCCTGCTCCTCGTCCACCTGGAGTCCGGTGTGCCGGCCCCGGTCTCCTCGCTGGCGACCTTCCGGCCCGTGCTGGAGGGGATGGCCGCGGTGGTCCGCGAGGGCCTGATGTGCCCGTGCTGCGTCACCCGGGGACCAGACGGTTCGCTCTTCGTCGGTGACCGCGGTCTGCCGCAGGAGGTCGCGTTCCCACACAAGCGGCGGGTGTGGCGCCTCAGCGCCGCGGGACAGCCCGACTTCGACGACGGCAGCCCGCCGCTGCCCCGGCCGCTGGTGCCCCAGCAGGCCCTGGGCAATGTCATCGGCGTCGCGGTGCGGCCGGCCGGCGGCGGGCGGCCGGAGACGCTGTTCGTCCTCGACCACGCCGGAAGGATCTTCTCGGTCCCGGCCCCGTACACCGCGGACACGGCGACCGCGGTGACGGCGCTGTCCGACACCGGTCCGGTGCACCCGCTGGCGATGGCCATCGACGGCGAGGGCGATCTGCTGGTCCTGGACCGGCGGCTGCCGCCGGGCGATCCGGCCACACCCCGGGTCTTCGTCGTACGCCCGGATCCCCTGTCGGTGACGGTGAAAGAGCTGGACGGGAGCGTGGTCAAGGAGCCGCTCTCGCTGTTCGCCGACGAGGACGGCGCCCTCCTCATCGGCGACGGCGGCGACCAGCTGACGCCCCCGCCCCCGGAGGCCGGCGGGGGCAACCTGGTGCGGGTGGTCCGGGGCGAGACGGCCGCGGCCGCCTGGACGCACACCCGTCTCCTGCCGCCGGACAACCCGCTCGTCGCGCCCACCGCGGTGGCCCGGGTGGGGGCCGACCGGCTGTACGTGCTGGACGTCGGCCTCAAACCCTTCTGGCCCTCGGCCACGGACGCCCCCTTCATCCTCCTCAAGGCCGTGCCGGCCTGCGTCCACCTGGTGGAGACGGGGCCCGGCCCGGCGAGCACCCTGCGGATCACCGGGCCGGGCCACTTCGTCAGTCCCACCGGGATGACGGCGCAGGGCGAGCACCTGATCGTCTGCGATCCCGGCCAGGGCGGCTCGTCCGGAACCGACCTGAACGACTTCCGGTCCCGGATCCAGCCCTTCGACATCAACGTGGTCATCCACTTCACCGAGGCCGACCTCTCGGCCGATCCGGTGAAGCGCAAGCGCCAGGTGAACCAGGCCATGGGAATGATCAATTCCACTCTGGACCGGCACAAGCCCGCGCACTGCCGCATCCGCGCGGTGACCAGGACCGACTAGCAGTGACGAGCGGGTGAGCAGCATGCCAGTCAAGCGCACCGAATACTTCAACTTCGACACCGTCAGCGTCCGCAGCGGATCCACCACCCGCGCGGAGAGCCTGATGGACTCGGACGACTACCAGCGGCGGCTCGACGAAGCGCGCGGGGCGACCCTGCACACCTGGGGCGTCTGCGGCGGGCTGCGGGTGAGCGCGACGCCCGGACAGGCCGGGCTGACCGTCCAGGCAGGCACCGCGCTGGACGCCGCGGGCCGGGTCAGCGTCGTCGACCCCGGCGGCTTCGCCCTCACCGACCCGAACCTCGATCCCGGGCAGCTGCTGAACATCACCCCGGTGGTGGTCGGCGGCGACGGGCTGCTGCCCCTGGGGACCGCGGGGGTCCCCGAAGGGTCGTACCTGCTGACCCTGACCTGGCGTGAGATCGTCGGGGAGACCCGGCTGATCCGGCTGCACGCCCCCTGGCTGCGGCTGGTGCCCCGGGCCGGGTTCGGGGACGTGGGCGAGCAGGTGGTGCTGGCCGAGGTGACGCTCGCCGCGGACGGCTCGGTCGCGGGGCTGACGGCCGGACCGCGCCGCGCGGCGGGCGTTCCCGTGGAGCGGGTGGAGCTGCGGTGCGCGCAGGTCTCGGCGGGGCCGCCGACGGCCGTCGGCCAGGGTCCGGCGGCGGAACTGCGGGCCAGGGCGGGCGGCGGAGCGGATCTGACGGTGTTCGGCGCCGACGGCACGGCTCGCACCGCCCTCTCGGCGGACGGGGCCACGGGCCGGGTGGGGATCGGCACGGACTCCCCCTCGGCGATGGTGGAGATCACCCCGCGGGTGGCGGACGTGCACGGGCTGCGGGTCTCGACGCCGGCGCCGGGCTCGGGGATCGAGCTGGAGAACGACGACAGCGGACCGGCGTACTCCATGTTCCCCGGCGAGGACGGGGGCTGGCACCTGCGCAACGAGAGCACGGAGACCGAGCTGCTGGTGGTGAGCGAGGACGGCGCCCTCACCGTCACGGACGGCCTGAGCGTCGGCAGTGCCCTCAGCGTCACGGACGACCTGAGCGTCGGCGGCGCCCTGAGCGTCACGGGCGGCCTGGACGTCACGGGCCGTACGGACATGGCGGGTGACCTCTCCGCCGCGGGCAAGGTCCGCGTCGCCACCACCGAGTCGGTGGAAGCCGCCCTGAACGTGGGCGGCGGCGGAGTCCACTCCGGCGGGGGCGGAGGAGGCTACTCCTTCGCCGACCGGGCGTCCGGGGGCTTCGTGACGGTCCCCCAGCAGGGCGAGCGCTGGGTCTGGTACGCGTTCGGGGGCAGCGCCCGGCTGTGGTCGGGCCAGGACCTGCTCTCGGTCGGCAAGGGCGGCCAGGGAAACGCGCTGGACGTCAACGGGCGGATGAGGTGCCGGCAGGGCGCCGTCGACCCGTCGGCCGGCATCTGGTTCCACCAGCAGGCCCCCGGTAAGGACCGCGCGTTCGTCGGCATGGAGAACGACACCAGCGTCGGCTTCTGGGGCAACACCGGTGCCGGGTTCGCGCTGGTGATGGACACCGGAACCGGAATGGTGAGCTGCCGGGGCGGCCTCACGGTGGCCGGGGAGACCACCTTCGGCAAGCACTTCGGACGCCGCGACGGCGAGGCCGTGCTGCACCTGTTCGGATCGTCCGTCAAGGACACCGGCAACGGGATGCTGACCCTCCAGAGCGGAGGCAACGTCATCGCCCTGAGCGGCAGCGAGGACTTCGTCGGAATCGGCACGATCACGCCCCAGTTCAAACTCGACGTGAACGGCGACCTGAGGGTCAGCGGCAGCATCATCAAGGGCGGCGGCGGCTTCATGATCGACCATCCCCTGGACCCGGCCAACAAGTACCTGTCGCACTCCTTCGTGGAGTCCCCGGAGATGGCGACCTTCTACGCGGGAGTGGTCGACACCGATGAGCGGGGCGAGGCGACCGTCGCCCTGCCGGAGTACTTCGAGGCCCTGAACCGCGAGTTCCGCTACCAGCTCACACCGGTCGGCGGTCTGGCGCAGGCGGCCGTGATCGACGAGATCAAGGACAACCACTTCACCCTGCGGACCGACCGGCCGGGCGTCAAGGTGTCCTGGCAGGTGACGGGAGTCCGGCAGGACGCCTGGGCCGAGGCCCACCGGATCGCGAACGAGCAGGACAAGCCGGAGAACGAACGGAGCTTCTACCTCCACCCCGGGGAACACGGCCAGCCGGAGAGCGCCGCCCTCCTGGCACCGCCGGAAGGGACACACGATGACTGATCAGCGGACCTCTGACCTGCCCGACCGGATGCGGGAGCGCCTGGCCGGGCTCCGGCGGGACCACGACAAGGGCCAGGCCCAGCTCCAGCGACTGATGCGGGAGGAGGCCGCGACCCGGGACGCTCTGCTGCGCGTCGGCGGGGCGATCCGGATCCTGGAGGAACTGCTGCCGGAGGACGAAACTCCGCGCACCGGGCCGGCCGGGGAGGACGGCGCCGCCCCGGCGGCCGCCCCCGCCGAGGCGAACTCCCGCCCCAGGCCCGGGCCTCCCCGGGCCGTGCACGTGCCGTAGCGGCGGGCGGCGGCGCGCCGCGGCCGTCAGACGGCGGTCGTCCGGACGCGGGCGAGGACGGCCCCGGTGTCCACGCCCGTCGGAAGGGTGCCGTACGCGCCGCCGTGTTCCCCGCCGAGGCGGGAGGCGCAGAACGCGTCGGCGACGGCCGCCGGGGCGTGGCGCACCAGGAGCGAGGCCTGGAGGACGAGGGCCATGTTCTCGGTGATCTGCCGGGCCCGGTACTCGGCTTCGGCGGGGTCGGCCAGCTGCTTGTGCAGCGCGGCCAGCGCCGCGTCCAGGTGGCGGTCCGCGCCGGCGGCCAGGCCCGCCTCGGCGAACAGGGCCTCTACGGTCTCCGGCTGTTTGGCCATGGCCCGCAGCGAGTCCAGGGCGGCCACGTTGCCGGAGCCCTCCCAGATCGAGGACAGCGGGGCCTCCCGGTAGAGCCGGGGCATGCCGGAGTCCTCGATGTAGCCGTTGCCGCCCAGGCATTCGAGGGCCTCCGCGGCGTGCGCGGGGGCGCGCTTGCAGACCCAGTACTTGGTGACGGCCAGGGCGAGGCGGCGCAGCGGCGCCTCGTCCCGCTGCCCTTGGGCGACCCGGTCGGTGGCGCCCGCGAGGCGCAGCGCGACGGCCGTCGCGGCCTCGGATTCGAGGGCGAGGTCGGCGAGGACGTTGCGCATCAGGGGCTGGTCGATCAGAGCCTTGCCGAAGGCGCGCCGGTGGGTGGCGTGGTGGACGGCGCGGATGACGCCGAGGCGCATGCCGGAGGCCCCGCCGAGGACGCAGTCGAGGCGGGTCATGTTGACCATCTCGATGATGGTCGCGACCCCGCGGCCCTCCTCGCCCACGAGCCAGCCGAAGGCCCCGTCGTACTCGATCTCGGCGGAGGCGTTGGAGCGGTTGCCCAGCTTGTCCTTGAGGCGCTGGAGCAGCAGCCGGTTGCGGGTGCCGTCCGGGAGGACGCGCGGCAGCAGGAAGCAGGACAGCCCGCCCGGCGCCTGCGCCAGGGTCAGGAACACGTCCGACATCGGCGCGGAGGTGAACCACTTGTGTCCGGTCAGCCGGTAGGTGCCGTCGCCCGCCGGGGTCGCGGTCGTGGTGTTGGCGCGTACGTCGGAGCCGCCCTGCTTCTCGGTCATCGACATGCCGGCGATCAGCCCGCGCTTGCGGTCGGGCCGGCGCAGCCCGAAGTCGTACGTCCGGGAGGCCAGCAGCGGTTCCAGCCATCCGGCGAGTTCCGGCGCGGCGCGCAGCGCGGGCACCGCCGCGTACGTCATGGATATCGGGCAGGAGTGGCCGGCCTCGACCTGTCCCCAGACGAGGAACTTCGCCGCCCGCGCGACGTGCGCGCCGGGCCGGTCCTGCGCCCAGGGCGTGGCGTGCAGCCCGTGGGAGACGGCGGTGCCCATCAGCTCGTGCCAGTACGGGTGGAACTCGACCTCGTCGACGCGGTGGCCGTAGCGGTCGTGGGTGCGCAACACCGGCGGGTGCTCGTTGACCAGGCGGCCCCAGTCCGCCGCCCGTTCGGATCCGGCGAGGACGCCGAGGTCGTGGAGCTCGGGTGCGGCCCAGGCGGCTCCCTCGCGGGTGAGCGCCTCCAGCAGGGCCGGGTCGGCGGCGGCGTCGTAACCGTGGTGCGGGGGCACCTGGTTGGTGACCTCATGCGTCTGCGGCATCGTGTCCTCCAAGGGCACGCAGGGTGAAGGTGATCAGTCCGGGGATGACCTCGCCGGGGTCCGCGTCGCCGTCGGCGAGGGGCCCCACGAGGGCTTCGGCGATGGCGCCGACGAGTGCGGCGGCGGTCAGCTCGGGGGATTGCGGGGGCAGTTCGCCCGAGGCCACGCCCGCCGCGATCTGCGCGGCGTACACGTCGCGGAACGCCCGCCGGAAGACGAGCCTTTCGGTGTCGACGGCCGGGTCCGCGGGTTCCGCCAGCAGGGCGAAGGCGCGGCGCGGTGCCTGGAGGGCGCGGGAGGCGAAGATCTCCACGGCGGCGGCCACCCGGTGCGCGGCCGTTCCGGGGAGGTCCGCGCAGGCGGCGACGGCCTCCAGCTCCCGGGCGACGAGGGTCCGGAAGAGGGCGGCGGCGAGTTCGGACTTGCCGGCGAACGACTGGTAGACGCTGCCGGTGGAGATGCCGGCCTCGGCGGCGATCGCGGCGACCGAGCAGCCGCCGTATCCCTCGCGGGAGAGCAGTCGGACGGCGGCTTCCAGCACGTGGTCGCGCCGGGCGTCGAGGCGGGCCTGTACGGCCGGGGGGCGTCGGTAGGGCACGGGAAGAATTGAAGCACCGATTCACTGCTTCACACCAGCCCCGTACGGGGCCGGTCCGGACGGCACCGGGCCGGGCCGGGCCGGCCCCGGGCCGGGTCAGCGGCGGGCCAGCACCCGGTCCAGCGCCCCGAACAGCCGGTCGACGTCCTCGTCCGTGGTGTGCAGGTGCGGGCTGATCCGGATCGCGTCCCCGCGGGCCCCGACGTACACGCCGGCCTCTTCGAGGGCCGGGACCACGCGGTCCCGGCAGGCCTCGGGAACGGTGACGCCGAGCATGTGCGGCCCGCGCGGGGCGGGAAGGCCCAGGTCACGCCGGGCGGCCTCCTCGGCGATGCGGCCCGTGACCCGCGCGAGCGCCCCCGCGACCCCGGGCACCGTCCACTCGGTCAGCTGCCTCAGGGCGGCGACGGCCATCGGCGTGAGCTCGAAGGCGGTGCGGGCGCCCACGTCGAAGCGGCGGGCCCCCGGCTGGTAGGCGTCCCGGTACTCCACGAGCCGGGCGAAGTCCTGGGAGTCCTCGCGGGCGATCCAGTTCTCCTCCAGCGGCCGGCCGCCCTGGTGCTCCGGGGCCACGTACAGGTAGCCGAGCCCGAAGGGGCCGAGCAGCCACTTGTAGCCGACGCTGACGAGGAAGTCGGGCCGCAGGGCGCCGACGTCGAGCGGCATCGCCCCGGCCGACTGGCTCGCGTCGACGACCAGCGCGGCGCCGGCCGCCCGGGCCGCCCCGGCGATCCGGTCCAGATCCAGTGCCGCGCCGTCGGTCCAGTGCACCTGGGGCACGGAGACCACCGCCACCTGCGCGTCGAGCGCCCCCAGGACCGCCTCGGTCCAGGACTGCCCGCCCGCTCGCGCGACGGTGAGGATCGTGGCACCCGTACGCTCCGCGAAGCGCCGCCAGGTGTAGATCCCGGACGGGTACTCCCCGTCGAGTACGAGGACCCGGCCGCCGGCCGGCGCGGACAGGTTGGCGGCCGCGACCGCGAGGCCGTAACTGGTCGCCGGCACCAGGGCGATGTCCTCGGCCGTGGCGCCGATCAGCCCGGCGAACAGCCGCCGGCGCTCCTCCGCGCCGCCGAACCAGTCGGCGCCGGCGATCCGCCAGGGCTGCGCCCGCCACCGCAGGGCCTCGGCCCCCGCCGCCACCCCCGCCCGCAGGGTCGGCGCCACGCTGGCCGTGTTGAAGTAGGCGATCCCGTCGGGGATGTCGAACAGCTCCCGGGCTGTGGTCATGGCACGTCCCTCGCTGTGGGTGTCGGACATCCGCCCATCATGTGGCAGCGGGCGGCCCCCGCCGGGGTGCCGTGCCCCGGCGGGGGCCGCCCGGATCCGGCCGGCTCAGCCGGCGCTCGCCCTCTCCCCCGGGAAGGGGCGGCCGAACTGTTCGTCCAGGACCGACAGCCGGCGCCAGTACTCGTCCTCGTCGATCTCGCCGGTGGCGAAGCGCCGGCCGAGGATCGCGATCGGCGCGTTCTCGCCCTGCGCCCCGTACGGGCCCTGCGGGCCGCGCGGTACGGACCACGGGCCGCGCGGGCCTCGGCCGCCGCGCCACACCGTGCGGCGCAGGGCGGTGACGACGGTGACGACGACCGCCGCCCAGACCAGCGGGAGGAAGAGGATCCACGGGCCGGGCCCGTCGTACGCCAGGGTGTTCATCTCGGTCAGCTCCTCGGAAGCGGTGAAGTGGTGTGGAGCGGTGTGCTCCCTCATCACGAGACTCGCTCCGGGAGGGGGTCCGGGTCGTCCTACGGCCGGCGGCACCGCGCGTACTTCCTCGGGAGTAGGCGCCCGGTGATCAGCCGAGCCAGCCGGGGCGCACCAGCCCGGACTCGTACGCCAGCACCACCAGTTGGGCCCGGTCCCGGGCCCCGAGCTTGATCATCGTCCGGCTGACGTGCGTCTTCGCGGTCAGCGGGCTGACCACCAGGCGGCGGGCGATCTCCTCGTTGGACATCCCCATGCCCACCAGGGCCATCACCTCGCGCTCCCGGTCGGTCAGCCGTTCGAGCCCGGCCGCGGCCGATGGGGCCTTCGAGCGGGCCGCGAACTCGGCGATCAGCCGGCGCGTCACCCCGGGCGAGAGCAAGGCGTCCCCCGCGACCACCGCCCGTACCGCGCGCAGCAGTTCCTCCGGTTCGGTGTCCTTGACGAGGAAGCCGCAGGCGCCGGAGCGGATGGCCTCGAAGACGTACTCGTCGAGGTCGAAGGTGGTCAGCATGACCACCTTGACCGAGGTCAGCGCGGCGTCCCCGGTGATCGCGCGGGTGGCGGCCAGACCGTCGAGCCCGGGCATCCGGATGTCCATGAGGGCGATGTCGGGGCGCAGGGCGCGGACCAGGCGCAGGGCCTCGGCGCCGTCGGCGGCCTCGCCCGCCACCTCGATGTCGGGCTGCGCGTCGAGGAGCGCCCGGAAGCCGGCCCGGACCAGTTGCTGGTCGTCGGCGAGCAGTACGCGGATCACGCGCCCTCCTGCGGTGCGGTGCCCCCGAGGGGCAGCAGGGCCAGGACCCGGAAACCGCCGTCCGGGCGGGGGCCGGCTTCGATGGTGCCACCGAGGGCCGAGGCCCGCTCGCGCATCCCGATGAGCCCGCTGCCGGTGCCGCCGGCGTCCTCGGTGGTGGCGGGCCCGTCGTCGTCGACGCGGAGTTCCAGCAGGCGGGGCGAGCGGGTGACGCGGACCCGGGCGGTGCGGGAGCCGGAGTGGCGCACCACGTTGGTGAGGGCCTCCTGGACGATCCGGAACGCGGCGAGGTCGATACCCGGGGGCAGGCCCCGGCCGCCGGATTCCCCCTCCACGCGGACGGTGAGCCCGGCGGAGGCGGCCTGGGCGACGAGCTCGGAGAGCCGGTCGAGGCCGGGCGCGGGGGTGCGGGGGGCCTCGCCCGGGGCGCGCAGGGTGTCGAGGACCTGCCGGACCTCGCCGAGGGCCTCCTTGCTGGCCTCCTTGATGGTGCTCAGCGCGGTACGGGCCTGCTCGGGGTCCGTGTCGAGGAGGGCCAGGCCCACGCCCGCCTGGACGTTGATGACGGAGATGCTGTGGGCCAGTACGTCGTGCAGCTCGCGGGCGATGCGCAGCCGCTCCTCGTCGACGCGGCGGCGCTCGGCCGCCGCCCGCTCGGCCCGGTCGCGGGCCCACTGCTCGCGGCGCACCCGGACCACCTCGGAGGCGGCCAGTACGGCGATCACCCAGGCGGTGACCCCGCCCTCGGTCCCCCAGGCCGCCGGGCCGTCCCCGGCGGGCGGCAGCCACCGGTACAGCCAGTGGCCGATCAGCAGGTGCCCGGCCCAGAGCAGGCCCGCCGCGGTCCAGGCGGCGTACCGGTGCCCGGCGAGGACGGCGCTCAGCAGGGCCAGGGCCACGCAGAGGAAGACGGGGCCGTAGGGGTAGCCGCCGGCGAGGTAGGCCAGGGTGACGGCGCAGACGCCGTAGAGGACGGCCACCGGATGGCGGTGGCGCAGGAGCAGCAGGGCGGGGCCGAGCAGCAGCAGGAGCCGCCCGGCCACTGCGAGCGGCTCCCGGCCGGGCTGGAGCTCGCCGGCCCAGCCGCTGCCGATCTGGGCGATGACGGCCACCAGCAGCGAGGACCGCCACGGCAGCCCGCCGCGCTCCCCCGCCCGCGCCGCGCGCTCCGCCCGTTCCGCCCAGTGCCGCCGCCGCTCCGCCATGCGGCCACGCTAGACGCGCGCGGGCGCCGGCGTCGTCCGCCGGGCGGAGTGACCGGGCGTACTCCCCGGGAAGTACGCCCGTGTGATCATTCACTGTGCCTGATGACATGAACACCCAATCCAGCACGGCGGACCGGGGCGGCGCGAAGCGGCGGAGCTGGACGGCGTTCAGCGTGTGGACCGGCGTGACGGCGCTCGTGTGGGCCCTGTGCTTCGTCTGGGTTTCGGAGCAGGACGAGCGCTGCGCGCACGGGTTCGTCGGACCGGGCGGCCCCTTCACGGTGCGGCGCGACCACTTCCCGCCGGACGTCACCTGCGTCTGGCGGGACGGCACCGAGGCCGCCGGGCTGGGCCCGCTGGAATTCGTCTGGTGGGCGGTGGTCCTGGCGACGGCCGTGAGTCTGGCGCTGACCCTGGCCAGGGGCCGGCGCGACTGAGAGGGACCCCGCGGGGCGGCCGCGGTATTCGCGTCGACTTCACCGGGGAGCGGAACTAGCCTGGCCCGCATGAGCATCCTGGAGAAGATCCACGACGTCCCGGTCCTGATGTGCGCCGCCGAGGGCGAGCCCATCCGTGGCGAGCGCGAGGTCCTGGACCTGATCGGGAACGCCGGTTACCAGGGAGCCGAGTGGGTGGTCGTGCCGGCCGAACGGTTCGACGACGCGTTCTTCCGGCTGCGTACGCGCGTCGCCGGCGACATCGTCCAGAAGTTCGTCCAGTACCGCCTGGGGATGGCGGTCATCGGCGACATCTCCCGCCACACGGAAGCCAGTTCGGCGCTGCGGGACTTCGTCCGCGAGTGCAACCGCGGGCGCCAGACCTGGTTCCTGGCCGATGTGGAGGAGCTGCGCGAGCGGCTGGCGGACCGGCCGTAGCGGTGCGCACGGATCTCCCCAACCCGCCTTTGCCATAAGGCACTTCACGGGCGCCGGGCGCGGAGTACGATCGCCCGCGTGGGGGGACCTGGGCGGTATGCGGACCGTTTCGCGCTGCGCGTCGGCGGCTGCGTCGCGGCGGGGCTGCTCGTGCTCGCCGGCTGCTCGGCGGGGAGCGGCGGCGCGCGGGACGGCGCGAGCGCCTCCCCGGCCGCTTCCCCGTCCGCCGGGAGCGGTGCGGCCTCGGCTCCCGTGCCCGGGACGACCGGCGCCTCCGGCGTGCCCCTCGTCCCCGAGCTGGACGAGGCCAAGCAGCCCAAGGACGCCGCCGGGGCCCGCGCGCTGCTGGAGCGGATCTCCGTCGAACCCGAGGCCTTCGGGCCCGGCATCGTCCGCAGCTCCCCCTTCGAGAGCGCCCCCGACCGCTGGCCGGTGCTCGACCAGGGCTGCGTCTGGCAGACCTCCGGCCTCCCCGAGGACGTCCTGGCGACCGCCACCCGGCACTTCCACCTCCCGGCCGAGGGCGGCCGGGGCCGGGTGAGGCTCACCACCACCGTGACCGTCCACCGCGACCGCACGGAATCCGGCTGGGAGACGGCGCACGCCATGGAGGAGGTCCTGCGCTGCCCCCGCCAGGTGCTGCGCGACGGCGAGGAGATCAACAACCTGCTGGGGGCCTCCTTCTACCTGGGCGAGCAGCTCAACGGCTGGACCGAGGACGCCTTCAACGAGTTCGGCGAGTACCTGAGCGAGGCCGACGGCGGCCCGTACCGGTACGTCTGGTACCAGGCGCAGTTCGGGCCGGTGACGGTCGCCGTCGCCGGCAAGGGCGCGGCGGGCTTCACCAAGCAGGAGATCGACGCCCTGGCCGTCCAGGGCACGAGCCGGCTGATGCTCCAGGCCAAGCTGGCACTCGCCAAGGGGAGCGTCTGATGGAGCGGCTGGAGCCCTCGGACCCGTCCCGGATCGCCGGGTACCGGCTGCTGGGGCGGCTCGGGGCGGGCGGCATGGGCGTCGTCTACCTCGGGCGTACGGACGACGGGGCGCTCGCCGCCGTCAAGGTGATCCGCGCGGAGTACGCCGACGAGGACGACTTCCGGGCCCGGTTCCGCCGTGAGGCCTCGATCGCCGCCCGCGTGGACAGTCCCTGGGCGGTGCGGGTCACCGGCGCCGACCCGGACGCGCCCGCGCCGTGGCTGGCGACCTCGTTCGTACCCGGCCCGTCCCTCGCCGAGGCCGTCGCCGCGCACGGGCCGCTCCCGCCGCGCGCCGTACGCCTCCTCGGCAAGGCCCTGGCCAGGGCCCTCGGGGTGATGCACGAGCAGGGTCTGGTGCACCGGGACGTCAAGCCGGGCAATGTGCTGCTCGGCATGGACGGCCCCCGGCTGATCGACTTCGGGATCGCGCGGGGCGGCGAGCACACCGCTCTCACCTCCGCCGACGTCATCCTCGGCACCCCCGGTTTCCTCTCGCCCGAGCAGGCCGTCGGCCGCGCCGCCGAGCCGGCGGGCGACGTGTTCTCGCTGGGCTGCCTGCTGGCGTACGCGGCCTCCGGGCGGCTGCCGTTCGGGACCGGCGCCGTGGACGCGGTGCTCTTCCGCACCGTCCACGACGAGCCGGAGTTCGGCCCGGAGGTGCTCGCCGACCCCGAACTGACCGCGCTGCTGCGGACCTGCCTCGCCAAGCACCCCGACATCCGGCCCGGCACCCGGGAGCTGGAGGAGTCGCTGACCGAGGACACCCCGGGCGCGGGCACCGAGTGGCTGCCCGATCCGGTCGTCGCCACGATCGCCGAACGCGCCGCCGCGCTGCTCGCCCTGCCCGGCATCGAGGAGACCGTCGCCGACCGGGAGGCGGAACGCGCCGCCGGGGCGCCCTCGCGCAGGCGTTTCCTGGCGCTCGCCTCGGGCGGCGCGGTGCTCGCGGCCGGCGGCGGCCTCGCCGGCTGGCTGGCGCTGCGGGACGACGGGAAGCGCGCGCCCGCCGCGGGACCTGCGGCCCGGTCGTGGGTGATCGGCGTGCACGGTGACCTCTCCGGCCCGCAGAAGGCCGCCGGGCAGGCGCAGGAGCGGGGGGTACGGCTGGCGGTCGACGCCTTCAACGCGCGGTCCGACAAGCCCTTCACGCTGAGCGTCGCCACCGCCGACGACGCCGGGAGGGCGGACCGTTCGGCGGCCGCCGCGGCCACCCTCATCGGCGACCCGGATGTGCTCGCGGTGGTCGGCCCGACGGGGAACGCCTCGGTGATGCCCGCTCTGGAGCCGTACGGGGAGGCGGCGCTGGCGCTGCTGACCGTCTCGGCGCTGGCCGTCAGCTTCGGCGTGGCCGACCGGCGCAGCTTCTTCCAGGCGTCCCCGCTCTCGCTGGGCCAGGGCTCAGCCGTCAACATGTCGCTGGCGAAGGCGCAGGGCGCGCGCCGCCTCGGCATCCTCTGCGACCGCGACGGGGACGCGGAGGGCTGGCAGGCCTCCGTGCACCTGGCGCGCACCCTCGCCCTCTTCGCCGCGGACGCCACGCTGTACCCGAGGGTGGTCCCGCGCGGCCCCGGCGAGGCGGACCTGGAGCCGGTCGTCGCGGACCTGCTCGCCCAGCGCCTGGACGGGCTCTTCTACACGGGCACCCCGGCCGGCGCCGCCAAGGTGGCCGTGCTGCTGGCCGCCGCCGGGTTCCAGGGGGCGCGGGCCGCCGATTTCGCCGCCATCGGGCCGGAGTTCCTCACCGCCGCCGGACCGGCGGCCGAGGGCTGGCAGTTCCTCGCCCCGTACATCGGCCCGGAGGCGCCCGAGGTCGCCGCGCTGGCCCGCGCGCACCGGGCGGCGTACGGCTCGGCCCCGGGGTTCTGGACGGCGGAGGCCCACGACGTGGCGAACCTGGTCGTCGACCGGCTGGTGACGGCCGCGCGCGGAGGCGGCCGGCCGTCGCGCGCCGAGCTGCTGGCGGCCCTGGGGCAGGGCACCTTCCGCGGTCTGACGAAGGAGTACGCCTTCGACGACCAGCGGGTGGTCAAGGGCAACCTCTTCTTCCTGCACCGAGTGGAGGGCGGCCGGCTGCGCTACGTGGGCCGGGCCGCCGAACTCCCGGCGGGGTAGCGGCGGATGCGTCCCCTCCTCCCGTCCGACCCGTCGGCGGTCGGGGGTCACCGGCTGCTGGGGCGGCTCGGCTCGGGCGGCATGGGCACCGTGTACCTGGGCCGGTCGCCGGCCGGGGTCCTGCTGGCGGTCAAGGTGATCCGCGCCGACCACGCGGCGGACCCGGCGTTCCGGGAGCGGTTCCGGCGCGAGGCGGAGGCGGCCGGGCGGCTGTCGGGGCGCTGGGTGGTCCCGGTGGTGGCGGCCGACCCGCGGGCGCGCGAACCCTGGCTCGCGACCCCGTTCGTGCCGGGGCCCGCGCTGTCCGAGGCGGTGGCCGGGTACGGTCCGCTGCCGGTGGCCGCGGTACGGACGCTGGGGGCGCGGCTCGCCGAGGCCCTGGCGGAGGTGCACGCCGCGGGGCTGGTCCACCGCGACGTCAAGCCGGGCAACATCCTGCTCGCCCCGGACGGGCCCCGGCTGATCGACTTCGGGATCGCGCGGGCGGCGGGGGCGGTGACGCTGACGGCCGCGGACGCGGTCGTCGGCACCCCCGGGTACCTGGCCCCGGAGCAGGCCCGGGCGGGCGGCCCGGCGCCGGGGCCGGAGAGCGACGTGTTCTCCCTCGGCTGCGTCCTGGTGTACGCGGCGACCGGGCGCGGCCCCTTCGGCGGCGGACACGCGGCCGCGGTGGTCTTCCGTACCGTCCACGACGAGCCGGACCTCGCGGCCGTCCCGCCCGAGCTGCTCCCGGCGGTGACGGCCTGCCTGGCCAGGAACCCGGCCGGACGCCCGGCCCCGGCGCACCTGCGCGCACTGCTCGGCGACGTCCCGTGCGGCTCTGACGTCCCGGGCGGTGGCGGGGCGTGGCTGCCGGGGCCGCTGGCACGGCTGATCGCCGAGCGGTCCACGCACGCGCTGGAGCTGCCCGCCCCGGAGCCCACCCGGCTGGACGCCCCGCCGGCCGGCGCCCGGCCCCTCACCCGCCGGAGGCTGATCGCCGGCGCCGGGATGCTCGTCGCCGCCGGCGGGCCGGCCGGCTGGTTCGCCACCCGGGGCGGGCGGCGCGGCTCCCCGCCGCCGCCCGCCGGGGAGCGGCCCACGCTCGCTCTCGCCCTCCAGGCCGACCTGTCCGGTCCCGGAGCGCGGACCGGCCGGGCCCACGAGCGGGGCCTCCGGCTGGCCGTGGACCAGCACAACGCCCGTGCGGACGCCGCCTTCCGGCTTGCCCTGCGCACCGCCGACGACGGCGGCGACGAGGCGCGCGCGGCGTCGGCCGCGAAGGAGCTGATCGCCGATCCCGCGGTGCTCGCGATCGTGGGCCCCACCTGGGGCGGGGCCGTACCGGGGCTGGCCGGCGCCTGCCTGGCCGCGGATCTCACCCTGGTCCTGGTGTCGTTGAACAGCGCCCAGCCCTTCCAGTCGCAATGGCGGACGCTGGTCGACACCCGGGCGTCCGCCGACGGCGTCGCCCTCCCGGTGCTCCACTACCTCTCCCACGTGGAGCCGGTGAGCCGTACCGCCGTGGTGGAGGACAGCGCGGACGGCGAGCCCGCCTGGCAGCTCACCCGGGCCCTCCAGCAGAGCCCGCCCTCGCAGGGCACCACGAGCGTGCACCGGATCCCGGCGGGCGGCTCCGACTTCGCCGGGGCCGTCCGCGATCTGACACGGGCGCGCGCGGGGGCGGTCGTGTTCGCGGGGACCTCGCCGGAGCGGGCCGCCCTGCTGGCGCGGGCCCTCGCGGACGCCGGGTTCGAGGGCCCGCGCCTCGGGATCGGGGAGGCGATGGAGCCCGCCTTCCTCACGGCCGCCGGTCCGGCCGCGGCGGGCTGGCTGTTCGCCGCCTTCTTCACCGACCCGCTGTCCGTGCCCGGCTGCGCCGCTTTCGTCGCCGCGCACCGGGCCGCGTACGGGGAACCGCCCGACCGCTGGGCCACCGAGGCCTATGACGTGGTGGGTCTGCTGGCCGCGGCGCTGACGGGCCTCGCGGGCGAGGGGCGGGACCGGCCGGGCCTGTCCCGCCGGATCTTCCGGGTCTCGCACCAGGGCCTGGCCAAGCCGCTGGGCTTCGACTCGACCACGCACACGCTGGCCGGGGACCGGATCGCCCACCTGTACCGCGTCGTCTCGGGGGCGTTCGGGTACCTGGGCCCCTTCGCGGACGTCCGGTCCGCGCCGTGAGCCGGCCGCGCCGCGCCGGGCGGCCGTCAGTCCGGGTGGGAGCGCAGGGCCTGGCGCACGGACCAGAGCACCGACACGAACGGGACCGCGACCAGGGCGCCCACCACCCCGGCGGCGATGGCCCCGCCGATCACCGACAGCGCCACCACCACCGGGTGCAGCCGTACGGCCCAGCTCATCACGAGGGGGTGCAGCAGGTGCCCCTCCAGCTGTCCGATGACGACGATCAGGGCGATCACCAGGATCGCCACGATCGGGCCCCGGGAGGCCAGCGCCACCACGGTGGCAACGGCGAGGGCGATCGGGGAGCCGATGAGCGGGATGAAGGCGGCGAAGAACTCCAGCAGCGCCAGCGGTACGGCGAGCGGCACGCCGAGCAGGAAGAGCGCGAGCCCCACCAGGATCGCGTTGGTGGCGGCGACCAGCACGATGCCGTGGGTGTAGCCGGTGAAGGTGCGCCACGCCGCGGTCCCGGCGACCGCCACCCGGTCCGCGGCGCGCGGGGGCAGCTGCGCGCAGAACCACTTCCACTGCCGGTCGCCCGAATGGATGAAGAAGACCGAGCAGAACAGGGCCAGGGCGGCCACCGTGAAGACCGCCAGCACCTGGCCCGCCCCGCTGAGGGCCGTGTTCAGCAGGGTCTCGCGGTGGGACGACAGGTAGTCGCCGGTCTTGGCCCGCAGGCCGGTCAGCAGCCCGGGGTCGAGGCGGAACGGCGGTTTCTCCAGCCACCGCTGGATCCGTCCGAGGCCGTCGCGGAACTCGGTCACCAGCGAGGACCACTCCCCCGCCACGGCCTCCCCGACGAGGGCCAGCGCGCCCAGGACGAGCACGCCGCTGCCGACGAGCGCGCAGGCCACGGCCAGCGGGCGGGGCATGAACCGGTCGAGCAGACCGGCCACCGGGCGGAGCATGGCCGTCACCACCAGGCCGAGGAAGACGGCGACCGCCAGCTCGTGGAACTTGCCCAGGGCGGCGAACACCGCGTACACGGCGGCGCCGACGACCAGGAGCCGCCAGGCGTAGGAGGCGGCCGTGCGCAGCAGCGGCGACACCGCCGGGGCCCGCCGGGCGCGGCTGCCCGGGCCTGGCCGGCCGCGCGAGCTCGCCGCCCGGCGTACCGGCCTCGCCACGATGCGTCGGGTCATGTGCGGCCGCACCTCCGAGGTGTGTTCCCCAGGAGGTACCACGCCCGGCGGCCCGGCCCACGCGTCGCGGCGCAGGTTCCCCCGAAGGCCGCACGGCGGCGGATCGCGGGAGCCCCCGGCGCGGGCGTCAGGGGCCGTCCAGGACCGCCCGCCAGTCGTTGCTGGTGTGCCAGTGGCCCGGCGGGTACTCGAACCGGGCCTCGCCGCGCAGGACGAAACCGGCGGCGCGGCAGACGCCGTTGGACGCCGCGTGGTCGACGGAGGGGAAGGCGTGCAGGTGGCGGCGCGTGCCGTGGGTGCTCGCGTGGGCGATGAGCGCGCGGGCGGCCCGCGCGGCGAGGCCGCGGCCCTGGAACTCGGGGAGGATGCCCCAGCCGGTCTCGTAGACCTCCTCGTCCTGCCAGACCCGCTCCCAGAAGCCGATCGAGCCCACGGTCTCGCCCTCGGCGACGACCCGGAACATCCGCCCGGCGGCGGGCTCCCGGGCGCTCATGGCCAGGTACCGCCGGTGCCGTTCGTGGAGTTTGGCATCGGTTTCCGGGCCGCCGAGGTGCTTGGTCATGGCCGGCTCGTTCTTGCGCGGCAGCAGCCAGAAGTCGTCCTCGGCCCAGGGTTCGAGTCGTACGCGCGTCTCCATGCCGCCACGGTAGTCGCCGGGTCTGACACGGTCTGACACGGTCTGACACGCGGTCGCCGCGTCCCCGGCCCGCGCGGGCCGGGGACCTACGGTGGGGCCATGAACGACAGCAGCATCAGCTCCCTCCTCGGCGCGGCCGCCGCGCGGACGGTGCCCGTGGTACGGACCGTACGGGAGGAGCGGCTCGGCGATCCGACGCCGTGCTCCGGGTACGACGTCCGGGGTTTGCTGGAGCACCTCTTCGACGTCATGGTCAACTTCGAGGGGCTCGCCCGGAAGGAGCCCAGCGCCTTCGAGAAGGAGCCGGAGCGCCTGAAGGGGGACCCCGAGTGGCGTGACCGGTTCGCCGGGCAGGCGGACCGGCTGGTCGCTGCCTGGGCGGAGCCCGGGGCCGAGGAGGGGACGACGGGCGCCATGGACCAGCCCGCCCGCCTGGTCGGGACGATCATGCTGCTGGACCTGACCGTGCACGGGTGGGACCTGGCGCGGGCCTCGGGGCAGCGGTTCACTCCGGACCCGGCGGGGGTGGAGGTGCTGTCCGGGGTCATCGACCGGCTCGCGCCGTTCGCCCGGGACGCGGGGCTGTTCGGCGAGCCGAAGCCGGCCGCGGCGGACGCCTCGCGCTTCGAGGTCCTGCTGGCGGCGACCGGCCGCGACCCCGGCTGGCAGCCCGCGGGCTGAGCCGCGGTCAGCAGCGGCCCGGGCCCCGCGGTCAGCCGGCGGGCGGGGCCGGGACCAGGCCGTCGGCCATCAGGCCGGTGAGGACCGCCTCCCCCAGGGCCTGGACGGCGGACTGGGGGCGCACCATCACCGTGAACTCCTTGATGCGGCCCTCGTCGTCGAAGTGCAGCAGGTCGATGCCGTGGATCTGCTTGCCGCCCACGGTGGCGCGGAAGGGCAGGACCGCCGACGGGGCCACGGCGCCGTCGGCGCTGGTCTCGGCGGCGCCGTCGTACCGCCCGATGTAGCGGATGTCCTCGAAGACCCGCAGCAGCACCCCGAAGAGCCCCAGCACCATCGGCTTGCCCTCGAAGGGCGTGAACTTCACGGGGCTGTAGAAGCGGACGTCCTCGGTGAACAGGCCGTCCAGGGCGGCGAGGTCCCGGTTGTCGACGGCGGCACGGAAACGGTCTGCTGTGCTCACGGCTTCTCCTCCATAGTCATGATGGTGACTAGTCATATCCATGACTATCATGGAGGCCGTGTGCATGGACAGAGCCGGAAAGGAGCCACCGCCGTGGCCCTGAAACACGCGGTACTCGCGGCGCTGCTGGACGAGGAACTCAGCGGCTACCAGCTGGCCAAGTCCTTCGGTCTCGGCGTGGCGAACTTCTGGCACGCGCAGCCGCAGCAGCTGTACGCCGAGCTGACCCGGCTGGAGGGCGACGGCCTGATCGCGGGCCGGGAGGTGGTCCAGGACACCCGGCCCAACAAGCGGCTGTTCGAGGTCACCGCCGCCGGGCTGGCCGAGCTGGAGCGGTTCACCGCGAGCGCCGCCAAGCCCTCGTTCATACGCGACGACCTGTTCGTCAAGGTCCAGGCCGCCGACCACGTGGACACCGAAGGGCTGATCGGCCAGCTTGCCGATCGCGCCGCCTTCGCCGAGGGCAAGATCGAACTGTTCGAGCGGCTGCTGCGCACGATGCGCGGCGAACGCGACGAGGAGGAGTTCCTGCGCCACGGCGAGCGCGTCGGCCCGTACCTGACCTGCCTGCGCGGCCTCGCCTTCGAGGAGGGCAACCGTGACTGGTGCGCCCGCGCGATCACCGTCCTGCGCGAGCGGAAGGCAGCCCGTGAGCAGCACTGAACAGCGGTTCCTGCGGTACGTGGCGCTGGGAGACAGCCAGACCGAAGGCGTCGGTGACGGCGACGACACGGTCGGCCTGCGCGGGTTCGCCGACCGGCTCGCCGAGCGCCTCGCCCCGCACAACCCGGGCCTGCGGTACGCCAATCTGGCCGTACGGGGCCGCCTCGCCCGGCACGTCCACGAGGAGCAGCTGGCACCGGCCCTCGCCCTGCGCCCCGACCTGGCGACGGTGGTCGCCGGGGTCAACGACCTGCTGCGCCCCGGGTTCGACGCCGATGAGGTCGCCGGTCAGCTGGAGGCGGTGTTCGCGGCGCTCACGGCCCAGGGGGTCCGCGTCGCTACCGTCACGTTTCCCGACGTCGCCCGGATGAGCCCGCTCGCCCGCCCGCTGAGCCCCCGGGTCGCCGCGCTGAACGAGCGCGTCCTGCGGGCGGCCCGCCGGCACGGCGTGGCGGTCGCCGAGACCGCCCACCACCCGGTGGTCACCGACCCCCGGCTGTGGAGCCCGGACCGGCTGCACGCCGCTCCGCTCGGCCACGACCGGATCGCCGCCGCGCTGGCGCACGCGCTTGCCGTGCCCGGCAGCGACGACTCCTGGACCCGGCCGCTGCCCGGGCCGCCGGTGTCCCTCCCCACCGGCTGGCGGGGCGCCGCGGGCGAACTCCGGTGGGCCGCCTCCTTCGCCGGCCCCTGGGTCGGCAGGCGGCTGCGCGGGCGCTCCTCCGGCGACGGCCGCACCGCCAAGCGCCCGCGGCTGCTCCCCGTACGGGCGGCCGGCTGAGCAGCGCGCCGGCCCGCCCGGCGTGTCCGGTCAGCGCAGCGGGTGCCCGTACCGCGCGGCCAGGGCGGTCAGGTCCGGGTCCCCGAAGGTCTTCCTGAGCAGCCGGAAGAGATCCGCCTTGTCGGAGCCGAACCGGGCGACGTACGCGGCGTAGGTGTCCGGCAGGTGGAACCGCGGGGGCGTGGACTTGCTGTGGAACTTGTCCGCGTACATCACGATCTGCTCCTCCGGCGTGATCGCGACGTAGTCGGCGGGCGGCAACGGCAGCCCCTGCGCCTCCACATCACGGCGGGTGAGGCCCACGCCGGTGTGGCAGGAGCAGAACCGGCAGATCTCCTCGGGCAGCCCCTCGGCCTTCAGGATGTCGTGACCGAGGATTCCGTGCCGGATGTAATTCCCGTGGTCCAGGATCCCGTTGGCGTCATAGAGCCGGTACACGCCGATGTCGTGCAGGAGGCATCCGGCCCGTACGAGATCACGGTCGATCCCGTCGCCGGAGTACCGCGCGAGGAGCTGCTCCGCGACCTGCCAGACGATCTCGCAGTGGGTGTGGACGAGCTCCAGGGCCTCGGGCGAGGGCGCGTGGCGTTCGTGCAGGGCGCGGATTTCCGCCGGGGTCGGAAGGGAGAGGGCCATGGCCGCAACGGTAACAACCCCGCGAAGCCGGGCCCGCCGGTCAGCAGGGTGCCGGGCGGCGGGCCGTCGGCAGTTCGGGCAGCGGCTGCCAGCGCACCGGTACGTCGCGCATCACCAGCACCGAGTCCAGCTCGGCCGTACCGGGCGGGAAGCGCTCCGGGTCGTCGAAGAAGCTGGAGCGGGCCGAGGTGATCCGGGCCGGCTCGACGCGCCAGGCGTCGGTCTCCAGCCGCATGCCGTCCAGGCTGCGGCCCGACCGCGTCGCCGACCAGCCCTCGCTGCCGTCGCGGAAGAACGCCGACGCCTCTTCGAGGCCGGCGAACAGCACGCTCCCCTCCAGGCTGTCGGTGACCTCGGCCGTCACGTCGACCTCGGTGCTTCCGTCCCGGGTGGCGAAGGCGACCCGCACGGTGTCCTCGGTCTCCCGCACGGTGAAGTCGGCGCGGCCGTGTTCGCCGGGGAAGACGCGGCCGCCCGCCCAGCGATTGACCAGCGAGGCGGTGTCGCGCCGCGGGATGTACACGCCGCTCTCGACCCCGTCGGGGCCGTCCCGCTCGACGGAGATCCGGTGGGCCGCGTTCTCGCTGCGCAGCCCCGCGGCGGCCGGCGCCCACGCGGGGCGGACCGAGCCGAGGCGCAACAGGCAGATGCCTGCGACGGCGTGGCCCCGGACCAGCTGGGGGCGCAGGCCGTCGGGCAGGAGCCGGGCGACGGTGTCCGGATCCACCCGGTAGTTCACCAGCAGCCGCCGCTCGATGACGCTCGCCAGCCTCGGCGCCCTCATGACGCTCACGCTCCGCGCTCCTCGTCCGCCCGGGGCGTGCCCGCCGGCGCGGCGCCGTGCCGCCATGCGGTGTGCCTGAGCACGATCTGCTCGGGGCAGACCGCGCTCAGGAACCGGCCCACGCTCGTCGCGAGCCGGTCCTCGACCAGCGAGTAGAGGATCCGGTTGCCCTCGCGCCGCTCGGCGACGAGACCGGCGCCCTTGAGCACGCCGAGGTGGCGGGAGACGGACGGGGCACTGATCGGGAACCGGGCCGCGATCTCGCCCGCCGCCAGCTCGCCGGACCGGAGGTCCTCAAGGATCTGGCGGCGCGTCGGGTCGGCGAGCGCGCGGAAGACCCCGGCCTCGCCGTCCTGTGGGTGCTGTTCGGACATGCGCAATGTTTAGCACATTAGCTAAATGGCTAACAACGCCGCTTGCCATGGACGCGGGTTGACCGTTGTATGAGGCAAGCAGTGATGGGTGTGTCTGGGGAGGTGGGCGGAGATGGCGGCTGCGCGACGGGTGGCACTGGCGACGGACGCGTTCGGGCGGGCGAGGGACGCGGAGCTCCCGGTGCTGATCGCGGCGCTGCGCGAGCGGGGCGTGGACGCGACGGCGGCCGACTGGGACGACCCGGCGTTCGACTGGGCGGCGCAGGACGCGGTGGTCATCCGCTCGACCTGGGACTACCCGGGGCGGCTGGCGGAGTTCCTCGCGTGGGCCGCCCGCGTCGGCGGCGTGAGCGCGCTGCACAACCCGGCGGAGGTCGTGCGCTGGAACGGCGACAAGACGTACCTGACGGAGCTCTCCGCGGCGGGCGTCCCGACGGTGGCGACCAGGTTCATCGCGCCGGGCGAGCCGGTGGAGCTGACGGAGGGCGGGGAGATAGTCGTCAAGCCGTCGGTGTCGGCGGGCGCGCGCGACAGCGCCCGGTACACGCCCGCCCAGCGCGGGGCGGCCGAGGCACACGTACGGATGCTGCACGAGGGCGGGGCGACGGCGATGGTCCAGCCGTACCTGGAGCGGATCGTCGACGGCGAGCGGGCGCTGGTGTTCCTGGGCGGGGAGTTCAGCCACGCCATGCGCAAGGGACCGGTGCTGACGGACACGGGGCGCGTGGACAACGCGCGCGTACCGCACCCGGACCTGGTGGAACACGTCCCCGACGCGGCCGAACTGGCGGTGGCCCGGGCCGCCCTGACGGCCCTGGCCACCGCCCTGGCGGCGGGTCCGCTGCTGTACGCCCGGGTGGACCTCGCCCTGGACACGGCCGGGGCACCGGTGGTGATGGAGCTGGAACTGATCGAGCCGAACCTGTTCCTGACGGCGACCGAGGGCGGGGTGGACCGCTTCGTGGAGGCCGTGGCCCGCCTCTGAGGGCCGCGTCCGCCCCGGGAGGTACGGAGCCGCTCCCCCGCCGTTGACCATGGCCGGGGGGCTCGCCTGGTCACACGGGGTTTCCCGGCCCGGGGGCCGACGGGCAACGGGAAACCCGTCGATCCCCGGATCGGGCAGGGGCAGGCTGAAGCCGTCAACCCGATGCAAAACCCACAAGGGGGACATGATGCGCACGATGATCCGCGGCGCCGCCGCGTTCGTGACAGCGACCGCCGCCGTCTTCGCACTGAGCGGCACGGCAGCCGCCCAGCCGGCCGACGTGTGGGCCGGCTGCCCGGACGGAGCGGTCTGTATCTACCCGCAGGACCAGAACCCGGCCGTCAAGCCGAGCAACATCTACTACTCCTACGGGGCGCACAACCTGTCGAACCAGTTCGGGCGCCACTGGGTCCTCAACAACCAGTACGGCGGCGCCAGCGCCAGCCTGTGCACCGGCTCGGGCGGCCGGGGCTGCGGCAACCCGATCGCCCAGGGCACCGGTGTCTACGCCGACCTGACGCCGATCAACTCGATCACCCTCAACCGGCCGTAGCCGTCCGCCCGTTCGGACGGGCCCCGGAGCCGCCCGCGCGCGGCTCCGGGGCGTTCCCGTTTCCCGCCACACCGGATCCGGTCCGTGCTCGGCCGTCAGTCCCCCGCTGTAGCCTGGGCGCCTGCCATCTCACGACCTGGGCGCGCTTTGCCATGGGGGATGCCGTGGGCGATCCGGACCTCGGACGGAACACCGGTCATCACGACGAATCAGCGGAATCAACCGAACCGGCGGAACCGGCCGAATCAGCGGAACCAGCCGACGGCTCCGCCCTGCCCTTCCCCGCGCGGCTGAGGCGGCTGCGGGCGCGGCGCGGGCTCTCGCTGGCCGATCTGGCGCGGCGCACGCACTACAGCAAGGGCTACCTCAGCAAGATCGAGACGGGCGCGAAGCCCCCCACCGTCGATGTGGCCCGCCGCTGTGACGAGGTGCTGGGCGCGGGCGGCGAACTCCTGCGGCTGGTCCGGGACACGGAGGTACCCGGCCCCCGGTCCGCCGCGGGGCCCGCCGCCGGGACCGCCGCCGGATCCGCCGCCCCGGCGCAGCCGCCGCCGTCCCCGCCGCAGTCGGCCGGGGACTGCCCCTACCGGGGACTGGCGGCCTTCACCCCGCAGGACGCGGGCTGGTTCTTCGGCCGGGAGCGCGCAACGGCCGCCCTGGTCGAGCGCGTCTTCGAACGGATCGGCAGCGGACCGCTGATGCTCGTCGCGGGATCGGGTGCAGGCAAGTCCTCGCTGCTCAGCGCGGGCCTCGTACCGGCGCTGCGGCGCGCCGGCGGCTTCCCCATGCCGGGCGCCGACTGGTGGCCCGTCATACGGTTCACGCCCACCGCGCACCCCTTCCAGGAACTGCTGGACAGCGCGGCGAAGGTGCTGGACGGCGATCCCGGCATCACCCCGCACCAGTTGCGGGAGCATCCGGAGGTCCTCCTCGACGCCGTGCGGCGGCTCTCGGACGCGGGCGCCGCGCCGGGCGTCCGGCCCGTGCTGCTCGTCGACCAGTTCGAGGAGCTGTTCACGCTGTGCCCCGCCGAGGAGGAGCGCCGCGCCTTCGTACGGGTGCTCTGCGCACTGGCCGCGGACGGGCCGGAGCGGACCCGGCACGACCCCGCCGTCGTGGTGCTGGGCGTACGGGCCGACTTCTCGGGGAACTGCCTGGAACTCCCGGAGCTGGCCAGGGCGTTCACGGACGGGCTGTTCGTCCTGCCGCCGATGTCGGTCGCGGAGCTACGGGAGTCGATCACGCGCCCGGCCGAGCTCGCCGGGCTCGCCCTCGAACCGGGACTGGTCCCGCTGCTGCTGCGCGACGCGGGCTTGCGCGAGGAGCCGGCCGAGTCGCTCCGCGGCGACCCCGCCTCCGGCCCCGGCGCGCCCTCCGGCGCGCTGCCCCTGGTGTCGCACGCGCTGATGGCCACCTGGCAGCGGCGCGAGGGCGCCACGCTGACCGTCGCGGGCTACGAGCACTCCGGCGGCATCCAGGGGGCGATCGCGCACACCGCGGAGAGCGTGTTCGCCGGCCTGTATCCGGCCGGGCAGCGGACGATCCGGCGGGTCCTGGTCCGGCTGGTGCACGTCGCCGACGGCACGGGGGCGACCAGGCGCCGGCTGAGCCGGGCCGCCCTGATGGAGCAGCTGGCCGACACCGACCGCGCCGGGGCGGCCCTCGACGCGTTCGTCGGGGCCCGGCTGGTCACCGTGGACCGCGACACCGTCGAGATCACCCACGAGGCCCTGCTGCACGCCTGGCCCCGGCTGCACGGCTGGATCCACGCCGACCGGGCGGGGCTGCTGATCCACCAGCAGCTGACGCACGCCGCCGACGAATGGGAGCGCGAGGGCCGCGACCCGTCGGTCCTCTACCGCGGCACCCGGCTGGAAACCGCCCGCTCCTGGGCCGAGGAACTGGACGGCCTGAGCCGGCTCGGCCCCCCGGAGGCCGCCTTCCTCCGGGCCAGCCGGGCCGCGCAGGAGCTGCGGCAGGCGCAGGCCGGGCGCCAGGTCCGGGTACGGCAGCGGATGCTGGCCGCGCTCGTCGCGCTGCTGGTGCTGGCCGTGACCGCCGGCGCCCTCGCCTACCAGCAGCGGGAGGGCGCCCTCGGGCAGGAACGCGTCGCGCGTTCGCAGGCGCTGGCCGTCCAGTCGACCTCGCTGGCGGCCGGTCAGCCCGAGGCCTCGATGCTGCTCGCCGAGGAGGCCTACCGTACGAAGGACACCCCCCAGGCCCGCGGCGCTCTGCTGAGCACCCAGGCGCAGCCCTTCCTGGCCCGGCTGGGCGGGCACAGCGGGCCGGTCAACGCGGTGGCCTTCGGGCCGGGGACCGGCGGGCCGGCGAACGGGCTGCTGGCGACGGGCGGTTCGGACGGGCGGGTCCTGCTGCGCCGGGTGGCGGACCGGCGGACGGTCGGGGCGTTCACCGTCACCGGCCGGGTCCGGGCGGTCGCCTTCAGCCCCGACGGCCGGACGCTGGCGGCGGCCTCGACGGACGGTCCGGTCCACCTCTGGGACATCGCCGGCCGACGGAGCCCCACGGTCTTCCCCGCACGCACCTCGGGTGCCCGGGCCCTGGCCTTCGCGCCCGACGGCGGGACCCTCGCCGTCGCGGGCGCGGACGGCTCGGTCCAGCTGTGGAGCACCGGCGGCGACCACGCGGCCCTCGCCTCCCTCACCGGGCACACCGGCCGGGTCAACGCGCTGGCGTACTCGCCGGACGGCGGGACGCTGGTGTCGGCCGGCGCCGACCAGACCGTACGGCTGTGGGACCCGGCCGGCGCCCGCCAGCTCCTCGTCCTCGAAGGGCACACCGGCGAGGTGCTGGGCGCGGCGTTCGCCCCCGACGGCAAGACGGTCGCCACCGGCGGCGTGGACCGCACCGTACGGCTGTGGGACGTGGCCGGGGGGCGGGCCACCGCAACGCTGACCGGCCACAGCGACGACGTCAACGCCGTCGCGTACACGCCGGACGGCACGACGGTCGTCAGCGGGGGCGGCGACGGCACCACCCGGCTGTGGGACGTGCGCGGGGCGCGGCTGACGGCCACGTTCGCCGGGCACACCGACTACGTGCTCGCGGTGGCCGTGGACCCCGGCGGGACGACACTGGCAACGGCCGCCTTCGACCAGTCCGTGGTGCTCTGGGACCTGCGCGGTCCGGCGCTCATCTCGCGCCCGTTCACGGAGATCTGGCACGCCGCGTACAGCCCGGACGGGAAGCTGATGGCGACCGCCGACGCCGATCACACGGTGCTGTTGTGGGACGTCGTACACCGTCGGGTTCTGGCCACCTTGACGGGGCACACCGAGACGGTGTTCTCGGTCGCCTTCGCCCCCGACGGGCGCACCCTGGCCTCGGCCGGCTCGGACGGCACGGTCCGGCTGTGGGACGTCGCCGCGCGCGCCCCGCTCGCCGCCCTCACCGGCCACGGCGGGACCGTGTTCGCGGTCGCCTTCGCCCCCGACGGGCGCACCCTGGCCTCGGCCGGCTCGGACGGCACGGTCCGGCTGTGGGACGTCGCCGCGCGCGGCCCGCTCGCAATCCTCACCGGCCACACCGACTTCGCGAACGACGTGGCGTTCAGCCCCGACGGCCGGACCCTGGCGAGCGCGGGCGACGATCTGACGGTACGTCTGTGGGACGTGGCCGGGCGGCGCCCGCTGGCCACGCTCACCGGCCACGCGGGCGCGGTCCGGGCGGTCGCCTTCAGCCCGGACGGCCGGACGCTGGCGAGCAGCGGCAACGACGGCCCCGTACGCCTGTGGGACGTACGGCGGCAGCGGGTCGTGGCGGTGCTGGCCGGGCACACCGGCGCCGCCCGGGGCATCGCCTTCTCGCCCGACGGGCGCACGCTCGCCAGCAGCGGCAACGACCGTACGGTACGGCTCTGGGACGTGGCGGGGCGCCGGCTCCGGGCGGCGCTGGCGGGCCATACGAACGCGGTGTGGGGGGTGGTCTTCTCCCCCGACGGCCGGACGGTGGCGAGCAGCAGCAACGACGGGACCGTACGGCTGTGGAACCCGGACCCGGGGGCGCGGCTGGCCGACATCTGCCGGCTGCGGGAGGCGATCGGCCCGGCGGAGCGGGCGGCGCTCGCGCCCGGTCTGCCCGTGCCCGCGCGGACGCGGGGCTGCGCCCGGCCGTGAGCGGGCCCCCGAAAGGGCCTGGTCGGCGGGGGTTTCCCCGGGGTTTCCCGTTGCCTCTCCGCATGGGGTGGCGCCAGGTCCTCGACGCGGTCCACCCCGCGCCAGCAGGCTGCGTAGCGAGGTTCCACCACCACGGGAAGACAGAATCGGGGGTCCCGCGATGCCACGCAGGTCCGGTCTCATCGGCGCACTCGTCGCCTTGTTCGTTCTCCTCCTGGGGGCGTCCGCCAACGCCACCGCCCACACGGCGCGTTCGGCCGCCGCGGCCGATTGCCGGGTGCTCGCCCCGGGTGCCTCCGCGGCCGCGGAGAGCGCCGTGGCCGCCGCCTGCGAACAAGTGGCGGCGGGCGTCTGGTACTCCTGGGGCGGCGGTCACGGCCCGCAGCCCGGTGCCTCGTACGGGCAGGTGGACCCCACCGATCCGGCCAGCGAGCACGATCCCGAGCGGCGCGGTTTCGACTGCTCGGGTCTGGTCCGCTACGCCTACGCCCGCGCCGCGGGTTCGGACGTCCTGAACGGGCCCGCCGACACCCAGTACTACACGCACCGCGCCGCCGGACGCTTCGCCGCCGGCGAGGGCCTCGCCCCGCTGCTGCCGGGCGACCTGCTGGCCTGGGGCACCTCCTCGCACCTGCACCACATCGCGATCTACCTCGGCGCGGGCAAGATGGTCGAGGCGAAGCAGTCGGGGACGAAGCTGATGGTCAGTGACGTCCGGCTGGACGGCGACTACCACGGGGCGCTCCGCGTCAACACCGGCCCGGTCACCGGGCACGTCTTCCAGACCTGGGGCACCGGCGTCTGGACCAAGGCCGCGCCGTCCGTCTCGGCCGCGCGGGTCTACGCCTTCCCCGGCCCCACCACGATCCGGGTGGCCTGCCAGAAGCACGCGGAGACGGTGACCTCCGACGGCTACACCAATGACGCCTGGTCGTACCTGCCCGACTACCAGGCGTGGATGACGAACATTTACATCAAGGGTGCCGCGTGGCTGGAAGCCGTTCCCACCTGCACCTTCTGAGTCCCCGTGGGCCGGCCGGCCGCCACGGGCAACTACGATCACAGGTCCGCGGTCATGATCGTCTCGGGGGTGGCCGGACCGCGGCGTCGCACCCCCGGCCCATTACCCCACAGTTGAGGAGCGCCCATGCGCCTGCCTTTGGACCGACGCCTGGCTCTCAGTGCCGCCCTGCTCGCCGTGGTGGGGGGTGTGGTTCCGGCCACCACCGCCTACGCCGCGCCCTCCCCGTTCTCCGCCGAGACCGTACGGACCGCCGCGCCCGCGCCCGACCGGGAGGCGCTGACGAAGGCGTTGAAGAACACCCTGGCCGTCGGGGCGCCGGGCGCCATGGTCCGCGTGACCGGCTCGGGTGCGCCCCTTACCCAGGCGGAGGGGGTCCAGGACAAGACCACGGGCGCGGCGATGGACCCGAACTCGCGCTTCCGGATCGGCAGCGTCACCAAGACCTTCTCGGCCGTCGTCCTGCTCCAGCTGGTGGACGAGGGCAAGCTGAAGCTGGACGACCCGGTCAACACCTACCTGCCCGGCCTGCTGCCCGACGACCGGATCACGGTGCGTCACCTGCTGACCCACCGCAGCGGGCTGGCGGATTACACGAACGCCATGTTCGAGCACACCGTGCCCGGCTTCGAGGCCGTGCGGAACAAGGTGTTCACGTACCAGGAGCTGGTCGCGCTCTCGCTGCGCGAGCCGAGAACGGCCCAGCCGGGCGCGTCCTACTCCTACTCGAACACCAATTTCGTGGTCGTCGGCATGCTCATCGAGAAGGCCAGCGGCCGGACGGTGGCCAAGGAGTACGAGCGGCGGATCATCAAGCCGCTGAAGCTGAAGAACACCTCGTACGTGCACCCGTCCACCGCCATCAAGGGGCCGCACGCGCACGGCTACCTGCACCCGGACGAGGCGGGCGCCCCGCTGGTCGACTCCACCGAGCAGACGGTGTCCTGGGCGCAGTCCGCGGGCGCGATGATCTCGACCACGGCGGACCTGAACACCTTCATGTCCGGCCTGCTCGGGGGCAAGCTGCTGTCCGCGGGCACGATGGACGCCATGACCACCGTGACCCCCACGGACGCCACGAACACCCGCTTCTACGGGCTGGGGCTGCGCCGCTACGACCTCTCGTGCGGTACGTCGGTGTATGGGCACACCGGCACGGTGCAGGGCTTCTACACCTACGCGTTCGCCACCCGCGACGGCCGCCGCAGCATCGCCGCGATGGCGAACACCTCCAACCGCGGCGAGGCCAACACCGCCCTCGGCGGCACGCTGGACGCGGCGTTCTGCGGCAAGCGACCGGTCCCCGTGTCTCCGGCCAAGGCCGCCGCGCGGAGCTTCGCGGCGACTCCCGCCGATGCGGACCTGCCCGAGCGGCGCTGACGCACGGGTCCTCCTGAATCCCCTGGTCGGACCTGAGTACCGCGTGGTGTGTCCGGCCCCGGCATCCGATGGTGCAGGTTGGTGACAGTCCGTCGGCGCGGGCCGGCGGCGGGGACCGGGAGGCACATCGGTGAGCGAGGACCACGAGGACCGCTACGAGCTGGTGTTCGGCAGCGGCGAGCCCGAGGGTGAGGGCGAGGACCTCGTGGTCGTCTCGCGCACCGCGCAGAAGGGGCCGGGCGGCCATCCGGTCTACGCCGACTCCACCGGGATCGTACGGGCGGAGATCAGTGACCAGGGCGAGGTACGGATGCTGCCCTCGGGCGGCCAGCAGTCCCTCGCCCAGCCGACCCGGGCCCGCCGCCCCGGCTCCCCCTGAGCGGGGCGGTCAGCCGGCCGTCGGGGTGAGCCCGGAGGTGCCCAGCCGCAGGGGCCGCTGCGGCGCCGGGTCCGGGTAGGTGGCGGCCTCCGCCTCCAGCGCCCCCGTGATCCGTTCGCGGAACTCCGGGGTGAGCAGGTCCAGACCGCGCAGGAGTTCGAGGGCCTCGACCGTGGGCGCGGGCAGCGGCCGGGCCATCCGGTCCGCACCGCTCAGCCCGAGGAACCCCTGGCCGGCGCGCTCGCGCTGACGCAGGGCCTGCTCGGCCAGGCCCGCGGCGGCGTAGCCCAGGGCCAGGGCGAGGTCGTCCAGGAACTGACCGGATCCCCGGTGCATGTCATCGGCGCCCTGGAGCGTCTGCACCGGGCTTCCCGCGGCCGTCCACTCCTGGTCCCGCGACACCCCCGCCCCGCCGAGCTCGTCGCGGGCTTCCCCCAACAGGTTTCGGGCCCGCTCGACGGTGTTGACGGCGGCGACGAGCTCGGCGGTGTCTATGTCAGGGGTCATCCGGTGCCTCCAGGTGGTGAGTGCTGGAGGCACCGTAGAAGACGACGGGGCCCGCGCACCATGCCTGAGCGGACCCGGCTCCCGGGGGACGGCGGACTCCCGCCCCGTATGGCGGCCGCCGACACTGCCCCGGCCGGGAGTGTGGTGCGCCACGCCATGGGCGCGCGGGCGGGCCGTCCTTACTGTTGCGAACCATGACGAGTAAACTTCCTCCCGCGCTTCCCCTGCCCGCGCCCGGCCCCGCGGGGGTGGACCTGCGGGGGCGCGTCGCTTTGGTGACCGGTGGCGGCAGCGGAATCGGCCGGGCCTGCGCGGTGGCCCTGGCGGCGGCGGGCGCCGCCGTGCACGTCGTGGACGTCGACGCGCCTTCGGCGGCGTCCGTGGCCCGTCTCGTCCGGGGGCGGGCGCACGTGGCCGACCTCGCCGACCCGGCGGCCATCGAGGAGCTGCCCGCCCAAGTGGACATCCTGGTCAACAGCGCGGGGCTCCAGCACGTGGCGCCGATCACGCAGTTCCCCGTCGAGCGCTTCGCCCTGATCCAGCAGGTGATGGTCACCGCGCCGTTCCTGCTGCTGCGCCGGGTGCTGCCGCACATGTACGCATCGGGGTGGGGCCGGGTGGTCAACATCTCCAGCGTGCACGGGCTGCGGGCCAGCGCCTACAAATCCGCCTACGTCGCGGCCAAGCACGGGCTGGAGGGGCTGAGCAAGGTCACCGCCCTGGAGGGGGCCCCGTACGGGGTGACCAGCAACTGCGTCAGCCCCGGCTATGTGCGCACCCCCCTGGTCGAGGGCCAGATCGCGGACCAGGCCGCCGCGCACGGCATCGGCGCCGCGGACGTGGTGGCGGACGTGCTGCTGACCCGGTCCGCGATCAAACGGCTGATCGAGCCCGAGGAGGTGGCGGCGGCCGCGCTCTGGCTGTGCGGGCCCCACACCGGCTACATCACCGGGATCTCCCTGCCGCTGGACGGCGGCTGGGCCGCGAACTGACGCGAGGGGGAGGGCACGGGGGTGCGGCCGGTCGGTTCTATGCCCAGGGGGAGCTCACGGCCCTCCCGGGACCACTGGTCGATGAGCGCGTCGTAGATCGGCGTGCCCGTGGCGGTGACCGTGTCCGGCCGGCCACCCGCCGCCGCCGTGGCTGCGGGTGGCCGCGGACGGGCGGGGAGGGTGGCGGGCATCGTGGCCCCGGGACTCATGGCTTTCATACAAGGCTGAACGATCCTCCACTCCGGGAGGTCGCGAGGCGTTATCAGGCTGTGTCCGTCAGGCCGCGAAAGTGGCCCAATGGGGTGGAACGCCGCTGCCGCCTCCACCACGGACCGCCTCCACCACGGCCTGGTGCAGGTCCCGGCTCTCCGGTTCCGACACGCATTCCACGGGGCTGCCGGACAGGGTGAACCAGTCCGACGAGCTGCTGTACTGCACCGCCACCTGGGCTTGGGCGCCCGTCCAGGTGGTGTGCACGGTCAGGTCTCCCGAAATGATCCCGACCTCCTCGGTCCGGACCCCTCCGGCCCCCGGAAAGACCCCTGTCGTCGTCCACGAAGCCCATGCCATCGACGGTCTCCTCCCTGCTCGGCTAAACCTGCTCCAACTGGTTTTCCTTCTGTTGGTCTACCCACATTGGCCGCATTCGTCACGGGGGGCTCTCATGGACAACAGGCCGGTTCCGTTCCTCTGCCCGCGCTAGCGCGGAAAGGTACGCCCATGTACGAGATGCGCGCCGAGTCCATAGCCGACCGATGCCAGCTCCTGTGGCACGTCATAGCGAAGGACACGACCTTCAGCACCCTGTGTGGATCCCTCCTCAACCCCGACCAGACCCCTCCACCGGCGGCCGACCCCGCCGCCGAGCGCTACTGCGCGCCTTGCATGACCGCGTTCAGCAGGGCGGTGCACGCCTTCGGCACGCCGTCCGAATGACCCCGCGAGGGCCCGGTGGGACATCCCCACCGGGCCCTCGCGCTGGGCCCTGGCGCTGCCCCTGCGGCCGACGGGTGACCGGGCTCAGCCCGGCGGCCGCGCACCCCACGCCGTCCAGGCCCGCGCGGTCAGGCGGATCGAGCCGTCGCAGGCCCGGGGCAGGGTGGCGCGCAGCCGTTCCCGCAGCTCCGCGCGGTGGTCCTCGGGCAGCGAGGCCACATAGGCGGGCGCGGGGCCCTGGCCGCCCAGGAACGGCCCCCAGTAGTCGTCGAAGTCCCTGAACCGGGTCGGTACGGTGATCTCGCCGGTCTCCACGCCCGCCAGCCCGGCGCCGGTGAGCAGCTCGCGCAGCGGCTTCCGGCCGGCCAGCGGGAACCTGACCGCCTCGTCCAGGGCCTCGGCCCGCCGGTCGAGCGTGCGGGCGGCGTCCCAGAACGCACGGATGGCCCGCATTCCGCCTTCGCCGTAGTCCCAGAGGTAGACGGCCACCGTCCCGCCGGGCCCGACGACGCGCACCATCTCGGCGGCCGCCCGCGCCGGGTCCGGCACGAAGTTGAGCACGAGCCCGCTGACGGCCGCCGTCGCCCGCCCGTCGGGGAACGGCAGGGCCAGCGCGTCGCCCACGACGAAGTCGGCCCGGGGACCGGCGAGGTGCCGGCGGGCGTGGCGTACGTAGCTCTCCGCGGGATCGACGCCGATCACCCGGCGCGGGGCGGCCGCGGTCAGCACGGCCCGGGCGACCGCACCCGTACCGCAGCCGATGTCGCGCCAGCTGCCGCCGGGCGCGGCGGCCAGCCGGCGGACGAACTCGGCGGCGACCAGCCGGCTCCACCGTCCGACGTACGGTTCGTACGCCTCCCCGGCAGCCCACATCGGCCCACGTCCTTTCGGGTGCGGTGTCAGTCGGTGTCCGTGAACATCCGCAGGACGTACGGGAAGACGGCGTAGCCGACGGCGAACCAGGTGAGCGCGTAGAGCCATCCGGCGAGGACATCCGTGGGCCAGTGCACCCCGAGGTAGATCCGGGTCAGCCCGACGGCGACGGCCCAGCCCGCCAGGATCACGCAGGGGATCGCGGCGGCGGCGGGACCGGCGCGACGTACGAGTGCCCAGGCCAGCAGCCCGGCCGCGAGGGCGGAGGCGGTGGTGTGGCCGGAGGGGAAGGAGTGGTCGTGGGCCACGGTGGCCCAGTCCGCGAGGGGAGGCCGGGGCCGGCCGATCAGGTGGAGCACACCGAAGCGGACCGCCTGGGCGAAGCCGAGGAAGAGCAGCGCGGCGGCCGCACCCCACAGCCGCTCGCGGGTGCCGCGCCCGGCGATGACCCCCGCCGCGGCGGCGCACACGTAGGGGAACAGGCCGCTGCCGGTCGAGGTGACGGCCCGCGCGAACGCGACGGCGACGGCGGGCCGGTGCCGTACGGACCAGCGGTGCGCGGCGCTGTCCAGCGGGTACGGGGCGCCGTGCCGGGCGGTGACGAGGACCGCCAGCAGCACGAACAGGCCCGCGCACAGCGCGGCCCCGGCGACCGCGATACGACGGCGTCGCCGCGACCGGGCGGGCGTCGGAGCGGGTCGGGCCATGGGACGGTGCTCCCCTCATGCGCACGGACAGTCCTGGGCAATCCAGACGAACGGGCAGGGAAGATCGTTCCCCTGGTTCCCCGGGGCGACACGAGCGGTACGGGTGACACCGGCCCGGACGGGGGCCGGGGCGGCCGCGGCGGGCTCAGCCGGTCAGGAGGTCGACCGCGCGGGCGGTGCGCAGGTGCAGGGCCGTCCGCCCGGACCGGCGCGTGGAGACCAGGCCCGCGCCGCGCAGGGCGCCCAGGTGCTGGGAGACGGCGCTGGGGGTGACCCCGAGGCGGGCCGCCAGCGCCGGGGTGGTCAGCGGTTCGGCGAGCGCGGCCAGCAGCGCCGCCCGGGTCGCCCCGAGGACGGCGGCCACGCCGTCGCGGGTGGGGCGGTCCGGCTCCCAGAGCAGGCCGACCCCGAGGGCCGGATAGCGGATGGAGGCCGCTGTCACCGGCGACCGGTCGACCAGTACGTCCGGCCAGGCGAACACGGAGGGCAGCAGCACCAGCCCGTGCCCCGAGGCTTCGACCGCGCAGGGCGCGGCGCCGGCCCGGCGCCGCCCGCCGACGACCAACTCGCCCTCGCGCCAGGCGATGTCGCGGTGCAGCTGCGTGAACAGCCCCTCGACCCCGCCGTCGACGAGGGCCACGGCGCGCCGGCCCACATCGGCGTCGAGGACGGCCCGCATCCGCCCCCAGTGCGGGGCCACCAGACGGTCGTGACAGCGCCGCAGGGCGCCGGCCAGCCGGGGCAGGGCGACCTCGGCGGCCGGAAGCCGCCCCGCGGCCCGCGCGCCGGCTCCGGCGGCGCATTCGGCCGCGAAGTACGCGGGATCCGTGGCGCACAGGTCGGCCAGCTCCTCATCCAGCGAGGGCAGCCGTTCACGCGGCACCGGGAGCAGGAACGACGGCAGGCAGTGCCCCAGCAGGTTTCTCAGCAAAGGCAGTTCGGGGTCATCGCGGAGTACGTCCCGGGCCTCGGCCAGCCACCGGTGGTGCACGGCTTGGCCCGTGGCCGTCAGCGCGGCGCGCACGCCCAGCACCGTCTCGGCGAGCGGCGACACGGCGAATCTGACGCGGGCCACCTCCGCCGCCGTCAGCCTGATCTCGACGGACACCGCCACCCCCGTCCGGCGGGCCCGTCCGGCGCCCGACCATGTAGCTCTGGCTGAACAGTAGTCGGCGGGTGCCGGCGGCCCGCAGGCTACCCGGCATGGACCTGCACTTCTTCACTTCGTACGACGGAACCGAGCTGGCCTACCGGGTGACCGGCGACGGCGGCGCCCCGCCGCTCGTCTGCCTGCCCGGCGGCCCCGGTCGCGCCGCCGCCTACCTGGGGGACCTCGGCGGCCTCGGCGCGCACCGGACCCTGATCCTCCCGGACACCCGGGGCTCCGGCGCCTCCGCGATGCCCGCGGACCTCGCCACCTGCCGGGTCGACCGGCTCGTGGCCGATGTCGAGGCGCTCCGCGGCCACCTGGGCCTGGAGACCTTCGACCTGCTGGGCCATTCGGCCGGCGGATCCCTGGCCCAGCTGTACGCCGCCGCCCATCCCGGGCGGCTGCGCCGGCTGGTGCTGGTCACCCCGTCCTTCGCCTCGATCGGGCTGCCCTCGGACACCGGCGCCGAGGAGGTCCTGCGTTCGCGGGCCGCCGAACCCTGGTACGCGCGGGCCCTCCCGGCCTACCGGGCCGTGAAGGCGGCCCGCTCCTTCGAGGAGGCGGCCGCGCACCGGCCCGCCTTCGAGCCGCTGATGTACGGGCGGTGGGACGCCGCCGCCCGGGCGCACGCCGCCGCCGATCCGGCCCAGCGTTCGCTGCCGGTCAGCGAGGCCTTCTACGCCGGGTACGCCCCCGACACCGAGGCCCTGGCGGCCCGGCTCGCCCGGCTCGCGGCGCCGGTGCTGCTGCTGGCCGGTGAGCGTGACCTCTGGCCGACGGCGGCCGCGGCCGCGCGGGCCGCCGGTGTCTTCCCGGAAGCGGAGCTGACCGTACTGCCGGGAGCGGGCCACTATCCGTGGCTGGACGACGCGGCGGCCTTCGCCGCCGCCGTCACCGGGTTCCTCGCTCGCTGACGGCGTCGGGGCGGACCCCGGCGGGCACCCCGGCGCGGGAGAGCGACCACCACAGCGACCAGGAGACGGTGCCCACGAGCAGCCCGTTGGCGATGACGGCGGGGAGCCCCCAGACGGGCCAGATCAGGGCCGCCACCAGGAACAGTGCGAGGTTCAGCCCGGCGAACCGCGCCCACCCCGGTCCGGCCGGCCCCCGGGGCCGCAGGCCCGCGTTCGCCAGGGCCACCACCGCGGCCGTCGCGCCGACCAGCAACTCCCGCTGGAATCCGTGCCATTCGCGGATGTGGTTCCACGGCAGCAGGGTGCCCAGCCAGACCAGTGCGAAGCAGCCCGCGCCGCGCAGCGACGACCCCGGGAGCCGCTGCCGCCGCCGCTGCTCCGGTTGGGGCTGCGGTTGCGGTTGCGGCTCCCGCTGCGCGGCGCCCCCGGCGACGGCCTCCAGGGCGGCCAGGGCCTGCTCCGCGGTGGCCCGCCCGGCCGGGTCCTTCGTCAGGAGCGCGGCCAGTACGGGCGCCAGCGGGCCGGCCCGCCCGGGGACCGGAGGGTCCTGCATGACGATGGCCACGCACAGGGCGGAGAAGGTCTCGGCGACGAACGGCGGCCGCCCCTCCAGCGCGCAGTACAGCGTGGCGCCGAGCGACCAGAGATCGGTGGCGGGCGTCGGAGGCCCGCCCTCCAGCTGCTCGGGCGCCATGTAGGCGGGCGTGCCGAGAAGGGTTCCGGTGCGGGTGAGGGTCATCGTGGCGTCCGCCACGTGGGCGATCCCGAAGTCCGTGATGATCACCCGGTCGTCCATGAGCAGCACGTTGTCCGGCTTGAGGTCGCGGTGGACGATGCCCGCGGCGTGCGCCCGCCGCAGCGCCTTCACCATCAGGACGCCCAGCTCGGCGACGCGCCGCACCGGCATCCCCCCGCCGCGCGCCACTTGGGCCGCGAGCGATGGGCCGGTCACGTACTCCATGACGATGACGGGAGCGCCCTCGTGCTCGACCACGTCGTGCACCGTGATGATCCCGGGGTCGTTGAGCCGCGCCGCCGCCCTGGCCTCGCGCACGAACCGGTGGAGCAGGGCCTCGCGCCGTTCCTCGTCGACGCCGTCCGGGAACACGATCTCCTTGACGGCGACCTCACGGTCCAGCCGCTCGTCCAGGCCCCGCCACACGCGCCCCATGCCGCCCCGGCCCCGGAGCTCAACCAGCCGGTACCGCCCGCCGATCAGGGCTCCGCTCTCCGCTGTCACGGGGCAACCCTAACGGGCCTCATTCCAGCACCAGGTCCGCTCCCGCCCGGCCCGGGGCGACCAGCCGGGCGTTCGACTCGTCCGAGCGGGACACCCACTCCTCGGCGGCCGCCCGGTCCCGCCCGTGACGGACGTGGCGGTCGACGAGCCGCCGGACGCGGACCGCGTCGTCGGGGGCGAGGAACCAAGCCTCGTCGAGGAGCGGCCGTACCTGCGCCCACTCCCCCGCCCCGTACAGCAGGTAGTTGCCCTCGGTGATCACCAGGCTGACGGCCGGGCCGACCCGGATGCTCCCGGCGACCGGCTCTTCCAGGGCCCGGTCGAAGGCCGGGGCGTAGACCGCCCCGGCCCCCTCCCCGGGGGCGGCGCGCAGCCGCCGCAGCAGCGCCGCGTACCCGGCGGCGTCGAAGGTGTCGGGCGCGCCCTTGCGGTCCGCCCGGCCGAGCCGGACGAGCTCGGCCTGAGCGAGGTGGAACCCGTCCATCGGTACGGCGACGGCCAGTTCGGCCCCGAGGGCCCGGGCGAGGCGCGCGGCCAGTGTCGACTTTCCCGCCCCGGGCGGTCCGGCGATCCCGAGGATCCGCCTGCCGCCCGACGCCGCGAGCGTACGCGCCCGCTCCTCCAGTTCCGCGAACTCCATGCCCCCATCCTGCGGCACCGTGCGGATCCGCGTCACGGACGGGGGGCCGACGTCCAGCCCTGCCCGTGGAGGCGTTCGAATCCGTCGAGGAGGAGGTCCAGAGCGAACTCGAACTCGAACCGGTCGTCGCAGCCCCGGCCCCCCACGACGGAACTCCGGTCATGGGCCACCGCCCCGGCCAGCTCGGTGACATGGGGGTA
Source organism: Streptomyces goshikiensis (assembly GCF_014650555.1). Lineage (GTDB taxonomy): Bacteria > Actinomycetota > Actinomycetes > Streptomycetales > Streptomycetaceae > Streptomyces > Streptomyces goshikiensis. The sequence goes on along the minus strand of NZ_BMVE01000003.1, from coordinate 441,128 downwards.
CCGCAGGGCCATCGCCTCGCGCGCGGCCGTCTGCGCCGGGTCCGCTGCCGGCGCTGACACCGGCGCCGTCGCCGTCGCTCGTGGTCCGGGGCTCGGCGGGGCGTCGAACAGTTCCTCGGTGAGGCCCAGCACCCGGCTGCCGAGGGCGTGCATCGCGTGGTGGGTGAGGTCGAGCGAGAAGCCACCGGCCCGGAACATCCCGATCACGGAGTCCAGGTACGCGAGCACGGCCGGTGTCGGGCTGGTGCGCGAGCGGATCACCTGGGCCGCCCAGGCGTGCCGCACGAGGGCGTCGCGGGCCCCGAGGATCCGGCGGCGGACCGCGCTCTTCCAGTCGGCTCCCGGCACATGGGGGTCGAGGCCCGCGACGACGGCCTCCACCATGCCGTCGAGGAGTTCCTCCTTGTTGGCCACGTGCTTGTAGAGCGCCATCGGCACGACGCCCAGTTCCTGGGCGAGCCTGCGCATGCTCAGCGCCTCGATCCCGGCGCCGTCGGCGAAGGCGACGGCGGCGCGCAGCACCCGGTCCCGGCTCAAGGGGGTCCGGCGTGACTCCTCGGCTGGCACGTCGGCCGGCATGTCGGTTCTCCCTGGTCGTCGCTTCCGCCCGGCGGGCGGGCGTGGATACGGCATCCCGCCTTGACGAGTGTACGACGTACACCTACCGTGAGCGCCAGATGCCGGGTGTACGCCGTACACCCATCGAGGGAGGGGCTGTTCCGCATGAGTGAAACCAGGAGGCTCGCGGTCGTCGCGGGGGCGTTGTTCCTCGTCACGGAGGTCGCGGCGATCGGCGGGCTCGCGCTCTACCGCCCCGTTCTGGAGGGCCCCGGCTACGTCGTCGGATCCGGCGCCGACACCCGGGTGTTCCTGGGGGCGCTGTGCGAACTCGTGCTGGCGCTGGCGGTCATCGGCACCGGGGCCGCGCTGTACCCGGTCCTGCGGCGGCGCGGCGAAGCGGCCGCCGTCGGCTATGTCTGCGGGCGCCTGCTGGAGGCCGCCGTCATCGTGGTCGGCATCGTCAGCGTGCTGGCGGTCGTGACGCTGAGACGGTCCGCCGGCCCGTCGGGCGCCGCCGACGCCGCCTCCCTCGTCACGGCCGGGAAGGCCCTGGTGGCGCTGCACGACTGGACGTTCCTGCTCGGGCCCAACTTCGTCCTCGGGGCCAACACCCTGGTGCTGGCCTGCCTGATGTACACCTCGCGGCTGGTGCCGCGGGCCCTCGCCGTGCTCGGGCTGGCCGGCGGCGCGCTGATCTGCGCCTCGGCGACCGCCGTGCTGTTCGGGGCCTACGAGCAGGTCTCCGTGGCGGGTTCGCTCGCGGCCCTGCCCGTCTTCGCCTGGGAGGTGACCCTGGCGGTCCGGCTGCTGTTCAAGGGCTTCGACGAGGCGGCCGGTGACGGCGCCGGCGAGGGCGCCCGCGCCCGCGTGGACGCCCTCGCCGGGTGAGGGCGCTCAGGGCATCCGGTCCACGTTCCACATCGGCAGACCCCGGAAGAACTCCACGGCCTCCGCCCGCCAGTACGGCTCCCAGGACGCGGCCTCGGCGGCCGCCTCCTCCGCGTGGCGCCGGATCTCCGCCTTCAGCCGGCCGTCCACTCCGGCGGCGCGGGCGATCTCCCGGATCCGTTCCAGGGTGGCGTCCGGGCAGCGGGGATCGCCCAGCGCGGCTTCGACGAGGGCGGCGTCGGCCCCGGTCGCGGCGGCCAGGACCGCGCGGACGGCGTAGGTGCGGCGGCCGGAGCGGATGTCGGCCCCGGTGGACTTGTCCGCGACCGCGGGAGCCGCGCCCGCGACCGCGTCCGAGCCCGCGCCCTCGCCGAACGGGCCGAAGAGGTCGAGGCAGTCGTCGCGCATCTGCTCGCTGATGCCCACCAGCCTGGCGTACCGGTGCAGCCGGGCGCGGTGCGGCGCCGGATCCTCGCCCGCCGCCAGCAGACCCATCGTCAGCGGCGCCAGGATCGAGTACCGCGCGCTCTTGAAGTCGGTGACGGTGTGCAGGAACTCCTCGTCGGGCAGCGCGTGGGCGTCCCGCTCCAGGTCGGCGATCTGCCCGGCCACGGTCTCCGCGGCGGTGCGCGTGTGTACGCCGAGCAGGGCCTGGCGGAGCGCGACGGGCGCCTCGGCCTCCAGCAGGACCTGCGTGGAGAGGAACCCGGCGAGGTCACCGGCGAGCACCGCGAGCCCGAGGGCGGTGGCCCCGTGGCCGGGGAACTCCCGGCGGTAGGCGTAGTACGTGGAGGGGCCGCCGCGGCGCAGGGGCGCGTCGTCGATGATGTCGTCGTGGACGAGCCCGTGGGTCTGGAGCAGTTCGATGCTCAGGGCGGCCTCCGCGAGCCCCGGCACCTCCTCGGTGGTGACCAGCCGGGCCGCCTCGTACAGCAGGACGACCCGCAGCCGCTTGCCGCCGCGCATCGAGAGGTCCCGCAGGAGGTCCAGGCACCGGGGGACGTACCGGCTCGGCACCGGCAGGTCGAAGCGCCCGGCGAGGCTGTCGAAGTACTGTCCGAACCGGGCGTCGAAGCGGGTCCGGTGCCCGAGGACGCGTTCCAGGGTGGCGGCGTTGACCGTGGCGTGCATGGAGATCAGTATCGGCGACCGGGCCGGGGGCCGGGCCGGCAGGCGCGGGGTGCGCGGGCTGGCGGGATGCCGCGAAAAAAATTCCGCCTGCGATGTCGAGAACCCGTGGCCCGCTCCGTCCCCGGGGTGAACGCGGCCAGAATGGGCCGCACCCGTACGAGGAGAACCACCATGGCCAAGTACCTGCTTCTCAAGCACTACCGGGGCGCCCCCGCGGCGGTCAACGACGTCCCCATGGACCAGTGGACGCCGGAGGAGATCTCGGCCCACATGCGGTACATGCAGGACTTCGCGGACCGGCTGGAGGGGACCGGCGAGTTCGTCGACGGTCAGGCGCTCGCCCCCACGGGGACCTTCGTCCGGTACGACGGCGAGGGCCGCCCGCCCGTCACCGACGGCCCGTTCGCCGAGACCAAGGACCTCATCGCCGGCTGGATGGTGATCGACGTCGACAGTTACGAGCGCGCCGTCGAGCTGGCCGGAGAGCTGTCCGCCGCCCCCGGGGCGGGCGGGAAGCCGATCCACGAGTGGCTCGAACTGCGCCCGTTCCTGACCGCGCCGCCCACCATCACGGAGTGACCTCACCGATGAACGAGGCCTTGCTCAGGAGCCTCACCCCGAGCGTGCTCGGGATCCTCGTCCGCCGCGGAGCCGACTTCGCGGCGGCCGAGGACGCCCTGCAGGAGGCGCTGGTCGAGGCGGTCCGCGTCTGGCCGGCCGACATGCCGCGGGAGCCGAAGGGCTGGCTGATCACCGTGGCCTGGCGCCGGTACCTCGACGCGGCCCGGTCGGACACCGCCCGGCGCCGGCGCGAGGACCTCGTCGAGGAGGAGCCCGCGCCGGGACCCGCGCCCGGTGTGGACGACACGCTCCAGCTGTACTTCCTGTGCGCCCACCCGGCGCTGACACCCTCGTCCGCGGTCGCGCTCACGCTGCGCGCCGTGGGCGGGCTGACCACCCGCCAGATCGCCCAGGCCTACCTGGTGCCCGAGGCGACCATGGCGCAGCGCATCAGCCGGGCCAAGCGCACCGTCTCCGGGGTGCGGTTCGACCAGCCCGGCGATGTCGCCACCGTGCTGCGCGTCCTCTACCTGGTCTTCAACGAGGGCTACTCCGGCGACGTCGACCTCGCCGCCGAGGCCATCCGGCTCACCCGGCAGCTCGCGGCCTCGATCGACCATCCCGAAGTGGCCGGGCTGCTCGCCCTCATGCTGCTCCACCACGCCCGGCGCTCCGCCCGGACCGGGCCCGACGGCAGCCTCGTACCGCTCGCCGAGCAGGACCGCGGCCGCTGGGACACCGTGATGATCGCCGAGGGCGTCGCGATCCTGCAGGCGGCCCTGGCCCGCGACCGGCTGGGCGAGTTCCAGGCTCAGGCCGCCATCGCGGCACTGCACGCCGACGCGCCCACCGCCGGGGAGACCGACTGGGTGCAGATCGTCGAGTGGTACGACGAGCTCGTACGCCTGACGGACAGCCCGGTCGTCCGGCTCAACCGCGCGGTGGCCGTCGGCGAGGCCGACGGTCCGCGCGCCGGGCTGGCGGCGCTCGCGGCGCTGGACGACGCGCTGCCCCGCCACACCGCGGTGGCGGCGTACCTCCACGAGCGGGACGGCGACCTGGAGACGGCGGCCCGGCTGTACGCCGAGGCGGCTCGGAAGGCATCCAACCTCGCCGAGCGCGACCATCTGACGCGCCGGGCCGCCCGCCTCACCCAGCTACGCCGAACGGGATAACTTGTCGAAATCCAGCGCGAGCATGGCCTTTCCCTGAGCCTTGATGAAGCCGTAATTCAGGCCCCCGCCAATGACGCCGCCGAGGAGGGGGATGAACTTCCCCGCGATCTTCGCCGTGAGTCGTTTGAAGATTTCCGCCGCCACCCGCACGACGACCTGGGTTCCGACCTCCACCCCGAGCGACACGGCCACGATCTTCATGAATTCATCGAACGAAAGCGAATAACTCCCGGTCTTGTGGTAGATCACCGCCATCGTGACGCGGAACTGCTGCGCGATGGTGTTGGCCATGTCCGCCGGGACGCCCAGCACCATCGTGGCGGGGCCCCCCATCCCTGACGCCACACCGGTCGTCGCCGCGAGCGCGGCGCAGTGGTTGATGTACCACTCGATTCCCTTCTTGTCGACCAACTCCTTGACCTTCAGTCCGTCGAGATTGCTGTGGGCGAATTTCAGGGCCGCCACCATGGCCGCTTGATCGTACCTCACCGCATTTCCCCCCTGGGTTTTTCCCGATCGCCTTTGAGGCTTTACTCGCCACCATCGTGGCAGAAGCCGTGGCCGAAATCGACCGCTATGACAAAATACGTTAATGGAGTGACGTCAGTGCCCGTGGTGGGTAAATGCGGCCCAGATGTGCGGGGCGTCGAGGTCGAGTCCGGGACGCTCCTCCAGTACGGCGGACAGCGCGGGCGGGACGATCCGGTGCGGGTCGAGCATCCAGAGCTGCGCGGCGCGCAGCGCGTCGGCCGGCGAGCCCACCGCCTCCGGGTGCCCGGGCAGTCCGCGGCCGGTGAGGTAGTGGTGGAACACGTACATCACCATCGAGGTGCGGATGTCGTCGGCGATCGCCCAGAGGGAGCCGACCACCGAGGCGGCGCCCGCCGTGAGGAACGCCGTCGACAGGGTCAGCGCCTCGTCGTAGTCTGCCAGGGTCAGGTCGCTGGTGCAGTTGGCGAGGACCAGCAGACCGCCGGGCGCCGACGGGTCGCGGCCGTGGGCGAGGGCCTGGATCTCCGCCAGGGTCAGCACCTGCGGCACAGGCGCGGCGGGGTGCAGGTCGAGGCTGGACGCGGAGGGCGTCGCCCGGGCGGTGGCGTGGCAGTTGACGTGGCAGACGGCAACGCTGGACCCGCCGCGGCCCGGCAGCAGCGGCGCCACCGCCGCCGCCGTGGCCGGCCGGGACGGCGGGCGGCTCCCGGGGCCGCCCGGCTCGGGCACGTCGTCGATCGGCCCGACGACGGTGGCCCCGGGGTACAGCGCCGCGATCAGCCGGGCCTCCTCGTGCATGGCCGGGGTGCCGCCCGGGTCGGCGACCACCGCCTGAGCGCCGTTCCACGGCAGCCGCGCCCGGGCCGCCACCTCCACCAGCTGGCGGGACGTGGAGCAGTACGAGATCACCGCCCGGCCGCAGGCGTAGCCGCCGCCGGGCTCTCCGGACACCCCGGGCGCGCCCGGCAGTCGCGCGGCGTGCCAGGGGACCATCCCGAGCATGCCCACCGGGGACAGCACCAGCCGGGCCGGCCGGTGCCGCCGCCCCGCCCCGACGTGCTCGATCACCGCGGCCATCGCCACTTCGCCGGCCCAGGAGCAGAGCGGTTCCAGGGCGCCGCGCCACCGGTCCGAGGCCCGGCCGAGGCGCTTGCGGCCGCGCCGGTAGAGCTCCCACATCACGGCCGGGTCGTCCTCCCCCGGCAGCACGACCGGCTCCCGGGTGGCCGCGGCGAACTCCTGGAGGGCCTCGCCGTACGCGGCCGCCGGGCCGTCGTCGGTGACGCACAGCCCCGGCAGCCGCAGCCGCTCCACCGCTCCGGTCGCGGTCACGATCAGGGCGTCGCCGGACCCGTCCCGGCCCGGGATCAGGTGGACCAGCGCGTCGTGACCGACCGTCCGCAGCGCCCGGCCGATCTCGGCCGGTGTGGGCGCGGAGAGGATGCGGCGTTCCGCCGGGCCGCCCTCCAGCGCCTGGAGCACGAGCAGCCGCAGTCCGTCGGGGATGACCACGGGGCCGTCGGCAGGTGTACCGGGCACCCGGCCGGGATCGGCCCGCCGCCACGCCTGCGCCAGCTCCGGCCGGCCCTCCCGCTCCAGCAGTTCGGGTACGGAGGCGGCGACGGTCGCCGCGTTCAGCACCAGTCCGCGCCCCAGTTCCAGGGCTTCCAGCGCCTCTTCCGTACGGCCGTCCGTGAGGCACCACTCGACCAGGCGCATCATGTCGGAGCCGGCCGCGCGGGCGGAGTCGAGGGCGGTCTCGGTGCCGGTCTGGAGCAGCACCGCCCGGCCGTGCGCCGCGAGGACGGACTTGGCCGCCTCCCGGGACTGCGCGCGGTGGTCCGGGTCCTCGGGACCGTGGGCCCGCAGCGCCTCGGCCAGGGCCCGGGTGAGGAGCACCGTGAACGGGTCGCCCGGGCGGGAGAGGACGGCCGTGCGGGCGTCCCGGAGGAGGCCGACGGCCCGGTCGAGGTCGGCCCGGTCGCGGGTGCGCCGGAAGCGGGTGAGCAGCAGGCTCCCCAGCCCGTACCGGCAGCGGGCCCGGGCCCCGTGGAAGCTCGGCCCCGCCTCGTCGACCGCGCCGGACAGCAGGTCGATGCCGCGGTCGAGGGAGCTCGTACGGGAGCCGGGGGCGGCGGGGCCGGCCGGGTCGGCCGCGTCCAGCGCGTCGCTGTGCGCGCACAGCACGGCGGCCGCGCGGAGCAGCAGCGGCGCCCGGTGCGCGCTGCCGGGCGGGCAGAGGGCGGCCGCCCGTACGACGTCCTCGACGGCCTCGCGCAGGGCCGCGAGCTCGTCGGCGCGGGCCGCCCGGGTGGCGCGGAAGAGGCCCGATTCGCTGAGTACGGCGGGCAGCAGGGGGTGGTCGGCGGGCAGCGCCTCGGCGGCTTCGGCGAGTTCCACCGCGGCGCGGTCGGCGACGCCGTCCTCGCGGGCGGCGAGCAGTCCGGTCAGGGCTGCGGCTGCGAGGAGCTCGGCGGAGAAGGCGCCGGGGGCCGCCGGGCGGGCGGGCCTCAGCAGGGCCGCGAGGTCGGGCTGCCCCGCGGCTCCGGGCCGCGCCAGCAGCGTGGCGAGTTCGGGGTGCGGGGCGCGCGGGTCGGACCGGTCGCGCAGCCGCTCGTACGCCGACCGGGCGGCCTGGAGGTCCATCCGGTCGCCGATCAGCAGGTACCGGTCGCGCAGCATGCCCGCGAGCAGCAGCGACAGCCGGTCGGCCAGGGGGCCGTCGGCGCCCTCCGCGGCGGCGATCGCCCGCCGGGTGAGGGTGACGGCGTCGGTGAGGTCGGCGATCTCGCTCTCGTGCAGCCACCGCCGGTGCAGCGCCAGGGCGTGCGCGGCCATGACGGGGGCGGACCGCTGCTCGGCCGGCCCGGCGACGATTTCGAGGACGCGGCCCACGGGTTCGGTGAAGGGGTACGGGCTGCCGTCTCCGGGCAGGACCGCCGCGGCCGACAGCGGGATGTCCTCCGCCTCGGCGGGCGCCGACCGGGCCGGGGGCCGGACGGGACCCGGCGGGCGGGCGGAGCCCGGCGGTCGCGCGGGGCCGGGAGCGCGTACGGCATCGTCCGCCGGGCGACGGGCCGCGCCGGGGGCTCCCGCCGCTGCCGCCCCGGGGGCCGAGGCGCCGCCCATGAACACGCCCAGCAGCTGCTGGATCAGCGTGGCGGGCCCGGTCGCCCGCAGCCCCTCGGCCCACTCCGCGAAGTCGCTGCCCGGCGGCATGTGGCGCGCGCCCTCGCGCAACAGCCTGTCGGCCTCGGCGAGTTCGGCCGGGCCGGCGGCTCCGCGCCGCGCCAGCTCGTACCCGAACGCCCCGGCCGCCAGCAGCAGGAAGCCCTTCAGTGATTCCTCGGCCGGGTCGGTGTAGGCCGATGCCCGCCGGAGCCGGTCGCGCCAGTGCCGAGCCTCCGCGTCGTCGAGCTCGCCCTTGCCGCGCATGAAGGTGATCAGCAGGAGCACCATCTCGTAGACGGGCACGGGCTGTTCGCGGCAGCGCACGGCCGTCTCCAGCAGGTGCCTGAGGCTCTGGAGGTCGTCCTCGACGCTCTGGTTGCGGGAGACGTCGGGGATCCCCTCTCCGTCGCGCCACGAGCCGGTCTGCGCCCGTACGAACGGCTCGCTGGTCCAGACGCTGTTGAGCAGCGCCCCGATGAACAGGTCCTCCAGGTCCGGGCTGTGGAGCTCGCCGCCCTCGGGCACCCGGTCGAGGACGATGCGGAACCAGCGCACCGCATCACGGATCAGCGCGGTGTCCCGCTCGGGCAGCCGGACCGTGTAGCCGATGAGCAGGCTCACCGCCAGCGCGATGGCGGCGGCCTCGTAGAGCTCGTCCTCGTATCCGTAGAGGCCGACTCCGGTCCGCAGCAGGGCGATCGCCAGCTCGTTGTCCTCCCGCACCCCCGGGACGTTGGCGACGAGGGAGATCCCCGGGTCGGCCCGGTCCGGGGTCATCGCGCGCATCAGCAGGGCGGGCAGCTGCGGCAGGGTGCGCCGGGAGGTCCGCTCGAAGAGGGCGAGGGCGAGCCGGAGGCAGGCGCCGCCGCGCTCGGTGTCGGCGTCGGGAATGACCTCGATCAGCTCCTGCCCGCGGCGGATCAGGCGGTCGAGCCGGGCGTCGTCGGAGCTCTCGGGCAGGAGCATGCTCAGCAGCGTGACGAGCCCGAGGAGCATGTTGAGCCGCTCCTCGGCTCGGTCCGCGTCGGTCTCGGGCGGCTCGTCCTCCGCCCGCAGCCGTACGGACGGGGCCCGCTCCTTCAAGGCAAGGTCGTCGAGGGCGAGTTCGAGGTGCCGGGCGGCTTCGCCGAGGTCGTCCGAGCGGCTGGGCGTCCCGGGGGCGGGCGTCCCGGGGGCGGGCGTCCCGGGGGCGGGCGCCGTGGCGCCGCGCTCGGCCCGGTCGATGAGCAGCAGCGCCAAGTCGGTCCGGTTGGCGCGTACTTGGCGGCGCTGGGTGCCGGGGTGGTCGATCGCCCTGCGGTGCCATTCGATCAGGGCCGTCTCGGCGGCCGGACCGCCGTCGTGTTCGTACAGGTGCCGGGCGGTCATCGTCGCGAGTTCCGTCGCCTCGCCGCCGTCGGCCGACGGATCCAGGGTCAGCGGCCACAGCAGGGCGAGCGCTTCGTCGAGTTCCCCGGTAGGCCGGGCGTACGGTCCGCGGCCGTCGGCGCCCTCGGAACCGCCGCAGCCGTCGTCGTGCTCGCAGAAGAGGAGCAGCGCCAGCTGGAACGGGACGGCTCCCGGCACCTCGTCCTCCGAGGGGGTCTCGCGGGCGGCGCGGAGCCTGCCGATCGCCTCGGTACGGTCGGCCGGCCGGTCCGGGCCGCGGTGGCCGGGGGCGCGCGAGCGGTCGGCGAGGGCGAGTCCCAGACAGGCCAGTGTCACCTGGAGGTCCTGGGCGAGCCCGGCCTCGGGGCCGTCCACCACGGGGGTGAGAAGGCTGACGATGCGGTCCAGGTCCCGGGACCGGCTCCCGCCGGTGAGCTCGCGGCTGCGGTTGTACAGGGCGAGGCCCAGCTCGCACCGGGCGTCCACGGCCAGGGCGGGCGTCCACCACTCGGGTTCGCCCGGCAGCGGCGGGAAGGTGTCGGGCCCGTACGGGGGCAGCGGCGCGATCGCGGTCTCGAACCGCTCGATCGCCGCGTCCCGGGCGTCCGGATCGCCGGTCAGCTCGGCCTCGCCCCGGGCGGCGCGGGCCGCGAGCAGGCAGGCCCAGTGGTACGAGGCGCTGCCGGGGCGGCGCTGGGACAGCAGCCGGTCGAGCAGGGCGCGGGCCTCGGCGAGACCCTCCGGGAGCGGGGGCGCCCCGGCGGCGGTGGCCGCCCCGGCCGAGACGACCTCCAGGGCGTGGACGAAGAGGAGTTCGGCGAGGTCGGCTTCGGTGTTCCAGCGCTCCTGACCACCGGGGTGCAGGACCCGGGCCCGCTCGCGCAGCGCGGCGATCTCCCGCTCCAGCGCCCGGATGTCGTCGCTCCCTGACGCGTCCATGATCCCCCCGTTGCTCTTCCGCGACGGCCCGGTCCGGCGGCCGGAATTCACGATCCGGAGCGGATGCCGGTCCGCCGTCAGCCTGTTTTCCCGCGGCACCGGAAGTTCACGGTGCCGCGATCCCCGACTCCCCCCGGGGACCGTCGCGGTCCCCGTATCCCCTTCTTTGCCCCTTGCCTTCACGATGGCGTGGCGGGGACGCTGCGATTCTGCCCGGCGAGGTACGTGCCTGGCAATATGGATGGCGCACTCGGTGGACCGATCCGGTTTTTCCAGTACGCTCGTGGCGACCGCTTTGCCGTCCCGGAACGTACTGGCAGGCGCGTGAGGGGGAACGATGCATGGACGATATTGATCTTTCGATTCTGGCCGACCTCGAATCGAATCCTGACGATATACGCGAACGTTTGACCGAAGCTGATCGTATTCAGCTCGATCGTTTGCTGGGACTGTTCGCGAACGTCTCGGACGACGACGGGCTCAGGGCCGTCGGCGAGGCGGTGGCGGCCCATGTGCGCGGCCGGCTCCCGGCCGACGACCCCGCCCTGCGCAGGTGGCGCTCGACCATGGCGCCCGACCGGTCGGCGGCGCCCGGGCTCATCCGCCGGATGGCCACGCGGCACGGCCACCACGTGCCCGTCCGGTCCTCGGGCGCCCGGCCTCTGCACCACCGGGCCGAGCCGGCGGGCCCTGCGGCGCCCTCCTCGTGGGACCGCATCCGCGAGCGGCTGCTCTCCGCCTCCTCGCTCTCCGAGGCTCAGGTCAGGGACGTGCTGCGGCAGGATCCCCGGCACCCGCACCTGATCCGGCTGACCCGGAAGGGCGGAGAGGTGCGGCTGCCGTCGTTCCAGTTCCAGGAGGACTGCGTCCCGGTGCCGCTGGTCCTGGCCATCAACGAGGTGCTCAGGGCCTCCAAGGACCCGTGGGGCGCCGCGGACTGGTGGCTGGGGCCCAACCACTGGCTCGCGGCCCCGCCGGCGGAGGTCCTGGGCAGCGTCCCGGACGACGAACTGATGGCCGCGGCCCGGGCCGTGGGCGAGGGGGACTGACGTGGCACGTCCGGCGAAACTCCCCGGCAAGCTCGCGGGCACACCGCACCAGGTGGTCTGGCCCGCCGGAACGACGCTCTACCGGGTGCACCGCAAGAGCCGATCGGCGGCCGACTTCAACGCGACCGTGGTCGACCACCACTTCGGCGGCACCCGCTTCGACAGCACCCCCAACGACGAGTACTCCTACCTCTACCTGGCCCCCAGCGCCGAGACCGCCCTCGTCGAGAGCCTGCTGAAGGAGCTCCCGGTCGACGACGGGGAGCCGCGCGTGGTCTCGTACAGCGCCATCGAGGACCGGCGCCTGTCCCGGCTGGAGCTGCTGACCGACGTCACGCTGCTCTCGCTGCTCGACCGCCGCGCGACGAGCGCGGTCAACCAGGGCACCTGGCTGACCCAGTCCGAATCCCCCGACTACCCCTTCACCCGGCGCTGGGGCCACTGGCTGCGCGGGCAGGCCGACTGGGCGCAGGGGCTGGTCTGGACCTCCCGGCAGAACCATCCGGAGCCCACCGCGGTGCTCTTCGGCGACCGCTTCGGCCCGCTGGTCCGCGAGGACGGGAACGAGGTCCTGCGCCCCGTCCCGGGCGGCATCGACCTCGACGACAGTGCGGGCCGGCGCTGGCTCGACAGCGCGTTGGACCCGTACTGCGCGCGGGTCGGCGCGCCCGCGGACTGAAGCCGCCGGGCGCCCGGCCCGGGCGCGGGCCGGGCGCGATCCGGGCGTAGTCCGGGCGTCCTCCGGGAATTGCCTCACTATACGGAAAACAGCGCTCGATCACCCTCCCCGATCGTGCATAGTGGAGGGACGCGATCAGGGGGAATGCGGAGCCGCGAGGCGCGGAATGTTCCGCGAGCCGCTCCATTCCTCATGCCGATTACCCGGCATTCCCCTCCCTTTCCCTTCCGGTCACTTCCATGCCCGTCTCGCGCGTCCGCACGAAATTGGAGTTCCCGTGTCCCAGTTCTCGCAATCGGAACGTCCCGCGGTATTCCCCGTCTGCCTTCTCATCGACGTGTCCGGGTCGATGTCGGGCGGCCCGATGGCGGCGATGAACACCGCGCTCCCCGCCATGCAGCGGGCGATCCTGGACGACCCGACCACCGGAGAGATCGCCCGCGTCTCGGTGGTCACGTTCTCCGACACTGCCGCCTGTGTCCTGCCGCTCAGCGACATGGCCCACGCGCGGATGCCCACGCTCAGCCCGCAGGGCGGCACCGACTTCGCCGAGGGGTTCAGGGTCGGCCGTGAGGCGCTCGTCGACGGCATCGGCGCCCTCGGCCGGGGCGCGCGCTACCACCGGCCGGTGGTGTTCTTCCTCAGCGACGGCCAGCACAACTCCTCGCAGAGCTGGAAGAGCGGCTTCGACCGGCTGCGGAGCAAGGAGGACAAGTACGGCGCGGAGGTGGTGAGTTTCGGTTTCGGGCAGGCGAACCGCGATGTGATCGCGCAGGTGTCCACCCGGCACGCCTTCTTCGCCGAGGACATGGACCCGGCGGTGGCGGTCAAGGAGATCCTGCACACCGTGCTGATGAGCATCAAGACGACCTCCGGTTCGTTCCAGGCGGGGGGCGCGGCGGGGCTGACCATTCCGGAGTCCACCGGGCTGACGCCGCTGCCGGTCTTCACGAACTGACGGGCCGTCGATGAGCCTCAAGTGGTGGCGCGGCCCTCGGGAGGAGCCGTCGGCGGCCACGGCCGGCCCCGCTTCCCCCGCCGGCCCGTCCGGCTCCGGGGCCACCGCCCCGGAGCCGGCGGACGCACAGGACACCCAGGACACCCAGGACACCCAGCAGGACGGTACGGGTACGCACGACACGCACTCCGCCGAGGTGGTGACGGCCGAACAGGGCGTCGGATTCGCGGAGTTGCCCACCGAGGCTCCCCGCACCGGGCCGCTGTCCCCGCTGCCCGCGCCCCTGCTGACCGGTCTCCCAACCGGCCTGCCCGGGATGCGCGCGGACGGCGGGCTGCTGCGGGGACGCTGGATCGCGGCGGCCAGCCTGACCGGCACCTCGCACCTGCTGCACGGCACGTCCGGCCAGGACGTCTACCGGTACACCGCCACCCACGACGGCTCCGGGCTCGTCCTGGTCGTCTGCGACGGCCTCGGCTCGCGGCCCGCGACGGCGCAGACCGGCGCGGGCCTGCTGGCCTCGTACCTCTGCGAGGCCGCCGCCCACATCACGGGGCAGCGGATGGCCGAGGTCCCGCAGGACGTCCTGCGGGAGGTCCTCGCCACCGGGAACGCGGCGGTACGGCGTCATCGCGCGGCCGTTCTGGAGCCCTTGACGGACTCGGACCTCGCGGCCACCGTCGCGGTGTGCTGGCTGCCGCTGCCCGCCGAGGGCGAGGGGGAGGATGAGGGCGTGGCGCGGCACGCCCTCACGGGGCATGCCGTACGGGTCGGCGACTGCAACGTCTTCACCCTCGCCCGGGGAAGGTACGAGGCCCCCTTCCCGGCCGCGAGCGAGGGGCCGGCCAACGTCGTCACGGCGTACCTGCCCTGCGAGGATCCGGCCCGGGTCGCCGAGTACGCCCCCGTCGCGCTGGCCGGGGTGGACGCGGTCGTCGTCACCACCGACGGGCTGGCGATCGACCTGTTCGACTCGCCGTCCGTACGGACCTGGCTGGCCTCGCGCTGGTCGGTGCCCTGTGGCCCCGCCCGGATGCTCGACTCCCTGCGCTACCGCCGCCAGGGCTCCCACGACGACCGTACGGCGCTGATCACCTGGTCCGCGCCCCTCGATCACATCCCCCGCCTGGAACCGTGAGGAACAGGTCATGCGTCATCTCAGCGGTTCCTCCGGCCGCCGGTACGCCGTGGACGACGCCGAGCTGAACAGCGGCGGCCAGGCCAGGCTGTACCGCTGCCGTGACGACAAAGGGGTCGTACGGGTCTACAAGGAGTACCGCACACCGCTGGCGGACCCCGCCGACATCGCACAGCTGACCCGGATCCAGCAGGTGGGGCAAGCCGTCGTGGCCCGCGCCGAGGCCGCGGGTTCCTTCGCCGAGACCGCCGATTCCTCGGTCAACTGGCCCATCGACATCGTGCGTTCGGGCCGGCAGGTCAGCGGTGTCGTCGTACCCCTGATCCCGGGCGACTTCATGCGCGACGGCAAGAGTCCGCGCACGCTCGACTTCCTCTCCCTCGCCCGCGCGAACCCGCCGCGGGCAGCGGTCCGGGTGGGGGTGCTGATCCGGGTGTGCGACATCTTCGCGTTCCTCGAATCCGAGCAACTGCTGCACGGGGACGTCTCCGCGAAGAACCTGGTCTGGCGGCCGTCGCCGTCACACGCGTACCTGATCGACAGCGACGGGATCCGCTCCTTCTCCCCCGCGCCGGCGCACGGCGTCTGCACCCCCGGCTGGGAGGACCCCCGGCTACAGGGCCAGAAGATTCGGGCGCACGACCGCTACAGCGACCGGTACGCCCTGGCGCTGGCCCTGTACAAGGGTCTGTTCCTCAACCCCGGCGGCCCGCAGTACGTGGGCGGGACCTGGAGCAGGGCCTCCGGCTTCCCGCAGCGCCTCGACCCGAAGCTGCGGGGCATGTTCGCCCGGGCGCTCGACCAGCCACTCGCCACGGACGACCGGCCCACGGCGGCGCAGTGGCGCAGCGCCCTCCAAGCGGTCTACCTCGACGGCAAGGGGAACTTCCGCCGGCCCGCGCTCGACGTACTGGACACGTACGCCCAGGGATACCGGGCCGCGTTCGCCCAGCCGAAGGCGGCCGCCCGGATCCCCGCGCCGGCGCCCGCGCCCGCGCTCGTACCCGCCCGGCGGCCCGCGCAGCGGCCCGTACACCAGCCGCCCGCCCGGCGGGCCGCCCCGCCCCCGCCGCCGCCTTCGGGGGACGGCTACGGGTGGTGGGCGCTCGTGGTGGTCCTGGTCCTCGCCCTGATCGGCGGGGGCGGGTACCTCGTGTTCCGGGGCCGGGGGGAAGACGGCGCGGGCCACGGCCCGTCCGCCGGCGGGCGGCCGTGCCCGGCGGAGATCGCGGCGGACCTGCCCGCCGGTTCCAGGAGCGACGCGGTACTGCTCCGGCACTACCTGACGGACCGGCACGACATCACCCTGTGCCGGACGGCCGACGCCAGGGTGTACTACCACGGCGGGCTGCTGGACCGGCCGGACACCATGACGATCCCGGCGACCCGGACGGACACCGGGTACCGGGCGTCCCGGGGCGACTACCTCTACGAGATCGACGGGGACCGGGTCCGGGTCACCGTGCCGGACGGCACGACGAGTTCGTACCGCCTGACGGACGTGACCGATGCGGACTGAGGAGGCGCCGGACCGGTCAGTCCTCCGGCCGGCCGTCCGCCGTGCGCGCGTGCTCGGGCCGTCCGGCGGGCGCCTCCTGAGCGTGGGCCGCCGTCATCGGGCGGTACTCCGCCAAGACGTCGAGCACGACGCGGGCCACCTCGGGCCGCCGCACCGCGAGGTGCACCTCCCAGTAGGGCCGTTCGGCGAGCGCGGGGCCGATCGCGGCGAGCATCGCGCGCAGGCTCGCCGCCGGTGCCAGGCCGCCGCGCCCGGCGCCGAGCACCGGCAGGCACAGCGAGGTCAGGGGCGGGGCGAAGCCGTCCCGTTCCACCGCGGCCTCCTCGAAGACCTGCCGGACCGCCTTCGTGACGACGGCGGGCGTGGTGTCGTAGCCGCCGTCGGACCTCGGCATCACGGTGGCGGCGTGGTAGATCCGGCGGACGCCCTGGGAGGCGAGCTCGCCGGCCGAGGTGGCGACGACGGTGCCGGGAGCGACGGGCAGGCCCGGGGCGGCGAACCGCACCAGCCAGTCGTGCAGTTCGCGGGCCAGTACGTCGTCCACGATGCCCCCTGCCGCGTTCTGGCGGGCGGCGGCGCGGCGCAGCGCCCCGGAGGTGGTCGGCCTGAAGGTCCGCGACATCTCCAGGTAGGTGTTCTCGGAGGAGACCAGGACGTCGACGCCGGTGACGAACTCGATGGGGCCGGTGTGCACGGTGATACGGGCCTTCGTGCCGCCGAGGACGACGTCCAGCGGCAGCGGGCCGAGCGGTGCGGGCCCGGCCGCCCGGGCGGGCGCCGCGGCGGATCCGCCGGCAGCCCCCCGCGCCGCGCACAGGCTGAGCACGGCTTCCGCCGTCTCGGCGAGCACCAGCTTCTCGTGGTGCTTGCGGAACCGGTCGGTGCTCACCCGGAACACCCCGGCCGCCCGGCGCCTGCGGTCCTGGGCCGCCCACTCCCTCGCTCCCTGCGTCAGCCCGAACGTGTAGGCGGCGGCGGTCTGCAGGTCGCCGCCGCCCAGGGTCTCCACGGCGTCCCGCAACAGCGTCTCCACGGCGCCCGGCCGTATCTCCTGGCCCCCGTCGCCACCGGCGCCGCCGCCGTGGGCGGCCGACGCCGCCTGCAGCAGCGGGAGTTCGAGGCTCCGCAGGCCCAGCAGTCCATGGGTCCGCACCAGGCCCAGCTCGGCGACGATGCCGGGCAGCGTGGCGGCGGTGGGAGAGAATTCCATGCGTGCAGCATGCTGCCGCACCCTGTGCACCAGCAACCGCTTGGGCCGTGAGAGCCCCAACCGGCCTGCGAATACGTCGACTTGATGATCAGTGTCCAGGAGGGGCGAGGGAGGCCAGGACGGCCGAGGCCTCGGCGGCCTCGGGCAGGGCGAGGGCTTCGAGGTGGGCCAGGGCCTGCGTCAGACGGGTCCGCGCGCGGGCGTGGTCGCCGTATTCGGCCAGGGCGGTGCCCAGCAGGCGCAGGGTCCGGGCCTGCGCGGCGCGCCAGCCGAGGCGCTCGGTCGCGGCCAGCGCGCGTTCGCCGCACTCGGCGGCCTCCCGGGGGTGGCCGGCCGCGAGGTGGGCCGCGGTCTCGGAGATCAGGTTCATCACCTCCAGGGCCGGGTAGCCCCCGCGCACGCCCAGTTCGGCGCTCTCCCGGTGCCGGGCGATCGCCTCCGCCGCGCGGCCGCCCTGGCGGGCGACGATCCCGAGGCTGTACAGGGCGTGGGCTTCCCCGTAGCGGTCACCGCCCTCGCGGGCCGCGGTGAGGCTGAGCCGGCAGGCCTCGGCGGCCTCCGCGTAGCGGCGCAGGCGGAGCAGTGTGCTGACGCTGTTCGAGCGGGCGTTGGTGGCGCCCCACGCGTTGCCGCAGGCGGTGCCCGCGGCGATGGCCTCCCGGTAGAGCGCGTCGGCCGCCGTCCAGTCGGCGCGGCCCTGGCGGGCGACGGCCCGGCAGATCAGGATCTCGGTGCGCACCACCTCGTCCGCGGCCGCCGCCGCTGCCCGCTCGGCGTCGTGGAGTGCGGCCTCCGCCTCGTCGAACCGGCCCAGCCGGGTGAGCGCCGAGCCCAGCAGGAAGCCGGTCCGGCCGGCCGCGCGGAGGTCCTCCTGTTCCTCGGCGGTACGCAGGACCCGGCGGGCGGGGGTGAGGAGCGCGGCCCACAGGAACGAGCCGTCGAGCGCCGGGTCGAGCGCGAGGAGCGTGTCGGCGATCAGCCCGACGGCCGACGGCCGCGCCTCCAGGGTCTGCACGGCCACGGCCAGCACGGCCTCGATGTGCGGGGGGCCGGCTTCGAAGGACGCGCCCCGCGCGGTCGTGGGTGTCAGCAGGCCCACGAGGGGGTGGCCCGGGCGCTCGGCGGCGTACGCTTCCCGGGCGCAGGCCAGCATGTGGTCGGCCAGCCGCAGGAGGGCCGCCGTACGGTCCCCGGGGCTGTCGCGTTCCTCGGACCGGGCGGCGGCGAACTCCCCCAGCAGGTCGTGGAACCGGTAGGTCAGCGGGGCCGGGGATTCCAGGAGACCGAGCGCCGTCAGCCGTTCCAGGTGCCGCTCCGCTTCGGCGGGGTCCAGCCCGGCGAGCGCCGCCGCCGAGGCGAGGTCCAGCGTCGGGGTGCGGGGGACGACCATGAGCCGGAACAGCCGGGCCTGCCCCGCGTCGAGCAGGTCGTAACCGAGGCGGAAGCAGGCTTCGACGCTGCCTTCGGGCTCGTCCCGGCCGGGGAGGGCGGGGCCGAACCCGGGGCCGAACGCGGGGCGGCGGCCGTCGAGGAGGCGGCGGAAGTCCGCGAGTTTCCAGGCCGGCCGCGTCCCGAGCCGGGATCCCGCGATGCGCACCGCCAGGGGCAGCCCGCCGCAGCGCTCGACGAGGGCCGCGGCCTCGGCGGGCTCGGCGGTGATGCGCTCCTCCCCCACGATCCGGCCGAGCAGGGCCAGCGCCTCGGCGGCGGGCAGGACGTCGAGGCGCAGGCGCCTGGCGGCCGGGAGTCCGGACAGGGTGCTGCGGCTGGTGACGAGCACGGCGCAGGTGGGCGATCCGGGCAGGAGGGGCTCGATCTGGGCGGCGTCCCGGGCGTCGTCGAGGACGAGCAGGATCCGCTTGCCCGCGAGGCGGGTCCGGTAGAGCGCGGCGCGTTCCCGCGGCTCTTCGGGGAGCGCGGGGTCCGTCACCCCGAGGGCGCGCAGGAATCCGGCGAGGACGGCCGCGGGGTCCGCCGGGTCCTCGCGTACGCCGCGCAGGTTCGCGTACAGCTGGCCGTCGGGGAAGTGCTCCCTGAGCCGTCCGGCCGCGTGCACGGCGAGGGTGGTCTTGCCGATGCCGCCGATCCCGCCGACGGCGCAGACGACCACCGTCTCGGGGGCCGTCGGGGCCAGGGCGTCGAGCAGGTCCCGTACCGCCTCGGCGCGCCCGGTGAAGTCACCCGGGACATAGGGGAGTTGATCCGGTACGGGTAAGTGCGGTGGGGCGGTCGGGGTGGGGGCGGCGGCGGGGGCCTCGGCGCCGGGCGGTGTCGTCCGCGCCTCCCGTTCCCGGCCGCCGCGTTCCAGGGCGGCGTCCCGGAGCGTGCGCAGCCGGTCGTTGAGGGGGTGCTCCAGGCACAGGCCGGTCAGCTCGGCGACGAGCCCGCCGTGGCCGCCCAGCCGCAGGTCCAGCTCGACCCGCTCCATCAGGACCGACAGCCGTAGTTCGGCGAGCCGCTCGCGCTGGATGCGGGCCTGCGGGCCGGGCAGCCCGGCGAGGGCGGGCCCCCGCCACATCTCCAGGGCCCGCGCCAGCAGGTCCCGCGCCGCTTCCGGGTCACCGGCGGAGACATGGGCGCGCGCCCGGGTGGTCAGCTCGTCGAAGCGGGTCAGGTCCAGCTCCCCCGGGCCGACCTGGAGGGCGTAGCCCCGCCCGTGGGTGAGGAGCCCGCCGCCGAGGGCGCGGCGCAGCCGGTACGCGTACGACCTGACCGTCCCGACCGCCGAGCGCGGCGGCTCCCCGCCCCACAGGCCGTCGATCAGCTCGTCCAGGCCCACGACCGCGTTGCGCCGGCACAGCAGCATGGCGAGCAGGGCGCGCTGCTGGGGCGGGCCCAGCGGGAGCGGGGAATCATCGCGGTGCGCCTGGACCGGTCCGAGCAGGGAGAAGTACGTTCCGGGGCGCGTTCCGCTCATGGTTCCTCTTCCAACTCCCCTACGGACGCGCGCAATGTGCGTGTACCCGCCACCCAGCTGGAACTGTACCAAGGCATGCGGAAGGGGACGGATCACGCGGAACGCTCATCGGGCGTCGATCGGCTGTTGATCCGGCTTTGCCACTCTTCATCCGGCAAGACTTCGGGGAAGGAAAAGACGATGCCGGTTCTGACCGACCGCACCGACCGCGTGACCGTGACGATCCATGCTGCCGATCCGCTCAGCCGGGCCGGGGTCCTCAGCCTCCTGGACCGACAGCCCGCGGTGCGGGTCGTGCCGTGGCCGCCGGAGCCGGAGGGGGATGGCCCCGCGGCCGAGGCCGCCGAGGCGAGAGTGGCCGTCATGCTGATCGACCAGATCGACGAACGCTCGACGGCCGAACTGCGCAGGCTCCTGCGCGGCGGCGAGCGGCGCGTGGTCCTCGTCGCCCGCGAACTGCGCGAATCGGAGCTGTTCTCGGTCGTGGAGTACGGCGTGCAGGCCATCGTCTGGCGGCACCAGGCGACCGAGGAGCGGCTGGTCACGGCCGTACGGCAGGCCGCGCAGGGGGAATGCGTGCTGCCGCCGGACGTGATCGGCCGGGTGCTGGGGCAGATGCACCGGCTGCGCCGCTCGCAGCGGGCGACGACGCCCCCGGGCGCGGCCTGCACGACGCTGTTCGGCATGGCGCCGCGCGAGACGGACGTACTGCGCCTCATCTCCGAGGGGCTGGACACCCGCCAGATCTCGGAGAAGCTCTGTTACTCCGAGCGGACCGTCAAGAACATCCTGCACGGGCTGATGACACGGCTGCGGCTCAACAACCGCGCGCACGCGGTGGCTTACGCACTGCGCGAGGGCTACATCTAGAGCCGTGACCGGAAGGGTCTGCCGGGGCGCGGCGTCCGATGCGTCGCGAGACGGAGGGCCGAGGCTCATACCGGACGTACCCGCCCGGCCCGACAACGAGGCACCGTACCGGACGGGCGCGGGCGCGGGCGCGGGCGCCTGGGCAACGCGGCGCGGTGCGCAGCGGTGCCGGGTGCCACGGTGACGACGGGCCAGGGGCCGTCTCCTGCGGGGCTCGGCGGCGCGGGCGGGGCGGGATCCGCGCGAGTCGCCCTAAGCGGGACCGAGCCGGTGGCGGGCGAAGGCCCGGACCAGGGGGTGGCAGCGGTAGCGGCCCGACACCCCGGGCGCCAGCAGCCCGGAGTCGACGAGTTCCTCGATCGCGCCGGCCGCCTCGGGCTCCCCGGCGGCGAGCAGCGCGGCCACCTCGGCCGGGCCGAACCGGTCCGGCGCCGTCGCGGTCGCCCGCAGGGCCCGGAGCGCGCCCGGCGACAGCCCCTGGGCGCGGCGGCGGAAGCCGTCCTCGACCGCCCGGCCGTCCGCCCGTAGCCGCGCGAGCGGTCCGGTACCGGCCGGGGACGCCAGCTCCGCCGCCGACAGGCCGGGCTCCAGCCGTAGCCGCCGCCCGGCCAGGTGCAGCGCGAGCGGCAACCCGGCACACAGGCCGGCGAGTTCGCGCAGCCCGGCAGGGTCCTGGCGAGCCCGCCGGGCGCCCGCGACGGCGCCGAGCAGCTCCAGCGCGGCGCCGTCGTCCAGTTCCGGTACCTCGACCGGCCGCGCCCCCGGTACGACGAGCCCGCGCGAGGCCGAGGTCACCAGCGCCGCGCACCCCGGCGTCCCGGGCAGCAGGGGCAGCAGTCCGGCCGTGTCGAGCGCGCCGTCCAGGAGGAGCAGCACGCGCCGCCCGGCGAGCAGCGAGCGGTAGAGCGCCGCCCGGGCCTCGGTCCCTTCCGGCACCGCCGCTTCGGGTGCCCCGAGGGCGCGTACGAGCCGGCCGAGCGGGGCGGCGGCGCCCGCGCCGAGACCGACCCGCAGCACCCCGTCGGGGAACAGCCCGCGGGCCCGCTCGGCCACATGGGCGGCGAGGGCCGTCTTCCCGATGCCGGGCATACCGGTGAGCACGGCGACGGGCACCGCCTCCGGCGCCCCGGCGAGCACCCCGAGCACGAGGTCGCTCTCCGCGTCCCGCCCGACGAAGGGCCCGGCCGCACCCCGCTCGGCGCACGGGCCTGCCAGGGGGCGGGGGGTCGGGCGGGAGCGGGAGCGGAGGGTGCGGTGCAGGGCGGTCAGGCCGGGGCCGGGGGTGGCGCCGAGTTCGAGGGCGAGCGTCTCGCGGGTGGCCTCGTACACGGCGAGTGCCTCGCCGGTGCGGCCCGCCCGGTGCAGGGCCCGCATGAGCAGTTCCTGGGCGCCCTCGCGCAGCGGGTGTTCGGCGGCGAAGGCGCGCAGGGCCGGGACGGCCGGGGTCTCGCGGTCCAGGCCGAGTTCCAGCGCGTCGTGGAAGTGGGCCTCGCGGGCGGTCAGCCACAGTCCGGTGAGCCGGTCGCGCCGGGCCTCGGCGTGGGGGCCGGGGAGGCCGGCCAGCGGGCAGCCCGTCCAGAGTGCGAGGGCCCGCTCCCGGGTGCGGTACGCCTCCCGGACGGCTCCGGCGGTTCGCAGCCGGGCGGCGTCGGTGAGCCCGCGCTCAAACTCGTCGATGTCCACCGCCGGGCGGGACAGTCGCAGGGCGTAGCCGCCGGAGGCGAAGACGAGGATCCGGGCGGGTGCCCGGGCCTGGCGGTCCGGTTCGAAGAGGGCACGCAGCCGGGACGCGTACGTCCGTACGGTCCCCACGGCGCGCGCCGGCGGGCGCTCTCCCCACAGCGCGTCGCAGAGCTCGGGTACGGGGACGGGCCGCCCCGCCCGCAGCAGCAGTACGGCGAGCAGCGCGCGCTGCTGGTTCGGGCCCAGGGCCAGCGCGGCGCCGTCGGCCGTCCGCGCGGTCATCGGCCCGAGCAGCCGGAACCGTACGCCCTCGGCGAGCGGGCACCCGCGCTCCGTCTCCGCCACGTACCTCCCCGCTCCCCGGACCGCGCTGAGGGGAAAGGTTACTTCGCCGCCGCGGGGACGGCCGGCCGCGGGCGGGGGGTCCGGCGGCCGGCCGTCCGGTTCGCCGCCGCCTACGGAGCGGGGATCTCGCGCGTCAGCTTCGACTGCCAGGGACACCAGGTGGAATTGGGCAGGAGGGCGCCGCCCACCTCGTCCAGGTGCTCGTTGACGTAGGAGATGCTCGCGTCGCACACCTCGGTGGCCATGCTGAAGAACTTCACGGAGCTGGGGGCGAGCGTGTACTTCCAGGGCTTGTTGTACGAGGCGGGGGTCTTGACGATCTTGCCCATGACGCTGATGTTCTCCGTGTCGACGCCGTTGATGACGTCGCGGGCCTGCCGGATCTTCGCCGCGTCGGTGAGCTGGATGACGAAGGTGTTCCTGCCGTCGGTGAACTCGAAGTAGACCGCCTTCGTGGCGGCGGGGTGCGCGGCCGCGGCGCTGTCCTGTGCCGCCTGCGCGGGCGCGGCCAGGGCCAGGGCGAAGAGGGAGACCGCCGCGAGGCTGCCGGCCTTGGTGAGGGTACGTCGCATGTCTGAGACCTCCAGGTTTCAGCCGGGTCGCGCTCTACGACCCGTATGCGGCGAACGTAATCCGGAAACCAACGGAATGGTCTATTCCAGCTCAAGGATGCCCAAAAGGCCCGTCAAGGATGCCCGGGAGAACGCCGTAGGCCCACCGGATCCGGGATCCGGTGGGCCTACGGCCGGGAGCGGAGAGGCTCACCAGTAGTGGTTACGGCCTCCCACCGCGTGCCCGAGGGCACCGAGAAGCCACAGGACCAGGCCTACCACCACGAGGATCGCACCAATGGTCCACAGGATGGACAGGCCGGTGACGAATCCGATGATCAGCAGGATGACTCCGAGGATAATCACGACAAACCTCCCAGACTTCCCGGCTCACGGCTTCGCCCGCTGGGAGCGAAGAGGCCTCCCTGCGTCTACCATCCCTGGAGCCATTCATGCGCGCCGGCGCCCATGAAGCTGTGGAGCGGGGTCAGCGCTCCTGGTGGTGGGGGCCGCCGCCCGGCCCGGGCAGCACCCCGGCCTTGGCGGCGGCGATGACGGCGTCCGCCTGCGCCCGGGTGAGCTTGCCGTCCTTGACCGCCTGGTCGAGGCGGTCGGCCAGCTTCTTCTGGAGCGCGGCCGCGTCCGGCCGCTCGCCCGCCCGCTCGTCCTTGCGGTCCTTGCGCTCCTCGCGGTGCTTCTCACCCTGCGCGGCGCGGAACTTGTCCAGGGAGCCGGTCACCTTGTCCACCGGCACGCCGAGGTCCTTCGCGAGGGCCTCGGCAAGTTCCTTGCGGTGCTCCTCGCGCAGCTCGGCGCCCTTGCCCGCGTGCGGGCGCGCCTCGGCGGCGGTGGCGGGCTTGGAGTGATCCTCGGCGAAGGCCACGGCGGGGAAGGCCAGGCCGATACCGGCCAGAACCACACCTGCGGTGATACCCGCGCGCTTGCGGACGTTGTTCATGAGAGCCCTTCCGTGATCACGACTGACTCCGTCCGATCCTGCTCCCCGTTGCTGTGGGGAAGCTGGGTACGGGATGAGAACTGCCTTAGAACGGATCCCTCCGCTTCTTTGGGCGGCGGCCCGGCCCACGAGTGGAGGAATGTCCGGGCCCGCCCCCGCACCTGTTGTGGGATGGCTCCGCACACCCCATCACTCAACGGGAGACCCACATGAAAATCCGCACCCTGGCCGCAGCGGCTTGCCTGATCGCCGGTGCCGTACTCGGCGGCGCCGGCTCCGCGGTGGCGGACAGCGAGGCCCACGGCATCGCGGCCGGCTCCCCGGGCGTCCTCTCCGGAAACCTGATCCAGGTCCCGATCCACATCCCCATCAACGCCTGCGGCAACAGCGTCAACATCATCGGGCTGCTGAACCCGACGGCCGGCAACGTCTGCGTCAACGACTGACACCGAACGACCGACGCGTCCGCCGTACGGCCGCCGGAGCCCCGTTCCCCACCCGGGGGGCGGGGCTCCGGCGGCTTCCGGACCGGTCGAGGGGCGCGCCCGCGCGGGGAGCAAGGAGGAGGGGGAAGGGGAGAGGGGGGGAGAAGGAGGTGCACCCACTCCTTTCCACTCTCAACTTATAGCGCGCTGGGGGGCTTGCGGCAAGGCCCCCACCGTGCCGCAGAATCGCTCGCCGAGGCCAGAAGCTGCGGAAATGGGAGATTCACGAAGTGCGTGTGCTGCTGTCTGTATATGGGTTTCACGGTGACACCGGGCCGGTGGGGCCCGCCCTGCGGCGGCCGGCCGCCGCGGATCGGAGCCGCTGACATGAACCCCGTGACGACCAGTGCGTTCGGCCTTCCCGAGCGCCTCTCCGCCAAGGCGGACCCCTCGCTCATCGGCGGCGACGAACGGCACTTCGCGGCCATCGCGCAGAGCCTCGACGAGGCGATCGCCGAGCTGTCCGACCGCCTCGCCGAGCTGCGCGGGGCGCCCGGCGGCCTGGGCCGGGAGGCCATGGAGCGGGACGCGGAGATCCACCGGCTGACCGCCCGCCTGCGCACCCTGCGCCGCTTCGGCCTCGACCTGTGCCTCGGCCGGGTCGTCGGCGCCGACGACCCCGAGCCGCTGTACATCGGCCGGCTCGGCCTCACCGACGGCGAGGGCCGCCGGCTGCTGATCGACTGGCGCTCCCCCGCCGCCGAGCCGTTCTTCGCGGCGACCCACGCGAACCCGATGGGGCTGGCCGGCCGCCGCCGGTACCGCTGGGCCGGCGGCAGGGTCAACGACTACTGGGACGAGGTGTTCACCACCGACGGGTTCGAGGGGCACGCCGCGCTCGACGACCAGTCCGCCTTCATCGCCGCCCTGGGCGGCAGCCGGTCGGCGCGGATGCGCGACGTCCTCGGCACCCTCCAGGCCGACCAGGACGCCATCATCCGCGCGGGCTCCCGTGGCGCCCTGGTCGTCGACGGCGGTCCCGGCACGGGCAAGACCGTCGTCGCCCTGCACCGCTCCGCCTACCTCCTCTACAGCGACCCGCGCCTCGGCCACCGCCGTGGCGGCGTGCTGTTCGTCGGCCCGCACGAGCCCTACCTGGGGTACGTCGCCGACGTGCTGCCCAGCCTCGGCGAGGAGGGCGTACAGACCTGCACCCTGCGCGACCTCGTCGCCGAAGGCGCCTCGGTCGCCCCCGAGAGCGACCCGGAGGTGGCCCGGCTGAAGTCGTCCGCGGACATGGTGCGGGCCATCGAGAAGGCGGTCGCGTTCTACGAGGAACCGCCCGCCGAGGGCATGACGGTCAGTACGGCCTGGGGCGACGTCCGGGTGAGCCCCGACGACTGGGCCGAGGCGTTCGGGGCGCCGGGCCCGGGCAGCCCGCACAACGAGGCGCGGGAGCAGATCTGGGAGGAACTGGCCACGATCCTCATGGACAAGCAGGGCATGGACGAGGAGGAGGACGGCATCTCGCACGCCGCCTTCCTGCGGTCGCTGCGGCAGGACGCGGAGCTGGTCACGGCCTTCAACCGGGCCTGGCCGCTGCTCGAACCGGCCGACCTGGTCTCGGACTTGTGGACGGTACCCGCCTATCTGCGGATGTGCGCTCCCTGGCTCGGCCGCGACGAGGTGGCGAAGCTGCGGCGCGAGGCGGCCCCCCAGGCCTGGACGGTGTCCGACCTGCCGCTCCTGGACGCGGCCCGGCAGCGGCTCGGGGACCCCGGGGCGGCGCGGCGGCGGCGCCGGCACGACGCCGCGGTCGCCGCCGAGCGCGAGCGCATGTCCCGGGTCATCGAGGAGATCGTCTCGGTCGCCGACATCGACTCGGCCGGAGACGACAGCGAGGGCGCGGTGCGGATGCTGCGCGGAAGGGACCTCCAGGACAGCCTGATCGACGAGGGCGCCCTGCCCACGGCCGCCCCGGACCGGCTCGCCGGGCCCTTCGCGCACGTCGTCGTGGACGAGGCCCAGGAACTGACCGACGCGGAGTGGCAGATGCTGCTGCTGCGCTGCCCCTCCCGGAGCTTCACCATCGTCGGGGACCGCGCCCAGGCGAGGCGGGGCTTCACGGAGTCGTGGACCGAGCGCCTGGAGCGGGTCGGGATCGACCGGATCGAGCTGGCCTCCCTGAGCATCAACTACCGCACGCCGCGCGAGGTGATGGCGGAGGCCGAGCCGGTCATCCGGGCCGCGCTGCCCGACGCCAACGTGCCGGTCTCGATCCGGTCCGGCGGCGTCCCCGTCGTCCACGGCTCCGTCTGCGACCTGGACGACGTCCTCGACACCTGGCTCGCCGGGCACGAGGCCGGGACCGCCTGCGTCATCGGCTCGCCCGGCGGGGCAGCGGGTGCGTTCCGGGCGCGGCCGCGCGTCCGGTCACTGACCCCGGAGCTGTCGAAGGGTCTCGAATTCGACCTGGTCGTCCTCGTCGACCCGGAGGAGTTCGGGGAGGGCGTCCCGGGCGCGGTCGACCGCTACGTGGCGATGACCCGGGCGACCCGGCAGCTCGTGGTGCTCACGAGCTCCTGACATCGGCCGGACGGGCGGGGTAGGGGCGGGTGTTGTCGACGACCGCCCAGCCCTTGCCCCCGTCGGGGGCGGCGATCTCGACCAGCCGGTGGTCCAGGTGGCCGGTGATCATCACGGCCATGAGGGACAGGTACTCGCGCTGGAGATCGGGGGCGAGTTCGGTGGCCGCCGGCACCTTGAGGACGGCTTCCTGGTCCTCGGCCAGCAGTGCGCAGGTGGTCTGGACCGCCCGGATGAGCACCTCGAACCGCTCACCGGTCAGGCGCGCCCGTAAGACTTCCAGGTAGGGGCCCAGGACATCGACGTCCTGGCCGTCTCCCGAGCCTGCCGGATGGTGGTCGGTCATGTTCTCGCCCTTCTCCGGACGGCCGCGTCCCCTGGAAGTGTAGGGAGCGTCACCGTGGACGGGGTGTTGTTCGGCCACACCCGTGGAGGCCACCCCCGGCAGCGCCTCCCGGACGGCCCGGCGGTCCGACTATGCCAGCCGCATGCGCCATTGGAATATCGGAGCGGCAATTCCAGGGTGAATTGACGGAAGGGCACTTCCAGTTTGGCAGTGCACCTCGTCACAAGCCTTAACCACTCCAGGGGTGGCCTGATACGGTCGCGCGTGGGCGGGATTTGGTCGCTCCGCGACCGGTTCATTCCATATGCTCCGGCGTGTCGCCATGACAACTCCGCAGCAGAGGAGGCGTTCTGGCGCGCACGGGCAGTCACGCTCTTTACATTGAGCTGGTATTGACGAATCCGACTCTGCCGTGGGGGGATCAATGGCCCAGCTCCACTCATTCGCCGTTCCCGACTTTCACCTTCCGTTCGGGAACTCCAAGCATCCGCAGGCCGCACGGGCCAACACCGAGGCCACGTCCTGGGTGTTGCACCACGAGCTCGTCACGCACGCCGCCGAGGAGTTCTCCGGCATCGGCTGCGGCCACCTCGCGGGCCGGGTGAGCGGCGACGTCCCGTACGACCGGATCCTCCTGCTCGCCGAGTGGATGGCCTGGTCGTTCGTCCTCGACGACCAGCACGACCACCTCATCAGGACGGGTCAGGTGGCCGCCTGGCGCCCCGTCATCGGAGCCATCACCGAGTACCTGGAGACGGGCAAGGCGGGTGACGCCTCGGCGCGCCAGAACCCCCTGGTGGCCGGGTTCATGGACCTGTGCGACCGGATACTGGCCGGGATGTCGCAGGGCACCGCGGCCCGCTACCGCACCCATGTCCCGCTCATGCTGGGCTCGTTGGACCAGGAGGCCGGAAATCGCCGGGCGGCCGAGCGGCCCGCGCTCCAGGACTACATCCTGATGCGCCGGCACAGCTCCCAGATCCTTCCCATGATGGACATGGTGGAGGCCGGACTGGGCATCGACCTGCCGCAGCACATCCACGACCTCCCGGAGTTCCGGGCGGTCGTCGACAGCGCGCTGGACGTCATCTCCTGGGGCAACGACGTGTTCTCCCTGCCGAAGGAGTACTCCTGCGGGGACAACAACAACCTCGTCTCCCTCGTCGCCACCTGGGAGGGACGCTCGCTGCCCGATGCCGTCCAGGCGGTCGAGGGCCGCATCCAGGCCCGCATCGAGGAGTACCTGGAGTCCGAGCGGCAGCTGCTGCGGCTCATGGAGGCGCGCCCGGACACGGATCCCTCCGTACGCACCGCGGTCACCCGCTGCGTGCGCAGTTATCAAGACTGGATCATCGGCGCCGATCTGTGGCAGCGTTACGAGTGCACGCGGTACAGCGACGAACGGTTCGCGGCCGGGCTGGAGTCTGCGTACACCCGCCCGGACCTGATCTCGGTGGCATGACAGGGAGTCGGTCCATGGCCCGCACAGCACGATCCGGCCTGGCGAAGAGCGCCCCGGTGGCCCCGGGGCGATTACCGCTCCTGGGCCATGCCCTCCCCCTGTGGCGCGATCCCATCGCATTCCTGGAGTCCCTGCGCCAGTACGGCGACGTCGTCCGGCTCGACATCGGCACCTGGCCCGTCCACATGCTCACGAACCCGGACCACGTCCACGCCGTACTGGTGCAGCAGGCGCAGAAGTTCGGGCGCGGCAGGATATTCGACCGGCTCCGCCCGATGTTCGGCAACGGCATCGTGACGACCGACGGGGACTTCCACCGCAAGCAGCGCCGGATGATCCAGCCGGCGTTCCACCGCAACCACATCGCCGAGTACGCCGAGGTGATGGGCCGCGCGGCGGAGGAGATGACCGGGTCCTGGACGGCGGGTTCGGAGATCTCGATGGTCACCGAGGCCCGGCGGTACGCCCTGTCCTCGGTCGCCGAGATGATCTTCTCGGGGGATCTGAGCCGTCCGGCCATCGCCGAGGTGCACCGCTCGCTGCCGATCGTGCTGGAGGGAATGCTGCTGCGCGCGGTCATGCCCAAGTCGCTGGACCGGCTGCCCGTCCCGCTCAACCGGCGCTTCGACGCGGCGGCCGCCCGGCTGCGCGCGATCATCGACCAGGTGATCGCCCAGTACGGGGACACGCAGGAGGGCGGCAGCGACCTCCTCTCCCTGCTGCTGTCGAGCGTGGACGCCGAGACGGGCGAGCGGATGGACGCCGCACAGGTGCGGGACGAGGTGATCGCCATCATGTTCGCCGGCACGGAGACCTCGGCGACCACCCTGGCGTGGATATTCCACGAGCTCGGCCGGCACCCCGAGGCGGAGAAGCGCCTGCACGCGGAGATCGACGCGGTGGTGGGCAAACGGCCCGTCCGCATCGGCGACATCCCCCAGCTCACCTACACGAACAACGTGTTCCAGGAGGCGCTGCGGATGCACTCGCCGCTGCTCTTCACCCGGCAGGCCCTGGTGCCCCTCACGCTCGGCGGCGTGTCGATCCCGGCGGGCGCCGAACTGGCCTACAGCCCTTACGCGTTGCACCGGGATCCGGCGCTGTTCCGCGACCCCGGGGTCTTCGACCCGGACCGCTGGCAGCAGGAGGCGCAGGAGCGCCGGCGCGCGCACCAGTACATCCCGTTCGGGGCGGGCCAGCACAAGTGCATCGGCGACACGTTCGCGGTGGCGGAGATCCTGACGGCGGTGGCGACCGTGGCGTCCCGCTGGCGATTGGTTCCCGCCCCGGGTGTGACGGTGCGTGAACTCCCGGCCGGAATGCCCCAGCCCAGTGAACTCCCCATGATTCCGGTCGCAAGATAGCGCCGTTCCGCGCCGAAGTCAGCCGACGATACAGCGTCTCCCTCGAACGAGTGGCGAGATGCGGAGATAATGTGCTTAAGGAGCACCAACTTTCCTACTGGCCCGTAGACTCGACGGCACGCGCGCTGGAGGGGGCTGGAGAATGTCGTATGCCACAGAACCACAAGGATGGGCGTCTCAGCCCTTACTCGAAAGGGAATCCGAGGTTCTGGCGATCCACCGGGCGGTGGACGATCTGTGCGGCACCCCTGACAGCAGCCAGCCCTCCCGCCGCGGCGGCGTTCTGACCTTCGCGGGATCGGCCGGCATCGGCAAGACCACCCTGCTCGCCGAGGCCCGACGGCATGCCGCGGAACGCCACTGCACCGTGCTGTTCGCCCGTGGCGGCGAGCAGGAGAGGCAAGTCCCGTTCCATGTGATGCGCCAGCTCATCCAGCCCGCGTTCGCCGCCATGACCGAGGATGAACGCCGCGACGTCCTCGGCACCTGGTACGGCATCGTCGCCCCGGCGCTGGGGCTGACCGCGGCTCCCGAGGGCCTCACCGCGCCCGACCCGCAGGGCGTGCGCGACGGTCTGGACTGGGTCGTCACCCATCTGACGGTCCGCAGCGCGCCCGTCGTCCTGGTGCTGGACGACGCGCACTGGGCGGACGCGGAGTCCCTGGCCTGGCTGACCGCGTTCGCGGCGCGGGCCGAGGAACTGGCCATGCTGATCATGGTGGCGTGCCGGCCCGACGAGATCCCGGCCGACGCCGGATCACTGCGCGCCCTGATAAAGCGCCAGGGGACGCGACCTCACGAACTGGCTCCGCTCACCACGAGCGCCGTGGCGCGCATCGTGCGCGACGCCCTTGGCGACAACGCCGACGACGTCTTCTGCCGCGAGTGCTGGGCGATCACCGGCGGCAACCCCTTCGAGGTCGTCGAACTCGCCATGAAGGGCCGCGACCGCGGTCTGAAGCCGCACCAGGACAGCATCCCCCAGCTGCGCGACCTGGCCTCCGCCGTCAAGGGCAGCGGCCTGATCGACCGCCTCGAACAGCTGGGGACCTCCACCGTCCGGCTCGCCTGGGCCGCCGCGGTACTGGGCACCGCCGTCCCGATCAGCATCGTCGGAGGCGTCGCGGCCCTCGGGGAGGCGCAGGCGGCCGACGCGATCGCGCAGTTGCGTGACGCGCGCATCCTGACCGTCCTCACCAGCCTGCGCCGCCAGGAGGTCGTGGAGTTCTTCCACCCGCTCATCGCCACGGCCGTGTACCGGTCGATCCCGCCGGGCGTCCGCGTCGCCATGCACGGCATGGCCGCCCAGGCCCTGGTCGACGACGGGTTCGGCGCCGCAGCCGCCGCGCGCCACCTGCTGGAGATGCACCCCGAGGGCGACCCCTGGGTGGTGCAGCAGCTGCGGCAGGCGGCGCGGGACAGCTTCTCCGCGGGCGCTCCCGACGCGGCGCGCCGCTACCTGGCCCGCGCGCTGCGCGAGCCGCCGGACGCGGAGTACCGGGCCGAGGTGCTCTTCGAGCTCGGCTCCGCCAACCTGCTGCACGATCCCGCGACCACCATCAACCAGCTCAGGGCCGCGCTGGAGGAACCCAAGGCGGACCAGGAGCTGCGGGAGGCGATCACGTACCGGCTCGCCCAGGCGATGGCCCACACGGGTCAGCTCGCGGAGGCCGCCGGGCTGCTCTCCGACGAGGCCAAGCTGGCCACCAGCTCCCGCACCCGGCTGCGGATGCAGGCCGAGCAGTTCAAGTGGAACTCGGTCCGGATGGACGAGGCGAACTCGCCGGCCCGCTCCCGCCTCCTCGCGCAGTTCGCCAAGCGGCTCACCGGCCGCGGCGTTCCCGAGCGGCACATCCTGGGACTGCGCGCGTGGGACGCCGCCATGCGCGGCGAACCGGCCGCCACCGCCTTGGAGTACGCGGAGCAGGCGCTGGACGGCGGGATGAACTGGACCGACCAGGACTTCGGTTCGAGGTGCCGGCCGTCGTGGCGGTCACCCTCATGTACTGCGACCAGCCGGGGCGCGCCGAGGAACTCTTCAACGCGGGCATCATGGAGTTCGAGTCGAAGGGCTGGCGCGGCGCGCACCTCTCGTTCGTGTACACCCTGCTCGGCTACGTCCGCTTCCGGCGCGGGCGGCTCGCCGAGGCCGAGGACTTCGTGCGCAACGGGCTGCAGATCGCCGAGCGCGTCGGACACGACATCCCGGCGCAGTGGTACGCGGTGGGCACGCTCATCGAGACGCTGCTGGCCCGGGGCAGTACGGAGGAGGCGCTGCGGGTCGCCCACGCGTACAAGCTGGCGGAGGGCTTCCCGCAGGCGGTCGTCTACCCCGATCCGCAGGCGGTGTGGGGCAAACTCCTGCTGGCGCAGGGGCGGATCGACGAGGCGAAGCAGCACCTCTCCGCGGCGGGCAAGCGGCTCGATCTGCGGGGAACGCGCAATCCGTCCTGGAGTCCCTGGCAGCTCGACCTGGCCCTCGCCCAGATCGCGAAGGAGCCCGAGCAGGCGCGTGCCACGGCGGCCGAGGCGGTGGCCAGGGCCCGGGTGTTCGGGACGTCGAGCGCGATCGGGCATGCCCTGCGCGTGTCGGCTGCGACCGTGGACGCGTCCCGGGCGACGGGCTTGTTGCAGGAGGCGGTGAACCACCTCGAACAGTCCCCGGCCGCCTGCGAACTCGCCCATGCGCTGATCGATCACGGTACGGCCCTGCACACCATCGGTGATCCGCACCGGGCGGCCCAGCAGCTCTACCGGGGCATGGAGGCCGCCTCGGCGTGCGGGGCGAACGGGCTCGTGAGCCGTGCCCGGTCCCAGCTGGCGTCGGCGGGTCTGCGGCCGCGCCGGCTGCACGCGTCCGAACAGGACACGTTGACGCTCGCCGAGCACGCGGCGGCGACGCGCGCCTCGGTCGGTCTGGACAACGCGGCGATCGCGGCGGAGCTGCGGACCGACGCGCAGGCGGTCTCCGAGCTGCTGTCCGCGGTCTTCACCAAGCTGGGCACCGACCGGCTCGGGCTGCGGCGGGCGCTGGAAGGCTGACCACCGGCCGGGGCGAACGGGCGTCGGGGGGTGGCCGGTTATCGCTGGTGCGGGGAGAGGTGTGGTGATCGTGCCTGGCATGATCAACCCTCACGTTACTTCTCAGTAGCGTAACCTCCCCCCAACCAGAAGGTCTTACGTACGTGCGCATGCTCGCCAGACGCCTCCTGCTCCCCGGCCTCATCACCCTGGCGCTCACCGCCACCGGCTGCTCCTCCGCCACGCACACCGGTGCGGCGGATCCCGCGGCCCCCGCCACCCTCGCGCCCGCGGCCGACGGCACCCAGCAGCTCGACGTCGCCGCGGCGCCGCAGGGCAGCCCCACGCCGACGGCCGTGGCCCGCGTCGGCTCCGGGAAGGGCGCCCCCGAGAAGTCCTCGCTGAAGGTCGCCTCCTACGACCAGGCGACCGGACGGGCCGTCATATCCTCGGCCCCGCAGCGGGCCACCCCCTCCCCGGGCCGCTCCCCCGCGGCCGAGAAGCCCGTCGTCGTGGGCGACGTCATCGCCAGCGCACCGGCGCCGGGCGCCCCCAACGGCCTCCTCGCGAAGGTCACCGAGGTCGGCAAGAAGACCGACAGCGGCACCGAGGTCAAGACGGCTCCGACAACGCTGTCTTCCGTCCTCAATGACGACAAGGCCGACGGCAAGGTCCCCGTCGACCCGGCCTCGGTCGCGGTCGAGCCCCTGATGAAGGGCGTCACCTTCTCCTGGGCCAAGAGCCAGGGCGTGCGGTTCGGCCCGCAGGGCGCGAAGCTGCCCCTGGGCAACCTGCGGCTCGACGTGGACGTCCCGGTCGAGACCGCCCCGGGTGCCCCCGTATCGGCCGGGGCCTCGGTCTCCGGCTTCGTCCAGCTCGCCCCGACGGTGGAGTTCTCGTACGACGGATCGGGCGGCGCCGGTCCGCGCACCGCGTTCCTCGGGATGAGCGGCGACTGGGCCTCGCAGTGGAACCTCAAGGGCCACGCCGCCGCGAGCACGGGCGCCCCGAAGCGGATCCCGTTCGCCAAGCTGCACAGCGCCCCGGTCATCCAGGTGGGCCCGGTTCCGGTCGTCGTCAACCTCGATCTGACCGTCTACGTCCAGGTCGAGGCCGACGGGCGGGTCACCCTCGACGTCCGGCAGGAAGTCAAGGGCGACTTCCGGGTCGGCGGCAGCTACGCGACGGGCAAGGGCTGGAATCCGGTCAGCACCTCGAACGTCCAGAGCACTCCGGTGAAGGCCGAGGTCACCGCGGCCGGCCAGGTCAAGGGCGCCCTCGGCGCCGAGGCCTCCGTCGGCCTGTACGGGGCCGTCGGCGTCTCCGCGGACTTCGCCCCGTACCTGCGCGGCGAGGCCGACGTCAAGGCCTCCGCCTCCAGCGACGGCAAGGCCTCGGTGAGCGGGGCGTGGGCCGTGTACGGCGGCTTCGACCTGAGCGGGCAGCTGCACCTCCAGCTGTCCCTGTTCGGAACGCCCATCCTGGAGCGTCGCGTTCCGCTGGGCGCCCTGCACCGCGAGTGGCCGCTCGCGAGCGGAAAGGCCGCGCTCTGACGTAGCGGCGGGCCCGTCAGCCGTTCGCCGTGACGAGGAGGGTGCGCGCGGCGGCGGCCGACGGGCCGGGCAGGCGGCAGCGGTGCGGGACGTCGCCGCGGTGGTGGGCGCTCTGCCCGGCGCGCAGGGTCAGGGGCTCCTCGCCCTCGACCTCCAGCACGACCTCGCCCTCCAGGACGTACAGGAAGTCCTCGCCGGGGTGCTCGAACCAGCCGCGCTCGCCCCGTCCGGGCTCGAAGTGGTGCTCGTACGCCTCCATCAGGCCGCTGCGCCCGCCGGGGATCAGCACCCGCGCCACCTGCCCGGCGGCCTCGCTGACCCGGATCACCTGGGGGTCGCTCTCGTGGCTGACCGCGCCGGGGCGGTCCGGGGGGCGCAGGAAGGTGCCGGGGGTCACGTCGAGGGCCTCGGCGATCCGGTAGATGGAGCTGAGGCTGGGGGTGGCGAGCCCGCGTTCGAGCTGGCTGAGGAAGGGCTGGGACAGCCCGGAGCCGGCGGCGAGCGAGGCCATCGAGATGCCGCGCCGCTTGCGCCAGGCTCGGATCACCCGTCCGACCTCGACGGCTTCGGGTGTGGGTTCGGGTCGGGACACCAGCCGAACGTACCGCATGGCCGATCGGCGCCCTCGGGGGCTCCGGAACGTTTCGCACCGCCGCAACACCGCGTTCATAAGCGTGGTCAATTATTGACCTCACTTATCAATGAACGAGGAGTTGCCCGTGTACGCCACCCTCTCCCCGCCGGGCCGGGCCGGCCGGATCCCGGGCCGGCTCGGCCCGGCGCTGGTCGCGGCCGGCTCCGTGCTCGCGCTCTGGTACGTGCTCGCCCGCTCCGGTGTGGTGGCCCTGGGGCTGCTGCCGACCCCCCGCCAGACCTTCGCCGCGCTCGCCGACGGCGCGCGCGGCGGCACCCTGGCCACGGACCTCGCCGCCAGCCTGGCCCGCGCCGGTCAGGGCTTCGCGCTCGGCGCGGCCCTCGGCGGCGCGCTGGGCTTCGCCACCGGCTACCTGCCGCGGCTCTCCGCCGCCGTCACCCCGCTCGTCTCGTTCCTGCGGCCCATCCCGGCGATCGCGCTGGTGCCGCTGGCCACCGCCTGGTTCGGCATCGGCGAGAGCGCCAAGCGCCTGCTGATCGCGTACGCCGTCCTCCTCGCGGTGTGGCTGTACGTCCATGACGGCGTCTCGCGGGTCCCGGTGACCCATCTGCGGGCGGCCCGTTCGCTGGGGGCACCGCTGCGGCGCCGGTTCACCGAGGTGCTGCTGCCGGCCGCGGCGCCCGCCCTGCTCGCGGCGCTGCGGTACGGGGCCTCGGTCGCGCTGCTGGCCCTGGTCGCCGCCGAACTCGGCGGCGCGGACTCCGGGTTGGCCTACCGCCTCCAGGTCGACGGCCAGTTCCTGCGGGTGGACCGGATGTTCGCGGGCCTGCTGGTCCTCGGTCTCCTCGGGGTGGGCGTGGACGCGGCTCTCGCGGCGATCGGGCGCCGCTTCGTGCACTGGAGCGCGTCATGAGCGGGAGCGTGCGGCTGGAGGGGCTGTCGGTCTCCTACGGAGGCACCCGGCGGCGGAATGCGGGCGCGAGCGGCGCGGCTCCGGTGCTCGACGCCATCGAACTGGAGTTCGCCAACGGGTCGTTCACGGCGCTGCTCGGTCCCAGCGGGTGCGGCAAATCGACCGTGCTCAACACGGTGGCGGGCTTCGTCCGGCCCACCGCCGGGCGGGTCACCGTCGCGGGCACCCCGGTGGACGGGCCCGGTCCGGACCGCGGCATGGTCTTCCAGCACTACGCCCTGTTCCCGTGGCGCACGGCGCGCGGGAACGTCGAGTTCGCGCTCAAGCGGCTCGGGCTGTCCCGGCCGGAGCGGCGCCGCCGGGCCCTCGCGGCGCTGGCCGAGGTGGGCCTCGCGGAAGGGGCCGAGAAGCATCCCGCGCAGCTGTCCGGCGGCATGCGGCAGCGGGTGGCGCTGGCCCGGGCGCTGGCCGCCGAACCCGAAGTGCTGCTGATGGACGAGCCGTTCGGAGCCCTGGACGCACTGACCCGGACCCGGATGCAGGAACTGCTGCGGGAGCTGTGGCAGCGCACCGGCACCACCGTGCTGTTCGTGACGCACGACATCGACGAGGCGCTCGCCCTCGCCGACCGGGTCGTGGTCCTGGGCGGCTCCCCCGGCCGCGTCCTGGCCGACCACGCGCTACCCGCCGGACCCCCCGACCCGGACCTGCGCACCCTGATCGCCCGCCAACTCGGCTCCCCATGAAACCCCCGCCCACACCGCAGCCTCAAGGAAGCGAGTCCCCCGTGTCCCTCACCGCCTCCGGCCTTCGCAGACCCCGTCCGGTGGTCGCCCTCGTGCTGGCGGGGCTGCTCGCCGCCCTGGGCACCGGGTGCTCCGGTACGTCCGCCTCCGCCGCGCGCGACACCGGGCAGGAGGTCACCCTGGCCGCCAGCGACCACCTCGGCGGCGCGCCCGTCCACCTCGCCCAGGAGCGCGGGCTGTGGGCCGCCGACGGCGTCCGGGCCACCGTCACCACCCTGCCCACCGGCCGCGACGCGCTGAACGCGGTGCTCGGCGGCCAGGCCCAGCTCGGCGTCGTCGGCGACCTGCCCGCCGTCACCGCCGCCCTGGGCGGCCGCGACCTGCGGATCGTCGCCGACCTGTCCCGCTTCTCCGACTGGCGCCTGCTCACCCGTACCGACCGGGGCATCAACGGCTTCGCGGCGCTGAGGGGTCGCAAGGTCGGCGTACCGCAGGGCACCAACGTCGAGTACGCGCTGTCGCGGATGCTGGGCTCGGCGGCGCTGACCGCCTCGGACGTGACCGTGGTCAACCTCGCCCCGAACCAGGTCCCCGCCGCCCTCGCCCGCGGCGACATCGACGCCGGGGTCACCTTCCCCAGCTTCTACGACGCCGCGCGCACCGCCCTCGGCGCGCGCTACGCCGAGCTGCCGTTCGGCGGCTACACCGCGCGGACGCTGCTGGTCGCGGGCCCGAAGGCGAGCGATGCGAGCACCTCCGCCGTGCTGCGGACCCTGGTGCGCGCCCAGCGGGAGCTGGCAGCCGATCCGGCCGGCGCGCGGGCCGCCGTACTCGCCCAGTCCAAGGGCGCCCTCCAGCCCGGATACGCCGAGGCGTTCCAGCCCCGCTACGGGTACGGCGCGACGCTGTCGGCCGAGCTGCTGACCCAGCTCACGGAGGAGGCCGCCTGGGCGAAGGCCGCCCAGGGCCTGCCGGGGCCCGCGGACCGCGCCGCACTGGCGCGCCGGCTGCACACCGCACCGCTGCGGGCCGTGGACCCGGCGGCCGTCACGGCCGGCTGACCACCCGCCCGCGCCCACGCCCGCCCTCACGCACCACCCGATTCTCCCACCGGACCCCAACCACCCCCCTACGGAGGAGCAGCACCATGACCGTCGACCAGAACACCCTGCGGCGCCGCGGCGTCGGCCTGCGCGCCCACGACCCCGAGCGGAGCTTCGGCGGGTACACGCTCTACACCCCCATCGCGGGGCCCGGCGAGGTCTTCCTCGTCGACATCGAGGGCAAGGCCGTCCACACCTGGAACCCGCCGCACCCGCCGGGCCGGCACGCCCGGCTGCTCCCGAACGGGAACCTCTTCTACCAGGGCAAGGACACCGGCGGTCCGACGCTGTTCCCCATCTGGGACGTCTACCACGGCGGCATCCTCCAGGAACTCGCCCCGGACGGCTCCGTGGTGCGCGAGGTCCGCCACCCCTTCCACCACCACGACGCCTCGGTCCTACGCAACGGCAACCTGCTCGTCCTCGGCGTCGAGCCCCTCGCCCCCGCCGACGCGGCCCGCGTCCGCGGCGGCATCCCCGGCTCGGAGGCCGCGGGCGGCGTGATCCACGGGGACGTGGTGTACGAGCTGACCTGGGACGGCGAAGTGGTCTGGCGCTGGGCCGCGATCGAGCACCTGGACCCCGAACAGGTGCCACTGGACCGGCACTTCGCGCGCGAGCACTGGCCAATGGCCAACACCGTGGGCGAACTCGCCGACGGCGGCGTCGTCGTGGGGTTCCGCAGCGCCTCCACCACGGTGGCCGTGGACCGCGCCGACGGTTCCGTCCGCTGGCGGATCGGCCCGGACACGCACTCCCAGCAGCACTATCCGCACGAACTGCCGGGCGGCAACATCCTGGTCTTCGACAACGGGACCTATCGCGACACCACGTCCGTCCCGTACTCGCGGGTGCTGGAGATCGACCCCCGCACGGGCGAGGAGGTGTGGTCGTACGAGGACAACCCGCCGCAGAACTTCTACAGCCCGTACATGTCCAGCGCCCAACGGCTCCCGGGCGGCAACACGTTCATCGCCGAGGGCTCCTTCGGCCGGCTCTTCGAGGTGACCCCGGACGGGGACGTGGTGTGGGAGTACGTGGTCCCCGAGTTCGGCTCGTTCGGACGGGGCGTGGGCCTGGAGTCCTCGCGGGGCGCCCAGAACTCCGTCTTCCGCGCCTACCGCTACGCAGCCGAGGAGATCCCCTGGCTCTGAGCGCACCAAGCCCATAGCGCGGGTTCGCTTCCCGTCAGCCGATGTCTTCGAGCACCAGCACGGTCCACGCCGTCCGTGAGGTACCTCACGGACGTTCGGCCTCCGCGCGGATTGCTGGGGCCAGGAGTTCGACCGCCTCCTGCCAGGGGAAGCGGTCGGCGCCTCCGCCGGACTTGGGAGGGTGAGGCTGGTAGCTGCTGACCAGGACACCCATCTCGCGGAGCTCGGCCAGGCTTCTCTGGTACGCCCGGTGGGCAGCGAGGGCGCTGTTCACGTACGGAAGGACCACAGTAGGGATTCCCATGCCGCTGGCCTCGCACAGGATCCCGAGGGCGAGGTTGTCCGCGAACCCGGCCGCCCACTTGTTGACCGTGTTGAAGGTGGCCGGTGCGACGGCGATGGCGTCGGCCGGCGGGAATGGCCTCGCCTCGCCGGGTGAGCGCCACGCCGAGCGGATCGGATACCCGGTCTGGTCCTCGACAGCTGCGGCGTCCAGGAAGCCGAGCCCCTGGGGTGTGGCGATCACACCCACGCCCCAGCCCTGCTCCTGTGCCGCAGTGATCAGTCTGCCGACATCGTCGGCGACCCCGGCCGCGCACACGACGACGTACAGGAAGGGCTTGCGCTGCGGCTCGGTCACGCGGGTACTCCCAGTCGGCGGCTGAAGTGGTGGAGCTCTGGCAGCGTACGACGGCGGTCCCGGGAGGCCATGTCGGCGACCAGCTCGCGGACGGCGGGACGGCGTACGTCCTGGGCGGCGCAGGTCTCGGCGATCCGCAGAGCCTGATAGCCGTCGGCGAGGCGGTCCTGCTGGGCGTAGGCGCGGGCGGTCTCGATCCAGAGGGCAGCTCGGCGCTCGGGGACCGGGATGTGGCGGCGCATGAGCGGGCGGGCGGCGTCGAGGGCGGTGCCGGCATCACCGAAGGACACGGCGGCGCTGATCTGGTGCAGTGTGACGTTGATCGAGCTGAAGTTGGCCCAGGCGTCTGGCTGGGCCAAGGCGACGTAGTGCGCCACCTCTTTGGCCTCGGTGACGAACTCGCTGGTCGCGGCTCGGTCGCCGGCACGGCTTGCGGCAGTGACTCCGCGCAGCAGGAGTAAGCCGAGGACCGCGAGATGGTGAGGAGAGCGGCGGTCATACGAGCCGGTGAGCTGAGAGGCAGTGTGCTGGATCAGCGTGACCGCCTGGCGGGCATGCCGCTCACGCACCAGGACGTGCGCCTGAAGCCGGACGCTGGCGGCGAGGACAAGCGGGTCACCAAAGCGCTCCGCCTCGGCCATGGCCCGGCCAACGGCGAGCCACGCCGTACCTGGGTCTCCCCGCTTGAGCAGGAGGCTGGCCGAGGTCTGGTAGGCGATGGCCAGGAAGCGGGACACCTCCTCCGGCTGCGCTGAGCTGCGGGCCGCCTGGCGCAGATCCGTGATCAGGCTGGGAAGCGTTCGCTCCAGTTCCGCGTAGTCGCATGTGGTCAGAAGTCGCCGCACGTTCATGGCGCGCTGCCGAAACTGTTCCGCGGAGGATGACTCGATCGTCGAAGTCGGCAGCACGCCGGGAAGAAGGGCCTGGACCAGGTCCGGATGCGCCACTGCCACGGGCGTGGGGGTAGCGAGCATGGTGACACTGGCGGCAAGTAGGGTACGGCGGCGCAGCATGTCTTCTGTCTCCGGATCGTCGGGCTCGGCTTCCAGGGCGGTCTCCGCCAGCCCGAGGTGGGCCAGCGGGATCCGCAGGATGCGGGCGACGTTGCGGAGGACTCGGATGTCGTCGGTTCCGCGCCCACCCTCCAAGCGGCTGATCTTCGACTGGTGGTAGCCGAGATCGGCGGCTACGTCCGCTTGTGAGCGGCCCTGTAAGACCCGCGCTTGGCGGATCAGTTCACCGATGCGGTGCGCCTCGCCCTGTGTGTCGGCCATCTGCACCACGGCCCTTCTGCCGAGACCGATCCTGCCTGCTCAACCGAGCCTAGCGGCAGGGGACTTGCCCGCCATGCACAACGTGCATAAGCGATGCAGCGCCCGCACAGGACATCGCGGAGCCCGTCCATGAGCCGGTTGCCTGGTGGAACCGCACCCCTCCAGGAGGCCGCTCATGGAAGTGCACGAGGTCACCCTGCCGGTGACAGGTACGCCTGAAGGCGCCGCCTCTGCCCGGCGCCAGGTGATGAACGAGATCAGAGGCTGGCACCGCGGCTTCGGCGATGACGGGCTGCACAGCGCAGAAGCCGTGGCCGGGGAGCTGCTCGCCAACGCCGTCCAGCACACGAGCGGCGGAGGTACCTCTGTGACCGCTCGCCTGCAGGGAGGGCGGTTGCGCGTCGAGGTATGCGACCACAGCCCGGCCCTCCCCTATGAGCGTCGGACCCGTACCGACGCCGAGGACGGCCGCGGCCTGCTGATCATCGCCGCTCTCGCCGACCGACACGGCGTCGAGCAGAACGCCTCGGGCAAGTCCTGCTGGGCCGAGTTCGATGCGCCCATTGGCTCCCTCCGCGCCAGGTGAGCGGTTTCCAAGCACATTCCTCTTTGAAGGAGTTGATCGTGTCCCTCACCCGAACCTCGGCATCGAACCCCGAGGTGATCGCCGTACGCCCTGGGAGCCCTCTGTCCGGCTCCGTCACCGTCGACGGTTCCAAGAACGCCGCCCTGCCGATGCTGGCCGCCGCGGCGGCCGTGCGACGGACGGTCCAGCTGGACAACGTCCCGGCCAGCGCCGACGTCCAGTCCATGCTGGCACTGCTGCAAGGAGCCGGCTGGCATGTCGCTCAGGCCGTCGGGCAGCAGGGCAGTCTGCTGGTCATGGCGCCGGAGACCGCACCCGCTGCTGCCGATCTGGGCCGTGCCGCGGGCATCCGGGCCTCCTACTACCTGGTGGCGGCCCTTCTTGCCTTACAGGGCAGTGCCCGGCTGCCCTGGCCCGGTGGCTGCCGGATCGGGGAGCGCGGGATGGACCTGCACTTCAAGGTGTACGAAGCGTTCGGTGACCGCGCGACCGTCCAAGACGCCGGTTACATCGTCGAGGCCGGGGAACGGCGTACCGGCACGGTCTCCCTCGTGCTGCCCTTCCGGTCGCGCGGCGCGACGATCGCCGCCGTACTCCGTGCGGTCGTCGCTGGCCGAGCCCTGCGCCTGGGTCTGCCGAACCTGTCGCCGGAAGTCCTGGCTGTGCTCGATGCCCTGGACTCGGTCGGTTGGGAGGCCCGGGTCAGCAAGCAGCTCCTCGACCTCAAGGCGGCGGCGATCCCCGCCGAGATCACCGCCTGGCGCGTACCGGGCGACAAGATCGAGGCAGGGACCCTGGCCTGTGCCGTGGCCGCCACCGGGGGCAACGCTCGGATCGAGGGCATCCGCGGGCGCGACCTTGTGCCGTTGCAGGCCGCGCTCCAGCGTCTGGGCATCCCTACCTCAGTCCGAGACGAGGCCCTCCTCGTTGACGGCGGAAACGCCCGGCCGACAGGTCAGCCCTTGCGGGCCATCGCCACCCTGTCGCCGGGCGGTCTGGACGCGGACTTCGAGCCGCCGCTGATGGCCTTGGCCCTCAGCCAGCCCGGCACGCACCTGTTCGCCGACTCGATCAACCCCGGCCGACACGGCAACCTGCTTCCCCAGCTGGCCAGGCTCGGCGCCGAGATCGAGGAGATCTCGCCCACCGAGTGCCGGCTGACCGGGCCGCAGCGCCTGACCGGGACCGGTGTCGAGGCCACGGACATCCGCACCGGATCCGCCCTCATGGTCGCCGCTCTGACCGCCCGCGGGATCACCACCCTCGGCGGTGTCGACCAGCTCCGCCGAGGCCACGCCGACCTGCCCGGCAAGCTCCTCCACCTCGGCGCCGACATCTGCGAGGTCGCCCCATGACCACGAGCCGTTCGCTGCGCCAGATCATGGCCACCACCGACGTCCACTCCGCCCTCGGCGCCGATGGCCTGTTGCTCAGCCACCTTCACCAGTCGCGGGCGGACAGTCTCCTGGTGGACTGTGGTGACTTCTTCGAGGGCACCGGCTATTACCGCTTGGGCCAGGGCTCCCTGGAAAAGGAGATCCTGCTCGGCCTGTACGACGTCATCGCCCCCGGGAACCACGGCTGGCTGCACCACTTCGAACCGGCACTCCACCGACGGACCGTGTGCGCGAACACGGTCGACGCCGTGAACGGCAACCCCCTCTTCCGGCGGCTGCGCATCGTGGAGGTCGCAGGTCGGCGTACGGCCGTCACCGGGGTAATCGGACTCCAGGCGTTCGACTCGATCCCCGTCGGCCAGCGGTCCGGACACCGGGCGACCGACCCGGTGCAGGCGCTGCGTGAGCTGATGCTCGCGCACCACCACGAGGTCGACTCCTGGGTGCTCCTCAGCCACTCCGGTTTCGAGGAAGACCTCAAGCTTGCCGAAGCCTGCCCCTTCCTGGACGTGATCTTCGCGGGCCACTGCCACAGCGAGCACGCGGGCCCTGCCCGCGTCGGCAACACCGTCGTCGTCAAGGGTCGCGAGCTCGCCGTCGGCTACGCCATCGCGGAGCCCGCTTCCGACGGCTGGGTCGGACGTACGGCACATTTCCCGGACTCCGCCGGGGCCGCGTCATCCGAGCTGCCTCCCGAGCTGGCCTCCCTGCGGGACCGAATGGCCGCGGTCGACGCTCAATTGGCAGAACCGCTCGGACGGATCGCGAAGCCCTACCGGAACCACCAGCTCGACCGCCGGGCCCTCCTTCAAGACGTGGCCGACCGGCTCCGCAGCGGACTGGGCAGGGAGGCGGTCGTCCTGAACGAGACCACCGCTCGCACGACACTGCTGGGAGAGGTCCTGACCACGGGCGACCTGCTGGCCATCGAGCCGTTCGCGAACACCCTGGTCGAGGCCCGCGTCGCGCCGGCCCACCGCCACGACCCTGGGGCCCTCGTCGCCCACCTCACCGAACGGGTCGGGCCACTCGTCACCTCCCCCGACCCCCTTCCGGCCGGGCTGACGAGCGTGCTGACCACCGACTACTTGGCCGACGGCTGCCTCGGCGGCCGCACCCACCCCGCCGGCCTCGGTCTCGGCTCGGCGATCCGGAGCATGCTGACGAACGGAGACGACCAGTGATCCTGACCGGCCCCGAGATCACCTCCGCGTCACAGGACGGGCGGTTGCGCATCGATCCGTTCCTGCCCGCCCAGGTCAACCCGAACAGCTACAACGTCCGCCTCGGACCGGTCCTGCTCACCTACACGGAGGAGGTCCTGGACTCCCATCACCCCAACCCCACGCGCCGCATCCAGATCGGCGACGACGGGTACACGCTCCAGCCCGGCGAGCTGTACCTGGGGCACACCCAGGAGGAGGTGGGCTCCGACTGCTTCGTCCCGCTGCTGTTCGGCCGTTCCTCCGTGGGCCGACTCGGCCTCTTCGTCGAGATCACCGCACCGATCGGGGACATCGGGTTCCACGGGCAGTGGACCCTGATGCTCACCCCGACCCGCCCCGTCCGTGTCTACGCCGGGATGAGGATCGGGCAGATCATGTTCTTCGTGTCCGAAGGCGCGGTGGACCTGTACGC
This sequence comes from Streptomyces goshikiensis, assembly GCF_014650555.1. Taxonomy (GTDB): domain Bacteria; phylum Actinomycetota; class Actinomycetes; order Streptomycetales; family Streptomycetaceae; genus Streptomyces; species Streptomyces goshikiensis. Next base: position 396,162 of record NZ_BMVE01000003.1, on the reverse strand, counting down.
GGGCAAGTACCAGGCGGCCTCCGGTCCCCAGTCCTCCGCCTACTGGCGCGACCTCGACGCGTCGGGGGCGGCGTCATGATCCTGACCGGACCGGCCATCGCCGCCGCCCGCGACGCGGGCCACATCACCATCGACCCGTACGACCCGAGGCGCCTCTCCCCCAACGCTTACGACTGGCGACTGGGAAGCACCCTCCGCGTCTGCGAGGGGGACCTCGACGCCGCCGCTCCCACCGCCTTCCGCGAGCTCGCCCTCCCCGACGACGGGTACCTCCTGGAGCCTGGCCACCTCTACCTCGGCCACACCCTGGAGCGCACAGGCTCCGAGACCTATGCCCAACTCCTCAACGGCGACCGGACCACCGGATCCCTCGGCATCTGGGTCCACGTATCGGCGCCACTCGGGCACCAGGGCCACGCGATTCGCTGGACCCTGGAGATCCGAGCCACCCGGCCCGTACGCGTCCGGCCCGGCATGACGTTCGGAAAGCTCGTCTTCCTCCGCAGCCACGGTGCCCCGGCCAGCTACCAGCAGCACGGCCTCAAGTACCGCTCCAGCGAAGGCATCGAAACCTCGCGCCTCTACGAGGAGAACCCCGGAGGCCGCCAGTGAACACTCTCGTCGCCACCGCCCTCGACCTGCCGTACCCCAGCCCCGGCGGGAGCATCGAACTCTTCCTCGACCTTTACACCGGTGCACAACCTGCCATTCCCGCCCGTGCCTTCATGCTCGCTCCCGAAGGGCCCCGCCCCCGGACTCCCGCCGGCCTCGATCTCCTCCACGCATCCGGCAAGTCCATCAGCGGCTCCGCGTTCAACCGGTACGTCAGGAACCTGCGTCACGCCATGGCGGCAGCCATCAACCCGCGTCAGATCGGCATCCTGCACCTGCACCACCTGGCCTTCGGCGCTACACCCGCCCTCCTGCGTGCGCTGCCCGCCCACCCGCGGATCGCATTCGTCCACGGCACCGACCTCCTGTACGCCGAGAACCACAGCACGCAGCTGCGCGTCCTGCGCGAGGCCGCCACCGCCGCCGCCGCGATCGTCGTCCCGACCGGCGCCATGGCCGACCGCCTGCTCAAGCTCACACCCAAGACCGACAGGCGCAAGATCGAGAAGATCCCCTGGGGCGTCCCCGACCACCTCCTGACCAGCCCACCACCACGCCCCGCCTGGCGCCCCACCAGCCATCTGCGGGTGCTCTTCGCAGGCCGCCTCAGCTCCGAGAAGGGCCTCGAACCCCTCCTCCAAGCCGTATCGGCCACCCCCTCGGTCGAGCTGAGCATTGCCGCCCCGCGCGCCCAGTTCCACGACCTCACACCGGTCATCCGCCAGCACGGCGTCCACGTCCGCTACCTCGGCTGGTTCCACCGGCAACAGCTCTGGAAGGTCTTCGCCGACCACGACGTGCTGGCCGTGCCCTCGACCACCCTGGAAGCCATGGGCCTCGTCGCGCTCGAAGCCCAGGCCTGCGGACTCCCCGTCCTCTACCAACCCGTACCTGGACTCAACGAAGCCCTCTCCGGCAGCGGCCTGGCAACCGACTTCACCAACGCCACCACCGCAGTCCACGACCTCCACCGCCTGCGCACTACCCCAGGCCTCTTGGAGATGCTCCGCGCATCTGGCCGCACCAACGCCGCCCGCTTCCCCCTCAGCGCCACCGTCGCAGCCATCGCCGTACTCGGCCGACGGCTCGCCTGACACCACCCGTGGCGCAGTCGGCACCGCCCCGGCCGCGTCACTAACCTGGCGGGTGGACCACCCGCGGCCCACGACGATCGGGAGACCATGACCCGCACCACCGACCGGATCGAAGACCTCCTCCAGACCGGCGTCCGCGACGAGGTCTACCCCGGCGCGGTGTGGGCGGTCGGGGACGCCGACGGCATCCAGGCCAGCGGAGCCGTCGGCCTCCTCGACCCCGAACGACCCGACGAGCCCATGAGACTGGACACCATCTTCGACGTTGCCAGCCTCACCAAGATCCTTGCCGTCTGGTCCACCGTCGGCACCCTGGTCGAAGAGGGCAAGCTCCAGCTCCACACCCCGCTGGGCACCTTCTGGGACGAAGTCGCAGGCCACCCCCTGGCCCAGCCCACGGCCCACCACCTGCTCACCCACACCGCCGGCCTGCCGCTGCGCGCCAACCTGAAGAACCTCTACGGCACCGACCCCCAAGACGTCCGCGACGGCGTCCTCCACGAATCCCTCCATCGCCCGCCAGGCGAAGCCGTCGAATACACCGACCGAGCCGCCCTCGTCCTCGGCTACCTCGCCGAACACCTCTCGGGCCAGCCCCTGGACCAGCTCGCCACCGACCGCATCTGGCACCCCCTGGGTATGACCCAGACCCGCTTCGGCCCCCTCCCCGATGCTGAGGCGGCCCGCTGCGCCCCCACCGAGTACGACGAGGCCACCGGCACCCACCTCAAGGGCATCGCCCACGACTTCTCCGCCCGCCTCCTCGACGGCGTCTGCGGCATCGCCGGCGCCTTCTCGGTCCTCGGCGACCTCACCAGCCTCCTCCGCCACATGCTCGCCCCCACCTACGCCGCCCTCGGCCCGACCTGGATCAAGGAATCCCTCCGCATCCACACAGGCGCCCTCACCCCCGCCCGCGGCCTCTTCTGGCACCCCGCCCCCGGCACCGACCCAACCGACGAGATCTGGGTCCACTACGGCTTCACCGGCACAGGCATGTGGATCAGCCCCGCTCAGAGCCGCTGGGCCATCCTGCTTACCAACAAACTCCGCCTCAACCGTGACCGCGAGCCCCTCACCGCCGTCCGAAACGCTTTCCGGACGACCGCCTTCGCTACAAAGGGTCGGCAGTACACGTAGGGATCGAAGGAGGCCAGCGCGATCCCTCGCCTGGCCTCTGACCGGACCCTGAGAGATGAGGACGTCGTCTGGGGGTACCGTCGATGGACTTCCTCGTCGCCCTCGCCAACTGTTCGGTCTTGCAGGAACCGGAGAAGCAGGCCAAACCAATCTGAGCCCGACTCGACGCGTCCGACACCCGCGACTACACGGCCATGTAGGGCATCCGGTCTGCTGATCTAGCAGGCGGCGCCACTGCTTGGGGACACGTTTCCTCATCGGCGCCGTCGATACTCAGCGATCACCTGAGGCCCGTAGACCATGACCATGACGACCACGCCAGAGCCGGCAACTGCGTAGCCTTCAATCGCCTGCGGAAGGTCCAGAGATGCGACGGCGAACACCGCCACGACCGTGAGAACTACCGCGATTGCTGCCCGGGCGGCATCCACTGCACGAGCGCGGGCCGGTTCGACTCCTTCCAGGTCCTCCCCGTCGAGCAGTAGTCCGATGCGGCCCTCGGCGTAACGGCCGGCAATGGTCAGGAGAAGTTCCGCCAGCTCACGCAGAGCCACGCTGGGGTTCCTGTCGAGCTCCTGCTCCACAGCATGCAGCTTGCCGACAACCAGCTGGGCATGAGCCCTGAGTGCGGAGCGACGCCTCGACCTCCATGGAAGCGACCCACGTGTCGAGCTCAACCTCAGGATCACGCGAGACACCGTCCGGACCTGGTTCGACACCTCCGCAATCGCCACGGCTTTGCGTTCACCACCCGCGCTGTAGGCAGAGGCACAACTCTCCACCGCTGCCACCAGGGTCCGGACCGAGAGGAACGTCTTGGGCTTCCAGAGAGTGGGGAACAACTGTCGGGTCACGAGGGCCCCCCTCAGCCAGGCGACCAACATGTACCCCGAGCCAAGGATCACCACCACCATGAGCACGACATAGACCAGGTAGGCGACCGCTGCCATCGCGCCGACACCAACCAGCAGGCCGTTCTGCCGACCCACCCAATCGACCAGTCGGTCCGGGGGCATAGCCGTCAGGCCTGGCCACGGAGACTTCATTGAAGGAAGCCGATACAGACGCGGGGCCACGACGACGAACAACACACCCGACCAAGCCCAGAGACACAGCTCGGCGAGCACCAGCCGGTTCCGGAAGCGCGCGTGGCATACCCCGTAGATCCGCAGCATCGCACGCAGGCGCCTTGGGACAGGTCGCGTACTGCCCAGGCGATCCAGCGCTTCTTGTAACTTCGCCACCTCTCGATCACCAGATCGGCGCCGACGACGAGAACGCCAGCCGTTTACGCGAGCCAGCGCCGTCGGCCTAACAGGCTCAGCTACCCCAGCAGGCGCAGTACCCAAGCCCTGTGCACTTGCACTGCCTGCACCAGCGTCGTCGTCCGTAGCTGTCCCGAGAGTTCCAGTTGCCACGTTTTCCCCTCCCCACTCAATGCCGCAGAGCACATCGCGACCACCGGGTTATACCGATAGCAGAGCTGCCGGGTCCGGGGAGCACCCGCCGTGGCCGATGGCGATGCCGGGGCCGGGCCGGTGCCATTCAGCCAATGATTGACGTGGCCCTGACATTTCAAGGTCCTTGTGGGACCTTCCCCTTCCCCGGCCACACCCCACACGGCCGCGGCGAAGAGGAGCCCCATGATGAGAATCCCCAGACTGCCGGCCGTGACCGCCCTGGTCGCCGCCGTCGTGCTCGTCGGATCGACGGCGGCCTCCGCCCTCGGCCCCACCGCCGAGCAGCGCCTGGACGGCACCATCGTGGTCGCGGGCAACACCTGCGGCTGGACCAACGCCCGTACCAGCGCCGACCCGCCGAACGCGCTGAGCGTCGACCGCACCAGCATCAACACGCCGGGCGGCAACCTGAGCTGCGCCGGCGGCATCACCGCCACCCTCAACAACAACCCCGCCTTCACCTTCGACGACACCGCGGGGACCGCGAAGGCGGACCTCATCGACATCACCGGCAAGATGAGCTTCATCTCCTGCCGCTACAAGGCGACCAACACCGTCTGGAACCGCGACGGGGCCACCCGGAAGTACGTCAACCAGGCCTTCACCGCCGTGAAGACCTCGGGGAGCTTCCTGTGCCCCGGCTCGGTCACCACGGCCGCCGGGGACGCCTCGATGCTGTTCCACTGACCCCTCGGGGCAGCGGCCCCCACGGCCCCGCCCGGGTTGTGGGGGCCGCTGCCGTCACACCGGGGTGACGGCTCCGATGCGGGCGGTGAGGAGGGCGATGTCGTCGTCGGCCGAGGCCGGGACCAGGTGGCTGATCAGGGAGTCGCACAGGAGGTCCAGCGATCCCTGCGGCTCGGTGAGCAGGCGGGTGAGTTCACCGAGGCGCTCGTCGATGTCCCGGCCCCGGGCCTCGATCAGGCCGTCGGTGTAGAGGATGAGGATGCTGCCCGCCGGCAGGGTGACCTCGCTGGTCGTGAAGGCGATGCCGCCGACCCCCAGGGGCGCGCCGGGCGGGGTGGTCAGCAGCCGGACGGTGCCGTCCGGCAGCACCGCGGCGGGCGGCGGATGCCCGGCGCGGGTCAGGGTGCAGCGGCCGGACGCGGGGTCGCAGACCACGTACAGGAAGGTGGCGAGCATCGGCTCGGCGAGGTCGGCGAGGGCCGCCTCCAGCTGGAGCAGCAGCGCCGTGGGTGACAGGTCGAGGCGGGCGAGGGCCCGGACGGTGGCCGAGAGCCGCCCCATGACGGCGGCGGCGGGGATGCCGTGGCCCATCACGTCCCCGATGAGGAGGGCCGCCTTGCCGTCGGGCAGGGCGAGCACGTCGTACCAGTCGCCGCCGATCTCGTTGACGTCGCTCGCGGGCAGGTAGCGGTGGGCCACCTCGAAGCCGCGCGGCGGGGTGATGTGCTGGGGCAGCATGCTGCGCTGGAGGATGACGGCGGTCTCGTGCTCGTGGTGGTAGAGGCGCGCGTTGTCGATGCTGATGGCGGCCCGGGCGGCGAGTTCGGCGGCGAGGGTGACGTCGTCGGAGCCGAAGGGGCCGATGGGTCGGGTGCGGTAGTACGTGGCCATGCCGAGCACCACGTCCCGGGCGACCAGCGGGGTCATCATGAAGGAGTGCACGCCGGCCGTCAGCAGCCGGGCGGGCTTCGGCGAGTGCCGGGCGGCGGGGGCGACGGACTCCTCGTCGAGCCGGCCGATCAGGTAGGGCTGCCGGTCGGCCAGCACCTGGGTGTACGGGGCCGTGGCGGGGAAGGTGAGGGTCCTGCCCAGCGGCGCGAGGATGTCGGTGACGGCGGAACCGCCCAGCGGGGCCTTGCCCAGGCGGCGCAGCGCGGAGCCGGCGGAGAGGCCGAGGCCGGGCTCGTCGCCGCGGGCCAGGACGTCCAGGACGTCCACGGTGACCGCGTCGGCGAGGTACGGGACGGCGAGGTCGGCCAGCGCCTGGGCGGTGCGCTCCAGCTCCAGGCTGGCGCCGATGCGGACGCTGGCCTCGCTGAGCAGCGCGAGCCGGCGGCGGCCGGCCTCGGCCTCGGTGTGGTCGCGCTGCTGCTCGGTGATGTCCAGCAGGGAGGCGATCACGCCGATGGGCCGGTTGCCGGGGTCCTCGACCCGGACGTAGGAGCAGGACCACACCCGGTCGTGTTCGGGGTCGGCCGGTGTACGGCCCACCCGGCGGCGGTCCAGGACGGGCTCGCCGGTGGCCAGGACCTCCCGCATCGCCTCCTCCATCTCGGCGGAGTTCACCTCGGGCAGCAGCTGGGCCAGGCGCCGCCCGAGGTGGGCGGACTCCGGCAGGCCGTTCATCTCCTCCAGGGCCGGGTTGACCTGGAGGAACCGCAGCTGCGTGTCGAGGACGGCGATGCCGACCGGGGAGCGGGCGAACAGTCCGTCCCAGACCGCCGACGAACCCCGGATCCGGCGTGCGGCGTGGGCGTCGGCGGCGAAGACGAGCACGGCGGAGGCGCCGTGGCGACGGCCGGACACGGGGCAGGCCCAGACCTCCAGCTCCAGGGGATGGCCCTCGCGGTGCCAGGCGGTCACCGTGCCCATCACCCCGCGGCCGGTGGCGGCTGTCTCCCACAGGGAGCGGCCGAGGCTGCGGTCGGCCCCCGGGTGCAGCAGTTCGGAGATGTGGCGGCCCACCACCTGGGGCGGGGCGTAGCCGAGGAGTTCCTGGGCCGCGTTGCTCCAGCGCACGATGGTGCCGTCGGCGCTGGTGGCCACCTGGGCCACGGCCAGCGCCCCGAGCCAGCCGCCGGCGTCCTGGGCGGCTCCGGCGATCAGCTGCTCGACCGGGATCGGGTCGTCCATCCGGCACCCGCCTCCTTCCCGGGGGCGAACGCGCCGGTTACCCGCGGGTACCTCCGGTGCGCGCTCCACACACAGTCCATGGTCGCCCGCGCGGCCGGGGACCGCTCCCCGGGCCCGTGGGCGGCGCCTGGGACAAACGATCGTTTCTGTTGTGGAACCGATCGTTGATCTGGTTCAGTGACTGGCGGCCTCGGCGGTACCCGGCGGCCGCACCACCGCGCACCCGTACGCACACGCCCCGCGCACCACCCCGCTCCGCGCCGCACCGCACACGCCCCGCACCAGCCGACCCATCCCGCCGGGAGCACCCGTGACTGACGAGGCCGATCCTCATCTCGCCACGCTGGCACGCCTGGACGAGCTCATCGAGGACTCCGGGCTCGACCGGTCCGATGTCCTCGACCCCGCCCGCCTGTCGCTGAGCACCGGACTGCCCCCTGAGGTGGTGGCGGCGGGCCTGGACCGCCGGCCGATGGCCGCCGTCAGCTTCCTGGAGCAGGTGGGGCAGCGGCTGGAGTTCCTGCGCGCGACCCGGCTGCGGCCGGACGGCAGGCCGTACCCCCTCAAGGAGATCGCCGACGGCGCCGGGCTGACCTCGCAGTGGCTGGGCCAGATCGTCAAGTGCGAGAAGAAGCCCTCCCTGGAGCACGCCGCCCGCATCGAGGACTTCTTCCGGGTGCCCCGCGGCTTCCTGACGGCGACCCCTTCCCAGGCCCTCGACCGGGCGCTGCGCGCGCGGCTGGCCGACGAGCAGTCCCGGCTGATGGCCGAGTTCAAGAGCCGCAACCAGCTGGGCGGCATCGCCTTCCGGGGGCTGCGGGACGCCTCGCCCCGGACGCTGGCCGCCGTACAGGCGCTGATCGACTCCATCGCCACCGATCACCACGGCGGCCCCGCCCGAAGGAAGCGCTCATGAACGGGCCCGTCGTATGAACGATCCCCACGGCCTGGCCTTCTACGTACCCGGCACGTTCCTGGCGCTCATCCTGGGCACGCGGATCCCCGCCCTGTGGCGCCATCCCCAGGACCGGCTGCTGCGGTCCGTGTGCGTGCTGCTCACCACGTCGATCGGCGTGTTCTTCTCCTGCGCCGTGCCGACCATGGCCGCCGTCAACCGGCTGACCGGCGTCCCGAACGCCGCCGCCCCGATCGTCTACTCGCTGCTGACGGCGTTCTCCGGTGCCAACATCCTGCTGATCATCCACTGGAGCCGGGGCCCGGACGAGGCGGACCGGGCGGCGCGCTGGGCCCGTCGCTGTACGGCGGTGACCGCGGCGGTGATCGTCGCGGTCAACGTGCTGTTCCTGCTGGGCGACACCCCGGTCGAGCGGCTCACCGACCTGGACACCTACTACGCGTCCACGCCGTTCATCAGGGAGATGATCCTCCTCTACCTCCTGGCGCACACGACCGCCGGTGTCATCGGTTCGTTCCTGTGCGCGCGGTGGGCCCGGGAGGTCCACGGCGGGCTCAAGGCCGGGCTGGCCCTGATCACCCTCGGCTACCTGCTCAACCTCTCCTACGACGTGCTCAAGTTCAGCGCCATCGGAGCCCGGTGGGCGCACCGCGACTGGGACCAGCTCAGCACGCGCTACGCCGCGGCCCTGGCCTCGCTGTCGGCCCTGGTGGCGGGGCTCGGCTTCGTGCTGCCGCTGCTCTCGCAGCGCCTGGCGGCGTACTGGGACATGTGGCGCCGCTTCTACCAGCTGCGTCCGCTGTGGCGCGAGCTGCGCGAGGCGATGCACCGCAGCATCGATCTCGCGGCGGGCCCGTGCACCTCGATCGAGATCCGGGTGACCCAGCTGGAGTCCGACATCCACGACGGCATCCTCGCGGTCAGCCCGCACCTGGACGCCCGGCAGCGGGAACGCGCGCTGGAGGAGGCCCGGCGCAGCTCGCGCTCCGCCGACGATGTCGTCGCCATCGCGGACGCCGCCGCCCTCGCGCACGCGGTGGTGGTGTGGGGCCGCGAGCGCCCGGCGGGCAAGGACACGGGCCTGGCGGGACAGGTGGGACCGGCGGGGCTACCGGGGCTGCCCGGGCCGTTCCGGCAGAACCACCGCTCGGTCCTCACGCTGCCCGACCATCCCGCCGGGCTGGTCCGGATGTCCCGCGCCCTGTCGTCGGACGTGGTCAAGTCGTTCCGGGACGCCGCCGCCCTGGAGGACAGCCGACGGTGACCCCCGCCCGGCAGGCGATTCCGGGGGCCACCGACTGGCCCCGCCGGGCGGGCGTTCCATCGAAGGCACGACGCGGCGCCCCGACCGCCGGAGCGTGGGGTGCGGCGGCGGCTCCGGGGCGTCGCCGTCGCTGGCGTAGGCTCGGGCTTCGCCCTTTCGCCCGCCCTCTCGCTCCTCCCGGGGAACCCACCATGCCGCACACCGGTCCGCAGTCCGTCGACCGCGCGCTGGAGATCCTCGACGCCGTGGCCGACGCGCCCGGGCCCGTCAGCGCCAAGGCGCTGGCCCGGCGGGTGGGGTGCTCGCTGTCCACCGCCTACCACCTGCTGGCCCCGCTCGCCGCGCGCGGCTACGTCGTCCGTACGGCGCGCGGGTACGTACCGGGGCCGCGCGTTCCGCTGCTGCACCGGAGCTTCCTGCGGCATCTGGAGCCCGCGCCGCGCATGACGGACCTGCTGGCCCGGCTGCGGCGGACGACCGGCGCCGAGGCGTACTACACCGCCTACCGGGGCGGCCTGATCACCGTCGTCGACACGACCGCGCCGGTCACGGACACCGCGAACCCCTTCGCTCCGGGCCGCGAGACCCGGGCGCACGCCACCGCCCACGGCAAGGCGCTGCTGGCCGAGCTGCCGGGGCCGGCGCTGCGGCGCTACCTCACCGAGCACGGGATGGCCCGGCTGACCCCGGCGACCATCACGAGCGCCGACGGGCTGGAGAGGGAGCTGTCCCGGGTGCGGGGGCAGGGCTTCGCGGTCTCGGTCGGGGAGGCCGATCCCTCGTACACCTGCCTGGCGGTCGCGCTGCCGCGCGCGGGGGACGACGGGGCGGTGCACGCCCTGTCGGTGTCGCTGCCGACCGAGGAGTTCCGGCGGCGCCCGGAGGGGATCCGCGCCGCGCTGGCCGACGCGGCGGCCGCCGTTTCCTGACGCTGCGGCCGCCGTTTCCTGACGCCCCGCCCGCACGGGTGCGCCGCGCGCATTCCGACACCGCCGGAAATCCGGCGTTCCTGGTGACACCGGCCCCGGAGTGCTGCCAGGCTGGAGGGCATGATCTTCATCGCCGTCAGGTTCGACGTCCGCCCGGAGCACAGCGACAACTGGCTCACGCTCGTCGACGACTTCACCCGCGCCACCCGCAACGAGCCGGGGAACCTCTTCTACGACTGGTCGCGCAGCGTCGACGACCCGAACAAGTACACCCTCCTGGAGGCCTTCGCCGACGCCGAGGCGGGCGCCGCGCACGTCGCGTCGGAGCACTTCAAGGCCGGTATGGACACCCTCGCCGGCGCCATCGCCAAGACGCCGGAGATCATCCACGTCGAGGTGCCCGGCCAGGGCTGGAGCGCCATGGCCGAGCTGTCGCCCCGCCCGTAGGGCGGGTCCGCCGTCATGCGGGAGGATCCAGCAGCCGGGCCGCCGTCTCGCGCATCTCGATCTTGCGGATCTTCCCCGTGACGGTCATCGGGAACTCCTCCACGACATGGACGTAGCGCGGGATCTTGAAGTGGGCCAGCCGGCCCGCGCAGTACGCCCGGACGGTCTCCGCGGTCAGCGGCTCGGCTCCCTCGCGCATCCGCACCCACGCCATCAGCTCCTCCCCGTACTTCGGGTCGGGGACCCCGATGACCTGGACGTCCAGGACGTCGGGGTGGGTGTGGAGGAACTCCTCGATCTCCCGCGGGTACAGGTTCTCGCCGCCGCGGATCACCATGTCCTTGATCCGGCCGGTGATGCCCAGGTAGCCGTCCTCGTCCATGACCGCGAGGTCGCCGGTGTGCATCCAGCGTGCCGCGTCGACGGCCTCGGCGGTGCGTTCCGGCTCGCCCCAGTAGCCGAGCATGACCGAGTAGCCGCGGGTGCACAGTTCACCGGGTTCACCTCGGGGCACGGTCCGGCCGGTCGCCGGATCGACGACCTTGACCTCCAGGTGCGGCCCGACGCGGCCGACCGTGGAGACGCGGCGTTCGACCGAGTCGTCGGCGCGGGTCTGGGTCGACACCGGGGAGGTCTCCGTCATCCCGTAGCAGATGGACACCTCGGTCATGCCCATCCGGTCGATGACCTCCTTCATCACCTCGACCGGGCAGGGCGAGCCCGCCATGATGCCGGTGCGCAGGCCGGACAGGTCGTACGAGTCGAAGCCGGGGTCGGCCAGTGCGGAGATGAACATGGTGGGGACCCCGTAGAGCGAGGTGCAGGACTCCGCCTCGACGGCGGCCAGGGTGGCGGCCGGCTCGAAGGAGGGCGCGGGGATGACCATGGCGGCGCCGTGGCTGGTGCACGCCAGGTTCCCCATCACCATGCCGAAGCAGTGGTAGAACGGCACCGGGATGCAGACCCGGTCGAGCTCCGTGTAGTGGCACAACTCGCCCACGAAGAAGCCGTTGTTGAGGATGTTGTGGTGCGAGAGCGTCGCGCCCTTGGGGAAGCCGGTGGTCCCCGAGGTGTACTGGATGTTGATCGGGTCGTCGGCGCTCAACTCGGCCTGGACCCGGGCGAGTCGGGCCGGATCGCCCTGCCGGCCCCGCTCCAGCAGGTCCGTCCAGCGGGGCCCGTCCAGCAGGACCGTGAACTCCAGCTCCGGGCAGCCCGGCCGTACCTCCTCGATCATGGCCGCGTAGTCGGAGCTCTTGAAGCGCTCCGCCGCGACCAGCATCCGCATCCCGGACTGCCGCAGTACGTACTCCAACTCGTGCGAGCGGTAAGCGGGGTTCACCGTGACGAGGATCGCCCCGATCTTGGCGGTGGCGTACTGCACCAGCGTCCACTCGGCCCGGTTCGGGGCCCAGATCCCGACCCGGTCGCCCTTGGTGATGCCGAGGTCCAGCAGGCCCAGCGCGAGGGCGTCGACGTCGGCGGCGAACTCCGCGTACGTCCAGCGGCGGCCCGCCGCCCTGTCGACGAGCGCGTCGCGCCCGGGGAACCTGCGCACCGTACGGTCCAGGTTCTCGCCGATCGTGTCCCCCAGCAGGGGTACTTCGAACACCCCGGACGCATAGCTCGACGCTGCAGACACACGTACCTCCAGGAATCGGTGGCGAGGGCGCGCCGGGCGGGCCGGCGCTCCCTCATGATCCCCTCCGGAGGTCGCGCGAACCAGCCCCGGGCGGCCGTGGGCCCGGGGCCGGTCGGATCACCGGGGACCGGTCAGTTCCCGCGCGGGAGCCACAGCCCCGATCGTTCGAGCTCCCGGTTCAGTTCCCTGGCCGGGAGGAACTCGGAGGGCCCGGGCCAGCGGTCCCAGCCCTCGTCGCCGTCCCACAGCTGGTCGAGCAGCGGCACGCCCAACAGGGCGGCGACCTCCTGACGCAGCCGGGGCAGCATGGCGTAGAGACGGTCGCCGGGGCAGGAGGTGTCGTTGAAGTCCCGGTGTCCGTAGATCTCCGAGGGCGACAGCCCGTACTTCTGGCAGACGTGCGCGCAGAGGGCGGCCAGGGCGGCGAACTGCTTGGCCGGTGGTTCGACGCTGGTGTAGGTGCCCTCGTTCTCGATGCCGATGGCCACGGTGTTCTGGCCGACGCAGTGGGCCGCGCGGACCTGGTGCCGGCCCGCGTTCAGCTCGGTCAGGCTGCGGTGGCGGCCTTCGGTGACGTAGGCGCCGCGGCTGACGGTGAAGTGCTGGCCGGTGTCGATCCAGCCCTGGATGTCCATGTGGTAGTTCTGGATCGCCCGGGCGAGGGCGAACGCGCGGTCCTTCGAGTAGTCCGTCACGTTCGCGGTCGCCGTGTGGTGGACGACGATCCGCTGCGGCGGGGAGGCCAGGACGACCACGGACTCGGAGGCGGCGCGGGCGCCCCAGGTCCCGCAGCCGAAGATCTCCGGCGTCGCGGCGGCCGAGGCACCCGCCCTCGCGGCCCGCGCGCGGGCGGGAGCGGCCGAGGCGCGCGCGGGGGTGGCCGACGGCAGCAGAGCCGCGGCTCCGAGCCCGAGCGCTCCGGCGAGGGCGGTGCGCCGGGTGACCAGGGGCAGCGGCTGCCGCGACTGGGGCGAGGAGGAGGGCAGTTGCGGCTCGGCGTGTGACGTCATGTACGGGGCCCGCTTCCGTTGGCGTGAGGGGTCACCAGTGAAGGGGACGACCCGCGTCCGGGGCACGCAGGCACTCCGGTGGGACGGCGAGAGCAACCGCTTCGTACCAGCGGTCGTCGTCGCCGGATCAACTACCGCCCGGAAACAACACCGATGCGCCTCACCGGCGGAAACTGCGGATGCGCCCCGTCCCGCCCGGCGCGAGAATGGACGTACCGGAGCCCTTGAGCGGATCGCTCGGGCCCGGGACTCGGTTCGACACAGTTCGAAATGGTCGACGCGGTTCCACTCGTTCAGACGGTGATCTCTCGGAAGGCCCCGAGATGTCCGTACTCTTCTTCGACATCGGGGCGACGCTCGCCGACGTCAGCTTCGAGGACGACGGCTCCCTGACCTTCCGGCCCCGCCCCCGGGTCGTCGAGGTGCTGACCGCCCTCGCCGGGGTCCGCAGGGGCATCATCTCCAACCCGGGAGCCGGGGACGCCGCGCGGGAGCGCGCGCGGGCGGCGCTCGACGCGGCCTTCGCGGGGCAGTTCACCGAGGCGGCCCTGCTGCACTGGGGGCCCAAGACCGAACGCGGGATCTTCGACGGGGCGGTCGCGAGCGCCGGCGTACCGGCCGACAGCTGCGTCTTCGTGGGTGAGGACCCCGACGAGCGCACGGTGGCCCGTACCGCGGGGCTGCGCACGGCGGCCCATCCCGTCTTCGCGCAGGCCGCCGTCGAGGGCCGCCCGGTGCTGTGGACGCGGATCGGCCTGCCCGGGGGACGCGGCCTCGCCGAGCTCGACGCGGTCGCGAACGGGACCGAGGTCGTCCCGGTGCACGTCGCCTCCGACCGGCTCGTGCTCGCCATGGCGAGCGAGCGGGGCGCGAGCGCGTTGCGGCAAGTCGGTTTCACGACCGACCCCCGCGGTTCCGTGGAGGAGACCGCGGCCTTCCTGCTGCGCGACGACCGCCCGGTGCCGGCCCCGGAGGCGCCCGCGGGTGAGCCTCCCGAGGCACTGGCGGCCGTGGAGGGCGACCTGCGCGCCTCGGCCGCCTTCGCCTTCGCCTCAGGTGAGCTCGCCGGGGCGGGCACGGCGCTCCTCTCCCTCGGTCCGGCCCCGGGCGGCGTCTACCTCGCCGCCGCGGCCGGCGTCCCCGTCGAGGGGATCCACCTGCCGGGCGCCCGGCCCGGGCACACCGAGCGGCTGCTCCCCGACCCGGCGCTGCTGTCCCGCCCGGGTGAGGCCCCCGCCCGGGAGACGGCCGCCGGCTTCGCGCCCGGGGCGCCGTCCGAGGAGACCGTCGAGGCGGTGCGCGCGGCCGTCACCCCGGAGGTGATGCGCGCCCACGTCGCCCGTGTCTCGGGCGCCGCGCCGCTGGTCGAGGGCGGCGCGCACACGGTGCGCGGCCGGCACGCGGCGGGCGCGGACAACGTGCTCGTCGCGCAGGCGCTGGCCGGCCGGTTCGCCGCGCTCGGTCTGACCGTACGGCTGCGCCCCTTCACCTGGCGGGGGCACCGGATCGCCAATGTGGAGGCCGAGCACCGGGTCCCGGGCTCGGACGGCGCGGTGCTGGTGACGGCCCATCTGGATTCCACCGGCGACCAGGGCGCGTACGTGGACGGCGCCGGTGTGCCGCGCCCCTACGATCCCGCCGCCGATCCGGCGCCCGGGGCCGACGACGACGGGAGCGGGGTCGCCGCCGTACTGGCGGCGGCCGAGTGCCTGGCGGGGCTCCTGGCCGCCGGGCGCAGTCCCGCGCGGACGGTGCGTTTCGTCCTGTTCAACGCCGAGGAGCAGGGGCTGGTCGGCAGCAAGGTGTACGCGCGGGCCGCCGCGGCGGCCGGCGACAGCATCGCCGGGGTCCTCCAGATGGACATGATCGCGGGGCGGCGGGACGGCGGGCACACGGTGGAGGTGCACGCGGGCGCGGCGGTCGCGGGCCCGGCGGCCCAGGCTTCGGAGGAGCTCGGCGAGGTGCTGGCCCGGGCCGTCTCGGCGGTCTCCGCGGGCCTGACCGTGGAGCGGATCACGGGTCCCGGCGACCCGGCCGCGGGGCGGAGCGACCACGCGAGCTTCCACGAGCGCGGCTGGGCGGCGGTGGCCGTCTCCGAGAACTTCTTCGACGGCGCCGAGCCGGCGTCGGGTACGCGGCAGTACCACCGGCCCGGCGACACGCTCGACGACCCGGACCACGACACGGGGTACGCGACCGACATCGCGCGGGGCGTCACGACGGCTGCTCTCACGCTCGCGGGACTCTGACAACTCGACGCACGGAGCAGGTGGTGAGCATGAGCGGCAGCACCCTGGTCGACAGGCGGGACATGACCTACGACCGGTTCCGGGAGGTGGTCGGGGCCGACGGCTTCCTCGACGACACCGAAAGGGTCGCGGAGGAGGTCCAGCACACCTTGATCGCCGACCGGGACAAGGTGAACCGGTTCACGGGGCACTTGCGGGAGCTCAGGGCGCAGGGCGCGCCCGCCTTCGAGAGCGCACCGTCGGCGGCGCCGCTCCCGGACAGCTTCTACATCGCGCAGGCCAAGGACTACGTCCGTTCCGTGTCGGAGGCGATCGGTTTCGCGGCCGAGGAGCCGGCCGAGTTCGAGGCCGACCCGTCGGTGACGGCGACGAGCGCGGGCGTGCGCGTCGTGAGCCTCCAGCAGATGCTGGGCGGCATCGAGGTGTGGGGCATGGCGCCGAAGGTGTGGCTGCTGGAGGACGGCACGGTGGACCGGGTCGTCGGCGACACGGTGAGCGTGCCGCCGGACCTGCCGGTGACTCCCGTGGTCTCCGCCGAGACGGCCCTGCGGGTGGCGGCGGCGAAGGCGGCCGCGCCGAGCACGATCACGGGCCCCTTCGGCAGCGACGAGCTCCCGGCGCTGGACGTGTCCGGGGGCTTCGAGCGGCTGTCGGTCCAGCCCGAGAACAACCGGCCCGTGACCTTCGCCAAGGGGCCGTTCGCGGAGGCGGTCCCGGCCCGGCTGGTGTATCTGTACATGGGCGGCGAGACCCGGCTGGCCTGGTTCTTCACCTTCTCCCGCGAGCACCTGCTCGTCCAGTACCACGCGTTCGTGGAGGCGGACGCGCGGACGGCGGACCCGGCCGCGCCCGAGATCCTGTACTTCTACGACGCGACGAACCACGCGATCGCGGGCACCGTGTTCCGGCACAACCCGATGGAGGGGGACCTGGCCCAGGTCACCTTCCCGCCGCCGCTGACGGACTATCCGACGCTGGTCCCCGACACCCTGCCGCCGGGCTTCCCGGACGCCTGGACGAAGCCCGCGAACGGGACGGTGGCCACCGAGGGCAACAACGTACGGGCCTCCTCCGGCGAGGACGCGCTGCCGTTCGAGGTCGGCGTGGGAGCGGGCGGTGACGGCGTCTTCGACCCGCTGGTGAACACCCCCGAGCACCTGGTCACCAACATCTTCTACTTCTGCAACTACATGCACGACTTCTTCATGATGCTCGGCTTCACGGAGGAGTTCGGGAACTTCCAGACGGTCAACCCCACCGGGCTCGGGAAGGGAGCGGACCCCGTCCTCGCCTTCGCGCACCCGGGGCCGGTGCCGGGGACCGCGAACATGGCCACCCGGGCCGACGGGGTGGCCGCCGAGATGAACATGGGGCTGGTCTCCCGCTCCGGCCGGCACACCGCCAACGACGGGGACGTCGTCTACCACGAGTTCTGCCACGGGGTGACGAACCGTCTGGTCGGCGGGATGGCCGACGCGAACGGGCTGCGCGAGAAGCAGTCGACCTCGATGGGCGAGGGCTGGGGGGACTACTTCGCCCTGACGATCATCAACTTCTCGCGCCCCGAGGAGCGCGTGGTGCTCGGCAACTGGGTGGTCGACAGCCCGAAGGGGATCCGCCAGCGCCCGTACGACAGCCGGTACCCCGGCAGGTTCGGCGACATCGGCAAGCGCCGGGGCGAGGTGCCCGGCGACGGCAGGGCCGACCTGGACTACGCGGAGATCCACAACGTGGGCGAGATCTGGTGCGCCGCGCTGATGGAGCTGACCCGCTCGACGTCGGCGGCGCTGGGCAACAAGGAGCGCGGCTACCGGCTGACCTGGCAGGCGGTGGTCGACGGGCTGAAGCTGACGCCGCGCAACCCGTCGTTCCTCACGGCGCGGGACGCGGTCCTCGCCGCCTTCAAGGCGATGAAGGGCCGGGCCCTGACCGACGAGGAGTACAAGGTGGTCCGGACCGGGGCCTGGGCGGCCTTCGCCCGGTTCGGGATGGGGTTCGACGCCTTCAGCCCCAACGCGTCGTTCGCCGGCTGCCGCAGCGGCACGGCGATGCCGCCGGCCGGTTCCGAGGACTAGCCGGGACGGTCCGCGCCCTCCTTCCCGGCGGCCGTACGGCGGCCGGGAAGGAGGGCGCGGGCCCGGGGCGGGGGCTCAGGAGAGCTTGCCGCCGTAGTCCGGGAGCTTGAACGTCCGCTCGGCGTGGCCGCCGACCAGGTCGCTCGCGTTGTTGCCGATGTTCGCGATGATCGTGTAGCCGCGGCCCTCGATCTCGGCGCGCTTGGCGGTCTTGTAGGCGCTGACCTCCTGGAAGAGGTCCGGCAGGTCGCGGACGTAGAGGCCGGTCACCGGGTATCCGACGGCCGTGAGGTTGTACTGCGTCAGCGAGGCGATGATGCCGGGGCGCGCGGTGACGAAGAAGACGGCCACGCCGCGGGAGTGGGCGTACTGGACCAGGTCGCGGACCTTGGCGATCGCCGGGGTCGGGAAGGTCCAGAAGTAGTGGAAGTCCGTCTCCAGCGAGGAGTTGTCGATGTCGAGGACGATCGCCGGCTTCTGGCCCGCGGGGGTGTTGGCGATGCGCTGCTCGACGTAGGGGCGGGCGACGTCGATGACGGCGTCCACGTCGCGCAGCCAGGTGCCGTAGTCGATGCCGAGGATGGCGGCGTTGCCGCCGGGGGCCCAGGAGGTGGCGGCGGACCGCGCGGCGGGCGCCGGGGTGGGGGCGGGGGCGGCCTGGGCGGTGGCCGTCGGCACGACGAGGCTGAGAACGGCGGTCGCCGCGGCGACGGCACCGGCCGTACGGGTGGCCCGGGTACGGCTTCGGCTCATGGGGGGTGGCTCCTCGGTCGAAGGATTGGCGTGAACACGCCTAAGACTCGGGAGGGCACGGCCGGATGTCTACTGGTCGGTAGGAAATTTTTGATGGACACGGGGTGAAGGCCGCCCGCCCCCGGCGGGGCGGACGGCCGCGAACGCTACGGCTTGGGCAGGGTGCAGCCCGGCCGGTTCAGGTCGATCACGCTGCCGGGGCCCACGCACGGGACGATGATGTAGGTCTCCTGGGCGTAGTTGATGCCCCGTCGGACCGTCACGTTCCCGTTCGCGTCGACCTCGCACGGGTTGTTGTCCGTGCAGCGCGCGCCGTCCTCGTTGCCGGTGTTGTTGACGGCGACGACCTTTCCGGTCGTCGTGTCGACCACCGGCGAGCCGGAGGTGCCGCCGATGGTGTTGCAGGCCGAGGTGTAGCGGACCGAGTCCTTCCAGGTCCACTCCCCCTCCTTGAGGCGGTAGGCGAACCCGTCGACGTTGCAGCTGTATATCCGCTTCCAGTACCCGGAAACCACCTTGATCCCGGAACCCTGGGCGGGGCGGGTGTCGTTGAGGGTGAGGGCGCTGATCCCGTACTGGCTCTGGATCTGGGCGTACGACTTGGTGAGCTGGTAGATCGAGATGTCGGTGTCGGTCATCGTCGCGTACGAGACCTTGCTCGCCCGCAGGGTCGCGACCTTGGAGCCGGCCGAGTTGAGCAGGGAGAACGACCGGCTGGACGGCTGGTCCTTGACGACCTCGCCGGCGGCCGGGAAGCCGGTCTCCAGGCAGTGCCCGTTGGAGAGCACGAGCGCGGGGTCGCCCGCCTGGGAGTTCGGCATGCGCACGACGGAGCCGGAACAGTTGCTGAGTGCGACCGTTCCCGCGAAGTTGACCGCGACGGCCGGGGCGGCGACCGCCCGGTCGTGCGGTGCGGGCGCCGAGGCTGCCGCCGGGACTGTCGCCGTTCCCGCTAAGAGCAGGCCGAGCACGGCGCCGGCGAGAGGCTTGTTCATGTGGGGGTCCCCTCTGATGACGGATACGACCGAAGATCCTTCGGTTGTCATGCGCATTGTTAGGACCCCAGGCCCAACTGGCAAGAGGGCGTGCTCGATTGACGGACCGTCCGGTCCGGATAGCGGGGAAGCCGGCCGTCAGTCCCGCGGCGCGCCGGGCATGAGGCGGGCCACCACCTCGGCCAGGTCCTCGCACGCCTGCTCGATGCGCAGGCGGATGTTGTTCTGCTCCGTGACGAGCGCGGCCAGCAGCAGCCCCGTCAGAGCCGCGCAGCCGTTGAACGCCTGGAGGTTGACCATGATCTCGAAGAGGGTGTGCCGGGCGAACGGCCCCGCTCGGTCGGTGGCCGCCCCGATGGCCAGGACCGACACGAACAGGGCGCACGGCGCGCTCCCGGCGAGCTGGAAGCGCACGGCGGCCCAGATCAGCAGCGGGAAGACGAGGAAGAGGAGCGAGAGGGTGCTCCTGGTGGCCACGAGGGTGACCACGACCGCGGTGACCGCCAGGGCCGCCGCCTCGGCCATCCGGTAGGTGTCCTCGGGCATCCGGGCCCGGCGCAGCACGAGCAGCACCGGAGTCACCACGAGCACGCCCATCGCGTCACCGGCCCACCACGCCGCCCACACCGGCCAGAACCGCTCCAGCGGCAGGTCCCCGGTGAGCACGAGCGTCCAGGTGCCGACGGTCGCGCTGAGCAGCATCGGCAGCAGCCCGCCCAGGAAGACCAGCGCCATCCCGTCCCGCAGCCGGTCCATCTCCAGGCGGAACCCCGCCCGGCGCAGCATCGCGTACGCGCACACCGGCCCCAGGGTGTTCCCGGCGAGGATCGCGATGTCGGCGGGGTCGATCCCCGCGAGCCCCTCGATGACCAGGTACGCGCCGAGCGTGATCCCCGGCCAGACCCACGGGCCCATCCACAGCAGGCAGGCGAGGGCGATCCCGGTGGGCAGCCACAGGGGTGTGACGGCCGCGCCGTCGATGACCACCCGCTGGGTCAGGCCGACCCAGCCGGACACGTAGTAGGCGGCCGCGACGGCGAGGATCCGAAGAAGAGTTCCAACGAGACGTCGCCTTCCCTCGGTGCGCACCACAGCATCAGACAACAGGGCGCGCCCGCGGACGGGGCGTGACACGCGCTATCGGGGCGCCGCCGCCTCGTGGCTCAGGACGAGAACGGCGGCGTCGTCGCAGTGCCCGGTGGAGTCCGCGACCCGCATGACCTCGGCGGCGAGCTCGTCGGGGTCGGTGCCCGCCGCCTCCCTGACCACCCGCAGCACCCGCTCCAGTCCGACCTCGATCGGGAACGACGGGCCCTCGACCACGCCGTCGGTGAGCAGGACCAGGGAACCCGCCGCCGTCAGCCGGCGCCGGGTGACGGGGTACCCGGACCCGGTGAGCATGCCCAGGGGCAGTCCGCCGTCGTCCAGGGTGATCCCGTACTCGCCGTCGGCCGTGGCCCAGACCGCCGGTACGTGGCCGGCGCGGGCGCTCTCCAGCTCCCAGGTCGCGGGGTCGAAGCGGAGGAAGCTGCAGGTGGCGAAGAGTTCGCGGTCCATCGAGAGGAGGAGGTCGTTGGCCCGGCTCAGCACCTCGCCCGGGTCCGGGGCCGCGGCGGCCACGGCGCGCAGCCCGATGCGGACCTGCCCCATGAAGGCGGCCGCCTCCACGTCGTGGCCCTGGACGTCGCCGATGGAGAAGGCGACGGTGCCGTCGGGGAGCGGAAAGCCGTCGTACCAGTCGCCCCCGATGTCGAGGCCGTCCCGGGCGGGCGCGTACCGGGCCGCGGTGCGCAGCCCCGGCAGGGCGGGCAGCGAGGCCGGCAGCATCTCGCGCTGGAGGGCCGAGGCCAGCTCCACGCGGGCGTGCTGGAGCTCCGCTCCCGCCCGCGCCTGGGCGGTGAGCAGGCCAAGCGTGGTCAGCAGGTCGTCGGCGCTCGCCGACCGCTGGTGACGACGCGGGGTCATGGACCGCTCCCAGGTGCGCCCGGTCGTCCTGTGGCGTCACCGCCGGGAAGGCGCACGCTCATCATATTTGCGCCCGGCGTGCCCCGCTCAGCCCGCTCGGCGGGTCGGAGAACGCCCTGGTGATGCATGCCTTACCGGTGCGGACGACAGCGGAGTTTGGTCGGTCGGCCACAGCGCGTGAGCTATGTTTGAGGATGAGTGGCATGAGAGGGAGGCCCGCCGGTGTCATCGGGGCAGCAGGCACGCGCACAGGCGGCTGCGATCACGCCGAGTGCGCAGTCGCCGGACCATGAGCCCGTTCCGGGCGACCGGGTCCGCGCGCTCTTCGACGGCCATCGGCTGTCGCCCGGGCAGCGTCGCATCGCCCAGTACCTGATCGACCACCTCACCGAGGCCGCCTTCCTCTCGATCACCGAACTCGCGGAGCGGGTCGGTGTGAGCCAGCCGTCGGTGACCCGGTTCGCCACGTCGCTGGGGTTCAGCGGCTATCCCGCGCTGCGGGACGCGCTCCAGCCGATCGCCCTGAGCAAGGTCGCGGGCTCCCCCGAGACGCGTGAGCAGTTCCGGCACAACGAGCTCCAGGCGGCCGTGGACGCGGAGATCGAGAACCTGGAGAACGTCCGCAGGCTGCTGGCCGACACCAATCAGGTGCTGGACATCGGCCGCGAGCTGGCCCGGTCGGTCCCGCTGACGGTGCTGGGCCTGCGGATCTCGGTGTCGTTGGCGGAGTACTTCGCGTACGCGGCCCGGCGCATCCACCCCGATGTGCGCCTGGTGACACGTGGAGGCAGCGTCGCGTACGACGCGCTGCTCCAGTCCCGGGAGGCGGGCGGGACCTGGGTGCTGGCGTTCGCCATGCCCCGGCACGCCAAGGAGACGCTGAGCGCGCTGAAGGCGGCCCGCAGTGCCGGGCTGAAGATCGTACTGATCACGGATTCCACCCTGGGGCCCCTGGTGGACGAGGCGGACGTGGCGCTGACCGCCGCCACGGGGGCGCGGCTGGTGTTCGACTCGTACGCGGCGCCGGGCATGCTCTCGGCGGCCCTGCTCCAGGCGATGGCCGACGCGGACCCCGAGCGGACGCAGGCGCGGCTGGAGGGCTACGAGCAGGTCGCCGATCAGCACGGTTTCTTCCTCTAGGACGTTTCAAGACCTTTCCAGGCCTTTCCCGGCGAAAATTTTGGCCACTGAAAGTCGCTTTCCGCCGGTTTGACCAGGCACTTTCACGCCTCGGGCGGGTATGTAATTTTTCATTCGCTTGTCTACTCGACGGTATATATGTTTACTAGGCAGCGCGCCGGATCCAGCAGATGCCAAGGAGAGCGACCCCACGCACTCCTGTACAAACGCTCAGCGTGACGCTCCTCCTCACGTCCCGCACGGGTGTTCCGTCCCGGCTTCCGGATCCACCAGAGCGCTCTTGGCGGCCTCGGTCAACCCCTGGGCCGAGGCCGCCACACCAACGTCTCGATCAGAGTTCGACACCTCTCGGAAGCGACGGGAATGCCCACGACGGTCCTTCACACCCTCAGCCCGGACTGGCCCTGTCAGGTCAAGGCGCCCGGGACGCACGACTGGGAGCGCACCGCGACCCGCTGGCTCCGAGACCTGCTCCCGGCCCGCTACGCCGGCTACTCGATGCTGACCCGCCACCCCGTGCTCCTCACCCGGCACGTACAGCTGCAGCTCCAGCACGAGATGCGCGCGGTGCGGGTGGCGCTGGAGACCAGCAGGGCCGAACTGCCCTCGATGGGCGTGACCGACGGCATCATCGAGAACACGATCCGCATGTACGCCGTGGAGCTGGAACAGCTCGGCCGCCTCGCCCGCGGGGTCCGCCTCATCGGCGACGCGCTCCTCGTCAACGGTGGCGGGGGCCGGCGCCGCCAGCAGTAGCGCCCGCGTCAGACCCAGTTGACCCCCGCGCGTCTCAGCAGCGGATCGCCCTGGAGTTCCCACAGCGGGACCGCGAAGTTGCCGAGGCCGTACCGGCCGCCGTAGTGCAGGCCGAGGACGCGGTGGTCCGCGAGGTCGAAGACCGGGGAGCCGCTGTTGCCGCCCAGGGTGGAGCAGTCGTGCTTCACGGTGAACTCGCCCGGAACCAGTCCCGTCGTCATGCCGGGCTGGAGCCGCTTGACGTTGTAGACGTCCATGAAGATGCGCCGCATGGCCTCGGGTTCGTTGCGGCGGCCGTCGGCCGCCGGGTAGCCGATCACGTAGACCGGCCGGCCCGATACGTCCGCGGGCGGCTCGGCCGCCACCGCGAGCGGGGCCGCGGGCGGGCCGTTCCCGTTCGCCCCGATCCGCAGCAGGGCCATGTCCACCCGCGGGTGGATCCCCACCACCTCGGTGATCCCGTACGTGAACGCCTCGGCGCCGGTGTCCCCGCCCGGGCCCGCGCCGCTCCCGCCGCCGAGCTCCTCGGCGAGGTCCAGCCGGGCGCTCATGCCCTGCCGGAAGCTCCATCCCTCGCCGTCGCCCCGGGTGAACTCGGCGGCGACGTGCCGGTTCGTCATCACCACGTCCGGGCCGACGAGGAACGCGGTGCCGAGCCAGTCCAGGCCGGGGTGCCCCTCGACCTCCACCCGGCCGACGCGCGCGATGGACGTACGGATCCCCTCCCGCTCGCCGTCGAGCACCGCCCAGTCGCCCGCTTGCGAGGGGAAGTCCTGCCCCTGGACGAGGATGGCGGGCCGGCCTTCGAGGAGGACGATCGCCTCCACGCCGAAGTACTCCTCCTCGTCGATCTCGTCCTCGCGGCCCGCCGCCATCTTCTCCAGCCCGCTGACCCCCGCGCCCAGCACCCTGGCCCGCTCCCGCTCGGCGAACCGGCCGATCTGCCCGGCCGCCGCGAGGTCCGGGGGAAGGTCCTCGCCGGACTCGGGGATCTCCGCGTCCAGGCCCCTGCGTACGCGGTCGGCGACCTCGCGGAGGTCTCCGAAGACCTGCGCCGCGCCCGTCGCCACCGGGGAAGAGCCGCTCATCACGCCACCTCCGTCCGGCTGCGCTCCGCCGGCGCCGCCAGCGCCGTCTGGGCGGCCGTGATCTCGGCGTGCGCCTCGGGGCTGGTGTGCTCCAGGTGCCGCAGCACACTGCTGATCTGGGTGCCCACGTTGACGAACGCGGTCGTCTTCCCCTGGAAGCTGACGTCCTCGACGCGCCGCGTTCCGCGGTGGAGCGCGACCACCTTCCAGTCGTCGGTGAAGACGGGCGATCCCGAGGAGCCGCCGCGGGTGTCGGTGAAGTAGCGCACGTCGTCCCCGTCCGTCTCGTACACCAGGTTGTTGCGCAGGGCGACGCGCTTGGGCAGGCCGCCGGGGTGCTGGATGATGTTGACCGCCACCGGCTCTTCCCGGTCCACCGTCAGCGGCACCGTCGCCACCCGCAGCGCGGGCCGCGCCAACTGGTCGCTCAGGCGCAGGATCGCGTAGTCGAGCCCCTCGTCCCAGGCCACCAGCTCGCTCGCGGTGACCTCCTCGGTCTCCGTCCCGTCGGCCCCGTAGTCGAAACGGGAGCGGGAGCCGCGCGCCTGGAGCCGCAGGTCGTCCGGGGCCACCGCGGTGAGCTCGGTGGCGCTGCGGGTCCGGGCGTTGACCACGTGGTGGTTGGTGACGAGCAGGCCGGGGGCGATCAGCCAGCCCGTCCCGGAGTGGGGGTAGCCGTTCGGCTGGAGCGGGGCGCCCGCCTGGTACGGGGAAACCTTGATCCGGGCGACGGACAGCCCCGCGAGGGCGCCGCCCTGGAGGAACTCGAACGGCACGGTGTCGTCGTGGTGGACGACCTCCTCCTTGGTCTCCCCCTCCGCCGGCCCGGCCGGTACGTCGGGTTCGCCCGCGGCGTTGCGCGCCACCTCGTCCAGGGCGCGCTGGAAGACGGCGAGCGGGTCGGCGGCGACGGTCTGGGCGACGGCGTTGCGCAGCCAGACCTCCAGCGGTACCGAGCCGTCGACGAGCCGCTCCACGCGGTTCATGGCGTTCAGGTCGGAGCGGACCTGGAGGCCGGGGGCGGCCAGCAGCGGGAGCGTGCCCCGGTACTTGGGCATGATGCCGTCGAAGAGCAGGGTGCGGACCACGGGATCGGCCAGGCCCGCCTCCAGCGCGGCGTCGGACAGCCGGACCACTTCTTCGCTCGGGAGGTAGGCGTGGCTCATGCTCGCTCAGGCCGCCGCTCGGGGGCCGTTCCTTTCGGCTGGCCGCTGTTCCCCCCGGGGCCCGTTCCCGGAGCCGCCCGCGCCCATCGCGCTCGCCACCCCGGAGACGAGTTCGCCGCTCTGGTCGCGGAGTTCGAGCAGTCTGCGGGCGAGCCGGTCGAGGGTGCCCCGGGCGCGGGCCGCGCGGAGGATCCCGCTCATGCCGACGTGGGTGGGGCCCGTGGACCGCAGGGCCTCCTGAGAGGCATCGGACGTGCCGGACGCCGCGTTCTCCAGGATCCTCGCGAGGGCGAGGCGCAGCCCGGGCTCCCGGGCCACCACGTGGTCGATCGACACGGCGAGCGCTTCGAGCGCCGCGTCGTCGGTGTCCGGCAGCCCCACCACCTCCAGGGTGTGGTCCAGGGCGACCGGGTCCTCCCGGCACACCTCGGCCGCGACGGCCCGTACCAGGACGGGCCGTTCGGTCAGTGCCTCGTCGGTGAGCCCGCGCAGCCGCAGGGCGAGCCGCCGGTCGATGTCGGAGCCCGCCCCGGGGGACGCGACCAGCCGGGCCCGGTGCAGCATGGCGCCCATGGCGTCGAAGTCCCGGCCCAGTGCGGTCGCGATGTCCTCCGCCTCCACGAGGTCGCGTTCGGCGGCGCGCGGATCGCCGTCCTCCTCGGCGAGGCGAGCGGAGAGGAGCAGCAGGTCGAGCCGTACGTCGGTGCTCCCCGCCTCCTCGGCGCGGTCGACGGCCGCCTCGGCCGCGGCCCTGGCCTCCGCCCGCCGGCCGCTGCGGGCCAGCGTCTCGACGAGCAGCGCGTGCAGGGGGCTGCCGGGCGTCCAGGGCCGGCGTTCGGCGAGCCGGGCGGCGGCCGTGTCGGTGAAGCCCTGGGCGAGGAGGTCCTCGACCTCGCGGGCCGCGATCCTCTCCCAGTCCTCCTGGTCGGCGTCGATGAGCACCTGGTCCGGGGTGTGCCCGCCGAGGTGCCCGGTCAGGAAGGCCGCCGAGCGGGAGGCCATGTCCTGGTCGGCGTTGTCGAGGAAGCGTTCGACGCCGGGTTCCCAGCGTTGCTCCACGGAGCGCGGGTCCTCGTTGAGGCGCAGCCGCTGGTAGATCTCCTCGGCCCGGGCCTCCAGCCCCTCGCGGGCGGCGTAGTGCTCCACCGCGCGCTGCCCGACGTCGCGCATGAGGTCGGTCCGCGCGGTGTCCGACAGGCGCAGCATGATGGCGCGCAGGTCGGCGCGGTGCCGGACGCCGTCGGGTCCGGCGGGTTCCACCAGGTCGAGGCGGGCCAGCCCGCCGAAGAGGCGGCGGGCTTCGTCGGGGGTGTCCACCCGCAGCCCGCAGGGTCCGGCGAGCACCTCCCGGATCAGGTCGGGGGTGATGACCCGCAGGGCCAGGCCGGCGTGCGCGAGGGCGCGCACCTCGTCGTCGGCGATGTGCTTGAGGACGCGGTCGTAGAGGATGCCCTGGACGAGCATCTGGTCGACCTTGTGGTGGATGTGGTGCCGCCTGGGGGGCAGGCTCTCGACCAGTCCGCTGAGGGAGCCGGCCTCCTGGGCGGCCCGCGCGGCCAGTTTCAGGCTGAGCGGGTGGCCGCCGACGCGTTCGGCCAGGTCCCGGGCGACGGCCTCGCTGCCTACCCCGCAGGACATCAGGAGCTGGACCGCCGCGTCCGGTTCGAGGTCGCCGAGTTCGATGGTGCGCACTTCGGCGGCGCGCGCCGGGTGGTTCACGGGCGCCCGGCCGGCGACGACGCACCGCAGCCGCGGGTAGGCCCGTTGCAGGGCGGCCCAGATCGCCCAGACCCGGCCGAGGGCGGGCGAGGCGCGGTACTGGGCCTCCTCGAACGAGTCGACCACGATGACCAGCGGCGGTGCGGGGGCGCCGGGCGGCAGGGCCATCGCCTGGACGAGGAGTTCGGCGACGCGGCGCACGAGGTCGCTCTCGCGGTCGCGCGCCGCCGAGTGGAAGGCTTCCGCGGCGCCCCGGCCGACCCCGGAGCGGGTGGTGGAGAGCTGGTACAGCTCGTCGATCCGGCTCTGTTCCTGGCGCTGGGCGCGGGCGGTCTCCTCGCAGGCGCCGGCCAGCGCGTCGAAGGCGGCCCGGTGGCCGGGGTACTGGGTGCCGAGCTGCCGGGCGATCTCGGCGATCAGGGTGACCGGTTCGTGGACGGAGAGCGTGGGCCGCTCGAAGTCGACGTAGGCGAAGGGGAAGGGGAACGCGGAGGGGGCGGCGGCGGGGTCCTGGAGGGTGCCGAGGAGGAACCGGGCGAGCAGGGTGCTCTTGCCCATGCCGCCCATGCCGTGGATCAGCAGCGGGGGTTCCTCGGTGTCCGAGGGCGGCCCGACGTAGCGGCGCAGCTGCTCCAGTTCCTCGGCGCGCCCGCAGAAGGAGCCCTGGACCAGGCGCTGGAGCGGCTGGAGCAGCCGGGCGCGCTCCAGCAGCCGCTGGACGTGTTCGGGGTCGGGGAGGCCGGTCGTTCCCGGGATCCGCGAGAGCCACAGCAGGGCCTGGAGGGTGTCGGCGAGTTCGTCGACGCCCTGCCGCTCCAGGGCGGGCGGCCTGCCGTGGAGGTAGGCGAGGGCGGTCCGTTCGGGTCCGGGGCCCTCGGGGACCTGGTCGAGGTTGGCTTCCAGGACGAGCCGGGCGGCTCCGGGTCCGGCGAGGCCGCGCAGCGCCGCGTCCCGGACTTCCTGTTTGAGGGCCCAGGTGGTGTGCGGGCTCATGCTCAGCGTCCGGCATTCGTGGACGAGTTCCAGGGCCGCGCCGCCGGCCGCGGCGCTCTCGCCGGGCAGCCGGAGCCGGGTGGGGTCGAACCCGGTGAGCAGGCAGGCGGCTTCGCGGTACGCCCGGCGGGTGTCCGGTACGTCCGGTGGCGGTGCTTCGGCGGCGGCGAGCAGTTCGGCCCGCAGGCGGGTGGCGAAGGCCTCGCCCGGGCCCAGCTCGCGGTAGAGGCGGACGGTCTGTTCGCAGGCCGTGCAGAGCTTGCGCATGTAGCTGTCGTCGCCGGGGCCGCGCGCCGCGTCGAGGATCGCGGGGACGGCCACCTCGACCAGTTCGCCGGGCGCGGGCGCGCCTGCGGCCGGGGCCGGGGCCGGGGTCTCCTGGAAGAACGCGCGGAAGAACCCGCGCAGGTCTTCCGGGCCGACGGCGCGCGCGGTGTCCCGGCAGACGTTCTTGCGTACGTAGTAGGGCAGTTGGCGCTGCGTCGGATAGCCGAGCAGCACCAGCCGGGGCAGGGTCTCCCCCGGTTTCGCCGTGCGGTCGTAGATGGCCAGGGCCAGCTGTCCTATGCAGTCCCACACGTCGGAGCCGGCGTCGAGCAGGTCGCACTCGTCGAGGACGAGCCAGAACTGTTCGTCCGCGGTGGTGGCCCGGCTGACGATGCGGTGGACGGCGTCCTCGACCGACGGCAGGCGGTCGTTCAGCCGGCTCGGGTCGTACGGCCCGCTGCCCGCGCCGGGGTCCCCGACGAACTCGGCGAGCCGCCGGACGACCTGGTCGGCGGTCGAGGTGCGCGAGAGGGTGACGCGGACCGGGCGGAAGCCGCAGTGCTGGCCGAGGTAGCGCAGGAGGCTGTAGGTGTAGGAGCGGCCGCTGTCGGGTTCCCCGTCGACCACGAGCACGGTCTGTTCGGGGTCGGCGAGGAACTCCCGGAGCCGTTTGCGCAGCTCGGCGCGGTCGATGAAGACCTCGGTGCCGTTCCTGAGCACGGTGGCGAGGAAGTGGTCCTGCGTGGAGGAGTGCACCCGGGCGTCTTCGAGGAGCCGGTCCAGGAACCGCCGGGCTTCCGCTCCGGCCTCCAGGACGCTCAGCTCGTCGAGGTCGACGAGGGCGCCGAGGAGGTGGCACTGGAGCCCGATGTCCCGGCGGGCGGCGTGGACGAGGGTGACGGCGTTCGGGCCGCTCTTGTTGGTCAGGGGCAGGTCACCGATGAACTCCGGGGAGAAATCGGACTGGGTGAGCCGTTCCCGGGGGTCGAGGGTGTCGAGGAAGTAGTCACGCACCCAGGTGGTGACGAGGCCCCATTCCGTATCGGTGAGCGGCATACCGCACCTACCCGGCCACCCTCGTGGGGTGACAGACGGAGTGACTGCTACTTGTCATGGTTTCATTGGGTCTGTTCGCTGGCAAGGCCGTCGAACACCGCGCGAACGGGATCGCGGACCGGCCTGGTCGAGAGGTACTCGCGGATGCCGTGGTGGTTCCCGCTGTCGTTGGTGACGAGGTGGTCGGTGACGAGCTCGACCGGCGCGTACTCGGGCCGCAGGGTGTGGTCGAGGGCGACCAGGTCGCGCGGGTCGGAGGCGTTGCACCAGGCCGCCACCCCGGCGGGGACGGCGGGCGGCTGCAACAGGGTGTCCCGGATCTCGGTGATGGCGAGCGGCGAGCCGACGGTGACGAGGAGGTCGACGTCCCGCGGCCGCTCGCGCAGCGCCTCGTAGGCGATGATCGTGCCGAGGCTGTGGGACAGGACGACGAGTGCGCCCCCGTCCGGGACGGCGACCGCGTCGAGCGCGCGCGTGAACACCTCGCGCATCGCGGGACCGGCGCCTCCGAAGAAGTACCCGTGGACGTCCTTGAAGGTGTGCTCCACGAGCAGGCGGAACACGGCGGTACGGGCGGCCCTCGGCAGCGGGAGGGCCTCCAGCCCGGCGTCCGAGCCGGGGACGGTGTTCGCCGACTCGCCCTCCGCGAGGGTGTCCCCGAGGTAGGTCATGTCGCGCAGCCAGTCGCCGAGCGCCGCCTCGGCCTCCGCCGGGTCGCCGGTGGCGCCGGGGGCGGACGGGACCAGGCCCTCCGCCCCGCCGAGCGTGGCGTCGAGGCGGGCCTCGGCGAGCGTCCGCGCGATGAACGCGTCGGGGGGTTCGGCGGCGGGCGCGTCCGGTGCCTCGAAGCCCACGGGGCCGCCGGGCCCTCCGTCAATGGGGTCCTCCCCCGCATCGGAGAGCGGGGCCGGATACCGCAGGGGCGCCCAGTACGCCATGCGCGTGGCCGCGCCCATGTCGGCGCCGAAGAGGGCGGTGTCCCACTGGGACTTGAGCAGGTCCTCGCGGACCTTGTTCCCGTTGCCGTGCACGTAGACGACTCTGGCGTCGCTGGCTTCCATGGCTCCTCCCGTGCCGTAGCAGCACGGATGCCGGTCACAGCCAGTATTGGTCCGCGACGCACCGGCCGCCAGTCGGTCGCGGGCGGCCGGCAGGTGGTTGACCGCTCAACTCGGCTCGGGGTCCGGGGCGGGCGAGGGCCGGCGTCAGAGGGTGCGGCGCATACAGATCCGGGGCCAGCGGTTCAGGCCGTGGGAGGCCTCGCGGGCGCGGACGGCGCGCAGGCCGGGGCCGAGCGCGGCCTCGTCGAGCGGTTCGAAACCGCAGCGCTCGTAGTACGGCGCGTTCCACGGGACCTCCGCGAAGGTGGTCAGGGTCAGGGCCGGCACCGCCTCGGCCGCGGCCAGGGCCGCGAGATGGTCGAGCAGCGCCCGTCCGATCCGGCGGTGGGCACTGTCCGGGTGCACCGACACCTGCTCGACGTGCAGGTTGCCGTCGACTCGGTCGGCGATCAGGTACGCGACGGGGGCGTCCGCGTCGTCGACCGCGACCCAGGCCAGCCCGGACCGCTGGTAGCCGGCGAGTTCGTCGAGCGGGAGGGGTTCGTCGTCGGCGACCTCCGGCATGCCGACGTCGCGGAAGCACAGACCGGCGGCCCTCTCGATGTCCTGGAGGAGCGGCAGTTCGCCGATGAGTACGGATCGAATACGCATGCGCGCATTGTCGCCGGTGGCCCGGGCGCGCCTCGACGGGTATTCCCGTCGAAACCCCTTGGAAGATCATCCGCTCGCACGGCACAGTGACGGTCATGGCATCCTCCGTGAACCACGTGACCATCGACTGCGCCGACACCTACCGGCTCGCCACCTTCTGGGCCGAGGTGCTGGACGGCAGGATCGGCGCCGACGACCTGCCCGGCGACCCCGAGGCGCTGGTCGAGAGCGACGGCGTCTCGCTCCTGTTCATCGCCGTCCCCGAGGGCAAGGCGGTGAAGAACCGGATCCACTTCGACATCCGGCCGACGGACCGCGGCCGCGACGAGGAGGTGGAGCGCCTGCTCGCCCTCGGCGCCACGCTCGTCGCGGACCGGCGCCGGCCCGACGGCTCGGGATGGGCCACCCTCGCCGACATCGAGGGGAACGAGTTCTGCGTCGAGCGCAGCGCCGCCGAGCGGGCGGCCGCGGTCTCGGTTACGACCGAGACGGGGACCGAGGCCGAGGCAGCGACAGAAACCGCGACAGAAACCGCCGCCTGAACGTCAGCCCCCCGGCCCCCGGACCGGGGGAAATCCGGGTGCGGAGCGGGCCGCGGGCGGCCTACGCTCCCCGGATGAGCACCCGTACCTTCCGGATCACCGTCCGCGGTTCCTTCGACTCCCTCACCGCCGAGCAGCACGCCGAGCTGCTCGGCGAGGCACCGCACCACGACATGCTGCACGCGGCGTTCACCCCCGAGGGCCACCTCACGTACGACATCGCCGCCCGGCCCGCCTTCGTGTTCCGGTTCCTGGACTCCGGCGAGGCCGAGGAGGACCTCCTCGACGCCACGGCCCGCGCCGAGCTCGCCGCCGAGGAGTGGCTGACCACGCGCGGGTACGGCTTCAAGCAGCTCCGGTCCACCGCGCAGGACCTCTCCCAGGCACCGCTGGGCAAGCGCGGGCGCAGGGAAGCCGCCCGCGCCGACGGCTGACGCGCGACGGTCCCGGTGCGGCGCCACCATGAGTGGGGGGAACCCTTCGCCCGGGAGGTGCCCATCGTGTCCACTGACACCGTCGACGTACTGATCGCCGGAGCCGGTCCCGTGGGACTGACCGCAGCCGTAGAGCTGCGGCGGCGCGGGATCGGCTGCCGTGTCGTGGACCGGCTGCCGGAGCGGCTGCCGTACGCCAAGGCCGTCGGCATCCAGCCCCGCACGCTGGAGATCTGGGACCGGATGGGCCTGGTCCGGGCGGCCCTCGAAGCGGCCGTCCCGATGCTCGGGCAGCTCACGTACGTCAACGGCGCCGAAAGGCCCCGGGTCGAACTCGCCCTGCCGCCCGAGGTGCCGTACGGGTTCGCCGCGCTGCCGCAGTACGAGACCGAGCGGATCCTCGACGAGTTCCTGGCCCGCTTCGGGTCCCGGATCGAGCGCGGGACCGAGCTGGTGGGGTTCGCGCAGGACGCCGACGGGGTGACGAGCCGCCTGGTCACCTCGTCCGGGGCGCAGGAGGAGGTCCGCTCGCGGTACCTGGTCGGCTGCGACGGGGCGCACAGCGCCGTCCGCAAGGGGCTGGGCCTCGGCTTCGAGGGGGGCGCCTTCCCCGAGGAGTACATGCTCGGGGACGTCGAGCTCGACTGGGACATGCCCCACGGGTACGGAGTCCGCGCCATGCACCTCGGCGCCGACGGCGCCGTCGACGACGTGCTGGTGTGCATTCCGCTGCCCGGGCGCGGCCGGTACCGGATCTCCTCCATGGTGCCGCCGGAGCTGCGGACCGCCGCCCGCGCGGAGAGCGGTGACGGCGTGGCACACGGCCTCGACGGCGGCGCGGGGCCCTCGCTCTCCCACCTCCAGGACGTCCTGGACCGGCTCGCGCCGCGGCCGGCGACCGCCTGTGCCCTGCGCTGGTCCTCGGTGTTCCGCATCAGCCACCGGATCGTGGACCGGTACGCCGACGGCCGGGTCTTCGTCGCCGGCGACGCCGCGCACATCCATCCGCCGACGGGCGCGCAGGGGATGAACACCGGCATTCAGGACGCGTACAACCTGGCCTGGAAGCTCGCGCTCGCGATCCAGGGCGGCGCGCGCCCCGAACTCCTCGCGAGCTACGACACCGAGCGCCGTCCGGTCGGTGTGGAGGTCGTGGGGCGGACGGTGCGGCACGCCGCCGAGGGGGTCCAGGCCGACCCCGACGACCCCGGGACCGTCATGCTCCGCGAGGCACAGCTGCTGATCGGCTACCGGGGCAGCCCTCTGGTCGGACCGCCCGAGGAGGGCGGCGGCGCTGACGGCGACGGCCCGCGGGCCGGGGACCGCGCCCCCGACTGCGGGGGCCTGACGGGGCACATCACCGCCCACCCGCTGCGGCTGTACGACCTGTTGCGCGACCGCGGGCACGTGCTGCTGCTCTACGCGGGCGGCGACGGGGAGCCGGGCGAGACGGGCGCCGACGGCTTCCCCGCACTCGCCGCGACCGCCCGGGACGTGTCGCTGGGCCGCGTCGCGACCTGCGTGGTGCTGCCCGATGCCGCCCCGGCCGGCGCCGGCGACACGATGACCCTGCCCGTCTACCGGGACCGCCGTGGCGAGTTCGCGCGGCAGTACGCGGCGCGCGGCCGGACGGCCTTCCTGGTGCGCCCGGACGGTTATCTGAGCGCCCGTCTCCAGCCGCCCACCGCCGGTGAGCTGGCCTCCCGCCTCGCGCTGGTCTTCCAGGTCTGAGCGCCGGGGTACCCTGCCCGCCCCGGCAATCCAATTGGACAAGCAGTCGATGTTACGACCACGATGAGCCCCGCAGTATCGCGGCAGTGCGGGGGGCATACCGCTCACATCGTGACGTCCTCCACGCTCACCGCCTCGTCCCCGCATCAGACCTGGAGAGACTTCGCCATGAGCTTCGGCGACCCGAACAACCCCTACGGCCAGCAGCCCCCGCAGGGCCAGCCCGGCGGCTACCCGCAGCAGGCGCCCCAGGGCGTTCCCCCGCAGCCGCAGTACGGCTACCCGCAGCAGCCCCAGCCGCCGCAGCAGCCCTACGGCTACCCGCAGCAGCCGATGCCCCCGATGCCGGGCATGCCTGGCATGCCCGGGATGCCCGGGATGGGTCTGCCGCCGCTCGCCCACTGGGGTCAGCGCGTCGGTGCGTACCTGCTCGACCTCCTCATCATGGTCGGCCCGATGTACCTGGTCATGTTCATCACCGGCGCCTCCAGCTCCGGCTCCGGCTCCAGCGACGCCTCGGCGGGTCTCTCCATCCTCAGCCTCATCACCCTCCTGTACGCGATAGGCATGGGCTTCTTCCAGCTGTACAAGGAAGGTTCGACCGGTCAGACGATCGGCAAGAAGGCGCTCGGCATCAGCGTCCTGCGCGAGGCCGACGGCCGCACGCTGGGCTTCGGCTTCGCCTTCGTGCGCAAGCTCGCCCACTTCCTCGACAGCATCGCCTGCTACCTCGGCTTCCTGTGGCCGCTGTGGGACCAGAAGAAGCAGACCTTCGCCGACAAGGTGTGCAACACCGTCGTCATCAAGGTGAAGTGATCCGGGGCTGACCGGCCACGGGGCCGTTCGCCCGCGTACGGCCCACCGGGGCCGGCCTTCCGTCCGCGAGGACCGCGAAGGCCGGCCCCGCCGCTTTGCCCGGGTCTCACACGGGGCGGTGGCCGCCCCAGGGACCGAGGGCGAACCCGGCACCGTCGCGCCGGACCTCGACGGCGCCGGCGCCGCCGAAGTGGGCGGGGACGACCAGTTCCCGGGTGTCCGCGGCCCGTTCGAGGATCCGCAGCCGGCTGGCGGCGGCCTCCGCCTCGTCCATGCAGAAGCAGCTGTTGCAGGACGGCCGCAGGATCTGGACCGGGCTGTGCAGCAGGTCCCCGACGAACACCGCGCGGTCGCCGCCGGAGTCGAGCCTGAGGACGGCGGATCCGGGCGTGTGACCGGGGGCGGACTCCAGGGTGAGGTGCTCGTCGATGCGGTGGGCGCCCTCCCAGAGCACGGCCTGCCCGGCCCGGTGGATCGGAGCGACGCTGTCCTCGTAGAGCAGCCGGTCGTCCTCCCGCAGGCCCTTCCCGTACCCGCCCCGGGGGCCGAACCAGTGGTCGTCGGCGGCCGGTATGAGGTACTCGGCGTTGGGGAAGGCCGGCACCCACTCCCCCGCCTCGTCCACGGTGTTGCCGCCGACGTGGTCGGCGTGGACGTGGGTGTTGACCACGAGGTCGACGTCCTCGGGCCGCACGCCGGCCCGCTCCAGTTCGCCGAGGAAGTCGGCCTGCCAGTGGTGGAACCGGGGCGATCCGGGCCGTTCGCGTCCGTTGCCCACCCCGGTGTCCACCAGGATGGTGCGGCCGGCGCTGCGCAGCACCCAGGTCTGCAGCGCGACCACCGCCAGGTCCCGCTCCGGCTCCCAGTGGTCGGGCGCCAGCCACTCCTCGTTGGCCTTCCACAGTTCGGCCCCGGCCTCCGGGACGAAGTCGGCCGCCGGCACGAGCGGCCCCTGCCACTCGACGACCCGCAGGACCTCGACGTCTCCCAGGACGATGCTCTGCTCGTTCTCGTTCTTCATGGCCCCAATCTATGCGGGCCAGTTGAGCCCCTCAATGCCAGCCCGGCTCATCCGGATACGCGAGGCTCTCACTCCCGAGGCCGGCGCTAGGCTGATCCGATGGATGTGGTGAGTGACGCGATCGCGGCCGTGCGCATCGGCCGGCCCTCCTCCGACCGGATGCGGGTGAGCGGGAGCTGGTGCGCGCGCTTCGACGCGTACGACGGCGCCGGGTTCCACGTCGTCCTGGAGGGCACCTGCTGGCTGCTCCCCGACGGAGGCGGCGAACCGGTCGCGCTGGGCGCGGGTGACGCGGTGCTGCTGCCGCACGGGACCGGGCACGTCATCGCCGACTCCGCGGTGGACGAGGCGACGGTGCGAGGGGCGGTGCGCTTCGAGGACTGGCGCGCCGAGGAGCGCTCGGAGCGGACCTCGCGGCAGCCCCCGGCCGCGGGCGCGGCGGTGGAGATGCTGTGCGGCAAGTACCGGCTCGACCGCAGCCGGGTGCACCCGCTGATGGCGGAGCTGCCCCGGGTCGTCCACCTGGCGAACCGGGTGGGCGCCCATCCCGAACTCCGCTCGGCCATCGACCTGCTGGGGCGGGAGCTGGGCGGGCAGCGGCCCGGCGCCTGGATCGCGGTGCCGAACCTGCTGGACCTGCTGCTCGTCTACATGGTCCGGTCCTGCCTGGACGAGGGGACGACCGGGGTCTGGCCCGCCGTCCTGGGCGACCCGGTGGCGGCCGCCGCGCTGCGCGCCCTGCACGCGGATCCGGCCGCCGCGTGGACCAACGACCGGCTGGCCGCCGAGGCGGGGGTCTCGCGGCCGACCCTGGCCAGGCGGTTCACGGCCCTGGTCGGCCGGCCGCCGATGGCGTACCTCACTTGGTGGCGCCTGACGTTCGCGGCCACCCTGCTCCGCGACACCGCGGACCCGCTGGCCGCCATCGCGCGCCGGGTGGGGTACGCGACCCCGTACGCCTTCTCCCACGCGTTCAACCGGGAGTTCGGGACGACGCCGGGGCGCTACCGGGACGACCGCGCGGCGGGCGCGGGCGCGGTCAGGACCCTCTGACGCGCGCCCGCGCCACCCGGGCGGGGGTCAGCGGCCGGGGCACCGCTTCCAGGAGAAGTGGTAGATGGTGCCGATGGTGCCGTCCGTCGAGTCGACGGACATGTAGCTGGCCCGCGCCGGGTCGGAGGTGCCGATCTCGGCGCGCAGCTCGGTGTTGATGTTGAAGTTGCGCAGTTCCCCGCAGGGCGCGAAGGCCAGGGCCTCGACCCCTGTGGTGTCGGTGACCTGCCAGTTGTCGTCGAGGGCTCCGGCGAACCGGTGGGTGCGCTGGGCGGTCTGGCTCATGCCCTGGAAGTAGTAGCTGGCCTTCTGGGTGCCGACCGCGCCGGGCTGGAGGTTGCCGAAGCCCCGGTAGTCGACCTTGGCCACGGCGTACGTGTAGCCCTGGGGAACGTGCACGACCAGCGAGAGCTGGCAGTTCTTGCGGCCCTCGGTCGCGGGGGCGCCGCCGCCGGCCTGGGCCATGTACTCGCTGTAGGTGACGGTGAAGGCCGAGTTGTCCGGGGCGACGGCGACCGCGGCGGTGCCGGGCTTGCAGCCCGAGCCGTTGACGGTGGCGACGTCGACCGTCACCCGGTCCGTGGGCGCCGCGGGGGCGGCCCCGGCGGAGGCAGTGGCTCCGGCCGAGGGGGTGAGGGCGAGGAGGGCGGCCGATGCGGCGGCCGCGGCGAAGGTGGTGCGCAGTGGCTTGATCACCTGGCCATGGATAACCGCCCCCGGCGGGCGCGGCCCGGCTGCGGCAACGGCGTCTCACCCCGATGGTCGGGCCCGTTCACCGCAGAAACGATCATGCGGCGTCGTCGGGGCGGCCGAACGGCGCAGCGGGGCCGGAACGGGGCTCGTGTGCCCGGGAATTCGATGCGGTTTCTCCTAGTATGGGCGTCCCGTTGACGGAGGAGAGCTCATGCCGGGTCGGTTCGGGGGGCGGCGCTCGGTCGCGCTGTCCGTGTCCCTTTGCCTGGGTCTCGCCGCCCTGGGCTCCCTCGCACCACCGGCCGCCCCGCCGGCCTCGGCAGTCTCGGCGGTCTCAGCCGTCCCCGCCGCCTTCGCCGCCTCCGCGTTCGGCCCGCTCCCCGGGCGCCACCACCCGGACGACGACCGGCTCTCCGCCGAGACCCGGCCCGACGAGGTGGCCTCGCTCGGTGCGGAACACGCCAGGGAGCACGCCGAGCGACGGCTGGCCGCCCGGGAATCCACGGTCTATCCGCAGGCCGCCCGCACCTCCGGTCTGGAGGCCCTGCGCACCTCCCAGCAGCAGGCCAACGCCCGCCTGGAGGCGTCCCGTTCCGGCCGGTTCACGGCGTTCTTCCCCTCCCCCGACTTCGGCGTCCACGTCGCCCAGCTGCCCACCGGCAAGGTGCTGCTGTTCTCCTTCGAACGCGTGGAGGTCGACCCCAGGAAGGAGACCGGCCCCACGGACCGGATCGGCCGCACCAACGCGGGCCGCGCCTACCTGTGGGATCCCGCCCGCGGTACGGGGGCGGGGGCCTTCAAGAAGGTGGAGCCCCCGACGGTGCTGATGCCCGACGGCCTTCACGTGCCCCGCCCCGCGCCGTTCTTCTGCGCCGGGCACGCCTTCCTGCCCAACGGAATGGTCGGGGTGTTCGGCGGCAACGTCGGCGGCAAGGGCGGCAGCGGCGCCAGGCTGTCCTTCGTCTTCGACCCGTGGACCGAGCTCTGGTACCGCAACCGCGACATGTCGGTGGGCCGCTGGTACCCCTCGGTCGTCACCGGGCCCGACGGCCGCCAGATCATCATGTCCGGCCAGTCCGAGCGCGGTACGGGCACCCCCACCCCGGTCGTGGAGCGGTTCCCGGCGCTGCGCCATCCCGTGCCCTGGCGGCCGTACGACATCCCGCTCGACCTCGCCCCGGAGCGGTTCCGCGCGGACGCGCCGTTCCGCAACGACTACCCGCACCTGTTCTCGCTGCGGGACGGCAAGATCTATGGCCTCGGCCGCGACGCCGACCAGCAGTGGCTCTTCGACCTGGCCACGCAGACCCGTACGGACCTGCCCAGGCGGCCGGCCGACTTCCGCGGCTACGGCTCGGCGGTGCCCCTCCCCGCCGGGTTCCGCGGCCCGGATTCCGTGCTGGTCCTCGGCGGCGACCCGCGCGACCCGAACACGTACCGGCTCTCCGGCGGCGCCTGGAGCACCGAGGAACCGCGGGCGTTCGGCCGGACCCAGGACGACACGCTGATCCTGCCGGACGGCACGCTGCTGACGGTCAACGGCGCCCTCGCCACCCGGGACTACGGGTACGGACCGTTCAACCCGAAGGCGGACCTCAAGTACCGGCGGACCGAGCTGCGCGACGCGCGCGGCCACTGGCGGCTCGGGCCGGCGCAGCGCCTGCCGCGCGGCTACCACTCCAACGCCCTGGTGATGCCGGACGGCCGGGTGATGGTCACCGGCGACGAACTCCAGCAGATCGCCAACGATCCCGACATCCGGGACGGGATGGACGGCAGCATCGAGCTCTACGAGCCCCCGTACCTCCACCAGGGAGGTTCCCGCCCGGCCCTGGACCGGGTCCCGGGCGGCGAGCTGGCCTACGACGAGGAGTTCCGGGTGGACAGCTCCACCGCCTCGCGGGTGAAGCGGGCCGTGCTCCTCGCGCCGACGACGGTCACCCACGCGGTGAACACCAGCCAGCGGCATCTGGACCTCCGCTTCACCGGGACGCCCGGCAGCGGCGGCGGCTCGATCGGGCTGCGGACGCCGCCCGGCGCGGCCGACGCGCCCCCCGGTTACTACATGCTGTTCCTGCTCGACGCGAAGGGCGTCCCCAGTACGGCGAAATGGGTGAAGCTCGGTCACCGCTGACCTGGTCACGGGAGGGGCGCGTCGCCCGAACGGGTGTGGACGGAGCCCCCCGGCACGACAGCCGGACGGCGGGCTCGTAGCGTCGTCAGCGTCAGGGGTCCTGGTGGCCCGACAAGGTGAACTCTCCTGACGAGAGGCCATGTCGATGCTCAATGACGTCCCGATATCCAGCCTTCTGCGGATCCACCGCGGCTCCGCCGCCCCGGAGGAGCTCGCCGCGATCGCGGTGGTCGTCGCCTGCCTCTCCGGCCGGTCCGCCCACGCCGCACGCGGGCCCTCCGCCGGCGCGCACCGGCGCCGCCCGCGCCCGGGGCGCGGCGGCCACGGGTGCTGGGCGGGGTGCTGGGCCTGCCGGTGACCCCGGCAGGCCCCTTCACACGGTGCTCAGGCGCGGCGGAGCAGCTGCGACATGACGCCGCCCAGCGCGGCCGTCGGGTCGGCCACGGGGCCCTCGGACCGCCAGGCGACGAACCCGTCCGGGCGTACGAGGACGGCTCCTTCGGGGCTCATCTCGTGGACCTCGGCCCAGTCGGTGCCGCTGGGCTGGATCAGGTCGGCGCCCGGCGCGGAGCCGATGGTGTGGGCCTCCAGCCGGACGTCCAGCTTCGAGGCCACCTTCTCGGCCGCCTCCCGCCACGGGGTGCCGACACCGCTGATCAGCACGAAGGAGCGCTCGTAGAGGTCCAGCGTGGAGATCTTCGCGCCGGCCCGGGTCAGCCACATGTGCGGCGCCCGGGTGCCGACGTCGCCGCTCAGCCGGAGCTTCTCCGGGATGACGGGCCGGTGCGCGTCGCCGCCGACGACCGCCCCGCGCGGGTAGCAGTACCCCATCGCGGTGGTGAGCACCCCGCTGCCCGGACCGCCGCCCATGGTGGGGGGCGGGGCGTATCCCGGGTGGCTGTGCTCGGCCGAGCGGGCGGAGGCGCGCTCGCTCGTGGCCTGGGCCACGGGCAGCCGTTCGGCCTCGTAGGTGTCGAGGAGTTCCCGTCCGGCGGAACCGTCGAGCACCGCCGCCATCTTCCAGGCGAGGTTGTGGGCGTCCTGGATGCCGGTGTTGGATCCGAAGGCGCCGGTGGGGGACATCTCGTGCGCGGCGTCGCCGACGAGGAACACCCGTCCGGACGAATAGCTCACCGCCACCCGTTCGGCCGCGTGCCAGGGCGCCTTGCCGCCGATCTCGACGTCCAGGTCGGGGACGCCGATCGCCTCGCGGATCTGGTCCACGCAGCGCTCGTCGGTGAAGTCCTCCAGCGTCTCGCCCCGGTCGGGGTGCCAGGGGGCGTGGAAGACCCACTGGCTGGTGTTGTCCACGGGCAGCAGCGCCCCGTCCGCACCCGGGCGCATCAGGTAGCAGACGATGAAGCGGAGGTCGCCGAGCTCTTTGACGAGCCGTTCGGAGCGGAAGGTGACGCTCACGTTGTGGAACAGCTCGCCGTTGCCCGTCTGGGGGATCCCCAGGGCTTCGCGTACGGGGCTGCGCGGGCCGTCCGCCGCGATGACGTAGTCCGCCCGGACGGTGAGGTGCTCGCCGGTCTCCCGGTTCTTGACCAGGGCGGTCACTCCGGTCGCGTCCTGGTCGAAACTCATCAGTTCGGTGGAGAAGCGCACGTCGGCGCCCTGCGCGCGGCTCTGGGTGGCCAGTTCCGGCTCGATGTTGTTCTGGCTGCACAGGCACCAGCCGGTGGGGCTGAACCGGGCGATCGCCCCGGATGGGTCAATCGACTTGATGAGCCAGGTGTGCTCTCCGTCGGTCAGCGACTGGGCCTGGAGGATGCCCTGGTTCCCCTCCAGCACGGAGGCGGCCCGGCGGATCGCCGGTTCCGCTCCGGCCGTACGGAACAGCTCCATCGTCCGGGCGTTGATTCCGCGTCCGCGGGGGTGGGCGGAGGTACCGGCGTGCTTCTCGACCAGCAGATGCCTGATGCCGTGACGGCTCAGGAACAGCGAGGTGGACAGCCCCACGAGGGAGCCGCCCACGACGAGGACCGGTACGCGGACATCGGCATTCTCTTCCATCAGCTGCGGGCTCCTGTGTTCTCTGCGGGGCAATGGATTCCTTATGCCCCCGATGAGAGATCGAGCCCAGGCGATTCGCCTCTTGTCACCCGCTTGATCCTGAGATCTAGCGTTCTGTCCCCGGCCGGATGACGATGAGCGACAGCGGCTCCCCTCTGGTGCGCCGGCCTGCCGTTCCCGGCCGGCGTCGGCGCCGGGCTCCGGGCGGATTCCGCCGATGACGGACGAGGAGTCCGTACGCGATGGGTTTCCAAGCCCTCACGAAGGAGTGAGTAGATGACAACCACCCTGTCCGAACGGGTGTCACAGTCCGCCTTCGACGGCTCCATGCTCCGGGTCGTACTGCTGATGGACCTGCACGAGGGGGCCCAGCAGCAGTTCTTCGAGGCGTACGAACAGCTCCGCCACGACATCGCCGCCGTGCCGGGCCACCTCGGGGACCAGCTCTGCCAGTCCTTCGAGAACCCCTCGCAGTGGCTCATCACCAGTGAGTGGGAGAGCGCGCCGCAGTACCTGGCGTGGGTCAACAGCGAACGGCACGTCGAGCAGGTGCGTCCGCTGGGCGCCTGCGCCCGCACCATGCGCCCGCTGCAGTTCACGGTGCTGCGGGAGACCGGCAAGCGCTACGAGGAGGCCGCGCTGCCGCCCCGGGGCCGGCTCCAGCCCGCTCCCCGGCTCGGTGCGGGGATCGTCCGGCACGCGCTGACCTTCACGGTCAAGCCGGGCAGCGAGAAGCAGGTCGCGGACCTGCTGTCCTCGTACGCCTCCCCGGCGGCCCAGGTCGACGAGCACACCCGGCTGTGCCGGACGTCGCTCTTCATGCACGGCAACCGGGTCGTACGTACGGTGGAGGTCCAGGGCGACCTGGTGGCGGCGCTGCGGCACGTGTCGCAGCAGCCCGAGGTGCGCGCCGTCGAGGAGGCCATCAACCCCTACCTGGAGCAGGCGCGCGACC
The DNA here is from genome assembly GCF_014650555.1 of Streptomyces goshikiensis. GTDB lineage: Bacteria > Actinomycetota > Actinomycetes > Streptomycetales > Streptomycetaceae > Streptomyces > Streptomyces goshikiensis. The sequence goes on along the minus strand of NZ_BMVE01000003.1, from coordinate 353,499 downwards.
TGTCCGACCACGAGTCCGCGCGGATGTTCTTCATGCGCGCGGCGGTCCCGGCGGTGCACCACATCTCCGCGACCGGGCGGGAACCGGCGGAGGTGACCCGGCACGCGCTGTTCTACCCGGCCAAGCCGGGCTGCGGTCCGGCGCTCGCGAAGTTCCTGTCGCGGCAGGACGAGGCCGCGGCGCGGCACACGAAGAGCCCCGTACGGAGCAGCAGCATCTTCCAGCGCGACGACATCGTCGTCCGGCTCTTCGACGTGGCCGGGGCGCCGGGCGAGCGCCCCGCGAAGGACTTCGGCATCGAATCGCCGCACCAGGCGGCGGTGCTGGAGCGGCTGCTGGCCGCCCCGGCCGGTGCCGGCCCGGCCGCACCCCACCCCATGAACCTGATCACCGACCGCCGGGCCGCGGCCCGGCCGTGATCCGGACGGGTCCGCGGAGCACCCGCGTCCGGCCCGCACCAGCCCCTCACCTGCCAGGAGGAAGTCAGCCATGACGAAACACCGCCCACGCATCGTCGACCTCAGCGAGACACAGCCCAACCGCCGGCGCGGCGGCGACGTGCGGGCCGTCCTCACCCCGACGCTGGCGGGCTCGACCAGCGGCTTCATGGGGCTGGCCATCATGGGTCCCGGGGAGTCGATCGCCGAGCACTACCACCCGTACTCCGAGGAGTTCGTGTACGTGGTCAGCGGCGTGCTGGAGGTCGACCTCGACGGCGACACCCACCCGCTGCGCACCGACCAGGGGCTGCTGGTGCCGATCAACGTGCGCCACCGGTTCCGCAACGTCGGGGACGTCGAGGCCCGGATGGTCTTCCACCTCGGTCCGCTGGCGCCGCGGCCGGAGCTGGGCCACGTCGACACCGAGGAGGCCGCGCACGCGCAGGGCGCCCACGGTGACCGGCCGCCGGAGCGCTCGGGAGTGGTGTCGTGACCCGGCGGCGGGTGGCCGTCACCGGAGTCGGCGTCGTCGCGCCCGGCGGCATCGGGGCCCGGGCGTTCTGGGACCTGCTCTCCAACGGGCGTACGGCGACACGGGGCATCACCCTCTTCGATCCGGCCGGGTTCCGCTCCCGGATAGCCGCCGAGGTCGATTTCGACCCCGCGGCGCACGGATTCGACGAGGACGGCGCGGCCCGGGCGGACCGGTACATCCAGTTCGCCCTGGTCGCCGCGCGGGAGGCCGTCGCCGACGCCGGCCTCGAACTCGGCGGCGACGACGCCTGGCGGACCGGGGTCTCCCTCGGCACCGCCGTCGGCGGCACCACCCGGCTGGAGCACGACTACACCGCCGTGAGCCAGGAAGGCTCGTGGTGGGACGTCGACCACCGGCTCGCGTCGCCCTACCTGCACCGCGCGTTCACTCCCGCCACCCTCGCCTCGGCGGTGGCGGAGCAGACCGGCGCGCGGGGCCCGGTACAGACCGTCTCCACGGGCTGCACCTCCGGGCTCGACGCCATCGGCTACGCGGTGCACTCCATCCAGGAGGGCCGGATGGACGTGTGCATAGCCGGCGCGTCGGACTCCCCCGTGTCCCCCATCACGGTGGCCTGTTTCGACGCGATCAAGGCGACCTCGGCGAACAACGACGACCCGGCGCACGCCTCGCGGCCCTTCGACGCCAACCGGGACGGCTTCGTCCTCGGCGAGGGCGGGGCGGTCCTCGTCCTGGAGGAGCTGGAGCACGCCCGGGCGCGCGGCGCGACGGTCTACTGCGAGATCGGCGGGTACGCGACGTTCGGCAACGCCCATCACATGACCGGGCTGACCGCCGAGGGACTGGAGATGGCCCGCGCCATCGAAACCGCCCTCGGCCAGGCCCAGGTCAACGCCGGGGACATCGACTACGTCAACGCGCACGGCTCCGGCACCAAGCAGAACGACCGCCACGAGACGGCGGCGGTCAAGCGGGTCCTGCGCGACCACGCCTACAAGACGCCGATGACCTCCATCAAATCCATGGTGGGGCACTCGCTCGGCGCCATCGGGGCGATAGAACTCGCGGCCTGCGTGCTGGCGATGACTCATCACGTGGTGCCGCCGACCGCGAACTACGAGACGCCCGACCCCGAGTGCGATCTGGACTACGTCCCGCGCACGGCCCGCGAGCACACGCTGCGCAGCGTGCTCTCCGTCGGCAGCGGGTTCGGCGGGTTCCAGTCCGCGGTCGTCATGACCCGGCCGAAGGAGGTACGCGCGTGAACAGCCGCAGCGGCCGTACCCGGGGTGCCGGCACCCCGGGCAGGACCGTCGTCACCGGGATGGGCATCGTCGCTCCCAACGGGATCGGCGCCGAGGCCTTCTGGAAGGCGACCGAGTCCGGCGACAGCGTCCTGGCCCGCGTCACCCGGCAGGGGTGCGAGCACCTCCCGCTGCGGGTCGCGGGCGAGGTGCGGGACTTCGACCCCGGCACGCTCGTCGAGGAGCGCTTCCTCGTACAGACCGACCGGTTCAGCCACTACGCGCTCGCGGCGGCCGACATGGCGCTGGAGGACGCCCGGCTCGGACGGGCCGACTACGAGGACGACCCCTACTCCGTGGGCGTCGTCACGGCGGCCGGTTCCGGCGGCGGCGAGTTCGGGCAGCGCGAGCTCCAGCGGCTGTGGGGGCAGGGCCCCCGCTACGTCGGCCCGTACCAGTCGATCGCCTGGTTCTACGCGGCCAGCACCGGCCAGGTCTCCATCCGGCGCGGGTTCAAGGGCCCGTGCGGAGTGGTGTGCGGAGACGAGGCCGGCGGTCTGGACGCCTTCGCGCACGCGGCCCGGGCGATCCGCCAGGGCAGCCGGGCGATGCTCGCCGGGGCGACGGAGGCCCCGCTCGCGCCCTACTCGGTGGTGTGCCAGCTCGGTTACGAGGGGCTGAGCACCGCCGAGGACCCGGAGCGGGCGTACCGGCCGTTCACCGACAAGGCGTGCGGTTTCGTCCCGGCGGAGGGCGGCGCGATGTTCGTCGTCGAGGACGAGGCCGCGGCCGGGCGGCGGGGCGCGACGGTGCGGGCCGTACTGGCCGGCCACGCCGCGACCTTCACCGGACCGGGGCGCTGGGAGGAGTCGGCCGAGGGCCTGGCCCACGCGATCCGGGGCGCGCTGCGGGAGGCCGATTGCGCTCCCGAGGAGATCGACGTCGTGTTCGCCGACGCCTTCGGGTCGCCGGAGGCCGACGCGGCCGAGGCCCGGGCGATCTCCGAGGCGCTCGGCTCCCACGGGTCGAAGGTGCCGGTGACGGCGCCCAAGACCGGTACGGGGCGGGCGTACTGCGCGGCGGCGACGCTCGATGTCGCCGCCGCGGTCCTGGCACTGGAGCACGGGGTCGTGCCTCCGACCCCGAACGTGTTCGAGGTGTGCCACGACCTGGATGTGGTCACGGGTGACGCCCGGGCCTGCGGGCCCCGGACGGCGCTGGTGCTGAGCCGGGGCCAGATGGGCTCGAACTCGGCGCTCGTGATCCGCAAGGGGTCCGATTCCCCCGCGTAGGGGCGGGCCCGCCCGAAGGAAGCACCACCGCACCACGCAGGAAGCAGGACTCGTAGGACTCGCGGCAAGAGAGAAGGCACCCATGTCCGAACGACTGACCATGGAAGAACTCGCGGCCCTGATGAAGACCGCCGGCATCACCGTCGATCCGACGGAGCTGGCGAGCCGTCCGGACTCCCAGTTCGACGACTACGGCCTCGACTCCCTGGGCCTGCTCGGAATCGTCGGGGAGCTGGAGAACCGGCGCGGCCGGGCACTCCCCTCGAACGCGGACCGCTGCAAGAGCCCCGGCGAGTTCCTCGACCTCGTCAACAGCAGCCTCATGACCGGAGCCTGACATGCCTGGACACACCGACAACGAGATCACCGTCAACGCGCCCGTCGACGTCGTGTGGGACGTCACCAACGACCTCCCCAACTGGCCGCAGCTCTTCAGCGAGTACGCCTCGATCGAGATCCTCGACAAGGTCGGGGACACCACCAAGTTCCGCCTCGCCATGCACCCGGACGAGAACGGCGTGGTGTGGAGCTGGGTCTCGGAGCGCACCCTGGACCGGGACGCGCTCACCGTGAAGGCGCGCCGGGTCGAGACCGGCCCGTTCGCCCACATGAACATCCACTGGGAGTACGCGCCGGCCCCCGGCGGCGGCACCCGGATGCGGTGGGTGCAGGACTTCGCGATGAAGCCGGAGGCCCCGGTGGACGACGCGTGGATGACCGACAACATCAACCGCAACTCCCGGATCCAGATGGCCCTCATCCGGGACAAGATCGAGCAGCGCGAGCGGGAGGGCCGTACGCCCGTGGCCGACCGCGTCTGAGGCGCGCCACGAGCCACGAGCAGCAGACGAGAACGACGACGAAGAAAGGGGAATCCTCCCGATGCACCAAGCTCTCATCGTGGCCCGAATGGCGCCCGGCTCGGCGCCGGACATCGCGGGCCTGTTCGCCGACTCGGACGCCGGCGAACTGCCCGGCCTGATCGGGGTGCGCCGCCGCAGCCTCTTCCAGTTCGGCGAGGTGTACCTCCACCTGATCGAGTCCGACAAGGACCCCGGCCCGGCGATCGCCCGGGCGACGTCGCACCCGGAGTTCACGGGTCTCAGCGACCGGCTGTCGGCGTACATCAGCCCGCACGACCCGGAGACCTGGCGCAGCCCGAAGGACGCGATGGCGCACCGGTTCTACACCTGGGAGCGTGACGCCCGCAGGTAGTCCCACGGCGGCGAACGCGGCCGGCATCCCGGATTTCCGGGATGCCGGCCGCGGGCATGTCAGGCGGAGGGGCGGATTCCTCACCGCTTGTGACCGAGGCAATTCGGCAGGTAGTAATTGGGTGAATCCCTGACTGAATCGCCGTCAATAAGCCTCAAGCCTTATCTCGATTTGATAACGACATCCCCCAAAAAGGCCTGGACCATTACTCCATGATGCGCGTAACTCACTTATTTTTTATGTGAATTGACGGATCATCAGAAAAGAGAACAAGGTAACAGACAGGTATCTCGGACGGCGCTCCAGTTTGTCCGAATTCTCCACCGCGCCCGTCTGGCAGGCTTCCGCGCACCCACTCCCCTGGATCAGGAATTGAGGTGCGCATGACTGGAAACAGAAGGAAGCAGCGCGAACACCGGCGCAGACCCCGGCGGTTCATACTCGTCACCGCCGCCCTGGCCTCGGCGGCGGTGCTCGCGGGGGGCATCGCCTACTCCGGACTCGGTGACGACGCCCAGGCAGGACCGGCGGAGGCCGGCGGTGCGCTGGCCGACACCGTCGTACCGGCGGCCGCACCGGCACGCGACGAGGAGCCGGCGCCCATCGTCGGCGAGCCCGCCGAAGCGGACGCCAAGCGCGGCATGGTCTTCGACGGCCTCAAGGCCGCCCCGAAGGGCGACCGCTGCGTCGGCGTCTACCGCACCGAAGGCGGTCTCTGTACGCACGGCCCCGATGCCCCGCCCAAGGGCGTCGACATCAAGAAGGACATCGAGCCCGCCGTCAAGAGCAAGGCTCCGGCGGCCGACCCGGCCAAGCCCCAGGCGGGCGACCCGGCCAGCACCGAAGGCGGCGGGCGTCCTCAGGACGCGCCCGCCGCGGACGCCTCGTCCGCCAAGGCGGCTCCCGCCGCAGCTCCGGCGCCCGCCGCGGCCTCCGGCAGCCAGGGCGTCGCCGCCGGGCCCGCGGGCCAGACCGTCCAGTGCGACGGCGACGGCAGCACCGGCAACCGCGTCCAGGTCGTGTACGTGCACGGCTCCGACCGCGACCGGTACGCCGAGTACGTGGCCTCGTTCCGCAAGTGGGCGGCCGACGCCGACCTCATCTACTCGGCGAGCGCCAAGGAGACGGGCGGCGTCCGCCACATCCGCTACGTCACGGCCGCCGACTGCACCCCGACGGTTCTCAACATCGAGCTCCCGGCCTCCGCGCTCTCCGAGTTCAGCGCGACGAACAACGCGCTCGCCGGCAAGGGCCTCGACCGCCGTGACCGCAAGTACATGATCTTCGCGGACACCCAGGTCTACTGCGGCATCGGCACCTTCAACGGCGACGAGCGTCCCGGCCAGACCAACCAGAGCAACTTCGGCCCCTCCTACGGCCGTACCGACTCCGGCTGCTGGGGCGGCCACACCGCCGCGCACGAACTCGGCCACAACCTGGGCGCGGTCAACAACAGCGCGCCCAACACCAGCCGGGGCGCGCACTGCACGGACGAGTGGGACGTCATGTGCTACTCGGACACGCCGTACTACCCGCAGATGCGCAACGTCTGCACCAACCAGGCGTCCGAGAACATCCTGGACTGCAACCACGACGACTACTTCCACACCAACCCCAAGCCGGGCAGCTACCTGGCCACGCACTGGAACATCGCGGACAACCAGTTCCTGATGAAGGGCAACGGCGGGGGCGGCACCACCAACCCCGATCCGTCGCCCAAGCCGACGGCGAGCCCGACCTCCAAGCCGACGCCCACCCCGACGCCCACCAAGCAGCCCACCGGCGGGCCGACGGTGACCGCCGGCCAGATCCAGGCGGACTCCGTCGTGGTGAGCTGGCCCAAGGTGGACGGCGCGGCCTGGTACCAGGTCCTGCTGGGCGGCAAGCACCTGACGTGGGTCCAGTCGACCGCGCTGCGGATCTACAACCTCCAGCCCGGCACCGAGTACAAGGTCGCCGTGTCGGTCCGGGACGGCTCCGGCCGTGACACCGGCCCCGGCAAGACCACCTCCTTCCGTACGACGAGCAAGGGCGGCGGGACCACCACCCCGAACACCCGCTACCTGCTCGGCAACGGCAGCACCGGCATGAACGCCGAGCTGTGGGGCGGCCGCACCGCGGACAACACCGTCCTCGTCGGCGGACGCGCCAACGGCTACGCCCAGCAGCAGTGGTACTTCGACGACGCGGGCAGCGGACTCGTCCGCGTCCGGTCCGCCGTCTCCGGCAAGTGCCTCCAGATGGGCGGCGCCCCGGCCGCGGGCATGTGGATCGCGCAGCAGCCCTGTGGGAGCGGCGCCGCGCAGAAGTGGAAGATGTCGGCCAGCGGTGGCGGCATGACGCTCGCGGACTCCAGCGGCGGCTTCGCCCTGACCGTGAGCAACCGCCCCTACTACGGGTACTGGCTGCTCGACCTCCAGAAGGCGGACGGCCGCCCGGCCCAGGTCTGGACGGTCCAGAAGGCCGGCTGACCGGCCCGAGCCGCGGGCCGCGAGCCCGGTCCGGCTCCGCTTTCCCCGGCGGGCGGTCGCCCCTCCCCTGCGACCGCCCGCCGGCCCCTCTCATCTCAACTCGTCCCAAGGAACGCGACGATGCGCACACGACACGCTTTCCCGACCTTCAGATCCATCGGCCTGTGGTTCCTGCTGCTCCTGTGCCAGGCCATGGCGCTCGCCGTCTCCACCCCCGCCCAGGCCCACGGCGACACCGTGAAGGTCGTGGTCACCGGGCAGCGGGAGGGCCACGTCACCGCCGACATCACCTGGGAGAACGACGGGGACGCCATCGACGAGACGGTCGCGGCCACCGTGAACGCCGTCAGTCCCGACGGCGCCCGCTCGGAGGGCCCCTGGAAGCTGGTCCGCGACACCGGCAAGCCCGCGGGCTGGACCACCGCCGAGGCGCTGCCGCCCGGCTCCTGGAAGGTCAGCGTCGACGTGGGGTTCCCCGCGCTCGGTCACGGGGACAAGGAGGTCGCCGTACCGGTGGTGGACCCGGCTCCGGCCACGAGCCCCACCGCCCCGCAGCCCGCCGCCTCCGGCACCCCCGACGCCTCCGCGACGCCGTCGGCGGCGGCTCCCGGCGCGTCGGCGGACCCGTCGCCCTCCTCCGCGTCCAGCGCCGCCCCGCAAGCCGCGGGCGACGACGACGGCGGGGACGGCACCCTGTGGTGGACCACGGCCGGAGTGGCCGCGACCGCCCTGGCCGGCGCCGCCGCCGGCATCCTCCTGCGCCGCGCCCGCGCCCGCAGACTGCGTTCCTGAGCGGCCCGCGTCCCCGTCGCTAGGACATCGGGTCCGGATAACCCACCTGGGCCCGGCCCGAGTCCACGGCGATGTCGAGGACCCGGCCGGAGGCCGGGTCGCTCAGGGCCTCGGGCACCTCGCAGCGGCCCGGCCCCACCTCGCAGCCGACCCGGAAGCGGCCGGCCGCGGGCACGGTCAGGCGTACCCGGCCCGAGGCGACCCGCGCCGTCACCCGCTCCGGCGGGGTGAGGAAGGCGGCCTCGCCCCGGCCCGAGCCCACCCGGACGTCGGCGCGGGCGGAGGTCAGGTCGCCGGCCACGAGGCTTCCGGATCCGACCTCCGCGCGCAGCTCCCCGCGCAGCCCGGTCAGCGTGAGCGCGCCGGAGCCCACGCTCGCGTCCACGTTGCCGCTCAGGCCCTTGACGGCGACCCGGCCCGAACCGGCCGTGACCTTGACGGGGATCCCGTCGGGCACGGTCACTCCCAGGCTGACCGAGCAGCCGCCGCCGGCGCCCAGCAGGCTCCCCTCGCCGGAGCAGCGCGGGGTCAGCCGCAGGGAGCCCCCGAGCCAGCTCTCCTCGATGACGGGCGCCCCGAGGGACCAGCGGACCTCCGCCCGGTAGCCGACCTCCCGGTCGGAGCGGGGCGTGACGCTCACGTTCGCATCGCCCCCGACGATCTCCACCGCCGTCACGGGCCGCCCACCGCTGCCGCCGTACAGGACGCGGCTCTGGGTGACCCCGTGGGCGAACACCTGCCAGGCGAGGGGCGCCAGGACGAGGACCGCGCTGAGCAGCGCGGCGGTGATCCAGGCGCGCCGGTGCACCGGGCGGGGCGGGGCGGGCGGTGCGGGCCGGGCCGCTTCGGCCGGCCTCACGGTGTGCCGTCCAGGAAGCGCAGGACGGCGAGCACCCGGCGGTGGTCCCCGTCGGCCGCCGACAGGTCGAGCTTCGCGAAGATGCTGTTGATGTGCTTGGCCACCGCGCTCTCGCTCACCACGAGCGCGGCGGCGATGCCGCCGTTGGAGCGCCCTTCCGCCATCAGTGCCAGTACCTCGCGTTCGCGCGGGGTGAGCCGCGAGAGCGGGTCCGGTCCGCCGCCCCGGCGCAGCAGCAGCTGCGCGACGACCTGGGGGTCGAGGGCGGTGCCGCCGCCCGCCACCCGCCGCAGGGCGTCGATGAACTCCTCGACGTCGGCGACCCGTTGTTTGAGCAGGTAGCCGATCCCGGCCGGGCTCTGGGTGGCCAGCAGGTCGGCGGCGTAGCGCTCCTCGACGTACTGCGAGAGCAGCAGCACGGCCGTGGCGGGGCTCGCCTCGCGTATCCTCAGCGCCGCCCGGACGCCCTCGTCGGTGAACCCCGGCGGCATCCGGACGTCCACGAGGGCCAGTTCGGGCCGGTGCGTCTCGACGGCGGCCAGCAGGCTCTCGGCGTCGCCGGTCTCGGCGGCCACCTCGAACCCGGCCATTTCGAGGACTCTGACGAGTCCGATGCGCAGCAGGACGGAGTCCTCGGCGATCACAGCCCGCACGGCAGCTCCACGGTGACGACGGTCGGGCCCCCGAGGGGGCTGTTGATCATGATGGTTCCATCGACCGACCCTACGCGTTTGCGCAGGCCGACCAGTCCGGTCCCGCCGGCCGGGTCCGCGCCGCCCACCCCGTCGTCGGTGACGACCAGGCGCAGCAGGTCCCCGCGCCGCCGGTCCGGCATCCGGTCCACGCGTACGGAACAGGCCTTCGCGCGGGCGTGTTTGGCGACGTTGGCGAGGGCCTCGGAGACCACGAAATAGGCGACGGCCTCGACGGTGGGCCCCGGCCGGGTGCCCATGTCCACGGTCAGTTCCACCGGCAGCGGAGCGCGCGCCGCGAGCCCGGAGAGCGCGGCGTCGAGCCCGCGGTCCTCCAGGACGGCCGGATGCAGGCCCCGTACCAGGCTGTTGAGTTCCTCGATGGCCTCCTTCGCCTCCCGGTGGGCCTCGTCGATGACGGCCTTGGCCTCGGGCGGCAGATCGGGCAGGGTGGCGCGGGCGATGCCGAGGTTCATGGCGAGGGAGACCAGGCGCTGCTGGGCCCCGTCGTGCAAGTCCCGCTCGATCCGCCGGCGTTCGAGGTCGGCGGCGTCGAGGACCCCGGCCCGGCTCTCGGCGAGGTCTTCGACGCGGCGCTCCAGCTCCCGGGCCCGGTTGGGTCCGAGGAGGGTGGCGGCCGCGGCGGAGTCGAGCCGGGTGAGGAGGGCGGCCGGCCAGGGGGCGGCGAGCAGCAGCAGGGCCCCGGCCACGGTGACGAGGTCGTAGGCGCCCGCCAGGCCGGGGCCCGAACGGTCGGGAGGCAGCGCCCAGGCCCACCCGTAGACGCTCGCGCCGGCGAAGCCGCCGGCCCAGACGAGCACCTGCAGCGCACCCCCGAGGCCCATGAGCGGGCTGACGAGGAGGTGGTACGCGTACTGCCGCCAGGTCGCGTCGGAGCGCAGCCGCTCGGCGACCCCCTTCGGCGTCGACCAGGGGTGCGCGCGGACCACTTCGGGAACTTCGAGTCCCAGCAGCGACCAGAAGCGGCTGCGCTGGAGCCGGCCGAGCAGGGGCCCGAGGGCGAGTACGAGGACCAGCCAGAGCGGGACGGACAGCAGGCCGAGCCCGGCGGGCAGCGCGGCCGGTATCGCCGCGACGGCGAAGGCCGTGTTGCGCCAGGCCCAGGCCGACCAGGGGCCGTGCGCGGCGATCCAGGTGTACGTACGCCTCAGAGCGCCGCGAGTTGCCATGCCCGTACGGTAATCGCACTGGTCAGGGGCATGCCACCCTGCTGGTACCCGCCCGGGGGTGTACCCAGCACCACCCCCGGTTCGGATCGTGGGGCTACTGATTCGGGCGGCCGCGGCGACGAGTGTGGAGGGGTGCCCGCAGGACGGACCCGCCGGGCCGGGAGGAGACCCACCGACATGGCCCTGATGACCCCTCAGTTCCAGGCGCGCCGCAGCCCCCTCGACGGCGCCCGGCCGGGTCGTGCGGCCCGGCGCGCGGCGCTGCCGCGGCCGGCGACGGTGCTCACCGGGGCCGGGCTGGCGCTGCTGCCGTGGATGGTGGTGCTGGCGAAGACGCTGCCGCAGGCGGCGGAGGTCTCCCACTGGTCCACCGCGTGGATCGGCCTGGACGCGATGCTGGCCGCCGGGCTGACCGGCACCGGGGTGCTGCTGCGCAGGTGCGACCCGCGGGTGGTCCCGGTGGCGGCGGCGACGGCCGCGCTGCTCCTGGTGGACGCCTGGTTCGACGTCACGACCTCGGCCGGCACCGGCGGCCAGGGCCTGGCGCTGCTGCTCGCGGCCGGCGCCGAACTGCCGCTGGCCGCGCTCTGCGCGGCGGTTGCGGCGCGCCGCACCGGCTGACGGAGCGGAGCCGGGCAGCCGCGCGGGCTCAGACCCGGCCGCCGCCGCGCGGCCGGAAGCGCACGACGGCCGCGCGGCCCTCGGTCCGTACCCGGCAGGCGAGCCCGGCCGGCGCCAAGGCCGCGTCGTACCGGGCGAGTTCGACGGTCTTCCCCGGGCCGGCTCCGGCGCCTTCGAGGACCGCCGGGCCGTCCAGCGCGACCACCAGCAGCGTCTCGCCGGGCTCCGCCGCCGCGAGCGCCAGGTCGCCCCGGACGACGGCGGTCTCGGCCCGCGTCGTCTCCCTGCGGTACATCACGTTGAAGTTCACGACGGGACCGTCCAGGAGCCGGCAGTCGGTCGGTGCGTCCCCGGCGAAGTGGCGGGGCGCGTAGCGTTCGTCGACCAGCCGGTGCGCGCCCGCGACCGTGAGGTCCATGCCGGCGCCCTCGGCGAGGGTGAGCGTACGGTCGATGCCGGGGAAGCCTGAGAAGGGGCCGTCGGCGGCCACGTCGGCGAGGCTCACCCGCCACTCGAAAGCGCCCGTCCCGGCGGACTCCGGCCAGGCCGCGATCTCCCGGGTGACTCCCCCGCCGTTCTTCCAGACGGCGGCCGCCCGCTCCGCCGCCCGCAGGACCCTTACCTCGTTGCCACTGGTCATCGCGCTGTTCCTTCCGTCGGCCCGGCGAACCCGATGGGGCTTCCCTCCCCCCATGATCGCGGGTGTTCGCCGCCCCGTTCCTCCGGAACTCGAACTCACCTGCGCGCGACGGGACGTGCCGGTTCGTCGCCATGGGCGGCGGGTTCACGACGTGTACCCGACCTTCACCAGCGGCCGGGGCGTCGCCCCGACCCGCCTACCGCACGGACCCCCGGCAGCGGCGGGTAATGGCCAAAACCACCGGGAGCGCTCTCACGCTCCCGGCCGTTCGGGTTACCCTGCTGCCCGCCGGGGCGCGCACCGCCTCCGGCCGCGCATCAGGAGCATGAGGAGCCGCCCGTGCCCGCACAGCCGTCCGCGCCCGGCAGCCGTCCGACCCTGGAGGCCGTGGCGGCGCGCGCCGGGGTCTCGCGGGCCACCGCCTCCCGCGTCGTCAACGGCGGCGAGGGCGTGCGCGCGCACGTGGTGGACAAGGTACGGGTGGCCATCCGGGAACTCGGCTACGTACCCAACCAGGCGGCCCGGACCCTCGTGACCCGGCGCACCGGCGCCGTCGCGGTCATCATCGCGGAGCCGGAGGTACGGATCTTCTCCGACCCGTTCTTCTCCCGGCAGGTGCGCGGCATCAGCAAGGAGCTGACGGCGCACGACACCCAGCTCGTGCTGCTGCTCGTGGAGGACCGCGGGGACTACGACCGCATCGAGCGCTATCTGGCGGGCGGCCACGTGGACGGCGCGCTCGCGTTCTCCCTGCACACCGACGACCCGCTGCCCGCGATCACCCGGCGCATCGGGATGCCGACGGTCTACGGCGGCCGTCCCGGCTGGACCGGCGGCCCCGGGGAGCCGGGCGGGGTGTCGTACGTCGACGCCGACAACCGCGGCGGCGCGCGGGAGGCCGTACGGCACCTGCTGGAGCGGGGTCGCCGGCGGATCGCGCACATCGCCGGCCCGCTCGACCAGACCTCGGCGACGGACCGGCTGGACGGGTACCGGGACGTGCTGCGCGAGAGCGACCCCGCGCTGATCGCCGAGGGGGACTTCACCTCGGCGGGCGGAGCCCGCGCGATGGCGGAGCTGCTGGAGCGCGCCCCCGGGCTCGACGCGGTGTTCGCGGCGAACGACCTGATGGCGACGGGCGCGCTGCGGGTGCTGCGCGAACGCGGTCTCGGCGTCCCCGCGGACGTCTCGCTGGTCGGCTTCGACGACACCGAGCAGGTGGCGGAGGCCGCGGATCCGCCGCTGACGACGGTGCGCCAGGACATCGAGGGGATGGGCCGGCTGATGGCCGGGCTGCTGCTGCGCACCCTCGCCCGGGGCCGGACCGCCACCGCCGGCGGCGCCCCGCCGGAATCGGTGATCACCCCGACGACGCTGGTGCGCCGCGCCTCGTCCTGAGCACGGCCCCGGCGCGAGGGCGAGACCCGCGCGACGGCGAACGCCCGCCGCGGCGCCGCTCGGGGAGCGGCGCCGCGGCGGGCGTGGCACGGTCGGCGACCCGGCCGTGATTACTCGATGACGAGCTCGACGGGGATGTTGCCGCGGGTGGCCTTGGAGTAGGGGCAGACCTCGTGGGCCTGCTTGACCAGCAGGGTGCCCGTCTCGCCGGCGAGGGACTCGGGGAGCTCGACGCGCAGGGTGACGGCCAGGCCGAAGCCGTTGCCGTCCTTGCCGATGGAGGCCTCTGCGGTGACGGAGATGTCACCGGTGTCGACCTTGGCCTGACGGCCGACGAGGCCGAGGGCGCTGGCGAAGCAGGCCGCGTACCCGGCGGCGAAGAGCTGCTCGGGGTTGGTGCCCTGGCCGTTGCCGCCGAGCGCCGGCGGCATGGCCAGCGCGAGGTCGATCTGGCCGTCGGAGCTGACGGCACGGCCTTCGCGGCCGTTGGCGGTGGCGACAGCGGTGTACAGCGCGTCCATCGGAGGGTCCTCTCACAGGGGGTGAACCGTCGCGGCCGGTGCCGGCCGCTGACATAAATATTGCACACGATTAAGTTGTGCACAACTCAATGGCCCGCAAGAGGGCCCGGGTACACTGGCCATCATGACCGAGCAGCCGACCGCCGACGCCCCCCGCGAGCAGGACTTCCTCCGCCTGGACGGCCAGATCTGCTTCGCGCTGAACGCCGCGAGCCGCGCCTTCGGGGGCCTCTACCGCGTCGTCCTCAAGGACCTCGGCCTGACCTACCCGCAGTACCTGGTGATGCTGGTGCTCTGGGAGCACGGCGAGCTGCCCGTCAAGGAGCTCGGCCACCACCTGCGCCTGGACTCGGGCACGCTGTCCCCGCTGCTCAAGCGGCTGGAGGCGACCGGGCTGATCCGCCGCGAGCGCAGCGCCGAGGACGAGCGGTCCGTCCACGTCAGCCTCACCGACGAGGGGGTCGCACTGCGCACCCGCGCGGTGGAGGTGCCCCGGCGCATCGCCGCGGCCACCGGGTTCGAGCTGACCGAGATCCGCGACCTGCAGACGCGGCTGAACAAGCTCACGGCCGCGCTCGACGCGGCCGCGCCGGAAGTCTGACCGACCCGGCGACCCCGCGACCCCGCGATCCGAGGGCGCTCTAGGCGTCCTTCTCCATGGGCCGGCGCAGCCGCTCCAGCAGGGCGTAGAGCGTCGCGCTCTCCGCCTCGTCGAGGGTGTCGAGGGCGCCGTGGGTCGCCTGCATCTCCTCGCGCACCCGCCGGATGATCTCGCGGCCCTCGTCCGTCGCCACGACGTTCTTGACGCGGCGGTCGGCGGGGTCCGGTTCGCGGCGCACCAGTGCGCGCCCCTCCAGCCGGTCCACGATCCCGGTGACGTTGGACGCGTCACACACCAGCAGCGTGGCCAGACCGCGCATCGGCACCGGGCCGTCGAGTTGCGCGAGCACGCGCGCCTGGGTGGACGTCAGCCCGTACCGGGCCGCGGCGGCGGCGAAGTCGCGCCACTGGGCGGTCCCGATCGCGGCGAGCAGCTCCAGCAACTGGAGCTTGGTGGGGGCCTGCGGAGTGGTGGCGCTCATGACTGGAGCGTACTCAAGATGCTTGACATTATCAATTGTTTACTTGACCTCCTCAAGTATTTTCGCCTACCTTCTTCGAAGTACTTGATGACATCAAACATCTGCGATCTGAAGCACTAAGAAGGTCCCGCCTCCCATGAGCACCACCGCACCCGCACCCGCCACCGACGCACCGCCCAGGAACGAGACGGTCATCGTCTTCGCCCTGAGCCTCGCCGCCATGGTCGTGTCGATGATGCAGACCCTGCCCGTCCCGATCCTGGGCCTGATCCGCACCGACCTCGGCACCTCCACCGCCAACGTCAGCTGGGTGACCACCGCGACCCTGCTGTCCGCCGCCGTCTTCACCCCGCTGCTCGGCCGCTTCGGCGACCAGCACGGCAAGAAGCCCACCCTGGTGGCCGTCCTCGGCGTCATGGTCGCGGGCTCCGTCATCGCCGCGGTCGCGAGCTCGCTGCCGCTGCTGATCCTGGGACGGGTGCTCCAGGGCGCCGCCACCGCGATCTTCCCGCTGGCCCTTTCGGTGCTGCGCGAGGAGGTCCGGCCCCAGAAGCTGCCCGGCGCCATGGCACTGGTCAGCGGCACGCTCGCGTTCGGCAGCGGCCTCGCGCTCGTCGCCACCGGTCTGCTCACCTCGGGCTCCGACGCCGACTACCGCAACGCCTTCTGGATGGCGACCGGCTTCGCGGTCCTCGCCCTGCTCGCCGTCGTCTTCCTGGTCCCCGCCACCCGCCACAAGACCGGCGGCCGTACGGACTTCCTCGGCGCGCTGACCCTCGGCATCGCCCTGCTGCTCCTCCTGCTGCCGATCTCGCAGGGCCACGAGTGGGGCTGGGCCTCCGCCCGTACGCTGGGCAGCTTCGCCGGCGCCGCCGTCATGACCGCCGTCTGGGTCATGGTCGAGCGCAAGGTGCGCGAGCCGCTCGTCGACATGAAGATGTTCGTCCACCGCCCGGTGCTCATGGCCAACCTGGCCGGCATCCTCGTCGGCTTCGGCATGTTCGCGAACTTCCTGGGCGTCTCCTACCTCGTCCAGATGCCGCAGAAGCTCACCGGCTACGGCTTCGACGCCTCGATCCTGCGCGCGTCGGTCCAGTTCCTGCTGCCGGGTGCGATCGTCTCGCTGCTCGCCTCCCCCGTCGGTGGCCAGCTGGTCCGCCACCGCGGTCCCCGGGTCGCGCTCGCCCTGGCCGCCGCGCTCGGCGCCGTCGGCTTCGGCTGGCTCGCCGTGGACCACGGCCACACGTTCTCGGTGATCGGCGCCGGCCTGATCGTCGGTGCGGCCGTCAGCTTCGGCTACGCGGCCATGCCCGCCGTGATCATGTCGAGCGTCCCGCACCACCAGAGCGGCATCGCCAACGGCATCAACTCGATCTCCCGTTCCACGGGCAGCGCGATCGGCAGCGCCATCGTCACCACGATCCTGGCGTCCAAGACGATCGAGCACCTGCCGCCGGGCGTTCCGGCGCTGCCCGCCGAGTCCGGTTTCACCCTCACCTTCGTGATCGGCGCCGTGGCCTTCGCCCTCGTGGCACTGATCAGCTGGATCGGCCTGCGCGGCCAGCACGGTCCGCGCGCGTCGGAGTCCTCCACCGGCGCCGCGCAGCCGGCCGCCGCCCCGCAGGCGCGGCAGGACGAGACGGCGAAGGCCGTCTGATTCCCCTCCCCCCAGGGCCCGCGGGTGCGCTGGGGCGGGGAGCAGGCCCGGCCGCGGGAGGCCGGTGACGCTTCGGGCCTGAAAGAAACAAGCCGGGGTCCGCACCAGATGGTGCGGACCCCGGCTCGCGTTCTACGCGTCAGCGCAGGCTTTCAGGTCAGGCGGGAACGATGTTCTCGGCCTGGGGGCCCTTCTGGCCCTGCGTGACATCGAAGTTCACCTTCTGGCCTTCCTGAAGCTCACGGAAGCCCTGGGTGGCGATGTTCGAGTAGTGGGCGAACACGTCAGCGCCGCCGCCGTCCTGCTCGATGAAGCCGAAGCCCTTTTCCGCGTTGAACCACTTCACGGTGCCAGATGCCATGTGCATTTCTCCTTCAGGGGCAGTACCCGGACGCGCACTGTGCGAGCCCGGAGTCGCCGTGATGATTGCCCCATCCGCAAAAAGCACCGGAAATTAAAAATGCACCCGCCGGCGGACCGGCGAGAGCACTTGAAGTCTTTGGGAACCACAACTGCAACTGCGACGACCGTAGCACAGGGAATGCGGGTGGGAGCGGAGCGTTTCCCCCGGTCGGCGGCGGTTTGTTCCCCCACCCGGCGGATTTCGAATATTTCCGCGCGGATGGGGAAGGTAAAACGGCCGTCAGGGCGCGCCTGCCGTCAGCCGCGGAACTCCGCCGTGCGCTCCGGGGAGGCCTCGGCCAGCGCCTTGACCACGGCGTCGACGCCCGCCCGCAGCCCGTAGACCGGGGTGCCCGGCTGCTGGCGCCAGGAGTCGTCGAGGCCGCCCGCGTCGACCGTGTCGAAGCCGAGCTCGTCGATGAGGGCGCGGACGACCTTCTTCGCCGCCTCGTCGTCGGCCGCGACCGGCAGGGCCATCCGGTCCGGGGAACCCGCCGGGAGGGGCTTGCTGAGGATGTCTTCGGCGAAGGTGCCGTTGAACGCCTTGACGACCGGGTGGCCGAGCCGGCCCTCCGTCCAGCGGCTCTCGGTCAGGCCCTCGTCCTCGATGCCGGCGATCCGGCCGTCGCGCCGCTGGGGGTAGTAGTTGCAGGTGTCGATGACGGCGAACCCGTCGGCGGCCCCGTCGAAGAGCCCGGAGGGCAGGTCGGGCACGTTCTTCAGGGGGACGGTCACCACGACCACCTCGGCCCCGCGGGCGGCCTCGGCGACGGTGACCGGGGTCGCGCCCGTCTCCTGCGCCAGCGCCGTCAGCGTCTGGGGGCCGCGCGAGTTCGCGACGGACACCTGGTGCCCGAGGGCGGTGAGCCGGCGGGTCAGGTTGCCGCCGATGTTGCCGGCGCCGATGATGCCGATCTTCATGGGAGCGCTCCAGTGCGTGCGGAATCGGATGTCACGTAACGCGTATCGGGTATCGCGTTGATCCGAACCATGTGACGGCCCCGCGCATTCCGTCCGGCGGTGGAGAATTTTTCGGTCCACCCGAACGAGTGGTGTCCGTCAACTCGGCGCGAACGAAGCCCTGTTCGGGCGGGAGCGGGTACCGGCCGCACCGAGTCACCGATACGCCGCCCGCGTCATATTTCGGCCATTTTCACGGCTTCCGAAAAACCGTCCGAACCGAGAAGGCGCGGGTGAGGGCAGTGCCGGGGCCGCGAACAGGGGCCGAAAACGGGTGGGGCCCGCCGAAGGCGGGCCCCACCTGAAAAACCACGCGTCGCTCGTGACTACGCGCCGCTCGCGCCGAGCATTCCCTCGCGCTCGACGATCTTCACGCGCTCGCGGCCCTCGGGCTCACCGAGCGCCTTCTCGGCGGCGTCCAGCAGGTACCAGCCGTCCCAGGTCGTGTAGCGGACCTGACGCCCGGAGAGGAAGGCCTCGACGGCCTCCGGCGCCGGCGACTGCGGGGTGAGTAGGTTGCCGCCGGCGAAGTCCGCGAGGAGGTTCGCGACGGTCTCGTTCGCATCGCCCTTGGTGTGGCCGATCAGGCCGATCGGGCCACGGCGGATCCAGCCGGTCACGTACGTCGAGGGCAGGGGCTCCCCGGCCTCGATCACGCGGCCGCCCTCGTCCGGGACGGTGCCGGACTCGACGTCCCAGGGGAGCTTGGGCAGCTCGTCCGAGAGGTAGCCGACGGCCCGGTAGACCGACTGGACGTCCCAGTCGGTGAACTGGCCGGTGCCCTTGACGTTGCCGGTGCCGTCGAGCTCGGTGCGCTCCGTGCGCAGGCCCACGACCTTGCCGTCCTCGCCGAGGACCTCGGAGGGCGACTCGAAGAAGTGCAGGAACAGCTTGTGGGGCCGGTCGCCGGTGTCGCGGATCGCCCAGTTCTCCAGGGTCTTGGCGACCATGTCCGCCTGCTTGTTGGAGCGGCGGGTGGCGATGGAGCCCTCGTCGTAGTCGATGTCCTCGGGGTTGACGATGACCTCGATGTTCGGCGAGTGGTCCAGCTCGCGGAGCTCCATCGGGCTGAACTTGGCCTGCGCGGGACCGCGGCGGCCGAAGACGTGCACCTCAAGGGCCTTGTTGACCTTGAGGCCGTCGTAGACGTTCGGCGGTATCTCGGTCGGCAGCAGCTCGTCGGCCGTCTTGGCGAGGATGCGGGCGACGTCGAGCGCGACGTTGCCGACGCCGAGGACGGCGACCTTCTCGGCCTCCAGCGGCCAGGTGCGCGGGACGTCCGGGTGGCCGTCGTACCAGGAGACGAAGTCGGCTGCGCCGTAGGAGCCGTCCAGGTCGACGCCGGGGATGCGCAGCTCGCGGTCGGCGGTCGCGCCGGTGGAGAAGATCACGGCGTCGTAGAAGGAGTGCAGCTCGTCGAGGCTGATGTCGTTCGGGTAGTCGACGTTGCCGAAGAGCCGGACCTGGGGCTTGTCGAGCACCTGGTGGAGGGCGGTGATGATGCCCTTGATCCGCGGGTGGTCGGGGGCGACGCCGTACCGGATCAGGCCGAAGGGAGCGGGCATCCGCTCGAAGAGGTCGATGGAGACACCCGGTTCGGCGGCCGTCTCGGACTTCAGCAGCGCGTCGGCGGCATAGATTCCGGCGGGGCCGGCACCGACGATTGCTACCCGCAGGGGGCGAGACATGACTGGGGTTCCCTTCGACCGACAACAGACTGATCAAAGGAACCCTAAACTAAGGCCACCCTAACCCGGTACCCGCCCCCCGTCTATGCCCCCATAACCCGACCTTATGCCTCTCCCAAGCATTGCTTTGAGGGCCGTTCGGGGCCCGCCTCCCGCGGGAGGCGGGCGGGGGCGGCCGTCAGGCCTCGTACTCGGTGAGGTCGATGGTGTGCACCTGGAGGAGGTGGCCGTGCTCGGGGTCGGTGGTGTCCCGGTCCGGCTCCATGCCGAGCTTGCGGATCACGTTCTCGGAGTCGTCGTTGCCCGCCCGGTTGATGGCGATGACCCGGTCGAGACCCCGGTCCTGGAGGGCGAACTCCAAGGTGGCCTGGGCGGCTTCGGAGGCGTAGCCCTGGCCCCAGTACGAACGTCCGAGGCGCCAGGTGATCTCCACGGCGGGCAGCACCTCGGGCAGCCACTCCGGTACGGAGAGCCCGACCACGCCGATCAGCTCGCCCGAGGCCAGCAGCTCGACCGCGAACGGGCCGAAGCCCTCCTCGTCCCACTCGTCCTCGAAGCGCTCGATGTCCTCGGCGGTCCCGTCGAGGTCGAGGGTGGAGCCGTCTCCGATCCAGCGCATCACCTCCGGGTCGGCGTTGATCTCCGACAGGGGGACGAGGTCGTCGTCGGACCAGCGGCGGAGGAGGAGTCGGGGGGTACGGATCTCGGTCATGCCCCACATCCTGCCGAACGCGGCCGACCAGCGGTAATCCGGGGCCCGCGCGGGCCCCGCGGGCCCCGGCGGCCGGGTCAGCCGGGGCGTTCGCCAGGGGCGAGGGGGACAGTGATCGCGTCGAGTTTGGACCTCAGGTACGCGTGGGAGTCGACGGGTTCGTGGGTGACCCGGCCGAGCGGGGCCGGGAGGGATTCGACCCGGGTGTGCGGATCGCACTCGTAGAAGTAGACGAGCGAGACCAGTTCCTCGGCGGGGGCGTCGGCTGGCGGCGGCAGGACCCGGTGCCGGCCCGCTCGCCAGCGGTCCCCGGTCCAGCGGGCGAGCAGGTCGCCGATGTTGACGGTGAGCGCGGCCGGGTCGTACGGGGCGTCCTGCCAGCCGTCGCGGTCGGTGTGGATCTGGAGGCCGCCCGCCCCCGGTTCGCGGTCGAGGACGGTGACGGTGCCGAAGTCGGTGTGCGCCCCGATGCGGAACTGGCCGGGCAGCGGCGGGCCGACGGTCGCGGTCCCGGGGTACCAGTTGACGTTGAACCCCCAGGTGGGGTGCCCGGTGTGCCGGGTGAAATGGTCCGCGTCCAGCCCCAGGGCGGCGGCCAGCAGTTCCAGCAGCTCGTCCGAGAGGGCCCGCATCGCGGTGAGGTACTCGTGCACCAGCGGCCGCAGCCCGGGGACCTCGGCGGGCCAGGCGTTCGGGCGGAACCACTCGGCGTCGACCCGGGCGACCCCCGTGGGGTCCTCCGCCGCGCACGACCAGGACTCCTTGAGGTCGGGCGGCGAAGCCTGACCCTCCGCGTAGCTGTTGGCCTCCGCTCCCGGGCCGAGCCAGCCGCGGCCCCCGACGGACACGGCGTACGGCTCCTTGACCGCGGCCGGAAGCCGGAAGAAGGCGCGCGCCGCCTCCCGGATCCGGGCGGGCAGCGCGGGGTCGACGCCATGGCCGGTGACCAGCAGGAAACCGGCCGCCTGGAGGGCCTCGTCGACCCGGGCGGCGATCGCGGCGCGCGGCGCGGGCCCGCCCGACCGCCACGGCCCGAGATCGATCACGGGGACCTGGGAACTCACCATCGGGGACCTGCCTTCCGAGCGGGTACCGGGCTTCGGGCGTCCGCTACGGAGACTAGTGCGGTGACCGGGAAGGTTCACCGGGGCGCGACGCCCGGCACGGCACAACTAGAGCGTCTCGGGGGCCGTACCCCGCTCCTGCGGGGTCAGCGCGTACCAGCCGGTGCCGGCGACGTGCCCGGTCCGCCGGAAGCCGGCGCGTCGCAGCACGGCGCGGGAGGGCGCGTTGGCGTCGTCGGCCCCGGCGTACAGCGCGCTCACGCCCGGCTGGGCGAAGGCCCAGGCGCACAGGGCCCGCAGCGCCTCGGTGGCGTGCCCCGCGCCGCGCCCCGAGGGGACGAGGTCGTAGCCGATCTCGGCGCGGCCGTCGCCGTCGGGGGCGGCGTGGAAGCCGATCCCGCCCACCGCCCGGCGGTCCTGGTCGCGGACGATCGCGTACGCGCCCCAGCCCGGCCGGTACGTGCCGTCCTCGCGCGCCTTCACCACCGTCCCGGCGGCGAGCCGGGTGCCCTCGGCGGGCCCGTCGGCGGGCCAGGCGAAACCGCCGGTGCCCCCGGCGCACAGGTCGGCGGCGAGCGCCGGGGAGATCTCGCAGAGGGTGACCCCCCTCCCCCGGACCGGCTCGTTGTACCAGCGCCAGACCCGCGGCCGGGGCAGCCCCGGGAGGTCGGCCCGCCCGGTCGCCCACAGCAGCGCGGCCCAGGGCCCGCCGCCGGTGGCGTGGTGCCGGCGGGCGGCGACGTGGGGGAAGAGGCGGGCGAGGACGCGGGCGGAGAGGTCCGCGGGGGCTTCCCAGGCCGTGCCGCCGGCGCCGCTCAGGATGTCGTGGGTGTGCACCAGCACCTCGGTCACCCCCATCGCGGCGAAGCCGTCGGCGTCCGCCGCGCCGGCCGGGTGCCAGGCCCGGTCGCCCGGGCCGGCGGCGCGCACGGCGGCGCCGAGCAGCCGGCCGGCCGCCTCGACGAGGTCGATCAGGGCGCCGGGCGCGGCGGCGGGGGCGGCGTCCACCAGGAGCGGCAGGTACCCGCCGCTCGCCCGGGCCGCGAGCTGCGCGGCGAAGCCGGTGAGATCGCCCGCCAGGTGGACGGCGGTGTCGCGGCGGCTCCACTCCAGGCCGGCGGCGCGGGCGGACCAGTCGAGCCCGGCCGCCTCCCGCAGCGCGCGCACGCCGAGGGCCACGGCGGTGTCGAGGTCGTCGGCGGCCCGGCCGGGAGTCACGCGCCGCCCCCCGGCAGCGGGCTGCCGCAGCGGGCGCAGTAGCGGGCGCCGGGTTCCGCGGCGAGCCGGCCGCAGTCGGGGCAGACCCGGTGGAGCAGGCAGGCGCTCTCGCCGCCCTCGGCCGGGGCGGGCGCGATGCCGAGGCCCGGGCGGCGGGCGTGCACCGTGAGGTACGCCAGCCCGTCCGGGCCGGCCGTCAGCGAGCGGCGGGACCCCTTCGGCAGCCAGGCGACCGCGAGCGGCCGCAGCGGGTGCGGGCCCTCCTCGCCGTCCAGCCGGCCGGTGCCCTCGACGACGACGAGCAGCACGTCGAGGGCGGGCTCGGCGTGTTGCGCGATGTGGCCGCCGGGCGGCAGCCGGATCAGGTTGGAGTCGAGGCCGCGCGGGCTGCCGGTCAGCCGCCACAGCGCGCCGGTCGCGTCCGCGGGGGCTCCGGCGATCACCGAATCGAGTTCCGTCAGGACCTCGGCATGGCGGAATGGTGTCATCGGACCCGTCCTTCCCGGGCCTGATCCGATCTCCGGGGGATCGCGCGTGGCCCTCAGCGGTGCAGTGGCAGTCATACACGATCAGGACCGGCCGTTCCGCGTTGATTGATGTTTCACCCACCCCCGAAACAGGCGGTCGAACACCAGACGGATACAGTCGTCGCGCACTTCCCCCTGCCCGGAAACTCCGCACATGAGCCCCCACGCGGCGCTGCGTCCGCAGCCCACGCCCCTGCCCACGCCCGCGCCCCTGCCCGCGCCCACCCGGGCTCCGGCCCGGCCCACCACCGCGGCCGCCCTGCACAGCGTCAGCGCGGTGACCGCCGTCCTGCTGGGGCTCGTCGCGATCGGCGCGATGATCCACGAGCCGGTGCTGATACCGCCGCTGGCCGCCAGTGCCGCGCTGGTCCACAGCGCCCCGACGCTGCCGCTGGCCCAGCCGCGCGGGGTCATCGTCGGGCACCTGGTGGGCGCCGCCGTGGGGTACGCCGTCCTCGCCGCCGCGGGCGGCAGCGCGTGGGCGGCGGCCGTCGCGGCCGGTGTCACGCTCGCGCTGAACATGGTGGCCCGCACCCCGCACTCGCCGGCCGTGGCCACCGCCGTGATCATCGTCCTGCAGGCTCCCGCGCCGGACCGGTTCGTCCCGCTCCTGTTCGGTTCGACGGTCCTGCTGGTGCTGACCGGTTTCGCCGCCTCCCGGGTCCGCCGAGGGGCGCCGAGGTACCCCGCCTACTGGTGGTGACGGGCCGGGCGCGGCCGGCGCGGGTGCGGCCCGTCGCCCGCCGTGCCCGCGTACGCTCGAAGACATGAGGCAGGGAAGCCGGATCTCCACGAAGGACGTCTTCGGGGCCCCGTGCTGGGTCAGCCTGATGGCCCGCGACCTCGATGCGGCCCAGCGGTTCTACGGCGCCGTCGTGGGCTGGAAGTTCCGGCCGGCCCGCCTCGGGGACGCCTTCTCGGTCGCCGAGGCCGACGGGGTGCCCGTGGCGGGCATCGGCGCGCTGGCCGCGGATCTGGCGATGGCGGTGGCCTGGACCCCGTACTTCGCGGTCGACGACGCCGATGTGGCGGCCGACCGGATCCGGGAGCGCAGCGGGACCATCGCGGTCGGTCCCGTCTCGTTCGAGTCGGGGGGACGCGGGGCGCTGGTGGCCGACCGGGACGGCGCGGTCTTCGGGATCTGGGAAGGACCGGTGGCGGCCGACTGGCGGGTGGGCGCGGGGCAGGCGCCGGCGTGGCTGGAGCTGCGTACGCGCAACGCGTTCGAGTCGGCGATCTTCTACGGCGAGGTGCTGGAGTGGGCCAGCGGGCGCGCCGGATGCTGTGAGGTCTCGTACGAGGAGGACCAGGTCGTGCTGCGGCAGGGCGGGGAGCCCGTCGCCCGGCTGAACAGCGGTCCGGTCGAGACGGCGGCCTATTTCGCGCATGCCCGGCCGCGCTGGCACGTGCACTTCCGGGTCCCGGACCTGGACCTCGCCCGCGCGGCGGCCCTCGACCTGGGCGGGCGCACCGTCTCCGAGGTCACCGGGAACGAGACGGAGCGGTGGGTGGCCCTGCGCGATCCGGACGGGGCCCTGTTCACCCTCACCACGGCCCGCGAACGGGACGACGACAGCTGACGACGGCTGGCGGCCGACAGCTCACGGCTGACGGCTGACGGCCCCGGCGTCAGGCGGCCGGGGGGCGGCGGGTGCGGGTCCAGGTGAGGAGTTCCTCCTCGGTCCAGGTGTTGACGACCCGCTCGGCCGCGACCCCGCACTCCACGGCCCGTTCGCAGCCGGTGAGCTGCCAGTCCAGCTGCCCGGGGGCATGCGCGTCCGTGTCGATCGCGAAGAGGGTCCCGGCCGCCACGGCACGCTTCAGCAGCCGTCGGGGCGGGTCCAGCCGTTCGGGTCTGCTGTTGATCTCGACGGCGGTCCCGGCCTCGGCGCAGGCCGCGAAGACGGCCTCGGCGTCGAAGGCGGACTCGGGCCGGGTCTTCCCGGTGACCAGGCGCCCCGTGCAGTGCCCGAGGACGTCCGTGAGCGGGTTGCGCACGGCGGCGAGCAGCCGCCGGGTCATGGCGGGCGCGTCCATCCTCAGCTTGGAGTGCACGGAGGCGACGACCACGTCGAGCTCGTCGAGCAGCGCGGGCTCCTGGTCGAGGGAGCCGTCGGCCAGGATGTCGCACTCGATGCCGGTGAGCAGCCGGAAGGGCGCCCAGCGCGCGTTCAGCTCCGCCACCGCGTCCAGCTGTTCGCGCAGCCGCTGCGGCGTGAGCCCCCGGGCGACCTTCAGGCTCGGCGAGTGGTCCGTGAGGACGGCCCACTCGTGCCCCAGCTCGGCTGCGGTGCGGCCCATGGCCTCGATGGGGCTGCCGCCGTCGGACCACTCGGAGTGCAGGTGGCAGTCGCCGCGCAGGGCCGCCCGCAGCGCGAGGGCCGCGGGGGTGGCCGGCGGCCCCTCGGGGTGCGCCGCGACCTCGTCCTCCAGCCCCTGGAGGTACGCGGGGATCTCCCCCGCGAGTGCCTCCCGGACGACCTGGGCGGTCTTGGGCCCGATGCCCTTGACCGCCTCCAGCGTGCCCGCCCCGGCCCGTTCGGCCACCTCGCGCCCGCCGAGCCGTACGACCGCGTCCGCCGCGGTGCGGAAGGCCGCGACCCGGTAGGTGGGCGCCTGGGCGCGCTCCAGCAGGAACGCGATCCGGCTCAGCGCGGCCACGGGGTCCATCGCGTACCTCCTCAGGTCCTGCCTCCTTCGTCCCAGTCTGGCCACGGAGCCCCGGGCGGGCGCGCCGGGGCGGTGCGCACGGCCCGGCCGGTCGGCGTGAAATCGGCGTGCAAGGCGCGTCGTACGGGGCAGACGACCCGGAGTACAGATCAACCGGGCAGGCCGCGAAGGGACGTACACCGTGTCGCGATCGAGGATCCTCGTAGTGGGCGCCGGCTTCGCCGGGGTCGAGTGCGTACGGCGGCTGGAGCGCCGGCTGTCCCCCGCAGAGGCGGAGGTCTCGCTGGTCACGCCGTTCTCGTACCAGCTGTATCTGCCGCTGCTGCCGCAGGTGGCGGCCGGGGTGCTGACCCCGCAGTCGGTCGCCGTCTCGCTGCGCCGCAGCCACAAGCACCGCACCCGCATCATCCCCGGGGGCGCCGTCGGGGTGGATCCGAAGGCGCGGGTCTGTGTGATCCGCAAGATCACCGGGGAGGTGGTCGACGAGCCGTACGACGTGCTCGTGCTGGCTCCGGGCAGCATCACCCGCACCTTCGACATCCCGGGGCTGGTGACGCACGCGCGGGGGATGAAGACCCTCGCGGAGGCCGCGTACCTGCGCGACCACGTCATCGCCCAGCTGGATCTGGCGGACGCCAGCCAGGACGAGGAGGAACGCGCCTCGCGGCTGCGGTTCGTGGTGGTCGGCGGCGGCTACGCGGGCACCGAGACGGCGGCCTGCCTGCAGCGGCTCACCCGCAACGCGGCGTCCCGCTACCCGCGGCTGGACCCCCGGCAGATCAAGTGGCACCTGGTCGACCTGGCCCCGAAGCTGATGCCCGAGCTGGGTGACGCCCTCGGCCAGGCCGCCCTCGGGATCCTGCGCCGGCGCGGGATCGAGGTCTCCCTCGGGGTGTCGGTCGCCGAGGTCTCCGCCGAGAAGGTGACGCTCACCGACGGACGGGTCCTGCCCAGCCGCACCCTGATCTGGACGGCCGGTGTCGCCGCGAGCCCGCTGGTGGGCACGCTGGGCACCGAGACGCTGGCGGGGCGGCTCGTGGTGCGGCCCGACATGACCGTGCCCGGCGCCGACGGGGTCTTCGCCCTCGGCGACTCGGCGGCCGTACCGGACCTGGCCAAGGGGGACGGCGCGATCTGCCCGCCCACCGCGCAGCACGCCATGCGGCAGGGGCGCGCGGTCGCCGACAACGTGATCGCCACGCTCCGCGGCGGGCCGACGCGGCCGTACGTGCACAAGGACCTCGGTCTCGTGGTGGACCTCGGCGGGACGGACGCCGTGTCCAAGCCGCTCGGCATCGAACTGCGCGGCCTCCCGGCGCAGGCCGTGGCCCGCGGGTACCACTGGTCGGCGCTGCGGACCAACGTGGCCAAGACCCGGGTGCTGACGAACTGGCTGCTCAACGCCGTCGCCGGGGACGATTTCGTACGGACCGGGTTCCAGGCCCAGCAGCCCGCCACCCTGCGCGACTTCGAGTACACCGACGCCTATCTGACACCGGAGCAGGTCCGGGCGCACACGGCCGCGCTCCGGGCCCGGGAGTGAGGCTCAGCGCAGTCCCGCGCCCCGCGCCAGGAGCAGCGCCACATCGGCGCCCGCGACGACCAGCGTGGCGTGGAAGGGGATGCGTCCTCCCGGCCGGGCTGCGGCGAGCAGCGCCGTGGCGGCCGTGACCGCGAGCAGGCCGAGGCCGTACGGGGTGACGGGCCCCGGCGGCCCGGCGACCAGGGCGAGGGCCGAGCCGAGGACGAGGAGCCCGGCCAGCGCCCCGGAGCGCCGGGCCCCGAGCCGCTGCGGCAGGCCGCGGATCCCGGTGGCCAGGTCGTCCTCGATGTCCGGGAGGACGTTGGCGAAGTGCGCGCCCGCGCCGAGCAGGGCAGCGGCCGCCATCAGCCAGAGCGGCGGCCAGGGCGCCCCGGGCAGGCCGAGCGTGACGAACGCCGGGAGCAGCCCGAAGGCCAGGGCGTACGGGAGCCAGGAGGCGGCCGTGCCCTTGAGCCGCAGGTTGTACGCCCAGGCGGCCCCGACCCCGCACAGGTGCGCGGCCCCGGCGAGGGGCCCGCAGACGAGCGAGAGCGGTACGCACAGCAGCAGCGCCGCGAGCGCGGCGGCGGTCACGGCGGCGGGCCGTACGCCGCCCACGGCCAGGGGTTTGTCCGGCCGGCCGGTCGCCAGGTCGCGGCGCAGGTCGACCCGGTCGTTGCACCAGCCCACCGACAGCTGCCCGGCCGCGACCGCACAGCCGGTGACGGCGGCGCCGGCCGCTCCCCGCCCCACGGCGACGGCCAGCGCGGTGGCGAACGCGGTCACGGCGGCGGCCGGCAGGGGGTGGCAGGCCTTCGACAGCCCCGCCACCACACCGCCGCCCGGGCGGGCGCGGCGCGGCGGGTTCTCTCCGGTGGCGACGGACACGGCGCCACCTTAGGGGCCCGCCCCTGCCGCCGGGCGGCGGCGGCACGCCCGGCTCGCGTGATTCCTGGCGAAACGTCACTTGTTCCCTATGTTGGGTCAATGACACGTGTCCTGTCAGTGAGCAGCGTGTTCCCGCCCCACCGCTACCCGCAGCCGGAGATCACCGAGGCCCTCGCCCGCTGTCTGCCGCCGGGGTCCGACGCCGGTCTGCTGCGCCGGGTGCACGCGTCGGTCCGGGTCGACCACCGCAACCTCGCGCTGCCGCTGGAGCGTTACGGGCCGTCGAACGATTTCGGCGCCACCAACGCCCTCTTCGTCGACACCGCGCTGGAGCTCGGGGCGAGGGCCACCGCGCTGGCCCTCGCGGGCGGCGGATGCGCGCCGCAGGACGTGGACCTCGTCATGTCGACCACCGTGACCGGGCTCGCGACGCCCTCGCTGGAGGCGCGGCTCGTCACCCGGGCCGGGCTGCGGCCCGATGTGAAGCGGATGCCGCTGTTCGGGCTCGGCTGCGCGGCGGGCGCCGCCGGGCTCGGTCACCTCCACGACCTCCTGACCGGCCGCCCCGCCGACGCCGCGCTGCTGCTGTCGACCGAGCTCTGCTCGCTGACCCTCCAGCCCACCGACACCTCGATGGCCAACCTGGTGGCGGGGGCCCTGTTCGGCGACGGGGCCGGCGCCCTGCTGGCGGTGGGGCGCGAGCACCCCCTGTACGACACCGGCAGCGGGCCGACGGTGGTGGCCTCGCGCAGCCGGCTCTACCCGGGCACCGAGGGGCTGCTCGGGTGGGACATCGGCCACTGGGGCTTCCGGATGGTGCTGGGCCGTGAACTCCCGGAGCTGGTGCGGCTGCACGTGGCAGAGGAAGTCGAGACGTTCCTGGCCGGGCACGACCTCAAACCCGGGGACGTCGACGCCTGGATCTGCCATCCGGGCGGGCCGAAGATCCTGGACGTCCTGGCGGAGACCCTGTCCCTGCCGGACGGCGCCTTCGCGGCGAGCCGGCGCTCGCTGGCGAGCGCCGGGAACCTCTCCTCCGCGTCCGTCCTGCACATCCTCGGCGGGATCCAGGCCGACGGGCCGCCCGCTCCCGGCGCGGTCGGGCTGATGCTCGCCTTCGGTCCGGGCTTCGCCTCCGAACTCGTCCTGCTGCGCTGGTGACACCGATGCCGATGACCCTGCCCCTGAGCCTCTACCTGCTGCTGCTCGGCCTCGTCGCGGCCGAGCGGATCGCCGAGCTGGCCGTCGCCCGCCGCAACGCCCGCTGGAGCCTGGCCCGCGGCGCCCGCGAGTACGGCCGCGGCCACTACCCCGCGATGGTCGCCCTGCACACCGCGCTGCTGGTGGGCTGCGCGGTGGAACCCTGGGCGGCGGGGCGCCCGTTCGTCCCGATGCTCGGCTGGTCCGCGCTCGCGCTGGCCGCCCTGGCGCAGGGCCTGCGCTGGTGGTGCATCACGACGCTCGGGCCGCGCTGGAACACCCGGGTGCTCGTGGTGCCGGGTCTCCCGCTGGTCGCGGGCGGCCCGTACCGGCTGCTGCGCCACCCCAACTACGTGGCCGTCGTGGTGGAGGGCGCCGCGCTGCCGCTGGTGCACTCCGCCTGGCTGACGGCGGCCGCGTTCACCGCGCTGAACGCCGCCCTCCTGACCGTTCGCATCCGCTGCGAGGACACGGCCCTGACAACCGCCCCCGCCCCCACCACCCACACCGCCACGGCCGAACCCACGGGCACCACGGCGGGAGCCGGCGCGGGAGCCGCCGCCACGAGCCCCGCAGGGCCCTCGGCGTGATCGATCTGCTGATCGCCGGCGGGGGGCCCGCAGGGCTGGCCACCGCGATCCACGGGGCGCTGGCCGGGATGGAGGCGGTGGTTCTGGAGCCGCGGGCCACGCCCATCGACAAGGCCTGCGGTGAGGGGCTGATGCCGGGCGGGCTGCGCAGGCTCGCCGAGCTCGGCGTGAGCGTCCCCGGCCGGCCCTTCCGGGGCATCCGCTACCTCGACGGCGTCACCGGCCGGCAGGCGGAGGGCCTCTTCCGGGCCGGTCCCGGCCTCGGTGCCCGGCGGACCGACCTCCAGGCCGCCCTGGCCGAACGCGCCGCCGCGCTGGGCGTACGGGTGCTGCCGCGCCGCGTCGAGGAGGTCCGCCAGGACGAACACCGGGTCGCCGCCGCCGGGCTGACCGCCCGGTACCTGGTCGCGGCGGACGGCCTGCACTCCCCCGTCCGGCGCGGACTCGGCCTGTCGGCGCCGCCCGTACGGGGCCGGCCCGCGCGCTACGGGCTGCGCCGCCACCACGACGCGGAGCCGTGGAGCGATCTCGTCGAGGTGTACTGGTCCGCGCGGTGCGAGGCGTACGTGACCCCGCTGGCGCCCGGCCGGATCGGTGTGGCCGTACTGACCTCCGAGCAAGCCCCCTTCGACACCCAGCTCGCCCGGTTCCCGCTGCTGGCCGAGCGGTTGCGGGGCGCGTCCGGCGGGCCGGTGCGCGGGGCCGGGCCGCTGCGGCAGCGGGCACGGACCCGGGTGGCCGGGCGGGTGCTGTTCGTGGGCGACGCCGCCGGCTACGTCGACGCGCTGACCGGCGAGGGCCTCACGCTGGCCCTGACGGCGGCGGGCGAACTCGTGCGCTGCGTGAGGGCGGGCCGGCCGGAGGCGTACGAGCGGGCCTGGCGGGAGCTCTCCCGCGGCTACCGCGCGCTCACCGGGTCCCTGCTCTGGGCCCGCGGGCGGCCGCCGCTGGCCCGCCGCATCGTCCCGGTGGCCGCCCGGCTCCCGGGAGCGTTCACCCGGGCGGTCAACCTGCTGGCGTAGTGGACCCGGCGGGAACCGGAAGGGCGCGCGGACCCCTCGGTGTCAGGCTCGGCGGCTCGGGCCGCCCGCCCGCACCGGCCGGTCCGTCAGCGCCACACCGGCGAGCACGGCGCAGGCGGCGGCGCTCAGCACCACCGTGATGCCCGCCCACGCGAACGGGCCGCCCACCGCGCCCTCCAGGGGGTCGAAGCGGGCCACGCCGCCCCACACGTACAGGGTGACGAGGCCGAGCGCGGCCACGGCCACGGACCGCCACACCGCCGGGGTGTCGCGTACCGCGAGCACCGCCCCGAGCCCGAGGCAGACCACCGCCACCGGCAGCGGGAGGAAGTCCGCGGGGGTCATCACCGCCGGCGCGGCGGCCTCGACGGGCAGGTGCAGCGCCCCGCAGAACAGCAGCGCGGCCGCCACCGGCAGGCGCAGTACGTGGCGCAGCGCCCCGGACCGGGGCCGCTGGGCGGCCGCGGCGCGCGGCGCCGGGCCCGGCTGCGGGGAGCCGTCGGGCTCCTCGCGGTCGTCGGGCTCCGTCGCCGTGAAGGTGCCGGGGTCGTTCATGGAAGGCTCCGTTCGCCGACGCGCGGGTCCGCTGCCCACCGTGCGCACGCTCTGTTGTATTCACCGGCACGTTCGCGTGCTGCGCCATTCGGGGCGGGCGAACGGGGGTTACGGCGCGCCTTCGTCGGCGTCCACGGAGCTCGCGGCGGGGCCCGGCTCCGCGCGGGTGCGGAGGTAGCCGACCACGGTGTTGGTGACCGCCACCAGCGGCACCGCGACCACCGCCCCGCCAATCCCGGCGATGATGCCGCCGGTGGCGACGGCGAGCACGACGCCCAGCGGGTGGATCCGTACGGCCCGCCCCAGGATGAACGGCTGCAGGATGTGCCCCTCGATCTGCTGCACCAGCAGCACCACCAGGAGCGCCATCAGCGCGGTGAACACCCCCTGGGTGACGAGCGCGACGACGACCGCGAGCGCGCCCGAGGCCACGGCGCCGACCAGGGGGACGAAGGAGGACAGGAAGATCACCACGGCGATCGGGACGGCCAGCGGCACGCCGAGGAAGTAGATGCCGACGCCGATGAAGACGGCGTCGATCAGGGCGACGATCAGGGTGCCGCGCACGTACGCGGTCAGGGTGCGCCAGGCGCGCGGCCCGGCTCCGGCCACGCCCCGCCGGGCTGCGGCGGGGACCAGCCTGAGGGTCCACTGCCAGATGTGCCGGCCGTCGTAGAGCATGAAGAGCGTCGAGAACATCGCCAGCAGCAGGCCGGTGATGATCTCCACCACCACGGTCACGCCCTTCAGGCCGCTGGAGGTGATCTCGCTGGTGCTCGTGCCGACGGAGTCGCTCAGCTTCTTCGCGATGTCGTTGATCTGTTGCTCGGTCACATGGAACGGGCTGTTCAACAGCCACCGTTTGAGTTCCTCGATGCCCTCCTGGACCCGGTCGGTCAGGTCGCCGAGGTTCTCGGACACCTGCCAGACGACGAACCAGCCGACGAGCCCCAGCACGACGAACCCGCAGATCGCGGTCAGCGCCGTGGCGAGGCCGCGGGAGAGCCCGCGCCGGTGCAGGCGGGCCACCGTCGGCTGGAGCAGCGCGGTGACCAGGAGCGCGACGACGAAGGCGAGGACGACCAGGCGCACGGCCCCGATCACCCGCATGAGCACCCAGAGCGTCGCGGCGAGCACCAGGAAGCGCCAGCCGGCCTCGGCGGCCACCCGGACGCCCCAGGGCACGGCGCCGGCCGGGTTCCGCGCGGCGTCCGTCGCCTCCCGCGCGTGCTGGGCGGCGGCGTGCTCGGCGGCATGCTCCGCCGCGTACTCGGCGGCGTACTCGGCCGCGTACTCCGCCTCCCGCCGCGCCCGGACCCGTGCGCCGTGCTCGCGGAGCGCCGCCGTACGCCCCTTGAGGCGGCCGAACCAACCCTGTACCCCTGACATGCGGTCCAGCCTGGTTCATGGCGCCCGCTCCGGCATCCGCTGATGCCGCCGGGCGCGAGCCCTCGCATAGTGGGTGTCATGAAGGCTACGGAGGTACTGGCGGACGCCTACGGACGTGTCCGGGAGGCCGTGCACGAGGCGGTCGGGGGCCTGACGGCCGACGAGCTGGGCGCGCGGGTCGATCCGGCGGCCAACTCGATCGGCTGGCTGGTCTGGCACCTGACCCGGATCCAGGACGACCACGTGGCGGACGCCGCGGGGTGGGAACAGGTGTGGGACGCCCAGGGCTGGATGGAGCGCCTGGGCCTGTCGCTGCCCGCCGGGGCCACGGGGTACGGGCACAACGCCACCCAGGCGGGGGCGGTCCGGATCGAGGCGGGCGAGCTGCTGCTGGAGTACCACGACGCCGTGTACGAACGGACCCTGCACTTCCTGCGGGGCCTGTCCGCCGCCGATCTGGACCGCGTGATCGACACCCGCTGGGACCCGCCGGTCACCCTCGGGGTGCGCCTGATCAGCGTGATCTCCGACGACCTCCAGCACGTGGGCCAGGCCGCGTACGTCCGCGGGCTGCTGGAGCGCCGTTAGGGGGACGCAGGGCCGATCGGATGGGGTGGGTGCGCCCTCCCGGGGGTTCGCCGCGCCGCCTGCCCGGCGCGTGCGGGCCGGGGGCCTAGGGTCGCCGGAGGACCGAGGAACAGGGCCGCGCCGCCGCGCGGTCCGGTGGAAAGGGCGTCCGCCGTGCCCCACGCAGGTTTCGTCCGCTCCCTCAGTGCCGCGCTGGGCGCGCTCGTGCTCCTCGCCTGCGGGGCGGGGCACACCGCCGCCGCCCCGGAGCCGGAGCGGCCCGTCGTGGAGACCGACGGCGGGGCGGTGCGCGGCCGCACGCACGGCGCGTACCGCACCTACGAGGGCATCCCCTACGCCGCGGCGCCGACCGGCGCCCTGCGCTGGCTGCCCCCGGAGCCCGCACCGCGCTGGCCCGGCGTGCGCGACGCCGGGGCGCCCGGCCCGCACTGCGTGCAGCTCCCGGCCCTCGGTCCGGGCGGGCCGACCGGCTCGGAGGACTGCCTCCGTCTCAACGTGACCGCGCCGGCGGGCGGGGAGGGCGTCCTGCGTCCCCACCCGCGGCCCCGGCCGGTCATGGTCTGGTTCCACGGCGGCGGCTTCCTGAACGGCTCCGGTGACGCCTACCGGCCCGACGGGCTGGCCGTCCGCGGGGACACCGTGGTCGTCACCGTCAACTACCGGCTGGGCGTCTTCGGCCTGTTCGGCCATCCGGCGCTCGGCGGGGCCCCGAACCTGAGCATCGCCGACCAGCAGGCCGCACTGCGCTGGGTACGGGCGAACGCGGCCCGGTTCGGCGGGGACCCGGGCAACGTGACCGTGTTCGGTGAGTCGGCGGGCGCCCTCAGCGTCTGCGCGCACCTGACCTCGCCCGCCTCCGCCGGCCTGTTCCACCGGGCGGTCCTGCAGAGCGGCTCCTGCTCGACGGGGATGCCGGCGGGCGCCGTCCTGCCGCAGGAGGAGGCGTACGAGCCGTTCGTGCCCGAGCGGCGCACGACGGCCCGCGGGGTCGCCGCGGCGGCCGCGCTCGGCTGCGGCCGGCCCACCGGCCCGGAGGTCCTGGCCTGCCTGCGCGGCCTGGACGCGCGCAGGCTCGCGACCCCGGAGCTGATGCGGCGGTTCTCGCTGGTCTCCTACGGCAACCGGATGCTGCCCCGGGAACCGCGCCGGGCCCTGGAGGCCGGGCGCTTCCACCGGGTGCCGGTGGTGCAGGGCACCAACCGGGACGAGATGCGGCTCTTCATCGGCCTGACCCTGGCGGAGTTCCCCGTCCCGGACGCGGCCGCCTACCGGGCCCGGCTGGTGCGCTCATTCGGGGATTCGGCGGCGGCCGTCGAGGCGCGGTACCCGGCGGCCGGGTACCCGACGCCCGCCCTGGCCTGGGCGACCGCGCTGTCCGATGCCTCGTTCACCTGTCCGGCGCTGCGGGACGGCACTGCGCTGGCCCGGCACGTGCCGACGTACGGCTACCGGTTCAGCGATCCCGACGCACCAAATTTCACCGGGCTGCCCACGGTGCCCGGCTTCCCGTACGGGGCGGCGCACGGCCTCGAACTGCCCTCCCTGTTCACCACGGGCGCCGCGCTGACCGGGCCGCAGCGCGAGCTGTCCGCGCTGATGACCGGGTACTGGACGCGCTTCGCCCGTACCGGCACGCCGAACGCGCCGGGCAGCCCCGACTGGCCGCGCCTGCGGACGCCGTCGGGCGCGGTGCTGTCGCTGGCTCCCGGGGCGGGCGGGGTCCGGCCGGTGGACGTACGGGCCGCGCACCACTGCGACCTGTGGGCGACCGCGGGCGCGTCGGCGGAAGGCCCGCCCGAGGTCGGTCCGTAGGCCCCGCCGGGTTCGCGGGCCGGGGTCAGTCGGCCGTCGTGCGGGCGCGGGCGCCCTCGCGGGTACGGCCCGGGGTCTGGGCGCGCTGCGGGTGGCGGCGTACGTACTCGCGCTCCAGTTCGTTCATCCGGTCCGTGTGGGTGACCAGGGCGTCGTTGGACCCGTGCAGCAGGGTCTCGTGGCGCGTGCGGTGGATCGCCTCCAGCTCCTTGAGCAGCCGGCCTTCCTCAAGGTTGCGCGCCGACGGCCCGCGCTCGTGCTCCGTCATGGCAGGTGCGCCTCCTTCTGTGCCGAGGAGCGGCCGTCGTCCCCGGTCCCTCCATCATCCTGCGCACCCGGTCCGGCTGCGCGCTCCGGGCCGCCCGATACCCTGACCGCATGACGATGCGCGAAGGCGCCGACGTGAGCGTCGACGCGATGATCGAGGACCTCCGGACACTCGTCGAGACCGAGTCCCCCTCGCGTGACGTCAACGCCTTGGAGGCGTCTGCCAAGACGGTCGCGGCGCTCATCGAGAGCCGTCTGGGCGGGCACGCCGTCCTGGTGGAGAGCGAAGCCGGGCCGCACGTCCACTGGTCGGGCGGCGGTGATCCCCGGGTGCTGATCCTGGGTCACCACGACACCGTGTTCCCACTCGGCACCCTGCAACGCCGCCCGTTCGCGGTCGAGGGCGGGCACGCGACCGGTCCGGGGGTCTTCGACATGCTCGGCGGGCTGGTGCAGGCCGTGCACGGCGTGGCCTCGCTGGAGGACCGGTCGGGGGTGGAGATCCTGGTGACCGCCGACGAGGAGGTCGGCTCCGGCTCCTCGCGGGCCCTGATCGAGGAACGCGCCCTCGCCTGCGGCGCAGCTCTGGTGCTGGAGGGCGCCGCCGACGGCGGCGGGCTGAAGACCGGCCGCAAGGGCTGCGGCACCTTCCAGGTCTCGATCACGGGCCGCGCCTCGCACGCCGGACTCGAACCGGCGGCCGGGGTCAACGCCCTGATCGAGGCGGCGCACCAGGTGCTGGACATCGCGGCGCTCGGCCGGCCCGAGATCGGGACGACGGTCACCCCGACCGTCGCGGCGGCGGGCACCTTGGACAACGTGGTTCCGGCGGCCGCGACCGTCGTCGTCGACGTCCGGGTCGAGACGGCCGACGAGAGGGAGCGCGTCGAGGCCGCGTTCGCGGCGCTGGCTCCGCATCTCGACGGGGCGCAGGTCTCGGTGCGGGGCGCCGTCGGCCGGCCCCCGATGCCCGAGTCCGCCTCGACCGAGCTGTTCGCGGTGGCGCGGCGGCTGCTCCCCGGCCTTGAGGGCAGGGCGGTCGGCGGCGGCAGCGACGGCAACTTCACGGCCGCGCTGGGGGTGCCGACGCTCGACGGTCTGGGAGCGGTCGGGGGCGGTGCCCACGCCGACCACGAGTACCTGGTGATCGGCGCCATGGCCGAGCGGGCGCGGCTGGTGGCGGGCCTGGTGGACGCGATCCGGCGCGGCTGAGCCCTGGCGTCACTCCGCCGCGGCGGGCTCCGGGAAGAGCCGGTCGAGGTGGTGGCGCAGGACCGCGGCGGCGGATTCCTGGGTGCGCTGGCCGACCAGGACGCTGGTGCCGAGCCCCGCCGACATGGCGAGGAGGCTGATGGCCTCGGTGCGCGGGTCCGTACCGGGAGGGGTCAGCCCGGCGTCCTTCGCCTGCTGGAGCAGCCCGGTCAGGGCGTCCTCGGCGGCCTTGGGGTTCTCGATGAAGGGCTGCGCGGCGAGGGCCTCGTCGGTCAGGGCGAGGGCGGCGTACGCGGTGAAGACGATGTGGAAATCGCGGCTCGCCGCGTCGGTGGGCAGCGCCTCCGTCAGCAGGGCCTCGACGGTCGCGCGCGGGCCGGGGTTCGCGCCGATGGCCCGGAGCCGGGCGGCGACGCGGGCGCCGAGGCCGGCGGCCAGGTGCTGGAGCCCGTAGAAGAGCAGGTTCTCCTTGGTCTCGAAGTAGTACTGGACCAGGCGCAGGGACACGCCCGCCTCGGCGGCGACGTCGCGCATGCCCACCGCGTGCAGTCCGCGGCGCGCGGCGACCCGGACGAGGGCCTCCGCGATCTGGGCGCGCCGTTCCTCGTGGTCCACGCGTTTCGGCATGCGCCGGCTCCTCTCCGCTCGTCGGCCGTCGGCCGTCCGCCGCCGGGAACTTGATGGTACTGGCGTACCAGGATCCCGGGCGAGTAGACACTGTCTACCAGCCCCTGGTAGACAGGGCCCATGGAACAGGACAGCTCCCTGCGCGAGCGGCTGATCGACGTCGGCGTGGACCTCGTCATGACCGAGGGCACCGCCTCGCTCGGGCTGCGGGAGATCGCCCGCCGGGCCGGGGTCTCGCACGGCGCGCCCCGGCGGCACTTCCCCACGCACCACGCCCTGCTCTCGGCCATCGCCCGGCGCGGATTCGCGGACCTCGCCGGCCGGTTCACCTCCGCCATGGCCGGCGCGGCCACCCCGCGCGAGCAGCTCACGGCCCTGGGGCGGGCCTACGTCGGCTACGCGCTGGAGCACCGCGGCATGTTCGAGCTGATGTTCCGCCACGACCTGCTGGACAGCGAGCGGCACGGCGGCCCGCCCGGCCCGGGGCAGCCGCGGCTGCGCGAGTCCACGCTCCCGCTGTTCGAGCTGCTCGTCGGCCTCGTCACCCGCTGCCGCGCCGAGGCCGAGGACGCGCCGCCCGCGGCCGTGACCGCCGCCGCGCTGTGGGCGAACCTGCACGGCGTGGCCCAGCTGTGGGGCTCGGGCAGCCTGCCCCTGGTCCACGGCCACGGGCCCGCGCGGCTCGACCCCATCGTCACCGCCGCACTCGACGCGCACCTCGGCCCGGCCGCCCGGTGAGGCCCCGGACAGCGCTCCTCGCCTCCGTCTGCGGCGCCATGATCGTCGCCCTGGACGGCACCGTGCTGGTGGTGGCGCAGCCCAGCATGCGGCGCGATCTCGGGGCGAGCGTGGCGCAGGTCCAGTGGACCAGCACCGCGTACCTGCTCACCGTCGCCGCGTTCCTGGTCGTCGCCGGGCGGCTCGGCGACCGCTACGGGCATTCCCGGCTGGCGATCACCGGCGTGCTCGGCTTCGCCGCCGCCTCGGCGGGCATCGCCCTGGCGCCCGGCGTCGGCTGGGTGATCGCCCTGCGGGCCGCGCAGGGGTTCTTCGGCGCGCTGCTCCAGCCGGCGACGCTCGCCCTGCTGCGGCTCGCCTATCCGCCCGACCGGCTCGCCACGCCCGTGGCCGTCCGGACCAGCGCGATCGGGGTGGCCGCGGCGGCCGGGCCGCTGCTCGGCGGGCTGCTCGTGGCGCACCGGGGCTGGCGGGCGGTGTTCGTGGTCAACGTGCCCCTCGCGCTCGCGATCGCCGCGCTGATCCTGGCCGTACGGGTGCCCGAGCCGGAGCGGACCGGCGCCGGACGGCCGCCCCTGGGCAGCGCCGCCCTGCTCGTGGCCGCCGTCGCGGCGCTCGTGCACGCGCTGGCCGGCGTACCGGCGTACG
The DNA here is from genome assembly GCF_014650555.1 of Streptomyces goshikiensis. GTDB lineage: Bacteria > Actinomycetota > Actinomycetes > Streptomycetales > Streptomycetaceae > Streptomyces > Streptomyces goshikiensis. The sequence continues at coordinate 314,590 of NZ_BMVE01000003.1, read as the reverse complement.
GATGGACCGCGCCGCCGACCCTCCTCGGGCTCGGGGGCGCGGCGGGGCTCGGGGTGCTCCTCGTACGGTGGGAGCGGCGCGGCGCGCACCCGCTGGTGCCGGCCGCCGTGGCGCGGTCGATGCCGGTGATGGCTTCGATGGCGCTGCTGCTGACCGCGTCGGGCGCCTTGTCCGGGGCGCTGTTCACGGCGACGTTCCTGCTCCAGGACGTACGGGGGCTGGGCGCGTACGACACCGCGCTGCGGTTGCTGCCGCTGACCGCCGTGATGGTCGCGGGGGCGCCCCTGGCCGGTTTCGCGCAGCGCAGGTTCGGTGCGCGCCGGATCGCGCTGGCCGGGACGGGGCTGGTGGCGCTCGGGATCGCCGGGCTGTGCACCGAGGCCCTGACGGGAGCCGGGGGCGCGGTGCTCGGCGCCGGTTTCGCCGCGGTGATGGTGACCGCGACCGGGACGGTGGTGGGGGACGCCCCGCCCGGGTACGCGGGGGTGATCGGCGGGCTCAAGCAGACGGCCACGAACGTGGGTCCGGCCTTCGGGATCGCCCTCGCGGCGGGAGTGGGAGCAGGAGCGGGAGCGGGAACGGGGGCCGGGGCCGGGGCCGGGGCCGGGGCCACCCCGGCGCTGTTGGCCCTGGCCGCGCTGGCCGCCGTGGGACTGCTGCCGGCGTCGCTACTGCCCGGCCGCCCGCGCGGTGCAGCTGCGGGCGACCTCGTCGGCGAAGACGCGGGCCAGCGGGGCGAGCGCGCTCCAGCGGCGCACGGCCCAGCCGACGGCGAGCGGCGGTAGCCCGGGGATCGGGACGAGGCGCAGCGGGCCGTCCGCGCCGGGGACCCGCCAGCCGGGCAGGGCGGGTACGACGGCGTGGCCCAGGCCCAGTTCGGCGAGCAGCAGGGCGGTGTCCCAGTCGGCCACGCTGGTGTCGGAGCTGATCCGGATGTCCAGGCCGGCGAAGGCGGCGTCGAGGTGGGCGCGGGAGGCGGAGTTCTCGGGGAGCCGGATGTGCCGGATGCCGGTGAGGTCGGCGGGCTCGATGCGGGTGCGGGCGGCGAGGGGGTCGTCGGCGCCGACCGCGAGCACCCAGGGCAGGTTCATGACGGGGCGCTGCTCGATGCCGCGCACCGGCCGCCCGATGGTGATCCAGGCGAGGTCGAGGTCGTCGGCGGCGAGTGCGTCGAAGCAGCTGCGGCTGGAGTTCTCGGTCTGGAACTCCAGGCTCACCCGGGGGTGCCGGCGCCGGAAGGTGACGACGGCTTCGGACATGAAGTGCCGGACGGTCGTGGCCCCGGTGGTGACGCGGACCGAGCCGCCGTCTCCGCGTACGAGGTCGTCCAGCCGGCGCAGGGCTCCGTCGAGGCCGGAGATGCCGTCGGCGGCGGCCGCCTGGAGGATGCGGCCGGCCTCGGTGGGGACGACGCCGCGGGCGTGGCGTTCCAGCAGGCCGGTGCCGGTCTCCTTCTCCAGGCGGCGGATGTGCTGGCTGACGGCCGACTGGGTGCGGCCGAGGTCGCGGGCCACGGCGCTGAGGCTGCCGGCACGGCACACGGCGACGAAGACGCGGAGGTCATCGAGGGTCATGGGCTCACGCTAGCCACCCTCAGATCCAAGCTCTGCCTTGGGTGTTGATAGGAGATCAGTGGATTGACTTGGATCTCCGGCTGCTCGAAGATCAACACAGGGCCCAGGGCGGCAACCCGGCCCCGCCTTCACCATGGTCCGGACCTCGGGTGAAGGCGGTGCCGGGTGCCGACCCGCCCGGTTCTGCTAGCCGAGGCCGTCGACGCGGTGGCGGGCGCCGGGGCCGGTCCGGCTCTCGTGCGGCAGCGGTGCGGGGGCGGAGGCGGCCGGGACCGGGCCGGCCGGGGGGACGGAGGTTCCGGTGGCGGAGACGGTGAAGGCGCCCGACTTCGTACCGGTCTTGACCCACAGGACGCCGGCGCGGTCGGCCGGGTCGAAGAACCAGCCGGTCGCCGCGGCCTCGTACGCGCCCTTGGAGGCGAGGCGGGTGAGCGCGGCGCCGTCGGCGGTGACCGCTGCGGGCGGCGAGGCGAGGTGGAGGGAGAACTCGTAGCCCCGGGAGGCCGGTTTGCCGGTGTAGTCGCCGGTGGGCGCACCGACGGAGACGGTGACCGTGCCGGAGCCGGTGGTGGGGGCGGTGACGGCCACCCGCTGGCGGGCGAAGGCGCCCGACTCGTGGGCGCGGGTCAGGCCGTCGTCCTCGTAGAGGCTGAAGGAGCTGTTGCCCCGCGGGTGGATGTCGTAGGTGAGGGTGGAGACGGGCTTCTCGCCCGAGTGGTTCATCCGGGGCCACATCGGCACGATGGCGCCGCCCTTGACGAACAGGGGCAGGGTGTCGAGGGGGGCACGGTAGCCGTTCAGCCAGCCCGGACCGGTGTGGACGCGGCCCGTCCAGTAGTCCGTCCAGGTTCCGGCGGGCAGGTAGATGCCGTCGCGGACGGAGGTGTCGGAGACGACGGGCGCGACGAGGAAGGAGTCCCCGGCCATGAACTGGCCGCTGGTGAGGTTGCCGCGGGCCACCGGGTCGTCAGGGTATTCGAGGACCATCGCGCGCGTGCTGGGGACGCCGCTCTCGTGGGCGACGCGGCTCATCGTGTACAGGTACGGCATCAGACGCATCTTGAGCTGGAGATAGGCGCGGTTGACGGACCGGTACGGCTCGGCGAAGCGCCAGGGCTGCTTGTCCTGGTAGCCGGCCCGCGGGTTGGCCGCGCCCCAGCCGGACATGGTCATGAAGGCCGGGGTGAAGGCCTTCCACTGGAGGTCGCGGGTGTACGTCTCGGGGCTGCCGCCGAAGATGCCGTCGACGTCGCCGGAGGCGTAGTTGAGGGCGGAGAGGCCGGCTCCGGTGATGGCGGGGACGTGCCAGCGCATGTCGTCCCAGGTGCCGTGGGTGTCGCCGGTCCAGACGACGGCGTTGCGCTGGGTGCCGGCCCAGCCGTCGACGGTCCATACGTAGCGCCGGGCGTCGGAGTTCTTCTCGATGCCGTCCACGGCCTGCTGGACCCCGTTGAAGGCGTACTGGTATCCGCTCCCGATCCAGGCGACGTCGGTCTTCACGCCCCGGACACCGGCCGCGGCGACCTCGTCGGCGAGGGAGTCGAGGCCGGTGGAGGTCCACAGGCCGGTCCGGAAGCCCTTGGCCTTCAGGGCCTCGACGGTGGATTTCAGCGGCGCGGTGTAGCCGCAGCCGTAGCCGTCGTTGGGGAGGAACCAGCCCGAGGGCATGTCGGCGGCGCGGGCGTCGGCGGCGTAGCCGGCCACGTCGGGGGTGGTCTGGTGGCGCGGGCGGCCGTGGTCGCCCTGGTACTCGGGGTTGGAGGCGTTGAAACAGTCCGCGTTGCCGAGTTCGAAGCCCCAGACGGGGGCCATGAAGGGTTTCCCGCTGACGTCGGTGTAGGCGTCGAGGACGGATTTGAGGGAGTCCCCGGTGAAGTACCAGCCGTCGAAGCGGGTCTCGTCGTGGGTGAGGGTGGTGGGGGCGTTGAATCCGTACGAGCCGGGGGCCCAGGTGTTGCGCATGACGCCGTAGCCGTTGGTGGACATGTAGAAGGGGGCGGGGCTCGCGTTGTCGTTCTCGCGCCACTTGTTGTCGACGGCGACGGGGACGGTCTTGTCGCGCAGGGCCCACTCCCCGAGGCGCAGCCCGGTGCCGTAGAACTGCTCGTCGGCGCCGCGGGCCAGGTACTGGGTGGTCCGGGTGCCGGTCCAGCTGGTGGGCCGGGACTCCCGCCAGACCGGGGTGGTGTTGTCGGCGCGGTAGACGGAGAAGCGGAGCGGCGCCTTGTTGACGCGGATGTTCAGGGCGCCGGTGGTGATGCGGTAGTACGGGCCGGCGTCGGTGAAGGAGGCGTCGACGGAGCCGAAGTCCGTGGTCGGGGCGAGGGCGGAGCCGGCCGGATCGTCGGTGAAGGCGCCGTCGGGCGAGAGCCAGAGCCGGAAGATGTCGGCGCGGGCGATGACCACGCGGGCCCTCGCCCCGCTGGACGCGGTGACGGTGAAGGTGTTCCCGGACCGGGTGAGGCCGGTGACGTCGCCGGCCGTGGCGGCGGCCGCCGGCGCCGCCGTGGACGCGGCGGTGGCCCGGGGGGCGGCCGGTCCGGCGGCGGCGAGCCCGGCCACGGTGAGGGCGGCGGCGAACAGCGCCGCGACGCGGGTGCGGCGGCGGGCGAGACGGCGGGCCCGGCCGGGGTCGAGCGGACGCCGCCGGTGCGGCGAGGGGCCGCCCCGGCTGCGGGCGCCCGGGCCGGAGTCGGGGCCGGGGTCGGGGCCTGGTTCGATGCCGGTGCTGACGCGGGTGAGTCTCATGGGGCAGCTCCTCGTGCGGTCCGGATCGCGGACACACCGCTTTGGCATGCGCCTGGCAACATAGCGGCCGGCCGAGATCCTTTGCAGGAAGCTGCTCGAAGTCGTCCGGAATCACGCAGCTTTGAGCATGCGTCACGTCCGATGACGTCACTTCGGCGAGACGGAGCGCCCCGTCAGCAGACCGAGCGGTAGGGCAGGTCCGGAACGTTCTGCTCCCATTGCGCGCGCGTCAGATCGCGCCCGACCCGCCGGCACAGCTCCTTCGCCACGTTCGCCGGACCGAGGTCGAAGACCCGGTGCGGGTGGAACGAGGAGGAGACGTGCAGCCTGCCCCCGGAGTCGAAGGCGACGGCGCGCAGGAAGCCCGCGGACCCGCGCATCGGGTCGCCCAGCCGGCGGCGGGCCGGCACGTCCCACAGCTGGACCCGGCTCTCCCCCACCAGCGCGGCCAGGGTCCGGCCGTCGTGGGAGAACCGCAGCCCCGCCAGGCGTCCGCCGAAGTCCTCGCCGCGGGTGCCCGCCGTGCTCGACAGAGCGCCCAGGCGCCGGCGACCGCTGCCGTCCCACAGGGTGACGGCGCCCTGGAGCAGGCTCACCGCCAGCACCGAGCCGTCGTCGCTGAACTCCAGGTCCTGGATGACGCCGGGCCCGAACACGCCGCGCTCCACCCTGCGGGTGGCCAGGTCGATCCGCTCGCCCGCCGAGGTGAACAGGAGGGTGCCGTCGCGGTTGACTGCCAGGTTGGCGGCGCCGGCGTCCTTGATCTCGTACGCCCGCTTGCCCGAGGCCACGTCCCAGACCTGGACGGTCCGGGGCTCGTTCGCGGTCGCGCCCGCCGGGAGCGCCAGGACGATCTGCTTGCCGTCAGGGGTGAACTCCACCCCGTCGACCCGGAAGACGGACTTCGGCAGGGAGATCTCCGCGCGCTTGCGGCCCTCCCGGACGTCCCACACCGTGACCCGCAGCTTCCCGTTGCCCCCGACGACGCCCGCCAGCAGGCGCCCGTCCCGCGAGTACACCGCGCCGCCGTCGTCGTCGGTGAGGTCGGCGTCGCCGGTGGAGCCCCTGAGCGGCACCTCGGGCAGGGCGCGGTCCCGGCCGTCGGCCGTGGTCCAGATCTTGGCCTCCGCGTCCCTGCCGGTGCCCAGGACCCCCGCCGTCACGAGGGTCCGTGCGTCCGGGGCGAACACCGCGTCCATCACGTTCACCGTGGAGGCGGCGTCCTCCAGTCCGAAGGTCAGGTCGAGGTAGCGCACCTGACGGTCCCTGGAGAGGGAGAGCAGCCTGCGGCCGTCGGCGTCGAAGGCGAGGGCCACGCCCGTCGCCGCGCCGTCGGCTTCCGGCCGGGGGAAGGTCAGCAGCGGCTGGGCGGAGGAGCTCGACCGGTCGGACCACAGTTTCACCTGGGAGTCCGTGACCTCGGCCATCAGGGAGGCGTCCGCGTTGACGGCGCCCACCGACTTCGCACTGAACTCGTAGATGCTCTTGCGGCTGGGCAGGTCCCACAGGGTGGAGTTGCGCCCGTTCATGTGGATCAGCCGCTTGCCGTTCCCGCTGAACCGCAGCCCGTGCTCCTTGCCGCAGGGGGTGGTGGGGTACGCGTCCGGGTTCGTCAGCTGCGCGGTCTGCCCGGTGGCCACGGTGTAGAGCTGGACGGGGCGGCCGGGCAGGCAGTAGGCGAGGGTGGAGCCGTCACGCGACAGGGCCACCGCGTCCCGCCCCGGGATCGTCAGCACGATCCGCCCGGTGGCGCCGTCGACCAGGAGGGTCTCCTGCCTCGCCTCGTAGGAGGTGACCAGGAGGAGGCCGGCCTTCTCCGACATCCCCGCGAGCTGGAGCGCGCCCTGGTCCTCCAGGATGAGGCGGCCGGGCTTGCCGCTCTTGAGGTCGATGAGCTGGACGCCCTTGCGCTTGGGCTGCACCGCGACCGTTCCGGTGGGGTCCGGGGCGGCCGGCAGCTCGTCCTCCTGGGACAGTTCGGCGCGCGCCGTGCGCTTGCCGGTGACGAGGTCCCAGACCTCCATGCTCTTCTTCTCGTTGAGGACGGCCAGGGTGCGTCCGTCGAGCAGGGTGTCGATGTGCTCCTCGTAGACGCCGGTCGAGACCCCGGCCGGGTTGGTCGCGACCTTCCGCTCGTCCTGGCCGAGCGCGCCGTACAGGGCGGCGCGGGCCTCGCCCACGGGCGCGACCCGCCAGGCGGCCACGCTGAGCAGGGCCGCGGTCTCGGGGTCCGAGGTGCGCAGGCTGTCGGCGATCGAGGCGATGCTGCGGGCGGAGGCCTCGCGTTCGCGCTCGTCGCCGATCCGCTTCTGCTGCCAGGCGACGAGGCCCGCGACCAGCGCCAGGGCCAGCAGGGCGGCCCCGCCCGCGCGCAGCCGCCGGGTGCGCCGGCGGGCGTGCGCGGCGGCGGCGCCGTGGGCTTCGAGCAGTTCCGCCTCCAGCCGGCTCGCGCGCAGCCACGGCGGGGCGTCCGCCACGCAGGCGCGGGCCGCCTGCGGGGCCCCGCCGGTCGGCAGGGCGTCGGGGGTGCGCCCGTGCCCGTCCCAGTAGCCGGCGGCCTGGGTGAGCCAGCGCAGCAGGCCCAGCGCGTCGCGGTCCTGGTCCACCCAGGCCCGCAGCTGGGGCCAGGCCCGGATCAGGCCGAGGCCGGCGAGGCGTACGGTGTCGGCCTCCAGGACCAGGAGCCGGGCGGTGACGAGGGCGTCCAGCGCGAGGCGCAGCGCGCCGCGTTCCTCGTAGGGCAGGCCGTCGAACCACTCCGAGGTCGAGGCGGTACGGGTGGTGTCCTGGGAGCCGTCGGGGGCGGTGCCCGGGACGACGAGGCGGAGCACGATCTGCCGTACGGCCTGTTGCACCGGCAGCGGCAGCCCCTGGTACATCTGCGCGGCGGCGGCTCCCCGTCCGGGTTCGGCGCCGTCCTCGGCCGTGTCGCGCAGCGCCCCGGCGGACTGGCGGCCGTCCACGAGGAGCGAGGCGTCCGCGCGCTCGGGGCCGCCGAGCAGGGCGAGGAGCAGCTCGGTGGAACTCGGGCGTTCGGCCGGGGTCTTGGACAGGGCGCGGCCCACGAGCGCGCGCAGGCCGGCGGGCAGGGCGGCGAGGTCCGGCTCGTGTTCGGTGACGCGGACGACGATCTCGCCGAGGTTCTCGCCGTGGAAGGGATCGCGGCCGGTGGCCGCGAAGACCATCACCGCGCCCCAGGCGAACACGTCGGCGGCGGCGCTCGCCCGGTGGCCGGTCAGCACCTCGGGGCCCATGTAGCCCGGGGTGCCCATGAGATGGCCGGTGGCGGTGAGCGACATGTCGTTGGTGCGGGCGATGCCGAAGTCGATGACCCGGGGGCCGTCGGTGCCCAGGAGGATGTTGTCCGGCTTGAGGTCGCGGTGGACGACCTCGGCGCGGTGGATGGCCGCGAGGGCGGTGGCCACACCGGTCGCCAGCCGGACCAGGGCGTCGCCCGTGAGCGGGCCGGATGTGCGCACGGCCTTGCGCAGGTCCCGGCCCGCGACGAACTCGCTGACGATGTACGGGCGTTCGCCGTCGGTACCGGCTTCGATCACCCGCGCGGTGCAGAAGGACTCGACGCGCTGCGCCGCGAGGACCTCCTTGGCGAAGCGGCCCGCGATCTCGGGGCGGCTGACGAGTTCGGGCCGCAGCACCTTGACGGCGACGCGCGCTCCCGCGTGGTCGTAGGCCTCGTAGACCGTGCCCTGGCCGCCCGCGCCGAGGCGGGCGGCGAGCCAGTAGCCTGCGACCCGCTCGGGATCCTCGGACGTCAGCAACTCAGGCATGTCTCCCCCTGCTCCAGCCTGATCACAACTCTGCGGGCGGAGGCTATCAAGGGGCGCTGAGCTGCGTGATCACCGGGTCCCGGGGGTTTCGGCCACCGCCGCGGCGGCCCGTTCGCGCCAGCGGACGTACTGCTCCTCGGCGTCGCCCGTGTACGACCAGGGCACGCGCGTGGCGCGGCCGTCGAGGAGCCCGAAGACGTGGGCCGCCTCGGGGAGCATGCCCGCGTGGACGAGGCCGTGGGCCAGGCAGTTGAGGTCGGCGACGTCCTGGGCCGCCGGGACGGTGCGGGCGCCGAGCCACCGCTCCATGGTGGTCCGCAGGTCCCAGCGGGCCGCGTCCCCGCTCCAGTGGTGCAGGAGGTCGAGGCCGGCCCGGCCCTCGGCCTCCACCCGGTGGCGGAACTGTTCGGCCCGGGCGACCTGCGGGAGGACGGCGAGGGCGGAGCCGGGCGGGGCGGCGGCCGCGGAGTCCCGCGCGAAGTTGTACGCCTGGCCGTGCGAGCCGTGCCAGCGGGCGGACATGTAGCGCAGCCCCTGGTGGTGGCCCTCGCGGTGGTACGGGTCGCGGGCGCGGAGCTCCTGCCACCATCGCCCCATGGAGGCGTGCCCGCCTTCGTACAGCCGCGCCAGGGTGATCAGCGACAGCCAGGGGTGGGGGTCCGCGGGCGCGGCCTCGCAGGCGCGCAGGCAGATCCGGGCGGTGTGGTCCAGGAGGTCCCGCACGGGTATGGTCCCGCCGCGGGCGACGGCGAACATCCGCATCACCTCGGTGTCGGCGCGCAGGACGACGGCGTCGAGGCTGTGGGGTTCGGAGGCCTGCCAGGCCTCCACGACCCGTTTGTCGGCGGCGGCGTTGGCGAGCAGCCGGATCCGGTGGGTGCGCCGGTCCCAGTCGTGGGCGGCTCCGGCGGCGAGGAGGTCGCGGGGGCCCTGCCAGCGCCCGGCGGCGATGTCCTGGCAGGCCTCGGAGAGGGCGCCGTCGGTGAACGCGGGGTCGTACTGCGGTGCTGCCGCGGAGCGGCGGCGCTTCCAGGCCATGGGACGGGACCTTCCTCCGGTCAGAAGTCGGTGAGCAGTTCGTCCGGTCGGCCGGCGGCGGCGCGGGTGGGGTCGTGGCCCGTCACGCCGTAGGACTCGTCGACGTCCTGGGCCCGCTGGGGGTCGAGGGGGCTCGGCTGGAAGTACGACCTGCCGCGGAACCAGGACACCAGCATGGGCACGGTGCCCAGGGCGAGGGTACCGAGGCCGATGGTGAGGGCGGCGGCGTTCAGTTCGGTCACCGACTGGGCCAGGATCCACAGCATGAACAGTCCTCCGCACAGCGGCCACGCTCCGACGAGGAGGAAACTGCCCGCGGAGGTGAACAGCGTCTTGCGGTGGACCACTACGGCGGAGAACGCGGTGAGGCTGTAGTAGAACGCGATCTGGAGGCCGATGCCGCTGAGGGCGTCGGCGAGCAGTCCCGCGCCGGAGCCGAGGGTGACGGCGGCGGTGAAGACCAGGGCGACGGCCGCGACGACGGCGGTGGCGGTCCAGGGGGTCTGGCGGCGGGGGTGGAGGCGGCCGAACGCCGGGGGGAGGGTGCGGTCGCGGCCCATCGCGAAGAGGGTGCGGGTGGCCTGGATGAGCGAGGTGTTCAGGGTGGCGACCGTGGAGAGCAGGACGGCGAGGACGAGCAGGCGGCCGCCCCAGCCGGGCCAGATGGCGTCGCCGAGGACGGTCAGGAAATCGCCGGGGGCGCGGCGGACGGCATCGGTCCCGATGAGGATGTTGACGGAGATGGTGAACACGGTGAACAGGGCGAAGACCATGAGGACGCCGATCACGCCCCCGAATCCCGAGCCGCGGCGGCCGCCGCGGGTCTCCTCGCCCAGGTTGCTCGTCACGTCCCAGCCCCAGTAGGCGAAGACGGCGATCAGGGCGCCGCCGACGAAGGTGTGTTCGCTGCCGAAGTGGCTGAAGCCGAACCAGGAGAGGGAGAAGTCGGCCGCGTTGCCGTCCTTGGCCATCGCGGCGACGGCGAAGACCACGAGCAGGACCAGCTGCGCGCCGGTGATGAGGGTCTGGGCGTGGGCGCTGATCCGGGCACCGAACATGACCACGCCGGCCACGAGCAGGAACCAGAGCGCTCCGATCGCGGTGGGCAGGAGGGTGGAGCCGCTCGTGTCGAGGCCGAGGAGGGCGAGCGTGGCACTGCCCGCCGGCAGGGCGCTGGAGGCCATGAAGACGGTGGTGGAGACGACGACCGCCCAGCCGCTGAGGAAGCCGAGGAAGGGGTGCAGGGATCTGCCGACCCAGGCGTAGGCGGCGCCCGCGTTGGGGTCGAGGCGGCCGAGGTGGCGGAAGGCGAGGGCGATGCCCGCCATGGGGATCGCGCAGTACAGGAGGACGGCGGGGCCGGCGACGCCGACGGCGGCTATCAGCGCCGGGAGGGTGACGGCGATGGTGTAGGCGGGACCGCAGCCCGCGACCGCCATGACGACGGAGTCGAACCGGCCCAGGGCGTCGGCCCGTAGGCCTCCCCCGGCACCAACGTGCTTGCTCAACGGTGACGCCTTTCCTAGGGATGCCGGCGGCCCCGTACCGTACGGCCGGCCGCCCGCGGGCAAGGCGAGGCAAGGCGGTGCGCGGCGCGGGGCCGCACTGCTCGGCGGTGGCACGGCTGGGTGGGGCGGGGCGCGGCTGGTGGGGGCGGGGATGGGGTGGATCGGCAACTGGGCGGCATCGCTGTGGCGTTCCGGGCCCTTGCAGAGCCGACCCGGCGGCGGTTCACGCGTCCGGGTGGAGAGGCAGGTGCCAGATCCTGCCGAAGCCGCGCGGGAAGCGCAAGAGCCCTGGTGCGGATCCTGGATGTCAGAGCGGACATTGATATTCGATTCAATGCAACTTTCATCAATGTGCCGAGGATTCGCGGGCGTTCCCCCGCCGCCTACGGGCTGCCCGGCAGGGTGACCGCGAGGATCGGCGGGGCCGGGGAGGTGTGGCGGTGGCCGCAGGGGTCGAAGACCAGGAGCACGGGGCGGCCCGGGCGCTGGCGCCAGGAGATGCGTTCCGGCAGGCGCGCGCAGACCGGGCAGCGGGGCAGCGGGCTCGGCGCCGGCGCGTGGTCCGGGGCGGCCGTCAGCCGCGGCGTGGACTGCGGATCGCGCATGGGTGCTCCCTGGTCCGGGGGTTGTGCTGCTGAGACTGTGCCATGGGCGGGACCCGCCGCGCACGGGCGAATCGTCCAGTGTTCCGGCTGGTCAGAGGTGCGGTCGCCAGGGCGATTCCGGTCCTCTGCGGGCACTTGGTGATCAACCGCTCCCGTGGCCGGCCGTCACCAGGCCCGATTCGTAGGCCGCGATGACCGCCTGGGCGCGGTCGCGGACGCCCAGTTTGGCGAAGATGCCGGTGATGTGGTTCTTGACCGTGGACACGCTGATGTCCAGGTCCGAGGCGATCTCCGCGTTGTCGAACCCGGCGGCCAGCAGCCGCCAGATCTCCAGCTCGCGCGGGGTGAGGCCGGCCGGGGCCGCCGTCACCGGGCGCGGCCGGGCGGGGGCCCGTACGTAGGCGGAGATCAGCCGGGTGAGCAGCCGGGGCGCGACCGCGGCCTCGCCGGTGTGGACGGTGTGGACCCCGGCGATGAGCTCCTCCGGGGAGACGTCCTTGGGGAGGAAACCGTAGGCGCCGGCGCGCAGGGCGGCGACCACGTACTCGTCCATGTCGAAGGTGCTGAGGGCCAGGACGCGGGAGTCGGGCAGCGTGCGCGCCAGTTCCTCGGTCGCCCTGACCCCGTCGAGGACCGGCATCCGGATGTCCATGACGACGACGTCGGGCCGCAGCTCGTGGGCCAGGGCGACGGCCCGGGCCCCGTCCTCGGCCTCGCCGACCACCTCGAACGCCGGGTCGGGCGCCAGGATCAGGGCCAGGCCCCGCCGTACCAGCGGCTGGTCGTCGGCTATCAGCACACGGATCATCCGCGTCGTTCCCCTCCCCGTCCCCCCGGGACCGCGCCCGCCGGAAGCACGGCCGCCACCCTGAACCCGCCGCCGTCGCAGGCGCCGGCCTCCAGGGTGCCGCCTTGCAGGGCGACGCGTTCCCGCATTCCGATCAGACCGTACCCGCTGCCGGCGGCCGGCCGCGCGGGTCCGGGCCGGGCACCGGCGCCGTCGTCCCGCACCTCCACGTCCACTCCCTCCGGCCGGTACGTCAGCCGTACGTGGGCCCGCGCGCCCCCGGCGTGCTTGCGGGCGTTGGTCAGGGCCTCCTGGACGATCCGGAACACCGTGAGCCCGACGGTCGGCGGCAGCGGGCGGGCCGCCCCGTGGACGGTGAACTCGGTCGGCGTCCCGGCCAGCCGGGACTCCGTGATGATCCGGCCGAGGTCCCCCGCCCCGGGCTGTGGCTCCGGGGGCACCGGCTCCGGTTCCTCTCCGGCCCGCAGTACGTCGAGGAGCTGGCGCATCTCGCCGAGCGCCATCCGCCCGGAGCCCTCCAGGGTGACCAGGGCCTCGCGGGCCGCCTCGGGGTCGTGCGCGAGGTTGGCCCGGGCGCCGCCGGCCATCAGCTGCATGGTGGTGATGTGGTGGGCCACGATGTCGTGCAGCTCCCGGGCGATCCGGCGGCGTTCCTCGGCCACGGCCCGGTCGGCCAGCAGGGTGCGCCGGGCCTCGGCCTCCTGCTGCCAGCGCCGCACCAGCAGTCCGGTGCCGACGACGAGGAGGACCGCCACCGTGTTGCTGAGGACGCCGGTGAGTACGGACACCTCGCCGTGGCCCCCGCTGATCAACGTCAGCGGCACGGTCGCCAGGGCGGCCGCCGCCGTGACCGCCGGGCCGCGCAGCCGGGTCACGGTGTACAGCGCGACGGCGAAGGCGGCGGAGAAGTGCGTACCCTGCGGCGTGGTCAGGTTCAGCGCCACGCCCAGGGCGAGGACGGCGCAGAGCACCGTCACCGGTCTGGCCCGGCGGCCCAGTACACAGGCCCCGCCGAGGACCACGAGGACCACGGCGGACACGGTGAGGGGCCGGCCGTCCTCCGTGGCGCCGAGCGAGAAGCCGATCAGGTCGTTCGCGGCGGTTCCGATGGCCAGGAGCGCGTCACTGCGCGTCCACGCGAAGGCCGGCTCGCGCACCCGGTCCCAGCGGGTCCGGCGGCCCGGGGCCCGCGCCCCCTCCCGGCCGGTCGTGCCGGTCCGGTCCTCGCTGCGCATCGGCATGCCCGCCGGTCCCCCTCCGTCGCCGGCCCGCCGGTTCCGAACCGGAGCAGCCGCAGGTCACGTACGTACGGGGTCCATTCTCGCAACGGCTCCCCGGCGCGCGAGGGCCCGGAGGCGGAGGCCGGACCAGGACTGAGGTCCTGGTCCGGGGAGTGCGCCGGACCCCGGTCCCGGGTGCGGCTTCCTCCCTGACCACGACGTTTCGGGGTGCGGCCGCTGATGAGCTGGAGAACGTCCGGGAGTTCCCCGGTCGTTCGAGTTACGGAGGACCCTGTGATCCGCGCCCTGACCGGCTTCGCCACCCGAAGTCCGTGGAAGGTCATCGCCCTGTGGGCGGTGCTGGGTATCGCCGCGGCCGTCCTCGGCCAGGCGCTCGTCTTCCGCGCCACACAGCCCAGTACGGGCGAGTTCCTGCCCGCCACCTACGATTCCGCGGCCGCGCTGAAGGTCGCCGAGGAGCACTTCGGCGCCAAGCCCGACGCCAACCCGCTGACCGTGCTGGTGGCGCGGGCGGACGGCGCGGAGCTGTCCGCCTCCGACGAGCGGCGGATCGACGCCGTGGCCGCGGAGCTGGGCCGCCGCGAGGTGGTGATGCCGAAGACCGGTCAGACGCCGCCCTTCACGCAGGACCGCACGCAGGTCCCCCGGGTCAGCCCGGCGATGACGGCCCCGGACCGGAGCTTCAGGCTGCTGGCGGTGGAACTGACCGGCAACCCGCAGGACCCCGGGATGCAGGACCTGTACCGGGCCTTCCGGGACAACACCCGGGCCGAGTTCGCCGGGGCCGGTCTGCGGACCGGGTTCACCTCCGGGCTCGCGGCCACCGTGGACACCGCCGACGCCGAGAAGACGCGGTCCCGGATCGTCGGTGCGGCAATGCTCGCCGTGATCGTGCTGCTGCACGTCCTGGTGTTCCGCAGCTTCCTGGCGGCGCTGCTGCCGCTGCTGGTGGTGTCGGTGATCGGCGGCGCCGCCTCCGGTGTGGTGGTCGGCGCCTCCCTGCTCACCGGCATCCAGCTCGACTCCTCGACACCGCAGTTGATCGGCGTGGTGCTGATCGGGATCGGCATCGACTACTTCCTCTTCCTGCTGTTCCGCTTCCGTGAGCAGCTGCGCTCCCTGCCCGGGCAGAGCGGGCGCGAGGCGGCGGCCGAGGTCGCGGGCCGGGTGGGTACGGCGGTCACCTCCGCGGCGCTGACGATCGTCGCCGCGTTCTCCACGCTCGGGGTGGCGACGTTCGGTCAGTTCCGGGTGCTCGGCCCGGCGATCGCGGTGTCCGTCCTGGTGATGCTGCTGGGCAGTCTCACCCTGATGCCGGCGCTGCTGGCCGTTACCGGGCGGAGGATGTTCTGGCCCTCGCGCGCCCTGCGCCGCGAGCCCCGCGAGGGGATGGCCGGGCGGGCGGGCCGCCGGGTGGCGACCCGCCCGGTGACCATGGTGCTCGCCTCGCTGGCCCTGCTCGGCGCGCTGGCGGCGGGCCTGGCGGGGATGCGGGTGGACTACGGGCAGGGCGGTCCGGGCGACGAGCGCACGGCGGCGGCGCGGACGGCGGCCGAGATCTCGCGCGCCCTGCCCGCCGGGGTGTCGGAGCCGACCACCGTGTTCGTCACCGCGGCCGACGGCGGCGGCGTGGACGCACAGGGGCTGGGCGCGCTGTCGAAGGCGCTGGCGGCGGTCGACGGGGTCGGCCAGGTCGCCCCGGCCGTACCCAGCGGGGACGGCCGGGCGGCCCGCATCGACCTGTTCCTGACCGCCGATCCGCAGGGCCAGCAGGCCCGCGACCTGGTCTCCGGGCCGGTGCGGGAGACGGTGGCCGCGCACCGGCCCGAGGGCACCGAGGTCCACGTGGGGGGCACGGCGGCGCTCTTCGCCGACATCTCCTCCGCCGTCTCCGACGACCTCAAGGTGGTCTTCCCGGTGGCCGCCGGGCTCATCTCGCTGATCCTGCTCCTGCTGCTGCGCAGTCTGCTCGCGCCGCTGGTCCTGATGGTCTCCGTCGGGCTGGGCTTCGCCGCGACCCTCGGCGCCTCGGCGCTGGTCTCCCAGAACCTGCTGGACCGGCCGGGGGTGAACTTCACGCTGCCGCTGGTGCTGTTCCTGTTCGTGGTCGCGCTGGGCACCGACTACAACATCCTGATCAGCGACCGGATACGGGAGGAGATGGAGCGGCCCGGTCCGGCCCGGGCGGCCGTGGCCCGCGCGGTACGGCACACCGCGCCGGCCATCGCGACGGCGGGTCTGGTGCTGGCCGCCTCGTTCGGGAGCCTGGCCGTCAACCCTGCCCCGGGCACCCAGGAGATCGGCTTCGCGACGGCGCTCGGGATCCTGCTGTCCGCGTTCGTCCTGTCGATCGTGCTGGTACCGGCGCTGGCCGCGCTGCTGGGCCGGTCGATCTGGTGGCCGGTGCGGCCGCGGCCCCCCGTCGCCACCGACGGCGCCGACGGCGCCGGGACGGCCCGGCACCGCGACGACGCCGGCGCGGGGCGGCACCTGCCGGTGGGCTGAGGGACCGGCCGGACACGCGAAAGCGCCGGCGCGCGGAGGACCGTAGGGTCCCTCCGCGCGCCGGCGCCGGCGTGTGGGTGCGCGCCTCGGGCGCTCACTCCGTCCTGCTCACGCTCACGCCATCTTGGCGACCTCGGGGTGCTCGGCGAGCCAGGCGCGGACCGCCTGCTGCTCCTTGCCCTTGCCGCTCTCCTGGATCTTCGCCTCCAGGCCGGTCAGCTGGGCCTCGCTCAGCTTGAAGGAGCGCAGCCACTTGGCCACCTCCGGCTCGTCCTTGGCGAAGCCCTTGCGGGCGAGGGTGTGGATGCCGTCGCCCTTGCCCCAGGAGCCCTTGGGGTCTTGGAGCTTGTGCAGGTCGTACGAGGCGTAGGCCCAGTGCGGGGACCACAGCACGACCGCGACGGGCTCGTGCTTGTCGTACGCCCGCTTGAGCTCGGCGAGCATGCCGGGGGTCGAACCGTCGACGACCTTGTACTCGCCGTCGAGCCCGTAGGCGGGCAGCACCTTGTCCTTGAGGAGGCCCATCGCGCCGGCGCTGGGCTCGATGCCGATGATCCGGCCCTTGAACTGCGAGCCCTTGCCCTTGAGGTCGGCGAGGGACTTCACGTCCTTCATGTACGAGGGCACGGACAGCTCGATGGAGGTCGAGCCGTACCAGGAGCCGAGGTCGTCCAGCTTGTTCCCGTACTTCTCCCAGTACTGGGCGTGGGTGACGGGCAGCCACGAGTCGGTCTGGAAGTCGATCTGTCCGCCCGCGAGCCCGGTGAAGAGCGCGCCGAGTTCCAGCTGGCGTGCGTCGACCTCGAAGCCGCGGCGCTCCAGGAGCTCCTTCCACAGGAAGGTGGAGGCGACGCCCTCGTCCCAGGGGATGTAGCCGAGGCTGATCTTGCGGCCCTTGCCGATGTCGGCGACGCCGCCGGCCTTGGTCTCACCGGATCCGGAGCCGGGCCCGAAGGTGCTCAGGCCGCCCGCGACGAGCGCGAGGACGACGGCTCCGGCGATGGCGTACGCCGGCTGGGGCCGGTGGTTCCACACCTTGGCGACGCCGCTCGCGCCGGCCCGGACCTTGGCGAGGGCGCGGCGGCCGAGCGGGGAGACCTGCCGGCCGAGCGCGCCGGTCATCCGGTCCAGGTACATGGCCAGGATGACGATGGAGATGCCCGCCTCGAAACCGAGGCCGATGTCCACGTTGCCGATGGCCTTGTAGACGGCGCCGCCGAGACCGCCGCCGCCGACCATGCCGGCGATGACGACCATGGACAGGCCGAGCATGATGACCTGGTTGACGCCCGCCATGATCGTGGGCAGGGCCAGCGGGAGCTGGACGCGGACCAGGGTGTCGCGCGGGGTGGTGCCGAAGGCGTCGGCGGCCTCGACGAGTTCGCCGTCGACCTGGCGGATGCCGAGCTCGGTCATCCGTACGCCGGGCGGCAGCGAGAAGATGATGGTCGCGATGATGCCGGGCACCACGCCGACCCCGAAGAAGATGATGCCGGGGATCAGGTAGACCATGGCCGGCATGGTCTGCATGAAGTCCAGGACGGGCCGCAGTACGGCGCTGACCCGGTCGGAGCGGGACGCCCAGATGCCGAGCGGGACCGAGATCACCAGGGTGATCAGGGTCGCGACGAGCACCAGCGACAGCGTCGACATCGCCTCGTCCCACAAGCCGATGGAGTCCACGAGGGCGAACCCGGCCATGGCGAGCAGGGCGGCCAGCAGTCCGCGCAGCCACCAGGCGGCGACGGCGAGGATGCCCGCGAGCAGCAGCGGTGCGGGGGCGGACAGGACGGCGTCGATGCCGTCGTAGAGGCCGGTGACGACCGTGCTGATGGCGTCGAACAGCCAGGACAGGTGGCGCTGGAGGAATTCGACTCCGGTGTCGACCCAGGAGCCGAGGGGAAGGCGGGGCATCAGGCGGCCACCTCCGCGCAGTACATCGGGGGACGTTGTTCGTCACCGATGAAGGCGATGAGGCGGTCCTGGGGCACCGAGCCGATGACGGAGCCGTCCTCGGCGGTGACCGCGACCGCGTGCGGGACGCGGGCGCTGACCGCGCACAGGTCGGCGAGCGGGGTGTCGGCGCTGACGGTGGGGCAGTCGCAGGCCTCCGCGGCCGGGTCCGAGTCCTCCATGACGGCGTCGGCCGTCAGGACCCGGGAGCGGTCGACGTCCTGGATGAAGGAGGCGACGTAGTCGTCGGCGGGGCGCGTCAGGATGTCCTCGGCGGTGCCCTGCTGGACGATGCGGCCGTCGCGCATGACGGCGATGCCGTCGCCGAGGCGCATGGCCTCGTTGAGGTCGTGGGTGATGAAGACGATGGTCTTCTTCAGGCGCCTCTGGAGTTCGAGCAGCTGGTCCTGCATGTCGCGTCGGATCAGCGGGTCGAGGGCGCTGAAGGACTCGTCCATCAGGAGCAGGTCGGCGTCCGTGGCCAGCGCGCGGGCCAAGCCGACGCGCTGCTGCATGCCGCCGGAGAGCTCGTCGGGCCAGGACTTCTCCCAGCCGCCGAGCCCGCACAGCTCCAGCGCCTCGGTGGCGCGCCGTTCGCGCTCGGCCCGGGGGACACCCTGGACCTCCAGGCCGTAGGCGGCGTTGTCCAGGACGTCGCGGTGCGGGAACAGCGCGAAGTGCTGGAACACCATGCTGATCTTGGTGGAGCGTACGTGGCGCAGCTCACGCGGGCTGAGCGCGGTGAGGTCCTGGCCGTCGAAGAGGATGCGCCCCGCGGTGGGCTCCAGCAGTCCGTTGAGCATGCGCAGCAGCGTGGACTTCCCGGATCCGGACAGACCCATGACGACGAAGATCTGGCCGGGCTCGACGCTGAAGGAGGCGTCGATGACGGCGGCCGTGGTTCCCTCGGCGCGCAGTTCCTCGCGGTCCGCGCCGCCCTGGAGCGTGCGGACGGCGGCCGCCGCCTCGTCGGGGTGTCTGCCGAACACCTTGTACACGTGCTCGGCCTGGAGCGTGGACACATACACCTCGCGGGTCGTACCTGGTACGGCGCGCGCCCGGCCTCGGGGGCCGGGCGGCCCGTGGAGCGGCACGGGATCCGCCCGTCCCTCTCGCCGGCCGTGTGGGGCCGGGGGGAGGGTCCGCTCCACGGACCCGGGTGCCCGCACTTAACCGGCGCAAACACCAAGGTGAGCCACCTCACGTCGGCGCGCGGGCCGGAGGGCTACGAGGTCTCGGGCTCCGGCTCCGCCAGCAGGGAGGCGCGCAGATGGGCCAGGATCCGGTTCAGCAGCCGCGAGACCTGCATCTGGGAGATGCCGAGGGCGGTGCCGATCTGGGCCTGGGTGAGCTCCTCGCCGAAGCGCATCCGCAGCATGCTGCGCTCGCGCTCGCTGAGCCGTTCCAGCAGCGGAGCCAAGGCCTGGACGTCCTCGACCAGCGCCAGGGCGGGCTCTTCCTCGCCCATCACGTCGGCGAGGGTGTGCCCCGTGGTGGGGCCGTCGCCGTGGTCGGAGTGCGGGGCGTCGAGGGAGCCGCTGGTGTGGCCGTTGGCGGCGACCAGTCCCTCGACGACCTCTTCGTCCGTGAGGCCGAGGTGCCCGGCGAGGTCGGTGACGGTCGGCGAGCGGTCGAGCCGGACGGTCAGCTCCTCCTTCGCCTTCGCGATGTCGATGCGGAGCTCCTGGAGGCGGCGCGGGACGCGGACGGCCCAGGAGGTGTCGCGGAAGTGCCGCTTGATCTCGCCTGTGATGTACGGCATGGCGAGGGTGGAGAACTCGTTCTCGCGGGACGGGTCGAACCGGTCGATGGCCTTGATCAGGCCGATGGTGCCGACCTGGACGACGTCCTCGATGTCGCCTCCGTCACACCGGGACCGGAAGCGGCGCACGGCGTACTGGACGAGTGAGGCGTTCATCTCGATGAGGGTGTTGCGGACGTACTGGTGCTCCGGAGTGCCCTCGGTCAGTTCGCGGAGCCGCAGGAAGAAGACCCTCGACAGCTCCCTCGCGTCGGCGGGGGCCACCTCGCGGGGTTCGTCGATGCGGGGCAGGTCCGCGATCCCGGCGGCCTCGGTGTACGGGCGGCGGGGACGGGGCAGGAGGGGGGTGGTGCGCGCCGGGTCGGCGGTATCAGTGGGGTCAGTGGGGTCGGCGGTATGGACGGGGTCGGCGGTACGGGTGGGCTGGACAGGGGCCGGCATGGGGTTCGCTCCTTGGGCTGGTCGGCTTGCGGCGCGGGACCTTGACTGCCGTTGATGGTGGACCCTTCCGGCGAATACGTCAAAGATCGTGTGATTTACGCTACTTTCCCGCGAGGCCCAGGTTGGCTCCGTCCCGCAGGTCCGAGAAGCCCTGGGCGACGACGGCCGCCGGATCCAGGCAGGCCTTGCGGGCGTCCGCGGCGGCCGGGTTCTTGGCGCAGCCGAGGTCGCGGTAGGTGGCGGCCGCCTTGTCCAGTTTGCGGGCGGTGGTGCCGAGGGTGGCGAAGCCCGAGCGGCCGTCGATCTCGTCGAGGGCGAAGCGGGCGGCCTCCCGGGTGTAGTCGGCCGCCTCGCCGCACTCCTCGGTGAACACCTTCGGCGAGGAGCTCGCGCACGGGGAGTGGGTGCCGCTGCCGAACCGGCCCTCGCCCGTGGAGATCCTCACCTCCAGGGCGGACTTCACGTTCTCCGCGATCCGCGCCTTGTCCGGGGTCGCCCCGGTGCCCGCGTCGGCGGCGAGGGCGGCCCGGCCCGCCGATTCCGGTCTGCCGTCGCCGTCGCGGTCCGCGTCCGCGCCGCATCCCGTCACCAGGACGGCCAGGGCGGCCAGGGCGGCCGCCGGAATGAGCGGCACGGCCGCCCGGATCGGGCCGCGTCGTGTCTTCGTCATGCTCTTCACCCTCGTCCACCGCCGGAAAACCGTCGCGCCACCCTATCCAAGGGCCCCGCCGGGGAGCGGTGTTGTCAGTGGTCCTGGGTGACGCGGAACCCGGTGGCGGCCCGGTCGCGGTGGATGGTGAGCCGGTCCCAGGAGGGGAACACCAGATCGGTGAGGGCGATCAGGCGCCCCGCGCCGTCGTGCAGGGTGCGCCGGACGGTGAGTCCGCAGGCGGCGGGGGCCGTGGTGTGCGGGTGCCGGGTCCGGGTCATCGTGAGGGTCTCGGCGATCCGGGCGTTCGCCGCGCTCTCCTCCAGCCAGCGGTGCAGCGGCCCGAGGTCCTCGTCACGGACGCCGGCCGCCGTCCGGTCGCGGTACCCCGCCAGCTCGGGGGTGCGGGCGACCAGCTCCGGGCAGAGGTACGTGACCGCGTGCTGCAGGGTCTCCCCCGCCGGGCCGAGTTCGCGGCGGTGGTGGACGAGGGTGCGCTCCCCGGCGCGCATGCCGAGCAGGGCCGCCAGCGAGGGCGGCGCGGTGACCAGCGCGAGGCTGCTCCGGGGCGGGGACGGGAAGGGCGCCGGGGCCGGGGCCGCCGGGCGGGTGCCCCGGCGGCCGGTGACGACGAGGCCGTCCTGGCGCAGTTGCTGGAGGGCGGCCCGGATGGTCTGCCGGTTGACCTGGTAGCGGGCGGCCAGGGTCCGCTCGGAGGGCAGTCTGCCGCCGGGGGCGTACGCGGCGCGGTCCAGTTCGCGCCGCAGCGCTGCGGCGATCCGCTGGTACTTGGGCGTGGCGGCCGGGCCGCCGCTCCGCGAAGGGGAGGGCATGGCTTCTCCTCTGACGGGTGGTCAAGGACTGCGCGGTCTGCCCGACCAACCTAGCATTGGTCTATACCTGTTGGCACCGAACGGCCGGGCACCCCCGCACCTTGGCCAAAATCCCTCCCGCCGCGGGCCGTTCCCGCCGCCGGCTACTCCCGCAGCGGATTCGGGAGCGGCAGGTAGCGCGCGTCCGCGCCGTCCGCCCGGGTCCAGCGCAGCAGCAGGTTCGTCTTGGCCGGCAGGGCCGGGCCGGCGAGCAGTTCCGCGATCTCGGGGAGTCCGCCGCGCTCCGCGTCGTAGCGCCGGAACTCCGCGCGGACGGCCGGCCACACGCTCGCCACCATGTCCGGATACCGCTCGGCGAGCGCTCCCCCCACCTCCGCCAGGTGGTTGACGACCAGGCAGTACACCAGCCGCTGCCAGGCCGCCGCACGCGACAGGTCCCCCGGGAGTTTCACCCCCTCCGCATCGCGGAAGAGGGCCTGCACCGGCATGCCCTCGGCGTCGACCGCGACCAGGGTGTTCTGGAGGTGCGCCTCCAGCACGATCCCGTGCCGGGCGAAGAGTTCCAGCACAGGGGGCACCACATGGCGCAGGTACGCCCGCCACCAGGCGACCGGGTCGACGGTGCGGGCCGGGGCCAGCGGACTGCCCGGGAAGCCCTCCGCGAGCGCGGCGGCCAGCAGCGCCACGGCCCCCGGTTCGACCCGGGCGCGCAGCCCGTCGCGGACCAGGACGGCGAGTTCCTCGAAGGCGAAGGCCGCGGTGCGGTACCCCCGGTCGGCGAGCCAGGCCGCGTTCGACCCGGAGCGGCGCAGCTCGTCGAAGCCCGCCTCGACCGCGCCGTCGGTGCGCCGGAGCCTTTGCAGGTCGTGCCGCCACAGCCGGCGCACGTCGTTGGTGATCCGGACGTCGAGGCTGAACTTCACGAACAGGTCGGTGGCGGCATCGGGGACGTACAGGGTCCGGATCGCGGCGGTGGGCCACGCCGGGAGCCGCGAGGGACCGAGCCGCAGCAGCCGCCCGTCGGCGAAGGCCTCGCGCACCTCGCGCCGGGCGCCGACCAGCTCCAGCTGCCAGGGGTGCGCGGGCAGCAGCCGGTACCCGGCGGGCGCGCGCGGCCCGTCGAGGGAGTCGGCGAGGGAGTCGAGCGCCCCGGCGGCGGCCGGGCCGCCCTCCTCGGCCAGCTGGTCCTCGCGCAGCCCGAGGAAGACCAGCGGGAAGCGGGCGTGGGCCTCGGGGGCGTACGGGAGCCAGCTCGCGGCCGGCGCCCCTCCCCGGGCCTTGGGGGCGGGGTGGTGCGGGTGCCCCATCACGAGGGACTGCTCCGAGAGCAGGTACGGGTCGGCCGGGGGGCGCGCGTGCGCCCGGGCGGCCAGCAGGGCGGCCACGGCGTCGCGGCTGTCGGCGATCTCGGAGGGCAGCTCGTCGTTGGAGACCCCGGTGTACCGCAGCAGTTCGTCCGAGACCACCTTGACCAGCTCGGCCCCGCCGAGCGGGTGCCAGCCCTGCGCCGTCAGCAGTTCGGGGTGCGCGGGGCGGCGCCCGCCGCTCACCCGGAGCAACCGCCCGCTGCCGCGCAGCCGGTGGACGCCGGGCTCGCCGGCCGGCTCGGCCGCCTCCCTGAGCAGGCAGTTCAGCAGGGGGGCCGCGGCGTACGCGTCGGCGGCGGCGTTGAGGTCCGCCGGTTCCATTCGATCCATTCGGTGATCATCACCGATCATCGGGTAAAGCAATGAAGAGAGGACCAGGACCCTGGACCGCAGCGCGCACGTCCCCGCCCCGCCCGGCTCGCCCGCCCCGCCCGCCTCGCCCCGCCCGCCCGGCTCCCCGGCCGAGGAGGCCGTCGCCGCCGCGCTGGCCGGCGTACGGCCCGGGCTCGGATCCGCGTACGGCGCGGCCCTGCCCGGCGCCCGGGCGGCCGTACTGGGCCGGCTCTGGCGGGCGCTGGCCTTCGAACCGCTGCCGTGGGTGGCCGGCCGGGAGCGCTCGGCCGGCTCCCTGGTGGTGCGGCCGGCCGGGGGCGGACGGCTGGAGGGGCCGCTTCCGGATCCATACGCGACCGGGGACCACGTCACGGAGCTGCGCCTCGACGGGCGGCCGTACCGGCAGGCCGCGCGGCTGATGGCGGCGCTGAACGTGGCGCACGGCGAGGAGTTCGCGGCCGAGCTCGACGAGAGCACGGCCTCGCTCGCGCTGTCCCGAGCCACCCAGCCGGCCGCGCCGGAGCCGGATCCCCCGCACACCTGGGGGTGGGAGCAGCGGGTGGTCGACGGCCATCCGTACCACCCCAACTGCCGCTCCCGGCCCGGGTTCTCGGTGGCCGAGCAGCTCGCGTACGCGCCGGAGCACCGGCCGGTCGTCGAGCTCGGGCTGGTCGCCGTACGTCCCGGGGAGTGCCTGGTCACGGAGGGGTGGCCGCAGGAGCTGCGGGGCGCCGGGCGGATCCTGATCCCGGTGCACCCGTGGCAGGCCGCTCACGTGCTCAAGGGGGAGGGCGTCCAGTACTCCGGGTTCGCGGCGCATCCGCTGATGTCGCTGCGGACCCTGGCACCGGTGGCGGGCGGCGCGCACGTGAAGACCGCGCTGAGCACCCGGCTGACCTCCTCCGTACGGGACATCTCCGTCTACTCCGTCGAGACGGCGGCCGCCGTCTCCGCCTTCGCGGAGGCGCTGGCCGCGCGGCTCGACGGGCGGCTGCACATCACACGCACCCTGGGCGCCGCCACCGCGCACAGCCCGGACCTGGCCGCCGTACTGCGCGAGCCGCCGGAGCGGTACGCGGACACCGCCGCGGGCGAGCGGGTCGTCCCGGTGGCGGCGCTGACCGCCACCGGGCTCGCCCGCTCCGCCGCCTGGCGGGCCGAGTTCGCCCGGCTGGCGCTGACGGTGTGCCTGCGGGTGCTGGACCTCGGCGTGGCCCTGGAGGCCCACGGCCAGAACCTGCTCGTGGTGCTCTCCCCCGCCGGGGCGCCGCTCCGGCTGGTCTACCGCGACCTCGCCGACATCCGGATCAGCCCGGCCCGGCTCGCCCGGCACGGGCTGCCGGTGCCGCCGGTGTCCGGCCGGCTGATCACCGACGACGTGACCGTGCTGCGGCGCAAGCTGTTCGGGTCGCTGGTGGCCGGGGCGCTCGGGGCCACGGCCGGCTCGGCGGCCGCGCTCGCCGAGGACCTCGGCGCCGCGGTGGCGGGTCTCGCCCCCACCGCCGACTCCGGGGCGCTGCTGACGGAGCCCCTGCCCACCAAGGCGCTGACCCTGATGCGGCTGAGCCCGGGTGTGCCGGGCGACCAGTGGACGCAGCTGCCCAGCCCGCTGGCCGGGGGGTGAGCCGGGCGGCCCCGGGCGGGCTACTGTCGAGGGGATGACCGACACCTCGTACCTCAATGCCGTACGGGCGTCCTACGACGCCGTCGCCGTGGACTACGCCCGCCTGCTCGGCGCCGAGCTGGCCCGCAAGCCGCTGGACCGGGCGATGCTGGCCGCGTTCGCCGAGTGCGTGCGCGGCGAGGGCGCGGCGGCCGGCTCCGGGGGCAGGGCCGTGGCCGACGTGGGCTGTGGTCCGGGCCGGGTGACGGCCCACCTGGACGCCCTCGGGGTACGGGCCTTCGGCGTCGACCTCTCCCCGGCGATGGTGGCGGTGGCCCGGCGGAGCTACCCGGGGCTGCGGTTCGAGGTGGGGTCGATGGCCGCGCTGGACATCGCGGACGGGGTGCTGGGCGGGGTCCTGGCCTGGTACTCCACCGTCCACACCCCGCCGGGGGAACTGCCGGCGCTGTTCGAGGAGTTCGCGCGGGTGCTGGCGCCGGGCGGGTACGCCCTGGTGGCCTTCAAGGCGGGTGACGCGCGGACCCGGCTGGAACACGCGTACGGCCACCCGGTCGAGCTCGACGTGTACCGGACCCCGCCCGCCCTGATCGCCGGGCTGCTGGCCGCGGCGGGCCTGGCGGAGGTGGCCCGGCTGGTCCGGGAGCCCGGCCCCGACGAGAAGTCCCCGCAGGGCTTCCTGCTGGTCCGCAAACCCACCGGGTAGACCCGCCCCGGCCCCGGCCCGTCGGCACCCGGCGTCCCGCGCGGCTCCCGGCGTCCGCCGCGCCGTGGGCCCCGTGCGGTGTCCCGGGGTGGGCCGTTCGGGGGGCAACCCGGGAGCTGTGGGCCCGCCTTCGCGGCGATCGGGCCGGGCGGTGGCAGGAAAGGGGGATGAGCCTCCACCGCCGCCAGGTCCTCGCCAGCGCCGCCGGGGCCGCCCTCGCCACCGTCGGGGCGGCCGCGCCGGGCGGGGGCGGCGGCCGGAGCCCGCGCCGGGGACGGGGGTCCGGCGCGGACTTCGGTGCGCTGGCGGCCGCGCTGGACGGGCGGCTGGTCCGCCCCGGCGACCGCGACTACGCCGAGGCCCGGCAGCTGTTCCAGCCCCGCTACGACTCCGTCGCACCCGCCGCCGTGGCCTACCCCGCGCACGCCGGGGACGTGGCCGTCTGCCTGGACTTCGCGCGCCGCTCCGCCGTACCGGTGGTCCCGCGCGGCGGCGGGCACAGCTACGCCGGCTGGTCGACCCGGGAGGCCGGACTGGTCGTCGACACCGGGGCGATGGCCGGTGTGAGCGTCGAGGGCTCCGGCGTACGGGTCGGCGCGGGGGCCCGCCTCGGTGACGTGGGCGCGGCGCTCGCCGGGCGCGGTCTGGGCCTCCCGACCGGGCTGTGCCCCTCCGTCGGGATCGCGGGGCTCACCCTCGGCGGCGGCCTCGGGCTGTCCGCGCGGGCGTACGGGACCACCGCCGACCGGCTCACGGGGGCGCGGGTGGTCACCCCGGACGGGATCGTGCGCGAGGTCGGCCCCGACGGGGATCCGGAGCTGTTCTGGGCGCTGCGCGGGGCTGGCGGCGGGAACTTCGGGGTGGTGACCGAATTCCGCTTCCGTACGCACCCCGTCGGGGACTGCGCGGTCGCCGAACTGCACTGGCCAGGCGGCGATTCCGCGGCCGTACTGACCGGCTGGCAGCGCTGGCTGGCCGGGCTGCCGGACCCGTTCTGGAGCCAGGTCGAGTTCGTCGTCGAGGGCGGTCCGGCGGCCGGGCCGGCCGTACCCGTCGTCCGCGTGGTGTGCCTGGACGGCGGGCGCGGCGAGCTGGAGGCGCGGTTGGCCCGGCTCTCCGAGCTGGTGGGCGCGGAGCCCCGGGACGCCCGGATCGACGTGCGCGGCCACGGGGACACCCTGCGGGCCCTGGCCGGCTGCCTGGACCGCGGCGGCGCCGAGTGCCGGCTGCCCGGGGTCCTGCCCGGCCGCGACCCGCGGGGGCGGCTCGGGCGGGACTCCTACGCGGCCCGCTCCGACTTCTGGGCCGGCGACGGGCTGCCGCGGGCGGCGGTCGAGGCCGTCCTGGACGGCGTCCGGCGCTATTCGGGGGCCGTCCCGCGCGGCGGGACCGGGGTCGTCCAGTTCGACGGGGTGTGCGGCGGAGCCCTGAACCGGGTGCCGGTCGGTGCCACCGCGTTCGCGCACCGCGACAGCGCCTTCCTGGCCCAGTACCTCGTCTACTGGCCCCCGTCCGCGCCGCCCGCCGAGGTCGCCCGGCACCGGGCGTGGCTCGACGGGCTCTGGCGCGACCTGCGCCCCTGGGCGAGCGGCAGCGCGTACCAGAACTACGCCGACCCCGCGCTCGCCGGCTGGCGCGAGGCCTGCCACGGCCCGAACCTGCCCCGGCTCGAAGCGGTCCGGCGCACCTACGACCCCGGCAGGCTCTTCCGCTTCCCCCAGGCCATCTAGGCAGCCGGTCCGGGGCCTTCTGACAGGTCACGTCCGCGACGAAGACGATGGGAGCTCCACGAATGCGACGCACGTTGACGGTGGCGGTGGCCACCGCCGCGCTGATGCTGCTCGGCGGGCCACTGCCGGTGGCCGGGGCCGACGGCTCCGGGACGGCGCGGGCCGCCGACGGCTGGTCCGCCCGGGAGGCCGAGGCGTTCTGGACGCCGGAGCGGATGGCGTCGGCCGAGCCCGTCACCCCCGGGGTGCCCGGGACCCGCGCGGCCAAGGCCGGCATCGGCGAAAACTTCGACGGCATCCCGGTCGTCGGGCGGATGTTCGTCATGCAGGGCGGCGGCGCGTACTTCTGCACCGCGAGCGTGGTCGCCTCCCCCGGCCACGACCTGGTGCTGAGCGCCGCGCACTGCCTGCTCGGCCCCGACTCCCGCCAGGTGGCCTTCGTACCGCGGTACACGCGGGCGAAGCCGCGGCCGTACGGCATGTTCCCGGTGCTGCGGGGTACGAACGGGCGCCCCAAGGTGTGGATCGACCCGCGCTACCCGCGCGAGGGGCCGGACCGGGCAGCGACCGTGGACGCGGCCTTCGCGCAGGTGGGTCCGGACGCCGAGGGCTGGCGGGTGCAGGACGTCGTCGGCGCGAACCGGCTGGTCACCGGGGCCACTTACACGCATGCGCGGGTCGAGCTGATCGGCTATCCGGCGACGTCGGCGCGCCCGCGCCGGTGCCACAACCGGACGACGAAGTTCACCAGCACCGACCCCGGCATCCCGGGATCGTTCCTGCGGATCGACTGCACCGGGTACCCGGGCGGGACCAGTGGCGGCCCGTTCCTCGCGCACTACGACCCGCAGACGGGGACCGGGGAGGTGGTCGGGGTCATCGGCGGCTGGAAGACCGGCGGGACCACGCCCGACACCTCGTACAGCTCCTACTTCGGCAAGGAGATCAGGAAGTTGTACGAGACCGCCGTGGCCGGGGCTCGGGGAGCGTGACCGCCCGGACCCGCCGGGTCCGGCGCGGGTTGCCCACGGTGCGCGGGGTCGCCGGGAGCCCGTCGGCGGTCAGCGCGTCCGGCGGCGCCAGCGCGAGCTGACGGCGCAGGTCGGCGAGGGCGGCGTGGACGGGGGCCAGGATGACCTCCGCGCGCGGGTGGACGCGCGCGAGGGCGTGCGCGGTGGTCTCGATCGCCTCGGCGGCGTCCTCGGCGGCGGTGCGGCTCCACCCCCCGGGCTCGCGGGCGCGCCAGGGGGCGACGGCATCGTAGAGGTGGCAGGCGGCATCGGCCGCGGCGTCGGCCCGTTCACCGACGCCGGGCGCCGCGGTGGTCGGCAGCTCCATGCCGGGTCAACGAGCGGAACCCGCCGGGGGAACGACCGGTGGCCGGTCCCTTCCCGGCGTCCGCCGCTACGGCGCGGCCGGGGCGCGCCGGATCCGCCGGGCCACGGTGTGGGAGGCGACGGTGGCCGCGGCGGCCAGGCCCAGCCCCCGCGCCAGGTCACGGGGCCGGGTCGGCCGCAGCACCCCGGCGCGGCGCAGCCGGCCGCGGGCCCAGAGGGTGAACGGGACGACGACCAGCGGTGAGGTCACCACGCCCGGGGTGTAGCCGCGGGTGACGGCGGCCTGCGCGAGGTGGACGAGGCCGTGCAGGCCGAAGCCGTCCAGGGCGCTCTGGTAGAAGGCGGAGCGGCCGCCGGTGCGGTACCCGTCGGCGGCGGCAGCGGCGACCACGACGCCCATGACGCCGACGGCCGCGGCGAACTCGCGGGAGTTCATGGCTTCGAGCCGCCGCCAGACCCCGTCGGGGACGCGCGGGTGGCGCGCGCGCAGGACGGGGACCCGGGTGCGGGACCAGCGCGTCATGGCGGCCACCTCCTCCAGGTCGTGCACGGCCCAGGCGGCCAGCAGGCCCAGCGTCGCGGGGGCGAGGGCGGCCAGGGCGGCGGGTCCGGCCAAGGAGTCGGGGGCGGCGGAGGCGGCGGGGCCGGCGGCGGCCACCCGTGTGTTCGAGTCGGTCATGAGGCCACCGTATGCAGCCAGAGGGGCAGCAACAGCAGGGAAACCACCGAGGACTTGATCACGAGCGAGGCGGAGAGGTCCACGCCCACGTCGTAGCGCTGGGCGAAGACGAACAGGTTCTGCGGGGTCGGCATCGCCGCGATCAGCACGAGGTACGCGAGCCACTGCCCCGGTACGTCGAACAGCGCCCCGCACACCACCCAGGCGAGCAGCGGGAAGCCCAGGCACTTGAAGGCGATCAGGGCCAGCTCCTCGCGCGAGGTGCCCCGCAGGTCCAGGCCCTGTCCGCCCAGGTGGAGGCCGAGGGCGAACAGGGCGACCGGGGAGGCGCTGTCGCCGACGAACGCGGCCCCGTCCAGCACCACCGCGGGAACCCGTACCGACAGCAGGTTGAGCAGGATCCCGGCGTTGCAGGCGAGCACCAGCGGGGTGGCGAGGGAGGCTCCGACGGCCCGCCCGAGCCGGGAGCCGGGGCCGCCCGTGCCCGGCCCGGCGCGGCCGAGTTCCATGATGGAGATGACGACCAGGGACAGTACGCAGACCTGGAAGAGCAGCACCGGGAAGATCGGGGCGGCCGTCCCGAACACGGTGATGAACACGGGGACGGCGAAGTAGGCGGTGTTCACCTGCACTCCGGCCATCACGCGCAGCGCGACGGCGCGCGGCTCCCGTATCCCTCGGGCGGTGGCGGCCACGGCGATGGCGAGCACCGCGAGGGCGGCGGCGGCCGCGTACCCGCCGATCGCCCGCCAGTTGAAGAGGGCGCCGAGGTCGCTGGTGTAGATGTTGCCGAAGAGGTAGCAGGGGACGGCGAAGAGGAAGGCGTAGTCGGCGAAGGCCTTGGAGGCCTCGGCGGGGACGATCTTGCGGCGCGCGAGGAGCGCCCCGCCGCCGAAGGCCAGCAGCACCGGCACCAGCTTTTCGAGTGCGGCTGCCCCGCCCATGCGTACCGGCTCTCCCCCGTGATCGGCCTGACCGCGAGCAGCCTATCCGCACGCCCCGCCACCCTTGCCCGGGGATCGGTCCCGCATAGGCTGGACCGATCATGAGCGACCGAGCCCGTACCCCAGCCCCCGCCCCGCCCGCGCGGGAGCCGCGCGCGACGAACCGGCTGTGGGGGGTGGTGCGCACGCCCGCGCGGGCGGCGGAGCCGCTGTTCGCGCGCGCGCCCAGGGCGTGGCAGCGGATGCTGCCGTACCTGCTGATGGGCGCCTTCACCGCCGCGCTGCTGCCCACGACCATCGCGGTGCTGACCAACGACTACAAGGCGGGCGGCGGCTGGGCCGGCGCGCTGGGGGTGGCCCAGACGGTGCCGCTGCTGCTGGCGGTGACGCGGCCGCTGGCCTCCTGGGGTCTGGTCCTGCTGGCGGACACCCTGGGTGCGCTGGTGCTGGTCCGCGCCGACCAGGTGGCCGGGCACGCCTGGCCGTGGACGCCGATGGTCATCGTCGGGTACCTGGCGCTGATGGCCTGCCTGGGGCTGCGCGAGTCGATCCGGACCCTGGTCGGGGTGTGGCTGGTGACCGGCGCGGTCGGGACGGCGCTGGGGTTCTTCCAGCCCGGCGGCGTGATGACCACCGTGGCGCTGCTGTTCGTGCTGAGCGGGGTCGTGCTGGCGCTGACGGGCGCGGTGCGCGGGCTCGGTGACGCGCAGCAGCGGATCGCCGAGCAGGAGAGCATCAGCGAGGGCGAGCGGGCGCGGCGCACGCTGCTGGAGGAACGGGCGCGGATCGCGCGGGAGTTGCACGACGTGGTGGCGCACCACATGTCGGTGATCACGGTGCAGGCGGATTCCGCGCCGTACCGGCTGCCCGGGATGCCGGATCCGGTGCGCGAGGAGTTCGAGGCGATCGCGGCGAGCGCCCGCGAGTCGCTGGGCGAGATGCGGCGGCTGCTGACGGTGCTGCGCGGCAACGGGGACGGGCCGGGCGGCGAGCTGGCCCCGCAGCCGGGGCTCGGCCGGGTGCAGCAGCTGGTGGAGGCGACCGTACGGGCGGGGCAGCCGGTGGGGCTGTCCCTGGCGGCGGGCGCCGCCGAGGCGCTGCCGCCGGCGGTGGACCTGTCGGCGTACCGGATCGTGCAGGAGGCCCTGGCGAACGTGGTGCGGCACGCGCCCGGCGCGCGGACGAACGTCTCGGTGACCCTGCACGCGGACGAGGTGCTCGTCCTGGTGGTCAACGGCCCGGCGCGGGACGCCGTGACGGCGCTGGAGGGTTCGGGCACGGGGCACGGTCTGGTGGGGATGCGCGAGCGCGTACGGTTGACGGGCGGGACGCTGGACACCGGTCCGCTGCCCGACGGCGGCTTCCGGGTCGCCGCCCGGCTGCCCCTGAGGGAGCCGGGCGGGCCCGGCGGTCCGGCCCAGCCCGAACAGCCAGACAGGGAAGCCAGTTGACCATCCGCGTGATCATCGTCGACGACCAGGCCATGGTGCGGGCGGGGTTCGCCGCCCTGCTCTCGGCGCAGGCCGACATCGATGTGGTGGGCGAGGCGCCCGACGGGCGGGAGGGGGTGCGGGTCGCCCGTACGGTCCACCCCGACGTGGTGCTGATGGACGTACGCATGCCCGAGATGGACGGGCTCGCGGCGGCCCGCGAGATCCTCGGCCCGCCGCCGGGCGTGACGCACCTGCCGAAGGTGCTGATGCTCACCACCTTCGACATCGACGACTACGTGTACGAGGCGCTGCGCGCCGGCGCCTCCGGGTTCCTCC
The DNA here is from genome assembly GCF_014650555.1 of Streptomyces goshikiensis. Classification (GTDB taxonomy): domain Bacteria; phylum Actinomycetota; class Actinomycetes; order Streptomycetales; family Streptomycetaceae; genus Streptomyces; species Streptomyces goshikiensis. The sequence continues at coordinate 282,651 of NZ_BMVE01000003.1, read as the reverse complement.
TCAAGGACGCCCCGCCGGCCGACCTGATCGCGGCGGTCCGGGTGGTGGCCTCGGGCGAGGCGCTGCTGGCGCCCTCGGTGACCCGGCGGCTGATCGCCGACTTCGTCCAGCAGCGGCCGGCGCCGCGCAAGGACCCTGCGCTGCGCCTGAAGGGGCTGACCCCCCGGGAGACCGAGGTGCTGGAGCTGATCGCGCGCGGGCTGTCGAACCAGGAGATCGCCGCGTTCCTGGTGGTGGCGGAACAGACGGTGAAGACGCACATCGGGCGGGTGCTGGCCAAGCTCGGCCTGCGGGACCGGGCGCAGGCGGTGATCTTCGCGTACGAGGCGGGGCTGGTGCGCCCGGGCGACAGCGCCTGATCCCGGCGGCCGGCCCGCCGCTCTCTCCTCCACCCCCTACCTGGGTATGACCCGCGACTTGGCTCCCCGGTCCGACGTGGCGCGGGACACCCGCTTCCTACCTTCTCCCTCGTCACGAGGGAGAGGAGAAGGGGCATGGGCCGCTTCGCAAGGACGCTGGTCACGGCCGCACTGGCGGTGACGGTGGTGGCGGGGACCGCGGGCTGGGCCGCCGGGGAGGGCCTGCGGGCGGTCACCGGTCCCCCGCCGGGCACCGCCGCTTGGCGGGCCGACACCGCGTCCGGACGGCCGTTGCCCGATCCGGCGGGCGCCACGCCGCAGGAGGTCGCCCGGTTCTTCGCCGGGCTCGACGATGCGGACCGGCGGGAACTGGTCCGCCTCCACCCGCTGGTGGTGGGCAACCTGGACGGGGCGCCGCTGTCGCTGCGGTACGAGGCCAACCGGATCTCCGTCGCCGCCACCGGCGACGCGCGGTACGCCTCCCTCGCGGCCGGCGGCCGGCGGATCCTGGCGTTCGACCCGCGCGGCCGGGGCCAGGTCGCCGAGGTGTTCGGGGACCTGGAGCGGGCCGCGCACGTCGCGGTGATCGTGCCGGGTTCGGACAGCGACGCCCTCACGTACGACGCGAAGCGTTCGCCGTACACCGGCGCGGCCGGGATGGCCCGGTCGCTGCGCGCCGAGGCCGGCGGGGACACCACCGTGGTGGCCTGGACCGGCTACACCACCCCGGTCGGGGTCGGCCCGGACGCGGCCGGCGGGCGGCTCGCGGCGGCCGGCGCCAAGCGGCTGGCCCGCTTCACCGACGGGCTCGACGCGGTCGGTGCTCCCGACCCGGTGCTGCTCTGCCACAGCTACGGCTCGGTGGTCTGCGGGCTCGCGGCCCGGCACACGGACGCCTCGGACATCGTCGTCCTCGGCTCTCCCGGGATGCGCGCCGACGATGTCGCCGGTCTCGGGACGCGCGCCCGGCTGTGGGCCGCCCGGGGGCCCTCCGACTGGATCGCGGACGTGCCGAACGTGTCGTTCGCCGGGTTCGGCCACGGCGCCGACCCCGCCTCCGCCGCGTTCGGGGCGCGCCGGGTGCCCGCCTCCGACGTCAAGGGGCACACCGGCTACTTCACGCCCGGCACCCGGTCCCTGGCCGCCTTCGCCGCGATCGCGAAGGGGGAGGCCCGGTGAGCGCGATGACCTTCCTGTCGGCCGCCGCCGACCGGATCGAGCGGCGGACCCCCGCCCACCGCGACCGTGCGGTCGACGGGCTGCGCGCCCTCGCGCTGCTGGCCGTACCGACCGGGCACTGGCTGCTCGGCGGGTTCACCCTGGACTCCGACGGGGCCCTGCACAACGCGAGCCCGCTGTCCGCGTTCGGCGGCCTGGCCCCGGCCAGTTGGGTGCTCCAGATGCTCGGCGTCTTCTTCCTCGTGGGCGGTTACGCCTCGGTGCTCTCGTACCACCGCCGCCAGGGGTCCGCGGCGGCTTGGCTGAAGGGCCGGATCGTCCGGCTGGGCCGGCCCGTGCTCGGGGTCACGGTGGTGTGGGCGCTGGCGGCGCCGGTGCTGTACGCGGCGGGGGTGCCCGAGGTGACGCTGCGGACCGGGGCGAAGCTGGTGGTCCAGCCGCTGTGGTTCGTCGGGGTGTACGTGGTGGTCACGGCGCTGACCCCGTACTGCGTGCGGGCGGCGCGCCGGCTGGGCGGCTGGGCGGCGGCCCCGCTGCTGGGGGCGGTCGCGATGGTGGACTTCCTGCGCTACGGGCCGTTCGCGGACGCGGTGCCGGCGTGGCTGGCGCTGGTGAACATCCTGCCGGGGTGGCTGTTCGCGTACCAGCTGGGCGTCGCGTGGGGCGAGCGGCGGATCGGCCGGCGCGGGGCCTGGCTGCTGCTGGCGGGCGGGGCCCTGCTGTTCGCGGCGCTGCTGCTGGTGTTCCACTACCCGGCGTCGATGGTGGGGGTGCCGGGCGAGGCGCGGACGAACTCGCACCCGCCGTCGCTGCTGGTACTGGCGCTGGCGGCGGCGCAGTCGGGGGCGGCGATCCTGCTGCGGGACCGGCTGGCGCGGGTGTTGGCCCGGCCGGCGCTGTGGGCACCGGTGGTCGTGATCAACCTGTGCGCGATGACGATCCTGTGCTGGCACCAGACTGCGCTGCTGGCGGCGGCGGTTCCCGGCTCGTTCGTGGGCGAGGTGGCCGGGCTGACGGCGGCCCCGGACAGCCCGGGCTGGATCGCGGTGCGGGTGCTGTGGCTGCCGGTGTTCGCGGCGCTGCTGGCGGGGATCGCCCGCCACGCGCGCCGGTTCGAGGCCGCGCCGGTGGACGGGCGCGGCGCCTGCGCCCTGCGGCGGACCGTTGCGGGGCTGCTGGCGGCGGGGTTCGGGGTGTTCGCGCTGGGTCTGGCGTAGCCCCGGCCGGGCCGGTCCCGCCGCAGGCGGTCAGGCGGTCAGGCGATCGATGCCGCGACGATGGCGGCGACAGCCAGGTTGCAGGAGGCGGAGACCCAGACGGCCGGGTGCGGCTCCGGGTCCACCACGATGGCGCCGAGCTTGCCGGGGGTCACCCAGTCCAGCACCAGGAACGCGACCGCCATCAGGACCAGCCCCAGCAGCCCGAACGCCGCCGTGGACAGCAGGCCCTTGCCGAAGTCGTCGTACGTCGTCCAGATCGAGGTGAAGACGATGCCGCCGATGCCGAGCAGCGCGGAGCTGAGCAGGACGGCGGCGTTGCGGTTGCGGTCCTCCCATATCTGCTTCGGGAGCTTCCCGGGCGTCAGCACGTCCACGAGGACGATGCCGAGGATCAGCAGGACGAGGCCGAGGGCGCCGAACGCGCTGGTGCGGCCGAGTCCGTTGACGATGTCGCTCATGGGTAAGCCTGTCTCCGCGGGGATGGACGTACGTGAGGTGCTGCCGTGGGGGCCGGCCGAATCTATCGCACGGCCTCGCGGCGGACCATGGAGAGGTCAGGAAAAGGCAAAGCGAGGACGAGGCACCCGGACGGAAGGGGCCTCGAACACCGCTCGAACGAGCGGGAGTTGGACCCCGGGCAAGGGTGAGGCCGGGCGAACCCTTGACCTCTACATTGGTTGAGGTCCTAGCGTTCCAGGCATGGACATGGAAGTCACCGCGTGGACCTCGCTCCACAGCACGATCAACGCACAGCAGGACCGCCGGCCGCTCTCCCGCGCGAGCCTGCGCCGGATCGCCGCCTTCGCCCGCCCGCACCGCCGGGGGCTCACCCTCTTCCTGCTGCTCAGTGTGGTGACCGCGCTGCTCGCGGTGGCCACCCCGGTGCTCGCCAGCCGGGTCGTCACCGCCATCGTCGACGGCCGCGGCACCGGTACGGTCACCCGGCTCGCGCTGCTCATCGCGGTGATCGCGGTAGCCGAGGCGGGGATCGGCCTGCTGGCCCGCCGGCTGTCCGCCACCCTCGGCGAGGGGCTGATCCTGGACCTGCGGACGGCCGTCTTCGACCACGTGCAGCGGATGCCGGTGGCCTTCTTCACCCGGACCCGGACCGGGGCGCTCGTGAGCCGCCTCAACAACGATGTGATCGGCGCCCAGCGGGCCTTCAGCAACACCCTGTCCGGGGTGGTCGCCAACACGGTGACCCTGCTGCTGACGCTCGCCGTGATGCTGGGCATCTCCTGGCAGATCACCCTGCTGGCGCTGGTCCTGCTGCCCGTGTTCGTGCTGCCCGCCCGGCGGATGGGGGCCAGGATGGCCGCCATGCAGCGCGAGGCCTCGACGCTGAACGCCGCGATGGGCACCCAGATGACGGAGCGGTTCTCCGCCCCGGGCGCGACCCTGGTCAAGCTGTTCGGGCGGCCCGCCGACGAGTCCGCCGAGTTCGCGGCCCGGGCCGCCCGGGTGCGGGACATCGGGATCCGTACCGCGATGGCCCAGTCGGCGTTCATCACCGCGCTCACCCTGGTCTCCGCCCTGGCCCTGGCCCTCGTCTACGGCCTCGGCGGCTACTTCGCCCTGCGCGGCTCCCTCGACGCCGGGGCCGTCGTGGCCCTCGCCCTGCTGCTGACCCGGCTGTACGCCCCGCTGACGGCGCTGGCGGGTGCCCGGGTGGAGGTGATGAGCGCCATGGTGAGCTTCGAGCGGGTCTTCGAGATCCTCGACCTGGAGCCGCTGATCGCCCAGAAGCCGGACGCCCGGCGGGTCCCGGACGGGCCGGTCGCCGTGGAGTTCGACGGGGTCTCCTTCGGCTACCCCTCCGCCGACAAGGTCTCGCTGGCCTCGCTGGAGGAGGTCGCCACCCTCGACGCGCGCGGCGGTACGCAGGTGCTGCACGAGGTCTCGTTCCGCGCCGAGCCCGGGCAGATGATCGCCCTGGTCGGCTCCTCCGGGGCCGGCAAGTCCACCATCGCCCAGCTGCTGCCCCGGCTGTACGACGCGGACGCGGGCGCGGTCCGGCTGGGCGGGATCGACGTACGCGACCTCACGGCCGACTCCATCCGGGACACGCTGGGCATGGTCACCCAGGACGGGCACCTGTTCCACGAGTCGGTACGGGCGAACCTGCTGCTGGCCCGGCCCGGGGCGGACGAGGCCGAGATCTGGGAGGCCCTGCGCCGGTCCCGGCTGGACGGCCTCGTGGCCTCGCTGCCGGACGGCCTGGACACGGTGGTCGGCGAGCGCGGGTACCGGCTCTCGGGCGGCGAGCGGCAGCGCCTCACGATCGCCCGGCTGCTGCTGGCCCGGCAGCGGGTGGTGATCCTCGACGAGGCCACCGCGCACCTGGACTCCACCTCCGAGGCGGCGGTGCAGGAGGCCCTGGGCGAGGCGCTGGCCGGGCGGACCGCCGTGGTGATCGCGCACCGGCTGTCGACCGTACAGGCGGCGGACCTGATCCTGGTGGTCGAGGACGGCCGGATCGTGGAGCGGGGCACGCACCCGGAGCTGCTGGCGGCGGGCGGCCGGTACGAGGAGCTGTACCGGACGCAGTTCGCGCCGGGCGGCGCGGCCCGGACGACGGGAGCATGATGGCCCCAGCCCCTGCCCCCTCCCCCGGCCCTGGAGTACGTGATGGACATCAAGCTGGAGCTGGTCGCCGTCCCGGTCACCGACGTCGACCGGGCCAAGGCCTTCTACGAACGGGTCGGCTTCCACGCCGACCACGACGTGACGGTGAGCGAGGAGATCCGGTTCGTCCAGCTGACCCCTCCGGGATCGGCCTGCTCGATCGCCCTGGGCAAGGGCCTCACCCGGATGGCCCCGGGGTCCCTGGACAACATGCAGGTGGTCGTCGAGGACATCGAGGAGGCCCACGCCGACCTCCGGGCCCGGGGCATCGAGGTGACCGAGATCATGGACATGCCGTGGGGCTCGTTCGTCTACTTCTCCGACCCGGACGGCAACGGCTGGGCAGTCCAGCAGACCAAGCCCCGCGGCAGCTAGTCCCCGGCCGCCGCGAGCTTCTCGTGCTGTTGTTTCATGAGGGAGGCAGGGAGCTGCTTTCCTCTGGGTGGCGTGAGGTAGACGGCCAGGGACCCGCCGGTGCGCACGATCGTCGTCACCTGAGACTCGCCGGGAGTGTGGTGACTGGTGGCTGAGAAGGACAGAGATTCGTCCCCGACGTCAACGGACGGCAACGCCACGAGGGCGGCCCGGTCCGACCAGCCGCGCTGCGAGGCGATCGAGTAGTCCTCGCACGCCGTGACGGCCGCCTTCAGCTCGGTCATCCACGCCTTCGCCTCACCCTGCGCGAGACTGGTGAGCACGATGCTCGCGCCGCCGGGCCCGTGACCTGACCGCAGCGCTGCCCAAGTGGTGCCAGTCGGTTGGTGCTCGGGCCGGGCACTCCTCAAGTCGGCCAGCGGCTGACAGGACGGCTCGGCTGCCGTCACGACGTCCATGTCCTCCAGCAAGGGCTCTCGCTGCGGTATGACCTCGAACCCGGAGTGCTCCCCCGCCAGCACTGCGTCCTCGAGATCCGCGGAGGTCAGCGACGCCCGCCCCCGCTCCCGCGGTTCCTCACCGGTGCACCCCGACGCCGCGCAAGACAGGACGAGGAGTGTCACCGCTCCCGGTATGAAGCCACGCAAGCCGATTTCTCCATGGTCGGGGGCCGGGGGTCGTGAGACGGTCCTCGGCTGCCGGGGCGGGGGGCGCCGCGGCGGTGGGGGTGGGGCACGGCAGTGGGTCGGGAGGCGGTGCGACGCGCTCCCAACGGTGTTACGGCGCGATCGGGAGCTGGCGCTTGTGCTCCGTGAGGCGGTAGCGGCGAACGATCGTGTCGAAGGCGCGCTCGTCGACGGGCTTGCCCTCCAGGAAGTCGTCGATGTCGTCGTAGGTGACACCGAGGGCGTCCTCGTCGGCCTTGCCCGGGGCCAGGGTCTCCAGGTCCGCCGTCGGGGTCTTCCAGACCAGCGCGGCGGGGGCGCCCAGGGCGTCGGCCACGGCGCGGACCCGGCGCTTGGTCAGGCCGGTCAGCGGGACCAGGTCGGCCGCGCCGTCCCCGAACTTGGTGAAGAAGCCGGAGACCGCCTCCGCCGCGTGGTCGGTGCCGACGACCAGGCCGTCGTGCGCGCCGGCCACCGCGTACTGGGCGACCATGCGCTGACGGGCCTTGATGTTGCCCTGTACGAAGTCCTGGTGCCCGGCGTCCCGGAAGACGGTGCCGCCGGCCAGCGCGCTCTCCAGCGCGGCGTCACTGGCGGGCTTGACGTCCACGGTCAGCACCCGGTCCGCCCGGATGAAGCCCAGGGCGAGCTGGGCGTCGTGCTCGTCGGCCTGGACGCCGTAGGGCAGCCGCATCGCGTAGAAGACCGCCTCGTGGCCGGCCGCGCGGGCCCGCTCCACGGCGAGCTGGCAGAGCCGTCCCGCCGTGGTGGAGTCCACTCCCCCGCTGATCCCGAGCACCAGGGAGCGCAGCCCGGTGGAGGTGAGCCGCTCCGCCAGGAACGCCACCCGGCGCTCGATCTCCCGCTCGGCGTCGAAGGTCTCCGACACCTGGAGTTCCCGGGCGATCTCCTGCTGCAGAACGGTGGACGCCGGCCGGCTCACGGCTGCTCCTCGTGGTCGATGGTGGTGCACGGTGTGCTGTGCTTCCCACCGACCCTAGTCGAAGCCCCCCGGCCGGCGTGTCCCCGGTCGGCCCGTCCCCGGTCGGCCCGTCCCCGGTCGTCAGTCGTCCAGGAAGACGATGCGGCGGGCCGGGGCCGCCGGGCCCTGGGCGGTGGTGGCCGTGAAGCGGCCGGCCGGGACGGCGCGCTCGCGGCCCCAGGCGCGGATCTCCTCGATCTGCTCCGGGTTGTTGCGGCTGAGCGGGACCGTGTTGGCGAAGGTGTCGAGGACGAAGGCGGGCCTGAGGTTCTCCGTACCCCCTCCGAGGTAGACCTCCGCGCCGACGTCGTGGAGGGCCGCCTCGATGTCGGAGCCGGCGAACCCCTCGGACAGGTCGACGAGGCGGGCCAGCTGTTCGGGATCGGGGTCGGCCTTCAGGTAGCGCCGGTAGTAGATCCCGATGATCTCCTCGCGGTCCTGGGCGTCGGGCAGGTCCACGAAGAACAGCTCGTCGAAGCGGCCCTTGCGCAGCAGCTCCGGCGGCAGGCTGCGGACGTCGTTGGCCGTGGCCACGACGAAGGAGCGCGACTGGGACTCCTGGAGCCAGAAGAGGAACTGGCCGATGATCCGCTGCGGGACCCCCGTGCCGTCCCCCGCCCCGGCCAGGCCCTTCTCGATCTCGTCGATCCACAGGACGCAGGGCGCGACCCGGTCGGCCGTCTCCAGGGCCTCCCGGAAGCGGCCCTCGGACTCGCCGAGGTATTTGCCGTGGATGGAGCCCATGTCGAGCCGGTACAGCGGCAGTTGCCACTGCGCGGCGATGGCCTTCGCGGACAGCGACTTGCCGCAGCCGGGGACGCCGACGAGCAGTACCCCGCGCGGCGGCCGCAGGTCGGTGGCGCGCAGGTCGGCCTGGAGCAGGCGGCCCCGGCGCCGGAGCCAGTCGCGGAGGTTGGAGAGCCCGCCGACCGCGTAGTCGGCGGCCTTCAGCGGCACCTTCTGGAGTCCGGTCAGGTCGTTGAAGATGCGGTCCTTGGACTGGGCGAGGACGAGGACGTCCCCCTCGTCCACCGAGCCCTTGGCGGCGACGGTCGCCATCAGGTTGATCGCCTCGCCCTCGGTGACGCCCACGAGGAACTCGGAGGCGCGCCGGATGTCCTGCTCGTCCCAGGCGATCGGGATGTGGCCCCGGTGGTCGTCGAGGAAGGCGGAGAGGGTCGCGTACATCTCGTCGGCGTCCGGCGGCTCCAGCTGGAGGCTCATCCCGAGGCGCTGGAGGCCGCTCCACACCGGGCTGTCGGTGATCAGGATGATGCTGCCCATGTTGGTGTCGGCGAGCCGGGCCAGTTCGGCGATGTGCCGGGTCAGCGGGGTGTCGGCGTCGAGGTCGTCGGGTTCGACGAGGACGAGGGTGGCGTTGGGGCGGGCGGTGAACTGGCCGGCCGCGTACTCCATCGCCCCGGTGAGCGAACGGTCGTCCATCAGCGGGGCGTTGGTGCGCAGGTCCCGCAGTCCGGTGGCCCGGGTGTAGATCCAGAACGGCATGTTGCCGCGCCGCGCGTGGGTGGCGGCCGTGCGGACGAGCCGCAGGGCGCGCTGCTGTTCGATGGTGCGCATGCAGATGACCGGCACCCGGGCGGAGATGTAGCTGTCGAGGTCTCGGTGGCATTCGGCGTAGTTGGGCATGGGGCTACGGGTCTCCGATGAGTCAGTCGGTGATGACGCGGCGGCGGGCCGGGGTGGCCGGGTCGTACGACCAGCCGCCGCCCGGGGCGGGCGGGGCGGCGCTGCCCGCCCCGGTGGCCCCGGGCGCCGTGGTCAGCGGGTTGTCGCGCAGGGTGCGGCGGCGCTCCTCGGCCCACGTCGGGTCGGCGCCGCCGCGTACGGCGCGGGTCAGCTGGTCCTCCAGCTGCCGCTGGAGGTTCTCGATCTGGCCGTCGACCAGGGTGCGCAGCTGTGTGCGCAGGTCCTCGGGCAGGGAGGGGTGCGAGGCCAGCGCCCGGACGGTGTCGAGGCCGGTGCGGGACTGGACCAGGGCCCGGCCCGCGGCGAACTCGTCGGCGGCGGCCTCCGCCAGCGCCGCGGTCAGGCTGTCCGCCCAGGCCTGGAGGCGGTGGCCGACGGCCCCGGTGAGCTGGTTGACGAGCCGGACCCAGGTCTCGTGGTGGTAGTCCTCGGGCCGCAGCCGCGGCAGCCGGGCGGCGGCCGCCGCGGTGCCCGCGCCGCCCTCCTCGGCCCAGCGGGTCAGGTACTCGGTCCAGGTCTGGTAGGCGCCGCCGTGGCCCCAGAGGGTGTTCAGGGTTCCCTCCGGTTCGCGCCGGGACGCCGGACGAGCTGCTCGCCGGGCGGCAGCGGGGACCACGCGGGCAGCCCGTCGACGACGCGGCGCAGGCGGGCGGTGGTGCGCTCCTCGGCGGGGCCGGTGCCGGCGGCCCACAGCCGGCGCGACGGGGGCCCCTGTTCGGGGACGTGCGTGCTCATGCCTGGGTTCCTTCCCGGGGTACGGTGCGGCCGCCGAACGGGGAGCCGGCCTCGGTCGCGGTGGACAGGGAGGCGATGAACTCCCGTACGGCGGCTTCGACGGCGTCGGCGCCGGCGTACGCCTGCTGCCAGGTGGTCAGATCGGCCGAGGCACCGGCCAGTTGGTGCTGGGCGTCGCGCTTGGCCTCGCCGAGCAGGACCCGGGCGCTCTCCTGCACCTGGCGGGCCTTGCTCGCACCCTGGTTGATGACGATCGCCGCGCCGGCGACGATCAGCAGCGGGATGACGACGGTGGCGGCCCCGCCGATGGCGCTGCCGATGAACAGGCCGATCACGGCGACGAGTGCGGCCACCGCCACCTTGCTCGTGTACCGGTATCCGAGGGCGGCCACGAAGGGGGCGGTGTGCTTGTCCCAGTGCGCGCCGAGGTCCTGCTGGAGTTCGGGCAGCGGGGTGCGGAAGGAGCCGCCCCACTGGGGCAGGGTGAAGCTCTGCGAGCCGATGGGGTAGGTGGCGTCGAAGCGGGCCCACACGTCCTGGGGCACGGCGCTGCGGTAGTCCGCGGAGACCGCCTGGTGGGCGTGGTGGAACCAGTCCCGGCAGGCGGCCACGGCGAGCCTGCGGGTGGCTTCCGAGGTGCCGATCGCGGACGGGTTGAGCGCGGCGGTGCTCTGTACGGTCAGGTAGTCGAGGGTCTCGTCGTACGAGGCCGAGTCGGCGTCGGCGTCGGCCTTCGCGCGGACGGTGTCCCCGTCGTGGGCGACGACCGCCTGCTGGAAGGCGAGGTCGCGGCGGAGGGGGAGTTCCTCGTTGTCGTACTCGGAGACCAGCCGGTCGAGGATGTCGTCGACGGCGTCCTCGATGCGGCTCGACGGGGTGTGTTCGGCGTTCATGATCGCCGTGTACTTGTCGAGGACGGCCTGCTGGCTGCGGGCCGCGGAGAGCACCTGGGCGAGCGGCGGCCACTGCGGTGACACCCGGGACAGGAAGGGGAACTCGTCGGCGGCCACCGGCGGGCACAGGCCGCCGATCTCGGCGCGCCACCGGTCGATCTGGGCGTCTTCGGCGCCCTCGTCGCTCGCGAGGAGCTCGTGCCACTCGTCCATGGTGTCCCGGAGCATGCCGCGGCCGGCGGCGCCGAACGCGCCCTGGGCGACCGACTCCAGGATGACGGCGAACTCGCGGCCGAGCGCGGCCGGGTCCTGCGCCATCAGGTAGTGCCGCAGCCAGCGGGTCGACTCGGCGTGCCGGCCCTGGCGGCGCAGGACGAGGGCGAAGAACAGCGAGGTGCGGTCCGGGGAGCGGCGGAAGGACTCCTGTACGGCGCGTTCGCACAGCGCAGGGTCGTCGGCGGACCAGGCGGCGAGCGCGACGAGCGCGGGCGCGAGCCAGTAGCGCGGGGTCTGGAGCATCAGCTGGTCGCCGACCATGCGGACGGTGTCCTCGGAGACCAGGCCGATGTCGAAGGCCTGGAGCATGCCGACGGCGGTGCGCCGGACCACCTTGTGGTGCCCGAACTCGTGGTCGAGCTGGTCCTGGATGACGCCGACCTTGGTCTCCGCCCGCTGGAGCGCGGCCGTGAGCCTGGCCTGGTCGACGAACGCGCGGAACTCGTCGCGCAGTTGCTGGAGTTCGGTCCGGGTCTGCTGGGTTCCGGCCTCGACGGCCGTGACCTGTCCGGAGACGTGGCCGACCTGTTCGGCGACCTGGACGACGAGGCGGCTGACCTCGGCGACCTTCCGGTGGAGGGCGTAGTCCGTTTCCGTCACTGCTGGTTCTCCGATCGTCCGCCGGGCCGTACGACGGACCCGTTCGTCAGGACGGGCAGCACCAGCCCGTCGGAATAGACCTCTACGCAGGCGTAACTGGCGTTGCGGGCCAGCATCCTGGCCTCGCCGTACGGCGAGGGCATCACATCGCCGGGGGTGTAGTGGGTGAGGATCGTGCCGAACAGGTCGAGGACGTGGTCCACGTACGGCGGCCCGAGCCAGCACTTGGCCACGTATCCCACCGGGGCGGTGTGGTGTTGGGCCTCGTAGTGCTCGCGGATCCAGTCGGCGAGCTGCCGGCGCGCCGTGTCGTCGAGGCCGGCGTCGAGCCGGGACACGGCCTTGAGCAGCTCCGGAGACCGGTTGCGCAGACGATCGGCCAGACGGCCGGGGACACGGGCGGGGCCCGCGAGGCCCGGCTCGGGTCCGGCTGTGGTGTGGAGGTCCTGCGCCGGTCGCACGACGCGGCGCGGACGCTCGATGTACCCCATGGTCTCCCCCGGATTTCATGAGCGGAGCACGCAGGCTAGTGACGTTGCGTCAATCATGCGACTGTAAAACGGAATCGAGCCACGGGCGACCCGGATGCGCCCGCGATCCGACCGGTTTTCGGCCAGTGCGGTGCGGTGGGCGGCCGCAGACTGGTGCCATGGCGAAGGTTTACGCCCTGTTGGTGGGCATCAACGCGTACGGCGACGGCGGACGGGCGGATCTGCGCGGGTGTCTGAACGACGTGGCTCGCGCTCGCGCCACGCTGGAGCGCCGGGCGGCGGGCCGGCTGGAGGCGCTGAGCCTGCTCGACGGGGCCGCCACGGTCGCCGCGGTGGAGGAGGCGATCCGCTCGCACCTGGGGCGGGCCGGCCCCGGTGACACCGCGCTGTTCTGGTTCTCCGGGCACGGTACGGAGTACGCGGCGGACACCGCCGAGGAGTTGACGGTCGAGCCCACCGGCCGCTGCCAGGCGCTGGTGTGCACCGACGGGCCGCTGCCGGACAAGCGGCTCGGCCCGCTGCTCGACGGCGCGGCGGCGGGCGGCGCCTCGGTGGTGGCGGTGCTGGACTGCTGTTTCTCCGGCGGCGCCACCCGCCAGGAGAGGGGCCGCGTCCGGTACCTGCCGCCGCGCCCCGGCTGGCGGCCGCCCCCGGCGGCGCGGGACGCGGTAGGGCCCGACACCCGGCCGCGGCACCTGCTGCTGGCGGCGAGCCGGCTCGGGCAGCTCTCGTACGAGTGCGCCTTCCCCGGCTCCGACGACGCCGACAGCGCCGACGGCCCCGGCGGTTCGCGCGTCCACGGGGTGTTCTCCCACGCCCTGGCCGGCGCCCTGCACCGGGCCGGGCCGGCGGTGACCGGCCGGGAACTGCTCGCCGGGGCCCACGCGCGGGTGCGGCTGCGGGTGGAGGGGCAGCACCCGGTGCTGTTCCCGGCCGAGCCGGGCGGGCTCGCGGACCGGCCGCTGCTGGGCGGCGCGGCCCGGGCGCCGAGCCCGCACCTGCTGCGGCACGGCCCGGACGGCTGGGAGGTGGACTGCGGCCGGGCGCACGGGCTGACCGGCGGGGCCGGCACCGAGTTCACCGCGCCGGGCGGCCCCGTACGGGCCCGGGAGGTGGAGGCGGACCGCACCCTGGTCGATCCGGACGGCTGGACCCCGGACCCCGGGGCGGTGCACCAGGTCGCGCTGTCGGCGCTCGCCCTGCCCCCGGCGGCCGTGGTGTTCTCCGGCGGCGGCGTGGCCCTGCCGGCCTCCCCGCTGCTGCGCGGGGCGGCCGAGGGCTCCGAGGAGGCCGACCGGGCGGCGCTGCTGTTCCGCGTCGAGGTGCGGGGCGCGCTGGCCCACGTACTGCGGCGCGACGGGTCGCCGTACGTGGCCCCGCTCCCGCTGGCGGGGGCGGCGGACGCGGCCCGGCTCGGGGAGTGCCTGGTCCGGCTGGCGCAGTGGTACCGGATCCGCGATCTCGACGCGGGGCTCTCGCCGCTGGGCGGGCACGTCCGGGTGGAGGTGCTGCCCTGGGGCGACGAGGACGCGCCGCCGCTCGTACCGGACGGGAACGGGGAGATCGTCCGGGAGTACGTGGGCCCGCAGGAGCCCTGGGTGTCGGTACGGCTGCGCAACACCGGGCACCGGCCGCTGTGGTGCGTGCTGCTGGACCTCAACGACCGCTTCGGCGCCGGGTCTTCGCTGTTCCCCGGCCAGTTCATCGGGCCCGGCGGCACCGGGTACGCGCTGGACGGGGCGCCCGTCCGGCTGAGCCTGCCCGCGTCGCGGCCGGCCGGGCCGGGGGCCAGCGTCCGGGACTGGCTCAAACTGGTCTCGGCCGAGGGCGAGTTGAATACGGTGCCGTTCCATTTGGACGCCTGGGATCCGGACGTGCCCGGGAATCGCTGGTCCTGGCGCCCGGCCGCCCCGCCCGGGGACGGCCTGCTGCGGCTGACCGCCCCGCCGGGACGGCCGGCGGCCGGGCGGGACGTGGGCCCGGTGCCCCCCGGCACGGCGGGGCAGTGGGCGACGCGCACGGTGGCGCTGCGCACGGTGTTCCCCGGCTGAGACCCCGGGGCCGGGCGGCGGCTGCGGGCCGGAGCCCCGAAGCCGGGCCCCCGGCCCGGGCCGCACCGGGCCGCCCCGGGTCACTGGCCGAGGTGTGTGAAGCCGGCCCAGGCGCTCAGGTCGCGGGGGTCCAGATCCGCCAGCCGGTCCGCGAGGACCGGCGGCAATTCCGGCGGCACCGTCCGGTCCGGGTCCAGCACCCACAGCTGCGCACGCCGCAACGCGCGCGCGGGCGGCTCCTGTTCACGGCGCAGGAAGTGGTGGGTCATGAACATCAGCACGGAGGTCGCCTCGTCCGGGACCGGCCACAGCGAGCCGATCACGGAGCGGGTCCCGGCCACCAGGAAGGCCGAGGCCAGGCTGTACGCCTCGTTGTACCCGCGCCCGGAGACCTGGCTGCGGCAGGCCGCGAGGACGACGAGCCCGAGCCGGCCGGGGAGCGAGTCGGTGACCTCCTCGGCGGTCAGCTCGCCGCCCTTGAGGGAGAGGTAGGAACTGCGGGGCCGGTTCTCCGCGACCGTGCCGTGGCAGGCGAGGTGCAGTACGGCCCCCTCGTCGCCCTCCCCGCGCAGCCAGTCGGCCACCTGCTGCGGGGTGCCGTCCCCGGTGCTCAGGCCGAGGAGGCGGCCGCCGGGGTAGAAGACGCGGTGGACGGCATCGGCCTCCTCGCCCGCGTACCGCAGGTCGCCCGTCGGGTCGCCGACGATCAGCGCGGTCTCGGTGTGCGGGGCGGGCGGGCGCGCGGCGACCTCGCAGAGCAGCCGCGCGGAGGGGGCGTACGAGATCTCCGCCTCCTCGATGGCGTGGCGACGGCCGCCGCCGTCGTCGCTCCAGGCGGCGTGCCAGGGGACCACGCCCAGCGACCCCATGGGCAGCAGCACCAGCCGGGCCACCCGGCCCGGCCGGTCGGGCACCGTGAACAGGTCGAACAGCGGCCGGACGGCGGCGTACCAGGCCCAGGAGCAGAGCCGGTCGAGCTGCTCGCGCAGCGGGAGCCCGCCGGACTGCCAGGGGCCCGGGGCGGCGGCGGTCCCGCCCCAGCCGGGCACCGGCCCCACGTCGCGTCCGGCGGGGGCGCCGGGCAGGTAGTCGCGCAGCGGGGCGGCGTCCTCGGTGAGCCTGGGCAGCGGTACGGCGTGGACGTCGCCCCGGGCGGTGACGACGAGGGCGGTACCGGGCCCGAGGAAGGAGGCCGGGACGAGGTAGACGAGGGCGTCCTTGCGCAGGGTGCTCAGGCGCGCGCCGATCTCGGCCGCGCCGGGCGGGTCGAGCAGGGATCCCGTTCCGGCGGCCAGGACGCTCAGCGCCTCGCGCCGCAGGGCCGTCGGGACGGCGTCCGCCCCCGCTCCCCCGACCCCGCGGCGCCAGGCCCCGGCGAGGTCCTCCCGGCCCGCCGCGACGAGCAGTTCGGGGACGGAGCGGCTGGTCGTCGCCGTGTGCAGGACCAGACCGCGGCAGGCGTCGAGTGCCTGGACGGCCTCTTCGAGGGCGTTGTCGGCCAGGCACCAGCGGACCACCTCCTCGGAGTTCTCGCTGGCCAGCCGGGCCGCTTCGGCGGCGTCGTGCGTTCCCGACTGGAGCAGCGCGGCCCAGACGTACCCGCGCAGGGAGTCCATCCCGAGCCGGCGCCCGGCCTCGCGGTCGGCGCGGGAGGCCTGCGGGCGGGCCCGGTAGGCGCGGCCGAGCGGGAGGGCGGTGAACGACCAGAGGCGGTGTTCGGGGCCGCCCATGGCATCGACCGCGCCCCGCAGGAGGACGATCGCCCGTTCCAGGTCCTTGAGGGCCTGGCGTTCGACGACCCGGCCCGCCACCTGT
This sequence comes from Streptomyces goshikiensis, assembly GCF_014650555.1. GTDB lineage: Bacteria > Actinomycetota > Actinomycetes > Streptomycetales > Streptomycetaceae > Streptomyces > Streptomyces goshikiensis. The sequence goes on along the minus strand of NZ_BMVE01000003.1, from coordinate 266,678 downwards.
GGGGCCGCCATGGCCAGGGTGCAGTACAGGCCGCCCGCGTTGGCCGTGAAGCGGACCCAGGGCTCGCCGCCCTCCTTGCTCAGCGCCGCCGCCTCCTCGATGAGGGCCAGCGCCTCGCGCAGCCGCGGGAGGTCGGCGGGCTGGAGGGCGTCGCGCATCCACCCGGTGGCGATGTCGCCGAGCAGGTTGGCCCGGCCCTGGCGCGGGTACTTGGCGGCCCTGGCCCGCAGTTCGGCCGCCGAGGGGCGGCCGGCGGGCGGCCTGGTCCGGGGGGCGCCGACCCGGTGGGCCAGGTCCTCCCGGGCGATGCGGGCGGTCTCGTACTGCGCCCAGACCTCGATCCAGGCCGTGTCCTCGCGCGGCAGCTCCGCGACCGCCTCCGCGACGGCGGCCAGGTGGCGGTCGGCGGCCGGGAGGTCCCCGCGCTTGGCGGCGACGATGGTCTGCGCGGTGCCCTGCTGGCAGGCCCACTGCAGGCGCAGCCGCGGCGACAGGTCCAGGCTGTCCGTCATGCCCGACCAGCGCTCCACGGCGTCGGCGAACCCGCCGGTGACCCCGGTGTACTGCTCACCCATGCCGGCCGCCGTCTGTTCGGCGAACTCCAGCCAGGGGTCCTCGCGGCCCGCCTCGCGGGCGGCCTCGAAGTGTTCCATCGCCTCGGTGAACCGGGCCGCGTCGCCGAGGCCGCCCTGGCCGAACCGCCGCATCGCGAGGACGGTGTGCCCGCGCCCCCGCCAGTCCTCGTGCTCCCGGGCGTGCTCCAGGACGACGCGGGTCAGTTCCGCCTCGCGCTCCTCGCCGAGCCGGTCGCCGTGCGGGTCGATCATGTGGAGCGAGCCCAGGATCAGCGCGGCGGTCTCCGCCTTCGCCCGGCTGCCCTCTTCCATCGCCTCCCAGCTCCGAAGCATCGGGTCGACCCGCAGCCGCCAGCGCCGCCGGGCTTCCGGGGTGTCGGCGAGCAGCGGGTTGTCGGTCCCGAAGTCGATGGGCTCGCCGCTCTCGATGACGCCCTTCAGCCGGTTGAACATCCGGTTGATCTCCTGCGGCGACACGTCGGGGGGTCCGTCCTGCGGCAGCCGGGTCTGCGTGTCGAGCAGGAACAGGAGCGCGTGGTCGCGCTCCTCGCCCGTGAACTCCTCGTCGGCGAGCGCCAGGCGCAGCGCGCGCACGACGGCCCGCAGCCGCTCCGGGTCCGTCTCGGTCTCGTGGGCGGCGTCCTGGCGCAGGTTCAGGGACAGGCCCAGGGTCAGCGCCGCCCGGGTGGGTTTGCCGTCCCGTTCCGGCTGCCAGCGGTCCAGGGCCCGGGTGAGCATCTCGACGCCCCGGTCCAGCAGGCCGTCCCGCTGCTGGGCCATCCCCCGCGAGCAGAGCAGCCGTCCGAACACGTCCAGCTGCGCCACGTCCAGGCGGTCCATGTCCCGGGGGCCCGTGACCAGGGCCGCGAGGTCCGCCTCGGCGAGGGCGCCCTGGGCCTCGTCCTCCCAGTGCACCGCGATCACCGTGCGGATGAAGGTGATCCGCAGCTCCGCGTCGCGCACCCAGCCGGGCGGCGTACCGCCCCGGGCGCGTACGTCGGCCAGCGCGGCGGCCGTCTCCGCCCGGGCCTCCTCCAGGACGCTCCGGTCCAGGGTGTGGGCGCCCAGCAGGGTCAGGGACATGCCCCGGGCCTGGCGGACGAGCGCGGGGTCGTCCGACCCCTCCCCGCCGCCGGCCTCGACGGCCAGGGTGAGGTACCGGACGGAGTTGGCGAAGGAGGGCGCCCCGCCGCCGAGCGTGCCGTGGCGGAACCAGAGGTAGCCGAGGGCCACTTGGAGGTCGGTGTCGCCGCCTTCGACGGCTTCGAGGGCGCTCAGGTTGCGGTGGAGGGCCTGGTCGAGGAGGTCCCGGTCGTCCTCGGCCGCCTGGTAGCGGGCCTTGGTGGCGAAGGCGAGCAGCCAGCGGGCGAGGGAGGCCGCCTCGTCGAGGCCCGGGTCGTCCGGCAGTTCCGCCAGCCCTTCCGCCAGCAGGTCGTGGAACCGCTCCAGCAGCTCGGGGTCGGGCTGTTCGTCGTGGCGCAGCCCCAGCAGATGGCCGTACATGATCCGCCGGAGCGGCCAGCCGGGCCCCTGCCCGGGGCCGGGGGGCCGGAAGGCGTGCGCGAAGGCCTCGGCGGCCAGTTCCAGGTCCTCGGGGGCGCTCTCCTCCAGGGCCAGCAGATAGCTCAGCTCGCCGGCCCGCCCGCACAGTTCGCGGGCGTACGGGTCCCCGGCCGGGAGGCCCGCGAGCTCGGCCATGACGGCTTCACGGGCGGCCCGCCACGCGGCGGCGTCCTCGGGCGGATCCTGCCCCTGATCCGGCTCCTGGCCGGGCTCCTGGCCGGGCTCCCGGTCCGGGTTCCGGCTCGGGTCCTGGGTCTGGTCCACTGGTCGTCCCCCTCATGGCGCGAGTCGCGCGTGGTACGGAAGCAGGGCCTGGTCGAGCCAGCGCCGCCCCTCGGCGGTGGCGAAGTCGACGGGTTCGTCGGCCGTTTCGGCGAGCAGGCCGGGCGGGCAGCGGTCGGCGAACAGGACCAGCGCCCGCTCGCCGGGCTCACGTTTGGAGGACCAGAGGAACCCCTGGGCCCAGGGGTCGGTGTGGCGTCGGATCCAGTGCGCCCAGTCCCTCGTGTACGGGTAGTCGCGGGCCTCCGCCTGGACCAGCCAGCTGTCCTGGTGGACGGCTGCCAGGTCCTGTCCGGTGACGAGCGAGACCACGTCCACGGAGGCCGTGAGCCGGAGCACGGACAGCCGGCGGCCCGTGACGGCCACCCGGGGCACCAGCCGCGCCCCGCCCGCCGGGTCGAAGGGGAGCGAGTGCAGCACGGTCTCGCTGACCGCCGCCTCGGGGGTCAGCCCCGCGTAGAGGTGGCCGTACACGTCGCAGGAGGTGGAGTCGAACCGCCCGCCCCCGTAAAGGCAGTGGGACGGAACGGGGTTGAAGGAGCCGGCGCCGCGCCGGGAGGAGTGCACCCGGTAGAGCGGGGCGCCGGCGGCGAGGGTCACCTTCACCGGGGTGCCGGCCGGCTCGGCGGGCGGCCTGTAGTTGGGCACGTCCTATTCCCCCTCGGTCAGCAACTCGGCGGCGGTGACGAGGTGTCGCTCCCGCGGGGTGTCGAGCAGCCGCTGCGGTACGTCGTCGAGCCAGCCGTTCGGCGAGAGCCACCAGTCGGCGGCGCCCCAGGGGTCGTGGTCCGCGTCGAGCAGGGCGTTCACCTCGCGGACCAGGGCGCGGGCCCGGCCGTCGGCGGTGAACTGGAAGGCCGGGAGGCGGACGAGACCGCCCGCGCCGTGCAGCCGGACCAGGCCGGGGCCGTACGGGTCGCAGCCGCCCTCCAGGACCTCGGCGTCGCCGAGGGAGGGAGCCGCGAGCAGCCGAGCGCGCACCTCGCCGAGCACCGGGCCCACCATGCGGTGGCCGTCGAGGACCAGGACGGCGAGGTCCTCGGCGCTGAAGCCGAGGTGGCCGGCGACCCCGGCGTCGGGGTGCTCGGGGGTGGCCGTGAGGCGGCTCTCGCGGGGGAAGCGGTCGGGCAGCTGCTCGCCCAGCAGCCGGGCGGCCAGCAGCGCGGCCCGGCCGGCCGCCTCGGCGTCGGCCATCCGCAACGCGGCCAGCAACAAGCCGAGTTGTCGCAGCGCCTCGGGGGTCAGCCGGGGGTGCAGCTCGTCCCACTCGGCGGCCGCGGCGGCGAGCCGCGCGTAGGGGTTCGCCGGACCCCCGGGGTCGGCGTGATGGGCGGGGTTGGTCACGTCGGGCATCCGTTCACGGGCCGGGCTCCTCGGTGGGGGCGCCATCGGTGGAAGCGAGTAACTCTGCCACCAGCAGGGCCCGTTCGGGACGCCGGACGAGGAAGTGGAGGTCCCAGTCGCCGCCCCGTGCCAGTTCGGCCTCGACGGCGGCCCAGACGGCGGCGAAGCTCACGGCCGGGGTGAGCCCGCCCCGGCCGGCGCCCAGCAGCGGCAGGCACAGCGACCTGAGCGGGGGCAGCCCGGCGTCGGCGGACCGGCCGTTCTCCTCGGCGAGCAGGGCGAAGACACGGGTGACGGCGCGGGTGACGTCGGCGGGCTGGACGTCGTAGTCGTTGGTGCCGGGGCGCGGCACGGCGACGGCGGCGTGGAAGATCCGCCGGATGCCCTGCCAGGCCAGGGCTCCGGCGCCGGTCGGGGCGACGGTGCCGGGTGCGACGGACAGCCCGGGGGCGGCGAACCGGTCGCTCCAGGCGCGGAGTTCGTCGCGGACGCTGTCCTCGACGAGCCGGCCCGCCGGGTCGCGGACGGCGCCCGCGCGGCGGAGGGAGGCGGCGACGGAGGACTTGTACGGCTCGGGCAGCGCGAGGTGGGTGTTGGACGGGGAGACGACCACGTCGATGTCGCGCAGCAGGTCCACGGCGTGTACGTGCAGGGTGACATGGCCGCCGTGGCCGCCAGCGCGCACCGGTATCCGGTGGTGGCTGGGGGCGAGCGGACGCGGCCGCGCGGACGGTTCGGAGGTGACGGAGGCGGAGGTGAGGGCGGAGGCGGGGGCGGAGCCGTCGGCCGGAGCGGTGCCGGCGTCCGAGGCCGGGACGGCTGCGCCGGTCGCGGGCGGCTGCGCGGGGGCGCCGGAGGCGAGGCGTACGAGCTGCTCGGCGACCTGCCCGAGCACCATCAGCTCCTGGTTCTTGCGGAACCGTTCGACACTGACGCCGTAGACCTGCGCGGCGCGGCGGCGCCGGTCGGCGGGCGGCCAGTCCCGGGTTCCCTGCGCGAGACCGAGGCTGAACTCGGCGGCTTCCTGGAGGGTGCCGCCGCCGATGGCGGCCACGGCGGTGCGCAGCAGCCGCTCGACGGCGGGGAAGCGCGGCTCTCCGGGACTCCCTTCCCCCGGAGAAGCCGACATTCCGGTGAGCACAGGAAGCCTGAGCTCACGCAGTCGGACGATCCCGGCCCGCCGCACTTCCCTCACCTCCGCGAGGACCGCCCCGTGATCGGGCAGTTGTGTGGGCGACATGGCGGAAGGATCGCACCGCGCGCATCGCCCCTACAAGCCGGATCCGGCCCCCTCTTCCACCATGTTCCGCCCCGGCCGGGTCGCGGTCCGGTCGCGGGACGGTCGAAGCCGGTCGGATCCCGGGCGGATTCCGGGCGCCGTCCGCCCGCCCCGTCCGCCCGCTCCCCCGCCCCGCAACGGGGCGAGGCCCCGCCGTCAGGCGCCGACGTACGCCGCGAGGTGCTCCCCGGTGAGCGTGGTCCGGCCGGCGACGAGTTCGGCGGGGGTGCCCTCGAAGACGACCCGGCCGCCGTCGTGCCCGGCGCCGGGGCCGAGGTCGATGATCCAGTCGGCGTGCGCCATGACCGCCTGGTGGTGCTCGACCACGATGACCGACTTGCCGGAGTCCACGAGCCGGTCGAGCAGGTGGAGCAGTTGCTCGACGTCGGCGAGGTGCAGGCCGGCGGTCGGCTCGTCGAGGACGTAGACGCCGCCCTTCTCCGCCATGTGCGTGGCCAGCTTGAGCCGTTGCCGCTCGCCCCCGGAGAGCGTGGTGAGCGGCTGGCCAAGGCTGAGGTAGCCGAGCCCGACGTCGGCGAGCCGGCCCAGGATGCGGTGCGCGGCCGGGGTGGCCGCCTCGCCCGCGCCGAAGAACTCCTCGGCCTCGGTCACCGACATCGCCAGCACCTCGCTGATGTCGCGGCCGCCGAGGCGGTATTCCAGCACCGCCGCCTGGAACCGCTTCCCCTCGCACTCCTCGCAGGTGGTCGCCACCGCGGCCATCATCGCCAGGTCCGTGTAGACGACCCCGGCGCCGTTGCAGCCGGGGCAGGCGCCCTCGGAGTTGGCGCTGAACAGGGCCGGCTTGACGCCGTTGGCCTTCGCGAACGCCTTGCGGATCGGGTCGAGGAGCCCGGTGTAGGTGGCCGGGTTGCTCCGCCGCGAGCCGCGGATGGCGCCCTGGTCGATCGAGACGACGCCCTCGCCCGCCGGGATCGAGCCGTGGACGAGCGAGCTCTTGCCGGAGCCGGCGACTCCGGTGACGACGGTGAGCACCCCGAGCGGGACGTCCACGTCGACCTCGCGCAGGTTGTTCGCCGTCGCGCCGCGGATCTCCAGTGTGCCGGTGGGCTCGCGGACGGTGTCCTTGACGGCGGCCCGGTCGCCGAAGTGGCGGCCGGTGATGGTGCCGCCGGTGCGCAGCCCTTCGACGGTGCCCTCGAAGCAGATGGTGCCGCCCCCGGTGCCGGCGCCGGGGCCGAGGTCGACGACGTGGTCGGCGATCGCGATCGTCTCCGGCTTGTGCTCCACGACGAGGACCGTGTTGCCCTTGTCGCGCAGCCGCAGCAGCAGGGCGTTCATCCGCTGGATGTCATGGGGGTGCAGGCCGATGGTGGGCTCGTCGAAGACGTAGGTGACGTCGGTGAGCGAGGAGCCGAGGTGGCGGATCATCTTGACGCGCTGCGCCTCGCCGCCCGACAGGGTGCCCGAGGGCCGGTCGAGCGAGAGGTAGCCGAGACCGATCTCCACGAACGAGTCGAGGGTCTGGCGCAGGGCGTCGAGCAGCGGCGCCACCGACGGGGCGTCGAGGCCGCGGACCCATGCGGCCAGGTCGCTGATCTGCATGGCGCAGGCGTCGGCGATGCTGATCCCGTCGATCTTCGAGGACCGGGCCCCTTCGCTGAGCCGGGTGCCGTCGCATTCGGGGCAGGTGGTGAAGGTGACCGCCCGCTCCACGAACGCCCTGATGTGCGGCTGCATCGCCTCCTTGTCCTTGGAGAGGATCGACTTCTGCAGCTTGGGGATCAGCCCCTCGTAGGTGAGGTTGACGCCGTTGACCTTGACCTTGACCGGCTCCCCGTAGAGGAAGTCCCGCATCTCCTTCTTCGTGTACCTGCTGATCGGCTTGTCCGGGTCGACGAACCCGGACTGGGCGTAGACCTGCACGGTCCACTGGCTGTCGGACTTCCAGCCGGGGATGGTGAAAGCGCCCTCGGCGAGCGATTTGGAGTCGTCGTACAGCTGGGTGAGGTCGATGTCGGTGACCGAGCCGCGGCCCTCGCAGCGCGCGCACATGCCGCCGGTGCGGTTGAAGGTCGCCTTCACGGTCGTCTTCGCACCGCGCTCGACGGTGATCGCGCCGCTCGCCCGGACCGAGGGGACGTTGAAGGCGTACGCGCCGGGCGGGCCGATGTGGGGATCGCCGAGCCGGCTGAAGAGGATGCGGAGCATCGCGCCCGCGTCGGTGGCGGTGCCGACCGTGGAGCGGGGGTCCGCGCCCATCCGCTGCTGGTCGACGACGATCGCGGTGGTCAGGCCTTCGAGCACGTCGACCTCGGGGCGCGCCAGCGTCGGCATGAAGCCCTGCACGAAGGCGCTGTACGTCTCGTTGATCAGCCGCTGGGACTCCGCGGCGATCGTGTCGAACACCAGCGAGCTCTTGCCCGAGCCGGAGACGCCGGTGAAGACGGTGAGCCGGCGCTTCGGGATCTCGACGCTGACGTCCTTGAGGTTGTTCACGCGCGCGCCGTGCACGCGGATCAGGTCGTGGCGGTCGCCGCCGCGCGGTGCGGGCGACTGCGTGTTCGCCCTCGTGGCCTTGCTCATCTCTCTCCATCTGTCGGGCGGTGTCGCCCCGTTCGAAGGGTCCGGCCGGACCGGGGCCTACTGCTTGCGGGGCTGGTTGAAGCGCAGCATGTTGCCGGCGGGGTCGCGGAAGGCGCAGTCGCGGACGCCGTAGGGCTGGTCGGTCGGCTCCTGGAGCACCTCGCCGCCCGCGGCCCGGATGCGCTCGAAGGTGGCGTCGACGTCGTCGGTGGAGAAGATCACTCCGCGCAGCATGCCCTTGGCCAGCAGCTCGGCCATCGCCTGCTGGTCGGCGGGCGAGGCGTTCGGGTTGGCGAGCGGCGGTTCGAGGACGATCGAGACGTCGGGCTGTGCGGGCGAGCCGACGGTCACCCAGCGCATCCCCTCGAAGCCGACGTCGTTGCGCACCTCCAGGCCGAGGACGTCCCGGTAGAACGCGAGCGCCGCGTCGTGGTCGTCGACGGCGATGAAGCACTGGGACAGGTTGATTTCCATGCGTTTCACGCTACGGGCGGGGGTGGTGTTTCGCTTCTCCATTCCTGACCGGTCGCGTGTGGATCTTGGCGACGCAGGGCGGGATGGCAGCGCCGTCGTCATGGCCGCGGGCGCGGTAGGCGCTCGGGCTCTCGCCGACCAGCTCGGTGAACCGTGAGCTGAAGGAGCCCAGCGAGGTACAGCCGACCGCGAAGCAGACCTCGGTGACGCTCAGGTCGCCCCGGCGCAGCAGCGCCTTGGCGCGCTCGATCCGGCGGGTCATCAGGTAGCTGTACGGGCTCTCGCCGAAGGCGGCGCGGAAGCTGCGGGAGAAGTGGCCCGGCGACATGAAGGCGGCGCTCGCCAGCGCCGTGACGTCCAGCGGCTCCGCGTACTCGCGGTCCATCCGGTCACGTGCCCGGCGCAGCCGGACGAGGTCCTCCAACGACGTCATGCGCCCACCTTCGCACAGCCCCGCCCGCGGGCGAGGGCGGCCGGGGCGACCGCCGGGGGTCAGGGGGCGGTGGGTCCGGCCGGGGTCGCCGGGGCGGTGGGCGCCAGGACGTCCAGTTCGTCCAGGGCGCCCGCCGCGATCTGCCGGGTCAGGGCCTCGGCGCGGGCCGCGTCGCCCTCGCGGACCGCCTCGGCGACCTGGACGTGGAGGGTGACGGCGGCCGGGTCGGGGTCGTCGAACATCACCGCGTGCTGCGTGCGGCCGGTGAGGACCTCGGCGACGACGTCGCCGAGGCGGGCGAACATCTCGTTGCCGGAGGCGTTCAGCACGACGCGGTGGAAGTCGATGTCGTGCCGCAGGTAGGCCTCCAGCTGGTGGCCGCGCGAGGTGCGGACCATGCCGAGGGCCGCCTCGGTGAGTTCGGCGCACTGTTCGGCGCTGGCCCGGGCGGCCGCGAGGCCGGCCGCGACGGGTTCGATCGCCGAGCGCAGCACGGTGAGGGAGCGCAGCTGGCGCGGCCGGTCCGGGCCGGCCAGTCGCCACCGGATGACCTGCGGGTCGTAGACGTTCCACTGCTCGGCGGGGCGCACGGTGACGCCGACCCGGCGCCGTGACTCGACCAGTTGCATCGACTCCAGCACCCGCACGACTTCCCGGACGACGGTGCGCGAGGCGCCGAAGCGTCCGGCGATCTCGTCGGTGCGCAGCACCGTGCCCGGCGGGTCCTCGCCGGCGGTGATCGCGAGGCCGAGGGTGTCCAGCACATGGGAGTGGAGGCCCTGCCCGGGACTGCCTTCGGTGGTCATGGCGTAAGCGTACGGTGACGCCCCGCCTCACCAAAGATGTGATGTTTCACCTCCACCCCTTGAATAAGTACTACTTAATGCGCTTCAGTGGGGCCGCACCAACCGATGTCAACGACGACAGCGACGAGCAGGACAGTGAGGTAACCGTGGTCAACCAGCGCGTCATCGTGGTGATGGGCGTGGCCGGCACGGGCAAGACGACCGTGGGCAGGCTGCTCGCGGAAGCGCTCGGCCTGCCGTACGCGGAGGGCGACGCCTTCCACCCTGCGGCCAACGTCGCCAAGATGTCGGCCGGCACCCCGCTCGACGACGCCGACCGGTGGCCCTGGCTCGACGCCATCGGCGAGTGGATCCGCGACCGGGCCGGCCACCGGGGCGGCGTGGTCGCCGCCTCCTCCCTCAAGTACGTCTACCGCGACCGGCTGCGCGCCTGCGCCCCCGGGGCGGTGTTCGTCCACCTCACCGGCGGGCGCGCCCTGATCGAGGAGCGGATGGCGGCGCGCACGGGCCACTTCATGCCCACCGCCCTGCTCGACTCGCAGTTCGCGACGCTCGAACCCCTGCGGCCGGACGAGGCCGGTGTGGTCGTCGACGTGTCCGGAACCCCCGAAGAGATCACCGAACAGGCGCTCGCCGCGCTCCGCCTGCTCCCCGCCCCCCCCAGAACTGAGGAACCGTCACCGTGACCAGTCTCAGCGCCGAGACTCTGGCAGCGGCCGCCGCCGAGCCGATCACCTCGGCCGGCAACGCGCAGCTGGGCATGGCCGTGCTCGCCGGCATAGCCGTCATCGTCCTGCTCATCACCCGGCTGAAGCTGCACGCCTTCCTGGCCCTGACCGTCGGCTCGCTCGCCCTCGGCGTGTTCGCGGGCGCCCCGCTCGCCAAGACCATCACCAGCTTCACCGCCGGCCTGGGCGCGACCGTCGCGGGCGTCGGCGTACTCATCGCCCTCGGCGCGATCCTCGGCAAGCTCCTCGCCGACTCCGGCGGCGCGGACGAGATCGTGGACACCATCCTGGCCCGGGCCAAGGGCCGCGCCATGCCGTGGGCGATGGTCCTGATCGCCTCCGTGATCGGGCTGCCGCTCTTCTTCGAGGTCGGCATCGTGCTGCTGATCCCGGTGGTGCTGCTGGTCGCCCGGCGCGGCAACTACTCCCTGATGCGGATCGGCGTCCCCGCCCTCGCCGGCCTCTCGGTGATGCACGGGCTGATCCCGCCGCACCCCGGCCCGCTCGTCGCCGTCGACGCGCTGCACGCGAACCTGGGCGTCACCCTCGCCCTCGGCGTGGTCGTCGCGATCCCCACGGTGATCATCGCGGGGCCGCTGTTCTCCCGTTACGCGGCCCGCTGGGTGGACATCCCGGCGCCGGAGCAGCTCGCCCCGCCGCGCCCCACGGCCGCGCCGGAGCACCGCCCCCGGTTCGGGGCGACCGTCTTCACCGTGCTGCTCCCGGTGGCGCTGATGCTGGTCAAGGCCCTGGTCGACATCGTTGTCGATGACCCCGCCCACCCGGTGCAGCGGGTCACGGACGTGGTGGGCTCCCCGCTGATCGCGCTCCTCGCGGCGGTGCTGGTGGGCATGTTCACCCTGGGCCGGGCCGCCGGGTTCACCCGGGAGCGGATCTCGGCCACGGTGGAGAAGTCCCTGGCCCCGATCGCCGGAATCCTGCTGATCGTGGGCGCGGGCGGCGGCTTCAAGCAGACCCTGATCGACGCCGGCGGCGGCCAGATGATCCTGGAGCTGTCGAAGAACTGGGCCGTCCCGACCCTGCTGCTGGCCTGGCTGATCGCGGTGGCCATCCGGCTGGCCACCGGCTCGGCGACGGTGGCCACGATCTCGGCGGCCGGCCTGGTGGCCCCCCTCGCGGCGGGCACCTCGACCACCGAGACCGCGCTGCTGGTCCTGGCCATCGGGGCGGGCTCGCTGTTCTTCAGCCATGTCAACGACGCCGGGTTCTGGCTGGTCAAGGAGTACTTCGGGATGACCGTGGGACAGACCCTGAAGACCTGGTCGGTGATGGAGACGATCATCTCCGTGGCCGGCCTGGGATTCGTCCTCCTGCTCTCCCTGGTCGTCTAGGGCCGGCCCCTTCAGGTCCTCCCCCCGGAAGGCGGGCCGTCCCCCAACGGGGGGAGACGGCCCGCCGCGGCGGACGATGTGCGGCTGCCCGGCCGAAGCCAGCATGTACGTCATGACGACAGCCGACGCCCCCCTCGCCGCCATCGCACCCGCGCCCGTCTGGGCGCGCCGCGCCGCGCACGCCATGGCCCTCTGCGCGGTCCCGTCCGGCCTGTGGCGCATCGCCATGGCCTGCGGTGTGTACGTGGGCTACAGCGACCAAGTGCTGCGCGACGTCTTCGACATCCCGGGATGGGGCATCGCGTACGTCGTCTGCCTCTCCGTCCTTTCCGAGGTGGCCGCCCTGTTTCCGCTGCTGCTCGTCAGTGACCGGTGGCGGCCGCTGCGCCCCCGGGCCCTCGCCGCGCTGGCCTGGACCGCCTCCGGCCTCCTGGTCCTGGTGGCGCTGTGGCAACTCGTGGTCGCCTTCACCGTCGAGAGCCGGACGTACATGTCCGGCGACACGGCACTGACCGTCTGGTGGCTCACCTTCGCCCCGCTGTTCGCGATCCCCGCCCTGATGACCGCGGTGACCTGGTCGTACGCGAAGCGGCACCGCACATGGGGACGCGCATAGCGCGGCGTCAGCACGGTTCGTACGCCGACCGGTGCGGCCGGGCCGGCGGCCCGAGCCGCGCGGCCGCGAGGCGCAGGCCGTTCGCCGCGGCGGCGCAGCGGGAGGCGAGGGCCGAGACCTCCGCGCGCAGGGCCTCCGCCTCCGGGCCCTCCCAGTCCAGTTCGGCGGCGGCCAGCCGCAGCCGCGCGGCGTGCGAGCACAGGGCGGCGGCGTGCCCGCGCAGCCCCTCGGCCGGGCCGGCCTGATCCGTGCGCGGGTTCGGGCGGCGCCGGGGGGCATGGGGAAGGTGGGTCACGGGGCCCCTCCAGGGAGCACGGGCCGGCGGGGAACGCCGGGACGGGTGGTCACGGCGGGGAGTCCTCCCGGCCGGGGGCGCGGTCACGGCCGGCGCGGTCACGGCCGGCGCGGACGCGGCCCGGGCCCGGGCCGCGGTCGAAGAAGGCCCGGCAGGCGGCCCCGAGGCCGAGCAGCGGCTCGGCGGTCATCGCCCGGCCGGTGGCAACCTGCCATCCGGCGTGGTCGTTGAACGGGTTCCCGTCGGTCAGCGCGTTCCAGGCCAGGATGTCCGCGAAGGACGGCGTCAGGATCCCGAAGGCGTGCTCGGCGCCCCTCTCGCGCATCGCCGCGCGGAACAGCCGCACCGCGTCGCCCTGCCGGCCCTGTTCGACCGCCGTGAGGATGGCGGCGGCGTCCGGGTCCGCCGGTGGCCCGGGGAACCCCGCGCGCGCCGCCCGGATCCTGGTCCTGAGCCCGCAGACGGCCATGCTGACGGCGAGGCTCTCACGGCCCGCGAGGACTCCGGCGAGCCGCCCGGCCCGGGCCACCCCGCGCCCGCGCAGCGCCCAGCCCAGCCCCGCCGGATCGGTGAGGGTGCGCAGCAGGGTCCGCCAGGCGAGCCGCCCGCCTCCGGCCCCGCGGCCCCGGCGGCCCCGGCCGCCCCACCCCAGCGCCGAGACCGGCAGGCGGCTCCCGAGGGCCAGTTCGGAGGCGTACCTGGCCGCCTCGCCGACGGCGTCGGCGGCCTCGGCGAGCTCCCGGCACAGGGCGTCGAGCTGGTCGGCGTCCGGTTCGGCGGGGAGGGACGTCACGGCGTCGGGCATGGGTTCCTCACGGATCGTCAGCGGCGGGTGAGCGTGAGCCGGATGCCCTGGGGGTCCAGGGTCGCGGGCAGGGGCCCGAGCGGGTCGAGGACCGGCCGGGTCCCGGTGACGCGGTGGCCGCGCAGCACCTCGGCGCAGAGCGCCGCGGTGACCAGCAGCCCGAGCTGGTCGCCGGGGCAGCGGCCGGCGCCGTGGCCGAACGGGGCCATCCGGATGTCCCGGTCGGCGCCGCGGTCGCTCCACCGGCACGGCACGAACGCGTGCGCGGCCGGTACGTGTTCGGGGTCCCGCTGGTGGAACAGCGCGGGCAGCAGCACCGAGGTCCCGGCCGGGTAGCGCACCCCCCGCCACTCGGTCGCGGCCCGGGTGACCCGGATCAGGTCCGGCACCACCGGGTAGAGCCGCAGGGTCTCCCGTACGCAGGCCCGCAGCCGGGGCAGTTCCCCCGGCCCGCCGCCGCCCGCCCGGGCCTCGGCGCCGGCCGCCTCCTGCTCGCCGGGGTGGGCGCCGAGGAGCAGCAGGGTGCGCAGCAGCGTCGCGGGGACGGTGTCCATGGCGCGCAGCCAGCGGTACGCCTGCCCGGCGAGGTCGTCGGGGCCGGCCGCCGCCCGGCGGGCGAGCCCGGCGAGGGTGTGCGGTTCGGCGTGGGCCGCGTACCGCGCGATCCGGGCGGTGGCCCGCTCCTGGACGGCGCGCACGGCCCGGGCCCGCGTCGGGCGCGGCCCCATCGCGTCGCCCTCGCCCCGCAGCCGGCGCAGCCAGCCGGCGAGTTCCTCGTCCCCGGCGGCCGCGTCCCCGAGGACGATCCGGCGTCCGGCGCGGGCCACCGCCCGGCGGGCGGTGGCGATCCGCAGCGTGCCGGTGGCGGTGAGCGGCCGGGCCTCCTCGGCGAGGGCGGCGAGGAACGGCCCGTGGGAGGGGTGGACGGGGGTCCCGGCGGCCAGCACCTCGGCGCCCAGGCGGCGCCGTTCCCCGCCGGGTGCGCACGGGTCGGGGGCGAGGACGCCGGCGGGTTCGGCGTAGAAGCGGCGCATGTCCTGCGGGTCGAGGATGACGAGGACGGGCCCGGAGGGGCCGCGTACCAGGACGGGCGCGCCGCCGTGGCGTTCCCTCAGGTCGCGCAGGGCGGCCGTGGAGGTGTGCGCCGCGCGCGGCCGGGCGAAGCCGGGCAGGGCGCGGGCGGACAGCGCCCGGGCGGCGAGGGCCCGTACGGACTCGGCCCGACCGGTGCGGGCCGGCGGCGCGTACGGGGCGACGGCCGTCCGCACGCCGGCCGTCCGCGCCGCGCCCCGGCCGGACCCCGGCCCGGACCCCGGACCTGCTCCTGACCCGGCCGCGGCCCCGGCTTCGGCCCCGGTCATGCCGGAACCGCCCTGTCGGCGCCCTCGGGAGCGGCCTCCTGGACCGTGCGCATCCCTGTACCTCCGCGCAGCCGGAAACAACGGTCGGTGACAACGGGATCACCGTACGTCGATCTTGGGAGGTCCGCGCTCCGAGCGGCGCGGGAGACCCCCTACCGGAGCGGGTCGAGCTCCGTGAGCTGGGCGGACGCGTCCAGACCGGCGGCCAGATAGGCGGTGAACACCGCGTTGTGCAGGGCCCACGGGGAGCGCCGCCGCCGGATGAGCGCGATGGCCTCGGCGGGTGCGAGACCGCGCTCCACGAGGCACTGGGCGACGACGAGCCCGGAGCGGTTGTAGCCCGAGTGGCAGCGGACCAGGATCGTGCGGCCTGCGTCGAGTGCGCGGGAGGCGGCGCGGGCGAGCCCCCGGACGGTGTGCAGCTGGCCGGCCGTCAGGACGGAGTCGGGCATCTCGGCGACCAGGTGCTCGGTGCCCGGGCCCGGCCCGTGGCCGGACCGGGTGAACAGGCTGATGACCAGGTCGAACTCGTCCGCCACCACGACGGGCCGCGGCTCCCCGGCGGGGTCGCTCCACACGTGCCCGCCCATCCACAGGCCCGGGGAGATCTCGTCCCACGGGCTCTGCGGGTCGGGTACGTCGCTTTCCTTGCCAGAGATCTTCGTCATGGCCGTCACGATCGCACGACGGTGGCCGCCTCAGCGGCGTCACCGGCGAAGACGGCCTCGCGGAAGGCCGTGCGCAGGGCGGCGGAGCCGGCGTCGCCGGGCCCCGGGACCAGCGCCGCCCAGCGGCTGTGCCGGGGCGAGACGAACAGGCTCGGGCCGTCTCCGTACGACCAGACGCCGTACGGGCCGGGGTGCCAGAGCAGGCCCCGGGCGGGGGTGAGTTCACCGGTGCGGATCCGCAGGGACTCGGCCGTCCAGGCGCGGGGGACGGGATGGTCCGCCGGGGAGAGCAGGTGCCCCAGGAACCGGCCGAGGTCGGCGATCGGTGCGCGCAGGGTCCCGTCGGGGCCGGGGCCGGTGCGGGTCATTCCGAGCGGGCGCCAGACCAGTTCGGCGGCGCAGTCGGCGAGCGGGGCGCCGCAGAGCCCCTCGACGAACGGGACCAGGCCGGGCAGGCCGTCGGCGGCACCGCGCGTGAGGAGCTGGTGGGTGGTGGGCCCGTGCGCCGTGAGCGGGGTGTGCAGGGAGAGCTCGCCCCGGTCCACGAGGCACCCGATCACGGGCCAGAGGGCGAGTACGGGCGCGAGCCCCGCGACATCGTGAACGGCGTCGGCGTCGGTATGGGCGGCGTCGGTCCCGGCGGCGGAGCCTGCCTGGAGCCCTTCGGGTCCGCCGAGCGCCCAGAAGGCCCCCGGGCCGGCGGAGCTCACCTTCGCGTACAGGGCCTCGTCGCTGTGCGGCGTCATGGTCGACGACGCTAACCACGCCCGGCGGCCGTCCCCGCGCGCGTCGCGGCGAAGTCGCGGCCCGCCACCCGGATGCCGGTACGCGAAGGAGGTAGGGGAAGGCGGTACGGGAAGGGGGAACGCCGCGGGGGCGGGGCGCCCGAAGACGCCCCGCCCCCGGACGTGGGATCAGCTCTTGTCGGGCCGGTCCGTCACCCGCAGGGTGTTCAGCAGGGGCTTGCCGAACCCGCTGTGCGTGACGAAGCGGATGTTGAGCACCCCGTCGGTGACCGTGACCGTGTACGTACGGGTCAGGGCCTTGTACGACGAGCCCGCCTCCAGCGCGATGTCCAGGGACGGCAGCACCTGCGTGCCCTCGGCCATGACGTCGAAGACGCGCTTGTTCGGCTTGGTGTTGGAGAGCTCCGCGAAGCCCAGCTCCACCGTGTAGGTGCCGTTCGGGACGTTGTCGAAGCGGTACTCGTACATGCCCTCACGGGCGTTGCGGAACAGCCGCTGGTCGTCCGTGCCGGCGATGGTGCGACCGGTGGACTGTACGGAGGAGTTCCCCTGGTAGCCGTACGAGCCGGCCTTGTACTTGCGGTCCGGGGACCAGCTGTCGCCGAGCGCGTCCGTGGCCGTGTAGTCGGAGCCCGCGTCCAGGGCGACCTGGTAGCGCGGGACCACGACCTTGACGGGCACGGTGAGCACGGGGGCGCGGCCACTGGCCGAGGTGATCTTCAGATCCGCCGTCAGGACGGCGCCGGCGGCCAGCCCGGTGGTGTCCACGGCCAGGGCGACCGCGGCCTTGCCTCCGGTCGGCAGGTTCCCTGCGGCCGGGGTGGCCGTCAGCCAGGCCGCGTCCTCGGCCACCGTGAAGTCCGTGCCGAGGCCCGGGTTGGTGAGGTCGAGGGTGCGGGTGCGCTTCTGGTCGGCGGGGAGGACGACCTCCACCCCCGGCGTGGAGGCGGTGACCTTGCCGGTGCGCAGGGAGCGGGTCACCGGGGTGACGTCCGCCGCCTTGACGTCGACGGTGGCCGAACCGGACTCGTACTGGGCCGCGGTCAGGGAGACCTGCCGCGAGCCGGACGGGCTCTGGACGACGTAGGCGCCGTCCGCGGCCGTGGTCGCGGAGACCGCGGCGTCGCCGGTGCCGACGGTCACCGTGGCGCCCTCGATGCCCTTGCCGTCGTTGGCGTCGAGCACCTGGCCGGTGACCACGCCGCTCTTGGTGGTCCGGAAGCCGATGGAGAGGCCGTCCGTGATGACCGGGGTGTTGAAGGAGTACTTGAAGGCGTCGGTGCCGGTGGCGTTCTCCACGCCGACCGTGGCGGTGGAGCCGCCCTTGATCCCGGTGCCGCCCGTCCCCTTGTAGTGGTAGGTGACGGTGCCGTCCTCGCCGATGGCCGCCGAGAAGGAGAACTTGTCGGTCTGCGCCGACCAGTGCGCCACGTCGCGCCACTCGATCACGTACCGCCGGTGCGGCGCGGTTCCGGTGACCGCGGTGAAGACGCCCGAGCCGCTGCCGGGGGCGCCGACGACCAGGTCGTCCCAGAACGGGTACAGGGCCGCGTTGGGCGTGGCCGTGCTCGGCAGGTCGCCGTTGATGTCACCGGTGTTGTTGCCGCCGAAGCTGACGGTGCCGTTGGTGCCGATCCACGCCTGGCCGTACGTCTTTCCGTACAGCGGCAGCGGGAACGGCAGGCCGACGCGCTCGGTGGTGTTGTCGCCGGTCAGCGCGAGCTGCCGGTCCCCCGCCGGGTACGCGGCGCCGCTCGCGGTGGCGCAGGCGTAGCCGTAGCCGTCGGTGCGCTCGGGCAGGCTGACCGCGACCGTGGCGTCCCCGGCGACGGTGACCTTGGCCGTGCCGCCGGTGACGCAGCGGGAGGCGTGGGTGGCGTTCACGTCGTACGTGCCGTGCGGCAGGGTGACCTCGAAGCGGCCCTGCGCGTCGGCGGTCGCGGTCACCGGGGTGTCCGCGATGGTGACGACGGCGCCGGCGGCGGGACCGGCGGCGGAGGACACCGTGCCGGTGAGCTTGCCGGAGGCGGCCTGGGTGAGGGTGAAGTCGCCGGTGGCGGTGGCGTTCTCGGTCACCGTCGCCGTCGCCGCCTGCTGCCCGTAGCCGAACTTGGACGCGGTCAGCGCGTACTCGCCGACGGACAGGGAGCCGAAGCGGTACGAGCCGTCGGCGGCCGTGGTCACCGCGCGGTCGATGGGACCGTGGGCGGTGATCTTCACACCGGCGACCGGCTCGCCGCCGGCGCGGACGGTGCCGCCGAGGGCGCCGATCGCCCCGCGCGGGGCAGCGTTCACGGCGGCCAGCGCGTCGAGCCGGCCCTCGCCGAAGACGTTGTTGTCGGCGGCGTTGCCACCGCACTGGCTGCTGTCGGTGTCCAGCGCGGTGCCGTCGAGCAGCGACTCGGTCTGCGCGACGTCGCCTTCGAGGGCGGGCGCGGCGGACCAGAGCAGGGCCACGGTGGCCGCGGTGTGCGGGGAGGCCATCGAGGTGCCGGAGAAGGCCTCGTACCCGCCGCCGGGGACGGAGGAGCGGACGTTCACGCCGGGCGCCGCGATGTTCGGCTTGACGATGCCGCCGGGACCCGCGCCGCGCGAGGAGAACGGGGCGATCGCGTTGTTGATGTCGAAGGCGCCGGAGCTGTAGGAACTCGCGTAGTCACCGGGCGAACCGCTGGTGGCGCAGCTCGGGCCGGAGTTCCCGTTGGAGAAGGCCGGGAAGATGCCGGCGGCGCGCCAGGTGTCGACGATCTGCTGGTACCACTCGTCGTGCGCCGCGCTGCCCCAGGAGTTGTTCACGATGTGCGGGGCGAGGTCGGGGCGCGGGTTCTGGCCGTTCAGGTCGGTCGGGGCGACGATCCACTGTCCGGAGGCGAGGAGGGAGGCCTCGGAGCAGGAGCCGGTCTCGCAGCCCTTGGCGGCGATCCACTTGGCGCCGGGCGCGACACCGATCTTGTTGGCACCGCCGTCGTCGCCGACCATCGTGCCCATGGTGTGGGTGCCGTGGTCGTTGTTGTCGCAGGGCGCGGCCGAGGCGCAGACGCCACCGGGGTCGAACCAGTTGTAGTTGTGGTCGTACGAGCCGTCGGCGTTCTTGCCGCGGTACTGGTTGTTCACCGCCGGGTGGGTGTAGTCCACGCCGCTGTCGATGTTGGCGACGACGATGCCCTCGCCGCGCACGCCGAGCTGCTCCCACACCTGGGGGGCCTTGATCCGGTCGATGTTCCATTCGACGGCGTCGGCGGCGGCCTTCTCCCGCTTGCCCTCGGCGGGCTTGGGGAGGGCGACCTTGTCGTCGGCGTCGATCCGGGAGACCTCGGGGCGCTGCGCGAGCGTGCCGGCGAGCTTCTCGCTGCCGACGACGCGGACCGCGTTGACGATCCAGTACGAGGTGTACTCGGCCTTCGCGCCGTCCAGGGCCTTGATGACCTCGGCCTGGCTGCGCGCGGCGTGCTCCTTCTTGGTGCGCAGAACCGTTTCTGCCTTGGCCGCGCGGGTCTTCTGCTTCCCCGCCGCCGAGAGGTCGGCGGCGCTGTCCAGATAGACCCAGAAGACGGCCTTCGCGGAGTCGTCGAGCTGGGCGCGCAGCTTGGGTTCGATCTTGCGCTCGGCCGCACTGGGCGTGGGGCCGGGCTCCGGCGCGGCCGCGGCGACGCCCGCGCCGATGGGTAAGAGCAGGACGGAACCGAGGGCGGCGACGGCCGCGCGTAAGGATCGTCGTCTGGTGCTTAGTGCCACGTGTGGTCTCCTCGTACGCCGTGTGCAGGTTGTGCGGAACGGACGGAACGGGCATGCGTGACGTGCGCGGGTCATGGTGATCGAGGCGTCATGCTCATTACAAGGGGGCCAATTGAGCCGATCTGGAACCCGCCACGGCCACGGAGGCCCGCACCCCGGCCCGGGAGGCCGTGGCGCGGCGCGGAGCGGAGCGGCCGGGTGGCCCTCGGCGGGCGGCCGGGCGAGGCTGAGGACATGACCATCCCGGCGCCCGCCGCCCCGCCCGCCGTCCGGATCGCATCCGCCCGGGGCCGCTGGATCCTGCTCACCACGGTGCTCGGGTCGAGCATGGCGCTGCTCGACTCCACCGTCGTCAACGTCGCCCTCCCCCGGATCGGCGAGGACCTCGGCGCCGACCTCGCGGTGCTCCAGTGGACGGTCAACGCCTACCTGCTGACCCTCGCCGGGCTGATCCTCGTCGGCGGGGCGCTCAGCGACCGGTTCGGGCGGCGGCGGATCTTCGTCCTCGGCGTGGTGTGGTTCGCCGTGGGTTCGCTGCTGTGCGGCATCGCCCCGAACGCCGGGGTGCTGGTGGCCTCCCGCGCCCTCCAGGGCGTCGGCGGGGCGCTGCTCACGCCCGGTTCGCTCGCGCTGATCCAGGGCTCGATCCACCCCGACGACCGGGGCCGCGCGATCGGGCTGTGGTCGGGGCTCGGCGGTGTCGGCGCGGCCGTGGGGCCGTTCCTCGGCGGCTGGCTCGTGGACGGGCCCGGCTGGCGCTGGGTGTTCCTGCTGAACGTGCCGCTGGCCGCGGTGTGCGTGCCGGTGGCGCTGCGGCACGTACCGGAATCCCGGGACCCGCAGGCGCACGGGAGCTTCGACGTGGCCGGCGCGCTGCTGGCCGCGTCGTCCCTGTCCCTCGTCACCTACGCGCTGATCGAGGCCCGGTCCGGATCCCCGCTGATCATCGCCGCGGCCGTCCTCGGCGTCGTCCTGGGTGCCGTCTTCGTCCGCGTCGAGCGGCGGCGGGCCGATCCGATGGTGCCGCCGGACATCTTCGCCTCCCGCCAGTTCACCGCCGTCAACCTGGTCACCCTGTGCGTGTACGCGGCGTTCAGCGGGTTCTTCTTCCTCGTCGTGCTCCAGCTCCAGGTGGTCGCCGGCTACTCGGCGCTGGCCGCCGGCGCCGCGCTGCTGCCGACCACAGGCCTGATGCTGCTGCTGTCCGCCCGCTCGGGCGAGCTCGCGGAGCGGATCGGGCCGCGGATCCCGCTCACCGTGGGGCCGCTGCTGTGCGCGGCCGGAATGCTGCTGATGCTCCGCGTGGGGCCGCAGGCCTCGTACGTACAGGACGTGCTGCCCGCACTGCTGGTGATGGGGATGGGCATGGTGGCCCTGGTGGCGCCGCTGACGGCCGCCGTACTGGCCTCGGTGGACCCCGGCCGGGCGGGCCTGGCCAGCGGGGTCAACAACGCGGCCGCGCGCGCCGCCGGACTGCTCGCGGTGGCGGCGCTGCCGCTGCTGGCCGGAATGGGACCCGAGTCGTACCGCTCGGCGACCGAGTTCGACGCGGCCTTCGGGCGGGCCATGCCCTGGTGCGCGGGGATCCTGGTGCTCGGCTCCGTCCTCGCGTGGGCGACCGTGCGCAATCCCTCGCCCGCGGCGTGCCATCCGCAGTGCCACATGCACTGCGGGGTGAGCGCCCCGCCCCTCGAACCCCCCGCCTCGGTGTGAGCGCCGGGACGGCGTAGGCGCGGGCGCGGCGCATGTGCTGGAGCGCGACGGCCGATCTGGCGGCGGGTACGGTCATCACCGCCGTCGGGGTGGTGTGCGTACTGCGCGTGCGACGGGCCCGGGACCTGCCGGTCGCGGCGCTGCCGGTGCTGCTGGGCGCACACCAGCTGGTGGAGGCGGCCGTCTGGAACGCGGGCGGCGGCTGCGGCCCCGCCAGCACGGCCTGGGCGGTGATCGCGCTGCCGGTGCTGCCCGTGTGGGTGGCGTTCGGGGTGCTGCTCGCGGCCGCGCCGGGGGCCCGCCGCGTGCTGTGGGGACCGGCGGCCGCCGGGCTCGCGACCGCCGCCGTGCTCGCGTACTGCCTGGCCACCCGGCCGGTGGACGCCGAGGTCCGGGGCCACACCATCGGGTACGGGGTGGCCGTCCCGTACGCCCCGCTGGTGGTGGCGGGCTACCTCTTCGCCACCCTGGGCGCGCTGCTGCTCTCCGGGGACCGGGGGCTACGGCTGCTGGGGGCGGTGCTGGCCGCCGGGGCGGTGGTCTGCGCGGCCCTGTGGCGGCTGGAGTTCGCCTCCACCTGGTGCGCGTTCGCGGCGGCGGCGTCGGTGCTGGTGCTGGGCTGGGTCCGGCGCGGTCCGGGCGGGCCGGGCCGCGCGGGCCCCGGGGATCACTGGTTCTGGCCGCCCAGGACGAACAGCAGGTAGACGAAGAAGGCGAAGAGGTGGCCCACGAACAGGTAGGCGATCAGCCGGATGACCAGACCGCGCGGGAACTTCGACTCGATGCGCTTGCGCACGCCCGGCGCTGCGGGCTCCCCGGCCTGCACGGCGGGGTCGGACACGGGCTCTGCGGAATCCACGGACATGCTCTCTCCTCGGGGCTACGGGGCTACGGACGGTGCTGGTGGGTGGTCGTGGTCGAGCCGCCGAGACACAGCCCGGCGAGGCTGCTCTGCAGCAGCGTGTGGACGAACAGCAGGTCGGCCCCCTGGGCCGCGGCGGCGCCGATCCGGTGCGGGGTGAGCGATTCGAAGTGCGCGCTGTCCCCCGGCTCCAGCAGGTGCTCGGCCTCTCCCAGGTGCAGCCGCAGCCGCCCCTTGAGGACGTAGAGCCACTCCTCGCCGGGATGGACGCGCACCAGCTCGCCCTGGCTGCGCCCGTGCGGGACGTGCACGCGCAGCGCCTGCATCCCGCGCCCGGAGCCGCCGGCCTGCCAGTACGTCCACCCGTCGGCCTCGCGGGCCCCCGGACCACCGGCGCGTACGATGGGATCGGCCACGGCCGGGGTCTCCCCGAGCAGCTCCGAGACCGTCGTACCGTAGGTGCGGGCGAGACCGAGCAGCAGCGGCAGCGAGGGCTGGCGCCGGCCGGTCTCCAGCCGTGACAGGTGGGCGGGCGACAGCCTGGCCCGCGTGGCGGCGGCCTCCAGCGTGAGGCCGGCCCGCCGTCGCAGGTCACGCAGCTGCGGGGCCACGGTGGGCAGCTCGTCCGCCGCTGCCCCGGCGTCTTCGTCGGATCCGGGTGTCATACCCCGATTGAGCCAGAGTCTTGCCCGCCTGGCAATCTTCCTTACCTCTGAGGCAAACCCGGGTGGGCTGCCAGGACGGTGGCCACCGTGTCTGCTTCGGAGGCGGGTTTGTCCGGGCGGTGGCGCAGGACGCGGGCGAAGCGGAGGGCCACTCCGGCCGGGTAGCGGGTGGAGCGCTGGAGGCCGTCGTAGGCGATCTCGACGACCAGCTCCGGGCGGACCCGGACGGTGAAGCCGTCGTCCTCGACCGCCAGTTCGCGCAGCCGCTCCGTCTGCCAGCGCAGCATCTCGTCGGTGAGCCCCTTGAAGGTCTTGCCGAGCATGGCGAAGGTGCCGTCGGCGGCGCGGGCGCCCAGGTGCAGGTTGGACAGGAGTCCGGTGCGGCGGCCGTGCCCCCATTCGGCGGCGAGCACCACCAGGTCCAGGGTGTGCACCGGTTTCACCTTCAGCCAGTGTTTGCCGCGCCGGCCGGCCGCGTAGGCGGAGTCGAGGCCCTTGGCCATCACCCCCTCGTGGCCCCGGGCCAGGGTGTCGGCCCAGAAGCGTTCGGCCTCGGACGCCTGCGCCGCCGGGTCCGCCACCACCAGCCGGCGGACCCGCGAGGCCTCCGGAACGAGGGCGGCCAGGGTCGCGTACCGCTCGTGGACCGGCAGGTCCAGCAGCACCTCGCCGCCGGCGGCGAGGACGTCGAAGAAGTACGGGGCCACCGGCAGCGTCTGCCGGGCCGCCGCGACGTCCACCCGGGAGCCGACCCGGCTCGCGATCTCCTGGAACGGCACCGGGCGGCCGTCCGCGTCCTGCCCGATCACCTCCCCGTCGAGGATGAACGCGTCGCCGGGCAGCGCCCGCGCCAGGTCGGCCACCTCGGGCAGCCGGTCGGTGATCTCGTCGAGGGAGCGCGTGTACACCCGTACGGCGTCACCCTCGCGGTGGACCTGCACCCGGATGCCGTCGAGCTTCTCCTCCAGCACGCACGGCCCGAGCGCGGCGAGCGCCTCGGCCACCGACTTGGCGGAACCCGCCAGCATCGGCTGTACGGGGCGGCCCACGCGCAGGGTGACCGTGCGCAGGGCCTCCTCGCCCCCGGCCAGTACGGCCGCCGCCACCCGGGGCAGCGAGCCGTCCAGCATCACGGCCCGGCGCAGTGCGGTGGCCGGTACCCCGGCGGCCGCGGCCACGCCCTCCAGGGCCACCGCGTCCAGCGCGCCCTGGCGCACCTCGCCGGAGAGCAGGCTGCGCAGGAACCGCTGCTCGGGGGCGGTGGCCGCGCCCAGCAGGTCGTCCAGGATCCGGCGCCGCCCGGCCTGCGCGCCCGGTCCCGCGACGGCGGCCAGCTCGGTGACGGCCGCGTCGACGGCGCCGACGGCCAGGGTGGGTTCCCCGGCCGGCGGGACCTCCCGGGCGAGGGCCCGCCAGCCGATGCCGGGCCGGCCCTGCGGGAGGCGCCCGGACAGGTAGGCGATCACCAGCCCGGCCTCGTCTGGGGGCGCGGCGGCGAACAGCTCCGCGAGCAGTGCGGTCTTGCGGGACCGGGCGGAGGACCCGGCGACCTCCGCCGACACGCGCGCGACCTCGGCGAGCAGCATGCCGCCATCCTGCCGCCTGCCCCCGCCCACCGCCCGCCGGCGACCGCACGGTCCGGGCGGCCCCGCCGGACGGCGTACCGCGGGTGCGGTATTCCGGGTCGGTGGTGTACGCCCTGAGGAGGTCGGGGACTTCCGCCTGGGGACGCTCGGGAGGGGCGGGCCCTGCGACTAGGGTTTCCACATGAAGCTCCGACTTCCCCGGCGCCGCCGCGGCCGCCTGCTGGCCGGCGCGGCCGCCCTCGCCGTCGTCGCGGGGGCCGGCACGCTGACGGCCACCGCCGCGGCCGGCGACGCCCCGGCCGTGCACCGCCAGGACCGCGTGCTCGACATGCCCGGCGCCGCGATCGACACCTCCTACTTCACCGCCTCCGGCAACGGCGTCGCCGACGGGGCGAAACGTCCCGCCGTCCTCCTCGGGCACGGCTTCGGCGGCAGCAAGGAGGACACCCGCGCGCAGGCCGAGCAACTGGCCCGGGACGGGTACGCCGTCCTGACCTGGTCCGCCCGCGGCTTCGGCCGCTCCGGCGGCCGGATCGGGCTGAACGATCCCGAGCGGGAGGTCAAGGACGTCTCCCGGCTCATCGACTGGCTCGCCCGGCAGCCCGAGGTGCGGCTCGACGCGGACGGCGATCCGCGCGTCGGCGTCTCCGGCGCCTCCTACGGCGGCGCGGTGTCGCTGCTCGCCGCCGGCTACGACCGGCGGGTGGACGCGATCGCCCCGCAGATCTCGTACTGGAACCTCGCCGACTCGCTCTTCCCGGACGGCGTCTTCAAGAAGCTCTGGACCGGCATCTTCTTCACGACCGGCGCCGCGGAAGGCCTTCAGCCGTCCGCGCCCGCCCCCGAAACCCAAGACGGCCGGGACGCCCGCCCCGGTGCGCCCGCGGCCACCGGCTGCGGGCGCTTCGAGCCGGAGCTGTGCGCCATGTACGAGCGGGTCGCAGTGGCCGGGAAGCCCGACGCCGAAGCCCGCGAGCTGCTGGAGAAGCGCAGCCCGTCGGCGGTCGGCGACCGGATCAAGGTGCCCACCCTCATCGTGCAGGGCCAGGACGACTCCCTCTTCCCGCTCGGCCAGGCCGACGCGATGGCCCGGGCGATCGCGGCGAACGGCGCGCCCGTAGCCGTGGACTGGGCGGCTGGCGGACACGACGGCGGAATGCGTGAGTCCGGCCGGACCCAGGCCCGGGTGACGTCCTGGTTCGACCACTACCTCAAGGGCGACGAGAAGGCCGCCACCGGCCCGGCGTTCCGCGTCTCGCGCTCCGGGGGCATCGACTCCACCGACGGCGAGGTCCAGCTGCGCGGCGCTACGGGCGAGCGGTACCCGGGGCTCACCTCCGGCCCGCACCCGATCGCGCTGACCGGCCGGGAGCAGACCTTCGCCAACCCGGCAGGCGCCACCCCGCCCGCCCTGTCCGCGCTGCCCGGCATCGGCGGCCAGCTCGCCGCGTTCGGCGCGGGGCTCTCGCTGGACTTCCCGGGGCAGAACGCCCGGTTCGAGTCGGCGCCGCTGCCCGCCGGTCTGCGGATCACCGGGACGCCAACCGTCACCCTGAAGGTGAGGTCGACGGCCGCGGACGGATCGGCCGTCCTCTTCGG
The DNA here is from genome assembly GCF_014650555.1 of Streptomyces goshikiensis. Classification (GTDB taxonomy): domain Bacteria; phylum Actinomycetota; class Actinomycetes; order Streptomycetales; family Streptomycetaceae; genus Streptomyces; species Streptomyces goshikiensis. The sequence continues at coordinate 240,644 of NZ_BMVE01000003.1, read as the reverse complement.
CAAGGTGTACGACGTCGGCCCCGACGGGCGGCAGCAGGTGCTGCCCAGTCAGCTGGTCGCCCCGGTGCGGGTGGAGAACGCCGGCAACGGCGCGACCGTCGCGCTGCGGCTCCCGGCGATCGACCACGCCGTCGAGGCCGGGCACCGGCTGCGCCTCGTCGTGGCCGCCACCGACCTCGGCTACGCCTCACCCGCCGCCCCGGCCACCTACACCGTCGCGGTGGAGGGCCCCCTCGCGGTGCCCGTCGCCGAGGACGTACGGACGGCGTCCGCCGGGCTGCCCGCCTGGACCTGGGGGCTGCCGCTGGGCGCGGCGGCGCTGGCCGCGGCCCTGCTGGGCATCCGGCGGCCCGGGCGGGGCCGCGCCGGGGCGCGGGCCCGCGTACCGGCGCCGGACCCGGCACGGGCCGGCGTACCGCTGGAGATCACCGGCCTGACGAAGAAGTACGCCAAGGCTCAGGACCGGTACGCGGTGCGGGACCTGTCGTTCCGGGTGGAGAAGGGGCAGGTACTGGGCCTGCTCGGGCCCAACGGCGCGGGCAAGACCACGACGCTGCGGATGCTGATGGGGCTGATCTCCCCGGACGCCGGGGAGATCCGGGTGTTCGGGCACGCGGTACGGGCCGGGGCGCCGGTGCTGTCGCGGGTCGGGGCGTTCGTGGAGGGCGCCGGATTCCTCCCGCACCTGACGGGCCGCGCCAACCTGGAGCTGTACTGGCGGGCCACCGGGCGTCCGGCCGAGGACGCGCACCTGGCGGAGGCCCTGGAGATCGCCGGGCTCGGCGACGCGCTGGAGCGCGCGGTGCGCACGTACTCGCAGGGCATGCGGCAGCGGCTCGCGATCGCGCAGGCCATGCTCGGGATGCCCGATCTGCTGATCCTCGACGAACCCACGAACGGTCTGGACCCGCCGCAGATCCGGGAGATGCGCGACGTGATGATCCGGTACGCGGCGGGCGGGCGGACGGTCATCGTCTCCAGTCACCTGCTGTCGGAGGTCGAGCAGTCCTGCACCCACCTCGTGGTCATGGACCGCGGCCGGCTGGTGCAGGCGGGCGCGGTCGCGGAGATCACGGGCGGCGGGGACACCCTGCTGGTGACGCTGGCCCGGCCGGTGGACGAAACGACCGCCGAGAAGGTGGCGGCGCTGGAGGGCGTGGGCTCCGTGGCGGCGGCCGATGACGGACTGCTGGTACGGCTGGAGGGCGCGACGGCCGAGAGCCTGATCGCCGAACTCGTACGGCTGGAGGTCCCGGTGTCCGCGGTGGGGCCGCACCGCCGGCTGGAGGACGCGTTCCTCACCCTGATCGGAGGTTCGGCATGAGTGCCGTGACGGAGGTGGCCCCCGGCTACCGGGCGAGCCGCACCCTGCCGCTGCGCGTGGAGGCGCTGCGCCAGTGGCGACGGCGGCGGACGCTGGTGATGGGCGGGGTGCTGGCCGCGCTCCCGTTCGTCCTGATGACCGCGTTCGCGGTGGGCGGCGGGCCCGGCGGCGGCCCGAACGGCGGGAACGGCCGGATCACCCTCATCGACACGGCGACGGCCTCGGGCGCGAACTTCGCGGCGACGTGCCTGTTCGTGTCGGCCGGGTTCCTGCTGGTGGTGCCGGTGGCGCTGTTCTGCGGGGACACGGTGGCGTCGGAGGCGAGCTGGTCCTCGCTGCGCTACCTGCTGGCCTCGCCGGTCCCGCGGGCCCGGCTGCTGTGGAGCAAGCTGGTGGTGGCGCTCGGCTTCAGCCTGGCGGCGATGGTGCTGCTGCCGGCGGTGGCGCTGGCGGCGGGCACCGCCGCGTACGGGTGGGGTCCGCTGAAGCTGCCGGCCGGGGGTTCGCTCGCGGCCGCGGACACCGTGCCGCGCCTCGCGCTGGTCGTCGCGTTCGTCTTCGTGTCCCAGCTGGTCACGGCCGGGCTGGCGTTCTGGCTGTCGACCCGTACGGACGCGCCGCTCGGCGCGGTGGGCGGGGCGGTCGGGCTGACGATCGTCGGGAACGTACTGGACGCGGTGACCGCGCTGGGGTCGTGGCGGGAGTTCCTGCCCGCGCACTGGCAGTTCGCGTGGGCCGACGCGCTCCAGCCCCACCTGGAGTGGGGCGGGATGGTCAAGGGCGCGGCGGTCTCGGTGTCGTACGCACTGGTCCTGTTCGCCCTCGCCTTCCGCGGCTTCGCCCGCAAGGACATCGTGTCCTGACCGGGAGCCCTGAGGCCCTCAGAGCCCTGACGGCCCTGAGGGCCGTCAGGGCAGGACGCGTACCGGTTCGCCGTCGAGGAAGGCCTTGATGTCCTCGACGGCCTGGCCGTAGTACGTGGCGTAGTTGTCCCGTGTCACGTACCCCAGGTGCGGGGTGGCGAGGAGCCTCGGCGCGCTGCGCATCGGGTGATCGGCGGGCAGCGGCTCGCTGTCGAACACGTCGACGCCCGCGCCGGCGATGCGCCCCTCGCGCAGCGCCCCGAGCAGGGCCTCCTGGTCGACGATCGCCGCGCGCGAGGTGTTGACGAGGTACGCGCCCGGGCGCATCAGGTCCAGTTCCGCGGCCCCGATCAGCCCCCGGGTGCGCTCCCCCAGGGCGAGGTGCACGGAGACGAAGTCGCTGCCGGCGAGGAGTTCCTCCTTGGACGCGGCGCGGGTGACGCCCACCTCCGCGCACCGCTCGTCGGTCAGGTTCTGGCTCCAGGCGACCACGTCCATGCCGAACGCGAGGCCGATCCGGGCCACCCGGCCGCCGATCTTGCCGAGGCCGAGGAGCCCGAGGCGGCTGCCGTGCAGGTCGGTGCCGACGGTGCTCTGCCAGGGGCCCCGCTCCCGCAGCGCGGTGTTCTCCTCGACGATGCCCCGGGCGAGGCCCAGCAGCAGCGCCCAGGTGAGCTCGACGGGCGGGGTCGAGGAGCTGCCGGTGCCGCAGACGGTCACCCCGGCCCGCGCGGCGGCGGCGTAGTCGATGACCGAGTTCCGCATGCCGCTGGCGACGAGCAGCCGCAGGCGGGGCAGCCGGTCGAGGAGGCCGGCCGGGAACGGCACGCGTTCGCGCAGGGTGACGACGATGTCGAAGGCGGCGAGCCGGGCGGCCAGCTCGTCCTCCCCGGTGAGGTGGTCGGGGAAGGTCACCACCTCCACCCGGTCCGCGACCGGCGCCCAGTCCGCGAGGGTGGTGGCCGCCTGCTGGAAGTCGTCCAGGACGGCGCAGCGCAGCCGGTCCGTCACGCGGGCCTCGCGATCGCCGGGACGGCCTCGATCTCGGCGAGCAGCTCGGGCTCCAGCGGCCGGTCGGCGACGGCCGCGTTGGCGCGCACCTGCTCGGCGGAGGTGGCGCCCGCGATGACGGAGGCGCAGCCGGGCTGGGCGCTGAGCCAGCCGATGGCCAGCTCCAGCAGGCTGCGGCCGTACTTGTCGGCGAGCGCGGCCAGCGCCTCGACGCCGTCCAGGCGCTGCTCGGTCAGGTACGCGTCGCGCCCTTCGAGCCGGGACCCGGCCGGTACGGGGGCGCCCCGGCGGATCTTGCCGGTGAGCAGCCCGTTGGCCAGCGGGAAGTACGGGAGCACGCCGACGCCGTAGTGCTCGGCGGCCGGGACCAGGTCGCGCTCGGCGGAACGCTGGAGCAGCGACCACTCGTTCTGCGCCGAGACGAAGGGCGTGGCGCCGGTTTCGCGGGCGACGTGGGCGGCTTCGGCGAGCTGCCAGCCGCTGAGGTTGGAGTGGCCGATGTAGCGGATCTTGCCCTCGGCGACGAGTTCGTTGAGCGCGGCCAGGGTCTCGGCGATGGGGACGGTGGGGTCGGGGCTGTGCAGCTGGTAGAGGTCGATGTGGTCGGTCACCAGGCGGCGCAGCGACTCCTCGACGGCGCGCCGGATGTAGGCGCGGCCGCCCCGGGCGCCGGCGGCGGGTCCGTAGCCCATGTCGACGCCGTCGTAGCCGAACTTGGTGGCGAGGACGACCTGTTCGCGGCGGCCCTTGAGGGCCTGGCCGAGGTGGCTCTCGGAGCCGCCCCGGTCGCCGTAGATGTCGGCGGTGTCGAGGAGGGTGATGCCGGCGTCGAGAGCGGCGTCCACGACGGAGCGGGTGGCCTGGGCGTCGAGACGGCCGCCGAAGTTGTTGCATCCGAGGCCGACGGCGGAGACCTGGAGGCCAGAGCTGCCCAGGGGGAGATAGCGCATGTGTTTTCTTTCCTCCGCGTTCATCGGTGTCGGCCGGCGGACGGCCGGCCAAGTGATCGGCAGCTCCTGCCCGCTCACCCTACGTCCATGAACGTCTTTGGTGGTGGCAGGGCGGTGTTCGTGGCCGAAGGAGCCCCGGCCCTTCACCCCGGCCGTGCCTTCCGCACGGCCGGGGCATGACGGGTATGACTCAACTCGGCTGGTAGTCGTACTTCATGCCGATGCCCAGCGTGCTCTGGTGCGGGAGGAGACCGGCGGCGACGATGTCGAGCACCGGCGCGAGGAGCAGTTCGGTGAGCCGGGTGACCTCCTGAGGGCTCAGCGCGGACCAGGGGGCGGCGGCGAGTTCGTCGGTGAGCTTCTCGGCGGAGGTGCGCAGGGCCACTCCCGCCGCCGTGGCGGCGCCGTCCTCGGTGAGCAGCCCTCGGGAGGCCAGCCGTTCGCGGCCGGCGCTCCACTGTCCCGGGGACCACTGGCGGCTCTCGAAGACCTCGGCGGGGGCGGCTCCGGCGGCGGAGTGCAGGACGAGGGACTCGACCGGACCCAGGCGGTGGGCCTGGAGGGCGGCGAGGTGGCCGTCGCCGCGGTGTTCGCGCAGGATCGTGGCGGCCTGCCAGAGCACGGCGTGCGGGGTCTCTGGCCACGGCTGGGCGGAGTTGGCGGCGGCCAGCGGGCGCCCGGCGGTCGCCGCGGCCTCGGCGGCGCGGCGGGCCAGGGCCGCCGCCTCGGCCAGGTCGGGCGAGTCGACGCGCTCGCCGAGCAGGGCGCGCAGGGCCCGGTCGGTGGCTGCCGCCCGGGCCGCGAGCACCGCGGCCGGCGGGGCCGTCTCCCAGAGCGGGGAGACGTACCGCTCCACCATGGACGGGCTGAAGCTGTAGAAGAGGGCAGTGACCAGCTCCGGTCCGGCGGCGCCGAGCGGGGCGGCGCGGAAGGCGAAGTACAGCGGCCAGCGGTCGTCGGTGGCGTACCCGAGGGCGGCGGCTTCCTCGTAGGACTCGGGGGCGAAGTAGACGACGGCGTGGACGGGTTCGAGGAGCTGCCACAGCTGGCGGACGGCGCCCGGCCCCGGGACGCCGTCGTGGACGCTGCTGTTCGGTGTCATCTTGCGTTCCCCCAGGGCTTGTTGAAGGTGCTCCCGCGTGCGGCCAGCCTAGGTGACCGGCTGCCGTGACGTGCGGGGGGAACCCAGTGGCGGAACCCGGCCGGAGGGGGGAGCGAACGGTGACATAACGTGCCCCCATGGATCAGGAGCACATACCCGGGGACCCCGAAGGCGCGGCCGAAGGCGCGGGCAGACGGCGGTTCCTCGCCCTCGCGACGGGGGCGGCCACGGTGGCCGGACTCGGGGCGGTGGGCGGCTGCGGGACCGGGGACGCGGACGGGCCGGACGGCGGCGGGGCGAAGGCGGGCAAAGGCAACGCGCCGAGCGGCAAGGCGGGGCCCCAGGGTTTCGACGTCAAGGCAGAGAACGCCCGGCCCGGGAACGCCGACTGGACCGTGACCAAGTCCGGCCCGGCCCGCGCCGTCGAGGGGTTCGCCGACAAGGTGAGCGTCCTGCCCGGCGAGTCGTTCGGGCTGCACGTGTCCACCACCGCGCCGCGCTTCACCGTGTCCGCCTACCGGATGGGCTGGTACGCGGGCGCCCGCGCCCGGCTGGTGTGGCGCTCCGAGGCGCTGCCCGGGGCCCGGCAGCCGGAACACACCGTGGACCCGGGGACGCGGATGGTGCGCACCCGGTGGGCCCGTACCACCACGGTCGAGACGAAGGACTGGCCGGAGGGCAGCTATCTGCTGCGGCTCGACGCGCAGGGCGGCGAGGGCCAGCGGTTCGTGACGCTCACCGTGCGCTCGGCGACGACGGCCGGCCGTACGGTCGTGGTCAACGCGGTGGCGACCTGGCAGGCGTACAACCGGTGGGGCGGCTACGGCAGTTACGACGGCCCCAGTGGCGGCTACGCCTCGCGCTCCCTCGCGGTGAGCTTCGACCGGCCGTACGAGTACGACGACGGCGCGGGCCTCTTCCTCACGTACGAGGCGCCGCTGATCGCGCTCGCGGAGCGGCTCGGCATCCCCCTCGCTTACGCGACGACCACCGATGTGGCCCGGGAGAAGCGGCTGTTGGAGGGCGCGGCGGCGGTCCTCTCGCTCGGCCACGACGAGTACTGGTCCCCGGAGCAGCGGGCGCACATCACGGCGGCCCGCGACGCCGGCACCAACCTGGCGGTCCTGGGGGCGAACTGCTGCTTCCGCCGGATCCGGCTGGAGCCCTCCGACCTCGGCCCGGACCGGACGCTGGTCTGCTACAAGTCCTCCTACGAGCAGGACCCGGGCTTCAAACGCGGCCAGCCGGCGACGGTCGACTTCCGTTCGGCGCCCGGGGCCGACCCGGAGAGCTCGCTGCTCGGCGTGATCTACGACGGCTACCCGGTGGACGCCCCGTACGTGGTGACCAACCCGGGGCACTGGCTGTTCGAGGGTGCGGGAGTGAGCGAGGGCGACCGGTTCGCGCACCTGGTGGGCGTGGAGTACGACAAGGTCAACACCGGCTTCCCCACGCCCCGGCCGATCGAGATCCTGGCCCACTCCCCGGTGGTCTGCGAGGGCCGCCCGAGCCATCAGGACACGGCGTACTACACGACGGAGAGCGGGGCGGGCGTCTTCGCGACCGGGACGATGCGGTGGGTGGAGGCCCTGGACGCGAAGGGCGACGGCAAGAGCGGGCGCAACCACGGCCTGGACGCCCGGTCGGGTGCGCTGACCACCCGGGTGACGGAGAACCTGCTGCGCGTGTTCGCGGCGGGTCCGGCGGGCCGCACGCACCCGGCGCGGGACAACGTCAAGGCGGTCTACGGGGGCACGGCACCCGGGCGTTGACCCGTCAGCCCGTCAGCCCTGCGGGACGTAGACGATGTTCGGCGCGCCCGTGTCGGGATGGACCCCGACGCGGGTGCGCACCCCGTAGACCTCGGCCAGCAGTTCCTCGGTGAGCACCCGCTCGGGCGGCCCGGAGGCCGCCACCCGCCCGGCGGACAGGACGTACAGCCGGTCGCAGAAGGAGGCGGCGAGGTTGAGGTCGTGCAGGACGAGCAGACCAGTGACGGGCAGGGCGCGGACCAGGCCGAGGATCTCCAGCTGGTAGCGGATGTCCAGGTGGTTGGTCGGCTCGTCGAGGGCGAGCAGGCCGGGGGCCTGGACGAGGGCGCGGGCGACCAGGGCGCGCTGGCGCTCGCCGCCGGAGAGCTCCTCGAAGCGGCGGTCGGCGAAGGCCGCCGCGCCGACCGTCTCCAGGGCCTCGGCGACGCGCCGCGCGTCCTGGGGGCCGTCCTGCTCCCAGAACCGCTTGTGCGGGCTGCGGCCCATGGCGACGACCTCGCCGACGGTCAGCCCGAAGGTGCCCGCCGCGTCCTGCGGGACGACCGCCACCCGCCGCGCCCGGTCCTTGACCCCGAGCGCGGCGGCGTCCGCCCCGTCGAGCAGCACCCGACCGCCCGTGGGGCGCAGGGCGCCGTAGACGCAGCGCAGCAGGGTGGTCTTCCCGCTGCCGTTGGGGCCGACGACGCCGACCGTCTCGCCGGGGCGGGCGGTGAGGTCGATCCCGTGGAGCAGCGTGTGCCCGTCCACCTCGTAACGCACCGCTTCGACGGCGAGTTCCACCGGGTCCGCCGTCATCCGGCCACTCCTTCGGTACGGGTGGACCGGCGCAGCATCCACAGGAAGAACGGCCCGCCGACGAGCGCCGTGACCACGCCGACGGGTATCTCCTCGGGGGCGGCGGCGGTACGGGCGAGCAGGTCGGCCAGGCTCAGGAAGACGGCTCCGCCCAGCGCGGCCACCGGCAGCAGCGCCCGGTGTCCGGCGCCGACGACCATGCGGGCGGCGTGCGGAACCATCAGCCCGACGAAACCGATCGCCCCGCTGTAGGCGACGAGCACCCCGATGACGAGGGAGGTGAGGACGAAGACGGCGGCCCGGAACCGTCCGGTGTCCAAGCCGAGCGTCCGCGCGCCCTCCTCCCCGGCGAGCAGCAGGTCCAGGGGCCGGGCCAGCGCGATGAGCAGCCCGGTGCCGAGGAGCAGCGCGACGGCGGGCAGGGCCAGTTCGTCCCAGCGGGCCCCGCCCAGGCCCCCGAGGGTCCAGAACAGGACGCTCCGCATCTGGTCGGGGTGCGCGGCCAGCACCAGCACCAGGCTGGTGAGCGCGGACAGGACGTACTGGACGGCGACCCCGGCGAGGATCAGCCGGCCGGTGGTCATGGTGCCCCCGCGCCGGGCCAGGGCGTAGACGGCGACGAGCGCGCCCATCGACCCGGCGAACGCCGCCAGCGGTACGCCGATCCCGCCGAGCACGCCCGCCCCGGCGCCGAGGACGATGACGGCGACGGCGCCCGCCGAGGCTCCGGAGGAGGCGCCGAGCAGGAACGGATCGGCGAGCTGGTTGCGCACGAGGGCCTGGAGCACGGTGCCCGCGACCGCGAGGCCTGCGCCGACGACCGCGCCGAGCAGGACGCGCGGCATCCGTACGTCCCAGACGATGGAGGCGAAGGCGCCGGGCCGGCCGGGCCCGTCGAGTACGGTGTCGAGCACCTGGGCGGGGGGTATGCGTACGGGCCCCAGCGCCAGGCCCGCGACGGCGCAGGCCGCGAGGGCGGCGGCGAGCAGCAGGACCACGGCCGGGGCGCGGCGACGGCTCACGCGGCGTCGGGGTGCAGCTGGCGGCCCAGGGACTCGACGGCGTCGGCGACGCGCACGCCGAGGACGGCCGAGGACAGCGGGAGCACCACGAACCGGCGGTTCTTGACGGCGGGAACCTCCGCGAGGGCGGGGTCGTTCACCAGGCGCTGCTTCTTGGCTTCGACGGTGGTGCCGCCGTAGTCGTAGATGAGGACGACCTCGGGCTTGCGCTCGATGACCTTCTCCCACGACACGTCACCGAAGGTGTCCTTGAGGTCGGCGAACACGTTCGTCCCGCCGGCCAGCGAGACGATCTCGTTGCCGATGCCGTTGCCTCCCGAGGTGAAGGCGGAGGCCTCGCCCGAGTCGTAGACGAAGACGGCGGGCTTGGCCTTGTCCTTCACCCGCGCGGTGACGGCGTCGATCCGGCGCTGTTCGGTCCCGATGAGGGCGGCGCCGCGCTCGGGCACGCCGAAGGTCCGCGCCACCTCGGTGATCTCGGTCTGGAGCTGGTCGAGCCCCACCGGCCCCTGGGTGCAGTACTCGACGCTGAGCCGGGAGTTGATGCCGGCCTTGGCGAGCCCCTCCCGGTCCCGGCCCTGTGCCTTGTCGAAGGCGCTGGAGTAACCGCCGTACACGAAGTCGGGGTTGGCTCCGAGGAGGACCTCCTTGGAGGGGTACTCCTTGGCCAGCACCTTGACCTTGTCGTAGGCGGGCCGGTAGGCGGGCAGCACGGCGTCGTCCAGGTAGGCGGTGCCGACCAGCTTCTCCTCCAGCCCGAGGGCGAGCATGATCTCGGTGGCGTGCTGGTTCATGGTGACCGCCCGCCGCGGCGGGGCCTGGTAGGTGCTGCTCACACCGCAGTTGGTGACGGTGTACGGGAATCCGGGCGCGGCATCCGCCCCGGCGGCCGCGTCCGCGGAGCCGGGGGAACCCCCGCATCCGGCCAGCGGTATCAGCAGGGCGGCGGGGGCGAGCGAGCGCAGAACGGCGCGGGAACGCGACATGGCGAGGCCTCTCCGGGGGATCCGCGTCCCCGGTCGACGTGAAGAGGCGGCGCGTCAGTGTCTGACTCCCGGCCCCGCGAGGGGCCGGTCACAGTGGCGGGACCGCACCGGAATCGCACCGGTTTCCTGTCCTGCACCGCCCGGGTGAACGCGCTCAGTCTGCCATGCCGATGTGTTCGATCCATTTCGACCCTGATGACTCCGGTCTGAGGTATTCGGCACAACTGTCAGGTATCGGCGGGCGTGTACCTGGGGATCCTCATCGGTACGGGCCCTCCACGGGCCCCGTACGGGCCCTTTCGGCCGCACACCCCGCCCGGACCGCCACCCCCGCCAAGCACCCCAGCCGCCGAGCGCTGCCGAGCGCGCCGCCCCGCCGGCGCCCGGCCCCCGCGCCGCGGCCCGTTTTTCCTCCACCCCCGCCGCGCGGGCGGGGGAATCCCCCACGCCCTGGAGACGTCATGCCCGAACTCTGGCTGCCCGGCGCCACGCGCCTGGACATCGGAGACCACGCGCCCACCGACGGCGGCCCCGCGAAGGCCATCGCCCACATCACCTGGGACGACAACGGCACGGCCGCGAATCCCCTCCCGCTCGCCCCCTACGAGGACCTGGTCGGCTACTTCGGCCGCAACCCCGACGGCAGGAAGGTCGCCCCGCACATCCTGTGGGACCCCTTCGTCGGCCGCTTCACCCAGTTCGTGCCCGCCGACAGCCGCTCCAAGTCACTGGCCGACGCGGCGGGCGGCACCCGCACCAACCGCGCGGGAAGCGTCGTCATCCAGGTGGAGACCCTGTTCTTCCCGTACTGCCGCTGGAACGGCACGACCTACGCCCGGCTCGTCGACACCCCGTGCGAGGGATGGGGCGCGCTCAACGCCTGGATACGCGCCTGGGGCGTCCCGGACACCTGGCCCATGGGCCGCCCGACCTCCTTCACCTCCAACCGCAGCGAGTCCGTATGGCGCTCGCGCGCGGGCTGGTATGCCCACGCCCACGTTCCGGAGAACGACCACACCGACCCCGGATCCTGGCCCGCCTTCGCCGACGCCCCCTACGAGCCCTTCCCGGGGGCCGCGTTCTTCACCACCGGCCGCCGCTCGCCGATCATCGCCGCCATGCACCAACGCCTCGTCGCCGTCGGCTGCGACCGCTACCGCACGCACACCGACCTGGACGTATGGGGCTCCGGCGACGTGGCCTCCTACCGGGCCTGGCAGCAGAAACTCGGCTACACCGGCGCCGACGCCGACGGCCACCCCGGCCCCACGTCCTGGACCAGGCTCCAGGTCCCCCACACATAACCCCCAGCCCCGGCCGCACCAGCGGCCGGGCCCATTCACGAAACCTCGGCGCGAACCCCCTTGCCGATGAGCCCGTCGGTGTAGGTCACGGTCTTGGGGCTGAACCCGCCCTTGCCGGTGACGGTTCCGGTGATGTTCTCGCCGGGAGCGAGCTCGACCGTCGCGATCTGATTCTCATCGGCGGCGAGTTCGGCCATGTGCTTGGTCCCCGAGGTGTCGGTGATCGTGAAGTACAGCGGGTTCACATTGATCGGCTTCGACGAGTTGTTCGTGATGGTGACCGCAACGCTGGTGTAGGCGGAGTCATCGGCGATGACGCTCTTCTTGAACTCCGTCCTCTTCGCGACGACGGACACGGCGGCCTTCTTTTCCGGAGCGGCCGAAGTCGGCTTCGTCTCGCCGCCCTTCGCCGCATCCGATGACGCGACAGCGGCCGGCTTGGCGGCTCCCGTCGCCGAGTCACCGCCCTCGCCGCCGACCACTGCCGCGACGACGCCGAGGAGCACCACCACGCCGACGACACCGAGACAGGAGAACCCGACGATCTTCCCCGCGCTGCTCTTCTTCGGCGGCGGCGGGGGCGGGTAGCCGTATCCGGGCTGAGGCTGGCCAGGCGGCTGGAACTGCTGTGACATGAGGAACCCCCACAGGAGCGGATCTGGATTCCGGTCACCGTATGGGCACGAGCGGAATCAGGGGCGACTATGCCCGAACCGTGACATTCGAACATTTAACCGACCTGGCGGGGCGTTCCCCTCCGGCCTGGAGGCCGGCCCCGTACGCCAGCCCCCCCCGGGCGCGGCCGGGCTGGCGGGGGTGTGGGGGGTGGAGGATCGTGGGGGGCGTGACCCTTCGGCAGAAGGTGGTTTCGGCATGCGCGCTACGCTCGCCGCCCTCGTCCTCCTCGGGCCGGCCCTGCTCGGTGCGGCGCACGACGGCTCCGGTGAGACCGTCCCGCTCTCGGGCGGTCTGCCGGGCGAGCGCCTCGACGTCACGCTGGTGCAGGTGGTCGACCCCGCGAGTCCCGCGCCCGACGACGCCGGCCGGCTGGTCGCCGTACAACTGCGCCTGGAGAACACCGGGTCGACCGTGTACAAGGACTCGCCCGCGTCGTGCGCGCACCTGCTGGACACCGCGGGGCGGCGGTTCGACGGCCTGAACGCCTCGATACCGGCCGGGCCGGCCTTCCCCGAGACCGTCACCCTCGACCCCGGCGGCGCGACGGCCGGTTTCGTCACCTTCCGGCTCCCGAAGGACGCCGGGCTCGCCGCGGTGCAGTTCGCGCTGAACGGCGGTCTCGCCGAGGACGTCGGCCAGTGGAGCCTTTCCGGGGCTTGACCCCGGGCTCCGATCCGTCTCCGGCCCAACTCCCCCCGCACCAGAGCGTGTAGAGACCAACGACACGCCGTCGGCACACGCCGTGACCTGGTGCGTCTGTTGTGTAATCTGCCGGAAGTTACCAAGTCGTAGCTAGTGACTTCACATGCATGCCGCAGTAGAACTCGTTCTCATTCCACCCCACAGTAAGGAATGTCGCATGAGTGATCCTTTCATGCCCGACAAGGGCTCCAAGGGCTTCTCCCGACGAGGGTTCATCGCTAGAACAAGTTCCATACTCGGGGCGGTGGCCGTCGCCGGCGGCGCCGCCGCCACGACCGCCCGCGCCGCCGTCGCCACGAGCGCCACCGCCGCCCCGATCGACAGCGGGGCGCACGTCCCGGTCCTGATCATCGGCACCGGTTACGGGGGCTCCGTCGCCGCCCTCCGCCTCGCCCAGGCCGGCGTCGACGTGCACATGATCGAGATGGGCATGGCCTGGGACACCCCGGGCTCGGACGGCAAGATCTTCGCCAACACCACCAGGCCGGACTACCGTTCCTTCTGGCTCCGCACCAGGACCAAGGCCCCCATCAGCAACTTCCTCGGATTCCCGATCGACAAGGACGTCCCCCGCTACACGGGCATCCTGGACGCCGAGGAATTCAACGGCATCACGGTCTACCAGGGCCGCGGCGTGGGCGGCGGTTCGCTGGTCAACGGCGGCATGGCGGTCACCCCGAAGCGCGAGCGGTTCGGCGCCGTACTCCCCTCCGTCGACGCCAACGAGATGTACGACGTCTACTACCCGCGCGCCAACGCCGGGCTCGGAGTCACCAACGTCGACCAGGCCTGGTGGGAGACGGCGCCCTGCTACCAGTACGCCCGGGTCGGCCGCAAGCACGCCCAGCGCTCCGGCTTCCCGTTCGTCTTCGTACCCAACGTGTACGACTGGGAGTACATGAAGCAGGAGGAGGCCGGCACCGTGCCCCGGTCCTCGCTCGACGGCGAGGTCCTCTACGGAAACAACTACGGCAAGAAGTCGGTCCAGAAGACCTACATCGCCCAGGCCAAGGCCACCGGCCGGGTCTCCATCTCCCCGCAGCACAAGGTGACTTCGGTCGCCCCGGCGACCGGCGGCGGCTACACCGTCTCCATCGACCAGATCAACACCACCGGCGACACCACGGCCACCAAGACCGTCACCGCCGACCGGGTGTTCTTCGCGGCGGGCAGCGTCGGCACCAGCAAGCTGCTGGTCAGGCTGAAGGCCACCGGCCGGCTCCCCCTCCTCAACGACGAGGTCGGCAAGGGCTGGGGCGACAACGGCAACGTCATGTGCGGCCGCGCCAACCACATCTGGGACGCGACGGGGAAGCTCCAGGCCTCCATGCCGACCGCCGGCATCGACAACTGGGACGCGGGCGGCGCGTTCGCCGAGGTGGCACCGCTGCCCACCGGCATCGAGACGTACGCCTCGCTGTACCTGTCGATCACCAAGAACCCCCACCGCGCCGAGTTCTCCTGGAACGCCGCGACGGGCAACGTGGACCTGAACTGGCAGCGGGCGTGGAAGCAGCCCGCCATCGACATGGCCAAGTCCATCTTCGACAAGATCAACTCGAAGGAGGGGACGATCTACCGGAGCGACCTCTTCGGCGGCAACAAGGTCTGGGGCGACCACCTCACCTACCACCCGCTCGGCGGAGCGGTCCTGGACAAGGCGACCGACAACTACGGCCGCCTGCACGGCTACAGCGGCCTGTACGTGATCGACGGATCCCTGATCCCCGGCAACACCAGCGTGAACCCGTTCGTCACGATCACCGCGCTCGCCGAGCGCAACATCGAGAAGATCATCGCCACCGACCTGTAGCGGAGCGGACCGGCCGATGCCGGGGCCGGCCGCGCTCATCGAGCCGGGCGGCCCCGGACCGCGTCAGTGCCCGGGCAGTGCGCACACGCTGTCGAGGCCCAGCACGTGGTTGAGGCGGCCGAACGCCAGCCAGGAGCCGATGCTCATCGTCAGCTCCACGATCTCCAGCTGGCTGTAGGACGCGGTCATCCGGTCCCAGAACTCCTCGTCGAGACCGTGGTGGTCGAGGGTGTACCGCTCGGCGTACTCGGCGGCGAGCCGCGTGCGCGCGTCGAAGGCGTCGGTGGTGCGCCACTCGGCCACCGCGTCGGCGAACTCCTCCTCGACCTTCTGCCCGTCGCGTTCGGTGCGCCAGTCGAGGCAGAAGACGCACCCGTTGATCTGCGCGACCCGCAGCCGGGCGGCCTCGAACTCGCGCAGGCCCAGGGTGGTGTGGGCGTAGACGGACAGCGAGAAGTTCGCCGCGGCCATCCCGATGCCCGGGACCATGTCCCCCCACACGTACTCGATCGGGTGCTGGCCCTCGGGAACGTCGATCCTCATGACTGCTTCCTTCCGAGTTTGCCGACCGCGGGACGCAGCGGGACGTCGAGCGCGTCGTAGATTCCGGGTTCCGCTTCCATCAGCCAGTCGATGGCCCCCACCAGACGGCCGACCGCCGTGGCGTTCCCGCCCGCGGAGCGGTTCTCACCCTCGTCGGTGGCCTCGACCGTGACCTCGATCCGGGGGCGCCCCTCGATGATCACGCGGTGCGCCCCGGCCCCGTCGGGCGGCGCGGGCCAGTCCGGGGCGCAGGACGGGTGGATCCGGGTGACGTGCTCGATGACGATGCGGGGTTCGCCCCCGACGACGCCCTGCACCTCGAAGCGGATGGCGCCCTGGGTGCCCGCCTCGAAGGCTCCCATGGTCCGCGTGGTCACCGTCGCGTCGAGCGCGCGGCGTTCGGACGTCTCACGGATCTCGTCGAGTTCGACGCCGAGGGCCCGGGCCATCAGCCGGATCTGGCCGCCCCACACCATCGTGGGGACCGAGGGCATCAGCATCATCGGCTCGAAGTCCATCGGCTGGCCCATGCCGACCAGCAGACGGACCGAGTCGGGCTGGTCGTAGGTGGAGTAGTCGAAGATCTCCTGGCAGCGGATCGCGTCGACGGTCGTGCCGAGTCCGCTGATCAGCAGCGGCAGTACGTCGTTGCCCCAGCCGGGGTCGACTCCGGAGGCGAACAGCGAGCCGCCGCCCGCCTCGACGGCGGCGAGCACCGGGTCCCGGAACTCCGGCGGGGCGTTGCGCTGGTCGTAGAGCGGGTACAGGGCGGGGCTGACGACGACGGCGCCGGCCCGGATCGCCCGGGTGATGTCGGCGAGGGCGTCGTCGGGGCGGATGTCGCCGGAGGCCGCGTAGACCACGGCGTCGGGGCGGGCGGCGAGGACGGCCTCGATGCCGTCGGTCGCGGTGACGCCCAAGGGGCGCTCCAGACCGGCGAGTTCACCCGCGTCGCGGCCGGTCTTGTCGGGGTTGTGGACGAGTACTGCCGTGAGTGTGAGTGCCGGATGGGCCTCGACGGCACGGATCGCCGCACGGCCGACGTTCCCGGTACCCCAGACCACCGTGGAAATCATGCGCGGAGGGTAGCGACCGGACCCAGAGGTGCCCAGTGCCGTGACGGAGGAATTTCGGACGGCCGGGTTCCCGCCCCGCACGCGGGCATGACCACCCTCTTGACCCAGATGGTCCAGACCAATAGTTTCCGAGGTGCACGCCCCGCACACGCAGAGCACGCACAGCACCGGCACGGCTCAGGAGCACCACTCCCCCGCATCCGCAAAGGAAGCCCATGCGCCGCAGCACGCTCGGCAGGCTGGCCGTCGCCGCCTGTTCCCTCTCCCTGCTGACCGCCTTCGTGCCCGCCGCCACCGCGGGGCACGGCGACGCCAGCCACGACCGCTCGTACAGGAAGGTCGGCTACTTCACCCAGTGGGGCGTCTACGGGCGGGACTTCCAGGTCCAGGACCTCGAAGCGAACGGCTCCGCCGGGAAGCTCACCCACCTCAACTACGCCTTCGGCAACATCAGCGCGGACGGCAAGTGCTTCACGGGCAACGTGCCGGGCAAGGCCGACGCGTGGGCCGACTACGTGCGCCCGCTGGACGCGGCGAACTCGGTCGACGGGGTCGCCGACGACGGGGAGCAGGCCCTCGCCGGCAACTTCAACCAGCTGCGCGAGCTCAAGGCCAGGCACCCGGACCTCAAGGTGCTGATCTCGCTCGGCGGCTGGAGCTGGTCCACGCACTTCTCGGACGCCGCCCTCACCCCCGCCTCCCGCAAGGCACTGGTGGCGTCCTGCATCGACCTCTACATCAAGGGGAACCTGCCGGCGGACGGTGTCCGCGGCGGCGCCGGCGCGGCGGCGGGCGTCTTCGACGGCATCGACCTCGACTGGGAGTGGCCCGGCTCGGCCGGCGACACGGACACGAGGTTCCGGCCGGAGGACAAGCGCAACTTCGCCGAACTGGTACGGGAGTTCCGCACGCAGCTCGACGCGTACGGTCGCGACCAGAGGCGCCGGACGGCGTACGAGCTGACGGCCTTCGTGCCGACCGCCCCCGCCAGGATCGACGCGGGCTTCGACGTCCGCCGGATCATGCGCGACCTGGACTTCGTCAACCTCCAGGGCTACGACTTCCACGTCTCCGGCGAGCGGCGGACGGCCCAGCAGTCGGCGCTGTACGCGCGGGACGACTTCAGCGTCGACGGCACCGTGGAGGCCTGGGAACGGCGGGGCGCGCCGGCGCGCAAGCTGGTGGTGGGCATGCCGTTCTACGGGCAGGGCTGGACCGGGGTCAGCGGCGGCGGGAACGGCATGGGCCGGCCCGCGACCGGCCCGGCCCCGGCCACCTGGGCGGCGGGCTACGAGGACTACAAGGCGCTGAAGACCCTGGCCGGTTCGGGTACGTACAAGGTCTACCGCGACCGGCGCGGCGGCCACGCCTGGCTGTTCGACGGCAGCACGCTGTGGACGTACGACGACCCGCAGGTGCTGCGCGCCAAGTCCCGCTACGTACGGGACCACGGGCTCGGGGGCGCCATGTTCTGGTCGCTGGACGCGGACACGGCGGACGGCGAGCTGATGACGGCCGTGGACCAGGGCCTGCGCGGCGGCCGCTGATCCCCATCGACCGGCGCCGCCGGGCCGCGGAAATGCGCACCGGCCCGGCGGCGCCCACCACGTACGCTCCCGCCATGGACGGTGCGGTGGTACGGGCGGTGGGCCGGCTCACCACGCGCTGGGCGGCCCGGGCGGTGACGGACGAGCGCGGCACGGTGCTGACGGCGGCGGGGGTCTGGCCGCTGCTGGCCCTCCTCGCGGACGGCGCCGGCGGCCCGGCGCGGGCGGAACTGGCCGAAGCCCTGGGCATACCCGCCGGCTCGGCGGCGCGGGCCGCGCGGGACCTGCTGGGCGCGCTGGCCGGCGTACGGGGCCTGGAGGCCGCGACGGGGCTGTGGACCAGGGCCGGTCTCCCGCTGGAGGAGCCCTGGCGGGCGCGGCTCCCGGAGGGCGCGCGGGGCGTGCTGTCGGGCGACGCGGAGACCGATGCCGGGACGCTCGACGCGTGGGCGTCGGAGCGGACGGGCGGGCTGATCGAGAGGATGCCGGTCGCGGTCCGGCGGGACACCCTGCTGGTCCTGGCGTCGGCGCTGGCGCTGCGGTTGAAGTGGATCCGGCCGTTCTCGCCGTGGTGCCCGGAGCTGACCGAGGGCCCGTGGGCCGGGCGCGAGGTGAGCGGGCTGTACCGCGAGACGGCCCTGCTGGACCGGGTGCGCGTCGCCCGGACGCCGGCGGGGCCCGTCACGCTCCTGGAGGTGGTCGGGGACACCGGGGTGGACGTGCACCTGGTGCTCGGCGAGCCGGGCGCGGCGCCGGGCGAGGTGCTCGCCGGCGGGATCGCCGCCGCGACCCGGACGATCCCGGCGACCGGTGCGAGCCTGCTCCCCGAGGGGGAGCCGGGGCCCGGCCTCTCGATCGGCACCGTCGCGTCGAGCTCGCGGCAACCCCGGCTGAGCGTGGAGACGGTGGCCTTCTCCGTGGACGCGGATCACGATCTGCTCCGCCAGGCCGCGCTGTTCGGTCTGCGCAGCGCCGCGGACGTCCGTACCGGCCATTTCCCCGGCATCAGCGGCACGCCCTTGGCGGTCGGGAGCGCGCGCCAGGTGGCCGTGGCCCGCTTCGACGCCGAGGGGTTCGAGGCCGCGGCCGTCACCGCGGGCGGTCTGGGCGCGGGCTGCGCCGAGCCGCGGCTCGCCTACCGCGTCCGGCACGCCGAGGTCCGCTTCCACCGGCCGTTCGGCTTCGTGGCGGTGCACCGGACCTCCCGGCTGGTCCTCGCCGCCGGCTGGGTCAACGACCCGGATATCGTCTCCGGATGACCTTGAACCCCATCACCGCGAGCGCCGCCGGCACTTGGCAGCTCGGCGACCTCACCGTCAACCGGACGGGCTTCGGCGCGATGCGCCTCACCCACCTCGCGGACGGCTCCCCCAGCGACCGCGACCGCGTCACCGGCGTGCTGCGCAAGGCCGTTGAGCTGGGGGTCAACCACATCGACACGGCCGCCTTCTATTTCTCCCCGCTGCGCTCCGCCAACGAGCTGATCAACAGCGCCCTCGCCCCGTACGCCGACGAGCTCGTCATCACCACGAAGGTCGGGCCGGCCCGCGCTCCCGGCGGCGACTGGTGGTGGGCCACGCCCGAGCAGCTGCGCGGACAGGTCGAGGAGAACCTGCGCCAGCTGGGCCGCGACCACCTGGACGTGGTCAACCTCCGTATCCCGCGCAGCCAGGCGGACGCCTCGATCGCCGAGCACTTCGGGGCGCTCGCCGAGCTGCGCGCCGCCGGACTCATCCGGCACCTGGGCATCTCCAACGTCAGCCCCGGCCAGTTCGCGCAGGCGCTGACGATCGCGCCCGTGGTGTGCGTGCAGAACGCGTACGGGATCGGCTCCCCGGCCCAGGACCACGCCTTCCTGGACGCGTGCGGGGAGCGGGGCGTGGCCTTCGTGCCGTTCTTCGCCGTCGCGGGCTCCGGCAGGGAGGCGGGGGTGGTCTCGCAGGACGGCGAGGCGGTGCGCGCGCTCGCCGCGGCGCACGGGGTGTCGGCCGCGCAGCTGCGCATCGCCTGGACCCTGAACCGGGGTCCGCACGTGCTGGCCATACCGGGCACCGGGAACCCGGACCACCTGGTCGAGAACATCGCCGCGGGCGCGCTGCGGCTGTCAGCCGAGGAGATCGCCCTGCTGGAGGCGGTCTAGTCAGCGGCCGCCGCGGTGGGCGGCCGCCAGGGCCGCCGTCTCGGTGAAGGCGGGGATCCGGCCGGTGCCGCCGCGCCCGGACACGGAGAGCGAGGCGGCGGCCGTCCCGTAGGCCACGGCGTCGGCGAGCGGGTCACCGAGGGCGATCCGGGCGGTGGCGGTGCCGGTGAAGCAGTCCCCGGCGCCGGTCGCGTCGAGGGGGTGGGGGTTGGGCGGTACGGGCAGGTACGTCGCCTCCCCCGCGCCCTCGTCGAGCAGCAGCCGGCCGGCGCCCGCGGTGACGGCGACCGCGCGGGCGCCGAGTGCGCGGTAGCGGGCGGCGGCCTCGCGCGGGTCGCCGGTGTCGACCAGGGCCTGTGCGTCGGCCGGGCAGGAGCTCTTCAGGAGCCCGGTCAACGGGGCGATGCGGGCCAGCAGTTCGCGGGCCTCGGCCCGGCCGGTGAGCCGGGGGCGGAAGTTGGGGTCGTACGAGAGGTGTCCGCCGGCCTCGTGCACGATGCGGGCGGCGGCGAGCACCGCGTCCCGGCTGCCGGGTGCCAGGGCGCCGGTGATCCCGCTGGTGACGAGGGCCTTGCAGCCGGTCAGCAACGCGCGCCAGGACGCGATGTGCCGGGTCGAGAGGGTGGAGCCGGCGCTGTGGGTGCGCCAGTAGACGAAGTCCCGGCCGCCCTCGGTGTCGGAGCCGAGCAGGTAGGCGCCGTTGGGGCGCGGGGCGCGGCGTACGTGGGAGACGTCGATGCCGAGTTCGGTGGCCCGGCGCAGCAGCGGGGCGCTCAGTTCGTCGTCGCCGACGACGGCGAGGAGCGCGGTCCGGGCCCCGGCGGCAGCGGCGGCGGCCGCCGCGTTGAGGGCGTCGCCCGAATAGGAGAGGCGCACCCGGGTTCCGTCCACGGCGTGCCGCAGCGGCGCGTCGGCGTGGATCTCTACGAGCACCTCGCCGAGGACGAGGACGTCGTACCCGGCGGGGGCGGCGGGCGGGGTCACCGTCAGGCCCCCGCGGTCGCGGGGTCGCAGCGGCGGGGCAGGGCCAGTTCCGCGAATACGGCGGCCAGCTCGGCGGGGTCGGCCGGCAGCCCGGCGCCGATTCCGACGGCGGTCGCGCCGGCGGCCAGCCAGCGGGGGACCTCGGCGGGGGTGATGCCGCCGGTCGGGATGAGCAGGGCCGCGGGCAGGACGGCCTTGAGGGAGCGGATGAAGGCCGGGCCGCCGACGTGGGCGGGGAACACCTTGGCGGCGCCCGACTGCCGCGCGGCGGCGGCGATCTCGCCGGGGGTGAACCCGCCTTCGACGAAGACGGCCCCGCGTTCGGCGGCGTACGCCCGGACCTCGGGCGCCGGGTAGGGGGAGATCAGGAACGCCGCGCCGGCGTCCAGCGCGGTCCGCGCCTGCGCGGCGGTGGTCACCGTACCGACGCCGATCAGGGCCGGCCGGCCGGTGGCGTCCGAGAGCGGGGCGGTGCGGGCGACGGCCCCGGCCCAGCCGGGGACGGTGGTGGTGAGCTCGACCGCGCGGCAGCCGGCGGCGAGCAGGGCGGTGGTCCGGCGCACGGCCTCGTCCGCGTGGGCCTCGCGCAGCACCGGCAGCAGCCGCTGGGCGGCCAGCACCTCGTAGGGATGACAGGACAACGCGACCAACCCCTCCCGGTGTTCCACTTAGTGGAACTTGGTATCGTGTACCGGAACATCTGGTGGAGACCATACCCATCCGCGGAGATCACATGTCAACGGCCGACGACAACCCGATCCCCGAACCCGGCGCGGCGCCCCCTCCCGGTCGCGGCGGCCGCGCTTCGGCGGCAGGCAGCGCGCTGGAGAAGTCCCTGCGGATCCTGGAGGCCGTCGCGACGCCCGGCGGTCCGCACCGGCTCACCGACCTGACGGCGGCGGCCGCGGTCCCGAAGTCCAGTACGTTCCGGATCCTGGCCTCGCTCATCGAGCAGGGCTTCGTACGCCCGGAGGCCGACAGCCGGTACGCGCCGGGCCCCCGGCTGCGCGCACTGGCCGCCCTCGTGGGAGCCGGGGAGCCGGCGGACGTCGAGCGGATCCTGGACGAGCTCCGGCGCGCCACCGGGCAGACGGTGCATCTGGCGCTGCACACCGGAGAGTCCCTCACCTACATCCGGAAGCTGGAGAGCGACCAGCCCTTCCGGACGGCCTCCCGCGTCGGCATGCGCATGCCCCTGCACACGACGGCGATCGGCAAGGCCGTCCTGGCCCACCTGCCCGCCGAGGAGGTGCGGGAGCTGATCGCCGCCACCGGCCTGCCCGGCCGCACGCCCCGCTCGCTGACCACCCCGCAGGCGCTGCGGGCCGAGCTGGAGGCGGTCCGCGCGCGGGGGTTCGCGGTGGACGACGAGGAGAACGAGCCCACCATCCGCTGCGTCGGCGCGCCGGTCCTCGGCCCGGGCGGCCGCCCGGTCGGCGGGGTGTCCGTCACCACCGTCACCTTCCTGGTCTCCCGCGAGCAGATCGAGACCTACGCACCGGCCCTGCGCGCGGCTACGGAGGCCCTGGCTCCGCTTCTCTGACGACGATGCCGGAGTCGGCGGGCGCGGGCGCGGGCGCGGTGGCGGCGGTGGTGGCGGCGGCGAGTTCCCGGGCGGTCCGCAGGTGCCGGTGCCCGGGCTCCAGGACCCGGCCGGCCGCGTCGAGGACCCGGGCCAGCCGGGCGCGGGCCTCGTCCGCCCGCCCCTCGGCGATCAGCGCCCGGGCCCACTCCAGCCGGGCGTAGACCGTGTGCGGGTGCTCGGCGCCGAGCACCCGGGTGCGGTCGGCCGCCAGGGCCGCCCAGGCTCCGGTGGCCTCGGCGGGCCGGCCGGACCGGGCGGCGAGGGCCGCCAGGCTGCTCCGGATCGCGAGCGTGTGCGGGTCGTCGGGGCCGAGCAGGCCCTCCGCGTCGGCGAGCAGCACGGCCAGCTGCCGCCCGGCCTCGGCCGGTTCGGTGGCGCGGTACCAGATCAGGCTGCGCCGGGTGGCCAGCGTCTGCGGGTGCCGGGGTCCCTGGACGCGCAGCCGGTCGGCGAGCAGCCGCTCCAGCTGGCGGGCCGCGCCGCGCCCGTCGCCCGCCTCGCCGGTGAAGTAGGCCAGCTGGTGCCGGGTGGCCAGGGTGTCGGGGTGGTCGGGACCCAGCACCGCCTCGGTGTCGGCGGCCAGCTCCGCGAACCGGGCTGCCGCCGCGCGGTCGTCCCCGGCCTCCCCCGTGAAGAAGGCCAGCTGGTGCCGGGCGGCCAGGGTGTCGCGGTGGCGGGGGCCGAGCCGGTCCTCGCGGCGCCGGACGATCCCGGCGAGGTCGGCGGCGGCCCGGCGCGGCCGGCCGGAGTCCCCGACGGCGATGGCCAGGGGCAGTTCGGCGCCCGGGACGCCGCCGCGGTGGGCCCGGGTGAGGGCCTCCACCGCCCGGGGCAGCCGCCCCTCCTGATGGGCGACCAGCCCCATGTCGTACGCGTCGACGGGCTCCACCCGGGCCAGCAGACCCCGCCACAGATGGTCGGGAACCGGCTCCGGCCCGGGTGCGTTCAGCAGGTAGTCGAAGGCCGTGTACCCCTGGCCGTAGTTGCCGATGAGCAGCCCGCTCGTCGCGTAGGCGGAGGCGCAGGCCCAGTCCATTGCCGCCGCGAAGGGCTCGGGCTGGAGGTCGCCGCCGCCGCGCGCCGCCAGGTAGGGGGCGTGCAGCGCGCGCAGCCACTCGCGGCTGACGGGCCGCCGCAGCCCGGCCCGGCGGCAGTCCACGGCCGCCGCGACGACGGCCGCGCCCCGCGGGTTGGTGCCCGGGGCCCAGGCGTTCTCCCAGGAGGCGCGCAGCTCCGGCCCGGCGGCGAGGACCTCGGCGATCCCGAAGCGCTCCCCGGCGCGCAGCGCGGCCCCGATCCGGGGGTCCGCCTGGTGGGCGGCGGCCCTGCGGCGCTCCTCCGGGGACCAGTGCCGGGCCAGGCGCAGCACCGTCGCCCGCTGGAGCAGATCGCGCTGGGCCCGCCAGGCGTCGCGGTCGGAGCCGGTGAGCCGGCTCTCCTCGCGGGCGTCGTAGCGGCGGTATTCCTGGACCCGCATGGTCGCGACGACCAGGGTGCGCGAGAGCGTGGCCAGCTGGGCGGCGGTGAGACCGCCGGCGCCGAGGTAGTCCTCCAGGTCGTCCAGCCACAGCACGGCGCGGCGCCGGCGCGCGGCGATCCGTACCGCCTCCGGGAGCGCGGCGCGGGAGAGCGGGCGGACGAAGGCGTGCCGGGGGTGGCGGGCGCGGGTCACCTCGTAGGCCAGCCGGGTCTTGCCCGCCGTGGACTCCCCCACCACCAGGACGAATCCGCCGCCGGCGAGGGCCGCGCGCAGCCGGGGCGCGGCGTCGCGCTCGATGTACGCGGGGGCGGCGCCGGGGGTCTCGGCCGGATGGGCGCCGGCCAGTTCGGGCCGGTCCAGCTGGCGCAGCCGCGGGATCCGCCCGGCGGGGGTGCGCAGCAGTTCGGCGGCGCTCGCGCCGGGCGGGTCCCCCGGCGCGAGCCGCTCGGCGAGGAGCCCGGACAGCGTGGTCACGGCCGCGCCGATGCCGGTGGCCCAGGCTCCGGAGGTCCACAGGGAGGCCAGCGCCAGCGCGCCCGCTCCCAGCCCGACCGCGCCGAGATAGCCGAGCCAGCCCCTCGTACGGCCGGATCCACTCCAGAGCAACGCCGGCATGCCGCCCCCAACATGTCCCGTGGTGACTCCCATTGTGGCCCCGCCCGGGACTTCGGGTACCCCAAGGGAGCGATGGACGGCGGGAGTTCATCCGCGCTTGCGGGGCGGCGCCCAACCCGAACCCGGCCGCTCGGCCGGCTCGCGGGGATGCGATGCTGGCGGCCCCATCAGTCAGATTTTCGCAAGGCGGGAAATCTGACTTCCGGATAAGTGTTATCGGGGCCTCGCTCGACGGTCTCCCAGGTATTGGGCATCATCGACCGCCGGTACGGACAGGGAACAATCACATGAGCACACAGCACACGGCAGCACTGGTCGCAGCGGCCCGCGCGGGCGATCCCCGCGCGCAGGACGAGCTGGTCGGCTCCTTCCTGCCGCTGGTCTACAACATCGTCGGGCGGGCCCTGAACGGCTCCTGCGACGTGGACGACGTGGTGCAGGACACGATGCTGCGTGCCCTCGACGGGCTGGGCGGTCTGCGGGCGGACGACAGCTTCCGCTCCTGGCTGGTGGCGATCACGATGAACCGCATCCGGGCGTACTGGCAGGAGCGCCGGAGCGGCCTCGGCGAGAGCGGCCTGGACGAGGCGAACGACCTCGCCGACCCGGGCGCCGACTTCGTCGACCTGACCGTCGTACGGCTCAACCTGGCCGGTCAGCGTCGCGAGACGGCCCGCGCCACGCGCTGGCTGGAGCCCGACGACCGGGCCCTGCTGTCGCTGTGGTGGCTGGAGTGCGCCGGGGAGGTCACCCGCGCGGAGATGGCCGCCGCGCTGGAGCTGTCGCCGCAGCACACGGCGGTCCGGGTGCAGCGGATGAAGGCCCAGCTGGAGTCGGCGCGGGTCGTCGAGCGGGCGCTGGACTCGCAGCCGCCGTGCGACGCGCTGCGCGCGGTGACGGCGGGCTGGGACGGCCGGCCCTCGGCGCTGTGGCGCAAGCGAATAGCCCGGCACGCCCGGGAATGCATGCGTTGTTCCGGTCTGTTCAGCGGCCTGGTCCCGGCGGAGGGCCTGCTGGCCGGGCTGGCCCTGGTACCGGTCGGGGCGGCGCTCCTCGCGGGCGTACGGTCGGCCGCGGCGAGCGGCATGGTCCCCGTCGGCTCCGCGGTGCACGACGCGGCCACGGAGCTCACCCCGGTCGTGTCGGGCCCGGGCCGGGCGGCCCGGCGGCGCGCGGGCGACTCCGGGCCGGGCTCCGGTTCCGGTTCCGCGTCCGGCTCCGAGGCGGGCGGCCGCGGCGTCCTGCGCAAGCGGCGCCAGAACCGGCGCCGGGTCATCGGCGGGGCCGTGCTCGCCGCGTGCGTCGCGGGCGGCGGGCTGGTCTACCTCGGTACGCTGCCGGGCTCCGGCAAGACCGAGGCCGAGGGCGGCGCGACCGCTTCGCCGCTGGCGGCCCTGTCGGCCCCCGACGCGGTGCTCCCCTCGGGTTCGCCCTCGCCCTCGGCGTCCGCTTCGGCTTCCGCCTCGCCGTCCCCCTCCGCGTCGGCCTCCGCCTCCGCCTCCCCGTCGCCGAGCGCGTCCACCGCGAGCGCGAGCCCCTCGCCGACCCGCACCAAGTCCACGCCGCCCAAGCCCTCGGCCCCGGCGCCGGCGCCCGCCCCGCCGGGGGTCGCGGGTCAGGTCATCGCCCTGGTCAACAAGGAGCGGGCCGCCGCGGGCTGCGGGCCGCTCACGGAGAACTCCCAGCTCCGCTCGGCCGCCCAGGGGCACTCCGACGACATGGCCGCCCGGAACTTCTTCGACCACACCAACCCCGACGGGGCCGACCCGGGCAAGCGGGTGACCGCCGCCGGGTACCGGTGGTCGACGTACGGGGAGAACATCGCGCGGGGGCAGCAGAACGCCGACTCGGTCATGGACTCCTGGATGAAGAGCCCGGGCCACCGCGCCAACATCCTCAACTGCGCGTTCAAGGAGATCGGCGTGGGCATCCACCAGGGCGCCGGCGGCCCGTGGTGGACCCAGAACTTCGGCGCCAAGATGTAGCCGGGGCGCCGCCCGCGCCTGCCCCCGCCGCCTCAGGTTTCCGGCAGGATGGAGACTGGAGCCGAAAGGGCTGTTCAGAGCGCGGGCGGACGGAGAACTGCGGTATGGCGAGGAAAGAGCTCCGCCCGCACCAGCGCGAAGCGGTCGACGCCGTGGCGCGGGCGCTGGAGCTGCCCGCCGGGGGCCGGGTGCCCCAGGCGGGCCTGCGGACCCAGGTGATCATGGCCACGGGTTCCGGGAAGTCGCTGGTCGCCGTGCGCTCGGCGCAGGAGCTCCGGGCGGCCCGGGTGCTGGTCCTGGTGCCCACCCTGGACCTGCTCGTGCAGACGGCGGCGGCCTGGCGGGAGGGCGGCCGGGCCGGGCGGCGCCTCGCCGTCTGCTCGCTGCGCGAGGACGACGCCGGGATGCCCACCACCACCGATCCGGCCGAACTGGCCCGCCGGGGCGGCCGGGTGGCGGACCGGGTGACGGTGTTCGCCACGTACGCCTCGCTGGGCATGGGCACGATCGAGCGGGCGCACCTCGCGGGGCTGCCGGCCTGGGACCTGATCGTGGTCGACGAGGCGCACCGTACGTCCGGGCGGATCGGCAAGCCCTGGGCGGTGGTGCACGACAACGCCCGGATCCCCGCCCTCCGGCGGCTGTACATGACGGCCACGCCCCGCGTGTGGCAGGACGGCGAGCCTCCCGAAGAGGGCGGCGAGAGCGGTGAGGACGGCGCGGACGACGGCGGCCGGGGTCGGAGCGGGCTCGTCGCCTCGATGGAGGACGACCCGGCAGGACCGTTCGGGGCGCGCTGCCACACCCTGACCCTGTCCGAGGCCATCGACCGGGGGATCTGCGCCCCGTACCGGGTGGTCTGTGTGGACGTCACCGATCCGGGCTTCCAGGCGGCCGTGCTGCTGGGCCCGGACGGCCGCTCGGACGCGGTGCGCGGGAGCCGGCTCGCGGCGTTGCAGACGGCGCTGGTGAAGGCGGCCGCGGACCAGGGGTTCCGGCGGACGCTCGTCTTCCACCACCTGACGCGGGAGGCCGAGGCGTTCGCCGCCGGACTCCCGGCGGTGGCGCGGCGCCTGCGGTCCGCCCGGCCTCCCGGCGGGGCCCCGGGGAGGTCCGCGGGAGGAGCGCGCCCGGGAGCCGGGGAGCCCAAGGGGCCCGTGTATCCCCGGACGGTCTGGGCCGACTGGCTGTGCGGTCTGCACCCGCCCGCGCACCGCCGCCGGGTGCTGGCGGAGTTCGCCTCGGGCCAGGCCGCCGAGAAGGCCTTCCTCGGCAGCGTCCGGGTGCTGGGCGAGGGCGTCGACATCGCCGAGTGCGACTCCGTGTACTGGGCGGACGTCCGCGGCTCGATGCCCGACCTGGTCCAGGCGGTCGGCCGGGCGCTGCGGATCCGGCCCGGCGAGGGAAAGGTCGCCTCGCTGGTGGTGCCGGTGCTCCTGGGGCCGGGCGAGACACCGGAGTCGATGCTGACCTCACGGGCGTACGGGAGCCTCGCGCGGCTGCTGGAGGCGCTGCGGGCGCACGACACCCGGCTCGTCGAGGCCCTCGCCCAGCCGCAGGCCCCGGGCCGCCCGGCGGGAGCGCCGGGGGCGGGGTCCGCGGCGGAGTCCCTGCTGAGCTTCGCCACCCCGCGCGATCCGGCGCTGCTGGCGGCGTTCGTCCGGCTCCGGGTGCTGAACCCGGAGCACGAGCACTGGCGGCGCGGGGTCGAGGCGGCCCGGATCTACGCGGAGGGCGCCGGGGACCTGAAGGTGCCGTTCGCCCACCGGGTGCCGGCGGGCGCGTCGCCGTGGCCGCCCGGGCTGGCCGGGTTCCCGCTCGGCCAGTGGATCGCGGACGCGCGGCGCACGTACCGCCGGGGCGCGCTGGGCCGGGAGCGGGTGGCGGAGCTGGACCGGCTGGGCATGGTGTGGAGCCACTTCGACGTGGCGTTCGAGGAGGGGCTGCAGGCGGCCCGCGCCTGGGCGGCGGAGCACGGGCACCTGCTGCCGCCGGCGGACGCCACCTGGAACGGGGCGCCGGTCGGGATCTGGGTGAAGAACCAGCGCGCGGCGGCCCGCCGCGAGGGTGCGGGCGCGCTGTCGCAGGAGCGGCGCGAGGCCCTGGAGGAGATCGACGCGGCCTGGTGCCCGGCCTGGCCGGTCTCCTGGCAGCGGGCCTTCCACCTGACCCGGGTGCACCTGGACGCGGGCGGGCGGCTCCCGGCCGGTCCGGGCGAGGTGCTGGTGCAGGGCGAGGACCTGGGCCTGTGGCTGCGGTCCCAGCGGCTGTCCTGGGAGCGGCTGTCCTGGGCGCAGCGCTGGCTGCTGGAGCACACGCTGGGGGCGGCCCCGGCGACCGGGGCCGAGCTCCCCCCGCCGCGGGTCGCCCACGCGGCGGCCTGGGCGGCGCACCTGGAGGCGGCCCGGCGCTTCCACGAGCGCGAGCGGCACCTGCGGGTGCCCCGTACGCATGTGGAGCGGGTCGGCGGGCGGGAGTTCAAGCTGGGTTCGTGGATCGCCAACCAGCGTTCCCGCGCCGCGTCGCTCACCCCGGAGCGGGTCGAGGCGCTGACGGCCCTGGGCATGCGCTGGTCGGCGTCCGCCTGACCGTCAGTGGTGGAAGCCGGACCGGGGCTCGGTGGCGGGCACGGGCGGCGGTGTGGCGGTGAGGTGCTCCACGGCCTTGCGCAGGTCCGAGGCGAGCAGGGCGATCTGATCGCGGGTCACGCCATGCCGGATCAGGACGCGTTGGATGACGGTGTCGTCGCGGTCGGCCGGCAGCGCGTACGAGGGCACCTGCCAGCCGCGCATCCGCAGCCGGTCGGAGAGGTCGTAGAGCGTGAAGGGGCTCCCCTCCGGGTCGGCGAGGGTGTACGAGACGGCGGGGAGGCCGCCCCGGCCGTCGTAGAGGAGGGTGAAGGGGCCCATCGCGGCGATCTCCTGGGCCAGGTACTGGGCGGTCTCGGCGCAGGCCAGCTGGACGCGCCGGTAGCCGCCGCGGCCCAGGCGCAGGAACAGGTAGTACTGGGCGATGACCTCGCCGCCGGGGCGGGAGAAGTTGAGGGCGAAGGTCGGCATGTCGCCGCCGAGGTAGTCCACGTTGAAGACGAGGTCGGCGGGGAGGAGGTCGGCGGTGCGCCAGACGATCCAGCCGACGCCGAGGGGGGCCAGGCCGTACTTGTGGCCCGAGGTGTTGACGGAGGCCACGCGCGGCAGCCGGAAGTCCCAGACGACGTCGGGGTGCAGGAAGGGGGCGACGAACCCGCCGCTGGCGGCGTCGACGTGGACGGGTACGTCCCAGCCGTGTTCGGCCTGGATCCGGTCGAGTTCGGCGCAGATCTCGGCGACGGGTTCGTAGTCGCAGCTGTAGGTGACGCCGAGGATGGCGACGACGCCGATGGTGTTCTCGTCCACGTACTGGGCGAGCTGGTGGGGCCGCAGGCCGGTGGCGCCGGGCTCCAGCGGGATCTGGCGCAGCTCGACGTCGAAGTAGCGGGCGAACTTGTCCCAGCAGATCTGTACCGGGCCGCAGATGAGGTTGGGACGGTCGACGGGGAGGCCCGCGGCGCGGCGGCGTTCGCGCCAGCGCCATTTGAGGGCGAGGCCGCCGAGCATGGCCGCCTCGCTGGAGCCGGTGGTGGAGCAGCCGGTGGCCGCGCCGCCGGAGGGGGCGTTCCAGAGGTCGGCCAGGATGTTGACGCAGCGGGATTCGATCTCGGCCGTCTGCGGGTACTCGTCCTTGTCGATCATGTTCTTGTCGAGGCACTCGGCCATCAGGCGGCGCACGCCGTCGTCGGACCAGGTGGTGCAGAAGGTGGCCAGGTTCTGGGCCGCGTTGCCGTCGAGGAGGAGCTCGTTGTGCAGGAGCTCGTAGACCACCTCGGAGGGCGAGTGGTCCTCCGGCATCCGGTACTTGGGGAGGATCTCGCCACTCAACGCGGAAGTGAACACGTCCGTGTCGGCGTCCTGGGCGGGTACGTCCTTCGTCTCATGCAGAGCCATATCCGGACTATAAGTGAACCAACCAGACAATTCCGGCTTCTGTATCCGGACGACTCCAGCGTGTGACGCTGCACATAGCCACCGGGGTTCGCCGGAGATTTTATCGTTCGATACGATTACGCGCGTAGATCTTCCTGTCCGAGCCGCTGGAGCCGGTACGGACGGGAAGATCGGTCAATTCGTTCGATCCGCAACTTGTCGAACGATGTCCTGATATCGAACAACCGGCCGCACCGCCCTGATAGTTCTTCGGCCATGAACAAGATCACCCGCCGGCAGGCCCTGGGCACGACCGCCGGCACGCTCAGTGCCCTCGGTCTCCTCGGCGCCGCCGCCCACAGCGCGACCGCCGCATCCCCGGCCCCCGCCGCCCCCGCCGGAACCGTCGACGAGGTGTTCCAGGGACGCCGCATCCAGATCAGCCCCGCCACGGGCGGCGGCCACCACGGCGGCCACCACGGCTCCGATCTGCCCACGGTCCGAATAGACGGCCGCGAACTGCACGTGATGCGCAACGCCGACGGCACCTGGATCAGCGTGGTCAACCACTACGAGACCTTCGCCGACCCCACCTCGCTCGCCCGCGCCGCGGTCCGCGAGCTCCAGGGCGCCCAGCTCGCTCCGTTCGCACCGATGGGAGGCGCGGCATGACCGTGCGCAAGAACCAGGCCACGCTGTCCGCCGAGGAGAAGCGCGCCTTCACCAACGCGCTGATCGAGCTCAAGCGCACCGGCGCCTACGACCGCTTCGTCACCACGCACAACGGCTTCATCATGAGCGACACCGACTCGGGTGACCGCGTCGGCCACCGCTCGCCGTCCTTCCTGCCCTGGCACCGCCGCTTCCTCCTGGAGTTCGAGGCCGCGCTGCAGACGGTGGACGCCAAGGTCACCATCCCCTACTGGGACTGGAGCGCGGACCGCACCACCAGATCCTCCCTCTGGGCCGCCGACTTCCTCGGCGGCACCGGCCGGGCGCGCGACGGCCAGGTGACCGACGGACCGTTCGCGTACGCGACGGGCAAGTGGGACATCAACGTCCGCGTGGACGGCCGCAACTACCTGCGGCGCGCCCTCGGCGCGGGCGTCGCCGAGCTGCCGACGAAGGCCGAGGTGGACGCCGTACTGTCCATGCCGGTCTACGACATGGCCCCGTGGAACAGCTCCTCGAACGGCTTCCGCAACAACCTGGAGGGCTGGCGCGGCGCCAACCTCCACAACCGGGTGCACGTGTGGGTCGGCGGCCAGATGGCCACCGGGGTCTCCCCCAACGACCCGGTGTTCTGGATGCACCACGCCTTCGTCGACAAGCTGTGGGCCGACTGGCAGGCCCGCAACCCGCGTTCGACGTACCTGCCGGCGGCGGGCACCTCGAACGTGGTGGACCTGCACGACACCATGCGGCCGTGGAACAACGTGACCCCGGCCGACATGCTGGACCACCGCAAGTTCTACACCTTCGACACCGAGCCGGCGGCGGCCAGCCAGCGGTAGTGAAGTTCGGGGCGGCCCACCTGACCGTACCGGGGGGTGCGGTCGGCGCGGCCGGTGTCCACCAGGTGCTCCAGATAGCGCCGGGCGGTGATCCGGGAGATCCCCGCAGCCTCGGCCGCCCCGGCCGCGGTCAGCCCTTCGGGCGCGGCCCGCAGCAGCGCGGCGACCCTGTCCAGGGTCGGCGCGCTGAGGCCTTTCGGGAGCTCGGCCGGGCGGGGCGCGCGCAGGGCCGCGAGGGCCCGGTCCACGTCGTCCTGGCCCGCCGCCTCACCCGCCGTCGCGCGGAACTCCGCGTACCGCAGCAGCCGTTCGCGCAGGGTGGGGAAGGCGAACGGCTTGAGCACGTACTGCACGACGCCGACCGAGACGCTCTCCCGGACCACCGCGAGGTCGCGCGCCGAGGTCACCACGATCACGTCGACGGGATGCCCGGCGGCCCGCAGCCCCCGGGCGAAGCGCAGCCCGTGCCCGTCGGGCAGGGTCAGGTCCAGGAGCAGCAGATCGACCCCGGTCCGCTCCAGCACCCGGGTGGCCTCGGCCAGCGAGTGCACGGCGCCGACGGCGGTGAACCCGGGCACCCGGCCGACGTAGAGCGCGTGCGCGGCGGCGGCGACGGGGTCGTCCTCGACGATCAGGACCCGCACCTCGGGCGCGCTCATGCCCCCGCCTCCCCGCGCGTCGGCAGTCGTACGGTGAACTCCGCGCCGCCCTCGGCACGCGCGCCGGCATCGGCGCTGCCGCCGTGCCGGTGGGCCACCTGGCGCACCAGCGCGAGGCCGAGGCCGCGCCCCTCGCCCTTGCCCGACCAGCCGCGCCGGAACACGTCCGCGCCCTCGGGCAGCCCCGGCCCGTTGTCGGCGACCCGGATGAGCAGCCCGTCGCCCTCGGCGCGCACCGTCACCATGACCCGGCCGCCGGGGACCCCGCTGAGGGCGTCCACCGCGTTGTCCACGAGGTTGCCGAGCACCGTGACGAGGTCGCGGGCCGGCGGGATCCCGGTCCGCCCGTCTATCACGCTGCTGTCCGGGGTGACGACCAGCTCCACGCCGCGCTCGTGCGCCTGGGCGGCCTTCCCCAGCAGCAGCGCCACCAGCACCGGTTCCCCGACGGCGGTGACCACCTCGTCGGTGAGGGCCTGGGCCAGCTCCAGTTCGGCGGTGGCGAACTCCACCGCCTCCTCGGCCCGGTCGAGTTCGATGAGGGAGACCACGGTGTGCAGCCGGTTGGCGGCCTCGTGGGCCTGGGAGCGCAGGGCCTGCGTGAACCCGCGCTCGTGGTCCAGTTCCCCGGTCAGCGACTGGAGTTCGGTGTGGTCGCGCAGGGTCACTACGGTGCCCTTGCGGCCGCCGCCGGCGACGGGCGAACTGTTGACGACCAGCACCCGGTCGGCCGTCAGGTGCACCTCGTCCACCCGGGGCCCGTCGGCGAGCAGCGCGCCGGTCAGCGGTGCGGGCAGCCCGAGGTCGGCGACGCCGGTTCCCCTGATCTTCCCCTCCAGGCCGAGGAGTTCGCGGCCCGCGTCGTTGATGAGGGTGATCCGGCGCTGGCCGTCGAGCATGAGCAGTCCCTCGCGGACGCCGTGCAGGGCCGCCTGGTGGTAGTCGTACATCCGGCTCAGCTCGGCGGCGTTCATGCCGTGGGTGTGCCGCCGCAGCCGGGCGTTGACCACGTAGGTGCCCGCGCCGCCCAGGGCGAGGGCGCCGGCCGCGAACCAGCCGAGGACGACGAGCTGCGCGGCCAGCCGGTCGCCGATGACGCGGACGGTGATCCCGGCGCTGACCATGCCGATCACCCGGCCGTTGTCGCTCAGCGGGGTGACCACGCGGATCGAGGGGCCGAGGGTTCCGGTGTAGGTCTCGCTGAAGGTCTCGCCGCGCAGGGCGGGGGCGGTGTTGCCGATGAACCGCTCCCCGATGCGGCGCGGGTCGGGGTGGGTCCAGCGCCGCCCGTCCGGGGCCATGATCGTCACGAAGTCCACTCCGGAGTCGGTGCGCACCCGCTCGGCGTAGGGCTGGAGCTCGGCCGAGAGCGCGGCGAAGGCATCGACCGCGGAGCCGGTCGCGGGACCGGTCGCGGAGCGGGTCGCAGGACCGGTCGCGGGACCGGTCGCGGAGCCGGTCGCAGGGCTGGTCGCGGAGCGGGTCGCGGAACTCGCCGGGGCGCCCGTCGCCGAGCCTGTCGGGAGGCCGGCCGCGGGGGCGGTGCCCGGCGCCGCCTCGCGCACCGCCTCGCGGACGGACGGGGAGTCGGCGACCGAGCGGGCCACCGCCCCGGCCTGGCGCCGGGCGGCGTCCTCGGCCTGGCCGCGGGCGGTCGCGTACGCGAACACGGCGCAGCCAGCGACGATGACCGCGACCACCAGCACCTGCATGGCGAACAACTGGCCGGCGAGGGAGCGCGGCGGCCGAGGCAAACGGAACATGGGGCTCAGTGTGTACCCGGCCATGAACTCAATGAACGCAAGGGTGACCGGGGTCACATCGGCGGGCGATGGTCTCCCGGAACGCATTCACCACCAGGAGGCAGCGTGGCCGCCAGACGCGACAAGACCCATTATCTCTACATCGCGGTGATCGGCGCGGTACTCCTCGGAATCGCCGTCGGCTTCGCCGCCCCCGGCGTGGCCGTCGAACTGAAGCCGCTGGGCACCGGCTTCGTGAACCTCATCAAGATGATGATCTCGCCC
The DNA here is from genome assembly GCF_014650555.1 of Streptomyces goshikiensis. Taxonomy (GTDB): domain Bacteria; phylum Actinomycetota; class Actinomycetes; order Streptomycetales; family Streptomycetaceae; genus Streptomyces; species Streptomyces goshikiensis. The sequence goes on along the minus strand of NZ_BMVE01000003.1, from coordinate 206,205 downwards.
GTGATCTTCTGCACGATCGTGCTCGGCATCGGATCGGTGCGCAAGGCCGCCAAGGTCGGCGCCGTGGGCGGGCTCGCCCTCGGCTACTTCATGATCATGTCCACGGTCGCCCTGGCGATCGGGCTCCTGGTCGGGAACCTGCTGGAGCCGGGCAGCGGGCTGCACCTCACCGAGGCGGCGCGGCACGCCGGCGAGGCGCAGGCCAAGGCGGGCGGGGCGCAGAGCACGCCGGAGTTCCTGCTGGCGATCATCCCGACGACGATGGTCTCCGCCTTCACCGGGGGCCAGGTGCTCCAGACGCTGCTGGTGGCGCTGCTGTGCGGGTTCGCGCTCCAGGCCATGGGCCCGGCGGGCGAGCCGCTGCTGCGCGGGATCGGGCACGTACAGAAGCTGGTGTTCCGGGTCCTCGCGATGATCATGTGGGCGGCCCCGGTGGGCGCGTTCGGGGCGATCGCGGCGGTGGTCGGCGCGACCGGCATCGACGCCCTGAAGTCACTGGCCGTGATCATGATCGGCTTCTACACGACCTGTCTGCTGTTCGTGATCGTGGTGCTGGGCACGCTGCTGCGGGTGTGCACGGGAGTCAGCGTGTTCGCGCTGCTGCGCTACCTGGGCCGGGAGTTCCTGCTGATCCTGTCCACCTCCTCCTCGGAGTCGGCGCTGCCGCGGCTGATCGCGAAGATGGAGCACCTCGGGGTCTCCAAGCCGGTGGTCGGCATCACGGTGCCGACGGGCTACTCGTTCAACCTGGACGGGACCGCGATCTACCTGACGATGTCCTCACTGTTCATCGCGGAGGCCATGGACAAGCCGCTGGCCATCGGCGAGCAGATCTCCCTGCTGCTGTTCATGATCGTGGCCTCGAAGGGCGCGGCCGGCGTCACCGGCGCGGGCCTGGCCACCCTGGCCGGCGGACTCCAGTCACACCGGCCGGAACTCGTGGACGGAGTCGGCCTGATCGTGGGCATCGACCGGTTCATGAGCGAGGCGCGGGCGCTGACGAACTTCGCCGGGAACGCGGTCGCGACGGTGCTGATCGGGACGTGGACGAAGGAGTTCGACCGCGACCGGGCCGCCGAAGTCCTCGCGGGCCGCTGCCCGTTCGACGAGACCACGCTCGTGGAGGACACGCACGGTGACCAGGCGGACGACGGGGCCGCGACCCCGGTACCGGCCCAGCCGGCCACCCCCAAGGACGGCGTCCCGGCCTAGCGGACCCGGCCGCCCCGCATCCATCCATGGTCGATTTTCAGCCATCGGCGGGCGAATACGCGTGCGGTAAAAGGTACTTCCGCAGCGGGGCACCCGTCTGACATCTTGCGTCCACCACTCGTTTCGTACGGCCCGGTAGCTGCCACCAGCAGCTCCGGGCCGTCTTCGGAGGACGCATTGATACCCCACATATCCAGCCGACCTCGACGTACCCTCGTGCTGGCCGCCACGCTCGGCGCCGCACTCGCCTTCGGGGCCCCCGCCGCGCTCGCCGGCACCGCCCCCGTCTCCCCGTCCGGGGCCCCCGCCCCGGTCGCCAAGGCCCCGGGTGGCGCCAAGGCCGCCGCGCCGTCTTCCCAGAGTGCGACCTGGGTTGCCGGCACGCGCGCCTACCTCGTGATCACCGCCCCCGGTGACAGCTCGGCCGTCCGTTCGGCCATCGCCGCCAACGGCGGCACGGTGTTCTCGAACTACGACGCCATCGGCGTGATCGTCGCCCACTCGGCCTCCTCCACCTTCGCCACCACCATGCGCGGGGTCTCCGGGGTCCAGAAGGTCGGCGCCACCCGCACCTCGGACGTCCCCGCGGACGCCTACAACCCGGCCCTGCCCGCCAACCCGGCCCAGTCCAGCACCCCTGCGGGCGAGCCGGTCCGCGCGGACATGAGCCAGATCAAGGCCGACCAGGCCTGGGCCGTCACCACCGGTTCCGCCTCCGTCAAGGTCGGCGTCCTGGACACCGGCGTGGACGACCAGCACCAGGACCTCGCGCCGAACTTCAACGCGGCCGACTCCGTCTCCTGCGCCTACGGCAAGGCGGACGCCCGCACCGGCGCCTGGCGTGACGTGGACACCCACGGCACCCACGTCGCGGGCACCATCGCGGCCGCCAAGAACGGCAAGGGCGTCGTCGGCGTGGCCCCGGGCGTGAAGATCTCCGCGGTCCGCGTCGCCGAGCCGGGCAACTCGTTCTTCTTCGCCGAGAACACCATCTGCGGCTTCGTGTGGGCCGGTGACCACGGCTTCAAGGTCACCAACAACAGCTACTACACGGACCCGTGGCAGTTCAACTGCCCCGACAACATCGACCAGGCCGCGATCATCGAGGGCGTCAAGCGCGCCCAGGAGTACGCGGAGAGCAAGGGCTCGCTCCAGATCGCCGCGGCCGGCAACGAGAACTACGACCTGGCCCACAAGACGACCGACACCGCGAGCCCCAACGACTCGACCCCGGTCACCCGCACCATCACCAACGCCTGCCTCGACATCCCGACCGAGCTCCCGGGCGTGGTCACCGTCGCGGCGAACGGATCGGGCACCACGAAGGCCTCGTTCTCGAACTTCGGCTCGGGCGTCATCGACGTCGCGGCCCCGGGCAGCGACGTCTACTCCACCCTGCCGGGCGGCAAGTACGGCACCAAGAGCGGCACCTCGATGGCCACCCCGCACGTCGTGGGCGTCGCGGCGCTGATCGCCAGTGCCAACCCCGGCATCACCCCGGCGCAGATCCGCGACAAGCTGGCCACCCAGGCCAACGACATCGCCTGCCCGTCGGACAGCCGCTGCACCGGCACCGCGGCCAACAACTCCTTCTTCGGCGAGGGCCAGGTCGACGCCCTCAAGGCCGTCGGGAGCACCCCGCCGTCCGGGAAGTACTTCGAGAACCTCGGTGACGTCGCCATCGGCGACAACACCACCGTCGAGAGCCCGATCACGGTCAGCGGGGTGAGCGGCAACGCCCCGGCCACCCTCAAGGTGGGCGTGGACATCAAGCACACCTACATCGGTGACCTGAAGGTCGACCTGGTGGCGCCGGACGGCACCGTCTACACGGTCCACAACCGGGCCGGCGGCGGCACCGACAACATCGCGCAGACCTACACCGTCAACGCCTCCTCGGAGGTCGCGAACGGCACGTGGAAGCTGCGCGTGAACGACAACGCCGGCGGCGACACCGGCAAGATCGACGCCTGGAACCTCACGTTCTAGTGGGTCGCCACGAGCGGATCTAGCGCCGCGGGACGCGTCGGCGAGCCGGCGGTCGAAGACGACGTCACGGCGCTGCCGCAGGGCCATCGGGGAGCGGTGCAACCGCGCCCCGGTGGCCCGCGCCGGTTCGCACGGACCGCCCGCTCACCTGGTCCGCAGCACGCAGTCCCCGCACAGCCCCCCGCCGGGCACCTGGTAGTACAGGCAGCAGCTGCGCCGTACGAAGGCCACCCCGAGGCCCTCTTCGTACAGGAAGGTGCCCGCGCCGCCCAGGGCGCCGCCGTCGGCCAGCAGGTCCGCCGCGAGCGAGACGGCGGGCCCGCCCGGAACCCGGTCGAGCAGCACCCGCAGCGCCCCCACCAGCCCTGAGGCGGTGTTGCCGCGCAGCGCCTTCGCCGAGACCCCGAACCGCTCGCGCAGCCCCGCGTCCAGCACCCCCAGGTTGCCCAGCACGTTCTCCCCCAGCGCCCCGGCGTCCAGCGCGCCCGTTTCCGGCTCGGGCAGCCACAGTTCCAGCGATCCCGCCGCGGGCAGCCGCCACCACACCCGGTCGACGCCCAGATCCGGCACCCGCCCGCCCAGGGCGGCGCAGCCGAGCCCCAGCGACCACAGCCGCGAGGCGATGCCGAGCTGTGCGGTGGACGCGGCGACCCGGCCGGGTCCGCTGCGGATCCGCCGGCCCACCTCGGTGACGTACGGGCCCAGCCGCTCCCCGTAGAGGTCGCCGAGCGGGCGGAAGCCGGGGCCGGGGGGCTCCTTCCCGTACGGCACGGTGAAGAACGGCCCGACGGAGGCCAGCCGCCGCAGTACGTCGTCCATGTCCATGAACGCGATGATCTCAAGGGCGCGCCGGGCGGGTGCCCGCCCCCTCGGAACCGGGCCCCCCGGGGCGCTCCGGAACGCTCCGCGGCGGCCCGCCCGGACCCTCGGCGGACCCGGGTGGCGCAACGCCGTGACCCGGTCGGCCCGCCGCCCCCTGGACACTCCTGCGACGGCCGCCTGTTCGATGGCCGCCCGGCCCGGTTCCCGGCCGGGCCGGCCCGGCGTCCAGGTGGCCGGGCGCTGGTACGGCGACGCCGGGTCGCCTCCGTATCGTCGCAGGTCAGGCACGCCGAACCGGTGACTTTCGCCACTCGGGGCAGCCGCTTGGCGGGTCCACGTCGACCGGTTGAAGGGATGTCCCCGGATCAGGATTGAGGGCTCTTCCCGGCGGGGACGAAAGTCCTCGAAAATCATCGCCATGACGTTGCCATTTAGGGGGTTCATGAGAGCCCGTTGAGGGGCTACATTGAGCCACTCGCGTTCACCTGACAGCCCGTTGCCTTTCACCCGTGTTTTGCACGGGGGGCGACGTCAGGAGCGCAGACTGTGCAACCACCCCACCGCCCAGAAGGACCGAAGGCTCCGTGCCCGTACCCGTACTCCTCGCCGGCCGCTCCGTGCGGCTCGAGCCCCTCGCCCCCCACCACACCGAGGCCTTGGCCATGGCCGGGGCCGAGGATCGTACGACTTACGCCTTCACTCCCGTACCCCATGGGGTGCAGGCGTCCCACGAGTACATCGACCGTGCCCTCGCCGATCAGGCAGCGGGTCGATCGCTCCCGTTCGCGGTGGTCAGAGCCACCGACGGGCGGGTCGTCGGTTCGACCCGGTTCCTGGAACTGGACTACTGGCAGGGGCCGCTCGTGTGGCCCGCCGTGCCGGGAGTCCCGTTCGGCGATCCCGCCACGGCGATCCCCGATGCCGCCGAGATCGGCAATACCTGGCTGTCCCCGGCGGCCCAGGGAACCGGCATCAACACCGAGGCGAAGCTGCTCATGCTCCGCCATGCCTTCGAAACCTGGGGCGTCCGGCGCATCTCGCTGCGCGCGGACGCCCGTAACGGGCGCTCGCGCGCAGCGATGGAGCGCCTCGGGTTCACCTGTGAAGGGGTCCGCCGGGCCCATTCGCGGGGGCTCGACGGCGCGGTGCGCAGTACGGCCTTCTACTCGATCCTCGACGAGGAGTGGCCGACGGTCCGGTCGATCATCGAGCTCAGGCTGTCTTCGGCGGCGCAGCGCAAGCGCCGCCGCAAGACGCTGATCCCGGCGTAGCGGTCCTGCCGGCCGGCGCCCGCCCCGGTCCTCCCGGCCCTCAGCCGAGGAAGGCCGGGGCGAGCGCCGAGTCCATCAGCCGGGCCGGGGCGCCGCTCCCGTCGGCCGGTACCGCGTACAGGTCGGCGCCGAAGTCGCCGGGCAGGGAGTAGACGACGGTCTTGTCGTCCGTCCACACCACCTGGTCGTCCACGCTGCGTTCCTCGGCGAGCGGGGTCTCCCGCATCGTGGCCAGGTCCAGCGCGTACAGCCGCCAGGGCGCCTCCGCCGGGGCGCCCTCCACCCGCTTCTTGAAGACCAGCCGGGTGCCGTCGGGGGAGAGCGAGGGGCATTCCAGGTTCTCGCGCAGGGTGGTCACGGTCCGCCCGGCCAGGTCGCCGCGGACCAGGTAGGTCTTGCCGCCGGTCGCGAGCGTCGCGTAGAAGCCCCGTTCGTCGGCGGTGAAGGTCACGCCCCAGAAGTTGACGTCGGCGTTGCGGTACGTCTTGCCGTCCTTGCGGATGGTGAAGTCCTCCAGCGAGGCGTCGTACCGACCGGTGCGCAGGTCGAGCACCGAGGTGCGGGTCGAGAAGTTCGTTCCGGCGTACGAGTCCCCGCCGACGAAGACGGTCCAGGCGGCGAGGTGCCCGCCGGGCGAGACCCGGGCGCGGGTGGGGATGCCCGCCAGCGGGTGCGCGGAGACCTCCTTGAGGCGGGCGTCGAGGACGACCGCCCGGTAGCTCTCCTGGACCCCGCCCTTGTCGGCCTGGAGGCAGACGCCGGTGCCCGCGGCGGAGTGGAAGCGCAGGCAGGTCACTCCGGAGGCGGTACGGGGCCCCTCGGGTTCACCGGCCGGGACGGTGGCGAGCTCGTCGCGGTGCGGGCCCCAGGCCATGTTCCGGAACACGATCCGCCGGCCGCCGTCGCCGGGGGTCAGGGAGACCTCGCCCCGGGTGATCCGGGGCCCGCCGGCCCGGGCCTGGTTCTTCTCGTCGGCGCGCGAGGAGGCCCGTACGACGGCGAGCGCGCCCACGGCGGCGAGCAGGGCGGCGGCGCAGACGAGGATCAGGATCCGGCGCTGGAGGGTCATGGGGGCCTTTCGGGGGTGGGGGTCAGGCGTCGGCGCCGGGCCGGAGCCGGACGCAGAGGGCGGCCGCGACGGCGAGCAGCGCGGCGGCGACGGCGAGCGCGGGGCGGGGGCCCCACACGGTCCAGACGGCGCCGAAGCCCAGCGAGGCGGCGAACCGCGCGAGGGCCTGGCCGGTCTGGACGAGGGCGAGTCCGGCGCCGCGGTGTTCCTCGGGGACGGTCCCGGCGGCGGCGGCCATGAGCACGCCGTCGGTGGCGGCGTAGAAGCCGCCGTGCAGCAGGAGCACCGCGTAGGGCAGCGCCGGGTGCTGCCCGCCGACGAGGAGGAGCCCGTAGAGGAGGAGCAGCGCGAGGTGGCCGCCGAGGAAGACCCGGCGGCGGCCGATCCGGTCGGCGAGCCGGCCCAGCGGCAGCGCCAGCAGGAAGAACGCGGCGGCGGTGCCCAGCGGCAGCAGCGCGAACCAGCGGTCGGCGATCCCGGTGGCGCGCTGGAGGAGCAGGAAGACGAAGCCGTCGCTGACGGTGCACAGGCCGAGCAGCAGCGCGCAGAGGCTGATCCGGCGCAGGTCGCGGCGGCGCAGCAGGCCGACGGAGGCCCGCAGTGAGACGGGCTCGGCGCCGGGGGCGGCCGTGGTGCGGCGGCCGGGGACGAAGAGGACCAGCACCAGGACCCCCAGGGCGGCCACGCAGGCGCTGACGGTGAAGACGGCGTCGTAGCCGTCGGCGGCGCCGCGCAGGATCAGGAAGGCCAGGATCGGCCCGATCAGCGCGCCCGCGGTGTCCATGGCCCGGTGCACGCCGAAGGCCCGGCCGCGGTCCGCGGGCGCGGCGGACAGCGAGATCAGGGCGTCGCGCGGGGCGGTGCGCAGGCCCTTGCCGGTCCGGTCGAGGGCGAGCACGGCGCCGATGGCGGGCAGGGTGTGCACGAGCAGGAGGAGCGGTTTGCACAGGGCGGAGAGGCCGTAGCCGATGCCGGCGAGGGCCTTGTGGCGGCCGAGGCGGTCGCCGAGGTGGCCGCCGGTCAGCCGGACCAGGGCGCTGACGCCGTTGTAGAGGCCGTCGAGGAGTCCGAAGCCGAGCGGGGAGAGCCCGAGGCCGGCGACGAGGTAGAGCGGGAGCACGGCCGTGACCATCTCGGAGGAGACGTCGGTGATCAGGCTGACCGTGCCGAGGGCGAGCACCGTGGGGGCGAGCGCGGCGCGCCGCCCCGGGCTGGTGCCCGGGGCGACGGCCGGTGACTCGGGGGTCACGGCGGGCGCGGGGGTGCCGCGACTGTCCGCAACGTACATGGTCAGGAGGCCCAGATCCCCGTGATGTCCTTGGCGCCGGCGGCGTTGCCGGCGTGGGTGGTCAGGCCGGCGAGGCCTTCCAGGGTGCGGAGCACGTCGTAGTGGTTGTAGGTGGTGCTCGACGTGCTGCCGGGGGTGACGGGCTGGCCGTAGAGGACGGTCGGGATCTTGTTGCCCGCGAGCCGGTTGTCCTCGTCGAAGGTGACGACGAGGAGGCTGTTGTGGGTCTTGGCCCAGTCGGCGTAGGCCTTGAGGTTGTTCTTGAGCCAGGTGTCACCGGTGCCGACGGAGCAGTCGTGCATGTCGTTGCAGAGGTTGGGGACGACGAAGGAGACCTTGGGCAGGGTGGTGAAGTCCGCCGGGAACTGGGTCATCGTCTTGGCGGTGCTGGTGGGCACGTTGGAGAACGCGAACCAGGGGTTGTGTTTGCGGGCGTAGTTACCGCTGCTGCAGGTGGTGGAGCCCTGGCTGGGCAGGGTCTCGTTGTAGCTGGCCCAGGTCTTGCCGGCGGCTATCAGCTCGGAGGCCAGGTTGGGGGCGGAGCTGAAGCCGGGGGTGTAGCAGCTGTCCCCGGTCACGCCCTGGTGGGAGCCGGAGAACAGCTGGAGGTAGTTCGGCTGGCTGGGGTGGGTGATGCCGAAGGAGTTGGTGAGGTTGGCTCCCCCCGTCTTGAGGGAGTTGAGGTAGGGGGCGCTGGAGCTGCCGATCACCTGGTTGTAGGCGTGGTTCTCGAAGACCACGACGACGACGTGGTCGGGCGCGGGCAGGCCGGCGGCGTGCGCGGGCTGGGCGGCTCCGATGCCGGCCCACAGGGCCGCGCCGGCGGCGGTGACGCCGAAGGCGGCGGCGAGGGCGGTCTTACGGCTCACCTGTGAACGGGACATGCCAAACACGGGGAATACCTCCGGGCAGGGGGGGGTGGGGGCGGCGGCGCGGACGCACCATACCCAGCGGCATGTGCATGGGCCAGGGATACTCGGCGAACAGCGCGGGAACTCCACCGAGCCGCTGAGCGATGGGCAACGCATTGCCCTACGGAACCCCAAGAGAAAGAAAAATAAGGAACCAGAACGTATTTGCGATCATCATCCGAGAGGAAGCAGCCAACCCCCCGCCCGATCGGGCAGCACAAGCCGGAGAGCCACCGCGATGTCCTACGCACCCGACGGTCAGCAGCAGTACCAGCCTTACCGGCCGGCACCGGAAGGGCAGTACCGGCAGCCCCGGCCACCGCACGACGGCCCGCCGCCAGGCCCGCCGTACGGCCAGGGCCAGGGTTACGGCCAGGGCCAGGGCTACGGGCAGGCGCAGGGCCAGGGCTACGGCCAGGAGGGCCAGGGCTACGGCCAGGGACCGGGCCCGGACCAGGGCTACGGCCACGAGTACGACTACGGCCCGCCGCAGCCCCCCGAGGAGCCGCGCCGGCGCTCACGCGGCAAGCGCTGGCTGATCGCGGGCGTGGCCGTGCTGGGCCTCGCCGGCATAGCCGCCGGCGTGATGTACCACTTCGAGATACCCCCGTTCACGGACAAGGGCAGTGCCGTGTCCTTCGGACAACCGGCCGCCGGGGGCGGGGGCGGCGGGGGCGCCGCCAAGCAGGCGCCGAACTCGAAGATGCTGATGCCGACCGGCCCGGCCGCCGACTTCAAGAACGCGCAGACGCTGCCGGACGGCACGCACATCGCCGTCACCACGCTCGACGGCAAGAAGTCCGGCTTCAAGGGCAAGGTCTGGGTCTGGGCGCCCAAGGAGTACAACGACCCGAAGTTCGCCAAGAGCGGCTTCCCGGTCCTGATCGCTCTGCCCGGCGGCGCCGGCTACCCGAACAACTACTGGATGGGCACCGACCTCGGCCTCCAGTCCAGCATCTCCAAGTGGTACGCCGAGGGGAAGAGCAAGCCCTTCATCCTGGCGATGCCCGTGCTCAACCCGGGTCCGGACGACAAGGGCGTCTACTGGGACGGCTCCGACATCCCCGGCCAGCCCAAGATGGGCACCTGGCTCACCGATGACGTCCCGGACCTGATGAAGGCGAACTTCCGCACGATCAAGTCCCGTGACGGCTGGGCCTTCATGGGCTCCTCCACCGGCGGTTTCGCGGGCATGAAGGCCGTGCTGAAGTACCCGGACCGCTTCAAGGCCGTGGTCGCCTCCGGCCCGGACATCGTCCCGGACTCCTCCCTGTGGAAGGGCCACGACAAGGAGAAGGCCGAGAACAACCCCGAGCTGCTGGCGAAGGACCTGATCGACAAGAAGGGCCCGGACGTCTACATCGCGTTCCAGGTCGGCGACAGCGAGTCCAACAAGAGGACCCTGCCGGACGTGCAGAAGTTCATCGCCACCTACGGCAACAAGGGCCCGGTCCACACCAGCCTGAAGGTCATCCCGGGCGGCAAGCACAACGCCAAGACCTACGTCCCGAACATGGGCGAGGGCCCGATCGAGTTCATCAGCAAGGTCATGGAAGGACCGGTGGAGTAGCCGCCAGCGCCTCCCCGGCCCCCTCCCCCTCGCGCTCCGGCCCGCCGAACACCTTCGGCGGGCCGCTGCCGTCCCAGGGGGCCCAGCCCGGGTCCCCCGTGACCGCGAACCGCACCCAGGCCGCGTGCATCTCGTCGGCCAGTTCCTGCGGGGTGTCCCGCCCGGCCAGCCAGGCGGCCTCCGGTACGTGGAGCGTGTCGAAGACGAAGCCCAGCTCCAGGGCGTGGCAGGAGCCGAGGCCGGGGACGCCGGAGCGCCAGCGGAACTCGTAGAGGTGACTCGGCGCCGACCGCCGGGCCCCGGCCAGCCGCCGCAGCGGGTCGCGCAGCAGCCGGTCGGTGAGCAGCTGGCCCGCGAGCTCGGCGGCGCTCGCCCCGGGCAGCGCGGTGCGCAGCGTCCGTACGGTGGCCCGGTCCTTGCCGCTGCGGGCCCGGGCCAGCGACACGGCCAGCGGCCCGAGCCGGTCCAGCACCCGCATCGCCCCGGTCGGGGCCAGCCAGAGCCGGTACTCCTCGGCGGTCCAGCCCAGCAGCAGCGGCACCTCCCCGGCGGCGGCCGCCTCCAGCGGATCGTCCGGCAGGGTGGCGGGGTCCGCCACCAGGCCGAAGGCGGGGCCGCCGACGAGCGAGTTGGTGCGGCGCAGCACCGCTGCCTGGGCGCGGAGCAGATCCGGCAGGGCGACGGCCGTGAAGGCCCCGGCGGTGGCGGGCACCTTGAGCAGCGCGGCCATCCGCCGGACCATGGTGCGCACCCGATCGCGCGGCAGCACCTCGGGGGCGCCGCTCTGCAGGACGGCCCGGGTGAAGAGCCCGGCGGCGCGCGGGGCGGCGAGGAGGGCGCCGATGCTGATGGCCCCGGCGGACTCCCCGAAGACGGTGACGCGGCCGGGGTCGCCGCCGAAGGCCTCGATGTTGTCGCGGACCCAGGTGAGGGCGGCGATCTGGTCGAGCAGGCCGCGGTTGGCCGGGGCGTCGGGGAAGAGTCCGTAACCGAGCGCGCCGAGGCGGTAGTTGAAGGAGACGAGGACGACCCCGTCGCGGGCGAAGGCGGCGCCGTCGTAGACGGGGACGGCGGCGGAGCCCCGGGTGAGCGCCCCGCCGTGGATCCACACCATGACGGGCAGCCGGGCGCCGGGGTCCGGGTCGGGGGTCCAGACGTTCAGGTTCAGGCAGTCGTCCCCGGGGATCTCCGGGTCGGGCAGCAGGGCCGCGAAGGTGTCGGGGTAGGGCACCTTGGGCGCGGTGGGCCCGAAGGCGCCGGCGTCGCGGACGCCCTCCCAGGGCTCCGGGGGCGCGGGCGCGGCGAACCGGAGGGCGCCGACGGGCGGTGCGGCGTACGGGATGCCGCGGAAGACGGCGATGCCGCCGGCCTCGCGCCGGCCTTCGACCACTCCGTACCCGGTGCCGGCCCGGGGCCGGCCGCTCGGTGCTCTCATCCCGTCCTCCTGGAGCCGTTCCTCCTGTCCAGGCACGGTCGCACACGGTCGCACAGTCGTCCAACGGGTGATCCGGCGTGACCCGGCCCGGGGCGGGTCCGGTTGGACGGGCCATGCGAATCATGCGAGACACGCGGATCCTCCTGCGCACCGGCGCGGTTCCCGCCCTGCTGCTGGCCGCCGCCGCGGTCGCGGCGGTCACGGCTACGGCTACGGCGGCCCCGGCCGCGGGCGGCACGGCGCCCGCAGGGGCCGCCGGTCCGGACTTCCAGTACGTGGGCCAGGACGACCGGGTCCACGGGCTCACCGCCCCGAAGGGCTGTGTCGCGGCGGAGGGCGGCGGTTCCCGGCCGGTCACCAACCACACCCGGGGCACCGCGACGTTCTACCGGGAGCCGGGCTGCGCGGGCGCCCCCGTGGAGCGGCTCGGGCCGGGGACGGTCACCCAGGTGCGGCCGTACTTCGCCTCGGTGCGGTTCTCGGTCACCGGGTAGGAGCAGCGCCCGTGACCCCTGGGCCGTCCCCGCGTTGTATGCCATGTCAAATGCCGCAGCTTCTGTGGCAACCCCACATCTCACGAGGAGATCTTGATGTCGCGTATCGCGAAGGCATTCGCCATCACCGCTGTCGCCGGTAGCGCCGTGGCCGCCGGTGCCGGTCTGGCTGTCGCCGATGCCGGAGCGCAGGGTGCGGCGATCGGCTCCCCCGGTGTCCTCTCGGGCAACCTCGTCCAGGTTCCGGTGCACGTCCCGGTCAACGTCTGCGGCAACAGCGTCAACATCGTCGGCCTGCTGAACCCGGCGTTCGGCAACACCTGCGTCAACGCCTCGGGCGGCGGCACGGCCACCACCCAGCAGCAGCACACCGAGGGCTACGGCGGCTGATCGCCTGCCCGCCGGAACGACACTGAGGGCCCCCGCCGGTCGGCGGGGGCCCTTGCGCCGACCGGGTGCGTTCAGACCTCGTAGCGGTAGACGCCCTGGTGGCCGAGCATCTCCCGCGGGCTGATGTTCCACGGCGGCATCGGCTCGTCCAGCGCGATCACCCGGCCCCGCTGGGCGTCGCCCGGCAGCGGCGCGGTGGCGGGCCGGTACCCGGAGGAGGGGTGCCGCTGCTGCCAGCGGTCCCAGAGCAGGTCCACGAAGGCGTGGTGCAGCCAGAACACCGGGTCGTTGGGCGCCGTACCGCCCGTCATGTGGCCGCCGATCCACTGGTGGACCTTGTTGTGGTTGCGCCAGCGCTCGCTCTTCGGCGCGGCCCAGCCCTCCAGCCTGTTGCGGAAGCCGCCCGCCGTGGAGTCCCAGGGAGAGGCGTCGTACGTCGGGTCGTCGATCGCCCACTGGAGTTCGGCCGGGGTGGGCAGGGTGACCGGGTTCTGCGGGCGGCCCAGGTTGCGGGTCAGGTACCGGGCCTCCGTGATCCCCACGGTGATGGTCCAGTCGCCCCTCGCGTAGGCGAACGGGCCGGTCATCACCTGGCGGTCGGAGGAGCGGCCGGTGCCGCCGAGGAAGTCCTCGGCCCACAGGGAGGAGACCGGGCTGGTGTCGGTGGTCCAGTCCCAGTACGGGATGCTGACGCCGGGGTCGAGCGCCCGGAGCTCCTTCTCGAACTCCACGAGGTAGCGGCGGTGCCAGGGGAAGAACGACGGGGACATGTGGCCCACCCGGAGCCCCCGGTCCCGGTCGGGCACGAAGTACTTGTCGTGGGTGCGCACGAACCGGTCGTAGGTCCCGTTGCGCTTGAGTTCCAGGACGGCGGCGGTGAACCGCCTCTTCTGGGTGCTGGTCAGGTTCTTCTGGTTCTGCCGGGTGTACACCTCGGGGCTCCTCCCGTTCCCGTGCGTCAGCCGCCGTGGTGGGGGGCGGCGGGGGCCAGCTGGGTGGTGCCCAGTTCGTCGACGGCGGCGCGGGCCAGCTCCAGCGGCGTCGCGAACGACTGGAAGTGGTTGATGCCGCTGAGGTAGCTGCCGTCGGCGCGGCGCATCACGTGCAGCGGGCGCCCGTCGATGCGCACGGCCGTCCCGGCGAGCTCGACGGCGATGTGCCGGCCGCGGTACGTCTCCTCGGCGAACGGCGCCGGGGTGAGCGTCTGCCGGGGCCGCCGGGCCCGCAGTACCGGGGCCAGCGCGGCGGCCGTCCCGGCCAGCACGGCGGCGGTGAAGGCCGTACGGAGGACCGCGCGGCGGGTGAGTGGTGCGGCGGCCGGTGCTGCGAACATACGGTCTCCCTCGCTCGGTGGTCCGCGTACGGGGACTAACGCGGACCAGCGAACGAGGTCACCCCGTCGGGGCCCCGGCTACGGGGACGGGAGTTCCGCGAAGTCCGCCACCAGGGTGCGGTGGTGGCCGGCGGAGCCCAGGGCCAGGGCGTCGGCCTTGGCTCGCTTCAGGTACAGGTGCGCCGGGTGTTCCCAGGTCATGCCGATGCCGCCGTGCAGTTGCACGCACTCCTCCGCGGCCCGGACGGCCACGCCCGAGCAGTACGCCTGGGCCACCGCGACCGTCAGCGGAGCGTCCGGGGAGCCGGTGGCGAGCGCGTCCGCGGCGGCCCGCGCCGCCGCGCGGGCCGAGGCCACGTCGAGCCAGAGCCGGGCCAGCCGGTGTTTGAGGGCCTGGAAGGATCCGACGGGCCGGTTGAACTGGTGGCGGGCCCGTACGTGGGCGACCGTCTCCGTCAGGCACCACTGCGCGATGCCGAGCTGCTCGGACGCCAGCAGCCCCGCCCCCGACAGCAGCGCCCCCGCGACCGCCGCCCGCGCGGTGGCCGGGTCCCCGAGCCGGGTTCCGGTGGCCCCGTCCAGCTCCACGGTGGCCAGCGGCCGGGTCAGGTCCAGCGGGACCGCCCGTACGAGCGTGACCGCTGCGGCCGGGACCGCGTACAGCCCGGTGTCCGCCAGCACCAGCAGCACGTCGGCGGCCACGGCGTCCGCGACCGGGCCGGCGCTCCCCGTCAGGACCCCGCCCCCGGCGTCGCGCACCCCGGAGGGCAGCGGGGCCCCCGGCGCCAGCGTCAGCGGCACGGCGGGCACGCAGACCCGCGCGCCCGCCGCCACCTGCGCCAGCAGCCCGGCCACCTCGGCCGAGGTCGTGTCGCAGCCGAGCAGGATCTCCGTCGCCAGGACGGCGCTGGTCAGGTACGGGGCGGGCGCGACGGCCCGGCCCAGTTCCTCCAGGACCACGGCCGCCTCCCGGTGGCTCGCGCCCTGCCCGCCGAGCTTCTCCGGGACGAGCAGTCCGGCAGCCCCGATCCCGCCCGCGAGGGTGCTCCACAGCTCCGGGTCGTAGGGCCGGTCGGTCTCGGCCCGGGCGAGCACGCTCGCGGCGTCGCAGCGGTCGGCGAGGAGCGCCCGTACGGCCGACCGGAGCTCCTCCTCGGTCTCGGAGTACAGCAGGTCGAAGGGGGCATGCGAGGCCATCGGGGTCGTCCGCTCCGTCTCGTCCGTCATCGGGCCAGGTCCTTCCAGGCGGTGTCCTTGTCGTCGCGCGGTTCGGCGGGCAGCCCGAGGACCCGCTCGGCGACGATGTTGAGGAGGACCTCGCTGGTGCCGCCCTCGATGCTGTTGCCCTTGGCGCGCAGGTAGCGGTAGCCGGCGTCGCGGCCGGTGAAGTCGACGATCTCGGGCCGGCGCATCGTCCAGTCCTCGTACAGCAGGCCTTCCGCGCCGAGGAGTTCCACTTCCAGGCCGCTGATCTCCTGGTTCAGGCGGGCGAAGGTCAGCTTCATCCCCGAGCCCTCGGGGCCGGGCTGGCCCGCGGCGAGCTGCTGGCGCAGCCGTTCCCCGGTCAGCCGGGCCACCTCGGCCTCCACCCACAGTTCCAGCAGGCGCTGGTGCAGCGCGTGCGTGCGCAGTTCGGGGCGCTCGCGCCAGACCGCGGAGACGGGGCCGATCATGCCGCCCTCGCGCGGGATCCGCATGCCGCCGATGGAGACGCGTTCGTTCATCAGGGTGGTGCGGGCGACCTCCCAGCCCTGGCCGACGGCGCCGAGGCGGTGGGCGTCGGGGATCCGGACGCCGGTGAGGAAGACCTCGTTGAACTCGGCCTCGCCGGTGATCTGGCGCAGCGGCCGGACCTCGACGCCGGGGGCGTGCATGTCGCACAGGAAGTACGTGATGCCCCGGTGCTTGGGCAGAGCCGGATCGGTGCGGGCGATCAGGATGGCCCAGCGGGCGGTGTGGGCGCTGGAGGTCCACACCTTCTGCCCGTCGACGATCCAGTCGCCGGAGTCCTCCTCGCGGACCGCGCGGGTGGCGAGCGCGGCGAGGTCGGAGCCGGCGCCGGGTTCGCTGAACAGCTGGCACCAGACCTCCTCCCCCACCCACAGGGGCCGCAGGAAGCGGTGCTTCTGCTCCGCGGTGCCGTAGGCGAGGATCGTCGGCGCGGCCATGCCGAGGCCGATGCCGATCCGGCGCGGGTCGTTGCCGGGGGCGCCGGCGGCCTCCAGCTCGGCGTCGACGACGGCCTGGAGGGAGCGCGGGGCGCCGAGGCCGCCGAGGCCCTCGGGGTAGTGGACCCAGGCGAGTCCGGCGTCGAAGCGGGCCCGCAGGAAGTCGGTGCGGTCGCTCTCGCCGGGCGGGTGGGCGGCGAGCAGGTCCCGTACGCGCGCGAGCAGTTCCTCGGAGGTGATCATCGCGAGCCGCCTCCGTCCAGGGCCGGTACGACGACCAGCCGGCCGGCGGTGGTCCCGTCGGCGAGGCGCTGCACGGCGTCCGCGGCCCCGGCGAGCGGGATCCGTTCGGTGACGAGCGGTTTCACGGCGCCCTCGGCGGCGAGCCGGGTGAGCTCGGTGTGGCAGGCGAGGACGGCGGCGGGGTCCTTCGCGGCGTAGAGCCCCCAGTGCAGGCCGAGCACGGCGTAGTTCTTGACGAGGGCGTGGTTGAGGGCGGGCGCGGGGACGGTGCCGCTGGCGAAGCCGACGACGACGATCCGGCCCTCGAAGGCCACGCATTTGGCGGAGGCGGTGTAGGCCTCGCCGCCGACCGGGTCGTAGACCACGTCGGCGCCGCGTCCGCCGGTGAACTCCTTGACGCGGGCGGCGACCTGGGCGGTGTCGTCGGCGGTGCGGTCGATGACCAGGTCGCAGCCGAGTTCCTCGGCGGTCCGGGCCTTGGCCTTGCCGCCGACGACCCCGATGACGGTGGCCCCGGCGGCCTTGCCGAGCTGGACCGCGGCGCTGCCGACCCCGCCCGCGGCGGCGTGGACGAGCAGGGTCTCGCCGGACTGGAGGCGGGCGCGGCGGTGCAGGCCGAACCAGCCGGTCTGGTAGCCGATGTGCAGAGCGGCCGCCTCGGCGTCGTCGAGGGTGTCGGGGGCGGGCAGCAGGGCGCGCGCGGGGGCGGTGACGTACTCGGCGAAACCGCCGTGCGGCAGGCTCGGGTTGGCGATGACGCGGCGGCCGTCCTCGGTCTCGCCGCAGATCTCCACCCCGGGGGTGAAGGGCAGCGGGGGCCGGATCTGGTACTGGCCGCGGGCGAGCAGCGCGTCGGGAAAGTTGACGTTCGCCGCGAGCACCTTCAGCCTCACCTCCCCCTCGCCGGGGACCGGTTCGGGGACCTCTTCGAGGCGCATGGCCTCGATGGGTTCGCCGGGGGTGTGTACTCGCCATGCCTGCATCCGGGGCCTCCAGCCGCCGTCGAGGAACCACGCTCGGCCGCATACTAAGCGGTCGCTTGCCTGATTGGGAACCGTCGGGAGGCCCCGGGAGCCTTCGGGAGGCGGAGCGGAGGGGCCCGGCAGAGGACCTGCCCACCCGGGGCCCGAAAACAACCCGCGTCAATCGCGCCACTCGCGCCGCTCCTGAGGCAGCATGTGACGTGCACGTGTCATGACTCAACGGGGAACAGCACATGTCCAGGGGGGACGTCCACATGAGGAACAGCATGTCCGCGGCCGGAGCCGCGACCGCCGCCGCGATCGCTCTGGCGGGCCTGATCACGGCGGCCGGCCCGGCCGCCGCGGCCGCGCCGGGCCCGGCGGCCGCAAAGGCGTGCGCACCGGCCGTCGTCAAGCTGGCCGACATCGCGGCCGGGCCCGCCGGCGCCGGGAACGGCGGGACGGTCAAGGCCTTCGGCGCGAACGGCCTGATCGCCGGTCAGAGCCGCGGCCTGCCGGCGTACTGGACGGCGGACGGCACGGCGCACGCGGTACCGGTGCCCGAGGGCTTCCAGTCCGGCGAGGTCAAGGCCGTGAACGCCAAGGGCCTGATGGTCGGCGCGCTCCGCCGGCCGGGCGACTACGACCACAGCTTCGCCTTCACCTACCAGCAGGGCGCGGCGGCGGTCGCACTGGTCAACTCCGCCACCGCGCCGAGCACCCTGACGGACGTCAACGACGCCGGCCGGGTCGTCGGCATGGACGCGGGCGTCCCGAAGGAGTGGCTGAACGGCAAGGTGGTGCGCGAGCTGCC
This sequence comes from Streptomyces goshikiensis, assembly GCF_014650555.1. Taxonomy (GTDB): domain Bacteria; phylum Actinomycetota; class Actinomycetes; order Streptomycetales; family Streptomycetaceae; genus Streptomyces; species Streptomyces goshikiensis. The sequence continues at coordinate 188,234 of NZ_BMVE01000003.1, read as the reverse complement.
CGTGCCGGCGGACGCACACCCCTCCACCAAGATCATCTCGGTGGACGGGATCAACAAGCGCGGCGACATCGTCGGCACCGCCCTCACCTACTACTGGGAGGACGACGTCGTCACGAGCAAGAGCTTCCCCGTCGTCTGGCCCGCCGGCGGCGGCTACCCGCCGTACAGCCTGCGGGTCTGGACCGACTCGGACTACACGGTGGGCACGCGCGCGACCGGCATCGACGACCTGGGCCGGGTCGTCGGGCACGAGGACCGCAGCTACCGTGACTGGCAGGAGCGCAAGCCCGCCGCCTGGAAGAAGCCGTACGACGCGCTCCCGGCAGACCCGGGCCGGGTCGGGGGCTTCGAGCACCTCACGCTCGACGCCATCAGCCCGACCACGAACGTGAGCGTCGGCACCGCCGTCACCTTCGTCGAGGGCTACGCCAACCACATCCAGGCCGCGTACTGGCCGGGCAAGGGCTCCCCGCTGGCGCTGCCCCACCCGGCGGGCGCCGCGCCGGACTCGCGCAGCGAGGCCTTCGCCGCGTCGGACGACGACCGGGTGGGCGGCACCTTCTACGACTGGAACACGATGACGGCCAGCGCCGTCGTGTGGACCTGCGCGAGCGGACAGGCGTACGCGCCGAAGGCGTAGCGGGGCGGCGAGCGGGGACGGGGTTCCGCGGGGGCGCGGCCATGGCCATCTGAGCGCCCGCGCGGTATCGATGCCGCATGGAGAACCCTTCACGGCACCCCGCGCAGGACCCCGCACAGCACCCCGCGCGCGGGCTGCCCGCGCCGCCGGCGCTCGGCGCCGCCGCCCTGCCCCCCGGCACGTACGAGGGGCAGGTGGTCCTCGTGACCGGCGGCGGCTCCGGGCTGGGCAAGGCCATCGCCGCCGAGTTCGCGCGGCTCGGCGCGGACCTGGTGATCGCGAGCCGCCGGGCGCGGCAGTTGAAGGCGGCGCGCGAGGAGCTGGCGGCCGTCCCCGGCGCGGGCCGGGTGACGGCCGCCGTCTGCGACATCCGGGACCCGGAGCGGGTCGCGGAGGTCTTCGACGCGGCGCAGGCGGCGGTCGGGCTGCCGGACGTCCTGGTCAACAACGCGGCCGCCAATTTCCCGTCGCCGGCGGAGGACCTGACGCCGGGGGCGTGGCGGGCGGTGGTCGACATCACGCTGACCGGCACCTGGTTCATGACGCGGGAGTTCGGGCGGCGGCACCTGGCGGCGGGGACGCCGGGCTCGATCGTGAACATCGGCGCCTCGTACGCCTGGACCGGCGGGCCGGGGTTCGCGCACAGCGCGGCCGCGAAGGCTGGGGTGAAGAACCTGGTGGAGACCCTGGCGGTGGAGTGGGGGCCGTACGGGATCCAGATCAACGGCCTGGTCCCGGGGCTGTTCCCGCACCCGGACCTGCCGGAGGCGATCACGGCCGGGCTGGCCGGCGGGGCGGGCGGCGGGCCCGGCGGCGGGCCGGGCGGCGCGCTGGGCGGCGCGCTGGGCGGCGCGCTGGGCGGCGCGCTGGGCGGCGGGCTGGACGCGCGCCAGCCGGCCCTGCGGGTGGGCGCCCCGCGCGAGCTGGGGTGGGCGGCCACCTTCCTGGCCTCGCCGTACGCCCGGTTCGTCACCGGGCACACCCTGGTCGTGGACGGCGCCAACTGGCAGCGCCGCACCGTGGTCAACCCTGAGCTCACCCCCCTGCGCACCCAGCTGGGCCGCGGCCCCTTCACCCCGTGACCGGCGGGCGCCCGCGCCGCGCGGCCGCCGGCGGGGGTCAGCCGCCCGTGAAACGGGGTGGGGTGCGGGCGGCCCGGGCGGTGTAGCCCTCGCGGCAGTCCTCGGAGGTCAGGGTCAGCGCCGCCGTCATCGCCACGCCGTCCAGCGCGGCCGCCAGCCCCGCGTCCGCGTAGGCGTCGATCCCCCGCTTGATCCCCTGGACCGCGAGCGGAGCGTTGGCCGCGATCTCCGCCGCCACCTCCCTCGCGACGCCGTCGAGTTCGCCCGCCGGGACCACCAGCTGGACCAGCCGCAGCCGCTCCGCCGTCGCCGCATCGATCCGCCGGCCCGTCAGCGCCAGGAACTTCGCCCAGCCCGCGCCCGCCTCCCGCGCGATCCGCAGGTCGCCGCCCGCGTCCACCGCCACGCCGAGACCGGCCTCCGGGAGCGCGAACACCGCGTCCCGCGCGGCCACCCGGACGTCCGCCATCAGCGCCAGCTCGAAGCCGAACCCGAGGCAGTACCCCTGCACGGCCGCGACCACCGGCTGCGGCAGCCGCGCGAGGACCGCGAAGCGCTCGTGGACCCAGCGGATGCCCTCGTAGTAGTTCCGCGTCCGCTCGGCGGCCGAGGCGCCGGTGATCGCGCCGCCCGGGGCGGTGACGTCGATCCCCGCGCAGAAGGCCCGCCCCTGCGCCCGCAGCAGCACCACCCGTACGTCCGGGTCGAAGCGGATCCGGTCCGCGAGCAGGCCGAGCTGGCGGGTGGACTCCCAGCTCCAGCCGTTGAGCTTGTCCGGGCGGCAGAGGGTGAGGACCGCGATCCCGTCCGCGACCTCCAGGCGGATCCGCTCCTCGCCCTCCGCGATCTCCGTGGACACCGTGTCGATCATCCGAACCGGACCTCCCTCGACCGCTCCTGACGGGTCGTCAGACACGGTAGGGGGCGGCGGTCAGCGCGGGAAGACCTCGAACGTGACCGCGGGCCGGCCGCCGAACCGGGCCGCCGCCTGCCGCGCGTTGCCCGTGAGGAAGGTACGGCAGTACTCCTCGGGGTCCTGGTCCGTCAGCACCTCGATGTACGCCTTGTGTTCCATCAGGGACTTCACCGAACGCTCCAGCCCCGGCCCGGCATCGGCTGCGTGCGTCGGCGTGGCGGAACCGGCCACCGCGACCCAGCGCACCCCGTTCCACGGCTCCAGGCCCTGCTCGGCGATCAGCTCGGGGAAGATCCACCGGTTGCCGGCGTCGGCGGCCGCGTCCAGCGTGGCCCGGCCGACGGCCTGGTGGTCGGGGGTGTTCCAGTAGCCCCCGCCGCCCTGCCCGCCCCAGGTGTCACGGTGGTTCAGGGTGATCACGAGCTCCGGCCGGTGGCGGCGGATGGCCGCCGCGATGTCCCGGCGCAGCCCGAGACCGTACTCGACGACCCCGTCGCGGTGGTCGAGGAACTCCACCTCGGACACCCCGACCACCGCCGCGCTCGCCCGCTGCTCGGCCTCGCGCAGCGGGGCGCACTCCTCGGGGGCGAGGGTGTCGATCCCGGCCTCGCCGCGCGTGGCCAGGACGTACACGACCTCGCGGCCGCCGTCCGTCCAGTCGGCGATCGCCGCCGCGCAGCCGTACTCCAGGTCGTCGGGGTGGGCGACCACGGCCAGGGCGCGCTGCCAGTCGGTGGGCATGGGTTCCAGCTGCGCGGGTTGATCCACTTCTTTGGTCATGCTGCGCACAATAGGCGAATGGACGGGCACGGAGAGGTGGTTGCACCCCTCGACGCCGCCGGGACCTCCTTCGCTTGTACGCCCGCCCGTGGCGCGGCGCCCCTACGCCTCGCCGCGGATCAGGGCCAGCAGGCGGTCCAGTACGCGCGGGCCCCCGGCGCGGACGCCGTCGTGCTCGAACTCGTCGGTCACCCAGGTCCGCAGGCCCCGGATCGCGCGGGCGGTGCGCAGCGAGTGCTCGGTGTCCACGTACATGTCGTCGTGGTAGACGGCGGCGGCCACCGGGACCTCGTTGGCGGCGAGCCGCGCCGGGTCGTAGAGCGGCTCCCAGCCGGTGCGGGCGGCCAGCAGTTCGGCGGTCTCGCGCAGCGGGGCGAGCGCCGGGTCGGCGGTGAAGTGCCAGGGGTGGATGGTCTCGCCGGTGAACAGGAGCGGCTCGTCGCCCGCCAGGGTCTTGGCGGCGTCGAACCGCGGGTGCTCGGCGCGCACCCGCTCGGCGGCCCAGGCGGTGGGCGCGGCCGGGTCCTGGGCGTAGAGCGCCTCGTGGACGAGCGCGTACAGCGGGTGTCCGGCGAAGGAGAGCTGGGCGTGGACGCCCTCCAGGAAGGCGTCGGAGAGGGCGGGCCCGTCGGGGGTCGGGACGAAGGCGTCCTCCAGCAGGTAGTGCAGCTGGTGGCTGCCGTCGCCGGTGCCGAGGAGGATGCCGAGGGACTGGAACGCCTCGACGGTGAGCCGGTATCCGCCGGGGAGGCGGACCGGGGTCTCGGCGAGGTGCGCGGCGATCCGGCGGGCGCGCTCCACGTCCGCCGGGTAACGGGCGTAGTGGGCCAGGTTCTTGCGCTCGATCCGGGGGTACGCGGCCCGGTACACCTCGTCGGCGGTGGCGTCGAGCGAGGGCAGGCCGCCGGTGAGCAGGGCGGCGGCCAGGCCCTCGGGGGCGGTGGAGAGGTAGCGCGTGGCGCAGAACCCGCCGAAGCTCTGGCCCATTACGGTCCAGGGCGCGCCGCCGGTCAGCTGGGGGCGGATGGCCTCGCAGTCGCGCACGATCGCGTCGGCGCGGAAGTGGGCGAGGTACGCGGCCTGCTGCGCCGGCGTGCCGCGCAGGGGCAGCGTCTGCCGGGACACCGGGGTGGAGCGGCCGGTTCCGCGCTGGTCGAGGAGCAGCACCCGGTAGTCGGCGAGGGCCCGCCCGAGCCAGGCCTGCCGCCCGATGAACCGCCGGGCGCCGAAGCCGGGGCCGCCCTCCAGGTACAGCAGCCAGGGCAGGCCCTCGGGGTCCCGGCCGGTCGCGACGGCCTCGCGGGCGTACAACTCGATGGACTCGCCGTCCGGGTGGGCGTGGTCCAGCGGGACGGTGAAGTGGTGGTCGGTCAGGACGACACCGGGCTGTCGGTAACTGCGATCGGAGGTCACGGAAATCCCCTGAGTGCGGCGAGCGGAACGGTCGGAGGGTGCCGGGTGCCGGCCGCGCCCGAGTCTACGTCCGAACCCACCGGGCGGCCCCCTCCCCCGCCCCGACCGCCACCGCACCCCGGCCCGCCCGACCCCCCGGCCCGGCCGACGCCCCCACCCCGGGCCGACGCCCCACCCCGGGCCGACGCTCCAGCCCTGGCAACGCCTGCCCAGGCGACGCCCCGACCCTGGCGGCGACTTGCGGCCCGCCGGGCCGTTGGCCCCCAGGCCAGGCCAGGCCGTCCGGCCGCACGTCCGGCCAAAACGGCCGACACCCCGGCCCGGCTGACGCCCCCACCCCGAGCCGACGCTCCGACCCCGGGGCGGCGCTCCAGCCCTGACAACGCCTGCCCAGGCGACGCCCCGACCCTGGCGGCGACTTGCGGCCCGCCGGGCCGTTGGCCCCCGGGCCTGTCCAGACCGTCCGGCCGCACGTCTGGCCAAAACGGCCGACCTGGTCGGCCCCGTCGACCGGACGACCCAGCCAACCTCCCAACCCGACCGACCCAGCAGCCCAGCCGACCTCAAGGTCCAACGGCCTGACAGGCCGGTCGACCCGGCAGGCCTGTCAGCCTCGCAGGCCAGCGCCCTGGCGGGCAGGTCGGCATGGCGGGCAGGTCAGCCTCGTGGCCCAGCGACCTAGCAGCCCAGCCGAACTGGCGGTCCAGCGGCCTGGCGGGCGGGTCGGCCTCGCGGCCCGGCCGACCTGGCAGCCCAGCCGACCCCGCGGCCCAACGGCCTGGCAGGCCGCTCGACCTGGCGGGCAGGTCAGCCTCGCGGCGCAGCCGCCCCGGCGGCCCAGCCGACCCCGCGGCCCAGCGGCCCGGCGGCCCGGCGGCCCAGCCGACCTCCCGGCCCAGCGACCCGGCAGGCCGGTCGGGCTGGCGGGCCGGTCGGCCTCGGGGCCGGCTGGCTCGGCGGGGCGGGCGGGCAGCCGGGGGGCGGGTTAGAACTCCACGACCGAGCGGAGGACCTCGCCGCGTTCCATGCGGGCGAAGGCTTCCTCGACGCCGTCGAGCGGGATCGTCTCGGAGACGAAGGCGTCGAGGTCGAGGCGGCCCTGGAGGTAGAGGTCGATCAGCAGCGGGAAGTCCCGTTCGGGCAGGCAGTCCCCGTACCAGGAGGACTTGAGGGCGCCGCCCCGGCCGAAGACGTCGAGCAGCGGGAGTTCGAGCTTCATCTCCGGGGTCGGCACCCCGACCAGGACCACGGTGCCCGCGAGGTCCCGCGCGTAGAAGGCCTGCTGGTAGGTCTCCGGGCGGCCGACGGCGTCGATGACGACGTCCGCGCCGTTGCCGCCGGTCAGCGCCTGGACCGCCTTGACGACGTCCTCGGTGCGGCCGTTGACGGTGTGGGTGGCGCCGAGGCCCCGCGCCCACTCCAGCTTCCGGTCGTCCAGGTCCACCGCGATGATCCGCGAGGCGCCCGCGAGCCGCGCGCCGGCGACGGCCGCGTTGCCCACTCCCCCGCAGCCGATGACGGCGACGGAGTCCCCGCGCCCGACGTTGCCGGTGTTCAGCGCGGCGCCGAGGCCCGCCATCACCCCGCAGCCAAGGAGCCCGGCGGCAGCCGGGGACGCGGCCGGGTCCACCTTGGTGCACTGCCCGGCGGCGACCAGGGTCTTCTCGGCGAAGGCCCCGATGCCGAGCGCCGGGGACAGCGGGGTGCCGTCCTCCAGCGTCATGGGCTGGGTGGCGTTGTGGGTGTTGAAGCAGTACCAGGGGCGGCCGCGCTTGCAGGCCCGACAGGTGCCGCACACCGCGCGCCAGTTGAGGACGACGAAGTCGCCGGGCGCGACCGAGGTGACGTCGGGGCCGACCGATTCGACGACGCCGGCGGCCTCGTGACCGAGGAGGAAGGGGAACTCGTCGTTGATGCCGCCCTCGCGGTAGTGCAGGTCGGTGTGGCAGACCCCGCAGGCCTGGACCCTGACGAGCGCCTCGCCGGGGCCGGGGTCGGGCACGAGGATCGTCGTCGTTTCCACCGGTGCGCCCTTGCTCCGTGCGATGACCCCACGTACGCGATGTGTCACGTCATACCCCGCTCTGATCGGATCCGTCTGGATCATCGAACGTACACGGACGCGGAGCGGTGCGGGAGTTGTGTCACGCTTCGGCGCGCGGACTGGCCAGTTCCGCAGGCACGGCGGCGCGCAGCGCCGCGCCGAACGCGGCCACGGCGGGGTGCGTGCCGGCTCCGCTCCGGAAGGCGAGCTGGGTCCGGCGCTCCATCAGCAGCCGGGTGAGGCCGACGGCGCGGTCGGCGCCGGTGATGCCGAGCTGCGGTACGACGGCCACGCCCTGGCCGGCCGCGACCAGCGCGAGGACGGTGGCGAACTCGTCGACCTGGTGGCGGACCCGGGGCGTGAACCCGGCCGCCTGACAGGCCCGTACGGTCATGGCGTGGCAGAGGGTGCCGGGCGTCGCCGTGATCCAGGGCGCCTCCGCGTGGGTACGGAGCACCGCGCCCTGGTCGCGCCCCGCCTCCTCCGGGGTGCCCGCCGGGGCGGCCGGGGCCGCCGGGGCCGCGAGGTACATCGCCTCCCCGTACAGCGGTTCGGTGGTCAGGCCGGGCTCCCGCGGCGCGGGGACGAAGTCGTACTCGTGGACCAGGGCCACGTCCAGGTCGCCGGCCCGCAGCGCGTGCGCGACGGCCGCCGGGTCGGTCTCGCAGACCATCGGCTCCAGTCGCGGGTGGCGGCGGGCGAGGGTGATCAGGGCGGCCGGGACGATGGCCCGGGTGGCGGTGGGGAAGGAGCCGATGCGCAGGGCGCCGGCCAGCCCGGTGCGCGCTTCGGCGAGATCGGCCTCGGCCCGCTCCAGCCGTTCCAGGACGGCCTCGGCGTGCCGGACGAGGTCCTCCCCGGCGGGGGTCAGCCGGACCCGCCGGCCGGTGCGCTCCAGCAGCGGCAGGCCGGCTTCCCGTTCGAGGACGCCGAGCTGCTGGGAGACGGCCGAAGGGCTGAACGCGAGGGCCTCGGCGACGGCGGCGATGGTGCCGCGGCGGGCGAGTTCACGGAGCAGGCGCAGGCGCCGGACATCGAGCATCGGCTCAGCTTACGGTTCGGGTAAGAAACGCGAACTGGATTTGCCGGTTCGGGCGGGCGAGGCTCGACGGCATGATCACGCGACAGAACACCCGCCCCCAGTCCCAGCCCCCGCTCTCCCTGCGGGGGATCCACGTACCGCTCGTCACGCCCTTCACGGCAGCAGGGGAGGTCGCCGCCGAGGCCCTGGAGGCCCTCGCCCACGAGGTGCTCGATGCGGGCGCCGCCGGGATCGTGGCGCTCGGCACCACCGCAGAGACGGCCTCGCTCGACGAGGCCGAGCGGGACCTCGTGACCGACGTCTGCGCGCGGGTCTGCGCGGAGCGCGGCGGGCTGCTCACGGTGGGCGCCGGGGCGAGCGGCACCCGGGCCGCCGAGGCCTCGCTCGCCCGGCTGGAGCGGTGGCCGGGGGTGCGGGCGGCGCTGGTGACGGTGCCGCCGTTCGTACGGCCCTCGGCGGCGGGGGTGCTCGCGCACTTCGCCCGGCTGACCGAGGTGAGCCCCGTACCGCTGGTCGTCTACCACGTCCCTTACCGGACCGGGCAGCCGCTGGACGCGGGGGCGCTGCGGGCGCTCGGGGAGCTGCCGGGGGTGGCCGGGGTGAAGTACGCCGCCGGGGGCATCGACCAGGACACGGTGGCGCTGCTCGGCGACCTGCCGGACGGGTTCGAGGTGCTGGCCGGCGACGACGCGTACGCCTCGCCGATGCTGGCCCTCGGCGCGGCGGGCGCGATCCTGGCCTCGGCGCACCTGGCGACGGCCCGTTTCGTGGAGCTCGCGGCGGCCTGGGAGGCGGGTGACGTCCCCCGGGCGCGGGCGCTGGGGCATGCGCTGGCCCGCGTCTCGGCGGCGGCCTTCGAGGAGCCCAATCCGACGGTGATCAAGGCGGTCCTGCACGCGCGGGGCCGGATCCCGACGGCGGACGTCCGGCTGCCGCTGCTCCCGGCGACCGGGGGCTCGGCGGCGCGGACCCTGCGGTCGCTGGCGGGCCTGTGACCACCGCCGGGCTCTGACCACCGCCCGGCTCTGGTCACCGCCCGGCTCTGGTCACCGCCGGGTTCTCCGCCCACTAGGGGATGGTGTGGGCGATTCGCCGGCATCGGGCGAGTCGCCCGAATCAGGTCCGGGGACGGGCGAGTTGTCCGAATTCATCCTCGGCGCCTTTAAACCGTGATGTGAGTCACGCGGAGCGCGCCAACATCATTTTCGGGAAACAGTCGATTCCCTTATCCCGGAAAGAAAGTTGGCCTTCCCGGGAAGGGGGCTTCATGGTCATTTAACGCGCCTATTCCGGGAAGTCGATCTCCAACCGGAATTCCAGTCTTGTTCCCACACCGAGGGACGGCCTACGGTCACCATCATTCCCGGTGGCCCCCTGCCGAATCCGGCCGCCGCCGTGGCTCTCCCGTCCCCCCACGTGAGGAATTGCGCCATGCCCGCAAAGGCTAAGCACCGTCGGCCGAAGCAGCACCCGATCGCCCGCAAGCTGGCGTTCGCCGGCACCGGCGGCGCGGCCCTCGCCCTCCCGCTGATCAGCACGACCACGGCCGGGGCGGCCGTCACGCAGCCCGCCACCGTCGCCTCGGTGACCACGCTCGCCCCGGCCGCGGCGCCCGCCGTGGAAAAGGCCGCCGCACCCCTCACGTATTCCGTCATCGGCGGGGACACGCTTTCCAAGATCGCGGTCCAGCATTCCGTGAACGGCGGTTGGCAGGCCCTTTACGACGCCAACAAGAGCACCATCGGTGGCAACCCCTCGCTCATTCAGCCCGGCCTCAAGCTGTCCCTCGGCACGGCCGCCAAGGCAGCGGCCGCACGGGCCAAGACGATCTCGGCCGAGCCCGCCGCCCCCACGTACGCGAACAATCTTGACGGCTGGATCCGGGAGTCCCTGGACGTCATGGCCAAGCACGGAATTCCGGGAAGCTACAACGGAATTCACCGCAATGTGATGCGCGAGTCCTCGGGCAACCCGCTGGCCATCAACAACTGGGACTCCAACGCGGCCGCCGGCATACCCTCCAAGGGCCTGCTCCAGGTCATCGACCCGACCTTCCGGGCCTACCACGTGCCCGGCACGCCCATGGACTCCTACGACCCGGTCGCGAACATCACCGCCGCCTGCAACTACGCGGCCGCCCGCTACGGCTCGATCGACAACGTCAACGGCGCCTACTGACCGGCCCAGGGCCTGACTTCAGGTCAGGCCCTAGAGCCACCCCTGGCGACGGGCGGCGCGGAGCGCTTCCATGCGGTTGCGGGTGCCCGTCTTGCCGATCACCGAGGACAGGTGGTTGCGCACCGTCGACTCGGACAGGGACACCCTCGCGGCGACGTCGGCCACGGTCGCCCCGTCCGCCGCGGCGTTCAGCACGTCGCGCTCCCGCGCGGTCAGCGGGTTCGGGCCGGCGCCGAGCGCGGCGGCCGCGAGCGCGGGGTCGATCACCTTCTCCCCCGCGAGCACCCGGCGGACGGCGGCGGCGAGTTCCTCCACCGGCCCGTCCTTCACCAGGAACCCGGCGGCCCCGGCCTCCATCGCCCGGCGCAGGTAGCCGGGCCGGCCGAAGGTCGTCAGGATCAGCACCCGGCAGCCGGGGCACCGGACCCGCAGGTCGGCGGCGGCGTCGAGGCCGCTGCGGCCGGGGAGTTCGATGTCCAGGAGGGCCACGTCCGGCCGGGCCGTCAGGGCGGCGGGCACGATCTCGTCCCCGGCGGCGACCTGCGCCACCACCTCGATGTCCTCCTCCATCCCGAGCAGCAGGGCCAGGGCGCCCCGCATCATCCCCTGGTCCTCCGCCAGCAGGACCCTGATCATCGGCTCTCCTCGCCCCCGTCGGCCGGCTCCACCGGGAGTTCGGCGGTGACCCGGAAACCGCGGCCGGGGGCAGGACCGCTGTCCAGGACTCCACCGGCCGCCGCGAGGCGTTCGGTGAGGCCGGTCAGACCACTGCCCGGCAGGGTCGACGCTACGCCTGTGCCGTCGTCGGTGATCACCAGCCGGACCCGCTCGGCCGAGCCGCGCACCTCGATCTCGCAGGTGGCCGCTCCGCTGTGCCGGATCACGTTCGTGGCGCACTCGCGGACCACCCAGCCCAGCAGCGCCGCCGCCTGCGGGGGCAGCGGGGGGCCGGACTGCCGTACGACGGACTCGATGCCCGCCGCCGTCAGCGCGCCCCGGGCCCGGTCGAGTTCGGCGGCGAGGCTGGCCTCGCGGTAGCCGGTGACGGCCTCCCGTATCTCGGTCAGCGCCTGCCGGCCCACCGATTCGATGTCGCGGACCTGGACGAGGGCGGCGTCGATGTCGCGGGGCGCGATCCGGCGGGCGACCTCCGACTTCACCACGATCACCGAGAGGGTGTGGCCCAGCAGGTCGTGCAGGTCGCGCGAGAAGCGCAGCCGCTCCTGGTCGACCGCCGCCCGGGCCAACTCCTGCCGGGTGTCCCGCAGTTCACGCACGGTCTCGGACAGGGCGAGGATGGCCGCGGTGACGGCGCCCGACACCAGGGTCCCGTACACCACCCCGACCGCGTCCCAGCCCTCGTGGTACCCGGCCACCGCCGCCGCCGTGGCGGTGACCGCGAACAGCACCCGCCCGAGGGGGCGGCCGCGGAGCACGGCGCCGGTGGCGAGTCCCAGCAGCGGGAAGAAGAGCAGCCAGTTGCCCCCGTAGGCGGCGGCGAGGGCGAAGGTGACGAGGCCGAGCGCGGCCAGGCACCAGCGGGTGGCGACGGATTCCCGGGCCCTGCGGTCGAAGGCCCGGAACACCAGGCTGACGTAGAGGGAGTTGAAGGCGAGCAGGCCGACGACGCCGATCCACGGGTCGGGGGTCTCTCCCTTGATGACGTTGGAGATCGACCCCATGCCCAGGAGCAGCCACGGCAGCAGGGCGAAGCCCCCGGGCGTGCCGATCGGGCCCGTGCCGGCGCCGTCGCGGCACTGCTCGGCGCGCGCCGCCTTCCTCGCGCCCGCGCCGAACACGCGGGGGGTCCGGACCGTGGGGGCGGACTGCTTCGTCGTCTGTTGCTGCATGTCCACCACGCTAGGAGACCGGCGGGGAGGGCGGCAGATCCACGTGTACGGACCCGGGCAGGACAAATGTCATGCCCGGGGAACCGCCGTCAAGAGGCGACGACCTTCTTGATCTTGCCGTCGATGCCGGCGAGGACGTAGCCGCCCTGGCCGTATTCGTCGCTGAGGTAGGGCCGCATACAGGGGACCTGGTCCATCATCCAGGGCTCGACGATGACGTACCGCGAGGTCGGGTTCGGCATCTTGAGCTCCTTCTTCGACTTCTCCATCAGCTCGGGCAGGGCGTCCCAGCTGACCTTGGACATGTCGATCAGCGGCTCTTCCTCGTCCACCGTGCCGTCGGGGCCGGTCCGCCTGGCCGCGCCGTCGCGGTACTGCCACGCGTCGACGGTCTTGGCGTCGGGCGCGGTGGGGATGGAGGCGAGCACGTACCCGTCGTAGATCCTCAGGTTCACGAAGGTGGTGGTGCCGGTCTTCTCCTTGAACGCCGCCAGCGCGATACGGATGTTGGCGGGGGTGAGCATGCTGCCCTTGGCCGCGGTGTCGGCGCCGGCCTGGGAGGCGCTCGCCTTGGGGCCGGGCGTGGCGCCGGAGCGCGAGCCCGAGCCGGAACCGGAGGCGGGCGCGGAGGCGGAGTGGGAGGCCGTGGAGCCCTTCGCGTCGCCGCCCGAACCGGACCCGCCGCCGGGGAACGCCTGGACGAGGCCGATCACGCCACCGGCGACGGCCACCGTCAGCAGGGCCGCCATCAGCGCCGGCCGGCGGCGCGGGGTGCGCGGCGCCGCGACGGGCGTGGTCGGCGCGTACGGGGATCCGCCGCCAGGGCTGAACGACGGCGCGCTGAACGGCGGCGGGGTCGGCGGCCCGTACTGGCCGAGGACCACGGGCGGCGTGACCGGCGTCGCCCCGCCAAGAGCACTGCTCGCGTTCCGGAGCAGCAGTTCCAGCTGCTCGGCGTCCGGCCGCGCCGCCGGGTCCCGGACCAGCAGCCGCTCCAGTACGGGCCCCAGCGGACCGGACCGGACGGGCACGGGGATCGGGTCGTCGAGCACGGCGACCACGGTGGCCAGGCTGCTGGCCCGGCGCATCGGGTGCACGCCCTCCGCGGCCACGTACAGCAGCATGCCGAGGGACCACAGGTCGGAGGAGGCGAGCCCCTCCTCCCCGCGGACCCGCTCGGGCGCGATGTACTCGGGCGAGCCGATCAGCACCCCGGTGGAGGTCAGCGCGGTCGAACCGTGCAGGGCCGCGATGCCGAAGTCGGTCAGCACGGCCGAGCCGTCGGGCCGCAGCAGCACATTGGCCGGTTTCACATCGCGGTGCAGGACCCCTTCGGCGTGCGCGGCCCGCAGCGCGGACAGCACGTCGAGGCCCAGCCGCAGGACGTCCGCGACCGGCATCGGGCCGGCTTCCAGCCGGTCGTGCAGGGAGCCGCCCTTGACGAGCTCCATCACGATCCACGGGTGGCCGTCCACGCCCTCGGCGGGCTCGACGATGTGGTGGATCGTCACCACGTTCGGGTGCGCGAGCCGGGCCAGCGCCCGGGCCTCGCGGATCGCGCGTTCGCGCAGCTGGGTGGCCAGCCCGGGCTGCGCGGCCGCGGTCGCCGGGTCCGGCGGGCGCACCTCCTTCAACGCCACGTCGCGGTGCAACGCGATGTCGCGGGCGCGCCACACCGTGCCCATGCCGCCGGCGCCCAGCGGGCTGATCAGTTCGAATCGGCCATCGACCAGCTGTCTGCCGGCCTCACTCGTGTCCATGGCCGGTCATCGTAGGCGCCCGGTGTGTCAGCAGCGGCGGCGGTCCACCGTCACCGTGCCCTGGGCGGTGGCCACCGTACGGTCGTAACAACCGCCCGGCGCCCCCGCCCCGTACAGGCGGTGGCGCGCGGTGGTGGTGCCCACCGCGTGCCGCTGGTCGCGCGGGACGTTCGTCGTGTAGGTGGCGTCGCCCGTGTACCGGTCGTCGAGCCGGGAGGAGTCGACCGGGCGGCCGCCGCGCAGGGTGACGGTGTCGGCGCGGTCGCCGAGCGAGAGGACGGTGCGCAGCCGGTCTCCGGCGCCGAGGGTGGTGGCGCCGTCCATGGTGTACGTGCGCTCGGTACGGGTGGTGGTGGCGCCGCGGGTCACGCTCTCCCGGTCGGTCCAGGTGGCGGTGAGCGCGTCCAGGGCCTCGCCGTCGGTCCAGCGGTGGACGGAGGTGCCGCGCACCTCGCGGCCGACGGTGGTGGTGATCCGGCCGTGGGAGGTGTCGAGGTAGCCGGCGACGGTGAGGCGGTGGCCGCCCTCGGTGTCGAGGCGGTGCTCGGTGCCCGGGGTCCAGCGGGAGGAGTTGGCCGGTTCGCCCTCGTCGTGCCGGGTCAGGGCGCCGGTGACGACGGCACGGGCCTCGTCCTGCCACAGCAGCAGGTTGGCCGGGGTGCTCCAGCCGCTCTGGCCGGCCGGGACTCCGGCGACGGAGACCTCGATCCGGTGCGGGCGGCCGTCGTTGAGGAGCGCGGCGTACGGGGTGAGGTCGTAGACGACGGGCTGGACGTCGAAGGCGCGCAGGCCGGGGGTCACGTACCAGAGGAAGGGGTTGGACCAGCCGCCGGTCCAGACGGTGGGGAAGGGCGCGGCGATGCCGGCGAGCTGTCCGTCGACGAGGACGCGGACCTCGCGGTGGGGGCCGTCGGCGGCCTTGCAGGAGTACGGGGCGGCGTCGGGGGTGGTCAGGTACCAGTACTCCTCGCAGCCGCCGCCGGAGCCGGTGGCGTACACCTCGGCGAGGAGCCGTTCGGTGTTGCGGGGGGTGGTGACGGCCGGGGTGGTGAGCGGGAGGACCCGGTCGGGGGTGTCGGGGGCCGCCGGACGGCCGGGGCCGCGCTCGGCGGCGTAGAAGGTGAGGGTGACCTTGACGTCGATGACGCCCGTGTAGGTGTCGTCGACCACGTTGCCGATGAGCATCTCGACGGGCTGCGGGCGGCTCAGGGTGTCCCGGTAGCGGGTGACGTCCTTCTCGACGGCCCAGGTGATGCCGTCGGGCGAGGGCTGGGGGGTGGAGGTACGGAGGATCTCGACGCCGCCGAGGGTGAGGTTGCCGAGGCGGTCGTACTGGCGGCCCTTGACCTTGCCGTCGAGGCGGAGCACGACCTTGGCCCAGGGGGCGGGGCCGCAGGCGGTGGGCGGGGCGTAGTCGCCCCGGTAGGGGGTGAAGTCCCGGAACCGCGCCTCGGCGAGGGTCACCTCGCACGCCCGCGTCCCGGGCCGCGCGACCGCCGGACCGGCGGTGACCGGATCGTGCCAGTCGCTCCCGAACTCGGCGGGCACGTCCCCACCCCCGGCGCCCGCCCCACCAGGCGCGCTGCGCGCGCTGGCGCGCCCCGGACCGGCTGCGGCGACGGCGGCGGCAGGAAGCCCGGCGCCTGCAGTGGCGGACCCTGGACCGGCGGGACCCGCCACGGCCGTGGCGGTGGTGCCGGGGAGCCCGGCCGGGCGGTCGCCGCGCTCGGTGGCGCGCCCCGGACCGGCGGGCGCCGCCACGGCTGCGGCGGTGGCGGGGGCGGCCGCGCTCGCGGGGGCCGCGGCGGCCAGCGTGCCCGCGGCGAGCGCGACCGCGCCGAGCAGGCCCGTGATGTGTCGTCTCATGGGCCCGCAGTGAAACCGGCCCCGGCCCGGGCCCGCCAGAGCGGGCGCCCGGCGCTTGGCCTGATCTCGCCCCTGGGCCCCGGCGGACCGGGGGCATCGGGGCGTACCCGGCCCCTTGACCCCGAGGTCGAGGCCGGCCGGCGCGACGCCGTCGCGGACGGCCGACCCGGCGATGAGGCCGCCGCCCCGTCCCCGATGGGCACCGCGCCGAGCCGCGCCTGGTCCCCGCGTGTGCGGCGGCTCACCGGCCGCCCGGCCCGGACCGGGCGCCCGCCTGGGTCAGTCCCGGGAGTTGCCGAACAGGATCCGGTAGCCGATCAGCAGCACCAGGGAGCCGGCGATGGCGGAGCCCCAGGTGGCGAGGTCGAAGAACTCGTTCTGGATCGGGCGGTCCAGGAACTTGGCGGAGAGCCAGCCGCCGGTGAAGGCGCCGGCGACGCCGATGAGGGTGGTGCCGATCAGGCCACCGGGGTCCCTGCCGGGGAGCAGCACCTTCGCGATCGCGCCCGCCAGCAGTCCGAGGATGATCCAGCTGACTATGCCCATGCCCGTGCACTCCGCTTCGTTCCGTCACGCCCGTCGGTCGGCGCGCTCACCAGCGAGGACGCGAAACGGCCGCGAACGGTTCAGCGCGGCCGCTCACGCCACGGCGCGGACGATCGGCGTCCGGGTCAGCAGCATGACCCCGCGGGCCGCCGCGAACGCGCCGGTCACCGCCAGCAGGACCCCCAGCACCCCGCCCTGGAGGCGTTCGCCGAGCAGGACCATGCCGATGGCGGCCGCGGCCAGCGGATTGGCCAGGTTCACCACGGCCAGCGGTGCGCCCAGCCCGCCCCGGTAGGCCCGCTGGGACAGCAGCATCCCGCCGACCGCGAACACCACCACCAGCAGGGCCACCGCGACGACGCGGAAGCTCAGCAGGGCCCCGCCCCGGCCTCCGGCCACCGCCACGGTCTGGGTCAGGGCGGAGGCCGCCGCGGAGGCCAGGCCGGACGCCGTGGCGTGGCGGAGTCCCGAGCGGGGGTCCCGCCGGGCGGTGAGCAGCAGGATCACGGCGGCGGTGGTGCCGGAGACGGCGAGCGCCTCGGCCAGGCTGAGGGTGTCGTCGGGGGCCGGTCCCGAGGCGGGGAGCAGCAGCAGGCCGAGCCCGGCGACGGTGGCGAGGGTGCCGCGCCATTCGGTGGCCGCCACCCGGCGGCCGGCGCCGCGCGCGCCCAGCGGGACGGCGGCGACGAGGGTGAGCGCGCCCAGCGGCTGGACCAGGGTGAGCGGTCCGTAGCGCAGGGCGGCGGCGTGCAGCAGCGCGGCGGCCGCGTTCAGCCCGGCCGACCACCACCAGCCGCCGGATCCGAGCAGGGCCTTCGCGCTGCGGGCGACGGCGCGCCGGGCGAGGCGTTCCTGGGCCACGGCGGCCGCGGCGTAGGTCACGGCGGAGGCGAGGCACAGCAGGAGGGCGAGGGCGGTGGCGTTCATCTTCCGGCCCCGGCGGTGACGGCCGCGGGCGCGGCGGGAGCGGGGGCAGACACGGCGGCAGCGGGCGCGGGCACGGGAGCAGCGGCCGGGGCGGCGGTGGCCGGCGGGGCCTTCGGGCCCGGGAGGTGTCCGCGTACGACGACGGCGGCGGTACGAGCCGCCACCGGCTTCGGGATCAGCAGCAGCGCCCCGCCGAGCAGCACGGTGGCCACGATCGCGTCGAGCCAGTAGTGGTTGGCGGTGCCCACGACCACCAGCAGCGTCAGCAGCGGGTGCAGCAGCCACAGGGCCCGCCACCGCGACCGGGTCGCGGCGATCATGCCGAGGGCCAGCATCAGGGCCCATCCGAAGTGCAGCGAGGGCATCGCGGCGAACTGGTTGGCCATGGTGTCGGTCGCCGGAGCGGACCCGTACACGCTGGGCCCGTACACCTGGCCGGTGTCCACCAGGTGCGCGGCGCCGAGCATCCGCGGCGGGGCGAGCGGGAAGGTGAGGTGCAGGGCGAGGGCGGCGCCGGTGAGGACGGCGAGCACCCGGCGGGCCCAGAGGTAGTGGGCCGGCCTGCGTACGTACAGCCAGACCAGGAAGAGCGCGGTCGCCGGGAAGTGCACGGCCGCGTAGTAGGTGTTCGCGGTGTGGACGAGGGCGTCCCCGTGCAGCAGGAGCCGCTGTACCGCGCCCTCGCCGGGCAGGTGCAGGGCGCGCTCGGCGTCCCAGATCCATCCGGCGTTGCGGTACGCCTCGTCCGTGCGGCCGGTCGAGAGCGTCCGGCCGGCCTTGTAGACGGCGAACAGGCCCGCGACGAGCAGCAGCTCGCGTATGAGGCGGCGCCGGGCGGCCCGCGGGCCGGGGGGTGGCCCGGCCGGTTTCGTAGGAGAGGTCATCCCCCGGTCTCACTTCCTGTGCAGCACATCGACACGCCAGTGTATCGATACATTCGCGTATCGATACGCAGGTGTAGCGATAAGCTCTTCTTCCCGTACACTCGCCGTACCGACCGAGCCGCCGAGGAGAGCCGCATCCCATGACGTCGACGCCGACCAGCGCGCGCCGCTCCAAGATCAGCCCGGAGCGGGTGCAGGAGTTCTACGACGCCGTGCTGGAACAGCTGCGCGAGCACGGCTACGAGGCCCTGACCATGGAGGGCGTCGCCGCCCGCGCCTGCTGCGGCAAGTCGACGCTCTACCGGCAGTGGAAGAGCAAGCCGCAGCTCGTGGCGGCCGCCCTGCGCGCGAACCGGCAGGGCACGCTGGCCGCCGTGGACACCGGGACCCTGGCGGGCGACCTGCGCGAGGCGGCCCGGATCGCGGCCGGCACCTCGGGGCGCGACACCCGGCTCACCCAGGCCCTCGGGCACGCGGTGCTCAGCGACGAGGAGCTCCAGGCGGCGCTGCGCGAGGCGCTGGTGGAGCCGGAGCTGGCGGCCTTCGACGCGATGGTCGCGCGGGCGGTGGCGCGCGGCGAGATCGGCCCGGACCATCCGGCCGTGGAGTTCCTGCCGGCGCAGCTGATGGGTGTGCTGCGGATCCGCCCGGTCCTGGAGGGCCGCTACGCCGACGCCGACTATCTGGTCCGGTTCGTCGACGCGGCCCTGCTCCCCTCGCTCGGGATCACCCCCTAGAACCGGCGGGCAGCCGTCTCCGATGACCGGACGGCGACCCGCCCGCGCTGCCTCGTGGGGACGGCGGCAGCGCGCCACCCGGACCGGGCGGCGGCCACTCGCGCGACGAGTGACCGCCGCCCGATCTGTGCGGAACCGACGCGGCCCGCGGGGTCAGGAGCAGACGGACCGCGAGGTCAGGAGCGGACGGCTCCCATGATCCGGGCGAACTCCTCCGGGCCCGTCTCGAAGCCGCGTACGGCGCCTTCCAGCGACCAGCTTCCCGAGGCGTCGCGGACGAACTCCGCGACCGTGGCCGCCGTGGCCCCCGCGACGGCGGCGAAGTCGGTCTCGGCGAGGTCCGTGTAGCCCTCGCGGATGCGCAGCCCGGTTCCGGGGATGTCCGCGAAGGTCTTCACACCCTCCCCCGCGCCCGTGCCCGCGTCGGCGTCCTGGATCACGACGCCCACCACCACGCGGACCAACTCGCTCGACATCCGGGTGAGTTCGAGGGTCATCACCTCGTCGAAGCCGAAGCCCTGCCCGGTCTGGCTGTCCCGGTTCAGCGTGATCGTCCCGTCGGGGGCGCGGCTGCCGAAGTGCACGAGGTAGACCGGCTCCCCGTGCGGGTCCGCCGCGCCGTAGACCGCGGCGAGTATGTCCAGGTCGTTCGCGGGCGTGCCCGCCGGGCTGGGATCCCACCGCAGCGCGATCTCCACCTTGGCCAGGCCCTTGCGTACTCCGCTCACCGAACTCCCCCTCCGTGTACCGGGTGTTGCCCTGCCATGCTGTCATGCGCGCGTGAACGGGGGGCGAAGCACCGTACGTTCCAGGCCAGTCGGGTCACTGCCCGAGGTCGACCCGTACGGTCTCCACCCAGCTCGGCGGCTCCGGCGCGGCAGCCCCGATCAGCGCGGCGATCAGCCGGCAGGACGGGGTCTCGGCCGGCCAGGGCGTGTACCCGTCGGTCAGGACGACGACGATGTTCGGCCGGTCGGGCAGGGCCAGCGCGGCACTGATGCCGACGGTCATGTCGGTGCCGCCGCCCCCGGCCAGGGTCACCTGCTCGGCGCTGGTCACCCGGGTCACGGCGTGCACGTCGGCGTCGCAGGCCAGGATGGCGACCCGGTGGGCGCCGACCCCCACCTCCCGCAGCACACCGGTGACTTCGGCGAGCGCGGCGGCGAGGTCGTCCTCGCCCATCGACCCCGAGGTGTCGATGACGATCGCCACCCGGGGCAGCGGCCTGCGCAGGCTGGGCAGCACCACGCGGCCGCCGAGCGCGGGCGTGCGGCGCGAGGGGCGGCGGTAGGTGTAGTCCACCGCGCCCGCCGCCCAGGCGGTGGCCTCCCGTACCGCGCCGGACAGCGCCCGGCGCCAGTCGACGGTGGGTTCCAGCAGCTGCTCCGCCCAGCGCCGCCAGCCGGCCGGGACGCTGCCCCGGGCGCGCTGGTGGGCCCGGACGGCCTCGGCGGTCTGGCGGCGCAGCGCCTCGGCCTCCACGGCGCCGATCCGGGCCGGGCCGGCGGCCTCGCCCAGTTCCCAGGGCATCGGGGTGCCGTGCGCGCCGGATCCGCAGTCCGCGCCGTGCGGGGGCGAGGCCGGGATGGCGGGCAGGTAGCTTTCGAACATGCCGCCCGCGGGCAGGCCGAAGTCCCTTGGCTCGACCCGGCCTTCGGGCAGCCGCAGCCCGTCGGCGAGCAGGTCGTCGTTGATCTCGCAGTCCTGGGCGAGGTTGACGCGGAGGTGGTCGCGCTGGTCGGCGGCCGGGAGCCGGCCGGCCCGCGCGTGGTGGTCGCGGAGCAGGTGGGCGACCTCGTGGATCCACACCCCGGCCAGCTCGGTGACGGGCGTCGCGTCGACGAAGGCGGGCGCCACGTAGCAGCGCCAGTGCCGGTCGACGCCCATGGTGGGGACGCGCCCGGACGGGACCACCGTCAGCGCGTACAGGGCGGAGGCGAGGTACGGGCGGTCCTGGGCGGCCTTGAAGCGGGCGGCGAGCAGCTTCGCCCGGTCCAGGCCGGCGGCGGTGCTCATGCGGTACCGCCCCGGCCTCAGCCGCCGCCGGGCAGCGCGCCCGCGAGCTGGAGCAGCTCCACGAAGGCGTCGATCCCGGCGGGGACGGGCCAGTCCGGGTGGCGCATCGCCGCGAGGTCGGCGGCCGCCCGCGCGGCCACGTCGGGTACGCCCGCCTCCACCGCCTTGGCCAGGACCGCCCAGCCGGCCTCCCAGCGGGGGCGGGTGAGCTCGCTCTGGACGGCCGCGACCACGGCGATGAGGAAGGCGAGCTGCCGGTCGCCGCGCCCGGGCAGCGCGAAGGCGTCCGGGTCGGCGAGCACCCGGTCCGGGTCGGGCAGGTCGAGGTGTTCCATGTACGAGAGCAGCTCGATGCCGGTGGCTTCCCCGACGGCCCCGGTGAGGGCGGTGGCCAGCGCCTCGCGGCCCGCGCCGGCCGCGTATCCGGCGGCCAGCAGCCGCAGTGCCATCTCCCAGGTCCGCGGCGAGGGCCAGGCCCGGCCGCGGCCCTCGGCCTCCTTCGGCATGTGGTGCACGAGGCCCGGCCGGGCCGTCAGGAATCCGGAGATCACACCGCGGGCGCGGGCGGCGGAGCCGGAGATCCGGGCGGGGTCGACGGCGGGGATCGCGACCTCGGGCCAGGTTCCGGCCATGCCGCGGGCCACGGTGCGGGGGTCGTGGGTCCAGTCGAGGTGTACGAACCGGTTGGCCAGCGGCGGGCTGAGGTGCCAGCCGTCGGCCGCGCTGGACGGCGGATTGGCCGCGGCGACGATCCGCACCGACGCGGGCAGGACGAGGCTGCCGACGCGGCGCTCCAGCACCACGCGCAGCAGGGCGGCCTGCACGGCCGGCGGGGCGGAGGACAGCTCGTCGAAGAACAGCAGCCCGTGGCCGGTGCGGGCGAGGCGGACCGCCCAGTCCGGCGGGGCCATGGGGACGCCAGTGGTGGCGGGGTCGTCGCCGACGATGGGCAGCCCCGCGAAGTCGGAGGGCTCGTGGACGCTGGCGATGACGCTCTCCAGCCCGACGCCGAGGGCGGCGGCGAGCTGTTCCATGCCGGCGGACTTGCCGATGCCGGGCTCGCCCCACAGCAGGACGGGCTGATTGGCCGTCACGGCCAGCGCGAGCGCCTCCAGTTGGGGGTTGACGGCGGGCTCGGTCCGGGTGCCGCCCAGCCGGGCGTTGAGGGCGTCGGCGGCGGCGAGGGCGCGCGGGCCGCCCTGCGGATGCGGCTGGGAACTCATGCGTCGTCGTCCTCGTCCTGCTCGTCGTGCTCGTCGCGGTCCTGCACGTACTCGTCCCACCAGTCGGCGCCGATGCCGGGGAACTCCTCGTCCACCCGGCGCCGCAGGAAGGCCAGGTCGGAGCGCTTGTAGCGGCGGATCTCCTGGGCGAGGGACAGTTCCATCTCGTCGATGACGTCGATCCGGGACCCGGCCGCGAGCAGCGCCCGGACCAGCTCCGCGGAGCCGCCCCAGTGCACCGCCGACTGGAGCGGGGTGCGCTGGTTGACGTCCTTGGACTCCAGGTCGAGCCCGGCCGCCAGCAGCCTGGGCAGCAGCGGCTCGTGGTCGAGGAGGTGGAGCAGGTGGAGCAGTCCGCGCCGCCGCCCGTCCCGGATCCGGGGGCTGACACCGGCGTCCAGCAGGGCCAGGACGGCCGGGGTGTCGCCGTGCTGGGCCCGCAGGAAGAACTCCCGGTGCTCGGCGCGCAGGGCGCGCGGCAGCCGCCCCTCCCCCGTGATCCAGGTCGCTTCCACGGCGAAGCAGCCGCTGACGGCGCCGCCGAACGCCCGCAGCGCGCGCTCGCGCTGCTGCTCCTCGGGGGTGTGCGGCATCTCCAGCAGGCCGCCGCGCGAGCGGACCTCGTGCCAGCCGCCCCCGCAGCGCACCCGCACCGGCTTGCTCCGCGCCGGGCCGGGCGGCCCGACGGCGGGTCCGGCGGCCGGGAACAGGGCACCGGCGACGAGGGGGTGGAGTTCGCGCGGGGTGATCCGCCCGAGCCGTACGAGTTCGAGGTCGGGCAGCCGCTTCCAGGCGTACTCCGGCAGCCGGGCGACGCGCGCCGCCTCCTCCCGCTGCTCGACGTACCGGGCCCGGATCGGGCCGTCGGAGCCGTGCGGGGCCTCGCCGACCGCGTCGAGCCGGATGATGCGGTAGGGGGAGTGGACCCGGAACGCGCCGCCGGCCCCGGCCGCCGCGAGCCCCCGTACCCCGGACCGCAGCCGGGTCAGGTCGAGGGCGTTGGTCGCGAGGACCGACTCCGGGGTCACCGGGCGGCCGTAGGCCCTGGTGCGCTCGGGGGCGGTCAGGTCGCGCTCGATGCCCGCGGCCGCGTAGGCCTCGGCGTGGTCGCCGCGGGCCTGGAGGAGGGTGACCCACTCGGCGGTCGCCGCGGGGTCGCCGGGCCCGGGCTCCGCGTGGGGCAGCTCGTCGGGGCCGAGCGGGGTGCCGTCGGCGCGGAAGAAGGGCAGCCGGCCGTCGTCCGCGCCGAGGAGTGCGCGCAGCGCGCCGGCGCGGCGGGCGTCCCAGAGCGGCCGGGCCGCGCTCCAGTCCTCCACGGCGAAGCCGGTGTACGGGACGTAGGGCTGCACGGGGCGGACCGGTTCGCACAGCAGCCGCAGCCGCTGCGGCCCCTCGGTCATCGCGGGGGTGGCGACGCAGAGGGTGGGCGCGTCGGGGCGGGGGCCGTAGGCGGCGAGCAGGACCCGGAGGTCGGTGGCGATCGTCGTACGGCCGCCCAGCCCGCGGGGCAGGTGCCAGCGCAGCAGGTCGGGCACCAGGTGCCGGAGGTCTTCCTCCAGGGCTTCGGCGACGGCCGAGCCGTGGCGCGCGGCGATGTCGGCCGGGTCGAAGCGGATGTCCACGGCCGCGGCGGCGCAGGCCGCGCGCCAGTCGCCGGCGAGCCGGTGCGCGGTGGCGCGCTCGATCATCCAGCCGGGTACGGCGTGGCGGCGGATCCGCTGCCAGGTCGAGGCGTCCTCGGGCAGGACGCCGCCGGGCAGGGCCCCAGCGGGCAGGGCGCCGCTCATCGGTACACGCTGCCGATGGCGCGCAGGTCCGGGTGGGTGGCGCGGGCGGGGCGCAGGCGTTCGGCGAAGGAGCGCTTGACGCGGCGGGGCAGGCCGGGGCCGAGGCCGACGTACTCCAGCGGGGAGCCGGCGGGCACCGCGGCCAGCAGGGCCTTCGCGCCGCGTCCGGTGAGTCCGGTGTGGCGCAGCTCCAGACGGCGCAGGGGGCTGCCGGGGAGCGCGGCGGCCAGCGCGCGGACGCCCTCGTCGCCGGTGGAGTTGCCGTCGGAGCCGAGGCTGCGTTCGGACATCGCGCGGCCGAGGTCCAGGGTGTCGATGCCGCCGAGGGCGTCGGCGAGGGAGCGGGCGCCGGCCGGGCCGATGCCGTTGCCGCCGAGGCCGAGGCGGACGGGGCGGGTGGGGTCGGCGGCCGCCGCGGCGGCGAGGACGGCCGTGCCGGCGTCGCCGAGGTGGTTGGCGGGGAGGTACAGCTCGCGGACCCCGGCGTCGCGGATGAGGGCGGCGAGCAGCGGCGCGTCGGCGGCGGTGAGGCCGTTGCCGCCGAGGAACAGCCGCTCCAGGGGGGCTTCGCGGTGGATGAGGGCGTCGAGGACGGCGCGTACGCCTTCGGCCCCGATGCCGGTGTTCACCAGGTCGAGGGTGCGCAGGGTGGTGTTGCGGCGCAGCAGGGCGGCGAGGGTCCGGGCGCCGTCTTCGAGGACGGGGTTCCGCTTGAGCCAGAGGGCGCGGACGGTGGTGTCGTCGGCGAGGGCCCCGGCCAGGGCGCTCACCCCGTCCGGGCCGATCCGGTTGCAGCCGAGGTAGAGGGTGTGCAGCCCGTGCCCCCCGGCCAGCGAGCGGGCCAGGGCGCGGGCACCGTCGTCCCCGATGGAGTTGGTGCCGAGCAGCAGGTGCCGGGCGTGCGCGGAGGCGGCGGCCACCGGCAGCAGCCGCGCCGCGCCGGCCGGGCCGAGGCCCTGCTTGCACAGGTCGACGCGGCCGTCGCCGCGGAGGGTGCCGAGCGGGAACTCCTCGTCGGCGTCGACGCGTTCGGCCGCGGCGAGCCGCGCGAGCAGCGGATCGAGCCCCGCCGGGTCGGCGAGCGGAAGCTCGGGGTGCTCGATCACGGGGCAGCGTACGGGTGTCGGCTGTGTCATCACCACTCCACCGGTCCTTCGCCGGTGCCCGGCGTCCACAACGACATGAAGAAGACGCAAGACCGGTCGGATTCGAACCGACGTCCTCCAGCTCGATGCGTGGGCGCGACGACCTCTGCGCTACGGCCTTGCTGTCCGCGATCATACCGACCGCCTGACCCGAACTCGATCACCAGTTTGACCAATTCCCGCCCACCGATGGGGACATACGCCCCCCTGTGGGACATTCCGCCTCGCGGCGCCCCTGACGCCCCGTGACCGTCCGCGGCCCTGCCGCCCCGCCGCCGACGGCGGCGCGAGCGGCAGGAGCGGGGCCGTACGCCGAACACCTCGCGGCGGGGCTACCAGTCGCCGTCCCGGACGGGTTTGCCCGGCCTCGGGGTGGGGCCGAGCGGGGTGATCTGGTGCGGGGCCGGCGGGTTCCAGGGGGTGTGGTCGTCGCCGAGCCAGTCGCCGACCGGTTTGACCTGGCCCAGGGTTCCGGCCGGCGGGAGGTCGTGGCCGCTCTCGTCGTAGTAGTCGAACCAGGGCAGTCCGGCCCTGGTGTACGCGGCCCGGTCGACCGGTGAGGGCGGCGGCTCCTCCCCGGTGATCCGGCGCCACGCCGGCGGGGTGACCAGGTGGACGAAGATCCGCGCGGCGGGCTCCGGCGCCCAGGCGGACAGGGCCCGGTCGTCGCGGTAGACCTCCTGCTGCATCGAGCCGCCGACACCCAGCCCCATCGCGGGCGCGGCGGGCGCGGCGCCCGGGGCGGCCGGGGCCGCCGCCCGCATCGGCGGCGGGGCCCCGTAGCCACCGAAACCCCCGGAGGGAGCCGGCGGGCCCCCGTACAGCCCGCCACCGCCCGGCGCGGGCGGCGGCGGAGGCAGCAGCCGGGCCCGCTCCCCTTCCCGCCATCGCTCCAGTGCCTGCGGGCCGAGCGGGAACGCCTGGAGCTGGACCCCGCCGGTGGTCTCCTCGCCGGTGACCTGCCCCTCCACCGTCGCGCCGAGCCCGAGCGGCACCGCCACGAACTGCCGTACCGTCCCGTCGCCCGAGTTGATCCCGTCGAGCCAGGGCTGCCGGGGCAGCACCACGTAGTTCTGCGGGTCGCGCGCGAGCCGCCCCGACCAGCGCTCGCCCGACACCGCGCACACCTTGCCCACGCCGACCTGGAGCGCGGCCGGCTCACGGGTCCCGGCGAAGCTCAGCCACATCGCCTCGCGCAGGTACACCGGCAGCATCACGCCACCTTTGGCCAGCCACTCCCCCGGCACCGTGTCCGGATAGTCCTCGACCCGCCGCAGGGGAAACTCCCCCAAATTCGGCGGCAATGCGTGCGTACCCGATTCCGGAAGTCGCAATGTCCTGATGAAACGGACATGTACCCCATCACCCAGCAGCAGCGTATTGCCGTCGACCCTGATCGAACCCGTCACCACTCCCCGCCCCCTTCTCCCTGCAAGATCCATATCCGTCGAAGATCCTCCGGGAGATCCAGATCGTTATCCTCAAATTTCGCTCAGATGCCGTGACACCGCGCCGGAGCCTTCCTAGCTTCCTCATACACGCGCCAAGCCGAACCCCTGGTTCCGCTCGTGAACGAGTTATCCAATTCTCCTGATCCACCCGTTTCACCCGTTTCACCCTGCCCGCGATTCCCGCGTGACCCGCGTGACCCGTGTTCCCGAGGAAAGAGTCCAGCATGAAGGTTTCCAAGGCCGGTGCGGTCGCCGCGACCATCGCGGTCGCCCTGACCGCCTCCGGGTGTGCGGAGGACGCCAAGGAGCCCATCGCGATCGGCATCAAGTTCGACCAGCCCGGCATCGGGTTCCGCGAGCAGGACGGCACCTTCACCGGTTTCGACGTCGACGTGGCCACGTACGTCGCCAAGCAGCTCGGCTACAAGGCGAACGAGATCGAGTTCAAGCAGGTCTTCAGCTCCGACCGGGAACTGCTGATCCAGTACAACGAGGTCGACTTCGTCGCCGCCAGCTACTCGATCAGCGACAAGCGCAAGGAGAAGGTCGACTTCGCCGGCCCCTACTTCATCGCGCACCAGGACCTGCTCGTCCGCGCCGACGACGCCTCCGTCACCAAGGCCGAGGACCTCAACAGCAAGAAGCTGTGCTCCGTCACCGGCTCGACCTCGGCCGAGAAGGTCAAGGCCCTCGCCCCCAAGGCCAGCGTGATGGAGCTGGAGGGCTACTCGGAGTGCCTGGTCGCCGTCCAGGACGGCTCGGCCGACGCCATGACCACCGACAACTCCATCCTGGCCGGCTACGCCGCCAAGAAGGAGAACACGGGCAAGTTCAAGCTGATCGGGCTGAGCCTGAGCAACGAGAACTACGGCATCGGCGTCAAGAAGGGCAACAAGGAACTCCAGAAGAAGATCAACGCCGCTCTCACCAAGATGGTGACGGACGGATCCTGGGAAGCGGCCGTGAAGAAGAACTTCGGCCCGGCGAACTACAAGTACGAGCCCGCCCCCATGGTCACGTCGGGCAACTGACGACCGCCGGGGCGGTGGCGGGGCCGGACCGTTCGTCCGCTTGACGAACCGGGCCGGCCGCCCGCTCACGACGTACGGCGCGCGGCCGTATACGACGGGGCCGCCGCCGAGCGGTCACCACTTGTTGTGGCAGTTCCAGTGCCCCGGCACCCAGTGACCGACCGAGTGGCCCGGCACCCACTTGCTCTCGACCCAGCCCTTGCCCTTCCAGCCCGGGTGCCAGTTCCCGTGGTGGTCCTTGTAACCGGGGTGCCAGACGCCGGGGTGCCACACCTTCTCGTAATGGCCCTTCACCCAGGTCTTGCCCCAGTGGCCGCGCTCCCACCAGCACCGGTCATTGTGATTCCGCTTGTCGTGGTCGCCCTTGTCGCGGCGGTCGTCCTGACGGTGGTCCTGGCGTTGGTCACGGCCGTCGCCCTGGCCGTTGCCGTTCCACTGACCGTCTCCCCGGCCGTTGCCCTGACCGTCGCCCTGGCCATTGCCTTGGCCATTGCCTTGGCCATTGCCTTGGCCGTCGCCCTGGCGATCACGGTTGTCGTTGTCGTCCGCGTGCGTCGAGCTCACCGCGGAGGAGGTCGTCGTCGGCGCGGCCGACGCGGCGCCGGCCCCGAGGAGGCTTCCTCCGGCGAGCAGACCCGTCGCGGCGACGCCGGCGGATATCTGGCGGAATCGGATGGAAATGGTCACGAAGCTCATCTCCTGCACATCACGCATGACCAGCTGACCAGCTGACCAGCCCTTGGCGAACGGTCCCATCAGTGATTCGGCGCCGCGTGTGCGAGGGATTGGTCAACCCTTCGATATCCATAAAAGTACGCACATTCTACCCAGAAACGCCCCCCGAGGCCCATGCCGCGACGGCCGGCCGGAGCGGGGCCGACGGGGCGCGCCGGGCGGGTGCGCTCATCGCTCAGGGCGCGGGCGGACGTTGAGGGGTGTGGCCGCCCCGGCGAGGAGGCACCGCCCGCGCGGGGGCGGGGGTCAAGTCCCCTGTTCCGACACATGGTTTTAACCTGTTCGGCACATGACAATGTGACCCTCGCTCTGCCACTGATGCCCCGCCAACCGCAGGCGGGGGCGGTGCATGTGAAGAGGTATCCCCCACGTCATGAGCATCCTCCGTCATACCCCATGGGCCGCCGGCGTCGCCGCGGCCGCCTTGTTCCTCGTACCGGCCGCCGCCTCGGCGGGGCAGCAGCGAGCGGCGGCTCCCCACGCCGCCGCTCCCGCCCCCGCCGCCGCGTCCACCTCGACCTCGGCCGTCGACTCGTACTACGCCGGCACCGAGGGGAAGACCGGCGCCGCGCTGAAGTCCGCGCTGCACAACATCATCAAGAACCAGTCCAAGGTGACCTACGACGGCGTGTGGAACGCGCTGAAGGTCACCGACCAGGACCCCGCGAACCCCAACAACGTCATACTCGTGTACTCGGGCCGCTCACAGTCCAAGAACACGAACGGCGGCGGCGCCAACGACTGGAACCGCGAGCACGTCTGGGCCAAGAGCCACGGCGACTTCGGCACCGCGACGGGCCCCGGCACGGACCTGCACCACCTGCGGCCCGAGGACGTCACCGTCAACAGCACCCGCGGCAACAAGGACTTCGACAAGGGCGGCAGCCCGGTCTCCGAGGCCCCGGGCAGCTTCACCGACTCCGACTCCTTCGAGCCGCGCGACGCGGTCAAGGGCGACGTGGCGCGCATGCTCCTCTACATGGCCGTGCGCTACGACGGCGGCGACGGCTTCGCCGACCTGGAGCTGAACGACAAGGTCAACAACGGTTCCGCCCCGCTCATGGGCAAGATCAGCCTGCTGAAGCAGTGGAACCAGATGGACCCGCCGGACGCCTTCGAGCAGCGCCGCAACCAGGTCATATTCGACACCTTCCAGCACAACCGGAACCCGTTCATCGACCACCCCGAGTGGGTCAACTCCATCTGGTAGCCGGGTGCGGACCGGCTCTAGAGCCGGTCCGCGAGCCCCTTGAACTCCGTCCAGGGCTGCTGCGGGGTGCGCGCGTCCCAGACCTTCTGGGACAGCGCCGCCAGCGGGAGCCGGATGCCGGCCGCGACCTGGTCCTGGGTCTGTGCCCCGGCCAGGTCGCTCCAGACGGCGAGCCGCGCGCCCAGGATCTGGTCCGCGTACGCGGCGGGCACCGGGGTGGTCCCGCGCAGCACCAGCGGGGTCCACTGTTCGTAGATCCGCTTGCCGGTGGGGTACGTGAACTGGTTGGGCTGGCCGAGCACGTAGTAGAGGTACTCGTCGTTGAGGTTGACGACCTTGCGGCCCTCCCTCAGGTACTCCAGCGGCGGCCGGGCGCCGTTCTCCTTGCCCGTCCAGTACTCGACCTGGATGTCCTTCGCCGCGCTCGTCACGCCGCCCGCGAAGAAGCCGTCGTTCCACGCCTTGAGCGCCTTGCCCGACGGCCGGACCACGTCCGCGCGGTCGTTCAGCCAGCCCGTCGCGAGGTCCTGGACCCGCGCCGACGGCCCGTACCGCTGCCGGGCCGCGCTGGCGAGCCGCGGGAAGGAGCTCTGCGGGTCGCGGTAGACCAGGGCCTGGTACTCGTCGGCGCCCAGGTGCCAGGCGCCGCCGGGGAACAGCGGCTGGTACTCGCGCAGCAGATCGTCCACGAGCTTGGCGGACGCCGGGTTCGATATGTCCACGGCGCCCTTGACCGCCCGTCCCTGTACGTCGCGCAGCTGTAGGTCGGGGTGGGCGCGCAGCACCGCGCCGAGGTGGCCGGGCGAGTCGATCTCGGGGACCACCGTGATGTGCAGCCGGGAGGCGAGCGCGTTGATCTCGCGCACCTGCGCCTTGGTGAGGTGCGGGGTGGACACGATCTCGGGGTGCGAGGCGGATTCGATCCGGAAGGCCTGGTCGTCGGAGAAGTGCAGGCCGAGCTGGTTGAGCTTCAGGTCGGCCATCTCGCGCAGCCGGTCCTCGATCCAGTCGGGGGTGAAGAACTTGCGGGCGATGTCGAGGTTGAGCCCGCGCTGCGGTTTCGCGGGCGCGTCGCGCACGGTTCCCTCCGGGGCCGAACCTCCTGTCTTCACCGCCTGTTTGAGGGTGCGGGTGCCGTAGAAGACCCCGGCCTCGTCGGGGCCGGTGATCCGGACCTGCCCGTCGCGCACGGTGAGGGTGTACGACTCGGGGGTTCCGGAGTTCTTGGCGCCGAGGGCGAGCTGGACGTCGCCGCGGCGGGGTTCGGCGGCCTCGGCGTAGCCGATGCCGAGTTCACCGGCGAGCAGCTTGCCCTCGTCGGCGAGGGCCGCCTTGTTGGCCGGCGGGACGACGACGCGGGCGTCGGGGGCGGGCTTCCAGCCGGGGCCGCGGGCCGCCTCGTGCTCCCGTACGGCCGGGATGGTGCGGGGGGCCGTGGACAGCGGGTACGAGGGCGTCGGCGAGGGGGGAGGCTCGGTGGCCGGGCTGCCGGTGGCGGCGGACGGAGAGGCGTCCGGCCTCGCGGGGCTCGCCGTACAGCCGGGTATGGAGACGAGGGAGACCAGCGCGGCGACCGTGGCCGTCGCGATCGCGTTGCCTCTCCTGATCCGTATGCACTCGTTCATCGGATGTATCAATTTCATCGGTGTGGTCGGTGCCGTCGGCTGCGTCGGGCTTTCGCGGGACCGTTCGTCATGCCCGTGTGTCCCCCGTACCCAACCTGGCACGGGGGACACGTCGGCGCGACCCGGGGCGCCGGGGCGAAGCGGCCGGTTTCCCGGTCAGTCCTCGGTCGCGCCGTCGAGCGCGGCGAGCGCCTCGGCCGCGAAGGCGTGGTCCTGGTCGGGCGCGCCGCCGCCCACGCCGATCGCGCCGATGAGGCGCCCGTCGCGGTGGACGGGCAGGCCGCCCGCGATGAAGAGCAGCGGCCGGTCGAGGGCCGTGGGCAGGGTGTGGAAGGGCGCGCCGGGCTGGACGGCATCGACGAGGTCGGCGGTCGGGGCGTCCAGCTGGAGGGCC
This sequence comes from Streptomyces goshikiensis, assembly GCF_014650555.1. Classification (GTDB taxonomy): domain Bacteria; phylum Actinomycetota; class Actinomycetes; order Streptomycetales; family Streptomycetaceae; genus Streptomyces; species Streptomyces goshikiensis. The sequence continues at coordinate 156,952 of NZ_BMVE01000003.1, read as the reverse complement.
GTGAAGGCCTTGCGGGTGCTGGTCTCGCCGGAGATCAGCACGGCCCGGTCGTCCCGGCGGAAGGCGAGCGGGTGGCCGCCGGCGTCGAGGACGGTGACGCTGACGGTGACCCCGGCGCGCTCGGCGGCGTCAGCGGCGGCGGCGACGAGGAGCTCGGCGTCCCCGGTGGTCAGCGGGGCGACCGCGGTACGGCGGGCGGTACGGACGGTGGTGCGGGACATGCGGGACTCTCCTGTGGAGTGCGGGGCGGGAAGGGGACGGGGCGGTGGCGGATCAGCGGTAGATCAGTGGTGGGCGGGCACGGCCGCGGCCGCCGGGGCGGCGACGGCCGGGCCGCCGCTGCCATCGCTGCCGCCGACGCCGGCCGGGTGCGTTCCGGCCGTACGGCGTTCCAGCGCGCCGGAGACCAGGGCGAGGACCAGCGCGGAGGCGGCCAGCGCGGCGCCGACCCAGTTCGGGGCGGTCCAGCCGAGCCCGGCGGCGATGACGAGCCCGCCCAGCCAGGCGGCGAGCGCGTTGCCGAGGTTGAAGGCGCCGATGTTGACGGCGGAGGCCAGGGTCGGAGCGCCCGCCGCCTGGTCGAGGACGCGCTTTTGCAGCGGCGGCACGGTCGCGAAGCCCAGCGCCCCGATCAGCACGACGGTGACGGCGGCGCCGGCCTTCGTGTGGGCGGTGAGGGTGAACACGGCCAGTACGACGGCCAGCGCGCCCAGGGACACGTACAGCATCGGCATCAGCGCCCGGTCGGCGAACCGGCCGCCGATCAGGTTTCCGGCGACCATGCCGAGGCCGAAGAGCACGAGCAGCCAGGTCACGGAGGTGTCGGCGAAGCCGGCGACGTTGGTCATCATCGGGGTGATGTACGTGATCGCGGCGAAGACCCCGCCGAAACCGAGCACGGTCATCGCCATGGCGAGCAGCACCTGGACGTTGCGGAACGCGGCCAGCTCGTGGCGGATCCGGACGCCCTCGGGCCGGGGCAGCTCGGGGACCAGCTTGGCGATGCCGAGCAGGCCGAGGACGCCGAGGGCGGCGACGACGAGGAAGGTCAGGCGCCAGCCCGCGGTCTGGCCGACGAGGGTGCCGAGCGGGACGCCGACGACGTTGGCCACGGTGAGGCCGGTGAACATCATGGCGATCGCACCGGCCTTCTTCTCGGGGGCGACGAGCCCGGCGGCGACGACGGAACCGATGCCGAAGAAGGCGCCGTGGGCGAGGGAGGCGACCACGCGCCCGGCCAGCATGACGCCGAAGGCGGGGGCGAGCGCGGAGAGCACGTTCCCGGCGATGAACAGGCCCATCAGGAGCATCAGCATCCGCTTGCGGGGGACACGGGTGCCGAGGACGGTCATCAGGGGGGCGCCGAGGACGACGCCGAGGGCGTACCCGGTGACCAGGAAGCCGGCCGTGGGGATGGTGACGCCGTAGTCGGCGGCGACCTCGGGGAGCAGGCCCATGATCACGAACTCGGTGGTTCCGATCCCGAAGGCTCCGATGGCGAGGGCGAGGAGTGCGAGAGGCATGAGGGAGGTGTCTTTCAGGGAGACTGCGCAACGCCGCATCCGGTTGCTTTCGCGGCTTACGAGCGTCCACATTAATTGCAGACGCCGGTTAATTGCAAGCGCGGGCTATTGCGCTAGTGGCCTATCCTGGTGGCACACGCTCGGCACGCTCAGACGGAGGAGTCCATGACGGTCACGGACAGCGCCACCACCGCCCTCTCCCAGGGCTGGTGCGCCCTCTCCCTCCTGCACGGCCGGATCGAGACGCACATCGAGCGCGCGCTCCAGGGCGGGCACGACCTGAGCGTGCGCGAGTACTCGCTGCTGGACGTCCTCAGCCGGCAGCACAGCGGCGTCGGCGGCCACCTGCGCATGCAGCAGGTCGCGGAGTCGGTGGTGCTCAGCCAGAGCGCCACGACGCGCCTGGTCAGCCGGCTGGAGGACCGCGGGCTGCTGAACCGCTACATCTGCGACACCGACCGGCGCGGCATCTACACCGACGTGAGCGAGGCGGGCCTGGCCCTGCTGGCCGCCGCGCGGCCCACGAACGACGCCGCGCTGCGGGAGGCGCTCGACGAGGCCGCCCGGGACCCGAAGCTGGCCCCGCTGGTCGCCGCCGTGGAGAACACGCACCACGACGGCCGGGCGTGACGGTGGGGCCGGCTCAGCGCAGCTGCTCGGCCAGTCCGACGATGAAGCCCTCCGGGCCGCGGAGGTAGCAGAGCAGGTAGCTGTCCTCGAACCGGGCGATCTCGCCGACGAGTTCGGCGCCGTGCGGGCGCATGCGGGCCACGGTGTCCTCGATGTCGTCGACGGCGAACATGACGCGGTGCGTGCCCAGGATGTTGTGCGGCCGGTTGCGCGGTCCGCCGCTGGTGGCCGCGGGGCTTCGGTACTTCGCCAGTTCGAGCCGGCTGTGACCGTCCGGGGTGCGGAGCATCGCGATCTCACAGTGGACGCCGTCGAGTCCGGTGCACTGGTCGGCGAAGAGGCCCTCGACCTCCCCCCTGCCCTCCAGCTCCATACCGAGTTCCACGAAGAACGCGACGGCGGCTCCCAGGTCCTCGACGACAATCCCGACGTTGTCCATCCGCTGAATCGCCATGCCGGTCTCTCCTTCTTCCGCGGGCGGCCGGTGGTGGCCGCCGATGCCCCGGGGACGGAGCCGACGGTACGTTCTCGACATCGGGTCGCCGTCGACCCCGCCCCGACGGCGGGCGCGACACCGAGGGTCAAGCAATGGCCATGGCTTGTTTACTATGTCCTCCCGTTCAGCACGAACCAAAGGGCGGACAGCACATGCGCGTACTCCTGGTCGAGGACGAACCCGACCTCCGCGAGGTCGTGGCGGCCGGCCTCAAGGCCGCCGGCTACGCGGTCGACGGCGCCCACGACTGGCCGGAGGCGGACTTCCTGCTCGACCTGAACGCCTACGACTGCGTCGTCCTGGACCGCATGCTGCCCTCCGGGGACACCCTCCCCGCCCTGGAACACCGGCGCCGCTCCGGCTGGACGACCCCCGTGCTCTGCCTCACCGCGCTGCACACCCTCTCCGACCGGGTCGACGGCTTCCGCTCCGGCGCCGACGACTACCTCCCCAAGCCCTTCGCCATGGAGGAGCTCGTGATGCGGGTCGGCAGCCTGGCCCGGCGCGCGGGGAACCGGCTCCCCGTCCACCTCCGCCACGCCGGCCTGGAGCTGGACGCGGCCCGCCGCGAGGTCCGGCGGGACGGGATCCTGCTCACCCTGACCCACAAGGAGTACGCCGTCCTGCGGCACCTGCTCGTCCACCGCGAGACGGTGGTCACCCGCGCCGCGCTGGTCGAGCACTGCTGGGACGAGATGGCCGACCCCGTCTCGAACGTCGTCGACGCCGTCGTGGCCGGCCTGCGGCGCAAGCTCGGCCCGCCGCCCCTGATCCGCACCGTCCGCGGCCACGGCTTCCTGCTCGGCGGCGAAGACGACGGCGACGACGGAGACGCCCCCGCCCACGGCCGCCCCGGCGGCCGCCGGGCTCCCCGGTGACCGGTGCCGCGCGGACGCCGAAGACGGCCCGCGGACGAGCCGGCCGCCTGCGGTCGCCCGCCCGCAGGCGCCTGCGGCGGCTCCAGCTCAGGCTGACCCTGGCCTCCACCCTCATCACCCTGGCCGGCGTCAGCGCGCTGTCCTGGATGGTGATCCGCACCGACGAGCGCTCCTGGCGCGCCGCCGCCTACGACGAGATGGACCAGCGCGCCGCCGTCAGCACCTCGCTGATCTACTACACGGACGACGGCCTCCAGCTCGACGGCCTCTACGACGACGAGGCCACCCGCGGCGCCCCCCGCGTACGGGTGCTGCACGCGGCGCCCGGCGGCACGCTGCGCCTGGTCTTCACCTCCCCCGGGCCGGCCAACCCCGCCGTGGCCGAGGACCGGCTGGCCGCGCTCGCCCGCACCGCGATGGACCGCGACGACACCGTACGGACCGAGGCACCCGACTCCCGGGGCGCCGCCGCCTACCTGCTGGCCCGCCCCTTCCACCACGACGAGACGCAGGAGGTGCGCGGCGCGGTCGTGGTCGTCGGCGACCCGTCCCAGTGGATGGCCGAGCACCGCCGGCTGGCCGCCTCCGTCCTCGTCGGAGCCGGGCTGCTCACCGCCCTGGCCGCCGCGACGGGACACCTGCTGTCCGGCCGCAGCCTGCGGCCGGCCTGGCAGTCGCTGGAGGCCCAGGAGCGCATCCTCGCCGACGCCGCCCACGAGCTGCGGACCCCGGTCGCGGTGATGCGCAGCTCGGTCGACGTCGCGGGCACCGACCCGCGCGGTCCGGGCCCGCACCTGCCGCGCATCCGCCGGGCCACCGAGCGCCTGACGGACGTCGTCGACAACGTCCTCACCCGCGGCCGCCTCCAGGCCGCCGGGCCGGACCTGCGGGCCGTCCCGCTGCGGCTCGACCAGCTGGTCGAGCAGGCCTGCGAGGAACTGGCGGCCGGCCCCCACGTGCTGACCACCTCCCTCGACGCGTCCGTGGTCACCGCGGACCCGGCGCTCGTCCGCATCGCCGTCCGCAACCTCCTCGACAACGCGGTGCGCCACGGCGCCACCCAGGCCCCCGCGCCCGCCGCCGGCCGCGCGGAGGTGCACGTCATGGTCCGCGGCGCGACCGTGGCCGTGGCCGACCGGGGCCCGGGCATCGCGGCCGCCGACCTGCCCGCCCTGACGGAGCGGTTCCGCTCGCCGGGCGGCGGCACCGGCATCGGTCTGTCCCTGGTCTCCGAGATCGCCGCCGCGCACGGCGGCGACCTCACGGCGGACCTCCGCCCCGGCGGCGGCACCCTGGTCCGCCTCTCACTGGGCCCCGGAGACCCGGGCCCCGCCCACGCGGGCGGCCCGACACGGTTCTAGCGGAACCGCACCTCATCAATTCCTCACGATCACTCCCGCAGGATGCGAATACCTCATCGCACCTCGCACAGGAGAACGTGTGCCGAAACACTCCACCACCCCGTTCCTGCGCCGCAAGGCCACCCTGGCCGCGGCCGCCGCGGGCGTCGCCGTCGCCGTCGGAGCGGGCCTGATGCTCTCCCAGGCCTCCGCCGGCCAGGCCTCCTCCCCCCGCCTCCCCGTGGCGAACGTGTCCTTCGACTACCAGATCGGCGCGCCCTACACGCCGCCCAAGGGCGTGGGCGCGGTCTCCCGGGACCGCTCCGCCCCGCCCGCCGCCGGGCTGTACAACGTCTGCTACATCAACGCCTTCCAGGCCCAGCCCGACGCCCTGGGCTGGTGGCAGAAGAACCACCCCGACCTCGTACTGCGCGACTCCTCCCAGCGCCCGGTCGTCGACGAGGACTGGGGCGAGGCCCTCCTCGACACCTCGACGGCCGACAAGCGCACCCGGCTCGCCAAGGTCGTCGGAGACTGGATCAGCGGCTGCGCCCGCAGCGGCTACCAGGCCGTCGAGCCGGACAACCTGGACTCCTTCTCCCGCTCCGGCGGCCGGCTGAAGAAGGCCGACAACGCCGCCTTCGCGAAGCTGCTCGCCGACCGCGCCCACGCGGCGGGCCTCGCCATCGGCCAGAAGAACACCGCCGACCTGCTCCCCGACCGGACGAAGATCGGCTTCGACTTCGCCGTCGCCGAGGAGTGCGGCCAGTACGACGAGTGCGGCGACTTCGCGAAGGCCTACGCGAACCGCGTGTTCGTCATCGAGTACCAGAACTCCGGCTACAACAAGGCCTGCTCCGCCTGGGGCTCCAAGCTCTCCGTCGTCCAGCGCGACCTGGACGTCACGGCCCCCGGCTCCAAGGCGTACCGCTTCCGCACCTGCTGACCCCTCCGGTCCCGGCCTCTCCCGCCCCCCTTCGGGAGAGGCCGCTGCGGCATGCCCGGCGGGACCGGGCCTAGAAGCCCGGCGCGCGCGAGCTCGTCGCGCTGTGCGCGGCCGACGGGGTGACGGTGCCGGTGGGCGGCCCCGAGAACGACGGGGCCGAGGACCGGGCGGGGCCGGACGGGGAGCCCGACGGCGACGGGGCCCGCGAGGGCGGGGCGGGCGAGCGCGACGGCAGCCCCGACGGCGAGGAGGACACGGAGGGGCCCGGCGGTGTCCGGCTCCCCCCGGGCGTCGGCGACGGCGACGGTGACGCTCCCGGCGTCGGCGTGCCCGATCCCGGTGTCGGACCGGGGGTGCTGATCTCGGGCGGGGCGGCGGGCGGCTCCGGGCGGGCCGGTCCGGACCCGGGCGCGAGGACGACGTACCCGATCACCGTGGCCGCCGCGGCCAGCCCGGCCGCCACGGGCAGCACGAAGCGGCGCGTCCCGTACGCCCGCAGCCACGCGGGGCGGGAGCCGCGCGCGCGGGGCCCCGGCGGATCCGCGGGGCGCAGGTCGCGCACGGTGATCTCGTCCGCCCGCGCGGCCAGCGCCTGGCGCAGCCGCCGCTCGACGGGGCGCTCGGCCGGGTGGCCGCCCGGCGATTCGCCGTACGAGGTCATATCCGTCCCTCCAGGATCCGTTCCAGCGCGTCCAGCCCCCGGCTCGCGTTCGATTTGACGGCGCCCCGGCTGATGCCGAGCGTGTCGGCTATCTCCGCCTCGCTCAGGTCGGCCCAGTAGCGCAGCACCAGCACCTGCCGCCGGCGCGGGGTCAGCCGCCCCAGGGCGGCGAGCACTTCGCGGTGCGCCTCGTCGAGGACGACGTGCGCCTCGGCGGAGGGTACGTCGACGGCGGCGGGCGGGGTCCACGCGCGAGCCGTCCGTCTGCGGCGCAGCACGGAGCGGGAGGTGTTCACCACGGCGGTGCGCAGGTAGCCCAGCGCGTTGTCCACCTCCGTGATGTTCTCCCCGTGCCGCCGGTACAGGGCGGTGAAGGCGTCCTGCACCACGTCCTCGGCGGTGGCCGGGTCGTCGACGAGCAGCACCGCGAGGCGCACCATGCGCAGCCGGTGCGCGTGGTAGAGCGCGCTGACGGTCGGCGGCTGCCCGCTCTCCCCGTGTCCGGGGCCGGTGCCTTCGTGGCCCGGGTCGTAGGTGTACGAGAACCGGCGCGGCTGGGGCTCGGCGGCCGGGGCGGGACGCTCTCGGCGCAGCAGCCACCACCACGGGCCCCGCCGCTCCCGGCCGTGACCGGGAGCGAGGGGGCCTGCGGTTGAGACGAGGTGGAGCACAGGATTCCTCAGCTGCTGACGCGGCGCCGCACGGTGTACAGGGCGCCGGCACCGACCGCGATGAGCCCTGCGGCGCCGGCGCCGAGGGCCATGGTGGTGGTGGAGGAGCCAGTATGCGCGAGCTCGGAGGAACCGGATCCGCCGGGGGCGGCACTGGGCGAGGCGGACGGAGCGGCACTGGGCGAGGCGGACGGGGTGGCGCCCGGGCGGGTCGGCGCCGGGGAGGGCGTGGCGGAGCCCGGGGCGGCGCTCACCGACGGAGCCGGGGCGGACGTCGCCGGGACGCTGCGGCTGGGGGTGGGGGTGGGCGTGCCGCGCGGCGGGACGCTGGCGCTGGGCACCGGGCTCGCGCTCGCACCGGGCGTCGGGCTGGCGGACGGCCCCGTCGCGGCGAAGGCCGGCCCGGCCGCGAGAGCGATGGCCGCTGCGGCGACGGCGGTGGTGACGGCCGCCGCCCGGCGGGCGGTCGAGGGGACGCTCTTCAGGTTCTTCACGGTGGTTCTCCGGTTCTCCACGGTCGGTGAGGGGCGCGGATCACGCCCTTCACCCCCGCACGACGCGCGACCCCGCCGGAGGTTGCCGCCCGGAAGAAAAAACTTTTCGCCGCCTTCGCCGGCCGGTCGGCGAGGGCGGCCACCAGTGCGGGCCGGGATGGCCCGCCTTGACCCGGCGTCAGCTTCGCCGCGTGCGCCGGGAGATCCGGGAGAGCCGGTCACGGGCCTCGCCGAGGAGCGCGACGCCCTCCTCGATCTCGCTGACCGGGCCCGCCGCGTAACCGAGGATCAGCCCCGGCGGGCCCGGCCGCAGGCGGTGCCAGGACAGGGGGTGCGCCTTGACGCCGAGAGCGAGGGCCGCCGAGGCGAGGGCGGTGTCCTCGAAGCCGGCCCCGGAACCGTCCTCGTCGAAGGTGACCATCAGGTGCAGCCCCGCCGCCGCGCCGTGCACACGGGCGCCCGGCAGGTGGGCGGCGACGGCCCGCAGCATCGCGTCCCGGCGGCCGCGGTGGCGCCGCCGCACGAAGCGCAGATGGCGTTCCAGCTCCCCGGAGTCCATCAGGTCGGCCAGCACCAGCTGGGCGAGGACCGCGTTGCCGAGGTCCGCGTACCGTTTGGCCTCCACCACCGCGTCCCGGTACCGGGGCGGGGCCAGCAGCCAGCCCAGCCGCAGCGCGGGCGCGAGCAGCTTGGACACGCTGCCCGCGTAACAGACCCGCTCGGGCAGCAGCGCCTTCAGCGCGGGGACGGGCGCGCGGTCGTAGCGGTGCTCGGCGTCGTAGTCGTCCTCGATGACCACGCCCCCCTCGGCCGCCCAGCCCAGCAGCTCCCTGCGGCGTTCGCCGTCGAGGACGACCCCGGTCGGGAACTGGTGGGCCGGCGTCAGCAGGACCGCCCCGGCCCCGCAGGCCCGCAGCGCGGCCACGTCCAGCCCGGACGCGTCCACCCGTACCGCCGCCGTGGACAGCCGCCCGTACTCCAGTTGCTGCCGGGCGCCGAGCGAGCCGGGGTCCTCCACCGCGACCCGCCGGACCCCGTCCTCGCGGAGCACCTGCGCGAGGAGCGCCAGTGCCTGGGCGACCCCGGCGACGATCACCACCTCGTCGGGGTCGGCCCGGATGCCCCGGTTGCGGGCCAGCCAGCCGGCCACCGCCTCCCGCAGCGCCGGCGCGCCCTGTGGATCCCCGTAGCCGAAGTCGGCCGGGGTGAGTCCGCCGAGGACCCGGCGTTCCGCTCGCAGCCAGGCGGTACGGGGGAAGGCCGCCAGGTCGGGTACGCCGGGCGAGAGGTCGATCCGGCAGGGCTCCGCGCGCAGCGCGTCGACCAGCCCGCCTCGGGCCGGGGTGCGCACGGGCGCGGCGGGTGCGGGCGGCGGGGCCGCGACGACCACGGTGCCGGCCCGGCCGCGCCCCGCGACCTGGCCGGTCTCGGCCAGCCGCTGGTAGGCCTCGGTGACCAGGCCGCGCGAGACGCCGAGTTCGGCGGCGAGGACCCGGCTGGCGGGCAGCCGGGTGCCGACCGGGAGCGTGCCGTCGGCGATCGCGGCGCGCAGCCGCCCGGCGAGCCACTCGGTACGGCCGCCGGCGGGGGCCCGGTCGGGGTCGAGCTGGAGGAAGTCCGAGCCGCCGAGGAGGGCGGACCCGGGTGCGGACCCGGTCGCGGAGCCCGTTGTGGAGCGCGTTTTGGACCCCTGGGACAGAGGGTCATTGGACCTGCTCATGGGTCCATTCTGGGCCCAGGCTCGACGGTATGGAGCCACTGACCACCCACCCCGCGCCCGTATCCGTATCCGCATCCGCATCCGTTTCCGCGTCAGCCCCGGTGGCCGCCCCGTCCGCCGCGCTGCGCGACCTCGTGCCCGGGATCGCCGGCATGGCGCTGGTCGGCAGCAGCGTCACCGTCTCCCGCTCGCTGGTCGACGCCCCGCTGTTCGCCACCCAGGCCGTCCGGTACGCGGCCGCCGCGCTGATCCTGTTCGCCCTCGCCCGGGCCGCCCGGGTGCCGGTGCGGCGCCCGCGCGGCCGGGAGTGGCTGTGGCTGGCGGGGATCGCCGCGACGGGTCTGGTGCTGTTCAACGTGGCCGTCGTACGCGGTGTCGCGCACGCCGAACCGGCCGTCATCGCGGTCGCGGTGGCCTCCGTACCGGTCCTCCTCGGGGTGATCGGCCCGTTCCTGGAGGGCCGCCGGCCCAGCCGCAGGATCCTGCTGGCCGCCCCGGTCGTGGTGGCCGGGGCCGTGCTGGTGGAGGGGACCGGCCGGACGGACGCCGCCGGGGTGGCGTGGGCCGCGCTCGCGCTGGGCTGCGAGGCGGGGTTCACGCTGCTCGCGGTGCCGGTGCTGCGGCGGCACGGCGCGTGGGGGGTGTCGCTGCACGCGGTGTGGCTGGGGGCGGTGATGCTGGCGGGGCTCACCTTGCTGTGCGAGGGCCCGGCGGACCTCGCGGAGCTGGGCCCGCGGCAGTGGGCGGCCGCCGGGTACCTGGCCGTGATGGTGACGGCGGTGGCGTTCCTGCTCTGGTACCGCACCGTGGCCGCGGTCGGCTCCGGCCGGGCCGGGCTGCTGACCGGTGTCGCCCCGCTCGCCGCGGCCGGCGGCGGGGTGTGCGCGGGCGGCGGGGTACCGGGGCCGGCGGTGTGGCTGGGCCTGGCCGTGGTCGTCGCCGGGCTGGCGGCGGGGCTGCGGGAACCCGCGGCGCGTCCGGCCCCTTGAGGGCCGGGCCCGGCCGGTGGCGTCGGGCCGCCCGGCCACCGCCGGTCCTGGCAAGATGGCCGCATGGAACGCGTACGTGGAATCGGTGGCTACTTCATGCGGGCGGCCGACCCGGCGGCCCTCGGCGCCTGGTACCGCGAGTGCCTGGGCCTGGACGTCGACGAGCACGGCCTGTGGCATCAGGAGACCGGGCCGACGGTGTTCGCGACGTTCGAGTCCGGGACCGACTACTTCGGGTCCCGCGCGCAGCACACCATGCTCAACTTCCGGGTCCGCGACCTGGACGCGATGCTCGCGCAACTGCGCGCCAAGGGAGCCGACGTGGCCGGGGAGACCCAGGACATGGAGGGTGTCGGCCGGTTCGGCTGGGTCACCGATCCCGAGGGCAACCGGGTCGAGCTGTGGCAGCCCGCCTGAGGGGTCAGCCGGTCGCGGGGACCAGCACCACGGCCGTCCCGTACGCGCACACCTCGGTGCCGACGTCGGCGGCGTCCGTCACGTCGAAGCGCATCATCAGGACCGCGTTCGCGCCGCGCGCCTTCGCGGCCTCGATGAGCCGCTCCATGGCCTGGTTGCGGGTCTCCACCAGTGTCTTGGTCAGGCCCTTCAGCTCGCCGCCGATCATCGACTTCAGACCGGCGCCGATCTGGCTGCCCAGGTGGCGGGAGCGCACGGTGAGGCCGAAGACCTCCCCGATGACCTGCTCGACCCGGTAGCCGGGGACGTCGTTGGTCGTCACGACCAGGACGCCGGTCTGCTGGGCCCCGGGGCCGCCGCTGTAGTCTTCGATACCCATGCGGCCACTCTGGATCCGGTGGCCGCCGCCCGCATCCTGAGCGGCCCGGACGGTGGCGGCGCACAAGACGGGCCCCGCGGCGATGCCGACGCCGTGCCGCACGTCAACCCCCCTGAGTACAACCTGGGTTGTACGGGGTCCCCACCCTGGGAAGTAGGCGGACTTCACCCTGTGGACGGGCGCGGCCGGGGGCGGGCCGCCCGTAGATTTCCCCGAGCCGGACTCATACCGGCATCGGCCCTTCCCCCCGGGCCTCCGCCGCGCGGCCGTGCCCGTACGGGGGCGGGCACGGCCCCGCATCGTACGCGCGGGCGTCGCATGCGCTCAGCCGTGAGCGAACCGCGCGCGGTGTCGCAGCCCGCGCGGGAGACGGTCCGGTTGCCACAGACGGCCGCGCGAAGGCGCGCAAAGACGAGTTGCGAACGACAGCGCGAACCGGCCGACCCCGCCCCACTAGCCCAAACGCCCGGCCCGGGTCGGCGTCTTTGCCATACGCAACCCAGCGAATTTCCCATCTGCATGTGCAGACGCCTCGCGCAGCAAGCGGGCACGTTTCTTTTCTGACCGCTTGCCTCCCGCCCATTCGATCAATATCGATCAAAGACATACGAAGTAGAGATGGAATCTCCCGAAAAGATGACCATATCGAGGCCTGATCACAGGGCTTCGGGATTGCATGGATCGAGGGCCGATCAGTTAGCGACAGCGCGGCGCAAAGGGCAGGGGCTGACATGTAAGGTCGGCTTTCCGCAGGCAGTGGAGTTTCTTTCACGCACTGCGCGCGGCGGCGGCCCCGGGATGCACCCCCGGGGCCGCCGGCGAGTCCGCAAAAAGCCAGAAAAGGAAATTCGCATGACTCACCAGAAGAAGCGGCGGCGCCACACACGCGCCCCGGCCCCTTCCGCCGCCATTATGTCCGCCCCGCCGGACGAGGAGGGCCCGCCGGCGGAATCCGGCGACGTCCCGCCGCTCTGGGCGAGCCTCGTCCCGGTCGCCGTGCACGTGAGCGGAGCGGTCCTGCTGCTCGCGCTCACGCCCGAGCCCTGGGCGGCCGCCCCCCGGCTGCTGGCCGACCTCACCGAGGCCGCCCGGGTCTGCTGTGCGCAGTGGGCCCGCCGCCGCGACCTGCGCCGCCGCCGGTCCTGACGGCCCGCCGCGGGGGCGGCGGCCTCCGGGCCGCCGCCCCCGGTTCGCCTGTCTTGAACCCCATCGAGTGATTGGCATGCCCTCGGGCGACTCCCTACCATGAGCGCTTATCCCAACCCGCAGGCCTCTGACGAAGGCCACAAGGAGGGCTCATGGAGTTAGGGCAGGACCCACACACACCCTTGATTGACATGCACACCCCGAGCGTGGCCCGGATGTACGACTGGCTCCTCGGCGGAGTCGAGAACTACGCGAGCGATCGCGCCGCGTGCGCCGACCTCCTGCGCATCGCCCCGAGCACCCAGCTCCTCGCCCGCAACAACCGGGCCTTCCTGCGCCGCGTGGTCCGCATCCTGGTGGAGGACTACGGGATCCAGCAGTTCCTCGACCACGGTTCCGGCCTGCCCACGCAGGACAACGTCCACGAAGTGGCGCAGCGCGCCCACCCGGACTGCAAGGTCGCGTACATCGACAACGACCCGATGGTGCTGGCGCACGCCCGGACCATGCTGGACGAGAACGCGGGCACGGTCGTCGTCCACGCGGACCTGCGCGAGACCGGGCGGATCCGGCGTGAGACGGAGCCGTTCCTCGACTGGGAGCAGCCCATCGCCGCCCTGTTCGTGTCCGTCCTGCACTGCATCCCCGACGGGGACGAGCACCGCTCCCCCGCGCTCGTGGTGCGCGAGACGGCCGATCTGCTGCCGGACGGCAGCTTCATGGTGATCTGCCAGCTCGTCAGCGACGACCCCGTCGTGCGCCAGGACGTCACGAAGCTCATGGAGGACGCCACCCACGGCCACTGGGGCCGGGTCCGGGAGCCGCACGAGGTCCGGCGGTACTTCGACGGCCTGGAGATCCTCGATCCCGGTCTGGTCGACGTGGTCGACTGGCGGCCGGACGGCCCGCCCCCGCGCGCCCAGGACCGGCCCACGGACTGGGTGGAGTGGGGCGGCGTGGCCCGCGTCCCCACCCGGCGGCACTGAACTCCGACGAGCACGGCGCGCCCGTCCCGCGAGGAGCGGGGCGGGCGCGTGGCCGGCGCCGCGGACGGCGGCGTCGCGGACCGGGCGGGCGGGCGCCGGTCAGCCGTACTGCTCCATCGCTTCCTTGATCATCTCCCGGCTCTTCTCCAGGGACGTCGCCGCCATCCGGGCCCGGGTCAGGGCGTTGCGGTAGTCGTCGAGGGCCCGCCGCCGGGTCACGTAGTTCGCGCCGTTGATGTGCTCGACGTAGACCAGCTCGGCCGGCCCCCCGTCACCGAACTGGAGGTGCGTGATCGGGTAGAGCGGCGCGATGCCGTAGCCCCGGGACATCTCGATGACGCGGATGTTCACCTTGGCGCTGTCGAAGGCGCGCAGCAGGTGGGCCAGCTGTCCGCGCATCACGTCGGCGTTGCCGAAGCGGCGGCGCAGGACGCTCTCGTCGAGCAGCACGGTCACCCGGGGCCCGGGCCGGTCGAAGACGAGCTGGCGCCTGATCCGCAGGTCCACCACCCGCTCCACTTCCGCGGCGGAGGCGCTCGGCATCACGGCGCGGACCATCTGCCGGGCGTACTCGCGGGTCTGGAGGAGACCGGGGACGACCATGTTCTCGTAGATGCACATGGCCGTGGCGTCGCCCTCCAGCTGGATCAGGCGCTTGAGGAAGCCGGGCGTGACATCGCTGTACTGCTCGTACCACTCGCAGTCCTGAGCGTGCTGGAGGAGCCGCTCGATCGTCCGCATGTCCTCGGGGCCGACCCCGTAGTGCCGGGCCAGGTCCAGTACGTCGCGCTGTTTGGGAGGGCTCTCCCCGCGCTCCAGCCGGCTGATCTTGGACACCGATCCACGGATCACCGGTGCGACGTCCTTCAGCGTGAGGCCGCGGTCCTCACGCCATCCTCTGAGCTCTCGCCCCAGCATCCGCCCGGCCGCCTCCCTCCCGGGCTCCCGGTCCAGCGGCAGGACGGGGGCGACGGGGCCGGGCTGGTGCTCGGGGAGCGCGGGCATACGAACTCCGATATGACCGGGGTTGAGTGACAGCCCCAGAATGGTGCCTGAATGCCCGCCGCTCCAAGCTTTGGCCCGAGCTTAGACCGTCATCCGGTCAGATGGTCGAACTCGGATCGCTTGGCGCCGTCGACGAACGCCTCGATCTCGGCGGTGGTGAACACCAGCGCCGGCCCGTCGGGGAAGCGCGAGTTCCGCACCGCCACACCGCCGCCGTCCAGCGCGGCGACTTCGACGCAGTTCCCGTTTCCGATGCTGGCGCTGCTCTTCACCCAGACCGCGCCGGGGATTTCGCTCGCCACGACTCCATTGCGTAATTGCATGACTGCCCTCTCATTGTCGGACACGCATGATCACGCAATCCCATATGGGATTGCGTGGCAGGCGCTCATGAGAATGCTAGCCAGGTGCAGGGTGCACGGGAGTCCCTCGAAAGGGTGCCCTGAACTCGCTGCGCGCATATGATCCGACGTCCCTCGGGGAGTGCGCAGCGGTCGCTACCAGATATTACGCATATCGGGCTAATTGGCGGTGCGTCGCCCGGGCGATGCGCCGCTCCCTGGTCATAGTCGTCCGTGGTGACCGCCTGGTCGCCGCCTCCGGCCGCGTGCCGCGGCCGGGCGGATGACTTCCTTCACAGAGGAGCCGGCTCAATGCTGAAGCGTCCCAGGACCATCCTCGCTCTCGCCGCCGGAAGCCTGGTGCTCGGCCTGGTCGGAGCGGGCGTCGCCACGGCGGACGAGGACCCGCTGCCCGAAACCCAGGAACAGGGGAGCGTCATGGACGACGGCTCCGACCAGGGCTGGCCGGGCAGGCAGACCGACAACACCGATGGCACGGACAACGCCGACGAGAACGCCGACGAGAGCGCCACGGAGAACCCCTCCGCGACCCCGAACGGATGGCCGAACGGACGCCCGAACGGTCGTCCCAACGGCCGCCCCAACGGCCGCCCCAGCGGAACCACCACCGACGGCACCGACGCCGCCGCTGCCGCGGCCGCCAGGGCCGTCTACGGCCAGGTCATCTCCCAGGGCCCGCTGAACATCCGCAACAAGCCGTACGTCCACGCGATCAAGCTGGGTACGGTCCAGCCGAACCAGCGGATCGAACTCGTCTGCAAGAACACCGGGGACCCGGTCGACGGCAACAACGTCTGGTACCGCCTCGCCGGCCCCGATTCCCGCTGGGTGGCCGCCCGCTACGTCCGCAACCTCAGCACCGTGAAGGCCTGCCCGGCCCGTCCGCAGGAGCCCCGTCCGCAGCCGATCCCGTAACCCGGCAGCCTCAAGCCGGCGGCACGAGTCCGGCAGCCGGAAGTCCGGCCCCCCGTACCCCGGGCGGCCGGACTTCCGGCGTCAGGACCCGCGTTCAGGGCGCGGGGCGGACCGTCCGCGGACCCACGCACTCGACCCCGAACGCCCCCACCCGCGCGCGCAGTTCACGATCGGCCGTGACCACCACGCAGCCGCGCTCCGCGTACTGCCCGGCCAGCTCCACGATCCGGTCGTCGCCGCTCCCGGGAGCCGGGTCCACCCGTACCCCGGGCACGGACTCGACGCCCCGCGCGGCGCCCTCGACCACGAGGACGATCTCCTCGCCCGCGTCCCGCTCCGCCAGCAGGTCGCGCAGCCGCTCGGCCGCGCCCCGGCGGTCGCGCCACCAGCCGTCGGGCACGGATCCGACGACGTTCGCGGCGTCCACGATCAGTACGGTCACCGCACCCACACTAGAAGTCGCCGTAGTTGACCTGCCAGGTGGGCAGGCCCATCCGGCGCCAGACCGCGACCACCCGGTCCCGGTCGTCCAGCGACATCCGCACCGCGTACCGGTGGCGGACGTGCGCGTCGAACAGCTCGGCCTTCACCACGTCGTCGCGGCGCTGGTCGCCCGACGCGCGCATCCACAGCTCGTCGTACGGCACCTCGTGGCGGGCGAGCCACTCCTCCGTCTCCGCCCGGTGGTCCTCGCTGCGCCCGGACAGCAGGACGATGGTGTCGCCCTCGGCGCGCCTGAACGCGTCCAGCGCGTACCGGACCGGCTCGTTGAGCAGGTCGACCCCGCAGCGGGTGAAGTCGTAGACGTGCCGGTCGCCGGTCAGCGCGAGCGTCCCGTCGATGTCGCACATCACGGCGGCGGGCAGCGCCGGGTCGGCCACGTACGGCGCGACGGGCGGCTCGTCGTTCAGCCACTCGGCGGTCAGCCGCCAGCCGCCCTTGCGGGACCGCTGGTGCTTGTCGGCGAGTATCCGGATGATCTCCTCGCCGACCTGCCGCTCCCGCGCCGCGTCCCGGGCCACGCACTCCTCCACGGACACGTCGGTGAAGTCGTGCACGACGAAGGTGGCGAGCCCCGCGACCGCGGCCTTGAGGCGCTTGGGGATGTGCGGGGTGAGGTGGGTGTTGTCGACGACCACGTCGAAGCCGTCCTCGACCGCCGCGCGCACGGCCGCGTCCTGGATGGCCAGGACGGTCTGTTCGTGCTTGTACGAGCGGCTGTGCTCGGGGTCGGGCACGTCGAGCATGGCCCGCAGGTCGTCGAGGTTGACGCGGCGCATCCGCCCTCCGGCCCCGGCCTGCAGGGCCCGCGCCGCGGTCGTCTTCCCCGAGGCCGGCAACCCCGTCATGACGTGGACGACGGGGCGTACGGGGTCTTCGGACACTGGTCAGTTCTCCTCATCGGTGGTGTACGGGTCGGACGCCTCGGGCCGCACGTCCCGCCAGACGGCGAGCTCGGTGGACCGGCCGTCCAGGCGCAGGAACATCGCGGCGCGCAGCCGGCCGTCGGGCAGCGCCTTCGCGGCCCGCGCGAACGCGCCGCGGTCGCCGGCCAGGTGGGCGAGGTTCCGGAAGGCCTCGTCGACGGCGCGCTCGCGGAGCGCGGCCTCGGCTTCGAGCCGGGCGATGACCTGGCGCACCCAGGCGTCGAACTCGTCGGGCACCTGGTCCAGCAGCGCGTCGAGCGGCTTCTCGCCCCAGGCCTCGATGTCCGCGGCCGTGCATCCCAGGTGCTGCGCCAGCTGCTTGGCGGGCAGGCCGACGAAGCGCTGGATGCCGTGGCCGCGCCAGATGTCCCGCTCGGTGACGCGGGTGAGCACCTTGTGCAGCCGTACGTACTCGGAGATCTTGGCCTTGGCCCGGACTCCGGACGCGAAGCGCAGCACGAAGCCCTCGGCGTCGGTGCCGGTGGCGGCGCGGCCGCCGGGCAGGGTGCTGGACTCGGTCAGCGCGATCAGTTCGGCCAGCGGCATCGCGGGCCACACCGTGACGACGGAGCCTATGGGCTGCCAGTGCGCGGCGGCTTCGGCGAGCGGGACCTCGGTGCCGTCCCGGTCGAAGGCGGCGAGCAGGACCAGGTCCCGGCGGTCGCCGTAGTCGACGACGATGCGGTTCTCCGGGTACAGGATCTCGGCGAGGTAGGTCACGCCGGGGGCCAGGCCCGAGGTGTCCTTCGCGTCGAGGCGGCGCTGCGCCCAGGTGGCCTGGGCACTGATGAAGGAACCCTTGGACGCGACCCGCCAGTGGCCGGCGTAGTGGAAGACGACGGCGAGGCTGCCGTCGACCTTCTCGTACACCTCGAACGGCTCGTCCTGCGGCAGCGGCGGCGCGTACGGCCGGCCCGACTCGTGCTCGCCGACGTTGAAGAACTTCGGCAGCGGCAGGGCGACGACGGCGCCGGTGGTGTCGTCGGCGACGAGGCCTCGACAGCGCGTGGTGACCTGGTTCCACACCTGCTCGTACTGGGCCGTCCGGGTGTAGGTGTAGATGGACAGCGGCAGTTCGGGGTGCGCCTTGCGGGTCACGTGCCCGGCGTCGATGGCGGCCGCCAGGTCCTGGGGCGGCAGCAGGTCGTGCAGAGTCAGGTGGTCCTGGCTCATGGGGTTCCCTCCCGGATTGAGATGCTCCATTCTCACGTGCGGGAGGCACGCTCCGACAGCGAATTACACCTGGTCACCGCAGAGGTGACGGTGCCCGCCGGGCGCTGGGCGGCGGCGCGGCTAGTGGGAGACGCAGAGTTCGTTGCCTTGCGGATCGGCGAGCGTCGTCCAGGTGTAGGGGCCCTGGCTGGCGTCGTGGAGGTGCCGGGCGCCCTTGGCGATCAGGCGCTCGACGACGGCCTTGGGGTCGTCGGAGCCGGTGCGGACGTCGAGGTGGACGCGGTTCTTGACGGTCTTGGCGTCGCTGACGTACTGGAAGAGGACGCGGGGTGCGCGGTCGAGGCCCTCCGGGTGGCGGATCCCGGTGCCGGCCTTCCACACGAGGGTGCCGCGGTGGGTGGTGGTGTCCTCCTCGGTCGCCCGGCCGTCCTCGATCATGCGGCGGATGAAGGCCTCGTCGCTGGACTCGACCTCCCAGCCGAGTGCGTCGGCCCACCAGTCGGCGAGGACGTGCGGTTCGGCGGAGTCGATGGTCACCTGAAACGTGTATGCCATGGCGGGGACCCTACTGAGGTGCGGGCGGGGTCGCCACAGGGAGCGGCGGGCGCGGACGCGTGCCGGGAGGGAACGGGAATGATCCTGCGGAGGCTGTCCGCCCTGCTGTTCCCGCCGGGGCCGGACGGATCGAGCGGGCCGCACGGGGTGGTGGCGCCGCTGCTGATCGTGCTCACCTTCGTGAGCGGGCTGGTGGACGCCGTGAGCTACCTCGGGCTCGACCACGTCTTCGTCGCCAACATGACGGGCAACGTGGTGTTCCTCGGGTTCGCGCTCGCCGGGGACCGCGAACTGTCCGGCGCGGCCACGGTCCTGGCGCTGGGGGCCTTCATCGCCGGGGCCATGGCGGCCGGGCGGCTGCGCCGCGACAGGCCGGCGGCGCGGATGTTCGGGCCGCTGGTGGCGGTGCAGGCGGCCCTGGTGGGCGCCGCGTTCGCCGCGACGTCCTCCGGCGGCGGTCAGCTCGCGGTGGTCGGACTGCTCGCGCTCGGCATGGGCCTGCAGAACGCGGTGGTCCACCGGCTGGCGGTACCGGACCTGACCACGACGGTGGTCACCCGGGCGCTGACGGGGCTGGCCGCCGATCCCTGGGGCGCGCCCGCGCTGCGGCGTCTGGTGTCGGTCGTGGCCCTGCTGTGCGGGGCCTTCGCCGGGGGTCTGCTGACGCTGCACCACGGTTCGCGCTGGGCGCTGCTCGCGGCGGTCGTCCTGCTGGCCTGGGTCGCGGTGGCGGGCCTGCGCGTGGGCGCCGGGAGGAAGCCCGGCTGAGCCCCGGCCGGCCGGGGCAGGGGCCGGTCAGCCGCGGCGGGCGCTCGCACCGGGGGGCCGGCGCGGGGCCCGGCGGGATCGCAGGTGCTCCACGGCGAACGCGACGCAGGTCAGGAGCCAGGCGGCGACGGCGATCCACAGCAGCGGCTCACCCAGCCGGCGCAGCCAGGTCACGCCCGTCGGCGCGGCCGCCGAGAGGCAGGCGGTCGCGGTCATGCCGAGCGGGAAGACGGTGGCCCAGCGCCGGATGTCGTAGCGCGGGCGCGGTCTGCCCAGTTCGGCGGCGAGGAGGACCACGTACCAGACGAGGGACAGGCCGAGCGCGACGAGCGTGACGGTGCGCAGCGCGGTGTGCGTCCAGCCCGTCCAGACGGGTGATTCGAGGAGCTTGGAGCCGGCCAGGGCGGTGAGGGCCAGCGCGCCGCCCGCCACCCAGTGGTCGCCCGCGCCCCTGCACACCTCGCGGAAGTCGAACCGTACGAGCGCGGCGCCGTACAGCAGCAGTCCGAGGCAGAACGCGGCCAGCGCCGCCCGGGCGAGCCACGTCTGCCGGTCCGCCGCGGCGAGCACCGCCGCGAGGAGGGCGAGCCCCTGGGTCGCGACGCAGACGAGGAAGGCCGCCCCGGGCATCCGCCGGTGCCAGTGCCAGTGCGCCACGACGGCGTACGACAGCCCCGGCCAGAGCGCGGCGGCCAGTGCCAGCGCGGCGGCGGCCGCCGCCTGCCATCCCAGCATCGAGAGGCGGGTCCCGAGGACGGTGGTGGCGGCGACCGCCGTCAGCGCGGCCGGGGTGTCGGCCTCGGCGCGGAAGCGGCCGCGGTCGCCGGTCAGCCGGGCGGCGAAATCCCGGGCGAGGACGAGCCAGAGCAGCGCCGCGACGGCGAGGGCCGCGAGGGACAGCGGTTCGTGCCCGATCAGGTGCAGGCCGACGGAGAGGATCCCGGCGGCCATGACGGCCGCGCCCGCCGCCGGGGGCAGTCCGGCCAGCCAGGCGCGCTCGCATGCGGGGTCCACCCCTCCAGCGGACACCCGTGACGGGCGGCGCGCCAGCGCGGTGCGCCGGCCGCGGCGGTCCCCGGCCCGGCGGGTTCAGCGGACGCCGCGGGTACGGAACTGGACGCTGATCCGGGGGCCGACGGCGCGGGCCGATTTGGGGACGGCGTGCTCCATGGTGCGCTGGCAGGAGCCGCCCATCACGACGAGGTCGCCGTGCCCCAGCGGCAGCCGCAGCAGGGTGGCTCCGCCGTCGCGGGGGCGCAGGGTGAGATCGCGGGGGTCTCCGACGGAGACGATCGCGACCATGGTGTCCTCGGTGGCGGAGCGGCCGTTGCGGTCGCCGTGCCAGGCGACGCTGTCGCGGCCGTCGCGGTAGAGGCACAGCCCGGCGGTGGCGAACGGCTCGCCGAGCTCGGCGGCGTAGTGCCGGCTCAGGGCGGTACGGGCGGTGGTGAGGGCCGGGTGCGGGAGGGGCTCCCCCTCGCCGTAGAAGGCGAGCAGCCGGGGCACCTCGACCTCGCGGTCGTACATCTGGCGGCGCTCGGCCCGCCAGGGCACCTGCCCGGCCAGCCGCTCGAACAGTGCGTCGGCCCCGGTCAGCCAGCCGGGCAGGTGGTCCACCCAGGCCCCGGCGCCGAGCTCGGTGCGGCGCAGCCCGCGGAGCGGGCCGAGCCCGGTCTCGTCGGCCTGGTCGAAGAGCGAGCCCTGGAGTGCGTGCATGGATCCAGCCTACCGCGCCACTCGAACAGATGCTCGATTGCCGGGCGGCCACGAGTTGCGCGATCCGGTCCGCGGTGTTTAGGGCGGCCGTTCCCGGTCAGACGCCTCTACGTCCACCCGTCCCGACGCCATGGAGGAACCAGATGTCGCACGGAGAGAAGGCAAAGGCCAAGACCGAGCAGGCCAAGGGCAAGGCCAAGGAGGCCGCCGGCCGCGCCGTGGGCAACGAGAGCCTCACCGCCAAGGGCCGCATGGACCAGGCGAAGGGCGATGCCCGCCAGGCCAAGGAGAAGATCAAGGACGTCCTCAAGGACTGACCCCGCGCATACGGCGCGTCGCCTCCCCGGCACCGGTGCCGGGGAGGCGACGCGCCGTATGCGCGGGGTCAGGTGTTCGGCGAGACGACGGTGAACAGTGCGCCGTCCGGGTCCCGCAGGGTGATCGAACGACTGGTCGCCGAACTCTGCACCGGCGAGACGGCCGCGCCGCCGGACCCGGTCGCGGTCTCCACCGCCTTCTCCAGGTCGAGCACCGAGAAGTGCACGTGCCAGCGCGGCCGGACCTCCGGGTCGGGGGCGGCCTCGACGGCCCCGCCGCTGATCCGCGCCACCGTGTCGTGGCCCCGCCGGACGATGACGTGTCCCTGCTCGTAGGAGACGTCGCAGCAGCCCGGCCGTTCGCAGGCCCAGTCCAGGACCTCCGCGTAGAAGACCGCGGCGGCGAACGCGTCCCGGGTGCGCAGTTCGATCCACGCGGCGGCCCCGTCGCCGCGGAGCGTCCAGTCGGGGATGACCTCGCCCTGCCAGAACCCGAAGACCGCCCCGTCGGGGTCGGCGGCGAGCGCGGCCCGCCCGGTACCGAAGGCGAGCGGCCCCACCGCCGTCGTGGCGCCGCGCTCGCGGATCCGCGCCGCGGTCACGTCCGCGTCGTCCACGGCGAAGTACGGGGTCCAGGCCACCGGGACGCCCAGTCGCAGGGCCAGGGCGCCGATCCCGGCGACCGGCACCCCCTCGTACATGGCCACGGAGAACTGCTCGCCGAGCCGGGTGGGGCGGAATTCCCAGCCCAGCACGGCTCCGTAGAACTCCTGGGCGGAGGCGAGGTCCCGGGCCATCAGGCTGACCCAGCACGGCGCGCCGAACATCTCATGGCTGGACGTGGACACGGTTACCGGCCTCCTCGCCACGCGGCAGTGACTGACCTTCCGGATTCACGGTAGTGGCAGACGCCGGACAAGGCCGTGAAGTGCGCGTTCCACCGCCCGCGCGGCGCCCGGGGCCGCAGCCCGCCGCGCCGCCGCCGGGCCGGCCGCCCGCGACCGGATCACGGCCCGGCGAGAATCGCCGCACCCCACCGGGGTATCTCGACCGACCTCAGGCCACCGGCAGTGCTACAAATGGTTCGTGGCCCATCCTTGCAACCCGTGCCGGGGACGTCGGTGCGGTCACTGAGACGAAATCGCCCGCGAAGCGTCGCCCGACAGGTATTCGTCCTTCAGGTGGCGGTCGTGGTGCTGCTCGCCGCCGGGGCGGTCCTCGCGCTGGTACTGCAGTCGCGCCATGACGTCGACCGCGAGGCCCGCGCCCGTTCGGTCGCGGTGGCCGAGACCTTCGCCCACTCGCTCGGACTGCGCGCCGCGCTCAAGACCCCGGATCCCACGAAGATCCTCCAGCCGCTCACCGAGGCGACGCGCAAGGCCTCCGGGATGGACTTCATCGTCGTGATGGACACCCAGGGGATCCGCTACACCCATCCCCTCCCCGACCGCATCGGCAAGAAGTTCGTCGGCACCATCGAGCCCTCGCTGGCCGGCGAGGTGTACACGGAGAGCGTGAAGGGGCCGCTGGGCCAGGAGATCCAGGCGGTCGTGCCGGTGTTCTCCCCCGACGGCAAGGTCGAGGCACTGGTGTCGGCGGGCCTCACGGTCAAGAACGTCACCGGCGTGGTCAACCGGCAGCTCCCCGTCATCCTCGGCGCCAGCGCGGCGGGCCTGGCCCTGGCCACCGCCGGCGCGGCGCTGATCAGCCGGCGCCTGCGGCGGCAGACCCACGGGCTCGGCCCGCTGGAGATGACCCGGATGTACGAGCACCACGACGCGGTGCTGCACGCCGTCCGGGAGGGCGTCCTGATCACCGACGGGGGCGGGGTGCTGCTGCTCGCCAACGACGAGGCGAAACGGCTGCTGCGGCTGCCCGCGGACTCCGAGGGCCGGCGCGTCGACCAGCTGGGGCTGGAGCGGCACCTGGCCGAGCTGCTGCTGTCCGGCCGGGTGGCCACCGACGAGGTGCAGGAGGCCGGGGAGCGGCTGCTGGTGATCAACCAGCGGCCCACCAAGCCCGGCGGCGGCCCCGAGGGCGCCGCGGTGACCATCCGGGACTCCACCGAGATGCAGGTGCTCAGCACCCGCGCCGAGGCGGCCCGCAGGCGGCTGAAGCTGCTGTACGACGCCGGGGTGGGCGTGGGCACCACCCTGGACGTGGAGCGGACCGCCCAGGAGCTGGCGGACGTCGCGGTGCCCCGGTTCGCGGACTTCGCGACGGTGGACCTGGCGGAGCAGGTGCTGCACGGCGACGAGCCCACCGCCGCGGCGGCGGTGGACCTGCGCCGCACCGGGTTCAGCGGGATCCGCGACGACGTCCCGCTGTACCCTCGCGGCCGGCTGATCGACTTCGTGCCCTCCACCCCGCAGGCGCGCGGGCTGAGCAGCGGCCGGGCCGAGGTGGTCGCCGAGCTGGCCGACGCGGCCGGCTGGCACGCCCAGGACCCGCCGCGGGCGCGGGCCATCGTCGAGTACGGCGTGCACTCCCTGATCACGGCCCCGCTCAAGTCCCGCGGGGTGGTCCTGGGAGTGGTCAACTTCTGGCGCTCGCAGAAGCCGGAGCCCTTCGACGAGGAGGACCTGTCGCTGGCTGAGGAGCTGGTGGCGCGGGCCGGCGTCAGCATCGACAACGCGCGCCGCTACACCCGCGAGCACGCCCTCGCCGTGACCCTCCAGCGCAGCCTGCTGCCGCGCGACCTGCCCGAGCAGAACGCCGTGGAGGTGGCCCACTACTACCTGCCCGCGCAGTCCGGGGTCGGCGGCGACTGGTTCGACGTGATCCCGCTGCCCGGCAGCCGGGTGGCGCTCGTCGTCGGCGACGTGGTCGGGCACGGGCTGCACGCCGCGGCGGCCATGGGCCGGCTGCGCACGGCCGTGCTCAACTTCTCCTCGCTGGACCTGCCGCCGGACGAACTGCTGACCCGGCTGGACGACCTGGTGCAGTACATCGACCAGAACGCGGAGGGCGACGGCTCCCAGAGCGGCCTGCTCGGCGCGACCTGCATGTACGCCGTGTACGACTCGGTGAACCAGCGCTGCACGGTGGCGCGGGCGGGGCACGTGCCGCCGGCGCTGGTGCACCCGGACGGCACGGTGGAGATCCCCGAGCTGCCCGCGGGGGCGCCGCTGGGGCTGGGCGGGTTCCCGTTCGAGTCGGCGGAGCTGGAGCTGAGCGAGGGCACCCAGCTGGTGCTGTACACCGACGGGCTGGTCGAGGACCGGGCCCGGGACATCGACGAGGGCCTCGACCTGCTGCGCGCGGCGCTGGCCCACGCCGACCGCAGGCCGCAGGACACCTGCCGGGCGGTCCTCGAACAGCTGCTGCCGGTGCGGCCCCGGGACGACGTGGCCCTGCTGGTGGCCCGGACGTCGGCGCTGCCGGCGGACCACATCGCCGAGTGGGACGTGCCGTTCGAGCCGAGCGCGGTCGGGACCATAAGGGCCAAGGCCACGGCGAAGCTGGAGGAGTGGGGGCTCTCGGAGCTCTCCTTCGGGACGGAACTGGTGCTGAGCGAGCTGATCACCAACGCCATCCGGCACGGCGCCGAGCCGGTCCGGGTGCGGCTGCTGTTCGACCGGGTGCTGACCTGCGAGGTCTTCGACGGCAGCAGCAGCTCGCCGCGGCTGCACTACGCCACCACCACGGACGAGGGGGGCCGCGGGCTCTTCCTGGTGGCGCAGCTCAGCCGCCGGTGGGGGGCCAGGTACACGCCCGAGGGCAAGGTCATCTGGTCCGAGCAGCCCCTGCCGGATCCCGAGGCGGCCGGGGAATGAAACCGCTGGTGCGGGCGGCGTACGCGGCGTAGCCGGGGCGGTCCGCCATGCGGGCCACCAGCAGGCGCTTGCCGCTGCCCTCGGTCAGCAGCAGGGTCATGGCGACCGGGGAGACCAGGGACAGCAGTGCGGTCTGCCAGGTGCCGCAGGCCATCAGGTAGAGGCCCCACCAGACCAGGAAGTCGCCGAAGTGGTTGGGGTGGCGCGTCCACGCCCACAGGCCCCGGTCCATGACGGTGCCATGGTGGGCGGGATCGGCCTTGAAGCGGGCGAGCTGGTGGTCCCCCACGGCCTCGAAGGCCAGCCCCGCCGCCCACAGGACGGCTCCGAGGACGGTGAGGGCGCCGATGGGCGCGGCGACGTACGAGGCGGCCTGCACGGGCAGCGAGACCAGCCAGACCAGCCCTGCCCGGAGCAGGTGGACCTTGCGCAGTGCGCGCAGGTCCGGGTCGCCGCGCCCGTGGGCGAGGAGCTCCGCGTAGCGCGGGTCCTCGCCCTGGCCCCGGCAGCGCCAGGCGATGTGGGCGGCCAGCCGCACGCCCCACAGGAGCGTGGCGGCGGCGACCAGGAGCCGGCGGCCGTCGTTCCCGTACCCCTCGGAGAGGCCGTACGTGGCCGCGGCGACGGCGGCGAAGGCGAGGCCCCGGGCGATGTCCGCGAGCCGGTGCAGGCCCCTGATGAGCGCGACGGAGAAGGTGATCAGCATGACCGCGAAGGCGGTGGCGGCGGCCGCGGCCAGGTTGGCCCACAGGGCCTCCCGGACCGCGGTGGTCACGCCCGGGGCTCCGGCTCCCGCTCGGGCCAGTCCTCCGGGTCGGCTTCCGTGAGCAGCAGCTGGCGGACGTCGAGGTAGCGCGAGCGGAACCCGGCTTCGGAATAGGCCAGGTAGAGCTCCCACATCCGGCGGAAGGTGTGGTCGAAGCCCAGCCGCTCCACCTCGCCGGCGCGGGCGGTGAAGCGCTCCCGCCACAGGCGCAGGGTCTGCGCGTAGTGGTCGCCGTAGCCGTGGTCGGAGAGCACGCGCAGGCCCACGGCGGCGGCGTTCTCCTCGATGGCCTCGCGGGAGGGGATCAGGCCGCCGGGGAAGACGTACTTGCTGATCCAGGTGTGGGTGGCGGCGGTGTCGAGCATCTGCCGGTGGCCCATGGTGATGGCCTGGAGGGCGATCCGGCCGCCGGGCAGCAAGGCCCGGCGCAGCGCGCCGAAGTACACCGGCCAGTGCTCGGCCCCGACCGCCTCGATCATCTCGACGCTGACCACCGCGTCGTAGCGCCCGTAGACGTCCCGGTAGTCCCGCAGGTCGACGTCCACCCGGTGGGAGAGGCCGGCTTCGGCGACGCGGCGGCGGGCGAGGTCGCGCTGTTCGGCGGAGAGGGTCACGGTCGTCACCTGGGCGCCGCGCCGGGCCGCCCGCAGGGCGAGTTCGCCCCAGCCCGTGCCGATCTCCAGCAGGCGGGTGCCCTCGCCGACGTCGGCGAGGTCGAGGAGCCGGTCGATCTTGCGTTCCTGGGCCGTCCGGAGGGACTCCTGGCGGGCGGGGAAGGCGGCGAAGAGGGCCGCGGAGTAGGACATGGTGTCGTCGAGGAACAGCGAGAACAGCTCGTTGGACAGGTCGTAGTGACGCTGGACGTTCTCGCGCGCGCCCGCCCGGGTGCCCTGCTGCGCGGGCCTGCGCGCCACCCAGGAGCTCCGGAGGCGGCGCAGCGGGGCGGGGACGAGCTCGTCGACGTTCGCGGCCAGGATGGTCAGCAGGCCGGTCAGGTCGTCGCTGTCCCACTCGCCCGCCATGTAGGACTCGCCGAAGCCGATCAGGCCGTGGGCGCCGATCCGCGTGAAGAAGGCCTCGGGGTCGTGGACGGTGAGCGAGGGCCCGGTGCCGGTGGCCGGGCCGTCCCCGAAGCGGCAGCGCAGCGGCAGCCTCGCCAGGGCGCCGCGGACGATCCGGCGGGCCGCGGCGGCGTGCCCGAACGGGGCCGCGGGCGGCCGGGCCACGTCGGGCCAGACATCGGCGTCGACGTACGCGTGGGGCGGGATGACGGTGTCGGCGGTACGCGGGAGCGAGAGGGTCACGGAGCGATGCCTTCCTGACGTACGGGGACGGGGACGGGAGCGGGGTCCGGGGCGTGGGCGGGGGCCGGGGCGGGGGCGGCTCCGGCGGGGGCGGCTCCGGCGGGACAGCGGAGCGGCCCGGGCCGGTCGGGCCGGGGCTGGAGGGGCAGGCCGCGCAGGAGGAGACGGATGCCGTGGTGGCGGATCCCGGCCGTGACGGCGGCGGTGGACCACGGGTGCCCCGCGGCGGCGCGCAGCAGGGCCGCCGGGGTGGCGGGGCGGCGGCGGCCGCGCAGGGTCGCGGTGAAGGGCCGCTGCCCGTCGCGCTCCAGCTGGACGGTGACGTCGAGGCGCTCGCCGGGCTCGGGCAGGCGCATCCGGTAGTGGCCGTCCACGGGGAAGAAGGGCGAGACGGGGAAGTCCTTGGCGACCTCGGCCCGGCCCGTCGCGTCGGGGCGCAGCAGGTAGCAGTGGCGCTGCCGGTAGGTGTTGTGGACCTCGGCGACGACGCAGACCAGCGCTCCGGACCGGTCGTGGCACCAGTACAGCGTCAGCGGGTTGAACACGTACCCCAGCACCCGGGCGTGCGCCAGCATCAGCACCCGGCCGCCGTCGAGCCGTACGCCCCGGGTGGCGAGGTAGGCGTCCAGGCCCTCGCGGATGCCCGGCGCGGTCCCGGTGAAGTGGTCACGGGTGTCGAAGCGGGCCAGCGGGCGCAGGGCGCGCGGGATGCGGGGCAGTGCGTCCAGGTCGACGAGCCACATGTACGTGCGGTGGCGGAAGGCGTGCCGGATCGGGGCCGTCCGCGCGTGTGCGACGACGCAGTCGTAGAGGGCCGGGACCACGGCGGGAGCGCCGGCGGCGGGGTCCGGGGCGGCGGGCGGGGCGGAGGCGGGAGAGGCGGGGGCGGCGGCCGGCCGGGGGCTCACCACCGGACCCCGAGGGCCTCGGCCGCCCGTACGCCGGAGAGGCAGCCGTCCTCGTGGAAGCCCCAGCCGTGGTAGGCGCCGGCGTAGACGTTGACCCGGGTGTTGAGCCGGGGCAACTCCCGCTGGGCGGCGACCGATTCGGGGGTGTAGACGGGGTGCGCGTACCGCATGCGGGCGAGGATCCGGTCGGGGTCGACGTGGTCGCCCGCGTTCAGGGTGACCACGTAGTCCGTGGCGCCGGGGAGCTTCTGGAGGCGTGTCATGTCGTAGCTGACCCGGACGCCTTCGGTGGAGGTGCCGCAGTCGGCGAGGTGGTAGTTCCAGGAGGCGCGGGCCCGGGGCGAGCGCGGCAGCAGGTCCGTGTCGGTGTGCAGGACGGTCGGGTTGTCCTCGTACGCGAAGGCGCCGAGGACCCGGCGTTCGTGCGGGGTGGGGTCCATCAGCAGCCGCAGGGCCTGGTCGGGGTGGGTGGCGATGACCAGGGCGTCGTAGGCGTCGGTGAGGCCGTCCTCGGTGGTGACGAGGGCGGCTCCCGGGTGGCGGGTGACCCCGCGCACGGGGGTGGAGGTGCGGACGTCGCCGATCTCCTTGGCTATCCGGTCGACGTAGGCGGAGCTGCCGCCGGTGACGGTCTTCCACTGCGGGGATCCGGTGACGGAGAGCAGGCCGTGGTGTTCGAGGAAGCGGAACAGGTACGCGGCCGGGTAGGAGAGCGCGGTCCGCGCGGGGCAGGACCACACGGCGGCGACGAGGGGGCCGATGAAGTGCGAGACGAAGTACGGGGAAAAGCGGCCGTCGCTCAGGAAGTCGCCGAGGGTGCGCTGGTCGGGGCCGCCCTCGCGCAGCAGCGCGCGGGCGCGCCGGTGGAAGAGCGGCACCTCGGCCAGCAGCCTCAGGTAGCGGCCCCGCAGGGCGGCGCGGCCGGTGAACAGGCCGCCCGCGCCCCGGGCTCCGGCGTACTCCAGGCCGCAGCCGTCGCAGCGTACGGACATGCTCATCTCGGAGTCCTGGGTGGACACGCCCAGTTCGCCGAAGAGCCGCAGCAGCGTGGGGTAGGTGCGTTCGTTGTGGACGATGAACCCGGAGTCCACGCGTACGGTTCCGCCGCCGTCGGCGGGGAGCTCATGGGTGTGGGCGTGGCCGCCGAGCCGGTCGTCGGCCTCGTAGAGGGTGACCTCGCAGGCCTTGCCGAGGACGTAGGCGGCGGTCAGTCCCGCGACGCCGCTCCCGATGACGGCCACTCTCCGTGTGTGCACAGGTACCAGCTCCCCATGAGTCGCCACGCCGCCCTGGGCGGCCCTTCACCTGTACTTCGCGGCCGACGGCGGGCCGGATTGGCAGCTTCGGCAAAGGGAAGGTAAAACGTGGACCGGCGCCACCCCCGCCAGGGGGCGCCGGCCCACGGCCGGGGGATGGGCTTCCGGAAGTCGCCCACACCGGCCCTTCGCAGCGGTGCGCCGACCGGATTGGTCCGTCCTGCGATCGGGTGGCGGCCACCGTCGAATTGCCGGACGACCAGGGCAATCCGTACGGACGTCCGCTCCGAAGAGCAGTCGAGGAACCAGAATGCCGACCGCATCCGGAACCACACCCCTGCCGCGCCCGACCACATCCGAGCCCACCCTCTACCCTCAACCGGAATGACAGGCCCGCGTACGGTGCGGGTCCGGTTGTTCTCGACCCGAAGGACTGTCATGCAATGGACGCAGACGCATCCCGGCGGACCGCCCGCCACCACCGGGCGCCGCGCGGCGTCGGGCGGCGGGAAGGGGCACCAGTGAGGCAGCCTCTCCCCTTCGCCGCCCCGGACGGCGGCGGCTCACGGCTCGAAGACCTCATGGCGCAGGTGGCCCGCGGCGACAAGGACGCGTTCTCCGCGCTCTACGACGCCCTCGCCGGCACCGTCTTCGGGATCGTGGTCAAGGTCGTGCGCGACAGAGCCCAGTCCGAGGAAGTGGCCCAGGAGGTGATGATCGACCTCTGGCGGCAGGCCTCCCGCTACCGGCCCGAGCAGGGCAGCGTGCCCGCCTGGGCGGCCACCCTCGCCCACCGCCGGGCCGTCGACCGGGTCCGCTCCGCCCAGGCCTCGGCCAACCGCGAGTACGACCAGGCGGCGCGCGAACACCAGCGGCCCTTCGACGAGGTGGCCGAGCAGGTCGAGACCCGGCTGGAGAGCGAACAGGTACGGCGCTGCATGCGCGGCCTGACCGAGCTCCAGCGGCAAGCCGTCACCCTGGCCTACTACCAGGGCCTGACCTACCGTGAAGTCGCCGAGACGCTTCGCGCACCGCTTCCTACCATCAAGACACGCA
Source organism: Streptomyces goshikiensis (assembly GCF_014650555.1). Classification (GTDB taxonomy): domain Bacteria; phylum Actinomycetota; class Actinomycetes; order Streptomycetales; family Streptomycetaceae; genus Streptomyces; species Streptomyces goshikiensis. The sequence goes on along the minus strand of NZ_BMVE01000003.1, from coordinate 126,372 downwards.
TGCGCGACGGGCTGATCCGACTGCGCGACTGCATGGGGGTGACCACATGAGAAATGAAGAAGACCTGCACACCCTCACCGGCGCCTACGCCCTTCACGCCCTGGGCCGCGAGGAGCTGACGGCGTTCACGGCCCACCTCGCGCAGTGCGCGTCCTGCCGCCAGGAGGTGGCCGAGTTCGGCGGTACGACGGCCCGCCTCGCCGCCGCGGTGTCCACGGCGCCGCCCCCGCGGATGAAGGACGCCGTCCTGCACGGCATCGACTCCGTAAGGCAGTTGCCGCCGCGACTGCCGGCGGACGAGCGGCCCCGGACGGTGAGCGGCGTGCTGCGCCGCAAGGCCGGACCGCTGGCCCTCGCCGCGAGCCTCGTGGCCGCCGCCTCGTTCGGTGGCCTCGCCGTGTGGCAGCACCAGCAGACCGAGGAGGCACAGCAGCGGGCGCAGGGCACGGAGCTGCGGATGCGGGACCTCACCTCCGTACTGGCCGCGCCCGACGCCCGTACCGTGCACGGCCGGACCAGCACCGGCGCCGTCACCTCCGTGGTCAGCTCCCAGCGGCAGGACAAGGCCGTGTTCGTCGGCACCGGACTCCCCGAGCCGGGGCCGGGCCGGACCTACCAGCTCTGGTACGACGACCACGGCACGATGCGTCCGGCCGGGCTCGTCGACAGCGACGGGGCCACCCTGCTCCAGGGCGATCTGCGCAAGGCCAGCGGGGTGGGCCTCACGCTCGAACCGGCCGGCGGTTCGCCGCAGCCCACCACCGCCCCCCTGATGCTGCTCGCGCTGCCCGCCTGAGCGTCAGCGGAACGCGGAGACCCCCGCGAAGAACACGGTGAGCACGGTGCACACCGCGCCGCACGTCTACGCGGGGGCGCTTCGCCGAGCCGGCCGGCCTGGAGGCGTCCGGGGACAAGTACGCGGACGCGGAACTCGCCGGCCGGCTCGCGAAGGGCGGCCGTGTCCGGGAGTTGTGCCGCCGCGCGGTCGCCGGCAGTGGCGCGGCCACCCGGATCCTGCTCCAACTCGCCGCGGGGTCACCGGAGCTGCGCGATCTCGCGGGGTACGGCCTGCGGTCCGACGCCTGCGTGGCCCTGCCGGCGCCCGTGAAGGGTTGATCACGCGCCGGGTCGGCGTACCGGTGGCGGGGCTGGCAGGATCTGATCCGGCGGCCCGCACCGGAGCTACACCTCGGGTCCCACCACGACCGACCACGAGTTCTTCGGGGTCGCCGCCCGTACGGTCCTGGCGCTGGCGCCCCCCGCCCCGCAGGTCACGCACGTGATGGCCTGGGCCGAGTACGGGTACAGCGCCAACCTGCGGCTCGCCGACTTCACCTCCGAGCGGACCCTGCTCGCCACCCATCACCACGGGGAACCGCTCACCGTCGAGCACGGCTTCCCGCTGCGCCTGGTCGTACCGCACCTGTACGGCTACAAGGGCCCCAAGTGGCTGCGCGCGATCGAGTACATGACCGCCGACCGCCGCGGCTTCTGGGAGGAGCGCGGCTACCACAACATCGGTGATCCCTGGAGGGAGCAGCGGCACTCCTACCAGGAGGAGTGACCGGACGCCCGGACGATGACGAGCGAGCCCAGGTAGGCAGGCTGGGTGCGCAGGTGGCCGTACCGCTCGTCCCAGGCGCCGGAGTCCAGGTCCTCCCGCAGCCGGGTGGTGAACCGTTCGCGCACTCCGTCGTCGACGAAGCTCCACGCCGAGCAGGCCTGGCGGGCGGCGGGGTCCAGCAGCATCTCGGGGCGCCCGTAGTAGGCCTCGTTGAAGCCGTCGGTGCAGTCCAGCGGGATCGGTACGGTCTCCACCGTGCCGGTGCCGCCGAGGGCGGCGGCCATCTTCTCCAGCGGCGGATAGCGCCGGGCCTCGGTGTCGAGGACCTCGGGGGCGTACGCGTACAGCCAGAAGTCCCGCACCAGTTCGGGGTCGCAGGTGAGCACGACGACCGGGCCGCGGGTGACGCGCCGCATCTCCCGCAGTCCCGCCTCGGCGTCGCTCCACTGGTGGACGCTGAACAGGGTCATCGCCCCGTCGAACTCCCCGTCCGCGAAGGGGAGGTCCTCCGCGACCGCGTCCACGGCGCGCGGCAGGGCCGCCGAGCGCTGCGCCCGCATCGACTCGGAGGGCTCGACCGCCGTGACGGCCGCGGCGGCCGTCTCGTAGGAGCCGGCTCCGGCGCCGACGTTGACGACCGTACGGGCGCCACCCAGCGCGTCGGCGATGACCCGGGCTATGCGCGGGTCGGGCCGCCGGTAGCCGGAGTAGGTGGAGCCGATGGCGCCGTAGTCGACGTCGCCCGCGCTGCCGTCCAAGCCGCGTACATCCATGGGTCGATACCTCGCCTCGTGAGCAGGAGACCGGAAGGGGTGACCCGGCGGTGTGGCCGTGGTGCGGTCCGCCTCCGCGCCGGCCGGGAACCATCGTCATCCCCATACTGCATGTGCGAGGGGCTTCGCGTACATCAGCTGGCGAATGCTTGGCCATTCCACCAAAGGCCTCGCAAGTGTGGAGCTGTCCGGCAGTACGGGACGGCGGGGGCCCGCTCTTGGACCGGCGGGCTACTCGGCCGGCTTGCCGGGCTCGTCGTGGGTCGAGCAGTGGATGCCGCCGCCACCCCCGGCGATGGTGTCGATCTCCACGGGGACGATGTCGCGCTTCGGGAAGTGCTCCTGGAGGATGCCCTTCGCGCGGTCGTCCGCCCGGGCGTCCCCGAAGCGGGGCATGAAGACGGCGCCGTTGGCCACGTAGAAGTTCGCGTACGTCGACACGAAGGCGTCACCGCGGCCGGTGATCTTGTCCAGGTCGGGCTGGGGCAGGTCGACGACCTCCAGGCGCTTGCCGCGCGCGTCCGTCGCTTCCTTGAACACCGTCCTCGCCTGGTCGGCGGCGCGCGACCACACGTCGGGCTCGGAGCCGGGGAACGCCTGGTCGAGGAGGACGACGCCCGGGGCGGTGAACCGGACCAGGCTGTCGACGTGCGCGTCCGTGATGTCCTGGCCGCGGACTCCGGCGAGCCAGATCACCTTCTTGATGCCGAGGCTGCTCTTGAGTTCGGCTTGGATCCGGTCGCGGCTCTTGCCGGGGTTGCGGTTCTTGTTGACCACCGAGCTCTCGGTGACGAGCAGGGTGCCCTCGCCGTCGGTCTCGAAGGAGCCGCCCTCGGCGACGAACGGCGCCCGCACGCGCTCGATCCCGTACTTCGCCAGCAGCAGCCGGCCGACCTGGGCGTCGTTGCGGTGCTCCTGCTTGTTGCCCCAGCCGCTGAAGTTGAGGTCGACGCCGAGGACCTTGTGGTCCTGCTCGACGAAGACGGGCACGGTGTCGCGCGCCCAGAGGTCGTCCACCGGGAGCGCGATCACCTCGACGCCGGAACCGCACGCCCGCTGGGCCGCCTCCTGCTGGTCGGGCCGGGCGAGCATCACCACGGGCTCGTACTCGCCCACGGCGCGGGCCACGCGGGCGATGTCCGCCCGTACGGCGGGCAGGTCCTCGTACCAGACGTTTTCCAGTGCGGGCCAGGACATGAAGGTCCGGGCGTGGCTCTCCCACTCGGCACCGAACCGGCGGCCGGCGCCACCCGTCCCCTCGGCGGTGCCGGAGGCGGGCGAGGCCGCCGGGCCCTCCGGGTCGGAGGGGGCGCAGGCGGCGGCTCCGAAGGCCAGCGCACCGCCGATGCCCGCGAGGGCGCGCAGCGCGGTGCGGCGGGAGACGGGAGAGGACAGGGGGGAAGGGGACACAGGGAGCTCCGGCATTCGGCTGATGGGCTTTCGCCGACGGGGCAGCGGTCAAGGGCTGCGGGCGGGGAACGTCATCCGTTCCATTGTCGGCACGGGCGGGCGGCACGGCGATCCAGCGGCCGCGCCGCGGACCGGTACGGAACATCGAGTTCCGCGGCGACGCCCCCACTCTGACACTGACTGGAATTTCAGTCAATCCGCCGCGCGCTTCACCCGTCGTGGCGGTAGCGGTCCACCGAGACCCGGACCGGCCCGTCACCGGGGCTGTCGGTGAGCACGGTCACGACGGCGATGTCGCGGCTGTCCTGGGCGCGGACGCAGAAGGCCCGGCCGGCGCGCAGGGTGGTGAAGGGGAGCGCGGTGACGGGCCGGCTCTCGACGCCCTTCACGCACTCGGCGAGCCCGAGCCCCTCGCCCTGCGCGATGTAGGCGTCGCTGCTCTCGGGGACGTAGAACTCGGTGGCGCTGCGGCCCACGTACCAGGAGGCGGTCTCCTGCGGGACGACCCGGCCGGCCGAGACGTCGAACTCGTAGCTCTGGTCCGGGGAGGTGAGGGCAGTGCCGGTGTAGACGGCCGTGTAGCCGGGGACCGGCGGGGTGGGGCTGGGCATGGGGGTGGGGGCGCCGGCCGTCGGGACCGGCGCGGGCGCGGAGGCCTCGGGGAGCTCCTCACCGGCCCCGCCGTCCCCGTCGCCGAAGCCGGGGTCGAGCAGCGCGTACGCTCCCGCGGCGCCCAGCAGCAGGGCGGCGGCGGCCACGCCCGCCGTCCGGCCCGTCGCGCGCCCGGAGGCCGCCGCCCGGCCACGGCCACGGCCGCGCACCGGGGGTTCCGCGGTGACGGCCGGCTCCGGGGCCGGCTCCGGGGCCGGGGTCCGCGGCGGGAGGCTCGGGGCGTGCGCGGCGCCCGGCGCGGCGACGGTGTGCGCCGCATCGAAGGCGGTGGCGAGCGCCGTCGCCGGCGGCGCGGGCAGGTCGGCGTGGCGCCGGACCTCGGTGGTGACCTCGTGCGGGAGCCAGTCGTCGGCGAAGTGGAGCCGCCCGCCGACTGCGGGGTGGTCACGGACGGCTTCGATCACCCGGGCGGTCGCCGGCCGCCGCTCCGGGTCCTTGGCCAGGCAGTGCCACAGCAGCTCGCGCAGTTCGGCGGGGACCCGGCCGAGGTCCGGCTCCTCGTGCACCACCCGGTAGAGGACGGTGGAATCGGGCCCTTCGCCGAACACCGGCGCGCCCCCGGCCACGTACGCGGCGAGCGCGCCCAGCGCGAAGACGTCGGTCGCCGGCAGCGTCGGCCGGCCCAGCGCCTGCTCGGGCGCCATGAAGGCGGGGGTGCCCACCCGCAGCCCGGCGCCGGTCAGGGCGCTCGCGTGGGCGGTGTGCGCGATGCCGAAGTCGATCACCCGTGGGCCGTCGGCGGCGATCAGTACGTTGGCGGGCTTGAGGTCGCGGTGCACCACACCGGCCCGGTGGATCTCCTGGAGCGCCTCGGCGATCCCGGCGACGAGCAGGAGCACGGTGCGCGGGGGCAGCGGGCCGTACGTGTTCACGGCCTGCTGGAGCGAGGGCCCGGGGACGTACGCGGTGGCCAGCCACGGGGTGGGCGCGTCGGCCCCGGAATCGACGACCTGGGCGGTGTAGAGCCCGTGGATGCGCTGCGCGCTGGCCACCTCCCGGGCGAACCGGAGGCGGAAATCGGGGTCCCCCGCGAGTTCGGGCCGGACCACCTTGAGCGCCACGGGCCGCCCGCCCGGGGTGTGGGCGAGGTAGACGCGGCCCATGCCGCCGGAGCCGAGCCGGGCGACGACGCGGTAGCCGCCCACCTCGCGCGGATCGTCGGCGGCCGGCGCCTGGAGGTGCGGGGCGGCGGCGCCGGGGCGTCGTGTGGTCATGGCGGATCTCCCGGCGACGAGGGCGGACGCGCCCGAGGGTTCTCGGCCTGGTCCGCGGGACCGCGCGAGGGCGCGGCGGGGCGTGGCTGTCCGGCCGGTGCGCCGGCGCAAACGCGGCCGGCGCGGGGCACCCGGCGGCGGTGCACCGCCCGAACGGCACCGGATCCTATCCGACTGTAATTTCAGTCAGGGTCGAGGTCGTACCGGTGATCGGCTCCCGGGTAGGGTGTCGGCTTGTGGCGGACCGTCGAACAGCAATCATGGAGGGGGCCGCGCGGGTCATCGCCCGACGCGGCGTGCGCGGCCTGCGCGTGGAGGAGCTCGCCTCGGAGGCGGGCGTGTCCACCGCGCTGATCTACTACCACTTCAAGGACCGCGCCGGAATCATGCGCGCCACCTTGGAGTTCATCAACGATCGCGCGGGGCGGTACACCACGGAGCGGGATCCCGGCGCTCCCCCGCTGGACGCGCGGGGCGAGCTGGAGGAGACCCTCCTCCTCGAATTCCAGGACACCCCCGAGGTACGCGAGAACAGCACGGCCTGGGGAGAGCTGCGGGCCAGCGCGGTGTTCGATCCCGACCTGCGCGAGGACCTCGCCCGCGCCACGCTGGTATGGGTACAGGAGGTCGGCGAGCTCCTCGGCCGGGTCCGGCCGATGGCCGGCGCCGCGGCGCTCGCCGGAACCGCCGAACGGCTGACGGCCCTGGTGGAGGGCCTCAGCTCGCGCTGGCTCAGCGGCAGCCTGCCCCTGGCGCACGCGCGGGACCTGATGGCCGCGTCGATCGAGGCCGAGCTCCAGCGCCTCTCGTAGGCGCGCCGGTGCCGCCCGGCCGCGCGACGGCCGGGCCCGGGGCACTTCCCCGGCTCCTTCGCCGGTTGCGTCGCCGGTTCCTGCTCGGCTCCTTCCCCGGTTTCTTCCCGTCCCGGGCTTCCTCGCGGCTCGCTTCTTGACTGAATTTTCAGTCAATGACAGAGTCGGGCCACGGCTCCCCTCCCCCAAGAGATCCGGAGAGACCCATGAGCGAATTCCACGGCGACAGCCGCTCCCTGTTCAGCCGCCTGTTCGGCGGCTCCGCCGAACCCTCCCGCCGGCGCGTCCTCGGCGCCGCCGGCGTCGGGGCGGCAGGTGTGGCGCTGGGTTCGATGGCGATGGCACCCCAGCGGGCGAGCGCGGCCCTGCCGCGCTGGTGGGTGGAGCGCGACGACGTCCCGCACGCCCGCACCTGGATGTCCTGGCCGACGCGCACGTCCATCTGGGGCGGCCGCCGGCTGGCCGGCGTACAGGAGGACATCGCGCTGATCGCCCGGACGATCGCCCGCCACGAGCCGGTGGTGATGTGCGCGCCGGACGCCGATGCCGCCGCCACCGCCCGGTCCTGGTGCGGCCCGGCGGTCACGGTGCTCGACTCGATCCCGACGGACGACCTCTGGATGCGGGACACCGCCCCGGTCTTCCGCCGCGACGGCCGCGGCGGGCTCGACGCGATCGGCCTGGGCTTCAACGGCTGGGGCAACAAGCAGACCCACTCCCGCGACGCCGAGGTCGCCCGGCGCATCGCCGACGACGGGCGCCTGCCCTTCAGCAGGACGGAGTTCGTCGGCGAGGGCGGCGCGATCGAGACCGACGGCGACGGCACCGTCATGGCCACGGAGAGCAGCCTGGTCAACAAGAACCGCAATCCGGGGATGAGCCGGGCCGACGTCGAGGACGCGGTCCTGCGCGCCTACGGCGCGGACCGGATGATCTGGGTCCCGGGCATCAAGGGCAAGGACATCACCGACGACCACATCGACGTGACCTCGCGGTTCGTGCGGCCGGGCGTCGTCATGGTGCAGGTCCCGCCGGAGGACCGCGATGACGCGTGGGCGCGGGACGCCCGCGAACAGTTCGCGATCCTCTCCCGCGCCACCGACGCCCGGGGGCGGCGGCTGAAGGTGATCCGCGTGGACGGCCCCGACACCGTCCGCTCGAAGGACTCCCAGTTCGTCGACTCGTACCTGAACTTCCACGTGGTCAACGGGGCCGTCATCACGGCCCAGTTCGGCGACGCGGTCAAGGACGCCGCCGCGAACCGGGCCCTGGCCGAGGCCTTTCCGGGGCGGACGGTCGTACAGCTCGACGTCGACCGGCTGATGGCGGGCGGCGGCGGCATCCACTGCTCGACGATGCACGAACCCCTTCCGTAGCGGGCCCGGCCGCCGGCCCGGCGCCGCCGGGGCCCGTCAGGCGTGGTCCAGTTCCGCCTCGATGGCGTCCGCAAGGAGGGCGCGCGCGTGCTCCAGCGGGAGGGAACCGCTCAGCCAGCGGACGCTGAGCCCTTCGAGGAGGGCCGTCAGGCGTTCGGCGGCGGCCGCGTGCGCCGGGGCCGTGCCGGTGGGCCGCGCGTGGGCGAGGAGGTCGGCGATCTCGTGGACCCAGGTGTGCGTGGCCTTCGCGACGTCCTCGCGCAGGTCGGCGTCGAAGACGGCGCTCGCCCGCAGCTCACCCCACGCGGTGCTGTTCTCGCGCACTTCCGGGGTGTCCTGGAGTTCCAGCAGCAGCACCTGGGCCAGTTCGGTCCGCGGATCGACGGGGTCCGGCCCGAGGCCCTGACCCGGATCCCGCTCGGCCGTGTAGCGGTCGGCGCGATCGCTGATGAACTCCAGGGTCCGCCGCAGGATCCCGGCGCGATCGGTGAAGTGGTAGTAGATCAGCGAGGTGGAGACCCCTGCCTCGGCTGCCAGCTCTCCCACGCGGAGCCCGCGCACGCCACGGCGGGCGATCACTCGCGTGGCGGCTCTGAGTATTTCTGTTCGACGGTCTGACACGAGGTGTCACTCTACCCGCCGACTCCGTCACCTGGGGCTATTTCCTGACCAGATCTTCAGGACCCCCCAATGTCCCCGCCAGGGCGTTCACGCCCGGCCGCCAGACGGACCGGCGCGCCGCGCGCCGTTCCGGCAACTGCCCGGCCAGAACCATTGACTGAATTTTCAGTTCGGTGAAGGATGCGGGGCACATCACCGGCACACAAACGCCTTCTCCGAACTGACTGAACATTCGCACAGGAGCAGATGATGACGAGTTTCCGCATGCCGGCCGAGTGGGCCGAGCACGAGCGCTGTCTGATGGCCTGGCCCACCCGCCGGGAACTGTGGGGTGAGGTCTTCGACGCCGTGAAGGCGGAATACGCGCAGGTCGCAGCGGCGATCGCGGAATTCGAACCGGTCACGATGGTGGCCCTGCCCGGCAGTGGCGCCGAGGCCCGCGCGATGTGCGGGGAGGGCGTCGAGGTCATGGAGCTGCCCCTGGACGACTCCTGGTTCCGCGACTCCGGCCCGCTCTTCGTCCTCGGCCCGGGCGGAGAGCGCGCCGGCGTCGACTTCCGCTTCAACGCGTGGGGCGGCAAGCACCACCCCCACGACAGCGACGACAGGATCTCCGCCGTCCTGCTGGAGCACTTCGGCGTGGAGCGCCTCGCATCCGCGATGGTGCTCGAAGGCGGCGCCGTCACGGTCGACGGCGAGGGCACGCTGATCACCACGGAGCAGTGCCTGCTGCACCCCAACCGCAACCCGGGGATGAGCAAGGCGGAGATCGAGGCGGAGCTGATCACCCGCCTCGGCGTCAGCAAGGTGATCTGGCTGCCGTACGGCGGCCTGCTGGACACCGAGACCGACGGGCACGTGGACGGGGTCTGCGCGTTCGTCGCCCCCGGAAAGGTCCTCGTACAGCTCCCGGACGACCCCGGCCACCCGGACCACGAGCGGATGCGCGCGAACCGCGCCGTCCTGGAGTCCGCCACCGACGCCGCCGGGCGCCGGCTGGAGGTCGTCGGCCTGCCGCAGAGCGCGTTCGTCGAGGTGGCCGGCCGCCGCACCGAGGTGGGGTACCTCAACTTCTACGTCGCCAACGGGGGCGTCGTCGTACCGGTCGCGGGACTCCCCTCGGACGAGGGGGCGCTGGCGGTGATCGCCGCCGCGCTGCCCGGCCGCAAGGTCGTCGGCGTCCGCTCGCGCGTGATCGCGTACGGCGGCGGCGGGGTCCACTGCATCACCCAGCAGGTGCCCCTCGCGGCGCCCGCCGCGCCCGCCGGCTCCGCCGCCTCCGCCGCCGCCGCCGGCTCCCGCTGAGCATGGAAGAGAGAGCACCGATGCCACGTACCCTGCCCCGGTCCGGAGCCCGCGGATCCGCCCGCCGCACGCGCGGCCTCCCGGCCGCCGCCGTGGCCGCCCTGACCGCGTTCGGCCTGGTGAGCGCCTGCGCGGGCCCGCCCAAGGACGGCCCGGCCCCCGGCGGCGCCGCGTTCAAGCTGTCGGCCGGCACCCCCGCCGCCGCCGGTGAGCTCGACTCCTTCACCTGGGCCCTGTACGCGGAGCCGCCGACGCTGGACTACACCGCCGCCTTCGACTACCCGCAGAACACGGTCCTGTCCAACGTCTGCGAGAGCCTGATGCGGTGGACCCCGCAGCTGACCGTCGCGCCGGGGCTGGCCGAGAAGGCCTCCAACCCCGACCCGACCACCTGGGTCTACGACCTCCGCCCGGGCGTGCGGTTCCACGACGGCGGTGAGATGACCGCCGACGACGTGGTGTTCAGCCTCGGCCGTCAGCGGGACCCCGACGGCGGCTCGGCCTGGAACAGCACCTTCTCCAACGTCGAGTCCCTCACCAAGACCGGCCCGCTCCAGGTCACGGTCAAGCTCAAGCAGCCGGACTCGCAGTTCCCCCAGTACATGGCGACCGCTGCCGGTGTGGTGGCCTCGAAGGCCGGTGTGGAGAAGGCGGGCGAGGACTACGGCACCTCCGGCAGCCTGGACTGCACCGGCCCCTTCCAGCTGGGCACCTGGAACAAGGGCCAGTCGATCGAGCTCCGGCGCTTCGACGGCTACTGGGGCACCAGGGCCAAGTCGGCGAGGGCGGTCTTCACCTTCCTCACCGACCCCTCCGCCCGGACCAACGCCATGCTGAACGGCGAGGCCGACGGCGGCTACCTGATCCCCACCGAGAGCTACGACCGGCTGAGCAGGAGCGGGGTCGGCACCCTCTACTTCGGCGAGGGGCTCAGCACCGTCAACGTCAACGTCACCAGCATGAAGGGGCCGCTCGCCGACGTACGCGTGCGGCGGGCGCTGTCCCTGGCGCTGGACCGGCGCGGCTTCGTCAAGGCGGGCCTGGGCGGGGCGGGCACCGCCACCCACTCGCTCACCACCAAGGCCGTCTGGGCGGCGGCCCCCGAAGAGGTCCGCAAGGCCGCCTTCGAGGGGCTCCCCCCGGCCGGGCAGAACATCGAGGAGGCCAAGGCGCTGATCAAGGAGGCGGGCGCCACCGGCAAGACGGTCACCATCGCCACCAGCCCGATCGGCCAGGACGTCTCCCTGCTGGCCACGGCGGTCCAGGCCGCCGGCAGCAGGATCGGTCTGGACGTCAGGCTGAAGACCATCGCCCCGAACGCCTTCACCGCGCTGTTCACCGACCCCCAGGCGCGCGAGGGCCTGGACATGTTCCCCGAGACCTACTACGACTCCATCACCGACCCGATGGACCTGCTGAGCAACTTCCAGACCGGGGCCTTCCAGAACTACGCCGGCTACAGCGACCCGGCCTACGACGAGCTCGTCGCCAAGGCGCGGGCCGAGTACGACCCGGCCCGGCGGATGGCTGCGGCCGCCCAGCTCCAGAAGAAGGCCGCCGAACAGGTCCTGTGGATACCCGTGGCGGAGTGGCCCACGGCCGTGTTCCTCAACAAGCGGATCACCGGGGCGCCCACCAGCATCTCCTACCTCTACTACCCGTGGGCCGCCGACGTCGGGGCGGCGGCCCGATGAACTTCCTGAGATTCGCCGTACGCCGGCTGGCCGAGATGGCGGCCACCCTGCTGGGCGCCTCCTTCGTCATCTTCGGTGCCATGTACCTGGCGCCCGGCAATCCGGCGAGCTTCCTGCTCGCCGGGCGGTCGGCCTCCCCGGAGGCGCTGCGGGCGATCAACGCGCAGTACCACCTCGACGAGCCGTTCGCGGTCCAGTACGTCCGCTGGCTCGGCCAGGTGCTCCAGGGCGACTTCGGGCGCTCGATCACCTACCGCACGGACGTGTCCCGGCTGCTGGCGGACCGGCTGCCGAGCACCCTGCTGCTGATCTCCATGGCCCTGGCGCTCGTCCTCGCCCTCGGTCTGCTGCTGGGCTGGATCGGCGCGGTCCGCGGCGGCGCCGCCGACTCGACGATCCTCGTGACGACCACCTTCGCCATCGGCACCCCCTCGTTCGTGGCGGCGGTGCTGCTCCAGGGCCTGTTCGCGGTGAACCTGCACTGGTTCCCCACCGGGGGCACCGGCGAGGGCCCCGCCCAGATGCTGTGGCACCTGACGCTGCCCGCCGTCGCGCTGGCGCTCTACCTGATCGGGATGCTGGCCCGCGTCACCCGGGCCGCGATGCTCGACGTACTGGGCCAGGAACACGTCACCGTCGCCCGCAGCAGGGGCGTCTCGGACCATCGGGTGATCCGGCGGCACGTGTTCCGCAACGCGCTGGGCACCGTGCTCACCACGAGCGGGCTGATCGTCTCCACCCTGCTGGTCACCACCGTCCTGGTGGAGTCCGCGTTCAGCGTGGGCGGCATCGGCCAGCTCCTCGAACTGTCCACCACCACCAAGGACTTCCCCACCGTGCAGGCCATCTCCCTCATCATGGTCGCGCTGTTCATGACGGTGAACCTCCTCGTCGACCTGCTGCACCCGCTGGTCGACCCCCGGGTCGCCCTCGGCCCCAGGAGGTCGGCCGCATGACCGCAGCCACCCTGCTCCGCCGGCCCGGCCTCGCCCGGATCCGGACCTCCCGCGCCCCCCTGTCCCTGCTCTGCCTGGGTTTCGTGGCCCTCGTCGTCGCCCTCGCCGTACTCGCCCCCTGGATCGCCCCGTACGACGCGAACACCGTGGACCTGGGCAACGCCCTGGCGGGGCCGTCCGCCGAGCACCTCCTCGGGGTCGACGCCTCCGGGCGCGACACCCTGTCCCGGCTGGTCCTGGGCGCCCGTACCTCCCTCCTCGGCCCGCTCGGGGTGGTCGTCTTCTCCACCCTGGCCGGGGTCGCCATCGGCACGGCCGCCGCCTGGCGGGGCGGCTGGCTGGACTCCGTCCTGTCCCGCGGCGCCGAGCTGGTCTTCGCCTTCCCCGGGATGCTGCTGGCCATCCTGATCGTGTCGGTCCACGGCGAAGGCCTGCTGGCCCCGGTCATCGCCCTGGCCATCGCCTACCTCCCGTACGTCAGCCGGCTCACCCGCTCCCTCGTCCTCGCCGAACGCGAACGCCCGTACGTGGAGGCCTACCGGGTGCAGGGCCACTCCGGCCTGCAGATCTGCCTGCGCCACGTGGTCCCCGGGGTGGCGCCCGTCGTCCTCGCGCAGTCCACGATCAACTTCGGGTACGCCCTCATCGACCTGGCCGGCCTGTCCTTCCTCGGCCTGGGCGTGCCCGCCCTGACCCCCGACTGGGGCCGCATGGTCTTCGACGGCAAGACCGCCGTCCAGTACGGCTACCCGCTGTCGGCGATCGTGCCGTGCGCGGCCATCGTGCTGACCGTGGTCGCCTTCAACGTCGTCGGCGAACGCTGGGCCGACAAGGTCTCCAGGAGGGACGGATGAACACCCTCGACATCCAGGCGCTGCGGTTGCGGCTGCCGGGTACCGCCCGGCCCGTCCTCGACGGCGTCGACCTCACCGTCGGGGCCCGCGAGACGGTCGCGCTGGTCGGCGAGTCCGGTTCCGGGAAGAGCCTCACCTCCCGCAGCGTGCTGGGGCTGCTGCCGCCGGGAGCGAGCGCCCGGGGGACGGTGCGCGTCGTCGGCGACGACGTCCTCGCCATGAGCCCCGGGCAGCTGCGGGTGCTGCGCACCGGCACGGCGGCGATGATCTTCCAGGACCCCCGGGCGGCCGTCAATCCGATGCGCCGCGTCGGCGACTTCCTCACCGAGAGCCTGCGGCTGAACGCCCGGATGCGCAAGGAGGCCGCCGAGGAGCGGGCGGTGAGGATGCTGGAGGCGGTCGGTCTGACGGCCGCCGCGCTGCGCGCGTACCCGGGGCAGCTCTCCGGCGGCATGCTGCAACGGGTCGTGATCGCGGCCGCGTTGATGGGCGATCCCGCGCTGATCCTCGCCGACGAACCCACCACGGCCCTCGACGTCACCACGCAGGCGGAGGTGGTGGCCCTCCTCGGCGAGCTGCGCGAGAGCTTCGGCACGGGGCTGCTGTTCGTCACCCACGACCTCGGGCTCGCCGCCGCGATCAGCGACCGGGTGTACGTGATGTACGCGGGCCGGATCGTCGAAACGGGCCCCGCCGACGAGCTGTTCGCCCGGCCGCGCCATCCGTACACGGCCGCGCTCCTCGACTCGACCCCGCGGCTGGACGCCCCCCGGGGCCGGCTCGCCGCCATCGAGGGCCGGCCGCCGAGCCTGCGCGAGGAGCTGGCCGGCTGCCCCTTCGCCGCGCGCTGCCTGTACGCGACGGACGTGTGCACCCGGCAGGCGCCGGCCCTGCTGCCGCTCGCGGACGGGCCGGCCCGCCTCGCCTCCTGCCATCACGGCGACCTGGTCAAGGAGAACCACCGATGAGGAAGACCGTCCTGGAGGCCGCCGGGCTGCACCGGAGCTACGGGAGCGTCCGGGCGGTGGACGACGTGTCGTTCCGGCTGTCCGAGGGCGGCTCCCTGGGCATCGTCGGCGAGTCGGGTTCGGGCAAGACGACGACCGCCCGGATCGTCGTGGGCCTGGAGCACGCGGACAGCGGCCGGGTCGTGATCCACGGCCGGGACCGCGGCGATCGCCGGCGCGGCCGGGCCGAACGCCTGGCACGGGCGCGGGAGGTGCAGATGGTCTTCCAGGACCCGTTCCTGTCCCTGGACCCGCGCACCACGGTGGGCGGGGCGCTCCGCGAGACGCTGCGGCTGCACTTCCCGGGCGCCGATCACGGCCGGCGGATCACCGAGCTGCTGGACCAGGTGGGACTGGGGGCCCGGGAGTCGGATGCGCTGCCGCGGCAGTTGTCGGGCGGGCAGCGCCAACGCGTGGCGATCGCCCGGGCGCTGGCGGTCGAGCCGGCGGTGCTGGTGCTCGACGAGGCGGTGGCGGCGCTGGACGTCTCGGTGCAGGCGCAGATCCTGAACCTGCTGGGCGAGATCCGTGCGGAGACCGGCATCGGCTACCTGTTCATCACCCATGACCTGGGTGTCGTACGGTGCGTCACCGACGAGGTCATCGTCATGCGGCACGGCCGGATCGTGGAGTCGGGTCCCACGGCGCGGGTGCTGGCCGCGCCGGAGCACCCGTACACCCGGCTGCTGCTGGAATCCGTACCCCGCCCGGGCTGGGACCCGCGGCGGATCGCGGAGGCGCGCCGGGCGCTGTAACGGCGGCGCTCAGGCGGTGTTCGGGCGGTGTTCGGGCCGCGCCGTTCACGGTCGTACGGCGGCCGCGGCGAGGCCGGAGACGAGTGCACGTACGCTCGCCTCGGTCTCCACCCGGGCGTCCAGGGACTGGATGGCGGCGAGCCCGTCGGCGGCGGCCGCGAGCGCGGTGCCCAGCGGTACGGGGTCGAACGCGCCGTCGTGTTCGTCGGCCAGTACCCGGAAGAGGCGGACGAAGCACTCCCGCCAGCGCCGGTACTCGCCGTCCACGGCGGCCCGGACCCGGTCGTCGCTCAGCGCGAACCAGTGGAGCGCGGAGTGCAGGCGGGACAGGTCGGGGCCCTCGGGCTGGGTCAGCAGTCCGATGACCCGCTCGGCGCGCTCGGAGAAGGGGCCGGGGCGGTCGACCGCGGCTTCCATCGGGCCGATCCATTCGGGCCCGATGTCGTGGGCGACGGCCACGATCAGGTCGGTCCGGTCCTGGAAGTGGTAGTGGCACATCCCGTGCGAGATGCCGCAGAGCGCGGCGACGTTGCGGGTGCTGAAGCGCGCCAGGCCGTCGCCGGCCAGCAGTGTCCGGGCCGCGGCGATCAGCCGGGCGCGGGTCTGCTCGCCCTTGGCCGAGGTGCGGGAGGCTCGGGGGCCACGGGGGGTGGGGGCGGTCCCGGCCGGCCGGCCGCCCTCGGCTTCTGCTGCCAGGTTCGCTGCCACGGCGCCACTTTAACGACCCGGTGTCCCCCGCACCGCCGGAAGTGATCAAGAGGCTTCAACTTCCTTCATTTCAGGGCCAGTTCATGCGTCTCAAATATTGACCGAGCGCTCGGTCAGTAATACGTTCCGCCCCACCCGGTGGAGCGATCCACCTCCCTCCCGATCGGAGATCAGAGATGACAGAGATCAACGAGCGCCGGACGCTGGACCGAAGAGGGTTCCTGACGGCCGCCGGCCTCACGGCCGCCGGGGCCGCACTGGCGGCCGTCGGAGGCGAGGCCTTCGCGGCCGCCCGGCCCGCGGCGCGGGCGGCGGCGGCCGCCGGGGGCTTCGCGGTCCCGCTCGACACAGTCCGGCACACCCGGACCTGGATGGCCTGGCCCGACAGCTCGGCCGTCTGGGGACGGAAACTGGCGGGCGTCCAGGCGAACATCGCGCTCATCGCGAAGACCGTCGCGAAGTACGAGCCGGTCGTGATGTGCGCCAACCCCGCCAGTGCCGCGAAGGCGCGCGGCGCCTGCGGATCCGCCGTCACGGTGATCACCTCGATCCCGGTCGACGACTGCTGGATGCGCGACAGCGGCCCGGTGTTCCGCACCAACGGCGCGGGCGGCCTCGACGCCGTCGGCCTGAACTTCAACGGCTGGGGCAACCAGCAGACCCACGCCAAGGACTCCCTGGTGGCCGGCCGGATCGCGGCCCACGTCGGCGTGCCCTTCACCACGGCCGGATTCGTCGGCGAGGGCGGCGCGGTGGAGACGGACGGCGCGGGCACGCTCATGGCCACCCGCAGCAGCATCATCAACCCGGACCGCAACCCCGGTCTGAGCCAGGACCGGATCGAGGCGGCGATGTGCGCCGCGTTCGGCGCCTCCAAGGTGATCTGGTTCAAGGGGGTCCTCGGCCGGGACATCACCGACGACCACGTCGACGCGACGTCACGGTTCCTCGCCCCCGGCCAGGGGCTGGTCCAGATGCCGCTCCCGAAGGACACCGACGCCTGGTCGAACGACGCGCGCCAGCAGTACCAGATCCTGTCCACCTCCACGAGCGCCCAGGGCGGTCCGGTCGCGGTCACCCGGCTCCAGGGCCCCGACTACGACCTGATCAGGTCCACCGACCCGAACTTCGTCGGCGCCTACGCCAACTACTACGTGTGCAACGGCGCCGTCATCGCGCCGCAGTTCGGCGACGGCCGGGCGGACGCCGCGGCCAGGGCGACGCTCCAGCGGGCCTTCCCCGGCCGGACCGTCGAGCAGCTCGACATCGACGCCCTCGGTTCGGGCGGCGGCGGCATCCACTGCGTCACCCAGCAGCAGCCCGCCCCGTAAGCGGCCGCGCCACGGGTGGCCGGGCCGTCCGGACGGCCCGGCCACCCGTGGCCGCAGCGCCCCGCCGCCATGCCCGTCCATCCGCGCCGTTCGTCCACCCCGTTCATACGCCCCGTTCATACGCCCCGTTCATCCGCCCGGCCGAGCAGCGGATGCCGCCCGCCGCGCGCCGGGGCAGGCTGTGGGACAAGGAGAGCCACACCACCGCACAGACGAGGACCGCGCCATGTCCCACAGCCGGCGTATCGGCGTCATCACCGGGGTCGCAGCGCTGCTGCTGACCGCCACCGCGTGCTCGGGCCTGGGCCGGACGACCGTCGGGATGCTCAGCTTCCGCGCCCAGGACTCGGTGAGCGAGCTGAGCTACTCCAACACCCTGGTGACGGGCTGCCACAAGATCGGCCTGCCGCGGGGCGCCACCCACGTCCAGAACAACACCCTCGTCGACGTCGTCCTCTACCGGACGCCGGACTGCCAGAAGACCGACCGGGCCGACGGCATCTACGTCGCCACCACCCTGTCGAACGTGACGGCCCCCGCCAGCCTGCCGTGGCGCAGCTTCAGCGTCATCCACTGATCCTCGACGGTCCAGGCACCCGACCCCGTAGGAGGTCAGCCATGCAGGGTGACGAAAGCGCGGCCGAACTCGCGGCACTGCGGGCCAGGGTCGCCGCCCTGGAGTCGGAGGCCGCGGCCGGGAAGCGCACCCCGCCGCGGCACCGGGCACGGTCGCTGCTGGCCGCGCTGCTGATCATCGTCGGCTGTGTGCTGGCCCCGCTGGGCATCGTCGCCGCGTGGACCTCCGGCATCGTGGGGAACACCGACCGCTACGTTTCCACGGTCGCCCCGCTGGCCTCCGACCCCGACGTCCAGGAAGCCGCCGCGAACCGCGTCACGGCCGCCCTGATGCAGCACCTCGACCTCACCGCCCTGCTGGAGGACGTGGCCCCCGACCAACGGCCGCTGCTCCAGAAGGCGCTCGGCAAGCTCGGCGGCTCGCTGGAGAGCGCCGTCAGCAGTTTCGTGAAGGACAAGGCGCAGGACGTCATCGCCTCGAAGTCCTTCGAGACGATCTGGACCGACGCCAACCGCACCATCCACACCGCTCTGGTCAAGGCCCTGACCGGCAGTGGTGACGGCGCCGTCCAGATCAAGAACGACGCGGTGACCATCGACCTCGCCCCGGTGATCGACCAGGTCAAGACGCGGCTCGTGGACTCCGGGATGAGCGTCGCCGGCAAGATCCCCGAGATCCACACCGATTTCACCGTCGTGCAGTCCAATGACATCGGCAGGGTCAAGACGGGCTTCCGGCTCCTGCAGATCCTCGGCGTGTGGCTGCCGGTCCTCGCCCTGATCCTGATCGTCGCCGGCATCCTGCTCTCCGCCCGCCGGCGCCGGGCCGTGGTGGCCTCGGCCCTCGCGGTCGCCTTCGCGGCCCTCGTCCTCGGTCTGGCCCTGACCGTGTTCCGCACCGTCTACCTCAATGCCCTGCCCGACACCGTCTCGCAGGCCGCGGCCGGCTCCGTCTACGACGCGCTGATCCGCCTGCTGCGCACGACGGTCCGGATGGTCGTGGTCCTCGGCGTGGTGGTCGCCCTCGCCGCCTGGCTCTCCGGCCCCGGCCGGTACGCCGTCGCGGCCCGCCAGATCTGGCACTCCGGCATCGCCGCCACCCGCGCCTCGGCCGACCGCCTGGGTCTGCGCACCGGACCGGTCGGCCCGTTCATCCGGCGCCACCGCCCCTGGTTCACCTGGGGGCTGGTGGCGGTCGCCGCCCTCGTGTACCTCCTGTGGTCCTACCCCACCGGCTGGGTGGTCGTGGGTCTGGCCCTCGCCCTGCTCTTCGCGCTCGCGGTGACGGATTTCCTCGCCGAGGACACGGGAGAGCACCCGGCCGCCGACAAGGTCGCGGGCCCGCACCCGTCATGACGGTGCGTCGGCCGGTCCGCGCGTCGCGGACGGCTGGGTCGCGGGGATGCGCTGGGTGAAGAACAGCGCGAGCAGCGCGGTGAGGGCGAGGATGCCGAGCGCGGCCCGCAGGCCGTCGATCCGGGCGCTGTCGTTGGCGTCGAGGGCCGCCTGGGCCACCGCGGGGTCCGTGCCCGCCTCGTCGAGGGCGGCGCCGAGCTGCTCGTCCGACAGGAAGGGGGCGCTGCCCGCGAGGTTGGTGTGCGCCTGGCTCTTGACGTCGGCCGGGATCGCCGGGTTCTGGTCGATGGTGGCGAGGAACGAGCTCGTCAGCACCGCGATCATGATGGACCCGGCGAGGGCGGTGCCGATCGAGGCGCCGAGGTTGGTGGAGGTGTTCTGGATGCCTCCGACCTCGGAGCTCCGCTCGTCCGGTACGGCCGACACGGTGACGGCTCCGAGCTGGGAGGCGAGCGCCCCCATCCCGAGGCCGATCAGCAGCAGCGGAACGGTGACGACGGCCGCGCTGGAGTCGGGGGTCAGACCGGCCATCAGGACGACGGCGCCGACGAGCATCGCCAGCACCCCGATGCGTACGACGCGCCGCGGTGAGACGTCCGGCCACAGCCGGGGGATCCCGATCGCGGCGGCGAGGAGGGTCAGGGAGAGCGGCAGGATCCGTACGCCCGTATCGAGCGCGGACAGGCCGAGCGCCACGGACAGGTAGAGCGGGACGACGAAGAACACGCCCATCTGGACGAGGTACTGGAAGAAGAACATCGTCAGGCCGCCGGAGAACTGGCGGTTGTCCAGCAGGGCCGGGTCGACGAGCGGTTCGCTCCCCCGCGCCACCAGGCGTGCCTCCCAGCGGAAGAACAGCCAGACCAGCAGGATGCCGGCCAGCATCAGCCAGACGACGGGCGAGAGCGAGAACCAGGCGGGGCCGCCGGCCTTGGGCCGGAACCAGCCCCATTCGCTCGTCCGCAGCACGCCGAAGACGAACAGCCCGATGCCGGCGGCGGACACGATCGCGCCGAGCACGTCGACGCGCGGCCGGTGCTCCGGAGGCGCGTCGGCGACCCGGCGGGCGAGCATCAGGATGACCAGCACCACCACGACCTCTCCGGCGAACACCCAGCGCCAGGAGAAATAGGTGGTCGCCACGCCGCCGATGAGCGGGCCGAGGGCGATGGCGATCGCGCCGGCGGCCGCGACCAGGCCGTAGGCGGCCGGACGCTGCTCCTTGCCGAAGTTGGAGGCGACGAGCGCCACGATCGCCGGCAGGATGAGCGCCGCTCCCACGCCCTCCAGGAACGACCAGCCCAGCATCAGCACCGTCAGGTTCGGGGCGAGGGAGGTCGTGAGAGATCCGCAGCCGTAGATGACGCAGCCGATCATGAACGCCCGTTTGCGGCCGATGAGCGCGCCGACCTTGCCGCCGCTGATCATGAGCATCGCCATGACCAGCGTGTACGCCGTGATCGCGCCCTGCATGCCGCTCACCGAGGTGCCGATGTCATCGGCCACCGTGGCGATCGAGACGTTCATCACCGAGCTGTCCAGGGCCATCAGGAACTGCCCGGCCGCCAGGGTCAGCAGGATGAGTCTCGCCTTCCCGGCCTTTCCCTCGTTCCCGGCCGGGGCCGCCTTCGCTGCCGTCATGGGCGCAGCGTGCCACGCCGGGGAGAGGTGGCACGGCGCCTCGCCCGGGGGTTCAGTCGACTGGCGGTGGGCGCGGCCCGGTCCGGCTCAGGCCGCGACGGCGCTCACCCGGCCGGAGGCGATCGCCTCCACCAGGCGCCGGTGGTCGCGCTCGTTCTGGTCGGCGTAGCTCTCCGCGAACCGTACGAGCGCGTCGTCGAAGACCTCGCGGCGGCCCAGGTACGCGGCGATGGCGATCCGGTCCCCGGAGCGGGCGTGTGCCCGCGCCAGGGTCACCCCGCACAGTCCGGCGAAGGCCCGCATGCCGCGCGGCACCATTCGGGAGGGTTCGGCGATGCCCTTCCAGTCGCGCAACTGGCGTACGTAGAAGTCCCGTTCGCGGCCGTCGACCCCGTGCATGCGGTGCCAGCCGAGGAAGATGTCGCTGGCGGCCTGCATCACGCGCTGTCCGGCGACGACCCGCTCGCCCTCGGTGGCGAACTCGCTGGCGCCGGTGTGCGCGGCCAGGACGGACTCGCCGGCCTCCTTCGCCTGGAGGATCAGCGGGTCCTGGTCGTCCCGGCCCAGCAGCAGGATGACCCAGCAGCGCATGCCGACACTGCCGACGCCCACCACCTTGCGCGCCATGTCGACCACCGAGAACTGGCGCAGCAGGTGCAGGCGGTCCGACTGGAGGCTGCGCCCGTACCGCTCGACGAGGTCGTGGATCTCGCCTTCGAGCCCGTCCCGTTCCCGGTCGGGCAGCAGCTGGGAGATCGGCGTGATCAGCTGCGGGGCGGCGGCGAAGCGGCGTTCGCCGTCGACCAGCTCGGTGAGCTTCTCGAAGGCCTGGAGGCTGTCGCGCCCGCGGGCCTTGCTGAGCGCCTCGGAGACGTTCTTGCGGCCGCGGGTGTGCAGCGCGTCCGCCGCCACCGCCTGGAGGTCCGTCTCGTCGACCTTCGCGTACCAGACGTCGAGGGTGTTCATCCCGGCGAAGCGGCGCATCTGCTCGCGGTAGGCGCTCACGCCCGACCGTACGACGCCCGCGCGCTCCTGCGTGGAGAAGCCGTTCTCGCGCCCGGCGATGACCAGGCTCGTCGCGAGCCGTTTGACGTCCCACTCCCAGGGCCCGGGCAGCGTCTCGTCGAAGTCGTTGATGTCGAAGAGGAGGTTGCGCTCGGGGGAGCCGAGCAGCCGGAAGTTCAGCAGGTGCGCGTCGCCGCACAGCTGGACGCGGATGCCCGAGTCGGGTGTGCCGGCCAGGTCCCCGGCCATGATCGCGGCGGCGCCGCGGTAGAAGCGGAACGGTGACTGGGCCATCCGGCCGTAGCGGATCGGGATGAGCTCCTGCACCCGGGTGGCGGACTGGCGCTCGATGACGTCCACCGGATCCGGCCGCCGGGCCGACGGCTCGAAGTCCCCGTGGGCGGACCGCGGTGTCCGCGCCCGGGCGGCCCGGCCGGCCGCGGCCCGGTCCTTGGCCGGGAGCCGGGGCTCGCCGCCGCCCTTCTTGGCCGCAGCCCCGGTCGGCTTGGCGGTCGGCTTCGCGTTCGCGGTCTTCGCGCGCTTCGTCATCGCAGTGAACCTCCCGGCCACCAGGGCCCCCGCTTCCGCCTCCCAGCATGGCACTCGCGCCACACCCCTGCGCTGCGGGCGCCCGGAGGGGCGGGGGCGCGGGCCGCGGTCAGGGCGGCGGCTGCCGCAGCCGGTTCGGGAGCGGGCTGCCCAGCCGCCGGGCCAGGTACGGCTCCTGCGCCACGGCGGCGCCCGTGCTGATGCCGATGGCGACCGCCACGCACAGCACGATCAGCCACGAGAGGATGACGAACACCGAGCCGGTGGACCCGTACGCGGCGAGCGAGCGGTTGAGCGCGATCGGCATGTAGACGCGCGCCCCAAGCGACAGCGCGGTGATCGCGATGGCCGTGAGCACGGCGCCGGGCAGCAGCGGGAGCCACGGGATCACCCCGCCCAGCAGCAGGTGCTGGCTCCACCACCACACCGCCGTCTGGAAGAGGAAGGTGAGGGGGATGCCGAGCCACAGGCCGAGCCCGAAGCCGTCGCGCACCGGCCCCTGGATGATCAGCAGGACCATCCACGCGGCGATCCAGGCGAACCAGCGCCAGATCGCGATCCGCGTCCCGGTGCGCGGGATCTCCCAGGCGCGCCGGCACAGCCGCTGCATGGCGCGGCTCACGGCCGTCGCCGACAGCAGCACGATCACGGCGCCCGTCACGCCCACGGCGTTGCGCAGGTCGTCCTCCGCGGAGCCGTCGAGGACGTCGCTCAGCTGGCTGCTCGCCTGGCCGGTGAGCCCGAACATCGCCCGTATGGAGTCGACGAGCTGCATCCGTACGGCCTCCGGGGCGAACGAGGCGAGGACGAAGAGCAGGGGCACGGCGGTCAGGAAACACTGGGCGGCCAGCCGGGTGGCGGAGTCGAAGATGTTGACCCCGACCATCCGCTCGGTGGCGTGGGTGATCACCGGGAACCGGGTCTCTGCCCTCCCCTGGAGCCGCTTGCCGGCCGCCGCCAGCTCCCGGGAACGCTCGCGCCACCGGGCCTTGCGCTCCGACGGCATCAGCGGCCCGCGGAGTCGCGCGGCGCGGGCGGCGGGCGCCGGGTCGTCGTCATGGCGGTCTCCTTCGTGTGCGTCCAGGTTGGGGGACGCGGCCGGGGGCGGCATCCCGGAGCGGCGGACCGCGAAGGAGCGGGGGAAAGGCAAAAGGTGTCGGGCCCCGGCCCGGTGCGTAGTGTCGTATGTCGTCACACGATTGGGGGCGTCATGGTCCTCGACCTCGTGCTCATCGCGTTGGCCATCGCCCTCTACCCGCTCCCGCTGATGGCCTTGATCCTCGTGGTCTCGTCCCCCAGAGGCGTGTGGAAGGGGCTGGCCTTCCTCCTGGCGTGGCTCGGGTGCCTCGTCGCCGTGATCGCGATCGTGCTGGCGCTGACCGGCGGCCAGCCGCCGGCGCCCCGCTCCCCGCCCAGCGTGATCGCGCTGGCCGTCAAGCTGGCCATCGGTGTGTGGCTGGTGCTGTACGGAGTACGCCGCTACCGCCGCAGGCAGGCGCGGGCGGCCGCCCGCGGGGCCGCCTCGGAGCCCCCTTCGCCGCCCTCCCGGATGGACGTCGGCTCGCCGTGGGCCGCGGCCGGCCTGGCCGTACTGATCCAGCCGTGGGGCATGGTCGCGGCGGGTGCCACGACCGTGATCCAGGCCGACGCCTCGCACGCCACCACCTATCTCGCGCTGTTCGGCTTCTGCCTGCTCGCCAGCTCGGGGCTGCTGGCCGCCGAGCTGTACATGGTGTTCGCGCCCGAGGCCGCCCAGGCGCGGCTGCTGCGGATGCGGAGGTGGATGGAGGGGCACAAGGACGAGGCCATCGTGTTCGTCTGCCTGCTGCTCGGTCTGTGGCTGACGGGGCAGAGCATCTACCAGCTGACGGGCTGACCGGCTGGCCGGACCACCCGGCGACCGCCAGACGTGCGGAGGCGCGGGCAGCGTGCTGGAATGAAAAAGACCTTCCCCCCCCTTCTCCGACAGGAGCGGCCATGAGCAGCGAGGCCGAGGACCGAACCGGCGTCGAGGACCTGGGCCCCGTCGACTACATCGTCGTCGAGTTCCCGGGCAACCGCATGACCGGCGAGGGCTTCCCCCTTCTCGTCGATCTCGTCGACCGGGGCATCATCCGCATCTTCGACTTCGCCTTCGTCCGCAAGGAAGTGGACGGCACGGTGACGGCGGTGGAGCTCCAGGACTTCGGCGGCGGCGAGGTCGACCTCACCGTCTTCGAGGGCGCTTCCTCCGGCCTGCTCGACCACGACGACATCCAGGAGGCCGCCGCCGCCCTGGAAGCCGGGAGCTCGGCCGGGATCATCGTGTACGAGAACACCTGGGCGGCGCCCTTCGCCCGGGCCCTGCGCCGCGGCGGAGCTCAGCTCGTGGCGGCCGGACGCATTCCCGTCCAGGCCCTGCTGGCCTCGCTGGACGCCCTGGAGGACCTGCCCCCCGACGAGTGAGGCCCACTCAGCCTGGAGATGAGCATCATGCCCGGACTTCTTCGCGGGGTCGCCCGCACCGCCGTCATCGCCGGCACCGCCACCGCGGTGTCCAACCGCGTGTCCCGACGCCAGAGCGGCCGGTGGGCGCAGCAGGAGGCCGAACAGCAGGAGGCGGCCGCTCCCCCGCCCGCCGCGGCTCCCCCGGCCGCCGCCGCGCCGCTGGCCGACGACATGACCGCCAAGATCGAGCAGCTGAAGCAGCTGAGCACCCTCAAGGAGCAGGGCGTGCTGACCGAGGAGGAGTTCGCGGAGCAGAAGCGCCGCCTCCTCGGATAGCGGCCCCGGCGCTCGGGTCAGCCTCGGTCCGACGCCGGCTGCGTGGGAACGGACTCGTGTTCCGGCGGCGCCGCCGGAACACGGGTCGGCATGCGCCGGGCCGCGAGGCGGGTCGCGGTCCATGCCGCCAGGGGCTGGGTGTAGCGGGCGGTCAGCGGGCCGACGATCACGAGGATCAGTACGTACGCGGTGGCCAGCGGACCCAGGGCCGGTTCGATTCCGGCGGTGACGGCGAGGCCCGCGATGACGATGGAGAACTCCCCGCGCGCGACGAGGGTTCCGCCCGCCCGCCAGCGGCCCTTCACGCCGATCCCGGCGCGCCGGGCGGCCCAGTACCCGGTGGCGATCTTCGTACCGGCGGTGACGACGGCCAGCGCCAGGGCCGGCAGCAGGACCGGCGGGATGCTGGCCGGGTCGGTGTGCAGGCCGAAGAAGACGAAGAACACGGCCGCGAACAGGTCCCGCAGCGGGCTCAGCAGGGTGTGCGTGCCCTCGGCGACCTCCCCGGAGAGCGCGATGCCGACGAGGAAGGCGCCGACGGCCGCCGAGACCTGGAGCTGCTGGGCGATGCCCGCGACGAGCAGGGTCAGCCCGAGGACGACCAGCAGCAGCTTCTCGGGGTCGTCGCTGGAGACGAAGCGGGAGATCACGCGCCCGTACCGGACGGCGACGAAGAGCACGGCCCCGGCGACGAAGAGCGCGATGGCGAGCGTGAGGCTGCCGGCGGCCAGGCTCACCCCGGCGAGCAGCGCGGTGATGATGGGCAGGTAGACGGCCATGGCCAGGTCTTCGAGGACCAGGATGCTGAGGATGACCGGGGTCTCGCGGTTGCCGACGCGGCCGAGGTCGCCCATGACCTTGGCGATGACGCCGGAGGAGGAGATCCAGGTGACCCCGGCCAGCACCACGGCGGCCACCGGCCCCCACCCCATCAGCAGCGCGGCGGCGGCGCCGGGCAGGGCGTTGAGGGTGAAGTCGACGAGCCCGGCGGGGTACTGGGTCTTGAGGTTGGAGACGAGATCGGTGGCCGTGTACTCCAGGCCGAGCATCAACAGCAGCAGGATGACGCCGATCTCGGCGCCGATCGCGACGAACTCCTCGCTCGCGCCGAGCGGGAGCAGGCCGCCGGTGCCGAAGGCGAGTCCGGCGAGGAGGTAGAGGGGTATCGGTGAGAACTTGAGGCGGCCCGCGACCCGGCCCAGCAGGCCGAGGCCCAGGATGATCGCCCCGAACTCGATGAGGAAGACGGCAGAGTGCATCCGCTCACTCCCGCCCGAGTATCGCGGCGGCGGCGTCCACGCCCTCGCGGGTGCCGATGACGATGAGGGTGTCCCCGCCGGCCAGCCGGAAGTCCGGAGCCGGGGACGGGCGGGCCTCCGCGCGGCGCAGTACGGCGACCACGGAGACCCCGGTCTCGGTGCGCATCCGGGTCTCCCCCAGCACCCGGCCGTTCCAGTACGAGTACGCCGACAGCTCGATCCGCTCGGCGACGAGGCCGAGGTCGGTGGTGTGCAGGAGGTTCGGGCTGTGGTGGGCGGGCATCAGCGCGTCGATCAGCGAGGCCGCCTCCGCCCCGGTCAGGTGCAGCGACTGGGCGCAGGCATCGGGGTCGTCGGCCCGGTACAGGTTCACGGTGCGGGAGCCGTCCCGGTGCGCGATGACCGACAGGTGGCGTCTTTCCCGGGTGGTGAGGTCGTACTGGACGCCGATGCCCGGCAGTGGTGTCGTACGTGTCCGTGGTGCGGGCACGGCCCATCCCCCTCGTTCTTCGTGCGGTGCGGCGGGGGCCATGGTGCCACGTTCGGCGTGTCCGGAATATGGGTGTCGGCACGGATGGACAGGAAGGGTCGCGGGCGGTGAGGATGGAGCGGGGAAGTAGGTTCCTCCGCAGGTCAGACCGTATGCGCGCCGAGGATGCGGGCTCGCGGCAGATGACCGAGGGGGACCGGCGGCGCGGCGGGCGACGGCTCGGGAAAGGACGTGGGGCCATGTCGCTGTACGGGCGCATCTTCCTGCTGAACGCGGTCGTGCTCGTCGTCGCGGTGGCACTGCTGCTCGGCCCGGTCACGGTCTCCACGCCCATCCTGCTCGGCGAGGCCCTCGTCCTGCTCGGCGGACTCGGCGCCATGCTCGTCGCGAACGCGGTGCTATTGCGGATCGGCCTCGCGCCGCTCGCGCGCCTGAACCGGGCCATGGCCACCGCCGACCTCCTGAGGCCCGACGCCCGGCCCGCGGTCACCGGCCAGGGCGAGATCGCCGGGCTCACCGCCACGTTCAACACCATGCTCGACCGCCTCGAAGCGGAGCGGGCCACCAGCAGCGGCCGGGTGCTGTCCGCGCTCGAAGCCGAACGCCGTCGGATCGCCCGGGAGCTCCACGACGAGATCGGCCAGACGCTCACCGCCGTGCTGCTCCAGCTCAAGCACGCCGCCGACCGGGTCCCCGAACCCGTACGGGCCGAGCTGCACCAGGCGCAGGAGACCACCCGCGCCAGCCTGGACGAGATCCGCCGCATCGCCCGCCGGCTGCGCCCCGGCGTGCTGGAGGAACTCGGTCTGCACAGCGCGGTCCGCGCCCTGGCCTCCGAGTTCACCACCACCCGCCTCGGGGTGACCGCCCACATCACCCCCGGGCTGCCCGCGCTGGAACCGGCCGCCGAGCTCGTCCTCTACCGCGTCGCGCAGGAGAGCCTGACCAACGCGGCCCGCCACTCCGGCGCCGGCCGGGTCGAGGTCCACCTGATGCCGCTGCCGGGCGGCGCCGGCGTGGGGCTCGTGGTGAGCGACGACGGCGGCGGGATCGGGGCCGCGCCGGAGGGCGCCGGGATCCAGGGCATGCGGGAGCGCGCCCTGCTGATCGGCGCCGAACTGCTCGTCGGCGCCGGGCCCGGCGGCCGCGGCACGCGGGTGTGCCTCAACGTCACCGCGGACCGGACCGGAGGAACCGCGCGATGAGACCACCCGCCCCGGCACGCGTACTGCTCGCGGACGACCACGCGCTCGTCCGCAGCGGCGTACGTCTCATCCTCGACGCCGAACCGGACCTGTCCGTGGTGGCCGAGGCCGCCGACGGCGCCGACGCGGTCGCCCTCGCCCGCCGGGATCCCGGCCTCGATCTGGCCATCCTCGACATCGCGATGCCCCGCCAGACCGGGCTGCAGGCGGCCCGGGAGCTCTCCCGGCTGCGGCCGGGCCTGCGGATCCTGATGCTGACCATGTACGACAACGAGCAGTACTTCTTCGAGGCCCTCAAGGCCGGAGCGAGCGGCTACGTCCCCAAGTCGGTCGCCGACCGCGACCTCGTCGAGGCCTGCCGCGCCGCCCTGCGCGACGAGCCGTTCATCTACCCGGGCGCCGAGACCACCCTGATCCGCACCTACCTGGACCGCGCGCGGACGGGCGGGGCGCTGCCCGCCCGGCCCATCACCGAGCGCGAGGAGGAGATACTCAAACTCGTCGCCGAGGGCCACACCTCGAAGGAGATCGGCGACTTCCTCGTCATCAGCGCCAAGACCGTCGAACGCCACCGGGCCAACCTCCTCCAGAAGCTCGGCCTGCGCGACCGCCTCGAACTGACCCGCTACGCGATCCGGGTCGGTCTGATCGAGCCCTGACCCGCGGCGCCGCGGGGCCTAGCTTCCCTTCAGCCGCCGGACGACCTCCTCGGACACCCGCCTTTGCAGTTCGGCGAGTTGCTCGGGGGTGTACGCCGTCAGGTCACCGGCCTCGCCGGGTTTCGGCGTGCCCGCGGCCTTCTGTTTCTCCTCTTCCCGGCGTTTGAGTTCCTTCTCCTCCGGCGAGCCGGGCGCCGCGTACGCACACCGGATGAGCACTCCGTCGGCGGTCTTCAGGCAGCTCGCCTCGCGGCCGTCCGGCAGGCCGCGGCCCTCCACCCGGTACCGGAGGTTCTGGTCGCTGCCGACCGTCGCCGTCCAGGTGCTGCCGCCGGTGGGCACGACCTCGAACACCTGGTCGTCGTTGTAGCAACAGACGTCCCGGTACTCGGCCTTGATCAGCGCGACGAGGGACTTCGGCGAGGACCACGTCGGATCGAGCCGGTGGACGGTGATCGGGGCGAGCGCGCCGCCCTCCTGCCGGGTCGGCACGGTGGACACGGCGACGACCGAACTGGCCTCCCCCTGCGGGGTGAGCGGGGTGACGTACGCGCCGCGGCCGCTGCCGTCGTGGTACTGGAGCGTGAACTCCGACTCGTTGCCCGCGTTGGCGCCGTCCTCGGAGGCGTCCCAGCCGCTGCGTTCGAACCACCAGTCGCTGAAGCTGCCGATCGCTGCCGTGCCCTCGCGCTGCCGGCCCGCGAGACTGAGCGGATAGGACGGCCCGGGCACCGCGGCGGTATCGGTGGTGATGGTGAGCTTCCCCGTCCGCCCGTCGTAGAGCGCGACTCCGGCGGGCCGTTCGGTCACGACCAGGATCCCGGTCTGGCGTTTGAGGGGGACGACCACGATCGGGGTGTCGCCCGAGCAGGTCACGTAGGCGTCGCTGGCCTCGAAGCGCACCCAGCGCTTGTGCGCCGAGATCTTGCGGCCGAGGTTGTGGTTGAACCAGCCGCCGATCCGGGCGTCCGCCGTGTCCAGGTCGAAGGAACAGCGCTGCTGGCTGCGGCTGCTGCCGCCGAGCGGGATGTCCTGCACGAGGCCGACCTCGTACCCGGCCAGCCAGCCCCGCCGTTCGACCAGGGTGGCGAACCGGTCCGAGTCCGGCAGATAGGTGATGTCGGAGATCTCACCGGTGACATCGCCCAGGTGCGGGGCGGCCTGCGCCTTTCCGACCAGGTACGGCGCGCGGGCGGACAGTTCGGGCACCGGCTCGGACACGATCCGCACGTTGCCCATGTACGCCCGGTCCTGGAGGTACGCCCCGTACACCAGCCAGCCGACCGCGAGGCCGAGCCCGAGCAGCCCGCCCAGCCAGCCGAGGGCCGCCACCGGCAGCCGCCCGGCGAACCGGCCGCGCCCCTTGCCCCTGATCAACCGCAGCACCAGCCACACCAGTACCGCCAGGAGGGCCGCCAGCAGTGGCGCCGCCAGCCAGGCGAAGATCTTGCGCAGCTCCCAGGCCACGATCGTGGTGAAGTACGAGGCCCACCAGAGAAACAGACCCACCAGAATGACGGGTATCCCGATCCGCAATGCCCGGCCCATCAGCGCCCCCCGACGTCGGTTGCCCGAGGGAGTACCCCGCGCCGGGACCAGTCAGTCCTTCCGGACCCCGGCGGTGTGACTACCGTCGGGCCGCGCTCACTGGGGGCGGGCGAAGTCCTGGGTCCACCAGGGGCCGCCGGCCTTCTGGACGCCGACGCCTATCTCGGTGAAGTTGCAGTTGAGGATGTTCGCCCGGTGCCCGGGGCTCTTCATCCAGGCGTCGACGACCGCGGCCGCGTCCGCCTGCCCCTTGGCGATGTTCTCGCCCGTCGCCGACCACTTGTAGCCGGTCGCGCTGATGCGTCCCGACATGGTGGAGCCGTCCGGTCCGGTGTGGGAGAGCTCCCCGGACCGCGCCATCACCTCGGTGTAGGACTGGGCCGCCTGAGTGAGCCTGGCGTTCGCCGTCAGCGCTCCGCAGCCCGCCTGACCGCGCTCGATGTTCACCAGCCTGATGACCTCGGCGGCCTCACCGGCCGGGGCGCCGACCGGGGCCGGGGGCGCGGGCTTCTTCGTCGTGGCCGCCGGCTTGGGCTTGGGGGGCGCGGCGGGGGCGGCCGCCTTGGCGACCGGGTCGCCCGGCGCGGAAGCGGTGGCGCTCGCGGAGGCCGGGGCCGGTGCGGAGGCGGAGGCCGACGCGGAGGAGGTGCCGGGGCTCGGCTCGCCCGAAGCGGAGGGCGAGGCGGACTCCGACGGCTGCTCGCTCGGCGTGGCCGTCCCGGTGGCGGCCCCGTTCGCGCGGCCGTCCGTCGCCGGGGAGACGAAGTCGGCCGCGCGGGACTTCCCCGAGGGCGCGGCGGCGACGTTCACCGCGAGCACGCCCACGGCGCCGGCGGCGAGGGTCCCGAGGGCGGTCAGGACCACGCGCCGGGTCCGCGGGTGGCGCGCGGCGCGGTGGCCGGCGGGTATGCGGGGGTGGGGGGTCTGCATGGCGGGGGGCCTCCGTTGGGACGGGTGACTCGCAGGCCGGGCCGCGCTACGAGGAGGGGTGCCGCGCCGGAACGGGCGGCTGGATGTGACTGTACGAGGCGCACCGGCCGCCGGACCGTCTCTGAAGGGAGCCCTCAGGGAGCCCGCAGGTACTGTTAAGGAACCGCTCAGACTCGCCGCTTGCCGCCGCGCCGGCGGCGCCCCCGCAGGGTGCTCCGCGCGATGTCCGTGGAGAGCCCGAAGGTGACCCGTACCGAGGCGCCCCCCAGCGCGGCCCGCGCGATGTGCACGGTACCCCCGGTCGCCGAGGCCGCCCGCCGTACGATGTCCAGCCCGAGCCCCGTGGAGCTGGTGCTGCTCCCGCGCGCCAGCGCCGCGTCCGGATCCGGAATGCCGGGACCCGCGTCCTCCACCCGTAGTTCCACGGCCTGCGCGGTGCGGTCCACGGCGATGGCGAAGGCCGTGCCGTCCGCGGTGTACCGGAAGACGTTGCCGACCAGCGCGTCGACTACGGCGGCGATGTCGTCGTGCGCGAGGTCGACGGTGGTGGCCTCCTCGGCGATGTCCAGGGTGCAGCTCCGGTCCTGCTGTGCGGCCAGCACGGCCCAGAATCCCGCCCGGCGGCGGATCACCTCGCCCGCCTCGCACCGCTCGCCGGGTGTCTGATCCGGGGCGGCGGACGACGGGGAGGACGGCCCCGACGGCGAGGGCGACGGCGATCCCGCGTCGCGCAGGGCGCGTCCCATCGGCCCCATCGCCAGCGGGGTGCGGGCGGCGGTGATGATCGCCTGGAGTTCTGCCTCCAGCGCGCCGACCGCGGCCTCGACCCTGCCCGATTCCGGGCTCGCACCCATGCGTTCGGTGGCGAGGTGCAGGGCCGTCAGCGGGGTCCGCAGCCGGTGCGAGAGGTCCGCGACGAGTTCGCGCTCGATGGCGAGCAGCTCCGTCATCCGGTCGGCCATGGCGTTGAAGGCGACGCCGGCGTCCCGCAGTTCGCTCGGGCCCATCGGGACGACCCGGGTGCTGAGGTTGCCCTCCCCCAGTACGTACGAGGCCTGCGCGAGTTGCTTCGAGGACCGGACGACCTTCGCGCCGAGGCGGTCGGCGACGAGCACCGATCCGATGAGCAGCCCGATCGCCAGGACCACCATGACCGTCCACGAGGCGGCGACGCCCCGGGTCAGGTCCGACTCGGGCACGTAGTTCTCGACGACGGCGACCCGGTCCTGCGGGAGCACGACCGGCTGGAGGTAGATCCAGCCGCCGCCGGGCACGTCCTGCGAGATGGACTCCCGGCCCCGCTTGGCCCGCTCCAGCAGATCGGCCGGCGCGTGGCTGGTGCCGATGGGGCGGGAGTCGGGCAGGTGGATCGCCAGGTGTTCCGCCCGGTCCAGGCCCGCCATGGATTCGCGCAGGTCGTCGGGGTCGGTGGTGAGGGTCAGGATGGGGGCCATGGCGGCGGCGGGCTGTTCGGCCGCCGTGATGCTCTGTTCCCTGGCCAGCGACATGACCAGGACGGCGAGCGGTATCAGGAAGGAGAGGGCGACCATCGAGGTGACGGCGAGGGCCACGCCCGCCAGGGACCGCCTCAACGGGGCTCCACCAGCTTGATGCCGACGCCCCGGACCGTACGCAGGTAGCGGGGCGCGGCGGCGCTCTCCCCGAGCTTGCGGCGCAGGGCCGACAGGTGCACGTCGACCGTCTGGTCGTCCACGTAGGGTTCGCGCCACACCTCGCTCAGGAGCCGGCGCTTGGACACGACCTGTCCGGCGTGGTGGGCGAGGAACGCGAGGAGGTCGAATTCCCTTCGGGTGAAGCGGAGTTCACGGCCTTCGAGGACGGCCGTCCGCGCCCCGGGGTCCACGGTCAGCCGGCCGACGGAGACCGGGCGCATCAGATCGGCGGGCGCCGCGGACCAGGGGCCGCCGCCCGGTTCCGGGGTGTGCGAGCCGGCCGTGCGGCGCAGCACCGCGGACAGCCGGGCGACGAGCTGGCCGCCCGAGAACGGTTTGACGAGGTAGTCGTCGGCTCCCGCGTTCAGCAGCCGGATGATTTCCGCCTCGTCGTCCCGGGCGGTGGCCACCACGACGGGCACCGGGGAGAGTCCTCTGATCATGCGGAGCGCATCGGCTCCGTCCAGGTCCGGAAGTCCGAGGTCGAGCACGACGGCGTCGAACGACATCCGGGTGATTTCCCGCAAAGCGCCGAATCCGTCGCCGGAGTTGTGTACGGCGAATCCGTGCTCCGTCAGGATCTCGATCAGGAACGCGCGAATTCGGGGGTCGTCCTCGACGACGAGTACACGGGGCATGCGGGACACCATATCCAGCGGCGCAATTGACCGGAACCGACGAGTCCGGCGTCATTCCCCAGGGCCTTTTCCGGCATTCCAGTGGATGTCGGTCACGGGAAAGTCAGGGTTTTTCCGGTGACGTTGAGAATGACCGGACGGTCCAGCACCGGGATGTTGCAGCCTTCCTCCGCGTTGCAGCTCGCGTAACTGATGAGGGCCTTCGCGGTGCCGGTGCTCGCGCCGCCCTCGCCCTCGGCGCGGACGGGCAGGGTGAGCGTGACCGGGCCGTCCGGGTACACCGGGACCTTGCTCTCGACGCCGGGCAGGTTGATCCGCAGCACCTCGGCGTCGACCGAGGCCGGCCCGTCCGCCGAGAGGCCCCCGGCGACCGTGACCGAGGTGGGCCGGCCCACCCCTTCGACGCCGTCGGCCGGCAGATCGGTGCTGTAGAGGTGGTAACCCGCCTCGGTCGGGGTGAAGGTGGCCTTCAGGCTGCCCTTGTCGTCCTTCCAGCCGGCGACCGCGAGCGTCACCGTCACCCCGTTCTGCGTGAAGCGGGTGACCGCCGGGGCGCTCTGCTCCGCCTTCGCGGCGGAGCACGAGGTCAGCCCGGCCGTGACGAACAGCGCGAGGGCCGCACCGGCCAGCCTCCCGCCGCGCGGGGCGAACGCGGCACGGGTGCGAGTGCTGGTGCTGGTGCGGGTGCGGGTCGTGGTGCGGGCCATGGCGGTCCGGTCCTTCCGTGGGGCGGGGAGTCGGGCGGGGGCGGGCGTCACGACCACTGGCGCAGGAAGGAGCCCAGTCCGTCCGCCGTCAGCGCGGGGTTGCCGCTCTGGTGGGTGTCGGTGCGGACCGTCCCGGGCGGGCTGAGCACGATCAGTACCGGCATCTTGTAACTGCCGCCGCCCGAGGAGTACTTGCGCAGGATCGAGAAGTTCGCCGAGTTCTGGCTGCCGATGTCGATCTTGACGAGGTGATAGGAGTCGTTGAGGAGCGCGTTCGTCGCCGGCTGGCCGAACACCTTGTCCGCCGCCTTGCAGTTGCCGCACCAGTTGGCGCCGAAGTCGAGCAGGACCTGCTTCCCGTCGGCCGCCGCGGCGCGCAGCGCGGCGTCGAGGGCCTGCTGCCCGTCGGCCGCGGAGTCGTAGCCGGGGGCGAAGGCGGCCTTGGCCGTGGTCTTCGGGGCGGAGGCCGCCGGCTCCCGCTTGGCGGCGGGGGCCGCCGCGACGGGCCCCGGCTTCGAGCCGGCCGGGGAGGGGCTCGCGCCGGCGGAACCCCGCGCCTCGGCGGGCGGGGCCGGGGCCGGGGCGGACGCGGAGGGCGTCGCCGGGGCGGAGGAGGGGTCGGCGGGCGGGACGAAGACGGTGCCGGGCGCCAGCTCGGTCCGCGACTGCGCTTCAACGGAAGCGGAGGCGGTAGCGGAGGCCGAGGCGGCGGTCGAGCCCGGCGACCGCAGCGCCTGCGTACCCGCCCAGGCGGCGCCGAGGGCGGCCACGGTCGCCACCCCCGCGGCGATGACGGGTATCCGCAGGCCGCGCCGGGAGCGGCGGCCGTGGCGGGCTGAGCGGTGAGCGCGAGAAGACATGGTGAGGCCACCCCTGGGACGTACGGGTTCGGACACCGGTGGCCGAAACGGCCCGGGCGGCGGGGCGTCCGGCCGCCGCCCGCCCGTCGGTGACCGCGAGCTTAGGGCGGCCCGGGGTGGCCGAAAGCCATTGGGCACGATCTTGAGGTGCCGTTAAGGAAGCGCTCAGGCTCCGCTTCGCCGAAGCGGCACGGAACCCGGACAACTCGGTTGGCCGGGGCCCTGGGGCCGCGCTCAGAGGACAGGGGTCGGAGGTCAGAAGGAGGTCTCGCGGACGGCGGCCCGCGCCGACGGCACGATCGTCGCCGTGATCTGCGAGGTGTGACCGCTGCCGGTGAACGTGACGGTGAGCGTGTGGTCCGCGTTCTGGGCGGTGCTCACCTTGAACCCGAGCGCCGGGACCGCGGAGATCAGGCACACCTTGTCGCTCCCGTACCGCACGGTCGCCTTGCCGCCCGTCGACGGGACGGTGTGCGACCCTGCCCCGCCGCCCCCGCAGCCCTGGACCGGGGTGGTACGGGGTGTGCCGGCCGGTGAGGGGAGGGGGCCGGGCGCCCGCGAAGGCGGGCGGGAGGCGGCCGCGGGAGTGGAGACCTGCGGGCTGGAGGCCGAGGGCGACGCGGAAGGGCTCGCGGAAGCGGAGGGCGAGCCGGAACCGGAAACGGAAGCCGAAGGAGAAGCCGAGGCACTGGGTGAGAGGAACACGGTCGGCGCCGACCGCGCGACCGGCGGTTTCGGCCGTGTCGAGCCCGCCACGAAGTCGACGGTGGCCATGACGGCGGTCACGCTGGCGGCCGTACAGGACACCCATATGAGCAGGTAGCGCGGGAAGCGGAAGCGGTGCACGCCCCCATAGTGACGGAGCCGGGCCCGGCAAGGGCAGCCGCGGTGAGGGCCGTCTCCCGGGCGGAAGGTGAGGAATCCGCCGATACGGGGAACCCGTGACGAGGACGGCGGACCCGACGGGCCGCGCGGCGGCAGACGAGGCGGGTATCGCGTGCTCATCGACCTCTCCGGCAGGACGGCCCTGGTCACCGGCTCCACACAGGGGATCGGCGCGGCCATCGCCGCCGGCCTGGCCGCCGCGGGCGCCCGGGTGGCCGTCAACGGCCGCAGCCGCGCATCCGTGGAGGAGGCGCTGGCCCGCCTCCGCGCGTCGGGCGGCGAGTTCGTCGCGGCGCCCGGCGACATCACGACGGACGAGGGCGCGCGGTCCGTCTTCGAGGCGGTCCCCCGGACCGACATCCTCGTCAACAGCCTCGGGGTCTTCGGACCGGCGAAGGCGCTGGAGATCGAAGACGACGAATGGCGCCGCTACTTCGACACGAACGTGCTCACCGCCGTCCGGATGATCCGGCGGTACCTCCCGGGCATGATGGAGCGCTCCTGGGGCCGCGTCCAGAACATCGCCAGCGACTCGGCGGTGGCCGTCCCCGCCGAGATGATCCATTACGGGATGTCCAAGACGGCCCTGCTCGCCGTGTCCCGGGGCTTCGCCAAGGAGGCCGCGGGCACGGGCGTGACCGTGAACTCCGTCATCGCCGGCCCGACGCACACCCGCGGCGTCGAGGACTTCGTCTACGAACTGGTCGACCGGGACCTGCCGTGGGACGAGGCGCAACGCGCGTTCATGCGCACGCACCGCCCCCAGTCGCTGCTCCAGCGGCTGATCGAGCCGGAGGAGATCGCCCACATGGTGGTCTACCTGTCCTCCCCCTTCGCCTCCGCGACCACGGGCGGCGCCCTGCGAGTGGACGGCGGCTACGTGGACTCCATCCTCCCGTAGCCGCCCGCGCCCACCCCCGGCGCCCGCTCAGGCGCTCTCGGCGGCGAACATCCAGTGGTGCTTTTCGAGGTCGCCGGTCACCGCGATGAGGATGTCCTGGGTGACCGGGTCGGGGTCCGCGGTGGCATGGATGCGTTCGCGCATGCGGGTGATCACCGCGCTGAGGCCGTCGACGAGGATGCGTACCGCGTCCACGTCCTTCACCCAGCCCTCCGGCACCCCGCTGATCGCGCTCGACGACGCCACCGTCGCGGCCCGGCCGTCCGGGGTGATCCCGAGGGCGGAGGCGCGTTCGGCGACCACGTCGGAGTGGGTGCGCGCCGAGGTGACGACCTCGTCCAGCTGGAGGTGCACGGACCGGAAGCGGGGGCCGACCACGTTCCAGTGGACCTGCTTGGCGACGAGGCCCAGGTCCACCAGGTCCACCAGAGCGCCCTGGAGCGCTTCGCCGACGACCTTCAGGTCGGCTTCCGGGAGGGCGTTCTTGACGACGGACACGACGTCTCCATTCCTCGGTGTTGCTTGATTGTTCGACTGGATGACTGCGGACGAAACGGCGCCTACCCTGAGGGTCCCGGACAAAACGTTCGCCTGCCCGTCCAGTCGAGCCGCGCGGCCACCGCACGAGGCCGCTTCGCCGGCGCGGAAGGCCGGTCGGGGGCCCTCTTCTCCGGTTCGGTCATGGACCGCATGTGGCCGCTGCCGCGTACGGTAAACGGGGTCGGGCCCGCGAACCGGCGGCGGGGACCACGGGTACGGAGCGGCGCGCGCCGCGGGGACGGGGGCGGGACGGGGTGAGGTGGAACGGCGTCGACTTCACCGTGGACGGGCGGGAGCCCACCACGGCGGAGGAGTTCCACCGGATCGGGCTCCACTGCTGGCAGGATCCGCGGCACCGGGAGGCCGCCGCGTTCTTCCTCGAACCCGCGGCCCGCGCCGGTCACACCGAGGCGGCCGAACTCCTCGGGCACGTCCTGTTCTCCCGGGGCGAGTACGCCGCGGCGGCGCCCTGGCTGCGCGGCAGCGCCGGCACCTCCCGGCGGGCCGCCCACTACCTCGGCCGGCTCTCCTACGACGGCTGCCCGCCGGCCGGCATCACCGCCTCCTACGCGGACGCCGCGCACTGGTACCGCGAGGCCGCCCGGCTCGGCGAGCCGGAGGCCATGCTGGCGCTCGGCGAGATGTACCTGGAACGGCTGCTGCCGCTCACCGGGGCTCCCGTGGCGCACGCCCTGGAGCTGTTCGCCGCCGCCGCGGAACTCGGCCACCCGTACGCCCAGTTCCGCAGCGCCGAGCTATACCGGACCGACTTCGCGGCGCCCGACCCGGCGGCCCGCTGCTACGAGCTGTGTCTGGCGAACCCGGCCACCGCGGCCCACCCGCTCGGCTCGCTGATGACCCAGCAGAGCCGGTGGCACCTGAGCCACATCCGCGCCGCCGGGGACGCGGACCGCTCCGGCCGGGAGCGCGACCGGCTCCACCCCCGCCCACCGGACGAGCCCCGCTACTGACCGCCGCCGCCGACGGCAAGCCACAAGCCGTAGGCCGTAAGAGCCGTAAGCCGTTCGGAGCAGGTCGGAATGTGGGTGTACCGGACCAGGGCTACGTTCCACTGATATGACGTACATATCAGGCGACCGGGAGTCCGGTCCCACCCGCCGCGCCCTGCTCGTCGCCGGCGCCGGGGCGGCACTCGCCGCCGGCTGCGCTCCCGGAGGCACCCCCGGCGCCCCGGCGCCCACCCCCAGCGGCTCCGCTCCCTCCGGCCTCGCGTCCGCGACCGGCCCCACCCCCGGTGCGATGACGCTCTTCAAGGACCCGGGGTACAACTTCAACGGCCTCCTCGCGCTCGGGGCCTCCGGCGCCGGCGCCGCCGAGGTCGGCGAGGTCCTCACCGCCGTGAACGCGATCAACGGGGCCGGCCTCTCCGCGCAGACGTACGTCGAGACCTTCCGCAAGCTCGGCGACCAGCTCCTGGGGCCGCCGCCGGGCTCACCGGCCGACGCCCAGACCAAACGGTTCCGGGCGCTGCGCGCCGCCCAGTACTACGGCCAGGCGCTGTTCTTCGTCCTCGGTTCCAAGGACCCGGGCAGCGAGGAGCAGCTGTACAAGGCGGGACGGGACGCCTGGGACGCCTTCTGCGACCTGTGCGAGCCCGCCCCGGTCAAGGCCGCCGTCCCGTACGGCACGACGCCGTTGCCGGTGTGGTTCTTCCGGCCCGACACGTCGAACACGCCCCGGCCCACCGTGATCCTGACCAACGGCAGCGACGGCCAGAACGTCGACATGTGGACCTACGGGGTCCCCGCCGCGCTCGAACGCGGCTGGAACGCGCTCGTCTACGACGGTCCGGGGCAGGGGCAGCTGCTCTTCGTCGACCGGGTGGTGTTCACCCCCACCTGGGAGAAGGTCGTCAGCCCCCTCGTCGACTGGCTGTCCGCCCGCCCGGACGTGGACCAGGACAGGATCGCCCTGACCGGTCTGAGCATGGCGGGTGACCTCGCGCCGAGGGCGGCGGCCTTCGAGAGCCGGATCGCCGCGCTGGTGGCCATGCCCGGCTGCGTCGAGCCCTGGCTGGGCTTCCCGCCCGAGATCCGGGAGATCCTCACCCCCAGCAAGGAGGAGACGAACGACATCTGGAACACGAAGGTCGTTCCCGAACTGCCGCCGGAGGCCGCCGCCGTGCTGAAGAAGCGCTTCGAGCCCTTCTCCATCCCGGCGATGCTCCAGGCCCGGCAGGGCAAGCTCTTCACCGACTTCTACACCCCCGCCACCCGTATCCAGGCACTCTCGATCGCCTCCGTCGTCAGCCGGATCAAGGCGCCCACCCTCGTCCTGGACTACGAGGACGAGCAGTTCTACCCCGGCCAGCCGCGCCAGTTGTACGACGCGCTCACCTCGCCCAAGGACTACCTGAAGCTGACCGCGGCCCAGGGCGCCCAGCTCCACTGCTCCCCCATGGCCCCGCAGCTGCACTGCGAGGTCGTCTTCGACTGGCTCCAGGAGACCCTGCCGGGCGGCGGCTCATGAACCGAGTGCGTCCGAGGCGCTCTGCTGCCAGTAGGTGACCGTCAAGGAGCTGTCGTAGTAGACGCCCGCCGCCGGCAGCGACGGGACGGCGGACGCGCCGCCGTCGCTGTGGGGCGTCCGGCCCTGGAAGGCGATCGTGAGCCGGTGTCCGGTCA
The DNA here is from genome assembly GCF_014650555.1 of Streptomyces goshikiensis. Lineage (GTDB taxonomy): Bacteria > Actinomycetota > Actinomycetes > Streptomycetales > Streptomycetaceae > Streptomyces > Streptomyces goshikiensis. Next base: position 86,490 of record NZ_BMVE01000003.1, on the reverse strand, counting down.
CCCCGCCCTCGCCGCTGCCGTCGGCCGCCGACAGCAGGGCCCCCGCGTAGCCGGACTGGCCGGGTGCGAGGGTGACCACGGCCTGGGGCTGGGTGTCCTTCCGCGCGGCCGGCGCCCACTGCATCTCGTCGAAGCGGAGCACGGGGTAGTACGTGAGGTCGCAGTTCTTCTTGCCGGTGTTCTTCACCGTGATCAGCATGTGGTTGAGCGGACGGGAGACCGCCTGGACGGTGACGGCGGTGTTGGACCCGTTGCAGGTGACGCGGTCGCCCTCGGCGGAGGGGTCGGAGGAGCCCTTCGCGTCGCCGCCGGTCGCCTTCGCCCCGCCGGACTTCGTGGCGGAACCGGTCTTCGTGGCCGAGCCGGAGGCCGATCCGGAGGCCGATCCGGAGCCGGCCCCCGGGGTGGCCGTCGCCGAGGGAGTGGCGACGGCGGAGTCCGAGAAGGTCGCGGCCCCCTCGTCCTGGAGGCCCTTGCCGTCCTGGCACGCGGTCAGGGCGAGGGCCGCGAGGGCGAGTGCGGCCGCGCCGCCGAGCCGGCGGCCGGCGCGGGGAAGGGTGGCGCGGGAGGTGCTCGTGGGCGGGGTGCTGCGGAAGGCGGACATGACTGAGGACCCCTCATGTGACGTGGCCGCGGCGGACGGTCAGGACCGGTCGCCGTGAGCGGTGTGCTTGGATGGCCCCAGCCTGTGCGGTGATCCGTCCCAGCCGCCACCCGCCGGGGGCAGTCAGGGACGGTGGGACGCCGAAACGGGCTCTGAGCTGCTGGAACAACCCGTTCCTGGGACGCCGGACGGGACACGGGGGTAGGAGGATCGGTGCCGGAGGACACTGCCGGGTCCGGGTTCGCCCGGCTGCTGCGGGAGTTGAAGGACCGGTCCGGCCTCAGCTACGGAACGCTCGCCAAACGGCTCCACATGAGTACGTCGACCCTGCACCGCTACTGCACGGGCGATGTCGTCCCGACGGAGTACGCACCGGTCGAGCGGTTCGCCCGCCTCTGCAAGGCCTCGCCCGAGGAACTCCTCGAACTGCACCGGAACTGGGTGCTGGCGGACACGAACCGCCCGCGCCGGGGCGCCGGTGAAGCGGAGGGCCCGGCACGGGCCGCCGCCGCCCCGACACCGCCGTCGTCTCCGCCGTCGCCATCTCCGCAGGAGAGCGGGCCGGGTGCGACGCAGGAGTCCGCGCCCGCCGACACCGCGCCCGCGGCGGCCGCGGCGGAGCGGCGGCGCCGTCCGCGCGCGGCCGCTCTCGCCGGGATCGCGGCGGTCGTCGTGGCCGGGACGATCGGGGCCGTAGCCCTCACCGCGCACCTCACGTCACGGGACGCCGACGTCCGCGACCGGCCCGCCGCGGCCGCGTCCCCCGCACCCGGCGCGGGGAAGCGAGCGGACGGCCGGACGGCCTCCCCCGCGCCCTCGGCGCCCTCCCCGTCGGCCTCCGCGCCCGCCGGGGCCGGCACCTCCGCACCCCCGGCCCCGTCCGGGTCCGGATCCGGGCCCACGCCGGGGTCGGGGTCCGCGCCCGGGGCCCCCGCCGGCGACGGCGCCGTGTCCGGGAGCCCGGTGAGGGTGACCGCCCAGCCGTACACCTGGGAGTCGCCCTGCGGCCAGCACTACCTGATCGAGAAGCCCCCGTCCGAGGTGGGCCCGCCGCCCCTGGAACGGGACGCGCCCGCCTGGGTGGCGGCGTCCCGGGCCGTCTCCGCGGGTGAGCAGTACGTCACGCTCACCCTCCAGGGCTCCGGCAAGGAGACGGTGGTCCTGGACGGCCTGACCGTCCGTACGGTCGGCAAGCACGCGCCCCTCGCCTGGAACGACTACGCCATGGGCTACCCGGGTGTCGGCTGCGGCGCCGGCGTACCGACCCGGTCGTTCACCGTGGCCCTCGACGCCGCGCGCCCGGCCGTCGTGCCCGCGCCCGACCAGCCGGACTTCCCGTTCAAGGTCAGCGAGTCCGAACCGGAGGTGTTCTACGTCAAGGCCGACGCCTCCAAGTACGACGTGAGCTGGTACCTGGAGCTGTCCTGGTCCAGCGGCTCCCGCCACGGCACCCTCACGATCGACCACAACGGCAAGCCCTTCCGTACCAGCGGACTGGGCGGTCGCCCGGGCTACGAGTTCCCCCTCGGCGGCGACGGCTGGGTCAAGGCCGGTACGACGAGCTGACCGTTCCGGACGCCTGCGGAGCACTCGGCGTGCGCCCCGCCCCGGCACGGCGCACGCTGTGAGCGTGGGTGCGTACCGCCAAGGGCGGCACCGCGTACGAACCGCCGCGCAGCAGGCCCGGCGGCCCGAGATGCGGAGGCGACACCGGTGTCCGACACCCGAACCCCGCGCCGGCCGTCCGGCGCGCAACGGCGGGTCCTCGCGCCGCTGGCGCTCGCGCAGTTCATCTGCAGCTTCGCCGGCTCCAACATGAACGTGATGATCAACGACATCAGCGAGGACCTGGACACGACCGTCCAGGGAGTACAGACAGCCATCACGATCTTCCTGCTGGTCATGGCCGCGCTGATGATCCCCGGCGGCAAACTGACCGACCGCTACGGCCGCAAGCGCTGCCTCCTGGTCGGCCTCGTCGTCTACGGCATCGGCGCGCTGCTGAGCGCCGCCGCCCCGGGCCTGGGCGTACTGATCCTCGGGAACTCGATCCTGGAGGGCATCGGGACGGCCCTGCTCATCCCGCCCGTCTACATCCTCACGACGCTGATCTTCACGGACCTCGCCTCCCGGGCCCGGGCCTTCGGCGTCATCATGGCGCTGGGCGGCATCGGCGCGGCCGCCGGGCCGCTCATCGGCGGGCTGATCACCTCGGCGCTGAGCTGGCGGGCCGCCTTCGTCTTCCAGGCCCTGGTCATCGCCGTGATCATCCTGCTGAGCCGCCGCCTGGAGGATCCGCTCCCGCCCGATCCGACCCGCTCCTTCGACACCACGGGCGCGGTCCTCTCCGCCGCCGGCCTGATCCTCGTCGTCATGGGCATCCTCGCGGCCGACGACAGCCTGTGGCTCACCCTCGCCCTGCTCGCCCTGGGCGCCCTCGTGCTCCTCGGGTTCTTCCGCTCCGTGCGGGCCAAGGAGCGGGCGGGCAAGGAACCGCTGCTGTCCACGGCCCTGTTCCGGGACCGGACGTCCAACCTGGGCCTGGTCACGCAGAACGTCCAGTGGCTGCTGCTGATGGGGTCCTCGTTCACCGTGGCGGCCTACCTCCAGGTCGTACGCGGCTACGACGCCGTCCAGACCGGTGTCATCTTCACCGCCGCCACGCTCGGCCTGCTCGTGTCCTCGCTCGCCGCCGAACGCCTCGCCCAGCGGTGGCCCCAGCGGACCCTGATCGTGACGGGTTTCCTCGCCACCCTCGCCGGCATCGTCGTCCTGATCGCGCTGGCCGGCAGCTCCCCGAACCCGTGGGCGCTCACGCCCGGCCTCCTGCTGATCGGACTGGGTCTCGGCGTGATGCTGACCCCCTCGGTCAACGTCGTCCAGTCGAGCTTCCCCGAAGAGCAGCAGGGCGAGATCTCCGGGCTCTCCCGCAGCGTGTCGAACCTCGGTTCCTCCCTCGGCACGGCGGTCGCGGGCACCATCCTCGTCGCAGGCCTCTCCACCGGCGCCTACGCCGCCGCGATGATCGCGCTGGCCGTGATCGGGCTCGTCGGGCTCGCGGCCGCGCTGCTCCTGCCGCGGACTCCGGCGCGGTGACCGCCCCTCCCCCGCTCTCGCCCGGTCAGGCGGGACCGCGGCCCGCAGCGGCCCGGCCCATGGTCAGCGCCAGCCGCCGCACCCGGCGCCAGTCCATCGGCGGCGCGCCCAGCCGTACGCCCGGCCGGTGCCGGGGCACGCGGACGCGCAGGGCGCCGGGCGCGAGGCGGCAGCGGACCGGAGTGGGCAGCGTCAGGGCCTCCCCGTCGACACCGACCGGGATGACGGGGGCGTCGGCGTCGACGACGACCTCCCGGGCGGTGGTCTCGGTCAGCCCGCGGCCCTGCTGCCCGCCGCGCAGCAGGAGCTCCGCCGCCTCGGCGGCGCTGCCGACGTGGACGCCCAGCACCCCCAGCTCGCCGGTGTCCAGCCGCTCCCGGCGCCCGAGTCCCGCCGAGTCGCCCCGCTGATAGGGGTTGTTGCTCACCAGGACGGCCTGGGGGGCCTCCAGGACCGGCCCGTCGCCACGCACGCTCAGCCGCGCGCCGCTCTCCTGGGCCAGCAGGTCGGGCAGCATCTCCAGGATGGTGCGGACCTTGTCGTCGCGGTAGGCGGGGCTCTGCACCACCTCCGCGTACACGCCGAACGAGGCACTGTTGACGAAGACGACCTCCGTACCGGGCTCCGCCGGCTCCTCGGGCTCCTCAGGACCCCCCGCCCGGAGGTATCCGAGGTCGACGCGCAGTTCGACGCCGTCGGTCAGCGCCTCCAGGCACCGGGCGGGGTTCTTGCGGTCCAGGCCCAGGTCCAGGGCGAAGTGGTTGCGGGTGCCGGCGCTGATCACCACGAAGGGCAGGTCGTGCGCCACGGCCACCCCGGCGACCAGGGCCTGGGTCCCGTCACCGCCCGCGACGCCGAGCAGGTCGGCGCCGCGCCGGACGGCCTCCCGCGCCAGCTGGGCCACGTCCTGCGGCCGGTCCGGATCCAGTACGACGACCTCGGCCCCCAGGGCCCTGGCCCGCTCGGCGAGCCGGAACTTGGTGACCTTCCCGCCTCCCGAGCGCGGGTTCATGATCAGGAACGGCCGCTCGGGCCTGCGGGCGGGGTGCTCGGGCATGGCCGGCGGGGCGTCCTCGACCAGCGCGGCCCGGCCCGCGAAGACGGCCAGCGCCCACAGGCCGAGCGAGACCAGCACGACCCACAGCAGCCCTGCGGCGGCGTACAGGGCGAGCACGGCGAGCGGCACGGCCACCAGCAGCAGCACGGCCAGCACCCGGATCCGGCCGGTATGGGTGAGCATCCACCACACGCCCGCAGCCGAGAGCGCCAGCCCCGCCCAGCCCACGCCCATGAGCACGAGGCTGACGAGCCCGCCGAAGACCACCAGCACCAGCAGCGCCGCCACGCCCGCGGCCAGTGACAGACGTGCGGCCCAGCGCCTTCCCATGCCTCACCTTCCCGCGGCCCACCGGCTGCCGGACAGGAGCCGTACACCCTCTTCAGCCTACGAGCGCCACCCCCACCCGGCCCGCGGGACCCGGCGGTCCGGGCCCGGTTTGTTTCCGCCCGGTCGCGGCGATCGCGCCGATCGAGAGCATGGGCGACCCGTTGTGACTCGTGCGTACTGCACACCCCGGAAGTGACAGCCGTGACTGTCGCGGCCCTCGGGCCGCGTGACAGCGTGAGCACGTCACCGACCAAGGGAGCAGGAGTGAACAAGGGGTACGCGGCCTTCTGCGACGCCGACCGCTGGTTCTACGACGCGCCGTACCGGCGGGCCGAGGAGAACTACCCGGCCGCGCTCGCCCCCGTACCGGCGGGGTGGCAGACGCACCGCAGCGGGGACTGGCTGGCGCTGCGCCCCCTGGACGCCCGACTGCCCTCGCAGGGCTGGAAGATCCATGTCTCGGCCTGCCTCGACAACGCCGAGTCGGTCCTCGAACGGGTCTACCGGTACTGCGTGGAGCGGCGGATCGCCTTCAAGTTCGTTCCGAGCCGGTACCTGTTGCACCTGCGCAACGCGAAGTACGCGGACCGCGCCGCGAGCGGCAAGTTCCTCACCGTCTACCCGGCGGACGAGGAGCAGTGCGGGCGCATCGCCGAGGAGCTCGACGCGCTGCTGGCCGGCGAGCCCGGCCCGTACATCCTGAGCGACCTGCGCTGGAACGGCGGTCCCGTGCACCTGCGGTACGGCAGTTTCACGCTGCGGCACTGCTACGACGACCGCGGCGAGCTCGTTCCCGCGATCGAGGCCCCGGACGGCCGGCTGGTTCCGGACCCGCGGGGGCCGGTGTTCCAGACGCCGGAATGGGTCGAGTTACCCGCCTTCCTGGCGCCCCACCTGGCCGAGCGGGCGGCCGTCACCCTCGAAGGCCTGCCCTACACCGTCGAGCGGGCCCTGCACTTCTCCAACGGGGGCGGCGTCTACGCCGGCCGTGACGTCCGCACCGGCGAGCCGGTCGTCCTCAAGGAAGCGCGCCCCTTCGCGGGGCTCGCGGCCGACGGGGCGGACGCCGTGACCCGGCTGGACCGCGAACGCCGGGCCCTGGAGCAGCTGGCCGGGCTGGACTGCGTGCCCGCGGTGCACGGCACCTTCACCGTCGGGGACCACCACTTCCTGGTGATGCGGTACTTGGAGGGCAAACCCCTCAACACCTACTTCGCCCGCCGGCACCCGCTGATCGAGGCGGACCCCGACCCCGCGGAGCTCGCGGAGTACACGCGGTGGGCGCTGGAGATCCACCGGCGGGTGACGGAGGCCGTGGAGGCGGTGCACGCCCGCGGCATCGTCTTCAACGACCTGCACCTGTTCAACATCATGGTCGCGGAGGACGAGGAGACCGGCGAGCCGTCGGTGTCGCTCCTCGACTTCGAGGCCGCCGCGCACGTCGACGAGGGGCTGCGCCAGACCGTCGCCAACCCGGCGTTCGTCGCCCCGGCGGACCGGCGCGGCGTCGCCGTCGACCGGTACGCCCTGGCCTGCCTGCGCCTGGCCCTGTTCCTGCCGCTGACCAGCCTGCTGGTGCTGGACCGGGGCAAGGCCGCGCACCTGGCCGACATCGCCGCCGAGCAGTTTCCCGTACCCCGCGAGTTCCTCGACGAGGCGGTACGGGAGATACTCGCCGGGGCGGAGGGCGCCCCACCCGCGGTGGTGCCCCGCCGCCCCTATCTGCCGGTCGAGCCGGGCGACTGGGAGGCGGCCCGCGCCTCGATGACGGCGGCGATCAGGGCCAGCGCCACCTTCGACCGCGACGACCGCCTCTTCCCCGGGGACACCGCCCAGTTCGCGAACGCCGGCGGCGGCACCGGTTTCGGCTACGGGGCCGCCGGTGTGCTGTACGCGCTCGCCGAGACCGGCGCCGACCCGTGGCCCGAAGCCGAGGAATGGCTGCTGGCCCGGACGAAGGAACCGGCCTCCGGCATGCCGCTGGGCTTCTACGACGGCCTCGCCGGTATCGCGTGGACCCTGGAGCGGCTCGGCCACCGCGACCGCGCGCTCGCCCTCGCCGAACAACTGCTGGGCCATCCCTGGCAGTCGGCCGGCCCCGACCTGCACGGCGGACTCGCGGGCATCGGGCTGGCCCTGGACTCCCTGGGCACGGCCACCGGCGAGAGCGCACTGCACGCCGCGGCCCTGCGCTGCGCCGATCTGCTCGCGGAGTCCGAGGCCGCCGCCGGCTCGAAACGGGCCGGTCTGCTCCACGGTCACAGCGGACCCGCGCTGCTCCACCTGCGGCTCTACGAACGCACCGGCGACCGGGAGTCACTGCTCCGGGCCGGCCGGGCCCTGCACCGCGATCTCGACCGCTGTGTGACCAGCGTCTTCGGCACCCTCCAGGTCGACGAGGGGTGGCGCACGATGCCCTACCTCGGGGCCGGCAGCGTGGGGATCGGCATGGTGCTGGACGACTGGCCGGCCCACACCCCGGACGAGCGCTTCGAACGGGCCCGGCCGGAGATCGTCCGCGCCGCGCAGGCCACCTTCTACGCGCAGCCGAGCCTGTTCCGCGGCGCCGCCGGAATGATCCTCCACCTGGCGCGCACCACCACCCCGGGCCCGGGCTCCGGCCCGGAGGACATCGCCCGGCAGGTGGAGGCCCTGGCCCGGCACGCGGTCCCGTACCAAGGCTTCCTGGCCTTCCCCGGCGAGCAGATGATGCGCCTGTCCATGGACTTGTCCACGGGCACGGCCGGCGCGCTCCTCGCCCTCGGCAGCGCCGCGCCCGGCGGGCGCGCACAGCTGCCGTTCCTCCCGCCGCCGCGGTCGGCCGCGGCGGCCCCAGAGCCGGTCCCCCTCGTGGGGGCCGTGTCCCATCGGAACACCACAGTGAAGAGGAATCAGACATGACGCTTCTCGACCTGCAGTCGATGGAAACCCCGAAGGAAGAGACCACCGAGGCCGCGCACGGTGGCGGTGGCGGCAGCCGCGCCAGCCTGCTCCTCTGCGGCGACAGCAGCCTGAGCATCACGACCTGTAACTAGTCAGGTCCTATCGGGCCCGGGCGGTTCTCCGCCCGGGCCCGCACCACACCCCTGGAGCCGTCGCCCATGACCGCACCCGATCCCACCCGTGAGGCGGAGGCCGCCCGCGGCGCCGACCGGGCGCTGCGGGCGGCCGCGCGACACAGCGGCGGCCGTCTCGCCGCCGCCGCCGTCTGTTCGGTGGCCGCCGCCTGCGCGGCCCTGGCCGAACCGGCGGTCCTCGGCCACACCCTCGACCTGCTGCTGCGACAGGATCCCGGCGGCGCCCGGTGGACCGCGTGGTGCGCGGCGGTGATCGCCGCCGAGGTACTGCTCGACGCGGTGACGGCCCGCCTCACCGGCGGCGTCGACGCCCGCTCCACCGCCTGGCTGCGGCGCCTGGGACTGGGCCGGCTGCTGCGGGCCGCGCCGCACCACGCCGCCCGCCACTCCCCCGGTGAGCTCTCCGCCCGGCTGACCGCCCAGGCCACCACCGCCGGCGCCGTACCGGCGGCCGTGGTGGGCGCGGCCGTGGCCCTGCTGGCGCCGCTCGGCGGACTCGTGGCGCTGGTCCTGGTCGACGTATGGACCGCGCTGGCGTTCCTCGCCGGACTCCCCTTGTTGGCGCTGCTGTTGAGGGCGTTCGCCCGCGACTCGGGGGCGAGTGTGGGCCGTTACCAGGAAGTACAGCTCGCGATGGCCGGCCGCCTCGTGGAGGCCCTCGCGGGCGCCCGTACCATCGCCGCCGCCGGCACCGCCGAGCGCGAACAGGCGCGCGTGCTGAGCCGGTTGTCGGAACTCGGCGCCGAGGGGCGGGAGACCTGGCGGATCTACGGCACGACCATGGCGCGCACGGGCGCCCTGATGCCGCTGCTGCTGTACGTCGTCCTCGGCGTGGGCGGGGTCCGCCTCGCCGAGGGGGCCCTCGGCGTCGGCGGGCTCCTCGCCGCGGTCCGCTACGCGGGACTCGCGGCCGGGGTCGGCGCCGTGACGGGGCGGCTGGCGGCGGTGGTGCGCGGCCGCGCCGCCGCGCGCCGCACGGCGGCCCTCTTCGAACTGCCGGAACTCCCCCAGGGGGTACGCCGGTTGCCACCGGGCGGGCCGGGCGCGCTGGAGCTGCGCGGGGTGCGGGTCCTCCGCGGGGGCACCGCGGTGCTGCGCGACATCGACCTGCGGATCCCCGGCGGGACGACCGCGGCCGTCGTCGGCCGCTCGGGCTCCGGCAAGACGACGCTGGCCGCGGTGGCGGGGCGGCTCACCGCCTGCAACGCGGGGCGGGTCCTGCTGGACGGCGTACCGCTGGACGAACTGTCCGCCGGGGAGCTGCGCCGGGAGGTCGGCCACGCCTTCGAGCGGCCCGCCCTGTTCGGGGAGGACGTCGCGGCCGCCATCGCATTCGGCAGCGGGCCGGCGCCGACCCCGGAGAACGTACGCGCCGCGGCGCGGGCGGCCGGGGCGGACGCCTTCGTACGCCGCCTGCCCGACGGCTACGACACGGCGCTGCCGGACGCGCCACTGTCCGGCGGGGAGCTGCAACGCCTGGGCCTGGCGCGGGCGTTCTGCCGCGCCGGGCGGCTGCTCGTCCTGGACGACGCGACGTCGAGCCTGGACACCCTCACCGCCCGGGAGGTGGAGCGCGCCCTGACCCACGACGTCCGCCCGGGCACCCGCCTCGTCGTCGCCCACCGCATCTCCTCGGCCGCCCGCGCGGACCTCGTCGTCTGGCTCGACGCGGGACGCGTCCGCGCGACCGGCCCCCACACGGAGCTCTGGCGAGACCCGGCCTACCGCGCGGTGTTCGCCACCGGCACGGACCCGGCGGCGGCACGGGCCGAGGGAACGGGCTCGGAACCGGACACGAAGCCAGCGGCGGCCTCGGCACTGGCGGCGGCACCGGCACCGCCTGCCGCCGGAAGACCAGGCGCGCAGCGGAACACGGGCTCCGACGCGGCAACGGGCGCGGCCCCGGCACGGGCCCAAGGAACGGGCTCGGAACTAGACACGGGGCCGGCGGCGGCAGCGGGCCCGCGAACGGGTGCGGCGCCGGGCGAGGGGCCGGACGCGGGAGCGAGTGCCGGAACGGGGTCGGCCGCGGCGGGCGGCGGCGGGCGGCGGGCGCCCGGCCGGAAGACGGTCCGATGAGCGGGGACGGCTCCTGGCGCCGGGTGTCCCGCGAGGGCCGCCGCTTCCTGCGCGGGCGGTACCGGTCGCTGCGGCGGCTCGCGCTCTGGTCCCTGCTGGAGTCCGCGCACACCTTCCTCGGCGGCTACGCGGTCGCCCGCGCCCTCGACGACGGCTTCCTCGCCGGGCGCACCGGCACCGGACTCGGCTGGCTGGCCGTGGCCGGCGCGGGGGCCCTGCTCGGTGCCCTCGCCCTGCGCGGAGTGTTCGGCGGGCTCGCCGACCTGGTCGAGCCCCTGCGGGACGGCCTGGTGCGGCGTTCCGTACGCCAGGCGATCGGGCGGGCCGTCGCCGACCCCGGGCGGGCCGGTGACGCGGGCGCCGTCTCCCGGCTCACGCAGCAGACCGAGATGGCCCGGGACTCCTTCGCCGGACTGGTCCTGGTCGCCCGGTCGTTCGTCTTCACCGCCCTGGGAGCGCTGCTGGGGCTGGCCGCGCTGGATCCCGTCCTGCTGGTCCTCGTACTGCCCGCGCTGCTCCTGGGTACGGCAGGGTTCCTGGCCACGTTGCGCCCGATGGCGCGCGTGCAGCGGGCGGCGCTCGACGCCGACGAGGCGCTGTCCGGGCGCGCCGGCGAACTGGCGGCGGGGCTGCGCGACGTCGTCGCCTGCGGCGGCGGGGCGAGCGCCGGAGCCCCGGTGGAGCGGCTGATCGCCGAGCAGGAGCGGCTGACCGGGCGCCTCGCGCGCTGGACCGCCCTGCGCACGCTGGCCCTGGGCGTCGCCGGCCGGTTGCCGGTCGTCGCGCTGCTGGCCGGGACGCCGTGGCTGCTCGGGCGCGGGGTGAGCGCGGGGGCGGTGGCCGGGGCCCTCACCTACCTCGTGCAGTCGCTGCTGCCCGCCCTGGACGCCCTGATGACGGCGGTGGGCGCGGCGGGCACCCGGCTCCTGGTGGTACTGGACCGCTTCTGCACCCCCCAATCGGACTCCCCCGCCGCGACCACGGCCCCGGAGGCGGCCCCCGGCGTGGGGGCCGGGCCGGGTGTCGCCGTTGAGCTGCGGGGGGTGTGGTTCGCCTACGGGCCCCGCGCGCAGCCGGTGATCGACGGGCTCGACCTGACGGTCGGGGCGGGCGAGCACCTGGCCGTGGTGGGGCCGAGCGGCATCGGCAAGTCCACGCTCACCGCCCTGATCGCCGGCCTGCTGCCGCCCGGCGGGGGAACCGTACGGGTGGCGGGTGCCCCCGCGCAGGGCGTCACCGGGCCCGGGCCCGATCTTCGGCGGACCCTGTTGCCCCAGCAGGCGTACGTGTTCACGGGGACGGTCCGCGAGAACCTGACCCACCTGTGCCCCGGCCCGGTATCCGGGGCCGAGGTGGAGCGGGCCACGGCCGCCCTCGGCTCGGACGGGCTCGTGGACCGGCTCGGCGGGCTGGACGGGGCCGTCGACCCGGCCCGGCTCTCGCCGGGCGAGCGCCAGCACCTCGCCCTCACCGCCGCCTACCTCTCCCCCGCCCCGCTGCTCCTGCTGGACGAGGCCACCTGCCACCTCGACCTGCGGACGGAGGAACGCGCCGAGCGGGCGCTCGCCGCGCGCCCCGGGACCCTGGTGGTGGTCGCCCACCGCATCTCCTCCGCCGCCAGGGCCGACCGGGTCCTCGTACTCGACGGGACCCGGGCGGTGTGCGGCACGCATGCGGAGCTCCCGGCCAGGTCGCCCCTGTACCGGGATCTGGTGGGTCTGTGGAACGCGCGGGGGTGAAGCGGGCTTCGGGGGAACCGGCGCCGGGGTCTCAGACCCAGCCGGCCCGCCGGGAAATCCGGATGGCATCGATCCGGTTTCGGGCGCCGGTCTTCCGCGTCACGGCGGCCATGTAGTTCCGTACGGTTCCGCTGGCGAGGTGCAGGGCGCGGGCTATCTCCGCGATCGAGTCGCCCTCGGCGGCCCGGGCCAGCACGCTCAGCTCGCGCGGGCTGAGCGGCATGGGGTCGGCCTCCATGAAGGCCGAGGCGAGCGTGGCGTCGATGGAGCGTTCCCCGGCCGCGACCCTGCCGATGGCCCGGACCAGCCGGGCGGGCGAGCCGTCCTTGTCGACGTAACCCTGCGCCTGGGTCAGGAAGGCGCGCCGCAGCGAGCCGGGGGTGTCGGCGCGGGCGAGGACGAGCAGCGGCGTGGAGCGCGGGAGCGGACGAGCGGCGTCGGCGTCCGCGAGCAGGGCCGCCGACGCCCCCGGACAGTCGAGGTCCACCACGGCCACGTCGGGCCGTAAGGACGCCGCCTGGCGCCCGGCGGCGCGCCAGCCGCAGGAGGTGACATCGAAGTCACCCTCGGTTCTCAGCAGCGCGGCGAGGGCGGACCTCACCAGACACACGCTGTGCAGCACCAGAACCTTGGTCATCGCGGTTCCCCTCACGTGACGATCAATCAGCACCAACCGGCTGCCCAGCCAGTGCCGTGCGGGAACGTCACGGCATGCGGCGCGCGGGAGCGGGTGGCCGAAGCCTGACGCCCGCCTCCCGCCGCTCCCGCGCAGCCCACGGCCGCCCGACCTCGGCAGGCATCGCGAAACCCCCGCCCGCCGGAGCGCGGACCCAACAACCGGATGGGCTGATTCCGCCCGCATGGGTGCGGCTCCGCACACCGCCCGGGGGCCGCCGAGGGCCCGTCCGGGACCTCAGAATCACCCCGGCGGACGTTTTCCGCATATGCCGGAGGGCGATAAGCCCCCCATCGTTCCGATCGCGTTCAACGGGGGGCTTCATGCGGTACGACCTGTCCGGTCGCCTGGTGGTGGGGATCGCCTCCAGCGCCCTGTTCGACCTGACCGACTGCGACGCGGTGTTCCGGGAGCAAGGAGAGGACGCCTACCGGGCCTACCAGGAGGCGCACGCGGACCACGCCCTGGCCAAGGGGGTGGCCTTCCCCTTCGTCAGACGCCTGCTGTCGCTGAACGACCTCTCGGACCGGTCCGACCCCCTGGTCGAGGTCATCATCCTCTCCCGCAACGACCCCGACACCGGGCTGCGGGTCATGCGGTCGATCACGGCGCACCACCTGCCGATCAGCCGGGCGGTGTTCCGGCAGGGCCGCCCCTCGCACTCCTTCATGCGCGCGCTGAACATGTCGCTGTTCCTGTCGGCCAACGGACCCGACGTCCGGGACGCGGTCGCGGCGGGACTGCCCGCCGGCCACGTGCTCCACACGGCGCGCATCGACGACGAGAGCGACCCCGAACTCCGCATGGCCTTCGACTTCGACGGAGTGCTGGCGGGCGACGCCTCCGAGCGGGTCTTCCAGAGCCTCGGACTCGACGAGTTCCGCGCGCACGAGGTCCGCGAGGCCGCCACCCCCCACGATCCGGGACCGCTGCGCCCCTTCCTCGCGGGCGTCAACCGCATCCAGCGCCGGGAGGAGGAGCGCCGGCGCGGCGATCCCGCGTATCAGCCGCGCCTTCGGGTGTCCCTGGTCACCGCTCGGGACGCCCCCACCCATGAGCGCGCCATACGGAGCCTCAAGGACTGGGGGCTACGGGTCAACGACGCCTTCTTCCTCGGCGGCATCGAAAAGGCGGCGGTGATGCGCACCCTCGACCCGCACATCTTCTTCGACGACCAGGTCTCCCACCTGAACGGCACGGCGCACGGCACCCCGAGCGTGCACGTCCCTTTCGGAGTGGTCAACGCTCAGCCTCCCGCGACCACCTGAACCGCCGGCCGCGTCCGGGCTACATGGGGTCCATGGTCCCGGCGCCGAAGCCGTACACCTGCTCGCTCTTCTCGCGGATGTGCAGCGCCTTCTGCGTGAGCCGCTGCCGCTCCGCGGGATCGGCGGCGTACTGGGCGGCCTGCTCCAGCTCCTGCGCCTTGTCGCGCATCTCCTGAGCTCGTTTGCCGGACGGGTCCTCGACGCTCACTTCGACCTCCTCGATCGGGCTGGTGCGGATCCCCCTACCCCGGCATCCGGGCGGCATTCACCGGCCCCGGACCGTTGATCTTCGGCCGGTTCTCGGAGAGAGTCCAGCAGCATGGAATTCTTCTGCTACCACCGCGATCGCCCCGGCTCCACGGCCCTGCGCATGGAACTGCTGGAACGCCACTGGTCCTACATGGACCAGTACGAGAAGGAGCTGATCGCCCGGGGCCCGACCTTCGCCCCCGGCGGCGACGCCCCCAGCGGCAGCGTGCACATCGTCGACCTCCCCGATCCGGCCGCCGCGCGCGCGTTCGCCTTCGACGAGCCCGGCTACCAGGCCGGCGTGTACCGGGACGTGCTGCTGCTGCGCTGGCGCGACATGCTGGGGCGCACCATGTGGGACTTCCCCGGCGGCCGGACCGGGGGCAACCGGTACCTGGTCCTCGGGCTCGGCGCGGGCGGGGCCGCCGACCTCACCGCGGCGCCCGGCTGCCGGGACGACCTGATCGCGTACGGCCCGCTGCTGTCCGACGACGCCACCACCTGGCTGGGTACGGCGGCGCTGGTCCGGGCCCCGGACGCCGACGCGGCGCGCGGCGTCCTGGCCGTGGAGCGCTACGCGGACATCGAGATCCACCCGTGGGAGTTCGGCGGGCGGCGCTGACGCCCGGTCTTGGCCGCCCCCGCTCTGGCCCGCGCGGGGCGGATCATCACTTAAGATTCAGGACGGCCGCGGACCTGCGGCTCGTCGCCGTGCGCGTCGAGGAGAGCGGCCTGGGTCAGAGCCGTGGTCCGGACGAGGACCACATGGCGCTGATCACGAAGATCCCGGGGAATCGCGTGACCGCCGGCGTGCGTCTCATTGACGTGGGACGCCCCGCGCGCCGGCCCAGGAACAGAAGACCCCCAGGGAGAAGTGAGGTATGCTAGTGATCTGCGTCGGAGGCATGATCGGAATCGGCAAGACGAGCGTCGCCGAACTGATCGCCAAGGAGCTGGGCAGCGAGGTCTTCTTCGAGAGCGTGGAAGACAACCCGATCCTTCCGCTCTTCTACACGGCGAGCCCCGAGGAGATCCAGGCCAAGCGCTACCCCTTCCTGCTCCAGCTCTACTTCCTCCAGACGCGGTTCGCCGCGATCAAGGACGCGTACCACCGGGCCGACAACGTCCTCGACCGGTCCATCTACGAAGACTGGTACTTCGCCAAGGTCAACCACGGCCTGGGCCGGATCAGCTCCCTTGAGATGCAGGTGTACGAGGGGCTGCTGGGCGAGATGATGCGCGAGATCGAGGGCCTGCCGTACCGCAAGGCGCCCGACCTCATGGTCTACCTCAAGGCGGACTTCGAGACGGTCATGTACCGCATCGGCCTGCGCGGCCGCGATTTCGAGCAGGACGAGGCCCTCGTCGAGTACTACCGGACGCTGTGGTCCGGCTACGACGACTGGGTGCACAAGCACTACTCGGCCAGTGACGTCCTCGTCATCGACATGAACCGCACCGACGTGGTGAACAACCCCGAGGACGCGGCCCGCGTGGCGCAGGAGGTCAAGGACGCCCTGGCGGCGGTCGCGGCCCGCCGCTGAGCCCGCCGGCCGGCTGATTACGGCCGTCGGCGGGCGGTCCGGATACGGACCGGTCCGCGGGCCGTAGCGGGGTCGACGGGGCGGCCGGCCTGGGTGATCTCCACCTCGCCCGCGCCGACCAGCCTCCGGGCCGCCCGGCGGGCCGGTTCCATGAGCACGCGCCAGCCGTCGTCGCTGCCCGCGTACACGGCCCGCGCGGCGTCTGACGGGCAGATCGTCGCGGTGGGGCCGCGACCCTCCAGCAGCTCCAGGATGGCCCGCTCCAAACGTCGCTCAGTCTCCCGGTCGCCGTGCGTCACACCATCAGTGTCGCACCGGCGGCGCGGGAAACCGGGGCGTCCGGGCGGGGGCGGCGCCGTCAGATGGCCACCATCACGTTGTCGGAGCTGCTCGTCCCTCCCCGGACGCTGACGATCCCCGCGCTGCCGTCGCCGAAGAACCGGCAGAACAGTCCGGCCGGGCGGCCGCCGAACACCAGGGGGCCGAGGACCGGAGCGACATCCGCGTCGTACGGCTCGTCGCAGCCGTCGGCGATCAGCGAGACCCGGCAGGTCTGCGGCTCCACGAAGGCCTGCACCACGCTGGTACCGCCGGCGACGGCCGCGCCGACGGCGGACTCCCACCCGGCCTGGTCGACCTCGCGGCCGATGACGACCTGCTTCCCGCTCTCCCCCAGGCCCGCCTTGAGCACCAGCAGCTCCCGGTTGCCCAGCACGAACGGGAGCAGGTCGACCTGCTGCCCCTCCCGGTCGGTCTTGCGCTCCGAGAGGATCCGCGTCCACGGCAGGTACCGCTCGACGAGCCCGCGGTCGGCCGCGGTCATCCAGGGTCGTCCCTCCGACAGCAGCCCCATGGTCAGCTTGCTGTGCATGAAGGTCGAGGTCTGGGTGCCCACCAGCAGGCATCCGTTGTCCAGGGCGTCCTGGACCGGCGTGGTGTCGATGCCCACCTCCAGCCAGTCCGGGATGGTGAAGTTGCGCAGCCCGACCTGATGGCGCAGGTGCGGGGCGCAGTCCCACGCCTCGGGCAGCTCCTCCGGCTCGAAGAAGCGGGCGGTCAGGCCGTGGCTGTTGTAGTGGTCGGCCTCCATTTCGAAGTACCGCCGCTCCACGCCGATCACCCGGGCGCTGCCGACGACGGCCACCCGCGGCGCCAGCCCGAGCTCCGCGCCGAGCGACCGGAACATGTCCGCGCGGACGTCGAACGGGTCCGGGGAGCGGAACGGCGTCCGGCCGTCCTCGTCGGCGTGGAGCCCGCGCCACACCGCCAGCCGGCTCCGCGTCTCCACCACGCCACCGAGCGCGCCGCTGACGTTGAACTCCAGGAACCGCGGCCCGTCCGGACCGATGACCAGGTCCGGACGGACCACGGAGTCGGCGTACCGCTCCTCGATGAAGGGGTCGCCCATCCACAGCCGGTCCTCGGTGGCGGGCATGTCGTAGGCGCTCAGCCGGTCGGCGGTGGTGGGTCCGCTCTCCAGGGCGGTACGGCGCAGCAGCTCGATCAGCGCGACGCTCACCCGGAAGATCTCGGCGTAGGACGCCCGCGGGATCGCCATCGGCGCCGCGGGCAGGACCCGCTGGTACGGCCAGCCGGTGTCCCGGAGCTCGTGCCGCAGCATCCGCCGGATGGTGTCCGCGGGCGCTGCGGGCCGCAGCCGGTGACGGCCGAACCACGGGTGCCCGCTTCCCGTGCCGAGGTCCTCATGCGTGTCCATCCGGCGCTCCTTCCCCTGTCGTCGCGGCGAGGTGTTCGCCGCCCGTTCCCGGCGCGGGTGCCGCGGCCGCCGGGCGGGCTCCGGCCCGGACCAGCGCCGCGCAGAGCCGCCTGATCTGCTCCTCGCTCTGGCCGGCCCGGAGCATCACGCGCAGTCCGGCGGTGCCCCGGGCGACGATCGGGAAGAACACCGGCGAGGTGTAGAACCCGGCCGCGAAGACCTGCTTGGCGGCGTCGATGACCGTCTCGTCGGTCATCGGCACCACCCTGATCGGGTAGGTGCTGTCGGACTGCTCGGTCGCGACCAGCGAGTCGAACAGCGCGATGTTGGACCGCAGCCGCCCCTGAAGCAGGGTGAGTTCCTCGGTGCGGTGGATCTCGGCCGAGGCGAGCGCCGCACCGACCGCGGCGGCGTTCATCTTCTGCGAGTAGCCCAGCGGTCCGGCGAACCGCTCGATGAGCCGCCGGGTCTGCTCGGGGTAGCCGTCGAGCAGGATCGCCGTGCCGCCGGCCCCGAAGCCCTTGCTCAGCGTCGCCACGGTGATGGTCCGCTCGTCCAGCACCGGGGAGTGGGAGCGTACGTAGCCGATGCCGCGCTCGCCGTAGGCGGACAGCGAGTGCGAGTCGTCGTAGAAGACCAGGAGGTTGTACTTCTCTTGCAGTTCGGCCAGCTCGTGGACGGGCGCGTAGCCGCCGAGGCTGTCGGAGCCGTCCACCACGTAGCAGACGCGCTCGTAGGTGCGGCACATGTCCTTGAGGAAGTCGAGGTCGTGGTGGCCGCAGCTCACCACCTCGGTCTCGTCGGCGCAGCTCGGCTTGGCGTTGGCCATCGAGACGTGGGCGTTCTTGTCGAAGACCATCAGCGGCCGGGTGCCGTTGCCGAGGTGCCCCGATGCGATCACGGGGAGCAGGCCGGTGCTGGCCGCCGCGGTGGAGATCGCGCTGATCACCATCGCGCCGAACAGCTCGCCCAGCGACTCCTCCAGCTCCAGCAGGACCGGTGTCTGGACCCGGGTGCGAGGGATGCAGTGGTCCAGTACGCCGAAGCGGCGCAGTGAGGCGACGGCGCCGTCGATGACCTTGGGGTGGGTGTCCAGGTCCAGGTAGGAGCAGACCGTGAAGTTGACGAACTCGTGTCCGTCGGGCGTGTGGAACACGCCGTCTTCGAGGTCGCCGACGATGCCGGCGACCCCGTGCTCGTAGGACGTGTTCCAGAAGGTGTTGCCGATCCCGATGAGCCGGTCGTTGTTGCGGTACCGGTGGGCGGGAGTGATGGTCTTGCGCTCGCTCATCAGGAGTTCACCTCGGTGGGCCGGTAGCTGTAGACGCCCTTGAGTCTCCGGTAGGCGTACGTGTACAGGGCGACGCCGAGCACGTGCGGCCGGTGGAGGATCTTCTTGGACTTGAGCCAGAAATTGACGTTGATGTTCATCTCGTCCAGCGATTCGGCCTGGTGCCACCAGCCGAGCGGCAGGTAGAGCATGTGGCCCGGCTCAAGGACGAAGTCACGGCGCTGGGCGAGCTTCGCCGCCAGCCTCGGGTAGCGCTTCAGGTCGACGTCGTCGAGGTCGACCACCTCGGACTTGTCGCCGAACCCGCGCAGGACCGACCTCGGGTAATAAGCTCGCACTCCGGGCGGAGCGATGATGAACCGCTTGCGTCCCTCAAGTGCGATGTTGAAGTTCTCGAACTCGTCGAAGTGGTTCTTGGTGAACACGCCGCGGTGGCTGATCCACAGGTTGGCCGCGTACAGGGACTTGCCGTAGCCGAAGAACTCCTCGGCGTCGAAGCCGATGACGGCGTTCACGTCGGCCGGATTGGCGCGTATGTTCGACACGACCCGGTGCCAGGTGTCCGCGCTGGTCAGGAGCCCCTCGTCCGCGAAGAACTCGCGGAGCTTGATGTCCCGCGTCTCCCAGCGCCCCGGGTGGTTCTTGTCGCCCGGCTCGGTGAACAGGGTGACGGTCAACTCCGCCAGGCGCGCCGCCACTTCGTCCCGGCCGAGTCCCTGCGCGCTGCCCGGCAGCTTGATGACCACGGGCCGGTCGGCCTCGTACAGCCCCCGGGGGCCGACGGCCAGGAAGTCGTCGAACGACATGCGGGTGACCTCGACACCCGCCGTCCCGTCCGGATCGGACACGGCGTCCGGTGCTGCCATATCGTTTCTCCACCTTCTGAAAAGGCCGGGCCACGTGCCCCGGCGGCCACGGAGAGCTCGACGGCCAGGCGCGGGCACAACCCCCCTCACCCGTAAGGAGTTTGATCATCCTCGGAGGCGAACGGCCTGTCCACCCCGGGACACCGGATGCGACGGGCGCACCGTCTCCGGACGGAGCTGATCTTTCCCTCGACGCCGCCGCGGACGCCGACTATTCTCGGCAATCCCGGGCTCCTGACCGTACGGTCCTCGGCGAGCGACGACGGGCCGATGGCGCGTCGGCAACGGGACCGCATATCGAAGGGGGAGGCAATGCACTGCCTGCTGCACTGCCACGTGGCGTCATGAGCGCATCGACGACCGACCGGGCCGCTTCACAACGGCCGCGCCTGGGGCGCGACTTCTCCCAGCTGTGGTGGTCCGCCGCGGTCTCCTCGCTCGGCGACGGAGCCACGATCGCCGCCGCCCCCCTGCTCGCCACCCGGCTGACCGACGACCCCCGCCTGATCGGCGCGGCATCGGTCGCCGTCACCATTCCGTTCATCCTGTTCGGCATCCCGGCGGGGCTGCTGGTCGACCGCCTCGACATCCGGACCATGATGGTGCGGGTCGACATCGCCCGGGCCGTCCTGCTCGCGGTGCTCGCCCTCGGGATCCTCGGCGGCTGGGGCGGGCTGCCCCTGCTCTACGTGTGCATGTTCCTGCTCGGCGTCGGCGAGGTCCTCTCCCGCAACGCCGCCCAGGTGCTCGTCCCCTTCATCACCCCGCAGGCCGGGCTCGCCACCGCCAACGCCCGCATCATGGCCGCGCAGGAGGCCGGCACCGGTTTCATCGGCCCGCTCCTCGGCGCGCTGATGTTCGGTGTGGCGGTGGCCCTGCCGTTCGGCGTGGACGCCGCCACCTTCCTGTGCTCCGCCGTACTGGTCAGCCGCATCCGCGGCACCCGGCCGATCGAGCCCGCACCGGTCAGGGCCGGCGTGCTGTCGGAGATGCTGGCCGGCGCCAAGTGGCTCTTCTCGCACCACCTGTTGCGCAGCCTCGCCCTGATCTCCTGCCTGATCAACCTGGCCGGGAACGCGATGCTCGCCGTGCTCGTGGTGTACAGCGTCAAGGAACTCCACCTGGGCCCGTTCGGGTACGGCGCCCTGCTCGCCTGCCAGGCCGTCGGGGCCGTCGTGTCCTCACGGTTCGCCCCCGCCCTCACCGAACGCCTGGGCCGGGAGGGCGCGTTGGTCGCCACCGCCGTGCTGATCGCCACGAGCGAGACGATCCTGGCCGCCGTGCCCTCGGTGTACGCGGCCGGCGCGGCCCTCGCGATCTTCGCGTGCGGGACGGTGACGTGGAACGTCGTCGTGGTCGTCCTGCGGCAGACCCTGGTGCCGCAGCACCTGCTCGGGCGGGCCAACAGCGTGTACCGGCTCGTCGCCTGGGGCGGGCTGCCCGTCGGTGCGGCGGCGGGCGGCATCGTCGCCGCCGAGGTCGGCACTCGCGCCGTGTTCGGCGTCGGGGCGGTCGCCATGGCCCTCGTCGCGGTGGCGCTCCTCGTGGGCGCGCGCCGCCAGTGGATCACCCGCGCCGAGCAGAGCACCGAGCAGAGCACCGCACAGGCCCCGCAGCCGGCGGACACGGACTGACCCGGCGGCGCGTTCCGCTTCGAAAGGACACGCAATGACGACCACGAGCCTGCCCAAGGCGCCCAGATCGCGGCTGGGCCGCGCGTACGGGGAGGAGCTCGCGCGGCGCCCCTCGACGGACCACCCGACGGCCGCCGCCCGGGAGTCGGTCACGCTCGCGCTGGCGTACCAGGACCGGTTCCTGAACGGCCCCGCCTTCCTCAGCGAGCCCGAGCGCCGCACGGTCGTCGAAGACCTCCACACGGTCTACGGGCTGCTGCGCTCGCTGCCGGAGCGGGTGTTCGGCGGCAGCCTGACCGCGCTGGCCTCGGCGGTCGGCATGGATCCCCTGCAGTCCGCGCTGATCACGCGCAGCGCCCGGACCGGATCGCTCCTCCCGCTGGGACGGGCCGACCTCTATCACGACGGCACGGAGTTCAAACTCCTCGAATTCAACATCACCAGCGCGCTCGGCGGCTTCGAGAACGCGGACATCAACCGGGCGATGCTGGCGTACCCCCCGCTGGAGGAGTTCGTACGGCGGCACGCGCTCCGCTACCAGGACACGCTGGGCAGCATGGTGCGGACCATGTACGCCGAGTGCGCCGCGGTCCTCCCCGCCGACCGGGCGCCCGTCGTCGCCGTGGTGGACACGGTGGACAACTTCGCCGTGGTGGGGCCCCGGCTCAAGGTGTTCGCCGCGAAGCTGGCCGACTACGGGGTCGAGGGGATCGCCTGCGACCTCGGCGAGTTCACGTACCCGAACGGCCGTCCCACGGTCTCGGGCCGGGCCGTCGACGTCGTCTTCCGGTACTTCCTGCCCGAGGACCTCACCGACCCCGCCTCGGCGGCCCTGCTGGAACCGCTGCTGGTCGCGGTCGAGCAGGGCCGGGTGGGGCTGTTCAGCCGGCTGGACGCCGAACTGTACGGAAACAAGGGCACCCTGGCGATGCTCTCCGACGAGCGGCACCGCGACCTCTTCGACGCCGCCGAACTGGCCTGCATCGACCGGCTCCTGCCTTGGACCCGGTACGTGCGCCCCCGCACCACGGACCGGGCGGGCTCCCCGGTCGACACGCTCCCCCACGCCCTGGCCCACCAGCACGAGCTGATCCTGAAGCCGACGCTGCTGCACGGCGGCAAGGGCATCGTCGCCGGCTGGACGGCGGACGCGGCGCAGTGGGAGCGCAAGGTCGCCTCGGCGATGGACGGCCCGTTCGTGCTCCAGCGCCGGGTGCGCCCCGCCTCCGAGCCGTTCCCCGACAGCGCCGGCGGCTCTCAGGAGCTCTTCCTCAACTGGGGCGTCTACCTGGGCGCGCGCGGCGCCGACGACGACGGGTACGCCGGAGGTTTCGTACGGGGCAGCACCAATCCGGCGGTGGGCGTGGTCAGCATGGCCGGCGGCGCCACGGTCGGCTGCGTCTTCCACGGCGGCGACCACTGACGCCGGCCGGCCGCCACGTCGCCGCGTCGCCGCCCGCGGTCACTGCGCGCTCGCGGCGGGACGTACGACGATCTCGTTGACGTCGACCCCGGCCGGCTGGGCGACGGCGTAGGCGATGGCCCCGGCGATCGCGGACGCCGGCAGCGCCACGGCGCGATAGGCCTTCATCGCCTCCCTCGCGGCGGGGTCGGAGATCCCCTCGGCCAGCTCGGACTCGGTCACCCCCGGGGAGACCAGGGTGACCCGGACGGAGCCGTCCGACTCCTGGCGCAGCCCCTCGGAGATGGCGCGGACGGCGAACTTGGTGGCGCAGTAGACGGCCGCCGTGGGTGAGACCTCGTAGGCGCCGACGGAGGCGACGTTGACGAAGTGCCCGCCGCCCTGGGCGCGCATCACGGGCAGGGCGGCGGCGATCCCGTGCAGCACGCCCCGTACGTTGACGTCGATCATCCGGTCCCACTCGTCGACCTTGAGGGCGTCCAGCGGCGAGAGCGGCATCACCCCGGCGTTGTTGACCATCACGTCCACCCGGCCGTAGCGCTCCTGTGCGGCGGCCACGAAGTCCCGTACGTCGGCGGCGTCGGTGACGTCCAGGTGCCGGAACGCCGCGGTGCCGCCGGCCGCGTTGATCTCCCGGGTGAGCGCGTCGAGCCGATCGGTGCGCCGCGCGCCCAGCAACAGCCGGTGGCCGTCGCCGGCCAGCCGCCGGGCCGTCTCCTCCCCGATCCCGCTGCTGGCTCCGGTAATGGCCACGACCTTGGCTTCGTTCCTCATGCCTGCCTACTCCTCGTTCGAGCGGATGGCTCCGCCCGACCGAGTCTGGCCGCCCCCCGGCCGGTCAGCCAGGTCGCACCACACCCTGGCAACGCGCCTCATCGGGGTTCGCGGTGTGGTTCACGGTGTGGTTCACGGCGTGCTGTCGCGCAGGTCGGGGCGGTTCCTGGGGGGACCGAAGCCCGCCGCCATCTCCTTCTCCTCGTAGGACAGGAATCCCAGGCTGCGGAAGAACGCGTGGTTGCGCTCGCCCTCCGGGGAGGACTCGTGATCCGTGGACAGGAGGAAGAAGCGGCAGTGCGAGTAGCGCCGCATGAGGTGCTCGACCAAGGCCCGGCCGATGCCCTGCCGGTGGTGCGCGGGGTTGACCACGACGTCCTGGACGTAACAGATGTTCTCGTCATCGGAGATCGTCCGCGCCAGGCCGCAGAGCGTTCCCGAAGCGTCCCGCGCCGTGATGACCAGGTGTGAGTTGGCCAGACCGCGGCACAGCCGGTCGACGTCGCAGGCGTAGCCCTCCCGTGCGACCGACCTGTAGAGGCCCAGGACTTCCTCGGGATCGAAGGCGACCTCTTCGGCTATCACCATGTTGTCGTCCCCTTTCCTTCAGGCGCCCGGGCCGGCGGCCGGGGCGAGGGAGTCCACGTCCTCCATGAAGCCCAGCATCCGGGCGTTGACCAGTTCGGGGTGGTCGATCTGCGGTCCGTGCCCGGTCGCGGAGACGATCTCGGCGCGAGCCCCCGCCATCAGGCGCGGTACGCGCTCCAGCTGGCGCTTCGGGTGAACGAGCAGGCTGCGCTTGCCCATGATCAGGTAGAACGGCGTCCGGATGGAGCCCAGTTCCGCGTCCGACAGCGGCAGGGGCGCGGGGCGGCGGATCCGGAAGGCGCGCACACCGGCCTGGATCCACGTGCGCAGCTCGGGCACGACGATGACCGGCTGCTCCAGCCAGGCCGCGAGGCGGGGCCGCCAGGACTTCGGGGCGTAGGTGGCGAAGAGGCTGGCGAAGATCCAGACGAAGAACCGCAGCCCCACCTTCTCCAGGCCGCCCGGGTCGAGCGCGGTGACGGAGGCGAGTCGCCCGGGCCGCAGGTGCGCCTGGTTGATGACCAGCCAGCCGCCGTAGGAGGAGCCGA
Source organism: Streptomyces goshikiensis (assembly GCF_014650555.1). Taxonomy (GTDB): domain Bacteria; phylum Actinomycetota; class Actinomycetes; order Streptomycetales; family Streptomycetaceae; genus Streptomyces; species Streptomyces goshikiensis. The sequence goes on along the minus strand of NZ_BMVE01000003.1, from coordinate 61,930 downwards.
CGAGGTGGACGTGGTCGAGGCCGAGCGCGTCGAGGGCCTCGTCCATCCACTGGGCGGCCCGCTCCGGCTGCCACATGGGCTCGCGCTGGACGCTGCGTCCGGGGTCGCCTGGGGTGTCGAGGGCGTACACGGGGCGTTCGGCGCTGAGCGCGCGGGTGTTGGGGTACCACTGGGCGGAGGATCCGCCGGAGCCGTGGATCAGCACGACCGGGGTACGGGACTCCGCGGCGGGGTCGGTGGGGCCGTAGCGGTAGACGTGTGTGGTGCCGAAGCTCGTCTCGACGTCCCTCTCGGAGCGGATCGGCGCGCCCATCGCGAAGAGCACGTCGCCGGCGGCGAAGTAGCGGTCGCGCAGCTCGTCGTTCACGTAGTGGCCGATGTCGCGTCGTACGCGGGCCGTCTTCTCGGGCACGGGGCACCTCCGGAGGGATCCGTTGTTCGTAATACGACCGTACCACGATATTGATACGGCGGTATCACGAAAGAGGCGGGGGTCCGCGCCGACGGGGCGCTCAGCCGGCCAGGTCCTCGGCGTGCAGGGGCCGGCGCCAGGCGATGCGCCGGTGCACCGCGTCCAGGTCGGCCTGGAGGGGGCTGGGCGGCACCGCGAGGACCGGGCAGGGGGCGTGGGCCAGGCAGTAGCGGGAGACCGACGGGCGCAGGGCGCGCAGCAGCGGGGTGCGCGAGCCCGTACCGACGACGAGGAGGTCCCCGGCGTCGCGGACGGTGTCGACCAGGGCCGCACCCGGGGTCCCCCGGACCGTCAGGCCGGCCAGGGTCACCCCCGGCGGGCCGTCACCGAAGGCGGCGGCGAGGACGTCCCGCAGCCGTTCGACCGCCGCGTCGCGGCAGCCCGCGAGCAGCGGCGTTCCGCCGGCGGCGGTCCGGGAGGCCGGTCCGCCGAGGGGCGCCTGCCAGGCCAGTACGACCCACAGCTCCGCGTCCCGCGCCCGGGCCTCGGCGGCCGCCCGGTGCAGCGCCGTCAGGCTCCCGAGGGATCCGCACGTACCCGCCACCACTCGTCCTCGCACCGTCGCCCCACCCCTCCTGCTTTCCACTTCGTCCTTCGCCCTCCATGGAACGGCCGCGGCGGGCCGCGCGGCGGCTTCGCTGATGCCTCCCTGACGCCGGAGCCGGAAACCCGTACGCGCCTTTGACGCCGCGCCCCGCGTCCGTCAGTGACGTGTATGGAGTGGGCCGTCGCCCGTCAAGGTGGCGTCAGGGAGCGACGCGGGAGCCGCCGGAGCGGGGATAGCTTCGATCGCGTGCCCCGGGCTGCCTCCCCGCACCCGGGGCGTCATCCGTCGTCCGTGGTTCCCCCAGGGAGAGCGCCATGTGCCTGTTTCAGTACGAAGAAGACCCCGAGCCCGAAGAACGGATCCCGGCCGGACTCCTGTACGTGCCCGTCCGGCCGGGTGACACGGCCGCGACGGTGATCCGGCTGTTCCGCACCCCGCTGGGGGCGCGGACGGCCGTGGGCTTCACCCGCAGGGAGCGGCTGGTCTCCACCCTCGGCGCGGGGCAGGCGTACATCCGGCTGTCCGAGTCCGTGCTGCGGGAGCTGTGCGGTCCGCTCGGCGCCGCCGTGATCACCGTCGACCCGACGCTCTCGGCGCCCGCGGCCACCGCCACCACCCGCCGGCCGGACCGCGTCGCGGCCCGCGTCGCCTGAGGGGAACGCCATGACCATCACCGCACTGTCCGAGGCCGCCGCGGACGCGGACGACCTGTCCGTCTGGCCGGCCTCCACCGGCCGGCTGCCGCACGGGGGCCTCTCCGTCGGCGGGGTGCCGCTCGCCGAGATAGCCGACCGTTTCGACACGCCGGTGTACGTGCTGGACGAGGGCGAGGTACGGGCCCGCTGCCGCACGTACCGCGACGCCTTCCCCGACGCCGACGTCCTCTACGCCGCCAAGGCGTTCCTGTCCCGGGCGATGGTCCGCTGGGTCGACGAGGAGGGCCTCGGGCTGGACGTGTGCTCGGCGGGCGAACTCGAACTCGCCGTCACCGCCGGCTTCCCGCCGGAGCGCATGGTCCTGCACGGCAACGCGAAGTCACCGCACGACATCGAGGCGGCGCTGCGGCTCGGAGTGGGCCGCATCGTCATCGACGGCCCGTCCGAGATAGCCCGGCTGGCCGCGATGGTGGGTACGGGCGGCTCGCAGAAGGTGATGGTCCGGGTGGTGCCGGGCATCACGGCCGGCGGCCACGAGAAGATCCGCACCGGTACGGACGGCCAGAAGTTCGGCCTGTCCCTCACCGACGGCTCGGCCCAGCACGCCATCGCCCGCGTCCTGGGCCAGCCGCAGCTCGAACTGACCGGTCTGCACTGCCACATCGGCTCCCAGATCACCGACGTCAAGCCGTACCTCGCGGCCGTGCGCCGCATGGTCGGCCTGATGGCCCGCGTCCGCGACGCCCACGGAGTCGTCCTGCCCGAGCTGGACATGGGCGGGGGCCACGGCATCGCCTACCGCCCCGGCGAGCCCGCGCTGGACCTCACGGCCCTGGCCCGCCGGCTGCGCACCGCGCTCGTGGAGAGCTGCGCGGCGGCCGGACTGGCCGTGCCCCGGCTCACCATCGAGCCCGGCCGGGCCGTCGCCGGTCCCGCCGGGGTGGCGCTGTACCGGGTCCTCGCCGTGAAGCGCACCTGCGACCGCGTGTTCGTCGCCGTCGACGGCGGGATGAGCGACAACCCCCGCCCAGCCCTGTACGGGGTCCGGTACGCGCCCCGCCTCGTCGGCCGCCGCCCGGCCGCGCAGGCGTGCGTCGCCACGGTGGTCGGCCGGCACTGCGAAGCCGGGGACGTCCTGGCCGCCGATGTGGAACTGCCCGGGGACGTCCGCCCCGGCGACCTGCTCGCCGTACCGGTCGCGGGCGCCTACCAGCTGTCGATGGCATCCGGCTACAACCTGGTCGGACGGCCGCCGGTCGTCGCGGTCGACAACGGCGCGGCCCGCCTGCTCATGCGCCGCGAGACCCTCGCCGACTTCCGCCGCCGGGACATCGGCGACTAGGCCGGGGCGGCGTCAGCCGGCGTGGACGTGGGGGCGGCGGCTGCGGTCCGGTTCGGCCTCGCGGATGACCTCGCGGGTGACGGGGGCTACCTCTCCCTGTCCGAAGAGGAAGAAGCGGAAGAAGTTGGCCATCGGGTTGCCCTCGGTCCACTCGAAGTAGATGTGGGGGCGCTGGCCCGTCTCGTCCCTGATGTGGAGGAGGAGCGCGGCGAGGGCGTTGGGGACCGTGGAGCTCTCCAGGGTCAGGACGCGGTAGCGGCCGTGCAGCACCTCGCCCCGTACCCGCAGCCCGGATTCGAACTCGGAGGGGTCCAGGACGGTGACTTCGACGAACAGGAGGTCGTCGCCGGCCGGGATGTCGTTGTCGGCCCTGATCTGCTCGACCTTGTCGCGGTACTCGGCCTTGTCACGGTTGTCGGGCTCGTTGGCGATGAGGCGGATGGTGCGGTTGGCGGTGTCCCGGACGAACCTCGCGGCCATGTCGTCGAATTCGAGGTGGGTCACGCGCAGCTCGAAGACGCGGGCCAGGCGGGAGAGGAGGGAGAGCGCCATGATGCCCGCGATGAAGCAGGCGCCGATCTTCACGCCGTCCGGGCGTTCGGCCACGTTGACGGCGGTGGTGTAGACGAAGACGGCGGAGATGACGCCGAAGCCGATCGTCCAGCCGCGTTCCCCGGCCCGGCGGGCGGCGATGGTGACGGCGACGGCCGCCGAGGTGATCAGTACGAGGACACCGGTGGCGTAGGCGCCGCCCTGGGCGTCCACGTCGGCGTCGAAGATCCAGGTGACGAGGAACGCGATGAGGGTGAACACGATCACCATCGGGCGCAGGGCGCGGGCCCACTGCGGGGCCATGCCGTAGCGGGGCAGGTAGCGCGGCATCAGGTTGAGCAGGCCGGCCATCGCGGAGGAGCCCGCGAACCAGAGGATGAGGATCGTGGAGATGTCGTAGACGGTGCCGAAGGCGGAGCCGAGGTATTCGTGGGCCAGGTAGGCGAGCGCGCGGCCGTTGGCCTCGCCGCCTGGCTGGAACTGATCGGCGGGGATCAGCAGGGTCGTGATCAGGCTGGAGCAGATCAGGAAGATGCTCATGATCACGGCGGCCGTGGTCAGCAGCTTCTTGGCGCCGCGGATCCGGCCGGCGGGCTTCGCCTCGGTGTCTTCGGGACCGCCCTTCACGTGCGGCATGACCGCCACGCCCGTCTCGAACCCCGACAGGCCGAGCGCGAGCTTCGGGAACACGACGAGGGCGATGGCGATCATCATGAAGGGGTTGCCGTGCTCGGCGGTCAGCGCGGTGGTCCAGTCGGTGATGACCTGCGGCTCGCTGAACACGTTCCACAGCCCGACCGCCACCACGACGACGTTCAGGCCGAGATACGTGAAGACCAGGACCACCGCCACTCCGATGGCCTCGCTGAACCCCTTCAGGAACACCCCGCCCAGGAGGGCGATCAGGATCAGGGTGATCAGCACCTCGTGGCCGTGCAGGGTGCTGGTGAGGTGCGGGTTCTCCACCATGTGCGCGGTGGCGTCCGCCGCCGAGAGGGTGATGGTGATGAGGAAGTCGGTCGCCGCGAACCCGAGCAGGGTCAGGACGAACAGCTTCCCCTTCCAGAACGTGAGCAGCCGCTCCAGCATGGCGATGGAACCCTCGCCGTGCGGGCTCTCCTCGGCCACCCGCCGGTACACGGGCAGCGCGCCGAACAGGGTCAGCAGCACGAGCACGATGGTCGCCAGCGGCGACAGCAGACCCGCGGCCAGGAACGCGATGCCGGGCTGGTAGCCGAGGGTGGAGAAGTAGTCCAGGCCCGTCAGGCACATGACCCGCCACCACGGCCGGCCGTGGGGCTGGGCAGCCGCCTCCTTGGCTGCGGGTGAACTCGTCTGGGCGGTCAAGCCTTCCAGCATCCACGCGCGCAGGCGCGAGGAGCGGGCAGGGGTGGCCATCGTGGGGTGCTCCTGTCGTACGGCAAAGAATCAGCCATCGACACCGACGGCTGAGCAAGCGTACGCAGGCTGATCCCTCATACCCGCAGCTGAGCGAATCCTGACGTGTCCTTAACGCGGACCCCTCCGGTGGCGTAATGGAAGCGCTCCCGGAGGTCCCCGTATGGGCGGCGTCAAGAGTTCCGCCGGACCCGTATGGAGTCCGTCAAGGGGTCTTAACGACCGGCCCGGCCCACGGTTTGCTCATGTTCGGCCGACTTGGCCGAAACCCATTTCATCACTTCATTCAGGAGCTCACGGTGGCCGATCTGGCCTTCGTCGTCACCACGGTCGCGGTCTTCGCGCTGGTGGCTCTCATCGCCAAGGGGGTGACCAAGCTGTGAGCATCGAGAACATCGTCGGCCTGCTGGTCGCGGTCTCCCTGCTGGGTTATCTCATCCTCGCCCTTGTGTATCCGGAGAGGTTCTGAGTACCGACATGAGCCCCGTAACCGCTGGTGTGCTCCAGCTGCTCGCGCTGATCGCCGCGCTCGCGCTGGCCTACCGTCCGCTGGGCGACTACATGGCCCGCGTCTACTCCTCCGAGAAGCACTACGGACCGGAGAAGTGGATCTACAAGGCCGTCGGCGCCAATCCCTCGGCCGAGATGCGCTGGCCCGCCTATCTGCGCGGCGTCCTGGCGTTCTCCGCCGTGAGCGTCCTGTTCCTCTACGCCCTCCAGCGGGCGCAGGGGATCCTGCCCGGGTCGCTCGGGTTCTCCGCGATAGACCCGGACCAGGCCTTCAACACCGCCGCGTCGTTCGTGGCCAACACCAACTGGCAGTCGTACTACGGCGAGCAGGCCATGGGCCACGTCGTACAGACCGGCGGGCTGGCGGTCCAGAACTTCGTCTCCGCCGCCGTCGGCATGGCCGTCGCGGTGGCCCTGGTACGGGGCTTCGCGCGCTCCCGCACCGGGGAACTCGGCAACTTCTGGGCGGACCTGGTGCGCGGCACCGTCCGCATCCTGCTGCCGATCTCGGTGATCGGCGCGATCGTGCTGGTCGCCTGCGGTGCGATCCAGAACTTCGCCGGCATCCACGAGGTCGGCCAGTTCATGGGCGGGACCCAGCAGTGGAACGGCGGGGCGGTCGCCTCGCAGGAGGTCATCAAGGAGCTGGGCACCAACGGTGGCGGCTACTTCAACGCCAACTCGGCCCACCCCTTCGAGAACCCGACCCCCTTCTCGAACCTGTTCGAGATCTTCCTGATCCTGCTCATCCCGTTCGCGATGACCCGTACCTTCGGCCGGATGGTCGGCAACCTGCGCCAGGGTTACGCGATCCTCGCCACCATGGGCGTCATCTGGGTCGGCTTCACCGCGCTGATGATGTGGACCGAGTTCGCCCACCACGGCCCGGCCCTCCAGGCCGCGGGCGGAGCGATGGAGGGCAAGGAGACCCGCTTCGGCATCGGCGCCTCCGCGATCTTCTCGGTCGCCACCACCCTCACCTCGACGGGTGCGGTCAACTCCTTCCACTCCTCCTACACCGGTCTGGGCGGCGGCATCCAGCTGCTGGGCATGCAGCTCGGCGAGATCGCACCCGGCGGTGTGGGCTCCGGCCTCTACGGCATGCTGATCATGGCGATCATCGCGGTGTTCATCGCCGGCCTGATGGTCGGCCGCACCCCCGAGTACCTCGGCAAGAAGATCAGCACCCGCGAGATCAAGCTCGCGGCCTGCTACATCCTCATCACCCCGGCCCTGGTCCTCTGCTTCACCGCCGCCGCGATGGCCCTGCCCACCCCGGGCGACTCGATGGCCAACCCGGGCGCGCACGGCTTCTCCGAGATCCTCTACGCCTACACCTCGGGCGCCAACAACAACGGCTCCGCCTTCGCGGGTCTGAACGCTGACACCCAGTGGTTCAACAGCACCATCGGCATCGCCATGCTGCTCGGCCGCTTCCTGCCCATGGTGTTCGTCCTCGCCCTCGCCGGCTCGCTGGCCGAGCAGAAGCCGGTGCCCGAAACCGCAGGCACCCTGCGTACCGACAAGCCGCTCTACGCGGGCCTGCTCGTCGGCACGATCCTCATCATCACCGGTCTGACCTACTTCCCGGCGCTCGCGCTGGGTCCGCTTGCCGAAGGGCTCGCCTCATGAGCACCATCACCCCAACCCGCGCTCCGCACGAGGACCAGCCCACCGGACACAAGCCCGCGGCAGGGCGCGTCGGGGGCGGCCTGTTCGACCCCAAGGCCCTGCTGAGGTCCTTCCCCGACGCGGTGAGGAAGCTCGACCCGCGCATCATGGTCAAGTCCCCGGTCATGTTCGTGGTCCTCGTCGGTTCGGTGGTCACCACCTTCCTGGCGGTCTCGGACCCGACGGACTGGTTCGGCTGGGCGATCACCGCCTGGCTGTGGCTGACCACGGTCTTCGCCAACCTCGCCGAGGCCGTGGCCGAGGGCCGCGGCAAGGCGCAGGCCGACACCCTGCGCAAGGCCAAGACCGACACCGTCGCCCGCCGGCTGGCCCAGGACGGCAAGAGCGAGGAGCAGGTGCCCGGCACCGACCTCGGGATCGGTGACCTGGTCGTCTGCGAGGCGGGCGACATCATCCCGGGCGACGGGGACGTCATCGAAGGCGTCGCCTCCGTCGACGAGTCCGCGATCACGGGTGAATCGGCCCCGGTCATCCGGGAGTCGGGCGGCGACCGCTCGGCCGTCACCGGCGGTACGAAGGTCCTCTCCGACCGGATCGTCGTGAAGATCACGACAAAGCCGGGCGAGACCTTCATCGACCGCATGATCGCGCTCGTGGAGGGCGCGGCCCGGCAGAAGACGCCCAACGAGATCGCCCTCAACATCCTGCTGGCGTCCCTCACCATCGTCTTCCTGCTGGCCGTCGTCACCCTCCAGCCGTTCGCGATCTACGCCGACGCCAAGCAGTCGATGATCGTCCTGACCGCGCTCCTGGTCTGCCTGATCCCGACCACCATCGGCGCCCTGCTCTCCGCCATCGGCATCGCCGGCATGGACCGGCTCGTCCAGCGCAACGTCCTCGCGATGAGCGGCCGGGCCGTCGAGGCTGCGGGCGACGTCTCCACGCTGCTGCTCGACAAGACGGGCACGATCACCCTGGGCAACCGGCAGGCTTCGGAGTTCGTGGCCGTCAAGGGCACCACCGCTGCCGAACTGGCCGACGCCGCACAGCTTTCCTCCCTGGCGGACGAGACCCCCGAGGGCCGGTCGATCGTGGTCCTCGCGAAGGAGAAGTACGGGCTGCGCGAACGCCACCAGGGCGAACTCGCGCGGGCCACCTGGGTGGCGTTCACCGCCCAGACCCGGATGTCGGGCGTCGACGTGGACGGCAGGAAGACCCGTAAGGGAGCTGCCGGTTCGGTCATCGCGTGGGTGACGGAGCGGGGCGGTCAGGTCGCCGCCGACGCCGACGTCCTGGCCGACCGGATCTCCGAGGCCGGCGGCACGCCGCTGCTGGTCGCCGTCGAGGACGAGAAGGGCGCCCGGATCCTGGGCGTCATCCACCTCAAGGACGTGGTCAAGGAGGGCATGCGCGAGCGGTTCGACGAACTGCGCCGCATGGGCATCAAGACCGTCATGATCACGGGCGACAACCCGCTGACCGCGAAGGCGATCGCGGAGGAGGCCGGTGTCGACGACTTCCTCGCCGAGGCCACCCCCGAGGACAAGATGGCCCTCATCAAGCGGGAGCAGGCGGGCGGCAAACTCGTCGCGATGACCGGAGACGGTACGAACGACGCCCCGGCCCTGGCCCAGGCGGACGTGGGCGTGGCGATGAACACGGGCACCTCGGCCGCGAAGGAGGCCGGGAACATGGTGGACCTGGACTCCAACCCCACCAAACTCATCGAGATCGTCGAGATCGGCAAGCAGCTCCTCATCACCCGAGGGGCCCTGACCACCTTCTCGATCGCCAACGACGTCGCGAAGTACTTCGCGATCATCCCGGCCATGTTCGCCGTGGTCTACCCGGGCCTCGACAAGCTCAACGTCATGGGCCTGCACTCACCGAACTCCGCGATCCTCTCCGCGGTCGTCTTCAACGCGCTCATCATCATCGCGCTCGTGCCGCTCGCCCTGAAGGGCGTCCAGTACAAGCCGACGAGCGCCGACAGGATGCTCCGCCGCAACCTCGGGATCTACGGACTCGGCGGCCTCATCGCCCCGTTCATCGGCATCAAGCTCATCGACATGCTCATCACCCTCATTCCCGGAATCGGCTGATACCCGCCATGAACAACTCTGTCGGCAACACCGCACGGCTGATCGGCGCGGGCCTGCGGGCACTCCTGGTCCTGACGGTCCTGTGCGGCGTCCTCTACCCGCTGGCCGTGACCGGCATCGCCCAGGTCGCCTTCCACGGCAACGCCAACGGCTCCGAGATCAAGGACGAGAGCGGCGCCGTCGTCGGGTCCTCCCTCATCGGACAGACCTACGACCTCCCCAAGCGGAACCCGGACGACCCCGAGGAGAGCGCCAGGCCGGACCTGAAGTGGTTCCAGCCGCGCCCCTCGGGCGGCCTCGGGTCCAACAGCGTCAACACCCGGTACGCGCTGATCCTCTCCGGCGCCACCAACAAGGCCGCCGACAACCCGGACCTGGTCAAGACGGTCGAGGACGCCAAGGCCGCGGTCGTCGCGGACAACTCCACGGCCTCGTACACGGTGGACCCGCGGGACGTCCCGGCCGACGCCGTCACCTCCTCCGGCTCCGGGCTCGACCCGGGCATCTCCCCGGAGTACGCGAAGATCCAGGTCCACCGGGTCGCCGAGCGCAACGGCCTCGACGTCGGGCAGGTCGAGAAGCTCGTGGAGCAGAACACCGAAGGCCGCACGCTCGGCTTCATGGGCGAACCCCGCGTCAACGTCCTGGGGCTCAACATCGCGATCAAGGCCCTGGCCAAGAGCTGATGGCCGCCGCCGCGCGGATCCGGAGCCGGCGGGACGCGACGGGCCCCCGGCTGGCGCCGGGTGGGACCCGGGGCGTCGTCCCGCCGGCTCCGGCCGCCCGCACGTCACGAAAGGAAGGCTCCACACCGATGACACGCGTGCTCGTGGTGGAGGACGATCCGCAGCTCGTACGCGCGCTGAAGATCAATCTCCAGGCCCGGAAGTTCGAGGTCTTAGAGGCCGGGGACGGCGCCATGGCGCTCCGGCTCGCGGCGGCCCGCACACCGGATGCCATCCTCCTGGACCTCGGTCTGCCGGACATGGACGGCGTGGAGGTGATCAGGGGGGTGCGCGGCTGGAGCCACGTCCCGATCCTGGTCCTCTCCGCGCGGCACACCTCCGAGGAGAAGATCCGGGCCCTGGACGCCGGCGCGGACGACTACGTGACCAAGCCGTTCAGCATGGACGAGCTGCTGGCGCGCCTGCGTGCCGCCACCCGCCGACAGGAAGCGCCCGCTTCCCCGGCCGGGATCCCGGGGATCGTGACCGACGAGTTCACCATCGACCTGGCCGCCAGGAAGGTGGTGCGCGGTGAGCGCACCGTACGGCTGACCCCGACCGAATGGCACCTGCTGGAGCTGCTGATCGCCAAGCCCGGGCACCTCGTCTCCCAGCGCAGGCTGCTCCTGGAGGTCTGGGGGCCGACCTACTCGGAGCACACCAACTACCTGCGGGTCTACATGGCCCAGCTGCGGCGCAAGCTGGAGGCGAATCCCTCCCACCCCCGATACCTGATCACGGAACCGGGCATGGGCTACCGCTTCGAGCCCTGACAGCCGCCAACGCCAACACCAACACAGCACATCGAGCAGAACGAGAAGCCGGCATCACATGAGACGCGGAAAGCTCCGGATCTACCTCGGCTCGGCCCCGGGCGTCGGCAAGACGTACGCGATGCTCTCCGAGGCCCACCGCAGGACCGAACGCGGCACCGACTGCGTCGTCGGCTTCGTCGAGCACCACCACCGGCCGCGCACCGAGGTGATGCTGCACGGCCTGGAGATGATCCCCCGGCGCGGGGTCGAGTACCGGGACACCGTCTTCACCGAGATGGACGTGGACGCCGTGCTCGCGCGCCGGCCGGCCGTCGTCCTCGTGGACGAGCTCGCGCACACCAACGTCCCCGGCTCGCGCAACACCAAGCGCTGGCAGGACGTCGAAGAGCTCCTCCAGGCCGGCATCGACGTCGTCACGACGGTCAACATCCAGCACCTGGAGTCCCTCGGCGACGTCGTGGAAACCATCACCGGGGTGCGCCAGCGCGAGACCGTGCCCGACGAGGTGGTCCGGCGGGCCGACCAGATCGAGCTGGTCGACATGTCCCCGCAGGCCCTGCGCCGGCGGATGGCGCACGGGAACATATACAAGCCCGACAAGGTCGACGCGGCGCTGTCGAACTACTTCCGCCCCGGCAACCTGACCGCGCTGCGCGAGCTCGCGCTGCTGTGGGTCGCCGACCGCGTGGACGAGTACCTCCAGGAGTACCGCGGGGAGCACGGCATCCGCTCCACCTGGCAGGCCCGGGAGCGGATCGTCGTCGGCCTCACCGGCGGCCCCGAAGGCCGGACGCTGATCCGGCGCGCAGCCCGGCTCGCCGAGAAGGGCGCGGGCGGCGAGGTCCTCGCCGTCTACATCGCCCGCAGCGACGGCCTCTCCAGCGCCTCGCCGAAGGAACTCGCCGTCCAGCGCTCCCTGGTCGAGGACCTCGGCGGCACCTTCCACCACGTCATAGGCGACAACGTCCCGCACGCCCTGCTGGAGTTCGCGCGCGGCGTCAACGCCACTCAGATCGTCCTCGGCGTCAGCCGCCGCAAGCCCTGGCAGTACGTGTTCGGGCGGGGCGTCAGCGCCACCGTGGCCGTCGAGTCCGGACCGGACATCGACGTCCACATGGTCACGCACGACGCCGCGGCCAAGGGCCGCCGCCTGCCGCTCGCGCGCGGTGCCCGGCTGGGCCGCTCCCGGATCATCTGGGGCTGGGCGACCGGCGTGGCCGGACCCGCCCTGCTGACCCTGCTGCTCAGCCAGGTCCTTCCCGAGCTCGGGCTCGCGAACGACATGCTGCTGTTCCTCACCTTCACCGTCGCCGCCGCGCTGCTCGGCGGACTGCTGCCCGCGCTCGCGTCGGCCGCGTTCGGCTCCCTGCTGCTGAACTACTTCTTCACGCCGCCGCTCTACAAGCTCACCATCTCCGACCCCCGCAACATCGTCGCCATCTCGATCTTCGTCGGGGTGGCCGTTTCCGTGGCCTCCGTCGTCGACCTGGCCGCCCGCCGCACCCACCAGGCCGCCCGGCTGCGCGCCGAGTCCGAGATCCTCTCCTTCCTCGCGGGCAGCGTCCTGCGCGGCGAGAACTCCCTCGACGCGCTCCTCGAACGCCTCCGCGAGACCTTCACCATGCGGTCCGTCGCCCTCCTGGAGCGGGCCGGTGAGGTCGAGCCCTGGACCACGGCCGCCGCCGTCGGCGCCCACCCGGTGACCCGGCCCGAGGAGGCCGACGTCGACATGCCGATCGGCGAGAACATGGCGCTGGCCCTCTCCGGGCGGGTCCTGCCCGCCGAGGACCGCCGTGTCCTCGGCGCGTTCGCCGCCCAGGCAGCCGTCGTGCTCGACCGCCAGCGCCTGGTCGACGAGGCCGGCCGGGCCCGGGAACTCGCCGAGGGCAACCGCATCCGTACGGCCCTGCTCGCCGCCGTCAGCCACGACCTGCGCACACCGCTGGCCGGCATCAAGGCATCGGTGACCTCACTGCGCTCCGACGACGTCGACTGGTCCGAGGAGGACAGGGCCGGTCTCCTCGAAGGCATCGAGGAGGGCGCGGACCGCCTCGCCGCGCTCATCGGGAACCTCCTCGACATGTCCCGGCTGAACACGGGCTCCGTCGTCCCGCTCATCCGCGAGACCGACCTCGACGAGATCGTCCCCGTCGCGCTGGGCGGCCTGCCCGACGACAGCGTCGAACTCGACATCCCGGAGACCCTCCCGATGGTCGCCGTCGACCGCGGCCTCCTCGAACGCGTCGTGGCCAACGTCGTCGAGAACGCCGTCAAGTACAGCCCGCACGGGCGGCCCGTCCACGTCTGCGCGAGTTCCCTCCTCGACCGCGTCGAGCTCCGGGTCGTGGACCGCGGGCCCGGTGTCCCCGACGAGGCCAAGGAGAGGATCTTCGAACCCTTCCAACGGCACGGCGACGCGCCCCGCGGCGCGGGCGTGGGGCTCGGCCTCGCGGTCGCCCGCGGCTTCACGGAGGCCATCGGCGGCACCCTCACGGCCGAGGACACCCCCGGCGGCGGCCTCACCATGGTCCTGACCCTCCGCACCCCGGCCGGCACCCCACCCGCCAACGGGGAACTGCCGCCCTCCGCCGTCACCTGAGAAGGCGAGGGCCGCGAGGCGGGAGCGCGGTCTCACTTCACCTCGTCCGTGATGCGGAAGCGCAGCCGGCAGATGACGGCGTCGGTGTCGCGTCGTACGGCGTGGGCGACGACCGCTCCGCGCTGGTTCTGGAGGATCCGCTGCCACAGGCGGGCGGGCTCGGTCTCCGGGATCAGTACGGTGACCTGGGCGTCCGGGTTCGTGGCGGTCAGCTCGCGGACGTAGCCGGAGACCGGTCGGCCCAGGGCCCGGGTCGGCGAGGTGACCTCGACGAGTTCGACCCCCGGGCTCCACAGCTCCCAGTCGCGGCGCAGGGCTTCGGCCGCCCGGCGGTCCTCCGGCGCGGGGTGGGTGACGGTGACGGCGAGCACCTCGTCGCCCAGCGAGCGGGCGGCGGTCAGCGCCCGGCAGGTCAGCTTCGACAGTCCGGAGACGGGGACGACGACCAGCGAGCGGGCCCGCGTCGGGGCCTGCGGGACCCGGCCGAGCTCCAGCCGTTCCCCGATCCGGGTGTAGGTGCGGTCGACCTTTTCGAAGCCGAGGACCAGCAGCGGCAGCGCGAGGACGATGAGCCACGCGCCCTCGGTGAACTTGGTGGCGGTGACCACGACGGCCGCGACCCCGGTGAGCAGCGCCCCGCATCCGTTAAGGGCGGCCTTGGCCCGCCAGCCCGTGGGGCGTTCACCGGACCAGTGCCGGACCATGCCGACCTGACAGATCGTGAAGCCGACGAAGACGCCGATCGCGAAGAGGGGGACGAGGGTGTTGGTGTCGCCGCCGGAGAACACCAGCAGGGCGGCTGACACCGCGGCCAGCGCGAGGACACCGTGCCGGTGCACCTGGCGGTCGGCCTTGAGCGCGAACAGGTGCGGCAGGTGGTTGTCGCGAGCCAGCAGGCTCATCAGGACGGGCAGCCCGCCGAAGGAGGTGTTCGCCGCGAGCGCCAGCAGCACCATGGTCGCGCACTGCGTCACGTAGAAGGCGGGGCCGTGTCCGAAGGACGCGTCGGCGAGCTGGGCGAGGACCGTCACGCCCTCGACCGGCTGGAGGTGGAAGCGGCCGATCAGGACGGACAGGCCGATCAGCATCACGCCGAGCAGCGCGCCGAGCGCGACCTCGGTGCGCTGCGCGCGCCGGGCGGCGGGGGCGCGGAAGGAGGGCACCGCGTTGGCGACGGCCTCGACCCCGGTGAGGGCGGAGCAGCCCGCCGCGAACGCCTTCAGCAGGAGCAGCGCGCCGACGGTGGTGGCGCCCTCGCCGAGTACGGGCGCGTGTCCCGCGGCGGAGGCCGTGCTGAGCGGCCCGTCCCGGAACAGGCCGACGGTGATCATGGCGAGGACCGCGCCGACGAACAGGGCCGTCGGCAGCAGGAACAGCTTCGCCGAGTCGACGACGCCCCGCAGGTTCACGGCGGTGACCAGGACGAGGACGCCGAGGCAGATCCATGTCCGCTGCCCGTACGCCTCCGGGAACGCCGAGGTCAGGGCGGCCACGCCGGCGGTGACCGACACCGCGACGTTCAGCACGTAGTCGAGGATCAGCGAGGCGGCCGCGACCAGGCCGGTCCGCCGCCCCAGGTGCCGCCTGGCGACCGCGTACGAGCCGCCGCCGTCCGGGAAGGCGGCGATGACCTGCCGGTACGAGGCCACCAGCACCGCCAGCAGGGCGGCGATGGCGAGGGTGACGGGCAGGGTGAACCCCATGCCGTACGCCCCGGCCGCCGCCAGCACCAGGACGACCGATTCGGGCCCGTACGCCACGGACGCCATCGCGTCGAGCGACAGCGCGGCCAGCCCCTGGAGGGCGGTGAGTTTGTGACGCGCGTCGGCCCCCGTGTCAGGGGGCTCCTGCGCGCCGGCCTCCTTGACGGCCGTGTCCGGATTTCCTGTGTGCGTGGCCATGATGCCGGTCCCTCCGATCGAGCGCGGACGAGGGACAGCCTCGGGGCGGAAATCCGGTACGACCGGCTTCCTTGGCGGGATCCATACGCCGGCCGGCCCGCTCTTCACGCACTTCTGACGGGCCGGTCGGATCGGGCGGGCTCAGGGGCGGATGCCGTCGCAGGCGATGGGCAGGTGGCGGGGGCCGCGCAGCACCGCGTTCTGGCGGTACGGGGGCGGGTCCTCCAGCAGCCGGGGGTTCTCCAGCCGGCGGGCCAGTTCGCTCAGTGCCAGCTGGGCCTCCAGGCGGGCCAGCGGGGCGCCGAAGCAGCTGTGGATGCCGCTGCCCAGGCCGAGGTGCTGGATGTCCCCCCGGTCGGGGTCGAAGCGGTCCGGGTTCTCGAAGCGCCTGGGGTCGCGGTTCCCGGAGGCGAGGATCAGCGAAACCGTGGCGCCCTTGGGGATGTTCACCCCGGCGACCTCGATGTCGGTGAGCGTGCTGCGCCGGGGCAGCAGCTGCACGGGCGGCTCGTACCGCAGCAGTTCCTCGACGATCGGTACGGACAGCCGCGGGTCCTCGCGCAGCCGCTGGAGCACTTCCGGGTGGCGCAGCAGGGTGAGCATGCCGTTGGTGATCAGGTTGACCGTGGTCTCGTGGCCCGCGATCAGCAGCAGCGCCGCGGTGCTGATGATCTCCACGGTGCTCATGGACCCGTCCGGTCCCTCGGGGGCGGCCGCCAGCTGGGACAGCATGTCCTCGCCCGGGTTCTTGCGGCGCTCCTCGATCAGCCCGGCCAGGTACATGCCGAGCTCGATCTGCGCGTCGGCCGCGCCCTTGGACTTCTCGGCGGGGTCGGCGTCCGGATCGGGGTCCAGGCTGGCGGCGATGGTGTCCGCCCAGCCGTGGAAGCGCGGCTCGTCCTCGTGCGGCACGCCCAGCAGCCGGCAGATCACCGTCACCGGGAAGGGGTAGGAGAACTGCTCGACGAGGTCGATGCGTTCCGGGGAGCCCGTGGCGGCGATGCCGTCGATGAGGCCGGAGACGATGCCGGCGAGCTCGCCGCGCATGTCGTCGACCCGGTGCGGGGAGTGCGGCGGTCCGAAGGGCCGGTTCGTGATGCGGCGCAGCCGGTCGTGGTCCGGCGGGTCGAGCCTCAGGAAGACCGGCGGCAGGGTCGATTCGTCGCCTTCGCCGCTCATCAGCGGGTCGCTCGCCGACAGCGTCAGATTGCGGGGGTCGGAGCTGATGCGCGGATCGTGCAGCAGGCTCTGGATCTCGTGGTAGGTGCTGACGACGTACGGCCCGTCCTCGTCGTGGAACACCGGTGTCTTGCGCAGCTCCTCGTACAGCGGGTACGGGTCGGCCCGGTTGGCGTAGTCGATGATCTGCCGGAGCATCGCTCGGCTCATGTTTCCGCCTCCGTCGTCGCTCTCTCACGGGTCGTCGGCCGACTCCGGACGCCGCTTTCCCCAGCATGCACGGACGCCCCGGCGGCCGCCTGCCGGGAACGCCGGCAGGGCCGAGTGGCGCAGCCCCGGGTGCCGGGGCCGTGGTGGGCGGGCACAGTGGGCGCCGAGCGGGAAGGCGGCGCGGCGCGCGCCGCGTGACCCGGCCCGCGGCCGGGAACGGGAGAACGGGAGCACGGCGATGACATCGGACGCACCCATGCAGCTCGGAATGGTCGGACTCGGCCGGATGGGCGCCAACCTGGTGCGCCGGCTCGTGCGGGACGGCCACCGGTGCGTCGTCAACGACGTCAGCCCCGACGCCGTACGGGCGCTGGAGGCTGAGGGCGCGACGCCGGCGTTCTCGCTGGAGGAGCTCGTCGAGCGGCTGGAGCGGCCGCGCGCCGTGTGGCTCATGGTGCCGGCGGCCGTGGTCCAGGACACCCTGGACCGGCTGGCCGGGCTCCTGGAGCCCGACGACACCGTCATCGACGGCGGCAACTCCTACTACCGGGACGACATCGCCCGGGCCCGGGCCCTGACCGACCGCGGCATCCACTACGTCGACTGCGGCACCTCGGGCGGTGTGTGGGGCCTGGAACGCGGCTACTGCCTCATGATCGGCGGCGAGCGGGGTCCCGTGGAACGGCTCGGCCCCCTCTTCCGCACCATCGCGCCCGGCACCGGCAGCGCCGAGCCCACCCCCGGCCGGACCCGGACCGGGGGCACCGCACCGCACGGCTACCTCCACTGCGGGCCCAGCGGCGCCGGTCACTTCGTGAAGATGGTCCACAACGGCGTGGAGTACGGGATGATGGCCGCCATCGCCGAGGGCCTCGCCATCATCGAGCACGCCGACGCCGGCCTGCGCTCGCGCACCGCCGACGCCGAGACCGCTCCGCTGTCCGATCCCGAGGCCTACCGGTACGAGATCGACGTGGCCGAGGTCGCCGAGGTGTGGCGCCGCGGGTCGGTCGTCGGCTCGTGGCTGGTCGACCTCACCGCCGACGCCCTGGCCCGCTCCCCGCGGCTGGACGATTTCACGGGCCGCGTGTCCGACTCCGGCGAGGGGCGCTGGACCGTGCTGGCGGCCATCGAGGAGAGCGTGCCCGCGCCGGTCATCAGCGCCGCCCTCTACCAGCGCTACGAGTCCAGGGGGCTCGGCGAGTTCACCGCCAAGGTGCTGTCCGCCATGCGCAGCGAGTTCGGCGGCCATGCCGAGAAGCGCCCCGGCGCGGACGCGTGAGGGGGCCCGCCATGGACAGGAACTCCGACGCTTCCCGGACGCAGACCCAGACCCAGAGCCAGAGCCAGGCCCAGCCGCACCCCGAGGACCACGTCGTCGTGCTCTTCGGCGCGACGGGTGACCTGGCCAGGCGCAAACTGCTGCCGGGCCTCTTCCACCTCGCCAAGGCGGGGCTCCTGCCGCGGCGCTACCGCATCGTCGGCTCGGCCCCGGCGGCCGAGGCCCTGAGCGACGAGGAGTTCCGCGCCCACGCGCGCCAGGCCGTGGCGGAGTTCGGCCGCTCCCGCCCCGAGGGCCCCGAGTGGCAGGAGTTCGAGGCCGCCCTGTCGTTCGGCTCGGCCGACACGGGCGCGACCGAGCCGCTGGTGAAGGCGGTGGACGAGGCCGAGCGGGCCGTCGGCGGCACTCCGCGGCGGTTGTTCCACCTCGCCGTCCCGCCCGTGGCTTTCACTTCCGTCATCGAGCTGCTCGGCGCCACGGGGCTGGCCCGTGACGCGCGGGTCATCGTCGAGAAGCCCTTCGGGACGGACCTCGCGTCCGCCCGCGCGCTCAACGCGGCCGTCCACGCCGTCTTCGACGAGTCCCGGGTGTTCCGCATCGACCACTTCCTCGGCAAGGAGGCGGTGGACAACATCCTCGCCCTGCGGTTCGCGAACGGCCTCTTCGAGCCGCTCTGGAACCGCGAGCACATCAGCCACGTACAGATCGACGTACCCGAGCAGATCGACATCCAGGGCCGCGCCCACTTCTTCGAGGGCACCGGCACCTTCCGCGACATGGTGGTCACGCACCTGTTCCAGCTGCTCGGATTCGTCGCGATGGAACCGCCGGTCGCCCTCGAAGCGCAGTCCCTGCGCGACGAGCAGGTCAAGGTCTTCCGCAGCATGCGGCCCCTGGACCCCGCCCACGTCGTACGCGGCCAGTACACCGGCTACCGCGCCGAGGCGGGGGTCGATCCGGCCTCGGACACCGAGACCTTCGTCGCGCTGCGCGTCGACATCGACAACTGGCGCTGGGCCGGCGTCCCCTTCCACCTGCGCTCGGGCAAGGCGCTGGCCGAGGGCCGGCACGTCGTCACCCTCGGCCTGCGCGAGCCCGTGCTCGGCATGTTCCCGCTGGACGCCCGGGAGGCGGCGGACGGCCGCGCCAACGAACTCGTCATCGACTTCGCCGACCCCGGCTCCATCACCGCCCGCTTCCTCGCCAAGGAGCCCGGCCCCACGATGCAGCTCGCGGAGGCCGACATGGTCTTCGGCTACCGAGGCTCCTTCACCACCGAGAACGCCCTGGAGGCGTACGAGCACCTCATCCTCCAGGCCATGCTCGGCGACCAGTCCCTCTTCACCCGCTCCGACGGCATCGAACGCCTGTGGGAGATCTCCGCGCCGCTGCTGGACGCGCCGCCGCCCGTCGCCCCGTACGCCCCCGGATCCTGGGGGCCCGAGGCCATCACCTCCCTCGTCGCGCCCCACCGGTGGCACCTGCCCGAAAGGCACCGGCCCGCCGGGCGGTGAGGCGACGGGCGCGTTGCTCCGAACGCCACACGCCCCGCGCCGTACGGGGTACCGCGCCCGTTCCGCGGGCGCCGCTCTGCCCTTCGGCCGCCGCGTCCTCCTAGCCTCGACGGCATGCTGGGACTCCCCGACCACGTCAGCGCCTGCCTCTTCGACCTCGACGGGGTGCTCACCCGGACCGCGAACGTCCACGCGGCCGCCTGGAAAGAGATGTTCGACGACTACCTGCGCCGGCGGGCCGACCGCGACGGTCCGCCCTTCGTGCCCTTCGACGCCGTGCACGACTACGACGAGTACGTGGACGGCCGCCCCCGCGAGGACGGCGTGCGCACCTTCCTCGCCTCCCGGGACATCACCCTGCCCGAGGGCGCCGCGAGCGACGGCCCGGACCGGGAGACGGTCCACGGCCTGGGCACCCGCAAGAACGACCTGGTGCTCCGCGCGATCCGCGAGCAGGGCGTGGAGGCCTACGAGGGCTCCGTGGCCTACGTGCGCGCCGCACGCGACGCGGGTCTGCGCCGCGCCGTCGTCTCCTCCAGCGCCAACTGCCGGGACGTGCTGGTGGCGGCCCGTATCGAGGACCTCTTCGAAGACCGTGTCGACGGCATCACCATCGCCGAGCGCGGACTGCGCGGCAAGCCCTCCCCCGACAGCTACCTGGCGGCCGCCCGCCTCTTCGCCACCGACCCGCGCGACGCCGCCGTGTTCGAGGACGCGCTGGCCGGGGTGGCCGCCGGCAAGGCGGGCGGCTTCGGTTTCGTCGTCGGCGTCGACCGCACCGGCCAGGCGGCCGAACTGCGCGCGCACGGGGCCGATGTCGTGGTCAGCGACCTCTCCGAACTGCTGGACCGCGGATGATCACTCACGAGAACTTCGCGACCGAGCCCTGGCGGCTGCGGGAGACGGCCCTCGACCTCGGCGTCCTCGCGCAGAGCGAATCCGTGTTCGCCCAGTCCAACGGCCATCTGGGCTGGCGCGGCAACCTCGACGAGGGCGAGCCCCACGGCCTGCCGGGCTCCTACCTCAACAGCGTCTACGCGAGCCACCCCCTCCCCTACGCCGAGGCCGGGTACGGGTATCCGGAGTCCGGGCAGACGACCGTCAACGTCACCGACGGCAAGGTCATCCGGCTGCTCGTCGACGACCACCCCTTCGACCTGCGCTACGGCGAGCTCCTCTCGCACGAACGGGTCCTGGACTTCCGTACCGGCGTCCTCAGCCGGTCCGCCGAGTGGACGACGCCCTCCGGCCGGACGGTACGCCTGACCTCGCACCGCTTGGTCTCCCTCGCACAGCGGGCCGTCGCGGCCATCTCGTACAGCGTGGAGACCGTGGGCGGTCCGGCCACCATCGCCGTGCAGTCCGAGCTCGTCGCCAACGAGCAGTTGCCCACCGCCTCCGGCGACCCGCGCATGGCCGCCGTCATCGACCGCCCGCTGCTCCCCGAGGAGCACTACGCGCACGACACCCGGCTGCGCCTGGTCCACTGCACGGCCACCAGCGGGCAGCGCGTCGCGGTGGCGGCCGACCACATCGTGAACGGCCCGGCCGGCACCGCGTGGGCCGCCGAGAGCGAACCGGACGTGGCCCGCCTGACGGTGACCGCCACCCTGGAGCCCGGACAGCGGCTCGAACTCGTCAAGTTCGTGGCCTACGGCTGGTCGGCGGAGCGCTCCCTGCCCGCCGTGCGCGACCAGGTGGAAGGCGGGCTGGCGGGCGCCCGCACCACCGGGTGGCAGGGGCTGCTCGACGCACAGCGGGCCTGCCTGGACGAGTTCTGGTCCAGTGCCGACGTCGAGGTGGAGGGCGACGAAGAGGTCCAGCAGGCCGTCCGGTTCGCCCTCTTCCACCTCTACCAGGCCTCCGCGCGAGGCGAGCGGCGCCCCATCCCCGCCAAGGGCCTCACGGGCACCGGTTATGACGGCCACGCCTTCTGGGACACCGAGTCCTTCGTCCTGCCCGTCCTCACCCACACCGCGCCGTACACCGTCGCCTCCGCCCTCGCGTGGCGGCATTCCACGCTGCCCGGCGCGCTGGAGCGCGCCCGTCAACTCGGCCTGGAGGGAGCGGCCTTCCCCTGGCGCACGATCAACGGCGCCGAGTGCTCCGCCTACTGGCCCGCCGGAACGGTCGCCTTCCACGTCAACGCCGACATCGCCGCGGCCGTCGAGCGGTACGTGTTCTCCACCGGCGACCGGGAGTTCTACGGCGGTCCCGGCCTCGACCTGCTGGTGCACACCGCCCGGCTCTGGCGCTCGCTCGGCCACTTCGACGCCGACGGCGTCTTCCACATCGACGGGGTCACCGGCCCCGACGAGTACAGCGCCATCGCGCGCGACAACCTCTACACCAACGCCATGGCCCGGCGGAACCTCCTCGCCGCGGCGGACGCCGTCTCGCGCCACCCCGACCGGGCACCGGACCTCGGCGTCAGCGCCGAGGAGATCGCGGACTGGCGCAACACCGCCGCGCGGACGGCCATCCCGTACAACGAGCGGCTGCAGGTGCACGAGCAGTCCGACGGCTTCACCGACCAGGAGCCCTGGGACTTCGACGCCACCTCCGAGGACCAGTACCCGCTGCTGCTGCACTTCCCGTACTTCCAGCTGTACCGCAAGCAGGTCGTCAAGCAGGCGGACCTGATCCTGGCCATGTTCACGTGCCCGGACGAGTTCACCGCCGAGGAGAAGGCCCGCAACTTCGCGTACTACGAGCCGCTGACGGTCAGGGACTCCTCCCTCTCCGCCTGCTGCCAGGCCGTGCTCGCCGCCGAGACCGGCCATCTGCGCCTCGCCTGGGCGTATACGCGCGAGGCGGCGCTGATGGACCTGGACGACCTCGAACACAACACGCGGGACGGCCTCCACATGGCCTCGCTCGCCGGCACCTGGATCGCCCTGGTCCAGGGCCTCGGCGGCCTGCGCCGCTTCCGTGCGGACCCGGCCGGGCTCCCGGGCGAGCAGCCGTCCGGGACCCCGCGGGCCGAGGAACAGGAATGGCCCCCGGTGCGCTTCGCGCCGCGCCTGCCGTCCTCGCTGACACGGCTGGCCTTCAACGTCCGTGTCCGGCAGCGGCTGATCCGGCTCGACATCAGCCGGTCAACGGCCCGCTACACGCTGCTGTCGGGAGAGCCCCTCACCGTGGCGCACCACGGCGCCCGGGTCGCGCTCTCCCAGGACACGCCGGCGGACCTCCCCGTCCCGCCCGCGCCCGACTCCCCCGAACCCCGCCAGCCCAAGGGCCGCGCCCCCGGCACCTGAGCCGCACGGCCCGGCACGCGGATGCGGCCTCAGGGCCGCTCCGGACCGGCCGCCGCCGCGCGCGGGGGCCACGCCGTGGGGTCCAGCAGGCCCAGGACGTAGGCGCGGGCGACCAGAGCGGGGCGGTTGGGTACGCCGAGCCGTCGGCAGAGGCGGGTCACGTGGTAGTTGACCCCGTCGACGGTGAGGCCCACCTCGCGGGCGATGGCCGCTCCCGACGCCCCCGCCGCGACGAGCGGCAGAATGCGCGCCTCCTGGGGGCCGAGGCCGTCGGCCGGGTCCTCCGGCGGCTGCTCGGACCGGCCCGCACCCGGCTCCTCGGTCAGCGAGACCAGCAGGCGGGGGACGTCGTCCTGCGGATCGGAGACCGGTTCGACGGTGACCCGGCCGTGGCGGGCCGCCCCCCGGACCTGCCAGCTCACCTCGACCGGGTAGCGGGACCTGCGGCGCGAGCGCAGCGCCTCGTCCAGCCTGCGCAGCTGCCGGTCGTTGGTCGGAGTGAGGATGTCGAGGAGGCGGCGCCCTTCCAGCTTGCCCGGCTGGAGCTGCCACGCGGAGGCGAACGCGGGGTTCGCGCCGAGGATCAGGCCGTACGCGTCGCTGATCGCCAGCGCCACGGGCGCCCTGTCGAAGAGGCTGACGAAACGTGACCGCCAGGCCGCCGCCGCGCCCGGAGCCTCCTCTGGCGGCTGTGTCACGCACTCTCCCCCTGCCACGGCCGGCTGCCCCCGATCAAGGCCCGGAACGGAAAACACCCCTACAAGAATAGGTAGTCGTCGTACCCGATCGCCCCCGAGGCCGCGTCACCGTGGACACACCACGCCTGACGTGACCAGAAGAGGCAGACGCCATGAATGAATCGCACAGCACCGCCGCCGGACCCCTCGACGACGAAGGCGCGCACCCGCCGGTCGTGGACGTGAGCGACACGGGGATGACGAGCACCCCGCTGCAGACGGCCATGGGGCACGCGCGCCGGCTCGGTCCGGTCTTCGTCCAGCGCTTCCACGACCGGGAGACCGTGTTCGTCAGCTCGGCGGAGCTGGTGGAGGAGCTCTCCGACGAGCAGCGCTTCGTCAAGGGCATCGGCCCGGCGCTGGAGAACGTGCGCGAGGTCGCCGCCGACGGGCTGTTCACCGCGTACAACGACGAGCCCAACTGGGCCAAGGCGCACGACATCCTGCTCCCGGCCTTCGCCCTCACCTCGATGCGGACCTACCACCCGCACATGCTGCGGGTCGCCAAGCGGCTCATCGGCTCCTGGGACGCCCGGTTCACCGCGGGCGCGGGCGTATCGGCCCCGGTCGACGTCGCCGAGGACATGACCCGGATGACCCTGGACACCATCGGCCTGTCCGGCTTCGGCTACGACTTCGCGTCCTTCGAGCGCGAGCGGGCGCACCCGTTCGTCCGGGCACTCGTCCGGGCCCTCGCCCACAGCCAGGCCAAGCTCGGCCGGGTGCCCGGCGCGGACCACACCGCCGAGGACGCGGCGTTCGCCGAGGACGCCGCCTACCTGGCCCGCGTCGTCGACGAGGTGATCGAGCGGCGCAAGGCCTCCGGGGACACCTCGACCGACGATCTGCTGGGACTGATGCTGGGCTCCCCGCACCCCCGGTCCGGCGAGGTGCTCGACGGGGCGAACATCAGGAACCAGGTGATCACCTTCCTGATCGCGGGCCACGAGACGACCTCGGGCGCCCTCTCGTTCGCGCTGTACCACCTCCTGAAGAACCCGGCGGTGCTGCACCTGGCCCAGGCCGAGACCGACGCCCTGTGGGGCGACGACCCGGACCCCGAGCCCTCCTTCGAGGACATCGGCCGGCTGCGCTACGTACGCCAGGTCCTGGGCGAGGCGCTGCGGCTGTGGCCGACCGCCGCCGCGTTCGCTCGCGAGGCGCGCGCCGACACCGTGATCGGCGGCCGCTACCCGGTCAGGGCGGGGCAGCGGATGGTGGTGCTGACGCCGATGCTGCACCGCGATCCGGTGTGGGGCGACAACGTGGAGGAGTTCGACCCGGACCGGTTCGCCGCCGAGGCCGAGGCGGCCCGCTCCCCGCACGCGTACAAGCCGTTCGGGACCGGGGAACGCGCCTGCATCGGGCGGCAGTTCGCCCTCCACGAGGCAACGATGCTGCTGGGCATGCTGGTGCACCGCTACCGCTTCGTCGACCAGGGGCGGTACGAGCTGCGCGTCAAGGAGACGCTCACGCTCAAGCCCGACGGGTTCACCATGGCCCTGGGCCGGCGCACCCCGGCCGACCGCTCCCGCAACCGCGCCGCCCTCGGGGCGGTCCTCCCCGCCGCCCACGGGGAGGACACCCGGGCGCCGGACACCGGGGCCTGCCCCACCCGGGCCGTTGCGGGTACGACGCTGACGCTGCTGCACGGATCCAACTTCGGCACCTGCCGCGCGTACGCGCGGGACCTGGCCGAAGCGGCGGCGGAGCTGGGCTTCGCCACGCGTGTCGCACCGCTCGACGACCACCGTGACGGCGGGCTGCCGACGGACGGACCGGTGGTCGTCGTCGCCGCGTCGTACAACGGACGGCCCACCGACGACGCGGCCGCGTTCGTCTCCTGGCTGACGCAGGCGGGCCCCGGCGCCGCGGCAGGGGTGCACTACGCCGTCCTGGGCGTCGGGGACCGCAACTGGGCCGCCACCTACCAGCAGGTACCCGCGCTCATCGACGGCCGCCTCGCCTCGGCGGGTGCGGCGCGGCTGATGGACCGCGGCGAGGCCGACGCCTCCGGGGACCTCGCGGGAGCGGTGCGCGGCTTCACCGCGGCCCTGCGCCGCACGCTCCTGGAACGCTACGGCGACCCGGCGTCCGTGGCCACCTCCCCGGCGGAGGAGGCGCCCGGCCCGGTGTACGAGGTCGTCGAGGTCACGGGTGGGCCGCTCGACGCACTGGCCCGGCGCCACGGCCTTCAGCCGATGACGGTCACGCACACCGGGGACCTCGCCGACCTCGGCCACCCGGCGGGCAGGGCGAAGCGCTTCCTGCGCATCGCGCTTCCCGAGGGGGTCGGCTACCGCACCGCCGACCACCTCGCCGTCCTCCCGGCCAACGACCCCGGCCAGGTGGAGCGGGCGGCCCGGGTCCTGGGCGTCGACCCGGAGTCGGTGCTGAACATCCGGGCCCGCCGATCCGGCCGCACCGCCCTGCCGCTCGACCGCCCCGTGTCCGTACGCGAACTGCTCGCCCGGTACGTCGAGCTCCAGGCGCCGGTGACGGCCGGGCAGGCGGCCGTCCTCGCGGCGCACAACCCGTGCCCGCCGGAGCGGGCCGCGCTGGAACGGATCGCGGCAGAGGCCGACGGCGCGGGCGGAGCCGGCGGAACCCGCCCGGGCAGCCTCGTGGACCTCGTCGAGGAGCACCCCGCGCTGCGGGGCCGTCTGCCGTGGCCCGTACTGCTGGAACTGCTGGAGCCGCTGCGGCCCCGCCACTACTCCATCTCCTCGTCCCCCTCGGCGGGTCCGGAGCGGGCAGACCTGATGATCTCGCTCCTGGAAGCCCCCCACCGCTCCGGCCGGGACGGCGTGTTCCGCGGAACGGGCTCCTCGTACCTGCACCGGGTACGTCCCGGCGACACCGTCCTCGCCCGGGTACAGCCCTGCCGGGAGGCCTTCCGCGTCCCGCACGACGAGCGGACGCCGGTCATCATGATCGGCGCGGGTACCGGCCTCGCGCCCTTCCGGGGGGCGATCGCCGACCGTCGCGCGCTGCGTGCGGCGGGAGCCGAGCTGGCGCCCGCGCTGTGCTACTTCGGCTGCGACCACCCGGAGGTGGACTACCTCCACCGGGCGGAACTGGAGGACGCCGACCGCGAGGGCGCCGTGTCCATGCGCCCCGCCTTCTCGCTGGCGCCCGAGGGCGGGGTCCGCTTCGTACAGCACCGGATCGAGGCGGAGGGCGAGGAAGTCTGGCGGCTGACCGAGGCGGGCGCCCGCATCCACGTCTGCGGGGACGGCTCCCGCATGGCCCCGGGCGTCCGCGAGGCCTTCCGGCAGCTGTACGTCCGGTACAGCGGGCAGGACGCTTCCACGGCCTCGGAGTGGCTCCG
Source organism: Streptomyces goshikiensis (assembly GCF_014650555.1). GTDB lineage: Bacteria > Actinomycetota > Actinomycetes > Streptomycetales > Streptomycetaceae > Streptomyces > Streptomyces goshikiensis. Next base: position 35,205 of record NZ_BMVE01000003.1, on the reverse strand, counting down.
GGAGCTGGAGGCGGAAGGCCGCTACGTGGAGGACGTCTACGTCGGCGGCTGACGGACGAAAACTGCTCCGCAATTGACAGTTGAGGGCACGGCGGCCGGCCCCGGTGGATGATGAGCCCGACATGGCCGGAGCCACTGCGGGGACGCGCTCGTGTCCGCGACCTTCGGGGTGGGGCGGACGGTGGCTGCGGGCTGCCGTGTTCACCCTGATCAGCTCCGCGCTGGCGGTCGTCGGCCATCACCTGGCCTCAGAGGAGCCGGTGTCCTGGCTGCGGGCGGCCGCCGGTGCGGTGGTCGTCCTCGCCCTCTCGTGGTGCGCGGCGCGCCCGTGCCGGCCCGGGTGGCACGTGCTCGGCGCCACCGCCCTCGCGCAACTGCTGCTGCACCAGGCCCTGTCCGTGCCCCGGCCGGCAGGTCTCCAGCACGCCGAGGCGCACGGAGGCGTGCTGGGGATCGGCCGTACGGCCCACCACGGCACATGGCCGATGACGGCGGCGCACTGCGTGGCCGCGTGCGTGATGGCCCTGCTCATGCACCGCGCGGACCAGGCGCTGAGCCGCCTGCCGGACACGGTGGGCCGATGGGTCCAGGCCGCCGCCTCGGCGGCCCTCACGGCTTTCCGCGTCCGGTGCCGGCCAGGGGCGCGGCCGGCCCCGCGGACCGCACCCGTTGCGCTCGACGGCGTGGCCGTGCGACCGGCGGCGGCGACGGTGCTCTGTCACGCGGTGGTGCGCCGGGGGCCTCCTGACGGATGGGCGGGAGACGTTCCCCTGATCCTGACGGGCTCCTCGGCTGCGGGCCGGGGCCCGTCCCGCGTACCGAGAGGGTTCTCCATCATGAACAGTTCACGCACGCGCCGCCGGCTCCGCAGGGTGGCCCTCCAGCTGCGCAGGCTGTGCATCGCGGCCGTCGGCGCCGTGGTGGTCGTGGGTGTGGCCGCCGGACCGGCCTCCGCACACGCCGAGGTCACGGCCTCCGATCCGCGCGCGCTCGCCGAGAACGTGACGCTGTCGTTCACCTCCGAGGCCGAGTCGGAGACCGCCGGCATCAAGGAGCTGCGGGTGGTGCTGCCGAAGGGCATCGCGCCGGACGCCCTGACGCTGAAGGACGCGCCGAATGACTGGAAGCTGACGGCCACCGCGGACGGGTACACGATCGGTGGCCCGGTTCTGGCGACCGGCACGGACGCCGAGTACAGCGTCACCGTGCGCCAGCTGCCCGACGAGAAGTCCCTGGCCTTCAAGACCCTGGAGACCTACGGCGACGGAAAGATCGACCGCTGGATCGAGGTGCCCGCGGGCGGGGAGAAGGTCGACAACCCGGCTCCCCTGCTCGAACTGAAGGCGGCCGCCCCGGGAGCGAAGCTGATCGCCCCCGCCCCCTCCCCGAGCTCCGCCGCCCCCTCCGCCCCCTCCGCCCCCGCCTCTCCCGCCGCTCCCGCCGCGCAGTCCTCGGCGTCCGTCGCGTCCACGAGCGCAAGGGCAGCGAGCGATGAGGACGCGGGCGGCACCACGGGAGTCGTCGCCGGTGTGATCGCCGCCGTACTCCTGCTCGCTGCCGGCGGCACCTTCTGGTGGGTGCGCCGGGGCCGCGGCCACGCCTGACGAGACCCGTGGGGCCGGTGCACGGCGGACGCCGTGCACCGGCTACCCCGGCAGCGACGTGATGCGGACGGTGTCGCGCACGGTGACCTGGTCGATGTCGGTGGTGCGCACCGTGATGTTCAGGGTCCACACGCCGGGCATGGGGAGCCGCAGGTCGTAGGCGGCCCAGTACCCCTTCAGATTCTTGAGCTTGGCGTCGAGCGGGCCGATTCCGAGCGCGTCCTGGGTGAGCGAGAGCCGGAGCTCCGGGACGGTGGCGAGGCCGCCGTCCGGGGTGTAGACGACGGCTTCGACGGTGTTCTCGCCGACGCGGCCCGGCGTCAGCGTGATCTGCACCGTGCCCTGGTGGTTGGCGGTGCCCATGTCGAAGGGGACGGTGACCACCTGTGCCTGCGGCTCCGCCGCGGAGGCCACCGCGACCCTCTCCCCGGCGGCGCGGCTGGGCTGGGTGCCGGTGAGCACGGTGGTGACCACCAGGACCACGACGCCGAGCACGGCTTCGGCGGTCACCATCCGGCGCAGGCCCCGCCGGTACGCGTCGGCCTTGAAGCGGGGCGCCTCGGCCGTATCGCCCGGCCCGTCCCCGGCGGGTGCTTCGGCCGCGCCGCCGGGCTCCTGTCCCGCAGCGGGGGTGGGCGCGCCCACGCCTTGGGCGACCCGTACCCGCTCGGGGGCGGACACCGCCGGCATGAGCGCGGCCGTGACCGTGGCCGTGGCCGGCGACGCCTCGTGGCCGAGGCGGGCGGTCCAGCGGCGGGAGAAGGAGGCCGCACACAGCACCAGGACCACGGCGGCGATCTTCACGAGGAGGGTCTTGCCGTACGAAGTGGTGGACAGCGCCTCCCAGGAGCCGACCTGCCGCCACGACTGGTACACCCCGGTGGCGACCAGGACCGCGACGGCGTTGAAGGCCAGCGCCGAGAAGCGGCCGATCGCGGAGGCCGGGATCTCCCGGCCGTCGGATCCCCGGCGCCGGAGCAGGAGCAGCAGGGTGATCAGGCCGCCCAGCCAGACCCCCATGGCCAGCAGGTGCAGGACGGCGACGGGCACGGCCAGCGCCACCTGGATGCCGGCGGAGGCGTGTTCCGCGGCCGCCCACGTCACCGCCAGGGCCGAGGCGAACAGAGCGCCCGCCCAGCGGAGTCGGCCCCCGAAGCCGGTGCGGTCGGCGGTCCGTCGGGCCACCCACCTGAGCGACACCGCGGCAGCCGCCAGGAGCACGAGCCGTGCAACCAGCGCACGACCGGGCCTCCCGGTGAGGGTCCGGCCCAGCTGAGCCGGGTCGAAGGCCGACGTCAGCTGGCCGGCCGTCTCGTACGGGCCCCGCAGCAGCAACAGGGCCACCGTGGAGGCCGTCAGCGCCACCCACCCGAGTACCAGCAGTCTGCGTACCGGACGGACCGTCGCGGCCTCGGGCCAGCACACGAGGACGAACGCGGCAGCTCCGACGAGGAGGGCCAGACCGCTGTAGGCGAGGTAGCGCAAGACGCCGTACAGGCGGCCGACCGCCGTGTCGTCCGGTGAGCCGGTCGCCACCACGGCGGCGGTCTCGGAGGGCTTGCCGTTGGAGAAGACGAACGCGCCGGAGATCGGGTGGCCGTCGGCGGAGACGACCCGCCAGGCCACCGTGTAGGTGCCCTGGGGCAGCTTGCCGGACAGCTCCACCCGCGCGGTGTTGTCCTTGCCGTCCACGTGCCGCGCGGGACGCGGGTTCACGCGCTCGTTCTGCGGCGACAGGACTCTGAGGGAGTCCTCGGAGAAGCTGACCGACTCGGTGAAGGTGAGCGTGACGTACTGCGGAGCGGCCTTCAGGACGGCGCCGTCAGCGGGATCGGAGCCGCTCAGACCCGCATGGGCGAAGGCCGCCCCCGCCCCGCCGAGAACGAGGGCGAACACGGCGACCACCAGCGCCAGGGCGGTCAGTGGCGTCCCGACGGAGCGAGCCGGTCCAGTGTGCATGAAGGGGCGCTCTCCGGGTTGGCTGCCGTCAGCGGTGTCAGCGTCACGGGGCTGGAATTCATGACGGGGTGTGGACGATAGTGCGGCCCGCGCTGGAGCGGACCGGGTTGAGCAACTTCCGCCAAAGCGCGCCGCGCGATACCCGTCCGGAGCGGTTTTCCTGTATGTTCCCGGGCCCGCGGACGGGCGCGCCCCGGGCGGCGATCATGACGGGACCACCCGGGCGTACCAGTCGGCGGGGGTGGCCGGCATGGCCGACGTCCCTTCGCGGGTGGGCCGTACGGCGAGGATGTGGTCGACGCCCATGCGGCGTTCGGAGAAGGCGAGCGACGCGCCGGCCAGGTAGAGGCGCCACACCCGGGCGGTGGTCCGGCCGACGAGGCCCTCGATGTCGCTCCAGCGGCGTTCGAGGGTGGCGCGCCAGGCGTCGATGGTGGCCGTGTAGTGCTCGCGGAGGGATTCGGTGGACCGGACCTCCAGACCCGCGTCCTCCAGCAGGTCCACGGTCCGGCCGACCGGGCGCATGTGCATGTCGGGGGCGATGTACGTCTCGATGAAGGCGCCCCCGCCGGGCGCGTGGGCGCCGCGGGACATCTGCTGGATCAGGAGCCGGCCCTCGGGACGCAGGAGGCCGTGCAGCTTCGCGGCGAATTCGGGGTACTCGGCGTCGCCGACGTGTTCGCCCATCTCGACGGCGGCGGCCGCGTCATGGCCCCCGCCGTCGATGTCGCGCCAGTGCCGCAGCTGGACGTCCACCAGGTCGGCCACTCCCTCCCGTACGGCACGCTCGGCGACGAAGTCGCGCTGGGCGCGGGACAGGGTGACGGCGGTGACGCGCACCTTGTGCTCCCGGGCCGCGTGCACGGTGAGGGAGCCCCAGCCGCAGCCGACGTCGAGGAGCCGGTCACCGGCGCGCAGTCCGAGCTTGCGGCAGATCAGCTCCAGCTTGTCGCGCTGGGCGTCGGCGAGCGTGTACGCGGGGTCGTCGGGCCGCGTCCAGTAGGCGCAGGAGTACGCCATCGACTCGTCCAGCAGGAGTGCGTAGAAGTCGTTGGACAGGTCGTAGTGGTGGCTGATCGCGGCCCGGTCGCGGGAGGCGCTGTGCAGGGGGCCGGTCAGGCGCGCCCGCCCGTCGGGGCGCCGCGGGGGCGGTCCGGCAGCGCCCAGCCGTACGGCGAGGGCGGCGGCCGCGGCCAGGGCGGCCGGCCGGGGGCGTACCGGGGGCCGGTCGCGGACGGTCCGGCCGGCCCTCGACAGGGCGTCGGCGAGGTCGCCGTCGATGTCGAGGTCACCGGTGACGTAGGCCTCGGCGAGACCGAGCTCGCCCGGCTGCCACAGCACGCGGCGCAGGGCCTCGGGTGAACGGATCAGCACCAGGGGGGCGTCGGCCGGACCTGCCTGGCTGCCGTCCCACACGCGTACGCGCACCGGGAGGGGGCCGGGGAGGAAGTGGCCCAGGAGTTCTTCGAGTCGGTCGGCGGCGTGCCTCATCGGCGGGTCCCTTCGGCTGGGAGCGGCGGGCGGGCGTCGGGGTGGTGACTACCCGGCACGCCGCCCGGCTGCTGCGTTTCACCCGTACTTCGCAGCGGCCCGGCGGCCGGATTGGCCGGAACGCGTGCCGGTTCAGGCGGTGGTCAGGGCGGAGAGCTGTGCGGCCAGGGCCGCCGGCGGCGGGTAGGTGGCGCCCAGGGCGGTGACGTGCTTCCAGTGCAGGCGCCCGGCGCCGTCGACGATGAACACCGAGCGGCGCAGCCCGATCAGGGGTGCGGTGATGCCGAAGGACTTCGCGACCGTGCGCCCCTCATCGGACAGCAGCGGCATCCGCAGGCCCCTGCCGCGGGCGAACTCCTCGTGACTGTCGAGCCCTTGGGGGCTGATGCCCCACACGGTGGCCCCGGCGGACTCCAGTTCGGCCAGGCCGTCGGAGTAGGAGCACAGCTGGGCGGTGCACACCGGGGTGTCGTCTCCGGGGTAGAAGGCGAGGACGAGCGGCCGGCCGCGCTGTGCGCTCAGGGCGTAGTCGGCGCGGCGGAAGGTTTCACCGTCCAGGCGTCCGCCGGGCAGGGTGAAGTCGGCGATGACGTCCCCGGTCTTGGGGGTGCTGGCCATGAGGTACCTCGATCGTGGTCGGCCGGTGGTGTCCGGCGCTGTTCGGCGGGGGGGCTGGTGGATCAGGCGGGAAGGGGCATCAGGAGCAGGGGCTCGGTGGTGGGCCGGGGCGATCCTCCGGCGGGTTCGAGGGTGAGGCCGACCGCGCTCGCGTCGGCCGGCTCGCCGGTGAGGACGACCGTGCCGTCGTGGTCGATGAAGCCGGCCGGGCGCATGGCGCCGTCGTGGTCGAGCCACAGCTGGTACGTCTTGCCCGCACCGGGCGCGGGGAGGTTGCCCGCGGCGAAGACGGCCTTGTGCTGCCGTTCGGAGGCGACGACCGTGGTCAAGGCTCCGTTCGCGGCCCGTCCGTGGACGGTGCGGGCGTCGGGCGCCGCCAGGACGGCGCCGACCTCGTCCAGTTGCCCCCGCGCCTGGCGGGCCTGCTGCCTGAGGTCCTGCCCGCTCTGCTGCTGCCACACGGCGAGGCCGCCGAGCAGGGCGAGCGCCACGCTCGCGGCCAGAGCCAGGGGTACGGCCCTGCGGCGCAGGGCGAGACCACGGGTGGGTGCGGGGGCGGAGGTGGTGGCGGTGACCCGCGGAGGCAGCTGACGTACCTCCTCGATGGCGGCCATGACCAGCGGTTTGGCTGCCGCGGGGGGCGGCTGCGCGACCGCCGCCGCCAGGCGTGCCGTGGTCGCCTCGAACTCGGCGGCTTCCTGCCGGCAGGCCGCGCAGGCCCGCAAGTGGGCTTCGAAGTGTGTGCGTTCACCGGGTTCCAGAGCGCCGAGGGCATGGGCGGCGGCGAGGGTGTGGGCATCGGACGTGCGGTGTTTCATGTGGTCACCCCCGTGCAGATGGTGGCAGGCGGCGTGCGCAGGACCACCTCACGGTAGATGAGTCCCTGGCCGGCCGGCGGCGTGGCGGGCACCTGCGGGGAGGGGTTGGGTTCACCGGCGCTGCTCCGGCCGTGACGTACGGGCGAAGGGGCCGTCCGGAACGGCCTTCGGGGGGCGGGGTGTCCATGCATGCCGGTCCTTGTCCCTCGTCGTTCACGCAGGTGGGGTGTCGGCAGTTCTTCGTAGCGGACAGCTGTGCGGATGGGAGGCCGCTCCGTCCGCCCCCGTCGCGGAGGCACGGGCCGCGGCCTGGGGCGGCCCCTGCCCGATGGGTGGCCGGCCGCTCTTTCGGGTGAGCGGCCAATCCGCCCGGCGGGGGCCGCCGAATGGCGGGTGTGACCACCTTCCGCAGCACCCTTTCCCGAGCCGCCCCGGGCGCGCTGGCCGGACTCCTGTCCGCGTTCACGGCTCTCGCGCTCGCCGAGCTGGTTGCCGGGCTGGTGCGGCCGACCGCGGGGCCGGTGACCGTGGTGGGCGGGGCGGTGATCGACCGGACGCCGGCCGCGGTGAAGGACTTCGCGATCCGTACGTTCGGGGAGGACGACAAGGCCGTCCTGCAGCTCGGGATCCTCGTCGTCCTCGCCTTCATCGCCATGGGGCTGGGCGTGCTCAGCCTGCGCCATCGCCGTGCCGGCGCCGCAGGTGTGCTGCTGTTCGGGGTCGTGGGCGCCTTCGCGGCCCTGACGCGTCCGGACTCCGCCGGTGTCGGCGACGCACTCCCCTCGGTCGCCGGAGGAGTCGCGGGCGCGTTCGCCCTCTGGTTCCTGGCGTCGAAAGCCGCGCGTCAGCCCGCGGGCGGCGAGGGCGGCGGCGGGGCCGGGTGGAACAGGCGGGGCTTCCTGACCGCGGCGGCCGCCACCGCCGTCGCGGCCACGGCCTCGGGTGCGCTCGGCCGGTTCCTCGTCGACCGGAAGGGCCAGGGCGCCGTCGCCTCCCGCGACGCACTCGTACTGCCGGAACCCGCCTCCCCGGCGACCGCCGTTCCGGCGGGGGCCGAGCTGAAGGTGCCCGGCATCAGCCCGTTCACCACACCGAACCGGGACTTCTACCGCGTCGACACCGCGCTCGTCGTGCCCAGGGTCGATGCCGGCACCTGGCGGCTGCGGATCCACGGCAAGGGCGTCGCCCGTCCCCGTACCCACACCCTCGACCAGCTCCTCGCCCGCCCCCTCATCGAACGCGACATCACCCTCACCTGTGTGTCCAACGAGGTCGGCGGCCCCTACATCGGCAACGCCCGCTGGCTCGGCGTCCCCCTCGCCGAACTCCTCCGGGAGGCGGGCGTCCGGCCCCCTTCCCGTGGCGGCAAGGCGGACCAGCTGGTGGCCCGCTCCGTGGACGGCATGACCCTCGGCTCCCCCGTCGAGGACGTCATGGACGGCCGCGACGCGATGCTCGCGGTGGGCATGAACGGCGAGCCCCTGCCCTTCGACCACGGCTTTCCCGTCCGCATGCTCGTCCCCGGCCTGTACGGCTACGTATCGGCCTGCAAGTGGATCACCGACCTCGAACTCACCACCTTCGACGCCTACGACCCCTACTGGGTCAAGCGCAGCTGGGCCCGCCGCGCACCGATCAAGACCCAGGCGCGGATCGACACCCCGAAGCCCTTCGCGCGTCCCGCCGCCGGCGCCGTCACCGTCGGCGGCGTCGCCTGGGCCCAGCGCCGCGGCATCACCCGCGTCGAGGTGCGCGTCGACGACGGCCGGTGGCAGGACGCCGACCTCGCCGTACAGGACACCGTCGACACCTGGCGCCCGTGGTCGTACCGCTGGAACGCCACCCCCGGCGGGCACACGCTCACCGTCCGCGCCACCGACGGCGCCGGCCGGGTGCAGACCGAAGAGCGCGCCCGGACCGTCCCCGACGGCGCGAGCGGCTGGCACAGCGTCTTCGTCACCGTCTCCTGAGACCGTGACACAGGCCCGGCACCTCCTCGGACGACGAGGAGGTGCCGGGCCACACCTGTGCGGACGACCGTCCGGGATACGGCTGCTACCAGGAGGACTTGGTCACTCCGGGCAGGAACCCGGCATGCGCCTGCTCACGCATCCGGACGCGCGAGAGCCCGAACTTCCGCAGGTGTCCGCGGGGCCGGCCGTCCACGCTGTCCCGGTTGCGCACCCGGGTGGCGCTCGCGTCGCGGGGCTGCCCGCGCAGCTCCGCCAGCGCCGCGCGCCGCTCGGCCGCCGTGGCGGACGGCCGCCGCAGGACCTCCTTCAGCTCGGCGCGCCGCGCGGCGTACCGCTCGACCGTCGCCTTGCGCTTCTCGTTCTGCGCGATCTTGCTCTTCCTGGCCATCAGACCTTCACCCCCCGGGCGCGGATCCGGGCCACCGCGGCCTCGATGCCGATGACGTCGATGGTCTTGACCGCCTTGGCGCTCAGGGTCAGGCGCACGTGGCGCCCCTCGCCCGGCAGCCAGTAGCGCTTGCTCTGGATGTTGGGGTCGAAGCGGCGGGAGGTACGCCGGTGCGAGTGGGAGATGTTGTTGCCGAAGCCCGGCCGGGCGCCGGTCAGCTGGCAGTGGGCGGACAAAGTGCTACCTGCCCCTCTCTGGACGGAAGTGGTTATTGGAAACGATTTCCATTCCCGTATAGTAGCGGCATGGCACGCAACGAGATACGTCCCGTCGTCAAACTCCGCTCCACGGCGGGGACCGGCTACACGTACGTCACCCGCAAGAACCGGCGGAACGACCCGGACCGCCTGGTCCTGCGCAAGTTCGACCCGGTGGTGCGCCGGCACGTCGACTTCCGCGAAGAGCGCTGACCGGCCCCCGCCCCTCCCCCGCCCCGAAGGACACCGACATGAAGCCCGGAATCCACCCCGCCTACGGCCCCGTCGTCTTCCGCGACAAGGCCGCCGACTTCGCCTTCCTCACCCGCTCGACCGCCACCAGCGACAAGACGGTGGAGTGGGAGGACGGCAACACCTACCCCGTCATCGACGTGGAGATCTCCTCGCGGAGCCACCCCTTCTACACCGGCACCGCCCGCGTCCTGGACACCGCCGGCCGCGTCGAGCGCTTCCAGCGCCGGTACGGGAGCACGTCGTGACCCTGCCCGTCGTCATCGTCGGCGGGCTCCATGCGGACGCCCGCAAGGAAGTCGTGGAGCGCCTGCTGCACACCGTCCCCGGCAGCATCGCCCTCCACCACGACCTGGCCACGGCAGCGCAGGGCACGGTCCTGCGCGTGGTGCGCGACGCCTCGGGCGAGCTGTCCCGGGGCGAGACGCCCCTCGTCAACGACTGCGCCTGCTGCGCACTGCGCGAGGACCTCGTCCCCGAGCTGGAACGGCTGGCCGGCAGCGGCCTGACCCGGCTGGCCGTCGTCGAACTGTGGGACTCCGTCGAGCCCAAGGCGATGGCCGAGGTCGTCGCCGCGCACGGCGCCCGCGCGCTCGAACTCACCGGCGTGATCACCGCGGTGGACCCGGCGCTCGTCCTGCCGTACCTCGTCAACGGCGACGACCTGGCCGACGCGGGCCTCGCGGCCGCCGCCACCGATCAGCGCACCGTCGGGGACACCTGGGCGCGGCAGCTCGAATACGCGCCCGTGCTCGCCCTCGTCGACAGCGGGGAGGCCGGCGCCGAGGACCGTGCCCTGCTCGCCCAGCTCCATCCGACCGCCCGCCGGGTGGCCGCCGACAGCGGCGAGCTGGCCGCGCTGGCCCTCGCCGGGTTCGACGTGGAGGCCGCGGCCGCCGCCCAGCACCCGGCCTGCGCCCTCCTCCCCCAGGAGGCGGACGAGGCCGGAGTGACCACCCTGGTCTGGCACCGCCGCCGCCCCTTCCACCCCGAACGCCTCTACGAGGCGCTGGAGGACCTCTGCTGCGCCGCCGCCCGCAGCCGCGGCCGCTTCTGGCTCGCGGACCGCCCCGACACCCTGCTCGCCTGGGACTCCGCGGGCGGCGCCCTGTGCGTGGAGAACACCGGCCCCTGGCTCGCGTCACTGCCGGACGCCGCCTGGGAGCTGGTCCCGCCGATGCGGCGGGCGGCGGCCTCGCTCGACTGGCACCCCGACCACGGCGACTGCTGCCAGCACCTCGTCTTCACCTCCCCCGGCCTCGACCGGCCCGGCCTGGAGCAACTCCTCGAGTCCTGCCTCCTCACCGACGCCGAATACGCGGCGGGACCCGAGGCGTGGAAGTGCCTTCCCGCCGCCTTCGACTCGCTGCTCGACCCCGTCTCGTAAGCCCGTACACCCAACCCCCGAAAGGAACACGCATGGCCCGCCGCCAGAACCCCCACAAGCCGCTCAGGTCCCGCCCCAACCCGCTGGACACGGCGGGGATCACCTCCATCGACTACAAGGACACCGACCTGCTGAGGAAGTTCGTCTCCGACCGCGGCAAGATCCGCAGCCGCCGCGTCACCCGCGTCACGGCCCGGCAGCAGCGCGAGCTCGCCGCCGCCGTCAAGACCGCCCGGGAGATGGCCCTGCTCCCGTACGGCACCCGATAGACCCCGGCAACAACCCGACTCACCCAGGAGTCTCAATGACGAAGTCAAGCCGCCTGCGTGACCGGCGGAGCGGAGGTGAAGACTCGTCCGTCACGCAGCAGCGCCCACAGAACGCTGGCCCGTCGACGGGCGAGAGCGATGACGGCCTGGACGTGTTTGCAGCCCTCGCCGCGCTTCTTGAGGTAGAAGTCCCGGTTCGGCCCGTCGCGGATGATGCTGGTCTGCGCGGACAGGTAGAACACCCGTCGCAGACGGCGGCTGTAACGCTTGGGCCGGTGGAGGTTGCCGGTCCGGCGGCCGGAGTCACGCGGCACGGGCACGAGCCCTGCCGCCGAGGCCAGATGGCCTGCATCGACGTATGCGGACAGGTCGCCGGCGGCGACGACGAACTCGGCGCCGAGTGTCGGGCCCATGCCGGGCATGGACTCGATGATCTCGGCTTGCGGATGGCTGCAGAACGTCTCGCGGATCTGCTTGTCGATCCGCTTCAGCCGGTCGTCCAGGGCCAGGATCTGTCCAGCCAGGTCGGCCACGATCTGTGCGGCGATCTCCTCACCGGGCAGCGCAGCCTGCTGGGCCCGGGCCGCCCTCAATGCGGTCGCGGCGACGCTGTCCGCACTTCGCACGCTGCGGTTGGCCAGCCAGGCCGTGAGGCGTGCCCGGCCGCGGCGGCGGATTGCGCCCGGGGTCTGGCAGCCCGTCAACAAGACCAGTGCGCCCTTCTGCGAGCTGTAGTCGAAGGCACGCTCCAGGGCGGGGAAGATCCCGGTCAGTACGTCGCGCAGTCGGTTGATCATCCTCGTGCGGTCGGCCACCAGGTCCGAGCGGTGGCCAGTCAGGAGGGCGAGGTCGGCGGCGAGTTGGGCGGGCACGTCGATGGCGGCGAAGTCGTTGCGGTGGCGGGCGGTCTCGGCGATGACGTAGGCGTCGCGGGCATCGGTCTTCGCCTCGCCCCGGTAGGCACCCGACATGCGGTTGACCGTGCGGCCGGGCACGTAGACGGCCCGCTGGCCGTGAGCCGCGAGCAGGGCAAGCAGCAGCGCGGACGATGTGCCGGAGATGTCCACCGCCCAACGGACCTCGTCCGCCAGGTCGAGGATTTCACCGAGTGCGGTCAAGATCGCCGCCTCGTCGTTATCGACCTTCCTCGACCACAGCGTTGCCCCGGTCTCATCGACCACAGCCGCCCAGTGGTGGCCTTTACCGGCATCGATACCGGTCCAGACCCGGGCCTTCCGCTCCCTCATTCGCCCCTCCTCGTTCCGCACCAACAGCCGTCGGCCCGAGGAACACCCCGCTGTCATCTCCGCAATCAGCGACCGCACGAAGCGCGCACATCTCAATCAGCAGCCAGGGCGCCCCGGAGAGCCGGACGGCCACTCCTGGGAAGCCACTGAAGACAAGACCCCATAAGCCACATCCGGCCCTCCCGGGCCACCTAACAACTTACGGAGGACCCCATGGCCGTCCCCAAGAGGAAGACGTCCCGCAGCAACACCCGCCACCGCCGGGCCCAGTGGAAGGCCACCGCGCCGCAGCTGGTCCCGGTCACGGTCGACGGCTCCGTGTACCAGGTGCCGCAGCGCCTGGTGAAGGCGTACGAGCGCGGCCTGCTCCGCCCCGAGAGCTGAGCCGCCGCCGGGGCACGGCCTGCTGACGGTCCGGTAGATTCGGCTGTACGGCTGATCTTCAGGGGAGCGGCAGCATGCCGCGCGGGCGACACGGGGGCAGTGGGTGCGGAACGGACACGCACAGGAGCGTCGACGGCAGGCCCTGCTGGAGTGCTGGCGCGCGATCGAGCTGTTCAGCCCGCCGACCATCCCGGCGCTACCCCGCCGGCGCCCCGCCGCCCGCTCCGGGCCGAGGGACGAGTACGTAACCGACCTGGCGCCGGAGCCGGGCCGGGTACCGCCGCTCCTGCCGTGGGCTCCCGACCATCCTCAGACGGGGGCCCGGAGGGCACCGTACGGCCGTATGTGGCGGCACGAGGTCTACTGCGGGGTCTTCGACCTGGAGTCGCTCCGCCAGGCGATGATCGCGGTACTGCCCGCGGGAACCGATCCCGACCCCGGCGTGCCGCAGAGCGAGCTGGTGCTGTCGGGCCAGAGCGCGATGTTCGCGCTGGTCCTGGACGACGAGGGCCGACCGCTCGAAGACACGTCCGTGATCTCGGCGTGCGCCTGGGCGACCGGCCGCCTCTTCGATCCGGGGCCGTCCACACCCGGGTGGCTGGACGGATTCGAGGAGCTCGACGACGCGTTCGGCGGGGCGATCGACGATCTCACCGCCACCGCGATCCCCTACGGCCCCACCCCACCGGCCGCCGGAACGGCGTACGAGCGGTCGCCCGGCTCCGAGGGTGCGGCGGGAGCGCCGGGAGCGGCGGGCGGCGGGGGCTGGCAGTCGCTGCTCGCCGAGATCCTGGGCGGCGCCGCCGTCGGCGCGGTCGGGGCCCTGTTCGGCGAGGTCGCCGGCGCCGCGTTGCAGGGCGCGGCGGAACCCCTGGTGCGCCGCGCCGCGGACTGGGTCGCGGCGCGGCGCCACGCCGAGGAGCAGGTGGAGGCCGGGCGGCCGGTCCGCGCCGGGAGCGTTCCCGAGGCGGCGGCCGTCGGTCCTGACACGTCGGCACAGTCCGGGGCCGGGGCCGGGGCCGGGGCCGGTCCCCGTGCGCTGGGGTTCGCCGATCTGGTGGCTCTGACCGCGCAGATCGCCGACCTGTGCGGGGTTCAGGAGCACCTGCGGCCGCGGGTGGTCCGGGTGCGGAGCAGGCTGGTCCACCGGCCGCGGGACCCGCAGACGAAGGTCGCCGCCGCCGCGCCGTTCCTGAACAGCCTGCTCCCCCCTGATCTGGCCCGGGTGTCCGCGGCCGTCGGGAAGGGGATCGGCCCGGCGCTGGAGGCGTACCTGACCGAGCTCGACGCCGTCGACGTGGGGGCGCGGACGGATGTGCGCCGGGAGCGCGGGGTCGTCCTGGAAGGGGTGGCCCCGGACCTGGTTCCGGCCGGCCGCTGGCCCGCACCGGCGCGGTTCCCGCTCGCGCTGAGCCAGCAGTTCGCGGTCGACCGCATGCTCGCCGGACGGGCGGGAACCGAGGGCGGGATGTTCTCCGTGAACGGCCCGCCGGGCACGGGCAAGACCACGATGCTGCGCGACCTGGTCGCCGCCCTGGTCGTCGAGCGGGCGGCGGTGCTGGCCACGCTCGACCGGCCCGCGCAGGCGTTCACCGGCCCGGTGTGGCGGGGCAGGGACCGCCAGGGCGGGCACCCCCGGTTCGTGTCGCGGCTCGACCCCCGGCTGACCGGGTTCGAGATCGTGGTCACCTCCTCCAACAACGGCGCCGTGGAGAACATCACCGCCGAGCTGCCCGGCATCGGTGCGCTCGGCGAGCACTGGCACAACGGCCCCGACCACTTCTCCGACCTCGCCTCCGCGCTCCTCGGCGGGCCGGCCTGGGGTCTGGTCGCGGCGGTGCTCGGCAACAAGGCCAACCGCAAGGAGTTCGGGGACCGGTTCTGGTGGGGCCGGCTGCCGCAGAAGGAGAGCGACGCCCGCAAGGCCGCGGAGCTGCCGCCGCTGCGCGGCATGCGGGAGGTCCTGAGCGACTGGATCCCGCCCAAGCCTCAGACCGGTGGCCGTGGTCCCGCCGCCCCGGCGGACCGGGGCGCGACCGCGGCGGCCGGGCCCGCCCGGCCCGTGCCGTCGTGGACCGAAGCCGTCGCCGCGTTCCGTACCGCCCGGGACGAGGTCGAGCGGCTGCGCGCCGGGCGCACCCGGCTGGCCGGGGCCCTGGCGGCCGTCGAGTCCCCGTCGGCCGGGCAGCGGATCGCGGACCTGGAGGCCGCCGTGTCCCGGGCCGACCGGCAGGTCACCGCCGCCGCCGCGGTCCTGGACCGGGCCGCGGCCGCCACCGCCGCCGCCCGGACGGCCACCGCGGCGGCCGAGGCCGGACACCGGGCGGCCTCCGCATACGTACCGCGGGCCCGCCAGGAGCTGGCCACCGCCCGCGCGGACCTCTCGGCCGCGCGTGAACTGGCCGCGCACCACCGCGAGTACGTCACCGCGCTCACCGCCCGCCACGACACGCCCCCGGCCGTCGAGCGGGGCCTGCGCGGCGGGCTGCGCCGGCTGCTGCAGAGCGCGGCCGACCGGCAGGCCGCCGAACGGCAGCAGGAGCACACCCAGGCCGAGCTCGCGCACCTGCTCGTCCAGCAGCGCGCCGCGCTCGAAGAGTCCCTGGAGCAGGTCGCCTCAGCCGTGCGCGCCGAATCCCTGGCCGCCGGCCGGCACGCCCGGTCCGGCGGCGCGGTCGACGAGGCGGCCGACGGCCTCACCGCCGCCCGCGCCGGCGAACGGGCCGCGAGCGCGCGGGAGTCCTCGGCAGCCGCCTCCCTGCGGCAGGCCCGGCAGAGCGCCGACTCGTCCCGCCGCGACCTGCGGGGCGCCGTCGCCGAACTCGACGGCCACCACCGCGAACTGCGGGAGGCGGCCCGGACGCTGCCGTCCCTGCCGCTCGGCTGGGCCCACCTCGGCGAAGCCGACCAGGAACTCGGCTCGCCCTGGTCCGACGAGGCGTGGTCCACCGCGCGCAGCGACCTGTTCCTGCGCGCCCTCGACCTGCACCGGGCCTTCGTCGCCGGGGCCGCGAAGAAGGTCCGCGGCAACCTCCAGGTCCTCATGGAGCTGATGGCCGGGACCAACGGGGCCGTCCCCGACGAGGAGGTCGCGCACGCCTGGCAGACCCTGTTCCTCCTGGTGCCCGTCGTCTCGACCACCTTCTCCTCCGTGGGGAGCATGTTCGCCCGCCTCGGCCGGGAGTCCATCGGCTGGGTCCTCGTCGACGAGGCCGGGCAGGCCACCCCGCAGGCCGCCGCCGGCGCGCTGTGGCGGGCCCGCAGGGCCGTTCTGGTCGGCGATCCGCTCCAGCTCGAACCCGTCGTCACCATGCCCGGGGCCCTCCAGCGCCGACTGCTGCGCGCCTACGGCGTCGACGAGCACTGGCTGCCGTCGGCCACCTCGGCCCAGGCCGTCGCCGACCGGACCAACCGCTACGGCACCTACCTGCCGGCCCCGGACACCGGCGACGAGCACGTTTGGGTGGGCTCGCCGCTGCGCGTGCACCGCCGTTGCGAGGAGCCGATGTTCACGGTCAGCAACGAGGTCGCGTACGGCGGCCTCATGGTCCACGGCACCGCACACAAGGCGTTCCCCGATGCGGAACGGGACGGCCTGCTGCCCAGCCGCTGGCTGGCCACCGACGACCCGTCCCGCCCGTCCGACGCGCCGTGGGGCGAACGCGACCGCCGGGCCTTCGAGTTCGTCCTCGACCACCTGCGCCGGCAGGGCGTCGGCGTCGAGCGCGTGCGCGTCATCGCCCCCTTCCGGGCCCTCGTCGCCGAATGCCAGAAGATCTGCCGCGGCCGTGACGGCTGGACGTCCGAACTGATCGAGGAGCGCTGCGCCACCGTCCACCGGGCCCAGGGCAAGGAAGCCGACGTCGTCGTCCTCGTGCTCGGCGGCGGTCGGCCCGGCGCCCGCGACTGGGCGGCCCGCACCCCGCACCTGCTCAACGTCGCCGCGAGCCGGGCCAAACGCCGCCTCTACGTCATCGGCGAGCGCGGCCTGTGGGCCCCGCTCCCGCACTTCGACGTCCTCGCCTCGGAACTGACGGAGTTCCACCACCGCCGCGACCGCGACACCTGGCCGCCGGACGGCGCGTGACCGCCCGACGGCCCCCACGACAGGCCCTTCCACCGCCCCCGCTCCACCCAGCAGCCGTCTCCCTCGCGTCACTGCTGAGGTGGGCGGGACATGTGACATCAGGACCTAGCAGGCGCGACCCGCCACGACGCCGGTGGGCTGTGTGACGTTGACGAACTCGGTCGAGTAGTTGCCCCAGAAGTCGGACGTGGTGATCGCGTAGACATTGGTCTGGTACTCGACGTAAACGGCCCAGGACTCACCCGGCTTGAGCGTGAGCTCGGTGTTGTAGGTCTCGGTCACGGTGGTGTTGAGCTGCGTACCTATCTGGGCGGTGAGCATCTGGAGCGCCGTCGCCGAGATGTTGGTGCTGGTCTGGGTGGCGACCGTGTAGGTCACTCCCTGGCTGTACTTGGCCTCGACGGAGCCGGACTGGTTGCGGTAGCACTTCCCGCGCTCCTCCCACACCCTGCCCCGGCTGTGCACGGTGACCAGGGGGCCGGGGCCGCTGACGCCGCCCCCGTGGGTCGTCGGGATGCCGGGGCTGGCCGGGGCGGAGGGACGGGTGGCGTGCCCGGTGACCACGACCTCGGGCAGGGTCGCGTCGATGGGCTGGCCGATCGGCCCGTCCACGATCTCCACCCCCGAGCCCCCCGGATCGGAGGGGACGTTCCCGGGGTCGCCCGGGTCGTTGCTCCAGTCGCCGCCGCCGTCGCCTCCCTCGCCACTGCCTCCTTCGCCGCCCCAGTCGCCGCCGCCCCAGTTGCCACCGCCGCCGCCTTCATCGCCGCCGCCCTCGTCGCCCGGGTCCTCGTCCTGGCAGAGGGTGGAGCCACCGCAGGCGTAGGCGCTGAAGGGGACGGCAGCGGCCGGAACGGCGGTGAAGACGACGGCGCCGAGTACGGCCGTCGCCGCAATGGATCTCAACTTCACGGGTTCTCCCAGGTCGGGGTGATGAGCTGACGGGACGGCAGTCTTCCCGGTGGCCCGGCCCCGCACAGCCGTAGAACTACGCAACCGGATACGTAGCGCAGGACGCCGTCGGTGAAGTGAGCCGTCGGCGGCGCCGGGTCGTTGTCAGTGCGGCGCGCTACAAAGTGAGGAGCGGGGGGAGAGGTTTCCGAGACTGACGTGCGGCCTCGCCTTGCATTGCCTTGGCATTGCCTTGGCATTGCCTTGGCAATGCCTGGATCGAGCAGCGGCCGCAGGGGGGAGGGGTGATGTTCGTTGTGCCGTCACCGATGGCGGACGGTCCGCCGGTGGGACGTGAGGCGCAGAGCGCGCGGCTCTCGCAGGTCCTGGACGGATTGGAGCGCGGCCGGGGGGCCGTGGTCGAGATCGCCGGTGAACCGGGTTCCGGCAAAACGCAGTTGGCCTGCTGGCTGGCGGAGCAGGCCGGGCGGCGCGGGCTTCCGGTGATCTGGGCCCGCGCGCCCCGCGCGGGCGAGGGCCCGTTCCGGGTCTTCCGCGACGCCGCGGGGCGGACCGGGCTGGCCGAGGGGTCCGACCCGGCCGACCCGGCCGCCTGGTACGAGCTGATCCGGCAGCGGGCCGCCGGTGGCGTGCTGTTGGTCGACGAGATGCACCGGGCCGATCCGTCCTCGCTGGAGCTGGCGCTCCGGCTGATCCGCTCCCTCTCGTCCTCCGCTCCTTCCCCCTCCCCCTTCGTGCTGGTTCTGGCGCACCGGCCCCGGCAAAGTCCGCCGGCCCTGTTGGAGGCGCTTGACCTGGGCGTACGGACGGCTGGGATCGTCCGGGTGGAGGCCGGCCCGCTGGACGTGGCGGCGGTGGCGGCCCTGCTCGACCGCTGGCGCCGACCGCTCGCGGTGGGGGCGTACGGGGCCGGAGCGCCGGATGCGGCCACGGCCCCCGCGTATGCACTCCCGAGCAGGACGGGGGCCTCCGCGGCGGTCCTGCACACCGCGTCGAAGGGACTTCCGGGGTACCTGCGGCTGCTGGTCGCGGCCGGCTTCGATGCCGGGCTGTGGCCGGACCGGGCGGGCGGGGACGAGGACCGTCTGCTGCGGGAGGCGGCGCCGCTGCTCGCCGAGCTCGGCGCGCTGAGCGGACCGGCGCGGGCCGCCGCGCGGGCGGCGGCCGTGCTGGGCGGGACGTTCCGGCCCGCGGACGCCGCCCGGATCGCCGGGCTCGGCGCGCGGGACGGCCTGGCGGCGTGCGCGGAGCTGGTCCGCGCGGATCTGGTGCGTCCGGCGGGCCACGGCCAGCGGCTGGCGTTCCGTCATCCGGTCGTCGGGCAGGTCGCCCACGCCGACTGCGAGCTTCCCTTCCTGCTGGACGCCCACCGGCGGGCCTTGCGGATGGCCGCCGAGCGGGGCGCCCCGGCCGTGGAGCGGGCCCGGCACGCGGAGCACTTAGTGCACACCGATGGGGCCGCCGCGGCTCGCGTCCTCGCCGAAGGGGCCGCGGAGACGGTCACCCGGGCACCCGCGATCGCGGCCCGCTGGCTGCGGCTCGCCCTGGACGCGCTGCCCGCCCGTGGCCGGGAGGTCGAGGAGCGGGCGGCCTGGGAGCTCGCGCACTGCCGGGCGCTCATCGCCTCCGGACACATCCGGGAGGCCCGCGCCCTCGCCCATGACCTGCTCGCCGAGGGCGGTTCCCGGCCTGCTGACCCCCGGCCCGCCGGGCGGGCCGACGACGGGGGCGCTCGGCTGACCCCGCGGCTGCTGCTGCGGGCGTACGCGGTCTGCGCCGACGCGGAGCGGCTGCTGTGCCGCTACGAGGAGGCGGAGGCCATCGCCCGCACCGGGATGGCGCTGCTGCCCCGGCCGCTGCCCGCCGTACTGTCCCCCGAGGCCACCGAGCTGATCTACGAGTACGGGCTGGTGCACGTCCTGCGCGGCACCCACGACCGGATCCGGCCGCTGCTGCGGGAGGCCGCCCGGGCGCGGACCGAGGCCGGGCCCTCCGCCTCGGCGGCCCTGGGCGTCCTCATCGCCTTCTGCGACGTGTTCTCCGGCGACATCGCGCGGGGAGCGCCCGAAGTGACCCGCTGCGCCGCTCTGGTGGACGCGTTGCCGGACGGGGTGGCCGGCCACACCCCGGACGTCCTCGCCCTCCTCGGCTGCGCGGAGCTGTACCTGGAGCGGTTCCCGGACGCCCGCCGCCACCTCCAGCGGGGTCTGGATGCCGCGACCGGCGGGGCGCAGAAGCACATCCGCGCCCACCAGCTGCTGGGCCTGACCATGATCGACCAGTGGGCCGGCCGGCTCGACGGGGCGGAGCGCCGGGCCGTCGAGGCGGGAGAGCTGGCCCGCGCGGTCGGCGCGCCCGACGTGGTGACGCTGGCGACGGCGATGCGCGCCATGACGCTGGTCTGGGCCCGGGGGCGGCGGTACGCGGGCGAGGCGGTCGCGCTCGCGGCGCGGGCGGTGGACGTCGTAGCTCTCGGCCGGGGCTGGTGGGCCACTTCCGCGATCAGCCTGCTGGCGCACGCACAGCTGCTCGGCGGGGACGCCACCGGCTGCCTGCGGACGCTGCGGGACGGCGGCGGCGGTGATGGCCTGCCGCAGGTGCAGCCCGCCTTCCGGCCCTCGCTCCTCGCCCTGATGGCGACCGCCGCGCTGGCCGGCGGTGACGCCGTGGGCGCCGAGCGGTTGCTCGCCGACGCGGAGGCGGACGCCGGCCGGCTCGGTCTGCCGTTGCAGTGGGCGTGCGTCCACCGGGCCGGCGCCCAGCTGCGGTCGGCGCGCGGGGAGCACGCCGGGGCGCTGGAGCTGTTCGAGCGGGCGGCGGAGGCCTTCCGTGGTGGAGGCCTGCCCGTGCAGCACGCGTGGACGCTCATCGCCTCGGCACCGGCGACCGCGCTGGTACGCGGTCCGGGCGCCGCACTGGACGTTCTGGCCCGGGCCGAGTCCATGGCCCGGGCCTGCGGGGCGGCCCTGGCCGTGGAGGAAGCCGAACGCGTCCGAGCCCGCCTCTCCGCCGACACTCGGCCGGCCCTGAGCCCCCATCCGAGCGCGGGCTCCCGGGTCGCGGACCTCTGGTCCGCGCTGAGCGAGCGCGAGCGGGAGGTCGCCGATCTGGCCGCCGCGGGACTGCGCTCCCGGCAGATCGCCGAGCGCCTCTTCCTCAGCCACCGCACGGTCGACTCCCATCTGGGCAGCGCCTACCGCAAGTTGGGCGTCTCCTCCCGCACCGCCCTGGCCCGCGTCCTAGGCCCGGCCGTCCCCGGCTAGTTCTACTCGTGGCCGGGTCCCGAAGGCGCCCGTGGCCCACCTGCCGCCATGGGCCGGGCCGGGCCCCCGGCACACAACAACATCGGACCGCTCTACCGCCCTACTCCGGCCAGTCCAGGCAGAGTTCGTGCAGCTCACCCGCCAGGTAGCGCCGCGCTTGGGTGAGCATCCGCCGGCTGTAGCGCGGATCCCCGGCCAGCGCGGAATAGCCGTTCCCCGAACGGCCGATCACCCCGGCGGTGTCCGCCAGGTAGACGTCCAGCCCCGGGTACATCAACTCGATGCACGGCAGGTCGTCCACGTCGAGCGCGAACACCGGGTACTCGCCGTACGCGTCGGGTTCGCCCGTGGCCAGCACGCGCCGGGAGTCCGATCCGCCGGGCAGCAGGGAGCACTCGTCGAAGCGCTCCGACAGCGCCCCGAACGGCGCGCCCCAGCCCTCGCCGAGCGCCACCACGGCCAGCTCGCCGAGCGGCAGGGGCGCGAACTCCCAGGACCGAACCGACTCCTCGGCCGGCCGGAACCAGCCGGAGCGGCGCAGCAGGCTGCTGTCGTACGCCAGCCAACGCCGCAGGCTGGGCGGCAGCGGCCGCCCGCTGGGGAAGACCGCCCCGTCAAGCACCTCGCCGGGCACCGGCTCCGCCTCCCCCTCGACCCACGGCCCCACGAACCGGTCGTAGTCGAGGACGAGCCGCTGCGGGTCAGCCTCCACAGCGGAGATGACGCGCTCGGTAAGCGCGATCCCATGGTCAGCGGCGGTTGACGACGTCACGGATCCTGACAGCCCTTCCAAAGCGCCGGACCAAGCACCCGGTCACCACGACCCTAAGCCCCAACACCGCCCTCCAGGCAGGATTCGGCGCATGCACCGGTATCACGGCACTGCCAACCCTGACTCCCTAGCAGGTCGGAGGCTGTCCCGTGCGGGAACCCGCCGACCACGCCAGGCACCGGTGCTGCCGTGCCAGCATGACCCCACTCCGGCATACGGGGGCACCAACGAATTCGAGGTCGGATGGCAGCCAGCAACGAGGTCGGCCGATACGTCTACTGGTCGGATCGAGCAGTCCGACAAGTTGCCGAAGAGAACGGCATCGAGCTCACCGGACGGCAAACCTGGACCCTCGGCCTCTCGTTCATCGGCCTCCAAGGAGGCATCGGGCCCCGACAGCGTGTGACGCGGAACCGCCTGGAAGAGGCGCGCCGGATTGAGAGTCACCTCGGTACCGCGGCGACGGAAAGCCTGGACCAGGAACCCGCGGCCTCCTACGTCAAGGGTGTCGGCAAAGTCGAGTTCGCCGAGTTCGCCGCATGGCACACCCGGGAAGCCGTAGTCATGCACACTCGGCTGCGAAATGTGCACGGCCAGCGCGTCGACATCTGCCTCTTCGGAAGCAAGGACAACCTACGCGGCTTCGGGCCGAGCGACGGCTTCGCCGACGGCTGGACCTCCTCAGCGGCGCCGGCGGTCGAAGAGCTGCTGCGCACCAGGGGAAGGCAGAACACCTCCCAATGGGACGACCCGCAGTCCCGATCCGTAGAGGCATTGAAGATCGCTTTGGACCAGGGATTCTCTGGCACCACCGGCCACACGGACCACCCTGAGACCCGCGGCTTCACCATCGGCCACGCGGGACACTGTGAGTTCGTCGCCGAGATCTACACCGACGTCGTACTCGATCCCACGCGGTGGAACCTCGAAGGCGATTCGGCCGGCGCCGAACGCATCATGGTCGGAAGACCGATGTGGATCCGAACGATGACCCCCAACGCAGTCGTCCGCTACGCCGAGCTGCGCAACGGACCGGGATGGGCCCGTCAACGCTGGCTGCGGCCGTTGCGCTCCCTGAGGAGGCGGCCGCAGACCGAGATCGCTGCGGCGGGGCAGCGCAGCATGGTCGCCGCCACGCGGGGGCGACTCGCGACCCCACCCGGGTGTGGGTGACTTTCAGCCAATCGCCAGACCAAAACCGGAAGACTGGGTGCGAGCACCGCACCCAGCGGGCTTCTGAACAAACCAGCAGTTCAGCGCACCCGGCCGCGGGGCTTCAGGGGGGCCGGCGGGAGTTGGGGACGGGGATCGGGGGCCGTCGTAGCCCTTTGCCTAGCCGAAGCGGGTGCCCTGCATCCAGTCCTGGCGGGCTTGGACGATCTCTTCATTGCTGCGCCCGATCCGGTTGCAGAACGTAACACGAGAAATCCGTTTTCGTGCAGGTCAGGAACGTATTGGACCCTCCGGCGTCAACAAAAGGTTGGCGCCCGAGGAGCCCCGCACCGAATGGCGACGAAGTCACTCGCCCATGGCATGGGCACCTTCTTCAGGACTGCGAGCACCTGCACATCGAAAGGACCACGGCAAGGCCGTCGGCCCTCTCCGACAAGTCGCCCCCAGCCACGCTTCACACCTTTGCTGCCTCGCCCGTGACCGCCCCAGACCAGGCTAGGAAACGGAGTGATGGCCGGGATGGGGATTCGAAGATCTTCCCCTCGATCGGGCCGGCTCGGTTGCAGCTTGAGAATCACGGCTCCCGGCCGCTGCCATCCCCTCGGGCAGCGTCCGATGAGGCACCACCCCGCCGTTCCCCGTGCCCTCAGCTTGACGCCGGGCAACAGGCCACTGGCCCCGACGTCTCACCCGCCCACCGTGCACGAGCTCGTCAGCACCCGTCGCCAAGGTTGATCCCCGCCGCGGCGGCCGAGTAGACGACGTACAGCTGGATCAGTTCCATCGGGATCGCCAGAACGTTGAACCAGACAGTGGTACCGGCGACGAGACCCGGCCAGTTCTCCCCGAGCCGCCGGCCGTACCGTCCGCGCAGCCGCCGTGCGAGCAGCACGCACACGGCCACCGCCGCCAGGCCGAGGCCCACACCGGCCCACCCCGCGACGTACTCCGCCATCGGGAAGGGCAGGCGCCGGCAGGCTTCGCGCTGCCGGTCGGCCCACCCGTGCTCGATCTCCTGCGTGTGCAGGGAGGTGGCCACACCGGCCACGGTCAGCAGCGGCACCAGCAGCGCCGCCGTCACGGTGCCCGGCGTGACGGCACGCGGGCGCACCGTGCCGTCGCTCGCGGCGGGTGAGGGCGAGGTGGTGGCCATCAGTACCAATCCGGTTCCGGGCGGACGATGCGGATGCGCTGCTCGCCCCCGTTCCTGTTCGCGATGTGTTCCCGGCTGTCCAGACTTACGTTCTGGAACGAGCTCGTGTGCTGGGTCAGCTTGATGTCTCCGTCCGGGGTGACCGTGGTTACGACGGCGGCGTGGTGGGTCTCGCCGGGGGCGGTTTCCGTGCCGGGAGCCACCTGCTCGTAGAAGACGATGTCACCGGGCTGTGCCTCGGTCCTCGGCACCTCCTTGCTGCCGCGGCGCAGCAGGAAGTTCTGCAGTCCCTCGGCCCGTGCCCATGACTCGGAGTGGTACGCGTGCTGGTCGAGCCAGTCCCAACCGGTCCCGCTCTGGCGGCCCCAGGCGTCGTCGCCCATCAGCCCCGTCCACGGGTCGATCTTCTTCCTCATGCCACCCGCTTCCTCCCGCCTCTGCCGCCCTGGCCGTCGCCAGGGCGGCGGTCCTGTGTCCGGTGGCGCTCACACCATCTTGAGGCCGCCGTCGACGGTGAGGACCGTGCCCGTCGTGTGCGTGTTGCGAGGGCTCGCCAGGTAGGCCACTGCCTCCGCCACCGCCTCAGGCTCGGCGAAGGACCCGATCACCTGCCGGGCCAGGAGTTCCGGCTGCGCCCCGTCGCGGAGAGCCTCGGTCAGATCGGTCTTGACGATGCCGGGAGCGACCGCGTTGACGAGGATTCCACGGGATCCGAGTTCCACCGCCATCGCCTTGGTGAACGCCTCCAGGCCGCCCTTGGACGCGACGTAGTTGGACTGGCCTTTTCCGGGCTTGCTCGCGGCCGCGGAGGTGATGTTGACGATGCGTCCGGAACGCTGACGCAGCATGGTGAGTGCGACGGCCTGGGTGAGGAACATCGGGCCGACGAGGTTGGTGGCGATGACCTGGTGGATGTCGTCCGCCTCCATGGTCAACAGGAGCTTGTCCCGCGCCATGCCCGCGTTGTTCACCAGAATGTCGATCCGGTCGAACTTCTGGTGCACCGCGGCCACCAGCTGCCGTGCGGTCTCGGGGCGGGAGATGTCACCCGGGAACAGTTCGACCTTGCGGCCCAGTGCGGCGATGCGCTCGGCGGCTTCCTCAGCCTGTGACTTCGAGCTGTGGTAGTTGAGCGCGATGTCGCATCCGGCTTCCGCCAGCCGGACGACCGTCGCACGGCCGATGCCCTTGGCGGCCCCCGTCACGAGCGCGACCTGACCTTCGAATTCCATGTGCTGCTCTGCTCCATCCGTTGGTTACGGGAGACGACCGGACGGCGGTCCGACGACCGCCGGCGACGGTGGTGCCCCGGCACACGGTCCCGCACCGTGCACCGGCCGGGTGGTCAGCGGGACTGCCGGTGGCTCCGGGTGAGCCGCTCCAACACCGGTACGGTCTCCGCGGGGGTGGGGTTGGACCGCATCTCGGCCCGCAGCCGGTCCGCGGTCTGCTGGAGGGAAGGCTCGGTGAGCACTCGCCGAACCGCCGCGCGCAGTGTGGCCGCGTCCAGGTCCTCGGGCCGGATGAAGATGCCGGCGCCCAGCTCGTCGAGTTGCCGGGCCCTGACCGGCACGTCCCAGTGCGCGCCGATGACGATCTGTGGAACGCCGTGCAGGAGGGCTGTCGCCGAGGTGCCGGCGCCACCGTGGTAGATGATCGCGGCGCAACTCGGCAGCAGCACGTCCATCGAGATGAAGTCGACGATCCGGACGTTGTCGGGGACTTCCGTCAGGTTCTCCCGCTGGGTGCTGTCCAGCGTGGCGACGATCTCGATGTCGAGGTCGCCCAGCGCCGTGAGCAGGTCCTGGAAGCGGACGATGTCCTTGCCGTGGGTCTCGCGCCCCGACACTCCCTGGGTGAGGCAGACGCGCGGTCGCTTCGGCTGCTCGGACAGCCAGTCGGGTACGACGGCAGGGCCGTTGTAGGGAACGAAGCGCATGGGCAGGATCGGCTCGCGAAGGTCGAGCCGCACACTCTTGGGGCCTGGGTCGATGACCCACTGGCCGTTCAGCAGCTCCTCCAGCCCGTCTCCGGCCGCCGGGAGGCCCAGCCTCTCCAGGGTCCAGCCGAGCCACTCGGCCATCGGGTCCTCCCGGTGCTCGGGAGCCTGCTCTGCCTTGGCCTCCAGGAACCGTTCCCGGGCCTGACCGATGACATCGGGGCCCCACAGGATGCGGGCGTGCGCCGCGCCCACGGCATGGGCGGCGACCGCTCCCGCGTAGGTGAAGGTTTCCCAGATCACCAGGTCCGGCTGCCAGGAGCGGGCCAGCGCGACGATGTCGTCCATCGTGGACTCGCCGTTGAGCGGCGCGAAGCACATTGAGGTCAGAACGGTCTGCTGGCCGAGCAGATGCTCCCAGGACCGTGCCTCGGGCCGCTCCTCGGCGAAGTCCAGTCCCTCCTGGTACGGAGTGATGTCTCCGCCGATCTCGGCGAACAGCTCCATCATGTCCTTGTCGTCACCG
Organism: Streptomyces goshikiensis; assembly: GCF_014650555.1. Lineage (GTDB taxonomy): Bacteria > Actinomycetota > Actinomycetes > Streptomycetales > Streptomycetaceae > Streptomyces > Streptomyces goshikiensis. The sequence goes on along the minus strand of NZ_BMVE01000003.1, from coordinate 8,733 downwards.
ACCGGTGCGGCGGTGAGGCCGGACCCGGTGATGATGTCGGTGATGCGGGGCTGGCTGGCCACTCGCACCTCGTGGCCCGCGGCTTTCAGGGCCCAGGCCAGCGGCACCAGGTGGTAGTAGTGCGTGTTGTGGGCGATCGACGTCATCAGGACGCGCATCGGCTCGTCTCCCCGTTCGGCAGTCGGTGTTCGTCGCGGGTGCTCATGCCGCACCCGGGTGGGTCAGTGCCCCGGATCCCGTCCGGGCGACGGGGAGGCGGGCGTGGCCGAGCGTGACGGGCGCCCGCCTGAGACGCACCGCTGTCCCGCTCGGCCGCAGGTCCGGCGCCTCCTGCGCGAGCACCCGCAGCGCACCGCGGGAGAGGGCGCGGACCGTCCGGGCGGCAGAGGTGGAGTGCGCCTCGCCGAGGAGCCCCAGAGCGACGCTGGTGCCGTTCTCCGTCGGCCCTGGGGTGACCGCCGGGTCGCGCTGGGCGGCGGCGACGAGGATCGCCACATGCCCGTCTGCGGGGATCGGTACTCCGGCCAGTTCGACGTCCTGCTGCGCGATCCTGCTTTCCACCCGCACCGGCGGCCGCCGCCACCAGGTCTCGGAGATGACGGCGTCGGCCTCGTCCGGGTTCCGGCAGAGGGCGTCCCATTGCCCGGGAGAGCTGCCCAGCACCTCGAACGTGTTGCAGATGAGCGCACCGGCGGGTGCGGCCACCTCGACTGCCAGAGCGAGAGCCGCCTGAGCGGACCGTGGTCCGCCGTCGCCGAGGTGGCGCGCGAGCAGGTCCCGAAGCTCGGCCGCTGCCCCCAGGCCGGTCCGTGTGATGTCGAGAGTCTGCGGGCACAGCCGGCTGTCGAGGCTGCGGGCACAGCCGGCCAGCAGTTCCTCGAACCGGCCGCGCCGGGCCGCGGGCAGCCCCAGGAATTCCGCCAGGACCTGCGCCGGCAGGCGTCGCGTGAAATCGGCGACGAGATCGAAGCCGGCGCCGAGCCCGCCCAGGAGGGTGCGTGACACCTGCTCGGCGATGGCCTCAACGGCCACCTCGTCCTGCGCCGACACAGCCGACACCGCCGGATCGGCGCCGGCCGACACGCCGCCGTGCTCCCGTGCCCGGGCCGGACCGGTCTCGGGGCCTGCCGGCGGGAGAAGTTCCGCGCGGTGCCGTCCTCCCGCGCGGGTCAGCGCTCCGAAGCGGGCGTCGGTCAGGACGGACCGGGCGAGGGCGCCGTCCGCGATCACCCAGGTGTCCAGCACCTCGCTGCGGAACACCGGTCCGCGTGCGCGGACCTCCTCCTCGTAGGGGGTGGTGTCGTCCCGCTGGGCGCGCAGGATCAGCGCGTACGGGTCTCCATGCGTTCCTGCGAACCAGTAGCCCACGTAGGTGCGTTGAAGCCTGCGGCCGAGTGCGGACGGGATGGTCCACTGCGCTGTCACGGGAGTCCTCCAAGGTGTCGCGGTGTACGGAAACGGGGGAAGCAGCCGTCCGGCGCCCGGCGCAGCCCTCCCCGGGGCGGTTCACAGGGTGTCGAGCCAGCTGCGGACGGTCGCCGCGAGGTGGCGGGCGTGCTCGGTCATCAGCGTCAGGTGGGTGCCCGGCACGTCGACGGCGGTGTGGTCGCCGCCGTCCCAGCGTGCCCGCCAGCTCTCCGGTTCCCCGGACCACTGCCCTACCGGCTCCGTCGCGCGCAGGAACAGGACCGGCGCCTTCGTGGGCCTCGGCACCCACTCCAGGAGCATCCGGTTGTAGGCGCCCATCGCCGTCAGCCGGGAGTCGTCGATCGACACCACGGAACGCTGCATGACCCAGTCGAGCATCTCGTTGCGCCACACCCCCATCGCCCCCGGCGAGCTGGGGAGATAGACGTCCGCCAGGATCAGCGCCGTGGGACCCGCGCCGCGCTCCTCCAGTCGGCAGGTCAGCGCGTGTGCCAGCGCCCCGCCCGCCGAGTGGCCGAGGAGGGCGTACGGCCTGTCACCGGTGTGCCGCAGCACCGCGTCCGCCTGGGCGTCGAGCAGCCCGTCCAAGGAGCCGGGCAGCAACTCGTCCGCGCGGAAGCCGGGCTGGCGCAGCGCCGACACGGTCAGCCGGTTGTCCAGGGCCGCGGCCAGTGCGGTGAACTCCTCCGGACCCGACGCCACCGCCGTGCCCGCGCAGCAGATCAGCTCCGGTCCCGCACCGTCCGCGGTGGCCAGGGGTACCGGAGCCGGCTGCCATGCGGCGGCCGCCTGCCCGAGGGTTTCTCCTTCCGCGAGGACCTGATCGGCGGCGAAGGCGGGCCGGAAGGCGGCGAGTTCGGCGAGTGTGCCGATGAACGGCTCGGCCCGGCCGAGCCGCACGGCCCGCCGGTACATCGCCACCAGGCTGCTCTCACCGGCCGTGTCCGAGCCTTTGGCAGGTGTGCCGTCGCTGTCGGCGGCCGTCAGGGCGGCTGCCAGGTGCCCGGCCAGTTCCCTGGGGGTGGGGTGTTCGAAGACGAGGGAGGAGGGCACCTCCAGCCCGGTGGCACCGGTCAGGGCGACGCTCAGTTCGATGGCGGCGAGCGAGTCGAAACCGATGTCGCCGAAGGGGGTGTCGGCCGGTACGTCTTCCAGTTCGGCGTGACCGAGTGCGGCCGCCGCTTGTGTCCGCACCAGCATGAGCAGGTCCTGCGCACTCAGCGCGGGCCGGGCCGCCGAACCGGTGGTCTCCTCCGCGTCGGCCGGTCCGGCCGTCCCGCCCACCGCGGGCGCGCCGGGCCCGGCGTCCCTCGCGGGCACGGGGGCCGCCGCCTCCAGCCAGAACCGCTGGCGCTGGAAGGCATAGGTGGGCAGTGTGGTGTGGCGGGCACCGGTGCCGGCGTAGAACCGGGACCAGTCCACCTGCACGCCGCGCGCGTGGGCCGTGGCGAGCGCCATCAGGAGGGTACTGCCCTCCGGCCGCTCCCGACGCATCACGGGCACCAACGCGGCCCGCGCCCGGCCGGGCACCTCGGCGGACGTGTCCCCGGCCGGCTCCTCCTCCAGGGTCTCCAGGGCCAGGCCGCAGAGCACGGCGTCCGGCCCCAGCTCCACGAAGGTGCTGACGCCGCGCGCGCGAGCGGCGCGCACCCCGTCGTGGAACCGGACGGTCTCCCTCGCCTGCCGGACCCAGTAGTCGGCGGCGGTGAGTTCCCCGGCCTCGGCCGCGCGGCCGGTCAGGCCGCTGATCACGTCGAACGTCGGCTCGTGGTACTCCACGGCGTCCGCGACCCGGCGGAACGGTTCCAGCATGGAGTCCAGCCGAGGGGAGTGGAAGGCGTGGCTCACGTTCAGGCGCTTGGTCCGCACGCCGTACTCGGTCAGCTCCTCGGCAAGCGCCGAGACGGCGTCCTCGTCCCCGGAGACGACGATGGAGCGGGGCCCGTTGACGGCCGCCACCGCGATGCGGTCCTCCTGTCCGGCGATCAGGTCCCGCACCTCGTGCTCGGCGGCACGGACCGAGAGCATCGCGCCGCCGGCCGGCAGTTCCTGCATGAGCCGGCCGCGGGCGGCGACCAGTGCGCAGGCGTCCGCCAGCCCGAACACCCCGGCCACGTGGGCCGCGGCCAGCTCGCCCACGGAGTGCCCCAGAAGCACGTCGGGGCGCAGCCCCCAGCCTTCGAGGAGCCGGAACAACGCGACCTCTACGGCGAACAGGGCGGCCTGGGCGTAGTGCGTGCCGTCGAGCAGCGCGGCCTCCGGCGAACCGGCCTCCGCGAACATCACCGTCGACAACGGCCGGTCCAGATGGGCGTCCAGATGCTCCGCGATCGTGTCCAGCTCCCGTGCGAACGCCGGGTACTGCGCGTACAGCTGCTGCGCCATGCCGGGTCGCTGACTGCCCTGCCCGCTGAACAGGAAGGCGGTACGCCCTTCGCCCTGCACGGTGTCCCGCACCGCCCCGCCCGGGTCGCGGTCTTCCGCCATCGCCTTCAGCGCCCCGAGCGTTTCGGCACGGGATCCGCCCTCGGCGGAGGCATTCGCGAGCAGCACGGTCCGGTGCTCGAAGTGGGTACGGGTCATGGCGAGCGAGAACCCGACGTCCAGCGGGTCGAGGCCCGGGTGCTGTTCCAGGTGTGCTGCCAGGCGCGCGGCCTGCTCGCGCAGCGCTGGCCCCGTACGGCCGGACAGCGTCCACGGGACCAGGCCCGGCCGCCCCGCCACGGCCGGCCGCTCCTCTTCGAGCTGTGCGGGCGGCGCCTCTTCGAGGATGACGTGACCGTTGGTGCCGCTCACGCCGAAGGCCGAGACTCCTGCCCGCCGGGGGGCGCCGGTCCGCGGCCACGGCACCGTCTCGGTCAGCAGCCGCACCTGCCCGTCGCCCCAGTCGACGTGCCGCGTCGGGCTCTTCACATGCAGCGTGCGGGGAAGCACACCGTGCCGCAGCGCCATCACCGTCTTGATGACGCCGCCCACTCCGGCTGCCGCCTGCGCGTGACCGAAATTCGACTTCAACGACCCCACCCACAAGGGGCGTTCGGGGCTCCTCTCCTCACCGTACGCGTGCAGCAGGGCCTGTGCCTCGATGGGGTCGCCCAGCCGGGTACCGGTGCCGTGCGCCTCCACCGCATCGATCTGGCCGGCCTTCAGCCGGGCGTCGGCCAGCGCGCGGCGGATGACCCGCTGCTGGGAGGGCCCATTGGGCACGGACAGACCGCTGCTGGCACCGTCCTGATTCACCGCCGTACCCCGCACGACGGCGAGGACCCGATGCCCCTTGCGTACCGCGTCCGACAGCCTCTCCACCACCAGGACACCCACGCCCTCGGCCCAGCCCGTACCGTCCGCCGCGTCGTCGAACGCCTTGCAGCGCCCGTCCGGGGCGAGCCCCCGCTGCCGGGCGAACTCCACGTAGGCGGCCGGGTTGGCGAGCACGGCGACTCCGCCCGCCAGGGCGAACTCGCACTCCTCGCGGCGCAGCGCCTGCACCGCCAGGTGCAGTGCCACCAGCGAGGAGGAGCAGGCCGTCTCGACGGTCATGGACGGGCCTTCCAGGCCCAGGAAGTAGCTGATCCGGCCCGACAGGACCGCGTCGGCATTGCCGGTGAGCAGGTAACCGTCGGCCCCCTCCGGCAGACGTCCCGACGCGGCCGCGTCGCCCGGCACGTAGCCCTGGTTCGCCGCGCCGACGAACACACCGCCCTGGCTGCCGCGCAGCGCGCGCGGGTCCAGCCGGGCCTGCTCCAGGGCTTCCCAGGACGCCTCCAGGAGCTGGCGCTGCTGCGGGTCCATCACGGTGGCCTCGCGCGGTCCTATCCCGAAGAACGCCGCGTCGAAGTCTCCCGCGTCGTACAGGAATCCGCCCTCGCGGCAGTAGGTCGTGCCCGGGACTGACGGGTCCAGGTCGTAGATCCGCTCCACGTCCCAGCCCCGGTCCTCGGGGAAGGGACCCACCGCGTCGGTCCCCGACACGACGAGTTCCCAGAGGTCCTCGGGCGAACGGACCCCTCCGGGATAGCGGCAGGCCATGCCGACGATCGCGATGGGCTCGTGACGGGCCGCGAGGAGTTCGCGGTTGCGCTTGCGCAGCCGTTCGGCGTCCTTGACGGAGGTGCGCAGTGCCTCTAGCACCTTCTCTTGGGACAGAGCCATGAGTGGTCTCCTTGCTGAGCTCCGGGCCGTGGCCCGGTCAGGTCTGTGTGGTTCGTGCGGCCGAAGGCGGCGACGGAACGGCGGGCCCCGGCGGCGCCCGCAGCGGTCAGGAGTCGGACTGGTTGAGGACGAGGTCGACCAGTGCTTCGGCGTCCAGACCGTCGACTTCCGCCAGGGCGGACTCCTCGTCCGGCGTGGCCGCGCCGCGATGCGGCTCGCCGCCCGACAGGTCGGCCCGGCCGCCGGACTCCGCTTCCAGTCCGGCGAGTTCGAGCAGACCGTCGAGGAGGCCCGCGGCCCGCAGCCGGGCCAGCGGCACGTTCTGCAGTGCCTGCCGGATCTCCGCCTCCCGCGTGGCCTCGTCGCTCGGCACCGCCAGCAGGACGTCGAGGCGGGCTGCCGCGGCACGGGCGTTGGGGTGGTCGAACGCGAAGGTGGCGGGGATCTTGGTGCCCACGGTCGCACCGAGCTTGTTCGCCAGTTCCACGGCGGTGACCGAGCTGAACCCCAGCGTTCGGAACCCGGCGTCGGGCTCGATGTGCTGCGGCCCCGGGTGACCGAGGACGGCGGCGGCGTGGCGGCGTACGAGATCGAGCAGGATCTCCCGCCGGTCGTCGCCCGTGGCCCGGGCGAGCCGTGCCAGCACTCCATGGTCGGCTGCGCCGCCGGGCCGTGCGCCGCCCGAGAGGCCCTCCGACGGTCCGCCCGCCGGTCCGTCCGGCGCGGTACGCACCCCGGGCAGGTCCGCGATCAGCGGGCTGGGCCGGAAAGCGGTGAACGACTGGGCGAACCGGGACCAGTCGACGTCGACCACGCTCACACAGGTGTCTCCCCGGTCCAGTGCCTCGCCCAGGGCGGCGACGGCCGACTCGGGCTCCATCGCCCGCAGACCGAGGGCGGTGAGGAATTCCTCGCCCTGCTCGCCGGCCATGCCTCCGCCGTCCCACAGCCCCCAGGAGACCGATGTGGCGGTCAGTCCCTCCGCCCGGCGCTGTTCGGCCAGCGCGTCCAGTGCGGCGTTGGCGGCTCCGTATGCGCTCTGCCCGCCACTCCCCCACACGCCCGCTCCCGACGCGTACAGCACGAACGCGTCCAGCTCCTTCTCCCTGGTGAGGTCGTGCAGATGCCGCGCCCCGACGACCTTGCCCGAGACTACGGCGGCGAGCCCTGCCACATCCGTCTCGGCGAGCGGCGCCGAGTGCGGGACACCGGCAGCGTGGAACACCGCCGACAGCGGCTGCCCGGCCGGCAGGGCATCCAGCAAGTCCCGCAACGCGTTCCGATCTGCCACGTCGCAGGCCGCGACGGTCACCTCCGCGCCCAGCTCCTTGATCTCCGCTGACAGTTCCGCGGCTCCTGGCGCGCCCTCGCCCCGCCGCCCGGCCAGAATGATGTGCTCGGCGCCGTTGCGGGCCAGCCACCGTGCCAGATGGCCTCCGAGGGATCCGGTTCCGCCGGTCACCAGAACCGTGCCGCGCGGCTGGTAGCCGCCCATCGCGGCCCGGCGGGCGGATGCGGAAGGGCTGGAGGCGGGCAGCAGCCTGCGGCCGTACGCGCCCGACGCGCGCAGCGCCACCTGGTCCTCGGCACTGGTCTCCGACAGCACACGGACGAGCTGCCGCCCTTGCCGTCCGGTATCCCGCGCCGCCCGGGGAAGGTCCACCATCCCGCCCCACCGGGTGGGGAGTTCGAGCGCCGCACAGCGGCCCAGGCCCCAGACCTGGGCGCCCGCTGACGACGGGCGCTCGGCGGGGGACACCGCGACCGCCCCACGGGTCACGACCCACAGCTTCGGCTCCACCCCCCGGGCCACGTCCGCGTCCAGATCCGCGCACGCCTGCGCGAGCAGCATCGTGCCTGCCGTGGCACGGTCGACGCCCGGATGATCCGGGTGCTGCCGCTCATCGGTGCCCAGGAGGGAGAGGATTCCCACGAGGGGTTCCTGCTCTTCGGCCGCGGTGGTGGTGAGCCGCGCCGCCAGGTCGGTGCGGTCCGTCGCCGTCACGTCGACCGTGAGGCGGGAGACCGTGGCGCCGTGGGTGGTGAGGGCGTGCTCGACGTCGTGGGCGACACGTGTGCCGTCCGCGTCCAGGTCCTCGGGCACGACGAGCAGCCACCGGCCGTCAAGACGCACCGGCTCCGGCAACGACAGGCCCTTCCACGCCACGCGGTAACGCCAGCTCTCGATTCCTGACGCTGCGGCGGACTCGGTCACCGTCGTGGAGGGGCTTGACTCGAGCCAGTAACGCTGGTGCTGGAAGGGGTAGGTGGGCAGGTCGACGAGACGCGCGCCGCTGTCGTCGAAGAGGGCGGGCCAGGTGACGTCGACGCCCTGGACGAACGCCTCCGCCACCGAGGTCAGGAAACGACGCAGACCCCCCTCCTCGCGACGCAGGGAACCGACCGCACATACCTTCCGGCCCATGGATTCCGCTGTCTCCTGGACCGCAGCTGTCAGCACCGGGTGCGCGCTGGCCTCCACGAACACCGGGAAACCGTCAGCGAGGAGACGCTCGACCGTTTCCTGGAACCGCACTGGCCGACGCAGATTCCCGAACCAGTACCCCGCATCCAACGACGCCGTGTCCACGAGGCCAGCCTCTACCGTCGAGTAGAACGGGATCTCGCCGTTCACCGGACGGACGTCGGCCAGGATCTCCTCCAGCTCGGCTGCCAGTGTCTCCACATGCGCCGAGTGCGAGGCATAGTCCACCGGCAGACGCCGCGCCCGCACACCCTCCGCCTCACATGTGGTCACGAACTCCGCCACCGCGTCCGTGTCACCGGCGACCACAGTGGCCGACGGCCCGTTGACCACCGCCACACCCAAACGCCCAGCCCACCGCGCCAGGCGCTCCTCCACCACCGCCACTGGCAACGCCACCGACGCCATCCCGCCATGGCCCGCCAGCTCACGCCCGATCAACCGTGCACGCAGCACAACGACACGGGCCCCGTCCTCCAACGACAGGCCACCCGCCACCACCGCGGCAGCGATCTCCCCCTGCGAATGCCCGACCACCGCATCCGGCACCACACCCAACGACCGCCACAACTCCGCCAGCGACACCATCACCGCAAACGAGGCCGGCTGCAGCACCTCCACCCGCTCCAACGCAGCCTCATCACCCAGCACATCTGCCAGCCGCCAGT
>NZ_BMVE01000002.1:933806-1126124 GCF_014650555.1 Streptomyces goshikiensis | reverse complement strand
GCCGCCTCACACCGCGCCATCGACTCCGCGAACACACCCGACTCAGCCCACAACCGAACCGCCATACCCACCCACTGCGTCCCCTGACCCGGGAACACGAACACCGACCGGCCACCCTCCCCCGACACCACACCCGACACCACACCAGACGACGGCACACCAGCAGCCAGGGCGTCCAGACCGGTGTTCAGCTCCGCGGAGTCCTCGGCCAGGACCACGGACCGGTGCTCGAACACCGACCGCGACACCACCGACGACAACCCCACATCCACCAACCGACCAGACCCAGCGATCTCCCCCATACGGGACGCCAACTCACGCACCACACCCGCAGAACGACCCGACACCACCACCGGCACCACAGCCGGAGACACACCAACCCCGACCTCCCCGACCTCCGGAGCGGGCGCCTCCTCCACCACCACATGCGCATTCGTCCCACTGAGCCCGAAGGAGGACACCGCGGCCCTGCGCGGACGCCCCACCTCAGGCCACGGCTCCTGCTCCGTCAGCAAGGACACCGCCCCCGCCGACCAGTCCACCTCCGCCGACGGCTCATCCACATGCAGCGTCTTCGGCAGGACTCCGTCCCGCATCGCCATCACCATCTTGATCACACCGGCCACACCCGCAGCAGCCTGCGTATGACCCACATTCGACTTCAGCGAACCAAGCCACAAAGGCCGCCCCGCGTCCCGCTGCCCATACGTCGCCAACAACGCCTGCGCCTCGATCGGATCACCCAGACGCGTCCCCGTCCCATGCGCCTCCACCACATCCACATCACCCACACCCAACCGCGCATCCGCCAACGCCTGCCGGATCACCCGCTGCTGCGACGGACCATTCGGCGCCGTCAACCCATTACTCGCACCGTCCTGATTCACCGCCGAACCACGCACCACCGCCAACACCCGACGCCCATGACGCACCGCATCCGACAACCGCTCCACCGCCAGCACACCCACGCCCTCGGCCCAGCCCGTGCCGTCGGCCGAGTCCGAGAACGCCTTGCACCGCCCATCGGCGGCCAGACCCCGCTGCCGCGAGAACTCCACGAACACACCCGGCTCCGCCATGACCGTCACCCCACCCGCCAGCGCGAGATCACACTCACCACTGCGCAAAGCCCGCACCGCCAGATGCAACGCGACCAACGACGACGAACACGCCGTATCCACCGTCACCGCCGGCCCCTCCAGACCCAGCACATACGAGATACGACCCGAAGCGACACTGCCGGACGTCCCGATGCCGAGGAAGCCGGCCGTCTCGTCGTCGGGAGCGGCGGAGCCCGCCACGGTGCTGCCGTAGTCGTGGTACATCACTCCCGCGTAGACGCCGGTCCGTGAGCCGCGCAGCGAATGCGGATCGATACCCGCCCGCTCCAACGCCTCCCACGACGTCTCCAGCAACAACCGCTGCTGCGGATCCATCGCCAACGCCTCACGCGGCGAAATACCGAAAAACCCCGCGTCGAACTCCCCCGCCCCATGCAGGAACCCACCCTCACGCACATACGTACGCCCAGGCACACCAGGCTCCGGATCAAACAGACCCGCCACATCCCAACCCCGATCGGTAGGGAACGGAGAGACCGCGTCCACCCCCGACGCCACCAGATCCCACAACCCCTCCGGCGACGACACCCCACCCGGGAGCCGGCACCCCATCCCCACGATCGCAATCGGCTCATGCCTGGCGGACTCGGTCCGGCTGATCTGCTCGCGGGCCTCGTGCAGGTCGGCCATGGCGCGGCGGAGATAGTCGCGGAGCTTTTCTTCGTTGGTGGCAGGCGTTGCGGAAGACACGGTGCTGTTCTCCAGGGGTGTGGGACGGGCGGCGGGGCGGGAGAGCCGTGGCGGCAGGCGGGCCCTGGGCTACATCGATCGGAAGTCGCTGTCGAAGAGGTCGAAGAGCTCGTCGTCGGAGCTGGCGGCGAGGCGTTCGCCGACCGACAGTTCATCGGGGCCCTGCCCGTCGTGACCGTTCGAGCCGTTGACCGGGCGGACGCCCGCCACCGGCGGGGCGAGCGTGCCGAGCAGTTCCTGAAGGCGTTCCGCGACGTGGGCGCGGCCGTTGTCGTCGGTGACAGCGGTGGCCAGTCCGTCCCGGATCCGATCGAGTGCCTCCAGAACGGCCGGGACGTCCGCGGGAAGTTTCTGACCGCCCTTCGGCAGTTCCTGTTCCAGGTGGTCGACGAGTGCCGCCGGCGTCGGATGGTCGAAGACCAGTGTGGCGGGAAGCCTCGTTCCGGTGACGGCCGTGAGCCTGTTGCGGAGTTCGACGGCGGTGAGCGAGTCGAATCCGGCTTCCTTGAAGGAGAACTGGAGTTGGACGCGTTGGGCGTCCGCGTGCCCGAGCACCGAGGCGATTTCGGTGCGCACGAGCTCCCTGAGGACGGCGAGCCGCTCGCCGCGCGGCTTCCCGGCGAGCTGTTCGGCCAGGGTGCCGGATGCCGCGGCCGTGGTCGGGGGCTCCTGGCCCGCCGCAGGGTCCGGCGTGCCCGCACCGGACGAGGGTCCGGCACCGGCGGGCGGGGGCACCAGGGCGTGCAGCACTTCGGGTACCACGCCTGCGTGTACGGTGCCGCGGGCGGCACGAGCACGCAGGCCGGCCAGGTCGAGGCGGATCGGCAGCAGCACTGCCTCGGTCCTGGAGGGGGCGCAGGCCTCGTCGAACAGTTCCAGTGCCTCGGCGGGGTCGAGGGGCAGGATTCCGGAACGGCGCAGCCGTGCCAGGTCGGCGGCGGCCAGGCTCGCTCCCATGCCGTCGGCCCCTGCGCTACCGCCGTCGCCGTCACCGCCGTCGCCCCACAGGCCCCAGGCCAGGGACACGGCGGGCAGGCCCTGCGCGCGCCGCCAGGCGGCGAACGCGTCGAGGAAGCTGTTGGCGGCCGCGTAGCCGGACTGGCCGGGACTGCCGAGGGTTCCCGCAGCCGACGAGAAGAGGACGAAGGCGGACAGGTCCAGGTCACTGGTCAGTTCGTGCAGGTGTGTGACCGCGTCCGCCTTGGCCCGCAGCACTGCCGAGACCCGTTGGAGGGTCTGTGCCGTGACAATGCCGTCGTCCAGCACACCGGCGGTGTGCACGACAGCGGTGAGCGGGTGGGCGGCGGGGACGGCGGCCAGCAGGCCTTCGAGCGCCGAGCGGTCGGCGGCGTCACAGCGGACGATGTTCACGACGGCGCCCAGGTCGGTCAGTTCGGCGGCCAGTCCGGCCGCGCCCGGGGCGTCCGCGCCGCGCCGGCCGGCCAGTATCAGGTGCCGGACGCCGTGCTTGGTCACGAGATGCCGGGCCACGGCCTTGCCGAGCGTTCCGGTTCCGCCCGTGACGAGCACGGTGCCGTCCGCGCGCCAGGGGCCGGAAGGGCTCCCCGACGGGGCGGACCCCATGGCCGCGGCCGCTTCCGGCTCGGTGGCGTCGCCGAGGGGACCGGCGGCAGCGCCCTGCCCGTTCGCTCCATGGGTGAGTCGGGGTACGAGGATCTCGTCGCCGCGCAGGGCGAGTTGGGAGGCTCCCGAGGTGACGGCCCGCGACAGGGAGCGGTACGAGGCAGCCGGGTCGGAGGGGTCCGCGTCGACCAGTACGAAGCGGCCCGGGTGCTCGGACTGTGCGCTGCGCAGCAGTCCCCAGGCGACGGCCGAGGCCGGGCGGACCGCGCTGGTGCCGGCCGCCACCGCCCCGTGTGTCAGCACGACCAGTCGTGCGTCGGTGAAGCGGGCGTGGGCCAGCCAGCCCTGCACCACGGCCAACGCACGTTCGGCCAGGTCGTGGGCGCCTGCGGCAAGGTCGTCTCCGTCGTGGCCGAGCTCCACCAGGACGTGGTCGGGCAGGGGCGTGTCGGAGGCCGCGAGCGCGGCCAGATCGTCGTAGGTCCGTACCGGTGCCTGCGCTCCGTCGCGTACGCCCTCGAGGAGGGCCGGGCCCGCATCGCCGAGGACGCCCCACTCCGCTGCCGCCGGCCTGGGACGGGCGTGTCCGGTCACCGGAGCGGAGGCCGACGTCCACTCCAGTCGGTACAACGGTGTGCTCCGCTCCTGCGGACTCGGGAACCGGTGCGCCGGGACGGGGCGCAGCGTGAGTGAGCGGGCGGTGAGGGCCGGGCGCCCCGCCGGGTCGGCCGCCGCGACGGTCACGGCGTCGGGTCCCGCCGGGGCGATCCGTACGCGCAGGGAGTCGGTGCCGCGGACGTGGATCCGGACGTCGCTCCAGGAGAACGGCAGCAGGCCGTGGGCCTCGGTGAACTGTTCGCCGAATCCGGTGGCGTGCGCCAGAGCGTCCAGCAGGGCCGGGTGCATGCCGTACCGCGGGGCGTCGGCGGCCGCCTGGCCGGGGAGCCGGACCTCGGCGAAGATCTCTTCGCCGCGCCGCCAGACGGCGCGCAGTCCCCGGAACACGGGGCCGTACGTCACGCCCGCGTCCGCGAGGCGCCGGTACTCAGCCGCGACGGCGTCCGCGTCGAGGGCCACCGGGGTCGCGTCGGCCGGGGGCCAGACGCCGAGCAGGTCCGCCGGCACGTCGGCGCCGTCACCAGCCTCCTCGGTTCCGGGGGTGAGGGTGCCGGACGCGTGCCGGGTCCAGTCGGAGGGGGCGTCGGCTGCCCGAGCGGCGTCGGCGGGCCGGGAGTCGATGCGTATCGTACGGATGCCTTCCGCGTCGGGACCGCTCAGCGTCACGCGCAGCCGGACCCCCTCCCCGCTCTCGGGCAGTACGAGGGGCGTGGCGAAGGTCAGCTCGGCGACCCGGGGGCAGCCCGCTTCGGTGCCCGCCCAGGCGGCGATGTCCAGGAGGGCCGCTCCGGGTACCACGGTGCGGTTCTGGACGCGGTGGTCGGCGATCCACGGGTGGGTGCGGACGGAGAGCAGCCCGGTCCGTACGGTGCCTTCCCCGTCGGGCAGGTCGATGGCGGCCGGGAGCAGGGGCTGGTCCGCTGCCTCCAGACCGGTGGTGGTGAGGCCGGCGGCGGGGGCCGGGACGTCCAGCCAGTAGCGCGTGCGCTGGAAGGCGTAGGTGGGGAGGTCGACGGCGGGCCCGTCACCGTGCACGGCCGCGAGGTCGAGGGGGACACCGTGGGTGTGGACGGCGGCCAGGGCCCCGAGGCAGGTGGTCGTCTCGTCGCGGTCCCGGCGCAGCAGCGGCACCGTCAGCACGGGACGCTCCTGCCCGTCGGCGGGGGAACCGGCCGTGTCACGGTCCGTCGAGCCGTCCTGGTGCGGGGCGTCCTGTTCCTCTTCGCGCAGGCAGTCACGTCCCAGGGCGGACAGCACGCCGTCCGGTCCCAGTTCGACGAAGGTGTCGATCCCCTGGTCGCGCAGGGTGCGGAAGCCGTCGCTGAAGCGCACGGCCTCGCGCGCGTGGCGCACCCAGTACTCCGGGGTGCACAGCGTCGCGGCCGACGCGACCTCGCCGGTCAGGTTGGAGACCACCGGGATGCGCGGCTCGGCGTAGGAGACGTCGCGCGCGATCCGGGCGAACGGTTCCAGTGCGGCGTCCATGCGCGGCGAGTGGAACGCGTGGCTGACGGGCAGCACCTTGGCACGGCGGCCCCGCTCCCGCCACAGTGCGGCGAGCTCGGCGACCGCGTCCTCGTCGCCCGAGATCACGGTGGCGTCGGGCCCGTTGAGTGCGGCGACGGCGATGCGCGCCTGCCTACGAGCCGTGAGCGCCGTGATCGTCTCCTCGATCTCCGGGCCACCTGCCTGGATCGCCGCCATGGCGCCACCGGCCGGCAGCTCGCCCATCAGCCGCCCCCGCGCCGTCACCAGGCGGGCGGCGTCGGGCAGGGTGAACACTCCGGCAACGTGGGCGGCGGCCAGTTCGCCGACCGAGTGCCCCAGGAGTGCGTCGGGGCGCAGGCCCCAGGCGCTCACCAGCTCGAAGAGGGCGACTTCCAGGGCGAACAGCGCGGGCTGGGTGTACTCGGTTCGGTCGAGGAGGCCGGCCGTCGCGCTGCCCGGTTCCGCGAACATCACCTCGCGCAGCGGGCGGTCCAGGTGCCGGTCGAGTTCCGCGGCCGTCTCGTCCAGGGCCCGGGCGAACACCTCGTACCGCTCGTAGAGCCGGCGCCCGGCGCCCGGCCGCTGGCTGCCCTGCCCGGTGAAGAGCAGTGCGGTACGGCGTCCGCGCGCGGCCCGGCCGGTGATCACCCCGGGTCCGTGCGCGGCGCCGGACGCCAGCTCCCTGAGGCCGCTCAGGAGTGCGGCGGTGTCCTGTCCGATGACGACGGCCCGGTGCTCGAACGCTGTACGGGAGCGGGCCAGCGTCCGTCCGACCGCGGCGGGTGACACGTGGGGGCGGGCGGCGAGATGGCCGTGGAGTCTGCGGGCCTGGGCTCGCAGCGCCGCTTCGGTCCGGCCCGAGAGCAGCCAGGCGCCACCGCCGGCGGACGGTTCGCGCTCCGCCGCCGTGTCGTCGCTGTCCGGGACGCCCTCCAGGATGAGGTGTGCGTTGGTGCCGCTGGCGCCGAAGGAGGACACGCCGGCGCGGCGCGGGGCGTCCCCCTGGCCGGGCCAGTCCTGTGTCTGCGTGAGCAGTTCCACCGCGCCCGCCGACCAGTCCACCCGGCTGGAGGGACGGGTGACGTGCAGGGTGCGGGGCAGCCGGCCGTGGCGCATCGCCAGCACCGTCTTGATGATTCCGGCCACGCCGGCGGCGGCCTGGGTGTGGCCGATGTTGGACTTCAGCGAGCCGAGCAGCAGCGGCCGTTCGGGGCTGCGGCTCGTGCCGTACGTGTGCAGCAGGGCCTGTGCCTCGATGGGGTCGCCGAGCCGGGTTCCGGTGCCGTGTGCCTCCACCGCGTCGATCTGGTCGGGGCCCAGGTCCGCGTTGGCGAGCGCCTCGCGGATCACCCGCTGCTGGGCGAGGCCGTTGGGGGCCGTCAGGCCGTTGCTGGCACCGTCCTGATTGACGGCGGAGCCGCGGATGACCGCCAGTACGGTGTGGCCCTTGTCCACCGCGTCCGACAGGCGCATCAGGAGCAGCATTCCGGCACCCTCGGCGAAGCTGGTGCCGTCGGCCGCGTCGGAGAACGCCTTGCAGCGCCCGTCGGAGGCCAGGCCGCCCAGTCGCGCGAAGTCGGTGAACAGGTCGGGGGTGGACAGGACGGTCGCGCCGCCCGCGAGCGCCATGTCGCACTCCCGCTGCCGCAGCGCCTGCGCCGCCAGGTGCACGGCGACCAGTGACGAGGAGCAGGCCGTGTCGACGGTGATGGCGGGACCCTCCAGCCCGAGGGTGTAGGCCACCCGGCCGGAGGCGATGCTGCCCGCGCTGCCGTTGACCAGGTAGCCCTCGAGACCCGGCGGGATCTCGTTCAGCCGGGCGCCGTAGTCGTGGTACATGACACCCGCGTACACCCCCGTGCGCGAGCCGCGGACGGAGGCCGGGTCGATACCGGCCCGCTCGAACACCTCCCAGGCGGTCTCCAGCAGGAGCCGCTGCTGCGGGTCCATGGCCAGGGCCTCTCGCGGGCTGATGCCGAAGAACTCCGCGTCGAAGTCGGCGCTGTCGTGGAGGAAACCGCCCTCGCGGGAGTGGACGGCTCCCGACTCCGGGTGGTGCAGCGCGTCCAGGTCCCAGCCCCGGTCGTCGGGGAACGGCGAGACCGCATCGGTGCCGGAGTCGACCAGTTCCCACAGACTCTCGGGGGTGGTCACCCCGCCGGGCAGCCGGCAGCTCATCCCCACGATGGCGATGGGCTCGCGGGCGTTGTCCTCCAGCGCGTTCAGCCGCTGGCGCGTGCTGTGCAGTTCGGCGACAACCCGCTTCAGGTAGTCACGGATCTTGTCGTCGTTGGCCGTCATCTGCCGGACCCTCCTGGCCTACGTGCTCGTGTCGGTGCAAGGCGCGCCTGCTGCGGCGCGCTTCGGTACGGGTGGGGAACGCGCACGGCGTCCCGCTCACAACTGGTCTTCGATGAAGGCGAACAGGTCGTCGTCGGAGGCGGAGTCCAGCTGCCCCAGCAGGTCGGGGCCCGCCTGCACGCCGTGGCTTCCTGTGCCGGCGGCCGTTCGTGTGCTGCGGTCGCCGTCCCGTGGGGCATCGCCGACCACCGCCAGCAGTTCTGTGAGACGTCGGCGGACGGCGTCACGCCGCGTGTCGTCGGCCGCCATGCCCCGGACCGCCCGGTCCAGGGCATCGACGCCCGACAGCGCCGCAGCGCCCGCGTCGTCCTTGCCCTCCGCCATGAGGAGCTCCGCCAAGTGGCCGGCGAGCGCGTCGAGGTTGGGGTGGTCGAAGACCAGCGCCGACGACAACCGCAGTCCGGTGACGGCATCGAGCCTGTTGCGCAGCTCGACGGCGGTCAGCGAGTCCAGACCGATCTCGCGGAAGGAGCGAACGGGGTCGACCGCGGTCTTGTCGGTGAAGCCCAGCACATCGGCCAACTGCGCCTGGGCCACGGCCAGGAGTTCGTCCCGCCTTCCCGCCGCGTCCAGCCCGGCCAGTCGTTCGCGCAAGTCTTGCGCCCGGCTCGGTACGTCCGTGACCGCGGACGCCGCCCGTGCGCCACGGCCCGTTCGCGCCGCGCCGATCCGTACGGCGGGCGCCGCCAGCGTACGCAGCAGCAGGGGCACCGAAGCGGGCCCGTGTTCGGAGGCCTGCCGACGCAGTGCCGCCGTGTCCAGCCGCATCGCACAGATCTGCGGCGCGTCCGCGCCCGCGGCGGCACCAAGTGCCCGGTCGAGCAGTTCGAGACCCTGCTCATTCGTGAGCGGCGCGATGCCGGACCGCTCCATGCGGCGCAGATCCACCTCGCCGAGATGGCCGGTGAACGTGCTGGCGGCGCTCCACAGTCCCCATGCCAGGGACACCGCGGGCAGCCCCTGCGCGTGCCGGTACTGAGCCAGGCCGTCCAGGAACGCGTTGGCCGCGGCGTAGTTGGCCTGTCCGGCCCCGCCCAGCAGGCCGACCGCCCCGGAGTACAGGACGAACGCCTTCAGCGGCATTCCCGCGGTCAGCTCGTGCAGGTTCAGTGCGGCGTCCGTCTTGGGGCGCAGCACGCGGTCCAGCCGTTCGGGGGTCAGCGCCTCGACGACGCCGTCGTCCAGGACGCCGGCCGTGTGGATCACCGCGGTCAGCGGGTGTGCGGCGGGGACGGTGGCGAGGGCCTCCCGCAGCGCTACCCGGTCCGTCGCATCACAGGAGAGGAGCTGGAACTCGGCGCCGAGACCGGTGAGTTCACGCTCCAGTTCCGCGGCCCTGCCGGCGTCGCGCCCGCTGCGGCTGAGCAGCAGCAGATGCCGTACGCCGTGTGCGGTGACCAGGTGCCGGGCCAGCAGGCTGCCGAGGGTGCCGGTGGCGCCGGTGACGAGCACGGTGCCCTCGGGATCGAACCCCGTGCCCGTCGCGGTGGGCCCGTCTCCCGGGGTGGGCAGGACGGCCAGCCCGGGCGTGCGTACCTTGCCCGAGCGAAGGGCCAGTTGGGGAATTCCGCTGTCGAGAGCGGCGGGCAGCGCCTGGTACGAGGCGTCCTGCCCGTCGTGTTCGACGAGGACGAAGCGGTCGGGGTGCTCGGTCTGCGCCGAACGCATCAGCCCCCACAGCGCCGATCCGGCGAGGTCCACCTGCCGCTCGTCCGCCTCGGTGGCGACGGCGTGCTCGGTGAGCACGGCGAGGCGTGCGGCGGCGAAGCGCTCGTCGGACAGCCAGCCCTGTACGAGGGCGAGCCCCCGCCGAGCCGTGTCCCGTACCCCGTCGGCCAGAGCCGTCCCGTGCGGGGCGGCGGTGCCGGGCCGGGCCCCGAAGTCGGCGAGGACGATGTCGGGGCGGTCCGCTCCGGAGTCCAGCGCCGTACGCAGTGCGTCCAGGTCGGGGAAGACCCCGACGCACCCCGTGCCGGGGTCCGCCGTCGCGTACCGTGCGGCGGCACCGCCCTGCCCGACGACCGCCCACCGGCGCGTGGCACCGGACGGGAAGGAGCCGAAGAGCCCCGTGGCCGACGGCGCCGTGTTCGCGATCGGGCTCCGCTGCCAGTCCACGCGGTACAGCGGCGCGGACGTCGTGCCGCCGACCAGTTCCACCAGCCGGTCCTGCGCGAGCGGACGCAGCACCAGCGCGTCCATCGACAGCACCGGGGCACCGGCGAGGTCGACGGCTTCGAGCGACATGGCCCCTTCTCCGGCCGGGCCCAGGCGGACCCGCAGCGCGTCTGCACCGGTCGCGTGCAGCGTGATGCCGCGCCACGCGAACGGCAGCAGCACGGATCCGTCGTCGGGCCGCGACAGGAAGTCGCCCAGCAGCCAGGGCTGCAGAGCCGCGTCGAGGAGGCCGGGGTGCACCCCGAACCGCTCGGCGTCCGGCGCCGCGCCCGCGGGCAGGCGGACCTCGGCGAACACCTCGCCCTCGCGCAGCCAGACGGCCTCGACCCCGGCGAACACCTCGCCGTACTCGTATCCCAGCGCGGAGAACCGGTCGTAGAGCTCCGCCGCCTCCGCGCGGACGGAACCGCTCGGCGGCCAGGCCTCGCGGCTCCACTGCGGCCGGCCCGGGTCGGGGGCGGCGGCAGGGGTCAGTACGCCGGTGGCGTGTCGGGTCCACCGACCGGTGTCCCCGTCTTCCGCCTCCGGCCGCGCGAACACGCTCACGCGGCGCCGGTCGGAGGAGTCGGGCTCGTCGATCACCACCTGGAGCCGGATGCCACCGTGCACCGGCAGCGGGGCCTCGATGCTCAGCTCCTCCACGCCCGCGCAGCCCACGACCGCGGCGGCATGCAGCGCCATGCCGACGAAGGCTGTCCCGGGCAGCAGGGCGGTCCCGGCCACGGTGTGGTCGGCGATCCAGGAGTGAGAGGCCGGGGAGATCCGCCCGACGAGCAGCAGCTCACCGGACTCCGCGAGCGGCAGCGCGCCGCTGAGGAGCGGGTGCTCCTCCCAGGTCATGCCGAAGCGGGCCGCAGCGGAACTGCCGGTGCCGGCGGGTGAAGCCTGTGCCCAGTAGTGCTGGCGTTGGAAGGGGTAGGTGGGCAGGTCGACGGTACGGGCGCCGGTGTCGGCGAAGAGGGCGGGCCAGGTGACGTCGACACCCTGGACGAACGCCTCCGCCACCGAGGTCAGGAAACGACGCAGACCCCCGTCCTCACGGCGCAGCGAACCCACCGCACACACCTGCCGGCCCACGGACTCCGCCGTCTCCTGCACCGCCCCGGTCAGCACCGGATGTGCACCGCACTCCACGAACACCCGGAAACCGTCCGCGAGCAGCTGCTCGACCGTCTCCTGGAACCGCACCGGCCGACGCAGATTCCCGAACCAGTACTCCGCATCCAACGACGCCGTGTCCACGACGCCGGCTTCCACCGTCGAGTAGAACGGGATCTCGCCGCTCACCGGACGGACGTCGGCCAGCGCCTCCAGCAACCGCCCACGCGCCGGCTCCACGAACACCGAATGCGACGCATACCCGAACTCCAGCCGACGCGCCCGCACCCCCTCCGCCTCACACGCGGCAACGAACCGCTCCAACTCTCCCAGCTCACCAGCCACCACCGTCGACGACGGCGCATTCACCACCGCCACACTCAGCCCACCACCCCCACCCGCCAACCGCTCCTCCACCTCGGCCCGCGAAAGACGCACCGAAGCAATCCCCCCTCCCGACAAAACCTCTTCCGCCACCCGCGACCGGAACACCACCGCCCGCGCCCCGTCCTCCAACGACAGGCCACCCGCCACCACCGCCGCAGCGATCTCCCCCTGCGAATGCCCGACCACCGCATCCGGCACCACACCCAGCGACCGCCACAACGCCGCCAGCGACACCATCACCGCAAACGAGGCCGGCTGCGCCACATCCTCACGCTCCAACGACACAGCACCCGGCACCTGAGCGATCACATCCGACAACCGCCAGTCCACCAAGCCCTCGAACGCCGCCTCACACCGCGCCATCGACTCCGCGAACACAACCGACTCAGCCCACAGCCGCGCCGCCATCCCCGACCACTTCGCCCCCGCACCAGGGAACACGAACACCGACCGGGCACCCTCGACCGACACCACACCCGACACCACACCAGGCGACAGCCCGTCACCAGCGGCCACAGCATCCAAACCGGCACTCAGGTCCACAGAGTCCTCGGCCAGGACCACGGACCGGTGCTCGAACACCGACCGCGACACCACCGACGACAACCCCACATCCACCAACCGACCAGACCCAGCCACCTCCCCCATACGGGACGCCAGCTCAGCCACCACACCCGCCGAACGACCCGACACCACCACCGGCACCACAGCCAACGGCGCATCCCCGACGAACTCCCCCTCCTCCGGAACAGGCGCCTCCTCCACCACCACATGCGCATTCGTCCCACCCATGCCGAAGGACGAGACGCCGGCCAGTCGCAGCCGGCCGGTTGCCTGCTCGTCCGGCTGCGGCCAGGTGTCCAGTCGAGTGGGTACGCGCAGGTTGAGCCGGTCCATGGGGATGGCGGGGTTGGGCGTCGCGTGGTTCAGGCTCGGCGGTACCACGCCCTCACGGACACACAGGGCGGCCTTCACGAATCCCACGAGACCCGCAGCCGCTTCCAGGTGGCCGACGTTCGTCTTGGCCGACCCCACGGACAGCGGTGTGCTCCGGCCCCGGGCCGTGCCGAGCACCGCGCCGAGAGCCGCCGCCTCGATGGGGTCGCCGACAGGCGTTCCCGTGCCGTGCAGTTCAACGTAGGACACCTGGTCCGGGCCGACCCCGGACCGTTCGTACGCCGCGCGCAGCACGGCTTCCTGGGCCTCGCGGTGGGGTGTGGTCAGGGTGGAGCCGCCGCCGTCGTTGTTGACTGCGCTGCCTCGGATGACACAGTGGACGCGGTCCCCGTCGGCCAGTGCCCGGTCCAGAGGCTTGAGGACGACGCAGGCTCCGCCCTCACCCCGTACGTAGCCGTTGGCGCGAGCGTCGAAGGTGTAGCAGCGGCCATCCGGCGAGAGCGCGCCCATGAGCTCCATGCCTGCCGTGCTGTTCTCGGCGAGGATCAGGCTGACGCCGCCGACGATCGCGAGGTCGGACTCGCCGCGGCGCAGGCTCTCGCAGGCCAGGTGGACCGCGACCAGCGAGGAGGACTGCGCGCTGTCCACCGCGAGGCTGGGACCGCGCAGGCCCAGGAGGTAGGAGAGGCGGTTGGCGGCCATACCCCGGCTCAGGCCGGTAGCGGTGTGGCCGCTGACGGGGGTCTCCGACCGGTGCAGGAGTGCCGCGTAGTCGTCGGCGGCGATACCCACGAAGACGCCGGTGTCCGTGCCGGCGAGGCTGCCCGGGACGATCCCGGCGTCCTCCAGGGCGGTCCAGCCGAGTTCCAGCATGAGCCGCTGCTGCGGATCTGCGGCGGCGGCCTGGCGGGGGGACATGCCGAAGAAGGCGGCGTCGAACTCGGCGGCCCCCTCCAGGGAGCCTCGCCAGGTGCCGTCGGCGCGACGCTCGATCGCGCTGCCTCCGGAGGTCAGCAGTTCCCAGAACTCATCGATGCCAGGCGCCCCCGGAAGGCGGCAGGACATGCCGACGACGGCTATGTCGCTCGAACGCTGCGCACCATTCTTGGGGGCCATCGGAACTCCTGATCGATCGATAGGGGTTGTCACGCTGACAGTGCAGGGCGACTGTCAGCACTTGCTGAAATGGGTGAGGCCGTATGCGCGGCATTCCATAAGGAATTGCCGGGGAATTGGCCGGTTGTCGTGTCGTGCGCGCAATTGGGGTTCAGTTGCCGTGGGTGCGCGTCACGGGGATTCTTCGGCACTGCACCGGGCGGCCGGCGGCCCGGATGCCTGCGTTAAGGTTGGCCGGTCCGCCGACTCGCCCGAAGGAACGGTGCCCCATGCTCAACAGGATCGTGCGATACCTCGCCTGCCCGCACTGCGGCGCTTCGCTGGCGCTGGGAGACCGTGCACTTTCCTGCCCCGCCGGACACTCCTTCGACATCGCGAAGCAGGGTTATGTGAATCTGCTTCCCGGGGCGACGAAGCTGCGAGCGGACACAAAGGAAATGGTGGAGGCCCGGGACGCATTCCTGTCGGCGGGTCACTACGGCCCTGTGATGGACGCGCTTGTCGATCTGGCGCGGCGGACGGCTGATCCAGCCGTGCCCGGTTGCATCGTCGACATCGGTGGCGGAACGGGCCACTACCACGCCAAGGTCGTGGACGCGTTCCCTGATGTCGACGGACTGCTGCTGGACATCTCCAAATACGCGGTGCGACGTGCCGCGAAGGCCCATCCGCGGATCGCGGCCGCCGTCACCGACGCCTGGCAGACGCTTCCGCTGCAGGACGCCTCCGCCGCCGTGGTGATCAACACGTTCGCTCCTCGCAACGGTCCTGAACTGCATCGCATCCTCCATCACCGTGGCGTCCTCCTGGTCGTCACTCCCCTGCCCGATCACCTGCAGGAACTCATCGGCACTCTCGGCCTGCTGCAGGTGGACGAAGGCAAGGAGTCGCGTCTTGCGGAGCAACTCGCCCCGCACTTCTCGGCCGTCGCCACGGAGCGGCTGACCCGGACCATGGCACTGGACCACCAGGCTCTGGCCCACCTGGTCGGCATGGGGCCCAATGCCTGGCACCGTGACGTGCAGCGGGATCACGAGATGATCCAGCGGCTGCCGGTGCCGTCCCAGGTCACGCTCTCCGTGCGGCTCTCCGCCTACCGGCTCTCGGCGTAGCGGCGCGGGCCCCGGGCCCGTCGGCCGGCGGGCGAGCGGGTTCCGGCCCACCCGCCCGACGGTGGCCGTCTCAGGGCGCGACCCGTGCTGTCTCGGCCCACTTCTCGAGGATGTCGCAGGCGGTGTCCACTCCCCGTTCCTTGGAGACCAGTTCACCCAGCCGCCTGGCCCGGGCCGCCATCGCGGGGTCGGTGACCGCCTGACGGACGCTCTGTGCCAATGCCTCTCGGCTGAACCGGGTGAAGGGCACCGGCCGGGCGGCGACGCCTGCTCGGGACAGCCGCGCCGCCCAGAAGGGGTGATCGGCGAAGACCGGCACGATGACCTGTGGCACTCCGGCCCGCACGACTTCGGCGGTCGTGCCGGCGCCGCCGTGGTGGATCACCGCGGCCATCCTGGGGAACAGGGTGGCGTAGTCGACCTGGTGCAGGCGGAGCACGTCGTCGGGCAGGTCACCGTCCGGCCCGTCGACCATGACCAGTCGGCGTCCGACGCCGCGGACGGCGTCGAGGGCGGCCTGGAGGGCTTCTTCCTGCCGATGGAGTGACCAGGTGCTGCCGAAGGTGAGCGCCACCGGGGGTTCACCGTCCGCCAGGAACGCCTCCAGCTCGGCGGGCGGCTCCCAGTGCTGGTCCCAGAACCAGTAGCCGGTGACATGGCTCTGACGCGGCCAGTCCCGCGGCTTGGGCAGCACACTGGGGCTGAAGGGGAACAGGTACGGGCGGTCGTGGCCCAGTCGGAGGAACGGGGACTCGTCGCCGAAGGGGCGGAGACCGAGTCGCTTCCGGTAGCCGTCGACCTCGGGCCGCCGCCACTCCCACTCGTCGCGGGCCGCCCTGCGGTGGGTGTAGCGGTTGTACAGAGGCGTCAGCGGACCGAATCTGCGCTGTCCGGACTCGACGGCCGGGAAGGCCGAGGTCATGCTGTTGGGCCACCAGGACACCGAGGCCCACGGGGCGGGCGGGTGCCCGTACGCGGCGGCCAGGGTGAGGGGCGCGTTCACGATGAGGTCGGCGCCCTCGGCAGCGTCGTGGATCGCGTCGACGACCTGCTGCGTGTAGCTCTCGGGTGCCTCGGGCATCCCCGCGAGCATGTTCTTGAACGAGGGACTGCGCTGCAGCGCTTCGATGACCTCGGGCATGCGGAAGAACCCGTCGGGGTCCCCGGGCGAGAGCTTGTACGTCAGCCCCGCGCGCTCGACCAGTGGCCGCAGCGTGGCGGGAGCGGCCAGGGTGACGTCGTGGCCGCGGGCCTTCAGACCGATCCCCAGGGCGACGAACGGCTGTACGTCACCTCGGGATCCCACGCTCAGCAGGGTCACACGCATGCCGGCCTCCCGCCGTCCGGTCGGGTGTGTCCCGGTGGCTGGTGCCGACGGCCCCTCATTCGTGTCCCCCCGAAGAGACGGCGACCAGTGTCTCGAAGTCGCGCGGGATCCACGGGGGGATGCCGCCCTCGGCGTTGGTGCCCTTCTCGATGAAGGCCAGGTTGTGGTAGAGGTGCATGCCGACCACGTGCTGGTCGACGTAGCCGGGGCGGTGGCCGCCGGCCTGCGGCAGTTCCTCGTGCTGGATCGAGTCCACGAGGGACTTGAGCAGACCCAGGCTCGTGCCGCTGTACTGCTTCGGGTCCTCGTTGCCGCCGAAGCCGGACCAGTAGGCGGTCCACAGGTCCTCGATCACATAGAGGCCGCCGGGCCGCACGTGCGGGAACAGGGCCTGGAACGACGTACGGATGTGGTCGTTGATGTGGCTTCCGTCATCGATGACGATGTCGAACGGGCCGTACTCCTCGGCGATCGACCGCAGGTAGTCGGGGTCGCTCTGGTCGCCGCGCAGGGTCGTGATGCGCGGCGCGTCGAAGTGTGACTTGTCGACGATGTCCAGCCCGTAGATCTCACCGCGGTGGAAGAAGTGCTTCCACATGCGCAACGAGCCGCCGCCCCACTCGGGGTGCTTGTAACCGCCGATGCCGATCTCCAGAACGCGTACCTGCTGGTCACGGTAGCTGCTGAAGTGGCGGTCGTAGTGGGGGGTGAACCAGTGCAGGGAACCCCACTTCGGGGTCAGGTAACGCGAGGAGAGTTCACTGAGGTCCGGCTTGTGGGAGTGGCAGCCGGCCAGCACGGTCTGGGAGCCCTGCTGCGCGGCCAGGAAGTGCGTGCCGATGTGTTCGGCTCCCGAGTCCTCCTCGCCTTCCGACTGCGCGTCGGTGACGTACGGGAAGAGGGTGGTCCGGCGCACGCCGGTGACGTTCTCCCGCACCGGCCCGAACAGCTCCCGCGCCAGTTCGCCCAGCTCGTACTCGACACGCATGGCGACGAACGCCTCGTCCTTGGTGGCGAGGCGCACCGGGCCGCCCTTGAGGACGTACAGGTAGGTGGGAAACAGCTGGTCGCCCGCCCGGACGGCCAGCTCGACGAGGACGGGGACATCGTTCACGGGAGCCGGGCAGCGCGTGGTGATCTCGTCCAGGAGCACACGGACGATGTCGGCCGGAGCGTACCGGGCGGCCAGGTCCTTGAGGTCGGCGTCATGTCCGCCGGCGGCTCGGATTATTTCTCGGATCAACGAGTTCGGGGCGTGCTTGACCACGAGTTACCTTCCAGGGGTGTGAAAGAGGGGTTCAGCGCTTGTGAAGGCGGTACCAGCGAGCGGTCTCTTCCAGCCCGGCCCGCAGAGGCTGGGGATCGAAGTCGATCACTTCTGACATTCTGGACAGATCCAGAAGTCTGCTCGGGGCGCCGACCGGGCGGCTGGGGTCGAGGCGGATGCGCTCGGGCCGTCCCAGGACGGCCATCACCATCCGGGCCAGCTCCAGGATGGAGACCTGCTCCGCGCCGGCCACGTTCATCTCCGGGTACTTTCCGGTCTCCAGCAGGCGCAGCGAGGCCCGCACCAGGTCGGCGACGTGCACGAAGGACCGGGTCTGGCTGCCGTCCCCCCAGATCTCGATCTCCTCGCCCGCGTCGGCCTTGGCCAGCATGCTCGGGATCACCCGGCCCCGGGAGCGGTCGAATCCGTCCCCCGGCCCGTAGACGTTGCCCGGTCGCACCAGGAAGACGTTGGTGCCGAACTGCTCGCGGTGGAGCCTGGCCAGGATCTCGCCGTAGGTCTTGGACAGGACGTAGCCGTTGTCCGTGTACCGCATGGACCTGCGGAAGTCGTCCTCCTCGCGCGCCGCCACGGTGGGCGAGGCGGAGTACAGCTCGGAGGAGCTCATGACGACAACCTCGCCCACGCCGAAATCCCGCACGCAGTTGAGCAGGTTGGAGATGGTGCGCTGGTTGCTGTCGAGGATCTCGGCCGAGCGTTCCAGCTTGAACTGTGCGTTGCCGTCCATGGCCGCGCAGTGGACGACGGTGTCGATGGAAGGTGCCAGGTACTTGAAGGCTCCCCGCACGTCCGACTCGTCCCGCAGCTCGGTCCGCACTAAGCGGACCCGGTTCAGTGCCGCGAACTCGGCTTGGATTTCGGGCCGTTCGGTGCGGTACAGGGCCAGCACCTCGGCTCCGCGCGCGTCCAGCTGCCGGACGAAGTGGGAGCCGATGAACCCCAGTGCACCCGTGACGAGCACCGTGCGGCCGGCCCAGCGGTCAGCAGTCACTCGGTGTCCTGCGGCGCGCGTCCAGGAGCCTCTTGGACGATCACGGCCTGTACGGGGCAGAGTTGCACCGTCTGGAGCACCCGCGGCCACAACGCCGGCTCGGGCTCGGCGACCAGGACCCGGCTCAGTCCTTCCTCGTCCTGGCGGAAAACCTCCGGTACCAACTGCTCGCACTGGCCGGCTCCCAGGCACCGGCTCTGCTCGACTGTCACCCGCACGCTGTATCCCCCTTCCGTCACCACTCGACCGGCAGCTCGTGCAGCCCGAAGATCGTCGAGTCGCGCTTGACGCGCAGTGCGTCGACTTCGCCGGCCAGCCTGAGTGTGGGAATGCGCTCCACCACCGCGCCCAGTGTGACCTCCAGCTCCAGCCGGGCCAGGTTCTGCCCCAGGCACTGGTGCGGGCCGTAACCGAAGGCGACGTGCTGGCGTGCCGAGCCGTGCAGGTCGAAGTCGTCCGGGGAGGCGAAGGCGCTCTCGTCGCGGTTGGCGGAAGCCAGCGAGAGGATGAGACCGTCCCCGGCTCGCAGCGTGATGCCGCCGAGCTCGATGTCCTCTGTGACCGCCCGCCGAAGGCCGTCCGCGATGGAGTGGAAACGCAGGAGCTCGTCGACCGCCTGGGGCAGCAGCGTACTGTCGCCACGCAACTGCGTTGATGCGTCGGGGTGCTGCAACAGTGTCAGGACACTCAGTGCCACCATGCTGGCACTGGTCTCGTGACCGGCGGCGAGCAACAGCACGGCGTTGTCCACGATCTCGGCGTGCCGCATCTCACCGGTGTGCAGTCGATCGGCGATGAGCCGGCACAACAGGTCGTCGCCCGGAGTCTCGATCTTTGCGGTGACCAACCGGTCCAGATAGTCACGCAGCTCCAGGAGGGCGGCCAGTGACTCCTCGTTCCCGCCCACCCGCGTGGCCTGTTCGCTGCGCTCCTGGAAGAACTCATGGTCTTCGTACGGCACGCCGAGGAGCTGGCAGATCACCAGGGTGGACATCGGCAGCGCGAGTTCGGCCACCAGGTCCACCGGTCCCCGCTGTTCGAGGATTCTGTCCAGCAGCCTGTGCACCGTGCGTTCGACGCCCGGGCGCATCTCCCGGACCCGGCGCACGCTGAACTCGGGTATGAGCATGCGGCGGAGAACGCTGTGGTCCGGCGGATCCATGGTCAGCAGCGACCGGAAACCGCCGCCGTCGCCGTCGGAGGCGGAGAGCTTGGGCAGCTTGGCCGGGTCGATGGTGATCCGGGGGTCGGCGAGAAGGGCTCGCACGTGCTCGTGCTTGGTGATGAGCCAGGTTCTGGAGCCGTCCCAGACCTGAGCCCGGCATATGGGCTCGTCCTTACGCTTCTCGGCGTACTGATCGGGGAGGGTAAAGGGGCAGGTACGCGCAACTGGCCATGCGACGCCTGGTTCCGTGGGATTGTTGTGAACGACTTTTGAAGATTCCAAGGATTTCCTCACCCTAAATGCAATCGGGAGAAGGTGATCTACGTCCAACATGCAAGCACACGGTTAGCGCCGCAGCAAGGTTCGGCCAGATCGGCCGCAGTCGTCACTGCACCATATGCCCCTCGCTTCCGGACAGGATCGATACGCGACGTGGCTGGTTTTCGACCCTTGCCCGAATCTGATCACTGAGGTTAGATGGCTAGCCCATCCACCTCGTCCACCTCATCAGCGTGGATACAGGTAATTCAGCCCCGGCGGCCCCCGTCCTGAACGAGACGCCCGCTGGGCACTGCTACCCGTAAGTGAGGAAAATGACAGTCATACCTGCCGATGCAGACCTGTATCTCGACCTTCTGAAGAAGGTCGTGACGAATATGATTTACGAGGACCAGACCAATGTCGCCGGCCTCATCACGAGCAGTTCGTATTCCGCGGAGCTGCGCGCGGTGGGTGAGGACTTCCCGCACGTCGCGCACACGATGGTCGGTCTCAAGCGGCTCGACAACCTACAGAAGTGCCTTGAGGACGTGCTGCGCGACGGCGTGCCGGGGGACTTCGCGGAGACCGGGGTCTGGCGGGGCGGGGCGTGCATCTTCGCCCGCGGCGTGTTCCAGGCGCACGGCGTGCGGGACCGGAAGGTGTGGGTCGCGGACTCCTTCCAGGGTTTCCCCAAGACCACCGAGGACGACCACCAGCTGGACGTCGACATCGACCTCGGCCAGTACAACGAAGTCCTCAGCATCCCGGTCGATGTGGAGACCGTGAAAAGAAACTTCGCACGCTATGGGCTCCTGGACGACCAGGTCCGGTTCCTCCCCGGCTGGTTCAAGGACACGATGCCCACCGCGCCCATCGAGAAGCTCGCGGTGCTGAGGCTCGACGGGGACTCGTACGCAGCCACCAGGGAGGTTCTCACGAGCCTCTATCACAAGGTGTCGGTCGGCGGATACGTCATCGTCGACGACTACTGCATTCCGGCGTGCCGGCAGGCCGTCCACGAGTTCCGGGACGAGCACGGCATCACCGACGAGATCCACCAGATCGATCGCCAGGGTTCCTACTGGAGACGCTCCAGCTGATCGGCTCGGCCGTGGCCCCCCGGCCCTCCCCGTACCCAACCAATCGGTCCGAAGGAAAGAACGCGATGCATCCACTCAGCATCGAGGGGGCCTGGTCGCAGGAACCCGTCATCCACTCCGACCATCGCGGAAGGTCCCACGAGTGGTTCCGGGGCGAGAGGTTCCGTAAGACGTTCGGTCATGATTTCCCGGTGGCCCAGGTCAATGTCGCGGTGTCCCACCGCGGCGCGCTGCGCGGGATCCACTACACCGAGATCCCGCCCGGTCAGGCCAAATACAGCGTATGTGTGCGCGGAGCGGGCCTCGACGTCATCGTGGACGTCCGCATCGGTTCGCCGACCTTCGGGCGCTGGGAAATCGTGCCCATGGACGCGGAACGCAACACCGCCGTCTATCTGACCGCGGGACTGGGTCGCGCTTTCCTCTCCCTCACCGACGACGCCACTCTCGTCTACCTGTGCTCCTCCGGGTACGCTCCCGAACGCGAGCACTCCGTCAATCCGCTCGACCCGGACCTCGGAATCGTGTGGCCGGCCGACATCGAGCCGCTGCTCTCCGACAGGGACAAGAACGCCCCGACCCTGGCGACCGCCGAACGTCTTGGATTGCTTCCGACCTATCAGGCGTGGCAGGAACAGCAAAAGGCGGAGGCATAGGGCGTCCGAGCACGGCCGGCCGTACCGGAGACCGTTCCGGCGCAGGAGGCGCGGCCATGGTTCCTTTCCTCGCCGCCGCCTGAGAATCCCCCGCGGTTCGGAAGCGCCGCGCCGCCTCGCGGCAGACCGAAAGGCACTCCTCATCCTCGACATTCACGACACCGCATTCCTTGTGTTCGGATTACGGGTCCCGGGTCGGGGTGAATGCTGTCTGCCGCTGTGTCCGCGAGGCGATCGCCGGTCCGGCCGGTCCCTTCGGACAGCGTCTCCACCCCCCATATCGGCAATACATGCCCCGGAGGACCAACCGTGTTCGAGACACCGCCGAAACGCCCCAAGGTGAGGGGGATAATCCTCGCTGGGGGCAGCGCCACTCGACTGCAGCCGCTGACCGGTGCGCTTTCCAAGCAGCAGTTGCCCGTTTATGACAAACCCATGATCTACTATCCGCTGTCGGTACTGATGCTGGCCGGAATCCAGGACATCCTCATCATCTCCTCGCACCAGCACGTGGAGACGTTCCAGGTCATGCTCGGCGACGGCTCACGCCTCGGTATCCACCTCGACTACGCGGTCCAGGACGAGCCACGCGGTGTCGCCGACGCGTTCCTGGTCGGCGACAAACACATCGGGAACGACCGGGTGGCGCTCATTCTGGGCGACAACGTCTTCCACGGCCCCGGATTCTCCACCGTCCTGAAACACTCCCTCCAACGTCTCGACGGATGCGAACTGTTCGGTTATCCGTCCAAGTCGCCCGATCGCTACGGCGTCGCCGAGATCGACGAGCAGGGGAACCTGTTGTCGCTGGAGGAGAAACCGAGCCGTCCCCGCTCCAACCTCGCGGTCACCGGGCTGTACTTCTACGACAACGACGTGGTGGAGCTGGCGAAGGACCTCAAGCCTTCCACTCGCAACGAGTTGGAGATCACGGACATCAACCTCTCCTATCTGGAGCAGGGCCGGGCGCGGCTGACCCAGCTCGGTCGTGGATTCGCCTGGCTGGACATGGGGACCCACGACTCCCTGCTCCAGGCGGGTCAGTACGTCCAGCTGCTGGAACAGCGCCAGGGCGTACGCATCGCCTGCGTCGAGGAGATCGCACTGCGCATGGGCTTCATCGACGCGGACACCTGTTACCGGCTGGGTGAGGAGCTGAGCGCCTCCAGCTACGGGGGCTACCTCATGGAGGTCGCCTCGGGACTCGGGGCGACGCTCACCGGTTGATCACCCCTCCCCCACACAGCACGGCAGAAAGGCAGATCAAGGATGCGCGTCCTGGTGACCGGGGCGGCGGGCTTCATCGGCTCGCACTTCGTCAGACAGCTCCTGTCGGGCTCCTATCCGGAGCTGGCCGACGCCCACGTCCTCTCGCTGGACAAGCTCACGTACGCCGGGAACACCGAGAACCTCGCCGAGGTCGCCGGCCACCCCCGTCACACCTTCCTGCACGGCGACATCTGCGACCGGCCCACGGTCACCCAGGCACTGCGCGGCATCGACCTGGTGGTGCATTTCGCCGCCGAATCGCACGTGGACCGCTCGATCACGGACTCAGCCGCCTTCATCACCACCAACGTGCTGGGGACGCACACACTGCTGCGGTCGGCGCTTGAGGCGGGCGTGAGCCGCTTCGTCCACGTCTCCACCGACGAGGTGTACGGTTCGGTCCCCGAGGGCTCCTCGGCCGAAACCGACCCCCTGGACCCGAACTCCCCCTACGCGGCGTCCAAGGCCTCCTCCGACCTCCTGGCGCTCGCCTTCCACCGCACACACGGCCTCGACGTCCGGGTGACGCGCTGCTCCAACAACTACGGCCCCCATCAGCACCCCGAAAAGGTCGTCCCGCTCTTCGTGACCCACTTGCTGGAGGGCCTGCACCTTCCCCTGTACGGCGACGGCCTCCACCGGCGCGACTGGCTGCACGTGGACGACCACTGCCGGGGCATCGCCATGGTCGCCGGCCGGGGAAGGGCCGGAGAGGTGTACAACATCGGTGGCGGTACGGAACTGTCCAACGTCGACCTCACCCGTCGTCTTCTCGGCGTCTTCGGCGCCGACTGGTCCGTGGTGGACAGGGTGCCGGACCGGGCGGCGCACGACCGTCGCTACTGCGTGGACACCCGGAAGATCACCGAGGAGCTGGGATGGGCTCCCCGCGTCGCCTTCGAGCGCGGGCTCGCGGAGACCGTCGACTGGTACCGGGACAACGGCACGTGGTGGAAGGCGCTGAAACCGTGACGCCCGGAAGCGGATCACGCATGAGCGGAGGGTCCGCCGCGACCGCGCCCGGCTCCACCGACGCGGGCGACCTCTGGCTGCGCCGCTACCAGCCCGTCGCCGACCCCGCGCTTCGGCTCGTGTGCCTTCCGCACGCCGGCGGCAGCGCCAGCGCCTTCCTCCCCTTCACCCATCTGCTGCCGGACTGGGTCGAGGTGCTCGCCGTCCAGTATCCCGGGCGGCAGGACCGGCGCCTGGAGCCGTTCGTGGACACCGTCGACAGCCTGGTGACGCAGATCGCCGGGGCGCTCGGACCCTGGCTGGACCGGCCGGTGGCGCTCTTCGGCCACAGCCTGGGGTCGTTGGTGGCATTCGAGACCGCCCGCCGCCTCGCGGAACAGGCGCCGGAAAGCAGGGTGGCGCACCTGTTCGTCTCCGGCCGCGTCGCCCCGACCATCGCCCATCGGACCACCGCGCACCTCCTGAGTGACGACCGACTGGTCGCCAAGCTCGCCGAACTGCAAGGCACCGACCCCCGGGTGCTGGCCGACCAGGAAGTCCTGCGACTGGCCCTGCCCGCGATCCGCAACGACTACCGGGCCGCCGCCACCTACACCTGGCGCCCGGGGGCGCCGCTCTCCTGCCCGATCACCGTGCTGACAGGAAGCGCGGACCCCCACGTCCCCACCGACGGAGCCCTGGCCTGGCACCGGCTGACCACCGGGGAGACGGCGTTCCGTTCCTTCCCCGGAGGCCACTTCTACCTCACCGAGCACGCCGAAGCGGTGTGCCGGACGATCCGGACGGCAACCGGGCTCGCCATGCGGGCGCCCGCTCCCCTCAAGTCCTCCCGCCGCCCCGTATGACCGAGAGAGTGTCCATGACGTCTAGTTGTCCGGTCCACCAGACTCGCCCGTACCCCTTCTCCCTGCCCGAGGGCATCGCGCTGGATCCGCTCTACAGCCATCTGCGGGAGCACGAGCCCGTGTCCCGGATCCGTATGCCGTACGGGGGTGAGGCCTGGTTGCTGACCCGGCACGCCGACGTGAAGGCGGTCCTGGGCGACCCGCGGTTCAGCATGGAGGCCGGGGCCGGACGTGATGTGCCCCGGCCTACCGAGTACCCGCTGCCCGCCGGCGGTCTCATCTCCATGGACCCGCCCGGACACACCAGGCTCCGGCGGCTGGCCGGGAAGGCGTTCACCGCCCGCCGGGTGGAGGAACTGCGCCCGCAGGTCTCGCGGTTCACCCATGAGCTGCTCGACGGGATGGTCGCGCGCGACGAGCCGTCCGGTGAGATCATGGAAGATCTGGCGCTGCCCGTGTCGATCTCCGTGATCTGCAGACTGCTGGGCGTCTCCTACGACGACCGCCATCTCTTCCGCAACTTCTCCGAGGCGCTGGTCTCCTCCTCCCTGGGTCCCGCGGAATTGCAGCGGGTGACAGAGGGCTTCACCGCCTACATGGCCGAGCTGGTGGCCGATCGCCGCGCCCGGCCCACCGACGACTTCCTCAGCACCATGGTCCAGGCCCGCGACGAAGACGACCGGCTCTCCGAGGCCGAGCTTCTCATGCTGGGCGCCGGCCTGCTGATCAGCGGCTACGAGACCACCGCCACCCAGATCGGCAACTTCGTCCACCTCCTGCTCGACGACCGCCGGCTCTACGAGCGCCTGGTCGCCGACCCGGACCTGGTTCCCGCCGCCGTCGAGGAGCTGCTGCGCTTCACCCCGCTGAGCACCACGGACGGGTTCGCCCGCATCGCCCTGGAGGACGTCGAGATCGGCGGCACGCTCATCCGCGCGGGTGAGGCGGTCATCACCTCGATCGCGTCCGCGAACCTCGACGACACGGCGTTTCCCGGTGCCGCGTCCCTCGACTTCACACGCGCCCAGAACCCGCACCTCGGCTTCGGTCACGGCGCCCACTACTGCATGGGCGCCCCCCTGGCACGGCTTGAACTGCAGGTCGTGCTGAGCACCCTGGTCGAACGCCTGCCGGGGCTGCGGCTGTCCGTCCCCGCGAGCGAGCTCCGCTGGCGGACCGGCTCCCTCATGCGCACCCCCGAGGCGGTTCCCGTCACGTGGGGCTACCCCGCTGAGTGATCCGTCCCGAGCCGCGGCCGCCGCACTCCGGTTCCCAGGACGCGAAAGAACCCGACCGACTCGATGTGGGGTCCGAATTGACCAGCACGAAGTCCGCACCTGTCTCCTATCCCTTCAGCCGCTCGACGGGACTGGACCTGGACGAGGCGTACGAGCAGGCCCAGAAGAGCGCAGGACTCCTGTGGGTCCACATGCCGTACGGGGAGCCGAGCTGGCTCGTCTGCCGTTACGACGACGCGCGTTTCGTACTCGGCGACCGGCGGTTCAGCCACGCCGCGGAGGCGGAGAACGACGCACCGCGCATGCGGGAACTGCGGACCCCCAACGGCATCCTCGGCATGGACGCACCTGACCACACCAGGCTGCGCGGGCTGGTGACCAGAGCATTCACTCCGCGCCGCGTGGAGGCCATGCGGCCGCGTGTCAGGAAGATGACCGAGTCGCTGCTCCAGGACATGACGGCGCTCGGCGCACCTGCCGACCTCGTGGAGCACTACGCCGTCCCGATCCCCGTGGCGGTCATCTGCGGCCTGCTGGGCGTGCCCGAGGAGGACCGTGCGCTGTTCCGCGGCTGGTGCGACATAGCGATGTCCACCAGCTCGCTCACCGCCGAGGACCATGTGCGGCTGGCCGGCGAGTTGACCGGCTACCTGGCGGACCTGATCGCAGACCGCCGCGCCGCTCCGCAGGACGACCTCGTATCGGCACTCGTGGAGGCCCGCGACGCCGAGGGCCGGCTCTCGCAGGAGGAATTGGTCAACCTGATCGTCTTCCTGCTGTTCGCCGGACACGAGACCACGGCCAGCCAGATCAGCAACTTCGTCCTGCTCCTGCTCGAACAGCCGGACCAGTTGGCCCTCCTCCGCGACCGTCCGGACCTGCTGGACAACGCGGTGGAAGAGCTGACGCGATTCGTTCCGCTGGGCAGCCAAGCGGGGTTCCCGCGCTACGCCACCGAGGACGTCGAAGTGGGCGGGACCCTGGTGCGGGCGGGCGAGCCGGTTCTGGTCCAGATGAACGCGGCCAACCGGGACGCCCTGCGCTTCCGTTCGCCCGGCGTGCTCGACATCACCCGCGACGACGCCCGTCAGCACCTGGGTTACGGGCACGGTCCGCATCACTGCCTCGGTGCGTCCCTCGCGCGGCTGGAACTCCAGGAGGCGCTGCGGACCCTGCTCGACGGACTCCCCGGGCTGCACCTCGCCCAGGCCGTCGAGTGGAAGACGCAGATGGTGGTGCGGGGACCGCGCACGATGCTCGTGGCCTGGTGAGCGTTGAGACACGGACTGAGGCGAGCGGACCCGGCCTCACACGCGTATTCCGCCCGGGGCCGCGCCGAGGCCGTACGGACG
Organism: Streptomyces goshikiensis; assembly: GCF_014650555.1. GTDB lineage: Bacteria > Actinomycetota > Actinomycetes > Streptomycetales > Streptomycetaceae > Streptomyces > Streptomyces goshikiensis. The sequence goes on along the minus strand of NZ_BMVE01000002.1, from coordinate 1,099,013 downwards.
GCGACCGGGTCGTGCCTACGGAGACGAATGCCCCTGCCCCTACGAGGACGGCAGCCTCAGCAGAAAGGACATGTGTCAGCATGCTGTTCGGCACAAGGAGAACGGGCCGCCAAACCCGGCGCGCCGTCGGCTACGCTCTCGCAGCCCTGTGCGTCGGCGGTCTCCTCACCGCCCCTTCCGCCACCGGCGCTCCGGCCGCCGGTCCCGGGACGCCGCGGGTGCGCAGCCTGGTGGCGAAGATGACCCTCGACGAGAAGATCTCGTTCGTCCACTGGACCACCGGGCCTGTGGGCGGGCCGACCATGACCGGCATCGGCTACCTGCCGGGCGTCCAACGACTCGGCATACCCGAGCTGCGCACCGCCGACGGCCCGGTCGGCATCCGCCTGCTCGGCGGTACCGCCACCGCCATGCCCACACCCGTGGCGCTCGCCTCCACGTTCGACGAACACCTTGCCGAGGAGTACGGCACCGTCCTGGGCCGGGAGGGACGAGCCCTCGGGCAGGACATCGTCCTCGGTCCCATGACCAACATCATCCGGGTGCCCCACGCCGGGCGGAACTTCGAGACGTACAGCGAGGATCCGCTGCTGTCGTCCCGGATGGCCGCCGACGAGGTCCGCGGCATCCAGGACCAGGGCCTGATGGCCACGGTCAAGCACTTCGCCGCGAACAACCAGGAGTACCAGCGGGAGACCATCGACGCCACCGTCGACGAGCAGACGCTCCAGGAGGTGGAGCTGCCGGCCTTCCGCAGCGCCGTCAAGGCGGGAGCCGCCTCGGTGATGTGCTCGTACAACAGCGTCAACGGCACGCACGCCTGCAGCAACGAGCATCTGTTGCAGGACGTGCTGCGCGAACAGTGGGACTTCCGCGGCTGGGTGCTGTCCGACTGGCTGGCGACCCACGCCACCAGCGACATCACCAAGGGCCTCGACCAGGAACTGGGCGTCGAGCTGGCCCTGGGCCAGCCGGTGCCGGACTCCAAGTACTTCTCCTCCGCGCTCAAGACGGCCATCGAGGACGGCAGCATCCCCGAGGCGACGCTCGACCGGTCCGTCATCCGCATCCTCGGCCAGATGGAGCGTTTCGGCCTGCTCGACGGCAAGGCGACCGAGCGCCCGCAGCGCGACCCCGAGGCCGGCCGTAAGACGGCCCGCACCATCGCCGAGAACGGCGGCGTGCTGCTGCGCAACGAGCAACGGACGTTGCCCCTGGCCGGCGGGAAGGCCGCGGACATCGCCGTCATCGGCAACAGCGCGAAGCACCCCAAGGTCACCGGTAACGGCAGCGCGCACGTCATACCCGACCGGGCGACCGCCCCCGTCGACGCCATCGAACGGCGCGCCGGCGACAAGGCCACGGTCGTCTACGAGCCGGGCGAGGACCTCGTCGGCGTGCCCGTGCCCGACAGCTCCCTCGCTCCCGCCTTCAAGGGCGGGAAGCAGTTGCAGCCCGGCGGCCAGGGCGTCTTCTACAAGGGCCAGCTCACCGTTCCCGCCGACGGTGACTACAAGATCGCCTTCAGCGCCGTCGGAGGGGTCGCCAACCTGCAGATCGCGGGACAGTCCGCTGTCCTCGGCACCGAGGCGTTCGGCACCGTCACCACCACGATGCATCTGACCCGCGGCACGCACGAGGTCACCATGAACGGGTGGGCCTTCGAAAAGACCCCACTGTCGGTGGAACTGAGCTGGGTCACTCCGGAGGCGGCCCGGACCGACTTCGACCGCGCCGTCGCGGCGGCGGCCAAGGCCCGCACCGCCATCGTCTTCGCCCAGGACGACAGCGCCGAAGGCGTCGACCGGACCTCGCTGTCCCTGCCCGGCCGGCAGGACGAGCTCATCGCGGCGGTCACCAAGGTCAACCCCCGCACGATCGTCGTCCTCAACACCGGTTCCTCGGTGCTCATGCCCTGGCTGCGCGACACCGCCGCCGTGCTGGAGATGTGGTATCCGGGACAAGAGGGCGCGGAGGCCACCGCCGCGCTGCTGTTCGGCGACGCCGACCCCAGCGGCCGGCTGACGCAGACCTTCCCCGCCACCGAGACCGGCCACCCCATGGCCGGCGACCCGCACCGCTACCCGGGCGTCGACGGCAAGGAGACCTACTCCGAGGGACTGGATGTCGGCTACCGCTGGTACGACCGGACCGGCGTAGCACCGCTCTTCCCGTTCGGGTACGGCCTGTCCTACACCACCTTCGCCTACAGCGACCTGTCCGTGGTGCGCACCCCCCGGGGACTCGACGCCACGGTCACGGTCCGTAACACCGGTGACCGCGCGGGCCGGGAGACCGTCCAGGTCTACCTCGGCGCCAGCCCGGACACCCAGGCTCCCCAGGCGCTGCGCAAGCTCGCCGGATTCGGCAAGGTCACCCTCGAACCGGGAGAGCAGCGGCGCGTCACCGTCCCCGTCGACGAGGAGCAACTGCGCTACTGGGACACCTCCGCCGGCAGCTGGCGGCTGGGCACCGGCCGGAGGACCGTGTACGTGGGGCCCTCCGCCGCCAAGACGTCCCTGACCACCCCCGTCACGGTGCTGCCCCGGTGACCGCCCCGCCGCGTCAGGGCGCCGTCCCGTCCCCGTTCCCTGGCAACCGAACCGAGCACCGGACGCAGACGATTGGACACGAAGGATGACCTCTCAAGCCTCCACCCCGGCCGATCCGGTCGCCACCTGCGCTCGCCCCGGCGCCGACCTCGCGGCAGCGGTCCAGACGGTGCGGCGCGCCCTGACCGCCGACGGCCACGTCGGCGCTGACGAGGCCCCGGCGGTCGCCCGCCGGCTCGTACAGCTGGCCGAGCACTACGGGAACCACCCGTTCACTCCCCTCGAGGACGTCCGCCGGTTGCTGGACGTCGACCGGGCTTCCTTCAGCCGTCTCCTCGGCTTCTTCGGTCTCGTCCCCCAGCTTCGGCACGCCGTGGAGACCGGGCCGGCGGGCAAGTACTGGCAGAACACCCTGCTGCCTCTGGAGCAGCGGGGAGTCTTCGACGCGGTACTGGCGCACAAGCCGGTCTTCCCGTACATCGTGGGCCTGTACCCGGGGCCGAGCTGCATGTTCCGCTGCCACTTCTGCGTCCGTGTGACCGGCGCTCGCTACGATCCGTCGGCGCTGGAGTCCGGTAACGCGCTGTTCGAGTCCGTCATCGACGAGATACCGGCCGGCAATCCGTACGCCATGTACTTCTCCGGTGGCCTGGAGCCTCTGACCAACCCGGGGTTGGGCGCGCTCAGCAGTCGTGCGGCGGCCCGCGGCCTGCGCCCGACGGTGTACACGAACTCCTTCGCGCTCACAGAGCGGACGCTGGCCAGACAGCCCGGGGTGTGGGATCTGCACGCGGTGCGCACATCGCTGTACGGGCTCAATGACGAGGAGTACGAGGAGACCACGGGCAAGCGGGCCTCCTTCGGCAGGGTCCGCGCCAACCTGCAACGCTTCCAGCAGCTACGTACCGAGCGGGAGAGCCCGATACGGGTCGGGCTCAGCTACATCGTGCTGCCCGGGCGCGTGCATCGCCTGCTCGACCTCGTCGGCTTCATCGCCGAGCTCAACGAGGCGGCGCCGGACCGGCCAGTGGACTTCCTGAACGTGCGCGAGGACTACAGCGGCCGGGGAGACGGCAGGTTGTCCGAGGCCGAGCGCACGGAACTCCACGAAGGACTCCTCGCCTTCGAGGAGCAGGTGAGCCGCCGGACCCCCACGTTGAACGTCGACTACGGCTACGCGTTGCACAGCCTGAGGACCGGCGCGGACGCCGAACTGCTGAGGATCAGGCCCGGGACAATGCGCCCGTCCGTGCATCCCCAGGTCTCCGTGCAGGTCGACCTGCTGGGTGATGTGTACCTGTACCGGGAGGCCGGGTTCCCGGATCTCGACGGAGCAGACCGCTACATCGCAGGCCGGGTGGGGCCGGGCACCTCCCTGGCGGAGGTGGTCGAGCGGTTCGTCAACGACGACCGCCGGATAGCGCCGCACGACGGTGACGAGTACTTCATGGACGGGTTCGACCAAGTGGTCACGGCACGGCTCAACCAGCTCGAGGCGGATGTCGCCGCGGGCTGGGGGGACACGCGCGGTTTCTTGCGGTGACGTGACCGCGACGGCCTGAGAATGAATTACCGAGCCTTCCGCTCCGCATGGCCGTGCATTTACCGATACCACCGAGATGAATCCTTGCCCCCCTCCCGGATAGCCGTTAGGGTCGGTTGAAGAATTTATTTCTCCGCTTGATTATCCAGCTGGGGGACATTGTGACTGTGCAGACTCACGAGCTTTACGTGGACCTCATAAAACGTGTCGTGACGAACACTATTTATGGGGATCACCCGACTTTCCCGGTCGGAATGAACGTCCTGGACAAGGATCTGGCGGACAGCATGCGTCCGGACGCGCCCGGCTCGGCCGTCGACCACGGGAGGTTCGACGCCGGCCACCGGGCCGAAGGTCTGGACGTGCCGACGGTCGCGCACACCATGATCGGCCTGCACCGCCTGGACAACATCCAGAAGTGTGTGGAGCAGGTGCTCCGGGACGGTGTTCCCGGCGATTTCATCGAGACCGGCGTGTGGCGCGGTGGCGCCTGCATCCTGATGCGCGCGCTCCTCAAGGCGCACGGCGTGGAAGACCGGAACGTATGGCTCGCCGACTCGTTCGCCGGTGTCCCCGTGACGTCCGAGGACAGTCACCCGCTCGACCAGGCCATGGAGTTCCACAACCTGAACTGGGTGCTGAGCTGCTCCGAGGAGCAGGTGCGGCAGAACGTCGCTCGCTACGGCCTGCTGGACGACCAGGTCAAGTTCCTGCCCGGCATGTTCGCCGACACGCTGCCGAATGCACCGATCGATCAGCTCGCGGTCCTGCGGCTGGACGGCGACCTGTACGAGTCGACCATGGACGCGCTGGTCAATCTCTACCCCAAGGTCTCCGTGGGCGGCTTCGTGATCGTGGACGACTACCTGATCCCGGCGTGCAAGCAGGCCGTCCATGACTACCGGAACGAACACGGCATCGACGAACCGATCGAGACGGTGGACGTGACAGGCGTCTACTGGCGCCGCGCGCACTGATCGAGTCCGTGCGCTCCTCTCGAACGTGCGCGACAGAGAGTTTCGTGCACTGCGGTCTCTGTCTCTTCGGCACGTCCGAATCCTTTGTGCCGGCCGCTGCCGGGTGCGCCTTTTCGCACGCACCGGGAAGGTATGACCATTGAAACGCAATGTCGGTGATCTCGCTGTATTCGGCGGTCCTTCGGCATTCCTGCAACCGCTTCACGTGGGGCGGCCCAACGTCGGTGACCGGGCCCGGTTCTTCGATCGCGTGAACTGGGCGCTGGACCACCAGTGGCTCACCAACGGCGGACCGCTGGCGCGGGAGTTCGAGCAGCGGGTGGCGGAGCTGGCCGGCGTGCGCTATTGCGTGTCGACCTGCAACGCGACCGTCGCCCTCCAGCTGCTGGCCCGCGCCGCGGATCTGTCCGGGGAGGTCATCATGCCGTCACTGACCTTCCCGGCGACCGCCCAGGCATTCCGCTGGCTGGGTCTGACCCCGGTCTTCTGTGACATCGACCCGGCCACCAGTTGCCTGGACCCCGCACTGGTCGAGGCGGCGATAACCCCTCGCACCAGTGCGATCGTTCCCGTCCATCTGTGGGGTCGTCCGTGCGCGGTCGACCAGCTCGCGAAGGTCGCGGCCGATCACGGCATCAAGCTGTTCTACGATGCCGCGCACGGGCTCGGCTGCACGGCGGAAGGGCAGCCGATCGGTGGCTTCGGGCAAGCCGAGGTGTTCAGTTTTCACGCCACCAAGGTGGTGAACGCCTTCGAGGGCGGCGCGGTGGTGACCGACGACGAGGAACTGGCCCAACGGGTCCGCGCGATGCACAACTTCGGGTTCGCCCAGGGACGCGTGTCCACGGAGACGGGCACCAACGGGAAGATGACCGAAGCCGCCGCCGCGATGGGCCTGACCTCACTCGACGCCTTCGAGGAGACGGTCCGCCGGAACGAGGCCAACTACGACGACTACCGGTCGGAACTCGCTGGTATCGCCGGGCTGAACGTCATGGAATTCAACCGTGCCGAGCGCAACAACTACCACTATCTGATCGTGGAGGTGGACGCCGCGGTGACCGGTGTCCACCGTGACCTGCTGGACTGGGTGCTCAGAGCGGAGAACGTGGTGTGCCAGCGGTACTTCTCCCCCGGATGCCATGAGATGGAGCTCTACCGCTCGGAGCGGCCGGTCACCCTGCCGCACACCGAACGGCTCGCGCAGAGGGTACTCGCCCTGCCCACCGGTCCCACCGTCTCCCGTGAGGACATCCGGCGGGTCTGTGACATCGTCCGGGTCACCCTGGAGCGGGGACACGAGGTGACCCGCAGAGCCGACGAGCGGGTGCCCTCCACGCTGGCCCCCTGATCAGGGAATCCCCTGCGGCACAGGCGCCGTCACCGGCACGCCCGCACCGAGGTCACCACGTGCCCCACCTGAGTTCACGGACGTCGTTCAGGAGGAACGAATGGCGCAGCCCGACAGGACCACCTTCTCCCTGGGTGGCGACCTTGCGGTTCACCGGATGGGATTCGGCGCCCTGCGGCTGACCGGCCCGGGGCACTGGGGTCCGCCGGAAGACCGTGAGGCGGCGATCAGCATGGCCCGGCTGGCCGTGGACCTCGGTGTGTCCTTCATCGACACGGCCGATTCCTACGGGCTGGGGAGCAGCGAGGAAGTGCTGGCCGCGGCACTGCGCCCGTACCCGGACGGCCTGGTGATCGCGACAAAGGCCGGACAGTGCCGGCCCCGTCCCGACCAGTGGGTGCCGTGCGGCCGGCCGGAGTACCTCCTCCAGCAGGCCGAGCTGAGCCTGCGCCGGCTGGGACTCGACCGCATCGACCTCTTCCAGCTGCACCGGATCGATCCGAAGGTGCCGGCGGCCGAGCAGTTCGGCGCGCTCAAGGAACTGCAGGACGAAGGAAAGATCCGGCACATCGGGCTGTCGAAGGTCACCGTCGCGGAACTGGAGGAGGCCCATGAGCACATCACCGTGGCCAGCGTGCAGAACCTGTACAACCTGACCGACCGGCACAACGACGAGGTGATCGAGTATTGCGAGAAGCACTCGATCGCGTTCGTCGCATGGCTGCCGATCGCCCGCGGTGAACTCGCGGCCGAGGGAGGCCCTGTGACCGACATCGCCACCGAACTGGAGGCGACTGCGAGTCAGGTGGCGCTCGCGTGGCTCCTGCACCGCTCCCCGACGGTCATTCCCATTCCCGGCACCAGCTCGCCCGCGCATCTCAGGGAGAACTTCGCGGCGGCGGACCTCGTTCTCACCGGTGACCAGTTGGCCCGGCTGAACGCGCTCGGGCGAACGCGACACGCCGATGAAGAGACCGGCTCCGGCGCCACGACGGCAGAGACGCGGCGCAGACCCCGGGCAGTCGGTGCCGGCAGGCGGGCGACGCCCGAGGAATCCTTTGCTTCTTCCAGTTCGAGAGAGAGCTCCGCAATGAGCTGCCGATGACGGCCACCACGGCCCCGTGCAGGACCGAGCTGCGGTGGCCGAAGCAATGAGTCCAGTCGGGTCCATACGGTCTCCGGGTCTTCCGGGATCAGCCGGGTACTCGCGATTTCTTTTGGGAGAACAGATGTCTGAGGAACATGCCGACTGGACCGTGTCCGACACCGTCGGCCTCAGCGCCGTGGTCAACTGCTCCGCACGCGCGGTGGAGTCGGATCGCCCCGACGGGCTGATCAACGACCCGCTGGCAGCCCGTTTCGTGCACGCTGTGCGGATACCGACGACGTTGCCCACACAGGTCGACGAGCTCAGAGGCTCCGGCGCGGCGGGCGCCATGGTGGCCTCCCGGTTCGGCGGCATCCGGGCCCGGGTGATGGACGACTTCCTGCTGGCAGCGAACGCGGCGGGCGTCGAGCAGGCGGTGATCTTCTCGCCGGGCTTCGACACGCGCGCCTACCGGCTGGACTGGCCGTCCGAAATGGACTTCTACGAAGTGGAGCAGCCCGGCCTGCTCGACCTGAAGGACAAGGTGTTGCGCGAGGCCCGCGCGCAACCCCGCTGCGCGCGGCACGCGGTCGGCGTCGATCCCCGGCGGGACGAGTGGGAGTTCTCCCTGCGCGGCGCCGGGTTCGACGCCACGAGGCCGACGGCGTGGGTGGCGGAGGGCATCCTGCTCTACCTCTCCGCGCAGGGCGAGGCAGACCTGTTCACCGCCGTCCACAAGCTTTCCGCGCCCGGCAGCCGACTGGCCATGCAGTACATGCCGGCGGAGCTGATCCACTGGTTCGCCAAGCACACGGCGCTGACCGACACGACCGCGACGCTGGGCACGGACATCGGCAGCGTCAACTGGAACACCGAACCCCGGCAGGCCGCGCCGGCCCGGCTGAAGGCCGCAGGCTGGGAGGTCCGGCTGGATTCCGTCATGGACCGGGGGCTCGCCCTGGGCGTGTCGCTGTACGAGGAGTTCAGCGCCGTGGGCGATGACGCCGGTATCGAGTTCCCGGTGTCCGACGAACCGGACGGCTTCCTGTTCGGCACGCTGCCCCGGTGACCGACACGGGTCCCACCGCGCGCGAACCTCCGCGCACAACGGGTCCCGTCAACGTCGCAACTGTCACCATCCGATCGGCAGCCGCCACGTCCCGATCGGCGTCGTCAAGGAGAGAACCGCGTTGGACCAGCAGGCGAAACTCGCCCCACAGATGAAGCACTACGAGGAGTTCGCCAGCGGTGAGATGCGCTGGCTGCCCTACCTGATGTTCTTCAGCCGGGCCGGCTACCAGTCCCCCGTGCTCACCACCGACTCCGGCGGCTTCCGGCCGACGGAGGTCGGAGACCAGCGCTACTCACTGCTCCAGGACCGCCCGTCCGGCGAGGTCAGCGTGATGCTGGGCGCCTCGCCCGCGTTCGGCTGGGGCGCGGTGGGCGACGCCAACACCATCCCCTCGCTGCTGGCGCGGGAGCCCGGCTCGCCACCGTGGCTGAACCTGTCGGCGTCCGCCTTCAACTCCACCCAGGAACTGCTGGTCTTCATGCTGCACCGGCACCAACTGCCGCAGATCCGGGACATCGTCGTGCTGGCCGGGCTCAACAACCTGGTGGTGGCCGGGCTGCCCGAGGCCGGCAGCGATTACGGCCAGTTCTTCTTCTCCGGCGAGTTCTTCACCCAGCTCGGCAATCCGGATCTGAAGAAGTACTACCAACAGCCCAAGTGGGCGGTGGGCCGACTGGCCCGGCGGCTGACCGGGGCCGAACCGGGACCGGACCGGACGCTCAGTCCGCTCGCCCGGTCCGAACTCGCCGCCGAGATACAGGCGCGCGATCTCGACCGGCTGCTGGAACTGGCCGCGCCGACCGGCGCGAAGGTGCATTTCATGCTCCAGCCGACGGCGACGTGGACGAAAAAGACCTTGTCGCCCGAAGAGAAACTGTTGATCGACGAGGTGAACATCGAGCGGTCCGCGCTCTGGACGATGTTCACTCCGATCCTGGGCGACGACGTCTACCGCGATTACCGCGACCGGCTCGCGGCGGTCTGTGCCCGGAGAGGCATCTCCTTCCTCGACGCCAGCGCACTGCTCGGCGGCGACGAGTGGCTGTTCATCGACCAGGCGCACATCACCGACGCGGGCAACAAACGGCTGGCGGCAGCCATCGGCGGAATGCTGACGCCCGGCGGAGCACGAGGAGAGTCCTGATGTGGCAGACGATCAAACGCTGGTTCCGGCGGCGTCAGAAGAACCGCAAGAACGACAGCTCGATCTACCCGATGTTCTGAGCAGACTCTTGGCCTGGGGAAAAGCTGTGACGAACGTCGAATACCGGGCGCTGTACGCCCGGGCGTTGGATCCCGAAGCCTGCCCGTCACCGGACACGGACCTGCCGATGGTCCGCGCGGCCATCGACCCGGCCGCCGGTCGACGGGACGAGCCGGAGCGGGACCTGGCCGGTCTCGTGGACGAGGCGTGCCGATGGGCAGCCGAACGCAGGCAGGGCTTCCGCTCCGTGCTTGACAGTCCGCACCGGGCGTCGGGCCTGCGCTGTGTGCTCGGCAACTGCGCTCCGCTGGCACTGTCGGCCGGGGCCTGGCTGCAGTGGCTGTCCAGCGCGGGCAACGCGGAGAGCGAGCTGACACTCACCCTGCTGCGGCTCTACTCCTCCGACCTCGGGGTGGGATATCCGTTGGCGGACAGGGGAAGCGCGTACCGGGCCGTACTACGAGCTCACCGCTTCAAGGACGAGGCGCCCGGAGCCCGGCTCGCCGCGAGCGACCAGGTCGAGAGCTTCAGCTTCCGACTGCCCGCCGTACTGCTGACGATGAGTCGGCTGCCCGACCGGTTCCGCCTTGAGCTCGTGGGGGCGGATCTGTGCCTGCGCGCGGTCGGCGTGCTCCCGCCGCTGGCCGCGCTCGCACCCGGGGACCTCCCGGTTCCGGTCGACACCTTCGACCTGGGCCGGGCCCGGACGCCGGACGAGCCGGTCCCGCTGGACCTGGCCCTCGCGGCGGCGCAGGCGCTTGTTGATCGCGGTGACGGGGACCGGGTGCGCCATGGATTCCGTTGGGCCGCCGAGGAACTGGCGCTGTGGTGTGACGCACTGGAGCAGGAGACGCGGCTGGCGACCCACCCGGACTACCCGGTGTGGCGGCTGATCTGGAACCGGGCCCGGCAGGCTTCCGTGTACCACGGGCAGTTCCCGCTGGAGGGCCGTCCGCTGGCGGAATGGTTCGCCGACGTCGACGCCGGGCCGAGCGGATTCCTGCGGGCGCTGGCCCGCAGCACGCTGGTGCGGCCGGGCGAGCCGGACCGCAGCCCGCTGGTGTGCGGACTGATCGGTGAGAAGGGACGCATGTTCCGCGTCTTCACCGAGCAGGAGATCGCGCTGCTCCGCGACTGGATCACGCACCTGCCGCAGGAGGGATCGGCCCTCGGCACCGGCGAGGACGCCGACGAGCGGCACCGGCGTCTGCGCGTCGCGCAGTGCTCCTGGCACCGGTCGGACACGATGATCGACGCCCGCCCCGCCCACGCGCCGGCCGCCGGCGACTTCGGCCGGCCCACTGCGCGATCGGCCTACCGGGCGCTGCTCAGCCGGACGGAGCCCCCCGGGCTGCGGCAGTTCGCCCACCGCTACGTCCGGCGCTGGCTGGCCCGCTCGCGTTTCCGCATGGACAAGGCGGAACGGGGGCTGCCCGCACGCTGGGACCCGGACAACGGGCTGCGCGGCTGGCTGGCCGCCGAACACGACCGGCACGGCGCGGCCTGGGCCACCCACGACACGCCGCTGCCCAGCCGGGAGGAGCTGGTCGAGTCGACGCTGCAGCTGGCACCGCTGATCCTGATCGACGGAGGCTGGCTGCAGGGCTACACCGACTACCGACTGGCCTCCTCCCCCGCCGGGCACTTCCTGTTCCAGACCTACTGGGACGAGCTGGGCAACGGGATCTGGCGGCAGAACCACCCCAAGATCTACCGGGACCTGCTCCGGGAGATGGGCGTCGAGCTGCCGCCGACGGACTCCGAGGAGTTCGCCGCGTGGCCCGGGTTCGACGACCGTTCCTTCGCGCTGCCCGTGTTCTGGCTGTGCATGGCCAAGTTCCCGCAGACCTTCGCCCCGGAGATCCTCGGGCTCAACCTGGCCATGGAACTGTCCGGGGTCGGCGGCAGCTATCGCGACGCCCAGGTGGCTTTGCGCCACCACGGGTTCAGCACCCAGTTCGTCGACCTGCACAACACCATCGACAACGTGTCCACGGGGCACTCGGCATGGGCGGTCGACGCGATCGACACGTTCCTCGCCGAACAGCCGGACCTGGCCGGGCGGCGGACGACCGACGCCGTGTGGCAGCGCATCCGGGGCGGGTACCGCTCCCTGAGCCCGCCGCAGGGGCTGGCGGCCGGGGTGTACGGCGCACTCACTGCAGAGATCGGTCGGAGATAAGGAGCTGGACCCGTGAGCACCACTGCCCTCGGCATCTCGTCCTACTACCACGACAGTGCGGCCGCCGTCGTCGAAGGCGGGCACATCGTCGCCGCCGCCCAGCAGGAGCGGTTCAGCCGGCGCCGGCACGACGCGGGCTTCCCGGCCCTCGCGGTCGCGTCCTGTCTGGCCGAGGCCGGCCGGAAACTCGACGACGTCGACGTCATCGCCTACTACGAGGATCCGCGGCTGAAGTTCTCCCGGGTGCTGGCCACCTACCTGGCCACGGCCCCGCGGGCGTGGAGCTCGTTCCGCCGGAGCATGCCCGAGTGGCTCGGGTGGAAGCTGCGCACGCTCGGCGTGGTCCACGACGAGCTGGCCCGGCTCGATCTCGGTGCCGTGCCGCCGATCCGGCGCTTCCGGCACCACGAATCGCATGCGGCCTCGGCGTTTCTGCCCAGCCCGTACGAGTCGGCGGCCGTGCTGTGCGTGGACGGCGTCGGCGAGTGGGCGACCACGACCCTGTGGCACGGTCGGGACCGGCGCGTCGAACCGCTGCGGGAGCTGCGTTTCCCCCATTCCCTGGGGCTGCTGTACTCGGCGTTCACCTACTTCTGCGGTTTCAAGGTGGATTCCGGCGAGTACAAGCTGATGGGCCTGGCACCGTACGGTCGGCCGGTGTACGCGCCGCTGATCCGGGAGAAGCTGGTCGACATCCGTCCGGACGGCTCGTTCCGGCTGGACACCGGCTACTTCGAGTTCCTCTACGGCCAGGTGATGACCGGGCGCGGGTTCGCCGAGCTGTTCGGCGGGCCGCGCCGCGAGCCGGAGGGGCCGCTGACAGAGCGGGAGTTCGACCTCGCCGCGTCCGTGCAGCTGGTCACCGAGGAGATCATGCTCAACCTCGCCGCCGCCGCACGGGAGCTCACCGGGGAGCGCCGGCTGTGCCTGGCCGGCGGGGTGGCACTCAACTGCGTGGCCAACGGCAAGCTGGTGGAGAGCGAGCTGTTCGACGAGATCTGGGTACAGCCGGCGGCAGGCGACGCGGGCGGAGCGCTCGGGGCCGCGCTGCTGGCCGCGAACGGGCCGCGCGACCACCTCGGTTCCGGCAGGGACGGCATGCGGGGCGCCCGGCTGGGCCCCGGCTACGACGCCGATCGGATCCAGGTCTATCTGGACGCCCAGGGGCTGCCGTACCGGCGCCTGGCGACCGACGAGCTGCGTTCCACCGTCGCCGGGCTGCTCGCCGAGGGCAAGGTCGTCGGCTGGTTCCAGGGCCGGATGGAGTTCGGGCCCCGGGCCCTGGGCGGCCGGTCCATCCTGGGCGACGCGCGCAACGCCGAGATGCAGTCCACGATGAACCTCAAGATCAAGTTCCGGGAGTCCTTCCGGCCCTTCGCGCCGATCGTGCTGGCCGAGCACGCCACCGAGTACTTCGACCTGCGCCAGGACAGCCCGTACATGCTGATCGTGGCGCAGGTGGCCGAGCAGCGCCGGCTGCAACAGGCCGGCACCGAGCACCTGCGCGGCCTGGACCTGCTCCGGGCGCGGCGCTCGCAGATCCCGGCCGTCACCCATGTCGACCACTCGGCCCGGGTACAGACCGTCGCGCAGGACACCGACCCGGACCTGCACGGGCTTCTCACCGAGTTCCACGCCCGGACCGGCTGCCCGGTGCTGGTGAACACGTCCTTCAACGTGCGCGGCGAGCCCATCGTGGCCACGCCCGAGGACGCCTACCGCTGTTTCATGCGCACCGACATCGACGCGCTGGCGATCGGCCGCTTCCTGCTGCTCAAGTCCGACCAGCCGCCGTGGCACGAGGACACGGACTGGCGTGGCCAGATCCCCCTCGACTGACCGACCGGCACAGAAAGGCCCCACCCCCATGACGTTCGCCAGGCATGCCCTGCTGACCCTGCTGCTCCTGCTGGCCTATCTGCTGGTGCTGGTGCTGGGCCTGCTGGGCCGGCTGTTCGGGGACCCGCTGCGCCGGCGTCCCGCACCGGCGTCGGCCGGCTACTGGCGACAGAGCCGCCGGTACTGAGCGGTGCCGACGCCACGACTATGCGAGGAGTGCTCGACCATGACATCCGACCGCACGCGGCTGATCCGCGAGATGGTGCGCATCCGTGTGGTGGAGGAGGTTCTCGCCGACTACTACCGGGACGAGCAGGAGATGCGCACTGCCATCCACTTCTCGATCGGCCAGGAGGCCACGGCGGTGGGGGTGCTGTCGGCGACCACACCACGGGACTGGGTGTACGCGGCGCACCGCACGCACGCCCCGTATCTGGCCAAGGGCGGCGATCTCCGGGCGCTGGTGGCAGAGCTGTACGGCAGGCAGGACGGCTGCTCGCACGGCCGGGGCGGGTCGATCCACGTCATCGACCAGTCGGTGGGATTCGCGGGCTCCGGGGCCATTCTCGGCGAGATGATCTCCGTGGCGGTCGGCACCGGCTGGGCGTTCGCCCGCAGCGGCGAATCCCGGGTGGCGCTGACCTTCTTCGGTGACGGCGCCACCGAGGAGGGCGTCTTCGCGGAGTCGCTGAACATCGCGGCGGTGCAGCGGATTCCGGTCGTCTTCGTCTGCGAGAACAACCTGTACTCGATCTCGTCCCCGCTGACGGCGCGACAGCCGGCCGGCACCTCGATCCGCGGCCGGGCCGAGGCGGCCGGGGTGCGCGCCGCCGCCGCCGACGGCAACGACGTCTTCGCCGTGCGCGAGGCCGCCGAGGCCGCACTGCGCCACTGCCGGGCGGGCAACGGCCCGTACCTGCTGGAACTGGCGACCTACCGTTGGCGCGAGCATGTCGGCCCGGGCTGGGACCACCACCACGGATACCGGTCGAAGCAGGAGATCGACTCCTGGATCGGGCGCTGCCCCATCCAGCGGGCGGTGGCCGAGGTGCGCGCCGAGGAACCCGGGATCGACGATCTCGTGCGGCAGTGGCAGGCCGAGTCGCAGGAGGAGATCCACGCCGCGGTGGCGTACGCCAAGGAGCTGCCGTTCCCCGACGTGGCGGGTCTGCTCGACGGCGCCTACCTGCCCGTGGGCCGATGACCGTGAACCGAGGCGTGGAAAGGGAGTTGGACATGCGCACGCTCACCTACTGGCAGGCGATCTCCGAAGCGACCGTGCAGTGCATGCAGGCCGACGAGCGTGTCCTCGTCGTCGGCGAGGGGGTGGATGACTTCCGCGGCACCTACGGCACGACCAAGGAGGCCTTCGCCCGGTTCGGTCCCGACCGGGTCGTGGACGTCCCCAACTCGGAGAACGCGACCGCCGGCCTCGCCGTCGGCGCCGCGGTGGCCGGCATGCGGCCGCTCGTCGTCCACACCAGGGCGGACTTCATGTTCCTGGCCATGGACGCACTGGTGAACCTGGCCGCGAAGTGGCGGTACATGTACGGCGGCGACAAGGGCGGCGCACCCGTGGTCATGAGGGGAGTCGTGGGTCGCGGCTGGGGGCAGGGCGCCACCCACTCCCAGAGCCCGCACGCGACCTTCGGCCACTACGCGGGGCTGCACGTCGCGACGCCCGCGACGCCCGCGGACGCCAAGGGGCTGCTCATCACGGCGCTCACCAGCGACACCCCGACGATACTGATCGAGAACCGGACCCTCTATCCGCTGACCGGCGAGGTGCCGGAAGAGATGACCCCCGTCCCGTTCGGCGTCGGCCGGGTGGCCCGTGCGGGCACCGACGTCACGGTGGTGGCAGCCTCCCTGATGGTGCACGAGGCGGAGCGGGCCGCCGAGCAGCTGTCCGCCCAGGGCATCAGCGTCGAGGTCGTCGACGTCCGCAGCATCCGGCCGCTGGACGACACGATCATCTGCGAGTCGGTGGCCAAGACCGGCCGGCTGGTCGTCGCCGACACGAGCTGGGCGCGCTACGGGTTCGCCGCCGAGGTGGCCGCCGTCGTGGCCGAGCGGATTCCGGAGGCACTGCGGTCCCCGGTCCGCAGGGTCACGCTACCTGACTGCCCGGCACCCGTTTCATGGCCGCTGGAGGAGGCGTTCAACCCCAGCGCCACCGAGATCGTCAAGGCCTGCCTGGCGGTGTGCGACACGACCAGGTCCGAACTGCCCGCCCTGGAGACTGTCACCGCCGGCTTCCAGGGCCCCTACTGAGCGGAGGACGAGGATCATGCGGCCACTTGCCTTGATCACCGGGGCGTCCCGCGGCATCGGGGCGGCCATCGCCTCGGCCCTCGCCCCCAGCCACAACCTGCTGCTGGGCGGTCGCGACGACGCCCTGCTGCGAGACCGAGCGGCCC
This sequence comes from Streptomyces goshikiensis, assembly GCF_014650555.1. Lineage (GTDB taxonomy): Bacteria > Actinomycetota > Actinomycetes > Streptomycetales > Streptomycetaceae > Streptomyces > Streptomyces goshikiensis. Next base: position 1,082,786 of record NZ_BMVE01000002.1, on the reverse strand, counting down.
GGCTTCCGCACGCGCGGCCCCTCGCCGCGGAACTGACCGACCATGCCGCCATGGCCGCGGTCGTGGCCGGCATCGAGCGCCTGGACCTGTTGGTGCACAGCGCCGGTGTCGCCACGCTCGGGCCGGTCGCCCGGACCCCGGCCCAGGTGTGGCGGGACACCCTGGAGGTCAACGTGATCGCGGTCGCCGAGCTGACCCGGCTGCTGCTGCCCGCCCTCCGGGCCGCGCGCGGACAGGTGGTGCTGATCAACTCCAGTGTCGGACTCGACGCCTACCCCAACTGCGGCTCCTATGCGGCCAGCAAGTTCGCCCAGCGGGCCTTCGCGGACGCGTTGCGCGCCGAGGAACCCGCCCTGCGCGTCACCACGGTCTACCCCGGCCGGGTGGCCACCGACATGCAGCGGTCCATCCGCGCCCAGGAGGGGGCCGAGTACGTGGCGGAGCACTACCTGCGGCCGGAATCCGTCGCGGCGGCCGTACTCACCGCGGTGACCGCCACGCAGGAGGCGCATGTGCAGGACATCAGCATCCGGGCCGTGCCCGCAGCCAGCCACGGTCATCTCCAATGAGTGGCTGAGCGGTGTCGATCGCGATGAGTCGAACGGGAAACTCCCTGCCGCTTCGGACCAGACTTGACACCATCACGAGCATGACGCCACACCCCCTGCTTGACGTCGCGCACGTGACCGCATTCGATGCCTACCTTGCGGACGTCGGAACGGTCTTTCGTACCTTCGCCGATCAGGACTCCGGATGCGTTTCGTACGGAGTCCTGATCGATGGACGCAAGTGGTTCGCGAAGAGCGCTTCGACACCTGCAGCAGTGTCCTCGCTGCGCCGAGCCGTCACCGTGCACGAAGCCGTCGCTCACCCTGCCATCACTCCCCTGCTGCACCACCTGACGACGGATGAGGGGGTGGCCCTCGTCTACCCCTGGGTGCCTGGCGAAGTTCTCTACCACCCCACGAGGTCCCGAAGCGGCGGCCGCACGGCGCCCGACAGCCCGATGGCCCGCTTCCGCAGGCTTCCGCTCTCCCAAGTCCACGACGCCCTGGACATCGTTCTGGACGCCCACCTCGCGGTGGAGGCCGCCGGACTCGTAGCCGTCGACCTCTATGACGGCTGCATGCTGTACGACTTCGAGGAACAGCGGATGAGGCTATGCGACCTGGACGAGTACCGACAGGGGCCATTCACGCTGAACACCGACCGGCTCCCCGGCTCCAGCCGGTACATGGCGCCGGAGGAGTTCGTACGAGGCTCGGTCATCGACGTCCGGACGACCGTGTTCAACCTCGGCAGAGCTCTGCGAATCCTCCTTGACGCTGGCGACGAGGAGGCTCAATGGCGCGGCACCCGCGGCCAACTGGGCGTGATCCAGCAAGCCACAGCAACGGATCCACAGACGCGGTTCCCCTCAGTGCGCTCGCTCGTCGAAGCCTGGTCCACAGCAACCTGACAGCCAGCAGGCGCATGCCGGGCCTTCAACCGGCGCGCGGCCTCCCAGAGAGGAACGAGAACAAGGTGATCACCAAGCGAAACGCACGGGCCATCCTGTTGGACGGCGACGAGCTCGTGCTGATCAAGCGGACCAAGCCCGGCCGGGACCCCTACTGGGTGACGGTCGGCGGCGGTGTCGAGACCGACGACGTGACCATCGAGGACGCCCTGCACCGAGAGGTGTTCGAGGAGCTTGGCGGCAAGCTCAGCCGTGCCGAGCTCGTGCACCTGATCACCGACTCGCTGGAGAACGGCCTCGGCGTCCAGCACATCTTCGCCGCGCGCCTGGACCAGATGGACATCAAGGCACGTACCGGCACCGAGTTCGACAACCCCGAGCGAGGCAGTTACGAGATCGTGCGCGTGCCGTTCACGGCCGAGGCGATCCGGCAACTCAACCTGATGCCGCCGGAGCTGGCGCACTTCGCGGCCATGAACGTTGAGGCCATCAAGTCCGTACTGGACACCCAGATCCGGGCATCCTGAGCGCTGCCATGGTCAACGATCGAGACACGCTTCCGGAATCGCACGATACGAGGACCTCCGCACGTCCGTCCAAGACAACCTTGGCTGCGAGCACGCTCAAGGCGCGTGCCACGTCTGGCAGCGCCCCGTGGAGAGGCCGTCCAGTCTTCGGAGGGCAAGGGCCCGCTTCTCACACGGTGATGGCTGTCGCTACGGAGGGGGTACGGCACTGGACCTTCGACTCGACGTTCGGCGCACGGAGGCGGCCGTCCGTCGCAAGCGACGCCGCTTGAGCCGAGCAGCCGGCCAGACCAGCTGCTCGGTACAACGCGTTGTACCGAGCAGCGCCGGCCTTCGAACGCCACGGAGAGCGTCTGGCGGGACATCAGCAAACCTGACGAGCTGCCATCAAAGTCAGCATTGGTCCTGGCAAAGCTGACCCCACCAGGTCACACATGGGAGCGCACGGAGCCACGGAACCAGCTTCCGAGAACCCCTGATGCGAGCCCCTCCGAAACGATCTCCGCGGGGTACCGAACATGCAGGTCAGCGCACCCGGCCTCGGGGTTTCAGGGGGACCGGGGGAAGGTGGGGGGGCGGGGATTGGGGGGCCGTCGTAGCCCTTTACCTCGCCGAAGCGGGTGCCTTCCATCCAGTCCTTGCGGGCTTGGACGATCTCCTCGTTGCTGCGGCCGATCCAATTCCAGAACGTAACACGAGATATCCGTCTTCGTGCAGGTCAGGAACGTGGTGGACCCTCCGGCGTCAGCAAAAGGTCAGCATTGGCGCCCGAGGAGTCCCGCACCGCATGGCAACGAAGTCACTCGCCCATGGCATGGGCACCTTCTACAAAGACTGCGAGCACGCCCAGTCCCGCTGGTCGAAGTGCCCGCACGAGTACAAGATCCGTTACCGCAGTGCGGCCGGGAAGCAGACGGAGGAGGCCGGCTTCTCCACCCAGGAGAAGGCCATCGCCCGCCTCACGACGGTCTACCAGGAGAAGAAGGCCGTTCCCAGGAACCAGAGCAAGGCCGAGCGCATCCAGAAGTACGGCGCGATGCAGTTCCGCGAGTACACCGCGGAGTGGAAGGCGGGCCAGCGCGACCTCGCCGAGTCCTCGCTCCGCACCCTGGAGTCCCTGCTCGAGCATCACACCCTCCCCACCCTCGGCAGTCGCCGGATGAGCACCTTCGACCACAAGGTCGTCGACGGCTTCATCCGCACCATGGAGCGCAACGGCGCTGGCCTCGCCACCCAGTCCAACGCCTTCGACAAGGTCAAGTCGGTCCTCCTGGACGCCTACCGCCTCGGCATCTACACCGAGAATCCCGTCCTGGGCGTCAAGCCGCCGCAGTACGACCCCGAGCGCGCGGTCATCCCCTCCCCCGCCCAGCTCCGCGACATACGCACTGCCGGTGACGACCGGTTCCTCCTGATCGCCGACCTGATGAGCGGCTGCGGCATGCGCAATGGCGAGGCCTTCGCCGTCAACCTCAACAACCTCGTCGCCGGCGACGTCTACCGGATCACCGAGCAGGTCAACCAGACCACCAAGACCTACGGCCGCCTCAAGCACCGCAAGCCCACCGACTACCGCGACGTCCCCCTCCCAGCCCGCGTCCGGGAATCCATCGAGTGGTACGCAGACAAGCACGGCACGGTCGACGGTTACCTCCTGCGCCACCCCATGGACCCCACGAAGCCGTACCTGGCCTACTACCTCCAGAACCAGTGGCAGCGCATCAAGCGCGCCGGCGAGGTCGAGATCCCCGACGGCATGGTGATCTACAGCCTCCGCCACTTCTTCGCGTCGAACTGCCTCACCAATGGCATTCCCATCACTGACGTCGCCGAGTGGATGGGCCACAAGAGCCTCGACATCACCTTCAAGATCTACCGCCACCTCATGCCCGGCTCCATCGGCAAGGCAGCCAAGATCCTGGACGTGGGCCTGGCGGCGTGACATTGTCCTTGGCCAAGCTGGGATGGAGAGCAGGCCGCACTGTCCAGGGGCCTCTCAGCGGAGGCGGGGATGTGCAGTTCCCGGAGTACCGGCTCGGCCCCGAAGCGGTCCAGGTGCTCGTCGATGAGCTTCGGAACCGTCGCCGGGTCGGGTCGAGCTCCTGGGCGAAAAAGCCGAGGGGGCTTAGAGGATCTCGCAGGACCGCCTGAGCTCGGAGTTTTCCTTGCGGAGCCTGGCCTGGCCCTCCTTCTCGGAGGTCGTCAGCCGGTCGTCGCGGTCGCCGTGATCGGCCTCGTCCTGACGGATCCAAGTACGCAGGGCCTCGTGGTGAACACCAAGGTCCCGGGCCATCTGACGGATCACCGGCTTCGGGTCGGCGGCCCGGTACGCGGCAACGGCTCGCTGCCGCAACTCGGGCGGGTACTTCATCTGAGCATCCATCCCAGAAGCTCCCTTCTCATGACCCGTCAGGCCATCTCCGACAACCTTCCGCATCTCGGGGTAATCTCATGCAAGAGCCAGCCAACATCAAAGGCCTGGGCAGGCTCCGCTACGTGGTGGAACAGACCTTCACCCTGATCCACCAGTTCGAGCGCCTGGCCGTCAGCTGGGAACGACGCCGCGACCTCCACAACGGCCTTGTCGCATTTTCCTGCTCACTCCTCTGCCCGCATCACCTCAAGAAGGCCAGCTCGTGATCGCGTTACGAGCACCAAGGGCAATAAGCGCTTCCAGTTGACTCTAGAAAAGTGGAGGCGACTTCTACCATTCACGGCGGTTGTCGAAGTTCCGATCCTCGCGAAGCGCCCCCTCAATCTCGACATTGGCACGATCTTGGAGCGCGGAGTAGAAACGGTCTTCAGGTGAGCCAGTGGTCAGTCTTCTACGAATTCGAGATGCTTGTTCGCGGACCTCTACATCCTGGGGGAACGGCTCGCCGGGTGAGGTTGACTTCGGTCCGGACATTCCGGCGCTCATGAGATAGCCACCAACCCGGTGGTACAGCTCGTTCGACTGCCGGGCGGCTGCCTGCAGCACGTCGGCCACGAAGTCGGGCTCATTCCAAAGGAGGCCGCGGTGAGCTCCGCTCAGGAGCGGGGCAATCGCCCAAATTTGTTTGGCATCGCCCGACCTGAAGGCTTTCAGGACGACATCGAGCACTTCGCGGTTGTACGTTTCACCTGCCACGATATTGAACAGCTTAACGCCGAATATCTCTCGCTGCCAGGGATGTTCCCGTTCCTGCTCAAACCAATGGATCAGTCTTTCTAGCAGGCCTGTGCGACGTGAGGTGCTCCTGAAGGGAAGGGAAGCTTTCCAAGAGAAAGGGAGAGGGATGTAAGAAGGTACTGGATCAGATTCCCACGATTCCAGGCGCTCCATAAGAATGTCAAGCGCTTCGTTCTCGTATTCCTCGGATAGGGCTGCGATGGCTGACTGGATCCGGTGGTCGTCTAGTGTCTGTGCTCTGATCAGCTCGAGGACACAGCCCGCTCGTTGGTCCGGAGTCATGTCGGACCATGAGATGGCGTCGGGGCCCACGAATGCCCACGCAAACTCCTTCGTTCCGGAGTGCAACGCAGAAAATTGGATAGAACAGAGCAGCGCGATCCCATCTGATTTCATCGAGGGATTTCGGACCATCCGAACCGCAAGACGGAGGACTGCGACGCGAACCGAGGCGTCACGGTGTCCGGCCAGTCGGCCAACCGCCGTGCTCTCCGACGCGCTTAGTGGATCGCCCGCTGCGACCCGTGCCACGCTCGCCTGGAGGACGGATCGGAGTACTGCGGGGCGGTCTGTGGCTTCCAATTCTGTCAAGAGTTGCTCGGCTATGAATGGAGAGCTGTCCCAGAGGGCCTTAAGCGCCGGTGCCAGGACGATGTCGACGGTTTTATCACCACGCTCCAGTGCTCCACGGATGACTGCCATGGAGAGCCCAGGGCGTCCTGCTGCAAAGCGGCCGATCAGGTGCGGACAGCCTGACGGATACTCGGCGAACACCTGTATGCCCGTCTCCAGGAGGTCGCACAGTACGTTCCCGACGGTTCCGTCATCCCATTGGGCAGTGGCTTCCTCAGCAGCCTCAGCGATACGGACCTGCCAGGCGCGTTCCGAAGCGACGAAGTCGTAGTCATCATCGACCAGTTGCCACTCGTGGCAGTCACTGTGCATCAACACGGCGATCCGGTGCGGCAATGAGTCCGGTAGGGAGTCAGAGACGCGACGCGCTGCCTCCGAGGTCGATGCGGCGCCGTACACCATGTGCCACAGGACCGATCGGTGTACGGCCAGCGACACCAGCGGGCCTGGCCCGACCTCCTGGGTCCGTGCGGCCAACTCTTCCAGAGCCTGTACCACCAAGTCCTCGAAGGACCCGCGCTGGTCCCTGAAGGCTTCCCCGAGGCTCCGCGCCGCGACCCCAGCCCGCACCGGATCCGAAGAGCTATAGGCGTCGAGGAGCACCTGGTAGGCACGAGCGCGTACGGAGGCCACACGGTCGGCCGCCAGAGGCAGGCGTGAGATGACGACCGTCCACCCCTCGGTCTCATGATGCTCTGCGACCGTTTCGAAGATTTGATCCAGCAGGGCGAAGGGCATACGGGAGGAGGCATCGACCGGCCCTGCTTGCACCCACCGGCCGACGGCATCGACGACGGCCTCCTGATAAAACAGCGGCTTGTCGGGGGTGTACGAGGCGAGGTCGCTGAGGAGGCGTAGCGCTGAGTACGGGGCCGAGTGGATCGGCCGCCCGTCTTGCTGTCCGACCTCCCACAGCAGGTCGAGCGCCTCCCCGAGGTGGTTCGGGTCGTGCGCGGTGGCCGCTAGTACCGGAGGGACAGCGTCCAATAGCCCCACCAGGGTCAAGCGGCCTGCCTCGACCGTTGTGCGGAGGAGATCGAGGGCACGCCTTGGCTGGAACGGGGCTACCTTGCGCACGACGGTCAGCAGCTGCCGGCGTACCTCGGTACTCCCGGCCGCGTACTCCTGCTTGAGGATGCGCCAGAGAGGTTCGACAGGCGACGGTTCATTGGGCCGGAGATCCTTCCATTGCCAGTCCACCCGCCCGGTGTTGACCAGCAGATTGATCAGCGGCTCGCCGTCAGTGTTGGCAAGAACGTCTTCGAGAAACCCGTTGGACCGCCCGCTCCGAGGATCAAAAGCGGCCTCGGCCAGAAGAACATCGCCAAGAAGGTCGGGCAAGATCCGGTACGAGGCACCCCGACGTGCCAGGAGCCCGATGTCCACCAAGCGGGCCAGCCTGGTCCGCACCAGGGCTGTCGAAAGGCCAAGCAGCTGCGCCATGGCGCTTGGAAAGTGTGGTGAGTCGAGGCGTACGGGTTGCAGAGCAGCCACGAGGTACAGCAGGCACCGGTCCTCATCGTGGGTGACCGAGCTTCCCAGAGCTTCTGTGATGAAAGCCTCCGTCACCTGCCGCCGCAGTTCGCCATCTCGCTGCAATCGCTCCGGATTGAGCTGCCCTCGCGCGATCTGTACGGCGCTGAAGACCAGGAGGAAAGGCGAGTCGCCCACGGCCATGGCGAGCCAGCGGGCCAGGTGCCGAGTCTCACCGCTGAGCGCCTGTGCCGCGAGGCTGGTGGCCTGCCGGGACGAGAGCTCGTCGAGTTCCCAGGTCGGAACCAGGGTGTCGTCCATCCGGAGCTGCCTGAACGCTGTTCTGATAGCAGCCATACCGGAGGGCCTAGTGGAAATGATGATCCTGGCTCGGGGCCGTTGACGGCAGAGGTCGCGGATGACATCCGATAGGTCGTCTGGACGCTGGTGAGCATCTTCGATGATGACGAGGAGGCTGGCGTCGTCGGGCAATCGCGCCGACACCTGATGGCCCACGGCTTCATAGGCGGGCAGAACCCGTACGACGCCCCCGGTGCGTAGGGCGAAGTCCGCAGCCAGAGCGTGCAGGACACGGCTTTTCCCCGCGCCGGCTGCCCCCAGCAGGATGCCCACACGCCCGGTGGCCCCATCGGTGTCCGCGGTAAGGGAGACCAGTTCCTCGACGAGCTCCGTACGGCCGACCAGGTCCCAGCGGTGGGAGAAGTAGGCGGCGGCGTGCGGATCGTCGAACGCCTCCTGCGCGGTGAGCCACGGATTGGACGAGGAGGTGTCCGGGAGGACGTGGTAAATGGCCTGGTTGCCGTTCTGAACGGCGTAGACGGTGCCGCCGTCGGCGGCCGTGTTCCGTTGGACAGGAGCACGGTCGTCATCTCCGGACGAACCGGATTCCACGCTCGTCGTGCTGTTGTCGTCCATCCTTCTTCTCTCCCCTCACAGCCCGCATAGTCTCGTGCGGCACACGACTGAGCCGACGGGCCCGAGCTGGTAGCCGCGCTCGTGCAGCTTCACTCGTCCAGCCGTTGCAGTGCGGTGGCACCTGGGTGCCGAGCCAGGGCGAGCCCGTCCACCACGGCTTGGAAGTGACTCCGGGCCGCAGCTGTCACCTCGTGATGCAGGTCTTTCAGCCAATCGACAAGGAGGAAACCAGAGGAGGCGACTGCTCCGAAGCGGTCGATGGACAGTTGCCGGACCCAGCGCAGACCGGGATCGACCTGTTCATGGATGGGCTGTGTTTTGAGGAAGCCGATGAGGTTGTCGAGGGCTGACCAGTCCTTGTCGACCTGAGCCGTCCAGTCCTCGATCAGGTCCGCCACAAGAGCGAGGGGGATCCACCGGCGTCGGGCCTCCCGCAAAGTGCCATCAAGGTCGCGGTCCATCATGGACACCACAGGGTTTGGGATGATCTCCCATCGCATCGTCCTGTAGTCGTGTCGTGCGAACCTGTGAGCGTCTTCGTCGTCCTGGTCCACGGCAACTGGCAGGGGCTGGGTGAGTACCAGCTCCATGAGGTACGGCCAGCTGGCGGCGAGGGGCCGCACGAGGTCGCTCTCGTACGTGGCGGCAGTCTTTAGGGCCTGCAACAGATGGCTGAACGCCGGGGGTGAAACGACCAGCCGATCGGCGAACCGGATCAGTACGGCCGGCTCGGCGTCGGCGGCGCGCAGGAGGGAGGCTCCCAGACCCGCTCCCTGTTCGGGGTGCCACTCCACACCCCGCACCTGCGCTGCGCGAACGTAAGCATCCAACAGGGGTCCACGCAACTCGTGTGCCAGGGCCCGGCAGCAGTGCGGGGTCCGAGCGGCCTCCAGAACTGCCGAGACCGCGGGCCGCAGCACCACCGGGTGCATGTCTTTCCCCTTGCGAAATACCAGAGCGGCGGCGAGAGAGGCCGAGGACGTGTCGCCCGTCGTGGGCGGGGACGGACTTGCCCTGGGCTCCAGCGACTGGCGGACGCAGGACTCCACCGCGCGCCAGGCGAGGCCGTGATGGCAGCGGAGGTGATCGGCTGAACACCTGGTGGACCAGAGCGGGCGCAACCCTTCGACGGCGTACTCGCGTACCTCGTGCATCGGGTGGGCAGTGCTGTGCACCACGGCGCCGGCCACACGTTCGGTGTCGATGGGAGGCGGCTCGCAAGCGTCGGCCGGGGGTGCGAGCAGACTCGGTAGGGCAAGGGCGGCCAGCCGGTTGCCGGCCCAGGGCTGAGTGGCGTTCGGACCATAGAGCGTATCGACGGGCTCGTAAACGGCTGCAGTCAGCACGTTGGCCGACCACTGCAGATCCTCTGCGACCAGCGCCCTGCCGATCGCTGCGGCATGTACGGCCGCAGCCGCTACCGCACACCATCCGTCGGACGCCCATCCCGATTCGTCGGTCGGCCCTCCGTGGAGCTCACGTGCTGTCCGAAGGTCGGCGGCGAGCCTGTCGGGATCGCGGAGGACCGGCGCGCTCACGCGGTACGGCAGCGACCGGTGGAGCGCGTAGCGATTGATCAACCCATACTTCAGCGAGGTGAGGTCGGCCTCCGCACGGTGGCGTTCCAGCACCGAGGCGTCGGCCTCCGACGCAAGCGCCTCGATCGCCACCTGGTCACCGTGCCGCACCAGTCTGAAGCGCTCCAGGTCGAGGTGGTCGGCCCAGGACTTGACGGTCGACCCGGCCGCGCCGTCCGGCGCGGCCGAGCGGAGCCGATCGGCCACTGCTTTCAGCCGCGCTACGGCCTGCCTGTTGTCCGCGTGTACGGCATCGGCGACCAGAGTCATCGCGATCTCGACCGGTGAATGCTTCAACCACCTGCCACCAGGAAGGTCATTGCCGCCCCGGAACATACTCCCGGCAACGATACGGCCGATCTCAAGCTCCCAGATTAGGGGGACAGCAAGGAACTCATCCAACTCGTCGGTGATCGTGTCCAGATGCCGCAGCAGGAGACCATACGCAAGACCGAGGCCAGCCAACGTTCCAACCCGGGCCAGGACCAGCCGGGCGGCGGAGGGAACGGTGTAGGCGCCGCGAGCGATTTCCCGTTCCAGCCAGCGTTCCAACGCCATCAGCGCACTCATACACGGCTGGTGACCGTCGAGTGCTCCCCGGTACCAGTACCAGGACCTGGAGGTACCCGCGTAGCAACGCGGGCCGGTGACCAGGAAATCGGCGGTCACACCAGGCTCGTCCGCCGTCGTTCTCAGCTCCTCCAGGGTGCCTGTGACCACGGCCTCGATCAGACGTAGTCCGTGCTCAGGGGCGGCCTGGAGCAACCAGAAGAACGGGCCGCGTGCCCAGTGGGCGGGGCTGCCGAGGAACTCGTGCTCCCCTATCCGCGGCCTCCGGGTGCGTCCGATGAATCGGCCCGGTCGATCAGAGTGCGGAAGATAGTAGGCCGAGGCCAGTTCGACAAGCAGATCGGGGTCGGTCATGGCCAGGCAGCCGGCGGCCTCAGTACGCTCTACGGCTGGCATGAGGCTGGCGGGGCGCGAGTGTGCGAGCTTTCTCAGCAGCGAAGCCCCGGTACCGGCGCGCTCGGCGCCGAGCAGCGTGAGTGCCTCGATGTAGGCGTCCGAGGGAAACTCCGGTACGTCCCGGAGCATGGCATCGCGCAGCAGAGCCCGCACCGTCCGATGCTTCGCGATGTCGGGCCCGAGTGCCTCCTGCAGGAACAGGCCGCGCAGCCATGCCAGCACGACCTCATCGCCCGAATCGGCGCGAGGGCGGGAGAGGACGCTCGTGTGCCGAATGATCCATTCGACCACGGGTCCTGCGACCAGCGGATCGCAGGACCCACCATCGCCGAAGCGCTGCAGGGTACAACGCAGCAGGCTGTTCAGCAGACTGGGCTCCCGGAGGAACTCCTCGGTCAAGGCGGAGAGGGCGTCGGAACACCAGTCGGCGGACAGGACCGCTTCCCAGAGGACGTCCTCCCAGCGCGCCCCGTGCCTCTCTGCGAGACGTACGAACTCCTGACGCGTCCGGTTCCAACGGGTGAGGAATCCGCCAGGCGCATCCAGATCGGGCCAGAGCCTCTCCTGGCAGTAGATCCGGGCGGCATGGACAGCCCATCGCGGGCCGGTGCCCTGCAGGAGCAGGAAGCCGTCGTCCAGCAGTAGGCGCCGGGTCGTAGCGAAGTCCCGCAGCAGGTCGTGAGAGAAGGCGTGCTCCTCGCCTGAGACCGTCGATACCTCGTCGAGCGGCGCCAGGATGCCGTCGGACCGCAAAGAAGCCAGAGCTGGGCCTGGTACCTCGGGTGGCCGCCTCCCCGTGAGCCGGGCCTCGGCCAGCGTGGCCAGGGTTCGGCCACGGGCCCCAGCCTCCAGACCAGCGGAGAGCTGTGCGCCGTTGTTGAGGACGAACGCGAACCAGACGTGCCGGTAGACATCGGCCTCGCTCCTCAAACGAGCCGGTAGCACGCCGCCACGCCCGGTGGAGCGCAACAGCAGATCGATGATCTTGAGCCTGCGGAGCAGCCAGCGGGACCGGTTGTCGTCAGCCATCTGGGCGAGGTGTGGTGCCGCACGGAGAACGTCGTCGATCTCCCGATCGTCCAGGGGCGGAACACTGGTCTCCGCTACTCCTCGGTGGCCTGCACGCGCCACCAGATCACGCAGCATCTCCGCAGCGTCATCACGGCTGACCAGCACCGGAAGCAAGCCCATACTGAGCGCTGCATCGACGGCCTCAGTGGTCAAGTCGTCGAAGCCTTCCTGGGCGGCCTCGGATCCGTCAAGGACAAGGACCCCCGAACGGGTCGGCTTCCCCGGTGCGCTGCCGTCCCGGTCCAGTGCCGCCGCGACGAGTTCCGCCAACCCGCCGGCGTACGGGGCCAACGCCGGAAGAGAGGCCGCCAATACCTGTACGGAGCGGTCACGCAGTTCATCGACCGCTCGGAGCACTAGAGCAGACTTGCCGACTCCAGGGGCCCCGCGGACGATGATGACTTCTTCCGGACGGTCGCTGACGAGTGCTTCGACGAGGCCGGTGAGTGCTCCCGGGCGGTCGACGGCCAGCTCCTGGTCCGGTCCGATGCGCAGTGTTCCCGGGACTCGCCGAAGGCTCCTCTCCCACTGGGTGAAGAGCAGTTTTCCTTTCGGCCCGACGAAGTACTGGTTGAACTGGTCACCGTTCTGCACCGCGTTGACGGTGCCGCCTGCCTCCGCGCGGTTGGCCTGTGTGGTCAGCTGGACAACGGAAGGGGAAGCCGGCCCGGACCGTGTCTCGCCCTCCGGCCTCCCGTCGTTACTCATCTGGGAGTTACCCGCGGTCCATTGGTGATGGACTGGTTGCCGTTCTGTACGGCGTTGACGACTCCCTTGCGGTCCGCTTTGTTGATCTGCCGCAGCGTCGGCCCGGGGGTGAGCGGGCCGACGACGGGCTCGGATCCATCAGCTGGGGCGGCCTCCACGAGGTCGTCCGGCAGCGCGGCGATGACAGCCATCGCAGCGGCTGCGGCATGTGAGGCTGCGATCTGCTGGCTGCCGCCGGCATCAGCCGACGCCTTGGCCCCGTTGGCGAGGTCGCTGATGCCCCGGATCGTCAGCGAGTCGACCTTCCCGAGGGCAGCTGCCGTTGCGAGTCCCGCACTCTCCATCTCAACGGCAACCGCGTCGTTGAAGACTCGGACGAGCCGCTCACGTAGTGGGGAGTCCATCGAGTTGAGGACCGTCTCGCCAGCTGCGACCGGCTTTACGTGGACCTCTGGTAGCCGGTCAGGTCGGTACGCAATCAGGCGGATCCGTTCCCGCCATGCCGAGCCGCGCAAACTGTGCAACGCAGTTTGCAGCAGGGCGTGCGAAGGGCTCCAGGCCGCTGGGCGGGCGAACTGCTCGTCGGGGCCGTGCTTGGACCCGTCGTACGCGTAGATCTTATCCGCGACCACGACGTCACCGAGCCTGACATCGGACTTCAGGCTGCCCGCCACCCCAACGAAGATGATCGCCAGAGGTGCGAAGGCTGCCCTAAGCTGCTCTGCGACCACGGCCGTCCGGAGGTTCCCCGGCCCCACTTCCGCGATGACGACCTGGCGTTCCGATCCGGTCACAGTACCAACCTCGCACCACGTGCCCTCGTGGATCACGCGACGCGGGTCGAGTAGGTGCTCGCGTACCGCGTTGTACTCAAGACTGATCGCCGTCAACACAACGACTGGGCTGATCAAGCCGAACTCGCCTTCGAGCAAAGGACTTTACCTCCGGGATCACGATTCCCAGCGAGCTTACCTCCGCCCACCGACAATTGTGCCCCACAGCAAGCCTCCACCCAGAGGAAGCGGCAGTTTGCGAGCAGCGGCGATGACGTCTGCCGGGTGGCTGAGCCAGACTGTCCGGACAGAATCTTGACTCTCAACACCAAGGGAACAAACGTGACTACGAGCGATGACCTCACTGTCGGCAAGCTGCTCCTGGCCGAGTACGACAGGGTGAAGGAGGAGCAGAAGACTCGAATAGGATTTCGGGACAATCTGCTCTACGTCACACTGGCGGCGATGGTGACAGTGCTGATCGGCGCGGCGCAGACACGCCAGCCCGCCTTGTTGCTGGCCCTGCCTGCAGCGACCTCCGTTCTCGGCTGGACCTATCTGGCGAACGATCAGAAGATCAGCGCGATCGGCCGCTATGTCCGTACTGATCTAGGGTCTCGCCTGGCGACGCTCACCGGCGAGCAAGAGAGCCCTTTCCGGTGGGAGTCTGCACATCGAGGGGATAGTCGCCGGAAGCAACGGAAGATCATCCAGTGTGCAGTTGACTTGATTACCTTCATCGCAGTTCCGATAGCATCTCTCGCGACGTTCTGGGTTTACGGTGCAGAGTCGTCCCTGTCGGTAATTATCTCCATTCTGGAAGCGTTGGCAGTCACCATTCTCGCTGTTCAGATAATCCAGTACGCGGATATCGCAGAGTAGAAGAATAGCCGACGAGCATAGGACCCATTCGCATTTCCGGCGACTGTCGGTCGCTCACCAGTTCGTAAATTCTCAGTGCATCTGAGCTCGATTGCCAGTTGTGGCACCATTCTTAGGTCGTTCACACAATTACGCCGTACTCAGGTGCGAGATTTATTCGAGGCGGTCGCTGCCTCGGCCCGGCAGGGGCACAAGGTGCAGCTGCGGATCCCGGATGGGCTCTACCCAGAACCGCGCTACGGCCCCGGTGCCCCCTGTTCAGGGTGGATGGGGACCTGTACGGCATGGCCCGGCCTTGCCCCGGCCTGCTCGTGCCGTCAAACGGGGTCGGCCAGCTGACGGTGTTCGACCGGAACGAGACCGAGGCCAAGCTGCTGGCTGGCGTGAAGTGCAAGGAGCTCGTGGTCTTCGATTTGCCGGAGCATGAGCAGCTCGTCTTCAGATAATCCGACCGCCCCGCGGCCAACAGGGCGCCAGAGGGCGGGCCGAGCACGCGCCGGACTGCGAGCATTGCCAACTGCACAGATTCACCTCGCTACAGTTAAGCACCAGTCGAGCCGTCTGCCCTGCCTGCTCTCCACCGGAGCGGTACGGGCGGAACAACAGTAAGTCCGTCCAGATCATCAATCACCTCAACGGCTTCATCAACGGGCCGTCACCTACGGCGGCGTACTCACCCATCTGCTGTCGTCGCGGCGTGCGCACCTTGGGTGCCGTGTTCAAGCTGAGAACCGGTGCTGTGCCTGGTGATCATTTAGGCACTGACTCGACGAAGCAGGGCAAGCCAGTGGCAGCCGCGCACCGGTATCGCCGCCGTGCGCGATATATGAGCTCCCTTCCGCACCAACTCTTACGAAGTCATCCTGGTGACATGGCGACCCTCCCGAGGCTCCCTGCCCCTCTTGCGCCGTCCCGCACGCCCTGCTGCCTACGAAAGGAATCGGGTACGGGTCGGTCAAGGACCACAAGGTCGAGCCCCGAGCACTGGTGCTATGTCCGGGCAGCATGGTCCACGTCGCTTACGCCGAGGCGCGGGCGTGGCAGCTCGAGTTCGAGCGAGCCCAGCAAGACGCAGCAGCGTCGGCCGCGTCGGATGAAGGACTCTTCTAGGGATGACGATCGGACAGCCGCCCCTATGCAACTCACCACAGCAACAACGAGGAGCACGCGAGGATGACCCACCCCAGCGTCCCGTCGGTCATCGCCACCTCCCGCCCCGACGATGAGAGTGTCGTGAGTAGCGGACAGGCGTCGCTGGATGGCAGCGCCGTCCCTGCGCCATGGGTAGCAGGTGCGGTTGTGGTTCACGAGGGGCGCGTCTTGCTCGTCCGGCGAAGTGTCGCTGAGGGCCAGCTCTCATGGCAGTTCCCGGCGGGCAAGGTCGAGCCGAGCGAGTCTTTCGAGGAAGCCGCCGTCCGCGAGACGAAGGAGGAGGCCGGGGTGGACGTGGTCGCCGTGGTCCCGCTGGGCGAGCGGGTACATCCGATCACCGGACGACGGGTCTCGTACACGGCCTGCGAGCTGGCCGGCGAGACCGCGCATGTCGCGGACTTCGACGAGATTGCCGAGGTCGCGTGGGTGACTCTGTCAGAGATCCCGCGATACATCCCGTACGGACTGTTCGAACCGGTCCAGCGGCACCTGGACGTCGTCCTTCAACCTTGACGTAGCTATCAGGACGAGAGCCGCTGCTGCTTGACCCAAGCCTGCACGTCCGAAACCTTGAACTGGATCTTCGCGTTGCGGCCAGCGCCGAACTTGTAGGGGGTAAGCCCCAGGCGTGGCGCTTCCCGGTAGACCCACTGGACGGACATGTTCAGGTAGGTCGCTGTCGACTTGGCGTCCATGAATTGCGGCGTCACGTGGCACTCCAGGGCTTACGTGAGGGATCAGAGCCCCGCGCCCTGACGTCCAGCAGCCTCGCAGCGGCCCTCGGGCTTGGTGAGGCCGTGCATCTCCGGTACATGGTCCTGAGCGAGCAGATGAGCGCGAGACCTTGGCGTGGACTGGGTGACTGCACTCAGGGCCGGTCATCGACACACGTGGGCTGACGCGGTGGATGGACTCCCACGCCCAGTCGCAGCCCAGGTCCATCTACGTGGCGTCGAGCCGCCCCCGGTGGTTGTGATGAGCGGTGAATCCCACATGCACCTCCATATCCATATGGCGAGTGACGTTCCATTGTCGATCGTCGACCTTGGTTGACTCCGCCGGAAAGGAGCAAGGGGCACCTGCGCCAGCCGCCAATCGGCTTCGGTTGAAGTCACGCGGAGGGGTGTGCACGGCCCTCCGCTGATACGTGCGCCGGACGGGTCCATCGTCAAGCACCGCGCGAACCAAGGGATCGCCGGCTACCTAGTGCCGTATCAGGCAACGTTCGCCCTGTCGACGACGGCGCGTAAGCGCCGGTCGTCGGCACGGCGGTTTCGCGAGATGAGCGACGGATCATGCTGCCTTGCTTTCTTGTGGCTGGCGTGATCGGTGCCGTCGAGGGTGAAGTAGCGCAGGGCGGTGAACTGGGCCTCGATGCGGTTGAGCCAGTGGTTCATCCGATCGGGGCGGTCGCCATCGTTCGACCCTCGGCCGCAGGAAGCCGCGTGGGTCCCTCAGCTACCGGAGGGCGACGGACTCTCTCCGGCTTTAGCGCGCGCGATGAAGAACATCGCCATCGTGACCGACTCAGGTGGAGCGACGCCGCCTGTCACAAGCATCCCCCTGGTTGCGGCATGCAGGACGAGGCCCTTGGCCTCCAGCCCAGCAATAGTGTTCGTGATGTCCCTTTTTGCTTCAACGACCTGAACATCGAACTCTTCGACGTGGGCGGAGATTTCCAGCCAGTCCTTGAACGTCTGGAGGGACTCCGCCATGAGGTACTCCTCCTCCTCGGTGACGTGCTTCGGCCCATCCGACGAATAAGACATCACGGACGCGGACAGGATCGGCCACAGGTCGCGCCCCGTCCTCATGAGGCGCGGTGATGGCGGCGCATCGGGGTCAGGAACGATTCGTACCGGCTGCGGCCTGGTCGACGACAGCAGGTCGATGACCCTGTCGATCTGCTCCTGGTTCAGCTTGCAGATCTCATCGACCAGGGTCCTGAGTCCCCACACCTCGATGATGACACCCGCGAACAGCGGTCGGAGATCGTTGTCTATGAACTGGTCGACCTCGCCCGGCAACGTGTCGTTGGTGAGGAAGCGCCACACCTTCACGTCCCGGTGCTCCCTGAGGCACCCCTCCAGGTCGCCGCGGATCTTGTTCTTCGTCTTGTCGATCCGCTCGCCGCGCGTCGCGTGCGCCGCGAAGAAGACCCGAGCCTTCGGACAGTACCCGTCGTTCTTGGTGTCTCCCTTCGGGCCAGCCGCCCGAACCGCTTGGTAGTCGCCGGGGTACAGCTCCAGACCGAGCCGGTCCATACAGTCCTGGAAGGCGTTGCCCTCAAGGAGGGCGAGCTGACCTGCAACGAGCTTCCTCATCGAATTGTCATCCACAGTGACCATTACCTCACGACCATGCATCCCATACAGCAGGGTTGGGGGATCAAGAAAGCCTGGAGGCGCTGTTGGATCTGGTGGGCAGCGCAATCAGGTGCCGCAGGTTGTTCTCGCCGGCCACCGCACCTACATCCTCGATCGGCGCCTACGCGCCGTCGTCGACAGGGCAACGTTGCCTGACACGGCGCTAGAGGCCGTCTGGCGGCACCGGCCAGAGCCACGCCTCAGGGGCTCTGGCGGACGCCCAGTACAGGCATCTCGCGCGGGGGTCCACGAGCCGGGGACTGGACGGTTTTCGGTCAACATTGTCCGACCCAGTGAGACACAGCCGGACTCAGGCGGACGCCGGCGAACGCAGACGGACGGGTTCTGTGGGGTTGCGCCTGGCCGGTCTGCATCCGGCCCTCGTTTTGACCGGAGCGAGCTGCGCAACACTTCACCTCATGCCGAGCTTTCAGCAGAGGAAGGCCGTGGGGGACGCCCACGAGCAGCGCATCGCCGAGGAACTGACCGCGCGCGGATGGGCGGTCAACCCGTGGGGGCAGGGAGTCCTCACCCATCCTGTTCAAGCCGCACTCCGGAAGACAGACAGCTCCCTTCGATGGACTCCCGACCTCCTTGCCGCCAAGGAGGGCCACGTTGCAATGATCGACTGCAAGAACAGCATGACCAGTCGGGCGACACATCGTCATGCGATCGAGAGCGCCGCGGTCCGCGCACACCTCCAGCTCGTCGCGTGGACCGTACTGCCCCTCTACTACGTGTTCGACAGCCTCGACGTCCTCACCCCGTACGACGCCCTCGCAGCGGGGCAGACCGGCCCCCACTCGGTCGCAGGTTCAGGGGCTCCGTATCTGCTCGTGCCTACGACGCGCTGTCGCACCTTCGACTCGACGTTCGGCTCGCGGAGGCGGCCGCCCGTCGCGAGGGACGCGGCCTGAGCTCAGCGCCCCGCCAGTCCCGCTGCTCGGTACAACACGTTGCACCGAGCAGCGTCGCGCTTCAAACGCCACCGAGAACCTCATGGCGAGACACCAGCGGGCCTGACGAACTGTCACCAAAGTCAGCATTGGGTCAGCATTAGTCCTGGCAAAGCTGACCCCACCAGGTCACACATGGGAAAGCACACAGCCGCGGAATCAGCTTCTGGGAAACCCGGCCGCGAGCCTCTCCGGAACGGTCTCCGCGGGACGCCACCTTCGCTCCGGCTGTTCTCGGGCCGATCGGCCCGGTCTGAAAACGTGCAGGTCAGCGTACCCGCCCACGCGCCTTCAGCGGCCCCGGCGGGAGCTGCGGCGCGGGGATCGGCGGGCCGTCGTAGCCCTTTACCTCGCCGAAGCGGGTGCCTTCCATCCAGTCCTTGCGGGCTTGGACGATCTCCTCGTTGCTGCGGCCGATCCAGTTCCAGAACATCACGATCTCCTCCTCGAACGGCTCGCCGCCCAGGAGCATCAGGCTCGCGTCCGAGGTTGCCCTGAGGGGGAGTTCGGTGCGGCCGCAGCCCAGGTAGAGCATCGAGCCCGGAAGGACCGGGACGTCGTCGACGCGGGCTTCGCCCGACATCGACAGGACCGCGTACTCGAAGTCCGGGTTGAGCGGAAGCCGGGTTTCGGTGCCCGACGCGAGGGTCAGGTCCGCGCCCACGATCGGGCTGTACGCGGTGCCCGGCGAGGTCGCCGTGTCCAGGGTGCCCAGGATGACCGTCGCGGTCAGGCCCGGCGCCGTCACGTGCGGCAGCTCCGCGTGGTGCTGGAAGTGGGGCTCCACGTCGCGGTGGGCGTCGGGGAGGGCCACCCACAGCTGGGCGCCGTGCAGGAAGCGGGCGTGCGGGCGCGGGCTCTCCTCCGAGTGGCTGATGCCGCGGCCGGAGGTCATCAGGCCCAGCTCGCGCGGGCGCACCGTCGCCAGGCTGCCCACGCTGTCGCGGTGCAGGACCTCGCCCTCGTGGAGCCAGCTCACGGTCTGGAGCCCCGCGTGCGGGTGGGGCGCGACCTGCATGCCGGGCTCGTCGGCGATGTCGTCGGGGCCGTAGTGGTCCACGAAGCACCAGGCGCCCACCATGCGGCGGCCCAGGTTCGGCAGGAGTCGGCGGACCTCGGTGGACTCACCGAGCTTGACCGTGCGCGGGCTCAGCAGCTCACGCACGGGCTCGGCCACGACGAAGCCGCGGCCGCCGCAGGTGGAGAGAGCGGGCTGGTGTTCGAGATTGCTCATACCGCACAACTTAGTACCGGGGGCCGGATCCGTTCCGTGGAATGTCCGGGCGGGCGGCCGTGTTGGAGGCAGCGGACACACCACCCGAACGGCGGAAGGGACGCCATGAACACGCCGACGGCGTACTACGAGCAGGGGACCGCGGCCGAGCGCTGGGAGCGGGGCCGGCTCTTCTTCGACGCGAAGGAGTACACGGCCGCCGCCCGCGTCCTGGACTCGCTGGCCGGCGAGGCCCCCGAGCAGCTCGCGCCCCGGCTGCTGCTGGCCCGCGCCTACTACCACTCCGCGCAGCTCACCCGCGCCGAGGGCGAGCTGCGCGCCATCCTGGAGCGCTGGCCGGTGGAGGACTACGCGCAGCTGATGCTCGGCCGGACCCTGGAGCGCCAGGGCCGGGCCGCCGAGGCCGCCCGGTACCTGCGCATCGCCGCCGCCATGGCCGGGGAGTTTCCCGAGGACGAGGGCTGAGCGGCGCCACCCGGGCCGTTCGTGCGTGGCCGGGCCCCGCCCTCGGTTAGCCTGGGGGCACGATGAACCGTCTGACCACGCCTTTCGGCTCCTACGAGCTCACCCGCTTCCCCGAGGACCCGCGCGACCGGCTCCGCGCCTGGGACGCCGCCGACGAGTACCTCCTGCGCCACCTCGACTCCGGTACGGGGGACCGCGGGCCGGTGGATCTGGCCGGCCGGCAGATCACCGTGCTCGGGGACAGATGGGGGGCGCTGACGACGGCGCTCGCCGCCCACCACCCGACGCAGATCACCGACTCCTCGCTGACCCGGTCCGCCACCGCGGCGAACCTGGACCGCGCCGGGATCGGGACCTCCAAGCGCACGGTGACGTTGCTGACCACGCAGGACGCCCCGCCGGAGCGGATCGACGTGCTCCTGGTGCGGGTGCCCAAGAGCCTGGCGCTGCTGGAGGACCAGCTGTACCGGCTGGCCCCGCACGTGCACGCGGGCACCGTGATCGTGGGCACCGGCATGGTCAAGGAGATCCACACCTCCACGCTGCGCCTGTTCGAGCGGATCCTGGGCCCGACGAAGACCTCGCTGGCCGAGAAGAAGGCCCGGCTGATCTTCTGTACGCCGGGCTCCCCCGCCGCCGCCCGCCCCGCGGCCGCGGACCCCTGGCCGCTGACGTACACGGCGGACGAGGACGCCGGCTCGGGCGCGGGCCTGACCGTGGTCAACCACGCCGGGATCTTCTGCGCCGACCGGCTCGACGTCGGCACCCGCTTCTTCCTGCAGAGCATCCCGACCAACACCGACGGCGCCCGTGTCGTGGACCTGGGCTGCGGCAACGGCATCGTGGGCACGGCGGTCGCGGTCGCCGACCGGGACGCCGAGGTGGTGTTCACGGACGAGTCGTACCAGGCGGTCGCCTCGGCGAAGGCCACCTTCCGCGCGAACGTCACGCACGAGCGGGAGCGGGCCGACTTCCTCGTCGGTGACGGCGTGGCCATGCTGGACCCCGGTTCGGTGGACCTGGTCCTGTGCAACCCGCCGTTCCACTCGCACCAGGCGACGACGGACGCGACGGCGCTGCGGATGTTCGCCCAGTCCCGCAAGGTGCTGCGGCAGAGCGGCGAGCTGTGGGTCGTGGCCAACCGCCACATGGGCTACCACACGCACCTGAAGCGGCTGTTCGGGAACTGCGAAGTCGCGGCGAGCGAGCCGAAGTTCGTGGTGTTGCGGGCCGTCAAGCGGGAGCAGCGCCAGCGGCCCATGTGACCTGCCGGTACGTCCTACACTCGGCCGCGTGGGCAGCCAGGTGGAACAGGACGCAAGCAGCGGCTCCGGGCGCTACCGCCGGGAGGACGTGGCGCGGGCGGCGGGCGTCAAGGTCCGCAACCTGCGCTACTACCAGGAGCGCGGGCTGCTGCCGCCGCCGCGCCGCGAGGGCCGGATCGCCTGGTACTCCGACGAGCACCTGGCCCGGCTGCGGCTGATCAGCGAGCTGCTGGGGCGGGGCTACACCGTCAACGGCATCGCCGAGCTGCTGCGCGCCTGGGAAGAGGGCGGCGGCCTGTCCCAGCTCCTGGGACTGGAGCGGGAGATGACCCGCGACTGGATCCAGGAGGACCCGGTCACCATGACCCGGGCCGAGCTGCGGGAGCTGTTCGGCCCGACGGTGACCGCCGAGGACACCCGGCGGGCGGCCGAGCTGGGTTACGTACGGATCGACGGGGACCGGATCACGCACCGGAGCCGGCGGCTGCTGGAGGCGACGCTGGCGCTGGTGCGCCAGGGGGTGCCGCTCGCGGAGATCCTGGACGCGGGGGACTTCGTACAGGCGCAGGCCGCCGCGCTCGCGGACCGGTTCGTCGGATTGTTCCGGCGGCATGTGATCGGCGCGGAGGGGCTGGAGGGACTTTCGGCCATGCAGCTGGATCACATCTCCTCGGCGGTGGCGGCGCTGCGGCCGGTGGCCGGCGAGGTCGTGGCCACCGAATTCGCGCGGGCGATGGGGCAGCGGGTGGAGGCGGAGGTCGCCGAACTGCTGCGCGGGGAGCGGTGACCCGCGAGTAGGAGTCGGCCGAAAAGCAGCGCTCGCACAACCTTGCCAACCACCATTGGCACTCTTACATTCAACTCGTCGGTAACAACGGTGCACAGCCGATATAAGGGACGATCTCATGGCAGATTCCCCGCACTTATCAGGCGAGTTGTCCACACCCGAAAGCGGAGCCGGCGGTGTTCGATGGCGCCGGTTCGCCCTTCTGACCGTACCCGCCATCGCGGTGACCGCGGGCCTCGGCATCGCCCTCGCGCAGGGCGCGCTGGCCGCCTCGTTCGCCGTCTCCGGGCAGCAGTTCAAAGTGTCGGCCAGCAGCCTGGAGGGCGAGGGCTTCGCCCAGTACGGCAGCGTGGACGTCAACGCCCGCAACGAGCTCATCCCGGTGGCGGTCACCGCCATCCGGGAGGCCAAGCTCCACGACCTGTGCCAGTCGGTGGTCACCACGCTCCCGGTGATCGGTGACATCTCGCTCAACCTCACCGCCGGCGGCAAGACGCCGGTCGAGGCGAGCAACCTGTTCGTCGACGCGACGCAGCTCTCCGGCGACGCGGTCTTCAGCAACATCGAGATCGGGCGCGACGCCTCCACCCTCGACAAGGGGCCGGCCGAGGCGCAGGGCATGCAGGACCTGTTCGCCCAGCAGGCGGACACCGTCAGCATCACCGGTCTCCACCAGACGGCGTGGGCGACCAACGCCGGAACCTTCAAGCTCTCCGGGCTGAGCATGAACATCAGCAAGGGCAAGAAGGAATGCTTCTGAGCCGCCGCCGGTCGCGGTCGCGGACCGAAGCGCGGTCTCGAACCGAAGCGCGGTCTCGGACCGAAGCGCGGTCTCGGACCGAAGCGCGGTCAGGGTCGCGGTCTCGGTCCTGGTCCTGGCAGCGCTGGAGGCGGTGGCGACGCAGCAGGCCGTTCTGGGGCGGGCTCCTCACCCTCCTCTCCGGGGCCTGGATCTGCGTCCTCCCGCTGGCACCGTTGAAGATCATGCTCCAGCAGGGCGTGGCGGGGATCCCGTCCGTCCTGATGGGAGCCGTCCTGATCGTGCTCGGCCTCACCGGCTGGTTCGCTCCCCCGCAACGCGTCCTGGCCGGGATCCTCACCACCCTCATCGCGACCGCCGCGCTGGTCCTGTCGAACCTCGGCGGGTTCCTGATCGGCACCCTGCTCGGCATCCTCGGCGGCGGCCTGATGTTCGCGTGGCAGCCGTACGCGGACCGTCGCGCCGGGAACCGGACCACAGAGAACCGGACCGCCGGAGGCTCCGCCTCGCCCCCGGCCGACGGCGAGCCCCGCACCCCCACCCCCACGCCCACCCCGCACCACGATCCCCAAGGAGCACAGCCATGAGCCGTACGCGCACCGCGCTCGCCCTCGGGATGGCCGCGGCCGGAGCCCTGTCGCTGGCCTCGGTCACCGCCACCGCCACTCCGTTACCGCTGGCCGGGTCGACCACCGTCACCCCGGCCGGGCATTCCTTCAAGGCCACCCTGAGCGGGAAGGCCACCCTCAAGGCCGGTTCGGTGACGGTGACCTGCAGCGTCTCCGCCTCCACCGGCACCGTCCCGGCGGCCCCCGGCAACCAGAACCCGGCCGGGGCGGTCTCCTCGCCGATCTCGCCGCCCACGTACAGCTCCTGTAGCTCCAGCATTCCGGGCGTCACCCCGACCGTGACGACGAGCGGCGCCTGGACGGTGTCGATGCAGAACGGCTCCCCGATCACCGCCACGATGACGGTGCCGGTGGGCGGCCTCGTCGTCCACACGACCGGCCTGGCCACCTGTACGGTCACCGCCGCCCCCACCGCCCCGGGCGCGGTCGGCGGCACCTGGGTCAACGGCGCCCCGCCGAGCCTGACCTTCACTAATGCGTCCGTCCCCGTCCAGGTCACCGGCACCTTCGGCTGCCCGACGAGCGCGACCTCCTCCACCTTCAACGCCGTCTACAAGGTCACCGACACGACCGACCCGACGCAGCAGATCACCGTCGGCCCCTGACCCACCCCGCACCACCGGGCCCGCCGCCCCCACCCACCCGGGGCGGCGGGCCCGCGCACGTGCGCGACGGCCGTGCCGGCCGCGCCGGGTGGGGAAAAATGCGTTGCACGCCGGGAGGGGGCGGAGGAGGGTCGGGGGATGTCACAAAGCACCGCTGAACCGCAGGCCGCAGACCGTACGACGCAGCGAGGGGTCGGTGACCTCTTCTCCTCCGACGGGCGGCTCATCGCCATCCCCCGCAGGGCCGCCCGCCGCGAGCAGTTGCTCGCGCACCTCACCGAGACCCTGTTCGCGCGGGACCGCGACTACACCGAGCCGGAGGTCAACGACGCGCTGCGCGCCGTGCACGAGGACTGCTCGGCGCTGCGGCGCTATCTGATCACCTCGGGTCTGCTCACCCGTACCCGGGACGGCAGCAGCTACCGGCGGGCCACGACCACCTCGTAGCGGGTCGTCAGCCGCCTCCCGGAGCACAGCACTTCGGCGGCCCGCCGGGCGCCCGCTCAGCCAGGGCCCGTACGGCCCGGGCGGCCCGCGCGGAACCGGATCAGGGCCCACCCCGCCAGGGTCAGGGCGGCGGCCGTCCCGGCGAGGGACAGCACGGTGGTGCCGGTGGAGGCGAGGGAGCCGTGCGGGGCGGGAGCGGGCGCCGCACCGGCCGCCGGCGGCTGCCCTCCGGTGCCTCCGACGACCGCCCCGGGCGCCGCCGTGGAGCCGGCCGGGGCGGGCGCGGGTGAGGCGGCGGGAGACGTCGCCGTACCGGGACCGGTCGGCGTACCGGCGGAAGCCCCCGGCGACGGGGCCGACGCGGACGGATCCGGCGAAGGCGAGGGGTGCGAGGACGGGTCCGGCGAGGGTGCGGGCGGTACGAACCGCTCCAGGCGGGTGATCGTCCCCTGCGCGGGGCTGCTCACCAGCACCACCTCCGCCCCGGGCTGCACGGCGAGGCTCGCCACCCCCAACTGGACCTGATTGCCCGGAAGTACGACGGGCCGTACGAGTTCGGTCAGATCGGCGGACCGGTGCACGGTCAGCGTTCCGTCGTTGTCGCTGCCCGGCAGCGAGGGGTCCCCGGCGTCCTGCCAGACCACGAACGCCTGCCCGGTCGCGGAGTCGAACCGCGCCGCGCGGGGCAGGTCCTTGCCGCTCAGGGCCCCGAGCCGGGTGCCGGTCGCCGCGTACACGACGACCGAGTTGTCCAGGCCCACCCACACGGCGCCGGTCTGCGGATCCACCTCGGTGAACCCGCCGAAGCCCTCGCCCGCCGGGAGTTCCACGGTCGCCACGACCGCCAGCCGCTCCGTATCGACCTTGTACAGGCGGCGGTTGGCGAAGTCCGTGAACCACACCGTCTTGCGCGCGGCGTCCACCGCGAAGGAGTCGCCGCCCTCCAGGGTGAGCGAGCGCCGTACCGCCGCCGTGGCGAGGTCCACCTCCGCCAGCACCGGCCCCTGCGCCACCAGCGCGGTGCCGGGGCCGGTGCCCGGGCCGATGTCGGTGACCGTCGCTCCCGCCACCCAGGCCCCGGCGGCCGCCTCGTCGCCGGTCCTGGCCGTGCCGATGCCGCGCAGCGGATAGCCGAACACGACGCCGTCGCCCGGGAGCGCGGCGCCGATCCGGGTGACGGCGCGGCGGGCGAGGGTGCCCGTGGGGCCCGGGATCCGGGTGACGGTGCTGCGTACGGAGCCGTCGGCGGGGTTCAGGACGTACAGCCCGCCTTCGTTGACGTCGGCGGTGTCCGCCAGGTCGTCGGAGCCTACGTACAGGTTCTTCGACTCGGGGTGCAGCAGCAGGTCACGGGGTTTGCCGGCGGTGGTGAACCGTCCCGCCTCCCGGTAGGTGACGCCGCCGGGCGCGGCCTGCGGTGACGGCGCCGCCGGTTCCGCTCCGGCGCCACCGGCCGTGACGGCCACGATCAGCGCGGCCGCGGTGGCGGTGGTGAACACGAGTGCTCCGGTGACGCGCGGGGCGTGGGGTTTCATGACTTCCTCGGCAGGCGGCGAACGGCGGCAGCGGCGGCGGACAAGGCCGTCGGAGCAGGGCTAGTTGAAGGCCACCGGGACGTGGACGTCGTACGTGCGGTTGCCCGAGTTGAAGTGGTCCGCGCGGGTGACGACGGCGCACTCGACCGTCTCGCCGCATATCTGGCCGTTGCCGAGGTCGGCCTTGACGTGGATCGTCACGCTGAAGGTGCCGCCCGCGCCGAAGCGCGAGGTGTTGGGCAGGGTCCCGCCGAGGACGTTGGAGACCCAGTGCGAGGCGCCGGTGGTGCCCGCCTGGTCCGAACCGCCGAGGCAGGGCGTCGGCTTGGCGGAGCCCGGCGCTCCGCTGACCGCGCACAGACTCACGTAGATGCCCTGCCCGGTGTTGTAGCCGCTGCCGGTGACCGTGATGTTCTCGCCGGCCGCGGCGGCGGTGCCGGGTGCGGTGAGGCTGAGCCGGTAGGTGGTCCCGCCGTCGGTGACGGTACGGGTGGAGGTGGCGGCGGAGGCGGAGCCGGCCACCCCGAGCGCGAGCGCGACGGCCGCGGTGGCGGCGAAGGCGGCGCGGGCCACGAGGCGGGCGGCGGTGCGGGGCGTACGGGGCAGGTGGGCGGCGCGCATGGGAAGACACCTCTCCGATGGGGAGCTCGATCAAGTTAGGCAAGGCTAACCTAAGCATGATCTTCGCCGAACCCCGCGCCGTCACCGCGGCCGGATACCGGCGCCCGCCGCCGGGACACCGCGCGGATCGCCATCGGGCACCGGGCGGGGCCGCGCAGCAGGGCCACGCAGCGGCTTCGCGCGGCAGGCGACGACCCGAAGCCCCGCCGAGGCGCCCGTCCCCCGCCCCCTCGATATGGCCGAAACCCCCACCACCACCCGGTTCCGCGCCCGCGCCGCGGAACCGGCCGTCCGCCCTACCCCCGGTACGCCTCCAGCAGCCTGAGCCAGATCTCGCTCACCGTCGGGAACGACGGCACCGCGTGCCACAGCCGCGCGATCGGGACCTCCCCCGCCACCGCGATCGTCGCCGCGTGCACCAGCTCGGCCGCGCCCGGCCCCACGAAGGTCACGCCGAGCAGGACCTCGCGGTCCAGGTCCACGACCATCCGGGCCCGCCCCCGGTACCCGTCGGCGTACAGCCCCGCGCCGGACACCCTGCCGAGGTCGTAGTCCACCGCCCGCACCCGGTACCCGGCCCGCCCCGCCTCCGCCAGGGTCAGTCCCACGGCCGCCGCCTCCGGGTCGGTGAACACCGCCTGCGGGAGCGCCTCCGTATCGGCGGTCGCCACGTGCGCTCCCCAGCGCGAGGTGTCGAGCTCACCGGACCCCGCCGCGCGCGCGGCGATGACGGCGCCCGTGATCCGGGCCTGGTACTTGCCCTGATGGGTGAGCAGCGCCCGGTGGTTGACGTCGCCCACCGCGTACAGCCAGTCGTGCCCCGGCACCCGGCAGCTGTCGTCGACCGCGATCCAGTCCCCCGGCTTCAGGCCGACCGTCTCCAGCCCGATGTCCTCGGTGCGCGGCGCCCGGCCCGTCGCCATCAGCAGCTCGTCGCCCTCCAGCGTCTCGCCGCCCTGCAGCACCACCCGTACGGGCCCGGTCGAGCCCTCCCGTACGACCGCCTCCACCGAGACCCCCGTACGGACCACCGCGCCGGCCTCGCGCAGCGCCTCGGCGACCAGCTCGCCCGCGAAGGGCTCCATCCGGGGCAGCAGCCCGGAGTCCCGCGCCAGCACGGTGACCTGCGAGCCGAGGCCCTGCCAGGCGGTGGCCATCTCTGCGGCGACCACCGAACCGCCGACGATGAGCAGCCGCCCCGGCACCTCCCGGGCGGACGTCGCCTCGCGGCTGGTCCAGGGCCGGGCCCCGGCGATCCCGGGCACGTCCGGGATCACGGCCCGGGTGCCGGTGCAGACGACCACCGCGTGTCGGGCGGACAGTACGTGATGCTCCCCCTCGGGGCTGGTGACCGCGACCTTCCGGGACCCGTACAGCCGTCCGTGTCCCCGGTAGAGGTGGACGCCGATCGAGCCGAGCCAGTCGAGCTGGCCGTCGTCGTTCCAGTCGTTGGTCCAGTAGTCGCGGTGCGCGAACACCGCGGCGGTGTCCAGCGGGCCCCCGACGGCCCCCGCGAGACCGGGGACCCGGCGCGCGTCCGCCCGCGCCAGCACGGGGCGCAGCAGGGCCTTGCTCGGCACGCAGGCCCAGTACGAGCACTCCCCGCCAACGAGCTCGCTCTCCACGAGGGCGGTGCTGAGCCCGGCGGCGCGGGTCCGGTCGGCGACGTTCTCGCCGACCGGGCCCCCGCCGAGCACTACGACGTCGTACTCCACGGCTTCGGTCATACGGACCAGTGTCACCGCAGGCCGGGCGCCGTGTCGCGCAATCTCAGGCCTCCGGCGTGCCGGACCCGGGCTCGCCGGCCGATGCCGCCTTGTCCTGCTCGGCGGCGATCTTGGCGCGGACCTCGTCCATGTCGAGCGCGCGGGCCTGGCCTATCAGGTCCGTCAGCGCGGCCTCGGGCAGGGCGCCGGGCTGCGCGAAGATGGCCACCTGGTCCCGGACGATCATCAGGGTGGGGATCGAGGTGATGTCGAAGGCGGCGGCCAGCTCCTGCTGGGCCTCCGTGTCCACCTTGGCGAAGACCAGGTCCGGGTTGGCGGTCGCGGCCTTCTCGTAGACGGGGGCGAACTGCAGGCAGGGCCTGCACCACCCGGCCCAGAAGTCGATCAGCACGAACGGGTTCTCGCTGACCGTCTGGTCGAAGTTCTCCTTGGTGAGCTCGACTGTTGCCACGGTTCTCCAGACCTCCTGAGTGGTTCCTGTGCTCGGTGAACGACGTACGCGCCCGGGGCATTCCTCAGAAGGGGTGGCCGGCCGGCGTGGCGCGGGTCGTGGTCCAGCGCAGCTCGGTGAAGGCGTCCAGGTTCGCCTCGCCGCCGAACCGCGCGCCCGTGCCGGAGGCGCCGACCCCGCCGAAGGGGGCCACGGCCTCGTCGTTCACCGTCTGGTCGTTGATGTGCGCGATCCCGGTCGGGATCCGGTCCGCGAGGGCCAGCCCGCGCGCCGTGTCCCGGGTGACGATGCCGAGGGACAGTCCGTACGGGCCCTCCGAGGCCAGCGCGACCGCCTCCTCCTCCGTCGCGAAAGACCGTACGGGCGCGACCGGGCCGAAGACCTCCTGCGCGTAGGCGGGGGTCTCGTCGGTGACCCCGGCGAGCACGGTGGGCCGGTAGAACAGGTCCCGGTGGGTGCCGCCCGCGACGAGCTTGGCGCCCTGCGCCGTGCTGGCCTCCACCAGCGCGTGAACCCGCTCCAGCTGGGCGCGGTCGATCAGCGGGCCCAGGTGCACGCGCTCGCGGTGGGGGTCGCCCACCGCGAGCTCCTCGGCCCGCGCGGCGAGCCGCTCGACGTACTCGTCGTACAGCGAGGCGTGGACGAGGTGGCGCCCCGCGGTCATGCAGATCTGGCCCTGGTGGAAGAAGGTGCCCCAGGAGGCCTGGGCGACGGCGGCCTCCACATCCGCGTCCCGGAGTACGACGAGGGCGGAGTTGCCGCCCAACTCCAGGTGCGCGCGCTTGAGGTGACGGCCCGCCAGTTCGCCGACGGCGCGGCCGCTGGCCGTGGATCCGGTGAAGGACACCACCCGTACCCGGGGGTCGGCGACCACGGCGGCCCCCGTCTCGCCGCCGCCGGGCAGCACCTGCAACAGCCCGGCCGGGAGCCCGGCGGCCGCGAAGACGGCGGCGAGCGCAAGCCCGCCGCAGACGGCGGTACGGCGGTCCGGCTTGAGCAGGACCGCGTTCCCGAGCGCGAGCGCCGGCGCGACCGAGCGGATCGACAGGATCAGCGGGGCGTTGAACGGGGCGATGACGCCGACCACCCCGGCCGGGACCCGGCGGGTGAAGGACAGCCGGGGCGCCTCGCTCGGCAGCACCTGGCCGACCGGGCGCGAGGCCAGGGCGGCGGCCTCGTAGCATTCCTGGGCGGCGACGTGCAGCTCGAAGTCGCCCTTGCCGGGTATAGAGCCGGACTCCCGCACGATCCATTCGCGCAGCTCGTCGGCGTGCGCGGCGAACAGGTCCCCGGCGCGGCGCAGCACCGCCGCTCGCTCCAGGTGGGTGGCCCGCCCCCAGCCGTCCTGCGCGGCCCGGGCGCGTACGGCGGCCTCCGCGACGTCGGCGGGCGCGGCGAGGCCGATGGTGGCGAGGGTACGCCCGGTCGCGGGTTCGACGACGGGGGCGGTACCGCCGGTGAGGGTGGGTCCGTCCTGCCAGAGCGTCGGGTCGAGGAGCGGCATGGCGCGGGGCCTCCGGTGGGGATCGGCGGGATCGGCGGGGGGCGGGCGCGGCGGGCGGTGGGGCGGCGGGCCGCGGCACGCGCCATCGTGCCAGACCGGGGGCACCACTTCTGTTCAGTTATTGGGCAGTTGACGGGACGCGATGACCGGAAACGATCGACCGGCGCGGGCGGGGCGGGGCCCGAACCCGGCCCCGCGCCCGCCTTCGATCCGCGTCTCCGACCCTCGCCTGCGCGCCTGCGCGCCTGCGCGTCTCCGCTCCGCCGCAGTCAGCCCTGGTCAGCCCCGGTCAGCCCCGGTCAGCCCCTGATCAGCCTCCGTCAGCGTTCGAGGACCAGCGCGATGCCCTGCCCGACGCCGATGCACAGCGCCGCCATACCGGTACCGGAGCCCGCCGCCGCCAGCTGGTGCGCGACCGACCCCGCGAGCCGGGCGCCCGACGCGCCCAGCGGGTGGCCGATGGCGATGGCCCCGCCACGCGGGTTCAGCACGGCGCGGTCCAGCTCGGGCCATGCCTCCAGGCAGCCCAACGCCTGCGCCGCGAACGCCTCGTTGAGCTCGAAGACCCCGAGGTCGCCCAGGCTGCGGCCGGCCTTGGCCAGCGCGTTCTGGACGGCCTCGACCGGACCGAGCCCGAAGAACTGCGGCTCGATCCCGGTGACCGCGGAGGCGCTGATCCGGGCGAGCGGCTCCCGGCCGGTGGCCGCCAGGCCCGCCTCGTCGGTCAGCAGCAGCGCGGCGGCGCCGTCGTTGAGCGGGGAGGAGTTCGCGGCCGTGACCGTACCGGTGCCGTCCGTCCGGAAGACCGGCTTCAGCCGGGCCAGCGCCTCGGGGGTGGAACCCTCCCGGACGCACTCGTCCCGGACCAGGTCCACGCCCGGGTACGGCACGACCTCCTTGTCGTACAGCCCCGCCGCCCAGGCGTCGGCGGCCTTGCGGTGGCTCTCCAGCGCGAAGCGGTCCTGCGCCTCCCGGCTGATCCCGTACTTCTCGGCGATGAGTTCGGCGCTCTCTCCGAGGGAGATCGTCCACTCCGCGGGCATCCGCGGGTTGGTCATCCGCCAGCCGAGGGTGGTCGACCACATCTCCTGGTGACCGGCGGGGAACGCCCGCTCCGGCTTCTGGACCACCCAGGGGGCCCGGGTCATGGACTCGACCCCGCCCGCGATCGCCACCGAGGCATCGCCGAGCGCGATCGCGCGGGCGGCCTGGATCACGGCTTCGAGGCCGGAACCGCAGAGCCGGTTGACGGTCACACCGGGGACGGTCACCGGGAGCCCGGCGAGCAGTACGGCCATCCGCGCCACGTCGCGGTTGTCCTCGCCCGCGCCGTTGGCGTCGCCGAAGACCACATCGTCGATGCGGGCCGGGTCGAGGTCGGGCGTACGGTCCACCAGCGCGCGGACCACGTGCGCGGCGAGGTCGTCCGGCCGGACCTTGGCGAAGGCGCCGCCGAACTTGCCGATCGGGGTGCGGACGGCGTCGACGACGTACACGTCGCGGACGGTGCGGATGCTCATCGGGGCTCTCCTGGGCGGATCCGTACGGGCGGCGGCGCGGCCGGTGCCGGGATGGGCACCGGGGGACGACGCCGGGACGCCCGGTAGGGCGCGCCCGAAGTCTCCGTCCGCCGACGACCGACTGTCAACGCTCCCCTGAGCCGACCTGGGGGAACCGATCCCGGCCTGACGAGGCGACCGCCGGTCGGGGGCGGGGGCGGGCCGGGCCTGCTGGGCCGGGGTGGGGTGGGGTGGGGCGGTTCCGGCAGCGGCGGGGCGCGGAGGGTCAGGTTGAGTCTCGGTGGAGGGCCATGGCCGTCATCAGGTCGTGCCGTTGTGTGAGCTCCGACGGCTCGCGGACCGCCTGGTCCACCAGCGAGGCCAGGTGGTCACCGGTCGGCATCCCGATCTGCACCGTGCTCAGCCGGGGCCGCAGCAGCCGCCCGATGAGCAGGTCGTCGGCGCCGATGACGGCGACGTCCTCCGGCATCCGCAGCCCCTCGTCCTGGAGGGCCCGCATGAGCAGCATCGCGTACTCGTCGTTGTACGCGAACACCGCGTCCAGGCCGAGCGAACGCCACCGGGCGGCGAGCCCGGCGGCCGACTCCTCGGTGTAGGACATGGCGAGCTGTTCGATGCCGATGTCGATGCCACCGGCCTCGGCGGCCGCGGTCACTGCGGACCGGGCTCCCGCCAGCCGCGGCGCGGAGAACAGCTCCAGGCCGGCCTCCTCCGGGACGACCACGCCGATCCGGCGGTGCCCCCGCCCGATCAGGTGCTCCGCGGCCCGCGCGCCCACCTCCGTCTGGTCCATGCCCAGCGCGTGCGCACCCGGCACTCCCACCGGTCCCAGGGTTATCACCGCGCGCGCCCCGGCCCGCTTGAGGGTAGCGACGTTGTGCGCGGACAGGGCGATCTCGCCGAGGGAGATCACCGCGACGGGCCGCAGCTCGGCCCAGGCGCGCGCCGCCTCGTCCCCGCTGAGCCCGAGGCTGCCGTACTGGACGACGGTGTAGTCGAGGCGGCGCAGGGCCCACTGGAGCTCGTTGAAGAAGGCACTGTAGAGCGGGCCCACCGGCACCTGCGAGATCGGCAGCAGCACGATCCGGGTGTGCCCGGCACGCAGGCTCCGGGCGGCGGCGTGCGGGACGTACCCGAGTTCCTCGGCGGCCTCCCGGACCTTGCGCCGGGTCGGCTCGCTGATGCGTACGGCTTCCGCGTTGTTCAGGACGTACGAAACCGTCGCGCGGGAGACGCCGGCGAGGCGGGCCACGTCGGCGCTGGTCGGCACGGGGGACGGGGTGGCCGGTGCCGGCGGGATGGTCCGCCGCTGCGTCGACTTCGGCGGCTTGGGTGGCTTGGGTGAATTCGACGGCTTCGGCGGCTTCGATGACTGAGACATTGCCGTGGCATCCTTCCAGACCCGTTGCGGCCCGGGGCTGACAGATGGCCGGAAATGGGTGCTGTGGAGTGGTTACACGAGTCATTGGCACGAGTAATGCTGCTGTCGCGGCTCGTTCACCGAAGTGCGCGCTTACGTGTCCCGCCGTGCCGTCGCCCCGTCGTATGCGTCGCATGCGTCGCAGCCTGTGTCCGGGGCGGGCACGTCGCCCCGCGAACAGGGCTCCGACTTCGGCCTGATCGCGGGGGTCTCCGCGCTCTTCGCCACCTCGCCGGCGGGCCGGATCTAGTCAGGGCCGGACCTCCCCCGTTACTGTCTTCCTACCGATCGGTAACTGGGGAGGTCCGATGTCGGTTCCGTCTGTTTCCACACGCGCCGGCTTGGTGGAGATGGCGACCGCCCTCGCCGAAGGAGCCGTGTCCGCGCGCCAGTTGACCGAGGACGCCCTGGTCCGGATCGAGGCTGCGCAGCCCTTCCTCAACGCCTTCCGGATCGTACGCGCCGAGGCCGCGCTCGCGGAGGCCGACGCCGCGGACCGGCGGCTGGCCGCGGGCGAGCGACTGCCGCTGCTCGGGGTTCCGCTGGCCGTCAAGGACGACATGGACGTGGCCGGGGAGCCGACCTCCTTCGGCTGCGCCGGGGAGTTCCCGCCCAAGTCCGCCGACAGCGAGGCGGTACGCAGGCTGCGCGCGGCCGGCGCCGTGGTGCTGGGCAAGACCCAGACGCCGGAGCTGGGGCAG
The DNA here is from genome assembly GCF_014650555.1 of Streptomyces goshikiensis. GTDB lineage: Bacteria > Actinomycetota > Actinomycetes > Streptomycetales > Streptomycetaceae > Streptomyces > Streptomyces goshikiensis. The sequence continues at coordinate 1,048,464 of NZ_BMVE01000002.1, read as the reverse complement.
TGGCCGTTCACCGAGGGCCCGGCCTTCGGGGACACCCGCAACCCCTGGAACCCGGACTACACCCCGGGCGGTTCGTCCGGCGGTTCGGCGGCCGCCGTGGCCGCGGGGCTGGTCCCGGCGGCGCTGGGATCCGACGGGGCGGGCTCGGTACGGATCCCCGCGGCCTGGACCCACCTGGTGGGCGTGAAACCGCAGCGGGGACGCATCTCCACCTGGCCGGAACCCGAGTCGTTCCACGGGCTGACGGTCAACGGCGTGCTGGCCCGTACCGTCGCGGACGCGGCGCTCCTGCTGGACGCCGCCGGCGGCCCCGACCCCGGCGACCTGCACCGCCCGCCGCAGGTGTCCGCCGTCGAGGCCGCCCGGCGCGCGCCGCGCCGCCTGCGCATCGCGCTGTCCTTCGGCATGGCCTTCACCGCGACGGCCAAGAGCCTGGACCCCGTGGTCCGTTCGGCGGTGGAACGGCTCGCCGGGCGGCTGGAGGCGCTGGGCCACGAGGTGGTCCCGGAGGACCCCCGGTACGGTCCGATCGGGCTGACCTTCACCCCCCGGGCCACCGCGGGCGTACGGGACCTCGCGTCCCGGGTGCCCGACCCCGCCCTGCTGGACCCCCGCACGCGGGAGGCGGTGCGTACGGGGCGCCTGCTGGGCGGGCTCCCGCTGCGGATCTCCCGCCGGGCGGAGGGAGCACTGCGCCGCCGGGTCGGGGAGATCTTCGGCCGCTTCGACGTGGTCCTCACGCCGACGACGGCCACACCACCGCTGCGCATCGGGGCCCTGGCCGGACTCGGAGCGCTGGACACCGACCGGGCGATGATCGCCGCGTGCCCGTACGCCTGGACCTGGAACGTCCTGGGCTGGCCGGGGATCAACATCCCCGCGGGCTTCACCCCGGACGGCCTCCCCCTGGGCGCCCAACTCCTCGGCCCGGGCCACTCGGAGCCGCTGCTGCTGTCACTGGCGGCACAGGTGGAGGCGGAGGAGGCGTGGGGCCGGCACTGGCCTGCGGGGGCGGGGGCCTGAGGGGTTTTCGTCGGGCGGGGTCGAACCGTGCTGGGGGCTTCCCGCCAGTCTCACTGTCCTTCCGGTTCGGTCCGGCCCGTCAAGGGCGCTCCCTTCGGTCGCGTCGCTTCGCGATGGCCTTCGGCCACCCTTGACAGCCCGGCCCGCCCCGGAATGCCAAAGACTGTCGGGAAACCCCCAAAGAACGGTCAGGGGGACCATGACCACCCAGCCGCACTGAGACGCCCGACCGGTACCCGTGCAGAGCGGAAACGCCGCCCTCCGGGCGGAAACCCTCCCGGACCTGCACTCCACGGTGTCCAGATCAACCAAGGCAGCGGTCAGGCGCATCAGATCGCTACCCGCCTGCCACTCGGCTCAGCGGCTGCGGACCGGCCGTGGCTGGACACAAGCCGCCCACGGCCCCGACAGACTTCTCGCCCCACGCGACTGCGGCCTGTCGGTGGCTGCGGTCGCATATGTAAGGCCCTTTAGGGGGTGGGGAGGTTGAGGCCGGTGTAGACCTGGTTGAGGACGGTGGGGAGCAGGGCCTGGGCCGTGGTGTGGCTGTCGGGGGACAGCGTCAGGTTGGTCCAGATCACGAGGGTGACGTCGTTCTCCGGGTCGTGGCCCATGAAGGAGTTGAAGCCCGGGAGTTCACCGCCGTGGTAGTAGATCGAGGCGTGCGGGGCGAGGTGTTGGTAGGCGATCCCGTAGCCGTACTTCTGGCCGTCTGGCACCGCCGGGTCCTCCGCCTGGGGGCTTGCGAGCCACTGCTGTTGGGACGCGGCGTTCAGGACTTTGCCCGTCACCAGCGCCTTGATCCAGGTGGCCAGGTCGTCTGCGGTGGAGACGGCTCCACCGGCGGCGTTGGCGTAGGAGGGGTTCTGGTGGGTGTAGTCGGTGGGCTTGAGCTTGCCCGTACGTGCCGCCTCGCTGATCGCGGCCGGGTAGGGATCGTCGGCCAGGGCGTACGAAGTCCCTCCGTACATGTAGCCGTGCGAGAAGGGGGCGGGGAGTGAGCGGTCGTGTATGCCGGGCAGTGAGGTCCCCTTCAACCCGAGGGGGGCGAACAGCCGGTCCTGGAACTGCTGGCCCAGGGGGCGGCCTCCGGCCTTTTCTGCGACGAGGCCCAGGAGGACGTAGTTGGTGTTGGAGTACTCGTACGACGCGCCCGGCGCGAAGTTCGGTGGGTGCCGGAACGCTATGTCCAGCATCTGCCGTGGGGTGAAGGCCCTCCCGGGGTCGGCGTCCAGGGCGGCCGAGAGTTCGGGGGCCATCGTGTAGTTGTAGAGCCCGCTGCGCATCTTCAGCAGCTGGCCGATCGTGATGTTCCCGCCGTTGGGAACCCCCGAGACGTACGCGGAGACCGGATCGCTCAACCGGAGCTTGCCGTCCTGGGCGAGCAGCGCGATCACTGCGGCCGTCATCGTCTTGGTGTTGGAGGCGATCCGGAAATGGTCGCCTGCGTCCGGCGGCTTGGCCGTGCCGAGTTCCGTCGTGCCGACGGTCGCGTGGAAGGTCCCCTGCGGGGTGCGGAGCAGGACGACCGCGCCGGGCACCGTCAACTTCTTCGCCGCACGCTCCACAGATGCCTGGAGGGCAGCCGGATCGATCGGCTTCAAGGCCGACGGAACAGGGGTCGCTGTCGCGACGGGCGTGGGCTCCGCGAGCGCCGAGGCGGTCGAGCCGAGGGGAATGGTGCCGCCTGCGATCACGAGGGCCGCACACGATACGAGGACGGCCCTCCGGGCAGGGATATTGCGAGCCGCGCGTGAGGTCACCACCGTTGCCTCCACTCTGGGTGGAATCGCCCAATTTTATCAGCCCCAGCCCAAGACGAGCCGACGGCCGATCCGCACCGCATGACAAGCATGGGCGGCTTGTGTCCAGCCACGGCCGGTCCGCAGCCGCTGAGCCGAGTGGCAGGCGGGTAGCGATCTGATGCGCCTGACCGTTGGCTTGGTTGATCTGGACGCCGTGGAGTGCAGGTTCGGGAGGGTTTCCGCCCGGAGGGCGGCGTTTCCGCTCTGCACGGGTACCGGTCGGGCGTCTCGCGATGGCTCGGTGGTCATGGTCCCCCCTGACCGTCTCTTTGGGGGTTCCCGACAGTCTTTGGCATTCCGGGGCGGGCCGGGCTGTCAAGGGTGGCCGAAGGCCATCGCGAAGCGACGCGACGACGAGGAACGAGGAGGAGCGCCCTTGACAGGCCGGACCGAACCGGAAGGACAGTGAGACTGGCGGGAAGCCCCCAGCACTGCCCGATCCCGCCCGACCGGCACCCCCTCCTCCTGCGGGGCCGTCCGAGCCACTAACCTCACCCGGATGACGGCACTCTCTCACCACGGTTCCGACGGCACCGAGCAACCCGGGCGCGGCGGGTACTCCGCGACCACCGAGGCCGATCCGCGTGCCATCGGGCCCGTGCGGACCTCGTACGCCCCCGATCCCGACGGGGATCCCGATCCCGGCGAGATCGTCTGGACCTGGGTGCCGTACGAGGAGAACGACGGCCGCGGCAAGGACCGGCCGGTGCTGGTGGTGGCCCGGGAGGCGGGCGGGCGGACGCTGCTCGCCGTACAGCTGTCCAGCAAGCGGCACGATCACGACCGGGAGTGGGTGCCGATCGGGACCGGGCCGTGGGACAGCGCCGGGCGGGAGTCCTGGGTCGACGTGGACCGGGTGCTGCGGGTGCACGAGTCCGGCATGCGGCGCGAGGCGTGCGCGCTGGACCGGGGGCGTTTCCAGCTGGTGGTGGACCGGCTGCGCGAGCGCTACGGCTGGGAGTAGCCGCCGCCCGGCGGTACTCCGTCCTGGCCCACCACCCCGAACACCCGCTCGAACGCCTGTCGCGGCCCCGGGGCGCGGTCCAGGACGGCGAACACCACCCGCTCGAAGACTCCCGCGAAGCGCCCCGCCAGCAGGCCCCGGAAGGCCTGCGCCACCTGCGCCGGGTCGTTCTGGAAGACCCCGCACCCCCAGGCGCCGAGGACCAGCTGCTCGTACCCGTGCAGCGCGGCGACCTCCAGGACGCGCTCCGCGCGACGGGCGAGGGCGGCGGGGATCTCGTGCGTCCGCTCGGGTTCCTGGCGGCGGATGGTGCCCGCGTTCGGCGCGGGCGAGGTCAGGAATCCGACGCGGAAGGGGGTCTCCAGCAGCTCGCCCCTGTCGTCGCGGAAGACGGGCACTCCGGGCGAGTGAATCACCCGGTCGGTGTAGAAGGTGCTGCGGCCCGCGCGGTGCACCTCGTAGTACTCCGGGGCCAGCAGCAGCGTCTCGTACAGGGCCGAGGCGCGGCAGAGCGCCTCCTCCTGCGCCTTGGCCCCGCGAACGTAGCCGCCCCCGGGATTCCGGGCCGAGGCGAAGTTCAGGACGGCTATGGAGCTCGCCCCGGGCGGCTCCGGATCCGCGGCGGCGAGCCTACGGGCTGCGACCGTGCTGCTCTCCCCGGTGACCTCCACCGCGGTCCGGTCGGTCCTCGCGGTGAGCTTGTCGCCTGGAACGACGGGCTTTGGCCCATATATCCTGGTTCCTGCCTTGGCTTCCGCCACGGCGGCGGCGAGGGAGATCTGCCGCCCCGACCGCGTCCGGTACGCGCCGGCCGCCACAATCTCCGCGTTCTCCCGCGCGATCTCGCGCAATCTGCTGCTCACGTCGGCCATCCTGGCCACCACAACTGCTGGTGACAACGGGTTTATGGAGTGTTTGTCGCCCAAGTGACGGGTAGGAGCGGGTGTTGGCCCCGGTCCACGACAGGAGATGAGGATCCGGTCATGCCCCCTGACGCACCCACCTCGCACACCTCATCCAGCGCGCTTAACCCACCCAACCCACTCAGCTCACCCACCCCACACAGCACAACCACCCCACTCAGCGAAACCGAAGCCGAAGAACTGATCCACGGCATCTGTTTCAAGACGGGCCCGCCCCGGGTGCTCGGGGCCGAGCTCGAATGGCTGGTCCTGGACGCCGAGCGGCCCGGGCTGCCGCTGGCGCCCGAGCGGCTCACCGCAGCGCACGAGGCGGCCGGCGCCCTGCCGTTGCACTCCCGGCTCACCGTAGAACCCGGCGGCCAGCTGGAGTTGAGCTCGGCGCCCGCCGACTCCCTCTCCGCCTGCGTGGACGGCCTCCAGGCCGACCTGACCGCCGTCCGGGGTGTCCTGCGCGCCCAGGGCCTCGTCCTGCGGGGCCTCGGCCAGGATCCGCGCCGCCCCTACCGGCGGCTGCTGACCGACCCGCGCTACGAGGCGATGGAGCGGTACCTCGACCGGGCCGGACCGGCCGGGCGGGCGATGATGTGCGCCTCCGCCTCCGTCCAGGTCTGCGTGGACGCGGGCCACGAGGAGCCGGGACCCCTCGGTCACGGCCGGCGGTGGCGGCTCGCGCACCTGCTGGGCGCAGTGCTGGTGGCCGCGTTCGCCAACTCCCCCGCCGTCGACGGCCCGTACGCCGGCTGGCGGTGTGCGCGCCAGGGCGTCTGGGAGGACCTCGACACCGGGCGCTCCCTCGCGCCCCCGCTCGACATCGAGCCGCGCGCGGCGTGGACGCGGCACGCGCTCGACACCCGGGTGATGTGCGTACGGGCCCCGGAAGGCGCCCCCGACGACACCCCGTGGACGGTCCCGGAGGGGCTGACGTTCCGCGACTGGATCCGTACCGGAGGGCCTCGGCCGGCGACCGCCGGGGATCTGGAGTACCACCTGACCACGCTGTTCCCGCCGGTGCGGCCGCGCGGGCACCTGGAGCTGCGCATGATCGACGCGCAGCCCGGGGACGACGGCTGGCTGGTCCCCGTGGCCGTGGTCCACGCCCTGTTCGATGACCCGGAGGCCGCCGAGACGGCGTACCGGGTGTCCAAGGCGCTGGCGGACTCCTACGGCCCGCATCCCGCTCCGCGCAATCCGCTGTGGCGGTCCGCCGCCCGCGCCGGGCTCGCGGATCCGGAGCTGCGCTCCGCCGCGACGGCCTGTTTCCTGGCGGCGGCCGAGGCGCTGCCCCGGCTCGGGGCCTCGGACCTGGTCCGCGACACGGTCGCCGAGTTCACCGAACGCCATGTGCTCGCGGGCCGGTCTCCGGCCGATGACCACGCGCACCCTCGCCAGCAGCTCTCCGGGAAGGGGACCCGCCCGTGACCACCGCATCCCGTCCCGAGGCGCTGCGCGAGCGGGCGCTGGCGGCGCTGACCGCCGCCCGGGCCCGTACGGCCGCGCTCACCGACCCGGTGAGCGAGCCGGATCTGACCGCGCAGCATTCCCCCCTGATGTCGCCGCTGGTCTGGGACCTGGCGCACATCGGCAACCAGGAGGAGCTGTGGCTGCTGCGCAACGTGGCGGGCCAGGAGTTCCTGCGCCCGGACATCAACTCGCTGTACGACGCGTTCGAGCATCCCCGCTCGGAGCGGCCGAAGCTGCCGCTGCTGGGGCCGCGGGAGGCCCGGCGGTACGCGGCGGACGTCCGCGGCCGGGTCTTCGACCTGCTGGAGCGCACCCCGCTGGAGGGTTCGGGTCTGCTCGACGACGGTTTCGCCTTCGGGATGATCGCCCAGCATGAACAGCAGCACGACGAAACGATGCTGATCACCCACCAGCTGAGGCGGGGCGCGCCGGTGCTGTCCGCGCCGGATCCGGATCCGCCGCTGGGTCCGCCGCCCGCCGCCGCCGAAGTCCTGGTGCCCGGAGGCCCGTTCACGATGGGGACGTCGGCCGAGCCGTGGTCGCTGGACAACGAGCGGCCCGCGCACACCCGTGAGACGGCGGCGTTCTGGATCGACACGGTGCCGGTGACCAACGCCGCGTACGAGGCGTTCATCGCGGACGGCGGCTACGGCGAGCGCCGCTGGTGGGCGGCCGAGGGCTGGGACCAGATCCGCGCGCACGAGATCGAGGCTCCGCTGTTCTGGCGCCGGGAGGCCGGGCAGTGGCTGCGGCGCCGCTTCGGGGTGACCGAGCCGGTGCCCGGCGACGAGCCGGTGCTGCACGTGAGCTGGTACGAGGCGGACGCGTACGCCCGCTGGGCGGGGCGGCGGCTGCCCTCGGAGGAGGAGTGGGAGAAGGCGGCCCGGTTCGACCCGGCCTCCGGCCGTTCGACGCGCTATCCGTGGGGCGACGCCGACCCGACGCCCGCGCACGCCAATCTGGGCCAGCGGCATCTGCGCCCGGCCCGCGCGGGCAGTTATCCCGCCGGGGCCTCCCCGCTCGGGGTGCGGCAGCTGATCGGGGACGTGTGGGAGTGGACCTCCTCGGACTTCCTGCCGTATCCGGGGTTCCGCGCCTTCCCGTACCGGGAGTACTCGGAGGTGTTCTTCGGCCCCGGTCACAAGGTGCTGCGCGGCGGTTCCTTTGCCGTGGACGAGGTGGCCTGCCGGGGCACGTTCCGCAACTGGGACCTGCCGGTGCGCCGCCAGATCTTCTCCGGGTTCCGGACCGCGAGGGATGCCTGATGTGCCGTCACCTCGCTTACGTGGGACCGGAGATACCCCTGGGGCGACTGCTGACCGACCCGGAACACTCGCTGGTGCGGCAGTCCTGGGAGCCGCGCCGGCAGCGGTACGGCACCGTCAACGCGGACGGGTTCGGAGTCGGCTGGTACGCGGAGGGCGATCCGGTGCCCGCCCGCTACCGGCGGGCCGGGCCCATCTGGGGCGACATGACCTTCGCCGACCTCGCCCGTGTGGTGCGCAGCGAGGCCGCGCTGGCCGCCGTGCGCGACGCCACCGATCCGGGGGCCGACGGGGAGGCCGCGGCGGCGCCGTTCGCGTCGGGGCCCTGGCTGTTCAGCCACAACGGCGCGGTGCGGGACTGGCCGGACGCGGTGGCCCCGCTGACGGCCGGGCTGCCGCCGCAGGAGCTGCTCTCGCTGGCGGCGCGCACCGACTCGGCGCTGATCTGGGCGCTGGTGCTGCGGGGGCTGCGGGAGGGCCGCGGCCTCGGGGAGTCGCTCGCGGGGCCGGTGCGGGCGGTGGCCGGTGCCTCGCCGGGTTCGCGGCTGAACCTGCTGCTGACCGACGGGTCCGAGATCGCCGCGACGGCCTGGGGGGATTCGCTCTGGTACCTGGCGGACGTACCCGCGCAGCGCACGGTGGTGGCGTCCGAGCCGTACGACGACGACACCCGGTGGCGCGAAGTGCCCGACCGGACCCTGCTGACCGCCACCCGTACACGGGTCGACCTGACCCCGCTCAAGGCGCCTCCCCTCGGGGAGTCCCCGCACAAGGAGACGAAGCCCGGTGAGTGACTTCCAGCTGACCCGAACCCTCGACGAGCACACCGCGGACGCCGCGCTGCGGGAGGACGTGCTGCGCGGGCTGACCCAGGCCCGCAAGGTGCTGCCGCCCAAGTGGTTCTACGACGCGCGGGGCAGTGAGCTGTTCGAGGAGATCACCCGGTTGCCCGAGTACTACCCGACGCGCGCGGAGCGGGAGATCCTCCTCGCGCGGGCCGGGGAGATCGCCTCGGCGAGCGGGGCCCGGACGCTGGTGGAGCTGGGTTCCGGTTCCTCGGAGAAGACCCGGCACCTGATCGAGGCGATGCCCGCGCTGGACACGTACATCCCGGTGGACGTGAGCGAGAGCGCACTGCGGGGGGCGGCGGAGGTCCTGCTGGCGGAGCATCCGGGGCTGCGGGTGCACGCGCTGCTGGCCGACTTCACCAGGGCGTTGCAGCTGCCGGACTCCCCCGGGCCCCGGCTGGTGGTCTTCCTCGGGGGGACCATCGGGAACCTGCTGCCCGCGGAGCGGGCCCGGTTCCTGGCGTCGGTTCGGGCGATGCTGTCGCCCGGGGACGCGCTGCTGCTGGGTACGGACCTGGTGAAGGACGAGGACGTTCTGGTGGCGGCGTACGACGACGCGCAGGGGGTGACGGCCGAGTTCAACAAGAACGTGCTGACCGTCATCGACCGGGAGTTGGGCGCGGACTTCCACACCGCCGACTTCGCGCACGTGGCGGTGTGGAATCGGGAGGAGGAGTGGATCGAGATGCGGCTGCGGGCCCGGTCCGAGGCTCTGGTGAAGATCAGGTCGCTGGATCTGGTGGTGCCGTTCGCGGCGGGTGAGGAGATCCTGACGGAGGTGTCCGCGAAGTTCCGTCAGGAGGGCATCCGGAAGGAACTGCTGGCGGCGGGGCTGGAGTTGACCCAGTGGTGGACGGATTCCGAGGGTCGTTTCGCGCTGTCCCTGTCCGTGGCGGAGGGCGGTCCGGGCTGGGAGGGGATCCCCGGCAGTGAGGGCGGCGCCGGCGCCGGTCCGGGGACGACCGCGGCCTGAGCGGCGGCCGCGAGGTCCCGCCGGTGCGCGTGGCGGCCCGGCGGGATCCGCGGCAGCAGCCGTACCTCGGCCCGCACCCCGCGGGCCCGGACGATCCGCCACAGCGAGGCGGTCAGCGGGTCGTCCCCGACGAAGGCGGGCGCCCCGGCCGGATAGACCCCCGTCGGGCGCGCCCCGGCGGGGGTCCGTCCGTCCAGCAGGTACGTGATGCGCACGGGCTGTACGGGGACGCGCGCGTCCAGCGCGGCCTGGAACGCGGCGCGCCGGAAGGGGCCCTGGGCGCGTCCGCACCAGGTGGAGCCCTCGGGGAAGACGGTGACCCGGTCGCCGTCGAGGAGGGCCCGGGTGACGGCCGCGACGGTGTCGGGGAGGGCTCGGATCCGATCGCGTTCGATGAACAGGGTGCCGTTCTGGCGGGAGAGCGGACCGAGGACGGGCCAGGTCCGGATGTCGCTCTTGGCGAGCATCCGGCTGGGTGTGACGGCGGCGACGAGCGCGATGTCGAGCCACGAGATGTGGTTGGCGACGATCAGGCGGCCGCCGTCGGGGCCGGGGCTCCCGTGCACGGTGAGCCGGATGCCGAAGGCCCGTACGAGAGCGGTCGCCCAGGCCCGGACGAGCGCCTGCCGGGGCCGCTCGGGCAGCAGCCGGACCGGCTGGGCGCCCAGGATCCCGAGCAGGACCACGGCGACGGCGGCAATGAGCCGCGCGGCCGCGTGCGGGACGCTCGCGACCCGCCCCTCGTGGCCGGCGCAGGCCGCGGGGGTGCAGGGCGAGGTGGGCAGCCAGACGCTCATGCGCCCGGGGTGAGCGAGAGGAAGTGCTTGAGGTAGCGCGGGTTGGTGCGGCGCAGCGAGAGCAGGACGTACAGGTCGGCGCAGCCGAAGTCGGCGTCGAGGGCGGGCTCGCCGCAGACCCAGGCGCCCAGGCGCAGGTAGCCGCGGAGCAGCGCGGCAGCTCGACCCGGTCGGGGAAGGTGATGCCCTCGGCGTTCCAGGGGGTGTGCGGGGTGACGCGGTACTCCTCGGGGGCGAGGTTGCGGGTGAGGACCTTCGCGCGGGCGGCGGCGGCCAGCACGCCGCCGTCGGCGAGGGGGATGGAGCAGCAGCCGGCCAGCCAGTTGTGGCCGGAGCGGTCCATGTAGCGGGCGAGGCCGGCCCAGACGAGGGCGATGACGGCGCCGCCCCGGTGGTCGGGGTGTACGCAGGAGCGGCCGACCTCGACGAGGTCGGGGCGGATGGGGGCGAGGGCGGAGAGGTCGAATTCGCCCTCGGAGTAGAGGCGGCCGGCCACGGCGGCGCGCTCGGGGGGCAGCAGCCGGTAGGTGCCGACGACCTGCTCGGTCTCTTCCTCGACGACGAGGAGGTGGTCGCAGTACGCGTCGAAGGCGTCGGAGTCGAGGCCCGGCTCGGGGCCGTCGAGGCGGGCGCCGAGCTCTCCGGCGAAGACGGTGTGGCGCAGCCGCTGGGCGGCGCGGACCTCGTCCTCGTCGCGGGCGAGGCGGACCGCGTAGCGGGGGGCGGTGGGGACGCCCTGCGCGGTGACGGTGGCGGGGGCCGCGACCGGGGCCGCGGTGGGGGGCGTGGTGCGGGACGGGGACAGGGGGGCGATGGTCATGGCGGCTCCTGATCCGGACACGGATGGCCGGGCCGACAGGTGTGCGGCCTGGCTCTTTACTTCTTCCGTGACCGGCTGGATTCGACATGACCTCGCAGCGGCAGTTGGATGTGCGGACGCTGAACTCACCGGTCGGAGCTGAGCACCTTGCTGATCGTCTCCGAGGCCGTCCGGGCCGCCTGGCGGGGGTCCTGGCCGGTGAGCACGGCCGTCATGTACGGCTTGATGGGGTTCTTGCCCTCGACCTCGGCCCAGCGGGCGGAGTTCGGGGTGGCCCGGCCCTGGGCGGCGCCGGGGGCCATGGCGGCGGCGCCCTCGTTGCCCTCGACCACGTGCGCGAGGGTGGTCTTGTTCGGGACGTAGCTCATGGTGCGGGCGAGCTCGGTCTGCCATTCCTCGCTGACCAGGGCGGTGATCACGGCCACGGCCTCGCGCCGGTTCCGCGTCCGCTCCGGGATGATCAGGTCGGAGCCGCCGGTGAAGACGGCGCCGGGCTTGTCGGAGGTCTTGCCGGGGATCGGGAAGAAGCCGAGCTTGCCCTTGAGGGCGGGGTTGGCGGCCTCGATCTGGGCGGCCTGCCCGGGCGGGGCGATGATCTGGGCGATCCGGCCGCGCGCGAAGACGTCCGCCTGCGGGGGCGTCTCCTCGTCGGCGTCCTTGGGGCCGTCGCCGAGGGCCTGGAGCTGCTTGTAGAACCGCATCGCGGCGAGCGCCTTCTCGTCGTCGAGGGCGCCGACCCACTGGCCGGCGCTCTCGACGGCGAGTTCGCCGCCCTCGTCCCAGATGAACCCGGCGAGGACGTACCAGTTCTGGCCGGGGAGGTAGATGCCCTGGCGGTCGCCCTTGTCCAGCTTCTGGGTGGCCTGGAGCCACTCCTGGCGGTTCCTGGGCGGGTTCTTCAGCCCGGCGTCCGCGAAGAGGTCCTTGTTGTAGATCACCACGCGGTTGGCGGCGTACCACGGGACGCCGAACTGGGCTCCGCCCACGCTCCCCGGGTCGGAGAGGCCTTTGAGCCAGTCCTTGCCGCCCCACTCGCGCAGGCCCTCCAGGGTGAGCTCGGAGAGGCCGCCGGCCTCGACGTACTGGGCCACCTGGGTGTTGCCGACCTCGATGACGTCGGCGCCTTCCCCGCTCGTGCCGTCGAGGACGGCGTTGACCTTGTCGCCGATGCCGGTCCACTCCTGGGTCCTGACCTCCAGGTCGACGCCGGGGTGGCGGTGCTCGAAGTCGGCGGTGAACCGGGTGACGAAGTCCTCCGAGGCGCTGCCCTTCATCAGCCAGAGCGTCACCTTCCTGGAGCCCCCGGCCGGATCGGCGAGCCGGCCGCAGCCGGTGAGGGCGGTGGCGGCCGCGAGGGCGGTGCACACGGCAAGGAAGCGCATCTTCACGTAGGTCACCTTCCGGGGACGGATGAGATGGCTTGAAATTGGCATAGACCAATGGGTGGGTCAAGGGGCTTCCGGCCGGCATCGCCCACCCATAGTTCGCGGACTCGGACGTACTGGGGCACCGTGGAACAAGGCAACAGAGACCACGGTCGGGAGGCCCCATGTCCAACCACACGTACCGGGTGACCGAGATCGTCGGCACTTCCGACGAGGGCATCGACCAGGCCATCCGCAACGGGCTCGCGCGGGCGGGCCAGACCCTGCGCAACCTGGACTGGTTCGAGGTCACTCAGATGCGCGGGCACATCGAGAACGGCGAGATCGCGCACTACCAGGTCGGCCTCAAGGTGGGCTTCCGCCTCGAAGGCGAGGACTGACCCCCGCCGGCCCCCCCGGGCGCGAGAGCGGGGCGCGGGGCGTACGGGGCTCAGGGCGTACGAGGTTCAGGGCGTACGGGGTTCAGGTGCGGCCCTCGCCCTCCTGGGCGGACTTGAGCTCGGGCGCGTCCGCCGCCCAGTTCGCGAGCACCACGCTGAAGCCCGCCGCGCGCGCCGCCTGGCAGACCAGCTCGTCGTCGTCCACCAGCATCCGCACCTGGCGCCCCCGCGAGATCCGCTTCAGCACCTCCAGCTTCGTCGTGCGCGCCGGGCGGCGGTCCTGATCGCCGCGCATCCACAGCCGCCCCTCGGGCAGCCCGTGCCGGGCGAGCCACTCCTCGGTGTCGGCCCGGCACCGCTCCGGACGGCCGGTCAGGTACACGACCTCGCAGTCCGCCGCGCTCTCCACCGCCAGCTCCACGCCGCGCGCGAGCGGCGGATCGGCCGGGGCCGCGCCGAAGAAGCCGTCCCAGTCGCGGGGCCGGCCCTCCAGGAAGTGCTGGCGGTGGTCGGTGTCGGCCAGGGTGTTGTCGATGTCGAACACGGCCAGCGGCCGTCCGTTGCTGATCTCGCTCATGCGGCCAGCGTAAGCGCGGGGAACGGGCCCGGTCCGGCCGCCCGGGAATGCCCGCCGCCCCGGGGCGTTGAGGAGGGTGTGTTCCGCGAAATCTCGGTCCTCGACCGCTCCCGCACCCGCGAAGGGCACCCGGCCGCCGGGGCGCTGCGCGACACCGTCGAGCTGGCCCGCGCCGCGGACCGGCTCGGGTACCGCCGCTTCTGGGTCTCGGAGCACCACAGCGTTCCCGGGGTCGCCGGTTCCGCCCCCACCGTGCTGGCCGCCGCCGTCGCCGGCGCGACCGGCCGGATCCGGGTCGGCACGGGCGGGGTGATGCTGCCCAACCATCAGCCGCTGGTCGTCGCCGAGCAGTTCGGGGTCCTGGAGGCCCTCTTCCCCGGGCGGATCGACATGGGGCTCGGCCGGTCCGTGGGCTTCACGGGCGGCATCCGGCGCGCGCTCGGCCGTGACACCGCCGACGCCGACGCCTTCGAGGAGCAGCTCGCCGAACTGCTCGGCTGGATCGACGGCACCCAGCGGGCGCATCCCGAGGTGCACGCCCGTCCCGCGGAGGGGCTGCGGATCCCGGCGTTCGTGCTGGCGACCGGCGAGGGCGCGGGGATCGCCGCGCGGGCCGGGCTGCCGCTGGTGGTGGGTGACCTGCGGGCCCGTGACAGGGTCGTGGAGATCATCGAGGGGTACCGCGCGGCGTTCCGGCCCTCGGCCCGGGGCGCGGAGCCGTACGTGGTGGTCTCCGGGACGGTCGCGGTGGCCGCCACGGCGGAGGAGGCCCGCCGGATCCTGGTCCCGGAGGCGTGGGCGCTCGCGTACTCCCGGACCCGGGGCAGTTTCCCGCCGCTGCGCCCCGCCGGGGAGGTGGAGGCGCTGGCCATGACGGCGAAGGAGCGGGAGCTGTACGAGGGCGCGCTCGCCGGGCACGTCTTCGGCACCGAGGAGCAGGTCGCGGCCGAGCTGGAGCGGGTCCGGGCGGCGACGGGGGCGGACGAGCTGCTGGTCACCACCTCGACGTACGACCGGACGGCCCTGTTGGACTCCTTCGGCCGGCTGGCCCGCCTGGCCGGGCTCGCGCGCACGACGGCGCCGGCTACGGCGTCCGCTACGCCGCCCGCCGGGCCGCTCGCGGCGGCGCCGAGACCGGCGCCCTAAACTAGGGCGAATGCACCAGTCCACCGATCCCTACGTCCGCGTCCGGGGCGCCCGGGAGCACAATCTGCGCGGCGTCGACGTGGACATCCCGCGCGACGCGCTGACCGTGTTCACCGGGGTCTCCGGCTCCGGGAAGAGCTCGCTGGCCTTCGGCACGCTCTACGCCGAGGCCCAGCGCCGTTACTTCGAGTCCGTGGCCCCCTACGCCCGCCGGCTGATCCACCAGATCGGCGCCCCGAAGGTCGACTCCGTCACCGGGCTGCCGCCCGCCGTGTCGCTGGAGCAGCGCCGCTCGACGCCCGGCTCGCGGTCCTCGGTGGGGACGGTGACCCTGCTGTCGAACTCCCTGCGCATGCTGTACTCGCGGGCCGGGGCGTACCCGCCGGGGGCGGAGCGCCTGGACTCCGACGCCTTCTCCCCCAACACCGCCGCCGGCGCCTGCCCGTCCTGTCACGGCATCGGGCGGATCCACCGTACCGACGAGCAACTCCTCGTACCCGATCCGGACCTGTCGATCCGTCAGGGTGCCATCGCGGCCTGGCCGGGAGCATGGCAGGGCAAGAACCTGCGCGACATCCTGGAGGCGCTCGGCCACGACGTGGACGCGCCCTGGCGGGAGCTGCCCGCGCGGGACCGCGAGTGGATCTTGTTCACCGAGGAACAGCCGGTGGTCACGGTGCACCCGGTGCGGGAGGCCGAGCGGATCCAGCGGCCCTACCAGGGCACGTACATGAGCGCCCACCGCTATGTGATGCGGACCTTCGCGGACAGCAAGAGCGCGTCGCTGCGGGCCCGCGCGGAGAAGTTCCTCACCGACTCCCCGTGCCCGGTGTGCCAGGGGCGGCGGCTGCGACCCGAGGCCCTGGCCGTGACGTTCGCGGGCCGTACGATCGCGGAGCTGGCGGCGGTGCCGCTGACCGAGCTGGACGGCGTACTGGCTTCCGCGCCGCCCGGTGGTGAGGCGGCCCGGGTGCTCGCCGAGGACCTGCGGGCGCGGATCGCGCCCGTCACGGAGCTCGGGCTCGGCTATCTGAGCCTGGACCGGACCGCACCCTCGCTGTCGGCGGGCGAGTTGCAGCGGCTGCGGCTGGCGACACAGCTGAAGTCGGGCCTGTTCGGGGTGGTGTACGTACTGGACGAGCCGTCGGCGGGGCTGCACCCGGCCGACACCGAGGCGCTGCTGACCGTACTGGACCGGCTGAAGGCGGCCGGGAACACGGTGTTCGTGGTGGAGCACGACTTGGACGTGGTGCGGCACGCGGACTGGCTGGTGGACGTCGGGCCGCTGGCCGGGGAGCACGGAGGGCGGGTCCTGCACAGCGGGCCGCCGGCGGGGCTGGCGGACATGGCGGAGTCGGCGACGGCGCGGCACCTGTTCGCCTCCCTGGAGTCGCCGGAGCGTCCGCGCCCGGTCCGGGAGGCGCGCGGTGCGGTACGGCTCAGCGGGGTCGACCGGCACAACCTGCGCGGGGTGACGGCCGAGTTCCCGCTCGGGGTGTTCACCGCCGTGACCGGGGTGTCGGGTTCCGGGAAGTCCACGCTGGTGGGCCAGGCCCTCGCCGGTGAGGTGGCCGGGCGGCTGGCGGAGCCCGGGTTCCCCGTACGGCGCCTGGTGGAAGTGGACCAGAAACCGATCGGCCGGACGCCTCGGTCCAATCTGGCGACGTACACGGGGCTGTTCGACGTGGTGCGCAGGCTCTTCACGGCCTCCGACGAGGCGCGGGCGCGCGGCTGGAAGGCGGGCCGGTTCTCCTTCAACGTGCCGGGCGGGCGCTGCGAGACCTGCCAGGGCGAGGGGTTCGTCTCGGTGGAGCTGCTGTTCCTGCCGAGCACGTACGCGCCGTGCCCGCAGTGCGGCGGGGCGCGGTACAACGCGGAGACCCTCCAGGTGCGGTACGAGGGGCTGACCATCGCGGAGGTGCTGTCGCTGACGGTGGAGGCGGCGGCCGTGTTCTTCGCGCAGGTCCCGGCGGCGGCGCGCAGCCTGCGCGCGCTGGAGGACATCGGGCTGGGCTACCTGCGGCTGGGGCAGCCGGCCACGGAGCTGTCGGGTGGCGAGGCGCAGCGCATCAAGCTGGCGACGGAGTT
Source organism: Streptomyces goshikiensis (assembly GCF_014650555.1). Taxonomy (GTDB): domain Bacteria; phylum Actinomycetota; class Actinomycetes; order Streptomycetales; family Streptomycetaceae; genus Streptomyces; species Streptomyces goshikiensis. Next base: position 1,032,009 of record NZ_BMVE01000002.1, on the reverse strand, counting down.
GCAGCGGCTGCGCCGCGATCACACCCTGTACCTGCTGGACGAGCCGACGACGGGGCTGCATCCGGCCGATGTGCGGGTGCTGCTGCGGCAGTTGCACGGGCTGGTGGAGGCCGGGCACTCGGTGGTGGTCGTGGAGCACGACATGGAAGTGGTGGCGGGCGCGGACTGGGTCATCGACCTGGGTCCGGGCGGTGGTGCGGAGGGCGGCCGCGTGGTCGCGTCGGGCACGCCGTCCGAGGTGGCCCGTACGCCGGGCAGCCGGACGGCGGGCTACCTCGCGCGGGCCCTCGGGGTCTGACGCTCCCCCGGGCCCGGTCCTCCGGGCGCGGGGGTCAGGGCGCGGGGTCAGGCGTCGCCGGGGAGCAGGTGCTGCGGGAGTTCGCGGAAGCTCCACACGCCCCGGGTGCGGGTGAACGTCCAGACGAGGTCGTGCCGGTCGGGCCAGGCGGCGGGGACGCCGCGCACCTGGTGGGCGCCGAGGGCCCGGACCAGGCGGGGGATGCCGGCGCGCTCCCAGCAGACGAGTACGGGGGCCGGCGCGGCCAGGACGCTGTGGGCCAGGGCCGTCTCGGCGCCGATCGCGAACTCGGAGCGGACCGGGGTGCCCAGGGCCTTGGCCAGTGCTTCCACGGTCTGGCGGGAGTGTGCGGGGGCCGCGTGCGCCTTCCCGCCGGCGGCGAAGACGGCGGCGGGCCGGGGCAGTGAGCCCCGGCGGCCGGGCGGGAAGAGGCGGGGCAGTTCGGCGGCCCGGCGCCAGCCGCGCCCGGCCAGGAACCCGGGGTCCTCGTTGCCCTCGGCGTCCTCGCCGGTGGCTCCGGCGTACGGGTGCTCCGCGTGCCGGATGACCATGATCAGGGCGTCTTTGGGCGGGGCCTGCGGGCCGTTGGCCCGGGTGCGGGGGCCGTCCTGCTCCGTGCAGCCGGCCGCTGCCAGCGGGGCGAGGGCGGCGGCCGCCAGCAGGGTGCGGCGGCGCGGTCCGGTCCCGGCGGGGGCATGTGGCATGGGGCCCACTGTCGCCGATGGCCCGGACCCCGCCGGGGCGCGGCGCGGGGATCGGGCCGTACGAGCGCCCGGTCGGCGGATCGGGTCAGCCGATCGGCCCACGGGACGGGGGGCCCGGGCCGCCGGTGTCGCGGACGGCCGGCGGGCGCTCGTACGGGGTCGGGGAGGCGGGTTGGTTCCCGGTGGCGGGTCAGCCCTTGCGGAGCGCGCGCAGCCACTCCTTGTTCATCGCGGCGATCGAGGGCAGCGGGATGCCCTTGGGGCAGGCCGTGGCGCATTCGCCGGTCAGGGTGCAGCCGCCGAAGCCCTCGTCGTCCATCGTGGCCACCATGTCGAGGACCCGGGATTCGCGCTCGGGCGAGCCCTGCGGCAGCACGTTGAGGTGGTTGATCTTGGCGGAGGTGAAGAGCATCGCCGAGCCGTTGGGGCAGGCCGCCACGCAGGCCCCGCAGCCGATGCACTCGGCGTGCTCGAAGGCGTGGTCGGCGGCCGGCTTGGGCACGGGCGTGGCGTGTGCCTCGGGCGCGGCGCCGGTCGGGGCGGTGATGTAGCCGCCGGCCTGGATGATCCGGTCGAAGGCGCTGCGGTCCACCACGAGGTCCTTGACGACGGGGAAGGCCGAGGCGCGCCACGGTTCGACGTCGATGGTGTCGCCGTCGGCGAAGGACCGCATGTGCAGCTGGCAGGTGGTGGTGCGCTCGGGGCCGTGGGCGTCGCCGTTGATGACGAGGCTGCACGCGCCGCAGATGCCCTCGCGGCAGTCGTGGTCGAAGGCGACCGGGTCCTCGCCGCGCAGGATGAGGTCCTCGTTGAGCGTGTCGAGCATTTCCAGGAAGGACATGTCCTGGGAGATGCCGTCGACCTCGTAGGAGGCCATGGCGCCGGGGGCGTCGGCGTTGTGCTGGCGCCAGACGCGCAGGGTGAGCTTCATGCGTAGCTCCGCTGGGTGGGGTGGACGTACTCGAAGACGAGGTCTTCCTTGTGCAGGACGGGGGCGGCGCCGGTGCCCTGGTACTCCCAGGCGGCCGCGTAGCCGAACTCCTCGTCGCGGCGGGCGGCTTCGCCGTCGGGGGTCTGGGACTCCTCGCGGAAGTGGCCGCCGCAGGATTCGGCGCGGTGGAGGGCGTCGAGGCACATCAGCTCGGCGAGTTCCAGGTAGTCGACGATGCGGTTGGCCTTCTCCAATGACTGGTTGAACTCCGCGCCGCTGCCGGGGACCTTGATGCGGCGCCAGAACTCCTCGCGGATCTCGGGGATCCGGGCGAGGGCCTTGCGCAGGCCGGCGTCGGTGCGGGCCATTCCGCAGTACTCCCACATGAGTTCGCCGATTTCTCGGTGGAAGGAGTCGGGGGTGCGGTCGCCGTCGACGGCGAGGAGTTTCGCCAGGCAGTCGCGCGTCTCGCGGATCGCCGCGGCGGCTTCGGGGTGGTCGTCGTCGACGGAATCCTGGTGCGGGTGGCGGGCCAGGTAGTCGTTGATGGTGGACGGCAGGACGAAGTAGCCGTCGCCGAGGCCCTGCATCAGCGCGGAGGCGCCGAGGCGGTTGGCGCCGTGGTCGGAGAAGTTGGCCTCGCCGATCGCGAACAGGCCGGGGACGGTGGTCTGGAGGTCGTAGTCCACCCACAGGCCGCCCATCGTGTAGTGCACGGCGGGGTAGATCCGCATGGGGACCTCGTACGGGTTCTCGGCGGTGATCCGCTCGTACATCTCGAAGAGGTTGCCGTACTTCTCGGCGACCTGGTCGCGGCCCATGCGGCGGATGGCGTCGGCGAAGTCGAGGTAGACGCCCTGGCCGCCGGGGCCGACGCCGCGGCCCTCGTCGCAGACGTTCTTGGCGGCGCGGGAGGCGATGTCGCGGGGGACGAGGTTGCCGAAGGAGGGGTAGATCCGCTCCAGGTAGTAGTCCCGCTCCGCCTCGGGGATCTCGGCGGCGGGGCGGGTGTCGCCCTTGGCCTTGGGGACCCAGATGCGGCCGTCGTTGCGCAGGGACTCGCTCATCAGGGTGAGTTTGGACTGGTGGTCGCCGGTGCGCGGGATGCAGGTGGGGTGGATCTGGGTGAAGCAGGGGTTGGCGAAGTGGGCGCCGCGCCGGTGCGCCCGCCAGATGGCGGTCGCGTTGGAGTTCATGGCGTTGGTGGAGAGGTAGAAGACGTTCCCGTAGCCGCCGCTCGCCAGGACGACGGCGTCGGCGTAGTGGGTTTCGATGCTGCCGGTGATCAGGTCGCGGGCGACGATGCCGCGGGCCACCCCGTCGACCGTGATCAGGTCGAGCATCTCGGTGCGGGCGTGCATTTCCACGTTGCCGGCGGCGATCTGCCGGGACAGTGCCTGGTAGGCGCCGAGCAGCAGCTGCTGGCCCGTCTGGCCGCGGGCGTAGAAGGTGCGCGAGACCTGGACGCCGCCGAAGGAGCGGGTGTCGAGGAGGCCGCCGTACTCGCGGGCGAAGGGGACGCCCTGGGCCACGCACTGGTCGATGATCTCCACGGAGATCTGGGCGAGGCGGTGCACGTTGGACTCGCGGGCGCGGAAGTCGCCGCCCTTGACGGTGTCGTAGAAGAGGCGGTGCACCGAGTCGCCGTCGTTGCGGTAGTTCTTCGCGGCGTTGATGCCGCCCTGCGCGGCGATGGAGTGGGCGCGGCGCGGGGAGTCGGAGTAGCAGAACTGGACGACGTGGTAGCCCTGCTCGGCGAGGGTGGCGCCGGCCGCCCCGCCGGCCAGGCCGGTGCCGACGACGATGACGGTGTGCTTGCGGCGGTTGGCCGGGTTGACGAGCTTGGCCTCGAAGCGGCGGCGGTCCCAGCGCTCGGCGATGGGGCCTTCGGGCGCCTTGGTGTCGGAGATCGGCTCGCCGGTGGTGTAGTTGGCGTATTCGCTCATGGTCAGCTCACCACTCCGGTCATGACGGCGACGGGGACGGACACGAAGCCCGCGAACAGGACGAGGGCCAGGGCGTTGGCCAGGAACTTCAGGGTGCGGTCGCGGCGGGCGTTGCCCGCGCCGAGGGTCTGGGCGGCGCTCCAGAAGCCGTGCCGGACGTGCAGGCCGACCGCGACCATCGCCACGATGTAGATCGTGTTGCCGTACCAGGTGGAGAAGGTGGCGAGGACGTTCTCGTAGGGGTGGCCGGCCCAGGCGCGCTCGTTGACGGTGAGCGTGGTCAGGTCGAGCAGGTGCCAGACGATGAACAGGGCCAGGATGATGCCGCCCCAGCGCATGGTGCGGGTGGCGTAGCTGGCGCGGCGCCGCTTGTGGGCGTACTTGACGGGGCGCGCCTTGATGTCACGGCGGCTGAGCTGGTAGGCGGAGACGCCGTGGGCGATGACGGCGGCGATCAGGACGACGCGGACCATCCACAGGGCCCACTCGTGGTGCAGGAGCGGCGCTCCCATGCCGCGCAGCCAGTGGGCGTAGCCGTTGAAGTCGCCCGGACCGAAGAAGATCTTGAGGTTGCCGAACATGTGGGCGACGAGGTAGCCGAGCATGATCGCGCCGGATACCGCCATCACGGACTTCTTGCCGACGGTGGAGTCCCAGAGCGTGCGCGTGGTGGACGGCCGTCGGCCCGTCCGCGTTGCCAGAGCCATGGCACAACACGCTAGGGACCGGGACCCCGAAAGGTCCAAGACATGATGGAGCTGATATCGATAGAGCATCCCTATGCAGGGCGCTACGCTGGGACGATGCAGTTCCAGCAGCTCCTGTACTTCGTGGCCGTCGCCGAGACCCAGCACTTCACGCGCGCCGCGCAGCGGGTGCATGTGGCCCAGCCGTCGCTGTCCCAGCAGATCAAGGCGCTAGAACGGGAACTGGGGGCGGAGCTGTTCAGCCGGGCGCGGGGCAACATCGCGCTCACCGACGCGGGCGAGGCGCTGCTGCCGCTGGCGCGGCGGATCCTGGCGGACGCGGACACGGCGCGCCTGGAGGTGCAGGAGCTGGCGCAGCTGCGGCGCGGGCGGGTGCGGCTGGGAGCCACCCCGAGCGTGTGCACGGGCCTGCTGCCGGGCGTACTGCGCGCCTTCCACACCGCGCACCCGGGGATCGAGCTGCTGATCGAGGAGAGCGGGTCGCTCGACCTGGTGCGGGAGCTGGCGCGCGGGGCGCTGGACCTGGCGCTGATCGCGCTGCCGCTGCCGCCGTCGGCGCCGGCGCTGACCACCGTGGAGCTGCTGACGGAGGACCTGGTCGTGGTGTCCTCGGCGGAGCTGCCACCGCCGGCGGGCGGCGGCCCGCTCACGATCTCCGCGTTGCGCGATGAGCCGATGGTGATGTTCCGGCACGGCTACGACCTGCGGGACCTGACGGTGACCGCCTGCCGGGCGGCGGGCTTCGAGCCGGTGTTCACGGTGGAGGGCGGCGAGATGGACGCCGTACTCGGCTTCGTCCGCGCGGGCCTGGGCATCGCGGTGGTCCCGGCCATGGTGGTCGACCACGCCGACCCGGGCCTGCGCACCACCCCGCTGGCCGGCTCCCCGCTGCGCCGCACCATCGCCCTGGCCCACCGCACGGACGTCGCTCCCCCGCGCGCGGCCCGCGAACTCCAACGCATCCTGACCGGCTGACACCCCCGCACCACACGAGGGTCGGGGGGCCCGGAGCGGACGGGTGCGGCTGCTTCACCCGGCCCGTGCCAGGCCCTCCAGATGGGTGCGCAGCACGTCCCAGGATTTCTGCGGGGGCAGCAGGTCAGGGTGCAGGACGCCGCTGAGGCCCAGTCCGTCGACGAGCGCCGCCAGCCGCTCGGCCTCGATGTCGAGGTCGAGGCCGGGGCGCAGACTGCCGGCCGCGTCGAGCCGGGCGAGGATGCGACGCAACAGCCATCTGGTGCCCTCGGCGACCTTCCGCGCGAGGTCACCGAAGGCCGGGTCGGTGCGGGCGGCGGCGTTGAAGTCCAGGAAGACGGTGACTTCGGTGCGGCGTCGCTCGTCGAGCGGCAGGAGCTCCGCCAGCAGTTCGGCCGCGAGCCGTAGCTGCTCGGGGCGGGGGCGGCTGCCCAGGTCTCCGATCTGCTCGACGCGTGCCAGCAGCCGGCCGCCCACCCGGTCGATCATCGACTGCATCGCGAACCGCATCAGCTCCTGCTGGCTGGCGAAGTAGTGGCGCAGGGATCCGATGTTGAGCTGCGCCTCGTTGGCCACGCCTCGCAGCGAGGTGCGGTGGAGACCCTCGCGGACGACGACCCGGAACAGCGCGTCGACGACCTGCTGACGGCGGGCGTCCGGGTCCACGTGCTTGGGCATGGAGCCGTTCTATCACGGGTGTGCTAGAAAGGAAGTATCACAGCCGTGATAAAACGAAAGGCGGTCCCTCGTGGAGACCCTCCTCAACGTCATGCTCATCCGGTTCGCCGTGTTGGCGGGCTGCTTGGTGGTAGCCGCACTACTGCTCTTCACCGTCGCCCTGACGCTCAAGCGCCGGGGCAAGCTCGACGACGTCCGCCGCTACACGGACCCCGCTGCGAAGGCCGCCCTGCGCGCCGCCGCCCGCCGACTCGAAGGACGAACTTCCGCAACGCCCCGCTCGCGGGACCGGGGCGGTCGATGATGGCCGGCCCCACAGCGATGTCGTCGGACCTCATCGAACACCTGCTATTGCACCGCGCGATCGAGGTCTCCATCGTGATCGTGGCGCTGACCGCCCTTGCTCTCGGAATGACAGCGATCTGGCGCAAGGCCGGACACACTAGGAATCCCGAGGACTGACACCCCCACCCGCGCCCCCGGCCCAGCATGCCCCCGGGAGGTGCCGCCGGAGACACCGATGAGGTGTCCGGCCACCACGGGGCCCGGCGCAACGCCGGTCAGCCTGCGGGCGGCAGGCAAGGTCAACTTCCAGCAAGCGGAGCACTGTTCGACATCGCAGACGCAGACGCCTTTCTCGGGATGGACATCGGCAAGCCGGCTCACCACGACCAGGGTCCCGCCCCGGCCGGGAAGAAGGCCTTCGACAAGCCGATGCCCCACAGCGAACCCGAGCGACGGACCGTCTTCGACAACCTCAAAGCCAAGTCCGGCACGCCCCGGTGGGCCCCGATCGACGCCCTCCCACTGGCCGTGGCCCGTATCGCGAGCTACCAGGCTGCCCAGCCGCCCAGACTCTCGATGCGACGGACCGCCGATCCGTATCCGGGCAACGCGAAAACGGACGCGAAGTACGCAGCGGCGATCGCGGACGCAGCCCGGACGACGCCTCGCACGCTGCGCTCGCTGGAGCTGACCGCCGAGCTGACGCTACTGACCGGCTTCGGCCAGAACCTCGCAGCCGAACCGACCCGCACCGGCAACCGGATTCGCGACCCGCTCACCCTGCCCTGGACCCGCAACTAAGCCATCGGACCACCACCCCCTGAGGCGATACGGCCCCCGGCCGCCCCACTCACCGCAGTCCACGGCCAGCGGCGGGGGCACGGGAAGCGCACATCAGCAGCCCACCGAAGGCCACCCTCTCCACCCAGCCCCGACCTCGACACCCGGAAGCGACGACAGGCCCGCCACAGCCCCACCAGTCACCACCGGAGACGGCCCCGACCTCCCCAGCGCCGCCCCTACGACTTCGCCGTCGGGGTCATCGATCCCCCACAAGCACGCACGGCGAGACGACAACCGGCACCTCAAACACGCAACACCCCTCCCCGACCCGCCCGCCAACGCATCAGCGCCCCGTCCACCCCACCCCCGGCCCCCCGGCCCCCGGACTGCCTCAGACCCCGCAGCCAAGGCCGTCAGGCCGAGCGTATGGACAGCGCCCCGTCCAAGCCGGAGGCGAGCATGGCGAAGGCTCGGTCGGCGTCGGCGACGGCGGCCGGGTGGGCTTCGTCGGCGGTGAGGCCGGAGTCGATCCGCCGCCAGTTCTCCCGCCCCAATTCATGGCGCACCGCAACGACATGCATGGCCGCGAGCCGCGCGGCCAGCGGGTCGACCGACTCCGCTTCGAGTACGCCGGCGAGCAGCTCGACCTCGCGGGCGGTGTAGTGGGCGATCCGGGTCTCCAAGCTCGCGGTGGAGTAGATCAGCCCCTGGAAGGCGACGACGTTCGGGTGGTCGCAGAGCCCCGTGATCGGATCGCGCTCGGCGAGCGCGGCGAGGAAGTGCGCATGCACCGCGCCCACCGGCGTCTGACCGGCGGCCCGATCGCGCACGATGCGCGCTGCTTCGTCCTGATGGTCGGCGAAGCGGTCGAGCACCAGGTCCTCCTTGCTCGGGAAGTACCGGAACAGCGTGGGCTTGGAGACCTCGGCCGCTGCGGCGACATCCGCCACCGACACGGCATCGAATCCCCGCTCCAGGAAGAGTTCCAGCGCCGTACCCGCCAGCTGCTGGCGCGTACGGAGCTTCTTGCTCTCTCGCAGACCCGTCGTGTTCTCCATGCACACAACCTAGCGCGGGATCGTAACCGAGTCAATTTTTTAACCGGGTTGCATTTTCCCTCGAAAGCCGCTTTCCTTGAGCCATCGACAGACAGACGCGGAGGACTTCCGATGACCGATGTACTGATCGCGGGCGCCGGCCCCACCGGCCTCACGCTCGCTTGCGACCTGGCCCGCCGCGGCATCGCCGTACGGGTTGTTGAACAGCGCTCCGCTCCGCATCGCGAGTCGCGCGCCAAGGGGCTCCGCCCAGGCAGCCTCGAAGTCTTCGAGGAGTTCGGCGTGGCCGAGGCCGTGGCGGCCCGGGGCAGCGCACGCGTGGTGCTGCGCAAGTACTTCGACGGGCGGCACATCAACGACACCGTCACCGACGGCGGCGTGCTCGTGGGGCAGTGGCAGATCGAGGAGGTGCTCCGCGACCGCCTGGCCGAGTACGGCGTGCGCGTGGAGTACGGGAGCGCGATCGCCGGGCTCACCCAGGACGCGGCCGGGGTGCGCGTGGAACTGGAGGGCGGCGCCGTGATCGCGGCCGGCTACCTCGCGGGGTGCGACGGCGGGCGCAGCACCACCCGCCGGCTCCTCGGGATCCCCTTCGAGGGGACCGGGGAGGAGGAGCCCGCGATGGTCCTGGGCGACGTCAAGGCGCCGGGGCTCAGCCGCGAGTTCTGGCACCAGTGGTTCTCTTCGGAGGGGACGGGGATACTCCTCTGCCCGATGCCGGGGACGGACACCTTCCAGTTGCAGGCCGCGCCCGAGACGGACGAGCGGGGCGCGTTGCTACCGCCGTCGCTGGAGAGCTTCCAGCGGCTCTTCGAGCGGCACGCCCGCATGCCGGAGATCCGGCTCGCGGACCCCACCTGGCTCTCCTCCTGGCGGGTCAACGTCCGCATGGCCACCCGGATACGCGAGGGCCGGGCCTTCCTCGCGGGGGACGCGGCACACGTCCACCCCATCGCCGGCGGGCTGGGCATGAACACCGGCATCCAGGACGCGGCCGCCCTCGGCCGGTCGCTGGCCGCCGCCCTCACCGGCCCGGCCGGGGAGGAGGCGCTCGACGCGTACCAGGCGGAGCGTCTCGCGGTCGCCACCGAACTCCTCGCCGACACGGCGCGGCGCTACGAGCGAGTCCTGGCAGCCGTCCGCGAACCCGGCCGAGGCACGGAGGCAGGCCTGGACTGACCTGAAGGCCACCCCTGACCGGGGCCGACATCTGGCCAGGCCCACACCTGACCGGGCCGACATCTGGCCAGGCCCACACCTGACCCGGTCCGGCTCTGGCTCGGTCCGACTCTGACCCAGCCCGCCCCTTGCCCAGTCCGACTCTGAACCGGTCCGACTCTGAACCGGTCAGGCTCTGAAACCGGCGCCCGACCCGGGCCCAACTCCGACACTGGCCGCACCCCGACCCGGGGCCGGCTCGCCCCGGGGCCGCCCCTGGCCGGTCCGGGAGGCCGGCCCTGGTCAGGGGGCAGGGGGCGGGGGCAGGGGGCAGGGGGTCAGGAGGTGGGGACGGCGTCTGAGAGGGAGAGGGTGTGGATGCGGTCCGGGGCGCCTGGGCGGGCGTAGTACCAGCCCTGGGCGGTGTCGCAGCCCAGCTCGCGGAGTTGGGCCGCCTGGGCGCCGGTTTCCACGCCTTCGACCGTGACGGCGAGTTCGAGGCTGTGGGCCAGGGCGACGATGCCCTCCACGATCTTGACGTCGACGGGGTCGGCCGGCTGCTGCTGCATCCCCTGGGTGAAGGAGCGGTCCAGCTTCAGGACGCTGACGGGCAGGCGCCGCAGGTTCGCCAGGTTCGAGTAGCCGGTGCCGAAGTCGTCGAGGGCGATGTCCACCCCGAGGGCGGCGAGCCGGCGCAGCGGTTCCAGGAGTTCGTCGTCGGCGCCTATCAGGGCCGACTCGGTGACCTCCAGGCACAGGGCGCCGGGGGCCAGGCCCGAGTTCTCCAGGACGGCCACGGTGTCGGCGACCAGGCCGGGGTGGTGCAGCTGGGTCGGCGAGAGGTTGACGTTGACCCGCAGGGCGGAGCAGCCGTGCTGGCGCTGCCAGTTGCGGGCCTGGCGGACGGCTTCCTCCAGGACCCAGCGGCCGAGCGGCACGATCAGCCCGGTCCGTTCGGCGAGGGGGATGAAGCGGTCCGGGCCGAGCACCCCGTACTGCGGGTGGGACCAGCGGACGAGGGCCTCCGCGCCGTGCACGCTGCCGTCGTGCAGGTGCACCAGCGGCTGGTATTCGATGAAGAACTCGCCGCGTTCCAGCGCCGCGGGCAGGGCGTTGGTCAAGCCGTGCCGGGTGATCGCCCGGGCGTCGGCTTCCGCGTCGGCGAACTCGAAGCGGTTGCCGCCGGCCGCCTTGGCCCGGTACATCGTGATGTCGGCGCTGCGCAGCACCTCCGCCGGGGTCCGCTCGCCGGCCGGGCCCTCGACGATGCCGATGCTGCCCCGGACCGACAGCTCCCGGCCGTCCAGCCGGATCGGGGTGGAGAGCGCCGACAGGATGCGGACGGCGAGTTCGGTCGCCTTCTCGTCGGTGTCGGAGCCGGTGGTGAGCGCCACGAACTCGTCGCCGCCGAGCCGGGCGACGACCTCGCCGGGGCCGGTCGCGCAGCTCTGCAACCGGTCCGCGACCTCGACGAGCAGCCGGTCTCCCGCCGAGTGGCCGAGGCTGTCGTTGACGGCCTTGAAGCCGTCGAGGTCCAGGTAGCACAGGCCGAAGTGCTTTCCGCCGGCGCCGCCCAGGGCCTTCTCCAGGCGTTCGAAGAACAGCGTCCGGTTGGGCAGTCCGGTCAGCGCGTCGTGGGTGGCCTCGTAGCGCAGCCGAAGGTTCAGCAGCCGGCGCTCGGTGGTGTCCTCCATCAGGGCCAGCTGGTACTGCGGCCGGCCCTCGGCGTCGCGCAGCAGCGAGACCGTCAGGTTGGTCCAGAGCACGGTGCCGTCGTGCCGGTAGTACGGCTTCTCCACGCGGTAGTGCTCGCGCTCGCCGCGTACGAGTTCGGCGTACATCTGCCAGACGTGCGGGGTGTCGTCGGGGTGTCCCCACTCGCTGACGTTGCGGCTGCGGACGTGCCCGTCGAGGCCGCCGAACATCTGCAGCAGCGTGTCGTTGACCTCCAGGACGTTGCCGTCCAGGTCGGCGATGCCGATGCCGATGGCGGCGCCCTCGAAGACGGCGCGGAAGCGGGCCTCGCTGGCGTGCAGAGCCTGCTGGGCATCGGTGCGCGCGGTCTGCGCGGAGCGGGCTATTGCCTCCTGCTCGCCCAGGGTGCGCTCGCGCAGGGCGCGGGCGAATCCCGCTGCGATGCCGTGCTGGAGGCGGGCGCAGCGGGAGCGGTACTCCTCGGTGCCCTCGGCGTCGGAGCCGTCGGGCCCGCAGTAGAGCACCAGGTACGACTCGACCACGCCGAGGGTGCCCGCGAGCGCCTCGGGGTCGGTGCAGTGCACGGCGACGAGGTCGGCGCCGACGCGCTGGGCGACGGCGGCGTCGAAGGGCCGGGCGTGGAGGGCGTCGACGAGGGTCCGGGTGAGCGGCACCAGGTGGCGCTCGAACTCGGGCCGGGTCAGCGAGGTCGCCGTGACGGGGAAGATGGCCCGCCCCCAGATGGTGGCGAACCGCCCGATCCGGTCCTCCAGCGCACAGTCCGGGTCGGGTGTCGGCGTGCCGGCAGGCACCGCGGCCGAGAGTCTCACGCCTTGCGCCCCACACCACCGAAGCCGGAGAAGGCGTACGGGTCTTCCGCCGCCTCGCCGTCCGCAGCCTCGCCGTCCGCGGCGCCGGACGCACCGTCGGGCCGCCAGTTCGGCATCGCCACGACGCCGGGCTCGACCAGCTCGAAGCCGTCGAAGAACCGGGTGATCTCCGCTCCGCTGCGCATGACGAGCGGGTTGCGGATGTCGCGGTAGACGCCGACGGTGCCGGCCGCGACCTCCTCGGTGAGCGGGATCCCCTCGTACGAGGCGTGGGTGAGGACCAGCAGGCTTCCCGGGGCGAGCGCGTCACGCAGTCCGGCGACGGCGGCGTACGGGTCGTCCGCGTCCTCCAGGAAGTGCAGGACGGCGACGAGCAGGAGCGCGACGGGGCGGCTGAGGTCCAGGAGCCGGCCGACCTCGGGGGCGGCCAGGATCTCCTGGGGCTTGCGCAGGTCGGCGGCGACGATGTCGGCTCGGTCGTCCCCGGCCAGGACGGCGCGGCTGTGCGCGACGGCGACCGGGTCGTGGTCGACGTAGACCACGCGCGCCTCGGGGCTCGCGGCCCGGGCGATCTCGTGGACATTGCCGAAGGTGGGGATGCCGGAGCCGATGTCGAGGAACTGGGTGACGCCCTGGCCTACGGCGTAGCGGACGGCGCGGCGCATGAATGCCCGGTTCGCCTGCATGATCTTGGGGAGCCCCGGCATGAATTCCATGGCGCGTCGGGCGGCCTGGCGGTCGACCTCGAAATTGTGCGAGCCGCCCAGGTAGTAATCGTAGATGCGGGACACGCTCGGCACCGATATGTCGATGCCTGGCGGGGCCCAGGCGGGGCGCTCCATCGGGTTCTCCAAGCCGTAGTGATTCCGTGGTCCGGACGTGTCGGACTCGTGTCGGACTCCTGTCCGAGCCGAATGTACTGATCATTGACCAACGGAGCGAGCCAAAGCGGAAATTGGCGATCCGTTCTTGGTCACACATCAAAGGGGGACGAGGCACTCCGCACCACCTATGAGCGAATCCGACACATCCCTTTTGCGGATTGATCGACTCGTGACCGAACCCCATCGAAGACTGGCTCAAACCCATAGGGTCCCAACTCCGCCCGTTCAGGCGAACCGAGGCGGGGCCGAGCGTGCGCGGGCGCGCGCGGGCCCATGCTCCCCGGGTGAACAGAGCCTGTGCCCGGCGCCTGCTGGCGGTCCCGGTCCTGCTGTGGGCGGCGCTCGCCACCACACCGGCCGTGGCTGACAGCCGTGCCTACGCGACGATCGACGCCGGCGACGAAGCGACCGTCGCCAGGGCGCTCGCGGCCGTCGCCTACGGCGGGGGCGGAGCTTCCCGGGGTGGCGGACATCACGGCGGCAGCCATGAAAACGGTCATGGAAACGGCCACGGGAACGGCCACGGCAGCGGGCATGGCCACGGCCACGGCCGCCCCCACTGCCCGCCGCCTCCCCCGCCGTGCCCACCGAAGCCGACACCGACGCCCACGCCCACCCCCACACCCACGCCCACCCCGAAGCCGACCCCGCCCAAACCGACGCCGCCCCCGAAGCCGACGCCACCGCCGCCCGAACCCGCGCCACCGCCGGCTCCGCCGCCGGGGCCCCGGCCCACGCCGCCCGCGCCGAAGCCGGCCCCGCTCCGCGTCCAGCGGGCCCCGGCACCACCACCGGCACCACCGCCACCACCGGCGCCCCCCGCCCCGGTGGTGACCCCGCCGCCACCGCCCAAGCCGGTGGCGCGCCCGACGTACCACGCGCCGGCCCGCAAGCCGGTCGAGCACCACATCTCGCCCGTCACCTTCACCCTGCTGACCTCGGCCCCCGCGGTGCTCGCGATCGTCGCGCTGCGCCCGCGCTAGCCGCGCCACCGCCGCCCTGCCCCTCGGCGGTCAGCGCCCGTCCGACCGATTTGGAGTCATCTTGTCGGAATGGCTCGTCCTTTCCATCGCGATGGCAGCCGCGTGCGCCGTGGTGCTGTCCATCGCCTTCTTCAACCACCGGCGGATCGGCGACAACGACGATCCGAACGAAACCCCGGACGTCATCGAGTACATGACGATGATGATCGGGGTGATCTACGCGATCGTGCTGGGCCTGGCGATCGCGGGCGTCTGGGAGGGCCGCGGCGCCGCCCAGGAGTACGTGCGCCAGGAGGCGCAGGCCCTGCACGAGGTCAGCGTCCGTTCCGAGGTCTATCCGGTCGAGGTGCGCAAGAAGATCCGCGCCGACGTCGACGCGTACGTGACGTACGTGGTGCGCACCGAGTGGGCGGAGATGGCGGAGAGCGGCACTCTCACCGACCACGGCGGGGAGCTGCTGGAACGCATCCGCCGGGACGTGACGGACTACGACCCGCAGACCGACCACGAGGGGCAGGCCTACCAGCCCCTCGTGGACCAGGTCGCCGCGGTGGACGACGCCCGCAGCTCCCGTGGCGCGGGCGCGGGGGCGACGATGCCGGGGGTGGTCTGGTTCGGGCTGATCGCGGGGGCGCTGGTGACGGTCGGCCTGATCTTCACCCTGCAGATCCGGCGCTCGTTCCGCGAGATGCTGCTGGCGGGCCTGTTCAGTGCCCTGATCGCGTTCCTGCTGTTCCTGATCTGGGACTTCGACGCCCCGTTCGGCCGGGGCTTCTCGGCGACCGCCGAGCCCTTCCTCAGCCAGTTCCCGCACCTCGGCCTCGGCGACTGAGCCGGGTCCCGGCGGCCCGGCAAACCGGGGGCGGGCCTCCCGTCCCCGGTTCGGCCTACGGCCATGCCCCATTCGCCCGTCACTGATCGCGGGTGACCGGGCCCGCACCTAGCGTGGCGGACATCGAGGCGCACGAACTCCCACGTGCGGAAACCGTTCCGCGGCTGCTCCTCGGGGATCCGGAGAATCAACCATGGGTGCGATACGCAGCTCCGCCACAGCCCTGCTGAGCGCCGGCGCCACGGGCGCCGCCCTCGCGCTCGGCGCTCTCTGCATGCCCTCCGCGACGGCGGCCGAGGCCCAGCCCGCCGTGACCTCGTTCGGCTTCACCGTCACCCCGTCGACGGTGGCCCCCGGCGGTCAGGCGGTGCTCTCCGTGAGCGGCTGCAACGCCGCCTACGCGACGGCCTCCTCCGGAATCTTCGACACCGTCAGCATCGCGCGCGGACAGACGGCGCGGGTGACCGTGGACCGGGACGCCCGGCGCGGAGCCGTGTACTCCGTCTCCTTCACCTGCAACGGCGAGACCGGCTCGGCCGATGTCACCATCGCCGGCGGCACCACCCGGCCGACCACCAGCTCCACGGCCGGCGTCTCGCGCAATCCCGCGGCCCCGGTCCCGCGCAACTCCGCAGCCCCGGTCCCGCGCGGCTCCGTCCCGGCTGCCCCCGTCCCCGCGGGCTCAGTTCCCGCGCCCTCCGGCAGCGGCGCCCTGGGGGTGCGCGGCGGACTCGGCGGCAGTGTGGCCGGCATGGACCCCCTGGAACTCGGCGCGGGCGCCGCGTTCTTCCTCGCCGCGTCCGCCGGTACGGCGTACGTGGTCCGGCGGCGCGGAACCGGCCGCAGCCATTGAGCGTACGCACCGGCGCTCGATCGCCGGTCGCCCCGGGTCCTGTGCCAGGACCCGGGGCGACCGGCGAATCGGGGCTGCCCGGGGAGGTCGGCCGGTCAGCCCGTGGCACCGGCCGGGCGGCGACGGCGCACCACGTGGATGCCCGCGCCCAGGGCCGCCGTACCGACGAGGCCCGCACCGATGGCGGTCTCGGCGGCGGACGGGCCGATGGATCCGCCGATGCCGCCCTGGGCGCCGTTGCCCCGCAGGATCGTGAAGCGGTGGGTGGCGACCAGGCTGTTGTCGTGGCACTTGACCGACAGCGTGTGGTTGCCCGGCGAGGCGTGGTTGAAGATCCGCACGGTCGCGAACCCGATGGAGCCGGCGGACAGGTTCGTCTGCGGAAAGTTGCCGTGCGACCAGACCGTGCCGCCGTGGCCGCAGCCGGCGGCGCTGACCTGCATCGTGGCGCCCTGGTGCACGGAGTACGGGTTGACCGTGACGTTGCTGGGCCCGTTGCCGGAGCCGTTGCCGCCGCGGCCGGGTCCGTCGCCGCCGCGGCCGGAGCCGTCGCCGCCGCGGCCGTTGCCCGGTGGCGGGCCGCCCGCCGCGTCAGCGACGGCGAGCGTGGTACTGAGGCCGAGGGCGACGCAGGCCGCCGCGGCCACGGTGAGGGCGCGGAGAACACGCATGGTGGAACCTCCAACGGGAAGCGCCCCGGAGCGGTCGCCCGGGATGATCGACGAGAACGCCTCCCACGTCGAACCCTCGGGGCGCTCCGCAACCGGCGCATGTCCGGCTTTGGGCCGCCCGGTTGAGCGACACGCCGAAGGGCGTTCGCGTTTGCTGACGGATCCGCAGGTCACGACCCGTCAGGCATTTATGTGACGAATACCTGGATGGGCGCACCCCGACCGGGCGCACCACCCGTTCGCCCCTCACCGATCGCCGGACCCCCCGTGCGCGCTTAACGTGCGGGAGGAAGGGCGTACAGGGGTGGGACTGGAACGCGGGTCGGGACCCCCGCGTCGGGAAGGGAGAGCCATGACCGAGGACGAGAGCGAGCAGCCACCGAGAAGACGCGCCCCCTGGGGTGTGCTCGCGCTGGTCATGCTCAGCGGCCTCGCCATGATGCGCAACGGGGCGCTGGCGCAGGACGGTCCGCCGCAGCCCGCCGCGGCCGCGGCGGTCGCGGCGAGCTCCGATCAGCTGCCGGTGAAGCCGCCCGAGCCGCCACAGGACATGGAGGTGCTGGAGCATTCGTCGGTGCAGCGCGTGCGGATCCCGGCGATCAAGGTGGACGCGCCGGTGATGACGGTCGGGCTGGACGCGCAGGGCTGGATCGACGCCCCGCCGCCGCAGGACCCGAATCTGGCGGGCTGGTACCTCAACGGCATTTCGCCGGGGCAGCGCGGTTCGGCGGTGCTCGTGGGCCACGTGGACAACGCGCAGGGCCCGGCGGTCTTCTACGGCCTCGGGTCGGTCCGCAAGGGCAATCACATCGAGGTGGAGCGGTACGACGGGCGCACCGCGGTGTTCGAGGTGTACGGGGTGGAGGTCTTCTCGAAGGAGTCCTTCCCCGGAGCCCGGGTGTACGGGGACACCGGGCACGCCGAACTCCGGGTGATCACGTGTGGCGGCGGCTATTCGAAGGCGAAGGGCTACGACGGCAACGTGGTGGTCTTCGCCCGGATGGTGGCGACCCGCTGAGGACGGCGCCGTCGCCCCGCCGGGGAGCGTTTCCTCAGCGGGGCGGCAGGGTCGGCAGGGTCATCCGGTAGCCCCGCCCGATGAGCTGGGGGAGGTACTCGCCGAGGGCCTGGACGGTCTGCGACCGGTTGCCGCCCGCGTCGTGGGACAGGACGATCACGCCGGGCGCGGCCCCCTTGAGGGCCCGGGAGACGATGGCGGGGGTGCCGGGTTCCTTCCAGTCCAGGGTGTCCACGGTCCAGGCGAGCGGCTCCATGCCCAGCTCGGCCCCGATCTCGAACGTGGCCCTGTTCCACTCCCCGTACGGTGCGCGGAACCAGACGGGTGCCTCTCCGACGGCCTCGTGTACGACGTCGCTCGTGCGGCCGATCTCGGAGGCGAGGGCGGGCCGGCTGAGCTTGGGGAGGTGCGGGTGGGTCCAGGTGTGGTTGCCGATGACATGGCCCTCGGCGACCATCCGGCGCAGCAGGTCGCGGTGTTCGGTGGCCATCTCCCCGCAGACGAAGAACATGGCGCGCACCCCGTGGCGGGCGAGGATGTCGAGGATGACGGGGGTGTAGCGGGGGTCGGGGCCGTCGTCGAAGGTGAGCGTCATCGCGTGGGCCGGGGTGGTGCCGGCGGGCAGTTCCAGGATGGGCCGGGTGCGGACGGCGGGTTTCGCCGCGGCCTGCCGGGCCGGCGCCTCGGAGGTCATGGGCTGGAGCCGGTACGCCGTGCGGGGCGGGCCCTGGAGGCTCATCGCGGGCGCTCCGCCGGCTCCCGCCGCTCCCCCGCCCGGCCCGGCGGCCCCGGCTCCGGCCCCGGCGGCGCCGCCCGGGGCACCCGGGGTACCCGGGGTACCCGGGAGGCCGCCCCTGGCCGTGCCCGGTCCGGGCGCGCCGGTCTCGCCCCCGGAGAGCAGTCCCGAGGCGGCGGCGACTCCGAGGAAGACGGCGGTGCGCAGGAGCACGCGCCGCCCTACTGTCGGTTCGTCGTTTTTCATTATTACTACGTATCAACGACATCCCCGCGGATGTCGAGAGGCGCGGACGCTCCTTGTGCCCCTCACCCGATCAGCCGCGCCGCACCAGGGGGAACGGAAGCGTCTCGCGGATCGTCAGACCGGTGAGGAACATGACCAGCCGGTCCACGCCGATGCCCAGGCCGCCGGTCGGCGGCATGGCGTACTCCAGCGCGTCCAGGAAGTCGTTGTCGAGCTCCATCGCCTCCGGGTCGCCGCCCGCCGCCAGCAGCGACTGCGCGGTGAGCCGGCGCCGCTGTTCGACGGGGTCGGTCAGCTCCGAGTAGGCCGTGCCCAGTTCGGTGCCGAAGGCCACCAGGTCCCAGCGCTCGGCGAGCCGTGGGTCCCTGCGGTGCTGCCGGGTCAGCGGGGACACGTCGGTGGGGAAGTCCTTGTAGAAGGTGGGCAGCTTGGTCCTCTCCTCGACCAGCCGCTCGTACATCTCCAGCACCACGTCACCGCGGGTGTCCTCGGGCCCGTGCGGCACGCCGGCCCGGTCGCAGAGCCGGCGCAGCACGGGTTCGGCGGTGTCGGCGTCGACCTCCTCGCCGAGGGCCTCGCCGATCGCCCCGTACATCGTCTTGACCGGCCAGATCCCGGAGATGTCGTGTACGACGAGCTTGCCGTCCGGGCCGGCCTTGTGGGCGATGGGCGAGCCGTAGGCGGCGGTGGCGGCGCCCTGGATCAGCTCGCGCGTCAGGTCGAGCATCACGTCGTAGTCGGCGAAGGCCTGGTACGCCTCCAGCATCGTGAACTCGGGGTTGTGCTTGTAGGAGACGCCCTCGTTGCGGAAGGTGCGGCCCATCTCGAAGACCTTCTCCATGCCGCCGACGCACAGCCGCTTCAGGTACAGCTCGGGGGCGATGCGCAGGTACAGGTCGAGGTCGTAGGCGTTGATGTGGGTGCGGAACGGCCGGGCGTTGGCCCCGCCGTGGATCTGCTGGAGCATCGGGGTCTCGACCTCCAGGTAGCCGCGGTCCAGCAGCCCCTGGCGCAGCGCCTGCACGGCCGCGGAGCGCGCCCGTACGACATCGCGCGCCTCGGGGCTGGCGACCAGGTCGAGGTAGCGGCGCCGGACCCGGGCCTCCGGGTCGGCGAGGCCCTTGCGCTTGTCGGGGAGCGGGCGCAGGCACTTGCCGGTGAGCTGCCAGGAGCGGACGACGAGGGACAGCTCGCCGCTCCTGCTGGCGCCGACCTCGCCGCGCGCGAGGACGTGGTCGCCGAAGTCGACCTGGGAGGTGAAGGAGTCCAGGACGCCGGCGCCCGCCTCGTCGCGGGTGAGCATCAGCTGCGTGTCGCCGGACCAGTCGCGCAGCACGGCGAAGACGACGCCGCCGAGGTCGCGTACGACCATCACGCGCCCGGCGAGGGTGACCTCCTCGCCGGTCCGGGCGCCGGGCGGGTGTCCGGGGTGGGCGGCTTTGAGCTGGGCGACGGTGTGGGTGCGCTGCGGGATGCCGACGGGGTACGGGTCGGTGCCGGCGGCGCGGATCCGCTCCAGCTTGTCGTGCCGGACCCGGACCTGCTCGGGCAGCCGCTCCGCGGGCGCGCCCGCGGTCTCGTCCGCTACGAGGTCCAGCCCGAGGGAGTCGATGGAGGGCAGCCCCTCGGTGGTGACGGGCGCGGTGAGCCCCCTGGCGTGGCCCTTGCCCCACAGCTTGCGCATGCTGGGTACGGAGACGAAGCCCTCGGCGATGCCGGAGGCGAGGCTGACCCGGGCGAGCGAGCCGGCGTCCTGGTAGCAGAGGAACCGCGGGTACCACTCGGGGCCGTACTTGACGTTCGAGCGGTACAGGGCCTCCAGCTGCCACCAGCGGGAGAAGAACAGCAGCAGCCGGCGCCACAGCTTCAGGACGGGGCCGGCGCCGATCCGGCCGCCTTCCTCGAAGGCGGAGCGGAACACGGCGAAGTTGAGGGAGATCCGGCGTACGCCGAGGCCGGGGGCGGCGGCGCAGAGCTGGGCGACCATGAACTCCATGATCCCGTTGGGGGCGGCACGGTCTCGGCGCATCAGGTCGAGGGAGATGCCGTCCTTGCCCCAGGGGACGAAGGAGAGCAGGGCGATCAGCGTGCCCTGGTCGTCGAAGGCCTCCACCAGCAGGCAGTCCCCGTCGGCGGGGTCGCCGAGCCGGTCCAGGGCCATGGAGAAACCGCGTTCGGTCTCGGTGTCGCGCCAGGTGTCGGCCCGGTCGACGATGTGCTGCATCTCCTCGTCGGTGAGGGCGGAGTGGCGCCTGATGAGGGTGGTGGCGCCGGCCCGCCTGACCCGGTTGACCGCCTGGCGGGTGACGCGCATGTCGCGGCCGTCAAGGTCGAAGTGGGCCACGTGCAGGATCGCCTCGTCGCCGAGCTGGAGGGCGCTGAGCCCCGAGCGGGCGTACGCGGTGGCCCCCTCCTCGGAGGCGCCCATCACGGCGGGCTGCCAGCCGTAGCGGCGGGCGACGGCCAGCCAGGCGTCGACGGCGGGGGTCCAGGCCGCGGGGTCACCGACGGGGTCGCCGCTGGCCAGGCAGACTCCGGCCTCGACGCGGTAGGTGACGCCGGCCTTGCCGTTGGGGGCGAAGACGACGGCCTTGTCGCGGCGGGTAGCGAAGTAGCCGAGGGAGTCGTGGCGTCCGTAGGCGCCGAGCAGGGCGCGGATGCGGGGTTCCTCGTCCCCGTGCAGGGCGGCGGTCAGCCGCTGGGACCGGAAGAGGGTGGCGGCCGCGTTCAGCAGGGCGAGGGCGCCGAAGAGGCCGCACAGGAAGGACAGCGGGCGGGGCGGGCGGCCGTCGAACTCGCGGTCCGAGAAGAGACCGCCGAAGACCTCCTTGGCGGCCCAGTCCAGCCACTGCCCCTTGGGCAGGGTGCCTGGGAACAGCGCGACCAGGCCCCAGCCGAGGAGCACGGCGGCGAGCAGGCCGAGGCCCAGGACGAGCAGGGCCCGCCAGAGGGCGCCGGGGCGGGAGGCGGCGTAGAACTCGGCGCGGGCGGCGATCAGGATGCCGAGGGCCGCGACCGAGATGGCCATCGAGGGGCCGCCGATCCAGTAGTCCCCGCCGGCGATGATCAGTACGTCGACCAGGATCAGCAGGGCCAGATAGGTGACGACGATCCACCAGGCGACCTTCTTGCAGGCGGCGAGCGCGGCGGCGAGCAGGAAGAGGAAGACGGCGTAGGCGAGGTTCGCGCTGACCGGGACGATGTACAGGTCCAGGAAGCGGACGATGTGGCGCAGCAGCCGCCGCAGGGCCGGGGAGACCGACAGCAGGACGCAGAGGACGCCGAGCGCCGCGAAGAACGCGCCGAACGCGTCGGGAACCCGCTTCAGGAAGCGGTTCCTGGTTCCGCGCGTCTGCTCCACGGTCACACTCATGGTTCGCACTGTAGGGAGGGCGGCGTCGGTCCGCGCGTCGAGCCGGATAGCCTCGCGGGTGTGACGGAGCATGTGAACACGGGGTTCGAACGCGGTACGGACGGCCCGAAGGTGATCCTCGCCGGGATCGACGGGTCGGACTCCTCGCTGCGGGCGGTGGCGTACGCGGCGGGGCTGGCCCGGAGGCAGAACGCGCTGCTGGCGCTGGTGTACGTCCAGCCGGTGATGGCGGCCGGCGCCTCGCTGGGCGCGCCGGTGGCGGAGGCCACCGGGGAGGTCGCGGAGGAGATCGTGACCGGGATCCGCGAGGCGGCGGAGCGGCTCAAGGGCATCTTCGACGTCCGCTGGGAGTTCCACACCTTCCGCGGCGATCCGTACGCGGGGCTGGTGAGCGCGGCGCAGGAGCTGACGGCGGACGCGGTGGTGGTGGGCGCCTCCGAGCAGGCGGGGCACCGGATCGTGGGCTCGGTGGCGGTCCGCCTGGTCAAGGCGGGCCGCTGGCCCGTCACGGTGGTGCCGTAGGGGGCCAATGGCCGGACGGGACGGCGGAATCTGCCGGCCCGGCGGGATCCCCGCGCCGGGCGGCACAGGGCCGACGGCCGCCCACCCCGACGGCCCGGCCCGCGCCGGCGGGCCAGCGCCCGGGGCGGCCGGTACCCGGTAGGCCGGTGGCCGGTGCCGGGCGCCGGTAGGCAGGTGCGCGGCGGGCCGGCGCCCGGGGGCCGGTGCGCGGCGGGCCGGCACCCGGGGGCCGGTGCGCGGCGGGCTGGGGGTCAGGTGCCCTGGGTCAGGCCGTCCTTGGCGGCGCCGCGGCTGAGGACGGCTTCGCTGATGGCCTCGCTCGCGCTCTCGTAGTCCTCGCGGTCGGGGTGCCGTTCGAGGCCCTCGGAGAGGTTGACCACCCGGCCCGCGCCGCGGTCCATCCACTGCGGGATGTACTCCGCCTTGGTGACCCGCCAGCGCTGCCCGGCGGCCGCCGGCGGGGCGAAGGTGAAGCGGCCGATGGATCCGTAGCCGCCGCGCGGGTCCTCCGCGCCCGAGTGGTTGAACATCTGGCCCGCGACCTGGTCGCCCATGCCGTAGATGATCCAGGTCCCGTTGACCTTCTCGTAGGCCTGCGGGATGTGTGCGTGCGTGCCCAGGATCAGATCGATGTCGGGGCGGCCGCCGGTCCGCGAGGCGGTCAGCGCCTTGCCGAGCGAGAGCTGCGTCTCGTCCGGCTCGGTCTGCCATTCGGTACCCCAGTGCAGGCTCACCAGGACCACGTCCGCACCCGCCTTCCGGGCGGCCCGGGCGTCGGCGACGATCTTCTCCTCCCGCATCAGGTTGACCGCCCACGGCCGGCCCTCCGGCATCGGGTAGCCGTTGGTGTCGAAGGTGTACGCGAGGTGCGCGACCTTCGCGGAACCCGCCGTGTACACCGTGGGCCTGGCCGCCTCGGCGGCGCTGCGGGCCGAACCCGCGTGCCCCAGGCCGGCCTTGTCGAAGGCGTCGAGGGTGCGTTTGATCCCCTCGGCTCCGTCGTCCAGCGTGTGGTTGGAGGCGGTGGAGCAGCCGTCGTATCCGGCGTCCTTCAGCCCGGCGGCGATCTGCGGCGGCGAGGTGAACGCCGGGTAGCCGCTGAACGGGCCGTCCTCCTCCCCGTAGACGGTCTCCATGTGGCAGAGGGCCAGGTCGGCGGCGGAGACCACCGGTTTGACCCCGGAGAACATCGGCCTGAAGTCGTAGCCGTCGCCGCCCGCGTCGGCCGCGCCCTGGCTGATGACGGAGGTGTGGGGCAGTACGTCGCCGCTCGCGACCAGGGTGAAGCCCTTGCCGGACCCGGCGGATCCCGCGGACGCGGCGGGAGCCGCGGTGGGTCCGGCGGCGCTGGACGGGGCAGGGGCGGACGACCGCCCCAGGCGTGCGGGTGCGGACTTCCCCGGTCCGTCCGCGGCGGAGCAGCCGGCGACCGCGACCGCCGGCAGGAGAACGGCCGACAGGATCCCGAGGGCCCGCCGGATGCGCTGGGTGCGCTGGGTCATGGCGCCATCCCTATTAGTACGACTATCGGATCATCTGAATTCATGAATTGACAGAAGGAGACTTTGCCCGTCAAGGAGCCGCGCCGCCCCGCGCTCCGACCCCATCCCGATGGCGGCACTGCCGTTCGCCGTGCCGTTCGACCGTTCACCGCCCCGCGCGCCCGCCCACCGGACGACCCCGGACGCTCGGCGCACCGGCGCGGCACGACGGTTCCCGGGTGGCGCCGCGCAGGTGAGGGTGAGGGCGTCGGACCAGACCGGACCTCGGAAGGAGCCCCTCGTGCCGCTCTCCCCCACCCTCCAGCGCACCGACCCCGAGGCGCTGGCCGATCTCCAGCGCGAGCACGGCCGGGCCCTGTTCGGATTCCTCCTCAGCCTCACCGCG
Organism: Streptomyces goshikiensis; assembly: GCF_014650555.1. Lineage (GTDB taxonomy): Bacteria > Actinomycetota > Actinomycetes > Streptomycetales > Streptomycetaceae > Streptomyces > Streptomyces goshikiensis. The sequence goes on along the minus strand of NZ_BMVE01000002.1, from coordinate 1,007,956 downwards.
GGGGACGCCCAGCGCGCCGAGGACCTCGTACAGGAGACGTTCGTACGCGTCTGGCAGCACCCGGAGGTGCTGGCGAGCGGTCACGAGTCCATGCGGCCCTGGCTGTTCACCGTGGCGCGGCGGCTCGCGATCGACGCCCGCAGGGCCCGGCTGTCACGGCCTCAGGAGGTCGACCCGGAGGGCCTGGAGCAGGCCCCCGCCCCGGACGACGCGGTGGCCGGCTCGGTCACGGCGATCGACGTCCGGCGGGCGGTGGGGAGCCTGGGGCAGGAGCACCGCGAGGTGCTGATGCAGGTGTACTTCCGGGACCGCTCGGTGGCCGAGGCGGCCGCCGAACTCGGGATCCCGGCCGGAACCGTCAAGTCCAGGACCTACTACGCCCTGCGCGCCCTGAAGAAGGGCCTCCAGGGGTACGGGCTCGGCGCCTGAGGGAAGGGCGGGACGGGAGACTTCGTTTCCCCGGGGACGCCACCGTGAAACACTCAGCGAACGCCCCGAATGGGCACGGAACGGACGCTTGGCGCATGAAATCCGGCACCAGACCGTTCAAATTGAGTAAACACTCCCCGCTCCGCCAGCCGCTCGCGGAAGGCTCAGGACTGACGGCGGCAGGTTCGAACGCGCGGGAGAAGGTGGAACGGTGCAGCCCGAGGGTATGAACGGCACCAGTGACGGCGGGCTCGCGGTGCCCATGGCATGGCTCTACGCGGAGTACATCGCCGACGAACTGCTGCGCACGGGGAGGCTGATCCCCGCCGGCACCCTGGAGTTCCGCGCCGGGCGGGACACCCTCGCGCTCACCATCTACCTCTCCGACGCGGCCGGCGAGCTCTCCGGGATCCGGGTGGTCTCGCAGCTCGACGAGTGGCTGTCGCTGACGGCGTACGGACACCCCTGGCGCGACTGGGTGCACACCCGGTTCCTCGCGCTGGGCGAGGAGGCCCACGAGCGCGGCGGGGGCGAGGACCCGGACCTGGAGCTGGCCCGGGCGGCGTGGCGCTGGCTGGACCGCACCGAACTGTTCGCCACGAACCTCGACCCGGGCCGGCCCGGCATCGACGACGACATCCCGCCGGGACTCGACGAGAACGTCCGCGTGTGGACCCCGGCCTGGCAGCTCGGCCTGCCGCTGGGACACCTGGCGATGCACCTGTTCTGAGGACGGCCCCGGGGTCGTCCTAACAGCAGCGCGGGCGGGGCGACTCGGCCGGGTCGGTGACCAGGCCGGTGAAGGCGGCCTCGTTGGCCTCGGCCCGGCGTACGTACCAGCGGGCGATGAGCCACATCACCGGGTACACCGCCAGCGCGAGCGCCACCCACACCAGCGGGCCCGAGAATCCGCGCGGCACCACGACGAACACCAGCGGCAGCAGGCCGATCAGCAGCGCCATCGCGGCCAGCGCCATCGCGCCCGCCCGGAGCTGGCTGCGCATCAGGGCGCGGACGTACGTCGCGCCGAGGGTGGTCTGCTCGGAGATCTCCGAGCGGGCGGGGGTGTGCGGGGGCGGCCGGCGGCGGGTACCGCGCGGCACTCCGGTGACGACCTCCCGCCGCGGCGCTGCCTGCTGCTCCTCGGCCATGCGCGGGAGTCTACGAGCTCACTTGAGGAGCCGCGAGAGCCTCCGGTCGGCCAGTGGCTTCCCGCCGGTCTGGCAGGTGGGGCAGTACTGGAGGGAGGAGTCGGCGAAGGACACCGAGCGGACGGTGTCCCCGCACACCGGACAGGGCTCCCCGTCGCGGCCGTGCACGCGCATGGCGCTCTTCTTCTCGGCCTTGAGCCGTCCGGCGGCGACCCCGTGCGAGCGGGCGACGGCCTCGCGGAGGGTGTCCTGGACGGCGCCGTACAGATGCGTCACCTGCTCCTCGTCGAAGGAGGCGGCGAGCTTGAACGGGGAGATCTTGGCGCGGTGCAGGATCTCGTCGCTGTACGCGTTGCCGATCCCCGCGATGACGCCCTGGTCGCGGAGCACGCCCTTGATCTGGCGCCGCTCGCCGGCGAGGAGGGCGGCGAAGGCGTCCCGGTCGAAGGCGTCGGCGAGCGGGTCGGGGCCGAGGCGGGCGATCCCGGGCACCTCCTGCGGATCGCGCACGACGTACACGGCGAGGCGCTTTTGCGTGCCCGCCTCGGTGAGGTCGAAGCCGCCGCCGCCCTCCAGTACGAGGCGCAGCGCGAGCGGGCCCTTGCCGGGGCGCGGGGGCTGCTCGGGGAAGGAGTCCTGCCAGCGCAGCCAGCCGGCGCGGGCGAGGTGGGTGACGAGGTGGAGCTCGCCGATGCGCAGGGCGAGGAACTTGCCGTGGCGGGCGGTGGTCCCGGCGGGCTGCCCTTCTAGGGCGGCGAGCGGGGGCTCGTACGTCTTGAGCACGCTGACGGCGAGCGGGTGGACGCGTTCGACGACCCGCCCGGTGAGGTGTTCGTCGAGGAACTCCCTCAGCGCCTCGACCTCCGGCAACTCGGGCATGCCCCCAGCCTGCCAATCCCCCGCCCGTGGCGCGACCCGGCCCCGTCGGCGGGCGTGGCGGCGGGCGTGGCGGCGGGCGTGGCGGCCGGGTCAGTCCACGACGAACTCGCACCACACGCACTTGCCGCTCCCCCGCGGCTCCACGCCCCAGACGTCCGCCAGCCGGTCCACCAGCATCAGGCCCCGTCCCGAGACCCCCGAGTCCCCCGCCTCGCGGCGGCGCGGAAGCGCGCTGGAGCGGTCCTCGACCTCCACCCGGAGGCGGCGTTGCGGGCCCGCCAGGACCCGGAGGGTCACGATCGCGGGGCCGTCGGTGTGCATCAGCGCGTTCACGATCAGTTCGTCCGCCACCAGCTCGATCTCGTCGGCCCGGCCGCGCGCGCCCCATGCCCGTACCGCCGTGCCGATCATGTGCCGGGCCGCGACCAGGGCCTCGGGGTCGCCCGGTGCCACGTGCTGTTGCAGGCGGCCGCCGCCCTGCGGGGTCTCCCCGGCGTCGCGGCGCAGCAACAGCAGGGCCATGTCGTCGTCGCCGCCCCGGTCGTCGATCACCCCGCAGACCTGGTCCGCCAGCTGCTGGAGGTCCTCCGGGCCGCTGCAGATCAGTCCCATGAGGATCCTGATGCCGTCGTCCAGGTCGGCGCCGGGCTGTTCGACCAGCCCGTCGGTGCACAGCAGAAGCGTTTCCCCGGGCTCCAGTTCCAGGGTGGTGACCGCGTACTCCAGCGGGCCGAACTCCGCCGAGAGTCCGAGCGGCATCCCGCCGTCCACCAGCAGCCGTCGGCAGCTCCCGTCACTCCCGCGCACCAGCGGGTCCAGGTGCCCGGCGCGGACCACCTGGAGCACGCCCGTCGCCAGGTCGGCCTCCACGTACGTGCAGGTCGCGAAGCGGTCGGTGTCCAGCTCGTGGAGAAACACCGAGGCCCGCGCCATGACGGTGGCCGGCGAGTGCCCCTCGGCCGCGTACGCCCGCAGCACGATGCGGAGCTGTCCCATCACCGCCGCCGCGTGGGTGTCGTGGCCCTGGACGTCGCCGATGACGGCCCCGACCCGGCCGCCCGGCAGCGGGATGACGTCGTACCAGTCGCCGCCGATGTCCTGGCCCATCCGCGCGGAGCGGTAGCGGACCGCGATCTCCGCGCCCTGGACGGAGGGGATCCGGCGCGGCAGCATCGCCTGCTGGAGGCCTTCCGCCAGATCGTGTTCCTGCTCCAGCAGCATGGCGCGCTGAAGGCTCTGCGCGATGCTGCTGCCGAGCGCGACGAGCAGGTTCCGCTCGTCCTGGGTGAAGCCGTCCTTGTCCTGGTACAGCAGTCCGATCGCGCCGATGGGGCGGGCCTGGGCGATCAGCGGCAGGTACGCGGCCGCCGAGATGTGCATCGACGAGATCCTCGCCCAGAGGCCGGGATACCCGGCGGCGAACTCGGCCGCGGAGTCGAGGAAGCGCGGCTGGAGCGACCGTACGACCTCGCTCATCGGGTACTGGTCGTCGATGCGGGTGTAGCGGGTACCGGGGACGAAGCTGCCCGCCGGGCCCTCGGCGACGAGGTGGATGCGGCCCGCCTCGACCAGGCCCATCACCATGCCCATCGAGCCCAGCCGCTCCAGGCCGTGCGCGTCGCCGATGACGTCGATGACGTCCCGCACGGTGCGGGCGTGTGCGAGGGCCGCGGTGGTGCTCTCGACCACCGAGGTCTGGCGGCGCCGCTCCTCGTCGAGGCCGAGCCGCTCCGCCGAGTGGCTGAGCTCCTCGGTGGCGTCGCGGACGATGCCGATGATCCGGTGCGGGCGCCCGTCGGTACCGCGCATGACGCGGCCCTGGGTGTGGGTCCAGCGGAGCCGGCCGTCGCGGCAGCGGATCCGGAAATAGGCGCCGTAGCTGTCCACGCCGCTCTTGAGGGCGCTGGAGACCAGGGCGTCGAGGCGGGCGGACTCGGCGGGCGGCACCCGCGGGCCCAGTGACTCCGGCCGCCCGTCGTACTCGGCCGGGCGCGTGTCGAACACGTCGAGGGCAGCCTCGTCCATGTGCATGAGCCCCGTGGTCAGGTCCCAGTCGAAACTGCCCATGCGGTTCAGAGAGAGCGACCGGTCCGGGTGTGCGGGCCAGTCGTCCGGCAGCGATACGGCGGTCGGCACCGATCCACCATGACACACCGGAGGGTCAGGCGCTCTCCAGGTACACCCCCGGATCGGAGGCGCCGGGGTCCTGCCCCGGAGCGGTGAAGGGGTCGTACGGAGCGCCCGGGTCGTACGGGCCGGGCGGCGGGGTCAGGGGGCCGTCGGGCGCCGGCTGGAGCCCCGGGTCACCGGGGTCCTGCGGGACGGGGTCGGCGGGGAGGCCGTTCGGCGGGATCCAGGGGGCGTCGGGCAGCGGCTGCGTCGGATCGCCCGGCTGCGCGGGCGGCACGGCCGCCGGGCCGTCCGGCAGGTTCGGGGGGCTCGGCGCGTTCGGATCGTTCGGGGTGTTCGGCAGGCCCGGCGCGTCGGGTGCGTCCGGCTGCCGGTTCGGCGGGGTGGCCGGGGCGGAGGGGCTGGGCGGGCAGTCGGTGGCCTCGGGGCCCGGGACGCCGGTGCGGCCGTCGGGAGCGGAGGGGCGCGCGGTGGGCGGCGCGGTGCGCGCCAGGCTGTTGCCGACCGGCGGGTTACAGGGCCGGCCCTGCCCCGGCGAGTCGGGGGTGACGGAGCCGTCCGGGATGCCGTCGGCCGGGTCGTACGGGGGCGGGGCCTGGGGGGCGCGGTCCTGGGCGCCGTCGTCGCCGGCCTTGCGCTCGATCCAGGTGTTGTTGGCGATGTTGACGATGACCAGGCTGCCGACGGCCTGGATGGTCGGCTCGATGACGACGACCTGGTTGGCCTGGTAGCCGTTCCACGCGTCGCCCTTGTAGACCGGGGAGCCCTTGGCGGCGCGCGGCGCGAGCAGCGGGTTCCCGCAGGCGCAGCGGACCCGGGGCATCCCGTGGCCGTCGACGAGGACGGCGGTCCCGGCCTGGAGGACGGACTGGAAGGGGGCGGGGCGGCCGTCGCGGAAGCCGTGGTTGGTCACGCGGGCGTCGGCGCGGAGCACGACGGGGGTGAGGCCGCGCAGGAAGTCGGAGATCTTCTCCGGCTCGATCCCGGCGGCCTCGGCGAAGGCACGGGCCTTGGCGCTGTCCTCGGAGAGGGAGTGGAGCTGCTGTTCCACGTCGCAGCTGCCGAGCCGCTGGGTTCCTCCGTACAGGCCGGGGGTGGCCGCGTTGACGGTGCGGATGCCCTGGCCGGTCGGATTGGGCAGCGGGGGCTGAACGGGGGCGGACTCGTGGGTGGCGGAGGAGGAGGTGAAGGGTTCGGGACCGGCGGAGGCCACGGGCTGGAGGTGGACCTCCTGGCTCTCGGAGCCCGCTCCCCGGGTTCCGCCGGAGGGCTCGGAGCTCCCGCAGGCCGCGGCGAGCAGGCCGAGGAGGGTGAAGAGGGCGGCCTGGGCCGGTGCGTGACGACGCGGCGACTGACGAGGTGTCGGAGGTGTCGGTGCGTGCACGTGGATCTCCCTTTCGGCCCCGGTTTCTCCTCCTTGTCTGCCGTATGTCGGGGGTGGCCGCAACCGGAGCGGCGGCGGTGCGCCGGGCGGCCTCCGGACAGTCTTGAACATGTTCAAGGAAGCACGTACGCTCACACCGTGAGTTGAACGCGTTCAATGCGTTCGGACGCGCCTGGGAGGGGAGTCCGCGGTGACGGTACTGGTGAACCTGATCGTCACCCTGGGCATGCTCTACGTGGTCCCCGCCGGCCTCCGCCTGATCGATCCGGCCGGGCTGCGCACGGCCGCCCGCCTCTGGCCCGTACCGGCCGCCCTCGGGGCGCTCTGCCTCTGGCTGCCGCGCGGGATCCCGGCCACGGTCCTCGCCGCGCTCTACGCGGCGGCCGCCCTGGCCCTCGCGACCCGGGCCCCGGCCCGGCTGCTGGAGGCCCGCCGCAGGAGCCGGGCGGACGGGAGCGCGGGCGGGGCCCCGCCCCGGACCACCGTGTCCGGCCCGGCCGAGGTCGCCGTGTGCACCGCGCTGGTGTCGCCCTCGATCGCCGCCACCGCCCTGGTCGCCGAGCGCGCCGGGTACCGGCTCTTCGGCTTCGACCTCGACATCCTGGCGCTCACCGTGCCCCACTTCCACTTCGCCGGGTTCACCGCCGCACTGGTCGCCGGCCTGGTGTGCCGGGCCGGCGCCACTGCACCCGCCACCGCGCCGGGCTCCGCGACGCTGTCGCGCTGGGCCGCGTACAGCGTTCCCGGCGGCACCTTGCTGGTGCTCCTCGGCTACTTCGTCGACGACTGGGCGGAGCTGGCGGGCGCGGTCGTGCTCACCACCGGGATGTGGGCGGTGGCGCTGCTGACCTGGCGCGACATCCGCCCCGGCGCCCGCGACCGCACCACCGGGGCGCTGCTCGGCACCTCCGCCGCGGTGCTGGTGGCGACCATGCTGCTGGCCCTGTGGTGGGCGGCCGGCGAGGCGACCGGGATCACCCACCCCACCCTGACCTGGATGGCCGCCACCCACGGCCTCGGCAACGCGCTCGGCTTCGCCCTGTGCTCGGTGCTGGCCTGGCGCCGGCTGACCGTCGACTGACGTCGACCGATTGGAGACCACGCCATGACCCGCCTCATCAGCACCGGCCGTGACACCGTCAGCTACCCCGACCGGGGTGCGACCCGGTGGCGGCCGCTGCCCGCCGGGTACCACCACCTGCGCCACCGCACCCGGATCGGGCAGGGCCGGGCCGCCTTCGAGGCCGCCGGGGTCGCGGTCACCACCTTCCACGCGCACCGGGCCTCGGGGATGCGGGTCCGCGCCGACGCGGGCGCCGTCCGCCCGGGCAGCCGGGTGGTGGTCGGCATCGGCATCGGGCCGCTGCGGATCGAGGCCCCGTGCGAGGTGATCTGGACCGCGTACGAACCCCGCCGGATCGGCTTCGCCTACGGGACGCTGGCCGGGCACCCCGAGTGCGGGGAGGAGTCCTTCCTCGTGGACATCGACGCGGACGGCGCGGTCTGGTTCGAGGTGACCGCCTTCAGCCGCCCGGCCACCTGGTACACCCGGCTCGCCGGCCCGGTGGTCCCCTTCCTCCAGCTGCGCTACGCGCGCTGGCTCGGGCACCGCCTGCGCAGGCTGGCCGCCGCCGCCCGGCCGGCCTGATACTGGAGGGGATGGACTGGTTCACGGCGCCGGGCTACTGGCTGGGCCGGCTGGTCTTCCAGCGGGCCCTCGCCGGGGTCTACCTCTTCGCCTTCGTCGGGGCCGCCCTGCAGTTCCGGGCCCTGATCGGGGCGCACGGCATGCTGCCCGTCCCGCGCTACGTGCGGTACGTGCCGTTCCGGCACGCCCCGAGCCTGTTCCAACTGCGCTACTCCGACGGCCTCTTCGCGGGCTGCGCCTGGGCCGGGGCGCTGCTGGCGGTGGCCCTCGCGGCGGGGGCGGGGGACGTGGTGCCGCTGGGCGCGGCGATGGGGATGTGGGCGGTGCTGTGGCTGCTCTACCTGTCGATCGTGAACGTGGGTCAGACCTGGTACTCCTTCGGCTGGGAGTCGCTGCTGCTGGAGGTGGGTTTCCTCGCGGTCTTCCTCGGCAACGCCCGGGTGGGACCGCCGGTGCTGGTGCTGTGGCTGCTGCGGTGGGTGGCGTTCCGGGTGGAGTTCGGCGCGGGGCTGATCAAGATGCGGGGCGACCCCTGCTGGCGCCGGCTCACCTGTCTCTACCACCATCACGAGACGCAGCCGATGCCCGGGCCGCTGAGCTGGTTCTTCCACCACCTGCCGAAGCGCGTGCACCGGGTGGAGTGCGCGGCCAACCACGTCACGCAACTGGTGGTGCCGGTGCTGCTGTTCACTCCGCAGCCGGTGGCCTCGTACGCCGCCGGGATCATCGTGGCCACCCAGCTGTGGCTGGTGCTGTCGGGCAATTTCGCCTGGCTGAACTGGATCACCATCACGGTCGCCCTGTCGGCGGTGGACTTCACGGGGCTCGCGGGCCCCCCGCCGGCGGCGGCCTACCGGGAGGCGCCGCTCTGGTACGTCGTGCCGGTGTGCGCGGTGACCGCGCTGGTGCTGGTGCTGAGCCGGCATCCGGTGCTGAACATGATCTCGCGCCGCCAGGTGATGAACCGTTCCTTCGACTCCCTGCACCTGGTCAACACGTACGGGGCGTTCGGCACGGTGGGCCGGATCCGCGACGAGGTGGTGGTGGAGGGCACCGCGGACCGGCTGCCGCGCGAGGACGGCGCGTGGTACGCGTACGAGTTCAAGGGCAAACCCGGCGAACCGGGCCGGATGCCGCGCCAGTTCGCCCCGTACCACCTCCGGCTCGACTGGCTGATGTGGTTCGCCGCGCTCTCCCCCGACTACGCCCGGGACTGGTTCGGGCCGTTCGTGGAGCGGCTGCTGGCGGGCGACCGGGACACGCTGCGGCTGCTGCGCCACAACCCGTTCCCGGACGCCCCGCCGGTGTACGTGCGGGCCAGGCTGTACCGGTACCGGTTCACGACCTGGCGGGAGCTGCGCGAGACGGGCGCGTGGTGGCACCGCAGGCTGCTGCGCGAGTACCTGCCGCCGACCCGTCTCTCCGGGGTGTCCGGGTCAGAGGCCGAGTAGCGCCGCCTCGCGCTCGGCGCCGAGGCCGGGGGCGGGCCGGTCGGAGCGCTGCGGGGCGACGCAGTCGAGGGAGCGGAGCCAGGCCCAGGTGTCGGCGACCGTCCGCGCCACGGGGCGGCACTTGAGGCCCGCTGCCAGGGCCTTGCTCACGTCGCCGCCGTACATGTGGTCGTGCGGCTCGCCCAGCCCGGTCCACACCGGCAGCTCGGTCCAGGGCGCGACGCCGGCCTCCTGGAGCACGGCCGGGTCGGTCCAGCGCAGTTCCGCGTCGCTCCCGGTGGCGGCGACGCAGGCCTCCAGGAAGCCGGCCATCGTGGCATGGCCGACCGGGGAGACCAGGTTGTACGGGCCGCCCAGTCCGGCCGCGGCGGCGTCGAGGGTCCAGGCCGCGAGGTCGCGTACGTCGATGTACTGGATCGGGAGGTCACGCGGACCCGGGGCGAGCATCGGCCCGCCGCGGGCGGCGCGGTTCAGCCACCAGGGCAGCCGGCCGACGTTCTCGTACGGGCCGAGGATCAGGCCGGCGCGCACCAGCAGGGCCCGGTCCCCGAAGGCCTCGACGGCGGCGAGTTCACCGCCGCGCTTGTCCTCGGCATAGGCCACGGCATCGGCGTCGGCGGAGCCCTCGACCAGCGGGCCGTCCTCGCCGAGGCCGGCCGGGGCCGGGTAGGAGTAGACGGAGCGGCTGGAGACGTACGCGTAGTGCCCGGCGCGGCCGGCCAGCAGCCGGGCGCTGTCGCGCACGGCGGTGGGGGCGTCGCCCCAGGTGTCGACGACGAGGTCCCACTCCCCCTCGGCGAGGGCGGCGAGCCCGCCGGGAGCCGTCCGGTCCCCGTGCACGGCGGTGGTGCCGGGCGGGGGTGCATGGCGCCCCCGGTGGAAGACGGTCACCTCCCAGCCCCTGCTCACGGCGTCTTCGGTGATCGCGCGCCCGACGAACTCGGTCCCACCCAGCATCAGTAGTCTCATGCCGCTCACCCTGCCCGGGGGCGGGTGGCGCCGGAAGGCTTGATCGCCCTCAGCGATGACGCTGACGGCTTAGCCCGTTCGGGAACCGGGGGCGCACGGCGCGCGGTCGGCGCGCGGTGGAGGGGGCGGCCCGCACATGCCGCGCCCCCGTCGCCGCTGTGTCGGCGCGGGGGCGCGGGGGCGCGGGGGGAGCTGCTGCCGGGGCTCAGTCGATACCGGGCAGGATGTGCGGCTCCGCCAGGTCGTCCTCGTACCCGGCCAGACGGATGGGAGCGGATCGGGCCCACACCTCAAGCGTGCCGAGCTCGTCCGAACGGGTCTTGGTTCGCCCGTTCGGGTGCTCCAGCAGCTTCGGTTCGGTCGTCGTCATTTCAGTCACCGCGCACTCCTTAGTGTCGCGTAACCCGGTGGGCGGAGCGCCGCGCCGGGCAGGAATAAAGGTTTCCGGACGCGGTGGCGCCGTGGTGGAGCGAGGGCCCGGGTGGGGCTCTCATGCGGTTTAGAGTACACATATGAGCGGACCCCCGCTCGATGGAACGGTAAAATCCGCACTGGACCGCTGTTTTTCGCCCCACGTTCAGTCACTCGTACGACAGACGGACGGTGCGGGCTGATCTGCTCGGCGGGCAACACACGGGCGACGGGCGGGCTACGGAGGGAAACGCGGTGGCGAGGTCCAGGGTGGCGGAGGTCCGGAGCGTCGACGAGTTGATGGATCTGCTGCGCGCCTGCCGGGGCGCCTGGGACACCCCCGACCGCAGCGGCGACCCGGTCGACCTGCACGACCACGGGCTCCAGACGGCGGCCCTGCTGCGCCGCTCGCACCCCGCGGACAAGGAACTCCAAGTCGCGGGCCTCGTGCACGACCTGGGCCACCTGCTGTTCCCGGGGGACGACGCGGGCCACGCCGACCACGCGGCCGAGGCGCTCCGCCCGCTGCTGGGCGACCGGGTGGCCCGGCTGGTACGGCTGCACGTGCCGGCGAAGCGCTACCTGGCGGCCGTCGAGCCGGCCCGGGCGCTGTCGCCGCAGAGCGCGCTGACCCTGCGGGCGCAGGGCGGGGTGATGGGCGCGGACGATGTCCGGGCGTTCGCGGCCGATCCCGAAGCGGACGCCGCGGTGACACTGCGTCAGGCCGATGACGCGGGCAAGGTGCCCGGACTGGACGCGGGCGTGATGGAGGACTGGCGCCCGGTTCTGGAACGGGTGGCGGCGGGGGCGTACGCGCGCACGCCGTGAACGCGGCGCGCCCCGGCCCCTCCGAAGAGGGACCGGGGCGCGCGGCCGGGCTCGGGCGGCCTACCAGTTGGCGGGCGCGTAGTCCTTGAGGAAGACGCCGTACAGGTCCTCGCCGAGCTCACCGCGGACGATCGGGTCGTAGACCCGGGCCGCGCCGTCGACCAGGTCGAGCGGGGCGTGGAAGCCCTCCTCGGCGAGGCGGATCTTGTCCGGGTGCGGACGCTCGTCGGTGATCCAGCCGGTGTCCACGGCGGTCATCAGGATCTGGTCCTTCTGGAACATCTCCTGGGCGCTGGTGCGCGTCAGCATGTTGAGCGCGGCCTTCGCCATGTTGGTGTGCGGGTGGCCGGCGCCCTTGTAGCCGCGGCTGAACACGCCCTCCATCGCGGAGACGTTGACGACGTAGCGGCGGCCGCCCTCGGTGGCCGCCATGGCCGGGCGGAGCCGGCTGATCAGGATGAACGGCGCGGTGGAGTTGCAGAGCTGCACTTCGAGGAGCTCGATCGGGTCCACCTCGGACACCGTCTGGATCCAGCTGTTGGTGTCGTGCAGGTCCGGGACCAGCCCGCCCGCGTCGATGGCCGTACCGGCGGCGATCCGCTCCAGGGAGGCGGAGCCGGAGACCAGCGCGAGCTCGGTGACGTCCTGGGCGGTGAGCTTCTCGCCGTGGCCGGTGGGCAGCGCGGCGACACGGTCGACGGTGCCGCTGCCGAAGGTGCCGATGACCTCGGCGGCCGGCAGCTCACCGGCCGGGAGCGGGGCGTTCTCGGCGGCGACGAGCTCGCTGTAGGCGCCCGGGGAGCGGCGGACGGTCTGCGCGGCGTTGTTGATCAGGATGTCGAGCGGGCCCTCGCCGGCGACCGAGTCGGCGAGCGCGACGACCTGGGCCGGGTCGCGCAGGTCGATGCCGACGATCTTCAGGCGGTGCAGCCATTCGGAGCTGTCGGGCATCGCCTTGAAGCGGCGGATCGCGTCGTTCGGGAAGCGGGTGGTGATGGTGGTGTGCGCGCCGTCGCGCAGCAGCCGCAGCGCGATGTACATGCCGATCTTGGCGCGGCCGCCGGTGAGCAGCGCGCGGCGGCCGGTCAGGTCGGTGCGGGCGTCACGGCGGGCGCGGTTGAAGGCGGCGCAGTCCTGGCAGAGCTGGTGGTAGAACGCGTCGACCTCGACGTAGCGGGTCTTGCAGATGTAGCAGGAACGCGGGCGCTGGAGTATCCCGGCGATCGGGCCCTTGGTGGCGGCGGTCAGGGCGTTGCCCTGGGTCTCGTCGTCGATGCGCTCGGCGGAGCCGGTCGCGGTCGCCTCGGTGACGGCCTTGTCGTTGGCGGTCTTGGCGGCGCGGCGCTCCTGGCGGCGGCGCTGCTTGACCGTGCGGTAGAGGCCGGCGGTGGCGCGGCGTACGGTGATGGCGTCCGGGTGGTCGACGTCGAGCTTGTCGAGCTCGTCGATCACGCTGAGGCAGAGGGCCAGCCGGTCGGGGTCGATGCCCGGCCCGAAGGCGTCCTCTTCCCCGCTCACGTGGTTGTCTTCGGTCACCGTCATGGCCGCTGCCCGTTCCTTGATCACTCGTCCGCGCCCGCTGCTGCGGAAGTCCCCAAAAGGGCGAGTGTACGGATTCGACACGCCGGGGTCCAAACCCGTGTGCGCGGGGCTCACGTACCGCGAGGAGGGCGTCACTGCGGGGAGCGGCCCGCGGTCCGTGGGCTTGTGGCCCCTCCTCCCGTACTACGCCCGGAGTACGACTCGTGACCTCCTGTGGGCGGAGGAATTGTGCAGGTGAGTGGGGCATTGTGGGATTCATGAGTGCCTTGGCCCTGTCCGTCGTCCTGTGCCTGGTGTCCGCGCTCGCCTATGCCGGCGGGGCGATCGTCCAGGAGCGGGTCGCCGCGACCTCACCGGACCGCCCGTACGCCCCGCTGCACCGCGCCGGGTGGTGGGTGGCGGTGGGGCTGAACGGCCTCGGCGCGCTGCTGCACGTGGTGGCGCTGGCCTACGGGCCGCTGAGCCTGGTCCAGCCGCTGGGGGCGCTCACCATCGTCTTCGCGCTCCCGCTGTCGGCCGTGTTCGTACGGCGCCGGGCGGGCGCGGCTGCCTGGCGCGGGGCGCTGCTCGCCACGGCGGGCCTGGCCGGGCTGCTGGCACTGACGGGCGGGGACGGGGAGACGGAGCAGGGGCTGGCGGGCGGCGAGCAGAGCCTGCTGCTGATCGCGACCGCGGCCGGGGTGGCCCTGCTGTTCCTGGCGGCGCACCGGATGCGCCGGCCGGTGCTGCGCAGCGTCCTGCTGGCCGCGGCGGCGGGTACCTCCTTCGGCATGGCCTCCGTGTTCACCAAGTCGGTGGCCGAGGACTTCCGGCTGGACCAGCTGAGCGGGGAGGGCGCGCCGGGCGCACCGGGCGCGCTGTGGCCGCAGCTCGGGGCGATCGCCGTGCTGGCCGTCGGCGGGCTGCTGCTGTCACAGGCGGCCTACCGGGGGGCGGGGCTGACGGCTCCGCTGGCCACGGTGACCATGGTGAACCCGGTGGTCGCGGCGGCGGTGGGCCTCACGTTCTTCGAGGAGGGCTTCCGGTACGGGACGGTGGGCGCGCTGGCGGCGCTGGCGAGCGCCGCGGTGGCGGCGGCCGGCCTCGTCCTGCTCATGGCCGTGCCGCCGCACGTGCGCGGGTCAGATCCGGACGCCGTGGCCGCGGAGATACGCGAGCGGGTCGATGTCCGTTCCGTAGCCGGGGCCGGTGCGCATCTCGAAGTGCAGGTGCGGTCCGGTGGTGTTGCCGGTGGAACCGGAGCGGCCGATCCGCTGGCCTCCGGAGACCTGCTGGCCGGCCTTGACGCTGAGCGCGGAGAGGTGCGCGTACTGGGAGTAGCGGCCGTCGGAGTGCCGGATCACGACCTGGTAGCCGTACGCCCCGGCCCAGCCGGCCGAGACGATCTGGCCGGAGCCGACGGACTTGACGGTCGTGCCGGTGGGCACCGGGAAGTCGACCCCGGTGTGATAGCCGCTGGACCAGGAGGAGCCCGCGACGCGATAGGCGGTGCCGAGTCCGGCGTCGACGGGGGCGGAGAAGACACCGGCCGCCGGCTGCTGCTGCGCTGAGGCGGGCTGCGGGGCGGGCTTGGCGGGGTCCGGCTTGGCGGGCGCGGGCTTGGCCTGCTCCGGCTTGGGCTTGGTCGCCGCCGGTTCCCCTGGCTTGACCGGCTCGGCGGTGCGCGGGGGCTTCTCCGGATTCTGCGCGGGCGGCGCCGCGGTGATGCGCAGGGTCAGCCGCTGGCCCGGGAGGATCAGGTTCGGATTGCCGCCGATGGTGGCCCGGTTGGTCTCGTACAGGGCCTGCCAGCCGCCCTCGACGTGCTGCTCCGTGGCGATGGCCGACAGCGAGTCGCCGGGGGCCACGACGTACGGATTGGGCAGGACCGAGGTCCCGGTGGGGCGCGGTGCGTTCTGCCGTTGCTCGGCCGTGGCCTGCTCGGCTTCGGTCCGCAGCGCCGCGGGCTGTTGCGCCTGCTTCTGCTGCGGGATGGCGGCGGGTGCCGGGCCTCCGCGACTGAGTCCGGCCTGCTTGCCGCATGCGGGCCAGGCCTGCGGGCCCTGCCCCTTGAGGACCTTCTCCGCGACCGCGATCTGCTGGTCCTTGGTGGCCAGGTCGGCCCGCGCGGCATACGCGGTGCCGCCGAATTCGCGCCAGGTGCTCTGGCTGAACTGGAGCCCGCCGTAGTAGCCGTTGCCGGAGTTGATGTGCCAGTTGTGGGTCGATTCGCAGGCGGCGACCTTGTTCCAGGTGTCCACCGAGGCGCCGTGGGCGACGCCGGCGCCGATCAGAGGGAGCGCGATTCCGGCGCCACCGGCGGTGACGGCCAGCGACGCCCGGTTGATGCTGCTCGGCTGGTACCGGCGGTGCCGGCCCCGTACACCCATGGGAGCCCCCAGTGAAGACATCAGGAACCGCACAACCTAACGCTGCGATCAGTTCATGACAAGGGGCACAACAGGGCGCACACGTGAGGGAGTTGACGCTCCCTCACGGGCCGGCGGCCGTACGGGGGACCGCGCCGGGCCGGTGTCGCACACCCGGCACACGGGGCGCACGCCGGCGCCCCGTGCGGGGCTCAGCTCAGGGGCCCGGGCTGCGGGATCGGAGCGGGCCCGGGCGGCGCGGGCACCGGGTCGGGCTCGGGCACCGGCGCCGGCTCGGGCGGCACCGGCCGCGGGACGGGCTGGGGGTCCGGGAACGGGTTGGGGCCGGGAGCCGGTCCGGGGCCCGGCGTCGGGTCCGGGGTCGGGCCCGGTCCGGGTACGGGCGGCTGTGTCTGCTCTACGTTTCGCACCATAAGCCCCACCTTCCCCGGATCCCGCCGGGTACGCCCTCCGGATCAGCCATCGGAGACCGCACCAAAGGGAGCGCCCCGTTGCCGCACGGGCGAACCATCACGGAACGACTGAGCGGGGGCTCCGCGCAGGGCCGCCGCCAGTCCCGCGGCCGGGCTGGACAGCACCGGGACACGGGTCCTGACCAGGCCCGCGGCATCGGCCATGGAGGCCTGGGCCAGGACGATGACGTCCGCGTCGCTCACGGCGTCCGCCGCCTCGGCGACGAGGCGGAGGTAGCCGGCGGTGTCCCCCGCCTCGAAGCGCTCCCAGGCCCCGGCGACCACCTGCGTACGCGGGGACACGCGCCGCCCTGCGCCCTCCTCGGCCAGCAGCTCCCGGGTCGGGGCGAGGGTGGACTCCAGGGCCGCGAGGACGACGATCCGCTCGCCCAGGCGCACGGCCTCGGCCGCCATCGGCCGGTCCACCCGCAGCACCCGGGCGCCCCGCTCTGGAGCCAGGGACTCCGCGACGGCCCCGATGGTCGAGCAGGTGACCAGCACGGGCACGTCCCCGACCTCGGCCAGCAGCCCGCGCAGGGCCGGGACCACCGCCTCCGGGCCCTCCGCCCGGGCCAGGTCGAGCAGTTCCGGAACCACCACGTGCCGCAGGACGGCACCCGGGTGGTCCCGGTCGCGCAACGCCTCGAAGACCGGGACGTGCACGGGCGAGGTGTGCAGCAGCACCAGGGCCGCCACCCCGTTCAGACGGCCACCGCGTGGGGGCTGCGCTCCTGATCGGTACCCGGAACCGGCGCGGACGGGTCCGCGCCCAGCTCGATGATCCGGTTGTCGCCGTCGACGTGCACGACGCGGGGCTTCAACACCCGCGCCTCGGCGTCCTCGACCTGCGCGTAGCTGATGAGGATCACCAGATCCCCGGGGTGCACGAGATGCGCGGCGGCCCCGTTGATCCCGATGACCCCGGACCCGCGCTCGCCCTCGATGACGTAGGTCTCCAGCCGGGCGCCGTTGGTGATGTCCACGATGTGCACCAACTCCCCGGGCAGCAGATCGGCCGCGTCGAGCAGATCGGCATCGACGGTCACGGACCCGACGTAATGCAGATCGGCCTGCGTGACGGTCGCCCGGTGGATCTTCGACTTGAACATGGTACGAAGCATGGAGTAACTCCCGAATTGTCTGCTCCCTGCCTGCTTCCCGCAGGTCAAGGGCGTCCCGGCAGCGTACAACGATTCACCCCCGCGGTCAGCTGTCCTCCGGGTCGGGCATGGGACCGACCAGACGCAGGCGTGGACGCCCCTCACCACGCGTGGCGTTCCAGGCCGTTCAGGCCCTCGGCGGCCATCGCGTCCTCCCACTTCGCCTTCAGTTGGTCGGCCCAGGCGGCGTCCACGCCTCGGGCGTAGGACAGCAGGCCGTCGATGTGGTTCACGAACCCCTGGAGCGAGCTGTATCCGGCATGAGCGACGTGGGCGGTGAGACCGAAGGACGTCGTGCCCCGGATGTGGTCTTCGAGCCTCCTGCGCGTATGGCGGGGCAGCCGGACCCTGTCGCCGTCCACGAGGAGGCCCAGGACGATCTTGCGGGCGCCCGGCGGGACGATCCGCGTCTTCTTCCTGTGGAGTCGAAACCGTGTCCTCGCCACCGTTGCCGAGATCTCGGCGACACAGCGGGTGAGAACGGAGCGGTCGAGGTTCCGCGAAGTGGAGAGCGTCATGTCGTCCGCGTAGCGGGTGTACGTCATGTCGTACCGGTCGGCGATGGCCACGAGCGAGTCGTCCAGGGTGCGAGCGATCAAGTTCGCGATGGCCCCGCTCGTAGGGGCTCCCTGGGGAAGGAACCCCAGGGTCCCCGTTCTGTACGTGGGGATGCCCTGGTACGCACTTCTGGTGTACGGCACGGTGTTCCCACCCGGGAGCCGGGTGCAGACGCGGGCGATCTCGAAGGAGACCAGCCGGTTGTAGCCGGACTCACGGACGAGTGCCTGGACCGCGCGCTCGTCAATGGAGTGGAAGAAGTCGTGCAGGTCGAACTTCAGCAGCCAGGAGGCGCCGAGATGACGCTGCGCGCACTGCACGGCAGAGCGGCCCTGTTGATAGGCATAGCTCGCTCGATGGGGCTGAATCCTGCCGAACAGGCCTGCCAGCAGCCAGCGCTGCACGTCCATCAGGACACCGTCCGGTGCGGCGATCACACGGGCCTTGCCGGGCTCGCGCTTGGGACGGGAGAACTCCGCGTAAGGGTCCCGGACTCGCTGGACGATCTCTCGCAGGTAGATGTACGGCGCGCCGGTCTGATGAGCGAGGTGCGCCAGCGTCAGCACGGGCGTGAGATCGCGCCCCTGTAGCCGCCGCGTCTGCGCCAGCGCCTCTTCGATGACGTCGGACGGGACGCCTCTCCGTCGGCCTTCGCTCCGGTAGCGCGCGGGAGAGTCGATGACGGCCTACCTTCGGTGCATGCCGCCAGGCGCTCGCGAGTCGCGCGCCAGGCCCACGTAGGAGCACCGGCGCCTCGCGAGATCCAGGCGTTCGACAGCTTGTCCACAGCATGCGGTTCACGACCGCAGCCTGACCCGCGCGTGCGGGTCGTTGACTCGGCGATGACCTCGCCGATCGCGCTAGACGTCACCGACTCTCTCGCAAGGCAACAGGGTAGTAGGGCTCCTGACTGCCCTGCAAACGGCTGACGACTTGTCGCGGACGGATCTTGGCGGCTCGAAGTTCATCCCGTCCCGCGTCGGTCAACCGGGTCTGGTCATCCACCAGGCCCCACCGTCGAGCTTGCGCGAGGATCTCCCTGGCCGCCGGAACGGAGACCGCCACCGCGCTCGCCAACTGCTCCGGATGCCTACGGCCCTTGGAGACGTGGGCCAGCACCTCGACGAGGTGACGGATCCCGCCGCGCGCATGGGTGTGGTGCTCGCCGGCCCGCGCGAGGCGCACCTGCCCCACAGCGCGCAGCCCCAGCAGCGGATCGTATGCGGGTCGGTATCCGACGAGTTCCCGCATGAGTCCCGGCGGGACCACACGGTTCATGAAGAACGGCGCCCACTGTCCGTCAGGACGCCTACTGCGTCCCTTCGTCTGGCGCAGGATGGCGGGGAGGTTGTTCGGCACCGTGTGCTCGAACACCAGGAGTCCCTCACTGCGCGACCAGCCCAGGCCCTCTTCCGGGCGCCGTGCGTACTCCAAGCACAGTTCGCTCACCTGCTTGACCTCTTGCCGACTCCACTGCATCGAGGCGAAGTCCATCCCGTGATGGATCACTGACACCTGGTCGTAGAGCCCACTGGAGCGGATGCGCCGCAGCCCGGCCGTCGTCGACGCGAAGAGCATCAGGTGCAGCCGGATGAGCTTCAGAGAGCGCCAACTGCGGATCGTCGCATTCCGCAGCCAGGCCCTCGCGTATGCCAGACACTCCTCGCCGGAGCCGGCGTAGTCGGAGACGAACACGAGGCTCCGGACACGCCTCGCCCGGAGGACGTCGATCGTCGTGGCGTTGCGCGTCAGGACGGCGGTGTCCAGACTCCGCTCCGTGGCCCGGAGGATGTTCTGAACGATCAACTCGCTGCCGCCTCCGTCGCCGCTGGAGACCAGCGGCGAGACGTCGCCGATGAACATCGTGTCCGTCGGCCGGCAGGAGCGGACGCTGTACAGAGCCGCCGGCACGTTCACCTCGGCCGTCAACGTCGACCTCAGCTGCTCCGACAGTTCCTGCCTGAACGTCGTCTCCGAGACGACGTGCAGGCTGTTGAGCAACAGCTGAGCGGCGGCGGTGTCCCCCGGGGCGAAATTGGTCAGCCACTCGATCCCCTGGCGGGTCTCGCTCGGCCTCGTCGGTACCCGCTCGCCCCGCATGCGCATCGCCATGTGACAACCCTGCCTCCGTCAGCAGGGCTTGCGCCAGGTGTCCAGTTCGGGGTTCTTGAGCATCGAGGAGAGTTTGAGGCGGCGGGAGTCGGCGCAGAAGGCGGCGGTGGAGCCCTCGTACTCGACGTGGAAGACGGCCTTGTCCGCCTTGACGAAGGGGGTGAGGGACGCGCACTCGTCGAACTGGGCGCACTCCTCGTTGACCGCGAAGTCGAAGTCGCCGACGAGTTGCGGGATCTGCGGCAGGTCGTTCTTGAGGCCGACCGAGAGGCCTCGGGCGTGGGCGATGGCGGCGATCATGCGGTTGAACGCGAGCTGGTGGTCGGCGGTGAGCGGGAAGCCGGTGTCGTTGCCGTAGCCCTCCATCAGGTCGGGCTCCACCGCGTCGAAGCCCTTGGACCGGCACATGTCGAAGCGCTTCTCCATGATCGGGCGCAGCAGGTCGATGCGGCGGATGTCCAGCCAGCGTTCGCCGCGCCAGCCGTTGGGCCGGCCGAGGAGCGCGCGCGGGAAGTCGGCCTGGTCGGGGCGGAAGTCCTCCCAGGCGCCCACGTTGATGTAGCAGATCACCTTGCGGCCGGCCTTGTGCAGTACGGCCACGTCGGCCGCCGAGTTCTCGAAGCCGTCGATGTCGTAGACGGGTACGTCGACCGAGGGGTCGGAGCGGCCGTCGAGCTGCCACTGCCAGGCGAGGCCGGGTTCCGGGTGCCAGCGGGACTTCGCCTGGTCGGGTGGTGCGGCTGATGTCCCCGGGGACTGCGAGGGTGTTCCCGGTGCCGGTGTTCCCTTTGATGGCTCCGGCGACGGTCCGTCCGACGGCGCCGGGGTCGCGGACCGGGAGGGTTGCGCGGGGGCGGTCGGGGGCGGGGGCTCGTCGTCGTCCGAGGTGGAACAGCCCGTCAGGACGAAGGCCGTCAGGGCGGTCAGCAGGCCGGCTCGGGCCAGTATCGTGCGGCTCATCGCTCCATCCCGGTGAGTGCGGGGGTCAATTTGTTCCAGGGGTTGGGCGGTTCGCCCGTGACCGGCCCCGACACCGCGGCGCCGCGTTCGCGCGCGGTGCGGACGGCGAGCGGGATCAAGGCCTCGGGTACCCCGTAGACGAGGTGGCAGAACCGCTCGGGAGGATGACGCGCCGTCCACGCCGGTCTGGTGAAGGCCGAGACGTACGTCGACCAGTGCCCCTCGAAGGTGACCGTCAGGTCGGCGAGGCGCACGTACCCGGCGGCCGGGTGGACGCCCGGGTTCAGCACCACGGTGGCCGCCCCGAGCCGGCGCAGCGACCGGACCAGCCGACGGCATTCGCCGAGCCCCTCCGGGGTCGCCGTCACCCGGTCGAGGAAGCAGCCGTCGGCGTCGTACCACTCCTGGTGCCGGCGCATCTCGTCCACCATCTGCGTCCGGTTGCGGGCCCCGTAGTCGGTGTCCACGTAGCCGAGCAGCCGTGCCCCGGCCGCGCGCAGCGCCGCGGCGGCCGCGGTGAACGCCGGGTCGGGGCGGGTGCCCGGTCCGTCGGCGGGGTTGAGCACGACCCCGTAGGTGCCGGCGGCGTCCGTGATCAGCCGGTGCCACAGGCCGGGTTCCTCGGCCGGGTGGACGTACAGCGGTACGAGCAGGCTCACGGTGCTCCGCTGCCTTCCGCGGCCGTCGCCGCCCACAGCGCGGCGAGCATGTCGCCGAGCCCGTGCGCGGGGCGCCAGCCGAGGGCTTCGCCCGCCGCCGTGATGTCGGAGCACTGCCACGACACCTGGGCCGAGCGGGCCGAGCCGCCCTCCTCTTCCTCGATCCGCCCCCGGAACCCCGCCGCGGCGGCCAGGGTGTGCACCAGGTCGCGGACCGGTACGGCGCGCCCGGCGCCGATGTTCAGTACGGGCGGCAGCGGTCCGGGCGTCGTGACCGTGAGCGCCACCGCCCGGGCGACGTCGCGTACGTCCACGAAGTCGCGGTGGGCGGACAGGTCGCCCAGCCGCAGCACCGCGTCCGGGTCCGGCCCGGCCCCGAGCAGCAGCGCGGCGATCCGGCCCGGCAGCCCGGTGACCGGTGCGCCGGGTCCCACCGGGTTGCCCACCCGCAGGACCACGCCGTCCAGGCCGGAGGCGGTCACCGCGACGGTGCCGGCCAGTTTCGTCGCGCCGTACGGGGTGACGGGGCGGGTGGCGGCCCATTCGGCGACCCGGGTGTCGGGCTCGCCGGGGCCGTACTCGGCGGCCGAGCCCAGGTGGACCAGGCGGGCCGCGGGCGCCGCTTCGTGCAGCGCGGCGCACAGCAGGGCGGGACCGCGGGCGTTGACCTCGGCGAGGGTCACGGCGTCCCCGCCGGTGGCGCCCGCGCAGTTGACCACCGCGTCGGGTGCCGCGGCGGCCAGGACCGCCGCGAGCCGGTCGGGCGGGTCGGCGGCGAGGTCGACGCCGAAGTCGGCGTCGGGAGAGCGGCCGCCGTCGAACACCCGCGCGCCCGGGAGGGCGCGCAGGCGGTCGGCGACGTGGGCGCCCAGGTAGCCGGTTCGGCCCAGGACGAGAATGCGCATGACGTGCTCAGGCTCCCTTGAGAAGCAGGGACTTGCGGCTGGTGAACTCGGCGTTGGCCCGGTCGTAGTCGTCGGGACGACCGATGTCGAGCCAGTAGCCGTCGAAGGCGTAGGAGTGCGGCGGGTTCTCGGCGCCGAGCAGGTCTATGACGAGTTCGTCGAAGCCGAGCGGCAGACCGGGTGTGTAGCCGTCGAGGGTGGACCGGCTGAGCCCGTACACCCCCATGGAGACGTGGTAGTCCATGCTGGGCTTCTCGGTGAAGCCGACCACACGGCTGTCGGCGGTGGTGAGCACCCCGAAGTCGATGTGCACCTTGCGGGGGTAGGTGGCGATGGTCAGGGGGGCTCCCGACGCCTCGTGGCTGCGGAGGACATCCGCGTAGTCCAGGTCGGTGAGGACGTCTCCGTTCATCACGAGGAAGTTCTCGGGGAGCCGGTCGCGCAGGTTCAGGAGCGGGCCCATGGTGCCGAGCGGGCTCTCCTCGGTGGCGTAGTCGATGTTCATGCCCCACTGCGAGCCGTCGCCGACGTACGCCCGGATGATCTCGCCCAGGTGGCCGATGGCGATGGTGCAGCGGGTGAAGCCGGCCCCCGAGAGCTGGCGCAGCACGATCTCCAGAATGGCGTGCTGGTCGCCGATGGGGACGAGCGGCTTGGGCAGGGCCGTGGTGTAGGGCCGGAGCCGGACGCCCTTGCCGCCCGCCAGGATCACTGCGTACATGGGTCTCCTCCTAGGTTGCGTGGGGGACGTTGCGTGGCGTGGGGATGTGGGTGTGCGTCGGCGGAACGCCCGGCGGTCAGATGTTGTAGATGCCGGTCTTGTAGCGGGCCAGGTTGGCCGGGTCGCGGAAGAACTCGACCGTGTGCGCCAGGCCCTGCTCCAGGGTGTGCGCGGGCTGCCAGCCGGTGGCGGCGGTGAGCCGGCTCGCGTCGGCGACCAGCCGCATCACCTCGGAGGCGGCGGGCCGCAGCCGCTCGCTGTCCTCGCGGACCTCGATCGGGGCGTCCATCACCTTGCCGATCAGCTGGACCAGGTCGCCGACCGAGATCTCCCCGCCGGTGCCGGAGTTGAAGGTGCGGCCCACGACCTGCTCGGCGGGGGCGGTGCCCGCCGCGAGGAAGGCCTGGGCGGTGTCCTTCACGTAGCTGAAGTCGCGGGTGGGCCGCAGGTCGCCGAGGGTGATGACGCGTTCCCCGGCCGCCACCTGGCCGATGACGGTGGGGATCACGGCGCGCATCGACTGGCGCGGTCCGAAGGTGTTGAACGGCCGGAGCGTCACCACCGGGGTGCCGAAGCTGGCGTGGTAGCTGTCGGCGAGCCGGTCCCCGCCGGCCTTGGAGGCGGCGTACGGGGACTGGGTGTTGATGGGGTGGTCCTCGGTGATCGGCACGGTCTGGGCGGTGCCGTAGGTCTCGCTGGTGGAGGTGTGCACGAGGCGCGGGGTGCCGAGCGCGCGGACGGCCTCCAGCACGTTGAGGGTGCCGGTGACATTGGTGTCGACGTAGCTGTGCGGCGCCCGGTAGGAGTACGGGATCGCGATCAGCGCGGCCAGGTGGTAGGCGGAGTCGGCGCCTTCGAGCAGGCCCCGGACGGAGCCGGGGTCGCGGACGTCGCCGAGGACGATCTCCACCTGGTCGAGGACGTCGGGGGCCAGCGTCTCCAGCCAGCCGTACGAGGAGAAGGAGTTGTACTGGGCCATGGCGCGGACCCGATGACCACGGGCGACCAGGGCCTCGGTGAGGTGGGAGCCGATGAAGCCCTCGGCTCCGGTGACGGCGGCGAGCGGTGCGGTGGTCAACTGAGGTGTCCTTCTTGTTGGTTGACGGGTGTTCGGACGGGAGGTCAGGCGTGCCGGGCGGGGCGGCCGAGGACCCACAGCGCGCATCCGGCGAGGCACAGCGCGGCGGCGCCGCAGCACAGCGGCAGGATCAGCGGGCCCCGAATCGGCGCGAGGAAGGTGACGAGGCCCGCCACCGCGGCGGCCGTCAGGCAGACGACGGCCGGCGGCCAGCCCACCCCGAAGGCCTGGAGCAGCAGCGCGGACCACAGGGTGGCCGCGAGCAGCAGCAGCGCGGCCGGTGCGGCGCCGGTCAGCAGGGCCACCGGCAGCAGGAGCAAGACGTAGGAGAACAGGCACAGGCCCAGCACTCCGGCCGATCGCAGCAGGAAGCCGAGGGGTGTCGCCGCCGCGCCGAGGGCGGTGACCGACAGCCCGCGGAAGCGGTAGAGCAGCCATTCGGCGGGACCCATGCTCACGGTCAGCGCGATCACCGCGTACGGAGCCTGCCGGCCCTCCAGCAGCACCAGTACGGCAGCCGCCAGCCCGAACAGCCCGTACGGGAGGGACCTCCGCAGCGGTGGCCGGGCCCCCGCCTCCCCGGCCGCGGCGGGGGCGGTGTGGGCGGCGCGCAGCGCCCGGCCGGCCGCGGCGAGCGTGGCGGCGAGCGCCAGCGCCGGAAGCCCGGTGCGCAGCAGCGGGCCCGGCTCCCACCAGGGCAGTACGGCGGCGCCGGCGATCAGCGGGGTGAGCGCGGCCAGCAGCAGCCGCTCCCGGCCCAGCACGAGCAGGACGCCCGCGGCCGCCAGGTAGAGCGACTGGGCGGCCGCCGCCCAGGTCACGGCCCCGCCCCAGGCGGCCAGCGCAGCGCCGGCGGTGGCGGCGGCGGCCCCGGCCGGGGCCCCCACCAGCAGGGTCCGGCCAGCCTCGCGCTGCCCGGCCACCATCCGCAGGTAGGCCCGGTGGCCGAGGGCCTGTCCCCAGGCCCATGAGATGACGCCGGCGACGATCAGCGCGGCTGCGTGCCGGCCGGGGTGCCACAGGGGTGCGGTGAGCAGGTACGCCAGCCCCGGGAGGGCGAAGAGCACGCCGCGCAGCAGGCAGCGCACGTGGTCCGGCCGCCAGGGGTCGGGCGTCGCGGCGGGCTCGGGGAAGACCCGGGGCACCCGTTCGTACAGGGCGGCCGCGAGGGAGAAGATGTTGGGGTGCCCGTACCGCTGCCGGATCATGTCGGCGGAGAGGCCGTCGGCCTCCAGCAGGGCGGCCACCTCGTACGGGTGGACGGCGGGGCCGACGCGGTCGGCGAGTTCGGCGGCGAGCCGGCTGACCTCCTCCTCGTTCGGGCCGAAGCCGGGCAGCCGCAGGGTGAGGGTGGCGTCGGCGGGCAGCCTGCGCGGGACGCGTCGGCGGGTGTCGGCCAGCCGCAGCGCCAGCGTGTCCTGTTCCGTTCCACCGGGTTCGAGTGCCATGGGTCCGCTCATCCGGCCAGACTCCCCGTGCCGGTGACGGAGGTTGCCTGGGCGTCGCGCGGTGACGGTCCGTCCGTCGCGCCCAGCCGGATCGCCGGTGCGGGCGTGAAGGCTCCGGCGGCATGCCCGGCGTGCGCGGCATGCCCGGCGGACACGGCGTGCGCGGCGACGGGCGCCGGGCCGGCCGGTACGGGCGCCACGGAACGGACGGCGGCGGCCCGCCGGGTCCGGCCGAGCGTCGGCAGGTCCTGGTAGATGGAGCGGAAGGTGTCGATGGTCTGGCGCAGGGTGAACTGCTCGATGACGCGCAGCCGCGCCGCCTCGCCCATCGCCGCGCGCCGCCCGGCGTCGCCCAGCAGTTCCAGCGCGGCTTCGGCCATGGCGGCCGGGTCGCGCGGCGGGACCACGAGACCCGCGTCGCCGACGGCCTCCCGGACCCCGCCCACGTCGGTGGACACGGTGGCCCGCCCGCAGGACATGGCCTCGATGAGGGTGAAGGGGAAGCCTTCGCTGATGCTGGAGAGCATCACGACGTTGCCCGCCGCGTAGGCGTCCTTGATGTCCTCGACCCGCCCCTCGAACGTCACGGCGTCCGCGTGTCCGAGGTCCCGGGCCAGTGCCTCGCACCGCTCCCGGTAGGCCTCGCCGCCGCGCGGGGTGCCGCCGAAAAGCCGCAGCCGGGCCTCGGGCACGCGCTCCCTGACGAGGGCGAAGGCTCGGATCAGGGTCTCCAGGTCCTTGATGGGGTCGACCCGCCCGGCCCAGCTGAGCGTGGGTGCCTGCGGCTCCGGCCCGGCCGGCGGGAAGGCCGCGGGATCGACGCCGTTGTAGACGGTACGGATGGCCTGCGGGTCGGCGCCGCCCTGTTCCTCCCACAGCCGGTTGTAGCGGTTGCCGGGGGTGATCAGCGCGGCCCGGCGGTAGCTCTCCTCGGCCAGCAGCCGGAAGAACCCGAGGACGACGGCCTTCACCGGCCAGCGGTACGGGGCGGTGCGGTACCCGAGGTAGCGCTCGCGCAGGTAGACGCCGTGTTCGGTCAGGAGCAGGGGTACCTCGTACCGGTCCAGCCCGGCCAGCCCGGGGAGGACAGCGACGCCGCCGCTGACGGCGTGCGCCACCCCCTGCTGCGGCGGCGGGGCGGCCAGCGGGCGCAGGGCGTGTTCCAGCAGTGAGGTCGCGGTCAGCGCGTCGCGCAGGGTCGGCCTGGCCTCGCGGGCGGCGATGCCGGGCCGGTTCCAGACCGCCGCCAGGATGGCGACGGCGTGGTCGCCGCGGAGGAAGGGGCTGAGGGCCCCGTCGGCGGCGGCGCGCGCCATCGCGTAGAGCGAGGGCCCGAACCGGTCCTCGGCGCAGGGGTCGAGCAGCGCGGTCAGGAACTGTTCGTAGACGGCGGACAGCCGGCGGTGGGCGCGGCCGCGGGGGGCGTGGCCCTCCGGCGGGTCGCCCCACATCGGGACGGGCCGGACGCCCACGACGTGGCCGGGCAGGTCCCAGACCACGGGTTCACGGCCGGTTCCGGTGACCGCGATGACGTCGAAGTCGAAGTCGGGCATGCCCTGGACGAGTTGGTCGCACCAGACGCTGACACCGCCGTGACTGTGGGGATAGGTGCCTTCGGTGAGCAGGGTGACGCGCGCCGCGCCGGGGCGTCGCGCGCCGTGGTGAACGTGCATGGGTGTGCTCCACGGCGGTGTGTGTGGGGTGGGCCGGTCCGGTCCCGGCCGCGCCGAGGCGGCCGGGACGCGCGTACGCCGGTCAGCTCCGGGCGGCGTCCGAGGAGCCGCGCTCGCGCACGGCGGCGGGGACGCGGGTGCCCGGGGCGGGGGCGGTGGCCGGAGCCGGCCGGGCGGCGGGCACCGCGGCGGTCGGGGCCGCGGGGGCCGACGACGGCAGGGTGAAGGTCAGCGGGGTGCCGGTCGAGCCGGTCCAGCCGGAGACCTTGCCCGCGTACGGGCTGCCGTAGGCGGCGGAGCCGATCAGGCTGCCGGTGGGCAGGGTCGCGGTGACCGCGACGCCGCTCGGAGCCGTGACGGTGACGCTGTCGCCGATGCGGTAGGCGCTGACCTGGCCGGCCTGGAGGGCGGACTTCCAGGCCGCGCGGCGCTGGAGTTCGGTGCCGATGTCCTTCATCCGCTGGTTCACCAGGGGCGTGTTGGCGGCGAACAGGGCGTCGTAGCCCTCGATGACGCCGTTCAGCACCGGGTACGCGAGGCGTTCCTCGGCCAGGTTGGACTGGTGGATGAAGTGCGGCTTCGGGTCGCCCGCGAGCACGTGCCCGAGGGCGGTGCGGATCTCCAGCGGCACGATGTGGTCGGCGTATCCGGTGGCGGTGGCGAGGGGCGCGGGCAGACAGGTGGTGGTGTCCGCGTGGTCCTCGCAGATCCCGCTGCCGCCCTGGGCCCGGGAGGTGTAGATCCAGTTGTACTCGTCGGCCGCCTCGGCGGCCTTCCCGACGTTGTAGTAGACGTTCATCGGGTAGCGGGCGACGGTGGCGGCCGAGCCGACCTGGCGCTGCTCGGGGTCCCGGGAGTTGTCGGAGGCGAGCCACTTGACGCCGTTGCCGGTCAGGGACAGGGCGAGGTTGGGGTTGTCCTGGGTCTGCTGCGGCAGGACGGCCATGCCGGAGTGCTCGCCGGTGACCAGTTCGTCGTTCTCCAGGGGCAGCCCGAGGCTCTGGCCCCAGACGCGGTTGAGGACGATCTCGTCGTCGATGGCGGTCCGGCTGACCCACTTGGTGCTGCCGCCCGGGTTGGTGGCGCACTTCCAGGGCACCGCGCTGATGTCCTGCTCGCAGCCGAGGAAGGCGTGCGTATAGGTGTGGTTGACCCAGCGGAACGCGCTCCGGTCGGCCTGGAGCTTGTCGGCGAGTTCGTCGACGCCGTTGTGGTCCTCGCGCTGGTCGAGGCTGCCGGCGCCGTTGTAGACCATGTCGAGGGTGATCCCGTGGGCGGCCTGCCAGGTCTTGGCGTACTCGGCGTCCGCAGCCGTCATGCGGATCGGGTTGGGCGTGCCCGCGCCGTTCGCGCAGTCGACGTCACCGGGGGTGCAGTTGAGCTGGGTGTCCCAGCGGTCGTCGGCCGCGAACACGTCGTCCACGTGGACGGAGAAGTTGTTGCGGGTGGAGCCCAGGTGCACGCCGCCGGTCATCCACTCGACTATGCCGCGGGCGAGCAGCCGGTACTGCTGCTGGTAGCGGTTGTACACGAAGGTCACGACGAGTTCGCGCCGTCCGTCGTGGCGGTACTCGCCGACGAGCGACCCGCGCCGCGACGAACCCGGGATGGGCGCGTCGACGTACGGGGTGAAGTCCGCGCCGGGAGCGGGCTGCGCCAGGTAGGCGTAACTCTCGCCCACTGAGGGCGAGTTGTCCTCGAAGGGCACGGCTCCTTCGAGGTAGCCGAAGGGCCCGGAGCGGCCGGCGGTGGTGATCGCGGCCTGCGCTCCGTCGACGCTGCCCGCGTAGCCGCCGGCGACGAAGTACTGGAGGCCGACCTGGGGGCGCGCGTAGGTGTACGCGTCGACCTGCGGGATCGCGTAGGTCTGCTCGTAGGCCGTCAGGGCCGTCATCTCGGCGGAGCCCGCCGTGAACGGGTTGTCGTTGGGCAGGACGACGGCCTGGTACTTGGCTCGCGGCCGGCCGTCCACGGTGTCGGCCAGGAACGCCGGGTTGATCGTGGGCCGGTCCGACCGGGTGAGGTCGACCTGCGTGTACGGCGTTCCCGTCGAGTCCAGCTCCGCCGTGATGGCCTGGACGGCCGGACCGCCGTCGGTCACGACCAGCACCCGCAGATCGACGCGGGGCGTGGTGGTGTCGGCGTGTGCCGCGGCGGTCGGCAGGCCGAGGGCGGCGATGAGCGCGCCCACCGTTAACACGGCGGTGCGAGTGCTTCGCTTCATGCGGTGAAAGTCCCCTCCCCGGGCAGGGGTGAGCGCAGCGCACGCGAAGCGGACGCTCCCCCTTGCGTGACGCCGGTGTCCCCCTCAGAAACCAGTCGTCGACGCATCCGTCGCGTCACATAGTGGTGCCTCTGTGTAGCTTTCGTGGTGGTGTTGCGAAAACCGACGGAAAAACGCAGGTGGACAACGGGGCGCTCGGGAGGGCTCGTTGAGGGTTCACACACCACCGGCACCCCGGCGGACCGGGACGGTCCGCCGGGCCGGGTTCCAGTGGTCCAGGCCAAGCCGGGTGGGCGCCTTCCGGCGAATTCAGGCCATCCGGGGCGGGACGACTGGACAGTGCGTCAGGCGCAGAGTACGCGCGTCTCGGGCGTGAAGGCCGGGCCGCCGCTGGTGCTGGAGCTGTCGCTGAACTCGGCGTAGTAGTACGAGTAGAAGCCGATGTTGCCGTTGCAGCCGGAGTCGGCGGCGACCTGGAGGGTCAGGGTGACGGTGCGGCTCTGGCCGGGCGGGATGGTGGCGCCGTAGTTGCCGCCGAGGTCGGACGGGCCGACACCGGAACAGGAGGCGGCACCGGTGGGGGTGGCGAGGCTGCAGCCGGTGAAGCTGTACTTCAGGTCCGGGCGCTGCGTGGTGAGCCAGGTGGGGCTGATGGTCTGGTAGACGAACCAGATGTCGTAGGTCTTGTTGTTGGTGATCGTCATGGAGAGGTTCACGGTGCCGCCGGGGGTGGTGGTGGCACTGCTGCTGGAGAACGTCAGGGCGGCAGGCGCGGGGTCGGCGCTCGCGGCGGGCGCGAGGCCGAACAGGGCCAGGACGAAGGCGAGGACGGTGGCGAGGCCGAGGCGGCTCTTCAGAGGTGATCTCATAGCCCGGGAGGCTAGGCAGCGCACGCGCGCGCCGTCTGCCCCCGCCGGGAGGCCGGAAGCGCGGAACGGCCGGAAGTGTGCGCCCTGTGAAGCTCTCGCGATGAACCCGTGATGAGTGATCACGTAAAGTATACCGGCAGTCCACACAGGGTGTCGGGCGGGGCGGGCGGTACCGGACGGGCCCTCGGGGCCACGGAGGCACGATTGGCGCGTACATGACGTGCGATAGGTGCGGAATTGGGGACACCGGTTACCGCTTCGGACCACTGTCGGCCGCCGCCCGGGCCGGATCCGACCCGGGCGGCGGCGCGGGGTGCCTCACAGTGTGCGGCGCACTCCCGCCTGGCGCTCCAGGTTGCGCAGCTGCACCGCCAGGTCGCCCTCGACCGCCGTGTGGGCGGGACCGCTGCGGCCGATGGGGAGCACCTCCTCGCTGCGCATGTCCTCCAGCATCAGGGCGTACGCGGCGTACGTGGCGACCAGCGCGACCGCCAGCCCGAGGGCCCCGGAGGCCCGGACGAGCCACTCCGCGCCGGTCAGCCCGGCCAGCCCCGTGGCCGCCCAGCGGGGCAGGGAGACCACCAGGACGAGCCACAGCGCCCGCTTGGGCCGGGTCACGGCGGCCATCAGCGCCCCGAAGCACAGGAACGCCAGGTTGAACACGCCGAGCACGCGCGGCCCGCCGGCCGCGCCGCTGCCCATCACCAAGGCGTACGCCAGCCAGCTCCCGGCGAAGGTGCCCATCAGGGTCGCCGCGATCACGTCCCGGGCCCCGAAGGCCAGCACGCTCACCAGGAGTTGCAGGGCGAACGCGGGCAGGACGCAGAGGGCGACGGCGCGCCGGTCGGCGGCCTCGAAGACCCCGAGCTGCATGCAGCCCGTCATCACCGAGGCGATCGCGACCGTGAAGAAGCCCAGCGGCATCGGCGAGGCGATGGGCCGCAGGTTGATCCGGGTCATCGACCGCAGGTCCGGTTCGAAGCGCCGCCCGGGGGTCTCGCCGGGTTCCGTACTCATCTGCTGGGTTCCCCTGTTCAGTGCGTGAAGCACGGGTCGACGAAGGGCGGCGCCGTCTCGGCCGGCGCGGCGCCGCGCGCGACGCGCCACAGCCGGTGCCGCTCGGATTCGGCGACCGCCTCGGACATCAGGTCCGCCTGGCGGGCGCCCGCCGCCTGGTACCCGCCGAAGTGGGCCACGGGGCTCCACGCCGGGCTGACGGGCGGGACGGCCTCGTCGAGGCCCTCGTACTCGGCGCTCGCGTAGACGATCCGGCCGCCGACGACGGTCAGCACGGCCTCGATGTCCGCGATGGCCGCCTCGGGCACGGTGAAGTAGTCCTGCGAAAGGATCGCGAGGTCGCCGTAACAGCCCTCCCGCAGCGTCCCCTTGACGTCCTCCTCGCCGGTCAGCCGGGCGCCGCCGCGGGTGTACAGGCCGAGGGCCGTCTCCCGGTCGATCAGGTTCTCGGCCGGGTAGAGCGGCGTACCCCCGACGGTGCGGCCGGTGACCAGCCAGTGCAGCGAGACCCACGGGTTGTACGAGGACACGCGCGTGGCGTCGGTCCCGGCGGCGACGGTCAGGCCCCGCTCCAGCATGGCGCGGACCGGCGGGGTGTGGGAGGTGGCCCCGGCCCCGTACCGGTCGAGGAACGCGGCTCCCTGGAAGGACATCCGGTTCTGGACGGAGACGGCACCGCCCAGGGCCGCGATCCGGTCCAGGCTGGCGCCCGAGACGGTCTCGGCGTGGTCGAAGAGCCAGCGGTTGCCGCCGGGGAAGAGGCCCTCGGCGGCGAGCTTCTCGAAGACGGCCAGATCGCGGCGGATCGTCTCGTCGTAGGTGGCGTGGAGCCGGAAGCCCCAGCCGTTCTCCAGCAGCAGCCGTACGGCCTGTTCGAACTCGGCCTCGTAGCCCCCGGCGAGTTCGGGCCTGGGCTCGGAGAAGTTCTCGAAGTCGGCGGCGGCCCAGGTCAGGTTCTCGCCGGCCCCGTTGAGGCGCAGCCACTCGTCGCCGTCCCCGGGCCGCACCGTCTCGGTCCAGCGCCTCAGGTCGGCGAGTTCCTGCCCGGCGGTCTGCGGGAACAGGTGGTAGGCGATGCGCAGCGACAGCTCCCCCGACCGGGCCAGGTCGATGACGGTGGCGTAGTTGTCGGGGAAGTTCTGGAACCCGCCGGCGGCGTCCACCGCCGAGGTGAGCCCGAAGCGGTTGAGCTCGCGCAGGAAGTGCCGGGTCGAGGTCCGCTGGTCGGCGGGGTCCAGGGTCGGTGCCTTGGCCAGGGTGGAGTAGAGGACGAGGGCGCCGGGCGCGGCCAGCAGGACCCCGGTCGGTTCGCCGTCCCGGCCCCGTACGATCTGTCCGCCGCGCGGGTCGGGGGTCTCGCGGGTGAATCCGGCGGCCAGGACGGCGGCCCGGTTCATCAGCGCCGACTGGTAGAGGTGCAGGACGAACACCGGGGTGTCGGGCGCGGCCGCGTTCAGTTCGGCCACGGTCGGCATCCGGCGTTCCGCGAACTGCTCGGCGGTCCAGCCGCCGACGACCCGGATCCACTGCCCCTTGGGGGTGCGGCCGGCCTGCTCGCGCAGCATGGCCAGGGCCCGGCGCAGGCTGCGGACGCCGTCCCAGCGCAGTTCCAGTACGTAGTTCAGGCCGCCCCGGATGACGTGCAGGTGCGAGTCGTTCAGCCCGGGCACCACCCGGCGGCCCAGCGCGTCCACGACCTTGGTCGCCGGGCCCACGAAGGCGGCGAGGTCGTGGTCGTCGCCGAGGGCCACGACCCGGCCGTCGCGGACGGCGACGGCGCGGGCCTCGGGGCGGCCGGGGTCGCCGGTGAACACCTTCGCGTTGCGGACGAGGAGGTCGGCCGCCGGCCGGCGGCCGTCCGGGGCCGGGAGGATGCCGGCCACGGGCATGCTCGCCGGGCCGGCGGCGCCGGGTATGCCCGTCATGCGAGGGCCTTGCGCAGGGTGTCGGCGGCGAGGCCGATGGCGAGTTCCGCGGCGTGCGTCTCGCGCAGCGGGTTCAGCATGACGAAGTCGTGGATCGCGCCCTGTACGCGCAGCGCGGTGACCGGGACTCCGGCGGCGCGCAGCTTGGCGGCGTACGCCTCGCCCTCGTCGCGCAGCACGTCGGCCTCGGCGGTGATGACGAGGGCGGGCGGCAGCCCGGTGAGCTGGTCGAGGGAGGCGCGCAGCGGGGAGGCGGTGATCTGGGCGCGCTCGGCCTCGTCCGTCGTGTACTGGTCCCAGAACCACCGCATGGCGTCGCGGCGCAGGAAGTAGCCGGTGGCGAACTGCCGGTAGGACTCGGTGTCGAAGGCGGCGTCGGTGACCGGGTAGAAGAGGACCTGGTGGACGATGTTCACGTCGCCGCGCTGCTTGGCCATGAGGGTGAGGGCGGCGCTCATGTTCCCGCCGACCGAGTCGCCCGCGACGGCGATCCGGGTGCCGTCGAGGTCCTTGTGGCGTCCCTCGCGGGCGACCCACTGGGCGACGCTGTAGTTCTGCTCGATGGCGACGGGGTAGCGGGCCTCGGGCGAGAGGGCGTAGTCGGGGAAGACCACGGCCGCGCCGGCGCCGACGGCGAGTTCTCGGACGAGGCGGTCGTGGGTGTGGGCGTTGCCGAAGACCCAGCCCGCGCCGTGGATGTAGACGATGACGGGGAGCGGGCCGGTGGCGCCGCGGGGGCGGACGATCCGGGTGCGGACGTCGCCGGTGGGGCCGCCTTCGACGGTGATCCATTCCTCGTCGATCTCGGGCAGGGTGACGCCCTCGCCGCTCTGGACCCCGTCCACGGCCTTGCGGCCTTCGGCGGGCGGGATCTCGTAGAGGAACGGCGGCTGGGCGGTGGCGTCGGCGAAGGCCTGGGCGGCGGTTTCGAGGACCGGCTGGTTAGGCATGGCGGGGATCTCCTTGGGGTGCGTGGGAGTTTCGGGGACGGACGGGGGTGGCCGGCGGGCCCGCGGGTGGCGCGGACCGCGTCCAGGATCACACCGTCGACCACTCTGGGCGCTTGAAAGGTCACGGTGTGTGAGGCGCGCGCCGTCGTGGCCCTTGGCGGGGCGTCAGCGCAGGAACGCGAGGAGCGCGGCGTTGACCTCGGCGGCGTGGGTCCAGGTCAGGCCGTGCGGGCCACCTTCGATGACCTCCAGCCGGGCGCCCGCGATGGCCTTGGCCAGCGGGATCGCCGTGGCGTCGATGGGCAGGGTGCGGTCGGCGTCGCCGTGGATGATCAGGGTGGGGACGTCGATGCGGGGCAGGTCCTCGCGGAAGTCCGTCAGCCAGGCCTGTACGCAGTCGAGGGTGCCCTTGGCGGAGGCGCCGACGGCCACGTTCCAGCTGCCCTGGAGGGCCTGCTCGCTGATGCGCTCGCCGCCGAGCACGTCCGCGTTGTAGAAGTCGGCGAAGAAGGCGGTCATGAACGCGAACCGGTCGGCCTTGATGCCCTCTTCGATGCCCCGGAACACTCCGGCGTCGACGCCGCCGGGGTTGTCGTCGGTGGCGAGGAGGAACGGCGGGACGACCCCGATCATGACGGCCTTGGCGATGCGCTCCGAGCCGTACGTGCCGAGGTAGCGGGTCACCTCGCCGGTGCCCATGGAGAAGCCGACCAGGACGGCGTCCCGCAGGTCGAGCGCGGTGAGGACCTCGTTCAGGTCGGAGGCGAAGGTGTCGTAGTCGTAGCCGTCGGCGGGCTGGTCGGAGCGGCCGAAGCCGCGCCGGTCGTACGTGATGACGCGGTGGCCGGCGTCGAGCAGTGCGGCGGTCTGCTTCTCCCAGGAGGCCCCGCTCAGCGGCCAGCCGTGGATCAGTACGACGGGCGCTCCGGTGCCGTGGTCCTCGTAGTACAGCGCGACGGGCGCGCTGTTGCCTTCGGCGACCTTGATGAACGGCATGGTGGTGCTCCTTCGTTGGTGTGGCAGGACATGGGACATGGGGTGACGGGGGGGGTGACGGCGTCTCAGAGGCCGTAGGCCTCGAACAGCCGCAGCCACACTTCGCTGACCGTGGGGAACGCCGGGACGGCGTGCCACAGGCGTTCGATCGGCACCTCCCCCACGACGGCGACGGTGGCGGTGTGGATCAGCTCGGTGGCGGCCGGTCCGGTGAAGGTGCAGCCGACGACCACCCGGCGGCTCTCGTCGATCACGAGCTTGGCGTGGCCCCGGTAGCCGTCGGCGTGGAGCGCGGCTCCGGCGACGTCGTCGATGCGGTACTCGACGGCGCGCACCGCCATCCCGGCGTCCCGCGCGGCGCGTTCGGTGAGCCCGACGCGGGCGATCTCGGGGCGGGTGAAGACGGCCTGCGCGGCGGCGACCCCGTCGGCGTGGGCGTTCCAGGGCTGCCACCGCCCGGTGTCGGGGCGGCGGCCGGCCGCGCGTTCGGCGATGGCGGCGGCGCAGGCCCGGGCCTGGTACTTGGCCATGTGGGTCAGCGGCGCGCGGCCGTTCACGTCGCCGACCGCGTACAGCCAGTCCCCGTCCAGGGAGGTGACGCGGCAGGTGTCGTCGACCGGGAGCCAGGAGCCTGCGGGCAGGCCGACGCTGTCGAGTCCCAGGTCCGCGGTGCGCGGCCGCCGGCCGACGGCGAGGAGCACCTCGTCGCAGACGAGGGCGGCGCCGTCGTCCGTCTCCACGGTCACGGCGCGGGTCCGGGCATCGCGGGCGGCCCTGGTCGCCGATACCCCGAACCGGATCGTGACCCCGAGGCCGGTCAGGCCCCGGGCGACCTCCTCGGCGGCGCAGGGCTCCCAGCCGTTCAGCAGGGCCTGGTCGCGGACGAGCAGGGTGACCGCCGAGCCGAGCGAGGCCCAGGCGGTGGCCATCTCGCAGGCCACCACTCCGCCGCCGATGACGACGAGCCGGGCGGGCACGGCCTCGGCCGCGGTGGCCTCCCGGCTGGTCCACGCGCCGATCCCGTCCAGCCCCGGGACGGACGGCCGGGCGGCCTCCGTGCCGGGGCTGAGGACGACCGCGCGCCGGGCCGAGAGCGTACGGAGCCCTCCCGCGGCCGTGGTGACCGCGACCCGGCGCTCGCCCGCGAGCCGTCCGCGGCCCCGTACGAGGGTGATGCCCGCGCCGCGCAGCCAGTCGGCCTGGCCGCTGTCGTCGCCCCGGGCGGTGAACCGGTCGCGCCGGGCCAGGACGGCGGCGGGGTCGAGGGCTCCGGTGACCGCCTCCCGGGCGCCGGCGACCGAGCGCGCCGACTCCAGGGCGGCGCCCGGCCGCAGCAGGGCCTTGCTGGGCACGCACGCCCAGTAGGAACATTCGCCGCCGACGGCTTCGGCCTCGACGACGGCGGCGGTCAGGCCGGCCCGGACGATCCGGTCGGCGAGGACCTCGCCGCCGGGGCCGGCGCCGATCACGACGACGTCGTACGTGTCGTCCATCAGGCGCGGACCAGCGGGGTGTCGACGAGGTGTTCGGCCAGGAACCACACCTGGGCCTCGCCGGTGCGGACGACCTCGGAGATCAGCAGGTCGTTGCTGCCCTCGTCGCCCTCGGCCGCGATCCGGGCGGCGGCGTCCCGGGCGTCGACGAGGATCCGCTCGTGGGCGTCGAGGAGCCGGGACAGCATGACGGGGACGGGCTCGACGCCGTCCGGCGGGCGGGGGATCGAGGTGAGCTCGGCGACGTGGCGGGGGTCGCCGACGGCGACCGCGCCGAGGCTCTGGATCCGCTCGGCGAGCGCGTCGACGATGGCGAGCTGCCGCTCGGCGTGCTCGTCCAGCATCAGGTGCAGCGCGTAGAAGGTGGCGCCGCGCATCAGCCAGTGGTGCTTCTTGTAGAGGGAGTACAGGATCTGCGTGTCGGCGAGCACCCGGTTCAGCCGCTGTCCGGCGTACATGCGGGTGTCGTGGCCGAGGCCGATCGGGAGCTGCTTCACGGTTCCGAAGGGCTGGGTCTCGGCGCCCTTCTGGTGCAGCAGCGGCTGGCCGCCCCCGGGTTGTCCGGGCGCGGTGGTGGGTGCGGGTCGCATGGTGCTCCTGGTCGGGAGGTGGTGGAGGGCCCGGCCGTCCGGGCAAGGGGGTGTACGCGGACGGCCGGACCGGTCGGTGTGCCGGGGGCGCTCAGTGCCCGGGCGCGGGGGCGGGGGTGGCGCGGTGCAGTACGAGCCGGGTCAGCAGCCCGCTGCCGGCGCCGGCGGCCACCGCGAACGCGGGCCACCAGGGCGCGTACGGGGTCAGCCCGGTCGCGGCGTCGAGCGACCACGCGCCGGGGCCCGTCGCGGCGAGGGCGGTGGCCGTGACGATGAGGAACAGGGGGTACTCGTAGCCGTCGTTCTGCACCCACAGGCCGTTGCGCCGTTTGACGGTGAGGGCGACGGTCATGACCCCGATGGCGCCCGTGGCGGCGAGCGGGGTCAGGAACCCGAGGGCCAGCAGCAGGCCCGATCCGATCTGGCCCGTCCCGGCGGCGAGGGCGGTGAGGGCTCCGCCGCGGAAGCCGTCGGCGCGGAACTCCTCGGTGCCGCCCGTGAGCCCCTTGCCGCCGAGGTGGGAGCTGACCTTCTGCACTCCGTGGCCCGCGATGAGCAGGCCGGCCGCGAGCCGCAGGATCAGCAGGCCGGTGTCCAACGCGGCTCAGCCCGCCGCGTGTGCGCCGATGACGGCCTGCGCGTAGACGACGCCCAGGCCGTAGGCGCCGGCGTGCTCCTTGACGACCTCCATGACGGCCCCGTACGTCTCCTCGCGGGCCCAGTCGCGCTGGAGCTCCAGCAGCACCTGGATCCAGGTCACGGGGACGGCGCCGGCGGCGAGCATGCGCTGGACGGCGTGCTCGTGGGCGGCGGGGCTGACGCCGCCGGACGCGTCGGAGACGACGTAGACCTCGTAGCCCTGCTCCAGCGCGGACAGCGCGGGCAGGACGAGGCAGACCTCGGTCCACAGGCCGGACAGGATGATCTTGCGGCGGCCGGTGGCCTTGACGGCCGCGACGAGCGCCTCGTCCTCCCAGGCGTTCATGGAGGTGCGGTCGATGACCTCGTGACCGGGGAACACCTCGGCGAGCTGCGGCAGGATCGGCCCGGAGAAGGACTCGGCGGCGACGGTGGTGAGCACGGCGGGCACGTCGAACGCCCGCGCCGCCTTGGCGAGCCCGACGGTGGCGTTCATGACGGCGGTACGGTCGCCGCTGCCGACGCCGAAGAACATCTGCGGCTGGTGGTCGATGAAGACCATCACGGAGTTGTCGGGCGTGAGCAGGTCCCCGCTCGGGCCGACGTGAACCTGGTTGATGTCGAACATGGTGCGTCCTCTCGGAACGGTCGAAGGGCGCCGCCGCGTTCCCCGGCGGCGGCACCCCCAGAAGCTATGACCGTCCCGGACCCCCCTGTTTCCCACCGGCGCGCCCGCACTAGCCCGAGAGCGCACAGGCGGCGGGGCGGGTCAGTGGTGGGTGAAGTGCGGGGGGCGTTTGTCCGTGAAGGCGGACATGCCCTCCTTCTGGTCGGCGGTGGCGAACACTGCGTGGAACAGGCGGCGTTCGAAGCGGACGCCCTCGGCGAGGGTGGTCTCGAAGGCGCGGTTCACCGCCTCCTTGGCCATCATCGCGACCGGCGCGGACATCCCCGCGACGGTCTCGGCGACGGCGAGGGCCTCGGCGAGCAGTTCGCCGGCCGGGACGATGCGGGAGACCAGCCCGGCGCGTTCGGCCTCGACGGCGTCCATGGTGCGGCCGGTCAGGCACAGTTCCATGGCCTTGGCCTTGCCGACGGCCCGGGTCAGGCGCTGGGAGCCGCCGATGCCCGGGATCACACCGAGCTTGATCTCCGGCTGGCCGAAGACGGCGGTGTCGGAGGCGAGCAGGATGTCGCAGAGCATGGCCAGTTCGCAGCCGCCGCCGAGGGCGTAGCCGGAGACGGCCGCCACGGTGGGGGTGCGCAGGTTGCCGAGGCGGTCCCAGGCGGTGAACCAGTCGCTGAGGTACATGTCCATGTAGCTCTGCGGGCGCATCTCCTTGATGTCGGCGCCGGCCGCGAAGGCCTTCGCGGAGCCGGTGAGGACGATGCAGCCGATGTCCGGGTCGCGGTCGAGGGCCTCGGTGGCGGCCACGACCTCGTTCATCACCTGGAGGTTGAGCGCGTTGAGCGCCTTGGGCCGGTTCAGGGTGAGCAGGGCGGTGCGGCCCTTGCGCTCGACGAGGATCGTCTCGTGGTCGGTGGTCTCGGTCACGGTCACGGGGTGGTTCCCTTCGGTGCTTCGGCCGCCGCGTCGCGCAGGACGTGGACGATGCCGGAGAAGTCTTGTGCGGCGCCGCTCGCTTCGGCGAACGCGGCGTACATCTCGGCCGCGCGCAGGCCGAGTCCGGTGTCGATGCCGCCCGCGCGCAGGGCGTTGGCGGCGAGTCCGAGGTCCTTGGCCATCAGCGGGGCGGCGAATCCGGGCCGGTAGTCGCGGTTCGCGGGGCTGGCCGGGACCGGGCCGGGGACGGGGCAGTTGGTGGTGAGCGCCCAGCACTGGCCGGAGGCGGTGGAGGCGACGTCGTAGAGCGCCTGGTGGGACAGGCCGAGGCTTTCGCCGAGGACGAAGGCCTCGCTGACGGCGATCATCGAGATGCCGAGGATCATGTTGTTGCAGATCTTCGCGGCCTGTCCGGCCCCGGCTCCCCCGCAGTGCACCGCCTTCTTGCCCATGGCGGCCAGGAGCGGCTCGGCCCGGGCGAATTCGGCCTCGCCGCCGCCGGCCATGAAGGTGAGCGTGGCCGCCTCGGCGCCCATCACGCCGCCCGAGACCGGTGCGTCGAGCGCCCGCTGCCCGGCGGCGAGGGCCAGTTCATGTGCGGCGCGGGCGTCGGCGACGTCGATGGTGGAGCAGTCGACGAACAGGGTGCCCGGCTTCGCGGCCGCGAGCAGCCCCTCGTCCCGGTAGAGGGCGAGGACGTGCCGGCCCGCGGGCAGCATGGTGATCACCACGTCCGCCTCGGCCGCGGCCGCCCGCGCGGAGTCCGCGATCTCCACCCCGGCCGCGGACGCGGTGGCCAGGGCGTCGGGGACGAGGTCGAAGCCGAGCACGCGGTGACCGGCCGCGACGAGGTTGGCGGCCATCGGGCCGCCCATGTGGCCGAGGCCGACGAATGCGATGACGGTGGTCACCAGGGCACCTCCTGGAGGGAATCGGTCGAGGCGAGGGCCAGTTCGTTGCGGTCGCCGAGCGGGGCGAAGTAGCGGGCCGTGTCGGCCTCCGTCACCTCGGCGAGCCGGGCGGGTGACCAGCGGGGGGCGCGGTCCTTGTCGATGACCTGGGCGCGGATGCCCTCGACCAGGTCGGGCGAGGACAGGGCCGCGCAGGAGACGCGGTACTCCTGCTCCAGTACGCGCTCCAGCGGTCCGAGCCGGCGGGCGCCGCGCAGCGCGGCCAGCGTGACCTTCAGGGCCGTGGGCGACTTGGCGGCCAGGGTGGTCGCAGCCTCCTTCGCCGCCGGGACGCCACTGGCGAGGAGCCGGGCCAGTACCTCCTCCACCGTGTCGGCCGCGTAGCAGTGGTCGATCCACTCGCGGTGGGAGGCGAGTTCACCGTCCGGGGCCGGGCCGACGTACGGGGTGAGGGCGTCGTGTACGGGCACCCGGGCCAGGTCCGCGGCCAGCGCTCCGAGCCGTTCGGACGGTACGAAGTGGTCGGCGAGGCCGCAGAGCAGCGCGTCGGCGGCGCCGACGGGGGCGCCCGTCAGGGCCAGGTGGGTGCCGAGTTCGCCGGGCGCGAGCGCGAGGAGGTAGGTCCCGCCCACGTCAGGGACGAAGCCGATGCCGGTCTCCGGCATGGCCACGCGGGAGCGTTCGGTGACGATCCGCACGGCGCCGTGGGCCGAGACACCGACCCCGCCGCCCATCACGATGCCGTCCATGAGGGCCACGTACGGCTTGGGGTAGCGGGCGATCAGCGCGTTGAGCCGGTACTCGTCGCGCCAGAAGTCCGCCGAGGCGCTGCCGCCCGTTCTGGCGTCCTCGTAGATCGCCCGGATGTCACCGCCGGCGCAGAGCCCGCGCTCCCCCGCTCCGGAGATCACCACCGTCTCCACGGCGGGGTCCTCGCGCCACGCCGTCAGGGCCTCCTCGATCCGGAGCACCATGGCGTGGCTGAGGGCGTTGAGGGCCTTCGGGCGGTTGAGCACCAGCCGGCCGGCCCGGCCCTCGACGCAGACGAGGACCTCTTCCTCCCCGCTCATCGCAGGGCCTCCGTGAGTCCGCGGGCGACGATGACGCGCATGATCTCGTTGGTCCCTTCCAGGATCTGGTGCACACGGAGATCGCGGACGATCTTCTCGATGCCGTATTCGCTGAGGTAGCCGTAGCCGCCGTGGAGTTGCAGTGCCTCGTTGGCCACGGTGAAGCCCGTGTCGGTGGCGAACCGCTTGGCCATCGCGCACAGCTCCGCGGCCTTCGGATCGCCCGCGTCGAGGGCCTCGGCGGCCGTACGGAGCAGGGCGCGGGCGGCGGCCAGCTCGGTGGCCATGTCCGCGAGCCGGAACTGGAGCGCCTGGGCGTCGAGGAGCCGGGCGCCGAACGCCGCCCGGTCGGCGAGGTGGGACAGGCTGCGGTCCAGCGCGCTCTGCGCACCGCCCAGCGAGCAGGCGGCGATGCCGAGGCGGCCGCCGTTGAGGCCGTTCATGGCGATGCGGAAGCCCTCGCCCTCCGCGCCGAGCCGCCGGTCGACGGGCAGGCGCACCCCGTCGAGGACGACCTGCCGGGTGGGCTGGGCGTTCCAGCCCATCTTCTGCTCGTTGGCGCCGAAGGAGACCCCGGGGTCGTCCCGCTCGACGACGAACGCCGAGATCCCCCGGGGCCCCGCCTCTCCGGTCCGGGCCATGACGATGTACACGCCCGCGGCTCCGGCGCCGGAGATGAACTGCTTGACGCCGGTCAGGACGTAGTGGTCGCCGTCCCGTTCGGCGCGTGTGCGCAGGGCGCCCGCGTCGGAGCCGGCTCCCGGCTCGGTGAGGCAGTAGCTGCCCAGTGTGTCGGCCGTGCAGAGGCCGGGCAGCCAGCGGCGGCGCTGGGCCGCGTCCCCGTACCGGTCGATCATCCAGGCGACCATGTTGTGGATGGACAGGTATCCGGCGATGGAGGGGCAGCCGGTGGCGAGGGTCTCGAAGACGAGGACGCCGTCGGCCCGGGTGAGTCCGCTGCCGCCCTGCTCCTCGCGGACGTAGACCCCGCCGAGGCCGAGGGCGGCGGCCCGCCTGATCACGTCGACGGGGAAGTGCTTGTCCCTGTCCCAGGCGACGGCGTGCGGTGCGAGGTGGTCCTGGGCGAAGTCGAGGGTGACCTCGGCGAGGGCGAGCTGGTCCTCGGTGAGGGTGGTCACGGCGCTCATCCCATCGTCGGGATGGTGAAGCTCGCGCTCTCCTTGGCCCCGGAGGGCCAGCGCGAGGTGACGGTCTTGGTGCGGGTGTAGAAGCGGATGGAGTCCGGCCCGTGCTGGTTGAGGTCGCCGAAGCCGGACCGCTTCCAGCCGCCGAAGGTGTGGTAGGCGACGGGGACCGGGATGGGGACGTTGACGCCGACCATGCCGGCGCCGACCCGGCGGGTGAAGTCGCGTGCCGTGTCGCCGTCGCGGGTGAAGATCGCGACGCCGTTGCCGTACGGGTGCTCGGTGGGCAGGCGCAGGGCTTCCTCGTAGTCGGCGGCCCGGACCACCGAGAGCACCGGGCCGAAGATCTCCTCGCGGTAGATCCGCATGGAGGGGGCGACCCGGTCGAAGAGGGTGGCTCCGGCGAAGTAGCCGTTCTCGTGGCCGGGCAGGGTGAACCCGCGTCCGTCCACGACGAGTTCGGCGCCCTCGTTGACACCGATGTCCACGTAGCGCCGGACGCGGTCGAGGGCGTCCCGGCTGACCAGGGGGCCGAAGTCGGCCTCCGGGTCGTCGGAGGTGCCGATGCGCAGGGCGGCGATCCGTTCCTTCAGCTTGCCGACCAGCCGGTCGGCGGTCTCCTCGCCGACCGGGACGGCGACGGCGATGGCCATGCAGCGCTCGCCGGCCGAGCCGTAACCGGCGCCGATGAGCGCCTCCACGGCCTGGTCGAGGTCGGCGTCGGGCATCACGATCATGTGGTTCTTGGCGCCGCCGAAGCACTGGGCGCGCTTGCCGTGCGCGGCGGCGGTGGCGTAGATGTGCGCGGCGATCGGCGTGGATCCGACGAAGCCGAGGGCCTGGACGCGGGGGTCCTCCAGCAGGGTGTCCACGGCTTCCTTGCCGCCGTTGACCACGTTGAGCACGCCGGGCGGCAGACCGGCCTCCAGGAACAGCTCGGCGAGCCTCAGCGGTACGGAGGGATCGCGCTCGGAGGGCTTGAGAATGAAGGCGTTTCCGCAGGCCAGGGCCGGGGCGGCCTGCCACAGCGGGATCATCGCGGGGAAGTTGAACGGGGTGATCCCGGCGACCACGCCCAGCGGCGCGCGCAGGGAATGGACGTCGATGCCGGTGCCGGCGTTGTCGGTGAACTCGCCCTTGAGGAGGTGCGGGATCCCGGCGGCGAACTCGACCACCTCCAGGCCGCGTTGCAGGTCGCCGTGCGCGTCGGCGACGGTCTTGCCGTGCTCGGCGGACAGCAGCCGGGC
The DNA here is from genome assembly GCF_014650555.1 of Streptomyces goshikiensis. Lineage (GTDB taxonomy): Bacteria > Actinomycetota > Actinomycetes > Streptomycetales > Streptomycetaceae > Streptomyces > Streptomyces goshikiensis. The sequence continues at coordinate 964,399 of NZ_BMVE01000002.1, read as the reverse complement.
CAGCGCGTCGCGTTCGCCCTCGACGAGCTGGAGGAAGCGCAGCATGACGCGGGCGCGCCGCTGCGGATTCCACTGACCCCAATCGGCCTGCGCCTCCTCGGCATTGGCGATCGCGGCCTCGGTGTCGGCGCGCCCGGCAAGGGGGACCCTGGCCTGGACCGCACCGGTGTTGGGGTCGTACACGTCGGCGAAGAGACCGGACGCGCCGGTGGTGTGCTTTCCGCCGATGAAATGGGTGAGCTCGCGGACCATCGAAGCCTGCTCTCGTCAGGTGAGATCCGAGGAAGGCGCGGCAGACGGCGGCGGCGCACCGATCGGGGTGCGCGCCGCGGGGCAGACCGCGGGACAGTGAAGGCGCGGATGCCTTCGTCGAGTCACGAACGCGCGGACAGGGCCGCGTACTTCGGATACTCCGCCGGATCACCTGGGCCGTGGTCACGTACCGGTGCCATGCGTGTCTGCTCCATCCTCGTGGACAACACGGAACACCCCACGGCCGGTATCCTGACTCCCGGATCAACGCACGCTCTCCGGCCTTCCCGACGGATGGATTCCGTCAGTGGCCTGTACTGCTGGAGAACGCACTTCCCGGTCACAGTGGCGGGACCGCGCCGGATTCACACCGGCTTCCCTGCACCGCGGGCTTGTCACGAACATATAGTTGGACGTCCTAGTAAGTCCACCCCCACCCGCGGCGCGAACGGGTGCGAAGGGTCCCCGGGCCAAGGCCTACAGTCGGGGAATGCGCATCGTCTCGCTGCTCCCCGCGGCCACCGACATCGTCGCCGAGCTCGGCCTGGCCGCCGATCTGGTGGGCCGGACGCACGAGTGCGACTGGCCGCCGCGGGCGGTGGCGGGGGTACCGGTGGTGACCTCCGCCGGGTTCTCCCCGGACGACCTGAGCAGCCGGGAGATCTCCGCCGCGGTCGGGGGCGCCGCGCACAGCGGGTCCTCGCTCTACGCCCTCGACACCGAGGCGCTGGGCGCGCTGCGGCCCGAGGTGGTCCTCACCCAGGACCTGTGCGACGTCTGCGCCGTCTCCTACGCGGGGGCGAGCCGGGCGGTGCGCGTCCTGGACGGCGGGCCCCGGGTGCTGAGCCTGGAGCCGCGCACCCTGGAGGACGTACTGGACTGCCTGGTCACGGTGGGCGAGCTGCTGGGCGTACGGGAGCACGCGCGGGAGCGCCGGGCGGCCCTCGCCGACCGTCTGGAGGCCGTGCGCGAGCGGACGGCGGGCCGGCGGCCGCGGCCCAGGGTCGTGGCGATCGAGTGGCTCGACCCGCTCTGGCCTGCCGGGCACTGGGTGCCCGAGCAGATCGCGTACGCGGGCGGCGAGGCGCTGCTCGCCGCCCCGGGCGAGCACACCCGGCCGATGGACTGGGAGGCGGTCCGGGCCGCCCGCCCCGACGTACTCCTCCTGATGCCCTGCGGGTTCGCCCCGGAGCGCACCCTGCGCGAGCGGGAGCTGCTGACCTCGCTGCCCGGCTGGGAGGAGCTGCCCGCGGTACGGGCCGGCGCGGTGTGGGTGCTGGACGGGCCCGCGTACTTCAACCGGCCGGGGCCCCGGGTGGTGCGCGGCGCGGAGGTGCTGGCGCAGGTCCTGCACGGGGTGGCGGCGGGCGCCCCGGTGACCCCGACGGAGGCCTTCCGCCTGGGCTGACCGCCGCCCCGGCCCGGCCCGGTCCCTCCCCCGGGCTCAGCGCGCCCGGTCGGCGACCTGGTACGGGACGAAGGTGCTGGTGTTCTCGTCGACGGCGAGCGGCCGCCCGAGCGGCGGGACGGCGCGCTGCGGGCAGTCGAGGCGTTCGCAGATGCGGCAGCCCATGCCGATGGGGGTGGCGGCCGCGGTGTTGCCGAGGTCGAGGCCGTCGGAGTAGACGAGCCGCGAGGCGTGCCGGATCTCGCAGCCCAGCCCGATCGCGAACGTCTTGCCGGGCTCGCCCCAGCCGCCCCGGTGCCGGGTCAGGGCGCGGGCCGTCCACAGGTAGCGCTGCCCGTCCGGCATGGCGGCGACCTGGACGTGGATCCGGCCGGGCGCGGCGAAGGCCTCGTAGACGTTCCACAGCGGGCAGGTGCCGCCCGCGCGGGAGAAGTGGAATCCGGTCGCGGACTGTCGCTTGGACATGTTCCCGGCGCGGTCGACGCGGACGAAGGAGAACGGGACCCCGCGCAGCCTGGGGCGTTGAAGGGTGCTCAGGCGGTGGCAGACCGTCTCGTAGCCGATGCCGAAGTGGTCGGTGAGCCGCTCGATGTCGTAGCGGAATTCCTCGGCGGCCGTGTGGAAGGCGCGGTACGGGAGGATCAGCGCGGCGGCGAAGTAGTTGGCGATGCCGATCCGGGCCAGGGCGTGGGCGGTGGAGCCGGCCGGGAAGTCCTCGCAGGCGAGCCGGTCCAGCTCCTCGGCGTACTCCAGCAGCGCGAGCTGGGTCGCCATCCGGAACGCCTGCTGGCCGGGCCGCAGCCGGGCCGAGAGGTGGAGCACGCGGGCGGATTCGTCGTAGTGGTGGAGCCGCTCGGAGTCGGCGGCCAGCCGGACCCCGTGGCGTTCGGCGAGCCGCGCCGCGAGGGCGCGTACGACGTCGCCGCGGCGGATCCCGATGGCGCGGGCCAGCTCCTCGGCGGCGAGGTCGGTGTCGTGCAGGTAGTTCTGGCGGCGGTAGAAGAACTCCCGGATCTCCTCGTGCGGTGAGCGCGGGGCGCCCGGGGCCCCCGTCGCGGCCCCCGGCCCCGGCCCCGCTCCGGCGTCGCGGCCGTCGGCGGCGCCCGCCAGCCCCTCGGCGAGCAGCTGGCCGCGCCGCCCGAGGTCCAGCAGCACCTGGGCGACCGCCGGCATCCGGGAGGCGAGTTCCGCGAGGTCGGAGGCGGACACCCGGGCCGCCGCGACCTCCCCGGCCAGCGCCTCGCGCAGGTCGGCCACGAGCCGGCTGGTGTCCCGCTCCGAGAAGAAGCCCGGGTCCACGCCGAAGGCCTCGGTCAGCCGCAGCAGCACGGGCACGGTCAGCGGGCGGGAGTCGTGCTCCATCTGGTTGAGGTAGCTGGGCGAGATCGCCAGCATCCGGGCCAAATCGGCCTGGCTCAGGCGGCGCTCCTCGCGCAGCCTGCGCAGCCGCGCTCCCGCGTAGGTCTTGCTCACGGCGTCCCCCTCGTGTCGGTCGTCAGCCTAGGCGAGAAAGCCCCTCACCGGACCTTCGCAGACTTGGCAAACGGCCCCGGAAAGATTCGCAGAACTTGGCATCCGTCCACGGTTGATGGCACTGGGTGTCATTGGGAGAGTCGTCCTGCGGCCCGCTGGACACCCGGTGGCAGCAACATTGCTCAGCTCGTTCCCCAGGAGAACAGCGGGCCGCGACCTTGGATGCGGCACACAGTGCCACTCCTTCGCACATGTGACGGACAGACGCAGCTCAAGCGGCTCAAGCGACTCAAGCGACTCATGGAGACGGTGACGGTCATGGCTTCCACCAGCACGACGAACGCGACGGACACGACGGACACGACGGCGGCGGCAGCGGAACTCGCCGGGCGCTGGGCCACTGATTCCCGCTGGGCCGGGATCGAGCGGACGTACACCGCCGAGGACGTGGTCCGCCTCTCCGGCAGCGTCCGCGAGGAGCACACCCTCGCCCGGCGCGGCGCCGAGCGGCTGTGGCGCCAGCTCCACGAGCGGGACTACGTCCACGCGCTCGGCGCGCTGACCGGCGGCCAGGCGGTCCAGCAGGTCAGGGCCGGGCTCCAGGCGATCTACCTCTCCGGCTGGCAGGTGGCCGCCGACGCCAACCAGGCCGGGCACACCTACCCGGACCAGAGCCTCTACCCGGTCAACTCGGTGCCCCAGGTGGTGCGCCGCATCAACAACGCGCTGCTGCGCGCCGACCAGATCGCCACCGCCGAGGGCGGCACGGACACCACGGACTGGCTGGCCCCGATCGTCGCCGACGCGGAGGCCGGGTTCGGCGGCCCGCTCAACGCCTTCGAGCTCACCAAGGCCATGATCGCGGCGGGCGCGGCGGGCATCCACTACGAGGACCAGCTCGCCTCCGAGAAGAAGTGCGGCCACCTCGGCGGCAAGGTCCTCGTCCCGACCTCGCAGCACATCCGCACCCTGAACGCGGCCCGGCTCGCGGCGGACATCGCCGACACCCCGACCGTGATCATCGCCCGCACGGACGCCCTCGCGGCGAACCTCATCACCAGCGACGTCGACGAGCGCGACGCCCGGTTCGTCACCGGCGAGCGCACGGCGGAAGGCTTCCACCGGGTGCGGAACGGCATGGCGCCCGTGATCGCCCGCGGCCTCGCCTACGCCCCGTACGCCGACCTGATCTGGGTGGAGACCGGCACCCCGGACCTGGCCCAGGCCCGCGAGTTCGCCGAGGCCGTCCACGCCCAGTACCCGGACCAGATGCTGGCGTACAACTGCTCCCCGTCCTTCAACTGGAAGGCGGCCCTGGACGACGACCAGATCGCCAAGTTCCAGCGCGAGCTGGGCGCCATGGGCTACCGCTTCCAGTTCATCACCCTCGCCGGGTTCCACTCCCTCAACCACGGCATGTTCGACCTGGCGCGCGGCTACGCCGAGCACGGCATGACCGCGTACGTGGACCTCCAGGAGCGCGAGTTCGCCGCGCAGGAGCACGGCTTCACCGCCGTCAAGCACCAGCGCGAGGTCGGCACCGGCTACTTCGACCTGGTCTCCACCGCCGTGAACCCCGCCTCCTCGACCACCGCGCTCGCCGGCTCCACCGAGGAAGAGCAGTTCCACTAGGCCCCGCGTCCCGCTCCCCCCTCTCCCCTCCCCGTCTTGAGGAGATCCGTATGCCCGCCCACGCAACCGCCCACCGCGTCCAGGTCCTCGGGACGCGGGGGGAGCGTCACGAGGAGATCCTCACCCCCGCGGCGCTGGACTTCGTCGCCCGCCTCCACGAGGCCTTCGCGCCCCGGCGCCCGGAGCTCCTGCGGGAGCGCCTGCGGCGGTCGGGCAACCTCGCCTCCGGCACGCCCCTGGACTTCTCCCGCGCCACCTCGGCCGTCCGCGCCGACCCCGACTGGCGCGTCGCCCCGCCGGCGCCCGGCCTCATCGACCGCCGCGTCGAGATCACCGGGCCGCCCGACCGCCGGATGACGGTCAACGCCCTCAACTCCGGCGCCCAGGTGTGGATGGCCGACTTCGAGGACGCCACGTCCCCCACCTGGGACAACCTCATCGGGGGCCAGCTGAACCTGCTCGACGCCATCGAACGGCGCATCGACTTCACCACCCCCGAAGGCAAGGAGTACCGCCTCGGGGACTCCCCCGCCACGATCGTGGTCCGCCCCCGCGGCTGGCACCTCACCGAGGAGCACCTGGAGATCGACGGCCGGCCCGTCCCGGCCTCCCTGGTCGACTTCGGCCTCTACTTCTTCCATTGCGCGCAGCGGCAGATCGACGCGGGCCACGGTCCGTACTTCTACCTCCCCAAGCTGGAGAACCGGTACGAGGCACGGCTGTGGAACGACGTGTTCCTGCTCGCCCAGGAGCTCCTCGGCATCCCGCGGGGCACGGTCCGCGCCACGGTTCTCATCGAGACGGTCACCGCCGCGTTCGAGATGGAGGAGATCCTCTACGAACTGCGCGAACACTCCTCGGGACTGAACGCGGGCCGCTGGGACTACCTGTTCAGCCTGATCAAGAACTTCGCCCACCGCACCGACTTCCTGCTCCCCGACCGGGCCAAGGTCACCATGACCGCCCCGTTCATGCGGGCGTACACCGAACTCCTCGTGCGCACCTGCCACCGCCGGGGCGCCCACGCCATCGGCGGCATGTCCGCCCACGTCCCGGGCGGGGACGCGGCGGCGAACGAGGCCGCGCTCGCCAAGGTCCGGCTCGACAAGGAGCGCGAGGCCGAGGACGGCTTCGACGGCTCCTGGGTGGCGCACCCCGGGCTGGTCCCCGTCTGCCGCGCCGTCTTCGACGGGGTGCTGGGCGAGCGGCCCCACCAGATCGAGCGCACCCGCGAGGACGTGGAAGTGCACGCCGCCGACCTGCTGTCCGTACGCCGGATCAGCGGGCCACCCACCCCGGAGGGGGTCCGCGCGAACGTCGCCGTGGCGCTGCGCTACTTCGACGCCTGGCTGCGCGGCAGCGGAGCCGTGGCCCTGGACGGGCTGATGGAGGACGCGGCCACCGCCGAGATCGCCCGGGTCCAGCTGTGGCAGTGGCTGCGGCACCGCACCGTCACCCGTGAGGAGGTGCTCGGGCTGCTCGACGGCGAGTGCGCGGCCCTGGCCCGGGAACGGCCCGACGCGCTGGTCGCCGAGGCCCGCGCCGTACTGGAGGACACCGCGCTCGGCCGCGAACTGCCCGCCTTCTTCACCCCGGCGGCCTACACCCGCCACCTCGTCCGCCGTACGGAGGCCCGCGCATGAGCCCTGACCCGAGCCCGCTCGGTTCCGCCGCCCACCACGTCCACCGCGTCGGCGTCGTCGGCGGCGGCCAGATGGGGGCCGGCATCGCGGAGGTCTGCGCCCGGGCCGGCCTGGACACGGTCGTCTGCGAGGCCGACGCCACCGCCGCCCGCGCCGCCCGGGAACGGGTCGCGGTCTCGCTGGAGCGGGCCGTACAGCGCGGAAAGCTCGACCGGCTCTCCGCCGAGGACGCCCTGGCCCGGCTGCTGTTCACCGGTGACCTCGACGATCTCGCGGACCGGCAGCTGGTCATCGAGGCCGTCGTCGAGAACGCCGACGTGAAGACCGAGGTCTTCACGGCCCTCGACAAGATCGTGGAGGATCCGGAGGCGATCCTGGCCTCCAACACCTCAGCCATCCCGGTCATGCGGCTGGGCATGGCCACCCGCCGCGCCGACCGCGTCGTGGGCCTGCACTTCTTCAACCCGGTGCCGGTGCTGCCGCTGGTGGAGATCGTCTCCTCGCTCCACACCACGGCGGACACCGCCGGGCGGGCGGAGGCCTTCGTCGTCGACGCCCTCGGCAAGACCGCGATCCGCTCCCAGGACCGGTCCGGTTTCGTGGTCAACGCCCTGCTGGTCCCCTACCTGCTGGCGGCGGTCCGGATGGCCGAGTCCGGGTACGCGACGGCCGCCGACATCGACGCCGGGATGGTGCTGGGCTGCGCCCACCCGATGGGGCCGCTGAAGCTCGCCGACCTGATCGGCCTGGACACCGTGGCGGCGATCGCCGAGTCCTTGTACGAGGAGTTCAAGGAGCCGCTGTACGCCCCGCCCCCGCTGCTCCAGCGGATGGTCCAGGCCGGACTCCTCGGCCGCAAGACCGGGCGCGGGTTCCACATGTACGGCCGGGACTGAGGGGCCCCGGTGCGCCGGCGGTGCTGAGGGTGCCGACGGCGCGGCGAATCGGGGGGCCGGGCGACGGTGCAGGCGCGCGGCCCCCCGATCGCGCGTTCGGCCGCCGTACGGACCCGCCGCACTCGGCGCCCGCCGCGTTGCGCGGCGCCGCCCCAGGGGGCAGGGTCGAGGAGGCTGCCGAGCCACCAAGAGGAGGACGCGAGGATGGCCATCGCCACGGTGAACCCGGCGACGGGTGAGACGGTACGCACCTTCGACGCCCTGGGCGCCGACGACATCGAACGGTGTCTCGCCGAGGCCGCGCGGGCCTTCGGCTCGTACCGCACGACGGGCTTCGCCGAGCGGACCGCGCTGCTGGGACGGGCCGCGGACCTGCTGGAGGCGGACAACGAGGACATCGCGCGGACGATGACCGTCGAGATGGGCAAACCGCTGGCGGCGGCCCGCGCCGAGGCCGCCAAGTGCGTGAAGGCGATGCGCTGGTACGCCGATCACGCGGAGGCCCTGCTCGGCGACGAGCGCCCCGCCGACGCCGATGTCCGCGACAGCGGCGCCTCGGCCGTCCGGACTCTCTACCGGCCGCTCGGGGTGGTCCTCGCCGTGATGCCGTGGAACTTCCCGCTCTGGCAGGTGATGCGCTTCGCCGCGCCCGCCCTGATGGCGGGCAACGTCGGCCTGCTCAAGCACGCCTCCAACGTCCCGCAGACCGCCGTCTACCTGGGCGAGCTCTTCGAGCGGGCGGGCTATCCGCGCGGTTGTTTCCAGACCCTGCTGATCGGCTCGGGCGCGGTGGAGTCGGTGCTGCGCGACCCCCGGGTCGTGGCGGCGACGCTGACGGGCAGCGAACCGGCGGGGCGCGCCGTGGCCTCGGTCGCGGGTGACGAGGTGAAGAAGACGGTCCTGGAGCTGGGCGGCAGCGATCCCTTCGTCGTGATGCCCTCCGCCGACCTCGACAAGGCCGTGAAGACCGCCGTCACGGCGCGGGTCCAGAACAACGGGCAGTCCTGCATCGCGGCCAAGCGCTTCATCGTGCACACCGACGTGTACGACGCGTTCGCGGAGCGGTTCGCCGCCGCCATGGCGGCGCTGCGTGTCGGTGACCCGCTACAGGAGTCCACCGAGGTCGGGCCGCTCGCCACCGAGCAGGGCCGGGCCGATCTGGAGGAGCTGGTCGAGGACGCGGTGCGCGGCGGGGCGAGCGTACTGTGCGGTGGGCGCCGCCCGCCGGGGCAGGAGCGGGGCTGGTTCTACGAGCCGACCGTCCTCGCCGGCATCTCGGCGGACATGCGCATCGACCAGGAGGAGACCTTCGGGCCGGTGGCGACGCTCTACCGGGTGGCGAGCCTGGACGAGGCGGTGGAGCGGGCCAACCACACGCCCTTCGGCCTCAGTTCGAACGTGTGGACGCGCGATGACGCGGAGGTGGAGCGGTTCGTCCGCGATCTGGAGGCCGGCGGGATCTTCTTCAACGGCATGACCGCCTCGCACCCCGCGCTGCCGTTCGGCGGTGTCAAGCGCTCGGGGTACGGCCGGGAGCTGTCGGGGCACGGCATCCGCGAGTTCTGCAACGTCACCACGGTCTGGCAGGCCGCCGGCTGACCGCCCTGGTGTCCGGTGACGACGCGGACGGCCCCGCCCCGGCCGCCGGGTGCGGTCGGGGCGGGGTTCGGGATCAGGCCGACAGGGTTTCCCGGGTGAGCGCGGCCGGGACCGGGGCGTAGCCCGTGGGGCGGGCGGTGAAGGTGCCGCGGCCCTGGGTGCGGCTGCGGAGCCGGGACGCGTAACCGAACAGTTCGGCCAGCGGGACGGCCGCCGTGATCACGGTGGTCCCGGTGCGCGCGGCCGAGCCGGAGACCCGGCCGCGCCGCGCCGCCAGGTCACCGAGGACCCCGCCGACGGCGTCGTCGGGGACGGTCACCACGACCTCGACGACCGGTTCCAGCAGCTCCATCACCCCGGCCCGCAGGGCTTCGCGCAGCCCGAAGCGGCCCGCCGCGCGGAACGCCATCTCCGAGGAGTCCTTGGAGTGGGTCGCCCCGTCGGTCAGGGTGACCCGCAGCCCGGTCACCGGGTGTCCGCCGAGGGGACCCTCGACGAGCGCGTCCCGGCAGCCCGCCTCCACCGCGCGGACGAACTCCTGCGGAACCCGGCCGCCTACGACGGTCGAGCGGAACTCGAACCCCTCGCCGTCGAGGGGCTCGACGTCGATGACCACATGGGCGAACTGGCCCGCGCCGCCGTCCTGTTTGACGTGCCGGTACACCAGGCCCGACACCCCGCTCGCCACCGTCTCCCGGTAGGCGACGCGCGGGCGGCCGACCTCGATCCCGAGGCCGTGGCTGCGGCGGATCTTCTCCACCGCGACCTCCAGGTGCAGTTCGCCCATGCCGGACAGCACGGTCTGGCCGGTCTCGGGGTCCGTCCTCAGCACCAGCGACGGGTCCTCCTCGACCAGCCGGGCCAGCGCCGTGGCCAGCCTGCCGGTGTCTGCGGCGGTGCGCGCCTCGACCGCCACGGAGACCACCGGTGCGGCCGCCGTGGGCGGTTCGAGGACCAGGGGCGCGTCCGGTGCGCACAGCGTGGACCCGGCGCGGGTGGTCTTGAGGCCGACGACCGCGACGATGTCGCCGGCCACCGCCCGCTCGACCTCGGCGTGCCGGTCGGCCTGGACCCGTAGGATCCGGCCGATCCGCTCGGTCCGGCCGGTGCCCGCGTCCAGCACGGTGTCCCCCTTGCTCATCGTTCCCGAGTACACGCGCAGGCAGGTGAGCCTTCCCGTGGCCGTCGCGTTCACCTTGAAGGCGAGCGCGGCGAACGGCGCCGCCGGGTCGGGGCGGCGTTCCTGCCCGGCCGCGCCGAGGGTGCCCCGTACCGGCGGCATGTCGGCGGGCGCGGGCAGGTAGGCCACGATGGCGTCGAGGAGCGGTTCGACGCCCCGGTTGCGGTACGCCGTTCCGCACAGCACGACCACGCCCTCGCCGCCGCGGGTCAGCTCGCGCAGCGCGCCGGCCAGCGTGTCCGCGGAGAGCTCGGAGGTGGCGCAGTACTCGTCCAGGGCGGCGGGGTGGAGCTCCGCCACCTGCTCGTCGAGCAGCCTGCGCCGCAGCCGTGCCTCCTCGCGCAGCTCGTCGGGTACGGCGGACACCCGGCAGGTGTCCTGGCCTGCGCCCCAGACCAGTGCGCGCATCCGGACGAGGTCCACGACCCCGGTGAAGCCGTCCTCCCGCCCGATGGGCAGCTGGACGACCAGGGGGACGACGTGGAGCCGCTCCCGCAGGGAGGCGACGGCCGCGTCGAGGTCGGCGCCGACCCGGTCCATCTTGTTGACGAACGCGATGCGCGGCACGCCGTGCCGGTCCGCCTGCCGCCACACCGACTCGCTCTGCGGTTCGACGCCCGCGACGGCGTCGAACACGGCGACCGCTCCGTCGAGGACGCGGAGCGAGCGCTCCACCTCGTCGGAGAAGTCCACGTGTCCCGGGGTGTCGATCAGGTTGATCCGGTGGCCGTCCCAAGCACAGCTGACGGCGGCGGCGAAGATGGTGATGCCGCGGTCGCGTTCCTGGGTGTCGAAGTCGGTGACGGTCGTTCCCTCGTGGACCTCGCCGCGTTTGTGGATGGCGCCGGTGGCGTAGAGGACGCGTTCGGTGAGGGTGGTCTTGCCGGCGTCCACGTGGGCGAGGATGCCGAGGTTGCGGACGTCGGTGGCGGCGTCACGGAACGTGGTGGGCGTGGTGGTGCGCATGGCCCGGGGCCTTTCTGGATGATCTGGAGAAGGGCAGCGCGATGTCCGGACGTGGCGGCGGGGCGCGGCCGTGTGGTGCCGCTGCCCGGCGCGGTGCGCGCGGGCAGGGGTCACACGGTGCGGCGGGCCGCGGGAGGAAGGAGCTTGTGGTGTTCGTCCGGGGCTTCCCGGTGAGGGCCGCGCGGCCGTCACCGGGAAGCGGAAGACACCAGGATCACGTCGTACCTCGACGGGGGAACGCGAACGGCGGCGTGGTCACACACGGCCCGGCTCCCCTCGCTCGACGGATGAAAGCGCCGCGTCTGGTGGCGGCGCACACCGCAGAGTCTAGGGATCCGCTCCCGTCACGGCACCGGAATTAACCCGGCAGCTGTCGGGTGCGCGCGATCAGCAGGGCGACGTCGTCGCGGTCGTCCGGCTGGCGGAGTTCGCTCAGCAGCCGGTCGCAGGTCTCTTCGAGGGACGGGTTGGGGTGGCTGAGCAGGGTGGTGAGGGTGCGCAGCCGGATGTCGATGTCCTGATCACGGGTTTCGACGAGGCCGTCGGTGTACAGGACCAGGCCGTCGCCGATCGCGAGGTCGAAGGCGACGGCCTCGAAGGGGACGCCGCCGACTCCCAGCGGTGCCCCGGTGGGCAGGTCGAGCAGCTCGGGCGGTCGGCCGGGCCGGGTGCGTACGGGGGGCAGGTGACCGGCGGTGGCGATGCGGCAGCGGCCGCGGTGCGGGTCGTGGACGGCGATGACGCAGGTGGCCATGGTGTGCCCGAGGCCGGTGGTGGTGTGGTCGAGGCGGGTGAGGACCGCCGCCGGGTCGAGGTCGAGCTCGGCCAGGGTACGGGCGGCGGTGCGGAGCTGGCCCATGGTGGCGGCGGCGTTGATGCCGCTGCCCATGACGTCTCCGACGACGAGGGCGGTCTTGTCGTCGGGCAGCGGGATGACGTCGAACCAGTCGCCGCCGACCTCGCCGACGGCCGCGGCGGGCTGGTAGCGGTAGGCGATCTCCAGCCCCGGGGTGGGGGTGGGATGGTGGGGCAGCAGGTGGCGCTGGAGGGTGAGGGCGGCGGACCGCTGCTTCTGGTACCAGCGCGCGTTGTCGATGCAGACGGCCGCGCGGGCCGCGAGCTCCCCCGCGAGCAGGGCGTCGTCGTGGTCGAACGGCAGCGGGTTGCGGGTGCGTTGGAGGCCGAGCACGCCGATGACCTCGCCTCGGGCGATCAGCGGGACGGCGAGGTACGAGTGGATGCCGGCCTCGGCGAGGAGGGCGGCGGCCGGGGCGTCCCGGGCGATGCGGACGAGGTCCTGGTCGGAGACGTGCGCGATGAGGAGCATCCGGCCGGTGCGCACGCACTGGGTGACCACCCGGGTGGCGTCGTAGCGCGCGAGCTCGCCGACGGGGTCGGCGGCGAGGGTGGCGGGCGACGGGTAGGCCGCCTTGATGGCGAGGGCCCGGAACTGCACGGCCTCGTCCCTGCGCACCTCCGGGGGGCGGTCGGCCGAGAGGACGGAGTCCAGGACGTCCACCGTGGCCAGGTCCGCGAGGGCCGGTACGGCGATCTCGCCCAGCTCGCGCGCGGTGACGCCGAGGTCGAGGGTGGTGCCGATGCGTACGGAGGCGTCGGCGATCAGCGCGAGCCGCTGCCGCGCGAGGGCGACGGCTGTCGCCGACTTGTGCTGCGCGGTGACGTCCACGACGGAGGCGGCGACCCCCAGCGGCCGCCCGGCCGGATCGTCGAGCCGGTAGACGGAGACCGACCAGGCGTGGTCGTGGCCGGGGTCGGCGGGGGTGCGGCCGGTGGTGAACCGGTTCAGCTGCGGTGTGCCGCTGTGCAGGACCTCGCGCATGGCCGACTCGATCGGCATGGCGTCCAGCTGTGGGAGGGCCTCGTGGACGCGTTTGCCGAGGTGCTGGGCGACCGGCAGGCCGTTGAGGCGTTCGAGGGCCGGGTTGACGAGGACGTAGCGCAGGTCGGTGTCCATGACGGCGAGGCCGATCGGCGACTGGGCGACCAGTCGCGTCGACAGCGCCAGGTCGCGCTCGACGCGCCGTACGGTGGCCTGGTCGGAGGCGATCCCGAGGGCGTAGCGCCGGCCCTCCCGGTCCTCCAGCCGCATGTTGCGGAACTCGGTGTACAGGACGCCGCCGTCCCGGTGCCGTACGGGGAACGCCCCGTCCCAGGCTCCGGAGCCGTTCATCACCTCGTCGAAGAGGGCGACGACCAGGTCCAGGTGCTGCTCGTCGACCAGGAGCCGCGCCGCGTACCGGCCGAGCACCTCCTGGGGGGTGTAGCCGAACAGTTCCTGGGCCTGGGGGCTCCACAGCGCGATCCGGCCCTCGTCGTCGAGCACCACGGCGGCGACGCCGAGGAGGTCGAGGAGGCCCGGCCCGGTGGACGGACCGGCGGGCTGGGGGTCCGGTCCGGCCCGGAAGGCATCCGCCTCGCTCATGCCGGGCCCTCCTTCCCGCCCCCGACGGCGTGAGCGGTGGGTCGGCCCGCTCTGTTCAAGACCATCAGCACGCACCCCGGGGTGTCTCCCATCGTCCCTCGACTCCACACGACCGGCAGCCGCAGCCTCGGCCGCCGTACGCGGCTCCGGCTCAGCCCTCGGCGCGCCGGGTGGCGGGGGCTCCGGTCTCGTCGCCGAGGACGCGCGGGGGGCCAAAGGCGCCGGTCTCGCTCGCGTCGGTGGCTTCGGTCACGTCCGGGGACCGTACGCCACCCGCGCCGCGCAGGGGCCCCGGCGGCCTGGCCGCAGGCGCACTGTCACCCCAACGGTCGCTCGGGGAACACGCGCACCGCCACCACCCGCGCCGGGCGCGGGTGGTGGCGGTGAGGGGTGAGGGGTGACGCGACCGCGCTACGAGGGGCCCTCCGACGGAGCGTCCGAAGCGCCGGCGTCATGATGCATCTCATGGGGGGTGCCGGCGTCGGGAGCGTCCGAGTCGGGAGCGTCGGGGGCGGGGGTCCCGGATCCGGAGGCGTCGCCGTGGGAGGCGCCACCGTGGGAGGTGCCGGATTCGACGGTTCCACCGATCCGCTTCCGCAGCGGTGCCAGGGCGTCGGGCGAGGCGGCGACGACGACCCAGCGGTCTCCCACGAGGTAGGTGCCCCCGTAGTTCTGCGACTCGTCCAGCCAGGCGCGCTGCCCCTTGTCGGCGGCGAAGGTGAGCATCCGGTACGCGCTCTCCCCCGCCCCGCACGCCCCTTCGCGCAGTTCCTCCGCGTCGACCATGATCTCGGCCGTACAGCCGAGGGCGGCGGCGATGTCCTGGAGCGAGGCGGGGCGGGCGGTGGAGGTGGGGGTGGGGTTGCCCACCACCTCGGTCCGGGCTGCCGCGGTGGTGTGCTGCCCGGCGCATCCACCGCACAGCAGTGACGCGAACATCACGGCGACACATGGCAGCACGTGGCGGGCGGTGACGCGGGGTGAAATCGGCACTTCTCCCTCACAGGGGTCCGGGGCGAATACGCGGTGGGGGGACGGGGCGGGAGCGGGGGACACGGCTCTCGCACCGTTTCGGTCTTCGATCGGTCGGTCGGTCCGGGTCGGCTCGGGTCGGGGGCCTCGGACTATCCGGCCGCGGGGACCTTCTTGCCGGCCTCGTTCACCGCGAACCAGAGACCCTGCTTGTTGTGCCCGTTGGTCTGGCCGGGCTCGGTGTCACCGGTGAACAGGTAGACGGGCCAGCAGTCGATGGTCAGCTGCATCGATCCGTCCGGCCGCTTCACGGACCCGACCAGTGCGGACGGAATTCCGGACGCCTTCGCCTTGTCGACGGGGGCGGCGGGCTTCCAGGTGTCCAGGCAGGCTCCGAGGCAGCCGAACTTCATCGGCCAGGCACTGTCCTTGTTGAATCGGTAAAGCGTGCGCCCCTCGGCATCCACCAGAATCTTTCCGAGCTTTTCATTGGCCACGATGGAGAGTTCCGCACCCGCCTTTCCGGTCTTGTCGCCCGTTCCGGCAGCGGGTTTCTGAGCGGTGTCCTGGCCGGCTCCGGATTCACCTCCCCCGCCCTGCTCGCCGCCCTTCGCGCCACCGCCCTTCTGATCGATGGCCTTCTTCCCGTCGGCCGCCAGGGCGTGCCACGTGCCGCCGACGCCCTCGCCCTTCGCGTCACCCGCCTGGGTGTCCTTGGCGTAGCGGTAGACGGGCCAGCCGCCGAGCGTCAGCTGCTTGCTGCCGTCGGTCCGGACGACCTCGCCGAGCAGCGCGGCGTCGATGCCCTCGGAGGCCGAGGCGTCGGAGGCCGGCACCGCGGGCCAGGTCTTGGCGCAGTCCCCGTCGCAGTTGGACTTGGGCGGCTTGTTGCCGTCCTTGTCGAAGCGGTAGAGGGTGGCCCCGGCGTTGTCGGTGACCACGCTGCCGACGTCCGGGATGTCCCGTACGGCCAGCTGTCCGGCCGGCCCGACCTTGTCCCCGGCGCCGGCTGCCGAGCCGCCCGAGGGGTCCGCGCCGGTGCCTCCGGACCCGTATCCCGAATCCGCTCCGTATCCGCTTCCGATGGCCTTGCTGTCACTCGCCGGCAGAACGGAATTCGCGCTCTTCGCGGACGTGCTGTCACCGGCTCCGCATCCTGCCGCCAGCAGTATTACCGCGGCCACTGATCCGGCTGCCATCCCACGACGCTTGTTCTTCACGATCACTCCTTCGGGTTCCATCCGGTGTTTTCGTGTACTGCCTTATTCATAGAACCTTCGGAGCCCGTCGAATTCGGATCACCCGGAATTTGTCAGATCGCGCCAAAGGGTGAACTCGACCCTGCCTCGGCCGTTCACCGGGAGGTCATTCCTGAATACGCAGGGCGAGCGCGGGGCAGCGGCGGATGGCGCGCAGCGCCATCGGCCGCAGCCGCCCGGGGACCGGCATGACCGCCTTGTCCGGGAATCCGTCGGCGTCCAGGCGTACGACGTCGGGCAGCAGGTCCACACAGAGCCCGTGGCCCCTGCACAACGTCCAGTCCACGACGAGCCGTTCGGGGGTCTCGTCGGCGGGCACCGGCAGGGCGCCGACCACGCGCCGCCCGCAGCCGCTGCCGAGGGCGTGGTCGCGCAGTTCGTCCGCGAAGACGTTGAGCGCGGACGCCACGAAGCCGGAGGTGCCGTCGGGGTGGCTGCACGCTCCGCGGCCCCGTACGGCGCGCATCCGGGCCTCCACGGCCTCGAAGGTGGCCCGCCCTCCCCCGGCGACCATCTGTTCCACTGCGGTCGCGAGCGAGGGGAGCCCTCTGACACAGGGCCCGCACTGGCCCGCGGTCTCGTCCGCCATCCAGCGGGTCACCCGGGCCACCTCGCCGGCCGGGCAGGTGTCCTCGGGCAGCGGCAGCACCGCGCCGGCCCCGAGCACCGCGTCGAACGCGGCCAGGGACTGCCGGGAGAGCAGCGCCTGGCTGGCGTCCTCAGGGGTGAGCCACCGGCCGTGGTAGCCGCCGACGAGGACGCCCTGGCCGGGACTGGAGCCGCAGAGCTCCAGGACGTACGCCAGTGAGGTCCCGCTCGGGATCTCGACGGCCGTGGCACCGCTGACGGTGAGCATCAGGGTGCCCGGTTCGGCCGGCAGGCCCACCGAGTTGTAGCCCGCCGCGCCGAGCCGTGCGGCGATGGCGAGCTGGGCGTACGTCTCGGTGTTGGACAGCAGGGTGGGCAGGCCGGTCAGGCCCCGTTCGCTGGTCCGTACCTTCTGGCCGTTGGGTACCGCGGGGTTGCCCTCGATCCCGTTGATCATCGAGGTGCCCTCGCCCGTGACGAAGCGCTCGGGCAGCCGGCTGACACGGAGCCGGGTGCCCGGGCCGCGTTCGGCGATCGCGTCGCGCACCGACCGCTCCACGTCGTCCCGGGTCACGCCCACGACCACGTCCTCGGCACCGAGCGCGTCGGCGGCCAGCTGGGCGCCGTCGAGCACCACGTGCGGGACGTGCAGCAGCAGCGCGGTGTCCTTGAGGCAGCTCGGTTCGCCCTCACTGGCATTGACGACGACGGCGCTGCGCCCCTCCTTGGCCCGCGCGGAGCGCATCACGGCCCGCAGTTTGCGGTGGAACGGGAAGCCCGCTCCGCCGCGACCCCTCAAGTCGATGGCCTCGGCCAGATCGATGAGGTCATCGACGCGGTACTGGGGCAGTGCCCCGTGCACGGTGAGGTGCCCCACGCGGTCCAGCCGCGCGGCGGTGTCCAGTCCGGCCAGCAGTCTCGGCTGCCCCACACAGCCGAGCGTCGGCTCCACCAGGCTCGTCACTGACGCCCCCGCAGCCCGTCGAGGGGTTCACCGGGCAAACCGTCCGAGGCGGGTCCGCGCATGCTGGGGATGAACACCGAGGAGTACCCTCCGACGCCGTCGGTGGTGAACGCCGCGCGGGAGGGAGGCTGTTCGCCGGGCCGTCCCATCGGGATGATCGGCTGCTGGACCGTCTCGTCGAAGGACTGGGCGTAGGAGGGCTGCGCGTAACCGGGCTGCGCGTAACCGGGCTGGGCATAGCCGGGCTGGGCGTAACCGGGCTGGGCGTAGGGCTGCTCCACGACCTGGGCGGCCGGTTCGTACGAGGGGTCGTAGGCGGGCCGGAACTCGGCCGGCTC
This sequence comes from Streptomyces goshikiensis, assembly GCF_014650555.1. Taxonomy (GTDB): domain Bacteria; phylum Actinomycetota; class Actinomycetes; order Streptomycetales; family Streptomycetaceae; genus Streptomyces; species Streptomyces goshikiensis. The sequence continues at coordinate 946,786 of NZ_BMVE01000002.1, read as the reverse complement.
CTGTTCCTCCGGCTGGTCGGTGGGGCGCCACTCCAGTTGCTCCGCCGGCCGCGCCGTCAGCTGCTCCACGGACCGCTCGGCCGGCTGCCGCACCAACGGCCGCGGGGCGCGGGGCGGTCCCTGCCGTCCGGGCGCCGCAGGCTTCCCGGCGGACTTCGCGGCGGACTTCGCAGTGGACTTCGCGGCGGCCGGGGTGTCGGCCGGGGTGGGCTTGGCCCGCAGCCGCGCCCGCAGGCGGATGGCGAGGATCACGGCCATGCCCACGAGGCCCAGGCCGTAGGACACGGTCACCCAGGGGGCCGCGGGGCGGCCGGCCTTGAGCCCGTGGATCAGAGAGGCGCCCCAGGCCGGGTACGCGCCCATGTGGAGGGCACGCCACCACATGGAGCGGCCCTTGGTGGCGAAGGCGCTGCGGACGGCGCCGGAGACGGCGACCGATACGAAGAGGTAGCCGGCCACGGTGCCGAGTCCGATGAGGACAGGCTTATTCCGGTCCGCCAGGGGCAGGAATATGGACGTGGCTCCCGTATGGGACTCCGCGACCTTGACCCAGATGTGCAGGGCCAGGAAGGCCAGTCCGGAGACAGCCAGGCCGCGGTGCACGCCCTGGGCGAGCAGCCGGTGACCGGATGTCAGGACCTTGCGGTCGGTGGCCGCCAGGCCCCACAGGACGGCGGAGGTCAGGGAGACGAGCGAGAGCACGCCCGCCCCGTAGTCGAGGAAGTCCCACAGCCGGGTGAAGGCACCCGCGCGGCCGGCCACGCCCAGCGTGACCAGGGCGGCGAGCGCGCCGAGCGCGAGCGCGGCGGGGCGCGGGCCGCCGCCCGAGGACAGCAGGGGAGCCCGCCGGAAGGCCCGCCGTCCGGCGGCCGCGGGCGCCGCGCCGGCATGGCGTCTGGTTTGGCCGGCCCGGTGTGAGCTCGGCGTTCGGGTCAGGGGCAAGGGCATCGCGTTCTCCCATACGCCCAGGCCCGAGCACTCCACCTCGCACTCGGCGCCCGGGGTAGTCGTCGGAACTGCTCCGTGGCGGGCGGGAGATGGATGTCTCGCCGACCGGGGAGCGGGGGGCCGGAGTGCAGAAGCATTGTGGAGCTTCGCAACGCCTCCACAGTATTTATCTAATCGTGACAACTTCTGGGTCGCGCGGCATCATCAACCCCAGCACCCCCGGAAGATTCCGTTCCAGCGGTGCGGCTGCGACGTGGTTGACGCCTCGTCCGCTGCCACACCTCCCCGACGGCAAAATCGAGGCAAAGTCGCGGGACTGCAAGTGGATGACGCACTCCTGGAAGGAGTAGAGGTGCTCGACCGCCTCGCCGGCGCCGTTGCCGGTGAGGAAGGAAGCGGCCTCGAAGGGCTTGTCACCCCTTCCAAGGGACAGGTCAACCCCGGCATGAACGAGGTAACAATGTGCGAACTTCTGAACCGCATCTGGTCCCGCCCCCGCGGGGAATGGACCCGGGTCCTGCGAAAGGAGCTGCCCGCGCTCGCCGCCGGGATAGTGGAGGAACTCCGTGAGGGGATCCCCGGGTTCTCCGAGTTGGTGGAGGACATCGGCGACGAGGCGGCCAGGCAGCGGGTAGAGGCGAGTCTGCTGACCGTCCTCGGATACAACGAGTGCGCGACGCCGCGGCAGCAGGGCGGCGAGCGCACCGAACACGGCCGGGCCGCCGAGCGCGGCAGGGCGCCGGAGCACGACGCGGCCCCGGCAGGGCACGACGTACGCGACGCGAGCCCCGGAATCCCACGGCCGCGCGCCCCCCACGGAGAGTCCACCTCCGATCCGCGCCGACGTGCGCACACCGCTCCCCTGAAGGTCGTCCCCCCGGAGGGGCTCGGCACGGCGCCCGAACGCGCCCGGCGTGAGCTCTTCGCCGCACTTACGGGTGACATGGCCATGTCTGAAATTGCACTGGCCGAGCTCTCCCGGGTCGCCGGCTGGCCCCTGCCCTCCGAAGTACGGGTCGTCGCCCTCGCCTCCCCCGGCGAGACCCAGCAGCTGGCGGCCCTCGTGGACGACGCCCTCGCCGGCATGGTCGGGGCCCAGCCCTGCCTGCTGGTCCCCAGCCCCGACCCGGAGGCACGTACCGTCCTGGAGGCCGCGCTGCGCGGGCGGTTCGCCGCCGTCGGCCACACCGTCCCGCTGCGGGACACCGCCTCCTCGCTGCGCTGGGCGCTGCGACTGCTCTCCCTGACCCCGGCCCGCGCCGGCATGGAAGCGCGGGCCATCTTCGTCGACGACCACCTCTCGACCCTGTTGCTGCTCCAGGACGAGCCCCTGGCCCACGCCCTCGCCGCCCGCTGGCTGCGGCCGCTGGCGGACCTGACGCCACGCCAGAGCGAGCGGCTCGAAGTCACCCTCCTCGCCTGGCTGGAGGGAGGTGGCGCACCCGAGGCCGCGAAGGCCTTGAGCGTGCACCCCCAGACCGTGCGCTACCGCATGCGGCAGCTGGAGAAGCTCTTCGGACCCGGACTGCGGGACCCGCGCACCCGCTTCGAACTGGAGATGGCCCTGCGCAGCCGCCGTCTCATCGCCCAGGTACGGCGCCAGCACTCCCGGGTGACCCGCCGGGCCCGCGCGGTGACGGCCGACTTCCGTCCCGCGGTGGGCGTGGGGCGCATGGCCCGCGTCAACGGCCTCTAAACGACAGATCTCCGGCGGCCCCGGCCCCTCCCCCGCATACCGGCGGGAAGGGCCGGGGCCGCCGGCGCGTCCAGCGGCCGGCGCATCGGAAAGGCCAGAGCGTCCAGCGGCCAGAGCGTCCAGCGGCCGGCGCGTCCGGTCGTCGGCGCGTCTAACGGTCGGCGAGGACGGCGCAGGCCCCGGTGCGCAAGGCGGCGTCGAGGTCGAGCAGTTCGGCGTACGCCCGCGAGCAGAACCGGCAGGACTCCAGGTGCCGGGCGAGGCCGCGCCCGGCGGGGCGCCCGCGCCGCCGGGCCGCCGCCCCGAGCGCGGCGCCGTAGCCGCGGCACCGCTCGTCGGGCGCGGCGACCAGATGGGCGGTCAGATACGCCTCGCGCAGCCCCTCACGGGCGCGGAACGCCAGCGAGGTGACGGCGCTCGGGGTGATGCCCAGCAGCAGCGGAACGTGGTGCGCGCAGTCGTCCTCCACGAGCGTGTGCCACAGGACGGCCTTCCAGCGCTCGGGCAGCGTGTGGAAGGAGCGGGCGACGAGCCGGCGGTCCTCGCTGTCCAGCAGCTGGCGCTGCGGGTCACCGCCGGCCGGCCCGGGCCTGCACCAGGCCTCGACGTCGGGCGTCAGGACGGTCCGGCCGTCTCCGGCCCGCCACTCGATGGCGGTGTGACGTACGACGGTCAGGAGGTACGGCCGCCAGCCGTCCCGGGGACCCGCCCCGGACCGGACGGCCTGGAAGGTCCGCATGAAGGCCTCGGAGACGAGGTCCTCGGCGTCCTGCGGGACCCGGCAGCAGGCGCGGGCGCAGGCGAGCACGGCGGCTCGGTGGCGCCGGTACAGGAGATCGCAGACGGCCTGGTCCACCGCGCCGGACGCGAAGGACCTTCTGAGCCGGCGGGTGAGGTCCCGGTCGGAGGGCGGCGGGACTTCGGGCACGCCGCCCTCGTGGTGCGGACCGGCCGTGGTCTGACGAGAGCCGGACATGACACTCCTCGTGTGTTCGAGGGCCCGCGGGCCCCTCCGGGCGGCGGTACGCGGGCTTCCCCCGCGGTGTCGGCGGCGACCGCGGCGGAAAACGCGTACGCGGTGCCGGTCCGAAGTCGCTTCGGACCGGCACCGCTCTCGGTGCGACGCTGGGGAGGTGGGAGGGTGAGCGCCGCCCGAGGACCGGGCGGATCGGCCGGTCAGGTGGCCGACCCGTCGGGGTTGGGGGGCGACCGGTCAGGGGAACGGCCGGTCGTCGGGGAACCGGCCGGCTGTCAGCCGGCCGTCAGCCGGTCAACGGCACGCGCGGCCGTCGTTGATGCAGCGCACCGCGTTGGCCATCAGTCCGTCCTTCATGACGTTGATGAAGTCGCCGTGGTCGGTCACCGGCTTGTGCAACTGCTCGGGGAAGCTGTCCACGGCGAACTGGGAGCCGGCCGGCACCGCGTAGACGATCCGCTGCACCAGCTGCGGGATGGCCTTGAAGCCGTTCGGGCAGCTGCCGTTGGCGTTGGCGAAGGCCACGTGGGTGCGGTGGTTGGCGCTGTCGATGTTCTTGCCGTCCCAGCAGCTCTGGAACTTGAAGGTGCGCACCACGTCGCTGCCCTTGGGGCACACCGGGTACTTGTCCTTCAGCTGGCGGTTCTCGAATCCGGTGCAGCTCCAGGAGGCGTTGGCGTTGCCCGGGCCGTTGGTGAAGGCCTTGGCGTCACCGGTGATGATGCGCATGAAGCGCGGCATGGCCGTGACCTTGCCGTTGGGGCTGCCCTTGAAATCGGTCGTGACCTGCTTGGGCTTCAAGATGGTGCCGACGTTGGCGTCCTGGCCGCCGCCGGGCGCGTTGACGTCCTTCTCGGCGCGGCCGTCGCGCAGCCGCAGCACGGGCCAGTAGTACGCGGACTGGTCGCCGTTGGTGCAGGTGGTGCCCGCGGCGGCGAGGCTGTTGTTGGTGGAGAAGGCGTCCGTGATCTTGTTGCCGACGTAGTCGTGCATGTGGTGGGCGCCGTTGCTCACGCCGGGGGCCACGATGACGTTGTCCGGGTTGAAGTGGTTGTTCTCGTTGCGGCCGCACTGCACGGAGAGGGAACCGGTGGACGCGCCGTTCCGGTTGGCGGGCGTCTTCACATTGGGACGTATGGAGGAAATGGAGACGAAGTCGCTGCGGGCCGGGCCGCCCTTGCCCTGGGGGGCCTTCCCCTGCGCGGCGGCGCCCTTCGCCGCGGCGTTCTGGGCGGCTCCCGCGTCCGCCGGATCGGCGGCCGCGGCCTGCTTCATCGTGCAGGCGACGAGGGACTCCATCCCCTTGGGACGTTCGGCGGACTGACCGATCGAATTGGACAGCTGGTTGATGGTCTGGCCCCGCTGCTGCTTCAGCTGGCCGAGCAGCGCGTCGCCGCGGGCCTGGCCCGTGGACAGTTTCTGGTAGGCGTCGGCGATCTGGGTGTCCAGCTGGGCGAGCTTCTTGTCCACGTCGGCGCGCGCCGCTTGGGGGACGTTGGTCAGCTTGTCGCCCACGTCAGGACAATCGATGGTCGCGGTCACCGGGGCCTTGGAGCCCTGCCCGGCGGAAGCGCCCTGGGCGATGATCATGATCCCGCCGCCGCCCAGTACGAGGGCGGACACTGCCGCGAGGGCTTTGTGCGCGGGCTTGAGGCGGCGTTTATGGCCCTTTTGACTCATGCGATCACTTCACTTCGTCGGTGGGGAAACGGTGGAGGGGGACGGGGAGGCGTCCGCGAGGCCGTCGAAATCGACCAGCCCGCTGTCCTCAAGGACCGTGATGTGGTCCAGGACGGTGGTGTTGGCGTCGTTGGCCAGGGCTCGCACCATGGAGTTGCGTGTCTGCGCCCGTATCTGGGCCACCAGCTGGAACACCTTTCCGTGCGCCCGGCGCAGCAGCTGGACGAAAAGCCGTTCGTACTGGGCTCCCTGTGCCTGGTCCATCTGGCGCAGCCAGTCCTGCTGTTGGTCGCTGGGCTGATTGGGGAGGTCGACGGCGAGGGCCTGGCCCACTTCGATGACCCGCCGGTCCAGTTCGGTGTGACCGTCGATCAGATGCTGCCCGGCGGTGCGAATCGCGGGGCGGGTACCGCGCTGCTGCGCCTGCCGTCCCGCGGGCAGTTCCCAGAGGCCGGCGAGCCTCACCTTGCGGATGAAATCCCGGTCCTGGGGGGTAAGGGGCCCGAAGGCCGTGCTGATCGTCCCGGCGCCGTCGTCCGTGCCGGCGGGGGCCGCCGCGGCCGCGGCGGTCGTTCCGCCGAAGCTCTGGACTGGGATCAGCAACGCGATCAGTGTGAAGGCGAGGGCGCCGATGACGACGCCCGTGCCGATCACGTGTTTCGACGCGAGCGACAAGCTCCCGACGGTCGACCGGCGGAATGACAGCACTGTGCCTCCTTGGCTCCTGGGCCGGGAGGGATGCGGGGTCGGAGGCTCCGACATTCGTGCCGTGTCCACCCGCGCTCCCGGGTGGCAAGGGACGCTAGTGCCAGTTGTGGGGGCTGTGTCGCAGCACCATCACGAACGGACAAACATCCGGGCAACACCTCGAAAGGCTGGTACGGTGCCGCACTTGGCCCCGATGCGCACGGTCGGGGGCTCCCCTACGGCGTGCCCGCACTCTCCGTCGGCACGCACAGGACGGGGATCGGCGACAGGTGCAGCAGCTTGTGCGGGGTGGAGCCCAGCAGAGCTCCCCGGATCGGGCTGTCCCCCCAGCTGCCCACGATGATGACGCGGGCGTCGTGCCGCCGCGCGGCGTCGAGCAGGGCCTGTGCGGGCTTCTCGTCGACGACCTCGACCGTGGAGGGCACCCCCGCCTCGTCGGCGGCCGCGACGGCCCGCGCGAGGGCGCTGCGCCCCGCCTGGAGGACGGCCTCGCGGTGCGCGCGGTACTCCTCCCCGGCGGCGCCGGGCGCGGCCGCGCCGTAGACGAGGACGAGCGGCTCGCCGAAGGCGGTGGCGACTTCGAGCGCCACGTGCAGGGCGCGCTCGGCGCCGGGCGACTCGTCGTACCCGAGGACCACGGACATCAGGGGTTCCTCACTTCTTGCCGTGGACGAGGTCCGGGTCGGCGACGCCGCGGCGCTCCTGCCAGAACCTGCCGTCCCGGACCCGCCAGAAGCACATGATCAGTACGCCGACCACGGCGATCCCGATCCCGATGACCAGCGGGGGGCCGAGCCCGAACCAGGAGATCCCGCTGGCCGAGTTCGCCGGGTTCGCCATGTCGCCCACCGACTCCACCAGCAGCCAGGCCAGCAGGCCGGCGCCGACCAGCGGCCCGAGGCCGATCAGCAGGAAGTTGTGCACGCTCTCGAACAGGTGGCGGCGGTAGTAGATCACGCAGGCCAGGCCGGTGAGCGCGTAGTAGAAGGCGATGAGCAGGGAGAGCGCGGTCAGCGAGTCCAGGAGGGCGTTCTCGCTGATCTGGTTCACGACGAGGTACCAGGCGATGGCGATGCCGGCCACCCACCAGGTGCTCACGTCCGGGGTCCGGAAGCGCGGGTGGATGTGGGCCAGGTGCGGCGGCAGCGCGTGCCTGCGGGCCATGGACAGGGCCGTCCGGGAGGCCGGGATGATGGTGGTCTGCGTGGAGGCGAGCGCGGAGGTGGAGACGGCGAGGAGCACCATCCAGTCCCAGCCGCCCATCACCTCGTGCGCGAGGACGGCGAAGATGGCCTCCTCCTCGCCCGCGTTGTCGGCGAGGAACCGGGTTCCGGCGTACGCGACGACGGCATAGCCCACGGAGAGGTAGGTCACCAGCAGCACCACGGTCGACCAGATGCCGGCCTTGCCGGGCGCCGTGGCGGAGTTCTCGACCTCCTCGGTGAGGTTCACCGCGGACTCCCAGCCCCAGTAGATGAACACGCCGAGCAGCAGGCCGGCGGTGAGGGCGGAGCCGCCCGCGCCGAAGGGGTTGAGCCAGGTGATGGACGGCTCGATCGGGTCGAGGGTGCTGGTGCCCGCGTACACGCGGTAGATGGCGACCACGGCGAAGGCCAGCAGGAAGAAGACCTGGGCGAGGATGAGGATGTCCTGGAGGTGGGCCGACAGTTCGGTGCCGATGACACAGATGGCCGTCATCACGAGGATCACCACGACGGTCAGGGTCTGGCGGACCACCTGGTTCGTCGCCATGCCGTCGAGGCCGAAGGCGAGCAGCCCGAAGTGGACGGCGACGTCGGCCAGCGAGCCGATGACCAGGACGCCGGTCATGGTGATCGCCCAGCCGCCGAGCCAGCCGGCCCAGGGGCCCATGGCCCGGGTCACCCACGAGAAGGTCGTCCCGCAGTCCTGGTCGACCTTGTTGAGGTAGTAGAAGGCGGCGGCGATCAGCAGCATCGGGACGAAGGACGCCAGCATCACCCCCGGCGCGTAGATCCCGACCAGCGCCACGATCGGACCGAGGACGGCGGCCAGCGAATACGCGGGCGAGGTGGAGTTCAGCCCGATGACGAGGGCGTCGAGGAACCCGATCGCGCCGGCCTTGAGCCCCGCGTCCGCCGGGAGCGTGGTGTCCGGTCCGTCACCGGCACGGTCGTGGGCCATGTACGCATCCTCACGCACCCGGCGGCGGCGCGCGATCGGGGACCGGCGAACCGGGGACGCCCGCCGCGGCGCACCGGTGGCCGGGCTTGCTCAGGGGTGGGTGTTCCAGCCCGCGATGACCGGGAGGCCGTGTTCGGTGGACAGCACGCTGACCGTGCCCGTGCGCAGCAGGAACAGCCGGCCGTCCGCGGGCGGGAGCCCCAGGTAGCGGGCGGTCAGGACCCGCAGGAAGTGGCCGTGGGCGACCACGACGGCGCCGCCCCCGTCGGCGCGCAGGACCGGCGCGACCCGGGCCAGGGCACGGTCCGCGCGGGCGCCGACCTGGTCGGCGCTCTCCCCCGGGTGCTCCGCGTCGCCGGGCGGGACCCCGTCGGTCCACAGCGACCAGGACGGTTGGGTCCGCTGGATCTCCGCGGTGGTGACGCCCTCGTAGCCGCCGTAGTCCCACTCGCACAGGTCGGGATCGGGAACGCCCCCGGAGAGCCCGGCCAGCTCGGCCGTGACCACGGCACGGCGGAGCGGGCTGGTCAGCACCAGGTCGGGGCGGCGGTCACGGAAGTAGGGGGCCAGCGAGATGGCCTCCTCCACTCCGTTCGGGGTCAGCGGCACGTCGGTGAGCCCGGTGTGGCGCCCGTTGGCGCTCCACTCCGTCTCACCGTGCCTCACCAGCAGCAAGTCACTCACCATCGGACCTTAAGCCATCCGGCATGTCGGGACCGCAGGTACCCGGCGGGCGTGTCACTGTCGGGCGTCATGGATGTGAGCACGTTCTACGCCCTGTTCGCCGCCACCTGCTTCACCCTCGTCGGGCTCTGGTGGAACGTCGTGCAGAGTCATCCGGAGTGGCTGCGCGTGCCCGCCCTGCGCCGGGTGGTCGGCGGGATCTACCTGTCGTTCCTGCTGCCCGCGCTGATGGGCCTGTTCGCCCAGGTGGGAGGTACCGAGCAGCCGGGGATCTGGCGGTCGGGGTTCATCGTGGCCGCCGTCGTCGGATGCGCGTCCACGCTGCGGCTGCTGACCCGGGAACGCGCCGACGGCACCGGTTCCGGTCTGCGCTGGCACCGGATCGCGGTGGCCGTGCTCTACGCGCTGGTCGCGGTGGTGGGCGCGGCGCCCGAGATCGCCGACGCGGTCGGCCTGCGCCCGATCCAGGCGGAGGCGCTGCTGCTGATCCTTTTGGTGATGCTGGGGCACGCCCTGGTGTGGCGGTTCATGGCGGGCGAGGGCCGCCCCTCGGAAGCGGGCTGAGGCGGGCGAGCGGGCGGTACGGCCGCGGCCGGCCGCGCGGCCGCCTTCCCCTCAAACGCTGCGCAAACGCTGCGCGTTGTACCGGGCCGCCACGACTCGCGACGCTCTGCCCATGAACGACGCGGAAGCCGGGCCACGACACGACCAGAGCCCCGACCAGCGCCCCGAGCGGGTGCGCGTACGGGCCCGCGAGCAGGCCCGCGGCCGGGAACCCGGGCAGCGTCGCGTCCCGCCCCGCGAGAGCGGCGACCACCGCATCGCGGCCGGGTTCGCGACGGGCGACGAGGCCTGTGTGGACGCCGTCTTCCGCCGCTGGGGCCCGCTCGTCCACTCCCTCGCCTGGCGGGCGCTGGGCGACGAGCGGGAGGCCGAGGACGTGACCCAGCAGGTGTTCCTCGCCGCCTGGCGCGGCCGTCGCGGCTACCGGCCGGGCACGGCGCCGGGCGGGCTCGCCGCCTGGCTCAGCGGGATCACCCGGCACAAGGTGGCCGACGCCCTGGAGGCCCGGACCCGGCGGGTCCGGGCGGCCGACGCGGCGGCCGCCCACCACCCCGACGCCCTCGCGCACCCCGGTTCCGGAACCGGTCCGGAGCAGGCCCTGGACCGGCTGCTGCTCCTCGCCGAACTGGCCCGGCTGCCGTCGGCGCAGCGGCGGGTGCTGTGCCTCGCCTTCTACGGGGACCTGACGCAGGCCCAGATCGCGGACCGCACCGGCCTGCCGCTGGGCACCGTGAAGAGCCATATGCGGCGGGCGCTCGGCGTCCTCAGACTGGCACTGGAACCGTCCCCGCCAGCGCGGCGATGACATCGAGCCCCGAGCGCAGCCCGTACAGCCGCTCGATGTTCGCGGTGGGGGCGCGCCCGGTCCAGCCGGGTCCCGCGAGCAGCAGGGCCGACCGCCCCCGGGCGCCCCGCAGCCCCCACTCGATGCCGGCGACCGACCGGGCGAGGGCGCGGTCGGCGGTCGTGCGGGACTGCGCCCACAGCACGACGGCCCGGGGCCCGGTGCGCCGCACCGCGTCGTGCAGCGCCTCGGCGGGCAGGGCCGCGCCGAACATCCGCACCGGCAGGGCCTGCTCGCCGAGGGCCGCGGCCAACGCCTCGATGGGCAGCGTGTGCTGTTCGCCGGGCACACAGGCGAGCAGCACGGGTGGCGCGTCCGTCGCGCCGGGCGCGGGCCGGACCCGGTGCAGGGCGGAGGAGACCTGCCAGGACAGCAGGTGCTCCACCTCGACGTAACGCTCCCCCGCCGAGGCCCATTTGCGGCCCATGGCGTGCAGGGTCGGCGCGATGACCTCCTCCCAGGCGGTGACCAGCCCGTGTTCCGCCAGCGCGGTGTCGAGGAGTTCCCGCACGGTGGGCGCGTCCAGGCGTACGGCTGCCCGCGCGAGCCCTCGGCACTCCGGGCGGACCGTGCCCAGCGGGAGGGTGTCGTTGCCGCGCGGGACCCCGGTCCCGGGCCGGGCGACGGCGCGGGCGTCCGGGTCTTGGGCCCGCGCGATCCTCGCCGCCTCGGCCGTCGGCACGCCCCGCGCGGTGAGCCGGCACATCAGCTCCAGCCGGGCGATGTCCTGCGGGGTCCACCTGCGGTGGCGCCCGTCCTCACGCCGCTCCGGGCCGATGGCGTAACGGCGCTCCCAGGAGCGCATCGTGGTCGGTGACACCCCCAGGCGCCGGGCGACGGCGCCGGTGCTCAGCGCTGCGGCGGGGGCGTCCGGCGGGGTTTCGGGCGGCGGCCGGCGGTCCATCCGGCTCACGATACGGCGCGCTCCGGGCGCGCGGCGGCCGATCACCCGGAGGAGCGAACGGGCCCCGGGGCCGGGGTCGTGAGCTCGGGATCCGGGGAGGGGCACTACTCGATCCCGCGACCCCGCTTGAACCGGTCGAGCCCGTCGGAGAGTTGTACGAGCGGCTCCGGATAGTCGTACCGGGCGCGCTCCTCGGGCGGCAGCCGCCACGGCTCGTGGACGTACGGCGCGCCGAGCCCGGCCAGCTCCGGCACCCAGCGGTGCACGTACCGGCCCTCGGGGTCGTAGCGCAGGCTCTGCCGGACGGGGTTGAGCACCCGGTTGGGCCGGGTGTCGGTGCCCGTGCCCGCCACCCACTGCCAGTTGAGCTGGTTGTTGGCGAGGTCCCCGTCCACGAGGAGCTCCAGGAAGTGGCGGGCCCCGATCCGCCAGTCCACGTACAGGGTCTTGGTCAGGAAGCTGGCCGTGAGCAGTCTGCCCCGGTTGTGCATCCAGCCCTCCTCGCGGAGCTGGCGCATGGCCGCGTCGACCACGGGGTAGCCGGTGCGGCCCTCCTTCCAGGCCTCGGTCTCCTCCTCGGCCGCCTTGCCGGCGCGCCAGCGGTCCTGCCGGCCGCGGTAGTCGGCGGCGGCGATCGCGGGCCGGGCGGCGAGCACCTGGTGGTGGAAGTCGCGCCAGCACAGCTGCCGGACGAAGGCCTCCGCGCCGGGGCCGCCGGCCGCGCGGGCGCGCTGGACGGCCTCGGCGGGCGAGAGGGTGCCGAAGTGGAGGTGCGGGGAGAGCCGGGAGGTGGCGTCGCCGGCGAGGTCGTCGTGGGTGTCCTGGTATGCGGCGAGGCCGTGGCGTACCCAGCGGGTCAGCAGCCGTCGGGCCTCGCTCTCGCCTCCGGCGGCCAGGCCCGGGGAGGTCCCGGAGACGGCGGCGCGGGCGGGCAGCGGCTCGGAGCCGAGGTCCTCGGGCACCCGGACGACCCGGGGCGCGGTGGCCACGGCCCGCGGCGGCAGCTCCGCCCAGCGGCGGAAGTAGGGGGTGAACACGGCGAAGTGGTCGGACCCGGCGGGCGTCACCGCCCCGGGAGCCACGGCGGTGACGACCATGTCGTGCACGTACAGCCGGCGGCCCTCCGCCTCCAGGGCGGCGCGCAGCCGCTCCTCGCGGGCGTGGGCGTACGCGCTGACCCCGGCGGCCATGTGCACCTCGTCGGCGTCGGCCTCCTGGACGAGGGCGCACACCTCGGCGACGACGTCCCCGGAGCGGACCACCAGACGGCCGCCACGCTCACGGAGCCCGGCGTCGAGGTCGGCGAGGCAGTCGGCGAGGAACGCGGTGCGGTTGGGCGCGGCGAACCCGGCGGCCTCGATGCCGCGGTCGCGCACGAACAGCGGCACCACCTGGTCGCAGGAGGACAGGGCCGCGCGCAACGGAGGATGGTCGTGCAGGCGCAGGTCGGAGGTGTACAGGACCACCGCGAGGTTCATGGGCTCTGGCTCCGCGTCGGGCTGGGGGAAAGCTGTCACCGGTTACTTCGCACGCCCCCCTCCCCCCGGATGCGCCCGGACCGGACGGAGCCCCGCCGAGTCCGGGGCGAGCCCGGGGGCAGGGCCGGGTCCGGGGAGTGTCCCGCCCGGCCGAGGCGTGACGCCCTCCCGGGGGGACGCCCCTCCGGGGGGACGGCCCACCGGGAGGACGCCCCACCGGGGGGGATGACCCACCGGGAGGATGGCCCACCGGGGGGGATGACCCGCCGGGGGGATGACCCGCCGGGGGGACGGCCCACCGGGGGGACGGCCCGCCTGGGGGGACAGCCCGCCGG
>NZ_BMVE01000002.1:0-933783 GCF_014650555.1 Streptomyces goshikiensis | reverse complement strand
CGGGAGGACGGCCCGCCGGGAGGACGGCCCGCCGGGAGGACGGCCCGCCGGGAGGACGGCCCGCCGGGAGGACGGCCCGCCGGGAGGACGGCCCGCCGGGGGGACGGCCGGACGGGGAGGTGCGTCGCCCGGGCGGGGTCAGTGTTCGGCCGCGCGGGCGATGTTGCGCGCCATGCCGCCGAAGACCACCGCGTGGAAGGGGGACACGCTCCACCAGTACATGTGCCCCAGCAGGCCCCGCGGATGGAACACCGCCCGCTGGCGGTACCGCGCGCGCCCCCCGTCCGTACCCGCCGGCTCCGCCCGCATCTCCAGCCACGCCAGCCCCGGCAGCCGCATCTCCGCCCGCAACCTCAGCAGCCGCCCCGGTTCGATCTCCTCGACCCGCCAGAAGTCGAGCGAGTCCCCCACCCGCAGCCGCGCCGCGTCCCGCCGGCCGCGCCGGATGCCGACCCCGCCGACGAGCCGGTCCAGCCAGCCCCGTACCGCCCAGGCCAGCGGGAAGGAGTACCAGCCGTTGTCCCCGCCGATGCCCTCGACCACCCGCCACAGCGCCTCGGGGCTCGCGTCGACCTCGATCTCCCGCCGGTCGGTGTACAGGCTGCCGCCCGCCCAGTCGGGGTCCGTCGGCAGCGGATCGCTCGGCGCGCCCGGCAGCGACGCGGAGGACCACCGCGTGGTCACCTTGGCGTCGCGCACCCGCCGCAGCGCCAGGGCGAGGGCCTTGTCGAAGCCGAACGGCATCCCCGGCGGGTCCGGCACGTACCGGGCGATGTCGTGCTCCCCGCAGACCACCTCGTGCCGCAGGGACTCCGCGAGCGGCCGCGCCAGCGCCCGCGGCACCGGGGTGACCAGGCCGATCCAGTGGCTGGACAGCCTGGGCGTGAGCATCGGCACCCGCAGGATGAGCCGCTTGGGCAGTTCCGCCACGACGGCGTAGCGGCGCATCATCTCCTCGTACGTGACCACGTCCGGGCCGCCGATGTCGAAGGCCCGGTTCACCTCGGGCGGCATGGCGGCACTGCCGACGAGGTAGCGCAGCACGTCGCGCACCCCGATCGGCTGGCAGCGGGTGCCGACCCAGCTCGGCGTGACCATCACGGGCAGCCGTTCGGTCAGGTACCGCAGCATCTCGAACGAGGCCGAGCCGGAGCCGATGATGACGGCCGCGCGCAGCACGGTGGCCGGCACGGATCCGGCGAGCAGGATCTCCCCGACCTCGGCTCGGGAGCGCAGGTGCGGGGAGAGCTCCTGGACCGGGATCCCCGCCGGGGTGAGTCCGCCGAGGTAGACGACGCGCCGGACCCCCTGCGCGGCGGCCTGCTCGGCGAAGATCCGGGCGGCGGCGCGGTCGCGTTCCTCGAAGCGGGATCCGGTGCCCAGCGCGTGGACGAGGTAGTACGCGACGTCGATGTCCCGCATGGCCGCGCCCACCGATTCCGCGTCGGTGGCGTCGCCGCGCACGACCTCGGCGCGCCCGGCCCAGGGGTGGTCGCGCAGCTTCTCCGGGGACCGGGCCAGGCACCGGACCCGGTGGCCGGCGTCGAGAAGCTCGGGCACCAGCCGCCCTCCGATGTAGCCGGTGGCCCCGGTGACCAGACAACGCACACCCGTCATGACCGTCTCCGCTCTCGTCCCCGTCGACCCCCGCTCACCTGGGGGTTCGTCCGCGCGGGTGCGGCCGGATGCACCCGCGTCCGGCGTATCGCCCCACTGGGCCATTGGTACAGTCACGGCATGGCGGTGGACGAGCTCGACACCCGGATCCTGCGCCTGCTGATCGAGCAGCCGCGCACCAGTGTCCGCGAGTACGCCCGGATCCTCGGTGTGGCGCGCGGGACCCTCCAGGCCCGGCTGGACCGGCTGGAGCGCACCGGGGTGATCACCGGCACCGGTCCGGTACTGTCCCCCGCCGCTCTCGGGCACCCGGTCCTGGCGTTCGTCCACATCGAGGTCACCCAGGGCCGTCTGGACGAGGTCGGCGACGCGCTGGCGGCCGTCCCCGAGATCGTCGAGGCCTTTTCGATCACCGGCGGCGGGGACCTGCTGACCCGGGTGGTGGCGCGGGACAACGCGCACCTGGAGGACGTGATCCAGCGCCTGATCCAGCTCCCGGGCGTGGTCCGCACCCGTACGGAGGTGGCTCTGCGCGAGCGGGTCGCGCACCGGCTGCTGCCCTTGGTGGAGGCCGTGGGACGAGCCGCCTCAAAACCCTGACAAGATGGTGTAGACACGCACGAAACCGGCAGAACGGGCACAACGGATGCTTTCCGTCATATTCGATCTCGACGGCACCCTCGTGGACAGCGAGCCGAACTACTACGAGTCCGGGCGCCGCACGCTGGAAAGGCACGGAGTCACCGACTTCACCTGGGAGGAGCACTCCCGGTTCATCGGCATCGGCACCCTGGAGACGCTGGAGGTCCTGCGCGAGCGGTACGGGATCGAGGCGCCGGTCGAGCAGCTGCTCGCCGAGCAGAACGCCGCCTACCTGGAGCTGGCGAGCGCCCAGACCGAGGCCTTCCCCGAGATGCGGAAGTTCGTGGAGCGGCTGCACTCCGAGGGGGTCCCGATGGCGGTGGCCTCCGGCTCCTCGCGGGAGGCGATCGACGCCGTGCTCGCCGGTACGGGTCTGGACGCGCTGCTGACCACGGTGGTCTCCGCCGAGGAGGTCACGCACGGCAAGCCCGCCCCGGACGTGTTCCTGGAGGCGGCCCGGCGCCTCGGTTCGGACCCCGCGGACTGCGTGGTCGTCGAGGACGCGGCGCCGGGCGCCGCGGCCGCCCGCGCGGCCGGCATGGGCTGCCTGGCCGTCCCGTACGTGCGGACCGCCGCGGGTGATCCGGCCTTCACCGGCGCCGGGCTGCTGTTCCGCGGCGGTCAGCGGGAGTTCAGCGCGGAGACGGCCTACGAGTGGGTCAGCGAGCACCCGGCCGCCTGACGCCGCCCGGCGCGCCACGGGAAGATCCCGCCGTCGCGCCGAGTTGGTAGAACCGTGAACGAATTTGCGCGGGATGCGGCGGCCGGGCACGCGGCCGTGGACGTGGTGGTCATCGGGGCCGGGCAGGCGGGCCTGTCCAGCGCCTACCACCTGGCCCGGGCCGGGATCGGGCACGTGGTCCTGGACCACGCGCCCCGCCCGGGCGGGGCCTGGCAGCACCGCTGGCCCTCGCTCACCTACGGCAGGGTGCACGGGATGCACGCGCTGCCCGGCATGGAACTGACCGGCGCCGACCCGCTGCGGCCCTCGTCGGAGGTGATCGGGGAGTACTTCGCCGCCTACGAGGAGCGCTTCGGCCTGCGCGTACACCGGCCCGTGGACGTCACGGCCGTCCGGGGCGGGGCGGACGGGCGGCTGCTGGTCGAGTCCTCGGCCGGGACCTGGCCGGCGCGGGCCCTGATCAACGCCACCGGGACCTGGGACCGGCCATTCTGGCCGCGCTACCCCGGCCAGGAGACGTTCCGGGGCCGTCAGCTGCACACCGCGGACTACCCGGGACCGGCCGGGTTCGCCGGGGCGCGGGTGATCGTGGTGGGCGGCGGGACCTCGGCCGTGCAGCACCTGCTGGAGGTGTCCGAGGTGGCGGCGGAGACCACCTGGGTGACGCGGCGGCCCCCGGTGTTCCGCGAGGGCGGCTTCGGCGAGGCCGAGGGCCGCGCGGCGGTGGCCCTGGTGGACGAGCGGGTACGACGGGGCCTGCCCCCGCAGAGCGTGGTGAGCGTGACCGGGCTCCCGCTGAACGAGGCCGTCCGCGCCGGACTGGACTCCGGGGTGCTGGACCGCCGGCCCGTGTTCGAGCGGATCACCCCGACGGGCGCCGTCTGGGCCGACGGGCGGCGGGTGGAGGCCGATGTGATCCTGTGGGCCACCGGATTCCGGGCGGCCGTCGACCACCTGGCCCCGCTGCGCCTGCGCGAGCCGGGCGGCGGCATCCGGGTGGAGGGGACCCGGGCGGTCCGCGACGAGCGGATCCACCTGGTCGGCTACGGCCCGTCGGCCTCGACCATCGGCGCCAACCGCGCGGGCGGCGCCGCCGTCCGCGAGATCCGCCGCCTCCTCACCCGCGAGACCGGCGGCCCGGCCCCCACCGAAGGCACCGCGCCGCAGCTCGCCACCGCCGCCGCGCTCCGGACCTAGCCCGCGCGGCCTAGCCCGCGCGGGGCCCCGCCTGGGCCCGGCCGGCGGCCGCGCGGTTCCGGTTGAACTCGGCGACGTGCCTCTTGTGCTCCTCGTACGTCGCCGAGAACCGGGTGTCCCCCGGCTTCACGGTGACGAAGAACAGCCAGTCCCCCGGCGGGGGCGCGACCGCGGCCGCCATCGCGGCCAGGCCCGGGCTGTCGATCGGCGTGGGCGGCAGCCCCTGGCGCTCATAGGTGTTGAACGGGTGGTCGATCCGGGTGTCGCCCAGCGTGACGTCCACCGTGCTGCGGTTCAGCGCGTAGTTGAGGGTGGAGTCCATCTGGAGCGGCATCGACTTGGCCAGCCGGTTGTGCACCACCCGCGCGACCTTGCCCATCTCGGCCCGGGTGTCGGCCTCCGCCTCGATGATGCTGGCGAGGGTGGCCGTCTGGTACGGGGTCATGCCCTGCGTCCTGCCGCCGTTCGCGACGGCCGGCGTGGCCAGCTTCCCGTTCGCCGTCCGCACCATGTACGTGAGCAGCTCGCCCGGGGTGGTCTTCGAGGTCACCGGGTACGTCGCGGGGAAGAGGAAGCCCTCCGGGTTGCCCTTCGCCTCCGCGGGCAGGGGCAGCGCGGCGGTCGCGACCGCCGCCTTCGTGGAGCCCGGCGGGAGCTTCAGTTCGCGGTCGATGGCGGCGTAGACCTGCGGGGCGCGCCAGCCCTCGGGGATCAGCAGGCGGCGCGGCGTCTCGGGCGCTTCCTCGCCGGGCAGCAGGGTGACCATGACCGCCGCCGCGACCGCGGCGATCGCGGCGAAGAGGAGGGCCAGCCGGCCCCGGCGGGTGAGCCGGGTACGGCGCTGGGATGGCAGCCGGTACTCACGAGGCATGCGGGCACGCTAACCCGCGGGGCCCCTGGATCCGGGCAGCCGACCCACCGACCGGTCATACGGTCACACTTTTACCGGGGTCGGCTCGCCGAACCGGGTGGTCCTTACGGTCTCCGGCGTCAGCACCGTGTCCCGGTCCCTGCGGACCAGCGCCGCGTACCGGCCTTCTGCGGCCAGCAGTTCCTCGTGCGTACCGCGCTCGGCTATGCGCCCCTTGTCCAGGACCACGATCTGGTCGGCGTCGCGGACGGTGGAGAGGCGGTGCGCGATGGTGATCGTGGTGCGGCCCTGGGAGAGGTTGTCGATGGCCCGCTGCACGGCATGCTCCGTACGGGTGTCCAGGGCGCTGGTGGCCTCGTCCAGGATCAGCACCGGCGGGTCGCGCAGGATGGTGCGGGCGATGGCCAGGCGCTGCTTCTCGCCGCCGGAGAACCGGTAGCCGCGCTCGCCGACCAGGGTGTCGTACCCGTCGGGCAGGGATGCGATGTGGTCGTGGATCTGGGCCGCGCGGGCCGCCTCGATGATCTCCTCGTCGGTGGCGTCGGGCTTGGCGAAGCGCAGGTTGTCGGCGACCGAGGCGTGGAAGAGGTACGTCTCCTGCGAGACCACGCCGATGGAGCGGGCGAGGGAGTCGAAGTCGAGGTCGCGCACGTCCACCCCGTCGAGCGCGACGCGGCCGCCGGTGACGTCGTAGAGCCGGGGCACGAGGTAGCTCAGGGTGCTCTTGCCGGAGCCGGTCGGGCCGACCACGGCGAGGGAGCCGCCGGCCGGGACGGTGATGTCGATGCCCGACAGGGTGGGGCCGCTCTTGGCGTCGTACTCGAAGTGGACGTCCTCCAGCCGGACCTCGCCCTTGGCGCGGTCGAGGCGGACGGGGTCCTCGCGCTCGGTGATGTCCACCGGCAGGTCGAGGTACTCGAAGATGCGGGCGAACAGGGCGAGCGAGGTCTGTATCTGCACGCCGGTCGACAGCAGGCTCACGGCGGGCCGGAACAGGCCCTGCTGGAGGGTGACGAAGGCGACGAGGGTGCCGACGGACAGCGAGGGGCTGCCGGTCTGCAGAGCGAAGCCCGCGGCCCAGTAGATGAGCGCGGGCATGGCGGCCATGACGATGCCGATCGTGGACATCCGCCAGCGCCCGGCCATGCTGGAGCGCACTTCGAGGTCGACGAGCTTCTCGGACTCCTCGGCGAAGGAGGAGGTCAGCGAGTCGGCGCGGCCCATGGTGCGGCCGAGCAGGATGCCGCTGACCGACAGGGACTCGGTGACGGTGGCGGCCATGGCGGCCATCTGCTTCTGCCGCTGGAAGGTGATCTTCTTGCGCTCGCGGCCGACCCGCCGGCTGATCCACACGAAGACGGGGAGCAGCAGCAGGGAGACGACGGTGAGGCGCCAGTCGAGCGCGAGCATCGCGACGACGGAGGCGATGACCGCCGTGAGGTTCGAGACGAGCGAGGTCGCCGTGGAGGTGACGGTGGCCTGCATGCCGCCGATGTCGTTGGCTATCCGGGACTGCACCTCGCCGGTGCGCGTACGGGTGAAGAAGGCCAGCGGCATCCGCTGGAGCTGGGCGTAGACGCCGGTGCGCAGGTCGTGCATGACGCGCTGGCCGACCGTGGTGGAGATCAGGGTCTGGAGCACGCCGAACACGCTGGTGACGACCGCGGTCAGGATCATGCCGAGCGCGAGCAGGCTGAGCAGCCCCGTACGGCCCTGGGGGATCGCAACGTCGAGTATCTCCCTCAGCAGGAACGGGGAGGCGACGCCGACCAGCGAGGAGGCGCAGACCAGCGCGCCGACGACGGCGAGCCGGCCGCGGTAGGGCCGGAAGAGCCCGACGATGCGGCGCAGTTCACGAGGTTGTTCCGCCGGGGCCGGGCGGGTGGGGTCGAGGGGATCTTTCGATGGCGTCCACTTCGGTTCTTCGGGGCGCATGGGCCTCCTTCTGACGAGACTCACATGAGCATAGCTCATTGTTACCTATACTCACAATGAATCAGGTCCTGATACCATTCCCCATTATGAGGACAGCAGCGTGAACACCGCCTCCGCGAGCGGCCGCTCGGACAGCGCCGGTACCGGCGGCGCCGACAGCAGCAACGGCATACTCGCCGAGCAGCTGCTGCGGCTGACCCGGCGGCTCCACCGCATCCAGAAGCGCCATCTGGAGCCCCTCGGGATCACCCCGGCCCAGTCCCGGCTGCTCCGCCTGGTCTCGCACTACGACGGCGGGGAGGCCCCCCGGATGGCGGATCTCGCGACCCGCCTGGAAGTCGTCCCGCGCGCGGTGACCACCCTCGTGGACGGTCTGGAGGCGGCCGACTGCGTCCGCCGCGCGCCCGACCCGGCGAACCGCCGCGTCATCCGGATCGAGCTCACCGACACCGGCCGCGCCACGCTGCGGCGGCTGCGCAACGCGCGAACCGACGCGGCAGAGGAGATCCTGGCTCCATTGACCGCCGAACAGCGCGAGGTGCTCGGCGGCCTGCTCAACGCTCTGGCGGACGCCCCGGCGGAGCACCGCTGCTGAGTCCACCCGCCTGGCCGAAGGGGCACCGATGCCGCTGCTGGAACCGGAGCCGGGGGCCCTGCGCCCGCGCGGCATCGGAGCTCCCGCCCCCGACCGGGTGCCCGAGCGGCTGGCCTCCGGCACCCCCCGGGTGCTGCGCGAGGAGCTGACGGCGCTGCTGGGCGCCGAGAAGGTGCTGTGGAAGGTCTCCGACCTGGTCCGCTATGCCTCCGACGCCTCCCCGTACCGGTTCGTCCCCCAGGTCGTGGTGATCGCCGAGGACATCGACGACGTCTCCGCGGTCCTCTCGTATGCCCACGGCCGCGGGCGCGAGGTCGTCTTCCGGGCCGCCGGAACCTCGCTCAACGGGCAGGCCCAGGGAGAGGACATCCTGGTCGACGTCCGCCGCCACTGGGCCGGCGTCGAGGTGCTGGAGGACGGCCGCCGCGCCCGGATCCGGCCCGGCACCACCGTCCTGCGGGCCAACGCCGCCCTCGCCCGGCACGGCCGGATCCTCGGCCCCGACCCGGCCAGCGCCATCGCCTGCACCCTCGGCGGGGTCATCGCGAACAACTCCTCCGGCATGACCGCCGGGACCACGAGGAACGCGTACCGCACGCTCTCCTCGCTCACCCTGGTCCTGCCGGGCGGCACCGTCGTGGACACCGCCGACCCGCTGGCCGACGAGGAACTGGCGCGCGCCGAACCGGCCCTGTGCCACGGGCTGATGGACATCAAGCGGGAGATCGAGGCGGATCCGGGGCTGGTCTCCCGGATCCGCGCCAAGTACGAGATCAAGAACACCACCGGCTACCGGCTCGACGCCTATCTGGACGGCACCACCCCCGTCGAGATCCTGCGCGGGCTGATGGTCGGCTCGGAGGGCACCCTCGGCTTCATCGCCGAGGCCGTCTTCGACACGCTGCCGCTGGACCGCGAGGTCGTCAGCGCCCTGCTGTTCTTCCCGTCCCTGCCCGCCGCGGCGGCCGCCGTACCGCTGTTCAACGAGGCCGGGGCCCTCGCCGTCGAGGTGATGGACGGCAACACGCTGCGCGCCTCCGTCAGCGTCGAGGGCGTGCCCGCCGACTGGGCGCGGCTGCCGGGGGACACCACGGCGCTGCTCGTGGAGTTCCGCGCTCCGGACGAGGCGGGCCGCGCGGAGTACGAGCGCCGGGCGGCCGGGGTGCTGGCCGGGCTGGAACTGGTGGCGCCGGTGGCCTCGGTGACCAACGCCTTCACGCGCGATCCGGGAACGATCTCGGGCTACTGGAAGGCTCGCAAGGCCTTCGTCACCGCCGTCGGCGGCGCCCGCGCCCCCGGCACCACCCTGATCACCGAGGACTTCGCGGTACCGCCCTCCCGGCTGGCCGAGGCCTGCGAGGCGCTCCTCGCGCTCCAGGCGGAGCACGGCTTCGACGCGGCGGTCGCCGGTCACGCGGCCCACGGCAACCTGCACTTCCTGCTGGCCTTCGACGCGGCCAGGCCCGCCGACGTGGAGCGGTACGCGGCCTTCATGGAGGCGTTCTGCCGGCTCACGGTGGAGCGGTTCGACGGCTCCCTGAAGGCCGAGCACTCCACCGGCCGCAACATGGCCCCGTTCCTGGAGCTGGAGTGGGGCCCGAAGGCCACCGAACTGATGTGGCGCACCAAACGGGTCGTCGACCCGGACGGGCTGCTGGCCCCGCGGATCCTCCTCGACCGGGACCCGCGCGGGCACCTGCGCGGCCTCAAGACGATCCCCCGGGTGGAGGCGGTCGCCGACCCGTGCATCGAGTGCGGCTTCTGCGAACCGGCCTGCCCCAGCAAGGACCTGACGACCACCCCCCGGCAACGGATCCTGCTGCGCCGCGAGATGATGCGACAGCGGCCGGGCTCCCCCGTCCTGGACCAGCTGCTGGCGGACTACGGCCACGACGCCGTGGACACCTGCGCGGGCGACTCCGCCTGCAAGCTCGCCTGCCCGGTCGGGATCGACACGGGCGCGCTGATGAAGGACTTCCGCCACCGCCGCCACAGCCCGCGCGAGGAGCGGGCCGCGGCGCTGGCCGCCCGCCGGTTCCGCAAGGTCGAGGCCGCCGCGCGGCTGGCGGTGGCCGCCGCCGGCACGATCGGCGACCGGCTCGGGGACCGGGTTCCGTCGGCGGTCACCGGGGCCGCGCGCAAGGCCGTACGGCCCGACCTGGTGCCGCAGTGGCTGCCGCGGCTGCCCGGCGCCGCGGCCCGGCGGCCGCCCGTGACCCGGCGGGTGGGCGCGGCCGCCGTCTACTACCCCTCCTGCGTCAACCGGATCTTCGGCGGCCCGGCCGGCGCTCCCGGGCCCTCGCTCCAGGAGGCGGTGGTCGCGCTGTCGGAGCGGGCCGGGAAGCCGGTGTGGATCCCCCGAGACGTGCCCGGCACCTGCTGCGCGACGATCTGGCACTCCAAGGGGTACGAGGCCGGCGCCCGGCTGATGGCGAACCTGGTCGTGACCTCCGCCTGGGGCTGGACGGCGGGCGGGCGGCTGCCCCTGGTGGTCGACGCGTCCTCCTGCACCCTGGGCCTGGCCCGCGAGGTGGTCCCGTACCTGACCGACGACAACCGGGAGCTGCACGCCGAACTCACCGTCGTCGACTCGGTCGTGTGGGCGGCCCGGGAGCTGCTCCCGCACCTGGAGGTGCGGCGCACCGTCGGCGCCGCGGTGCTCCACCCCACCTGCTCCATGCGGCACCTGGGCGACGAGGCGGAGCTGTGGGCGGTGGCGGCGGCCTGCGCCGAGGAGGTGGTGGTTCCCGAGGACGCGGGCTGCTGCGCCTTCGCAGGCGACCGGGGCATGCTGCACCCGGAGCTGACGGCCTCGGCGACGGCGCGCGAGGCAGCGGAGGTGACGGCGCGGCACTTCGACGCGCACCTGTCGGCGAACCGGATGTGCGAGGTGGGCATGGACCTGGCCACCGGACGGACCTACCGTTCGGCGCTGCTGGAACTGGAGCGGGCCACGCGCCCCTGACCGGGCGCCCCTTGCGCCTCCCCGGCCCGCGCGGCCGCACACCCGGTCGTGTCATGCCGTGGCCAACGCAAAATCGATTGCCCCGGTCCGGCGCGGAAGGCGAACCTTGCACGGTTTGAACCACTCACCGAGCCATGGGGCGTCATGCAGATCAGCGATCTTCCGTATCCGGACCCGGGGGTACCCGACGCTCGCTCCGGTCCGCGCTTCCTGGTGTGGCTGGGGCGGGGGCAGCTCGGCGGTCAGCTGCAGAGCCTCGGCTGGGGAATGGTGCACTTCGGCGGCGTCGCCGGACTCCCCTACGCGGTGGGCCTGGGCGTCGAGGCCGTGGTGGAGCACGACGGGGCCCGGCTGCTGAGGGTCGGCGCACTGCTGCTGCTCCTCGGCGTCGCCATCTCGCTCGGCGACAACATGCTCCACCGCACCGCCGTCACCAACTGGATCACCGCCGCCGCCCGCGTACAGCAACTGCTCGCCCGCAAGACCGCCGAACTGGGCTCCGCCCTGACCCGTCGGGTCGCGGCCGGGGAAGTCGTGGCCGTTTCCACCGGCGACGTGGAGAAGATCGGCTGGTTCGTCGAGGCGGTCTCCCGCTTCCTGGCCGCCGCCTTCTCCGTCGTCCTCGTCTGCGTCGGTCTGCTCTTCTACGCGCCCGCGATCGGCGTGGTCGTGGCGATCGGCATCCCGGTGGTCGCCCTTGCGGTGCTGCCGCTGCTGCCGCGCGCCACCCAACGCGCCGACGTCCAGCGCGAGAAGGCGGGCCGGGCCACCGAGCTGGCCTCCGACACCGTGGCGGGCCTGCGGGTACTGCGCGGCATCGGTGGCGAGGAACTGTTCCTCGGCCGCTACCGCGAGGCCTCCCAGGAGGTCCGCGCGGCTGCCGTGCGCAGCGCCCGGATGTGGGCGGTGATCTCCGCGATCCAGGTGGTGCTCCCGGGAGCCCTGCTGATCACGGTGGTCTGGTACGGCTCGGCGCTCGTACTGGACGGACGGCTGACGGTCGGGCAACTCGTCGCCGCCTTCAGCGCGGTGGCCACGATGCTCTATCCGCTCCGGCACTTCGAGGAGATCGCGATGGCCTACTCCTTCTCGCGGCCCTCCGCCAAGCGGGCGGCCCGGGTGCTGTCCCTGACGCGCGCCGCCGCCGGGGAGGCGGCCGGGCCGGAGGGCGGGCGCGGCGCCGCCGTGGCCGCGCCCGCTCCGGGCGGGGACCTGTGCGACCCCCGGACGGGGCTGCTGGCTCCGGCGGGGCGGTTCACGGCCGTCGTGTGCGGAGACCCCGATCTGGCGGGGCGGCTCGCGGACCGGCTCGGCGGACACCCCATGGACCCGGACGGCGGTGCCTCGGCGCTGCTGGGCGGGGTCGAGCTGGACGCCCTGGCGCTGGACACGGCGCGCGGGCTGGTCCTCGTACAGGACAAGGATCCGGTCCTGCTGTCCGGGACCCTGCGCGAGCTGCTCGGCGTACCGGCGTCCGGGGCGGTCGAGGCCGGGGCCGCGCTGGCGGCGGCGCAGTGCGCGGACGTGCTGGACGCGCTGCTGCAGTCGGCGCCGGACGGGGTGAGCGACCCGATGGACGCGCGGATCACCGAGCGCGGCCGGTCGCTGTCCGGCGGCCAGCGCCAGCGGCTCGCGCTGGCGCGGTCGCTGGTCACCGACCCGGAGGTGCTGGTGCTGGACGAGCCGACCTCGGCGGTCGACTCGCACACCGAGGCGAGGATCGCGGACGGGATCGCGGCCCTGCGCGCGGGACGCACCACGGTGGTCCTGGCCTCCT
Source organism: Streptomyces goshikiensis (assembly GCF_014650555.1). GTDB lineage: Bacteria > Actinomycetota > Actinomycetes > Streptomycetales > Streptomycetaceae > Streptomyces > Streptomyces goshikiensis. The sequence continues at coordinate 921,502 of NZ_BMVE01000002.1, read as the reverse complement.
CGCCGCTGCTGCTGGACCGGGCGGACCAGGTCGTCCTGATCCACGAGGGCGCGGTCGCGGCGGTCGGCACGCACCGTGAACTGCTGCGCGACGACCGGCGCTACCGGGCGGTCGTCACCCGCGAGACCGAAGAGGAACAGCGGCTCTCGCGACTCGGACACGTACTCACAGAGATCGAGGAATCCGCATGATCGGCGTGGCGCCACCGGAGCACGATCCGGCGGCCCCCGCATCGGCCGCGACCCTGCCCGTGGGCTCGGGAGCGACCGTACGGGGATATGTGCGCGAGCTGTCGCGCCGGCACCGGCGGGCCTTCGTGCTGCTGGTGACGGTGAACGCGGTCGCGGTGATCGCCTCCATGGTCGGCCCGTACCTGCTGGGCGGGGTCGTGGACGAGCTCTCGGCGGGGGCGCGCGAGCTCCATCTGGGGCGGGTGGCGCTGCTGTTCGCGCTGGCGCTGGCGGTGCAGACGTTCTTCGTCCGGCTGGTCCGGCTGCGCGGGGCGATGCTCGGCGAGGAGATGCTGGCCGATCTGCGCGAGGACTTCCTGGTGCGCTCGGTGGGCCTGCCGCCGGGTGTGCTGGAGCGGGCGGGCACCGGTGACCTGCTGTCGCGGATCACCACCGACATCGACCGGCTCGCCAACGCCATGCGGGAGGCGGTCCCGCAGCTCGCCATCGGCGTGGTGTGGGCCGGGCTGCTGTACGGGGCGCTCGCGGTGACCGCGCCCCAGCTGGCGCTGGCCGCGCTGCTGGCACTGCCGGTGCTGGTGATCGGCTGCCGCTGGTACTTCAAGCGGGCGCCGTCGGCGTACCGCTCGGAGGCGGCCGGGTACGCGGCGGTCGCGGCGGCGCTGACCGAGACGGTGGACGCGGGCCGCACGGTCGAGGCGCACCGGCTGGGGCCGGGCCGGATCGCGCTGTCGGAGCGGCGGATCAAGTCCTGGACGGAGTGGGAGCGGTACACGCTGTTCCTGCGGATGGTCCTCTTCCCGGTCATCAACGTCACGTACGTGACGATCCTCGGCGCCGTGCTGATGATCGGCGGGTACTGCGTGCTGCGGGGCTGGATGTCGGTGGGGCAGCTGACCACGGGCGCGCTGCTGGCGCAGATGATGGTCGACCCGATCGGGCTGATCCTGCGCTGGTACGACGAGCTGCAGATCGCCCAGGTGTCGCTGGCCCGGCTGGTGGGCGTCCGGGAGATCGAGCCGGATGCGGGCGACGCGGCCGTCTCCCCCGACGGCCGGGCGGTGCGCGCCGATGAGGTGCGGTTCGGGTACCGGGAGGGCGTGGACGTCCTGCACCAGGTGTCGATGTCGGTGCCGCCGGGCACCCGGATGGCTCTGGTGGGCCCCTCCGGCGCGGGCAAGTCCACGCTGGGCCGGCTGCTGGCGGGCATCTACGCGCCCCGGACCGGCGAGGTCACCCTCGGCGGTGCCCGGCTGGCGCACATGCCGGCGGAGCGGGTGCGCGAGCACGTGGCGCTGGTCAACCAGGAGCACCACGTGTTCGTGGGCTCGCTGCGGGACAACCTCCGGCTGGCCCGTACGGGCGCGGAGGACGCCGAGCTGTGGGCGGCGCTGGGCGCGGTCGACGCGGACGGCTGGGCCCGCTCCCTGGAGTCCGGCCTGGACACCGAGGTCGGCTCCGGCGGCAGCGCGCTGACTCCGGCGCAGGCCCAGCAGGTTGCGCTGGCCCGGCTGGTGCTGGCGGACCCGCACACGCTGGTCCTGGACGAGGCCACCTCGCTGCTGGACCCCCGGGCCGCCCGGCACCTGGAGCGCTCGCTGGCCCGGGTGCTGGACGGCCGCACCGTCATCGCGATCGCCCACCGGCTGCACACCGCGCACGACGCGGACGTGATCGCGGTGGTCGAGGACGGCCGCATCAGCGAACTCGGCTCCCACGACGACCTGGTCGCGGCGGACGGCGCCTACGCGGCCCTGTGGCGCTCCTGGCACGGCTGACCGGTGCCCCGCCCGGCGACCGCCGGGCGGGGACGCGCCGCTAGAAGAAGCCGAGGGCGGAGGCTCCGCCGGCGCCGCCGAGGATCATGAAGACCGGCATGAGGACCTTGAGCTCCACCCAGCTGCCGGCCCGGAAGCGCATCGCCTTCGGCGGGCCGATCGGGTACCAGCGCTTCCCGGCGATGGGGAGGGGCCACAGGATCGGGCAGCCGGAGACGGTGAGGGCGTCGCCGATGTCGTGGACGAGGGCGCCCAGCAGGATCGGCAGGCCGAGCCAGAGGTACTCCTGGCCGGGGCCGGTGAACAGCCAGTCCGCACCGTTGCCGGGCTGGTCGAGCACGCCGGCCAGGGTCCAGGCGCTGGTCGCCCCGAGCAGCCAGACCAGGATGTCGCTGGACATCCGGGCGGCCCGCCACAGCAGGCCTTCGACGGCCAGCACCAGGTGGACGAAGAGCAGCGCGAGCACGCCCCAGCGCCCGGCGGTGACGGCGAGCGCGGAGGCGCCGCCCCCTATCAGGACCGCCCAGAGCCAGGTGTGCGTCAGCGTGCGGTGTCCGCCGGTGCGGCGGGCGTCGCGCGGGGCCCGGGTGGCCTTGTAGACGGAGTACGAGATCTTGTCGACCACCTCGCACAGGCCCCGGGAGAGCGGACCGAAGGCGCGCGAGATCGTCGCCGACTTGTGGTCGAGGTCGGGGGCGAGGGCGGCGCCGGCGCAGATGAGCGCGCCGACGACGAGGACCGGCCACGGCATCGGGTGTCCGGCGGCCGACATGGCCGCTCCCACCCCCAGCCAGGCCGCTGCACCGGACAGTGAGTGCGCCGGACCCATCATGCTTCGTTCCCGCCCCAGTCCTGTGTGTTCGGGCCCCGGCGACGGTTTCGCTCGGGCCCGCTCGACGGCACAGCGTACCCTCGGTGATCTTCGTTCCGTCCGCCGGTTCCCTCATCCGGGGGGAAGCCAGGCAAGATGGGGGGTGTGACCCTCATTGATCAGCTCCCGCCGAACGCCGACCCCGATGCCCTCTTCGAGGCTTTCTCCTCGTGGGCGGAGGACCAGGGCATCACCCTGTACCCGGCGCAGGAGGAGGCACTGATCGAGGTCGTCTCCGGGGCCAACGTGATCCTCTCCACCCCGACCGGCTCCGGGAAGAGCCTGGTCGCGGCCGGTGCGCACTTCACCGCCCTGGCCCAGGACAAGGTCACCTTCTACACCGCCCCGATCAAGGCGCTGGTGTCGGAGAAGTTCTTCGACCTGTGCAAGCTCTTCGGCACCGAGAACGTGGGCATGCTCACCGGCGACGCCTCCGTGAACGCGGACGCCCCGGTGATCTGCTGCACGGCCGAGGTACTGGCCTCGATCGCCCTGCGTGACGGCAAGTACGCCGACATCGGCCAGGTCGTGATGGACGAGTTCCACTTCTATGCCGAGCCGGACCGTGGCTGGGCCTGGCAGATCCCGCTGCTGGAGCTGCCGCAGGCGCAGTTCATCCTGATGTCGGCGACCCTCGGCGACATGAAGCGGTTCGAGGAGGACCTGACCCGGCGCACCGGCCGGCCGACCTCCGTGGTCCGCTCTGCCTCGCGGCCCGTCCCGCTGTCGTACGAGTACGTCACCACCCCGATCACGGACACCATCACCGAGCTGCTGGAGACCCGGCAGTCCCCGGTGTACATCGTGCACTTCACGCAGGCCCAGGCGGTCGAGCGGGCGCAGTCGCTGATGAGCATCAACATGTGCACCCGTGAGGAGAAGGACAAGATCGCCGAGCTGATCGGCAACTTCCGCTTCACCACCAAGTTCGGCCAGAACCTCTCCCGCTACGTGCGGCACGGGATCGGCGTGCACCACGCGGGCATGCTGCCCAAGTACCGCCGCCTGGTGGAGAAGCTCGCGCAGGCCGGTCTGCTGAAGGTGATCTGCGGCACCGACACCCTGGGCGTCGGCGTCAACGTCCCGATCCGCACGGTGCTGTTCACCGCGCTCACCAAGTACGACGGCAACCGGGTCCGCACGCTGCGCGCCCGCGAGTTCCACCAGATCGCCGGCCGGGCCGGCCGGGCCGGCTTCGACACGGCGGGCTTCGTGGTCGCCCAGGCGCCCGAGCACGTCATCGAGAACGAGAAGGCCCTGGCGAAGGCGGGCGACGACCCGAAGAAGCGCCGCAAGGTGGTCCGCAAGAAGGCCCCCGAGGGCTTCGTCGCGTGGTCCGACACCACCTTCGAGAAGCTGATCGCCGCCGACCCGGAGCCGCTGACCTCGCGGTTCAAGGTCACCAACATCATGCTGCTGTCGGTCATCGCCCGCCCGGGCGACGCCTTCAAGGCGATGCGCCACCTCCTGGAGGACAACCACGAGCCGCGCAAGGCCCAGCTGCGGCACATCCGCCGGGCCATCGCGATCTACCGTTCGCTGCTGGACGGCGGTGTGGTCGAGAAGCTCGACACCCCGGACGCGGAGGGCCGCACCATCCGGCTCACCGTCGACCTCCAGCAGGACTTCGCGCTGAACCAGCCGCTGTCCACCTTCGCTCTGGCCTCCTTCGACCTGCTGGACCCGGAGTCCCCCTCCTACGCGCTGGACATGGTCTCCGTCGTCGAGTCCACTCTCGACGACCCGCGCCAGATCCTGGCCGCCCAGCAGAACAAGGAACGCGGCATCGCCGTGGGCGCCATGAAGGCCGACGGGATCGAGTACGAGGAGCGGATGGAGCGGCTCCAGGACGTCACCTATCCCAAGCCGCTCGAAGAGCTCCTCCTGCACGCCTACGACGTGTACAGCAAGAGCCACCCGTGGGTCCGCGACCACCCCGTCTCCCCGAAGTCGATCATCCGCGACATGTACGAGCGCGCGATGACCTTCACCGAGTTCACCTCCTTCTACGAGCTGGCCCGCACCGAGGGCATCGTGCTGCGGTACCTGGCGGGCGCGTACAAGGCGCTGGACCACACCATCCCCGACGACCTCAAGTCGGAGGACCTCCAGGACCTCATCGCCTGGCTGGGCGAGCTGGTCCGCCAGGTCGACTCCAGCCTGCTGGACGAGTGGGAGCAGCTGGCGAACCCGGAGGTGGAGACGGCGGAGCAGGCCCAGGAGAAGGCCGACCAGGTCAAGCCGGTCACCGCGAACGCCCGCGCCTTCCGCGTCCTGGTCCGCAACGCGATGTTCCGCCGCGTGGAGCTGGCGGCCCTGGACCACGTGAACGTGCTGGGCGAGCTGGACGGCGAGTCCGGCTGGGACGCCGATGCCTGGGGCGAGGCCATGGACGGCTACTGGGACGAGTACGACGACCTGGGCACCGGCCCGGACGCGCGCGGCCCGAAGCTGCTGATGATCGAGGAGGACGCGGAGCACGGCCTGTGGCGCGTCCGCCAGACCTTCGCCGACCCGAACGGGGACCATGGCTGGGGCATCAGCGCCGAGGTCGACCTCGCGGCCTCCGACGAGGAGGGCCGGGCCGTCATCCGCGTCACCTCGGTCGGCGAACTCGGCGCGCTCTGACCTTTCCCCGCGCGCGACCGGACCCGCCGGAGCCGCCGGACCCGACAGTGGAGAACCTCTGATGACGAATCCCGCCGAGAGGCTCGTCGATCTGCTCGACCTGGAGCAGATCGAGGTCAACATCTTCCGCGGCGCCAGCCCGCAGGAGTCCCTCCAGCGTGTCTTCGGCGGGCAGGTCGCCGGCCAGGCGCTGGTGGCCGCGGGCCGCACCACCGAGAGCGACCGCCCGGTCCATTCGCTGCACGCGTACTTCCTGCGCCCCGGCATTCCGGGGGTGCCGATCGTGTACCAGGTGGAGCGGGTGCGCGACGGGCGTTCCTTCACCACGCGCCGGGTCACCGCGGTCCAGCAGGGCAAGACCATCTTCAATCTGACCGCCTCCTTCCATCACCCGGAGGAGGGCAGCATCGAGCACCAGCTGCCTCCTCGCCTCGACTTCCCTCACCCGGACACGCTCCCGAAGGTCGCGGACGAGATCCGCGAGCACCTGGGGGCGCTGCCCGAGGCGCTGGAGCGGATGGCCCGCCGCCAGCCCTTCGACATCCGGTACACGGACCGGCTCCGCTGGACTCCCGAGGAGCTCAAGGACGCCGATCCGCGCAGCGCGGTGTGGATGCGCGCGGTCGGCCCGCTGGGGGACGACCCGCTCGTGCACACCTGCGCCCTCACCTACGCCAGTGACATGACCCTCCTCGATGCCGTGCGCATTCCCGTGGAGCCCCTGTGGGGGATGCGCGGTTTCGACATGGCCTCGCTCGACCACGCCATGTGGTTCCACCGGCCGTTCCGGGCGGACGAGTGGTTCCTGTACGACCAGGAGTCACCCATCGCACACGGCGGCCGGGGCCTGGCCCGCGGCCGGATCTACGACCTGGAGGGGAGACTGCTGGTCTCCGTGGTGCAGGAAGGGCTCTTCCGCCCGTACGGCGCCAAGGCGGCCCAGCCTTCCGTCTCACCCCAGTAGCCCGGCCTCCCCCGGTCCGGCCCGCTCCGGTCCGGTCCGGCCCGTCCATGACCCGTCCCGAACTCCGAAGAGCTGAGCGCACCATGCCCACCCCGGCCCTCCCCTGTCCCTGCGGGCTGCCCGCCGCCTACCCGGAGTGCTGCGGCCGCTTCCACTCCGGTACCGGGCAGGCACCCACCGCCGAGCTGCTGATGCGCTCCCGCTTCAGCGCGTTCGCCGTCGGGGACACCGCCTATCTGCTGCGGTCCTGGCACTCCGGCACCCGCCCGGACCGTCTCGACCTGGATCCCGCGCAGCGCTGGGAGCGGCTGGAGATCCTCGCCACCGAGCGCGGCGGGATGTTCGAGACGGAGGGCTCGGTGGAGTTCCGGGCGCACTATCGGGAGGGCGGGCACAGCGGTTCGCTGCGCGAGCACAGCGCCTTCTCCCGCGAGGGCGGGGCCTGGGTCTACGTCGGCCCCCTCTCCCCCGTCGACTTCGACTGATCCCGGGCGCCAGTCAGGGCGAACTCCAGGCTGGTGCGGTACCAGTGGACCTCCTCCGGCTCATCCGCCCGCAGCAGCCTGAGCGCCACGGCGGCGGCCGCCGGGATCTGCGGATGCCCGTAGGGCGGGGGCGGGGCGAGGGCCGCGAGGACGATCCGCTCCGCCGGATCGGGCACGGCCTCCCGCGCCTCGGCCTCGGGCAGTACGGAGGCCAGGACGGCCGCCCGCTCCCAGGGGTCGGCGGTCCGTCTCAGCAGCAGCCCCACATGCCGCTCCCGCCACATGCGGGGGCGCAGGTCCGCCTTGGCCGTCATCAGCTCCCGGTCCTCCGGCGGCGCGATGCCGCGCAGCAGCGCGGGCTCCCTGGCGGCGAACTCCCTCAGCTCCGCCGCCAGGTAGAGCCAGACCACGGCCCGGTAGCGGTTGACGCGGTACCCGACCGGGGTGACCCGCCCGCAGCGGGCGAGCCGGGTGAAGCGGCTCGGGCTGATGGCGAGGGCCTCCGCCGCGGCGTCCGCGCCGGCCACGGTCTCGACCCGCCTGCGCAGCGCCTCCGGGAAGCCGTCGGCCGCCCTGACCCGGTCCAGCTCGGCCTGGGCGAAGCGCGCCGCCCCGCCGGGAGCCGGGGGTCCGGCGCGCACCATGCCGAGTTGTACGGCTCGGGCCAGTTCGGCCCGGCGCAGGCCGAGTTCACCGGCCGCCCGGACACCGCCGACCCATACCGGCGGCGCATCCCCTCCCGCATCCGTCTTCCGCGCGTCGAGCTTTCGTACCTCGGCCTTCATCACAGTCCTCCCCCGCGAGTGACGATCACTCTCTGCGAAGACCGTAACTCAGAGTGACGACAGCCCGCGAGGCCTGTGGATAACTCCGGAACGGGGGAGGTCAGCCCCCGGTGATCCGGCGCTCGGTGACGCCCAGGTGTTCCCCCACCCGGTTGACCAGCAGGGTCATCTCGTACCCGATCTGGCCGATGTCGGCCTCGGCGGCGCTCAGTACGCACAGACAGCTGCCCGCGCCCGCCGCCAGAACGAACAGCACGCCCTCGTCGAACTCGACCATGGTCTGCCGCACCTCACCGGCCCGGAAATGCCGCCCCGAGCCCTTCGCCAGGCTCTGCAACCCGGCGGCGACGGCCGCGAGGTGCTCCGCGTCCTCCCGCTCCAGCCCGGCGCTCGCGCCCGTCACCAGGCCGTCGTTGGACAGCACCACCGCATGCCGGACCTGCGGCACCCTGCGCGTCAGATCGTCCAGCAGCCAGTCAAGCTGCTTGTCCAGTGCCATTTTGAGCCCCTCCCCGTTGACCCGGCCCCCGTGGCCGCGCCCCGCCCCGCGTAGTCGTGCGGCCAGCCTTGCCCACCAGGCGGTTTCCGGCAAGGAGGATGTCCCCATGGCGAAGAAGATGACTCAAGAGGAATGGCGCGCCTTCGTGTCGCACGCCACCCGCACCGGAAAGCTCTCCACCGTCCGCGCGGACGGAAGCCCGCACATCGCACCCATCTGGTTCGTCCTGGACGGCGATTCGATCGTTTTCAACACCGGCAAGGACACCGTCAAGGGCCGCAATCTGGCCCGTGACGGCCGGGTCGCCCTGTGCGTGGACGACGACCGGCCGCCCTTCTCCTACGTGGTCCTCCAGGGCCGCGCCGAGATCAGCGAATACGCCGACGACGCCGACGAGATGGTCCGCTGGGCCACCCGGATCGCCGCCCGCTACATGGGCGAGGAGCGCGCCGAGGACTTCGGCCGCCGCAACGGCGTGCCCGGCGAACTCCTCGTCCGCGTCCGGGTCGACACGGTGATCGCCGTGGCGGGCGTGTCCGACTGACCGGCCGCCGCAGCGCTCCTCACACGGGGCCCGCCTGCGGTTCCACCGATTCGAGCAGCCGGGCGGTGTGCACCCGCCCGGCGTACTCGACCAGCCTGATCAGCACTTCCTTCCCCGAGTCCCGGTCCCGCGCGTCGCAGAGCACCACCGGAGTCCCCTGGTCCAGGTCCAGCGCCCGCGACACCTCGTGCGCCCCGTGATGCCGGGCCTCCGTGAAGCAGTTGACGGCCACCACGAAGGGGATCCGCCGGTGCTCGAAGTAGTCCACCGCCGGGAAACAGTCCTCCAGCCGCCGGGTGTCGGCGAGCACCACCGCGCCCAGCGCACCCTGCGACAGCTCGTCCCACATGAACCAGAAGCGGTCCTGCCCCGGCGTGCCGAACAGGTAGAGCGACAGCCCGGACCGGATGGTGATCCGCCCGAAGTCCATGGCCACGGTCGTGGTGGTCTTCTGGTCCACCCCCTCCGTGTCGTCGACCAGTTCGCCCGCCCGGCTGAGCGCCTCCTCCGTCCGCAGCGGCCGGATCTCACTGACCGAGCCGACCAGGGTGGTCTTCCCGACCCCGAAGCCGCCCGCCACCAGGATCTTCAGCGCGAGCGCAGCCAGCTCCTCGTCGTCCCCGTCCGCCCCGGCTCCGGTCCCGGCCACGGGTCCGTCCGTTCCGTTGTCGTGCAGTCCCATCACAGCGCTCGCAATCCTTCGATGACTTCCCGCAGAATCCGCTCGTCCGGCAGCTGCGCGGGCGGCACCGGGCGGCTGACCTTGACGTGCCCCGCCTCCAGCAGGTCCCCCAGCAGGACCCGCACCACCCCCACGGGCAGATCCGCCTCGGCGGCGAGTTCCGCCACCGACTGGGTTTCGGACCGGCACAGCCCGAGCAGCGCCCGGTGCTCCGGCCCCAGCGGCGACCCGGCCGCCCCGACGGCGCCTTCGCCGCCGTCGGGGTCCACGACCACCAGCGCGATCAGGTCGAACCGGACCCCGTGCGGCCCCGGTTTCGTGCGCCCGCCGGTCATGGCGTACGGGCGCACGAGCGGGCCCGCCTCGGCGTCGTACCACTGCCCCTCCATGTGCCGGACCGCCCCGCTCAACCGGCGGCCGGCGGACGCGCCGCGAACCGGGGCGGGGTGTACAGGTGCTCCCCGACCCGCTTGACCAGCCGGGCCATCTCGTAGGCGATCAGACCGATGTCCGCGCTGGCGGCGCTGAGCACGGCCAGGCAGGAGCCGTCCCCGGCGGCCGCGACGAAGAGGAACCCTTCGTCCATCTCCACCATGGTCTGGCGCACGCCCCCGGAGCGGAAATGCCGGCCCACGCCCTTCGCCAGGCTGTGGAAGCCGGAGGCCACGGCGGACAGGTGCTCGGCGTCCTCCCGGCTGAGCGCACTGGAAGCGCCCACGGCCAGCCCGTCGTTGGACAGGACCACGGCGTGCCGGACCTCGCGGACCCGGACCACCAGGTCGTCCAGCAGCCAGTCCAGCTCACCGGACCTGTGGGCTCCGTCGAGGTCGACGCTGTGGTGCTCGATCATCGCTGTTCTCCTTCGCTGCCTGCGTGGGGGGAGGTGTCCTGGGAACCGCGGGCCCAGCCGGCCCGGTAGGCGGTCAGCCGGTCGCGGGCCTGCTCCGGGCTGCGGCCCGACGGGTCCTCGGGTGCGCGCGAGCCGGCCGGCTCCTTGGGGGCGGGTGTCTCGCGCAGTTGCGGCACGAGGCTGGCCTGGCGTACGCGGCGCGGCAGTTCGGTGACGGGGGCGGCGCCGCCGCGCGGCCGGAGCGCGGCCACCGGGGCGGGACGCGGCTCCGGCGGCTCGGCTTTCCGGGCCGGGGCCGGGGCCGGGGCCTGAGCCGGAGCCTGGGCCGGGGCCTCGTCCTGGTCCGGCTCCGACGCAGGGGCCGACGCCGGGGCCCGGGACCCGCGCGCGTCCTCCCGTACGACGCTCACGGCGGGTGACCGCGACGCCTGGGGCCGCGACCGCGGTTCCTGCGGCGGCTGCGCCGTCGGCGGCGTGCGCGGCGGCTCCGCGGAACCGGCCGTGATCGCGCCCTGGAGGAGGGAGTTCGGCAGCAGGACCACGGCGGTGGTGCCGCCGTAGGGCGAGGTGCGCAGGTGCACCCGCACCCCGTGGCGGGCCGAGAGGCGGCTGACCACGAAGAGCCCGAGCCGGTCGCTGTCGAAGAGGTCGAGCGCCTCGGACTGTTCGATGCGGCGGTTGGCATCGCCCAGGGCTTCGCGGCCCATGCCCAGCCCGCGGTCCTCGACTTCCAGGACGTAGCCGGTGCCGACGGGTTCGCCGCTGACGCGGACCCTGGTGTGCGGCGGGGAGAACTGGGTGGCGTTCTCGATGAGCTCGGCGAGCAGATGGGTGAGGTCGGCGACGGCCGCGCCCGCCACGGCGGCCTCGGCGAGCTGGCGTACCTCGACGCGCGGATAGTCCTCGATCTCGGAGACGGCGGCCCGTACGACGTTGGTGAGCGGGATCGGCGTCCGCCAGGCGCGGCCCGGGGCGGCGCCCGAGAGGATGATCAGGCTCTCCGCGTGCCGGCGCATCCGGGTGGTGAGGTGGTCGAGGCGGAAGAGGTCACCGAGTTCGTTGGGGTCGTCGGTGCGCCGCTCCATCGAGTCGAGCAGGGTCAGCTGCTTGTGCACGAGGACCTGGCTGCGGCGGGCGAGGTTGACGAACACGCCGCTGACCCCGCTGGCGAGTTCGGCGCGTTCGACGGCGGCGCCGAGTGCGGCCCGGTGGACGGTGGCCAGGGCCTGTCCGACCTGGGTGACCTCGTCCTCGGCGGGCGGTCCGGGCGGGGTCTCGGCGTTGACGTCGATCTCCTCTCCCGCCCGCAGCCGTTCCATCGCGTCGGGGAGTTTGCGATGGGCGATCGACAGTGCGGTGTTGCGCAGCGAGACCAGCTCGACGACCAGCGTCCGGCCGATGCGGACGGAGATGACGAGCGAGGCGGCGACCGCGGCCAGGCCCAGCAGGACGGCGGCGCCGGCCGGGCTGAGCGCGCCTTCGGAGAAGGGGTCGGTGCGGTCGGCGGCCTCGGCGCGCGCGGCGGCGTCGATCTCGCGCATCGAGGCCGCGATGCCGGTGTACGCGGCGTCCCAGCCGGCCGGAGCGGTCGCCGACTCGCGCCCGGTGCCGGTGGCGAGGGCCCGGTCCTCGGCCCCGGTGAGGTCGGCGTAGGCGGCGCTCTTGGCGACGGACTCCCAGGTGTCGCGCTGGGCGGCGGGGAGGTCACCGCCGGCGGCGGCCGTCATGGCTCGGCGGGCCTCTATGGCGCCGGTCAGCCGGCGAAGCGTTTCGGCGTTGCGCGTGCCGGGGATGGCGAGCAGGGCGTCCTCGCGTGCGAGGAGCTCTCCGGCCCGGGCGAATTCCAGCAGGACCCGGGCGTCGGGGCCGAGTTCGGCGTGTTCGCCGCCGGAGAGGGCGCCGTCGACGGCGAAGGCGTCGTCGACGACCTTGCCGTACGCCTCGTAGGCGGCGGTGGGGCTGATCCGGCGGCCGGTGATGTCCTTGCGCACGGCTTCGAGGGCTTCGACGGCGGCGACGAGGGCGTCGAGGCGGACGACCACCTCGGTGGGGTAGTCGCCGGAGTCGGCCACGGTGTGGGCGTCGCCGAGGCGGAGCCGGTCGACGGCGCCGTCCGTGCGCCGGGCCTGCTGTTCGAGGGCGGCCTGGTCGGCGGCGGGATCGGCCAGCAGCCGGACGGCGGCCCGGCGTTCGGCCTGCAGCTCGGTGACGGCCTCGGCGACGGGGGTGCGGATCTCCCGGTCCACGCGCTGGACGCGGCTGAGGCGGGAGATGTCCTGGGCGGTGCTGACCGTGGCGAAGCCCCAGAGGGCGAGCAGCGAGACCACCGGGACCACGAGCAGCGAGAGGATCTTCGCGCGGACGGTACGCGGCCGCAGCCGGACCCCGCGCCGGGGTCTGAGGGTGCGGTCGGGGGCGGCGGGGGCACCGGCCGGGGCCGGGCGGGCGGCCTCGCGGTCGTCGGCAGGCTCCTCGGCAGGCGGCCCGGCGTGTGCCCGGCGGCCTCGCGCCGGGGGCGCGGGCGGCCGCGGCGCCGCTGCTTCCGGTTTCCTGCGGGGTGTGCGCATGGGCTCCTCGTTCCGGGGAGGTACGGCGGCTCGGCGGTACGTCGATGCGGCGGTGGGCGGGGGCGGGGGGCGGGGGCTACGGGAGGCGCGCGTGCTCTCGTACGGGCCCTCGTGCGGGCTTCGCTCAGTGCTGGGCGGCGGCGGCGCGCCCGCCCAGGTTCCGCACCGACGCCGAGGCGGCCAGTTCCTCGGCGGTCGGCGAGAGCGCGACGAAGGCGGAGGTGATGAACAGGTAGGACCCGAGCCCGACGGCGAGCGGGAAGATGAACTGCATCGCGGTGACCCCGGGCAGCGCGGCGTCCGAGGGGGTGACCCGGACGGCGACGGCCAGCATCCCGGTGTAGTGCATGCTCGTGACGGCGGCGCCCATGACGAGCGAGGCGACCGCGACGGCCACCGGGGCCTTGATGTTCAGGGCCGCCCAGAGCGCGGCGGTCGCCGCGACGACCGCGATGGCGACGGACAGCGCGACCATGAGCGGCTCGTACGAGACCTCGCCGTGCAGCCGCAGGGCCGCCATGCCGAGGTAGTGCATGCTGGCGACGCCCAGGCCGGTGGTCAGCCCGCCGAGGACGAGGGCGCGGCCGCGCCGCTTGCCGTAGCCGACGGCGAAGACACCGGCGCCGACGACGAGCACGGCGACGAGCAGGCTGAGGACGGTCAGCGGCACGTTGAAGTGGATCTCGGTACCGGTGACGCTGAAGCCGAGCATCGCCACGAAGTGCATCGTCCAGATGCCGGATCCGATGGCGGAGGCCGCGGTGATGAGCCAGTTGCGGCGGGCGGAGCCGGTCGCCGCGAGGGCGCGCACGGTGCAGCGCAGTCCGAGGGCGGCGCCTATGGATGCCATCACGTATGACAGCGCGGGTGTCAGCAAGCCGTAAGCGGCGTGGTCCAGGTGTCCCATGGCCACGGGACGGTAGTGGGGGTGAGGGCACGAACAAGGGGAGCATTTCGAAAGCAGCTGGAACTGCTGGAATATGACAGAGCTATGTTGATGTTCGATCACACCGCGTACCACCTTGCGCACGCAACGGAGCGGTGTACCGGTGGGGGATCATGTCCACATGAGCGAAGACCACACGCACGTACAGGATTTCTTCGGGACGCGCGCCGCCGGCTGGGACCTCAAGTTCCCGGACGACGAGCCGGCCTTCGCGACCGCCGTGGCCGAGTTCGGGCTGCGCCCCGGCGACCGGGTGCTCGACGCGGGCTGCGGGACCGGGCGCGCGCTGACCCCGCTGCGGGCGGCCGTGGGACCGGCCGGGACGGTGCTCGGCGCGGACCTCACCCCGCAGATGCTGGCCGCCGCTCGGCAGGCCGGGCGGGCTGCAGACGGCGCACTGCTGCTCACGGACGTGGCCCGGCTGCCGTTGCGCGACGCCGCACTGGACGCGGTCTTCGCCGCCGGGCTCATCGCGCACCTGCCGGATCCGGAGGCGAACCTGCGGGAACTGGCCCAGGTGGTGCGCCCGGGCGGCCGGCTGGCGCTGTTCCACCCGATCGGGCGCGCCGCGCTGGCGGCGCGCCACGGGCGCGAGCTGACCCCGGACGACCTGCGGGCCGAGCACAACCTGGGCCCGCTGCTGTCCGCTTCCGGGTGGGACATGACCTCGTACGCCGACGAGGACGAGCGCTTCCTGGCGCTCGCGGTGCGCCGCGCCTGAGCCGGTCGGCCGGACCGGCCGGGTCGGGTCGGGTCGGGTCGGGTCAGGACGGGGTCAGGTCGGGGGCTGGGCGTCCGCACCGGCCGGGCGGCGCGGGTGCGGCACCGGGCAGCCACCGCGGCCGGGGACCGGGAAGGTACCGAGCTCGCCGACGTCATAGCCGTCCGGGTAGCCCTTGACCTCCGGGTTCTGCCGCGCGTAGTGCGGGGTGGCGCGCGGGGGCAGCAGCCGTACCGCGCGGCCCCGGAGCCACAGGGCGCCGCGGAACAGACCCCGGACCCGAGGGTGCGGGCGCTCGTACCGGAGGGCGGCGAGCAGCGGCTCGTCGAAGAGCGACAGGCCGAGGGCCCGCACGGCGGGAGCGAGCGGGGCGGGGTACCAGGAGGCCATCAGTTCGAGGGTGGAATCGGCGACCTCGCGGCCCCCCTCGTCCCAGCCGAAGTGGGCCTTCTCGTAGCCGTCCAGGGTGGCCTCGAACTCCTCGTAGGTGTCCGGGACGTCCGTGATGCCCATGTGGCGGCCGAGGGTGGCGTAGTAGTTCGCGCAGGCCCGACGCTCGTGGTGGGTCAGCGGGCGCCAGCCGTAGGCGTCGAGCCACCGCGCCGGAACCACCACGAACGTGCACAGGACGTACCGCATGTCTTCGTTGCCGATGTCGTAGCTGCGGTGCATCTGGTTGACGCGGCGGATCGCGGTGCGGGCGGTGTCGCTGTCGAAGCCGTGCTCCAGGACGGCGTCGAGGAGCAGCACCGTGTCGTCGTAGCGCCGCTGCGCGCGGTCGGTGAACTCGGCGGTCTCGGCCAGCAGGCGGCCGATGGCGGGTACGGCGTAGGTCCGGAACAGGGCGAGCTCCTGGGCCCGGGCGAAGTCCCAGGGGAACTCGTAGGTGGCGGTGAGCCGGTGGATGGCGAGGAAGTCGTGGTCGGGATCGAGCCGGAGGATCTCCCTCAGCCGGTCGTAACGCTGCACCGGGTGTCCCTTTCTGTTGCGGGTCCTCAACTCTACGTGCAGGTAGTGGGCTTGGAATTCGACTCCCGCGGGCTCTCGACGCGGCGGTTACCCGCTGGTTAGGGTGCGCCGACGAGAGAGCGACCGGGAGGCTACGTGTCCGACGAGGGTGACGGCGGGTCCCTGTACGTGCTGACCGCCGTACTGATGACCCCCGCGCAGTTCCCCGGGGTACTGGGCGACGATTTCCCGGAGGCCTGCTCACTGCTGGGCGTGCCGGCGGCGCCTGAGGGGTACGGGCTGGTGCTCGGCCAGGACGAGGAGGGCGCGCGCTGGACGGTCGTGGTGGACGACGTCTCGCTCGTGGCCGCGGCCATCGCGTCCTGGGACTGCGGGATGGAGTACGACCTGTCGCCCGACGAGCGGACCATCGTGGTCTCGCTGGCGGGCTGGCCCCTGGACCTCACGGTCTCGACGACGGGGGTCCCGGAGCCGCACGATCCGGAACAGGGCGCGGACGGCACCGGCCGGGTGCCGCTGGCGCCGCCCTCGGCGGAGGCGTGGGGGCCGGTTCAGCGGCGGATGGGCGCGGACCAGATAGCCCGGGAGTGGGGCGACTGGCGCGAGCGGATCGCGACGGACGGCGGGGCGGCGGCAGCCGCGCACCCCGGGCTGGCGCGGGCGCTCAAGGAGGCCCTGGAGTACACGCGGAAGGCTCCGCCGCCCGGCCGGATACGCTCCTCGTTCGCGGGCGAGGACGCGCGGACGCTACGGGTGGACGGGCCGGGCTGGTCGCTGGTGGCCCGGACGGGTGACGCGGCGTTCCTGCTGCTCGACGAGGAGCCGAGCGAGGTGCTGACCGTCCCGCACGGGGCGACGGCGGACCTGCCGGAGCTGCTGGAACTGCTGGCCGCGCTGGACCGCGTCGCGGTACGGCCGGTCTGAGCACGGCCGGTCTGAGGTACGCGGGCTTGCATACGGGTTGGGACACGAGGGGGACATGATGCGGGTGGAGTCCGAAGCGGTGGCGGTGGTCGTGGGCGGCCGCGCGGAGGTCGCCGACGACGACTGGGGGCGGGAGACGGCGGTGATCCGGCTGGACGAGCGGCGGTTCGGGCCGGAGGCCCTGTTCGGCCTGGCGGACTTCTCGCACGTCGAGATCGTCTACCACTTCGACCGGGTCCCGGCGGAGAAGGTCGAGACGGGCGCGCGGCATCCCCGGGGCAACCCGGACTGGCCGCTGGTGGGCATCTTCGCCCAGCGCGGCAAGAACCGGCCGAACCGGCTGGGTGTCTCGCGCTGCCGGGTGCTGAAGGTGGACGGCCTGGACGTTCACGTGGAGGGCCTGGACGCGGTGGAGGGCACCCCGGTGCTCGACATCAAGCCGTACATGACGGAATTCGGGCCGCGCGGCGAGCTCCGCCAGCCGGAGTGGGCGACGACGCTGATGCGCGACTACTACTGACCCTCCCGAGCGCGGCGGTGCGCCGACGGGGCCGGCGACCGCCTGCGGAGCGGGTCAGACCCGGTCGAGCGGTATGTGCGGGGGCGGCGGCAGGGTCACGGCGATCGGGTCACCCGGGTGGACGGTGCCGCCCTGGCGGACCACACCCATGATTCCGGCCTTGCGGACGAGCCGGCCCTCCTCGTCCCGCAGCACGACCTGCTTGAGCAGCCCGTCCTGGAAGTGGTCGATCTGGAGACACGGGTTGCGCAGGCCGGTCACCTCCACCACCGCCTCCTCGCCGAGGCTCAGCAGCGTGCCGGCCGGCAGCGCGAGCAGGTCTATGCCCTCCGTGGTCACGTTCTCCCCGAGCTGCCCCGCCTCGACGCGGAAGCCGGCTCCGGCCACCTCGTCGAACAGCTCGCGGTGGATGAGGTGTATCTGGCGCAGGTTGGGCTGGGTCGGGTCCTGTGCGACGCGGGAGCGGTGCTTGACCGTCACTCCCGCATGCACGTCTCCCTCGACGCCGAGCCCGGCGAGCAGCCTGATGCTCTCGCGGTTGGGCTTGGTGAACGAGTACACGGCGTTGCTGCTGACAGCCGCGACTTGTGCGGTGCCCATAGGACGTCCCCCCACTGCCGCGTCAGCGGCCGATCTGCTTCTTTGACATGCCCCGGACCCGACGCCGCTGAGAGGAGTCCAGCAGCAGGTAGGCCGCTGTCGGCACCCCGATCAGGACCAGGAGCCCCGCCCAGAACCCGACCGCCCAGAACAACACGATGGCTGCCACGACTCCGGCAACCGCGACTTTTCCGCGTGTGGACATCTGCGGACACCTCCTGCTGCGTCGGCCACTACTCCCACAACGCGCCGTCTCGGCCGTGCGTTCCCGGCCATCCGGACGGGTCTCGCAGTGGCCGGTAAGGTTTCGGCGCGCTCTGGCCGGTGTACCGCTTGCCGGGATCCGCACCCCGCACGACGATGGGGGCGCTCCGGGTACCGCGGCGGCACGGGAGGGTGACATGGGCGATCCGTCGTTGGCGCTGCCGGGCGGGGCGGACCCGGCCGAGCGCACGCGCGAACTGCGACGGGCGCACGCGGCGTTCACCGGGGCCGGGCTGGTCGAGGCACCGGTCCGGGCGGTGATCGCGAAGTCCTGGCGGCGGAGTGCCCGGGCCCGGGTCAGCCCGGAGTGCGGGGCCCGGGTGGAGCGGGCGGAGCCTGAGCTGCGGGCGTACCGGGAGGAGCATCCGCTGGCCCGGGTGATGCCGGTGTTCCGCGAGCTGATCGGGGCGTTCGCCGCGAGCGGGGCCCATCTGCTGGCGGTGTGCGACGCCCGGGGCAGCCTGCTGTGGGTGGAGGGCGAACCGGCGACGCTGCGGCGCGCGGAGGGGCTCGGCTTCGTCCCGGGGGCGCGCTGGGCGGAGACGGCGATGGGAACCAACGCGCCCGGTACGGCGGTCGCGCTCGGGCAGCCCGTCCAGGTCTTCGGGGCGGAACACTTCAGCCGCCGGGTGCACCCCTGGACCTGCGCGGCGGCCCCGGTCCGCGATCCCCGGACCGGCGGGGTGCTCGGCGCGGTGGACATCACCGGCGGCGACGGGCTGGCCCACCCCCACTCGCTGGCGTTCGTCCAGGCGGTGGCGCGGGCGGCGGAGGCCCAGCTGGCCCTGCTGAGCCCGCCCCCGGCGGCGGCCCGCGACACCCTGACCGCGCTCGGCCGCGACGAGGCGCTGCTGGTGGCCGGGGGCCGGGAGATCACGCTCGGGCGGCGGCACAGCGAGATCATGGCGCTGCTGGCGCACCATCCGGAGGGCTTGTCGGGCGAGGAGCTGGCGCTCGCCCTGTACGAGGACGAGTCGGTGTGCCCGGTGACCTTGCGGGCGGAGATCTCGCGGCTGCGCGGGCTGCTCGGCCCGGAGCGGCTGCTCTCCCGGCCCTACCGGAGCGCCGCCCCGCTGGAGGCGGACTTCACCGCCGTGACCCGGCACCTGGCGGCGGGCGCCGTCTCGGCCGCGCTGGGCCGCTATCCGGGGCCGCTGCTGCCGGCCTCGACCGCGCCCGGGATCGTCCGGCTGCGGCGGCGGATAGAGGACCAGGCGCGGGCCGCCGTGATCGCCCGGGCGGACCCGGGGCTGCTGAGCGACTGGGTGTGCGGGCCCTGGGGCGCGGACGACCCGGAGGTGTGGCGGGCCCTGGCCGCGGCGCTCCCGCCGGAGGGGCGGCCGGCCGCGCTGGCCCGCGTACGCTCCCTGGACCTCGAACTCGGCGCGCCGCGTGCAACGTCCCCGCAACCTGCCCCCTCGTAGCCTCCTGGCGAGCGCTGTCCGACGGCGGCCGGCGCCCGGCGAGTGGAGGACTCATGGCCCGTTACGCCGCGCCCGGAACCGAGGGCTCGCTCATGTCGTACGCGTCCCGGTACGACCACTTCATCGGCGGTGAGTACGTCGGTCCCGCCCGGGGCGGGTACTTCGCGAACCCCTCCCCCGTCAACGGGCAGACCTTCACCGAGGTCGCTCGGGGCACGGCCGAGGACGTGGAACGGGCCCTGGACGCGGCGCACGCCGCCGCGCCCGCGTGGGGACGCACCCCGGTCGCCGAGCGGTCGTCGGTCCTCCTGCGGATCGCGGACCGGATGGAGCAGCACCTGGAGGCCCTCGCGGTCGCGGAGACCTGGGAGAACGGCAAGCCGGTCCGGGAGACCCTCGCCGCCGACATACCGCTCGCGATCGACCAGTTCCGCTACTTCGCGGGCGCGCTGCGGGCGCAGGAGGGTGCGCTCAGCCAGATCGACGACGACACGGTCGCCTACCACTTCCACGAGCCGCTGGGGGTGGTCGGCCAGATCATCCCGTGGAACTTCCCGATCCTGATGGCGGTGTGGAAGCTGGCGCCGGCGCTCGCGGCGGGCAACACGGTGGTGCTGAAGCCGGCGGAGCAGACGCCGGCGTCGGTGCACTACTGGCTGAGCCTGGTCGCGGACCTGCTGCCGCCGGGGGTGGTGAACATCGTCAACGGCTTCGGCGAGGAGGCCGGCAAGCCGCTGGCGTCCAGCCCGCGCGTGGCGAAGATCGCCTTCACCGGGGAGACCTCGACCGGGCGGCTGATCATGCAGTACGCGGCGGAGCACCTGAAGCCGGTCACCCTGGAGCTGGGCGGCAAGAGCCCGAACCTGTTCTTCGACGACATCTGGACGACCGACGACGAGCTGCGGGACAAGGCCCTGGAGGGCTTCACGATGTTCGCCCTCAATCAGGGCGAGGTGTGCACGAGCCCGTCGCGCGCCCTGATCGAGCGGGGCCGGTACGGGGACTTCCTCGACGCGGCGGTCGCGCGCACGGAACTGATCGTGCCGGGACACCCGCTGGACACGGACACGATGATCGGCGCGCAGGCGTCCGAGGAGCAGCTGCGGAAGGTCCTGTCGTACGTGGAGATCGGCCAGCGGGAGGGCGCGAAGATCCTGACGGGCGGCCAGAAGCAGGACCTGGGCGGCGAGCTGGCGGGCGGTTTCTACGTCCAGCCGACCATCTTCGAGGGCGACAACCGGATGCGGATCTTCCAGGAGGAGATCTTCGGCCCGGTGGTCTCGGTGACGTCGTTCCAGGACTTCGAGGACGCAGTCCGCATCGCCAACGACACGGCGTACGGCCTGGGCGCCGGCGTCTGGACCCGCGACATCAACACGGCCTACCGCGCGGGCCGCGCGATCCAGGCGGGCCGCGTCTGGACGAACTGCTACCACGCCTACCCGGCCCACGCCGCCTTCGGCGGCTACAAGCAGTCGGGGATCGGCCGCGAGACCCACAAGATGATGCTGGAGCACTACCAGCAGACGAAGAACCTCCTGGTCAGCTACTCCCCCAAGAGGCTCGGCTTCTTCTAGTGCCTGAAAGACGGCGCCCGGCCTGGGCTTTTGCCCGTCAGGCGCCGTCGGCGCGAAGACCGACCGCCAGCGTCAGTTCGAGGACCCGGTGTGGCGATGCGAGATCCGGATACAGCTCCCGCAGCTGCGACATCCGGTACCGGACGGTCTGAGGGTGGACGAACAGCGCCGCCGCCGCCTCGTCCCGCCTGCCCTGGTGCAGCAGCCACTCCCGCAACGTCTCCTCCAGTCGCCGTGCCGTCGCGACGGGCAGGGTCCGCAACGGTGCGAGGGCTCGGGCGCGCAGGTCTGCGAACGCGTCCACGTCAGCGCTCAGCACCAGCTCGGGCAGGTGGTCCTCGGTGTCGCGGATATCGGCGGAGAGGGAGCGCGCGCGTACGGCTCGTGCGTACGAGGCAGACGCACGGGTCCACGGCCGGGCCGGGCCGACCACGGCGGTGCGCTCGGCCAGCTGCCGCAAGAGATGTGACCGGTCGGCATCGGGGACGAGCAGCACACCGAGGGCGTCCGGCAGATCGTCGAGGACGAGGGTGCTCGGGTCGAGCGCGCGGTAGGCGGGCCGGGCCTGGGCGGCGGGCAGCAGGACGGCGGTCAGCGAAACCGGAGGCTGCCACCCGGCCCGTTGCACAGAGGCCAGCAGCACCTCCGGGCTCGCGCCGGCGAGGAGGTCGCGGGCCAGGTGTTCCAGGTGGCGCTCGTGGTCCCGGCCCCGGGCAGCCAGTTCGTCGGCGTGGCCCGCGGCGCTCGCGCCGGAGAGCTCGTCGATGTAGGCGAAGGTCAGCTCGGCGAACTTGGCGACCTCGGCGGCGGGCAGACCTGCGGGTACGGCGCCCGCTGCCAGGCATCGCCAGGCCACGCGGGCGCCGACGCGGTAGGCGCTGAGCAGGGCGTCCATCGACCGCCCGTCGCGCACCTCGCCGCGGCCCAGCTCGTAGGCCGCGTCACCGGCGTCGCCGCCCGTGGCGTTCCCGCTCGCGAGGTCCAGGTAGTGCCCCAGGGCAGTGCGGACGGCTCGGCGGATGGTGACGCCCATGCGCCCCGAGAGGGCGTTGGCGTAGGGAGGGACCTCGTCGATGATCGCCTGGACGACCTCGTCGGCGGTGCTCTTCAGCGTGGCCCGAAGTGCGGTGACCGTTGTCGGATCCAGGGCCAGTTCGGTGACCCTCCGGATTGGATGGCTCATGTTTTATTCCCTGGGAACAATTCAGCCGGGCAAATTTACGTCCTGCGGTCAGGACTTTACGCCCTGAGGCGCATCAAGCTGGGGTCATGACGAGTACAGCGCTCCGCAGTAGGGCGTGGAAACTGCTGGAGATGATCACGACGCCGCTGCTGCCGTCGGACTACCTCGACCTGGTCAGCCCGCTGCGTGCGGGCGCTGACCTGCGTGGGCGCATCGAGGCCGTGCACCCCGAGACGGGTGACGCCGCGACCATCGTGATCAGGCCGGGAAGGGGCTGGCGCGGTCACACGGCCGGTCAGTACGTGCGGATCGGGGTCGACGTCGACGGGAGGCGCCTGTGGCGCGCCTACTCCATCACCTCGCCGACGGACCGCAAGGACGGCCGCGTCACGATCACCGTGAAGGCGATCCCGGACGGCAAGGTCAGCAACCACCTGGTCCGCAGGGCGAAACCGGGCACGCTGGTCCAGCTCGACCAGCCGACCGGTGACTTCGTACTGCCGGAGGCCAAGCCCGCCAAGGTGCTCTACCTGACGGCCGGCAGCGGCATCACGCCCGTGATGGGCATGCTGCGTGACATCGAGTTCGACGACGTCGTCATGGTCCACAGCGCGCCACAGCCACAAGACGTGATCTTCCGCAACGAACTGCACGACCTGGTCGCGGAGAAGAAGCTGCGGCTCACCGAGGTGCACACCGACACGGACGGCGTGCTCGACATCGCCCGTCTCGACGAACTGGTACCCGACTGGGCCGAGCGCGAGACCTGGGCTTGCGGGCCCGCGGGCCTGCTCGACGCCGCCGAGGAGTTCTGGAGTGCACACGGCGTCGAAGAGCGCCTGCACACCGAACGCTTCCGCCCCGGCATCGTCGTCGCCGGTGACGGCGGCGAGGTCACCTTCAGCGCCACCCGCAGGACCGTCGACGCGGACGGCGCCACGCCGTTGCTGGACGTCGGCGAGGAGGCCGGCGTGCTCATGCCGTCCGGATGCCGTATGGGCATCTGCTTCGGCTGCGTCACGCCGCTCAAGGCGGGTGCCGTCCGCGACCTGCGCACCGGCGAGATCACCGAGGCCGAGCCGGGCGTCCTCATCCAGACCTGTGTGTCCGCCGCGGCGGGCCCCTGCGACATCGAACGGTAGGAGCACCTTGACCGCCATCGACCCCACCGCCCACCTGACCGCGGAGCAGATCGAGGAGCTCGGCCGCGAGCTGGACGCGATCCGCAATGAGGTGATTGCCAGCCGGGGCGAGAAGGACGCCGCCTACATCCGTAGGGTCATCTCGGCGCAGCGCAAGCTTGAGCTGGTCAGCAGGGGCGTGCTGCTGTTCTCGTTCTTCCCGCCCGCGTGGCTGCTCGGCACCGCCGGTCTGTCCGTGGCGAAGATCATGGACAACATGGAGATCGGTCACAACGTCCTGCACGGCCAGTGGGACTGGATGCGGGACCCGAAGATCCATTCCACCACCTGGGAGTGGGACCACGTCTCGCCGTCCGATCAGTGGAGGCATTCGCACAACGAGCTGCACCACACGTACACCAACGTGATCGGCAAGGACAACGACCTCGGCTACGGCATCATGCGCGTCGACGAGGACCAGAAGTGGCACCCGCTCCACCTCGGCCAGCCGCTGTGGAACTTCATCAACGCCTGCTTCTTCGAGTACGGCATCGCGGCGTACGACCTGGAGCTCGGCAGGAACCTGCACAAGCGCCGCCGCAAGAACCCGGAATTCCGCGCCCGGGCCAAGGCCGTGGGCCGCAAGATCCGCAAGCAGGTGCTCAAGGACTACGTGATCCACCCGCTGCTGTCGGGCCCGTCGTTCCTCACCACCCTCGCCGCCACGTTCACCGCGAACCTGGTCCGCAACGTCTGGTCCCACTCCGTGATCATGTGCGGGCACTTCCCCGAGGGCGTGCAGGTCTTCGAGCGCCGGTCGATCAAGGGCGAGACGCGCGGCCAGTGGTACCTGCGCCAGATGATGGGCTCGGCGAACATCAGCGGCAGCAGGGCCATGCACTTCATGACCGGCAACCTGTCGCACCAGATCGAGCACCACCTGTTCCCGGACCTGCCGAGCAACCGGTACGCCGAGGTCGCGGTGAAGGTGCGCGCGCTGTTCGAGAAGTACGAGCTGGAGTACGTCACCGGGCCGCTGCCCAAGCAGGTGTTCTCCGCGTGGCACAAGGTCTTCCGGCTCTCGCTGCCAAACAAGAAGCCCAAGGTCGATGCGCCGGACCGCGAGCAGGAGCTCGTCGCCGCCTGATTCCCGGTAGCGGTTCCGTTGGTGTCGGTAACCCGCCGGAAAATGGCGCCCGTTCCTGCTGGAGTGGAGATCACGCAACTCTGCATGTGATGTCCGACTCAGGACGGGGTTCATGTCCACAGCGACCACCTTTTCCGCCCGGTCCCCCGCACCGACGGACCGCTCGCCGTCCGTCTCCTGGCTGGCCGTCATTTCGGTGATGCTGGGGATCTTCTCCATCGTCACGACCGAGATCCTTCCGATCGGCCTTCTCACCTCGATCGGATCGAGTTTCACCGTTTCGGACGGAATGGCTGGTCTCATGATGACCATGCCAGGACTCCTCGCCGCGCTCTCGGCCCCCGTGGTCACGGTGGCCACTGGGCGTATCGACCGGCGGGTCATGCTGGGTGTGTTCATCCTGCTGCTGGCGCTGGCCAACTTCCTGGCCGCCGCCGCTTCGAGCTACTGGCTGGTCCTGATCTCCCGCGTCATGGTGGGCATCACCATCGGCGGATTCTGGTCCATCGGCGCCGGACTCGCCGGCCAGCTGGTTCCCGCGAAGTCCGTGGGCCGCGCGACCTCGGTGATCTTCTCCGCCGTACCGCTCGGCTCCGTACTCGGCGTGCCGCTGGGCACCTTCATCGGTGACATCGCAGGCTGGCGGACGGCGTTCCTCGTCATGGGCGGCTTCACGCTGGCCGTCCTCGTGCTGCTGCTCGTGGTCGTACCGCCCCTGCCTTCCGGCCAGGCGACGCGCCTCGACGTCCTCGGTGGCATGCTCCGGAGCGCCAACACCCGCTTCGCCCTGGTCATGACTTTCCTCGTGGTGCTCGCCCACTTCGGCACGTACACCTACGTCACCCCGTTCCTGGAGCAGGTGACCCATGTCAGTTCGGGTCTCGTCACGGTCTACCTGCTCATCTACGGAGCGGCCGGCATCGCCGGCAACTTCCTGGGCGGAGCCACGGTGGGACGCCACCCGCGGTCCACCTTCGCGGCGGCCGCCGCGCTGATCGGCGGCGCGACGCTCCTCCTCCCCGTCCTGGGGCACTCGGACGCCGGCGCGGTGACACTACTGGTCGTCTGGGGCGTCGCCTACGGCGCTGTCCCGGTCTGCTCCCAGACCTGGTTCTCCAAGGCCGCCCCGGACTCCCCCGAGGCGTCCTCGGTCCTCTTCACCGCCTCCTTCCAGGCCACGATCTCCATCGGAGCCTTCGTCGGAGGGGCTGTCCTCGACCGCTCCTCGCCCTCCGCAGTCATGGTCCTGGGCGGACTGGCAGCCGTCCTAACCGTCCTCGTGGCCTGGGCCCACCGGGCCGGAAGGCACGCGTGGCCCAAGGCCTCCTAGCCACACCGCGATCGGGGTGGGCGCCCGCCCCGGCGTGCCGGCCGTCGGAGTCGGAGTCGGTCCCGCGCCGATCGGTCTTCCCGGTCCGCAGCCAGCCAGCCGGCCGATCGTAGGAATCACCAGCTCACACCCGCGGAGTGGCCCCGGAACTGGTGGGACATCCACTCAACTTCCCCGGCGCGGCGGTGTTGACTGCGTCTGACTCTCCATCACACCACCGCAGGTCGACTCCTCCCGTCGGCGTGCCGCGACATCCCCAAGGGGCGGGTACGTTGAACACTTCCACACCACGCAGAGCCGGGCTCGTGCTCGGCTCAGCAGCCGCACTCGTAGCCGGGCTGTGTCTGGCCCCGGCCGCCCAGGCCGCACCGGATCCCACCGTCTCCTTCAGCGGGGCGACCACCGTCCCGCTGCCCGCCGGCTCCGGGAAGGGCACTGCCCCGGCGCTGGGCGACCTGAACGGCGACGGCAAGGCCGACCTCGTCACCCCGGTCAAGGGATCGAACACCCTGGTGGCCGCGCTCGGCGACGGCAAGGGCGGCTTCGGCCCCGGAGTCTCCTTCGGGCTCGACACGGGCACCTTCCCGACGGCGGTCGCACTCGCGGACCTCAACGGTGACGGACGGCTGGACGCGGTCGTCGCCGCGGCCCTGACCAAGCAGCCCACGCAGCACGGTACGGAAAGCATGGGCAGCATCGTCGAGCTGCTCGGCGACGGCAAGGGCGGCTTCGCCCCGGCCACTTCCTACTTCGCGCCGACGCTGGTCAACCCGTCGACGAACGCGATGTTCCCCGTGGACATCACGGTCGCCGACATGAACGGTGACGCCAAGCCCGACGTCCTGACGTCCAACAGCAACGGCGACAACGTCTCGGTGTGGACCAACGACGGCACCGGCGCGCTGGGCACCGCGAGCAACCACTACGTGGGTGGCGGCCGGCCCAGCAGCCACTCCGCCGCGCAGCTGCGCCCTTCCGGCTTGAAGACCGGGGACGTGAACGGCGACGGCAAGCCCGACGTGGTCACCGTGAACGCGGGTACGTCCGACATCTCCGTCCTCCTCGGTGACGGCAAGGGGCGTCTCGGCCCGGCCACCCGCTTCGCCGACGGCGCCTTCCTCGGCCGCGCCATCGCCCTCGGCGACGTGAGCGGCGACAACAGGCAAGACGTGGTCATCGCGCACACCGACCGGACGATCAGCGTCTTCCTCGGCGACGGCGCCGGATCCTTCGGTGCCCCGGTCACCCACCCGGTCGGCGGCAGCGCCCTTGAGGGCGTGGCCATCACCGACGTCAACACGGACGGCAAGCCGGACCTGGTCACCGACAACGGCCCCGACAACCAGCCCACCGTCCTCCTCGGCGACGGCACGGGCACCTTCCGCAACGCCAGCCCGCTCTACGAAGTGAAGGGCGGCGCGAACGGCTCGTACGCCGTCGCAGACCTGAACGGCGACGGCCGGCCCGACTTGGCGGCCTCCTCCGCTGCCGCGGGCGTTGCGGCGCAGGTGCTGCTGAACACCTCGAAGCCGAACCGCACGGCCCAGTCGATGTCGGTACAGGTCGCCAAGGCGCCCGGTGTCCTGTCGATGGAGGTGAACCTGCCGGCCGTCAACTTCGACAGGCTGGCACCCGGCACCGTCAGCACCGCGGCCGGACTCGGCACGTTCAAGTACACCAACACCCTCTCGACCAACGCCCCCTGGTCGGTGACCGTCGCCACCACCGACCTGGTCAGCGGCGCGGACACCATCGGGTGGAGCAACCTGAAGGTCACGACCGGCGGACACCTCAACGGGACGGGCGGCCAGTGGACGGGCATCGCCAAGCCCGGCCCGGGCGGCCACTTCCCCCAGGGCGCCAATCCGCAACCGGGCACCAGCCTCTCCCCGGCCGTGACGATGGCGACCGGCGACGGCGGCACCCGCGGTGCCTTCACCCACGACGGGTCGACGGCGCAGTGGAACATCCCCGCGGAGACGCTCCCCGGCTCCTACAGCGGCACCCTCCAGTACACGATCACCGGCTGATCCCATGAACAGCTGTCTGCGCGCCCGGGGCAGTGCCACCGCCACCCGCCGGGCACGGTTCCCCGCCCTGTGGAGCCTCCTCCTCACGGGCCTCGTGCTCGCCCTGGCGCCGGGCGCGCAGGCAGCGCCGGGCCCCGTACCATCGCCCGCCCCACCGGCATCCGCCGCGGGCGGGCCGTTCGGAGTGCAGGCCGGGCTCTACGGTCTGACGACGCTGACCGGCGGGCACTTCGGGTACGCGCTGAAGGCCGGCGCCCGGATCGAGGACTCCGCCGTCATCCACAACGAGAGCGACGAGGCCCGGACCTTCCACGTCTACGGGGCCGACGTCAGCAACGCGGCCGGCGGCGGCCTGGCCCCCGCGCAGGAAGGCCAGCGGATGCGCGCGGTCGGAGCCTGGCTGAAGCTGGACTCCGAGGCCACCGTCACCGTGCGGCCGAAGAGCAGCGCCACGGTCCGCTTCTCCCTCGCGGTCCCCGACGGCACCCCGCCGGGCAGCTACCTCGGCAGCCTGGTCACCGCGCTGCGCACCCCCGCGGTCAGCGGCCAGGTGAACACCGAAACCCGTATCGCCCGGCTGGTCCAGCTCACCGTCCCCGGCACCGCCGACCTCCAGGTCTCCCTCACAGAACTGGAGCACCGGCCCGCGGGCGGCGACGAGGAGTTCACCGTGACCGTACGCAACACGGGCAACGTCCTGTACACCTTCGCCGGAACGCTGAACGTCACCGGTGGCGGCTCGACGCGTACGGTCCCGCTCACCCCCACGGGGATCTACGTGATCCCCGGCGGCAGCGCCACCATCACCGGCCGCCTCGCCGGCCTCCCCGCTCTCGGCCGCCGCGCGGTCACCGCCTCGGTGACCGCCACCGTTCCCGGCGGCGCGGCGAAGACCGTGGAGAGCAACACGGTCCGGCTGTCCTGCTTCCCCTGGCTCGTCGCCGCTCTCACCGCCGGCGGCCTCCTCGCCCTGGGCCTTGTCCTCATCGTCACGCGCCAGCGGTGGCGTGCCTGGCTGCGGCGTCGCGCGCAGGAACGTACGGCGCTGCGCGCGCTCAAGCGCGAACTGCGGGCCACGCGCTGTCGGCCAGGCTGTGGCTCGGCGGGGGCGAGGTCGCTTCGGTCGAGCGGGCGTACTCGGTGGGGGTCTGGCCGTAACGCTTCTTGAAGGCTCGGGTGAAGTGACTGCCGTCCGCGAACTGCCAGTGCGCGGCGAGTTCCGAGATGGTCAGGCGCCCGGACGGGGCGACGAGGGCGAGCCGGGCCTCGTGCAGTCGGCGGTGGCGGATGTAGGTGGTCACCTGCTCACCCACCGCGGCGAACGCCCGGTGCAGCGTACGGACGGAGACGCTGAGTTCACGCGCAAGCATCGCCGGAGAGAGTTCGGGATCGGCGAGCCGACGGTTCGCGAGGTCCTTGGCCGCCTGGGTGAGGGCGGGCGCCAGCCGGGGTTCCACGTCGTCGAACCGGCCCTTCGCCACCGCCTTGGTCAGCTCGATCAGGGTGCCTTGGGCGGCTACCACACCGGCCGGGCCGAGGTCGGCCACGGTGGTGTGGATCATGTCCGTGAGGGCCGTCAGCAAGCGCATCTCGGCCGAGTCCGCCGGCCCGGTGACGACCCGGGTCCCGAGCAGGGGTTTGAGCTCGCTGGAGGGCAGGACGAGGAACTTCGCCGTGAGGTGCGCCGATGTCTCGAAGGCCGTCAGGCGCCCGAGGTGGCGGACGAGGAACTGCCCGGCCGACACGGTCTGGTCGCCGTGACCGGGCGGGCCGCCCAGGGTCCATGAGCCGCGCCGCACCACGTACATGGCGACCAGATCCTGATCTCCGCCCGGGACGTCGGCGGTCCGGGTCGCCGACGCGGCGTGAAGATCGGCGATCGCCGCGCCGTGCACCTTGGCCACGTTCCCCTTGACCCGGAAGTCACCGATCGTGTCCGGGCTGAAGGCCGGCAGCTGGAAGACGTCGTCGCCGACCTGCGTCTCCCACCCGCGCCGGAATGCGTCGAGTCCCCGCGGTGCGGAGCCCGGGGCGGTCGAGTCCACTTCGAACACCCCGCGCGCGCCGTCGGCCTCCGCGCCAGTACCGTGCATCCGGCTCCGATCCTCTCGTGCTCATCGTGCAACGCCGTCCTGCGGTGATCGTGTTCCGCAGGACGCCGCCATGACTCATGTGGACACCGTGCCAATCTTCCTATAGGTGAATCGCATTGCTGCGGTCGAGGGGCTGAGCTGATGCTTGTGATCTGTGAGACGAGCTGACCGGAAGGTCACCGGCCGGCGCTCGGTTCGCCGCGCGGGCCGATGGCGTCGGCCACGCCCAGGCAGGTGTTGGCCCGGAAGACACCGAGTTCGTAGTGCACGGACCCGGTGTCGACGGAGCGGACCGTGAGCGCGACCTCGTAGTCGCCCGGGTAGGTCACCTCACCGAGGTACTGGATCCGGTACGACCAGGGCGGCAGGTCCGGCACCGGGCCCCCGGCAGTCGTCCCGATCGAGTCCAGGGTGAATGCGGCCACGGCCTCGTCGTACCAGGTGGCCAGCGCGATGAAGTTGACGTGCTGGTTGGAGTCGACGTCACCGATCCGGGAACGCAGCGGGGCCCAGTACGAGTAGTGGGCCCGGTGCAGGCGCTCGGGGTGCGGACGGGGAGCGGCCGGTCCTCCCGCCACCTCTGTCTCCGGTAGCCGCATCCCGTCGAGATCGGCGATCAGCTCGTCTGGAAGCCGGAGCGGCCCGGAGTCGTCGGCCAGTACGACCGTCGCCTCGCCGCTGCCCACACGTCTGTCGCCGGCCATGACCTCCTGTCCGAAGGTGATGGAGGAGCGCCCGACCCGGCGAACGCCGGTGTGCACCCGCACGCGGGTACCGACCGGTCCGGCCGGAGCGAGCCGGCTGACCCGTTGACCGACGAGCAGCATCCGGAACGGGCCGAACTTCCCCTCGCCGACGAGGCGTTCGAAGCGGTGCAGCCGCAGCCGGATCCTGGCGTCCTCCAGCCAGCGGGCCATGCCGATCGTGCTCGCCAGGCCGTCTCGGCCGAGATCGGCCTGTCGCACCGGGACGTCGACCTGGACGCCGGCCTGGACGCCGGTCACCCGCGGCTCGCGCGGCTCGGCGGTCAGCGGGCGATCGAGATCGCGAAGGGGGCGAATCCGGTGGACCTCATGATGTGCGGTACGAACAGGATCGCGGCCTCCGTGGCGCGGGCGGTCCGGATCCCGCCGAGGTCCGTGATCCATTCCTTGTGCCAGCCGAGGTCGACGAGCAGTTCACGGACGGTCTGCTTGGCCAGCGGGTCCTCGCCGGAGAGGAAGGCGGTCGGCGTCTGGGCGAGCGTGGCCGGCGCGGTCATCACCGGGAAGAGCATGGTGTTGAGCGTCTTGACGACGTGCGTTTCGGGGAGTGCTTCCTGAAGCTGCTCGGCGAGGCTCGAACCGGGGTAGATCAGGTCGGCGGGCAGTCCGTCCGGTCCGTCGGTGGTGGCGTTGGAGACGTCGACGAGGATCTTGCCGTGCAGCTCTTCGCGCAGGGCGGCGAGACGTTCCAGGGAGCCTGCGCCCGGGGTGGCGTTGATGACGATCCGGGCCGTCCGGGCGGCGTCGGCGGCGGCCCCCGGCGCGCGGTCGACGACGGTCACCTCGTGCCCGGCCCGGGTGAGGGCGGCGGCCAGGTTGCCGCCGACGCGGCCGTTTCCGAGAACTGCGATCGTGGTCATGATGATGTGGTCCTTGCGTGGGTGCGGATGGAAATGTGGGGGGTGCAGGGCTCAGCGGGAGAGCGTGGCGACGGCCTCGGCGTGGACGCCGGGCGCGGCGGCCAGGAAGCTGTCGCTCTGCGGGGTCCAGGGGCGGCCCTCGGCGTCGGAGATCCGTCCGCCGGCCTCGGTGACGAGCAGCGCGCCGGGCAGCAGGTCCGCCCGGGCGCCGGCGAACTGCCAGAAGGCGTCGATCCGGCCCGCGGCCACGTTCGTCAGGTGCAGGGTCGCGGGTACGGAGGTGCGCACGACGAGCGCGTCGAAGAGCATCGCGGTGATCGAGGAGCCGACGCGCCGTACGACCGTCTCGTCCTCGTCCGGCCGGGCCTGGCTGGTGGCCACGATGCCCAGGCCGAGGTCCGCGGTGCCGGAGACGTGCAGCGGCCGGCCGTCGAGGTGGGCGCCGGCGCCGGTGAGCGCGGTGTAGGTCTCGCCGGTCAACGGCAGGTGGACCACGGTGAGCACCGGCTGGTTCTCCCGTACGAGGGTGGCGGTCACCGCCCACTCGGGCAGGGCGTGCAGGTGGTTGACGTTGCCTTCGGCCGGGTCCACGACCCACCACTCGCCGGGCGGCAGCGCCCCGCCGTCCAGCTCGTCCTCCACCCAACCGGCCTGCGGGCGAAGGCTCGTGAGGCGGGGGCGCAGGATGTCGAGGGCCGCGTCGTCGTTGACGGCGAGCGCCTGCATCAGCTCTTCGCGGGTCTCGTAGCGGACCACGTCGCCGAAGCGCTCGCGCAGCGCCGCACCGGCGGTGCGCACGGCGGCCGCGGTGTGGTCGAGCAGCTCGGCGTCGGAGGCGACGACGTCGGTGGTCTGAAGCGTTTCGGACATGGTGGTGCTCCTGTCTGAGGAGGGGTGGTGAGGCCGGTCGGGGCCGAACTGCGCGTTGCTTCCCGCGCTTTCGTCTCGAAGGTATAGAGGCCCACCATTAACTTCAAATGCATGTGAAGAACGGCAAGGATTACTCACATGCAATTGACTGGGGGGGAAGCGCCGTGGGCGCGGAAGACGGCTCAGCCGAGCAGTTCGGCGGCCCGTTCGGCGATGGCGTAGACGGTCGCGTTGGTGTTGGCCGAGGGGATGGACGGCATCACCGAGGCATCGGCGACCCGCAGTCCGGCGATCCCGTGTACGCGAAGGTTCGCAGGGTCGACGACGGCATCGGCGTCGGTTCCCATGCGGCAGGTGCCGGTGAAGTGGAAGTAGGGGCCGGTGGCCTTGCGGAGGAACTCGTCCACGGATTCGCCGCTCGCCCCCGAGCCCGGCACCGCTTCCTGCTTGCGCCAGTCGGCGAACGCGTCGGCCTCCCCGATGCGGCGTGCCACTGCCAGGCCCCTGCGCATGACCTCCAGGTCACGGTCGTCGCTCAGGTAGCCGGGGTCGACGACGGGAGCGGCGGCGGGATCGGCGTCCGCCAGGCGCACGGTGCCGCTGCTGTGCGGAGCCATCGCGGAGAAGGCGATGGAGTAGCCGCCCGCCGGCGGCGTGCCCCATGCCGACGGGAGCGGTGCGGCGACGACGTAGACCTGAAGGTCCGGCCGGGCCGCGGCGGGGTCGCTGTACAGCAGGCCCATCATTTCGGCCGGCGGGTTGGCGGGAACGAACGGTACGGGCCGGCTGGCCTCGTACACCACTCCCGCCATCGGGTGGTCCTGCAGATGGGAGCCCACTCCCGGCAGGTCGGCGACGACGCCGATGCCGTGCTCGCCGAGGTGTCGTGCCGGGCCGATCCCGGACAGCATCAGCAGGTGCGCGGAACCGATGGCCCCGGCGGTCAGTATGACCTCGGCGCTCCCGGCGGACAGGTGCTCGCCACCCACGGTGTACTCGACGCCGGTGCAGCGGCCCGCGGTGATGCGCAGCCGCTGCACGGTCGCCTCCGTGACGACGTCCAGGTTCGGCCGGTCCAGGAACGGACGGATGTAGGCGTCGGCCGCGCTCTGGCGGGCGCCGCCGGGCAGATTCATGTCGCTCCACCCGAACCCGGTCTCCAGCCCGCCGCCGATGTCATCGGCGCGTGCGAACCCGGCCTGCACCGCGGCGGCGACCCCCGCCGTGGCCAGCGGATGGGGTTCCGGAACCGGTGCGACCACGAGCGGGCCGTCCGTGCCCCGCAGGGAGGCATCACGGCTGAGAGCGCTCTCACTGCGGCGGAAAAAGGGCAGCAGATCGTCGAAACCCCAGCCCGGAGCGCCGAGTCCGGGCCATTCGTCGTATCCGGAGCGGTGCCCCCGCAGGTGGTAGAGGCCGTTGATGCTCGACGATCCGCCGAGCGCCCTTCCGCGCAGCACGTCGGCGGCCCTGCCCGTACCGGCCTGCACGGTCGAGGCGCCCAGCCAGAGGGATGACGGGTCGAACCCCAGGAACCCCCAGGGAGATGCCATCGCCCCGGTCGCGTCCCGGGCTCCCGCCTCCAGCAACAGCACCCTCGCGCCGGGGCGTTCCGAAAGCCGGGAGGCGATCACGCACCCCGCTGTCCCGGCTCCGACAACGACATGGTCATAAGGACTCTGGCCCATCATGTCTCCGCTTCCCACGGCAGCGCTGTCCGGCCACCGGGCTTCGTGAAAGGTTTCCCTTCTGCCGTCGAATCTTAGGAATGCGGGCACGGCCCGTACTTGTACCTCAGCGACGTCCGTTCGGAACCTCAGCGCCATACCGCGCGGGCCGCGGGAGGTGCGCCGCTCACTCTCCGAGGAGGCGGCGGGCTTCCGAGAGCAGGCGGCGGAGTTCGGTGCGCGAAGGGTCGTCGGGGGTGTCCGGGGCGTCCGGGGCCGGCCGGGGCTCGTGGGTGGTCAGGACGTGCAGGGCGACGGCGGCCTGACGGGCGAAGAGGCCCAGCAGGTCGAGCTCCGGCAGGCCGGACCGGGCCTGTGGGGACGGGTCGAGCACCTCCAGCACGCCGAGGACCCGGTCCCTGCGGATGAGCGGGGCGGCCATCAGCGCGTTCGGGACGTAGCCGGTGGACTCGGCGATGTCCCTGTCGAAGGAAGTGCTGTCGTGCAGGTCGTCGACCACCATCGGCTCCCCCGAGGCGGCGACCCACCCCGCGATCCCCCGGCCCGCCGGGAACCGCCGCCCCACCAGGAACTCTTGTCCCTGCCCGGAGACGGCCTCGAAGATGAGCTCGTCCGCCGTGGCGTCCAGGAGCATGATGGAGCTCGCCTGCGCGCCGAAGATGGCGCGCGCGGTGTCAACCACCGTCTGCAGGAGTTCCGCCACGGCCGGATCCGGCCGGGGTGCTGCGGACACGACAGGGGCGATCGTCTGAGCCATGGGGCTTCCCTTCCGGCGCCGGTCGCTACCGGCTTGCGTGGACACGGACGTTGGCTGCGGACAGGTACAGGGCGTTCTTCAGCTGGAACGGCGTCAGCCGGGGGCCGCTCGACAGGATCCGCGCGCACAGCCCCGCGATGAACGGGGTGGCGAAGCTGTTGCCGGAGCTGCGGATCGACGTACCGCCGAGCCAGGCCACCTGGACCCGCTGGCCGGGGGCGAAGAACTCCACCGGGGGCTCGGGGTTGTAGAGGTGCAGGTCCGGGTCGTCCTCCTGGTGGCTGCCGACCGAGATCACCGAGGAGAAGCGCCAGGGAAAGCTCTCCACGCGCGTGTTGTGCGCGGAGGCGACGATCACGGTCTGCTGGAAGTACGCCTCGTCGGCCAGTCGGCGCAACTCGTCCTCGAAGCGGTCGTGGGTGGTGGACAGGCTCAGGTTCACCACGTCGAACCGCTGGCGCACGGCCCACCGGATTCCTTCGAGCAGGACGTCCCCGCTGCCGGAGAACCGGTCGCCGAGCACCCGGATGCTGGACAGCTCGCATTCCGGCGCGGTGCGCCGGATGATCCCGGCGCAGGCGGTGCCGTGACCGCAGGCGTCCCCCTCCTCCGTCTCCTCGACGTGGACCCCGTCGCCGTCCTTGAAGACCCGCCACGACTGGGCGACCGGGCCGACCATGGGGTGGTCCCGTTCGATGCCGGAATCGACCACGCAGACGCGTACGCCGCGCCCGGTGCCTCCGAGGAGTCCCTTCTCGGGCAGGTCCGGCGGACCGTCGGCCTCCACGGGCACGTCCGCGGGGCCCCGCCCCCGCAGGCCCCAGGTGAGTGCGGGCGCCGGTTGCTGTGCGGTGGTCATCGTGGTGCTTCCTTTCCGGCTCCGGTGACTCGTACGACGGCGGGGCCGTGTCCGGGCGAGCGGCTGCGGCAGCGGGAGGCCACCGCCTCCGCCTGCCGTACGGCGGGGAGGTGGCCCTTCACGGCGAAGCGCCCCCGGGCGCGCGCCGCCGCCGCGGCCGCCTCGGCCGGGTGCCCCAGCGCGAGGGCGGTACGGGCGAGGTCGAGGGCGGCGATGCCCTGGACGACGGGCGAGTCGGTGCGGCCGGCGGTGGCGAGCGCCCTCGCGGCCAGCCGGGTGGCCGTCGCGGCCTGCCCCCGCGCGGCGGCGATCCGGGCGCGCAGGCCGTCGAGGTCCGCCGACTCGGCGCGCGGCCGGGCCGGCTGCGCCCCCTCCCCCTCCAGTTCGGCGAGGGTGTCGCGGGCGGTGCGCCAGTCGCCGAGGTCCAGCCGGATGCGGGCGGAGTCCAGCAGGGCGCTGCGCAGCAGCGCCGTGGCGCCCAGGTCCCGCGCGGCGGCGGCGGCCCGCTCCAGGCTCAGGAGCGCCTCCTCCCGGCGGCCGGTCAGGTCGGCGACGGTCGCGGTGAAGATCGGCAGGAAGGCGTCGGCCTCCGCGTAGCCGAGCCTCTTGGCGAGGTGCTCCGCCTCCGCCAGGCAGGCGAGGGCCCCGTCGTGGTCGTCGTGGAGGGCCAGCACCACCGCCAGCGGGCAGTTGAGCGTCAGCCGGACGGCCCGGCGGCCGGCCCCCTGGTCGGCCAGGAGCGCGCGGCAGCGGGCCACCGCGTACGCGACCGGCTGGGGGCCGCGCCAGAGCGAGACCCCCGTCGCTCCGAGGGCCGCGGCCCGCTCGGGCTCGGCGTCGGCGCGTACCGCGTGGTCCAGCGCGCGGGCGAGCAGTCGCTCGGCCGACCGGTGCCGGCCCTGTTCCTGGGCGCGCTGGGCGAGCCGCAGGCAGGCCCTGGCCTGGCCGAGGTCGTCGCCGGCCGCCGCGAAGAGCGACAGGGTGGCGCCGGCGGCCTCCGCCGGTGACTCGCCCGGCTCGTCAGCTCCCGCGGACCGGCCTACCGAGGCCAGGGCGAGGCGGGCGTGCGCGCTCTCCACCGCCTCCCCGCCGCCGGCCAGGGCCTCGGCGAGCACCTCTTCGAGCAGCGCCCTGCCTTCCGCGCCGCGCCCCAGGTCCAGCAGCGTCTGGCCGAGCCGCCGACGCGTCGCCGTGCTTCCCGGCTCGCCCGCCGCGTACCGGGCCGTGGCCCTGGCCAGTACGTCGGCCGCCCACACGGGGTCGGCGTGGGCCAGCGCCAGCCGCCCGGCCTCGGCGAGGGCGTCGGCGGCGCGCCGGCGCAGCCCGTCGGTGTGCGCGTCCTGGGCGCCCAGCTCGACCCGGTAGCGGTACGCCTGTTCCAGATGGCCCCCGACGGCCGCGCTGCCGCGCCGGCGGACCGAGTCCAGGCGGGCCGCCCGTTCGTGCTGGTCGGCCCGGTCCTGCTTGGACTGGCTGGCGTAGACGACCTCCTGGATCAGCCCTCCGGCGAAGCGGAACGCCCCGCCGTCCGGGCTGATCAGGCGGTGCCGGACCAGCCGGTGCAGCACGGGCAGGAGCTCGGACGCGGTCCATGCCGGCGCGGGAGGTGCGGCGAGCGCCGTCAGTTCGTCGGCGGTGAAGTCGCCGCCCAGGACGGATGCGAGGCCCAGGGCCTGGTGCTCGGCCGGGTCGAGCGCGTCGATCCGGGCGCCGATCAGGGCCTGGAGCGGGAGCGGGACGCTGTCCTCGTCGACGGGGATGCCCGCGACCAGCAACTGCTCCAGGTGCAGCGGGTTTCCGCCCACCCGTGCCAGGACCCGGGGGCCGAGCGGCTCCCCGTGCGCCGCGCCCCCGGTCAGCTCGGCCGCGAGGAGCTGTGCCTCGGCGTCGGAGAGCCCGCCGAGCGGCAGGATGCACGGGGCCAGCTCGGGCCGTACGTCGAACAGTTGGGGGCGGGTGAGGAGGACGATCAGGACGGCCGCGTCGGCGAGTGCCCGCAGCAGCCGGTCGAGGAAGTCGAAGAGCGGCTGCGCGGCCCAGTGGCAGTCGTCGATCACCAGCACCACGGGCTCCGCTTCGCAGAGCCCGGCGAGGACCTTGGCGAGCGCGGCGCAGGTGTCCGCCGGTGACGGGTGGGGCGTCCCGCTCAGGAGCAGGCCCTGGTGGAGCAGGTCCAGTTCGGGCGAGGGTACGGCCGCGCCGCCGTTCCTCAGGAGGTCGGCCACGGCGTCGGCGAGCGGTCCGAGGCTGGGCTGTTCGCCGCGGGCCCGGCAGCGCCCGACGCCGTGACGTGGGCCGCCCGCCGTGGCCGTGGCCCGGTGGAGCCACTCCCGTACGAGCCGGGTCTTGCCCTGGCCCGCCTCTCCCCCGATCACCATCCGTTCGGCCCGGCGGGTCCGCACCACACGGTCCAACGTCTCGCCGATCAGGGCGAGTTCGCCGGTCCGGCCGATGAACGCGAGGTCGAAGCGGCGCAGCGCCTCCGGTCCCTCCTCCTCGTCCAGGCCGAGCAGGCGGTGGGCGGCGACCCGGTCGCTCTTGCCCTTGAGCAGCAGCGGGCCGGTCTGCGTCGTGCGGACGCCCGGCCCGGCGGCCGCCAAGGTGTCCGGTCCGATGAGGATCTCCCCGGCGGCGGCGTTCTGTTCCAGGCGCGCGGCGACGTTGACCACCTCGCCGGAGACCATGGCCTGTCGCAGGAGCGCCGAACCGGTGACCGCCTGGCCGGTGTTGAGGCCGATGCGCATCTCCAGGCGTACGCCGACGCCCTGCTCCAGCCGGACGTTGAGCCCGGTCAGCGCCTCCCGCATGGCCAGGGCGGCGGCGACCGCCCGGCGGGCGTCGTCCTCCCGTACGGTCGGCACGCCGAAGACGGCCATCACGGCGTCCCCGATGAACTTCTCCACGGTGCCGCCCTGCTCCTCGATCCGCAGCCTCATCAGGTCGAACCAGCGGAGCGTCACCGAGCGCAGGGTCTCCGCGTCCAGCGCTCCGGAGAGCGCCGTGGAACCCACCAGGTCGCAGAAGAGGACGGTCACCACCTTGCGGCCGGTCGGCTTGGCCGTGACCGGCCCGGGGGCGCACGGGCTGCCGCAGAAGGGGCAGAACCGGGCGGCGGGCGGCAGTGCGCTCCGGCACGAGGTGCACGGCATGGATTCCTCCGGTGGACGCGGGACGGCGGGGCGGCCGGGGGTCAGAAGAGGGCGCCGCCCGCCACGTCGGCATGGGCCTGCACCTCGGGAGCCGCCGCGTCGAGCCGCCCCCTGATGTCGACGAGCAGGGCCAGTTCCTCCGGGGACAGCGCGCGCAGGACCTCGTACTGCTCCTCGCTGAGGGTGTCGAGTTCGAACCCCGCGGCGGCCAGCGCCTCCAGGGTGGGCTCGGAGGGGGAACCGCCGGACGAGGCGTCTTCGTACGGCGTGGTGTCCTCGGTCACGGGTGTCCTCCGGGGTCGGCGGCGAGGGAGAGGAAGAGCCGGGTGAGCAGGTTCGCCGTGTGCAGTGCGCTGACGGAGACGGCGGTCTGCCGGGCCGGGGCCGGGGCGAGTTCGTCGAGCACCCGGTGAAGTTCGTCGAGGTGGCCGCCGTCGAGCTCGGCGTGTTCCCTGACGGTGCGGAACGCGCCCTCAGGGAGCCCGGTGGCCTCGGCGAGGCGGTCGGCGAGCCGGGGCCCGGGGGCGTTGCCCTCCAGGACCGCCATGTACCCGAGCAGTGTGACGGGGTGCTCGTGCTCGATCCGGTAGTACTGCGCCCCGGCGAGTTCGACGACGACGGGGTGCGGCACTGCGGCCGGCCCGGCACCGGCGGCGGCGAGGTCTTCGAGCAGCCAGGTGTCGTGGTCGCGCTCTTCCTCGGCGTGGCGGGTGTAGTACGCGGCGAGGCTCAGCGCGCCCGGGTCGTCCAGCCCGGCGCACCGCTCGGCGGCCCGCTCCAGCAACGGCACCGAGGCCCTTACGAGCGGGTGCATGGCTGCCAGGTAGCGGAGGTACCGCCGGCGTAGCCCTTCCGGTCGCCACAGGGCCGCGGTCGCGGCCCTCAAGACGGTGGTGGTGGGCGTGAGCTTGGTCCTGAGCGCGAGGGACGCGGTGGCGGTCATCGGCCGCTCTTCCCGGCCGCGGGAACCGACTCGACCAGGTGCGCGTAGCGGGCGCAGCCCAGGCGGCTCACCAGGGCGGCGGGTCCGGCGGCGAGCTGCTGCTCCGCGCTGAGCCGGTCGAGGAGTTCGCCGACCCGGCCGCCGGCGTCGCGGGCCGCGCCCGCGAGGACCTCGGGGCGGTCGGCGAGTGCGTGACAGCCGCGGCAGTAGCCGGCCGGGGCGGGCGAGGTCCCGTAGCGGGCGTGCAGCCGCTGGGGGCCGACGGAGCGCAGCATCCGCAGCACCGGGGAGCCGAGGGAGCGCTCGCGGACGGCCGGCCAGTCGTCCTCGGCGATGTGTCCGAGCCGCAGGTGCGGGGGAACGGGGCGGCGGTCCACCGTCCACTGGTTGCAGCAGGCGGCCACGGTCCCGTCGAAGGCGACCACCGGCCAGGCCGCGAGGGTGCAGGGCGTCGCCCGGGAGCCGTCCGGTCCGGCCGGTGTCGCCGGGACGAGGCCCGCGGCGCGGCCGAGCGGCCGGACCTCGTTGACGAGCATGGGCACCCGGCCGGCGAAGACGCGGCGGATGTCCGCGACGGCGTCCGCCAGATACGGGTCGTCGGGCCCGGTACCGGTGAGGTGGACGCTGGCGGGGATCCCGGCGTCGAGGACGGCCCGGAGGGCGCGCAGCACATCGGCGCGTGGCACCTCGCGCTCGTGGTGGACGTCCAGGCTCGCCGAGAAGTGGTCGAGGGCCGTGATCGCTCGCATGATCCGGTCCGGTACGCGTCCGTCACGGGCGAAGAACATTCCGCTGAGCAGCGCCACGCGGGAGCCCGCGGCGCGGGCGAGACCGGCCAGGCGGGCCGCCAGTTCGGGCAGCAGCAGCGGTTCGCCGCCGGTCAGCATGACCACCTCGGGGCGGTCCTCCGCGCCGAACGAACCGATGAAGCGCAGCAGGTGTTCCGGGTCGGGCTCGCCGGAGACCGTCATGGAGGAGTTGGTGGAGCAGTGTGCGCAGCTCAGGGGGCAGCGGCGGGTGAGCGCCACCAGCAGGCCACCACAGGGCACCGGCCGCAGGCCTATGAGCTCAGCCAGCTCCACGTCTCCTCCTCTGTTGCTCGTGCCGCACGCCCGTGCCGCGCGCGGGTCATGGCCCGGATCGTGCCCGCGCGCGGCAGGCTTCCGGTTCACGAACGCCTGGTTGCCGGTTGATCCGCAGGTCGGCGCGGGTGGGCGCCGGGGCGCGGCGGGGCGTACGGAGGGATCCCGGGGGCGTACCGCGCCCGTGAGGTCGGCGTATACCGGCG
This sequence comes from Streptomyces goshikiensis, assembly GCF_014650555.1. Classification (GTDB taxonomy): domain Bacteria; phylum Actinomycetota; class Actinomycetes; order Streptomycetales; family Streptomycetaceae; genus Streptomyces; species Streptomyces goshikiensis. The sequence continues at coordinate 880,631 of NZ_BMVE01000002.1, read as the reverse complement.
CCGAACCGGTGGCCAGGCGGTCCCGTACCGGGTCTCCGTAACTTTCTTCTCAGCCGGCGCAGCGACGCCGTCAACCGAAGGAGAACGACATGCCCGAGAACACGAACCCCGAGACCGAGAACGAGGACATCGAGGTCGTCGCCCACCGCGAGGACGAGGAGGCCGAGGCCGGCTGCATCGTCAACAACTCCCACGAGATGTGACATCTCGTCATCGAGTCTGAGCACCGCGCGGGCCCCCGGCTCTCGGCAGATCCTGCCCTGAGCCGGGGGCCCGCGGCCACCCCGGCACCGGAACCGCCACACCGATGGAGCGGCACGTCATGAAGATCCTTCTCTGTCCGCTCAGCGACGGCGGCTACCTCTACCCGGCGATCGCGGCCGGCCGCGAACTACGGCGCCGGGGCCATGACGTCAGTGTGCTGGGCCGGTCCACCGCGGCGCCCGTCGCCGCCGGTGCCGGACTGCCGTTCGCGGCGGCCGAGGACTTCGGGGGCCACCGGGCCTTCTCCGCGACGTGGTGGGGGCCGACCGGAGCGGCACAGTACCGGGCGGTCGTACGCGCGGCCCGGGAGACGGGGGCCGACCTGCTGGTCACCTCCGTGCTCTGCAACGGCGCCCTGCTCGCCGCCGAGGCACTGGACATCCCGGTGGCGGTGGTCGGGCTCTCGGTGCACCTGTGGGACTACCGGTCCGGCGGCGACGACGAGCCGCACCTGGGCCGTACCCGGCAGAGCCGGACCCATGACTGCCTGCGGCTCCACGCCGACCTCCGGGAGCAGGCCGGTCTGGCGGGGCGCGCCTCCCGGTGGGGGGACGAGCCGCTGCTGGGCGACGCGTTGCTCCTGCGCGGGGATCCGGAGCTGGAGTATCCGGGTGCGCGGCTGCCCGAGCGGGTCCATCACGTGGGTCCGCTGTCCTGGGAACCGGCAGCCGACCCGGCGGAGGTCGAGGCGATAGGGGATCACCTGTCGCGGTCCGGCAAGCCCGTCGTCTACGTCCATCTCGGCCGCTTCTTCGAGGGCAGGAGCCTGTGGCCGCGGCTCAACGAGGCCTTCACCGGCGGCAGGTTCCAGGCGGTGGTCGAGCAGGGCCGCTCGACCGACCCGCGGCCCGCCCCGGACGCCGACATCCTGCTGGTCCGCAAACGATGGATGGGACCGCTCGTCGACCGCGCCGGCCTCGTGCTGAGCAGCGGCACCTCCGCACCCGTGCTGGCCGCGCTCCTGCGCGGCCGGCCCCTCGCACTTTCGCCCAACGGCTCGGAGCAGCCCCTGCTCGCCGGTGCCTGTATGCGGGCCGGCGTGGCCGTGCACTTCCCGAACAACCCGTCCGTGGAGGCTTCGCCGCTGCTGGAGTCCGCGTGGCGGGACGACGGTCTGCGGGCTCGCGCTCACGTCCTCGGCGGCAGGCTGGCCGCGATGGACGACGCGGTACGCGCGGCCGACGTCGTCGAGCGGGTGGCCGGGGCGTCCGCCGCTCCCCCGGCCAAGGCGTCCGTTTCCTCAAAGGAGAACCATGAGTACGCGATCAGTAGACCTCGATGAGGCCGTGACCGGCCTGTCGGTGGGCACGCGGCGGTGGATAGGGCTGCACGCCGCCTACCTCGACTCGCCGGCCGCACACGCCGAACTGCCGGTGACCCCGCGGGTGAAGGCCCTGCTGCAGCTCGCGATGCTCCGCCGCTACTGGGAGAAGTGCGCGCCCGCGGACCCCTCCCTGGCCGGCGTGACCGGGGTGGTCGAACACGTCTGGCAGCGTCCCGACTTCCCTCAGCTCCTCACCCTCGAAGTCAGGCACGCCCGGCAGTTCGAGCTCATGTACGCGGCGCTGGCACCGGCCGGGGCCGTCACCGACGCGCCCCGTGCCGTACTGGACCGGCTGGCGGCCGGCAGCTACCTGACGCCGGGCCGGAAGCCGCCGTTCCTGCATCTGGAGGCCAGGTTCTACGCCGACCTCGCGGGCGCCCCGCACGACTTCGCCCCGTACGAGGAGCTGTACGAGGCGAGTTCGCTCCCCCGCGCCGCCACGCTGCCCGTAGCCGACCTGGACGGCTGCCAGGTCGCGCACACCCTCCTCTACCTGAGTGACTTCGGCCTGCGCGATCCCGGCCTTCCCGAAGAGGAGCGGGCGCGGGCGCTGCGCGTGGTGGAACGGCTGACGGACCACTGCGTGGCCCTCGGCGACTGGGACGTCGTGGCCAAGCTGCTGCTCGCCCAGTACTGCCTGGGCGCGGATCCGCTGCGCACCCCCTCCGGGGCGGCCGGTCTGCGGATGCTCTGCGCGGCCCAGGCCTCTGACGGGGCGATCCCCGGGCGCTCCGCCAGCGAGCGGGTCCCGGCGGACGCCACACCCGTGGCGTACTTCCGGAAGTCCTACAAAGTGACCCTCGCCGTGGCGCTGATGACGCTCGTCGTCACCGGCGGCCGGACCGACGAGCTTGCCCTGACAGCGGCAACGGCCAAAAGGGAGGCCCTGTGAGCATCGACCAAGTGGTGAGTATCGGCCTGCCCGTGAACATCAGCCCGCCCCCGGGCTCGGGACCGGCGGTGACGGCCGCTGAGACCCGCGAGCCCCTCCCCTTCGGCGCCCGCCTCCTGAAGGGCGAGCGGAACTGGTGGTTCCTGGGCCCGGGCGGGGTGGCTCGTCTGCGCGACCGGCACGTCACCGCCGACGGGGGCCTGCGCCCCGACGCGGAACAGCGGCTGCACGAGAGCGGCATGTTCACCCCCGGCCGGATCAGCTCCTACTCGCTGACCGTCCTCACCAGCACCCACTGCAACCTGGGCTGCGGGTACTGCTTCCAGAACACCGCCCAGGACCAGGCGGGCGGCAGCCGGCCGCCCCGGATCGCCCAGACCCGCCTCACCTCGAAGACCATCACCGAGATACTCGGCTTCACCGAGCGGCAGATGTCCGAAGCCGGCCTGGACAAGCTCCGGATCCTGCTCTTCGGCGGGGAGCCCCTGCTCAACCCGCGCGGATGTCTCGAACTGCTGGAGCGGGCCGCGGGGATCGCGCCGACCTCCGCCTGGATGATCTCCAACGCCACGCTGCTCACCCCCTCCCTCGCCCGCCGGCTCGCCGACCTGGGGCTGACCTCCGTCCAGGTCACCTTCGACGGCGACCGCGCCGACCACGACCGGATCCGGGTCGGCCGGGCGGACGGCGGCGCCACCTTCGACAAGATCGTCGGCAACATGGCCAAGGCCTCCGAGGACACCGCGCTCCAGTGGACGCTGCGGGTGAACGTCTCCCAGGAGACCTTCCACGGCGTGGACGCCCTGATCGACCGGCTCGCCGGAGCGCTCGACCCCGCCCGGTGCACGCTGTACTTCGCCCGGATCGGCGACGTGGGGGTCGGCTACGCCAACAGCCTGCTGCACACGGGCGAACTCCCCGCCGCCTTCACCCGCTGGCAGCGCCGGGCGCTCGACCTCGGCTTCACCGTGGCCCGCCCCGGTGCCCGCAAGACCTGTGTCACCTGCGGTCACACCGACGGCCGCTACGGCGCGGTGGTCAGCGCGGACGGCACCCTGGCCAGCTGCTGGGAGACCGCGGGCAAGCCCGACTGGGAGGTCGGCACCGCCGCCGACGGCTACCGGCCGGGCGCGGAGACCCGCGACCGCTGGATCGCCTGCCAGGACCTCTACCGCTACGACGAGGACGCCCGGACCCTCGCGCGATTCCGCGACTCCGTCGACACGGCCCTGCTCGACTACCTGCACGAGACGGGGCGCCTGTAGTCATGTCCTCACCCCTGGAGCAGCTCTCCGCCGGCGCGCTCGGCTGGCTGGGCGGGAATCTGGACTTCTTCGACCCGTTCTCGGCGAACGTCCGGTCGGCGCCCCTCGCAAGGGCGAAGGCGGCGCTGGAACTGGCGCTGCTCTGCCACTGCGCGGACCGCCTGGCCGAGCCCCCGCAGGCGCTGGGCGAGGCCGGGGCCCTGGTACGGGGGCTCTGGCAGGACCCTGACCTCCCGCGGCTGTTCGCCGAGGTCCCGAAGTACACGTCCGGCTACGGGTTGATCTACGCCGCACTGGCCCCCGACGCGATCGACGACGCCCAGGTCCGCGCGGTGCTCGCGGGGCTCGACCCCGCCTTCCTCTCGCCGCGGGGGAAGTCCCCCTACCAGCGCGTCGAGGTCCGCCACTACGCGGACAAGGCCGGTGTCCGCCACACCATCGAGCCGTACACGGAGCTCCTGCCACACAGCCCGCTCGTCGCGTTCCGCGCCGCCGGGCCCGGGGAGGCCCCCTCGGGGGACGGCGCGCCGCTCACCCTCCCGCAGGCGTACGCCGTGACGCACACCGCCTTCTATCTCGGCGACTTCGGCCGGACCGCCCCCGGGCTGGGCGGGGACGCCCTGGCGCACGCCCGGGACCTGGTCGACCGCTTGCTGCGCCACAGCGTCGAGCACGACCTGTGGGACCTGGCCGCGGAGCTGGTCCTCACCCAGTTCATCCTGGGGAGCGAGCCGCTGGACACACCCTCGGGAGCCGCGGCCGTGGAGTGCCTGGTGCGGGCCCAGCGGCCCGACGGGGCGCTCCCCGGGCGGTCTGCGGCGAGCGCGGCGGACCCGTCGGCCTCCGGCGGGGAGTTCTTCCGGGCGGCGTACCACACGACCCTGGTCACCGCCCTCATGGCGCTGATCGTCGCGTCGCCGAGGCCGTCATGACGCCGCGGCTGACCCTGATCAACCGCGACTACACCCGGCTCTGGTTCGGCCAGGCCGTCTCGTCCGTCGGGGACGCCGTCTTCAGTACGACGCTGGTGCTGTGGGTGGCCACCGTGCTGGCGAAGGGCGAGTCGTGGGCGCCGTTGGCGGTCAGCGGCATCGTGATGGCTTCGGGCGTCGCCGTGCTGGTCATCGGTCCGCTCGCGGGCGTGTTCGTCGACCGCTGGGACAAGCGCGCCACGATGCTGCGCAGCGAGGTGCTCCGCGGCGTCCTGGTGGCCGTACTGACGGTCATCACCTTCCTGCCGGCCGGCGCCCTCCCGGCCGGTGTCTGGCTCGCCCTGATCTACGTGACCGTGCTCCTGCTCCACGCGGCCGGCCAGTTCTTCTCCCCGGCGCGCTTCGCGGTCCTCGCGGACCTGGTGACCGGGGATGCGGACCGCGCCAGGGCGGCGGGCATCGCGCAGGCGACCGGTGAGACGGCCTGGATCATCGGGCCGCCCCTCGCCGCGCCGCTGCTGTTCACCGTCGGACTGCAGTGGGCCCTGCTCTTCAACGGCCTTTCGTACGCGGTGTCGTACATCGCGATCCGTTCCATCGGCGCACGCGAGCTCGGCACCGGCTCCGCCCGGCCGGCCGCCGAGCGGGGGCCCGTCGAGCGGCAACAGGGCGCGCTGCGCAAGGAGTTCATGGACGGACTGCGCTTCTTCGCGGGCAGCCGGTTCCTGGTGGCGCTGCTCCTGCTCGCCGTCATAGGCCAGTTCGGGGCCGGGGCGCTGGGCACCCTCAACGTCTTCTTCGCCACCGACAACCTCCACGCGGACGCCCACCTCTACGGATACCTCGGCATGGCCATGGGCGCGGGCGGCATCACGGGAGCGCTGTGCGGGGGCCGGATGGTGCAGTGGCTCGGGGCGCGAAGGACCACCTGGATCGGCCTGCTGGTGAGCGGTGTGCTGCTGGTGGCCTACTCCCGGCAGACCGGCTTCCTGGGCGGTGTCGCCCTCCTCTTCGCGTTCGCCGTTCCGCTCACCATGCTGAACACCGCGATGTCACCGCTGCTGCTCGCGGCGGCGCCCCCGGACTACCGGGGCCGGGTGATGGCCGTGTTCTACCCGGTGACGAGGCTGGCGTCGATGCTGTCCGCGGCCCTGTCCGGCTGGCTCGCCGGATCCGTGCTGCGGGACGTCGGGGGCTCGCTCGGCGGGCTCCGGTTCGGCCCCGTCGACACGATCATCGCCGCGTCGGGACTGATCGTCCTCTTGGCCGGCGTCTTCGCGATGGCCGCCCTGCCCGACACGGGCGCCGGGAAGCCCGCCGCGAGAGCGGGCGAGGACACGGCCGCGCCGGCGGACCAGGCGGACCCGGCGGCGAAGGAGAGGCAGGACGCCGAGGTCGTGGCCCACCACGACGACGGGGAACTCTCCGCCCGCGCCACCGACCGGTCCGACGACCCCCGACCCACCGATGGATGAGGGAGCAAAGAGTGAGCCCGCAAACCCGCCGCTATCCGCACGCGGAGCGGCAGGACGTCGTCGAGGAAGCGCACGGTCTGCGCGTCCCCGACCCGTACCGCCCGCTGGAGGACGCCGAGTCCCCCGCGACGCTCCGCTGGAGCGCGGAGCAGCAGACGCTCTACGAGGCGGAGCGGGCGTCCTGGGCGGACCTGGAGCACTGGAAGGCGGAGGTGGCGGCGATCGACGCCGTGGACCGCGCCCGCTCGCCCGAGGTCCGCGGCGGCAGGGTCTTCTGGCTGCGGCAGGACGCCGGCCAGGAGCATCCGGTACTCATGGTGGCGGAGGCGGGAGCTGATCCGACCGGGCGGGTGCTGCTGGACCCCAGTGCCCTCGACCCGTCCGGACGCACCGTGCTCGACGCCTGGGAGCCCTCCGTGGAGGGCGATCTGCTGGCCTTCCAGGTGTCCCGGAACGGCACGGAGGACTCGCTGCTCCAGGTGCTCGACGTGGCCACCGGGAGGATCGTCGACGGGCCGGTGGACCGGGTGCGCAGGTCGTCGATCGGCTGGCTGCCCGGCGGTGAGGCGTTCTACTACGTCAGGAACCTCGACCCTTCGCCGCACCCCGGCGAGGGGCGCTACCACCGCCGGGTGTGCCTGCACCGGGTCGGCACGGACCCCGAGACGGACGCCCTGGTCTTCGGTGAGGGGCGGGACAAGACCCAGTTCTACAGCGTGTCCGTGACCGCGGACGGCCGCTGGCTCGGCGTCACGGCCACGCTCGGCACCGGCCGCGGCACCGATCTCTACCTGGCCGACCTGTCGGCGGGGCCGCTGGAGCGCCCGGAACTGCGGCCCGTCCAGGAGGGCATGGACGCCGCCACCCGCCTGTACGCGGTGCCCGGCACCGGTCCGCGGGACCTGGTGTGGCTGCGCACCGACCGCGACGCCGCTCGCGGACGCGTCGTCGCGTGCCGGCCGGCCGAACTGGCCCTGGGCCCCGCTGCCTGGCGCGAGGTGATCCCCGAACGGCCCGACGCGGTACTGACCCACCTCGTCGTGCTGTCGGGACCGGAGCTCAAACACCCGCTCGGCCTGGCCGCCTGGACCCGCGACACGGTGGCCGAGGTGACCGTGCACGACCTGGTCGAGGGACGGCAGGTCGCCACGGTCCCGCTGCCCGGCACCGGCGCGGTCGGCGACTTCTCGGCCGGGCCGCCCGGGGGTCACGAGGCCTACTTCGCCTACACCGACTTCGTCACTCCGCCCCGGATCCTGCGCTTCGACGCCCGGACGGGCCGCGCCTCGCGTTGGGAGCGCGACGCCCCGGACGCCCCGGGCGTCGGCGGCGCGGTCACCCGCCAGATCGCCTTCCCCTCGCGGGACGGTACGACGGTGCGCATGTTCGTGATCTCCCCCACCGGGCGTCCGGACGTGGCGCGCCCCGCGCTGCTGACCGGCTACGGCGGCTTCGGCCGGACGATGTCGCCGCGGTACCGCGCCCAGGTCCTCGCCTGGGTCAGGGCCGGCGGGGTGTTCGCCTGGGCGGGCCTGCGCGGGGGCGGCGAGGAGGGCGAGGCCTGGCACCGGGCGGGCAGCGGGAGGAACAAGCAGAACACCTTCGACGACTTCGCCGCGGCCGGGGACCACCTGATCGCCGAGGGCTGGACGGAACCGGGCCGCCTCGCGATCATGGGCGGCTCCAACGGCGGGCTGCTGGTGGGCGCCGCCCTCACCCAGCAGCCGGAGAAGTACGCCGCCGTGGTGTGCGTGGCGCCCCTGCTGGACATGGTCCGCTACGAACTGTCCGGCCTCGGGCCCAGCTGGACGCCCGAGTACGGCAGCGCTCAGGATCCCGCCCTGCTGCCGACGCTGCTCGGCTACTCCCCCTATCACCGGGTCACGCCCGGGACCGCCTACCCGGCGGTGCTGCTGGTCGCCGCGGACGGCGACACCCGGACCGATCCGCTGCACGCCCGCAAGATGTGCGCCGCGCTCCAGCACGCCTCTTCGGGTACCGGTCCGGTGCTGCTGCGGCTGGAGCGCGGGGTCGGCCACGGCGACCGTTCCGCGTCCCGCGCGGTGGCCCTGCAGGCCGAGTGCCTCGCCTTCCTGGCGGGGCAGGTGGGGCTCCCGCCCCCGGGACGTACCGCTCCGGCGTCCCCGTGACCCGCCGGTTCCGGCCGCCGACGGGGGGGCGGCCGGAACCGGCGCCTGAGCCCGGGCAGCGCTCGGCCTCAGGTCAGTACGGGGGTGGGGGTACCGAGCCCCGAGCCGCGCGCGTACAGGCGTATCAGGTGGGGCAGTTCGTACTGCGCCGCGTGAGCGGTGACCTCACCGCAGGGCGAAGTCACCATTCCGGCGTCGATGAGCGCCTCCACCACCCTCACGGCGCGCCGCTCGTCGCAGCCGAGGGCCTCGGCCGCCTCGGTCAGGCCGAAGGGCCCCTCCCCGGTGCCCGCGGCCAGCCGTCCCGCGTCCCGGCCCCACTCCTCGGGCAGCGCCTCCCAGCCGTGGGCCAGCCACCGCCGCACGGACACGTCCCCGGAGGTCAGTTCGTCCAGCGCCCCGGCGGGGTCGGTGAGCCGGTCCGCGAACTCCCGCAGCGGCACGTGGCGGAGCACCGCGAGCCGCATCCCGCTCACCCGGACCGCCAGCGGCGACCCGCCGCAGGCGCGCACGATGCGCAGTGCGGCCTCCCGGTCGGCCCGCACCCGTCCCTCGCCGACGAGCCCCGCGAGCAGTTGCACCGACTCTGCGGTGCCGAGCGGCGGTACGCAGACCCGGTCCACGGGCGCCAGACCGCCCAGCTGGCCGCGGGCGGTGAGCAGCACCCTGCCCAGCCCGCCGCACGGGAGCAGCGGCCGTACGGCGCTTTCGTCGGGCACGTCGTCCAGGATCACCAGTACGCGGTGCCGCGCCAGCCACTCCCGCCACGCCTCGGGCCCGGACAGCCCGGCCTGGCCGGTCCGTTCACCGAGCTCCGCGAGCACCGCCGGGAGCGAGCGGGTACGGCCGTCCGCGTCACGCAGGGACACGCAGAGCCGCCCGTCGGCGAACCGGTCCCCGAGCAGGTGGGCGGCCCGCACCGCCAGCGTGGTCTTCCCGGCCCCGGCGGGGCCCGACAGCAGCACGATGCGGCCGGCGCCCTCGTCCTCCAAGCGGTCGGTGAGGTAGCGCAGTTCCTCGCCGTGCCCGGTGAAGTCGGGGAGGTCGGGCGGCGGAGCGGCCGGCGGCCGGGCGGCGGCGCCCGTCCCGGCCCGGTCGTCACCCGCGAGGATCATCCGGTAGCGGGCCGCCATCGCGCCGCCCGGCTCCAGGCCCAGCTCCCGGGCGAGGAGCTGCCGGTAGTCGTCGTACGCCGCGAGGGCCTCGGCCTGCCGGCCGGAGCCGCTCAGCGCGCGCATCCAGGCGGACCGGAGCCGCTCCCGGAGCGGGTGCCGCTCCACCAGGTCCCGCAGCCCCTCGACCACGGCCGGCGCGCCGCCCAGCTCCAGCTCCGCCTCCGCCCAGCCCTCGTAGGCCGTGAGGTGGCGCAGCTCCAGCCGCTCGGCCTCCTCGGCCAGCCGGGGCGACAGCCGGAGGTCGTCTCCCAGCGGCGGTCCCTGCCACAAGTCGAGTGCCTGGCGCAGCAGTCGGGCGGCCGGGCGGGGCCCCTGCCCCTCGGCGGCCCGCACCAGGGAGCGGAACCGCAGGAGGTCGAGCTCGTCCTCCGCCACGCGCAGCATGTATCCGCCGCCCGTGTGGATGAGCCGCGGCCGGTCCAGCTCGTCGTCCGCGAGGAGCGCGCGCAGGGCGCTCACGTACACCTGGAGGTTCTTGCGGGCGGTGCGCGGGGGCTCCTCCTGCCAGACCGCGTCGGTCAGCACGTCGACGGAGACCGGGCTGTTGGCGGAGCCGAGCAGTGTGGCCAGCACGACCCGCTGCTTCAACGGGCCGAGGGGCAGGGCCCGGTCGTCCCGGTGGACCGCGAGCGGGCCGAGGACGCGGTACCTGAGCGGGCTGGGTGACGCTGCGGGCTTCGCGAACGGACGCGGCATCGAGCGAACCTCCGTAGGGTGACGGGGGAGTTGGCCGTACCCCTCGATGGTCCTCCGGCCCGTACCCGTCACACATCGGTGCCGGGCCCGCAGAGTCGCGCCGTCCGTGACCGCGTCATGGGGGACCGCACCCCCATAAAGGCGGGAGCGTCCCCCATCCCGGCCCGCCAGCCCGGCATGATCCGAACGACGGGCCCTAGGAATCCGCGGACTCCGCGGACAGGGCGCACAGCGCCGAGCGGTCCGCGGAGCCGGTCTTGGTCATCAGGCTCGCCATGTGCTTCTCCACCGTTCGGGGCGAGATGCACAGGCTCTGGGCGATCTGCTGGTTGCCGGGCCGCTGCGCGAGCAGCACGAACACCTCGTACTCGCGCGGCGTGACGCCCGCGGTCCGCAGGCCCGCGGGGATCCGCTCCCGGCCGCCCCGGCGCTGCGGGACGCTGACCCCCGCCTGCCGCAGCGCGGCGCGGCAGGCCCCGGCCACCGGCGACACTCCCGCCTCGTGGAAGTACTCCTCGGCGCTGCGCAGCCAGGCGACCGGCTCGCCCCAGGAGTCGGCGAGGGCCGCCTCGGCGGTCAGCCGCAGGGCGAGGTGCCATGCCTGCGGGAACACCGCCGCCGCACGGCCGGCCCGCTCCACGGCGCGCCGCGCGCCGTCCGGGTCGCCGTCCCGGCCGCGCAGCACCGCGTCCGCCATGCCGAGGAACATCCGGTTCCAGGCCAGCTGTCCGCCCGGCGAGGCCAGCGCCTCCCGGTGCGCCTCCCGGCCGCCGTCCTCGCCGTCGAGGATCCGCAAGAGGGGGCCGAGCCCGTAGCGGCCGCTGAGGTAGAAGAAGCTCGGGTGCTCCCGCTCCCACGCCAGCGCCGCGTCGAGCTCGGCCTTCGCCCGCTCCCGGTCCTCTCCCATCAGCGCGCCCACGGCCTGGCACAGTCCGCGCTGCAGGGGCACGAGCATGGACTCCTGGCCGCCCGCCCGGCGGAAGCGGAGCAGGGCGCGTTCCTGCTCGCGGGCCCGCCCCTGGTGGGCGGCGAGCGTGGCGTCGACGAGGAGCAGATAGCGGTGCGTCGACAGGTTCTGGAGGCGGGCGCTGGCCTCCACCGACCGCTCGACGATCCCCCGCGCCCGCTCCCATCGCCCGCCCAGCACGCTCTGCATGGCGAGCAGCCCGTCGACGGACTGGAGCAGGGCCAGCGAACCGAGTTCGTGAGCCGCCGTACGGGCGGTCTCCAGGCGGGTCGCCTCACCGGTCCGCATGAAGGCGTTGGTACCGAGCCGCACCAGCGCCTCGGCCCGGTACACCGCGAGCCGGTGCTCCTCGGCGACCGCCAGCATCCGTTCCAGGCAGGCGTCGGCCTCGTCGAACCCGCGCTCCCGGGACAGCATGGCCAGCAGCTGCCACGCCTGGCAGGCCACGACGGGCCGGCCGCGCTGCTCCGCGGTGAGCGCGGCGCGCCGGGCGGAACGTTCCGCCTCTTCCAGTCGCTCGCGGCCGTCCTCTCCGCCCCAGCCCACCGGACCGCGCCCCTCGCCCCGGCCGTCCTGCTCCGGCAGCAGCGCGAGATGGCCCTCGACCACCGCGAGCGCCGCCTCCTGCTCCGGGCGCGGGTCGGCCCCGAGCAGGGCGCGGGCCGCCCGGATCCGGCGGTGCGCCTGCGCCGGCTGCTCCGCCATGGTGGCGACCCATGCGACCTGCGTGTGCGCCTGGGCCCGTTCCTCGGCGGCACGCGACCCGGCGGGCGCCGGCGGAAGGTCGTCGAGCAGCGCGGCCGCCTCGTCGAGGCGCCCGCACTCGGCCTGGGCGATCGCCAGCTGCACCGTGACCTCGTCCCGGTCCTCGTCGGCCGCGAGCCCCCGGGCACGCTCCAGCAGCATGGCGGCCGAGCCCGAGGCACCGGCGTCCAGCATCTGCCGGCCGACCTCGGCGAACTGTCGCGACGCCGCCGCCTTGTCGCCCGCCGCCAGTCTCAGGGCGGCCACCAACTGCTTCTGGTCACCGCAGAGTTCGACGGCGGATTCCTCGATGGCCGAGGCCGCGCGCCGGGCCAGCGCGGCCTGCTCGGCGGGCGGCAGCGAGGCCCTGAGCGCGTCCGCCGTCAGGGCGTGACGGAAGGTGTAGTGGTCGTGGGCGGCCCCGTCCGGGGCGATGATCCCCACCTCGGAGGCCGTCCGGAGATGGGCGAACAGCGCCCGGTCGTCGAGTCCGGTCACCGCCCTGAGGGCCCCGACGGAGAACCGGCCGCCGAGCGTCGCCGCGACGAGCAGCAGTTCCCGCACCGGTTCGTCGAGCCGGGCCAGCCGGCGCGCCCAGCTGCGGACCGCGCCCGTCGGCACCGTCGCCTCGTCGTGCTCCGCGAGCTGCCACCCGCCCTCGGCCCGGCTCAGCCGTCCGGTGTCCAGCAGGTCGGCCAGGAGCACCTCCACCAGGTACGGGTTCCCGCCCGCCCACTGCGCCAGGTGCCGCCCCGCGGCCGGGGGCACCTCACCCGGTCCGACGTCCAGACAGGCGGCCGCCATGTCCCGTACGGCGGTCTCGTCCAGCGGCCCCAGCTCCCTGAGCGAGGCGGTGTTGCGCAGCTCGGCGGCGAGCGCGAGGTCCAGCGCCGGGCCGGGATCGGGCCGGAGCGTGCCGACCAGGAGGACCGGCAGCTCGGCCACGTTGTCGACGACGTATTCGACGACCGCGATCGTCTCGGTGTCGGAGTCGTGCAGGTCCTCCAGCAGGATCACGCAGCCCCGCTCGCGGCCGAGCACGGCCAGCAGCCGGAGCAGCGCCTCGGCCAGTTCGACCAGCGAGATCGCGTATCCGGGCGCCACCGCCTCGGCCCGCCATTCCGGCACGAGGCCGGCCAACGCGGGCCGGTAGGGCTGCAGTTCCGGGTCGTCCGGGGCACCCGCCGCCCGGAACCGCGAGGACAGCGCCTCGACCAGCGGCCGGAAGGGCACGACGAGCCCGGTGGACGTGGCTCGGCCGCGCAGCACCGGCATGTCCCGGTCGTACGCGCGCAGGGTGGACTCCCCGGCCAGCCGGGACTTGCCGATCCCCGCCTCGCCGACGAGGAACACCGCCCGTCCCGCACCCCTCGTGACGCTCTCCAGTGCCTCGTCCAGCAGCCGGATCTCGGCGTCCCGCCCCACGATGACCGACGACGTCGCTCGCATGCGCGCAGGTTACTTGATCTTTTTCGTGCGCGGCAGAGGGCCGGGGAACCCCCCGGCCTCCGCCCGATCCGTCCGGGGCGCATCCCTGTCACCTCGCGGCGCGACGTGCCCCTCCTCCCCCTCAGAACAGCGTGAGGGATCCGGTGGTCCACGGCGTGTCCACGGTGGCGGCGGCGTCGGAGTCGGCCGTTCGGAGCAGTCGGCTGCGCAGCCCCAGCATGCCGCTCGCCCCGAACGTCACCTCGCCCACCGGGTGGTCGTGGGCCGCGGTCTCCGCGCCGGCGCTGCTGTCGACGTATCTCACCGAGTCGTTGATCTGCGTGGTCATGGTCCGTCCTTCGTATGGGCAGGAGTGGAGGCCGTGCTGAGCCGTGCGGTGGTGCCGGTGGTTCGGTGTGTCGGGTCGTGCGGTCGTGCGGTCGTGAGGTCGTGAGGTCGTGAGGTCGGGGGCCGGGGGCTCCGTGCGGGAGCGCCTCGGACGGCGGCCGTGGGTGGTGCCGGACCGTCCCCTAGCAGGACGTCTGAAGGAGGAGCAGGGAGGGCACGCGCTCCGGGAACCCGGCCCGGAGGAGTCCGTGCCCGATCCCCGCCAGCCCGGTCAGCAGGCCGGGATGCGGGACCCCGTCCGGAGCGCCGCTGCGGGCACCGGTCTCCTCGACGGAGGCGAGAAGGGCTCCGGCCCGGCGGATCCAGTGCGGGCGTGCCTCCGGGACCGCGGTGTGGCCCAGGAGTTCGCACAGTCCGGCCTCGCCGTGGCAGAGGCTGTCGTCGGCGGCGGGCCTGTCCCGGCCCAGCTCTTCGACGGTCCTGCGGGACCAGGCCGCGAGGTACGGGTCCTCCAGGGCGCCCGGCGCGTCCAGCACCGCGAGGGCGATGCCGGCGTGCCCCCCGCACCAGGCCGAGGCCCTGGCCTCGTCCGCGGGCCCGTCGTCCGTAGGGGCTCCCCCGTGGCCCCCCGGACCCCGGCCGCCGTCCGGCTCCCCGTCCACGGCCGCCCGCAGCGCGGACAGGCCCGCGAGTCGATACCGCTCGCTGCCCTCGGCCGCCGCGCCCCCGGGCCCTGCGCTGGCCTCGGCCTCGGCGAACCGCAGCAGGGCCCATCCGAGACCGGCGGCCCCCGTAGTGAAGCCCCGGCCGCCGGCCGTGGGATCCACCGCGGTCAACCGGTCCGCGCAGGCCCGCGCGTCCCGCCAGGTCTCCTGCGCCTCGTCCCCGCCGCCGGCCCGGTGGGCGGCCAGCAGTGCGACGAGCCCGCCCGCGACGCCCGCGCCCACCCCGTACTCCCTCTCGGACAGGGCCGCCGCCCCCGCCAGCCGGTGCGCGGCGGACGCCCAAGAGCCGATCTCCGGATCGTCCAGCAGCCGTGCCGTCTCGGCGAGCGCGTACGCGATGCCGCCGAGGCCGGAGAAGGCCCCCGAGCCCACCGCACCGAGGTCCGCGGGCCGGGCGCGCAGCGCGTCGAGCAGCCCGGGCACCGGCGCCAGGGCCGTACGGGCCACCTCCGCGTAGTGTCCGGCCCCGGTGAGCGCCGCCAACTGGGCCAGGAACAGGGCCGGTCCGGTGTAACCGCCGGCCAGGTCGGCCGGCATCGGGCCGATCCGCCAGTAGCGGTCGTCCAGGAGCTCCAGACCGATCCAGTTGCTGCGCGGGCCTTCGCGGTAGGCGAGGGAGACCAGCCGGTCCCCGACGGACCGGGCCGCCGACAGCAGCCGCTCCGGCTCCGGGGCGCGCTCCGCCGTACGGGTGCGCCGGTCCCCGACGGGCCGGTGCGCGGGAGCGCGGGAGGCCGTCGCCATCGCGGCCCGTACGATCCACTCCTGGTCCTGGCGGTCGACCGCGTCCAGGGCGGCGAGCCTCGCGGCGACCCGGGCGATCCCGGAGAGGTCCGCGCGGCCGGCCAGTGGCCGCTCCGCCGCGCCCCACAGGTGGTCCCGGCCCGGACGGGCGGTGAACAGCGGTACGTCCCCCGCCCAGAGCTGGGCGATCTCCTCGTCCACCAGGTCGGGCGCGAGGACCGTCCCGAGCACGTCGGTCCGCAGGGTCTCCAGGACCCGCTGCCGCTCGCCCGCGTCCTTCAGCAGATCGGGGTGCGTCGACTCGTCGAGCAGCGTGCTGTACACCCAGGTGGGACGTACCACCACCCGCACCTCGTCCTCGGCGAACTCCTTCAACAGGGCCGTCTCGTGCAACAGTTCCTCTCTGGCCGCGCCGATCGCCTTGTACCCGGCGCGGAATCCGGCGCAGAGCGCCTCGATGTGGGCCGCCGGCTCGATGGGCCCGCCGTCGGCGAGGCGTGGCCGGTTGGCGGACTCGCCGAACCTTCCGGCCCTGCGCACCAGGCGCATCCGGTCGGTGCCGGCGTCGGCCCAGTCCGCCCGGACGACGGGCGACACCGCTTCGCGGCCGCCGCCGACCGCGGACACGTCCAGGGCGCTGTGGTCGCCCACCAGCAGTTGGGGCAGCAATCCGACGCGGTACACCGAGTCGTGGAGCGCTCCGGCGGCGGGGTCCTCCGTGGCGGTGCCCGTCAGCGGCGGGTGGAACAGGGTCTCCACGTCGATCAGCACCGGGTCGGCGCCGACGGCGATCAGGTTCTCGTGGTGCAGGTCGGTCCCGTCGATCAGGTGCAGCAGCGCCAGCAGCGCGCCCTGGCGGCGGTAGAACGTCTCGATCTCCGTTGCGGAGGCGCAGGGGGCCGCGCCGACGAACTCCACCCACCCGTAGTCGCCCCGGTCGAGCAGCCGCAGCGTACGGAGGTGCACGGAGTCGGGCAGCTCGTTGAACCAGGCGACGAGGTCGTTGAAGTGGCGGTGCACGGAGAGGGAACGCGGCTTGTACACCAGCCGGGTGCCGTCGGCGAAGCGCAGCAGCATCACGCTCCGGCCGCCCCGGTGCCCGTCGCCGGCCCCCGGCGCGACGGCCACGAGCAGCCCCGGGTCCCCGCCGGACTCCGCGAGGAGACCGGCGGTCAGACGGGCGTGGTCGTCCGCCAGCCGCTCCAGTGCCTCCGCGACGGCGTCCGCCGCGTCGAGCGCCGCCCGCCCCAGGATCCGCGCCAGCACTGGCCGGCCGGCCAGCAGGGCCGTCAGACCGCGCCGGGACGCGACGCGCCCCAGGAAGTCCCGGAACCGGGCCCGCGTGTCCTCCCCGTCGAGCCGCCCGGCGCTCCGCGCCTCGTACAGCTCCAGCACCAGGGTCCGCGCCGCTGTCCGTGCCAGCCTGCCGCCGAGGTACCTCTCCAGGTCGTCCCGTACGGCGGTCATCTCCACGAGCCCGCGGGCCCGCTCCGACAGAACCCGCTCCAGCCGCTCCCCCGCGCAGACCGTGAACGGGCGCAGTACCCACTCGAAACCGCTCAGCCCCGGATGGTCCCCCTCGGGTGCCACGGCCTCCTCGGGCGCGGCGGCCGACGCCTCTTCGGCGAACGCGGCCCAGTCCGGGCGCCCTTCAGCCCCGCCGTCGCCGACGAGCCCGGCCGCCCACCACCGCTCGACCGCCGACAGCGAACCCCCGGCCCGCCCCTGCCCAGCCACCATCACCGCTCCTCGCCCCCGGCCCACCGCTCTGCGCCACGCCCGATCCTGGTACGGGGGGTGCCTCCCCCGCATGGGGAAGAGTCCCCCATGTTTTCCACCCCGCCAGACCGGTCGCATGCCGCCGCCGAACCGTTTCCATACCTGCCGCTCCTAGCGTCTGGCACGAAGACCGTTGTCGCCGCCCACCACCACCCCGCGAGGAGATCCCGTGCTCGAAGGCTTCGGCGAAGCGCTCGCGGACCGGGAGTACTACCTGCCGCTGCCCAGCGTGGCCGACCCCGGGCCGCGCTTCGCCCCCGGCGAGGTGCCGCCGGGCCTGAGCGGCGCCGCCCAGGGCATCTGGACGGTGTGGGGCGGTCCGCGGACCGGGTTCGCCGAGCAGGGCTGGAAGATCCACGTGTCGGCGCGGCTGGACCGGGCGCAGCACGTGCTCGACACGGTCGCCGGGATCTGCTTCTCCGAAGGCGTGCCGTTCAAACACCTGAGCGCCCGGCTCTTCTTCCTGTTCCTCCATCACAAGCACGCCGGGCGGGCCCAGGCGGGCAAGTTCTGCGCCGTCTACCCGCCGGACACGGCGACCGCCCGCCGGCTGCTGGAACGCCTGCGCGACGCGCTGGACGGGGAGGAGGGGCCGTACGTCCTCTCCGACCGGCGCTATCGCGACTCGCGGACGGTCCACTACCGCTACGGCTCCTTCGGTGGCCGCGGCCGGCTGCGGGCCGACGGCACCCGGGAGGGGCTGGTCCGCGACGGCTCCGGCCGCGAGGTCGTGGACCTGCGGCTGCCCGCCTTCCACCTGCCCGCGGGGATCGTCGACCCCTTCGTCGAGCAGGAGGAGCAGCCGCACGCGGGCCCGATCCTGATCCGCGACTACGAGGTGACCCGCGCGGTGCGCCTGAGCAACGCCGGCGGCGCCTACCAGGCCCGGGACCGGCGGACCGGGCGCCCCGTCTTCGTGAAGGAGGCCCGCGCCCACAACGGCCTGGTCTTCGACGGGACCGACGCGCAGCAGCGGCTGCGGCACGAGCACCGCGTGCTGCGCGAACTGCACGCGGCCGCGCCCGGGGTGGGCCCGGAGCCACTGGACCACTTCACGGAGTGGGAGCACGAGTTCCTCGTCACCGAGTACGTCGCGGGGCAGCCTTTGGTGGGCTGGCTGAGCCGGTCCTCCCCGCTGGCCCACGCCGACCGTACGGCCGAGTCCGTCGAGGCGTACTACGAGGCGTGCCGGCGCCTGCTGGCCGAGCTGGACGCCTCGCTTGAGCGGCTGCACGCCGCCGGCTACCGGTTCGGTGACCTCAGCCTGGGCAATGTGGTGGTCACGCCGTCGGGCGGGGTCCGGCTGGTGGACTTCGAGGCGGCCTCGGCGCTGGACGCCGCCCCCTCCGGGATGGGCACCCCGGGGTTCACTCCGCCGCCGGGCCTGCTCCGGACCGACACCGATCCGCTGCTGCGGGACCGGTACGGCATGTCGGCGCTCGCGCTCTCCTTCCTGGCGCCGTTCAACGAGATCGCCGAGCACGCGCCCGCCAACCTCGCACTGCTGCGCCGCGACCTGGCGGACCTGGCTCCGCCGCAGGACCTGTGGCAGCGGGCGACCGCCTTCCATCCGACGCAGGACCAGGCGCGGGACCAGGACGGTCCCGGCCGGCTGCCCTCCCCCGCCGAGCTGGACGCCGATCCGCGCGGCTGCCTCACCCGGCTGGCCGAGGAGGTGGCCGGGGGGCTGCTGGAGACGGCCGACGCCGACCGGCCGGAGTGGGCCTTCCCGCCGTCGCCCGAGGCGTTCCGTACCAACAACGTGTGCCTGGCGTACGGCACGGCCGGGGTGGTGCACGCCCTGCACAGCGCCGGGGCCCGGGTACCTGAGGAGATCCTCGAACGGCTGCGCCGCGACGCGCTGGCGCAGCGCGGCTCGCTGCCCCCCGGGCTGCTCGTCGGCTCGGCCGGCATCGCCCGGGTGCTGGCCGGCCTCGGCCGGCTGGAGGAGGCCGTCGACCTGCTCCGGGACGCCGACGAGCACCCGCTCACCGCCTCCTGCGACACGCTGGCCGGCGGCCGGGCCGGGGTCGGCCTGGCCTGGCTGGCCCTGCACCGGCTGACCGGGGAGAGCGGCCATCTGGAGCGGGCCGCCGCGGCCGGGGAGCACCTGCTGCGCGCCCCCGGCCGGCCGGCCGCCCTCGGCGACCACGACGCCCGCGGCCTGCTGCACGGCCGCTCGGGGGTCGCCCTCTTCCTCCACCGCCTGGCCCGCGAGACCGGCGAGACCCGCTGTCTGGAGGGGGGCCGTCTGCTGCTCCACCAGGAGCTGGACCGGACCTTCCCGCTGGACGACGGCGCCCTGTCCCTCTCCGACGACGCGCGGTTCACCCGCGCCATGCCGTACCTCGCCACGGGCGCGGCCGGTCTCGCGGCGGTGCTCACCCGCTACGTGGCCACCGCGCCGGACGAGCGCTGCGCCGCGGCGCTGCCGAGGCTGGTCGCCGGCATCCGGGTCTCCCGCGCCACGAAGGAGGCGGGCCTGTACCGGGGGCTGGCGGGACTGAGCTGGTTCCTGACCGGGCACGCCGAGCTCACCGGCACGGACGCCGCCCGCGAGGACGCCGTGCGCGCCGCGACCGGCCTGCTGAAGTACGCCGTCCCGTACCGGCGCGGTGTCCGCTTCCTCGGAGCGGGTTCCCAGCGCTTCACCGCCGACCTGTCCAGTGGCGGGGCCGGCGTCCTGCTGGCCCTGCACCGCCTGCTGGCCGGCCCGCTCCTGACGGAGCCCCACGACGCGGGTCTCCGGATCCCGGCCGCCGCCCGGCGGCGCCGGGCGGGCGTCCCGTAAACGCCTGGTCACGGCGGCGATCAGCCCCGTGCCCAGGTACGCAGTGACCGACCGACACCACCCCGAGAAGAAAGTGGAGGGCAGCCATGAGCCAGATCCTCGCGCTCCAGGCACTGGACACCGAGCCGGAGACCTATTTCCCCTGCTTCAGCGTCGCCTGGAGCATCAGCGACATCTTCCCGGAGCCGATGTAACAAGCGGGTACCCCCATGGGTCTCTCACCGTGACGGAGATCTGCCATGCTCCCTTCGCCGTAACGGCAGCAAAGTGGCGTCTGACCTGGACTACCCCCGGGTCGGACGCCATCGGCATTTTGGTCACACGGCGGCTGGATTTGAACTCCCCCCAATCCGGGCGATCTGCGCCGCAGTCAGCACGTGCCCGCCGTCGGCCTACAGCATGGTCGGATCAACCCGCGCGCCTAGGGCGGATGGAGGCGATGCGTGTTCCCCTGCAGCAGTCTCCCTTGGTGGCCCGGGTGCTTTGACGGGCGTCGGCTGCTTCGGTGACTCCGTCGAGCACGAGAACCGCAACCGCGCGCGTCGACCTCTGCGCTACAGCCCCGCCCGTCCGCGTTCCCTTGTCCTCCCGGTCCGTACCTGCGTCATGAGTCGTGGGCAGGCGCCTGACCGGCTACCAGACGGCCATCCCCGCCCTACTCGTCTACCAGCCCGGCTCGCACATCAGGCGCAAGCCGGTCCAGAGAGATGGACAGCATGCTTCCTGGCATACCCTGCAGAACACGCCTCAGAGAGATCCCGATTTCCCTACCCGCGATATCAGAAATTTCCGCGTCGCAGGCGGCCCGCTCGAGCATTTCAAGGGAACGCCTGTCAGCCCAGTAGGCAATATCGACGACCGCTTCACACCTGAGTTCGAAATCAACTGTGTCGTCCGCCAATGCTGCCGCAAGAAAATCTGCACGCCGATCCCACACCAAAGGACATTCAGAGAGTGCGGCCGCACGGAAGATCAGGGGAGGTCGATATCCGTGATCCCTCACGTAGTGGTTGATCAGCGCAGGGGCAGCATACGTGTCGCCGCCGGCACTGTAATAATGAAACTCTCCATTGCCGGAATGAGTGCGGCCAGGCGGACAGAACTCACATTCATGCACACCTAGGGTCACAGCGGAGAGCCACTTCGATGCGCGCTCGAGCGCCTTCGCCTCTACTGGAGTCACCGGGGGCTCAGAACCTCCCTGGATTCCCGCGGAAGTGCCCAGCCATCCCAAATTCTGCATGGGCACGAGCGAGGTCGAGTACACATAGCGAGACAGGTCCACATATTCCATAGGGCCTCGATGGTCGAAGAGCTAGAAGACGGCCGGGGCGGCCCGCCTTGAGCAGGCGAGCCGCCCCGGCAACGTACAGCGGTCAGTTCAGAACAGACATTCTACCGGCGGCAGCTCCGGCACGCGGCCCAGTGAGTACGTCCCATTCCTTCCTTGAGCAGATCGCTCAGCAGTGTGCGCTGCTCCACCACCGTGGCACCGTCACGGAAGGTAAATCCGGGCCCGAGAGGGGCCAGGGTGTAATTCGGAATCACAGCACCTTCATCGAAGACTTCGAGCGGTTGCCTAGCGGGCCCACCAGGACCTGAAACCAGCATGCCCATTTGCCGGGTGATGGTCTTGCCATGGGGACCGTAGAAGGCAATCGAGGTCCCCTTGGGGACGGTGACGGTGCCGTTCGCTTCGGTGTAGCTGCCATGCCCGTGGAACACCGTTTCGTTGTCCCCGCGATATGCCGCATTAGTACGCGTCGCACCGCCCGAGGTGGCAGAACCATCGTCGGCGAGAGTGCTCGCCCTCGCGGGCGTCCCCCCGGCCGCCTTGCCGGAAGCCGCGGATCCGGCGCCGCTCGCAGCCGGCTTGGTCGACAGCAGTTTGCTGGCGATCGCGCCGGCGCCCCGCTCCAGGACCTTGCCGACGCCTAGGCCCACCACGCCGCTTGCCGCGCCGGGGGCCAGGGCCTTGGCCTGGTCCTTGAGGATGCCGAGCGTGCTGTGGTCCGCCTCCGGTGTCAGCGCGTTGTTCACTGAGGCACCGGCCGCCGCGCCCAAGGCGCCGCAGCCCGCCGCGGCGACCAGGGTTGCACCCGCCGTCTCGACAGCACCGGCGATCGCCGCGCCGAAGCACGCACCGCTGACGGTGATTTCGACGACGAAGCTCACGACCTCCTTGTGCTCGCGGAGCCATCCCTTGGTCTTGCACCACCAGTTGCAGTCCTTGGGCGGCTTCCTCACCGTGACCGTCTTGGTCACCGTGACCGACACGGTCTGGGTGGTCGTGCTCGACGTGCTCGGCGGCGGGGTCGGCGCGGGTGTGGTGGTGGACGGCGGGTTGAAGCAGACCGGGCAGCCGCCCTTCGGGTTGGGCATCAGGCCCGAGGGGTCGCTGAGCGTCACCGGGTTGTTGGCGGAGTACGCGTACCCGTTCATCTGCAGCGGGTCGCCGAGATCGATGACCGGGTCGGCCGAGACGAAGCGGCCCGTGGTGGAGTCGTACAGGCGGGCGCCCAGGTGGGTGAGTCCCGTGCTGTTGTCGTCGCCGCCGCCCACGTACCCGCGGTGCGAGCGGAACGCGGCCGAGCTGCTTCGCTCGGTTCCGAACGGCTCCGTTCGCATCCGCTGCACGTTCTGGCCGGATCCCAGGTCCACGCCCGCCACGGGGGTGCCGTGCTGGTCGGAGATGATGGCCGTGAGGCTCGACGCTCCCCAGTTCAGCTCGGAGTTGCGCACCACGGTCGGAGCGCCCGCCTGGCTGTAGTACCGCTGGCAGTACACGAGCATGCCCGTGGTGCTGGTGCGGTACTCCGACTCGGGCAGGTACAGCGTGTTCGTACCGGCCGTGCTCGCGATCAGGCGGCTGCCGTCCGCGTCGTAGACGTACGAGGTGGTGTCCTCGAACTTCCAGGACTGGTTGGCTCCGCCGTTGCAGTTGTAGAGGATGACGTCGGTGCTGTTGGCCTCGTTGCCGCCGGGCACGTCCATGCACAGGCCGGAGGCGACGTGCTTGAGGCCGTCGTTCGCAGCGGTCGTCCACTTCTGGTTGGCCGCTCCGGTGCAGGGCGCGACGGTGATCGTCGTACCCGATCCGGTGCCGCCGCCCGTCGGCATCACACAGTTGTCACGGACCTTCAGCGCGCCGGTCTTGCCACCCGGGGCGGTGCCGTCACCGTCGAGCCTGAACTGCTGCGCCTTGGTGCCGTTGCACTGGAAGAGCTGGATGGGCGAGCCGGTGGTGGGATCGCCGTTGCTCAGGTCCAGGCACTTGCCCGCCAGGCCGTTGACCTGGGTGAAACCGTCCTTGCCGGTACCCGTGACCTTCTCGGGCTTGCCGTCCCAGGTCCAGGTGAGGGTCTGGGCGCCCTCTCCACCGTAGGTGCGGGTGGTCGTGTTGCCGGCGGAGTCATAGCCCATCGAGGCCGTCGTGTCGACGGTCGGGGTGTCCGTGGAGAGTCCGGTCAGCGTGTGCGGCTGCTTGGGGACTCCCGACCCGCTGGGGTCGATTCCGTACGAGTACGACTTCGTGGTGTCCCCGGCGGTGTCGACCTGTCCTGCTGTGACCGTCGGCGTGGCATCGTGCTCGACGAGCTTGGTGCGGTTGCCGATCACGTCGTACGAGTACGAGTGCCAGTAGCCCTCGTTCGCGTCGGTGACGTTGGTCGCCACCACCGCGCCGGTCGCGTCCTTGTACACCGGCTGCCGGGTCGTCTGGCCCGGGGCCTTGCACTCGGTGTGGGGCGAGGTCCAGGCCTCGGTCAGCTGGCCGAGGCCGTCGTAGATGAAGCACTGTCGGTCGGTCGTGACCGTGGCGTTGGCCGCGTCGGAGGACGGGTACTTGTCCGCCGTCAGCGTGATGTTGCCGGCGTTGTCGTAGCGGAAGGCCCGCTCGTTGACCCGGTGCGCATCAGCCGTCTCGCGGTCGGTGACCATCTGGGTGGCCCAGCCGCTGCCCTCGTCGAAGACGTTCGTCGTCCAGACGCGGTACGGCTGCTCACCGGTGACCGCGCGCAGCACCTCGCCGTACGGGCTGTAGGTGGTGTCGGCGGTGTACCAGTCGGTGCCGGACGTGGATACCGGCAAGCCCTCCTGGTTGTACCGGGTGACCACCTTCTCCTGCGGCAGGCTGCCCACCGCCGGGACGGTGGTCGTCTTGCGCAGACCGCTGCGGGTGTAGGTGTACCCGTAGTTGTACGTACCGGCGACGCCCTTGGTGGCGGCCGTGTCCGGGACGGTGATGGACTTGCCGGTCGGCCGGTACTCGGCGTCGTAGCCGGTGATCGTCGAGGTGTAGGCCGCTCCGCCCGTGTACCGGGTCGCGGAGGACGGCTGCCCGACGGCACCCACGACAGCGTCGTAGCCGAATGCCGTCAGCTGCTCGCCGTTCGCGTCGTTCAGACGCTGCCCGGTCACCCGGCCGAGGACGTCGTAGCCCGTCCAGACCTTGATGCCGCGGGAATTCGTGCTCAGGACGGGCTGGTCCAGATCGTCGTACGTCTGGGAGCGGGTCCCGGTGTCCGGGTCCGTCGCCTCGATCTGGCGTCCACGGGCGTCGAACTTCCACGACCACTCGTTGTTCTTGGCGTCCTTCGCCGACACGCGGTTGCCGCGCACGTCGAAGCCGTACCGGGTGGAGGTGAGCCCGCCCGGCGCCGTGGAGTTGTAGTGGTCGACCCGTACGGCGCGGCCGAGCGCGTCGGTCCAGGTACGGGTCTTGGCCGCACCCGTCGGCGGGGTCACCGTGGTGTAGTCCCAGCCGTAGGCGTACGTGGTCTTGCGCGCGGTCTGCGCGACGCCCGCGTACAGCGGGGTGACGGTGAGCGGCTGGCCCTGGCCGTCGTAGGTGGTGACCGTCGAGTTGGGGACCTGGAAGTCGCTCTTCTTCTCGAAGAGCTCGTCCGCCGGCACCTTCTCGGCGAGGTAACCGTTGTCGGTCCGGCGGATCTGGCCCGCTTCGTTGTAGTAGGTGTCGGAGACCATCCAGCCGCCGCCGACGGCGTTCTTACGGGACTGCCGCACGCGGCCGAGGCCGTCGTAGAACGTGGTGCTCTCGGCCCTGGTGTCGTCGTCCCGGAGTACCGAGGTGGTGACGGAGACCGGCTTGCCCACCTTGGTGTAGTAGGAGAAGGACTTCGCCGGCGGGTCGGTCGCCGGGTTCTGGCTGGGCGCCCACATGCCCGTGGCCCGGCCGAGGGCGTCGTAGGCGTAGGCGGTGACCTTGCCGTTGACGTCCTTGACGGTCAGGCCGGTGGAGCGGCCGGGGTCGACGGTGCCGGTCGAGGTCTTGCCCGCGGCGTTGGTGGACGTGGTCGCGTAGACCTGGCCGGTGGGCGGGTCGTAACTGCTGGTGGCGGTCCGTCCGGCCGCGTCCTCGACGGACCTGACCCGACCGTAGGAGTCGTGCGTGAGGACCGAGCTGCGGATCCAGCCGGTACCCGCTGCGTCGTTGGACCACTCGGTGGTGGCCAGGCCGCGCGTCGGCGCGGCGCCGTACGCCCCGCCGTCGTAGGCGGTGCGGCTCGCGGTGACCACGGAGGCCGTGGCCGCCTGCGCGCAGCTGCCGACGGTGGTGCGGACCTGCTTGACCAGGCCGATCAGGTGGGCGGCCGTGTTGTGCAGGTACTCGGAGACGGTGCAGGTCTCATCGCCGGTGACGCCGGTGTCGCCCTGCGACTCGACCTTCTCCGGAAGGCCGTAGACGCTGTCGTACTCGGTGGTGATGGTGGCTGTGCGCGAGGTGCGCTTGTCGTCGCCGGTTCCGCTCGACGGGGTGATCGTCGTGCTCTTGCCGTTCTCGACGCGGTAGGCCGTCAGCGCGTCGAGGCCGTCACCGCGCGCCCGGCTGGCGAGTGGGATCGCCTTCGGGTAGCTGATCGAGCGGGAGGAGACCTCACCTCCGACCGCCTGCGTATAGCTGATCGACTCGGCCGTCATGCCCTGGAAGGCGGGGTGGTCGGCTGCGATCGTGGCGCCCTTGGAGTCCAGGACGGTCTGCCCCGGCATACCGCGGAAGAAGCGGGACGAGGACTTGCTCTGCACCGATCCGTCGGTCGCGTCCGGCCGTCCCTTGAACACGTCGACCTGGGCGTAGCCGTGCCACTGGTCGTAGGTGCGGGTCTTGCGCTTGGAGAACTCGGTGTCGTTCTTCGCCCAAGCCGCGTCTCCGACGTACACGTAGTCGGTGACGAGGTCGGGCACCCCGTCGATGCGGGGGCGCTCCTCGACGGATTCGACGACGTACTTGTTGAACCAGTCGGTGGTCTCCTGGTCCGGGTCCGGACTCCAGAAGACGGGGTAGCACAGGGCCTTGTTGGCCTCGGGAGTCGGCTGTCCGGTGCCCGAGGCGCAGGAGCCGGCGGGTGTGGAGTACTGGACGTCGATCTCGCCGCCGTACTCCGTCATGACGCGGCGGATACGCAGGCGGTCGAAGGCCGGACGGTGGTCGTCCGGCCCCTTCACCACACGGTTGGGCATCGGGGCGTTGTTGTGCGAGAACTCGACCGGGTTGAGGGGCAGCGACTTGCCGTCGGTGCCGTATCCGGTCCGCTTGACGGATTCCAGCCACAGCGGAGGGGAGCCGTCGGTCAGCGTGCGCGGGAACGACTGCGTCAGGTTCCAGGTGTCGACGTTCTGGAGCGCCGTCGAGCCTTTGGTGCGCTGCGCCTGCGTGGTGACGGAGGACAGCTGCTTGCGCGACCAGAAGGTCGGCGAGGGGACCGGGCAGCGCTTGCCCACGGTACCGGAGCAGTACAGGTGCGCCGGGGTGTCGTACCAGATCCGGTACCGCTCGTAGTCGCGCGAGGCGAACGCCGCGTCGGTGCACTTGAGCGCACCTTCCTCGCGGCAGCGCTCGCCGACGCCGAAGCTGACCCGGTCCACGGGAGGCGCGCTGAAGAGGGTGTCGGAGCGCTGGCCGTAGTCGATGTTGAGCAGGTAGCCGCCACGGTCGTACTTGACCGGGGTGGTGTACTTCTCGTTCTTGGAGTAGAAGTTCGTTTCCTTCTTCCACCACAGCGACATGGCGTTGCCGTCGACGTCGACGACGTAGTCGAGGTTCCAGCGCCATGCCTGGTCGCAGAAGGACTTGGAGAAGTCGCTGTTGTAGCAGGGCTCGCCGGGCTGGTTACCGGAGACCGGGACGGTGAGGACGGAGTCGGTGGTGCTCTTGCCGTCGGCCCAGCCGGGCAGGCGGTTCAGGCCGAAGTGGTACTGGGTGCCGTCCCGCGTCGTGACGATCCAGCGCTCGTCGTCGTCGTCGCCGTTCGCCTTGGGCTTGGCACTGTCCTTGATCAGCTGGATCTTGGAGCCGTCACCGTTCTTCGTGACCCACTGGCCGGACGTGTCGTCGCGGACCAGCTCGGTGGTGCTGCCGCCGAGGCTGAGCACGGCGTTCCACGAGCCCCAGCAGAGGTCGCCTGTCTTGTGGGAGGCGTTGTTGGCGCCGCCGGCGGTGTCGTCGCTGCAGCCGCGGTAGGTGCGCTCGATCGAGCCGGGGTTGTACTCCCAGCCGTCGCCCAGCCAGGAGGCCTGGTTGTTGGTGGCCGAGGTACGACCGTCGACGACCTGCGAGTTGTACTGGAAGGCGATGGACGGGGCCGGTCCGGCGGGAGCCGGCGGTGCGGTCAGCTGGTACGTGTAGTTGAACGCACCTGAGTTGCTGCCGGCCGACCAGGTGCCGGCACTGACCAGCGGGGTCGCGGTGTAGTCGCCCTTGGCTCCGGAGCCGGAGTCCACGGTGGCGAACACGCCGCCAGTGGCACCGCCGTCGACGGCCGGCATCAGGGTGCGGAGCGCCTCGGCCTTGCGGGAGGTCCGGTACACGCCGTCCACGATCGAGCCGCCCGTCGTGAACGAGGCGGCGCTCTGCGGTGCCGTGGGCGGCGTGGTGAGGCTGGCGACGTCGACGGTCGTGCTGATCCGGTCGCTGTCGTCGTTGTTGTCCGAGTTCAGCCTGACGGCCTCGTTGCAGGCCTCGTTGTCCGGGCTCTGCAGGAAGCAGCGCGGGTACTGGACGAACTGCAGGCGGTTCGCCCAGTCGGCGCTGTACAGCTCCTTGAACTCGCTGTAGTCCAGGCTGACTTCCACCTCACCACTGGCGCCCGCGGGCGGGGTGACGGTGAGCAGCATGCCGTCCACCTCGGCAGCCGCGGTCTGCTCGGGCTGGGCGAGTGCGACCTGCCAGTTACCTGCGAGCGCGGCGGCCTCGGCCGCGGTGGCGTCCTTGGGCGGGCCGATGAGCACCGGTAGCTGGTCGGCCTTCACGAGCTGACCGGCGGCCGGTGTGGTGAGCGGCGCCGTGCCCTGGCCGCCCGCCGGCGCGTCGATCTTCTCCGGAACGTAGGCGTCGACCGGCTGGGTCGCCTCGCCGGTGAGCTCGTCCAGGGCGCCGGTTCCGGCGTCCCGCGCGACGGGCTCCTTTTGGAGGTCGATCAGGTCGACACCGGCCCGGGAGCCGGACGGCGGTGCGGCGAAAGCCTGACTGGGCACCAGGGTGACCAGTAGTGCGGCGGCCGTGGCCGTACCGACGGCCAGCCGGTTCCGGCGTGCACGACGCCGGCCACTCGTGGTCCGGGGCAAGGAGCCCCTCCCGGACCACGACAACGATGAGAACACGCAGAGCCCCCCAGGCCCGAAAGATCAATTGTCCGCGCATCATTGAGGCGGGGGAATGCGGCCGTCAAATCAATGCATTTCACTGAGATCTCGATCACGAGATATAACGCCCACGGGTATCGGACCTACCGATTCATCGCGAGTGCGCAGCTTCGGGCATTCATCCGGCGAATGCGATAGGTCATATCGCAAGGGATCAAATCCAGCCAGAACAGCATGCCGTTTGTCCGGACTCACCGATTTGATGCGGTTCACCCAACTCATCTCAGCCATCGGTACAGCTCACCAGGAGAGACGCAGGAGGCCCGCCCGGAGTTCCGCGCGCCTCAAATTTCCCACCTACGTCACGTTCCGATCACACTTCGAATTGGAGCGTGCGCGCCCATGCGTCATGATCTGCCCGCGCGGACCGCATGATCCATTACGTGAACAGACCGAATGGACCTGCGGAAGTCCGCCTGGGAGGGAAAGACAGACCGTGAAAAGGCTCCGGCCCGGCCGCAGGCCGAATCGCAAAACGGCGGGACTCGCCGCCCTGGGCATCACCGCCGCGCTGGCGGCCGGGCTGCTGGCGCTGCCCGCTGACGGCCCGTCCCACGATGCCCCGAACCGGGCCCCGCGGGCGAACGGCCTGCTGGACCACGACGAGGCGCAGGACAAGGCCCGGTCTACCGGCAAGCCCGTGGAGGTCACGGAGCTGCGCACCGCGACCAACAGCACCATGGCCATGCCGGACGGCAGCTTCGAGCTGACCGCGCACACCCGCCCGGTACGGGCCAAGGTCGGCGGTGAGTGGAAGGAGATCGACACCACGCTGACCCGCACCGATGACGGCTGGGCGCCGAAGGCCGTCAACAACCCCGCGGTCTTCTCGGCCGGCACGGCCGGGCGCTCTTCCCGGTCCGTCCAGCGGGCCCCTCTCGACGCGGCCGGGGCGGGCACGACCCCGCTCGCCACCCTCGAAACCGGCGGTCACCGGCTGACCCTGTCCTGGCCCGGACCGGTTCCGCTGCCCATCATCGAGGGCCCTCGCGCCCTGTACCCGGAAGTGCTGCCCGGAGTCGACCTGTTGCTGACCGCGCGCGATGCCGGCTTCTCCCACGTCTTGGTGGTCAAGAACGCCGAAGCCGCCGCGAGCCCCGCCCTGGCGAGCCTCTCGTACGGATTGAGCTCGCCCGACCTCGTCTTCAGCCTCGACCCGGTCACCAAGAGCCTGAGCGCCGCGGACCGTCAGGGCAAGGAGGTCGCCTCCTCGCCCACCCCGTTCATGTGGGACTCCGCGGGCAAGGCCGACCCGGCCACGGTCGGCGACGCCGCGACACCCGCCGGCTCCGGCGCCCCCCGGACCCCCGCCGACGTCCTCGCCCTGCCCGGCCTCGGCGGACCGCAGCCGGGTACCCACGACGCACTGGTGCAGCCGGCGTTGAAGGACGGCACGCTCGCGCTGGTTCCGGACGCGAAGCTGCTGAAGGACGCGTCAACGGTCTACCCGGTCTTCATCGATCCTTCGTTCGACGGCGGCACCAACAACTGGACCACCGCGTACCGCACCTACCCGTCGTCCAGCTTCTGGAACGGCACCAACTTCAACGACGGCACCGACACGGCCCGCGTGGGCTACGAGTCGACCACCGGCGGGCTGTCCCGCTCCTTCTACACGATCGCGTGGAACCCCGCCATGCAGGGCGCGAGGGTCTCCGAGGCGTACTTCTACGCCCTGGAGACGTACTCCTGGTCCTGCACGGCCAAGCCCGTCGAGCTCTGGAACACCGGCACCATCAGCAACAAGACCACCTGGAACAACCAGCCCTCCTGGGACACCAAGATCCAGGCGGTGGACGCGGCACACGGGTACAACAGCAGCTGCCCCGATGACTACGTCCGTTTCACCACGACCGCCACGGCTCAGAGGGCCATGGACCACGGCTGGCCCACGATCACGCTGGGCATGCGCGCCACGGACGAGAAGTCGGCCTATTCCTGGAAGAAGTTCAAGGCCGACGGATCCAACTCGCCCTGGATGAAGGTCACGTACAACCGTCCTCCGCGGGTGCCCGAGGCCCTGACCATGTCCCCGGGACCGGACTGCGACACGGACGCTCCGTTCTCCGCGGTCGGCGCCTCCGACCTGGTCTTCGCCGCCACCGGCAAGGACGACGACGGAGACCTGAGCTCCCTGCACTTCGTGGTGTGGGAGTCGGGCAGCAGCAGCAAGCTCTACGACCAGCAGCTGGGCGTCGACGGCTCCGGCCACCAGAGCGTCACGCTCGCCCGGTCCAAGTTCACCGACGGCAAGACGTACCACTGGGCCGTACGCTCCATCGACTCCACCGGAGCGGCTTCCGAGTTCGCCCCGGCCGGCAACGCCGACTGCACCTTCGTGTACGACGCCACGAAGCCGAACTCGCCGGCCATCTCCTCCAGCAACTTCCCTGAGGACGACGGCACGGGCCGCAACTGGAGCACGGTCAAGTTCGGCACGGCCGGACAGTTCACCTTCGGCGCCTCCGACGACTCGTCCACCGTCAAGTACCAGTACGCCTTCAACGGTCCGGGCTTCGACGACGCGCACAGCGTCGCGGTGGCAGCCGGCGCCAACGCCACGGTTGCCCTCAAACCGCCCGTGGCCGGACCCAACATGCTCTACGTGCGGGCCATGGACGGGGCCGGCAACCCCTCGGACTCCACTGGTTACCGCTTCAACGTGTCACCCCGCGACAGCGCGGACGCCCCCGGCGACACCAACGGCGACGCCCAGCCGGACCTGTGGGTCATCACGCCCGAGGGCAACCTCGACATGTACTCCGGTGCCGCGGGAGACCTGCACATGAACATCCCCGGCGCTCACCGCGCCGGTGTCAACCTCACCGCCGACACCGACAAGGACGGCAAGGCCGACCACCCCGGCTACTGGATGGGCTCCGACGGCAAGCCGGCGCTGATCACGCACCACGGCGACTTCGCTCCCGGTGACGGCATCCAGGATCTGATCGCCCGGATGCCCGACGGCAAGCTCTACGTGTACCGCGGCGACGGCTACGGCAGTGTGGACATCGAGCAGCGCACCGAGCTGTGGCTGCCGTCCAACGCGCCCGCCCCGTCCTCGTTCACGCAGATCTTCGCGGCGGGCGACCTCGACAACGACCGCCGCTCCGACCTCCTGGCCACCTCCGGTTCCGACCTGTGGGCGTTCACCGGGTACACCGGAGCGAGCTTCAGCGGAGCGACCAAGCTCGCCTCGGGCTGGGACCCGCTGGACGTGGTCAACGTCGGCGACATCAACAAGGACGGCGCGAAGGACCTGCTCTACCGCAACCCCGGCGACGGCAAGATGTGGCTGCGCAAGGGCAAGAGCGACGGCAAGGGCGGCACGGCGATCGCCTCGCTCGCCTCGGGCGCGGCCTCCCTGGGCGGTGCCGACGTCTCCTACGGCGCGAACTGGACGGCGGCCAACATCCCGATGGTCATGGGCACCCCCGACACCAGCGGTGACGGGATCCCCGACCTCTGGGCACTGACCGGCTCAGGCACCGTGAAGCTCTACCGTTGCACCGAGACGGACACCACCGGGGGCGTGCTCGTCGTGGTCGGCGGCTGGGGCGCCATGAAGGCCTTCGGCTGAGCCCCCACAGGTAGCGGAAGGCCCGGCGGAGGGAAGTGGCGAGCCACTTCCCTCCGCCGGGCCTCGCCGTTCCCCCGGATACCGTTTCCCGTGGGGGTCAGGACGGGAGCCAGGTGCGCCAGGTGGCCTCGTTCTGCTTGACCCAGCGGGCCGCCGCTTCCTGGGGCGACAGCTTCTGGTCCGCGATCATCAGGGAGACGTCGTTCTGCATGTCGGTCGTCCACCGGAACTTCTTCAGGAAGGCGGCGGCGTCGCCCCCGTCGGCCTCGAAGCGGGAGTTGAGGAACTTCTGCAGCGGCGTGTGCGGGTACGCGCAGGCGACCTTCTCGGCGTCGGCGTCACAGCCCTCCTTGTAGTCGGGGAGCTTCACCTCCGTCATCGGGACCTTCTCGAACAGCCACTGGGGCTTGTACCAGTAGGTCAGGAACGGCTTCTTCTCCTTGGCGAACTGTCTGATCTGCGTGATCTGCGCCGCCTCGGATCCCGCGAAGACGACCTGGTAGTCGAGGTCGAGGTTGTTCACGAGCGCCTTGTCGTTCGTCACGTAGGACGGGGAGCCGTCCAGCAACTGGCCCTTGCCGCCGCTCTCCGCGGTGCGGAGCTGGTCGGCGTACTTGTTCAGGTTCTTCCAGTCGGTGACGTCCGGGTGTTCCTCGGCGAAGTACGTCGGCACGAACCAGCCGATGTGGCCGGTCACCCCGAGTTCGCCGCCCCGGGCGATGGTGCCCTTGTCGTCGATGTACCGCTTCTCCTGCTCCGGGTGGCCCCAGTCCTCCAGGATGGCGTCCACCCGGCCCTGGCTGAGGGCGTCCCAGGCGGGCACCTCGTCGATCTGGACGGTGTCCACCCGGTAGCCGAGCTCGTGCTCCAGCAGGTACTGGGCGACGGCCACGTTGGCCTGGGCGCCCACCCACGACTGCACGGACAGCGTCACCGTGCGGGAGCCCTTGGCGTCGGCGTACGGGGAGGACTGGCGGGTCATGTCGGCGGCGCCGCAGCCGGTGAGGGCCGTCACGGTGATGGCGGCCGCGGCCGCGAGGGCGGCGATGCGTGTGCGAGCCATGTCAGGCCCCCTTTCCGGCGAGGTCGCGGCGCTGTGTCGGCTGGGTGACGCGGTCGAGCATCAGGCCGAGGCAGACGATCGCCGCGCCGGCGACCAGACCGGTCGCCAGGTCGCCCTGGGCGAGACCGAAGACCGCGTCGTAGCCGAGCGCTCCGCCGCCCACCAGGCCGCCGATGACGACCACGGCGAGGACCAGGACGACGCCCTGGTTGACGGCCAGCAGCAGCGCGGGCCGGGCCAGCGGCAGCTGCACCTGGAGCAGCTGCTGGCGCCCGGTCGCGCCCAGCGAGCGCGAGGACTCCATGGCGGCGGGGTTCACCGCGCGGACGCCCTGGGCCGTGATCCGCACCACCGCGGGCAGCGCGTAGACCACGGCGGCCGCGACCGCCGGGGCGCGGCCGACGCCGAACAGGGCGACGACGGGGATCAGGTACACGAACTGCGGCATGGTCTGGAAGACGTCGAGGACCGGGCGCAGCGCGCGTCCCAGGCGGTTGCTGCGTGCCGAGGCGACGCCGAGGGCGACGCCGACCAGCAGCGTCACGGCGACGGCGGCCAGCACCTGGGACAGCGTGTCGAGCGCCGGGTCCCAGACTCCGAGGACGCCGATCGCGGCCATCGCCAGGACGGCGGTGACGGCGGTGCGCCAGGTGCCGATGAGCAGGGCGAGTACGCCGATGGTCAGCAGGACCGCCCACCAGGGCAGCCACTGCAGGCCGGAGCGCAGGGGGTTGAGGACCCACGTGGTGAAGTGCCCCGCCCAGTCGGCGGTGCCTCCGACGACGGGCACACCGGAGTAGAGGTGGGCGGTCATCCAGTCGACCGCCCGGTTGACGGGCTCGGCGATGTCCAGCGTCCAGCCGTCGGGCCAGGTGAGGGCGTCGGCCAGCCGGGTCCCGAGGGCGACGGCGGCGGTGGCCGCGGCGGCGATGGCCCAGCCGAGCCGGGACCGGTGGGCCGGGGCCGCGCCGATCCGCTCTCCGGCCGCGGCGGTGACCCGGTCCAGGACGATGGCGAGCAGCACGATCGGCACGCCGGCGGCGAGGGCCGCTCCGACGTCGACGGAGGCCAGCGCCTGGTAGACGCGGTCGCCGAGGCCGCCCGCGCCGATGACGGACGCGATCACGGCCATGCCCAGCGCCATCATGATCGACTGGTTGACGCCGAGCAGCAGTTCCTTGCGGGCGAGCGGCAGCCTGGCCGTCAGCAGTCGCTGCCTGCCGGTGGCGCCGAGGGAGGTGGCGGCCTCCATGACGCCGGCGTCGGCGTCGCGCAGCCCGAGCGCGGTGAGCCGGGCCATGGGCGGGGCGGCGTAGATGACGGTGGCCAGGACGGCCGCGGGCACGCCGATGCCGAAGACGAGGACGACGGGCAGCAGGTACGCGAAGGCCGGCAGCACCTGCATGGTGTCCAGTACGGGCCGCAGGACGCGGTGCATGCGGTCCGAGAGGCCGGCGGCCAGCCCGAGGAGGCCGCCGAGCAGCACGGAGGCGGCGACGGCGACGACCATCAGGGCGAGCGTCTGCATGGTGGGGACCCACATCCCGAGCACTCCGCAGACGGCGAAGGCGGCGAGGGAGGTCAGCGCGAGCCGGACTCCGGCGACGCGCCAGGCCACCAGCGTGGCGGCGGCGGTGACGCCGGCCCAGCCGAGGGCGAGCAGCACCAGGTACACGGCGCGGACGGAGACGACCACGGCGTTGCTGACGTGTCCGAGGAAGTAGAGGAACAGCGGGTGGCCGTCGCGGTTGTCGATGATCCAGTCGCTGGTGCTCTTCAGCGGTCCGGACAGGTCGACGGAGAGCGAGGCCGGCCAGTTCCCGGCGCCCAGGAACACGGCGCCGAGGACGAGGGCCACGGCCGCGCAGGCGACGATGAGCCGGCCGCGGTGGCGCGTGAGCGCGCGCAGCACGCCGGACCCGGTGTCCGTGGCGGCCGCGGAGCCCGTGGTGGCGGGGGTGACGGTGGCGGTCATCGGCCCCACCGCCCGGTGGCGCCCGTCAGCGCGTCGGCGCCGGTCGTGCCGCACGGCGGCGGCCAGGTCGTATGGGAGTACATCAGGCCACCGCCTTGTCCGCCGCTGCCGGTACCCCGGCGACGACACCGAGGAGTCCCGCGTGGTCGACCACGCCGAGGCACCTGCCGCCTTCGACGACGCGGGCGTTCTCGCCGGTACGGGCGACGGCCTCGATGGCCTCGTGGACGGTGGCGCTGGGGGCGAGCGCGGGGCCGGCCTCGCGCTCGTCGCCGAGGGCGGGGCGCATCGCCGAGCGGACGGTCAGGACCTGCTCGCGCGGTACGTCCCGGACGAAGTCCCTGACGTAGTCGTCGGCGGGGGCGCCCACGATCTCCTCCGGGGTGCCGAGCTGGACGATCCGGCCGTCGCGCATCAGCGCGATGCGGTCGCCGAGCTTCAGCGCCTCGCTCAGGTCGTGCGTGATGAAGACCATCGTGCGCCCCTCGTCCTGGTGAAGGCGTACGACCTCCTCCTGCATGTCCCGGCGGATCAGCGGGTCCAGCGCGCTGAACGGCTCGTCGAACAGCAGGACTTCGGGGTCCACGGCGAGCGCGCGGGCCAGGCCGACGCGCTGCTGCTGGCCGCCGGACAGCTGGCTCGGCCGACGGTCTTCCATGCCGTCGAGGCCGACCTGGGTGACGAACTCCGCCGCACGCTCGCGCCGTTCGCCGCGTCCCACGCCCTGGATCTCCAGGCCGTAGGCGACGTTGTCGAGCACCGTCCGGTGCGGCAGCAGACCGAAGTGCTGGAAGACCATGGCGGCCCGGTGCCGGCGCAGCTCGCGGAGCCGGCCGGTGTCCATGGACAGCACGTCCTCGCCGTCGATGGAGACGGTGCCCGAGGTCGGCTCGATGAGCCGGGTCAGGCAGCGTACGAGCGTCGACTTGCCCGAGCCCGAGAGGCCCATGACGACGAAGACCTCGCCCTTGCGGACGTCGAAGGAGACGTCGCGGACGGCGGCGGTGCAGCCGGTGCGCTCGCGCAGTTCGGCGGGGTCGAGCCCCCGGAGCTCCTGGTCGGCGGGCACCCGTTCGGCCTTCGGACCGAAGACCTTCCACAGGTCGCGGACGGAGAAGACGGATTCCGCGGTGGCGGTGGTCTGCGGCGCGGTCGCGGTGTGCGGCGGAGTGTTCATCGAGTGGTTCCTCCCAGCAGGTCGGCACATTTCTCGCCGACCATGAGGACGCCGATCATCGGATTGACGGCGGTCATGGTGGGAAAAACGGACGCGTCGGCGATCCGGATGCCGTCGAGGCCCCGGATCTTCAAATCTGGTGCGACGACGGCGAGTTCGTCGTCGGCGGCCCCCATCCGGCAGGTGCCGGCGGGGTGGTAGACGGTGTGGGCGACCTGGCGCGCGTACGCGCTGAGCTCCTCGTCGGAGGTCACCTCGGGCCCCGGGCACACCTCGCGCTTGAGCCAGCCGGCCAGCGGTTCGCTCGCCGCGATCTGCCGGGCGATGCGGATCCCGTCGACGAGGGTCCGGCCGTCGTAGTCGTCCTCGTCGGTGAAGTACCGGAAGTCGAGGGCGGGCTTGACCTCGGGGTCGGCGCTCGTCAGGTAGAGCCGGCCGCGGCTGCGCGGCTTGGGGATGTTCGGGGTCAGCGACACGCCGTGCGCGGGCCGTTCGTAGCCCAGGCGCTCCGGGTTGTCGGTGAAGGGGATCTGGTAGAAGTGGAACATCAGGTCCGGGCCCTTGGCGTCGGGGTCCCGGCGGACGAACAGTCCGGCGTCGGAGTCCATCGCGGAGTTCTCCGGGATCGGGCCGTGCGTCTCCCACACGATGACCGACTCGGGGTGGTCGAGCAGGTTCTCCCCGACGCCCGGCAGGTCGAGCGCGACGGGGATGCCGAGCTTCTCCAGGTCGGCGCGCGGCCCGATCCCGGAGTGCAGTAGCAGGCGCGGGGTGTCCACGGCCCCGGCGCACACCAGGACCTCGCGCCGGGCGCGTACGACGTGCTCCGCGCCCTCCTTGGTACGGATGTGCACGCCGGTGGCGCGGGTGCCTTCCAGCTCCAGCCGGTACGCCCAGGTCTCCAGGGCGATGTGCAGGTTCGGCCGGTCCAGGAACGGGTGCAGGTACGCGACGGAGGCGGACGACCGCTTGTTGTTCTCGGGGTGGTAGGCGAGGTCGAAGAAGCCGACGCCCTCGTCGAAGGGGCCCCGGTTGAAGCCCTCGACGCGCGGCACGCCGAGCGCGCTCTGCGCGGCGTCGACGAAGTCCCGGGCGATCGCGTTCCGGTCGGCCTCGTCGACGGGGACGATGTTGTTGCGCAGCCGGGCGAAGTAGGGGTCCATGGCCGCCGCGTCCCACCCGTCGGCGCCCGCCTCGGCCCACTCGTCCCAGTCGGAGGGGAGCGGCTTGAACGAGATGAGGGTGTTGTGCGAGGAACAGCCGCCCAGCACCCGCGCACGGCTGTGGCGGATGTGGGAGTTGCCGCGGGGCTGCGCGGTGGTGGGGTAGTCGTAGTCCAGCTCCCCGCCGAGCAGGCCCATCCAGCGGCGCAGGGTCAGGACTTCGTCACGGCCGACGTCGCTGGGGCCGCCCTCGATGACGGCGACGCTGACGTCGGGGTCCTCGGTCAGCCGGGAGGCGATCACGGAACCCGCGGTGCCGCCGCCGACGACGACGTAGTCGTACAGGTGCTGGTCGTTCATGCCCGGTCCTTCGCCGTCGTGCCCGCGAACCAGCGCACGGGGCGCGGAGCGAGGTTCTGGTAGATGTGCTTGGCCTCGCGGTATTCGCCGAGGCCACCAGGGCCCAGTTCGCGGCCGATGCCGGACTTCCCGAAGCCACCCCACTCCGCCTGCGGCAGGTAGGGGTGGAAGTCGTTGATCCAGACGGTGCCGTGGCGCAGCAGGCCGGCGACGCGCCGGGCGCGGTCCGCGTTGGAGGTCCAGACCGCTCCGGCGAGGCCGTACTCGGTGTCGTTGGCGAGGGCGACGGCCTCTTCCTCGGTGCGGAAGGTCTCCACGGTGAGGACGGGGCCGAAGACCTCTTCGCGGATGACGCGCATGCCGCGGTGGCACCGGTCGAGGACCGTGGGCCGGAAGAAGTAGCCGGGGCCGGCCGGCTTCTCGCCGCCCGCGCGCAGGACCGCGCCCTCGGCGAGGGCGGAGGCCACGTACGACTCGGTCCTCGCCAGCTGGGCCGCGGAGACCAGCGGACCGCACTCGACGCCCTCGTCGGTGCCGCGTCCGAGCCGGATCAGTTCGGCCCGGCGGGCGAGTTCGGCGACGAAGCGGTCGCGCAGCGACTCCTCGATGATGAGGCGGGAGCCGGCGGAGCAGACCTGGCCGCTGTGGATGAAGGCGGCGTTGAGCGCCTGGTCGACGGCGGTGTCGAATCCCTCGGCCGTCGAGCAGGAGTCGGCGAAGACCACGTTGGGGTTCTTGCCGCCGAGTTCGAGGGCGACCTTCTTCACGCTGTCGACGGCCGCCCGGGCGACCTTCGTGCCGCTGACGAGACCGCCCGTGAAGGAGACGAGGTCGACGTCGGGGTGCTCGGCGAGCCGGGCGCCGACCGTGTCACCGGGGCCGGTGACGATATTGGCGGCGCCGAGCGGGAGTCCGGCCTCCAGGAGCAGTTCGATCAGCACGACGGTGGTCAGCGGGGTGATCTCGCTGGGCTTGATCACGAACGTGTTGCCGGCGGCGAGCGCGGGGGCGATCTTCCAGCTGGCCTGGAGCAGCGGGTAGTTCCACGGGGTGATCAGGGCGCAGACGCCGACCGGCTCGTGCACGACGACACTGCGGATCTCGTCGGAACCGGCGTCGACGACGCGGCCGCCGTCCTCGTTCGCGACGAGGTCGGCGAAGTAGAGGAAGGCGTCGCGGACGCAGTCGACGTCGACACGGCCCTCTTCCAGCGTCTTGCCCGCGTCCTGGCTCTCCAGGGCGCCGATCCGCTCGCGGTCGCGCTCCAGGAGGGCGGCGACCCGCCGCAGCAGGGCAGCCCGCTCGGCGACCGGTGTGCGCGGCCAGGCACCGTCGTCGAACGCGGCACGTGCCACGGCCACGGCGTCGTCGGTGTCCTGGACGCCGCCTTCGGCCACGACCGCGAAGGCGGTCGCGTCGACGGGGTCGATGATCTCGCGCGTGGCTCCGGACAGGGCTGCGCGCCACTCTCCGCCCACATGGATGCTCTGTTGTGCTGCCGTCACGTTGCGTATGGCCTTTCGTTCCGTGCGTCCCCCTGTCGGTTTGCACCGACACGGTCCGGCCATGTGCCCCGACTCCCGAGATCCATGCGCAATGGTTCGCGGAGAGTGTTCTGCTTCACGTACGAAGAGGGCCGAAACACGGACATACCGCCCGGCTGGGGGCGCTGCGGAAACACAGGGAACATACGGCTGTCACAGGCCGTCACGCAGAGTGAGGGCGGCCGTCGCCGGCGGATCCGGGCCACGGATCCGGCGACGCCCCGGGGCGGAACCCCGGGGCGCGATCAGGGGACGGGCTACTGCCAGTCCTCGTCCCAGGGCGGCGGGTTCTCCTCGTCCAGGTCGAAGGGCGGCTCTTCCGGCTCCGGCTCCGGCTCCGGCTCCGCATGACGTGCCACCGGGGCGGCGGCCGCCCGGGCCGCGGGCGCGGCGGACGCGGGCGCGGCGGGAGCGCCGGCGGCCGTGGGAGCGCCGGATTCGCACTGCGCCAGGGTGTCCAGGACGCCCTCGGCGTACTTGGTGAGCTTGGCCTCGCCCACACCGCCGATGGTGCCCAGTTCCTCCACGGTGGCGGGGAGCCGCGTCGCGATCTCCCGCAGCGTCGCGTCGTGGAAGACGACGTACGCCGGTACGCCCTGCTCCCGCGCCGTCGCGGCCCGCCAGGCCCGCAGGGCCAGGAAGACCGGTTCGGCCGCGGCCGGCAGGTCCACCGGCACCCGGGCGCCCTTCCCGGAGCGCGACCCGGATTCCTTGCGGGGCGAAGCGGCGACCGCCTTCTCCTTCCGCATCTGGACGGTCCGGCGGCCTCCCAGCACCTCTCCGCTGGCGTCCGTCAGGACGAGCGTCCCGTAGTCGCCCTCCACCGCCAGCAGCCGCAGCGCCAGCAGCTGGCGCACGACCCCGCGCCACTCCGCGGTGCTCAGGTCCGACCCGACGCCGAACACCGAGAGCCCGTCGTGGTCGAACTGGATGACCTTCGCCGTCTTCTTGCCCTGGAGGATGTCGATGATCTGGCCGGCGCCGAACTTCTGGCGGCGTTCCTTGGCCAGCCTCCAGACCGTGGAGAGCAGTTTCTGCGCCGCGACCGTCCCGTCCCAGGACTCGGCCGGCGTCAGGCAGGTGTCGCAGTTGCCGCAGGGCTCCCCCGACTGCCCGAAGTACTCCAGCAGCCGGACGCGGCGGCAGTCGACCGTCTCGCACAGCGCCAGCATGGCGTCCAGGTGCATGCCCAGGGACCGGCGGTGCGCCTCGTCGCCCTCGGAGCCCTCGATGAGCTTGCGCTGCTGGACCACGTCCTGCAGGCCGTACGCCAGCCATGCCGTGGCCGGCTCGCCGTCACGGCCGGCGCGGCCGGTCTCCTGGTAGTAGCCCTCGACGGACTTCGGGAGGTCCAGGTGCGCCACGAAGCGGACGTCCGGCTTGTCGATGCCCATGCCGAACGCGATCGTGGCCACCACCACGACCCCCTCGTCCCGCAGGAAGCGCGCCTGGTTCGCCGCGCGCGTACGGGCGTCCATGCCGGCGTGGTAGGCCACGGCGTCGATGCCCTGCTCGGCCAGGAAGGCCGCGGTCTTCTCCACCGAGGACCGCGAGAGGCAGTAGACGACGCCGGCGTCCCCGTCGTGCTCGGTCCGGATCAGTTCCAGGAGCTGCTTGAGCGGGTTGTTCTTCCCCGCGATGCGGTACTGGATGTTCGGCCGGTCGAAGCTGGCGACGAAGTGCCGGGCGTCCTCCAGGCCGAGCCGCGCCACGATCTCGGCGTGGGTGGCCTCGGTGGCCGTCGCGGTCAGCGCGATGCGCGGCACCTTGGGCCAGCGCTCGTGCAGCATGGACAGCGCGAGGTAGTCCGGCCGGAAGTCGTGGCCCCACTGGGCGACGCAGTGCGCCTCGTCGATCGCGAACAGCGAGACCTTGCCCTGGTCGAGCAGCCGCTGGGTGCTCTCGGAGCGCAGTCGCTCGGGAGCCAGGTAGAGCAGGTCCAGCTCGTCGGCGAGGAAGGCCCGCTCGACGGCCTGCCGCTCGTGGGACAGCTGCGTCGAGTTCAGGAAGCCGGCCCGGACCCCGAGGGCGGTGAGCGCGTTCACCTGGTCCTGCATCAGCGCGATGAGGGGAGAGATCACGATGCCCGTGCCCTCTCTGACCAGGGCCGGGATCTGGTAGCAGAGCGACTTGCCGCCGCCGGTCGGCATCAGCACGAGGGCGTCACCGCCGCCGACGAGCTGCTCGATGATCTCCTGCTGCTCGCCGCGGAAGGAGCTGTAACCGAAGACTCGGTGCAGTACCTGCAGAGCGTCGGAGGTCGAGGGGGAAGCGTCCGGAAGGGCCATCCTCGAAGCCTAGCCGCACCCGCCGACACCCCGGCTCCGTCCACCGCAACCCGTGGACGGCGCGCGGGGGCCGCGGGTGGGCCGCCGGCCGGCCCGGGGCGGGTGCCCGGGGCCGGCCGGCTGCCCCGCGTCGGTTACGGGGCCATCTCGTAGGAGCCGGACAGGGCCTCGACGCGGGCCCAGACGCGGGCCGCGCGGGCCTCGTCGACGACCGGGCGGCGGACCGCGCCGAGGGCCCAGGTCTGCTGCGGCTCGGTCGCGGAGTCCTTGCCGTGCAGCTCGACGGCGTGCGCCGAGAAGTCGCGTACGAGGACGGAGAACAGCTCGTCCAGCACGTCCTCGTCGAGGCCGGTCAGGCGGGCCTGCTCCAGGATCAGCTGGCCGTGGACGACCAGCGCGAAGAGCTGGCCGACGGCGAGGAGGAGGTCGAGGTCGCGGCTCTGCCGCTCGTCGGGGGCGGCGGTGGTGACGAACTCGCACAGGGCGTCGGCCTGCTCGCGGAAGCGGGCGACGTTCGGCACGGCGGCGTACGCGTCGAAGGCGGGGCGCCAGTCGTGGAAGCGTACGGAGCCCAGACCCCGGGCCGGGCCCTGCCGGAAGAGGAACGCGTCGTCGGCCGCGTCGAGGCGGGTCGGGACGGGCGCGTACTCGGCGGGGTCCAGCAGGTGGTTGCGCATGAACTTGAGGATCAGCGCGAGGTTGACGTGGACCGTGCCCTCCAGCTTGGGCAGGCCGCGGATCTCGACCGCCGCCTGGGCGAAGTACGTGTCCTTCTCGAAGCCCTTGGCGGCGATGACGTCCCACAGCAGGTCGATGACCTTCTCGCCCTCCGTGGTCACCTTCATCTTCGTCATCGGGTTGAAGAGCAGGTACCGGCGGTCGTCGGGGCCGGCGGTGCGGAAGTAGTCGACGGCGCGGTCGCTGAAGAGCTTCATCCCGACGAGGCGGACGTACGCGTCGGCCAGCTCGCGGCGCACGTGCGGGAAGGCGGTGACGGGACGGCCGTACAGGACGCGGTTCTGCGCGTGGGTGACGGCCTCGTACATCGCGTGCTCGCAGATGCCGATGGAGGCGGTGCAGAGGTTGAACTTGCCGACGTTGACGGTGTTGAGGGCGGCGTCGAAGGCAGCGCGGCCGGTGTGCAGGACGTCGTCCGCGGAGACCGGGTAGTCCTCCAGACGGAACTCGCTGACGTACTTGGAGGAGTCGACGACGTTCTTGACCAGGCGGTACGCCGGGTGGCGGCTGTCGGCGGCGAAGAAGACGTACCCGTCCGGGCCCTCGATGTCGGTGCGGCGGCCGAAGACGGAGACGAGACCGGCGGCGTTGCCGTTGCCGATGTAGTACTTGGAGCCGGTGGCGCGGAATCCGCCGGAACCGTCGGTGGCCGGCTCCAGCAGCATGTCGGTGGAGTAGATGTCGGCGCCGTGGGTCTTCTCGGACAGGCCGAAGGCGAACACCTCGCCCTGGGAGAGGAGTTCGGCGGCGCGGGCGCGGGCGGCGGCGTTGTCGCTCTGCCAGACGGGACCGAGGCCGAGGATGGTCACCTGCCAGGCGTACCAGTAGTCGAGGCCGTAGAACCCGAAGATCTCGTTGAGGGCGGCGATCCGGGCGGTGTCCCAGCGCCGGTCCGGCCGGCCGTCGGCGGCGGAGGCGGGGGTGAGGAAGGTGGCGAACAGGCCTTCCTTGGCCGAGAAGGCGATGAAGTCCCCGAGCCAGGCGCGGGTGCGGTAGTCCTCGATCAGCTTCCGCTTGCCGCGCTCCTCGAACCAGTCGACGGTGGCGCGCAGCAGCCTGCGGGTCTCGGGGTCGAAGTGCTGCGGGTCGTAGGTGCGCGGGTTGAACAGCAGGGAGTCGGCCATGGAGGTTCGCCTTCCGGGGGTTGCGGGGTGAAGGGTGGACGAAGACGTGGGGGGGCGGGGCGGCTCAGGCGGGCGGGCGGGGCGCGCCGAGCCGGCGGACGGTGGCGAGCACGTCGTCTAGCCAGGCGATCGTCATGCGCTCGTAGGCGATGCCCCCGCGCAGGACGACGTGCTGGAGTTCCTGGCCGGCGTCGGGCGGCGCGGGGGCCTCGGGCCCGGTGAAGTCGCGCAGTTCGCCGGCGAGGTAGTGCGCGAGCCGGTCGCCGTGGACCCGGCGGTGCCGTTCGACCTCGCGGACCAGCGCGGCCGGGTCGTCGAAGGCCGCGCCGCGGATCTTCACGGCGAGGTCGTGC
This sequence comes from Streptomyces goshikiensis, assembly GCF_014650555.1. Classification (GTDB taxonomy): domain Bacteria; phylum Actinomycetota; class Actinomycetes; order Streptomycetales; family Streptomycetaceae; genus Streptomyces; species Streptomyces goshikiensis. The sequence continues at coordinate 836,906 of NZ_BMVE01000002.1, read as the reverse complement.
CGCAGGCTCTCGGGCTCGATCGGCTCGTGCAGCCACTGGGAGAGGGCGGCCCGGCCGGGGGCGGCGACGGAGTATTCCTTCTTGTCCGGCCGGCCCTGCTGGGCGACCACGCGGACGGCGAGCAGTCCGGCGCTCTCCATGCGCGCGAGCACGCGGTAGATCTGCTGGTGGGTGGCGGTCCAGAAGTAGCCGATGGACCGGTCGAACCGCCGGGCGAGCTCATAGCCCGAGCCCGGCTTCTCCAGCAGCGAGACGAGGATCGCGTGTTCGAGCGCCATACCGCGATCCTTCTATGCAACTGGTTGCATAGACAAGCGGCTGCGCCCGGGTGAGACGCGGCTCACCCCGGCATCGGCCGCGTCAGGCGGGGCGCGGGTAGACGCGGGACTGCTTCACACTGCCGAACGCGAAGCTGGACTCGATCGAGGCGATGCCGGGAATGGCGTGGATCCGGTGGCGCACCAGCGCCTCGTACGCCTCCAGGCTCTCGATGACGACCCGGAGCAGGTAGTCGCTGCTTCCGGCCATCAGGTAGCAGTCCTGGATGTGCTCGATGACGGCGACGTGCGCCTCGAAGACCCGGACCGCCTCGCCGGTGTGGCGTTCCAGCCGTATCCGGACGAACACGGTGATCGGGAGCCCGAAGCCGACTTGGTCGACCATCGCCGTGTAGCCGCGGATCAGGCCCATCTCCTCCAGCCTGCGGACCCGGCGCAGACAGGGTGACGGGGACAGCCGGACCCGGTCGGCGAGGTCCTGGTTGGACAGCCGGCCATCGGCCTGCAACTCACGGATGATCTGCAGATCGACTGCGTCCATCACCACTCCTTGGCAGATTCTGCCCCAAAGCTATGCGTAGGAGGCAGAACTGGCAATCGGCTGCCCCGGGCAAAGTTCTAGCGTTGCCCCATGGCCGAAAGCGGCCCCCTGAGGCTGGAGGAGCCGTCTTGGCCATACCCGACACCCTGCCCGCTCCTGCCCTCCCGGACGCCCGGGAAACGGGCCGCGCGTGGCCGTCCCCGCACGCGCGCGGCATGCTGGCGCTGCTGGTGACCGTGACCATCTGGGCCGCGTTCGCGCTCAGCGCCCGCGCCCTGAGCAGCTCCTCCCTGCTGCCCGCCGACGCCGCCCTGCTCCGCTTCGGCGTGCCGGTCCTCGTCCTGGCCCCCGCGCTCTGGCGGCGCCGCCGGCGGATCGCGGCGGTGCGCCCGGCCGCCGCCGCGAAGATCATCTGCGGGGCCGGGGTGCCGTTCTTCCTGGCCGCGATGTACGGCGGCTCGCTGACCTCCGCCGCGTTCGTCGGCTCGATCGTCCCCGGCATGGTGCCGCTGTTCGTCTCCGCGCTGATGGTCGCCGGTGGCCGCGCCGCGCCCCGGGGCACCCAGGTGGCCGGGCTCGCGCTGATCGCCGCCGGTGTGATCGCCCTCGTCTGGCGCTACGTCGCCCCGCCGGACACCGGGGTGCTGGCCGGCGCCGGGGTGCTGCTCGTCGCCAGCGGGCTGTGGGCGCTGTACACCGTCGGGCTGAAGGAGGTGGACCTCGATCCGGTGGGCTCGATCGGGCTGCTGTGCCTGCCCTCGTTCACCGTGATGGTCCTCCTGGTCGCCACCGGCGTGCTCCCCACCGGCATCGCCTCCGCCGCGCCCGGCGACGTCCTGCTGTTCCTGGTGGTGCAGGGGCTCGGCGTCGGTCTGTGCGCCGGTCTGCTGTACGCGTTCGCCATCCGCCGGCTCGGCGCGGAGCGCAGCTCGGTCGTGGGCAGCCTCAGCCCGGTCGCCGTCGTGCTGCTCGCCGTCCCGCTGCTGCACGAGTCGCCGACGCTCGCCGTGCTCATCGGCGTCCCCCTGATCACCGCGGGGGTCGTCCTCGCCAACCGGCGCCCCCGGCCCCGGTCCCTCACCCACCCCCGAGCCGAGGTTCCCGCAGATGCTTGAGCTCCTCCTTCCGCCGCCCGTCGATCCGCTGTGGGACCTGACCGAGGCGTTCGGCGCCGACGCGCGGCCCGAGCGGCTGAACCTGGTGCTCGGCGTGTACCGCGACCACACGGGCGGCACGCCGGTCATGGCGGCCGTGCGCGAGGCCGAGATACGGCTGGCGCAGCGTTCCGTCTCCAAGGAGTACCGCGGGCTCTCCGGCAACACCGCCTTCAACCGGGCGATGCTGTCGATGGTCCTGGGCGACGGCGGGGCCTCCGAGCGGGCCGTGGCCGTCCAGACCGTCGCGGGCAGCGGCGCGCTGCGGCTGCTGGCCGATCTGATCTGCCGGACCCGCCCGGGCACGACCGTGTGGATCAGCGACCCCGCCTACGTCAACCACCGGCCGATCCTGGAGGCCGCCGGGCTGAAGGTGCGTACGTACGGCTGGCTCGACTCCGAGGGCCGTTCCGACGCGGAGGGCATGCTGCGCGACCTCACGGGCGCCCGCCGCGACGACGTCGTCCTGCTCCAGGGCTGCTGCCACAACCCCAGCGGGGTGGACCCGGACGCACGGACCTGGGAGGCACTGGCCTCCCTCGCCGCCCTGGAGGGCTGGGTTCCGTTCGTCGACCTCGCCTACCACGGGCTCGGCGACGGCCTCGAAGCGGACCTGGCGGCCACCCGGATGCTCGCGGAGCGGGTGCCGGAGATGCTCATCGCCATCAGCTGCTCGAAGAACTTCGGCCTCTACAGCGACCGCACCGGGTGCGCGGTCGTGCTCGGCGCGTCCCGCCAGTCGCTGCGGCACGTCGAGACGGCGCTGCAGAACGCCGCCCGGACGCTGTACTCGATGCCTCCGGAGCACGGCGCCGCCGTGGTGACGGCCATTTTGGAGGACGACGGGCTGCGGACCGCCTGGCGGACCGAACTCGACGCCATGCGGGGGCGGATCGAGGCCAACCGGGCCGGCCTGGCCGCGCGCCTGGGCGCCCTCGGCTGGGACATCCAGGCGGCGTCGCTGGCACGCCAGAAGGGCATGTTCTCGATGCTGCCGCTCTCCGCGGAGCAGATGGTCCGGCTGCGCGGCGAGTTCGCCATCTACGGCACGACCGCGGGCCGGATCAACATCGCGGGCCTGCCGGCGGACCGGATCACCTGCCTGGCGCGGGGCATCGCGGGAGTCCTCGAACGGACCTGCTGACGGCGGCCGCCGTCAGTACACGTCGCGGACGTAGCGCTTGTCGGCGGCGAGCTGTTTGACGAACACGGCGGCCTCGGCCTCGGTCAGGCCGCCGTGGACGCGCGCGATCTCGCGCAGCGCCCCGTCGACGTCCTTGGCCATCCGGGAGGCGTCCCCACAGACGTAGAAGTGGGCCCCGTCGCGGAGCCAGGACCACAGCAGCGGTCCGTGCTCGCGCATCCGGTCCTGGACGTAGACCTTGACGCGCTGGTCGCGGGAGAAGGCGGTGTCGAGGCGGGTGAGGGTGCCGTCCGCGCGCAGGGCGGTCAGCTCCTCCTCGTAGTAGAACTCGGTCGCGCGGTGCTGCTCCCCGAAGAACAGCCAGTTGGGGGCGCGGTGGCCGCGCGCGCGGCGTTCTTCGAGGAAGCCCAGGAACGGGGCCACCCCGGTACCGGGCCCGACCATGATCATGGGGGTGGCCGGGTCGGCCGGCGGCCGGAAGGCCGGGGAGCGCCGGACGAAGACGGGGACGGAGGCTCCTTCCTCGGCGTCGGCGAGGAAGGGCGAGCAGACGCCCTGGCGGGGGCGGCCGGAGAGGTTCTCGTACCGCACGACGGAGACGGTCAGGGAGACCTGGTGCGGATCGGTGAGCGGGCTGGACGAGATGGAGTACAGGCGCGGTTGGAGCCGCCCGAGCACCTCGGCCCACTCGTGAGCCGCGGCGCGTACGGGGAACTCGGCCACCGCGTCCACGGCCTGGCGGCCCCAGCACCACTGGGCGAGGCAGTCCTTGTTGTCCGTGCGCAGCAGCCGGCGCAGTCCGTGGTCGCCGCCGCGTTCGGCGAGGAAGCGGATCAGACCGGGGGTGATCTTCGTGATGTCGAGGTGGTGGCGCAGCGCCTCGGCCCAGGTCACCGCGCCGGGACCGGTTCCGCCGGTCCCGCCGGTTCCGCCGGCGCCGGTCCGGCCGCCGGGGTGCACCTCGGCGGCCGGATCGGTTCCGGTGACCGCGAGCCATTCGGCGACGAGGCCGGGCGCGTTGACGGGGTGGATGCCGAGCGCGTCCCCCGCCTCGTAGCGGAGCGGGCTCTCGCCGTCACCGATGTCGAAGGTGAACCGGCGGACCTCCTTGGCGGAGCCGGGCAGGCTGAGCAGCCGGTTGCCGACGAGGCGGGCGGTGACGGGCGCCGGCCCGCGCGGCCCGGGCCCGGCAGCGGGCCCCGCAGCGGCCCCGGCCGCCCCGGCCGCCCGGGGAGCCGGTGTCCCGGCCCGGCCCGGCGCCGCCCCGGCCACGCCCCGCAGGGAGGCCAGCACCTGCTCCAGCCACGCGGCCGCCGAGGCCTCGTAGTCGGGTTCGCAGTCCGTACGGGGGGCCAGGCGGACGCCGCCCAGCTCGCCGAGGCGTTCGTCCAGGCGCCGGCCGTGTCCGCAGAAGTCGCTGTACGAGGAGTCCCCGAAGGCGAGCACGGCGTAGTGGCGGCCATCCAGGCGGGGTGAGTCGGCGGCGGCCAGCGCGTCCCAGAAGGCGGCGCCGTTGTCGGGGGCGTCACCGTCGCCGAAGGTGCTGGTGATGACGAGGAGGTCGGCGGAGTCGGGGAGGGCGCCGGGATGGGTGGCGTCCATGTCGAGGAGCGCGGCCCGGTGCCCGGCGGCGGTGAGCTCCCGGACGGCGGCGGCGGCGAACTCCTCGGCGTTGCCGGTCTGCGAGGCCCACAGCACCGCGACCTCGCGCCCGGTACCGGTCTCGGCGGCGGCGCGCTCCCCCGCGGCGGGCTGCGCGGCCCGCGAGTACAACCCGGCGAGCACGCCGTTGACCCAGCGGGCGTGCTCCTCGCGCAGCGGCGCGCCGGACGGCAGTACGGGAACGCCCGGCAGGCCCGATTCCAGTCCGGCGAGGAAGCCGGTCAGGTACTGGCGTTCGTGCGCGGCGAGGACCGGCGGCGGCCCGGTCTCGATGCCGAGCGCGGCCGCCGCGGCGACGGCGCCGGACGGCGGGCCCGCGGCCGCACCGGCGCCCACGGCGCCCAGGGCGCCCGCCGCCGCGACCCCCACGGCCGGCGCGCGGTCCGCCGTGACCCCGGTGGCGACCTTCGTCAGCGTCACCGCGCAGACCTTGAACTCGGGCTGGAAGGACAGCGGATCGACGGCGTCGCTGGTCACGGCGTTGATGCTCAGGTACTCGCCGAAGAGGTCGTTCCAGTGGAACGGCGCGAAGCAGCACCCCGGCCGCACCCGGTCGGTGACCAGCGCGGGCAGCACGGCCCGGCCGCGCCGGGAGGCCACCTCCACGGCGTCGCCGTCATCGACGCCCAGGGCCCGCGCGTCCTGCGGGTGGAGCTCCACGAACGGTTCGGGGTTGAGCTTGTTGAGCTTGGCGACCTTCCCCGTCTTGGTCAGGGTGTGCCACTGGTGCGGCAGCCGCCCGGTGTTGAGGACGTACGGGAACTCGTCGTCCGGCATCTCGGCGGGCGGGATGTGCGGGCGGGCGAAGAAGACGGCGCGGCCGCTCGCCGTCGGGAACACCGGCCCGGCGGCTTCGTCGTCCACGTAGCGGATCGGGTTGCGGTCCGGGCCGTCGCCGGTGGCGGCCGGCCACTGGACGGGGGTGGCGCGCAGCCGCTCGTAGGAGACTCCGCGCAGGTCGTAGCCGGTCTTGGGGTTGGCGGCGCCCTTGAGCTCCTCGAAGACCTGCTCGGCGCTGTCGTAGGTGAAGGCGTCGGCGTAGCCCATCGCGCAGGCGACGCGGGCGATGATGCGCCAGTCGGCCAGGGCCTCGCCGGGCGGGTCGGCGGCGGCCCTGGCGAGGGTGAGGCTGCGCTCGCTGTTGACCATGACGCCCTCGGTCTCGGTCCACAGGGCGGCCGGCAGGACGACGTCGGCGTAGGCGTTGGTCTCGGTCTCGGCGAAGGCGTCCTGGGTGATGACGAACTCGGCGGCCTCCAGGCCCTCGATCACGGTCTTGCGGTTGGCGACCGAGGCGACGGGGTTGGTGCAGATGATCCAGCAGGCCTTGATCTCGCCGTCCGCGAGCCGCCGGAACATCTCGACGGTGCCCTGCCCGGAGCCGTCGGCGCGCAGGGCCCCCGGCTCCAGTCCCCACAGCTCCTCGGTGAACGCGCGGTCCCCGTCGACCAGTACCGAGCGCTGCCCCGGCAGGCCGGGGCCCATGTAGCCCATCTCGCGGCCGCCCATGGCGTTGGGCTGTCCGGTGAGGGAGAAGGGGCCGCTGCCGGGCCGGCAGATCGCGCCCGTCGCCAGGTGGAGGTTGATCAGCGCGTTGGTGTTCCAGGTGCCGTGGGTGGACTGGTTGAGCCCCATCGTCCAGCAGCTCGTCCACTCCCCCGCCCGCCCGATCCACTCGGCCGCCGTGCGCAGGTCGGCCTCGGGTATCCCGGTGGTCTCGGCGACGGCGGCGGGCGGGTAGTCGGCGAGGAAGGCGGGCATCTCCTCCCAGCCCTCGGTGTGCGCGGCGATGAAGGCGGGGTCGGTGTGCCCGTTCTCGACGAGCAGGTGGAGCAGTCCGTTGAGCAGCGCGAGGTCGGTTCCGGGGCGGACCGGCAGGAAGAGGTCGGCCTTGTCTGCGGTGGCAGTGCGGCGCGGGTCGACGACGATCAGCTTCGCGCCCGCCCGGACCCGTTCCATCATGCGCAGGAAGAGGACGGGGTGGCAGTCGGCCATGTTGGAGCCGATGACCAGGAAGACGTCCGCCCGGTCGAGGTCCTCGTACGAGCCGGGCGGCCCGTCGGCGCCGAGCGACAGCTTGTAGCCGGTGCCGGCGCTGGCCATGCACAGCCGCGAATTTGACTCGATCTGGTTGGTGCGGACGAACCCCTTGGCCAGTTTGTTGGCGAGGTACTGCGCCTCCAGGCTCATCTGCCCGGACACGTAGAAGGCGATCGCGTCGGGCCCGTGCTCGTCCACGACGGCCCGCAGGCGCCGGGCCGTCTCGGCGATCGCGTCGTCCGCGGAGACCGGGCGCGGCTCCTCGTCCCGCTCGGCGCGCAGCAGTGCGGTGGTCAGGCGTCCGGGCGCCGCGAGCATGTCGGCGGTGGTGGCGCCCTTGGTGCACAGCCGGCCGTGGTTGGCGGGGTGGGCCTTGTCCCCGGTCGCCCGCAGGACCGTGCGCCTGCCGTCGGCGCCCCTCGCGACGTCCAGGAGCATGCCGCATCCGACGCCGCAGTACGAGCAGACGGTCCGCACCTGTGCGGTGCCGGCCAAGGAATCCGGTAGGGCCACGGGGCGGGTTCCTCTCATGATCGGATCGCGCTCGCCGACCGTAGCAACCGTTCCTTACGCCCATGTCACATCGCGCTCACGCCGGGTGTCCGGGCCGTGTTGTCCAGGAGTCTTCAGGTCATCTGTCCCGGACTATTGACTCTGCACGCGACAGTCGAGATTCTCCTCGACCATGACCCCTCACCCGCACGGCAGGCGCCGACCACTCGCGCTCCTGGTCTTACTCCTCGGCATGGTGGCGATGGCGCTCGGCCCCGCGCCCGGTGCCTCGGCGGCCGATCCCGGCTGGTGGAACCCGGCCGCCCGGCCCGCCCCCGACTCCCAGATCAATGTGACGGGCGAGCCCTTCAAGGGCACCGACTCCCAGGGACAGGTACGCGGCTTCGTCGACGCCCACGACCACATCATGTCCAACGAGGGCTTCGGCGGCCGGCTCATCTGCGGCAAGGCCTTCTCCGAGCTCGGGGTGGCGGACGCCCTCAAGGACTGTCCGGAGCACTACCCCGACGGCTCCCTCGCGGTCTTCGACTTCATCACCAAGGGCGGGGACGGCAAGCACGACCCCGACGGCTGGCCGACCTTCAAGGACTGGCCCGCCCATGACTCCCTGACCCACCAGCAGAACTACTACGCCTGGATCGAGCGGGCCTGGCGCGGCGGTCAGCGCGTGCTCGTCAACGACCTCGTCACCAACGGGGTGATCTGCTCGGTCTACTTCTTCAAGGACCGCTCCTGCGACGAGATGACCTCCATCCGGCTCCAGGCGCAGAAGACGTACGACATGCAGGCGTACGTCGACAAGATGTACGGCGGCACGGGCAAGGGCTGGTTCCGGATCGTCACCGACTCCGCGCAGGCCCGCGAGGTCATCGCGCAGGGCAAGCTGGCGGTGATCCTGGGCGTCGAGACCTCCGAGCCGTTCGGCTGCAAGATGATCCTGGACGTCTCGCAGTGTTCCAAGGCCGACATCGACCGGGGGCTCGACGAGCTGCACCGGCTCGGCGTCCGCAGCATGTTCCTGTGCCACAAGTTCGACAACGCCCTGTGCGGGGTCCGCTTCGACGGAGGCGCCCTCGGTACGGCGATCAACGTGGGCCAGTTCCTGTCGACCGGCACCTTCTGGCAGACGGAGCAGTGCAAGGGCCCGCAGCACGACAACCCCATCGGCCTCGCGGCGGCGCCCGCGGCGCAGAAGGAGCTTCCGGCGGGGGTCGCGGTGCCCCAGTACGCCTCGGGCGCCCAGTGCAACACCCGCGGTCTGACCGACCTCGGTGAGTACGCGGTGCGCGGCATGATGAAACGCAAGATGATGCTGGAAGTCGACCACATGAGCGTCAAGGCCGCGGGCCGGGCCTTCGACATCCTGGAGTCCGAGTCGTACCCGGGTGTGATCTCCTCGCACAGCTGGATGGACATGGACTGGCTGGAGCGGCTGTACAAGCTCGGCGGGTTCGCCGCCCAGTACATGAACGGTTCCGAGGCGTTCAGCGCGGAGGCCAAGCGCACGGACGCGCTGCGCGACAAGTACGGCGTCGGGTACGGCTACGGCACCGACATGAACGGCGTCGGCGGCTGGCCGGGCCCGCGTGGGGCGACCGCCCCGAACGCGGTGCAGTACCCCTTCCGCAGCGTCGACGGCGGTTCCGTCATCGACAAGCAGACCACTGGCCAGCGCACCTGGGACTTCAACACCGACGGCGCCTCGCACTACGGCATGGTGCCGGACTGGATCGAGGACATCCGCCTCGTCGGCGGGCAGGGCGTCGTGGACGACCTGTTCCGGGGCGCGGAGTCCTACCTCCGCACCTGGGGGGCCTCGGAGAAGCACAAGGCCGGGGTGAACCTGGCGGCGGGCGCGGCCGCCTCCGCCAGCTCCTCGGAGTGGAACCCGTTCACGAGTTACGCCCCGGGCAGGGCGGTGGACGGCAACACGGGCTCCCGCTGGGCCAGCAACTGGAGCGACGACCAGTGGCTCCAGATCGACCTCGGATCCGCGAACCTGGTCTCGCGCGTCACCCTGGACTGGGAGGCCGCGTACGGGAAGGCGTACCGTATCGAGGTCTCGACCGACGGCACTAACTGGCAGACCGCGTGGTCCACGACCACGGGTGACGGCGGCCTGGACACGGCACGGTTCACCGGCATCACGGCCCGTCACGTACGGATCCACGGGGTGCAGCGCGGCACCAAGTGGGGCTACTCCCTGCACGAGGTCGGCGTCTACAGCAGCTGACGGCGGCGGGGCGGGCGGCCGGGGACGGCCGCCCGCCCCGCACGCGGACCGAAGGGAACACGTATGGCACGGATGCCGTCGGCCGAGCGGCGCCGGCAGTTGACCGAGGCGGCGATCCGGGCGATGACCCGCGACGGCGTCGCCAGGACGACCACCCGGTCGATCGCCGCCGAGGCGGGCGTGTCGCTGAGCGTCTTCCACTACTGCTTCGACTCCAAGCAGGCCCTGCTGGAGTCGGTCATCACCACGATCGCCGACCACTCCGTGTCACTGGCCAAGGAGGCGATCCGGCCGCGGGCGACCCTGCGGGAGACGGTCCGGGCCGGTTTCCAGGCGTACTGGGACCATGTGGTGGCCCACCCCGAAGAGCACATGCTCACCTACGAGCTCACCCAGTACGCGCTGCGCCAGCCGGGGTTCGAGCACCTGGCGCGCCGGCAGTACGAGCTGTACTCCACGACCTACGCCGAGCTCATCGAGCAGCTGCGGCGCGGCGGGAACTTCGAGCTCCGCGTGCCCGTTCCGGTGCTGGCCCGCTATCTGGCCGCGATGACGGACGGGCTGACCCTGAACTTCCTCGTCCTCGGGGACGGGACGGCGGCGGCGGCCGTCCTCGACGTGGTCACCGACCACGTGGCCGGCCTGATCCTCGACGACACGCCGGTCGCGCTCGCTCCGTAGCGCCCGCCCGGCCGGTGGTCAGTCCAGCCGCGGGTGCGCCTCCGGGTGGGCGTCCCACCAGGCGCGGTGGAACGGGTTGTTGTCGACGTTGGCGAGGTACGCCCCGGCGGCCGCCCGGTACAGGAGCTCAGCCTGCGGCGCGGAGACCGCCGAGCGGTTCCAGGCGAGGCGGATGCGGCCCGTGATGGGGGTACCCAGCAGCGGGCGCATCACGGTGCCCTCCACCCCCGGGGCGGTGGGCTGGGTGAGCGAGATCGCGCGGCCCGCCGCGACCAGGTCGTGGCGCATCTTGCGGTCGGTGATCCGGTAGCGCAGCGAGGGCACGAACCCGGCCTTCGCGCAGGCCTCGACCAGGGCCTCGGGGCCGCCGTCGTCGTCCTCGACGAGGGTCATCCACTGCTCGTCGGCCAGATCGGCGAGGTCGAGGACCTCCCGGCCCGCGAGGGGGTGGCGGGTGGACATCCGGATGCAGAACGGCTCCTTGGGGACCAGGGTCCGGGCCTGGGCTCCCTGGGGCACCGCGACCTCGTGGTCGTTGACCTCCCCGTACACGACGACGTCGTACCGGCCCGCGCCGAGCATCCGTACCAGCGAGGTCACCGAATGCTCGACGTCCACGGTGATCTCCCGCCCGGAGAGGGTGAGGTCGGTCCGCGCGACCAGGTCGTCGATCAGCACGAGCAGGATGCAGCCGAGCCGCAGCGGGGCGGCGTCGGTCGCCATGGCGCGGGTCTCCGCCCCGAGGGCGTCCATCTCGCTGAGCACCCGGCGCGCCTTGGCGAGGACGAACTGGCCCAGCGGGGTGGGCTCCACCCCGTGCCGGCCGCGGACGAACAGCTCGCCTCCCGTGACCCGTTCGATCCGGCGCAGCTGGGCGGAGAGCGCGGGCTGGGAGACCCCCAGGCGCCGTGCCGCGCCGCCCAGACTGCCGACTTCCGCTATCTGGCAGACGGCTTGCAGATGTCTCAACTCCAGCTGCATCCGGGCAGCTTACGCAGCGTGACCCGAGCACACCATAACGCGGACCTTATGTGCACAGGGATGTCCCAATCTCGCCATGCACACGCCCATACTCGGCGGCGAACAGCCAGACCATCCCCGTCACCACCCCCCCCACACGATCGGAGTGGACTCTTGCAGCCCACCAGATGGATGGCCTCCGTGGCAGCCATGGCGCTGACCGCGAGCCTCGCCGGAGCCCTGGCAGGAACCGCGTCGGCCGCGCAGCCGGCCCGGGAGCGCTCACAGCCCGCGCCCACCTCAGCCGAGCGCGCGGTCGCCGCCGCGGACGCGGCGGTCCGCAGCGGCCTCGACACCCTCGTCAACTCCCCCCGGCAGCAGTACGAACGGCGCCTGGTCACCCCCTGGGTGCAGGACCTCTACTCGGTCGCCTACGAGCGCAGCTACCGCGGCCTGCCCGTCGTCGGCGGCGACGCGGTGGTGCTCGCGGACGGCGAGGGCAAGGTCCGCGCCGTGCAGTCGGCATCCGCCCGGGTGATCGACGTGGCGACCACGCCGACCGTCACCGCCAAGGCGGCGGAGGCCACGTCGCGGAGCGAGCTGGCGAAGGTCGACAAGGTCCTCGACAGCCGCCTCGTCGTCCGGCTCAAGGACGACAAGCAGGTCCTGGCCTGGGAGACCGTCCTGTCCGGCCGCACGAAGACGGCGCCCAGCAAGCTGCACGTCTTCGTGGACGCCCGCACCGGCAAGGTCGTCGACCGCCACGACGAGGTGGTCGCGGGCAGCGGCACCAGCAAGTGGAACGGCCCGAACCCGCTGACCATCGACACCACCGCCGCGAGCGGTACGTACTCGCTGCGCGACCCGAACCGGCCGGGCCTCAGCTGCGCCGACTACAGCACCGGCAGCGTCTTCTCGAAGTCGTCGGACTCCTGGGGCACCGGCAACGCCACCTCCAAGGAGACCGGCTGTACGGACCTGATGTTCGCGGCGCAGAAGCAGTGGAACATGCTGAGCCAGTGGCTCGGCCGCAACGGCGTCGACGGCAACGGCCGCAGCTTCCCCGGCAAGGTCGGCCTCAGCGACCTGAACGCGTACTGGGACGGCAGCTCGGTCACCATCGGCCGCAACAGCGCGAACGAGTGGATCGCCGGCATCGACGTGGTGGGCCACGAGTACGGGCACGCCATCGACTCCAACACCCCCGGCGGCACCAGCGGCCAGGAGTCCGGGCTGGGCGAGGGCACCGGCGACATCTTCGGCGCGCTGACGGAGGCGTACGCCAACGAGCCGGCACCGTACGACGTCCCGGACTACACCGTCGGCGAGATGATCAACCTCCAGGGCCGCGGACCGATCCGGAACATGTACAACCCGCCGGCCGTCAACAACGACCCGGCCTGCTACAGCTCCGCTATACCCGGCACCGAGGTGCACGCCGCCGCCGGACCCCTGAACCACTGGTTCTACCTGCTGGCCGAGGGCACCAGCCCGGGCGGCGGCAAGCCGAGCAGCCCCACCTGCAACTCCAGCACGCTGACCGGCGTGGGCGTCCAGAGCGCCGGCAAGATCTTCTACGGCGGCATGCTGCTCAAGACCAGCGGCATGTCCTACAAGAAGTACCGGACGGCGACCCTCAGCTCCGCGAAGTCGCTCGACCCCACCACCTGCAACCTGTTCAACAAGACCAAGGCCGCCTGGGACGCCATCAGCGTGCCCGCCCAGTCCGGTGACCCCACCTGCACCCCGAGCGGGCAGAACGACGACTTCTCGATGGCGCTGAACCCGGCCTCGGGCACCGTCCAGCAGGGCGCCTCCGTCACCACCACCGTGGCCACCAGCACCACCACCGGCTCGGCCCAGCAGGTGACGCTCACCGCCACCGGCCTGCCGGCCGGGGTGAGCGCCTCCTTCAGCCCGGCCACGGTCCAGTCCGGCCAGTCCTCGACGCTGACGCTGTCCGCGAGCTCCAGCGCGGCTCCCGGGCCGTCCACCGTCACCGTCAAGGGCCAGGGTCCGAGCCTCGCGCACACCGTCGACTACGCGCTCAGCGTCGGCGGCACCACGACGCCCACCGACCCGCCGGACGTCAGCGTCGCCAACGTCCAGGCGCACCTGACCCAGCTGAACACGATCGCCTCCCAGAACGGCGGCAACCGCCGGGCGGGCAGCGCCGGTTACACCCAGTCGCTGGCGTACGTGAAGGGCAAGCTGCAGGCCGCCGGTTACACCGTGACCGAGCAGAACTGCACCTCCTGCACCTACCCGTCGAACAACCTGATCGCCGACTGGCCCGGCGGCCCGGCCGACCAGGTCGTCATGTTCGGAGCCCACCTCGACAGCGTCTCGGCCGGCCCCGGCATCAACGACAACGGCTCGGGCTCCGCGACCCTGCTGGAGAACGCGCTCGTCCTCGCCCAGAAGAACCCCACCCTGACCAAGCACGTGCGCTTCGCCTGGTGGACCGACGAGGAGCAGGGCCTCAACGGCTCCAAGTTCTACGTGGGCCGGCTCAGCAGCGCCGAGAAGAGCGCCATCAAGGGCTACTACAACTTCGACATGGTCGGCTCGACCAACGGCGGCTACTTCATCAACAACGTCAACTCCGCCACCGCCGCGCCGCTGAAGGCGTACTGGACCTCGCTGAACCTCGCCCCCGAGGAGAACACCGAGGGCCAGGGCCGCAGTGACGACTACTCCTTCCAGCAGGGCGGCATCCCCACCTCCGGTTACGCGGCCGGCGCCAGCGCCCGCAAGACCTCGGCGCAGGCCGCCAAGTGGGGCGGCACCGCGAACGCGGCGTACGACGCCTGCTACCACAGCTCCTGCGACACGACCGCCAACATCAGCGCGACCGTCCTCGACCGCAGCGCCGACGGCGTCGCCTACGCGATCTGGAAGCAGGCCGTCGGCGGCGACACCCCGGCTCAGGACTTCTCGATCAGCGCCTCCCCCGCCGCCGGCTCCGCGGGCCCGGGCGGCAGCGTCACCTCCACGGTGAACACCGCCACCGTGAGCGGCGCCGCCCAGACCGTCGCCCTGTCGGTCTCCGGCGCGCCCGCCGGCGTCACCGCGACGCTCAGCCCGTCCTCCGTGCAGTCCGGCAGCTCCTCGACGCTCACCGTCCAGGTCGGCGCGGGCGCCGCGCAGGGCACGTACACCCTGACCGTCACCGGCAGCGGCACCACGAGCCACACCACCACCTACACTCTGACCGTCGGGGGCGGCGGCGGTACCTGCACCCCGCGCCAGCTCGTCGTCAACGGCGGCTTCGAGAACGGCAGCGCCCCCTGGACCGCCACCGCCGGGGTCATCACCAACCAGTCCGGCGAGGCCCCGCACGCCGGCTCGTACATGGCGTGGCTGAACGGCTGGGGCTCCTCCCGCACGGACAGCGCCTCGCAGTCGCTGGCGGTCCCGTCCGGGTGCTCCTCGTACCAGCTCGCCTTCTACCTGCACATCGACACCGACGAGGACGAGAACGTGGTCTACGACCGGTTCACCGTCTCCGTCGGCGGCCAGACCCTGGAGACCCTGTCCAACGTGGACGCGGGCTCCGGCTACGCGCTGAAGACCTACGACGTCTCCCGCTTCGCGGGCCAGACCGTCACCCTTCAGTTCAAGGGCGTGGAGGACCAGTCCCTCCAGACGTCCTTCGTGGTGGACGACGTCACCCTCCAGGTGAGCTGACGCCCTCCGATTCGCACCCAGCGGCACGTCCCCGGCCCCGCGGCCGGGGGCGTGCCGCCCGGCCGTCGCGGCAGGTCCCGCCCGGCCCGGGCTGATCTACCCTGACGGGCATGTCTCCAAAGCAGCAACGGGGCGAGGCCACGGTCGACCTGGTCCTGACGACCGCCCTGCGCGTGTACGCCGCGCACGGCCAGCAGGGGTTCACGGTGGGCAGCGTCACCGCCGCCAGCGGAGTCAGCCTCGGCAGTCTGTACCACCACTTCGGCAGCTTCGACGGGCTCGCCGCCGCCCTGTACACCCGGTGCATGGGCGAGCTGTTCGACGCGATGACCGCCGCCGTGACCCGGACCCGGACCGCCCGGACCGGCGTCCACGCACTCGTACGGTCCTACCTGGAGTTCACCCGCGAGCACCGGGACGCCGCGCTGTTCCTCCACGCCTCCGCCTACTCCGGCTACCTGGCGGCGCACGCCGAGGAGATCAGCGCCGCCAAGGAGGCCAAGCTGGCGGCCATCGGCGCCTGGACGCGGCGGCAGGTGCTGAAGGGGGAGATCGTCCCCCTCCCCGGGCCGCTGGTCGAGGTCCTGGTCATGGGCCCGGTCGGCGAGGCCGCCCGCCGCTGGCTCTCCAGCACCTACGCGTTCGACCTCGACGAGGCGGAACGGCTGCTCCCCGACGCCGTCTGGCGCACCCTGCGGCCCGGCCCGGACGCCTAGGGCCTGGGCCCCCGGGCCGCGGCGCGCGGCCCGGGGAACGTCCGGGGACGTGTGGGGAGGTACGGGGACGTGCGGGGCTAGTCCCCGGTCCGGCCCAGGAGGGCGCTGAGGACCTCGTACAGGACCGGCTCCGGATCGGCCTCGCCCTTCGGGGAGCGCCAGGCGACGAACCCGTCGGGGCGGACCAGGATCGCGCCCTCCGGGGTCGTGCCGTGGACCTCGGCCCAGTCTCCCCCGTCCTCCTCGGGGAGCAGGCCCGCGTCCGGGCCGGTGCCGACCTCGTACGCCTCCAGCCGCATGTCCAGGCGCGCGGCGGCCCGCCGCGCGGCGCGGCCCCACCGGGTGCCCTCGGCGCTGAGCAGGACGAACGACCGCTCGTAGAGGTCCAGGGTGGAGATCCGCTCGCCGGCCCGGCGCAGCCACATGTGGGGGGCCCGGGAACCCGGATCGCCCGTCAGCCGCATCTGCTCGGGGACGACGGGCTGCTCCGCGTCGCCGCCCACGACGGCGCCCGCGGTGTAGCGGTACCCCATGGCCACGGAGAGGACCCCGCCCTGCCGGCCGCCGGCCGCGCCGGCCGCGCCGGGAGCCGGGGCGTACCCGGGGTGGCTGTGCTCCGCCGAGCGGGCCGAGGCGCGCTCGCTCGTCGCCCGGGCCACCGGCAGGCGCTCGGCCTCGTACGTCAGGAGCAGCCGCGGGTGCGCCGCGCCCTCCAGGACGGCGGCCAGCTTCCAGGCGAGGTTGTGCGCGTCCTGGATGCCGGTGTTGGAGCCGAACGCCCCGGTGGGGGACATCTCGTGCGCGGAGTCCCCGACGAGGAAGACCCGGCCGACGGCGTAGTGCCGCGCCACCCGTTCGGCGGCGTGCCACTGGGCCTTGCCGGTGATCTCGACGTCCAGGTCGGGGGCGCCGATCGCCCGCCGGATGTGGTCCGCGCAGCGCTGGTCGGTGAACTCCTCCAGGGTCTCGCCCTGGTCGGGGTGCCAGGGCGCGTGGAAGACCCACTTCTCCTCGTTGTCCACCGGCAGCAGCGCCCCGTCGGCACCCGGCTTGGTCAGGTAGCAGACGATGAAGCGGCGGTCGCCCACGACCTCCGCGAGCCCGCGCGAGCGGAAGGTGATGCTCACGTTGTGGAACAGGTCTCCGGGGCCGCTCTGACCGATGCGGAGCTGTTCCCGGACGGGACTGCGCGGCCCGTCGGCCGCGACGAGGTAGTCCGCCCGCACCCTGCTGTGCTCGCCGGTCTCGCGGTTCTTCACGAGCGCGGTCACCCCGGTGTCGTCCTGCTCGAACGACAGGAGTTCGGTGGAGAAGCGCAGGTCGGCGCCGAGGGTGGGGGTGACGGCCATCAGGACCGGCTCGATGTCGTTCTGGCTGCACAGGCACCACGTCGACGGGCTGAAGCGCGCGATCGCGCCGCCCGCGTCGATCTCCTTGAACAGCCACTCCTGGTCGTCGCCGGTCAGGGACCCGCCCTGGAGGATCCCGTGGTTGTCCGCCAGGACCGAGGCGGCCTGCCGGATCGCCTCCTCCACGCCGGCGACCCGGAACACCTCCATCGTCCGTACGTTGATGCCGCGTCCGCGCGGGTGCTTCGAAGTGCCCGAGTGCTTCTCGACCAGCATGTGCCTGATGCCGTGACGGCCCAGGAACAGCGAGGTGCACAGGCCCACGAGCGAGCCGCCCACGATGAGGACCGGCACGCGGTGGTCGACGTCTTCTTCCATCAGTTGCTCCAGCTCCTGCCGCCCGAGGGGGAATGCTCTTTTCATGCCCTTTTCCGGGACATTCGCCCCGCTCCTTCACCCGCATGGTTCTCCCGTCTCGCGCCGCTGGCCGTACCGGACGACGATCGGTTTCGGCAGTGCCACCCGTAACCGGGTGTTGACAGACCGCATCCGCAGGTGGTCACCCACGCGAATTCCACGAGCGACCGGTGACATGCCACGGGACGTGGTGACCGGGTCTCGAAGGAGTGTGAAAGATGACAACCGTGTCGGAACGGATATCCCAGTCCGCCTTCGACGGCTCAAGACTTCGGGTCGTGCTGCTGCTTGACCTGTACGACGGTGCCCAGAAGGAGTTCCTGGAGGTCTACGAACGCCTGCGCAGCCAGGTGTCGTCCGTCCCCGGGCACATCAGCGACGAGTTGTGCCAGTCGATCGAGAACCCCTCCCAATGGCTCATCACCAGCGAATGGGAGAGCGCGTCCCCCTTCCTGGCCTGGGTGAGCAGCGAGGAACACGTGAAGACGGTGCAGCCGCTGCACGGCTGCGTACGGGACACCCGCTCGCTCCGCTTCAGCGTGCTGCAGGAGACCGCCGGCCAGGGCGCCAAGAGCCCGGCCACCGGTGTTCCGGACACGATCGGCGGCGGCCTGCGGGCCGCGCCCCGGCGCGGGGACGGCGTGGTCCGCCACGCCCTCACCTTCACCGTCAAACCGGGCAGCGAGGCCGCCGTCGCGAAGCTGCTGGCCGGGTACACCTCCCCGCGGGCTCGGGTCGACGAGAACACCCTCTTGCGGCGCAGCTCCGTCTTCATGCACGGGAACCGTGTGGTCCGGGCGATGGAGGTGGAGGGCGACCTGGTGGCGGCGCTGCGCCATGTGGCGCTGCAGCCGGAGGTCAGGGCCCTCGAAGAGGCCATCAACCCGTACCTGGAGCAGGACCGGGACCTCGCCGACCCCGATTCGGCGCGGGTGTTCTTCACCCGGGCGGCCCTGCCCGTGGTGCACCGGGTGGCGGCGGGCGGCGACGAGCCGGAGGGGCTGGGGCGGCACGCACTGTTCTATCCCGCGAAGAAGGGGTGCGGGACCGCGCTCGCCAGGCTCCTCGCGGGCCAGGACGAGGCGGCCGCCGACGACCCGGCGAACCCCATCGCGGGCAGCACCATCTTCCAGCGCGACGACATCGTCGTCCGGCTCCTGGACATGCGCGGCCCGATCGACGCCCGGCCCGCGCTCGCGCTCGGGATCGAGGGCGGCCACAAGGCGGCGGTGCTGGCCCGGCTGCTGGACGAGGCCAAGGACGGTGTCCTCTCCTCCGACGAGGAGGTCGCGCGCTGCCTGGACCGCTCCGCCATGCGACTGATCACCGACCGGCGGACGCCGGACGCCTCCTGACCCGCCCCGACCGGCCGGTGCACCCCGGCCGGTCCTGAGACGGGCGGCCCCGAGACGATCGCCCCGAGCCCAGCCGCCAGGCCGGACTCGGGGCGATGTCGTGTGCCGGGGAGGTCCCCGCCGGTGTCAGCCGGACAGCGGCACGGTGCATTCGAACGCGTGCAGGTACGGGTTGACCGGCCGGATGTCACCGAGCACCAGGCCGGCCGCGGTCATGCGGTTGACCAGGCTCTCCTTGGTGTGCTTGGCGCCGCCCACGTTGAGCAGCAGCATCAGGTCCATGGCCGTGGTGAACTTCATCGACGGGGTGTCGTCGACGAGGTTCTCGATGATCACGACCCGGGCTCCCGGGCGGGCGGCCTCGATGACGTTGCGCAGGGTCCTGCGGGTGCTGTCGTCGTCCCACTCCAGGATGTTCTTGATGATGTACAGGTCGGCCTCGACCGGGATGCCCTCGCGGCAGTCCCCGGCGACGATGCTGGCGCGCGCGGACAGGGCGCCGCCCTCGCGGAGCCGCGGATCCGCCCGCTCCACCACGCCGGGCAGGTCGAGCAGGGTTCCCCGTACCTCGGGGTGCTTCTCCAGCAGGCTCGCCAGTACGTGGCCCTGGCCGCCGCCGATGTCCGCCACCACCGAGATCCCGGTGAGGTCGAGGAGCTCGGCGACGTCGAGGGCGGACTGGGCGCTGGAGGTGGTCATGGCCCGGTTGAAGACGTGGGCCGACTCGTGCGCGTCCTCGTGCAGGTAGTCGAAGAACCCCTTGCCGAACAGCTCGTGGAAGACGCTGCCGCCGGAGCGCACCGCGTCGTCGAGGCGCGGCCAGGCCTGCCAGGTCCAGGGCTCGGTGCACCACAGGGAGATGTAGCGCAGGCTGTTGGGGTCGTCCTCGCGCAGCAGCCGGGACATCTCGGTGTGGGCGAACCTCCCGTCCTCCGTCTCCGTGAAGATCCCGTAGCAGGTCAGCGCGCGGAGCAGGCGCCGCAGGGGCTGCGGCTCGCAGTTCAGGGCGGTCGCCAGCTCCGCGGCGGTGGCGGGCGACTGGCCGAGCGCGTCGGCGACGCCGAGGCGGGCGGCCGCCCGTACGGCGGCGGCGCAGGCCGCCCCGAAGACGAGCTCGCGCAGGCGCATGCCGGGCTGCGGGGAGGCGGGGGCGTCCGTGGTGAGGGGGGCGACGGTCGGGGCGATGGTGGGGGTGGCGAGCGTGGTGGGGTTGGAACTTACCGTGGTCATGCGGCCTCGATTCTCCTGAGGGTGACGGGGGACACCGGTCAGCACATTCCGGCGGGCTCGGAGAGCGCACAGTTGTTGTCGGTGAACGTGTTGCCGGTCCCGGTGCCCCGGTCGGCCACGTCCGCCGGCTTGTTGCCCGTCACCGCGTTGTCCCTGATGACGTTGTTGGTGTTCGCGGCGCCCACGAAGCTCTGGAACAGCACGATTCCGCCCGAGAGCGGCGAGGCGCCGACGTTGCCCGTGATGGTGTTCGAGCGCACGACGGTGTCCTCGGCGCCCGTGAGGACGATGCCGCTGCCCTGGATGGCCGGGAGGCGGGAGGTGGCGGGGCACAGCTTGTTGTTCGCGGTGACCCGGTTGCCGCGGACGGTCATGGCCCCGGCGCGGGGCGTGCCCTCGTCCCCGACGACGAACACGCCGCCGCAGTTGGCGGTCACGGTGTTGCCGCTGACGGTGAGGTTCCTGACCCTGCGCACGGTGATGCCGATCCGGTTGCCGCTCGCCGTGTTGTCGCGGATCGCGGCGCCGAGGGTGTCGGTGGCCCCGCCCTCGTGTTCGACGGTGTTGGCGATGAAGAAGCCGGACTCCCCGTTGTCACGGGCGGTGTTGTCGCGGAACACCCCGCGGGTGGACATCTGCTGGGCGATGCCCCAGACCTTGTTGTTCTCGGCGGTCACGTGCTCGACCCGCAGCCGGTCGGTGCCGCTGGCCCAGATCCCCGACTTGCCGAACCCGGACACGGCGAGCCCCTTGATGGTCACCCGGTCGACGCTCTTCTCCGCGGCTCCTATGACGCAGATGCCGTTGCCCGCCTGCACACAGGCGTTGCCGGCGCCGGCGGCGGGGGCCGTCGTGGGCGGCATGATCACGGTGCGGCGCGGACCCGCTCCCCGCAGGGTCAGCCGCTTCGTGATGAGCACGCTCTCGTGGTAGGTGCCGGGGCGTACGAGGATCGTGTCTCCCGGGCGGGCGGCGTCCACCGCTGCCTGGATCGATTGGCCCGCGCTCACCCTGTGGATGGCCGCCCCGGAGGAGGGCGCCGCGGCGCCGATACCGGTGGCCATGACGACCGAGATGGTTGCGAGGCACTTGAGCTGCCGATTCGTCATGAACCCGAAGTTATGGGCGATCTTCGCGGTTCGCCACACAGGGTAAGCGGATGGATACATCCGGCGCGCAAATGGCTTCATTCCGTGGCGGGAGGGTGAGGCGCGCGGCCCCTGACGGTGCGTCCGCCGCCGTGGACCGCGTGCGCCCCGGGGCGGCGGACGCACCCGCGGGGGACGCGCGGTGTATGCAGGAGTCATGGACCACCGGCCGCCGCACCCCCGATCCCGCCGGCCGTCGCAGCCGCGCCTGGCGCTGCTGGCGGTTCCCTTCGCGCTGATCGCGATCGTCACGGTGGTCGACATCCTGGCGCCGCCCGATGTGCACCTGGGCCCCTTCCTGGTCGCCGCCCCGGCCCTGACGGCCTCGTTCGCGGGGCCCAGGATGACGGGATTCGTCGGCGCGGTGGCGGTGCTGGCGCAGGCGACGGTCGCGATCTGGCGCACCACTCTCACCGACCTCAACCACACCTTCCAGATCATCGCGCTGGTGCTGATCTCGGCGTTCGTGACCTTCTTCGCGCATCTGCGCGAGGTCCACGAGGAGCAGCTCACCCAGCTCCGCTCGGTGGCCGAGGCCGCTCAGCGGGTGGTGCTGCGACCGCTGCCCGACCGGATGGGACCGCTCCGGGTGGCCGCCGTGTACCTGGCGGCCGAGGCCGAGGCGCAGATCGGCGGCGACCTCTACGCCGCCGCCCGGACCCCGCACGGCACCCGGCTGATCATCGGGGACGTGCGCGGGAAGGGGCTGGAGGCGGTCGGGGAGGCGGCCATCGTCCTCGGCGCCTTCCGGGCCGCCGCGCACCAGGAGGACGACCTGCCGGGCCTGGTCGCCCATCTGGAGGCGGCCGTCGCCGCCGACCCCGACGGAGGGGAGGGCTCCGGCGAGGACTCCGCGCCGCCGGGCGAGGGGTTCACCACCGCCGCCGTCATCGACATCCCCGACGGCCCGCCGACCTTGCAGGTCATCAGCTGCGGGCACCCGCCGCCGCTGCTGCTGCGGGGCGGGCAGGTCATCGCGCTGGAGGTGGAGCACCCGGCGCCGCCGCTCGGTCTCACCCAGTTCGTGGAGAGCGGCTTCGCCGCGCAGACCTTCGCCTTCGAGCCGGGGGACGTCGTCCTGCTCTACACCGACGGGGTCATCGAGGCCCGTGACGGGGCCGGCACCTTCTACCCGCTGCCGGAGCGGGCCGGCGACTGGCCCGGCGACGGGCCGGACGCGCTGCTGCGCCACCTGTGCGCGGATCTCCTCCGCCACTCGCCGGGCGGCCGGCTGGGGGACGACGCCGCGATGGTGGCGATCGAACGGGTGCGCGGGGGTGCCCGAACACCGCCGGCACCGCCGCCCCGCCCTGTACGGGGGTAGTAACATCCCACGAACTCGCGCCGGATGAGGGACAGTTGACCCACGGGCGGATGGGGAGGGTGGGGCAGCCATGAGCACCGGTGCGCACACGGTCGGGGTACCGCCGGACGGCGACGGAGCCGGCGCCGACCTCGCCGTGACGCCCTCCGCCGACGAGGGCTCCCCCGACGCCGCCCTGGCCTCGGCCGTCGTCCGCATCGCCGGTACGGACGGCACGGTCGGCGGCGTCGGCTTCCTCATCGCCCCCGACCTGGTGATCACCTGCGCCCACGTCGTCCGCAACGCGCTCGGGCCGCCCCGCGAGCACACCGGGGCCCCGGCCGGGGAGCTCACCCTGGACCGCCCGCTGGCCGGCCCCGGCCGGGCCGCGGCCGAGGTGGCGCACTGGGCACCGCCGAGCCCGGACCGCACCGGGGACATCGCCGTCCTCAGGCTCCGGGAACCCCTCCCCGGCGCCGTACCCCTCGCGATGGCCGAGGCGGGGAGCCTGTGGGGCCACCCCGTACGGGTCCTCGGCCTGACCCGCGCGTTCCCGGACGGCGTCTGGCAGGCGGGACGGCTGCGCGGCGAGAGCGCCGAGAACCGGGTGCTGCTCTCGGCCGCCGACCGCCAGGGCGGGCCCCTGGAGCACGGCTTCAGCGGCGGCCCCGTCTGGGACGAGCAGGCCGGCGCGGTCGTCGCCATGGTGGTCGTCGCCGAGTTCTCCGGGGCCCGGCAGAGCTTCGCGATCCCCACCGAGAGCCTGGTCTCCGAGATCCCGGCGCTGGCCGGTGTGCTCCGCCCCGCCTCCCCCTTCCGCGGCCTGGACACCTTCCGGGAACCGGACGCCGACGGGTACTTCGGGCGGGACGCCGAGGCCGAGGACATCGCCGGCCTGCTCCTGCGGGGCGACCTCCCCGGCGTCACGCTGATCGGCCCCTCGGGCTGCGGCAAGTCTTCGCTGGCGCTCGCCGGGGTGGCGCCCAGGCTGCGCGCCGAGGGGTACGAGGTGCTGGTGCTGCGGGCCGACGGCGACACCCCGCCGCGCACGGCCCTGGCCGCCGAACTCCTGCGGCTGGCCGGCCCGGGACCGCACGCAGGAGACCGCTCCGCCGCCCTGCGCGGCCTGGAGGAGGAACTGACCCGGCACGGCCTGGTCGGCGCAGCCCGCCGCGCACTCGGCGACCCCGCCGGACGCTACCTCCTCGTACTCGACCAGGCGGAGCAGCTGCCGGCCCGGCCGGAGGCTGCGGGGCTGCTCTTCCCCGACCCGCACCCCGAGGCCCTGCGGACACTGCTCACGCTCCGCGCCGACTTCCTGGAGGCGGCGCCCTCCCATCCGCTGCTCGGCCCGGCACTGGGCCGGGCCACCGTGCGGCCGCTGCTCCCGATGACCCGCGCACAGCTGTCCGAGGTGCTCCTCCGCCCCCTCGACCGCACCCCCGCCGTGTCCTACGACCCCGGTCTCGTCCCCCGCGTACTGGACGACGCCGGGGCCGAACCGGGCACGCTGCCGCGGCTGGGCTTCGTACTGGAGCGGCTCTGGGAGGAACGGGCCGCCGGGCGGCTCCGGTTCACCTCGTACGAGGAACTCGGCGGCGTCAGCGGCGCGCTCGGCCGCCACGCGGAGGCGGCGTGGCGCGCGTGCGCGGGCCCCGCCGACCGGGAGGAGGCGCTGCGCCTGCTCTCCGGTCTCGTCCGGCTGCCGCCGGGAGGCGGGGCACCGCTGCGCACCACCTTGACCAGGGCCGAGGCCGGGGAGACCCGGTGGCGGATCGCCCGGGCGCTCGCCGAGCGGCGGATCCTGGCCCTCGGCGGCGATCCGGAGCGCGGCCCGACGGTGGAGCTGGCGCACGAGGCCCTGATCGACGCCTGGCCCGCCCTCGCCCATCAGGCCGCCGCCCTCCGGGAGTCACCCGGCCGCGGCGATGACCCCACGCGCGAGCGCCGGCTGCGCCGGCGCGCCCTCGCCGTCCTCGGAGCCCTGCTCGTGATCGCCGCCGTGGCCTCCTCGCTCCTCTACCTCGCCAACACCGACCCCGCCCACGAACCACAAGGCACGACCCCAACCCCCCGCGCCGCCCCTGCGGCAGCGCCGGTCGGCGCCACCGATGCCGGGGTGGAGCGAAGGCACCCGTAGGGCAGTTGCCCGTCGGGTGCCTTCGGGTCAGCGTCGGATGTGCGCCTTCCACGCCGAGGCCAGCACCGGCTCCATCGCGAGCCCCTTCCGGCCGACGTCCACGACCACGTTCATGCGCCGCAGAGCACTCAGCAGGAGCTTGATGTCCGGATGCTCGGGTTGCAGCAGTTCGACGAGGTCCTCCCAGGGCAGCGGCTCGTCGAAGTCGGCGAGCTGCTGCACCAGTGCGTGCAGGGGCGCAGCGCCGGACAGCCCCGAGTCCTTCAGCAGTCGGGCCCCTTCGGCGTCCCGAAGATCCTCGGCGAGCCGGACGAGCGCCTTCTGCGGAGAGTGGCCGCGAAGGGCGAGACCGAGGACGTGGTTCAGGAGCATCGGCCATCCCCCGGTGGCCTGCAGCAGCGCCACTCGCTGGGCGGGGTCGGAGAACGGCGCCATCGGGTCCTCCTCCGAGGTCCAGCTGCGCAATCCGTCCGCCGTGGCCAGCCTCAGGAAGACCATGTTCTCCTCGTCGGCCTCGGTGAGCTCGCGGAGGTGGTCCACGTTGGAGGGATCGACGAGAGCGACGACGCAGCGGCTGACGCCTTCCGGCGGCTGCAGCGTGATCGCCTGTTCCAGAGCCAGCCTGAGCGACCCGAACTTCCTCATGTCGCTCACGATCACGCGATGGCTGCGCCCCGGGGTCCCGGCTGTGAGCTGCTTCTTGTAATCGCTGGGCTTCGTCGGGGTGATGAGGGGAGCGACTCGCCCGGGGACCCGCTCCCGCTGGCTCGTAAGGGCGGCGAACACGTCGTCGAGCCCCGCGGCAGAGGTTCCGATCACGATCCTCAGACCGTTGCGCCGGGCGGTGAGGTCGGCGATCTGCGCTTCCGTCAGCGGACTGATGCGATGGCCGGGCAGCGGCCGCCGGGCATGTGTCGCCGACAGGGCCGTGACCGCGTCGTTCTCCTGCGAAGAGAGCTCCTCCTCGATCCCGGCAGGTGTCCCCAGCAGGCGCAGGACGTTGGAGGAGCGCAGCCTCCATCCCGTGTCGTCGGCCGCCAGGACGCCCAGGCCGACCATTTCCTCCAGGAGGGCTCGGTACTCGT
Organism: Streptomyces goshikiensis; assembly: GCF_014650555.1. Classification (GTDB taxonomy): domain Bacteria; phylum Actinomycetota; class Actinomycetes; order Streptomycetales; family Streptomycetaceae; genus Streptomyces; species Streptomyces goshikiensis. Next base: position 811,267 of record NZ_BMVE01000002.1, on the reverse strand, counting down.
CCGGAGTGGTGGCGGACAGCGCGTTGGGCCACCATTCGCCGCACTCGGCCCTGAGCTCCCGGCCCGCGACCGGCTGGTCCACTCCGTGCCGATAGGCGTAGAGGGCCAGAACGAGGGCGATCAGCTTGTACCGGGGGTCAAGGTGCAGGGTCAGCCGCACCGTGTCCCGGATGCTCTTCGCGAGAGCAGCCGACCCGATGACCCTTTCGAGCATGTCCTCATCAATGGTCCACGGCGGCTCACTGTCCGGAGTACGGCAGTTGTGGGTCTCGTTGACGAGCGCGAGGCCGATGTGCTGAATGATCTTCGGGTGGTAGTTGGCGTAGGCCAGTGCCCGGTGGATCAGCATGTCGCTCTGGAAGCTGATGCCCAGGGCCCGCATGGGGTCGTGCAACAGCCGGTAGGCGGCGCCCGGGCTCAGAGGGCCGATCACCAGCGGCTCACCGAAATGGGCACCGGCCAGCGGCTGATTGGGCAGGGCGGCGAAACGCTGCACCTGGTGCAGTCCCGCGAAGACGGGCTTGAAGCGCCTCCCGCTCGAACTCATCAGATTCCGCAGGGCGGTGGTGTGGACGAACCCTTCCCGGGCGTCCCCGTCGAAGAACTCGTCGCACTCGTCGAAGAGGATCAGCAGCTTGCGCGCCTTGTCACGGCTGAGCCAGCCGTTGATGTCCTCCTCCACCTGACGCATCGTGTTGGCCCGGTGCTTGCGCCTCTGGGCGATGCCCGACTGTTCCAGACTGCTCGCGAGCAGGTCCCACAGCACATACGGCGTCAGGCCCATGCCGGAGGGCAGCGGGATGTAGAGGCTCTCATGGTGCTTGGTGCTCCGGTAGCGGGCCGCGGCCGCCTTGAGGAGCGCGGACTTCCCGAGGCGCCGACCGCCGTAGAGGATGCTCGACCCCTGGGGGTCGAGCACGGCGGAGAGCTCTTCGGTGCGGCCGTAGAACATTTCCGCGGGCAGCGTGTCACTGGCCTCGGGGAAGTACGGAGTGACGGCGCTGAAGGGCGCCAGGATGCGTTCCGTCGTGGCGAACAGGCCGGTTCCCCGGGCTGCGAGGAACGCCAGGGCGCAGGCGTCCAGGATCATGATCGGCTTGTCGCGCCGTGACACGCACTCCGCCGCCAGGGCTCGCCGTTGCGCGGCACTCAGCGCTCCCGCGATGACCACGAGCACGGGCAGCTGGCTGACGTCCTGTTCGATCCAGCCGAGCAGGGTCCTGGCATTGGGCACGGCCCTCGTGGTCATGACGCGCAGACGCCCATTGGCTCCGGACCCGAACTGCGGAAGCCGGGCCGGCCCGACCAGCTTGACGTCGGTGATGTCGAACCAGCGTCGGTTCGGGGGGTTCGTCAGACCGGCCTCGTGTTCCTGGTCGTACTCGATCCCGGCCAGCCGCAGGGCCAGCCGCAGGTGGCGGGTCCTGGAGCGCAGCGCGTTCCACTGGTTGTACAGCTGGCTCAGCGAGGTGAGGGCCTCCGCCGCCTGAGAACACTGGGCGGGGGTCAGGCCGGAGAAGTCCAGGCCGTGGTGGTGCGCCCCGTTCGCAGCGCTCTTGATCAGCTCGGGAGTCACCCCCGCGCTCAGAGCCTCGCAGACCCCCGGGAAGAAGGCTTCGAAATCCGTCACGGGATCGACCGTGGGCGGCTCGCCACCCGCACGCGCGGCGATGAGGAACTCCTCGGCCGTGGCGAGATCACCGCGACCGATCAGCGCCCGGATCTCATCGGCCAGCGACGCCGATGCGTTCGATTCGTTCAGCTGCTGTGCCGCTGCGGCCCGGAACGTGTTCTTCGCCTGCTCGGACAGGACGGCCAGCTGGTGGATGATCTCGCCGCACTCACGGCGGATGGTTCCCAGGTTGTCCCCGCCGAACTCGCCACCGATGGCCTCCAGCTGCGCGGTGACCAGGGAGCGACCCGGTTCCGGTAGCTGTCCGAGCCTGGCTGCGGTCTCCACCCTGAGCCGGACCTCCCGGTGGAGGGCGGATACCTCCTGACGGCTGACCGCCCGCAGGCGGTGGTGTTCCTCACTCAGCTGGCTGACCACCTCGCTGCGGCCACCGTTCAGCTCGAACATCTCCAGCGCCGTCCGCGCGGTGGCGTAGTTCTCGGCTGCGGCGTGCTCGCGGGCAGCCGTCTCCCAGTCGGTCTCCCGGGCCCGGCGTACGTCGTCGAGGGTGACGGGCCGGGCCGGGAGCAGCTCCGGGTCGAACTCCAGGCTGGTGCAGCGCAGTAGATCGGCGTTGAGCGCGGAGACGGGCGCGGGTTCCACTCCCGAGAGCCGGCCCGTACCGAGGAGTGCCACGCCCGCCCGCATCGCGGTCAGACTCCGGGAGGCGGTGGCGGCCACGAGCGGCTGGGCCGCCGAGCACAGCTCCGTGAGCTCCGCCTCCATCTCCGGCCCGCACTGTTCGATCCGCTCCGCCAGATGGGAGAACACGGCCGGCGGCCGGAACGACGCGAGGTTCTGTACGGATGTGAGCCAGTCGTGCACGAGGTCGAGGGACTCGTGGGCGTACTGGAGGATCCTGCGCCTGGCCGCACCCTGCAGGCGGGCCTTCTTGTGCCGTTTCTGGTTGTCGGTGGCGGTCAGCCGCTGATCCAGGGCTTCCGGCTTGCGCAGAGCCAGCAGCTCCGCCCGGACGAAGTCCAGCCGGGCCCTGTCGTCGCGCGCCACGGCGTGCAGGACGCTTCCCACGGGTCCGATTTCGCTCCACCATTCACGGACGATCTCGTTGGCCCGGGGGAAGTGCAGGCTCCGCGGCTCGACGAGGCTCTCCTTCGCGAGGGCGCAGACGGAACTGACGTCGACGTCGGTGTCCGCACTCCCGTCGCCGGTGGAGGCCGCGGGACTGAGCTCGTACGCACTCAGCTGCCCGCGGGCACACGCCTCGGCGGCGACGGTGAGCGTGGCCCGGAGCCCCGGCAGCTCGTACAGGGATTCGGCGAGGGGGCGGAGCAGTTCGCCGGCCGCCGGGTCCGCCGACACCAGGCACGCTCGGAAGAGAGCCGCAGCGCGCAGGAGCCGATCGGGCAGCCCCTGCACCGGATCCCCGCCCACGTCGGCGAGACCTCCGCGCAGAGACTCCGCGCAGGCTCCGGTGGTGGTGCGCATCGACTCCGCCAGCACGAACAGTTTGAGGCTGGCGGCGAGCTCGACGCGGTCCGCGGCGAGCGCGGCGTGGTACGCGAGGGCGGATTCCCCGTGCCGCAGGACATCGGCGATCATCTCGTCCGCCGGATCCGGCTGTCCGTCGACCGACGGCGAAGGGGCCGTCCGGCCCGCTTGAGAGGGCTCGGGCACAGGGCGGGTTTCGTCGGGCCCGCCCGCGTCCTGGCGGGATGTGTGGTCTTCCGCGGCCCCTCGGCCGTCTCCCTCCTGCCCGCTCTGCGCCTGACCGTCTCCCCCACGACTGCCGGCGTCGTCTCCCGGCGGAGCGTGTTCGACGGCCGCGAGCGGCGTCTCGACGACAAGCGGTGGCGTCACCACGACGAGGGTCTGCTCCCGGTCACCCGACTCGTCCACCCGCGTGACCGTCTCCGCCGTGGCCACGTGCGGTTCAACCGCCGGCTCTTCCTCGGCCACGGCCTCGCCCTCGGCCACCACGGGGTCGCCCGATGTCCCCGCGACCGGCTCGGCGGTCACGTTCCGCGCTGCGGGGAAGGCCGCCTTCCCGCGCAGGATCAGGAGCACCACCGGTCGGACGGCCTCGGGCAACGCCGTCCGCAGCCTCGCGTCGAGCTGCTCGATCCCTGCCTCGTCGTCCTGCTCCACGGCGTCGCCCAGCGCGACCACGTCGGCGACGAGTTCGGCGAGGCCGATGTCCTCGTCATCCCAGGATTCCGGCCGGCACAGACGTACGGCCTGGGCTCGCAGCTCCACGATCGCGGTGTGCGGCTGAGCCGATACGGCCGCGGCCGCCCTCTCCAGCGCCGGAACGAGCTGTCCACGGCTGTCGAGCCGGCGGGCCCGCGCCCGCAACAGGGCCGTCACCTCCTGCCTGCGCGCGGGCACGATCCCCGGAGGCAAGGCTCCGGCCGAGGCGAGTCCCACTTGCAGAGCGGTGAGGTGATGCGACAGAGCTACCGCCGGATCCCAGGCGTCAGCCGCCGGGACCCTGCCTTCATGGAGCAGGTCGGCCGCCCGTCGCACGGACGTCTCGGCCTCTTCGAACAGCCGCTCAAGACCGACCGCGACCTGTTCGCACCCCTCGGCGTCATCGAGTGGGAAGTCCTGACCGCCGGTGACCGGGTCGATGCCCTCCTCGGCGGGCGCGGCCGGCAGCACGGGCGCGGGCGCGGGCGCGCCACGATGTTCCGCCCACTCGGAGGCCAGGCGGTCGCAAGCGTCCGCGATCGCCGTCACCTGACCGGCGGGCCAGGACGGCAGCGCCCTGTTCCGCAACGCCCACGCGAGGACGCGCGCCTGCCCCGGATCTCTGTTCCAGAAGGCGAATGCGGTCAGCAGGAGTTCCGCCCGCGGGGCCTGCTCCAGACTCTCTTCCAGTACTCCGCTCCCCGTGCCCGCCACCCATTCGGCCCTGGCCTGGGAAAGCCCCTCGTAGAGGGGGCGGCCCAGTATCTGGGCGTCGAAGAGCCTCTGGCCGGAGGGGCGCTGCGCCCTCAGCTGTGACAGCGCGTGTCCGCAGATCGTCGGCGTCAGTTTCCCCATGGCGGGTACGCGCAGCCGCTGGAGCAGCCGGGTCCGCTGTGTCTTGCCGACACGGTTGAGCAGGTCGTTCAACTCGCTGTGGTCCAGCACGGCAAGCACGTCACCAAGAGGATCCCCGAGCAGAACGAGCCCGTCCGCCACCTCGTCCCTGGGCGCCACCGGGGCTTCCACATCCTTGCTGCGCGTCTTCGCCGTCATCTTGGCCTTTGTCATCCGTTCCTGGATCGCCTTTCCTGGTGCTGCGGAACATGCCGGTGCCACGGCTTGTCCTTGCCGTTTCCTCGCAAGTGGCCGTGTACGAAAGTCGTGCCGGCGGGCAGTTCCGTATCCGCGTCGAGTCCTTCCACTTCCATGCGCCAGCGCGCATAGTCCGACTTGGACTGAGGTGAGGCCTGCTGGCCGGACGGCAGGCGCCGCTCCCGCGGCCGGACCCAGTGCCGGCTCATCGGGTCTCCGGGTGTATCGCCGTCACCCCAGATGCCGGCCTCGCGTGCGTCCTGTGCCTCGGGCGTGTCCGGCCACCAGGTGAAGACGTCCGGACCGCCCCGTGGCGCGGCGGCCCGCGTCAGCATGCCGAGCACCGCCATGTCCTCGCAGGTGTGGATGACCGTCCACAGCAGGGCCGGGGACCGGGTGTCGGGCCCGAACAACGCGGCGGTGAGGCGGCGGCCGTCGAGCGCCCGGCTTCCCGCCGGCCCGTCGTCACCGTCCCGCTTCAGGGACTCGACGATCAGGTGCTCAAGGGACGCAACCGCGGGGCGCCAGGCGCTCCGGGCCACGGACGGTTGCCATCGTCCCTGCTCAGCGGGGCTCAGCTGGAAGGCGTCAGCCAGGGTCGTCCCCTCGGCGAAGAGCTCCCAGTCACACTCCCACCGGACCGGACCGAAACCGTCGACGATCACCGGGTCGGGGTACCGGATGCTCGTGGCGACCAGCCTGCGCCCGGCCCGGGCAGCCGCGACGGTGAGGCGGATCCCCGGATACATGCTGGGTGGCCAGCTGACCCCCGCGACACCGGACCAACCCGGATGCACGGGCTGGACCCCCGCCCCGGCTTCGAGGTCGTCGCCGTCGTGATGAAGACGCAGCACCAACGACCCGGTGGGAAGAAGCTTTTTGACCGGTCCGGTCAGCTCAAGTCGGCCCGCCGAGAGGTCGGCCTTGCTCAAGGCGACCGTCAGCACGACCAATTCGTCATCGATGTGCTCCACATGGACCCGACCGGCATCGCTTCGTACGCCGTCGTCCGCGTTCACGCCCTTCGCCGCTTCAGCGCCCGCGACCTCCGCGAATCCGATCCCCGCCGGAACAAGAGGGTCCAGTCCGTCCAGCAACGAGGTCGTCGGGACGGACTGCGCCCGCCAGATCCCGCCTTGTTGCCACTGGTCGTCGACGCGCAGGTCGATGCCGTCCCCTTGCCGGCCGTCCGACACGATGTCCGCGAGTACGAGGTTGGCATCGACCACCGCTGCAGCACCGGCGACACCGGCCAGGGCGTCGAGGCCGTCCCGGCCTCGCGTGGTGAGGGTGTGGAGCAGGGGCCACAGCGCGGAATACCGAGCCCCGCCGCCCGGCGCCGGTCGGACCACGGCGGCGCGCACCTCTTCCGCCTGGTCAGTGGCGGCGAATGTCTTCGCGCCCCGGGCCGAACGGCCGTACAGGCCCCAGCCTCGGATCGATCCGGCCGAGCGCATGATGTCGGCGACGCACGTCACGGCCGCCCGGACGGCCCGCTCCACCACCGCGGCGTCGGCGTCCTGCTCCAGCCACCGCGGGAGCGGTCCCAGATCCAGCAGCGGTCGGCCGGAGCCGGCGAGGAACTGGGCGAAGGCACCGATCTGGTCCCGGGCCGACACCTCGCCCGACAGGGCGGGAACCCCGCCGACCAGGTGCCCCCCTTCGAATCCGCCTCCGGGGCGCAACCACCGCCCCTGTTCCACCGCCTCGTCCACGCTCAACGGGCCGAACACCTGGGTGTCGATGACGACACGCTGTTCGTCGAGGAGGTCCCCGGCCGGCGCTCCGGACAGTGAAGCGGCGGTCCATCCGTCCGGCTCCACGGCGGCCCGGCTTCCGAAGACGGCAGCCACCTCGCCCCACACCTCCCGTGCACCACGGGTGAGGCGGACGAACGCGCCCGAGGGAAGGACGGGCAGGCTGCCCCCGATCGCCACTTCGACGAAGGCGTCCGGATCGGGTTCGGCTCGATAGCGGCGCGCGGCCGGGTCGTAGTCGAAGTACAGGACGTTGAAGGCGTTGTTGGCGTGCAGCAGCCCGCCTCGGGCTTCCAGGGCACTCGCCAGATGGCGTTGGATCCTGTCCCTCCGGGATGGTGGGACCGCGTCGATTCCGAGGAGGACCTCCCGGCACAGCAACGGCTCGTGCTCATCGGAACGCCACATGGCGGCTCCCTCCCCAGCCGGTCGCCCACCGGCGCTACCGCTGCCCGCTCAGCAGTAGATGAACGCTATTCGTACCTCATGGGGTGGATCGCGCACAGGGATATCGCAAAGTCGACCTGCCAGGTCAGGACCGGCCGGTGGTGGGGCGCCGGCCGGTCCGGTGGGGGTCAGCCGGTGTCGCGGACGGCGACGATGCCGTTGAAGACGCCGACGTAGGCGGTGCCGTCGGGGCCCAGGGTGATGGGGGCCCAGTTGTTGTCGTAGAGGGGGCCCGTGCCGGTGAGGCGGCGCCAGCGGCGCTCGCCGGTGCGGAAGTCCACCGCGGTGAGGTACCAGGCGTCGATGCCCCAGGCGTTGGGCTCCTTCTCGTAGAAGTAGAGCAGCCCGTTCGCGGTGGAGAGCTTCGGCACGGTGGAGGGTGAGCGGATCCCGCTCTGCCACACCGTGTCGCAGCCGCTGCCGTCGGCGCGGACGTCGATGCGGCTGACGCCGCCGACGACCGACTTGCCGAGGACCAGCGTGGTGGGGTTCTCGTAGCCGTAGTTGTTCTCGACGACGATGCTGTTGCCCCAGGTGATCAGGGAGTTGTCGGTGGTGGAGGCGCCGGATCCGAAGACCGGGACCTTGCAGACGAGCCGCTCGCCGGCGGGGACGTCCGCGCCCCGCTTGTAGACCAGGACGTTCATCCGGTCGTCGGCGTTGTCGGTGATGGCGACGTAGCCGTCGCCGAAGAGGTCCGGGGTGGTGCCCGAACCCTGGTTCACGGAGCCGGGTTTGGTTCCCGTGCCGCGGTCGTACGTCTGGCGCCACTGGGCCTCGGGGGTGCCGTCGGCGGAGGCGCGGAAGCTGTAGAGGGCGTGGTCGGTGACGATGGAGACGCCGTCCTCGGCGACCGAGAAGGAGTTCTGGATCTCTTCCCCGGCGAGCCGGACGGAGCGGATCCGGGCGGTCCGCGGGTCCACGGTCCCGACGCGGCCCTGGCGGGTGACCCACCAGATCAGGCCGTCCCAGTCGGGCATCACGGAGGTGACGGGGTCGCAGGTGCCGCTGGGCCACAGGTTGGTCCAGCTGACGCAGTCGTGCGGGACCTGGCCGGTGAGGTCCCAGTCGTCGTCGACCGTGAACTTCCAGCTCCCGTCCGGGTCCTGGGAGTGGGAGAGGCGCAGGACGTGCTGGCGGGAGTCGGCCAGTACGGCGCGGTCCTGGTTGTCCAGGTAGAAGTAGGCCCCGCCGGAGGTGTCCTTGAAGATCTTCGCGAAGTCGAGCGAGGTGATCGCCTCGACCGTCGAAGAGCGCTGCGGGAGCTGGTGTTCCGCGAGCGTGGCGAGGGTACGGGGGTCGAGGAGCTTGACCTTGAAGCCGGAGAAGGTGCCGCACACCGTGACCAGGCGGCCGCCCGAGTCGAAGGTGGCGGTGGCGCATTCGCCGCCGAGCGCGGCGATCTTCTCACTGGTGACCTGCGGGTTGCGGCCCAGCGGTCCGGACCAGGGGGAGGTGGCGCTGCCGGCCGCGTCCGAGTGCATGCCGCTGCGGCCGTTGGGCGCGAGGTACGGGTGCTGCGGCGGCTGTTCGCCGGGCAGCGGGACGGCGGTCGCGGGACTGCCGTCGTAGTGGCTGACCAGGCGGTGCCCGGGGGCCTTGGGTATCTCCTCGGCCTGGGCGGGACTGATCCCGTACATCGCCGTGAAGGCGACGAGGGCCGGGACCACAGCGCAGTTCAGCGTTCTTCGGAACATCCGGACTTCCTCCCATCTCTTCGGTGTTGTTGACATCGGGTCTGACATCGCGCCGCCGCCAGACGCTAAGTCGCACGGTCCGAGGAGTCCATGGAGGAGCCGGATGATTCACGAAGGCGCAACAGTCGATCAAGCGGGGCGGCTAGGGCCTGAGGCTGGAGAGCGCGGTCGCGGTGGCCGCGACGCCGTCGTGGATGCTCGCGGCCATGCTGCTGTTCGCGAGGTAGAAGCCGAGCAGGACGCAGACGAGGGCGTGCGAGAACTTCAGGCCGCCGCCGCGCAGGAAGATCCACGCGAGAACGAAGAGCAGGACGATCACGGAGAGGGAAATCACCATCGAAAACCTCCTTACGCGGCGCCATGGTGGCGCAGGAAGGGGCGCTTTCGGGCGAAAGTCGTGTCCGCCGAACGGGTGTTGACCGTCCGTGACGGCCGTTCGGTTCTTGACGGTCTCGCTCCAGCGGATCGCGCGGCCGCAGGGGTCTTGCCCGGCCGCCGCCGCCCGTGCCATAAATGTCTAGACCTTTACCAGGAAGCCGAGGAAGGCTCCCCGTGCGACGCACCGCCCTGGCCGCGACCGCCCTGATCTCCCTGATCTCCCTGATCTCCCTGATTCCCCTGGCCGCCTGCACCCCCGCCGACACCCAGGCCCCGCCGCCCCCCGCCGGCCTCACCGCCCAGGCCGGCAGCGCCGGCTCCGTACACGTCATGTGGCGCGCCGCCGCCGCGGCCGACGGCGTGACCGGCTACCAGGTGTTCCAGGCGGACCGGCTCGTGCGCGAACTCCCCGCGGAGAAGACGATGGTGGACGTCACGGACCTCACCCCGCGGACGGCGTACTCCTTCACCGTCCGGGCCAAGGACGCCGCCGGAAACCTCTCCGGGCCCAGCGCGGCGGCCGAGGTCACCACCCCGGCCGCCAAGGCCGACGACCGGCAGGCCCCCACCGCGCCGACGGCCACCACCGGCCGCCCGGAGGGGCCCCGTGCCGCCCGTCTGACCTGGGGCGCCGCCACCGATGACACGGGCGTGACCGCTTATGACGTCTACCAGGGCGGTGTCCGGATCCACACCGCCGGCCCCGGCGAGAGCGCCACCACCGTCACCGGACTCCGGCCGGACACCGTGTACACCTTCACCGTCCGGGCCCGGGACGGCGCCGACAACTCCTCCCCCGACGGCCCCGCCGTGGACGTGACGACCCCGCCCGCCGACGGAGACGGACCGGGCACCGCGCCCGCCGAGTTCGCCGCGGCCGCTGCCCCCGGCGAGGTCACCCTGTCCTGGACCGCCCCGGACACCGGCCGCCCGACGGCCGAGTACCAGCTCTACGTCAACGAACGGCCCACCACCGTCATCCAATTCGGTGCCGGCGCGGCCGTTCCGCCCCCGGGCGGGCGGGTGGAACACCGGCTCACCGTGACCGAGCCGGCCGGCACCGTCTGGGCCGTGAAAGTGCGGGCCCGCCTGCCCGACGGCAACTGGGGGGCGTTCTCCGCGGAGCGGCGGATCACCCTCGGCGGATAGCCGTGCCGGGCGGGCTGTCCGGAAGACCTGACGAGGTAATGGCCGGAACGGCCCTGCCGGTAAAGAAGATCACGCACAATACAACCGTGTTCGGTGCGTACTCGGTCAACAACAATCAGTCGGATTCCACGGCGGGCGATCCTCGGCCAGACTCTGACTCCGTGCTGGGGAACCTGCCGCCGGAATCGGCGAGCTTCGTGGGCCGGGAAGGCGAACTCGCCCACCTCGACGATCTGTTGCGCGACCGAAGACTGATCACCCTGACCGGCGTGGGCGGTGTCGGCAAGACACGGCTCGCCCTGCGCGCCGTCACCTCAGGCCGCCAGGCCCGGCGGGACGGCGTCTGGTGGGTGGAGCTCTCGCCGCTGCGCGACCCCGGCCTGCTCGTGGCGACCGTCGCCCACGCCGTGGGTCTCGCCGACCACTCCGCGCGGTCCCTGGACGAGGAACTGTGCGCGTGGATGGCCGACAAGGAGCTCCTCCTCGTCCTCGACACCTGTGAGCACCTGATCTCCGCCTGCCGCCACCTGGTCGGCGAACTCCTGCAGTCCGCGCCCGGGCTGACCGTGCTGATCACCTCGCGGGAGCCGCTCGACTCCCCCCGCGAGCAGGTGGTCGAGGTCCGGCCACTGCCCTGCGACGGCCCCGACAGCGATGCCCTCGCCCTCTTCCGCGAGCGGGCCGTCGCCGCCACCCCGCGGCTCGCGGACGTCTTCGGCGACCCCGGGCGCGCCGCCGTCGCCACCGACGTGTGCCGCCGGCTGGACGGCATCCCGCTCGCCCTGGAGCTGGCGGGGGCCCGGCTGCGGCTGTGGACCCTGGAACAGACCGCCCAGCGGCTCGGCGCCCGCTTCGACGTGCTCACCGACCTGCGCACCCCGCTGCTGCCCCGGCACCAGACGATGCGGACGGCCGTCGGCTGGAGCCACGAGCTGTGCGAACCGCTGGAACGGCTGCTGTGGGCCCGGCTGTCGGTGTTCGCCGGGGACTTCGACGTGGCCGCCGCGCGCGCGGTGTGCTCCGGCGGGCCGCTGCCCGCGTCCCGGGTGGAGCGGGTGCTGGCGGGCCTCGTCGCGAAGTCGGTGGTCCGGCGCAGCGAGGAGCGGGGCGCGGGAGCCCGGTACGCGATGCTCGACACCATCCGCGAGTTCGGCCACGACTGGCTGACGGAGCTCGGCGAGGTACGGACCGTCGCCGACCGGCACGCCCACTGGTACGCCGCGCTGTCCCAGGCCGCCGACCGGAGCTGGCTGGGCCCCGCCCAGGTGGACTGGTACCGCAGGATGACCGCCGAGCACGCCCAGCTGCGCACCGCCCTGGAGCACCTGCTCGGCGCGGATCCGACGGCGGCGCTGGAGATGGCCGGGGCCCTGTGGTTCCTCTGGTTCTCGTGCGGGCACGTCCACGAGGGCCGGGCCTTCCTGGAGCGCGCGATGGTGGCGGCCCCGCGCACGGGCGCCGCGTACACCCAGGCGCTCTGGGCGCTCGGCCTGACCGCGCTGCTCCAGGGGGACATGGAGGCCGCCCGGCTGCTCGGCGAGGAGTGCACCCACGAGGCGGACCGGCTGGCGGACCCGGAGCGGGAGCTGCGCGCGGCCTATCTGCACGCGGTGGCGCTGATGATGCCGGGCGACGCCACCCGGGCGCTCGCGCTGGCGGGCCCCCGGGCGCGGGCCGGCCACGGCGGCCGGACCAGTGGCCCGGGCTGGCTGCTCTGCCGGCTGGCCACCGGGTACGCGCTGTGCGACCTCGGGCGCTTCGAGGAGGCCGCGCAGGAGGCGCAGGGCCTGCGCGAGGCGTGCGCCGAGCTGGGCGAGCGCTGGCTGCGGGCGTACGCGGACTACATCCTGGCCGTGTCCGCGCTGGGGCTCGGCGAGCACCACGAAGCGGCCCGGCACGTGCGGGCGATGCTGTCCGGCAAGCGGCTGCTCGGCGACCGCTTCGGCATCGCGCTCGGCCTGGACGTGCTCGCGGCGGCCGTGGCCGCGCTGGGCGACGGTGAACTGGCGGCACGCCTGCTGGGCACCGGGCACGCCTGGTGGCGCACCGTGGGCAGCCCGCACATGGGCGGCTCGCCCTCCCTGACCGCCCTGCGCGACCAGGGCGAACGGCAGGCCCGCGCGGCCATCGGCGACGCGGCGTACGAGACCGCCTTCCGGGGCGGCGCGGCAGCCTCCACCGGCTGAACTCCAGCCGGTGGACGACGTAATTCCTGGGCTCCCGTCAGTACGGGAGGGGTCTGCCCGACGGTGTGCGCAGGTCCAGGTCTCGGGGGGCGGGCTTGGGAACGGGCTTGCGGATCAGCTGCTGGCGCATGCCGACTCCTCGTTCAGACCAGGGCCGGGCGGCGGGGGTCCACCGCACGGCCGTCGGGGAGCAGCTCGCCGGTGTCGTCGAAGATCACCAGGCCGTTGCAGAGCAGGCTCCAGCCCTGTTCGGGGTGGAAGGCCACGGTGCGGGCGGCGTCGTGATCGGCGTCATCGGCGGCCGGGCAGGGGGGCTGGTGGGAGCACATGGTGCACCTCCTCGCAGTGTGGGGCGGGAGGGCCGGTGGTCACCCGGTCGAATCCGCGATCCACGGTGGCGGTGAGTATTACCGATCGCCGCCCCCGGACGGAACCCATATTCGAGGTCCAGTTCAGGATGTGTATGCCCGCTTACCATGCGCTCATGCCCGCTATTCGGATCGTTCACCGTTCACCGCTCGACCCGGCGGAGGCGTGGCGCAGGCTCACGGACTGGGAACGCCACGGCGCACAGGTTCCGCTCACCCGGACGATCATCGACACGGCGCCTCCCACGCACGTCGGAACGGTGTTCACGGCGCGCACCGGAGTGGGAAGGATCACGTTCGACGATCCGATGGAAGTCGTGGTCTGGCGCCCCCCCTCGGCGGCTTCCGGGGACGGCTCGGTGGGGCTGGTCCGGCTGGTCAAGCGCGGCCGCGCGGTCCGGGGCTGGGCGGAGATCGAAGTCCGCCCCCGCGCGGCGGGCGGCACGGAGGTCCACTGGCGGGAGGAGCTGCGGCTGCGCGGGCTCGGCCGCCCCTTCGACCCGCTGGTCGCGGCGGCGGGCCGGTTCCTCTTCGGGCGGGCGCTCGCCCGGCTGCTGCGGCCGTGAGGGCTCGGGCTAGGGTTCCGTGATCACCTTCCTTGATCACGGGCGGGGTCCACCCCGTCCGGTGGTCCCGCGAGCCCCGAGGAGACGTCCGTGGCCACTCCGCCACCGCAGTACGGCGCCGGCCCCCCTTCCCCGTACGCCCCGCAGCAGGGCCCGCCGCAACAAGGCCCGTACCAGGCGCCGCAGCAGGCCGGCCCGTACCAGGCACCCCCGCAGCAGGCACCCCCGCAGCACGCCGGCCCGTACGGCCCCGCGTGGCCCCAGCAGGCCCCGGCCCCGTACGGGCCCGCCTATCCGCCGCCGCAGGGCATGTACGGCTGCCGGCTCTGCGGGGCGTACCCGGCCGCGCACGCGACCGTACGCGGCCACCAGGGCTTCCTCGTGATCATGCGGTTCCTGAGCATGCCCGGGCCGTTCTGCCGCGACTGCGGGCTCTCCACCTACCGCCGGATGTCCTCGGACACCCTGTGGCAGGGCTGGTGGGGGCCGCTGTCGTTCTTCATCACGCCCGTCACCCTGCTGACGAACCTGGGCCCGCGCGGCACCTTCCGCGCCCTCCCGCCCCAGACGGGCGGCTTCCGGCCCGCCCTCGACCCGGGCAAACCGCTGTGGCGGCGCCCGGCGGCCGTGCTCTTCCTGGTACCGGCGCTGCTCCTCGTCCTCTCGATACCGACGCTGATCGTGATCGGCCTGCTGTTCGGGGAGGACGAGCCGCCGAAGCTGTCGGTCGGGCAGTGCGTGCGCAACGCGGGCAGCTGGCAGCAGCAGGACCTGCGGATCGTGGACTGCGGCGCGGCGGGGGCCCGGTTCCGGGTCACCAAGCAGCTGGACGTGGGCGACAGTTGCGCCCCGCTCGACCGGCTGGCGGACACCAAGTACAGCGCCGACGGCTGGACCCAGAGCTGCCTGACGCCGCTGGGCAAGGGCTGAGGCGACGCACGGGCGCGCCCCCGGACACCGAGGGGTGTCCGGGGGCGCGTCTGCTTTCCCGCGGCTAGCGGATCGGCATGTCGGAGATCGTCCGGGCGATGACCAGCCGCTGGATCTCGCTGGTCCCCTCGAAGATCGTGTAGATCGCGCTGTCGCGGTGCATCCGCTCCACCGGGTACTCGCGGGTGTAGCCGTTGCCGCCGAGGATCTGCACCGCCTGCGCGGTGACCTTCTTGGCGACCTCGCTCGCGAACAGCTTCGACATCGAGCCCTCCGCCGAGGTGAAGGGCTTGCCCGCGACCGCCATCCAGGAAGCCCGCCACACCAGCAGCCGGGCCGCGTCGATCTGGGTGCGCATGTCGGCGAGCTGGAAGGCCACGCCCTGGTTGTCGATGATCGGACGGCCGAACTGGGTCCGGGTCTTGGCGTAGTCGAGGGCGACCTCGTACGCGGCGCGCGCGGTGCCGACGGCCATCGCGCCGACGGCCGGGCGGGAGGCCTCGAAGGTGGCCATGGCGGCGTTCTTCACCCGCTCGCCGCCGCCGGCCCGGGCCCGCTCGCGGGCCCGCGCGAGGCGCTCGTCCAGCTTCTCCTTGCCGCCGAGCAGGCAGGAGCCGGGGATCCGGCAGTCCTCCAGCACCACCTCGGCGGTGTGCGAGGCGCGGATGCCGTGCTTCTTGAACTTCTGCCCCTGGGACAGGCCCGGGGTGTTCGGCGGCACGATGAAGGAGGCGTGCCCCTTGGTGCCCAGCTCCGGGTCCACCACGGCGACGACGATGTGGACGTTGGCGATGCCGCCGTTGGTCGCCCAGGTCTTGGTGCCGTTCAGCACCCATTCGTCCTTGGCCTCGTCGTAGACGGCGCGGGTGCGCATGGCGCCGACGTCGGAGCCGGCGTCGGGCTCGGAGGAGCAGAACGCAGCGACCTTCACGTCGTTCTGGTCCCCGTACATCTGCGGGATCCAGGTGCCGATCTGCTCCTCGGTGCCGTTGGCGACGACGCCGATCGCGGCGAGTCCGGTGCCGACGATCGACAGGGCGATGCCCGCGTCGCCCCAGAAGAGCTCCTCCATCGCCATCGGGATGCCGAGGCCGGTCGGGTCGAAGAACTGCTGCGCGTAGAAGTCGAGCGAGTAGATGCCGACCTTGGCGGCTTCCTGGATGACGGGCCACGGAGTCTCTTCGCGCTCGTCCCATTCCGCGGCCGCGGGCCGGATGACCTCGGCGGCGAAGCCGTGGATCCAGTCCCGCACCTGCTTCTGGTCGTCGCTCAGCTCCATGGTGAACTCCGCCATGTCCCCTCCAGCTGTCTCACAATGGGTCGCCGGCGCGTCGTCGCAAGGCGTTGTTACTGCCGGTAACCCGAACGGTGACCACAGTCTGTTACCGGCGAGTAAGCCCTGTCAAGCGTGGTCGGAGCCCCGGAGCGGAGTACGCCGGTTCAATCGCCAGGGTGTGCGGGGTGTTACGTTGCGTGGGCGTCACGCACATCGCAAGGGCGGGGAGACAAACACGTCATGGAGACCACGCATCAGGCCGGCGACCCGGGAGCGGCCGACCGGCGCAGGCGGGAACTGCTCGAAGCCGCCGACCGGGTCGTCCTCAGGGACGGCCCCAAGGCGTCCATGAACGCCATCGCGGCGGAAGCCGGCATCACCAAGCCGATCCTCTACCGCCACTTCGGCGACAAGGCGGGCCTCTACCAGGCGCTCGCCGTCCGGCACACCGACGCGCTGCTCGACTCGCTGCGGGCGGCGCTGGACGCCCCGGCCGAGCGCCGGCGCCGGGTGGAGGCCACCCTCGACACCTACCTCGCCGCCATCGAGGCCCGGCCGCAGGTCTACCGGTTCCTGATGCACCCGGCGGAGGACTCGCAGACCGCCGAGCGCGGGTTCGACGTCGGGCTGCACTCGGCCCCGCTGCTGCGCCGGCTCGGCGAGGAGCTGGCGCAGGTCATCGGCGAGCGCGTGGACCTCGGCCCCGGCGGCGAACGCCTCGCCCGCGTCTGGGGGCACGGCATCGTCGGGATGATGCACGCCGCCGGGGACTGGTGGCTCGGCGAGCGCCCCTGCGAGCGCGCGGAGCTGGTCACCGGCCTCACCGACCTGCTCTGGGGCCGCCTGGCGACGGCCGGCAACCGCGTGGACGGGCCGGGCTTCTGACGGGAGTCCCCCGGCACACCGAGCGCCGGACTAGGGCTGTACGAGGGCCCGCGCGCCCCACGCCGTCTTGCGGATCGCCCGCCGCAGCCGGCGTGCCCGCAGCCCCGTCACGCGGTCCGCGTACACCGTGCCGTCGAGGTGGTCGCACTCGTGCTGGAGGCAGCGCGCGAAGAACCCGGTGCCCTCGATCCGCACGGGCGCGCCGTCGGAGGTGACCCCTTCGACGACCGCGCGGTCGAAGCGGTCGGTGCCCGCCTCCAGGCCGGGCAGCGAGAGGCAGCCCTCGGGACCGCGGATCTCGTCCCCGTCGGCCGTCACCAGACGGGGGTTGACGATGTGACCGACATGACGGACATCATCGTCGTCGGGGCAGTCGTACACGAAGACCCGCTGCCCCACGCCGATCTGGTTCGCGGCGAGTCCGACGCCCTCGGCGGCGTACATCGTGGCGAACATGTCCTCGATGAGCCGGTCGAGGGCCGGGCCGAATTCGGTGACCTCCGCGCAGGCCGAGTGGAGCACCGGATCGCCCAAGAGGCTCATGGTGCGGACGAGTCCGGTGGTACCGGGAATGGGGCGCTGTCGCATGGCGGTAAGCGTACGACGGGCGAATATATGAGGAGATCCGCGGCGGCACTGGGGCGCCGCGGTCAGGGCTCGGGCCGGTACTGGATAGGCTGGTGCCGACCGACGCAAGGAGGACAAGGGACGATGGCAGGCAACACAGAGCCGCTTTCGCCGCGGGCCAAGCTGGCCGTGACGGCGGGCAAGGCCGCGGCGGCGGTGTCGCGGGCCGCGGGACGCGGAAGCGGATCGGTGATCGGTGGCAAGGTCGCACTCAGGCTCGACCCCGATCTTCTCGGAGCGCTGGCGCAGCATCTCGATGTCGTCCTCGTCTCCGCGACGAACGGCAAGACCACGACGACCCGGCTGATCGCGGAGGCCCTGCGGGCCAGCGGTCCGGTGGTGTCCAACGCGCTCGGCGCGAACATGCCGGCCGGCATCACCTCGGCGCTGGCGGGCGGTTCGGACGCCAAGTACGGGGTCATCGAGGTCGACGAGAAGTACCTGGCGGGCGTGGCCCGGGACGTCACCCCCAAGGTGATCGCCCTGCTGAACCTCTCCCGCGACCAGCTGGACCGCGCCGCCGAGACCCGCATGCTCGCGGAGAAGTGGCGCGAGGGGCTCCAGGGCTCCAAGGCGGTCATCGTCGCGAACTGCGACGACCCGCTGATCGTGTGGTCGGCCTCCTCCTCGCAGAACGTGGTGTGGGTCGCGGCCGGCCAGGAGTGGAAGGACGACGCCTGGTCGTGCCCCTCCTGCGGTGGCGTCATGCAGCGTCCGGGCGACGACTGGTTCTGCGGCGAGTGCGGTTTCCGCCGCCCCGCCCCCAGCTGGGTGCTCTCCGGCGACCACGTCCTGGACCCGCACGGCTCGGCCTGGCCGATCCACCTCCAGCTGCCCGGCCGCGCCAACAAGGCGAACGCCGCGACCTCGGCCGCCGTGGCCGCCGTGTTCGGGGTGCCGCCGCAGGTCGCGCTGGAGCGGATGTACCAGGTGCAGGCCGTCGCCGGACGCTACGACGTGGTGAACTTCCAGGGCCGTGACCTGCGGCTGCTGCTCGCGAAGAACCCGGCGGGCTGGCTCGAGACGTTCTCGCTGATCGACCCGCCGCCGACCCCGGTGATCCTGTCGGTGAACGCGCGCGGCGCCGACGGCACGGACACCTCCTGGCTGTGGGACGTGGACTACCCGCGCCTCGCCGGCCACCCGATCTTCGTGATCGGTGACCGCAAGCTGGACCTGGCCGTCCGCCTGGAGGTCGCGGGCCTGGACTTCCGGGTGTGCGAGACCCTCGACGAGGCCGTGCAGCTGGCACCGCCCGGGCAGATCGAGCTGATCGCCAACTACACCGCCTTCCAGGACGTGCGCCGCCGCGTCGGCAACTAGAACCCTCAAGGACAACAGCATGAGCGACAACAGCCTGCGTCTGGTGTGGGTCTACCCGGACCTGCTGAGCACGTACGGAGACCAGGGCAACGCCCTCGTGGTGGAGCGCCGGGCGCGCCAGCGCGGCCTGGACGTCCACCGCGTGGACGTGCGCAGCGACCAGCCCATCCCCACCTCGGGCGACATCTACCTGATCGGCGGCGGTGAGGACCGGCCGCAGCGGCTGGCCGCGGAGCGCCTGCTGCGCGACGGCGGTCTGGAGCGGGCCGTCTCGAACGGGGCGATCGTCTTCTCCGTCTGCGCCGGGTACCAGATCCTCGGCAAGGCCTTCGTCAACGACGTCGGCCAGCGTCAGGAGGGCCTCGGCCTGCTGGACGTCGAGACCGTGCGCGGCGAGGGCGACCGGTGCGTCGGCGACGTGCTCGCCGACATCGACCCGCGGCTCGGCCTGCCCCAGCTGACGGGCTTCGAGAACCACCAGGGCATCACCCACCTCGGTCCGACGGCGCGGCCGTTCGCCCGTACCGTGATGGGCCGCGGCAACGGCACCGGCGACGGCACCGAGGGCGCGTACAACGACACGGTGTTCGGCACGTACATGCACGGCCCGGTCATGGCCCGCAACCCGCTGATCGCGGACCTGCTGCTGAAGCTGGCCCTCGACGTGAACGCGCTGCCGCCGGTCGACGACCGCTGGTACGAGGCGCTGCGCGCCGAGCGCATCGCGACGGCCACGCAGCCCGCGTAACGCCCGCGTCACGTGGTGTTCGGCCCGGATTCCCTGGGGGATCCGGGCCGACATGCGTCCGCACGACGGATATGACCAGCATGTGGAGGATGGTTCAGTCCAGTGCGGATCCGCTTGTAGGGTGACGGGTAGTTCCAACCGGACGACGTGGTCCGGTCGTCGGCCCACGTTGCAAAGGTTTTCCCTGCCATGCGCATTGGTGTGCTCACTTCCGGCGGCGACTGCCCCGGCCTCAATGCCGTCATCCGTTCCGTCGTCCACCGTGCCGTCGTCGACCACGGCGACGAGGTCATCGGCTTCCACGACGGGTGGCGCGGCCTCCTGGAGTGCGACTACCGCAAGCTCGACCTGGACGCCGTGAACGGCATCCTGGCCCGCGGCGGCACGATCCTGGGCTCCTCCCGCGTCCAGCCCGCGCACCTGCGCGACGGCGTGGAGCGGGCCCGCGGGCACGTCGCCGACCTGGGTCTGGACGCGATCATCCCGATCGGCGGCGAGGGCACCCTGAAGGCCGCGAACCTGCTCTCGCAGGGCGGTCTGCCGATCGTCGGCGTCCCGAAGACCATCGACAACGACATCGCCTCCACCGACGTCACCTTCGGCTTCGACACGGCCGTCGGGGTCGCCACCGAGGCCCTGGACCGGCTGAAGACCACCGCCGAGTCCCACCAGCGCGTGATGGTCGTCGAGGTCATGGGCCGCCACACCGGCTGGATCGCCCTGCACTCGGGCATGGCGGCGGGCGCACACGCGATCGTCGTCCCGGAGCGCCCCTTCGACATCGAGCGGCTCACGGAGATCGTCGGCGAGCGCTTCTCCGCGGGCAAGCGGTTCGCGATCGTCGTGGTCGCCGAGGGCGCCAAGCCCGCCCTGGGCAGCTCGATGGCGGTCGAGGCGGGCGGCACGGACATGTACGGCCACGAGCGGTTCGCCGGCATCGGCAACCGGCTCGCCGTCGAGCTGGAGGACCGGCTCGGCAAGGAGGCCCGCCCCGTGATCCTGGGCCACGTCCAGCGCGGCGGCACGCCCACCGCGTACGACCGGGTGCTCGCCACCCGCTTCGGCTGGCACGCGGTGGAGGCCGCGCACCGGGGCGAGTTCGGGATGCTGACCGCGCTGCGCGGCACCGACATCGTGATGGTGCCGCTGGCCGACGCCGTGCAGACCCTGAAGACGGTCCCGGCGGAGCGCTACGACGAGGCCGAGACCGTTCTGTGAGCTTTCCCCCCTTCCGTCACCGCCCCCGGCCGCGATAGCGCCCGGGGGCGGCACTACTGTGGTGGGGCACCACAGGTCAAGGGAGTGGACAGATGGATCACAGCGGGCACGGCATGGACATGAACATGGACCTGCCGCCGTTCACTCTCGGGAGGGGTCTGGAGTTCTCCTTCGACGCGTTCTTCCTGTTCGGCTCGCTGCTGGGGCTGGCCCTGTACGGCTGGGGCGTGCTGCGGCTGCGCGGGCGCGGGGACTCCTGGCCGCTGGGCCGGACCCTCGCCTTCACCGCCGGCGTGCTGACCGTGATCCTGGTGATGTGCACCAAGCTGAACGACTATGGCATGGTCATGTTCAGCGTGCACATGGTGCAGCACATGGTGATCAGCATGGTCACCCCGATCCTGCTGCTGCTCGGCGCCCCGATGACGCTGGCGCTGCGCGCGCTGCCGCCGGCCGCCCGCGGCCACAAGGGTCCGCGCGAGCTGCTCCTGATGCTGCTGCACAGCCGGTACATGAAGGTGATCACCCACCCGGCCTTCACGATCCCGATGTTCATCGCGAGCCTCTACGCGCTGTACTTCACCCCGCTCTTCGACTTCCTCATGGAGAGCCGGACCGGGCACATCGCGATGATGGTGCACTTCCTCGCCGTCGGTGTGATCTTCTTCTGGCCGATCATGGGCGTGGACCCGGGCCCGCAGCGCCCCGGCTACGTGATGCGGATGCTGGAGCTGTTCGCGGGCATGCCGTTCCACGCCTTCTTCGGCATCGCGCTGATGATGGCGAGCGAGCCGATGATCAAGACGTACGCGAACCCCTCGCCCTCGCTCGGCATCGATCCGCTGCTGGACCAGCAGTGGGGCGGCGGGATCGCCTGGGCCTTCAGCGAGATCCCCTCGGTTCTGGTGCTGATCGCCCTGGTCTACCAGTGGTACCACTCCGAGCAGCGGACGGCGAAGCGCTCCGACCGAGCCGCGGACCGCGACGGTGACCAGGAGCTGGAGGCGTACAACGCATATCTGGCCTCCCTCCAAGCGCGTGGCCAGTAGCGGATTCGCGCCTTCGCGCTGCACCATGGGGCATGACCGGATCCGTTAAGGCGATGGCCGTCATCACCTTCGCCGCCCTGGTGGCCGTGGCCACGTACTCGGTGGCCCTGGGCAGCAACGGCTGGCTGTGGTTCGGCTGGGTGGTCCTGGGGCTGATCACCATCGGCATGGCCGCGTCCGGCAACGTCTGAATCCGGCCGGGCGGCGCCCCTGCCGGGCACCCGCCCCGGCCGCCCGGGGCCGTGTCCGCGCGCGGCCGGTACGTGCCCCTCGTCGCTCCGGTATCGCCATCCCCTCCTGACACGCGGCTGACTGTCCGTAGGATGTCGGTGACAACGGGGCATCGACGGGAGCGGCCTGGTGTTCTACCACTTGCTCAAGCACGTACTGCTCGGTCCGCTGTTGCGGTTGCTGTTCCGGCCCCGGATCGAGGGCCTGGAGAACATTCCGGCGGAGGGCGCCGCGATCGTCGCGGGCAATCACCTCTCGTTCTCCGACCACTTCCTGATGCCCGCGATCCTGAAGCGGCGCATCACCTTCCTCGCGAAGGCCGAGTACTTCACCGGCCCCGGGGTCAAGGGGCGGCTCACCGCCGCGTTCTTCCGCAGCGCCGGGCAGATCCCGGTGGACCGCTCCGGGAAGGACGCCGGTCAGGCCGCGCTCCGGGAGGGGCTGGGCGTGCTGGCCAAGGACGAGCTGCTGGGCATCTACCCGGAGGGCACCCGCTCGCACGACGGGCGGCTGTACAAGGGGAAGGTGGGCGTGGCCGCGATGGCGCTGGGCGCCGGGGCTCCGGTGATCCCCTGCGCGATGGTCGGTACGTTCGAGATCCAGCCGCCCGGACAGAGGATCCCGAAGATCCGCCGGGTGACGATCCGCTTCGGCGAGCCGATGGACTTCTCCCGGTACGACGGGCTGGAGGGCGAGCGGGCCGTCCTGCGGGCCGTCACCGACGAGATCATGTACGCGATCCTCGGGCTGTCCGGGCAGGAGTACGTCGACCGGTACGCCACCGAGGTCAAGGCCGAGGAGGAGGAAGCACGGAAGAAGGCCCGGCGCAGAACGCGCTGAGCCTCCTCCCGTGCGGTGTCACCACCGGTCGTCCTAGCGGATGGCCGGGAGCTCCTCACGCGGCGCGAGCTCGGCGCCCTGGGCCGTGGCGAGCGACTTCGCGGCGGCCGGAGCCGGCGCCACCGGGGTGGCGTGCGGTGCGCACTTCACGTCCTTGGCGTCGACCTTGCCGGTCAGCAGGTAGGTCTCCACCCGCGGGTTGATGCAGGGGTTCACCAGGCTGGTCACACCGTGCGAGCCGGCGTTCAGCTCGGTGATCAGGCGCGAGCCGGCGAGGCGCTTGTGCAGCGAGACCGCACCGTCGTACGGCGTGGCCGCGTCGCGCTCGGACTGGACGATCAGCACCGGCGGCAGACCGCGCTTGGCACCGACCTCGATCGGGGTGCTCTGCTTGGCCTTCCAGGTCGCGCAGGGCAGGTTCATCCACGCGTTGGACCAGGTCAGGAACGGGTACTTCTGGTGCAGCTTGGAGTTGTCCCGGTCCCACTTGGCCCAGCTGGTCGGCCACTTGGCGTCGGCGCACTCGACCGCGGTGTAGACGGCGTTGCTGTTCTCCGAGGCGGCGTTGCCCGCGGTGTCGCTCATGTCCGGGGCGATCGCGTCGACCAGGGCCTGCTCGTCACCGGCGAGGTACTTGCTCCAGGTCTGGGCGACGGGCACCCAGGAGGAGTCGTAGTACGGGGCGCCCTGGAAGAAGCCGATCAGCTCGGCCGGGCCGACGACCCCGCCGATCGGGTTGGCCTTGGCCTTGGCGCGCAGCTCCTGGTACTTGGCCTCGACCTTGGCGCGGGTGTCGCCGATGTGGAAGACCGCGTCATTCTTGGCGACCCAGTCCTGCCAGTCGTTCCAGCGCATCTGGAAGGCGACGTCCTGGCCGAGGTTGGCCTCGTACCAGATGTTGTCCTGGTCCGGGTTGACCACGCTGTCGACGATCATGCGGCGCACGTGGGTCGGGAACAGGGTCGCGTAGACCCCGCCGAGGTAGGTGCCGTAGGAGACGCCGAGGTAGTTCAGCTTCCGGTCACCGAGCGCGGCGCGGATGACGTCCAGGTCGCGCGCGGTGTTCGGCGTGGTCATGTGCGGCAGCATCTCGCCGCTGCGCTCCTTGCAGCCGTCCGCGTACTCGGCGGCGAGCTTGCGCTGGGCGCGCTTGTCGGCCTCGTTGGAGGGGACCGGGTCGGCCTTGGGGGCCTTGACGAACTCCTGCGGGTCGATGCAGGAGATCGGCGCCGAGTGGCCGACACCGCGCGGGTCGAAGCCCACGAAGTCGTAGGCCTTGGCGGTGTTGACCCACAGCGGGCTCTTGGTGGTGGTCCGGCGCGGGAAGCGCATGCCGGAGCCGCCGGGGCCGCCCGGGTTGTAGACGAGGGAGCCCTGGCGCTCCTCCTTGGTGCCGGTGCTGACCGCGCGGTCGACCGCGAGCTCGATGGTCTTGCCGAACGGCTTGCGGTAGTCCAGCGGGACCTTGACCCAGCCGCACTGGATCGGCTTCTCGAAGCCCCAGTCGGCAGGACAGTCCTTCCAGTCGATCCCCGTGCGGGCGGCGCGGGCGGCGGCGATCTGAACGCCGATCGCCTCCGCCGCTCCGTTGTCACGGTCGGCCGATGCCGCCGAGGCGGACGGGGCCAGCAGCAGACTCGCCGCCAGCGTTCCGGTGATCAGTGTGGCGGCGCTCCCCAGCGCCGCGTTGCGTATCACGTGGTTGTTCCCCCTGCTCATGTGCCGCCGTGGGCAGCCGGGTTCGGTGGGTTCGGTCGTCGGGCGTGCAGGGGGATCCTTGCGCCTGACCGATACCCGACAACAGAGGAGCGCAAGGTTCTTTGCCCAACCGATAACCGGAAAGACGTGTACCGCTCAGCGGTGTCCGATGGGTCCTGAAATCGGACGCCCGTCACCAGCCGTATGTCCGGCGGGCCGCGTCCAGCAGTTCCCGCAACCGGAGGGCGTCCGGGGCCAGCGCGGTCACGAGGACGGCGGGTCCGGCCAGCGGGGTGACCGCGGCGAACTCCCCCAGCACCGCGGCGGCGGCCGGGGCCTTCTCGAAGGCCGGGTCCACGACGAGGAGTTGGCCGAGCGAGCGGTGCCCCGCCAGACCCGCCGGGCCGTCCCAGCCAGCGGGCGCGCCTGGTCCGCAGGCCAGTTCCTGGTCCAGCAGCGGGCGGCCCGCGCGGGTGACGGTGAGCCGGCTGCGCAGCAGGCCACCCGGCTCCCCCGCGCGGCCCAGCACCTGCTCCTCGCGCAGCAGCAGCCGGGCCCCGGGGGCGAGCTCGGCCCGGGTGCGCACCCGCAGGTCACTGCCGCGTACGGAGACCAGCGGCTCCGGCAGCCACCGCAGGGCCGCGTCCCCTTCCAGCGTCAGACGTACGTCGTACCGCGCGGGCGCACCGCCCCGGCCGGGCAGGGCCAGGGTGGCCGCCGCCGTCGCCAGTGCCAGCCGGGCCCCCGCGCCGACGTCCGCCTCGACGGCGAGGTGGTCCCCGCCGAGCGGGGCGCTCATCGCGCCGACCAGCATGACCCCGGCCTCGGCGCCCTCCCCCCGGGTGCGGCGCAGCGCGAGCGGCCCTTCCCCGGTGAGGAGGGGCAGGGCGGTGCCGCCGCGGCCGTCGGCGGTGGCGCGGATCCGGGCGGTGGCCCGCACTCCCGCCGGGACGGGGGTGGCGGGGGGCGCGCTGGTCACCGTACGGCCCAGGCGGCGAACCGCTCGCGGATCCACGAGGCCACGGGGGCCACGCCCTCGGGGCCGCGCAGGGACTGGAAGGCGACGGGCAGTTCGCCGCGCTTCTCGGCGGCGTCGCGGGCCATCCGGCCGAGGTCGGAGCCGACGTGCGGGGCGAGGTCGGTCTTGTTGACGATGAGCAGGTCGGCGGTGGTGACGCCGGGGCCGCCCTTGCGCGGGATGTCGTCGCCTCCGGCCACGTCGATGACGAAGATCTGGGCGTCGACGAGGCCCCGGGAAAAGGTGGCGGTGAGGTTGTCCCCGCCGGATTCGACGAGGATCAGGTCGAGCGGGGCGTGTTCCCGGAAGGCCTCCTCCAGTTCCTCGACGGCCTCCAGGTTGGCGGAGATGTCGTCGCGGATGGCGGTGTGCGGGCAGGCCCCGGTCTCGACGGCGGTGATCCGCTCGGGCGGCAGGACGGCCTCGCGGAGCAGGAACTCGGCGTCCTCGCGGGTGTAGATGTCGTTGGTGACGACGGCCATGGACAGTTCGGCGCGCAGGGCCCGGCAGAGCGCGGCGACGGTCGCGGTCTTGCCGGAGCCGACGGGGCCGCCGAGGCCGATGCGCAGGGCGCGGCGGGTGCCGTCGGCCCGGAGGGGCTCGGCGCTGTGGGTGTGGCGGTGCGGGAAGGTCACGCCGTGGTCGAGGTGCATGGGGGTCTCCTTGGGGGGTGGCTCAGGACGCGAACAGGCGTACCGGCCAGTCGGCATGGATTTCCGCCGCGATCTCCAGCAGGGGCGAGGAGGCGGCGGGCAGCGCCTCCGTGCCCTCCGTCCGGGCGCGCCGGGCGGCGGCCGCCGCCTCGGCGGCGACGGCGTCGAGTTCGGGGGCGAGCCGGGCGAGGACCCCGCTGGCCTCGAAGGGGTCGAGGCCCAGCAGCCGTACGGTCGCGGTGGCGGGCCCGCCGACGCTCTCGTACGCGGCCACGTGCGCGGCGTCGAGCGGCCCGAGCCCGGCGGCCCGGGCCGTGAGGCCGAGCACCACGGGCTGGTGGGCTCCTCGTGGGAACGCGGCGGCCAGCGCGTCGAGTTCGGGCGCGGGCCAGGTGGCCCGGGCGGCCCGCATCAGCTGCCGGCCGAGCCGGCGCCCGGCGGTGCGCAGGGCGGGTGACGGGGTGCGGGCGTCGGCGGCGGCGTCGAGCTCCGCCGGGTCGAGTCCGAGGGCGGCGGCCGCGGCGAGCCCGGCGGCGACCAGGCCCGCGGTGTGCAGGCGGCCGCGGCAGAACTCGGCCAGGGTGGCGGCGTCGTGGATGCGGCCCGCCGCGCAGGCGGCCTCCGCCCCGCCGGAGTGGGCGTGCCCTCCGGCGGGGAAGCGGCCGTCCGCGAGGACGAGCAGGGCGGCGAGGCTGGAGGCCATCAGAAGAGGAAGTATCTCTGCGCCATGGGCAGTTCGGCCGCGGGCGCCGGCTCCACGACCTCGCCGTCGATGCTGACGGTGAAGGTGTCGGCGTCGACCTCGACCCGGGGCATGGCGTCGTTGTTGCGCATGTCGGCCTTGGTCACCTTGCGGGTGCTCTCGATGGCCACGAACTCCTTGCCCAGCCCGAGCCGTTCGGGCAGTGCGTCGTCGAGCGCGGCCTGCGCCGTGAAGTTGACGGAGTTCAGACCGGGCGCCCGGCCGTGACTGCCGAACATCGGCCGCGGCAGTACGGGCTGCGGGGTCGGGATGGAGGCGTTGGCGTCGCCCATCTGCGCGTAGGCGATCTGGCCGCCCTTGATCACCAGCTCGGGCTTGACCCCGAAGAAGGCGGGGTTCCACAGCACCAGGTCGGCGAGTTTGCCGGTCTCGACGGAGCCGATCTCGCGGGCGAGTCCCTGGGCCACGGCGGGGTTGATCGTGTACTTGGCGACGTAGCGGCGGGCCCGCTGGTTGTCGGCGGGGCCGTCCCCGGGCAGGAAGCCGCGCCGCTTCTTCATCACGTGGGCGGTCTGCCAGGTGCGCAGCACGACCTCGCCGACCCGGCCCATGGCCTGGGAGTCGGAGGAGATGATGGAGATGGCGCCGAGGTCGTGCAGGACGTCCTCGGCGGCGATGGTCGAGGGCCGGATCCGGGACTCGGCGAAGGCAAGGTCCTCGGGGACGGCCGGGTTGAGGTGGTGGCAGACCATCAGCATGTCGAGGTGTTCCTCGACGGTGTTGACGGTGTGCGGCCGGGTCGGGTTGGTGGAGCTGGGCAGTATGTTGGGCTCCGAGACCACGGTGATGATGTCGGGCGCGTGCCCGCCGCCCGCCCCCTCGGTGTGGTACGAGTGGATGGTCCGGCCGGCGATGGCGGCGAGGGTGTCGGAGACGAAGCCGGCCTCGTTGAGCGTGTCGGTGTGGATGGCGACCTGGGCTCCGGTCTCCTCGCACACGCTCAGGCAGGCATCGATGACGGCGGGGGTCGCGCCCCAGTCCTCGTGGATCTTGAATCCGAGTGCGCCGCCGCGCAGCTGGGAGTGCATGGCCTCGCGGGACATGGTGTTGCCCTTGCCGAGCAGCCCGATGTTGACGGGGTAGGCCTCCAGCGCGGCGAACATCCGGGCCAGGTGCCAGGGTCCGGGCGTGACGGTGGTGGCCTTGGTGCCCTCGGCGGGGCCGGTGCCGCCGCCGACGAGGGTGGTGATGCCGGAGGCGAGGGCCTCCTCGATGACGGTCGGGGAGATGAAGTGCACGTGGGCGTCGATGGCCCCGGCGGTGACGATCTTCCCGTTGCCCGCGATGATCTCGGTCTCGGGGCCGATCACCAGGGCCGGGTCAACCCCGTCCATGGTGTCGGGGTTGCCGGCCTTGCCGATGCCGCAGATCCGGCCGTCGCGGATGCCGAGGTCGGCCTTGACGATGCCCCAGTGGTCGAGGACGACGACCCCGGTGATCACGGTGTCGGGGGCGCCCTCGGCGCGGGTGGTGCGGGCCTGGCCCATGGACTCGCGGATGACCTTGCCGCCGCCGAACACGGCCTCGTCGCCGGAGCGTCCGGGTCCGCCGCTGAGGTCCCGCTCGATCTCGACGAAGAGGTCGGTGTCGGCGAGCCGGATCCGGTCGCCGGCCGTCGGCCCGAAGAGGTCGGCGTACACGGGACGGGAGAGCTCAGCCATCGAGCGGCCCCCCGGTCTCGCCGCGCAGCCCCGGGACGGTGCGCAGCCCGCCCAGCGGTACGAGTTCCACGGAGACCGGGATGCCCGGCTCGAAGCGGACGGCGGTCCCGGCGGCGATGTTGAGCCGCAGGCCGTGCGCGGCCCGGCGGTCGAAGTCGAGGCCCGGGTTGGCCTCGGCGAAGTGGTAGTGGGAGCCGACCTGGACGGGCCGGTCGGCGGCGTTGAGCACGGTGACGCGGGTGACGGGGCGGCCTTCGTTGAGGCGCACCGGGCCGTCCCCGTAGCGGATTTCGCCGGGGATCATGCGGGTGCTCCTCTTCAGACGATCGGGGCGTGGACGGTGACGAGCTTGGTGCCGTCCGGGAAGGTCGCCTCGACCTGGACGTCGTGGATCATCTCGGGGATCCCCTCCATGACCTCCTCGCGGCCGAGGACCGTACGGCCGGAGGCCATCAGCTCGGCCACCGTGCGGCCGTCGCGGGCCCCTTCGAGGATGTGGGAGGTGATGAGGGCGATCGCCTCGGGATGGTTGAGGCGGACCCCGCGCGCCTTTCGCTTCTCCGCGACGTCGGCGGCCACGTGGATGAGCAGTCTCTCCTGCTCGTGCGGTGTCAATTGCACTCGAATTCACCAAGCTTCCGGGACATGATCAACGTCGCGCCGAGCCGACCCTATGGGCCGTCAACACTTTGTTGACCTGCGCATATCCGAGCCAAGCGTGTCTTGCCCAACGCGGGGAAAGGCTTTCCGTCCCCACCACCGCCGCTTTGCACACTCATGGGTGAACCATTGGTGAAGAGCCGTGGCGGCCACGCTAAGGCGCCCGTTTTTCCGCTGGGTTAACCCAGGTTTCAGGGAGGTTCCGGGGGCTCGGCACACGCCCGCCCGGGCCCGGCGCTCGCGGGGGTGCCGCGCTCGCCGGGGTCCCGCAGCGGTTCAGCAGCCGGTGACGGCGCTCTCCGCCGGGGCATCCACGGTCCAGGGGAGCGCGATCCACACCGTCTTGCCGCCGTCCTCGGTGGGACAGACGGAGAGCCGCCCGCCCGCCTCGGCCGCGAGCCAGCGGATGATGACCATCCCCCGGCCGTTGTCCTGCTGTACGGCGGCCGGGAGCCGCCTCGGCCAGCGCGGATGACTGTCGGTCACCCCGACGCGGAGCCACTCCGCGCGCTCCAGCCGCACCTCGACGGTGAAGGTGGGCGACTGCCCGAAGGTGTGCTGGACGGAATTGGTCGCGAGCTCCGAGACGATCAGCCGGACGGAGTCGGCGATCAACGCGTCTTCGGGCAGTCCCCATTCACCCAGCACCTCCGCGACGTAGCGGCGGGCGGCGGCGACCGAGGCTGGGTCGCTCGGCAGAGTGATGGAGGCTTCCTGCTGATCTGCCATGACGACGTCCCTTTCCCACCGGGGCGCAGCCGTCCCGGATCTGTGCTGAGCGCCAGAGTGCCACCCATCGTCCCGCTGTTGTTGCCGTTCTCCCAAGACCTGCATATATCTGTCGCTCAATGCGGTGAACTCTGCTACGGAAGAGCGTATTTGGACGGAAGACCGGTGCGAGCCGTACCGGTGGAAGGAGAGCGGGTATGCAGCACGGCCCCGCGGTGCGTCGGCGCAAGCTCGGCGAGGAGTTGCGCGCCCTGCGCGACCGGTCCGGACTCACCAGTGGTGAGGCGGCCCGGATGGTCGGGTGGCACCAGTCGAAAGTCAGCCGCATCGAGACGGGGCGCAGCGGGGTCAAACCTGAGGACATCCGGTCGCTCCTCGACGTCTACGGGGACGTGGTCAGCGCCCAGCAGCGCGCCCTGCTGGAGGCCCTGTCGGCCTCGGCGGCCGGGCCCGGGCCGGGGGCGGGCGCCGGGCGGGGCCGCGAGTGGTGGCACGACTACCGGGGGCTGCTGCCGCAGGAGTACCGGGACTTCATCAGCCTGGAGGCCGGCGCCCGCTCGGCCCGTACGGTGGAACTGTCGGTGGTGCCCGGCCTGTTGCAGACCCCGGACTACGCCAGGGCCGTGACCCGGGCGGCGCTGGGCGGGCTGCCGGAGCCGAAGGTGGACGCGCTGGTCGACGTACGGCTGGCCCGGCAGTCGGTGCTGCGGGCGGATCCGCCGCTGGAGCTGAGCGCGGTGCTGGACGAGGCGGTGCTGCGGCGGCAGATCGGCGGTCCGGGGGTGATGGCCGAGCAGCTGCGGCACCTGAGCGAGGTGACGCGGCTGCCCCAAGTCTGTCTACAGGTACTGCCGTTCAGCGTGGGGGGTCATCTCGGCCTGACCGGACCCTTCGTCATCTTTTCATTTCCGGACATCGCCGATCTCGATGTGGTGGTACTCGACCATTTGACGAGTAGCCTCTATCTGGAGCGGAAGGAAGACATCGAGGCCTACAGCGCCGCTTTCCGCGCGATCCAGGCCCACGCCCTCCCGCCCCGTGACTCGTCGGATCTGATCAGCTCACTCGCTGACGACGCGTAAGGAGGCACCCCCGTGTCCGCAACCCCGTTATCCACCAGCGGACTTCTGAGCAGTGCGCGGTGGCTGCGGAGCAGTCGCAGCACCGGAATGAACAACTGTGTGGAAACGGCCGCCCTCCGCGGCGGCCTGCTGGCCGTCCGCGACTCCAAACGAGCGGACGGCCCGGCCGTGCTCTTCACCGGGCCGGCCTGGGACGGCTTCCTCGCCTGTGTCCGGGCGGACGTGCTCGCGTAAGAGCCCCGCCTACCGGTCCGTGGCTCCGGCCGGAGCGGTCCGCAGGATCGTCTCGACGGCCCGGTCGATCTCTTCCCCCGTGAGATCGGCCCGAGCGGTCAGCCGCAGCCGGGACACCCCGTCCGGCACCGACGGCGGCCGGAAGCACCCCACGGACAGACCCGCCTCGCGGCAGTCGGCGGCCCAGCGCAGTGCCGCCGGAGCCGACGGGGCCCGTACCGACACCACGGCCGCGTCCGGCCGGGCCGCGGTCAGGCCGGACGCGGTGAGCCGTCCGTACAGCGCGGCGGCCACCTCGCGGGCCAGGCCTGCCCGTTCCGGTTCGCTCCGCAGCAGGCGCAGGCTCGCCAGCGCCGCTCCGGCGGCGGCCGGGGCGAGCCCGGTGTCGAAGATGAAGGTACGGGCGGTGTTGATCAGGTGCCGGATCACCTTGGCCGGCCCGAGCACCGCGCCGCCCTGGCTGCCCAGCGACTTCGACAGGGTCAGCGTGGCGACCACCCCGGGCGCGCCCGCGAGCCCGGCCGCGTGCAGCGCGCCGCGTCCGCCCTCGCCCAGGACGCCCAGCCCGTGCGCGTCGTCCACGATCAGGGCCGCGCCCTGCTCCCGGCAGGCGGCCGCGTACCCGGCGAGCGGGGCGGCGTCCCCGTCGACGGAGAACACCGAGTCGCTGACCAGCAGGGCCCGGCCCGTGTGCGCGGCCAGCGTCTTGCGGGCGCCGGCCACGTCGGCGTGCGGGACGACGGCGGTCTCGGCGCGCGAGAGGCGGCAGCCGTCGACGATCGAGGCGTGGTTCCCGGCATCGGAGACGACCAGGGTGCCCCGGTCGCTGAGCGCGGTCACTGCGGCCAGGTTGGCGGCGTAACCGGAGGACAGCACCAGCGCGGCCTCGAAGCCGCAGAAGTCGGCGAGCTCCCGCTCCAGCTCGGCGTGGAGCTCGGTCGTACCGGTGACGAGCCGCGATCCGGTGGCCCCGGCGCCCCAGCGCTCGGCGGCCTCCCGCGCGCCCCGGACCGTCTCCGGGTGCCGGGACAGACCGAGGTAGTCGTTGCTCGCGAGGTCCAGCAGCGGTGAGGAGGCCGGCCGCGGGCGCAGCGTGCGGACCAGCCCCGCCCGCTCGCGCGCCCGCTCGGCGTCGTCGATCCAGGCGAAGACGTCCGGGACCGGGCCGGGCTCGGCGGCCGCGGCGTCGGGGGTGTGCTGGGGCATCGGCGGCGTCCTCGCGTTTTGTCGGCTGTCCACAGACCTGCGAACGACCCTAGTGGGCGTGACCTCTGTGTCATGTGTGGTGATACACACACTCCAAACAGGCCATGTTGTCCGATCTCTCCTTGGCCGGGAGTGGTCGTGTGGTCCAGGATTCGGACCATGGACCTGCTGAACACCCTGGTGGACAAGGGACTGCGGCGTGAGCTGCCGACCCGCGAAGAGGCGCTCGCCGTTCTGGCGACCTCGGACGACGAACTGCTCGATGTTGTGGCCGCGGCGGGCAAGGTGCGCCGCCAGTGGTTCGGACGTCGGGTCAAGCTGAACTACCTCGTCAACCTGAAATCCGGGCTCTGCCCCGAGGACTGCTCCTACTGTTCCCAGCGTCTGGGATCGAAGGCGGAGATCCTCAAGTACACCTGGCTGAAGCCGGAGGAGGCCACCCAGGCCGCCGCGGCCGGGGTCGCGGGCGGTGCCAAGCGGGTCTGTCTGGTGGCGAGCGGGCGCGGTCCGACGGACCGGGACGTGGACCGGGTCGGCAAGACCATCGAGGCCATCAAGGAGGGCAACGAGGGCGTCGAGGTCTGCGCGTGCCTCGGCCTGCTCTCGGACGGCCAGGCGGAGCGGCTGCGCGACGCGGGCGCGGACGCCTACAACCACAACCTCAACACCTCCGAGGCGACGTACGGGGAGATCACCAAGACCCACACGTACGCCGACCGCGTCGACACCGTGCAGAAGGCGCACGCCGCCGGCCTGTCGGCCTGCTCGGGCCTGATCGCGGGCATGGGCGAGAGCGACGAGGACCTGATCGACGTCGTCTACGCCCTGCGCGAGCTCGACGCCGACTCGGTGCCGGTCAACTTCCTGATCCCCTTCGAGGGCACCCCGCTCGCCAAGGAGTGGAACCTCACCCCGCAGCGCGCGCTGCGCATCCTCGCGATGGTCCGCTTCGTCTGCCCCGACGTGGAGGTCCGGATCGCGGGCGGCCGCGAGGTGCACCTGCGCACGATGCAGCCGCTGGCACTGCACCTGGCCAACTCGATCTTCCTCGGCGACTACCTCACCAGTGAGGGCCAGGCCGGTCAGGCCGACCTCGACATGATCGCGGACGCCGGTTTCGAGGTGGAGGGCGCCGGTACGACGACCCTTCCCGCGCACCGCTCCGAGGCGACGGCCGCGGTGGCGGCGGCGCCCGCGGGCGGAGTATGCGGTTCCGGCTCCGGGGCGGCTCCGGCCGCGGCGGGCTGCGGGTCGGCGTGCGGCGGCTGCTCGGGCCACGACGCGGCGCCCGCCCAGGCCGACGCGGGCGAGGTCCGCTCGGACCTGGTGGCGGTACGCCGCCGCGGCGCGGGAACGGATCTCGCCCCGAATGCCTGAGCGGTCCCACCCGTACGAGGCGCTGCCGGCCGCCGAACTGCTCGCGCTGGACCGGCAGCACGTCTGGCACCCGTACGGCCCGATGCCCGGGCGGCAGGAGCCGCTGATCGTCTCCTCCGCCTCGGGGGTCCGGCTGCGGATGGCCGAGCCCGTCGAGGGCCACGAAGAGCTGGTCGACGGCATGTCCTCGTGGTGGTCGGCGATCCACGGCTACAACCACCCCGCGCTGAACGAGGCGACGACCGCCCAACTCGGCCGGATGTCGCACGTGATGTTCGGCGGGCTCACCCATGAGCCCGCCGTCCGGCTGGCCGCGAAGCTGGTCGAGATCACCCCGGCCGGCCTGGAGCACGTCTTCCTCGCCGACTCGGGCTCGGTCGCGGTCGAGGTCGCGGTCAAGATGTGCCTCCAGTACTGGCGCTCCATCGGCCGGCCCGGCAAGACCCGGCTGCTGACCTGGCGGGGCGGCTACCACGGGGACACCTGGCAGCCGATGGCCGTCTGCGACCCCGAGGGCGGCATGCACGAGCTCTGGTCGGGGGCCCTGCCCCGCCAGGTCTTCGCGGACGCCCCGCCCGGCGGCTTCGACGCCCCGGTGGACCCGGCGTACGCCGACCACCTGCGCTCCCTGATCGCCGCGCACGCGGACGAGCTGGCGGCCGTGATCGTGGAGCCGGTGGTGCAGGGCGCGGGCGGCATGCGCTTCCACAACCCCGGTTACCTGCGGGTGCTGCGCGAGCTGTGCGACGAGTACGGGGTCCTGCTCGTCCTGGACGAGATCGCGACCGGTTTCGGCCGCACCGGCGCCCTGTTCGCGGCCGACCACGCGGGGATCACCCCCGATGTGATGTGCCTCGGCAAGGCCCTGACCGGCGGTTACCTCACCCTGTCGGCGACCCTGTGCACGCCGCGGGTGGCCGACGGGATCTCCGAGGGCGAGGTCCCGGTACTGGCCCACGGGCCGACCTTCATGGGCAACCCGCTGGCCACGGCGGTGGCCTCGGCCTCGATCGACCTGCTCCTCGGCCAGGACTGGCAGCGCGAGGTCAAGCGCATCGAGGCGGGCCTCCTGGAAGGCCTGGCCCCGGCCGCGGACCTGCCCGGAGTGCGGGAGGTCCGGGTGCTGGGCGCGATCGGCGTGGTGCAGCTGGACCACGCCGTCGACATGGCGGCCGCCACCCGGGCGGCGGTCCGGGAGGGCGTCTGGGTACGTCCGTTCCGCGACCTGATCTACACGATGCCGCCGTTCGTCACGGGCGACGCCGACGTGGCCCGCATCTGCCGCGCAGTGTGCGCCGCGGCAAAGGAGGGCTGACATGCCGGTCGTCTTCATATCCGGAACGGGCACGGAGATCGGCAAGACGGTCGTCACGTCGGCGATCGCGGCGTCCGCCGTGGCCGCCGGCCGTTCGGTCGCGGTCCTCAAGCCCGCCCAGACGGGCGTGGGGCCGGCGGAGCCCGGGGACGCGGCGGAAGTGGTCCGGCTGGCGGGGCCGACGGTGACGGCGCTGGAACTGGCCCGCTACCCGGAGCCGTTGGCCCCGGACACGGCGGCCCGGCGCGCCGGGCTGCCCACGCTCTCCCCTGCGCGGATCGCGGAGGCGGCGCGGCAGCTCTCCCTGGACCACGACCTGGTCCTGGTGGAGGGCGCCGGCGGGCTCCTCGTCCGCTTCGACGAGGCGGGTCACACGCTGGCCGACGCGGCGCGGCTGCTCGCGGCGCCGGTGCTGGTCGTCGCCCCGGCGGCCCTCGGCACCCTCAACTCCACGACCCTGACGGCCGAGGCCCTGCGGGCGCGGGAGCTGACGGGGCTGGGCGTGGTGATCGGCAGCTGGCCGGCCGCCCCGGATCTGGCCTGCCGCTGCAACCTGGCCGACCTGCCCGGCTCCTCGGGACTGCCCCTGCTGGGCGCGGTCCCCGAGGGCTCGGGCGCGCTGTCCCCCGAGGCGTTCCGCGCCTCGGCCGCGGGCTGGCTGGCCCCTCGCCTGCACGGCACCTGGTCCCCGGAGGCCTTCCGCGCCGCCTGGCCGGCCTGACCCGGCGCTCACGGCGCGCGGGCCCGGTCCGGCCGGGCCGGGCCCGCGGCCAGGCCCGGCCCGGGGCAGCGCCGCGCGGCCGTGCGGCGCTGCCGGGGTGAGCCGACACCGGCGGGGAAAAATGGCAGTACGCGCCCCGTCCGCACGAGGAGGTCCCGTGCTCCGTCGCAGCCGCCCTACGCAGGATCCGGTCCACCATCCGCTGTTCGCCCGCTTCTACGCCCGGATGAGCGTCGAGGCCGATGCCCGCGCCGGGGTCGGGAAGATCCGCGAGGAACTCCTGGCCGGGCTGAGCGGCCGGGTCATCGAGATCGGCGCGGGCAACGGCCTGAACTTCGCGCACTACCCCCGCGCCGTGTCCGAGGTCGTCGCGGTCGAGCCGGAGCGCGTCCTGCGCCGGCACGCCGCAGAGGCGGGGCTGCGCGTCGAGGTCCCCGTCGACGTGGTGCCGGGCGCCGCCGAGGCCCTGCCGGTCAAGAGCGAGTCCTTCGACGCGGCGGTGGCCTCGCTCGTGCTGTGTTCGGTACGGGACCTGCCGCGCTCCCTTTCCGAGCTCCACCGCGTCCTGCGCCCGGGCGGGGAGCTGCGCTTCTTCGAGCACGGCCGCGCCCCCGGCCGGGGCATGGCCGCCTTCCAGCGCGTCCTGGACCGGACCGTGTGGCCGCGGCTGTGCGGCGGCTGTCACACCGCGCGCGATCCGCTGGCCGCCATCGAGGCGGCCGGGTTCGAGGTCACGGCGGTGCGCGGCCTCCGGGTCCCGGAGGGCGGACCCGCGCTGCCGTCCTCGTACTGCGTGCTGGGCACGGCCCGCCGGGGTTACGGGACCGACTAGCCCGTGGCCGGTGCGAAGGACGAGCCATCTCCTTTGCCCGTCCTTTACCATGTGTGCAGCTGTTCGAACCGTTCCTCCGATCGAAAGGTGTGAGCGTCCGCCCATGGGCGAGCCTCCCAGTACCCGACACCGCCGCAGCCGACATCGCGCGCTCCCCCTCCGCCTGACCGATCATGGGACGGAGGTGACCGACCGATGACCGAAGTGCTCCTGCTCGTCGTGGCGCTGCTGCTCTGCCTCGCCTGTGGAGTCTTCGTCGCGGCGGAGTTCTCGCTGACGACCGTCGAGCGCAGCGAGCTCGAACAGGCCGTCGAGCGGGGCGAGCGGGGCGCGGAGAGCGCCCTCGTCGCCGTCCGCAGCCTGACGTTCCAGCTCTCCGGCGCGCAGCTCGGCATCACCGTGACCGGCCTGGTCATCGGCATGATCTCCAAGCCCTCGATCGCCGCCCTGCTGAAGGGCCCGTTCCAGGCGATGGGACTGTCGCCCGGCGCCGCCTCCTCCACCGCCCTGGTCCTCGGCACCGCGCTGTCGACCGTCGTCCTGATGGTCGTCGGCGAGCTGGTGCCGAAGAACTGGGCGATCTCCTCCCCGCTGGCCGTCGCCAAGCGCGTGGCCACCATGCAGCGGCTCTTCAGCCGCGCGTTCGGGCCGCTCATCGGACACCTGAACACCACCGCGAACCACATGGTGCGCCGGCTCGGCCTGGAGCCGGCCGAGGAGCTGGCTTCGGCGCGCAGCCCGCAGGAGCTGGTCGCGCTGGCGCGGCACTCCGCCAAGGCGGGCGCGCTGGAGAAGGACACCGCCGAGCTGTTCGTGCGGACCCTGAACCTGGCCGACCTGACCGCGGAGAACGTGATGACCCCGCGCGTCCAGGTCACCGCGCTCGACCTGCAGGCCACCGCCGAGGACGTGGCGAACGCGACGCTGGCCACCGGTCTGTCGCGCTTCCCGGTCTACCGGGGCAGTCTCGACACCGTCGTGGGCACCGTCCACATCAAGGACGTCCTGGCCCTGCCCGCCGAGGAGCGGCACCGCACCGCCGTCTCGCAGCTGCTGCGCGAACCCCTCCTCGTACCGGAGTCGCTGACCGTGGACCGGCTGCTGGACCGGCTGTCGGGCCGGCAGACGATGGCCGTGGTGATCGACGAGTACGGCGGCACGGCCGGCGTCGTCACGCTGGAGGACATCGTCGAGGAGGTCGTGGGCGAGGTCCGCGACGAGCACGACCCGCACGAGACCCCGGACCTGGCCCCGGCCGGTACGGACGCCTCCGGGCGCGCGCTCTACTCCGCCGACGGCGCCGCGCGCACCGACCAGCTGCGGCGGATCGGACTGCGGGTGCCCGAGGGCCCGTACGAGACGCTGGCCGGTCTGATAGCGACCGAGCTCGGCCGGATCCCGGCCGTCGGCGACAGCCTGGAGCTGGACGGCTGGCACCTGGACGTGGTGGACGCGAGCGGGCGCCGGGCCGCGCGGGTGCTGCTGCACGTGCCGGTCGAGTCCGCTGACGACGAAGACGCGGAGGGGACCCGATGACCGCGATCCAACTGCTCATCGGCCTGGCGACCCTGGTCGTCAACGCCTTCTTCGTCGGGGCGGAGTTCGCGCTGATCTCGGTGCGGCGCAGCCAGATCGAGCCGTACGCCGAACAGGGCGACCGGCGGGCCCGCGCCGTGCTGTGGGGCCTGGAGCACGTGTCGGCGCTGATGGCGGCGGCGCAGCTGGGCATCACGCTGTGCACCCTGGTGCTGGGTGTGGTGGCCGAGCCGGCCATCGCGCACCTGCTGAGCCCGCTGCTCGACGCGGTCGGGGTGCCCTCCGGCGTGACGCACGCGATCTCCTTCGTGGTGGCGCTGGCGCTGGCCACGTACCTGCACATGCTCTTCGGCGAGATGGTGCCGAAGAACGTGGCGCTGGCGGAGCCGGTGCGCACCGCGCTGGCGCTGGGGCCGCCGCTGGTGACCCTGGCGCGGGCGCTGCGGCCGGTGATCTTCGCGATCAACGCGTTCGCCAACACCTTGCTGCGGCTGCTGCGGGTGGAGGTGAAGGACGAGGTCGGAGCGACCTTCTCGGACGACGAGCTGGCCCGGATCGTGAAGGACTCCTCCGCGGCGGGGCTGATCGACGACCGGGCGAGCGAGCGCCTGTACGACGCGCTGGAGCTGGGGCGGCGGCCGGTCACCGATGTGGTGCTGCCCTCGGGCCGGGTGGTCTCGGCCCGGGCCGGCATCACGCCGGCGGGGCTGGAGCGGCTGTCCGCCGAGTCGGGGTACTCCCGCTTCCCGGTGCTCGACGCGGAACAGCGGATCCTCGGCTACCTGCACGTCAAGGACGCCCTGGACGCGGACGCGACGGAGCGGGAGGAGCCGTTCCCGGTGCCCGCGCTGCGGCCGATCGCGCAGGTACGGGCGGAGACCCCGCTGGACGACGTGCTGACCGCGATGCGGCGCAGCCGTACGCACCTGGCGGCGGTGCTCGGTGCGGACGGTGCGATGACGGGTCTGGTGACGATGGAGGACGTACTGCGCGAGCTGTTCGACCGGCCCGCCTCGGCGTGAGCCGGGCCGGGCCTCGCCGGGCCGGGCCTGATCGCATCGGCGCAGCTCAGCGGGTCAGGTACCGCCGCCCCGGACGGGGCGGCGGTACCGCGCGGTAACATCTCTTCCGCCATGGAGATGAATGCGTCTTACACCAGTTTCGTCGCGGTCGGCGACTCCTTCACCGAGGGCATGTCGGACGGCCTGCCCGACGGCTCCTACCGGGGCTGGGCCGATCTGCTCGCCGCCCGGCTGGCCGCGCGCGAGCCCGGCTTCCGGTACGCGAACCTCGCGGTCCGCGGGAAGCTGATCGGCCAGATCGCCGGGGAACAGGCGCCGGTGGCGGCGGGCATGGGCGCCGACCTCGTGACCCTGGTCGGCGGGCTCAACGACGCCCTGCGGCCCAAGGTCGACATGGGCAGGGTGCGCGCGCACCTGGAGGAGTCCGTGGCCCTCCTCGCGCCCTCCTGCCGGCAGCTGGTCCTGATGCGCTCCCCCGGCCGCAACGGTCCGGTGATGGACCGGTTCCGGCCGCGCATGGAGGAGCTCTTCGGCATCATCGAGGAACTCGCCGACCGGCACGGCGCGCTCGTCGTGGACCTGTACGGGGCTCCGGCGCTCGCGGACCCCCGCATGTGGGACGTGGACCGGCTGCACCTGACCGCCGAGGGGCACCGCCGGGTGGCCGAGGCCGTCTGGCAGACGCTCGGACTGCCGCCCGAAGAGGACTGGCGCACCGCGCTGGCGCCCACCGCGGCGCCGGGCTGGGCGGTCCGCCGCTCCCAGGACCTGAGCTTCGCCCGCAGGCACCTGCTCCCCTGGATAGGCCGCCGGCTCACCGGCCGCTCCAGCGGTGACGGCCGCCCGCCCAAGCGGCCGGAACTGCTGCCGCACGACGCTTCGGCCGCCGACCGGCTCTCGTAGCAATCCACAATCCGAGACGGGCTCCCTACCTGCGTAAAGACACAGCGGCGGCCCAAGTAGAATCACTCCACGTGACAGCCAAGCCCCGCATCCCCAATGTCCTGGCCGGCCGCTACGCCTCCGCGGAGCTCGCCGTCCTGTGGTCCCCCGAGTACAAGGTGACGCTGGAGCGGCGGCTGTGGCTCGCTGTCCTGCGCGCCCAGAAGGACCTCGGTATCGAGGTACCGGACGCCGCCCTCGCCGACTACGAGCGCGTCCTGGAGACGGTCGACCTCGCCTCCATCGCCGAGCGCGAGAAGGTCACCCGCCACGACGTGAAGGCCCGGATCGAGGAGTTCAACGCCCTCGCCGGCCACGAGCACGTCCACAAGGGCATGACCTCGCGCGACCTCACCGAGAACGTCGAGCAGCTCCAGATCCGGCTCTCCCTGGAGCTGGCCCGCGACCGTACGGTCGCGGTCCTCGCCCGCCTCGGCAAGCTGGCCGGCGAGCACGCCGAGCTGGTCATGGCCGGCCGCTCCCACAACGTGGCCGCGCAGGCCACCACCCTGGGCAAGCGCTTCGCCACCGCCGCCGACGAGCTGCTGGTCGCGTACGCCCGCCTGGAGGACCTGCTCGGCCGCTACCCGCTGCGCGGGATCAAGGGCCCGGTCGGCACCGCCCAGGACATGCTGGACCTGCTGGGCGGCGACGCCGCCAAGCTGGCCGACCTGGAGCAGCGGATCGCCGCCCACCTCGGCTTCGCGGAGGCCTTCACCTCCGTCGGCCAGGTCTACCCGCGCTCGCTCGACTACGACGTGGTCACCGCCCTGGTGCAGCTGGCCGCCGCGCCGTCCTCCATCGCCAAGACGATCCGCCTGATGGCCGGCCACGAGCTGGTAACCGAGGGCTTCAAGCCCGGCCAGGTCGGCTCCTCCGCGATGCCGCACAAGATGAACACCCGCTCCTGCGAGCGCGTGAACGGCCTGATGGTCATCCTGCGCGGCTACGCCTCGATGACCGGCGAGCTGGCCGGCGACCAGTGGAACGAGGGCGACGTCTCCTGCTCCGTGGTCCGCCGCGTGGCCCTGCCGGACGCCTTCTTCGCCTTCGACGGCCTGCTGGAGACCTTCCTGACGGTCCTCGACGAGTTCGGCGCCTTCCCGGCCGTCGTGGCCCGCGAGCTGGACCGCTACCTGCCGTTCCTCGCCACCACCAAGGTGCTGATGGGCGCGGTGCGCGCGGGTGTCGGCCGCGAGGCCGCCCACGAGGTCATCAAGGAGCACGCGGTGGCCTCCGCGCTCGCCATGCGCGAGCAGGGCGCCGAGCGCAACGAGCTGCTGGACAAGCTGGCCGCCGACGAGCGGATGCCGCTGGACCGGGCGCAGCTCGACGCGCTGATGGCCGACAAGCTGTCCTTCACGGGCGCGGCCGGCGACCAGGTCGCGGCGGTGGTCTCCCGTATCGAGGCGATCGCCAAGCAGCACCCGGAGGCCGCCGGGTACGCGCCGGGGTCGATCCTCTGACCCCCGACGAGCTCGACGCCGCCCGCGACCGCGTCCTCCCGGACGTGGTCGCGGGCGGTCTGCGTGTGCTCTTCTGCGGAATCAATCCGGGTCTCCTCTCCGCCGCGACGGGCCACCACTTCGCCCGCCCCGGCAACCGTTTCTGGCCGGTGCTGCACCTGTCCGGCTTCACCCCGCGCCGGCTGGCCCCCGCCGAGCAGGAAGAGCTGCTGACCTACCGGCTCGGCATCACCAACGTGGTGGCCCGCGCCACCGCCCGGGCCGACGAGCTGAGCGCCGAGGAGTTCCGCGAGGGCGGCCGCATCCTCACGGCGAAGGTGGAGCTCCTGCGCCCCCAGTGGCTGGCGGTCGTCGGCGTCACCGCCTACCGCACCGCTTTCGGCGAGAGGAAGGCTCAGATCGGCCCCCAGGAGCGGATGATCGGCTCCACCCGCGTCTGGGCCCTCCCCAACCCCAGCGGCCTCAACGCCCACTGGACCGCGGAGACGATGGCCCAGGAGTACGCCCGCCTGCGCACGGCCGCCGAAGCGACCGCACAAGACTGAGCGGCGGGCACCGGACCGACGACGATCAGGGCGGGTCGATCACCGTCACCGCCGCCATCAGCCGGGGCGAGTGGTCGGCTCCCCACCGGGCCTCGAAGAGCACCACCCAGCGGTCGCCGGCCCGCCACAGGCACAGTTCCTCGGAGGTGTCGCCCATCTCCCGCCAGGGCTGTGGCGCCTCCTCGCCTTCCGCCCGCAGTCTCAGGCTCCTGAGGCTGAACCGGTCGGCCGCCCCCCAGCGCTCCTCCAATCCCAGGCTCAGCGCCTCGAACTCGGCCGAGACCTGCTCCTCCCCCGCCACCCGGTCGGCCGCGTCCTCATCCCCCTGCCAGCGGCTCGCGCCCAGCTCGGCCAGGTGGTAGCCGGGGCCGCTGGTGCCCACCTCGGACCGGCCCTGGACCTCGGGGAAATCGCGCGTCAGGAGCCGGTCGATCGTGTCGAGATGCTCTGCCGTGGTCATGCCGTCAGTATCCGGGGGACCACTGACAACTGGCCCGGCGTCACACGTCCCGCCGGCGCACCGCAAGCCAGCCACCGATGACTGCGGCCCCCGCCCACAGGGTCAGCACCCCGAGGCCCTGCCAGTGGCCCACGACGCTGCCGGCCTCGGCCCGCATCATCATCTGGCCGGCCCGGTCCGGCAGGAACTCGGCCATGCCCTCGGCACCGGCCCCGATGACGAAGGACAGCATCAGCACGAACGGTATGAGCAGGCTCAGCACAGCCGTTGCGCTGCGCAGCACGGCCGTCAGGCCCGCCGCGAACAGGGCCATCAGCGTCAGGTACATCCCGCAGCCGAACACCGCCCGGAGGGCTCCTGGGTCCCCCAGCCCGATGCTGTGGGGGCCCATGAACGACTGGCCTGCCAGGAACGTCGCCAGCCCGGCGATCTGGCCCGCCACGAAGGCGAGTCCGCCCACCAAGGAGATCTTCGACAGGTAGAAGCGCGCCCGGTTCGGGACCGCGACCAGTGAGGTGC
This sequence comes from Streptomyces goshikiensis, assembly GCF_014650555.1. GTDB lineage: Bacteria > Actinomycetota > Actinomycetes > Streptomycetales > Streptomycetaceae > Streptomyces > Streptomyces goshikiensis. Next base: position 768,241 of record NZ_BMVE01000002.1, on the reverse strand, counting down.
GCAGGCCTCCGTCGTGGAACTCCGAGGACAGAGCGGTCGCGCCGAAGGCCATGGCGGCTATCTGCCCGAAGGTGATCCCGTAGAAGGCCGCGAGGAGCGGGTCCTCCCCCATGGCGCCTTCCTCGGCCTGGCCTATGGCCGCGGCCGTGAGCGCCTGGATCCCGGTGGTGACGAACAAGATGGCAATCAGGGACCCGAACGTGCCGCGCAGGGACCGTATCTTGATCCATTCCGAGTGCAGGACGGGCCGGGTGGGCAGGGCGGTGCTCATGGCGAAGCCTCCTGGATGGAGAGGGGACGGGGAAGGTCAGCGGGTGGCGGCGAACTGGGCGTGGTCGGCGGTGAGGTCGAGGTAGGCCTGCTCCAGCGAGGCCCGCTCGTCGGAGAGTTCCAGCATGGGGATGCCCTCGCGGGCGGCCAGCGGGCCGAGCCGCTCGGCCTGTATGCCCTCGACGGTCCAGCGCCCGTCATCGGCGCCGACCATCTCAAGGCCCTCCCGGGCCAGGGCGGCCCGGAGCCGGACCGGGTCGGAGGTCCGCAGCCGTACTCTCGGGGTGCTGCGGGCGTCGATGAACTCCTCCATCGAGGTGTCGGCCAGCAGCTTCCCCTGGCCGAGCACCACCAGATGGTCGGCGAACGCGGCGGTCTCCGACATCAGATGACTGGACACCAGGATCGTGCGCCCCTCGGCGGCCAGCGTGCGCATCAGCTCGCGGACCCAGATGATGCCCTCGGGGTCGAGACCGTTCGTCGGCTCGTCCAGCAGCAGCACTCCCGGATCGCCCAGGAGCGCGGCCGCTATGCCCAGGCGCTGGCGCATCCCGAGCGAGAAGGTCTTGATCCGCCGCTTGGCGGCCGAGGCGATCCCGGACCGCTCCAGCACCTCCTCCACCCGGCGCGCAGGGATCCGGTTGGCGGCGGCGAGGAAGCTCAGGTGGGCCCGGGCGGTGCGACCCCCGTGGGCCGCCTGGGCGTCCAGGAGCGCGCCGACCCTGTGCAGCGGGTCCGGGAAGTCGGTGAACCGCTGCCCGCCGATGGTGGCCGTACCGGACGTGGCCCGGTCCAGGCCCAGCAGCAGGCGCATCGTGGTGGACTTGCCGGCGCCGTTGGGGCCCAGGAAGCCGGTGACCCGCCCGGGCAGAACCTCGAAGGTGAGGTGGTCCACGGCCCGGGTACGGCCGTATTCCTTGGTCAGTTCTCGGATCTCGATGCTGTTCATGTCTCAAGACTCGCCGTCGCCCCACCCCCGTTCCTCCCCCATGCGAGGGTGGCGTCTCCCCCACGTGGGGGAGACGCCCGTGACCTGCCTGCTGTCACGATGTGTGCATGTACCGACTGCTCCGCGCTCCGTTCCAACCAGTGACCTATTCACGCTGGTTGCACCTCTGCGTGCCGATCCTGATGCTGGCCGTCTGGATGTTCATAGAGCCCGAGGCGCCGTGGGTACCCCTGCTCATCGTCATCCCGCTGGGGCTGGTGCCGTGGGTGCGGCTGGCCGAGGGACTACAGGCGCGGTTCCTGCTCACCCCTCACGACTGGGACGGCGCCGAGAACACCATCAGCACGGCCGCGTCCGCGCGCTGGAGCGACCGGTGGCGGACCTTGCTCTGGCTGGAGATACGGCTCGTCGTCTCCCTCGGCGCCATGTTCCCCACGGTGTGGCTCCCGTTCATGACCGTGGAGCTGGTGGCGATCGCGCTCGGGAGCCCCTTCGAGGCGGACCACATGCTGCCGTTCATCCCGCCGCGCTGGGCCGCAGCGCTGCTCGTCCCGGTCCCCCTGATCCTGCTCATCATCTCGGTGACGCTGCTGGGCCGGCTGATCACCGCGATCGCCCAGCGGCTGCTGGGGCCCTCCGCGGCCGAGCGGCTGAGCGCGCTGGAGGCCCGCACCGAGCAGCTGCTGGAGCGGACCAGGATCGCGCGCGAGCTGCACGACTCCATCGGGCACGCGCTGACGGTCGCGGTGTTGCAGGCGGGCGCCGCCCGCGCCGCCGGCGACCCGGAGTTCACCGACCGGGCGCTGAGCGCGATCGAGGAGACCGGCCGGGCCGCGCTGGAGGATCTGGAGCGGGTGCTGCTGGTACTGCGGGAGTCCTCGCGGCCGCCTTCGCAGCGGCCGACGCTGGTGGAGGCGGACCGGCTGTTCGAGTCGGCCCGGAATTCCGGGGCGACGGTGGACGCGCAACTGACCGGCCCGCTGGAGAAGTTGCCCGGCCCCGTCACCCGGGAGGGGTACCGGATCCTTCAGGAGGCGCTCACCAACGTGCTGCGGCACTGCGGCTCCGTATCCGTCCGGGTGAGGATCGAGATGACCAAGCGCCGGCTGGAGATGGAGGTGTCGAATCCGCTGCCGGAGGGGCTCACGCTGATGTCGGGCAGCGGCAGCGGGCTGCGCGGGATGCGGGAGCGGGCCTCACTGCTGGGCGGGGAGGCCGAGACCGGTCCGTTCGAGGGGAGTTGGAGGGTGCGCGTCAGGCTTCCGCTGGACCGAATACGCTGACCGGATGCCGGTTACCGTACTGCTCGTCGATGACGAACCCCTCGTGCGCGCGGGTCTGCGCGCCGTCCTGGACGCCCAGCCCGACATCGAGGTGGTGGGTGAGGCCGCGGACGGGGCTTCCGTGGTCCCGCTGGTCCGGCAGTTGAGGCCGGACGTGGTGGCGATGGACGTACGGATGCCGCTGCTCGACGGGATCCAGGCGACCCGGGCGGTCCTGCGGACCGTGGACTCCCCGCCGAAGATCCTCGTCGTGACGACCTTCGAGAACGACGAGTACGTCTACGAGGCCCTGCGGGCGGGGGCGGACGGCTTCCTGCTGAAGCGCTCGCGGCCCTCGGAGATCGTGCACGCGGTACGGCTGGTGGCGGAGGGCGAGACGCTGCTCTTCCCCGCCGCGGTGCGGGCCCTGGCCGCGGAGTACGGGAACCGCGGCGCGCGGGCGGTGCTGGAGCGAGCCGCGCTGACCGAGCGGGAGGAGGCAGTGCTGCGGCTGATGGCGCGGGGGCTGACCAACGTGGAGATCGCCTCCGAACTGATCGTCGGCACGGAGACGGTGAAGTCCCATGTCAGCGCGATCCTGGCGAAACTGGGGGCACGGGACCGGACGCAGGCGGTCATCATGGCGTACGAGTCGGGGTTCGTCTCTCCCGCCTGACAGGGGCCGGTGGGGCGGATGGGGGGCCGCTTCTCGCCGCGGCACCGCGAGCGCAGTACGATCCGGCTGACAAGCTCGCTAGCTGGGAGGACACACGTTGGGGCAGCTGACCGGCGGGGATCCCTCTCTGCTCCGGCGGATCAATTCCGCCGTCGTACTGCGGGCGCTGCGCGCGGCCGGATCGCCGACCCTCACGGACCTGACCCGGCTGACCGGGCTCTCCCGGCCGACCGTCGAAGGCGTGGTGGAGGGGCTGATCGGGACCGGGCTCGTCGCCCCGGCCGACGCGGAGGAAGGCGCGCGCCGGCAGGGACGACCGGCCAGGAGGTTCCGCTTCCGGACGGAGGCGGGCCATCTGCTCGGCATCGAGATCGGCTCGCACCGGATCGCGGTGCTGCTGTCCGGGCTGGACGGGCGGGTGATCGGCGCCGGGACCAAGGACGTCGCCGAGGACGCGTCGGCGGATGAGCGGCTGGAGCGGGTGCGGGCGGCGGTGGCCGATCTGCTGCGCCGGGCCGGGATCCCCCGGGACTCCCTGCGCGCGGTGGGGGTCGGCAGCCCCGGGATCGTGGAGGCGGACGGCACCGTCCGCCTGTGCACCGCGCTGCCCGGCTGGACGGGCCTGCCGCTCGGGGAGCGGCTGCGGCGATCGTTCCGCTGCCCGGTGCAGGTGGAGAACGATGCGAACGCCGCGGCCGTCGCCGAGCACTGGAAGGGCGCGGCGCGCGACACCGGCGACATGGTCTTCGTGATGGCGGGCCTCAGCCCGGGGGCCGGCTCACTGATCGGCGGCCGGCTGCACCGGGGCTTCGGCGGGGCGGCCGGGGAGATCGGCGCGCTGCACCTGCTGGGCCGCGAGGTCACGCCCGAGCGGCTGCTGTCCACCACCGGCGAACCGCTGCACCCGCTGGACGAGCCGGCCGTCGCCGAGGTCTTCGCCATGGCCAGGCGCGGTGACGAACGCGCGGTGGCCGCCGTGGAGCGGTTCATCCAGCGCCTGGTGCACGATGTCGCGGCGCTGGTCCTCGCCATGGACCCGGAGCTGGTGGTGGTCGGCGGCTGGGCGGCCGGGCTGGACGGGGTGCTGGATCCGCTGCGCCGGGAGCTGGAGCGGTACTGCCTGCGCCCGCCGCGGGTGGCCCAGTCCCTGCTCGGCGAGGCCGCGGTGGCGACGGGGGCGTTGCGGCTGGCGCTGGACCACGTGGAGGAAGAGCTGTTCGCGGTGGAGAAGACGGTCACCGCCCGACGGTGACCGTCCGGGCTTCCGGTTCCCCGTAGGCCTCATCAGCCACACCGCTGACGGCCCGTACGAATCCGCCGCCGCTTCCGGGAGCCCGGCTCGACCCGGTCGGCGGCGTGCTCGCGTTCCAGCTCGGCACGGAACAGCGCCGCACCGGGCCCGCGGTCGGCGGGCGGCCGGTGCGGCGCGGTGTCAGTGACGGCGACGGCGACGGCGACGGCGTCAGGAGGCGACGCGGGTCTCCGTGATCTCGACGCCCTCGTCACCGAAGGTGAGCCGGCAGGTGTCGGCGCGGTACGTGGCGACCGAGACGGCGGCCGTGCCCCCGGCGGTGAAGTAGCGGGTGGTGACGAGCAGCACCGGTGCGCCGGGCAGCCGGTCGAGCTCCTTGGCGTCATCCGCGCGGGCCGAGCCGAGCTCCACCGAGCGGTCCTGCCCGTCGAGGGCGAGTCGCTGGAGCTCGCGCAGGACGGCGCGGGCGCGCGCCGGGCCGGCCGGGGCGTCGATGGCGGAGAGGCCGGGCACGGAGGCGGCCGGCACGTACAGCAGCTCGGCGGCGACGACCTGGCCCTCGGTGACCCGGGTCCGGCGCACGGTGTGCACGGGCTGGTCGGCGGCGGAGGCGGAGCCAGAGGCGGCGGACCCACTGCCGGCGGCCAGGAGCTTCAGGACGGCGGCAGTGGGCAGGGCCTCGGCGGCGTCCACGGCCTCCCAGCCGTCGGCGCTCTCGCCGGGCCAGCTGTGCCGGGCGCTGCCGACGGCGACGCCCACGCGCGGCGGGGCCACCGTGGTCCCGACGCCGCGCCGGCGCTGCAGGCGTCCTTCGAGCTCCAGCTGCTCCAGGGCCTGGCGCAGGGTCGCCCGGGCCACTCCGAAGCGCGCGGCGAGCTCCCGCTCGTTCGGCAGGATCTCACCCACGGCGAAATCATGGTCCAGCGCCTCGCTGAGCACGGTCTTCAGGTGCCAGTACTTCGGCTCCGGTACCGATTCGAGCTGCGTGGTCCCCACCCTGACTCCTCCTGCCATCGCTGCAATCGCCGTGTTCCAGCGGCAGTTCCGCGCCCTTGTTTATTAAAGGTTCCTGCACTATCCCTGCGACGATAGGACGGCACAATCCCTTGGTCAAGACCAATCCTCATCCCTTTGCCGGGCAGATCGGGCATACGTATCAAGCCGTTCACAGGATGTTCTCGCTGTCCTTGAAGGCTTGTAGTCAAGGCCTACCGGGCGGTAATCATGGCGTAGACCGTTGCTGACGGTCCGTCTCATACGCGTCCACCCGACGAGGAGCAGCATGACCGCCACGGTCTCCTTCACGATCGATTCGCCGCTGGGTCCCCGCACCGCCACCGTCGCCTACGAACGCAAGGGCGCCGGCGAACCGCTTCTCCTGCTGCACGGCATCGGCCACCACCTCCAGGCCTGGCACCCCGTGACCGACGTCCTGGCCGGGCAGTACGACGTCATCGCCGTCGACCTGCCCGGTTTCGGCGCCTCCGCGCCGCTGCCGGAGGGGGTCCCGTACGACCTGGCGACCGTCGCCCCGGCCCTCGGGGCACTCTGCGCGGCGCTGGGCGTCGACCGCCCGCACGTCGCGGGGAACTCCCTCGGCGGGCTGCTCGCGCTCGAAATGGGCCGGACCGGCCTGGCCCGCTCGGTGACGGCCCTGTCTCCCGCCGGGTTCTGGACGCAAGGGGAGCGCCGGTACGCCTTCGCCGCCCTCAGGGCGATGCGGGCCGGCGCGCGGGCGCTGCCCCGGCCCGCCCTGGAGCGGCTCTCGCGCAGCGCCGCCGGGCGGGCGGCCCTGACCAGCAGCATCTACGCCGCCCCGGGCCGCCGGGCGCCCGAGGCCGTGGTCGCCGAGACCGTGGCCCTGCGCGACGCGACCGGTTTCGAGCAGACCCTGGCGGCGGGCGGGTCCGTACGGTTCACCGAGGACGTGCCCGGGCTGCCGGTCACGATCGCCTGGGGAGTCCACGACCGGCTGCTGCTCCGCCGCCAGGGGGTGCGCGCCAAGCGCACCGTCCCGGGCGCCCGGCTGGTCCGGCTGCCGGGCTGTGGCCACGTCCCCATGCACGACGATCCGGCGCTGGTCTCGCGGGTGGTCCTGGACACGGCGCGCAGCGCAACTCCTGCGGTGATCTGAGCAGCTGACGGCTGTTCATCCGGGGTTCGCGTGGGCGACGCGGCCGGGCCGGTGTGCGGCGGCACACTGGTCCGACCCGTTCCCGCCGGCCCCTGGAGGCGCACCGATGGCACCGATGCGGCACACCCGACGCTCCCTGCTCGGCGGCACCCTCGCCGTCCCGGTGGGCCTGACCCTGTCCGGAGCGCTCGCCGCGCCCGTGTCCGCCGCCACCGGAGCGGCGCCCGCGTTCATCCGTTCCGGCCGCCCGAGCGCGCTCTGGGGGACCCAGTCCGGCGAGATCACCGCGCACTCCGCCACCATCTGGACCCGCTCCGACCGGCCCGCGCGGATGTACGTGGACACCTCCCCGAGCGAGTCCTTCCGCTACGGCGTGCGGCGGCACGGCGGCTCCTTCCTCGGCCCCGCCACCGATTACACGGGCACCACCACCCTGCGCGACCTGCCGCCCGGCCGTCAGATCCACTACCGGGTGGTCCTCGCCGACCCCGACGACCCGCGCCGCACCGGCGAGCCGGTCCGGGGCACCTTCCGCACCACCCCGGTCTCCCGCCGCCACGACGTGCGCTTCCTGTGGTCCGGGGACCTGGCCGGCCAGGGCTGGGGCATCAATCCCGAGATCGGCGGCTACCGCGTCTTCGAGGAGATGCGGCTGCGCGATCCCGACTTCTTCCTCTTCAGCGGCGACACGATCTACGCCGACGGGCCGATCCAGGCCGCCGTGCCGCTGCGCGACGGCACCGTCTGGCACAACATCACCACCGAGGAGAAGGCGAAGGTGGCCGAGACCCTCACCGAGTTCCGCGGGAACTTCCGCTACAACCTGCTCGATCGCAACCTGCGGGACTTCAACGCGCAGGTGCCGGTCCTCGCCCAGTGGGACGACCACGAGGTGCGCAACAACTGGTACCCGGGTCAGGTGATCGACGATCCCCGCTACACCGTGAAGGACGCCGACACCCTCGCCGCCCGGGCCCGCCAGGCCTTCGGCGAGTACTTCCCGGTCACCGACCTCCGGGGCGGCCGGACCGAGGGCCGGATGTACCGCGTGATGCGCCACGGCCCGCTGCTCGACGTGTTCGTGCTCGACATGCGCACGTACCGCGACCCCAACTCACCCGGCCGCCAGACCGACGACCCGGTCGGGATCCTCGGCACGGAACAACTGGGCTGGCTCAAGCGCGAGCTGTCCCGCTCCCGCGCCACGTGGAAGGTCATCGCCGCGGACATGCCGCTCGGGATCGTGGTTCCCGACGGGGCCGCGAACTTCGAGGCCGTCGCCCAGGGCGACCCGGGAGCCCCGCTGGGCCGGGAGCTCCAAATCGCCGAACTCCTGCGCCACATCAAGCACCAGCGCATCACCGGCACCCTCTGGCTCACGGCCGACGTCCACTACACGGCGGCCAACCACTACGCGCCGGAGCGGGCCGCGTTCACCGACTTCGCACCCTTCTGGGAGTTCGTCTCGGGCCCCATCGGCGCGGGCGGGTTCCCCGCCGGGCGGCTGGACGCCACCTTCGGCCCGGAGACTGCGTACGTCCAGTCGGCGCCGGTCGCCAACATGTCGCCGGCGGAGAACCCCCCGTACTACGGCGAGGTGGAGATCGACGCGGCCGGCGGGGACCTCACCGTACGGCTGCGCCGTCAGGGCGGCGGCGTGCTCTTCACCAAGACCCTGCGGCCCGGGCGCGTGGGCCAGTAGGCCTACGTCGGCCGGTCCGCCGGGCGGCAGGGCAGCCGGGCGGACCGGCGGGCCGGGCAGCCGGGCGGCAGGGCGGTCCGCCGCGAGCGCACCGTCCGGCGGGCGTCCGGGAGGGCGGACATCGGCCGGAAAGCCGGGCGAAATCGACCAGATGGACACTTAACCCAGCGGTCACAGATCGTTCGTGATCACGCAACACCCCTGGGCCACAGTGATGTGCATGACTGAACGTAACCCTGCCTCCGCCCACGGCCCCCACCGCCACCACTGGCGCCGTGACCTCGTCGAACTCGCCGCCCTGTTCTGCGCCGTCGCGGTGGCCGACGGCATCGCCAATCTCGTCGCGCACGGCCCCCGGGGCCCGATCCTGCTGGTCGCCTCGGCCGTGGCACTCCTGATCACGGCGGCGTTCCACACCTGGTGGGCCCGCCGCCACAGCCATGCACCGCCGCCGGGCAGCACGGCGCCCGCCGATCCGGGCCCGGCCGGGCTCCCGGAGCCCGGCCCCGACTCCCCCGCCGGGACCAGGACCAACGCCGCCCTGTGGCGGATGCGGACCACCGTCCGTGACGAGCCCGGCAGCCTGGCCTCGCTCTGCATCGCGCTCGCCCACAACGGCGTCGACATCCTGACCCTGCAGACCCACCCGCTCCCCGAGGGCGGCACGGTGGACGAGTTCCTGCTGCGCGCCCCGCAGGCCCTGCCGTCCGGCGACCTGACCCGGGCCATCGCCCGGGCCGGCGGCCACAGCACCTGGATCGAGCGCGCCGACGCGCACGACCTGGTCGACACCCCCACCCGTGTCCTGGGCCTCGCCACCCGCACCGCCCTGGACGCCGCCGAACTGCCCCTCGCGCTGCGCCAGCTGCTCGGCCGCTGCACCATCCACTCGATCCCGGCCACCACCCTGTCCGGCCGCCCCAACGCGGGCGCCGACGCCCCGGTCGAAGGGGTCCTGGAGGCCACCGTGATGCGGCTGCGCGACCCGTCCGGCGGCGCGATCACCGTGGAGCGCCCGTACCTCCCCTTCACCCCGACCGAGTTCGCCCGGGCCCGCGCGCTCGTCGAGCTGGACGCCCGGCTCGGCCCGCGCGTGCCGCGCAGCCACGACGTGCTGACGCTGCCCGAGGGCAACGAGATCACCGTGCGCCGCGCCGACGGCTCCGACCAGGCGGCCGCCCGCGCGATGCACGACCGCTGCTCGGAGCGCACCCTCGGCCTGCGCTACCACGGCCCCGTCTCCGACGCGGACCGCTACCTCGGCCACCTGCTGAGCCCGCGTTTCGGCCGCACCCTCGCCGCCACCACCGCCTCCGGCAAGCTCGTCGCCCTCGGGCACCTGCTGTGGGACGGGGACGAGACCGAGGTCGCGCTGCTCATCGAGGACGACTGGCAGCGCCGGGGCATCGGCTCCGAACTGCTGCGCCGGCTCATCGCGATGGCCGTGGAAGCCGGATGCGACAGCGTGTACGCCGTCACCCAGGCCTCCAACACCGGGATGGTCGCGGCCATGCGCGGCCTCGGCCTGCCCCTCGACTACCAGATCGAGGAGGGCACCCTGGTGGTCACCGCCCGGCTGGACGCCACCCCGGCGCCCGCCCCGGCCCCCGCGCGGGTGCCGTACGAGGTCCCGCGCGAAGTACCGTACGAGGCCCGGCGCGAGGTGCCGGGCACGCAGCGGCACCCGGCGTAGCCGCGCCGCCGCCCGCGGCCGCCCCGGCCACGAACCGGCCGAGGGCGGCTGCGGGCGGCTGCGGGCGGCCGAAGGCGACCGCGGGTACGGGCCACGGGGTACGGGCCGCGGGCACGGGCGTCCGGATATCGGACCCCGGGCCGTTGGTTCCCGGCCAAGTCAGCGGGCCGAGAGCGAACGGTGATGACGCGGACCCGTCCCACAGACGAAGATGTCCGCATGTCAGAGACCCTCCACCGTGACAACGGCACCCGGCTGCCCCGCCAGGTCGCCGACGCCTATGTCGACGACCTCATCGCCATCGATCCCCTCACGGGCACCTACCTCGGTGTCGCCGAGAGTTCCGGCAAGCTCCCCGACTTCTCGCCGGCGGGCCGCGCGGCCGAGGCCGAGCTCGCCCGTACCACTCTCGCCCGCCTCGACGCCGCCGAACGGCTGCCGGGAGCGGACAGCGACGCCGAGCGACGCTGCGCCCGGCTGCTGCGCGAGCGCCTGACCGCCGCCCTCGCGGTCCACGAGGCCGACGAGGACCTGCGCGCGGTCAGCAACATCCACTCCCCCGCGCACTCGGTCCGTGAGATCTTCCCCCTGACCCCGGCGGACACCGAGGCGGACTGGGCCGCGATCGCCGAGCGGCTGCGCGCCGTCCCGGCCTCCTTCGCCGGCTACCGCGAGAGCCTCGCGCTCGGCCTCGACCGCGGCCTGCTCGCCGGCCCGCGCCCCACCGCCACCTTCATCGAGCAGCTCACCACCTGGGCCGGCCAGGACGGCGACGGCTCCCGCGACTTCTTCGGCGAATTCGCCGCAGACGGCCCCCAGTCGCTGCGCGCCGAGCTGGACGAGGCGGCCGCCGCAGCGACGGCGGCGGTGGCCGAACTCCGCGACTGGATGCGGGACGTGTACGCCCCGGCCGTCGCGGGCGCACCGGACCCGGTGGGGCGCGAGCGCTACGCCCGCTGGTCGCGGTACTTCAACGGCACCGACCTGGACCTGGACGAGGCGTACGCCTACGGCTGGTCGGAGTACCACCGGCTGCTCGCGGAGATGAAGACCGAGGCGGCGAAGATCCTGCCCGGCGCCGGTCCCTGGGAGGCGCTGAAGCACCTGGACGAGCACGGCACCCACATCGAGGGCGTCGACGAGGTGCAGGCCTGGCTGCAGGGTCTGATGGACGAGGCCATCGAGAACCTCGACGGCACCCACTTCGAACTCGCCGAGCGCGTCAAGAAGGTGGAGTCGAAGATCGCCCCGCCCGGCGGCGCGGCGGCCCCGTACTACACGAACCCCTCGGAGGACTTCTCCCGTCCGGGGCGGACCTGGCTGCCGACGATGGGCCAGACCCGTTTCCCCGTCTACGACCTGGTCTCCACCTGGTACCACGAGGGCGTTCCGGGCCATCACCTCCAGCTCGCGCAGTGGACGCACGTGGCGGACCAGCTCTCCCGCTACCAGGCCGGCGTGGGCCTCGTGAGCGCGAACGCCGAGGGCTGGGCGCTGTACGCGGAGCGCCTGATGGACGAGCTGGGGTACCTGAAGGACCCCGAGCAGCGGCTGGGCTACCTGGACTGCCAGATGATGCGCGCCGCGCGGGTCATCGTGGACATCGGCATGCACCTGGGTCTGGAGATCCCGGCGGATTCGCCGTTCCACCCGGGTGAGCGCTGGACGGTGGACCTGGCGCAGGAGTTCTTCGGGCTGCACAGCGGCCGGCCGGCGGACTTCATCGAGAGCGAGCTGACCCGCTACCTGTCGATGCCCGGGCAGGCGATCGGCTACAAGCTGGGCGAGCGGGCCTGGCTGCTGGGCCGGGACAACGCGCGGGCCGCGCGCGGCGAGTCCTTCGACCTGAAGGCCTGGCACATGGCGGCGCTGTCGCAGGGTTCGCTGGGGCTGGACGCCCTGGTGGAGGAGCTCTCGAAGCTCTGATCCCCACGATTCCCACGATCCCCACCACGATCCCCACGATCCGCGCGGCCGCACCCCGGTACGGCCGCGCGGCGCGGGGTGTCAGCAGCCGCAGTCGCCGGAGTCCGTGGGCGCGGTCAGCGGGTCGGCCCCGGCGCGCCGCTCGCTGCCCTGCCAGGTCTCGACCTCGAAGCCCTCGCGGATCCAGTACTCGATGCCGCCGAGCATCTCCTTGACCTGGAATCCGAGTTCGGCGAGGGCGAGCGCGGAGCGGGCGCCGCCGTTGCAGCCGGGGCCCCAGCAGTACGTGACCACCGGGAGGCCCTTGTCGAGGAGCCGCTCGGCCTGCTCGGGGATCAGCGCGGTGGGCAGGTGGATCGCTCCGGGTACGTGGGCCTGGTCCCAGGACGGGGTGGAGCGGGAGTCGACGAGCTGGAAGCCGAGGCCGGCGCCCTGCTCGCGGTGGGCCGTGAAGGCGGCGGCGACGTCCGACACGTCCGCGTGGAAGGCGAGGCTCGCGCGGAAGTGGGCGGCCGCCGCGGCCGGTGCGGCCGGGGGTACCCGCAGGACGGGGTTGACGGTGGTGGCGGCGGCCTCATGGGCGGCAGGAGTGCGTGTCGTCGTCATGGCTGAAAATCTATGGACCCTTGATCATCTCGGGAAGTGGAATTCCCCGGCCTTCGGGTTGCCCGGCCGGGGATTCCCCTGCTAGATCTCCGGCATGACCGATGATTCCCCCGACGCCACCGACTGGCGCATCCTGACGGCCCTCCAGGCGGACGGCCGGGCCAGTTTCGCCGAGCTCGCGCGCGCCGTCTCGATGTCGCCGAGCGCCGTCACCGAGCGGGTGCGCCGCCTGGAGGAGTCCGGCGTGATCACCGGATACACGGCCGTGGTGGACCCGGAGAAGCTGGGCAAGTCCATCCTGGCGCTGGTCCGGCTGCGCTATCCGCACGGGAACTACAAGCCGTTCCACGACCTGCTGGAGTCCACCCCGGAGATCCTGGAGGCCCATCACGTCACCGGCGACGACTGTTTCGTCCTCAAGGTCGCCGTCCGTTCGATGGCGCACCTGGAGGAGGTCACCGGCCGGATCGCCGGCCTGGGCTCCGTCACCACCAGCGTGGTGTACTCCTCGCCGCTCCCCCGCAGGCCCCTCAGTCCGTGAGGGCGGCCGCGGTGCGGTGGCGCACCAGGGAACCGCCGCGCTGCTTGACGATCTCCAGTTGTGCCTGCACCCGGGTGCGCAGATCGGCGACGTGGCTCACGATGCCGACGCTGCGGTCCCGTTCGCGCAGCGAGTCCAGTACGTCGAGCACCTCGTCCAGCGCCTGGTCGTCGAGGCTGCCGAAGCCCTCGTCGATGAACAGGGTGTCGAGGCGCATCCCGCCCGCCTCGTCGGTGACCACGTCCGCGAGGCCCAGGGCCAGGGCGAGCGAGGCGAAGAAGGTCTCGCCGCCCGAGAGGGTGGCGGTGTCCCGCTCGCTGCCGGTCCAGGCGTCCACCACGTGCAGGCCGAGACCCGAACGGCCGCGTCCGCTCGCTTTCGCGTCCGAGTGGACCAGGGTGTAGCGGCCGCCGGACATGCGCAGCAGCCGTACCGTCGCCGCGGCGGCGACCTGCTCCAGCCGGGCGGCCAGGACGTACGCCTCCAGCCGCATCTTGCGCTCGTTGTCGGCGGAGGTGCCCGCGGTGAGTCCGGCGAGCCGGGCCACCCGGTCGTACTCCTCGCGCAGCGGCCCCATCGCGCGCAGTTCCTGCTCGGCCTGCCGGGAGAGCCGGTCGAGCTCGGCGCAGCGGACCCGGGCCGCGTCGTACGCCGAGCCGGCCGTACGGAGGGTCGCGGCGGCCCGGTCGGCGTGTGCCTGGGCGGTCTGCGGGTCGGCCGGGGGCAGGGCGGCGGCCGCCGCGGTGTCGGTCTCGGCGTGCCGGTCGGCGAGCATCGCCTCCTCGGCCTGCCAGGCGTCCGACCGGTGCTGGAGCGCGGTGCGTTCGTACTCGGGGAGCACGGCGTCGGCGGCGGCGTCGATGGTGTCGAAGCCCGCCTTGAACGCGGCGTCGGCCAGCTGGTCGTCGGCCTCCTTCAGGCGGGCGGCGGTGGTCTCGGCCCGGCGCAGCGCGTGGGCGGCGCCGGTGACCATGCGGATCCGGTCCTCCAGGATCCGGGCGCGGGCGGCGACGGTGGGCGCGTCCCCGCGGACGAGGGCCAGCTCGGCCTCCAGCGAGGCCTGCTCGCGGTCCAGGGCCTCCCGCCGTGAGGTCCGGGCGGCGGCCCGGCGCTCGGCGTCGAGCCGGTCGGAGCTGCGCGCGGCGTGCTCCCGCTCGGCGCGGGCGAGCCGCTCCCGGGCGGCGTGCAGTCCGGCGGCCGCCGCGTGGGCGGCGGCGTGCCGGGAACTGAGGTCGGCCGTGAGTTCGAGCAGTTCGGCGGTGGTGGCCTCGCCCGCGGCGGCCGCGGCCTCGGCGCGGGCCTCCTGGACGGCGGCGAGTTTCCGCTCGACGGCGGCCCTGCGCTCCTCGGCCTCCTCGAACCGGGCGTGGGCGGCGTCCTCGGCGGCCCGGTCCACGTGCCCGGGGGCGGGCCGCGCCGGATCCGGGTGCCGCTGCGAACCGCACACGGTGCAGGGCACGCCCTCCTCCAGCGCCTCGGCCAGCTCGGCGGCGATCCCGCGCAGCCGGGCCTCCTTCAGCTCCAGCCAGCGTTCCCGGGCGGCGGCGGACTCCTCCCGTACGCGCAGCAGCTCGCCGGAGGTCACCTCCGCCTCGGCGTCGAGTCCGTCCCGCCGCCGGGCGGCCTTGAGGTGCATCCGGGCGGGTTCCAGCTTCCCGGCGAGCTGCTCGCCCAGGGTCGCGGCCTGCTGGGCGGCCTCCACCCGCTCGGCCAGCCCGGCCCGGGTGTCCTCCCAGCGGGCGAGCCACTCGGCGGACTCCTGGTGCTGCTCCTCCGCGGCGCGAGCCTCCCGCTCCAGGGTGGCGCGCTCGCGGCCGATCTCGGCGCTGCGCTGCTCGGCGCGGTGGGCGGCGCCGACCGCTCCGAGTTCCTCCCGCAGCCGCTGCTCGACGGAGCCGAGCTGCTCGGTTCCGGCCTCGGCGAGGGCGGGCGGGAGCTGCGCCCGGGCGGCCGTCTCCGCGTGGGCGGCGGTGAGGTGCGCGGCGTAGGCGGCTCCGCGCATCTCCAGGGCGGGGGCGACCAGGGCCCCGCGCCGGGCCCGGTCGAGCAGGTCGCGCACCCGGTCCCGGTCGGGCGCGGCTTCGGCGAGCAGGGCGGCCCGGCGGGCCGTCTCGGCGTGCCGGCGTTGCAGGCGGTCGAGCTCCCGCGCCTCCTCGGCGGCGCGCCGGGCGGCCGCCTCGCGCCCCTCGACGGCGGCCAGCGCGTACTCCGCGACGGTCCGCCGCTCCCGGGCGGAGCAGCGGGCGAGCGCCGCCCAGGCCCGGACCGCCTCGGCCAGGCCGGGGTCACCGGGCTGGTGCCGGGGCATCGGCCAGTCCCGCAGGTCGGCGCCGTGTCCGGCGGCCTGGGCGAGCCGCTGGGCGGTGCCGAGCACCTTCTCGTCCCCGGCCCGTACCTTCGCCTCGGCGGCCCGGCGGCGCTCGGCGAGCAGGGCCTCGACGGCGGCGAAGCGGCGGGTGTCGAAGAGCCGCCCGAGCAGCCGGCCGCGCGCCCCCTCGTCGGCCCGCAGGAAGCGCGCGAACTCGCCCTGCGGGAGGAGCACCACCTGGCAGAACTGCTCGCGGCTCATGCCGAGCAGCTGCTCGATCTCCTCGCCGATCTCCTGGTGGGAGCGGCTGAGCGCCTCCCAGCCCTCGCCGGTGCGCTCGCGCAGCCAGCTCTGCGCCTTGTCCTTGGTCGTGCCGGTGCCGCGCTTCTTGGGCCGGTCCTGCTCGGGGCGCCGGGTGATCTCCAGGCGGCGGCCGCCCGCGGTGAGGTCGAGGGTGACCTCGGTCGGGGTGTCGGGGGCGGAGTGATCGCTGCGCAGGCTGGTGCCGGGGGCCTGCCGGGAGCCGGGCACGGACCCGTACAGGGCGTAGCAGACGGCGTCGAGCACGGAGGTCTTGCCCGCGCCGGTGGGGCCGTGCAGCAGGAAGATCCCGGCGCCGGACAAGGCGTCGAAGTCGATCTCCTGGGGCTCGGCGAAGGGGCCGAAGGCGGTGACCCGCAGCCGGTGCAGCCTCATCGGAGGGTCTCCTGGCGCGTGGCGTCGGTGCGTACGTCGTCGAAGGCGCCCTGGAGCACCGCCCGTTCGGCCTCGCTCGGGGCGCCCCCGCCCCGGACGTGGGCGACGAAGTCCTCGGCGATCTCCTGGTCGCTTCGCCCCTTGAGGCGCTGGGCGTAGGAGGCTCCGCTGTCCTCCTCGCGGCCCTCGGGGTCGAAGGCGAGGCTGAGGACGTGCGGGAAGCGGGCGGCGAGGCGGGCCATGGGGTCCTCGGGCCGGACGGGGTCGGTGAGGGTGGCCTCGACCCAGCGGTCCTCGCACCCGGCGAGCGCGGGGTCGTCGAGGAGGTCCTCCAGCGGCCCCCGCAGCCGGGCGAGTGCCCGCGGCACGGGGGTGTCGATCCGGTCGGCGCCGGCGATCTCGCCCCGCGCGCCGAGCTCGATCAGCCACATCGTCTTGCGGTGGTCGGCCTCGGAGAAGGAGTAGGCGAGCGGGGAACCGGAGTAGCGGACCCGTTCGCTGATCGTCTGGCAGCCGTGGAGGTGGCCGAGGGCGGCGTAGTCCACCCCGTCGAAGACGGAGGCGGGCACGGCCTCGACCCCGCCGACGGTGATGTCGCGCTCGCTGTCGCTGGCCTGCCCGCCGGTGACGAAGGCGTGGGCGAGGACGACGGAGCGGGTGCCGGGCGGGCGGGTGGCCAGGTCGGCCCGGATCCGGTCCATGGCCGCGCCCAATACGGCCTCGTGGCTGACCTGCCCGGCGCCGAACCGGTCCTTGACCAGGGCCGGTTCCAGGTACGGCAGCCCGTAGAAGGCCACCTCGCCGTGTACGTCGGCCAGCACCACGGGGTCGGCGCAGCCGTCCGGGTCGGTCCTGAGGTGGATGCCGGCCCGGCCGATCAGCCCGGCCCCGACCCCGAGGCGGCGGGCGGAGTCGTGGTTCCCGGAGATCATCACGGTGGGCACGCCGAGGTCGGCGAGCCGGTGCAGGGCCCGGTCGTACAGCTCGACGGCGGGCAGCGGGGGGACGGCGCGGTCGTAGACGTCACCGGCGACGAGGACGGCGTCGACCTCGTGCGCGCGGACGGTCTCGACGAGGTGGTCGACGAAGGCGGCCTGGGCGCCGAGCAGGTTCACGCGGTGGAAGGCCCGGCCGAGGTGCCAGTCGGAGGTGTGCAGGATCCTCAAGACATCGCTCCGACCTGCACGTTTACCGCTCCTTCACCTCCGAGACCAGCGCGGGACCGACCGCGGGCGCCGCGGCCGGTGCCGGCCGCGCTGTCGCCGGTCGGCACCCGGTCCATCACGGACCCAAGTCTGCCACCGGCGTCCGGGGTCGGGCGACCACGGACGTCCCGCCCTCGCCCGGCCGCACCCGCCCGTACCCGGCCGCACCGGGCGGCGCGGCGCGGTCACCCCGCACTCCTTCCGGAAACCTGCACATCGTGTGCGCGTCGGGGACGGCCCGTTGCCGACGCCGTGCGGTATGCGGCAATTGCCCGGCCCGTTAGATGCGGGTCTGTCCCATTTGGTTCCGTGTAAGCAGCGGGCGGCCCATATCTGTTACTCGATCCTGTGAAGAAGTCGTCACCATTCGGTGAATCAAGCTGCACTTCCATGTTCGGAGATGTCCGCCCGACCCCGACGGAGCGTCAACGGGATTCGTCCGGGCACCCGTTCGCGTGCTTTCATCTTGCCCACCGCGGCAGTCAGGAATGACGGGCTGAATTCTGGGCCCACGGCCGCCGCAGATACGTATTACTCCCCCCAATGAAAGGTGCGCGCCATGCGTAACGACCTTGAGACCCGTGAGATCGCCGACACCGAGCTGGACGCCGTCTCCGGTGGCCTCCTCAACGTTTCCGGCGGCCTGGTCGGCGCCGCGACCAGCGATGTCACCAACATCGTGGGCTCCCTCGGCACCGTCCAGGCGGCCACGGGCATCGTGTCCCAGGTCCCCGGCCTCGTCACGGGCGTCACCGGCGTTTCGCTGAACACCGGTATCGCCGGTCTCTGATCGGAATAACACCAGGAACCCCGGAGCGTCCCCCACGGCTCCGGGGTTCCTGGTTGCCTGAATTACCGAACGACTCGAATGCAGTTGAAGGAATGGTCCGTGCAGTTCCGCCAAAAGGCTCTTTCCAAGCTGCAATCGCCCGAAGAACTCGACCTGCCCGTCCGCTTCGCGCACCCGCAGGGAAGGCTCGTCCTGGCCGTCACGGTCGTCGTGATGGCCGCCGCGTGCTTCTGGGCGGTCACCGGCACCGTGTCCTCCAAGCTGAGCGTCCCCGGCATCCTCACCCGGCCCGAGGGCAGCTACGTGCTGCAGACCCCGCTCTCCGGGCAGGTGACCGCGGTCCTCGCCTCGGAGGGCCAGCAGCTGCCCGCCGGAGCACCGCTGCTCAACGTCCGCACGGAGCAGGGCGAGCGCCCCGTGCGCGTGGTCACCGCAGGCCGGCTGACCACCCTGGTGGCCAAGGTGGGCTCGGTCGTCGCCACCGGCGCGGACGTGGCGACCGTCGAACGTGTGAAGGCCCCGCAGGACCCCCTGGTGGCCGTGCTGTACGTGCCGGGCGACAGCGGACCGGCGATCCCGGTGGGAGCCCCCGTCGACCTCGGCGTCCAGTCCGTCCCCCAGCAGCGCTTCGGCATGCTGCGCGGCCGCGTCAAGGCGGTCGGCCGCGCCCCCCAGACCCAGGCACAGATCAGCGGTTTCCTGGCCGACGCCGGCCTCGCCGAACAGTTCTCCCGCCAGGGCAGCCCGGTCGCGGTGCTCGTACAGCTCGACCCCTCCTCCACCCCCTCCGGCTACCGGTGGACCTCCGAGGACGGGCCCCCGTACGCCGTCGAATCCAGGACTCCGGTCACCGGCTCCGTCCACCTCTCCGCGCAGCGCCCCGTCGACTGGCTGCTGCCGTGACCGCGCCGTCGACAGCCGAGACCGGCCGCCGCCGCCACCGCCCCGGCCCGAAGGGCGGCGCCCGCCGCAGGCCCGCCCCCGAGCCCAGGGGCAGGACGCCCCGCCCCGTGCGCACCCCCACCGTGCTGCAGATGGAGGCGGTGGAGTGCGGCGCCGCCGCCCTGGCCATGGTGCTCGGCCACCACGGCCGCTTCGTCGCCCTCGAAGAGCTGCGCGTCGCCTGCGGCGTCTCCCGCGACGGTTCCCGCGCCAGCAACCTCCTCAAGGCCGCCCGCGGTTACGGCCTGACGGCCAAGGGCATGCAGATGGACCTGGCCGCGCTCGCCGAGGTGAGCGCCCCGGCCGTGCTCTTCTGGGAGTTCAACCACTACGTCGTCTACGACGGCACGGGCCGCCGGTTCGGCCGCAGGGGCGTGTACGTCAACGATCCGGGCAAGGGACGCCGGTTCGTCCCCATGGACGAGTTCGACCACAGTTTCACCGGCGTCGTGCTCACCTTCGAGCCCGGCGACGGCTTCCGCCGCGGCGGCCGCAAGCCCGGAGTCCTGCGCACCGTACCGGCCCGCCTGCGGGGCACGTCCGCCACCATGGCGGCCGCCGTGCTCTCCAGCCTCCTCCTCGTGGCCGTCGGCGCCTGCGTACCGGCCCTGAGCCGCACGTACATCGACATGTTCCTCATCGGGGAGCAGACCTCCCTGCTGGGCGTGCTGTTCGCCTCGCTGGCCGTCGCCCTCGTCCTCACCGCGGCCCTCACCGCGGTGCAGCAGGCCAACCTGCTGCGCGGCCGCGTCATCTCCTCCACCCTGGGCGGCGCCCGCTTCTTCCGGCACCTGCTCAGGCTGCCGGTCACCTTCTACTCCCAGCGCAGCCCGGCCGACCTGGTCCAGCGCCTGCAGTCCAACGACACCGTCGCCGAGACCGTCTCCCGGGACCTGGCCGCCGCGGGCGTGGACGCCGTGGTGGTCGTGATCTACGCGGTGCTGCTGTGGACGTACGATCCGCAGCTGACCGCCGTCGGCGTGGGCGTGGCGCTGCTCAACGTGGTGGCCCTGCGGATCGTGGTCGGACTGAGGGCCACCGGCACCCAGAAGCTGCGCGCCGAGAGCGCCCGGCTGACGAACACGTCCTACGGCGGCCTCCAGCTCATCGAGACGATGAAGGCCACGGGCGGCGAGAACGGCTTCTTCCGCCGCTGGGCCGGACAGCACGCCGTCACCCTCGACGTGCAGCAGCGGCTCGGCGTGCCCGGCGCGTGGCTCGCGATCGTCGCTCCCGCCCTCGCCGCGTTCAACAGCGCGCTGATCCTGATGATCGGCGGTCTGCGCGCGGTGGACGGCAGCCTCACCGTGGGTCTGCTCGTCGCCTTCCAGGCCCTGGTGACCAGCTTCACCGCGCCGATCGCCAGGCTGGGCGGGGTCGCCGGGCGGATCCAGGACTTCGCGGCCGACGTCGCCCGCCTCAAGGACGTCGAGAACTTCCCCGTCGATCCGGTCCACTCGCGGCGCGAGGCCGCCGCGGGCACCCGCCGCCTCAAGGGTCACGTGGAGCTGGAAGGGATCACCTTCGGCTACAGCCCGCTGGACGCCCCGCTGCTGGAGGACTTCTCGCTCTCGGTCGGGCCCGGCCGGCAGATCGCGCTCGTCGGCGGCTCCGGCAGCGGCAAGTCCACCGTCTCCAGGCTGGTCTCCGGCCTCCACACGCCCTGGCAGGGGGCCGTCCGCATCGACGGGATGCGGCTGGAGGACATCCCGCGCGGCGCGCTGGCCGCTTCCGTCTCCTTCGTCGACCAGGACGTCTTCCTCTTCGAGGGCACCGTCCGCGACAACGTCACGCTGTGGGACCCCTCCGTCCCCGACGAGGCCGTCGTCGCCGCGCTGGAGGACGCCGCCGTGCACGACGTCGTCGCCCGCCGTCCCGGCGGCATCCACAGCCGCGTCGAGCAGGACGGCCGCAATTTCTCCGGCGGCCAGCGCCAGCGCCTGGAGATCGCGCGGGCGCTGGTGCGCCGCCCCAGCGTCATGGTGCTCGACGAGGTGACCAGCGCCCTGGACGCGGTGACCGAGCAGCTCGTCATCGACAACCTGCGCCGCCGCGGCTGCGCCTGCGTCGTCATCGCCCACCGGCTGAGCACGGTGCGCGACAGCGACGAGATCGTCGTGCTCGACCGGGGCCGGATCGTGGAACGCGGTCGGCACGAGCAGCTGGTCGCCGCGCGGGGCCCGTACGCCGCACTGGTCGGGGAGCACTGAGGTGACACAGCACGATGCCGGAGCCACGGCCACCGCCGGAGCATGGAACGCGGCCCCGGACCCGGTGGTCGCGGCCCTGGGCGCACTGGGCTCCCCGGTCGACTGCACGGGTCTGCGCAGCCTGTCCCTGGAGGGCCCGCTCGTCCTGTGGCTCGTCGTACGGGGCGAGCTGGACCTGTTCGCCGTCGACGCCGCGCACGCCGGGCACTGGCACTTCCTGGGCCGGCTGGAGCCGGGCACGCTCCTGCTGGGCCCGGCCGAGGGCCCGGACCACACCCTGGTCGGACGCCCCCTGCAGGGATGCCTGCTGCGGCGCATCACCCTGCGCGAGCTGTACCGGCCGCAGTACGGAGACCAGTTCCCCGAAGCGGCCTGGTACGCCGACCAGGGCGACCACTACGGCGCCCCCGGACGGCCCGGCCCGCAGAGCCCCCTGGAGGACGCCTTCGCCCGCGGCATCGGCCGCGGCCTGCGCGTGCTCTACCAGGCGCCGCTGGACGGCGGCGCCCCCGACGCGCACGGCGGGGCCGACGACGACATCCTGTGGATGCAGATCGCTCCGGGCAGCGTGCAGTACGGCGCCGTGTACGAGGCGGAGGCCGTGGGCACCCTCCTCGTCGACGCGGCGATGTGGCAGGGCATGGTCGACCAGCAGCACCGGCTGTTGTACGCCCTGGACGACCGGATCGAGGAGCTTGAGCGCGCCCACGAGGACCGCACCGCCGCCGGGATCGAGGCGGGCCGGGCGGCCCACAGCCAGGCGGACCGGACCCTGCTGGCGTCCATCGCCGGATCCGGCCGGGCCTCCCGCCCGGGCGCGGGCGCCGACGCGACCTTCGCCGCGTGCCGCCTGGTCGCCGAGGCGTCCCGCATCACCCTGACCGAACCGGCCGCCGCCGACGGCGGCGGCGGCGGCGGACCGGAGCGGACCGACCCCGTCGAACGCATCGCCCTCGCCTCGCGGATCCGCACCCGCACGGTCGCGCTCGGCGGGCGCTGGTGGCGGGAGAACAGCGGGCCGCTGGTGGGCCGGCGCGAGAAGGACGGCACGCCGGTCGCCCTGCTGTGGCGGCGCGGCGGCTACGAGGCGGTCGACCCCGCCACCGGCCGGCGCGAGCGCATCGGGAAGGACGGCGCGAGCGCCCTCGAACCGCGCGCCGTCATGCTCTACCGCCCGCTGCCCGACGGACGGGTGGGCCTGCCCGCCCTGATCCGCTTCAGCCTGCGCGGCACCCTCCCGGAACTGCGCGGCCTCCTGCTGGGCGCGGCCGTCGCGGTGCTCCTGGGCGCACTGGTGCCGATCGCCACCGGCCGGGTCCTCGGCCGCTACGTCCCGCAGGCCGAGAACGGCCTCATCGTGCAGACCGGCCTGGCACTGATCGCGACGGGCATCGTCTCGGCCGCCTTCATGCTGCTGCAGAACACCGCCCTGCTGCGCATGGAGGGCCGCATCGAGGCCACCTTGCAGCCGGCGGTGTGGGACCGGCTGCTCCGGCTGCCGACGACGTTCTTCACGGGCCGCTCCACCGGCGAACTCGCCGGCGCGGCCATGGGCGTCAGCGCGATGCGCCGCGTGCTGTCCGGCATCGCCCCGGTCTGCGTCCAGGCGGGCGCGACCGGCGCGATGAGCCTCGTCCTGCTGCTCGTCTACAGCGTGCCGCTCGCGATGGCGGCACTCGCCATGCTGGTCGTCGCCGCCGCGGTCTTCCTGGGCCTGGGGCTGTGGCAGCTGCGCCACCAGCGGAGGCTGGTCGAGCTCGGTCTCCGGCTCGGCAACCAGGCCTTCCAGACCCTGCGCGGGCTGCCCAAGCTCCGCGTCGCCGCGGCCGAGAGCTTCGCGTACGCCGCCTGGGCGCGGGAGTTCGCCCGTACCCGCGACCTCCAGCAGCGCATCGGCCGGATCCAGAACCTCAGCACGGTGCTGGGAGCGGTCCACCTGCCGCTGTGCACGCTGGTGATGTTCGTGCTGCTGGCCGGACCGGCCCGCGGCGCCATGTCCGCCGGCGAGTTCCTCACCTTCAGCACCGCGCTGACGATGCTGCTGTCCTCGGTGACACAGCTGACCGGCGCGTTCCTGTCGGCCGCCGCCGTGCTGCCGATGTTCGAGCAGATCAGGCCGGTCCTGGACGCGGCCCCCGAGGCGGTCCGCGCCAGCACCCGGCCGGGCGAGCTGACCGGCGCCATCGAGGCGAAGGGCCTCTCCTACCGCTACGGCGACGACGGGCCCCTCGTACTGGACGACATCAGCTTCCGCATCGGGCGGGGCGAGTTCGTCGCCGTCGTCGGGGCCAGCGGCTGCGGCAAGTCCACCCTGCTTCGGCTGCTCATCGGCTTCGACGAACCCCTCTCGGGCAGCGTGCTGTACGACGGCCAGGACCTGGCGGCGCTCGACCGGGCGGCCGTGCGCCGCCAGTGCGGCGTCGTCCTCCAGCACGCCCAGCCCTTCACCGGCTCGATCCTCGACTGCATCCGCGGCTCGGGGACGTTCTCGCTCGAAGAGGTCTGGGAGGCCGCCACGATGGCGGGCCTGGCGCAGGACATCAAGGCCATGCCGATGGGCATGCACACCATGCTGTCCGACGGCGGCACCACCGTCTCCGGAGGCCAGCGCCAACGGCTGATGATCGCCCAGGCCCTCGTCCGCAAGCCGCGGATCCTGTTCTTCGACGAGGCCACCAGCGCGCTGGACAACGAGGCCCAGCGCGTGGTCACCGAATCCACCCGGGCCCTGCGCGCCACCCGCGTGGTGATCGCCCATCGGCTGTCCACGATCATGGAGGCCGACCGGGTGATCGCCATGGAGGACGGCAGGATCGTCCAGCAGGGCCCGCCCGCCGAACTGCTCGCCGACCCGTCGGGTCTCTTCCACGACCTGGTCCGCCGCCAGCTCCGCTGACCGGCCGGGCCTCACGGGTCAACCGTCAGGGACCGGGCAGGGCGCGCTGCCCGGGGCCGATGTAGACGCCCAGGGGCCGGATGAGGGCGTTGTGTTCGAGCTGTTCGGTGATGTGGGCGGTCCACCCCGTGATGCGGCTCATCACGAAGAGCGGGGTGAAGGTGGGGGTGTCGAAGCCCATGAGGTGGTACGCGAGACCTGCGGGGTAGTCGAGGTTCGGGTGGATGCCCCTGCGGGTGGCCATGGCGCGTCGGAGCGCGGCGTGCAACGCGGCGAGCCGGGTCACGCCGGGGTCGGCGGCGCGGGCGACGAGGCGGTCGGTGGCCTCCTGCATGAGGGGGACGCGGGAGTCGCCGCTCTTGTAGACCCGGTGGCCGAAGCCCATGATCTTCCGTTTCTCGGCGAGGGCGTCGTCCAGCCACCGCGCGGCCCGGCCGGGTTCGCCGATCTCCTCCAGCATGTGCATCACCGCCTCGTTGGCGCCGCCGTGGAGTGAGCCCTTGAGGGCTCCGACGGCGGCGGTGACGGCGCTGTAGAGGTCGGAGAGGGTGGAGGTGACGACCCGGGCGGTGAAGGTCGAGGCGTTGAAGCTGTGTTCGGCGTAGAGGATGAGGGAGATCTCGAAGCAGCGGACGACTTCCGGGTCGGGCAGGGCGCCGAAGCACATGTGGAAGAAGTTCTCTGCGTATCCGAGCGAGGCGTCGGGCCTGATCGGCGCCCGGCCGTGCCGGCGGCGGTGGTCGGCGGCCACGACGACGGGGAGCCGGGCGAACAGCGCCAGGGATTTGGCCCGGTTGGCGGCGGCGCTGCCGTCGTCCTCGGCGGGGTCCTCGGCGCCCAGGAGGCTGACGGCGGTGCGCAGGACGTCCATGGGGTGGCAGGTCTCGGGGAGCCGGGCGAGGAATTCGGCGGTGGTGCGGTCCAGGGGCCGCAGGGCGCGCTCGGCGGCCTGGAAGGCGCTCAGTTCGGCAGGGCCGGGGAGCTCCCCGTGCCAAAGGAGGTACGCGACTTCCTCGAAGGTGCGGCGGGCGGCGAGTTCCTGGACCGGGTAGCCGCGGTAGGTGAGGGAGTTGGTCTCCTGGATGACGGTGGAGATGGCGGTGGTGTCGACGACGACACCGCTGAGACCTCGGTGGATCTCGGGCGTGGTGGCGGTCATGGCTGAGGGCCTCCGGTGCGGGTCGGTCAGTTGCCGGGCGGGAGCGTGAAGTCGGAGACGGTGGAGTCGAAGGCGCCGTAGTCCTCGTAGCCGAGTACCTCGTAGAGCCGGGAGCGGGTCTGCATGCGGGGCACCAGGGACTCCTGGGTGCCTTCGGCCGCGAGGGTGCGCAGGCCGTCCTCGATCGCGCCCATGGCGAGACGGAAGAGGGTGACGGGGTAGAGCGCGATGTTGTAGCCGAGGTCCTCCAGGGTGCGCGCGTCGAGGAGGCGGCCCTTGCCGAATTCGGTCATGTTGGCGAGGAGGGGGACGTCGACGGCCCGGCGGAACGCCTCGAACTCGGCCTCGCCGGCCAGAGCTTCGGGGAAGATCGCCTCGGCGCCCGCGTCCACGTACGCCTTGGCCCGGTCGATGGCGGCGGCCAGGCCCTCGACCGCGCGGGCGTCGGTGCGGGCCATGAGCAGGAAGTCGGGGTCGCGGCGGGCACAGGCGGCGGCGCGCAGCCGGCGGACCATCTCCTCGCGCGGTACGACGCCCTTGCCGTCGAGGTGGCCGCACCGCTTGGGGTTGACCTGGTCCTCCAGGTGGAGGCCCGCCAGACCGGCGTCCTCCATGAGCTGGAGGGTGCGGGCGGCGTTCATCGGCTCGCCGAATCCGGTGTCGGCATCGACGAGTACGGGCAGGTCGGTGACCCGGGTGACCTGCTGGGCGCGCGCCGCCACCTCGGCGGAGGTGGTCAGGCCGATGTCGGGCAGAGCCAGATCGGCGGCGAGCACGGCCCCCGAGAGGTAGACGGCCTCGAACCCCGCCTCCTGGATGAGCCTGGCCGAGTACGGGCTGATCGCACCGGGCATCCTGAGCAGCCGCCCGGAGGCGAGTCGTTCGCGAAGGGCGCGGCGGCGGGCGGCGGGAGTGGTGCGGGTGTGGAGCATCAGAACAGGCCCTTCGGGAGCCGGGCGTCATGGGCGGCGACGGCGTTCGTGTCGACGGCGGGGAAGAGGGCCGTCAGCTCGGCGGCGCCGAGCTCCGCCAGCCGGTCCGCGGTCCGCAGGAAGCCCTCCTGTGCCGGGCCGGTGACGATCCCCTCGGTCAGCGTGCGGAACTTGCGGGTGTAGCCCGCGCGGTCGAACGGGCGGGCCCCGGCGGGGTGCGCGTCGGCGACGGCGAGCTGGTCCTCGACGACGGAGCCGTCCTCGAAGGTGATCACGGCGCGGCCGCCGAAGGCCCGGCGGGCGGGGTCCGCCTCGTGGTAGCGCCGGGTCCATTCGGGGTCCTCGACGGTGGAGATCTTCTTCCACAGCTCGACCGTGGCGGGCCTGCCCGCGCGCTCGGGGGCGTAGGAGCGCTCGTGGTGCCAGCCGCCGTCCTCAAGGGCCACGGCGAAGATGTACGGCACCGAATGGTCCAGGGTCTCGCGGCTCGCCGCCGGGTCGTACTTCTGCGGGTCGCCGGAACCGGAACCGATCACCTGGTGCGTGTGGTGGCTGGTGTGCAGGACGACCGAGCGGACCTTCCCCAGCGGGCCGGCCTTCTCGCGCAGCGTGCGGGCCAGGTCGATGACCGCCTGCGCCTGGTACTCGGCGGAGTACTCCTTGGTGTAGGTGTCGAGGATCGCCCGGCGTACCTCGCCGGGCCCCGGCAGCGACACCGTGTACGAGGCGTCCGGTCCGTCCAGCATCCGGGCGACGAAGCCGTCCTCGCCCTCGTAGACCGGCGAGGGGGATCCCTCGCCGCGCATGGCCCGGTCCACCGCCTCGACGGCAGCCTTGCCGGCGAAGGCCGGGGCGAACGCCTTCCAGCTGGAGATCTCGCCCTTGCGCGACTGCCGGGTCGCCGTGGTGGTGTGCACCGCCTGCTGCACCGCCTGGTAGACCGTCCCGGTGTCCAGCCGCATCATCGCTCCGATGCCGCACGCCGTCGCGGCACTGAGGTGGGCGACGTGGTCGATGCGGTGCGCGTGCAGGCAGATGCCCTTGACCAGGGCCACGTGGATCTCGTAGGCGGCGATGATCCCCCGCAGCAGGTCCGCGCCGGAGCGGCCGGTGCGCTGGGCGACGGCCAGCAGGGGCGGGATGTTGTCCCCGGGGTGGGAGTAGTCGGCGGCGAGGTAGGTGTCGTGGAAGTCCAGCTCGCGCACGGCCGTGCCGTTGGCCCAGGCCGCCCATTCCGGCGACACCCTGGTCCCGGCGGCCACTCCGAAGACCGACGCGCCGGAGCTCGTCCGGTGGCTCAGCGCCTGCGCCCGGGCGACGGCTACGGGGCGGCGGCGCAGGGCGGCGACGGCGACGGAGGCGTTGTCGATGATCCGGTTGGCGGCCATCTCCGCGGCCGCGGGGTCGAGGCCCTCCGCCTCCTGGGTTGCGGTGGCCGCCTCGGCCAGTTTCCAGGCGAGCTGCTCCTCGCGGGGCAGGTGCTCCGCACTGGGGTGGACGCGTACCTGATGGTCGATCACGGGGACTCCTCGCGGCGTGCGGCGGGTGCGGCGTACGCCTGCGAGTCTTCCCCCGCGACCGGCGT
Source organism: Streptomyces goshikiensis (assembly GCF_014650555.1). Lineage (GTDB taxonomy): Bacteria > Actinomycetota > Actinomycetes > Streptomycetales > Streptomycetaceae > Streptomyces > Streptomyces goshikiensis. Next base: position 740,507 of record NZ_BMVE01000002.1, on the reverse strand, counting down.
CCGGCGATCGCTCCACACTGCGAAATCCGTACCCGTCGGATCTGCGAATCTGCCAATTCTGCGAATTCTGCGGATGCTACCTTCACCGGCAGGGGACGCGAGAGGGGACCGGGATCCACGTGGGACGGCCTGCCGGGCGGAAGATCTACGCACACGCGAAACTGCGCAGGCTGCGCCGCGAGCGGGGCATGAACCAGGTCGAACTCGCCCGCGCCCTGGGGCTGTCCACCAGCTACCTCAACCAGATCGAACACAGCCGGCGCCCGCTGACCGCCCCGGTGCTGCTGCGGATCGCGGAGGTCTTCGGCGTCGACCCCGAGTTCTTCTCGGAGGCAGCGGAGGAGAGGCTGGCCACCGACCTGCGCACGGCCCTCGGCGACGAGGCGTGCGGCACCTCGGTGCCGCAGGACGAGATCGCCGACGTCGCCCGCGACCACCCCGAGGTGGCCCGGGCGCTGGTCGCCCTGCACCAGCGCTACCGGGAGGCTTCCGAGCGGGTCGTGGCCCTGGCCACGCCCGAGGACACCTCGGCCCTGCTGCCCGCCGAACCCCACGACGAGGTCAGGGACTTCTTCTACGCCCACCACAACCACTTCGCCGCCCTGGAGGCGGAGGCCGAGCGGACCGCCGGGGCCATGGGGCCCGGCCGGGTGGGCCGGGCCGCGGACTCGCTCGCCGCGCGGCTGACGGAACGTCACCATGTCAAGGTCATCCAGGCCGCGCCGGAACGGTCGGCGGACGCGCGGCGTTTCGACGCCGGGAGCGGGCTGCTGTTCCTCTCCCCCTGGCTCAGCGAGGGACAGCGCGCCTTCCAGATGGCCACGCAGCTCGCCCTCCTCGAACACCCGGCCCTGCTGGACGGCCTGGTGGAGGCCGCCGGCCTGGCCTCCCCCCAAGCGGAGGGACTGGCCCGGATCGGGCTGGCCAACTACTTCGCGGGAGCGCTCCTCATGCCGTACACCGCCTTCCAGGCGGCGGCCGAGGAACTCCGCTACGACATCGAGCTGTTGCAGGCCCGCTTCGGCGTCGGTTTCGAGACCGTCTGCCACCGCCTGTCCACCCTCCAGCGCACCGGTCACCGCGGGGTGCCCTTCTCCTTCCTGCGGGCCGACCGCGCGGGCAACATCTCCAAACGGCAGTCCGCCACCGACTTCCACTTCTCCCGGCTGGGCGGCACCTGCCCGCTCTGGACCGTCTACGGGGCCTTCTCCTCCCCCGGTCGGATCCTGACCCAGGTCGCCGAAATGCCGGACGGCAAGCGGTACTTCTGGATCGCCCGGACGGTCACCCGCGGCGGCTTCGGCCACCACGCGCCCCGGGCCGACTTCGCCGTCGCCCTGGGCTGCGAGCTGCGCCACGCACCGCGCCTGGTCTACGCGGAGGGCATCGCCCTGCACGACCCGCGCGCCACCACCCCGATCGGTCTGGGCTGCCGGATCTGCGAACGGCAGGACTGCGCCCAGCGGGCGCGTCCCCCGGCGGGCGGCAGCCTTGCCGTCGACCCCGATCTGCGCACCTACGTGCCGTACCCGGTGGTCAGGGAACACGTGGTCAGGGAAGACTGAGAGCCCGCCGGGCGGCAGGACATCATCCCGAAGGCCGACTCAGGGCTCCCCCGTGCGCAGGCCGGTACCCACTCGTGGATGACGACCGGCCGCAGAGGACCGAAGAGGCTGATGGCATGACAGCCATCGACGGACCTCGCCCCACCACGACCGCGCACGGCACCGAACGGCCGGTGCCCCCATGGGCCTCCCTCACCGCCCGCGCCATCCCTTTGCTGCTGCTGCCCCAGTGCTTGTGGCGATTGCCGTTCGCCTTCGGCTTCGAGATGGGGCTGGAAGCCGAAGGGGCGATGCCGTCGTCCCTGTGGGTGTCCGTCCCCTACGTCTTCGGGCTCAGCTTGGTCACGGAGGGGCTGGCGCTGCTGTCCTTCGGACTGGTGCGGGGATGGGGCGAGGTCGCCCCCGCATGGCTGCCGTTCGTCGGCGGGAAGCCGATCGCTCCCTTCGCGGCGGTCGTCCCCGCCGCCCTCGGCGGCCTGGGCGCGACCGCGTTCTGGGCGCCGGTGCCGCTGAGCTGGTTCGGTGCGGGTGACGCCGCCGCGTTCAGCAGTGGCGGCTGGGAGACACTGGCCGCCCTCTGCATCACCCCCGGGATGCTGTGGGGTCCGCTCGTACTGCTGCTGACCTACTCCTACTACGCGCGGCGTTCGGTGAGGCTGCCGTAGAGCTCGGGGCGGCGGGTGGCCAGGAACGGGAAGAGCTCCAGCCAGTCGCGGCGGGCGTCGAGGTCGAGGTCGGCCACGAGCACGGCCGGCTCGTCGCGCGGCGCCTGGACCAGAACGCGGCCGTAGGGGTCGACGATGAAGGAGCTGCCGTAGAAGGTGAGGCCGTTCTCGGCGCCGATGCGGTTCGGGACGACCATGAAGGTGGCGTTCGCGACGGCGTTGCCGGTGATCACCTTCTGCCAGATCGGCTGGGTGTCGAAGCCGGGGTGGCCCGGCTCCGAGCCGATGGCGGTCGGGTAGACGAGGATGTCGGCGCCCGCGAGGGAGTAGGCGCGCGCCAGCTCGGGGAACCACTGGTCCCAGCAGGTCGGCAGCCCGAGGCTGGCCTCGTCGACCTTCACCAGCGGGAAGGCGTCGCCGTCCGCAGGGCCCTGGCGGAACCACTGGTCTTCGTAGTAGCCCTCGGTGACCGGAATGTGGGTCTTGCGGGTCCGCTGGGCGAGCGTGCCGTCGGGGGCGACCAGGATCGCCGTGTTGTAGCCGAGGCCGTCGTCCGCACCGTCCGGCGCGGGGGCCCGCTCGTACAGGGAGGCGTGCACGTACACGCCGTGCTCCCGGGCGGCCCCGGCCGCGAAGGCGAAGGTCGGGCCGGTCAGCAGGGACTCGGGCTCGGCAGGTACCGGGTGGTCGGCCTTGCGCACCACGGCGAAGTACGGCGACAGCGTCAGCTCCTGGAGGCATACGACGCGGGCCCCCTCGGCGGCGGCGAGCCGGACGCCCTCGCGGAGGGCCGCGAGGTGCTCGGCCGGGTCGCGGTGCCAGCGCTGCTGGACGGCGGCGACCCGTAGCGGCCCGCGGTCGGCGGGGCGGGTCCGGGACGGGGACTCGGGCGGGTTGTACGCGGTGATCAGACGCATGACCTGTTCCAGGGGCGGAGGGAGGGCGCGGCGCGGCGGACGGGCCGGAATCGCCGGTGCCGGAACGTTCCGGCACGACAGGAATGTAGGGCCTGCCGGAACGTTCCGGCAAGGCCGGACCCGAACGTCTAGAATTCGGGACGTGACCCCACCTGCCGTGACCCTGCTCGATGTCGCCCGCGCCGCCGGCGTCTCCAAGAGCACCGTCTCCGACGCGCTCCAGGGCTCCGGGCGGGTCGCGGAAAGCACCCGGGACCGGGTCCGCGAGGTCGCGGAGCAGCTCGGATACCGCCCCAACAGCGCCGCCCGCCGACTGCGGCGCTCCAGCACCGGGGCGATCGGCCTGCACCTGCCGCAGACCGCGACCCGGCTGGACTACTACATGAACCTGGCCTTCGGAGCCGTCCAGCGCGCCCAGGAGGACGGCCTGGACGTGGTCCTGCTGGCCGCCCCCGCCGGCGCCGCCTCCGGGCCGCTCGCCTCCCGGGTCGACGGGCTGCTCGTGATCGACCCCGAGATCGGCGACAGCGCGGTGCCCGGACTGCTCGACGCGGGTGTCCCGGTGGTCACCGGCGAGCGCTACCTCGGCCCTTCCCCGACTCCCACCGGCGCGGTCGTCTGCGACAACGCCGCCTCGCTGACCGCGCTCCTGGACCACGTGCAGGGCCGCGGCGCCCGCCGCCCCGCCCTCCTCGCCCCCGAGGGCGCCTCGGCCTGGGCCGAGGCCCTGCGCGGGACGGCGGCCGCCTGGGGCGGCTCGCACGGCTCTCAAGTCGCCGTGCGCACGGTGCCCTTCGCGGCGACGCCGGCCGATGCGGAGGCCGCCACCCGCCGGCTGCTCGCATCGGATCCCGCGATCGACGCCGTGGTCTGCGCCCCCGACGGGGCCGCGCCCGGGGTCCTGCGGGCCGCGGCGGCCCTCGGCCGCACGGTCGGCGCCGATCTGCTGGTCGCGTCCTGCGTCGACGGCGTCGCGAACCGCGGCGCGAGCCCGCCCGTCACGGCGGTGGACCTGCGTCCGGCCGCGTACGGGCGGGCCTGCGCGGAGCTCCTCTGCGACATCCTCGCCGCCCGCACCCCGCCGGACACGGTGCGCCGGCACGCCTGGGCCCTCGAAACCCGGCCGTCCACCACCGGCTGAGGGGCCCGGCCACCGGGACTGCCGGGCGCACGGCGGCGGGCGGACCTCAGGGTGCGTACGTCTCGCCGCCGAGGGTGAGGGTGGCGCTGCCCGCCGTACTGTCGGCGAGCCAGGCCTCGAAGCCCGGCAGGTCCGCCTCGGGGAGGGCCACCTCGATCTCGACCTCGGCCCCGTAGCGCAGGTCGACCACGGTCCGGCCGGTGGAGCGCAGGTCGTTCTGGGTCTTGCCGGCCCGCTGGTGGTCGACGGTGACGGTGGCCAGCCGGTAGCGGCGGCGGGTGACGGTGCCGAGCGCGTCGAGCGCCTCGCCGACGACTCCCCCGTAGGCCCGGATCAGGCCGCCGGCGCCGAGTTTCACACCGCCGTAGTAGCGGGTGACGACGGCGACCGCGTACCGGATGTCGCGGCGCGTCAGCATCTGGAGCATGGGCACTCCGGCGGTGCCGCCGGGCTCGCCGTCGTCGCTGGCCTTCTGGACGGAGGCGTCGGCGCCGATGACGTAGGCGAAGCAGTTGTGCGTGGCGGTGGGGTGCTCCTTGCGGACGCGCGCGATGAACTCCTGCGCCTCCGCCTCGGTCGCGGCGGGCGCGAGCGAGCACAGGAAGCGCGAGCGGTTGATCTCCGACTCGTGCACGCCCTCACGGGCCACCGTCACGTACTGGTCTGCCTTCACCTCCCCACCCTAAGCGGTGCCCCGGCCCCGTTCGGCGGGGGAATCGAACGGGCGGGTCCGCGGTTGTCGCGGTGTGCGGGCCGGCGGCTTGACCGGCCCGCGGACGAGAGCGCGAGCAGCAGGAGGCGGCACACGTGTACGGCGACCCGGCGACCATCCGCAGGATCCTCACCGAACTCGGCGACACCTGGGCGGTGGTGGGCCTGTCGAACAACGAGGACCGCGCCGCGTACGGCGTGGCCCGGGTCCTCCAGAGGTTTGGCAAGCGCGTGGTCCCCGTCCACCCCAAGGCGGAGACGGTGCACGGCGAGAAGGGGTACGCCTCGCTGGAGGCGATCCCCTTCAAGGTGGACGTGGTGGACGTCTTCGTGAACAGCGCCCTCGCCGGCGCGGTCGCCGACGAGGCCGTGGCGGTCGGCGCCGGGGCCGTCTGGTTCCAGCTGGGCGTGGTCGACGAGGAGGCCTTCGCCCGTACCCGCGGGGCCGGGCTGGAGATGATCATGGACCGCTGCCCGGCGATCGAGATCCCCGCCCTGTGAGGGCGTGACGGGACGGGCCTCAGCGCTGTACCGGCACCTCGGGGCCGCTGACCGGCGGGATCGAGATCGCCATGGTCATCTCCATCGGCTCGGCGGTGTCGTTGCGGTACGCGTGCGGCTGGTTCGCCTCGAAGGAGACGGCCCCGCCCGCAGGCACCTCGTACGGCTCCCCGTCGACGACCAGGGTGAGCCGCCCCGCCGTGACGTGCAGCATCTCCAGCGTCCCGGCAAGGTGCGGGTCCGAGGCCGTGCCCTCGCCCGGTTCCAGGCGGTACGTCCACACCTCCAGCGGCCCGCGCCGGTCGTCGCCGAGCAGCATCGTGGCACCGCTGCCCGCCTCGGTGGACCACATCCGCACCCCCTCTCCCGGCAGCACCAGCTGCACCCGCGGGCCGCGGTCGCGGTCCAGCAGGGTCGTGATGCTGACCCCGAGGGCGTCGGCCAGCTTGACCGTGGTGCCGACGCTGGGGTTCGTACGGGCCTGCTCGATCTGGATGATCATCCCCCGGCTGACTCCCGACCGGGCCGCCAGTGAGTCCAGGGTGAACCCCCGCTCGCCGCGCCAGTGCTTGAGGTTCCGGGCGAGCGCATGGGTGAGGTCTTCGAGGTCCGACACAGTTCCGTCCAATATCCTGGTTGGCAGAGTCCAATACAGTGAACTACCGTGCAGTGCACCGCACCGTTCACCGCACTGTACTGCGAGGCCTCGTCATGACCGCCCTCTTCGCCCTGGCCACCGCCGTGCTCTGGGGTCTCGCCGACTTCGGCGGCGGGCTGCTGACCCGTCGGCTCCCGGCCCTCACCGTGGTCGTGGCCTCGCAGATCGTCGCCGTGATCGTCCTCGGCGCGGTGGTCCTCACCACCGGCGCCTGGCGGGAGGCCGGACCGCAGTTGTGGTTCGCGGTCGCCGCGGGCCTGGTCGGGCCGGTCGCGATGTTCAGCTTCTACAAGGCGCTGGCCCTCGGTCCCATGGGCGTGGTCTCGCCGCTGGGCTCGCTCGGGGTGGTCGTCCCCGTCGTGGCCGGACTCGCCCTGGGCGAGCGGCCCGGGGCCGGCCAGTTCGCCGGCATCGCGGTGGCCGTCGTGGGCATCGTCCTCGCCGGCGGTCCGGAGCTGCGCGGCGCGCCCGTACAGCGGCGGGCCGTCGTGCTCACCCTGGTCGCGGCCTTCGGGTTCGGCGCGGTGATGGCCCTGATCGCGCACGCCTCCAGCAGCGTCACCGGGCTGTTCCTCGCCCTGTTCGTGCAGCGCGTCACCAACGTGGCCGCGGGCGGCGGCGCCCTGTGGCTCCGGACCCGGCGCGGCACCCCGGCCCTGCCCGAGGGCTCGGGCCCTCGGATCCTGTGGGCGCTGTTGCCCGCGCTGGCCTTCGTCGGCCTCGCGGACGTCGCCGCCAACGGGACGTACTCGATCGCCGCCCAGAACGGCCCCGTCACCGTCGCCGCGGTGCTCTCCTCGCTCTACCCGGTGGTCACCGCGCTCGCCGCCTTCGCGGTCCTGAAGGAGCGGCTGCGCGCGGTCCAGGCGGCCGGCGCCGGCCTGGCCCTGGCCGGCACGGTACTGCTGGCCGCCGGCTAGAGCGGCCGGCAGTACCGTGCCGGCCCGACGGCCGGACCCGGCTAGACCGTCTCCTGGGCCTCCGCCGCCCTCTGCTCGGATTCCGTCAGCGCCGCCAGCGCCCGCAGCTGCTCCGGCGTGACCCCGTCCGGTATCGGCACCGGCGCCGGGGTGCGCAGCGGCGGCGTCCAGCCCGTCTCCGGCTCCCAGCGCCGTACGATCCGCGCGGGCGCGCCCGCCACGACGGCGTGGTCGGGCACCTCGCCCCGTACGACGGCGCCCGCGGCCACCACGACGTTGCGGCCCAGCCGCGCCCCGGGCAGGATCACCGCTCCCGTGCCGAGCCAGCAGCCCGGGCCGATCTCGACCGGGGCGCTGCGCGGCCACTGCTTGCCGACGGGCTCGTGGGGGTCGTCGTAGCTGTGGTTGGTGGAGGTGATGTAGACCCCCGGCCCACAGAAGGTGTCGTCCCCGATGGTGATCCGGGTGTCGGCTATGACGTGGCTGTCCCGGCCGATCACCACGCCGTTGCCGAGCACCAGCACGGGCTCCGGGCCGAGGTCGAGGTCCGGCATCATCCCGGCGGTGAGGGTGACCTGCTCGCCGATGATGCAGTGGTCGCCGAGGCGGATCCACGGCTCGCCGAAGACGGTGCCCTGGGGGAAGGCGAGGCGGGTGTGCGGCCCGATCGCGCCGAACCGCAGCCGGCCGGGGGTCTGCGCGGTGACCGCGCCGGCCTGCTGCATCCAGCGCCAGCCGGCATGGGCGGCCCGGCTCGCGAGACGGCGGCGCAGGACCTTCAGGGATGAGAACGTGTTCTGGTTCTTCGGCACCGGGCCACCGTAACGCCCCCGCACCCGGACCGCGCCGTGATCTTCACCCCATCGCGGACCGGGCGGGGGTGGTGGCCTACCGTGCCGGTAGCGCGGCAGGCACCCGGACACGAAGGACTGAGGAAGAGAAGATGACGCATCAGACGGATCAGGGCCGGGCACTCGTGGCGGGCGTGAACGGCAGGAGCCCCCGGATCGACCCCACGGCCTTCGCCGCGCCCACCTCCGTCGTGGTCGGCGACGTCACCATGGCCTCCGGCGCCAGCATCTGGTACTCGGCGGTGCTGCGCGCCGACTGCGGCCCGATCGTGCTCGGCGCCGACAGCAACGTGCAGGACAACTGCACGATCCACGTCGACCCCGGCTTCCCGGTCTCGATCGGCGAGCGCGTCTCCATCGGCCACAACGCGGTGGTGCACGGCTGCACGGTGGAGGACGACTGCCTGATCGGGATGGGCGCGACGGTGCTGAACGGCGCGGTGATCGGCGCCGGCTCGCTGGTGGCCGCGCAGGCGCTGGTCCCGCAGGGCATGGTGGTCCCGCCCGGCTCGCTGGTCGCGGGCGTACCGGCGAAGGTGCGGCGCGAGCTGACGGACGAGGAGCGCGAGGGCATCAAGGTCAACGCCCTGATGTACGGGGAACTGGCGAAGCAGCACGCCGCCTCGGTCACCCCGAACCCGTAGCGCCCGCCCGGCAGGGGCCGGCCGGGCCGCGGGACCGGCCCGGGCCGCCCGCGCGCCGGCCGGGAGGCCGGCGCCTCAGTCGGAGACAGCCGCCCGGGCGTCTTCGGCCGGGGCGTCCTCGGTGGAGGCGGCCGGGGTCGGGACCGGGAGGGACTTGGCCGCCTTCTTCATCCGGCTCCGCATCACCAGCGTCACCACCAGGCCGAACAGCACGGCCGCCGCCAGCGCCGCCCAGGAGAACCGCTTCAGCCACGGCTCCGCGACGACTCCGACCGAGTAGATGACGGCCGTCGTGCCGCCCGCCCACAGGATCCCGCCGAGGACGTTGGCGATCAGGAACCGCCAGTACGGCATGCGCAGCACACCGGCCAGCGGCCCCGCGAAGATCCGCAGCAGCGCCACGAACCGCCCGAAGAAGACGGCCCACATGCCCCACCGGTCGAAGGAGCGTTCCGCCAGCGCGACGTGCTCCGGGCCGAAGTGCTTCGGGAAGCGCCGGCCTAGCTTCTCCAGCAGCGGCTTGCCTCCCCGGCGTCCGATCGCGTAGCCGATGGAGTCGCCCACGATCGCCCCGACGCTCGCGCAGACGCCCAGCACCACGGGGTCGATCTCCCCGTGCTGAGAGGCCAGCAGCGCGGAGCTGACGAGGACGATCTCGCCCGGCAGCGGTATGCCGAGGCTCTCCAGGCCGATGACCAGACCCACCAGGAGATAGATGCTGACCGCCGGAATCGTCTCCAGCCATTCCTGGATGTGCACCGGTACGTCCTCCCGTATCGCGGCGACGCGTCCCCTGCGGCGCGCCGAACGGGCAGCCTATCCGCTCCTCACCACAGCCTTTGCCCGCAGTGGGAGTTCCCTGGAGGAACGGCCCACGAACACCTCCCGACGGCCGGAACCCAGCACCCAGCCGCGCGCCTCCGGGTCCCAGGACGACAGCGCCCGGGCATCGACGTCGATCACCACCCGCCGCGCCTCCCCCGGCGCCAGCGTCAGCCGCCGGTAGCCGGCCAGGGCGCGCACCGGCTGGTCCAGCTTCAGGTCCGGGGAGGGGCCGACGTAGACCTGTGCCACCTCCGTCCCCTTGCGGCGGCCGGTGTTGCGCAGGGTGAACTCGACGCGCAGCCCGCCGCGCTCCGCCCGGACGACCGGTTTCTCGTACTCCCAGGTCGTGTACGAGAGCCCGTGCCCGAACGGGAACAGCGGGGCCACCTTGCGCTCGTCGTACCAGCGGTGGCCGACGTACACGCCCTCGGTGTACTCCTGGCGGCCGCCCAGCCCGGGGTAGCGCAGCAGGTCGCCGCCGACGGGGGTGGCCAGTTCGTCGGCCGGGAAGGTCTGGGTGAGGCGGCCGCCCGGGTCCACGTCCCCGAAGAGGAGGTCGGCGGTGGCGGCCGCGCCCTCCTGGCCCGGGTAGTACATCTGGAGGACCGCTCCGGTACGGGAGAGCCACGGCATGGTCGTACTGGAGGAGGTGTTGAGCACGACCGTGGTGCGCGGGTTCGCGGCGGTGACCGCCTCGATCAGCCGGTCCTGTCCCCCCGGCAGTCCCAGGGAGGTACGGTCCCTGCCCTCGGTGGCGTCCTCGTAGGCGAACAGCACCACGCTGCGGGCCGCCTTGGCGGTCTTCACGGCCTCGGCGAGATCGGCGGCCCGGGTCGCCCCGGTGGTGTGCCGGAGCCGGAAGCGCTGGCCCCGCTCGCCGCCCTCGGCGCTGACGGCGAGCCGGTGGGGGCCCTCCTTGAGCGCGAGGGTGCGGCGGCGGACGGCGCGGCCGTCGGGCGCGGCGGAGAGGAGGCCGCCCGCGAAGTCCTCGGCGACGCCCTCCCGGACGGGGAACAGTTCCTCGCCGTCGAGGCGGACGCTCGGCCGCTTCCCGGTGTAGTGGACGGTGAGGGTCCATTCGTCGTCGGCGGCGAGGCTGAAGCCGCCCTCGTGGCTCCAGCGCCCCCCGGGAGCGACGGCCCGGTCGTCGAGGGCGGCGGCGGGCGTCAGCAGGCCGGCGGGGAGGGGGCGCCCGTAGACGTCCTCGCCGAGCGCGTGGCGGACGGTTGCGCCGTTCCCGGCGCGCTGCCGGATGGCGTCGAGCGGTGCGGCCGCCCGGTCGGGGACCACGTGCGCACTGCCGCCGCCGCCGACGAAGGGGACCTGGCCGGTCGGTCCGATCACCGCGATGGACCGAGCGCCGGCCCCGGTCAGCGGCAGCGTGGCGTGCTCGTTGCGCAGCAGCACCGCCCCGGCGGCGGCGACCCGGCGGGCGGTCCGGGCTCCGGCGGCTGCGTCGCGCGCGGGGCGGGCGGCGGGGCGGTCCGTCAGCAGTCCGAACCGGTCCATGGTGGTCAGCACCCGGCGCACCGCGAGGTCCACGGCCTCCTCGGGCACGGAGCCGGCCCGCACGGCCTCGCGCAGCGGGGCGCCGAAGTGGGTGCCGTCGGGCATCTCCATGTCGAGGCCGGCGTTGATGGAGGCGACGGTGCTGTGGGCGGCGCCCCGGTCGGACATCACCCAGCCGTCGAACCCCCAGCCGCCGCGCAGCAGTTCGTCGAGCAGCGGCTTGCTCTCGCAGGCGTAGGTGCCGTTGACCTTGTTGTACGCGCCCATCACCGCTCCGGCGCCGGCGGCCACGGCGGCCTCGAAGCCCCGCAGTTCGGTCTCGTGCAGCGTCTGTTCGGCGGCGACGACGTCGATGGTGTCGCGGCCCTGCTCCTGGTTGTTGAGGGCGAAGTGCTTGACGCCGGCGATGAGCCCCTCGTCCTGGATGCCGCGCACGAGTTCGCCGACCAGGTCGGCCGTCAGCCGGGGGTCCTCGGAGAGGGTCTCGAAGTTCCGCCCGGCGAAAGGGGTGCGGATCAGGTTGACCATGGGCGAGAGCAGGACGTCCTGGCCGAGCGCGCGGCCCTCCCGGCCGAGGACCCGGCCGTACTCGCGGGCGAGGCCGGGGTCGAAGGCGGAGGCGAGCAGGACCGGCGCGGGCAGTGCGGTGGCGGGCCGGGCGACCCGCACCCCCGCGGGCCCGTCGGCGAAGCGCAGCTCCGGGATGCCGAGGCGCGGTACGCCGGGTACGTAGCCGGCCTGGCCGAGCGGGGCCGGGTCCTGCGCGCCGTGCAGCAGGGCGGTCTTCTCCTCCAGGGTGAGCCGGCCGAGCAGGGCGTCGACGCGGGCCGCGCTCCCGGGGCGGGCGGCGCCCCCGGCCGCGGCGGGTGAGGGGGGCCGCCGCAGCGCCGCGTCCGTCGGGAGGGCGGCGGAGCAGCCCCCCGCCCCGAGCGCGGCGCCCGCCGCCCCGAGCAGCCGGATCGCGGATCGTCTGGACAAGGCCTCGCTCATGGGCGCTCCCCGCGGAGTCGGCATCGGAGTCGACCGGCGTCAGTCGGCGGGAGCGGCCCGCGCCGGACCGCTCCCGCCGACCACTGTGCGCCGCCCGCCCCGCGGGCCCGCCCCTGACGCGCCACCGCGCCGCCGAGGTTCAGCCCTGCGGCGGCCGCCGCGCGGCGTCGGGTTCCCGGCGGGGTTCGTCCTGGGTCTGGACCCGCGCCTCGGTGCGGTGGCCGCGGGCGATGTAGTCCCGTACGACGGCTTCCACCGCGTCCTGGGGCGAGCCGATCCCGGCGAGCACCATGACCTCCACCACCAGTTCCGCGTCGAGGCTGACACTGACCTTGGCCGTCTTGTTCACGCGAACCCCTCCCCTTCGTCGTGCGAGGGACTCTAGCGGCGCGGGATCCCGCCCGCCGCGGATCGGGCGGAAGAGACAAGTGCGGGGCCGCGCCCTTTCGGACGCGGCCCCGCACTCCTCCACCGTCGGCCCGCTACGCGTTCGGGCGGAGGGTCCAGACGACCGTCATCTCGCCCGTCACGGCCTCGTCCTCACGCTGGATCGCGATGGTGACGGGGAACTCGGGGCGACCGCCGGCGTCGAGCTCGGCGACGACCTCGGCGACGGGACGGCCCAGGGTGGCGGTGGCCGTCACGACGCCCTTGGCGAGCTTCTTGTAGCCGATCTCGGCGCTGACGGCCAGCGGCACGGCGCGCGAGAGCTGGTCACCGAAGGCGGCCAGCACGATGGCGCCGCTCGCGGACTCGGCCAGGGTGAACATGGCTCCCGCGTGCGGACCGCCGACGTGGTTGTGGAAGTCGGGCTGGTCCGGAAGGCGGACGACGGCGCGCTCCGGGGTGGTCTCCAGGAACTGGAGGTTCAGGGTCCGGGCCATCGGCACGGTCGCGGCGAGCAGTTCGCCCACGTTCATCTGGTCTGCGCTCATGGGACGCGATGTTACCCACGAGTAGACGTCCTTGACCAGACCTGTTACGGGGGCGGCCGTTACCCGCCGCCCCCGGTCCCACTATCGTTACCGGCCATGTGGCCAGGACAGCAGCAGCCGCCCGGGGGCGAACAGAACCCCCAGGACGCGCAACAGAACCCGTACCAGCAGCAGCCGGGACAGCCGAACCCGTACAACCAGCAGCAGCCGGGGTTCGGCGAGCAGCAGCCCGGTTACGGATACCCGCAGGCGGGCTACCAGACGCCGCCTCCCACCCAGCCCTGGGGCCAGGCCCCGCAGCAGCCGGCCGCCCCGCGGGGCGGCGGCACCAGCCCGTACGCCACCAAGACGGTCGCCATCGTCGCGGCCTCCGCGGTCGTCGTGGCGGCGGCCGCCACGGGCGCCTTCGTCCTGACCCGGGACGGCAAGAAGAACACCGAGGCGAACGACAAGCCCGCCGCGGCCTCTTCGGCGCCCCCGAGCTCGGCCGCGCCGGCCGCCCCGAGCGGCAACCCCCGCTCCGAGGACGAGATCAAGCCGGTCATCCCCGGCTGGAAGGTGGTCGTCAACCCGAAGCACGGGACCGTCTTCGACGTTCCCCCGGAGTGGAACGTCGCGAGCTCCGGCATGTCCACGGGCTTCGAGGACGAGAAGAAGAAGGACGGCTCCGCCTTCGTCATGATGTCGGCGCCCGCCTTCCTCAAGGAGGACTGGTGCAAGGTCGACTCCGACAAGAACGGCAGTGAGGAGACGACCTCGCTGGCCGGCACCGGCACCAAGGGCGCCCAGGGCGCCAAGGACACCGCCGAGGCCTCCGTGAACGCCGCCGAGAGCTGGGTGTTCGCCGCGTACGCGCAGACGGTGAAGAACCCGCGGGAGGTCGTGAAGTCCACGCAGCCCAAGGAGTACACCACCGCCTCCGGCCTCAAGGGCCACGTCGTCACCGCGACGGCGAGCCCGGTGCCGAAGGAGAACAAGTGCTCCTCCGACGGCAAGAGCATCGCCTTCAGCTTCAAGAACACCAAGGGCGACTTCGCCACCTGGGTGCTGTACGGCGCCGCCGGCGTCGAGGGTGAGGTCAAGCAGGAGACCTACGAGAAGATCCTGAGCTCGGTCCGCCTCATCACCAGCTGACTCCAAGGCCCCGGGCCGGTTATCCGTTTGGATTCTCGGCCCGGGGCGGGGATAGTCCACAGGTGAGCTCTCCCCCCGCCGACACCCCCCGCGACACCTTCCGTACGTCCGCACCCCGCCGCCGCAGACCCGAGTGGGCCGGCCGCAACTACACCCTGCTGACCGGTGCGGCCGTCGTGACGAACCTCGGCAGCCACGGAGCGCTCATCGCGGCCTCGTTCGCGGTCCTGGAAGCCGGCGGCTCCGGCGGTGACGTCGGCCTCGTGGCCGCCGCCCGTACGCTGCCGCTCGTCCTCTTCCTCCTCATAGGCGGCGCCCTCGCCGACCGGCTGCCCCGGCACCGCGTGATGGTCGCGGCCAACGCGCTGAACTGCGTCTCGCAGGCCGCCTTCGCCGCCCTGGTCCTGACCGGCGACCCACAGCTGTGGCAGATGATGCTGCTCACCGCGCTCTGCGGCACCGGTACGGCGTTCTTCAGCCCGGCCGCCGAGGGGATGCTGCTCTCCAGCGTCTCCGGCGAGCACTCCAACCGCGCCTTCGCCCTCTTCCGGATGGCGATGAACGGCGCCGGCATCGGCGGCGCCGCCCTCGGCGGAGCCATGATCGCCGCGATCGGCCCGGGCTGGGTACTGGCGGTGGACGCGGCCGCGTTCGCGGTCGCCGGAGCCCTGCGGGCCTTCCTGGACGTGAGCCACGTCCCCGGCCGGGCCCCCGGCGGCGGTCTGCTGGCCGACCTGCGCGAGGGCTGGGTCGAGGTCAAGACCCGCCCCTGGCTGTGGAGCATCGTGCTCCAGTTCTCCGTCGTCGTCGCCGTCGTGGGCGCCGCGGAGGCGGTCTACGGTCCGCTCGTCGCCCGGGACCGGCTGGGCGGCCCCGCCCCCTGGGGTCTGGCCCTGGCCTGCTTCGGCGTCGGCACGATCGCCGGGGCCGTCCTGATGATGTTCTGGAAGCCCCGCCGGCTGCTGCTGGTCGGCACCCTGTGCGTGTTCCCGCTGGCGCTGCCGTCGGCCGGGCTGGCGGTGCCCCTGCCGGTGTGGGGCCTGTGCGCCGTGATGCTGGTCAGCGGGCTGGCCATCGAGGTGTTCGGCGTGAACTGGATGACCACGATGCACCAGGAGATCCCCGAGGAGAAGTTCTCCCGCGTCTCGGCCTACGACTGGTTCGGCTCGGTGTCGATGCTGCCGCTGGCCACCGCGCTGGCCGGCCCGGCCGAGACCGCCTTCGGACGGACCTCGGCGCTGTGGGGCTGCGCCGCCCTGGTCATCCTCGGCACCGCGGCCGTCCTGCTCGTCCCGGACGTCCGCAGGATGACCCGCAAACCCCCGAAGCCCACCGCCGCCGTCCCCCCGGGACCGACCGCCACCGCCCCGGCCGAGGCCTACGACACCACGGTCTGAACCGCCGCGGACGCGGCGGGTGCGGTCGGCCCGGGCTTCAGCCCAGGCTGAACGCGCCCTCCGGCGGCACCGGGGAGGGCACCGCGGCCGCGTCCGGCACCGGCAGCGCGCCCCGCGCGAACCGGGCCAGCGCCGCCCCCGCCTCCACCCGGGCGGGAAACGCGTCCGCCACGCACCGCCGGGACAGGGCCGCCAGCGGCAGCTCCCGGTCCGAGGCGACCAGCACCGCGTTCCCGAACCGCCGCCCCCGCAGTACGGACGGCTCGGCGATCAGCGCGAGCTCCCCGAACACGGCCCCGAAGTTCGCCAGCTGGGCCTTCAGGAAGCCGAACGGCGCTCCGTCGGCCAGGTTCGCCGCGTACACCCCGCCCGGGCGCAGCACCCGCGCCGCCTCCCTCGCGTACTCGGCGGAGGTGAGCTGCGCCGGGACCCGCGAGCCGCCGAACACGTCGGCCACGATGAGGTCCGCGCTGTCGGCGGCCGCGCCCTCCAGCCAGCCGCGGGCATCGGCGGCGTGCACCGTGACCCGCGCCCCGGCCGGCAGCGGGAGGTGCTCCGCGACCAGCTCCACCAGTCCCGCGTCGAACTCGACCACCGTCTGGCGGGATCCGGGCCGGGTCGCCGCCGCGTAGCGGGGCAGGGTCAGCGCGCCGCCGCCCAGGTGCAGCAGGTCCAGCCCGGCGCCCGGTTCGGCCGCGCAGTCGAGCACGTGCGCGAGCCGGCGTACGTACTCGAACTCCAGGTGCTCCGGCTCGTCGAGGTCCACGTACGACTGCGGGGCCCCGTCGACGGTCAGCAGCCAGGCCCGCTCCCGGTCCACGTCCGGCATCAGCTTGGCGGTGCCCTGGCCCACTTCCCGGATCACCGGGATCTGTTCGTCGCTCACCCCTCCATTGTCAGGCCGCCGGGCCGGACCAGACCGCGGCGGCCTCGGCGGCGTGCTCCGCGGCCTGCGCGAGCCCGGCCCGGGCCGCCGGGGCCCGCCGGGCCGGGTCCAGCACGTTGCGCCCGAAGGTCTTGCGAGCCGCCGGGGACGGCGTGATCAGCAGCACCCGCGCCCCCGCCGCCCGCAGCCGCGCCGCCTGGGCGGCGGGCGAGGGGGCCAGCCCGGAGCCGAGCGTCATGGGGGCGATGATCACGACGCGGGCGTATCCGGCGGCCAGGTCGGCGTTGGTCGCGGAGCGGATCCCGCCGTCGATGAACCGCCGCTGTCCCACCGTCACGGGCGGCCACACCCCGGGCACGGCGCAGCTCGCCGAGACGGCGTCCACCAGGCCGGCCCCGCTCTCCCGGTCGAAGGCGGCCAGTTCCCCGCTCAGCGCGTCGACGGCGGTGACGACGAGGCGCCGCTCGGGCCACTCGTGCGAGACGAGCCGGGCCGCCAGCACCTCGCGCCGCTCGCTCTCGTCGGCGCCCCCGGCGGCGGCCAGGGCCATGGCGCCGACCCGGCGGCGGTAGGCGGTGGCGTCCCGGGAGCGGGCCATCGCGAGGGCGTACCTGGCGACGAGCCCGGCCCCGAACCTGGCCACCGCTTCCCCGGAGCCGTCGCCGAGCTGGCTCTCGTAGAGCTCCTCGGGGGTGAGGAGCCCGGAGGTGAGCTGGGCGCCGACGAGCGAGCCCGCCGAGGTGCCGACGACGAGGTCCGCGCGGCTCAGGTCCACGCCCGCGCGGGCGAGCCCGCAGAGGATCCCGGACTCCCAGCCGACGCCGGTGAGTCCCCCGCCGCCGAGCACCAGTGCCGTGTCCCGGCCGCCGCCCATGTCCGTCCGCCCCTCTTGACCCGTCAGTGGTGACGGCAGTCTGGCGCACGCCGTCCGCCGTCACCACCACGGGGTCGCCCTGGCGGGCGGCTCAGTCGAGCACGGTGGTCACCGAGCCCGCGCCGACCGTCCGGCCGCCCTCGCGGATGGCGAAGCCGAGGCCCGCCTCCAGCGGAACGTCCCGCCCCAGCTCGACGGTCATCGTGACCGTCTCCCCGGGCCGGGCCACCGCGGCCTCGCCCAGGTCCACGTCCCCGACCACGTCGGCGGTCCGGATGTAGAACTGCGGCCGGTACCCGCTGGTGACCGGGGTCGTACGGCCGCCCTCCCGCCCGGAGAGCACGTACACCCGCGCGGTGAAGCGCCGGCGCGGCCGCACGCTGCCGGGGGCGGCCACCACGTGCCCGCGGCGCACGCCGTCGCGCGGGACCCCGCGCAGCAGGAGCGCGACGTTGTCGCCGGCCTCGGCGGACTCCATCGGCTTCCCGAAGGTCTCCAGGCCGGTGACCACGGTCTCCACGGGCTCGCCGTCGCCGCCGAGCACGCTGACCCGGTCGCCGGTGCGTACGCCGCCGCGCTCGACGGCGCCGGTGACGACGGTCCCGCGGCCGGTGATGGTCAGTACGTTCTCGACCGGCATCAGGAACGGCGCGTCCGTGTACCGCACGGGCATCGGGACGTACGTGTCCACCGCGTCGAGCAGCGCCTCGATCGCCGCCGTCCACCGCGGGTCGCCCTCCAGCGCCCCGAGCCCGGATACCCGTACGACGGGGGCGGCGTCGCCGCCGTAGCCGTGCTCGGTGAGCAGGTCGCGGACCTCCAGCTCGACGAGGTCGGTGAGCTCGGGGTCCCCGGCGTCGGCCTTGTTGAGCGCCACCACGATGTGGTTGACGCCGACTTGGCGGGCGAGCAGGACGTGCTCTGCGGTCTGTGGCATGACGCCGTCGAGAGCGGAGACGACCAGGATCGCGCCGTCGAGCTGGGCGGCGCCGGTGACCATGTTCTTGATGTAGTCGGCGTGGCCCGGCATGTCCACGTGGGCGTAGTGGCGGGTGTCGGTCTCGTACTCGACGTGCGTGAGGTTGATGGTGATCCCGCGCCGGGACTCCTCCGGGGCCCGGTCGATCCGGTCGAACGGCACGTAGGCGGCGCCGCCGCGCGCGGCGAGGACCTTGGTGATGGCGGCGGTGAGCGTGGTCTTGCCGTGGTCGACGTGACCCATGGTGCCGATGTTGAGGTGCGGCTTGGTGCGCACGAAGGCCGTCTTGGCCATGATGTCTTCCCGAGTGCTTCCGAAACTGGAGACGGGACCCCGAGGGCGAACCGACCCTCCCCCTGCGGGGTCCGCCGGACGATCCGGGAAGGGTCAGCTTCGTGCGCCGTCGAGTGCGGCGGGTGCGTGCACCACCGCGTGCACGGCAGCCTTCGGCACGTCCGCGACTGCGGACGGCACTGCGAGGAAGGCGAACCGGCTCATACCGCCGATCCTCCCCCAGCCCCACGACGGCGTCGAATGAATTTCCCCCCGGTCAGAGGTTCTTGAGGGCCTCGCGGGTCGACAGGGGGGAGAGGGTGGTGCGTTCGGCCTCGACGAAGGCGCGGACGGCTCGCGGGTCGGTCTTGGCGTATTCGCGCAGGGCCCAGCCGATCGCCTTGCGGACGAAGAAGTCCGGGTGGCCCGCCTGGCGGCGGCAGTGGGCGAAGAGCCGGTCGGCGTCCGTCGCCGCCTTGTAGCGCAGCTGGTGCAGGAGGGCGGTGCGGGCGATCCAGAGGTCGTCGTCCCCGATCCACTCGTCCATCACGGCCGCGAGCCGGGGATCGGCGGCCACCAGCGGGCCGACCGTGTGGGCGGCCAGCGTGTCCACGGTGTCCCACCAGGGGACGGTGACGATCAGGTGCCGGACCACGGGCAGGAACCCGGAGGAGCAGCGGGACACGTGCCGCCGCAGGTAGTCCGCCGCGAAGTAGTGGTACTCACGCTCCGCGAGGCCCCAGCAGCGCAGCGCGAGTGCCGCGCAGTCCGCCTCGGTCGGCGCCGGGGTGTCCTTGGTCACGGCCCGGGACAGTTCGCGGCGCAGCGGGGTGCGGATCCCGAGGAAGGGCGCGACGCCCTTCATGTACGCGGCCATGCGTCCGGCCTGCTCCGGATCGGCGGCCGCCCCGTACGTCTCGGTGAGCCGCCGCGTCAGCAGCTCGGCGAGGGCGCTGCGCGGAGCACCCGGGGGTCGCTGGTCGTTCGGCCGCATGCGGCCCAGATTACGGCGCGGCGCCGCATACGTCGGTTAGTCTCCCGGGATGTCCCTCCTCCTCGCGCCGCGGACCAGGCTGTCGCTGCTCGTCCTGCTGCTCGCGGCGGCCGGGGCGTGCGTGCTGCTGTACGAGCCGCAGCGCATCCTCTCGGAGGGCTGGCCGCCCGGGCTGCCCGTCGGCGCGGCGGCGCTGCTGTTCGCTGCCGTGTACGGGCTCTGCACGGCGGCGTTCGTCCCGCGCCCGCTGCTCAACCTGGCGGCGGGGGCCGTCTTCGGGACCCCGTACGGCCTGGTCGCGGCGGTCGGCGGGACGGTGCTGGGCGCCGGGATCGCCTTCGGTCTCGGCCGGACCCTGGGCCAGGAGGCGTTGCGTCCGTACCTTCGCGGGCGCTGGCTGAAGGCGGCCGACGGCCAGCTCAGCCGGCACGGCTTCCGCTCGATGCTCGCGGTCCGGATCTTCCCCGGGATCCCCTTCGCGGCCGCCAACTACTGCGCGGCGGTCTCGCGTTGCGGCTGGGCCCCGTTCCTGCTGGCCACCGCGCTCGGCACGGTCCCGAACACCGCCGCGTACGTGATCGCGGGGGCCAGCGCCTCCTCGCCGGGTTCCCCGGCGTTCCTGGCGTCGTTCGGCTTCATCGCGGTCTCCGGGGCGGTCGCCGCGGCGGTCGCCTGGCGCAAGCGGCACCGCTTCGCACCGCCCGTCCCGCGCGAGCAGGCGCCCCAACACCCCCCTGTGGTCACGGCCGCTTCCCACGGGCCCTAGCATCGGACCCGAACTGCCCGACGATCACAAGGACGAGCGCACCCCGACATGAGCTGGTTCGAATCCCTAATCCTCGGTCTCGTCCAGGGGCTTACGGAGTTCCTCCCGATCTCCTCCAGCGCCCACCTGCGGCTGACCGCGGCGTTCGCCGGCTGGCACGATCCCGGAGCTGCCTTCACCGCCATCACCCAGATCGGCACCGAGGCCGCCGTGCTGATCTACTTCCGCAAGGACATCGCGCGGATCATCTCCACCTGGTTCCGCTCGCTGTACACGAAGGCGCTGCGCTCGGAGCAGGACGCGAAGATGGGCTGGCTGGTGATCGTCGGATCGATCCCGATCGGTGTCCTCGGCCTCGTCTTCAAGGACGCGATCGTGGGCCCGGCCCGCGACCTGCGGCTGACCGCCACCACCCTCATCGTGATGGGCATCGTGCTCGGCATCGCCGACCGGCTGGCCGCGCGTGACGAAGAGGGCGGCCGCCACCGCGCGATCCGCAGCCGCAAGACGCTGAAGGAGCTGGGCGTCAAGGACGGTCTGATCTTCGGCGTCTGCCAGGCGATGGCGCTGATCCCGGGCGTCTCCCGGTCCGGTGCGACGATCTCCGGCGGTCTGCTGCTCGGCTTCACCCGCGAGGCGGCGGCCCGTTACTCCTTCCTCCTCGCCATCCCGGCCGTACTGGCCTCGGGCGCGTTCGAGATCAAGGACGTGATCGAGACGCCGGGGCACATCTCCTGGGGCCCGACGGTCTTCGCGACGGTGATCGCCTTCTTCGTCGGCTATGCCGTCATCGCATGGTTCATGAAGTTCATTTCCACCAAGAGCTTCATGCCGTTCGTGATCTACCGGATCCTGCTGGGCATCGCCCTGTTCGCGCTGATCGCCGCGGGCGTGCTGAGCCCGCACGCCGGCGAGTCCGGCTCCTAGTCACCCCCTCGCGTCACCAGGACGCGTGAACCGGAGGCCGTTCGGGAACGTTCCCGGGCGGCCTCCGCGTCGTTGTGCCTGAAGAGACCTGAAGGCAAGCGACAGGGGGTGTCCCATGGGTCGAGTGGTGTTGGAGCGATTTCCGGCCGGTAGTCCGAGGGGAAGCTGGCCGGCCGAGGAGTACGCCGCGGAGCGGATGCGACAGGGCGTGCCGGCCGAGGTGGTGATGGACCTGGCCACCGACGCGTTCCTCGTCGTGGTGCGGCAGCGGGAGGCGCATTCCGGTCACTGACGGGGCCGGCGGAGATCCCGTGGGCGCACGCCCCTTGGCCTGGGCCGCCCGCGCCTCCACACTGTCCCGATGACGCAGCGTGTGGACCTCGCGACGGTAATGGACCGCCTCGCCATCGACGAGGTGGTCTCGGGGTACGCGGTGGCCGTGGACGACGGGGACTGGGCGGCCTACCGCGCCCTGTTCACCCCGGACGGCCGGGCCGACTACAGCTCGGCGGGCGGGGTCGAGGGCCCCGCCCGGCAGGTCGCGGACTGGCTCGCGGAGACCATGCGGATGTTCCCCGTGCGGCAGCACCTGATCGTCAACCGGCTGATCCGGCTGGAGGACCTGGGCGGCTCGCCCGGGGACTCGGCCGAGGTGCGGGCCGATTTCGTGAACCCGATGCGGCTGACGGGCACGGGCACCGACGCGGGCACCGACGACGCGGGCGGTGCGCCCAACTTCTTCGCCGCCGGGCGCTACACCTTCGCGCTGGCCCGCACCCGCGAGGGCTGGCGGTTCAGCCGCGTCACCGTGCACGAGAAGTGGCGCCACCTGTCGAGCTGATCCGGCCCGGTCGTCCCACACTGGAAGCGGAGGCGCGTGATGCTCTCGAAGCCGGCCCGGTGGTGGCGCGCGGCGGCCGCGGTGGCCGCCGGGGGTCTGCCCTGCCTCGCGTTCCCGGCGCCCGCGCTCTGGTGGTTCGCGTACGTCGCCCTCGTGCCCTGGATGCTGCTGCTGAGGTCGGCGCCGACCGGGCGGCGGGCGGCGCTGGAGGGCTGGCTCGGCGGCGCCGGGTTCATCCTGGCCGTCCACCACTGGCTGCTGCCCAGCCTGCACGTGTTCCTGCTGCCCCTGGCCGCGCTGCTGGGGCTGCTGTGGATCCCGTGGGCCCTGCTGGTCCGGGAGTTGCTCGGCGGGGACGGCGCCGGGGGGCGGGCGGGGGCCGCGCTGGTCCTCGTACCGGCGGCGTGGCTGCTGTCGGAGCTGGCCCGGTCGTGGCAGGGGCTGGGCGGGCCGTGGGGGCTGCTCGGGGCGAGCCAGTGGCAGGTGCCGCCGGTGCTGAGGCTGGCCTCGGTGGGCGGGGTGTGGCTGGTGAGCCTGTTGGTGGCGGCGGTGAACTGCGCGGTGGTGCTGCTGATCGTGGCGCCGGGGGCGCGGGTCCCGGCGGTGGCGGGACTGACGGGGTGCGCGGTGCTGACGGGGGTGGTGTGGCTGTGGGTGCCGCGCCCGGAGGTGTCGGGCGGCCTGCGGGTGGCCGTCGTACAGCCGGGTCTCGTCGCGGACGGCCCGGACAGCGCGGACCGGCGGTTCGCCGCCGGGGAGCGGCTGACCCGGGGGCTCGCGGGGCAGCACCCGGATCTGGTGGTGTGGGGCGAGAGCAGCGTGGGCGCGGATCTGACGGCCCGCCCGGACCTGGCCCGGCGGCTGGCCGTGCTGTCGGCGGAGGTGGGTGCTCCGCTGCTGGTCAACGTGGACGCCCGACGGCCCCCGGCCGCCGATCCGGGTACGGCGGGCACGGCGGCCGGGACGGGCGGGACGGGTGCGGCAGTCGGGTCGGGCGGGTCGGGTGCTCCGGGCATCTACAAATCGGCCGTGCTGGTCGGCCCCGAGGGCCCCACCGGCGCCCGGTACGACAAGATGCGCCTGGTCCCCTTCGGCGAGTACATACCGGCCCGCGCACTGCTCGGCTGGGCCACCTCGGTCGGCAAGGCGGCCGGCGAGGACCGGGTGCCCGGCGATTCCCCGGTGGTCATGGACCTGCCGGGGCGCCCTGACGTCCGGCTCGGCCCGCTCGTCTGCTTCGAGTCCGCCTTCCCCGACATGAGCCGGCACCTCGCCCGTGAGGGCGCCGGCCTGCTCATCGCCCAGTCGGCGACCTCTTCCTTCCAGCACAGCTGGGCGCCGGCCCAGCACGCCTCGCTCGCCGCACTGCGCGCGGCCGAGAGCGGCCGCCCCATGGTGCACGCCACCCTCACCGGCATCAGCGCGGTCTACGGCCCGTCCGGCGAGCGGCTCGGCTCCGCGCTGCCCACCTCGGCGAGCACGGCGGCGCTGTACGAGGTGCCGCTCGCCCGGGGCACGACCCTCTACGTCCGCTTCGGGGACTGGCCGGTGGGCGCGGCCCTCGCCGTACTGGCGGTGTACTGCGCGGCGGCCGGGGTGCGGTCGTTCAGGGCCGGGACGCCTGCTCCAGAGCCGACAGCACCACGCGCTCGCACAGCTCGTGGGTGAGCAGCGCGTCCCGGGCGCTGAGCGTCTCGCCGGCCTCCACGGCCTCCAGGAAGGCGTCGACGACCTGCTCGATCCCGCGCTGGCGGGCGACCGGCACCCAGTCCCCTCGGCGGCGGACGGTCGGCTGGCCCTTGTGGTCGATGATCTCGGCGAGGTTGACGACCTGCCGCTTGCTGTCCTGGCCGGACACCTCCAGGACCTCCTCGGTGGAGCCGGACAGCCGGTTCATGATGCCGAGCGCGGTGAACCCCTCGCCGGACATCTGGAGCACCACCTGGTGCATCAGCCCCTCGCGCACCACGGCCCGGACATCGATGTGGTCGGCTTCGCCGGGCAGCAGGAAGCGCAGGGTGTCGACGACGTGGATGAAGTCGTCCAGGACGAGGGTGCGCGGGTCCTCGGGCAGGCCCACCCGGTTCTTCTGCATCACGATCAGCTCGCGCGGGTGGTCGGCGCACTGCGCGTAGCCCGGCGCGTGGCGGCGGTTGAAGCCGACGGACAGGGACACCCCGCGCTCCTCGGCCAGTTCGACCAGCCGCCGCGAGTCGGCGAGTTCGTAGGCGAGGGGCTTGTCCACGTACGTCGGTACGCCGGCCTCCAGCAGCCGGGCCACGATCTCGGGGTGGGCGTCGGTCGGCGCGTGCACGAACGCGGCGTCGAGGCCCGCGGCGAGCAGCCCGTCGAGGTCGGTGTGCCGCTGCCCGGCGGGGACGTGGTGGATCCCGGCGACGCGCTCCAGCGTGGCGGGGGTGCGGGTCTGCAGGTGCGGCTCGATGCCCGGCCGGGTGGTGAGGACGGGCAGATACGCCTTCTGGGCGATGTCGCCGAGTCCGATGACGCCAACCTTCACCGGGAACCTCCAGGTCCGTTCCGTGTGGGACCTCCGCAGCTTAATCCCTGGTGGTGGCGGTCCCGGTCGCCGAGGATGGGCCGCATGACCACCTCCACGGAACACCTCCGCCCCGAGCCCTCGACCACCGCCGGAGAGCGGGACATGCTGGAGGGCTGGCTCGACTACCACCGCGCCACCCTGCTCTGGAAGTGCGAGGGGCTCGGGGACGAACAGCTGCGGCGGGCGGCCCTCCCGCCGTCCGAGCTCAGCCTGTTGGGGCTCGTACGGCACATGGCCGAGGTGGAGCGGTACTGGTTCCGGGACATCATGCTGGGCGAGCGGCTGCCCGAGCTGTACTGCACGCCGGAAGACCGGGACGGGGACTTCCACTTCGGCGACGAGGACACCTGGGCGGATGCCGAGCGGATCTGGCGCACCGAGGTCGAGGCGGCCCGGCAGGCCGCCGCGGGCCGTTCGCTGGAGCTGGTGTCGCGGGCGGAGAGCCACCGCCGCGGCGAGGTGTTCAGCCTGCGCTGGGTCTACACGCACATGATCGAGGAGTACGCGCGCCACAACGGCCACGCGGACCTGCTGCGCGAGCAGTTGGACGGTGCCACCGGCGAATGACGCCGCGGGGGCGGCGCCGCGGGTCCACCTGCGGGAGGCCGTCACCCGTGCGGAGTCAATATCGGCCGCGGGTGTTCGCAACCGGCTCCTCGCACAGCAGAGTTGCGCGGGTGCATCCAATCCGAACCACGACAACGCTGCTGCTCGGAGTCGCCTGCGCCGTCTCGGCCGTCTCCGGCTGTGTGCACGTGCCCCCCGCCCCGACGCGGCCGGCCGGGGCCCCCGCTCCGGGCGCGGCGCCGCGTCACGGGGCGCGCGGCGGGCCCGGGGCCCTGCCGGTGGTCGTCCAGGCGCCCGCCCTGGAGGCGCTGAAGGCCACGGACTCCGCGTCCGGGCGGCCCGGGGGGCCGGCGGCGTCCGAGGTCGCGTCCGCCCCCGCCTCCGCTCCGGCCGCGGAAGCCGCCACGGGGGCGGAGGAGGCCGTACCGCCGGTCCCCGACATCCCGGAGCCCCGGCGGCATGGCGGGGGCGCGCAGGGGCGTCCAGAGGGGTCCGACGGGCGCGAGGAGTCCGACGGACGCGGAGGTTCCGGCGGCGAGGGCCACCGGGGCCGCCCGCACCACGGGAAGGAGCCGGGGCAGCGGGTGCCGCGCGAGCTGGCGAAGGAGCTCCCGGTCCGCCCGGCGGACGTCTGCGCCCTGGGGCGCCGGCACGGCCGCTGGCACCCGGACAGCCCGGAGGCCCGTATCTGCGCGGGGGTCCACGACGACTGACCGCCGCCCCGCGTCCGTACGGGAATCCGCGCGCGCGGGGCGGCTACGAATACTGCTCGGGGAACGGGCGGGGCCCCTCGCCGGGTTCCGCCGCGAGCCGCCGCTCCAGGCGGGCGATGGCGGCCCGGACCCCGTTCCCGTAGCCGTCGTCGGCGAGGGCGCCGGTGGCGGCCCGGGCCCGGGCCAGGTGGACCCGGGCGGCCTCGGGCCGGCGGAGTTTCACGTAGTCGGCGGCGAGGCTGAGGTGCAGCGAGGGGTAGAACACCCGGACGGCCTGCTGGGGCCCGGGGCGCACCCCCTGGCCCACGCCCTGACCCGCCCCCTCGCCGATGGTCTGGCCCGCCCCCTCGCCGGGCGCCCGGCCCGGCCCCTCGCCGGGCGTCGGGCTCACCCCGTGGCCCGGCCGCCGGCCCGGCGGCAGCCCCGGCTCCTCCCCCGGGCGGAGCCCGTCGGCGGCGGTGAGGGCCCGCAGGTCCCAGGCCAGCTCGTCGGCGGGATCGTCCTGGGCGTCGGCCATGTAGTGCGCGAGCGTGCACCGGTGGAGGGAGTCGCCCTCGGCGCCGATCTCGGCCCAGATCTCGCCGAGCCGGTTGCGGGCCTCCTCGCGGTCCCCGGCGTGCAGCAGGATGACCGCCTGGCCGATCCTGGTCATGACGGCGTCCTCCGACGCCTCCTGCTGCTCAGTCACCGCGGCCTCCGGCTCGATCCGCCAGACCTGCTCCGGTCTGCTCGTCGAAACGCTAGCCGGAGGCACCGGCAATGGCGCCGAGGCGCGGTGGGGCGTCAGCCCAGGTCCGGGATCCGCCAGTCGATCGGCTCATGGCCCTGGGCCGCGACGGCCTCGTTGATCTGCGTGAAGGGCCGGGAGCCGAAGAACTTCTTCGCCGACAGCGGCGAGGGGTGGGCGCCCTTGACGATGACGTGCCGCTCCTCGTCGATCAGCGGGATCTTCTTCTGGGCGTAGGCGCCCCAGAGCACGAAGACGACCGGGTCGGGGCGCTCGGACACGGCGCGGATCACCGCGTCGGTGAACTTCTCCCAGCCCTTGCCCTTGTGCGAGTTGGGCTCGGCCTCGCGGACGGTGAGGACCGCGTTGAGCAGCAGGACGCCCTGCTCGGCCCACGGCATCAGGTACCCGTTGTCCGGGACCGGGAGGCCGAGCTCCTCCTTCATCTCCTTGTAGATGTTGCGCAGCGAGGGCGGGGTCTTGATCCCCGGCCGCACGGAGAAGCACAGGCCGTGGCCCTGGCCGGCGCCGTGGTACGGGTCCTGGCCGAGGACGAGGACCTTGACCTTGTCGAACGGCGTGGCGTCCAGGGCGGCGAAGACCTGCTCTCGGGGCGGGTAGACCGGCCCGTTCGCCCGCTCCTTCTCTACGAACTCGGTGAGCTCTTTGAAGTAGGGCTGCTCCAGCTCTCCGCCGAGGACGGGGAGCCAGGACTCGGGCAGCATCTGGGTCACGTCTACAACCTCCGGTACAGGTTCTTTCACACTGCTTCGCCCGACCGCGCCGGGCAACTGATCCGAACTTACCGGGGGCCACTGACAACGCCCCACCCGCCCGTCGAGGGCAGGTGGGGCGGGCCGGGTGCCGGGGCAGGAGCCGGAGCGGGCGGGGCTCCGCTACCAGCTGGTCTTGCGGTACATCTCCCACATCTGCATGGCGGTCTGCGGGTCCAGGGACCGCTCGGCGCCGGCGATGTCCTCGCGGGCGGCGACGTACAGCTTGCCCTGCCACAGCGGCAGCAGGCGGACGTCCTGGGCGAAGATCGCCTGGGCCTGCTCGAACTGCTTGGCGCCGGCCGAGCGGTCGCTCTCGCGGCGCGAGTTGGGCAGCAGGTCGGTGAGGATCTCGTTGGGCTCGTACGGGGTGCCGACCGCGTTCTCCTTGCCGACGAACGGCGCGATGAAGTTGTCCGGGTCCGGGAAGTCGGGGAACCAGCCGCGGCCGAAGACCGGGTACTGGCCGCTCTTGTAGCCCTCCTGGAAGGTCTTCCAGGGCTGCCCGCGCAGGGTGATCTTGAAGAGGCCGCTCTCGTCGAGCTGCCGCTTGATCTCGGTGAACTCGTCCGCCGTGGAGGCGCCGTAGCGGTCGGTGGTGTACCAGAAGGTCAGCTCCACCGGCTGGGTGATGCCGGCGTCCTTGAGGATCTTCTTCGCCTTGGCGACGTCGGCGTGGCCGTACACGTCGTAGAAGGGCGTCTTGTGGCCCACGACGCCCTTGGGGACCATGGAGTACAGCGGCTCGGCCGTGCCCTGGTAGACCTTGGCGACGAGCGTGCCGCGGTCGATGATCTGGGCGATCGCCTTGCGCACCGGCAGCTTGTTGACCTGCGGGTCCTGCGGGTTGAAGACCAGGTAGCGGATCTCGGCGCCGGTGTTCTCGACGACCTGGACGCCCGCGTTGTGGGACTCGGGGCTCTGGAGGTCCGTGATCTCCGAGGCGGACAGGCCTCGGTAGGTCGCGTCGATCTCCTTGTTCTTGAGCGCGTCGACCATCTTCTTGGATTCCGCGAAGTACCGGATGGTGACGGCGTCGTTCTTGCGGTTCGCGAAGCCGGTGTAGCTCTCGTTCTTGGTGAGGACCGCCTCGCTGCCCTCCTTGTACGACTGGAGGACGTACGGGCCGGAGCCGACGATCTTGTCGCTCTCCCGCGCCTTGTCGGCCGGGTACTCCTTGGGCGCCACCAGGGAGGCGGCGGGCGAGCCGAGGACGAACGGGAACGTGGCGTCCGGGGCCTTGAGGTGGAAGACGACCGTGAGCGCGTCGACGGTCTCGATCTTGTCCAGGCTGCCGAAGAGGTCCTTGGGACCGTTCTTGTGGGCGATGGTCCGGATCCGGTCCAGGGAGTACTTGACCGCCTTGGCGTCGAGCGGTTCCCCGTTGGAGAACTTC
This sequence comes from Streptomyces goshikiensis, assembly GCF_014650555.1. Classification (GTDB taxonomy): domain Bacteria; phylum Actinomycetota; class Actinomycetes; order Streptomycetales; family Streptomycetaceae; genus Streptomyces; species Streptomyces goshikiensis. Next base: position 711,868 of record NZ_BMVE01000002.1, on the reverse strand, counting down.
AGGCCCTTTTTCAGGGTGCAGCGGTAGGACTCGCTCTTGGAGTCCGTGAACTCGCAGTTCTGGGCGGCGTCCGGCTGGGGCTTGGCGGCACCCGTGGGGAACGCCAGCAGGGTCTGGTAGACGTTCCGGTACAGCTCCCAGGAACCGTCCCAGGCGGCCGCGGGATCGAGGGTGCTCGGGGCGCTCGTCGTGCCGACGACGATCTTCTGGGCGGTTTCGCCCTTGTCGTCCGACAGCAGGCCGCATCCGGCGAGCAGGGATATGGACGCAAGGGCCGCAGTGATCTGCAGGCATCTGGTCCGGATGAACACGTGCACGCTCCTCGATCAGCCAGGGGTGCGGCAGACCCTACCGCAGTGCTCACCAAATCCAATGGGCAGGTTTCGTGAGGCACTTGACCGAATTCGTGCGTATTAGGTACGCATTTGCCTCCCTTCGGGAGGCAAATGCGTCCGATTATCGGTCAGTGGACTCCGGCATTGAGGAACATTCCGCCGTCGACGACGAGAGTTTGGCCCGTGATCCATTCCGCTTGTGCAGATGTAAGAAATGCGGCGGCCCCGCCGATGTCCTCCGGGACCCCCAGCCGGCCGAGCGGATAGGCCGCGGCGGCCTCCTCCTCGCGGCCCTCGTAGAGCGCCTGCGCGAACTTGGTCTTGACCACCGCGGGGGCGATCGCGTTGACCCGCACCCCCGGAGCCATCTCGTGGGCGAGCTGGAGGGTGAGGTTGACCATGGCGGCCTTGCTCATCCCGTACGCGCCGATGAAGGGCGAGGCGGAGACGCCGGCGATGGAGGCGATGTTCACGATCGCCCCGCCGTTGTCCTTCTGCCAGGCGTGCCAGGTCCGCTGGGCGAAGCCGAGCGCCGAGATCACGTTGGTCTCGAAGACCTTGCGGGCGACGCCGAGGTCCAGGTCGGCGATCGGTCCGAAGACGGGATTGGTTCCCGCGTTGTTGATCAGGAAGTCGACGCGGCCGAAGGCCTCCATCGCCCGCTCCACGGCGTGGGCCTGGTGGGCCTCGTCGTGCGCCTTCCCGGCCACCCCGATCACCCGGTCCGCCCCGAGCCGCTCCACGGCCGCCTTGAGGGCGTCCTCGTTGCGTCCGGTGATGCAGAGCCGGTCGCCGCGCGCGACGAGCGACTCGGCGATGCCGTAGCCGATCCCCCGGCTGGCCCCGGTGATCAGCGCGACCTTGCCGCTGTTGTTGCTGTTGCCGTCCGTCATGACGGTGGACCCTGCCTCTCGTCAGTTGAGCGGGCCGCCGGCCACGTACATGACCTGGCCGGAGACGAAGCCGGCGGCCTCGCCCGTGAAGAACGCGATGGCGTTGGCGATGTCGTCCGGACGGCCGACGCGCTGCACCGGGATCTGGGTGGCGGCGGCGGCCTGGAAGTCCTCGAAGCCCATGCCGACGCGGGCGGCCGTCTGGGCGGTCATCTCGGTGACGATGAAGCCGGGAGCAACGGCGTTGGCGGTGACGCCGAACTTGCCGAGCTCGATGGCCAGGGTCTTGGTGAAGCCCTGCAGGCCCGCCTTGGCGGCGGAGTAGTTGAGCTGACCGCGGTTGCCCAGCGCGGAGCTGCTGGACAGGTTGACGATACGGCCGAACTTCGCCTCCACCATGTGCTTCTGACAGGCCCTCGACATCAGGAACGCACCGCGCAGGTGCACGTTCATGACGGTGTCCCAGTCGGTCTCGCTCATCTTGAACAGCAGGTTGTCGCGCAGCACGCCCGCGTTGTTCACCAGGATGGTCGGGGCGCCCAGGGTGCTCGCGACGCGCTCGACGGCGGCCTCCACCTGGGCTGCGTCGGAGACGTCGCAGCCGACCGCGAGGGCCGTGCCGCCCGCCGCCGTGATCGCCTCCACGGTGTCCTTGCAGGCCGCTTCGTCGAGGTCGAGTACGGCGACGGCACGGCCTTCGGCGGCCAGGCGTACGGCGGTGGCCGCGCCGATGCCCCGGGCCGCCCCGGTCACGATCGCGATGCGCTGCTCGGTGGTGGACATGCTGGATCTCCTCGCCCTTGGAATCCTCGACAGCGGCGCCCGATGGGTGAGCAACCGCTTAGTAGCCTCAGCTGAGGAGACGCTAGGAGCCCTGGCACCCGGTGTCAACGGCATCGGGTCCCAGGGCTCCGGGCGGTACGGCGATCAGCGCACCAACAGGTCGAGCAGCCGTTCCACTTCCGCCTCCGGGTCCGCCGTCAGACCGGTGTGCACCGGGCCCGGCTGGACCACCGTGCTGCGCGGGGCGATCAGCCAGCGGAACCGGCGTCCCGGCTCGTCGCCCGCGGCCTGGCCGGCGCTCTCACCGCCCGCGCACAGCCCCTCGACCGCGCGCAGCGCGGCCCGTACCCCGGCCACGTCGGCCTTGGGGTCCAGGGCGAGGAGCTTGGCCTCGTCCAGGTGGGTGCGCGCGGCGACGTAGGACTTCGCCCGGCAGTAGACGATCACGCCGGCGTTGAAACACTCGCCGCGCTCCATCCGGGGCACCACACGCACCAGCGCGTACTCGAACACGTCCCGCTTGGTCACTCGCTGTCGCTCTTCTTCCGGTGGGGCTGGGGGGCGAGGCGCTCGGCGAGCCAGCCCGGCGGACCGGACCGGGCCTTCACCTCGGCCTCCATCGTGATCCGCTCGTGGATCGTAGCGGCGCGCGGCAGCAGTACCTCCACATAGGCCCGGCGCAGCGCGTCCGTCGAGTCGAAGCCGGGCTCGTCGACCAGCCACTCGTCCGGGACCTCGGCCGCGACCTCGGTGAGCAGTTCCCTCGTCACGCGCGGCGCCAGCTCGGCGGCGGCCCGCGCGATGTCGGGGCCGACCGGGGCGAGGACGTGGTCGGAGGCGTTGTAGGGCTTGGCGGCGGCGGCCTCGGCGGTGGGCCAGTTGTGGTGCCAGATCATGGTGGCGCCGTGGTCGATGAGCCAGAGCTCGCCGTGCCACACCAGCATGTTGGGGTTGCGCCAGGAGCGGTCGACGTTGTTGATCAGCGCGTCGAACCAGACGACGCGCCCCGCCTCGACGGGGTCCACCTGGTACGCGAGCGGGTCGAAGCCGATCGAGCCCGGCAGGTAGTCCATCCCGAGGTTCAGCCCGCCGCTGGCCTTGAGCAGCTCCTGGACCTCCTGGTCGGGCTCGCCGAGCCCGATGACGGGGTCGAGCTGCATCTGGACCAGCCGCGGCACCCGCAGGCCCAGGCGCTGGGCCAGGCGGCCGCAGATGACCTCCGCGACGAGGGTCTTGCGTCCCTGTCCGGCTCCGGTGAATTTCATGACGTACGTCCCCAGGTCGTCGGCCTCGACGATCCCCGGGAGCGAGCCGCCCTCACGCAAGGGCGTGACGTAGCGGGTCGCTGCGACCTCTTCCAGCACTTCCCAGGCCACCTATCTCTTCAACCTTGCAATCCACGGACGCCCCCACCATCGGCCTCCGGCATGGAGTGAACATACTGCCCGACGGTGATCGCAGCCACGGAGTTGCTCAGCGCGGCAGCGCCCACTCCGTCGTCAGGGCTTCGGTGGTGGTGATGGCCGCGACCAGCGCGAGGGAGTTGCGGATGACCTCGGCGGTGTAGGAGGCGGGCACCCCGGTGATGGCGTCCGAGGGGACCACCACCTGATAGCCGAGGTTGACGGCGTCGAAGACCGTGTTCGGGATGGCGATGTTCGAGGAGACCCCGGTCACGACCAGGGTGCGGATGCCGAGGTTGCGCAGCAGCGGGTCCAGGTCGGTTCCGGCCATCGGGGACAGCCCGTGCAGCCGCCGCAGCACCAGGTCGTCGGCGGCGACCTCGATGGGGGCGGCGACCTCGACCGCCCGGCTCCCGGTGAGCTGGCGCACCGGGAGCTTCCCGGCGGCCCGGAACAGCCGCGCGTTGGTGTTGGCGCCGCGCCCGTCCGGCCGCCGCTCGGCGACCGCGTGCAGCACCTGTACGCCGGCCGCGTGCGCGGCGTCGACCAGGGCGGCGACCCGGCCCAGCATCCCGGAGTCCCTGGCCTCCTTGGCCAGTTCGGGGAGGGCGCTCTCGTCGCCGACGACGCCGTTCTGGCACTCGACGGTGAGCAGCGCGGTGGTGGCGGAATCGAGTCGCGGCATGTCTCCCCCTGGCGTGGTGGCCGAAGAACCCTCATGATTCCTGACACATAGTCAGATGTGAAGGGGAGCGGAACCGTGGACGGTGCGGAGCGGACGGCCGGCGCCCAGCCGGCCGAGGGGGCTCAGCGGCGCGGGCGCCGCATCATGATGACCGACGCCGAGGTGGACGCCTTCCTGCGCGAGCAGCGCACCTGCCGGGTCGCGACGGTCTCCCCGGACGGCCGCCCGCACGTGGGCGCGCTGTGGTTCGCCTGGGACGGCCGCTCGCTGTGGCTGTACTCGATCACGCGCAGCCGCCGCTGGGCCGATCTGCGCAAGGACCCCCGGATCTCGGTCGTCGTGGACGCGGGCGAGGCGTACGACGAACTGCGCGGGGTCGAGCTGTCGGGCACCGCCGTGTTCGTGGGCGAGGCCCCGCGGACGGGCGAGCCGTGCCCGGAGCTGGCGGAGGCCGAGCGGATCTTCCCGGCCAAGAACTTCGGCATCGAGGAGATGCCCCACGACGGGCGGCACGCCTGGATCCGCCTCACCCCGGAGTCGGTCGTGTCCTGGGACTTCCGCAAGCTGTAGCCGCAAGCCGTCAGTCGCCGGCCGTCAGCCGACGGGCAGCAGGGCCTCGGCCGCCGCCCCCGCGACCACGGCGGCCACCAGCGACAGCGCCGGGGAGTCCAGCTTCCACTGCTGCCAGTACAGCGGTACGTCCATCGGCCGCCGCGGCGCCAGCAGCAGCAGTTCCCCCGACCGCACCAGCGGCTCCGCCTGCGAGTCCGGGACCAGCCCCCACCCCAGCCCGGCGGCGACCGCGTCGCAGTACCCCTCGGAGGTGGGCACGTGGTGGCGGGCCGGCGAGGCCGCGGCGTCCGGCCCCACCAGGGAGCGCAGGAACGCGTCCTGGAGGTCGTCCCGCCGGTCGAACACGATCACCGGCGCCTTGCGCAGGTCCCGCGCCAGGGCGCCGGTGAGGTGCCGTTCGGCGAAGGCCGGGCTCGCGACCGGCAGGTACCGCGCGAGGCCCAGCGCGCGTGCGGTGCACCCCGCCACCGGGTCCGGGGAGGAGGTGACCGCCGCCATCACCTGCCCCTCCCGCAGCAGCGCCGTCGTATGGGACTCGTCCTCGCGGTGCAGCTCGAAGCAGACCGGCGGGTCCTGCGGGACCCGGGCCAGCGCCGGCAGGAACCAGGTGGCGAGCGAGTCCGCGTTCACCGCGATCGGCAGCCGTACGGGCCCCAGCCCCTGCGCCGCGCCCATGCCCAGCTCGGCCCGCGCGTCGCGCTCCAGCCGGGCCAGCTGGCGCGCGAACCGGATCACCACCTGCCCGGACTCGGTCGCCCGTACCGGCTTGCTCCGCATCAGCAGCACCCGCCCGGTGCGCTGCTCCAGCGCCTTGACCCGCTGGCTGATGGCGGAGGGCGTGACGTGCAGGGCGGCGGCCGCCGCGTCGAAGGTGCCCTCGTCCACGACCGCGAGCAGGGTCCGTACCTGGTCCAGGGGCAGCTCATCCATCATGAGCGCTAATGCTACGTAAAAATATTTAGCTGTACTGTCGCCACGCCGCTGCCTACGGTCGTTCCCATGACACACGGCATCATCGCGGCGGCACTCGCCGGTTTCGGCACCGGCCTCTCCCTCATCGTCGCCATCGGCGCGCAGAACGCGTTCGTCCTGCGGCAGGGCGCGCGCCGGCACGCGGTCCTCGCCGTGGTCGCCATCTGCGCCCTGTCGGACGCGCTGCTGATCGTGCTCGGCGTGGCGGGGGTCGGCGCCGTCGTCACCGCGTGGCCGGCCGCCCTGACCGTCGTCGGCATCGCGGGCGGCACCTTCCTGATCGGTTACGGGGTGCTCGCGGCCCGGCGGGTCCTGCGTCCCGTCCCCGGCGCCGCGCTCACCCCCGGGGGCGCCTCCCCCGGCTCCGGCCGGCGCGCGGTGCTGACCTGCCTGGCGATGACCTGGCTCAACCCGCACGTGTACCTGGACACCGTGCTGCTGCTCGGCTCCCTCGCCGCCGACCGCGGCGACCTGCGCTGGGCCTTCGGCGCCGGCGCGGCGCTGGCCAGCCTGGCCTGGTTCGGGTCGCTCGGCTACGGCGCCCGCCTGCTGAGCGGCCTGCTCGCCCGCCCCGCGTCCTGGCGCGTCCTGGACGGCCTCGTCGCCGCGACCATGGTCACGATGGGCGGCATGCTCCTGGTCCGCGCCTGAGCCCGTACCTGAGGCGGCGGATCAGACGAGTTCGGGCTGCGGTTCGCGGCGGGGTGCGGGGAGGTGCACCGGGGCGGGCTCGCGGTCCCACTGGCGGGTGGTGCGTACGTAGCCGTAGATCATCGAGCACAGCGCCAGGACGACCAGCGGGCCGAACACCCACGGGTACGCGGCCATCTCCGTCGACAGGAAGCGGTACGAGAAGAGGAGCGCGCCGAAGACCACGGCGCCGTAGGCGGCCAGCAGGATGCCGCGGCGGTCCCAGCCGCGGGCCTGCGAGCGCAGGGCCGTCTCGATCGAGAGCGTGAAGACCACGCCGGCGACTATGTCCGCGCCGTAGTGGTAGCCGAAGCCCAGCGTCGCGCCGAGGGTGGCGATCAGCCAGAACGTGCCCGCGAAGCGCAGGGCCCGCGGGCCCTTGCGGGAGTGGATGAAGATCGTGGTGGCCCACGCCGTGTGCAGGCTGGGCATGCAGTTGCGCGGGGTGAACCCGTCGAAGGGCATCGGCTGCGGGACGTCGACCGGCGGCGGGACGTTCGGCCACAGGTCGGCCAGCGCCCAGCTCCCGCCGTCGGCGCCGTAGGCGAAGATCGGCCCGACGACCGGGAAGATCATGTAGATGCCCGGCCCGAGGAGGCCGACGGCCAGGAAGGTGCGCACCACGTGGTGGCGCGGGAAGCGGCGCTCGGACGCGACGTTGCGCAGCTGGTAGAGCGCGACGGCGACCGCGGCCACCGCGAGCTGGATGTAGACGAATTCGAGGACGTGGGCTCCGACCGTGCCGGTGGCCTCGACGATCCGGCCCGCCACCCACGACGGGTTGCCGAGCGCGTGATCGGCGGCCGCGACGTACTGGTCGAGCACCATCGGGCGGGTTTCCGAGGTGATCAGCAGCCAGGTGTAGCCGGTCTTGCGTCCGGTCACCAGCAGCAGGGCCAGCGCGACGCCCTTGAGCAGCAGGGCGCGTTCGCTGCCGGTACGGCGCGTGAGGGCGATGACGGCGCAGGACAGGGTCACCAGCAGGGCGCCGTTGCCGAACATCATCTCGGCGCCGACGACCCACCGCACCAGCCAGAAGACGAGGTCGATGCCGATCGCGGCGCCGACCGCGATGAACCGCTGCCGCCAGCTGAGCACGACCAGCATCAGGGCCATGCTGGCGTACAGCACGGTTCCCGACTTGGGGGCGAAGATCACCTCGCGTGCCTGGTCGGTGATCGGACCGCGCTCGCCGTAGTGGCGCGCGGCGATCTCCAGCGCGACGAGGAACCCGAGTGCCACCACGGTCACCGCAGCCCACAGCGCGGCGCGTGGTTGACGCCACGCAGCGAACGCGGCTCCGCCGCCCGTTCGCGAAGGAACTCGCGATGACTCAGATATCAATTTTCAGCCGATGTACATATTTCAACACGATCGCCGTTAGCTCGAACATGTTAGCGGAGCGGGTCGGCTCCCCGGTCCCGGATACCCCGATCGGGTCCGGACGCACGAAAAGGCCGCTCTCTCACGGATGAGAGAACGGCCTCCGACGTGCTCAAAGCACAGTCGGGACGACAGGATTTGAACCTGCGACCCCTTGACCCCCAGTCAAGTGCGCTACCAAGCTGCGCCACGTCCCGATGCCCGCTGACCTGGGGTTTCCCCTTGGTTGAACGCGCAGGAGAACAATACCGCACTTCACCGGGTGGTCGCGCGCACCTTTCGCGACGGCGGTCTCCACCGGCCCGACTTGACCTCAAGCTTGCTTGAGGTCACAGGCTGGGCCCATGACGCAGACAGCCGCGGACCCCGAGGTCCGCCACCAGGATCTGGGCGCCCTCGTGGGGCTCATGAACGGGGCCGAGAAGCACGCGCCCGCCGCCGCCTCCACGCTCGACGTGCTGTGGGTGCTGTACGACCGGGTGTTGCGGGTGGGTCCGGGGACCGCCGGGGCTCCCGGGCGGGACCGCTTCCTGCTCTCCAAGGGGCACGGGCCGATGGCGTACTACGCCGTGCTCGCCGCGAAGGGCTTCTTCCCCGTCGACTGGCTGAGCGACTTCGCCGCGTACGGCTCGCCGCTCGGGCACCACCCCGACCGCACCCTGATCCCCGGCGTGGAGATCGGCAGCGGCTCCCTCGGGCACGGTCTGCCCCTCGCCGTCGGCAGCGCGCTCGGGCTGCGCGCCCAGGGGCTGGACGATCCCGCCGTGTGGGTGCTGATCGGGGACGCCGAGCTGGACGAGGGCAGCAACCACGAGGCGATCGCCTACGCCGGTTCCGCCGGGCTGGAGCGGCTGCACACCGTGGTGATCGACAACGACTCCGCCACCCACGGCTGGCGGGGCGGGATCGCCTCCCGGTTCGAGGCGGCCGGCTGGTCGGCCGTCACCGTGGACGGCCGGGACCACGAGGCGCTGTACGCCGCGTTCACCACACCGCATCCGGGCCGGCCGCACGCCGTGGTCGCCCATGTCGAGAAGAAGCGCTGAAGGGACGACCGATCATGAACACCACCAAGGCCGTCGAGGCGGCCCAGACCACCGCCGACACCATGCGGGAGCGGTTCGTCTCGGTGACCTCGCGGCTGCTCGACGAGGACCCCCGGCTGGCGCTGGTCCTCGCCGAGGTCACCATGGACGCGTTCCGGCCCGCCCAGGAGGTCCACCCGGACCGGGTGATCAACGTCGGGATCAGGGAACAGCTGCTGATCGGAGTCGGCGGCGGGCTCGCCCTGACGGGGCTGCGGCCGGTGGTCCACACCTTCGCCAGCTTCCTCGTGGAGCGGCCGTTCGAGCAGGTCAAGCTGGACTTCGGGCACCAGGGCACGGGTGGGGTCCTGGTGAGCGCGAGCGCCAGCTACGACTGGCCCAGCGGCGGCTACACCCACATGGCCCCCGGCGACGTGGCCCTGCTGGACACCCTGGACGGCTGGACCGTCCACGTACCGGGCCACCCCGACGAGGCCGAGGCACTGCTGCGGCACGCCTACGCGGCCGGGGACGACAAGGTGTACGTCCGGCTCTCGGCCCAGGAGAACGCAGCCCCGCGCCCCGTGGACGGCCTGCGGTTCCAGACCGTACGGGAGGGCGGGGCGGGCGTCGTGGTCGCCGTCGGGCCGCTGCTGGACAACGTCCTCGCCGCGACCGAGGGCATGGACCTCACCGTGCTGTACGCCACGACCGTGCGCCCCTTCGACGACGCGGCGCTGCGCGCGGCCGCCGGGCGGAGCACGGGGGGCGGCGCCGACGTCGTCCTCGTGGAGCCGTACCTCGCCGGGACCTCCACGGCCGCCGCGAACGACGCCCTCCGGCAGGTGCCCCACCGGGTCCTGGGCCTGGGAGTCGGCCGCGCCGAGCTGCGCCGCTACGGCACGGTCGACGAGCACACCGCGGCGCACGGCCTGGACGCCGGCTCGCTGCGCCGGCGGATCGCCGCGTTCCTGGGGTGACCGCACCCGCTCCCGGCCGCCTCCGGCCCCGCGCCCGCGCTCAGTCGCCGGCCACCAGCTCGGGGTGGGCGGCGGCCAGCCGCTTCGGGGCCGCCTGGAGCCAGGAGTCCGTCAGGATCGAGCGAAGCTCCCCCGCGTCCGCCACGGCCGCCAGGCGGACCCTGATCCAGGCGTAGTTGTCGTCGTGCCCCTCCCGCACGAAGAACTTCTCCGGCTCCGCCGCGATCAGCTCCGCGCGGTCCTCCTTGGGGCACTTCACGCCGATGGTGGTGTCGTCGTCCCCGAGCGCGGCGAAGATCTTCCCGCCCACCCGGAACGTCGGCCTGCCCCAGGCGAGCTTCTCGCTGCCGTCCGGGAGCGAGAGCGCGATCGTCCGCACGTCCTGCGCTGTCGTGGCCATCCCCGCGACTCCTCTCCAGCCACCGGTAACCCTCGTCCGCGACGGTAGCCCCCCGCACTGACAACGGCCCCGGAAGGCGCCTCAGCCCTGCCGGTCCTCCCGCTCGTGGAGCAACGCCACCAGCTCCGCGGCCAGCTCCTTCGCCGTCGCCAGCCCCTGCGTCCCCCATTTCCTCGGCACTCCGTCCACCACGCACACGGTTCCCAGCACGATCCCCCGCCGGTCCGTCAGGGGCGCCCCGAGGTAGGACCGCACCCCGCTCTCGTCGACCACCGCGTTGCCCGCGAAGCGCGCGAAGTCCCGTACGTCCTCCAGCACCAGCGCCCGCCGCCGTACCACCACGTGCGGGCAGTACCCGTGGTCCCGGGGCAGCGTCCGGGCGGGGTAGCCGCTCGCCGGGGCGTCCGGGCCGTGGTGGAGCCCGGCGAAGAACTGCCGCTCCTCGCCGATGAAGTTGACCCCCGCGTACGGGGCGGCCAGCGTCTGCGCGGCCCGCCGGGCGAACAGGTCGAGTTCCGGGTCCGGCCGCTGTCCCAGGCCCAGTTCGCGCAGCCGCACGACGCGCGCGGGCGCTTCCCGGTCCACGGGGGTGAGCAGCAGGTGTCCGGTCGATTCGTAGTACGTCATGGCGGTTCCCCCGGGTCCGATGTCTTCGCTGGGTGCGCCGACCTCGTGGTCAGCAGGTGGTGGACGAGGGCGGCCAGCGCCCCCGTACCGGAACTCGTCAGCCGCGCGTCGCACCGTACGACCGGCACCCGCGGGCCCAGCCCCACCGCCGCGCGCACCTCCTCGGCCGTGTAGCGGTGCGCGCCGTCGAACTCGTTGACGGCGACGACGAAGCCGATCCCGCGCCGCTCGAAGAAGTCGACGGCCGGGAAGCAGTCGGCGAGGCGGCGCGTGTCGGCGAGCACGACCGCCCCTAGCGCGCCGGCGCACAGCTCCTCCCACAGGAACCAGAAGCGCTCCTGCCCGGGCGTGCCGAAGAGGTAGAGGACGTGCCGCTCGTCGAGGGTGATCCGGCCGAAGTCCAGCGCCACCGTCGTCGTCTTCTTCGTCTCCACCCCGTCGACCGGGTCGGCGCCCTCGCTCAGGCCGCTGAGGAGCTCTTCCGTGCACAGCGGATCGATCTCGCTGACCGCGCCCACGAAGGTCGTCTTGCCCGCCCCGAACCCGCCCGCGACCAGGATCTTCAAGGTCGCGGGCAGGGTTGCGGGCCGGCTGTCACAGCCGCTTGCGCAGACCATCGAGCACCGCCCGCAGCAGGGTCTGGTCATCGGCGGCGAAGGAGCCCGTCTCGCCGCCCGGGAACCGCGGCGCCTGGGCCATGACGGCCCCGTGTTCCATCAGGTCGGAGAGCAGTACCTTCACCACCCCCGCCGGGAGCCTCAGCTGCCCGGCCACCTCGGCGACGGTGACCGCCGGTGCGCCGGCGCACAGCCGGAGCGCGAGGATGTGTTCCGCGCCGAGCGGTGTGCTCGGGCGCACGCCCGTCGCCGACACCAGGGAGAGCAGGTCGAGGGCGATCGCCGGCCGCGTCCGCCCGCCGCTCGCCGTGTACGGGCGCATGACGCGGCCCGCCGTGCCGTCCAGCCACGGCGTGTCCCGCCCCGTCGCCCCGGATCCGCGCGCCCCCGCCGCCGCCCGGGCCCTCATCGCCCGGTGCCGGCGTCGGCGACGGCAGCACCGGCCACGGCGGGCCGGCGCGGCGGGGCCGTCAGGTACGGCCGTACGCTCTTGACCAGCATCGCCATCTCGTAACCGAGGACGCCCGCGTCCGCCTCCCGGTCGGCGAGGACCGCCAGACAGGTGCCGGATCCGGCGGCCGACACGAACACGAGCGTCGTGTCGAGTTCGACGACGACCTGCCGGACCTCCGAGCCGTCGCCGAACCGGGTTCCGGCGCTCCGGCCCAGCGAGTAGAGCCCGGAGGCGAGGGCCGCGAGGTGGTCCGCGCTGTCGGGATCCAGACCGTGCACGCAGGTGGCGAGGCCGTCGGCGGTGAGCAGCACGGCGCTGCGCGCGTGCGGCACCCGTTGGACCAGGCCGCTGAGCAGCCAGTCGAGATCCGAGAGCCGGGTGGTGGTGGTCGCCGCTTCGCCGCCCATGGGGATGCGCTCCTTGCCGAGGTGAGGGGTCGGTGTCCTGCCCGGGGTCATGGCTGCTTCTCCGGCTGGGCGAGGCCGAAGCCCCGCCGGAAGGCGGCCATGAGGCCGGGGTCGTGCACGGGCGGCTCGGCTTCCGCCGGCCGGGGCGGGGCGGGGGCCTCGCGCAGCTGTGGCGCGAGGTGCTCCTGGGCCCGCCGCCTGGGCAGCGGCGGGCGGTCGCTCTCCGTGCGGGAGGCCGGTACGCGCGGGTGCTCGGACGCGTAGTCGTACTCCGCCGCGTACTCGGGCACGTACTCGGGCGCGTACTCCGCCGCGTACTCGGGCACGGCCGCGCGCGTCACGGTGGTGGCGCCGGGGTCCGGACCGGGGGTGGTGTCCCCGAGGCCGTCGGCAAGGGCCCCCGGGCGCGGCACGGACCGCGCCCAGGCCGGTACCCCCGGGCCGCCGCCCGGCGGGTACGCCGGCCCGGCGGGCTCCGGCCGTGGCGGTGTCACCCGTACCGGCTCCAGCGGCGGCCCCGCCTCCGCCTCGCCGTCGGCCAGGGAGGTCGTGCGCGAACCCCCCAGCGCGTCGGAGGCGCCCGGCGCCTCCGCGCCCAGCAGGTCCTGCGGGAGCACCAGTACGGCGAGCACCCCGCCGTAGATGTTGGACTTGAGCTCGACGGCGATCCCGTGCCGCCGGGCCAGCGCCGAGACGACGAAGAGGCCGATCCGCCCGTCGGCCAGCAGCCGGCGCACGTCGCACTGGTCGGGGTCGCCGAGCAGAGCGTTCATCCGGTGCTGTTCCTCGGGGGGCATGCCGAGCCCCCGGTCCTCCACCTCGACCGCGATCCCGGCGGTGACCCGCTCGGCGCGCACCACGACATCGGTGTCGGGGGCGGAGAACACCGTGGCGTTTTCGACGAGTTCGGCCACCAGGTGCACCACGTCGGCGACGGCGTGACCGCGGACGGTGCCGCCCGCCGGGGGCACCACCTTGACCCGCGTGTACTGCTCGACCTCCGCGACCGAGGAGCGGAGCACCTCGCTGAGGTCGATGGGCCTGGTCCACTGGCGCCGGGAGGCGGCTCCGCCGAGCACGGCGAGGTTCTCGGCGTGACGGCGGATCCGGGTGGCGAGGTGATCGACGTGGAAGAGCTCCTTGAGCAGATCCGGGTCCTCGACGACGTCCTCCAGGTCGTCGAGCAGCGAGATCTCGCGGTGCACGAGGGACTGAAGGCGTCGGGCGAGGTTGACGAACACCTCGACCTTGCGGTCGCTGTCGGAGGGCGCGGGCGGCGCCGCGAGCCGGACGAGGGTGGTGTGCGCCTGTTCGCGGGCGCCGCGCAGCTCCTGGGCGAGCAGCCAGAACTCGTCGACCGCCGAGGGGTCGCCGACCGGCCCGGGCGGGTTCGGGGCGGTCCGGAGCGGGCGGGCCACGCTCTCCCCGCGCCCCAGCCGCTCGGCGGCCGTCCGCAGCTCCTGGCGCCCGCGCGCGCTGGAGCGGCGCAGCGCCTCGCAGCGGTCGCGGACGGCCTTGGCGGCGCGCTGGGCGCCGAGCAGGGCCGCGACGAGCGCGCCGAGGACGAGCAGGGCGCAGCCGGTGAGGACGGGCCACAGCCGGGCGTCCCGGTCCCCCGCGCCGCCGCCGAGCTGGAGGGTGAAGATCACGGCGGCGGTGCCGCTGAGCCCGGCGGCGAGCGTGGGCAGTACGGCGGCGCGGACCAGTTGGGGGCGTATCTGCCGGCCGGGGCCTGTGGCGGCGTGCCTCGACGGGAAGTGGCGGGGGGTGCGGAGTCCGGACATCTTGGTCCTCGGTACGTGGGTGCCGGATCCCGGGGTCCTCCCAGCGGTGGCTGGGGGCGCGTCCCCGGGGTCAGGTGTTGATCACCGGATACCCACGCTAGACCGCATACTCCCGCCCCGGACTGCCAGTTGGGGAACTTGGCGGGGGTGCTTCCCGCTCCCGGTGGAGCGCTCGTACGGCCGCCCGAATGCGCCGGGAGCGCGTGCGCCCCCCGCTCGGCGGCGCCGTGCAAGTGTCCGCCGAGGCGCTCAGGAAGCCCTCGTTTCGACACCGCGGCACTCGGCCCGCGCTCCCGTACCGAGCATGATCGGGTTCCTGCACACACGCTTCGTTCTCCGAGCACGGGAGTCGCCCCATGTCCCAGATCCAGGTCCGCGCGGTACGGCCGGAAGACTTCGACCAGTGGCGCGTGCTGTTCCGCGGCTACGCCGATTTCTACGAGGTGGAGCAGAGCGAGGAGGCCGCGCGGACGGTGTGGTCCTGGCTGACCGACCCCGGCCACGAGGAGGGCGCGCTGGTCGCCGAGGACGCCGACGGCACGCTGATCGGCCTCGCGCACTACCGTCCGTACGCCCGTCCCCTGTTCGCGGCGGTCGGCTGCTACCTCGACGACCTGTTCGTGGCCCCCGGGAGCCGTGGCTCCGGCGCCGCCGACCTGCTGCTCGCCCGGCTGCGCGAGATCGCCGCCGAGCGCGGCTGGAGCGTCGTGCGGTGGATCACGGCCGACGACAACCACCGCGCGCGCTCGAAGTACGACCAGGTCGCCACGCGCACGATGTGGGTCACCTACGACATGGCGCCCGGCCGCTGATCCACCCGCCGCCCGCGCCGGTACGCCGTCCGGGGCGCGGGCGGCACCGGGCGCGGGTGCACCGGGGCCCGGGCCCCGGACGCCGCCGGAACCCGGGCCCGGACCGGCGGGGCCTCAGGGCGGAGCTGCTACGAGCCCACGGCCTCGGGTTCCTCGTGGGCCGCGGCCGGCGGGCGCTCGGCGGTGACCGGCCGGGGACGCGCGGCAGCCGGTTCGGCCACGGCGCCCGCGACGAAGGGCCGCCACCACGGCTCGGCGGGCGCGTCGGACGAGCCCGGCTCGAAGGGCTGGCCCGGCAGCGGCAGCGCGATGGCCGCCCCCGCGCTCTCGGCCGCGGCGAAGGTGCCCTCGCCGGGCTCGTCCCACGGGTGCGGGGCCAGGTTGAAGGTGCCCCAGTGGATCGGCAGCATCGTGCCGTGCGGCATGTCGCCCTGGAGGTCGAGGTGGGCGCGCATGCCCTCCTCCGGCGTCATGTGGATGTCGGGCCAGTACTCCGAGTACGCGCCGATCTGGATCATCGTGGCGTCGAAGGGGCCGTGCGCCGCGCCGATCTCCTTGAAGCCGGGGAAGTAGCCGGTGTCTCCGCTGTGGTAGATCCGGTGCGAGTCGCCCGCGACCACCCAGGAGGCCCACAGGGTGAACTGCTGGTTGCGCAGGCCCCGCCCGCAGAAGTGCCGGGCCGGGGTCGCCGTCAGGGACAGCCCGGCGACCTCGGTGCTCTCGTTCCAGTCGAGCTCGCGCAGCCGGTCCGGTGAGACCCCCCAGCGCTCCAGGTGCGCGCCGACGCCGAGCGGGACCGCGAAGACGGTGTCCGTACCGGCCAGGGCCTTGATCGTCGGGAGGTCGAGGTGGTCGTAGTGGTCGTGCGAGATCACCACGACGTCCACGTCGCCCAGGGAGGCCAGCGGCACCGGCACGGGGTGCAGCCGCTTGGGACCGGCGAAGGGGAAGGGGGAGCAGCGCTCGCCCCACACCGGGTCGAACAGCACCCGGCGGCCGTCGATCTCCGCGAGCACGCTGGAGTGCCCCATCCAGGTCAGGCGCAGTCCGCTGACCGGCGGCTTCGCCAGTTCGGCGAGGGTCGTCGGATAGACCGGGACCGGCGCGCCCGGGTTGCGCCGGACCCGCTGCTCCTTGTGGAAGTAGATCTTGGCGAACTCCGCCATGGAGCCGGACGGCCGGGTGCGGGCGCCGATGGGGTTCTGGAAGACGCCGTCGGCGAAGTTCGGCGAGCGGCGGATCCGCTCCATCCGCGCGCCGGACGGGTCCGCGCCGAAGGCTTCGGGCCGCAGGGCACGCAGTCGCGGACGCAGGGGACGGGAGCCGGTCAAGGCGCCTCCAGGGTGGTTCGGGGCAGGACGGTCACACAGGCTACGACGTTCCAACGCACACCGGCCCCGAAGGATTCCGCCCCGGCCCCGGCGTGGCCCCGCCCCAGCCCCGCCCCAGCCCCGCTTCGCCGCGCCCCGCGCCTTGCCCGGCCGCCCCCTGCCCCGCGACCCACTCCCCTACAGCGGCAGCAGGTCCGGCCGCTTCGCCTCGACGTGGTCCCCGGAGGACTCCCCGCGCAGCCGCCGGCCGATCCACGGCACCAGGTACTCGCGCGCCCACTGGATGTTGTCCCGGGTCACGTCCACCGACCCGCGCGGCCGCAGCGGCGGCCAGGGCTGGTCGGGATCGGCGGGCACCTCCAGGCCGAGGACCTGAGCGGCGCGCAGCGCCACCCGGGTGTGCCCCTCGGGCGACAGGTGCAGCCGGTCTGCGTCCCAGGCCCGCCGGTCCTGTACGGACTTCAGCGACCAGAGGTCGAGCACCGGGCAGTCGTACCGGTCGGCGATGGCGCGGACGTGCGCGCTGTAGGTGGCCACCTTGCCCCGGATGTGCTTGAGGACCGGCACGCCCCGGGTGTCGAAGCCGGTGGTGATCATGACCTGGCCGACGGCGCCGGCGAGGTCGGCGACCGCCGCCTCGAAGCGTTCCGCGACGTCGTCGGGGTCGCTGCCGGGCCGGATGATGTCGTTGCCGCCCGCGCAGAAGGTCACCAGGTCGGGCGCGAGCTCCTTGGCCCGCGGCACCTGTTCCTCCACGATCTGGTCGAGGAGCCGCCCGCGTACGGCCAGGTTCGCGTAGCCGAAGGTGTGCTCCTCCCGCTGGTCGGCCAGGAGTACGGCCAGCCGGTCCGCCCAGCCGAGAAAACTGTCCCCGGGTCCCGGGTCCCCCACGCCCTCGGTGAAGCTGTCCCCGATCGCCGCGTACGAGCCGATGGTCTTGAGTGTCGTCGTCGTCGCTGCCACGAGAGCACATCTTTCACCCCGGTGCGTGACCTACGCCACCGTAGGCAGGGGTTGACGGTCCGTGATTTATACCACCCGGTCAGGTCGGAATAACGGCGTGAGGCCGGGACCCCCCTCGGGCCCCGGCCTCACGTGCCTGTCGTACCTCTTGCGACGGCAGCCGCCGTCAGATGCTCACGCCCTTGGAGCGGAGGTAGGCGATCGGGTCGATGTCCGAGCCGTAGGACGGGCCGGTGCGGATCTCGAAGTGCAGGTGCGGGCCGGTCGAGTTGCCGGTGGAGCCGGAGAGGCCGATGGTCTTGCCGGCGGCGACGCTCTGGCCGACCGAGACGGACAGCTGCGAGAGGTGGCCGTACTGGGAGTACTTGCCGTCCGCGTGCCGGATGACGACCTCGTTGCCGTACGAGCCGGCCCAGCCGGCGGAGACCACGGTGCCGGCGCCGACGGCGCGGACGGTGGTGCCGGAGCTCGCGATGAAGTCGGCACCGGTGTGGTAGCCGGAGGACCACATGGCGCCGGGGGTCTTGTACTGGGTGGAGATGCCGCCGCCGACGGGGGCCACGAAGGAGGCCGTCTGGCCGGCGGTGGTGGAGGCTCCCGCGCTCTGCTGCTTCTTGGCGGGCGCGGCGGGCGCGGTCTTCGGCTTGGCCTTCGGGGCCGGCGCCGACCGCTGGGCCGGCTGCTCCGCGGACTGCCCGGCGGCGGACTGCCCGGCCGGCTTCTGCGCGCGCTGCGGGGCCGGGGCGGACTGCGCCGCGGCGCCCTTCGCGCCCAGGGTCAGCTTCAGACCCGGGTGGATCAGGGAGGGGTCGGAGCCGACGGCCTCGCGGTTGTCCTCGTAGAGCCGCTCCCAGCCGCCCTCCAGCTGACGCTCGGCGGCGATCTTCGAGAGGAAGTCGCCCGACACGACCGTGTAGACGGCCGGCGCGGTCTCGGCGGCCTGCGGGGCGGCAGCCCGGACCTGCGGCGCGGCGGCGGTGGTGACGGGCGCCTGCACCGGCGCCGCGGCGGGCGCGGCGGCCGGGGCACCGGCCGCCGAGGCGCCGGTGGCGCCCAGCAGCGGCAGGGCGAGGGCGGCGCCGCCGGTACCCGCGGCGGCGAAACCGCGCGATATCGAACTGGACTTGGGGCGGCGGTGCTTACCCTTTCCGGGCATGGCGATTTCCTCTCCGTCGCCTGCGAGGTGAGCTGTCGGATTCGGACTGGAGATGTCCGGCCGTACATGAACAGCACATGTACGGCTTCACCCCGAGCCGTCCCGGACATGGATCCGGAACAGCGGCTTACCTGGTTCCCCCGCTCCTGCCGCGCGCGATGGTAGTCGGGTGCGGTTCCCGGGCGGCGGCAGGATTCGGCGGTCCACCCGGATCGATCGGAAGGTAATCCAGCCGCGCCACGGGGAACAAGCCACGAATTCCCTGACGCAATCACAGGCATGAGGGATCGACGGAATTCCGGTCACCCTCTGTCCATTCCGGACCCTCAACAACCGCCCTGGCAAGGGAATTCGGCCCCGGCGATCAGGCACTCACGGTCACCGTATGATCTGGCTCACGGGGACGGATCCGATCTGGCCTCCGGATATGGCAAGTTGGCGCCAAGTAGTGTAATTCGGACACCGCACGACGACGCGGAGGAGTTCCCGTGACCCAGCAGATACCCGACGCCCCGGCCATGGAGCCGGAACTGTCCGGAGTGCGCAATTTCCGTGATGTCGGCGGCCTGCCGACCACGGACGGCCGGAAGGTCAAGGCGGGACGACTGTTCCGAAGCGGACATCTCGCACATGCCACCGAAACCGACGCGGAATTCCTCGCGTCGCTCGGCCTGCACACCATCTTCGACTTCCGCAACGCCGCCGACCAGGCCCTCGACGGCCACGACGTGGAGCTCCCCGGAGTCCGCAACGTCAACCTCCCGCTGTCGGACCCGGCGGACGGCGGGGAGTTCTGGACGATGGTCCGGGAGGGCGATCTCGACCAGCTCCGCGGCATCCTGGGCGAGGGCAGGGCCGCGGCCCGGATGGCGAACGCGTACCGCGCCATCATCACCGAGCGCACCGCCGAGCACGCCCGGGTCCTGCACGCCCTCGCCGAGGACAGCGTCCCGGCGCTGATGCACTGCGCGGCCGGCAAGGACCGGGCCGGCCTGTCGATCGCGGTCACCCTGCTCGCGCTCGGAGTCGAGCGCGCGGCGATCGTGGCGGACTACCTGGAGTCCAACGCCCCGCACCGCCGCTACCGGATGCGCCGCGGCGGGGAGCCGGAGGGAACCCGCTCCCCCGAGGTCGCGGAGCTGCTCGCGCCCCTCTTCGACGCCCGCGCGGAGTACCTGACGGCGGCCTTCGAGGCCATCGAGGCGACCTGGGGCGGGGTGGACCGCTACCTGGCGGAGGGCCTCGGGCTGACGCCCGAGACCCTCGCCCGGCTGCGGGACCGGCTCCTCGACTAGACCGCCCGGAGCGGGCCGCCGTCGCGGCGGGCACCGCCGCCGCGGCCGGCACCGGCCGTGCGGCCGCCGGTGGTGTCAGCCGTTGCCGACGGCCTGCTTCACCAGCGTCCTGCCGAAGTCCCACATCAGTGCGCCGCCCCCGTGGGCCTCGTCCATGACCGCCCGGAAGGCGGTCACGAACCGGTCCACGTCGCCCTCGTCCACGATGAGCGGCGGGATGAGCTTGATGACTTCCAGGTGGTCGCCGGAGACCTGGGTGAGGATGCGGTGCTTCTGCAGCAGCGGCACCACCACCATCTGCGCGAACAGCCCCTTACGGGCCGCCTGGAGCATCGTCCAGCGGCTGCGCAGCCCGAGCGAGGACGGCCGGCCGAACTCGATGCCGATCATCAGCCCGCGTCCGCGCACCTCGTGCAGCAGCTCGTACTCGGGCACCATCGCCGCGAGCCGCCCGCGCAGCAGGTCGCCCATGGCCCGGGCGTTCGCCACCACCCCCTCGTCGTCCATGACCGAGAGGACCGCGAGGCCGGCCGCCATCGCCTGGGCGTTGGAGCCGAAGCTCGCGGAGTGCACCAGCACGCGGTCCATGGAGGAGTAGACCTTCTTGAAGATCCAGTCCTTGCCCAGGGTGGCCCCGACCGGCACGTACCCGCCCGAGAGGGCCTTGGCCACGCACACCAGGTCCGGCTCCACGCCCGGCTCGTCCTGGTACGCGTAGAAGTCACCGGTACGTCCGAGCCCGGTCTGCACCTCGTCGGCGATGAGCAGCGCCTTGTGGCGGCGCAGCAGTTCCTGCGCGGCGGGCAGGAAACCGGGCGGGGTCGCGAGCACGCCCTTGCCCTGGACCGGCTCGACGATCAGGGCGGCGACATCGCCCCGGCCGAGCTCGCGCTCCAGGGCCGCCAGGTCACCGAGGGCGATGCGGGTGTCGGGCAGCAGCGGGGCGAAGCCGTCGCGGAACCCGCCCTCCCCGTTGACCGAGAGGGAGCCGGTGGTGAGCCCGTGGAAGGCGTGGTCGCAGTAGAGGATCCTGGGGCGCCCGGTGGCGTACCGGGCGAACTTCAGGGCGGTCTCCACCGCCTCGGTGCCGCTGTTGCCGAAGAAGACCCGGTCCAGGTGGGGGCTGTACGAGAGCAGCTTCTCGGCCAGCAGTCCGGGCAGCGGCTGGCAGTCGAAGCGGGTGAGGTCGGCGAGCTGGGCGTCGAGGACGTCGTGCAGGGCCCGGCGGACCACGGGGTGGTGCCGGCCGAGGCCCATCACGCCGAACCCGGCCAGCATGTCGAGGTAGTCGTTGCCCTCGGCGTCCCAGAAGTGGGCTCCCTCGGCCCGCTCGTAGACCTTGTCGAAGCCGATCGTGCGCAGCATGCGGGGCAGCTGGTGGTTGAGGTGCCGGGCGTGCAGCTCGTACCGCTCCCCGCCGCGCTCGGCCAGCAGGGCGCCGAGGTCGAAACCGCCGGGCCCGGATGCTCCTGGTGCCGGGCTCATGCCGAGTCGCCGCGGTTGCCGGCGATCGTCTCCCTGGCCGCGCGCAGGGATTCCTTGAGCGAGCCCATGGTGGCGAGGACGGCGGTCGGCTCGTAGCCGCAGTGCGCCATGCAGTTCGCGCAGCGCGGGTCCTTGCCGCGGCCGTACTTGCTCCAGTCGGTGTCCTCGATCAGTTCCTTGTACGTCGGCACGTAGCCGTCGCTCATCAGGTAGCAGGGGCGCTGCCAGCCGAAGAGGGAGTAATTCGGAATGGCCCAGGCGGTGCAGGGGAAATCCGCCTTTCCTTCCAGGAAGTCGAGGAAGAGCGGCGAGTGGTTGAGCCGCCAGCGGCGCCGGTTGCCGCCCGCGAAGGCCTTCCTGAACAGTTCGCGGGTCTGTTCGACGCCCAGGAAGTGTTCCTGGTCAGGGGCCTTTTCGTAGGCGTAGGCGGGCGAGATCATCATCTCGTCGACCTTGAGGTCGTCGTTGAGGTAGTTGAGCACCTCGATGATGGTCTGGGGGGTGTCGGTGTTGAAGAAGGTGGAGTTCGTGGTGACGCGGAACCCGCGCTCCTTCGCCTCCTTGATGGCGGCGACCGCCTCGTCGAAGACGCCTTCCTTGGCCACGGACTCGTCGTGCCGCTCGCGCAGCCCGTCGATGTGCACGGCGAAGGCGAAGTACGGGGAGGGGGTGAACTTCTCGATCTTCTTGCGCAGCAGCATTGCGTTGGTGCACAGGAAGACGTACTTCCGCTTGGCGACCAACTGGCGCACGATCTCGTCGATCTGGGGGTGCATCAAGGGCTCCCCGCCCGCGATGGACACCATCGGGGCGCCGGACTCCAGGACGGCGCCGACCGCCTGGGCGACCGGCATGCGCTGCTTGAGGACCCCGGCGGGGTGCTGGATCTTGCCGCACCCCTCGCAGGCCAGATTGCACGCGTAGAGCGGTTCGAGCTCGACGATCAGCGGGAACTTCTCACGCTTGCGGAGCTTCTGTTCGAGAAGATAGGTCCCGACCCTGATGGACTGTCGCAGTGGCATGGCCATCTGGCTCACCTCCTGGGGAGCAGCGAAGAACGGTGCCAGTCGAAAAACGCGGGCAGCACGGCACGGAGAACACGGAAGGCAGATATTCCACCGCGAACCGTGCCGATACGGACGAGCTCGTGCTCCGGAGCGTCCACGATCACCCGGACGGCCGCAACCGGACCGCGCCGGTCCAGGGCGCCCCGGGCGTCCCGGGTGGCGGTCCAGAGGGTGGCCGCCGACTCCATGTCGACCGCGATGGCGCCGGTGGCGCGCAGCTGCGCGCGCTCCTGGCCCCGCACGACGTGGTCGGAGCCGGTCAGGGCGCCGAGGTGCACGGCGGCGCCCGGGACCGCCCGGGCCAGCGCCTCGGCGAGCAGGGCGGTCCCGTCACAGGTGACGGTCCCGCGCGGGTCCCGGGTCTCCTCGGCGACGATCAGGTCGCCGGGGTTCATGCCGGGGACCAGCCCGGCGCAGAACCCGGTGGCGAGGACCGCGGTCCGGTCCCCGCCCGGCCCGGCCAGTGCCCGGGCGACGGCCAGGTCGGCGGCGCGCGGCCCCATGCCGGTGCGCAGCACGGCGTACCCGTCGGGGGCGCCGCGCTCCCCGCCGCTGCGCAGGGCCGCCCGCTCGATGCGCAGGGCGCAGGCGACCAGCAGGGCGGCGGGCTCGGCTCGGCGCTGCATCAGACCCCCTCGGCCGGGACCCCGGTGCGGTCGCCCAGGTGGGCGCCGATGTGCCGGCCGTCGTGGCCGAACGGCTCCCCGTACAGA
This sequence comes from Streptomyces goshikiensis, assembly GCF_014650555.1. Classification (GTDB taxonomy): domain Bacteria; phylum Actinomycetota; class Actinomycetes; order Streptomycetales; family Streptomycetaceae; genus Streptomyces; species Streptomyces goshikiensis. The sequence goes on along the minus strand of NZ_BMVE01000002.1, from coordinate 689,035 downwards.
TAGCGGCCGAGCGCGGTGAGCGGGAAGACGTGCCGGTAGAGGTGGTAGTTGATGGAGAAGTCCCAGGGGAAGCCGGTGCCGGTGAAGTGCGGTTCGTCCCAGCCGCCGTCCGCCAGCTGGGTCTCCACCAGGTACGCGATGCCGCGCTCGACTGTCTTGGCGTCCCGCTCCCCCGCCGACAGCAGGGCCATCAGCGCCCACGCGGTCTGCGAGGGCGTGGACTCCCCCTTCCCGGCCCATGCCCGGTCCTGGTAGGAGCGCTGGTCCTCGCCCCATCCCCCGTCCGGGTTCTGTACGGATTCCAGCCAGAGCACCGCCCGCCGGATCGCGGGATGCCCCGGGGACAGGCCGGCGGCCGTCAGGGCCGGGACCACCGATCCGGTCCCGTACACGTAGTTGGTGCCCCAGCGGCCGAACCAGGGCCCTTCCGGCTCCTGTTCGGCGAGCAGCCAGGCGATGCCCCGCCGGGTGCGGGGGTCCGCCGCCCGGCCCTCGGCCGCGAGCATCTCCACGACGTGCGCCGTGACGTCCGCCGACGGCGGATCGATGACCTCCCCGAAGTCGCAGAACGGCAGCCGGTTGGGGAAGGGGCTGGTGTTGTCGGCGTCGAAGGCGCCCCAGGCTCCGCCCCGCGACTGCATCCCGAGGTTCCAGGACACCCCTCGGGCGATGGCCGCCTCGACCCTCGCCGGGTCGGGGTGGCGGATCCGGCGCAGCGCGAGGACCACTTCGGCGGTGTCGTCGATGTCGGGGTAGGTGTCGTTGTGGAACTCGAACGCCCAGCCGCCCGGGGCGAGTCCGGGCCGGCGCACGGCCCAGTCGCCGGTCCGGACGATCTCCTCGCCGAGCATCCAGTCGGCGGCCTTCACCAGGGCCGGGTGGTCGGGGCGGACCCCCGCGTCGGCCAGCGCGATGGCGGCCAGGCAGGTGTCCCAGACCGGGGACTGGCAGGCCTCGATCATCCGGGAGCCGTCCTCGCGCCAGACGGCGAACCGGTCGAGGGACTCCAGACCGGCCCGCATCACCGGGTGCCCGAGGTCGTAGCCGAGCAGGTGGAGGGCGATGACCGAGTACACGGCGGGCGGCTGGATCCCGCCCCAGCAGCCGTCGTTCTCCTGCCGCTCGATGATCCAGCGGCCGGCGCTGGCCATCGCCGCCTCGCGCAGCCGGCGCGGGGCGAACCGCCGGTAGACGTGCAGGGCCCTGTCCATCCACTGGAAGGCGCCGTTCCAGGTGGTCGGCGGGGCCATCCGGCGGGGCGGGACCGGGACCCGCGCGTCGGTGTGCAGCTCGTCGAGCGCGAAGGGGGCCGGGCGGACGGGCCGCATCGCGGAGACGACCGTCAGCGGGACGATGGTCTGGCGGGCCCAGCAGCCGAAGTCGTAGATGTTCAGCGGCACCCAGGGCGGCAGCAGGACCAGCTCGGGCGGGAGTTCGGGCAGGTTCTCCCAGTCCCACCAGCCGAACAGGGCCAGCCAGATCCGGGTGAACACCCGGGCGGCGGCGAGCCCGCCGTGGGCCCGGATCCAGGCCGAGGCGGTGGCCATGTGCGGGGCGTCGGGGGCGTCTCCGGCGAGGCGCAGGGCGACGTACGCCTCGATGGTGGCGGAGAGTTCGGGCGGGCCGCCGTGGAAGGTGGCCCAGGTGCCGTCCTCGCGCTGCTCGCGCCGGATGAACAGGGCGGCGGCCTGGGTGACGGCCTCGTCCCGGATCCCGAGGAACTGCCGCAGCAGCAGGTCCTCGGCGTCCATGGTGACGTTGGTCTCCAGGTCGCCCTTCCACCAGCCCGCGGGGTCCTGGCGCCCCAGCAGGTTGCGGATCGCGCGCGCGGTGGCGTCCTGGACGCGCCGCGCCGCATCACCCCGCGCCGCATCACCCCGCAACCGGTCGGGCGCGCTCGCGCGCGCGGGACCGTAGTCGGCCTCCGGCCCGGCGCCCGGGCCCCTTGGCGAACGGCGTCGCCGCACGGCCTCGCGGGTACCCGGCGGGGCGGCGGTCCCGGCGGCCGCGCCTTCGTCCGGTTCGGCGCCGGGGGCTCCGGTGCCGTCGGTCGTCGCTGTCATGGCTTCCCCTATGTGTGCAGTGGCTTCTGCTGTCCTGGGGTCCGCCGTCGGCCGGGGCCACGGTCAGGTGGCGCCGGCCGGCGACTCGCGAGTCATATCCGGGCTCGGGTGGCGATCACCTCTTGCGCACGACGACGAAGTCGGCGAGGGCGACGAGCTGCTCGCGCACCCGCTGGGGCATGTCGACGTCGTCCAGCGCGCGGATGGCGATCGCGTGCTGGCGGCGCGCCTCCTCGGCGGTCCACTCCCGGCCGCCGGCCGCCTCGATGAGGGCGGCGCGGGCCGCGAACTCCTCCTCGGAGAAGTTCTCGAAGTCGTTGCTCTTGGCGTCGGCGGCGAGGAGCCGGCCGAGCTCCTCGCAGGCGGGCCCGCCGGCGGCGAGCGCGGCGACGACGGGGAGGGACTTCTTGCGCTGGCGCAGGTCGCTCCAGGTCTGCTTGCCGGTGGCCTCCGGGTCGCCCCAGATGCCGAGCAGGTCGTCGACGGCCTGGAAGGCGAGGCCGAGGTGGTAGCCGTACTCCTCCAGCTTGTCGGCCGTACGGTCGTCGGCGCCGCCGAGGACGGCGCCGATGGAGACCGCGCAGGCGAGCAGCGCGCCGGTCTTGTTGCCCTCCATCTCCAGGCACTCCTCGACGCTGACGCGCTCGCGGTGCTCGTAGGAGATGTCCTGCGCCTGGCCGTCGATCAGCTTGCGGGTGGCGGTGGTCAGGCGGCGGGCCGCGCGGCCGGCCTCGACGGTGCCGAGCTCCAGCAGCACCTCGTTGGCGAGGGCGAACAGGGCGTCGCCGACGAGAATCGCCTGGGCGGGGCCGTGCACCTTCCACACCGTGTCGCGGTGGCGGCGCTGCTCGTCGCCGTCCATCAGGTCGTCGTGCAGCAGCGAGAAGTTGTGCACGAGCTCGACCGCGACGGCGCCCGGAACGCCCACCTCGGCCGCGGCGCCCGCCGCCTCGGCGGAGAGCAGTGCGAGGGCGGGGCGCACGGCCTTGCCGCCGTCGCCGTCCGCCGGGTTGCCCTGGGCGTCGATCCAGCCGAAGTGGTAGGCGGCGACGGTGTCCATGGGCGCCGCGAGCCGGTCTACGGCGGCGCGGAGCACGGGCGTCGACAGCGTGCGGCCGCGCTCCAGGAGGGCGAGCGTGTCCGCCTTCTCCCCGCCGGCCGTGCCCACACTGGCAGCCGTGTTCTCGACAGCCGGATTCCCCGGGTTCACTGGCTCTCCTCTGGTTCCTGTACGTGCTGAGCGTGCTGTGCCGGTGGCGGTGGTGGTGCTGACGGTCGTCATGCCGCCTCCTGCAGGGGGTGGTCGCGGTGGCGGCCGAGAGCGGCGAGCGCGGCGTGGGCCGCGCTCACTCCGCTCCGGACGGCGCCCTCCATGGTCGCGGGCCAACCGGTGGCGGTCCACGCACCGGCCAGATAGAGCCCCGGCGTGTCGGTCCGGGCGCCGGGGCGCAGCCGGCCGACGCCGGGGGTGGGGGCGAAGGTGGCGGTCCGCTCCCGGGTGACGAAGAAGTCCCGTACCTTCGCGCCGCGCGCGGCCGGCAGCAGCCGCTCCAGTTCGGGCAGGTACTTGGTCCGCAGGACGGAGACGGGCTCGTCGATGTCGTCCTGGGCGGCGGACTGGGACAGGGCCAGGTACTGGCCGCCGTCGGTGAGTCCGGAGGCGTCGGTGCGGTCGAAGACCCACTGGACCGGGGAGCCGAGCGCGGCGAAGAAGGGCCGCTTGAGCACCTTGCGGTCGTAGACGACGTGGACGTTGAGGATGGGCGCGGTGTCGATGTCGAGGAGCTTGTCGGGGTCGGCGAGGGCGCCGGCCGGGAGCAGTCCGTGGGCCTCGCGCTGCGGGACGGCCAGGACGACGGTGCCCGCGTCGAGGGACTCGTCCTCGGTGTCGACGCGCCAGCCGCCGTCTTCCGTACGGGAGATGCCGGTGACCTTGGTGCGCAGTTCGGTGCGGACGCCGGCGGCGTCGAGCCGCTCGCGCGCCAGGGTGTCGTGCAGGTCGCCAAGGGGGACGGTGGCCCAGCCGATGTCGGCGGCGCCGTTCTCGGAGAGCAGGCCGGTCTTGAAGACCATGGCGGCCAGGCCCAGCGAGGACTGGCCGGCGGTGGCGTTGAGGGTGGCGATGCCGACGAGGTCCCACAGGGCCTCGATGGTGCGCGGGCTCTGGCCGTGGCGGCCGAGCCAGGTGGCGAAGTCCAGGCCGTCGAGGGCCGGGTCGGCGGGGTCGAGGCGGCGCAGCGCGAGGGCGGCGCGCCCGACGCTCGCCCGCTCGGCGAGCGAGAGGTGCGGGTAGCGGGCCAGGGAGGCGGCCAGGTGCAGCGGTACGGGCAGGGCGCTGCGGCGCAGCCGGCCCAGCCGGGGCCCGGCGGGGTGGGCGACGTCGAGCACGGGGACGTCGAGGCGGTCCTGGAGGGGGGCGAGGGCGGCGCCCCCGATGCGGTCGAGGAACCACCGGTAGGCGGTGCAGCAGCGCAGGTAGACGTGCTGGCCGTTGTCCACGGTGAGGTCGCCGCGCTTGAAGGAGAAGGCGAGGCCGCCGAGGCGCGGGCGGCTTTCGAGGAGGGTGACCCGCAGCCCGGCGTCGGCGAGTTCGAGCGCGGCGGTGACCCCGGCGAGCCCGCCGCCGACGACCACGGCGCGCTGGTCGCTGCCGCTCATGCGCCCTCCCCGGTGGTGTGGCGGCCGGCCGCGCCGGGTCCGGCGCCCTCCGGGTGGGACGCGCGGGCACCGGTGGTGGTTGCGTCCCCGCGGTGCGCGGCGCGTCCGGGGGTCCGCGGCGCCGTCGCGGGCGCGGCGGACGGGGCAGGCTGGGGCATCAGGCACGCCTCCGGGTGCTCTGGCGCGAGATGGTGCGCGCGTCGAGGCCGGAGAGGCCGCGGACGGCGACGTACGCCTTCTCGTGCGTCGGCAGCGAGACGCGGCCGCGCAGCACGGCCTCGGGCTCGCGCTCGATGCGGTCCAGGAGGCGCCGGTAGATCCCGGCCATGGCGGCGACGCAGGCACCGCTGCGGCGGTCGAGCATGGGCAGCAGCCGGTAGCCCTCGACGAACAGGGCCCGGGCGCGGCGGACTTCGTGGTGGACGAGCCCTGCGAAGTCGGCGCCGGCCGGGGCGCGGTCGCTGTGGAAGCCTTCGGAGCAGCCGAATTTGGCGAGGTCCTCGGCGGGCAGGTAGGTGCGCCCGTTGGCCGCGTCCTCGCGGACGTCGCGCAGGATGTTGGTGAGTTGCAGGGCGAGGCCGAGGGTGTCGGCGTACTCGTCGGCGCGCGCGGCGTCGGCGGGGGCCAGGCTCCCGGAGTTCACCGTCCCGAACACGCCGAGGGAGAGCCGGCCGATGGCCCCGGCGACGCAGCGGCAGTATTCCTTGAGGTCGTCCCAGGTCTCGTAGGTCTCGCCGCGGACGTCCATGAGGACCCCGTCGATGAGCTCGTCGAGTCCTTCGAGGGGGATCGGGAAGCGGCGCGCGGCGTGTGCGAGGGCGACGGCGACCGGGTCGGTGTCGTCCTCGTCGATGTCCTCGGCGCGGATCCGGCCGAGCAGCGCGCGGGTCTCCTCCAGCCGGGTCAGTTTGGCCTCGGGCGCCAGCGTGCCGTCGCCGATGTCGTCGACCCGCCGGGAGAAGGCGTACAGCGCGGACATGGCGTGCCGCTTGTCCGTGGGCAGCAGCCGGATGCCGTACGCGAAGTTGCGCGCCTGCGCGCCGGTGACGGCCTCGCAGTAGCTGTAGGCCGCGGAAATCGGTGCGGACAGCACCGCCGTCGCGGACGGTGCGGACGCGTGTGTGGGGCCCTCCACGGTCGGGCTCACCCCTTTCTCGGCGCTGTGCGCAGGACGGTGGCCACCTCGCGGAGCAGGCCGGTCTTGGTGGGCTTGGGCGGGCCGGGAAGCACGTCGAACCCGGCGGCGCCGACGGCGCGCAGCGCGGCGCGCCCTCCTCCCACGAAGCCCGCGAGCAGCAGCCGGAGCCGGCCGTGCACGCTGCCCACGAGCGGGGTGCCTTCGCCGAGGAGCTCGCGCGCGCGCTCGGCCTCGAAGGCGACCAGGGCGCGTACGGACGCGCCGGCGGTCGGGGCCTTCAGATCGGTTTCGGTCACGTGGAAGCGTCGCATGTCCTGGCCGGGGAGGTAGATCCGGTCCCGTCCGAGGTCTTCGGCGACGTCCTGGAGGTGCTCGGCGATCTGCAGGGCGGTGCAGACGGCGTCGGAGCGGCGGATCCGCTCGGGGGTGCTGGTCCCGGTGAGGGAGAGCACGAGGCGGCCCACGGGGTTCGCGGACAGCTCGCAGTACGCGAGGAGGTCCTCGTACGTCTCGTAGCGGGTCACCCGCTGGTCCTGGCGGTTGGCCTCGATCAGCCCGAGGAAGGGCTCGGGGGTGAGGCCGTGGTCGCGGACGACGGGCCGCAGGGCCAGCAGCAGGGGGTGGCGGGGCGGGCCGTCGGCGCCGCCGAAGACGCGCAGCAGGTCGGCCTCGAAGGCGTCGAGCATGGCGAGCCGGTCGTCCACGGCGGCGGGGTCGAGGCCGAGGAGGACGGCGTCGCGGCCGCCCGGGGCGAGGTCGCCGTCGCCGATGTCATCGACCAGCCGGGCGTATCCGTAGACCGCCGTGAGGCCCTCGCGCCAGGCGCGGGGAAGGAAGAAGGGAGCGACCGGGAAATTCTCCGCGGCGGCCTTGTCGAGGGTGGCGCGGGTGTGGGTCGCCTGCGACGCGGGCCGGATGCCGTGCTCCGGGGTCACCGCCCGCCGCCCGGGGCGGGGACGGCCATAAAGCCTGGGGGCCGGAGAATTCCCGTAGCCATTGCCGTCACATCTCCCGTTCTACACTGCCGACCCAAGTCATCCTATTTCGGACACGCCGCCCGACTTTCCCCGGGGTACTTCAGGCCATTTCACCTGCGGTGAATCGTCCACTCTTGCCGCGATACAGGATCGCTCCAGCTTACGCTGTACAACGTCGCCGGGCCCCAAGGGGTATTCGCTCCGCTACTGAATGTCGTGCGCGACCCCGCCGAATGCGCGTTCGTCCGAGCCCCCGGCATGCGAAGGCCCCCGCCGCACGGGTGCGGCGGGGGCCTCTGCGGGCCGTGGCCGGAAGCCGCCGGTCAGGCGCTGGTGTGCTTCTCGTAGGCGCGCACGACCTCGTCGGTCGGACCGTCCATCACGAGCTCGCCGCGTTCCAGCCACAGCACCCGGTCGCAGGTGTCGCGGATGGACTTGTTGTTGTGGCTCACCAGGAAGACGCTGCCGGCCTTCTCGCGCAGCTCGCGAATACGGGCCTCGGAGCGGACCTGGAACTTCCGGTCACCGGTGGCCAAGGCCTCGTCGATCATGAGGACGTCGTGGTCCTTGGCGGCCGCGATGGAGAAACGGAGCCGCGCGGCCATGCCCGAGGAGTACGTGCGCATCGGAAGGGAGATGAAGTCCCCCTTCTCGTTGATGCCCGAGAAATCGACGATGTCCTGATAGCGCTCCTTGATCTGCTCGCGGGTCATGCCCATCGCGAGACCACCGAGGACGACGTTGCGCTCACCGGTCAGATCGTTCATCAACGCCGCGTTGACGCCCAGCAGCGAGGGCTGGCCGTCGGTGTACACCTTGCCGGACTCGCAGGGCAGCAGGCCCGCGATGGCACGGAGCAGGGTGGACTTGCCGGAGCCGTTGGAGCCGATGAGGCCGATGGCCTCGCCCCGGTACGCCGTGAAGCTGACACCGCGCACGGCGTGCACCTTGCGCACGCCCGGGGCGTCGCCCTTGCCGCGGCGCATTATCTTGCTCAGCGCCGCGGTGGCGCTGCCCTTGCCGGAGCTGCCCGTGTTGACGCGGTAGACGATGTGGACGTCGTCGGCGATGACGGTGGGGACCTTGCTCTGTGCGATCTCAGCCACGGCCGTAACGCTCCTCAGCCTTCCAGAAGTACACGAATCCGCCGATTCCGATCACCACGGCCCAGCCGACGGCGAAGCCCCAGACGTGCGGCGGGAGGTTCTTCGCGCCGTAGTCGTCGATCAGCGCGAAGCGGACCAGGTCCATGTAGATCGCCGCCGGGTTCCACTGGAGCACGTCCGCGATCCATGCCGGCTTGCCCTTCAGCATCTCGCTGATCGAGAACATGACGCCCGAGGCGTACATCCACGTGCGCGTGAGGAAGGGCATCAGCTGCGCGAGGTCGGGCGTCTTGGCGCCCGCCCGCGCGAAGGCCAGCGCGAGGCCGGTGTTGAAGACGAACTGGAGCACCAGCGTCGGGATCACCAGAAGCCAGGACGGGCTCGGGTAGTTCCCGAAGGCGATCGCGACGGCGAAGACCACGATCATCGAGTACAGCAGCTGCTGGAGCTGCTGCATCGAGAACGAGATCGGCAGCGAGGCCCGGGGGAAGTGCAGGGCCCGCACCAGGCCGAGGTTGCCCGGGATCGCCCGCACGCCCGCCATCAGCGAGTTCTGGGTGAAGGTGAAGACGAAGATGCCCATCACCAGGAAGGGGATGTACACCCCCTTCTCCATGCCGCGGCCCGCGTTCAGGATGAGCCCGAAGATCAGGTAGTAGACCAGCGCGTTCAGCAGCGGGGTCGCCACCTGCCAGATCTGGCCGAGCTTCGCCTGGCTGTACTGAGCGACCAGCTTGGCCCGGGAGAAGGCCATGATGAAGTGGCGCCGGCCCCAGAGCTGCCGCACGTACTCGCCCAGGCGCGGCCGGGCGCCGCTGACGGACAGGCCGTACTTCCCGGCGAGTTCCGCCGGGCTCAGTCCCGCGTCTTCGGACAGCGGCCTGCTCGTGGCGAGGGCGCCGTCGTGGGTTGTGTCACTCACAAGTTGAAACTTTCCGTCTTCAAGATGCGGCAGAAGTGGAACGGGCCTGAGAGCACGGGACCCGCGATCGGGGCCATGCTCCCAGACGAGAGCTTGTCAGATGACAGGCGGGCGGCCGAGCCGGGTCAGCCGCCAGACCGTACGCCACTTCATGGGGCGCCGGGGACCGCAGGGGGTCGTCCATCCCTCCTTGAACCCGCCGAACCAGGCCTTGAGCGCGGGCAGCGAGGGTCTGCGTACGAGCGTCAGCAGCAGCCAGACGCCCAGGTAGACCGGGACCAGCGCGGCCGGCAGGTTCCGGCGGGCCAGCCACACCCGGTTCCTTGCCACCATACGGTGATAGACGGCGTGCCGGGACGGGGCCGTGGTCGGGTGCAGCAGCACCATGTCCGCGCGGTAGTCGATCAGCCACCCGGCGTCGAGCGCCCGCCAGGCCAGGTCGGTCTCCTCGTGGGCGTAGAAGAACTCCCCGGGCAGGTCCCCGACCTGCTCGAACACCTTCGTGCGGACGGCGTTCGCGCCGCCCAGGAAGGTGGTCACGCGGGAGGAGCGCATCGGGTCGTCGGCACGCAGCCGGGGCACGTGCCGGCGCTGGGTCTCGCCCGTGTCCGGATCGGCGATCCGGAAGCTGACGATCCCGAGCCGGGAGTCCTCCGCGAAGGCCTGCCGGCACAGCTCGGCGGTGTCGGTGCGCTCCAGCAGCCCGTCGTCGTCCAGGAACAGCAGGGCGTCCACATCGGCGCCACCGGGGCCGAAGGCCTCGATGCCGACGTTGCGGCCGCCGGGGATGCCCAGGTTCTCGGGCAGCTCGACGCTGCGCACGCCCTCGGGCAGGCCGGTGACCTTCACGCCCTGGCCCACGACGACCACCTCGACGGGGTCGCCCTGCTGGCGGGCCACCGAGTCGAGGAGCGCCTTGAGCTCGTCGGGACGGTTGCCCATGGTGATGATCACGGCGCCCAGCCGCATCGCCGTCGTCACTTGAGCCTGCTCGACGCCAGGATCGACACCAGGTGCAGCACCGTCTGCAGCATCGCGATGCCCGCCAGGACGGCGACGCCGACCCGGGAGTAGAACAGGTCGCCCCGCATCTGGTCCAGGACGGCCAGCAGCAGGATCAGCAGCGAGGCCTCGATGCCGAGGACGAGCCGGTGGAACTTGAGCGCGGCGGCGGCCCGGCGGGCGAGCGCCATGCCGGAGGAGCGGGGCTCGGCGGCGGATTCCGCGACGGGCTCCTTCCCGGTCTGGTGCCGGGCGACGCCGACCAGGTCGGTCTCGGCCTTGATCAGGATCGCGCCGAGCGCCGCGAGGGTGCCGAGGAAGGCCCACAGCCAGTCGATCCGGCCGCTGCCCCACAGGTCGGAGGCGCGCAGGCCGAAGCCGACCAGGACGGCGGCGTCGCACAGGTAGGCGCCGACCCGGTCCAGGTAGACGCCGGAGAGCGAGTACTGCTTCTTCCAGCGGGCGACCTCGCCGTCGACGCAGTCCAGCAGCAGGTACAGCTGGACCATCACCACGCCGAGGACGGCGCCCCAGATGCCCGGGATCAGCAGGGCGGGGGCGGCCAGGACGCCGGCGAGGGTCATCACGTAGGTCAGCTGGTTGGGCGTGACCTTGGTGTTCACCAGGACGCGGGTGATGCGCAGGGAGATCTCGCGCATGTAGAGGCGTCCGCCCCAGTGCTCGCCACTGCGCCGGTCCTTGACGCCCGGCGGGTGAACGACGGGCCGGAGTTCAGCTACGGATGGTCTTGGCATAGTCGGAGTAAGCGTCCCTGATCTCGGCGGCTGACAGGTTGAGGTGCTCCAGGATGGTGAAGCGTCCCGGGCGGGTCTGGGGGGCGTACTCGACGGCCGCGACGAACTCGTCCACGCTGAACCCGATCTCCTCGGGCAGCACGGGCAGTCCGTGGCCGCGCAGCACCCGGGCGAAGAGCTCGGACTGGTCCGTGGCCCCGCGCAGGTGCATGGCGAAGGCGGCGCCGATGCCGACCTGCTCGCCGTGGAGCGCGGAGCGTCCCGGGTAGAGCAGGTCGAAGGCGTGGCTGATCTCGTGGCAGGCGCCGGACGACGGGCGGGAGTCCCCGCTGATCGACATGGCGATGCCCGAGAGGACGAGCGCCTCGGAGAGCACGGTGAGGAACTCGTCGTCCCCGCACCCTCCGGGGTGGCGCAGTACGGACTCGCCCGCGGTACGGGCCATGGCGGCGGCCAGGCCGTCCACGGCCTCCCCGGTGAGCCGGTGCGAGAGCTCCCAGTCGGCGATGGCGGAAATGTTGGAGATCACGTCGCCGACGCCGGCCCGGATGAACCGCACCGGGGCTTCCTTGATCACGTCGAGGTCGATCACCATGGCGATCGGGGTGGGGACACCGTAGGAGCCCCGGCCGTTGTCGTTGTCCAGGATGGACACCGGCGAGCAGATGCCGTCGTGGGAGAGGTTGGTGGCGACGGCCACCATGGGCAGTCCGACCCGCGCCGCGGCGTACTTCGCGACGTCGATGATCTTGCCGCCGCCCAGGCCCACGACGGCGTCGTAGCGGCGGCCCTTTATGTCGTCGGCCAGCTTGACGGCGGAGTCGATCGTGCCGTCGACGACGGCGTACCAGTCGGCGTGCGGCAGGACGGGCTCCAGCTTGGCGCGCAGCGCCACGCCGGAGCCACCGCTGATCGCGATCGCGAGCTTGCCGGACGCGGAGATCCGCTGGTCGGCCAGGAGGCCGGCCAGGTCGTCCATCGCCCCGCGGCTGATGTCGACGACGACCGGCGAGGGGATCAGCCGCGTCAGTACTGGCATGCGATCGTCCGGCCCTTGGCGAGGTCGTCGTGGTTGTCGATCTCGACCCACTTGACGTCGCCGATGGGGGCCACGTCGATCGTAAAGCCGTCGTTGACGAGCTGCTGGTAGCCGTCCTCGTAGTAGAGGTCGGGGTCGCGCTCGAAGGTGGTCTTCAGCGCCTCGGCCAGCTGCTCGGCGGCCTCGGGCTCGATGAGGGTGACGCCGATGTACTCGCCGGTCGCGGTGGCCGGGTCCATCAGCTTGGTGATCTTGCGGACACCCTGGCCGTCGGCGGTGATGACCTTCATCTCCTCGTCGGCCAGGTGCTTGACCGTGTCGAGGGCGAGGATGATCTTCCGGCCGTTGCCGCGGGCGTCGAGCAGGGTCCGCTCGACGGAGACCGGGTGGACGGTGTCGCCGTTGGCGAGGATCACGCCCCGGGCCAGGACGTCACGCGCGCACCACAGGGAGTAGGCGTTGTTCCACTCCTCGGCCTTGTCGTTGTCGATCAGCGTGATCTTGACGCCGTACTTGGCCTCCAGGGCCTCCCGGCGCGCGTAGACGGCTTCCTTGCGGTAGCCGACGACGATCGCGACCTCGGTGAGGCCGACCTCGGCGAAGTTGCCCAGGGTCAGGTCGAGGACGGTGAGGCTGTCCTCCCGGCCCTCGGGGCCGACGGGCACGAGGGCCTTGGGCAGGGTGTCGGTGTAGGGACGCAGGCGGCGTCCGGCACCGGCAGCGAGGACAAGGCCGATCATGCTGGTTCTCCTTCGTCATGTACGGCGGGTGCTCCGGAGGAGACCCAGAAGCGGATGCTCTCCACGAGCACCACGAGTGCCACGAACACGGCCAGGGCCGTGAGAGCGACGGGGAACGCGTCACGGGCGAGAACGGCGGCCAGGACCACGGTCAGCAGGACCCGGCCCTCGTGGCCGCCGGTCGTCCGCACCAGCCAGTGCGGGGGTGCGCTCGAACCACCCCGAATGCGGTAGACCGTGTCGTAGTGATGGTAGGCGACCGCCGCGACCAGTCCGAATGCGGCGGGGAGGGCCCCCGGCACGTCCGCCTTGGCGGCGAGCACGAGGACGGTCACGTATTCGGCGACCCGGAAGACGGGCGGGACCAGCCAGTCCAGGGCCCCCTTCAGGGGCGCGGAGACCGCCGCGGCCGAGAACCCGGCGTACCCGATCGCCGCGGCGATCACCCAGGGGGAACCGAAGTCCGACCTGAGGGCCTCGCCGATGACGATCACGGTGCCGGCGGCGGCCAGCCACAGCGCGGCGCGGGAGGGCCGCTTGCCGGGGCGCGGGCCGCCGGTCCAGGCGAGCACCGCGGAGTCGGCGAGGTCGGCGAGGGCCTGGGCGGCCCGGTCGGTCCGGGTGGCCTTGCGGGTCAGGGAGCGCAGCACCCGGCCGGCGGTGGTGTAGAGCGCGCCGAAGGCGCAGCCGACGAGCAGGGCGTAGAAGACGATCCGCGGGGTGGTGAAGGCGGTCAGGACCGCGATCATCGCCCAGCGCTCACCGATCGGGAGGATGATCATCCGCCGGAGCCAGACCGTCCAGCCGACGCTGTCGAGCCGGCCGGACAGGGCGGCCGTGGGGCTGGTGTTCGCGGTGGCGTCGTGGTTGGCCTCGTTGAAGGCGAAGTCGACGATGTGCCGGCAGGTCATGAGGATCATCGAGCCGAGCGCGAGGGCCCAGACGTCGTCCCCGTTCCTGGCGGCGCCGAGCGCGAGGCCCGCGTAGAAGGAGTACTCCTTCGCGCGGTCGAAGGTCGCGTCGAGCCAGGCGCCCAGCGTCGAGTACTGGAGCGAGTAGCGGGCGAGCTGCCCGTCGGTGCAGTCCAGTACGAAGGAGACGAGGAGGAGCACACCGGCCGCGACGTAGCCCCAGCGGTCGCCCGTGGCGGCGCAGCCGGCCGCGATCAGCGCGGTGATCAGCGAGGCGGTGGTGACCTGGTTCGGGGTCAGGCCGCGGCGCGCGCACCAGCGGGCGATGTAGCGCGAGTACGGGCTGATGAAGAAGGTGGTGAAGAAGCCGTCGCGGGACTTCACGGCGGTCCGCAGCCGGACGGCCTCGTCGTCCACGGCGGCGACGGCGGCGACGGCCTCGTCGCGCTCCGCGGTGGTGGCGGGGACGGTGGCGACGAGCGTGCCGAGCTCGGGGCGCTGGACGGTGGTCCCGGCGGCCTCGACGGCGGCGGCGAGCCGGTCGGCGTAGGGGCCCGCGCCGCCGGGCGCGAGCGCCGCGGCCTTGTCCAGGGCCGCGCGGGCGGCCGGCTGGACGGCGAGGGCGCCGGGGACGGCGCAGGCGTCGAAGCGGGGATCGGTCAGCGCGAGGCGCAGCGCGTGCACGTGCCCGACGAACTCGCTGTCGACGACGGCGACCCGCTGGTCGGCGGGTACGCCGGCCAGTGCGGCGGCGATCTCATCGGTGTTCGCGGTGTTCTCGGTGTTCTCGGTGGGCCCCTGCCCTGCGACGGAGCGGACGTCGAAGCCGAGCGAGCGCAGCCCGTCCGCCAGGGGTGATCCGGGGACCGGCAGGCCGGTGAGGATGACGGTCGGCAGACGAACTCACTCCTTGGCAACGAACGCGGAACGCGTGCCCGGTGGGGCGGCAGCACGTCGGCAGAGGCTATCGGATGAATGGAAGCGGGGGTTCACCACCTGTTTACGCCCCGATAAGCCGAAGATTCCCGGGCTCGGGGCGGGCGGCCCGCATGCCGTGATCATCATTGACGATCACGGCGAGGGACCACAAACCGCCTGGGTGTTACGGTGGACGGCGTTACGCACGGGTCACGCGGCCGTGCGTCCTGATCGAGAGAAGAGGTGGGTTGATGACCGTCGCAGTGGTCGCTGTCACGCACGGCGAACTCCGGTACGTCCCCACCGTCTTCCGGGCGCCCGGCCGGGCCTGATCACACCGATCGGCCCCGTCGGCCGGTGCCCCCTTTTCCCAAGGGTTCACGTTGACCGACACCACCCGTTCCACCGACGCCTCCACCGCCGCGTACACCGAGGCCTTCACCGAAGCCTTCACTGAGGCGTTCTTCACACTCCACCGCGGGCTGCCCCGGCAGGCCCCCGGCTCCGACGCGACCACCCGGCACCTGCTGTCCCTGTGCGGACCCCTGCCCGAGCGGCCGCGCGTCCTCGACCTGGGCTGCGGCCCGGGCCGCAGCGCGCTGCTGCTCGCCGAGGAGGCGGGCGACGGCGCCGAGGTGACCGCCGTCGATCTGTACGGCCCGTTCCTCGACGAGCTCCGTACCGCCGCCGCGGCCCGCGGGCTCGCCGGCCGCGTCCACCCCGTCGAGGCGGACATGGGCGCGCTCCCCTGCCGGGCCGGTTCCTTCGACCTCGTGTGGGCGGAGGGCTCCGCCTACACGATCGGCTTCGACACCGCGCTCGCGCGCTGGAAGCCGCTGCTCGCCCCCGGCGCCACCCTGGTGCTGACCGAGTGCGAGTGGACCGCGGCGGAGCCGTCCGCCGGGGCGCGCGCCTTCTGGGACCCCCAGTACGCGCTGCGCTCCACCGCCCGCAACCTGGCGGCCGCCCAGGCCGCCGGGTACCGGGTGCTGGGCGTCTTCCACCTGCCCGGTTCCGACTGGGACGAGTACTACGGCCCGCTCGCCGAGCGGGTCCGGACGCTCTCCGGGGCCGGGGCCGGGGCTCCCGCGATGGCGGCCGCGCTGGCCGCGACCCGCGAGGAGCTCGACGTACGGTCGCGGCACGGGCACGAGTACGGGTACACCGGGTACGTGCTGCGGCCGGTGACCGCCGGGGGCGGCGCCGCCTGGCCGGCCCGGCCGGAGACCGCGGCCGACGTGGCCGCCGTACGGGACGTCAACCTCGCGGCGTTCGGGACCCCGCTGGAGGCGGACCTCGTGGACGCGCTGCGGGCGGACGGCTCCTGGCTGCCCGGGCTGTCCTACGTGGCCGAGGGGCCGGACGGGTCGGTCGCGGCGCACGCCCTGCTGACCCGGTGCGAGGTGGACGGCGCACCGGCGCTCGCGCTCGCCCCGGTGGCCGCCGATCCGGCGCTCCAGCGCTCGGGGGCGGGGAGCTCGGTCGTACGGGCCCTGCTCGCGGCCGCGAGGGAGCGCGGGGAATCGCTGGTCCTGGTCCTGGGCCACCCGTCGTACTACTCGCGCTTCGGTTTCGTGCCGGCGTCGCGGTTCGGGATCCGGGCGCCCTTCGAGGTGCCCGACGAGGCGATGATGGCGCTCGTGCTGGACGATTCCGCACCGGTCCCGGTGGGCACGATCCGGTATCCGGCCCCGTTCGGTGTCTGACACCGCGACAGTCGGTCCGTCCCCCGTCACCTATCACGCGACGGGGGGCAGACATGCGCGGATCTCCGAAGTGGGGACAAGCCTCTTTTGTACGGCAGACTGAAGGCCGAAGTCCGAAGCGAAGGATGGGTATGCCGACCACACCAGCCACCGCCGCGAACCGCGCGTCCACCGGCACCGGCACTCAAGAACCGATCATGCTCGAACTGGTCGACGAGTCCGGCAACACCATCGGCACGGCGGAGAAGCTCTCCGCCCATCAGGCGCCCGGCCTGCTGCACCGGGCGTTCTCCGTGTTCCTCTTCGACGAGCAGGGGCGGCTGCTGCTCCAGCAGCGTGCCCTGGGGAAGTACCACTCCCCCGGCGTCTGGTCGAACACCTGCTGCGGTCACCCCTACCCGGGGGAGTCGCCGTTCGCGGCCGCGGCCCGGCGCACCCACGAGGAGCTGGGGCTGTCGCCCTCGCTGCTCGCGGAGGCGGGGACGGTGCGCTACAACCACCCGGACCCGGCGTCGGGGCTGGTGGAGCAGGAGTTCAACCACCTGTTCGTGGGACTGGCGCAGGCGGACCTGCGGCCGGATCCGGAGGAGGTCGGCGACACCGCGTTCGTCACCGCCGAGGAGCTGGCGAAGCGGCACGCCGAGGTGCCGTTCTCGGCCTGGTTCATGACGGTGCTGGACGCGGCCCGGCCCGCGATCCGCGAGCTGACCGGGGACGCCGCGGGCTGGTAGCGGGTCCTCGGGCGGCGCCGGGCAGTGCCGGGCGGCGTCAGACGGCGGGTGTCGGGGCGGCGGCGGGGGCGGTGAGCGGCAGGGCCGCCCAGATGACCTTGCCGCCGGTCGAGGTGTGCTCGACGTCGCAGACCCCGCCGGCCTCCAGCGTGATCTCGCGGACCAGCAGCAGGCCCCGGCCGCCGGTCTGGGCGAAGTCCGCCTCCAGGGCCTTGGGGCGGTACGGGTGGTTGTCCTCGACGGCCACCCGTACCCACTCCCGGCCGATCGCGACCTCGACCGCGACCTCCGGCGAGAGCAGGGCGGCGTGCCGCACCGAGTTCGTCACCAGTTCGGAGACGATCAGCAGCAGGGAGTACACGAGGTCCCGGTTGGCGGGCACCCCCTGCCGGCCGAGCAGGTCCCGGACCGCGCGGCGGGCCTGCGGAACGGATTCTTCTACCGCGGGCGCGGTGAAGCGCCACACTCCCTCGTACGCGAGGGGGTCCGCCGGAGCCTCCGGCTCACCCCCCTCGGCTGGCGGGACGTTCCCGCTGTCATCCATCTTCCGGCCCCCGTCTTCACGCTCGATCGTCTCCACGCGTCAAGACTGGGGAACAGCCTGGTCCGGACCGGACCGCTGACCAGAATTCAGCGTCAATCGGACGCTTTCTGACCGTTGGCGTATGACAGCGTCAGTTGTTCGACCGTTCCTGCTCTTCCGGGGTGCTCCCGACGGCTGCCGAGACGTCCGTCCGCCCAGCCCCTTCCAGCGCTCCGGGACCCGGTGACCGCTCGGCCGGACTCCCCTGATCATGGGTTTCACCGGCCGGGATACCATCCGGCGCATGGACGCAGCCCTCCTCCACACGGTGGCCGACGGGGTCGCCACCGTCGTCATCTCCCACCCCGCCAAGCGGAACGCCATGACGGCGGCGATGTGGCGCGCACTCCCGGAACTGCTGCCGGGGCTCGCCGCCGATCCGGCCGTACGGGTGCTCGTGCTGACGGGGGCCGGTCCCACGTTCTGCGCGGGGGCGGACATCTCCTCGCTGGCCGGGGACGAGGACCCGCAGGCGCTGGCGGTGGCCGCGGAGGAAGCCCTCGCCGCGTTCCCGAAGCCCACGATCGCCGCGATCCGCGGGTTCTGCGTGGGCGGCGGCAGCCAGCTGGCGGCGGCGTGCGACCTGCGCTTCGCGGAGGAGGGCGCCTCCTTCGGGGTGACCCCGGCGCGGCTCGGGATCGTCTACCCGGCCTCCTCGACGCGGCGGCTGGCGGGGCTGGTCGGCCCGGCGATGGCCAAGTACCTGCTGTTCTCGGCGGAGTTGATCGACGCGGAGCACGCGCTGCGGGCCGGGTTCCTGAACGAGCTGCTGCCGGCCGGGCAGCTGGTCAAGCGGGTGGCGGACTTCTCCCGCGTGCTCGCCGGGCGTTCCCAGCTGACGCAGGCGGCGGCGAAGGAGTTCGCGGACGGCCGCACCGACCGGGACGCGTACTGGACGGCGCAGGCGGCCGGGAGCGGCGACACCGCGGAGGGTGTCGCCGCCTTCCTGGAACGGCGGACCCCGTCGTTCACGTGGACGGCGGCGGGGTCCGCCGCCGGGACTACAGCGGGCTGACCGCGCGCAGCCGGGCGACGAGATCGGCCGGGGCCTTGTCCGGCGAGCCGGCGTCGTAGGGCGGCTGGGGGTCGTACTCGGTCATCAGCTGCACGGTCTGCGCGACCTCGTCGCCGGCGATCCGGCCGAGGAGGGCGAGGCCCATGTCGATGCCGGAGGACACCCCGGCGGCGGTGACGTACTTGCCGTCGAACACCACCCGCTCGGCGGTGGGCCGGGCTCCGAAGGCGGGGAGCCGGTCGAGGGACATCCAGTGCGAGGAGGCGCGGCGGCCGTCGAGGAGCCCGGCGGCGGCGAGCAGCAGCGAACCGGTGCAGACGGAGGTGGTCCAGGTGCTGGTGGCGTCGACCGCCCGCAGCCAGTCGAGGACGGCCGGGTTCTCCATCTCCGCCTGCGGCGCGGGGCCGCCGGGCACGATGACGATGTCGGGCCGCGTCACCTCGTGCAGCCCCTTGTCGGCGACGAGCGCGAGCGACCCTGCGTCGTTGCGCACCGGCCCGGGCCGCTCGGCCACGAACACGACCTCGGCCCCGGGCAGCCTGCCGAGGGTCTCGTAGGGCCCGATCGCGTCGAGCGCGGTGAAACGGTCGTAGAGCAGTACGGCGATCTGCATGGTTCCTCCGGAGGAGTGATCGGGGAACCCTGACCGGGATCCCGCGGTGGTCGTACGATCGCGGCGGCCGGGCCGGCGCCGGGGGCCGGCGGGGTCAGCCGAAGCGGCGGCGGTATTCGGCCGGGGGCTGGCCCAGGGTCTTCACGAAGGCGCGTCGCATGGCCTCCGGGGTGCCGTAGCCGCAGGTGCGGGCTATCTCCGTGATGCCGTCCGCGCTGTCCTCCAGGAGCCGCCTCGCGTGTTCCACCCGTACCCGCTCCACGTACCGCCCCGGCGTCACCCCCGTCTCCGCCTGGAACGCCCGCGCGAAGTGCCGCGGCGACAGCCTCGCCCGGGCGGCCAGCGCCGCGACGCTCAGGTCCCCGCCCGGATGCTCCGTGATCCACTGCTGGACGTCCCGCAGCGGCTCCCGCCGGGCCGTCTGCGCGGCCAGCTGGGCGCTGAACTGGGCCTGGTTGCCCGGTCTGCGCAGGAAGACCACCAGGTGCCGGGCGATCAGCAGCGCCACGTCCCGTCCGTGGTCCTCCTCCACCAGTGCGAGCGCGAGGTCGATCCCGGCCGTGACCCCGGCCGAGGTCGCGACCCGGCCGTCCCGTACGTAGATCGGGTCCGGCTCGACGGACACGGCCGGGTAGTCCCGGGCCATCAGCGCGCACGAGTTCCAGTGGGTGGTGGCCCGGCGGCCGTCCAGCAGCCCGGCCTCGGCGAGCAGGAGCGCGCCGGTGCACACCGCCACCAGCCGCTCCGCGCCACCCCCGTGGGCCCGCAGCCAGTCGGTGAGCCGGGGCTCGAAGTCGGCCGTCTGCCGGCCGCCGGGCACCAGCAGCGTGGTGCCGGGGGCCGGGCGGGCGCCCTCCAGGTCCCCGTCCGGGACCAGGGTCAGCCCGCTGTGCGTACGGACCGGCTTCCCGCCCGGGGAGACGGTCCGGATCCGGTAGCCGCTCCGGCCGCCGATGTGGTCGAGGGCGGCGAACACCTCCACCGGGCCGGTGACGTCCAGGCTCTGCACCCCGTCATAGAGGACGACGAGTACGTTTCGCAACGACATGGCCTCATGGTGTGACGGGAACGCGGTGGCCGCAATGACGGGTGTCCCACCTATCCGGCCATGCCGGGCGCGACGGGCCGGCGGATAGGATCGGGACATCATGACTGCAACCCTCGTCGCCAAGAAGCTCACCGCCGCGCACGGTGAGCGCACGCTGTTCGCCGATCTCGACCTCGTCGTCGCCCCCGGCGACGTCATCGGCCTCGTCGGCGTCAACGGCGCCGGGAAGTCCACCCTGCTGCGCCTGCTCGCCGGGCTGGACGCCCCCGAGACCGGTGAGCTGCGGCTCTCCCCGCCCGGGGCGGCCGTGGGGCACCTGCCGCAGGAGCCCGACCGCCGGCCCGGGGAGTCCGTCCGGGAGTTCCTCGCCCGCCGGACCGGCGTCGCCGCCGCGCAGGCGGAGCTGGACGCGGCCACGCAGGGCCTCGTCGACGGCACCCCCGGCGCGGACGACGCGTACGCGGAGGCCCTCGACCGCTGGCTGAACCTCGGCGGCGCCGACCTCGACGAGCGCGCCCAGGAGGTCGCCGACGACCTCGGGCTGGCCGTCGGCCTGGACCTCCCGATGACCGCGCTGTCCGGCGGCCAGGCGGCCCGCGCCGGGCTCGCCTCGCTGCTGCTGTCCCGCTACGACGTGTTCCTGCTCGACGAGCCCACCAACGACCTGGACCTCGACGGTCTGGAGCGGCTGGAGCAGTTCGTCAAGGGGCTGCGCGCCGGCACCGTCGTGATCAGCCACGACCGCGAGTTCCTCACGCGCACCGTCACCAAGGTCCTCGAACTCGACCTGGCCCAGCAGCAGATCAACCTCTACGGCGGCGGCTACGACGCCTACCTGGAGGAGCGCGAGCGCGCCCGTACGCACGCCCGCGAGGAGTTCGACGAGTACGCCGACAAGCGCGCCTCCCTGGAGGGCCGGGCCGCGATGCAGCGCGGCTGGATGGACAAGGGCGTCAAGAACGCCCGCCGCAAGGCCCCCGACAACGACAAGATCGGCAAGAAGTTCCGGAGCGAGGCGAGCGAGAAGCAGGCCTCCAAGGCCCGCCAGACGCAGCGCGCGATCGAGCGCCTCGAAGTCGTCGACGAGCCCCGCAAGGAGTGGGAGCTGCGCATGGAGATCGCGGCCGCCCCGCGCTCCGGCTCGGTGGTGGCCACCCTGCGCGAGGCCGCCGTCAAGCGCGGGGACTTCCTGTTCGGCCCGGCCAGCCTCCAGATCGACTGGGCGGACCGGGTCGCGATCACCGGCGCCAACGGCGCCGGCAAGTCCACCCTGCTCGCCGTCCTTCTCGGCCGGCTGGCACCGGACTCCGGCGCGGCCACCCTGGGCTCCGGCGTGCTCGTCGGCGAGGTCGACCAGGCCCGCGGCCTGTTCCTGGGCGACGAGCCGCTGCTGGAGGCCTTCTGCGCGGCCGTCCCGGACACCGAGCCGGCCGAGGTCCGCACCCTGCTGGCGAAGTTCGGCCTCAAGGCGGCGCACGTCCTGCGCCCCGCGGGGACCCTCTCCCCCGGCGAGCGCACCCGGGCCGCGCTGGCGCTGCTCCAGGGCCGCGGGGTGAACCTGCTGGTGCTGGACGAGCCGACCAACCACCTCGACCTCCCGGCGATCGAGCAGCTGGAGTCCGCCCTGGAGGCGTACGAGGGCACCTTGCTGCTGGTCACCCACGACCGCCGGATGCTGGACGCCGTCCAGGTGACCCGTCGTCTGGTGGTCGCGGACGGCAAGGTCAGCGAGCTGTAGTCGCGTCCGCGGGCGGCCGCCGGTCGCGGGCCATCTTGCGTGCCACGAAGGCGCGCGGGAGGTGGCGCACGGCGGTCGCGTACGCCTTGTAGCGCCAGCCGGTGATGCTGACCGGCCGGCGCCGGCCCAGGTCCTTGAGGGCCTGGGCCACCACCGCCTCGGGCTCCAGCCACACCGCGTCGCGCAGGGCGCTGACGTCCATCCCGGCGCGCTCCTGGAACTCGGTGCGGGTGAAGCCGGGAACCACCGCCAGGACCCGGACGCCGTACGGCTCCATGTCCACCCGCAGCGATTCGCTGAAGGCGGTGATCCAGGCCTTGGCGGCCCCGTACGTCCCGGTCGGGAGCAGTCCGGCCACGGAGGAGACGTTCAGCACGGCGCCCCGGCGGCGCTCGCGCAGGCCCGGCAGGATCGCGTGGGTGAGCTTCAGCGGGACCTTGACGAGCAGGTCGAGCATCCGCTCCTCGTCCTCGACCGGGCTGTACGGGAAGGGCGCGGGCAGCCCGAAGCCGGCGTTGTTGAGCAGGATGTCGACCGGCCGGCCGGTGTCGGCGAGCCGTTCGGTGACGCCGGCGCACTGGGCCGCTTCCAGCAGGTCGGCGGGCAGTACCTCGGCGGCGACCCCGAACTCCCGGCCGAGGGAGGCGGCGAGGGCTTCGAGGCGGTCCTTGTCGCGGGCGACGAGGACCAGGTCACAGCCCTTGGCCGCGAAGCCGCGGGCGAAGGCGGCGCCGAGGCCGGCGCTGGCCCCGGTGATCAGTACGGTGGTCAAGGCGGGCTCGCTTCCGGGCGGTTCAGGTGGTTCGGGTGGTTCGGGTGGTTCGGGTGGTCACGGGGTGAAGGCCGTGGTCTCGGGCGATCCGTAGGCCTCGGCCACGTCCACCAGGAACCGGGCCTCGTCCGCCAGGTCGCCGCCCTCCGCCGGGGGCTGGATCGCGGCGGGCAGTTCCAGCCCGACCGTCTCCCCCGCCTGCTGCGGCAGCCCGGCGAGCTTCGCCTGCCGCGCCTCCTTCAGTACGCAGGCCAGCGCGGCCGCCGTCCGCCGCTGCTCGGGGATCCCCGTCCCGGCGACGTGGCTGCGCGCGCGCTCCGGGACGCCGGGGGCGACGTACTCACCCAGGATCAGGATCGCGTCGCGGGTCTCGATGACCTTGCGGTACACGAGCATGTCGCGCGGGACCGGCGGCCACAGCAGCTCCAGCAGCCGCCCGGCCCGGGGCTTGCCCAGTGCGACATGCGGGACGACCTGCACCAGGTCGCGCCACAGCGGCCACAGCCGCCACGCGGTGGCGACGTCGGCGGCGCTGCGGCGCAGGGTGAACAGGGTCGGCACCAGGATCGCGGCCGCGCGCAGCAGCCCGTGCAGGTTCATCATCAGCGGCAGCGCCGGCATCGCCCAGGTGCTGTCGAAGAGGGCCTTGAGCAGGTACGCGAACCAGAAGAGGCCGGCCAGCGCGGTGCCGAGGCCGAACAGCCGCAGCCCGAGGGCCAGGCCGCGGCTCTCGGTGCGGCTGCCGTAGCGCCAGCAGACGAAGACGCAGATGGTGTTGGCGGCCAGGTGCGCGGAGATCAGCACGAGCCAGTACGCGAGGGAGGGCACCGGTTCGCCGACGGGCGGCATGGTGTGCGTGCCGTGGGCCGGCGCGGCCGCGTCGAGGGCGACCAGGGCGGTGAGCCAGCCCAGCGTGCCGACCCAGGCGGCGAGTTGGAGCCGGCGGCCGCGGGTGGCGGCGGCGACGAAGTAGAGGACGGCGCCGGCGGACAGCACCCCGATGAGGTTGCGGACCAGGCCGATGGTGTGCGCGTAGCCCGGGTCGCGGCGCATGGCGTACGCGACGACGTCGGGCAGGTTCAGGGTCATCGCGGCGGCGGCGGTGGCGACGGCGAGCCAGAGTCCGCGCTGCTGCGGGGAGCGCAGGGCCCCGGGAGCGCGCAGCAGGACCGCGATCCAGAGGCAGACGACGCTGGGGACGGCCAGCCAGTTGCCGAAGTCGGTGAGGTCAGCTGCCATCGTGCGGCCCTCGCTCGTAGCCCATGGCGGACTCCAGCCGGGCCAGGGTGCCGCGGGCGGTGGAGGGGAGGAGGCCGGTGCCGGAGGCGCGGATGCGGATCATGCTGGCGAGCATCTCGGCCTCCTGCTCCTGGCGGGTGGTGTAGTTGGTGCGGCCGAGGACGGTGGGGACGCCGTCGCCTTCGGTGTCCTGGCCCTCCAGGGAGTGGTGGCCGAAGAGGATGTGGCCCAGCTCGTGGAGCACGATGTGCTCCCGGTGCAGCGGGGTGGTCTGGGCCTCGTAGAAGACGTAGTCGACGGTGTCGGTGCCGACCCACAGTCCGCAGACGCCCGACTCGGCCGCTTCCTTGGGGAGCGGGTGGATCCGGATGGGGCGGCCGCGCTGTTCGGCTATGCGCTCGCAGAGGCCTTCGAGGCAAAACGGATGAGACAAATCCAGATGGCCGAGAATCATCTCGCAGCGTTTACGCAAGTTGAGTTGCCGGTGGGGCATGTGATCCCTCTTCGGACCCTTTCTCGGGCAGCGTCGGTAGGCGTGCGTGGGCATGGGCATGGTGACCTGTGCCTTCAAGGCGGCCTCGGGGAGTGCGGTCCTGGAGGGAGGAAACGGAAAGCCCGTCCGCCGGTCGACGAACGGGTGTTCCACCATGCCTACAGATCTTGTACGGGGGTTGGCAAGGAATGTCCCCTCGCGGCACGCCTATTCGGCCATGCTGACCCGACCGCCCGGGCACGGCGGTGGCCGAAGGCCGGTCCCCTGAGGGGCTCCTGCCTCCGGCCACCGCCCGGCGCCGCCGGTACCCGCCGGCGTCAGCGCCCCCGGCGCTCACCGGAGCCGCCGGAGCCTCCGGTGAGGCCGGCGCGGCGCAGGGCGTCGGCCATCGCGCTGTTCGCCGGCGCCGCGGCTCCGCCGCCCTGGCGCTGACCGCCCTGGCCACCCTGACCGCCCTGGCGCTGGCCCCGGTTCTGGCCCCGGTCCTGTCCCTGCCCACGGCCCTGGCTCTGGCCCTGGCCCTGGCCGCCCTCGCGGCCGCCGCCCGTACCGCGCTGCTGCGGGGGCCGGCCGCCGCCGCGCCGCTCCTCGCGCTGCCTGGGGGCCCCGGCGGAGCGCTCCGCCCCGGCCTCGTCCTCCAGCCGCAGGGTCAGCGAGATCCGCTTGCGCGGGATGTCCACCTCCATGACCTTCACACGGACGATGTCACCCGGCTTGACCACGTCCCGGGGGTCCTTGACGAACGTCTTCGACAGCGCCGACACGTGCGCCAGGCCGTCCTGGTGGACGCCGATGTCGATGAACGCGCCGAACGCGGCCACGTTGGTGACGACGCCCTCCAGGATCATCCCGGGGGCCAGGTCGCCGATCTTCTCCACGCCCTCCTTGAAGGTGGCCGTCTTGAAGGCGGGACGCGGGTCGCGGCCCGGCTTCTCCAGCTCGCGCAGGATGTCGGTGACCGTCGGCAGACCGAAGGCCTCGGTGACGAACTGCTCCGGCCGCAGCGAACGCAGCACGCCGCCGTTGCCGATCAGCGCCGCCACCTCGCTGCCCGCCGTCTTGGCCATGCCCCGCACCACCGGATAGGCCTCGGGGTGCACGCTGGAGAAGTCCAGCGGGTCGTCCCCGCCGCGGATCCGGAGGAAGCCCGCGCACTGCTCGTACGCCTTCGGGCCGAGCCGGGCCACGTCCTTGAGCGCCTTGCGGCTGCGGAAGGGGCCGTTGGCGTCGCGGTGGGCGACGATGTTCTCCGCGAGGCCGCCGCTGATCCCCGACACCCGCGAGAGCAGCGGTGCGGAGGCGGTGTTGACGTCCACGCCGACACCGTTCACACAGTCCTCGACCACGGCGTCGAGCGAACGCGACAGCTTCACCTCGGACAGGTCGTGCTGGTACTGGCCGACGCCGATCGACTTCGGGTCGATCTTGACGAGCTCGGCGAGCGGGTCCTGGAGGCGGCGGGCGATGGAGACGGCGCCGCGCAGCGACACGTCCATGTCCGGGAGTTCCTGCGAGGCGAAGGCGGAGGCCGAGTACACGGAGGCGCCGGCCTCGGACACCATCACCTTGGTGAGCTTCAGCTCGGGGTGACGGGTGATGAGGTCGCCCGCGAGCTTGTCGGTCTCGCGGGAGGCGGTGCCGTTGCCGATGGAGATCAGCTCGACCGCGTGCTCCTTCGCGAGTCGGGCCAGCTTGGCGAGGGACTCGTCCCACTTGTTCGCCGGGACGTGCGGGTAGATCACGTCGGTGGCCACGACCTTGCCGGTGGCGTCCACGACGGCGACCTTCACGCCGGTACGGAAGCCCGGGTCCAGGCCGAGCGTGGCGCGGGTCCCGGCGGGGGCGGCGAGCAGCAGGTCGCGCAGGTTGGCGGCGAAGACGCGGACCGCCTCCTCCTCGGCGGCCTGGCGCAGCCGCGTCCGCAGGTCGAGGCCGAGGTGCACCTGGATCTTCGTGCGCCACGCCCAGCGGACGGTGTCGCCGAGCCACTTGTCGCCGGGGCGGCCGCGATCGCCGACGCCGAAGCGACGGGCGATCATGCCCTCGTACGTGGACGGGCCGGGGGTCTCGCTCGGTTCCTCGGGCTCCAGGTTGAGGTCGAGCACGTCCTCCTTCTCGCCGCGCAGCATGGCGAGGACGCGGTGCGAGGGCAGCGCGGTGAGGGGCTCGGCGAAGTCGAAGTAGTCGGCGAACTTGGCGCCCGCCTCCTCCTTGCCCTCGCGGACCTTCGCGGCGAGCCGGCCGCGGCCCCACATGCGTTCGCGGAGCTCGCCGATCAGGTCGGCGTCCTCCGCGAACCGCTCGGTGAGGATGGCGCGGGCGCCGTCCAGGGCGGCCGCCGGGTCGGCGACGCCCTTGCCCGCGTCGACGAACGCGGCCGCGGCGGCGGCCGGGTCCACGGACGGGTCGGTGAGCAGGCCGTCGGCGAGGGGCTCCAGACCGGCCTCGCGGGCGATCTGCGCCTTGGTGCGGCGCTTGGGCTTGAAGGGGAGGTAGATGTCCTCCAGCCGGGCCTTGGTGTCGGCCGCGTTGATCCGCGCCTCCAGCTCGGCGTCGAGCTTGCCCTGCTCGCGGACGGAGTCGAGGATCGCCGCGCGCCGGTCCTCCAGTTCGCGCAGGTACCGCAGCCGCTCCTCCAGGGTGCGCAGCTGGGCGTCGTCGAGCATCTCGGTCGCTTCCTTGCGGTAGCGCGCGATGAACGGCACCGTGGAACCGCCGTCGAGCAGCTCGACGGCCGCCTTGACCTGCCGCTCCCGTACGCCGAGCTCCTCGGCGATCCTGCCTTCGATGGACATCGTCACTGTGCGGTCCCGCCTGCCTTCGTTTGCATGGAAGGGTGCCAATTGTGGCAGGTGCCGCCGACGGACGCCGGGATCCGGGGCCCCGGCGCCGCCGGACTTGCCGCCCCGGGCCCGCCAACCCGGCACGGCTGCCATGTACCTGACGTGGTGGGATAGGTTGTGCGTCCATTCGGGGGACGACGTACGGAGCACGTGCATGACGCAGAACACAGGGTGGGGACCGGCGGGGGGCCAGGGTCCGGGAGGCCCCGGCGCCGGCTGGGGCGGCGCCCCGCAGTGGGGTGCGTGGCAGCCCCAGTCCCCGCAGCCGGGGGTGATCCCCCTGCGGCCGCTGAACCTGGCCGAGATACTGAGCGGGACCTTCGCGACGATGCGCCGCCACTGGAAGCAGCTGGTCGGCGTGATGCTGGCCGTGCTGGCCATCGCCCTGCCGGTGATGGCCCTCGCGGTGGTCATCGCCGTGGCCTCGGTGTTCAGCCACTTCGAGCCCGTCTTCGACCCGCCCTTCGGTGAGGACCCGACGCCCGAGCACGTCGTGCCGCTGCTCGTGGCGGGCGGCGTGCTGTTCGTGGTCCTCGCCGTCATCGGCGTGCTGGCGACCGCGGTCATGACCTCGCTCTGCCCGGCGGTCCTCCGGGAGGCGGTGATGGGCAGGCCCACCACCTTCCGCGCGATGTGGCGCGCCGCCTTCCGGCGGGCGCCCGCCGTGGCCGGTGCGACCCTGCTGAGCGGCCTGATCGCCGGTGCGCCCATGCTCGCTGCCCTGGCGGTATGGATACCGCTGCTGATCGCCACCGCCTCCGAGCACACCGCGCCGATGGCCGTCAGCCTCCTGCCGGTGTTCCTGCTGACCGCGGCGCCCCTGGTCGTATGGCTCACCGTCCGGTTCAGCCTGGCCCCGGCCGCCGTGGTCATGGAGGGGGCGCGCCCGGTCACCGCACTGCGCCGCTCGGTCGCCCTGGTCCGGGGCGACTGGTGGCGGATCCTCGGCGTCACCCTGGCCGCCGGGATGGTCGCGGGGGCGGTCTCCTGGGTGATCCAGCTGCCGTTCCAGATCGTCGGCCTGATGGGGATGATTCCCGTCATGGTGGGCGTCGAGAACGGCTCGGACGCCACCCCGGCCGGCCTGATCACCTCCCTGGGGTTCGCCGTGGCCGCCATGGCCGTCGGCGGCGTCGCCGGCCAGACGTTCCAGATCGCGTTCACCCAACTGTCCACCGGCATGCTGTACGTGGACCAGCGGATCCGCCGCGAGGGCCTCGCCGACGCGATCCTCGCCGAGGTCGGCGCCCCCGCGCCCGCCGCCGCCCCCACGGCCCCGGGGGCGGCCTGACCGGTGGCGCGGTCCGCCGTCAGCCCAGGGGCTTGTCCAGGACGGCCTTGCGGTGGCTGAAGGTGTCCAGGGAGTAGCGGCCGTGGTAGCTGCCCATGCCGCTCTCCCCCACACCGCCGAAGGGCAGGTCGGACACCGTCAGGTGGGCCACCGGCAGCCCGAACGCCAGGCCGCCCGAGGAGGTCTCCCGGGTCAGGCGGTCACGGGTGGTCTGCGATTCGGTGAACGCGTACAGCGCCAGGGGCTTGTCGCGGTCGCGGATGAAGGCGATGGCCTCGTCCAGATCGGCCACCTCGACCAGCGGCAGGATCGGGCCGAAGATCTCCTCGCCCATGACGGGAGAGTCGGGCGCCACCTCGGCCAGCACGGTCGGCGCGATGTAGCGCCGCGCGCGGTCGCGGGTCCCGCCGGTGACGGTACGACCGGAGTCGAGCAGGCCCGAGAGCCGGTCGAAATGGCGCTCGTTGACGATCCGGCCGTAGTCCGGGGACTCCGCCGGGTCCTGCCCGTACAGGTCGCGCAGCACCTCGGCGAGGGCCTTCTCCAGCTCCCTGGCGGTCTGCGGGTCGGTCAGTACGTAGTCGGGGGCCACGCACGTCTGGCCGGCGTTCATGAACTTGGCGGCCGCCAGCCGGGCGGCGACCGTGCCCAGGTCGGTGCCGCGGTCGACGAACACCGGTGACTTGCCGCCCAGTTCGAGGGTGACGGGGGTGAGGTTCTCGGCGGCGGCCCGCATGACGATCCGCCCGACCTGGCCGTTGCCGGTGTAGAAGATGTGGTCGAACCGCTGCGCGAGCAGGTCGTTGGTCTCGGGCACCGCCCCCTCCACCACGGCGACCGCGTCGCGGTCGAGGTAGCGCGGCAGGAGGCCGGCGACGGCGCGCGAGGTGGCCGGTGCCAGCTCGCTGGGCTTGGCCACCACGCAGTTGCCGGCCGCCAGCGCCCCCACGACCGGGGCCAGCAGCAGCTGGACCGGGTAGTTCCAGGGGGCGATGACGAGGACCACGCCGAGCGGGTCCTGCACCGTGTGGGCGCTCGCCGGGCTCAGCCGCTCCGGTACGGGCACGGGCTGCGGCCGCAGCCACTGCGCCAGGTGCTGCAGGGTGTGGTCGATCTCGCGCACGGTGAAGTCGATCTCGGTGCGGTAGGCCTCCTTCGCCCCCTTGCCGAGGTCGGCGTGGAGCGCGGCGGCCAGCTCGTCACCGCGTTCGGTCAGCAGCCTGCGCAGGGCTTCGAGCTGCTCGCGACGCCAGGCCAGCGGCTTCGTACGGCCGGTGGCGAAGGTGGCGCGCAGCCGTGCGACGACGTCCGCGGGCGATTCCGAGGGGTGGTGCGGCATGCGATGTCTCCTGAGGGTCGCGCGGCGCGGGCAGCAGCACCCACACCATTCGATGTATATAGCAACTAAAAGGCCGAGGGCATTCCCGGGCGCCCCGCGACGACCGGCGCCCCGCTCCGTGCACCTGCCCGCCGCACGGCGACCCATGTGCGGCGCACCCACCCCGCGAGTCAGTGCTCGCCGTACCCGCCGCGCCCGTTGTAGCGCAGCAGGTAGGCGGCGAAGCGGTCCAGGTCCTCGCCGGCCCAGTCCGCGAGCCGCCCGCGGAACATGGCGGTGCGGATCTCGGCCGCCTGGTCCAGCGCGGCCGCGCCCGCCGAGGTGAGCTCCAGGACCTGGACCCGGTGGTCGGCCGGGTCGGCCCGCCGCCCGACCAGGCCCGCCCGCTCCAGGGCGGCGACCTGGCGGCTGACCGTGGACTTGTCGAGCGCGTAGTGGGCGGCGAGGTCGCGGGCCCGGCAGCCCGGATGCTCCTCCAGATGGCCGAGCAGGGTGAAGGACACCAGGGAGAGTTCCGGGTGCATCCGCGCCGCCGCGGAGCGGGCCCGCCGGGCGAACGCGGTCATCTCCCGCTGGATCGTCTCGACGGCGGCCTCCCTGCGCCCGTCGCCCCGGTGAGGGGTGGCGCTTTCCGGTGTGTCCGTGTTCACGGTGTCGACCTCCTCCAGCAGGTAGTTGTATGGTACAACTTAAATGTAGTTGTATACGCCAACCATGTTCGTCACGGCATCCGCCGTACCGGACATGTAACGGCGCGGGCCGCTGCCGAGCCCGCGCCGACACCGGAGGTCCCCCATGTCCGGCTCCACTCCCACCCCCGCAGCCGCGCCCGCGCTGCGCCACGTACTGACCCACCTGCTGACACCGCTGCTGATGTGCCTGGGCATGGGGCTCGCCTACATGGGCGCCTTCGTCCAGCCGGAGCCCCACCACCTGCCGGTCGCCGTCGTCGGCGAGGGCCCCAAGGCCATGGTCTTCGCCCAGACGGTCAAGAACGAAGCCGGTGACGCCCTCGACGTGCGCACCCTCACCGACCGCACCGCCGCGATCGACGAGGTCAAGGACCGCCGCGTCACCGCCGCCTACGTCCTGAGCGACACCCGGCCCGAACTCATCGTCGCCACCGCCGCCTCCGACACCGGCGCCACCGTGGCACAGAAGATCTTCACCCCGGCCGCCGCCCGGCAGGGCGCGCCGCTCAAGGTCACCGACGTCGTCCCCACCACCGCCGACGACCCGACCGGCCAGGGGCTCTTCTTCCTGCTCGTCGCGATCAGCATCGGCTCCTACGCCTCGGTGGCGGTCCTCGGCGGCGCGGGCGCCGCACTGCGCATGCGCGGCCGCGCCCTGCTCGTGGTCGCCGTCTCCGGTGCGGTCAGCGTGATCGGCGCCCTGCTCGCCGGACCGGTCTTCCACCTCGCCCACCACGGCCTGGCCGGCGTCTGGGGCCTGAGCTGGCTCTACTCCGCCGGCATCCTCTTCATCGGCGTCGGCCTCCACACCTTCCTGAAGCGCTGGACGACGCTCGCCATGATGGTGCTCTTCGTGATGCTCAACTTCACCAGTTCCGGCGGGCTGTTCCGGCCCGAGCTGCAGAACGGCTTCTTCGGCTCCCTGAACGCCTTCTGGAACGGCGCCGGCTACGTCGAAGGCCTGCGCAGCCTCGTCTACTTCGGCCACGACGGCCTTTCCCGCCAGCTGACCACCCTCGCCCTGTGGCTGCTCCTGGGCCTGCTGCTCACCGGCGCCGCCGCCCTCACCGAACACCGCCGCCGCACGGCCGCCGCGCCGACCCCCGCAGACCCGGGCGCCCCGCAGCGGCCGACCCGGGAGGAGGAGAAGGAGGAGGAGATGGAGGAGGCGGTCGCCGTCTGAGCCGCCCCGGTGCGCGCGGCCGCGCGGCCGCGGGGCGCGGCGTCGCGGGGCCGCCCTTTCCGGCCTTTCTTCCGCGGCCCGTCCGCCCCGGGCGGGCCGTCCGGGGGCCCGGTACCGCCTTCCGGGGGGCGCGCTGTGACGGCCGAATGGCGATCGTGTGACAGGGGTGGCCATGGACATGACGTGGGGCTCCGGGCGTGAATACGGTCGGACGACAAGCGCCTGAACAGAACTGTCTCCCCTACCCATTGGAGCTCTTCGTGCACCGCAAAGTCATCGCCCCGAGCGTGCTCGCCGCCTCCCTCCTGCTGGTGATCCCGGCGTCGGCGGCCAGTTCCGTGCCGGGTGCCCCGGGTATCGGCGACCCCTACTACCCGGCCAGCGGAAACGGCGGGTACGACGTGTCCCACTACGACCTGCGCCTCCAGTACCAGCCGAAGACGGATCTGCTGGAGGGCACCGCCACCCTCCTCGCCACCGCCAAGCAGGACCTCTCCCGCTTCAACCTCGACTTCGGCCTCAAGGTCAGCGAGATCCGGGTCAACGGCGTGAAGGCCCGGTTCGCCACCTCCGGTGAGCACGAGCTGGAGGTGACCCCGGCGCAGCCGCTCCAGCGGAACAAGCAGGCGAGCGTCGTCGTCAAGTACGCGGGCAAGCCCTCCGAGTTCAAGGTCGACGGCTGGAGCGCCTGGCAGCGCACCCCGGACGGCGGCGTGGCCGCGCAGGAGCCCGACTCGGCGAGCTGGTGGTTCCCGAGCAACGACCACCCCCTCGACAAGGCCACGTTCGACGTCTCGGTCAACGTCCCCGACGGTACGCAGGCCATCAGCAACGGCGTGCTCCAGTCGCAGAGTTCCCGGCTGGGTTGGACCCGCTACAACTGGCGCTCGAACAAGCCGCAGGCCACGTACCTCACCACCCTGGCCATCGGGAAGTTCGACATCACCACCGACAAGACGTCGAGCGGGCTGCCGATCCTCAACGCGTACAGCACGGACCTCGGCGAGAACGCGGGCGCGGCGCGCGCGAGCGTCGAGCGGACGGGCGAGGTCGCCGAATGGCTGGAGGGCATCTTCGGGCCGTACCCCTTCAACGCGGTGGGCGGGTACGTCCCGAACGTGCCGACCGGCTTCGCACTGGAGACCCAGACGCGGCCCTTCTACAGCCCGCGCCAGTTCCAGAGCGGCTCCAACATCTCGGTGGTCGTGCACGAGCTGGCCCACCAGTGGTACGGGGACAGCGTCTCCGTCGAAGGCTGGAAGGACATCTGGATCAACGAGGGCTTCGCCCGCTACAGCCAGTGGCTGTGGTCGGAGAAGGAGGGCGAGGGCACGGCGCAGGAGCTCGCCGCCTGGGCGTACGGCCAGCGTGCCGCCGATGACCCGTTCTGGCAGGTCAAGCCGGGTGACCCGGGCCCGGACAACCAGTTCCACGGGGCCGTCTACGACCGCGGCGCCATCGCCATCCAGGCGCTGCGCAACGAGGTCGGCGACGAGAAGTTCTTCCAGATCCTGAAGGGCTGGCCGACGGAGCGGGCGTACGGCAACGCCAAGGTCGGCGACTTCGTCCGGTACGCGGAGAAGATCTCCAACAAGCCGCTGGCCCAGCTGTTCGAGACCTGGCTCTACACCCCTGGCAAGCCGTCGTTCGCCCCGCCGGCCGCCGCCCCGTCCAAGACGGGCCGCGCGCTGAAGGCCCCGGCGGCGCAGCCGGTGGAGCCGAAGTCCTGGAAGAAGATCGCGGCGACGGACTCGATCCACGAGCACTGATGTCCCCGGTCGCGCCGGCGCCCGCTCCTCAGCGGGCGGCGGCGCGCCACCGCGCTCGCGCCTCGCGGGCGATGGGCAGGTACCGCAGCCGCTCGGGCAGCAGCGGTACGAGGATCCGTACGACCGCGCTGAACCGCCGGAGCCTGCGCTCCTGGGCCGGGCTCCACTCCAGCCCGATGGCGGCGCGGGCGTCGGGCGGCATGTACCCGACGGTGACGAAGGCCCGCAGGCGCAGGAACGCCACCCGCAGCGCCGGCCACGCCACCCGGAGCAGCAGCCGTACGGCGAGCGGGCCGCCCTCGGGCCGGGGCAGCGGCACGTCGGTGGCGAGGAGTTCGCGGGCGACCTTCGTCGGCTCGATCTCCTCGGCCAGCATCCGGTGGTAGTAGGGCCAGTACTCCTCGATGGTCTGCGGCATGTCCCGGTCGCGGATGCCGAGGATCCGGCCGACCTGGAGCCACTCGCGGTACAGCTGCCGTTCCTGGGCGGGGGTGAAGGGGCGCAGCAGGTAGCGCCCCGCGTGGAGGTAGACGGGGAAGCCGGTGGCGTGGACCCAGGAGTAGCAGGCGGGGTCGAGGGAGTGGTAGCGCCGCCCGCGGGTGTCGATGCCCTGGATCTCCTTGTGGAGCCGGCGCACCCGGCGGCCCTCCTCGGCGGCCTCCTCGCCGCCGTACACCCAGAGCTGGACGGAGCGCAGCGAGCGCTCGCCGCGGCCCCAGGGGTCGGTGCGGAACACGGAGTGCTCGTCGACTCCGGCGGCGATGGCGGGGTGCGCGACCTGCATGGTGAAGGCGGCGGGCAGCATCAGCAGGGCCCGGACGTCCCCGGAGATGGTCCAGAGCACTCCGCCGGGGGCGGGCGGCTCGGGGTCGGGGTCGGGGCGCCGCGCGGCGGCCGGTCCGGGGGCGGATGGCTGCGTCTTCCTCATGGAGCAAGTATGCGCGGACCTGCACGGACCCGGCCGGGGGCCTCCCGGGGCCCGTCCCCGGCCCTTCCCGGACACCGTCCGGCCCCGCGCGCCAGACGTCCGCACTCCCGACAGAAAGTCTTGTCACGGGTGTTACCCAGAGGTAACCGCGGCTGCTTGGATGACGGAGTCGATCTCCCCCCGCAGCAACGATGGAGACCTCATGCCGCTCACCCCGCACCGCCGCCACCGGGCCGCCGCCACGGCCGTCGCGGCCATCGCCGCCGGCGCACTGGCCGTCACCACGGCGCCCGCCGCCACGGCCGCCGAGAGCGCCGCCGCGACCCCGCGGCTCAGCGTCCTGTCGTACAACGTGTTCCTGATGTCCAAGAACCTGTACCCGAACTGGGGCCAGGACCACCGCGCGACGGAGATCCCCAAGGCCTCCTTCTACCAGGGCCACGACGTGGTCGTGCTCCAGGAGGCCTTCGACAACGGCGCCTCGGACGCGCTGAAGGCCAACTCGGCCGCGCAGTACCCCTACCAGACCCCGGTGGTCGGCCGGAGCAAGAGCGGCTGGGACGCCACGGGCGGCTCGTACTCCGCCACCACGCCGGAGGACGGCGGCGTCACGGTCCTCAGCAAGTGGCCCATCGTCCGCAAGGAGCAGGTGGTCTACAAGGACGCCTGCGGCGCGGACTGGTGGTCCAACAAGGGCTTCGCGTACGTCGTGCTGAACGTGAACGGCGCCAGGGTGCACGTGGTGGGAACCCACGCGCAGTCCACCGACCCGGGCTGCGGCGCGGGCGAGGCCGCGCAGATGCGGGCGCGCCAGTTCAAGGCGATAGACGCCTTCCTGGACGGCAAGAACATCCCGGCGAGCGAGCAGGTCATCGTCGCGGGCGACATGAACGTCGACTCCCGCACGCCGGAGTACGCCTCCATGCTCGCGAACGCGGACCTGGCCGGCTCCGACACCCGTACGGGCCACCCGTACTCCTTCGACACCGCGCTGAACTCGATCGCGAACTACCGCTACCCGACGGACCCGCGCGAGGACCTGGACTACGTCCTGTACCGCAAGGGCAACGCCCGCCCGGCGAACTGGGAGAACAACGTGGCGAAGGAGCAGTCGGCGCCCTGGACGGTCTCCAGCTGGGGCACCTCCTACACGTACACGAACCTCTCCGACCACTACCCGCTGATCGGCCGCTGACCGCCGCGGCTCAGCCCGCCGCCCCCGGGCGCCCCGTCTCACCGGCGGGGCCCCGCGGGGACGGCGACCGGGTCCATTCGGCCACGTACTCCCGGAAGACCTCCCGCAGGTGGTGGCCGATCTTCAGGCAGTCCATGTCGTCGAGGTCGGCCAAGGAGATCCGGACGGACCATGCGGGGCCGTCGGAGCCGCCGCCGGGCGGCGCCGCCGCCGAGGTCCGGGCGGCGAGCCGGAGGACCGGGTCGGCCGGCTCGTAGGTCTTCTCCAGGAAATCCGCGAACTCCTTGCCGTGGACCCGTTCGGCCTCGGCGAGCAGGTCGAGCTCGACGTGGTGGCCGGGCCTGCGGTCGTCGTCGGCGGTCTGCATCCGGGCGCCCTCCAGCAGGAGGTCGAGGCGCTGCCGGAGGATCTGCCGGACCCGCTCCTTGTACGCCTGGCCCTCCTCCAGCAGGTCGAAGAGGGAGAACAGCACCATCATCGCCTGCTGCGGCAGCGAGAGGCCCGCCGTGTGCCGCGGGGCCACCGGGCGCGAATCGGCGACCAGCCGGTCGATGAAGCGGAGCTTCTCCGGCTCCGGGGTGAGCGAGCGGTAGCGGCGCGCGAGGCGGTCCTTCCGCTCCTGCGGGAGGTCCGCGATCATCTCGTCGATGACGTTGTCGTCGTGCAGGCCGATGACTCCGAGCCGCCAGCCCGTGCACCCGAAGTGCTTGGAGTACGAGTACACGAGCAGCGTGTTGCGCGGGACGTCGGCGGCCAGCGAGTGGAAGCCCGGCACGAAGGTGCCGTACACGTCGTCGGTGACGATCAGCAGCCGCGGATTGGCGGTCGCGACGATCTCCTTGATCTGCTCCGCCACCCGGTCGCCCGGCGCCGGTGAGGGCGGGTTGCCGGGGTTGACCACGCAGAGGAGCCGGACGGCCGGATCGGCCAGCTTGGCGACCTCCTCCCGCGGGTAGTGCCACTGCCGCACCCCGGTCTCGGCGGAGCGGCTCGCGCGGACCTCGACGACCTCGAACCCGTACGCGTCGAGCTCGGGGACCTCCACGTACGGGGTGAACGCCGGGGCCATCAAGGCGACCTTGTCGCCCTCGGCCAGGATCCCGTTCTTCACCAGGGAGTCGAAGACGTAGCACATGGCCGCGGCGGCGCCCTCGGTGGCGAACAGCGACATGTCGCCCT
Source organism: Streptomyces goshikiensis (assembly GCF_014650555.1). Taxonomy (GTDB): domain Bacteria; phylum Actinomycetota; class Actinomycetes; order Streptomycetales; family Streptomycetaceae; genus Streptomyces; species Streptomyces goshikiensis. The sequence goes on along the minus strand of NZ_BMVE01000002.1, from coordinate 652,449 downwards.
TCGGCGGCCGGGTGCCGAACATCTCGAAGCCGAGGTAGCCGCGCACGATGTGCTCGGCGTGCGCCAGCATCCGGCCCGGCAGCGGGTAGTTGTCGCCGGTGACGGCGTCGGCCAGTTCGTGGACGAACTCGTCCTTGTCGAAGGCCCACCGGGCCATGGCGTACTGGACGCAGGCGGCCAGGAGTTCGACGCCCGGCAGCTGCGGATGGCGGCGCACCCACGAGTCGAAGCGCTCCCCGATGCCCCGCCCCTCGGGCCTCCCGCCGAGGTTGTCGGCCGTCCACACCCGCCGGGACTCGTCGAGCGCGAAGTAGCCGAGGGCGTGGAAGGCCTCGCGGGGCCCGGTCGCGCTCCAGTTCGGGTTGCCCCGGCCCGCGTGGAGGCTGAAGCCGCTCTCAGACACGGCTGAAGTCCTTCCGCCACATGCCCCCACCCTGGTCCGGTGAGCGGCCGGGCGCTCACCGGACAGGGCCATCCGGGTCAGCCGGCGGGCGGCGCCTCCTCGTACAGGGCCTCGATCAGCGGCCCGTACTTCTCCCGGACCACCCGGCGGCGCAGCTTCAGCGACGGGGTGAGCTCCCCCGAATCGGGGCCCCACTCCTCGGTGAGCAGCCGGTACCGCTTGATCTGCTCGGTGCGGTTGAGGCGGGCGTTGGCGGCCTCGACGGCGCGGGCGATCTCCTGGCGTACCTCCGGGTGCGCGGCGAGCGCGGCGGGCGAGTCGGCCTCGATGCCCCGGGCGGCGGCCCAGGCGGGGGCCAGTTCCGCGTCCAGGACCAGGAGGGCGACCAGGTAGGAGCGGCCGTCGCCGTGCACCAGGGCCTGGCCGATCAGGGGGTGTTCCTTGACCGTGTTCTCCACCAGCGCCGGCGAGACGTTCTTGCCGTTCGAGGTGATGATCAGCTCCTTCTTGCGGTCGGTCAGCCACAGGAAGCCGTCCTCGTCGAGCCGGCCGATGTCCCCGGTCGGGAACCAGCCCTCGGCGTCGGCGGCGCTCTCCACCGAGCCGTCGGGCCGCAGGTAGCCGCCGAAGACGGTCGCGCCTCGGGTGAGGATCTCCCCGTCCCCGGCGAGCCGCAGCTCCACCCCCTCGATCGGGCGGCCCACCGAGCCCAGCCGGAAGCCGTCCGGGCTGTTGACCGTGCACACCCCCGAGGTCTCGGTGAGGCCCCAGGCGTCCATGATGGTGATGCCCCAGCCCGCCCAGAAGCGCACCACGTCGATCGGCATCGGCGCGGTGGCGCTGGCCGTCCAGGCCAGCCGGTCCAGCCCGGCCAGGCCCAGCAGCGGATCCAGCACCTGTTCCTTGGCCCGGGCGTACGAGGCGCCCAGCGCGGCGGGGACGGCCTGGCCGCGCTCCTGGTGGGCGGCGAAGGCCCGGGCCAGGTCGTTGGCGGCCTCGATGGCGTGCCGCTGCGCCTCGGGGAGCCGCGCCAGGACGGCCCGTACGCCCGCGGCGAGCTTCTCCCAGACCCGGGGCACGCCGAAGAACTGCACCGGGTGCAGCTCGCGGACGGCGCCCGCGACGGCGGTGGGGTCGGCGACGAGGCGGACGTGCGCGGCCCGCAGCAGCGGGAGGTAGATGCCGAGGATCCGCTCGGCGATGTGCGCGAACGGCAGGTAGCAGATGTGCTCCGCGTGCTCCGGCAGGTCCACGCGCCGGTCGAGGCGGACGGACTGGAGCATGATGTTGCGGTGGGTCAGCCGGACGCCCTTGGGGTCGCCGGTGGTGCCCGAGGTGTAGACGACCGTCAGCGGATCCTCGGGGCGGGTCTCCCGCCAGGCCTTCTCGAAGGAGTCGGGGCGGTGCGCGCGGGCGCCGCTCGCCTGCAGGGAGCCGTACGTGCGGTGCGGGCCGGCGTCGGCCGCCTCGGCGACGACGAGGCGTTCCAGGGCGACCGTGCCGTCGGCCAGCAGGGGCTCCCAGCGGGCGAGTTCGCGGGCCCCCTCGACGACCGCGACCCGGGCCCGGCTGTGGCGGGCTATGTGGGCGATCTGCTCGGGCGCGGAGGTCCCGTACACGGTGACGGGGACGGCGCCGAGATGGACGAGGGCGAGGTCGCTGAGCCAGTGTTCGGGCCGGTTGCCCATCATCATCAGGACGTGCTCGCCGCGCTCGATGCCGAGGGCGGCGTAGCCGGAGGCGAGGACGGCGATCTCGCGGCGGGCCTCGGCCCAGCTGAGGGTGGTCCAGCCGTCGCCCTCGCGCCACGAGAGGGCGGGGAGGTCCCCGTACTGGGCGGCGTTGCGGGCCAGCAGGGCGGGGAGGGTGAGCTTGTCGGGTTCTCCGGGCAGTCGCAGATTCGTGGGCATGGGCAGCTCCTGGACGTTTCACATCGTTGGTGCGACAGCAATACTGTTGAACCGCGGTGCGGGAACGGAACGCACTGGGACGTGCTGAGAAGTGCTGAGACGTGCTGAGACGCGCTGATCAGAGAGCGAGGCGGAGACCATGACCACCCAGGCACCCGAGCCGACGCTCACCGTCGACGAGCTGGCCTCCCGGGCGGGCGTGACCGTCCGCACCGTACGGTTCTACAGCACGCGCGGGCTTTTGCCCCCTCCCGTGATCGGCCCTCGTCGGGTGGGCCACTACGGCCCGGAACACCTGTCCCGGCTGGCCCTCATCGAGGAGTTGCAGCACCAGGGCATGACCCTGTCCGCCATCGAGCGGTACCTGGACGCGCTGCCCGACGACCTGAGCGCGCACGACCTGGCGATCCACCGGGCGCTGGTGGCGACCTGGGCCCCGGACGCGGCGCTGGAGTCCTCGCGGGAGGAGCTGGAGAAGCGCGCCGGGCGGGCCCTGACCGAGAGCGACCTGCGGCGGCTGACGGCGATGAACGTGCTGGCGCCGACGGCGGAGGGCTTCCGGGTGGACGTGGGCCTGCTGCGGCTCGGCGTCGCGCTGCTCGACGTACCGATCGCGCACGAGACGATCCTCGCGGCGCGCGAGGTGCTGCTGGAGCACGCGCGGACGGCGGCGCACCAGCTGACGGCCCTGTTCCGGGACGAGGTGTGGGGACCGTTCACGCGCGACGAGAGCGATCCGGAGCGGGTGGAGTCGATGAAGGCGCTGTCCGCGCACATGCAGCCGATGGTCGTTCAGGCTCTGGTCACCGCCTTCCAGCGGTCGCTGAAGGAAGAGCTGAAGGCCGCGTTCACCCCGCGGGGATGACACCGGCGGCGCCAGCGCCGGCGTCCGGGCGGACAGCCCCACCAGGTAGGTTCCCCGTCATGGCGATCATTCACAAGACCACGATGAGCCCCAACAAGCTGGAGCTCCTTGCCGCCTGGCTGCCGGACCGGCCCTGGTACCTGCCCACCGGGCGGCCGCCGGAGCTGGTCCGCTCGGGCGGTTTCCGCCTCGACGACCCCGAGGGCGAGGTGGGCATCGAGTTCATGGTGGTCACTGACACCTCGGGCGGGGAGCCGACCGCGTACCACGTGCCCCTCACCTACCGCGGCGCTCCGCTGGCCGGCGCCGAGGCGGCCCTGGTCGGCACCACCGAGCACGGTGTACTCGGACGCCGCTGGGTGTACGACGGTCCGCACGACCCGGTGCTGACCGCGCAGTTGCTCGCGCTGTTCCAGGGCCGCGCCGAGCCGCAGGCGCAGAGCCTGAGCGACACTCCGGACCCGTCCGTCACCGTGCGGTACGAGGGGCCGCAGCCGGCGGGCGCCGAGGGCGCTCCCGCGCTCACCGTGACGCGCGTGCTCGGGGAGGCGGCGGCTCCCGCCACCAGCGCCCTGGGCGAGGTCACCGCGGGCTGGACCGGCCCCGACGGGAGCACGCACCGGGGCGTGTTCGCGTCCCTCGCCGCGCGCTGACCCCGCCGCGCCGGGCGGTCCCGGGGGCGGGGCCCGCCCCCGGGACCGCGGCCGGGCGCCGCGTGCCCGGCCGGTGACACCCGGCCGCCGGCGCCCGGCCGCCGGCGGTCAGTCGGCGTACGTCTCGCCGCGCTCGGCCTTCGCGACCAGCGAGGCCGGCGGGGTGAAGCGCTCGCCGTACTTCTCGGCCAGCTCCCGCGCCCGGGCGACGAAGCCCGCGAGGCCGCCCTCGTAGCCGTTGACGTACTGGATCACGCCGCCGGTCCAGGCCGGGAAGCCGATGCCCATGATGGAGCCGATGTTGGCGTCGGCGATCGAGGTCAGCACGCCCTCGTCGAGGCAGCGGACGCTGTCCAGGGCCTCGGAGAAGAGCATCCGCTCCTTCATGTCCTCGAACGGGATCTCGTACCCCGGCTTGGCGAAGTGCTCGCGCAGGCCCGGCCAGATGCCGGCGCGCTTGCCGCTGTCGTCGTACGCGTAGAAGCCGGCCCCGCCGCTGCGCCCGGGGCGCCCGAACTCGTCCACCATGCGGTCGATGACCGCGTCGGCGGGGTGCTCGCTCCACGCCTTGCCCTCGGCCTCGAAGGCCTTGCGGGTCTCGTTGCGGATCTTGCGGGGCAGCGTCAGGGTCAGTTCGTCCATCAGCGAGAGCACCTTGGCCGGGTAGCCGGCCTGCGCCGCGGCCTGCTCGATGGAGGCGGGCTCGATGCCCTCGCCGACCATCGCCACGCCCTCGTTGATGAACTGGCCGATGACGCGCGAGGTGAAGAAGCCGCGCGAGTCGTTGACCACGATCGGGGTCTTGTTGATCTGGCGGACCAGGTCGAAGGCGCGGGCGATCGCCTCGTCACCGGTGCGCTCGCCCTTGATGATCTCCACCAGCGGCATCTTGTCGACGGGCGAGAAGAAGTGCAGACCGATGAAGTCGACGGGGCGCGAAACCCCCTCCGCCAGCCCGGTGATGGGCAGCGTGGAGGTGTTGGAGCAGAGCAGCGCGTCCGGCTCGATGACGTCCTGGATCTCCTGGAACACCTTGTGCTTGAGGGCGGTGTCCTCGAAGACGGCCTCGATCACGGCGTCGCAGCCCGCCAGGTCGGCGGCCTCGGCGGTCGGGGTGATCCGGGCGAGCAGCTCGGCGCGCTTGGCCTCGGTGGTACGGCCCCGGGAGAGCGCCTTGTCGAGCAGCTTCTCGGAGTACGCCTTGCCCTTCGCGGCGGCCTCGGGGGTGACGTCCTTGAGAACCACCTCGATGCCCGCGCGGGCGCAGGAGTACGCGATGCCGGCGCCCATCATCCCGGCGCCGAGGACGGCGACCTTGCGGACGGTGCGGGGCTCGGTGCCCTGCGGGCGGCTGCGGCCGGCGTTGACGGCCTGGAGGTCGAAGAAGAACGCCTGGATCATGTTCTTGGCGGTCTGTCCGGTGACCAGCTCGGTGAAGTAGCGGGCCTCGATGGTCAGCGCGGTCTCGAAGTCCACCTGGGAGCCCTCGACGGCGCAGGCCAGGATGTTGCGCGGCGCCGGGTAGGGGGCCCCGTTCAGCTGCTTCTTCAGGCTGGCGGGGAACGCCGGGAGGTTGGCGGCGAACTTGGGGTTCGACGGCGTGCCGCCCGGGATGCGGTAGCCGGGGACGTCCCAGGGCTGCTTCGACTCCGGGTTGGCGTCGATGAAGGCGCGGGCCTTGGCCAGCATCTCCTCGGGCGTGGCCGCCAGTTCGTGCACGAGGCCGTTGTCCAGGGCGCGCTGCGGGGTGTACTGGGTGCCCTGGAGCAGCACCTTGAGCAGCGCGTCGGCGATGCCCATCAGGCGGACGGTACGGGTGACGCCGCCGCCGGCCGGGAGCAGGCCGAGGGTGACCTCGGGCAGGCCGATCTTGGAGCCGGGGGCATCGAGGGCGATGCGGTGGTGGGAGGCGAGGGCGATCTCGTAACCCCCGCCGAGGGCTGCGCCGTTCAGGGCGGCGACGACGGGCTTGCCGAGGGTCTCGATCCGGCGCAGGGAGCGCTTGATCTCGGTGCCGGTGTCGAAGGCGATCCGGGCGTCCGCCGGGCGGAGCCGGATCATGTCCTTGAGGTCGCCGCCCGCGAAGAAGGTCTTCTTGGCGGAGGTGTAGATGATGCCCCGGATGGAGTCCTTCTCGGCCTCGGCGCGGTCGGCTACACCTGCGATGGAGTCCTTGAAGGCCTGGTTCATCGTGTTGGCGGACTGGTTGGGGTCGTCGAGGATCAGGGTGACGACGCCGGTCTCGTCCTGTTCCCAGCGGATCGTGGTGGACTCGCTCATGGTCACTGCTTTCGTTTCGGAAGGTCCGGGGGGCAGGGGATGCAGGACGAGGTCAGAGGCGCTCGACGATGGTGGCGACGCCCATGCCGCCGCCGACGCAGAGGGTGACGAGGCCGTAGCGCTTGTCCTGGCGCTCCAGCTCGTCGACGATCGTGCCGAGGATCATCGCGCCGGTGGCGCCGAGCGGGTGGCCGAGCGCGATGGCGCCGCCGTTGACGTTGACCTTGTCGAGGGACAGGCCCATGTCCTTGACGAAGCGCAGCACGACGCCCGCGAAGGCCTCGTTGATCTCGACGAGGTCGATGTCGTCGATGGTCAGACCGGCCTTGGCGAGGGCCTTGCGGGTGGCCGGGGCGGGACCGGTGAGCATGATGGTGGGCTCGGAGCCGGAGACGGCCGCCGAGACGATCCGGGCGCGCGGGGTCAGGCCATTGCGCTCCCCCGCCTCGCGGGAGCCGATGGCGACGAGGGAGGCGCCGTCGACGATGCCGGAGGAGTTGCCCGCGTGGTGGACGTGGTCGATCTTCTCGACCCAGTGGTACTTCTGCAGCGCGACCGCGTCGAAGCCGCCGAGCTCGCCGATGTCGGCGAAGGAGGGCTTCAGCTTGGCGAGGGTGTCGGCGGTGGTGCCGGGGCGGACGAACTCGTCGTGGTCCAGGACGATCAGGCCGTTGCGGTCGGTGACCGGGACGACGGACTTGACGAAGCGGCCGTCCTTGATGGCGGCGGCCGCGCGCTCCTGCGACAAGGCCGCGTACTCGTCGACGTCGCGCCGGGAGAACCCCTCGATGGTGGCGATCAGGTCGGCGCCGATGCCCTGCGGGACGAAGCCGGTGTCCCAGTTGGTCATCGGGTCGGCGAACCAGGCGCCGCCGTCGGAGGCCATCGGGACGCGGGACATGGACTCCACGCCGCCCGCGAGGACCAGGTCCTCCCAGCCGGAACGGACCTTCGCGGCGGCCAGGTTGACGGCCTCCAGGCCCGAGGCGCAGAAGCGGTTCTCCTGGACGCCGGCCACGGTGTCGGGGAGTCCGGCGGCGATGGCCGCGATCCGGGCGATGTCGGAGCCCTGGTCGCCGACGGGGCCGACGACACCGAGCACGATGTCGTCGATGGTGGCCGGGTCCAGCCCGGGGTTGCGCTCGCGCAGGGCGTCGATGAGGCCGACGACCAGGTCGATCGGCTTGGTGCCGTGCAGGGAGCCATTGGCCTTGCCGCGGCCGCGCGGGGTGCGGATCGCGTCGTATACGTAAGCTTCGGTGCTCACTGGTCAAGCCTTTCGGAGGTGTGCGAGGGGGAGGTCAGCCGAGCAGGGAACGTCCGATGATCTCTTTCATGATCTCGGTCGTGCCGCCGTAGATGGTCTGGATGCGGCCGTCGACGAAGGCCCGCGCGACCTGGTATTCGGTCATGTAGCCGTAGCCGCCGTGCAGTTGCAGACAGCGGTCGGCGACCCGCTTCTGGAGCTCGGTCGCCCACCACTTGGCCATCGAGGCGTGGACGTGGTCCAGCTCCCCGTTGGAGTGGTCGGTGATGCAGCGGTCGAGGAAGGTGCGGGTGACGGCGCACTCGGTGGCCATCTCCGCGATCTCGAAGCGGATGTGCTGGAGCTTGGAGAGCGGGCGCCCGAAGGCCTCGCGCTCCTTCACGTACCGGGTGGTGATCTCCAGCAGGTATTCGGCGGCGGCGATGCCGGCCATCGCGATGCCCATCCGCTCCTGCGCGAGGTTGGTCATCAGGTGGACGAAGGCGCCGTTGAGCTCGCCGAGCAGGTTCTCCTTCGGGACGCGGACGTCGTGGAAGAAGAGTTCGGCGGTGTCCTGGGACTTCTGGCCGATCTTGTCCAGGTTGCGGCCGCGCTCGAAGCCCTCCGCGCCGCGCTCGACGACCAGCAGGGACAGCCCGTGCGCCCCGCCCTCGGGGGTGGTCTTCGCGACGACGATGACCAGGTCGGCGAGGATGCCGTTGGAGATGAAGGTCTTGGAGCCGTTCAGGACCCAGTGGTCGCCCCGGTCCTCGGCGGTGGTGCGGATCCCCTGGAGGTCCGAGCCCGCGCCCGGCTCGGTCATCGCGATGGCGGTGATCGTCTCGCCGGAGCAGAAGCCGGGCAGCCAGCGGCGCTTTTGCTCCTCGGTGGCCAGCGAGGTCAGGTACGGGCCGATGATGTCGTTGTGCAGGCCGATCGCGAGCCCGGCGGCACCCGCCCGGGTGAACTCCTCGGCTATCACGGCGGCGTAGCGGAAGTCGGCGTTCCCGCCGCCGCCGTACTCCTCCGGGACGGCCAGGCCCAGCAGTCCCTGGCGGCCGGCGGCCAGCCAGGCCTCACGGCTGACGATGCCGTCCTTCTCCCACTGCTCGTAGTGCGGCAGCACCTCCTTGGCGAGGAAGGCGCGGACGGTCTCGCGGAACGCCTCGTGGTCGGCGTCGAAGATCTGGCGTTTCATGGATGCGGCTCCTCACAGCCAGTTCTTGACGGTTTCGATCAGCCGGGCCGGCTCGGGGCCGACCGGGCTGACGTTGAGCATCGTGACGCCGGCCTCCCGGAAGGCCTCGACCCGCTCGCGTACGTACCCCTCGGGCCCGCACAGGGTCATGAGCTCGCAGAACTCGTCCGGCACGGCGGCCGCGGCGTCGCGCTTGCGCCCGGAGAGGTAGAGCTCCTGGATCTTCCGGGCCTCCTTCTCGTACCCGTAGGCGACGGCGAGGTCGTTGTAGAAGTTCTTGCCGGGAGCGCCCATGCCACCGACGTACAGGGCGATCTGCGGGCGCGCCAGGTCCCGCGCGGCGGCCGCGTCCTCACCGATGGCGAGCAGTCCGCCCGCGACGGTCTCCAGGGGCCCGAGCTCCGGGGCGCGCAGGCCCGCGCCCTCGGCGAGGGAGTTCCCCCAGACGGCGCCGGCCTTCTCGGGCAGGAACAGGGTGGGCAGCCAGCCGTCGGCGATCTCGGCGGTCATCCGCACGTTCGCGGGCCCCAGCGAAGCGATGTAGACGGGGATGGAGTCGCGCACCGGCCGGGTGAGCATCTTCAGCGGCTTGCCGTGCCGGCCGCCCTTCTCGGGCGGCAGCGGCATGTCGGTGATGCCGTGGTGGTCGATGGTCTCGCGGCGCCAGATCCGGCGGCAGAGCCCGACCGTCTCGCGGGTCCGGCCGAGCGGCCTGTCGTACGGCTTGCCGTGCCAGCCCTCGACCACCTGCGGGCCGGAGGCGCCGAGGCCGAGCAGGGCCCGCCCGCCGGAGAGCGCGTCCAGCCCGGCGGCGGTCTGGGCGATCAGGGCGGGGGTGCGGGAGTAGACGTTGACGATGGCCGAGCCGATCTTCATCCGCTCGGTGCGGGCGGCGAGGTAGCCCATGATCGTCGCCGCGTCGAAGCCCCAGGCCTCGGCGACCCAGACGGCGTCCAGACCGGCCGACTCCAGCGCCGCGGCCTCGTCGGCGGCCCGGCGCGGGTCCCCGGCGTAGTCGAGCATCATGGACAGTTCCATCAGGCGCCCTTCCCGGTCAGGCCCGGCACGCCCCAGTCGGCGGCCACGGCGTCGGTGTCGGCCCCCGGCCGGGCCGGCCCGCCGGTGACGGCGGTCGGGGTCGCGGAGAACCGGGGCGCGGGGGCGGGCTGGGTGATCCCGCCGAAGTCGGTGAAGGTGCCGCGGGCGGCGAGGTGCGGGTGCTCGGGTGCCTCGCGCAGCGAGAGCACGGGCGCCACGCAGGCGTCGGTCCCCTCGAAGACCTCCGTCCACTGCGCGCGGGTGCGGGTCTTGAACCGCGCGGCGACGGCCTCGCGCAGCTCCCCCCACCGCGCCGTGTCCTTCCGCGCGGGTGCCTCCTCCGCGATCCCCAGCAGCCGGACGAACTCGTCGTAGAACTGCTGCTCCAGCGCCCCGACCGCCATGTACTGCCCGTCGGAGGTCTCGTACGTGCCGTAGAAGGGGCAGCCGCCGTCGAGGAGGTTGGCCCCGCGCCGGTCCTGCCAGCCGCCGGCCGCGACCATGCCGTGGATCATGGCGGTGAGGTGGGCGGTGCCGTCGACGATGGCCGCGTCCACGACCTGGCCGGCGCCGCCGGGGGTGCGGGCGTGCTGGAGCGCGGCGAGGACGCCGATGACGAGGTAGAGCGAGCCGCCCGCGTAGTCCCCGACCAGGTTGGCGGGAACGGCCGGGGGCTCGCCCGGGTTGCCGATCATGCCGAGGGCGCCGGTGACGGCGATGTACGCGATGTCGTGCCCGGCGGAGTGCGCGAGCGGGCCCTCCTGGCCCCAGCCGGTCATCCGGCCGTACACCAGCTTGGGGTTGCGGGCGTGGCAGTCGGCCGGTCCGACGCCGAGCCGCTCGGCGACCCCCGGGCGGAACCCCTCGATGAGCACGTCGGCGCGCTCCACCAGCTCCAGCACCCGCCCGGGGCCCCCGGCGGACTTCAGGTCGATCAGCACGGACCGCTTGTTCCGGTTGGTGACGTCGTACGCCGGGTCGATCGCGAGCCCGCCCCCGCCGGGCCGGTCCACCCGTACGACATCGGCTCCCAGGTCGGCGAGGAGCATGGCGGCGAACGGACCCGGGCCGATGCCCGCCAGCTCGACGACGCGCACTCCGGCGAGCGGGCCGTTCCCTGTCACTGCCATCGAGCCCCCAGCATTGTTGGTGCACGGTGTGACACAACCGATGTAACACCAGTGATGCTAGGAACGTGTTCCACTCAGCACAAGCCCCAAACAAGCAAGCGCTTAGCCGGTTGTCCCGATCCGGGTATCCAATTCCCTCAGATGCCGCTTCAGGCACACGGTCCGGTAGCTCTCCTCCACCCACTCGCACAGCACCTCGGCCGACGGCGCGCCCTTCGGCGCCAACGGCACCGAGACCCAGCCCGCCTTCCCCAGCCCGTACCCGCTGGGCGCCGCGCCCGGCGCCGTCATCGCGTGCCCGTGCAGCGCCTCGTCCTTGAGCTTGACCGACAGCCCCGGCGGCCCGTCCGTGTTGCCGAGGAACACGAAGATCTTCTTGTTGACCTTCACCACACAGTCCTCGGGGCCCCAGGGAAACTCCTCGACCGCTTCCGGAAGGCTCAGGGCGAACTCCCGCACCGCCTCCCACTTGCGCACCGCAGCCTTCATCGACGCCTCCACTTACCGCAGGTCACACCTGCTCGCACGGACAGCCGGTACTCACGCTAGCCTCAGCCACCGACAACAGCTGGGAGGAGCGGTCACATGAACGCAGAGGTTCGGCAAGGCGATCCGGAACGGGCCTACGACGTGGTGCTCTTCGGCGCGACGGGATTCGTCGGGGCACTCACCGCCGAGTACCTCGCCGAGCACGCCCCCACCGGCTGCCGATGGGCCCTGGCGGGCCGGGACCTCGGAAAGCTGGAACGGCTGCGCGAACGCCTCACCGCCCTCGACCCGGCCTGCGCGGACCTGCCCCTCCTGCGGGCCGACGCCCGCGACACCGGGGCACTGCGCGAACTGGCCGCCTCCACCCGGGTACTGGCCACCACCGTCGGCCCGTACATCTGGCACGGCGCGGAACTCGTCGCCGCCTGCGCCGAGGCCGGCACCGACTACCTGGACCTCACCGGCGAGCCCGAGTTCGTCGACCGGACGTACGTCGAGCACGACGCCCGGGCCCGCGAGACCGGAGCCCGCATCGTCCACGCCTGCGGCTTCGACTCCATCCCGGCCGACCTCGGCACGTACTACACGGTGAACCAGCTCCCCGAAGGCGTCCCGCTCCGCGTGGACGGCTTCCTGCGCTCCAACGCCCTCTTCTCCGGCGGCACCCTGGCCTCCGCCCTCACCGCGATCGGCCGCGGCCCCCAGACCCTGGCCGCCGCCCACACCCGCCGGCTGCACGAGCCGCGCCTGCTGGGACGCCGCGCGCGAGGCCCCCTGGGCGCCCCGCGCTTCAGCCGCGAGACCGGCACCTGGGCCCTGCCGCTACCCGTACTCGACCCCCGGATCGTCGCCCGCTCCGCGGCCGCCCTGGACCGCTACGGCCCGGACTTCCGCTACCGGCACTACGCCTCCGTCCAGCACCTCGCCATGGCCCTGGGCGGTACGGCGGCCCTCGGCGCGACCGCCGCCGCGGCCCAGCTCCCGCCCGCGCGGCGCTGGCTGATGAGCCGCTGGGAACCGGGCCGGGGCCCCGACGCGGCGCGCCGGGCGCGCAGCTGGTTCACCGTCCGCTTCGTGGGCGAGGGCGGCGGCCGCCGGGTCTTCACCGAGGTCTCGGGCGGCGACCCGGGCTACGGCGAGACCGCCAAGATGCTGGCGGAGTCCGCCCTCTGCCTCGCGTACGACGCCCTCCCCGACCGGGCGGGCCAGCTCACCACCGCGGTGGCCATGGGCGACGCCCTCCTGGACCGCCTCCAGAAGGCGGGCATCCGCTTCCGCGTCGCCGACGCCCGCTGATCAGGACGCCTCGCGCAGGGCACGCCGGCACAACGAGTCGGCGTGCCGCGTGGTCTCCGGAATCCTGAACCGCGGACTCAACGCCAGCGTCTGCGCACAGGCGTTGTCCAACGACACCCGGTGGCCCACCGACACGTAGACCGGCTTGATCCCGTCCTGCGTCCGCAGCGCCCGCCCCACCACCGCGCCGTCCGCCGCCACGAGCGGGGCGGCGTCACCACGCCGGGCGCCCGGCTCCTCGTACGTGAAGGTGAACGGATTCTTCGCGACGCCGATGCTGGGCAGCCCGGTCACCACCCCGAGGTGGCAGGCGAGCCCGAAGCCGCGCGGATGCGCGAGCCCGTACCCGTCGCACACCACCAGCCCCGGAACGGCGCTCAGCGCGTCGAGCGCGGCCAGCACCGTCGGCAGCTCCCGGAACGCCAGCAGCCCGGGCACGTACGGAAAGCTCACGTGCCCGACCGCGGTCGCCTCCTCCACCACCTCCAAGGTGGCGGCATCGAGCACCACGGCCGCCGCGGCCACCAGATCGCGCTCGTCGTCGTACGCGACGTCCACACCCGCGATCAGCCCGCGCCCGACGGCCGGCCCGGCCTCGTCCAGCACCACGCGCGTCCGCAGTTCGTCCTGTACCGCCCGGGCCTCGGCCTCGTCGGCGGGGGTCTTCACACTCGTCATGATGGTGCGAGGGTAGCCTGACGATCATGTTCGTCATGGAGCTCACCTACACCGCGCCCATCGAAGCCGTCGAAGAGCAGATGGACGCCCACATCGCCTGGCTGGACGGCCACTACGCGGCGGGCGTCTTCCTCGCGTCGGGCCGCAAGGTCCCCCGCGACGGCGGTGTCGTCCTGGCCGGCGGGGTCTCCCGCGCGGAGATCGAGAAGATCGCGGCGGGCGACCCCTTCACGATGGCCGGCGTCTGCGAGTACCGCATCACCGAGTTCATCGCGACGAAGACCTCCTCGGACCTGGCGCCGGTCCGCGAATCCCCGCTCACCTAGCACGGCGAACGGACGGCCCGCGGCCGCCGACCGGGCGAAGCGCGTGGCGACCTGGGGCGATCGACCCCCCGGGCCGGCGCGGCCCGGGGGGGTAGTGGCGCGCACCGGGACCGATCCCCCGTGACCGTTCCTCCGGGGTTTCCCGACAGTCTTTGGCGTTCCGGGGCGGGCCGGTCGGTCAAGGGTGGCCGAAGGCCATCGCGCAGCGACGCGACGAAGGAGCGCCCTTGAGGGACCGGCCCGCCCCGGAAGGACAGTGAGACTGCCGGGAAACCCCTCCCTCCCCTTGGACACCCCTTTCCCTGGAGCCCGCGTTGACCCCTCCCGCTCCCACCCACGCCCCCCGCCCCGCGACCCCCGCCGACATCCCCGAGCTGATACGCCTGCGCGCCGTCGCCCTGGCCAGCCTCGGCGTCGACCCCGGACCCGCCAACTCCCCCTGGCGCGAGACCGCGGACGGCTGGTTCCGCGAGCGCATCACCGCCCGAACCGATCTGCGCTGCCTGGTCGTCGGCGGCGCTCCCGGCGAACCGCTGCTGGCCACCGGCATGGCCTGGGTGACGTACCACCTGCCCAGCCCCCGCTGGACCGACGGCCGCCGCGGCTACCTCGACGGCATCGTCACCGACGAGACCGCCCGCGGCCGAGGCCTCGGCCGACGGATCGTCGACGGGCTCGTCTCCTGGCTGAACGACAGCGGCATCCACTACATCCAGCTGCACGCGAGCTCCGACGGCGAGCCCGTCTACACAGCAGCAGGCTTCACCCAGGCCCGCTACCCAGCCATGGACCTCATCACGGGAACGGATCCGGACGCAGGCACGGCCGGGGACACCACCAGCTGATCAGGACCTCTCCGGCCTCTCCAACCTCCCCACCCGCCCCTTCTCCCCCGCAGCCCAGCAACCCCCGTCGCCCGCGCAGTCGACGGTGTCGAACGACCCCGCGTCCAGCGCCCGCCAGGTGCGGCCCCCGTCCACCGTCACGTCGGTGCCCGTCGGCCCCACCGCCAGCGCCACACCCCGGCCGTACGGGTGCCAGGCCGCGCCCGACCGGTACCCCGGCGGCGGGGTCGCCGCCGGGCGCCAGGTGCGGCCCGCGTCGGACGACACCGCCGCTGCCCGCGGGGATTCCTGCCCGGCGCGGTAGTCACCGCCGACGGCGAGGCCCGTCGTACGGTCGCGGAAGGCCAGGGCGAAGACCCCCCTGGCCGGGTCGCCGGCCGGGATCACGGATTCGGCCACCTTCCAGGTCCGCCCCCGGTCCCCGGAGTGCAGGACCCGCGAGACGGCTCCGCCGCCCGTGGCGAGCCAGACGTCCCGCGAGCCGGCGCTGACCAGACACTGGCCGCTGGCCGCGAAGCCGGCCTCGCCCGGCAGCGCGTCCGGCATCCCGGAGGCCGGCAGCACCTCCCAGCTACGCCCGCCATCGCCCGTGGAGAGGATGCGGAACTTGCCGTCCACCGGGTCGCTCATCGCGAGCCCGTGCCGGGAGTCGAAGAACGTCAGACAGTCGTAGAAGGCCCGCGGGTCGGGGTTCCGGAAGGCCTCGCTCCATGTCGCCCCGCCGTCGTCGGTCCGCAGCACGCGGGAGGCCTCGCCCTCCCCGATGGACAGCGCCACCGCCCGCCGCGCGTCGAAGGCCTCGATGTCGCGCAGCTCCAGCCCCTCCGCGACCGCCCCCGGCGGCGAAACGTCACGCCAGCTCCGGCCGCCGTCCACGGTGCGCAGCACCGTCCCCTTGGACCCGGCCACCCAGGCCGTACTGCGACTGACGGCGGCCAGCCCCCGGAACCGGGAGTCCTTCCCGGTCCCCTTCACCGCCCACCCCACCCCACGCACCACACCACCAACATCACCCGCACCAGACCCCACAACTCCAGCGGCAGAATCACCAGGCCCCTCACCCGCCCCGCCCACCCCGGCGGCAACGGCCGGCACCCCCAGCGCCCCCACCACCAAAGCCACCGCGCACGCCCCGGCCCGAGCCCCGGCCCACGCCCCGGCCCACGCCCCTCGCCCCACTCCCAGAAGTCTCATGGCGCCGGAAGCTAACGCACCCCGGAACCACCGTCCAGGGTGCGTCCCGCCACCGGCGCGGCCTGCCACAAGGTCGCCCGTCGGCCAGTTGATCCCGCGCGGCGAACTGAGCGTGACGACCTCTCCCAGCTCCCGGAACGACGCCTTGGGCCTGTGGAGTGAGACGGAACCAGCCTTATTCCGACCACCCCAAAGCCGCCACCCGCCCACAGGCCCCTTCCCCCATCCCGCGCCCACCACTACTCTGTGCGATCACACGGATGCGTTTCGGCCAATCGGTGACACAGCTCACGCAACTCGGCATGCACGGAATTGCCGGTTCCGGCGTCTATCCCGTTGTCGGGCTCCACCCCAGGCCCGTCAGCAGATCCGCCGCAAGGGAGCGAGCCTTGATCACTGTCATCGAGCAGGCCGTGCAGGCCCGTCTGGTCGCCACCGCCCCGAAGGTCGAGACCGTGCCTGTCACGCTCAGCTACGACCGCGCGGATCCGTTCGCCATCCGCATGGCCTTCCCCGCCCCGGCCACGCTGGAGGGCATCGAGATCTCGTGGACCTTCGCGCGCGAACTGCTGGAGTCCGGCCTGGACCGCCCGACGGGCAGCGGCGACGTGCGCGTGCGCCCGTACGACGCCGACCGGACCACCATCGAGTTCCACGCTCCCGAGGGCGTCGCGATCGTCCTGATGCTCACCGCCGACCTGCACCGCTTCCTGGAACGCGCCGCCGCCGTCGTACCGCCTGGCCTTGAGCACCTGTACCTCGACGTGGACCACGGCCTGGCCGAACTGATGCGCGACTCCTGCTAGCCCCTCTCCACCCGCCCACCCCAACCACCCCACCCCAACCACCCACCCCACCCCCCCATAAATCCAATTGCGGGCGGCCCCGGCCGCCCGTAACTTCGTTCTCGCCCCATTGCCGCCGAACGGAGTAGGACATTGCTCGTCTGAGGTTCGAGACACCGATCACCACCGCCACCACCGTCGCCATGAGCCGACGGCCGCGGTCCGGTACGGCTGTCTCCCCGCGTTGCACGCACCATTCACGCAACCTGGAGGCCTCTATGAGTAACGCCCCTACCTTTGTCACCTGCTCCGCCCTGTCCTTCGACTGGCCCGACGGAACCGTCGTGTTCGACGGGTTCCACTTGGCCGTGGGCCCCGGCCGCACCGGCCTGATCGGCCTCAACGGCTGCGGCAAATCAACCCTGTTGAAGCTCATCGCCGGTGAACTGACCCCCACCGACGGCCATCGTGCCGTCGCCGGCACGGTCGGCTACCTCCCGCAGAACGTCACGCTCGACACCGCACTCCGCGTAGACCAGGCGCTCGGCATCGACACCGCCCGCGCCGCCCTGCACGCCATCGAGGCGGGCGAGGCCACCGAGGCGAACTTCACCGCCGTCGGGGACGACTGGGACGTGGAGGAGCGGGCCCTGGCCACGCTCGACCAGCTCGGTCTCTCCCGGATCGGCCTGGACCGCACCGTCGGGGAGCTGTCCGGCGGGGAGTCCGTCCTGCTCCGGCTGGCGGCCCTGCTGCTGGCACGGCCGGACGTCCTGCTGCTCGACGAGCCGACCAACAACCTGGACCTGCGCGCCCGCCGCCGCCTCTACGCGGCGGTGGAGTCCTGGTCCGGGGTGATGATCCTCGTCAGCCACGACCGGGAACTGCTCGACCGGGTCGACCAGATCGCGGACCTGCGCGACGGCGAAGTGCGCTGGTACGGAGGGAACTTCACCGACTACGAGGCGATGCTCGCCGCCGAGCAGGACGCGGCCGAGCGGATGGTCCGGGTCGCGGAGGCCGACGTACAGCGGCAGAAGCGGGAACTGGCCGACGCACAGGTCAAATTGGCCCGTCGCAAGCGGTACGGCCAGAAGATGAACGACACCAAGCGCGAGCCGAAGATCGTCATGGGCGCCCGCAAGCGGGCGGCTCAGGAGTCGGCCGGCAAGCACCGCATCATGCACACCGAGAAGCTCGCGGACGCCCGCGAGCGGCTCGACCAGGCGGTGGAGGCGGTCCGCGACGATGCGGAGATCCGTATCGAGCTGCCCGCCACGCAGGTCCATCCGGGCCGGCGGGTGCTGACGCTGAGCGATCTGCACCTGGCGCACGGGGCCTCGGTCCCGGGCGAGTGGGAGCTGCGCGGTCCGGAGCGGATCGCGCTGGTCGGCCGCAACGGCTCGGGCAAGACCACCCTGCTGCGCACGGTCGCCGGGCTCGTGCCGGCAGAGTCCGGCGAGGCCGTGACGCACGTACCGGCGCGCTTCCTGCCGCAGCGGCTGGACGCGGACGTACTGGACGACAGCCGTTCGGTGGTGGAGAACGTGGCGCGGTTCGCCCCGCAGGCCACGAACAACCTGATCCGGGCGCGGCTCGCGCACTTCCTGTTCCGGGGCGCCCGGGCGGACCGGCCGGCCGGCACCCTGTCGGGCGGCGAACGCTTCCGGGCGGCGCTGGCGGCCCTGCTGCTGGCGGAGCCGGCTCCGCAGCTGCTGATGCTGGACGAGCCGACGAACAACCTGGACCTGGCGAGCGTCCGGCAGCTGACCGGCGCGCTGGAGTCGTACCAGGGCGCGCTCATCGTGGCGAGCCATGACGTGCCGTTCCTGGAGTCGATCGGCATCACGCGCTGGCTGCTGCTCGACGGCGAGCTGCGACCGACGACGGCGGAGGAGGTCCGGGACTCACTCTGGCACGAGTGACGCGGGGCGACGCGGGACGACGCGGGGTGACGCGGGGCGGGGACGGGGGGACAGGGGGACTCCCCCGTCCCCCCTCCCCAGGCATCGATTAGGCGTCAATCCGGCAAAGCCGAGCCACCTTCACGTATGACTTTCGGCTTCGCCATGCCCGCAAACGGCCTCTCAAACTGCATAGATAACCAGACGTAACCGGACATAGGTACCCGTGGGGCTTGGCTGGCCTTCACGGCGCGCTTAACCTACGGGTTCGTAGGCTACGGAACCGTAGGTAATTCGCTTTGTCCCCCAGGAGCACCCGTGACGATCACCTCTCCCTCCCTCGGCAGCTCGGAGGCGTGGACCGACGCCAAGCTGCTGTTCGCGCTGGAAGAGGTGGTCGAAAAGGAGCTCAACCGGCACTTGAAGATCACCAAGGACTGGATGCCCCACGAGTACGTCCCGTGGAGCGACGGCCGGAACTTCCCGGGCTTCTTCGAGGACGGTGAGGCCTGGGACCCGCAGCAGTCCAAGGTCACCGATATCGGCAAGATCGCGCTGGTCGTGAACCTCCTGACCGAGGACAACCTCCCCAGCTACCACCACGAGATCGCGACCCTCTTCGGGCGCAACGGCGCGTGGGGCACCTGGGTGCACCGCTGGACCGCCGAGGAGGGCCGTCACGGCATCGTGATGCGCGACTACCTCCTCGCCTCGCGCGCCGTGGACCCGGACAAGCTGGAAGCGTTCCGGATGCAGCACATGTCGGAGGGCTTCGAGTCCGACAACCGGCACTCGATGCTGCACTCGGTCGCGTACGTGGCCTTCCAGGAGCTCGCGACCCGCATCTCGCACCGCAACACCGGCCACCAGTCCGGTGACCCGGTCTGCGACCGGATGCTCGCCCGCATCGCGCAGGACGAGAACCTGCACATGGTCTTCTACCGCAACCTGCTGGGCGCGGCCTTCGAGCTCGCCCCGGACCTCACCATGCAGGCCGTGCGCGACGTCGTGGTCAACTTCCGGATGCCCGGACACGGCATGCCCGGCTTCGAGCGCATGGCGGCGCAGATGGCGATCGGCGGGGTCTACAACCTGCGGATCCACCACGACGACGTGCTGAGCCCCGTGATCCGCTTCCTGAAGATCATGGACATCGACGGCCTGGGCCCCGAGGGTCTGAAGGCCCAGGAGGAGCTCGGCCTGTTCATGAACGGCCTGGACTCCGAGGCCCGCAAGTTCGACGAGCGCCTCGCCGCCCGCGCGGCGCGCATCGCGGCCCGCAAGGGCTGAGCGGCGCCTGACGCCCTGACCGGATTCCGCTCCCCCGGGCGGGTGACGACGATTGCCCTGGCAGAGCTCCGCTCTGCCAAGGTTTCGCGTCATGACGTTCCTCCAGGTGGACATCGACCAGCTGGCCCGTTTCTCGCGCGCCCTCGACTCCTCGCTGACCTCCCTGCGGGAGGCGCGGAGCGCGCTGAGCCACGTACGGGCCGACCAGCTGGGCACGGCCGACCTCGACGCGGCCTGCGACGGCTTCCAGGAGAGATGGTCGTACGGCACGAGTGAGCTGGCCAAACGCATCAAGACGGTGCGCGAGGGCGTGAAGACCAGTGCCGGCGAGCACGCGGAGCTGGAGGCGGCCATCCGCGCGGCCTTCCTCAAGGCGGGCGGCGGGCGTACGTGAGCCACTCCCCCGCGCTGGGCTTCGACCCGGCCCCCGGCAACCCGGCCGCCGTCCTCACCCTGGCGAAGAAGCTCCTGGCCTCGGCGAATTCCCTCGGGGAGGCCTCCCGCGTGGTCGACGCCCTCGCCTCGAACAGCAGCGGCTGGCAGGGCGAGGCCGCCACCGCCTTCCGGGCCTCGCTGTCGCGGGACCTGCCGCGCTACCTCCGCTCGGCGCACACCTCCCTCGCGGAGGCGGCCCGCCGGCTCACCGCGTGGCACGACACCCTGGTCGCGCACCGCGCGCTGGCCGCCCGCTACGAGTCCCAGGCCGCCGCGGCCACGACGGAGCCCGCCCTGGCCGACGCGCGGCGGCTGGCGCGGGAGCTGGCCGCGGAACACGCGGCGGCCGCGGGCCGCGTCGCGAAGACCCTGAACGCGGCGGCGGACCGCCTGGCCCCGAAGGAGCCGGGCGTCTTCGCCTCGCTCTGGCAGAAGATCACGGAAGACCCGGCGGACGCCCTCTCGAACGCCTCGGCCATCCTGGGCGCCGCCGGGGCGGGCCTGTCCCTGTTCTGCCCGCCGGCGGGCCTGGCGGTGATGCTGGTGGCCGGCGGGCTGTCCCTGGCGGCCCTCGGGATGCACGCCGCCGACCCGAGGTTCCGGAAGTCCCTGACGGACGGGGTCACCAAGGGCGAGTTCGACGCGGACTTCTGGAAGGCGGGGGTCACGCTCCTCGGCGACACCGCGGGCGCCGTCCCGGGCGTGGCGGCGGTCGCCGCGGGCGCGAAGGCCGGCACCCTGGCCGCCCGCGCGGCCCTGACCGCCGCCCCCGAAGCCAGCGCCCTCTCGGGCCTCACCGAAGGCGCCACCACCTTCGGCCGCACCACCTGGTCGACGGGCCTCCAAATCCAGGAGGTCGAAAACCCGCTCACTGCCTGGGCCCTTCGGAGTACGAACCCAACGGTGACGAAAACCGTGGGCGTTGCCGTGCCCGTCCTGGGCGCAGCAACCGCGATTTCCGACTACGCTTCGGACAGTGATGCGGTCGAGCAGACCGCTGTCGCGGTGGATGGCGCTCGTGGCGTCGTGGACGACGTGCCTTCCAGCACCGCCAAGGTAGCCAAAGCCTGGTCGGTGATGAGTCCTTGAAGCCCGACGACCCAACACCGCCGCTCTGGTTCCGCCTCCCGCCTGGTTTTCACGACGTCGGGCCTGGTGACAGGGATGCACTGGATTGCATGGCCAAGACCCTGGGCAGCTCTGATGCCCAGCGGGACCTCAGCCGCCTCATGGACCACCTCGACGAGCTTGCCGCACACCATGTCGTTCACACGTCGGTGGGCCTGCATCCAGGCGACCCGGCCGGCATCTCAACGTCGATTTTCTCCCTGGCCGTCTGGAGATCCGAGCAACTCAGCCCCCGGGTTTCCGTGGCGCGCACGGCTCTCGCCATCTCCCGGTCGGAGTTGTGGAAGAGCGCGACTCGCGAGTTCATCGACTTGCCCTCGCAACAGCCCTGTTGCCTCGTCAGCGGGTTCATGTCGCCGCCAGGCTTAGAGGAGCGCCTGTTTCAGGCCCGGATTGCCATGGCCCACCCGGCACAGGGCCATGTCATCGTTCTCGACCTGACCAGCGCGGCAATCGAACACGCCGCCGCGTACACAAGCATTCTCAATGCCATCGCCCACACAATCAGCTTCTCCGACCCCAGTCCCACTCGCGCGTCAGGGACGTCACGCATTTTGGATCTGCTGTTGTGACTCCTCCACTCGTCAAGGCGGCCTGGGATCACCCGCCGACTGCTCTCGGATACAAGCGGCTGGTCATGCGCCGCTTGTTCTGGCTGGTCGGTCCTGGCGCTTTGCTGGTGGTGACACTCGTGGGCGCCGAGCTTGAGCTGATCCCGCACGGAGCGCTGATCTTCATTTGCCTCGCGGCCACCACTCTTCCGTTCCTCCCGGTGCTATTGGTCGCGTACCTCCGCCGTCATCGCGTCGCCGCCATCCTCAAGGCGTACCCATGGTGCGAGGTACGCGGCCACCACCCTCCCCGAACGCCGTCGATCATCGCGATTCGCATCGCGGAGGACTGCGCCCCCACCTTCCGGATGTTCCCGTTCCCGATCCAGGTCACGGACAGTGAGAACCTCATCTGGTTCGCCGGGGATCCGCGGTTCGGTGGGGTGGTTTCGCCCGTTGGGGGGCATCGGCCCGTGCGGGTCGTGCTCGACAAGGGGGCCGGGCGGGAGTGGGGTGGCGGGGATGACGCGCTCGCGCTGAGGGTCGGGTTGGTGCGGCGGAGCGGGAAGGCGACGCAGACCTGATCAGTCGCGCGGGCGCAGCGCCAGGCGTTCGGATTCGGACAGGCCGCCCCAGACGCCGAAGCGCTCGTCGTTCGTCAGGGCGTACTCCAGGCACGCCGCACGCCCCTCGCACGCGCCGCACAGCCGCTTCGCGTCGCGCAGCGACGAGCCCGGCTCCGGGAAGAAGAACCCCGGGCCCGTCTGGGCGCACAGGGCGAGTTCGTACCAAGCGGGGGCGGCGGCGGTCGTCGGCCGCTCACTCGTGTTCATCGACATGCGGCGAGCCTGTCCGCCGCCGATGGACGTCCTATCAACACCTGATCAACACGCGTTCATGCGCGGCCTCTCCGAGCATCGCACCCGCCACTGACAATCGGGGTGTCTACACCTCGCGCAGCCACTCCTCCACGGCTGCGAAGTCCGCTTCCGTCAGGCCGTGGCGGGCGTCGACCCGGTGGAGGAGGGCCGGGGCGGGGTGGGTTGCCGAGACCCAGGCGCGGTCGGCCTCGGTGAGTTCGTCGTCGAGCCAGACGAAGGGGCGGCCGGCGGCCCAGGTGATCAGGGACGGGGTCTTCCAGTGCAGCCCGGGGTGGGGGTGGGGCTCGTCGGAATCCGGCCATTGGACCACGGGGAGGGCCGGGAGGCCGAGTCGGGGTGCGACGCTGTCGTTCGCGTCATCCGTCCAGGTCGTGGCCCATACGAGAGTGCACCCCAGCGCCGCCAGGCGTGGCCCGTGGGTGGGGTTGACGCGGGCGAGCAGCGGATGGGCGTCTGCCGCCGGGTCGGACGGGGTCGTTCGATACGTCGGGTACCCGTCGGGGAGTCGGCGCGGGCTCGCCCCGAAGGGGATGAGTGGTCCGTCCACGTCCAGGAAGAGAAGGGTGCTCAGGGCTCAGTCCTTGTGTTTGGCTCGGCTGGGCTGGACCCGTTTGGGTTCGCCCGGCATCTTCGGGTAGTCCGGCGGGTAGGGCATGTCGCCCAGGCCGTGGTCGTGTTCTTGCCGGTCGGCGAGTTCGAGTACGGCGTCCAGCGTGAAGGCGTGCTCGTCCATGTCCGCGTGCAGGTCGCCCAGTTCGGCGAAGCGCGCCGGCATCGTGACGATGTCGAAGTCCCGCGGCTCCGCGTCGTCGACCTCTTCCCAGCGCAGTGGGGCCGACACCGGCGCGTGCGGGCGGGGCCGGACCGAGTAGGCGGAGGCGATGGTGCGGTCGCGCGCGGTCTGGTTGTAGTCGACGAAGATCCGCTCGCCGCGCTCCTCCTTCCACCAGGCCGTGGTGACCTTGCCCGGCATCCGGCGCTCCAGTTCCCGGCCCAGGGTGATCGCGCACCGCCGGACCTCGGTGAAGGTCCAGCGAGGGGCGATCGGCACGAACACGTGCAACCCCCGGCCGCCGGAGGTCTTGGGCCAGCCGCGCAGGCCCAGCTCCTCCAGCACCGCCCGCAGTTCGTGCGCGGCGGCCACCGCGTGGTGGTAGTCGGTGCCCGGTTGCGGATCCAGGTCGATGCGCAGCTCGTCCGGCCGGTCGGTGTCCTCGCGCCGCACCGGCCAGGGGTGGAAGGTGAGGCACCCGAGGTTGGCGGCCCACAGGACGGCGGCCGGTTCGGTCGGGCAGATCTCATCGGCCGTGCGCCCGCTCGGGAAGGCGATGTGGGCGGTCGGAATCCAGTCGGGCAGGTTCTTGGGAGCGCGCTTCTGGAAGAAGGACTCGCCCTCCACCCCGTCCGGATAGCGCTCCAGGGTCGTGGGGCGGTCGCGCAGGGCGCGGGTGATGCCCGGCGCGACCGCCAGGTAGTACTCGGCCACATCCCTCTTGGTGAGCCCGCGCTCGGGGAAGTAGACCTTGTCCGGGTTGGACAGTCGTACCGCCCGCCCTCCGGCGTCGAGCTCGATCGCATTACCGGCTGCACCCATGTGCGCCACGTTAGGCGCGCCCGCCGCGGCGCGCATACCGGGCGGGTCCGGACGTACCGCCGCAGAATCTCAGGTATGGATCTGCCGGTGATGCCCCCTGTGAAGCCGATGCTCGCCAAGTCGGTGGCCAAGATCCCGCCGGGCATGCAGTACGAGGCCAAGTGGGACGGCTTCCGGGCCATCGTCCACCGCGACGGCGACGAGGTCGAGATCGGCAGCCGCACCGGGAAGAGCCTGACCCGGTACTTTCCCGAGCTGGTGGTGGCGTTGAAGGAGAACCTGCCCGCCCGCTGCGTCGTGGACGGGGAGATCGTCATCGTGCGGGACGGGCGGCTCGACTTCGACCGGCTGACGGAGCGGATCCATCCCGCCGCCTCCCGCGTGAACATGCTGGCCGAGACGACCCCGGCCAGCTTCGTCGCCTTCGATCTGCTCGCGATCGGCGACGAGGCACTCCTCGACACCCCGCTCGCGGACCGCCGTAACGCCCTTTCCCAAGCCCTTTCCACCGCTCGGCCCCCCGTTCATCTCGCGCCCGCGACCACCGACCCCGCGCTCGCGCGGGAGTGGTTCGAGCGGTTCGAGGGCGCCGGGCTCGACGGGGTGATCGCCAAGCCCCTCGATCTCCCCTACCGGCCCGATGCCCGTCTCATGTTCAAGATCAAGCACGAGCGTACGGCCGACGTCGTCATCGCGGGTTTCCGTTTCCACAAGAGCGGTCCGATTGTCGGATCGCTGCTGCTCGGGCTGCACGACGCGCACGGCGCGCTCCAGCACGTGGGCGTCTGCGCCGCCTTCCCCATGAAGCGCCGCGCCGAGCTGGTGGACGAGCTCGAACCGCTGCGGATGCCGGATCCCGAGGGCCACCCGTGGGCGGCCTGGGCCGAGGAGTCCGCGCACGAGAGCGCCAGGCTGCCGGGCGCGCAGAGCCGCTGGACCGGCAAGAAGGACCTGTCGTGGGTGCCGCTGCGCCCCGAGCGGGTCTGCGAGGTCGCCTACGACCACATGGAGGGCGACCGCTTCCGGCACACGGCCCAGTTCCGCCGGTGGCGGCCCGACCGGGCGCCGGAGAGCTGTACGTACGCCCAGCTGGAGGAGGTCGTCGGCTACGACCTCGCCGACGTGCTCGGCCGGCCCGGCCCGGCGCACTGACGTGGTGAAAGGCGGACGGTGACCGGCAACCGGCAACCGGCAACCGGCAACCGGCCGTGCTCAGCCCGCCGTCAGCTTCTCCCACTCCTCCCGCTCCGGGCCCACCGCGTTCGGCTCGTAGTCCGGCCGCGCGGCCAGCCAGCGCGCCACCCGGGCCCTGACCTGCGGATCCGCGTACGCCCGCGCCGGCGGGTCGGCCAGGTGCCGGACCCGGGCCCGCGCCCGCATCACCTCCGGGTCCTCCAGCGCGCACTCGAAGAGAGCGGCCACCTCGCGCGCCGTCCCCGCCCGCCCGGCGCGGGTGGCGAAGCGCTCGCCGATGGCCCCGTCGGCGACGACCTGGTAGTCGAACCAGGGCTTCAGGGTGCGCACCGCCCAGTCGTGGTACTCGGCGGCGAACCGCGCCGACCCCGGGTCGTTCCCCGCCGTACGGGCCACCCTGCGCGCGGCCCAGAGCGCGAGCGAGGTGCCCTGGCCCAGCGTCGGGTTGGTGTGGGCGATGGCGTCCCCCACGGGCACCAGCCCCGTCACGACCGGGCCCCGCTCGTCGACCAGGGAGCTCCAGCGGTTGTCGAGGCTCGCGGTGGCCATGACGTCGGACAGTGGTTCGGCGTCCAGCGCCAGCCAGGCCGCGCCGGGCGGGAAGGTCCGGGCGGCGGCCTCGAACACGGCCGGGTGGCGCAGTGCGGAGCGGGTGGTGTCCTCCGTGTGCACGAACAGGGTCACCGCGAACACCCGGTTGTCCGCCGGGAAGACCGCGCAGCCGGCGAAGGCACCGCCGGTGACCGTCCACGGCCGGCGCGGGCCCTCCGTCAGCCCGGCCGGCAGCCGGTACCAGCGGCAGAAGTAGGCGAGTCCCGTCCGGTGCCGCTCCACGACGGGCGGCCGGCAGCCCGCCGCGGTCAGCCAGCGCTCGACGCCGCCGCGCCGGCCGCCCGCGTCCACGACGAGGTCGCCCTGGTGGGCGCCGGACGGGGTGGTCACCCCGGTCACCCGGACGCCGGGGGCGGTGGTGAGCCCGGTGACCGGCTCCCCGTACCGCGTGACCACCCCCGGTTCGCCGCGCAGGGCGGTGGCCAGCGCGCTCTCCAGGACGATCCGCCGCGCCTGGAGCATGACGAGGTCCTCGTCGCCGGGGCGCGCGGGCGGCCGTACGTCGAACCAGTCCAGCTCGTGCCGCTCGCGGGCCCCGAGCCGGAGCATCTCCGCGTGGACGTCGGGCAGGTCGTCGCGCAGCACGTTGCGCGCGGCGCCGAGCAGCGCGTGGGGCTGGGTGGCCTGCGGTACGGCCGGGCGGCGCCAGCCGAAGAAGTCGCGGTCCAGGGCGGTGCCGGGGGCGCGGGTGTCCCGCTCGAAGAGTTCGGCGGTGTGTCCCCGGCGGGCCGCGAGGAGCGCGGTGGCCAGGCCTCCGACTCCTCCGCCGACAACCAGCACATGTGCCATTGCGCCCCCTTGAGCCGACGAGCCGCGCCGTACGACGATCACACCGCTCAGAGCCTGCACGGGCGCGGCCCGGCCGAAACCCGCACACCCGTCCGAGGGCAGGGCTCCCAGGGGCTCCCAGGGGCCTCCTAGACCGCCCGCCCCCCGGCGCGGTGCGCTTCGAGCGCGCTCAGCGTCTCCGCCGCGACCAGGTCGGTGTTGATCGCCACCGCCGCGTGCACGCCCTGGGCAGCCGCGCCGGCCAGCTGCT
This sequence comes from Streptomyces goshikiensis, assembly GCF_014650555.1. Classification (GTDB taxonomy): domain Bacteria; phylum Actinomycetota; class Actinomycetes; order Streptomycetales; family Streptomycetaceae; genus Streptomyces; species Streptomyces goshikiensis. The sequence goes on along the minus strand of NZ_BMVE01000002.1, from coordinate 625,485 downwards.
CCAGCGGGGCCGTCACATTGCCCGCCGCCCACACCCCGGCGAGGGCGGTGGCGCCCGTCGCCGGATCGGAATCCACACAGGTGCCGATCACCTGGCCCTCCCGCACCAGGTCGGTGGTGGGCAGGCCGAGGCCGGTCAGCACCCCGGAGCGGGCGGTGAAGCGGGGGGCCACGACCAGCGCCCGGCACCCGGCGCTCGCACCGCCGGCGAGGGTGACCCCGGTGAGCCGGTCCTCGGCGACCGTCAGGCCGGTGACCTCGCCCTCCACCACCTCGACGCCCCGGGCGGCCAGCAGCTCCCGGTCCTCGTCGGTGGGGTGCCAGGTGTGAGCCAGCAAGGTGACGTGTGCGCTCCACTGCCGCCAGAGCTGCGCCTGATGCACCGACATGGGCCCGGTGGCCAGCACGGCGATCGGCTCGTCCCGGACCTCCCAGCCGTGGCAGTACGGACAGTGCAGTACGTCCCGCCCCCAGCGCGCCGCCAGGCCGGGCAGGGCGGGGAGCTCGTCCACCAGACCGGTGGCGACCAGCAGCCGCCCCGCCCGGACGGTGGAGGCGTCCCCGCAGCGGACCAGGAAGCCGCCGCCCGGCAGCCGGTCGGCGGCGATGGCCGTACCGGCCGCCCCGGACCGGATCTCGGCGCCGTACCCGGCCACCTCCGCCCGCCCCCGGGCCAGCAGGTCGGCGGGGCTCGCGCCGTCGTGGCCGAGGTAGCCGTGCAGGTGCGCGGCGGGGGCGTTGCGGGGGCTGCCGGAGTCGAGCACCAGCACCGAGCGGCGGGCCCGGGCCAGGGTCAGCGCCCCGGCCAGCCCGGCGGCTCCGCCGCCCACGACCACTACGTCGAAGTACCTCGTCATCGCGTTGTCCATGGTCCCGAGGGTGTGCCGGAAGGGCGCCACTTGACAAATGGACTTGCCGAACCGGCAAATGGAGTCATGGCCACCCCCGAGCAGGACGAAGAGCTGGCGGACGTACTCTCCGCCGTGGGCCCGCGGCTGCGCGCGTTGCGCCAGCAGCGTGGCACGACACTGGCGCAGCTCGGCGAGATCACCGGAATCTCGCTTTCCACCCTGTCCCGGCTGGAGTCCGGGCAGCGCCGCCCGACGCTGGAGCTGCTGCTTCCGCTCGCGAAGGCGCACCGGGTGGCGCTCGACGAGCTCGTCGGCGCGCCGGAGACGGGCGATCCCAGGATCCGGCCGCGGCCCTTCGTCCGGCACGGCAGCACGTACGTGCCGCTGACCCGGCACTTCGGCGGGGTGCACGCCTTCAAGACGATCATGCCGCCCGTGGTCGGCTCGGCGCCGCTGCCCGAGCTGCGGGTGCACGAGGGCTACGAGTGGCTGTACGTGCTGTCCGGGCGGGTACGGCTGCTGCTGGGCGAGCACGACCTGGTGCTCAGCGCCGGGGAGGTGGCCGAGTTCGACACGCGGACCCCGCACGCGTTCTTCAACCCGGGACCCCGGACGGCGGAGTTCCTCAGCCTGTTCGGGCCGCAGGGCGAGCGGATCCACGTACGGGCGAGGCCCCGCGGCGGCGCCGCCGACACCCCGGAGACTGCCGCGGCCTCCGCATCGCCCCTGCCCGACTCCTCCACCGAAGGACCCTGATGACCAGCAGCGCCGACGACCACTCCCACGACCACCCCGGCCGTCCCGCCGTGCGCGCCGTGCGCGCCGTCCCGCAGCCGAACGCCGTGGTCGGCGTCGGGCTGATCGTGGTCGGCGCGGACGGCCGGATCCTGCTCGGCCAGGCCCACGACGGCCGCTGGGAGCTGCCCGGCGGCAAGGTGGACCCCGGGGAGGGCTTCGAGCAGGCCGCGGCCCGCGAGCTGACCGAGGAGACGGACCTCCGGGTGGCGCCGGAGGCCGTCGAGGTCTTCACCGTCCAGCTCGCCCCGGACTCCGACGCGGTGACCCGGCTGACGGCGGGCGCGGTCACCCACGCCGCGGAGGGCCTGCCGGCCGTCACCGAGCCGCACAAGATCGCGCGGTGGGAGTGGTTCGGCCCGGCCGGACTCCCCACGGAGCTGTACGCCCCGTCGGCGGCGGTACTGCGCGCCTGGCGGCCGGGGCTGCCGGGCCTGCCGGAGGCGCCGTCGTACGACTACCGCACCGACGGCACGGCCTGACCCGCGCCGGCTCTAGGACCGCGGGGCCGGGGCGTTGGCGAAGTGGCCCTCGCGGAGGTCTTCCGCCAGGAGGCGTTTCGCGATCGCGTCGGCCGCCACCCGCAGTTCCGCGCCGCTCGGGCGGCCCCGGTCCTTCTCCAGCCTGTCCCCCAGCCACCTCGCCCACGCCCGCGAGATGACCCCCGCCTCCCGCTGCCCCGCCGCGGTGAGCGCCACGTAACCGTTCTGCCAGGTCAGGTACCCCTCCTCCGCCATCCGGTCGAACACCGGCAGCAGTACCTCCGGCGGCACCGAGCGGCGCGCGGCGATCGTTCCGAGGCTCGCGTGCCCGACCGTCCGGACCAGCTGGTCGACCTGCATCACCGCCCACGCGCCGCCGATGTCCAGCCGGGTGTCCGAGCCGTTCACGATCGCGCGCGCCTCTTGCGGCCCCATGTTGCGTACGAGCTTGCCCACCGCCAGTTCCAGCAGCTTCGCCGAGTCCGCCGAGGTGGTGGCCGGCGAGGTGAAGCCGTCGATGTCCGTCGACCCGGCGCGCGCGCTGTCGCGCAGCTTGACCTGCTTGAGGAACAGCCCGACGACGAAGCCGAACAGCGCCACCGGCACGGTCCAGAGGAACACCGTGTGCAGCGCGTCCGCGTACGCGTCGACGATCGGTCCCGCCGCCTCCGGGGGGAGCCTGTGCACCCCGTCCGGGCTCGACGCCGCCTTCGCCAGCAGCGCCGGGTCCTGTCCGGTGCGCCGCGCCGCCTCCGCCACGCCCGACTTCAGCGCGGGCCCCAGGCTGTTGGCGTAGATCGTCCCGAACACCGCGGTCCCGAAGGCGCTGCCGAGCGTACGGAAGAAGGTGACCCCGGAGGTGGCCGTGCCGAGGTCGGCGTAGTCCACGGTGTTCTGCACGGCGATGGTCAGCACCTGCATGGACAGGCCGATGCCCGTGCCCAGCACGAACATGTACAGCGACTCCAGCCACACGCTCGTCCCCGGCCGCATCGTCGACAGCAGGAACAGGCCGGCGGCCATGACCGCGCAGCCCACGATGGGGAAGATCCGGTACCGGCCGGTCCTGCTGGTGACGGTGCCGCTGAACACCGAGGCGATCAGCAGCCCGAAGACCAGCGGCAGGGTCCGCACGCCCGAGACGGTGGCCGAATCCCCGTCCACGTACTGGAGGTAGGTCGGCAGGAAGGTCATCGCGCCGAGCATCGCGAACCCGACGACGAAGCTCAGGACGGAGCAGACGCCGAAGACCGGGGTCCCGAAGAGCCGCATCGGCAGCATCGGCTGCTCGGCCCGCGTCTCGACCAGGCAGAACAGCGCCAGCGCGAGCACTCCGGCCGCGAACAGGCCGATGATCACCGGCGAGCCCCAGGCGTACTCGTTGCCGCCCCAGCTGGTGGCCAGGATCAGCGCGCTGGCGCCGATCGCGACCATGGTGATGCCCAGGTAGTCGATGACCGGTTTGCCCTCGGCCCGCACCGCCGGGATGGTCCGGGCGGCCGCGATGACGACGAGGATGGCGATGGGGACGTTGACGTAGAAGCACCAGCGCCAGGTCAGCTGGTCGGTGAACAGTCCGCCCAGCAGCGGCCCGATCACGGTGGCCACGCCGAAGACGGCGCCGATCATGCCCTGGTACTTGCCGCGTTCGCGCAGCGGCACCACGTCGGCGATCAGCGCCATCGCGGTGACCATCAAACCGCCGGCGCCGATGCCCTGTACGCCGCGCCACACGATGAGGAAGGTCATGTTGGGGGACAGCCCGCACAGGAACGAGCCGCTGATGAAGACGATCGCCGAGATCTGGAAGATCAGTTTCCGGCCGAAGAGGTCACCGAACTTGCCCACCAGCGCAGTCGAAACGGTCTCGGCGAGCAGGTAGGAGGTCACCACCCACGACATGTGGTCGCCGCCGCCGAGGTCCGCCACGATCGTGGGCAGCGCGGTGCCCACGATCGTCTGGTCGAGCGCCGCGAGCAGCACGCCCAGCATGATCGTGCCGAAGATGACGTTGCGCCGCCGTCGGTCGATCACGGGTGGCGCAGGGGCTTCCGCGGTCGCTGTGGTCACACCTGGCACTCTCACAGCGCCCCCGCGGCCCCGCATGCCGCGCGGGACCGTACGAGTGACCCGTGGCCGCGATCAGCGCAGGTAGGCGAGGCCCGGGTGGTCGGCGGCGTACGCGTCGAGGAGCCGCCGGGCCACGGCGACCGAGTCGACCAGCGGGTGCAGCGCGAAGGCCTTGACGGCGTCCGCGCGGGATCCGCTCGCCGCGGCCGCGAGGACCTCCCGCTCGACCGCCTTGACGGAGGTCACCAGCCCGACCGCGTGCAGCGGGAGCGGAGCGACCCCCACCGGGTGCGCGCCGTTGGCGTCGACCAGGCACGGCACCTCGATCACCGCCTCCGCGTCGAGCACGGACAGGGTCGGGCCGTTGCGGACGTTGAGGATCAGGGTGGCCCGCTCGTCGCGGGCGATGGCCCGCATCAGCGCGAGGGCGACCTGCTCGTAGCCGCCGGGCTCCAGGTCGCTCTCCTCGCGTGCGCCGACGCCCGCCACCTCGCGGTTCTCGGCCATGTACGTGGCTTCGCGCTCGGCCCGGGTCCGGTCCCAGGCGGCCAGCGCCGCCCCGGCGGGATGCCCCGGCCGGCCGGCCTCGGCGTAGAAGCCGCGCTGCTGTTCGCGCAGGAAGGCGCCGCGGGTCTGCTTGACCTCCTGGTACGCCCGTACGGTGTCGCGGTTGAAGTAGTAGTAGTGCAGGTACTCGTTCGGGATGGCGCCCAGCGACCGCAGCCAGTCCGCCCCGAAGAGCCGCCCCTCCTCGAAGGACTCCAGCGCCACCGGGTCGGCCAGCAGCCGGGGCAGCAGGTCGCGGCCGCCGACGCGCAGCCCGCGCAGCCAGCCCAGGTGGTTGAGGCCGACGTAGTCGATCCAGGCCTCCTCGGGGCGGGCGCCGAGCAGCCGGGCGACGCGCCGCCCGAGCCCGACCGGCGAGTCGCAGATCCCGATCACCCGGTCGCCCAGTTCCCCGGCCATCGCCTCGGTGACCAGCCCGGCCGGATTCGTGAAGTTGATGACCCACGCCTCGGGTGCGACGCGCGCGACGGTCCGGGCGATCGCCCGGGCGACGGGTACGGTCCGCAGGCCGTAGGCGATGCCCCCGGCGCCGACCGTCTCCTGGCCCAGCACCCCCTCGGCCAGGGCGATGCGCTCGTCCGCGGCGCGCCCTTCCAGGCCACCGACGCGGATGGCGGAGAAGACGAAGTCGGCCCCGCGCACGGCCTCGTCGAGGTCGGTGGTGGCCGTGACGGCCGGGGCGTCCGCGACGCCGTCGGCCTGGTCGGCGAGCACCCGGGCCATGGTGGTGAGGCGGCCGGGATCCTCGTCGTAGAGCGTCACATGCGACACCCGGCCCTCGGCCCGGTCGCCGAGCAGCGCTCCGTAGACGAGCGGTACCCGGAATCCGCCCCCGCCGAGGATGGTCAGCCGCACGCCCCTACCGCCCTTTCACCAGTGCCACGATCGGCGTCACGATCCGCGACGCCGACCGGTGCCACGATCCGCGACAGCCGCCCCTCGGCGGCCGGCCCGGGCGGCACCTTCCCTCAGGGCCCCAGTGTCCCCCGCCGGGTCACTCCCCCAGCGGCGGCACGGCGCGCAGCCGGCCCTGCGGCCGGTTCTCGATGCCGGCCCCGCCGTGTACCGGTCCGGCCGGTAGGCCCTGCGGCGCCGAGAGGATCAGGGTGACCCGGGTGAGCCCCATGCCCTCCAGCATGCGGCTGGATTCGGCCACCATCCGGCAGCGCACCAGACCCCAGCGCGGGTCGGGGTGGCGGACGCTGCGCACCGCCCCGTCCTGCTCCGCGGCCTCGGACCCGTGGGTGGTCAGCCAGTGCGGCACGCCGTAGCGGTAGGCCGCCTCCATGAACGGGTCGCGGGCCACCTCCTGGCGGATGCTGCGCAGGCCCTCGTCGTCCGGGGAGGCCGCGAGCGCGGTCGCGAACTGGGCCAGCAGCGGGACGCACCAGGCCGGTTCGTGGTCCTCCAGCACGGCTGCCGCGTCCGGGTGGAAGAGCACGAAGCGCAGGAAGTTGTCGTCCGGGAGGGCGGTCGGGTGCGGGCGCACCGTCTGGAAGAGCCGGTCGAACGCCGAGTTGGTGAGGGCGACGTCCCAGCGGTGGTCCACCAGGAAGCTCGGGTAGGGAACGGCTTCCATCAGGGCCGCGTAGTCGCACAGGTAGTCCCGCTGGGCGGGGTCCTCGGGCAGCCGGCTCTCCTCGGCCGCGCGCCAGGTCGGCGGGGGGTCGCGGTCGACCATGACGCGGAAGAGCCAGAAGCACTGCCGCTCGCTCATCTCCAACGCCTCGGCCAGGGCGAGCAGTTTGCGGTCCGTCCACTCCTTGACCAGGCCGCGTTCCCAGTTTCCGTAGGCGCGCACGCTGATGCGCAGGCGTGCGGCGACGTCTTCCTGGCTCAGCCCCAGCTCTTCGCGGCGCTGGCGCAAAATCTCCTTGCGTCGCTCCGACCGCACTGCGCCTCGTACGGACTCCTCGCCCGCCAGGCGTTCCTCACCGGCTTGGGCGAGGTCATCGGACGGGCCCACCGCTGCGAGATATGGCACCGAGAGCTCCCCCTCCTCACGGTCTGGATCTTCATTTCCGTGTGGCGATCCTGCTACCGACCTCATTCGAGTGTCAACTATTGTGGCAATTCAAGCCTCTTGACAGCTCATTCGCGCCACAGCTGTGGCAACTTCTGGCCCTCCGGATGCAGACCGGATAGATTCCATGGGCCGACCATGTGCCCGTACCGACCTCGCGCGATCTAGGAGAACCACTGGTGACAGACGGCTTCCCGGCTCCCGTCGCGGCGGCCAACGCGCCCCTGGCAGCCACCGTCACGCGCGTCGCCGAACTCGCGGGCAAGATGGGCCGCGATCTGAACCAGGTCTTCGACCTGCGACGGCTCTCCGACGCCTCCGGGGTCCCCACGGACGTGGTCAAAACCCTGCTGGACGGCCGCCCGGCCGGCGAACCCGATCTCCAGACCCGCTTCCTCCAGCGGCTCGACCTGCTGCGGCGCACCCGGGTCAAGCCCAACGGCCGCCGCTACACGCAGCAGGAGATCGCGGACGGCGCCGGCATGTCCCGGCAGCAGGCCGGCGCCCTGATCAACGGCGACCGCCGCCCCACCATGGAGCACTGCGACGCCATCCAGCGCTTCTTCGGAGTGCACGCGGGCTTCCTCACCGCCCACGACGCCGACGCCCTCACCGACGCCCTCCAGCGCACCGAGCAGCAGCTGCTCCAGGACTTCGCGGGGCGCGAGCGGCAAACCGCACCCGCCGCGCCCGCTTCGACAGGCGATCCACTGGCAAGACTCCTCCAGAACCACGGTGTACGGGGCATCGCCTGGCGCGCCGCCCAACTGCCCAGCGACAAGCACCGGGACAAGGTGACCGAATGGCTGGACATGCTCCTCGAAAGCGTAAAACCGAACGAATAGGGACCCAGTCGAAAGTCTGGGTCTGATCCTTGAATCCTGATCCGGATCCGCGCCGACGGGGAGAACGGTGAGCATAGGCAGAGCGCAGCGGCGGTTGTGCGGGGAGCTGGTGGCCGGCATCAAGCTGGCCGCCCCCGTGGAGCCAGTGGACCTCTACGCCGCCCTCTGCGAGGGCATGAGCAGACACCGCGGCCGCCGGGTGGACTTCCGGATGGCCGCGTTCCCACCCGGAACGGCCAGCGGTCTGTGGCTCGACATGGCGGACCGCGACCTCGTGGTCATCGAGGAGCGCACGGCACCGGACCACCAACTGGTCATCCTCGGCCACGAGCTGTGGCACATGAAGGCGGGCCACTGCAGCCACCACGTCGACGGCGCCGCCGTCGCCGCCCGGCTGCTCTCCGACGGGGCCGACCTCGGCGAGACGGTCCGCCGGGTCGCCGCGCGCACCCGCGCCGACGTCACGGAGGAGACCGAGGCCGAGTCCTTCGGCTTACTGCTGGGCAGCCGGTGCCGGAGCTGGCTGGCCGGATCCGCCGGCCATCGGGCCCCGGCCCAACGCGACCAGCTGGCCGGCCGGATCGAAACCTCACTCGGCTACCGGGGGCACAGGACCGAACGTTGAACGGACAGGACTACTACATCCCGGCGGCCGCGATGGCGGTGTCACTCGCGTGCAAGCTGCCGGCGCTCCGCAACAGCTGGCGCGATCCGCTCCAGCGTTCGGTGTGTGTCCTGCTCGTCCTCGCCACGGCGGTCTTCACGTTCGCCGCGCCGCCCACGATCCACGCCGTCAACCGCCTGACCGGGATCCCCAACGTCTCGGCCCCGCTCGTCTACTGCCTGATGACCCTGTTCAGCGCCTCCTGCCTGGTGCTGATCGTCAACTGGCGGGGCGGGCCGCCGGAGGAGACCCGGCGGACCTCCCGCCGCTGGATCCTCGGCTACTCCGCCGTCGCCGCCGTGCTCGTCGTCCTGTTCGTCCTCGGGGACGCCCCGCAGGAGCGGCTGCGCGACTTCGACACGTACTACGCGAACACCCCGTACATCCGGACCCTGATCGCCCTCTACCTGCTGGCCCACAGCGTCGCGGCGCTGACGATGTCGGCGATGTGCTGGCGCTGGTCCCTCCAGGTGCACGGCTGGCTGCGCATCGGTCTGATGATCATCGTGTGCGGGTACGGGTTCAGCCTCGCCTACGACGCCACCAAGTTCACCGCGGTCTTCGCCCGCTGGACCGGGAACGACCTGGACGACCTGAGCACCTTCGTCGCCCCGCCGCTCGCCTCGGCGGGCGCGCTCGTCAGCGCCGTCGGCTTCGTGCTCCCGCTGGTCTGCCAGCGGCTCTCGGACAGCTGGCAGACCTGGGCGACGTACCGCAGGCTCGGCGCGCTCTGGCAGGAGGTGCACGGGGCCGCGCCCGCCGTCGCGCCCGCCGTGCGGATGTCCTGGTGGACGCCGGCCGAGATCCGGGTGATCCAGCGGGAGTCGGACATCCACGACGGATTCCTGCACCTGGGCCCGTACTTCGACACGGACCACCGGGACACCGCCTACGGGCGCGCCCTCGCCGACGGCGCGGACGAGGAGACGGCCCGCGCGATCGCCGACGCCGCGATGGTCGCGGCCGCCGTGAAGGCGCGCTCCGCGGACCCGGAGGGCGAGGCGATCGAGGCCGGCGAGGGCGGCGAGGCGCCGGACACCGCCGCCGGGGCGCGCGATCTCGTCCGGATCTCCCACGCGCTGCGGCATTCGCCGCTGGTGGCGGCGGTGCGTCAGCGGGCGGCGGTCACCGTGACCGCCGGGAACAGTTCCTCGAACGGCCCCGCCGAATCGATTCCGTTCCGGCCGTAGGGTGCGTCGAAGCTCCACACCATGAACAGCAGGAACACGATCAGCGCGCTGAACAGACCGGCGAGCAGCAGCTCACGGCCGGAGCGGCGGATCTGCAAGGTGAAGATCAGCCCCACGGTCACCACCCCTCCCACCAGCAGCCCCACCCACACCACGCTCGGCAGGGTGGACTCCGAGCTCTGCGTCCGCGAGTGCCGGGCGTCGTCGGCGACGGCGATGTGGTCCAGCAGCGGCTGGTAGGCCTGGGCCTGGATCTCGCTGGTGGGGCTCTGGTGGGTGACGTCGGTGCGCAGCTTGGACAGCAGCACGCCGCCTTCGGCGGAGGCGGCCTCCCCCGCGGTCAGCCGCGGCCAGTCCACGTTGACGGTGTGGGAGACGTAGGCGCTCACCTCGTCCCGCATCCGGTCGCGGACGGGGGCCGGGTAGACGTCGGCGCGCTGGGTGACCTCGTACAGCGCCTGGGCCTCGCGGCGCACGTCGTCCTCGGCGGTGCCGCGCGCCTCCCAGACTCCGGCGATGGCGAGGCCCAGCACGATCGCGTAGACCACGCCGACCATCATCGTCATGTACTCGATGACGTCGGGCGTTTCGCTGGTGTCCTCGTCTTCGGCGACGCGGCGGTGCCGGATCGCGGTGAAGGTGAGGACGAGGGCGCAGACGAGCGCCATGGCGATGGCCAGGACCAGCCATTGGGACACGAGGGTTCTCCCGTTTGTGGATCGGTGGTGTGCGGCGTCAGCGCCGGCTCTTGCCGCGGGGGCGGAGCGCGGCGGCCGCGAGGACGGCCGGGGTGGTGACGACGGTCATGAGCATCACGGTGGACAGACCGCCCGGGCCGCGCCGCTCCAGGGCCGTCGCGTGGTACGGGCGCACGTGGAACCGCGCCACCCCGGCGACGGCCGGCGCGGGCGGGGCGGTGACCTCCGCGGCCTCCGCCCGGGGTTCCGCCGCGGGTGCCGGTGCCTTCGCGTCGCGCGGCCGGGCGGGCACGGCCGCGCGCCCGGGGTGGTGGACGGTCGGCCGCTCGGCGGCGGGGACGGTCACCCGTACCGGAGGCCGGGCGGGGGGCGGCGGCCCGGCGGGCCGCGCGGAGGGCGCCGGCGGCGGTACGGGCGCCGGCGGCGGGGTCGGCACGCAGGCGTCGGCGGGGGCCGTGCCGGGACGGGCCGCGCCGGCGAACGCACCGCCGCCGGCGAAGGCGACGCCGCCGGTAGTGCCACCGGCCGCGTCGCCGTACCCCTCGCCCGCGACCGCCACCTGGGCCTGGAGCGGGCAGAGCGCCGCCACCAGGCCCGCCCCGGCGAGGTACTGCCAAGCGGTCGCCACACGTCCTCCCGTTTCCGCCGCAGATGGTGGGGTTACGTCTGAAGAAACGATCACGGCATCCCTTCGATACGCGTCAGACAGGTCAAGATCCCTGGTCCGAGGGGTCACTTTCGGCCACCGGTGGCGCTAGGTTGCCGGGATGGAGGAGTGGGAGCGCTGGGAGCGGCGGGTGCAGACGGCCGCGCATCCCGTGGCGTACCGGCTGATGCGGGCGGTCGCGGCGCGCGGCCCGGTGGTGCGGGTGCCCCGGGTCGGGGTGGTGGTGAGCGACGCCCGGGTGGCCCGGGAGGTGCTCCTGGACACCGGGGCGTACACGAAGACCGGGCCGGGGGCGGCGGCCGGGCTGTGGACCCCGGTGCTGGGCCCGCGCACGCTGATCACCCTGGAGGGCGCCGAGCACGCGGAGCTGCGCCGGCGGCTGGGCGGCCTGTTCACACCGGGATACGTGGCGACGGTGTGCGAGCGGGTGCTGCGCGCCCCGCTCGCGGACCTGGAGCGGCGGCTGGCGGCGGGCGCGGAGGTGGACCTCGTACGGGTCGTCCGGGACGGGGCCGCCGGGGTGATCCGCGAGCTGGTCGGGATGCCGCCCGGCGGGGCCGGTTTCGCCGAGGCCTCTGCGGCGGTGTCGGCCGTACGGCTGTGGCGGACGACGCTGACCGGGCGTCAGACGGAGCGGGCCCGGGCGGCGCTGGCCCGGCTCACCGAGGCGGCGGTGGCCGCGTACCGGGCCGGGGACGAGTCCACGGCGGCGGGGCGGCTGCGCGCGTTGGGGCTGGACGAGGCGGAGGCGCGGGGCGCGGTCGGGCTGTTCCTGCTGACCGGCACGGAGACGCTGGTCTCCTTCGTGCCGCGGCTGGTGGCGCTGGCCCATGACACGGGGCGCGGGCCGGACGGGATCACGGACGCGCTGGTGGAGGAGGCGCTGCGGGTGACGTCACCGACGCCGGTGATGCTGCGCAGCGCGGCCCGGGCGGGCCGGATCGAGGGTGTCCGGGTGGCGGCCGGGGAGCGGGTGGTGATCGCCACGCTGCTGTGCGCGCGGGCGTACGGGCCGTTCGCGCCGGATCGGGACGCGGCGGAAACGGCCGGGCTGCGCCGGCTCTGGTTCGGGGCGGGGCCGCACTTCTGTCTGGGGATGCCGCTGGCGATGGCGGAGGTCCGGGCGGTGGTCGGGGCGCTGCGGGGCTTCCCGGAGCTGTCGATAGCCGGGCGGCGTCCGGCGCGCGGGGTGCTGGTCCCCTCGTACGCGCGGCTGCCGGTGCGCGCCCGCGCCGGGGGCGTTCCCGGTGACCGGGAACGGGCCCGGGAACCGGACCGGCGCCGCCGGTGACGGGCGGCGGCGGGCTGGCGGCCGGGTCCCGTAGGGGACCGGTCGCCGCCCACCGCCGGCCCGCCCGCCGGGGCGCCGGGTCGGTCGGACGTGCGGGGCGCGCTGGATCAGATGGCGGCCGGGTAGGTCGGGTACTCCACGCCGGAGACGTGCTGGACGACCCGGATGACCTGGCAGGAGTAGCCGAACTCGTTGTCGTACCAGAGGTAGAGGATGGCGTTGTCGCCGTCGACCTTGGTGGCGCCGGCGTCGACGATCGAGGCGTGCCGCGAGCCGACGAAGTCCATGGAGACGGCGTCGGGGGCGGTCGTGAAGTCGATCTGGCGCTTCAGCGGCGAGTGCAGCGAGACCTCGCGGAGGTAGTCGAGGACCTCCTCGCGGGTGGTCTCGCGGCCCAGGCGCAGGCTGAGGATGGCGATCGAGACGTCCGGGACGGGGACGCGGATCGAGCTGCCGGTGATGGGCGCCTTGAGGTCGGGGAGCGCCTTGGCGACCGCGGAGGCGGCACCGGTCTCCGTGATGACCATGTTCAGCGGCGCGCTGCGGCCACGGCGGTCGGCCTTGTGGTAGTTGTCCAGCAGGTTCTGGTCGTTCGTGAACGAGTGGACGGTCTCGACGTGCCCGCGCAGGACGCCGTACTCGTCGTCCATGGCCTTCAGCGGCGGGACGATCGCGTTGGTGGTGCAGGAGGCGCAGGACAGGATCCGCTCGTCCGGCTTGATCGTGTCGTGGTTGACGCCGTGCACGATGTTCGGGACGTCGCCCTTGCCGGGAGCGGTCAGGACGACCTTGTCGATGCCCGGACGCAGGTGCGTCGACAGGCCCTCGCGGTCGCGCCACTTGCCGGTGTTGTCGATGAGGATGGCGTCGTTGATGCCGTACGCCGTGTAGTCGATCTCCGACGGGTCGTTCGCGTAGATCACCTTGATGGCGTTGCCGTTGGCGATGATCGTGCTCGTCGCCTCGTCCACGGTGATGGTGCCCTGGAACTGGCCGTGGATGGAGTCGCGCCGCAGCAGCGAGGCGCGCTTGACGAGGTCCGCCTCGCCACCGCCGCGCACGACGATGGCGCGCAGCCGCAGTCCGTTGCCGGAGCCGGCCTTCTCGATGAGCAGGCGGGCGACGAGGCGGCCGATGCGGCCGAAGCCGTAGAGGACGACGTCGCGGGGCTTGCACCGCTCGATCTTGTTCTCACCCGTGGCGCCGGAGACGGCCTCCGCGGTGAACTCCGCGACCGACAGACCGCGGTCGTCGGTCTTGTACTCGGCGGCCAGCATGCCCAGGTCGATCTGGGAAGGGCCGAGGTCCAGTGCGGTCAGCGCCTCCAGGAACGGCAGCGTCTCGGTGACCGAGAGCTCACCGCCGGGCATCTGCCGGGCGAACCGGTGGGTCTTGAGAATGCTGACCACCGACTTGTTCACCAAGGAGCGGCTGTGCAGCAGGACGGTGACGTCCCGCTCGCGGTGCAGCTTCCCGATGATCGGGATCATCGACTCCGCGATCTCTTCGCGGTTCTTCCAGTTGGTGAACGAGTCCTCGTTGACAGTCACAGGTTTATCTTTCGAGCTAGGCGGCGCTCATATGCTAACCCCACCGTACTTTGATCCTTCACGCGGTCCGCCCCAGCACGACGCCCGGCGCATTTGCCCAGCTCAGCCGCGCCCTTCACCCGCACGGCTCATCCCCCACGGCGCCCGCCTCCCCCCGGTCCCATGCTCGAAGCAGCGAACCGCAAGCCGCCGGCCGGGTCGGCCCGGGAGGAGACAAGGTCATGACGAGTCCGCCGGGCCCGCCCGCCGCGCCCCCGGCGGCGCCCGTGCCTCCCGTGCCCGGGGAGGGCGAGCCGGCCCCCGCGGCGAGGAAGTTCGCCTTCCCGAGCGCGCTGACGATCCTCGCCCTGGTCACGGTGGCGGTCTGGCTGCTGGCCTTCCTCGTCCCGGCCGGCGAGTACGACCGCGACGCGGACGGCGCGCCCGTCGCCGGCACCTACCACCGGGTCCCCGGCAGCCGGAGCTTCACCGAGCGCCTGAACGACCTCTTCCTCGCCCCCGTCAACGGCCTGTACGGCATCCGGGACCCCGCCACCCAGGAGGTCGGCCCGACCTTCACCGGAGCCCTGTACGGCAGCGCGGGCGTCTTCCTCTTCGTCCTCGCCATCGGCGCGTTCATCACCGTCGTCTTCGCCACCGGCGCCCTCGACCGGGGGATCGCCCTCCTGGCGCACCGGCTCCGCGACCGGGGCGCGCTGCTGATCGCCGCCGTGATGCTGGTCTTCTCCGTCCTCGGGACGGTGGAGGGCTTCGCGGAGGAGACTCTCGGCTTCTACGGCCTGCTGGTGCCGATGATGCTGGCCCTCGGCTACGACCGGCTCGTCGCCGCCGGCACCGCCATCCTCGGTGCGGGCATCGGCGTGCTGTGCTCGACGGTGAACCCCTTCGCCACCGGTGTGGCCTCCTCGGCCGCCGGCATCTCCCTCGGCGACGGCATCGCGCTGCGCGCGGCGATGTGGGTGGTGCTCACCCCCGTCACGATCCTCTACGTCACCCGGTACGCGCGCCGCGTCGAGAAGGACCCGGCGAAGTCCCTGTGCGGGTTCCTGCCCGGCGACCGGGAGCAGAAGGCGACCGGCGCCGACGTGGTGGAACCGGAACTGACCCGCCTGCACAAGACGGTGCTGGTGGTGCTCGTCCTGGTCTTCGGGTTCATGATCTTCTCGGTGGTGCCCTGGGCGGGCGCGCTCACCGGCCGGGCGGACGCGGCCGCGTACTCCTGGGAACTGGACTGGTCGTTTCCGGAGCTGTCGGCGCTGTTCATGTGCGCGTCCGTGCTGGTGGGCCTGGTGGCGCGGATGGGCGAGGCGAAGCTGAGTTCCACGATCATCCAGGGCGCCGCCGACTTCATCTCGCCGGCCCTCGTCATCATGCTGGCCCGCGGGGTCACGGTGATCATGAACAACTCGAAGATCACCGACACCATCCTCCACTCGATCGAGGGCGTGGTCGCGGGCACCTCGTCCGGGGTCTTCGCGGTGATGGTGTTCCTGGTCAACCTGCCGCTGGCGTTCCTGATCCCCTCGACCTCCGGGCACGCCACCCTCGCCATGCCCATCCTGGCCCCGCTGGCGGACTTCGCCGGGGTCTCGCGCGCGCTGGTGGTGACGGCCTGGCAGGCGGCGAGCGGCTGGATGAACCTCTGGGTACCGACCACCGCCGTCACCATCGGCGGCGTGGCCCTCGCCAAGGTCGGCTACGACAAGTACCTGCGCTTCGTCTGGCCGTTGCTCGCGATCCTCGCCGTGCTGATCTGCGGCTTCCTGGTGGTGGGCGCGACGGTGGCTCCCTGACCGGGGGTACGGGGGTACGCCGGAGGGGCGCGACCCCGCGGGATCGCGCCCCTCCGTCCAGCTCTCTTCTGGGCCGTTCAGCCGGGCGTCAGCCCGCCTCGGAACCGCCGAAGCGCTCCCGGTACGACTCCAGGTCCTCTTCGGTGACCCGGGCGAACAGCACGGGCGGCACGGTGAACGGCGTGCCCGCCGGGACCGCGTCCAGCGACTTCGCCTGCTCGGGGGTGACCCACGTCGCCGTGTCGTCGGCGAGCGCGAAGGAGGAGCGCATGGCGCGCGCCGAGGCCGGGATGAACGGCTCCGAGACCACCGAGTAGAGGTGGATCAGGTTCATCGCGGTGCGCAGCGTGAGCGCCGCGCCCTCCAGGTCGGTCTTGACCTCCAGCCAGGGCGCCTTCTCGTCGAGGTAGGCGTTGCCGGCCGACCACAGCGCGCGCAGCGCGGCCGCGGCCTTGCGGTACTGGAGGGACTCCATGTGGCCCTCGTACTCGGCCAGCAGCTCCGCGATCTGCTCTCCGAGCCTGGCCTCGGCCTCGCCCGCGGGGCTGCCCGCCGGGACCTCGTCGCCGAACTTCTTGCGGGAGAAGGTCAGCACGCGGTTGACGAAGTTGCCGAGGGTGCCGCCGAGGTCCTTGTTGACCGTGGCGGCGAAGTGCTCCCACGTGAAGGAGGAGTCGTCGGACTCGGGCGCGTTGGCGATGAGGAAGTAGCGCCAGAAGTCGGCCGGCAGGGTCGCGAGGGCCTGGTCGGTGAAGACGCCGCGCTTCTGCGAGGTGGAGAACTTGCCGCCGTAGTACGTCAGCCAGTTGAAGGCCTTGACGTAGTCGACCTTCTTCCACGGCTCGCGGGTGCCGAGCTCGGTGGCCGGGAACATCACCGTGTGGAACGGGACGTTGTCCTTGGCCATGAACTGGGTGTAGCGCACGTCCTCGGCCTCGTACCACCAGGACTTGTAGTCGCGGTTCGCCGGGTCGGCGTCCGCCCACTCCTTGGTGGAGGCGATGTACTCGATCGGCGCGTCGAACCAGACGTAGAAGACCTTGCCCTCGGCGGCCAGTTCGGGCCAGGTGTCGGCCGGGACCGGCACGCCCCAGTCGAGGTCACGGGTGATGGCGCGGTCGTGCAGGCCCTCGGTCAGCCACTTGCGGGCGATCGAGGACGCCAGCTGCGGCCACTCCTCCTCGTGCTCCGCGACCCAGGCCTCCACCTCGACCTGGAGCTTGGACTGGAGGAGGAAGAGGTGCTTGGTCTCGCGGACCTCCAGCTCGGTGGAGCCGGAGATGGCCGAGCGCGGCTCGATCAGGTCCGTGGGGTCCAGGACGCGGGTGCAGTTCTCGCACTGGTCGCCGCGGGCCTTGTCGTAGCCGCAGTGCGGGCAGGTGCCCTCGACGTAGCGGTCCGGGAGGAAGCGGCCGTCGACCGGCGAGTAGACCTGCCGGATCGCGCGCTCCTCGATGAAGCCGTTCTCCTGGAGGCGGCGCGCGAAGTGCTGCGTGATCTCGGCGTTCTGCTGCGAGGAGCTGCGGCCGAAGTAGTCGAAGGACAGCTCGAAGCCGTCGTAGACCGCCTTCTGGGCGTCGTGCGCCTGCGCACAGAACTCGGCGACCGAGAGTCCGGCCTCCTTGGCGGCGAGTTCGGCGGGGGTGCCGTGCTCGTCGGTGGCGCAGATGTAGAGGACGTCGTGGCCGCGCTGGCGGAGGTACCGGGAGTACACATCCGCCGGAAGCATCGACCCGACCATGTTGCCCAGGTGCTTGATCCCGTTGATGTAGGGAAGCGCGCTGGTGATCAGGTGTCGAGCCATCCTCGGATGCTCCATTTCATATCTGCGGTATCACGTGGCCTGTCGGGCGATGATGCGGTTCATCGTATCGAACCGGCCAAAGGCCACGTCCCGCTTTTTCACTGGGTGGACATACGCGAAAGCGAGGGCAGTGACCTCTCCGTCACGGCCCTCGCAATGGGCCAATGCTACAGGTGGCGGGCGGTGACACCGACCCGTCAGTCCCGGCCCCCGCCGCCGCCGTCGAGCGCGGTGACGCGGCCGCCGCCCGCGAGCCGGCCGGTCAGCTCGACGGCGGCGGCCTCCGGTCCGGCCGGTGCGGCGAGGGTCCGGCCCCGCGCCTCGGCCCGGACCGCGCCGCTCGCGGTGATCCCCGTGACCTCGCGGCTGCCGGCGGCGAGCAGGTACCAGCGGCCGGCCGGCGACCGCCACCGGGTGCCCGCGAGCAGGTGCTGGCCGAACCGGCCGCAGGCCGCCGTGTCCGGGGCCCGCGCCACGTCCTGCGGCGGCCCGGCCGCGGGGCTGAGCCGGACCAGTACGTCGCCGGGCCCGGCCCAGGAGGAGGTCCGGGTACAGGACCAGACGGCCCGGCCGCCGCCGTCGGGCAGCTCCGAGGAGGCGAACTCCCAGATGTTGACGGCGCGCACGCCGCCGTCGCGCATGCCGCGCATCTCGGGCAGCCGGCAGGCGGTGGCGGCCCAGGCCGCCCGGGCGGCCGCTCCGGTGGCCTCGCGGGGCTGGCGCGCGGCGGCGGCGCCGGGACCGTCGGGCAGGGGGATGTAGGTGAGGTGGACGGGGGTCAGCGTGCCCAGGTCGGCGAGGACGAAGGAGTGCTTCTCCACGATGCGGGCGGAGGAGGTGACTTCGAGGGCGGGCCAGGCCGCGCAGGCACCGGCGCTGCGGGGCACCTCGACCGGGGCGGTGACCCCGTCGGCGGCGAGGGCCAGCGGCTTGGTGTCCTCCCCGGCCCGGAGCAGGTCGCGGGTGCCGGCGGCGGCGATCCAGGGGGCGAGGAGGTAGCGGGCCCGGCCGCCGTCGGGGCTGCGGACCAGGGTGAGCGCGGCGGCGGTGGTGACGCCGGCCTCGTCGGTACGGGCGAAGTCGAGCTCCCGCGCCCCGCGCCCGGTGACGGCCTCGGCGTACCGGACCACCCGGTCCCCGTCGAGGAGGAGCACCACGGCCCGCCCGTCGCTGTCCCCCGCGTACAGCAGCTGCGGCGCCCTGCGGGGCGGATCCGTGTCCACCCCCGGCGCGGCACGGACCACCACCCCGCCGCCGACGACCGCGACCGGCGCAACCCCCGGCCGCCCGCCCGAACCCAGCGACCCCGCGCCCGAGCCGGCCCGGCCCACGGCGGCCGGGATCAGGGCAGCCGAGCCCAAGGCAGCCCGGCCCGGGTCGGCAGCTCCCGGGGCGTCCCGGCCCACGGCGGGTGGGCCCGGGGTGGGTTGGGGTGGGGCGGGGGCGTGCGGCGGGCTCGCGCTGGACCAGGCGCCGAGGGCCCGGCCGAGGAGTGCGCGGTCGGTGGTGCGGCCGCCGCGGGCGGGCCAGGCGGTGAAGTCCACGCGGGCCGTGTCGGCCCAGGCCTGCGCCGGGACCCGTTCCAGCCGGGCCGGGTCCAGGACGCCGACGGCCACGGGCCGGGAAGCGTGGGGCCGGGCCGGGCCCACGACGGCGAGTGCCCCGGCGGCGACGGCGAGCGCGGCCGCCGCGGCCCACCCGGCCCGGACCCGGCGGCGCCGCCGGAGCAGGTCGGTGGGGCGGGTGCTGACCACGCTTGCGTCGAACTCCGGGCGCCGCAGCTCCCGCAGGAGCGTTTCACCGACCCCCAGGGCGAGGGCCCGCGCCATCGCGTCGGCCGGCGCGCCGGCCGCGCCGAGCAGCCGCGCGGCCGTCTCCTCGGGGAGCCCGTCCACGCGGTGCAGGACGAAGGCCGCCCGGACCGGCGCGGGCTCCCCCGCCAGCATCCGGGCGACTTCCTCGATGCCCCCGGCCGGCGGCCACAGCCGCAGCCCCCACACGAAGGGCGGGACCGGCGGCCAGCCCGCCCGGGCCAGCGCGGCACCGGTCCGCCCGGCGGGGGCGAGGCAGCCGCGCAGGACCCGTACCCGCACCTCGGCGAGCGCGCCGCCGGAGCCGTCGGGACCGCCCGGCCCGGCGGCCCCGCCCCGCCGCGGCAGCGCACGCTGCACCGCCCTGTGGGCCAGCAGCACCCGGCCGTGCCGCCCGAGGGAGTCGGGGAGGGTGAGGTAGGCGAGCCGTACGAGTCGGGGGTACTGCTCGACGAGGACCGCCTCGGCCTGTTCGACGGCGGTGGAGCGGAAGCGCGGTGATGTGCTCACGTATCCGACAAACGAGTGAATCGTGCGATGGTCACACGCAGTCCGCCAACCTCCGCCGACCTCCGCCGAGCGGCATATGCATCCGCGCTGGTTAACGGCCCGCCCGGTCGAAGTCGGTCAAGAGCCGATCATCACCGAACGTAATATTTCCAGGTTTCCTCTCTGCGCCCCCGGGCGCGCCCGCGCTGACAGGCTGGCGGTGCGGCGCACAGGGGATGAGGTGGAACGGTGAACGATGGCGGACCTGAGGAGTCCGGTGGGGCGGTCGGGCTGCCCAGCCGACGGCGGCGACCGACTCCGATGAGCCAGTGGGGCCCGGCCGCGCGCCTGTCCTACTGGGCGTTCCACGCCAACCGGCGGCCCTCCTACATGCGCTTCGCGTACCTGCAGCTCGGCTCCGACGCCGCCGCCGAGGACGCCGTGGACGCCACCTTCGACGCGTTGATGAGCGAGTGGCTGCGGATGCTGCACATGGACCGCCTCGACGCCTACGCGTGGACGGTGCTCAAGCAACGCCTCGCCGACCGGCAGCAGCGCCGCAGCCCCTGGCCCCGGCCGATGGACATCAGCGCCTTCGAGGCCGCGCTCAAGGAGGCCCACGCCGACCGGTACGAGGTGCTGACCGACACCATCCGCTTCTACTCGGCCGTCTCCCGCCTCGCCGAGCGGCAGCGCGACGCCGTCGTCCTGCGCTACGGACTCCAGTGCAGCCCCGGTGAGGCCGCCGCCGTGATGGGCGTCGACGAGGCCACCGTCCGCACGCACCTCGGCCAGGCGCACCGGCGGCTCGCCCGCCTGCTCGACACGTCCGCCGAGTCATGAGGCGGCGCGAGCGGCCCGAGTGGCCCGACAGCGACGGAACCCCCCGTTCCCTGACCGAGTTCCTGGAGCGGGCGGGGGTCCGCGACCGGTATCCGCACTACGACCTCGGCGCCGCCGAGGCCCGCCTGCTGCGCGTGCCGCGGGCGCTCGGCGCGGCCGTCGGCCGCTCCCGCCGCCGGTCGGCGGGGTGGAGCGACCCCGCGCGGGACCGCCCGCTCGACTCCGAGCGGGCCCGGCGCGACCTCAAGGCCGCCTGCCTGGCCGCGGTGTGCGCGCCCGCGGCGGAGGCGGAGCTCGCGTCGTTCTCCGCCGGCGATCGCACCGACCTGGCCGGCGCCGTGGTCTTCGGCTGCCTCCTGCACCTCGCGGGGCTGCGCGAGGGCTCCCGGTTCTGGTGGCAGTTCGCCGCCGGGTCGGGCGGCCCCCGGACCGCGCACGCCGCGTACTGCCTCTTCCTCGACCACTCCCGCCGCGGCGAGCACCACGACGCCGGCGTCTGGGCGCGCGAGCTCGGCCGGCGCGGGTTCCGGCCCGGCGGGCCGCGCGATCTGCGGGAGGTCCGGCTGTGCGCGCAGGCCGCCGTCCTGCGGTACGTCGACCAGCTCGACGATCCCGACGTGGGGCCGGTGCCGCTGCCGAGACCGGGGCTGGCGGGGGTGCTGGGCGCGTTCCACCCCCCACCACCGCCGGCCCGGCCGCCGGCGCCCGCCGGGCTCCCGGCGATGCGGCCGGGCCGCCCCGGACCCGCGCCCGCTCTCCCGCTCCCCTTCGCCCTCGCCCTCGCCCCGCTGCGGCATCCGGCGCTGACGGCCGCCGCGCGCGGGTGCACCCCGCCGGCCCACGGCACCGAGGCGCTGGCGCAGGCACGCCGCGCGCTGGCCGTCGTACGCGTACTGGAACGGCACCCGCTGGGGGTGCGGGCCGCCCAGCTGGGGCGGGAGGCGGGGCTCGCCGGGCCGGAGTTGCGGCCGCTGCTGGCGATGCTGTGCGAGGAGGAGTACGCGGACGCGCTGGGCGCGGGCGCCTTCGCCCGGGGGCCCGCCCTGGACCGGCTCGCCGCTCCCGGCGGCCGGGGTCTGGCGGGGCAACTCCAGCGCACCCTGGCCCTGGCCCGGGACAGCGCGGGCGCCGCCGTGTACCTCAGCCGGTACGCGGAGGGCGAGGTGCTGATCACCCAGATGGCCGACGGGCCCGGGACCCCGCCGGTGCGGGAGTGGGTGGACTTCCGGGCGGCCGCGCACGCCAGCGCCGTCGGGAAGTGCCTGCTGACGCAGCTCGACCACGACGGCCGGGCCGACCACGTGGCCCGGCACCGCCCGGCCCGGCTCACCCCGCGCACGATCACCGACAGCCGGACCCTGTTCAGCGCCCTCGACGCGGTGGCTCCGGGCGCCCCCGTCTTCGACCTGCGGGAGTACTCCCCCGGCGTCGTCTGCTCGGCGGTGCCCCTCACCATCGGGAACGCCGCCGCGTGTCTCGCGCTGTCCCTGCCCGTGCCGCACGCGCACCGCCTGCGGCACGCCACGGAAGCACTGCGCCGCAAGGCCGTTCCGGTGCTGCTGGCGCTGCTGCTGACGGGCACGATCCCGCCGGAGACCGGGGCGGGCGGCCCGGCGAAGGCCCCCGCGGACACCCCGGTGGCGGCGCCCGCACCGGTTCCGCGGCCGGCCGGGGTCACCCCGGAGACCCTGCGGCATCTGCGCAGGCTGTTCCGTACCCCCCTCACCCGGGCGAGCGCCGCCGCGCCCGGGGGGCCGCACCTGGTCAGCGACCCGGCGACGGCGGCGGCCTACCTGTTCGACGCCGTCCCGGAGGCGGGCGGCGGGCAGCCCCGGCTCGCGCTGCCGCGCACCTTCGCCCCGCTCCGCCCGGGGAGCCTGCCGACCCCGGACGGTCTGGTGGTCCTGGGCACCACCTGAACCCCGGCCGGGTCAGCCGGCCGGTACGAAGGAGTCCAGGGCGGTGTCGAAGTGGCTGCGGGCCTCGGCGAGACGGCCGACGGGCGCCGACACCCAGACGTCGTACATGCGGCCGTTCTCGTCCCAGCAGACGTCGAAGGTGTGCCGGGGGCCCTCGGCGGCGCTGAAACCGTTCCAGGTGAACTCCCAGAGGGCGGCGGGCAGTCCGTTGTGCGTCGTCGCGACGACGGAGTGGTCGCGGAAGCCCGGGTTGGTGTCCGCGCCGTTCGCGTCGGAGCGCCGCATCGCGCCGAGCGGGCCGCCGGCCGTGGCCAGGTCGACCTTGATGCCGATGCGGAAGGCCCCGTCCGGGGACACGTAGAAGACCCGCCGGTCGTCGGTGGAGCGCTGGTAGCCGACGGGGACGGTGATGCGGAAGCCCTGGCGGTCGGTCACGCTCCGGTACCCGGCGGGCGCGGGCTCGGCCGCGACGCTACGGGCGGCGGGCGGCGGGGCGGCCGCCGTCGGGGGGCGGGTGTCGGCGGGCTTGGCGTCGGCGGTGGGCGGGGCGCTCGCGCCGGGGGTCGCCGCGGCCGGCGAGGGCGTGCCGGCCGGCGCCGCGCCCGAGGCCGAGGGGGTCCCGGGGGTGGCCGGGGCAGCGGCGGCGGTCCCGGCGGCCCGGCCGGCCGACGGGTGGTCGCCGAGGTAGGAGGTGACGGCGACGGCGCCGACGACGGCCGCGACGACCAGCGCGGCCACCAGCCCCACCCGCAGCGCGGCCGGGCGGGCGGGCCGGGGTCCGGCGGACGCGGGTCCGGCGGACGGGACCGAGTGCTCCGTCGGCGCGTACCCGGGAGGCGTCCGGTCGGCCCGAACCGGTCCGGGCGGCGGGGTCGGAGCGGACGACACGGGCGGCGGCGGGGTCGGCCCGGCGGCGCGTTCCACCAGCGGGACCCGCCCGGTGGTCACGTACGCCGTGAGCAGCCGCCCCGCCTCGGCCGCCGACAGCCGCCGCTCCGGGTCGCGTTCGAGCAGGCCCCGGATGACCGGGGCCAGCGGCCCCGCCTGCGCGGGCGGCCGGATCTCGTCGTACACGACGGCGTGCAGCACCCCGCCGAGCGAGTCCCGGTGGAAGGGCGACTCGCCGGTCAGCGCGGCGCACAGCAGCGCCCCGAGCGACCACAGGTCGCAGGAGGGTCCGGCGGCGGCGCCCTGCATGCGCTCGGGCGAGGTGTATTCGGGCGAGCCGACGAACGCGCCGGTCTCGCTGATGGTGGTGGATCCGACGAGGCTGGCGATGCCGAAGTCGGTGAGCACCACGCGCTCGCTGCCCGCCTCCATCAGTACGTTGGCGGGTTTGACGTCGCGGTGCAGGACCCCGCGGTCGTGGGCCGCGGTCAGCGCGCCGAGCAGGGCGAGCCCGGTACGGGCGGTGTCGCCGACGCTCAACGGGCCCTCGGTGGCGAGCCGGTCGGCGAGCGAGCCGCCCTCCACGAGCTCCATGACGATGAAGGGGCGCCCCTCGTGCTCCACGACGTCGTGCACGACGACGACGTGCGGATGCTTGACCTGGGCGACGGTACGCGCCTCCCGCAGCGCCTTCGTGGCCTCCGTACCGCCGTCGACGTGGAGCTCCTTGACGGCGACCGGGCGCCCGAGGAGTTCGTCGGTGGCGCGCCAGACGGTGCCCATGCCGCCCCTGCCCAGCCGCTTCCCCAGACGGTAACGACCGGCGATCGGTTTGCTGTTGCCCGGCTCGTCCTGCGACACGTTCGCTCCCCCTCGGCCCGTTCCAGGGCCATGATGCCGCACACGTCAGGGGCCGTGTCGGTCGCTCATGAGAGTGTTCGTCCGGGCCCCGGCGGCTTTCCTGCCGCGCCGGGTCCCGGGAAACACAGATGACCGAGGGGATTCACGTGCTGACGCACACCAGGGCCACCACCATGCGACGCTCCGCGCGCACCGCCGCGATCGCGCTCGCCGCACCGCTTCTGGCCGCGTGCGGGCCGTTCGCGAGCGAGGGGGACGGGGCGAAGGCGTCCAAGGCCTCCGAGGCTCCCGTGAAGACGCTGCGCCTCGGCGAGCCGAGCACGCAGACGAAGGAGCTCACCCACGACGGAAAGACGGGCAAGTTCACCATCACCGCGCAGCGGGTGGTCGTGGGCAAGGCCTCGGACCTGGACGAGCTGAAGGACGAGAAGTACAAGGGCTGGGTGCCGGTCTGGGTGTACGTCAACGCCAAGCTCGTCGACGGGGACGCGCCGATGACCGGCGCCATGGTGATGTCGGACGTGGGCGTGCGCACCGCCGACGACGTACCGGTCACCCGCCTGCTGATGATGGGCCAGGACCTGACCAGCAAGCCGGCCGACTGTGAGGACGACGCCCCCGCCGCCGAGTGGAAGAAGGGCGACGACCACACGCGGTGCGCGTCGTACCTGGTGCCCGAGGGCAAGCCGGCCGCGTTCGTCACCTTCTCGCGGGGCTACTACAAGGAACCGCTGAAGTGGGCGGTCCAGTAGGACGAAGAAGCCGGGACGCCTCCACCCGGAGCCGTCCCGGCCCTCCGGGCCCTCGGCTCGCGAGCGCACCGCTGAACGCAAAGAACCCCACCGAAGTGGGGTTCTCGCTTTTGTGTCCGAGGGGGGACTTGAACCCCCACGCCCGATAAAGGGCACTAGCACCTCAAGCTAGCGCGTCTGCCATTCCGCCACCCGGACTAGGTGGTCGGCCCCGGTTTCCCGCGGCGACATGGACAACAATAGCAAAGGTTGGGGGTGGTTCCGACCAGGTATTCGGGCCGGGGGCCTTCGACGCGGCCGCGCTGACCTGCACGCATGCGCCGTAGGCCCTCGCGAGACGGGGCGTCTCGCCTGGTGCGGCTACGGGCAGCGGATGACCTGGCCCGCGTACGAGAGGTTGCCGCCGAAGCCGAAGAGCAGGACCGGGGCGCCGGAGGGGATCTCGCCGCGCTCGACCAGCTTGGACAGGGCCATCGGGATGCTGCCGGCCGAGGTGTTGCCGGAGTCGACGACATCGCGGGCGACGACCGCGTTGACGGCGCCGATCTTGCTCGCGAGCGGTTCGATGATCCGGAGGTTCGCCTGGTGGAGGACGACCCCGGCCAGTTCCTCCGGGGTGATCCCGGCCTTCTCGCAGGCCTTGCGGGCGAGCGCCGGGAGCTGGCTGGTGGTCCAGCGGTAGACGGACTGGCCCTCCTGCGCGAAGACCGGCGGCGTGCCCTCGATGCGGACCACGTGGCCCATCTCCGGCACGGAGCCCCACAGGACCGGGCCGATGCCGGGCTCCTCGCTGGCCTCGACCACGGCGGCGCCCGCGCCGTCGCCGGTGAGGACGCAGGTGGTGCGGTCGGTCCAGTCGGTGATCTCGGTCATCTTGTCGGAGCCGATGACCAGCGCGCGGGTGGCGGAGCCGGACCGGATCGCGTGGTCGGCGGTGGCGAGGGCGTGCGTGAAGCCCGAGCAGACGACGTTGATGTCCATGAGCGCGGGGGCGCTGCTCATGCCGAGCTTGGCGGCGACGCGGGCGGCCATGTTCGGGGAACGGTCGATGGCGGTGGAGGTGGCCACCAGCACGAGGTCGATGTCGTCGGGGCTCAGACCGGCGTTCGCGAGTGCCTTGCCGGCGGCCTGGAAGGCCAGCTCGTCGACCGGCTCCTCGGGGCCCGCGATGTGGCGCGTCTTGATGCCGACGCGGGACCGGATCCACTCGTCGTTGGTGTCGACCATGGCCGCGAGGTCCTCGTTGGTCAGCACTTTGGCGGGCTGGTAGTGCCCGAGCGCCACCACGCGTGAACCGGTCATGGGCAGGGTCCCCCTTTGTCGGTGGTCAGGACTAACCAGCTTGGCCTGCTACCGGTGGGTACGGGTGTGAGTGACCCGACAGGATTCCTGCCCCGGAATTTGGAGAATTCCGAGCAACTCGCTGCCGGGGGCATCTACGCGCGCCCATCCGGGAGAATGTGCTCGTCAGGTGCACGACGAGGTGCGCGACGAGCAGAGAACGGGTGGGCTGATCGCCATGGGACGGGTCACCGAACGCCGTCGTGTCGTCAGGATCCGGGGCGGCGTGGCCGGGACCCGGCCGGACACCCTGGTCGCCGAGGAGCCGCTGGAGATCCGGCTGAACGGCAAACCGCTGGCGATCACGATGCGCACCCCGGGGGACGACTTCGCGCTTGCCGTGGGTTTCCTGGTGAGCGAGGGCGTGCTCGCCTCGGCCGCGGAGGTCCGGGCCGTGACGTACTGCGAGGGCGCCGCCGAGGACGGCTCGAACACGTACAACGTCGTCAACGTACAGCTCGCGCCCGGCGTGCCCCTCCCGGACATCTCGCTGGAGCGGAACGTCTACACCACCTCCTCCTGCGGGCTGTGCGGCAAGGCGAGCCTGGACGCGGTGCGCACGGCGACCCGGTTCACGGGGATCGCCGCCGATCCGGTACGGGTCTCCGCGGCGCTCCTCGGACAGCTGCCGGACCGGCTGCGCGCGGCGCAGAAGGTGTTCGACCGGACCGGCGGGCTGCACGCCGCCGGGCTGTTCACGGCGGAGGGCGAGCTGCTCGACGTACGGGAGGACGTGGGGCGGCACAACGCGGTGGACAAGATCGTGGGGCGGGCGCTCCAGGCCGGGCGGCTGCCGCTGGCCGGCGGGGTGCTGCTGGTGTCGGGGCGGGCGTCCTTCGAGCTGGCGCAGAAGGCCGTGATGGCCGGGATCCCGGTGCTGGCGGCCGTTTCCGCGCCGTCTTCGCTGGCGGTGGACCTGGCGCTGGAGACGGGGCTGACGCTGATCGGGTTCCTGCGCGGGCCCGACATGAACATCTACGCGGGCGAGGAGCGCGTCACCCTCTGACGCGCCGCCGCCGCCTGGCTCGGCGCCGCCGCTCAGCGCCCCCGGCGGGCGCGGCGCGGGGTGTCCGTCCTCGGCTTGGGCTCCGGCGGGTCGATGCGGTGCAGGCCGAGGGTGTCCGGGAGCGGGCTGGAGCCGGGGCCGCCCGATTCCGCCCAGGCGATGATCTCGTCGGTCGCGGTGTCGTCGAGGGCCCAGCCGAACCAGGCCGCGCGGGCGCCGCGTCGCCGGGCCTCGGAGGTGGGCTGGACCACGATGACGTTGGCCTGGGAGCAGGGGCCGAGGCAGTCGCTCGTACGGACGGCCAGCCGGCCCCCTGACGCGGCCGCGGCCTCGCGCAGCCGGGCCAGTTGGCCCGCGTGGTCGGTGCCGGGGTTCTTGCGGGGGTCGCCACAGCAGCAGCCCCTGCACACCACCAGGGTGCAGGGGCGTTCGGCGTGCGCGGCGAGCGGGCGTATCCAGGTCACCGCCGCACGTTACCGGGCCCGGGCGGCGGGGTGTTGGGGGGTGGGCGAGACCTCCGCCACATGACCGGGGGCGCGTTGGGGCACGGCGGGCGCGGGCGCGGGGTCCGGGTCCCGCTCCGGGTCCCGGTCGGCGTCGCGTGCCCGGTGGCGGGCCAGGGCCGCGCAGACCATCAGCTGCATCTGGTGGAACAGCATCAGCGGCAGCACGGCCAGGCTCGCCTGCGCCCCGAACAGCACGCTCGCCATGGGAAGTCCGGCGGCGAGGCTCTTCTTCGACCCCGCGAACTGGATGGCGATCCGGTCAGCCCGGTCGAATCCGAGGCGGCCGGCCCCGTACCAGCTGGCCAGGAGCATGACGGCGAGGAGCACGGCCTCGACCAGCAGCAGGGCGCCCAGACGCGGGAGGCTGACCTGGTGCCAGATGCCGGCGGCCATGCCCGCGCTGAAGGCGGTGTAGACGACGAGCAGGATCGAGCCGCGGTCGACGAGGCCGAGCACCTTCTTGTGGCGGGCCAGGAAGGCCGCGATCCGGCGGCGCAGGACCTGGCCCAGGAGGAACGGCAGCAGGAGCTGGACGACGATCCCGGCCAGGGAGCCGGGCGAGAAGCCGCCCGCGTCGGCGCCGAGCAGTGCGGCGGCGAGGAGCGGGGTGAGGGCGATGCCTGCGAGGGAGGAGAAGGAGCCGGCGCAGATCGCGGCGGGCACGTTGCCGCGGGCGATCGAGGTGAAGGCGATCGAGGACTGGATGGTCGAGGGGACCAGGCAGAGGAAGAGCAGGCCGGCGTAGAGCGGGGGCGTGAGCAGGTTGGGGACGAGGCCGCGGGCGGCGAGGCCGAGGAGGGGGAAGAGCAGGAAGGTACAGCCGAGCACGGTGAGGTGCAGCCGCCAGTGGCGCAGTCCGTCGAGGGTCTCGCGGGCGGAGAGCCGGGCGCCGTAGAGGAAGAACAGCAGGGCCACGGCGCCGGTCGCCCCCGCGTCGGCCACGTCCGCGGCGGCGCCGCGGGCGGGCAGCAGCGCGGCGACGCCGACGGTCCCGAGCAGCGCCATCACGTATGGGTCCACCACCCCCCACCGGCGGCCCCGCGGGGCGGAGCCGGTGCCCGGCGGGGCGGTTCGGGTCGGGCGGGTGCGGCGCATGTACGGGTGCCTTCTCGTGCGGTGTCGTTCTCATCGTGCCCGGGGCAATGGTGATCGGGAAAGGCGCATTCCGTGCTCACTGTCATCGGCGTGCGCAATGACAATCGCCCTAGCATGGCTCCATGTACGACCCCGTTCAGCTGCGTACGTTCCTCACCGTCGCCCAGACGCTCAGCTTCACGCAGGCCGCCGGGCGGCTCGGGGTGCGGCAGTCCACCGTCAGCCAGCACGTGCGGCGGCTGGAGGAGCCGACCGGGCGGCCGCTGTTCTTCCGGGACACGCATTCCGTGGAGCTGACGGAGGACGGCGAGGCGCTGCTCGGCTTCGCGCGGACCATCCTGGAGGCGCACGAGCGGGCCGCCGCCTTCTTCACCGGGACCCGGCTGCGCGGCCGCCTGCGGTTCGGCGCGTCGGA
This sequence comes from Streptomyces goshikiensis, assembly GCF_014650555.1. Classification (GTDB taxonomy): domain Bacteria; phylum Actinomycetota; class Actinomycetes; order Streptomycetales; family Streptomycetaceae; genus Streptomyces; species Streptomyces goshikiensis. The sequence continues at coordinate 596,270 of NZ_BMVE01000002.1, read as the reverse complement.
GGACTTCGTCCTGACCCGGCTCCCGGAGGTCCTGGAGGGCTTCCGGCACGAGCACCCCGAGGTGGACCTGGAGCTGTCGGTCGAGCTGTCGGGGGTCCTGCACGAGCGGCTCGACGCGGGCCGTCTGGACCTGGTGCTGGCCAAACGGCGCGGCCCGGGCGACGAGCGGGGCCGGCTGGTGTGGCGGGACCGGATGGTGTGGATCGGGGCGGAGGGGCTGCGGGTGGATCCGGAGCGGCCGGTCCCGCTGATCGTGTTCCCGCCGCCGGGGATCACCCGGGCCCGGGCGCTGGAGGTCCTGGAGCGGGAGGGCCGGGCCTGGCGGATCGCCTGTACGAGCGGCAGCCTGAGCGGCCTGATCGCGGCGGCCCGCGCCGGTCTGGGCGTGATGGCGCACACCCGGGGGCTGATCCCGCCGGGGCTGGTCCGGGTGGGCGGGCTGCCCGAGCTGGGGCCGGTGGAGTTCGCCCTCCTCCAGGCCGGCCGCCCGACCCCGGCCTCCGAGGCCCTGGCGGCCGCGGTCCTCTCGGGCGGCGATCGCCTCAGCCGGCCCGCCTGACCTGCGGTCCGAGCCGTCCCGGGCGGTGAAATCCGAGGGGATCCTGTGGAGGTTTCCGAAGCGGTCCCGGCCGGCCCCGCGCGTGGGGTAGCGTCGCGGCGCCGACACGGAGAGGAGCGGGATGTTGCGCGAGGTAACCGTGCCACCCGTGATCACGGCCGCGCCGGTCGGAGGGCTGGCCGACGTCGTGTTCGACCACGCCGCGCAGGATCCGGACCGGGTGGTCCTCGGCCGCAAGACGGACGGCCGCTGGCTGGACGTCACCTCCGGCGAGCTGGCCGCCGAGGTGCTGGCGCTGGCGAAGGGCCTGCTGGCCCAGGGCGTGCGGTTCGGGGACCGGGTGGGGGTGATGTCCCGTACCCGGTACGAGTGGACGCTGTTCGACTTCGCGCTGTGGGCCGTCGGCGCCCAGCCGGTCCCCGTGTATCCGACGTCGTCGGTCGAGCAGGTCCACTGGATCCTCTACGACTCGTCCTGCGTCGGCTGCGTCGTCGAGGACGAGGACCAGGCGATGACGGTCGGCTCCGTCATCGAGCGGCTCCCCCAGCTGCGCCGGCTCTGGCAGCTCGACGCCGGGGCGGTGGCGGACCTGGTCGAGTCGGGGCGCGGGGTCGCGGAGGGGGTGGTGCACCGCCACCGCAGTGCGGTCACCCCGGATTCGACGGCCACCGTCATCTACACCTCCGGGACCACGGGCCGCCCCAAGGGCTGTGTGCTCTCGCACGGCAATTTCATGTTCGAGGCGGACACGCTGGTGAACTGCTGGGAGTCGGTGTTCCAGGCCGGGCCCGGCGAGCAGCCGTCCACGCTGCTCTTCCTCCCCCTCGCGCACGTCTTCGGCCGGATGGTGGAGGTGGCCGCGGTCCGGGCGCGGGTCAAGCTGGGGCACCAGCCGGTGCTGGCGGCGGCCGAGCTGCTGCCGGATCTGGCGGCGTTCCGGCCGACGTTCGTGCTCGGGGTGCCGTACGTCTTCGAGAAGGTGTTCGCGGCGGCGCGGCGCAAGGCCGAGGTGGAGGGGCGCACGGGGGCCTTCGACCGGGCGGTGGAGACGGCCGTGCGGTACGCCGAGGCGCGGGAGCAGAAGGCGTTCGGTACCGGGCCGGGGCCCTCGGCGGCGTTGCGGATGGAGCACCAGCTGTTCGAGAAGCTGGTGTACGGGAAGGTCCGCGAGGCGATGGGCGGCCGGGTGCGGCACGCGATGTCGGGCGGGTCCGCGATGGCGCGCCGGCTCGGGCTGTTCTTCGACGGCGCGGGAATCACGGTGTTCGAGGGGTACGGGCTGACGGAGTCCTGCGCGGCGGCGACGGCGAATCCGCCGGGGGCGACGAAGTACGGCACGGTCGGGCGGCCGATCCCGGGCAGCACGGTGCACATAGCCGACGACGGGGAGGTCTGGCTGCACGGCGGTCACATCTTCTCGGGGTACCTCAACGACCCGCGTTCCTCGGAGGTGGTGCTGCGCGGCGGCTGGCTGGCGACGGGGGACCTGGGGCGGCTCGACGAGGACGGGTACCTCACGATCACCGGGCGCAAGAAGGAGATCCTGGTGACCTCCAACGGCAAGAGCGTGGCGCCGGCGGCCCTGGAGGAGCGGGTGCGGTCGCATCCGCTGGTGGCGCAGTGCGTGCTGGTGGGCAACGACCGGCCGTACATAGCGGCGCTGGTGACCCTGGACATGGAGGGGGTCGCGCACTGGCTGTCGATGCGGGGGCGACAGCAGCTGGCGGCGGCGGACCTGGTGCACGACCCGGATCTGACGGCGGAGGTGCGCCGGGCGGTGGTGGCGGCGAACACGCTGGTCTCGCAAGCCGAGGCGATCCGTACGTTCCGGGTACTGGCCGAGCAGTTCTCGGAGGAACGGGGGCTGCTGACGCCCTCGTTGAAGCTGAAGCGCGGGGCGATCGAGAAGGCGTACGCGAAGGAGGTCGCCGCCCTCTACCAGTCCTGACGCGCCCCTCGGGGCGGCCGCCCGCCCATTCCTGACGGATCGTCAAATCACCGTGTCAGGAATATTGACGGTGCGTCAGCTCACGCACAGAATGCGGGGATTCCGACCGGAGGGGATCCCCACCCATGTTGCGACCGATCCGCGCCCTGGCCGCCGCCGCGGCGGCGCTCGCCCTCGTCTGCGCCTGCAACTCCGCCTCCGGCGGCTCCCTGCCGGGCAAGCCCGGCGACGCGGCGGCCACCCGAGGGGTGAGCGCCGGCTCGATCAAGGTCGGCGGCATCGTCTCCATGACCAGCGCGAGCGGCTACAGCAAGAAGGACACCGACCTCGGGGCGCGGGCCCGGTACCTGAGGGCCAACGCCGAGGGCGGGATCAACGGCCGCACGATCGACTACATCGGCGCCGAGGACGACGGCCAGGACCCCGGCAAGAACCTGGCGGCCGCCCGCAAACTCGTCCAGCAGGACAAGGTCTTCGCGGTCGCCCCGATGAGCTCGGTCACCTTCTCCGGCGCCGACTTCCTGGAGCAGGAGAAGGTGCCCACCTTCGGCTGGGGCACCCTGCCCTCCTTCTGCGGGCCGCAGTACATCTACGGCTTCAACGGCTGCCTGGTCCCCTCCCCCGGCGGCACCCTCAACCAGACCTGGCCCGAGGGCATCGGCCAGGTGCTCGGCGGTGCGAAGGGCAAGTCGGTCGCGATCATCGCCAACGACAGCGACGCCGGGAAGTTCGGCATCCGCACCTTCCAACAGGGCTTCGCCGGCGCCGGCTTCGAGGTGGCCTACGCCAAGGCCTCCGTTCCCGCCACGGCCGTGCCGAGCGACTGGTCCGCGTACGTGAAGGACATCCTCGCGAGCGACGGGGGCGAGGCGCCGGACGCCGTCGTCTCGGTCATGCAGACCCCCAACAACATCGGGCTGTTCACCGCCCTCAAGCGCGCCGGGTACCGGGGGCTGCTCTCCGACCCGACCGACTACGACCCGGCCCTGCTCGCCAAGGACACCACCAGGCAGGCCCTCGACGGGGTGCACGTCCTGCTCCAGTTCGAGCCCTTCGAGTCCGCGAACCCGAGGATGGACCAGTTCAAGGCGGACATCAAGGCGGCCTCGGGCGGCCGGGAAGTCCCCCTGAACATGCACATGTTGACCGGGTACATGTCGGCGGACCTGTTCGTGTCGATCGCCCTGAAGGCGGGCAAGGACCTCACCGTCGCCCACTTCCAGAACGCCGCCCGGAGCTTCTCCGACACCGGCACGCTCGTCGGCGACCGCGCGGAGCCCAAGGGCCAGAAGGAGAGCTTCGGCTGCGGGGCGCTGGTCCGGCTGAAGGACGGGGCGTACGAGGTCTCCGTCCCCTTCAAGTGCTACGAACCCGTCCCCTTCAAGTAGCCCGGGCAAGGGGAGCGGCATGGAGGATCTGCTCGTCATCGCCCTGAGCGGCCTGGTCTCCGGCGCCCTGTACGCACTGCTCGCCACCGGGCTCGTGCTCTCGTACTCGGCCTCCGGGCTGTTCAACTTCGCGCACGGGGCCACGGCCTACCTGTGCGCGCTGGTCTTCTACGAGGTGCGCTCCGGGCTGGGCTGGCCGGCCGTCCCGGCGGCGCTGCTGGTCGTCCTGGTACTCGCACCCGGCCTCGGCTGGGCGCTGGACCGGCTGATGTTCCGCCGGCTGGCCCGGGTCGGGGAGAGCGCGCAGATCGTCGCCACCATCGGGCTGCTGGTGGCGCTGCCGGCGGCCGGGCTGTGGGCGGTGGAGCTCCTGGCGGAGGCGGGCGCGCCCGTGAAACCGGCGGAGAACCAGTTCGGGCTGCCGGGCGTGGGGCCGAGCCCCGCGCGGTCCTGGCAGCTGACGGAGGGGGTCGGCATCGACTCCGACCAGCTGATCACCTGGGTGGCGACGGCGCTGGTGGCCGTGGCGCTGTGGGTGCTGCTGCGGCACACCCGGCTGGGGCTGCGGCTGCGGGCGGCCGTCGACAACCGCTCCCTGACCGAGCTGCGCGGGATCAGCGCCGACCGGCTGTCGTCGGTGGCCTGGATGATCGCGTCGGGCCTGGCGGGGCTGGCGGGGGTGCTGGCTACCCCGCTGCTGGGGCTGTCGGCGCACGACTTCACCCTGTTCCTGTTCGTGTCGGCGACGGCGGCGGTCATCGGGCGCTTCGCGTCGGTGCCGCTCGCGTTCGCGGGCGGGCTGGGGCTGGGCGTACTGCAGAACCTCGTCGCCGGGTACGCCTCCTTCGCCGAGCGGATCACCGGCTTCCGGACGGCGGTGCCGTTCCTGATCCTGTTCGGCGGGCTGCTGGTGCTGACGCGCAGGGCCCGGACGGCGGGGACGGCGGCGGCCGACGCGCCGCCGGTCGATCATCTGGCGGGGGCGTCGTGGGCGCGGCGGTGGGGGGTGTGGGCGGTGCTCGCGGGGGCGCTGTGCGTGGCGTTCTACACCGTCACCACGCCGTTCTGGAGCGGGCTGCTGGCGCAAGGGCTGGCGATCGGGCTGGTGTTCATGTCCTTCACGATGGTGACGGGGCTCGGGGCGATGGTCTCGCTGGCGCAGGCCACCTTCGTGACGGGGGCGGCGCTGGTGGCGGGGCTGCTGATGAGCCGGGGCTGGCCGTTCGTGGCGGCGCTGGCGGCCGGGACCTGCGCGGCCGCCGTACTGGGGGCGCTGGTCGCCCTGCCGGCGCTGCGGCTGGGCGGGCGCTCGCTCGCCCTGGCGACGCTGGCGCTGGCCTTCCTCGCCGACCAGGTCCTGTTCCAGCTGCGGTGGCTGCGCAACGGGGACGCGGGCTGGCCGGTGCCGCGGCCGGTGATCGGGCCGGTGGACCTGTCCGACGACCGGGCGCTCGGCGTGGCCCTGGTGCTCCTCGTCGCGATGGTGGCTGCCGGGCTGAGCGTGCTGCGGGGCTCCCCGGCGGGGCGGGCGGTGCTGGCCGTCCGGTCGGCGCCGGCGGCGGCGATGGCGTCGGGGGTGTCCGTGCTGCGGACGAAGCTGCTGCTGTTCACGCTGTCGGCGGGGCTGGCCGGGTTCGGGGGCGTGGTGTACGCGTCGTACAACACCCGTGTCACCGCGACGGACTTCACGGCGATGACGGGGCTTGTGTGGCTGGCGGTGGTGGTGGCCGCGGGGGTGCGGCGGCCGCAGTACGCGGTGGTGGCGGGGCTGGTCTTCGCCGTCGCGCCGCGGCTGATGGCGGACTACGTGACGGCGTCGGCGCACCTGCCGGTGATCCTGTTCGGGCTCGCGGGACTGGCACTGGCCAACGACCCGGACGGATACTGCGCCGCCCTCCCGGTGCGAGCGGCCAAACGGCGCGCCGGCGCCGCCTCGCCCGAAGCGGGCCCGGCCGGGGCCGGCTCGACCGGCGCGGGCCCAGCCGAAGCCGGCTCGACCGGGGCCGGCTCGGCAGTAGCGGGCTTGGCCGGGGCCGCCTCGGGCAGAGAGTGCCCCGCCGGGGCCGGCTCGACCGGGGCGGGCTGGACGCCAGCGGGCTCGGCCGGGGGCGGCCCGGGCGGGGCGGGCTTGGGCGAAGCCAGCTCGACCGGAGCCGTCTCGACCGGCGCGGGCCCAGCCGAGGCGGGCCCGACCGGCGCGGGCTCGGCCGAAGCGGGCCCGACCGGCGCGGGCTCGGCCGAAGCGGGCCCAGCCCGGAGCGACACGTCCGGAGCGGGCTGGACGCCAGCGGGCTCGGCCGGTTCGCGGGGGGTCGGCTCGGGGCCCTCGGGGTCGGGTGTCCCTGCCCTGGAGCTGCGGGGGGGTGCGGGCTGGGTACGACGGGGGGCTCGTACTGCGCGGGGTGGATCTGAGCGTGCGGCGCGGGGAGGTCCTGGCCGTGCTCGGGCCGAACGGGGCCGGGAAGAGCACCGCGTGCCGGGTCGCCGCCGGGCTGTTGCCCGTCACCGGGGGCGAGGTCCTCGTACGGGGACGGGCGGTGACCGGGGACGGCGCGGTACGGCGGGCGCGGAGCGGGGTGGTGCTCGCGCCCGAGGGACGGGGCGTCTTCCCCTCCCTCACCGTCGAGGAGAACCTGGCGCTCTGCCTGCCGGACGCGCGGGCGCGGGACGCCGTCTACGAGCGGTTCCCGCACCTGCGGGAGCGCCGCGGGGTGGCCGCGGGGGCGCTGTCGGGCGGGGAGCAGCAGATGCTGGCCCTGGCGCCGCTGCTCCAGCGGCCGCCCGAGGTGCTGATCGCGGACGAGCCCTCGCTCGGTCTGGCCCCGCGCGTGGTGGCGGAGGTGTACGCGCTGCTCACCGAGCTCCGCGACGCCGGGACCGCGCTGCTGCTGGTGGAGGAGAAGGCGGCCGGGATCCTCGGGGTCGCCGACACCGTCGCGTACCTCTCGCGGGGCCGGGTGTCCTGGTGCGGCCCGCGGGCCGAGGTGGAGGAGGACCGGCTGACCGAGGCCTACCTGGGGAGGGCGACATGAGCGAGCCGTACGTACTGGAGGCGAGCGGGGTCGGCGTCCGCTTCGGCGGGGTCAGGGCGCTGACCGGGGTGGGGCTCGGGCTCCGGGCCGGGGAGGTGTGCGGGCTGATCGGGCCGAACGGGGCGGGGAAGACCACCCTGTTCGACGTGCTGTCCGGGATCCGCCGCCCGGACCGGGGGCGGATCCTGCTGGACGGGACCGACATCACCCGCCGCTCCCCGGTGTGGCGGGCCCGGCACGGGATGCGCCGGACGTTCCAGCGGCAGCAGCTGTTCGGGCAGCTCAGCGTGGCGGACAACGTGCTCGTCGCGCAGGAGTGGCGGGGCGGCGGGGGCGGTCTCGCGGCCGACCTGCTCGCCTCGCCGGCCCGGCGCCGGCGGGAACGGGAGCGCCGGGAGCGGGGGGCGCGGGTGCTGGACGACTGCGGGATCGGGCCGCTCGGGGCCTCGTACGCGGGCGGGCTGCCGGTGGGCCGGGCCCGGATGGTGGAGCTGGCGCGCGCGGTGGCCGATCCGCCGCGGGTGCTGCTGCTGGACGAGCCCGCGTCGGGCATGTCGGCGCCCGAGCGGGAGCAACTGGCCGGTGTGGTGCGGGAACTGGCCCGGGAGGGGTGCGCGGTGCTGCTGGTCGAGCACGACGTGGCCTTCGTGATGGGGCTCTGCGCGCGCGTGGTCGTACTGGACCTCGGCGCGGTCCTCGCCGAGGGGACGGCGGCGGAGGTCCGGGCGGACCCGCTGGTGCGGAAGGCGTATCTGGGCGCGGCGTGACCAACTCCCGGGCCCGGGGCCGGAGGGGGTCGAGCGCGTGATCGAATGGGGGGCCAAGGACGGCGGAGCTGGAAGAAGGCGGACGACCCGTGTCAGAGACCCCCGATCGCGCGGACCTGCCCGGTCCCACGGCCGAACACCTCCCGCCCGCAACCGACGTTCCGACCGGGCCGCCGCCCCGGGACCAACCCGGCGCCGGGCCCGGGATCGGCCCCCAGGGCGGGATCGGCCCCCAGGGCGGGCGCTCTCCCCTGGCCTGGCCCGCCGGGGACGGCGGCTGGGCGGCGGCGGGGGCGCAGCCCCGGTGGGGTTACGAGGTGCGGCCCAGCGGGCCGAGCGCCGCTCCCGAGGACTCGCTCTACCACCAGCAGGCGCGCAACGGCCGCCAGGGCGTGCTCGGGCGGCTCGGCGAACTGCTGCTGCTGGTCGGCTTCCTGGTCGCGGGCACGATCGCCGTCATCGCCGCCGGTGCGGCGGCCGGCTACGCCCTGGGGCTGGACTTCGCTCCCGCGGACAGCGAGCGGTTCCTGGACGATCCCCTCGCCGACACCGTCATGGCGCTCGCGGGGATCGCGATCGGCATACCCGCCGTGCTGCTGGCGGTCCGCCTCGGCGGCCACCGGTTCGCCGGGAGCGTGGCCTCGGTGACGGGGCGGCTGCGGTGGCGCTGGCTCGGCGTCTGCGCCGCCGTCGCGCTCCCCGTCCTCTCTCTCCAGACGGGTCTGCTGATGCTGTGGGGCTGGCTGGAGGAGGGCGACGCGGGCCTCGGCGCCGTCGAGTTCCCCGGCTGGGGGAGGCTGCTGCTCGGCCTGGTGGCGCTCTTGCTGGTGGTGCCCCTCCAGGCGGCGGCCGAGGAGTTCGTCTTCCGGGGCTGGCTGGCCCAGTACTTCGGAGGGTTCCTCCGCTCGCCCTGGCCCGGCATCGTGGTGGCCTCGCTGCTGTTCGCGCTGGCCCACGGGTTCGGCGCGTGGTCGGGGTTCGCCCTCCTGTTCTACTCGGCCATGTGGTGGGGCTGGCTGGTCGTCCGGACCGGCGGCCTGGAGGCCGTGATCGCGGCGCACACCGCGAACAACCTGGTCGCCTTCTGCCTCTCCCTCGTGCTGGGTCAGCTCGCGGACACCGACACGGCGGCGGACGCCCCCTGGCAGGCCCTCGTACTCGAACTGCTCATCTCCCCGGCGTACTGCCTGCTCATCGCGAGGCTGAGCACGAAGTACGGGGTGGAGCGGCGCGGACCGCGCCGCTCCGGGGCGTTGCTTCCCTCGGGCCCGGCGGCGCAGTAACGTCCCCGCTCGGCGCGGCGAACCGAGGCCGACCGCGGCCGACCGCGGCGGCCCGAGGCGAGAGAGCGAACAGACGTGAACCAGTCCCCCACCATCGAGCTCAACAACGGCACGCTCATGCCCCGGCTCGGCCTCGGCGTCTGGCAGGTCCCGGACGACGAGGCGGAGCGGGTCGTCGGGACCGCACTGGAGGCCGGCTACCGCAGCATCGACACCGCCGCCGCGTACGGCAACGAGGAGGGCACCGGGCGGGCCATCGCCCGCTCCGGCGTGCCGCGCGCGGAACTGTTCGTCACCACCAAGCTGTGGAACGTCAAGACGCGGTCCTGGGACCGGGACGGGGTGCTGCGCGCCTTCGACGCCTCCCTCGGACGGCTGGGGCTCGACCGCCTGGACCTGTACCTGATCCACTGGCCGCGTCCGATGCGCGACGACTTCCTCACCATCTGGCGGACCTTCGAGGAGATCGCGGCGAGCGGCCGGGCCCGGGCCGTCGGCGTGTCGAACTTCCGCCCGCAGGACCTGGAGCGGCTCGCCGAGGTGAGTGCGCTGGTGCCCGCCGTGAACCAGATCGAGCTGCACCCGCTGTTCCCGCAGGCGGAGCTGCGCGCGCTGCACGCGCGGCTGGGCATCGCCACCGAGGCCTGGTCCCCGCTGGGCCAGGGCAAGGAGCTGCTCTCCCTGCCGGCCGTCACGGCGGTCGCCGCCAAGCACGGCCGGACGGCCGCGCAGGTGGTGCTGCGCTGGCACCTGCACCACGGCACGGTCGTGATCCCGAAGTCGGTGACCCCGGCGCGGATCCGGGAGAATCTCGACGTGTTCGGCTTCGAGCTGGACGCGGCGGACCTGGCCGCGCTGGACGCGCTGGGCTCCGGGCCGAAGGGCCGGCGGCTCGGGCCGGACCCGGCCGAGTTCGACATCTGAGGAGTGGGTCGCGCGTGAATCCCCCGGACGGTCCCTACCGGGTCCGCAACGTCGCCAGCGGTCTGCTGCTCCAGGTGGAGGCCGGGAACCGGGTGGGCGTCGGGCCCGCGGGGCCGCCCGTGCCGGCGGCCGCCCAGCAGTGGCTGATCTCGCCGGTGCACAGCGGCGGCGGGCTGTTCCACCTGGTGAGCGCGCACAACGGCAAGCGGCTGGACGTCGCGAACGCGTCGACGGACAGCGGGACCCGGGTGCAGGTCTGGAAGGCGAACGCGTTCGGCGCGCAGGAGTGGATCGTCGAGGAGCACCTGGACGCGCCCGGCGTGGTCTCCCTGATCGCCGCGATCAGCGGGCTGCCGCTGGAGGCGGACGAGGAGGGCCGGGCCCGCCAGTGCGAGGACAGCGACGCGCCCTCGCAGTGGTGGCGCCTGGAACTCCTGTGAGTCCGCCGCTGCCCTCACCCCGGTGCGGGGATCAGGCCGCGCCGTGGCCGGGGGCGATGCTCTCGACGCGTTCGGCGAGTGCGAAGTCGGTCGCGGTGACGGCGTCGCCCGCGCTGTGGGTGTTCACGGCGAGCCGGACCGTGTCGTAGCCGAGGGTCAGGTCCGAGTGGTGGTTCAACTCCTGCTGGAGGGCGGCGATGTGGGCGACGAGCGCGCTCGCCGCGAAGTGGCCGTCCAGCCGGTAGGTGCGGGTGATGCGGTCGTTCTCGTAGGCCCAGCCGGGGAGTTCCCGCAACCGGTCCTCGATCTCCTTCTGCGAAAGCGGCTCGTCCGACATCCGCACGCTCCTTCCCGGTGCTCCTCGCCCGTCCCGCGACTGACGTGGTGTCAAGGTTCCCACAGCACGGGGCCCGGGGGAGCTTCCGCGCCATGGTGCGTGCGGGTGCATCCGCGTCCTTGCGGGGCCGGCCGGGTTAATGTCGGGGGCATGACCCCCACGACGACGTCGTCCGTCGGAGCCCTGCTCCGGACCTGGCGCGGGCGGCGCGGCATCAGCCAGCTGGAACTGGCCGGCCGCGCCGGGTCCTCGTCCCGGCACATCAGCTTCGTCGAAACCGGCCGGGCCCGGCCGAGCGAGGAGCTGCTGCTGCGCCTCGCCGACCAGCTCGACGTGCCGGTCCGGGAGCGCAACGCGCTGCTGCTCGCGGCCGGGTACGCACCGCGGTACGCGCAGACCCCGCTGGACGACCCGTCGATGCGGGCGCTGCGGGAAGGGCTGGAGCGGCTGCTGACGGGGTACGAGCCGTACCCGGCGCTGGTCGTGGACGCCACGTACACGGTCGTCGCGGCCAACCGGGGCATCGCGATGCTGCTGGAGGGGATCCCGGAGCACCTGCTGACCCCGCCGCTGAACGCCATGCGGATCACCCTGCACCCCGAGGGCCTGGCCCGGCGGATCCACAACCTCGACGAGTGGCGCGGGCACCTGCTGGCCCAGATGGGACGGCAGATCGCGCTGGCCCGCTCGGCGCCGCTGCGCGCGCTGTACGAGGAGGTGGCGGCCTACCCCGTGCCGGATCCCGCCCCGGACCGGCCGCGCCCCGCCGAGCCGGACGGGGCGGCCCCGTACATCGCGCTCCCGCTGGTCATCGAGCACGACGGGCGGCTGATCTCCTTCATCTCCTCCATCGCCACCTTCAACACGCCGATGGACGTCACCGTCGCCGAGCTGGCCGTCGAGACGCTGCTCCCGGCGGACCCGGCGACGGCCAAGTACCTGCGCTCACTGGACTACTGAGCCCGCTCCCGCACGCAGGGAGAGCCACTGGGAGAGGGCGAAGGCTGCCACGACGAGGGCCTGCGCCGGGATCCAGACGGCCCCGGCGGCGGTGGGCTCGAACCAGAGGAAGAGCGCGGCCACGCTCGCGGCCGCCCAGGCGCAGTTGACGTCGATCACAGCCGCCACGGCGAGGGGCCGGGGCCGCCGGCGCGCGGCCAGCAGCCCGACCGCGGCGCCGTAGAGCACCAGCAGGACGCCGAGCGCCGCCAGCAGGTCCTGCCCGACGCCGAGCAGACGGCCGAGGGGGGCGGCGAAAGCCGCGTACGCGAGGCCGTTGGCGGTGGTGACGAGGGAATCGAGGGCGAGGAAGCGGCGCAGCATGGCCCGCGGTTCGGGGGTGCGCGCGATGCGGGCGGCGCCGGAGAGCAGGGGTGCGGACATGGCGGATCGGCCTCCGTCGAGGGTCGGGTGCACACGGTGGGAACCGGGCCCCGGGGCCGAGTGCGCGGCTCCGGAACCCGATGCCCCCACTGTGCCGCCGGTGCGCGAGCGGGTCGATTACGTCGGAGGTCATCGCGGGCGCCGAGGGCTGTCGGCGAGTGCCGGTGGGGCTCCGGTGGGGGCGGGTGGGGGCAACGTTTGTTGAGTTTCAGCGTAGGAAAGGTGGGGATTTCGCTGCTTCGGCAGGGGGCCGGCGGCTAGGCTGCACGTCAGCCCAGCCACTCGAACGCCCTGTCGAGGTACGGAGAACCGCCCGTTGCGCGACGCCGTCCGAACCGATCTCGCCGCGTGCTGGGGCCGCGTCGCCGAGGCCGCGCGCGGGCGGGGACTGGACCCCGCCGCAGTGCTGTCCGCGGAGCGGCTGAGCCACCTGTCCGGGGTCGAACCGGCCCGCGTCGCCGCCGTGGTGGCGGGCACGGCCCCCGAAGTCCCGCTGGAGCAGCGGGTGCACCGCCGGTTCCTGCTGCTGCGGGCGACCCGGCGCGACAAACACGACCGGGAGTGGCCGCTCGCCGCCATAGCCGAGGACTTCGGCGCGCCCGGCGCCTCCCTCGGCCCCCTCAACGCGGGCACCGGGCTGCCCCGGCTGGGGCACGCGGCGGGCGTACAGCGGTTCTTCGGGGTCCACGCCGGGTTCCTGCTGGCCGACGCCAAGAGCGCCGTCGAGCGGGCCCTGGCGTACGGCACGGACGACCTGGAGCAGCTCTCGTACCGCACCGGCATGACCCCGGAGGCGGTCCGGCTCACCCTCGACGGAAGGCCGCCGCGGCCCCCGCTGAGGGAGCAGGTCCGCTCGCGGCTGGAGCACCTGCGCCGCACCCGCCCCAGGCAGGACGGCCGGCCGCACTCCCTCGCCGAGATCGCCGCGTCCTTCGACGCGTCCGGGCAGTCACTGACCCGCCTCGCCCAGGGAGAGGGCCTGCCCAACCTGGCGGCGGCCGCCGGGATCCAGCGCTTCTACGGGGTCGAGGGCGGCTTCCTGCTCGCCGATGACGCCGAGGCGCTCGGGACCGCCCTCGCCGGCATCGAGCGGGAGCTGGGGCCCGCCGGGCAGGGCGGGGAGAACCCGATGCTCGCCCTGATGCGGGCGCACGACGTACGCGGCATCGTGACGCGGGCCGGGCGGCTCTCCCCGGGGGGATGGAAGTCCCTGGCCGACCACCTGGAGGACCTGCTCGCCCGCGAGGGGCAGCTCACGCGGCTCCCGCCGCCCGCCACGGACGCCGCGCCCGCGGCAGAAACCGTAGAAGCCGTACCCGCCGTAGAAGCCGTACCCGCCGCAGAAGCCGACACCGCCGATGCCCCGCACGGCCCTGACAGAGAGCACCCACGATGACCCAGCCCTCCCCGCCCCGTCACGCCGTCGTGATCGGCGCCAGCCTGTCCGGCCTGCTCGCGGCCGCGGTCCTCGCCGAGCACATGACGGTCACGGTCATCGACGCCGACGCCCTCCCGCAGGGCCCGGCGGCGCGGCGCGGGCTCCCCCAGGCCCGGCACGTCCACCTGCTCTGGTCGGGCGGTGCGCGCGCCATCGAGGAGATCCTGCCGGGCATCACCGGGGACTGGCAGGCGGCGGGCGCCCTGCGCCGGAGCCTGCCGACCGACCTGGTCACCCTGACCGCGCAGGGCTGGCTGCCGCGCTACGAGGAGATGCAGTTCACCGTCTCCTGCAGCCGGGACCTGCTGGACTCGGTGGTCCGGGCCCGGGTGACGGGCCTCGCCGGCGTCAGCACGCTCCAGCGCAGCCGGGTGCGGTCCCTGGAGGGCACGGCCGCCCGGGTCACCGGGGTACGGGTCGACACCCCCGACGAGGAGGGCCGGCTGATCGGCGCGGACCTCGTCGTCGACGCGAGCGGGCGCGGCTCCCGGGCCCGGACCTGGCTCCAGGAGCTCGGCGTGGGCGGGATCAGGCGGGCGGAGGTCGACTCCGGGCTCGTGTACGCGACCCGGATCTTCGAGGCGCCCGCCGGGGCCCACGCGGCGGGGTTCCCCATCGTCAACGTGCAGTCCGACGCGCGGGTTCCGGTGCCGGGGCAGACGGCGACGATCGTGCCGATCGAGAACGGGCAGTGGCAGGCCACCCTGTCGGGCACCCGGGGCGGGCAGCCCACGGCGGACCCGGAGGCGTTCGTCCCGTTCGCCAAGGGGGTCCGCTCACCGATCGTGGGCGAGCTCCTGGAGGGCCGCAAGCCGCTCACGGACGTGGCCGTCACCCAGGGCACCGCCAACCGCCGGCTGTACTTCGAGAAGGCGGACCTGCCGGACGGGTTCTTCGCGGTCGGGGATTCCGTGGCCACCTTCAACCCGCTGTACGGGCAGGGCATGACGGTCGCGGCGCAGGGCCTGCTGGCCGTACGGGACCTGCTGCGGGCGAAGGGGCTCTCGCACCCGGGCATTGGCCGCGAGGCGCAGCGCGCGGTGGCTCCGCAGGTGGCGACGGCCTGGGAACTGGCGACCTCGCAGGACATCCTGTACCCGGGGGCGACGGGGGTGCGGCCCAAGCCGGGGGCGGGGGTGATGGGCGCGTACGTCACCCGGCTGATGACGGGGGCGACGACGCAGCGGGCGCTGACGACGGCGCTGCTGCGGGTGATGACCATGAACAGCGCGCCCACGCACTGGTTCAGCCCGGCGGTGGTCTGGCACGTCCTGCGGGCGACCGACCGGGGCGCCCTGCGGGCCCCGACGCTCACGGCCGCCGAACGCGCCGCGGCGGGCCTCGCCGCGTCCCCGCGGCCCAGCTGACGCGCTCGCCGGGTCCGGGGACGGTCTCCCGGACCCGGCGGCCGCGTCGGTGAGCCCGGAGGGGCTCGGAGGTGCTCAGGGGGTTCAGAGGGCGGCGAGGTCCAGGCCGGCCTGGGCGGCGGCGGCCTGCACCGTCTGCTCCAGGAGCACCGCGATCGTCATCGGGCCGACACCGCCCGGGACCGGGGTGATCAGCGAGGCGCGGGCGGCGGCCGACTCGAAGTGGACGTCGCCCACGTTGCCCTCGTTGTACCCGGCGTCCAGGACCACCGCGCCCGGCTTGATGTCCTCGCCCCGGATGAACTCGGCCTTGCCGACGGCGGCGACCAGAACGTCCGCCTGGCGGACGATGGAGGGCAGGTCCACGGTGCGGGAGTGGCAGTAGGTGACGGTGGCGTTGCGCTCCAGCAGCAGCATCCCGGCCGGCTTGCCGAGGATCGCGCTGCGCCCGACGACGACGGCGTGCTTGCCGGTCAGGTCCACGTCGTAGGCCTCCAGCAGGCGCATGATGCCGCCGGGGGTGCAGGACACGAAGCCGGGGAGCCCGAAGCCCATCGCGGCGAACGAGTGCATGGTGACCCCGTCGACGTCCTTGCCGGGGGCGATCGCCTCGAAGGCCGCGCGCTCGTCGATGTGGTGCGGGACGGGGTGCTGGAGCAGGATGCCGCTGATCTCCGGGTCCTCGGAGAGGGCGGTGAGCGCGGCGACGAGCTCCTCGGTCGTGGTCTCGGCGGGCAGCTCCACGTGGCGCGAGGTGATCCCGGCCTTGGCGCAGCGGTTCTGCTTCATGCGCACGTACGTGACGGACGCCGGGTCCTCGCCGACCAGCACGGTCGCCAGGCACGGGGCGGTACCGGTGCGCTCGGTGATCTTCGCCGCGTGCAGGGCCGTCCGCTCCGAGATGCGGCGGGCGAGGGCGGTGCCGTCCATCAGCTGGGCGGAGGCAGTCTGGGCAGTCGTCACGGGGTCTCCTGAACGTCGCTGCGGATCGCGGTTCGCGGTTCGCCCAGGCGCGCGGCAGTCGGCGTACCAGAGGTGCACAGGTACGCCGGGCCGCTCCCCGGTGGTGATCCACCCGAACGCCAGTCACGGCCCGCCTCCACCATATCCGGTGGATGACCGGGCCCCGACCTGGGACGATCGAGACATGACGCGCACTTTCGACCATCTCGTCGCCGAAGCCGAGTCCGTGTCCGTCGACGGCTGGGACTTCTCCTGGCTCGACGGCCGCGCCACCGAGCAGCGTCCCTCCTGGGGCTACCAGCAGCTGATGGCGGCGCGTCTCGCGCGGGTCCACAGCGCCCTCGACATCCAGACCGGCGGCGGCGAGGTGCTCGCGGGTGCGGGGCCCCTGCCCCGGCTGACGGTCGCCACCGAGTCCTGGCCGCCGAACATCGCGAAGGCGACCCGGCTGCTGCACCCGCTGGGCGCGGTGGTCGTCGCGGACGCCGACGAGCCGCCGCTGCCGTTCGGCGACGAGTCCTTCGACCTGGTGACCAGCCGGCACCCGGTGACCATCTGGTGGGACGAGATCGCCCGGGTGCTCGGGCCCGGCGGGACCTACCTCTCGCAGCAGGTCGGTCCGGCGAGCGTCTTCGAGCTCGTGGAGTACTTCCTGGGTCCGCAGCCCGAGGAGGTCCGCCGCACCCGGCACCCCGACGACGCGGCCGCGGACGCCGCCGGGGCGGGTCTCGACGTGGTCGATCTGCGCTCCGAGCGGCTGCGGACGGAGTTCCACGACATCGGAGCCGTGATCTACTTCCTGAGGAAGGTGATCTGGATGGTGCCCGGCTTCACGGTCGGGCAGTACCGGGACCGGTTGCGCGAGCTGCACGAACAGATCGAACGCGAAGGTCCGTTCGTCGCGCACACCGCCCGCTTCCTCATCGAGGCCCGTAAAAAGGGCTGACCGCGGGGCGGACGGATCCGCGCCGGATCGGTTGCGTCGCCACAGCGTGGCGCAGGTCACTCAATTCAGCGCGTAACGAATCTACTCGGGCATGCGATGAACCGACAGGTGTCCTCGCGCGGCCCCGGAATACAGACCCCCCTCGGGTCTGTTTCCCGAGTTCGCGCGATGATGTCCCGCCCACCCCATATCTGTTCGCAACGAGAGGCTCCTTGTGTCGCTCAGCCCGTCCCGTACGTTCCCTCCGGAGATCGCCGAATCGGAGGCCCTCGTCGCGCTCGTCGAGCGCGGCCGCGAGCAGGGTCACATCAACGGTGACGACGTGCGCCAGGCCTTCGAGGCCGGCCGCATCCCGGTGGACCAGTGGAAGCGGGTCCTGCGCAGCCTGAACCAGGTCCTGGACGAGGAGGGCGTCGCCCTCCACGTCAGCGCCGCCCCCGCCACGAAGGCTGCCGCCAAGAAGCCCCGCAAGGCTGCCGCCGCGCCCGCCCGCACCGTGACCAAGAAGGCCGCCGCCGCGCCGCGCCCGATCGGCGCCCGCAAGACCGCCGCCGCGGCCGCACCGGTCGCCGCCGCCGCGGCGATATCGGCCGACACCGCCGGCGCCGATGTGTCCGAGGACACGGACGCCGCTCCGAAGAAGCGCGTGGTCAAGAAGGCCGCCGCGAAGAAGACCGCCGTGAAGAAGACCGCGGCTGCCAAGAAGACCGGCAAGGACGCCGACGAGGGCGAGACGCCCGCCGTCGAGGGCGAGGACTGGGCGGCCGAGGACCTGGCCGACGAGGCCGAGGAAGAGGCCCCGAAGGTCGGCGGCACGCAGGGCTTCGTCCTGTCCGACGACGACGAGGACGACGCTCCGGCGCAGACGGTCATGGTGGCCGGCGCCACCGCCGACCCCGTCAAGGACTACCTGAAGCTGATCGGCAAGGTGCCGCTCCTCAACGCCGAGCAGGAGGTCGAGCTCGCCAAGCGCATCGAGGCGGGCCTGTTCTCCGAGTACAAGCTCGAAGAGGAGGAGGACCACAAGGCCACGTTCAAGCGTGAGCTGGAGATCCTCGTCGAGGACGGCCGCCGCGCCAAGAACCACCTGCTGGAGGCCAACCTCCGCCTCGTGGTCTCCCTGGCCAAGCGCTACACCGGCCGCGGCATGCTCTTCCTGGACCTGATCCAGGAGGGCAACGTCGGTCTGATCCGCGCCGTGGAGAAGTTCGACTACACCAAGGGCTTCAAGTTCTCCACGTACGCGACCTGGTGGATCCGGCAGGCGATCACGCGTGCCATGGCCGACCAGTCCCGCACGATCCGCATCCCCGTCCACATGGTCGAGATCATCAACAAGCTGGCCCGTGTCCAGCGCCAGATGCTCCAGGACCTCGGCCGGGAGCCCACTCCGGAGGAGCTGGGCAAGGAACTCGACATGACCCCCGAGAAGGTCATCGAGGTCCAGAAGTACGGCCGCGAGCCGATCTCCCTGCACACCCCGCTGGGTGAGGAGGGCGACAGCGAGTTCGGTGACCTGATCGAGGACTCCGAGGCGGTCGTCCCGGCCGACGCGGTGTCGTTCACGTTCCTCCAGGAGCAGCTCCAGTCGATCCTGGGCACGCTCTCCGAGCGCGAGGCGGGCGTGGTCTCCATGCGGTACGGCCTCAACGACGGCCAGCCGAAGACCCTGGACGAGATCGGCCGCGTGTACGGGGTCACCCGCGAGCGCATCCGCCAGATCGAGTCCAAGACGATGTCGAAGCTGCGCCACCCGTCGCGTTCGCAGGTGCTGCGCGACTACCTCGACTAAACCGGTCGCGACACCACACCGGCCCCCGGGGCGCGGTCGGCAGGGCGGACGCCCTGCCGGTCCACCCGGGGGCCGGTGTTTTTTCAGTGCTCCAGCAGGTGCCTGAGCTTCTCCTCGTTCCTCGGGAGCTCCTTGCGGGCGTAGGGCCTGAGCACCAGCGGGACCAGGGCCCTGCCGATGCCGTGGGCCTCGAAGTCGAGGTTCAGGGTGACGCGCGAGCGTCTGCCCTCGTCGAGGGGTTCGACGGTGCCCCGGACATCGCCGCGGACCGGGCCGTCGAGCCCGTGCAGCCGCCAGCTCCGGGGCGGGTCGAACTCGGTGACCTGCATGGTCATCGGGAACCGGCGCCGGCCGATCCGGCGGGTGACGGCCAGCTTCGAGCCGAGGTGGAGGGGGGCGCCGTCCAGCGGGCGGGCGCGGACCGCGCTGTGCTGCCATTCCGGCAGGTGGGCGGGGTCCGTCAGATAGCCGTAGACCTCCGCGGGGCTGCGGGCGATGTCGACGCTCGCTCTGATCGCGTCCATGGCGACCCCTTCGCTGCCCGATGCACGGCGCGGCCCTCTCCTCCTACGCTACTCCGCAGGTCAGGCGGTGGCGCGGGTCTTGCGGGCGGACATCGCGGCGTAGCAGAGGACGCCGGCGAAGAGGAACAGCACGCCCTGGTAGACGGCCGCGTAGCCGGAGCCGGCGACCAGCCACATGGAGAAGCCGAAGGCGAGGACGGCGAGGACGCCGTCGCGGGCCAGGCGGCCGGCGTGGACGCGCTCGCGCTGCCCGGAGAGCAGGAAGTAGATCTGCGCGGCGGTGGCGAGCAGGTAGGGGACGGTCGCGGTGAAGGTGGTGATCAGGACCAGGCTCTCGAAGACCCCCTCGGCGCCCAGCGTGTAGTTGTACACGGTGAGGGCGGAGGCCAGCGCCACGGTGACGACGACGCCGACGACGGGGACGCCGCGCTTCTTCGTCTCGAAGACCTTCGGGAAGAGCCCGTCCTTGGCGGCGGCGTACGGGGTCTGCGCGCTGAGCAGCGTCCAGCCGTTGAGGGCGCCGAGCATCGAGATCACGGCGGCGCAGGCGACCACGGTGCCGCCCCAGGTGCCGCCGAACATGGCGTTGACGGCGTCGGTGAAGGGGGCGGTGGAGGAGACCAGCTTCTCGTGGGCGACCAGGCCGAAGACGGAGAGGGTGCCGAGCAGGTAGACGACGGCCGCGCCGGCGGTGCCGAGGATCGTCGCCCGGCCGACGTTGCGGGCCGGGTCGCGGACCTCGCCCGCGCTGACGGTGGCGGACTCGACTCCGAGGTAGCTGAAGAGCAGGATCGCCGCGGCGGCGGAGACGGCTCCGGCCGCGCTCTGGTCGGTGGCCCGGAAGGGGCCGAGGTTGGCGGGGTCGAAGAAGAACAGGCCGCCCACGGCCACCAGGAGCAGCGGGGCGAACTTCAGTACGGTGGCGATGACTTGGACCGCGCCGACGTAGCGGGTGCCCGCCAGGTTGGCGAGGGCGGGGAGCCACTGGACGGCGAGCGCGGCCAGGCACATGGACCACTTGTGCGCGCCCGCGGCGGGGAAGAGCACGGTGAGGTAGCCGACGGCCGCGACGGCGAGGGCCGCGTTCGAGACCCAGGCGGTGATCCAGTAACTCCAGGCGGCGAGGAAGCCGGCGAAGTCCCCGAACGCGGCGCGGGCGTAGACGTACGGTCCGCCGGTCTGCGGGTGGCGTTCGGCGAGCCGGCCGAAGACCAGGGCGAGGGCGATCGCACCGGCGGTGAGCACCCCGAAGGCGACGAGGCTGATCGTGCCGAACGGCGCGACCGAGGCGGGCAGCAGGAAGATCCCGCCGCCGATGACGTTGCCCATGACCAGGCAGGTCGCGATGGGGAGGCCGAAGCGGCGGGCGTGCGGGCTCTGTGCCGCCTCTGCCGGTTCCGTGGTCGGGGCGGGGTCTCGCAGGGTGGTGCTCACGGGGGTCGCGCCTTCGGTATTTCACATGCTGGACAGGTCGACACATGGTCGTGCACGGTCAATCCCGCACCAAATCAATGGTTTTCGTCCTGTACGGGGGCCCCTGCGGAAGGAAAGCTTCCGCCTGTGGCGGCCTCCGGCCGGGGATCCTGCAGCGGGACCTGGGGGCCGTCCGCCTCGCGCAGCCAGCGCCGCAGCACGTCGTGCACCGCCTCCGCGCCCACCAGACCGGGGCCCGGGTCCGAGAGCACCGCCGGCCACATCAGGAACGGCCGCCCCTGCTCCCCGCCCAGGCCGCCGTGCGAGCCGATCTGCTCCTCGAAGGCGTGCACCTCCCCGGTGGCCGGGTCGTAGGCGGAGTTCACCATGATGTCGGCCACGTGCGGGAAGGCGTCGCTGCGCCGCACCGCCTCCGCCGCACCCGGCCCGAAAGGGGCCAGCAGCTCCTCCGCCTCCCCCGGCACCGCCAGCCGCGCCACCGCGCCGCCCGGCCCCAGCACCTCCCCGTCCACCAGCAGGAAGCCGATCCCCGGGTGGCTCGCGAGGGTCGTGAGCAGGGCCGGGTGCGCGCGCTCGATCCGCTCCCGGGTGGCCCGGCCCGCCATGGCCGGGAAGGAGATCAGCCCGAGGTTCCCCGAGGGCAGCACCACCGGGTCCCGGCCGGGACGGGCCTCCTCTTCCTCCTCCACCGGCCGGTGGAGGGCGGCCAAGACGGCCGCGCGGGCCTCGGCCCCGCTGTGCGTACGGCCGGCCCGGCGGGAGACCGGAAGCCCGCAGCCCGCGCGGACCAGGTCCTTGAGGGTCAGCCCGTACTTTCCGAGGAAGGTCTCGCCGGGGCTCTGGCCGTGGTCCGAGAGCAGCACGATCCGGTACTCCCGGGGCGCGTGCTCGGCGACCCGGGACAGCAGGGCGAGGCTGCGGTCGAGGCGGGCCAGGACCTGCTGGGTGTCCCGGCCGGCCGGGCCCGAGTGGTGGGCGACCTCGTCGTAGGCGACCAGGTCGGCGTAGACCGCGGCGCGGCCGGCCAGCATGTCGCCGATCACCGCCGCCACGACCACGTCGCGTTCCACCACGGTCGCGAACGCCCGGATCAGCGGGTACAGCCCGGCGCGCGCCACCCTCGGCAGGTCCCCGCGCAGCCGCGCCCGTACCGACTGGCCGATCTCCCGGCACACCTCGGCGACGAAGGACAGGGCGGTGCGGACGGCGTTCGCCGGGTCGCGGAAGTACGCGAAGTAGCCCGCGCGGGAGCGGTTGGCCCGGCCCCGCCGCGCCGACACGGACAGCACCAGGGCCAGCTGGTCGGCGCCGCCGCTGAAGAGGTTGCCGCGGCTGGCCCCGTCGAGGGTGAGCAGCCCCCCGTCCCGGGTGCGCTCGATGGCCCGCAGCTGGAGTTCCGCGGCGCTGGTGGGCCGGTTGCAGACCATCACCTCGCCGGTCTCCTTCTCGTACCAGCGGAAGGCGGGCACGTCGAAGTTCGAGCCGTGCAGGATGCCGAGCTGGCTGGCGCCGGTCTGGCTGGACCAGTCGGTGCGCCAGGACGTCAGGCGGTGGCCGTGGTCGAGCCAGCCGGCCACCGTCGGCATCAGCCCGTCCGCCGCGGCCGCCCGGAGCACCTCGTACCCGACCCCGTCGAGCTGGAGGAAGAGCATCCCGGGCGCGGTCCGCGCCGCGCCGGGCCCGGCCGCGCGGCGCTGCCCGCGGCGGCGCCGGTCGGCGAGCCGGTAGAGCCTGCGGCGGTACGCCTCGTCGTCGCGGACGGCGAGGGCCGTGGAGGTCGCGGACGCGACGGCCGACATCACCGCGGCGACGACCACCGCGGTCTCCGGGGCCGCCTCGCCGCGCCCGTCGGGGACCAGCCGGAGCGCGAGCAGCAGCAGCGAGCCGTTGAGGAAGAAGACGAGCAGCCCGAGCACCAGGGCGGGCACCAGCAGCAGGGCCCGTACCAGGAGCGGCCACACCAGCGCGCCGAGCAGGCCGAAGGCGCCGGCGCCCCAGGCGGCGGCCAGGCCGATCTGGGTGATGCTGTCGTCGTCGCCGGACTGGAGGCGGAAGTCCGGCAGCACTCCGGCGAGGACGAGCATGGTGAGGGTGGAGACGGCCCAGACGACGGTCAGCCGCAGCAGGGCGCTGCCCGTGGCCCGCCATCGTCCGCGCAACACACCGCACCCGCCTCGGCTCCGGGTCCACGCGCCGCCGCGCGGTCCCCCGTGCCAGCGTCGCACAGGGCGGTGGTCACGTACCGTCGTAACCGGCGGTGGGCATGGACAGCCTGCGGTGCACCTCGGCCTTCATCGCGGAGGTGTAGAGCGGTTCGGCGAGCCCGGTGGTCTCCAGGCGTACGCCGCGCCGCGCGCACTCGGCGGTGAACTCCTCGACGGAGCCCAGGGCCCGCGCGAGCACCCGCTCGTTGGCGGCGACGAAGAGGTCCACGTGCCCGGCGTCGACATCGGACCAGAGCGCGTGGTGGTCGGCGCGCAGCCCGCAGGAGACCAGCTCCCGGGCCACGACGCAGCCGTGTTCCGCAGCCCAGCGGGCGCACATGGCGTGCTGGCTCCGGGTGTCCACGGCGAAGGGGTCGGCGTCCAGTTCCTCAAGCGGGGTCAGGCTGGCGATCGCGGCCACCCGCAGCTCATCCATGCCGCCCGACCCTACTCCGATCCGCGGCCCGGGAGGAGGGATCCGACGCCTTCGGACCGTGGGCCCCGGCGCGGCGGACCCCCTAAGCTCGGGAGGTCCGGGGTCGTGCGAGGACGGGAGGGCGGGTGCCGGTGGAGATCACCTGGTGGGGGCATGCGACGTGCACGGTGGAGGACTCCGGGGTACGGGTGCTGACGGACCCGCTGTTCGCGGTGCGGCTCGCGCACCTGCGCCGGCGGCGCGGGGCGGCGCCGCCGCCGGAGGCGGCCGAGGCGGAGGTGGCGCTCGTCTCGCACCTGCACGCCGACCATCTGCACCTGCCCTCGCTGGCGCGGCTGGCGGCCGGAACCCTGCTGGTGGTGCCGCGCGGCGCCCCGCGGGTGGTGCCGGGACTGGCGCGGCTGGCGCGGACGCGGGGGCTGAGGCTGACGGAGGTGGCTCCCGGCGAGGAGGTCGCGGTGCGCGGCGGCGTACGGGTGCGGGCGGTCAGCGCGCGGCACGACGGGCGGCGGCTGCCGTTCGGGCCGCAGCGGGCGCCGGCCCTCGGGTACGTGGTCCAGGGCGCGGCGCGGACGTACTTCGCCGGGGACACCGGGCTGTTCGCCACGATGGCCGAGGAGGTCGGGCCGGTGGACGTGGCGCTGCTGCCGGTGGGCGGCTGGGGGCCGTACCTGGGGCCCGGGCACCTGGACGCGGGGCGGGCGGCGCGGGCGCTGGCCGCGCTGGCCCCGTCGGTGGCGGTGCCGGTGCACTACGGGACGTTCTGGCCGATCGGCATGGACGCGGTGCGGCCGCACGAGTTCCACGCGCCGGGTGAGGAGTTCGCCCGCCGGGCCGGGCAGCTGGCGCCGGAGGTGGCGGTGCGGGTGCCGGGGCACGGCGAGCGGGTGAGGCTGCCGTGACGCCGCTGCGGGCGGTGGAGGACGCGGTGACGGCGGTGCCGCCGGGGACCACGCGGCAGGTGGTGGGCTATCCGGCGCTGTTCGTGCTGGTGGCGCTGGGTGCGCTGGTGCCGGTGATCCCGACGGGGGCGCTGGTGAGTACGGCCGCGGTGGTGGCCTTCCACCAGGACTCCATGCCGTTCGGACTGCTGCTGGTGTTCGGGGTGTCCGCCCTGGCGGCGTTCACGGGGGACATCGCCCTGTACTGGCTGGGCGAGCGCGGGATGCGCTCGCGGGGCGGCTCGCGGTGGCTGGAGCGGCTGCGGGCGCGGGCCGCGCCGGAGCGGCTCGCGCAGGCGCAGACCAAGCTGGACGAGCACGGGGTGCTGGTGCTGGTGCTGTCCCGGCTGGTCCCGGCGGGGCGGATCCCGGTGATGCTGGCCTGCCTGCTGTCGGGGCTGCCGCTGCGCCGCTTCGCGCGGGGCGACGCGCCGGCGTGCCTGGCCTGGGCGGCGACGTACGGCGTGATCGGCATCGTGGGCGGCTCCCTCTTCTCGGAGCCCTGGAAGGGCGTGGCCCTGGCCGTCGGCCTCACCCTCCTGCTCAGCGCCGCTCCCGCGCTCTGGCGCCGCCTGCGCTCCTGACCCGACCCGTCAGAAGGCGCGGGAGGCGCCGATGGGGAGGTCCCAGAGGTGCTCGCGGGGCAGGGCCGCGCGGGCCCACGCGGCGCGGACCCGCCGCAGCGGCTCCATCACCGGCTCCGCGGACAGGACGAACGTCGCCCAGTGCATCGGCGCCATCCGCCGCGCCCCCAGGTCCAGGCAGGCCCGTACCGCCTCCTCCGGATCCGCGTGCACGTCGCGCAGCCACCACCTCGGCGCGTACGCCCCGATCGGCAGCAGCGCCAGGTCGATCCCGGGGTGGCGGCGCCCGATCTCCCCGAACCAGTGCCCGTACCCGGTGTCGCCCGCGAAGTAGACCTGCCGGCCCGACCCGCGGGCGTCCGTCAGGACCCACCCGCCCCACAGCGTGCGGCAGGCGTCGAGCAGCGACCGCTTCGACCAGTGGTGCGCCGGTACGAAGGCGAACCGTACGCCGTCCAGTTCGGCGGACTCCCACCAGTCCAGCTCCGTCACCCGGGTGAACCCCCGCCTCCGGCACCAGCGCCCGAGCCCGGCCGGGACGAACAGGGCCGTGTCCCGCGGCAGCCGCCGCAGCGTCGGCGCGTCGAGGTGGTCGTAGTGGTTGTGGCTGATCACCACGGCGTCGACCCGCGGCAGGTCCTCCCACCGCACCCCGACCGGTGTCATCCGCGCCGGGGTCCCGAGGATCCGCCGGGACCAGACCGGGTCGGTCAGCACCGTCAGGCCGCCGATCCGCAGCACCCAGCTGGCGTGCCCCGCCCAGGTCACGGACACCGTGCCGGGGACCGCCGGCGGCAGCGGGGCCGGCTCGTACGGCAGGTCGGGGATCCCGCGCAGCCCCTCG
Organism: Streptomyces goshikiensis; assembly: GCF_014650555.1. GTDB lineage: Bacteria > Actinomycetota > Actinomycetes > Streptomycetales > Streptomycetaceae > Streptomyces > Streptomyces goshikiensis. The sequence continues at coordinate 570,736 of NZ_BMVE01000002.1, read as the reverse complement.
GGGCCGGGCCGGAAGGCGCCCTCGCGGGCGAGCCGCGCGAAGGCCCGGACACCGGGCAGCGGGGTGGTCAGGCGGTCGGCGAACGACCGCGGCCACGCCCGGACCTCCCCGAGCGGCCGGAGCTGGGCCGGCGGCGTCACCCCGGCTCCGGGTTCGGTGGCCCCGGCCCCGGCTGTGGGTGGGGTTCGCGTTCGCTCCGTCATCAGGACAGCCCGGCCAGGACCGACCCGAGGTGCTCCAGCGAGCCGCGTACGTGCGGCAGGAGCAGCGGATCGCGCGCCGTCAGCGCGGCCATCCGCCCCTCCGGGGTGGCGCCGAGGAACGGTCCCGTCGACAGCCGGACCCGCAGCGCGACCGGTTCGTCCGCGAACCGCTGCCCGCCCGGCGTCGGCGCGCCGAGCCGGCCGCCGAGCCAGTCCTCCAGTTCCATCGCGTCGCCCACGCCGTGCCGGGCCAGCCCGGCGCGCAGCGGGCCGAGGTCGGCGTACAGGTGGCGGCCGGCCTGCGGGGGCCGCGCGAACGCGCCGACGGCGAGCAGCTCGTGGTGGACGGCGCCGGCGACCGCGCCGTGCAGGGCCGCCACCGCGTAGGCGCGTCCGGCGACCGCGTCAGGTTCGTCGAGGGCGTGCGCGGCGGCCGCGGCGACGGGGCCGGCGACCAGCGCGCCCGTCGCGGTGAGCACGTCGAGGGTGCGGGCCCGCAGCCAGGTCCCGCGCGGGGTGCCGGGGAAGCGGAGCACGGCCGCGGGCCACCCGGCGGGCAGCAGCGCGCCGGACAGGTCGACGAGTACGGCGGCCCGGTCGGGGAGCATCTCGGCGGGGCTGAGGACGAGGGTGTCGTGCGGCCGGTGCACGGTGTCGCGCCAGGTCTCGTCGCTGACGACGAACAGCCCGGCGTCGGCGGCGGCCTCGCACGCCTCGCGCAGCAGTTCGGGCGGCGGCACGGTCGCGGTCGGGTCGTCGGCGACGGAGAGCAGCAGCACGCGCGGGTCGCCGCCCTCGGCGCGCACCCGGCGGACGGTCTCCAGCAGGGCGTACGGGTCGGGTACGCCGCCGCACTCGGCCGGGGTCGGCACGTGGTACGCCCGCCGTCCCAGCAGCCGGACCTGTGGGGTCCACCAAGCGGGACACGGCCGGGGCAGCATGACGTCTCCCCCGTGCGCGCCGAGCAGCGCGAGCAGCAGGGCGGGCGCGCCGGGCCCGGCGGCCACGTTCTCCGGGGCGGTGGCGAGTCCGCGGCGCGCCCAGTGCCGGCAGGCGGCCTCCCGCAGCGGCTCCCCGCCGCCCGGGGGCTCGGGGGCGGCCCGGCGGGCGGCCTCGGCGAGGACGGCGGTGAGTTCGGGCAGCACGGGCAGGCCCGGTTCGGGCGCGGGCGGGCCGTACCGGACCGGGCCCCGGCCCTCGGCCACCGTGCGCTGCATCCCCTCCACGGCCTTCCCGCCTTCCGCGCTCGCCGGACACCGCCAACCCCGCCCCTTATATGATTTTTTACCGCACGATGCCCGTTATCGCCCGTCCTGAGGCACCGGCTCCGCGGGCGTCCACATATCGAAACGCACATCTCAGATGCCGATCAGATCCCCTACCGTGATCACACGCTTCGGCGAGAAGCCAGAAGACGAGAAGAGGAGAAGGAGGCACGCCATGAACCCCGCTCACGAGAGCGCCGTCTACACCCACGGCCACCACGAGTCGGTCCTGCGCTCGCACCGCTGGCGCACCGCGCGGAACTCGGCCGCGTACCTGATCGGCGAGCTGCGGCCGGGCATGGCGGTCCTGGACGTGGGCTGCGGCCCCGGCACCATCACGGCGGACCTGGCGGAGCTGGTGTCCCCGGGCGGGCGGGTGACGGCGGTCGACGCGGCCGAGGGGGTACTGGCGCAGGCCCGGGCGCACGCGGCGGAACGCGGCGTGACCGACGTGGAGTTCGCGGTGGCGGACGTCCACGCCCTGGACTTCCCGGACGACTCCTTCGACGTGGTCCACGCCCACCAGGTGCTTCAGCACGTCGGCGACCCGGTACGGGCGCTGCGGGAGATGCGCCGGGTGTGCCGCCCGGGCGGCATCGTGGCGGCGCGGGACGCGGACTACGCGGCGATGACCTGGTTCCCGGCCGAGCCCGGACTGGAGGAGTGGCTGGACCTCTACCGCCGGGTGGCCCGCGCGGGCGGCGGCGAGCCAGACGCCGGCCGCCGCCTCCGGTCCTGGGCGCAGGCGGCCGGTTTCACCCGGATCGACTGCTCGGCGACGTCCTGGTGTTACGCCACGCCGGAGGAGACCGCCTGGTGGTCCGCGCTGTGGGCGGAGCGCACGACGCTCTCCTCCTACGCCGCCATCGCCACGGACGGCGGCCACGCCACGCCGTCCGGTCTGGAGGCCGTCGCCGATGCCTGGCGCGCCTGGGGCGCCCGTCCCGACGCCTGGTTCTCGGTGCTGAACGGCGAGGTCCTGTGCCGGGCGTGACACGGCCCGGCGGCCAGGGCGCCTGATCCGAAAGGACAGGACCTAGAGCGGAGGGCTCATGCGGAAGTCGTAGGCCTGTGGGAGCGGGCGGTTCGTGAGGGAGGACCAGACCTCGGCGAGGACCTCCTCGCCCTCGCGCAGATCCGGCAGTTCGAAGCCCTCCTCGAAGACCCGCCGGGCCGCGCCCGCGTGGCCCTCCGCCGCCAGCAGCCGGGCGGCCAGCAGCCGGAAGCGGCCCTGTTCGCGCAGGGCCGGCCGCAGGCGGTCCCACACCGCGCGGGCCTGTGGCGGGCGCCCCGCCGCCAGCAGGGCCGTCATCGCCTCCCGCCCCAGCGCGGACTCGGCCGCCGTCCAGGCCTCGCCCCCGCGGCTCTCCTCGGCCAGGTCCGCGAACGCCTCCGCATAGCCGTCGGCCGCCCGCTCCGGGTCCCCGGCCAGCGCCTCCGCCATCGCCAGGCACCGCAGCAGCGGCCACCGCGAGGGTGCCAGCGCCAGCCCGCGCTCCCAGCTGCGCACCGCCTGCGCCACGTCCCCGGCGTGCCACTGCGCCACGCCCAGGTGGTACTCGGTCAGCGGATCCGCCGGGGCGGTCTCCAGCATGTCCCGCCAGTGCGCGGCCACCAGGGTCGGCCCCGGCGGTACGACACGCCGGGGCGCCGGGAAGACCCCGGTCCGCCACAGTTCCAGCCAGGGTTCCTGCTCCGGGCCCAGCGCGGCCGTCTCGAACGGCGTGCCCGGCAGCTCGTGCCCGCCGCACAGCACCTCCAGCGCCCCCCAGCCCGAGCCCGTCGCAAGCCGCTCCCCCGGCTCGGTGTCGGCGCAGCCGCGCCACGCCTCGTACGCCGCTTCCACCCGCTCCCGCGGCAGGGCGGCGTCCAGCGCCGCCGAGGCCGCGCCGCGCGCCGCGGGCCAGTCGGCGCCGTGCACCGCCGCCGGGTCGGCGGTCAGCGGCCCGTACGCCTCCAGCCAGCTGAACTCCGCCCCGCCCTCCAGCCGTACGTGTTCCAGCTGGGTCCGGGCGAGCCCGGCCTGGATCTCCGCGTAGCCGCCGGAGCCGGGCTCTGTCAGCCACTCCTGCCAGCGCCGGCCGCCCTCGCCCGCGCCCCACACGAAGAGCTTGCGGCCGCGCAGCCGCGCCGTCGAGGTCTGCGCCAGCCCCGTCCCGTCGGCGTCGAGGGAGGCGATCCAGGGCCGCTCCCCCTCGCGCACCTCGTAGAAGAAGTCGGCCGGGTACGCGCTGCGCCCCGGGTACGTACGGTCGGCGCCCTCCCGGTCGGGTACGGGGATCCGCCGCAGCGCGCGCTCGTACCCGAAGTGCCAGGCCTCGTCGGCCGGGGCGAGCACCCGGGTGCCGGGGTCCTCGGGGACGGCGGTGTTGGACCACCAGTACACGGGCGCGGGCCGCTCGTGCGGGTTGCGGACGCGGACGCCGACGTAGAGGAACTCGGAGTCCTCGGGCAGCCACAGGTCCACCTGGAAGGGCAGGTCGCGCAGCCGCTCCCACTCCCACAGCCGCACCAGCACGCCCCCGTCGGGCGCGGGGACGAGCGCGGCGTGCAGGGGGGCGCAGGAGAGTGTGGTGTGGCCGGTGGCACCGATGTTCCACTCGATGCCGCCGGAGAACCAGGCCCCGTTGAGGGCGAAGTTGGCGGGCTGGAACACCGGGTTGCGGTAGAGCAGTTCACGGCCGGTCGGGAGGTGGACGAGGGAGTGCACGCGGCCGCCGAGGCCGGGCAGCACGGTGACCCGCAGGTGCGCGTTCTCCATGACGACCGCCTCGAAGTCGCGCTCGGCGCGCTCCCGCCCGTAGCCGTCCCGGACCTGGACGGGGAGCAGCGAGCGCAGCGGCTCGTACCCGATCTGGCGCGCCATGTCGCGGGGCAGCCCGCCCTGGGAACGCTCGTCCAGGACGTGGACGCCGTCGGGCGCGCGGAGGGCGGGCAGCGGGTTGTCCGGGCCCAACGGGGCGGCGGGCAGGGAGAGTACGGCGCGGCGGACGGTGGTGGCCATAAAGGAATGGAACACGCCGTACCGGTCGCTGCACAGGGGTTCCGCGGATCATCACCGGTCAGGATTGCGCAAAGCCCTGGCCCCGGCCGAGCCCTGCGCGATCGGCGCTCCGGGACCGGCCATCTCTGCGGTGATCGCCCATCGTTCGTGGTCGCGCCAGGCTCCGTCGATGTACAGGAAGTCCGGCGAGAGGCCTTCCAGCCGGAAGCCCCGGCCGCGGACCAGGGCGATGGACGCCGTGTTGCCCGGCTGGACGTTGGCCTCCAGGCGGTGCAGCCCGAGGCCGCCGTCGGCCGCCGGGGCGAACGCGTGGCCGAGCACCAGCCCCAGCGCCTCGCGGAACAGCCCGCGGCCCGCCGCGTGCGCGAAGGCACCGTAGCCGAGCGCCCCGCACTGGAAGGCCCCGTGCACGATGTTGTTGACGTTGACGAACCCGGCGATGGCGCCGGTGGCCAGCTCGCAGACCAGGAAACCGGCCCGGGCCCCGTCCTCGATCAGCCGGGTCGCGTAGGACTCGTACTCCCCGGTGGTGGTGGGCGGGAACAGCCACGGGCGGTGCAGGTTCCGGCTCTCGTGCGCGTGCGTGGCGAACTCGGGGCCGTCGGCGAGCCGGAAGGGGCGCAGCCCGACCCGCTCGCCTTCCGTGAGGTAGCTGACATATGACATCGCCCCAGGCTAGGGCGTATGACAGGCTCCCCCATGTGATCATCACCCCGGACACCGAAGAACTGCTGCGATCGGCGGCACGCAACAACGCCGAATGGTGCGCGGCGGTCACCCGCGAAGGCGGATTCACCGAGACCGCCTGGGCCAGCGCGCGCCGCACCCCGCCGTACTACCCGGACGCCGTCACCCTCACCCGCAACGCCCCGGCCGCGGCCCTGCTCGCCGCGGTGGACACCGCCGGGCCCGGCTGCTCGGTCAAGGACAGCTTCGCCGCGCTCGACCTCGGCCCGGCGGGGTTCGGGGTCCTGTTCGAGGCCCAGTGGATCCACCGCGCCCCCGCCCCGCCGCCGGCCGCGGCGCCGTCCCTGCGCTGGACCCGCGTCACCGCCGCCGAGGAGCTGGTCGCGTGGGAGCGGGCCTGGGACGGCGAGGAGAGCACCGGGCTCTTCCATCCCGGCCTGCTGGCGCCGGAGTTCGCCTTCCTCGCCGGCCGGGACGCCGACGGCCGCATCCTCGCCGGGGCCGCCGCGAACCGCACCGGCCCGGTCGTCGGGATCTCCAACGTGTTCTCCGCCCCCGGCACCCCGCCCGACGAGGCCTGGACGGGCGCGCTCTCGGCGCTCGCCGCCCTCTGGCCCGGCCTGCCGCTCGTCGGCTACGAGTCCGGCGACGACCTGGCCACCGCCACCCGCCACGGCTTCGCCCCGATCGGCCCGCTCCGGGTGTGGCTGCACGGGGCCTAGCGGTAGCGGAGCGGGTCGCGCGGTCGAGGCTCCGGGGACAGCCCGAGCCTCGGCACGTCGGGCCGCTCGATCCCGAACACCTGCGCGTACAGCGAGAGTTCCGCCTCCAGCGCCCGGACCATGGTCTCCGCGCGCCGGAAGCCGTGGCCCTCGCCCTCGAAGGTGAGGTACGCGTGCGGGACCGAGCGGCCGCGCAGCGCCGCGAGCAGCCGCTCCGCCTGGGCGGGCGGGCAGATCGGGTCCTCCAGCCCCTGGAGCAGGACGAACGGCGCGGTGATCCGGTCGGCGCGGGCCACCGGGGAGCGCTCGCGGCCGCGCACGGCCAGGGTCTGCGGCGGACCGGCCAGGCTGTCGATGTAGCGGGACTCCAGGTCGTGGGTCTCCTCGGCGAAGGCGATCAGGTCCAGCACCGGGTAGCTGATCGTCCCGCAGGCGTACACGTCGGTGGCGGCCAGCGAGGCCGCCGCCGTCCAGCCGCCCGCGCTGCCGCCGCGGATCGCGAGCCGGGCCGGGTCCGCCGTCCCCTCGGCGGCCAGCGCGCGGGCGACGGCCGCGCAGTCCTCCACGTCCACGACGCCCCACTGCTCGCGCAGCCGCTCGCGGTAGGCGCGCCCGTAGCCCGTCGAGCCGCCGTAGTTCACCTCGACCACGCCGATGCCGCGCGAGGTGAAGTAGGCGATCTGCAGGTCCAGTACGGGCGGTACGTGATCGGTGGGACCGCCGTGCGCCCACACCACGTACGGGGGCAGTTCGTCCGCCGGGGCCCGTACCGCGGGGTGGTGCGGCGGGTAGACGTGGGCGTGCACCTCCCGGCCGCCGGGGCCGAGGAAGGTGCGGCTCTGCGGCTCCGGGTAGTGGGCCGGGTCCACGGGGTCGGCGGCCGGGGCGCCGACGACCCGGGCGTGGCCCGTCCCGGTGTCCAGCTCCACCACCTCGTAGCCGCTGCGCGGGCTGGCGGCCACCCCGTACACCCGAGTCCCGCTGACGGCCAGGGTGGGCTGCCAGGCCGTCCACGGCCCGGCGGCGTCCACCAGGTCGCCGCTCTCCGGGTCGAGCACGCCGAGCACCGCGGAGCCCTGCCCGTGCAGGACGGCGATCAGCCCGTCGGGCAGCGGCGCCAGCCAGCGCAGCCCCGGCTTCCACAGCGCGCCGCCGAACTCCTCTTCCCGGGGGCACAGGTTGACCGCCCCGCCGGCCGCCGGGTCCACCCGGTACGGGTTCCACCAGCCGCCGCGGTCGCTCACCGCGAGGAGGGTCCCGTCGGGCGCCCACTCCACCTGGGCCACCGCCTCCTCGGGGCCGCCGAGCACGGTACGGGCCGGGCCGAGCTCCCCGGCCGCGGTGACCTCGGCGAGCAGCACTTCGGTGCCCTCCCACGGCATCCGGGGGTGGTCCCACACCAGCCGGGCCGCGTACCGGCCGTCCGGGGACAGCCGGGGGCCGGTGCTGAACCGGTGCCGGTCGTCCGTCAGCTCCCGTACGAGGGAGCGCGCCTCGGCCGCCGACCCGTCCAGCGGCACGGCGGCGAGCACCCGGCGCACATCGGTCGGCGCGGGCCCGGTGAACTCCTCCAGCACGCACCAGACCTCCTCGCCCCGCAGCACCGGGTCGGCCCAGCGCAGCCCGCCGCCGACGGCGGAGAGCGGGGTCAGCGGGCGCGGCCCGGCGCCCCCGGGAGCATCCGGCTCGTACGCGTACAGCCGCTGGTCGGCGAAGTGGACGAAGACCAGCAGCGGGCCCCCTTCGGCCCGCGGGGCCCCGGCCCAGGGCAGGCCGCCGTACTCGGTGACCCGGCTGCGCACGTTCCACGGCGCGGGCAGCACCGAGGCCCCGGGGCCACCGCCGGCCGGCCGGCGCACCAGGGTGCGGCGCCCGGACTCCTGCGGGCGGGGCTCGGTCCACCACAGCTCGGCGCCGACCGCGCCGAGGTACTCGGGGCGTCCGTCGAGGGAGGCGGCGAGTCCGGCGTCGATGGGCGAGGGCCAGGTCCCGTAGGGCCGCGTGGTCGCCGCGGCGCCGGCCGGCTGGGCCATCACAGGGTCCGCAGCGCGTGGTCGAGGACGCGGACGCCGAAGTGCAGGGCGTCCACCGGGACCCGCTCGTCCACGCCGTGGAAGAGGGACCAGTAGTCGAAGCCGGGCGGCAGCCTGAGCGGCGAGAAGCCGTAGCCGGTGATCCCGAGGCGGGAGAACTGCTTGGCGTCGGTGCCGCCCGCCATGCAGAACGGCACCACGCGCGCCCCGGGGTCGAAGCGCTCCACCGACTCGCGCAGGACCGCGTACGTCCGCCCGTCCACCGGGGCTTCGAGGGGCACCTCCCGGTGGTGGAACTCCCAGCGCACGTCGGGGCCGGTGAGCTCGTCGAGGGCGGCGATGAACTCGGCCTCGCCGCCCGGCAGCATCCGGCCGTCCACGTAGGCGGTGGCCTCCCCGGGGATCACGTTGAGCTTGTAACCGGCGCTGAGCATCGTCGGGTTGGCGCTGTTGCGCAGTGTCGCCTCGGCCAGGGCGGCGGCCGGTCCGAGCTTGTCGAGGAGCCCGTCGAGGTCGAAGTCCCGCGCGCGCGGGTCGACCGACAGGCCCTGCTGGGCGGCGAGTTCGGTGATGCAGGCGGCGACGGTGCCGGTGAGCCGCACCGGCCACTCGTACGCGCCGATCCGGGACACGGCGGCGGCGAGCCGGGTGACGGCGTTGGCCCGGTTGGGCTTGGAGCCGTGCCCGACGGTGCCGCGCGCGGTCAGCTTCAGCCAGGCGGTGCCGCGTTCACCGGCGGCGATGGGGTAGAGGGCCTGGCCCGGGGCGGTGTGCAGGGTGAAGGCGCCGGATTCGCCGAGGCCCTCCGTACAGCCCTCGAAGAGGTGCGCGTGCCGGTCGGCGAGGAAGCCCGAGCCGTCGACCGCGCTGTCCTCCTCGTCGGCGGTGTAGGCGATCACGACGTCCCGGCGCGGCCGTACGCCCCGACGGGCCCAGGCCCGTACGACGGCCAGCACCATCGCGTCCATGTTCTTCATGTCCACGGCCCCGCGGCCCCAGACCACCCCGTCCCGGACCTCCCCGGAGAAGGGGTGCACGCTCCATTCGGAGGCGTCGGCGGGCACCACGTCGAGGTGGCCGTGGACGAGGAGGGCCTCGGCGGCGGGGTCGGTGCCCTCGATGCGCGCCACCACGTTGGTGCGGCCCGGGGTGCGCTCCAGGAGGACCGGTTCCAGCCCGGCGCCGGCGAGCCGCTCGGCGACGTACTCGGCGGCGGGCCGCTCCCGGCAGTCGCCGCCGCCCCGGTTGGTCGTGTCGATCCGGATCAGCCCGGAGGTGAACTCGACCGCCTCGTCGAACGCCGCCGCGTCGAGTGCGGCGCCGGCGGAGCCATCCGTTGGGTGCATGTCATCCATATTGCTCCTCCACGGCGTTCGAGACGACCGCCGTGACCGCCTTGAAGGCCCGGATCCCCTCGTACATCGTCTCGCTGGTGTACGCGACCCGGCGTTCCCCGCTGCGTTCGACGCCGGGGACCACGGTCGCGGCCAGCGTCAGGTGCTCGGCGTCGAACTCGACCTCGACGGTGAACGGGCCCGCGTACAGGGGTTCGTGACGGACCGCCAGCGCGGCGGCCTGCTGGGCGGCGGCCCGGATGTCGGCGGCCGTGCGGGCGGGGGTGCGGCAGACGGCCGCGTAGCGCGAGACGTGGTCCTTGACGGCGACGGTCACCGCCTCCGGGGCGTAGCCGGCGGCGTCCATGCAGGTCATGTCGTCGCCGGTGACCAGGACGACCGGAACGCCGTACTCGGCGACGACATGGGCGTTGAGCAGGCCCTCGCTCGCCCGGACCCCGTTGACCCAGACCCCGGTGATGGAGTTGGCGAGGTAGGTGTGGGCGAAGACGCCCTCGGTGCCGGCGCCGGTGTGGTAGCCGACGAAGGCGACGCCGTCGACGTCACCGTGCTGGACGCCCTCGACCATGGAGAGGGTCTTGTGGCGGCCGGTGAGCAGCTCCGCCCGCGCGTCCAGTTTCTCCAGCAGCAGGTTGCGCATGGTCCAGTGCGCTTCGTTGATGAGGACCTCGTCGGCGCCGCCGTCGAAGAAGCCGAGGACGGCGGCGTTCACGTCGGAGGTGAACAGACCCCGGCAGCGCTCCCACTGGGAGGCTCCGGGGATCACGTCCTCGGGCCAGGTGACGCCCGTGGCGCCTTCCATGTCGGCGGAGATGAGGATCTTCATCGGGCCCCCAGGCGGTCGGCTGCGCACGGCGCGGACGACACGGACGGGTGCCGTCCACGCAGATCCCCACCCTAGGTGCTGCCCGGGCGGACGTCGCGGGCCCACGCCGTCCGGCGGCCCGGCGGCTCGGCGGCCCGGCCGGGAAGTCCACCCGATCCGGTGAGCCGGCCCGGTGCCGTCACCGCCCCGGCGCTGGGTCGGTCGCAGGGCGGGGCCGGGACGGGGCCGGGACGGGCTCGGTCAGGCCTCGACTTCGGTGGCCAGGTTGGCCAGCAGCGTGTCGTAGATCCGGCCGAGGCCCTTGGGCGCGAAGGTGCGCTCGAAGAAGCCACCGATGCCGCCGGCGCCGTTCCACACGGTGGTGACCACGGCCTTGGACTTGCCCTCGCCAGCCGGGGTGACGACCCAGGTGGTGACCATCGAGGAGTTGCGGTCCTTCTCCACCAGCTGGCCGTCGGTGGGCTCGGTGACCTCCAGCAGGCAGTCGCGGACGCGCTTGCTGGTGGCCTGGAGCTTCCAGTGGACGAGGGTGCCCTCGCCGTCGCCGCCCTCGCGCACCTCGTACTCGCTGAAGTGCTCGGGGAGCAGCTTCCCCCGGGTCCCGGCGTAGTCCGCGAGCGCGTCGAACACCGTCTCCGCGTCGGCCGCGATGATCCGCTCCGTGGTGGCCTCGACCTGCGCCATGGCTGTTCCTCCAGCAGTTGTTCTCGCTCGTCGGCCGCAAGCCAACCACCTCCGGGGCGGGCGCCCAAATCCGGGTCACACGCGGGACCTGACGCGGCGTGCGGCGGCCGCCGCACGATCATGGGAACGTTTGTTCTATTCTCGGTCGGAGCTACCGAGGGAGGCGCTCATGCGCTGGGACAATCTGACCGACGGGACCGAGGAGAGGACGGGAGCGCTCTTCGGGGCCGGGTCCGTCGTCACCCGCACCTTCGACACTCCCGAGTTCCGCGGCATCACCTTCCACGAGGTCCGGGCCCGCTCCGCCCTGAACCGGGTGCCCGGCGCCTCGCGGATGCCGTTCGAATGGACGGTGAACCCGTACCGGGGGTGCAGCCACGCCTGCGTGTACTGCTTCGCCCGCAAGACGCACGGCTACCTCGACCTCGACACCGGCATCGGCTTCGACTCCCAGATCGTCGTCAAGACCAACGCCCCCGAGCTGCTGCGCAAGGAGCTCGGCGCGCCCCGCTGGAGCGGCGCGCACATCGCCATGGGCACCAACGTCGACTGCTACCAGCGCGCCGAGGGCCGCTACCGGCTGATGCCCGGGATCATCGAGGCGCTGCGCGACCGCGCCAACCCCTTCTCCATCCTCACCAAGGGCACGCTGATCCTGCGCGACCTCCCCCTCCTGCGGCAGGCCGCCGAGGTCACCGACATCGGCGTCTCGGTCTCCGTCGGCTTCACCGACACCGCCCTGTGGCGGACCGTCGAGCCCGGTACGCCCTCCCCCGCGAGCCGGCTGAACGCCGTACGGACCCTCACCGACGCCGGGATCGAGTGCGGGGTGCTGATGGCCCCCGTCATTCCCTTCCTCGGGGACGCGCCGGAGCAGCTGCGGGCCACCGTCCGGGCGGTCGCCGAGTCCGGCGCGACCTCCGTGACACCCCTGGTACTCCATCTGCGGCCCGGGGCGCGGGAGTGGTTCACGGCCTGGCTGGGCAGCCACCACCCGCACCTGGTGGAGCGGTACGAGCGGATGTACGCGGGCGGCTCCTACGCGCCCACCTGGTACCAGCGGCAGATCACCCGCCAAGTCCACGAACTCGCGGCCGAATTCGGCATCGGGCCGTCCCGGCGCGGCGCCTCCCGCCGCGCCCTCGTCCCCGAGCGCCCGGCCGGGGCAGCGCCCGCCGGGCCGACCCAGCTCACCCTCCTGTGACCGCGGCCGGCGGGGGACGGGTCATCACATCGGGCCAATAGGAGGCGCAATCCCGCCTTCGCGGCGCCGGTTCCGGGACGATTCCGCCCAGAACCTTCGGCTGGGAGGCCCTCATGCTCCGCTCCACGAACCGCCCCGTCACCAAGCGCGCAGCCGTCCTCGTGTCGGTCTCGGTCGCCACCGTCGCCGCGACCCTGGCGAGCCCGGCCACCGTCACGGCCGCCGCCGCCCCGCCGGGCCCGAAGGCCGCCCCGGTCAGCTGGACGGGCTGCTCGACTCCCCGCTACCCCACCCTCCAGTGCGCCTCCCTCAAGGTCCCGCTCGACCACGACCGGCCGGGCGGGCGGCAGATCACCCTCGCCCTGACCCGCGTCCCGCACACCGCCGCCACCTCGCAGGGGCCGCTGCTGGTCAACCCCGGCGGCCCGGGCGGCAGCGGGCGCGGCCTCGCCGGGTACATCGCCGCGACGCTGCCGAAGGACGTCGCCGCCCAGTTCGACGTGATCGGCTTCGACCCGCGGGGCGTCGGCAAGAGCGAGCCCGTCCTGGACTGCGGCGCGGGCCACTTCGCCCCCGTACGGCCGGATTCCGTGCCGCGTGACCCGCAGACCGAGGAGGCCAACCTGAACCGGGTCAAGGCCTTCACCGAGTCCTGCCGGAGCAAGCACGCGGACGTCCTCCCGTACATCGGCACGGTCTCCGCCGCCCGGGACCTGGAGGCGCTGCGCACCGCGCTGGGCGCGCCGAAGATCAGCTACTTCGGCTACTCGTACGGGACCTACCTGGGCGCCGTGTACGCCCGGCTCCACCCGGCCCGGGTGCACCGGCTGGTCCTGGACTCCGTGGTGGACCCGAGCGGGGTCTGGTACGAGGACAACCTCGCCCAGGACCAGGCCTTCGACGCCCGCCACAAGGCGTTCCTGGCCTGGGTGGCCCAGTACGACGAGAAGTACCGCCTCGGCACCGACCCGGCGCGGGTGGAGAACCGCTGGTACGCGATGCGCGAGGCGCTGCGCGAGAGCCCGGCCGGGGGCAAGGTGGGCCCGGCCGAGCTGGAGGACACCTACATGCCGGGCGGCTACTACAACGGCTACTGGCCGAACCTGGCGGAGGCCTTCTCGGCGTACGCGGTGGACAACGACCCGAAGCCGCTGGTGGCGGCGTACGAGCGGTTCGGGGCGGTGGAGCCCTCGGCGGGCAACAGCTACAGCGTGTACTCGGCGGTGCAGTGCCGGGACTCGGCCTGGCCGAAGGACTGGAACACCTGGCGCGCGGACATGTGGGCGACGCACGCCAAGGCGCCCTTCATGACCTGGAACAACGCCTGGTACAACGCGCCGTGCGCGTTCTGGCCGACGGAGCCGCTGGCGGCGCCTGACGTGACCAACGCCGACCTCCCGCCCGCCCTGCTGCTCCAGGCGACGCAGGACGCGGCGACGCCGTTCGGGGGCGCGCTGACCATGAAGCAGAAACTGAAGGGCGCGGCGCTGGTGGTCGAGGAGGGCGGCGGCAACCACGGGATCTCACTGGCGGGCAACAAGTGCCTGGACGAGAAGGTGTCGGCCTACCTGCGCACCGGGAAGGCCACGGACGCCACCTGCGCCCCCCAGCCGGCCCCGAAGCCGGCGGCGCTGACCCGGGCGGTCCCGGCCTCGGCAGGCGGCGCGGCCCTCCACGGCCTCCTGGGCTTCCGCGGCTGACGGACTCCGGGCGGTGCGCCGCTGCCTCGCGGCGGCGGGGGCGGGCTTCGACGACGTGGTGAAGCTGACGTACTTCGTGACGGACGTGGCGCACCTGGCGACGCCGCCCTCCCCGCCGGCCGCCTCCCGGCCCAGGCCTTCGCGATCGTCCCGGCGCGGCCGGGGCGGGATCAGGCCTGAGTCCGGGGCAGCCCGCGCAGGGCGTCCGTCGCCGCCACCGCCAGCCGGGGGTGGGACTGGGCGCGGACGAGGACCTCGCGGGCGCGGGGGTCGGCGAGGGCGCCGAGGCCCTCGACGCAGGCCAGGGCGACGCGCCAGTACGGATCGTTCGGGACCAGCAGCCGCGACAGGGTGGCGATCAGGGCCGGCGCCGACTCCGGGGCGCGCAGGGCGCTGAGCAGCCGGACCGGGTGCAGGGCGTAGGCGGTGCGCAGGCCGTTCGTCGCGAGGGCGGCCGCCGCGCGGGCGGTGCGGGGGTCGTCGAGCACGGCCAGGGCCGCCGCGGCGGCGGCGCAGCGCGGGGCGTCCCGGTGGTTCAGCAGCAGCACCAGCGGCTCGAAGGCCCGCCGGTCCCCGGCCAGCCCCAGCCGGTACGCGGCCAGTTCGCGGGCCCACAGCGGCCGCCCGGCCGAGGTCAGCGAGGCGGCCAGGGCGTCCGGGTCCGCCGTGAGCAGTTCCTCGTACTCCGCCGACTGCCCGGATTCGGTCCGCAGGCGCTCCAGCACGTCGTTCACGCGGCCACCCTAGGGCGACGGCGCGGGCGCCACGCCGGATTCCCCGAGATGGGTGACGCGCGCCCCCGTTGACGATCTGCCGATCCGACGGCCGTTGATCGATGATCGATGATCGGTACATTTGGGCGGTACAGGTCACATCTCCGCGCTCTGGCGCGCCAGTTACCCGCGGGTTACGCTCGCTTCAACACGTACGGGGCCGGCCTGGTGACGCAGCCACCCCGTACCAGTCGGTTCGGTTCGGTACCGGTAGTCCAGGTACCGCTTTCATGCGCTCGGCGCGATCCCCGGGACAGGGTCCGCCGTTCTCCGCCCCCTTTTTTCGGGCATTTTGTGCGGAATCTCAGGCCGCGCGCCGTGCAGCCGCGCGCCTCCCTCAGTCGTCACCCTCATTCACTGGAGTCCCGCGATGGACCGTCCGTCCAGTCAGTCCACCCTCCAGACCATCGCCGTCGTCGGTCTCGGCACGATGGGCACCGGCATCGCCGAGGTCCTCGCCCGAGCCGGCCGCGAGGTCATCGGCATCGACATCAGCGACACCGCCACCCGCCGCGCCACCGCCGCCCTCGCGGCAGCCACGGCCCGCTCCGTCACCAGGGAGCGCCTGACCGAGCAGGAGCGGGAGGGCGTGCTCGCCCGCTTCCGCACCTTCACCGAGCTGAGCGCCGCGGCCGACGCCGACCTCGTGATCGAGGTCGTCCCGGAGAACTACGAGATCAAGCAGCGGCTGTTCCGCGAACTCGACGCGATCGTCCGGCCCGACACCATCCTGGCCACCGGCACCAACGCCCTCTCGGTGACCCGTATGGCCGCCGAGTCGCAGCGCCCCGAGCGGGTGCTGGGCCTGCACTTCTTCAACCCGGCCCCGGCGATGAAGCTGGTCGAGGTCGTCTCCAGCGTCCTGACCGCGCCGCCGGCCGTCGAGGCGGTCACCGAGCTGGCCCGCGAGCTCGGCAAGGAGCCCGTCGCGGTCGGCGACCGGCCCGGTTTCGTCGCCGACGGCCTGCTCTTCGGCTACCTGAACCAGGCCGCCGCGATGTACGAGTCGAAGTACGCCTCCCGCGAGGACATCGACGCGGCGATGCGGCTCGGCTGCGGTCTGCCGATGGGCCCGCTCGCGCTGCTCGACCTGATCGGCGTGGACACGGCCCGTACCGTCCTGGAGGCCATGTACGCCTCCTCCGGCGACCGGCTGCACGCCCCGGCCCCGATCCTCGGCCACCTCGCCGAGGCCGGCCTGACCGGGCAGAAGTCCGGGCGCGGGTTCTACACGTACGAGGCCCCGGGCAGCACGGTGGTCGTCCGCGACCTCCAGACCCCGCTGGACGGGACCCTGCTGGGCGCGAGCCGCCCGGTCTCCTCGGTCGGCGTCGCCGGCTCCGGCACGATGGCGAGCGGTATCGCCCAGGTCTTCGCGCAGGCCGGTTACCCGGTCGTGCTGGCTGCCCGCAGCCAGGAGAAGGCCGATGCCGCGAAGGCCGCGATCAGCAAGTCCTTGGGCCGTGCGGTGTCCAAGGGCCGGCTGACCGAGGAGGCCGCGGCACACACCCTCGGTCTGATCACCCCGGCGGGCTCGCTCGACGCGTTCGCCGACGTGGACCTGGCCGTGGAGGCCGTCGCCGAGGACCTGGCGGTCAAGCAGGAGCTGTTCGCGGGCCTGGACAAGGTCTGCAAGCCGGGCGCGGTGCTGGCCACGACCACCTCCTCGCTGCCGGTGATCGCCGTCGCCCGGGCGACCTCGCGGCCGCACGACGTGATCGGCATGCACTTCTTCAACCCGGCGCCGGCCATGAAGCTGGTCGAGGTG
Organism: Streptomyces goshikiensis; assembly: GCF_014650555.1. Lineage (GTDB taxonomy): Bacteria > Actinomycetota > Actinomycetes > Streptomycetales > Streptomycetaceae > Streptomyces > Streptomyces goshikiensis. The sequence goes on along the minus strand of NZ_BMVE01000002.1, from coordinate 554,512 downwards.
GTCCGTACGGTCCTGACGGCCGACGACGTGCACGCCACGGTCCGCGAGGTCTGTGTGAAGGTGCGCAAGCACCCGGTGGACTGCGGGGACCGGGCGGGCTTCATCGTGAACGCGCTGCTGTTCCCGTACCTGAACAACGCGATCAAGATGGTCGAGCAGCACTACGCGGGGATCGACGAGATCGACGCCGCGATGAAGCTGGGCGGCGGCTACCCGATGGGTCCCTTCGAGCTCCTCGACGTGGTCGGCCTGGACGTGTCGCTGGCCATCGAGAAGGTCCTGCACCAGGAGTTCCGCGACCCGGGCCTGGCCCCGTCGGCGCTGCTGGAGCACCTGGTGGCGGCGGGCTGCCTGGGCCGGAAGACCGGCCGCGGATTCCGTGAGTACGCCCGCCGGTAAGCCGCGTCCCGCCCCAGAGGCGACCGAGCCGGATGCGTGGGGAGGGCTGCTCGGGTCCGCCGGACCCTCACGGCGGACGGGCCCTCCCGACGAGCACTGTGTGCCCAGTGCCGGCCCTCCCCCGCATCCACCCCTGTCCCGCCCCCCTCAGGCGCGCTCCCCGGCGCGAATGAAGTACTTTCGCTCTATGTCCCAGCCCGCCAAGTCCTCGCCCCGCGCCACCACGGCTTCCGACTCCCAGGAGAGCCCGGCCGGCACCAAGGCGGCCGCACAGCGGCTCAAGATGCGCCGCGAGCTCGCCGCGGCCGCGATGGAGCTGTTCGCGACCAAGGGGTACGAGGCGACGACGGTCGACGAGATCGCCGCGACCGCCGGGGTCGCCCGCCGGACCTTCTTCCGGCACTTCCGCTCCAAGGAAGAGGCGATCTTCCCCGATCACGACGACACCCTGACCCGCGCCGAGGCGGTGCTGGACGTGGCCCCGGCGCACGAGCACCCGCTCGACACGGTGTGCCGCGGGATCAAGGAAGTCATGAAGATGTACGCCGCCTCGCCGGCGGTGTCGGTGGAGCGCTACCGGCTCACCCGCGAGGTGCCGGCGCTGCGGGAGCGGGAGATCGCCTCGGTGGCCCGGTACGAGCGGCTGTTCACCCGCTACCTGCTGGCCCACTTCGACGAGCAGGACCACCACGACGGCAACGACGATCCGCTGCTGGCCGAGGTGGCCGCCTCCGCCGTCGTCACGGCCCACAACCACGTGCTGCGGCGCTGGCTGCGGGCGGGCGGCCAGGGGGACGTGGAGGCGGAGCTGGACCACGCCTTCTCGATCGTGCGCAAGACCTTCGGCTCGGGCATCGGCGCGGGCCGCACGCAGAACGCGGCGGCGGCCCCGGCCGCGCCGGCGGAGGTCCGTACGCAGGGCGAGGTACTGGTGGCGGTGGCCCGTACGGACGCCCCGCTGGACGAGGTCATGCGGACCATCGAGGAAGCACTCAGGAACAAGCAGTAGTCACGCACATCACAGCGGCCGCTCCCGTGTCGGGGGCGGCCGCTTTCGTTTGTCCGACTTGCCCCTACTCATCGGTAACTCTGATCGATCATCGCTCATCTGCGCAGGTCAATCGGCAAATGAGAGAAAGTTTTGGCACGCGGTGCCTTGCTGAGTGACACGGGGTGCCATACGTTGAATGTGTCCGGACGTCCCCGCGACCCCCGCCCCACCCGGCGGTGGGACGCGCCCCGGATGCCTGCGTCACCAGGCCTGGGCACGCGCCCCATCACAGGCGTCGCCCGCTCCACGCTCCGCCGATCCGACGGCACCTCGCAGCACCACACACCAGATCCGAACGCACTCGCGTATCCCTCAGCGCACCCTCAGCGCTCGCCGGAGGCACACCGTGAAGGACATCCTGGACGCGATCCAGTCGCAGGCCGCCACCACCGACGACTTCGCGGCCCTGCCGCTCCCCGACTCCTACCGCGCGATCACCGTGCACAAGGACGAGGCGGAGATGTTCGCGGGGCTCACCACCCGCGAGAAGGACCCCCGCAAGTCCCTGCACCTCGACCAGGTCCCGGTTCCCGAACTCGGCCCGGGCGAGGCCCTGGTGGCCGTCATGGCCTCCTCGGTCAACTACAACTCGGTCTGGACCTCGATCTTCGAGCCGGTGTCGACCTTCAGCTTCCTGGAGCGTTACGGCAAGCTGAGCGACCTCAGCAAGCGCCACGACCTCCCGTACCACGTCATCGGCTCCGACCTCGCGGGCGTCGTGCTGCGCACCGGCCCCGGCGTCAACTCCTGGAAGCCGGGCGACGAGGTCGTCGCCCACTGCCTCTCGGTCGAGCTGGAGTCCTCCGACGGCCACAACGACACGATGCTCGACCCCGAGCAGCGCATCTGGGGCTTCGAGACCAACTTCGGCGGCCTGGCGGAGATCGCCCTCGTCAAGTCGAACCAGCTGATGCCCAAGCCCGACCACCTCAGCTGGGAGGAGGCCGCCTCCCCCGGCCTGGTCAACTCCACCGCCTACCGCCAGCTGGTCTCCCGCAACGGCGCCGGCATGAAGCAGGGCGACAACGTCCTGATCTGGGGCGCCAGCGGCGGCCTCGGCTCCTACGCCACCCAGTTCGCCCTGGCCGGCGGCGCCAACCCGATCTGCGTCGTCTCCAGTGAGCAGAAGGCGGACATCTGCCGCTCGATGGGCGCGACGTCGATCATCGACCGCAACGCCGAGGGCTACAAGTTCTGGAAGGACGAGCACACCCAGGACCCCAAGGAGTGGAAGCGCTTCGGCAAGCGCATCCGCGAGCTGACCGGCGGCGAGGACATCGACATCGTCTTCGAGCACCCCGGCCGCGAGACCTTCGGCGCGAGCGTCTACGTCACCCGCAAGGGCGGCACCATCACCACCTGCGCCTCGACCTCGGGCTACATGCACGAGTACGACAACCGCTACCTGTGGATGTCGCTCAAGCGCATCATCGGCTCGCACTTCGCGAACTACCGCGAGGCCTGGGAGGCCAACCGCCTGATCGCCAAGGGCAAGATCCACCCCACCCTCTCGAAGGTCTACTCCCTGGAGGAGACCGGCCAGGCCGCGTACGACGTCCACCGCAACCTCCACCAGGGCAAGGTCGGCGTCCTGGCGCTGGCGCCCGAGGAGGGCCTGGGCGTGCGCGACCACGAGATGCGCGCGACGCACCTCGACGCGATCAACCGCTTCCGCAACGTCTGAGATCGTTCAAGGGCCAAAGGGACAGCCTGAGATGACAGAGCGCCAGAAAGACCGTCCGTGGCTCATGCGGACGTACGCCGGCCACTCCACGGCCGAGGCGTCCAACGAGCTGTACCGCCGCAACCTCTCCAAGGGCCAGACCGGCCTGTCGGTCGCGTTCGACCTGCCGACGCAGACCGGCTACGACCCCGACCACATCCTCGCCCGCGGCGAGGTCGGCCGGGTCGGGGTCCCGGTCTCCCATCTGGGCGACATGCGGCGGCTGTTCCAGGACATCCCCCTGGAGCAGATGAACACCTCGATGACGATCAACGCCACCGCCATGTGGCTGCTGGCGCTCTACCAGGTGGCAGCCGAGGAGCAGGGCGCGGACATCGCCCAGCTCCAGGGCACCACGCAGAACGACATCGTCAAGGAGTACCTCTCGCGCGGGACGCACGTCTTCCCGCCCGGGCCCTCGCTCCGCCTGACGACGGACATGATCGCGTACACGGTCAACCACATCCCCAAGTGGAACCCGATCAACATCTGCTCGTACCACCTCCAGGAGGCCGGGGCCACCCCGGTCCAGGAGATCTCGTACGCGATGTCGACCGCGATCGCCGTGCTCGACTCCGTGCGCGACTCGGGGCAGGTCCCCGAGGAGCGCTTCGGCGAAGTGGTCGCCCGTATCTCGTTCTTCGTGAACGCGGGCGTCCGCTTCATCGAGGAGATGTGCAAGATGCGCGCCTTCGGCCGCATCTGGGACAAGGTCACCCGCGAGCGCTACGGCATCGAGAACGACAAGCAGCGCCGCTTCCGGTACGGCGTCCAGGTCAACTCGCTCGGCCTGACCGAGGCGCAGCCGGAGAACAACGTCCAGCGCATCGTCCTGGAGATGCTGGCGGTCACCCTCTCCAAGGACGCCCGCGCCCGCGCCGTGCAGCTGCCGGCCTGGAACGAGGCGCTGGGCCTGCCCCGGCCCTGGGACCAGCAGTGGTCGCTGCGCATCCAGCAGGTCCTGGCGCACGAGAGCGACCTGCTGGAGTACGAGGACATCTTCGCCGGATCCCACGTCATCGAGGCCAAAGTCGACTCCCTGGTCGCCGACTGCCTGGCCGAGATCGACCGGATCCAGGAGATGGGCGGCGCGATGGCCGCCGTCGAGTCCGGGTACCTGAAGGGCGAGCTGGTCGCCTCGCACGCCGAGCGGCGCGCCCGGATCGAGGCCGGCCAGGACAAGATCGTCGGCGTCAACTGCTTCGAGCAGACCGAGGAGAACCCGCTGACGGCCGACCTGGACGGCGCCATCATGACGGTCGACCCGGCCACCGAGGCGCTGACCGTGGAGCGGATCCTGCGCTGGCGGACCGAGCGGCAGGAGTCCTCGGAGCGGCAGGGGAACGGCGACCCGTTCGTCTTCCCGACCGTGATGCAGGCCCTGGACCGGCTGAAGGAGGCCGCCGCCGGGACCGAGAACCTGATGGAGGCCACCCTGGAGTGCGCCCGCGCCGGTGTCACGACCGGCGAGTGGGCCAACGCCCTGCGCGAGGTGTTCGGCGAGTTCCGGGCCCCGACCGGGGTCTCCTCCGCCCCGGTGGCCGTCACCGCCGAGGAGGGCACTCCGATGGCCCTGGTCCGCGCGAAGGTCTCCCGTACCGCCGAGGACCTCGGCTCCGGGCGGCTGCGGCTGCTGGTCGGCAAGCCCGGCCTGGACGGGCACTCCAACGGCGCCGAACAGATCGCCGTGCGGGCCCGTGACGCCGGTTTCGAGGTGGTCTACCAGGGCATCCGGCTGACGCCCGAGGAGATCTCGACGGCGGCGCTGGCCGAGGACGTCCACTGCGTGGGACTGTCCATCCTGTCCGGGTCGCACAGCGCGCTCGTCCCGGACGTACTGGAACGCCTCCGCGCGGCGGGGGCGGGTGACATACCCGTCGTCCTCGGCGGCATCATTCCGAATGCCGACGCCATCGCGCTCAAGGCGGCCGGAGTCGCGGCCGTCTTCACACCCAAGGACTTCGGTATCACGGAGATCATCGGCCGTATCGTCGACGAGATCCGGAAAGCGAACAAGCTCGACCCTCTGGAGGTCCCCGCATGACCACGCCCTCGTCCCCGGTCAACCGGCTGCGGCCGCGCCGCTCCTGCCTCGCGGTTCCCGGCTCGAACCCGCGGTTCCTGGAGAAGGCCCAGGGCCTGCCGGCCGACCAGGTCTTCCTCGACCTGGAGGACGCCTGCGCCCCGCTCGCCAAGGAAGGCGCCCGCCACACGATCGTGGACGCGCTGAACAACGGCGACTGGACGGGCAAGACCCGGGTCGTGCGCGTCAACGACTGGACCACGCACTGGACGTACCGGGACGTCATCACGGTCGTCGAGGGCGCCGGCCAGAACCTCGACTGCATCATGCTGCCGAAGGTCCAGGACGCCCAGCAGGTCGTGGCGCTGGACCTGCTGCTGACCCAGATCGAGAAGACGATGGGCTTCGAGGTCGGCAAGATCGGCATCGAGGCGCAGATCGAGAACGCCAAGGGCCTGGTCAACGTCGACGCGATCGCCGGCGCCTCGCCGCGGCTGGAGACCATCATCTTCGGGCCGGCCGACTTCATGGCCTCCATCAACATGAAGTCCCTGGTCGTGGGCATGCAGCCGCCCGGCTACCCGGCGGACGCCTACCACTACATCCTGATGCGGATCCTGATGGCGGCCCGCATGCACGACCTCCAGGCGATCGACGGCCCCTTCCTCCAGATCCGCGACGTGGACGCGTACCGCGAGGTGGCCGGCCGGGCGGCGGCGCTGGGCTTCGACGGCAAGTGGGTGCTGCACCCGGGCCAGGTCGACGCGGCGAACGAGGTCTTCTCGCCCTCCCAGGAGGACTACGACCACTCCGAGCTGATCCTCGACGCCTACGACTGGTGCACCTCCGAGGCCGGCGGCAAGAAGGGCTCGGCCATGCTCGGCGACGAGATGATCGACGAGGCGAGCCGCAAGATGGCCCTGGTCATCGCGGGCAAGGGCCGCGCGGCCGGGATGCAGCGCACCACCAAGTTCGAGATCCCGGAGGCCTAGGACCATGCAGTTCGGACGCACGTACGAAGAGTTCGAGGTCGGCGCGGTCTACAAGCACTGGCCCGGGAAGACGGTCACGGAGTACGACGACCACCTCTTCTGTCTGCTGACCATGAACCACCACCCGCTCCACATGGACAGCAACTACGCCGAGAACACGACCGACTTCGGCAAGAACGTGGTCGTGGGCAATTACATCTATTCCCTGCTGCTCGGCATGTCGGTGCCGGACGTCTCCGGGAAGGCCATCGCCAACCTGGAGATCGAGTCCCTGCGGCACGTGGCGCCCACCTTCCACGGCGACACGATCTACGGCGAGACCACGGTCCTCGACAAGACCCCGTCGAAGTCGAAGAACGACCGCGGCATCGTCTACGTGGAGACCAAGGGCTACAAGCAGGACGGCACCCTCGTCTGCGTCTTCCGGCGCAAGGTGATGGTCCCGACCGAGACGTACATCAAGGAGCGCGGCGGCGAACAGCCCGGCCGCCCGCAGCTGAAGGAACAGGGGAAGTAGCCATGGCCCGACTCGCCCAGACCGCCGGGCTCACCGACGTCCAGCGGGAGATCCTGAAGACCGTCCGGGAGTTCGTCGACAAGGAGATCATCCCGGTCGCGACGGAACTCGAACACCGTGACGAGTACCCGCAGCAGATCGTCGACGGACTCAAGGAACTCGGCCTGTTCGGGCTGATGATTCCCGAGGAGTACGGCGGTCTGGGTGAGTCGTTGCTCACCTACGCGCTGTGCGTGGAGGAGATAGCGCGTGGCTGGATGTCCGTCTCGGGCATCATCAACACCCACTTCATCGTGGCGTACATGCTCAAGCAGCACGGCACGCAGGAGCAGAAGGACCACTTCCTCCCCCGGATGGCGCTGGGCGAGGTGCGCGGCGCGTTCTCGATGTCCGAGCCGGCGCTGGGCTCGGACGTGTCGGCCATCACGTCCAAGGCGGTGAAGGACGGCGACGAGTACGTCCTGAACGGCCAGAAGATGTGGCTCACGAACGGCGGATCGTCGACCCTGGTGGCCGTTCTGGTCCGGAGTGACGAAGGACACCCCGAGGGCACGGCGCCCCACAAGTCGATGACGACCTTCCTCGTCGAGAAGGAGCCGGGCTTCGGTGAGGTCCGTCCGGGCCTGACCATCCCCGGCAAGATCGACAAGATGGGCTACAAGGGCGTCGACACGACCGAGCTCATCATGGACGGACTGCGCATTCCGGCCAATCGTGTGCTCGGAGGCCAGACGGGCCGAGGGTTTTACCAAATGATGGACGGGGTCGAGGTCGGCCGCGTGAACGTGGCCGCCCGTGGCTGTGGCGTCGCTCAGCGTGCTTTCGAGCTGGGTGTCTCTTATGCCCAGCAACGTCACACTTTCGGCAAGGCGATCGCCGAGCACCAGGCAATCCAGTTCAAGCTGGCCGAGATGGCTACCAAGGTCGAAGCCGCCCATGCGATGATGGTCAATGCAGCACGCAAAAAGGACTCTGGGGAACGAAACGACCTCGAAGCAGGGATGGCGAAGTACCTCGCCTCCGAGTACTGCAAGGAGGTGGTGGAGGACGCCTTCCGTATCCACGGTGGCTACGGCTTCTCGAAGGAGTACGAGATCGAGCGCCTCTACCGGGAAGCCCCCATGCTCCTGATCGGTGAAGGTACCGCCGAGATCCAGAAAATGATCATCGGGCGACGCCTGCTCGAGGAGTACCGGCTCCAGGGCTGAATGTACCTTTTGCGGCGAATCCTTCTGGGGTTCGTCGCAAAAGAGTCACTGCCAGTCACTGGCCGACGGCCATCGACTCGGCTTCTGGCTTGCCCAGTTGTTGCGCGCAACCGATAGCATTCCAGGAAAGCCGCCGTCCCGTCCCCCCGTTTGCGGCGCGGCAATCACCCGCTACGAAGGTCATCCATGCCCCACAGCCAAACCTCTGCACCTCGCGTCGGCTTCCTGAACGGACGTCTCGCACGCGGAGCATCGCCGTGGCTCCTGCCGACCGTCGCCACCGCGGCGCTCAGCCTCACCCGGGCCCGCAAGTCCGGACGCTGGGCCGCCGCGGCCGTGCCCGCCACCGCTCTCGCGGCGGGCATGCTGTGGTTCTTCCGCGACCCCGAGCGTGAGATCACCCAGGGCCGTGTCATCTCGCCCGCAGACGGTGTGGTGCAGAGCATCATGCCGTGGAAGGACGGGCGTACCCGCGTCGCGATCTTCATGAGCCCTCTGAACGTCCACGTCAACCGCGCGCCGCTGGCCGGCACGGTGACGTCCGTGGAGCACATCCCCGGCGGGTTCGTCCCGGCGTTCAACAAGGAGAGCGAGAACAACGAGCGCGTCGTCTGGCACTTCGACACCGAGCTCGGCGACATCGAGATGGTGCAGATCGCCGGCGCCGTCGCGCGACGCATCGTCCCGTACCTGCCGGCCGGCACCAAGGTGGAGCAGGGCGAACGCATCGGTCTGATCCGCTTCGGCTCCCGCGTCGACATCTACCTCCCCGAGGGTGTCGAAGTCGCGGTCGAGGTCGGACAGGCCACCACCGCGGGGGTGACCCGAATTGACCGTGACTGACCCTGAGACCCCCTCGACCCCGTCGCAGGGCTGGGTTCCCGAACCCGCCGAGGAGGAGTCCCCCGAGGACGACATGCCGCTGTCCCTGCGGCTGTCGATAGCGGACACGCTCACCCTCGGTAACGCCACGTGCGGATTCATGGCGGTGTACTTCACCACCACCGGGATCCTCATTCCGCACCTCACCGGCAGCGGCGAGTCGGGCATGGCCCGGCACAGCGCGGCGACCGCGGTGATACTGATGCTCCTCGCGGCGGTCTTCGACCTCTTCGACGGCATCGTCGCCCGGAAGCTGCGCAGCTCGCCGATGGGCGCGGAGCTGGACAACCTGTCCGACCTGATCAGCTTCGGCCTGGCGCCGGCGTACTTCGTGCTGGTCTACGGCATGGTCGCCGACGACGCGCACCAGAAGATGTCCGCGCTGGCGGCCATCGTGGTGCTGCTGGCGGTCGTCCTGCGACTCGCCAGATTCAGCTGCGTGACGCTGAAGGACGGCATGTTCCAGGGCATGCCGAGCCCCTTCGGCGCGCTGACGGTCGTCTCGATCGTGCTGCTGGAGCTGAAGTTCATCCCGACGCTGCTGGCGATCATCGGTGTGGCGTGGCTCATGGTGAGCCGGGTCGAGTACCCGAAGCCGCGGGGTGTCCTCGCGGTGGCGATGCTGAGCTGGATCGTGGGCGCCATGGGCCTGCTCGCGGCCTGGGCGTTCGACGCGCCGGGCGGCCAGCTGCTGCTCCAGACGGGCTGCGCGCTCCAGATCGCCCTGGCGGCGACGATCCCGCTGTTCGCGACTACCCGTCGCGCGAACACGTTCCGCCACAACCGCCGCGAGGCGCGCGCGACGCAGATCCCCTGACCGGGGCCAAGCGAACCAAGAAGGGCCCCCGATGCCACCGAGGCACCGGGGGCCCTTCCGCGTACATGGGTCCTGCCGGGCGCCCTGGGAGCCCGGCAGGGCCCGGGTACGGCGGAGGCCCGGCGTCCTGGTGGGCGCCGGGCCTCGGGGGCGGGAGGGTCAGAGGGTGTCGGCGGCGATGGCGGCCGCGACCCGCTCCAGCAGCGGGCCCGCGTTGGCGATGCACTTCGCCGGATCCGGCTCGATCTCCGTCAGCGGGTACGCCCGCCGGATCCCGGCCGCCCGGAGCGCCTCGGGTTCCAGCAGGAGGCGGCCGCAGACCGCCACGACCTCCTTGCCCGCCGCACGGGCCGCGGCCGCGACGCCCGCCGGGGCCTTGCCGTGCAGGGTCTGCTCGTCCAGCGAGCCCTCACCGGTGATCACCAGCGTGGCCCGCTCCAGGGCCGGCGCGAAGCCCAGTACGTCCAGCATCAGCTCGATGCCGGGGCGGAACGACGCGCCGAGCAGCAGCGCGCCGTAGCCGATGCCGCCCGCGCCGCCCGCGCCCGGGGAGGCCGCCAGCTCGGCGGCCTTCGGGCCGATCGCCTCCGCCAGGACCACCGCGAAGTGCGCCAGCGCCGCGTCCAGCGTCGCCACGTCCTGCGGCGAGGCCCCTTTCTGCGGTCCGTAGACCGCCGGGGCGCCCTTCGGGCCGGTCAGCGGGTTGTCCACGTCGCTCGCCAGGACGAATTCGACCTCCGCGAAGCGCGGGTCGACCCCGGAGAGGTCCGCCGAGGCCAGCTCGGCCAGCGCGCCGCCGCCCGGACCGACCGGCTCGCCGCTGCCGTCCAGGAACACCGCTCCCAGCGCGGCCAGCATGCCCGCGCCGCCGTCGGTGGTGGCGCTGCCGCCCACGCCGAACACGATCGAGCGCGCGCCCGCGTCCAGCGCGGCCTTCAGCACCTCGCCGGAGCCGTACGTGGTCGCCGTCAGCGGGGCGAAGACACCCGCCGGCAGCAGCTGGAGCCCGGAGGCCTCCGCCATCTCGACCACCGCGGTGCCGTCGCGCAGCGCGAACGCCGCCGTGACCTCGTCGCCGAGCGGCCCGGTGACCCGTACCTCCCGGCGTTCGAAGCCGGCCGCGACGGCGGCCGCGACCGTACCGTCCCCGCCGTCCGCGACGGGGAGGGTCTCGACCTCCACGCCCGGTACGGCCCGGCGGAGCCCGGCCGTCACCCGCTCCGCGACCTGTACGGCCGTGAGCGAGCCCTTGAATTTGTCCGCGGCGATGAGCACGCGCGCGGTCTCAGTTACTGCTCCGTTCGTCACCTTGCTGATCCCTTGCTATCGAACAGTGCAGTCGCGCCCGCCATGAGCGTATCCGGAGGATCCTCCTATGCCCATGCGTGGCCTGGGCCACACCCGGCGCGCCATGGCCCTAAATACGGATATACGCCTGCATAGTGTGGCCCCATGAGTACGGAATCACTGGCCCAGTCACCTCCGGAACCCCCAGGTGGGAGCCCGGGCGGCGCGGACGGCGCCCCCGACCTCAGCCTCGTCGCCATCGGAGTGATCGCCGTGCTCGCCGTCGTCGCCTGGGCGGCGCTCGGCAAGGATTCCTTCGACACGGCGTCCGCCGCCGCCCTCGCGTGGGTGCTCGCCAATTTCGCCTGGCTGTTCGTGATCGCCGCCGACGTGTTCCTCGTCATGTGCGTCGTCCTCGCCATCAGCCGCTTCGGCCGGATCCGGCTCGGCGCCGACGACTCCGAGCCCGAGTTCACCAACCTCGCGTGGATCGCGATGATGTTCAGCGCCGGCATGGGCATCGGCCTGATGTTCTACGGGGTCGGCGAGCCCCTGACCCACTACCTGAACCCGCCGCCCTCCTCGGGCGCCGCCCCCGGCACCGGGGCCGCCGCCCAGGCGGCCCTCGACTACTCCTTCTTCCACTGGACCCTCACCCCCTGGGCGATCTACGGCATCGCCGGCCTCGCCCTCGCCTACGCGACCTTCCGCAAGGGCCGCGGCAACCGGCTCAGCTCCGCCTTCGTCCCGCTGATGGGCCAGGAGAGGGCCGACGGCTGGCCCGGCAGGGCCGTGGACCTGCTCGCCGTCTTCGCCACCGTCTTCGGCACCGCCACCAGCCTCGGCCTCGGCGCGCTCCAGGTGGCCGAGGGGCTCAGCCTCACCGCCGGGACCGATAACTCCACCTCCGTCCAGCTCATCATCATCGCCTCGCTGTCCGCCGCCTTCGTGCTCTCGGCCTTCTCCGGCCTCCACAAGGGCGTCAAATGGCTCAGCACCATCAACCTCGTGCTCGCCGCCGCGCTGATGCTCTTCGTGTTCGTCCTCGGCCCGACCGTCTACGTCCTCGACGTGATCCCGGCGAGCGTGGGCAGCTACCTCCACGAACTGCTGCCCATGGCCACCCGTACCGGGGCGTTCACCGACAGCGCCTGGCTCGGCGCGTGGACGATCTTCTACTGGGCCTGGTGGCTCTCCTGGGCCCCCTTCGTCGGCACCTTCATCGCCCGCATCTCCCGCGGCCGCACCATCCGCGAGTTCCTGATCGGCGTCCTGCTGGTCCCCAGCGGCGCCACGGCCGTCTGGTTCTGCGTCATGGGCGGCACCGCGATCCGCCTCGACTCCACCGGCGCCGCGGATCTCGCCGTGAAGGTCAAGGACGGGGCGGAGGCCTCCCTCTTCGCGATGCTCGACGCGCTCCCGCTGGGCACGCTCACCTCGTACGTCGCGATGGTCCTGGTCATGACCTACTTCGTCACCAGCGCCGACTCGGCCTCGCTGGTGATGGGCTCGCTCACCAGCCGCGGCTCCCTGAACCCTCCCACCTGGCTCGTCGTCACCTGGGGCATCCTGATGGCGGCGGTCGCCGCCGTCCTCCTCGTCGCGGGCGGCCTGAAGTCCCTGCAGACCGCCACCATCCTGGTCGCGCTGCCCTTCGTCCTCGTCATGCTGCTGCTGTGCTGGGCCCTGGTCACCGAACTGCGCCAGGACCCCGGAGCGGGCCCCGCCCGCCACCACCCCCTGCACGGCATGCGCGACGCGGTCAGGGCGATGGTCGGCGACGCCCTCACCGAGCAGGGCCCGGCCCGCCACCACCGGCTGCGCCGCGTCGCCGGACCGGGCCGGGCGGGCCGGGGGGACGACGGCGCGGGTACCCCGGAGCCGTAGGCCTTCCGGGGCGCCTGGGTAGGGTTGCCGGGTGACCACCACGGATGACTACGCCACGTACATCGCGAGCCTGCCCCGGGTGCTGGCCGGCGCCGCCGCGCTCTACCTCGACGCCGCCGGCCGGGTACTGCTGGTCGAGCCCAACTACCGCGAGGGCTGGGCCCTGCCGGGCGGCACGATCGAGTCCGACCTGGGCGAGTCCCCGCGTGCGGCGGCCCGCCGCGAGAGCGCCGAGGAGATCGGCCTCGACCTGCCGCTCGGGCGGCTCCTCGCCGTCGACTGGGTGCTCGGCAGCGCCCGCCCGCCGCTGGTCGCCTACGTCTACGACGGGGGCGTCCTGGACGAGGCGCGGCTCGCCGCGATCACGCTCCAGGAGGATGAGCTGCTCTCCTGGCGGATGGTCGAGCCCGCCGAGCTGACCTCCTACCTCCCGGGGGCGCTCGGTCTGCGCACCGAGGAGGCGTACCGGGTCCTGACCTCCGGCGAGGGAACCGCGGAACTGGAGAACGGCCGGCGTCCGGCGGCCACGTAGGGCCACCGGCCGTAAGGCACCCATCGAGAGCAGGACAGAATCAGCACATGATCACCATGTACGCCTGGCCCAGCACCGCCGACGGGCCGGATGCCCTGCCCATGGTCCACTTCACCACCGAGGAGCAGGCCGGCGGTGAAGTCACCCCGGAGGGCATGCCGGTCTGGCTCTTCGACACCGCCATCCGCGACGGCGGCTGGGCCCAGTTCACCGACTTCGACGGCTGGTCGGTCCCGGCGCCCGGCTGGCGGGCCCTCTACCGCCGCGAGGACGACTTCCTGGCCGTCACCGGCCCCGGCTCCTGCGAGGGCTGGTACGAGGGCAACCTCGGCGCCGACGAGGAGTGGGTGACGGCCGCCGGCGCCCAGCAGAGCCTGGTCCTGCTCGCCGCGCCGGTCCAGCACCCCTCGCTCTACGGGTACGCGGTGGAGGCCGGCGCGGCGTTCGCCCTGCTGGTCCCGCTGATGGTGGTCTGAGGCCGGATCCAGGCCGGGCCCGGGCCGGGCCGGCTTCCGTTACGCGCGGCTCCCGGCCTCGAAGTCCAGCAGCCGGACCTTGCGGTCGATCCCGCCGCCGTAGCCGGTCATGCCGCCCGAGGCTCCGATCACGCGGTGGCAGGGGACGATGATGCCGACCGGGTTCTTCCCGTTGGCCAGGCCCACCGCGCGCGAGGCGTTCGGCTTGCCGAGCCGGGCGGCGAGTTCCCCGTACGACCAGGTCTGGCCGTACGGGATGCGCACCAGCTGCTCCCACACGCTGCGCTGGAACTCCGTGCCCTCCAGCCGGACGGGGACGGTGAACTCGGTGAGCTCGCCGGCGAAGTACGCGGTCAGCTGCGCCACCACGGCCGGGAACGGCTCCTCGCCGGCCGGGACGCGCTCGCCGAAGGACTCCTCGGCGGGACGGTGGCGCTGGCCGGTCATGTAGAGGCCGCTGAGGACGCCGTCCGAGGCGACCAGGGTGAGCGGGCCGTAGGGGCTGTCGACGACGGTGTGCTGCTTGCTGTTCATGACGGGTCGTACTCCTCAGACGGGCAGGCGGTTGATGGGGTGGCCGTCGGTGGCCCACAGGTACTGCACGGCGTACGCGCGCCAGGGCCGCCAGTGCGCCGCCCGGGCCGTCAGCGCGGCCGGGGTGGAGGGCAGTCCGAGCTCCTTCGCGGCCTTGCGGACGCCCAGGTCGGACGCGAGGAACGCGTCCGGGTCGCCGAGGGCGCGCATCGCGATGACCTCGGTGGTCCACGGCCCGAACCCGGGCAGGGCGTTCAGCCGGGCGCGGGCGTCCTCCCAGTCGCTGTCGATGCCCAGCGGCAGCGATCCGTCGGCGAGCGCCGAGACCAGCGTGGTGAGCGTGGTGCGGCGGCTGCGCGGCAGGGCCAGGGACTGCGGGTCCAGCTCGGCGAGCGCCTGCGGCGAGGGGAACAGGTGGGTCAGCCCGCCCTCGGGGTCGGGGTCGGTCACCGGCTCTCCGTACGCGGTGACCAGCCGGGCGGCGTGGGTCCGCGCGGCGGCGGTGGACACCTGCTGGCCGAGGACGGCGCGCACGGCGAACTCCGCCGCGTCGACCGTACGGGGAACCCGGCGGCCGGGGGCCTTGTCGACGAGCGGGGCGAGCAGCGGGTCGGAGCGCAGCTGGTCGTCCACGGCCTCCGGGTCGGCGTCGAGGTCGAGCATCCAGCGGCAGCGGCTGATGGCGATCGTCAGGTCGCGCAGGTCGGTCAGGGCCAGCTGGCAGCCGATGTGGTCGGGCCGCGGGGTGAGCGCGACGACGCCGGTGCCGTACGGGAGCCGCAGGGTCCGGCGGTACGCCCCGGCCCGCCACTCCTCGACGCCGGGGACGGCGGTCGCGGCGAGGTGCCCGAAGAGGTTGTCGGGGTTGAGCGGGGCCCGGTAGGGCAGCCGCAGCGCGATGGTCCCCGGCACCTGGGGCTGCTGGTGCCGGTGCGCCTTCTCGGCGCGCCGGCGCAGCTCGCCGGGCGCCAGGGCGAACACCTCGCGGACGGTGTCGTTGAAGGTGCGGATGGAGGAGAACCCGGCGGCGAAGGCGATGTCGCCCATGGGGAGGGCGGAGGTCTCGATGAGCAACCGGGCGGTCTGCGCGCGCTGCGCCCGGGCCAGGGCGAGGGGCCCGGCCCCGAGCTCGGCGCCCAGCTGCCGTTCCACCTGGCGGGTGGAGTAGCCGAGGCGGGCCGCGAGGCCGGGGACGCCCTCGCGGTCCACGACGCCGTCCTGGATGAGCCGCATGGCGCGGGCGACGGCGTCGGCCCGGGCGTTCCACTCGGGGGATCCCGGGGAGGTGTCGGGCCGGCACCGCTTGCAGGCGCGGAACCCGGCCTGCTGGCAGGCGGCGGCGCTGGGGAGGAAGGTCATGTTCTCGACCTTGGGCGGCACCGCGGGGCAGCTGGGCCGGCAGTAGATCCCGGTGGTCCGCACGGCGGTGAAGAACCAGCCGTCGAAGCGGGCGTCCTTCGACCGCACGGCCCGTACGCAACGGTCGGTGTCGGTGTACATGGCTCCAGGATCCCGGCCGGCCGGCGTGGAGGCTGGCGGTTTTCCGACATCAAGTCTAGCGGCCGGCCGGGAGCGCCCGGAGGGGGTCAGGCGGTGGCGGGGGCGGGAGCGGCGGCCAGCAGGGCCTGCGTGGTGGTGACGCGGGCGAAGCCGCCGCCCTGGAGGTTGACGGCCGTGGCGGTGGCCAGCTGCTCCGCGGTGAGGGCCGGGCCCTGGGGGCCGGCGCTCAGGTCGAAGGTGTGCGTGGCGTCGAGCGGGACGAGGACGTCGTAGCCCAGGTTCCCGGCCATCCGGGCGGTGGTCTCGACGCACATGTTGGTCTGGATCCCGGCCACCACCAGCTGGCCCACGCCCTGGGCGGTGAGCCACTCGGCAAGGTCGGGCGTCCCGTAGAAGGAGGAGTTCACGGTCTTGTCGATCCGCAGGGCCGCCCGCCCGCCCCGCTCCTCGACGAAGTCCTTGAAGGCGTGGCCGGGGTGGCCGGCCGCCAGTACGGAGCCGGGGTTCACGGAGGTGTGCCGTACGAGGACCAGCGGGCGGCCCGTCGCCTCCCACGCGTCCATCAGGGCGGCGATGTTGGCCTCGGCGGCGGGGGTGTTGCGGGGCCCCCAGAACGGGGCGTCGTCGAAGCCCTTCTGGACGTCGATGACCAGCAGGGCGGCGTTGTCGGCGAGGTGGAACTCGGTGTCGTTCATGGCTCCATGCTGTCCGGCGGGAGGGTGCCCGCGACAGCGGCCGAACGGACCCGGATCGATGAGATCCTGCCAGGCTGGCAGGATCGCCCGCGGAGCGCGCACACTGGGCTCATGCACCGCGTCGCCGTCGTCGTCCAGCCCGGGATCCGCAGCTTCGACCTGGCCGTCATCACCGAGGTGTGGGGATCCGACCGCCGCGGGCTCGGGGTCCCGCCCTTCGAGCTGCGCCGATGCGCCCTGGACTCCGGGCCCATCGAGCTGCCCGGCGGGCTGACCCTGGCACCGGACCGGGGGCTCGACTGGCTCGCCGGGGCCGATCTGGTCGTCGTACCGGCGCTGGCCGAGCCCTCGGCGCCGACGCCGGAGCCGGTCCTCGCCGCGCTGCGGGAGGCGCACGCCCGGGGCGTCCCGGTGGCCGCGCTGTGCGCGGGCGCGTTCATCCTGGCCGAGGCCGGGCTGCTGGAGGGCCGCCGGGCGGTGACGCACTGGTCGCTGGCCCCGCTGCTGGCCGCCCGCCACCCGGGGGTGCTGGTGGAGGACGCCCCGCTGTACGTGGCGGACGACGGGCTGTGGACCTCCGCCGGGGTGGCGTCCGGGATCGACCTCTGCCTGCACCTGGTCCGCGAGGCCCACGGGGCGGAGGCCGCCGCCGCGATCGCCCGCTCGATGGTGACGGGCCCCTTCCGCACCGGCGACCACGCCCAGTACCTGGACCGGCCCACCCCGGCGGCCGACCGGACCGCGGAGGCGCTGGC
This sequence comes from Streptomyces goshikiensis, assembly GCF_014650555.1. Classification (GTDB taxonomy): domain Bacteria; phylum Actinomycetota; class Actinomycetes; order Streptomycetales; family Streptomycetaceae; genus Streptomyces; species Streptomyces goshikiensis. The sequence continues at coordinate 537,234 of NZ_BMVE01000002.1, read as the reverse complement.
CGCGGTCCGGGAGCGGGCGCTGCTGCGGCTGCACGAGCCGCTGGACGTGGCCACCCTGGCCGGCTGGGCCGGGATGTCCCCGCGCAGCTTCGCCCGGCACTTCGCGGCGGCCACCGGCACCACCCCGCACCGGTGGCTGCTGAACCACCGGCTCGACGCGGCCCGCCGGCTCCTGGAGCGCACCGACCACCCGGTCCCGGAGGTGGCCCGCCGGGCCGGGTTCGCGAGCGAGGTAACCTTCCGCCAGCATTTCACCGCGTACGTCGGCCTCGGCCCGCGCGCCTACCGCGCGGCGGCCACCGCCACACCGGCGCCTGCCACCAGGGCGAACCCTGCCTGATCGGCACGCCATCCCCTCACTTCCCCGACAGTGTTAGAAATGGCTCATGACAGGACGTTTTGGCCGACCCAGGGGATCACCGGTGACACCGCCCCCGCAGTCGGCCGGGCACCGGGCGGGCCTGCCCGCGCGCTTGTCACGCGCGCTGCGCAGCGTCGCCGGTCAGGTGTTCGTCCTCCAGGCCGTCATCGTGGTCCTGCTGATCACCGCGGCCACCCTGGCCCTGGTCTACCAGGCGCGGTACGACAGCGAGCGCGACGCCCGCGACCGCTCGCTCGCCGCCGCCGAGGCCTTCGCGCACGCGCCCGGTCTCCCCCAGGCGCTGAAGGCTCCGAATCCCACCACCGTGCTCCAGCCGCTCGCCGAGTCCGCCCGCCGGGCCTCCGGCGTGGACTTCGTCTCCGTCATGAACACCGACGGGATCCGCTACACCGACGCCCGGCCCCGGCTGATCGGCCGGCGCGCCACCGGCGACCTGTCCCGGGCCGTGCGCGGGCAGACCTTCACCGAGGTCTTCAAGGGCACGCCGAGCGACGCGGTCCGCGCCGTGGCCCCCGTACGGGACGCGAGCGGCGCCGTCGTCGGCCTGGTCGGCACGGGCATCGAGATCGAGAACGTCTCCACCGTGGTCGGCAAGCAGCTCCCGCTGCTGCTCGGGGCCGCCGCCGGCGCGCTGGTGCTCGGCACCGGGGGCGCCGCGCTCGTCAGCCGGCGGCTGCGGCGCCAGACCCGGGGTCTGGGCGAGGCCGAGATGACCCGGAGGAACGAGCACCACGAGGCGGTCCTGCACGCCGTGCGCGAGGGCGTGCTCATCATCGACTCCGACCACCGGCTCATCCTGGCCAACGACGAGGCGCGGCGGCTGCTGGCCCTGCCGCCCGACGCCGAGGGACGCGGCGTGGGCGACCTGGGTCTCGACCCGCGCACGACCTCGCTGCTGGAGTCCGGGCGGGTCGCGACGGACGAGGTGCACCTGGCGGGTGACCGGCTGCTCGCCGTGAACGTACGCCCCACCAAGCCGTACGCGGGCATGCCCCCGGGCACCGTGATGACCCTGCGCGACACCACCGAGCTCGCCTCGCTCTCCGGCCGCGCCGAGGTGGCCCGGGGCCGCCTCCAGCTGCTGTACGAGGCCGGGGTGAGCATCGGGACGACCCTGGACGTGGTGCGCACCGCCGAGGAGCTGTCGGAGGTGGCGGTGCCGCGGTTCGCGGACTTCGTGACCGTGGAGCTGCTGGAGCCGGTGCTGCACGGCGAGGAACCCTCGGCCGCGGGCGGCGCGTACACGCAGATGCGCCGGGCCGCGATGAGCGGGATCCGCACCGACCAGCCGCTCCAGCCGGTCGGCGACGTCATCCGGTTCGTGGTGCCGACCGCGCCGATGGCGGCGGCGCTGGACGCCGGGCGGGCGGTGCTCGCGGCCGATCTGAACGGGGCCTTCGGCTGGCGGGCCCAGGACCACGAGGGCACCCGGATCGCCCTGGAGTACGGGCTGCACTCGCTGATCTCCGTACCGCTCCAGGCGCGCGGGGTGGTCCTCGGGATGGCGAACTTCTGGCGGGCCGACACGCCGGAGGCCTTCGACGAGGAGGACCTGTCCTTCGCCGAGGAGCTGGGGGCCCGCGCCGCCGTCTCCATCGACAACGCCCGGCGCTACACGCGCGAGCACGCCACGGCCGTCGCGCTCCAGCGGAGCCTGCTGCCGCGGGTGCTGCCCGACCTGAGCGCCGTGGACGTGGCGTTCCGGTACCTGCCGGCGAAGGCCGGGGTGGGCGGGGACTGGTTCGACGTGATCCCGCTGCCGGGAGCCCGGGTGGCGCTGGTCGTCGGGGACGTCGTGGGCCACGGGGTGCACGCGGCGGCCACGATGGGCCGGCTGCGCACGGCGGTGCACAACTTCTCCACGCTGGACCTGCCGCCGGACGAGCTGCTGGGCCACCTGGACGAGCTGATCGACCGGATCGACCAGATCGAGACCGGCTCCGGCGGGCAGGAGGGCGGCGGGGAGCGCGGTGTCACCGGCGCCACCTGCCTGTACGCGGTCTACGACCCGGTCTCCGGGCGCTGCACACTGGCCAGCGCCGGGCATCCGGGGCCCGCCGTGGTCCACCCCGACGGGCGGGTCGACTTCCCGGAGCTGCCCGCCGGGCTGCCGCTGGGGGTGGGCGGCATGCCGTTCGAGACGGCCGAGCTGTGGCTGGCGGAGGGGAGCCGGCTCGCGCTGTTCACGGACGGCCTGCTGGAGGACCGCGACCGGGACTTCGACACCGGTCAGGCGCTGCTGCGGGAGGCCCTGGCACAGCCCGGCCGCAGCCCCGAGCAGGCGTGCGCGGACGTCCTGGCCGCGCTGCTGTTCCCGGCGCCGAGCGACGACATCGCCCTGCTGGTGGCCGACACCCGGCGGCTGGAGCCCGACCGGATCGCGGAGTGGGAGGTACCGGGCGATCCCTCGGCGGTCTCGCGGGTGCGCAACGCGGGCTCGGCGCAGCTCGTCGCGTGGGGGCTGGAGGAGATCGCCTTCACCACCGAGCTCATCCTCAGCGAGCTCGTCACCAACGCGATCCGGTACGGGAACCAGCCGGTGCGGGTGCGCCTGCTGCGCGACCGCAGCCTGATCTGCGAGGTCTCCGACGGCAGCAGCACCTCCCCGCACCTGCGGTACGCGGCCACCACCGACGAGGGCGGGCGCGGGCTGTTCCTCGTCGCGCAGTACGCGGACCGGTGGGGCACCCGGTACACGGAGCGCGGCAAGGTCATCTGGGCCGAGGTCCCGCTGACCGGTGGCGCGGACCCCGCGTCGACGGCGCTGGACCTGGACGCGCTGGAGGACCTGGCCTGGTGACCGGCGGCCCGTACGCCCGGCCGGGCGGCGGGCTCACGGGGCGGCGACGGGCGGGGCGGCGGCGCGGCTCACGGGTCGGCAGCGGACGGGGCTCACGGGTCGGCGGCGCGGCTCACGGGTCGGCCGTCGGCGCCGGGGCCACCGGACGGGCCAGCAGCACGGCCACGTCGTCCTGCGGGGCGCCCGGCAGCAGCCGCTCCAGGATCCCGTCACACAGGGCCTCCAGGGGCTGTCCGGCCTCCGCCAGGGCCGCCGCGAGCTGCTCCATGCCCTCGTCGAGGTCCCGGTGGCGGGCCTCGATCAGCCCGTCGGTGTAGAGGACGAGCAGGCTTCCGGGCGGCAGCCGCACCTCCTCGGTGCGGAAGTCGTGGCCGCCCGTGCCGAGCGGGGTCCCCGGCGGGCCGTCGAGGTAGGTGACCTCCCCGTCGGCCGTGACCACGGCGGGCGGCGGATGCCCGGCCCGGGCGATCACGCAGCCGCCGGACTCCGGGTCGTGGACGGCGTACACGCAGGTGGCCATCTCGTCCTCGCCGAGGTCCGCGACCACGGCGTCGAGGGAGCTCAGCATCCGCGCGGGCGGCACGTCCAGCCGGGCGAGGGTCCGTACCGCCGTGCGGAGCTGGCCCATGACGGCCGCCGCGTGCACGCCGTGGCCCATGACGTCGCCGATGACCAGGCCGGTCCGGCCGCTGGGCAGCCGGATCACGTCGAACCAGTCGCCACCGACGTCGTGGTCGCTGGCGGGCAGGTAGCGGCCGGTCAGTTCGAGCCCGGTGACTTGCGGCAGGGCGTTGTTGGTGAGGCTGCGCCGGAGGGTGAGGGCCGCCGCCCGCTGGGTGGTGTAGAGGCGGGCGTTGTCGATGTTGAGGGCGGCGCGGGCCACCAGCTCGTCGATGAGGACGCAGTCCTGCCCGTCGAAGGGCTCCCGCTCGCGCAGCCGGGTCACGGCGACCGCGCCGAGCACCCGGCCGCGCGCCACGAGCGGCACCATCCGGGCCGATCCGAGGGTGGCGAGGTAGCCGCGCAGCGCCTCGGCCCGCGGGTCGGTGATCAGCGCCGGGATGTCGGCGGCGTACAGGTTCATGGGGTGCCCGTCGGCGATGACCCGCTCGTAGACGGTGCCCAGCGGGATCTGGAAGGTCTGCCCGGGCACCAGCCTCGCGGTGGGCGCGTACGGGTCGGGGAACACCGCGGCGAGCCGGCGCAGCACGCCCCGGCCGGAGCCCGCGGCGGCCCCGGCGCTGTCGTCGGGATCGAGCACCGCCTCCAGCAGCTGGACGTCGGCCGAGTCCGCGAGCTGCGGCACCAGTACGTGCACGATCTCCTCGGCGGTCTGGCGCAGGTCCAGGGTGGTCCCGATCCGGGTGCCCGCCTCGGCCAGCAGCGCGAAGCGGCGCTGGGCCCGGTCGGCCTCGGCCTGCGCCCGCTGGCCCTCGGTGATGTCGATGAGGGAGGCGATCAGGCCGAGCCTGCGCCCGGCGCCGTCGAGCAGCGGGGCGTACGAACAGGACCAGGTCCGGTCGTGGTCGGGGTCGGCGGGGGTGCGGCCGGTGCGCCGGACGTCGACGACGGCGGTGCCCCGGTCCAGGACCTGGCGCATCGTGGCCTCCAGCGCGTCGGCGTTGACGCCGGGCACCACCTCGGTGAGGCGTTTGCCGAGGTGGCCGGCGGCGGAGACGCCGTTCATCCGGGCGAGCGCGTCGTTGACCCGCAGGAAGCGCAGGTCCGGGCCGAGGGTGGCGAGGCCGATGGGCGACTGGGTGAACAGGCTCTGGAGGGCGGCGAGGGAGTCGCGCATGTGGAGGACCTCGGAGGTCTCCACGGCGATGAGCATGGCTCCCCTGCGCCCCCGGGGGTCGACGGCGGGGACGATCCACATCTCCATCGCCACCCGGTGCCCGTCGCGGTGGCGGACCGGCAGGGTGCCGACGACGGTCTCCCCCGCCTGGACGCGCCGGGTCAGTTCCCCGGCGAGCTCGCGGTTGGGGTCGGGGACGAGTACGGCGGCGCCGAGGCGGCCGATGATGTCCTCGGGGCGGTACCCGAGGAGGTCCTGGGCGGCCAGCGACCACTCGACGACGCGGCCGTCGGCGTCCTCCCGCCACAGGGCGATCGGGAGCAGCTCGCGGAGCACGCCCGCGTACCCGACAGCCGCCTCCGGCTGGTCCGGCACCTCGCTCGTCGACTGGTAAGTGTCCAATGCACCGACCTCACCCCGGGGGGCCCGACTTCCTTCCGATTCACCCTAACCGAGGCGTCCGCGCACGGCGCTGCGTCCGGCGGCGGCCCTTGGGGCGGCGGTGTGGGCGCAGTAGCGTGGGCGACGCCCACGCTCCGCCCGGCCGCTCCCGAAGGGAACCCCCCGATGACCCGCATCGCACTCGTCCTGGGCGACATCACCGGCGAGGAGGCCGACGCGGTCGTCAACGCGGCGAACTCCTCCCTGCTCGGGGGCGGCGGTGTGGACGGTGCCATCCACCGGCGCGGCGGGCCGGAGATCCTTCAGGCCTGCCGGGCGCTGCGCGCCTCCCACTACGGCAAGGGCCTGCCGACGGGCCGGGCGGTCGCCACCACGGCGGGCCTGCTCCCGGCCCGGTGGGTCATCCACACGGTGGGTCCCGTCTGGTCCCGCGAGGAGGACCGCTCGGCGCTCCTCGCCTCCTGCTACCGCGAGTCGCTGCGGGTGGCGGACGAGCTGGGCGCCCGTACGGTGGCCTTCCCGGCGATCTCCACGGGCGTCTACGGCTGGCCGATGGACGACGGCGCGGATCGCGGTCGAGACGGTACGGGCGGCGGCCACGGCCGTGGAGGAGGTCCGCTTCGTCCTCTTCGACGAGGCGGCGGCCGGGGCCTTCGCGGAGCGCGTGAACCCGTAGGGCGCCCCGCGGGCCGCTCCGGCCGCCGCGGGCCCCGCTGGCCGCGCGGGCCCGCCGCTACGCCGGGCCTTCGTGGAGCACGGACAGGATGTTGCCCGCCGGGTCCTTGAACCAGGCGATGGACGGGCCGGTCCGGGCGTCGCGGGCGATGCCCTTGGCGTCCTGGTCGAAGCCGTCGTAGACCTCGAACGACACGCCGCGCGCGGCGAGGGCGTCGACGGCCTCGTCGATGTCGTCGACGGTGAAGTTCAGGACGGTGAATTCCGCGGGCCGGTGGTCGTCCTTGGGATAGAGCATCACGTCATGGCCCCCGGCGAGGTGCACCGCCAGGATGCCCATCGTCTCGTCCACGGCGACGTCCAGCCCGAGCGTCTGCCCGTAGAACTCCTTCGCCGCCCCGATGCTGTCCACCGAGTAGCTGCCGAACGCCTTGCTCGCTCCCAGCATGGTGACCGCCTTCCGTTGCCCCTCTCCCCATCGTCTCCCCGATGCCGGGCGCACGCACCGCCCGTCCGGGGTGCGCGGACGGGCCCTAGCGCTCGCGCAGGTGCCGCCACACGGCCTTCGCGGCGTTGTGGCCCGACATGCCGTGCACGCCCGGGCCGGGCGGGGTGGCCGAGGAGCAGAGGAACACCGCCGGGTGGGCCGTCGCGTACGGGAACAGGCTGAGCTTGGGCCTCAGCAGCAGCTGGAGGCCCGAGGCGGCGCCGCAGGCGATGTCCCCGCCGATGTAGTTGGGGTTGCGGGCGGCCAGCTGCGGGGGTCCGGCCGTGGCGCGGGCGAGCACCAGGTCGCGGAAGCCGGGGGCGAAGCGTTCCAGCTGCCGCTCGACGGCGTCGGTGAGGTCGCCGTCCCAGCCGGCCGGGACGTGCCCGTACGCCCAGAACACGTGCTTGCCCTCGGGCGCCCGGCCGGGGTCGACCAGGCTGGGCTGCGCGGTGATCAGGAAGGGGTTGCGGGGGGCCCGCCCGCCGGAGGCCAGTTGCAGGGCGGCGTCGATGTCGGCGGAGCGCGGGCCGATCTGGACGGTGCCGGCCCGGCGCGGTGCCTCGGCGGTCCACGGGACGGGGCCCGACAGGGCGTAGTCGATCTTGAACACTCCGGCCCCGTACCGGTATCCGTCGTAGGCGCGCCCCAGCCGGGCGATCCGGGCCAGCGCGGTCGGCGAGGTGTCGAAGACGTACGCCCGGGCCGGCGGGAGCTCGTCGAGGCGTTTGACCTCGAAGCCGGTGTGGACGCTCCCGCCGAGGTCGCGCAGGTAGCCGGTGAGCGCGTCCGAGATGGACTGGGAGCCGCCGCGCGGCATCGGCCAGCCGTTCGCGTGCGCGGCGAGCGCGAACACCAGGCCGACCGCGCCGGTGGCGATGCCGCCGAGCGGGGCGATGACGTGCGCGACGAGCCCGGCGAACAGCGACCGCGCCCGGTCCTCGTGGAAGCGGCGCAGCAGCCAGGTGGAGGGCGGCAGCCCGGTGAGCCCGAAGCGGGCGAGCGTGACGGGGTCCCGGGGCAGCGCGGTGGACGGCAGCGACATGAAATCCCGGGCCAGGGTGTCCCACTTGCCGAGGTACGGGGCCACCAGCCGCCGGTAGGCGCCCGCGTCGCGCGGCCCGAACGAGGCGGCCGTCTCGGCGACGGAACGGGAGAGCACGGCGGCGGTGCCGTCGTCGAAGGGGTGGGCCATGGGCAGCGGCGCGTGCAGCCACTCCAGCCCGTACCGCCCCAGCGGCATGGTGGCGAAGACCGGGGAGCCGGCGCCCAGCGGGTGCACGGCGGAGCAGGGGTCGTGCCGGAAGCCGGGGAGGGTGAGTTCCTCGGTCCGGGCTCCGCCGCCGACGGTGTCGGCCGCCTCGAACACGGCCACCGAGAAGCCCCGCCGGGCCAGTTCGACCGCGGCCGTCAGCCCGTTGGGCCCCGCCCCCACCACGACCGCATCGAGAATCGACGGCACCTTTGCGACTCCTTCGTCCGGCAGCGGCATCGTGTCCAGGATATGGGCCCGGGGCCCGGGACCCGCGGCCGGTTACGCGCCGCGCAGCAGTTCGCGGATCCGCACCGCCGTCGCCTCGTCCCGGCCCACCGCGAACGGCAGCTCGTTGTCCCGGTCCACGCGGAACGGCACTCCGCCGACGGTGCTCTGCGCGCCGCCCGCCTCGCCGACCAGGAGCAGTCCGGCCGCGTGGTCCCACGCCGAGGGCCAGGTGAAGGCGAGGCCGTCCATCTCGCCGCGCGCCACCTTCAGGTACTCCAGGCCGGCCGAGCCGCAGGGGCGGGGCGCGACCCCGGGGACGTCCAGGCGGGACAGGGTCCGCTTGTCCGCCTCGCTGGTGTAGAGGGGGTGGGCGATCGCCACCCGCAGCGCGGCGCCCGGCTCCGGCGAACCGCTGCGTATCCGCTCGCCGTTGACGTAGGCGCCCTGCCCGCGCACGGCGGTCGCCAGCTCCTCCAGCGCGGGGGCGAAGGTCCAGGAGGCGAGGATCTCGCCGCGCACGGCCAGGGCGACCAGGGTGCAGAAGGCGGGGTCCCCGTTCACGAACTGGCGGGTGCCGTCGACCGGGTCGACGATCCACACCGGGGCGTCGGCGCGCAGCGCCCCGTACACGGCGGGGTCCGCGTGCACGGCTTCCTCGCCGACCACCGCCGAGCCGGGCAGCAGCCGGGTGAGCGCGGCGGTGAGGTGCTCCTCGGCCTTGCGGTCGGCGACGGTCACCAGGTCGTGCGGGCCGCTCTTCTCGTCCACCTCGTGGTCGGCGAGCTGGCGGAATCTCGGCATGATCTCGACCGCGGCCGCCTTGCGCACGGCTTCTTCCACGGCGGACAGGTCACGGGCCAGAAATTCATCGATCATGCCCCCAGCAAAGCACGCCCGTCCGACAAACCCCACCGCCGATGCCCGACGGACCGCCGGACACGGGATGGCCCGCCGGTGAACGCCTCACCGCCCGGCCCGCCGCTCCCCGCGCATGAGGACCGTGTACAGCAGCAGGGACGAGCCCAGACCGACCGCCCAGCCGTAGTCCGCGAGCGGCCGCAGGAAGGGGATCAGCCCGTCCTGCGGGAAGGGTCCCTGGCCGGGCGCCGAGTGGGAGCCCCCGGTGGCCAGCACCCCGCCGACGAGGAAGGCCGCCAGCGCCTTCGGGTTCCAGCCGCCCCGGTACCAGTACGGCCCGCCCGCCCGGTAGAGGTCGGGCAGCGACAGCCGGGTGCGCCGCACGATCCAGTAGTCGGCGATGAGGATCCCGGCGACGGTGCCGAGCAGCCCGCCGACCAGGCCGAGCCAGGTGAAGATGTACAGCTCGGGGGTGGAGGTCAGCTTCCACGGCATGATCAGCACGCCGACCACGCCCGTGATCATCGCCCCGGTGCGGAAGTTGATCAGGCGTGGCGCCAGGTTGGCCAGGTCGTACGCGGGGGAGACGACGTTCGCCGCGATGTTCACCGAGAGGGTCGCGACCAGCACCGTCACCAGGGCGTAGAGCAGCCCGAAGACGCTGTCCGCCTTGGCGACCAGCTCCACCGGGTCCCAGATCGGCGTGCCGTACACCGCCTGCGAGCCGGAGGTGACGAACACCGACAGCAGCGCGAACAGGGTCATCGTGGTCGGCAGGCCCAGCGTCTGCCCGAGGATCTGGGAGCGCTGGCCGGCGCCGAAGCGGGTGAAGTCCGGGATGTTGAGCGAGAGGGTGGACCAGAAGGCGATCATCCCCATCAGCGACGGGAAGAAGACCGGCCAGAACTCCGCTCCCCAGCCGAGTTCGGACGGCTGGCTGAGCAGCTCGCCGAAGCCGCCCGCCTTCAGCCCGATCCACACGAAGAGCGCGAGCGCGCCGACGATGACGAACGGCGCGGCCCAGTTCTCGAAGCGCCGCAGGGTCTCCATCCCCCGGTAGATGATGGCGAGTTCGAGGATCCAGAAGAGGAGGAAGCACAGCCACAGCGGCCAGGGCTGACCGGCGATCTGCCCCGCGTCGCCCCAGCCGCCGAAGATCTCGCCGAGCAGGACGTAGATCCCCGACCCGCCGATCCAGGTCTGGATCCCGAACCAGGCGCAGGCCACACCGGCCCGGATCAGCGCGGCCAGATTGGCCCCGCGCACCCCGAACGAGGCCCGGGCCAGCACCGGGAACGGGATCCCGTACTTGGGGCCCGCGTGCCCGGTGAGCAGCATCGGTGCCAGCACGATGACGTTGGCGAGGGCGATGGTGAAGACCGCCTGCTTCCAGTCCATCCCCAGCGCCACCAGCCCGGAGGCGAGCAGCCAGGAGGGGATGTTGTGCGCCATGCCGACCCACAGGGCCGCGAAGTTGTACGTCGTCCAGCGCCTGGCCCCGACCGGTACGGGGAGCAGGTCGTCGTTGGCGAAGCGGTCGTCCGAGGGGACTTCGCCGGGTGCGAGCTCCACTCGGTCCCGGGTCTCGCCGGCCGTGCGGTCCGCCATGAGCACACCCCTTCGGGTCGGGTGGGGAGCAGGATCAGGCTCTGAGCGCCGGGATCACGTACTGCCCGTAGGCGTCGATCGTGGCCTCCTTCGCGTCGTGCATGTCGTACACCGCGAACTGGTCGACGCCGAGGTCGCGCAGGGCGCGGAGTTTTTCGATGTGGGCTTCGGCCGGGCCCAGGAGGCAGAAGCGGTCGACGATCTCGTCGGGGACGAAGTCGGCGGAGGGGTTTCCGGTGCGGCCGTGGTGGCTGTAGTCGTAGCCCTGGCGGGCCTTGACGTACTCGGTGAGTTCCTCGGGGACCATGCCGGAGTGCTCGCCGTAGCGGGAGACGAGGTCGGCGACGTGGTTGCCGACCATCCCGCCGAACCAGCGGCACTGTTCGCGGGCGTGGTCCAGGTCCTCGCTGACGTACGCGGGGGCCGCGACGCAGATGGTGATCGCGGCCGGGTCGCGGCCGGCCGCCGCGGCGGCGTCCCGGACCGACTTGACCATCCACTCGGTGAGGAAGGGGTCGGCGAGCTGGAGGATGAACCCGTCGGCCTTCTCCCCGGCCAGGGCGAGGGCCTTGGGGCCGTACGCGGCCATCCAGACGGGCAGCTCGCCGTCCTTGACCCAGGGCAGCCGCAACGGATTGCCGTCGACGAGGGCCTCGCGGCCCTCGGCGAGGTCGCGGATGACGTCGATGGCCTCGCCGAGACGGGCCAGGGTGTTGGGCTTGCGCCCGGCGACCCGCATCGCCGAGTCGCCGCGGCCGATCCCGCACACCGTGCGGTTGCCGTACATGTCGTTGAGGGTGGCGAAGGTGGAGGCGGTGACCTCCCAGGTGCGGGTGCCCGGGTTGGTGACCATCGGGCCGACGCGCAGTTTCTGCGTGTGGGCGAGGATCTGGCTGTAGATGACGAACGGCTCCTGCCACAGCACGGCCGAGTCGAAGGTCCAGCCGTAGCGGAACCCGTTGCGCTCCGCGCGCTTCATGAGGCTGACGACGCCGGAGGCGGGCGGGTCGGTTTGCAGGACGAGGCCGAAGTCCATGGCGGCTCCTTGCTACTTGCTGCTGGGCCCTTACAGGTACTGGCAGGTGGAGCGGGGGACGAAGACGCCGTGCCCGGCCCGGCCGGTGTACTCGCGCCGGTCGATGACGACTTCGCCGCGCGAGAGGACCGTGTCGACGCGTCCGGTGATCCGCTTGCCCTCGTACGCCGAGTAGTCCACGTTCATGTGGTGCGTCTCGGCGGAGATGACCTGCTCGGCGTGCGGATCGTAGAGGACGATGTCGGCGTCGGCGCCCGGCGCGATGGTGCCCTTCTGGGGGTAGAGGCCGAACATCCGGGCCGGGCTCGCGCAGGCGATCTCGATCCAGCGGCGGCGGCTGATGTGCCCGTCCAGGACGGCCTGGTGGAGGAGGTCCATCCGGTTCTCCACCCCGGGCAGGCCGTTGGGGATCTTCGAGAAGTCGCCGCGGCCGAGCTCCTTCTGGCCGCTGAAGCAGAACGGGCAGTGGTCGGTGGAGACCACCTGGAGGTCGTTGGTCCGCAGGCCCCGCCACAGCGCCGCCTGGTGCTCGCGCGGGCGCAGCGGGGTGGAGCAGACGTACTTGGCGCCCTGGAAGTCGGGCTCGGCGAGGTTGTCGGTGGACAGGAACAGGTACTGCGGGCAGGTCTCGCCGAAGACCGGCAGGCCCTTGTCGCGGGCGGCGGCGAGCTCGGCGACGGCCTCCTCCGCCGAGACGTGGACGACGTAGAGCGGGGAGCCGGCCACCCGGGCGAGCTGGATGGCCCGGTGGGTGGCCTCGGCTTCGAGGAGGACCTTGCGGACCTCTCCGTGGTGGCGGGGGTCGGTCTCGCCGCGGGCCAGGGCCTGTTCGACGAGGACGTCGATCGCGATGCCGTTCTCGGCGTGCATCATGATCAGGCCGCCGTTGCCGGAGGCCCGCTGCATGGCGCGCAGGATCTGCCCGTCGTCGCTGTAGAAGACGCCCGGATAGGCCATGAACAGCTTGAAGGAGGTGACCCCCTCCCCCACCAGGTGGTCCATCTCCTTCAGGGTCCCCTCGTTGACGTCCGAGAGGATCATGTGGAAGGCGTAGTCGATGGCGCAGTTGCCGTCGGCCTTCTCGTACCAGGTGTCGAGTCCCTGGCGCAGGGCCTGGCCCCTGCTCTGCACCGCGAAGTCGACGATGGTGGTGGTGCCGCCCCAGGCGGCGGCCCGGGTGCCGGTCTCGAAGGTGTCGGAGGCGGCGGTACCGCCGAAGGGCAGCTCCATGTGGGTGTGCGCGTCGACCCCGCCGGGGATGACGTACTTCCCGCTCGCGTCGATCGTACGGTCGGCGGTCCAGGCCTCGGCGGCCGCCGAGCCGTGGGCCGCGAGGGCGGCGACGCGGCCGTCCTCGATCAGCACGTCGGCGTGGAGCTCGTCGGCGGCCGTGATGACGAGGCCGCCGCGGATGAGGGTGCGGTGGGTCATGTGGCGTCTCCCCGTGGCTAGGTGAGGCTGTGCAGGGCCTCGGCGAGGATCTCGGCGCCCTCTTCCGCCTCGGCGACGGTGAGGGAGAGCGGCGGCGCGATGCGCAGCACGCTGGTGTTGTACCCGCCGCCCTTGCCGAGCAGCAGGCCGCCGGCGCGGGCGGCCTCCAGGACGGCGGCGGCCGCGTCCGGGTCGGCCTGGTCGGTGCCGGGCCGGGTCAGCTCCAGCCCGGCCATCAGGCCCCGGCCGCGGACCTCCCGTACGGCGGGCACGGTGGCGGCGATGGCGCGCAGTCGTTCCAGGAGGAGGCCGCCGACGCGGCGGGCGTTGCCCTGGAGGTCGTGCTCCAGCAGGTACCCGAGGTTGGCGACGCCTGCGGCCATGGTGACCGGGGAGCCGCCGAAGGTGGAGATGGAGTTGGAGTCGACGCAGTTCATCACCTCGGCGCGGGCCACGACACCGCCGATGGACATGCCGTTGCCGATGCCCTTGGCGAAGGTGAGGATGTCCGGCGGGCCGTTCTGGGCGTGGGCCTGCCAGCCCCAGAAGTGTTCTCCGGTACGGCCCCAGCCGGTCTGCACCTCGTCGCTGATCCAGAGGATGCCGTGGCGGTCCAGGACCTCGCGGAACGCCCCGTAGAGGCCGTCGGGCGGGGAGGTGAAGCCGCCGACGCCCTGGATCGGCTCGGCGATGAGGGCGGCGACGCCGCCGCGGGCCTGGCCCAGTACGTCTTCGAGGTCGGCGACGGCGGCCGCGGTGAACGCGGCGTCACCGAGTTCCGCGAAGGGGCCGCGGCTGCGGACGGCGCCGTGGACGTAGTAGGTCTGGAGGGGCGAGAGGCTCGTCGGGGACCAGCCGCGGTTGCCGGTGATCGAGACGGTGGAGAAGGACCGGCCGTGGTAGCTGTTGCGCATCGCCAGGATCTGGTTGGAGCGGCGGTACGTCGTCGCGAGCAGCAGGGCGGTGTCGTTGGCCTCGGTGCCGGAGGTGGTGAAGAAGACCCGGGCGTCGGGGATGCCGGAGAGGGCGGCGACCCGCTCGGCCAGTTCGATCATCGGGCGGTTGAGGTACAGGGTGGAGGAGTGGATGAGCCGCCCGGCCTGCTCGGCGACGGCCTTGGTGACCTCGGGGAGGGCGTGGGCGGTCATCGTGGTGAGGATGCCGCCGAAGAAGTCGAGGTAGCGGTTGCCCTCGGCGTCCCAGACGTGGCGGCCCTCGCCGTGGGTGAGTTCGAGCGGGCGGTCGTAGTACAGCGCGAGCCAGTCGGGCATGACGGAGCGGTGCCGGCTGTGCAGGGGGATCGGGTTGGTCACGGCTGTACGAGTCCTCCGTAGGCGTCGGGACGGCGGTCGCGGTAGAAGGCCCACTGCTCGCGGACCTCCCTGATCAGGTCGAAGTCGAGGTCGCGGACGAGGAGTTCCTCCTCCTTGTCGCTGGCGACCTCCCCGACGAACTTGCCGCGCGGGTCGACGAAGTAGCTGGTGCCGTAGAAGTCGTTGTCGCCGTACTCCTCCTGGCCGACCCGGTTGATCGCGGCGACGAAGTACTCGTTGGCCACGGCGGAGGCGGGCTGTTCCAGCTGCCACAGGTGCGCGGAGAGGCCGCGGTGGGTGGCGGAGGGGTTGAAGACCAGCTGCGCTCCGGCGAGGCCCAGTTGGCGCCAGCCTTCGGGGAAGTGGCGGTCGTAGCAGATGTAGACGCCGATCCGGCCGACGGCGGTGTCGAAGACGGGCCAGCCGAGGTTGCCCGGGCGGAAGTAGTACTTCTCCCAGAAGCCCTTGACCTGCGGGATGTGGTGCTTGCGGTACTTGCCGAGGTAGCTGCCGTCGGCGTCGATGACGGCGGCGGTGTTGTAGTAGAAGCCCTCGGACTCCCGCTCGAAGACCGGTACGACGATCACCATGCCGGTCTCGCGGGCGAGGTCCTGCATGCGCTGGACGGTGGGGCCGTCGGGGACGGGCTCGGCCCAGCGGTAGTGCTCGGGTTCCTGGACCTGGCAGAAGTAGGGGGCGTTGAACACCTCCTGGAACCCGATGATCTTCGCGCCCTGGGCGGCGGCCCGGCGGGCGTGTTCCTCGTGTTTGGCGATCATCGACTCGGTGTCTCCGGTCCAGGTGGCCTGGACCAGTGCGGCGCGGACGACTTGGGCCATGAGCTGCTCCTCGCGACGGGAACGCCGGTTCTACGCACGTAGACGGAGTGCGTAGGGAGTAGAACGTAGGCCTCGTCATCCCGTGGGGCAAGAGCGCCGTGCGCGGTTGGAGTAGTCGATCACGTTACGTCGCCCAGCGATCGTTTGCGATCACGAGACGGGCGGTTTACGCCGTGGCGATTCCGGCCGCGCGGAGGGCGTGCGCGAGATCGCGGTGGCGGGAGGCGGAGACCGCGCGGGCGGCGCGCAGCAGGCGCGGGGCGAACCACTGCGGGGCGCGGCGGGCCAGCGCGGCGGCCTCCTCCGCGGTGCGCACGCGGACGAAGGCGCCGAGCAGGGTGTCGGTCTCGCGGGTGCGGCCGGCGGTGGCGAGGGCCTGGGCGGCGTCGGCGACGTCGGCGGTGGGGCGGGCGGCGCCCTGGCGCAGGAGCGCGTCGCAGTCGGCGTGCCGGCCGGCGTCACCGAGGGCCGCGGCCGCGGCGGCGAGCCGCTCGGGCGGCAGCGAGGCCGCCTCCCACAGCAGCGTGGCCCAGTCGGCCCCGAGCCCGGCCCGCCCCAGCTCGACGGCGAGCCCGGGCAACGACCCGGCGGGCCCGGCGGCGGCCTCGCACAACACCGCGTGCGCCTCCCCGCTCCGCCCTTCCGCCCGCAACCCCACCAACCCGGCCACCAGCCCCCGAACCCCACCACGACCGACACCCCCGGCACCGCCCCGCCCCGGCGCGGCCTGAGCCCCGAAGACCCCGGCGGCCCCGGCAGCCCCGGCAGCCCCGGCGGCCCCGGCGGCCCCGGCGGCCCCGGCACCAGCCTGGCCCGGCGCCGCCTGAGCCCCGGCGGGCACGCCGTGGTCCCCGCCCCCGGAACCCGCCTGGCCCGGCCCACCGTGCGCCGCGAACTCCCCGGAACCGGCCCAGCCCGGCGCGGCCTGAGCCCCGGAGGCCCCGGCGGGCACGCCGTGGTCCCCGCCCCCGGAACCCGCCTGGACCGGGCCACCGTGAGCGGTGAACTCCCCGGAACCGGCCAGGTCCGGCGCGGCCTGCGGCCCGGGACCCCCGGCCGTCCCGACGGGCACGCCGTGGTCGGGGAAAGGCCCGGACGGGGATCCGGTCCCCGCCCGTGCGCCGCCCTGGCCGGACCGGGGGTCCGGGGCGAACCGCCCGGCCTCGGGGCCGCTTTCGGCCGGGGGCGCGGGGCGGGGGTCAGGGGTGACACGGGAGGGCGAGGGCGCCGGGGGGCCGAAGCGGGCGCCGCGCGGGGCGGGGAGGACGGGTTCCGGCGCCGTGGCCTCGGGCGGGGCGAAGCGGGCGCCGCGCGGGGGCCGCGGCGCGGCGCCCGGCGGCGGGGTGAACGCCGGGGTCTGCGGGGCCGCCGCCCCGGCGTACCGGGCGCCCCCGGCCCGCCGGCCACCCCGTAGCCACCGCCCCTCGGCCCGCCCCACCGGCGCCGCGACCCCGTCGCCCACCGGCGGGGGCGGCACCTCGACCTCCGGCCACGCGTCGTCCGCCCCGGATTCCGACCCAACGTGCCCCTGACGGCCGGAACCCACGCGCCCCGGCACGGGGCCGGCGGGGGCCGTGGGGGCCGGGGTTGGAGGAGAGGCGGGGACGGGGGGCGGTAAAGGGGTTTTCTTGAGGCGGTGGGTGAGGTCTTCGCAGCGGGCAGCGGCCCTGGTGGCGTCGTCCCGGGTCCAGGCGAGCTCC
This sequence comes from Streptomyces goshikiensis, assembly GCF_014650555.1. GTDB lineage: Bacteria > Actinomycetota > Actinomycetes > Streptomycetales > Streptomycetaceae > Streptomyces > Streptomyces goshikiensis. The sequence continues at coordinate 520,422 of NZ_BMVE01000002.1, read as the reverse complement.
CGGCCGAGGGACTCCGCCTCCGGCGGCCCCGGCGCCGCCGCGAGGCGGGCCGTGAGGTCCCGCAGGGCGGCCTCGGACGCCGCCCGCTCGGCGACCGCCGCCGCGAGCAGGGTCCGCAGCTCCTGCGCCCCGCCCGGCCGCGCGTCCCACGCGGTGACGGCGGCCGCCCGCAGCAGGGCCGCGTACCGCGCCTCCCGGTCGTCCGCGCCCGCGTCCCCGAGCAGCGACTCCACGACGTCCCACGGCGGCATCGCCGTCCCGTCGAGGCAGGCCCGCATCCCGGCCGGGTCCCGCCGCAGGAACTCTCCGTACCAGCCCGCTCCGGGATCCAGTCTCCCCGTCAACGCCCTCAGGTACTGAGAGAGTTGAGCGATCGCCAGCGAAGTCGCGGTCTCCATGACCGCATTGCATCGCATCCGTGTTACGGGCGGGCTACGGGAGTCTCAAAGCTTGACGGCGATCCCGGTGTGCGGCCGGGCGCCCCGCCGGAACACCGCGGCGGGTACGTCCACCAACCAGAACTGCCAGCGGTACTTGCGGGAGAGCAGCCGGCGCACCCGCCCCAGCCCGTCCTCGTCCAGCAGCCGCGCCGTGCCCTCCAGCACCGGCGCGCCCTCCACCACCCGCCCCCGCACGTCGCACGCGGTGACGGTGACCCGCCCGTTGTTGCGGATCCGCTTCACCTTCCACGAATCGCTGCGCGTCCACACGTACAGCTCCTCGCCGTCCGTCACCGCCCACACCGGGGTGGCCACCGGCGTGCCGTCCTTGCGGAAGGTGGTGAGACTGACGTACCGCGCCTTGCCGAGCTCCTCAAGCGTCATCCCCCGACCCTAGGGGGTGCCGCACGACCCGGCCTCCCCGGCGCCGCTCAGACCGGCACGAAGGCGCAGCGCCGCATCACGTCGTCGAGCGAGAGGTTGAGCGCCTCCGCGAGGGCGGCGACGGTGAAGAAGGCGGGGGTGGGCGCGCGACCCGTCTCGATCTTGCGCAGCGTCTCGGCGGACAGCCCGGCGCTCGCCGCGACCTCGACCATGCTGCGGCCGGCACGCGCCTCGCGCAGCAGCGCGCCGAGCCGCTCGCCGCGCTCGCGCTCTTCGGGGGTGAGAGGGGTACGGACCATGTGCCCACCCTACCCCACCCCCAATAACTATCCCGTTAAAGTTATACCGGTATAGTTATTGGCATGGTGAAACTCAAGACCGATCAGGCAATCGACGAGATGCGCGCCCCCGGCCGGGTGGTGGCCCACGCCCTGGCGGCGGTCCGGGAGGCCGCCCGGGTCGGCACCTCCCTCCAGGAGCTGGACGAGGCGGCCCACGCGGTGCTCCGCGAGGCCGGCGCGACCTCGCCCTTCCTCGGGTACCGGCCGCAGTTCGCGCCCGTGCCCTTCCCCGCCGTCCTCTGCGTCTCCGTCAACGACGCGATCGTGCACGGCGTCCCGGGCCCCTACCGGCTGCGCGACGGCGACCTCGTCAGCGCCGACTTCGGGGCCAAGCTGAACGGCTGGGTCGGTGACGCGGCCGTCAGCTTCACCGTCGGCCGGGCCCGCCCCGCCGACCTGCGGCTCATCGAGACCGCGGAGGCGGCCCTCGCGGCCGGCATCGCCGCCGCCGTGCCCGGCAACCGGATCGGGGACATCGCCCACGCCGTGGGCACGCTCTGCCGCGCCGCCGGCTACGGCATTCCGGACGGCTTCGGCGGCCACGGCATCGGCCGCAGCATGCACGAGGACCCGGGCGTGCCCAACGAGGGCCCGCCGGGGCGCGGCATGAAGCTGCGCCCCGGCATGGTCCTCGCGATCGAGCCGATGGTGATCGCGGGCGGTACGGACGACTACCGGTGCGACGAGGACGGCTGGACCCTGCGCACCGTCGACGGCAGCCGCGCCGCGCACGCGGAGCACACGGTGGCGATCACCGCCGACGGCCCGAGGATCCTGACCGCCCTCTGAGCCCTACGGCCTGCCGTACGGGCGGACCACCATCGCGGAGCCGCCGCCCCGCCGGCTGGTCTCCGCCGCGGCCAGCCAGCGGCCGTCCGGCAGCCGCTGGACGCCGGTCGCGGCGCCGATCTCCGGGTTCTGCCGGAAGCCCTGACCGAGCGCCTCCAGCTCGGCCCGGACCGGGCTGTTCCACAGGCCCGGCTCCAGCTCGGTGGTGGTCTGGTTGCGCTGGCTGGCGCGCGGCGCCGCGATGGCGTCGACGAGCGGCAGCCCCCGGTCCAGGTGCCCGATCAGGGTCTGGAGCACGGTGGTGATGATGGTGGCGCCGCCCGGGGAGCCCACCGCGAGCACCGGACGCCCGTCGTCCAGCACGATCGTCGGGGACATGGACGAGCGCGGCCGCTTGCCGGGACCGGGCAGGTTCGGGTCCGGGACCCCGGGGGCGGCCGGCGCGAAGGAGAAGTCGGTCAGCTCGTTGTTCAGCAGGAAACCGCGCCCCGGCACGGTGATCGCGCTGCCGCCGGTGGACTCGATGGTCAGGGTGTAGGAGACCACGTTGCCCCAGCGGTCGGCGACCGTCAGGTGGGTGGTGTTCTCCCCCTCGTACGTGGTCGGGGCGGCCCGGCCGGTGGTGGCGCAGGGCTGCGGCCGGCGCGGGTCTCCGGGGGCCAGCGGGCTGGTCAGCGCCCGGTCGGGCGAGATGAGGCAGGCGCGCGAGTCGGCGTACCGCTGGGAGAGCAGCTGCCGGGTCGGCACGTCCACGGCGGCCGGGTCCCCGACCCAGCGGCCGCGGTCGGCGAAGGAGATCCGCGAGGCCTCGATGAAGCGGTGCAGGTACTGCGCCTCGGAGAGCGAGCCGAGGTCGGTGCCCTCCAGGATGTTCAGCGCCTCCCCGACGGTGGTGCCGCCGGAGGACGAGGGCGCCATGCTGTAGACGTCCAGGCCGCGGTAGCTCACCTGCGTCGGGGCCTGCCGCTTGGTCTCGTACGCGCGCAGGTCGCGGGTGGTCAGGTCCCCGGAGCGGACCTTGCGCGAAGCGGCCGGGTCCACCGGGGGCGTGCGGACGGCGCGGACGATGTCCTCGGCGATCGGGCCCCGGTAGAGCGCGCCGGTGCCCTTGCGGCCGAGTTCGGCGTACGTGGCGGCCAGGTCGGGGTTCTTGAAGGTGGAACCCACCACCGGCAGGGCCCCGCCGGGCAGGAACAGCTTCGCGGTGTCCGGGAAGTCCTTGAAGCGGGCCTGGTTGAGCTCGGTCTGGGACCGGAAGGTGGCGTCCACGGTGAACCCGTCGCGCGCCAGTTCCTCGGCGGGCTTGAGCAGTTGGCGCAGCGGCCGGCTGCCCCAGGCGTCGAGCGCGCTGGTCCAGGTGGCGGGGGTGCCGGGGACGCCGACGGAGCGGCCGCTGGTCTGGCCCTCCTCGAAGGGGATGGGGACGCCGTTCTCCTGGAACAGGGTGGCGGTGGCCGAGGCCGGGGCGGTCTCGCGCCCGTCGATGGTGTGCACCCGGCGGGACTTGGCGTCGTAGTAGACGAGGTAGCCGCCCCCGCCGACGCCCGCCGAGTAGGGCTCGGTGACCCCGAGGGCCGCGGCGGTGGCGACGGCCGCGTCCACGGCGTTGCCGCCGGAGCGCAGGACGGCGATGCCCACGGCCGAGGCGTCGGCGTCGACGCTGGCGACGGCCCCGCCGTACCCGGCGGCGACGGGCACCTTGGGCGGCGCGGCGGCGGTGGTGGGCGGGGCGGCGGCCCCGGTGGAGACGAGCGCTCCCGCGAGGGCGACGAGCGCTAATGGACGTACGGCGGGACGACGCATCCCGAACCTCCCAGTCGACGGCCGGTCAGAGCCAGGTCCCGCACTGTAACTTCACCGCACCCCCCACGTCAGGAGCACACGGGGACGACTACCATCCGCCGCATGAACGACGACGTGCGCAACATCGTGCTCGGGGTGGTGGCCACCGCCATCAGCGGCGGGTTCGGCTGGTTCGCCCGGACCTTCCTGTGGCGCCGTACGCTCCGCCGCAAGCAGGCGTTCTTCGGACTGCCGACCGGTTCGGACTGCCTGTTCGTGGTCAACCGGCAGATGGGCGGCACGGAGGGGTCGGTGCACCGCAACGACGCGTTCGCGCTGCTGGAGATATCGGCCCTGATCAAGGACTGCGGGGCGAACCTGCAGATCGTCTCGCACGACGGGGTCCGCCAGGGCTTCGGCGAGCGCGCCGAGTTCTGCGTCGGCGGGCCGGCGTCCAACGCGCGGACGGCCGCCCACCTGGCCTCGATGCTGCCGGGGGTCCGTGTCGACCTGACCACCGAGGCCGGCCGGGACCGGGGGTCGATCCAGGTCGGCGGCGAGGCGTACCGCTGGCAGAAGGGCCAGGTGGACCACGTGCTGCTGGCCCGGCTGACGACGGCGCCCGGGACCCGGCCGGTGTTCCTGATCTCGGGGCAGACCGCGATCAGCAACCAGGCGGGCGCCCGCTATCTGGCGCGCCACCACGAGGAGTTGGCGCGCCGCTACGGCAAGGGCTCCTTCTGCGTGGTGCTGAAGGTGAACAACTCCGACGCCTACGGCCCGGACGTGGTCGACCTGCTGGCGGACGTCACCCGGCAGGCCCGGACACCCGTAGCGGCAGCCGCGTGATCCCGTTGATGAAGTTCGACACCAACCGCCTGGGCCGTCCCGCGAGTTCGGGGGCGGGCATGGCCGAGCGCCACTCCTCGTAGAGCACGCGCAGCTGGAGCCGGGCGAAGTGGGCCCCGAGGCAGACGTGCGGGCCGTCGCCGAAGGAGACGTGCGGGTTGGGCGTGCGGCGCAGGTCGAGGCGGCCGGGGTCGGTGAAGACGCGCTCGTCGTGGTTGGCGGAGGCGTGGAAGACCACCACCTTGTCCCCGGCGCGGACCGGCTGCCCGGCGAGTTCGGTGTCGACGGCGGCGGTACGGCGGAAGCTCAGCACCGGCGGGTGGACGCGCAGGAGTTCGTCCACGGCCGTGTGCATCGCCGCCCGGCCCCCGGCGAGCAGCCGGTAGGCGTCCGGGTCCCGGGCCAGCGCGAGCAGACCGCCCGGGGCGGCGCCGCGTACGGTGTCGTTGCCCGCGACGGTGAGCAGGAAGAAGAACATCTCCAGCTCGGCCGGGTCCAGTCCGGCCTCGGCGAGGGCGGTCATCACGTCGTCGCCGGGGTGGTTGCGCTTGTGGGCGGCCAGTTCCCGGGCGTACGAGAACATCTCGCCCAGCAGCGCCGGGGAGCGCGGGTTCAGCGGTGTGCCGTCGGGGCCGAGCGGGGGCGCGGGCGCGTCCTCGGGGTCCTGGTAGCCGATGACCCGTACGGTCCACTCCAGCAGCAGGCGCCGGTCGGCGGCCGGGACGCCCAGCAGGTCGGTCAGGTTGAGCAGCGCGTACTCGTCGGTGACGGCGGCGACCAGGTCGGTCGCGCCGTCCTCGGCCTTGGCGCGGGCGTCGGCGAGGAGCGTACGGGCCCGCTCGCGCACCCGGCCGGCGAAGGCGTCCACGCGGGCCGGGGTGAAGGCGCGGGAGATCAGCCGGCGCAGCCGCCCGTGGCCCGGGGGGTCCTGGTTGAGCATGGTGCGGCGCAGGAAGGGCAGGTCTGCCGGGTCGGGGTCGCGGATCTGGGTGGCGCCGAGCCAGGAGGAGTACGTGGTGTGGTCGCGCAGCACCCGGACGACGTCGGCGTGCCGGGTGACGGCCCAGAAGCCGGGCCCGGCGGGCCAGCCGAGGACCTCCGGCTCCTCCTGCCAGGTGACGGGGTGCCGCTCGCGCAGCAGCCGGTAGGTGTCGTAGGGGATGCCGGCGGCGTAGATCCGGGGGTCGAAGACGTCCACGGGTCCACCGTGTCGGGTGGGGCGGCGCCGCACAAGAGCGTGTCAGCTGGCGGGGACCGGGCACTCCTGCGCGGGCACGATGCTGTTGCTCTGGCCCGCGAGGACGACCCGGGCGTCCACGTCGAGCGGTTCGGCGTGCGCGACGGTGCAGACGATCTGGCCGCGGGCGGCCTCGCTGAGCGCCGTCACCGGGAAGGGCAGCGTGACGGTCAGGAGGCCGTCCTTGCGCTCGGGGTCGCGCACCGGGGCGAAGGCCAGGGGCAGTTCGGTGTGGAGCGAGGCGGCGAGCTCCGCGCCGGTCGGCCCCCGCAGGAGCGCCCTCAGCGCGAACCCGGCCGGGGTGTCGTAGAGGGGCGCCTTGGAGGCCGGGGCGGTGCCGGAGCCGGGATCGGCCGGGAACGGACCGGGGCGCAGGACGGGGGTCAGCCGCCCCTCCCGGTCGACGAGGTAGAGCAGCATGGTGCCGCCCTCGCCCTTGATCCGCGCGGGGTCCCCGACCTCGAACACGTCGGTGCCGGGGATGCCGGTGGCGTCCGCGCACCCGGCGAGCAGGAAGCCCGCCAGCAGGGTCGCCGGGGCGGCGCTCGCCCGGCGGCGGCGCCGGCGCCGGTCCGTGGCGGTCATACGGCGGCCTCCAGGGGCATCTCGACGGTGAACAGGGCGCCGCCGCCGTCCCGGTTGGCCGCCCGGACGCCGCCGCCGTGCAGCCGGACGTTCTCCAGGGTGATGGCGAGGCCGAGGCCGCTGCCCGCGGAGCGGGTGCGGGCGGCGTCGGCCTTGTAGAAGCGGTCGAAGATGTGCGGGAGCACCTCGGGGTCGATGCCGGGGCCGCTGTCGGCCACCCGCACCACGAGCCGGGCGCCGTCCGGCCGCTGCTCCTCGGCGGCGCTGACGTGCACGTCGGCGCCGCCGTGCCGCAGGGCGTTGCCGACCAGGTTGGCGAGGACCACGTCGAAGCGGCGCGGGTCGAGGCGGGCCCGCAGCCCGGCGGGCAGTTCGGTGGCGACCCGGTCCTGCCAGTGCCTGCGTTCCAGGGTCTTGCGGACGAATTCGGCGACGTCGACCTCGTCGGCGTGGAGTTCGGCGGCGCGGGCGTCGAAGCGGGAGATCTCCATCAGGTCCTCGACGAGGGCGGCGAGCTTGCCGGTCTCGGCGGTGATCAGGCGCAGCGCGGCGGCGGTGTCGGAGTCGAGGTGGACGGCCTCCTCGTCGAGCACCTCGGTGACGGCGAGCATGCCGGCGAGCGGGGTGCGCAGTTCGTGGGAGACGTCCGCGGCGAAGCGCCGGGCCCGGGCCTCGGCCTGGCGCAGCTCCTCGACCGAGCCCTCCAGCGCCGAGGCGGTCTCGTTGAAGGTGCGGGCGAGGTCGGCGAGCTCGTCGGAGCCCTTGACCTCGATCCGGGTGTCCAGCTTGCCGCGGCCGAGGCTGAGCGCGGCGTGGCGCAGCCTGCGGACGGGCTTGAGGACGCTGCGGGCGGCGAGCAGGGCGGGGATGACGGCGATGCCGAGGGCCGGGAGGGCGCCGTCGCGGGCGGCGACGACCATGGCCTGGACGGTGGTCTGCTCGGTGGCCAGGGGCATGACGCCGTAGAAGACGAGGCCGCTCGACTGGGTGCGGTCGTTGTGTTTGAAGGTGGCCGGCATGGCGAAGGTCAGGTAGACCTCCTTGCCCTTGCGGACCCGCTGGACGGCGCCGTTGGGGCGGGTGCGGGCCTCGGCGCGCAGTTCGTCGGTGATGACGGTGGAGTTCGGGGACTCGGCCGAGGAGACGGTGTTCCCGGCGTATTCGGCGTAGACCATCCAGGAGTGCGGCTGGCTGCTGCGGGCGAGGTCGGCGCAGGCGCTCTTGAGCTCGTCGGGCCGCGGCGGCAGCGGCAGGGACAGCCGGCCGACCAGGTCGCGCATGGAGGAGACGGCGGTGTCCTGGCTCTGCTTGAGGATCGCGGTACGGGCCTCGCGGTAGGTCAGGGCGGCGCTGGTCGCCGCGCTGATCGCGGCGACCAGCAGGAACGCCGCGATCAGCCGGGTGCGCAGCCCGAGCGGCGCGATCCGCCTCACAGCGGGCCGAAGCGGTAGCCGAAGCCCCGCACGGTCTGTATGTAGCGGGGGCTGCCGGCCGGGTTCTCTATCTTGGTGCGCAGGCGGCGTACGCAGGCGTCCACGAGCCGGGCGTCGGCGTGGTAGCTGTGGTCCCAGACGTACTCCAGGAGCTGCTGTCGGGAGAAGACGTGCTCCGGCGAGGCGGACAGGTGCAGCAGCAGCTTGATCTCGCTGGGGGCGAGGGGGACGCGCTCGCCCCTCTTGGCGACGGTCAGCCCGGCGCGGTCGATGGCGAGCTCGCCGTGGAACTCCACCTCGGGCCGGCTGCCCGCCGGGGTGCTCAGGCGGCGCAGCACCGCCTTGACGCGGGCCTCGATGACCTCGGTGCGGGCGGGTTTGACGATGTAGTCGTCGGCGCCCGCCTCCAGGCCGACGACGATGTCGAAGTCGTCGCCGCGCGCGGTCAGCATGATGATCGGGACCTGGCTGGTCTCGCGGATGCGGCGGCATACCTGCACGCCGTTGATCCCGGGCAGCATGAGGTCGAGCAGCACCAGCTCGGGGCGGAAGCTCGCCATCAGGGCGAGGCCGTCCTCCCCGGTCTCGGCGGCGCTGACCTCGTGGCCGCGGCGGCGCAGGCCGAGCCCCACCCCCTCGCGGATGGAAGGGTCGTCCTCGATCAGCAGTACGCGTGGCATCCGGTCGGTGTCCAAGGTGATTCGGTGATGTGCATCGGGTCAGCTGCCTCAGCGGCCGGTTCTGCGCCGCAGGGAGTCCAGCAGGTCGGTGATCTCGGCCAGGCGCAGCGGCCCGGCGAGAAGGACGACGACCGCGGCGATGACCGCGGTTCCCGCTCCGACGGCGGCGAAGTCCCCGAAGCGGTCGGCGGCGCGGGCGGCCGCGTGTCCGGCGGCGCCCGCCGGGAGGCAGGCGAGCAGCAGCCGCAGGTGGGTGCCGACGGCCGTGGCCCGCCGTCCGGTACGGCTGCCCGCGCGCGGGCCGAGCCGCCGCGAGAGGGTGTACGCGGTGACGGCCAGGCCCGCGAAGAGCGCGACGGAGTAGGCGCCGGCCATCCCGGTGACCGCCCAGCGCAGCGGGAGCAGGAGGTACGCGGCGACCGAGAGCGCGGCCCACAGGCCGGCGATGACCAGGTTCAGGAAGAACGGGGTCCGGGTGTCGGAGAGCGCGTAGAAGCCGCGCGAGAGGACGTACTGGCCGGAGAAGGCGATCAGGCCGGGGGCGAAGGCCACCAGCATGCCGGCCATCACCTCGATGTCGGCGGCGGTGGTGCGCCCGTACTCGAAGAACGCGCCCATCAGCCAGGGGGCGAGGGCCGCGAAGACCACGGTGGCCGGGACCACGAGGGCGGCGCTGGAGCGCAGCGCGTACGACACGTCGCGGCGGACCGCGCCGAGGTCGCCGTCGGTGGCGGCGGAGCTCATCCGGGGCATCAGGGCGGTCACCAGGGAGACGGTGATGATGCCCTGGGGGACGATCCACAGCTGGTAGGCGTTGCTGTAGGCGGTGTATCCGGCGCCCCCGGCCAGACCCGCCGCCTCGGCGTGCCGGCCGACGGTGGTGGAGAGCCGGGTCACCACCCAGTAGCCGATCTGGTTGGTGAGGACGAGCATGACCAGCCAGCCCGCGTTGCGCAGCGGCCGGGCCAGGCCGCTGCCGCGCCAGTCGAGGCGGGGGCGCCAGCGGAAGCCGGCGGCGCGCAGCGAGGGGAGCAGGGCGAGGGCCTGGAGGACGATCCCGGCGGTGGTGCCGAGGCCGAGGAGGCGGGTCTCGCCGGCGGTGAGGCCGCCCCCGGAGCCGTGTGACACGTACAGGAACAGCCCGAAGACGCCGATGATCACGAGGTTGTTGAGGATCGGGGTCCACATCATCGCGCCGAACCGGCCGCGGGCGTTCAGCACCTGCCCGAGCAGGGTGAACAGCCCGTAGAAGAGGATCTGCGGGAGGCAGAACCGGGCCAGGGCGACGGTGGTGCTCTCCTGCGCCCCGGTGTAGCCGGTGTACGCGGAGACGATCAGCGGCGCCGCGAGGACGGCGACGGCGGTGAGCAGCAGGAGCGCGGCGGTGCAGGCGGTCAGCAGCCGGTCGGTGTACGCGGCGCCGCCGTCCTTGTGCTCCTTGGCGGCCCGGACCAGCTCGGGCACGAAGACGGCGTTGAGCGCGCCGCCTATGAGGAGCATGTAGAGGATGTTGGGGACGGTGTTGGCGACGGCGTAGCCGTCGCCCGTCAGCCCGGTGCCGAGGGCGGCGACGACGACGGCGGAGCGGACGAAGCCGGTGGCGCGGGAGACGATCGAGCCGGCCGCCATGAGCGCGCCGCTGCGCAGCACCGAGCCCTGCCCGGGGGCGGCGGCCCGCTCCTGCGGCGCGGCGGCCTGTCCGGGCACCGTGGGCTGCGCGCCGGTCTCGGGGGCGGGGCCGGGCGTACGGGTGCCGGCGTGCGGGGTCACCGGCGGCCCTGCAAGGCCTCGTACAGCGCCGTGTTGGTGCGGCCGTCCACCGGGATCTCCCATTCAGCGAGCGTTTCGAGGACCTGCCCGCCGGTGCCGGGCTTCCAGCGCAGCAGACCGTACGGCCGATCATCGGGGTCGAGGGTGGAGGTTACCCCGCGCGGGTCGTACGCGTCGGGGGGAGGTGGGCGCGATATCGGCGGGTTCCGGAAATGACGGCGGAGGAGAGGGCGGAGCCCGATATCTCGCCGCCGGGTTAGTACCGGTACTACCGGTAGTGCCTTCCGGCCCTTTCCGAGCGCCGGAAGTCCTTTACCCCGGCCCGCGAGGGGACGGGAGAAAAATCACCCGGCCGGGCCGGGAGGGGAATGCCCGGTATTCGGGGACGGAGCGGGAGCGCACCGCCCGCTCCCGCTCCTGGTGCAGGTGGGGGCGGTGGCGGGCGGTGCGCACGGGGCGGGCGGCCTGTGGTCCGTGACGGCGCCGCGGCGGCGATTGTGACCGGACGATGACCGTTTCGCTGCGGTCCACGTCACAACCGAAAATCAGATCTTCTCGGCAGATTGGGCAACCTAAAGTCATGCCGTTCGCATCTCCTCTTGCGAGCGATCATTACTTGGAGGGGTTTCGTTGAGCCGCACACGCCGTTACGCACGCAGTCGCCACGCCATGCTGGCGGGGACCGCACTCCTGGCCGCCGCGCTGACCGCATGCGGCGGCGGCTCCGGGTCGGGAGCCTCGGGCGATGACGGCAAGCCGGGGTCGAAGAAGAAGCAGGACATGGCGATCTCCGTGAACCTCACGGGCGACCAGGCCAAGCCCGGCGAGCCGGTCAAGGTCTCCCTCGGCGAGGGCAAGCTGGCGCTGGTGAAGGTGACGGACGGCAAGGGCGGCGAACTGCCGGGCAAGATGTCCGACGACGGCAAGTCGTGGACCTCCGAGCGCAATGCCGCTCCGGGCACGGACTACAAGGTCGAGGCCCAGAACACCGACAGCCAGAGCGCGAACGCCCAGTTCAAGACGGCGGCCGCGGACAAGGTGAACAAGGTCACGATCACCCCGGGCAAGGCCACCGCGGTGGTCGGCATAGCCCAGCCGGTCTCGATCGTGTTCGACAACCCGGTGAAGAACAAGGCCGAGGTGGAGAAGCACCTGAAGGTGACCACCTCGAACAACACCGAGGGCTCCTGGGGCTGGTTCAAGGACTACACGGGCAACGACCGCGTGGACTGGCGGCCGAAGGAGTACTGGAAGTCCGGCACCGAGGTGAAGGTCGCGATGAACCTCAACGGGGTGGACTCGGGCCAGGGCGGCGGCTACTTCGTCAAGGACTACAACACCGAGTTCAAGATCGGCAAGGACCGCCGGCTCACGGTCGACCTGGACGCGCACAAGCTGACGGTGACCGAGGACGGGCAGGCCGTGAAGTCCATCCCGGTCTCGGCGGGCACGCCCGGCGGCAAGAAGGCCTCCTGGTCCGGGAAGATGGTCCTGATGACCAAGGAGGGCACCATCCGGATGGACTCCCAGACGGTGGGCCTGGGCGACTCCTACGACAAGATGGTCGACTACTCGATGCGGCTCACCTGGTCGGGCATGTACATCCACGCCGCGCCGTGGAACACCGCCCACTTCGGCAACGCCAACACCAGCTCCGGCTGCGTCGGGATGAGCGACGCCGACGCGAAGGCCCTCTTCGCCTCGGCCCAGGTCGGTGACGTGGTCGAGGTCACCGGCAACGGCTCGAAGGGCAAGGCCGACATCGGCAACGGCTACGGCGAGTGGAACCTGTCCTGGGACGAGTGGAAGGCCAAGAGCGCCCTCTCCGCCACCCCCCAGAACGGCTGACCGCCCCACCCACGCGACGGCGGGCCGCCTCCCCCCCCCCGGGAAGGCGGCCCGCCGCTCCACTTCGCCCTTCGCCAAGTGCCGGGAAGGGACGTCAGACCTTGTAGTAGAGGTCGAACTGCCTGTTGGCGCCCGCGTTGTTCGTGATGCCGAAGCACAGGCGCGGGGCGCCCGCGCCTGTGTGGATGGCCATGCCCTCCGGCTCGCGGGGGTCCGCCACGGGTCCGCTTCCGAGTGGGTGCTGGCGATGTAGCCCGTGACGGGGTCGTTCCGGGTGCCGTTCAGATCGAAGGACGTGGTGTGGACGGCCCACTTGTCGATGCCGGTCAGGGTGCTCGACGGGGTGCTCGTACGGGGGTCGCCGCTGAGCATGTAGACGTACTGGCCGTAGGACGTGAAGCCCTGGAACGTCGCCGAGGTGTTGGGGTCCGGGGTGCCGTCAGCCCTGCGCTTGTGGAGCGGGGGCTGCTGGATGCGGGCCAGCGGGGCCGGCAGCGTGCCGGTGCCCGCCGTGGCCACCGCCGCCGCGAGGTCGTACGCCGCGAACCAGTGGTCGGAGCCCAGCGCGTAGCGGATCAGCAGGATGTCGTGGTCCACGTCCACCGAGGGCGTCATCGAGGTCGCCGCCGGGTCCGGTGAGCCGAAGCGCTGTACGGACGGGTGGCTGGTCCACAGCACGGTCTTGGTGACGAAGGGGAAGCGGACGAACTCCTGCCCGTACCCGCTGCGTCCCGACCCCGCCTCGGTCCACACGTACGCCGGGTTGCCGCCGCTCGCGGGCTGGACGCCGAGCGAGACGCCGTGGCCGAAGCCCAGCAGGTACATGTACCCGTTGGCCGCGCCCGTGGCGATGTCGTGCCGGGTCAGACAGAGGTCGCCGGACTCGGCGTGAACGTCCGCGCCGATCGACGCCGTCACCGCGGCCTGGCTGCCCGAGCGGAGGTACGCGATCTGGCTCGCCCCGGCGACCTGGAGGGTGTAGAAGTGCCCGTTCGCCGAATCGAAGGCGATGCCCTGGAGCGTGGTCGAGCTGTCCTGGTTGGCCACGCCGGCCTGCCAGCGGCTGGAGTCGGCGGCGACATCGATCAGCGCCGTCCCGGCCGGAACCCTCGCCGGGTTGTCCACGGGTGCGGCCGCCGCCGCCTGAGCGGGGAGTCCCAGCCCGGCGGCGCCCGCCGCGGCGAGCCCGGCGCCCCGGCGCATCAGACCACGGCGAGTCACGTTCATGTTCATGATCGAGACCCTAGCCCGCGGCCGGGGCTGACTGCGGGTCAATTGTTACCAGCACGTAACTTCGTTATGGGTTACCTGCGGTAAGTCGCTCCCGTTACCGTCGGGGAACTTTGGCGTCGGTGCACGTGGGGAGCGATTGATGGTCCGTAACACCAGAGCCGCGGCTGCCTTGGCGGTCGTGTTCGCGGTTGCCGGTCTGGGGCTGGCCCCCCATCAGGCCCAGGCGGCGACCGCGTCGGGAGTGGCGGAAGTGGCGGAAGGGGGCGCCTCGGCCTCCGGTGTCCGGTTCTACGACATTCCGGGGTCCGGCGGGGTCACGCTCAAGGGCAACGTCTTCACCCCGGCCGGCGCGCGGGCCGGGGCGAGGTATCCGCTGATCGTGCTCCCCACCAGCTGGGGGCTGCCGCAGGTCGAGTACGTCGCCCAGGCGAAGAAGCTCGCCGACTCCGGCTACGTCGTGGTCAGTTACACCTCGCGGGGCTTCTGGCTCTCCGGCGGCGAGATCGAGGTCGCCGGGCCGCCGGACGTCGCCGACGTGTCCGCCGTCATCGACTGGGCCCTCGCCACCACCCCCGCCGACCCCGCCCGGATCGGCGTCGGCGGGGTGTCGTACGGCGCCGGGATCAGCCTGCTGGCCTCCGCTCACGATCCCCGCATCAAGGCCGTCGTCGCGCTCAGCGGCTGGGCCGACCTCATCGAGTCCATCTACTCCGGCCGCACCCAGCACCGCCAGGCCGCCGGGGTGCTCGGCGCCACCGGGTACCTCACCGGCCGGCCCGGCCCGGAGCTCCGCTCGATCCTCGGCGACTTCCTCGGCTCCCGCCTCGACCGCGAGCAGCAGATGATCGAGTGGGGGAAGAAGCGCTCGGCCGCCGAGCAGGTGGACCGGATCAACGCCAACGGCGCCGCGCTGATGCTGGGCAACGCCTGGGGGGACACCGTCTTCCCGCCCAACCAGTACGCGGCGTTCTTCGAGGAGCTGACCGGTCCCAAGCGCCTGGAGTTCCGCCCCGGCGACCACGCCACCGCCGAGGCCACCGGGCTGTTCGGCCTGCCCAACGACACCTGGACCAACGCCCACCGCTGGTTCGACCGCTACCTCAAGGGCGAGCGCAACGGCATCGACTCCGAGTCCCCGGTCCAGATCAAGTCCCGCAGCACGGACGGCTACGAAGGGTACGCCGACTGGAAGTCCGTCGGCGCGGGAGGCACCGAGCGGATCCCGCTCTCCGACAGCGAGCACCTGTTCGCGAACGTCGACTCGGGCGCCGACGGCGGCGTCGTCTTCCTCTCCAGCATCCTGGACCAGTTCGCCAAGGCCCCGCCGATCGCCTCCATCCCGCTCCTCCCCCGCGCCTTCGCCGCCGTCTGGCAGTCGGAACGCCACGACGAGCCCCGCCGGGTCCGGGGCACGGTACGGCTGCACACCACCGTCACGCCCACCAAGGGGGACGGCACCTTCATCGCGTACCTCTACGACGTCGGCCCGCTCGGCATCGGCAAGCTCGTCAGCAACGCCCCGTACACCTTCCACGGCAAGGCCCCGGGGCGGGCCTTCGGCGTGGACCTCGACCTCTTCTCCACCGCTTACGACGTACCCGCCGGCCACCGCCTCGCCCTCGTCGTCGACACCGTCGATCCCCTCTACATCGAGCACAACCCCACCGGCGCGCAGCTGACCTTCTCCTCGCCGCGCACCGATCCCTCGTACGTCTCGGTGCCGCTGCGCGAGCAGTGATCCGCGGCCGCTCGCCGGGGCGGGTCGGCTCCGTGGAGCCGGCCCGCTATCGGCCGGGCAGCACGGTCTCCTCTCCCGCCGGGGCGACCGTGACCGCCTCGGTCTTCAGGCTGTGCCGCTCGTACCTCGCCACCCAGGTGGCGAACCAGGACAGCAGCATGCACATCCCGATGTAGATCGGCGAGATGATCATCACGACGGGGATGAAGGGCAGGTCGTAGTCGAGGTTCGAGGCGATCAGCTTCCCCGCGTGCAGGAACTCCTCGTAGGTGATCAGGTAGCCGAGCGAGGTGTCCTTCAGCGCCACCACCAGCTGGCTGATGATCGTGGGCAGCATCGCCCGCAGCGCCTGGGGCGCGAGGACGTACGTCGTCACCTGGGTCTTGCGCATGCCGAGCGCGTACGCCGCCTCGCGCTGCCCGCGGTCCACCGCGTTGATCCCCGTACGGAAGACCTCCGCGAGCACCGAGCCGTTGTAGAGGGTCAGCCCGGCGACCAGCGCGGGCAGCGGCTGGACCTTCAGCGCGACGAAGATGAAGAAGATCATCACCAGTACCGGCATGGCCCGGAAGAACTCCACGCACAGCGTGGCGATCCAGCGCAGCGGCCGGTGCACCGACAGCCGGCCGGCGGCGAGGACCGCGCCGAGCAGCAGCGAGAACACCGAGGCGTACGCGAAGGCCTTGAGGGTGTTGCCCAGCCCCCGCAGCAGCAGCTCCTGGATGCCCTCGTAGGTGAAGGGGCTCCACTTGGCGGCGGTGAACTGCTCGGTGTCGAACAGGAGGTAGAGGAGCCAGCCGAGCAGCAGCAGGATCAGCGCCGTCGACAGGATCCCGTAGTAGAAGTGCCGGCGCCGGGCCTTGGGGCCGGGGTAGTCGTAGAGGGCGGTGGACCGGGTGTCCCCGTGCAGCGCGTGCGCGGTCATCGGGCGACTCCGTAGCGCTTCTCCAGAACGTGGAAGAGCAGGCTGATGGACAGGGTGATGATCAGGTAGCCGACGGCGATCCAGACGAAGGTCCAGACGATGCTGTAGCCCAGCTCGTTCAGGGTCTTGTAGGTGCCCAGCAGCTCGGTGACGCTGAAGGCGCCGGCGATCGCCGAGTTCTTGGCGAGCGCGATCAGGGTGGAGCCGATCGGCGGGATCACCGAGCGGAAGGCCTGCGGGAGGACGACGCTGCCGAGGGTCTGTCCGAAGCTCATGCCGAGGCTGCGGGCCGCCTCGCCCTGGCCCGTGGGGACGGTGTTGATGCCCGAGCGCAGCACCTCGCAGATGAAGGCGGAGGTGTAGCAGCCGAGCGCGAGGACGGCGAACACCTGGAAGGGCAGGACCAGGCCGAAGCGCGGCAGGCCCAGCAGGACGGCGAAGAAGAGCAGGGTCAGCGGGGTGTTGCGCAGCACGGTGACCCAGACCGTGCCGAAGACGCGGAAGGAGCCGACGGGCGCGACCCGGAACGAGGCCATCAGGAAGCCGAGGACCAGGGCGAGCAGCGAGGCGTAGACGGTGAGCTGCACGGTTCCGAGGAAGCCCTCCCCGTAGAGCGCGAAGTTGTCGGTGAGCACTTTCATGGTGCTGCGGTCTCCCCTCAGCCCGCCGGGTAGCGGTCGATGGCGGGCGGCGGCGGGGCGGGCTGGCCGGACAGGCCGAGGGTGGCCTCGTAGGCCTTCTTCCAGTTGCCGTTCTTCTCGTTGGCCTCCAGGGCGTCGTCGAGGGCGAGGCGCAGGGCGTTGTCGGAGCGCGGTACGCCGATGCCGTAGGGCTCTTCGGAGAAGGGCTTGCCGACGACCTTGAGCTCGTCGGGGACCTTGGCGGCGTAGCCGAGGAGGATGGAGTCGTCGGTGGAGACGGCGTCGACCTGGTAGGTCAGCAGGTTGTCGACGCAGGCCGAGTACGTGTCGTAGGCGACGAGGACGGCCTCGGGGTACTCCTTCTGGAGGCGCTGGTACGGGGTGGAGCCGGCGGCCGAGCAGACCTTCTTGCCGGCGAGGTCCTCGGGGCCCTTGATGTCCTTCTCGTCCTTGCGCACCAGGAGCGACTGGCCGGCCATGAAGTAGGGGCCGGCGAAGCCGACCTGCTTCTTGCGGTTGTCGTTGATCGTGTAGGTGCCGACGTAGTAGTCGATCTGGCCGTTCTGGAGGGCGGTCTCGCGGTTGGCGGAGGCGATCGTCTTGAACTCGATCGTCTTGGGGTCGAAGCCGAGCGAGGCAGACATCATCTTGGCGATCTCGATGTCGAACCCGGAGTAGCGGCCGCTCGCGGGGTCCTTCTCCCCCATGTACGGCTGGTCCTCCTTGACGCCGACCACGAGGTGGCCGCGCCGCTTGGCCCGCTCCCAGGTCGGGGACCCGGGGAGGCTGAAGCCGGTGGCCACCTTGTACACGGGCAGGTCCTCGGGCTGTGGCCCCTTGACCGGGGGGCTGCCGGGGCGGCCGCAGCCGGCGGCGGCGCCGAGCAGCACGAGGGCGAGGAGGGCGATGAGGCAGGCGGGCAGCCGGGTGCGGGGGCGAGGACCGGAGCGGGGGCGGGAGCGGGGGCAGAGGCGGAGGAAGCGCTTCATCGGGCCGTCCCTCAGTGCTTGAGGATCTTGGAGAGGAAGTCCTTGGCCCGCTCGCTCTCGGGGGCGGTGAAGAAGGCCTCCGGGGTGCGGTCCTCGACGATCTTCCCGTCGGCCATGAACACGACGCGGTTGGCGGCGGACCGGGCGAAGCCCATCTCGTGGGTGACCACCACCATGGTCATGCCCTCCTGGGCGAGCTGCTGCATGACCTCCAGCACCTCGTTGATCATCTCGGGGTCGAGCGCGGAGGTGGGCTCGTCGAAGAGCAGTGCCTTGGGGCTCATGGCCAGGGCCCGGGCGATGGCGACGCGCTGCTGCTGGCCGCCGGAGAGCTGGGCGGGGTACTTGTCGGCCTGGTCGGCGAGGCCCACGCGCTCCAGCAGCTGCCGGGAGCGTTTGTCGGCCTCCTCCTTCTTGCGTTTCCTGACCTTGATCTGGGCGAGGGAGACGTTGGCGAGGACCGTCTTGTGCGCGAAGAGGTTGAAGGACTGGAAGACCATGCCGACCTCGGCGCGCAGCCCGGCCAGGTCCTTGCCCTCGTCGGGCAGCGGTTTCCCGTCGAGGAGGATCGTGCCCGACTCGACGGTCTCCAGGCGGTTGATGGTCCGGCAGAGGGTGGATTTCCCGGAACCGGAGGGGCCGATGATCACCACCACCTCCCCGCGGCCGACGGTGAGGTTGATGTCCTGGAGGACGTGCAAGGTCCCGTAGTGCTTGTTGACGTCCCGCAGCTCGATCAAAGGATCGACGGCCATGCGCTGCCCTGTCCACGTGTCGGAGTGCCGAGGTCAGCGCAAACTATCCAGCCGCGGAACGGGACTTCGCGGCGACACGCCTAAATGCCACATAAAGAGCACATGGCGCTGGGGAAGGACCTATCCCTCGGAGGCCTCCGCGTAGGCCTGGGACAGCTCCGGGGAGCCGGTCATCGCCCAGGACAGCCCCGATTCGACGACGTTCAGCTCGCGCCCCGAGGCCAGCCGGATCACCGGCTGGCCGTTCGGCCACACCTGCCAGGCGGTGCCCGGGATGGTCCGGATGATCACCGTCCCGAGATAGAAACCGGCGTCGTTGCCCAGCCAGGGCACGGCCTCGGGGTCCCGCCGCCAGCGCGGCATCAGCTGGTCCAGGGCCTCCAACGAGTCCGGGCTCCCGTCGAGTTCGAGCCCGGCCGCACGCGCTTGCGAGCGCAGCAGCTCGCACTCCGAGAACAACTCGTTGATGCCCTCGGGATCAACGACGAGGGCTGCGGCGAGCCCCGCACCCCGTTCCGGTTGGCGCCGGTTCAGCCAGTTGTCCAGGAAGGGGATGTTCATACCGCCCAGCCTCGCACCAGGATCCGCCGCTGGCCACAGGACGCGCCTGAAAACGGCCGGGCCCGATCCCGGTGCGCGCCGCGGCGGCCCTACCCCTCCAGGCCGAGGTCCACGACGACCGGCGCGTGGTCCGAGGCGCCCTTGCCCTTGCGCTCCTCACGGTCCACGTAGGCGTCGGTGACGGCCTTGGCGAAGGCCTCGTTCCCGTACACCAGGTCGATGCGCATGCCCCGGTTCTTGGGGAAGGCGAGCTGGCGGTAGTCCCAGTACGTGTACGGGCGGTCGTACTTGAGCGGGCGCGGCACCACATCCGAGAGACCGGCGGCCCGCAGCGCCTCCAGGGCGGCGCGCTCGGCGGGGGTGACGTGCGTCAGGCCCTCGAAGACGGCCGGATCGAAGACGTCCTCGTCGGTCGGGGCAACGTTGTAGTCGCCGAGCACCGCGAACGGGCGCGGGCCCGCCGCGTCTTCCGCGACGGCGGCGGTCAGCGCGCGGAACCACTCCAGCTTGTACCCGTAGTGGTCGTGCTCGACCTCGCGGCCGTTCGGTACGTACACCGACCACAGGCGCACCCCGCCGCAGGTGGCGGAGATCGCCCGGGGCTCCTGGACGCCCTCGTAGTCGGGCCCGCCGGGCAGGCCCGTGACCACGTCCTCCAGGCCGACCTTGGAGATCAGCGCCACGCCGTTCCACCGGCCGGTGGCGTTGACCGCCGCCTCGTAGCCCAGCTCGCGCAGCTGCTCGTGCGGGAACTGCTCCGCCGAGCACTTGGTCTCCTGGATGCACACGACATCCGTGCCGGAGCTCTCCAGCCAGGCCAGCAGGCGCGGCAGCCGGGCGGTGATCGAGTTGACGTTGAACGTGGCGATACGCATGTCCACCAACCTACCGCCCGGCACTGACAGCCGGCCGGTACCGCCCGGCGCCGCCCGTCACAGGTCGGCGCTGCCCCCGGCGGCGAGCCGGCCGTGGTCGGTGCCGCCCAGGGCGCCGAGGACGTTGTCGTAGATCGGCCGGGCGATCTCCGAGAGGTAGGCGTCGTGGACGTCGATCGCCCGGCGCGGCTTGACCTCGCGCAGGTAGTCGATCACCTCGGCCACCTTGTTCCAGGGCGCGTGCACCGGGAGCATCAGGGTGTCCACGGGGGCATCGGGCACGGTCAGCGCGTCGCCCGGGTGGAAGAGCGAACCCTCCACGAGGTAGCCGACGTTGGTGACGCGGGGGATGTCCGGGTGGATCACGGCGTGCAGCTCGCCGTGCACCTGGACCTCGAACCCGGCGGCGGTGAAGGCGTCGCCGTGACCGACGGTGTGGACGCGGCCGGGATAGGCCGGGGCCAGCTTCTCGGCGACGCTGCGCAGGGTCCACAGGGCGGCGGCCGGGTTCGCGTCGAGGGCGGCGCGCAGCCGGCCCTCGTCGTAGTGGTCGGGGTGCTCGTGCGTGACGAGCAGGGCGTCCGCCCCCAGGCCCGCGTCGGATTCGCTGAAGGCGCCCGGATCGATGACGAGCACGCGCCCGTCCTTCTCCAGCTGGACGCAGGAGTGCAGCCGCTTGGTGAGCTTCATGATCCCAGGCTAACGGGCACTACGGGGTCGCGGTGGAGACCACGTACACCCTGGGGTTGGGCCCGCTGAAGTCGACCGCGATGTCCCGGGTGGGGCGCGGGTCGGGCTGTTCGAGGGTGACCCCGGACAGGGTGGTGCCCGGTTTCCACGTCCAGCCCGCGGCCCTCGCGTCGTGCCCGGAGATCGTGTCGCCCGGGGGGCCGGGCGTCAGGGCGTCGCGGCTGGTGCCGACCTCGGCGAGGAACGCCTCCAGGTCCCGCGCGGTGACCGTGAACTCGGTGTACAGCCGGCTGGTGTGCCAGTTGTTGGTCTCCAGGTACCCGACCCGCCAGGCCTTGTCCGGGATCGGGACCTCGTAGATGCTGCGCTGCACCGTGGACGGCCAGGCCGGGCGCACGTGCACCGCGCCGACCTTGGCGGCCTTGTCGCGGCCGCTCTCGCGGCTCTGCTGCGCGGAGACGACGAGGTAGCCCGCCGGGACCCCGACGAGCAGCAGGATGATGATCGCGGTTATCCAGCGGCGCCGGACCACGTGCCGGCGGTCCTCCGCCGGGGGCTGCGGCGCGCCGCCACCGCCGCCGCCACCGCCGCCCTCGTCGGGGGAGGCGGCCTGGCGGGGCAGCAGGGGCGGCTTCACGGCGCGTCCCCGTCGCTCGGCTCCACGGCCCTCGGCTCGGCGGCCGTGGGGCCGGCGCCCATGGGGTCGACGGCCTTCGGATCGGCGGCCGTCGGCTCCGCCGCCTTGGAGTCCGCGGCGCCGGGGTC
This sequence comes from Streptomyces goshikiensis, assembly GCF_014650555.1. Lineage (GTDB taxonomy): Bacteria > Actinomycetota > Actinomycetes > Streptomycetales > Streptomycetaceae > Streptomyces > Streptomyces goshikiensis. Next base: position 499,112 of record NZ_BMVE01000002.1, on the reverse strand, counting down.
GCGCCGGCCCAGCCGCGCGTAGCGCTCGTACTTCTCGTACCGCTCGACGCGCCGGCGCGTGGCGCGCCGGAACCGGCGGGCGACGAGCCGGGCGAGGTCCGCGGCGCCGACCATGCCGGCCTCGGGGCCGAGCTGGGCCTTGGCGATCCGGGCCTCGGGACGGTAGCCGCGGCCGGTCAGGTGGCGCCGGAAGGCGTCCCGGGCGGGGCCGATCAGCAGGTCGTCGGCGGCGCTGACGCCGCCGCCGATGACGAAGCAGGAGGGGTCGAGGGCGGCGGCGAGGTTGGCGATGCCCACGCCGAGCCACTGCCCGATGTCCTGGAGGAGCTCGACGCACATGGCGTCGCCCTCGCGGGCCAGCTCGGTGATGAGCGGCCCGGTGATCTCCGAGACGTTGCCGCCGACCCGGGCGATGATGTTGTACGCGACCGGGGAGTCGGCGGCGGCGAGCTCGCGGGCCTCGCGGACCAGGGCGTTGCCGGAGCTGTACTGCTCCCAGCAGCCGCGGTTGCCGCAGGGGCAGCGGTGCCCGCCGGGGACGACCTGCATGTGGCCGAACTCGCCGGCCACCCCGTAGCGGCCGCGCTTGACCTGGCCGCCTTCGAGGATGGCCCCGCCGATGCCGGTGCCCAGCGTGATCATGACGAGGTGGTCCTCGCCGCGCCCGGCGCCGAAGCGCCACTCGGCCCAGGCGGCCGTGTTGGCATCGTTGTCCACCATGACCGGGACGGCGAGCCGGGACTGGAGGGCGTCGCGCAGCGGCTCGTCGCGCCAGGCCAGGTGCGGGGCGAACAGCACCCGGGAGCGGTCGGCGTCGACCCAGCCGGCGGCGCCGATGCCCACGGCGTGGACGTCGTGCCGGTCGGAGAGGTCCAGCACCAGCTCCACGATGGTGTCCTCGACCACCTTGGCGCTCTTGGACTTGTCGGGGGTCTCCGCGCGGATCTTCTCCAGGATGATGCCGTCGGCGTCGACGACGCCGGCCATCACCTTGGTGCCGCCGATGTCGATGCCGACGGTCGGGACGCGCGGGGCGGTCAGGTGCGACCGGCGCTCACGGGTCCCGATGGTCCGCAGGACGGTGCCCCGCGCCGCCCCCCGGTGGGCGAGCGTGAAGTCCCGGTACGTGCTCATCGAGTCGTGTCGTCCCTCAGGGTGCGGTGGTGTCGGAGGCGGAGCCGGAAGGGCTGTCAGGACCTGATTCTGCCACTCGCTCCAGTTCGTGGCTCAGTTCGTCCAGCTCGGAGCCGCCCGCCATCTGCCGGGTCAGCTCGTCCAGCGTGATCGAGTCGCGGGTGTGGCTCCCCGCCATCGTGCCCCGTTTGAGCAGCACGAAGCGGTCCCCGACCAGGTAGGCGTGGTGCGGGTTGTGGGTGATCAGGACCACCCCGAGGCCCGCGTCGCGCGCGGCGGCGACGTACTTGAGGACGACGCCGGACTGCTTGACGCCGAGGGCGGCGGTGGGCTCGTCGAGGACGAGGACCTTCGCGCCGAAGTAGACCGCGCGGGCGATGGCCACGCACTGCCGTTCGCCGCCGGACAGGGTGCCGATGGGCTGGTCCACGTCGCGCAGGTCGATGCCCATGCGCAGCAGCTCGGTGCGGGTGGTCTCGCGCATGAACGCGGTGTCGAGGCGGCGCAGGGGGCCGCGGCCCTTGGTGGGCTCGGAGCCGAGGAAGAAGTTGCGCCAGACCGGCATCAGCGGGACGACCGCGAGGTCCTGGTAGACGGTGGCGATGCCGTGGTCGAGGGCGGCTCGCGGGTTGGCGAGCGCGGTCTCCTCGCCCTCGATCTCGAAGGTTCCGGCGTCGTGCCGGTGCAGACCCGCGATGATCTTGATGAGCGTGGACTTGCCGGCGCCGTTGTCTCCGAGGACACAGGTGATCTCGCCCGCCGAGACCTCCAGGGAGACGCCCTGGAGGGCGCGGATGTTGCCGTAGTACTTGCTGACGTCGGTCAGCTTCACGAGAGCGCTCACTTGGCCTCCGCCCGCTTGCGTACCCAGGCGTTGAGCAGCGTGGCCAGCAGCAGCATCGCACCGAGGAAGAATTTGAACCAGTCCGGGTTCCACTGGGCGTAGACGATGCCGTTGCTGGTCATGCCGAAGATGAAGGCGCCCACGGCCGAGCCGATGGCGGAGCCGTAGCCGCCGGTCATCAGACAGCCGCCGATGACGGCCGCGATGATGTACAGGAACTCGTTGCCGACGCCCTCGCCCGACTGGACGACGTCGAACGAGAACAGGATGTGCTGCCCGGAGATCCAGGCGCACAGGGCGACGCCCATGTAGAGGCCGATACGGGTCTTCACGACCGGGACGCCGGTCGCGCGGGCCGCGTCGGCGCCGCCGCCCACGGCGAAGATCCAGTTGCCGGCGCGGGTGCGCAGCAGGATCCAGGTGGCGACGGCGACCAGGGCGAACCACCACAGGATGGTCACCTTGAGGGTCACCGAGCCGATGTTCCACTGCGAGGCGAACAGGGCCCGCGCGGAGGAGAAGCCCTCCATGTCGGCGATGGACTTCGTGGAGACCGAGCCGCTGATCAGCTTGGTGAAGCCGAGGTTCAGGCCGGTCAGCATCAGGAAGGTGCCGAGCGTGATGATGAAGCTGGGCAGCTTGGTGCGGGTCAGCATGAACCCGTTGAAGAACCCGATGGCCAGGGTGACCAGCAGCGACACCAGGACGCCGACCCAGACGTTGGCGGTCATCTGGTAGCTGAACATCGAGCTGATCAGCGCCGAGGTGGTGACCATGACACCGGCGGAGAGGTCGAACTCGCCGCCGATCATCAGCAGCGCGACCGGGACCGCCATGATCCCGATGGTGGAGGCCGAGTAGAGGATCGTGCTGAGGCTGGAGGCCTGCAGGAAGCTGGGCGCGGCGAAGGAGAAGAAGACGAACACGGCGGCCGCGCCGACGACGGCGCCCAGCTCGGGGCGGCCGAGCAGGCGGCGCGGCAGCGAGGTCGGGGCGAGCCGCTCGTCCGCGGGGGCGGGGGCGGACGTGCTCATCGGCTGCCCCGCTTGATGAACTCCTCCAGCTTGGCGGCCTCGGCGGCCGTGACGATCTGCGGTCCGGTGAGCACCGGGCGGCCGCCGCCGAGCGAGTTCAGGTTGTAGCGGTAGAGCCAGAGCAGGTCGATGGCCTCGTAGCCCTGGAGGTACGGCTGCTGGTCGACGGCGAAACCGAGGGCGCCGGACTTCAGGTCGCGGGCCACGGACTCGTTGAGGTCGAAGGTGTCCACCTCGGCCTTGCTGCCCGCCGCGTCCTTCGCCTTGACGGCGGTGGGGGCGAACGGGGCGCCGAGGGTGACGATCGAGTCGACGGAGGGGTCGGCCTGGAGCTTCGCCTGGATGGCCGCCTGGACCGAGGGCATGTTGGTGCCCTCGACGTACAGGTTCTCCATGGTCCCGCCGAAGGTCTTCTTCGCCCCGGCGCAGCGCTGCTCGTGCCCGACGTTGCCCTGCTCGTGCAGGACGCAGACGGCCCTCTTCTTGCCCCGCTTGGTCAGCTCGGTGCCGACCGCCTCGCCGGCGATCTCCTCGTCCTGGCCGATGTGGGTGAGCGCGCCGTACTCGGCGGACTGGGCGGATCCGGAGTTGACCGTGACCACCGGGATGCCGGCCTTGACGGCCTTGGCGATGACGTCCTTGAGGGCCTCGGGCTTGGCGAGGCTCACGACGATGCCGTCGACCTTCTGGTCGATGGCGTTCTGGACGAACTGGGCCTGCTGCTGTGCCTGGTCGTCGTGGGCGTAGACGAACTTGATGTTGTCCTTCGCCGCGGCCTCCTTGGCGCCCTTCTGCACGATGTCCCAGAAGGTGTCCCCGTCACCCGCGTGCGTGACCATCGCGAAGGTCCAGCGCGGGGTGGACACGGCGGGCCGGCCCGCCTCGGCGGCCTTCGCCCGCTCCTCGGCACGCTTGCCGCCCGTACTGCTGCATCCCGCGAGGGAGGCTCCCAGTACCGCCGCGAGCACGACGCCGACGACGCGCACCCCTGTCCGAACCCTAGCCACGTCGCCGTGCCCTTCCCTCGTTGTACGTGTCACTGATGTCAAAGCGGTCATTCCGGTTCCAGCCGCCCAGTATCCGCCACAGGGGACCGTAGGAGCTCATCGGGGGCGACGCGGCGGGCGCGGCGCGGCCGGGCCGATTGACAGGCCCCCCGGACGGGGCCAGGTTGAGTGCATGCGCATCGGGCTCATCGGAACTGGCCGGATCGGCTCGTTCCACGCGGCGGCACTGGCCCGCAATCAGGACGCCGGCTCGCTGCTGCTCGCCGACGCCGACCCGGCGCGGGCGGCGCGGCTCGCGGACCGGCTCGGGGCCACGGCCGCCCCGTCCGTGGAGCAGGTCTTCACCTGGGGCGTGGACGCGGTGGTCGTCTCCTGCGCCACCGAGGGGCACGCCGAGCTGGTCGTCCGGGCGGTACGGGGCGGGCTGCCGGTGTTCTGCGAGAAGCCGCTGGCCACGGATCTGGGCCGGAGCCTGGCCGTGCTGCGCGAGGTGAGCGCCCGCGGCGGGGTGCTCCAGGTGGGCTTCATGCGGCGCTTCGACGCGGGCTACCGGACGGCGCGCGAGCTGGTCCGCTCGGGCGCGCTGGGGCGGCTGCACACCGTACGGACGATGACGGCCGATCCGGCGCCGCCGCCGGCCGAGTACCTGAGGACCTCCGGGGGACTGTTCCGGGACTGTCTGGTGCACGACTTCGACATGGTCCGCTGGGTGACCGGGCACGAGGTGACCGAGGTGTACGCGGCCGGGTCGGACGCCGGTGCGGTGCGGTTCCGGGAGACGGGCGACATCGACACCGGCGCGGCCCTGCTGCTGCTGGACGACGGAACGCTGGTGACCAGTACCGGTACGCGGTGCAATGGCGCCGGGTACGACGTACGGATGGAGCTGGCCGGGGAGCTGGACCAGGTCTCCGCCGGGCTGGACGACCGTACGCCGATCGCCTCGACGGAGCCGCAGGGCCCGCCCCCGGCGAGCAAGCCGTGGACGGGGTTCCTGGAGAGGTTCGCCCCCGCCTACGAGGCGGAGCTGGCGGCCTTCGTACGGCTGGTGCGCGGCGAGGGCGCCAACCCCTGCGACGGCCGGGAGGCCCTGGCGGCGCTGCGCGTGGCCGAGGCGTGCGAGCTGTCGCGGCGGGAGGGACGCCGGGTGCGGCTGACGGAGCTCCCGGACCTGCCGGACCTGCCGGACCTGCCGGGCGGCTGATCCGGTCGGTCCGGGCGCTGGTCCCGTCGCTGCTCGGGGTGGCATCCGGGTGGGCTACCAGCGCACCGGGAGGCGGCTCACGCCCCGCATCAGGCTGCCCGGGAGCCAGATCGGCGGGCCGTCGGGGTTCTCGGCCAGGTCGGGGAAACGTTCCAGCAGGGCCCGGACCGCGATGTGGCCCTCCATCCGGGCCAGCGGGGCGCCGATGCAGAAGTGCAGGCCGTGCCCGAAGGCGAGGTGGCCCTGCGCGGCGCGCCGGATGTCGAACCGGTCGGGCTCCGCGAACCGTGCGGGGTCGCGGTCGGCGGCGGCCAGGGAGACCAGGACGGTGGCGCCGGCCGGGATGGCGGCGCCGCCGATCTCCACGTCCACGCGGGCGTAGCGGAAGGTCGCGTTCTGCACCGGGCCGTCGTAGCGGAGCATCTCCTCGACGGCCCCGCCGAGCAGACCGTCGTAGTCGGCGCGCAGGTCGGCGAGCTGCTCCGGGTGCGCGAGCAGGGCGCGGACGCCGTTCGAGATGAGGTTGACGGTGGTCTCGTGGCCCGCGATCAGCAGCAGGAAGGCCATCCCGATCAGCTCGTCGGGCGAGAGCGAGTCGCCGTCCTCGTCGCGGGTGCGGATCAGGGCGCTGAGGAGGTCCTCGCCCGGGCTCTTGGCCTTGGCCTCGACGAGCTCGCCGAGGTAGGCGCCGAGCTCGCGGTGCGGGGTGTTGTCCGGGCCCGGGGCGGTCGGCGCCACCACCTCGCTCGACCAGTACCGGAAGCGCTCGCGGTCGAGGTCGGGGACGCCGAGGAGCTCGCAGATGACGGTCATCGGCAGCGGGAACGCGAGGGCCTCGATCAGGTCGGCGGTGCGCTCCGGGCGGGCGGCCATCGCGTCGAGCAGCTCGTGGGTGATCTGCTCGACGCGGGGGCGCAGCGCCTCGACGCGGCGGGCGGTGAACTCGCGGGCGACCAGGCGGCGCAGCCGGGTGTGCTGGGGCGGGTCGGACTCCAGCATGTTCGCGTTGGCGGGGGTGGCGAGGGCGGACAGGAACCAGTCCGAATTGCGCCAGTCCTTCGACAGGTCGGGGTGGTTCAGGGCGGTGCGGGCCTCTTCGTGGCCGACGACGAGCCAGCTCGGCTCGTACTCCGGGGACGGGGCGGCGATGAGGTGGACGGGGCCCGTGGCGCGCAGGCGCGCGTAGAAGGAGTACGGGTCGGCTTGGAAGTCCTCGGCGTTCGTGCTGATGTCCACTACAGGCATTGGCCCACAGTACGACCGGGGTTCACACCGGCACCCGGCCACTTCCGGACAATCAGGAGGGGCCGGACCGTCAGGACGGGCCGGCCGCGCGGCGGCCCCAGGCCGTTCCGGCGAGCACCAGTGCGGCGCCCGCGAGGCCCGCGGGGCCGAGGTGTTCGCCGCCGATCGCGATGCCGGCGGCGGCCGCCCAGAGGGGTTCGGTGCCGAGGAGGAGGCTGACGCGGGAGGGCGAGGTGCGGCGGACGGCCCACATCTGCACGAAGAAGGCGAAGAGGGTGCAGAAGACGGCGAGGAAGGCGAGCCCGGCCCATTCGGCGGGGCCGAACCCGGCCGCGACGGACCAGGGGTTCTCACCGGTGCCGGGCAGGGCGGCCAGTACGGCGAACACCGCGAGCGCGCCGCCGAGCTGGACGGTGGTGAGGGAGAGGGAGTCGGCGTCCTGGACGGCCTCGATCCGCGCGGTCAGCAGCACGTTGAGGGTACGGGCGAGGGCGGCGCCGAGGATGAGCAGGTCGCCCGCGCCGGGGACGGTGAACCCGCCGCCCTGGGTGAGGAGCACGACTCCGGCGACGGAGACGGCGGCGGCTCCGAGGAAGGCGGCGGAGGGCCGGGTGCGGCGGACGGCCGCCTCGGCGAGGGGGGTGAAGATCATGGTCAGGCTGATGATCAGCCCGGCGTTGGTGGCGGAGGTGTGGACGACGCCGTACGTCTCCAGGATGAAGATCGCGCCGAGGACCAGGCCGAGCAAGGCACCGCCGCGCAGCTGCCGGGCGCTCAGCGCCCGCAGCCGCCGCCACCCGGCGCCGGCCAGCACCGGCAGCACGACCCCGAACCGCAGGACGAGCACGGCGATGACGGTGTGGGCGGTCGTGATGCCCTTGGCGGCGAGGTAGCTGCCGCCCCATACGACGGCGACGGCGAGGACGGGCAGATCCGCGCCCCACGCCCTGCGGGGCGCGGCGGCGGGCACGGCGAGGGCGGCTGAGCTCACGGGGGTCTCCATCGGGTGCGGGGCGGCAGTGGAGACTCCGGCGGCTCGCACACGTGCCCGGCCAAGCTACCGGACCCGATCTTGCCCGGGCGACCCCTTTGCGGCGCCGGACTCCGGGCGGGGGGCCGGACCTTCCGGCTCCGCCGGGGCTAGTCGCCGACCGTGCCGAACGTGGCGCGGCCCGACGGGCGGTAGGTGTGGATCGAGGTGCCCGACGCCGTGGTGCGCGAGGTCAGCACCTCGCAGGCCGTCGGCAGGCCGCCGGTCGGGAAGAGCTTGCGTCCCGCCCCCAGGAACACCGGGTACACCAGCAGGTTCAGCTCCTCCACCAGGTCCCGCGCCAGCAGCCACTGCGCCAGCGCGCCGCTGCCCCAGACCTGAAGCTCCCCCGCCATCGCGTCCTTGATCCGTACGATCTCCGACTGCAGGTGCTCCCCGTCGACGAACGTCGTCGCCTCCCACTCGGCCGGTTCCTTCAGGGACGCCGTCGCCACGTACTTCGGCAGCCGGTTCAGCCTGCTCGCGACCGGGTTGGCCGGGTCGTCGTGCTGCGGCCAGTACCCCGCGAAGATCTCGTACGTCCGGCGCCCCAGCAGGAACGCCTCCGCCCGGCCGAAGACGTCGAGGATGAACTCGCCCGTCTCCTCGTCCCCGTACGGCGCCTGCCAGCCGCCGTACTCGAAGCCGCCGCTGGGGTCCTCCTCGGGCCCGCCGGGGGCCTGCATCACTCCGTCGAGCGTGACGAAGGTGGTGACGGTCAGCTTGCCCATGGCTCTGCGCTCCTCGATCCAAGTCGCTCCGTGTCGTCCTGCACCGGTTCAGACTCCCCGCCCGCCCGGAACTCATCGGTGAGGCGCGCGAACGCCGTGCCGGATTCCGGCCGGCGGCCCCGGACGCACGAGAGCCCCGGGGGTGTCGGCCCCCGGGGCGGTCGGCGGGAGGGGTGGCGTCAGCCGCCCAGCTCCTGGTGGCGGGCGGCGAGCGCGGCCGCGCCGGTCTCCGTCAGCGAGCCGAACAGCCGCAGGCGGGAGAAGCCGCCGTCCGGGAAGATGTCGATCCGTACGTGCGTGCCGACCGCCGGGGCGTCCAGTACGAAGCGGTGGTTGGTGTCGGGCTGCAGGCGGGTCCGCGGCAGGAACTCCCGCCACTCGCCGTCCTCGCCGGTCTTGACGGACAGCGAGGCCCAGCCGGCCGAGTTGCCCTTGAGGTACGCGGTGTCGATCTCGACGGCGCGGACCGCCGACTCGGCGACGAGCTGGTAGCGGATCCAGTCGTTGCCGTTGTCACGGCGGCGCGCGGTCTCCCAGCCGTCGTCCATCTTGCGGGAGCGGCCCGGGTTGATGGTGTTGGTCGGCGGGGAGTAGAAGCGGTTGGACGCGTCCTGGACGGCGCCGCCGTTCTCCAGCGCGACCACGTCGAACGAGCCGAGCGCGGCGAGCCACTTCGGGTCGGGCAGCACCTCGCCGTAGACCCGCAGGCGGGCGATCCCGCCGTCGGGGTGCTGGTTGACGCGCAGGTGCGTGAACCGCTGCTCGGCGGTGACCTCGAAGCCGTTGGCCGCGTGGCCGCCGACGGGGGTGCGCGGGACGAGGGTCGTCCACTTCACGTCCTCGCCGAGGAGCTCCCCGGGCGTCGGGGCGCCCTCGACCGAGGCGCCCTCGACGGAGACGGCCTGCGGCATGTTGCCGCGGAAGTGGGCGGTGTCGACGACGATGCCGCGGATGACGCCGGGGGCGCCCAGGCGTACGAGGGCCCAGTCGTGGTCCTCGGCGGTCGGCCAGGGCTGCGTGGCGCTGACGCCGCGCCGGCGGCGGGTCTCCCAGCCGTCCATGACCTTGCCCTTGTGGCCGAAGTCCTCGGGGTCGAAGTGCGCGGCCTCGGAGATCAGCAGGTTCTCGCGCTGGGCGAAGAACTCGTCGTTGGCGGCGATGACACCGGCTCCGAGCTGACGGTCGGCGAGGTTCGCGTACTGGGTGAACGGGAACTCGGCGGTGCGGTAGTCGGCGTACGGGTCGCCGCCTCCGTACGGGTTCGCGTTGCCGGTGAAGGATTCGATCGCCACTGTCAGTTCTGCCTTTCAAGGAGTCGGCCGGTGGGCTCGGTCGGGGTGCCGTGGTCGGCGATCCGGGTACCGCGCAGCCAGGTGGACTTCACGACGCCGTACAGGGTCTTGCCCGCGTACGCCGTGACCTGGTTGCGGTGGTGCAGCTCGGCGGGGTCCACGGTGAAGGTCTCATCGGGGGCGAGGACGGCGAAGTCGGCGTCGCGGCCGGCCTCGATCGCGCCCTTGGCGTCCAGTCCGGCCAGTGCGGCCGGTGCGGCGGACATCCAGCGGACGACGTCTTCGAGGGTGCGGCCGCGCCGCCTGGCCTCGGTCCAGATCGCGGGGAGCCCCAGCTGGAGGGAGGAGATGCCGCCCCACGCGGTGGCGAAGTCGCCGGTCTTGAGGTCCGCGGTGGAGGGCGAGTGGTCGGAGACGACGCAGTCGATGGTGCCGTCGGCGAGCGCGTCCCACAGGAGGTCCTGGTTCGCGGCCTCGCGGATGGGCGGGCAGCACTTGAACTCGGTTGCGCCGTCCGGGACTTCCTCGGCGGTCAGGGTGAGGAAGTGCGGGCAGGACTCGACGGTGATCCGCACGCCCTCGGCCTTGGCGGCGGCGATCAGCGGCAGCGCGTCGGAGGACGACAGGTGCAGGACGTGGACGCGGGCGTTCAGCCGCCGGGCCTGGTCGATCAGGTTCTGGATCGCGGTGTTCTCGGCGTCCCTGGGGCGGGAGGCCAGGAAGTCGGCGTACTTGGGGCCCGGGTTCTGCGGCGCGGACTCCAGGTGGTGCGGGTCCTCGGCGTGCACGATCAGCAGGCCGCCGAAGCCGGTGATCTCGGCGAGGGAGGTGGCCAGCCGCTCCTGGTCGAGCTGCGGGAACTCCTCCACGCCGGACGGCGACAGGAAGCACTTGAAGCCGTAGACGCCGGCGTCGTGCAGCGGGCGCAGGTCCTTGACGTTGTCCGGCAGCGCACCGCCCCAGAAGCCCACGTCCACGTGCGCCTTGGCGCGGGCGACGTCCTGCTTGATGCGCAGGTGGTCCACCGTGGTGGTCGGCGGCAGGGAGTTGAGGGGCATGTCGAGGATCGTGGTGATGCCTCCGGCCGCGGCGGCGCGGGTGGCCGTCCAGAAGCCCTCCCACTCGGTGCGGCCCGGGTCGTTCACGTGGACGTGGGTGTCGACCAGGCCGGGGAGCAGGACGTCGTCGCCGAAGTCCTCCAGCCGCGCTCCGGCCGGCACCTCGGCGTCGTGGGCGAGCACCGCCGTGATCTTCCCGGCGGCGACGGCCACCGAGGCGGCGCGCGTCCCCCCGGGGGTGATGACGCGCGTCGAGCGCAGTACCAGTTCCACAGCCACGTCGGCCACCGGAACCTCCCCATCTACTTCCACAGAGCGAAATTCAACGTTCTGTTGACGGAGTCTTCCCGGCGATCCGGGGCCAGTCAAGAGCATCCGGACGGACCACTGATCGCCACGCACCGCAATTGGATGTTTCCACAGGATGGAATAAGAATTTCACTATCCAGAATGTAGCTATCACCACCGGGAACGGGAAGGTAACGTCCCGGAGAGGTCCGCCACCCGGACAAACCGCCTCTGACCGGCGAGGACGGCATCGCCCGGATCTAGGGCCGGTGCCGGCCGACCGGTAGGCTGCTTCCTTGCCTGCCAGTACCGAAAGGACCGCGCCGTGCCGACGTCCAGCGCCAGCACCACCGACGCTTCCGCCAAGCCCACCGCCGCCAGCGGTGGCGTCCAGTCCCTTGAGCGCGCCTTCGATCTGCTCGAACGCATGGCCGACGCGGGGGGCGAAGTCGGCCTCAGTGAGCTCTCCGCCGCCAGCGGCCTGCCGCTGCCGACCATCCACCGGCTGATGCGCACCCTCGTGGCCTGCGGTTACGTCCGCCAGCAGCCCAACCGGCGGTACTCCCTCGGCCCCCGGCTGATCCGCCTCGGCGAGTCCGCCTCGCGCCTGCTCGGCACCTGGGCCCGCCCGTACCTCGCCCGGCTGGTCGAGGAGACCGGCGAGACCGCGAACATGGCGCTGCTCGACGGGGACGAGATCGTCTACGTCGCCCAGGTCCCCTCCAAGCACTCCATGCGCATGTTCACCGAGGTCGGCCGCCGGGTGCTGCCGCACTCCACCGGCGTCGGCAAGGCACTGCTCGCGCACACCCCCGCCGACGAGGTGCGGGCCCTCCTGGCGCGCACCGGGATGCCGGCCGCGACCGAGAAGACCATCACCACGCCCGAGGGCTTCCTGGAGGCGCTGGAGCAGGTCCGCAAGTCGGGCTACGCGGTCGACGACAACGAGCAGGAAATAGGAGTCCGCTGCCTCGCCGTGTCGGTGCCGAACTCGCCGACCGCCGCCGCGATCTCCATCTCCGGCCCGGCGGGCCGGGTGACGGAGGCGGTGGCCGAGTCCTTCGTGCCGATCCTGCAGGGCCTCGCGGCCGAGCTGTCGGTGGCCCTGCAGAGCCAGAGCCCGGCGTAGCCGACCTCGTACGAAGGCCCCGGCCGTCCCCATTTCCAGGGGGCGGGCCGGGGCCTTCGTGCGTCCCCCGGGCCCCCGGGCCCCTGGGCTCCTGAGGCTCCTGGAGCCGGGCGGGTCAGGAGGCGGCGACCGGCTCCGTCAGACGGCCGTCCGCCATGGTCACCGTACGGTCCATCCGCTCCAGGTGGGCGTGGTCGTGGGTGACCAGCACGGTGGCGGTGGCGCGCTCGCGGGTCAGGGTGACCAGGAGGTCGAGTATCGCGGCCCCCCGGTCGTGGTCGAGGGCGCTGGTGGGCTCGTCGACGAGCAGCACGGCGGGCTCGTTCATCAGGGCGCGGGCGATGTTCACGCGCTGGCGCTGGCCGCCCGAGAGCTGGTGCGGGCGCTTGTCGGCCTTGTCGGCCAGGCCCACCGCGTCCAGCAGCTCCAGAGCGCGGCGGCGCAGCTGCCGGGAGGGGCGGCCGCGGAGGTGGGCCATGACCTGGAGCTGTTCGGCGGCGGTCAGCGAGGCCAGCAGATTGGGCTGCTGGAAGACGATGCCGATCTCCTCGCGGCGCAGGGCCGACTTCTCGGCGGCGCTGAGCCGGCCGGTGTCCCGGCCCGCCACCACCACCTGCCCGCAGTCCGGGGTGACGAGGGTGGCGGCGACGGCGAGCAGGCTGGACTTGCCGGAGCCGGAGGGCCCGATCACCGCCGTCAACGTGCCCGCGGGCACCTCCAGGCCGACCGCGTCGAGGGCGGTGAGCCGGTCGTCGCCGTCCGGGTAGGTGAGCGTCACGTCGTGCACGAGCAGGGTCATCGGGCGCTCCCGAGGGCGGTCAGGGGATCGACGGCGGTGATCCGCCGGATGGACAGGGCCGCTCCCAGCGCGCCGAGCACGATCATGATCGCGGCGGGGAGGAGCACGGTCGCGGCGTCGAGTACGAAGGGCACGGAGCCACCGCTGATCAGCGCGCCGAAGCCGGCGGCGAGCGCGGTGCCGAGCCCCGTCCCGGCGGCGAGCATCACCACGGCCTGGCCGAGGGCGTCCCGCAGCAGGTACGGGGTGGAGGCACCCAGTGCCTTCAGGACGGCGATGTCGCCGCTGCGCTGGATCGTCCAGACGGTGAAGAAGGCTCCTATGACCAGCGCGGAGATGGCGAAGAGGAATCCGCGCATCAGCTGGAGCGAGCCGTTCTCGGCCTGGTAGGAGCCTATGGCGCCGAGGGCCTCGTCGACGGTCAGGGAGTGGGTGGCGGCGGCCTCGTCCCCGGCGGCGAGGTCGGCGGCGCCGGTCGTGTCGAGCGCGATGACGGTGGCGAGGGTGTCGAGGGAGGTACCGGGGTTTCCGATGCGCTGCCAGTCGCCCAGGTCCGTCCAGACGACCGGGGTGTGGCTGTAGGCGGCGGTGCCGGAGACGGCGGCCACCGTCAGTTCGAGGGATCCGATCCTCACCTTGCCGCCGGCGGCGAGCCCGCCGAGCTCCTCGGCGGCCTTCTCGGTGAGGACCACCGAGCCCTGGGCCAGGCCCGGGGCGCCCGGGGTGCCCGGGGCGGGTCCCTTCGGCGCGAGCCGCCCGGTCGGCTCGACGCCGAACACGGAGACGGCGGCGGTGCGCTCACCGGCGACGGCGTTGGTGGTGCGGATGCCGAGCGGCTCCGCCGAGGTCACCCCGGGCCGCTCGCGCCAGGCCCGCCAGGCGCTCTCGGGCACCTGGGAGTTGGTGAAGGACACCTTCTGGTCCCCGGCGGGCGCGGCGAAGGCCAGGTGCGTGGCGGGCAGTCCGGTGATGGCCGAGACGTTCTCCCGGGCCAGTCCGGAGGTGAGCCCGGACAGCAGACCGACCAGCAGCGTGATCAGCAGGACGACCGAGCCCATGAGGGCGAACCGCCCTTTGGCGAACCGTAGATCTCTCCATGCGACGAACATGTCCCCACCTTGGTCGTCAGCGCGGGCGCCGGGCATCGCACCGCAGGAGAGATCCTGGTATCGAAGGACGCATCCGGACATCAAACTTTTGGTTGACCGGGGCCCGCCGGTATCGACTTACGCTGGTCGGGCCATGCCTGCTGCCCCGGAATCCCGCCGCTCCCTGACCCCCGTCTCCCGCGTGCTGCGCCTGTGCCTGCACGCGCTGTTCCTCGGGCTGCTCGCGCTGGCCGCCGGCCGGGCCGTCACGGGCCCCGAGCCGCACGCCGGGTGGACCGTCGCGGTGTGCGCGCTGCTGGCCGCCGGGTACCTGGCCGGGGCGCTGGCCCCCGCCGTACGGAACTCGCCCCGCGCCGGCGCCCTCTGGCTGGCGGGGCTGGGCGCGGCCTGGGCGGCGCTGCTGGTGCTCTCCCCCGACGGGCTGTGGCTGGCGTTCCCGCTGTACTTCCTGGAGCTGCACCTGCTGCGGCTGCGCTGGGCGATCCCCGCGGCCCTGGTGACCGCGGCCGCCGCCATCGGCGGGTTCCTGGGGCACAGCGGCGGCGCCGTGACCCCGGGCCCGTTCCTCGGCCCGCTGCTGGGCGGGGCCGTGGCGGTGGCGACCGTACTGGGGTACGAGGCGCTGTACCGGGAGAGCGAGCGGCGCCGGGAGCTGATCGAGGAGCTCATCACCACCCGGGCCGAGCTCGCGGCGGCCGAGCGCGACGCCGGGATCCTGGCCGAGCGGGAGCGGCTGGCGCGGGAGATCCACGACACCCTGGCCCAGGGGCTGTCCTCGATCCAGCTGCTGCTGAGGGCCGCGGAGCGGACGCTCCCGCAGGAGGCGCCGGCCCTCCCCCACATCGCCCGGGCGCGCCGGGCGGCGCAGGAGAACCTGGCCGAGGCGCGGCGTTTCGTACGGGCCCTCACGCCGCCGGACCTGGAGCACGGCTCGCTCCCGGCGGCGCTGGAGCGGCTGTGCTCGGCGGTGCGGGGGCCGCGGGTCCGGTTCTCCCTGAGCGGTACGGCGCGGGTGCTGCCGACGCCCTACGAGGTGGCCCTCCTGCGGATCGCGCAGTCGGCGCTGGCCAATGTGGGGCGGCACGCGGCGGCGGAGCGCGCCGAGATCACGCTGACCTTCATGGACGCCTCGGTCACGCTGGACATCGTGGACGACGGGACGGGCTTCGACCCCGGCGCCGCGCGGGCGGGCGGCGAGGGCGGCTTCGGCCTCCCGGCGATGCGCTCGCGCGCCGAGTCGCTCGGCGGGCTGTTCACCGTCGAGTCCGCCCCGGGCCAGGGCACCGCCGTGGCCGTCACCCTGCCGTTGCCCGTGGAGGCCCCCTGATGACGATCCGGCTGCTGCTGGCCGACGACCACCCGGTGGTACGGGCGGGGCTGCGCGCGGTGCTGGACACCGAACCGGACTTCGCGGTGGTCGCGGAGGCGGCGACGGCCGAGCGGGCGGTGGAGCTGGCGGCGTCGGAGCCGGTGGACGTGGTGCTGATGGACCTCCAGTTCGGCTCCGGCATGCACGGCTCGGCGGCGACCCGGCTGATCACGGCCCGGCCGGGGGCGCCCCGGGTGCTGGTCCTGACCACGTACGACACGGACGCGGACATCCTGGCGGCGGTGGAGGCGGGCGCCTCGGGCTACCTCCTCAAGGACGCCCCGCCGGAGGAACTGGCGTCAGCGGTCCGCACGGCGGCGGCCGGCCAGTCGGCCCTGGCCCCGGCGGTGGCCCTGCGCCTGATGGACCGGATGCGCACCCCGGCGGAGGCGCTGACGAAGCGGGAGCTGGAGGTCCTCCAACTGGTCGCGGACGGCCTGTCGAACCAGCAGATCTCGAAGGAACTCTTCCTCAGCCAGGCCACGGTCAAATCCCACCTGGTGCACATCTACGCCAAACTCGGCGTCGACTCCCGCACCTCGGCCGTGGCCACAGCCGCCACCCGCCGCCTGATCCGCACGCCGTAGCCTGCCGGGTGAAGCTAGGTACTGGGTCTCACCGGGGAGGGCATCATGGGCAAGACCGTGCAGCTGCGGACGTACACCGTGCGGGCAGGACTGCTCGACGCGTGGGTGGAGCGCTGGCAGGAAGAGATCGTTCCGCTGAGGCTCGAACTGGGCTTCGAGATCGGCGGCGCGTGGGTCGACCGGGCCAGCAACCAGTTCCTGTGGCTCATCTCGTACGAGGGACCCGAGAGCTTCGCCGAACGCAACGCGCTCTACTGGGCGTCACCGGCGCGCAAGGCGATGAACCTCGACCCCGACGACTACCTCCTCGGGACCGAGGAGCGCACGGTCGAAGAGCGGTACTGATCAGGAAACGGTCAGCGGCAGCAGGTGCCGGCGCCGCTCCTCGTCGGTGAGGGTGCGGAAGACCCGCCCACGCGCATGCGCTTCGAGCCGCTCGAAGTCCGGGGTCGCGGGCCAGACCCTGGCGGTACCGTCCACGGACCCGGTGAGCAGCCGGGTACCGTCCCGCGACCAGGCCACCGAGGTCACCTTGTCCTGGTGGACTCCGACGATGCCCCCTTCCTCGAAGGAGACGGCCGACCAGACGCGCACCGTGCCGTCGTCGGATCCTGTGGCGAGCAGACGTCCGTCCGGGGACCAGCCGACAGCGCGCACGCGGCCCTCGTGGCCGGCCAGTACGTGCAGGCGGCGCCCGGTGGCCACGTCCCACACGGCGGCCGTCCAGTCTCCGGAGCCCGTCACGACGCGTTGCTCGTCCGGGGCCCAGGCGACATCGTCGACGTAGTTGTCGTGGCCGCGCAGGACCGTGAGCTGACGGCCCTCGACGACGTCCCACAACCGACAGGTGCGGTCGTCGGAGGCACTGGCGAGCATCCGTCCGCCGGGGGACCAGGCGATGCGTCCGACCCAGTCCTGGTGTCCGGCGAGGGCCAGCTGTTCGGCCCCCGTGGCCGCCCGGATCCGCACGACGGCGTCGCGCCCGCCCGTGGCGAGCGAGGCGCCGTCGGGCGACCACGCACACGCCTCGACCACCTCGGCGCGCTCCTCGAAGAGCACCTGCCCCGATGTCTCCTGGATGCGCAGCAGGCCGCTGTTGGTGCTGACGGCGAGCCGGTCGGCGGCCGGCGACCACACGGCACTCCACACCCGGTCGTCGAGGCGCCCGGGCGGTCCGACCGGTGTCCCCGAGACCGTTTCCCAGATCCGCACGGTGCCGTCGTCGGACGCCGTAACCATGCGGCTCTCGTCCCGGGACCAGCTCGCCTGGTTGACCGGCCCGGTGTGGCCGTCGGCCAGGACCTGCTCGGCGCCGCGGGGCCGGATGTCCCAGACGAGGGCCGTACCGTCCGTCGAACTGGTGGCGATGCGGTCGCCCGTGGGCGACCAGGCGACACCCCACACCGTGTCGGAGTGGCCCCGCAGGACGGCCAAGACCTTCGCGTCCTCGCTGCTCACGATGCGCACCGTCCGGTCGGAGGACGCGGACGCGAGCATGCTGCCGTCGGGGGACCAGGCGACGTTCCACACGTAGTCGCTGTGCCCGCGCAAGAGCAGCCGCAGCTCCCCCGTCGCGGCGTCCCAGATGCGCGCCGTGTGGTCACCGGAGCCGGTGGCGACCGAGCTCCCGTCCGGAGACCAGGCGATTCCCTCGATGAAGTCGGTGTGTCCGGTCAGCGTGACCGCGGGAGTCCCTCCCGCCACGTCCCACAGGATCGCCGTGAGGTCGTGGGAGGCGCTGGCGAGCCGGGTGCCGTCCGGGGACCAGGACAGTCCCCACACGTCGTCGCGGTGGCCGCGGAGCTCGTGGACGAGGGTTCCCGTGCCGGCCTCCCAGACCCGCACGACCCGGTCCTTCGAGCTGGCGGCCACATGCGTTCCCCGCGGCGACCAGGCCACCTGCCGGCCGACGAACCCCGGCGCAGTCAGCAGCCGCTCCGGATCGCCGGAGCGGGCGTCCCACAGGCGCACCACCGGGTCACGGCCGACCGTGGCGAGCCGGGACGAATCGGGAGCCCAGGAGACCGACTCCACCATCGGCCCTTCGGACCTGAGTACGTGGTCACAGCGCCCCGAACCGGCGTCGAAGACGCGTGCGGTGCCGTCCCGGGAGGCCGTTGCGAGTCGGCGGCCGTCGGGAGACCAGGCGATGTGGCGGACCGTGTCCGTGTGGCCGTCGAGCCTCACCCGAAGGTGGCTCGACGCCAGTGCCGTCAGCAGGCCGCGCCGCGCCGCCGGGGTCGGCGCGCATTCACCGAGTGCGGCCAGGGACAGCAGGATCGCCCTTTCGGGGTGGGTGTCCACGCTGCCCAGGGCGTACTGGCCGATGCTCTCCGAAATCCGGCGCAGGAACACGAGGTCACGGCGTTGCGAGGAGTGGACCAGCGCACGGGCCGCCTCCGGCGCCTGCCCCGTCTCCTCAAGTGCGGCAAGCCACCGCTGGGCGAGACGGAGGCGTTCGCCGGTGAGGAGGTAGTCGTCGCTGTGACCGGAGTGTTCCCAGTCGGCGGCCCACCTCTCCAGCTCCGCTCGCTCCCGGAGCTGCTCCACGTGCGCTTCGACTTCCTGCCTCAGGGGCGCCCACTGGCGAAACAGCGCCTCGTGGGTGACGTGCGCGTGGGGTTGCCGTCCGAAGGGGGCGTCGCCACCGGCGACGTCGGACACCAGCAGCCGGGCGTCCACGAAGGCATCGACGACATGGCGCTCCTCCTCGCTGAGTTCCGACAGCGGAACCCGCCTGCGCGCGACCTCCTGCCCCTGGACGGTGACGAAGCGCAGCAGCACGCGCAGGACGAAGCCGATCTCGTAGACCGGCCCGAGGCCGGTCACCGTGTGGTCGGCCTGACGGGAGAGCGCGCCCGCGACACCTCCGAGCCGGCGGTACAGGTCCTGGGTCACCGTCCCGCCCGGACCCGAGGCGAAGTACAGCTCCTGCAGCAGGTAGGCGAGGAGCGGTAGGGCATCGTCCGTGCCGGTCTCCTCCACGATCGTGTCGACCACACCCTGCTCGAAGCTCAGGTCGACGAGCGCACCGGGACGCTCGACGACCTGAGCGAGCTGGCCGCGGCTGATGGCTCCGATCACGGTGGGGTGCTGAATGATCTCGGCGTGCCCGCTGTCCAGGAGCCTGCCGAGGAAGTCGACGCGCAGGGTCGCCAACACCCTGATGCCCAGGTCCTGGCGCACACAGGACAGGAGCGCGTCGAGGAACTGCGCGCGTTCCCCTTCCCCGGCGAGGGTCAGAACCTCTTCGAACTGGTCGATCACCAGCAGGACGCGCCGGAAGCGGCCCCCGCGTATCCGCCCGAGCTCCGTCTTCAGCGCGGCGGGATCCTGGCGCAGCCTCCGCAGGATCGTCGCGGGCTCATCACCGCTGCCGGCCGCGAACACCGCGGTCGCGAGCGCCCCCAGCGGATCGGGGCCGGGGGTGATGGCGGGCAGCACCGTCCACCGTCGCTCCCGCAGGCGCGGCATCACTCCGGCTCGTACCAAGGACGACTTCCCGCTGCCGGAGGCCCCGACGAGGAGCAGGAAGCGGTCACCCGGTTGCGCCGACGCCACGTGGAGCCGCCTGGTCAGTTCGGCCGCCTGCGCCTCCCGCCCGAAGAACACGGCGTTCTCGTCCTCGGCGAACGCATCCAGGCCGGGGTAGGGCACACGATCGCGCGGCCATGCGGCGTGTGGTGGAGGAGGGTTCTCCAGCCGGTACGCGATGACCTGGCCGATCACCATGGCGGCGACGAGCAGCCCGATGGCGGGGACCGACGCCCGCTGGATGAGCTGGAGCAGCCAGGGCGCGTCGTCCACGTTGGTCGCGTAGTTGGTGACGATGCTGAGCAGACTCGCGACCAGCACGAGCATGCTCTGCAGCACGACCTGCATGCGCTGCCTCACGAAGCGCCCGCAACCTTGGCAGCCCTGACCCTTGACACTTCGCGCCCCCCAACTCCCTTACGGCGAAACCATCATGGGCCTCGGGCGAGTCGATCACAACCGCGCCGCGCCCACGCCCGTCGCCCGGGAGTGCGGCGGCAGCCGGGCCGGGAGGCGAGGGGCTACGCCACCCAGTGGGGGCGTTCGACCGAGGGGGTCAGGGGGACGCCGTCGTGGAAGGCGGTGGCGAGGAGGCGGACGGCTTCTTCGAGGCGGTCCGGGGGGAGGGTGTACGGGATGCGGAGGCGGTGTTCGAAGGTGCCCGGGTCGACGCCGAAGCGGGCGCCGCGGCCGATGTTGACGCCGGCCGCCGCCGCGCGTTCCGCCAGGGCGGAGCTGACCGGTCCGCCGAGGTCCACCCAGAGCGAGAGGCCGCCCGGGGGGAGCTGCCAGGACCACTCGGGGGTGTGCCGCCGGAGTGCGGCCACCAGCGCCTCCCGGCGGCCGCGCAGCTGTTCCAGGCGCGCCGGGAGCGAGCGGTCCAGGTCCGCGAGCAGCGGGAGGGCGACCAGCTGGTCCAGGACCGAGCCGGTCATGTCGGCCGCGACCCGGACCGAGGTCAGCTCGGTGATCATCCTGGCCGTGGCCCGGACCCAGCCCACGCGCAGCCCGCCCCAGTGGGTCTTGCTCAGCGAGCCGATGGTCACCACGTGGTCGGCGCCGCCGCGCGGGGCCAGGGAGGCCAGCGGCGCGGGCGGGGGCACGTCCAGCGCGATGTCCGCGACGGTCTCGTCGACCACCAGCCAGGTGCCGGTCCGCCGGGTCGCCGCGAGCAGCCGCAGCCGCTGCTCCCGCGGCATCAGCAAGCCGGTGGGGTTGTGGAAGTCGGGGATCACGTACGCCAGCCTCGGCACCGTCTGGCGCAGGGTGGACTCGGCTATCTCCATGTCCCAGCCCGCGTCCGAGACGGCGAGGGAGCCGGTGCGCAGCCGGGCGTGCCGCAGCGCGTCCAGGGCGTTGGCGTAGGTGGGGTTCTCGGTGACCACCCGGTCCCCCGCCCGGCACAGCAGGCTCACGACCAGGGCGAACGCCTGCTGGGCGCCCGCAGTGACGAGGATCTGCTCGGGCCGGGTCGCGAGCCCGCGCCGGGTGAACCGGTCGGCGATCGCGGTCCGCAGGTCCGGCAGCCCGAAGGGCAGGTAGCCGGGGTTGCGGGCGAGCCCGGGGAGGCGGGGCGCGGCCCAGGCCAGGGCGTCGGTGAGGCTGCCGTCGGGGGCGCCCATGGCGGCGATGGCGAGGTCGATCCCCGGTTCGCCGTCGGCGCTGTAGCCGCCGGCGCCGGCCAGCATGTGGGTGCCGACGGGGGCGTGGCCCTCGGGGAGCTCGGTCCAGGTGCCGGAGCCGCGCCGGCTGCGGACGTAGCCGCTCTCGCGCAGCAGGTCGTACGCGCCGGTGACGGTGGCCCGGCTGGCGCCGACCGCCTCGGCGAGCTCGCGCTCGGCGGGCAGGCGTACGTGCAGGGCGATCCGGCCGTCGAGGATCAGGGTGCGGACGGCGTCGGCGAGCGCCCGGTAGCCGGGGCGGGCCAGCACCTCGGCGGGCAGCAGGGCCGCGAGCTGGCGGCTGCCGATCGCCCTGTCCGCCGTCTGGACCACTCGCCCGTTCGCCATGCCAACCTCCCCCGATTGGCTCTGCCCGCCAGGCCAATCGAACTCCAGACTGGCGGCATTGGCCCCCGATTGGCAAGGAGACGCCGATGTTGACCGACCGCGAGGAACGCGCGCTGCTGGCCGCCACCGAGAACCGGATCCGCGAGCCGCTGCGGATCGGGGCGGCGGCAGTGGCGGCGAAGGCCGCCGTACGGCGCGCCCTGGCGGCCCTGCGTCCGACCCGCCGCCCGGTGGCCGCTCCCGCCGACGCGCGAGAATCGGTGACATGTCAGCAGCAGGCGCATCCTCCGCTCCCCGCCCCGCTCCCCCGGTGATCGCGGGCCTCCTCCTCGCCGCGGGCGGCGGCCGCCGGCTCGGCGGACGCCCCAAGGCCCTGCTCCCGTACCGGGGCCGCCCGCTGGTCGAGAACGCCGTACGGGTGCTGCGCGAGGCCGGCCTCGGCCCGCTGCACGTGGTGCTCGGCGCCTCGGCGGCGGAGGTCCGCGAGCGCGCCGACCTCACGGGCTGCGTGGTCGTCGACAACCCGGACTGGGCCGAGGGCATGGGCTCCTCGCTGCGCGCCGGCCTCGCCTCGCTGGCCGGTACGGGAGCGGGCGCGGCCCTGGTCTCCCTGGTGGACCAGCCGGGGATCGGGGCGGCGGCGGTGGCCCGGGTCCGCGAGGCCTACCGCTCTCCCGCCAGCCTGGCGGCGGCCTCGTACGACGGGGAGCGCGGGCATCCGGTGCTGTTCGGGGCGGACCGCTGGGCGGACATCGCGGCGACGGCGACCGGGGACAAGGGCGCGCGGGTGCACCTGGCGCGACACGCCGGTGAGCTCACTCTGGTGGAGTGCGGGGACGTCGCGGCCGCTTTCGACATCGACACCCCTCCCGACCTGGCACGTCTCGTCTGAGCGAGGTCCGGGCGGGGTACGCGCGGGTCCAGCGGGGTACGCGCGGGTCCGAGCGGTGTGTGACCGTCGTGGCACCGAGGGCCACCGGGGGTCGGAATCTGTTGACCGGGAGAATCTCGACATCAACAAACCATTGAACTTCCACCATGAGGAAATTACTATCCACTGGTCAGAAGCGCCCTGAACCACCAACGGCGCCCGCGACCGTATTGCGGAGCTCTCCACACCCGACGGCACTGAGTGCCGTCTCGCGCGAGCATTCCCCCGCGGCCGCCAGGCACCGCCGCTGAAGGAGTGACAGTTATGTCCGCACCAGCGCCGTCCCCGCTGGCCATCGTCGACGCCGAGCCCCTGCCCCGGCAGGACGAGGTCCTCACCGAAGCGGCACTCGCCTTCGTGACGGAACTCCAGCGACGCTTCGGCCCCCGCCGGGCCGAGCTCCTCGCCCGCCGCTCCGAGCGGCGCGCCGAGATCGCCCGCACCTCCCACCTCGACTTCCTCCCGGACACCGCACAGGTCCGCGAGGGCGAGTGGAAGGTCGCCCCGGCGCCGGCCGCGCTGCTGGACCGCCGCGTGGAGATCACCGGCCCCACGGACCGCAAGATGACCATCAACGCCCTGAACTCGGGCGCCAAGGTCTGGCTCGCCGACTTCGAGGACGCCTCCGCCCCCACCTGGGAGAACGTCGTCCTCGGCCAGCTCAACCTGATCGACGCCTACGAGCGCCGCATCGACTTCACCGACGCGCGCACGGGCAAGGCGTACGCCCTGAAGCCCGCGGACCGGCTCGCGACCGTGGTCATGCGGCCCCGCGGCTGGCACCTGGAGGAGCGCCACCTGCTGATCGACGGCAGCCCCGCCTCCGGTTCGCTCGTGGACTTCGGCCTGTACTTCTTCCACAACGCGCAGCGCCTGATCGATCTCGGCAAGGGCCCGTACTTCTACCTGCCGAAGACGGAGTCCCACCTGGAGGCGCGCCTCTGGAACGAGGTCTTCGTCTTCGCCCAGGACTACGTCGGGATCCCGCAGGGCACCGTCCGCGCGACCGTCCTGATCGAGACCATCACGGCCGCGTACGAGATGGAGGAGATCCTCTACGAGCTGCGCGACCACGCGGCGGGCCTGAACGCCGGGCGCTGGGACTACCTGTTCTCCATCGTCAAGAACTTCCGCGACGGCGGCGAGAAGTTCGTCCTCCCGGACCGCAACGCGGTCACGATGACGGCCCCGTTCATGCGGGCGTACACCGAACTGCTGGTCCGCACCTGCCACAAGCGCGGCGCGCACGCGATCGGCGGCATGGCCGCCTTCATCCCGTCCCGCAAGGACGCGGAGGTCAACAAGGTCGCGTTCGAGAAGGTCAAGGCCGACAAGGACCGCGAGGCGGGCGACGGCTTCGACGGCTCCTGGGTGGCCCACCCCGACCTGGTCCCGATCGCGATGGCCTCCTTCGACGCGGTGCTCGGCGAGAAGCCGAACCAGAAGGACCGCCTGCGCGAGGACGTCTCGGTGGCCGCCGGTGACCTGATCGCGATCGACTCCCTGGACGCGAAGCCCACGTACGAGGGTCTGCGCAACGCGGTCCAGGTCGGCATCCGTTACATCGAGGCGTGGCTGCGCGGCCTGGGCGCCGTCGCCATCTTCGGCCTGATGGAGGACGCGGCCACCGCCGAGATCTCGCGGTCGCAGATCTGGCAGTGGATCAACGCCGGTGTCGTCTTCGAGCACGACGGCGAGCAGGTGCGGGCGACCGCCGAGCTGACCCGCGCGATCGCCGCCGAGGAGCTGGCCGCCATCCGCGCCGAGGCCGGCGAGGAGGCCTTCGCGGCCGGCAAGTGGCAGCAGGCCCACGACCTCCTGCTCAAGGTCTCGCTCGACGCCGACTACGCGGACTTCCTGACGCTCCCCGCCTACGACCAGCTCGTCGGCTGACCGGAACCCGGCACGACGGATTCGGCCGGAACGCACAGCGGTCGAACCCCCGCCCCGCCCCCTGGCCCCACCGGCCCGGGGGGCGGGGCGTTTCCGTGGCCCCAGGGGGCGTCACGGGCAGGGCCGCGCCGGATCCTTCGCGGGTTCCAGACGCACCTGGTCGGAGCGCTGCTTGAGCGGGGCGCCGGTGTCGGTGTTCCAGAGCAGCGCGGTGTCCCCGGCCGTCCCGAAGGACAGGTACGGCCGGCGCGGGTCCACCAGGCCCCCCTCGGAGTTGAGTTCGGCCGTCGGCACCGTCGGGCGCACGCACACCCACTCCGGCCGCACCCCGAAGTACGGGGGCGCCTCGCGGCGCTGCTCGGCGGCGGCCTTGGTGCGGGCCACGGCCCGCGCCGCGTTGTCCGCGGCCAGGCCCGCCAGCGAGGCGAGGACCAGTACGTAGAGGAGGACGTAGATGATCGCGTTCAGGTACTCGCCGGGCCGGGTGAACGCGAGGTGGAGGTGCTTCGCGATCCCCCAGAGCGCGGGCCCCAGCAGACCCAGCGCGAGATAGGTGATCAGCTTGAGTCCGGCCGCCACCTGCCACAGCCCGGGTACGTCCAGCTCCTCCTGGGTGAGGTCCAGCCCGTCCCCGTACAGACCGTGCAGGACCGAACCGGAGGCGACGACCAGCCCCGTCGCCAGCGTCACCGCGAGCGGGACCGTGGCCGTCAGCCACTCCGACCAGGTCGTCCACTGCCGCACCAGCAGCCAGATGCCGACCGGGGTCACGGCCATCCCGGCGCACAGCAGCAACTGCGCCGGGGTCCAGCCGGGCGCCCAGTACGCCAGAACCAGGAACAGCAGGGCCGTCAGGCACCCGCAGGAGAACCCGAAGAGGCGCCCGCCCGCCTCGTAGAACCTGGTGGCGACGAGCAGGGCGCGGGCGAGGCAGGCGCAGCCGACGGCTATCCACAGCCAGCGCGCCGGTCCGCCGGCCTCCTTGAGGAACACGACGGCGCAGGCCATCCCGAGCGACCAGCCGATGAGGACCGCCAGCCGGCGCGTCAGCTCCTCCTCGCGCGGCAGCTCGATCCGCCGCAGCCCCCGCCGCGGGGACATCCGTACGTCCAGGTCCGCGCCCGCCGCGACGCCGCCGCCGGGCGTGGGCATCCGGGCCAGCCGCCGGGCCTCCGAGGGGGTGCCCAGGGCGACGGACCCGGTGTCGTAGTGGCCCCAGCCCTCCAGCGCCCGGGCCCGGCGGCCGGTGGCGCGCCGGGGGTCGCGGCGGTGGGCCGTGGTGTGGGAGCGGTACTCCTCCAGCAGCTCCCGGTCCGGGTCGACGAGCCGTGTCCGACGTACGTACATCTCCAGGACGGCTGCTTTGGCAAGCCCTCGAACGCGCCAGCCGGCGGCGCGTTCGGTGCGCCCGCCCCGCGCCCCGAAGAAACGGATCTCGACCCAGTAGAGCCGTGACCGGGGATCCGGGGTGAGCACCCCGGCCGAGGGCCCCTCGCCGCGGCCGAACTCCTCCACCACCGGCCAGCCCTGAAGCGCGAATTCCGCCTTGGCCTGCTCGAAGTCCCGGGCCTCGCCGCGCACTTCGACCAGAGTCAGCACGCGCTGGTCGTACCGCCGTCGCACCACCGGTCCATCCCCCCTGAGACTCCCGCACCCCGCCCCGCGACTGTAGATGCGGACCCCCCGGACGTACACGGGATTCGGCCGGCGGCCGCACCGCCCGGCAGCCGAACGACCGGTCGGTCGTTACGTCATCGTAATCTCCCGCTACCTGGCGGTAACAACGTGCGGCGTGTCACCTTTCTGCTTGCCACCGGCCGGCGGTCACCCCCACTTCCCCAGCCATGCAACGGAGTTGTCGCGACTTCGCCATGGCCGACCGCAGGAGTTCCGCAGTGATCGGATTCCGCAACGTCAGCAAGGACCGGGCCCGCAGTCGCGCGCGACGACTGGCAGGAGCAGGGATGGTCCTGCCGCTCGCCGTCGGCACACTACTGGCCGCGGGCACCGGGACCGCGGTGGCCGGCCCCGGCACCGGGCCCACCGCCGTGGTCTCCATGGGAGACAGCTACATCTCCGGTGAGGGCGGCCGCTGGAAGGGCAACAGCCTGACCAACAGCGCGAACCGCACCGCAACCGACCGCGCGTGGGTCTCCGGCAGCAGCTACGACCCCGCGAAGGTATACGGAACCACCGCCGGCGGCTGTCACCGCTCCGACTCCGCCGAGGTCAAGAGCGCCGGCGCGATCGCCGACGTCGCGGTGAACCTGGCCTGCTCCGGGGCCGTCTCCCGCAACGTCTTCCGCGCCTCGAACGGGGGCGTCTCCTTCAAGGGCGAGGCCCCGCAGGCCGATCAGCTGGCCGCCGTCGCCGCGAGCAACAACGTCAAGGTCATCGCCCTGTCCATCGGCGGGAACGACCTCGGCTTCGCGGACATCATCACGGACTGCGCCCTCGACTTCGCCCTGTGGAACTCCTACTGCTACGACGACCAGCAGGAGGGCGTCGACCAGAAGATCGACGGGGTGATGGCGGGCGTCGGCAAGTCGGTCGACGAGATCCGGGCCGTCATGCGCGGCGCCGGCTACACCGACTCCTCGTACCGGATCGTGCTCCAGTCCTACCCCTCGCCGATCCCGCGCGGCGCCGAGAACCGGTACACCCAGAGCGACTGGAGCCGCCTCAACACCGGCGGCTGCCCCTTCTGGAACCGGGACTCCGACTGGGCGCGCGACTCGCTCGTGCCGCAGATCGCGAACCGGATCAAGGCGGTCGCCGCCGCCAAGGGCGTGCAGTTCCTGGACCTGCGGGACATGCTCCAGGGCCGTGAGGTGTGCGCGAAGGCCAGCAAGCTGGTCAGCACCTCGGCGCCCGCGTCGGCCAAGACCAGCGAGTGGGCGCGCTGGATCGACAGCAGCGAGACGCAGGGCCTGATCCAGGAGTCGATGCACCCGAACTACTTCGGGCAGCTGGCCGCCGGACGCTGCCTCGCCCTGGCCGTCGCCCAGCCGGCCACCGCGAACGTCGGGTGCAAGAACACCGCCGGGTCCGACCAGAGCGGGATGTACCTCTCCCCCGCCTCCTGAGCGGCGCCGCGGCGAAATCCGGGTGATCGCGTGCGGTGCGGCTGGCATGCTCGGCGCATGGCAGCCCGCACCGCACGTCCCGGCATCTACATCTCCGTCGACATCGAAGCCGACGGGCCCATCCCCGGGCCGTACTCGATGATCAGCTTCGGCGCCTCGGTCGCCGGCCGCCAGGACGGCGCCGTCTATACGGCCGCGGATCCGGAACGGGACACCTTCTACCGGGAGTTGCGCCCGATCAGCGAGCGGTACGTGGACGCCGCGCTCGCCGTGAGCGGCCTGGACCGGGACCGGCTGCTGCGGGAGGGCGCCGAACCGGCCGCGGCCATGGCCGAGTTCCGCGCCTGGGTCCGCGAGGTCTGTGCCGGCGCGCAGCCGGTGATGTGCGCCTACCCGGCCTCCTTCGACTGGATGTTCCTGTACTGGTACTTGATCGAGTTCGGCGGTGACAGCCCGTTCGGCCACTCGGGCTGCCTGGACATGAAGACCCTGTACGCGGCGAAGGCGCGGGTTCCGCTGCGCGCCGCCGTCAAGGGCGCGATGCCGCGGGGTCTGTTGTCGGACCGCCCGCACACGCACCACGCGCTGGACGACGCGATCGAGCAGGCCGAGCTGATGAGCAACTTGATGCTGTGGGAGCCGGCCGGGCCCGAACTCCCGGCGTAGGGGCCCCGGAACGCGGCCGGCGGCGGTGCGTACGCCACACCCGCAGTGGGTGGCGTACGCACCGCCGCGCGCCCGTCGGCGCACCGGCCGCGGCGCGGCCGGCGGCGGCTCAGTGCGCCGGCACCGGGTCCGCGGCCGCCGGGACCGGGGCCTTCCTGGCGCCGAGGTGGTTGAAGGCCAGGTTCAGCCCGATGGCGACGACACAGCCGGTGCTGATGCCGGAGTCGAGGACGACCAGCAGGTCCTTCGGGAACGCGTGGTAGAACCCCGGGGCCGCGATCGGGATCAGGCCGATGCCGACCGAGGCGGCGACGATCAGGGCGTTCTCGCCCTTCTCCATGGCCGCGCCCGCCAGGGTCTGGATGCCGCTGGCCGCGACCGAGCCGAAGAGCACGATGCCGGCGCCGCCGAGGACCGGCAGCGGGACCACGCCGATGACGGAGGCGGCCACCGGGCACAGGCCCAGCAGGATCAGGATGCCGCCGCCGGCCGCGACGACGAACCGGCTGCGCACCTTGGTCATCGCCACGAGCCCGATGTTCTGGGCGAAGGCGCTGCACATGAACCCGTTGAACAGCGGGCTGAGCGCGCTGCCGAGGGCGTCGGCGCGCAGGCCGCCCTCGATGGTCTTCTCGTCGGCGGGGCGGCCGACGATCCTGCCGAGGGCGAGGATGTCGGCGGTGGACTCGGTCATGCAGACCAGCATGACGATGCACATCGAGATGATCGCGGCGACCTGGAACTGCGGGGCCCCGAAGTGGAACGGGGTCGGGAAGCCGATCAGGTCCGCGCCCCGGACGGCGTCGAAGTTCGTCATGTGCAGCGGGAGCGCGATGAGGGTGCCCGCGACGAGTCCGAGCAGGATGGAGATCTGCTGGAGGAAGCCGCGCAGGAACTTGCGCATGACCAGCACGATCGCCAGGGTGAGGGCGGCCATGCCGATGTTCTTCATCGAGCCGTAGTCGACGGCCGTGCGGTTGCCGCCCTGTGACCAGTTGAAGGCGACGGGGAGCAGCGAGATGCCGATCAGGGTGATGACCGTACCGGTGACCACGGGCGGGAAGAAGCGGACGAGCTTGCCGAAGTAGGGGGCGGCGAGGAAGCCGAGCAGGCCGGCGACGATGATCGCGCCGAATATGACGGGTATCGCGTCGGCCCCCTCCCCCTTGCCGATGGCGATCATCGGGGTCACTCCGGCGAACGAGACGCCGTTGACGAAGGGGAGTTTGGCGCCGATCCGCCAGAACCCGAGGGTCTGGAGGAGGGTCGCGAGGCCTGCGGTGAAGAGCGAGGCGCCCATCAGGAAGGCGGTCTCGGTCGCGGAGAGACCGACGGCGGGGCCGACGATCATGGGTGGGGCCACCACGCCGGCGTACATGGCGGCCACGTGCTGGAGACCGCTCGTGAACATCTTCAGCGGGGGCAGGGTCTCGTCGACCGGGTGCCTCTCCCGCACTACTGCGACTGCGTCTTTGCGAAACCTGGGCGTTTCTGCCACGGCTTCCTCCGGTCGGTTAGACACGTCGGCAGGGACGTGGATGTCAGGGAGGTGGTGCGAAAGCGGTGCGAGTCGAGCCTGTGTTCAGTTGTGGAGGGAGTGGAAGGGGTGGGGGGATGGGGATACGGAAGGTGGAGAGAGTGGGGAAACGATTCGCCCGAGTCGTTCCCCGCCGCACGGCGGCGTGGCGTTGGCGCAGTGGATGATGGTCCTGCTGTACGAAGTGGCACGAGTCACCGCCCCCGGGGGCGCCGTCGGAATCCTCCGGCGCTTCCCGGGAACGGCTGCCGCGGACCCCGCTCGGGTCCACGGCCGGCCGGTCGAGGGCCGTCCCCCTCGACCGGACGCCGTGAGATCAGGCCTGCGCGGTGATCCGCGCGAGGCGCTGGGCCTCTTCCCGGGTGGACACGGCGATCGCGTCCTCGTCGGCGAAGAGCAGTCGGTTGTTCTCGACGATCTGCTTGCCGTTGACCAGCGAGAGGGTGACCGGGGCGGCCGCGCCGAAGACCAGCGCGATGACCGGGTCGGCGATGGAGGAGTGGGCCAGCGTGCTCAGGTTCCACATCACCAGGTCGGCGCACTTGCCGACCTCCAGCGAGCCGATGCTGTCGGCGCGGCCGAGGACCTGGGCGCCGCCGTACGTACCGAGGCGCAGCGCCTGGCGGGCGTTCAGAGCGCGCTCGCGGTGCACCGGGTTCAGCCGGTTGATCAGCAGGGCGTTGCGCAGCTCGGTGTGCAGCTCACCGGACTCGTTGGAGGCGGTGCCGTCCACGCCGAGGCCGACCGGGACACCGGCGGCGAGCATGTCCGGGACGCGGGCGATGCCCGCGGCCAGCCGGGCGTTGGAGGACGGGCAGTGCGCGACACCGGTCTTGGTGCGGGCGAACGCGGCGATGTCGGAGTCGTTCATGTGGACGCTGTGCGCCATCCACACGTCCTCGCCGAGGAAGCCGGTCGACTCGAAGTAGTCGGTCGGGCCCATGCCGAACAGTTCCTTGCAGAACTGCTCCTCCTCGACGGTCTCCGAGCCGTGCGTGTGCATGCGCACGCCGAGGCGGCGGCCGAGCTCGGCGCCCTGCCTGAGCAGCTCGGTGGAGATGGAGAAGGGGGAGCACGGCGCGACGGCGATCTGGGTCATCGCGTCGAAGGAGTGGTCGTGGTGCTTCTTGACGGTCTCCTCGGTCGCGATGAGCGCGCCCTCGGTGGTCTCGACCGCGAAGTCCGGCGGCAGGCCGCCGTCCTTCTCGCTGCGGTCCATGGAACCGCGGGCGAGGGTGAAGCGGACGCCCATCTCGGAGGCGGCGCGGATGATCGCGCCGGAGAGGTCGCCGGAGCCCTTGGGGTAGACGTAGTGGTGGTCCATCGCGGTGGTGACACCGCCGCGGGCCATCATCGCCAGGGAGCCCTGGGCAGCCGTGTACGCCATCTGCTCGTCGATGCGCGCCCACGTCGGGTACAGCGCGACGAGCCAGTTGAAGAGGTTGTGGTCGGTGGCCAGACCGCGGGTGATCCACTGGTAGAAGTGGTGGTGGGTGTTGACCAGACCCGGGGTGACGAGGTGACCCGTACCGTCGATGCGGCGGACCACGTGGTCGAGGTTCTCGGGGGCTCTGCCCGCGCCGATCGACTCGATCCTGTTGCCGGCGACGACGATGTGGCCCGAGGCGTACTCGGTGTCGTTCGCGTCTACGGTCGCGATCGCACAGTTCTCGATGACGATGCGCTGGACGGCGCTGTCATGGGCTGCCGATGCTGCCATGGGGCTTCCTCGTGCTTTCAGTGGCGGTGCGGGCACGGCAGAACCCAGGGGATTTGAGTGCCGGAGCCGGGGACCTTGGCAGCTGACAGTACTGCCGTCCCCCGTGGTGCGTCCGGGTGCCGATTCGGTGAGTTGGGGCGTGTCGCGGTGGGGGAACCGCGACGTACGGCGCCGTCCCGGGGCCACTGCGGAGCCCCGGGACGCGCCTGCCGCGTCAGAGGTTGGTCATGTCCACGGGGATGCGGGCGTCAACACCGTCGCGCAGGACCGTCGCCTCGATCAGACCGTACGGGCGGTCCGCGGCGAAGTAGACCTCGTTGTCGTTCTTGAGGCCGAAGGGCTCCAGGTCGACGAGGAAGTGGTGCTTGTTCGGGAGCGAGAAGCGGACCTCGTCGATCTCCGAACGGTGGTTGATGATGCGCGAACCCATCTGGTACAGGGTCTGCTGGAGGGAGAGGGAGTAGGTCTCCGCGAAGGCCTGGAGCATGTGCTTCCTGGTCTCGGCGTAGGACTTCTCCCAGTTGGGCATCCGCTGCTCGTCGTCCGACCAGTTGAAGCGCCAGCGGGCCGACACCTGGGTGGCCAGGATCCGGTCGTGGGCCTCCTTCAGCGTCGTGTACTTGTCCTTCACGTAACCCCAGAACTCGGAGTTCGTGGAGTTCATGACGACGAGGTCCTTGAGGCCGGAGATGACCTCCCAGTTCGTGCCGTCGTACGTGATCTGGGTGACGCGGGTCTCCATGCCCTGGCGGACGAAGGAGTGGTTCACCTCGTCGGAGCCGATGAACTTGGAGTTGGCGTCCGAGGTGGCGATCCGGTCCCAGGCGTACTCCTCGATCCGGATGCGCGCGCGCTGGATCGGCTCCTGGCTGTTCACGAACCAGCGGGCCAGGTGGATGCCGAACTGCTCGGCGGACTCGATGCCGTGCTCCTTGGCGAACGCGTACACCGTGTTCTTGGTGGTGTCCGTCGGCAGGACGTTGGCGTTCGAGCCGGAGTAGTGGACGTCGTCCATGTCGCCGGAGAGGGCGACCGAGACGTTCAGGTCCTTGATGTGGTGGGTGTCGCCGTCCCGCGTGATCTTGACGACGCGGTTCTCTGCTTTGCCGTACTGGTTCTGGCCCAGAATCGTGGCCATGCTAGCTCCCTCGGTAAACGGAGTAGCCGAACGGGTTGAGCAGCAGCGGTACGTGATAGTGCTCGCCCGGGTTCACCGCGAAGGTGATGGTGACCTCGGGGAAGAACGCACCGCTGTCCCTTACGCGGGGGGCGTCCTGCTGCGCCTCGGCTTGCTTGTCTTCGCCTTGCTTGTGCGAGAAGTACGTCTCGGTCTCGAAATCGAGACGCACGTGTGTGGTGCCCTCCGGCAGCGCCGGCAGGTCCTTGCAGCGGCCGTCCGCATCGGTGGCCGAGCCGCCCAGGGCCGCCCACTCGCCGTGGAGGCCCGTACGGGCCGCCAAGGAGATGGATACGCCCTCGGCGGGCTTGCCGATGCTGGTGTCCAGGATGTGAGTGGACACCGACGCCGTGGTCTCGGTGCTCATGCGGCGCTCTCTTCCTCGATGAGCCGGGTCAGACGGATACGGTTGATCTTGACGAGTTCGCCGCGGGCGATCTCGCGCTCCCGCTCCGGCGGGTTGTCGATCCGCACCT
Source organism: Streptomyces goshikiensis (assembly GCF_014650555.1). GTDB lineage: Bacteria > Actinomycetota > Actinomycetes > Streptomycetales > Streptomycetaceae > Streptomyces > Streptomyces goshikiensis. The sequence goes on along the minus strand of NZ_BMVE01000002.1, from coordinate 466,223 downwards.
TGACCGCGTCCCGCATGAACTCACCGGTCGCGCCGGTGGCGCAGATGAGGAAGACGTGGCCGAACTTCTCCTGGTAGGCCAGGTTCAGTTCGAGCAGTTCGCTCCTCAGCTCCTGCGAGGCACCGGCCATGCCGCGCTGCTCGCGGGCGGAGGTCGGGTCTCCGGGCTTCGGCCGGCCGATCGGCGCGTGACCTGCCATCGCCTCGCCCAGATCGGCCGCCGTGAGCTCCGCCATGGCGGTCTCGTTGGCGGCGAAGAGGGAGTCCGCGGTGGCGAAGGGGCGCTGGGCGAGCAGTTTGCCGCCCCATGCCGAACTGGCGCACACCTCGTGCAGCTCGGCCGTGGCCTCGCTGTCGTCCAAGGCGTTGAACCGGGTGAGACCCGGTGTCGGACTCGAAGTCACGGTGGGCCTCCGTGGCCTTGTTGCATTGACGGGCTGCGCATAGCTAACGCCCTCGACAACACGGCGTCAACACTTTGTTGAAACTTCCCGTACACAAAAGCCGCCGCCCGGGTGGATTGGGGCGGCGGCTCGTCACAGCGGGTCAAAAACGCTTCACGCTTGGTTGTTCTTGTTGGGGTTTTCCCTGTTCAGGTAGTTGTAGACAGTGAAGCGGCTTACGCCCAGCGCGCCCGCGACCGTCTCCACGCCGTGCCGGACGGAGAAGGCGCCGCGCGCCTCCAGCATCCGTACGACGTCCTGCTTGGACTTCCGGTCGAGCTGAGACAACGGTACGCCGTGCCGGCGCTCCAGCGCGGCGAGGATGCGGTCCAGCGAATCGGACAGCTGGGGCAGGCGTACGGCCAGCACCTCCTCCCCCTCCCACGACAGGACGACGTCGTCGGGCAGGGCCTGGGCCGGATCCATCAGCTCGCCGCCCATCGCGTCGACCAGCGGCTTGACCGCGGCGACGAACGGGTGGTCGCGGGGCTCGGTCACGGGGTGTCCTCCCCGATCACGTTGACCTGGAGCGACACGCGGGTGGCCCCGGACTCCAGCGAATCGCGCAGCAGCGCGGCCACGGCGGTCAGCACCCGGTCGGCCTCGCCCTCGGCGGTGTTGCCGAACGGACCGACGTCCACCGCGTCCAGCTGCGCCCTCTGGATGACCTCGCGAGCGGCCACGGCATGGGCGGGGGCCTCTTCGAGATCGAAGGGCTCGGTCGTGAACTCCACTCTCAATCGCACGCAGGTCAAGCTACCCCGCGGTCTCGATTTTCCGGCAGTTCGCACTTGACATCCACGACAAGCCCCATGCAGTCTTCCATCAAGCAGAAACTAACTTCCGCAATACGGAAGGAGCGCACACCCCTCATGGGATACACGGACCAGCGCTTCGATGTGAACCTTTCGATCCTCTTCACGGAACTCCCGCTCGTGGAACGTCCGGCGGCTGCCGCCGCGGCCGGTTTCACGGCGGTCGAGCTGTGGTGGCCCTGGATCGAGACCCCCACCCCCGCACAGGAGGAGCTCGACGCCCTCAAGAAGGCTCTTGAGGACGCCGGCACCCAGCTGGTGGGGCTGAACTTCTACGCCGGCCGGCTGCCGGGCCCGGACCGCGGCGCGGTATCGGTTCCCGGTGAGGAGTCGGACCGCTTCAAGGCGAACGTCAACGTGGCGGCGGACTTCGCCGCCTCGGTCGGCTGCAGGGCGCTGAACGCCCTCTACGGCAACCGCGTCGAGGGGGTGGACCCGGCCGTTCAGGACGAGCTCGCCCTGGAGAACCTGGTCGTCGCGGCCCGGGCCGCGGACCGCGTCGGCGCGATCCTCCTGATCGAAACCCTCAACCGGCCCGAGTCGCCGCTCTACCCGCTGGTGAGCGCCCCGGCCGGCATCGAGGTCGTGGACAAGGTGAACGAGGCCACCGGCCTCGGGAACGCCAAGTTCCTGCTCGACCTGTACCACCTGGCGATGAACGATGAGGACCTCGGCGAGGTCATCGAAAAGTACGCCGCCAAAACCGGACACGTCCAGATCGCGGACAAGCCGGGACGCGGCGCCCCCGGCACCGGCGAGCTGCCCCTCGAGGAGCTGCTCGACCAGCTGAGGAAGGCCGGATACCAGGGCTACGTGGGCCTGGAGTACAAGGCCGCCGACGCCGCCGCCTCCTTCGCGTGGCTGCCGGACGGGGCCCGCGCCGCCCACTAGGCGGCAAAGTCCGGGCGATTCGCCAGGCACCGACCGCACTTTTCGTACGAAGCATGAAGAGAAGGACCCTCACCATGAGCACCCTCCCCAAGATCGCCTGGATCGGCCTCGGAATCATGGGCTCCCCCATGGCCGAGAACCTCCTGAAGGCCGGCTACCCGGTCACCGGCTTCACGCTGGAGCAGGACAAGCTGGAGCGCCTCGCCGCCGCCGGCGGCACCGCGGCCGGCTCGATCGCCGAGGCCGTCAAGGACGCCGACGTCATCATCACGATGGTGCCCGCCTCCCCGCAGGTCGAGGCCATCTCCTACGGTGAGAACGGCATCCTGGAGAACGCGCGGTCCGGCGCGCTGATCGTCGACATGTCGTCGATCACCCCGCAGACCTCGATCGACCTCGCGGCGAACGCCGCCGAGAAGGGCATCCGCGTCATCGACGCCCCGGTGTCCGGCGGCGAGGCCGGTGCCATCGAGGCCGTCCTGTCGATCATGGTGGGTGGCGAGCAGGCCGACTTCGACGACGCCCTGCCGATCCTGGAGGCCCTCGGCAAGACCATCGTCCTGTGCGGTCCGCACGGCTCCGGCCAGACGGTCAAGGCCGCCAACCAGCTCATCGTGGCGGTGAACATCCAGGCCTGCGCCGAGGCCGTCGTCTTCCTGGAGAAGTCGGGCGTGAACCTCTCCGCCGCCCTGGACGTCCTGGGCGGCGGACTGGCCGGCTCCACGGTCCTGGCCCGCAAGAAGGACAACTTCCTGAACCGCGACTTCAAGCCCGGGTTCCGGATCGACCTGCACCACAAGGACATGGGCATCGTCACCGACGCCGCCCGCAACGTCGGTGCGGCCCTCCCGGTCGGCGCGGTCGTCGCCCAGCTGGTCGCCTCGCTGCGCGCCCAGGGTGACGGCGGCCTGGACCACTCGGCCCTGCTCCGCGCCGTCGAGCGGCTCTCCGGCGCCCAGGTCTGAGCCCCGGCTCCACCCCGCGGCCCGCTCCCGCCGGGCCGCCTCCCCCCTGACGGGGGCCTGAGTCTCCGGATGGTGCCGGTGCTGACACCTGTCCTGTCGCGCCCAGGCGCCGGCACCGTCCGGATCACCTCTCCCCATCTTTGTTCAACAAACTGTTGACGCTACGTTCGGCCTGAAATTAGGCTGTTCCGCATGACGGAAGACGCTTTTCGTCAGCAGGTTCCCGTACGGAAGGTCACCATGTCGAAGCGCACGCTGACGACCGAGTCCGGCGCCCCGGTCGCCGACAACCAGAACTCCGCCACCGCCGGCGTCGGTGGCCCGCTCCTGGTCCAGGACCAGCAGCTCCTTGAGAAGCTCGCCCGCTTCAACCGTGAGCGCATCCCGGAGCGCGTGGTGCACGCCCGCGGCTCGGCCGCGTACGGCTACTTCGAGGTGACCGACGACGTCACGGCGTACACCAGCGCCGCGTTCCTCAACACGGTCGGCAAGAAGACCGAGACCTTCCTGCGGTTCTCCACCGTCGCCGACTCGCTCGGCGGCGCGGACGCGGTCCGCGACCCGCGCGGCTTCGCGCTGAAGTTCTACACCGAAGAGGGCAATTACGACCTCGTCGGCAACAACACCCCGGTGTTCTTCATCAAGGACCCCATCAAGTTCCCCGACTTCATCCACTCCCAGAAGCGCGACCCCTTCACGGGCAAGCAGGAGCCGGACAACGTCTGGGACTTCTGGGCGCACGCCCCCGAGGCGACGCACCAGATCACCTGGCTGATGGGTGACCGCGGCATCCCCGCCTCCTACCGTCACATGAACGGTTACGGCTCCCACACGTACCAGTGGACGAACGAGCAGGGCGAGGCCTTCTTCGTCAAGTACCACTTCAAGACGAACCAGGGCGTCCGCTCCCTGTCGTCGGACCAGGCCGCCGAGATCGTCGGCAAGGACGGCAACTCGCACCAGACCGACCTGCTCCAGGCGATCGAGCGCGGGGTGAACCCGAGCTGGACCCTCTACGTCCAGATCATGCCGGCCGCCGAGGCCGCGGACTACCGCTTCAACCCGTTCGACCTCACCAAGGTGTGGCCGCACGGCGACTACCCGCTCCAGCGCGTGGGCCGGCTGGTCCTCGACCGCAACCCGGACAACGTCTTCGCCGAGGTCGAGCAGTCGGCGTTCTCCCCGAACAACTTCGTCCCGGGCATCACCGCCTCGCCGGACAAGATGCTCCAGGGCCGCCTCTTCGCGTACGCCGACGCCCAGCGCTACCGCCTCGGTGTGAACCACACCCTGCTGCCGGTCAACGCCCCGAAGGCGACGAAGGCCGAGAACTACGGCCGCGACGGCGTCATGGCGCTGCGCAACGGCTCGCGCCACGACAAGAACTACGAGCCCAACTCGTACCAGGGCCCGGCCGAGACCGGTCTGGCGCTCGGCGCCCCGAAGGCCGTCTCCGGCTACACGGGCACCCACGAGGCCCCGGCCCACACCAAGGACGACGACTTCTTCCAGGCCGGTGAGCTCTACCGCCTGATGTCGGAGGCCGAGAAGCAGCGCCTGGTGGCGAACATCGCCGGCGGTCTGTCCCAGGTCACCCTGGAAGACGTCATCGAGAAGAACCTGGCTCACTTCCACGCCGCCGACGCCGACTACGGCAAGCGCGTCGAGGAGGCCGTCCGCGCCCTGCGCGACGCCTGAGCCGCACAAGCTGCACCGGGGGCCTGACGGGAGGTCAAGCCCCGGGTGCCGAGCCCGAACCGCGGACCCGGATGAGGGGTGGTACGCGGTGAGGGCAGGACGAGGACCGTGACGGGCGCGTGAGCCAGTGCGGTGGTAATGGGTTCCGAGGACCGTCTCTTGACCTGAGGGAGACGGCGCCGAGGTTCTCGTCACCGCCCGTCGCGGTCCCAGCCTCGCCGGGTATTTCCCCGGCGCCCACCACTCCGCCCGGCGGTGCGAACGTCCTGTCGCGCCAGCCTCGCTCCGTCGGGCGGTCACCACCCAAAGCGCCGAGTCACGGACGGTCCCGCGACTCGGCGCTTTGTCACGTCCGATGCGGGAGGGGCGGTTCAGCGGCACAGGGCCGCATCCACGACATCCTCCAGACGCCGCGTCGCCTCCACGTCGGCCGGGATGCTCGTCACCGCCATGTTGGCGGCGCGGCCGTCGTCGGTGACGCCGCCACGGGTCTCGTATCCCGCGAGGTCACCGCCGTGGCCCCAGTACACGCCGCCGCACGAAAGCGGCCTGCTCATGATCCCCAGCCCGTAACCGGCGCCGGTGTCCCCGATGGGAACGGTGGCGCGCATCTGGGCGAGCTGAGCCGCCGGGAGCAGCCGGCCGCCCAGGAGCGCGGTGAAGAAGCGGTTGACATCGGAGTTGGTGGAGATCAGCTGTCCTGCCGCCCAGGCCGCGGAGGGATCCACCTCCGTGAAGTCGCGCAGCGGCGCGGCCGCGGATTCCCGGCTGTAGCTCTTGGGGTGGGGCTCGCGTATGGTCCGGTCCCCGGCGGCCGGGAAGTAGGTGTGGCGCAGTCCGGCGCGCTTGATGACGCGCTCGCCCATCTCCTCGGCGAGGGGCCGGCCCGTGATCTTCTGGACGATCAGGCCCGCCACTATGTAATTCGTGTTGCTGTACGCCCATTTCTCTCCCGGGGCGAAGTCCGCCTTGTGCTCGAAGGCCAGGTCCAGGAGGTCGCGGGGTTCGAAGTACCGCCGCCGGAGGGTGTCGTCGTCGACACGGGCCTCATAGTCGGGAAGTCCGCTGGTGTGCTGGAGGAGCTGACGGACCTTGATGCGGCGCCCGTCGATCCCCTCCCCGCGCACGAGGCCGGGCAGGTAGGTGTCGACCGTGGCGTCGAGGTCGACCTTTCCCTCGCTGACCAGTTGGAGCACGACCACCGCGGTGAACGTCTTGGTGGTGCTGCCGATCCGCACCTGGCCGTCCTGCGGCACCTTCGCGCCGGTGGCCACATCACCGACCCCCGCCGTGTAGGTACGGGTACGGCCCTCACGGTCCTTGACGCTCGCCAGGGCGGCGGGCAGGCCGTCGGCGCGCACCAGCGCATCCAGACCCTGCTGGACGGTGTCCGGCCGGGGCGCGGCGAGCGCCGCGGGCGGCGCCAGGGCGCCCATGGTGAGGGCCGCGACCGCCACCGCTGCCGCCGTGACTGCGGCTCCGCGCCGGCCGCACCGCTGCCGGCCGAGAGACCGAGGCCATTTCCGGGTCTGTGCACTCATGAGTCAACTCCGTTGGAATCGTTGGGACCGCCGGGAAGGAACACTCCGATCTTGGCTCCGGGGCACTCGGGTGCGCATCGCGGGAAAGCGGGAAAAGAACCTCCCCCGATCGGGGGAGGCCCTCGCCGGGCCGCCCGGCACATACTGGCGAATGATGATCACCGGAATCCGGCCGCTGCTGCGCGGCTCCACGTATGCGGGCGCGCTGTTCGCCTATGGCGGCGCGCTGCTGAGCCTTCCCCTGCTGCCCTTCGCGATGCTGCCGGCGCTGGCGTGGCAGTCCGCTCCCGAGGGCGTGCGGATCGCCGTGGTCCTGCTCCTCTGGGCCGCTCTGATCGGCGTGACCGGGCTGGCGCGCGGTACGCGGCGGGCCCTGATCGCCGGTGCCCGCCGGCTGCTGGGGCTGCCGTTGCCGGATCCCGCGTCGGCGGCCGGCACCGACCGGTGGCGGACCCCGCTCTGGCTGCTGCTGCATGTGGCGCTGGGGTGGGCGGGGGCGCTGGTCAGCGGGGTGCTGTTCCTCATGGCCCTGGTCCTGCCCGGGGGTTGGCTCGGCGCCGAGGCGGAGCTGAGCCTGTCCGGCCGGTCGGTGCGCGCGGCGGATGGCTGGCAGAGCTGGGTGGTGGCGCTCGGCTGCCTGCTGCTGGCGGCGGTCGGGTGCGCGCTGGTGGCGGGCGCCCTGCGGTGGCTGGCGCCCAGGCTGCTCGGGCCGTCGTCGGCCGAGCGACTCGCGCTGGCGGCCGAGCGGGAGCGGAAGCTGGCCGAACGCAACCGGCTGGCGCACGAGTTGCACGACTCCATCGGCCACACGCTGACGGCGACCACGATCCAGGCGGCGGTGGCGGGCGAGGTGCTCTCCGCCGACCCGGGCGCGGCGCGGGCCGCGCTGCGCAGCATAGAGGAGTCGTCCCGGGCCGCCCTGGAGGACCTGGACTACGTACTGGGCGCGCTGCGCGAGGAGAAGGCCGGGACGGCTCCGGCCCGGACCCTGGCCGACCTGCCCGAGCTGCTCGACCGGTTGCGGCATGCGGGCGCGGTGGTGGAGCCGGAGCTGTCGGGCGACTGGGCGCAGCTGCGAGGGACGCCCTCCCGAGCGGCGTACCGGATCCTCCAGGAGGGGCTGACGAACGCGTTGCGACACGGGGCGGGCGGCCCGATCGAGGTCCGGGTGGCGGTCGGCCCGGGCGGACTGGAGCTCGGTGTGGCCAACCGGATGAGAACGGGGGCGGACGTGGGGCCGGGTGCATTCCCCACGTCCGGGCACGGCCTGCCCGGACTGGCCGAGCGCGTAAGGCTGTTGCACGGCGAGATCGAGGCCGGCCCGGACGGGCCGCGGCAGTGGCGGCTGACGGCCCGCCTGCCGGTAAGGCTGTCGGCATGAACGCCGCCGGCGCGGGCGCGGGCGGCGAGCACCACACCGCCTCCCCCGACCCCGCTCCCGCCCCCGTCACCCTGCTGATCGCGGACGACGACGAGGTCACCCGCAGCGGTCTGCGCCTGCTGCTCGCGGCGCAGCCCGGGATCGAGGTCGTCGGGGAGGCGGCCGACGGCGTCGAGGCGGTGGAGCGGGCCCGGCTGCTGCGGCCGGACGTGATCCTGATGGACGTACGGATGCCGCGCCGCAACGGGATCGAGGCCACCCGGCAGCTGCTCGCCGAGTCGGAGCGGCCGCCGAAGGTCGTGGTGATCACCACCTTCGAGAACGACGACTACGTCACCGCCGCGCTCAGCGCCGGAGCCAGCGGTTTCGTGCTCAAGCGGCGCCCCGTCCCACAGATCGCGGAGGCGGTGCGGGTGGTGGCGGCCGGGGAGGCGATCCTCTTCCCCTCGACGCTGCGCCGGATGGTCACCGCCCGCCCGCTGGCCTCCACCGCCGCGCTGCCGAGGGCGGCGCTGACGGGGCGGGAGGAGGAAGTGCTGCGGCTGATGGCCACGGGTCTGTCGAATCCGGAGATCGCGGGGTCCCTCTCGGTGACCCTGGAGACGGTGAAGACCCACGTCGGGAACGTGCTCACCAAGCTCCGCGCCCAGAACCGGACCCATGCGGTGGTGATCGCGTACGAGTCCGGCCTGGTGGTGCCGAGGTTCCCGGGCTGACGTGCGGCGCGCGCCCGCGCCCGCCACCGGCCCGCCCGGCTCAGCGCACCGGGGCGCGGCGTTCGGTGAGGCTGCCGTAGAGCTCGGGGCGGCGGGTCTGGGTCAGGCCGAACTCCAGCCAGTCGCGGCGCTGGTCGAGGTCCAGGTCGGAGACGAGGACGGCCTCGCGGTCGCGCGGGGCGCGCAGCATGGTCCGGCCGTAGGGGTCGGAGATGAAGGAGGAGCCGTAGAAGGTGGAGCGGCCCTCGGTGCCGACACGGTTGGGCACGATCATGAAGAGGGCGTTGGCGAGGCCGTTGGCGCTGATGGCGTGTTCCCACATGGGCCGGGTGTCGAAGTCCGGCAGGCCGACCTCGGAGCCGATGGCGGTGGGGTGGACGAGGATCTCGGCGCCGGCCAGGGAGTAGGCGCGGGCAAGCTCCGGGAACCACTCGTCCCAGCAGGTGGGGAAGCCGAACCGGGCTCCTTCGTGGGCGATGACGGGGAAGCCGCTGTCTCCGGGGCGGAAACACAGGTCCTCGCGGTAGCCGGGGAAGGCCGGGATGTGGTTCTTGCGGGTCCGGGCGATCAGTTCACCGTCCGCGTTCACACAGACGGCGGTGTTGTAGCCGAGGCCGCCGTCCTCGGCACGCTCGTAGAGCGAAGCGTGCACGGTGATACCGAGCCCGGTGGCGAGCTCCGCGGCGAGGGCGACGGTCGGGCCGCTCTCGACGTCCTCCAGATAGCGGGCGGCGCCATCGGCCATGGGGTCGTCGGTGTTGCAGAAGTAGGGGCTACGGGTGAGTTCCGGGAGGCAGACCAGGGTCGCGCCCTCGGCGGCGGCCAGGCGTACGCCCTCGCGCAGCCGGTCGTCGTGCTCGCCCTGGTCGGCGTACCAGCGCATCTGGACGAGGCCGACGCGCAGCGGGTCGCGTTCGGCGGGCTGGGTGCGGGCCGGGGAGCCGAGCGGGGAGCCGCAGGAGGTGAAGAGCTGGTACGCGCTCACGCCCGGGCCTCCTTGGGGAGTTGCTGGGTGATGCAGTGGACGCCGCCACCGCCGTATGCGAGGACCGGGGTCGGTACGCCGACCACCGTACGGCCGGGCAGGGCGGCGGCGAGCACGGCGAGGGCCGCGTCGTCCTGCGGGGTGCCGCCGACCGGGACCACGCAACCGCCGTTGGACAGGTAGAAGTTGAGGTAACCGACCTCGACGCGGGTGCCCGCGACCTCTCCGTACGCGGTCTGGGGGACGGGGACGACCTCCAGGGCGCGGCCGCGGGCGTCGGTGGAGGCCTCCAGGACGGCGAGGTTGGCGCGCATCCGGGCGTGGTCGGGGTGCGCGGGGTCCTCAGGGAGGGAGACGACGACCTTCGCCGGGCCGACGTAGGCGGCGACGCCGTCCACATGGCCGTCGGTCTCGGTGTCCTCCAGACCGCCGTACGGGAGCCAGATGACCTTCTCGATGCCGAGGCGGCGCCCGAGTTCGTCCTCGATCTCGGCACGGCTCATGCGCGGGTTGCGGTTGGGGTGCAGCAGGCACTGCTCGGTGGTGATGAGGGTGCCCTCGCCGTCGACGGTGATGGCTCCGCCTTCGAGGATCATCGAGGAGTGCACGCGCGGGGTGCCGAGCCGGTCCAGGAGGAGCGAGGCGAGCTTGTCGTCGGCAGTCCAGGGGTAGTGCTTCTCGCCCCAGGCGTTGAAGCGGAAGTCGATGCCGACGCGGGCGCCGTGCTCGTCGTGGGCGAAGACCGGGCCGGAGTCGCGCAGCCAGGAGTCGTCGATGGGCAGCTCGATGACCTCGATGCCGGCGCCGGAGCCGGAGCCGGTGCCGCAGGCGGCGCGGGCCTCCTCGGCCAGTCCGGGCGCGGCGATCATGAGGACGGGCTCGAAGGCGGCGATGGCGCGGGCCACCGCCGCGTACTCCTGTTTGGCCGCTTCGAAGGCGGGGCCCCAGAGGGCGGGGCGGGTGGGCCAGGCCATCAGGCAGGCGTCGTGTTCGGCCCACTCGGCGGGCATGCGCGGATTCATGGGAGTGCTCCCTTGATGCGGTCGGTGCAGGTCAGCACCCCGTGCACGACACTGACTGAATTTCCAGTCAGGATGCCGGGGTGCAGCTATCGTGGGACCTGACTGAAAGCTCAGTCAAGGGGTGTCCGACGGAAAGGTGCGAGCGAGAGTGGCCGATCGCCAAGCGTTGATCCTGGAAGCAGCAGTCCGCGTCATCGCCCGCACCGGCGTCAGAGGCCTGCGGGTCGAGGAACTGGCGGCCGAGGCGGGCGTCTCCACCGCGCTGATCTACTACCACTTCAAGGACCGGGCGGGCCTGATCCGGCGCACCCTGGCCTTCATCAGCGACCGGGCCACCGACTACACCGACGCGGCGCTCGCGGACACCGACCACGCCCGGGCCACGCTGCTCCAGCTGCTGATGGGCGAGCTCCAGGACACCGAGCGGGTCCGCGAGAACAGCATCGCCTGGGGCGAGTTGCGGGCCACCGCCATCTTCGACCCCGATCTGCGGGAACCGCTGGCCGAGTCCACCCGCAACTGGACCCGGGACACCGCCGAGGCCATCGCGGACGCCCAGGCGGCCGGCCGGGCCGACCTGCGCGTCTCACCGCTGGACGCCGCGGAGCGGCTCACCGCCCTGGTGGAGGGCCTCAGCGAGCGCTGGCTGAGCGGTTCGCTGACCCTGGACCGGGCCCGCGCGCTGCTGGCGGGCGCGATCGACGCCGAACTCGGGCCGGACGCCGCCTAGTCAGCCCGCTCCCCCGAGAAGGTTCCCGGACACGTCCCCCTGGGCGGTGGCGGGGGCGAGCGCGGCGGCGACCGCGAAGAGGCGGGCGCAGCGCCGGGCCATGGCGTCCGGGGACTGGTCGGGATGCTTGATCCACCAGCGGACGAGGGTCGCGACCAGGCCCTGCCAGACGTGGTTGAGCGCATCGGCGTCGAGCGGGTCTTCGTGTCCGGCGGCAGCCAGCAGCCCGGCGGTGCCGTCGGCGGCCAGCCGGTTCACGGCCGCCCGGTACTCGGCGGCCCGCCGGGCCGCCTCGCTGTCGGGCGGCAGGGAGGTCTCGTACACCAGGAACCAGGCCTCGCGCCGGCCTTCGAGGGCGGTGAAGATCGCGCGCAGCACCAGCAGCGGCGTACCGGCCGCGGCAGGCGGGGCGGCGGCGGGCGAGGCGGCGGCGGACGGGCCGGCGGCGGACGGGGCCGCGGCGCCTTCGGCGACGGCCGCGCGGATGACGGCCACGAGCCGGTCGCCGACGGGGGTGAGGCAGGCGAGGTAGAGGTCCTGCTTGGCCCCGAAGTACTGGTGCAGCAGCGTCTTGGTCACGCCGACGCGCGCGGCGACGGCGGGCAGCGACGCGGCGGCGTACCCGCGGCTGCCGAACTCCTCGGTGGCGGCGGCGAGGATCTGCTCCTCGCGGCGGGCCCGCGGGACGCCCTTGGTGCCCGCTCTGGAGGGTGGGGTTGCCATGCACCGATATTATCAGTAGGTAATTTACCTCCAGGTAAGTTCTCTCGACGATGGAGTGCCCCATGACCGGCGCCACTCGAACGACGACGCCCCGCCCCGCCCGCACCCGCTCCTGGTGGGGCTGGGGCTGGGCCGACGCCCACCCCGACGACGCCGAGTGCGTGGCCATGGGCGCGCTGCTGCCCGGCACCCTCGCCCGGCCGCTGCCGGTGCCCCGGACGGCCGACCTGCGCATCGGCCGCCCCGCCGTGGAGGCCCCGCGCAGCCTGGCCCGTACGGTCACCGACGACCCGGCGGTCCGCGCCGCGCACTCGATGGGCAAGGCCTACCGCGACGTGGTCCGCGCCCTGCGCGGCCGGCCCGGCCGGATCCCTGACCTGGTCGCCCACCCCGCCGACGACCGGGAGGTCGCCGACCTGCTGGAGTGGGCCGGCGAACACGGGGTCGCGGTGGTGCCCTTCGGCGGCGGCTCGTCCGTCTCGGGCGGTGTGGAGTACCGCGGCGACGCGCACCGGGCCGTGCTGTCCCTTGACCTGACGGCGATGGACCGGGTCCTGGAGGTCGACGCGGCGGGCCGGGCCGCCCGGATCCAGGCCGGAGCCCTCGGCCCGGCCCTGGAGGACCAGCTGCGGCCGCACGGCCTGACGCTGCGGCACTTCCCGCAGAGCTTCGAGTTCTCCACCCTCGGCGGCTGGCTGGCGACCCGCGCCGGCGGCCATTACGCCACGGGCCGCACCCACATCGACGACTTCGTCCAGTCCCTGCAGGTGGTCACCCCGGCCGGTGCCGGAACCTCCTGGCGGCTGCCCGCCTCCGGCGCGGGCCCCTCCCCCGACCGCCTCTTCCTCGGCTCCGAGGGCGCTCTCGGGGTCATCACCGAGGCGTGGATGCGCGTACAGGAACGGCCCCGCCACAAGGCCTCCGCCGCGGTCTCCTTCGCCTCCTTCGGAGCCGCGCTGGAGGCGGTGCGCGCGATCGCCGGATCCGATCTCGCCCCCGCGAACTGCCGCCTCCTGGACGCCGGGGAGGCCGCGCTCGCCGGCGCCTCCCGGGACGGCTCGGCGGTACTGGTCCTCGGCTTCGAGTCGTCCGACTCCCCGGTGGAGGCGCGCCTGGCCCAGGCCGTCGACCTGGCCCGCGCCCACGGCGGGCGCGAGGACGGATCCCGCGACGGCGGCCCGGGCAACGGCGGCGGGCCGGGCGGCGCGCCGGGCGCGGTGGACGCCTGGCGTTCGGCGTTCCTGCGCATGCCGTACCTGCGTGACGGCCTGGCCCGGATGGGCGCCATCGCCGAGACCTTCGAGACGGCCGCCACCTGGGACCGCGTCCCGGCGCTGGTAGACGCCGTACGCACCGAGGTCGGCGCGGCCGCGCTCAAGGCCACGGGCCACCCGGCGACCGTCAACTGCCGCCTCACGCACGTCTACCCGGACGGCGCCGCCCCGTACTTCACCGTCCTCGCGGCGGGCCGCCCGGGCGACGAGGTCGCGGTGTGGGACCACCTCAAGGAGGTCGCGGGCGAGGTGCTGCACCGCCACCGCGCCACGATCACCCACCACCACGCCGTCGGCCGCGACCACCGCCCCGGCTACGACCGCCAGCGCCCCGACCCCTTCGCCCTGGCCCTGCGCGCGGCGAAGGGCGCGCTCGACCCCCACGGCATCCTCAACCCCGGTGTCCTGATCGACTGACCGCGCGTGACGGCCCCCGGCCCTCTCGGGGAGGGCCGGGGGCCGTCACGTACCGCCGTACTGCGACCGTCCGAATGAACAGACGAACAGACGGTCAGACGGTCAGGTGCTCAGACAGTCAAATGCTCAGACGGTCAGCGGGCGGATCGCGGTCGGCGCGTGGCCCGGCTCGGTCGCCAGCTCCTCGAACTCGGTGACGTCGCTCATGTCGACCGTCTTGCTCATCGCGATGTTGGTGATGCGCTCCAGGATCGCCTCGACCACGACCGGGACCTGGAACTCCTGGGCCAGCTTCTTGGCCTCCTCGAAGGCCTCGCCCAGCTTGTCCGGGTCGGTGACGCGGATGGCCTTGACGCCCAGGCCCTCGGCGACCTTGACGTGGTCGACACCGTAGACGCCCAGTTCGGGGGTGTTGATGTTCTCGAACTCCAGGTTGACCTCGAAGTTGATGCCGAGGCCGCCCTGCGCCTGACGGATCAGGCCGAGGTAGGCGTTGTTCACGAGGACGTGGACGTAGGGGACCTTGTGCTGGGCGGCGACCGCCAGCTCCTCGATCATGAACTGGAAGTCGTAGTCGCCGGACAGCGCGACGATCGGGGTCTCCGGCTCCGCGGTGGCGGCGCCGATCGCGGCCGGGATGGTCCAGCCGAGCGGACCGGCCTGACCGCAGTTGATCCAGTTGCGCGGCCGGTAGACGTGCAGGAACTGCGCGGCCGCGATCTGGGAGAGGCCGATGGTGGTGACGTAGCGGGTCTCCGGGCCGAACGCCTTGTTCATCTCCTCGTAGACGCGCTGCGGCTTCAGGGGGATGTCGTCGAAGTGCGTACGGCGCTGGAGGCTGCCCTTGCGCTCCTGGGCGGAGGCGGCCCAGGCGCTGAAGTCGGGGAGCTTGCCCTCGGCCTTCAGCTCCTTGGCGATCTCGATGAAGAGCTCCAGCGCGGCCTTGGCGTCGGAGGCGATGCCGAAGTCCGGGGCGAAGATCTTGCCGAGCTGCGTGGGCTCGATGTCGACGTGGACGAACGTACGGCCCTTGGTGTAGGCGTCCAGGTTGTAACCGGTGTGGCGGTTGGCCCAGCGGTTGCCGATGCCGAAGACGAAGTCCGACTCCAGGAACGTCGCGTTGCCGTAGCGGTGGGCGGTCTGCACACCGACCATGCCGGCGGCGAGCTCGTGGTCGTCCGGGATGGTGCCCCAGCCCATGAGGGTGGAGATGACGGGGACGCCCACCAGCTCGGCGAACTCGACCAGCAGGTCGCTGGCGTCGGCGTTGATGATGCCGCCGCCGGCGACGATCAGCGGGCGCTGCGACTCCAGCAGGAACCCCAGGGCCTTGGCGGCCTGGGCGCGGGTGGCCCGCGGCTTGTAGACCGGCAGCGGAGCGTAGGTCTCCGGGTCGAACTCGATCTCGGTCAGCTGGACGTCGATCGGGAGGTCGATGAGGACCGGGCCGGGGCGGCCGGAACGCATCAGGTGGAAGGCCTCCTGGAACACGCCGGGAACCTGGGCGGCCTCCAGGACGGTCGTGGCCTTCTTGGTGACCGGCCCCGCGATCGAGGCGATGTCGACGGCCTGGAAGTCCTCCTTGTGGAGCTTCGAGACCGGGGCCTGACCGGTGATGCACAGGATCGGGATCGAGTCCGCGATCGCCGAGTACAGGCCGGTGATCATGTCGGTGCCGGCGGGGCCGGAGGTACCGATGCAGACGCCGATGTTGCCCGCCTTGGCACGCGTGTAGCCCTCGGCCATGTGGGAAGCGCCCTCGACGTGGCGGGCCAGCGTGTGACCGATGCCGCCGACGTTCTTGAGCTCTCGGTAGAACGGGTTGATCGCCGCGCCGGGCACGCCGAAGGCTTGCGAAACGCCCTCGATCTTGAGGATCTCCACTGCAGCGGCGGCGGCTGTCATACGGGGCATCGAGTTCTCCTGCGGGTCCGACGGTCAGGCTTTTCCGTAATGCGGAAGTATTGTTCTGCTATACGGAACAAGCTAAAGGGCGGCTCCACGCACGTCAAGGCGCTCCGAGACCCCGGAACCCACCAAAAGCCGCGTCCCGTTCGGTGACTTGTACGAACGACCAGGCACCCGGGGGAGAATCCGGGCCGTCCGCGCCCGGGGCGGTCGCCGGTGGTGGAGCATGGACCCACGCACAGCGACGGAGGGGGTCCAGGGCTCATGGCGGAAGCGGTACCGGTGCGCTGCCCGGCGTGCCTGCGCGAGAACGGCTACACCGTTCCGGTCTTCCCGTGCGCCTGCGGGAGCCCGGTCGTACCGCCGCTGGATCTGGCGGCGGAGCCGCTGCCGCTGACCCGCCGCACCTGGTCAGAGACGTGGGTGACGGTGCGGTGCGGGGCCTGCGGGCGGGAGGGCGAGTGGCCGCACCCCGAGGTGGGATGCGCCTCGTGCGGGACGGTGGTACGGATTCCGGTGCACCCCCTTACCGCGGAACCCGGCGCCGGATCCCCCGGCCACCCGACGCCCCGACCCCGCCCGGCCCCGGCGCACCCCGCCCCCGACGCCGACGCCTCCGGGCCCGGCCCCGGTCAGGGTCGGAGCCAGGGACGGGGGGCGGCCGTCGGCGGGGCGGGGGCCGGGGCGGGCCCGGGTCACGCGTCCTCGCCGGCTGCCAGGCGACCGGCGTTCCGGCCGCTGACCATCCGTACCGCCCGCGACGCGGTGACCACGGCCGCGCTGTACCTGCGCTGGCTCGGCTTCCAGGACGTGCGCCAGCCCGACGGGCGGCCGGTCCCCTCGGCGGCGGTGGACCTGCGGGCGCCCGGGCTGGTGGCGCAGGTCGACCCGACGACCGCGCCGGCCGGGCTGCGGGCGGTGGAGTGCGTCTGGCTGAACGGGCTGACGTCCTGCGCGACCAGCGTGTACTTCGCGCTCGCCGGATACACCGACGAGGCCCGGATCCGCGCCGATGACCTGGGGATACCGCTGTTCGTCATGGATCTGACCGGTATGCCGCAGCCGGTCAACGACCCGGCGGACGAGCTGCTCGGGACGGGGGCCTAGGCTCGGAGGTGTCATCCGTCGCGGGATCCGCCGCCGGCCGCCTGTCCGGCGTTTCGGTGCGGCCCCGCGATCAGTCCGTCCCTGCCGAGGAGAGCCTCTTGAGCCTGTACGACATTCCGCTGACCACGCTGTCCGACGAGCCCACCAGCCTCGCCCCGTACAAGGGCAAGGCGGTCCTGGTGGTCAACACCGCCTCGCAGTGCGGTCTCACCCCGCAGTACTCCGGGCTCGCCCGGCTGCAGTCCGCGTACGAGGAGAAGGGCTTCACCGTCCTCGGCGTGCCCTGCAACCAGTTCGGCGGCCAGGAGCCGGGCACCGCGGACGACATCCAGACGTTCTGCGCGACCGGCTTCGGCGTCACCTTCCCGATGCTGGAGAAGACCGAGGTCAACGGCGAGCACCGGCACCCGCTCTACCAGGAGCTGGTGAAGACCGCGGACGCCGACGGCGAGGCCGGGGACATCCAGTGGAACTTCGAGAAGTTCCTGATCTCGCCCTCCGGCGAGGTCGTCGGCCGGTTCCGCCCGCGCACCGAGCCCGAGGCCCCCGAGCTCATCGCCGCGATCGAGGCGCAGCTGCCGGCGTAACACGGTACGGGCGCGGGGCCCGGGATCCGCAGCGATCCCGGCCCCAGAGCCCGGCCCCGCGGCTCAGCCCAGGTCGGCCTCGTCGTACTCCGCCGCGGAGCCGGCCGCGGTGAGTTCCCGCAGCTCCACCCGGCGGATCTTGCCGGACACCGTCTTCGGCAGCTCGCCGAACTCGATGCGCCGGATCCGCTTGTACGGGGAGAGGACCGCGCGGGAGTGCTCGAACAGCGCTCGCGCGGTCTCCCGTCCGGGCTCCCAGCCGGCGGCGAGGGTGACGTACGCCTTCGGTACGGCGAGCCGCAGCGCGTCCGGCGCGGGGACGACGGCCGCCTCGGCGACGGCCTCGTGCTCCAGCAGGGCGCTCTCCAGCTCGAACGGGGAGATCTTGTAGTCGGAGGCCTTGAAGACGTCGTCGGAGCGCCCGACGTAGGTGAAGTAGCCGTCGCCGTCGCGCGAGGCGACGTCCCCGGTGCGGTACAGCCCGTCCGCCATGGCCTCGGCCGTGCGCGCGGGGTCGTCGCGGTAGCCCGTCATCACCCCGGCGGGCCGGGTGCGCAGGTCCACGCAGAGCTCGCCCTCGTCCGGGGACTCCTTGCCAGTCACCGGGTCGAGCAGGACGATCTCGTACCCGGGCGCGGGACGGCCCATCGAGCCGGGCTTGACGGGGGCGCCGGGGAAGTTGCCGATCTGCAGGGTGGTCTCGGTCTGGCCGAAGCCGTCGCGGATGGTGATCCCCCAGGCCTGCCGGACCTTCTCGATGACCTCCGGGTTGAGCGGCTCCCCGGCGGCGACGGCCTCGCGCGGCGGGGTGCGCAGCGCGGTGAGGTCGGACTGGATCAGCATCCGCCACACGGTGGGCGGCGCGCAGAAGGTGGTGACGCCGCCCCGGTCCATCTCGGCCATCAGGCGCTGGGCGTCGAAGCGGGTGTAGTTGTGGACGAAGACGGTGGCGCCCGCGTTCCACGGGGCGAAGAGGTTGGACCAGGCGTGCTTGGCCCAGCCGGGCGAGGCGATGTTGAGGTGGACGTCGCCGGGGCGCAGCCCGAGCCAGTACATGGTGGACAGGTGCCCGATCGGGTACGAGGCGTGGGTGTGCTCGACCAGCTTGGGCCGGTCGGTGGTGCCCGACGTGAAGTACAGCATCAGGGGGTCGGTGGCGAGGGTCTCGCCGTCCGGGCGGAACGTCCCGTCGGCGCCGTACATGTCCTCCAGCCGACGCCAGCCGGTGGGCGGCCGGGGGCCGGCGGCGATCCGGGTGTAGCCGCCGGGCACCTCGTCGAACTTCCCGGTGTCCTCGGCGCGGGCGATGACGTGGCGGACGTGCCCGCGCTCGACGCGGTCGCGCAGGTCGGCCGGGCCGAGCAGCGGGGTGGCGGGGATGACGACGGCGCGCAGCTTCATCGCGCCGAGCATGACCTCCCACAGTTCGCGCTGGTTGCCGAGCATGACCAGGATCCGGTCACCGGCCTCGACGCCCTGGGCGCGCAGCCAGTTGGCGGCGGCCGCCGACCGTACGCTCATCTCGCCGAAGGAGACGCCCCGGCTGGTGCCGTCCTCCTCGACGATGCGCAGCGCGTCGGCCGCGTTCCCCTCGGCGATGCGGTCGAACCAGTCGAGTGCCCAGTTGAAGCGCTCGGGGCGGGGCCAGGTGAATCCGGCGCGGGCGGCCTCGTGGTCTCCGCGGCGTTCCAGCAGGAAGTCCCGTGCGGCCAGGAACTGTTCGGTGGCGCTGTTCTCGGTCATGGAAGGCATCGTGCCGGGTGGGGTGCGCGGATCACCAGAGCGACGTCAGCCGTGGATTGACCCGAAGCGCACGGACCACCGCCCGGAAGGGGTCTTCGGGTCCTCCTCCATGGCGGCGAGGAGCAGCTCCCCCTCGGCGACGATCTCCTCCTTGGCCTGCTTGGCCGCCTTGGCCGCCTTCGACGCCGGGGCGAACAGTTCTACGGTGAGCACCCCCGCCTCGGCCTTCCACAACCCGGCGAGGAATCCGTCGAGGAGGAGCGTGCGGTACGCCTGGTTGCCGGCCCAGTTGCGGCCCTTGGCCTCGGGGGTGATCACGCGGGTGCGGTCGGCGTGCGAGAGCAGCAGGTTGTCGAACTCGGGGAGGAAGCGCGGCGGGGCGGGAACGTCGAGGTCCGGCCTGGGCGCGTCGGGGAGGTCGAAGAGCTCGGCGCCGTTCTCGTCCCGGAACACGACGAGCCGGGGCCGCAGCCGCTCGAAGGCCTCGCGCAGCCGGGTCAGGCCGGCCCAGGTCTGCATGTCCTTGACGGAGGCGGGCCCGAAGGCTCCGAGGTAGCGCAGCACGACGTCATCGACGGCCGCCGCCGCCCCGGCGGGCCCGTCGGCGGCGGCGTACGCGGCCGCGTCGGCGGCCCTCCCGCTCCCCAGCCAGTTCTCCAGCGTCGTCAGCCGTACCTGCCCGCTGCGCCCCCACACCCCGCGCGGGGTCACCTGGACGAGCGGCAGCCGGCAGCGCGCGGCGACGGCCAGGGACTGCGGATCGGCGCCGGGCCACTGCGTGAGCAGCTCCTCGCGGATCTCCCCCATGGTGCGCGGCGGCCCGGCCTCGACGAAGGCCCGGGCGCGCTCCGTCAGGCGCTCCAGGTCGACCCCGACGAGCCCCTTGCGGAAGTGGCCGACCTCGCGGTCGCGGGCGGGCTGGACGAGCGGCCGCAGGGTGAGCGCGTCGTGCGCGGTGTGCGTGTGGATGGTGGAGCGCATGGTGACCATCCGGACCACCTCGCGGGACTCCATCAGCCCGGCCAGCTCGGCGGGCCGGAATCCGGCGAGGCGGGCGTGCAGCTGGTAGTAGGGCGGCTTCACGTTCTGCGCCTGCAGCCCGAGGAGGTGCCCGACGGCGTCCCGGGCGGACATCCCGGCACGGCCCAGCAGGAGCTGCCGGGCGAGCGTGGCGCGGTTCAGCGAACGGGTGCCGATGAAGGGGTGCGTCGTCCTGGAAGCCATGCCCGCAACCTAACGCCCACCACAAACCCCACCCACCTCCCTGCCCCACCCCTTTCTCCCGATATATCCTTCCCTGGCCCGTAATAATTGACCACCCGGGAGCTGACCTGCGATGCCGGAGCGTCCAGACCGCCGCCCCTCCCCGTCCGGGAAGCGCCCCGGCTGGCGCCGCCCCGCCTCCTCGTCCGGCACGCCCGCCACTCCCCCACCCCCGGCCGCGCGGCCGGCGGCGGCCCCGGCGCCCACTCCCCCGGACCACCGCAGCGTGATCGACTCCGCCGTCTACCGCGACGGCCGCCGGGTCGCCTCCCCCGCCACCCTCGCCGAGACCTTCCGCCGGCTGCGCGAAGAGCCCGACGGCATGGCCTGGATCGGCCTGCACCGCCCGACCGAGACGGAACTCCACTCCCTCGCCGACGAGTTCAACCTCCACCCGCTCTCGATCGAAGACGCCCTGGAGGCCCACCAGCGCCCCAAGCTGGAACGCTACGGAGACACCCTCTTCGTCGTCCTGCGCGCCGCCCGCTACCTCGACGCCCCGGAGGAGGTCGATTTCGGGGAGCTCCACATCTTCGTCGGCCCCGACTTCCTCATCACCGTCCGCCACGGCGCCGCCCCCGACCTCTCCGCGGTCCGCCGCCGCATGGAGGCGGCCCCGGAACTCCTCTCCCTCGGCCCGGAAGCCGCCCTGTACGCGATCCTCGACGCGGTGGTCGACGGCTACGCCCCGGTGGTCGAGGGCGTCCAGAACGACATGGACGAGATCGAGACGGAGGTCTTCCGCGGCGACCCGGAGGTATCGCGCCGCATCTACGAACTCTCCCGCGAAATGGTCGAGTTCCAGCGCGCCACCCGCCCCCTGGTCGGCATGCTCCACAACCTGATGGCGGGGTTCGCCAAGTACGGCACGGAGGAGGAACTCCAGCGCTACCTCCGCGACGTCGCCGACCACGTCACCCACACCAGCGAACGCGTCGACGGCTTCCGCCAGGCCCTGACGGAAATCCTGACGGTCAACGCCACCCTGGTCTCCCAGCAACAGAACGCCGAGATGCGCGCCCTCGCCGAAGCCGGCTTCGAACAGAACGAAGAGATCAAGAAGATCTCCTCCTGGGCCGCCATCCTCTTCGCCCCGACCCTCGTCGGCACCATCTACGGCATGAACTTCGAGACCATGCCCGAACTCCAGTGGACAGCGGGCTACCCCTTCGCAATCCTCCTGATGGCCGTGGTCTGCGTCAGCCTCTACATCATCTTCAAGAAACGCGACTGGCTGTAGACGGCACATCACGACGATTGATCCACTTAGCCATCACGAATGACAAGAGGTAGCCCGCAGGCCCCCTGGGGAGAATCCGCAGCCTGCCCATGCCGGGCGCTGATGTCAGCTCACCCGGCCGAGCGGGATGGGCGACGGATGCCCATGTGATGGTCTGGGCCTCGCTGTCGGCGGCGACGTCAACGAGGTGAACGTTGTCAACGTGGAGCGGAGCATGGCCCGGTCGTACGCGCCGCAGAAGACGTTGAGCATCGTCGGAGTCCGCCTCATCCCGCATACGAGATCGTCAGGCGCTGGACACCCCAGGGGTATTGCACTGCTGCATCGCCGCGCACGGCCCGGATGGTCTCGCGGACGCGGTGGTGGAGGGCCGCCAGTGAGGTTGAACGGCTCGACGTCGCGCAGGGTCTTGGTGAGCTCGTCGATCAGCGCGTCGCGTTCGCGCTGCGGGATGCGCGCAGCCAGCTCGTCTGTGATCTGGTCCAGGGTGATGTGGAACCAGGGGTCCTGGACATGACTCAGGGGGAAATTCCGGAGCGCGTCTCGGGCACCTTGGACGAGTGCCGCGAGTTCCGGTTGACGGGAAAGATCAACAGTGATGTGGGCGTGGAGCAGGGACGGGGAACTCTCCCGGTCCCACTCCTCCTGGCCCCTGCGAAACGTAAACGGCTTCGTGGTCGTCAACGTACAGATTCACAACGCATCACCGCCCGGAGAACAGCAAGTTGGTCAGGCAACGTCGGGTCGACTTGCCCCGGCACGGGTCACTTGTCGACTCTGCGCGCCGAGTCCGTGGGCCCGGGAACTCTCTCACTCCGTCGTCGGCGTCTGCGGATACCTGCCGGGTGAGGCGTTTCACCAGCTCGGAGTCGATGCCGCTGTCAGGCTCGGTAACGCGGGCCCGAACAGGCCGTAGGGACCCTAGGTCCGGAGCCTCGCCGTGGGTGGGGCGAGGCGAGCGAGTACGGGTTGCGGGCGATCGGGGAACATCCGATCCTCGCTGACCATGGACCTGCCTAGGGCCTCCTGGGAGCAGTGCGACATGGCCCACAACCAGAGGCACACACGCCCGTGTAGGTGCGTGTCCTTCCCACAGCGTCGGTGGCATACGGAGGATGACCAAGTGGTCGCCGTAGGTACGTGACCTATGGCAAGCTCATCCTCCTTGCGGAGAGGAACGTCCGATGACCCATTACCAATGCGGATCGTGCTCGTATGAGAGCGACCAGCTCGGCGAGGCTGAACAGCACTCGCGCCAGACGGGCCACGTTTGCATCGGCAAGGACGGTGCCGGGCCAGCCAGAGGTAGGTTTGGCAAAGCCGGGGTCGCGGTTAAGGCCGGCGCCGGCGTTCTGGCCGCCACCACCATCGGGGTCCTCGCCTGGAAGTACAAGACGCTTCAGGAAGAGCACGAGGAACTCCAGACGAAGCACGAGGGACTCCTGTCCATGGCTGCCGGACTGGCCGTGCAGTTGGCAGAGTCGATGGCGGAGAACGACTACCTGAAGTCGGCCACCGGTGCCGCGAAGACGCTCAAGAGCTACGACAGCTGAGTGGGAACGTTCCGCGGGTAGTGCCACTGGTGGACGGGTTCGGACCGCATCCCGGAGAGCGCCGAGGTCACCACGGCACAGGCGGTCAGCATGCTGCCCACGGCGGTGCGCAGGTCGTTGGCAGCCACCGGCGCGGTCCACGGGACTGGCTTGTCGTCCCCGTAGCGGGGGGATGCTCGGGGCGTCGCATGCCCAGGCGCCGGCGAAGCCCACGCCCTCGGCGACTTCCAGGAGGGCGTGGATCAGGTGCGGCTTGGCCGTATCCGTGATCTTCCGGAAGCCCGCGAGGCTCACCAGATACCCCCGGGCCAGCGGGCGCAGCGGATCACCGAGCCGGTCTGGGTACCGGGAGATCTGGTTGGCGGTGATCTTCGGCAGCGGCTCCGCCCGCTCCCGCGGCTCCTCGCACAGCCCCTGGAGGCGGGGGACGTCGGCGATACGCGCCACCGGCCCCTTCGCCCGGGCCGCCTCGTGGGCCCGGCGGGCCTCCACCACCTCGGCGAGGCGCGGACCGACCGCTTCTACCAGGTACGGGCACGTCGCCAGAAGCGGCTGCAGCAGCTGGTCCGGCACGAGCGGCACGGCGTTCTCCCCGCGGGGCTTCGCGCCGACCACCGCCGCAGCGGTACGTCCGTTCCACGGGACGAACCCCGCCGGGTAGGCGTCGGTGGACAACAGCTCGGCGTACAGGGCGATCACCTGTACCGTCCGCACGACGATGGTCACGGACTCCGGCTCCAGGCGCCACTGCGGCAGTCCCAGGGACGGCGCGGACCAGAACTGCGCCTCCAGGTGCCGCGCGCACATCTCCTGCGTGACTTGCTCAGTCGGCCGCCGCCCAGCGCCGTAGGGCCTCCACGTCCCTGATGACGATCACCCGCCGCGCCGTTTCGACCAGCCCGACGGCTCGCAGCTGCCCCAACCCGCTGATGACCGCATTGCGTGTGACGCCGATCGCCTGCGCGACCTCTTCCTGGTTCAGCCCCGTCAGCCGAACGGCGTTGCTCTGCGCCATCTGATCGGTGAGCACGGCCAGCCTCAGCAGGGTGCGCGCCAGCCGCACGACCAAGGGCAGGGTCTGCAGTTCGCCCCGGTGGAGGTCCGACTCTCGCATCCTGGCGAGTGCCTGGCGCATCAGATGGATGACCAGTCCGCGCTCCTCGACGAACCGCACGAAGCGCTCGGCGTCCAAGACGACCGCAACACAGGGCGTCAACGCGACGACGTCTGCCGTGCGTGAAGTTCCGTTGAAGACCGAGACCTCGCCGAGCAGGCCCCCGGCCCTCGGAACGCGAGCCAGGTCTTGGCACCGCTCGGCTCTCGGCACACCACTTTGGCCAACCCGGAGGTGAGGGCAAGGAGGTGCGTCCCTGGAGAACCCTGCCGCAGCATCACGCTGCGCTCCGGAAACATCCTGGTCACGCCTTACTCCGGTGTGGTGGGCAACATCGGAGTAAGGGTGATGTTGACCGGAACTGGTCGCGTCCCTTCACCGCCACGCCTTCCCGCGACGGCCGCGCGCCTACGACCACTGCCGCGGGCACACCGCCCTCATAGGCGAACCACCCGCCTGCCGCGTCCCCGGCCTCACGGGGCAGTACACGTCGTCGCGGGCGGGACGTTGTGGTTGGAGCGGAACAGGTTGGCCGGGTCGTACGTCGCCTTGACCCGGGCGAGCCGGTCCCACGTGGCGCCGGGGTAGACCGCTTCCCACATCTGGTCCTGCCCCACGTCCATGATGAAGTTGACGTAGGCGCCGGAGTCGGACTGCCGGATGGCGGCCGTGAACTCCTCGACCCACTTCTCGTGCAGGTCGGCCTCGGCCGGGTCGGCGTAGACGGCGGACAGGTGGGCCATGATCCTGCTCTGCCGGTGGGCGAAGGCCGTGGCATCGGAGGGGATCCGTGCCAGCGCCCCGCCCAGCACCCGCAGTTGTGCCCCGGCGACCATCGCGGTGGAGGCGGTGACCCGCTCCAGGATGGTTTCGGCGGTCGCGCGGTCGACGCGGTCGACGAACAAGTTGCGCGCCACGGAGATGGGGTGCTCCAAGGGGTCCCCCGGCGGGAACATCCCGGCGTACGGCATGGCCTTCACCATGTCGGCCAGCGGCGGGGCGATCGCCCGGAACCGGCCGATGACCTCCTCGCCCGCCGCCTCGGGACCGGCGTAGCACATCATCGCGAGGATGATCGGCTTGCCGTGGTACTCCTCGGGCACGAACGGGAACGGGGGCGCCGTCCACACGTTCACGATCGTGGAGAGCTCCTCGGGGGCGGCCTCGGCCTCGGCGATGAAGGCCTCAAGGATCGCGGGGGTCACCGGGAGCACCAGCATTCCGCCGTACACGCCGTCGAGCTCGTGCAACCGGAACTTGAAGCGGGTCGCCACCCCGAAGTTGCCGCCCCCGCCGCGGATCGCCCAGAACAGGTCGGGGTGGTGGTCCTCGTCCACCAGCAGCAGCTCGCCGTCGGCCGTGACGATCTCCGCGGCCAGCAGGTCGTCGATGGCCATGCCGTGCTTGCGGGCCAGGTATCCGATGCCGCCGCCCAGGGTGATGCCCCCGACCCCGACCAGGGTGCCGTCCCCGAATCCGGTCGCGAGCCCGTGCCGCGCGGCGGCCTCGGTGTACTCGCCGGCGGTGATGCCGGTCTCGGCCCACGCCGTACGGGCTTCGACGTCGATCTCCAGCGCCTTCATGCCGGCCAGGTCGAGGACGATGCCTCCTTCGCAGACGCCGTGCCCGGCCGGGCTGTGTCCACCGCTGCGGACGGCCAGCCGGAGTCCGCTCTCCCGGGCCAGTGCCACGACGTGCGCCACCTGCTCGGCGTCGCCGGGGCGCAGGATGACGGCGGGCCGTCGGTCGATGTCGCCCGCGTACACGGTGCGCGCTGCTTCGTACTCGGCATCACCGGGTCCGATGACCTGTCCGTACTGCTCGTCGGTGAGTTCCCCGATAGCCATAGGGGTGCGGCCGAGAGGTGCTGTCACAGAGCGACTCCTTGATTTCTCGAATAGTGATCTTGAAGACGCTCGGACCGTGCCACCCGAGCCTTGCCCTGTCAAACTCCCGGCGAAGTACCCGATCACATTTGGCCAAGGCGTGGGATTTTCCGCGGAATTCGCGGGAGAACCGCGCGCGCCGTAAGGGAGGGCATTGGAAACCGATTCGATCCTGACGCCCGCGGCCATCGCAAGTTTCTTCCACTGGCCGTTCTGGAAGGCGACTGTCGATCCTGCCGTCCTGTCCGTTCCCCTCGGGCTTCGCCCGCGCCCGGGCTGCCGGGGCGGGGCGTTCCCGCAGGTGGCGCTGGTCCCGGGCTCCTTCGCCGGCACGGCGGCCATCAGATCGCCGTCTGCGCCGGGCCCGTCGAGGGTGTGCCGCACCCGCGGTACAGTCGTGGCGTTCTGGCGCCTCGCCGAATATGGCCTTGGGGTCGTGAGTCATCAGGGCTCAGAGAGTGGCGCCGAGATTCGGATCATCCGAGACGTCGTCCCGGAATTCCTTGCGCGAGGTCCGCCCGCCCGATTGTGCGACGCCCTCGCATGGGGTGAGGTCGGGTGTCTCGTAGAACGCTCGTGTCGTGTCAGGCATTTGTGTGTCATGGCGCCCCCGGGAGCGAATGCATGGGGCGGGTACAACGCGGCTTCCGGCAGCGTCAGCTGATGGGGCGTCGGATCACATCCGTCGGCCCTCGGCACCCAGGGGTGTTTCAGGGACACCGCGCGCAGATGCGGGGCGAGCACCCGGGTGGCTCTGCCGCCGGTCGGCCTCCGCGGCGGGGGGCTCCAGCGCGACGTCTCGCGCGGGCGGGGTGTGCGGCGCGGGGGCGGGGCGCGGGGCGACGGGGCGGTTTGCCCGCCGCCAACGATGCACCTTCGTACCGGAAAATCCCGCGCCCGGCCGGAATTTGACGTGAATCCCGACGGGAGAACCCGATAGCGGACGCCCGAAAGGACAACGCGCCGCCTTCCCCGGCCGCCCCCTCGCACCGTTAGTCGCCCGGATGCGATATGCAGCACCGGAGCCTCCCGCTCCAGGTACGCCGCGGCGCACCGCCGCACCGTACGGCCAGGCCGTGCGCGCCCGCTCTCCACGCCGCCTTCGGGAAACGGGATTGGCCGTAAACAATCGATCCCCGCCCGGAACGCTCCACATTCGGTTTCCCGAATTGACGATTGATCACCTTGTCTGGCGGCAATGAAGGGGGCGTGATAACTTCGCGGACCGACAAGGGAAACCGTGCCGACTCCTGGGGGATGGTCGGTGGAGATGAGCGTGCCTCGGCTGCCGCCGAAGAAGGTACATCTGCGTCTGGTGCTCGTGGAGGAGCTCAGCGCGCTGGACTGCCTGCGCGATCCCGGGCAGCGGGTGCTCTTCGGGCACAGCGTCGGCGAATACCTCGAACGGCCCGTGGACATGCCGGGCAAGGACGCGCGCAACGACACGGTCGCCCTCGTCCACGCGGTGCTGCGGGAACAGCACGAGGTGGAGACCGCCCTCGACGCCCTGCTCTACGCCGTCGGGCTGCACGAGGGCAGCGACACCGCCGGAAGGGTCCGTGAGCGGGTGCTGAGCGCCTGGGCGCCCGAGGTGAGTCCCCTGCTTCCCCTGCACGGGGCGTTCGAGGACGAGGACGCGGGCGCCGCCCGCGCGCTGCTCGCCGGGCAGAGCGGGATCGACCGGGGCAGGCTGCTCGACCGGCTGGCGTACGAGCTGCGGCTGGAGCTGCCGCGCGAGCTCACTCCCGCGCAGCTCTTCGACCACCTGCTGGACATGAACGCGCAGGCCGACGGGCTGCCGCCGGCCGTGGTGATGCTGGAGTCCGTCGCCGCGCTCGCCCCCCGCGAGAGCGACCGGCACCGGCTGCGCGACTGGTGCGACGCCTGGGCGGCGAGCGCCGGCGCGCGGGACGCGCTGGCGCGGCGGCGCGCGCAGATCCAGGCCGCCGCCCCGCCCGACCGGGACATGCCGCGCTGTCTGATCGTCATGGTGGATCCCGCGGTGGACGGCTCGCCCGACATCTTCGTACGGCACTGGGTCAACCGGAGCGCCGGCTACTGGGCGCCCGTTTCGGGGAGCCTGGAACGGGCCACCCTGGAGACCCTCGGCGCCGCCGTCGAGCGGGCGATCCGCCGCGGCGAGGAGTCCTGGGCGGAGGCGGACGGCTCCGGCGAGGACACGAGCCCGATCCACGTGGAGTTCGTCCTGCCGTACAGCATGCTCAACCACGACGTGGCCGGGATCGGCCGGAGCGCGGACGACTCCGGGGACCCGGTCCCCATCGGGCTGCGCTACTACGTCCACCTGCGCAGCCTGGAGCGGATGCGCACCCGCGACCCGGCGCAGCTGCGCCGCTGGCGGCTGCGCTGGCAGACGCTCCGGTCGGCCGCCGCCGCCCGGCCGCACTCCTGGACGGGCTCCGACCCGGCGACCGGGCTGCGGATCTGGCGCAACCAGCTGGTCGCCGACCAGCAGCTGACCGCGGTGACCCTCGCCGCGCCCGCCCTGGAGGGGCAGGCGCTGGAGCCCCTGAAGGCGGCGATCGCCGAGGGCATCGGGGTGGCCCTCTGGGACCGCAGGGAGCCCTCGCGCGAGCAGCTCGGCGTGCCGCTGAACATGCTCATCGGCTACCCCACGGCGCAGCTGCCCGTCACCATCCACCGCCTGCGGATGAGGGCGGAAGTCGAAGCCGGAGGGTTCCAACTGCCGGGCCGGCACGTCGCGTTCTTCTACGATGACCCCTTCAGGCTCATCGACTGCGAGGAGGTACCGGCATGACCGAGTACGAGCAGGAGCAGGATGCCCCCGCGGTCGACGCAGCCGGAGCCGACGGCACTGCCTGGCGCGTCTTCCACGCCACGGGAGCGGCGCCCGCCGGGGCTCCACCGGCCATCCCGCCCGCCCCGCCCTGGCGCGAGTTCGCGGGGCAGCCGCTCCAGCCCGCGCCCGCCGACGACGACCGTGCGGAGCGCCGCCGCCTCGGCGCCGAGGACCCCCGGCCCAGCCTGCGGGACGACGAGATCGACACCGTCAACGCCGCGCTGCTGCTGCGCCGCCCGCTGCTGGTCACCGGGCCGCCCGGGGTGGGCAAGTCGACCCTGGCGTATCTGATCGCCCGTGAGCTGGGCCTCGGCCGCGTCCTGCAGTGGAGCGTGGTCAGCCGGACCACCCTGCGCGAGGGGCTGTACGCGTACGACTCCATCGGCCGCGCCCAGGCCATCGCCACCTGGCGGGCCGGGGTCACCGCCGGAGCCGAGGCTTCCGCGGGGACCGGGGCCGCCGCGGGGACCGGGGCCGCCGCGGGGACCGGGGCCGCCGCGGGGACCGGGGCCGAGCCCGTCGGGCGCGAACAGCCGCCGCAGCTGGGTGACTTCATCACGCTCGGCCCCGTCGGCACCGCCCTGCTCGCCTACGAGCGGCCCCGCGTCCTGCTGATCGACGAACTCGACAAGAGCGACATCGACCTGCCCAACGACCTCCTGCACGCCCTGGAGAACGGCAGCTACGAGGTGCCCGAGCTGGTCCGCGGCGCACTGCCGGCCGTCAGCGTGTTCACCGACGACCCCGGGGCCCGTGCCGAGGTCGTCGGGGGCCGCGTCGAGTGCCGCGAGTTCCCCGTCGTGGTGATCACCAGCAACGGCGAACGGGAGTTTCCGGCCGCGTTCCGGCGCCGCTGTCTGCCGCTGGAGATGCGCCCGCCCAGCCGGGAACAGCTCGTCTCCATCGTGATCAGCCACCTCCGGAGCAGGCCGGAAGGGGTGGACACGCTCATCGACGAGTTCGAGAAGCGGGTCCGCGAGGGGGGCACTCAGTCGGTCGACCAGTTGCTGAATGCGGTGCACTTGACCACAGCGGGTGGTTTTCAGGCGGACACCGACGGGCGTAAGCTCATTGAACTGCTGCTGCGCGACCTCGCGAAAGGCCGCTGATGGACGGCTCTCCCAGGGAGCGCGCACCCGACGCCCGCGCGGTGGCGGACGGTCCTTCCGCCGACCGTCCTTTCACTGACGGCCCCTTCACCGGCCGCCCCTTCACCGACGGTCCTGCCTGGCAGGAGATCGCCGACGCCGTATGGCTCGCGGCCGCCCGCGCGGCGGCGACCCCCGCCCCGCCCCCGGATCCGCCGGTGGACGAGGAGCCCCGCGCACCGCAGGAGCGGCGGCCCCGGGACGAGGAGCGGGCCGGCGCCCCGCAGGGAGCCGACGGCGCCGGAGCGACCCCGCCCGGCGCCCCCGGTGACGGGCCGACCGCCGAGGGAGCGTCGCCACCGCCCCTCGGTCCGGACCCCGCGCACGCTCTCGCCGCCATGCCCCCGTCCGGCGCGGACGAGGACGCCGGCGAGGACGCCACCGCCGCGGGCACCGTCGTACGGGACCCGGCCGGAGCCGTCGTCCCCCTCGGGCGCAGGCGCGTCCGGCGACCGCCGCCGCTGCGGCTCGCCAAGGCGCTGCACCGGCTGAGCCGCAGCGTCCCCGCCCGCGACCGCCTGGAACTCGACGAGGAGCGCACCGCCCGGCACGGCATCGCCGACGGCCTCTGGATCCCGTACCTGCGGCCCGCCGCCGAGAAGGCCTTCGACCTCGTCCTGCTCGTCGACTCCGCGCCCACCATGCGGATCTGGGAGGACCGGGTCGCCGCGATCGCCGTGGAGGCCGCCCGCAGCGGCGCCTTCCGCGACGTACGCACCGTCCGGCTGGAGTTACCCCGGTACGGCACGGCACGGCTGCGCTGGTCCGGGGGGCGCACCGGCGATCCCGCGGAGGTGCTCGACGCCCGGGGGACGCGGATCCACCTCCTCGTGACCGACGCGCTGGCGCACGGCTGGGCGGGCCCCGCGGCGGACGACCTGCTGACGCGGCTCGCGCGCGGCGGCCCCACCGCGCTGGTGCACCTGCTGCCCACCTACCTGTGGCACCGCTCCTCGGCCCCGCCCTACCGGGCCGAGCTGGAGTCGGGCGGTTTCGGCGCGCCCAACACCCGGATCGGGCACGGCCCCCCGCAGGACGAGCCCTGGGCGGAGCCGCCCGTCAAGCCGGGCGCCGGGCGGGGCGTCCCCGTACCGGTGCTGAGCCTGAAGCCCGAGTCGTTCGCCGCCTGGGCCGATCTGGTGACGGGAGAGCCCGGGCTGCGCCGGACCCTGCCGTACGTCCTCGCGGGCACCCTCGCCGAGGGCCAGCCCACTCCCGGGCTGCGCACGCCCCGGACGGCCGGCCCCGGCTCCGCCGACGCGGCCGTGCGCCGCTTCTTCTCGCTGGCCACCCCGACCGCACGCCGGCTGACCACCCATCTGGCCGCCGTGCCCTTCGAGTTCGAGCTGATCGAAGAGCTACGGGGCCGGGCCCTGCCCGAGGCGGACCAGGGCCATGTCGCCGAGCTCCTGATGGGCGGGCTCATCGACTGGGGCGGCCCGGACGGCGACCGCCCGCCCGACTTCGCCGAGGGCGTCCGCGAGGCGCTCCTGGCCACCGGGACCCGCAGCCAGCTCGCCCGGACGGTGAACCTCTTCGCCGACCTGCCCAGCGCGCGCGACCGGGGCGTGCGGCTGCGGGCCGCGCTCCAGGACCCCGAGGGCACGGCCCTGCCGGAGACCACGCCGGCCAACGCGCCCTGGGTGCGGGTCGAACTGGCGGTGCTGAAGGCGCTCGCCGGCCCGTACGCCCGCCGGGCCGCCCGGGTGGCGGTCGCGGCGGGCGCGGGCCCCGGCAGCGGCAGCGGCAGCGGCGGTTCGGGGTACGGGGCAGCCTTCCCCGTCCTCGGCGCCGGCCCCACCGCCCGCGGCGGCACCACACCCGACGTCGCCACCCCTGACGTCACCACACCAGGCGGCTCCGGCTTCAACAAGGGGCAGGAGTCGTCGAAGCGGGGCATATCCCCTGCGCAGACTCCGCCGACCTGGGTTCTCCCGAACGACGACGAACCGCCTGGAGCACGTGTGCCGACGACCACCGACAACCCCTCCGACCCGAAGGCTGATCCGCCCATGGAGCCCAAAGCTTCCCCGACCACCCTCTTCGTCCGTACCGGCCAGCCGAGGGTGATGGGGAACGTCCCGCCGAAGAACCCCAATTTCACCGGCCGGGAGAACCTCCTGGCGGCGGTCGAGGAACAACTGCGTTCGGACGAGACCGCGGCGGTCCTCCCGCACGCCCTGCACGGCATGGGCGGCGTCGGCAAGTCCCAGCTGGCGATCGAGTACATCTACCGGCACAGCCACGAGTACAACGTCATCTGGTGGATCCCCGCCGAGCGGGAGAACCTGATCCTCGGCGCCCTCGTCGACCTCGCCCGCGCCCTGGACCTGGACGTCGGCCCGCAGGCCAACACGGCGGTGCCCGCGGTCCGCGAGGCGCTGCGCACCGGGCGGCCGTACGAGAACTGGCTGCTGGTCTTCGACAACGCGGAGGACATCGAGACCGTCCGCCGCTACTTCCCCACCGGCGGCCCCGGCAAGATCATCGTCACCTCCCGCAACCGCGACTGGGAGCGGGTCGCCGCGCCGCTCACCGTCAACGTCTTCGAGCGCGACGAGAGCATCGCCCTGCTCCAGCGCCGGGCCCGGGACCTCAGCACCGAGGACGCCGACCGGCTGGCCGAGGCCCTCGGCGACCTGCCGCTCGCGATCGAGCAGGGCGGCGCCTGGCACGCCGCCACCGGCATGCCCGTCAGCGAGTACCTCCAGCTGCTGGCCGAGCGCAGGCCCGGCATCCTGGAGCTCGACCCCGCCCCGGACTACCCGATCTCGGTCGCCGCCGCGTGGAACATCTCCCTGGACCAGCTCGCCGCCAGCAACCCGGCCGCCCGGCAACTGCTGGAGATCTGCGCCTGCATGGCCCCAGAGCCGATCCCGCTGGGCATCCTGCGCGGCAGCCGCAACGTGGACATCACCCCGGAGCTCGACCCGGTCCTGCGGGACCCGGTGCTGCTCGCCCGGGCCACCCGCGACCTCAGCAAGCTGTCGCTGATCAAGCTCGACCACAAGAGCGGCACCCTGCACATCCACCGTCTGATGCAGGCCGTGCTCGCGGCCGGTCTGGACGAGGAGCGGAGCCGGGAGATGCGCCGCGCCGCCCACGTCCTGCTGGCCGCCGCCAAGCCCGGCGCCCCGGCCGCACCCGACCAGTGGGCCGCCTACCAGGCGCTGCTGCCGCACGTGATGAGCAGCGGGGCCGTCCGCACCTCCGACCCCTGGGGTCGCGAGCTCATCGTGTCCATGGTGCTGTACCTCTACTACTGGGGCGCGCACACCGCGGGCGCCGAGGTGGCCCGGGAGGCGTGGGACGCCTGGCGGGCCGAGTCGGGCGAGGAGAACGCCCAGGTGCTCCAGATGGGCAAGCACCTGGCCTTCCTGCTGCTCCAGACCGGTGAGGTCGCCCAGGCCCTGGAACTGAACCGGACCGTCCTCGAAATCTCCCGGCGGGAAGCCGTCTCGGAGGAGGAACTCATCGGCTCCATGACGCAGATGGCCGGCGCCCTGCGCTACAAGGGCGACTTCTACGCGGCCCGCGAGCTGGACGAGGAGGCCGACAGCCGGGCCCGCGACCTGTTCGGTCCCGAGGACCCGGCGACCCTGCTGGCCGCTCACGGCTACGGCGTGACGCTGCGGGCGTGCGGCGAGTTCGCGACGGCCCGCGCGCTGGACGAGGAGACGGTCCGGCAGTGGGACACCCTGTACGGGCCGAGCAACGGTCTCACCCTCAACACGATGAACGGTCTCGCGATCGACATCCGTGAGTCCGGCGACTACCCGGCCGCGCGCGTCCTCCAGGAGGAGACGTACCGGCTCTACCGGACGGTCTTCGGCGAGGACAACGCGGCGACGGTGCGCGCCGCCCGCAACCTCGCCGTGTGCCGGCGCCGGGACGCCGCGCTGCACGAGGCGTCCGAGCTCACCGAGGAGACCCTGGAGCGGTTCACGCTGCGGTACGGGGAGGAGTACCCGGACACCCTGGCCTGCGCGGTGAACGCGACCGTCGACCGGCGGCTGCGCGGGGACTTCGCGGCCTCGCGCGATCTGGGCGAGCGGACGCTGCGGCACTACCGCTCGATGCTCGGGCACCGGCACGCGTACAGCCTGGTCACGATGACCAACCTGGCGGCCACCCTGCGCGCCATCGGGGACATCGACGCCTCCGAGGCCCTCGACACGGAGGCGACGGACCTGTTCCGGGAGGTGCTGGGCGATCTGCACCCGTTCACCCTGACCGCCGTGCTGGGCCTGGCGAACAACCACTACGCCCGGCTGGACTTCGACGCGGCCCGGAGCCTCGACGACGACACCCTGCCGAAGCTGGTCCGCAGCTGCGGCTCCGACCACCCGCTGACGCTGTCCTGCCGCGCGAACCTGGCGCTGGACCTGCGCGGGCTCGGCCGGATCCAGGAGGCCGACCAGCTCAACTCGGAGGCCGTGCAGGGCTTCGCGAGGGTCCTCGGCCCGGACCACCCCTGGCTGGTGGCGGCCCGGCTGCACCAGCGGATCGAGTGCGACATCGCCCCGATGCCGCTGTAGCGGTAAGCGGTACGCGGTACGTACGACAACACCGCTGCGGGGCCCGGGTTTCTCCCCCGGGCCCCGCAGCGGTGTCGTACGGGCCGGACCGGCCGGGCCTAGAGCGGCGGGGCGTCGCCCACGGGCAGCCGCGCTCCCGGCGCGTCGGCGGCGGCGGTGGCCGCGCGCTCCTCCCGCTCCCGCAGCCTGCGGACCACGACCAGCAGCGGCTGGGTGAGCACGGTCGTCACCAGCGCCATCAGGACCAGCGCCGTGTAGAGCCGGCCGCTCACCAGCCCCGCCTGGAGGCCGACGTTCAAGGCGATCAGCTCGGTGAGCCCCCGGGTGTTCAGCAGGACGCCGACCGTCCGCGCGTCATGGCGGTCCAGGCCCGACAGCCGGGCCGCGACGGTCCCGCTGACCAGCTTTATCGACACGGCGAGCAGCGTGATCAGCGCCAGCGCCGCCACCCCGTCGGCGTCGAGCGCCCCGATCTCCACGCTCCTGCCGGAGACCACGAAGAAGAACGGGAGCAGGAGCAGGCCGATGTCGTGCAGCGGCCGCACCAGATCCGGGTCCAGCGTGCCGCCCCGCTCCCGGGGCGTCACCACGCCGGCGAGCAGCGCGCCGAAGATGACGTGCAGCCCGAGGGCGTTGGTCACCCACGCCGAGGCGAAGGCGAAGCCCACCAGGACGGCCAGCCGCATCGAGGGGTCGACTCCCGCCCGCCACAGCAGCGCCCGCAGCACCGGGCGGGCGCCGAACAGCATCGCCACCAGGAACCCGAGGAGGAGCAGCAGGCGCACCCGCCAGCCGAGGCCGCCGGCCCCGTCGGACTCCATCAGGGTGCCGGCCAGGACCGTCCAGCCCATCACGTCGATGAGCCCGGCGGCGGAGACGGCGACGATCCCGGGCACCGTCCCGGCGAGCCCCTTCTCGCGGACGATGGCGGTGAGCACCGGCACCGCGGTGATGGACAGCGCGACGCCGAAGAACAGCACCGAGGAGCCCGTCATCCGCTCGGGCGCGCCCAGTTCGGCGAGCTGTTCGTGGAAGAGCAGCGCCGCGCCGCAGCCGGCCGCCATGGGCAGCAGGAAGGCGGCGAGGGAGACCGTCACGACCGAGCGGGCGCGCCCCTTGAGCACCCGCAGGTCGAGCTCGTAGCCGACGGCGAAGAGGAAGAGGACGAGGGCGATCTGGGCCAGCCCGGTCAGGACGGGGGTGAGGGCCGGGGGGAACAGGATGCCGGCCAGTCGCGGGGAGACCTCCGCGAGCATCGTCGGCCCGAGGGCGATGCCGGCGATGAGCTGCCCGATGATCGTCGGCTGGCCCAGCAGCCGGGAGAGCCGGCCCGCCGTGTGGGCGACGATCAAGATGAGCGCGGTGGCACCGACGAGATGAGTGATCATCGCATCAGAACTCATGCGGTCCCCCTGTGGAGTCCGGTGCCGGGGCCGGCTGCCGCGGCGGGTGCACGACCAAGCGCCAGAGCGATTGCGCACCCGGGTCAGGGGCACTTTTTCAGCATACTGCCAAGTTGACGGGGTGTTATGTGCCACGATCACGTCGTCGTGACGCGGGGGCGAGGGGCGGGGGCGGGGGCGCGTGACCACAGCGCTGTTCATTCACGGGACGGGTGTGCGGGAGCCCGGATTCTCCGATCTGTACGGGCGTTTCACAGCCGGTTTGCTGGAGTTCGCACCGGATGTCCGGACGGCCTCGTGCTACTGGGGCGGGGAGCTCGGCGCGCGCCTGGGCGCCGGCGGCCTCTCCGTCCCGCACACCGGCGGCCGCAGCCGCGGCGGCCCCGACGGGGCGATCGGGGCCGAGGCGATCGGGACGGCCGACGGGACCGAGCTCTGGGCGGACCTCTACCGCGACCCGCTGGCGGAGCTGGCCGCGGCCGCCGGCAGCGGCGCCGGTTCCGCTTCCGGGCCCGGCGGGAGCGCGGAGCTGCCCCTGGGCGCCGCGCTCCCCGCGGAACGCCCCCGCGCGCTGCTCTGCGCCCTCGACGGGCACGTGGGCGACATCGCGCGCGGCGCCGGCCTCCCCGCCCCGTACCTCGCGGCCGCCGTCACCGAACTCGCCGCCAGTGCCGTGCTGAGCGGCGCCGGCGCGGCCGTGCCCGACGAGGAGGAGCTCGCGCGGCTGCTCGCCCGCGCCCTGGTCGCCGTCGCCCTCGCCGCCCTCCTCGACGCGGACGCCCCGGTCGTTCCCGACGGCGCCGCCCGGGACGCGGCCGTCGCCGCGCTCGCCGCCCGCATGGGCGCCCGCCCGGAGGGCTCGGAGCGGGGCCTGGGGGCCGCGCTGGCCCGTCCGGTGCTGCGGATCGCCTCCCACCAGGTGGTCCGCCGCAGGCGCGCGCTGACCGAGGCCGCCCACCCCGCCGCAGCCGACGTCATGCTGTACCTGGCCCACGGCGAGCCCCTGCGCAGGCGCCTGCGCGAGGCGGTCGAGGAGCTCGAACCGCCCGTCGTGGTCATCGGCCACAGCCTCGGCGGGATCATCGCCCTCGACGCCCTGATCGCCTCGCCGTCGCCGCGGGTCGCCCTGCTGGTCACGGTGGGCTCCCAGGCGCCCTTCCTCTACGAGAGCGGCGCGCTGCCCGGGCTCGTCCACCCCGAGCCGCTGCCGGAGCACCTGCCCGACTGGCTCAACGTGTACGACCGCCGGGACCTGCTCGGGTACGTGGGGGCCCCGCTCTTCCCCGGCCGCGTCACCGACGTCGAGGTCGACAACCGGCAGCCGTTCCCGGCCGCGCACAGCGCCTACTGGACCAACCCGGCCGTCTACCGGGCCATCGCCGCCCGACTGCCGTGACCGCCGCGACCACTCCCCCGGTCCCGTCCCCGTCCCCGGCGCGGACCTTCGCGCTCGTCGTGGGCATCGAGCGCTACGCCGCCGGGCCCTCGTGGGACCTGCCCGGACCGGCGAACGACGCGCTCCGCTTCCGCTCCTGGCTGCTGCGGTCCGGAGTACCGGAGCAGAACGTCCTGCTCTGCCTCGACCCGCTGGCCGACCACGGCGTCCCGCACCACCCGGCCGACCACGGCACGCTGCGCGGGCTTCTGCTGTCCCGGCTCCCCGCCCTGGAGGGCGAGATGCTGTGGGTGTGGTGGGGCGGCCACGGGGTGCTCGACCGGGCGGAACGGCTGCGGCTGCTGTGCGCGGACGCCGGCACCGCCGACAAGCGCAACCTCGACCTGGAGTCGATGCGCACCACCCTGGCGAGCGATCTGCTGCCCGGCTTCGGCCGGCAGGTCTGGATCGTCGACGCCTGCCAGACCTTCGAGGAGGAGTACGGCTTCCGCACCAGCCTGCCCGACGAGGGCCTCCCCACGGGCCGCCGCGTCCGCGGCCACCACCAGACGCTGCTGCTCGCCGCGACCCGGGGCCAGCGGGCCGCCAACGACCCGGGGCGCGGTACGGGGCTGTTCTCCGAGTGCGTCCTCGACGTACTGGAGGGGTCGCCGGCCGGGCCGCCGTGGCCCGAACCGGAAGCCGTCTTCCGGGACGTCCGGGAGCGGGTGGCGGCGCTCAGGGCCGGGCGCCGCACCGAGCAGGTGCCGGCGCTGCGCATCGTCGGCCCGGAGTGGAGGGAGGAAATCGAGCCACCGGCCGGTCCGGGTCCGTCCCCTTCGCCCCAGCCGTCCCGGCCGCCGTTGCCGCGGCTGGTCGACGCCCTGCTCTCGTACCCGATGGCGCACGACCCGGCCGAGCGCCAGCTGATGGTCTCGTCGCTCCCCACCGGCCGCACCGCGCGCATGCAGCGGCACGGCAAGGCCCGGACCGACCTCATCGGCATCATCCGCACCTTGAGCGAACAGCCGGGAGAGGTGTGGCTGCTCTACGACGCGGTCACCCTGCTGGACGACGACCCGGGGCGCGCGCAGGCCCTGGAGGAGGCCGTCGTCGCATACGCCGGCGCACGGCCGGGGGGCTCCGGGTAATCGACTGGCTTGATCACATGGGCTTTCACAGACCGCTCCCGTTCGTCATCATGGAGGAACTCCGGTATCGCGAGCGGCACAGCTGAAAAGGGCGCGTGAGCGGGGCACTTGAAGGGGGAATCACGTTGCATGAGCCGGCTGACGCGGACCGTCCGGGTCACGTCGAATCCGATCTGGTGGATCTGACCGGAGTGAGCCTCGCCGCCGTGCGCGGCGTTCCGTCGCCGCTGCGCAACGCGCGGCTGCTGACCCAGGCGCGGCGCCCGCGCAGCAACGCCATGGGCGGCGGGAATCCGCCGCGGAGCCACGAGGCCGCATAGATGGACTCGCCGGGGGACGACGGCCGCCTGACGATGCCCGGACACCTGTTCGACGAGCTCGCCACGGGCGGCGGTTCGGCGGAGGCGGTCGCGTTCCTGGTACGGGTGGAACGCACGCGGCGTCTGATGCTGCTGGGTGAGCTGCTGGACCGCCTCGACGAACACCCGGTCGTGGTGGGCTCCGCGGGGACGGCGTGGCGGCTGATCGCGGAGGCCGCGGAGGTACGGCCCGAGGCGGCCGAGGAACTGCTGATGAGCCCTCAGGTCGGCTGCTGGATCACCCACATGCTGCGGCGGATGCACGGCACGGCGGACGGCCCGCCCCTGTGGGCGGACGCCGGGCACCTCTTCGCGGTCTGCCTGGTCGCCCGCCTCCGCGCGGGCCTGGACGCCGATGTCGTCGTCCCGCTGCGCGACGGCGCGCTCACCCTGCCCACGCTGGGCCTGGTCACCGTCACCGCGCCCGGGGCGGGCGGTTTCGCCACCGCGCGGGCTCGGCTGCGGGGCGGGGAACTCCGCCTGAGCGGCGCCGGGTCCGGCGGGGAGGTGGTCGTCCGCCCGCTGGACGGTGCGCCGGACCGGCACTGGACGCCCGCGCGCACCTTCGCCGGTACGCCGACCTGGCTGGACGACCTCGATCCGTACCGCGACCTCGACGAACCGGTCGCCCCGCGGCCCCTCCCGGACGCGGAGTCGGCTTACTGGCAGCGCCTGTTCGGGGAGGCCGCCACCATCCTGAGCCGGCCCTCCACCACCGGACCCGGCCGGCTGCGCGTCGAGGAGGTGCGCCGGATCGTCCCCTGGACCGGCGCCCCGGCGAGCGCCGGCCCGTCCCCGGACCGGGAACCGCCGGGCGGGTCGCCGTTGAGCGCGACCACGGCGGACGCCTTCGGGTCGATGGTCGTCTCCCGGCCCCGGGACGGCCTGGCGCTCGCCGAGGCGATGGTGCACGAGTTCCAGCACAGCAAGCTCGGCGCACTGCTCCACCTGTTCCCGCTCCTCGACGACGACGGCGCCGAGGTCCACTACGCCCCCTGGCGCTCCGACCCGCGCCATGCCTCCGGGCTGCTGCAAGGCGCGTACGCCTTCACCGGAGTGACCGGGTTCTGGCGGGACCGGATGGCCGACGGGGCCGCGGACCCGGAACTCGCGGCCTTCCAGTTCGCCCTGCGCCGCCTCCAGACCCGGCTCGTCGTACGGACCCTGCTGACGCGGGCGAAGCCCACCGGCCCCGGCATCCGTCTCCTGCACGGGCTGGCGGCCACCCTGGACGGCTGGCTCCGCGAGCCCGTCGCCCCCGGTGTCGCCGCGCGGGCGCGGGCCGCCGCCCTCGCCCACCGGGTGGAGTGGCGGCTGCGGAACCTGCGCTGCGGCGAGGCCGAACGGGCCGCCCTGACCACGGCGTTCCGGGCGGGCGCCGTCCCGCCGCCGTCCTCCCGGTACCAGCCCGTACTCGGCGGGGGCGCGGCAGAGAGCGCCGCCGACGGGACGGGCGGGAGCGGCGGGATCGACCCGCACGGCCTCAGCGACCGGCTCCTCGCGGTGGCCGGCGGATCCCCCGGCCGCCGCGCGCTGCTGCGCCGCCCCGAACGCCTGCTGGCGCTGGCCCCCGGGACCCCGGAGGAACTGCGGCGCGCCGCCGACTGGCTGCTGCTGCGCGCGTAACCCCCGCGGGCGCGCCCGGGCCGCGGTTTGGCCCGGACCGCTCATCCTCAATACGATCCGGCGATGATCACAAGAAGATGGTTGGCAGCCGGGGCGGGCGGGCTGCTGGCCGTGCTGGCCGTCGGGCTGTTCCCGGCGAACGCCGCCGCCGGGGAACCCGCGGCGAAGGAATCCCCCAAGGTCGAACTGGTACTGGACGTCAGCGGGTCGATGCGGGCGACCGACATCGACGGCAAGTCCCGGATGGCGGCGGCGAAGCAGGCCTTCAACGAGGTGCTGGACGCCGTCCCCGACGAGGTGCAGCTGGGCATACGCACCCTCGGGGCCAACTATCCCGGTGACGACCGGCAGGTCGGCTGCAAGGACACCAAGCAGCTGTACCCCGTCGGCCGGCTCGACCGGACCGAGGCGAAGACGGCGGTGGGCACGCTGGCCCCCACCGGCTGGACGCCCATCGGTCCGGCCCTGCTGGGCGCAGCCGACGACCTGAAGGGCGGTGACGCGACCCGGCGGATCGTGCTCATCACCGACGGCGAGGACACCTGCGCCCCGCTCGACCCCTGCGAGGTGGCCCGCGACATCGCGGCCCAGGGGATCCACCTGGTCATCGACACGCTCGGGCTCGTCCCGGACGCCAAGACGCGCAACCAGCTGCTGTGCATCGCCGAGGCCACCGGCGGTACGTACACCTCGGTCCAGCACACCGACGAACTCTCGGGCCGTGTAAAGCAGTTGGTGGACCGGGCCGCGACCCCCGTGGTCAAGCCCGTCGCGACCGAGGGGGCCAAGAGCTGCGAGGGCGCCCCGAAGCTGGGCGCCGGCCTCTACAGCGACCGCGAGACCTTCGGCGAGCACCGCTGGTACCGGGTCGACGTCCGGCCCGGTCAGGAGCTGCGCGCCTCGGTGAGCGTCTCGGCCGACCGCGCGGTCAACAACGACTACGGCGTGTTGTTGCGCGCGTCGACCACGCACGGGCGGGAGATCGTCCGGGGTTCGGAGGCGGGTGACGGACGCACCGACGCGATCTCGACCGGCCTGCGCTACCCGAAGCCGGAGACCGGCGACGAGGACACCGGCGCGGACGGGAAGCCGGTCGCGGAGACCGTCTGCCTCCAGGTCAGCAACTCCTTCGCCGCGGGCCCGTCGGTCAAGACCACCCCGGGCCTGCCCGTCGAGCTGACCGTCGACCTGGTCGACGCGCCGGACGACGCCTCCGACGTGGCCTCCTTCGGTCTCGGCCGCGGCTGGTGGCTGCTCGCCGTCCTCGTGCTCGCCGGGTTCCTCGCGGGCCTGGTGTGGGGCTGGATCTCCCGCTGGCGCGTCTCCGTCTGGAGGACCAACTGATGCGTACCGTACGCATGCTGACCGCCGCCGTCGCCCTGGCCTGCGCCGGTCTGACCGCCGGGGCGGGCGCGGCCGCCGCGGCCGGCCCCTCCCCCAGCCCGAGCGCGAGCGGCAAGGGGGGCGCGCCGACCGAGGCCGGCACCACCTTCCGTACCGCCACGACGCTCCAGCCGGGCCTGCTGGGCACGGCCGAGGCCTCCACCGGTGACTACCTGTACTGGGTGACGCCGCTGGACTCGGGCCAGCGGGCCACCGTCAAGGCGACGGTGAAGCTGCCCGGGTCGGCGTCCCGGCACGGCGCCTCGACCTGGCGCCTCGACGTGTACGACGGGCTGCGCCGCCGGCAGGCCTGCATGTACGGCGTCCAGAGCGCCGGGGCGGCCAAGGAGGCCGCGTCGGTCGAGCTGTCCTGCACCCTGCGCGCGGTCCGGCCCGGGGCCGAGCCCTGGGCCAACGACCCGCTGCCGGGGAGCTACTACGTCCGGCTGACCGTGACCGACGTGGCGCAGGAGGACCTCGGTCTGCCGGTACGGGCCGAGGTGCGGGCCGATGTGCGGGAACTCGGCGGCGCCGTCGCGGTGGACGGGGCGCTCGCCGCGCCGCTGACCGTGCCGAAGCCGGCCGTGGCCGCGGAGCCGGAGGGCGGCTGGTCCGGGGGCCGGTGGTCCGACCGGTGGATCTGGACGGCGGCCGGCGGCCTGC
This sequence comes from Streptomyces goshikiensis, assembly GCF_014650555.1. Taxonomy (GTDB): domain Bacteria; phylum Actinomycetota; class Actinomycetes; order Streptomycetales; family Streptomycetaceae; genus Streptomyces; species Streptomyces goshikiensis. Next base: position 423,755 of record NZ_BMVE01000002.1, on the reverse strand, counting down.
TCGCGGCCCTGGCCGGCATCGGCGGCTACGCGCTGACGCGGGGCTCGGGGCGGCCGTCGCGGGTGCCCGGGGCCTGACCGGCCGGGCAGGAGGAGGAGCGGTCACGGTGCCCGGCGCGGCACCGTGACCGCTCCTCCCGCGTTACGGCCCGGGGCCGTCGGGGCGTCAGGCCGTCAGGCCGTCAGCAGGCGGTCCCTCAGCCGGGCGGCCGTCCCGGCGGTGATGCCGACGCGGTCGGCGAGGTATCCGGCCGGGGAGCCGTAGCGCGTCGTCAGATCGGCGAGGACGAGGGACAGCAAGGCCGCCGGGGCCCGCCCGTACGAGGGCCAGCGCAGGGTGCGGCCCGGGTTCGCGGCGTGCCAGTCGGCGGTGAGGCGGGCGGTGGCCAGCTCGGTGAGCGCGAAGTCGGCCAGGATCTCCTCCTGCGGCACCTCCAGCAGGGTCAGCACGAGCGCGGCGATGATTCCGGTGCGGTCCTTGCCCGAGGTGCAGTGGAACACGGCCGGTCCCGGCCCGGTGGCGATGAGCTCGATGGCCTGGCGGATCTCCGCGGCCCCGTCCTCGGTGACCTCGGCGAACCGGTCGGCCAGGTACCGCCAGGGGTCGACGGCGGGGTCTATCTCGGCCTGGTCGTAGGGCCGGTGCTCGATGCTGAGGTTGGCGTAGGTGAAGCGGTGCGCCTGCGGGATCCGGCCTTTGGCCTCGATCTCCCAGGGGTAGCGCAGGTCGATGACGGTACGGATGTCCAGCGCGAGGAACCGCTCCCAGTCGGCGCCGCTCAGCTTGCCCAGGGAGTCGGCCCGGTAGAGCGCCCCCCAGGCGACGGTGCGCCCGTCGGCGGTGCAATATCCGCCCAGGTCGCGGAAGTTGTGGAGGCGCTCGAACTCGATGTGGCGGCGGCTTGTCATGTTTTCGATCATGCACCAGACCCCGGCGGAGCGGGAGTTCAGCGCGTGGGGGCCACCGCCGGCCCGTCGGCGATCGGGGCCGGCGGTTCCCCGTCGTACGGGGCGAGCGCCGCGGCCAGCCGGGCGAACTCCTCCCGGCCGAGGCCCGCGAACCGGTCGGGGCAGCCGGGCGGGAGCGGGGCGGGGCCCCCGGCCCCGAGGCCGTCGGCGCAGCGGCGCAGCAGCCCGGCCAGCCGGGCCGGGGACACCGGCCGCGGCTCGGCGGGAAGGTCCGTCTCGGGGCGGCCGCGACCGGGGGCCGCCGGCCGGAGCACGGCCACCCGCACCCGGGCGTGGTCCTTGACGGCGCGCAGGAGCGGGTCGAGCGCGGGGGCGCCCGGATGGCCGGCGAGGGCGGCGCGCAGGGCTCCGGGGACGGGCTCGCGGAAGGCGGGGCCGCCGTGGAGGAGGAGCGCGGAGGAGAGGTCGTAGAGGGCCGCCGCCCGGGCGGCCGGCGGGCCGGTCTCCGCCCCGGGGGCGGCGGCGAGCACGTACAGCGCCCGCGCGAGGGACCGCCAGACGGCGAGCGCGGCGTCGTGCAGGTCACGGTCACGGTCCCGGTCCCGCGCGGGCGCAAGGGCGGGCGCGACGGCGGGTGCAGCGGCGGGCGGGAGGGCTGAAGGAAGGAGCATCTCTTCGTCCTGCGGTCGGTGGCCGACAAAACGGGCCGGTGCCCCCCGGGGACCGTCCGGTCCTGCCCCCTCGCCCTCTGCGGGCTCAACGACGCCGGGCGCGTGGGGAAACGGTCCGGCAACCCCGGGTGGCCGAACGGGCGCGCCCCGGCGGCCCGCCGCGGGGGTGACCGGGCGGGTGCCGGTTGAGCCGTTCAGTCGCCACAGTGAGCGACAGTCGCATCACCGTATGTAATTTCATCGTGCTCCCCTTCCGTCGGCGGCGGACCGCGCCGCACGGCAACCAGGAAAGAGGTCCCGATGAGGCGCATGCGGCACAGCGACCAGGACGAATCCCCGCCGGGCCGGACCGGATACCGAGGCTGGCGGCGGCTGGCCGTCCTCGCCGTCGCTCCGCTGCTGGCCCTGCCGTCCACCGCGGCGAGCGCCCAGGGCGTGTGGCTGACCCTCCCCCAGATGCCCACCGCGCGCGCCTACCTCGCGGGCGCGGCGGCGAAGTGCCCGGAAGGGCTCCACGGCACCTGCGTGTACGCCGTCGGGGCCGACGCCAAGCTGGAGGCGTACAGCCCCGCGGTCGGCACCTGGGCCACCCTGCCGCCGCTGAGGACCCCCCGCTCGAACCTCGCGTCCACGACGGCTCCCTGTCCCGGCGGGGTCCGGGGCGACTGCGTCTACGCCATCGGGGGGCTGGTCGGCGGCACCACCACCGTGACCAGCCTGGAGGCCTACAGCACCGAGACCAACGTCTGGCTGAGCCTGCCCCCGCTGCCGGGCGGCCCCCGCGCCTCCCTGGGCGCGGCCACGGCGCCGTGCCCGACCGGGGTCGGCGGACTCCGCGGTACCTGCGTCTACGCCATCGGCGGGACGACCCTCACCGGTGCCGACCCGATCCTGACGCGGGTGGAGGCGTACAGCCCGGCCACCAACACCTGGGCCACCGTCTCCTCCCTGCAGACGGCCCGTTCCGGCCTCGGCGCCACCGGCGCGCCCTGCCCCGGTGACCTGGGCCTGCGCGGGACCTGTGTCTACGCCGTCGGCGGCGGCAACACCGGCGACGCCGCCCTCATCACCGCCGAGGTGTACAGCCCCGAACTCGACGGGTGGCAGCCGCTGCCCGACATGCCGACCGAGCGCGGTCTGACGGCCGCGGCCACCGCGCCCTGCCCCGACGGCATGACCGACGGCTGCGTGTACGCCGTGGGCGGTACCAACGGCACGGACAACCTGGCCGCGCTCGACGCGTACAGCCCCGTGACCAACGCGTGGGTGACGCTGCCCCCGATGCCGACCGCGCGCCGGGCCCTCGCCGCGGCGGCCGCGCCGTGCCCCAAGACCCGAAAGAGCGACTGCGTGTACGCCCTGGGCGGCCTCCCGGGAGCCGACGAGACCCCGACGTCGAAGGCCGAGGCCTTCGCGATCGAGGGCTCCGAGCAGCGGCCCGGCAGCGACCAGCCGCCGCAGCGGCCGACCCAGCCGGGCGCGGTCACGCCTCCCGGCGGCGGCCAGCAGCAGAACCCCGGCGGGCAGACCTGGCCGGACCACCAGCAGCGGCCGCCGGCCGCCGAGCAGCAGCCGGGCGGCGCGCAGCAGCCCGGAGGCGGCCAGCAGAGCGGCGGCGCCCAGCAGCCCGGTGGCGCCGCGCAGCCCGGCGGCGGGCAGCGGCCCCCGACCAGGCCCGACCAGCAGCAGGCGCAGCCCGGCACGGGCCAGCAGCAGAAGCCGGGCCAGAGGCCGCCCGCGAAGCCCGGCCAGAAGCCTTCCGGGAAGCCCGGCCAGAAGCCCAGCACGAAGCCGGCCCCGGACACCTCCCCGCAGGAGAGCCTGGAGGACGAGCTGCCCTTCGTCCGGCCTCCGCTGGAGGAGTCGGACGGCTCGTCGCAGGAGTTCGAGCCCTCGGCGCGCTGACAGCGCGCCGACCGCCCTCGCGGGCGCGGACCGGAGCAGATCCGGGCCGCGCCCGCGAGGCGTGCCGGGCCCGCCGGCTCAGCCGCCCGCGAGCTCCTCGCGGACCGTGCGGGCCGCCGCCACCAGGTGCTCCAGTGAGGTCCGGGTCTCCGCCCAGCCGCGCGTCTTGAGGCCGCAGTCCGGGTTCACCCACAGCCGCTCCGCCGGGATCGCCCGCAGCCCCTCGCGCAGCAGGGCCACCGCCTCCTCGGTGCTCGGCACCCTCGGCGAGTGGATGTCGTAGACGCCGGGGCCGACCTCGCGCGGGTAGCCGGCGCCCGCGAGTTCCCGGGCCACCTGCATGTGCGAGCGGGCCGCCTCCAGGCTGATGACATCCGCGTCCAGCTCCTCGATGGCCCGCAGGACGTCCCCGAACTCCGCGTAGCACATGTGCGTGTGGATCTGGGTGTCCGGCCGGACCCCGGCGGTGGTCAGCCGGAAGGACTCGGTGGCCCACTCCAGGTACGCGGCGCGGTCGGCGGCCCGCAGCGGCAGCGTCTCGCGCAGGGCCGGCTCGTCCACCTGGATGACGGAGGTCCCGGCCGCCTCCAGGTCCGCGACCTCGTCGCGCAGGGCGAGCGCGACCTGCCGGGCCGTGTCGCCGAGCGGCTGGTCGTCCCGTACGAAGGACCACGCCAGCATGGTCACGGGGCCGGTCAGCATGCCCTTGACGGGCAGCCCCGTCAGCGACTGGGCGTACGAGGTCCAGCGCACGGTCATCGGCTGCGGGCGGGAGATGTCCCCGGCCAGGATCGGCGGCCGCACGTACCGGGTTCCGTACGACTGGACCCAGCCGTGCTGGGTGGCGAGATAGCCGCTGAGCCGCTCGGCGAAGTACTGGACCATGTCGTTGCGTTCGGGCTCGCCGTGCACGAGGACGTCGATGCCGGTCTTCTCCTGGAAGCCGATGACCTCGCGGATCTCGGCGGCGATGCGCTCCTCGTACCCGGCGGCGTCGATGCGCCCGGCCCGCAGGTCGGCGCGGGCGGCGCGGAGTTCGCCGGTCTGCGGGAACGAGCCGATGGTGGTGGTCGGCAGCGGCGGCAGGCCCAGGCGCGCCCGCTGGGCGAGGGAGCGCTCCGCGTACGGGAGGGCGCGGCGGGCGTCGGCGCCGGTGACGGCGGCGGCCCGGGCGCGGACGGCCGGGTCGCGGGTGAGCGCGGATCCGGCGCGGCTCGCCAGCGCGGCCCGGTTCGCGGCCAGTTCGGCGGCGATGACCCCGGTGCCCGCGGCCAGGCCCCGGGCGAGGGTGGCGGTCTCGGCGGTCTTCTGCCGGGCGAAGGCCAGCCAGCGCGCCACCTGCGGGTCGAGGTCCCGTTCGGCGGCGACGTCGAGCGGGACATGCAGCAGGGAGCAGGAGGGGGCCACGTCCACCTGTCCGGCGAGGCCGAGCAGGGTGCCGAGGGTGGTCAGGGACCGCTTGAGGTCGTTGACCCAGACGTTGCGCCCGTCGACCACACCGGCGACGAGCCGCTTGCCGGGGATGCCGCCGGCGGCGGCGAGGTCTTCGAGGTTGCGGGCGGCGCGCCCGGTGAAGTCGAGGGCGAGGCCTTCGACGGGGGCGGCGGCGAGCACGGGAAGCGCCTCGCCGAGCCGGTCGAAGTAGGAGGCGACGAGCAGCTTGGGCCGGTCGGTGAGGGCGCCCAGCTCGCGGTAGGCGCGGGCGGCCGCGCCCAGTTCGGCGGGGGTGCGGTCCTGGACCAGGGCGGGCTCGTCGAGCTGCACCCATTCGGCGCCGGCGGCCTTCAGTTCGGCGAGGACGGCCGCGTAGGCGGGCAGCAGCCGGTCGAGCAGGGTGAGCGGCTCGAAGCCGGGGGCGACGCCGGGGGCGGGCTTGGCGAGGAGCAGGTAGGTGATGGGCCCGACGAGCACGGGCCGGGCGGCGAGGCCGAGGGCGGCGGCCTCGCGGTACTGGGCGAGCTGCGCGCCGGGGTCGGCCGTGAAGGCGGTGCCGGGGCCCAGTTCGGGGACCAGGTAGTGGTAGTTGGTGTCGAACCACTTGGTCATCTCCAGCGGCGCCACGTCCTGGGTACCGCGGGCCATCGCGAAGTAGCCGTCGAGCGGATCCGCCTCGTGGGCGGCGCGGTGGCGCTCGGGGACCGCGCCCAGCATGACGCTGGTGTCGAGCACGTGGTCGTAGTACGAGAACTGGCCGGTCGGTACCTCGGTCAGGCCGGCGGCGGCCAGCTCCAGCCAGGCCTCGCGGCGCAGCCGGGCGGCGGTGTCGTGCAGTTCGGCGGCCTGGACTCGGCCCTTCCAGTACCCCTCGACGGCCTTCTTCAGCTCCCGCTGCGGGCCCTGTCGGGGGTAGCCGTGCGCGGTCGCCCGTACGGCGGGCGCGGGTGTGGGGGGTGTGGCGGATGCGGTGGTCACAGAACTCTCCTTCGCGAGCGTGTCTGAGGACGGATCCCGGCGACGGGACACGGGCACGCGAACGCGAAGGGATGGCAGAGGTGCACGCCGACCCGCCCGAGAGGTCACCGGAATCTCCGCGCGCGGACGTGGGTCCGCACGGCGGGCAACGGGCAGGTCTTCGGACTCGCGGGCACGCCTGCCCCGACCTGTCGGTCGGGGACGGACACCTACTGGCCGTCGCTTCCCAGGCCCGTCCGGGCCCAGTGCGTATGACGGCGGTCGTTCTCGCTCACCGCTGCGGGGCAGTCCCGGATTCCCACCGGGTTCCCTCTTACGACGCTTCCCGCCTGGCGGACGGGGGCGAACCAGCTGCACGGCCCACCTTACGGGAGCCGAATGTCAGATCGGGGTCAGACGACCTGCCGATCTCTGATGACCGCGGGCCCGCCGCGCGGGCGGTGGGCGGCTGCCGGTGGCCGCTACGCCCCCGGCGGGCCGTGGTGGGAGGGGTAGGCGGTGGTCTCCGGGGCCGTGGGGAGGCGCCACTTGGACAGGACGCGCACCACCGTGCCCGGGCTGAGGAGGGTGTTCGGCGGGGCGGACAGGGACAGGACGCCGAAGAAGGGCGCGGAGATCCCCGGATCGGCGGTGGCCCCCGCCATCACCCGGGACATGTACTTCTGGAGGATCCGGGTGGCCCGGTCCGGCGGCGGCCCCTCCGTCCCCGGGTAGCGCTGGTCCTCGCTGGTGGCGATCTGCCAGGCCACCTCCGCCGCGGCGGCCGTCCGCCGCTGGAGCCGGCGGGCCGCGCCCGGGATCTCGGCCGGTCCCAGGTCGCGGATCGCGGCGGCGAGGGCGTCGGCCGCGAGCGCGGCCACCGTCATCCCGTGCCCGTACACGGGGTTGAACCGGCACGCGGCGTCGCCGAGGACGATGAACCCGGCCGGCCAGCGCTCCACCCGCTCGTAGTGGCGCCACTCGTTCGCCGTCCCCCGGAACCCGGTGGCCGGGGAGAGGGGTTCCGCGTCGCGGATGGCGTCGTAGAGGGCGGGGCTGCGCAGCGTACGGGCGAAGTCGAGGAACTCCTCGTCCTTGGTGGGCGGGGCGTGCCCGCTGCCGTACCCGAGCAGGGTCACCAGCCAGCGGTCACCGTCCAGCGGGACCAGCACGCCCCCGCGCGGGCTGTCCGGCCGGCCCTGGACGTACACGCCGCGCCAGCGCCGCCCGGGGTCCTTCGGGGCCGCGAAGGAGCGGCTGGAGTAGGCGAGACGGGAATCGCAGCGGGAGGCCTCGGGGACCTCGTACCCCAGGGCCGCCAGCCAGTCGGAGGCCTTGGAGGTGCGGCCGGTGGCGTCGACCACGAGGCGCGCGGTCAGCGGCTCGCCCTCGCGCAGTCGCACGCCGGTCACCGAGCCGCCGTCGGCGCCGGCGACGAGCCCGGTGGCCGCGGAGCCGGCCCGCACCCGGATGCGCCCGTCCCGCAGCACCTCCTGGCGCACCGTCCAGTCGATGACCTCCCGGCCGGCGAGGAGGACTTCGGCGCCGGGGACGGCGCCGAACCAGCCGGCGGGGCTCAGCCAGAGGAAGTCCCGGGGCGATTCCAGCACCACGGCCCCGGCCGCCACCAGCTTTCCGGTGATCCCCGGAAGCATTTGTTCCATCAGCTCCAGGCCGCGCGACCACAGCACGTGCACGTGCCGGGACTGCGGGACGCCGGGCCGGAACGCCGGCCCGGCCTCGGGCAGTTCGTCCCGCTCGACGAGGGTGACGCGGGCGAACTTCGTGGCGAGCACCCGGGCGGCGAGCAGCCCGGCCAGGCCCGCGCCGAGCACCACCGCGTGGTCCTGCGCGTGGTCCTGCGCGGCGGGGTCGTTCGGACGGCTCGTGGGAGAACCTGCCGAGTGGTTGTCCGTCTCGTTGTCCATACCGGCGAGTCTCGCGGGACGGCCGCGGAACAGGCCGTCCCGGCCGGGGCGCCCCGAGGCATCCCGGGGGCGGAAAGGCTCACACCCGGGGCGCCCGCGGGCCCTCCGTGGTCGCCGAGACCAGGACGTCTCCGGCCGCCACCCGGGTGTACAGCACGGTGCGGCCCGTGCGGCGGCGCAGGATCAGGCCGGCCGCCAGCAGCACCTTCAGCTGGCCGGCCACCGCGCCCAGGCTCAGCCCGGTCAGCGCGACCAGCTGGGTCGTGGACTTCGGGCTCTCCAGCAGCACCAGCACCCGCGCCCGCACCGGCCCGAGCAGGGCGACCAGCGCCTGCGGGGCCGGCGCCGTGTCCGGCTGGGTGAGCTGGCCCTCGCACGGATACACCAGGGCGTGCCGGTGGGCCCCCCGCCAGGCCACCCACCCGTGCCGGGGCGTCACGGGTACGAAGACCAGCCCGGCCTCCCCCGACAGCCCGCGCGGCGGGCGCTGCTGGAGGTTGATCCGCAGCCGTCCCTCGCCGAGCCAGGCCATCCCCGGCCGCATCCCCGACAGGGCCGCCGACCATCCGCCGAGGCTCAACTGCCGGGTGCGGACCAGGACATCGGCCTCGGCGACCCGGCGACGGCGCTCCCAGTCGGGGCGCACGGCCTCGGCCCAGACCCACTCCAGCAGCTCGGCGGTGCGCGGGCCCAGCCCCCGGGCGCGCAGGGCCGCCCCGGCCGGACGCGAGGCGGCGCGCAGGTTCGTCCGCACCACCGCGTCCGGGGTCGCGCGGATCGACTCCAGCTCCTCCTCGAAGGGGCGGCCGTCCGGCGGCGGGGTCAGGTAGTCGGCGATCCACTGCCGCCCGAGGGCCGCCCGCAGCACCTCGGCGGTGACCGGTTCGGCGGCCAGGTACTCCTGGAACGCGGGCAACCGGGCCGCGAGCCAGTCCCGCTCGCCGGGGTGGCCTGCGCTGCGCCACCGCAGCGCCATCAGCGCCGCCGTGGTCTCGGCCAGCGCCGACACCACGAACCGGCTGCCCGCCAGCGCATCGGTGTCGATCCGCCACCAGCCCATCTCCCGCCCCCGCCCCGTGTCCTACACCCGTCCCAGGCCTCCGACTCCCAGCCGCCGGCTCCCGGCTCCCGGCCTCGGGCTTTCGCGTGCAGGCGAAACATTAAGGGCCCCGGCGGTGCTCCCCGGACACTCCCCGCATGCCCCGGACCTACCGCTCCATCGCCCGCACGCCCGAGTTCACCCCCTTCTTCGCCGCGGCCGCCCTGCGCGTCGGCGCCTCCACCGTGAGCGGGCTCGCGCTCGCCGTCCTCGTCTACGACCGCACCGGCAGCCCGCTCCTCTCCGCGCTCGGCATGTTCGGCCCGTCCTTCGCGCAGTTGCTCGGCGCGACGCTGCTGCTCTCCGCCGCGGACCGGCTGCCCCCGCGCGCGGCCCTCGGCGGGCTCTCGGCCGCCGGCGCGCTCGCCACCCTGCTGCTGTGCGTCCCGGGGCTGCCGCTGTGGGCGGTGTTCGCGGTGCTCCTCGGCCAGGGGCTCGCCGACTCGCTCGCCGGCGGGGTCCGGTACGGGCTGCTCACCGAGATCCTGCCGCCCGGGGACTACCTGCCGGGCCGGTCGCTGCTCGCCGTCTGCGCCGGGGTGACCCAGATCGCCGGGTACGCCCTCGGCGGGCTGCTCGTCGCCGCGCTCTCCCCGCGCGGGGCGCTGCTGGCCGCCGCCGGGCTCTCGGCCGCGGCCGTGGTCACCGTACGGTTCGGGCTGCGGCGGCGGGAGCCGCGCGCGAGCGGGCGGCCCTCGGTGGCCGCGACCTGGCGCGGCAACGCCGCCCTGCTCTCCGACCCGGCCCGGCGCACCCTCTACCTCGCCCTGTGGGTGCCGAACGGACTGATCGTCGGCTGCGAGTCCCTGTTCGTCCCCTACGACGCGGCCCACGCCGGGCTGCTCTTCGCCGGCGCCGCCGCCGGGATGCTCGCCGGGGACACCGTCGCCGGGCGCTACCTGCCCGCGCGGCTGCGGGCCCGGCTCGCGGCCCCGCTGCGCCTGCTGCTCGCCGCGCCGTACCTGGCGTTCGCGCTGGAGCCCGGACCGGTCGTCGCGACGGTCACCGTGACCCTGGCCTCCGTCGGCTACTCGGCGGGGCTGCTGATGCAGGAGCGGCTGGTCGCACTGCTCCCGGAGGGCACCCAGGGCCAGGCGCTGGGCCTGCACTCGGCCGGGATGCTGACCCTGCAAGGGGTCTGCGCGGCTCTCGCCGGGGCCCTCGCCCAGTACACCTCGGCGGCGGTCGCGATGACGGTGCTGGCGGCGGTGTCGGTGGTGGTCACCCTGGTCCTGGAGCCGGGGCTGCGCACCAGTAGGCTGCGGGTCCACCCCTCTCCGTCTTCCGTCCGAGGTAGCGCGCAGTGAGCTCCGCAGCACCCCCCACGCCCCTGCCGGTGGCCGTCGTCGGCCTCGGCGCCGACGGCTGGGCCGGACTCACCGCCGGCGCGCGGGCCGCGCTGGCCTCCGCCGAGGTACTGATCGGCGGGCCCCGGCAGCTGGACCTGCTGCCGCCGGACGCCTGCCCGGGCCTGCGGGTGTCCTGGCCCAGCCCGCTGCGGCCGGCGGTGCCGAAGCTGGCGGCCGAGCACGCGGGGCGCCGGATCGCGGTGCTGGCCAGCGGGGACCCCATGTTCTACGGGATCGGCCGCGCCCTGTCCGAGGAGCTGGGCGCGGAGGCGCTGCGGGTCCACCCGCACCCCTCGTCCGTCTCCTACGCCTGCGCCCGGCTGGGCTGGCCGGTGGAGGACACGGAGGTCGTCACGGTGGTCGGGCGCCCGGTGGCCCGGCTCGCGGCCCGGCTGTACGAGGGCCGGCGGGTGCTGGTGCTGAGCGCCGGGGCGGCGTCCCCGGGCGAGATCGCGGCGCTGCTGTGCGAGCGGGGCTTCGGGCCGAGCCGGATGCGGGTGCTGGAACAGCTCGGCTCCGAGCGCGAGGACACGTACGAGGGCCGGGCCGACGGCTGGGACCACGCGCCCGGCGACCCCCTGAACGTGGTGGCGGTCGACTGCCGCCGGGATCCGGACGCCGCCGCCCCGCGGCTCGGCGCGACCCCGGGGCTGCCGGACACCGCGTACGAGCACGACGGCCAGCTCACCAAGCGGCACGTGCGGGCCGCGACCCTGTGCGCGCTGGCCCCGGCCCCCGGCGAGCTGCTGTGGGACATCGGCGGCGGCTCCGGTTCCATCGGCATCGAGTGGATGCGGACGCACCCCTCCTGCCGGGCGGTGACCGTGGAGCGGGTCCCGGAGCGGGCCGCGCGGATCGCCCGCAACGCGACGGCGCTCGGCGTGCCCGGGCTGCGCGTGGTGACGGGGGCGGCCCCGGCCGCGCTGGCCGGGCTCCCGGCTCCCGACGCGGTGTTCATCGGCGGCGGCCTGACCGCTCCGGGGCTGCTGGACGCGGCCTGGGAGGCATTGGCCCCCGGCGGCCGGCTGGTGGTGAACACCGTCACGCTGGAGTCGGAGGCGGTGCTCTCCGAGCGCCACAAGCGCTACGGCGGCGAGCTGGTGAAGCTGGCCGTGGCGCACGCGGTGCCGGTCGGCGGTTTCACCGGCTGGCGGCAGGCGATGCCGGTGACCCAGTGGTCCGTAACGAAGCCCTCCCCCAGCGACAGGAAGACCCAGTCATGACCGTGTACTTCATCGGAGCGGGCCCCGGCGCCGCCGACCTGATCACGGTGCGCGGCGCGCGGACCCTGGCCGCCGCCCCCGTCTGCCTGTACGCGGGCAGCCTGGTCCCGCGCGAGATGCTGGCCGAGTGCCCGGCGGACGCCCGGCTGGTCGACACCTCGGGGCTCGACCTGGACGAGATCACGGCCGAGTTTGTACGGGCCCACGAGGCGGGCCACGACGTGGCGCGGCTGCACTCCGGCGACCCGTCCGTCTTCAGCGCCGTCGCGGAGCAGATGCGGCGCCTGGACGCGGCGGGCATCCCGTACGAGGTGGTCCCGGGCGTGCCGGCGTTCGCCGCCGCGGCCGCCGCGCTGAAGCGGGAGCTGACCGTGCCCACCGTCGGCCAGACGGTCATCCTGACCCGGATCGCCCAGCAGGCCACGCCGATGCCGCCCGGCGAGGACCTCGCCACGCTGGGCCGCAGCGGGGCGCTGCTGGTGCTGCACCTGGCGACGCGGTACGCGCGGCGGGTGGCGGAGGAACTGCTGCCGCACTACGGGGCCGACTGCCCGGTGGCGGTGGTGGCGATGGCGAGCCGCCCCGACGAGCTGATCCTGCGCGGTACCCTCGCCGACATCGCGGGCCAGGTGGAGGAGGCCGGGCTGGTGCGGACCGCGGTGATCGTGGTGGGCCGCACGCTGGGCGCCGAGCAGTTCCGGGACAGCCACCTGTACTCCCCCGAGCGCGACCGGCATGCCTGCTGAACCGGGTGTCCCCACCGGGCGGCCCGGCCCCGGGCACGTCCTGGTCCTGGGCGGCACGACGGAGGCCCGGCTCCTCGCGGAGGCCCTGGAGCCCGCCCCGTACCGCGTGACCACCTCGCTCGCCGGCCGGGTCGCCCGCCCGGTGCTGCCGCCGGGCGAGACCCGCGTCGGGGGCTTCGGCGGGCCGGCGGGCCTGGCCGACTGGATCCGCGCCCACGGGGTCACGCACCTGGTGGACGCCACCCACCCGTTCGCGGAGCGCATGAGCTTCAACGCGGCGGGGGCGGCGGCCCTTTCGGGGATCCCGCTGCTGGCGCTGCGCCGCCCGGGGTGGACCCCGGGGCCCGGCGACGCCTGGACCTTCGCCGGCTCCCTCGCCGAGGCGGCCGCCCTGCTGCCGGGGCTCGGCGCGCGGGCCTTCCTGACCACCGGACGGATGGGCCTGCACAGCTTCGCCGCGCTCGACGGCACCTGGTTCCTGGTGCGTTCGGTGGACCCGCCGCAGGGGCCGCGGCCCGCGCAGCTGGAAGTCCTCCTCGCCCGGGGCCCGTTCGGCCTCGACGACGAACGGGAGCTGCTGGCCCGGCACCGCATCGACGTGGTGGTGACGAAGGACAGCGGCGGCTCGGCCACCGCTCCCAAGCTCACCGCGGCCCGCGAGGCCGGCATTCCGGTGCTCGTCGTCAGCCGCCCCCCGGTGCCCGCGGGCGTCCCGGAGGCCTCCGGGGTCGCGGAGGTCCTGGCCTGGCTGGGCGGCGCCTGACCGCATCGGTGTGAGACGGAAGGCCCGGGGCGGCGGCGCCCCGGGCCTTCGGCGTTCAGCGCGCCGGCGCCGTCACGGGTAGCGGCGCGGGGTCCAGGTGACACGGGTGCCGTCGGGGCGGTCCGTGACCTGGGTCTGCGAGGAGCCGATCAGCAGGATCGTGCGCATGTCCACCTCGGCCGGCTCCAGTTCGGCGAGCGTGACGACGCGCACCGTCTGGGTGGGGCCGCCCACGTCGCGGGCGACGACCACCGGGGTCTGCGGGGAACGCAGCTCCAGCAGGAGCTCCTTGGCCTGGGCGACCTGCCAGGTGCGGCTGCGGGAGCCGGGGTTGTACAGGGCCAGCACCAGGTCGGCCGCGGCGGCCGCGCGCAGCCGCTCCGCGATGACCTCCCAGGGCTTGAGCCGGTCGGACAGGGAGATCGTGGCGTAGTCGTGGCCGAGCGGGGCTCCGGCCGCGGCGGCGGCCGCGTTGGCGGCGGTCACCCCCGGCAGGACCTTGACCTGGACGTCCTTGTACTCCGGCTGCCCGGCGACCTCCAGGACGGCGGTCGCCATGGCGAAGACTCCGGGGTCACCGCCGGAGACCACGGCGACGCGCTTGCCGCGCCGGGCGAGGTCGAGGGCGAACTCGGCGCGCTCGGACTCCACCTTGTTGTCGGAGCCGTGCCGGATCTGGCCCGGCTTCACGGGCACCCGGTCCAGGTACGTCGTGTACCCGACGAGCACCTCGGCGTCGGCCAGCGCCCGCCGGGTCTCGGGGGTCAGCCACAGCGGCCCGGCCGGACCGGTGCCGACGACCACGACGCCGCCGGGCCCGGAGGGCACGCTGCCGGGGTTCCCGATCCGGCTGGGGACGACGGCGACGGCGAAGTACGGGACGGTCTCGGCGTCGGTGTCGGCGAGGATCCCGGTCCGCTCGCCCGCCATCGTGGCGCGCTCCACGTAGCGGGCCTCGGCGAGGCGGCCGCTGGCCTCCATGGCGCGCCGCACGGCGGGGAAGGTGCGGCCGAGCTTCATCACGACGGCCGAGTCGGTGGCGGCGAGGCGGGCGGTGAGCTCCTCCTCCGGCAGGGTGCCGGGCAGGATGGTCAGCACCTCCTCGCCCTCCACCAGCGGGGTCCCGAGGCGGGCGGCGGCGGCGCTGACGGAGGTGACGCCGGGGATGACCTCGGCCTCGTACCGGTCGGCGAGCCGCTTGTGCATGTGCATGTACGAGCCGTAGAAGAGCGGGTCGCCCTCGGCGAGCACGGCGACGGTCCGGCCGGCGTCCAGGTGCGCGGCGAGGCGGGCGGCGCAGTCCTCGTAGAACTCCTCCATCGCCCCCTGGTAGCCGCCGGGGTGGTCGGTGGTCTCGGTGGTGACCGGGTAGACCAGCGGTTCCTCGACGTGGTCGGCGCGCAGGTGCTTCGCCGCGATGGAGCGGGCGATGGAGCGGCCGTGGCGGGCGCTGTGGTAGGCGATGACGTCCGCCTCGGCGATGACCTCGACGGCCCGCAGCGTCATCAGGGACGGGTCGCCGGGGCCGAGCCCGACCCCGTACAGGCGTCCGGCGCTCATTCGGCCACGCTCGCGATCGCGTTGACGGCGGCGGCGGCGATGGCGCTGCCGCCGCGCCGGCCGCGCACGATCAGGTGGTCGAGGCCCGAAGGGTGCGCGGCGAGGGCGTCCTTGGACTCGGCGGCGCCGATGAAGCCGACGGGGACACCGATGACGGCGGCGGGGCGCGGGGCGCCCTCCTCGATCATCTCCAGCAGCCGGAACAGCGCGGTCGGCGCGTTGCCGACGGCGATCACCGAGCCCTCCAACAGGCCCCGGTCGCGCCACACTTCGAGGGCGGCGGCGCTGCGCGTGGTGCCCATCTTCGCGGCGAGCTCCGGTACGGCCGGGTCGGAGAGGGTGCAGATCACCTCGTTGTCGGCGGGGAGCCGCCCCCGGGTGACGCCGCTGGCGACCATCTGCACGTCGCACAGGATCGGGGCGCCGGCGGTCAGCGCGGCGCGCGCCCGCAGCACGACCTCCGGGGTGTAGCCGAGGTCCTTGGGCAGGTCCGTCATCCCGCAGGCGTGAATCATGCGCACCGCGACCTGGGCGACGGAGGCGGGCAGCCCGGAGAGGTCCGCCTCGGCGCGGATCGTGGCAAAGGACTGGCGGTAGATCGCGGCGCCGTCCTTCTCGTACTCGAACACGGTGTACTCGCTCATTTCTTCACTGCTCTTCGGACACTCGGGGGGTGTTGCGCGCGTCCCGGAGGGCCGCGCCAAGTTCGGGGGCGGTGGCGGGGACGTGCCGCGACGCGGGCCCGCCGGGACCGCCGGGCACGCCGGGCCCGGTCAGCCGGTAGCCGGTCGCGGTGGCGACGGCGTCGACCCAGTCGGTGCCGCGCGGGTGCCCGCAGCGGCGCTCGCAGCCGGACCAGTGGACGGACAGCGGTCCGCGGGCCCGTTCCGCGACGGCGCGCGCGTCAGCGCGTACGTCCGCGAGGGCTTTCGCGCAGCCGGGCCGGCCGGTGCAGGCGGTCACGGACTCCCAGGCACTGCCGGGCGCGGTCACCAGCCCGGCGGGGCGGGCGGCGGTGTCGCCGACGATGACGCTGCGCCAGGGCGTGGTCCGCAGCGCGCCGGGCAGCTCCCGCCACTGGGCGCTGCGGAGCCGGCCGAGCGGGATCAGGACGCAGAGCGCGTCCCCGTGCACGCCGGGGGCGGGCGGCCCCGCGTACGGGCGGGGCGCGTCCGCGACGTACCGGGCGGGGATGCCGAGGGCGGCCAGCCGGGCGGTGAACTCCCGCGCGTCCAGGGCGTGTTCGGCGGGCAGCTCGGCGACGCGCCAGGCCCGGGTGCCGGCGCGGGCGGCGGCGTCGAGGAAGTGCCGGGCGGCCTCCAGCGCCGCCTCGGGTCCGTCGCCGGCGGCCACCTCGGCGGCGTCGGGCGCGGCGCCGAGCCGGATCAGCGCCCGGCCGCCGGGGCGCGCGAGCAGGGACACGTCGGGGTCGAGGGCGGCGACGTCCCCGCGCCCGTCGTCCACGGCGAACAGGAACCGGCCGGAGAGAGCGGCGGCGCCGGGGTCGGCGCAGAGCAGCCGGTCCAGGGCGCGCACCGGAGCGGGGTCCCCGAGGGGGCTCGCGACGATGTTGCGGACCCGCTCGTGCGAGGGCGCGGGCAGCAGGCCGACGGAGTCCAGGAGTTCGGCGAGGGCCCCGCCGCAGCCGTCGGCGAGGCCGCGGAGCTGGACGTTTCCGCGCGAGGTGAGTTCGAGGTGCCCGTCCCCGAACCGCTCGGCGGCGTCCGCGAGCGCGGCGGCCTGCGCGGCGGTGAGCAGCCCGCCCGGAAGCCGGACCCGCGCGAGGAACCCGTCGTCCGCCGCGTGCAGCCGGAGCGCGCCGGGGCATGCGTCACCGCGGTCCCGTATGACGGGTTCGTCCCGCGATGTGGCGGAGGGGGACTGGGGCATGGCGGCGAGCATACCCAGGATTCCCCCCGCCCGGTCTGTGTCCGTCACCACCCTGCCACCACCCGTCACCGCAGGCCCCCCGCCCGCACCCCCACCCGCGCCCCCGCCGCTTCACCCCCGTTTCACCACATGTTTCCGGCCCTCCTGGCGGAATCCGGCCGTGCCGGGGCCCCGGTGATACCGCGGGGCGGCCCGGACTCCCGGCCGGGGATCAGGGCACCTAAGATGACCTGCGGCGGACCGCTCGGTCCGCCATCGCCGAGGACGGCGACATGGGAGGAAGCCCGGTGCGAATCCGGCGCGGTCCCGCCACTGTGAACCCTGCGGAGCGATCGGCCGGGTGAGTCAGGAACTCCCGTCGTCCTCACTGCCCGGGGCGCGGAAACCCCGAGGAAGGCCTGCCGCCGCATGATCTTGCTGCTGTCGACGTCCGACACCGATCTGCTCAGCGCCCGCGCCGCCGCGGACGGCCCCGTCCCGTACCGGTTCGCGAACCCCTCCCGCCTTCCCCTCGACGACCTCCCCGGTCTCCTCGACGGTGTCGACCTGGTCGTCGTACGCCTCCTCGGCGGCCTCCGCGCCTGGCAGGAGGGCCTCGACCTGCTGCTGGCCCCCGCCCAGACCCGCCCGGTGGTCGTACTGACCGGCGAACAGGCCCCGGACGCCCAGCTGATGGAGGCCTCCACCGTCCCCATCGGCATCGCCGCCGAGGCGCACGGCTACCTCGCGCACGGCGGCCCCGCCAACCTGGACCAGCTGGCGCGCTTCCTCTCGGACACCGTCCTGCTCACCGGCCACGGCTTCGAGCCGCCGGCCGCCGCCCCCACCTGGGGCCCGCTGGAGCGCACCCCCGGGAGCACCACGGGCCCCCGGATCGCCGTGCTGTACTACCGCGCCCACCAGATGAGCGGGAACACCTCCTTCGTGCACGCCCTGTGCGACGCGATCGAGGCGAAGGACGCCCAGGCGCTCCCCCTCTACGTGTCCTCCCTGCGCGCCCCCGAGCCGGAGCTGATCGCCGCGCTGGAATCGGCGGACGCGGTCGTCACCACCGTCCTCGCGGCGGGCGGCACCAAGCCCGCCACCGCCTCGGCGGGCGGCGACGACGAGTCCTGGGACGCCGGCGCGCTCGCGGGTCTGGGCGTACCGATCCTGCAGGCCCTGTGCCTGACCGGCTCGCGCAGCGCCTGGGAGGAGAACGACGAGGGCCTCTCCCCGCTCGACGCCGCGACGCAGGTCGCCGTGCCCGAGTTCGACGGCCGTCTGATCACCGTCCCGTTCTCCTTCAAGGAGCTCGACGAGGACGGCCTGCCCGCCTATGTCGCCGACCCCGAGCGGGCCGCCCGGGTCGCGGGGATCGCCGTCCGGCACGCCCGGCTGCGGCACATCGAGCGCCGTGACAAGAAGGTCGCGCTCGTCCTGTCCGCGTACCCCACCAAGCACTCCCGCATCGGTAACGCGGTGGGTCTCGACACCCCGGCCAGCGCCGTGGAGCTGCTGCGCACCCTCATCGCGGGCGGCTACGACTTCGGCCCCGTCGAGGACGTCCCGGGTCTGGTCTCCGGCGACGGCGACGAGCTGATCCGCGCCCTGATCGAGGCCGGCGGCCACGACCAGGACTGGCTGACCGAGGAGCAGCTGGCCCGCAACCCGGTCCGGATCCCGGCCGCCGACTACAAGCGCTGGTTCTCCGAGCTGCCGGCCGAGCTGCGCGACAGCGTCACCGAGCACTGGGGCGAGGCCCCGGGCAACATGTTCGTCGACCGCTCCGCGAACCCGGACGGCGACATCGTCCTCGCGGCCCTGCGGCGCGGCAACCTGCTGATCCTGATCCAGCCGCCGCGCGGCTTCGGGGAGAACCCGATCGCGATCTACCACGACCCGGACCTGCCGCCCTCGCACCACTACCTGGCCGCGTACCGCTGGATCCAGGCGCGCGCCGAGGACGGCGGCTTCGGCGCCGACGCGATGATCCACCTGGGCAAGCACGGCAACCTGGAGTGGCTGCCGGGCAAGAACGCCGGCCTGTCGGCGGCCTGCGCGCCCGACGCCGCCCTCGGCGACCTGCCGCTCATCTACCCGTTCCTGGTCAACGACCCCGGTGAGGGCACCCAGGCCAAGCGCCGGGTGCACGCCACCCTGGTCGACCACCTGGTGCCGCCGATGGCGCGCGCGGAGTCGTACGGCGACATCGCCCGCCTGGAGCAGCACCTGGACGAGTACGCGCAGATCTCGGCGATGGACCCGGCGAAGCTGCCGGCCATCCGCGCCCAGATCTGGACCCTGATCCAGGCCGCGAAGCTCCACCACGACCTGGGCCTCGAAGAGCGCCCGGACGACGAGGGCTTCGACGACTTCCTGCTGCACGTCGACGGCTGGCTGTGCGAGGTCAAGGACGCCCAGATCCGCGACGGTCTGCACGTCCTGGGCGGCGCCCCGGCCGGCGAGGCCCGGGTCAACCTGGTCCTGGCGATCCTGCGCGCCCGGCAGATCTGGGGCGGTACGACGGCCCTGCCGGGCCTGCGCGAGGCGCTGGGCCTCGACGAGTCGGCGGCCACCCGCACCACCGCCGACCAGGCGGAGGAGGCGGCCCGCGCGCTGGTCCAGGCGATGGAGGACGCGCACTGGGCGCCGGAGGCGGTGGCTTCGGTCGCCGCCGGGCACTCGGCGGACGTGGCGGCCGTACTGGACTTCGCGGCCCGTGAGGTCGTCCCGCGCCTGGCCGGCACCACCGACGAGATCGCGCACGTGGTCAGCGCGCTGGACGGTGCCTTCGTCCCGGCGGGCCCGTCCGGCTCGCCACTGCGCGGCCTGGTGAACGTCCTGCCGACCGGCCGGAACTTCTACTCCGTGGACCCGAAGGCCGTCCCCTCCCGCCTCGCGTGGGAGACCGGGCAGGCGCTGGCGGACTCGCTGCTGAACCGGTACCGCACGGACAACGGCGAGTGGCCCGCCTCCGTCGGCCTGTCGCTGTGGGGCACGAGCGCGATGCGCACCTCCGGCGACGACGTGGCGGAAGCCCTCGCCCTGCTGGGCGTCCGCCCGGTCTGGGACGAGGCCTCGCGCCGCGTCACGGGTCTGGAGCCGATCCCGCTCGATGAGCTGGGCCGCCCCCGCATCGATGTCACGCTGCGCATCTCGGGCTTCTTCCGGGACGCGTTCCCGCACGTCATCGGGCTGCTGGACGACGCGGTACGGCTGGCGGCGGGGCTGGAGGAGCCCGCGGAGCAGAACTACGTCCGGGCCCACGCCCAGGCGGACCTCGCCGAGCACGGCGACGAGCGGCGCGCGACGACCCGTATCTTCGGCTCGCGCCCGGGCACGTACGGCGCGGGCATCCTCCAGCTGATCGACTCGCGCGACTGGCGCACGGACGCCGACCTCGCCGAGGTCTACACGGTGTGGGGCGGTTACGCCTACGGCCGCGGTCTGGAGGGCCGGGCGGCGCGCGAGGAGATGGAGAGCGCCTACAAGCGGATCACGGTGGCCGCGAAGAACACGGACACCCGCGAGCACGACATCGCCGACTCGGACGACTACTTCCAGTACCACGGCGGCATGGTGGCCACCGTCCGCGCGCTGCGCGGCACGGCCCCGGAGGCGTACATCGGCGACTCCACCCGCCCGGAGACGGTCAAGACCCGCACCCTGGTGGAGGAGACCTCGCGCGTCTTCCGCGCCCGCGTCGTGAACCCCAAGTGGATCGAGGCGATGCGCCGCCACGGCTACAAGGGCGCCTTCGAGCTGGCGGCGACGGTGGACTACCTCTTCGGCTACGACGCCACGACGGGCGTGGTCGCGGACTGGATGTACGACAAGCTGACGGAGACGTACGTCCTGGATCCGGCCAACCGCGCCTTCCTGGAGGAGGCCAACCCCTGGGCCCTGCACGGCATCGCGGAGCGCCTGCTGGAGGCGGAGTCGCGCGGCATGTGGGAGAAGCCGGACCCGCAGATCCTGGAGTCCCTGCGCCAGGTGTACCTGGACACCGAGGGCAACCTGGAGGCCGAGGCGGAGTAACCGCCCGGAGCTTCCCGAAGGCTCCCGGAGATTCCCGAGACCGCCCCCGCGCCCGCACGGCGCGGGGGCGGTCCTCGTCTGGCCATGTCCATGACGGGAATGTGATCGGCGGCCGGATATCGACGCAATACCTCGAAGGGGGTCCCGCACACCCGCGGGTGATTCGAACGCCGCGTCACGGGCCGGGGCCCGGGCGCCCCTTGGGGTCGGCACAGCCCTCGCAACTGCGTACGAGCATTCGCTCCCGGCGGCCCGTGACGGCGCTCTGAGCAGCCGCGTTCTTCCGGCGTCAGTTCGCCCGTCGCGGTACCCCGGGAGGAATCTTGCGATCCGTGCACGTTCATGTGGTGTTCGACCCCGCGGGGCGGAGGTGGCCGCGCATGAGGCTCCTCAAGCGGCCCGTGCCCGCCGAACCCGCCGTCTCCGAGAGCGAGCGCCGGCTCTTCGGCGGCCCGCTGCGCTACGACGCCGGCTGGGCCAACCACGAGTACGCCCAGCTGGAGAGCGGGCTGCTCAGCACCCTGCGCGCCATGCCCCGGATGGTCCGCGGCACCCTCCGGCTCGCCTGGGACACCGACCGGCCCGCGCTGCTCACCGTCGCCGCCGCCGAGGCCGGCCAGGGCGTCACCTCCGCCGTCGGGCTGCTCGTCCTGAGCGCGGTGCTCCGTACCCTGTTCGGCGCGGGCAGCCCCGCCGAGCGGCTGCAGGAGGCCCTGCCCGCCCTCGCCGCCGGGGCGCTGGTCGCCGTACTGGGAGCCGTCCTGGCCTCCCGGTCGACGGCGGCCGCCGGGCGGCTGGAGCCCAAGGTCGAGCGGGCCGCGCAGGAGCAGTACCTGCACGCCGCCGTCGGGGTCGAGCTGGAGGCCATCGAGGACGGGGAGTTCCGGCGGCTGCTGGACAGCGCCCAGTGGGGGCCGCCGTCGGCCCGCCGGACCGTCGGCGCCTGCGTGGCCACCCTGGGCGGGCTGATCTCCCTGTTCGCGACCGCCGGGGTGCTGACCGTGCTGCACCCGCTGCTGCTGCCGATGCTGCTGCTGATCGCCGCCCCGCGCGGCTGGGGCGCGATGCGGGTGGCGCAGCGCCGCTACCTGTCGGTGATGGCCTGGGTGGAGCACGTCCGGGCCGCCCGGCTGATCGGGCAGCTGCTGATCGCCCGTACGTCGGCTCCCGAGGTCCGGGTGCACGGCGTCGGCCGCTACCTGCTGGGCCACTACCGCAACATGGCCGAGCACGCCGAGGGCGAGGCCACCCGGCTCGCCAAGGACAAGGCGGCCACCGAACTGCTCGCCGCCGCCCTCTCCGGGCTCGCCGCGCTCGTCACGTACGCCGCGATGGGCGCGCTGATCGCCGCCGGGCGGATGGACCTGGCGGTGGCCGGCACCGCCGTGATCGCGGTGCGCGCCGGCTCCGCGAGCCTGGGGGCGCTCGTCGCCACCACCAACACCCTGCACGAGGAGTCCCTGTACGTCCGGGACCTGGAGCGGTTCGTCGCCGAGGCGGGGCGCCGCGCCATCCCGAGCGGCGGGCGGCCGCTGCCCGGGCGGACGGGCACGATCCGGCTCACCGAGGTGGGGTTCGGCTACCCCGACCGGGAGGAGCCGGCCCTGGCCGGGGTGTCGCTGACGATCGAGGCGGGCCAGGTGGTGGCCCTGGTCGGGGAGAACGGCTCCGGCAAGAGCACCCTCGTCAAACTCCTCGCCGGTCTGCACCTGCCCGACACGGGCACGCTGACCTGGGACGGGGTGGACGTCCGGGAGGCCGACCGGACGCAGGTCTTCGACCGGGTCGCCCTGCTGACCCAGGACTTCGAACGCTGGCCGGTGACCGCCCGTACCAACATCGCCATCGGGCGGCCCGGCGACGCGGGGGCGGACGGCTCGGTCGACCAGGCGGCGGAGGTGGTGGCCGCGGCCCGGTACACGGGGGCCGACGAGGTCGTCGCGAAGCTGCCGCACGGGTACGAGACGCTGCTCGCCCGGGTCTTCCGGGGTGCCTCGGAGCTCTCCGGCGGGCAGTGGCAGAAGTTCGGCCTGGCCCGCACCCGTTACCGCGACGCCCGTGTCATCGTCGTGGACGAGCCCACCTCGGCCCTGGACCCGGCGGCGGAGATCGCCGCGTTCGACAGCATCCGCGGCCTGGCCGGTCCGCACCGGGCGGTCGTCCTCGTCACGCACCGCATGTCGGGGGTGCGGCACGCGGATGTCATCTACGTCCTGCACGAGGGCCGGCTCGTCGAACAGGGCTCCCACGAGGAGCTGTTGGCGCGGGACGGGCGGTACGCGGCGATGTTCCGGATGCAGGCGGAGCAGTACGCCGAGCGGCACGGGCCACAGCCTCGGGGGGCGGGCACCCCTATCCCCCGGCAGGCCCCGCCGCCACAGAAAGGCAGCACCGTCACCTGATGCGGTGAACTCCCCCTTATCCCAGGGGCGTCAGGGGTAGAGCACTGCTGGTCTCGTGCGGGGGCCCGGGCGACCGGGCCCCCGCACTTCGGCGTGCGCGGTGCCCGGGACCGGGTCCGCCCGCGTCCGAGACAGCCCCGATACGGACAGACGAAAGGCTCACCCCGCCGTGACGCAGCCGTTCCAACTGCCGGATTTCTACGTGCCCCATCCGGCGCGACTGAACCCCCATCTGGAGGAGGCGCGGGTCCACACCAAGCGGTGGGCGCGCGCCCTCGGAATGCTGGAGGGGTCCGGCGTCTGGGAGGAGAGCGACCTCGACTCGCACGACTACGCCCTGCTGTGCGCGTACACCCACCCCGACTGCGACAGCGAGGCGCTGTCGCTGGTGACCGACTGGTACGTGTGGGTGTTCTTCTTCGACGATCACTTCCTGGAGATGTACAAGCGCTCCCAGGACCGCGCCGGCGCCAAGGCGTACCTCGACAGGCTCGCCGCGTTCATGCCGATGGACCTCGCCGACGGCTTCCCCGAGCCCGCGGGCCCGGTCGAGGCGGGCCTCGCGGACCTGTGGGAGCGGACCGTGCCCGCCATGTCGCCGCACTGGCGGGAACGGTTCGCCGAGTCGACCAGGAACCTGCTCAACGAGTCGATGTGGGAGCTCGCCAACATCAACATCGGGCGGGTGGCGAACCCGCTGGAGTACATCGAGATGCGCCGCAAGGTGGGCGGCGCCCCCTGGTCGGCCGGGCTGGTCGAGTACGTCTCCGCCGAGGTCCCGGCGCGGGTCGCGCACACCCGGCCGCTCGCTGTGCTGCGCGACGCCTTCTCGGACGCCGTGCACATCAGGAACGACCTCTTCTCCTACGAGCGCGAGGTGGCCGACGAGGGCGAACTCTCCAACGCCGTCCTCGTGCTGGAGACCTTCCTCGGCTGCACCACCCAGGAGGCCGCCGAGGCCTCCAACGACCTGCTGACCTCACGGCTCCAGCAGTTCGAGCAGACCGCGCTCGGTGAACTCCCCCAGCTCTTCGCCGACCACGCGATGGACCCGGCCGAGATCGCCGCCGTCCTCGCCTACGCGAAGGGGCTCCAGGACTGGCAGTCGGGCGGCCACGAGTGGCACATGGTCTCCAGCCGCTACATGAACAAGGAGGCCCGCCCCACCGCGCCGCTCTCGCTGCCCTTCATGCCGACCGGGCTCGGCGGAGCCGCCCTCGACCTGCGCTCCGTCCTGGAGCCGCGCGCGCTGGAGCGCCGCCGCCGCTCCTTCTCCCACGTCCCGTTCGAGCGCACCGGGCCGTCCGTGATCCCGGACATCCACATGCCGTTCCCGCTCTCCCTGAGCCCGCACCACGCCCACGCGCGCGAGGGATCGGTGGCCTGGGCCCGGGAGATGGGGCTGCTGGACCCGCAGCCCGGTGACCCCGGTTCGGCGATCTGGAACGAACCCAAGCTGCGCGGTTACGACTTCGCGCTCTGCTCCGCCGGCATCGACCCCGACGCCACCCGCGAGGCGCTGCTGCTGAACGCGTGCTGGCTGACCTGGGGCACGTACGGCGACGACTACTACCCGGTGGTGTTCGCCCAGGCCAAGAACCTCCCGGCGGCGAAGGCGACCACGGCCCGGCTGATCGCGATGATCCCGCTCGACCACACCGAGCGGCCGGAGCCGGCGACGGCGATGGAGCGGGCGCTGGGCGACCTGTGGGTGCGCACCTCGGCGCAGATGGGCCCGCGGGTCCGCGCCGAGTTCCGGGCGACGCTGGTGTCCATGCTGGAGAGCTGGCTGTGGGAGGTGGACAACCAGATCCAGAACCGGATCCCGGACCCGGTGGACTACGCGGAGATGCGCCGCCGCACGTTCGGCTCGCACCTGACGATGTACCTGTGCCGGCTGGGGCAGCAGGGCCGGGGCATCCCCGAGGAGATCTACGCCTCCGGGACGATCCGGTCGCTGGAGAACGCGGCCGCCGATGCCGCCTGCATGATCAACGACATCTTCTCCTACCAGAAGGAGGTGGAGGTCGAGGGCGAGGTCCACAACTTCGTGCTCGTCACCCGGAACTTCTTCGACATCGGCTACCCCGAGGCGCTGCGCATCTGCCACGACCTGCTGACGCGGCGCACCGAGGAGTTCGAGCACATCGTCGCGAACCAGCTGCCGCTGCTGTACGACGACTGGAAGCTGGACGCGGGGGCCCGCGCCGGGCTCGACGCGTACGTCGGGGAGCTGGAGGACTGGCTGGCCGGCATCCTCAACTGGCACCGCAAGGTCCGGCGTTACCGCGAGGAGGACCTGCACGGCCTGCCCGACCTGCTCTCCAGCGGGGTCTGGAGCTCCTCCTTCGGCATGTCGGCGGCCCGCCTCTCCCTGCCCCGCTGACCGCCCCGATGTCCGCGGAAGCCCCGGCCCGGGCCCGCTCCGGCCACCGCCCGGCCTCCGCGGACATCGCGTTGCCCTTCCGGAAACACCCTCGCGGTGGGCCGGCGCCGCGTGATGGACTGACGTCCGTTCAGCGTTGGCCAAGAGGGGGAGACATGACTGCCGAAGCACCGGCCCGGCGGACGCCCGATCCCGCGAGCGCCCCAGCGGCGGACGCCGGAAAGGAACGCCGGCAAGCGGACCGCATCGAGGCGTGGTCCATCGCGTGGATGCTCCTGGCCATGCTGATGTGGGGATGCTTCGCCTTCCTGATGCTCTCCGACTACGGCCCCCAGTCCGGGGACAGAGCCCTGTGCCGGGGCCCGCTGGTCCGCCCGGTGTCCGAGAGCAGCCTGTGCCGCGACGAGCTGCGCCAGTGGCCCGCCCTGCTGGGCGTCCTCGCGCTGGCGGCCGTCGTGACCGTCGTCGCGGCGGCGACAACGGTGTACGCCAAGGTCCTCTCCCGCCTGGCCCACCACGAGCCGCCCGGCGCGCGGCCGCAGGCCTGACCCTCCGGCGGAACCGTGCGCGGCGCGCCGTGGCCCGTGCCCCGCGCCCCGTCAGAACAGCCGGTGTCCCTGCACCCAGATGGTCCTGCCGCCGCCGGGCCGGACGAGCCGGAGCTTCTTGACGCCCGAGTAGTTCCCGGCCGCCACGAAGAAGCCCGGGGCGACGATGACGGCGACGGCGACGGCGAGGACCAGCCATCCCACGACACGCACCGCCCCGTCGTCCCCCTCCTCGACGGTCTGTCCGCCGAGGTGGATGAGCATGGGGAGGGTGACGAGCAGCGAGAGCGCCAGGAGCCAGGCGAGGGCGCGGTAGATCTCGTACTTGATCCGCGCCTTGGCGAGGCTCTCGACGGCGACGGAGAGCGTCTTGCGGCATCGCGGGCAGGTGAAGTCGACGGTCTCGTCGCCCTTGCGCGGCCGACGGCCGCCACCCGCAGCCATGCGGGAGACCTGCCACTTGACGGTGGTCGAGCCCACTCCCGCCGTCACACTGACGCGGCACCCGATGCTCAGGGTGAAGTCCTCCCTCAGCAACCGCTTGGCCAACCCCACGGAACCCCCCGGCCCTCACACCCCGTGCCCCCACGGAGGGAGCCAGAGTGTAGTCCCGCTCCCCCGGCCCCCACCCGAACAACGCCCAACTAGGCCGACACTTAAGGCTGTTGAACCAGAGACACCACCACAGGCGGCGGGGCCTAGAACTCGTCGGCGGTGTGCGGCAGCAGCTCAGTGCGCAGGGCGGCGTCGAGCGTCGCCGCCGCCCCCGGGGTGTGCTCGCGCACCAGCCCGGCGGCGACCAGTTCGACGACCCGGGTCCCGCCCAGGTAGCAGGCGGCCAGCTCCCGGACGTCCAGCTCCAGGTCCGGGGCCTGGGCGGCGCGTTCGTACGTCGCCCCGCCCGGCCCCGCCTTCAGCCGGAACCGCCCGGCGTTGGCGGGCAGCCGTACGTCGGCCAGCTCCAGCACCAGTTCCACGGGCGCGGCCCACGACCGCGCGGTCAGCGCGGCCCGTACGTCGACCAGCCGCAGCCAGAGCGCCGGGAACACCTCGGTGACCTTGACCTGGTCCCGGTCGGCGGCGAAGTGCAGCAGCGGGTCGTCGGCCGGGCGGCCCCAGGCGCTGACCCGGCCGGTGAGGTCGAGGCCGGCCACGCACTCCCAGAGCGCCGCGGCCACGGCCGGGGTGTCCGCCTCCAGTTCGTCGACCCGGACCAGGCCCGGGGTGCGGACGGGCCCGCTGCCGCCCCCCGGCTTGGTGCGGTAGATCACGTACCCGGCGAGCGGCTCGCCGGGATCCCCGAGGGCGATGATCCGGGGCGGGCTGAGCTCCTCGTCCTCCTCGTCCTGTTCGCACAGCCACTCCTCGCGCCACCGCTCGGGACCGCGGCTCGGGCGGCCGGCCCGCAGGGCGCGGGTGGCCTCGTGGGCGGGGCCGATCAGGGCGGGGGCGTCGGCCGGGTCGATCATCCGCAGCGGCCGCCGGTCCGGGGCGATGCGCAGGGCGAGCGGCCGGGTGGAGTCGATCTCGATGGTGACGCCCTGGGTGGCGGATCCGTAGCCGAACCGCCCGTAGATCGCGGCCTCGGAGGCCCACAGGGCGGCGACCGGGGCGCCCGCCGCCCCGGTGCGGCGCAACTGCTCGGCCATGAGCGCGGTGAGCACGCCCCGGCGGCGGTGGGTGGGGGCGACGGCGACGAAGGTCAGCCCGGGGCAGGGCAGATCCGCCCCCGGAACCGAGAGCCGGAAGCGGTGCGCGGCCATGAACCCGACCAGCGCGTCGCCCTCGTAGGCGCCCAGCCGGTCGCAGTGGCCCAGCAGGGTGCGGTGACGGGCGCGCCCCTCCTCGTCGGGCCGGTCGTGGAAGACCAGGTAGGCGAGCTCCTGGGCGCGGTCGATGTCGGCCTCGGGTACCTCGCGGATGTCCACCATGATCCGGAGACTAATCGGTCATCGAGGACCGCTCACCCCATATTGGCCGGAAAGCCCCCCACGAGACCACCCCCCGTCCCCCTCTCCGAACTTGGGAGCGTCGGGCGGCCGCCGGTGGTTTGGTTCCTCGGCGGTTCGGGGGCGTCCCTTCAGGCGACGACGCCGATCCTGGCCATCGCCGTCTTCGAGCCGTCGTGGTGGATGGGTACGTGTGCGCCGGTCAGCGAGGTGCCGGTGCCGCCGCGCCGGTTGGCGACGATCTCGGCGGCGATGGACAGCGCGGTCTCCTCCGGGGAGCGGGCGCCGAGGTCCAGGCCGATCGGGGAGCGCAGCCGGGCCAGTTCGAGCTCGCTCACGCCGACGTCGCGGAGCCGCTTGTTGCGGTCCTCGTGGGTGCGGCGGGAGCCCATGGCGCCGACGTAGGCGACGGGAAGCCTGAGGGCCAGTTCGAGGAGCGGGACGTCGAACTTGGCGTCGTGGGTGAGGACGCACAGTACGGTCCGGCCGTCCACGTCCGTGCTCTCCAGGTAGCGGTGCGGCCAGTCGACCACGATCTCGTCCGCCTCGGGGAAGCGCCGGCGCGTGGCGAACACGGGCCGGGCGTCGCACAGCGTCACGTGGTAGCCGAGGAACTTGCCGATCCGCACCAGGGCGGAGGCGAAGTCGATGGCGCCGAAGACGATCATCCGCGGCGGCGGCACGCTGGCCTCGACCAGTACCTTCAGCGGCTCTCCGCAGAGCCGGCCGTCGGCGCCCATCTCCACGACGCCGGTCCTGCCCGCGTCGAGCATGGCGCGGGCCTCCTCGGCGAGGGTGCGGTCCAGCTCGGGGTGGCCCCCGAGGCCGCCCTCGTACGAGCCGTCGCCGCGGACGACCAGGGCGCGGCCCATCAGCTCCGCGGGGCCCTCGGCGATCCGGGCGAGCGCCGCCGCCTCCCCGCGGGCGGCGGCGGCCAGCGCGGCCGCGAACGCCCCCCGCGCGGGGGAGCCCGCGGGGACCGGGGTCACCAGGATGTCGATGACTCCGCCGCAGGTCAGACCCACGGCGAAGGCATCGTCGTCGCTGTAGCCGAAGCGCTCCAGGACGGTCTCGCCGTCCTCCAGCGCCTGCCGGCACAGCTCGTACACCGCGCCCTCCACGCATCCGCCGGAGACCGAACCGATCGCGGTGCCGTCGCCGTCGACGGCGAGCGCGGCACCGGGCTGCCGGGGCGCGCTCCCGCTGATCGCCACGACGGTGGCGACCGCGAAGTCACGTCCCTGCTCGACCCACCGGTTCAGTTCCTCGGCGATGTCCAGCATTTCGGCCTCCTCGGAGGGGTTCGTTTCCAGTATCGGATGAGTGGCGGGCGCGGCGCCGACCAGAGGGACAAGCCGCTGGTCACCCGGGTGATCGGGGTGACGTGGGGTGATCTAGTTGACTCCGAGCCAGCCCTCGATCGGGTGGAGGGCGAAGAAGACCACGAAGATCACGGTCAGTGCCCACATGAAGGCGCCGATCTCGCGGGCCTTGCCCTGGGCGACCTTGATGGCCACGTAGGAGATCACACCGGCCGCGACGCCCGCGGTGATCGAGTACGTGAAGGGCATGAGGGCCACGGTCAGGAAGACCGGGATGGCGGTCGCGGTGTCGGCCCAGTCCACGTGGCGGGCGTTCTGCATCATCATCGCGCCGATGACGACCAGGGCCGCGGAGGCGACCTCACCCGGGACTATCTGCGTGATCGGGGTGAAGAAGAGGCAGGCGGCGAAGAACAGGCCGGTGACGACGGAGGCGAGACCGGTACGGGCTCCCTCGCCGACGCCGGTGGCGGACTCGACGAACACGGTCTGGCCGGAGCCGCCCGCGATGCCGCCGATGGCCCCTCCGGCGCCGTCGATGAACAGCGCCTTGGACAGGCCCGGCATCCGGCCCTTGTCGTCGGCGAGCTTGGCCTCGGTGCCGACGCCGATGATGGTGGCCATCGCGTCGAAGAAGCCGGCGAGGACGAGGGTGAAGACGATCATGCCGACCGTCATCACGCCGACGTCGCCCCAGCCGCCGAAGGAGACCTGGCCGAACAGCGAGAAGTCCGGCATCGAGACCGCGGAGCCGGTGAGCTCCGGGGCGCCGTTCTTCCAGGCCTTCGGGTCGATGTCCGCGACGGCGTTGAGGACGGCCGCGAGGACGGTTCCGCCGACTATTCCGATCAGGATCGCGCCGCGGACCTTGCGCGCCTGGAGCATGAAGATGGCGATCAGGGTCACGCAGAAGATCAGGACGGGCCAGCCGGCGAGCTCACCGGTGGCGCCGAGGAGCACGGGGGAGGAAAGTTCCCCGCCGTTGCCCACGAAACCGGCCTTCACCAGGCCGATGAGGGCCACGAACAGGCCGATGCCCATGGTGATGGCGTGCTTGAGCGCGAGGGGGATCGCGTTCATGATCATCTCGCGGAGGCCGGTGACGACCAGGAGACAGATCACCACGCCGTACATGACGCACATGCCCATGGCTTGCGGCCAGGTCATCTGCGGGGCGACCTGCGAGGACAGCACGCCGGAGACGGACAGTCCGGCGGCCAGGGCGAGCGGGACCTTGCCCACGAAGCCCATCAGGAGCGTGGTGAGGGCCGCGGCGAAGGCCGTGGCCGTGATCAGGGCCTTCTGGCTCATGGTGTCCCCGGCGACGTCCTTGCCGGAGAGGATCAGGGGATTGAGCAGGAGGATGTACGCCATCGCCATGAAGGTCGTGACGCCGCCACGAATCTCATTGCCGACGTTGGAGCCTCTGTGCGTGATGTGAAAGTACCGGTCGAGCCAAGAACGCCCGGCGGGGGTGAGAGAGCCGTCGCCGGCATCCTCCGCACTGGTCTTGGGCTCTACGGACGACTGGGTCATGGTGCCTAACTCCCAAGGTTCAAAGGGGCACCCGCTTGGAGATTGGAGACGCGGGATTTGGGAAACGCCGTTTGGCTGCACGACCCGGGGTGACGGCCCGAGGCGACGCGAATGTCGATGCGTGTACTGCGGGTACTGCGGGGGTTCTGCGGTACTGGCGGGAGCACCGGGGTGGTGGTGCCCCCGGGTTGCTGCGGGGGGATGGTGCCGGTGGACGGGCCGCGAGCGGTGCGGCGTTTTCGTCCTCCGGGCTTTCGTACTCCGGGCGGTGCGGCCGGCAAGTGTGACGTTCCCTGGTCACACCGCCCGGAGAGCTTGGGGTCCGGGGGCCTCTCGGCCCCCGGAGAGCGCCGTCCTAGAGGGTGCCGGTGAGGGCTTCCGGACGGATCGGCGTCTTGTTGAGCTCCAGACCGGTCGCCTGCCGGATCGCCGCGAGGACGGCCGGGGTGGACGACAGGGTGGGGGCCTCGCCCATGCCGCGAAGGCCGTACGGCGCGTTCGGGTCGGCGAGCTCCAGGACGTCGACCGGGATGGTCGGGGTGTCGAGGATGGTCGGGATCAGGTAGTCCGTGAAGGAGGGGTTGCGCACCTTCGCGGTCTTCGGGTCCACGATGATCTCTTCCATGATCGCGACGCCCAGGCCCTGGATGGTGCCGCCCTGGATCTGTCCGACCACGGAGAGCATGTTCAGGGCCTTGCCTACGTCCTGCGCGGTGGCGAGCTCCACGACCTTGACGAGGCCGAGCTCGGTGTCCACCTCCACCACCGCGCGGTGCGCGGCGAAGGTGTACTGGACGTGGCCGTCGCCCTGGCCGGTGACCAGGTCGAACGGGACGGTCGGCCGGTGCCGGAACTCCAGCTCCAGGTCGATCGCCTCGCCTTCGAGGATGTCGGCGATGTCCGCGAGGACCTCGCCGCCGTCGGTGACGACCTTGCCGCCCTCCAGGAGCAGCTCGGCGTGCGCCCAGGCCGGGTGGTACGAGCCGTTCTTGCGGCGGCCCATCTCCAGCAGGGCCTCGCGGACGTGCTCGCAGGTGTTCTTCACGGCGCCACCGGTCATGTACGTCTGCCGCGAGGCGGACGTGGAACCGGCGGAGCCGACCTGCGTGTCGGCCGGGTGGATGGTCACCTGGGTGACGCCCAGCTCCGTACGGGCGATCTGCGCGTGGACGGTGACACCGCCCTGGCCGACCTCCGCCATGGCCGTGTGGACCATCGCGACGGGCTCGCCGTTGATGACCTCAAGGCGCACGCGGGCGGTCGAGTGGTCGTCGAAGCCCTCGGAGAAGCCGACGTTCTTGATGCCGACCGCGTAGCCGACGCCGCGGACGACGCCCTCGCCGTGGGTGGTGTTGGAGAGGCCGCCGGGCAGCGCGCGGACGTCCGCGCCCTCGCCGGCGGTCTCCCACTGGCGCTCCGGCGGCAGCGGGCGGGCCTTGACCCGGCGCAGCAGCTCGGCGACGGGCGCCGGGGAGTCCACGACCTGGCCGGTGGGCATGATCGTGCCCATCTCCATGGCGTTCAGCTGGCGGAATTCGACCGGGTCCATGCCCAGCTTCGCCGCGAGCTTGTCCATCTGGGCCTCGTAGGCGAAGCAGGCCTGGACGGCGCCGAAGCCGCGCATCGCGCCGCAGGGCGGGTTGTTCGTGTAGAGCGCGATCGCCTCGATGTCGACGTCTTCGATGACGTACGGGCCGACCGAGAGGGAGGAGGCGTTGCCCACGACCGCCGGGGAGGCGGACGCGTACGCGCCGCCGTCCAGGACGATCCTGCACTTCATGTGCGTGAGCTTGCCGTCCTTGGTGGCGCCGTGCTCGTAGTGGAGCTTCGCCGGGTGGCGGTGCACGTGCCCGAAGAAGGACTCGAACCGGTTGTAGACGATCTTGACCGGCTTGTTGGTGGCGAGGGCCAGGAGGCAGGCGTGGATCTGCATCGAGATGTCCTCGCGGCCGCCGAAGGCGCCGCCGACGCCCGAGAGCGTCATGCGCACCTTCTCCTCGGGCAGGCCGAGGACGGGGGCGATCTGCTTGAGGTCCGAGTGCAGCCACTGGGTGGCGACGTAGAGGTCGACGCCGCCGTCCTCGGAGGGCACGGCCAGACCGGACTCCGGGCCGAGGAAGGCCTGGTCCTGCATGCCGAAGACGTACTCGCCCTCGACGATGACGTCGGCGCGCTTGCGGGCCTCGGCCACGTCGCCGCGGATGATCGGCTGGCGGTGCACGATGTTCGGGTGCGGGACGTGACCGATGTGGTGGTCGTCGCGGCCCTCGTGGATCAGCGGCGCGCCCTCGGCGAGGGCGGAGGCCTCGTCCGTGACGAGCGGCAGCTCACGGTAGTCGATCTTGATCTTGGCGGCCGCGCGGCGGGCGGTCTCCGGGTGGTCGGCGGCCACGAGGGCGACCGGCTCACCGTGGTGGCGCACCCGGCCGTTGGCGAGCACCGGGGTGTCCTGGATCTCCAGGCCGTAGTTCTTCATCTCGGCCGGCAGGTCGTCGTACGTCAGGATCGAGTAGACGCCCGGCAGCGCGAGGGCCTCGGAGATGTCGATCGAGACGATCTCGGCGTGCGCCACGGTGCTGCGCAGGGTCTGGCCCCACAGCATGTCCTCGTGCCACATGTCGGAGGAGTACGCGAACTCGCCGGTGACCTTGAGGGTGCCGTCCGGGCGGAGCGTGGACTCGCCGATGCCGCCCTTGGCGTGCTTCTGGGTGACGTTGGTCGGCGTGCCGGCGGGAACCGTACGGGTGTTCTGAGCCATGGTCAGACCGCCTCTGACTGCCGGGCGGCCGCGAGGCGGACCGCGTCGAGGATCTTCTCGTAGCCCGTGCAGCGGCAGAGGTTGCCGGACAGGGCCTCACGGATGTCCTGGTCGGACGGGGAGGAGTTCTCCTCCAGCAGCGCGTCGGCCTGGACCAGCAGACCCGGGGTGCAGAAACCGCACTGCACGGCGCCGGCGTCGATGAACGCCTGCTGGATGGCGGAGAGCTCCACACCCTCGCCGGTCTGCGAGTCGCCCGGCCGGGCCTGCCAGCGCTTGGCCGCGTCGAGGGTGACACCGCCCTTGGCACCGCAGCCGCCGGCGCTGCCGCCGCTGCCGCAGGCTCCGCCGTGGCCGTGCTCCTCGCGCTGCTTGGCGAAGTCGGCCAGGCCCTCGACGGTCACGACGTCGCGGCCCTCGACCTGGCCGGCGGCCACAAGACAGGAACAGACGGGCACGCCGTCGAGGCGGACGGTGCAGGAACCGCACTCGCCCTGCTCACAGGCGTTCTTCGAACCCGGCAGGCCCAGGCGCTCGCGCAGGACGTAGAGGAGGGACTCGCCCTCCCACACGTCGTCGGCTTCCTGCTGACGGCCGTTGACAGTGAAATTGACGCGCATGCTTACGCAGCCCCTTCAAGCGAGCGGCCGTTTCCGGTACCGCGGTACTGCTCCCAGGTCCAGACGAGCTGGCGGCGAGCCATGATGCCGACCGCGTGACGGCGGTACTTCGCCGTGCCGCGGACGTCGTCGATCGGGTTGGCCGCGCCGGAGGCGAGGTCACCGAACTGCTTGGCGATCGACGGGGTGACGACCTTGCCGGACTCCCAGAAACCGCCCTCTTCGAGCGCGGCGTTCAGGAACTCCTCGGCGGCCTTCGCGCGGATCGGGGTCGGCGCGGCCGAACCGATGCCGGTACGGACGGTGCGGGTCTCGGGGTGCAGCGCCAGGCCGAAGGCGCAGACCGCGATGACCATCGCGTTGCGCGAGCCGACCTTGGAGTACTGCTGGGGGCCGTCCGCCTTCTTCACGTGAACGGTCTTGATGAGCTCGTCGGGGGCCAGCGCGTTGCGCTTGACGCCCGTGTAGAACGCGTCGATCGGGATCAGCCGGGAGCCGCGCACGGACTCCACCTCGACCTCGGCGCCCGCCGCGAGCAGCGCGGGGTGCGAGTCACCGGCCGGGGAGGCGCAGCCGAGGTTGCCGCCGACGCCGCCGCGGTTGCGGATCTGCGGGGACGCGACGGTGTGCGAGGCCAGCGCCAGGCCCGGGAGCTCCGTGCGGAGGTTCTCCATGATCTGCGTGTACGGGACGGAGGCGCCCAGGCGCACCACGTCCTCGGCGACCTCCCACTCGCGCAGCAGACCGATGCGGTTCAGGTCCAGGAGGTACTCCGGCCGGCGGTGGTCGAAGTTGATCTCGACCATCACATCGGTGCCACCCGCAATCGGCACAGCGGTGGGGAACTCGGCCTTAGCGGCGAGCGCCTCCTCCCAGCTGGCGGGGCGAAGGAAGTCCATGTGCGGCTCTCTTCTTCTTCATCGTGTCGTTCACTTCAAGCCAGGAGGCCTTCGGGCCCTCGACTGGTCGTTCACGTGCTGTTAACGCGGTGTGGAGTCAGTACACAAGCCGCGCGTCCCCCGGGTGCAGTCACCGAAACCATGAAGGAGTTGGCTGGCGGCCTCTCCCGTCTTGTAGATTCGTATGAAAGGCAGGATGCGATGACCTGCCCGATTTCCAACGGCAACATCGAGACAGATCGGCGGCGACATCATGCGGCTGCGCGCACTGCTGGAAACCGAGGCGCTGGGGCTGCGGCTGCTGGGCGGCGAGGAAGAACTCGACCGGACGGTCCGCGGAGTCATGACGACCGACCTGAGGGATCCCAGCCGATACCTCACCGGAGGCGAACTTGTCCTGACAGGGCTTGCCTGGCGAAGAAATTCAGCCGACTCCGAGCCATTCGTACGAATCCTCGCGAGCGCGGGTGTCGCGGGGCTCGCGGCCGGTGAGGCGGAGCTCGGGGACGTCCCCGACGATCTGGTGTCGGCCTGTGTCCGCAACCGGCTGCCGCTGTTCGCGGTGAACGAGGACGTTGCATTCGCCACGATCACGGAACACGTCGTGCGGCAGGTCTCCGGAGAACGCGCGGGGGACCTCGCGGCCGTCGTGGACCGCCACCGCCGTCTGATGACATCGGGCCCGGCGGGCGGTGGCCCCGATGTGGTGCTGGATCTGCTCACCACGGACCTCGACCTCCGGGCCTGGGTGCTGTCACCCGCGGGCCGGCAGATCGCCGGGGCCGGCGAACCGCTGGCGCCGGGCGTCTGCGCGGCACTCGCGAGTGAGCACCTCGCAGCTGTCCGGACGGGCCGCAGGGGTCCGCACCGGATCTCCGTCCAGGGTATTACCTACTCCCTGTTCCCGATCAGGGGACACGGCCGCGGCCCCGGCGCCGGCCCCGCCGCGCGCGACGTCCGCGAGAGCGTGCTCTCGGACTGGCTGCTGGCCGTCGAGGCGGACGCGGGCGACTGGCCCGCCGAGCGGCTCGACCTGCTCCAGGGCGTCACCCAGCTGATCGCCGTCGAGCGGGAGCGCCGCGACGCGGCCCGTACGGTGCGCCGCCGGCTGGCGCAGGAGGTGCTGGAGCTGGTCCAGACGGGCGCCCCGCCCGCCGAGATCGCCGCCCGCCTGCGGGTGGCCGCCCCGGTGCTGCTGCCCGGGCTGGGCGCCGCCCCGCACTGGCAGGTCGTCGTGGCCCGGGTGGACTGGGACGGCGGGGACATCCCCGGCGGCCCGGTGGCCCAGTCGCTGCTGGAGGAGATCCTCGTCGACCCGTCGGCCTCGGGCCCCGAGCCCTCCGACCGGATCGCGGTGGCCCACGCCGGTGACGAGGCCATCGCCCTCGTCCCGCTGCCCGCGCCGCCCGGCGAGGCCGGAGAGGACAAGGGCCCGGACGCCGCCCTGCACGCCGACGTCCTGCTCGCCACCGTACGGGAGCCCCTCGCCGCCGGTCTGGCCGACGACGGCCGGCTCACCCTCGGCGTCAGCGCCGCCGTGCACTCCGCCGAGGGGCTGCGCGGGGCGCTGGAGGAGGCCCGGCACGCCCGCCGGGTCGCGGCGGCCCGGCCGGGCCGGGTCTGCGCCGCGGGCCACCACGAGCTCGCCTCGCACGTCCTGCTGCTCCCGTTCGTGCCCGACGACGTACGGCGCGCCTTCACGGCGCGGCTGCTCGACCCGCTGCGGGACTACGACCGCCGCCACCGCGCGGAGCTCATCCCGACGCTGGAGGCGTTCCTGGACTGCGACGGCTCCTGGACCCGCTGCGCGACCCGGCTGCACCTGCACGTCAACACGCTGCGCTACCGGGTCGGGCGAATCGAGCAGTTGACGGGGCGCGACCTCTCCCGGCTGGAGGACAAGCTCGACTTCTTCCTCGCACTGCGGATGAGCTGAGCCGATACGGCCGGGCGCGGGGCCGGGCCGGCTCCGGGCACCTGACACGGTATCCGGACTTTGTGAAAAGGTTCACCCGACCCCTTGGCCGAGCAAGCCGATCCGTGCTCTCATTTCGCCCCAGGGCTCGAAGACGCGCTGCTTGGTTGCTTTGGGGAGGGCAATGTGGCGGACACCGCCATGTCCGGTGCCGGAACTGCCGGGGGAGACGACCCCCTCCAGCGGGCGATATGGCGGCTGCGCTCGCGCGGCTGTTGGACCGACGCGGCGGCCCTGCTGACGCCGCACGCGCACCACGCGGGGGCCGCCGTACAGCGCACCGCGCTGCTGGTCGAGCGGTGCCTGTTCACCGGGCAGGGCTGGCCCGAGGCGGAGGACGCGCTGCGGGTCGCGGAGGCGGTGGCGCGGGACGACGACGAGCGGGGCGCGGCGGCCTGCGAGCGCGGCCAGCTGGCCTACGCGGCCACCGTTCTGGGCGTACGGGACCGGGCGGACGAGGCCCGCTCGGCCCTGGGCCGCGCGGCGGCGCTCCTGTCCCCCGGGTCGCGGACCCGCCCGCTGCTGGACTTCCGCCGGGGCCTGGTGGCGGAACACCTCGCGGACGCCCCGCAGTCGGCCCGCCCGGCGTACCGGCGGGCCCACGCGGGGGCGCTGGCCCACGGGGACACCCTGCTGCTGTCCTTCACGTGGCGCCACCTGGCCGCGCTGGCGCTGCGGGACGGGGAGGTGGCGGAGGCCCGGCAGGGCTTCGCGGAGTCGCTGCGCATCCGGGAGGACCTGGGGTTCCTGATCGGCACGGCCCCCGCGCTGGCCGCGCTGGCCGAGGCCGAGCCGGAGCCGGAAGCGGCCCGCCTCCGCGCGGAGGCCCGCCGGCTGTTCCACCTCCTGGGCGGCATCCCCACCTGGCTGGCCGACCAACTCCACCCAGCCCCAGCCACCTGACCACTCAGCCCCGCCGACGCCATCCAGCCGCGCCGGCACCACCCAGCCCCGCCGGCGTTTGAGGCGCGGGGGCCCGGGGGCTGGCCCCCGGCAACGGCGCCGCAGACGGCCACGGGCGACGCCGCCGCCACCATTGACCCCGCCGGCGCCATCCAGCCCCGCCGGCGTTTGAGGCGCGGGGGGCCGGGGGCTGGCCCCCGGCAACGGCGCCGCAGACGGCCACGGGCGACGCCGCCGACGCCATCCAGCCTCGCCGGCGTCTGAGGCGCGGGGGCCCCGGGGGCCGGCCCCCGCAACGGCGCTACGGGTGGGCGTGGGCGTGGATCAGGGAATCGGACAGGGCGAGGTCGCCTGCGACGAGGGCCTCCAGGAGGGCCGTGTGCTCCCCCGCCTCGGCGACGAGGACGGCGCGGGGGGTACGGGCCGCGCCCGGGAGCGGCCACTGCGCCCGGCGGTGGAGCTCCTCCGCGACCTGGAGCAGCTGGGCGTTGCCCGCCAGGGCGAGGACCTCCCGGTGGAAGCGCCGGTCGGCCTCCGCGTACCCCGCGAGGTCACCCGCCTCGGCCGCCTCCACCGTCGCTGCGGCCGCAGGCCGCATCGCGGCCCACACCTCCGAAGGAACCGTCCGCGCCAGCCTCAGCATCACCGGCACCTCCAGCAGCGCCCGTACCTCCGCCAGCTCCGCCATCGCCCCCGGCGTCCGCGTGAGCACCCGGAACCCCCGGTTCGGCAGGCATTCCACGGCCCCTTCCAGGGCCAGCTGCTGCATCGCCTCGCGCACCGGCGTCGCCGACACCCCGAACCGCTCCCCCAGCGCCGGGCCGGAGTAGATCTCCCCCGGCACCAGGTCCCCGTCCACCAGCGCCGCGCGCAACGCGTCCAGGACCTGCCCGCGCACCGAATGGCGCAGCACCTTCTGCGCCGGGATCCTGGCGCGGGCCGTCTCGTGCATGCGGTCCTCCTCCAGGGGTCTTGACCTGCTCAGAGAATAGGTGACCCGGTTCCGCCACCACCCCCGAGCGTCAGGTAAGGTAAGGCTTACCTGTTAACGATCGTGTGATTCGGTGGTCCCGCATGACGACCCTGCCCGCCGTCACCGCCGCGTACGCGCGCCTGACCGAGGCCTACGGCGGGCTCCGGGTCACCGAGCGGTCCGCCGCCGAACCCTCCCCCCGCGGTGCGGGCTGGGTCGGCGCGGAAGAGCTCGCGGCGGGCGGGGCCGCCCTGGACGCCTTCCTCGCGTGGGACGAGGCCCAGGTCCTGCGGGACTACGGCCGGCCGGCCCGGCCCGATGTGGTGGCCGGCTTCGGGCTGCACCGGTACGCGTGGCCCGCCTGTCTGCTGATCACGATCCCGTGGTTCCTGCTGCGCCGGGTCCCCCGCCTCCCCGCCACGCAGGTGGCCTTCCACCGGACCCTCGGCCGGATGAGCGTCCGCGTCGAGACCTTCGCCTGCCTGCCGGACGACCCGGCGGCCACCCTCCCCGGGGCCCGTGTCGTGCCTGACGAGGGAGCGCTGCGCGAGGAGGTGCGGGCCGCGGTGGCCGAGCACCTCGGAGCCGTGGTGGAAGGTTTCGGCCCGCGCATGCGGCGCGGCCGCCGCGCCCTGTGGGGCATGGTGACCGACGAGGTCGTCGAGAGCCTCTGGTACGTCGGCCACCTGCTCGGCGAGGAGCAGCGGGCCATGGCCGAGCTGGAGGCCCTGCTGCCCGGCTCGACGGCCCCATACACCGGCGGCGCGGGGTTCCGCACCCTCACCGGGCCGGACGGCGAGGCGCTGCCCACCCGGGACCGGGCCGGGTGCTGCCTCTTCTACACGATCCGCCCCGAGGACACCTGCGTCACCTGCCCCCGCACCTGCGACACGGACCGCGTCGCGCGGCTCACGCAGGCCGCCGCCGCGAGCTGATCCCCGCCGGACCCACTCGCTCGGATGCCCGCCAATCGAACTCAACACCGGCTGCACGAGCGGTAGTTCGATCTACAACACCCTATCCGACGGGCCCCGCCCCCCGTTGGCGTCCTCTTGGCCCGAAAACCGCGTGAACCGCCGGCCGGCTGCGCCACTATGGCGCCCGGAACGCCGCATACGCGAGGCAAGGGACATCCTCATGAGACTGACCGACATATCGCTGGACTGGCTGCTGCCCGGCAGCCTGCTGATCCTGGGCGTACTTGCGGCAGTTGCGGTACTGGCGCGGGGCAAGCGGGAAGGCGAGAAGGCCGCGGCCGAGGACAGCTGGGAGCGCAGCGAGGAGCGGCGCCGGCGCAAGGAGGCCGTCTACGGGACCGCCTCGTACGTCCTGCTCTTCTGCTGTGCGGCGGTGGCCGCCGCGCTCTCCTTCCACGGGCTGGTCGGCTTCGGCCGGCAGAACCTGAACCTGTCCGGTGGCTGGGAGTACCTGGTGCCGTTCGGTCTCGACGGCGCCGCCATGTTCTGTTCGGTGCTCGCCGTCCGCGAGGCCAGCCACGGCGACGCGGCCCTCGGCTCGCGCATGCTGGTCTGGCTGTTCGCGGGCGCGGCGGCCTGGTTCAACTGGGTGCACGCCCCGCGCGGCATCGGGCACGACGGGGCTCCGCAGTTCTTCTCCGGCATGTCGCTCTCGGCGGCCGTGCTCTTCGACCGGGCCCTGAAGCAGACCCGCCGCGCCGCGCTGCGCGAACAGGGCCTGATCCCGCGTCCGCTGCCGCAGATCCGGATGGTCCGCTGGCTGCGGGCGCCCCGGGAGACCTTCGGGGCGTGGTCGCTCATGCTGCTGGAGGGCGTCCGCACCCTGGACGAGGCCGTCGACGAGGTGCGCGAGGACAAGCGCGAGAAGGAGCAGGACCGCCACCGCAGGCGCGACCAGAACCGGCTGGACCGGGCGCGCATCAAGGCGCTGGGCCGGCAGAACCGGGCGTTCGGCCGCTCGCGCGGTCGCCAGGTCGATCTGCCGGGGCTGACCCCGGGTCCGGGCTCCGCGCCGGTCGGCGCGGAGCCGGCCATACCGGAAGCGGAACAGCTGACCCTGCGCCGCCGGCCCTCCCTTCAGGCCGTGAACGCGGCCGACTCCCTCGATCCGTCCGGCCCCCGGACGGTGGACCTGACCGCCGAGGACGACACCCAGACGATCCCCCGGCTCGACTCGCTGGAACGCAAGCTCAAGGACCTGGAGCAGCAGTTCGGCTGAGCCGAACCGCCGCCCCCCAGGAACCCCTGGCTCCGTGACCGGACCCCGAGCAGGGTCTGCCCGAGCGCCACAGCGCGCTCAGGCGGGCCCTGCTTCGAACGTTCCGGCCAGCTCGAACCACACCACCTTGCCGCCGCCCGGCGCGGGCGCGTCCACCCCCCAGGCATCGGCGAGCGCCTGTACGAGGACCAGCCCCCGGCCGTGCGTACCGTCGTCGGCGGTCGGTACGTACGGCCGGGGCCGGCGGTTGGCGTAGTCCCTGACCTCCACCCGCAGCCGGTCGGCGGCGAGGCTGGCGGACACCTCCGCGCCCTGCTCGGTGTGGACGAGGGCGTTGGTGACGAGCTCCGTGATCAGCAGCTCCGCCGCATCGGCGGTGTCCGGCCGGCACCGGTGGCGCATCAACTCCCGTAACGCCCGGCGGACTTCGCCCACCGATTTCAGGTCGGCCCGGGGCAGGCTGCGGGTCATCTCCAGCTCGTCCGCCCCGTCCCTCCCGGCTCCGCCCATGCCCGACGGTTCACGCGGTACGGGCCTGCCCCGTCTCCACAGCTTTCCGGTCTTCGCCCCCACCCGCACGGCGATGCCCCTCCCCCGCGTCTCTCCCCGATAACGAAAGCCTCTCGAACAGGCCTACGTGAGCATGCCCCCCGGGGGAAATCCGCACTCCTGCGGGAGTCAGGGCCGGGGTACGTTGCGGAGGTTGGATCGAGCCATCTGGATCATGCGGCCCACCCCGCCGTCCAGCACGATCTTGCCGGCGGAAAGTGCGAAACCGGTCACCATTTCGGCGCTGATCCTGGGGGGAATGGACAGTGCGTTGGGGTCGGTGACCACGTCCACCAGCGCCGGCCCCTTGTGCCGGAAAGCGTCCTTCAAAGCGCCCGTGAGCTGCTTGGGCTTCTCCACACGGACCCCGTAGGCGCCCGCCGCGCGGGCGATCGCGGCGAAATCCGGGTTCTTGTTCGTCGTCCCGTACGAGGGCAGGCCGGAAACCAACATCTCCAACTCGACCATGCCCAGCGATGAGTTGTTGAAGAGGACCACTTTGACGGGCAGGTCGTACTGCACCAGGGTGAGGAAATCTCCCATCAGCATCGAGAAACCGCCATCGCCCGACATCGAGACCACTTGACGGCCCCGGTCGGTGAACTGTGCCCCGATGGCCTGCGGAAGCGCGTTGGCCATGGAGCCGTGGCTGAAGGAGCCGATGATGCGCCGCTTGCCGTTCGGCGAAAGATAGCGCGCGGCCCACACATTGCACATGCCGGTGTCGACGGTGAAAACGGCGTCCTCGTCGGCCAGTTCGTCGAGCACGGAGGCCACGTACTCGGGGTGGATCGGCGTGTGCTTCTCCACCTTGCGCGTGTACGCCTTCACCACCCCCTCCAGCGCGTCGGCGTGCTTCTTCAGCATCCGGTCGAGGAAGCGGCGGTCCGTCTTGGTCTTCACCCGGGCGTTCAGGGCCCGCAGGGTCTCGCGGACGTCGCCCCACACGGCGAGCTCCAACTGGGAGCGACGGCCGAGGTGTTCGGGACGGATGTCCACCTGGACGATCTTCACGTCGTCGGGCAGGAAGGCGTTGTACGGGAAGTCCGTGCCCAGCAGGATCAGCAGGTCGCACTCGTGGGTGGCCTCGTAGGCCGCGCCGTAGCCGAGCAGCCCGCTCATGCCGACGTCGTACGGATTGTCGTACTGGATCCATTCCTTCCCGCGCAGGGCGTGCCCGACGGGGGCCTTGACCCGGCCGGCGAACTCCATCACCTCGGCGTGCGCCCCGGCGGTGCCGCTGCCGCAGAACAGGGTGACCCGGTCGGCCTCGTCGATCAGCCGGACCAGCTTCTCGATCTCCCCGTCGCCGGGCCGTACCGTCGGGCGCGCGGTGACGAGCGCGTGCTCGACGGACTTCTCCGGCGCGGGCAGCGAGGCGATGTCGCCGGGCAGGGACACCACGCTGACGCCGCCGCGCCCGATGGCGTGCTGGATGGCGCTCTGGAGCACCCGGGGCATCTGCTGCGGGTTGGAGATCAGCTCGCTGTAGTGGCTGCATTCGGTGAACAGCCGGTCGGGGTGGGTCTCCTGGAAGTAGCCGAGGCCGATCTCGCCCGAGGGGATGTGCGAGGCCAGCGCGAGGACCTGCGCCATGGAGCGCTGGGCGTCGTACAGGCCGTTGATGAGGTGCAGGTTGCCGGGGCCGCAGGAGCCGGCGCAGGCCGCGAGGGTGCCGGTGATCTGGGCCTCGGCGCCGGCCGCGAAGGCGGCGGTCTCCTCGTGCCGGACCTGGATCCAGTCGATTCCGTCCGTTCGGCGGATCGCGTCCACGACGGGGTTCAGGCTGTCGCCGACGACCCCGTACATCCGCCGCACGCCCGCGCGCACGAGGATGTCGACGAACTGCTCCGCCACGTTCTGCTTGCCCATGGAGTGGCGCCCTTTCCGGTGCGGCTGTGCCGGGTGCGCCTTCCATCCACGCACGTTCCGCCCGGCTACGCCTCCCAGACGGCGGCGGCCGTCCGGTCGTCGGCGTAGCCCTTGACGCGGAGCTGGGTGTCCGCGAGGAACGCCGCCAGGCCCGGCGGCTCGGGCTCGGCCCAGCGGGCGGCGAGCGCCGCCGGAAGCAGGGCCTCCTCCCGCATCGGGTCCGCGAGGCCGCCGGAACACAACAGCAGGGTGTCACCCGGACGGGCCACGGAGGCGCGGAAGCGGAAGCCCCCGTCGGCCGGGTCCTCGGCGGCGGGCTCCCGGGGGTCGGGCCCGGGCTCCAGGTCCTGCCACTGCCCGGCGCGGAGCCGGAACAGTCCGCCCGCGCCCGTACCGAAGCAGACCCGGGTCCTGCACTGCGGATCCACCGGGAGCAGCAGCCCCCGCAGCCCGGCCGTGTAGTCCTCCTCGGCGAGGCCCAGCTCGGCGGCGCGGGCCCGCAGCCGGCCGTACCCGCGGTCGGTGAGCCGCTGGAGCCCCGAGCGCAGGGCGTCGCGGCGGCCGGAGCGGATGTCCGCCGCGAGGCGCTCCTGGCTGCGTCCGATGGCGGAGGCCACCCCGTGGCACACCTCGGCGGCGGCCTCCCGGGCCCCGGGGGCGGCCCGGTCGCCGCCCGCGAGGGCCACGAGGACGAGGGCGTCGTCGCCGGTGCCGAAGCGGGCGGTGAGCAGGAAGTCCCGGCGGGCCTCGCCGCGGTAGCGGGCGGAGTCCCCGCGGACGGAGGCGGCGCGCAGGGTGTACGTGCCGTGGCGGGCCCCCTCCAGGACGGTGTCGGGGATCTGCCGGTCGAGGTCGGCGGGGTCGGCGACGGGCAGCGACCCCGGCTCGGCGGCGTAGGTCGGGGCGCGGTCGCCGAGGTGGCGCACCTCGGGCCGCCGCCCGTCGGGAGCGGACTCCGGGGCGGGGGCGGGGGCGGGGGCCTGCGGCTGCTCGGCCCGCTCCGGCTGCGGCTCCTGGCGCGTCTGCGGCTCCGGCTCCCGTTCCGCGGCCGGCGGATCCTGCACGCGGGGCGTCCCCCACCGCGACGCCGGCGGCTCGGGCGGCACCGTCACGTCCCCGAGCGCATATCCGGTCGGCCCGGCCCGCCGCGGATCGCTCGGCGGGGCCGGTACGGCGGACCCCTCACCGG
Source organism: Streptomyces goshikiensis (assembly GCF_014650555.1). Lineage (GTDB taxonomy): Bacteria > Actinomycetota > Actinomycetes > Streptomycetales > Streptomycetaceae > Streptomyces > Streptomyces goshikiensis. The sequence goes on along the minus strand of NZ_BMVE01000002.1, from coordinate 379,225 downwards.
CACGCTGATCCGCGCCGGCCGCCGGACCCCGGTCGGGGTCCGCCCCCGGGCCGGCCGGGCGGCGGGTGGGCGGGACCTTCGGGTCCGGGGCCGTCAGGTCCGGGAGGGCCGGGTCCGCAGCGGCCGGGGCCGGGGCGGACTGGCGCTGGCCCGGGAGCGGGACCGGTTCCGGGGGCCGGGCGGGCGGCGCGTCGGTCACGACCACCGCCGCCGAGCGGAACCGGTGGTCCAGGGTGTCCCCGGGATCAGGCTCCGGTCCCGCCTCGGGGTCCTCGTACAGCTTCTGCCACCAGTCCTCCGCGCCCTGCTGACTCATGACCCCATTCTCGGCCTGAAGGGCCTTCGAAAAACGCCGAATACCCGAAAGGGGTCCCCCGGGCCGCCGCGTGCGATATCGGGCTCATCGCTCGCCCCAGGTGAATTCGGGCCAACTCCTGCGTTGCACGGCGATGTCACCGCGTAAGTGGCTTCTGACCTGCGGTGGTTGGTGCCGCGGGGGCGCCATCTTGGCAGAGTGGCGGTGGGTGCGGCGATGATGTCCGGGGCGGGTTCGCGCCGTGGCCGCTTCCCGCCAGGCGCCGTGCGGAAATGGGGTGGGCGGATTGCTGGGGTTGCTGGGTGCGATAGGTCTGGACGAGGGCCAGGAGTCGGCGTACCGGGCGCTGGTGGCGCTGGGCGCGGCGGAGGTCCCGGACCTCGCGCACCGGCTGACCCTGCCGGCGGCGCAGACCGAGCGGGCCCTGCGGCACCTGGAGCGGCAGGGGCTGGCGGCGCAGTCCTCGGCCCGGCCGGGGCGGTGGGTGGCGGCCCCGCCGGGGGTGGCGCTGGCAGCGCTGCTGACCCGGCAGCGGCAGGAGCTGGAACAGGCGGAGCTGGCGGCCGCGACGCTGGCGCGGGAGTACCGGGTGGAGGCCGCCGAGGCGGCGGTGCACGACCTGGTGGAGGTGGTGACGGGCGCGAGCGCGGTGGCGCACCGCTTCCACCAGCTCCGGCTGGGCGCGGCGCAGGAGGTGTGCGCGCTGGTCGGCGGCCGGTCCCGGGCGGTGCCGGGGAGGGAGAACGAGGCGGAGGAACGGGCCTCCGTGCGGGGTGTCGAGCACCGGGTGGTGATCGAGCGGGAGGTGCTGACCCTGCCGGCGGGGATCCGCGAGGCCTCGACGGCGCTGGCGCGGGGCGAGCGGATCCGGGTGACGGGCGAGGTGCCGACGAAGCTGGTGATCGCGGACCGCGCCCTGGCCATGGTCCCGCTGACGGCGCCCGGGGCGGAGCCGGCGGCGCTGGTGGTGCACGCGTCGGGGCTGCTGGACTCGCTGACGGGGCTGTTCGAGGCGGTGTGGCGGGAGTCGCTGCCGCTGCGGCTGGGCTCCGCCGGGGCCCCGGAGGAGTCGGACGGCGGCCCCGACGCCACGGACCTGGAGGTCCTCTCGCTCCTCCTGGCGGGGATGACGGACGCGAGCGTGGCGAAGCACCTGGAGCTGGGCCTGCGGACGGTGCAGCGGCGGGTGAAGGGGCTGATGGAACTGGCGGGGGTCACGACGCGGCTCCAGCTGGGCTGGTACGCGTACGACCGGGGCTGGGTGGCCCGATAGGCGCCGGTCGGTCACGCTGAGCAGATGGATCTGCCTCAGCTGCTCCTGGTGGGGCTGGTGCTGGCGCTCGGCGTGGTGGGGGTGCTGGTACCGGGCGTGCCGGGGACGTGGCTGGTGTGGGCGGGGCTGCTGTGGTGGGCGTTGCACGAGCGGTCGTCGCCGGCGTGGACGCTGCTGGTCTCGGCGACGGCGCTGCTGCTGGTGGTCCAGGTGGTGAAGTGGCTGCTGCCGCCGCGACGGCTGCGGGGGGTGGGCGTGACCACCCGGATGGCGGTGTACGCGGGTGCGGGCGCGCTGGTGGGTTTCGTGGTGCTCCCGGTGGTGGGCGCGGTGCCGGGGTTCGTGGGCGGCATCTACCTGTGCGAGCGCCTGCGCCTGGGCACCTCCGGCGAGGCCCGGGCCTCGGTCCGCGCGGTGATGCGGGCGGTCGGTACGAGCGTCCTGGTGGAACTGTTCGCGTGCCTGCTGGTCGTGGCGGGCTGGCTGGGCGTCGTCCTGGCCGGCTGACGGCGTAGTGCCGGGGGCCGAGGGGCAGCTCGGCCGAAGGTCCGATGCGGGGGGCCGGCGGCGCTGCGAGGGTGGGGCGTATGACGGAGTTCAAGGGTTTCAGCGAGGCGGAGCAGGCGTACCTCACGTCGCAGCACCTGGGGCGGCTGGCGACGGTGGACGCGGCCGGGCAGCCGCAGGCGAACCCGGTGGGGTTCTTCCCGCAGGAGGACGGGACGGTCCTCGTCGGCGGCCTGGCGATGGGCACGACGAAGAAGTGGCGCAACCTGCGGGGCAACCCGCGGCTGGCGCTGGTGGTGGACGACCTGGTGAGCACCCGGCCGTGGCGGGTCAGGGGCATCGAGATCCGCGGTCGCGCCACGCTGGAGGTCGGCCCGCACGCGCTGGGCCCGCACTTCAGCCCGGAGGTCATCCGGATCCACCCGGAAAAGGTCTTCGCCTGGGGCCTCGACGAAGCCTGACGGCCCCGCCGCACGACCCGACACCCCGCCCGGCGCGGCCGGGCGGGGCGGGGTGCGCCGGGGTCAGGCTCGGCCGGTGCGCTTGGCCGCGTGGTTGGCGCGGCCTTCCGCGGCCTTCAGGCGCCAGTCGCGGCGGATCTCGGAGCGGAGGCGGGCGTCCGTCTTGGCGACGATCCGCTGGTTCTCCCGCATCAGCTTGCGGTAGCTCTCCAGGCGCCGTTCCGGCAGTTCCCCGGACCCGACCGCCGCCAGCACCGCGCAGCCCGGCTCCGCCTCGTGCGCGCAGTCGTGGAAGCGGCACCGCGCCGCGTACTCCTCGATCTCCGAGAAGACCTGGCCGACGCCGGCCTCGGCGTCCCAGAGGCCGACGCCGCGCAGCCCCGGGGTGTCGATCAGGACGCCGCCGCCGGGCAGGGCGAGCAGGTTGCGGGTGGTCGTCGTGTGCCGGCCCTTGCCGTCCACGTCGCGGGTGGCCCGCACCTCCATGACGTCCGCGCCGAGCAGCGCGTTCGCCAGGGTGGACTTGCCCGCGCCGGAGATGCCGAGGAGCACGCTCGTACCGCCGGCGACGACCGCCGCCAGGACGTCCGTTCCCTCCCCGGTGTGGGAGGAGACGGTGAGGACGTCGACGCCGGGGGCGGTGGTCTCCACGTCCTGGACCAGGTGCGCGAGCGTCACCGGGTCCGCTATGAGGTCCGCCTTGGTCAGGACGACCAGCGGCTGCGCGCCCGACTCCCAGGCGAGCGCCAGGAAGCGCTCGATGCGGCCGAGGTCCAGCTCGACGGCCAGGGAGACCGCGATGATCGCGTGGTCGACGTTGGCGGCGAGGATCTGCCCCTCGGACCGCTGCGAGGACGTGGAGCGCACGAAGGCGGTCCGGCGCGGCAGGTACGTCTTCACGTACCGGGGGTTGCCGGCCGCCTCCACCGCTGCCCAGTCACCGGTGCAGATGACGCGCAGCGGGTCGTGCGGGGTGACGAAGGCGGTGTCGGCGCGGACGATGCCGTCCGCGGTCATGACGTCGCACTGGCCGCGGTCCACCCGCACCACGCGACCGGGAACCAGGCCCTGTTCGGCGTGGGGGGCGAACTCGGCCTCCCACGCCGCGTCCCAGCCCAGGGGGGTCAGGGAGGAGAGAGGGGAGGAGAGCGGAGAAGAGAGAGACAAGGGGAACCCTTCACAGGGTGGCCCCGGCAGCGCGCGCTCGGCGGCGCGCGAAGAGGTGTGAGGTCAGCCGGAGGCCACGGAAGTGACATTGATGGTCTTCTGAGTGCGGGCAACAGCGCCCTGCGCGACGACAGTCATCAACGAGCTCACCTCCGTGTCATACGACGGTTCCGCACCGCTCGGCGGGAACGGCCCCACCGTAACAACCGCCCCTGACCCCACGCGAATTCTTTTTCCGTCCGCTGTCCGATTCGTTCAAGACCGGTGGTCCGGACCGCTCCTAGCCTGGCCGCATGACTCCTCGAACCACTCCCCGACTCGACATGATCGGCCTCGTCGTCTCCGACATGGCCGCCTCGCTCGCCTTCTACCGCCGTCTCGGCATCGACGTCCCGGCCGGAGCGGAGTCCGAGCCGCACGTGGAGGCCTCGCTGCCCGGCGGGCTGCGGATCGGCTGGGACACGGAGGAGGTAGTCCGCTCCTTCGATCCGTCGTGGGCCCGCCCGGCCGACGGCGGCCGCGTGGGGCTGGCCTTCCTGTGCGGGTCCCCCGCCGAGGTGGACGCCGTGTACAGCGAGTTGACCGGGGCGGGACACACCGGCCACCTGGCGCCCTGGGACGCGTTCTGGGGGCAGCGCTACGCGGTCGTCCTCGACCCCGACGGCTGCGAGGTCTCGCTGTTCGCCCCGGCCCAGCCCGCCGCGTAGGCCCCGGGCGTGACCCCGGCCAGCGCCCGCACCTCGCGCGTCAGGTGGGCCTGGTCGGCGTAGCCCGCGGCGTACGCCACCTCGGCCTGCGCCAGCCCCCGCCGGGACAGCGCGAGGGCCCGCTGGAGCCGCAGCACCCGGCCCAGCAGCCGGGGGCCGTACCCGAAGGCGTCGAGCGAGAGCCGGTGCAGCCGGCGCTCCCCGAGCCCGACGGCGGCGGCGGTGGCGGCGACGCCCTCCCCCGCCCGGAGCCGGGCCACGACCTCGCCGAGGAGCGGGTCCGGCGGCGCGGTCGCGGCGGCGCGGCGACGGGCCGCGGCCTCAAGGCCCGCACAGGGGTCCTCGTACGCGGCGATCCGCTCGCCGGTCCGGCGGACCTCGGGGCCCGGCCACAGGTCGGCGAGGTCGACGCGCAGGTCGCGCAGCTCGCGGGCCGGTACGCCGAGCAGCGCGGGGGCCGTCCCCGGTGCGAAGCGCAGTCCCGCGACGGCGCGGCCCGGCACCTCCCCGGCGGGGTGCGGTCCGGTGTCGGGTCCCGCCACCACGAGCCGGCCGGACACCCACATCAGGTCCATGCACCCGTCGGGCAGGACGGCCCGGCCCGGACCGGCGGCCCGCCACAGCACCGCGCCGGGGACCAGCCGGGAGTCCCGTTCCTCGTACACAGGGCCAGGCTACGGCGGGTTCAGTGCTTGCGCAGGCGCGAGGTGTAGTCCTCCGGGGGGAGGAACTTCGACCACCGCTCGGGGAACTCCGAGGGCATCCCGGCGTCCTCGTCGTCCTCGGACTCCCCCTCGGCGAGGGCCCGCCAGGCGGCGGCGCGGGCCACCAGCTGGGCGGCCTCCGCCTCCCGGACCCGCTCGTTCGCCTCGCGCGCGGCGGCCGTGGCCAGCGAGGGCCAGACCCGGTCGATCGCGGCGTTGACGGCGGCGCCGACGAGCACGGCGAAGGCCGAGATGCCGATCCACAGCAGCACGGCGACCGGCGCGGCCAGCGATCCGTAGATCGTCGGCCCTTCCACGGTGTTGGTGAGGTAGATGCGCAGCAGGAACGAGCCCAGCACCCACATGGCGAGTGCGACCAGCGCGCCCGGGACGTCCTCGATCCACGGCGAACGCACGGGCACGGACACGTGGTAGAGCGTGGTCAGGAAGGCGATGGACAGCAGGGTGACGGTCGGCCAGTACAGCACCGCGATCACCTCGGTGCTCCAGGGCACCAGCCGCACCACCGCGTCCGGGCCGGCCACCATCAGCGGCAGCACGATCGCCCCGATCACCAGCGCGATCACGTACAGCAGGAAGGACAGCAGCCGGGTCTTGACGATCCCGCGCTGCCCGTCGAGCCCGTACATGACGGTGATGGTGTCGATGAAGACGTTGACGGCGCGCGAGCCGGACCACAGGGCGAAGGCGAATCCGAGGGAGATCAGGTCGGGGCGGCCGCGGCTGGTGACGTCGTCCAGCATCGGTTTGGCGATGTCGTTGACGCCCCGGTCGGAGAGCACGGTGCCGACCGCGCCCAGGATGTTCTCCTCGATGCTGGCCACGAAGGTGCCACCGGTCCAGCCGTCCACGTACCCGAGCAGGCCGAGGAGGCCGAGGAACAGCGGCGGCAGCGACAGCAGCGTGAAGAACGCCGCCTCGGCCGCCAGCCCCAGGATCCGGTACTCGATGCACGAATTGACGGTGTCTTTCAGCAGCAGCCAGGCCATTTTTCGCTTGGATACGTTGCGGTAGAGGGCACGTGCCCGGTGGAGCCGCCCTGGGATCCGCTCGGGTGTTTCTTTTGCTGGCTGCACGTCCTTACGGTATCCGCATGGCAGCCACCACCCACACAGTCGGCAACCAGGCTCCGCCCCTGGTGGCGTACGACGTCTTCGGCGGCGACCGGGTCCTCACCGAGGCCCTGGAAAGGCACCTGTCCGACGCGCCACCCGAACTCCTCGGAGAGGTGCGGGACGACCTCACCGTCCTCGGGCGCGCCGCGGGTTCGGCGCAGGCCCAGGAATGGGCCCGGCAGGCGAACGAGAACCCGCCGAGACTGGTCACCCACGACCGCTACGGCAACCGGATCGACGAGGTGGACTTCCACCCGGCCTGGCACCGGCTCCTCGGCAAGGCCGTCGGCGCGGGCCTCACCGACGCGTGGGGGCGCCCCGCCGGGCATCTGCGCCGCGCGGCGGGGTTCTTCGTCTGGTCGCAGGCCGAGGCGGGGCACGGCTGCCCGGTCTCGATGACGCACGCGGCGGTGCCGGCGCTGCGGGTGGATCCGGAGCTGGCCTCCGTCTGGGAGCCGCTGCTGACCTCGCACCTCTACGAGCGGGAGCTGCGGCCGCCGGCCACCAAGGCCGGCGTGCTGTTCGGCATGGGGATGACGGAGAAGCAGGGCGGCAGCGACGTCCGGGCGAACACGACGACGGCGACGGCGCTGGACGCCGCCGGGGAGTACCTGCTGACCGGGCACAAGTGGTTCTGTTCGGCGCCGATGTGCGACGGGTTCCTGGTGCTGGCGCAGGCCCCGGGCGGGCTGACCTGCTTCCTGGTGCCGCGGGTGCTGCCGGACGGCTCCCGCAACGCGTTCGCGCTCCAGCGGCTGAAGGACAAGCTGGGCAACCGGTCGAACGCGTCGTCGGAGGTGGAGTTCGACCGGACCTGGGCGCGCCGGGTGGGCGAGGAGGGCCGGGGGGTGAAGACCATCATCGAGATGGTCGCGGCGACCCGGCTGGACTGTGCCATCGGATCGGCCGCGCAGATGCGGCAGGCGCTGACGCAGGCCGTCCACCACGCGGAGCACCGCTCTGCTTTCGGAGCACGGCTCATCGAGCAGCCGCTGATGCGCAACGTGCTGGCCGACCTGGCGCTGGAGTCGGAGGCGGCGACGGTGCTGACGATGCGGCTCGCGGCGGCCTACGACGCCGGCACGGACCAGGAGCGGGCCTTCCTGCGCATCGCGGTGCCCGCCGCGAAGTACTGGGTGACCAAACGGTGTACGCCGATGGTCGCGGAGGCCCTGGAGTGTCTGGGCGGGAACGGCTACGTCGAGGAGTCCGGGCTGCCCAGACTCCTGAGGGAATCCCCGCTGAACTCGATCTGGGAGGGCTCGGGCAACGTACAGGCGCTGGACGTCCTGCGGGCGCTCCAGCGCGAGCCGCTGGCCCTGAACGCGTTCCTCCAGGAGGTCGGGCTGGCGCGGGGCGCGGACCACCGGCTGGATTCGGCCATCAAGGACCTGCTGACGGATCTCGCCGACCTGGAGGGGATTCAGGCCAGGGCCCGCCGGGTGGTGGAGCGCATCGCCCTGGTGCTCCAGGGATCGCTGCTGGTCCGCTGGGCGCCGCCGGAGGTCGCGGACGCGTTCTGCGCGTCCCGGCTGGGCCACGACTGGGGTTCGGCGTTCGGGACGCTGCCGCACAGCCTGGACCTGGGTGCGGTGGTGGAACGGGCGCGGATCGCGGGCTGACGCGCACGGAGTGCGGGCTGACGGGCGCGGATCGCGGGCCGAGGAGTGGTCCCCAAACCGCTCCGGCCGGGATCCGTGCCCGTTCACCGGGGATCGGGGCGGCGCCGCGCCGACTCGGCACCACCCCTGATCCGCCCGGCCCCGAGGAAGGAGCCGTCACGCCGCTCACGACGTCCGGACAGTGTCGGTCGGGTGCGCGGGGGCCCGCGAGAGTTGCGTACCGTTGCAACCCTTCGAGTCGGGACCCCCGCCGCGCGGGCCGGGGGAGCGTTTCACACGGGGAGGCTCCGGTGGGCGACACCGCGGTCGGCGGGATCGACGTGGCGCGCATCTCGGCCATGGACGCGCGGGAGGCCGCGCGTCTGCTCAAGGGGGTGCGGGCCGCCGCGCTGGCCGGGAACCGCCCCCCGGCCGCCCCGCGCCCGGAGATCGCGGAGTCCTGGCGCCGGATGCTGGCCGGCGGGGTGCATCCGGACCGGGACGCGCGCTCGCGGATGCTGTCCGCCGCCGAGACGGAGGAGCGCAGGCGCCTCTCGCCGCTGCGGGAAGTGCTGCCGGTGTTGCGCGAGGGGCTGCTGCCCGCGCTGGACGGGGCCCTGCACATCATGGTCGTCGCCGACGCGGACGGGCGGCTGCTGTGGCGGGAGGGGCACGCCTCGATCCTGCGCAAGGCGGACCGGCTGGGTTTCGGGGTGGGCGCCGACTGGAACGAGGCGGTGGTCGGCACCAACGGGGTGGGGACCGCCCTGGTGGCGCGGCGGCCGGTACAGGTGTTCTCGGCGGAGCACTTCGTCTCCAGCCACCACGACTGGACCTGCGCAGGGGCCCCGCTGCGGGACCCGCGCGACGGCCGGCTGCTGGGGGTGGTGGACGTCAGCGGGCCGCTGGCCACGATGCACCCGGCGACGCTGGCGTGGGTGAGCTCGGTGGCCCGGCTCGCGGAGCGGGAGCTGCGGGTGCGGCACCTGGAGTCGCTGGAGCGGCTGCGGGCGGTGGCGGCCCCGCTGCTGGCCCGGCTGCCGGGGCGGGCCCTGGCGGTGGACGGGCTCGGCTGGACGGCGGCGGTGACGGGGCTGGCGCCGCAGGAGCGCTACCCGCTGCCGAAGCGGTTCGGCCCGGGCCGGGCGTGGGTGCCGCAGCTCGGGGACTGCGGGGTGGAGGCGCTGCCCGGCGGCTGGCTGCTGCGGGTCGCGGAGTCCCGTACGGACGCGCCGGCGGGCCGCGTCGTCCTGGACTTCAGCCGGCCCCGGTCCTGGGCGGTGACGGTGTACGGGGCCGCGGGCAACTGGTCGCAGGAGCTGAGCCCGCGCCACGCGGAGCTGTTGTTCCTGCTGGCGGAGTCACCGCGCGGGCGCTCGGCGGCGGAACTGGCGGCGGAGCTGTTCGGGGACCCCACCCGTACGGTGACGGTCCGGGCGGAGCTGTCCCGGGTCCGGCGCCACCTCGCCGGGGTGCTGACCCACCGCCCGTACCGCTTCGCGGAGGACGTGGAGGTGGAGGTGATCCGCCCGCGGGACCCGGCCGGGCTACTGCCGCACTCCACGGCGCCGGCGGTGATCAGGGCCCGCCTGGGCCGGACCGGACCGGACGTGATTCCCTGACCTGCATGAGCGCCATCACCCTGACCACCTGGTCCCTGGAAATGACCTCCGCGCGGGACCTGGTCCCGGCCGCCGTGCCGGGGCCGGAGATCCACATCGCCCGGGCGGAGGTCCCCTCGCCCGAGTTCAGCCGCTTCCTGTACGCCTCGGTGGGCGGGGACATCCACTGGACGGACCGGCTGGCGCTGACCCGCGCGCAGTGGGTGGAGACGCTGGGGCGGCCGGGCGTGGAGACGTGGGTCGCCTACGACCGCGGCACCCCGGCGGGCTACGTGGAACTCGACCCGCAGCCGGACGGCGTGGTGGAGATCATGTACTTCGGCCTCCTCCCGGACTTCCGCGGCCGCCGCATCGGGGGCCACCTGCTGACGGCGGGGGTCGCCCGGGCGTGGGACCTGGCGTCCCGCTGGCCGGAGCTGGAGCCGACCCGCCGGGTCTGGCTCCACACGTGCAGCCAGGACGGTCCGACGGCGATGGACAACTACCTGCGGCGCGGCTTCAAGGTCTTCCGGACGGAGACGGAACAGAAGGAGGACGCCCCGACCCCGGGCCCCTGGCCGGGGGCGTGAGGCGGCGCGCACGGCCGGCCGCGCCGGCGGCCGGTGGTGCGCGTGCGGCGTGGCTGCGGGACGGGGCGGGCCCGGAGTCCGCATGCTGGACGTCCGTCGAGCGAGGCGAGGCGTATGAGCACCACACCCCCCACGGGCCCGGCCGGCACCCCTGACCCGGACGGCCGGGGCGATCCGGACGGCCGGGGCGATCCGCCCGGCGGCCCGGCGCCCGGGACCCCGGACTCCTCCTCCCGGCGCGTGACCCGGTGGCTGTCGAGCTCGTACCGCTGGCAGGGCCTCCTCGCGGCCCTGGTGGCGGCCGTCGCGGGCATCGTCGTGGCCTTCATCTCGCGGGACCCGCAGCCGCCGATCGCGCCGCCTCCCACCGGCCCGGCCGACGTGCGCTCCGAGGCCGTGGTGGTCACGCGGTCCACCCGGCAGGACACCGATCCCGCCTCCCCTCCCTCCGGGATCGCCGTGACCTTCGAGGGGACGTTCAGCGGGCTGGCCCGGGACTCCCGGCTGTTCGCGATGGTCCTGCGGGGCAAGGACAGGGCGGACTGGCCGGTGGCCCTGGCCGAGCTGGACTGGCCGCACGGCACGTGGCGGGCGGTCGTGCGGGTGGCGGAGCCGAAGCTTCCGCTCGAATACACGACCGGGGTGATCCCGGGCGTCCCCAAGGCCCGTCCGCCCGCCCTCGTGTCGGGAGCTCCCGAGCCCTCCCACCCGCCGGACGACGACGTACTGGAGCGGCTGCGCAGGGACGGCCCCCGGGCCGAGGGGATCACCGGCTCGGCACCGTTCCGCCCGGTCGACCCGGTCGCCCCGGGGAGTGGAACCGCCTCCGCCTCAACCTCCGCCTCCCCGCAACGCCGCACCGGGTAGCGTGAACGGGCCTCGGGCGGCCGGATTGTGCCGCTTCACCGAGTGACCCCCGTCACGCTGTCCCGCGATACGAGACGAGTACGTCCGCATCATGGACAGTAGTGGACTCCTCCAATCGGCACATGACACGCTTCCGCCATGACTGGAGCTGGAATTGCCTTGGTGAGTCGGCGGCACGTCGACCTCGGCCGCATGTCCAGCGCCATCTGTCCGGCGAGCTGACGGAACCAGCCACCGCCGCACACCGCCGTCGTCCCCGCTGCCGCGGACGCGTCGGTCTCCGCAGTACCCGCATGCCCCCTGAAGGCCGAAGACCGCCCTGAACACCGGAAACACCGGCATCGGGCGGCGATCCGCCGCACCTGCTCAGCGGCGGGACCACTCACGGGGGCACTCGCCGCCGCTCCCCCCGCCCCGCCCCGAGCCGCCGAAGAAGGACGTACCGCCATGGCCGCCACTCCCGAATCGCCCGCCGCAGCCGCGCCCGCAGCCGCTGCCGCGCGCCGTAAGACCGGCCGTCACCGCGGTGAGGGTCAGTGGGCCGTCGGACACCACACCCCCCTCAACGGCAACGAGCAGTTCAAGAAGGACGACGACGGTCTCAACGTGCGGACACGCATTGAGACGATCTACTCCAAGGCGGGCTTCGACTCGATCGACCCCAACGACCTGCGCGGCCGCATGCGCTGGTGGGGCCTCTACACCCAGCGCAAGCCCGGGATCGACGGCGGCAAGACCGCGATCCTGGAGCCGGAGGAGCTGGACGACAAGTACTTCATGCTGCGCGTCCGCATCGACGGCGGCCGGCTGACGACCGAGCAGCTGCGCGTCATCGGCGAGATCTCCGAGGAGTTCGCGCGCGGCACGGCGGACCTCACCGACCGCCAGAACGTGCAGTACCACTGGATCCGGATCGAGGACGTCCCCGAGATCTGGCGCCGCCTGGAGGCCGTCGGCCTGTCCACGACCGAGGCCTGCGGTGACACGCCCCGCGTCATCCTCGGCTCGCCGGTCGCCGGCATCGCCCAGGACGAGATCATCGACGGCACTCCCGCCATCGAGGAGATCTACCGCCGCATCGTCGGCAACAAGGACTTCTCCAACCTGCCCCGCAAGTTCAAGTCCGCGGTCTCCGGCTCGCCGCTGCTCGACGTGGCGCACGAGATCAACGACATCGCCTTCGTCGGCGTGGAGCACCCCGAGCACGGCCCCGGCTTCGACGTCTGGGTCGGCGGAGGTCTCTCCACCAACCCCAAGCTCGGCGTGCGCCTGGGCACTTGGGTCTCGCTCGACGAGGTCCCGGACGTCTACGAGGGCGTCATCTCGATCTTCCGCGACTACGGCTACCGCCGGCTGCGCAACCGCGCCCGCCTGAAGTTCCTCGTCGCCGACTGGGGCCCGGCCAAGTTCCGCCAGGTCCTGGAGGACGAGTACCTGGAGCGGAAGCTGACCGACGGCCCCGCGCCCGCGCAGCCCTCCGGCCAGTGGCGCGACCACGTCGGGGTCCACCGGCAGCGGGACGGCCGCTTCTACGTCGGCTTCGCGCCCCGCGTCGGCCGCGTCGACGGCGCCACCCTCACCAAGATCGCGGACGTGGCCGCCCGGCACGGCTCCGGCCGGCTGCGCACCACCGCCGAGCAGAAGATGATCGTCCTCGACATCGAGGCCGACCGGGTCGAATCCGTCGTCGCGGCCCTGGAGGCGCTGGACCTGCGGGTCAAGCCGTCCCCGTTCCGCCGCGGCACGATGGCCTGCACCGGCATCGAGTTCTGCAAGCTGGCCATCGTCGAGACGAAGGCGCGCGGCGCCTCGCTGATCGACGAACTGGAGCGCCGCCTGCCGGAGTTCGCCGAGCCGCTCACCATCAACATCAACGGCTGCCCGAACGCCTGCGCCCGCATCCAGGTGGCGGACATCGGTCTCAAGGGGCAGCTGGTCCTGGACGACGACGGCAACCAGGTGGAGGGCTACCAGGTCCACCTGGGCGGCGCGCTCGGTCTGGAGGCCGGGTTCGGCCGCAAGGTCCGCGGCCTCAAGGTCACCTCGGCCGGTCTGCCCGACTACGTCGAGCGGGTCGTCACGCGCTTCCAGGAGCAGCGCGAGGACGGCGAGCGCTTCGCCGCGTGGGTGACCCGTGCGAAGGACGAGGACCTGTCGTGAGCGAGCGCGCGGCCCCGTTCTACTGCCCGTACTGCGGCGACGAGGACCTGTTCCCGAACGAGACGGGGCACGGCGCCTGGGAGTGCCGGGCCTGCAACCGGGCGTTCCAGCTGAAGTACCTCGGGCTGCTGTCCCGGGGCGTTCGGCCCACCGCCGCGGGAGGGGAGGAGATATGACGACGGTTCAGGAGGACCGGGGGCTGAGGGAACTGGCCGAGCGGGCGGGCCGGGACCTGGAGGACGCCTCCGCTACGGAGGTCCTCGCCTGGGCGGCCGAGACCTTCGGCAAGGAGTTCTGCGTGACCTCCTCGATGGAGGACGCGGTGGTCGCCCACCTGGCGTCCCGGGTCTTCCCCGGCGTGGACGTGGTGTTCCTCGACACCGGCTACCACTTCGAGGAGACCATCGGCACCCGGGACGCGGTCGAGGCCGTGATGGACGTCAACGTCATCACCCTCACCCCGCGCCAGAGCGTCGCCGAGCAGGACGCCGAGTACGGCCCGAGGCTGCACGACCGCGACCCCGACCTGTGCTGCGCGCTGCGCAAGGTCAAGCCCCTCGAAGAGGGCCTGGCCGGGTACCGGGCGTGGGCGACGGGCCTGCGCCGCGACGAGTCCCCGACCCGGGCGAACACCCCGGTGGTCGGCTGGGACGAGAAGCGCCGGAAGGTCAAGGTCTCGCCGATCGCCCGCTGGACCCAGGACGACGTGGACGCGTACGTCGCCGAGCACGGCGTGCTCACCAACCCGCTGCTGACGGACGGGTACGCCTCCGTCGGCTGTGCGCCCTGCACCCGCCGCGTGGCGCCGGGCGAGGACGCCCGGGCGGGCCGCTGGGCCGGGCTGGGCAAGACCGAGTGCGGACTGCACGGCTGATGACCCACCACACGGAACCGACGGAGAAGAAGCAGATGAGCGTGAGCGACCAGGGCGCCACCGTGTGGCTGACCGGGCTGCCGAGCGCGGGCAAGACCACCATCGCCTACGCGCTGGCCGAGCGGCTGCGCGACGAGGGCCACCGCGTGGAGGTCCTCGACGGCGACGAGATCCGCGAGTTCCTCTCCGCCGGGCTGGGCTTCAGCCGGGAGGACCGGCACACCAACGTGCAGCGGATCGGTTTCGTCGCCGAACTCCTCGCGAGCAACGGGGTCAAGGCGCTGGTGCCGGTGATCGCGCCGTTCGCGGACAGCCGCGAGGCCGTCCGCAAGCGGCACGCCGCCGAGGGCACCGCGTACCTGGAGGTCCACGTGGCCACCCCGGTCGAGGTGTGCTCGGAGCGCGATGTGAAGGGCCTGTACGCGAAGCAGGCGGCCGGCGAGATCTCCGGCCTGACCGGCGTCGACGACCCGTACGAGGCTCCGGGCTCCCCGGACCTGCGGATCGAGTCGCACACGCAGACCGTGCGGGAGTCGGCTTCGGCCCTGCACGCGCTGCTCACCGAGAGGGGCCTGGCATGACCGCCACCGTCGCACACGTCCACGAGGGGACGGACGCGCCGTACGCGCTGTCGCACCTCGACGCCCTCGAATCGGAGGCCGTGCACATCTTCCGCGAGGTGGCGGGCGAGTTCGAGAAGCCGGTGATCCTGTTCTCGGGCGGCAAGGACTCCATCGTCATGCTGCACCTGGCGCTGAAGGCGTTCGCGCCGGCCCCGGTGCCCTTCGCGCTGCTGCACGTCGACACCGGGCACAACTTCCCCGAGGTCCTCGGCTACCGCGACCGGGCCGTCGCGAAGCACGGCCTGCGCCTGCACGTGGCCTCCGTCCAGGAGTACATCGACGCCGGCAAGCTCCGCGAGCGTCCGGACGGCGTCCGCAACCCGCTCCAGACCGTCCCGCTCACCGAGGCGATCCAGGAGCTGAAGTTCGACGCCGTCTTCGGCGGCGGCCGCCGCGACGAGGAGAAGGCCCGCGCCAAGGAGCGCGTCTTCTCCCTGCGCGACGAGTTCTCCCAGTGGGACCCGCGCCGCCAGCGCCCCGAGCTGTGGCAGCTCTACAACGGCCGCCACGCGCCCGGCGAGCACGTACGCGTCTTCCCGCTCTCCAACTGGACCGAGCTGGACGTGTGGCAGTACATCGCCCGCGAGGGCATCGAACTGCCGGAGATCTACTTCGCCCACGAGCGCGAGGTCTTCCAGCGCAGCGGCATGTGGCTGACGGCCGGCGAGTGGGGCGGCCCCAAGGAGGGCGAGGCGACCCAGACGCGCCTCATCCGCTACCGCACCGTCGGTGACATGTCCTGCACCGGCGCCGTCGACTCCGACGCCACCACGCTGGACGCCGTGATCACCGAGATCGCCGCCTCCCGGCTCACCGAGCGGGGTGCGACCCGCGCCGACGACAAGATGTCCGAGGCCGCGATGGAAGACCGCAAGCGCGAGGGGTACTTCTAGCCATGACATCCACCACCGATCAGGTCGCCGGCTTCGTCGACCCCTCAGTGACCACACTGCTGCGCTTCGCGACCGCCGGTTCCGTCGATGACGGCAAGTCCACCCTGGTGGGGCGCCTGCTGCACGACTCCAAGTCGGTCCTGACCGACCAGCTGGAGGCCGTCGAGGCCGTCTCCGCCCAGCGCGGCCAGGACGCCCCCGACCTCGCGCTGCTGACCGACGGCCTGCGGGCCGAGCGGGAGCAGGGCATCACCATCGACGTCGCGTACCGCTACTTCGCCACCGCGCGCCGCCGGTTCATCCTCGCGGACACCCCGGGGCACGTGCAGTACACCCGGAACATGGTCACCGGCGCCTCCACCGCCGATCTGGCCGTGGTGCTGGTCGACGCCCGCAACGGCGTGATCGAGCAGACCCGCCGGCACGCGGCGGTCGCCGCCCTGCTGCGGGTGCCGCACGTGGTCCTGGCCGTCAACAAGATGGACCTGGTGGGCTACGAAGAGAAGGTCTTCGCGGCGATCGCCGAGGAGTTCACCGCGTACGCATCGGACCTGGGCGTCCCGGAGATCACCGCGATCCCGATCTCGGCGCTGGCCGGGGACAACGTGGTGGAGCCGTCCGCGCACATGGACTGGTACGGCGGCCCGACCGTGCTGGAGCACCTGGAGACCGTCCCGGTCAGCCACGACCTGACGGCCTGCCCGGCGCGCTTCCCGGTGCAGTACGTGATCCGCCCGCAGACCGCCGAGCACCCCGACTACCGCGGCTACGCGGGCCAGATCGCCTCCGGCGTGCTGCGCGTCGGCGAGGCCGTGACCGTACTGCCCTCGGGCCGTACCTCGGTGATCGAGGGGATCGACGCGCTCGGCGAGGGCGTCGACATCGCCTGGGCCCCGCAGTCGGTGACGCTGCGCCTGGCGGACGACATCGACATCTCGCGCGGTGACCTGATCGCCCCGTCCTCGAACCCGCCGGCCACCACGCAGGACGTCGTCGCGACGGTCTGCCACGTGGCGGACCAGCCGCTGGCCGTCGGCGCCCGGGTGCTGCTCAAGCACACGACGCGCACGGTCAAGGCGATCGTCAAGGAGATCCCCTCGCGGCTGACCCTCGACGACCTGTCCCAGCACCCGGACCCGGGACAGCTGGTGGCCAACGACATCGGCCGCGTGGTCGTCCGTACCGCCGAGCCGCTGGCGCTCGACGCGTACGCCGACTCGCGCCGCACCGGGTCCTTCCTGCTGATCGACCCGGCCGACGGCACCACCCTGGCGGCGGGCATGGCGGGCGAGTCCTTCGCCTCCCAGGCCCGGACCACCGTCCAGGCCGACGAAGAAGGGTGGGACTTCTGACCCATGCCCGCCGACATCTACTCCACCTTCGCGAAGGAGGGCGGCCGTGTGGGCAGCGGCCGCCTCGGCAGCGGCCAGGGCGGGGTTGCCCGATGTGCGCACTGACGTACGCGCACCGCATGCGCGCCCTCACCCCCCACGAGCCGTACCCGCCCCCGCTCCACAGACGAAGACGTGTGTCGTGAGACCACGCCCCGAGAGGAAGTCCTCCCGTGCCTGCCATCCGTCCCACCCGTAACACCCTCCGCCGCAGCGTGGTCGCCGCGGCCGCCCTGCCCCTGCTGATCGGCGCGCTCGCCTCTTGCGGCTACGGTTCCGACGCCGCGAAGAAGGACGACGCGAAGGCGTCCGCCGCCCCGGCGGCCGACGGCAAGAAGCTCTCCGCCGGCGAGGTCCGGATCGGGTACTTCCCGAACCTGACGCACGCGACGGCCCTGGTCGGCCTCCAGGAGGGCCTGATCGAGAAGGAACTGGCCGGCACCAAGATCAAGCCGCAGTCCTTCAACGCCGGCCCGTCCGAGATCGAGGCCCTCAACGGCGGCTCTCTCGACATCGGCTTCATCGGCCCCTCGCCGTCGATCAACGGCTACGTGAAGTCCAAGGGCTCCAACCTGCGCATCATCTCCGGCTCCGCCTCGGGCGGCGTCAAGCTGGTCGTGAACCCGGACAAGATCAAGACCCTGGACGACCTCAAGGGCAAGAAGATCGCCACCCCGCAGAAGGGGAACACGCAGGACGTCGCCTTCCTCAACTGGATCTCCGAGAAGGGCTGGTCGGTCGACCCGGAGTCCGGCAAGGGTGACGTCTCCGTCGTCCGCACGGACAACAAGGTCACCCCGGACGCCTTCAAGCAGGGTTCGATCGACGGCGCCTGGGTGCCGGAGCCCACGGCCTCCAAGCTCGTCTCCGAGGGCGGTTCCGTCCTCCTCGACGAGACCGACCTGTGGCCCGACAAGAAGTTCGTGATCACGAACGTCATCGTGTCGCAGAAGTTCCTGAAGGAGCACCCGGACGTGGTCGAGGCCGTGCTGACGGGCACGGTGAAGACCAACGAGTGGATCAACGCCAACCCGGACAAGGCGAAGGCCTCCGCGAACGCCAAGCTGGCGGCCGACAGCGGCAAGCCCCTCGACGCCAAGATCATCGACCCGGCGTGGAAGTCCATCCTCGTCACCGACGACCCGCTGGCCACCACGCTGAAGACCGAGTCCGAGTGGGCGGTCAAGGCCAAGCTCATCGCACAGCCCGAACTGGACGGCATCTACGACCTGAAGCTCCTCAACAAGGTGCTCAAGGCCGCGGGCAAGCCCGAGGTCTCCGACGCCGGGCTCGGCGCCAAGTAATCCCGCAACCCCGCAGACCCAGGAGGTGACGACCATGGCCACCACGCTTGCCAAGGCTGCCGAGGGCTCCGTCGCGGAGCGCACGCACGCCGCCCGCATCGGGCACGTCTCGAAGTCCTTCTCCGGCCCGGCCGGATCGCAGCTCGTCCTGGACGACATCAGCCTCGATGTCGCTCCCGGCGAGTTCGTCACCATCCTGGGCGCCTCGGGGTGTGGGAAGTCCACGCTGCTGAACCTGGTCGCGGGTCTGGACAAGCCGTCCGCGGGGTCCGTCGAGACCCCCGGCGGCCGTCCGGCGCTGATGTTCCAGGAGCACGCCCTGTTCCCGTGGCTCACCGCGGGCAAGAACATCGAACTCGCCCTGCGGCTGCGCGGGGTGGCCAAGGCCGACCGCAAGCCGGAGGCCGAGCGGCTGCTGGAGCTGGTCCGGCTCGGCGGCGCGTACGGCAAGCGCGTGCACGAGCTGTCCGGCGGCATGCGCCAGCGCGTGGCCCTGGCCCGGGCGCTCGCCCAGGACAGCCGGCTCCTGCTGATGGACGAGCCGTTCGCGGCCCTCGACGCCATCACCCGGGACGTCCTGCACGGCGAACTCACCCGGATCTGGGCGGAGACGGGGCTGTCCGTCCTCTTCGTCACGCACAACGTGCGCGAGGCCGTGCGCCTCGCCCAGCGCGTGGTCCTGCTCTCCTCACGGCCCGGCCGCGTCGCGAAGGAGTGGACCGTGGACATCCCGCAGCCGCGCCGCATCGAGGACGCGGACGTCGCGGAGCTGTCCCTTGAGATCACTGAACACCTGCGTGGGGAGATCCGCCGCCATGGCCAGCACTGACACCACCACGAAGGCCGGGTCCGCCACGACCGCGCGCGACGACCTGGCGGGCCTGGAGGCGGGCCTCGACGCGCTCGACGCGGTCCAGACCCACCGCACCCCGGTCCGCGAGGTCCTCGTCAAGAAGGTCCTCCCGCCGTTCCTCGCCGTCGGCCTGGTGCTGCTGGTGTGGCAGCTCCTCGTCGCGGCGAAGGTCACCGACGAGACGAAGCTGCCCGCCCTGTCCGCGGTCTGGGACAGCCTCGCCGACATGTGGCTGGGCGGCACCCTGCTGGAGGTCATCTGGACCAGCGTCTCGCGCGGTCTGCTCGGCTTCCTGCTCGCCCTGGCCATCGGCACGCCGCTCGGTCTGCTCGTCGCCCGGGTGAAGTTCGTCCGCGCCGCCATCGGCCCGATCCTCCAGGGCCTGCAATCGCTCCCCTCGGTCGCCTGGGTGCCGCCGGCGGTGCTCTGGTTCGGCCTCAACGACGCCATGATGTACACGGTGATCCTGCTCGGTGCGGTGCCGTCGATCGCCAACGGCCTCGTCTCCGGCATCGACCAGGTGCCCCCGCTGTTCCTGCGGGCCGGCCGCACCCTGGGCGCCACCGGGCTGCGCGGCGCCCGGCACGTGGTGATGCCCGCCGCGCTGCCCGGGTACCTGGCCGGCCTGAAGCAGGGCTGGGCCTTCTCCTGGCGCTCCCTGATGGCGGCGGAGATCATCGCGTCCTCGCCGGACCTGGGCCTGGGCCTGGGCCAGCTGCTGGAGAACGGCCGCAACAACATCGACCTGCCGGGCGTCTTCCTCGCGATCATCCTGATCCTGGTCGTCGGCATCGCGATCGACCTGCTGATCTTCAGCCCGGTCGAGCGGTGGGTGCTGCGCAGCCGCGGCCTGCTGGTGAAGAGCTGATCCGGGTGTCCCCCGCACTGCTGGTCATCGCCCACGGCAGCCGCGACCCGCGGCACGCGGCAACCGTGCACGCCCTCACCCGGCGGGTGCGGGCGCTGCGGCCCGGACTGCGGGTGGAGACGGCGTACCTGGACTTCAACGCCCCGCGCGTGGACCGGGTGCTGGCCGCCCTGTACGCCGACGGCGTCCGCGAGGTCGTCGCCCAGCCGCTGCTGCTGACCCGGGCCTTCCACGCGAAGGCCGACGTCCCGGCGGCGCTGTCCGAGTCGACCGTCCGGCTCCCGGGCCTCGCGGTGCGGGTGGCGGAGGTCCTCGGGCCGTCCCCGCTGCTCGTCTCGGCCCTGGAGCGCCGGCTGTCCGAAGCCGGCCTCGGCCCGGCGGACCGCGCCACCACCGGTGTGGTGCTCGCGTCCGCCGGTTCCACCGACCCGGAGGCGATCGCGGTGATCGCTGAAATCGCGCGGGAGTGGCGGCACACCGGTTGGTGCGCCGTGCGGCCCGCGTTCGCCTCCGCCGCCCTTCCCCGTACGGAGGAAGCCGTACGGGCGCTGCGCGCCGAGGGGGTCCGCCGGATCGCCGTGGCCCCGTACGTCATCGCCCCCGGGCGGCTGCCGGACCGTATCGCGGACGGCGCGGCGGCCGGCGGCGCGGACGTCGTGGCCGATGTCCTGGGCGCGGCCCCGGAGCTGGCCCGGCTGCTGCTGCGCCGCTTCGACGCGGCCGCCGCCCCCCGTGCGCACACCCCGGCCCTGACGGCCTGACACCGCGGGGCCGCCGCCCGTTCGTACGCGGGCCGGCTCCACTCGGGGTCCGGCTGCGCGCGGGGCTGGCTCCGTCGCGGCGTCAGCTGCGCGCGGGGGCCGGCCACCGCGACGGGGCCGGCTACGCGCGGGCGGTGGCTTCGTCGGCCAGGGCCGTCAGGTCCTTGACCGACATCGCGCCCGGCGGGAGGCCCTCGCGGGCGAAGATGTTCGCCGCGTGGCGCAGCGTGTCGTTCACCGGGGTCGCCACCCCGTGCAGCCGGCCCAGCAGGGCGATCTCACCGTTGAGGTAGTCCGCCTCGATCGAGCCCGTGCCCCGCCGCAGCGACTGCCAGGACGAGCCGCCCCGGACCCCGGCGGGCTGCTCGACCTTGCCGTCGCGCGCGGCGGCCGCTTCCGCCTCCGGGACGTACCCGATGCCGGCGGCGTCGAAGGCGGCCTTCGCCTCGCGGACCGCGCGGAGCAGCAGCGCGCCCTTCGCCGGGTCCGGTTCCGGGCCGGTCGTCGCCTGGATCGCGTTGCCGAGGTTGCCCAGCAGCTTCGCGTACTTCCACCGCATCACGTCCTCGACGACCGGCGCCTCGAACCCGGCCCCCTCCAGGTCGGCGGCGATCCGCCGGGCCGTCGCGTCGCTGCCGCCGGCGGCCCGGCCCAGGTGCAGGATCCCCGTCAGCGGAGCGCACAGCGCCGAGACCACGCCCGGTTCCAGGAACGTGGACGGCAGCCAGACGCACACCCCGTACACCCGCGCGAAGCGCCGCAGGGCGAGCCGTTCGCTCTCCACCCCGTTCTGCGCGCACAGCACCGGCAGCCGCTGCGCGGCCGTTCCGCCGCCCGCGACCTCCGCGTCGCCCCACGCGTCGAGCGCGGCGATCGCGTCCTGGGTCTTCACGGCCAGCAGCAGCACGTCGTCCGGGCGCAGTTCGCCCAGCTCGGCCGGGGCGGTGACGACCGGCAGCCGGTGCACCCGTTCCCCGGACACCGTCGTGAGCCGCAGCCCGTCCGCGCGCAGGGCCTCCGCGTGAGCGCCGCGCGCGACGAGCACGACCTCCCGGCCCGATTCCGCGAGCCGCCCGCCGATGGTCGCGCCGATCGCTCCGGCGCCGATGATGATGTAACGCATGGCCTGAGCCTGGCACATCCGCGCCCCCGGGTCGCCGTCGGGCCGTGGCGGAGTCCTACTTCGGCGGGCGGATGGTTCAGCCGTCCACCACTCCCGGCCCCGGAGGCAGCGGCGCGGGTTCGCTCGTAGGCTGGAAACACACGCACGGAGCGGGGAGCCCCAGCCTGCTCGCGTCGACGGGGCGACCGCGGGGGCGGCATCCACGGGCGGGCTTCTCACGCGAGAACCTCTTTTGCCCGAAGGGAGCCCTCGATGGCTGCCAAGAAGCGCAGTGCCGCCACATCCCCGGCCGCCGCCTCCGCGGGCGGCCAGGACAAGCTCATCGACTCGCTCAAACAGTTCATCCGCGCCCAGGGGTCGGGCTATCTCGCCGACCCGAACGTCTCGTCGATCGGCATCGGCTACAAGGAGACGAAGGGCAAGCGCGGCAAGGAACTGGCCCTGCAGTTCACGGTCGACAAGAAGGTCCGGCCGGAGGGCGTGGACGGATTGATGAGCACCCCGATCCCCGCGCTCATCGACATAGGCGGCGGCGTGAAGGTGCCGACCGATGTGGTCCAGCGCAGCTACAAGCCGCATTTCCTGCTGGTCGCCGAGGCGGAGACGCCGGACCGGCAGAAGCGGGTCGACCCGGTCCGTCCCGGTGTCAGCGTCGGCAACGTCAAGGTGTCCGCCGGCACCATCGGCTGTGTCGTCTTCGACAAGAACGACGGTTCGAGCTGTCTGCTGAGCAACTGGCACGTCCTGAACGGCCGCAAGGGAGAGCTGGGCGACGACGTCGTACAGCCGGGCAAGGCCGACGACAGCCGCACCGCCCTGAACCGGCTGGGCACCCTCAAGCGTTCCCACCTCGGGCTGGCCGGGGACTGCGCCGTCTCCAGCATCACGGACCGCGAGTTCGACACGTCCGTCCTCGACCTCGGCGTCACGCCGACGCAGCTGGGCGAGCCGCAGATCGACGACAAGGTCGTCAAGAGCGGCCGTACGACCGGTGTCACGCACGGCGTGGTGAGCCGTCCCTTCGCCCGGGTCAGCATCGACTACGGGCCGCCGGTCGGAACGCGGGAGATCGAGTGCTTCGAGATAGGCCCGGATCCCAACAAGCCGGCGGACGACGGGGAGATCAGCGCGCCCGGCGACTCGGGTGCGGCGTGGCTGTTCAAGACGCGGGGCGGCCGGCCGAGCGAGGTGCTGGCCGGGCTGCACTTCGGTGGCGAGAGCGACGTCGACCCGGAGGAGCGGGCGCTGGCCTGCTTCCCCCGGGCGGTCTTCGAGGAGCTGAAGATCACCCTCCAGGCGCCGGCCCCCGAGTCGCTGGAGGCGGTGACCGGGTACGACCCGGGCTTCCTCGCGGTGGCGGTGGCGACCCCGCGGCTGAGCCCTTCGCTCAAGGGGGACGCGGTGCGGCTCGACGGGACGGAGGTCATCCCGTACACCCACTTCTCGCTGGCCCTGAGCGGGACGCGGCGGTTCGCGTTCTGGGTGGCCTGGAACATCGACGGCGGCGCCATCAAGAAGATCGACCGCAGCGGGATCGAGTTCAAGAAGGACCCGCGGCTGCCGGCGGACGCCCAGGTCGGCAATGAGATGTACAAGGGCAACCGGCTCGACCGGGGTCACATCGCGCGCCGCGCCGACCTGATCTGGGGCCCGCTGCCCGAGGCGGACCGGGCCAACACGGACTCGTTCTTCTACACCAACATCACCCCGCAGATGGACGACTTCAACCAGAGCGCGAAGGCCGGCATCTGGGGCGAGCTGGAGAACGCCCTCTTCGAGGAGGTCGAGGTCGAGGGACTGCGGATCAGCGTGTTCGGCGGTCCGGTGTTCCACGACGACGACCGGCTCTTCCGGGGTGCGCGGCTGCCGCGCGAGTTCTGGAAGGTGCTCGTCTACTCGGAGAAGGGCACCCTGAAGGCGAAGGCGTTCCTGCTGACGCAGAACCTGGTGCTGGCCGAGATCCTGGAGCTGGACGAATTCCGGGTGTTCCAGGTGAAGGTGGGCGAGGTCCATCGTCGGCGACCGCGCGCAGGTAGGTGCCGTCCACGACGAGGCAGGGCACCGCGAACCCGAAGCGGGCCTCGATGGCGGCCTCCAGCTCCCGGGCGAGGTCCGTGGGGCCGGGGTCGGTCCGCGCCGTGCTGAAGACGGCGTTGCCGCTCTGCAGGTAGGTCTGGACGTCCCCGTGCCCGAGGCCCTCCAGGACCTGGCGCAGCTCGGCCATCGGGACCTTCCTGGCCCCGCCGACGTTGATGCCCCGCAGCAGCGCGGCGAATTTCTTGGTGGTCATGACCGAACGATAGGGCGGACCACTGACGACGCCGACGAACGTGTGCACGGCGGGGTCCGCGCAACGCGATTCCGCGGCGCACCGGGATGCGAGACTTGGCGGATTCACGAAGATCCGGACGGGCGGCGGAGACACGGCATGGACGAGGCGCGGGCCAGGGACGTACTGACGGCGGCGGGTCTGGGCGGCGGGGAGCCGGCCGAGCTGCTGGCCCTCGGCGAGAACGCCGTCTTCGCGGCCGGCGACCTGGTGGTCAAGGTGGGCCGGGAGGCGGCGCTGCTGGAGCGCGCCGAGCGGGAACTCGCGGTGGCGGCCTGGCTCGCGGACGCCGGGGTACGCGCCGTCCGCGCCGCCGAGCCGGCGGCCCGGCTGGTGGACGGGCACCCGCTGACCGTGTGGCACCGGCTCCCGGACGCCGTCCGCCCGGCGGGCCCGGAGGACCTGGCGGCGCTGCTGCGGCACCTCCACGCCCTGCCCGCCCCACCGTTCACCCTCCCGGCGCGGGACCTGCTGGGCGGGGTCGAGCGCTGGCTGCGGCTGGCCGGCGGGGCCGTCGACCCGGCGGACGCCGCCTACCTGCGGGCCCGGCGCGACGCCTACGCCGGTGAGGTCGCCGGCCTCACCCCGCACCTCGCCCCGGGCGCGATCCACGGCGACGCCCTCCCCCGCAACGTCCACGTGGGCCCGGACGGACCGGTCCTGGTCGACCTGGAGACCGTCTCGTGCGACCTGCGCGAGCACGACCTGGTGGTGATGGCCCTCTCGCGCGACCGCTACGGGCTGCCCGCCGCGGCGTACGAGGCGTTCACCCGGGCGTACGGCTGGGACGTGCGCGGCTGGGACGGCTGCGCGGTCCTGCGCGGCGCCCGCGAGACGGCCAGCTGCGCCTGGGTCGCCCAGCACGCCCCGGCGAACCCGAAGGCCCTGGCCGAATTCCGCCGCCGGGTGGCCTCCCTGCGCGACGGCGACCCGGAAGTCCGCTGGCACGCCTTCTGACGGCGGGGCACCAAGGTGACCCGTGAGACCTGAACGCCTACGTCGGCCAGGACGCGGCGTGCCCCACCGCCGGTCCGAGGGCGGGTTCGGCCTCGGTCGGGTGCGTCGCGCCGCGGGCGAGCGCGGCGTCGGCCGCCGCCGGCCCCAAGGCGGAGCGGCAGACCGACCAGATGCGGTCCACGTCGTGCCGTTCGGCGGGCGGCAGCGGGGCACCGGCCGAAGCGCGGGCCGTCCGGGCGGCGCCGAGCAGCCCGGCCGCCCGCCCGGGTTCGCCGCCCGCCGCAGCGGCGCCCGCCAGCCCCTCCAGGGCCAGCGCCACGGCGCGTACGTCTCCCAGCGCCCGCGCGGCCGCCAGTCCTTCGGCGTGCAGGGCCCGGGCAGCGTCCGCGTCCCCCCGCAGCTCGGCGGTGAAGCCGAGTTCGGCGAGGGCGAGCGTCGTACCCGGCGCGTAGCCGGAGTCCCGGAACCAGGCCAGCACCGCCCGCATGTGCTCCTCGGCGGCGGCGAGGTCACCGGTGCGCCGGGCGACCATGCCGAGCCCGATCCGGGCGTCGGCCTCCCCCGCCCGGTGGCCCTGTTCCGCGGCCAGCCGCAGGGCTTCCGCGTGCCGCTGCCGGCTCTCCTCGTACGCGCCCTCCAGGAGGGCCAGCCGGCCCAGTGCGCACAGCCGCTTCCCGGCCTCGCTCCGCAGCCCGAGTTCCTCGGCGATGGCCAGCCCCTCCTCGTGCAGCCGGGCCGCCTCCCGGTACTCGCCCGCGATCTCGTGCAGCGCGGCGCGGGGGAAGAAGGTCTGCGACAGGCCCCACTGGTCGCCGAGTCGGCGGAACAGCCGCGCGCCCCGCTCCGCGTCGCGGCGCACCGAGGCCAGGTCGCCGTGGGCGAGGGCGTGCCGGGCGCGCACGCTGAGCGCGGCGGCGGTCCCCCAGGCGTCGCCGAGCCCCTCGGCCGCGATCAGCGCCCGGTCGGCGAGTTCCTCGCCCGTGGGTACGTCTCCCGCGCCCATCTGCGCGGCGGCCAGGAACCACAGGGCGTGGGCGTGGCCCAGCGGGTCGTGGTCCGCCACCTCCCGCGCGTCGAGGCCGGAGGCCGCGCTCCGCAGCGGTCCCCCGGCGGACGCCGGTGCGCCTTCCCACACGCTCAGGCCCGCCCGCCAGGCCGTCGCCAGTGCCACGGCGGTGATCCGCTCCCCGGCGTACGGATCCCCGCCCGGCCCGCCGGGGGGCGCGAGCCGGTCGCGCTCCGCCGCGAGGCAGGCGTCGAGCAGGCGGCCGCCCTCCGCGGGCCTGCCGCGCAGCAGCCAGTACCGGGCCAGGGCCCGTGCCGCGCGCAGGGCCGGTACCACCCGGCCCTGCGCCAGCGCTTCCTCGACGGCCGGGTACAGCTCCGCCTCGGCGGCGTCGAGCCGGGCGAGCCAGAGCCGCTGGTGGGGGCCGCGCAGCAACGGCTCTGCCCGTAGCGCGAGTTCCCGGTAGTACCTGCCGTGCCGGGCGCGGGTGCCGGCCTCCTCGCCGGCCTCGCGCAGCCGCTCCCGGGCGTAGTCCTTGACGGATTCCAGCAGCCGGTAGCGGCGGCCGCCCTCCGGCCGGTCGACCAGGACCACGAGCGAGCGCTCCACGAGGCGGTCCAGCAGCAGCGGGACGCGGTGTTCAGGCACGTCCGGGTCCAGGTCGGCGGCCGTACCCGCGGCCACGGCCGTACCCGCGCCCGCGCACACGGCGCGCGCGGCCTCCACGGAGGCGTCACCGCCGTGTACGGACAACCGGCGCAGTACCGCCTCCTCCGCGCCGCCGAGCAGCGCCCAGCTCCAGTCGATCACCGCGCGCAACGTCCGCTGTCGCGTGGGCACTCCGCGCAGCCCCCGCGACAGGAGGGCGAACCGGTCGTCGAGTCCGGCGAGCAGGCCGTGCACGCCGAGGGCCCGCGCGCGGGCGGCGGCCAGTTCCAGGGCGAGCGGGAGCCCGTCGAGCCGGGCGCACAGGGCCCGGACCGCCGCCGTGTCCGCGTCGGTGGCCGCGTCGGGCGGCGGGAGCGCGGCGCGGGCCGTGAACAGGGCGACGGCATCGGCGGGCGCGAGGGGCGCCAGCGGGTGCACCGCCTCCCCCGCCAGGGCGAGCGGCTCCTGGCCGGTGGCCAGCACGGACAGCCCGGGCGCCTGCGGAAGTACGGCTTCCAGCACCTCGGCCACGGCATCGGACAGGTGCTCGCAGTTGTCGAGCAGGAGCAGGAGGCTCCGCTCCCGGAGAGCGCCCACGAGCAGCCGTACCGCGTCGGACCGTTCACCGTCGGGCCTGCGCACGCCCAGGGTCCGCAGTACCGCCCCGGCCACGGCATCGGCCGGAGCTCCCGCGGGGAGCGGGGCGAGCTCGACCAGCCATGCTCCGTCCCGGTGGCGGGCGGACGCCCCGCCGGCGCATTCCAGCGCCAGCCGGGTCTTGCCCACGCCGCCGGGTCCGGTGAGGGTGACCAGCCGGGAGTGCGCCGACAGGGCGCGGACGGCGGCGAGGTCCGCGCCGCGCCCGACCAGCCGGGTGAGCGGCTGGGGCAGCCGTCCGCCCGCCCCGCCCTCTGGGGCGACCGGCGGGGCCGGCGGGGCCGGCGGGGCGGACCCGGTTGCCACCGCCACTGCGCCGGGGTCCGCCCACCGGGCCGGGGGCTCAAGGTCGGCGTCCTGCCGCAGGATGGCCTGCCGCAGCTCCGTCAGCTCCCGTCCGGGGTCCAGCCCGAGGTCCCGGGCGAGTCTGCCGCGCAGGACCTCGTAACTCTCCAGCGCCTCCGTCTGGCGGCCGGCCCGGTACAGCGCCCGCAGCTGGACCGCGCGCAGTCGCTCGCGCAGCGGATGGGCCGCGACGAGCTGGTCGATCTCGCCGAGGACGGCGTGCTGCTCGCCCAGGGACACCCGCAGGCCGAGCAACTCCTCGCGCACGGAGAGGCGTTCCTCCTCCAGCCGAGCGGCCGCGGCGCCGGCGGCCGGGTCGTCGGTGTGGCCCGCGTACGCCTCACCGCGCCACAGGGAAAGGGCCTCGCCCAGCAGTTCGGCACGGGCGCGGGGAGCCGGGCCCGCCTCCCGCGCACGCGCCCGGGCGACCAGCTCGGCGAACCGCCGCGCGTCGAGTTCGAGTTCCCCCGGCGCGAACTCCAGCCGGTATCCGCTCGCGTCGTGGAGCAGCGGGCCTCGGCCGTCCGACGGCGCGGCGCGGCGGAGAGCGGCGCGCAGCCGGGATACCTGCCCCTGGAGGCTCGCGTAGGGGTGGCGGGGCATCGCGGCGCCGGGTCCGCTCCACAGCGCGTCCACCAGCCGGTCGACGGAGACGGGGCGGCCCGGTTCGACGAGCAGCCGGGCGAGCAGCCTGCGCGCCCGCGCTCCGGTCACGGTCACCGGCTCGCCGTCGCCCGTCCACACCATCAGCGGCCCCAGAACCCCCACGCGCATGCCGATCAGCCTAGGGCCTGTCTGCCGGCGGCCCAGGGGCAGCCGACCGGCAGCGGACCGGCAGTGGAGCGACAGCCGAACGGCAGCACCGACGCGCAGGGTGGGGCCTGTTCGACGGCACCACCGACACGAGGAGAGAGCAGTCATGAGCGAAACCACCGCGACGCACAAGGTTCCGGTCAGCGTCTTGGGCCTGGGCAACCTCGGCCGGGCGCTGGCCGAGACCTTCCTGAGGGAGGGGCATCCCACGACGGTCTGGAACCGCTCCGCGGGCAGGGCCGACGGTCTGGTGGCCCGCGGGGCGTCCCTCGCGGCCACGCCCGCCGATGCCGTGGCGGCGGGAGAACTCGTCGTCGTCGCGGTACTGGACTACGACACGGTCCGCGAGCTGCTGTTGCCGGCGGCCGGGGAACTGAAGGGGCGTACGGTCGTCAACCTGACCACCGGAACCCCGTCGGCCGCGCGCGCCATCGGCGCCTGGGTGGCCGATCAGCGGGCCTCCTACCTCGACGGCGCGGTCTACGCGGTTCCGCAGACCATCGGCACCTCCGCCGCGTTCGTCCTGTACAGCGGCGACGAAGCGGCGTTCGGGACCTACCGCACGGTCCTCGACGCGATCGGCGAGGGCAGCCTCGTCGGTCCGGCCGCCGAACTCTCCTCCGTGTACGACACCGCCCTGCTGAGCGGCATGTACGGGATGTTCGCCGGGTTCTTCCAGGCGGTGGCGCTGGCCGGCACGGCCGGGATCGGTGCGGCGGAGCTGACCGGCCCGCTGGTCCGGTGGCTGACGGCGGCCGCCGACGCGCTCCCGGCCTTCGCGCGGGAGATCGACGACCGGGAATACGGCACCACCACCTCCAACCTGGAGATCAACGCGGTGGGTCTGCGGAACATCCTCGCCGCCACGGAGGCGCAGGGGCTGCCGACGGACCTGCTGGCGCCGCTACTCCGGCTCTTCGACGACCAGGTCCGTGCGGGGCACGCCGCGTCCAGCCTGTCCCGGGCCGTGGAGTCCCTGCGCGCCGACACCGGCAGGCTGTGACCGGCCGGGCGGGGGGGTTCAGCGGGTGCAGGTGATCGAGAAGGGGACCGGGTTGGAGAGGGTGCGGGTGGGGCTCTGGAGTTCCACGGCCATCCCGGTGGTCAGGGTGCCCGCCTTCGCGTAGGTCGTCAGGCGCACGGTGTCGTGCCCCGTGGGGTTGGTCTTGTCCCCGATCGACATGGTGCGCCAGTGGGGATCCACCACGGAGCCGTCTCCCGACACCCAGCGGTAGGAGATCAGGGTCGGCTCGGGCGCGGTGAAGGTCGCGGTGAACGCGGGCGCCCGGCCCTCGGGCGTCGGGCAGCTGCCGGTGTAGGTCGTGTTCGTGCCCGCCACCGTCACCCGTACGCCCGAACCGGGCGCGGTGTCCTCGTCGTTGCCGGTGAATGCGTAGGCGAGCCCGCCGGCTATCAGGACGCAGGCGGCCGCCCCGGCGCCGACCACGACCGCCGTACGGCTCTTGCGCCCCGGGGCGGCGGGCACGGCGGCGGGCGCGATGGGCGCCGCCACCGCGGGCGCCGCTGCGGCGGCGGGCGCTGCCGTGGCGGCCGCTTCCTCCGGGACGGGGACGGTGACGGGGGCCGTGGCCGCGGGCGCGGCCGTGGCGGGCTGCGGGGTGGGGGTCGGGAGGACAGGGGAGGCTGCCGTCGTGGCGTCCGGTTCGTGTGCGATGTCCCGCAGGGCCCGGGCCACTTTGGTGGCGGGGGTCCGCTGCGCCGGCTCCTTGCGGAGCAGCCCGGCGATGACCGGCGCGAGCGGGCCGGCCCGGGCCGGCTCCGGCGGTTCCTCGTCCACGACGGCCCGCAGGGTGCTCAGCGCGGTGCCCTGCCGGAACGGGGAGATCCCCTCCACGGCCGCGTACAGCATCACGCCGAGGGACCACAGGTCGGACTCGGGGCCCGAGGGGCGGCCCAGTGCCCGCTCCGGCGGCAGGTACTCGGGGGAACCGACCACTTCGCCGGTCATCGTCAGGGCGGTGCTGCCCTCGACCATCGCGATCCCGAAGTCGCTCAGCACCACCCGGCCGTCCTGCGCGATCAGCACGTTCGCCGGCTTCACGTCCCGGTGCTCCACACCGACGGCGTGCGCGGCGCGCAGCGCGTTCAGCACTTCGGCGCCGATGTGCGCGGCGCGCCGCGGGGTGAGGGGCCCCTCGGCCCGCAGCAGATCGGCCAGTGACCGGCCCCTGATCAGTTCCATCACGATCCAGGGCCGTTCGTCCTCCATGACCACGTCATGGACGGTGACCACATTGCGGTCGGGTATGCGGGCTGCCGCCCACGCCTCCCGCTCCAGGCGGCTGTACATGCGCGCGATGTCCCCGGCCCCCAGTCCGGCCGGGGCCCGTACCTCCTTGACGGCGACCTCCCGGTGCAGGGTCTCGTCGAGAGCCCGCCACACGGTGCCCATCCCGCCTTCGCCGAGCCTCGACAGCAGCCGGTAGCGGCCCGCGACGAGCCGTTCCCCGCCGTCCCCGCCCGGCGCGGCCACGGTGGTGGCGGCATCCGCCCCGGTCACCTCGCTGGTCACCGCAGTGGTGGCCGCGGTGGTGGCCGCGGTGGTGGCCGCGAGCGCGGTCTCCGTCACGGTCTCGTTTTCCTCGCTGTGCATGGGGGCGGTCTCCTCTTGTCGCCGGCCGACGCGAACATCACGTACGGACCGGGCCCCCGGTTCAGAGGTACTCAAAAGATTCTCAGAAATGGTTGAACCGAATACGTTCTCGATGACGTGTTGCAGTCGTACGAGATACGGCAGCATCGTTTTCAAGGGGTGTGCAGTGCCATCGGTCATCGTCGGGCGCACGGGTCCGTTCACCGGACAGAGCGTGGTCCTGGGCAGCGAGCCCCTCAGCTTCGGGCGCAAGAGCGACAACGGCGTGGTGATCGTGAGCCCCAGCGCCTCCCGGCTGCACGCCGAGATCGTCACGGAGGACCCCGGGTTCGTTCTCTACGACCGGGACAGCCGCAACGGCACGTTCGTCAACGACCAGCGCGTCACCCGGCACGTGCTGCGCCCGAACGACTGCGTCCGGATCGGTGACGAAACGTTTCTCTATGAGGCGCAGGACTGTATGGAGACGGTCATGGACCTCTCCCTCATGGCGGTCCCCCGGGCGAGCACCACGGACCCCGGCACCCTGCGGGTCACCATCACCGGCGGCGGCCCCGTCGGCCTCGCCTTCGCCCTGGCCCTCGACGAGATGCTGCCCGGCCGGACGGCCGTCACCCTCTACGACGGACGCTGGACCAGGAAGGGCTCCACGGTCGTCTGGAAGGACGAGACCCAGGGCAACTTCCGCCGCCAGCAGGTCGTGACCGTACAGAGCCGGCAGTACCTCGCCCTGTCCGAGGAGGTCCTCGGCGCGCTGTTCGACGACGACGCCGCCTACTCCGAGATGTGGCCCGTCGGCCCCGACTCGGTCGACGGCCGGCCGCCCCGCAACATCCGGATCGCCCACATCGAGGACCGCCTGCTGGACCTGGCGAACCGCAGGCCGGCGATCCGCCTGGTCCCCGAGCGGTTCGACGTGACGGAGCAGCGGGACCGGCTCGCCCAGGAGCACGTCCTGGTGGTCTGCGAGGGCGGCCGCTCCCGTACCCGCGAGCACTACGCCGACCGCTTCGGCGCGGCCGACGCCTCGATCTACTCCCTCGACGGCGAGCACCTCCAGGACGTCGTGCTGGGCCTGCGGGTCAAGTCGAGGCTGCCGGACCCGATGAGCGTGCTGCTCACCGTGTCGCAGAACCGTTTCCTCCTCAACTCGCTGCGCGGCGAGGGCTTCCTGAACATGCGGCTCACCCGGGAGGAGGCCAAGAACGTCATCGGCATCGACCCGGTCCGCCACGTCTTCGAGGAGTGCATCGCCGCCCGGCCCTGTCTGATGAGCCGGCAGGAGGAGGACAACGAGTTCCGCTGCCCCACCCACGGCACCCTCTTCCTTCCCGCCCTGCTGCGCGGTTCGCCGCTGTGGAAGGAGATCCGGCAGGGCCTGAACCTCTTCGGCGTGGCCGAGGAGGACCTGTCGGCGATCACCTCGTTCCGCCTGGACATGGTGCAGCGCCCCCGGTTCACCGCGCAGTTGCACCGGCCGACCGCGACCACCCCCGGCACCTACGGCTTCCTGCTGGGGGACGCGGCCAACGCCATCCACTTCTGGCCGGGCCGCGGACTCAACAGCGGCCTCGCCTCGGCCACCTCACTGGCCCGCTCGCTCAGCCGCGCCTGGCAGGGCAAACCGCTGCGCGACGCCGACTTCATCCGGCACGAGGCGGCCATGTCGATGCTCCAGTACCGCCACAAGAGCCGGGCCTGGAACGCGATGGTGACCACCGACGACCAGGGCATCACCCGCGCCATCAGGGACATCATCGCGCGTGGCGCGGGGGCGGGAGCCGACGCCGCGGACGGGAGCGACCTGGAGGTGCTGCTGGACCGGATGGCGGAGATCCGCGACCGGCTGGGCTCCCGGCTGCCGGGCCTGCCCTCGGACGAGGAACTGCGCGCCCACCTCACCGCGATCGCCCCGGCCACCCTGCGCACCCTGCGGGAGAGCGGTGCCTGGGACACCCTGATCGTCGGCGGCGAGGAGGCCGACATCGACCTCTTCTACCAGTCGGACTCCCCGGTCTTCGTACCCCGCCCGTCCGACCCCCGGACCCTGCAACCGCAGGTCTGACCAGACCCCTTCGGCCCGGGCCCGATCCGGAAGACGGGCCCTAGGCTCCGCCGGCCCGGGCCTGGGAGGGTATGAGGCCGCGCAGGGGCCAGGCCGTGTCGATCACCGCGTCCGGGCTGCCCTGGCGGCGCAGGTAGGACTGGAAGTCGCGGGCCCAGCGGGCGTGCCAGGCGCCCTGCCGGTCGTGGAGGTCCGCCGGGGTGAGGCCGGCCACCTCCGGATGCCGGTCGGCTATCGCCCGGGCCACCTGGACGGCGGCCAGCGCGTCCGCCCCGGCATCGTGCGCGTCGTCCAGGGTGACCCCGTACACCCCGCACACCGCCTCCAGCGTGCGCTTCCCGCGCCGGTAGCGGTCCACCGCCCGGTCGATGGTCAGCGGGTCCACCACCGGCCCCGTCGCCGCGCCGCCCAGCCGGTCGGAGAGCGACGGCAGCCCGTGCCGCGCCAGCTCCGCCGACAGCAGCGTCAGGTCGAAGGCCGCGTTGTAGGCGACGACCACCGCGCCCCGCCGCCAGTGCTCCACCAGGGCGGCCGCCACCTCCTGCGCGACCTCCCGCACCGGGCGGCCCTCGGCGACGGCCCGCGCCGTGCTGATCCCGTGGATCGCCGAGGCCTGTTCCGGGATCGGTATCCCCGGGTCCGCGAGCCAGCCGCGCCGCTCGCGGACCTCGCCGCCCCGCACCTCGACCACCGCGGCCGTCACGATCCGCGACTCCCCCGGCTCCGTCCCCGTCGTCTCCAGGTCGAATCCGACCAGTGCTCCCCCGTGCCACGCCGCCATGACGCGCCCCTCCCCCGTACATCCATCCGGTCAACGACTTTCAGCCTGACACGGGGCACTGACAGTCACGACACCGGGCGGGAGTCCTCCCACATCGATTCGAATTCCTCCCGGTATGTCGGGAAAAGTCCGTGGTCCGCGTCCTTCACCGCGCCCCGGCCGCCCCCGCGCAGCACCAGCACCGGGGCCTCCATGCCCCGCGCCCGCCGCAGGTACGACTGGACCACCGCGATGCCCGAGGACTCCCCCTCCACCAGGTAGGCGGTGAAGCGCGGGGTCTCGTCGAAGACGTGGATGTCGAACCGCGAGGGGTCCTTCAGCCCCGCCCGCACCCTGCGCACGTGCAGGATGTTCATCTCCACCGAGCGGCTCAGCTCGCCCTTGCGCAGCCCCAGCTCCCGCTCGCGCCGCTTGACCGCGCTGCTCGCCGGGTTCAGGAACAGCAGCCGCACCCGGCAGCCCGCCTCCGTGAGCCGGACGAGTCTTCGTCCCGAGAAGTTCTGCACCAGCAGGTTGAGACCTATGCCGATGGCGTCCAGCCGCCGCGCGCCCCCGAACAGGTCCTCGGCGGGCAGCTGCCGCTGGAGCCGCACCCGGTCGGGGTGGACCGAGATGACGTCCGCGTACCGGTCGCCCACCAGGTCCTCCACGGCGTCGATCGGCAGCCGGTCGGCCGCCGGGCCGCCCGCGCCGCCGCCGAGCACCTCCAGCAGCCGCGCCGAGGCCCGCTCGGCCTGCTCCAGCACCGCCCGCGACAGGGCCCGGTTGCGGGAGACCACGTTCCGGGTGACCTCCAGCTCGTCCAGGGCCAGCTCGATCTCGCGCCGGTCGTCGAAGTACGGCTCGAAGCAAGGCCAGTGCTGGACCATCAGCTCCCGCAGCTGCGGCAGCGTGAGGAAGCTCAGCACGTTGTCGTCGGCCGGGTCCAGCAGGTAGCCCTTGCGCCGGCTGACCTCGCGGACCGCCACGGCGCGCTGCACCCACTCCTGCCCGGCGGGACCGGCGGCCGCGACCACCCAGTCGTCCTGGCCGTGCGCGGGTGCGTAGACGGGGCGCAGCACCGCGCCGACGACCGCCCGCAGCCGCTGCTCGACGAGGTTCAGCCAGATGTAGGCGCGGCCCGCGCGCTGGGCCCTGGTCCGGACCTCGCTCCACGCGTCCGCGCCCCAGTCCAGCTCGGCCCCGGTGCGTACGTCCCCGGCGGCCGGGGGTGCCAGTGAAACCGCCCCGGCCGGCACCCCGGCGGGCCCGCCGCCCGCCGCCCCGCCTGCGGCATCAGCCGGGCCGCCCTCGTGACCGCTGTCACCAGGGGGCAGCTCCAGACCTCCCGAGCTCACCCGTGCACCGCCTTCTGCGTCTGGACGCCCGTCTCAAGTGATCACGGAAGGGTACTCCGCGCGCGCGGCCCCACGCAGCCCGACGAACCCTACGCCGATTGCCCGTTGACCCATTATCCGATGCCCGCATAGTCCGCTGACCCGCCTATCAGCTCTCCGGGTCACCCGGTGGGAGCATCCCAAGTCCCCGCTTGGAGGCCCTCTTTCGGGGAAGATCTGGCAGTGACGTGGTCCACGCCCGATCAAGCCCGTCGCAGAGGGGAAGAGTCGTTATCCATGCAGGTCTGGCCGGGACAGGCGTATCCACTCGGTGCCACGTACGACGGCGCCGGGACAAACTTCGCGGTCTACTCCGAGGCTGCCCGACGCATTGAGCTGTGTCTTCTGCACGACGACGGGTCGGAGACCGCCGTCGAGCTGCGCGAGACGGACGCCTTCGTCCGGCACGCGTATCTGCCCGGCGTGATGCCGGGCCAGCGCTACGGTTTCCGCGTGCACGGACCGTACGAGCCCGAGCGCGGGCTGCGGTGCAACGCGGCGAAACTGCTGCTCGACCCGTACGCGCGGGCCATCGCGGGCAGTGTCGACTGGGGAGAGCAGGTGTACGGGTACCACTTCGGGCGGCCCGACTCCCGCAACGATCTGGACTCGGCGCCGCACACGATGAGTTCGGTGGTCGTGAACCCGTACTTCGACTGGGCCAACGACCGCCCGCCGCGCCACGAGTACCACCACACGGTGCTGTACGAGGCCCACGTCAAGGGCCTGACCATGCGCCATCCGGATCTGCCGGAGGAACTGCGCGGTACGTACGGGGCGCTCGCGCACCCGGCGGTCATCGGGCACCTCACCAAGCTCGGGGTGACGGCGCTGGAGCTGATGCCGGTGCACCAGTCGGTCAACGACCACCGTCTCGTGGACGACGGGCTGAGCAACTACTGGGGCTACAACACCATCGGTTTCTTCGCCCCGCACAACGGCTACGCCTCGGGCGACCGGGGCCAGCAGGTGCTGGAGTTCAAGTCGGCGGTGCGGGCGCTGCACGAGGCCGGGATCGAGGTGATCCTGGACGTGGTCTACAACCACACGGCCGAGGGCAACCACCTGGGCCCGACGCTGTCCTTCCGGGGGCTCGACAACGCCTCGTACTACCGGCTGGCGGAGGATCCGCGGCACTACATGGACACCACGGGGACCGGGAACTCGCTCCTGATGCGGTCCCCGCACGTGCTCCAGCTGATCATGGACTCGCTGCGGTACTGGGTCACCGAGATGCATGTGGACGGCTTCCGCTTCGACCTGGCGGCGACGCTCGCCCGGCAGTTCCACGAGGTGGACCGGCTGTCCTCGTTCTTCGACCTGGTGCAGCAGGACCCGGTGGTCAGCCAGGTGAAGCTGATCGCGGAGCCCTGGGACCTGGGCGAGGGCGGCTACCAGGTGGGCAACTTCCCGCCGCTGTGGACCGAGTGGAACGGCAAGTACCGGGACACCGTGCGGGACCTGTGGCGCGGGCAGCCGCGCACCCTCGCGGAGTTCGCGGGACGGCTGACCGGCTCCTCGGACCTCTACCAGGACGACGGGCGGCGGCCGCTGGCCTCCATCAACTTCACGACCTGCCACGACGGTTTCACCCTGCACGACCTGGTCGCGTACGACGAGAAGCACAACGAGGCCAACCGCGAGGGCAACCGGGACGGCGAGACCCACAACCGGTCGTGGAACTGCGGGGTCGAGGGGCCGACGGAGGATCCGGAGGTCCTGGAGCTGCGCGAGCGCCAGATGCGCAACTTCATGGCGACGCTGATGCTCTCGCAGGGCGTGCCGATGCTCAGCCACGGCGACGAGTTCGCCCGGACGCAGGGCGGCAACAACAACGCCTACTGCCAGGACAACGAGCTGTCCTGGGTGACCTGGCCGGAGCCGGGCAAACCGGCTCCGGCGCTGCTGGAGTTCACCCGGCAGATGGTGTGGCTGCGGCGCGACCACCCGGTGTTCCGGCGGCGCCGGTTCTTCCACGGCCGGCCGGTGGAGGGCACGCACGACGAGCTCTCCGACATCGCCTGGTTCACCCCGCACGGCGAGGAGATGCGGGCCCGGGACTGGCAGGCGCAGCACGCGCGGGCGCTGGCGGTGTTCCTCAACGGCGAGGCGATCTCCGAGCCGGGCAGCCGCGGGGAGCGGATCACCGACGACTCGTTCCTGCTGATGTTCAACGCGGGTCCCGAACCGCAGGACTTCACGGTCCCGGCCGGGCACGGGGCGCAGTGGCGGATGGTGGTGGACACGGCGCGCAGGGACGTTCTGGCGCCCGGCACCGGGCCGCAGTTCGCGGCCGGGGACCGGGTACCGCTGACGGGGCGGTGTCTGGTGGTGCTCCAGCGCCCGGCGTAGGCGGCCCCGCGGCGCGGCCGCCGGTCCCGTCAGCGGGGCCGGCGGTCCGCCGCCGCGGAGGTGCGGTCACCCGGATGCATGGGGGGATGGCACGTAATGCGGCTGGCTGGGTACGTACGTTCTCATGAGCCAGCCGTACGCGCGCCCCCGGTCGGAATCTGATGTTCCGGCAGCCGTCACCCCGGCGTCACCCACCTCGACGTACCGCCTCCAGCTGTGCCCCGAGTTCCCGTTCTCGGCGGCCGAGGCGGCGGTACCCCACCTCGCCTCGCTCGGCGTCTCCCACCTCCACCTCTCGCCCGTACTGGAGGCGGTGCCCGGCTCCACCCATGGGTACGACGTCACCGATCACACCCGGGTACGGGTGGAGCTCGGCGGCGAGCCGGGGCTTCGGGCCCTGGCGACGACCGCCCGGGGACACGGGCTCGGCCTCGTCCTCGACATCGTCCCGAACCACATGGCCGTACCGCGGCCGCTGCACCTGAACCGGCCGCTGTGGGAGGTGCTGCGGGAGGGGCCGCACTCCCCGTACGCGCGCTGGTTCGACATCGACTGGGAGGCGAACGGCGGCCAAGTGCTGCTGCCGGTGCTGGCCGGTCCCCCCGGCCCCGGCGAGTTCACCGCCGACGGGGAGCTGCTGCGCCACGGCGAGCACGAGTTCCCGCTGCGGGCGGGGACGGCCGGTCTGCCGATGCCGGAGCTGCTGGCCGCGCAGTGGTACCGGCCGGCGGGGTGGCGGGAGGCCCGGGCGGGGCTCAACTACCGCCGCTTCTTCACCATTTCGGAGCTGATCGGGGTACGGGTGGAGGACCCCGGGGTGTTCGCGGCCACCCACGCCAAGGTGGTGGAGCTGGTCCGGGACGGGGTGGCCGAGGGGCTGCGGATCGACCACGTGGACGGCCTGGCGGATCCGGAGGAGTACCTGAGGCGGCTGCGGACGGCCGTCGGGGACGGGTGCTGGGTGGTGGTGGAGAAGATCCTGGCCCGCCCGGAGCGGCTGCCCTCCGGGTGGGCCGTGGCGGGCACCACCGGCTACGACGCGCTGCACCGGGTGGACGGCCTGTTCGCCGACCCGGAGGGCGTCCGCGCACTCGCCGACCGGTACGGGGAGACCACCGGCCTGCCCGGCTGGGAGGAGACGGCGGCGGCCTGCGCGCGGGAGGTCCTGACCGTCGCCCTCGCCGCCGAGCTGGCGGCCCTGGAGCGGATGGCGGGCCCGGATCTGGGCCACGCCGTACGGGAGTTGCTGATCGCCTATCCGGTCTACCGGCCGTATCCGGGCGGGCCGGGACCCGCGCCGCAGGCCCTGGCGGAGGCGGCCGGGCGGGCCGGCGCGCAGGCGGTGGCGGAGGTACGGGACCTCCTGCTGCGGGACCGTGCCTTCGCGGCGCGCTTCGCCCAGACCTCGGCGGCGCTGCGGGCGAAGTCCCTGGAGGACCGGGCGTTCTACCGGTACGCCCCGCTGCTGTCGGCCACGGAGGTGGGCGGGGAGCCGGGGGACCCGGCGGTGCCGGCGGCCGAGTTCCACGCGTACTGCGCGGAGCTGGAGCGGGACCGGCCCGCCTCCGGGACGGTGCTGTCCACGCACGACACCAAGCGCAGCGCGGACGTCCGGGCCCGGATCGCGGTGCTGTCGCAGCTGCCCGGGCTGATGGACGAACCGGCGCCGGCCGGGGCGGACCCGCAGCTCGCCTGGGTGGCCCGGCAGAGCGCTCTGGGCCTCGGGGAGGCCCCGGACCGGGCGGACCGGCTGGCCGCCGCCCTGCTGAAGGCGGCCCGCGAGGCGGGGCTGCGGACCAGCTGGACCGATCCGGACGAGGCGTACGAGGCGGGCATCGAGGCGCTGACCCGCCACCCCGGGGCGGAGTCCGCGCAGTTCGCGGCGGCCGCCCGGGCCAACCTGCTCGGGATGACGCTGCTGCACCTGGCCATGCCGGGGGTCCCGGAGGTCTACCAGGGCGCCGAGACCGAGTACCGGGCCCTGGTCGACCCGGACAACCGGCGCCCGGTCCGCTTCCCCGTCGAGGCGCTGGCCCGCCTCGACGCGGGAGCGGAGCCGCGAGGCCCGGCGGAGGAGAAGCTCGCGCTGACCGCGGGGCTGCTGCGGCTGCGGCGGGACCGGCCGGAACTGTTCACCGGCTACGCCCCGCTCGCGGCGCGCGGCCCGGCGGCCGAGCACTGCGTGGCCTTCGCCCGGGGGCCGGGGCTCGTCGCGGTGGCCACCCGGCTCTCGCACCGGCTCGCCGTGGCGGGCGGCTGGCGCGACACGGTGCTCCCCCTCCCGCCGGGCCGCTGGACCCCCCTCGGCCACAAGACCACGTACGAGAGCGAGGCCCCCCTCACCGCCCTCCTCCACCTCACCCCGGCCCTGGCCCTCCTCCGCACCGACTGACCCCCGGCCGACGCACCCGGACCCGGCCCTCACCACCGCCCCGCCCGAAGGCACCCCGCCCCGCCGCCCGGCCCGGGCCCGTCGGCCGCCTCCCGCCCCGCCGGCGCGGGAGGCGCGGGGTGCCGGCGGCGGCGCGTGCGCGGGGCCGGGTCGCCGCCGACGGGAGAGGCTTTGGCCAGGGGTTTCTCCGGAAATGGCGGGGCGTGCGGAGCAGTAGGGGACAGGTGCGGCGGGCATGGCATCACTTGTGACCCTCATCCCTGACATGCGCTACCCCACCCCGCGCGAACTGGCCCTCGCCGCCCGCGCCCTCGCCGAGGCCGAGCCCGGTCTCGTCCGGCTGCGGCAGGCCGGGACGTCCCGGGGCGGGGCCCCGCTCTGGCTGCTCTCCGTCCGGCCCGCGCGAGCCTCCCGGCACGTGCTGGTCGTCGCCGGCGCCCACGCCAACGAGCCCGTCGGCGGCGCCACCGCCCTCGAACTCGCCCGCCGCGTCATCCGCGACCCCGCGCCCCGCGCCGGCTGCGGCTGGCACTTCCTGCTCTGCGCGGACCCCGACGGCGCCGCCCTGCACCGCACGCCCCTGCCGTACTCCCTGCTCGACTACCACCGGAACTTCTTCCGGCCGCCCGGCCCCGAACAGCCCGAGTGGGCCCCGTCCTTACTGCCCCCGGACCGGCTGCCGCCCGAGACCCGCGCCCTGACCGCCGTCATCGACGAACTGCGCCCCGTCCTCCAGGTCTCCCTCCACGGCACCGACCTCGGCGGCTCCTGGGTCCAGCTCACCCGTGACATACCGGGCCTGGCCGAGCCCTTCGGCAAATCCGCCGCCGAGCTGCGCATCCCGGTGGAGACCTCCGCGTCCGACGCGGCCGGCTGGCCCTCCCCCGGCCCGGGGATCTTCGTCATGCCCGAGCCCGTGACCGACACCGCCGCGGCCGTCCGCCCCGAGGACACCCGGCTGAGCACCTGGTACCACGCGCACCGCTACGCCGGCACCACCGCGATCGTCGAAGTCCCCATGTGGGCCTCCGACCTGGTGGACGACCCGGCCCCGCACCCCGACCCGCGCGGGGCCCTGCGGATGCTGGCCGCGCGCCTCACCGAGGACGCCGCGCGGGTGGCCGCCGTACGGGGCGGGGTCCCGGGCGCGTTCCGGGACGACGGCGCGGCCGCCGCGCCGCTGCTGCGGGCCGTGGACTGGACGCTGGCCCTGATCCCGCTGGTCGCCGCCGAGTGGACGGGCCCCGGCGCCCCCGCCGAGGCCACCGCCGCGCACATCGGCAGCATCGACGCCTTCGGGCGCCGCCTGTCGCTGCGCGCCGCGGCGATGCTGCTCCGCGTCCTGCGCGCCGGGCACCATCCGGCGGCGCCCGCACTGGACCGCCTGGTCACCGGCTGGTGCGAGGAGTTCGCGGCCCGCTTCCAGGCCCGCTGGGTGCCGGTCGCCA
Source organism: Streptomyces goshikiensis (assembly GCF_014650555.1). Lineage (GTDB taxonomy): Bacteria > Actinomycetota > Actinomycetes > Streptomycetales > Streptomycetaceae > Streptomyces > Streptomyces goshikiensis. The sequence continues at coordinate 337,662 of NZ_BMVE01000002.1, read as the reverse complement.
CCCAGGTGGAGCACCAGTCCCGGACCGTACTGGCGGCGTACGAACGGCTCGCGGCGGTGACGCCCGACCCCTGAGGGCGGCTGGAGGGCCTCAGCCGGCGGACAGCAGGTACGTGACCCGCCCGAAGCCGATCTGGTCACCGTCCCGGACCACGGCCGAGCCGGTCACCCGGCGGCCGTTGACGGTGGTGCCGTTGGTGGAGCCGAGGTCCTTGAGCACCCACATGCCGTCGCGCAGGCTCAGCTCCGCGTGCACCCGCGAGACCGTCTCGTGCGTGAGCCGCAGCCCGTTGCCCGGGTCGCGGCCGATCCGCAGCGGCCCGGCGCCCGGATGCGGGAACAGCAGCTTGGGCAGCCGCTCGGCGGCCCAGGCCCGGCGGACCCCGACGGACACCGCGGAGGCCCGCCCGACCCAGCCGAAGAGCCGCCGGCTCCACGGGCTGTCCGAACCCCGCCGGGCTTCGAGGTCGGCCGTGAGCACGGCGAGTTCCTCATATCGGCGGGCGACCAGCGCGAGTTCCATGCGCCGCATGAACGTGTCGTGCGACAGTTTGCCGAGGGCCGCGCCCTCCCTGAGCTGGCTCAGCGCCCGGTCGCGCTCCGCGTCGGACAGCCGCGGGGCGGGGAAGGCGGGAATCTCGAAACTCGACGTCACAGGGTGATTGTCGGCCCGTCAGGGCCGGAGTGTCCAGAACGGCCCCGCCGGTCCCGCGATGATGGGCGCGAGACACAGGCTGGGCACCGCCGCCGACGAGGGGACCGTCCGTGCAATTCGAGGTGTGGGCACCGCTGACAGACCGGGTCGCGCTGCGGCTGAACGGCGCCGCGTACGAGATGGCGCCCGACCCGGCGGGACCCGGCCGCGAGGGCTGGTGGACCGTGGAGGCCCCGGCCGCCGACGGGGACCGGTACGGGTTCGTCCTCGGAACCCGGAGCGACGGGGACGACCCCGACGGCGCGGGCCCCGTACGGCCCGACCCGCGCGGGCGGCGGCTGCCCGACGGCCCCGACGGGCTCAGCGCGGTGGTGGACCTCGACGCGCTGCGCCCGACGGCCGAACCGCCGCGGGTCCCGCTCCAGGACGCCGTCCTGTACGAGCTCCACATCGGCACCTTCACCCCCGAGGGCACCTTCGACGCGGCCGCCGCCCGCCTCCCGCACCTGACCGCGCTCGGCGTCACCCACGTGGAGCTGATGCCGGTCTGCCCGTTCCCCGGCCGGCACGGCTGGGGCTACGACGGGATCGCGCCCTGGGCGGTGCACGAGCCGTACGGCGGCCCGGCGGGCCTGGCCCGGTTCGTGGACGCGGCGCACACCGCCGGGCTGGGGGTGGTGCTGGACGTGGTCCACAACCACCTCGGCCCCTCCGGCAACCACCTCCCGGCCTTCGGCCCGTACTTCACCGACGCCCACCACACCCCCTGGGGCGCCGCGGTGAACCTGGACGCGCCCGGCTCCGACGAGGTGCGGGCGTACTTCCAGGACAGCGCCCTGGCCTGGCTGCGGGACTACCGGATCGACGGGCTCCGGCTGGACGCCGTACACGCGCTGGCCGACGGGCGGGCGCTGACCTTCCTGGAGGAGCTCGCGGCGGCCGTGGACGAGCTGGCGGCGGAGACCGGCCGGCCGCTGTTCCTGATCGCCGAGTCGGACCGCTGCGACCCGCGCACCACCACCGCGCGCGCCGCCGGCGGGCTGGGCCTGCACGCGCAGTGGAACGACGACTTCCACCACGCCCTGCACTGCGCGCTGACCGGCGAGTCCCAGGCCTACTACGCCGACTTCGCCGAGGCCCCGCTCGCCGCCCTCACCAAGACCCTGACCCGGGCCTTCTTCCACGACGGGACCTGGTCCTCCTTCCGGGGCCGCAGCCACGGCCGCCCCGTGGACCGCCGCCGGACGCCCGCGCACCGCTTCGTCGGCTACACCCAGACCCACGACCAGATCGGCAACCGGGCGCTGGGCGACCGGCTCTCCGCCTCGCTCTCCCCCGGGCTGCTGGCCTGCGCCGCCACGGTGGCGCTGACCGGGCCGTTCGTGCCGATGCTGTTCATGGGCGAGGAGTGGGGCGCCGGCACGCCGTGGCAGTACTTCACCGACCACCCCGATCCGGAGCTCGCCGAGGCGGTGCGCACCGGCCGGCGAAATGAGTTCGCCGCGCACGGCTGGAAGGCGCATGAGATCCCGGACCCGCAGGACCCCGCCACCCGGGACCGCTCCCGGCTGGACTGGGAGGAGCCCGGGCGGGAGCCGCACGCCCGCCTGCTGGCCTGGTATCGCACCCTCGTCGCGCTCCGCCGCACCCACCCCGACCTGCGCGACCCGGACCTCGCGGCGGTCCGGGTGGCCTTCGACGAGGCACGCCGCTGGCTGACCTTCCGGCGCGGGGACCTCCGTGTCGTGGTCAACCTGTCCGCCGAGCCCGCGACCATCGCGCTCGGCCGCAACGGGGTCCGGGTCCTGACCTCCTGGGAACCCCTCGAACACCCCGGCCCGGACGGGCGGATCCACGTACCGGGCGAGTCGGCGGTGATCCTCGGGCCCTGACCCCCGCGCCGCTCGGCCGGAAGCGAACGGCCTTGCCCCCCTGCCCGCCGGGCTGATGGGCTGGGCCGATGGAATCCACTGCCGCCGGCGGATCGCCGGCCGTCTACGACCGCATCGGGATCGGCTACCGCAAGGTCCGGCGCCCCGATCCCCGGCTGGCCGCGCTGATCGACGGGGCCCTCGGGGACGCCCGGACCGTCGTCAACGTCGGCGCCGGGGCGGGTTCCTACGAGCCCGCCGACCGGGAGGTGACGGCGGTGGAGCCGTCCCGGGTGATGCTCGACCAGCACCCGGGGACCCGCAAGGTCAAGGCGGGTGCGGAGGAACTTCCCTTCGAGGACGGGGCGTTCGACGCGGCGATGGCCGTCATGACCGTCCACCACTGGTCGGACCTGAAGCGCGGGCTCGCGGAACTGCGCCGGGTCTCGCGCAGGCAGGCCGTCTTCACCTGGGATCCCACGCACCCCCGGGTCCTGTGGCTGATCGAGGAGTACCTGCCGGAGATACGGGAGCTGGAGCTCTCCTGGTTCACCCCGCTGACCGAGGTCGCCGAGGCGCTCGGCGCGCACACCGTGCTGCCCTTCCCGATCCCCCACGACTTCACGGACGGCTTCCAGGTCGCCCACTGGCGCCGCCCCGAGTCCTACCTCGACCCGGTCGTCCGGGCCGCGACCTCCACCTTCGCGACGCTGGGGCCGGCCGTCGTGGAGCCGGGGATCGCCCGGCTCCGCGCCGACCTGGAGTCCGGCGAATGGCGGCGCCGCCACGCCGGCCTGCTGGCGCGGGAGAGCGTGGACTACGGCTACCGCCTGGTCATCGCGGGCGACTGAGCCGGCGAACCGCTAGTCGACGAGGGCCAGTTCGCGGGGGGCGTTGTTCAGGCGCAGCCCGCCGTCGGCGGTCACCGTGACGATGTCCTCGATGCGGACCCCGAACCGTCCGGGCAGGTAGATGCCCGGCTCCACGGAGAAACACATCCCGGGCACCATCGGCCGCTCCTCGCCCTCCACCATGTACGGCGGCTCGTGGGTGGTGACGCCGATGCCGTGCCCGGTGCGGTGGATGAAGCGGTCGCCGTAGCCGAACTCGGTGATCACCGCGCGGGCCGCCCGGTCGACCTCCTGGCAGGAGACGCCCGGCCGGACGGCCGCCACCCCCGCCTGCTGGGCCTCGCGGACGATGTCGTGGACGCGCTGCTCCTCGGCGTCGGGTTCGCCGACGTGGACGGTGCGGGAGATGTCGGAGCCGTAGCCGTCCTTCAGGCCGCCGAAGTCCAGCACCACCATGTCGCCGCGCCGGATGACCCGGTCCCCGGCCTCGTGGTGCGGGTTGGCGCCGTTGGGGCCGGAGCCGACGACCGTGAAGTCGACCTGGGAATGGCCGTGTACGCGCAGCAGCCCGGCCAGGTCTGCGGCGACGTCGCTCTCCCGGCGGTCGGCGAACGGGAGGTGCAGGATCTGCGCGTACGCCGCGTCGGCGGCGGCGCCGGCCGCCGCGAGCCGGGCCAGCTCCCGCTCGTCCTTGACGGCGCGCAGCATCGGCAGGGCGTCGGTGAGCGGGACGTACGAGGTGGTGGGCAACTCCCGCTGGAGCGAGAGCAGGTGCAGCGACCAGGTGTTGTCGCTCACCCCGAAGCGGCCGGCCGCCTCCAGCAGCGGGGCGGTCACCGCGTACGGGCTCTTCCCGTCGGTCCAGTCGCGCAGCGCCAGCGCCCCGGCGCCCGGGGCCTTCGCGGCGTCGGGGGCCTCCAGGGCCGGCACCACGAGCACCGGGTCCCGTCCGGCGGCCAGGACGAGCAGGGTGAGCCGCTCGGTCTCGGCGGTCGGGCGGTAGCCGGTGAGGTGGGCGAGGTCCGGCCCGGGGGCGATCAGCAGCCCCGCCAGCCCCGCGTCGGCGGCGGCTTCGGCGGCGGCCGCCATCCGGGCGGCGTAGTCGGCGGTGGTGAACGGTTCGGGCTCGGAGGTCCCTGCGGGCGCGGCGGGCCGGGCGGGTTCATGGTCCATACGGGGATCCTGCCCCGAGGCGTACGGCCAGCGCAGCGGCCGCGCCGGACAAAGTCGCGGGCGAGAGCAGTTCCGTACGGTGGACCAGGCGCGGCGAGCACAGGGGTACGGCGACGCCCGCGCCCGCCGTCCGCGCCACCCGGCCCGGCAGCAGGGCCAGGCCGTGGCCGGCGGCGGCGAGGGCGCACAGGGCCCGCAGGTCGGTGCCCTCGTAGCGCAGGGCGGGCGCGGTGCGGACCGCGCCCGGCAGCGGCGCCACCCCGGGGGCGTCGAGCCAGCGCGCGTCGGCCAGGTCCTCCAGCCGCAGGGCGTCGCGCCCGGCCAGCGGATGCCCGGCGGGCAGCAGCACGGCCAGCTCCTCCTCCGCCACGCCCGTCACCACCAGCGGGGCCACGTCGGGCAGCCGCAGCGGATCGCTCGGCGCGGCCGGGCCGTCGACGAGACCGAGGTCGCAGTCCCCGGTGGCGACGGCGGCGGGCACCTCGGCCGGCGGCAGCACCCGCAGGGTGACGCCGGTGGGGGGCAGCGCGGCGAGCAGCGCGGGGCCGACGGCGAGCGGGGACGCGGCGAGCGTGATCCGCCCGGGCGGCGCGGCGGCCAGCCGCAGCACGTCGGCCCGGGCCGCGTCGAGCCGCAGCAGCAGCGGCCCGGCGTGCTCCAGCAGCCGCGCTCCGGCCGGGGTCGGCTCCACGGGCCGCCGGGTGAGCAGCTCGGTGCGCAGGTCGCCCTCCAGCGCGGCGATGTGCTGCGAGACGGCGGACTGGGTGTAGCCGAGCTCGCGGGCGGCGCCGGAGAAGGAGGAGAGGCGGGCGACGGTGACGAAGGTGCGGAGCAGGTGCGGATCCATGGCGTCAGCGTGCCACCGGCGCGGATCCCGGCGCGCCCGGGCCCGGGCGGGTGCCCGCGTCCCTATCGTGAAGCGGTGAGCACTCCCAGCGATCCGCCCCGGCGCCGTGTCAGGACCGACTCGGCCGGAGCCGTGTACGGCTCCCTGCTCGCCACCTCGGTGGTGGCCACCGCCAGTACGGTGGGCACGTATCCGAGGCTCCAGCTGATCCTGCTGCTGCTGGTCACGGGCGTGGTGTTCTGGGCGACGCACGTCTACGCGCAGCTGGCGGGGGAACGGCTGGTCGGGCAGCCGTGGAGCGGGCAGGAGATCCGGCGGGTCGCGCTGCACGAGTGGCCGATCTTCGAGGCCGCCCTGCTGCCGGCGGTGGCGGTGGCCTGTAGCGGGCTGCTGGGGCTGGACTACGCGGGGACGGCGTGGCTGGCGATGGGGGTGGCGGTGGCGCAGCAGGTCCTGTGGGCGTGTCTGGGCGCGGCCCGCGCCGGGGCCACCCGCCGCCAGCTGGCGGCGGAGGGGGTCGTCAACCTCGTGCTCGGCCTGATCATCGTGGCGACGAAGGCCGCCCTGAAGCACTGAGGGCGCCGCGATCAGATCTGCTTATCGATCATCCAGGAACAATCGTTGGCGCTGAAGTGGACTCCGCCCCCAGGATGATCCACATGACCACCACACCCTCCCTTACCTCCCTTGCTTCGCGTATCGCCCGTATCGCCCTCGTAGGCGACCGCTCGCCGCACGTGAAGTCCCACACCCGGATCCCGCTGCTCCTCGACGCCCTCGCCTCCCGCGACGGGCTGGTCCTGGACGCGTACTGGATCCCGACCGCGCGGGCGTCGGCCGAGGCCGCGGCCGGCGCGCTGGCCGGGTTCGACGCGGTGTGGGTGCTGCCCGGCAGCCCGTACGCCAGCGAGGCGGGGGCGCTCGCCGCGATCCGGGTGGCGCGGGAGGAGGGCATCCCCTTCCTCGGCACCTGCGGGGGTTTCCAGCACGCCCTGCTGGAGTACGCCCGCGGCGTGTGCGGGCTGGCGGGGGCCGCGCACGCGGAGAACGACCCCGGGGCCGAGGACCCGCTGATCGCACCGCTCGCCTGTTCCCTCGTCGGGCACGAGGGGCTCGTACGGGCCGAGCCCGGATCGCTCGCCGAGTCGGCGCTCGGCGCCGAGCGGTCGGTGGAGCGCTACCACTGCGACTACGGCCCGGCGCCCCGGCACCTGCCGGCGCTCACCGAGCGGGGACTGCGGCTGTCGGGGCACGACGAGGACGGGCAGGTCCGGATGGCGGAGCTGCCGGGACACCCGTTCTTCCTGGCCACCCTCTTCCAGCCGGAGCTCGCGGGCGACGGGACCCGGCCGCACCCGGTGGTCAAGGCGCTGGCGACGGCGGCCGTCGCGCACGCCGCCCGCCGCGCGGACGGCGTCGCCGGACGCCTCGCCGCCACCCTGTCCGCGAGCCGCTCCGCCGGATAACGCGTGGCAGGAGCACCCCTCTGATCAGCTATGCTGTGCATGCACATCGAACGGGCGGTACGCCGCCCTTCGTGGTGGGTGTAGCTCAGTTGGTAGAGCACCTGGTTGTGGTCCAGGTGGCCGCGGGTTCAAGTCCCGTCACTCACCCTGATCCCCCGGGTCGCGAGGTCTCCTCGCGACCCGGGGGTTTTTTCGTACCCGCCCCCGGGGGCGGCAGCCAGCGGACCTACCATCACACCCGTGAATCCGACATCTGCCGTGGAGTGCGTCCGGGTCCATGACGGGGAGGTTCCGGACGGCCGTCCGCACCACCCCGCGACCTACGAGATCCGCAGGCCGCAGGAGCTTGCGGAGGTGCTCGCCGTCTGGCCCGACGAGCCCGTCGCGGCGCACTCGGACGCCGGGTTCGTCTGCATGTGCTGGGATCCCGCGCACGCGGGTCCGTCCCGGGACGCGCACGACCCCCGGGTCCGCGAACTGCCGGACGCCGTCCGGCCGCAGCCGCTCGCCCGGCTCCTCGACCGGGATTCCCCGGACGGCATCCCGGCCCGGCACCGTGCCCGGTGGGCCGCCGCCGCTCCCGGGGTGCTGCGCGGCTACGCCGAGGCCATGGCCCGCGGCGAGGAGCCGCGGCCTCCGACGGGCATCGCGCTCGCCGCCGCCTTCACCTGGCGGGGCGCCGTCCGGGAGCACCCCCTGGACGCGGCGTCCCTCCTCGCGGAGGTGGCCCCGCTGCGGGTGCTGGCCGCCGCTCCCACGGCGGAGCTGGCCCGGGCGGTGTGCGAGACGGACGGGGACGGCCTGGACGCGGCCGTACGGTTCTTCGCGAGCGAGGAGTTCACCGCCCGCCACCCCAAGCACCGGCGCGTCCCGGACGGCGTCCGCGACGTGCTCCTCCGGTACGCCCGCAGCCGCCGCCCCGGGGACCTTGCGGTTCTGGAGCGGCGGCTGCTGCGTGCACCGGGCGGCCGGGTCAGACGGTCTTGATCGCCGGGTCGGAGATGCCCGGGGCGCCCGTTTCGACGTGGCCCGCGAAGCGGCGGAGGAAGGTGGTGTCCGCGTCGGAGACGACCTTGACGTCGTACCAGCGGCCCGTCTCGCGCAGGTCCGCCGTGTACGTGGCCGTGCCGCCCGCCGCGACGCGGAGGGTCTTGGCGGCGCCGCCGTAGGCGTTGGTCACCGTCAGGTTGACCGCCGACGGGCCGGAGTTGGTCAGCTTCAGGGTCAGGTTGCCGGTGGCCGCGTCGTGGCGGGCGGTGACCTCGGGGCCGGCCTTCTTCGCCGGGCCCTTCCAGGTCCGCAGGAAGCCGTTCGGGCCCCACACCGTGAGGTTGATCTGGTTGCCGGTGGAGGCGCTGGTGCTCCAGGTGTCCGAGAGGGTCTTGCCCGCCTCGACCGTGTAGGGCCAGGGGCCGTCCGTACGGTTGCCCGAGGTGCTGTGGAAGTGCGCGCCGAGGGCCGGGCCGGAGGAGAAGGTCAGGGTGAACTGGCCGGTGGAGGGCGTGGCCTTGCCGTCCGCGTACGGCGCGTAGCCCAGCGCGCGCGTCCGCTTGGAGCCCGCCTCCTGCGCGGGCAGGGTGCCCGTCGCCGGCGGGGTCGGGACGTAGGACGGGTGGGTGTTGTGGTCCGGCGGGACGTAGCCCGCGGTGGACGGGAGGGCCGCGGGCGACGCGTCCGCCCGCTGGAAGTCGAACGCCGAGGTCAGGTCGCCGCAGACCGCGCGGCGCCACGGCGAGATGTTGGGCTCCCGCACCCCGAAGCGCTTCTCCATGAAGCGGATCACCGAGGTGTGGTCGAACGTCTCGGAGCAGACGTAGCCGCCCTTGCTCCACGGGGAGACCACGATCATCGGGACGCGCGGGCCGAGGCCGTACGGGCCGGCCGCGTAGCCGCCGCCCCCGGCGTAGAGGTCCTTCGTGACGTCGGCCGTCGACAGGCCCCACGCGGCGGACGCCGGCGGGTACGGCGGTACGACGTGGTCGAAGAAGCCGTCGTTCTCGTCGTAGGTGATGAAGAAGGCCGTCTTCGCCCACACCGCCGGGTTCGCGGTCAGCGCGTCCAGGACCTGGGAGATGTACCAGGCGCCGAAGTTCGTCGGCCAGTTCGGGTGCTCGCTGAACGCCTCGGGGGCCGCGATCCACGACACCTGGGGCAGCGTGCCGTTCACCACGTCCGCGCGGAGCTTGTCGAAGTAGCCCTCGCCCGCCTTGGCGTTGGTGCCCGTCCGGGCCTTCTCGTACAGGGCGCTGCCCGGCTGGGCATTGCGGTAGTTGTTGAAGTACAGCAGCGAGTTGTCGCCGTAGTTGCCGCGGAAGGCGTCGCTGATCCAGCCCCACGAGCCGGCCGCGTCCAGGCCGTCGCCTATGTCCTGGTAGATCTTCCAGGAGACCCCGGCCGCCTCCAGGCGCTCCGGGTAGGTCTTCCAGCCGTAGCCGGCCTCCTGGTTGCCGAGGACCGGGCCGCCGCCGGTGCCGTCGTTGCCCGTGTGGCCCGTCCACATGTAGTAGCGGTTCGGGTCGGTGGCTCCGATGAAGGAGCAGTGGTAGGCGTCGCAGATGGTGAAGGCGTCGGCGAGGGCGTAGTGGAACGGGATGTCGTTCCGCGTCATGTACGCCATGGTGGTGGCCGTTTTGGCCGGGACCCACTTGTCGTACTTGCCGTTGTTGTAGGCCGCGTGGCCGCCGGCCCAGTCGTGGTTGAGGCCCGCCAGGAACTTCATGCCCAGGTCGTTGACCTGCGGGTTGAAGGGGAGGACGTCCTTCGTCCCGTTGGACTGGTGGAAGACGGACTTGCCGTTGTCCTGGAGGACCGGGCGCGGGTCTCCGAAGCCCCGGACGCCCTTCATCGCGCCGAAGTACTGGTCGAACGAACGGTTCTCCTGCATCAGGACGACGATGTGCTCGATGTCCTGGATCGTCCCGGTGCTGCCCTGCGCCGGAATGGCGGCCGCGCGCGCGATGCTCTCGTTGAGCATCGCGACGGCGGCGGTGCCGCCCGCGATCTGCAGGAACCTGCGGCGGTTGAGTTCTGCCATGGGTGTCGACCTCTGCGGGGTGAGGGGGTGTCGAGGGGCGACCCAAGGACAGCGGTCGCGGGGTACCGGTCGGCATTGCCCGCGTGACACTGCGCCGTACAGCTGGAAAACGGAAGCCCCCGCCGCCGAGGTGGCCCGAACTCTCCCCGCTTCCAGGCCCGGACGCCGCACCGGGCACCGCACCGGGCGCCGGTGGGGGTGACGGGGCCGCTCCGTGGGCATGAATGGCGGACGTCGCCGCGATTCAGGGGGGAGTCCGCGATGCGGGCCAAGGTGAGATCCGAGGTGGAGAGGCTGGCGGGCCGGGTGGCCCAGGACGTGTTCGCCGGCTGGGAGCGGGCGACGCTCTCGCGGGCGGTGGCCGCCGCCCTCGACGCGGAACGCCCCCGGCTCGTACGGGAGGTGGCGGAGCACACCGGCGGGCAGGCCGCGCGGGCGGCGCGGGCCGCCGTGGAGGAGGCGCGGGAGCGCGGGCTGGAGCGGGCCGCGGCCGAGGCCGTCGGGGCGGAGCTGGCCGCGCGGCTCGCGGAGCACGAGGGCCTGGTCCACGCCCTCGCCTCGGACGCGACGGAGGAGGCGCTGCTGGCCGCCCGGCCGGAGCTGCTGCGGACCGTGCGCGAGGAGGTGGCGAAGGCGTACGCCGAGGCCACCCCGGCCGTGATCGAGGTGTCGCTGCCGGGGCGGCGGCCTGTCCGGGTGCGCGCCGCGACCCACCGGGCGCTCCCGGAGCTGCTGACCGCCCTGCACGCGCGGTGCCACGTGCTCCTCGTCGGGCCGGCGGGCACCGGCAAGTCGATGCTGGCCAAGCACGCGGCGGAGGCGCTGGGGCTGGAGCTCCAGGCCTTGTCGCTGGGTCCGACCACCCCGATGAGCAAGGTGTTCGGGTACTTCGACGCGCACGGGCACTACCACGACACCCCGTTCCGGCGGGCGTTCGAGCACGGCGGCCTGATGCTGCTGGACGAGCTGGACAACGGCCATCCGGGGCTGCTCGGCGAGCTCAACCAGGCGCTGGCACTGCGCACCTGCGCGTTCGCCGACGGGATGGTGACCGCGCACGAGGACTTCCGGCTGGTCGCCACGGGCAACACCTACGGCCACGGCAGCGACCACCAGTACGTGGGGCGCCAGGCGCTGGACGCCGCCACGCTGGACCGCTTCGTCGTGATCGACGTGCCGATCGACCAGCGGCTGGAGTACCGGCTGGTGCTGGCGGGCGCCCCTTCCAGGCGGGAGGAGGCCCGGGCGCTGCTGAAGGAGGTGCGGCGGCTGCGCGCGGTGGCCGCCGAGAAGCGGCTGCCGCTGACCTTCTCGCCGCGGGCCGGGATCGACGGCGCCCGGCTGCTCGAAGCGGGCGCGACGGTGGCGCAGGTGCTGGCGTGGCGGGTGACGCGCGGGCTGTCGGCGGCCCACCGCTCGGCGCTGGGGCTGGACGCACCGGAGCGGGAGCGGGAGCCGCAGGACGCGCGGCCGGAGTCCTTCGGATGACGGAGCGGGTGCTGGCGCCCATGCTGTCCTGGCAGGAGTTCCTCGATGCGGCCCGGGCGCCGGAGAGCATCCCGGACGGGGAGGGGCGCCACGGCACGGCCGAGTGGGCGGGGGCGACCTGGGAGGAGGCGCTGCGCCTGGCCGTCGACGGCTGGCACCTGCCGCTCCAGGAGCAGCGGATCACGGTCGGCGCGCTGCGCGAGCGGGCGGGGCTGGGGTCGCCGGTGATGTCGCTGGAGCCGGTGTGGGACGTCACCGGCAGCGAGGTGGACATCGGCGCCTACCTGGCCGGAGAACCGGAGTGCATGGTGGACTCGGTGCCCCGGCAGGTGTCGCGGCGGGGCAAGGTTGTCGCGTTCCTGATCCCGGCGGCGTACTCCCACGAGACGCCGCACGGCTCGGTCCGCAACCGGGGCCTGGCGCTGGCCGCCCTGTGCGCGGCGCTGATCGAGGCCGGGCACGGGGTGGAGATCTGGTCCGGGTTCACGGCCCGGGCCGGGGAGGACGAGGTGTACTCGGGGGTGGCCCGGGTGATCACGCCGGGCGAGCCGCTGGACGTGGGGCGGCTGATCTTCGCCGTGGCCCATCCGGCGATGCTGCGCAGGCTGTGGCTCGCCGTGTGGGACGGGCAGGACGCCGCGACCGCCGCCGCGTTCAAGGCGGCGAGCTACGGCAGGCCCCCGTACACCTGCCGGCCCGGGGACCTGCCCGGCGAGGTCAGGGACCCGTACGTGTTCCCGTACCTGGATCCCGGAGAGGTCCAGTGGGGCGACCTCGACACGGCCCTGTCCTGGTGCCGTGCGATGTTCGCCGAGCTCGGCCTGATCCGGGGCCGGGGGTCTCGGTGAGACCCCCGGGCCGGCCGGGCCGGGCTCGGGCGGGACGGCGGCCGGGTCAGCCCTCGGTGGGGGTGAGCCGCAGCGAGATGGAGTTGATGCAGTAGCGCTGGTCGGTGGGGGTCGGGTAACCCTCACCCTCGAACACGTGACCGAGGTGGGAGCCGCACTTCGCGCAGCGGACCTCGGTACGGACCATGCCGTGCGAGGTGTCCGCGATCAGCTCCACGGCGTCGGTGTCCTTCGGATCGAAGAAGGACGGCCAGCCGCAGTGCGACTCGAACTTCTCCGAGGAGCGGAACAGCTCGGAACCGCAGCCGCGGCAGGAGTAGACGCCCTCCTGCTTGGTGTCCGTGTACTCACCGCGGAAGGCCGGCTCGGTCCCCGCGAGGCGCAGCACCTGGTACTCGGACGGGGTCAGCTCCGCCTGCCACTGCTCGTCCGTCTTCTGAACCTCGTACGACATGACTCTCCCGCTCCCTCTGGCCGTCAGCTCGACAGGCGGGCGAGGATCTGCGGACCGAGGTCCGTGACGTCGCCCGCGCCCATGGTGAGAACGAGATCGCCCGGCTTCGCCATTCCCGCGATCACGTCGGCGACGGCGTCCTTCTCGTGCTCGGCGGTCACGTCGGCGCCGGCGGCGCGCGCCGAGGCGATGATGATCTCGCTGGTGATGCCGGGGATCGGGTCCTCGCGGGCCGGGTAGATGTCCAGGACCAGCGCCGCGTCGGCGAGGGCGAGGGCCTGGCCCATCTCCTTGCCGAGCTCCTGGGTGCGGGAGAACAGGTGCGGCTGGAAGACGACCAGGATGCGGGAGTCCCCGGCGGCGCCGCGGATCGCCTCCAGGTCGGCGCTCATCTCGGTCGGGTGGTGCGCGTAGGAGTCGATGACCTGTACGCCGGCCGCCTCGCCCTTGAGCTGGAGGCGGCGCTTGACCCCGGTGTACTTGCCGAGGGCGGAGGCCAGGTTGTGCGCCGGGATGCCGAGCGCGACACCGGCCGCGAGGGCGGCGACGGCGTTGTGCGCGTAGTGGCGGCCGGGGACCGAGACGGTGAAGGTGAGCATCCGGCCGTCGATGACCACGGTGACCTCGCTGGTCAGACCGCGCGGGGTGATCTTCGTGATCCGGACGTCGGCGGCCTCTTCCTCACCGTACGTGACGACGCGCAGCCCCTCGTTCCCGGCGACCCGGGCGGCGATCTCGGCGGCGCCCGCCTGGCCGTGGGCGACGACCAGGGTGCCGCCGGGGACGACCTTGGCGACGAAGGTCTCGAACGACTCGTAGATCTCCTCCATCGACGCGTAGTTCGCGTGGTGGTCGAGCTCCGCGTTCAGGATGATCGCGACCTGCGGGGTGTACTTGTGGAAGCTGCGGTCGCTCTCGTCCGCCTCGGCCACGAAGATGTCGCCCTCGCCGTGGTGGGCGTTGGAGCCGGGGGCGTCCAGGTCGCCGCCGATGGCGTACGAGGGGTCCAGGCCCAGGGCCGAGAGGGACACCGCCAGCATCGAGGTGGTGGTGGTCTTGCCGTGCGTACCGGCGACGGCGATCGGGCGCAGGCCGTCCATCAGGCCCGCGAGGGCGTCGGAGCGGTGCACCACGGGGATGCCGAGCTCGGCGGCGCGGGCCAGCTCCGGGTTGTCGGAGCGGATGGCGCTGGAGACGACCACGCAGGTGGAGTCGGCGGCGAGGTGAGCGGCGGCGTGGCCGATGTGGACCGTGGCGCCGTGGGCGCGCAGCGCCTGGGCGGTCTCGGAGTCACGGGCGTCACTGCCGGCGACCTTCGCGCCGCGCTGGGCGAGGATCTTCGCGATGCCGGACATACCGGCGCCGCCGATGCCGATGAAGTGCGGGCGTTCCATGGCGGTCGGCAGGCCGGGCGGCGTCATACGGGTTCTCCCCCAGGTGCGGGTCGGTACGTCGGAAAAGTGTCGCGGTCTTGCTCGGCACCCGGGTGGGGGTGTCGGACGTCAGCCTATTCGTTGTGGGCGAAGAGCTTGAGCACCGGAACGCCGACCTTGTGCCGCGCCCTGGAGGCCCAGTCCCGGTGGAAGAACTCCTCCACGAAGTGCGGGGCGGTCAGAACGATCACTTCGTCGGCGCTCGTCTCCTCGACGACGGTCTTGAGTCTGTCGAGGGGATGCTGCTCGATGATCTGCCCGACGGCCGTGGCGCCCTTCTTGCGCAGGGCGGCCAGGGAGTGCTCCAGGGCCTGCTCAGCGGGGCCGCGGGCGGCCTCGCCCTCCGGTTCGTCGCGCTCGTGGAGGGCCTCGGGCAGTTCGCCGAGCGCTACGTCGTCGATGGCGCGCAGCAGTCGGTCCTGGTCGCCCCGGGGCCGCATGAGGACGACGAAGGAGACCGGGTCGTCTCCGTGGAGGGTGGTGACGAAGTCCACGTCGACCGGGGTGAGCGGCTGCTCGATCATCAATACGCTCGTGAACACGGACGCCCTCTCCTTCATGGGCCGAGGCCGGTCGGCCGGCCCCTGCGGAAACCATCCTGCCCCGCTGTCGCACGGGGCCGCGCAGGTATATGTGCCCAGCGGAAGCTAAGCGGAACGGCGAATTCCGCCGCTTCTCAGATCCGACGGTAGCTCGTGAAGAGGAACCCGGCCTCTTCCAGTACGGAGGCGGCCGCCAGCCGGTGCGGTACGGCGACGGAGGGGCCCCCGGAGATGCGCTGGGCGTCCCCCGCCGTGAGCATCGGGGAGATCGTCAGGCACAGCTCGTCGAGCGCGTCGGCGGCCACGAACTGGCCCAGCAGCCGGGGCCCGCCCTCGGTGAGCTGGCGCCGCATGCCCCGCAGCGCGAGCTCCCGTACGGCCCGGGCGGGATCCACGGCGGCCCCCTCCCCGGCGACGACCACCTCGGCCCCGGCCGCGGTGGCGGCGGCCACCCGGTCGGAGGGGGCGGCGGAGCCGGTGATGACCAGGGTGGGGACGAGCGGGCTGGTGTACAGCGGCAGCGAGAAGTCCAGGTCCATGCTGGCGGTGATCACCGCGATGGCGGGGGCGGGGCCCTGGCCCGCGGCCTCGCGGCGGGCCGCGAAGTCCGCCCGGGCCCGGGCCGGGCGGTAGCCCTCCTGGCGAACCGTTTCCGCACCGACGACCACCACATCGGCCAGGGCCCGCAGGGTTCCGAAGATCCGCATGTCGCTCTCGCCGGAGATGGGCTGCGAGCGCCCCTCGTGCTGGGCGGCCCCGTCCAGGGTGGAGACCATGTTCGCCCGCAGCCAGTGGGCGTCCTCGGAGAGCGGGGGGTACGCGTAGGCCTCCGCGAGCTCGTCCAGCGACCACTCCCGGTCGTCCTGGGGCGCGGGGGGCTGGGTCGCCGATGTCTGATCGGTCACAGGGAACAGGCGTCGCATCGGTGCAGTCTGACACGCCCCGTAGAGTTAAGGGCTGTGTCAACCTCTCTCTCGACCTCTGGTCCCGCCGGTGGGCAGCCGCCGATAGCCGACGCGGGCCCGCTCGCCCTGTGCGCCCGCGCGCCGCACGTGCCCGCCGAGCGCCTGGTCGCGGAGATGGTGCCGCCGCCGCGTTTCGACTCGGTGCGCTTCGACACGTACGACCCGGACCCCACCCAGCCGAGCCAGGCCGAGGCCGTCACCGTGCTGAGCGGCTTCGCGGCCGGTCTGGGCGGGGCGCACGCGAGCGGCTCCGGCAAGCGGCGCTGGTTCGGCCGCAAGCCCGCGGCCCCGGCGGCCGGCCCGCGCGGGGTGTACCTCGACGGCGGCTACGGCGTCGGCAAGACCCACCTGCTGGCCTCCCTGTGGCACGCCACCCCGGCGGAGCCCGCGCTGAAGGCCTTCGGCACCTTCGTGGAGCTGACCAACCTCGTCGGCGCACTCGGCTTCCAGCAGACCGTGCGGACCCTCGGCGAGCACCGGCTGCTGTGCATCGACGAGTTCGAGCTGGACGACCCGGGCGACACCGTGCTGGTGTCCTCGCTGCTGAGCCGGCTGGTCGAGCAGGGCGTGGCGCTCGCCGCGACCTCCAACACGCTGCCCGGCAAGCTCGGTGAGGGCCGCTTCGCCGCCGCCGACTTCCTCCGCGAGATCCAGGGCCTGTCGGCGCACTTCCGGCCGCTGCGCATCGACGGCCAGGACTACCGCCACCGCGGCCTGCCCGAGGCCCCGGCCCCGTTCTCGGACGAGCAGGTCGCCAAGGCCGCGTACGCGACCCCGGGCGCGAGCCTGGACGACTTCCCCGGCCTGCTGGAGCACCTCGCCCAGGTGCACCCGAGCCGCTACGGGGCCCTGACGGACGGGATATCCGCCGTCTGCCTGACGGACGTCGGCCCCGTCCCGGACCAGTCGACGGCGCTGCGGCTGGTCGTCCTGGCGGACCGGCTGTACGACCGCGAGGTGCCGGTGCTGGCGTCGGGGGTCCCCTTCGACCGGCTGTTCAGTGAAGAGATGCTGAACGGCGGCTACCGCAAGAAGTACTTCCGCGCCATATCGCGGCTCACCGCGCTGGCGCGCGACGCGAAGCCGCTGGTGTCCCAGTAGGTTTGGGGACGCCGGGCCGATCGCCCGTACGGATCCGCAGGGTTCCGGTACGGGCGGCCCGGTCGTTGCCACTTCTGCGAAGGGATCCACCATGGCCACCACGCGTACCGCCCACACCGACTGGCAGGGCAACCTCCTCAAGGGCGCCGGCGTCGTCACCCTCGACTCCTCCGGCCAGGGCTCGTTCGACGTCTCCTGGCCCTCGCGCGCCGAGGCCGCGAACGGCAAGACCAGCCCGGAGGAGCTGATCGCCGCCGCGCACTCCAGCTGCTACTCGATGGCCCTCTCGCACGGCCTGGACGGCGCCGGCACCCCTCCCACCCGGGTGGAGACCAAGGCCGACGTCACCTTCCAGCCCGGTGAGGGCATCACCGGCATCCACCTGACGGTGCGCGCCGAGGTCCCCGGCCTGGACGCCGAGGGCTTCGCCGCGGCCGCCGAGGACGCCAAGAAGAACTGCCCGGTCAGCCAGGCCCTGACGGGTACGACGATCACGCTCTCCGCCGAGCTGATCTGACCCGGCCGGCCGCCGGTCGCGCCGCCACCCACCCGGTGGGGTGACGGCGCGGCAGGTGTGACCGCGTCGGGGGCGCGGGCGCGGGGACACGTGATACCACGGCCCGGTCACACGTCCTGCGCCAGTGCTGGGAGTTGCCGATGTCCGTGACCCGACGCAGCCTGCTCGCCGCCGCCGGCGTCACCTTCGGCGGGGCGCTCGGCGCGCTGTTCACGGGAACGGCCGGCGCCGCGCCGGTCACCCGGGGGTACGGGCCGCTGCTGCCCGACCCGGACCGGCTGCTCGATCTGCCCGCGGGTTTCTCGTACCGGGTGCTCTCCCGGGCCGGCGCCCCGCTGCGCTCCGGTGAGGGCGCCGTCCCCGCCAACTGCGACGGCATGGCCGCCTTCCGCGCGCCCGGCCGCGGCGTCCGCCTCGTCCGCAACCACGAGAACCGCGTCACCGCCCCCCTGCGGGTGCCCGCCGTCGAGGGGCTGACGTACGACCCCCGGGCCCTCGGCGGCTGCACCCTCCTCGAACTGGACGCCACCGGCCGGGTCACCGCCGAGCGCGTCGCCCTCGCCGGGACCGCCGTCAACTGCGCGGGGGGCCGCACCCCCTGGAACACCTGGCTCAGCTGCGAGGAGACCGAGGACCGCGCGGGCGGCGAGGCCGGGTACGCCGAGGACCACGGGTACGTCTTCGAGGTGGACCCCGCCGACCCGTACCGCTTGGGCGCCGTCCCCCTCACCGCGATGGGCCGGTTCGCGCACGAGGCCGTCGCCGTCGATCCGTACCGCGGGGTCGTCTACGAGACCGAGGACGCCTTCGTCAAGCCCTTCGGTCTGTTCTACCGCTTCCTCCCGGCCCGCCCGCTGGGCGGGCCCGGTTCGCTCCGGGCCGGGGGCGCGCTGGAGGCCCTGCGCGTCCCCGGGGTGCCGGACCTGTCCGTGGTCGCCGAGCCCGGGGCGGAGTTCCCGGTGGAGTGGGTCCCCGTACCCGACCCCTCGGCCGCCGGGACCCCCATCCGCTTCCAGGACTTCGGCCCGGGCGGGATCACCCACGCCCAGAAGCTGGAGGGCTGCTACTGGGGCGACGGCGGCGTCCACTTCGTCTCCAGTTACGCCCGCGGCGGCGAGGGCGCGGGCGCCGACCACCACGGGCAGGTGTGGTTCCACGACCCTCGGCGCGGCACGGTCCGGCTGGACGTGCTCTTCGGCCCAGCCACCGACGTCCAGCTGCCCGGGGACTCCCCCGACAACATCTGCCTGGCCCCGGACGGCGGCCTGATGGTGTGCGAGGACGGCGGCGGGGCGCAGTACGTGTTCGGCGTGACCCGGGGCGGCGAGGTCTACCCGGTGGCCCGCAACGCCGACGACATCGGCGTGCCCGGGGCCCCCGCGTGGGGCGAGTTCGCGGGGGTCACCTTCTCCCCCGACCGGCGGACGATGTACGTCAACGCCTACTCCCCCGGCACCACCTTCGCGGTCACCGGCCCCTGGCACTGAGCTCCCGTCGCGGCGCCGTCCGATCCGTAGCAGGATCGGGGGAACCGACCCGGATGGGGGCTGCGGTGGCCAAGGACGAGCGCGGGAAGCACGGCGGGAAGCACGGCAAGGGGCACGGCGGGAAGCGCGGCGGGAAGCACCGCGACGCGGCGCCGCGGCCGCCGCTGCGCGAGCTGTTGCGGGTACCGGCGGGCGAGCGGCTGGACCTGCGCCGCTTCGACCCCGCCGGGATCCCCGCCGGCCCCGCCCGCAAGGCGGCCGGGGCCGAAGCGCTCGCCCGGATGGCGGAGCCCCTCGCCTCCCTCCAGGACCGGCTCTTCGCCGCGAGCACCGCGGGCGACCGCCGCCGGGTGCTCCTCGTCCTCCAGGGCATGGACACCAGCGGCAAGGGCGGCGCGGTCAAGCGCGTGACCGGCCCGCTCAACCCCGCGGGCTGCCGGATCAGGGCCTTCAAGGCGCCCACGGACGAGGAGCGGTCGCACCCCTTCCTGTGGCGGATCGCCCGCGCCCTCCCGAAGCCGGGCGAGATCGGCGTCTTCGACCGCTCGCACTACGAGGACGTGCTGATCGCCCGGGTCCGCGAACTGGTGTCCCGCAGCGAGGTGAACCACCGCTACGCGCAGATCAACCGGTTCGAGGAGTCCCTCGCGCGGGACGGGGTGACCGTGGTGAAGGTCTTCCTCCACATCAGCTACGAGAAGCAGCGCGAGCGGCTCCTGCGAAGGCTGGACGACCCTTCCAAGCACTGGAAGTTCGCCCCGTCCGACATCGACGAGCGGGCGCTGTGGCCCGCGTACCAGGAGGCCTACGAGCTGGCGCTGGAGCGGTGCTCCACGGACGCCGCGCCGTGGTTCGTCGTCCCCGCGGACCGCAAGTGGTACCGCGACTGGGCCGTCGCCACCCTGCTGCGGGAGCACCTGGAGCTCATCGGTCCGCGGTACCCGGAGGCCGGGTTCGACGTGGAGGAGTGCCGTGCCCGTCTGATTGCCACATAGTCATATATTTTGCGTAGGTGACCTCTTCCCTGCGCAAAGCGGCGGCCGCGGCCGTCCTCAGTGGCGCCCTCGGCGCCGTCCTCGCCGGCTGCGGGGGCGGCGCCGGTCCCTCGAACGGCGGCGCCGGCCAGGCCCGGCTCGGCGCGTCCGCCACCCCCTCGGCCTCCGCCTCCGCGTCGGCCCGGGCCTCCGCACCCGCCCCCGCCGCCGGAGCGGCCTCCGCGCTCCCGAGGGCCGGCGCCCCCGGCAAGGCCCCGACGCTGGCCCCCGGCCCGGGCGGCCTGACCCCGGTCTTCGAGCGGGCCAGGCAGAAGACCGAGAAGACCGTCGCCCTGACCTTCGACGCGGACATGACCTCCGATCAGGGACCGCGCGCGGCGGGCGGGGAGCACTTCGACAACCCCCAGCTGATCGACACGCTGCGGGCGCTCAAGGTGCCCTCGACGGTCTTCATGACGGGCCGCTGGGCCGAGGAGTACCCGGACCAGGCCAAAGCCATCGGCACCGACCCGAACTTCGAGATCGCCAACCACTCGTACAGCCACCACGCCTTCAAGTCCCCCTGCTACGGGCTCCCCACGCTCGACGGCGCCGCCGCCCGGGCCGACGTGGACCGGGCCTTCGACGCCTTCCGCAAGGCGGGCGCGGTCAACACCGTCCCGTACTTCCGCTTCCCCGGCGGCTGCTACGACGACCAGGCGCTGCGGGCCCTGTCCACGGCCAAGGTCACGGCGGTGCAGTGGGACGTGGTCAGCGGGGACGCCTTCGCGAAGGACCCGGACGCGGTGGCCGAGCAGGTCCTGGCCGGGGTGAAGCCGGGCTCGCTGGTGGTCATGCACTGCACCCGCAGCGCGGCGCCCGTCACCGAGGAGGCCATCCGCGCGATCGTCCCGGAGCTGCGCAAGCGCGGCTACCGCTTCGTGAAGGTCTCCGAGCTCATGGGCACCTAGGGCCTGTCTTTGGGATCGGGCCCTAGCCCGAGCAGGCGGTGCGCTGGGCTTCCTGCCACTCGCAGACCGGGCACAGCACCACGCCGGGGGTCCGGACCCCGTACTCGGTGGGCTTGCCGCACTCCAGGCAGTCCGCGTACGGCGGTCCCGCCACGACGCGGGCGGGCGCCGCCGGCGCGGGGCAGTACGACTCGGTCGGCTCGCACTGGTCCATGCCCCCGAGCGTACTCACCCCCGCCGCGCGGCGGCCAGGCAGGCGGCCGCGCCCGCCGCGCAGGCCAGCGCCGCCGCGCCCGCCAGCGCTCCCAGCGGGAGCGCCACCGAGCCCCCCACCAGCCCGCTGACCGCCACCCGGGCCGGCGAGCCCGCCGTGACCAGGGCCAGCAGGCTGCCGAGGCCCGCCGCCGCGACCGCGTACCCGGGGGCCCTCAGCAGCGGCCGGGCGCACAGCGCGCCCACGGCCGCGCCCGTCAGCGCGCACACCAGCACCGACGCGGCCCCCGCCAGGGCGGCGGTCGGGAGCCGCGGCCCCTCGCGGGCGCCGAGCAGCAGCACCGCGACGGCGCCGAGGCCCCCCGCGCCGGCGCCCCAGCCCAGCCCGGTGAGCAGGGCCGCCGCGTGCACCCGTACCGGGCCCGCCGCGGCGGCCGCGCAGTCCCGCGCCGCGTCGGGTTCGACCGAGAGGCAGGTCCGCACCAGCCAGGCCGTCACCGGGACCAGCGCGGCGGCCGAGTAGCCCAGCGAGTCCGGTACGGGATCCCCGGGGCGGAACCCGACGGCGAGGAAGGCGGCGTACAGCAGCACCGGCGCGAGCCAGCGCTGCGAGCGCAGCAACAGCGCGCCCTGATAGCGCAGCAGAGCGGTCACGGCAGGTCACTCACGTTCCGGATGTGCCAGGCAGGGTGTGCGGTGAGCAGTTCGCGCAGCACCGCGTCGGACCGGCCGGCGGGCACGGTCAGGCGGAATCCGCCGGCGGGCAGGGGCTCGGCCGCCAGGCCGGGGGGCGGGACGGCGCCGGGCGGTCCGGCGGCCTCGATCCGCACGCGGGGCCCGGGCCCGGCGCCCGGCCGTACGGGTTCCAACGCGCCCCCCTCGACCCGGTAGTGGCGGTCGGGTGCCCCGGCGAGCCGCGCCGGGTCGTGGTCCACGAACAGCACCGTGCCCCCGGCGGCGGTCCGCTCGGCCACGGCCCGGTCCAGCTCGGCGCGCGCGGGCACGTCGAGCCCGGTCCACGCCTCGTCGAGGACGAGCAGCCCCGGTCCGGCGAGCAGGGCCTGGGCGACGGCCACCTTCTGGCTGGTCCCCTTGGACAGTTCGGCCAGCGGGGTGCGGGCGTGCCCGGCCGCGCCGAACCGCTCCAGCCACTGCGCCGCCCGGCGCGCGGCCTCGGCGCGCGTCAGCCCGTGGACCCGGCCCAGGTGGCCGAGGTAGGCCTGCGCGGTGAGCGGCAGGGCGGCCGGGAAGCGCTCGGGGACGTATGCGGTGCGGCGCGGGCGGCCGGTGATGCTTCCCTCGGTCGGGGTGTCGATGCCGGCCACGAGCCGCAGCAGCGTGGACTTGCCGCCGCCGTTGCGTCCTTCGACGCGGACGAGCGCGCCGGGCGGCAGCTCCAGCGAGACCCCGCGCAGCACCCAGGGTCCCCGCACGCCGTAGCGGCGTCCCACGGCGTCCAGTCGCATGGCGTCCCGTCGCACGGCCGTCGTCTTCGGTGGGGTCCTGTTCAGTGCGCGGCCGCGGTTTCCGTCAGCTCGCTCGGGCGGACGATGACGAAGCCCTCGCCGCGCAGCATCAGCTGGACGGCCTCGCCCGAGCCGCCGCGGATCATCGAGCCGACGGACTGCGAGCGGTGCAGGCCCGTCTCCAGCTGGGCGCTCCAGCCGACGACCGCGTCCGTGTCCACGTAGACCGGGTTCTGGGCGGTGACCGGGATGATGATCGGGTGGCCGTCGCAGACCACGGCGAGCTTGCCGGTGCCGGTGAAGACGCTGTTGAAGAGGCCCCCGCCGGTCATGCCGGCGCCCTTCACCATCTTTATCTCGTAGGACAGGGTCGGGTCGAAGCAGAGCACGTTGCGGCCGTTGATGGTCAGGGCGTCGCCGGGCTCGAAGTCGATGATGAAGCAGTTGCCGGCCTGGTGCGCGAACCATGCGTCGCCCTGCCCGCGTACGGACATCAGCGCCAGGCCCTCGCCGGTGACGGCGCGCTTGAGCATGCCGCCTATGCCCTGGCCCTTGCGCTCGAACTGGAGGTTGCCGCGGAAGGCGACCATCGAGCCCTGACGGGCCAGCATTTCACCGTTGACGGTGTACTTCACGGACTTGGCGTTCTGCAGGGTCATGCCCGGGGCGGCGGACGGCTGGGCGAGGTGCTCGGACGCGAAAAGATCACTCTTCATGGGTTCGATCCTCGCCCGGCCCGAACCCCCTCGGCATCATCCTGAAGGGGGAGGCTGGCATCCTTTGCGAGGATGAACAGCGGCATGAGCAGGGGATGAACAGCGCGATGAGCAGCCCGGACACGCACCACGACGACAGCACCCCGGTACCCGCCGCGGGCGCGGAGCACCCGCCGCGGCCGCAGCGGTCCGCCCGCGACGAGGCACCGCAGTTCGTGCTCCCCCTGGTCGTCCGGATCGAGAAGGCCGAACCCCCGGCCCGTACCGACGCGCTGGAGACGGCGGCCCGCGCGGTGCTGGTGCTGCTGAGCGACGAGCGGGCGCTCGGCGAGGGCGAATGGGCCGGGGCGGTCCGCGACTGGCAGGACGCGCGGATCCGCAAGGTGGTCCGGCGGGCGCGCGGCGCGGAGTGGCGCAAGGCCGAGACCCTGCCGGGTGTCACGGTGCACGGTGACGCGGCGGAGGTACGGGTGTTCCCGCCGGTCCCGCTCGACGGGTGGCCGAAGGAACTGGCCAAGCTCCAGGTCTCGGGGACCGACCTCGACGACCCGGAGCCGGTCGCTCCGGCGCCGGACGGGATCGCGGTGCTGTGGCTGAACCCGGATCTGGAGATGTCCGCCGGCAAGGCGATGGCCCAGGCCGGGCACGCGGCCCAGCTGGCGTGGTGGGAGCTGACCGCCGCGGAGCGGACCGCCTGGCAGGATTCCGGTTTCCGGCTGGCCGTACGGACGGCCCCGCGCGAGCGGTGGGCGCGGCTGAGCGGGAGCGGTCTGCCGGTCGTACGGGACGCCGGTTTCACGGAGATCGCGCCCGGCAGCGCCACGGTGGTCTCGGACCATCCGGCGCTGCGGGCCCGGCTGTGAGGGCGGGACCTCCGGAACCTCAAATGTTCCTCTGAACGTCCGGCGGCGGTGGTTGGCCCGCCCCGGCCGTGGCGATGACATGGGCACACGGACCGATGAGGGGGGCGAGGGGACATGAAGCCCATGGCACACCTGGGGGTGGGCATCGGCTGGCGGCCGGAGATCGCGGACGCCGTGGAGCGGCTGCCGGGGCTGGACTGGGTCGAGGTCGTGGCCGAGAACATCTGCCCGGGCCATCTGCCGGCTTCGCTGCTGCGGCTGCGCGAGCGCGGTGTCCGGGTCGTACCGCACGGCGTCTCGCTGGGCCTCGGCGGCGCGCACCGGCCCGACCCGGAGAAGCTGGCCGCGCTCGGCGAGCGGGCGGTGGCGCTGGGGGCGCCGCTGGTCACCGAGCACATCGCGTTCGTACGGACCACGACGCCCGCGCCGGCCTTGGAGGCGGGGCACCTGCTGCCGGTGCCGCGGACCCGGGACGCGCTGGACGTGCTGTGCGAGAACGTGCGGATCGCGCAGGACGCGCTGCCGGTGCCGCTGGCGCTGGAGAACATCGCCGCGCTGATCTCGTGGCCCGGGGAGGAGATGACGGAGGGCCGGTTCCTGTCGGAGCTGGTCGAGCGCACCGGGGTGCGGCTGCTGATCGACGTGGCGAACCTGCACACGAACCGGGTGAACCGGGGCGAGGACCCGGCCGCCGTACTGGACGCGATCCCGCTGGAGGCGCTGGCGTACGTGCACGTCGCGGGCGGGTTCGAGCGGGACGGCGTGTGGCACGACACCCACGCGCACCCCGTGCCGGGCGTGGTGCTGGACGTACTCGCGCAGCTGCGGCGGCGGGTGGACCCGCCGGGCGTGCTGCTGGAGCGGGACGACGACTTCCCGCCGGAGGGCGAGCTCGCCGGGGAACTGGAGGCGATCCGGGGCGTGCTGGACCCCGCGGGATCCCGTCCTTCCGCCTCCCTCCGCACCCCTTCCCGGCATTCCGCGCCGGAGCCCGCGCCGGACCCCATACCGGACGCCGCGCCGGTGCCCGCGGCGGACCCCGTGCCGGACGCCGCGCGGACCCGGGTCGGGCTGGCGCAGGCCGCGCTGTTGTCCGCGCTGGTGGCGGGGACGCCGGTGCCCGAGGGCTTCGACCGGCAGCGGATCCGGGTGCAGTCGCGGTCGCTGGCCGCCAAGCGGGCCGGGGTCGTGGCCAAGGTGGCGCCGGAGCTCCCCGGCATCCTGGGCGGCGAGAAGGCGTACCGCGAGGCGTTCCTCGCGTACGCCCGCAACCGCCCCATGACCGGCGGATACCGCCGCGACGCGCTGGACTTCGCCGAGCACCTGCTGATCCGGGAGCTGCCGGCCGACCCCTCCGACCGGCGCCGGCTCACCGCCTGGTGGCAGGAGCGGGCCGGGACGCGCCCGGCCCGCCGGATCGTGCGCTGGGCCCGGGCCCTGGTGGGGAGAGCGGCATGAACCTCCTCGCCTGGGCGGTCTGGATCGCCGTCATCACCTCCACGGTGCTGCTGCTGCGCGGCCTGCGCCGCTCCCGGCCCGCGCCGGGCGGCCCCGCGCACCCACCGCTCGACCTGTCCGAGGCCGCCTTCATGGCGGGCGGCCCCGGCGCCGTGGTCGACGCCGCGCTCGTCTCCCTGCTGGGCGACCAGCGGATGGTGGCCGGCGGCCCGGGCATCGTGCAGGTGCGGCCCGGGGCGCGGGCCGTGGACGTCGCGGAGCGCGCCGTCCTCCAGGCGTACGCGAACGCGCCGTCGGGCTGGCTCTACCAGGTGCGGTACGCGGCCATGACCGACCCCGCGATCCAGGAGATCGGGGACGCGCTCGCCGAGCGCGGGCTGATCAGCCCGCCCGGCGCCGCGCGGCGGTGGCGGCGCTGGGGTCTGGCCCAGGCCGTGCTGTGCGGGGCGCTGCTGCCGGTCTCGCTGGTGCTGACCTTCGTCGGGTTCGCGCTGGAGCCCGGGTTCCAGCTGCCGTTCCTCGTCAAGGTGTTCCCCGTGCTGATCGGCGGGCTCGTCGTGGGCGTCGCCGCCGCCGCGCGGGCCAAGCGGCGGATCACCCCGGCGGGGCGGACGGCGCTGCGCGCGATGCGGGCCACCCATCTGACGGACCAGACCCCGCACGTGCAGACGGCCCTGTTCGGGCTGCGGGGGCTGCGTGACCCGTACCTGCGCGAGCAGCTGGTGCCGGCCGCCCGCAGCACCCGGCTGGCGGCGGCCCAGGCCGGGCAGCGCCGCTCCGCCGGTTCCCCGGGCTCCCGTTCCTCGTGGGGGTCGTCCTCCGCCGACGCGCTGCCGGTCGTGTGGTGCGCGAGCGTCGACGGCGGGTCCGGCGGCGGCTCCAGCGGCTGCGGCGGGAGCTCCGGCTGCGGCGGGAGCTCCGGCTCCGGCTGTGGTTCGTCGGGCTCCGGCTGCGGGTCTTCGGGGTCCAGCTGCGGCTCCTCCTCCAGCAGTTGCTCCAGCGGTGGTTCGAGCTGCGGATCGTCGAGCTCCAGCTGCTCCAGCAGTTCCTGACCCGTCCGCGCTACGGCAACGGGGGCAATCACGGACGACACCCGGCGGTGCTCCTTGGCCGGGAGGCGGCCCCGGAATCTCATCGGACCAGCCGATGAGATGAAGGGGCCGCCATGCGGATGCCGCTCGTACGCCCCGCCGTCGCCGCGACGGCCCTCGCCTTCGCCCTGACCCTCACCCTCGCCCCGGCGGCCCCGGCGGCTCCGGCTCCGGCGCCGGCCCCCGCCACCGCGGTCGCGGCCGAGAACGCCGGGGCCGAGCGCGTCGCCCGCCGCGTCGCGGCCGGTCACCGGGCGCTCGACTTCCGGAGCTGCCCCGCCGCCGAGGGGCTGGCCGCCCCCGTCCGGTGCGCCGCCCTGCGCGTCCCGCTCGACTACGCCCGGCCCGACGGACCGCAGATCTCCCTCACCGTCAGCCGGGTCGGCGCCACCCGCGAGGGCCGCGCCGCCCGCCAGGGCTCCCTCGTCTTCAACCCCGGCGGACCGGGCGCCTCCGGCATGTACTTCCCGCTGCTCGCCGACCGCCCCGCCTGGCGCCGCGTCGCCGCCGCCTACGACCTCGTCGGCTACGCCCCGCGCGGCGTCGGCCGCTCCGCCCCGCTGTCCTGCCAGGACCCGGCGGGCCGCCCCAAGGCCCCCACCCAGGTCCCGGCGGACCCCTCGGCCGCGTACAAGAGGGAGCGCGTCGCCGCCGCCCGGGCCTACGCCCGCGGCTGCGCGCGAAGGGGCGGCGCGGCCCTCCCGTACTACACGACCCTCAACAACGCCCGGGACCTGCACGTGCTGCGCGCCGCGCTCGGCGAGCGGGAGCTGACCTTCGTGGGCGCCTCCTACGGCACCTACCTCGGGGCGGTGTACGCCACGCTCTACCCCGGCCACGTGCGCCGGATGGTCTTCGACTCCGCGGTCGACCCGGACCCGCGGCACGTCTGGTACCGCGACAACCTCGCCCAGGCGGCGGGGTTCGAGCGCCGCTGGTACGACTTCCGCGCCTGGGCGGCCCGGCACCACGCCACGTACCGCCTCGGTGCCACCCCGGCCGCCGTGCGGGCCAGTCACGAGCGCGTCCGGGCGGCGGTGGCCCGCACTCCGGCGGGCGGGGTGGCCGGCACCGGCGAACTGCGGGCGGCCGCCCTCCGGGCCGCGTACTCCGACGAGGTCTGGCCGGAGCTGGCGGCTGCCCTGAGCGCCTTCCTGGACGGCGATCCGGCCCCGCTGGCCGCCCTGGCCGGGCCCGACCCGGACCCGGTGGTGGCGGCGCGCGCGGCGGCCGAGGCCGAGAACGCCACGGCGCTCTACACGGCGGTGCTGTGCAACGACGCCCCCTGGCCGGCCGACTGGGAGACCTGGGACCGCGACCACACCGAACTGGCCCGCCGGGCGCCCCTGGAGACCTGGGCGAACGCCTTCCTGAACCTGCCGTGCGCGTACTGGCCGGTGGCCCAGCGGCTGCGGCAGCGCCCGGTCGACGTGGGCTCGCGGGCGACTCCCCTGCCACCGACGCTGATCGTCGCGGCGGAGCGGGACGGCGCGACCCCGTACCCGGGTGCGCTGGAGCTGAGGCGGCGGCTGGGCGGAGCGGCCGCGCTGGTCACGGAGGCCGGTGCCGGCGCCCACGGAGTGGCCGGCGGACGCAACGACTGCGTGGACCGGCACGTGGAGCGGTACATCCTGACCGGTGACACCCCCAAGGGGAGTGTCACGTGTGCGCCGCATCCGGAGCCCGCACCGGTGTCGCTGGACGACCGGGCAGCGGGCACCCGCAGGGTGCCGCTGCCGCCAGTCGTCTGAACTTCCGGGCGGGATCTCCGGCTGCGTCGTTTCGGGGGCAAGGCCTCCCGATCCACCGGAAGCCCCTCCTCAGTCACGAGAGCGGTCTTCCGGTCCTTCCCCCCAGGGGAGGTCTCAGGCGAGCCCGTCCACCAGATCGGCGACGGACTTGCGGCGCCCGGTGTAGAAGGGCACCTCTTCGCGGACGTGCATACGGGCCTCGGAGGCGCGCAGGTGACGCATCAGGTCGACGATGCGGTACAGCTCGTCGGCCTCGAAGGCCAGGATCCACTCGTAGTCGCCCAGCGAGAAGGACGCGACGGTGTTGGCGCGCACGTCCGGGTAGCCGCGGGCCATCTTGCCGTGGTCGGCGAGCATCCGGCGACGGTCCTCGTCGGGCAGCAGGTACCAGTCGTACGAGCGCACGAACGGGTAGACGCTGACGTAGTCGCGCTCGACCTCGTCGGCCAGGAAGGCCGGGATGTGCGACTTGTTGAACTCGGCCGGGCGGTGCAGGGCCATGTTCGACCACACCGGCTCCAGCGCGCGGCCGAGCCGGGTGCGGCGGAACAGGTTGTAGGCGGTCTGCAGCTCGTCCGAGGTCTCGGCGTGCCACCAGATCATGATGTCCGCGTCGGCGCGCAGGCCGGAGACGTCATAGGTGCCGCGGACGGTGATGTCCTTGGCGGCCAGCTGGTCGAACAGCTCCTGGACCTCGTCGGCGAAACCGGCGCGGTCCTGCGGCAGGACGTCCTTCAGCTTGAAGACGGACCACAGGGTGTAGCGGATGACCTCGTTGAGGTCCTTCGCCTTCTTCCCCGCGTTGGGAATCTTCTCTGGTGCAGTCATGTGTCCATTGTCCCGTGTGCTGATCAGTGGTCGGCGCCAGGGGTGCCCAACGGGGCGCCCAACGTGGCCATCACCACGTCGGCGGCCCGGGTGGCACTCGCCACGCAGGCGGGGATGCCCACGCCGTCGTAGAGGGCGCCGCACACGGCGAGGCCCGGCAGGGCCGCGACGGCGGCCCGGATCCGGTCCACGCGGGCCAGGTGGCCCACCGGGTACTGGGGCAGCCCGCCCTCCCAGCGGGTGACGGTGGAGGCCACCGGCCGGGCCGCCAGGCCGACGGCCTCGCCGAGGTCCCGCAGGGAGACCTCCACCAGATCGGCGTCGTCCCGGCCGAGGTCGGCCTCGTCGCCGTGGCGGCCCACCGAGGTGCGCAGCAGGAACAGATCGGGGTCGGCGCCCGCCCAGGCCCACTTGTTGCTGGAGAAGGTGGACGCCTTGATCGTACGGCCGTCCACGGGCGGTACGAGGAATCCACTGGCCCCGCCCCCGGCGATAGCGGCGGGCAGCTCGGAGCGCCGGAAGGCCATCGTGACCAGGGCCATCGAGGCGTACTCGACGGTGCGCAGCTCGGCGGCGGCGGCCGGGGCGAGCGCGTCCAGCAGCCGGGCGGCGGGCCCGGCCGGGGTGGCGAGGACCACGGCGTCGGCGTCCATGACCTCGCCGCCGTCGGCGACGACCCGCCAGCCCGCGGTGGTACGGAAGAACTCGCGCACCGGGGTCCCGGTGCTGATCCGCGCACCGGCCTCGCGGCAGGCCCGCGCCACGGCGAGCGGGAGGCGCCCGATGCCGCCGTCGATGCCGGCGAACACGGGGCCGCCCGCCCGGGGCTGCTCCGCGGCGCGGCGCTGGATGTCCCGTACGCCGTCGCCGAGCAGCGGGTGCGTGCGGGCGGCCTCGAAGAGCTGGGGCACGGCGGCCCGCATGGAGATCCGGTAGGCGTTGCCCGCGTAGACGCCGCCGAGCAGCGGTTCGACGAGCCGGTCGACGACCTCGCGGCCGAACCGGTCGGCGACGTACGCGCCGATGGCGATGTCCTCGCCGATCTCGGCGGGCGGCAGCGCGCGCTCGGCCTCGATCCGGGCCAGGCCCTCGGCGGAGAGCACCCCGGAGGCGGCCAGCGGCGCCAAGTCGCCGGGGACGCCCATGACATGGCCGCGCGGCATGGGCCGCAGCGCGCCCCGGGTCCACAGCTGGGCGGTGGCGGTGGCGGGCGGCTGGAGGGCCTCGCCGAGGCCGACGGCCCGGGCGAGCGCCACGGCTTCGGGGCGGCGGGCGAGCACGGATTCGGCGCCGAGGTCGACGGGGGCGCCGGCGAGTTCACCGGAGCGCAGTTTGCCGCCGAGCCGGGGGCCGGCCTCCAGCAGGGTGACCCGGGCGCCGTCGGCGAGCAGCCGGTGGGCCGCGGCGAGGCCGGCGATACCGCCGCCGATCACGACGACGTGGCCGGGGTGGGCCGGCCGGGCCGGCGTGTCCGTACGCCTGTCCGTACGCGTGTCCGCTTCGTGCATGGACACATCGTCTCAGACCGATCACCGAGGCCGGACCGTGACCGCATCGGGACCGGCTCGGGACCCCGGAAGCGAAACCCGCCGCGTGACCCTGAACGTCACACCGGCGACATCAGCCGATCCTCCGGGGGGTTCCAGTGATCCAGCAGCGGCGACGCGGCGCGTACAGACATCGTTCGGCGGCGGCCCTGGCCGCCCTCTCCCTGGCCGGGGCGCTGGCGGTCGCCGGCTGCTCGGCGGACGGGAGCGGCTCCTCGTCGGACAAGGCGGCGGTGGGCGAGGCGGCCGCGAAACCGCAGGAGGGCGCGGCCGCCCCCGCCCAGGGCAAGGCCGGGGCCGGGGCGGCGGCGCCCGCGGCCCCCAAGGACGGGCAGCAGCCGGCGGTCCGGCCGCACGTCATCCGGACGGCGACACTGGGCATCGAGACGCCGGACGCGCAGAAGGCGCTGGCCGCGGCGCGGACCGCCACCGAGGGTGCGGGCGGGTACGTCGGCAACGAGTCCACCAAACGCGGCGCGGACGGCCGGATGACCTCGACGCTGACGCTGCGGGTGCCGGGCGAGCGCTTCGACTCGGTGCTCGGCGCGATGGAGGGCAGCGGGAAGCTGCTGAACCGGAAGGTCGAGGCGCAGGACGTCACCGAGAAGGTCGCGGACGTCGACAGCCGGGTCAAGTCGCAGCAGGCCAGCGTGGTCCGGGTGCGGGAGATGATGGACAAGGCCTCGGCGCTCGGCGACGTGGTGATGCTGGAGAGCGAGCTGAGCAAGCGCCAGTCGGACCTGGAGTCGCTGCTGGCGCAGCAGACGGCGCTGAAGGACCAGACCTCGATGGGCACGATCACGGTGGAGGTCTCGGAACCGCCGGTGGAGCGGGCGGCTCCGGAGAAGGAGAAGGAGCCGACGTTCATGGACGCCCTGCGCGGCGGCTGGAACGTCTTCGCGGGCCTGGTGCGGAAGCTGGGCCTGGCGGTGGCCGCGGTGCTGCCGTTCGCGGTGACGGCCGCGCTGGTGGTGGCGGGCGTGCGGATCTACCGGCGGTACCGTCCGGCGAAGCCGAAGGCGGGTCTGGTCCCGAAGTGGGGCCCGGCCGTCCCGGCGGCGCGGCGTGCCCCGCAGGCGCCGGCCCCCGGCCCGAACCCCGGCCCGGACCCGGACACGAAGCCGAAGCCGAACCCGGATCCGGACACGGAGAACTGACCCGGGCGGACCGAACGGCCCGCGCCCCGTAGCGTGTTCCCCGGACGAAGCGGGACGGCGCGGCGCGGAACGGGGCGGACGATGGCGGCGGAACGACTGGTGGTGGTGGGCGGTGACGCGGCGGGGATGTCCGCCGCGTCACAGGCCCGGCGGATGAAGGGCCCGGCGGAGCTGGAGATCGTCGCGTTCGAGCGGGGGCACTTCACCTCGTACTCCGCGTGCGGGATCCCGTACTGGATCGGCGGGCAGGTGGCCGGGCCGGACGCCCTGATCGCCCGCACCCCGGAGGAACACCGGGCCCGGGGCATCGACCTGCGCACGCGTACGGAGGTCGTCGAACTCGATGTCGCGGGGCAGCGGGTCCGCGCCCGGGACCTCGACTCGGGCGCCGAGTCCTGGACCGGCTACGACCGGCTCGTGCTGGCCACCGGTGCCCGCCCGGTCCGCCCCCGGCTGCCGGGGATCGGGGCGCACGGGGTGCACGGCGTACAGACCCTGGACGACGGCCGGCGCCTGATGGACACCCTGGAGCGCAGGGAGATCCGCCGCGCCGTCGTGGTGGGCGCCGGTTACATCGGCGTCGAGATGGCGGAGGCGCTCGTCTCGCGGGGCTACGAGGTCACCGTGCTGCACCGCGGCGCGCAGCCGATGGCCACGCTGGACCCGGACATGGGCGCGCTGGTGCACGAGGCCATGAACCGCATGGGCATCCGTACGGTGGCGGGCGCCGAGGTGACGAAGGTCCTGACGGACGAGGAGGGGCGCGCCGTCGCGGTGGCCACGGCTTCGGGCGAGGAGTACCCGGCGGACGTCGTCGTCCTCGGCATCGGCGTGGAGCCCCGTACGGCGCTCGCCCGCGCGGCGGGGCTGCCGCTCGGCGAGTCCGGCGGCATCCTCACCGACCTGTCGATGCGGGTCCGGGGCCACGAGGACATCTGGTCGGGCGGCGACTGCGTGGAGGTCATGGACCTGGTCTCCGGCCGCACCCGGCACATCCCGCTGGGCACCCACGCCAACAAGCACGGCCAGGTCATCGGCGCGGGCGTCGGCGGCGGCTACGCGACGTTCCCGGGCGTCGTCGGGACGGCGGTGAGCAAGGTCTGCGACCTGGAGATCGCGCGTACGGGCCTGCGCGAGCGGGACGCGCTGGCGGCGGGCCTGCGCTTCGTGACGGCCACCATCACCTCCACCAACACGGCGGGCTACTACCCGGGAGCCACGGAGATGACGGTCAAGATGCTGGCGGAGCGCCGCACGGGCCGGCTGCTGGGCGTCCAGATCGTCGGCGGCGCGGGCTCCGCGAAGCGGGTCGACGTCGCGGCGGTCGCCCTCACCGCCGGCATGACGGTGGACCAGGTCGTCTCCCTGGACCTCGGCTACGCCCCGCCCTTCTCCCCGGTCTGGGACCCGGTCCTGGTGGCGGCCCGCAAGGCGGTCACCGCGGTCCGCTCAGCAGGCGCGTAGCCACGCCTCAGGGCCGCGGCGGCTGGGGCGGCGACCCCGCGCCGGCTGGCCCCGCGGGCGCGGGCGCGGCGGCGACCCGGTCGCGGGCGGCGGACCGGAAGCGCTCGGTGACCCTGATCATGTAGAGGATCGCGGCGATGGGCAGCAGCCAGTTGAAGATGGTCGACAGCCGCCGGTCGTCCGGCTGACTGGCCGCGATCAGGTGGCAGACGGTCATGAACGCGAACACCGCGCCCCATCCGGCCGACAGGACGCGGTTGACGTGCTTGAAGCGCGGGGTGTCCCACATCTCGCGGGGCACGCTGAGGCGCGCGTACTGCTCCGTGAACGGTCTGATGGGCAGCGTCGCGAACACGATCAGCGCGAGCGCGCCGGTCACGATGGTCCTGCCGTACTGGGCGATCACCTCCCGCCCCTCCGGCCCGGCCAGGAACGCCGCGATCGCGAGGGCGACGAACAGCACGATCGCCGAGAGGTCCAGCAGGCGCGGGGAGCGGGCCGCGATCGACGGCCAGGCGATGATCACGGCGGTGACGGCGCCGCTCAGCGCCGCCCACTGCGGCGAGGGCGCGGCGTGGTCGACGACGGCGAACACCACCCAGGGGATCAGGCTCACGAAGGGGTTCCCCGTCGCCTCCGACGTCCCCGACCTACCTGACGCGCCTGACGTGCCCGGCGCGCCCGGCGCGCCCGTGCTCCGGTCCTTCGGCGTCCCCGTGCTCCGGCTCCCGTCCATACTGCGGTCCGTCCTTCCGTAGCCGCTGCCTGACTCAGACTCCAGGCTGTGCCGCCCCCGGCAGAACCGCAACGGCGGCCGCCCCCGCGCGCCACCCCCGCGCCCCGCGCCCATGCCGCGCGTCCGGTCCCCGCGAGCGGTAGCTTCCGATGAGTTTGCGCGGCCCGGAGAGTCTCAGCACCGTTGTCACCCACCCCAGGAGGAACGGCGTGGCCCAGCTACTGCGAGTCCAGAACTTCAACGTCTCCCGTGACGGCATCGGCGCCGGGGAGGACCAGACCCTCGAACGGCCCTTCGGTCACGTCGAGCCCGAGCGGCTGTTCGCCTGGGCCGGCGCCACGGCGAGCTGGCCCATGCGCACCGCCCCCGGCGGCAGCCGGGGCCTGGACGACTACCTCACGCGGGACTACGCCCGCAACATCGGCGCCGAGATCATGGGCCGCAACAAGTTCGGGCCCCAGCGCGGGCCCTGGAAGGACCACGACTGGCAGGGCTGGTGGGGTGACGAGCCGCCGTTCCACACCCCGGTGTTCGTGCTGACCCACCACGAACGCCCGTCCTTCACGCTCGCCGACACGACCTTCCACTTCGTCGACGCCGACCCGGCCACGGTCCTCGCGCGGGCCCGGGAGGCGGCCCGGGGCAAGGACGTCCGGCTCGGCGGCGGGGTGAGCACCATCCGGCAGTTCCTCGACGCCGGCCTCGTCGACACCCTGCACGTGGCGGTCTCGCCGGTGGAGCTCGGCTCCGGGCTACGGCTGTGGGAGTCCCCCGACGAGCTGCGCGACCGGTTCCACCTGGAGGTCGTTCCCAGCCCGAGCGGGGTGACGCACCACCTGTTCTGGCGGAAGTGACCGGCCGGCCGCGCCGTGGTGGCCGCGCAGCCCGTGAACGGGTGCGCGGCCCGTGGGCTCAGCGGGCGGTGCGGGTGTGGACGTAGTCCACCAGACGGGTCAGGGCGTCGGGGTCCGTGGTGGGGAGCACGCCGTGGCCCAGGTTGAAGACGTGGCCCTCCAGGCCGGCGGCGGCCGCGAGGACCTCGTCCGTCTTGGCCTCGACGGCCTGCGGGGTGGAGAAGAGCACGGCGGGGTCGAGGTTGCCCTGGAGCGCCTTGCCGGGGCCGACGCGGCGGACGGCCTCGTCCAGCGAGACCCGGTAGTCGACGCCCATGACGTCCGCGCCGGCCTCGCCCATCAGGCCGAGCAGCTCGCCGGTGCCCACGCCGAAGTGGATCCGCGGGACGCCGTAGGAGGCGACGGACTCCAGGACCTTCGCGGACGCGGGCATCACCGAGCGGCGGTAGTCCGCCGGGGCGAGCGCGCCGACCCAGGAGTCGAAGAGCTGGACGGCGGAGGCGCCGGCCTCGATCTGGACCTTCAGGAAGGCGGAGGTGATCTCCGCGAGGCGGTCGAGGAGGTCGGCCCACAGCTCCGGGTCCCCGTACATCAGGGCCTTGGTGTGCTCGTGGTTCTTGGAGGGGCCGCCCTCGACCAGGTAGCTCGCGAGGGTGAAGGGCGCGCCCGCGAACCCGATCAACGGCGTGGAGCCCAGTTCACCCGTGAGCATGCCGATCGCCTCGGTGACGTACGAGACGTCCTCCGGGGTGAGGTCGCGCAGCTGTGCGAGGTCCGCGCGGCTGCGGATCGGCCGGGCGACGACCGGGCCGATGCCCGGCTTGATGTCCAGGTCGACGCCGATGGCCTTCAGCGGGACCACGATGTCGGAGAAGAAGATCGCCGCGTCCACGTCGTGGCGGCGCACGGGCTGCAGTGTGATCTCCGTGACCAGGTCGGGCCGCATGCAGGATTCCAGCATCTGCGTGCCCTCGCGCAGCTTGCGGTACTCGGGGAGGGAGCGCCCGGCCTGCCGCATGAACCACACCGGGGTGTGCGGGACCGGCTCGCGGCGGCACGCCTTCAGGAAGGCGGAATCGTACGTCTGACTCGGCGTGCCCTGGGGGCGGTCGTTGGCGCTCACGCGCCAAATCTTCGCACGTATGAAGAAGTGCCCGGCCCGGCGCGGGTGTCCCTGCGCCGTACGGCCGCACATACCGCCTAGTCTTCCCCGCATGGCTGCGGCTCAGGGACGATTTTCAGATGGCGCTGACGGTATGGACAGCGCGGAGGAGAGCTCCGTCCCGCTCCCGTTCCGGCGGGCGGTCGACGGCTTGAGGAAGGCGCGGCTGCGTCCTGGGATCGAGGTCGACGCCACCAAACCGCCCCAGAGACTCGCCCCGCACGCGTACGCCCTGGAGGCCACGGTCGTGGACGGGGAGGACGATCTCGCCGACGGCCGGCTCATCCTGCTCCACAACCCCGCCGGGCACGACGCCTGGCACGGCACCTTCCGGCTGGTGACGCTCGTACGGGCGGAGCTGGAGCCGGAGATGGCCGCGGACCCGCTGCTCCCCGAGGTGTGCTGGTCCTGGCTGACCGGGGCGCTGGACGCGCGCGGGCTCGGGTACGGGGAACCGAGCGGGACCGTGACCATGGCGAGCTCGCACTACTTCGGCGGGCTGGCGGAGCGCCGGCCGGCCACCCAGATCGAGATCAGGGCCTCGTGGACGCCGCGCGAGGGGGCGGGCGGGGTCCCGGACACCTCGGCGCACCTGTCGGCGTGGTGCGAGCTGCTGTGCCAGATCGCGGGGCTGCCGCCGGCGGGGCCGACGGACGCGGGCACGGGCGTGGTCACGCTGCCGCAGCGCCGCGGGCCGCACCACCCGTAAGAGCGGCGGGAGCGGCCGCCACCCGTACGAGCGGCCGCGGCGGCACCCGTGGACGGCCACCCGAACGGGCGGCGCCCCGCGCGCCTTCGCGCACGTCACGACCGATCCGGCCCCCATCCGGGTGCCAGATCGCGGCTTCCGCGGCGGCTTCTGATCACCCGATGATCGATCGTGCGTCCGAATTGCCCGAATTGTTACTCACCAAATCGTGATCATTCCCTAAAGCCGGGCGGGTGACGTGCCGAAGGAGTCAGTGACCATCCGCACGGTTCGCACCGGCTTCCTTCCCCCAGCCGGCCGTCCCGCCACTCCCCCAGGAGGCCTAGGTGTCCGTTCTTCTCGAGCAGCCCGCAAGCCTGGTCGCCTACCGCCCGAACAAGCCGACGGCCATGGTCGTCGTGGCCGACCCGCGCGTCCGTTCCACCGTGACCCGCCATCTGTGGGCCCTCGGAGTACGTGACGTGATCGAGGCGTCGTCCATCGCGGAGGCCCGCCCCCGCGTCGGCAGCCCGCGCGACATCTGCGTGGCCGACGTGCACCTGCCCGACGGTTCCGGTCTCACCCTGCTCTCCGAGACCCGGGCGGCGGGCTGGCCGAACGGCCTGGCCCTCTCCGCCGCCGATGACATCGGCGCCGTACGCAACGCCCTCGCGGGCGGAGTGAAGGGCTACGTCGTCACCGGCACGCGGACCAACATCGGGCTCCCCACCCGGCCCGGCGCCGCCCCCATCGGCGCCGCCGCCGCCCGTATGCACCGCCGCCCCCCGGGTGCCCCGAGCCACCCGGGCGGCTACCGGGAGCTCTCCGGCCGCGAGGTCGAGGTCCTGCGCCTCGTCGCGGAGGGCCAGTCCAACAAGGCCATCGGCGTCTCGATGGGCCTGTCCGCCCTGACCGTCAAGTCCCACCTCGCCCGGATCGCCCGCAAGCTGGGCACCGGCGACCGGGCCGGAATGGTCGCCGTCGCCCTGCGGACGGGGATCATCCACTGACCCCCGCCCGAGCCCCCTCGGAGAACGTCCGGGGAACTCGGGGAAACGTCCGCACTTCCATCTCGCGCCCGTCGCCGGAACGTTCCGGCGACGGGCGCCCCGTATCCACGGATACCCTTGACCGGTGACCGACGCCCAAGAGACCGCAGCAGACCTGCGCACCACCACCGGGGGCGGCCCCCCGGACGACAAGGTTTCGTCCGATGGGCTGCCCGTACCCCTGCTCGAACCCCGTGAGGGGATCCCCCCGGTCGTCGCCGACGCCGAGGCGCTCGCCGAGGTGGTCGCGGCCTTCGCCGCGGGCACCGGGCCCGTCGCCGTCGACGCCGAGCGGGCCTCCGGATACCGCTACGGCCAGCGCGCCTACCTGGTGCAGCTCCGGCGCGAGGGCGCGGGTTCCGCGCTCATCGACCCGGTCGGCTGCCCCGACCTCTCCTCGCTGGGCGAAGCCCTGTCCGGCACCGAGTGGATCCTGCACGCCGCCACCCAGGACCTGCCGTGCCTGCGCGAAATAGGCATGGAGCCCACCTCCCTGTTCGACACCGAGCTCGCCGGCCGCCTCGCGGGCTTCCCCCGCGTCGGCCTCGGCGCGATGGTCGAGGGCGTGCTGGGCTACGTACTGGAGAAGGGCCACTCCGCCGTCGACTGGTCGACCCGGCCGCTCCCCGAGCCCTGGCTGCGCTACGCCGCCCTGGACGTGGAGCTCCTGGTGGACCTGCGCGACGCGCTGGAGGAGGAGCTGGACCGGCAGGGCAAGCTGGAATGGGCCCGCCAGGAGTTCGACGCCATCGCCGCCGCCCCGCCCGCCCCGCCGCGCAAGGACCCCTGGCGCCGCACCTCCGGCATGCACAAGGTGCGCCGGCGCCGTCAGATGGCGGTCGTACGGGAGCTGTGGGAGTCCCGGGACCGGATCGCGCAGCGGCGTGACGTATCACCGGGCAAGGTGCTGGGTGACGCCGCGATCGTCGAGGCCGCGCTGGCGATGCCGCTGAACGCGCAGGCCCTGTCGGCCCTGCCCGGGTACGGGCAGCGGATGGGGCGGCGCCAGCTGGAGCAGTGGATGGCGGCCGTCGAGCGGGCGAAGGCCCTGCCCGAGAACGCCCTGCCGCAGCCGGGGGCGACCCCGGCCGGTCCCCCGCCGCCGCGTTCCTGGGCGGACAAGGATCCGGCGGCCGCGGCCCGGCTGGCGGCGGCCCGCACGGCCGTCTCCGCGCTGGCCGAGGGGCTGAACCTGCCCCAGGAGAACCTGATCACCCCGGACACGGTCCGCCGGCTGTGCTGGGAGCCCCCGCAGCGGCTCGACGCGGGCTCGGTGACCGAGGCCCTGGCGGGCTACGGCGCCCGCCCGTGGCAGATCGAGCAGGTGACCCCGGCGCTGGTCGAGGCCCTGGCCGTGACCGACTGAGGCACCCCTTTCCACCCGAAGAGCCCCCGTCCGATCACGGCCGGGGGCTCTTCGCGCGTCCGCGTCGCACCGGGGACTTGTCCCGGTTCCGTCACAGCCCTCCCGAGCGCCTTTTGAACATGCTCAAACCTCGCGTAGTTTTTGAACATGATCAATTGGAGGTACGAGACGTGGGTACGGGAGTTCGAGGCCGAGCGGGAGCGCCGCGGCGCCGTGGGCGATCCCCTCTGGAGCCTGGGCGCGGCGCTGGACCCGGCGCTCGTCCGGAGCCTTCGGAAGTTCCAGGTCGGTGAGGACGGGGACGGCTCCGCGCTGATCGGGAAGGCGGAGCGGGCCGGGGATCCGGTGTACGCCGGGGCGGTCCGGCTCTTCGTCGCCGAGGAGCAGAACCATGCGCGGATGCTGGCGCTGCTGCTGGCGGCCGGGGGCTCGGGGACCCTGTCGGGGCACTGGAGCGACGCGGTGTTCGTGCGGCTGCGCAGGCTGATGGGGCTGCGGATGGAGCTGCTGGTGCTGATGGTCGCGGAGGTGGTGGCCCTGCGCTACTACCGGGCGGTGCGGGACGGGGCCGCCGATCCGCTGGCCTCGGAGGTGGCGGGGCGGATCCTGGCGGACGAGGAGCGGCACGTTCCGTTCCACTGCCGGCGGCTGCGCGAGGGCTTCGCGGGGCTCCCGGCGCCGGCGCGCCGCGCGGTGGCGGGCGGGTGGCGGATCCTGCTGGCCGGGGCGGCCGCCCTGGTCGCCGTGGACCACGGCCCGGCCTTGCGCCACCTCGGTGTCCGGCGCCGCGCCTTCGTCGCGGAGACCGTCCGCCTCTCGGCCCCCCTGGCGGCGTCCTTCACCTCCGCCCCGGCGCGTACGCCCACGGGGGTGTGACGTTCGCCGCTCCTCGGGGAGGGGGTGTGCACATTGGTTACCCGCAAGTAGCATGGGCCAGGTGAGCGGGCGCTCAGCCACACCGGCCGAACGCGCCCCCGCGCAGCAGTGCACACCCGCACCTGGAGGAGAGCCAACGTGCCTCGTACCGTCAGGGACGTCGTCTTCGTCGACGGCGTCCGCACCCCGTTCGGCAAGGCGGGCCCGAAGGGCATCTACCACGAGACCCGCGCCGACGACCTCGTCGTGAAGGCGATCCGGGAGCTGCTGCGCCGCAACCCGGACCTGGACCCCAAGAAGATCGACGAGGTCGCCATCGCCGCGACCACGCAGATCGGCGACCAGGGCCTCACGCTGGGCCGCACGGCCGGCATCCTCGCGGGCCTCCCGCAGTCCGTACCGGGCTACTCGATCGACCGCATGTGCGCCGGCGCGCTGACCGCCGTGACCGCCGTCGCGGGCGGTGTGGCCTTCGGTGCGTACGACGTCGCCCTCGCCGGCGGTGTCGAGCACATGGGCCGCCACCCCATGGGCGAGGGCGTCGACCCGAACCCGCGCTTCGTCTCCGAGAAGCTGGTCGACGAGTCCGCCCTGTTCATGGGCATGACCGCCGAGAACCTGCACGACCGGTACCCGACGATCACCAAGCTCCGCACCGACGAGTACGCGGTGCGCTCGCAGGAGAAGGCCGCCAAGGCGTACGCCGACGGCAAGATCCAGCAGGACCTGGTCCCGATCTCGGTGCGCAACACCAACGAGGCCGTCGGCGAGACCGGCTGGGGCCTGGTCACCTCCGACGAGCCGATGCGCCCGGGCACCACGCTGGAGAACCTGGCCGGCCTGAAGACCCCGTTCCGTACCCACGGCAAGGTCACCGCGGGCAACGCCGCCGGTCTCAACGACGGTGCGACCGCCGCGATCATCGCCTCCGAGGACTTCGCCCGCGAGAACAACCTCCCGGTCAAGATGCGCCTCGTCTCGTACTCCTTCGCGGGTGTCGAGCCGGAGGTCATGGGCTACGGCCCGATCCCGGCCACCGAGAAGGCCCTCGCCCAGGCCGGCCTGTCCATCGAGGACATCGGCCTGTTCGAGATCAACGAGGCCTTCGCGGTCCAGGTCCTCGCCTTCCTGGAGCACTACGGCATCGCCGATGACGACGCCCGGGTGAACCAGTACGGCGGCGCCATCGCCTTCGGCCACCCGCTCGCCTCCTCCGGCGTCCGTCTGATGACGCAGCTGGCCCGCCAGTTCGAGGAGCAGCCGCACGTCCGCTACGGCCTGACCACCATGTGCGTCGGCTTCGGCATGGGCGCCACGGTCATCTGGGAGAACCCGAACTTCAACGCCGAGGGAGACTCCAA
This sequence comes from Streptomyces goshikiensis, assembly GCF_014650555.1. GTDB lineage: Bacteria > Actinomycetota > Actinomycetes > Streptomycetales > Streptomycetaceae > Streptomyces > Streptomyces goshikiensis. The sequence goes on along the minus strand of NZ_BMVE01000002.1, from coordinate 296,340 downwards.
GTGAGCACCACCGCTGAGCTCCTGAAGGGCGCGGCCGAGCTGTTCCCGGACGAGGTCGTCACCGCCGCGCACGTCCGCCACCTGGACCTGCCCTTCGGCGCCGGGCGCTTCGCGCTCGTCACGCTGGACAACGGCTTCGACCACACCAAGCCGACCACCTTCGGCCCGCAGTCCCTCGCCAACCTGAACGCGGCGATCGACCAGGTCGAGCAGGAGGCCCTCGCGGGCTCCATCGTCGGCGCGGGCATCACCGGCAAGCCGTTCATCTTCGCGGTCGGCGCCGACCTCAAGGGCGTCGAGCTGCTGAAGAAGCACGACGAGGCGCTCGCCATCGGCAAGGGCGGCCACGACGTCTTCAAGCGCCTGGCCGCGCTGTCCGTCCCCACCTTCGCGTACTACAACGGCGCGGCGATGGGCGGCGGTGTCGAGGTCGGTCTGCACTGCACCTACCGCACCGTCTCGAAGGCCATCCCGGCCTTCTCGCTGCCCGAGGTCTTCCTCGGCCTGGTTCCGGGCTGGGGCGGCTGCGCCCTGCTCCCGAACCTGATCGGCGCGGAGCGCGCGATCTCGGTGATCATCGAGAACTCGCTGAACCAGAACCGGCAGCTGAAGGGCAAGCAGGTCTTCGAGCTCGGCATCGCCGACGCGCTGTTCGAAGGCGCGGACTTCCTGGAGCAGTCGCTCCTGTGGACCGCGAACGTCCTGAACGGCACCACCGAGGTCGTCCGCGCCGAGGTCGAGCGCGGCGAGGCCTGGGACGCGGCCGTCGCCAAGGGCCGCTTCATCGCGGACTCCAAGGTGCACGGCGCCGCTCCGGCCGCCTACCGCGCGCTGGACATCATCGCCGCGGCCAAGGACGGGGACCTCCAGGCCGGCTTCGACGCCGAGGACACCGCGCTCGCGGACCTCATCATGGGCGGCGAGCTGCGCTCGGGCATCTACGCCTTCAACCTGGTGCAGAAGCGCGCCAAGCGCCCGGCCGGTGCCCCGGACAAGTCCCTGGCCCGTCCGGTCACCAAGGTCGGCGTCGTCGGCGCGGGCCTGATGGCCTCGCAGCTGGCGCTGCTCTTCCTGCGTCGCCTGGAGGTGCCGGTGGTCCTCACCGACATCGACCAGGAGCGCGTGGACAAGGGCGTGGGCTACGTCCACGCCGAGATCCAGAAGCTGCTCGGCAAGGGCCGCATCAACCAGGACAAGGCCAACCGCCTGACCGCCCTGGTGACGGGTGTGCTCGACAAGGCCGAGGGCTTCGCGGACGCGGACTTCATCATCGAGGCCGTGTTCGAGGAGATGTCCGTCAAGCAGAAGGTGTTCGCGGAGGTCGAGGCGGTCGCCCCGGCGCACGCGATCCTCGCCACCAACACCTCCTCGCTGTCGGTCTCCGAGATGGCCTCGAAGCTCCAGCACCCGGAGCGCGTGGTCGGCTTCCACTTCTTCAACCCGGTCGCGATCCTCCCCCTGCTGGAGATCGTCCGCGGTGAGCAGACCGACGACGCCTCGCTGGCCACGGCCTTCGGTGTCGCCAGGAAGCTGAAGAAGACCGCGGTCCTCACCAAGGACGCCCCGGCGTTCGTCGTGAACCGCATCCTGACCCGCTTCATGGGCGAGATCCAGAACGTCATCGACGAGGGCACCCCGGTCGTCACGGCGGAGAAGGCCATCGAGCCGCTCGGCCTGCCGATGTCCCCGCTGGTGCTCCTGGAGCTCGTCGGACCCGCGATCGGTCTGCACGTCTCCGAGACCCTGAACCGCTCCTTCCCGGAGCGCTTCACCGTCTCGCCGAACCTGGCCGCCGTGGTCAAGGCCGGCAAGCGCGGCTTCTACGTCTACGATTCCGGCAAGCCGGAGCTGGACCCCGAGGTCGCCGCCCTCCTCGTGCAGGGCGACTCCGTCCTGACGGAGGAGCAGGTCCGCGATCGCGTCCTGGACGCGGTGGCGCAGGAGATCGGCCTGATGCTGGAGGAGGGTGTCGTGGCCGAGGCCCAGGACATCGACCTCTGCCTCATCACCGGCGCCGGCTGGCCCTTCCACCTGGGCGGCATCACGCCGTACCTGGACCGCGAGGGCGTCTCCGAGCGAGTGAACGGCAAGAAGTTCCTCGCCCCGGGCGTGGCGAGCGTCCCGGCCTAATAGCCGGAGCGGCCCCGCAGAAGACGGCGAAAGGCCCCGCACACCTGGTGTGCGGGGCCTTTCCGCTGCCCGCCCGCGGCCCCTCAGGGGCCGCGGGAGCGCCCGGGGTCAGACCCGGACGGCCGGGGCCAGGGCGAAGCCGCCGCGGCCCGTCTGGCGGGCGATGCGCAGGCCGCCCTCGGCGTCGAGGAAGGCGACGACCACCCGGCCCTGGTGGTCGAGGGCGAGGGCGGGCGCGGCGATGCTGTGCTCGCCCGTCGGCGACCAGTGCATGCCGGCGCTCTCGTCCTCGGTGACGCAGATGCCCACGACGACCTGGCCGTCGGTGGCCCGGTGGGCCGTCACGGTGTGGTCGAGCCCGTCGACCACGGCCCGCAGGACGGCGATCCGGCCCTCGGAGGCGCTGCCCCCGAGCGGGATCACCCGGCCGGCGCGGTGCGCGAGCACGCCGTGGGTCGCCGCGTCGGTCCAGTAGTACGTGACCCTGCCCGGCGCCGTCTCCAGCCCGGCCAGGCTGTGCCCGGCCGGGGCCACCGGGACGTCCTCCCCGCTCACCAGGTCGGTGTCCGCCTTCGGCTGGTGGCAGTAGAGCGCCGCGCCCTCGGCCGGGGACAGCACCTCGACCAGACCGGACTCCAGCGCCACGGGGGCGATGCCGTCCCGGACGCCCTCGCCCTTGATGCCCTGCCAGGGCTGCCACTTGCCCGCCGCGGACTCCCGGCGCACGGCCAGGGAGCCGGAGGCGTTCTCCATGAACACGTACGTGGAGCCGCCCGGGGCGACCGCGACGACCGGGGTGCCGACCCGCGTGCCCGTCGCCGGGTCCCGGCGCGGGTTGCCCAGCGAATGCCACTCGCTCAGCGGCCTGCCGCTCTGGTACTGGATCGCGTGCGCGACGTCGACGACGTCGGCGCCGTTCTTGCGTACGGTGCGCCGGCCGACGAAGTGCGCGAAACCGTCAGCCCCTTGGCCGACGGCCAGGCTCGTGATCGAAGGCGCGGGGAAGAACACCGGCCCCTCCCACCGCGGTCCGCCCGGGCTGGACTCGGTCCAGCGCAGCAGACCGTCCGGGGTACGGGCGTACGCCGTCAGCCGGCCGTCGTGCCCGAGCATCAGCCAGCGCCCGTCGACCGCGGACTGCGCCCTGCGCGGGGCCGGTCCTGCCTGGTCACCGGCGGTTTCTCCGGTGCCCCGGGCCGCCTCGCGCCGCGCCGCACCTCCCGGCCTGATCCTCATCAGCTCGTCCTCCCGCACTCGTCGTGGCCATGTCCCCCACGTCATGCGGATTCTAGTTCGAAGAATTCGGTGACAAAGGTGGGCCTCGGGTCGTACACCAGTATTAACAACTGTCTATAGTGCACGGTCAGCGCCACGCAACGCCCCACGTCGGCACCACAGGTGAGGACCCGCAGCAGGATGAGCCAGGACGCCACGACGCCGGACCAGACCCCCGCCCCCGGCCACCCCACCGGGCCGGCGCCCGAGCGCCGCCGCACCCGCGGGCAGCGCGTACGGCGCGGCATCCTGCTGGGCTCGCTGGTCCTGCTCCTGGCGTTCGGCGGGACCGGCTGGTGGGCGTACAGCCACCTCAGCGGCAATATCGACAGCGTCGACCTGGACCAGGCGATCGGGGTCGACAACCGGCCGCCGAAGGTGGTCGCCAACGCCCAGAACATCCTGGTGCTCGGCTCGGACTCGCGCGCCGGGGCCAACGCGGACCTCGACCACGGCGATGTCAGCGGCGCCCGCTCCGACACGGCGATGCTCGTGCACATACCCGAGGGCCGGTCCAGGGCGACCGCGGTGAGCATCCCGCGCGACACCCTGATCACCCGGCCCGAGTGCAAGGACAAGGACGGCGGGACGGTGCCGACCGCCAACCGGGTCATGTTCAACTCCGTCTACTCGCTGGCCGGTCCCGCCTGCGTGGTCAAGACCGTGGAGCAGCTGTCCGGGATCCGCGTGGACCACTTCGTCGAGGTCGACTTCGCCGGGTTCAAGGGCCTGGTGGACGCGCTCGGCGGGGTCACCGTCACCCTGGACAAGCCGATGAGCGGCGCCAAGGGCGGCCTCAAGCTGGACGCGGGCACCCACCGGCTCAACGGCACCGACTCGCTCCGCTTCGTCCGTACGCGCTACGGCTACGGGGACGGCAGCGACCTCGGACGGATAGGCCTCCAGCAGCGGTTCATGCTGGCGATGCTGGCCGAGGTGAAGAAGCAGGACGCCCTCGGCAACCCGGCGCGGCTGTACAAGCTCGCCGACGCCGGCACCAAGTCGCTGACCACCGACTCCGACCTGGCCTCGCTCACCGCGCTGTCCGACTTCGCGCGGAGCATGAAGGGCGTGGACCCGGCGACGATGGAGACCATCATGATGCCGGTGGCCTACGACAAGGTGGACCCGAACCGGGTGATCGTCGCGGAGCCGCAGGCGGGGGCGCTGTGGGAGGCGCTGCGCACCGATCAGAAGATCCCGGCGAGCGCGAAGACCTCCCCCGCCACCGGCTGACGGGGGAGGCCGCGTCCGTACCTCGCTGGGGTCGCTGGGCCGCCGGGCCGCTAGAACTCCGCGTCCGCGCCGGCCTTGCCGAGGCGGCTGTTGCGGCGTCCGTACAAGAAGTAGACGACGAAGCCGATGAGCATCCAGATGCCGAACCGGAGCCAGGTCTCGGCCGGCAGGTTGAGCATCAGCCAGAGCGAGGCCGCGATCGACAGGATCGGGACCACCGGCACCCACGGGGTCCGGAAGGACCGGTGCAGGTCGGGGCGGGTCTTGCGCAGGACCATCACGCCGAGGGCGACCACCACGAAGGCGAACAGGGTGCCGATGTTCACCAGTTCCGCGAGCTTCTCCAGGCTGGTGAAGCCCGCGACGACGGCGATGATCCCGCCGAGCAGTACGGTGGCCCGGTAGGGCGTGCGGTACTTGGGGTGGGTGACGGAGAAGACGCGCGGCAGCAGTCCGTCACGGCTCATCGCGAAGAACACGCGGGTCTGGCCGAGCAGCAGGATCATGCACACGGTGATCAGGCCGACGGACGCCCCGAGGCTGATGGCACCGGCGAAGAACGGCTGGTTCACGGATTTGAAGGCCTCGGCGAGCGGCGCGGTGGCCGACATCTCCGAGTACTTCTGCATGCCGGTGACCACCAGCGTCACGGCGACGTACAGCACGGTGCAGATGATCAGCGAGCCGAGGATGCCGCGCGGCATGTCCCGCTGGGGGTTCTTGGTCTCCTCGGCCGCGGTGGCCACCACGTCGAAGCCGATGAAGGCGAAGAAGACGAGGGAGGCCGCGGTGAAGATGCCCATGACGCCGAAGTTGGTGGGCTCGTACCCGAACATCAGCTGGACCAGGGGCGCCGTCCAGCCGCCCCCGGTGGTCTGCGGCTGGGCCGGCGGGACGAACGGGGAGTAGTTGTCGCCCTTGATGAAGAACAGGCCGGCGATGATGACCAGCAGCACCACGGTGACCTTGATGGCGACCACGACCGCCGTGATCCGGGCCGAGAGCTTCGTCCCCACGACCAGGATCACCGTCAGCACCAGGACCAGCAGGAAGGCCAGCAGGTCGAAGCTGCCTCCCGCATCGGGCCCGGACAGTGCGGTGGGCAGGTCCCAGCCCAGGTTGGTGTGCATGAGGTGGCGGACGTACCCGGACCAGCCGACCGCGACGACGGCGGTGCCGAGCGCGAATTCGAGCACCAGGTCCCAGCCGATGATCCAGGCGGGCAGCTCGCCGATCGAGGCGTACGCGAAGGTGTAGGCCGAGCCCGCCACCGGGACGGTGGACGCGAACTCGGCGTAGCAGAGCGCCGCGAGGGCGCAGACGATGCCCGCCGCCACGAAGGCCAGGGAGGTGGCGGGTCCGGCGTTGTTCCGCGCCGCGATGCCCGTGAGGACGAAGATGCCCGTACCGATGATCACACCGACGCCGAAGACCGTCAGGTCCCAGGCGGAGAGCGACTTCCGGAGGGCGTGTTCCGGCTCCTCCGTGTCCCGGATGGACTGCTCCACCGTCTTGGTGCGGAAGGGACTGTTCATATCCTTGCTCACCGACGCACCTCCGACGGGTGACGACGCACACGAACGGGCCGGGAGGCCCACTCCTCCAGAGTGATCTCCCGGCCCGTTACCCGCAACCGCGCGGCGTTATACGGAGGGTCGCCGGGCCGCCGGAGCGGCCCGCGGCGAGCCGTCCTAGTCGACGGTGGCGGCCGGCTCGCTGTCGTAGCGGCCGTCCAGCTTGGCGACCAGGCCCGTGACCTGCCGGGCGATGTCCGGCGCGGTCAGGCCGATCTCGGCCATGACCTCCTTGCGGGAGGCGTGGTCGAGGAAGCGCTGCGGAATGCCGAAGTCGCGCAGCGGTACGTCGACCCCGGCGTCGCGCAGGGCCTGCGAGACGGCGGAGCCGACGCCGCCGGTACGGCCGTTGTCCTCGACGGTGACGACGACCCGGTGGCGGTCGGCGAGCGGGGCCAGGGCCTCGTCCACCGGCTTGACCCAGCGGGGGTCGACCACGGTCGTGGAGATGCCCTGCTTGTCGAGCAGGTCGGCGATCTCCAGGCACATCGGGGCGAGCGCGCCGACGGAGACGAGCAGTACGTCCGGACGGGTGACCTCGGGGGCCGGGGCCCGCAGTACGTCCATGCCGCCGATCCGGCCGACGGCCGGCACGGCCGGGCCGACGACGCCCTTGGAGTAGCGCACGACGGTCGGGGCGTCCTTGACCTGGACGGCCTCGCGCAGCTGCGCGCGCAGCTGCTCGGCGTCGCGCGGGGCGGCGAGCCGCAGGCCGGGGACGACCTGCATGATCGACATGTCCCACATGCCGTTGTGCGAGGCCCCGTCGGTGCCGGTGACACCGGCGCGGTCCAGGACGAAGGTGACCCCGCACTTGTGCAGGGCGACGTCCATCAGGACCTGGTCGAAGGCGCGGTTGAGGAAGGTCGCGTACACCGCGAAGACCGGGTGGGCGCCGCCGGTGGCCAGGCCCGCCGCCGAGGTGGCGCCGTGCTGCTCGGCGATACCGACGTCGAAGATGCGGTCCGGGAAGGCGTCCGCGAACTTCTTCAGGCCGACGGGCTGGAGCATGGCCGCGGTGATCGCGACGATGTCCTCGCGCTCCTTGCCGAGCCTGACCATCTCGTCGGCGAAGACGGAGGTCCAGCTGGCGGCGTCGGTGGTGACGGGCAGGCCGGTGTCCGGGTGGATCACGCCGACCGCGTGGAAGCGGTCCGCCTCGTCCTGGACGGCCGGCTCGTAGCCGCGGCCCTTCTGGGTGAGGCAGTGCACGATGACCGGGCCGCTGAAGCGCTTGGCGCGCTGGAGCGCGGACTCCAGGGCCTCCATGTCGTGCCCGTCGATGGGGCCGATGTACTTCAGGCCGAGGTCCTCGAACATGCCCTGCGGGGCGATGAAGTCCTTGAGGCCCTTCTTGGCGCCGTGCAGGGTCTCGAAGAGCGGCTTGCCCACGACCGGGGTGCGCTCCAGGATCTCCTTGCCCCGGGCCAGGAACCGCTCGTACCCGTCGGTGGTGCGCAGGGTCGCCAGGTGGTTCGCGAGGCCGCCGATGGTGGGGCCGTACGAGCGCTCGTTGTCGTTGACGACGATCACCAGGGGGCGGTCCTTGGCGGCGGCGATGTTGTTCAGCGCCTCCCAGGCCATGCCGCCGGTGAGCGCGCCGTCGCCGATGACGGCGGCGACGTGGTGGTCCTCGCGGCCCAGCACCTCGTTGGCCTTGGCCAGGCCGTCGGCCCAGCCCAGCACGGTGGAGGCGTGGGAGTTCTCGATCACGTCGTGCTCGGACTCGGCGCGCGAGGGGTAGCCCGAGAGGCCGCCCTTGGAGCGCAGGTTGCCGAAGTCCTGACGGCCGGTGAGGAGCTTGTGGACGTAGGCCTGGTGGCCGGTGTCGAAGAGGACCTTGTCCTTCGGCGAGTCGAAGACCCGGTGCAGGGCGATCGTCAGCTCGACCACCCCGAGGTTGGGGCCCAGGTGCCCGCCGGTCTTGGAGACGGCGTCGACGAGGAAGGACCTGATCTCGGCGGCGAGCTGATTGAGCTCCTCCTGGCTGAGCCGGTCCAGATCGCGCGGTCCCTTGATGCGGGTCAGCAGCACCCGTGCCTCCTTGCAGTTGCTTGCTGGTCTGTCGAGTCTAATGTTCCGCCCGCGGCGGCGGTCATCGGGCGGTCCCTGACGGGTCACACCTTCGTCATACATGTACACCCCGCCGCGTGGTCACACATCACAAACGGGCGTATACCCGCACAGCTGTGCGCACACATGTACGCACAGGTGCCCGGCGCCACACGAAGTGGCGCCGGGCACTGTGACCGGTCTTACCGTGCCGGGGCGCCGTCAGGCGCGTCCGGCCGTCTTCTGGGTCTTGCGCGTGACCGAGTCGATCACCACGGTGGCCAGCAGCACCGCACCGGTGATCATGTACTGGATCGGCGTCGCGATTCCCTCCAGAGCCAGACCGTACTGGATCGAGGTGATGACCATGACGCCGAGGAGGGCGTTCCAGGTCCGGCCCCGGCCGCCGAAGAGGCTGGTGCCGCCGATCACGGCCGCCGCGATCACGTTCATCAGCAGGTCGCCGGCGCCGGCGCTCTGGTTGGCCGCCGCGATCTTGGAGGCCCAGAAGAGCCCGCCGATGGCGGCGAAGGTGCCGGAGATCGAGAAGACCGCGATCCGGATCCCGGTGACGTTGATGCCGGCGCGGCGCGAGGCCTCGACGCTGCCGCCGAGGGCGAAGACGTTCCGGCCGAAGGAGGTACGGCGCAGGACGAAGTCGGTGCCGACCAGCACCACCACGAACAGCACGACCGCGAGCGGCAGGCCCTTGTACTGGTTGAACACCGCGGCGGGACCGAAGGTGAACAGCGCGAGCAGGCCGGTGCGCAGCAGGATCTCGCCGAGGGGGCGGGAGGGGACGCCCGCCGCCTGGCGGCGCTTGCTGTCGGAGAAGGAGGCGAGGAAGTACGCCACCACCGCGACGGCCGCGAGGCCGTAGCCGGCCGCCACGTCCGAGAAGTAGTACGTGGTGAGCTTGCCGACCACACCGTCGGAGTCGATGTTGATCGTGCCGTTGCTGCCGAGGATCTGCAGCATCGCGCCGGACCAGAACAGCAGGCCCGACAGGGTGACGGCGAAGGCCGGGGCGCCGATCCGGGCGAAGAAGAAGCCGTGGATGGCGCCGATCAGGGCGCCGCCCGCGACGGCGGCGAGGATGGCCAGCCACTCGTTCACGCCGTGGGTGACGGCGAGGACGGCGACGATCGCGCCGGAGACTCCGCTGACCGAGCCGACCGAGAGGTCGATCTCGCCGAGCAGCAGCACGAAGATGATGCCGACGGCGATCATGCCGGTGGCGACCATCGTGATCGCGATGTTGGTGAGGTTCTCCGGGGAGAGGAAGTTCGAGTTCAGCCCCTGGAAGATGCTCCAGATGACGACCAGACCGATGACGACCGGTATGGAGCCGAGGTCACCGGCCTTCATCTTGCGGCCGAACTCGTTCAGGTAGCCGGAGAAACCCTGCTCGCGCACGAGCAGGCGCGGGTCCACGGCCGGGATCGCGTCGTGGGCGGCGGCCGGGTTGACCGGGTCGATGTGGGTGCTCACTTGTGGGCCTCCCCGGTACGGGCCGCCCGGCGGGTCACGGCGTTTTCCGTGGCACCGGTGATGGCGGAGATGATCTCTTCCTGCGAGGTGTCGGCGACGGTGAAGACGCCGTTGTTGCGGCCCAGCCGCAGGACCGCCACCTTGTCGGCGACGGCCTTCACATCGGCCATGTTGTGGCTGATGAGGATGACGGCGTGGCCGCGCTCCCGCAGCCGCTCCACGAGGTCGAGCACCTGTGCGGTCTGCTCGACGCCGAGGGCGGCGGTGGGCTCGTCGAGGATGACGAGCTGCGGCTCGCCCAGCATGGAGCGGGCGATCGCCACGGTCTGGCGCTGACCGCCGGAGAGCGAGGCGATCGGGATCCGGACGCTGGGGATCCGGATGGACAGGGTGGTCAGGAGCTCGCGGGCGCGGCGCTCCATCTCCACCTCGTCGAGGACACCGCGGCGCTTGAGCTCGCGGCCGAGGAAGAGGTTGCCGACGACATCGATGTTGTCGCACAGCGCGAGGTCCTGGTAGACCGTCGCGATGCCCAGGTTCTGGGCGTCGTGGGGCTTGGTGATCGAGACCGGGCGGCCCTGCCACTCGATGACGCCGTCATCGATGGGGTGCACGCCGGCGATCGTCTTGACCAGCGTGGACTTGCCGGCGCCGTTGTCGCCGACCAGGGCGACCACCTCACCGGAGTGGACCTCGAGTTCTACGTCGGTCAGGGCCTGAACGGCGCCGAACCGCTTCGAGACCCCTCGCAACGCCAGCACGGGCGCAGCGGACACATGAACCATCTCCTTCGCCGCCTGACCGGCGGGGATGTCGTGCAAAAGAGCAGGAGCGGGGCGAATGGGGGGAAGAGCGGGGCTTGACGGAGCAAGCGGGAGAAGCAGGGGAATCGTTTCTGCCCGGCGCCCCGCGGGTGGCGGGGAAGAAAGGGCGGGGCGCCGGGCAGGCGCGGGGGCACCTCACCGAGGGGAGGGCCCTGCTTCGGGGGGCCTTACTTCAGGCCGAGGGTGGCGCAGGCGGCCGCGTACTTGTCGGTGCAGATCTCTTCGACCTTGTAGACGCCGTCCTTGACGACGGTGTCCTTGATGTTGGCCTTGGTCAGGGAGACGACCGGGATCAGCACGGACGGAACGCCCTTGGCGGTCGGGCTGTCGACCTTCTGGTTGATGATGTCGTCGATCTTCTCGCCCTTGGCGAGGGCGACGGCCATCTCGGCCGCGGCGGTGGCCTCCGGCGCGTACGGCTTGTAGACGCTCATGAACTGCTCGCCCGCGACGATGCGCTGCACACCGGCGAGTTCGGCGTCCTGGCCGGTGACCGGCGGCAGGGGGTTCACGCCGGCGGCCTTGAGGGCGGTGATGATGCCGCCCGCCATGCCGTCGTTCGCGGAGTAGACGCCGATGACCTTGTCCTTGCCGAGCGCGGAGAGGGCGCCCGCCATGTTGGTGTTGGCGTTCTCCGGCTTCCACTCGACCGTGTCGTACTCCTTGCCGACGTTCACCTTGCCGTCGAGGACGGAGTGCGCACCGGACTTGAAGAGCTTGGCGTTCGGGTCGGTGACCGAGCCGTTCATCATGACGATCTGGCCGTCCTTGGCCTTCTCGCCGAGCGCCTCCAGGAGCGCCTTGCCCTGGACCTTGCCGACCTCTTCGTTGTCGAAGGAGGTGTAGGCGTCGATCGGGCCCTCGGCCAGGCGGTCGTAGGCCACGACCGGGATGCCGGCGTCCTTGGCCCTCTTGACCGCGCCCGCGATGGCCTTGGAGTCGACCGCGTCCACGATGAGGACGTTCACCTTGTTGGTGATCATCGTGTCGACCTGGGAGTTCTGCGTGGTCGCGTCCTGCTTGGCGTTGGCGTAGATCACCTCGCCCTTGCCGCCGGTGAGGTCGGCGACCTTCTTCTCGATCAGCGGCTTGTCGAACTTCTCGTACCGCGCGGTCTGGTTCTCCGGAAGAAGGAGGCCGACCTTGATCGCGTCACCCTTGGCGGCACCGGACTCCTTGGAGCCGCTGCCGGACTCCTTCGCACTGCCACAAGCGGCGAGCGATACGGCCATGGCACCAGCGGCGACGGCTACGGCGGCTCTACGCATACGCGTGTTCATTACTTGAACCTCCCTGACGAGGCCGCAACGTTGCGGCCGAGGTGGATGTGAGTCAACCCCGGCCGCAAGTTTGTCGTCAAGGAGTGAATCCTTAACGAGATGACAACGGTGCCATCCGTTATCTAACTGAAGACATGACGGCAGGAGCTCGCACCCCACTGCTATTTTCCGCCAAAAGCGTCGAATCGCCCATTTCGCTGAGTACGAGGGCCAGTGCTCCGAGTACCTCCGCGCGGCCGCCCAAAGACCCCGTCAGTACCGACAACTGACGGGCCGCGCTCGGGATCGCGTACCTCCCCACGGATTCACGGATGGGGGCCAGGACGAGTTCACCGGCCTCCGCCAGCGAGCCGCCCAGCACCACCCGGCTCGGGTTCAAGAGGTTGCACAGGCTGGCCACTCCGCTGCCGACGTGACGGCCCACGTCCGCGATGACCCGGCGGCACCCGGGGTCCCCCTCGCGGGCCAGCTCGACCACCCGCTCCATCGTCAACTCCGGCCCGTGGCTGCCCTGGAGGAGCGGCAGGACGTAGCGCGCGGCGGCGAAGGTCTCCAGGCAGCCGCGGTTGCCGCAGCGGCAGACCGGACCCGACTCGTCCAGCGTGATGTGCCCGATCTCCCCGGCGGTGCCGCCCGGTCCCCGGTAGATCTGGCCGTTGATCACCAGGCCCGCGCCGACACCGCTGGCCACCTTGATGTACGCGAGGTCCTTGACCCCCCGGCCGCTCCCCCAGACGAGTTCGCCGAGCGCGCCGAGGTTCGCGTCGTTGTCGACGTAGACGGGCACGCCGAGGCGCTGCGAGAGTTCCTGGCGGGGGTTGATCCCGGCCCAGCCCGGCAGGATCGCGGTCGAGCCCAGGGTTCCGGACTCGACGTCGATCGGGCCGGGGACGCCGAGGCCGACCCCGATGACCTTCTCCCGGCCCACCCCTATGCCCCGGATCAGCCGACCGACCAGGGCTTCCGCCCGGTCGAAGCCGTCCACCCAGGAGGCGTCCACGTCGAGCGGCTCGGACTCCTCCGCGAGGACCTGGTGGGCGAGGTTCCCGACGGCCACCCGCAGATGGGTGTGGCCGAAGTCCACCCCGATCACGATGCCCGCGTCCCCGCTGAGCGAGACGCTGCGCGCCCGGCGCCCGCCGGCCGAGGTGTCGGTGACCTCGACGGTCCCGGCTTCCTTCAGTTCGCGGACGATGTTGGAGACCGTGGCCGCCGACAGTCCGGTGGCGCGGGCGATCTCCGCCTGGGTCAGCGACCCGGCGAGCCGCACGGCGCGTACGACCCGTTCGAGATTCGCACGATGCAGCGAGGACTGCGATCCGGGAGTCTGCACGACTCATCCACTCCTGCCCATTAGCGACGGCTGACCGTCGCCCCCCGGCCGGCCGTCGCGGCTTGGTGCTCCGAGACCCCGGCGTCTCTCCAACTTGTGAACCTTAAGTCGAGCCTTTGGGCCTCCACACGTCAAGAGGCTGACGCAGCACGAATCGGCCTCTATCGCTCATAAGAGGAGAGAAGGACCTCCTGGATCGTGCTACGGTCGCTGAGGCGCCGGTCCTCTGCGGCCTTTCCGGCCGGACCGCGCCGTGTTCTGACGGCGCTATGCAAGGAGGTGTTCGGGATGAGTCCCGATCGAAGTCTTTGCAGCGCTCTCGTTCGCTGATCCGCGCCCGTACTCCGCGCTGACCAGCTGACCTCCGTACGCACGGCCGCGGATCACCGCTGTCTCCGTGCATTTTTCCACTCCTTCCGCATGTCCCGCACCTCGTGACGGGACCTGCGTCTCCATGCCCACCGGCGCAGCCCGCGGCCACCGCGTGCCGCTTTCGCGCCGACCCATGACCACTCCACGTGACCGCGCGGCTCCGCGCTGCCCGGACACCGTGGAGGGAGGTATTCGTCATGACCATGCTCACCCCTCGTACCCCCACGAAACTCGCACCGCCGGGCCGGATCCGCCGCGAGCGCAAGGCCGCCGAGCTGGAGTCCCGTACCCGCCTCGCCGCCGAACGGCTCGCCGGGTACAGCGCGGCACCCGGCTCCGAGGTCCTGCGGGAACTGGCCGTCACCCGGGACGGCCTCAGCCACGCCGAGGCCACGCTGCGCCTGGAGCGGCACGGCGCGAACACCGTCGCCCACGAGCGCGCCCCGCGCTGGTGGACCCAGCTGGCGAAGGCGTACGCGAACCCCTTCATCGCCGTCCTGGTCTTCCTCGCCGCCGTCATGTGGTGGCAGGACCCCTCCGACCCCGGCGTCGTGATCCTCTCCGTGATGGTGGGGGTCAGCGGGCTGCTGCGCTTCTGGCAGGAGTTCCGCTCGGGCCGCGCGGCCGACGCCCTGAAGCGGCTCGTCACCACCACCTGCTCGGTGCGGCGCCGGGCCGGCGGCGGCTCGGCGCCGGCCACCGTCGAGGTCGCGATGGACCGGGTCGTCCCGGGCGACCTGGTCAAACTGGCGGCGGGTGACCTGATCCCCGCCGACCTGCGGATCCTGACCGCCAAGGACCTGATGGTCAGCCAGGCCGCGCTGTCCGGCGAGTCGTTGCCGGTCGCCAAGGCGGACACCCGTACGGAGGACCTCGGCCAGCACGGGACCACGGACCCGGTCGAGGCCGACAACCTGGTCCTGATGGGCACCTCGGTGACCTCCGGGACCGCCACCGGAGTCGTCGTCGCCACCGGCTCCGACACCTACTTCGGTTCGATGGCCGGCTCGCTCGTCGGCGAGCGCCCGCAGACGAACTTCGACACCGGCGTGCGCCGGGTCAGCTTCCTGCTGATCCGCTTCATGCTGGTCATGGTCCCCGTCGTCTTCATGATCAACGGGTTCACCAAGGGCGACTGGAACGAGGCCTTCCTGTTCGGTGTCGCCGTCGCCGTGGGACTGACCCCCGAGATGCTGCCGATGGTGGTCTCCGCCAACCTGGCGCGCGGCGCGGTCGCCATGTCCCGGCACAAGGTGGTCGTCAAGCGGCTCAACGCGATCCAGAACCTCGGCGCGATGGACGTGCTCTGCACGGACAAGACCGGCACCCTCACCGAGGACCGGATCGTCCTGGACCGCTACCTCGACGTGCACGGCGAGGACGACGGCGAGGTCCTGGAGTACGGGTACCTGAACGCGCACTTCCAGACCGGTCTGCGGAACCTGATGGACCAGGCGGTCCTCGACCGCGTGGACGAGGCCGAGGAGGTTGTCGTCGACGCACGGTTCTCGATGGTCGACGAGATCCCCTTCGACTTCGCCCGGCGCCGGATGTCCGTGGTCCTGGACCGCAGGAGCGCGGCGGGCACGGGAGGCCGGCCCGAACACATCATGATCACCAAGGGCGCGGTGGAGGAAGTCCTCGCCCTGTGCACCCACATGAGGGACCGCGGGGAGCGGGTGGAGCTGACCGAGCGGCTGCGGTGGCACGTCACCCGGATCGCCGAGGACAACAACCGGCGGGGCCTGCGGGTGCTGGCCGTCGCCACCCGTACGGTCACCGCGCCGCGCGACACCTACTCCGTGGCGGACGAGGGCGGGCTCACCCTGGTCGGCTTCCTCGCCTTCCTCGACCCGCCGAAGGCCGACGCCGCCCGGGCCCTGCGGGGCCTGGCCGACAAGGGCATCGCGGTGAAGGTGGTCACCGGGGACAACGAACTGGTCGCCGCCCGGGTCTGCGCGGACGTCGGCATCGACGTCGGACACGTGGTCAGCGGCACCGAGATCGACGTCCTCGACGACCCGGCGCTGCGCCGGCTGGCCGCCCGTACGACGGTCTTCGCCAAGGTCAACCCGGTCCAGAAGGCCCGGATCGTACGGGTCCTGCAAGCGGAGGGGCACACCGTCGGCTTCCTCGGCGACGGCATCAACGACGCCGCCGCGCTGCGCGACGCCGATGTCGGCATCTCGGTGGACACCGCCGTGGACATCGCGAAGGAGTCGGCGGACATCATCCTGCTGGAGAAGGACCTGACCGTCCTGGAGCAGGGCGTGGTGCAGGGCCGGACCACCTTCGGCAACACGATCAAGTACATCAAGATGACGGCGTCGTCGAACTTCGGCAATGTCTTCTCGGTGCTGGTGGCGAGCGCGTTCATCCCGTTCCAGCCGATGCTCGCGATCATGCTGCTGGTGCAGAACCTGGTGTACGACATCTCCCAGCTGGCGACGCCGTGGGACCGGATGGACGAGGAGTACCTGCGCAAGCCCCGCAACTGGGACGCCAAGGGCATCGGCCGGTTCATGGTCACCATCGGCCCGGTCAGCTCGGTCTTCGACATCTCGATGTTCCTGATCATGTGGAACGTCTTCGGTGCGGACAGCGAGGCGAGCCAGTCGCTCTTCCAGTCCGGCTGGTTCATCGAGGGCCTGCTCTCGCAGACCCTGATCGTCCACATGATCCGCACCCGGAAGATCCCCTTCATCCAGTCCCGCGCCTCCTGGCCGGTGATGGTGATGACGGTCCTGGCGGTGCTGACCGGGCTGTACCTGCCGTTCTCCCCGCTGGCTCCCTCGCTGGGCTTCGTGGCCCTGCCGGCGAGCTACTTCCCCTGGCTGATCGGCGTACTCCTCGCGTACTGCACGCTCACGCAGTTCGTGAAGACCTGGTACATCCGCCGCTTCGGCACCTGGCTGTGAGCCCGCGGCGCCGATGAGCGCGGCCGCCGCCGGGGGACGGGCGTCCCCCGGCGGCGGCCGCGGCGTGCTACTTGAGGGTGGCGGAGGTGAGGCCCGCCTGGATCTGGCGCTGGAAGGAGAGGTACACCACCAGCATCGGGATCATCGCGATGGTCACGCCGGCGAAGAGGACCGGCAGGTCGGTGGCGTAGCCCTGCTGCTGCTGGAGCTGGATCAGGCCCTGGGTGAGCAGGTAGCGCTCCGGATCGGCGCCCGTCTGCGGCTGCATCAGGACCGACGGCAGGATGTACTGGTTCCACTGGCCGAGGATGTTGAATATCCCGACGCTGATCAGGCCGGGCTTGGCCATCGGCACCATCACCTGGAAGAAGATCCGGGTGTGGGAGGCCCCGTCGATCACCGCCGCCTCGTGGACCGCGGCCGGCAGCGTCCGGAAGAAGGAGTGCATGAAGAAGACGGTGAACGGCATCGAGTAGGCGACGTACACCAGGATCAGGCCCTGGTAGGTGTTCAGCATGTCGAACCGCTTGACCATGAAGAACAGCGGGACCAGCGCCAGGAAGACGGGGAACATCGCCCCGCTGACGAAGAAGTAGTAGATGAACCGGTTCCCCGCGAAGGGGTAGCGGGCCAGTACGTACGCCGCCATCGAGCCGAGCAGCATGGTCAGCGGGACCGAGAACACCATCACGATGAGCGTGTGGGCGAAGTAGTCGCCGATGCCCTTGTCCCAGGCCCGGCCGAACGCGTCGAGGTGCCAGTTCGCGGGCCAGCTCAGCGCCGAGCCGCCGATCTGAGCGTCGGTCTTGAAGGAGCCGAGGGCCAGCCAGATCAGGGGCAGGACGATGAGCACGGCCCAGAGGGCGAGGAAGCCGTGGGAGAAGACGTTGAGGACCATGCCGTCGGAGCCGCGCTTGGCTCCGCCGTCCGGCCGGCCGGCACCGGCGCGCTCGGCTGCCGCCTCGCCCGGTGCCTTGATGACTGTGGTCATGGTGTCTCCCGCTCAGAACTCGATGCGCTCGCGGCGGGTGGCGCGCAGCGTGACGAGGGAAAGGATCATGGTCAGGGCGAGCATGACGACGCCCATGGCGCAGGCGTAGCCGCTCTTGCCGAAGTACAGGAAGTTGCGCATCAGCACCGTCGCCATGACCTCGCTGTGGTGGTCGGGGCCGCCGCCGAACTGGCCCGAGGTCATCGTCGAGACCAGGACGAACATGTCCATCGCGGCGATGCCCAGGTAGACCGCGGAGGTCTGCACGGAGTCCCACAGCAGCGGCAGCGTGACCTTGAAGAAGGTCTGTGCGCGCCCCGCGCCGTCGAGCAGGGCCGCCTCGTAGATGTCCTTGGGGATGGACTGCATGGCGGCGGAGAAGAGGACGAGGTAGAAGCCGACCCCGTGCCAGACGACCACCAGCAGCAGGCACCAGAGAACGAACTTGGGCTCGTTGAGCCATTCGACGGGTTTCTGCGGGTCGACCAGGCCCGCCCGGGTGAGGATCCCGTTGAGGAGGCCGCCGCCGTCGCTGCGGTACACGGCTCCGAAGAGGACCGCGAGGATGGCGAGGGAGAGGACCTGCGGGAAGAAGTAGACGATCTTGTAGAAGGCCGACCCGCGCACGCCCTGCACCCCGCCGGCGCCGCCCCGCCCGCCCGCGTTCACCATGAAGGCGAAGAAGAGGGCGAGCAGGATGGTGACGGTCGGGACGAACACCAGGAGGAGCAGGTTGTGCCACAGGGCGCCGCGGAAGACCTCGTCCTTCATCAGGGCCGCGTAGTTGTCCAGTCCGACGAAGTCGAAGGTCGGTGACTGGCCGCTCCAGTTGGTGAAGGAGTAACCGAACGTCTGCACGTACGGCCAGATGACGAAGGTCAGGTACAGCGCGAGGGGCGCGAAGAGGAAGCCGGCGATGAAGCCGCCCCGCCCCCTGCCCTGGGCTACGTGGCTCATGGTGTCCGTCCCTGGTGGCGTCAGCTGCGACGGTTGTTCTTGGCGTTCGGGTCCTGGGCCGCCTTGTTCACCGCGGCCTGGGCCCGCTTGATCCACTCCTTGGGCTGGATCCGCTTGGCCATGAGCTCATTGGACGCGTCCTGGATGGAGCTGTCCATCTCGCTGTACCAGTCGGGGTACAGGTAGTTGAAGGTGTTCGTACCGGCCTGCTTCAGGGCGGCCACCGCCGACTGGGTGCCGGGCCTGAGCTTCACGCCGGGGTCGACGCCGTCCTTGACCACGGTGAGCGAGTTGGCCTGCTGGGCGAAGATGGTCGACCATTCGCGGGACAGCATCGACCGGATGAACTCCAGGCCGCCGGGCTTGTTGGCGGCCTGCTCCGGGACGATGAACGGCTCGCCGGCGCCGGCCCGGATGGCCTCGAAGGGCAGGGCGCTGTCCGGGAGCAGCGGCATCGGCAGGAACCGCATGTCGAAGTCGTCCGGGGTCTGCTTGATCTGCTCGTTCTCCAGCCAGGAGCCGGAGGGGATGAAGGCCGCCTTGTACTGGTTCCAGGCCGTCTGGGACTCGGTGTGGGTCAGGCCGTTGGTGCCCGGCATCAGCAGGCCCTTCTCGACGACCTCGTAGAGCGCCTCGACGGCGGCGAGCGCGGCCGCGCTGCCCTCGAAGGCGTTGGGCTCCAGGTTGTCGATGGCCTTCATGGCCTCCAGACCGCCCTTCTTGGCGATCAGGTCCATGATGACGACGTTGATGTAGTACGGGAACTTGCCCTGGTGGGCGAGACCGCCGATGCCGGCTTCCTTGGCCTTCGTACAGACGTCGAGGAACTCGTCCCAGGTCTTGGGCGGGGTCCAGCCCTTCTCCTTGAAGAGCTTGCCGGAGTACCAGAAGCCGAAGACGGTGTAGACGTAGTTGAGCGAGACGCATTTGCCGCCCTGCATGCCCTGCTCGACGGTGCCGGGGATGAGCAGGTCCCGGACCTTCTTGTCCGGGGCGTCGAGCGAGGGGGCGTCGAGCACCGGGGTGAGGTCGGCGAGCTGGTTGCTCTTGGCGAGCACGTCCAGCTTGATTCTCTGGGCGCCGGAGTTGTCGACGACGTCCGGCGGGTTGCCGCCGTTGAAGCGGGTCTGGAGCTTTCCGGTGATCTCCGGGGTGCCGAGGTGGGTGCTGCTGGTGCCCCACTTCTTGTCGAAGGCGGCCTCCCAGGCCTTGGCGTAGTCGTCGCCGAAGCCCCCCTTGAAGACGACGACGTCCAGCTTGGTGCCCTTGGCCAGGCCGAAGGGGTTCTCCTTGGTGACGGCCGCCTTGGCGCCGGCCGCCTTGGGGGCGTCGCCGCCGGAGGCGCACGCGGTCAGGAAGCTCATGGTCGGGACGGAAATCAGGCCGAGTGCCGCGGAGCGCTTGATCAGATCGCGGCGGCCGGGTCCGGCGCCGCTGCCGGTGCCGGTGCCGGTCTCGCCGTGGGCGGAGGTGGATCCCATGCTCAAGTCCTCGCCTTCGTCAGGAGTGTGAAGGAGGCAGGACATACCCGGCAGTTGCCGTGCATGCGGGCATCACCGCAGGTCCCCGCCGTCCCCCGGTCCGGGACCGCTGGTGTCGCGGCGGTCCGGACGGCCACAGGTATAGTCCACTTCCGCTCGGGTGAGCAAGATCGTGCACAAGTATCTGCCCCGGCTTTTCCGAGTTGAGACCTCACCGTCACCTGCCTGGCCGATAAGCGCTGCTCCGGATAAGCGGAAGGGCCGTACCCCCTTGTTGGGGGTACGGCCCTATGGTGCCGAAAAGCGGGGCGGAGCCGAATGATTCGGCTCCGCCTGGCGCGCCCTTAGCCTCGGATGAGGTTGCGGAGCACGTACTGCATGATGCCGCCGTTGCGGTAGTAGTCCGCCTCACCGGGGGTGTCGATGCGGACGACCGCGTCGAACTCCACGCCGGTGTCGGTGGTGACCTTGACCGTACGGGGGGTGGTGCCGTTGTTCAGCTCCTCCACACCGGTGAAGGCGAAGGTCTCCTCGCCCGTCAGGCCGAGCGAGGCGGCCGAGGCACCCTCGGGGAACTGCAGGGGCAGGACGCCCATGCCGATCAGGTTGGAGCGGTGGATGCGCTCGTAGGACTCGGCGATGACGGCCTTGACGCCGAGCAGCGCGGTGCCCTTGGCGGCCCAGTCGCGGGACGAGCCCGAGCCGTACTCCTTGCCCGCCAGGATGACCAGCGGGATGCCGGCGGCCTGGTAGTTCTGCGAGGCGTCGTAGATGAAGGCGACCGGCGCGTCCGCGACGGTGAAGTCGCGGGTGAAGCCGCCCTCGGTGCCCGGCGCGATCTGGTTGCGCAGGCGGATGTTGGCGAACGTACCGCGGATCATGACCTCGTGGTTGCCGCGGCGGGAACCGTACGAGTTGAAGTCGCGGCGCTCGACGCCGTGCTCCGTGAGGTACTTGCCGGCCGGGGTGTCGGCCTTGATCGCACCGGCCGGGGAGATGTGGTCGGTGGTGACCGAGTCGCCCAGCTTCGCCAGCACGCGGGCGCCGGCGATGTCGGAGACCGGGGTGGTCTCCATGGTCATGCCCTCGAAGTAAGGGGGCTTGCGCACGTAGGTGGACTGCGGGTCCCACTCGAACGTGTTGCCGGTCGGGATCGAGAGCGCCTGCCACTGGGCGTCGCCCGCGAAGACGTCCTGGTAGGACTTGCTGAACATGTCCTCGCCGATGGCGTTCGCCACGACGTCGTTGACCTCGGCCTCGGAGGGCCAGATGTCCGCGAGGAAGACCGGCTTGCCGTCGGTGTCGGTGCCCAGGGCGTCCTTGGTGATGTCCACCTTCATGGAGCCCGCGATGGCGTACGCGACGACCAGCGGCGGGGAGGCCAGGTAGTTCATCTTGACGTCGGGGTTGATGCGGCCCTCGAAGTTGCGGTTGCCCGAGAGCACCGAGGTGACCGCGAGGTCGGCCTCGTTGATCGCCTTCGAGATCTCCTCGTCCAGCGGACCGGAGTTGCCGATGCAGGTGGTGCAGCCGTACCCGACGAGGTTGAAGCCCATCTTGTCGAGGTACGGGGTCAGGCCGGCCTTGTCGAAGTAGTCGGTGACGACCTTCGAGCCCGGGGCCAGGGTGGTCTTGACCCAGGGCTTGCGGGTCAGGCCCTTCTCGGACGCCTTCTTGGCCACGAGCGCCGCGGCGACCATGACGTAGGGGTTCGAGGTGTTGGTGCAGGAGGTGATCGCGGCGACGGTGACGGCGCCGTGGTCGATCTCGAAGGAGGTGCCGTCGGCCAGGGTCACCAGGGTGGGCTTGGTGGGCACACCGTTGGAGGACGCCGGGGCGTCGGACGCCGGGAAGGACTCCTTGCCGGCCTCCTCGTCATCGCTGACGTAGTTGCGCACGTCCACGGCGAACTGCTCGGCGGCGTTCGCGAGGACGATGCGGTCCTGCGGGCGCTTCGGGCCGGCGATGGAGGGGACGACCGTGGAGAGGTCGAGCTCCAGCTTCTCGGAGAAGTCCGGCTCGGCGGCCGGGTCCAGCCACAGGCCCTGCTCCTTGGCGTACGCCTCGACGAGGGCGACCTGCTGGGCGTCGCGGCCCGTCAGGCGCAGGTACTTCAGGGTCTCGTCGTCGATCGGGAAGATCGCGGCGGTGGAACCGAACTCCGGCGACATGTTGCCGATGGTGGCGCGGTTCGCGAGGGAGGTGGCGGCGACGCCCTCACCGTAGAACTCGACGAACTTGCCGACGACGCCGTGCTTGCGCAGCATCTCGGTGATCGTCAGCACGAGGTCGGTGGCGGTGGTGCCGGTGGGCAGCTCGCCGGTCAGCTTGAAGCCCACGACGCGCGGGATCAGCATGGAGACCGGCTGGCCGAGCATCGCGGCCTCGGCCTCGATGCCGCCGACGCCCCAGCCCAGCACGCCGAGGCCGTTGACCATGGTGGTGTGCGAGTCGGTGCCGACGAGGGTGTCGGGGTACGCCTGGCCGTTACGGACCATGACCGTGCGGGCCAGGTGCTCGATGTTGACCTGGTGGACGATGCCGGTGCCCGGGGGGACGACCTTGAAGTCGTCGAAGGCGGTCTGGCCCCAGCGCAGGAACTGGTAGCGCTCCTTGTTGCGGCCGTACTCCAGCTCGACGTTCTGCGCGAAGGCGTCCTTCGTGCCGAACTTGTCGGCGATGACCGAGTGGTCGATGACCATCTCGGCGGGCGAGAGCGGGTTGATCTTCGCCGGGTCGCCGCCGAGGGCCTTCACGGCCTCGCGCATGGTGGCGAGGTCCACGACGCAGGGAACACCGGTGAAGTCCTGCATGATCACGCGGGCCGGCGTGAACTGGATCTCCTCGCTGGGCTGGGCCTGCGAGTCCCAGTTCCCGAGCGACCGGATGTGGTCGGCGGTGATGTTCGCGCCGTCCTCGGTGCGGAGCAGGTTCTCCAGCAGCACCTTCAGGCTGTAGGGAAGGCGGGCAGCGCCCTCAACCTTGTCCAGCCGGAAGATCTCGTACGACTCGTCGCCCACCTGCAGCGTGCTGCGGGCGTCGAAGCTGTTCGCCGACACGACAGTCTCCTTCATGCATGAAATTCGCGCGTATAACCGCAATCCTGCCGCCACGCCCTGTGGCCAATCCGCTAAGGTAAGGCTAAGTTAGGCAATCCTTACCAGCAGGGGCGGCTGCGGTACGCCTTCGGCAGATATCTCGATGTCGAGATAACTCTAGTGCATGGCCGCGCCTGGGTCATGCACGGCATGGTCCTGCTCTCGTGAACCCCCAGTGAACCCGGCCACGCCGGTGATCGCACGGGGGCGGCCGGGCGCACCCTCGCACAGACCGCCGCGCCCGGCCGTGACCGGGGGCAGCGGCGTTACGGGCGGTGCCCGAAGAGGCCGCCGGAGGACGCCCGCACCGTCAGTCCGGCCGGGACGGTGAGCTCGCCGGGCGGCGCGCCCCGCGGGGACTCCAGCAGGGCGACCAGGGCGGCGACGGCGCTCTCCCCGATCACCGCGGGCCGCAGCGTCACCGTGCTCACCGCCGGATCGCCCTGGGCGTAGGCCGGGTCCTCGCTCGCGCAGACCAGGAGCAGTTCCTCCGGAACCCGCAGGCCGTGCCGCGCCGCGGCGGCCAGGACCTGGCGGGCGCCCGGGTCGTAGAGGCAGTACACGGCGTCGGCAGCGCGCCCGCCGGGGGCGTCGCCGAAGGCGCGGTCGAAGGCGTGGCCGGGGGCGTCGTCCGGCGCGAAGGGGATCAGCAGCGGCGGCCGGCCCCGTTCGGCGCACCACTCCTCGTACGCCCGCGTCACGGCGTACGTGTAGTGCTCGTCCCCGAAACCCCCGTGCAGGGCGATGCGCCGGGCACCGGAGCCGGCGAGGTGGTCGAGCACCTCGCGGGTGGTCGCGGTGTGGTCGTTGTCCACCCAGACGTCCCCGGGGCGCGGGTCGGCGGGCCGGCCGTCGAAGACGACGGGGATGCCGCGGGCGCGCAGCGCGCGCAGCACCGGATCGTCCTTCGGGCTGTCGAGCAGCAGCATCCCGTCGACGGAGAGGGTGTGCCAGGGGGTGCCGGCCCCGCGGTCGGCCGGCAGGGTGGTCAGCGCGTAGCCGCGGGCGTGCGCGGCGGAGGTGGCGGCGGTGAGCCACTGGGAGAAGTAGGAGACCGCCACGAAGTTCCAGGCGGACCCGGCGAAGGTGGTGACGGCCAGGCCCAGCGTGCGGGTGCGCGGAGTGCGGTACGACCCGTACCCGAGGGCGGTCGCGACCTCCCGGACCCGGCGGCGGGTGGACTCGGCGAGCCGGCCGGTGCCGTTGAGGGCGTGCGAGACCGTCGCGGTGGACACCTCCGCGGCGCGTGCTATGTCGGCGATCGTCGGTCCGGACACGCGGCACATCCTACGGATTCCGTCGTCGGCGGCGGGTTCTGGTTAAGGGGTTAATCACACAGTCTCCTCGCCACACCGACGTTTGGAGTGGCCATGACCTCTTCTTCTTCTCCGTTCCCCCTGTCCCGGCGGGGACTTCTGGCGGCGGCCGGGGCCGCCGGTGCGGCGGGCCTGCTGGGGGCGGGCTCCGCGGCGGCGGCGCCCGCCGGCTCCCCGGGCACCGGCACCGGCACTGGCGGCGGGCGCGGCTCGGCCGCGCTGGTGTTCCGGGGCGCCCGGGTCTTCACCGGGCTCCCGGGCCGGGCCCCGGTCACGGCGGTCGCGGTCGGGCGGGACGGAAAGATCCTGGCCACCGGCAGCGACGCGGCGCTGCGCCGGTACGTCGGCCGGGACACCGAGGTGGTCGACGCGCGCGGGAACACCGTGATGAGCGGTGTCCACGACGGCCACGTACACCCGCTGGGCGCCGGGGACCGGTCGCTGCGCCCCTCGCTGGAAGGGGCGGAGACCACCCAGGCGCAACTCCGGGAGATCCTGACCGGGTTCCTCGCCGACACCGGGGGCGCGGGCGCCGAGCCCGACGGCTGGCTGGTGGTGGAGGACTGGAATCCGGTCGGCCTCCTGCCGACCGGGACGGTGCCCCACCACTCCATGCTGGACGCGCTGCCGACGCGGCGGCCGATCGCGCTGGTCGGCGGCGACGGGCACAACCTGTGGGCGAACCGGCGGGCCCTGGAGATCGCGGGCATCACGGCGGCCACGCCCGACCCGGTCGGCGGCAAGATCGTCAGGGACGCGTCCGGGCAGCCGACGGGCGTGCTGAAGGACGACGCGCAGGACCTGCTGACGCGGCACGTCCCGGCGCCCTCGCGGACCGAACTCGTCGCCGCCTGCGCGAAGGTGCTGGAGCTGGCGGCCGCTTCCGGGGTCACCACGATGATGGACGCCCTGGTCGGACGGCACGAGCTGGAGCTCTACCGGGACCTGTCGGCGGCGGGGAAGCTGCCGCAGCGGATCGTCCCGGCCATCCGGCTCGATGTGGAGCAGACCCGCGACCCGGCGGCCGCGCTGGCGTACGCGCGCGGGCTGCGGCGGGAGTTCGACGGCGTACGGGGTCTGCGGTTCGGGATGGTCAAGGTGTTCCTGGACGGGGTCATCGAGTACCCCGCCCAGACGGCCGCGCTGCTGAAGCCCTACCTGGACGGCAACGGCAGACCGACCGCGAACCGGGGCGAGCTGTACACCTCGGCGGCCGACTACGGCAGGCTGAGCGCGGCGTTCAACAAGGCCGGCTGGCAGATGCACGCGCACGGACTCGGAGACCGGGCGGTACGGACCGCTTTGGACGGGTACGCGTACGCCCGTCGGGTGACCGGGCAGCGGGACCCGCGCAACGCCGTCGCCCACTTGCAGATCGTGGACCCGGCGGACCTGCGGCGCTTCGCCCAGCTCGGCGTCGCCGCCTGCATGCAGCTCCAGTGGGCGGCGCGGGACACCTGGACGATGGAGGCGCTGCTCCCGTACATCGGCCCGGAGCGGCACCGGTGGATGTATCCGGCACGCAGCCTGGAGAAGGCGGGCGCGCGGCTGACGGGCGGCTCCGACTGGCCGGTGGACGCGCTCCAGGTGTGGAACCAGCTGCGGACGGCGATCGACCGGCAGGGCGCGTTCGGTGCGGGCGAGCTGTACCGGGAGCTGGAGGGGCTGAGCCGGGACTCGGTGCTGCGGATGCACACGGCCGGGACGGCGTGGCAGCTGCGCCAGGAGGCCCTGACGGGCACGGTGGAGGCGGGCAAGGCGGCCGACCTGGTGCTGCTGGACCGGGATGTGACCCGCTGTCCGGTGGCCGACATCAGCGGAACGGGCGTACGGATGACGCTGGTCGGCGGGCGCGTGGTGCACGACGCGGACTCTGCGGCGGGGCGGGCGGCCGCGGGCCGGGTGGCCCGCGGGGCGGCGGGGCCGCGCCCGGCCTCGTACAGCGCGGTGCACGGCGGACGGCACCGCGCGTGCGGGTGCGCGCAGCAGCACTGACGGACGCGGCGGCGCGGCGACGCGCCGCCGCGGCGGCACTGCCTGGGATGGCGTCTGACGGTCGGTAACACCCATTTGCCCCACCCGACGCAGGCGTCATCTCATATCTGAGATACGGTGCACCCATGGCAGACGACTACCTCGTACGCATCGGCAAGCTCATCCGTGACGCACGTCAGCACCGGGGCTGGACACAGAGTCAGCTCGCGGACGCGCTCGGCACCAGCCAGAGCGCGGTGAACCGGATCGAGCGCGGCAACCAGAACATCAGCCTTGAGATGATCGCCCGAATCGGCGAAGCGCTCGACAGCGAAATCGTCTCTCTGGGCTACGCCGGACCGATGCACCTGCGGGTCGTCGGAGGCCGCCGCCTGTCCGGCGCCATCGACGTCAAGACGAGCAAGAACGCCTGCGTGGCGCTGCTGTGCGCGTCCCTGCTGAACAAGGGCCGTACGGTCCTGCGCCGGGTCGCCCGCATCGAGGAGGTCTACCGCCTCCTCGAAGTCCTGAACTCCATCGGCGTCCGCACCCGCTGGATCAACGACGGCGTCGACCTGGAGATCGTCCCGCCGGCCAGCCTCGACATGGACGCCATGGACGCCGAGGCGGCCCGCCGGACCCGGAGCATCATCATGTTCCTGGGCCCGCTGCTGCACCGGATGGACCAGTTCCGCCTGCCGTACGCCGGCGGCTGCGACCTCGGCACCCGCACCATCGAGCCGCACATGATCGCCCTGCGCCGCTTCGGCCTGGACATCACCGCGACCGAGGGCATCTACCACGCCAAGGTCCTGACCGGGGTCGCCCCCGACCGGCCGATCGTGCTGACCGAGCGCGGGGACACGGTCACCGAGAACGCGCTGCTGGCCGCCGCCCGGCACGACGGCGCGACCGTCATCCGCAACGCGTCCTCCAACTACATGGTCCAGGACCTGTGCTTCTTCCTCGAAGCGCTCGGCGTGCGCGTGGACGGCATCGGCACGACCACCCTGACGGTCCACGGCATCCCGAACATCGACGTGGACGTGGACTACTCCCCCTCCGAGGACCCGGTCGAGGCGATGAGCCTGGTCGCCGCCGCGGTCGTCACGGAGTCGGAGCTGACGATCCGCCGGGTCCCGATCGAGTTCATGGAGATCGAGCTCGCGGTCCTGGAGGAGATGGGCCTCGACCACGACCGCTCGGCGGAGTACGTGGCCGACAACGGCCGCACCCGCCTGGTCGACCTCACGGTCCGCCCGTCGAAGCTCGAAGCCCCGATCGACAAGATCCACCCGATGCCGTTCCCCGGGCTGAACATCGACAACGTCCCCTTCTTCGCGGCGATCGCGGCCACGGCCCAGGGCCAGACCCTGATCCACGACTGGGTGTACGACAACCGCGCCATCTACCTGACGGACCTCAACCGCCTCGGCGGCCGCCTCCAGCTCCTGGACCCGCACCGCGTCCTGGTCGAGGGCCCGACCCGCTGGCGCGCGGCGGAAATGATGTGCCCCCCGGCCCTGCGCCCGGCGGTGGTCGTCCTCCTCGCGATGATGGCGGCGGAGGGCACCTCGGTACTGCGCAACGTCTACGTCATCAACCGCGGCTACGAGGAACTGGCGGAACGCCTCAACTCGGTAGGCGCCCAAATCGAAATCTTCCGCGACATCTAGTCCGGAGCGACAGTGACGGTGGGGCCGGGTGTGACTCGGCCCCACCGTTTTGTTTTGGGGTCTTCCGGACACTGGTACGGGCTTCAACCTTCTGGGTATCTTGATCGGCGTTCAAGGCGCCTTCACCACCCAGGAGTTCCCGATGAACGTTCCGCTCGGCAGCCAGACGAAGACCCTGATACGGAGCTACCGGGGCGCCCTCACCGTCGTCGTCGCCGTCTTGGCGCTCGCCGCGTGTGATCCGGCCGCGCCGGTCAGTACGCCGAGTGCCAGTCCTAGTGCCAGTGTCGGTGTCAGTCCTAGTGCCAGTGCTACTCCGAGTGCCAGTCCGAGTGCTAGCGCCAGTCCTAGTGCCAGTGCCACCGTTGGTGCTGGCAGTGGGCCTTCGGCGGTGGCTGGCAGTGCGAGACCTGGTGGGAGCCCCACCGCGGCGAGGCCGACGGCTACGGCTGCGGCGCGGAGCGTCGCGCCCGCGACCAAGGCCGCGCCCGCTCCGCCGGCTCCCACGCGCAGCCGTACCACGGCGCCTGCCGCCCAGCCCACCAAGGCGAGTACCGACTGCTATCCGCGGTCCAACGCGGGCAACTGCTACAAGGCCGGGCAGATCTGCCGGAAGGCCGACATCGGTACGTCCGGGCGCGATGCCAACGGGCGGGCCATCCAGTGCCGTCGTGACGACAGCGTGGGGCAGCGCTGGGGCTACTGATCGCCCGTACGCCGCGGGCTGCTGCCGCGCATCGACATCGGGGTCGGCTCGATGGAGAATCTCCGCAGCGAGGGCTCCAAGCGCGTTATGGGCGGCGGGCGTTCACCTGGGAGTCCAGCAGGAAGTGCCCCGTCGTGTGGGGGCCGAACGAAAGCAGGGCGTATGAGCGGCACCGCACCGGTTTCCACCCTCGACGGATGGCGCCGGGCGCCGTTCGCCGCCGGGGGGCTCTCGTACGACTGCTACGAGAAGGGCGAAGGCCCCGGGGTGGTGCTGCTGCCCGAGGTGCCCGGGATCACGCCCGAGGTGATCGGTCTCGGCGAGCACCTGGTGGGCGAGGGGTTCACCGTGGTGATGCCCTCGCTGTTCGGGGTGCCGGGCCGACCCGGCACCCTCGGCCGGACGGCGCTCGTCAGCGTGCGCGTCTGCGTCTCGGCCGAGTTCCGGGCCTTCGCGACGAACGCCCGCCGGCCCGTCGCCGACTACCTGCGGGCGCTCGCCCGCGACCTCGCCGGCCGGACCCCCGCCGCCGGGGTCGGGGTCATCGGCCTCTGCTTCACCGGCGGTTTCGCCCTGGCCGCCGCCGTGGACGACGCCGTGCTGGCCCCGGTGATGAGCCAGCCCTCCGTCCCGGTCCCCCTCGGCGCGGCCCGGCGCGCGGACGCGGGAGTCTCGCAGGACGAGCTGCGCCGGGTCGTCGACCGCACCCGGGACGAGGGGCTGTGCGTGCTGGCCCTGCGGTTCAGCGGGGACCCGCTGTCGCCGGAGGACCGGTTCACCACCCTGCGGGCCCGGCTCGGCGACGCCTTCAAGGTCATCCGCCTCGACTCGGGCCCGGGCAACCCCGACGGGTTCGGCCGGCTCGCCCACTCGGTGCTGACCCTGGAGGTCCGTGAGACCGCGGGCCATCGCGCGCTGCGGGCCCGCGAGGACGTGACGGCCTTCCTCCGCGAGCGACTGGGCGGCCGGCCCCAGGGGTAGCGTCCGGGCATGACCGGTACCTGGCTCCCGCCCGGGGAGTACATCAAGACCATTGCCCAGGCGACCAGTTACGCCTGCCTGTACTTCACGGACACCGCCGGACGGCCCGTGCAGCTGCGGGCCACCCGCGCGGTCGAGACCTGGCAGTGGCCCGGCGGGAACATGGACCCCGGCGAGAGCCCCTGGGAGTGCGCGGTCCGCGAGTGCCGGGAGGAGACCGGCATGGCCTTCGAGGGCGAACCGAGGCTGCTCGGCACGCACTTCATCCGGCACCGGGGCGAGGCCTGGCCCGCCAACCACATCGGCTTCATCTTCGACGGCGGCGCCCTCACCGACGACCAGATCGCCGCCTTCGTCCTGGACCCCGCCGAGCACACCGAGGTCCAGGTCCGCTCCCTGGAGGAGTGGCGGGCGATCATGGCGCCCGCCGGCTTCGACCGGCTCCGGGAGATCGACGCCGCCCGGCGGGCGGGCACGGTTTCCTACCTGGAGCGATAACCCGATTTCCGGGGCGCGCGGGCGGCCGGGGGCATATGCTGCGGCGGCTGTGCGCAGTGCTGCTCTTGGGGGGTTGTTTCCATGTTCCACCGTCGGGGATTCGCCGTGGCCGGCGTCATAGGCGCCGTCGTCCTGCTCGGCGCCGGGTGTGAGGACACCGGCGCCACGAAGGCCGACTCGGCCAAGGGCAAGGGCAGCGGCGCCGCCGCCTCCGCATCACCCTCGACCGACGCGTCGGCGTCGGCGTCCGCTTCCGCCTCGCAGGCCGTGATGCCGAAGCTGGTCGGGGAGCGGCTGCTCGACGCCACCGTCCTCGTCAAGAAGGTGACGAGCGCACCCGTCGAGCTGGCGAGCGCGTACCGCGATGTCACGCTGCCCACCGACCCCACCGCGTGGACGGTGTGTTTCCAGACCCCGGCGGCCGACAGCCCCGTCACCCCCGCGACCGCCGTCGAGCTGTCGCTCGTCGCGCCCGGTACGGACTGCCCGGAGCGGGCCGGCGCCGCCCGGCAGGCCTCCAAGGCCCCGGTGCCGGCCGCGTCGCCGACCCCGGCCCGGACCGCGGTTCCGGTCTCCACCCCGGTCCCGCCGAAGCCCAAGAAGCCCCAGACGCCGCCCCCGGCCAACGACGAGCCCGTCTTCTTCAAGAACTGCGACGCGGCGAAGGCCGCCGGCAAGGCCCCCATCCGGCGCGGCCAGCCCGGCTACCGCGACGCCCTGGACCGCGACAAGGACGGCATCGCCTGCGACAAGTAGCTCCGGACCGGCGGCTTCAGGCCATTGAGGGTCCGCTCTGGCCACCGCCGTCGGCCGCCCGGCACAATCGGCCCGTCGGCACGGTCGAGGGGGAGCCATGGCAGTCGGATCACACACAGGGGCCGGTACGGGGATCCCCGAGCTCGCGGGGGTCCCGCTGCTCGGGTCGCTGTTCGACCTGAAGTCGGACTCGCTCGGCACCTATCTGCGGGCCCAGCAGCGGCACGGCGACCTCGTACGGATCACCGCCGGGCCGCCCGGGCTGCGCGCCGAGCTGTACTGCGTGTTCTCCCCGGAGGGCGCCCAGCAGGTGCTCGGTTCGGAGGCGGCCAACTTCCGCAAGGACAACTCCTTCTACCAGGAGGTCCGCGAGTCCTTCGGCAACGGGCTGCTGACCAGCCAGGACGAGGACTACCTGCGCCAGCGCCGGCTGGTCCAGCCGCTGTTCACCAAGCGCCGCGTGGACGGGTACGCCGGGGCGGTCGCCGCCGAGACCGAGCTGACGCTGCGCGCCTGGCGGGAGACCGCGGTCGTCGACGTGTCCGAGGAGATGACGCGCCTTGCGCTGCGCGCGGTGACCCGGATCCTCTTCGGTACCGACGGGGACGCCGCCGCCGGTGTCGTGGACCGGTGCTTTCCGGTCATCACCGAGTACGTGCTGCGCCGCGGCTACTCCCCCGCGAACCTCCCGCGCAGCTGGCCGACCCCGGGCAACAAGCGGGCGGCGGCCGCGCTGGAGGAGCTGTACGCCGTGTGCGACGGGATCGTCGCGGAGCGGCTCGGCGACGGCGGGGGTGATGAAAGCAGGAGCGATGGCAACGGCAGCGATCTGCTGAGCCTGCTCGCCGGTGCCAAGAGCGCGGACGACGCCGAGTTCGACGCCGTCGAGCTGCGCGAGCAGGTGCTGGTCTTCCTGCTCGCCGGCCACGAGACGACCGCCACCTCGCTGGCCTTCGCCCTGCACCTGCTGGCCCGCCACCCCGAGCAGCAGTCCAGGGCCCGCGAGGAGATCTCCCGCGTGCTGGGCGACCGTACGCCGCAGGCCGCGGAC
Organism: Streptomyces goshikiensis; assembly: GCF_014650555.1. GTDB lineage: Bacteria > Actinomycetota > Actinomycetes > Streptomycetales > Streptomycetaceae > Streptomyces > Streptomyces goshikiensis. Next base: position 264,370 of record NZ_BMVE01000002.1, on the reverse strand, counting down.
CTCGACCGGCTCCCGTACCTCACCCAGGTGCTCAAGGAGGCGATGCGGCTCTACCCGGCCGCTCCGGTCATCGGCCGGCAGGCCGTAGCCGACGCCCGGGTCGGCGGGCACACCATCCCGGCGGGCGCGGACGTGATCGTCGCCCCGTGGGTGACGCACCGCCACCCGGGCCACTGGCCGGACCCGGACCGCTTCGACCCGGACCGTTTCACCCCGGAGGCCGAGGCCGCCCGCCCGCGCTACGCCTGGTTCCCCTTCGGCGGCGGCCCGCGCGCCTGCATCGGCCAGCACTTCTCGATGCTGGAGTCGGTGATCGCGCTGGCGATGATCCTGCGGGCGTACGAGTTCGAGGCCGTCGACGAGGAGGTCCCGGTCAGCACCGGCATCACCCTGCGGGCGACCGGCCCGGCACGCTGCCGGCTGCGGAGCCTGGCCGCCGGGTAGGAGTGCGGGGGGCGGGCGGGCGGCCGCGGATCAGACCGCCGTCGGGGCGTGGTTGCCCTGGAGGCGGGCGAGGTCGGAGGGGCGGACCTGGATGACGAACAGCGCGATCAGCGCGCAGACCAGGGTGAACGCGGCCGCCGCGACGAAGGAGGCGCTGACGCCCGAGGTGAGGACCTGATCGCTCCACGGCTTCGGGAACTGATGGGTCTTGGTGAAGAGCAGCTTCTGCGCCGGGGTGGCGGAGCTCAGGAAGGGGCCGATCTGTTCCTTGGCCTCGTTGCGGCTGGCCGTGCCGAACACCGTGACCAGGATCGACAGGCCGAGGGAACCGCCGACCTGCTGCATCGAGTTCAGCAGGCCGGAGGCCGCGCCGGACTCCCGGTCGGGGACGTTCGAGAGGGCCATCAGGGTCAGCGAGACGAACTGCATGCCCATGCCCGCGCTGAACAGCAGCATCGGGCCCAGGATGCTGCCCAGGTACGTCGAGCCGATGTCGGTCTGGGTGAGCCAGGCGAGCCCCGCGGCCGCGCACAGCGAGCCGACGACCATGAACGGTTTCGGCCCGAACTTCGGCAGCAGCTGGGAGGTGATCCCCGCCATCACCGCGATCATCGCGCTGACCGGCAGGAAGGCGAGGCCGGCTTCGAGCGGGCTGAAGCCGAGCACGTTCTGCACGAACAGGGTCAGGAAGAAGAACATGCCGAAGATCGCGCAGGCGAAGAACAGCATGATGGCGTAGGTCCCGGCCCGGTTGCGGTCGGCGAACATGTGCAGCGGGGTGATCGGCTGCGGCGAGCGGCGCTCGTTCAGGATGAACAGGGTCAGCAGGACCACGGCCACCGCGAAGGAGGTCATGGTCAGCGGGTCGCTCCAGCCCTCCTGGGAGGCGCGGATGAATCCGTAGACGAGGGACACCATGCCGATGGTGGACAGCAGCGCTCCGGCGAGGTCGAAGTGTCCGGGGTGGCGTGCGGACTCGCGGATGACGCGCGGGGTCGCGAGCGCGATCAGCAGGGCGATCGGGACGTTGACGAAGAGCACCCAGCGCCAGTTGAGCCATTCCACGAGGATGCCGCCCAGGAGCAGCCCGATCGCGCCGCCGCCCGCCGAGACGCCGGCGAACACGCCGAAGGCCCGGTTGCGCTCGGGGCCTTCGGGAAAGGTGGTGGTGATCAGGGCGAGGGCGGTCGGGGAGGCGATGGCTCCGCCGACGCCCTGGAGGGCGCGGGCGGCCAGCAACTGGCCCTCGTTCTGGGCGAGTCCGCCCAGCAGCGAGGCCAGGCCGAAGAGCAGGACACCGGACATGAAGACGCGCCGGCGACCGAGGATGTCACCGGATCGGCCACCGAGGAGCAGCAGTCCGCCGAAGGTCAGGGTGTAGGCGCTGACGACCCAGGAGAGGCTCTCGGTGGAGAAGCCGAGGGCGGTCTGGATGTGCGGCAGCGCGATGTTCACGATGGTGATGTCGAGGACGACCATGAGCTGGCAGGAGGCCAGGACGAAGAGGGCCAGCCCTTTGCCGCTTCCTCGGACCTTGCCGTCGGTCCCGTTCCTGGTGGGCGTTGTGTTCGGGTCCACCTTTTCGACGTTAAGCCCGCGCACCGGGGGTCACCACTCGAACGGCCCAGTCCCGGACAGGTGCTTGGGGCATATACAGTGTGGTATTTCACATGTCACACTGCGTATCATGGATGACTTCCTCAGGCTCTCCGCGAGCACCGCCCGCTTCACGTACGGCGCGCCGCGCGCGTTCTCCTTCGGGGACGACGGCCGGCTGCTCTGGTTCCTCCGTTCCACCGGTCCCACCGACGCGTTCGACGGCCTGTGGGTTCTCGACACCGCCACCGGCACCGAAATCCGGCTTGCCGACCCCCGCGAGCTGTGCCCCGAACCCGGCGAGCAGCCCGTCGCCGAGCGGCGGCTGCGCGAGCGGATCCGGCTCGTCGCCGAGGGCATCGGCTCGTACGCGCTCTCCGGCGACGGCCGCACCGCCGTCTTCCCGCTCTACGGGCGGATGTACGCGGTCACCTGCGACGGGAGCGGACGGCCCGCCGGGGAACCCCGGGAGATCCCCGCCGCCGGGCCCGTCTTCGACCCCCGTCCCGACGCCGACGGCGGCCGCGTCGCCTACGTCACCGGCGACGCGCTGCACACCGCGCCCGGCGGCCGGGTCAGCCCCGACGACGGGGCCCGCTGGGGCGTCGCCGAGTTCGCCGCCGCCGAGGAGCTGGGCCGCTCCCGGGGGCACTGGTGGTCCCCCGACGGGACCGCGCTGCTGGCCGCCCGGGTCGACGAATCCGCCCTCCAGCGGCGCCACTTCGCCGATCCGGCGCACCCGGAGCTGCCGCCCGAGGACTTCGCCTACCCCGAGGCCGGCGGCCCCAACGCCGATGTCCAGCTGTGGGTGCTCGGACCCGGCGAGCGGCGGATCCGGCTCGACTGGGACGCCGCGGCCCTCCCGTACGTCTGCGACGCGGGCTGGGAATCGGCCGGGGAGATCCTGCTGACGGTGGCGGACCGGCTCCAGCGCAACGTCGCGCTGCTCAGCGCCGACCCGGCCACCGGGCGCACCCGGGAGCTGTCCCGCACCACGCACCCCCAGTGGGTGGACCCGCTGCCCGGCACCCCGGCCCGGCTCCCCGACGGCCGGATGCTGACCGCGGCCGACGCCCCCGGCGGGACCGCCCGCGCCCTCGCCGTGGACGGGGAGCCGCTCACCGGGGAGGGCATCCAGATCCGCCGCGTCGCCGGGATCCACCAGGGCGCCCTGCTCGTCGAGGCCGGTCAGCGCGACCCCTCCGAGCAGCAGGTGCTCCTGCTGGACCTCGACTCGGGGAAGCCGGCCCCGGTCGCGGACGGGCCCGGGGTGCACTCCGTGTCCGCCTCCGCCGGGGTGCTGCTGCTGACCTCGGCCGACGCCGACGGGATCCGGCGCACCGTACGCACCGCCGACGGGCGGGAGTTCAGCCCGGCGGACCTGAGCGAGCCGCTGCCCTACCGGGTGGTCCCGGTGCTGGAGCGGGTCACCGAGCACGCCATCCCGACCGCGCTCGTCCTGCCCCGCGGCCATGTGCCCGGGCAGCGGCTGCCGGTGCTCATGGACAGCTACGGCGGCCCCGGCATGCAGGACGTCAGCGCCGAGCCGCGCCGCTGGCAGGCCCGCCAGTGGTGGGCCGACCAGGGCTTCGCCGTGGTCACCATCGACAACCGCGGCACCCCGTACGTCTCGCCCGCCTACACCCACGCCATGTACCGCGGGTTCTCCGAGGTCACCCTGGAGGACCAGGTCGCGGCCCTGCGCGCGCTCGGCGAACGCCACCCGGACCTGGACCTCGGGCGGGTCGGCATCCACGGCTGGTCCTACGGCGGCTACCTGTCCGCCCTCGCGGTGCTGCGCCGCCCGGACGTCTTCCACGCCGCGGCCGCCGGAGCCGCGCCGACCGACTTCCGGCAGTACGACACGGCGTACACCGAGCGGTACCTGGGCCTGCCCCAGGACCACCCCGAGGTCTACGAGCGGGACTCCCTACTCCCGGACGCGCCCGCCCTGACCCGGCCGCTGCTGCTGGTCACCGGCCTGGCCGACGACAACGTCCACCCCTCGCACACCCTGCGCCTGTCGCAGGCCCTGACGGACGCGGGCCGCCCGCACCAGCTGCTGGCCCTGCCCGGCGTCACGCACATGACCCCGGGCGGGACGCGGGAGAAGCTGATGGCCCTGGAGCTGGAGTTCTTCCGCCGGGAACTCGCCTGACCGGCGCCTAGCCGACGCCCGGCCGACGCCCGGCCGGACAGCGCGAAGGACCCCGGGGCCGATCGTGTCGGCCCCGGGGTCCTCCTCTTCCTTCCCCTGGATCCCCGTCAGTCACCGGGGAAGTGACATGCCACCTCGCGTGAGGCGGTGACCTGGAGCAGTGGACGCTCCGTGCGGCAGATGGCCTGCGCCTTCGCGCACCTCGGATGGAAGGTGCAGCCCGAGGGCGGGGCGGCCGGGCTCGGCGGGTCGCCGAGCAGCACGATCCGCTCGCGCCGCCGCTCCGCCACCGGATCCGGCAGCGGTACGGCGGACAGCAGCGCCCGGGTGTACGGGTGCTGGGGGTTCTCGTACAGCGACTTCTTGTCGCCGATCTCGACGATCCGGCCGAGGTACATGACGGCGACCCGGTCGCTGACCCGTCTGACGACGGACAGGTCGTGCGCGATGAACACGTAGGCCAGGCCCAGTTCGGCGCGCAGCCGCTCCATCAGGTTGACGATCTGCGCCTGGACGGAGACGTCGAGGGCGGAGACCGGCTCGTCCGCGACGATCAGCCGGGGGCCGGTGGCGAGCGAGCGGGCGATGCCGATGCGCTGCGCCTGGCCGCCGGAGAACTCGTGCGGATAGCGGTCGATGTGCTCGGGGATCAGCCCGACGAGCTCCATCAGCTCGGCGGCCCGGCGGCGGGCGTCCACCGCGCTCGCGCCCTGTACGAGCAGCGGGTCGGAGATGATCCGGGCCACCGTCTGGCGGGGGTTGAGGGAGGAGTGCGGGTCCTGGAACACCATCTGGATGTGCCGGCGCAGCGGCCGCAGGGCGCGCGGGGAGAGCCGGCTGATGTCCCGGCCGTCGAAGCGGACGCTGCCCGAGGTGGGTTCCAGGAGCCGTACCAGCATCCGGCCGGTGGTGGACTTCCCGCAGCCCGACTCCCCGACGAGGCCGAGGGTCTCGCCGGCCGCCAGGTCGAAGGAGACCCCGTCGACCGCGCGTACGGGAGCCGATCGCCTGCCGGCGAAGGTCATGGTGAGGTCCCGCACCCGCAGCAGCGGCTCGGCCGGGTCCGTTCCGGCCCGGTCCGGCCGGGCGCGGGTGTCCGGCGGCCCGGTCTCTACGGTCATGGGGACACCTCCGGGGCGGTCTGTGCGGTCTGTGCGGTCTGTGCGGTCTGTGCGGTCTGTGCGGTCTGGGCGGTCGCCGCGGTGTCGGCCCCCGCGAAATGGCATGCGGCGGAGCGCCGGGCCGCGCCGTACGGCCGCGGCTCGGGACGCTCGGTGGCGCAGCGGCGCCGCTGTTGCGGGGTGGCCGCGGCAGCGACGTGGCAGCGGGGGGCGAACGCGCACCCCGGGGCCGGCGCCAGCAGGGAGGGCGGGGAGCCGGGGATGGCCCGCAGGGGTTCGTCGTCGGCGTCGTCGAGCCGGGGCAGCGAGTCGAGCAGGCCCCGGCTGTAGGGGTGGGCGGGACCGGCGAACAGCTCGTCCACCCCGGCCTGTTCGGCGGCCCGCCCGCCGTACATGACCAGGACGTCGTGGGCGACGCGGGCGACCACCCCCAGGTCGTGGGTGATCATCACGACGCCGAGGCCGCGCTCCTGCTGGAGGCGCGCGATCAGCTCCAGGATCTGCGCCTGCACGGTGACGTCGAGGGCCGTGGTGGGCTCGTCGGCGATCAGCAGGTCGGGCTCGCAGACCAGCGCCATGGCGATCATGACGCGCTGGCGCATGCCGCCGGAGAACTGGTGCGGGTACTCCCCGGCCCGGCGGGCCGGCTCGGGGATGCCGACCTCGCCGAGCATGTCGACGGCCCGTCGGCGCGCGGCGGCCCGGCGGGCCCCGAAGTGGACCCGGACGTGCTCGGCGATCTGCTCGCCGACCGTGTAGTAGGGGTGCAGGCTGCTCAGCGGGTCCTGGAAGATCATGGCCATCTTCCGGCCGCGCAGCCGGCTGAGCTCCCGCTCGGTCAGGCCGGTCAGCTCCTGCCCGGCCAGGGCGATGGAGCCGCCGATCTCGGCGCCCCGGTGCAGGCCCATGACGGCGAGCGAGGTGACGGACTTGCCGGATCCGGATTCCCCGACGATGCCGAGGGTGCGCCCGGCCTCGACGGTGAACCCCAGTGAGTCGACGGCCCGTACGGAGCCGCGCGGGGTGGTGAACGTGACCCGCAGATCGCGTACCTGGAGCAGTGGGGGCTCGGGGAGAGCGGCCATCAGTACCTCACCCTCGGGTCGATGACGGCGTACAGGAGGTCGACGGCGAGGTTGGCGACGACGATGAAGAACGCGGCGAGCAGGGTGACCCCGAGGACGACGGGCTGGTCGGAGCTGACCAGCGCCCCGTAGAACAGCCGCCCGATGCCGGGGAGTCCGAAGATGGACTCGGTGATGACGGCGCCGGCGAGCAGTCCGCCGAGGTCCATGCCGAAGATGGTCAGGATCGGGGTCATCCCGGAGCGCAGCCCGTGTTTGACGACGACGACGCGCTCGGGCATGCCCTTGGCGCGGGCGGTGCGGATGTACGGCTCGGCCATCGCCTCGATCATCGAACCCCGGCTCTGGCGGGCGTACATGGCGGCGTAGAGCAGGGCGAGCGCGGTCCAGGGCAGCAGCAGGTTGGTGGCCCAGCCGAGCGGGTCGCCGCTGAAGGCCTGGTAGGTGGGGTAGGGCAGGAGCCCCGCGATCCGGATGACCCCGTAGATGAGCATCACGGAGGTGAAGTAGACGGGCAGGGAGGCGGCGGCGACGGCGCCGACCATCAGTGCCTTGTCGGTGAGGGTGTCCTTGCGCAGGGCGGCGGTGACCCCGGCGCCGAGGCCGAGGACCAGCCAGAGGACGGCGGCGCCGACGGCGAGGGAGGCGGAGACCGGGAGGCGGTCCATCAGCAGGTCCCAGACGGGCAGGGAGTTCTCGTACGAGTAGCCCAGGCAGGGGAAGTCGCACTGGACGGCGTACTGGCCGCTGCCGAGGGTGCGGCCGGTGAAGATGCCGGTGAGGAAGTCGGCGAACTGGCGCCACAGCGGCTGGTCGAGGCCGAGGTACTCGCGTACGTCGGCCAGCCGTTCGGCGCTGCAGGTCTTGCCGCAGGCGGCGGCCGCCGGGTCGGAGGGCAGGACGTAGAAGATGAGGAAGGTGACGGCGGCGATGGCCAGGAGCACGCCGGCGAGGGCGAGCAGGCGGCGGGCGAGGTAGAGGATCACGTACGGCCGCCCCTCGGGTCGAGGATGTCGCGCAGGGCGTCGCCGAGGAGGGTGAAGGCGAGGACGGAGAGGAAGAGGAAGACGCTCGGGATGAGGAAGTACATGGGGTCGGTCTCGTAGTAGGCCACGGACTCGGCGATCATCTGGCCCCAGGACGGGGTGGGCGGGCGGACGCCGACGCCGAGGTAGCTGAGCGCGGCCTCGGTGCTGATCATGCCGGGGATCAGCAGGGTGGTGTAGGCGATGACGGGGCCGCAGACGCCGGGGAGGACGTCGCGGGTGAGGATCCGCCAGGAGCTCGAACCGCCGACGCGGGCGGCGTCGACGTACTCGCGGTGTCTGAGGGAGAGGGTCTGGCCGCGGACGACGCGGGCGACGCCGGGCCAGCCGAAGACGCCGATGACGGCGGTCATGAGCACGATCCGGTTGACGTCCTTGGCCACCGACAGCATCGCGATCATGAAGATCAGCGAGGGGAAGGACATGGTCAGGTCCATCAGCCGGGACAGGACGGCGTCGGTGCGGCCGCCGAAGTAGCCGGCGGCGATCCCGGCGGCGGTGCCCGTGACGACGACGATGGCGGTGGCGGCGAAGGCGATGAGGAGGGAGACCTGGGCGCCGGTCACGACGCGGGCGAACAGGTCGCGGCCGGTGACGGGTTCGACGCCGAGCCAGTGCTCGGGGCCGATCCCGCCGAAGGAGCCCAGAGGCTGGCCGCCGAGGTAGGGGTCGACGGCGCTCTTGTCGTACTCCTCGGGCGACCAGCCGCCGAGCGCCCCCAGCCAGGGGGCGGTGACGGCCATCAGGACGAGGAGGACGACGACGCAGAGACTGACGCGGACGGCGGGGCGGCGGCGCAGCTCCCGCCGGGCGAGCTGCCAGGGGCTGCTGCCGGTGGCCGGCGCCGCGCTGCCGTCCCGGGCGGCGGCGGGTGCGGTGGTGGTCATGGTGTCGGGGCTCCGGCCGCCTCAGCCCTGGCTCTTCGAGGGGTCCTTGAGGCCGACCGTGCCGTAGTCGATGGTCCCGGTCCACACGGGGTGGCCGAAGGCGCCCGCGATGTTGGGGCCGACGAGCAGCGGCTTGCGCTCCAGCAGGACCGGGATGGAGGGGGACTTCTTCATGATCTCGGCGTCGAGGTCGGTCCAGGCCTGGCCGGCCTGCCGCGCGTCGTCCATGGCGTTGATCTCGTCGATCCGCTTCATGGTCGCCTCGTCGCGGAACTGGCTGTAGTTGCCCTGGTTGCCCTTGTCCTTGACGGTGCGTCCGTCGAAGACGAAGGGGATCCAGGTGGAGCCGGAGGGGTAGTCGGGGCACCAGCCGGTCAGCGTCATGTCGGGGGTGGTGGACAGGTCGCCGATGACGTCGTAGTACGCGCCCGGGTCGACGGTGTCGATGACGACCTCGACGCCGGCCCGGGACAGGCCCTGCTGGATGGCCTCGGCCTTGCCCTTGTCGCCGGTGGAGACGGCGAGGGAGACCTTCAGCTTCTCCTTGCCGGCGGCCTTCAGGAGTTCCTTGGCCCTGGCCGGGTCGCCGGAGGGCGCGATCTTCAGGGTGTCGGCCTGCTTGCCGCCGGTGAGGGCCGGGGGCAGGTAGGCGGTGGCGATCTCGTTGAGGGCCGGGCCGCCTCCCGCGGTGATCACGGCTTCCTTGTCGACGGCGTACTGCATGGCCTCGCGGACCTTGGGGTCGTCGAAGGGGGCGCGGGAGTTGTTCAGGTGGAGCATCTCGGTACAGCCCTGGGACTCGGCGAGCAGACGCGCCTTGATCTCCGGCTTCGGCAGCACCTTGGGGGCGCTCTCGGGGCGCATGTCGGCGTACTGGACGGCGGAGGCGTCGGCTCCGTCGCCGGCGATGATCCGGTCGTCGATCTGGCCGCCCTTGAGGCCCATCACGACGACGAACCTGTCGGGGTAGGCCTTGCGGACGGGGTCGGTGGCGGCGTCCCAGTGCTCGTTGCGGACGAGGACGAGCTTCTTGTCGCGGTCGTACGTCTCGATCTTGTACGGGCCGGAGGAGAACGGGCGGGCGTCGTACTGGGTGCCCTTCTCCTTGGCCTCGGGGACGGGCGCGAAGGTGGGGAGGGTGGCGGTCGCGGAGAACTCGGCGACGGGGCGCTTCAGTTCGAAGACGATCGTGCGGTCGTCCGGGGTCTTCACGGAGTCGAGGTGCTTGCCCTGGAGGGGGCCCTTGTAGCCGTCGGTGCCGGCCAGGTACTGGGCCGCGTAGTCGGGGCCGCCGGTGAGGTCGGGGGCGAAGGAGCGCTCGACGTTGTACTTGACGTCCTGGGACCTGACGGGCGAGCCGTCCTCGTACTTCACGCCCTCCTTGAGGGTGAACGTCCAGGTCCTGCCGCCGTTGGAGGGGGTGCCGAGGTCGGTGGCGAGGTCGGGCACCAGCTCGCTGCCGGCCTTGCCGGGCTCGGCCTTGAAGGTGACGAGGGTGCGGTAGAGGAGGCGGGTGCCGAAGTCCATCGTCGGCATCGTCCAGTTGCGGGCGGGGTCGAGGTGGGAGAAGTCCTGGTTGGACAGGACGGTCAGGGTGCCGCCCTTGACGGGGGTGCCGCCGAGGATCTTGCCGTCGTTGGCGGCGGCGGGGTTGCTCGCGCCGCCGCCCTTGCCCGGGGCGGAGCCCTTCTTGGTGTCGGAGCAGCCGGAGGCACCGAGTGCGAGAGCCACCACCAGGCTTGTGGCGAGGGCGAGTTGGGTGCGCTTGGTCATGGGTCACTCCAGTGAAGGGCCGCGCTTTATGGTGTGTGACCGGTAACATAGTAATGTGAAATTGCACTGACAAGGGGTCGGTACCGCCGTTATCCAGCCGTGTCCGATCCGGCTCCCGGGCGGCAGCCGATCCCACCCCCGGTCGACAGCCTCGGACAACGGCGGGAAAATGGGAGGAGTTGCGGCCCTCGGACGCCGAATGTGAGCGGTGACCCCAGAGGGCAGGCGTGGCTCACCACCACCGCCCGGCCGCGTCCCTGATCGGGGTGGCGACCTCAAGAACGACACCTCCGCGCTCCCGAAAGGGAGGAACGAACGATGAACACACGCATTCGCGTCGCCCTGTTCACCCCCCTCATCGCCTCGTCACTCGCCGTCGGCACGCTGGGCTTCGCCGTGTCCTCCGCGCACGCCGCGCAGAGCGCGGCGCCCACGAAGGCGAGTTGCAGCACCAAAGCCTCGACGAACGGCACCGGCAGGGTCACCGTGAGCGGCACCGGCTTCAGGCCGAGCACCAAGGTGCTCCTGGAGGGCTCGACGGGCAAGACCTTCACGGCCAGCGTCACGGCCAGCGGCGGCTTCGCCGTGGCCAACCTGGAAGACGCGGACTACAGCGCGACGCAGAGCGGCACGGGCGAGATCGCCTGCGGCTCCGCCAAGGCGGCCGAACAGAAGGACGCCAAGGCGCAGTTCAAGGAAGGCTTCTCCCAGGGCTTCGCGCTCGTCAAGGCGGACTGCAAGAAGCTGAACCAGCAGAACAAGAACAACCTGGCCGCGGTCGACCCCAACTTCGAGAAGGGCTTCAAGGCAGGGTCCGAGCTGGCCGCGCAGCGGTTCTGCAAGTAGCAGCGGTTGGCAAGCAGCCGAGCCACTCTCCCCGTGACACCGGAACCGTAGAGCGGCCGGGCCCGAAGTGCCCGGCCGCTCCCCGGCGTCCCGCGCGGGGCGCCGAGGTGTTCCGTGCGGGCCGGCGGGCCCGCGCGGGAGCTCAGTTCTTGGCCGCGCCGCCCAGGCGGGCCGCCGGGCGGCCGACGGGTTCGTCGCGGCCCTGGGCCCAGAGCGACCGGACGTGGCCGAGGTGGCGCGTCATGCACGCCTCGGCCGCCTCCGCGTCGCCGCTCAGCATCAGGTCCAGCAGTTCCACGTGTTCCTCCGCGGAGGAGACCAGCTTGCCCGCCTCGTCCAGCCCGGTCAGTCCGTACAGGCGGGACCGCTTGCGCAGGTCGCCGACGGTTTCGACGAGCCGGTCGTTGCCCGCGAGGGCGAGCAGCGTCAGGTGGAAGCGGCGGTCCGCCTCCAGGTAGCCGATGAGGTTGTGCTCGCGCGCGCTGGTGACGATCTCCTCGGCGATGGGGCGCAGGGCCTCCAGCTGCTCCGGCTTGGCGATCTTCGTGATCCGGCCGATGGTCGGGACCTCGATCATCGTGCGCAGTTCGGTGTACTGGTCCAGGTCGCGCTCGCTGACCTCGGTGATCCGGAAGCCCTTGTTGCGGACCGGTTCCACCAGGCCCTCGCGGGCGAGGTCGAGCATGGCCTCGCGCACGGGCGTGGCCGAGACGCCGAGTTCGGCGGCCAGGCCCGGTGCCGAGTAGACGTTCCCCGGGCGGAGTTCGCCCGCTATCAGGGCTGCTCGAAGGGCATGGCCGACCTGGTCGCGGAGCCGTTCCTGGGCCTTGATGAGACTGTGCTGCTTCAGGTCACCCATTGCTTTTCCTCCGACACCGCACACCACCGACGAGCAGAGGCACAGCGTACAATGTCACGTTTCGCTGTTGTCTCCGCCGGCGGCCCGGAACAGCGCGACCGCCACAGCGAGATCCTCCCAGGCCATGCCCACGCTCTTGAAGAGCTGTGGACAATTCGGCGGCCCGCCCACCGGCAGCCGGCCGGCGACCAGGTCAGCAAGGGTGCCGCTGATATGACCGGGCCCGATGGCCCCTTCCGCCTCCGGCACCAGCAGGTCCCCCGCCTCCCGCAGCGCCGCCGCCCGGGACTCCACGTACACCGCCGCCCGCCGCACCAGCGCCGTGTCCGTCTCCCGCGCGTCGGGCTCGTGCGAGCCGACGGCGACGACGGTGGCGCCCGGGCCGACGAGCCGCCCGTCGAAGAGCGGCTCGCGGGCCGTGGTGCAGCAGACGACCAGATCGGCGCCCGCCACGTCCGCGGCGGTCCCGGTCCGGGCCTCGTAGCCCATCTCCCGCGCGCGGGCGGCGAGTCGGGCCGCGCCCGGGGCCTTGCGCGCCACGACCACGACCTCGGCCGGCTCCCGCACCGCCGCGACCGCTTCGAGGTGTCCGTACGCCTGCGGCCCCGACCCGAACAGCACCAGCCGCGGCGGCGGCCCGGCCGGCGCCAGGTGGCGCAGCGCGAGCGCGGAGACCGCCGGGGTGCGCAGCGTCGTCAGGGCCGCCCCGTCGAGGAGGGCCAGCGGGCGCAGGGTGGGGCCGTCCAGGAGCAGGTACGAGCCGGTGATGCGGGGCAGTGCCCGCCGCGCGTTCCCCGGCGCCACCCCGGCGATCTTCACCCCGGCGTACGCCCCGGTCGCGGCCGGCATCAGCAGCAGCTGCCCGCCGGGGACGTCCAGGGCCGTGCGCGACGGGCAGCCTTCCGGGTCCACCCCGGCGCGCAGGGCGTCGGCCAGCGCGTCGGCCGCGGCGGCCGGGGTGAGGAGCCCGGCCATCTCCTCGGCGGTCAGCTGCGGGATCACAGCAGGAACCCGGTGCCGAGGGCGTCGTGCGGATCGGTCTCGAAGACGTGCTCGCCGGTGCGGTACGCGGTGCCGGTGACCTCCGTGACCAGGCCGCCGTCACCGGCCGGGTCGCCGGGGACCACCCGGCCGGTGAAGACGGTCCCGACGACCGATTCGTGCAGCAGGTCCTCCCCCGGCGCCAGCCGGCCGTCCTCGGCCAGCAGCGCGAGCCGCGCCGAGGTCCCGGAGCCACAGGGCGAGCGGTCGACCTGTCCGTCGGCGAAGACGGTGACGTTGCGCTGGTGCGGCCCGAACGGGGTGTCGGGCAGCTCCTCGTACAGGACCACCCCGTAGACCCCGGAGAGCAGCGGTCCGCCGGGGTGCCAGGTCGCGGGGTGGGTGGCCAGGGCGGTGCGGATCTCCCGCCCGGCCCTGACCAGGGAGGGCAGCGCGGCCCGGGTGACCTCCAGGCCGAGGTCCCGCGCGGAGGCGACGGCGTAACAGGCCCCGGCGTGCGCGATGTCCACCTCGGTGATGCCGAGGGAGGTGGCGACGGGCACCCGGCGGGCGCCCACCCGGGCCGGGACGCCCCGGAAGGTGACCCCGGTGGTGCGGCCCCGGGCGCGGTGCACGGTGGCGGTGACCCGCCCGGACGGTACGTCGATCCGCACCCGGGCGTCCCCGTCGTCGGGGGCGGCGACCCGGCCGGTGTCCACCGCCCAGACGCCGAGGGCCATGGTGCCGTGCCCGCAGGCGGTGGAGTAGCCGTCCTTGTGCCAGAACAGCACTCCGAAGTGGGCCCCGTCGTCGTCCGGGGGCACCACGAACCCCCCGTACATCCCGGCGTGCCCGCGCGGCTCCCGCACCAGGAGCCGTCGTACGTCGTCCAGCGCGCCCGGGCGCGGAGCGGTCCCGGAGCCGCCGGCGCCGATGACGGTGGCGCAGCGCTCGGCGACGGTGTCCCCCGGGACCGGGGGGAGTCCTTCGCAGACGATCCGGAAGGGCTCGCCCGCGGTGTGGTAGTCGGTGGCGCGGACGGCCCGGACGGCGCTCACAGCAGGAACCCCCCGGGGAAGGGGTCGGCCGGGTCGAGGAAGTACTGGGCGGTGCCGGTGATCCAGGCCCGTCCGGTGACGGTGGGGACGACGGCCGGGAGTCCGCCGACGGTGGTCTCGGCGATGAGCCGGCCGGTGAACTCGGTCCCGATGAAGGACTCGTTGACGAAGTCGGCACCGGTTTCCAGCAGGCCGCGGGCGTGCAGCTGGGCCATCCGCGCGCTGGTCCCCGTACCGCAGGGCGAGCGGTCGAACCAGCCGGGGTGGATGGCCATGGCGTGCCGGGAGCGGCGGGCGTCGGAGCCGGGGGCGGCGAGGTAGACGTGCTTGACCCCGGCGATGGAGGGGTCCTCGGGGTGGACGGGCCGGTCGGCGGAGGCGTTGACGGCGTCCATGACCGCGAGCCCGGCGGCGAGCAGGTCGTCCTTGCGGGCCCGGTCGAAGGGCAGTCCGAGGGAGTCGAGTTCGACGAAGGCGTAGAAGTTGCCTCCGTAGGCGAGGTCGTAGGTGACCGTGCCGAGACCGGGCACCTCGGCCTTCAGGTCGAGCCCGGCGCAGAAGGACGGGACGTTGGTGAGGGTGACGGCGCCGGCGGCGCCGTCCTCGACCCGGACGTCCACGCTGACCAGTCCGGCGGGGGTGTCGAGGCGGACGGTGGTGACCGGTTCGACGACGGGCACCATGCCGGTCTCGACGAGGACGGTGGCGACCCCGATGGTTCCGTGGCCGCACATCGGCAGCAGGCCCGACACCTCGATGTAGAGCACGCCGAAGTCGGCGTCGGGCCGGGTGGGGGGTTGCAGGATCGCGCCGCTCATCGCGGCGTGTCCGCGCGGCTCGTACATGAGCAGGGTCCGTACCTGGTCCATGTGCTCGATGAAGTGGAGCCGCTTGTCGGCCATGGTGGCGCCGGGGACCACCCCGACTCCCCCGGTGATCACGCGGGTCGGCATGCCCTCGGTGTGGGAGTCGACCGCGTGGTAGATGTGGCGGGTACGCATTCCGGTTCCCTCGCGACTAGTTGAGGCCCTCGGCGAGGGCCTTCTCGGTGGCGGCGCGGACGGCCGCCTCGGTCTCGCCGGTGAGCGGGAAGCGCGGCGGGCGGGTGGCGCCGCCGGGGCGCCCGGCCAGGTCCATGGAGAGCTTGATGGCCTGGACGAACTCGATCTTGGAGTCCCAGCGCAGCAGCGAGTGCAGGGACTTGTAGAGCGGCAGCGCGGTGTCGAGGTCTCCCGCGACGGCGGCCCGGTAGAGGGTGGCGCAGGCGTTCGGGAGCGCGTTGGGGTAGCCGGCGATCCAGCCGACGGCGCCGGCGAGGGCGAGTTCGAGGAGGACGTCGTCGGCGCCGATGAGCAGGTCGAGGCCCGGGGCGAGTTCGGCGATCTCGTACGCGCGGCGGACGTCCCCGCTGAACTCCTTGACGGCGACGATGCTGCCGTCGCCGTGGAGGCGGGCGAGGAGCGGCGGGGTCAGGTCCACCTTGGTGTCGATGGGGTTGTTGTACGCGACGACGGGCAGCCCGGCCGCGGCGACCTCGGCGTAGTGGGCGCGGACGGCGGCCGCGTCGGCGCGGAAGGCGTTGGGGGGCAGCAGCAGGACGGAGCCGGCGCCGGCCTCGGCGGCCTGCTCGGCCCAGCGGCGGGCCTCGGCGCTGCCGTAGGCGGCGACTCCGGGCATGACGCGGGCGCCGTCGCCGGCCGCCTCGACGGCGGTGCGGACGACCTGGGCGCGTTCCGCGTCGGTGAGCGTCTGGTACTCGCCGAGGGAGCCGTTGGGGACGACGCCGTCGCAGCCGTTGGCGATCAGCCAGGCCACGTGTTCGGCGTACGCGTCGTGGTCGACGCTGAGGTCCTCGCGCAGCGGCAGCGTGGTGGCGACCATGATGCCGTGCCAGGGGCGGGTGCGGGTGGGCGCGGGGGTGGGCGCGTACGTCATGTGAGAGCTCCCTAGAGTGATGTGTGACATTTTACTTGGGGGTGTGAGTCGGCCACAAGGGTCCGGAGGAGCCGGATCAGCCGTCCGTGGCCGGAAGTTCGGCGAGGTGGCGCAGCGGGACCGGGCAGGACAGCGGCCGCCGGTCCGGCGCCGCGCCGCCCGGGGAGGAAGCGCCCTCGCCGGCGAGGGCGGCGACGGCCGGGCCGCACATCCGGCCCTGGCACCAGCCCATGCCGGCGCGGGTGAGCAGTTTGACGGTACGCACGTCCCCCGCGCCCAGGTCTTCGACCGCCTCGCGGACGCACCCGGCCGGGACCTCCTCGCAGCGGCACACCTCGGTGTCGTCCCGGAGCCAGCCCGTCCAGCCGGCCCCGGGACGGTGCGCGGCGCCCATCGCGGCGGCGAAGGCGCGCAGCCGGGCGCGGCGGCGGACCAGCGCGGCCGGGGCGGCCGCCCCGGCGATCGCGCGGGCGGCGAGCTCCCCCTCGGCCAGCGCCAGTTCGGCCCCGCCGATGCCGCCGGTCTCCCCGGCGGACCAGATGCCGGGCACGGAGGTCCGCTGCCGGGCGTCCAGTTCCAGGGCGATCGTGCCGTCGGCGGCGCGCACGGTCGCGCAGCCGAGCCCGGTGGCCAGCTCCAGCTGGGGCACGAGCCCGTGGCCGACGGCGAGCGCGTCGCAGGGGATCCGGCGGGCGGTGCCGGGCAGCGGACGCCAGTCGCGGTCGAGGCGGGCGACCGTCACGGCCTCGACCCGGCCGGTGCCGTGCGCCTCGGTCACGGCGTGCCGGGTGAGCAGCCGGACGCGGTGGCGCAGCAGCGCGCCGCCGTACGTGGCGGCTTCGCCGATCTTGCCGGGGTTGCGGAGCAGGGCGGGGGCCCGCCCGGCGTACCCGGTGTACGAGGCGGCCTCGACGACGGCGGGCACCCGCGCCCCGGCGGCCGCGAGGGATCCGGCGACGGCGAGCAGCAGCGGCCCGCTCCCGGCGACGACCACCCGCCGGCCCGGCAGGACGAGACCGCTCTTGAGCATGGCCTGGGCGCCGCCGGCCCCGACCACGCCGGGCAGGGTCCAGCCGGGGAAGGGGAGCTGGCGCTCGTGGGCCCCGGTGGCGAGCAGGACGGCCCGGGCGCGGACGGCGGCGGCGCGCTCCTCGGGGCCGGCGACGGCGTGCAGGGTCCAGCGCCCGCCGTCCGGGACCACGGTCCAGACGTGGTGCGAGGGCAGGTACGTGATCCGGCCGGCCGACTCGTGGGCGCGCAGGGCGGCTTCGCGGCGGGCGAAGGCGGCCCAGCCGTGGTGCAGGGTCTCGGGGCGCGCGGCGCCGAGGCCGGGCGCCGGGTGGCGGTAGTACTGGCCGCCGGGGCGCTCCCCGGCGTCGAGGACGGTGACGCGCAGCCCGAGGCCGGCGGCGGTGACGGCGGCGGCGAGCCCGGCGGGGCCGGCGCCGACGACGGCGAGGTCCACGGGATCCGCTCCGCGGTCAGACGGCGAGGTCGGCACGGCCGGTTCCCTCCTGGGTGGTGACGGTGTCCCCGGGCAGGGCGGGCACCAGGCAGGCGCGCTGGTTGGGACGCCCGTTGACGGTGACGAGGCAGTCGTAGCAGCTGCCGATCCCGCAGAACGCGCCGCGCGGGGCGCCGGTCTCGCGGGTGGTCCGCCAGGCGAGGATCCCGGCGCCCCACAGCACGGCGGCGATGCTCTGCCCCGCCTGCGCGGACAGCTCCCGCCCGTCGAAGCGCATCGTGTACGTGGCCACGGGCGCCCCGCCCACGAGGGCCCGGGGCGACCGGGTACCCGGACTCTGGCTCATCTGCCGTTCTCCTTCGTCATCGTGTGGCCGCCGTGCCGGAGCCGTCCGGGCCGGAGCCGTCCGGGCCGAAGCGGTCCGGGCCGAAGCGGTCCGGGCGGAACGGGTGTGGGTCCAGCGGGGTTTCGGCGCAGGTGAGGGCGGCGGCGATCAGCTGCCCCGTCGCCGGCGCCAGCCCGATGCCGGCGCCCTCGTGCCCGCACGCGTGCAGCAGCCCCGGCACCCGCGGATCGGCCCCGATCGCCGGAAGGTGGTCCGGCAGGTACGGCCGGAACCCGTGGTACGCCCGCAGCACCCGGACGTCGGCCAGCACCGGGAACAGCGCGGCCGCCTGCACCGCGAGCCGCCGCAGCGCCTCCACCGACAGGCTCCGGTCGAAGCCGACCCGCTCCCGGGTGGCCCCGATCAGCACCGGGCCGGAGGGCGTGCCCTCGACCACCGCCGAGGACTGCAGCGCGGCGGACCCGCTGGCCACGTCCGCGATGTAGTCGGCGGCGTACACCTTGTGCCGCACCACCCGCGGCAGCGGCTCGGTGACCAGGACGAACCCCCGTCGCGGCAGCACCGGCAGCTCCACCCCGGCGAGTTCGGCGATCCGCCCGCCCCAGGTGCCGGCGGCGTTGACCACGGCGGGGGCCCGCAGTTCCCGCCGCCCGGTCCGCACCCCCCGTACCGCCCCGCGCTCCAGCAGGAAGCCCGTCACCTCCTCCCCCAGGTACACCTCGGCGCCCGACGCGGCCAGCAGTCGCGCCGCGGCCTGGGCCGGCTGCACCTGGGAGTCCTGCGGGTAGTGGAAGCCTCCGGCCGGGCCCGGGGCCAGGTGCGGTTCCAGCTCGCGCAGTTCCCCGGCCCCGACCTCGACGGCGTGGACCCCGGCGGCGCGCTGGCCGTCGGCGAAGGTCCGCAGCGCCTTGAGGGTGGTCTCGTCCGGGGCGACGACGAGGCCGCCCTTGGCCTCGTACTCGATGCGTTCCGGGAGCACCTCGGCGAGTTCCCGCCAGAGCCCCGCCGACCACAGCGCGAGGTCGAGTTCCGCTCCCGCCCCCTTGTCGGAGACGAGCAGGTTCCCCTCCCCCGCGCCGGTGGTTCCGCCCGCGACGGGGCCGCGGTCCACGACGGCCACGGTGAGTCCTGCGCGGCCGGCGTAGTAGGCGCACGCGGCGCCGACGACGCCGGCGCCGATGATCACGACGTCCTGGGAGTGTCTGGGCACGGCAGTAATATGTCACATTCTTTAGTCGGTGCCCAGGACCACCCGGGCCGGCCGCGTACCGGCCGGGACGGCCCCGCCCGATCCGGCCGGGGGCGGGCGGGGCCGGCCCGGTCACGGGATCAGCCGCGCAGCGGACCGTCGCAGCTGTAACTCGACGTCCCCGCCTTCCTGGTGTCCCAGATCTCCACCGGACCGAAGGAACAGTTCATGTCGGCCAGGTTGTTGGAGACCGCGCCCGCCCGGTCGAGGATGAAGTAGTCGACCGTCTCGGACATGTCCTTGAAGTTCTGGTCGTCGCTGCGCCAGTTCTTCAGGTTCGCGGTGATCCGGCCCGTACAGACGAACCGGCGCTTGCCGGCCGAGCCGTTCTCCACGCAGTCCGGGGTGTTGTACGTGGCCGCCGCGAAGCTCGACTTCACCGAGGCGAGCGCGGAGTCGCGCAGCCGGGCGTCGGGCGTGAACGTGGTGTTCGGGACGTAGAGCTGGTCCACCTTGGCGATCTGGGCGTCCAGGAAGCGGTTGTAGTCGCGCTGGAGGTAGCTGTCCGCGCCGGTGCGGTGGCGCCAGGCGTCGTACCCGGCGACGTCGTTCGTGCGCAGGTAGCCGTACATCTCGCGCAGCAGGGAGGGCTTCTCGGTCCACAGGAACTCGAAGAAGGTGCCCGCGTAGTTGTAGAAGCGGAACCCGTCCCCGTCGTAGGTGGCGTTCAGCAGCTGCTCGACCGTCATGCGGGGGCCACCGCCGGAGGTGTCCGAGATGATGCCCCGGACCAGGGACTTGCGGACGGCGATGCCGTTGTCGCGGGTGGATCCGTCGAAGAACTCGGCGGTGCCCTCGTCCATGGCGGTGGTGCGGTCGCCCTCGTACCAGGGACCCTCGCCGAAGAAGCCGGGGACGGCGTAACGGCCGTTGAGGTAGTGGGTGTACTCGTGGCGGAAGAGCTCTTCGAGGGTGAGGGAGGAGTCCTGCGGGACGCGGCGCTGGTAGGTGTAGAAGGTGGCGCCGTTCTCGATGTAGATGCCGCCGTTGTTGGTGCCGTAGCCGGTCAGGATCGGGTGGTAGTTCTCGTAGTCGGCGCGGGAGGCGTACAGGACGATGTTGAGGGTGGTGTTGGGGTCCCCGGCGAGCGGCTGCTCGGTGCCCAGGACCCGGTGGTACTGGGCCTTGACCTGCTTGCTCGCGTAGTAGAGCTGGTCGACGGTGGCCTGGTCCAGGGCGGTGCGGACCTTGATGGCGCCGTTGTCGTAGGAGTAGGTGTAGGGGAACAGCTGCTTCTCGATGTCCTCCTTGCACACCCCGTACGGCTTGCAGGCCTCGTAGAAGTTGAGCCAGGAGACGATCTTGGCCCAGGGCTCGCTGCCGTTGCCGAAGCCGGACTTGACCTGCTCCAGCAGGGCGCCGAGGTCGGCGACGGTCTGGTCCTTGAGGGCGTCGACCTGGCCGAAGCGGCCGTACTCGCCGAGGGCGTCGCGGACCGCCCAGGCGTTGGTGGTGCCCTTGAGGTGGGTGTGGCCCGCGAAGGCCTTGAAGGCGGCGCGGTACGAGGCGTCGCCGGCCACCGCCGCGTGGAAGGCGGCGTCCTGGTTGCCGGGGTAGACGCCGAGGTAGTTGACGGACAGGGCGGCGAGGGCCGCGCCGCCCCAGGCGGCGTCCTGGCTGGTCGCGGGGTGCGAGGCGTCCAGGGTGGCCAGGACCTTCTTGATCAGGCCGAGCTGGTGCTGGCGCAGGCCGGGCGCGCTGGCGGCGTAGAGGGCCTCGCGCAGGGTCCGGGCGTTGGAGGCGGTGGCGTCGAAGGTGCGGGCGGCGTCACCGAAGTCGGCGATGGCGCGGCGCATGGCGTCGACAGTGGGGGCGTCGGTGACGTCGATCTCGCCGCGCGAGTAGTCGTGGTAGGCGACGGCGTGCAGGTACGTGAACATCTCCTCCAGGTGGGAGGAGCCCCGGCCGTCGTGGGCGGCGGCCAGGGAGGATATCCGGCGGGAGACGGCCTGGACGTGGGCGTCGGACATGACGGGCGCCAGGCGGGCGTCCCAGGTCCAGATCAGCCCGCGCAGACAGCCGTCGGCGAGGACGGCCTGGTCGCCGAGGAAGTCGGCGAACTGCTCGGGGGAAAGGTTCGTGATCCCGTCAAGGGTGCAGGGGACGCCCGCGGCGACGCTCCGCGCGGTGGGGGCGGCGGCGGCCGCCTTGCGGCTCTTCTCGGACCGTTCGGCGGGTGCGGCGGCGGCCGTTGCGGCGCCGGGCACCTTGGCGTCGGTGACGGCCTTGCCGCCCGGGGCGGGGGCGGGCGCCGGGACGGCCTCCTTGGCGCGGCCGAGGCGGTCGACCTCGTCGAACGGGTTGCCGACCGGCGCGGCGGGGCCCGCGGCGGGGGCGGCGGCCGCGAAGGTGGCGGGAACCGGGGCGCCGTTCTCGGCGGCCTGGGTGACGGCCTGGCCGGCGGAGGCCAGAAGGGTCACCGCGACGGCGGCGGAGAGGAGGGACGTGCGCACAGCTCTGTGCTGGGACACCAAGAACTCCTGGTTGGGAGGGGAGGTGGGGGAAGTGGTGCGTGAACTGCCCCTGGAAGGGGGGAACTGCCCTGCGTCACACGGCGTTTGACGGGGATTAACGTGCCGCGGTGTGACCTGTAACATAGTAATGTGAAATTGCACTGACAAGCCCTGTGCGCCCACCAGTTGTGTCTTCTTGTAGGGAGCCCCGATGACCGACACCCCTTCAGGCCTCACCTCCGGCCTGCACACGGGCAGCCACGACCTGCCCGTATCCCCCGAACTGACCCGCTACATGGCGGGCAACTGGACCGCCTCGCCGCTGCCCGCCACCGACCGGGTCCCGGCCCACGCCGCCACCCCCCGGCGCCGCGAGCGGCTCTCCGCGCACTTCCCGGGCGAGTGGCTGATCATCCCCGCCGGGCAGCTCCAGGTCCGCTCCAACGACGCCGACCACCGCTTCCGCCCGCACAGCGCGTACGCCTGGCTCACGGGCCTGACGGGCGAGGACCAGGCGGGCCACGTCCTGGTGCTGGAGCCCTCCGGCCCGCACGGCCACGAGGCGGTGCTGTACCTGCGGCCGCGCTCGCCGCGCGCCGACGGCAACGAGGAGTTCTACCGGGACCGCCGCTACGGGGAGTTCTGGGTGGGGCGCCGCCCCGACCTGGCCGAGGCCGAGCGCCTGACCGGCCTGCGCTGCGCCCACCTGGACACCCTGGGCTCGCCGAAGGGCCGCGACGCCGCCCGGGACCGGGAGCTGGCCTCCGTCCTGTCGGAGCTGCGCCTGGTGAAGGAGGCCTGGGAGGTCGACCAGCTACAGCTGGCCGTCGACCACACCACGGCCGGGTTCGAGGACGTCGTACGGGCCCTGCCGCAGGCCCTCGCGCACCCGCGCGGCGAGCGCTGGATCGAGGGCGTCTTCGGCCTGCGCGCCCGCGCGGAGGGCAACGGCCTCGGCTACAACACGATCGCGGCCTCGGGCGCCCACGCCTGCATGCTGCACTGGATCCACAACGACGGCCGGCTCGACCCGAACGAACTGCTGCTGCTGGACGCCGGCGTGGAGACGGACACCCTCTACACGGCGGACATCACCCGCACCCTGCCGCTGTCGGGGCGGTTCTCCCCCGTCCAGCGGCAGGTCTACGAACTGGTCCTCGCCGCCCAGGAGGCGGGCATCGCCGCGCTGCGCCCGGGCGCGACCTTCCGGGACTTCCACCGGGCCGGGATGCGGGTCATGGCGGAGGGCCTCGCGCAGTGGGGGGTGCTGAAGAACACCGAGGGCGATCTGCACCGCCGCTACACGCTGTGCGCCAGCGGGCACATGCTGGGCATGGACGTGCACGACTGCGCACAGGCGCGGGCGCAGACGTACCTGGACGGCGTGCTGGAGGAGGGCCAGGTGCTGACCGTGGAGCCGGGCCTGTACCTCCAGCCGGACGACGAGACGCTCCCGGCGGAGCTGCGGGGCATCGGCGTGCGCGTCGAGGACGACCTGGTCATCACGGCGACGGGCGCCCGACTGCTGTCGGGCGCCCTGCCGCGCACGGTCGCGGGCATCGAGGAGTGGATGGGGAACCTGCTGGAGAGCCGCTGACCCCGGCCGTCAGCCGCCGGCCGGCCGCCGGGACGCGTCACCAGCCGCCGTTGTTCCATCCGCCGCGGTCGTTGTTCCAGTTCCCTCGGTCGTTGTTCCAATTGCCGCGATCGTTGTTCCAGTTGCCGTTGTCGTGGTTCCAGTTGCCGCGGTCGTTGTTCCAGTTGCCGCGGTCGTTGTTCCAGCGACTGTCGTTCCAGTTGCCGCGGTTCCAGTTGTGGTTCCGGTTGCCGTTCCAGTACGAGTCGTTGCGGTAGCCGGAGGCGTCCGAGACCTGGTCCCAGCACCATCTGGGCACGTCGCTGCGGTAGCGGTAGTGGGCGCAGCACTCGTTCCAGTTCCCGCGCCATTCATCGGAACAGCGGTAGTTCTGCGGAAGACCCGCTGCGGCGGCGCCACTGACGGGCATCAGGCCGAGCGCGAGGCCGGCGGCCCCCGCCATGGCCGCCACGACGATCCCACGGCGCATGTCCATGCACCTCCGAGTATGGAAAGTGGTACAAAGCGACCATTCCACCCTCCCTCGCCCCCGGCCCACTGTCAAAGCCGGCGGGCCGGGGGCGGGCCCCTCTTGGGGCGCCCTAGTCCACGACGGCGATGCCGTCCAGTTCGACCATCGCCTGCTCGTCCCACAGCCGGACCACACCGATCACCGCCATCGCCGGGAAGTCGCGCCCCGCCAACGCGCGCCAGATCCGGCCCAGTTCGCGGGCGTGTTCCCGGTACGCGGCCACGTCGACGGCGTAGACGGTCACCCGGGCCAGGTCGGCCGGGGCGCCGCCGGCGGCCGCGAGCGCCGTCAACAGGTTGGTCAGCGCCCGCTCGAACTGCTCGGGCAGGGTGTCCCCCACGACCTTGCCCGCGCCGTCGAGCGCGGTCTGGCCGGCGAGGAAGACCAGCCGGCCGCCGGTGGCGGTCACCGCGTGGGAGAAGCCCGTCGGCGGGGAGAGCTCCGCCGGATTGATCCGCTCCGGGCTCATCGCGCGGCCACCCCCCGGTACAGCTCCTTCGCGATGATGGTGCGCTGCACCTCGCTGGCCCCCTCGTAGATGCGCGGCGCCCGTACCTCCCGGTACAGGTGTTCCAGCAGGTGGCCGCGGCGCAGGGCGACCGCGCCGTGCAGCTGGACCGCGTGGTCCACCACGTACTGCGCCGTCTCGGTGGCGAGGAGCTTCGCCATCGCCGCGCGGCGCGGGACGTCCCGGGAGCCGCTGTCGTACGCTCCGGCGGCCGCGTAGACCAGGAGCCGGGCGGCCTCGGTACGGGTGGCCATCTCGGCCACCCGGTGGGCCACGGCCTGGAGGTCGCCGAGCACCCCGCCGAAGGCGGTGCGGCCCGCCGTGTGCGCCAGGGTGGCGTCCAGCGCGGCGCGGGCCATGCCGATCGCGAAGGCGCCGACGCTCGGCCGGAAGAGGTTCAGGGTGTCCATGGCGACCCGGAAGCCGCGCCCCGGTTCGCCCAGCAGGTCCTCGGGGCCGACCGGCACACCGTCGAAGGCGAGCGAGCCGATCGGGTGCGGGGAGAGCATGTCGAGGGGCTCCCCGCTCAGGCCGGGGCGGTCCGCCGGGACGAGGAAGGCCGTCACCCCCTTGGCGCCCGGCCCCTCACCCGTTCGGGCGAACACGGTGTAGAAATCCGCTTCCGGGGCGTTGGAGATCCAGCACTTGTCCCCGGTGAGCCGCCAGCCGGCGCCGTCGCGGCGGGCGTCCAGCGCCAGGGCGGCCGCGTCGGAGCCCGCCCCCGGCTCGCTCAGCGCGAAGGCCGCCACGGTCCGTCCCGAGCGGACGCCGGGCAGCCAGCGCTCGCTCTGGGCGGGGGTCCCCTCGCGCAGGACCGCGTACGATCCCAGCCCTTGCAGGGCCAGCGCGGTCTCGGCCTCCGTACAGCCGTAGGCGAGGGATTCCCGGAGCAGGCAGAGGTCGAGCGCCCCGGAGGTGAAGACCCGTTCCAGCAGGCCCTCGTCGCCGAGCGCGGCCAGCAGCGGCCGGTTGACGCGGCCCGGCTCCCCCTTCTCGGCCAGTGGCCGGAGCCGGTCCGCCGACAGCGCCCGCAGCCGCGCGCACCACTCCTCTTGCTCCGCTCCGAGCGCGAATCCGGTCATCCGAGTGTCCCCGCAATCCATCGAATCCATCGAACTATCGCGTCCTGTTGACTACCGTCACCATCACGATACGCTCGTGGGGCAATCGCACGGCCGGCTCGACCCAATCGGTCCCACGCCTTGGGGCCCGGACCGTCGCAAGGGGGCGCATCCCGCCTTGGAGCTCAAGCCTTCCGCTCACGCCGACACCTTCTCCCGCGACCACCTGCCGCCCCCCGACGCCTGGCCGCAACTCCTCTTCGAGCTGCCCACGCTGGCCTATCCGGACCGGCTGAACTGCGGGGCCGAGCTGGTCGACGGGACCATCGCCCGCTTCGGGCCCGAGCGCCCCGCGTTCCTCGACGGGACCGGCGGGGTGTGGACGTACGGCGCGCTGCGCGAGCGCGTCGACCGCCTCGCGCACGTCCTCACCGCCGATCTGGGGGTGGTCCCCGGCAACCGGGTGCTGCTGCGCGGGCCCACCGGCCCGTGGCTGGCGGCCGCGTGGCTCGCGGTGATGAAGGCGGGCGCGGTGGCCGTGACCGTACTGGCGCAGCAGCGGGCGCAGGAGCTGGCCACGGTGTGCGCGATGGCCCAGGTGCGGCATGCGCTGTGCCATGTGACGGTGCTGGACGATCTGGTCAAGGCCGAGGTGCCGGGGCTGCGGATCACCCCCTACGGCGGCGCCGACCCGGACGACCTGCTGCGCCTCGCCGAGGCCCACCCGGAGCCCTACACCGCCGTCGAGACCTCCGCCGACGACGTCGCCCTGATCGCGTTCACCTCCGGTACCACCGGGCGCCCCAAGGGCTGCATGCACTTCCACCGCGATCTGCTGGCCGTCGCCGACACCTTCTCCCGCGAGGTGCTCAGACCCCGGCCGCAGGACGTCTTCGCCGGCAGCCCCCCGCTGGGGTTCACCTTCGGCCTCGGCGGGCTGGTCGTCTTCCCGCTGCGCGCCGGGGCCTCGGCGCTGCTGCTGGAGCAGGCCACGCCGCGGCTGCTGCTCCCGGCGGTCGCCGAGCACCGGGTCAGCGTGCTGTTCACCGCGCCGACCGCGTACCGGACGATGCTGGACGCGCTGGGCCCGTACGACGTCGGCGCGCACGACCTGTCGTCGCTGCGCCGCTGCGTCTCGGCGGGCGAGAACCTGCCGGAGGCCACCTGGCGGGCCTGGCACGAGCGCACCGGGCTGCGGATCATCAACGGCATCGGCGCCACGGAGCTGCTGCACATCTTCATCTCCGCCTCGGACGAGGACATCCGCCCGGGCACGACCGGGCGGGTGGTCCCGGGCTGGCAGGCCCGGGTGGTGGACCCGGCGGGGCGGCCGGTCGCGGACGGCGAGCCGGGGCTGCTGGCGGTGCGGGGCCCGGTGGGCTGCCGGTACCTGGCCGATCCCCGGCAGGGGGAGTACGTACGGGACGGCTGGAACCTGACCGGCGACACCTACGTGCGCGATCCGCAGGGGTACTTCCGGTACGTCGCCCGGGCCGACGACATGATCATCTCTTCGGGTTACAACATCGCGGGCCCGGAGGTGGAGGAGGCCCTGCTGCGCCACCCGGACGTGGTGGAGGCGGCGGTCGTCGGGCGCCCGGACGAGCGGCGGGGGCAGATCGTGGTCGCGTACACCGTCACGCGTGAGGGCGTGGTGCTGACGGAGGAGACCCTGCGGGCCTTCATGCGGTCCGAGCTGGCCCCGCACAAGTGCCCGCGCTCCTTCGTCTTCGTCCCCGCCCTGCCGAGGACCGCGACCGGGAAACTGCAACGGTTCCGGCTGCGCGATCTAGAGTAGGCCCGTGGCCGAGCAGCACACTCCGCGATCGTTGATCGTCACCTTCTACGGCGCCTACGGGCGGGCCTTCGAGGGCCCCGTACCGGTGTCCGCGCTGGTGCGCCTGCTGGGCGCGGTCGGCGTGGACGCCCCGTCGGTCCGCTCGTCGGTGTCCCGGCTCAAGCGGCGCGGCTTCCTGCTGCCCGCCCGCGCGGCGGACGGCTCGGCGGCGTACGAGCTGTCCGCGGAGGCCCGGCAGCTGCTGGACGACGGCGACCGGCGGATCTACGGGCCCGCCGCCGGCCCCTCGCGGGAGTGGCTCGTCGCGGTGTTCTCCGTCCCGGAGCAGGAGCGCAGCAAGCGGCACCTGCTGCGCTCCCGGCTGGCCCGGCTCGGCTTCGGGAACGTGGCGCCCGGCGTGTGGATCGCCCCGGCCCACATCGCGGAGGAGACCGGGCACACCCTGGACCGGCTGCGTCTGACGGCGTACGTGGAGCTCTTCCGGGGCGCGCACCTCGGCTTCGCCCCGACCGCCGAGGCGGTGGCCCGCTGGTGGGACCTGGCGGCGCTGGCCAAGCAGCACGAGGAGTTCCTCGACCTCCACGAGCCCGCCCTGCGCGCCCTCCAGTCGGGCCCGGAGCCGACGCCGGAGGAGGCCTACCGGGGCTACCTCCCGGCCCTGGACACCTGGCGCCGCCTCCCGTACGCCGACCCGGGCCTGCCGCGCGAACTGCTCCCCGCGGACTGGCCGGGCGACCGCGCGGCGGCGGTCTTCACCGAACTGCACACCCGGCTGCGGGACATCGGGGCGTCCTTCCTCCCGCCGTGACCGACCGCCCCTGACCGACCCCTCGTGCCCCCGTACCCTCCCCCCCCCGTGACCGCCGGAAAAGGGGCTGCGGGCCGAGCCGGGCGGGCACCACCATGGGGCATGACCTGGACCTTCACCTCGGACCTGGCCTCCTATCAGGCCGCCGCCGGTCCGGCCGTGGCCGCCGAGCCGGTCACCAACACCCTGCTGCTGTCCGTGGCCGACGCCCTGGCACGGCGCGGGCCGCAGGCCTTCGGGCCGGGTCCCGCCCCCTTCTTCGGCTGGTGGACCGGGGCCGACGGGTCGGTCGCCGGTGGCGTGGTGTGCACCCCGCCGTTCCCCCTGACGCTCGGCGCGCTGCCCCCGGAGGCCGTCCGGGCACTGGGGGCCGCGCTCGGCACCGAGCCGCTGCTGAGCGGGGTCGGCGCCGTCAACGCCCGCAGGCCTGAGGCGGAGTTGCTGGCCGGAGCCTGGGGCAGGCCCTGGGAGACGGCCGAGGAGACCCGGCTGTACCGGCTCGACGGGCTGCTGGCGCCGGACCCGGCTCCGCAGGGGCGGGCCCGGCGGGCCGTGCCGGCGGATCTGCCGCTGCTGCTGGAGTGGACCGTGGCGTTCAAGCGGGAGGCCGGGGTGCGCGGCGCCGCCTCCGAGGCGGCACTGCGCGACCGGCTCTCCTACGGCGGGCTGCTGCTCTGGGAACACGCCGGAGAGCCGGTCTCCCTGGCCGGGTTCACCCGGCCGATCGGCTCGGCCTCGCGCGTCGGCCCCGTGTACACCCCGCCCGGGCGGCGCGGGCGCGGCTTCGCCGCCGGGGTGACGTACGCGGTGAGCGGGGCGGCCCGGGCGGCCGGGGCGCGCGAGGTGCTCCTCTTCACCGACCTGGCGAATCCCACCAGCAACGGCGTGTACCGACGGCTCGGCTACGCGCCGGTCGAGGACCGGGTCGAGGTGGTCGCCGTCGGCTGAGGGGTGAGGCGGGTCAGCCGCGGCCCGTCGGGGGTTTGCGGCTGCCCGCGCGGTACGGGGCGGGCCAGGGGGCGGCGGGGCCGTCGTAGGACTGGTCGGCGGCCGCGTGCAGGGTCCAGTGGGGGTCGTAGAGGTGCGGGCGGCCGAGGGCGCAGAGGTCGGCGCGGCCCGCCAGGAGCAGGGAGTTGACGTCGTCCCAGGAGGAGATGGCGCCCACCGCGATGACCGGGATGCCGAGGGCGTTGCGGATCCGGTCCGCGTAGGGGGTCTGGTACGAGCGCCCGTACTCCGGGG
Source organism: Streptomyces goshikiensis (assembly GCF_014650555.1). Lineage (GTDB taxonomy): Bacteria > Actinomycetota > Actinomycetes > Streptomycetales > Streptomycetaceae > Streptomyces > Streptomyces goshikiensis. Next base: position 235,543 of record NZ_BMVE01000002.1, on the reverse strand, counting down.
CCTCCTCGGACACCACCTGGCCGGTGGAGACGTCGATGGCGTCGGCTCCGTGGGCGGCGAAGGCGGCGGCGATCTCCTCGGCGTCCTCGGGCGTGGTGCCGCCGGGCGCCCAGTCGGTGGCGGAGAGGCGGACCGTCATGGGGCGCTCGCCCGGCCAGACCTCGCGGACGGCGTCGAAGACCTCCAGCGGGAAGCGGAGCCGGTTCTCCAGCGGGCCGCCGTACGCGTCCGTGCGCTGGTTGGTCAGCGGGGAGAGGAACCCGGAGAGCAGGTAGCCGTGCGCGCAGTGCAGCTCCAGCAGGTCGAAGCCGCAGTCGGCGGCCCGTACCGCGGCGGCCGCGAAGTCGGAGCGGACCGCCGCGAGGCCGGCCCGCGTCAGGGCGCCCGGGACCGCGGAGACGCCCGGCCGGTACGGCAGCGCCGAGGCGGCGACCAGCGGCCAGTTGCCCTCCGGGAGGGGGTCGTCCATCCCCTCCCACATCAGCCGCGTCGAGCCCTTGCGGCCCGAGTGGCCGAGCTGGACGCCGAGGGCCGTGCCGGGCGCGCTGGTGTGGACGAAGTCGGTGATCCGGCTCCAGGCGGCCGCCTGTTCGGCGGTGTACAGGCCGGTGCAGCCGGGGGTGATGCGGCCGTCGGCGCTGACGCAGACCATCTCGGTCATCACCAGACCGGCCCCGCCCAGCGCCCGCGCGCCGAGGTGCACCAGGTGGAAGTCCCCGGGCAGGCCGTTGCCGCCGCCCGCCGCTTCGCCGGCCGAGTACATGTCCATCGGGGAGACCACGACCCGGTTGCGCAGCGTCAGCCCGCGCAGGGTGAACGGAGTGAACATCGGCGGAGTTCCGTCCTCCGGGCAGCCGAAGTCCCGCTCCACGGCCCGTGTGAACCGTTCGTCGCGCAGCCGCAGGTTGTCGTGGGTGACGCGGCGGCTGCGGGTGAGGAGGTTGAAGGCGAACTGCCGGGCGGGCTGGTCCACGTACCCGGCGATCTCCTCGAACCACCGCATGCTGGCGGCCGCGGCGCGCTGCGTGCTGGCGACGGCCGGGCGCCGCGCCGCCTCGTACGCGGCCAGCGCGGCCGGAACGTCAGGCTCCGCCGCTACCGCCTCGGCGAGCGCGAGGGCGTCCTCGACGGCCAGTTTGGTGCCGGAGCCGATGGAGAAGTGCGCGGTGTGGGCCGCGTCTCCCAGCAGCACCACGTTGCCCTGTGACCAGCGCTCGTTGACGACGGTGCGGAACCGCGTCCACGCCGAGCGGTTGCCCGTCAGCGCCCGCCCGCCCAGGGCTTCGGAGAAGGTCTTGGCGCAGCGGGCCGCCGACTCGCCCTCGTCGCACAGGTCGAAGCCCGCCGCCCGCCACACCTCCTCCCGCATCTCCACGATGACCGTGGAGGCGTCGGCTGAGTACGGGTAGGCGTGCAGCTGCATGACCCCGTGCTCGGTCTCGGCGATCTCGAAGCGGAAGGAGTCGAAGGCGAAGTCGGCGGCGAGCCAGATGTAGCGGCACTGCCCGGCCGTCAGTGTCGGCCGGAAGTGCGCGGCCCCGTGCTCGCGGGTCGCGCTGTGCACCCCGTCGGCGGCGACCACCAGGTCGTGGGAGTCCGCGAGCGCGAAGGCGTCGGGGGCACCGGCGTGGAACCGGAGCCGGACCCCGAGGCCCGCGCAGCGCTCGTGCAGGATCTCCAGCAGGCGGCGGCGGCCGAGGGCGGCGAAGCCGTGGCCGCCGGAGGTCAGCAGCCGGCCCCGGTGTACGACGTCCACGTCGTCCCAGCGGACGAACTCCGCGCAGAGGGCGGCGTAGACGACGGTGTCGGCCCGCTCGATGCCGCCGAGGGTCTCGTCGGAGAGCACCACGCCGAAGCCGAAGGTGTCGTCCGGCGCGTTGCGTTCCCAGACCTCGACGTCGTGCCCCTGGCGGGCCAGCAGCGCGGCGGCGTACAGCCCGCCCGGTCCCCCTCCGACGACGGCGACCCTCATGGCGCTCGTGGTCACGGGCGCCGGCACGGGCACGGACACGGGCATGGGCTCGGACATGGACTACCTGCCCTTCCACTCCGGGGGCCGCTTCGCGGTGAAGGCGGCGTGGAACTCCGCGTAGTCCCGGCCGTTCATCAGCAGTGCCTGGGTGTTGGCGTCCAGCTCCACGGAGGCGGCCAGCGGCATGTCCAGCTCGGCCGTCAGCAGCGCCTTGGTCTGCGCGTACGCGAGGGCCGGACCGGCGGCGAGGTGGGCGGCCAGCTCGGCGGCCCGCGCGTGGGCCTTGCCCTCGTCGGTGACCTCGCTGAGCAGCCCGATGCGCTCCGCCTCGGGCGCGCGGACGGGCTCTCCGAGCATCAGCAGCCGGGTGGCGTGGCCGAGGCCGACGACCCGGGGCAGCAGGTACGCGGCGCCCATGTCCCCGCCGGAGAGGCCGACGCGGGTGAAGAGGAAGGAGAAGCGGGCGGTGGGGTCCGCGATGCGGAAGTCGGCGGCGAGCGCGAGGACGGCCCCGGCGCCCGCGGCCACCCCGTGGACGGCGGCGATCACCGGGAAGGGGCATTCGCGGATCGCGCGGACGACCTGGCCGGTCATCCGGTTGAAGTCGAGGAGCTGGGCGGTGTCCATGGCGAGCGTGGCGCCGATGATCTCGTCCACGTCGCCGCCGGAGCAGAAGCCACGCCCCTCGCCGCCGAGCACGAGGGCGCGCACGGAACGCTCCCGGGACAGTTCGGCGAGCAGATCGCGCAGGTCGGCGTAGGCGCCGAAGGTGAGCGCGTTCAGCTTGTCGGGGCGGTCGAGGGTGACGGTGGCCACGCCGTCCTGCCGGGTCACCCGGAGGTGGCGCCACCGTTCGGTCGCTGGTGTGGAACCGGTGAAGGGGCTCACGTTCCCGACCGTATCACCGACTCGTGACTGCCGTCACAGAAACGCGAGAGCTGCTGGGCCGGGGTGCCCCACGGCGGCGCGCGTGCACTTCGTATGGTTGAAAGCTGGAACTACCAGCCCGGCTCCCCCACCGGAACGGAGGGACCCCCTTGCCCGACGCCCCCGCCTGGCGGATCGCCCTGCCGCACACGGCGGCCGCGGTCCCCATGGCCCGCGCCCTCGTCCGGACGGCGCTGACCGAAGCCGACGCGCCCGCCGACCGGGACACGGCGGAGCTGCTGACGGCCGAGCTGGTCGCCAACGCCGTGGAGCACACGCGGGCCTGCGCCCCGATCGAGCTGGTGGTGGAGCTGCTGGCGGACGGCTGCCAGGTCGAGGTGCACGACGGGGATCCGCGGCCGCCGGGCGATCTCACCGGCCCCCGCGACGACGCGCACCCCGACCCCTGGCAGGAGCACGGCCGTGGCCTGCTGCTGCTGCGCGCCCTGAGCTCCGGCTGCGGCCACCGCCGCACCGAGCGCGGCAAGGCCGTGTGGTTCACCCTGTCGGCCCGGCCGGCGGCGGTTCCCTTGCGAGGACCGGCCGTATGACTATGCGCCGGGCTTCGCGGGGGTCAGGCGGACGGCTGTGCGACGGGCCCCGCGAGCGTCGCGACGAGCACGGCCTTGATGGTGTGCAGCCGGTTCTCCGCCTCGTCGAAGACGACCGAGTGCTCGGACTCGAACACCTCGTCCGTGACCTCCAGCGAGTCCAGGCCGTGCCGCTCGTGGATCTCGCGGCCGACCTTGGTGCCCAGGTCGTGGAAGGCGGGCAGGCAGTGCAGGAACCTGACGTCCGGGTTCCCGGTGGCGCGCAGCACGTCCATGGTGACGGCGTACGGGGCGAGGGCCTCGATCCGCTCGTCCCAGACCTCCTTGGGCTCGCCCATCGACACCCACACGTCGGTGGCGACGAAGTCGGCCTGCGCCACCCCCTCCGCGACCTCCTCCGTCAGCGTGATCCGGGCCCCGCTGGCGGCGGCGAGCCCGCGGGCCCGCTCGACCACGGCCTCGGCCGGCCAGTAGGCCTTCGGCGCGACGATCCGTACGTCCATGCCCAGCAGGGCGCCGGTCACCAGGTAGGAATTGCCCATGTTGAAGCGGGCGTCACCGAGGTAGGCGAAGGCGATCCGGTCCAGCGGCTTGGCGCTGTGCTCGGTCATGGTGAGCACGTCGGCCAGCATCTGGGTGGGGTGCCAGTCGTCGGTGAGGCCGTTGAAGACGGGCACCCCGGAGTACGCGGCGAGCTCCTCCACGGCCTGCTGGCTGTCGCCCCGGTACTCGATCCCGTCGAACATCCGGCCGAGCACCCGGGCGGTGTCCTTGACCGACTCCTTGTGGCCCATCTGGGAGCCGGAGGGATCGAGGTAGGTGGTGTGGGCGCCCTGGTCGGCGGCGGCGACCTCGAAGGCGCAGCGGGTCCGGGTGGAGGTCTTCTCGAAGATCAGGGCGATGCTCTTGCCCTGGAGCCGGCGCTGTTCGATTCCGGCCTTCTTGTCGGCCTTGAGGGCGGCGGCGAGCTCGACGAGGCCGCGGAACTCGGCGGCGGTGAAATCGAGCTCCTTGAGGAAACTGCGGCCGACGAGGTCGGTGGCCATGGGGGCGCTCCAGAGTCGTACTGACAGGGGATTTTGGAAGTCTATACGATCCTCTGTATTGATATACAGACCTGCGGGGCCCCTCGTAGAGAGGCCCCGCTCACACTGTCCCCCGCCGGCCCGGGTCAGCCCGTCACACGGCGTCCCGCTCCACCGGACAGCTCATGCAACGTGGCCCGCCCCGGCCCCGGCCCAGCTCGCTGCCCGGGATCTCGATGACCTCGATGCCCTGCTTGCGCAGGTGGGTGTTGGTCGTGACGTTCCGCTCGTACGCCACCACCACCCCCGGCTCCACGGCCAGCACGTTGCAGCCGTCGTCCCACTGCTCGCGCTCCGCCGCGTGCACGTCCTGCGTCGGGGTCAGCACCCGGATCGCATCGAGGCCGAGGGCCGCCGCGATCGCCCGGTGCATGTGGTCCGGCGCGTGGTCGGTCACCTTCAGCTCGCTCGCCCCGCTGCCCGGCTCGATCGTGTAGGAGCGCAGCATGCCGAGCCCCGCGTACTGAGTAAACGTATCTCCATCCACCATCGTCATCACCGTGTCCAGGTGCATGAACGCCCGGCGCTTCGGCATGTCCAGCGCCACGATGCTGGTCGCGGACCCGGCGGCGAACAGGCCCCGGGCGAGCATCTCCACCGCCTGCGGGGTGGTCCGCTCGCTCATTCCCATGAGCACCGCGCCGTTGCCGATGACCAGGACGTCCCCGCCCTCGATGGTCGAGGGGTAGTCGGCCTGCCCCTGCGACCAGTAGTGGAAGGCGCCCGAGGTGGTGAAGAGCGGGTGGTGCCGGTAGATCGCCTCGAAGTGCACGGTCTCGCGCTGCCGGGCCGGCCAGCGCATGGCGTTGATGGAGACCCCGTCGTAGATCCAGGCGGAGGTGTCCCGGGTGAAGAGGTGGTTGGGCAGCGGCCCGACCAGGAAGTCGTCCAGCTCCATGGCGTGGAAGCGGACCGACACCGGCTCGGCGTGCCGCGCCAGGTACTCCCGCTTGGTCATCCCGCCGACCAGGGCCTCGGCGAGGTCGGCCGAGGGCAGTGCGTCGAACACGGCGCGCAGGTGGTCGGTGGCGAGCGGCCCGTACTCCTTCTCGTCGAACACCCGGTCCAGGACGAGGTGTCTCGCCTCCGGGATGTCGAGGGTCTCGGTGAGCAGGTCGCCGAAGAGGTGCACTTCCACGCCCCGGTCGCGCAGCACGTCCGCGAATCCGTCGTGCTCCTGGCGGGCCCGGCGGACCCACAGCACGTCGTCGAAGAGGAGGGTGTCCTTATTGGTTGGTGTGAGCCGCTTCAGCTCCAGATCGGGCCGGTGGAGGATGACGCGGCGCAGCCGCCCGGTCTCGGAGTCGACATGGAATCCCATGCCGTACACGTTCCCAGACCGGACGGCTTTTGACCGGGGGTCCGCTCAGCGCGGGGTACCGAGGCCGAGAAGCGCCGCCGGGGCGCCGATGAGCTCCGGGGTGGTCAGCCCGAGCTTGGGCTTCGTCAGGTTCGGGATCCCGGAGTTGCTCCCGTCCGGCATGGTCAGCGGGGAGCCGACGACCGCGCCGGGGGTACGGGCGAGCAGGGTGGTCGCCGGGGCTTCCAGGGAACCCTCACCGTCCGTCTCCTCCTTGCCGAGCAGGTTCGGCAGGGGGGAGGTCACGAGGGTCCGGCCGAGGTCGGCGCTGACCGGCACCACCGGGAGCAGCGGGGTCGGAAGCATGTCGCCGGTGTGCTGGCGGGGCGCCTCGGGTGCGCCGACCGTCGGCACGGGGACCGCGGTGGCCACGCGCGGCGTGTCCACGCCCAGCGTGGTCTCCACGGCGTCCAGGGGGACACCCACCGGCACCGCGTCGGCCACGGCGGGGGAGGCCGCTCCGGCCGCCGCCATACAGGTCATGAGTACCGCAATGCTGCCGCGCGCGGTCATCTTCATAGGTGACGTTCCGTCCTTCCAGGGTCGCGGACACTCCGCTCCCCTGGATGAACGATCCCGCCGGCGGGTTTCCCGGAGTTCTCCGCGAAAGTTCCCCCATACGACCTAATTCCAGGCCGTACGGGGGCGGCGCCTTTACGGAGCGGAGCCCGCGGCCCGGATCAGGGCCGGGGGCCGACCGGCTCCGACGGGCCCTGGCGCACGGCTCCGGCCGCGCGCACCTCGGCGAGCGCCTGCCGTGGCGACGCAGTCAGAGAGCCATGGCCCCTGGTGGAACCCTCCAACCCCGGCCGGGCATCGTTGTGCCGGGCAAGATCACCGCGTTGATCCGCACGGCCGCAGACTGACTGGACGAGGTGGCCGGGACGGCCGCCTCGTCCTTGTCCGCGACGACACCTGGGGCACCACACCGTGAACGAACGCGTCATCGCGCCCAAGAGCCGGGGCTTCCTGTTCCTCGACTCCCACCCCGGCGGCTGCCGGCAGCTGGTGGAAGAGATGTGGCGGGCCGTCCCCGCCACCCCGGCGCCCGCCGGGGGCGAAGGGCCGGTGGCTCTGGTCATCGGCTCGTCCGCCGGGTACGGCCTGGCCGCCACGATCGCGGGCCTGGCCCGCGTCGGCATCCGTGGCATCGGCGTCTGCTTCGAGAAGGCGCCCGCGCGGCGCACCGGCACCGCCGGCTGGTACCGCACCGCCGCCACCGCCCGGCTCGCCCGGCAGCACGGGCGGGACTTCGTCTTCCTCAACGGCGACGCGTTCAGCGACACGATGAAGGAGCAGGTCGCCGACCTCCTCGTCGAGCGCTTCGGGGGACGGCTCGACTACCTGGTCTACTCGGTGGCCGCGCCCCGCCGCACCGACCCGGACACCGGCACCACGTACGCCTCGGTCCTCAAGCCGATCGGCTCGCCGTACACCACCAAGACCCTCGTCTTCGACGAGCAGGGCGCCCCGGAGGTGAAGGAGGTCACCACCGCGCCGGCCGAGGGCGACGACATCGAGCAGACCGTCGAGGTGATGGGCGGCGCCGACTGGGAGCGCTGGATCACGTTCCTGGCGGAGCGGTCCCTGCTCGCCGAAGGCTTCGCCACCGCCGCCCTGTCCTACATCGGCTCGCCGCTCACCGCGGCGATCTACCGGCAGGGCACCATCGGCGCCGCGAAGTCCCATCTGGAGACCACCGCGCGCGCGTTGGACGAGCGCCTCGGCAAGACCCTGGGCGGCCGGGCCGTGACCTCGGTCAACGCCGCCGCCGTCACCCAGTCCTCCACCGCCATCCCCGGCATCGCCCTGTACGTCGGGCTGCTGCGCGGCGTCCTCGGCGACGCCATGGTGGCCCCGATCGGTCAACTGGTGGAGCTGTGGGACCAGCTGACCGGCGCCCGCCCCCTCGATCTCGACGACGAGGGCCGGGTCCGCCTCGACACCTGGGAACTGGACCCCGCCGTGCAGAGCGCCGTCGCCGACCGCTGGAGCACCGCCACCAGCGACACCATCGACGAACTCGCCGACCTCTCCTGGTTCAGCGACGAAGTCCGCCGCCTCTACGGCTTCTCCGTCCCCGGCGTCGACTACACCGCCGCCGTCGAAACCGAGGTCCCCTGGCCGCCCCTCACCACCTGACCCGCGCGGCCAGCGCGGCGATGCCGGCGGGGCCGATGCGGCAGCAGCCGCCGATGAGGCGGGCGCCGGCCTCCTGCCAGGCCTCGGCGGGCCAGGGGGCGGGGTGCCCGGGGGTGTGCCAGGTCCGGGTGGCGGCCTCCCACACCGAGCCGTCGTTGGGGTAGGCCAGCAGCGGCATGCCGGTGACCCCGGCCGCCGCTTCGAGGGCGGGCAGGACGTCCTCGGGGTCGCAGCAGTTGACGCCGACCGCGATGACCTGCGGGGAGGCGGCCGCGAGGGCGAAGGCCTCGGCGAGGGGCTGCCCGGCGCGGGTGCGGCCGCCCGCCACCGTGTAGCTCAGCCAGGCCGGGGCGCCGGTCTCCGCGAGGATCCCGAGCAGGGCCTCGGCCTCCACCGTGTCCGGGATCGTCTCCAGGGCCAGTACGTCGGGCCCCGCGGCCAGCAGCGCCAGGGCGCGGGGACGGTGGAAGGCCGCCAGCTCGCGCACGCCCAGCCCGTACCGGCCGCGGTACTCGGAGCCGTCCGCGAGCACCGCCCCGTACGGCCCGACCGAGGCGGCCACCCAGACCTCGTGGCCGGCGGCCTCCGCCGCCCCGGCGGCCAGCCGCACGCTCCGCGCGAACAGCTCGGCCGGCGCGGCGGAGCCGAGCTGGTAGCTCGCGGTGATCAGCACCTCGGCCCCGGCCCCTGCGTACGCGGCGTGCGCCCGTGCCACCTGGCCCGGGCGCTCGGTGAGCACCCGGCCCGTCCAGAGGTCGCCGGACAGATCGCAGCCCTGGTCGGCGAGCTGGTTGCTCAGCCCGCCGTCCAGGAGCACGGTCCTGCGGGCCAGGGCCTCGGCGAGCGGGCCGGATGCACGCGGCACGGGGTTCCTCCTTCGTCGGTGGGGCTCAGCCGAGCTGGGACAGCACCTGGGAGGAGATCAGCTCCAGGTGGTCCAGGTCGTCGAGGTCGAGCAGCTGGAGGTAGACGCGCGAGGAGCCGATGGCGCCGTAGGTGCCGATCTTCTCCACGACCTCGGCCGGGGAGCCGGCCAGGCCGTTCGCCTTGAGCTCCTCCACCTCGCGCCCGATGGCGGCGGCCCGGCGGGCCACCTCGGCGTCGTCCTTGCCGACGCACACCACGAGCGCGTTGGAGTAGACGAGCTCGTCCGCCTTGCGCCCGGCCTGCGCGACGGCCTCCCGGACCCGGCCGAACTGGCGCCGGCTGTCCGCGATCGACGCGAACGGCATGTTGAACTCGTCCGCGTACCGGGCGGCGAGGCGCGGGGTGCGCTTCGCGCCGTGCCCGCCGATGAGCACGGGCACCTTGGCCTGGGCCGGCTTGGGCAGCGCCGGCGAGTTCTCCACCTGGTAGTGGGTGCCCGCGTAGTCGAAGGTGGCTCCGGGCGCGGTGGCCCACAGGCCGGTGACGATGGCCAGCTGCTCCTCCAGCCGGGCCATCCGCTCCGCCGGGAAGGGAATCCCGTACGCCTTGTGCTCCTCCTCGAACCAGCCCGCGCCCAGGCCGAGCTCGATGCGGCCGCCGGACATCTGGTCGACCTGCGCCACCTGGATGGCGAGCACGCCGGGCAGCCGGAAGGTACCGGCCGTCATCAGCGTGCCCAGCCGGATCCGCTTGGTCTCGCGGGCCAGGCCCGCGAGGGTGATCCACGCGTCGGTCGGTCCGGGCAGACCGTCCACGGATCCCATCCGCAGATAGTGATCCGACCGGAAGAACGCGTCGAAGCCGAGTTCCTCGGTGGCCTTGGCGACGGTCAGGAGGGTGTCGTAGCTCGCGCCCTGCTGGGGCTCGGTGAAGATACGGAGGTCCATGCCCTCCATCCTGCCTCGCCCGCCCCTGCCGGGTGAATCTCCGTCAACGCGATACCCGCGCAGGTCCCGTCGCGCGCGACGGGACACCACCCCGGACCGAGCCGTCAGACCACTCCGGAAGCGGACCCCCGCTCGCGGACCGTCATCCGGCGCAGGAGCGCCCGCACCCGATCGCTCGACTCGTCAGCCGCGTCGATCGACTCTATGCACTGCCAGTACAAGGTCTCGTCATCCGTCCCGCAGGCCACCCCGACCAGGGCTATGCCCACTTCGCCCAGCAGCGCCTGGAGCCCGAGCAGCGCCTGCCGGACATCCACCACCTCGGCCAGCTGCGCCGCCCGCGGCGGACGGTCGGGCGCGCTGCCCTCTCCGCGCAGGGCCGCTCTGTCGAGCACCCCGCAGCCTCTTCCCCCCGCTTCGCCCAGCCCCCGTGCCTCCGATCTCAGCTCCGGCGGCCCCGTGACCGCCAGCCAGCTCCCGATCCCCTGCGCGAGCGCCTGGGCCTGCCAGGCCTCGCCCACGATGTCCCACGCAGCCCCGCTCTGTGCCAGCGCGTGCCGGCCGGCTGCGATGAGCCGTACCGCATCCATATGCCGTCCCCCGTCCGCACGACATCCTGCCGTTCTCACCACTACCCAGAGTGAAGGCAACGGGCCAGTAAAGCCAGGGGTATTCGGAAATCTCTGGACAGAGACATGGTTGTGGACGACGCCATCACTCCGAAGAGTGACATTTTGCGTCGGGAGCACCCGTCACCGGGAAGCGGAGCTCGTTCCTCTCGATCTTCGCGGCCAGCGCCTCCAGCACGTCCACCCCGAGGACCTCGCAGAACTGCAGGAGGTACGCGAGCACGTCAGCCACCTCGTCGGCCACGCGGTGCGCGGTTTCCGGTTTCTCCATGACCCTCGCCGACTGCTCCGGCGTCAGCCACTGGAAGATCTCGACCAGCTCCGAGGCCTCGACGCTCAGCGCGACCGCCAGGTTCTTCGGCGTGTGGTACTGACCCCAGTCCCGCGCCCGCGCGAACTCGACCAGCCGCCGCTGCAGTTGCCGCAGCCGCTCCTCTCCGGCCGCACCCGTCGCTCCACTCGTGTCACCTACGTCGCTCATGGCGTCAGGTCTACCACCGAGACCCCGGGGATCCGGCGGGCGGCCCCCGCGCACTCCTCCCCCACCGCGGCCACCAGCCGGACGTGACCGCGCCCGCAGGCCATGAGGGCCAGCCGCAGCAGTTCCTCGCCCTGGCGCCGGTCCAGATCGCGGTCGAGGCCGTCGGCGAGCACGGTCAGCGCCTGCCGGGCGGACGGCAGTTCGGTGGCGGGCTCCACCGCCAGCACCCCCGGCCCGGTCAGCAGGACGAGCGCCAGCGCGAGGAAGCGCAGCTCGCCCGCGCCGAGCCGGCCGAGTTCGGTGGCGGGCAGGCCGGGACCGCGGTCGAGCAGCGCGGTGACGGGGCCGTCGGCGGGCGCCCGTACGTCCAGCCCGGCGACCTCGCCCGCACAGCCGGTACGGGCCGCCCGCGCGAGCAGCGCGTGCCGGGTGCCGCACTCGTGGCGGGTCCGGCGCAGTACGTCGGCCAGGTTGGCGCAGTCGCCCAGCAGCCGCCCCTCCCCCGGCGGGACCGGGGCGCGCATCCGGTCCGGGCGGGGATCGCAGGCGAACACCGAGCGCAGGGCGACCACCGCCTGCTCGGCGGCGGCCAGCACCCGGCGCTGCCCGGCGGTGGCCCCCGCCACGCGCAGCGGGAGCAGGGCGGTGCCGAGCCGGTCGTCGGGCAGCGGGGCCCGGGTGACGCCGACGGCCCCGCCGGTCAGCCAGGCGGCCTGGACGGAGCGCCTGCCGGGGTCGCGGAGCGCGGTGCTGAGCAGGACCTCGCCGCCCACGGAGAGGCGTTCGCCGACGACGCGGAGCTCGGGCTCGGCCTGTACCGCCAGGTCGAGCCGGACCGGGCCGACGGGCCCGTCGACCGTGCAGCCGATACGGAATCCGCGGCGCCGGTCGGCGTCAGGGACGGCCCGCTCGGGAACCAGCGCCGACGGATCCGGGAACACCTCCTCCAGGGTGGCCCCGGAACCCAGTGCGGCCAGCGCCTCGTAGGCGCCCAGGACCTGGGACTTGCCGCTGCCGCTGGCCCCGGCGAGCAGGGTGACGGGCCCGAACGAGAAGGCGGCGCGCCGGTGCGAGGCGAAGGCGGAGAGCCGCAGCTCGGTGAGCACGGGCCGCAGAAGGGCCGGACCGGCCGTGGCCGTTGAAGCGTCGGGTTCGTCGTTCAAGACGACGGAGGCATCGAGGGCGTCGGCTAACGCACCGGAGGCGTCGAAGGCGTCGGCTAACGCACCGGAGGCATCGAGGCCGTCGGCTAACGCGCCAGAGGCGTCGAGGGCGTCGGCCAAGCCGGCGGAGGCAGTGGGGGCGGGGGCGGCGAGGGCGTCCATGGGGCGGACGCTACGGGTTCGCCGGGACCGCGTGGACCCGGCGAACCGTTCCCTCGTGCGACCTTCCTACGATCGGGGGACGGCCGCGGCCGCGATCCCCTCGACCTCGGTCCCGACGGGCGCCAGCAGGAAGACGTTCCGGTCCACCCGGTGCATTCCGCTGCCCAGCCCGAAGACCACGCCGCTGCTGAAGTCCAGGATGCGCTTGGCCACTTCACTGTCCGCGCCGGTGAGGTCGAGCAGCACCGGGATCTGCGCGATCAGGTACTCGGCCACCTCCCGCGCGTCCGCGAAGATCTGGACCCGGATCACCACGAAGCGCCGCTGCTCCGCCGCGGACGCCCCCGGCGACGCGGGGATCGTGCGGTGGTCCACCCGGGAGGGCCACTCGTTGCGACTGCGCAGCGGCACCACCTGCGCGAGCCCCTCCCACTGTTCGTCGGTGACGTCGTACCTGCTCACCGGGCCGCCTCGGCCGCGCGCTTCATGTGCATCCCCCCATCCTCTCGTGTTTCACCCGTTCAGCCCAACAACGACACGAGCGGGACGGGGTACACCCCACGGAGGGAATAGGTTAGGTTAGGCATACCTAAGTCACTCGCCCAGGACGATGGAGAGATCCGCATGCGCATGTCCGGCGCCCCTGCCACCCCGGCCGCCGCCGACCGGCCCACCGACGCCGAGCGGGTCCGGTCGATCCTGGCCGCCGCCCACTCCATGACGGTGATCACCGGCGGCTTGCACGCCGAGGTGCGCCACCTCGACGGCACCGACCCGATGGGCCGCGTGCACCTGCACCCCGCCGAGCCCGGCGGGGAGCGCGAGGACCGGCCCGTGATCCGGATGGAGTTCACCGACATCGCGCCGACCCCGGTGCGCGACCGGGTGCGCGCCCGGGTCACCGTGCTGGGCCGGCTGCTCACCCCGTACACCGACGAAGGCTCCGACTCCACCTGCGTGGAGTTCGTCGAGGCCGTCCTGGAGACCGGGGAGGGCCGCTCGTACGTCGGCCTCGAAGAGCTGGACGCGGCCTGCGCCGACCCGCTCGCCCCGTACGAGGCCGGGATGCTCACGCACCTCCTCGACGACCACACCGAACTGGTCACCCTGCTGCTGCGACTGGTCCGGCCGGCGGCCCCCGCGAGCGCCGCCGTCGTCCGCGCGCTGCCGCTGGCCATGGACCGGTACGGGATCACCCTGCGCCTGGAGGAGGCCCGCGGCCACCGTGACGTACGGCTGCCGTTCCCGTCCCCGCTGGACAGCGTGGAGCAGTCGGGGGCCCAGATCCAGGCCCTGTTCAGCGCGGCCCGGCGCCGCTCGCACCACAACACCCTTCCGGCGTAGGCCCTTGCGGAGGCGCGCGCCGGGGCCCCGGAATAGCCCCGGACCGGGCCCGGTTGGAAACGACCATGAAGGCCATCACGTACAGCGCATATGGAACGTCCGACTCCCTCCAGCTCGTTGACGTCGCTCCGCCCAAGGTGGGACCGGGCGAGGTGCTCGTCCGCGTCAAGGCCGCCGGCGTCAACCCGGTGGACTGGAAGATCGCCGCCGGGTACATCGACCCGATCATGGAGGTCCGCTTCCCCGTCATACCCGGCTGGGACGTGTCCGGCGTCGTCGAGGCCATCGGCCCCGACACCTTCGACTACGCCGTCGGCGACGAGGTCTTCGGATACCTCCGCAAGGACTGGGTGCAGTCCGGCACGTACGCCGAGCTGGTGTCGGCCCCCGTCCGGACGCTGGCCCGCAAGCCCCGCGAGCTGACCTTCGAGCAGGCCGCGGGCATCCCGCTGGCCGGGCTGACCGCCTACCAGTCGCTCACCCGCGTGGGCCTCAAGGCCGGCGAGAGCGTCCTCATCCACTCGGCGGCCGGCGGCACCGGCTCCCTCGGCGTGCAGATCGCGGTCGCCCTCGGCCTGCGCGTCATCGGCACGGCCGGGGCCCACAACCACGACTACCTGCGCTCGCTCGGCGCCGAACCGGTGCTGTACGGCGAGGGGTTCGCGGACCGGGTGCGCGCCCTCGCGCCCGAAGGGGTGGACGCCGCCCTCGACTTCTACGGGGACGACGTCATCGCGACGCTCCAGTCGCTGGTCAAGGAGCGCCACCGGGTGGCGTCCATCGCCGACTACAACGCCGCGGCCCAGGGCGCCCACCAGCTGTGGGTCCGCCCGGACACCGCCGACCTGACCTTCCTGGGGGAACTGGCCGACGCCGGCAAGCTCACGGTCAACGTGGAGCACGCGCTGCCGCTCGCCGAGGCCGCGAAGGCCTGGGAGCTGAGCGCGTCGGGCCGGACCCGGGGCAAGATCGTCCTCACGGTCTGACCCGCGCGGCCCCGGCCCCGTACCCCGGCCCCGCACCCCGGCCCCGCACCCCGGGCCGGGGTACGGGGCCCGCTCAAGCGACGGCTGCCGCTACCGCTACCGCTGGGCGTAGCGGTTGGCCGGGCGCGCCAGACCGTAGTTCTCGCGCAGGGTCGCGCCCGTGTACTCGCTGCGGAAGAGGCCGCGCCGCTGGAGGATCGGCACGACGTGGTCGACGAAGGCGGTCAGCCCGGTCGGCAGGACGGGCGCCATGATGTTGAAGCCGTCGGCGGCGCCCTGGGTGAACCACTCCTCCAGCTGGTCGGCGATCTGCTCGGGCGTGCCCGCGAACACCCGGTGGCCCCGCCCGGCGCCGAGGCGGGCGATCAGCTCGCGCAGGGTGAGGCCGTCACGGCGGGCGAGTTCGGCGACGAGGGTGAAGCGGCTCTTGTTGCCGTTGATGTCCCGCTCCTCGGGCAGGTCGGGCAGCGGCCCGTCGAGCGGGAGGCCGGTGAGGTCGGTGCCGAGCATTCCGGAGAGCTGGGCGAGCCCGTACTCGGGCACCTGGAGGTCGGTGAGCTGCTGCTCCAGTGCCTTGGCCTCGGCCTCGGTGGACCCGATGACGGGGGCGATGCCGGGCAGGACGAGCAGGTCGGACTCGGCGCGGCCGTACTTGGCGAGGCGGGACTTGAGGTCCTTGTAGAAGGTCTGCCCGTCGGCGAGGGTCTGCTGGGCGGTGAAGACGGCCTCGGCGTACTGGGCCGCGAACTCCTTCCCGTCCTCGGAGGAGCCGGCCTGTACGAGCAGCGGGTGCCCCTGCGGGGAGCGGGGGACGTTGAGCGGCCCGGCGACGCCGAAGTACTCGCCGCGGTGGGCGGCGGGGTGGAGCTTGTCGGTGTCGGCGTAGATGCCGCGCTCCTTGTCGAGGACGATCGCGTCGTCCTCCCAGCTGTCCCAGAGCTTGGTGGCGACGTCGAGGAACTCGCGGGCGCGGTCGTAGCGGAGGCCGTGCTCCAGGTGTTCCTCCTGGTTGAAGTTGCGGGCCTCGTCGACGGTGCCGGAGGTGACGATGTTCCAGCCGGCGCGGCCGTTGCTGATGTGGTCGAGGGAGGCGAACTTCCGGGCGGTGTGGAAGGGCTCGTTGAAGGTGGTCGAGACGGTGGCGATCAGCCCGATGTGCTCGGTGACGGCGGCGATGGCGGAGAGCAGCGTCAGCGGCTCGAACCCGCCGAGCGCGTTGTAGCGGGCCTTGCCCCACAGGGCGAGGCCGTCGGCGAAGAAGATGGAGTCGAGGCGGCCGCGCTCGGCGGTCCGGGCGAGCTCCTGGAAGTAGCGCAGGTCGGTGACCCGCTCGGGGCTGCTGTCGGGGTGCCGCCAGGCGGCGTCGTGGTGACCGGCGTTCATCAGGAACGCGTTGAGGTGCAGCGTACGGGGTGCGGACATGTCGGTTCCTCGGTCTCGGTGGGGAGCGCGGGACGCTTCGCGTGAGCGGGCGGTCGGGGCGCGCGGGCACTGCCGGGGCAGGGCGCGCGCCGTCACCAGGGGCGCGGAAACGGGCAGGGGTGCGGCAGACGGCAGGGTTTGCGGAGACGGGCAGGGGCGAGGCGGGCGGGCAGGGTGCGCGTCGGGCGACCCCTCAGGCCGGAACGCGCCAGAGGCTCAGACGGCGCTCGATCGTGACGAGCAGCTGGTTGAAGGCCACGCCGATCGCCGAGATCGTGACGATGCCCGCGTACATCTGCGGGATCGCGAAGTTGTACTGCGACGCGTTGATCAGGTATCCGAGCCCGGCCTTGGCGCCGATCATCTCGGCCGCCACCAGCACCAGGATCGACACCGCCCCGGCCAGCCGGATGCCCGTGAAGATGGCCGGCACCGAAGCCGGGAGGATCACCTTCTGGAACAGCCTCGGCGTGGACAGGTCCATCGAGCGGGCCAGTTTCACCAGCGTCGGGTCCGCGTTCCCCACGGCGCTGATGGTGTTCAGCAGGATCGGCCACACGCAGGCGTAGACCACGATCGACACCTTCGAGGTCTCCCCGATGCCGAGCAGCAGGACGAACACCGGCAGCAGCGCGAGCGCCGCCGTGTTGCGGAACACCTCCAGCAGCGGCCCGAGCAGCGCCGCGACCGGGCGGTACCAGCCGATCAGCAGGCCGAGCGGGACGGCGACCACGACCGCGATCCCGAAGCCCCCGAAGGAGCGGATCAGGCTGGCCCCGGTGTGTTCCCCGAGCTGGCCGTCGGCGAGGAGCTCCCACCAGGCCTCGGCGACCTCGCTGACCGGCGGCAGGAAGGTGGCGTCCACCAGCCCCAGCCGGGGAGCGGTCTCCCACAGGGCGAGCAGCGCCAGGATCGCCGCCGAGCGGAGCCCCGCCGCGCGCAGCAGACGGCCCAGCCGGCCGACGGACACGGCCCGCGGGGCCGCAGGCACAGGCGTCGGCTTCGCGGGCGCGGGCGCCGGCGCGGTTTTCCGTACGGCGGGTGCCTCGTCCACGGGCGGGGCCAGGCCCGCCAGGGCGGCGACGGTGGTGTCGGTTCCGGTACTCATACGGAGGCCTCCTCCTTCTCCAGTTGCTGGGCGCGGGCCACCTCGTCGTGGAGCAGGGTCCAGATCTCGTGGCGGTAGCGGGCGAACTCCGGGCTGGAGCGCAGGTCCTCGCCCGTGGCCCCGGCACCGCGCGTGCCGAGGGACACCGGGACGACCTCCTTCACCCGGCCGGGCCGCGAGGTCATGACGGCCACCCGCTGCCCGAGGTACACCGCTTCCTCGATGCCGTGCGTGATGAAGACGACGGTCTTGCCGGTGCGCTGCCAGATCCGCCGCAGCTCGTCCTGCAGGGATTCGCGGGTCTGCGCGTCGAGCGCCGCGAACGGCTCGTCCATCAGCAGGACGTCCGGGTCGTACGCCAGCGACCGGGCGATCGCGACCCGCTGGCGCATTCCGCCGGACAGCTCGTGCGGATGCCGGTCCCCGAATCCGGTCAGGCCGACCAGGTCCAGGAACTCACGGGCCCTGTCCGTCCGTTCACGGCGCGGTACCCCGGTCGCCTCCAGGCCGAATTCGATGTTGCCGAGCGCGGTGCGCCACGGCAGCAGCGCGTACTGCTGGAAGACGATGCCCCGGTCCAGCCCCGGCCCGGTGACGGGCCGGCCGTCGAGCAGGATCCGGCCGGAGGTGGGGCGCGTCAGGCCGCCGAGCAGGTCCAGGAGGGTGGATTTGCCGCAGCCGCTGGGCCCGACGACGACCACGAACTCGCCCGCCTCGATCTCCAGGTCGATCCCGTCGAGCGCGGTGAACTCTTCCCTCCCCCTCCTGTTCTTCCTGTCCTTGGTCGGAAAGGACTTGGTCACGGAGTCGAACACGATCTTCGCCATGGCGGCCGCTCAGCCCTTTCCCTGCGCGTTGAACTCGTTGGTGTACAGATCGCCGGCCTTGAGGCCGCCCTTCTTGATCTCGCCGCGCTCGCCGAGCCAGTCGATCCAGAGCTGGAACTCCTTGTCGGCGATCCGGCCGCCGGTCTCGGCGACCCCGTACGAGTGCCAGTACTGGAGCGTCGAGGTGTCCTCGTTGCGGCCGCGCTTCTTGACGATCTCCGTCATCCGGGCGATGACCTCCTCGCGCGGGGTGGTGCGCGACCACTCGATGGCCTTGGCCACGCCGGTGGTGAAGGTCCGCGCGGTGTCGGGGTTCTCCTTGATGAAGCGCCGCGTCATCACGTACGTGCCCGCACTGAACGCGCCGAGCAGTTCGTGGTCCTTGAACAGCGGGCGTATCCCGCCGGCCGCCAGGGCCTTGTCGCGCAGTACGCCGCTGAGCACGCCGACCTGGATCTGCTTCTGCCGCAAGGCCTGTTCGGTGTTGACGGGCGGGACCACGAGGGGCTCGACCTTGCCCGCGTCGGCCTTGGAGACGCCGTTGCGCTCCAGGTAGATGTCGAGCAGGGCCTGGGCGTGGGCGCCCAGGGTGTTCATGCCGACCTTCTTGCCGATGAGGTCGCGGGCGGAGCGGATCGGGCTGTCCTCCAGGACGTAGTAGCCGAGGTAGGTGTCCTGGTCGGAGCCGTAGTAGGAGACGACGGCCTGGATCTGGGCCTTGCTCGCGGCCAGCTTGACGACGGCGCCGTTGAAGGCCCCGCCGAAGTGGGTCTGGCCGGTGGCCGCGGACTGGATGTCCTGGGGGCCGCTGATGGTGTTGCCGACCCAGTCGAGGGTGAGGTCCTCCAGGTAGCCGAGGTCCGCGGCCAGTTCGGGCAGGGTGACCGAGCCGACCGCGCCCTGGTACTTGAGGGTCTTGAGCTGCTTGCCGGAACCGCCGCCGGCGGTGGCCGTGCCGCAGCTCACCGCGGCCGCCGAGATGCCGAGCAGGGCGAGGAACTGGCGTCGGGAGGTGGGGGTCGAGGTGAACGCTGCGGGCATGACGGTTCCTTGTCAGTACGTACGGGGGTACGGGGTCAGAGCGCGGTGGCGGTCAGGGGGGCGGCCCCGGCGCGCAGGGCTTCGGCGAACTCGTCGACGGCCTGGAACAGGTCCAGCTCGGCCTCGGGCCGCAGCCGGTCGGGGCCGTCCCCGCGCTCGACGGCGGAGTCGAGGATGAACCGGCCGGCGGTGACGTGCCGGGCGCCGAGCGCGGCGAGGACCGGGCGCAGGGCGTAGTCGATGGTCAGGACATGGGCGAGGCTGCCGCCGGTGGCGATCGGCAGAACCGTTTTCCCGGCCAGCCCGTCCTGCGGGAGCAGGTCGAGGAAGGCCTTGAGCAGGCCGGTGTACGAGGCCTTGTAGATCGGGGTCGCGATGACCACCCCGTCGGCCGCGGCGACGGCTTCGACGGCCCGGCGGATCTCCGGTTCGCCGCGGCGGGCGGAGAGCAGGTCGGCGGCGGGGAGGTCCCGTACGGCGAGGTGGGCGGTTTCGAACCCGGCGTGGGAGAGACGACGCAGCACGTGGTCGGCCACGACGGTGGTGCGGGAGTGGACGGAGGGGCTGCCGGTGAGGGCGAGCAGTCGGGGCACGGGACTCTCCTTGGGGAGCGGTTCAGACGGAGACGGTGGAGGCGCCGGAGGGGATCCCGAACGCGGGCTCGGGGACGGCCTCGGGGCTGATCAGCCGGGACGGAACGCCGTCGGGACCGACCGGGACGTCGCCGTCGACGGTCACGCGGCGCAGGGTGCGCTCGTGGTCGTCGGAGTCGTCGACGCCGTAGTGCTGGGTGGCGCGGTTGTCCCAGATCGCGACGTCCCCGGCCCGCCACTGCCAGCGGACGGTGTTCTCGGGGCGCTCCACGTGCGACTGGAAGAGGTCGATGAGCGCGCGGGAGTCCTGCCCGGTGAGGCCCTTGATCCGCTGGACGAAGTTGCCGAGCAGCAGGGTGCGTTCGCCGGTCTCGGGGTGGACGCGGACGACGGGGTGTTCGGTCAGGAACTTCGTGGACGTGAACACCTCGCGGTACTGGGCGAGGGCCTCGGGGAGCGCGTCCGGCTTGAGGGCGGCGTAGTCGTACTCGTTGGTGTGTACGGCGCGCAGGCTGTCGGCGAGGACGCGGAGCGGCTCGGGGAGGTGGGCGTACGCGGTGGCGGTGTTGGCCCAGAGGGTGTTCCCGCCGTACGGGGGGATGGTGACGGCGCGCAGGACCGAGAAGGCGGGGTACGCGGGGACGAAGGTGACGTCGGTGTGCCACTGGTTGGCGCGGGCGCCGTGGTGGGAGTCGATGCCGAGGGCGTATCGGCCGTCGGCGGAGGGGACGGTGGGGTGCGCGACCGGCGCGCCGAGCAGCCGGGCGAAGGCCTCGTGGCCGGCCTCGTCGAGGTGGTCCTGCCCCCGGAAGAAGACGACCTTGTGGGCGAGGAGGGCGCCCCGGATCTCGGCGACGGTGCCGGCGGGCAGGTCACCGGCGAGCCGGATCCCGCCGAGCTCGGCACCGATGCGGCCGCCGAGACGGGTGATGGAGGTGGTGGACACAGAAGCTCCCTGAGGGTTTATTTCCGCAGCGGAAGAAAAAGGCGTAACGAGCACGGCGAAGACCGCGAAAGGAAGACGGGGTGCGCTCAGGCGCAACGAAGGGCCGGACAGCGGCCCTGACACTCGCCCGGGAAGCCGGGGGTGTGGAGCCGCGAGGCGAGGAATGCAATCGCGGACATGCCCCGGAGCCTGGCAGCGGCCCCGCAAGGGGTCAACCCCCACCGAGCCCGGCCGAAGCCGGCCCGGAGGAACCAGCCGAACCCCCCGCCACCTGCGGTTTCGGGCGTTCCCGGCCGACATCCCCCATCTCCACCAGCGGCCGAAAACCGTGGCTGGATTTCACACCCCCGCAACGCCCCCGCCACGCCCCTTCCCGGCCGGGGGCAGGGGTGGGGTGGGGTGTCGTCCGGGACGTAAAACGTGATTTGTGGCGCGCAGGGAGCCGCAAGGCGACAGCGCCCGCCCAGCCGCCATAAATCATGCAGTCCCGGACGACACCCCACCCCACCCCCGCCCCAACGGAACGCCCCACCGAAGGCGCCCCGGCAGAGCACCTGACAGCGCAACCCAACGGACGCCCGCCGAAGGCGCCCCGGCAGACCCAACGAAGCACCCCACCAAGGCAACCCAGCGGAGCGACCCGGCAGAGCCAACGGAACACCCCACCAAAACAACCCAGCGGAGCGAACCGGCATCATCACAACGTGCCCCCCACCACCCCCCACCCCCGCATGGCCGGCGACAGCCGGGCCTCCGCCAACGCCGCCGCCGTACTGCGCGCCGTCCTGGAGCACGGCCCCGTCGCCCGGAGCGGGATCCCCCCGGTGTGCGGGCTCAGCCCCGCCGCCGTGTCGCGCCAGACCACCGGCCTGCTCCGCTCCGGGCTGCTGCGCGAGCTGCCCGGCCCCGCCGGCGGCCTCGGCCGCCCCCTGGTCCCGCTCGACCTCAACACCGGCGCCGTCTCCGGCCCCGTCACCGCCGCCCTGCACATCGGCGTGCCCGCCTCCACCTTCGGCCTCGTCGACCTCCGCGGCCAGGTCCTCGCCCGCCGCGCCCTGCCGCACCACGGCCTGGACCCCGCCACGCTGCCGCAGGCGATCGCGCGCCAACTCCGCGCGTTCCTCGACGAGTACGACACCGGCCGCCCCCTCCTCGGCCTCGGCGCCGCCCTCGGCGGCTGGGTCCGGCCCGACGAGGGGACCGTCGTCCGGCACGAGGCCCTCGGCTGGCGGGACCGCCCCCTGGCCGCCGAGCTGTCCGACGCCCTCGGGCTCCCCGTCCGCCTCGACAACCACGCCCGCGCCGTCGCCGCCGCCGAAATCCTGTTCGGGCACCCCGACGCCCGCCGCAGCCTCGTCCACCTCTTCGTCGGCAACGTCGTCGACGCCGCCTTCGGCATCGAGGGCACCGTCCACCAGGGCCCCGGCGCCGCCGCCGGAGACGTCGCGCACCTGCCCGTCCCCGGCTCCCGCACGCCCTGCCCGTGCGGCCGCACCGGCTGCCTGCAGGCCACCGCCTCCGACACCGCGCTCGGCGCGGAGGCCGTCCACCTCGGCATCGTCCCCGAGCCCTCCGTCAGCCTGCTCGTCGACGCGGCCGCGACCGGCGACCCCCGCGCGGACCGGCTGCTGCGCGAGCGCGCCCGCAACGTCGGCCGGGCCGCCGCCCTCCTGCTGGACGTCTTCAACCCCGCCGTCCTGGTGATCGCGGAACTCTCCAGCCTGCTCCACGAGGGCTACCTGGAGGAGATCCGCGAAGCGGCGGCCGCGACGAAGAACGCCGCGCCCGCGCCACCGGCCCCCCGCATCGTCACCCCGCACGCCGGACCCGCCGTACTCCCCTGCGCCGCGGCGACCGTCCTGCTCGATCCGCTCTTTCGTGACCCCGCCCGTCTCACTTGAGAGGGGGAGATCACATCCGGTGGTTCTGGTCCATCCCAGAGCACCCCCCTAGCATTCGAGCCATGACGGTCCTGCCTGATGACGGGCTTTCCCTGGCCGCCGAGTTCCCTGACGCGACGCATGAGCAGTGGCAGCGCCTGGTTGAAGGCGTACTGCGCAAGTCGGGCAAGGAAGCATCCGGCGAGGCAGCTGAAGACGCGTTGTCCACCCAGCTAGAGGACGGGCTCACCACCCGCCCGCTCTACACCGCGCGCGAAACCGGCGCGAACGCGAACGGCGACACCGGCGCGAACGCCGCGAACACCGCCACCGCCGACGCCGCCGGTTTCCCGGGCTTCGCCCCCTTCACCAGGGGCGGCCGGCCCGAGGGCACCTCCGTCTCCGGCTGGGACGTGCGCCAGCGCCTCGCGGGCACCGACCCCGTACGGGTCAACGAGGCGGCCCTCGCCGACCTGGAGAACGGCACCACCTCGCTGTGGCTCACCGTCGGCCGGACCGGCATCCCCGCCGACGGCCTCGCCCGCGCCCTCGACGGCGTCTACCTCGACCTCGCGCCCGTCACCCTCGACGCCGGCGCCGACTACGCCGAGGCGGCCCGCGCGCTGCTGGCCCTGTACGCCGAGCGGGAGGTGGCCCCCGAGGCCGCCCGCGCCTCGCTCGGCGCGGACCCGCTCGGCCACGAGGCCCGAACGGGTGAAGTCCTGGACCTCGCCGAGGCCGCCGCCCTGGCCCGCGAGACCGCCGCCGCCTGGCCCCACGTACGCGCCCTGACGGTGGACGCCCTGCCGTACCACGAGGCCGGCGGCAGCGCCGCCGAGGAGCTCGGCCTCTCCCTGGCCACGGGCGTCGCCTACCTCCGCGCCCTGGAAGGCGGCGGCCTCGGTGTCGAAGCCGCCCTGGGCCAGCTGGAGTTCCGCTACGCCGCGACGGCGGACCAGTTCCTCACCATCGCCAAGCTCCGCGCCGCCCGCCGCCTGTGGGCCCGCGTCGCCGAGGCCTGCGGGGCCCCCGAGGCTGGCGCCCAGCGCCAGCACGCCGTCACCTCGCCGGTGATGATGACCCGGCGCGACCCGTGGGTGAACATGCTCCGCACCACCGTCGCCTGCATGGCGGCGGGCGTGGGCGGCGCGGACTCCGTCACCGTGCTCCCCTTCGACAACGAGCTCGGCCTGCCGGACGCCTTCGCGCGCCGCATCGCCCGCAACACCTCCACCATCCTGCTGGAGGAATCGCACCTCGCCCGGGTGATCGACCCGGCGGGCGGCTCCTACTACGTGGAGCAGCTCACCACGGAACTGGCCGGGGCCGCCTGGGAGTTCTTCCAGACGGTGGAGAAGGCGGGCGGACTGCCCGGCGCCCTGCGCTCCGGCCTGGTCGCGGAGCGCCTCGCCACCACCTGGGCCGCGCGCTCGAAGAAGCTGGCCAAGCGCCGCGAACCGATCACCGGCGTCAGCGAGTTCCCGCTGCTGTCGGAGAAGCCGGTCGTCCGCGAGCCCGGTCCCGCCGGCCCCACCGGCGGACTGCCGCGCGTCCGGCGCGACGAGGCGTACGAGGCGCTGCGCGCCCGCAGCGACGCCCATCTGACGGCGACCGGGCACCGCCCGCGGGTCTTCCTCGCCGCGCTGGGTCCGGCGGCCGCGCACACGGCGCGGGCCACCTTCGCCTCGAACCTGTTCCAGGCGGGCGGCATCGAGCCCGTCCACGACCCGGTGTCCGTGGACCCGGCGAGCGCCGCCGAGGCGTACGCCGCGAGCGGCGCGGACGGCATGGCCGTGCTGTGCTCCAGCGACGCGCTGTACGAGGAGCAGGCCGGGGCCGTGGCCGCGGCGCTGCGCTCGGCGGGCGCCACGACCCTGTTCCTCGCCGGCAAGCCCGGCACCGCCGAGGGCTCCGTGGACGAGTACGTCTTCGCGGGCTGCGACGCGGTCGCCGTGCTGTCCTCCGTACTCGACCGGATGGGAGTCGCGTCATGAGCGGCACCGCGATCCCCGATTTCTCCGCACTCGCACTGAACGGCTCCGGCGCCCCGGCCGCGTCCGAGGACCAGTGGCGCACGGCGGTGAAGGAGTCCACCGGCTCCGCGGGCGGCGACCTGTCCTGGGAGACCCCGGAGGGCATCGGCGTCAAGCCGCTGTACACCGGGCGGGACCTGGAGGGCCTGGACTTCCTGCGGACGTACCCGGGCGTGGCCCCGTACCTGCGCGGCCCGTATCCGACGATGTACGTCAACCAGCCCTGGACGATCCGGCAGTACGCCGGTTTCTCCACGGCCGAGGAGTCGAACGCCTTCTACCGGCGCAATCTGGCGTCCGGTCAGAAGGGCCTGTCGATCGCCTTCGACCTCCCGACGCACCGCGGCTACGACAGCGACCACCCGCGCGTCACCGGTGACGTCGGCATGGCGGGCGTGGCGATCGACTCGATCTACGACATGCGCCAGCTGTTCGACGGGATCCCGCTGGACAAGATGACGGTGTCGATGACGATGAACGGCGCGGTGCTGCCGGTCCTCGCGCTGTACATCGTGGCGGCGGAGGAGCAGGGCGTCTCCCCCGAGAAGCTCGCCGGGACCATCCAGAACGACATCCTCAAAGAGTTCATGGTCCGCAACACCTACATCTACCCGCCCAAGCCGTCGATGCGGATCATCTCCGACATCTTCGCGTTCACCTCGCAGAAGATGCCCCGGTACAACTCGATCTCCATCTCGGGTTACCACATCCAGGAGGCCGGGGCCACGGCCGACCTGGAGCTGGCCTACACCCTCGCCGACGGCGTGGAGTACCTGCGGGCCGGCCAGGCCGTCGGGCTGGACGTGGACGCCTTCGCGCCGCGCCTGTCGTTCTTCTGGGCGATCGGCATGAACTTCTTCATGGAGGTCGCGAAGCTGCGCGCGGCCCGGCTGCTGTGGGCGCGCCTGGTCAAGCAGTTCGATCCGAAGAACGCCAAGTCCCTTTCCCTGCGCACCCATTCGCAGACCTCGGGCTGGTCCCTGACCGCGCAGGACGTCTTCAACAACGTCACCCGCACCTGTATCGAGGCGATGGCGGCCACCCAGGGCCACACCCAGTCGCTGCACACCAACGCCCTCGACGAGGCGCTCGCGCTGCCGACGGACTTCTCGGCGCGCATCGCCCGCAACACCCAGCTGCTGCTCCAGCAGGAGTCGGGGACCTGCCGTTCGATCGACCCGTGGGGCGGCAGCGCGTACGTGGAGAAGCTGACGTACGACCTGGCGCGGCGGGCCTGGCAGCACATCGAGGAGGTCGAGGCGGCCGGCGGCATGGCGCAGGCCATCGACGCGGGCATCCCGAAGCTGCGCGTGGAGGAGGCCGCGGCTCGTACGCAGGCGCGGATCGACTCGGGCCGCCAGCCGGTGATCGGGGTCAACAAGTACCGCGTGGAGAGCGACGAGCAGATCGACGTCCTCAAGGTCGACAACTCCTCGGTGCGCACGCAGCAGATCGAGAAGCTGCGGCGGCTGCGCGAGGAGCGGGACGAGGCGGTCACCCAGGACACCCTGCGGGCGCTGACGAACGCGGCCGGGCGGGGCGACGGCAACCTGCTGGCCCTGGCCGTGGACGCGGCGCGCGCCAAGGCCACCGTCGGTGAGATCTCCGACGCCCTGGAGAAGGTGTACGGGCGGCACGCGAGCCAGATCCGTACGATCTCGGGTGTGTACCGCACCGAGGCAGGCGAGTCCCCGTCCGTGGAGCGCACCCGTGCGCTCGTCGACCGGTTCGAGGAGGCGGAGGGACGGCGTCCGCGCATCCTGGTCGCCAAGATGGGCCAGGACGGGCACGACCGCGGCCAGAAGGTGATCGCGACGGCCTTCGCCGACCTGGGCTTCGACGTGGACGTCGGCCCGCTGTTCCAGACCCCGGTGGAGGTGGCCCGTCAGGCCGTCGAGGCGGACGTCCACGTGGTGGGCGTGTCCTCGCTGGCGGCCGGTCACCTGACCCTCGTACCGGCGCTGCGGGAGCAGCTGGCGGAGGAGGGCCGCGAGGACATCATGATCGTCGTGGGCGGGGTGATCCCGCCGGCCGATGTCCCGACGCTGCTGGAGATGGGCGCGACGGCGGTGTTCCCGCCGGGCACGGTGATCCCGGACGCGGCCCACGACCTGGTGACGCGGCTGGCCGCGGATCTGGGCCACGAGCTGTAGGCGGCCCCGGGTGCCGAAGATCGACATCGAGGCGTACGCGAAGGGGGTCCTCGACGGGAAGCGGGCGTTCATCGCACGCGCGATCACCCTCGTCGAGTCCACCCTGCCCGCCCACCGGGGGCTCGCGCAGCAGCTGCTGACGGAACTGCTCCCGCACTCGGGGCGGGCGCGCCGGATCGGCATCAGCGGGGTGCCGGGCGTGGGCAAGTCCACGTTCATCGACGCGTTCGGCACGATGCTGACGGGGCTGGGCCACCGGGTGGCGGTCCTCGCCGTCGACCCGTCCTCGACCCGTACGGGCGGCTCCATCCTGGGCGACAAGACCCGGATGGAACGCCTCGCGGTGGACCCGGCGGCGTTCGTGCGCCCTTCCCCCTCGGCGGGCACGCTGGGCGGGGTCGCGAAGGCCACGCGCGAGTCGATGATCGTGATGGAGGCGGCCGGCTACGACGTGGTCCTCGTGGAGACGGTCGGGGTGGGCCAATCGGAGACGACGGTGGCCGGCATGGTGGACTCCTTCCTCCTCCTCTCGCTGGCCCGTACGGGCGACCAGCTCCAGGGCATCAAGAAGGGCGTCCTGGAGCTGGCGGACGTCCTGGCCGTGAACAAGGCGGACGGCCCGCACGAGCGCGACGCGAAGGCGGCGGCGCGGGAGCTGTCGGGCGCCCTGCGCCTGATGCACCCGTCGGACGCGGCCTGGACCCCGCCCGTCCTCACGTGCAGCGCGCGGGAGTCCGCGGGCCTGGACGAGGTCTGGAACCGCCTGGAGCAGCACCGGCTGCTGCTGGACGCGGGCGGGCGGCTGGCGGCGAAGCGGGCCGCGCAGCAGGTGGAGTGGACCTGGTCGATGGTCCGGGACGAGCTCCTGGAACGCCTGCGCTCCAGCCCCGCCGTCCGCGATCTGGCCCCGGCCCTGGAATCCGCCGTCCGCGACGGCACCCTGACCCCCACCCTCGCGGCGGACCGGATCCTGTCCGCCTTCTCCGCCTGACGCGGGCGGCCGCGGGCGGTCGCGAGCGGCCGCCACCACCGTCACGGGCGCGCCCGGGCGGCGTCAGGACGCGGACGCCCGGGCGGCGTCAGGACGCGGATGGTCGCGGGCGGTTACGTCAGGGCGTGGGCAGTTGTGGGCGGGTGCCGCCCAGGGGCATCGGGTGTCGCGCCAGCGGGGCGGCCGGCGCCGTCACGTGCGAACCCGGGCATCGCGGGCGGTCACGTCAGGACGCGGGCGGTGGCCGCCGGTTGCCGCGCCCGGCGGGGCGGTTGGCCTCACCGGCTGGGCGCGGCGGTGTGGGTCCGGGGCCAGGGGCCGGGGCCGGGGGCCGGGGGCCGGCGACGGCGGCGCGCCCCGGAACCCCCGTCTGCCCCGCAGGGTCAGGCGTCGACCAGGACCGGCCCGTCCGAGGAAAGGGCCTGCCGCAGGACCCGCGCCCGCTCGCCCTCCTCGCCGGAGGCGAGCAGCGCGGACAGGACCGCGATCCGCGCCTGCCCCGCCCGCAGCGTCCCGGTGGGAACGGCGCCGGCCGCGACCAGGTCGACCGCCCCGCCGTGGGTGTAGATCTCCGTCACCGGCCCGGCGGCGACCCGCGTGGTCAGCGCGACCAGCACGCCCCGCGCCACCGCCGCCCGGACCGCCTCGACGATCTCCGGGGTCGCGTTCCCCGCGCCCGTCCCGATCAGGACGATCCCCCGCGCCCCCGCCTCGACGGCGGCGTTCAGCAGCACCGGGTCGCCGTCGGCGTGGTGCATCACCATGTCCACCCGGGGCGGCAGCTCCGGCATCGCCGGCAGCGCCAGCGGCTCGGGCCGCCGCGGCGAGCGCAGCATCGTGACCTTGCCGAAGCCGATCTTGCCGAGCAGTTCCTTCGACGGGTCGGCGAACGCGTCCAGCGCCACGGCCTGCGTCTTCACGGTGCCCCGGGCCGCGTGCACCCGCCCGGCGAACGTGATCAGCACCCCGAGCCCCCGGGTGGACGCGGCGGTCAGCAGCGCGTCGTACAGGTTCTCGGGGCCGTCGCCGTCGGCGGTGCCCATGGGGAGCTGCGAGCCGGTGAAGACGACCGTGCGCGGGTCGTGGTGGTGGAGGTCGACGAGGAAGGCCGACTCCTCCAGCGTGTCGGTGCCGTGGGTGACGACGATGCCCTCGACCTCGGGGTCGGCGAGCACCTCGTGCACGGTGCGCAGCAGGGTGAGCTGGTGGGCGGTGGTCAGCCGGGGGCTGTTCACGCTGAACAGGTCGACGACCTCGACGGTGACGCCCTCGGGCAGGGGCGCGGTGGCCATCACCTCGCTGCCGTCGGCGTCCGCCGCGAAGCCGGATCCCTGCCAGCGGCTGGCTATCGTCCCACCGGTGCTGATGACGACGATCCGTCCCATGGCCGCTCTCTCCTTCGCTCACATGCTCGCCACATGCGTACGTACGCTCGAAATGGCAATAATAAGGAAATCTACGCGCAACGCGATTGCCAGTTTCCCCTCACCCGCAACACTCCGCGGGGGATGATTGCGTCATGGATGCCATTGACCGCGCCATCTTGCGCGAGCTCCAGCAGGACGGCCGCCTCAGCAACCAGGAGCTGGCCCAGCGCGTGGGCCTGACCCCCTCCCCCTGCATGCGCCGCGTGCGCCAGCTCGAACAGGACGGGGTGATCCAGGGCTACCGCGCGGTGATCGACCCCGAGGCGGTCGGGCGCGGGTTCGAGGTGCTGGTCTCCGTGGAGGTGCGGCGCGACCGCGAGGCGGTGGAGGCGTTCGAGGCGGCGCTCCAGGACATCCCCGACGTCATCGAGGCGTACCGCCTGTTCGGCAGCCCCGGCTGCCTGCTCCGCATCGCCGTCGCGGACCTGCGCGCGTACGAACGCCTCTGGATCGAGCAGCTCACGGCCCTCTCGGGCGTCACCGAGGTCAACTCCCAGATCATCATGAAGCGCATCAAGGAGCCCACCGGCCTCCCGGTCGACCGCTGAGCGGAAGGGACGACGGGGTCGAGGGGACGACGGGGCCGACGGGGCGCGACGGGGCCGACCGCGGCAGCGGGCCCGGCGGGGTGCCCGCCTAAGATCAACGGGCCCCGGGCCCGAACGGCGGGCCGGCCCGACAGGAAGCGGCACCCCATGGAACCACTCGGCACCGGCGACCCGATCCGGCTCGGTCCCTACCGCGTCGTCGGCGTCCTCGGCGAGGGCGGCATGGGCAAGGTCTACCTGGGCCAGGACCCCGCCGGCCGCCCGGCGGCGGTCAAGGTGCTGCTGCCGGAACTGGCGCACGACCGGCACCTCGCCCAGCGCTTCCTGCGCGAGGCCCACACCGCGCGGGCCGTGAGCAGCTCCGGCGTCGCCCGGGTCCTGGACGCGCGCAGCGAGGGCGACCGGCCCTGGATCGCGACCGAGTTCCTGTCCGGGCCGACCCTCGATCACGCCGTGCGCCGGTACGGGCCGTTCGACGCGGCCGGCGTACGCGCGCTCGCCGCCTCGCTGGCCGCGACCCTGCGGGACGTCCACGCGGCCGGGCTGGTGCACCGGGACCTGAAGCCGGCCAACATCGTGCTGACGGCGGACGGTCCGCGCGTCATCGACTTCGGCATCGCCCGCCCGGAACACGGCCTGACGCTCACCACCACCGGCCAGGTCCCCGTCACCCCCGGGTACGGCGCCCCGGAGCAGGTGCTCGGGCAGCGCGTCGGTCCCGCGGCGGACGTGTTCTCGCTGGGCGCCGTCCTCGCGTACGCGGCGACGGGCCGGCCCGCGTTCGAGGGGACGCACGTGGCCGCCGTGCAGTACGAGGTGGTGCACGGGGAGCCGCGACTGGCCTCCGTACCGGCCGAGTTGGGGTACCTGATCGCCCCCTGCCTCGCGAAGGAGCCCGCGCGCCGCCCCGCTCCCGGTGAGATCGCGGCCGCGTTCGCCCCGCCGCCCGGAGCGGACCGGGCCTGGCGCACCGGGCCGCTGGCCGAGGACATCACCCGCCGGGCCGCCGAGGCCGCGCGGCAGACCGCCCGTACGGAACCCGGCCCGGGCCCCGGGGCCGGCCCCTCGCGTCGCCGGGTGCTGCGCACCGCGCTGGCGGCGGGCGGCGTGGTGGCCGCCGCGGGCGGCGCCGGCGGCGCGTGGTGGCTGCTGCGCGAGGAGCCGGGGGCGGAGCCGCTGAAGGTCGGGCTCGCACGCGGCGCGACACCGCTGCCCGCGTCCGCCGCCACCTCCGGCAAGGCGCCGAAGCCGCTGTGGGGCCCGCTGAAGGTCGCGGCGCAGCCGGTGGACGGCGTGGTCATGACCCCGCTGTCGCTGCGCGACGTGGTCGTCTTCGCCGCGAAGGAGGGCGGGCTGGCGGCCCGTCTGACGTACAGCGGCAAGGAGAAGTGGCGGCTTCCGGACGCCGCCGCGGCCGCCGGGGTCCTGGCCCTGCCCGAGCTCGGCTTCGTGGCGGCGGACAGGTACGGCGCGCTGCTCGCGTACGAGGCCTCGACCGCCAAGCTCGAATGGTCGGTGCCGGACGCCGAGGTGGGCCGCTTCCTGACCGTGGACGAGGACACGGTCTACGTGGTGACCCAGGGCGGCCGGCTGCGCGCCGTGGACCTCGTCCAGCAGCGGATCCGCTGGACCGTCCCGCTGCCCGCGCCGGCCGTGCGGGGCGCCGGGCCGAAGGCCGCGACCTTGCAGGGGCTGCTCGTGGTGTCCGGTGCCGACGGCAGTCTGCTGACGTTCACCACGACGACGGGACTGGCCGTCTGGGAGGTGGAGGGCCAGTCCCGGTCGGCCATCGCGCCCGTCATGTTCAAGGACACGGTCCTGCTGGGCGGTCGGACGCTGTCGGCGCGCCGCATAGTCGGCGGCGACGAGGTGTGGCGGGCCGAGGCCTCCGAGCCCGTCGGGCAGGGCGCGGGCGGCTGGGGCCCGCCGCTGCTGCGGAACGACACCGTGCTCGCCGTGAACGGGACCTCGCTGACGAAGCTGACCACCACGGGCAGTCCCACCCCGCTCGGCAAGGCCACCCGCGGCCCGCTCCCGCACACCCCGCTGGTGGTCGAGGGCGGCGCGGTCTGGGCGGTGGAGGCGGACGGCCGGGGCGTCGGCGCGTACTCCCTGCAGAACGGCACCCGACTGTGGACCTGGGCCCCCGGGGCAAACGGCCCCTGGGCCCTCTCCGGCGCCGGCAACCGCGTCTACCTCGTCAACGCCGGAACCCTCACCGCGATGCCCACAACGCCCTGACCACACCGCCCCCGGCTCCCTTCCGCCGGCCCCCCGACGAGTCCGGGGCAGCTTCCCGACGGCCCCGAACAGCTTTCCCAACGGGGCAACGGGTGCTTCGCGGCGGCTCCCGGGTCGGGCCCAGGACAGCCTCCCGACGGGTCCGGGCGCGGCTCCCGGCGGGTGCCGGCGGGTGCTCACCCGGTGCCTCCCGTGGCGCGGCCAGCGCATAGGCTCGGGGCTCCCGCTGCCGACCCCGGGGGACCTCGCGCATGGAGCGCCTTCGACATGACGACCCGCCGCGCCTGGGCCCGTACCTGACGCTCGCTCGGCTCGACGCCGACTCCACCGACGGCGGCGCGTTGCCCGAGCGGCGCTACCTCGCGCGCACCGCCGACGGGGAGCGCACCGTACTGCTCTGCGCACCCCTGCCCGACGCGGCGGCCCCGGCCGCGTGGGCGATGGAGGCCGAGCTCGCGTCGCGGCTGTCCGTACCGCGCTTCCTGCGCCCCGCGTCGCAGGGCTCCGAGGCCGGACTGCCCTGGTACGCCGTCCCGTACACCCCGGTGCTGCCGCTGCCGGCGGCGCTCGCCGCGCACGGGGGCCCGCTGCCCGAGGACCTCGTCCGCCGGCTCGGCGCCGCGCTAGCGGCGGGGCTGGCCGCCGCACACGCCCGGGGCCAGGCGCACGCGGGGGTGTCACCGGCCGCCGTGCTGCTCGGCGCCGCCGGCCCGCTGCTGGGCTGCTTCGGCGCGGTGCGTTCCGCCGCCCCCGGGGGGCGGCCCGGGCTCGACCCGGGCTGCCTGGCCCCGGAGCTGCGGTCGGTCGGGCGGCCGGAGCCGCTCGGGGACGTGTTCGCGCTGGGCGCCGTACTGGCGTACGCGGCGAGCGGGCACACCGTACCCGAGCAGAGCGAACTCCCCCCGGGGCTGCGCCGGCTGCTGGCATCCTGCCTGGCGCGCGACCCGGCGGACCGGCCGTCGGCACCGCAGGTGCTGCACGCGCTGTCCACGACCGGGCCCGCGCGGACACCGGCTCCGGCTCCGGCTCCGGCTCCGGCTCCGGCCGCGACGCCGGCCGCGACGGTCCTCGACGAGCAGGCTCCGCCGCCGCTGCCGGGCCGGGTGGTGGCCGCACTCG
Source organism: Streptomyces goshikiensis (assembly GCF_014650555.1). Taxonomy (GTDB): domain Bacteria; phylum Actinomycetota; class Actinomycetes; order Streptomycetales; family Streptomycetaceae; genus Streptomyces; species Streptomyces goshikiensis. The sequence continues at coordinate 202,598 of NZ_BMVE01000002.1, read as the reverse complement.
CCGCCCAGTCCGCCGAGCTGCTCGCCTCGGAACTCCCCGCCGCCCCGCCCGCCCGGCCCGCTCCCCAGAAGGTGCACTGACCCCGATGCCCCCGCGCTCCCCGCTCGCCCCGCTCACCCACACCGACCCCGAGCGGCTCGGCGAGCACCGGCTGCTCGCCCGCCTCGGCAGCGGCGGCATGGGCACCGTGTACCTGGCCCGTTCGGCGGCCGGGCGCGTGGTCGCGCTCAAGACCGTGCACGCCCGGATCGCCGCCGACGCCTCCTTCCGCAGCCGGTTCCGGCTGGAGGCCGACGCCGCCCGGGTCATCGGCGACCGCTACGGCGCCCGCGTGTTCGGCGCGGACCCGCTGGCCGGGACGCCGTGGCTGGCCACCGAGTACGTGATCGGGCCGCAGCTCGACGAGGCCGTCCGCCTCGGCGGACCGCTGCCCGAGCCGGCGGTACGGGAGCTGGGCGCCGATCTCGCGCGGGCGCTCGGCCAGTTGCACCGTTCGGAGGTGGTGCACCGCGACCTCAAGCCGTCCAACATCCTGATCACCGCGACGGGGCCCAAGGTCATCGACTTCGGGATCGCGCGCGCCCTCGGCGACGAGCGGCTGACCCGCGTCGGCTCCGCCGCGGGCACCCCGGCGTTCATGTCCCCCGAACAGGCCGGCGGCCTCGAACACACCCCGGCGGGCGATGTGTTCGCGCTGGCGGGCGTCCTCGTCTTCGCGGCCTCCGGACACGCCCCGTTCGGCGGCGGCCAGGCCGCGGACCTCCTCTACCGGGTGCGGTACGCGGAGCCCGACCTGACCGGTGTACCGGAGGGACTGGCGCCGCTGCTCGCCCGCTGCCTGGACAAGGACCCGGCGCGGCGGCCCCCGACGGCCGAACTGGCCCGGTGGCTCGCCCCGTCCGGGGACGGCGCGTTCGCGGACGGGCTGCCCGGGCCGGTGCTCGCGGACATCGCCCGGCGCGCCGCGGCGGTCTGGGAGCAGCCCCCGCCCCGGCTCCCGGCTCCGGCGGCGGACCCCGCCGGACCGGCCTCCGCCGAACCGCGCCCCGGGATCTCGCGCCGCCGGCTGCTCACGCTCACCGCCGCCGGGTTCACCGCCACGGCGGCCGCGGCGGGCGGCGCCGTATGGGCCTGGCCGGACGGGAAGCGGTCCGCCGCGGCCGCGCCGCAGGATCCCCCCGCCCCGCTCTGGATCTTCGGCGGCAGGAACCCGGGCCGGGCCGGGTCGCCCGTACGCGTGGGCCCGCACCTCGTCGCGGCCGCCGGCGTCGGGACCTCGGTGATCGACCCGGCGACGGGCCGGAGCCTGGCCGACCCCCACATCGCGTCGAGCGGCCGTCTCACGACCGACGGCAAGGTCCTCTACGGGCTGCGCACGTGGACCACGGGCGTGAAGGACCTCGCCGTCCTGGCCTTCCCCCAGGAGTACGACGGCGATCGTCCGCCGGTCGTGACCCTTGCCGGGTTCGACGCCGCCGAGGACCTGAACGACCTGCTGTGCGCGGCCGGGGGCACGGCGGTCCTCTACGCCAAGTCCGCCTCGGACGGCCGGTGGTTCCTGGTCGCCGCGAGCCTGGCGTCGGGTCGGGAACTGTGGCGCCGCCCGGCCCCGGCCCCGACCGGTCTCGACTCCGCCGCTGTGTGCGTCAAGCCCGTGAAGGGCGGCCTCCTCAGCTGCCTGCGAACGGGCCCTTCGGACACCCTGGCCCTGTCCCTCCACGACCCGGTCTCCGGCGCGGAACGCTGGCAGCGCTCCCTGCCCGTCCCGGGCGCGGTCCCGTACCAGCTGGCCACGGACGAGAACCACGTCTACCTCGGCGCCGACACCCTCCAGGCCCTGCGGCTCTCCGACGGCGCCCCGGCATGGTCCTTCGGCCAGGGCCGCGACATGGGCCCCAAGCCGTACGGCCAGCGCCGCTACGGCGTCCCGGCCGTCCGCGACGGCGTCGTCTACGCCAACGAGGGCGCCCGCGGCCTGGTCGCCGTGGACGCCCTCACCGGCGCCGAACGCTGGTCGGAGATCCCCTTGAAGGACTTCCGCGCCGCCCCCGACACCACCCCGGCGGTGGGCGCCCGGTACGTCTACGCGATGGACATGACGGGCCTGCGCGCCGTCGACCTCCGCACCCACCGCCCCGCCTGGCGCTACCCCACGCCTGCCACCACCCTCACCCCGGACCCGGACAACACCCGCCTCTACGCCCGCGAGGAATCCCGAATGCTCGCCTTCCCCATGGAGTGAGCGGGGTGACCCGGGTGCCCGCCCGGCCTCAGGCGCACTGGAGACCAGCCCGTCGAACCCGCCCGATGGGCTCCGGAATTCCCCGCCGATCCGGCCTCCCGCCGGTTTCGAGGAAACGCGAGTGGGGCGGGAAGCGGAACCCTACGATGAATTCCATGAGTGCGCTGATCTTCCTCCTGTCGCTCGGCACAATCTGTCGCGTCACCCGATTCATCACCAAGGACGTCCTCGCTGCGGGGTTCCGCTCACGGGTCGCCGACCGTTTCGGCGAAGACTCCCACCCGGCGTATCTGATCACCTGCGGATGGTGCGTCAGCATCTGGGTCGCGGGCGCCGTTACCACGCTCGCCCACTGGGCCGGAGGGGAAACGTGGTTCCAGGCGGGCGCAATGACACTCACCCTTTCCTACCTCACCGGCCTGGCGGCCAACTGGCTTGACTGACCGGTCGCGTGGGGAAATCCGCAATGATCGCCGCCATATATAAATATGACTATATGGCGACGAGTGTCAGGGCGCGATAACCCGGGGATAAAAGATAAAGGGAACGAGCCGGGGGCTCGGCCCCGCCCCGGAATTCCCCCGGCCCTCCCCCCTTGACCGGCCGCCGGAGCGGCCGAACCGAAGGAGGAAGACCATGGCATGCAACTGCGGACGCACCGGCCGGTCCACGCTCGTCTACCGGCTGGTCCTCCCTGACGGAGGCACGCGCGACTACCTCACGCGACAGGAGGCCGACGCCGCCAACAGGAGGGCGGGCGGGCGCGGTTCCATCACGGCGGTCCGCAAGTAGGCCCGCTGCCAGCACCGGGAAGCGGCCGGCTTCCGCGGCCACGCGTCCGCGGGGGCGCAACGGACACGTACGGGCCGTACGCCGCACCGCACCACCGCGCCGGTCCCACGACGCGGTACCCGCGGGGCGTCCGGCCCCCACCCCGGCGGACCGCCGGAAGAGCGATGCCCCCGCCAGCAGCCTCTCTGCGTACCGGACAGCCGGTGTACCGAGGGGCCACTGCACCCCGCGACACCTCCGGAATTCCGGATCCCACAGAGGAATGCCGGGGTTCGCCTCGCCGTTAAATCCCCTCCTTTCCGGCCACGAGTCCACCGGACCCTCCCGGGATCGCGACTGCGCCCCGACACAGCCCGGTTACGGACCCGGAGAGACGACGGGAAAGGGAAAAACCTTTTTCCCACCGCAGCCCGGCAGCACACCCAGGAAGGCCGCGGGAAAGGGAAAACCTTTCTCCTCTCGGAAAATGCACCAAGGCGCCGCCCGATCCGGGTTTACCGCATCTCGCGCGCCTGAGTGCGCTGAGCCGAACGAGTGGTGTTCCCTTCACCCATCTAGCCCACGACCTCACTCGGAATGCCTACTGCTGATATCAGCAGGTGATGTGCCCCGACTCCGCGTGGACAAGGGCCCTTTCCGGAACGCCGCACCAGCTCTTTCGCATGCGCTCCGCGCTCCGCCCCACGCCACAGGGGCGAAGGCACATCACCTGCTTTCGCGGGTCATCCGAAAGGGAGCCACACCATGGCCAGTTCGACCACCACCGTGACCTCGGCACCGGATCCATCCGTCTTCGGCCAGGCGGTCACCTTCACCGCCACCGTCCAGCCGGAACTCGCCGGCGGCCCCGCCCTGACCGGCAGCGTCGAGTTCGTCGTCGACGGCGTGTCCGTGACAACGGAGCCGCTCGACCTGAGCGGCCAGGCACAGTACGTGACCAGCGCTCTGGAGGTCGGTCTCCACGGGGTGGAGGCCAACTACTCGGGCGACGCCGAGTACGACCCGTCCACGGGCGCGGACACCCAAGAGGTCAACCTCGCGAACACCACCACCACGCTGGCCTTCGATCCCGAACCCTCCGTCTGCGGCGAGACGGTGACCGTCACCGCACAGGTAACCCCCGTTCCACCAGGCTCGGGAACCCCCACCGGGCTGGTGTCCTTCATCGTCAGCGACGACGGTCCGGTGCTGACCGCCCCCGTGGACATGAGCGGGCAGGCGCAGGTCATCTTCAGCAACCTGGACGTCGGCTTCCACCAGGCAGCCGCCTTCTACTCCGGCGACGCGCACTTCGACGCGTCGAACTCCCCCCTGACGCTGCACGTCGTCAACCAAGCGCCCGTCACGGTCGGCGTCTCGGTGGACCCCGACCCGTCGGTGTGCGGTGAGACGGTGACGCTCTGTGTCACCGTGGCGCCGGTCTCCTTGGGCATCGGCAACCCGTCGGGCTCGGTGACGTTCACCGGTCCCGGCGGGCTCAACGAGACGGTGTCGCTGGATGCGGACGGCATAGCGTGCGTCACCACGACCGTGCTGGAGACCGGCACGGTCACCGTCAGCTACGGCGGCGACGAGTGCTACGCCAGCGCGACCGGGACCGCCGACGTGACGGTCAACCAGGCGGCCAGCATCACCACCGTCTCGGTGGACCCCAGCCCCTCCGTATGCGGCGAAGCCGTGACCGTGTGCGCCACCGTCACGGCAGTCGCACCCGGCAGCGGAACCCCCACCGGAACCATCACCTTCACCGGGGCCGGCGGACTGAACGAGACCGTGACCCTGGACGCGAGCGGCACGGCATGCTTCACCACAACCACCCTGGAAACCGGCACGATCACGGCCGTCTACAACGGCGACACATGTTTCACCGGTTCGACCGGAACCGTCGACGTGACGGTCAACCAGGCGGCCAGCATCACCACCGTGTCGGTGGACCCCGACCCCTCGGTGTGCGGCGAGACCGTGACCGTGTGCGCCAGCGCCACCGCGGTCGACCCCGGCAGCGGAACCCCCACCGGCACCATCACCTTCACCGGGGCCGGACTGAACACCACGGTGCCACTGAACGCCAGCGGCGCGGCATGCTTCACCACGACCACCCTGGAGACCGGCACGATCACAGCCGTCTACAACGGCGACGGATGCTTCTCCTCATCGGCCGAGACCTTCGATGTGACGGTCAACCAGGCGGCCAGCACCACCACCGTGTCGGTGGACCCCGACCCCTCGGTATGCGGCGAAAGCGTGACGGTGTGCGCCACCGTCACCGCAGTCGAACCCGGCAGCGGAACCCCCACCGGAACCATCACCTTCACCGGGGCCGGCGGACTGAACGAGACCGTGACCCTGGACGCGAGCGGCACGGCATGCGTCACCACAACCACCCTGGAAACCGGCACGGTCACGGCCGTCTACAACGGCGACGGATGCTTCTCCTCATCGACCGGCACCGCGCCGGTGACCGTCAACCAGGCGGCCAGCACCGTATCGGTGACCGTCGACCCCACCCCCTCCGTGTGCGGCGAGACCGTGACCGTCTGCGCCACCGTCACGGCAGTCGAACCCGGCAGCGGAACCCCCACCGGCACCATCACCTTCACCGGCCCCGGCGGACTGAACACCACGGTGCCCCTGGACGCCAGCGGCACGGCATGCGTCACCACAACCGCCCTGGAGACCGGCACGGTCACAGCCGTCTACAACGGCGACGGATGCTTCTCCTCATCGACCGGCACCGCGGATGTGGCGGTCAACCCGGCAGCCAGCTCGGTGGCGGTGACGGCGGACCCCAACCCGTCGGTGTGCGGCGAGACCGTGACCGTGTGCGCCACCGTCACCGCAGTCGCACCCGGCAGCGGAACCCCCACCGGCACCATCACCTTCACCGGCCCCGGCGGGCTGAACACCACGGTGCCCCTGGACGCCAGCGGCACGGCATGCGTCACCACGACCACGCTGGAGACCGGCACGATCACAGCCGTCTACAGCGGGAACACCTGCTTCCTGCCCTCGACGGGCTCACTGGACGCGACCGTCAACCAGGCGTCGAGCACGGTGTCGGTGACCGTCGAACCCGACCCCTCCGTATGCGGCGAGACCGTGACCGTCTGCGCCACCGTCACCGCCATCGCCCCCGGAAGCGGCACCCCCACCGGCACCATTACCTTCACCGGGGCCGGACTGAACGAGACCGTGACCCTGGACATGAGCGGCACGGCATGCGTCACCACCAGCAGCCTCACCAACGGCACCGTCACAGCCGTCTACAACGGCAACACCTGCTTCCTGCCCTCGACGGGCTCACTGGACGCGACCGTCAACCAGGCATCGAGCACGGTGTCGGTGACCGTCAACCCCGACCCCTCCGTATGCGGCGAAGCCGTGACCGTCTGCGCCACCGTCACCGCCATCGCACCCGGCAGCGGAACCCCCACCGGCACCATCACCTTCACCGGCCCCGGCGGACTGAACGCGACACTCACGCTGGACGCGGGCGGCACGGCATGCCTGACCACCAGCAGCCTCACCGGCGGCACCTACTCAGCCACCTACAACGGCGACTCCTGCTTCGCCGGCTCCGACGCTCCCTTCGACGTGACGGTCAACCAGGCGGCCAGCACCACCACCGTCTCGGTGGACCCCAGCCCCTCCGTATGCGGCGAAGCCGTGACCGTCTGCGCCACCGTCACCGCAGTCGCACCCGGAAGCGGCACCCCCACCGGAACCGTCACCTTCACCGGGGCCGGCGGACTGAACGAGACCGTGGCTCTGGACACGAGCGGCACGGCATGCGTCACCACGACCGCACTGGAAACCGGCACGGTCACCGTCACCTACAGCGGGGACACCTGCTTCCTGCCGTCGACGGGCTCACTGGACGTGACCGTCAACCAGGCGTCGAGCACGGTGTCAGTGACAGTCGACCCCGACCCCTCCGTATGCGGCCAGACCGTAACCGTCTGTGCCACCGCCACCGCCGTCGCACCCGGAAGTGGCACCCCCACCGGCACCATCACCTTCACCGGGGCCGGACTGAACACCACGGTGCCACTGAACGCGAGCGGCACGGCATGCTTCACCACGACCACCCTGGAAACCGGCACGGTCACGGCCGTCTACAACGGCGACGGATGCTTCTCCTCATCGACCGGCACCGCGCCGGTGACCGTCAACCAGGCGGCCAGCACCGTGTCCGTGACCGTCGACCCCACCCCCTCCGTATGCGGCCAGACCGCAACCGTCTGCGCCACCGTCACCGCCGTCGCACCCGGAAGTGGCACCCCCACCGGAACCGTCACCTTCACCGGAGCGGGCGGACTGAACGAGACCGTGACCCTGGACGCGAGCGGCACGGCATGCTTCACCACAACCACCCTGGAAACCGGCACGGTCACGGCCGTCTACAACGGCGACGGATGCTTCTCCTCATCGACCGGCACCGCGCCCGTGACCGTCAACCAGGCGGCCAGCACCGTGTCCGTGACCGTCGAACCCGACCCCTCCGTATGCGGCGAAGCCGTGACCGTCTGCGCCACCGTCACCGCCGTCGCACCCGGAAGCGGCACCCCCACCGGCACCATCACCTTCACCGGCCCCGGCGGACTGAACGTCACACTCACGCTGGACGCGGGCGGCACGGCATGCCTGACCACCAGCAGCCTCACCGGCGGCACCTACTTGGCCACCTACAACGGCGACTCCTGCTTCGCCGGCTCCGACGCTCCCTTCGACGTGACGGTCAACCAGGCGGCCAGCACCACCACCGTGTCGGTGAGCCCCAACCCCTCGGTGTGCGGCCAGACCGTGACCGTCTGCGCCACCGTCACCGCGGTCGCACCCGGCAGCGGAACCCCCACCGGAACTGTCACCTTCACCGGGGCCGGGCTGAACACCACGGTGCCCGTCAACGCCAGCGGCACAGCATGCGTCACCACCAGCAGCCTCACCAACGGCACCGTCACAGCCGTCTACAACGGCAACGCATGCCTCTCCTCATCGACCGGCACCGCGCCGGTAACCGTCAACCAGGCAGCTAGCACCACCACCGTCTCGGTGAGCCCCAACCCCTCGGTATGCGGCCAGACCGTAACCGTCTGCGCCACCGTCACCACGGTCGCACCCGGAAGCGGAACCCCCACCGGAACCGTCACCTTCACCGGGGCCGGACTCAACACCACGGTGCCCGTCAACGCCAGCGGCACAGCATGCGTCACCACCAACACCCTCACCAACGGCACCGTCACAGCCGTCTACAACGGCAACGCATGCCTCTCCTCATCGACCGGCACCGCGCCGGCAACCGTCAACCAGGCAACCAGCACCACCACCGTCTCGGTGAGCCCCAACCCCTCCGTATGCGGCCAGACCGTGACCGTCTGCGCCACCGTCACCGCCGTCGCACCCGGAAGCGGAACCCCCACCGGAACCATCACCTTCACCGGCCCCGGCGGACTGAACACCACGGTGCCCGTCAACGCCAGCGGCACAGCATGCGTCACCACCAACACCCTCACCAACGGCACCGTCACGGCCGTCTACAACGGCAACGGATGCTTCAAGCCCTCGACGAGCACGAAGGGCGTGACCGTGAACAACGCCCAGACCACGACCGCGCTCACCATCACCCCCAACCCCGCGGGCTGCGGCCAGCCGGTGACGTTCTGCGCCGCAGTCACGACCAACGCGCCGGGCAGCGGCACTCCCGGCGGAACGGTCACCTTCACCGGTCCCGGCGGCTTCAGCCAGACCGTGGCGCTCAACGCGAGCGGCACGGCCTGCGTCACCACCACCGCGGGCACCAGCGGCACGGTAACCGCCGTCTACAACGGAGGCCCCTGCCACAGTCCCTCCGCCGCTGCGGCGAACCTGACCGTGAACCCGACTCCCACGACGCTGACGGCGCCCCCGGCGCAGATCCGCCTGCGGACGAACGGCACGTTCGTCATCCCGTCGATGAGCGCCACGCTCAAGGTCACCTCCAGCGCCGCTCCGCTCCCGGGACAACTGGTCACCTTCAAGGCGAACACGCCGCTCGGGCCCATCACGCTCGGGACCGCGCTCACCAACGCCAGCGGGGTGGCCACACTGGCACCGCCGATGCTGCCGGTTCCCAGCACGATGGTCACGGCGACGAGCTACACCGCGTCCTTCGCGGGGACGAGCTGCTACGCCCCGTCCTCCGTGACGGCGGCGCTGACACTCGTCCTCGTCCCGCTCCTCCCCTGACCGAACTCCGGTCACCGCTCCGGAAGCCACGGGCCGGGGCGGTGCCGGCCGGCCGGGGCGGCAACCGCCGCCCCGGCCAGCTGCGCGGGCAGCGCTGATCGCGGCGGACATCCTCCCGGCCACGCTCACCGCCGCCAGCGCTGCCGCCGGCTCTCTGCCCGTCTCCGCACTGAATCCTCGGATGGCCACGGAACGTAACGGCAGGTCAGCGGCCCTTCTCGACCGGCTCCAGAATCGCGACGCACTCGACGTGGTGCGTCATCGGGAAGACCTCAGGCTCAGAGCTGACGAAGAAGTCTCCAGGTCCTGGGCGTGTGTGAACCATGGAACGGGTCTACTCAGGACCACGTGCGTCAAACGAGCGTCGCCCGTCACCGCCATCGCTCCGACGCTCACTCACGTCTTCACACACATGCGATCCGGTTGAACTAGCGCCATGAGGAACACACTCGGATTCGGCGAGGACGAGCTGCGTCGGCTGGCGGGATCACGGTCGTTCGATCGGGGCCTCGGCTATCTGTCCTCCGTCTATGCACTGGAGATCACGGAGAGGTCGATCACCGCGACCGTCGATGGCACCGATGCCTAAGAGGTCGAGCTGATGCAGCACGAACACGGCCGTGCCGGACGGTGCGACTGCCCTTACGGGCAAGGGGTAACTTCTGCAAACACTGTGTGGCAGTGGGGCCTGACCGTACTGCGCCAGGCGGAACCGGTACCCGCCGGCGGGCTGCCGCCGCATCCCGAGGTCGACAGCTCGACACCTGGCTGGAGTCCCGCAGTCGGGATGAGCTCCTCTCCTTGATACGGGAGCACCTCGCAGGCGACCACGACCTGCGCCACCGGCTCGAACTTCGAGCTGCCACGGCCGGGGACGATCTTGATGCCGTACGCGAGCGCGTCCTGAGTCTGCTCGACACACGCCCCTTCGCCCGGTACGGCTACATCGAGTACGCAAACGCCCGTTCCTACGGGCTCCAGGCCTCCGAGGCCGTATCCGCATTGCGCACCCTGACAGGATCCGGCCACGCCGTGCGAACGGTGGATGTGGCCCGGGAGGCCCATCGCGGCCGTTAGCCGGATCTACTGCGAGGTGGATGACACGGACGGCGCGATCGGCGACGTGGCGAGCGCACTGGCCGAAGCGCATCTGGATGCCTGCCGGGCGGCCTGCCCCGGCCCGGCCCAGACCGCCGACTGGCTGGTGGAACACCTTCTGGGCGACCTGAACAACGCGGCTGACATCGCCCTTTCCGAGTATGAGGACGTACTGGGCAAGGCCGGTCTGGCGCGGGTACACGAACTGGTGGTCACGGCTTGGCGCGCCAACCCGAAGTGCTGGGCGGAGAAACACCTAATGGAGCAGCTGACGAGGGCGGAGGGCAGCCCTGACGCACTGATCGCCGTCCACGCTGCGGATCTCGCCCCATCCGGAGCCACGCACCTGGTGATCGCCCGGGAACTGGAGCGGGCGGGACACCCGGCGGAAGCCCTGGAGTGGGCCGAACGCGGCCTGCGGGAGTCCGATCCCGACCGCGGCCCCGACCAGCACTTGGTGGACTTCGTCTGCGAGCGGTACACCCGGTCCGGCCGCCCGGCCGACGTGGTCGTCGTCCGCCGCGACGTACTACGACGCCGCCGCACCCTGGCCTCGTACCAGGATCTGCGGACGGCGGCGCGCGGGGCTGACCGCTGGGACGAACCCGAGCGGGCACAGGCCCTGAACGTACTGCGTGCTGACAGCCGGCCCCGCAAGTGCCTCGGCCCCTTGGGCTCGGTCCTCGTGGACGCCCTGTTGGACGACGGCGACAACGAAGCAGCGTGGAAGGCGGCGACGGACGGATACGCCGACTACCGCCAGTGGCTCACCCTTGCCGACCGCAGCCGGGACACTCGCCCGGTCGACTCGCTGAGCGTCTACCTGCGCTTGATCGGCCCCCTCCTGACGCGCACCGGCGACGCCGCGTACGAGCAACTGACCGAACTGCTGCTCAGTGTCCGTGCCTGCCACCAAGCCCTGGGCGCGCACGACACCTTCACGGACTACATGGCCTCTCTGCGCACCACCCAGAAGCGCAAGCGCAAGCTGATGGCGCTGCTGGACGGGCACGGCCTGTAGCTCCGCCCATGGCCGATGGCCCATGGCGAAGAGCGCGCCAATGGAACCACGCACTCCGTCACGAAGGGTATGCGCTTGTGCCCGCGACCATACGTCGAGACAGTCCCTGGACTTCCGCCAGCAGCGCCGTCGGCTGCTGGTCCAGGTCCAGAGCGTGCTGGTGCAGCACGGTCCCGGAACGGCGCACTCGGTGACCGGTGTGCGGCTCGCTTCCATTCGCGTACACCAGATGTCCCTCGGGCAGCCCGAGCGCGGTGCAGTAAGCCAGCATCTGATAGAGGTCCTCGTTGGGATAGCCGTTTCGCTTGCGAGCCTTGTACTTGGCATCGGCCACTACGCCCGGCGCCCCCGACGCCGTGTACCACACGAAGTCCGGTCGCAGACGAACGGAATCCCCTTCGTCCATGTGCAGGTTCTTCGCCTGGAGGGCGCTCCGCCCGCCGTAAGGACGCAGCGCTTCCCGCAGCGCCACGCACACGAAGTCCTCGTACACCCGGTTCATGTCGAAGATGAAGCCGTCCATCCGGAGGCCTCCTGGCAGGTGTTCGGCCGACGATCCGGCCAGAACGGCTCCGGCCAGGTGGAGAGCCTGGTGATAGCGGGCGTTGAGGCGAGTGGGGCGCCACGTCGGAATCGGCTGTCCTCGGGTGAACGGTGTGATGTCCGCCAGCCGGGTCCGCTGGTGCAGCAAGCGCGTCCGGACCGCCTCGGGCACTCCCGGAAGGCGCAGGAGGCGATCGCCGGCGGCCCGCAGGATCCGGTTCTCAGCGATGTCGGTGGTGAACTCGTCGTATGTCACCTCCACCGGCAAAGGCATGCCGAATCGGCGCCTGATCTGCTCAGCCTCCCGAACCCGGCCCCGCACGACGAGTGACGACTCCTCGATGGTCCGGTATCCCTGGAGCAGCCCACGCCGGAGAGCCCGGTCCGTCTGACGTTCGACGGCATGGGCGAGAGCGGGAAGAAGCTCGTCGCGCTCCGCGAGATCGACGGTGCCGTCCCGCCACCCGTGCGGGTCACTGCTGTAGCCGAGCAGGAAGAACAGGCGGGCGACCGGAACCTTGGGAGCGATGCGCAGCGTGACCGTCCCGGCATCCGGGACGGCAAGCGCCACGACCCCGACCTTGCTCCCGGCACGCAGCCGCCACATCCCCGGCTCGTACGGATCGGGGGCGGCCTCGTCGAGAATCCTAGTGGCCGCCAGTGCGCGACCCACCTTTTCCGCCAAGGCGAACACCTGCGCAGGGGCGTGCTCGACGAGTGAGATGACCGACGTCACTCCGCGTCGGACCTCTCGCTGGTCTCCTCTTGCCCCGTCCGCCTGGCCACCGCCCGGCGCAGCGCCATCAGCCCGTAGCGGCTCTCGATGTCCACGCCCTCGCCGTAATGGTGCTCCTCCAGCAGCGGAAGGATCTTGGTCCGCCAGGTCCGTTCCAGTCCTTCCTTACGGAAGACTCCCGGCTTCATCAGGTAAGAGGGTCCGATCCGGAAGTCTGCATCTTCGATGCGGGCATTCAGCTCGTCCAGCAGGTCTGCCGGCTCGAGATCCTTCGCACCGAGCCAACGACGCAACAGGCCTCTGGTCGGCTCGATGCGCGGAGAGAGCTCGACGAAGGCAAAGCGGCGCCGCATCGCCGCGTCCACAAGGGCGATCGATCGGTCTGCCGTGTTCATGGTGCCGATGATGAAGAGGTTGGGCGGGAGAGAGAAACTCTCACCTGAGTACGTCAGTTGCACCGAACGATCGCGGTACTCCAGGAGGAAGTACAGCTCACCGAAGACCTTGGCGAGGTTCGCCCGGTTGATCTCATCAATGATCAGAAAATGAGGAACATGCCGGTTTCCCTCCCGGCGGGCCACCTCGGCGAACTCCCTCAGAGGGCCTGCCGTCAAGCGGAAGGCCACCTCGCGCGTCAACCGGTCCTCGCGAGGGCGGAAGCCCTCGAAGAAGTCCTCGTACGCGTAGGAGGGGTGGAACTGGACAAGTTTCACCTGCTCCCGTCCGCCACCGAGGTGCTCGGCGATCTCCTGGGCGAGAAAGGTCTTCCCCGTGCCCGGAGGACCGTAGAAGATCAGCTGTCGTTCGTCCACGAGGAGACCTCTGATCTCCTGCAGCCAGTCCAGACCGTGCACATTGAGTTTCTTCCGCAGCCCCTCCGTGGGCTCGGGCAGCTCCACCTCGCGGCGGGCCAGAACGGCAAGGGGCTCGACGCCGGATTCGGCCCCGTCCTCCGCGGCCTCCTCCACGAGCTCCTCGTCACTGACACCCAGCCCGTCGACAAGGGCCTTGGCCGCCGTCAGGTCGACCACGTCGTGATTCAGCGACAGCCTCTGCCGAAGGTCCTCGGGCAGCCCCTCCAAAGGGAAGCCGTCCCTCCCCCACTCCACGGGACGCCGCAGGTTGCTGCTGCCGTCCGCGGCGATCCGCTGCTCGACGTTGCCCGTGATCTCGCCGACGTACAAACGCGCGTCCGAGACGGTACACACTGTGTCCCCCGGTCGCATCCGGGAGAAGAAGGCATGCAGCTCCTCTACGAGCTGCGCCTTCTCGTTGTACGTCGCCGTCGACTCGTAGTCCTCGTCGACGAAGGTACGGAGCTGCTCCTTGCTGACTCCTTGTGTCACGTCCGGCCGCAGCCTGAGGCCGCCGAGAGTCACCCGGCCCTCAACCAGCCACACACGCTGTACGAGGTCGGGGCCGGCCGGGTGGCCTCCCCTGACGAGCCACGCCCGGCTGGGTCCCGACCAGACCTGTTCGAGGAAGTCGGCGAGCGGTCGGCCATCGTCGGTCTTCCACTCAAGCCACCCGTTGCAGCTGCGGCCCATGAGAATGTCCCCGGCGGCGGAGGGCGAATTGCATTCGACGTCCTGGATCACCTCCAGCCATCCTGGCCAGGTCACGGTCTCGCGTATCGCGCCTTCCGCGATCAGCTTCTCCCGCAGCCGGTGCGAGGAGGGCGTCCTCAACGGGAAGGAAGGCACGACATCCGGACGAGCGGGAGACCCGGCGAGCACGACCATCTTCTGGCTGCCGTTGGTACCCATCTCGGAGAGCAGCCGCCCGCGCGCCGTCGGCCCACCATGCGGCAGCCTCAGCTGAAAGTCCGGGTACTCCTGGGCCATTGCTCTCCTTGTTCGGGCAGTTGCTGTCACGCGCATTTTTGATCTTGCGAAAGGCTACGTTGGCATGCTGGCGCTGTCAGCTGGACGTGCCTCCATGGCGCTCGCCCCCAGGACGTAGCTGAGGGAGCCAGAAAGCGGGACTCGGCTGCACGTGCACCTGCGCTTCGTGCGCCGGAGGGCGCAGTGCCCACGCTCGGGGACACGGCAGGTCCAGTGCCCGCCTGGCAGCGTCCAGCATGGGCTCCGGCAGATCGCGCTCCAGTACGTTGGGGACCAGCGGGTAGCCCTCCGGGGTCCATCCCGGACTCCACGTCCGGGATGCCACCTGGCAATGATCCCGCCTCGAAGATCACGCTCGTACACGCGGCGCCGTCGAGGTCATCCGCCAGCCCCAAGAGGCGATGGCCGGGTGCGAGGCGCTCCCGACCGTTGAGGGCTCCGTTGGCCGCGCTCCGGTCCCGGTTCAGATAGGGCGACGCGGTCCCCCTCCTTCACCAGGTGCCTGCCAGCGGGCTCCCACGCTTCGATCCCGTTCACGGCGAGCACACACGCGCGCACCGTCGCGACAGCTTCCTCCACGGAGACCGAGAAGAACTCCTTACGGGACACCCGACGGTCAGCGAGCTGCTGGTGGACCAGCCGCTCGACCTGCCTCCAGCGCATGGTCAGCGCGCGAAAGGAGACGTCGAACGGGAGCGGCACTCCGGTGGGTTTGGAGAGCTCGTAGGCTCGTTCCTCGGGAAGCTTTGTCGTGAATCCGATCTTCACCAAGTCCTGCATGGCCGCGTGTGCAGGACAGAGACGAAGCCGGTCTCGTGCATGGGCATGGACGCATTGTCAGGCTCGGATGATCCGCTGCGATGGCGGTACACCGTTTTCGGCCACCGAGGGAACCGAGATCTCGTGCTTTCCGACCGTGGATTGCCCTGCTCTGGGAGAGGCGTCCATGATCTACGGCGAGGACACCGTCAGAGCAAGGGGGGAACGGTGGGAATCCACACGCCCAACGACACGGACAAGCTGCGGCACACCGACGAGCTGGTCGCTGCCGTCACCATGACCGCCTCGCAGTTGGCTCAGGCAGTCGGCCGTTTCGACGGCGACAAGGCCGCCATGGTGCTGGCGGCCGTGCGTACGGCTCAGCGTGCCTTCTCAGAACTCGACGCCTGCGACGACGTCATCGACGAGGCGTCGAAGACCGGCCGCAGGATCGCCGACCGACTGAGCGGACTTCTCGCGACGGAGGCGGTGGCGGAGATCCCCGCACAGCTGGACGCGTTGGAAGCAACTTCCGCGGCAGCCCGCAACACGGCCGCGACTCGCACCCTTGTGAACCGGCTCCTCGCGCTTGAGGAACAGACCGAGCGAACGCTGCCGACCGTGCGACGACTCTCCGCCTCCGAGCTTCCGAGCCTGCCCTCTGCCTACAGGGACGACGACGGGTTCGAGGACCTGATGGCGATGGCTGCCCGTGAAGAGGAACTGGCACCGAGATTGCAGGAGGCCCACGCCGCCCGGCTCGCCGTCGTCTCCGAGCACCTGGTCCATGTCGTCCGGCAGGCGGCCGCCTCCGGTTTCGCCGATGAGACGTTCGCCACGGACTCGGTGTACGAGGCCCGCCAGGCGTACGAACTCTGGCTGCAATGCCTCGCGGAGCGCAAACGGGACCTCGGATAGCGCGGGAGCCGTCCCTGACGGTTCTTTCCCCACCGGTTACGGAGCCCCTCCCCAGGTCGATACCGTGACGGAATCGACCACGACACACCTGTCCCGGAAAGGCAGCCCGTGCACATCGCGCCCCTCAGCCCACACGACCCCACCGAGCTGGGCGGCTACGAGCTGCTCGGTCGCATCGGGCACGGCGGTATGGGGCAGGTGTACCTGGGTGAGTCCCCGGGAGGCGAGCCCGCCGCGGTGAAGGTGATCAAGCCCTCGGTCGTGGATTCCGAGACCCGGCAGCGATTCGCCCAGGAAGTGGAGATCCTCAAGACGATCTGGGGCGCCCGGATCGCGGCGCTCCTGGACGCCGACCCAGACGCCGACCGCCCGTGGCTGGCCACCGAGTACATCGAGGGCCTCGATCTGAGCCGGCAGGTGGCGAGCCACGGCCCGCTTCCCTCGCTGCTCACCGCCTCGCTCGGAGCGACCCTCGCCGAGGGGCTGGCGACCGTCCACAAGCAGGGGCTGCTGCACCGTGACCTCAAGCCCGCCAATGTGCTCCTCGGCCCCAACGGGCCAAAGATCATCGACTTCGGCCTGGCGGTCTTCGCCGAATCCAGTGTGTCCCTGACCGCACCGAACACGGTCGTCGGCACTCCCTCCTGCATGCCGCCGGAGCAGGCCAACGGCGAAAAGCCGCTGACCCCGGCCGTCGACGTGTACGCGCTCGGCGCCGTACTTCTCTTCGCCGCCGCCGGCCATCTCCCCTACCAAGCCGCGAACATCCACGTGCTCTTCCACCAGGTCACCGACCCTGGTACGCCTCCCGACCTGTCGGGGGCACCGGACGAGCTCGTCCCCCTGCTGACGCAGATGCTGGCGCACCGGGCCCAGGACCGGCCCGCCCTGGACGACGTCGTACGGCAGTGCCGTGCGCTGATCGAAGCGCAGGGGTTCAAGGTCGCCCAGGCCCGCCGCAGGCTCACGAGCCACACGGCCGCACCCGCGCAGATGCTGGACGCCCTACTCGCCCCGGCCGAGGCACCCACCGTTCCTGTCGTCCCCACCGGCTCCCCGGCCGCCGACCCCGCCACGGCGCCGCCCGCGCAGACCGATCCGGGCACCGGGACGACTCGCGTGCTGCCCTCCGACGACCTCACACCGACCCCTACGCTCATCGACCACCCCGCACAGCGATCCGCACCCCTCGGCACGGAAGACCCGGCCTCCCCCGCGCGCCCGGCCGCGGACCCGCCGACAGGCCTGCTCCCGCCCGCAGACCCTGCGCCCGCCCCCCGGGCGAAGAGCCGCGGGCGCCGCCCACGCGCCTCCGCGCAGGCCCGTATCACCGCCCAGCGCCTGCGCGAGGTCTACGCGGCCGGCGCGACCTTCTGACACGCCGGGACCCGCGATACTGGAGGACCAGCCCCATCCCGCCACGAAACACCACAGGAGGCCACGGGTGACCGTCGTCCAGACCAGCTCCGCGCAAAGCGGCGACGTGCCGCCGGAGCCGGGGCAGGAGCAGTTCCCGGCCGGCGCGCAGGTCCTCGTCCGCGACGAGGTGTGGCTGGTCAAGAGCTCGGTACGGACCAAAGCCGACGGCGCGCGTGTAGAAGTCGTCGGGGTGTCGGACTTCGTGCGCGACCAGGAGGCCGTGTTCTTCACGCGTCTGGACACCATCGAACTGATCGACCCCCGGGACACCCGGCTGATCGCGGACGACTCCCCGAACTACCGCCGTTCCCGTCTCTTCCTGGAAGCCGTCCTGCGCCGCACGGCGCTGCCCCAGTCGGAGCGCCGGCTGGCCCTCGCGGACTCGTTCCTGATGGATCCGCTGCCCTACCAGCGCCGCCCGGCCGAGCTCGCCCTCTCCGGCGCCAACCTGCGCCCTCGTCTGCTCATCGCGGATGTGGTGGGGCTGGGCAAGACCCTGGAGATCGGCCTCACCCTCGCCGAGCTGATCCGTCGCGGTCGCGGTGAGCGGATTCTCGTCGTCACCCCGCAGCACGTGCTGGAGCAGTTCCAGCACGAACTGTGGACCAGGTTCTCGATCCCCCTCGTACGGCTGGACTCGGTCGGCATCGAACGGATCCAGCGGGAGATCCCGGCAGGCCGCAACCCGTTCACCTACTTCAAGCGTGTGATCGTCTCCATCGACACCCTCAAGAACACCGACCAGTACCGCCACCACCTGGAGCAGATCCGCTGGGACGCGGTCGTCATCGACGAGTCCCACAACCTGATCAACCGCGGCTCGCTCCGCAACCAG
This sequence comes from Streptomyces goshikiensis, assembly GCF_014650555.1. Lineage (GTDB taxonomy): Bacteria > Actinomycetota > Actinomycetes > Streptomycetales > Streptomycetaceae > Streptomyces > Streptomyces goshikiensis. The sequence goes on along the minus strand of NZ_BMVE01000002.1, from coordinate 184,166 downwards.
CTCGCCCAGACCCTGGCCCCGCGCACGGACGCCCTGATCCTTGCCTCGGCGACCCCGCACAACGGCGACGCCAAGTCGTTCGCCGAGCTCATCGGCCTGCTGGACCCGGCGGCGATCCGCGACCCGGAGAACTACCGGGCCGAGGACATCGAGCACCTCTTCATCCGTCGGACGAAGGTCAGCACCGAGGTCCGCGAGCAGATGAAGGGCCAGTGGGCGGACCGCGGCCCCTCCGAGGCGGTGCACTGTGCGGCCACCCCCGCCGAGGAGAAGATCTTCGAGGAGCTCGCCGCCTCCTGGCTGCCGACCGACGGCGGCGCTTCCGTGAGCGCGGTGCCGCTCTTCCCGTACACCCTCCTGAAGTCCTTCCTGTCCTCCCACGCGGCGCTGAAGGCCACGGTCTCCGCCCGTATCAAGACTCTGGAGAAGAAGGACGACCCGCGGAGCACCGCGGCGGAACTCTCCGCCCTGCACCGCCTGGCGGAGCTGGCCGCCGACCTCACCGAGGCGGATTCGGCGAAGTTCGGCGCGCTCGTGGAGCAGTTGAAGGGCATTGGTGTCGGCCCCTCCGCCGACACCCGCGTCGTCGTCTTCTCCGAGCGCGTCCAGACCCTGGAATGGCTCTCCACCATCCTGCCCGCCGCCCTCGGTTTCCGGGGCCGTTCCGCGAGCGCCTCCACCCGTGTCATGCACGGCGGCCTCTCCGACGAACAGCAGATGGCCGTCGTGGAGGAGTTCGGGCTCGCCGGTGCTCCCGTACGCATCCTGCTGACCGGCGACGTGGCCTCCGAGGGCGTCAACCTGCACCGCCAGTGCCATCAGCTCGTGCACTACGACGTCCCCTGGTCGCTGATCCGCATCGAGCAGCGCAACGGCCGTATCGACCGCTACGGGCAGGCCCACCAGCCCCAGTTCCGCGCGCTGATCCTGACCAGCACGGTGGAAGGCGCCAAGGACGACACCCTGGTCGCGGAACGCCTCCTGGACCGCGAGGACCAGGCGCACCGCTCCCTCGGCACCGCCGAGGCCGTCACCGGCCTGTACCGCGCGGAGGCCGAGGAGAAGTCCCTCGTCCAGGACCTGCTGCGCGGCAAGACCGTGGACGAGTCCCTGGATTCCGCACGGTCCGGCGCCGAAACGGACGCGGCCGTGATGGACGACTTCCTCGCGGACTTCTTCGGCTCGGTCGGCGAGGAGCCCTCGGAAGCCGAGGCCGACACCACGGAGGACTCCTCGCAGGAGTCTGCCACCCGTTCCGCAGCGGAGATCCGAGGCGGTGGGGCAGTCACAGGCGGCGCCGTACTCCCCCGCCTCTTCGACTCGACCGCGCACTTCCTCGACGAAGCATTGCGCGAGGTGTTCCCTGACGCCCGCGAACGGCTGGACCTCGACCGCGACGAGCAGTCGGGGCTGCTGTCCTTCCGTCCGCCCACCGACCTGCTCCACCGGCTCAAGGCACTTCCCGTGGACTACCTCCGGGAACAGGGACTGCGCGAGCGCCTGCTCGTCACCTTCAACCGGCGCCTCGCCCAGCACTCCCTCCAGCGGGCCCGCGAGGCGGACTCCACGTCGAGCTGGCCGGAGATCTCGCTGCTCACCGACCTCCACCCGGTGGTCGAGTGGCTGACCGACAAGGTGCTGGTCCGGCTCGGCCGCCAGGAAGCTCCGATGATCACAGCAGGTGTCGCGGAGCCCACGTTCCTTGTCCAGGGCGTGTACTCGAACAGCCTCGGCAGGCCCACCGTCGTGAAGTGGATGGGAGTGACGAGGAGCGGAACCGTGGACGCGGACATGGTGTCCCTGCTGCGCCGCGCCGGAGTCGTCCCGACCATGGCGAACAAGCTCCGCTACCGCGACCCAGGGCCGTTGAAGGCCGCCATCCCCGAGGTGCTGACCGCGGCCGAATCCTTCATGGAGGAGCACCGCGACGCCTGGGACCTGCCGCTGCGCGAGTCGATCAGGCAGTACAAGGAGCGGCTCGGCCACTGGGAGCAGCCCACCCTCTCCGGGGAACACACCAAGAAGCGGCTAGCCGACCTCGCCGACGACCTGCTGACGACCGGGCAGGGCCCGATGCTGCGCGTCCTCGCGGTCCTGCTCCCCGACCCGGACGCGCCACCCGCCGCGCCCGCGTCCCTGCCCGCCGCGCCCGCCGCACTGTGAGAAGAGCCCTGTCATGACGTACGACTCCCTCGTCAACCGCGGCGACTACTTCTCCGCCCACTATCTCGCCGAGGTCCTGCCCAAGGACCTCAAGTCGGGCCTGCTCCAGACCTGGAAGGAACGGGAGGAAGCCGCCAAGCCCCCGGCGGACGCACCCGGGGACGCGACCACCGACGACCTGGACCCGGTCCGCGAACCGAAGGGCGTGGCGCTCCCCGTCACCCCGCGCGCGGGACTGCGGTCCCTGCGCCGTGACTACTTCCGCGCCCGGGCCTTCTTCGCCCTCCCGGAAGACGCCGACGGCTCCGCCTCCACCCCCGACACCGAGGACAACTCGGCTACGTACGGCTCGCCCGCCTGGCGAGAGCGCGTCCAGGCCCTCAACTCCGACGTCCTGCGCTCCCTCGGCTACGACGCCAAGCCGCGCGCCCTCACGGTGGAGCGAGCAGGCCAGACCTACGAGATCCAGGTCTCGCACGCCGAGAAGGGCCTAATCGCGGTCGACTGCGGCTGGGCGGCCGAACCGGACGCAGCCCTGGACCCCGACGGCCCCGGCCGGCTCCTGGAACCGGTGACCCTCGACGGCTCCCACACCCTGGCGACAGGCTCGAAGCTGGCCTCGTTCCTCTTCGCCTGCGAGGACGCCCCGCGCTACGTCCTCCTCCTCGTCGGCGGCGTCATCGTCCTGGCCGACCGCGTCGTCTGGGGTGAGGGCCGCTACCTGGCCGTCTCCCTCGACATCGCCCTCCAGCGCAACGACAGCCGGGCGGGCGGTGAACTCGACACGGTAGCGGCCCTGTTCGGAGCGGACTCACTGCGCACGCCGGAGGAAGGCGGCGAGAACCCCCTCGCCGAGCTGGTCGGCAAGTCCACGAAGCACGCTGTGGGTGTCTCCAGCGAACTGCGCGACGGCCTGCGCACGAGCGTCGAACTGATCGCCAACGAGGTGCTGGAGCGCCTGTACGAGCAGGGCGTCCGCCCGGAGGACATCGGCGAACTCCCCGACCTCGGCAAGCAACTGACCCGAGAATCCCTCCGCTACCTCTACCGCATCCTGTTCCTCCTGTACGCGGAGGCCCGCCCGGAGCTGGGCATCCTGCCGTCCGACTATCCCGAGTACCAGCTGGGATACGGCCTCGGCCGGCTCGGCGACCTCGTGGCGGAGCGGGACCTCATCGACGAGAAGTCCCGCAAGGGGTTCTACCTCTACGAGTCGCTCGACCTGCTCTTCCGCAAGGTCCAGGACGGCTACCGCTCGCGCCGCACCCACGGAGCGGCGGCCGAGGCGCTCGACGCGAAGACCAGCGAGGACCTGGGCCTGCGCTTCGAGCCCCTGCACTCGAAGCTGTTCGAGCGGGAGTCGATCCGCCTGATCGGCGCGGACACCGTCCGCGACCCGCGCCACGACGCGGACGAGGCCCTGGCCCGGGGCGAGGCGGTCCGCTACCTGGACACCCGCCTGCGCAACGCCACCCTCTACGAGGTCCTGCATAAGCTCATGCTCACGAAGGGCAAGAAGGGCGAGCGCGGCGGCTTCATCTCGTACGCGCAGCTGGGCATCAACCAGTTGGGCGCGGTGTACGAGGGCCTGATGTCCTACAGCGGCTTCATCGCCGGCGAAGAGCTGTACGAGGTCGCCAAGGCCGGAGACCCGAAGGACGGCTCCTGGCTGGTCCCGAAGTCGAAGACTCCCGAGTACGAGGACGCGGTCTTCGTCAAGCGACCGGACAGGAACACCGGCGAGGAACTGCGGGTCCGGTACGCCCCGGGCTCGTTCGTGTACCGCCTCTCGGGCCGCGACCGCCAGACCTCGGCCTCGTACTACACCCCGGAGTCGCTGACGAAGGTCACCGTGCAGCTCGCGCTCCAGCACCGCCTGGACCAGGACGGCACGACCACCGAGGCGCGGGAGCTGCTCGACTGGAAGATCTGCGAACCGGCCCTCGGCTCGGGCGCGTTCCTGAACGAGGCGATCAACCAGGTCGCGGCGGAGTACCTGCGCCGCAGGCAGCAGGAATTGAATCGATACATCGACACGGAGCAGTACGCGGTCGAGTTCCAGAAGGCCAAGGCGTACATCGCCCTGCACAACTCGTACGGCGTGGACCTCAACGAGACCGCGGTGGAGCTCGCCGAGGTCTCCCTGTGGCTCAACACCATGCACCCGGGCATGGAAGCCCCCTGGTTCGGCCTGCACCTCCGCCGCGGCAACTCCCTGATCGGCGGCCGGCGTGAGGTGTACGGGCCCGAGCGCCTGGCGAAGGGCGGCTGGCTGGGCGCCACACCGGAGCGCTACCCGCTGACAGATGCGCAGTCGGGCATCCCGCTTCCGGAAGGCTCCGTCCACCACTTCCTCCTCCCGGCGAAGGAGTGGGGCGCGGTCGCCGCCGAGAAGGAGGCGAAGGCCCTGGCGCCAGAGCAGGCGAAGGCTCTGGCTGCCTGGCGCAAGGCGATCACGAAGTCCCCGAACCCGAAGCAAACCGCCCGCCTCCAGGGCCTGGCCCGACGGGCCGAGTACCTGTGGGACTTGGTCGTGCAGCGGCTGACGATCTCCGAGCGGGAGATCTCGCGGCGCGTCGACGTGTGGGAGACGGAGGAGGAATGGCTCCGCTCCCCGAAGGAAGCAGTGCCCAGAGAAAAGGTGCTTGCGGACCTACATGCAGTGGACACCCCGTACTGGCGACTGAAGAAGGTCATGGACGCGTGGTGCGCACTGTGGTTCTGGCCAGTACAGGAGACGCGGCTCCTTAACGGGTCGGACGGACGGTACGCACAGGCGGAGGACGTCGCCGATCCAGGTCCCGAGGCCACCGACGCAAGCGAGGTGATCCGTAGGTACGAGGAGCTCGACCTCCTCGGAAACGTCACGATCAAGGAGGTCAAGCGCGGCGACATCAACAAGCGCCGGAAGGGCACCCGCAAGGCTGAGCAAGCATTCGCTGAGCAACGCCGCGATGTCATCCCGCTAGCGGACCTCTACGACTGGCTGGACTTCGCGGAGGCACTGCTCGGCACACACGACGTCCCGACGGAGTCACTGGTCTCGTCCTTCGACTCACTTGACGCACTGGAGCAATACGAGGACGAACTGCCTGACTGGATGGGCATGGACCGCTCGTACTGGTTGGAAAACCGGTTCCCGTGGGTGGCCGTTGCTAGTGACGTGGCAGGTCGGCAGGGCTTCTTCCATTGGGAGCTGGAATTCGCCCAGGTCTTCGGGGAGCAGGGTGGGTTCGACCTTCAGGTGGGAAATCCGCCCTGGGTAAAGCCCCAATGGCATGAGGGCCAAGTCCTAGCAGAGCTAGAACCCTGGTTCATGCTGGTTGAGAAGCCGAGCGCAGTCGAGTGGCGACTCCGCAGACAGGAACCACTCGAGTCGAATACCAGCAACCTCAGCTATTTCCTAGGCGAGTTGGCAGTGAACACCGGGGTCGTTGCCACCCTAAGCAGCCCGGCCGTCTACCCACTCCTAGTGGGGACAAAGGGTGATCTCTACCGAGGCTTCATGGCACAGGTATGGCAGCATCTGGCACCACACGGCAGCGCAGGAATGATCCACCCCGACACACATTTTGGCGGTGTACACGAGGGCGCCATCAGAGCGTCCGCATATCGACATCTCAGGGTGCACGGACACTTCGTTAACTCAGCAAATTGGGCGTTCGAAGACCTCTCCCGTTCTCAAGAATTCGCCCTACACATCTACGGCACGTCACGAGATCCCGATTTTCTGCACGTCAGCCAGCTCCGCGGTGCAGATGTACTCACCGGATCGATGATGCACGATGGGCACGGCCCAACGCCAGGGATCAAACACAACGGCGCCTGGGACACCAGGCCGCACCGCGAGCGGGTAGTGCACGTAGACGCGGCCTTGCTGACCAGTTGGCACACCCTGACGAGTGCCGCCGGGGGTGCTACTCAGACCCCTTTGCTATATCCGGTGCTTATCAGCGAGCAGGGCGCGATTGAGGCGCTTGCTTCCCACCGCAACAGCCTTGACCATTACTGCCCGTTGATTACGACCGGATACGACGAAGCAAGCTCCAAGAAAGACGGCCTTATCAGCTGGGGAAACCATGCCGTCTCTGAACTCACAGATGTCATCCTGCAAGGTCCACACTTCTCATGCGCGAACCCCTTCTCAAAGCAGCCACTTATCCCCTGCCGGAACCAGCGGCATTGGGAGTCACTCTCGCCTATGGAGCTGTCAGAGAGTCACGTCCCAGTCACGAACTACGTGAGGCGCACCGACCCAGGGACGTACCTGACAGCTCAGGACTCCTGGCTGGGTAGCCCATCTACTTCTTTTTTCCGGCTCGTCTGGCGGCGGATGATCCCCTTCAACACCAGCCGTAGCCTGCAGGCTGCCCTAATGCCTCCTGGTCCTGCCCATGTCCACACAGTGCAATCCATGGCGTTTGCAAGCAGTCGACTAACCGCGCTCAATGCGGGATTCTGGGCGGCGCTCCCGCTGGACTACTTGCTGCGGATCACAGCCCGCCCCGACCTCCAGACCAGCGAAGCCCGCAAGATGCCAGCCCCAGACCCAGAGCATCCGCTCGCCTCCGCCCTGCTCCTCCGCACCCTCCGCTTGAACGCACTCACCGTCCACTACTCCCCTCTCTGGACGGAACTATTCGACCCACAATGGGCGGGATACGAAGATTGGGCCAACCCTCATTGGCCCAATCTGCAACCCCTCACCGCGAATCTCACGCCGACCTGGGAACCCACGACCTCTCTTCGTACAGAACATGAACGGCGAGCTGCCCTTGTAGAGCTCGACGCGCTGGTCGCAGTTTGGCTTGGCATCACTTCGGACCAGCTTGTGGCAATTTTCAGGTCTCGCTTCCCTCAGCTTTACGACTACGAGTCTGCGACCTACTTCGACGTCAACGGCCGCAAGGTCGCAGCCGACTTCAATACATTCGGCCACGGCCAGATCAAGCAGGACTACCTCGACCTACTCGCCCACCTAGAGGACCCCGCCAACGTCCTCCCCCCCGCTGGCTACACCGCGCCCTTCTACAAGGCCGACCGAGAGGCCGAGATGCGGGCGGCGCATGCACATTTCCAAGCGCGGCTGGACGCGGAGATCGCTGGTGGCCGTTGGGTGCCTCCGTCTCTCAAATCGGCAGAGGCATGAGCTGGGAGCGAGAGTCGGCCTAGCTACTAGAGCGGGGCTGCCTCGGACCCTGACGAGTCCGAGGCAGCCCCTTGACCGCTTTGAGCGTGTCTACCGGGTCGCGAAGCCCACGAATGCGGTCCACGCGAATGCTCCGAGCGTGATGCCCGGACGGTTCGCGTCCTTGGAGTCGCGCACGTGGATGGCCTGGGGGCATGCGGCCACCTCAAGGCACTCACCCCCGGAACCAGTGCTGTGGCTCGACTTCCGCCACTCCACGGCAACCTCGACGCAATCCCCGCCGTCTCCGGCGCTGTAGCTGCTCTTGAACCAGGCAAGTACGTCGGTCTCATGCCTCGACTGCTTCACGATCATGACTCTCCCAGCAACTTCTCGATCAGTGCCTGCGACTCCCGCGGGGTGAGAGCCTGAGCCCGCAGGGTGCCATAGGTGGCTTCCAGCTCACGGACCCTGCCCCGCTCGGTGTGCAAACGGCTGTCGCTCTGCACCTCCGTGTAGGCAATCCTCCGACCATCCTTCATCTCCATCAAGGTGAAGGGGCCGGCAAGTCCCGCGTGCTCTTCGCGATCTAGCGGCATCACCTGAACACCCACGTGGCGTGCCTGGCCGATCAGCAGGATCTGTTCCAGCTGACCTCTCCAGACCGACGTGCCGCCGAGGCGCTTGCGAAGCGCCGCCTCTTCGATGACGAAGCTCAGGTGCGGGTGCGGACGCCTGGTGAAGATCTCTTGCCGGGCCAAACGAGCTGCGATCCGTTGCTCGATGGTCTCGTCGTCCAGCAGGGGGCGCCACATCCGGAACACCGCACGGGCATAGTCCTCGGTCTGCATCAGCCCCTTCACCACGTGCGCGTCATAGGCATGCAGTTCGACCGCCTCCGCCTCCAGCTTCGCCGCGCCCCGGAAGAACGCCGGGAACTGTGCCCGCGCGACCTCCTCCTTCATCTCCATCAGGACGCCGCCCGCGTCCAGCACCTCGTCCGCCTGGTCGATGGCCTCCGGGGGCGGGACCCGCCGACCCTGCTCGTACGCGGCGATCGTCGAGACCGAGTAGCCCAACCGGGCGCCGAACTAAGGGCGTTCCATGCCGGCCCGTAGCCGGAAGCGTTTGAGCTGGCGGCCGAAGACCCGCAGCATCCCCGAGTCAGGGTCGGGTCCCGCTTCCTCGTCGGCCGATTGCGTCGGTTCTCTCATGCCCGGCATCACCTCCACTGGCGAACGCCGCTCCGCGTCACCCGTCACGCTCCGCCCCGCCTACACGCGCAGACCTGCCGCCTACCGCTACCGCCCGTAAGCGCGCCGTCTCTGTCCACGGTAGGGGCCCGGCGGAAGCGTGTACCGCATGAACAGCGAAACTTCCCCCGCCCTGGCCTCAGACCCGGCCGAAGGTCACGAGTTGTCGATGCGCTTCACCTCCTCGCCCCGCGGCGCCCGCCTCGCCCGGCGGCTCATATCCCACCGGCTCGACACCTGGGGGCACCCGTACGCCTCCCCCGCCAACCAGACCCTGACCCTCATCACCGCCGAGCTCACCGCCAACGCCATCCGCCATGGCCACGTACCCGGGACGGACTTCCACCTCCGGCTGACCGGCTCCGCCGGCACCCTGCTCATCGAGGTCTCCGACACCCGCACCGAGCGCGTCCCCCTCCTCACCCACCACTCAACGCCCGGTGACGCCGAGTCGGGCCGCGGACTGCTCGTCGTGGCCCGGCTGGCGAACCGTTGGGCGGTGTCGCCGCGCACCGACGCACCCGGTAAGACCGTATGGGCGGAGCTATCCGTTTCACGCCATTGACCAGCGGCTTCCGGCTACCCACAGGGCTGGCGTCGGCCATCAGCGATAGGATCGTCGGTCCGTGTGTACACCGCACGGAGAATCCAGGGGGACAGAGAACGTGAGCGCCATCCACTCAGGCCCGGCCGGCTTCCGCATCTCCATCGTCGACGAGGACCCACTGCGCGCCCGGCGCGAGGTACGCGAGCTACTCGCCGAGATCGCGGACACCGATCCGCAGGCCGCGCTCGACGTCCCCCGCCCGCAGACCGCCGCCCAGGGCACCGACAAGGGCGGCCCCGTCACCGACCTGATCGGCCTGGTGTTCGGCGGCGGTTCCATGGTCGCCGCCGGTATCCAGATCTGGCTGGCCCGCGTACCGCAGCGGACCATCATCGTCACCCGGCCTGACGGGGCCACGCTGAGCATTTCCGGCAGGCAGGCCCGCGCCGACGACGAGCAGATCCAGCGGTTCCTCGCCGGTGGCACCGAGGGCGGCGGCCACGAGGACGGACCGGGCGCGGCGTGAGTGACAACGACCGGTACGCCATGCTCATCGGCGTATCCACGTACGAAAGCGAGCGCTACCACGACCTCCCCGCCGTCCGGGCCGACCTGCACTACATGCAGGCGGTACTGGAGAGCACCGAGATCGGCATGTACAACGACTGCGCGATGGTCCCCGAGCCGACCCGCGCCGAGATGCTGCACGCTATCGAGACCTATCTGGAAGAGCGGCAGCCCAGCGAGACCGCCCTCCTCTACTTCAGCGGTCACGGGGAGTTCTGCGAAACCGACGGCCAGTTGTACTTCCTCACCCGGGACACCGACCCGGACGACCTGCCGGGCACCGCGGTGGCCGCCGAGTCCCTGGAGCGCATGCTCAAGTCCTGCCGGGCCTCCTCGAAGGTCGTCCTGCTCGACTGCTGCTCCAGCGGTTCGGTCGTGCAGGGCTGGACCTCCAAGGGCGCCGGCGACACGAACGCCCGGCCCGCACCCAGCACCCTGCTGCACCCGACGGGCGTGTACTTCATCACCGCCTCCGACGCCCTCCAGGCCGCCTCGGCGATGGCTCCGGCCGGGTCCACCCTCGGCACCTCCCGGTTCACCGGCGAGATTGTCGAGGGGCTTCGCAGCGGGCGGATCAAGGACAGCGGCTGGATCACCCCGGACGACCTCTTCGAGTACCTGACCGCGCAGATGGTGCGCAGCGGCGTACCCCAGGAGCAGCGGCCGACCAAGTCCACGATCCGGGCGATGCACTCCCTGCCCCTGGCACGGTCCGTGGCTCGCTCCATCAACCTCCCCGCTCCTCCCCGCGACGCCGCCGGCGCAGCCCAGCCCGCCGCCCTGCTGAAGGCGCGGGCGCTGGCCGAACTCGACGCCCGGGACGGGATCGACTCGCAGCAGCTATTGCGCTACTACGTGCACTGCCTGAGTGCGCAGGCGGCCTCCGGTATGCTGCCCGATCGCGACAGCGGACGCGGCAAGGCGTACTTCCTGCTCAGCCAGGGGTCCGAGAGCATCCAGTCGGGACTCGGGCCCACCCTCCCCGCCCCTCCTCAGCTGCCGAAGGCGAAGAGCGGGGGCACCCAGGCGGACGGGGTCGGGCTACAGGAGTACTGGTACGGCTATCCGGCGATCACCCTCCCCGAGCGGGGCGGAGACGGGCGGCGCCGCGCCGCCGTACGGATCGCGCCGCTGCTGATCCAGTCGATGGAGCTGGCCCCCGACGAGGAAGGCCGCGACAGGCTGCGCCCGAACGGTGTCCCTTCCCTGCACACCGGGCTGGTCACGGAACTCCTGGCGGACGACGACGCCGCCGACCTCCTAGCCCGCTGGCAGCCGACCTAGCAGGAGGGCAACGGCACGCAGATGGTGCGGGCCGTACGGGAACTCCTGACGGAGCTCGGCATTCCCGAACTGGAGCCCCTCGACCTGTCCGCGCTCAGCGACCGCTCCGTGATGGACTCGCTGCGGCCGGGAGCCCACAACGCCGCCGTCCTCCTCGCGCCCTCGGGGCTGGAGCGGGTCGCGAGCGAGGGCCTCGTGGACAACCTGCTCCAGATGTCCGCCCGCACCGGCCAGATCCCCGGCACCGCGCTGGCGGCGCTCCTGACCGGCGGAACGGACCAGGGCGACGAGGACCCGGTCGGCGAAGCGCCGTTCGTCGTCGCCCCGGGGCCGTGCAACGAGAGCCAGGAGCTGGTGATCCGGTCGGCGATGACCCGGCCGCTGACCGTGGCCACCGGTCCGCCCGGTACCGGCAAGAGCGAGGTCGTGACCGCCGTGGTCACGACCGCCGTCGCCGCCGGCCAGACCGTGCTCGTGGCGTCCACGAACAACAAGGCCGTCAACGTGGTGGCCGAGCGCTGCGACGAGATCTCTCCCGGTCTGCTCATGCGCACGGGAAGTGTGCCCGCTCGGGTCCGCGAGGCAGCGAAGCTGGAGGCGCTGCTCGCCCAGCCCGTCCAAGCCCCGGGCCGTAGTGCGGCGACCGTCGCCGGTGACCTGCGCAACCGGCACGCGCGGTCGGCCGCGCACCGTTCGGAGGCGGCGCGGCTGGTGGATGACGAGATGCGCCTGCTGGAGCTGCTCCGGGAGCGGGCCCGTCAGGCGGAGGCGCTCGAACTGCCGGTGGAGCTGCTGGAGGCAGCGTGGGCGGACGGCGAGGCAGACTCGCTCTCCCGCTGGGAGGAGCGGGCCCGGAAGGCGGCCGGCGCCGGATGGTTCGCCCTCGGCCGGTGGCGCAGAGGGCGGGCCCTGTCCGCGTTGGTCGCCGCAGCCGGTGCGGCTCCGGCCGCCCCGTGGCCGTCCTGGGCCGCGACTCGGCCGGCTCCGCCCGAGCTCCTCATCGCGCTCGCCGAGGCCGTGCGTGTGGAAGGCGCGCTGCGCACACTCGTACCCGTACTCCTCGGCCAGGACGAGGACGAGCTGAAGCGGGTACGGCTGGAGAGCGCCGCCGGACTGTCGGAGGCGTCGGGTGAGCTCGCCCGCGCCCTGGCGGCCGAGGCCATGATCCGAGGCAACGCGCTCATGGGTCAGCGGCTCCAGGCGCTGCGCCGGAATTCGGGGTTCCAGAAGAGCCAGCGCAACCTCATGGCGCACCTCAAGGGGTGGGCCATCAGTACGCACTCGGTACGCCAGCTGGAGCTCGCCCCCAAGCTCTTCGACCTGGTGGTGATCGACGAGGCGAGCCAGTGCTCGATCCCCGCGGTCCTGCCCCTGCTGTTCCGGGCCAAGCGGGCGCTGATCATCGGCGACCCCATGCAGCTCGGCCACATTCCCGGCATCACCGCAGAGCAGGAACGGCAGGCACGGGTGCGGACCGGGCTGAGCGCGGCGCAGCTGGAGGACCACCGGCTCGCCTACCACGTGTACGCCTCTTACCACGCGGCCGCGCAGCACGGAGAGGCGGCCCTGCTGCTCGACGAGCACTACCGCTGCCATCCGGCGATCGCGGACATCGTCAACGGCTACTGCTACGCAGGTCAGTTGCAGGTCCTGACCGATGTCCGCAGGCAGGTGCCGGCCGCGGATCCGTTCGGTACGGCGGATCCGGTGCCGGTACTGGGCTGGGTGGACGTGGCGCACGGCGAGTCCGCGCGGGGCAGCGGTGACCGGTCCTGGCGCAACGCCGCGGAGGCGCAGGCGGTACGGGGGACGGTGGACGAGCTGCTGCTGCGGCTGCCCGAGGACGCGACCGTCGGGGTGGTGACACCCTTCCGGGCGCAGAAGGAGGCCCTCGCCCGCTTCTGGGCGGACGACGAACGGGTTCGGGTCGGCACGGTGCACGCCTTCCAGGGAGGGCAGCGCGACGTCATGGTCCTGAGCCCGGTGGCCACGGGCAACACCCCGCCGCGCACGACGCACTGGGTGGCGAGCCAGGTCAACCTGTGGAACGTCGCTGTCACCCGGGCGAAGTCGCAGCTCATCACGGTGGGCAGCCACGCCTTCTGGCAGGAGCAGGCGGGACTCCCCGCGCTGCTCGCGGAGCGGTCGGCAGTGTTGCGCGGCGGGGCCTACGCGGGCCAGGACCCGGTCGGCCTCGGAGCTGCGACGGCCTCGGGATTCCGCGAGGAGCTGGCCGACCGGCTCCAGGACTACCTGGGGACCATCGGGATCACCGATCTGGAACGCGCGGCGGTGGTCGGCGGACATACCGTGGACCTGCTGTTCACCGTGGACGGGGCCAACACCGCGGTACTGATCGATGCCGGCCCGCGGGCCGGCCAGGATCGGGCACGGCACCTGCGGCTGACGCACGCCCGCGCCGACCTGCTGACGGGGCTCCCCTCCGGTGGCGGTGGTGCGAAGACCGGGCCGGTGGCACGGACGGTCCGGGTGCCTGCGTGGCGGATCCTGGCGGGTGAGGCCGTGCTGGCACCGCTGTTCAGCTGAGCGGACCGGTCGGTGGTATGGATCCGGGCTGGGGACGCAGGCTGCGCACGACGTAGGTCATGTGCTGGATGTTGCCGACGCGGAGCCAGTCCGAAGCGTTCCCCGTACCAGTCGGGCCGTGGCCGTGCGCGCAGTCCCGTAGCCAGCTCTCGCCCGCGCTGGCGGCCGGACCCCGGAAGTCCGGCAGTTCCAGGAACTGCCGGGCAGCCGCCCGGTTGACGGCGATCCGGTCCTCGCCGCGCCCCAGCACCTTGCCGAGGACGAACGACTCGGCGGTGGTGTAGCGCAGGACGCCCCAAGCCGGACCTCCCTTGCCGGACGCCGGCTCGCGGCCGATGGCCCGGGCGGGCTGGATGCCGTAGTCGCCGTAGCTGAGCAACGGTGTGTGGCTCCGACTGCTCTCGGCCAGCTCCTGCCAGGTGTGCCAGTCCGTGCGTGGCTCCGCGTGCAGCCCCTGCTCCAGCATCTGAGCGGTCACTTCGGGGAACCCGCCGCCCAAGACCGCGGACGTCCGCCAGGGTGTCAGGGGAATCAGCGCGTCGAGCGCACGCAGCGCCTCCTTCCCTGCATCAGGACGGTCACCGCGTACGGCACCCAGATCGAGCAGGAGATCCGCCTCGTCGGCCGGGTCCAGGCGCGCGAGAAGTTCCCGAACGGGTTGGGTGCGGCCTTCGTCCCACTCGCCCGGCAGGGCGACACGTATCCCGACTCCGCTCGCGCTGCGGCGTGCGACCTCCAAGGCCACGGCTTGCTGATGCTCGGGCCGGCCCGGGCCGGTGACCGGCCGCAGCACACTCGTTTTCCCCAGATCCCGCAACACCGGGGCGAACAGCCTCAGCTGGGTCTCATCGGCGAACGGGAGGTCGATCCAGGCCGGATGATGGCGCTGTGCTTTGCTGACGTCACGGGCTTCCCGCCGCATGAAGGCGGCGAGCACGTCGGATGCAGTCCCATGACGCGGCGGAAGGTTCCAGAGCGGGATTACGTCGCTCTGAACGGCAGGGCTTAGATTCCGGTAAGCCGCTGTGGCATGGCGTCTCGCCGACAGGACGGGAACATACAGCGGTCCGGACATGGCGGCTCCCCCTTGGCTCAGCCCGTGCCCTTATCCCTCTCCTTCAGGGTCCGTCACCTCGCCATTCGACGGAATGACGCCTTTTCGGCCCACGTGGCTGGAACCCTCAAGCATCTGGAAGCACCGTGACGCGAGAGGTACGCTTCGTATTGCTCGGCAGTCGAAACCTCAGCGTGATGGGCACGCGTGACAGCGCGTCTGCCGTCCCTGACCCCTGTCGACCCGGCCGAGCGGTGCCCGGCTGCTCCCTGATTGGGCACGACGCGTGAACCACCGGATACTCGGACTGACGGTCCGGAACTTCCGCACCCTGACGGACACGAAGCTGCCCTTGGGGCCGCTGAACGTCATGGTGGGACCCAATGCTGCGGGCAAGTCGAACGTCCTGCATGCCCTGGAGTTCCTCGGCGACGTAGCACGACAGGGAATCGAGCCGGCACTCGACAACCGAGGCGGTTTCGATGTCCTGGCCTTCCGCGGGGGCCGCCGACCAGTGTCGCGCATCTCCGTAGGTGTCGAGGGGATCTGGTCGGACTTCGCTTCGGCGGAAAGGCCCGACCAGTACGAACTGAGCGTCTCTCGCCCTCGGCTTCCGGAGGCGTCTCGTGCCCGCCACAGAATGTACCGACGGGAGAGGTTCACACAACATCCCGTGGAAGAGGGGACCACGGTCGACCTGGCAAGTGGCTCGCTGACGGTCCACGGCCCGCTAGAGGCCGTAAGCCGCTCCCCGTACAAAGTCGGACGAATGACCTCTGCTCTGCAACTCGATCAGGTGTCGGCACGACCCAGCGACAGTGCATCCGTCGGAGCGATCGGCGACTTGAGTCACCATCTTGCCCGAATTCGAGTGTTCGACCCCGACGTGCGGGCCGCCCGGAAGCCCTGGGGTATCAGTGAGTCCGGTGATTACCTGAACAGCGATGCGTCCAACCTCGCCGACTTCCTGCGGAAGCTCAAGGAGGACGAGGACGCTTGGGAATTGCTCCTGGAAGACGTCCAAAAGGTGGTACCGCAGATCCGGGACATCCACCTCGTCACGCCCCCTGACGCCGTATCCCACCGAACTGCGGTGGAGCTGGAAGAGAACGGGCTACGCGGCCGCACCCGCCTCGCAGATGCCTCCTGGGGCACTGTACGCATCCTGTGCATGCTCGCGCTCTTCCACGACCCAAACCCTCCGCTCCTCACGTGCATCGAAGAGATCGACCATGGAATCCATCCGCACGCGCTCAGCCTGATGGCCGAGCGGCTCCGCGAGGCCAGCGAGCGAAGCCAGTATTTGGTCACCACGCACTCGCCGATCTTTGTCAATGAACTGGAGCCCGAAGAGTTCGTCCCCTGCGGACGCCGCCCGAGCGGTGCTTCCGTCATCCCCGCCCGCAAACTCAGGGACATTCGAGGAGTGATCAAGGCTTCGGAGTACGAGCCGATGGGGAACCTTTGGTACTCAGGATCCTTGGGGGGCATCCTGTGAGCCGTGCTCGGGGAAAGGCTTCATCGGTCATCATCGTCGCCGGTGAGAGCGACAACGACCGCGAGGCCCTCCGCCATCTGATACGCGCCCTGCACCCTGCCCCATGCCCAAAAGTCGAAATGATCAAAGATAAGATCAAACTCGCGGCAGCTATCGATCAGCTCAGTCCTCGCGTAGAAACCATCCGCAAGAACGCTCTGGCCAGAGCCAAGGACTGTGGGGCTGAACTGGCTGGAGTCGTCATTCACGCAGACCTGGATCAGGTGGCTGACGAGACCTACGATCGTGTACGGGAAAGAGTGACTCTCCAGCTGCGAAAGGGGCTTCCGTGTAAGTCCGCCCTGGCTCTGGCCGCAGTGGAGATGGAGGCGTGGCTGATGCAGTTCCCCGACGCCTTCCCGAAGGTGCGAAGTGGCTGGACGATGCGCCCCGAGGACTGTGGCAAGGACCTGGCGTACCTGCCGAATCCCAAGGAACACCTCCAGAGGCACCTTGGAAAACCTCTGTACCGCACATCCGATTCACCGCTGATCATGGCAGCAGCTGTTCAGCATGGCCACGTCAGTGCGCGCCCGAGCGGCAACAACCGCTCCTTCCGGGACTTTGCCGACGAGCTGGCGAGCTGGAGCAAGTAGGTCTCCTCTGCAACGCCCGGCCGCCGGGGCGGCCGAGCTTGAAGCCTGGACTTCCTTATACGGTGGCACTGATCATCAGGGCATAGGCAAGACAAAGGGGACCGCCGTGAAGCCCACCATGGCCGCCGCCCAGCTGCGCGGCAGTCTGACGCAGTACCTCACGACGACGTACGCCCTCGCCGACGAGGACACGCGGCGGGCGCTGGAGCGCTTCCTCGGCCACCCCGAGACGGGAATCTTCCGAGGCCCCTACCTCCGGATCAGGACCCCCTTCCACACTGCCGACGACGACTGGCAGCGCGAATTGGAGTGGACGGCCGGGTTCCCAGGTTTCTCCCCCTACCGGCACCAGGCCAAGGCGTGGACCCGGCTCTCCACCCTGCACGGCCCCGCCCAGCCGACGCTGGTGACCACCGGTACCGGCTCCGGCAAGACCGAGTCCTTCCTCATCCCGGTCCTCGACCACTGCCGCCGCCGGCGCGCCCAGGGCCACCGTGGCATCAAGGCGGTCCTGCTGTACCCGATGAACGCGCTTGCCACCGACCAGGCCGGCCGCATCGGCGACTACCTGAGTCGGCCCGAGCTGACTCAGGTCACTGCAGGCCTCTACATCGGTGACCGGCCGGACACCGACTTCCGCCGGGTCATGACCCGGCGCGAGGAAATGCGCGTCACGCCACCCGATGTCCTGATCACGAACTACAAGATGCTCGACCTCCTCCTCCAGCGCGGCGAGGACCGCCCACTGTGGGAGGACGCCGACCTGACCTACGTCGTACTCGACGAGTTCCACACCTACGACGGGGCCCAGGGCACCGACGTGGCCATGCTGCTGCGTCGCCTGGCCGCCGCAACCGGCGCCTCCCGCCCCGGCAAGCCGCTCGGGGCGATCTGCCCCGTCGCGACGTCGGCAACCCTTGGGGAGGGCACGGCCGGCAAGGAGGCCGGCGGCATCCTGGACGTCGCCGCGCGCGTGTTCGGGATGCCGTTTCCGGCCGACGCCGTAGTCGGGGAAGAGCGGATGTCGGCCAAGGAGTTCACGGGCGACGTCGACTACGAGCTGCCCGAGCCTCCGACACCCCAGGAGGTCCTCACCGCCTCAGGCGGTCCCGGTGTGGAGGCCCAGCCCGAGCTGCTGGACCTGGACGGCCTGGCCGCCAAGATGCTGGGCCGATCCGGCCTCGACCCCTTCCGTCTCGGGCGGCTGCTCAAGCGGCACGACTTCACGCAGGGCGTACTGTCACTGCTCGGCGGGGAGCCATTGGACGAGTGGGAGCTACGGGACCGGCTCGCCCGGTTCGGATATGCCTGGGCGCGTACCGCGCGGGAGAATCCGCAGCTCGTGCTCCAGGCCCTGTCCCGGTTCGTCGCCCTGCTGTCGGCGGCACGCAACCCGGACTCCGACGAGCGCAGGCCTCTTCCGCTGCTGCACATCGAAGCCCACCTGTGGGTCCGGCCCGTCACCCGCGTCCTGCGCGGCGTAGGACCGTCCCCGGAGTTCCGCTGGTACGAGGACGACCGGACGGCCGCGCGCCGCGCCGCCCTGAACGCCACCCCCCTCGCCGACGAAGAGCCTGACGGGTCCTCCGGCGGCTGGCCGTCAGCGAGCCGCCCGCAGCCTCTGGCAGGGGCGGATACGGCGGTCCGCCCCGCCGAGGTGCACCTGCCCGCCGTATACTGCCGCAACTGCGGACGCTCCGGCTGGGCGGCACTGTCCCCCGAGACCGACCCCCAGCGGCTGGTCATGGCGCAGGACAAGATCTGGCGAGCCGCCGTGGGCCGGGACAAGCGGCGCATCCGCTACTTCATCTCCGCCACGCAGCGGGAGCGTCAGCAGGTACTCGACGCCCTGACCGGGGCCCGGCCATCGGACGGCGGAGTCGATCCGTTGTCGGTGGTGGTGCTGGACGGCGGACAGGGAACGTACCGGCTGGCGACGTCCGCGGACTCCACCGAACTGATCGATGCCTGGTTCGCGCTCGCGCTGCTCGACAAGAAGACGGCCGACCGGAACGCCAAGGACGACCGCTGCCCGGCCTGCCACACCGACAACAGCATCCGGTTCCTCGGTACGGCGCAGGCAGCTCTCGCCTCGGCCACCGTCACGCAGCTGTTCACCGGCGGCGACATCGCGCTTGTTCCCGAAGAGCGCAAGACGCTGCTCTTCAACGACTCCACCCAGGACGCGGCTCACCGCGCCGGCTATGTCGCCAATGCCTCGTACAAGTTCTCACTGCGATCCCTCCTCGCACACAATCTGGACGAGTCGGGAACCCCCACCGCGCTCAACGACCTCATCGGTCACGTGCTGGAGTCGGTTGACGACCCGGATGCCCTGGCTGCCGTCGTACCGCCCGATCTCCACGACGAGCCGGGAGTCGACCGGCTCCTGTCAGGGCGCGGGACCGGTGATGCCCGTACCTGGAAGCTGATCGGGGAGCGCCTCGCCTTCGCCACCGTGATGGAATTCGGGCTGCGCAGCAGGATGGGGCGCACTCTGGAGCTCACGCGGACCGCCGCGGCCGAGGTCGTCGTGGAGGAGCCCGGTCTGGTCACGGACATCGCCCGCGACCTCCACCTCTCCCTGCCGGGCCAGCTCCTGGCCACGGGCGGGCTGCCCACACCCGAGCGCTACCTGGCCTACGTACGCGGGCTCCTGGAGCGACTCAGGTTGCGCGGTGCGGTGCACCACCGCTGGCTCAACACGTGGATGAAGGAAGCCGGTACGAACCGCTACCTCATCTCCGGACGCAGGCCCGACGGCATGCCCGCCTTCCCCGAAGGTGTCGCTCCCCCCCGGTTCCTGCTGGACGGGCAGAAGGAGAAGTCCGAGTTCGACGCCATCACCGGACGGCTGGGCTGGTACCAGGACTGGACGCGCAGGTGCCTGAACCTGGACGCGGCCGGCGCCACGGAATACCTGCGCAAGCTGCTCCCCGCCCTCGCCGACGCACGGGTGCTCGCGGCACGGACGACCAGCGACCGCCAGACCCGGATCTACGGGCTGCAGCCCGGCCACATCCAGGTGCGGCTGCTCGACGACTCCGTCGTCAACAAGGCCTTCGTCAGCTGCGAGGACTGCGGCTGGCAGCAGGTCCTGCCGCCCGAGCGACTCACCCGCTGGTACGGGCACCCCTGCCCCCGCTACCGGTGCAAGGGACTGCTCACGCCGCCCCAGCCCGGCACGCCCCGCAGTGGTTCGAGCTCCGCCGGGTTCGGTTCGGCCGTGCGCGAGCGTGACTACACCGGCGACTACTACCGTCGGCTCTACCTGACCGGCGGCACCTTCCGGGTGGTCACGGCGGAGCACACGGGCATGCTGAGCCGACCGGAGCGCGAACGCGTCGAACGCAGTTTCAAGGCGGGCACCCACTACACCGACCCCAACGTGCTGTCGTGCACCCCGACGCTGGAACTCGGCATCGACATCGGAGAACTGTCTGCCGTCCTGCTCGGATCACTGCCCGCCGGGCCCGCCAACTACGTGCAGCGGGCGGGCCGGGCCGGCCGCCGGACAGGCAACGCCCTGGTGGTCGCCTTCGGCGGGCGCCGGGCCCGCGATCTCTACTACCTGGATGAGCCGCGCGAGATGATCGCCGGGACGATCCTGCCTCCGGGTTGCTACCTGTCCGCCGTGGAGATCCTGCGGCGGCAGTACACGGCGCGGCTACTGGACCTCGCGGCGCGCGGTGAACTGCGTACCTCGGACGGCGAGACGCTCGCTCCTGTCCCCCGGCTCTCCTCGGCTCTGTTCGGCACCACGGGTTGGTGCGAGGACCTGGCGAACGCGGCGCAGACCCACGGCGCCGCGCTGGTCGAGGAGTTTCTTGGTCTCTTCCCCAACGGCAGCGGACCTGACGCGTCCGACGGCGCGGGGGTCTCCGCGTATGCGGCGGAGGAGCTGAGGGCGTACGCCACCGGTGGGATCGTCCGGGCCCTCCAGGAGGCTGAAGAGGACTGGACGGGGAGGCGCGAGGAGCTCCGGCGCAGGATCGCGGCGATCGACGAGGCTGCCGAGCACCTGGTCAAGACGGACACCGTGCAGGACCGCGAGCGCCGGGAGCTGATCGCCGAGCGGCGCAGCGCCGGGGTCGTGCTGCGTGAGCTGAGCCAGTCCAGTGCCCACGGCACCCTCGTGGAGCTGGGTCTGCTGCCGAACTACAGCCTCACCGACACCACCACCCAGCTGGAGGCGACCCTCTACTGGACGGAGACCCCGGACGACGAGGAGGGCGTACGAGCGGCGCCCGCCGCCGCGGACGCGGCCGGCAAGGTATACCGCAGCGAGACCCGCGACTACGAGCGCTCCCGCAAGCTGGCCCTGACGGAGCTTGCTCCCGGCAACAGCTTCTACGTCAACGGCTACCGGCACATCGTGCGCGCCCTCGACGTCGGCACCCCCGACCGCAGGGCATGGTCGGTCTGGCGGCTCTGCCCGTCGTGCGGGTACGCCCGTACCACCCCCAACGCGAAGGACGACACGAGTCCGTGCTCCCGCTGCGGTGGGCGGGAGATCGCCGATGCGGGTTGTGTGCAGTACGTGCTCCAGCCGCGGCGGGTCATCGCCCGGGACAAGCGCGACGACGCCCGGGTCCGCGACGACCGCGACGAGCGGGACCGTCGGCACTACGCGGTACTGACGACGGTCGACATCGACCCCGAGCGGATCTCCCCAGGTTCCTGGAGGCACGAGACGGCCGTGTTCGGGGTGGACTTCACCCGCCAGGCGAAGATCCGGACCTTCAACCTGGGGCTCGACCGCGAGGAAGGAAGCAGTACCGCACCGCTGGCCGGCGTGGACGTCCGGCTCAATCCCTTCTATGTCTGCACCAGTTGTGGAGGAGCGACGGCAGAGGGGCGTCCTGTGGTGGACGTGGCGCAGCACGCGCTGACGGAGTCGGGTGCCACGAGCCTTCCGGCAGCAGCGCACCACCTGCTGTGGTGCCCCCGCCGCCGGGTCAAGGGAGCTTCCGCGGCCGGTGCGGGCGAGAAGCAGGGCAACGGACAGGACGTACCGCTCCTCCTCGCCCACGAACTGAGCACCGAGGCGGTACGCGTCCTCCTTCCCGCCTCCGTGGCCCGGGCCAAGGAGCGGCTGGCGTCCTTCACCGCCGCCTTGTTCGCGGGGATCGCCGCGCAGTACGGGGGCGACCCGGACCACATCGACATCGCCGAGGCGACGATGCCCGACCACGCGGGTGCCGACGGATCCGACTGGCCGCGGCGCTTCCTCGTGGTCTACGACCGTCTCCCCGGGGGCACCGGCTACCTGCACCGGCTCGCCTCCGCCGAAGGGTTCCGGGATGTGCTCCTCAAGGCGCGCGACGTCATCGAGCGCTGCGGGTGCCTCGAGAAGGGCCTGGACGGCTGCCATCAGTGCCTGCTGCGGCGCGTTCCGGCGGCCGACTACGACAAGGTCAGCCGCAACGAAGTCCGGCAGATGCTGGACGACCTGCTGGGTTCGGACGGGGAGCGCTGGCGCACCTCGCCCGTGGAGACGACCCGGCACATTCCGCTGGAGCGACAGGCGGAGAGCGACCTTGAGATCATGTTCATCGACACCCTCCAGGACTGGGCGAGACTGTCCGAGTCCCAGGCATCCGCGAACGCGTACACCACGTCGGCGGGTACGTACGCCCTGGACCTGAGGCTGACAACCACCGAGGGCAAGACCGTGAGCTGGCGTGTCTCGCAGCAGCGCTCCCTGGACGGAACTCGGCCCGACATACTCCTGGAACGCCTCGACGCGCCGAGCCCGCGGGTCGCCGTGTACCTCGATGGTTTCACCTATCACGCGACCCCCGTACACAACCGGCTGGCCGACGACGCCACCAAGCGGACCGGTCTGCGGGCCAAGGGGCAGCGTGTTTTCCAATTGACGTACGACGACGTCAAGGAATGGCGCGAGCGCGTCCGCGACACCGGCTATGCGGGAGCGGGACCGGTGGACCCGGTCTGGGAGCCGTACGGAACGGATGCGCAGAACCGGGCGCGCGACTACTACAGCCGGGTCGGCAAGGGGCTCCCCGGTGAGCTGTCCGACATCGTGTGGGTCAACCCGGCCCGGCTCCTGCTGGCCTACCTGCGCTCGCCCGACCCTTTGCGCTGGCAGCGACGGGCCGAAGCCGCTGCCGCCGGGCTGATCGGAACGGATGGCGTCCGCGGCGCCGCACTCGGCGGCGAAGACGTCGGTGCCGGCATCCTGAACGCCCTGCGACGCAGCACAGTCACGGGCTCTGCAGGACCCATCCGGCTCCTCCACGGGCCGGATGCTTCCGGCTGCCACCTCGTCCTGGCCGCGGACGGCAGGCGTACCCCGCCCGTGTGGACCGGACTAGCGGTCTTGGACGACAGCGCGGCTGCCTTGGCCGATACGAAGGTGCATCGACGCCGCTGGCGGGGATGGTTGTACTGGAGCAACATCTTCCAGTTCCTGGACCACGGTGGGGGCGACAGTGTGCAGCTCACCGGAAGCCAGCTCGACGGGTTCGCCACCGATGTGCTCACCGTGACCGGTGGCGATGGATGGCTGCCTTCCACTCGGATCGCGACCCCGGCGGCAGAGCCTTCTCTGGTCGGCTCCGCGACGGCCGCTGCCGTGGAAGTCGGCGCTGTCCGCGACAACGAACGAACCACCGCCACCTCCGAGCCGCCCGCAACCCCGGTCGTGGGACGCGATCCGGCCTGGGAGCAGGTGCTGGAGTATCTCGATGCGGACGAGACCGGGCTCGTCGCCCTCGCACGGACGCTGGCCGACGCGGGCGTGCCCGTTCCTCGGGACGGCTACGAGCTCGACGAGCGAGGTTGGCAGGCAGAACTGGCCTGGCCTGCCGTCCGTATCGCAGTGGTCCTGGCACCGCGCTCCAGCGGCCCGGACGCCACAGAACCCGACTACGAGTCCGCCGACCGGGACGCCGCATTCGCGGCAGCCGGCTGGGAAGCGCGCCCTGCCACGGCCTGGGACGCTGCCGACCTACTTGCCCGTTTGACCGGGCAGAACGAGAACCGCAAGAGCACCGACAACGGGGAGCACGGGCGATGAACACCTCGGGCGTGACACTGCGCCTGCTCGACAAGGCCGACAAGGAGATCCTCAGACTCCCCCGCACGGTCAAGGGCGCCTTCTTCGACTTCCAGCACAAGTTCAAGGAGAACCCGTACACCACGACCCTCAAACTCCAGCAGCTCAAGGGTGACAGCAAGCTGTGGTCGGCACGCGTCGGTGACGACTACCGCGCCCTGCTGCTCAAGCTCGCGGAGGACGACTGGCTGATCGTCTCCGTAAAGCACTACGAAGACCTTTACGACCGCCTGTCCTACGGGGTCAACCAGATCACCGGCGGTATCGAGTACGTCGACCTGGAGGTGGTGGAAGAGAGCGTCCTGCGGCGTCTCCCGCCACCTGCCGCGGCAGCAGTACCGGTCAAGCCCCAGGAGCTCTTCGCCGACTGGTCCGACGTCCAGCTGTCGGATCTGGGCGTCGCCGAACCTTTGCTGCCGGTCATCCGTGCCCTCACCACCGTGGACCAGCTGCTCGGGCTGATCGAGTACGCCCCCCAGCTCACGGGTGAGGTCCTCCTGGCCCTCTTCGACGGCAAGTCGTTCGTCGAGGTCCTCGATCAAGTGACGACCCCCGTCGCTGCCACCGAGCCCGTCGACACTGACGACTTTCAGGCGGCTGCCCAGCGTCCGGCCACGGTAGTGACCACTTCTGACGAAGCCCTCCGAGAGGCGCTGGAGGGTGGCGACTTCGGGCGCTGGAAGGTCTTCCTCCACCCCACACAGGCCAAGCTCGTGGAGCGGCGCTACTCGGGTCCGGCCCGGGTCGGAGGCGGCCCGGGCACCGGCAAGACCATCGTCGCACTGCACCGGGTGCGTCACCTCGTGCGCCGCTTGCCGCCCGGTCGTGACAAGCCGGTCCTCTTGACCACGTACAACAAGAACCTCGCCGCAGATCTACGCTCCCGGCTCTTGGACTTGGGTGGTGAAGAGCTCGTGGCCCGAGTCGACGTGAGCCACGTTGACCAGTTGGCCTTGCGCACCGTGCGGGAGGCGGAACCCGGCAGTAGCAAGCGGGCAATAGACGACAGCCAGGCCGTCCGTGAGTGGCGGGCCCTCTTGGACGAGTTGGGGGAAGACGGCTGGGACCCCGAGTTCCTGCATGACGAATGGACCCAGGTGATCCTCGGCCAAGCCGTCGCCACCCGCGCCGACTACTTCCGTGCCCGCCGTGCCGGTCGAGGCCGGAGCATCACCCGGGGCGAGCGTGCCGAGGTCTGGCAGCTCGCGGAACGCTTCACCCAGAGGCTCGACCGCCTCGGACGGCAGACCTGGGACCAGGTGGCCGAGCGTGCCGCGCGGCTGGAGATCGGTCGCGAACAGCGCATCCTCTCCATCGCACGTCAGCGGGAGGAGGTGGGCGGGCTTGACAACATCCATCTCCAGGACGGTTCAGGAGGTTGGCTGCGCTACCGGTACCGGCACATCGTCGTGGACGAGGCACAGGACCTGCGGCCCGCGCATTGGAAGATGCTGCGTGCCATGACCCCGCGCGAAGCCGACGATCTCTTCCTCGTGGGCGACACCCACCAGCGCATCTACAAGAACCAAGTGACGCTGGGAAGCCTGGGCATCAGCATTCGCGGCCGCTCGTCGAAGCTGAGCCTGAACTACCGCACCACGCGTCAGAACCTGCGTTCCGCTCTCGACGTATTGGGCGATACGGAGTACGACGACCTCGACGGCAGCCAGGAGACGTTGGCCGGCTACCGCTCCGTGCTCAGCGGACGACCTCCGGCCCGGCACCCCTACCCCGACTGGGCTCAGGAGCGCGAGGGCATCACGGCGCTCATCAAGAAATGGGATGAAAGTCCCGAATTGGCCATTCCCCACGAGCAGATCGCGATCTGCGTGCCGACGAACCAGATGGCGACCGAGGTCGCCGGTACGCTCGGGCAGCACGGCATCCGTGCGGTGGAAATCCGTGCTGAGGGGCCCAGCGGCGACGGCGGAGTACACATCGGCACGATGTTCCGGTTCAAGGGGCTGGAGTATCAGCGAATGATCATCGCCGGAGTCTCGGACGGTTTGGTCCCCCGCGATGCGGTGAACCAGTTGCGCACCAGCGATCCGGTGCGCTTCCGCCACGAGATGCAGCGAGCGCGCTCCTTGCTGTTCGTGGCAGTCACGCGGGCCCGGGACAGTGTGGACATCTTCTGGCACGCCACCCCCAGTCCCTTCTTGGGACCCTCGTTGACGGGACACGTGTAGGGGGCGGTATCCGCGCGGTGGGGAAGAGGTGCCCTCGGGGCCCTCGTTCCCTCACAGCCCGGAGGGCTTCTCACCCCGGCCGTGCTCCCGCGGCCATGGGCGAGTGACCGGCACAGCCGGGACAGGGTGGCGCGGACGGCGGGGAAGCTGAGTCCTGCGGCAACGGGTGCTCCGCCCCCGGCGCCGTTCGTGGTTCTCCACCGGGCAGCGCAGCGCCTGAAGACCCGGCCATGGCCCGCCCCAAGACCTCTCGCAGCGGGGGACAGACGATTGCGATGCTCAGCAGGCCTGCGACCACCAGCACATCCGTGGCGGCCCCACCACCCGGAAGGACGACCGCCCCCAGGAAGAGGGCCAGGGCCGTCCCCAGCCAACCCGCTCCGCGCATCAGCCGATTTCGCGGCAAGTCTGCGGCCGCCGTGGCTGTGACACCCGGCAAGGGGGCATCGACGAGCAGGTGTGCACTCACGACGACGACGCTGCCGCGCTGTTCGAGGGGATGACTGCTGTGCCGCAAAGCGTCGGAGACGAGATGCGCCAGTTCTTGCACGACCCTTGCACGCTCGTCCCCTTCGGCGAAGAGACAGTTCTCATTGTGCTGAGCGAGCACGGCAATCAGTCGTTCCGTCTCTCTCCTGGCCCGCTCGCGCTCGGTCGACGACAGCTCGCGTGTCGAATGTTTGGCTTGGGCGCGCAGAGCATGGCACAGCCGGCGGAAGGCCTTGCCATGAGTGTCAAGCGCCGAGCCCTGGGCCCACCCCCGGCTCGGCAGCAACAGCACCTCCAAAAAGAGGGCGGCCCTTGTCGCAGCTAGACCGGCCGCGTCAGAAGCCAGGCAAGCCAGTTCGTCGGCAGCCATGAGGCCGATGGACACGGCGCCGTACGCACCGAGACCGGCGAACATCCACAAGGACGTGACCGTGGTTCCGTCCGGAGCCGGCCTCAGCGGCAGGAAGGGCCCGACGACGACAAGGACCGGGCCTACCAGGAATGGAACGGAGGCGTACCGGCCGACGGTGATCCGGTGCCACCTCTGCACGAGCTGGCCCCTATTCGGTCTGCCGCTCTCTGGTACGCCCTGCCGCTCCAGCTCGGTCAGCAGCGCATCAACACGCCGCTCGTGCGCCCGGCGCCGCACACGGCGGATACCGGGGAGCCAGTACACCGCGCGGCCCAGTACACGGGAACGCGTAGACCAGAAAAGGCTGATCCACATGGCCTCGAAGAAGGTCCAGGCACCCCAGTCGAAGGTGATGTCCTTGAACACCGTCCACGTCATGTAGAGCAGAGTGACAGGCGTACGGGACATCCACAGAAGGAAGCCGCCCACGGACAACAGTGCGAATCCACATAGAAGGCAACCGCCTCGGTCGCGCCCCAAGTTGTGGCCGGGCCGATGGGATGGTGCTGCATCGGCGACCTCCAATGCCCACACAACTTGACCTGCCGACTGGTGCGGAGACGGGCGGATCCGAGGCATGGATCGCTCGGACCTCGGGCGTCGGGCCACGTACAGCGACTGGACCCACTCAACGGGACGCTCTGCCTGCCGGGTATTCCCGAACCTCGCGCCGACGATCTCCAGCCGTTCCCGCACGGATGGCCCCCCACGGGCTCGGCTTCTTGAAGCGAGGCACCCTGACAATGTCACGGAGTGTGTTCAGCGAGACCAGCCAGAGTGTGATCCCAACACAGACCGAGCCGACCGCCCGGCACCCGGAAGGGCACCTACCTCGGCAAGATCACAAGCTGCCACGGGAGGCACCCCCCACCCATCCATTGTTGATGGAGCGTCAGGATTCTCCGATCGCGTGCGTCAAACGTGCGTCACGAGCGTCGAATCAGCGTCAAGATATCGCCCACAACGCACACAGCGCCCATAACGCACATTGACCTAACCCGCAGGTCAGATGCCCTTTCCAATGGGTTCAAGGATCGCGACACACTCGACATGATGGGTCATTGGGAAGAGGTCGAAGACGCGGAGGGTGCGGACCTTGTAGCCGTGGTCCTTGAAGTAGCCCAGGTCGCGGGCCAGGGCCGCCGGGTCGCAGGCGACGTAGGCGATGCGGCGGGCCGAGAGGCCGGCGATGTGGCGGACGGTCTGCTTGCCGGCGCCGGCGCGCGGGGGGTCGAGGACGACGAGGTCGCACTCCGTGATGCCGGTCTTGGGCAGGATCGCCTCGACCTTGCCCTGCTCGATGCGGACCCGGGGGAAGTCCTCCAGGTTGTGCCGGGCGTCCTCGACGGCGCGCTTCGTGGACTCGATGCCGAGGACCGCGCCCGTCTCGCCCAGGCGTTCGGCGAGGGCGCCCGCGAAGATGCCGACGCCGCAGTAGAGGTCGAGGGCCATCTCGCCCTTGCGCGGCATCAGGCCCTGCATGACGGCCTTGATCAGGGTGTCAGCGGCCTGCGGGTGGACCTGCCAGAAGCCGCCCATGCCGACGCGGTACGTACGGCCGTCGGCGCGCTCGCGGACGAAGGGGCGGCCGTGGACGCGGTGGACGCCGCCGTCCTTCTCCTCGACCCGCAGGACCGAGACCGGCTTGTCGAGCTCCACGAGGGGGAGCCGGCCGCCCGGGCGGGGGGTCAGGACGACCTGGCGGTCGTTGGAGCCGGAGGCGGCGATCGCCTCGACCGAGGCCATCTGGGGCCAGTCCTGCTTCTCGATGCCCAGCTCGCTGACGCCCGGCGCCGCGATCATGCAGTGGTCGATCAGCTCGATGTCGTGCGAGCGGTGCTTGCGCAGGCCCGCGTTGCCGTCCTCGTCGATCGCGAACTGGACGCGGGTGCGCCACTGCGGGACCTGGCCCGCCGGCAGCTTGTCGCCCTCGGCCGGCATGACGGTGCCGTCCCAGCCGGCCTCCTCCGGGGTGAGCCCGGCGAGCCGCTTCAGCTGCTCGGCGACGACCTCGCCCTTGAGCCGGCGCTGGGCGCCCGGCTTGGCGTGCTGCCAGTCGCAGCCGCCGCACTTGCCGGGGCCGGCGAACGGGCAGGGGGCCGGGACGCGGTCCTTGGAGGCGTCGAGCACGGTGATCGCGTCGGCGCGCAGGAAGCGGGAGTCCACGTCGCCCTCGGTGACCTTCGCGACGACCTTCTCGCCGGGCAGGGTGTGGCGGACGAACAGGACCCGGCCCTCGGCGGTACGGGCGATGCAGTGGCCGCCGTGCGCGACGGGGCCGACCTCGACCTCGTACTCCTCCCCGACCAGTGACTGCTTCTCGTTCTGCTCCGTCATGGCGGGGAGGCTCCAAGGCTAAGAATGATCAAAAATGCGAACGGCCGGACGACCGACCCACCAGTTTACGTGGATCTCGTCCGGCCGTTCACCAACCTGCTCCGAGGCCGCGTACGGCTACTTGCCCGCCGGGTCCCGCGGCCGCGGGGTGTCCACCGGCCCGCGGCGCACCGCGCCCGGCGCGTTCCACTCGGCCCGCTTCTTCGCCCGCCGCTTCGCGAGTTCCGAGGACTCCAGCTGGTACGGCACCGAGGTGACCATCACGCCGGGGGTGAAGAGCAGCCGGCCCTTGAGCCGCAGCGCGCTCTGGTTGTGCAGCAGGTGCTCGTACCAGCGGCCGACGACGTACTCGGGGATGTACACGCTGACGGCGTCGCGCGGGTTCTCGCTGCGCAGCCCCTTCACGTACTCCACGACCGGCCGGGTGATCTCGCGGTACGGGGAGTCGAGGATCTTCAGCGGGACGTTGATCCCGCGCCGCTCCCACTCCTCGCGCAGCACCTTGGTCTCGGCGGCGTCGACGCTGATGCTCACGGCCTCCAGGGTGTCCGAGCGCGTCAGCTTGGCGAAGGCCAGGGCCCGCAGGGTGGGCTTGTGGACCTTCGAGACGAGGACGATCGAGTGGACCCGGGAGGGGCGCACGCTGTCGTCGCTGGGGCCCTCGGCGGCGGCGATCTCGTCGGCCACCCGGTCGTAGTGCTTCCGGATCGCGGTCATCGTGCCGTAGAAGATCACCATGCCGAGCAGCGCGACCCACGCGCCGTGGGTGAACTTGGTGGCCAGTACGACGACCAGCACCAGGCCGGTGAAGAAGGCGCCGAAGGTGTTGATCGCGCGGGAACGCTTCATCCGGCTGCGGGCGGCCTGGTCCTGCTCGGAGCGCAGGTGGCGGTTCCAGTGCCGGACCATGCCGATCTGGCTCAGCGTGAAGGAGACGAACACGCCGACGATGTAGAGCTGGATCAGCTTGGTCGAGTCGGCGTCGTAGATCCAGACCAGCAGGATCGCGGCGCCCGCGAGCAGCACGATGCCGTTGGAGAACGCGAGCCGGTCGCCCCGGGTGTGCAGCTGGCGCGGCAGGTAGCGGTCCTGGGCGAGGATCGAGCCGAGCAGCGGGAAGCCGTTGTACGCGGTGTTCGCGGCCAGGAACAGCACGAGCGCGGTGGCGGTCGCGAGCACGATGAACAGGAAGCTGCCGTTGCCGAAGACGGCCTCGGCGACCTGGGAGATCACGGGGTGCTGGACGAAGTCGGGACCGACGGGGACGCCGTTGTCCAGCAGGTTCGTCGCGGGCGCCTCGGCCATCTTCACGTCGGTGGCCATGGCCAGGCCGATGATCCCGCAGAACATGGTGACCGCCAGGATGCCCATGAGGGCGAGGGTGGTGGCCGCGTTCTTGCTCTTGGGCTTGCGGAAGGCGGGGACGCCGTTGCTGATGGCCTCGACGCCGGTCAGTGCGGCACATCCGGAGGAGAAGGCCCGGAGCAGCAGGAACACCAGCGCGAAGCCGGCCAGCCCCTGGTGTTCGGCCTTGATTTCCAGACCGGCGGTCGGGGCTTCCATGGAATCGCCCATGACGAGGCCGCGCCAAGCGCCCCAGGCGATCATCACGAAGACGGCGCCGACGAAAACGTAGGTCGGGATGGCGAAGAGCTTCCCGGATTCCTTCACGCCGCGCAGATTCATCAGCGTGAGGAGCAAAATCATGATCGTCGCGGAGAGCACCTTGTGCTCAATGACGAAATCAACGGCGGAGCCGAGGTTCTCGACTCCGGAAGAGATCGACACCGCGACGGTGAGGACGTAGTCGACGAGCAGGGCGCTGGCCACGGTGAGACCGGCCTTGGGCCCGAGGTTGGTGTTGGCGACCTCGTAGTCACCGCCGCCGCTCGGGTAGGCGTGGACGTTCTGGCGGTAGGAGGCGACCACGGTGAACATCAGCACGACGACCGCGAGCGCGATCCAGGGGCTGAAGTGGTACGCCGACACGCCCGCGATCGACAGGACCAGCAGGACCTCGCCGGGGGCGTAGGCCACCGAGGAGAGCGGGTCGGACGCGAAGACAGGAAGGGCGATCCGCTTGGGGAGGAGTGTTTCTCCGAGGCGGTCGCTGCGTAGCGCCCTGCCGATCAGGATCCGTTTGGGCACGTCGGTCAGTTTGGACACGCAGAGGATCGTAAGCGTTCGAAATCGGCCTGACGAACCCCCCACCCCATATCCAGGGCAATGAGGCCCCGACTGCACCGCAAGAAGCCCCGTGGGTGACCGCCCGTGTGTAGCTTGGGCCATGGTCTGAGACCCTGTTAAGCCAGAGCATGCAATGAGGCTGGGAACCAGCGCGCCGCTGGCAGCCGGAAGGACGGCCGTGCACATCGTCATCATGGGCTGCGGAAGAGTGGGCTCCGCCCTCGCGCAGACCCTGGAACAGCAGGGGCATACGGTCGCCGTCGTCGACCAGGACCCCACCTCATTCCGCCGGCTGGGCGCCGGTTTCGGCGGCCGCCGGGTCACCGGCGTCGGCTTCGACCAGGACACCCTGCGGGAGGCCGGAATCGAGGAGGCGGGCGCCTTCGCGGCAGTCAGCAGTGGTGACAATTCCAACATCATCGCTGCCCGCGTGGCCCGCGAGATGTTCGGCGTCGAGAACGTCGCGGCCCGCATCTACGACCCCAAGCGCGCCGAGGTCTACCAGCGGCTCGGCATCCCCACCGTCGCGACCGTGCGGTGGACCGCCGACCAGATGCTGCGCCGGCTGCTGCCCTCGGGCGCGGAGCCGCTGTGGCGCGACCCGAGCGGCGGCGTCCAGCTCGCCGAGGTGCACACGTCCGCCGCCTGGATCGGGCACAAGGTCAGCAAGCTGCAGGAGGAGACCGGCGTGCGCGTGGCCTTCCTCACCCGGCTGGGCGAGGCGATGCTGCCGACCTCCCAGACCGTGCTGCAGGAGGGCGACCTCGTCCACGTGATGATGCGTACGGACGAGATCGCCAAGGTCGAGGAGGCTCTCGCAGAGGGTCCCGAGGAGGCACACGCATGAGGGTCGCGATCGCCGGAGCCGGCGCCGTGGGTCGCTCCATCGCGGGCGAGCTGCTGGAGAACGGCCACGAGGTGCTGCTGGTCGACAAGGCGCCGACCGCCATCTCGGTGGAGCGGGTGCCGCAGGCCGAGTGGCTGCTGGCCGACGCCTGCGAGATCACCTCGCTGGACGAGGCCGCGCTGCAGCGCTGCAACGTGGTCATCGCCGCGACGGGCGACGACAAGGTCAACCTGGTCGTCTCGCTGCTGGCCAAGACCGAGTACGGGGTCCCCCGCGTCGTGGCGCGGGTCAACAACCCCAAGAACGAGTGGCTCTTCAACGAGTCCTGGGGCGTCGACGTCGCCGTCTCGACCCCGCGCCTGATGTCGGCGCTGGTCGAGGAGGCCGTGAGCGTCGGCGACCTGGTGCGGCTGCTGCGCTTCAGCCACGGCGACGCCAACCTCGTCGAACTGACCCTGCCGGCCGACTCCTCGGTCGCGGGCACCCAGATCAGCGAGATCTCCTGGCCCGAGGACACCTCGCTCGTCACGATCATCCGGGGCAACCGGGTGCTCACCCCGCACGGCGAGGAGACCCTGGAGCCGGGCGACGAGCTCCTCTTCGTGGCCGCCCAGGCCCGCGAGGAGCAGTTGGAGGACCTCCTCCAGGCCCGCAACTGACACGGCGCGGCACGCGAGCACGCGAAAGGGGCGGGGCGGCCGATCGGCCGCCCCGCCCCTTTCGTTCGCCCGTGAAGGAGCGCCTTATCCGGCCGCGGACCTGCGGGCCCTCTCGGCGGCCTTCTCGGCCTCCTCCTTGGCCTCCCACTCCGCGATCACGTCGATCGGCGGCGGCGCCTTCGCCAGGAACACCCAGGTGAAGTACACCGCGAGCACCATCGGCGGGAGCTTCAGCGCGATCAGCACCCAGCCCAGCTGCGTCGCGTCACCCCACCAGTACAGCGGGAAGAGGATCGCGTACTTGGCGAGGAAGATGATGCCCCAGGCCAGGCTGGCCTTGGTGTACGCCTTCTTGCGCCCGGGGTTGCGGGTGCGCCAGGACAGGTTCTCCTTGAACACCGGCCCCAGGACCACGCCGAGCAGCGGGAAGCCGACCAGCGCGGACAGCGTGAACGCCACGCCGAGGCCGGCGCCGTAGATCATGCCCGGCAGGTAGAAGCCCTTGGCGGAGCCGGTGAAGAGGGCGAAGGCCACGCCGACGCCGACGCCGAAGACGCCGCTGAAGGCGTGCTTGACGGTGTCCTTGCGCAGCAGCCGCACGATCACGAGCAGGACCGCGACGCCGCCCGCCGCGATGGCGGACATCCTCACGTCCTTGTTGATCGTGTAGATCATCACGAAGAGCAGCCCGGGCAGCATCGTCTCCACGGTGCCCCGGATGCCTCCGAACGCGTCGAAGAGCGCTGCCTGGGTCACGGCCTTCTGGTCCTCGGAAGGCTCTCCGGCGGGGTCCGGGGTGATCGGTTTGTCGAATGACGTCACCGGTTACTGCTCCTGTCCGAGCGGTCGGAGTTCGTACTTCGGGTTGAAGAGCACCCGGCGCCCATGGCTCATCGAGATCCGTCCGGAGGCGATCATGCGCCGCCCCGGTTCGATTCCCACGATCGAGCGACGTCCGAGCCACACCACGTCCAGTGCGGCGGAGCCGTCGAAGAGCTCCGCCTCCAGGGCCGGTACGCCCGCCCGCGGCCGCAGGGTCACGGTGCGCAGGGTTCCGGTCACCTTGACTATCTGGCGGTCGTGCGAGTCGCAGATCCGCGTGCACCCCGCGGCTTCTGCGGCCTCTTGCAGCTCCGCCGAATGCAGCTCCTCCTGCGAGGTGGACAGCCGCTCTATCATCCGGCGGAACCGGCCCGCCGGCCTTGCCGGTTTCGCGGGCTTCTCGGGACGCGGTTCAGCACTCATAGAGGAAGCCTACCGGCGCCGCCACTACCGCTCGAAGCGGTATCCCATGCCCGGTTCGGTGATGAAGTGCCGCGGATGCGAGGGGTCCGCTTCGAGCTTGCGGCGCAGCTGAGCCATGTACACCCGCAGGTAGTTGGTCTCCGTGCCGTACGAGGGGCCCCAGACCTCCTGGAGGAGCTGCTTCTGGCTGACGAGCTTGCCGCCGTTGCGGACGAGGACCTCCAGCAGGTGCCACTCGGTCGGGGTCAGGCGTACGTCGCGTCCCTCGCGGACGGCCTTCTTGGCCGCCAGGTCCACCGTGAAGTCCTCGGTCTCGACGACCACCTCGTCCCCGCCGGCGCCGGCGGCCGGCTCCGCGCGGCGGACGGCGGCGCGCAGCCGTGCCAGCAGCTCGTCCATGCCGAAGGGCTTGGTGACGTAGTCGTCGGCGCCGGCGTCGAGGGCCTCGACCTTCTCGTCGGAGCTGTGGCGGGCCGACAGGACCAGGATCGGCACCCGGGTCCAGCCGCGCAGGCCCTTGATCACCTCGACGCCGTCCATGTCGGGCAGGCCGAGGTCGAGGACGACCACGTCGGGGTGGCGGGCCGCGGCCAGCTCCAGGGCCTGGGCCCCGTCGGCGGCGGCGTCGACCTCGTACTTGCGTGCCTTCAGGTTGATCACGAGGGCTCGGACGATCTGGGGCTCGTCGTCCACCACGAGCACTCGGGTCATTGAGGGCCTGCCTTCTGTCGTATCGGTTCGAGGTCTGCGGGGCCGGGGCGGTCTTCGCCGTCCACCGTGACATGGGGCGGTGTCCTGTCGCGCGTCACCGCACGCAGGGTGAGCACCATGGTGAGGCCGCCCCCGGGGGTGTCCTCGGCCGCGAGGGTGCCGTCCATGGCCTCCGCGAACCCGCGGGCCACCGCCAGCCCGAGCCCCACCCCGGCCCCGCGCGGCGCGTCCCCGTGCCGCTGGAACGGGGCGAAGATCCGGTCCTTGGCCTCGTCGGGGACGCCGGGCCCGCGGTCCACGACCCGTACCTCGACCCGGTCGCCGAGGAAGCTGGCCGCCACCAGCACCGGCTCCCCGGGCGGGCTGTACTTCACGGCGTTCTCCACCACGTTGGCCACGGTCCGCTCCAGCAGCCCCGGGTCCACCGCCACCATCGGCAGCGACTCCGGCACGTCCAGCACCACGCTGTCCTCCGGTACGCCGCCCAGCGCCATCGGGACCACCTCGTCGAGGTCGATCTCCCGGATCAGCGGGGTCACGGTGCCGGTCTGCAGGCGGGACATGTCCAGCAGGTTCCCCACCAGGTGGTCGAGGCGGTCGGCGCCGTCCTCGATCCCTTCGAGGAGCTCGGCCCGGTCCTCCTCGGACCACTCCACGTCGTCGGAGCGCAGGGAGGACACGGACGCCTTGATGGAGGCCAGCGGGGTCCGCAGGTCATGGCTGACGGCGGCCAGCAGAGCGGTCCGGATCCGGTTGCCCTCCGCCAGCCGGCGCGCCTCCTCGGCCTCGCCGACCAGCCGCTGGCGGTCCAGCACCACGACGGCCTGCGCGGCGAACGCCCCGAGCACCCGCCGGTCCTCGGCGGGCAGCACCCGCCCGGACAGGGCCAGCGCCATGTGATCGCCGATCGGCATGTCCACGTCGGCGTCCTCGGGCCGGGTGACCGGGCTCGGCCCGACGCTGCCGGCGGGCTTCCACGGCTCGACGTCGCCGGCGCGCTCCAGCAGGGCCACCGATTCCATCGCGAAGGTCTCGCGCACCCGCTCCAGCAGCGCGTCCAGGGTGTGCTCGCCGCGCAGCACGCTCCCGGCCAGGAAGGAGAGGATCTCCGACTCGGCCCGCAGCCGCGCGGCCTGGTGGGTGCGCCGGGCGGCCAGGTCGACCACCGAGGCGACGGAGACCGCCACCCCGAAGAAGACCGCGATGGCCACGATGTTCTTGGGATCGGAGACGGTGAACCGGTGCAGCGGCGGCGCGAAGAAGTAGTTCAGCAGCAGCGAGCCGACGGCCGCCGAGGCCAGCGCCGGGAACAGCCCGCCGAGCAGCGCCGCGGCCACGGTCAGCGACAGGAACAGCAGCATGTCGTTGGCGAGGCCGAGGTCGGCGTCCACGTGCGTGAGCAGCACGGCCAGCAGGACGGGGAAGACCACCCCCACCACCCAGCCGGCGATGATCCTGGTCCGGCCGAGCCGGGCCGCCGAGCGGACCACGGGCAGCCCGCGGCCCTTGGCGACGTGCTCGTGGGTGACGATGTGCACGTCGAGGTCGGGTCCCGAGTCCCGGGCCACGCCGGCGCCGACACCGGGGCCGAAGACGTACTGCCAGGCCTTGCGGCGGCTGGAGCCGAGCACGATCTGGGTGGCGTTGACCCCGCGGGCGAAGGCGAGGAGAGCGTCCGGAACGTTGTCGCCGATGACATGGTGGAACGTTCCGCCAAGGTCCTCGACCAGGGTCCGCTGGACCGCGAGCTCCTTCGGGGAGGCCGCAGTGAGCCCGTCGCTGCGGGCGATGTAGACGGCGAGCACCTCGCCGCCCGCGCCCTTCTCGGCGAGCCGGGCGGCGCGCCGGATCAGCGTGCGCCCCTCGGGGCCGCCGGTGAGGCCGACGACGATCCGCTCCCGGGCCTGCCAGGTGGAGCGGATGCCGTGCTCGCCGCGGTACTGCTGGAGGTACTCGTCGGCCCGGTCGGCGACCCACAGCAGCGCGAGCTCGCGCAGCGCGGTCAGGTTGCCGGGGCGGAAGTAGTTGGACAGCGCCGCGTCGACCTTGTCGGGCTTGTATATGTTCCCGTGCGCCATCCGCCGGCGCAGGGCCTGCGGGGACATGTCCACGAGCTCGATCTGGTCGGCGCGCCGGACCACCTCGTCGGGCACGGTCTCGCGCTGGCGCACCCCGGTGATCGACTCGACCACGTCCCCGAGGGACTCCAGGTGCTGGATGTTCACGGTGGTGACGACGTCGATGCCGGCCCGCAGGAGCTCCTCCACGTCCTGCCAGCGCTTGGCGTTGCGCGAGCCCGGCACGTTGGTGTGCGCCAGCTCGTCCACCAGCGCGATCGCGGGCCGGCGGGCCAGCACCGCGTCCACGTCCATCTCCGTGAACCCGGCGCCCCGGTACGACAGCGCCCTGCGCGGCACCTGGTCCAGGCCGTGCAGCATGACCTCGGTGCGCGGCCGCCCGTGGTGCTCGACGAAGCCCACGACGCAGTCGGCGCCCCGCTCCACCCGGCGGTGGGCCTCGGAGAGCATCGCGTACGTCTTGCCCACACCGGGTGCCGCGCCGAGGTAGATCCGAAGCTTGCCGCGTCCCATGCGCTCATTCTCGGGGACGTTCGCCCCGTTCACGCACCTGTGCGGGGCTTTACGGCCATCCCTGACGCACCCTTGACGCCGCCGGTCCCCGGGTACGCGAAAGGCCGGTGGGCCGTCCCCCCGAAGGAGTACGGCCCACCGGCCGCAAACACGTGTACGCGGGCGTACGGCGGGAGCCCCGCGGCCCCCGCCGGCGGGGCCGGCGTCAGCGGACCTCGGTGATCTCCGGGCCGCGCTCCAGCTGGCCCATGCCGCCGCCGAAGCGGGAACCCTCGGGCTCCTCGGTCGTCTGCACGCCGTCCGGCACCATCTGGGCGTCGTTGGGCAGCTTCAGGACGATCGGGTCGCGCGGGGCCATCGGGCCGTCGCCGCGCACGACGACGGTGTCCCGGAAGATCTGCTCCAGCACCCCGGCCGAGTCGGGGCGCACCGCGCCCTGACCGGAGATGACACCGCGCAGGAACCAGCGCGGGCCGTCGACGCCGACGAAGCGCACCAGCTGGGCGCCGGTCTGGCCGTCGGGCAGCGGGACGGGGACCTGCGCGCGCAGCTCCCAGCCCAGCGGGCCCTCGGCCTCGTCGATGATGCCGCCCTGCTGGGTGATGCCCGAGGCGATCTCCTCGCGGACCTCGCCCCAGATGCCTTCCTTCTTGGGCGCCGCGAAGGCCTGCAGCTGCACGGCGCTGTCGCCGAGGACCACGGTCGCTGCCACGATCGCGTCACCCGCGACCTCGACACGCAGCTCCATGCCCTCGACACCGGGTACGAGAATGCCGCCCAGGTCCACCCGGCCGTCCTCG
This sequence comes from Streptomyces goshikiensis, assembly GCF_014650555.1. Classification (GTDB taxonomy): domain Bacteria; phylum Actinomycetota; class Actinomycetes; order Streptomycetales; family Streptomycetaceae; genus Streptomyces; species Streptomyces goshikiensis. The sequence continues at coordinate 145,942 of NZ_BMVE01000002.1, read as the reverse complement.
GGGTTGCCGAGCACCTCGGAGACGTCCCAGGGGCCGTCCGGCCGCGGGGCCGGCGGCAGGTTCACCCTGCGCGGCGTGGCGGAGGCGTCGAGGTCTTCGGCGCCGTCCCGCTCATCGGCGTGCGCGCCGTCGACGACCTGCTCGGCCGCGCCGCCGTCGTTGACGGAGTCGTTCTTCTTGCGACGTCCGAACACGTCACTGTCCTTCCCGGTCGGTTACGACCGAAGCGTAGCCATTCCCACCCTGCTGACCAGCGCCGGATCCGGCCACGGCCGCATGACCGCCGGTGGAGCCGAAACCCCCCTCGGCCCGGGCCGAGCCGGGAAGTTCCGCCACCTCGTGGAAGCGCACCTTCTCGACCCGCTGGACAACCAGCTGGGCAATGCGGTCGAAACGCTCGAACCTGACGCTCTCGCGCGGGTCGAGATTGACCACGATCACCTTGATCTCCCCACGGTACCCGGCATCCACCGTCCCCGGGGCATTCACGAGCGCGAGCCCGCAGCGGGCGGCCAGGCCCGAACGCGGGTGCACGAAGGCGGCGTAGCCGTCGGGCAGCGCGATCGAGATGCCCGTGGGTAGTACGGCGCGCTCTCCGGGCTCCAGCTCGGCGGCCTCGGTGGTCACCAGGTCGCAGCCGGCGTCGCCGGGGTGGCCGTACGCCGGGATCGGGACCTCCGGGTCGACGCGGCGGATCAGCACGTCGACCGGGGCGGGGTTGCTCAGGGACATCAGGGGTTCACCTCAAAGGCGCGTGCGCGCCTGACCTGGTCCGGTTCGGCCATGGCCGCCCGGATCTCCTCGGGCCGACCGTTCTCGATGAAGTGGTCGACCTTCACTTCGATGAAGAGGGCGTCGGCGCGGACCGCGACCGGGCCCTCGGGGCCGCCTATCCGCCCGACCGCCGTGCTGTAGATCTTCCGGCCGGCCACGGCGGTGACCTCGGCCTCCAGGTACAGCACGGTGCCCACGGGGACGGGCCGCAGGTAGTCGGTCTCCAGCCGTCCCGTCACGGCGATGACGCGCAGCAGCCAGTTCAGCGAGCCCAGCGTCTCGTCGAGCGCGGTGGCCAGCACGCCGCCGTGGGCGAGGCCGGGCGCGCCCTGGTGGGCGGTCTTGACGGTGAACTCGGCGGTGACGCGCACGCCCTCGCCGGCCCGCGACTCCAGGTGCAGCCCGTGCGGCTGGTCCTCGCCGCAGCCGAAGCAGTGCTCGTAGTGCGCGCCGAGCAGCTCGCCGGGGGCCGGGGCATCGGGGTGCCGTACCGGCGCGGTGGCGTCCGCCGGGGGCGTCAACGCTGTGTTTCGTCCACTCACAGCCGCAGACCTTACCCGCGCGGCTACCCACCGGTCGCCCCGTGGCAGGCTTGAGGCCATGCAGCCCTCCCCCGCGCACCACGACGAACGTCTCACCGCCCCCCGTTCCTGGTGGGGCGTCGCCGCTCTGACCGGTCTGGCCTGCGCGCTCATGCTGCTGCCGCTGGGCGGGCTGGCGCTGCTGGCCGGTCTGGTCGGCGGCGGCGCGCTGGCGGGTGCGCTGGTCAGTTCGTACGGTTCCGCGCGCGTGCGCGTGGTGAACGGCGTGCTGGCGGCGGGCGACGCCCGGATCCCGGCGACGGCGCTGGGCGAACCGGAGGTGCTGGACGCGGAGGAGGCCCGCGCCTGGCGGACGTACAAGGCCGACGCGCGCGCCTTCATGCTGCTGCGCGGCTACATTCCGACGGCGGTCCGCGTCGAGGTCACCGACCCGGCGGACCCGACCCCGTACGTGTACCTCTCGACCCGGGAGCCGCAGGCGCTGGTGGCGGCGCTGCGGGCGGCGAAGGCCGCTGCCCCGGCCGGTCCGGCGGGCTGAGGCCGGCCGCGCCGGGCCGCGCTCAGCCGCGCGCGTCCGCGCCGGGGTCTTCGGGTGCGGCCCCGAGGGGCCCGGGAAGGGGCTGGGCGGGCTGTTCCAGGGGCGGGAGAGCGCTCAGGGCCTCCCAGGCCACGGCGTGCTTGCGCAGGTCGGTACGGACCTTCTCAGCGAGCTTGCGGGTGTCGCGGCGGTTCATGACGGCGCCGACGGCCGCGCCCACCATGAACGGCATCAGGTTGGGAAGGTCGCGGAACATCCGCTTCACGATCTGCTGGCGCAGCTCGCGCTTCATCTGACCGCCGAGCGCCGCGTTCAGCGTCGTCGGCTTGGTCAGGTCGATCCCGCGTTCCTCGGTCCACGCGGTCAGGTAGGCGAGGCTGCGTTCCCCGAGGTTTCCGGCCGGCCGCCGGCCGTACACCTCGTGGAGTTCGGCGACGAGCTTGAGCTCGATCGCCGCGACCGAGGTGATCTCGGCCGCCAGTTCCGCCGGCATGGCGGGCGGCACCGGCAGCATGGCCGCCGCGCCGATCCCCGCGCCCACGGTCGAGGTGGCGTTGGCGGCGCCCGCGATCAGCTTGTCGGCGAGCTGATCGGGACCGAGGCCCGGGAACTGCGCGCGCAGCGTCGCGAGGTCCCGAACCGGAACGCGCGGGGCGATGTCGATGATCCGGTCGGCGATGTACAGGACCACGGCCCTGATGCCCGCGCCGAACCCCGCGCCACCCTTGCGCATGCCGTCACGGACGGCTTGCATCCGACGGGCCCCGCCGGTGCCTCGGGACCCCTCGCCGGCCGCTGTGGCCGACGGCACCGCCGCTGTGGTGCCGGAGGGTACGGCGGGTACGCCGGGGGCTCCAGGGCCCGTTTCCGGGCCCGTGGCTCCCGCCTGCGTCTCCGCCGGATCACCTGATTTCCGGAAGCGCATCTTCCGGAAGGGCGTCGAGCCTGTCACGGCCCTGGCCTCTCAGTCGCAGTCGCGACAGATCGGCTGACCGTTCTTCTCGCGGGCCAGCTGGCTGCGGTGGTGCACCAGGAAGCAGCTCATGCAGGTGAACTCATCGGCCTGCTTGGGCAGGACCCGGACGGCCAGCTCCTCGTTGGAGAGGTCCGCTCCCGGAAGTTCCATTCCTTCCGCCGAGTCGAAGTCGTCGACGTCGACGACCGAGGACGACTTCTCGTTGCGCCGGGCCTTCAGCTCTTCAATGCTGTCGTTGTCGACGTCGTCGTCGGTCTTGCGTGGGGTGTCGTAGTCCGTTGCCATTGTTCGCTCTCCCCCTCTGGGATTTAGCGGTGTCTCAGCGCACGTAACGCGCGAGAGGCCGGACTTGTGCCCGACCTGAGGCGGAGATTTTGCCTCACATCAAGGTCTGTTACTCAATCGACACCCAGCCGCACGCCCGAAGGAGCAATTGGCTGGGATGACGACCGGGACCGTACACGGTCCGGGGGCCGTCCTGCACAAACGCCACCCCGTGTATTTCCCGCCATCCGGGGTACCGGAAACCCGGACTTCCCGGGCGTTCCGGCCCTCTTGGGGTCACAGAACGCACATGACCCAACACTGGGCCATGTGATCGATCACACAGATACCACTGTCTCGCCGATCGGACCGTTCAGCCAACAGCGAACGGTCCGACGGCCTGGTCACACGGGCAACGTGACGCGCATCACGAGACCACCACCCTCGCGGGGCGTCGCCTGGATGCGGCCGCCGTGGGCGCGCGCCACGGAGCGCGCGATCGACAGACCGAGCCCCACACCCTTGTCACTGCCCGTTCGCTCCGTACGCAGCCGCCTGAAGGGCTCGAACAGGTTGTCCACCTCGTACGCGGGAACCACGGGACCCGTGTTCGACACCAGCAGCACCGCGTGGCCGTGCTGGACCTCGGTGGTGACCTCCACCCAGCCGCCCTCCGGCACGTTGTACCGGACGGCGTTCTGCACCAGGTTGAGCGCGATCCGCTCCAGCAGCACGCCATTGCCCTGGACGACGGCCGGCGCGCACTCGCCCCGGATCTCCACGCCCTTCGTCTCGGCCTCCCCGCGCGCCTGGTCCAGGGCGCGCGAGGCGACCTCCGCCAGGTCCACGGGTTTGCGCTCGACGATCTGGTTGTCGCTGCGCGCCAGCAGCAGCAGGCCCTCGACCAGCTGCTCGCTGCGCTCGTTGGTGGCCAGCAGCGTCTTGCCCAGCTGCTGGAGTTCCACCGGCGCCCCGGGATCGGAGAGGTGCACCTCCAGCAGCGTGCGGTTGATCGCCAGCGGCGTGCGCAGCTCGTGCGAGGCGTTGGCCACGAATCTCTGCTGGGCCGTGAAGGCCCGCTCCAGCCGGTCGAGCATCTCGTCGAAGGTGTCCGCGAGCTCCTTGAGCTCGTCGTCCGGCCCGTCGAGCTCGATGCGCCGGGTCAGGTCGGAGCCGACCACCCGCCGGGCGGTACGGGTGATCTTGCCGAGCGGAGAGAGCACCCGGCCGGCCATCGCGTACCCGAAGGCGAAGGCGATGACGCTGAGGCCGAGCAGCGCCATCAGCGACCGGCTGAGCAGGTCGTCCAGGGCGTGCTTGCGCTGGTCCAGGATGCATGCCTGTATGGCCGCGTTGAACTGGTCGAGCGACTGGTCCGTGCCCACGCCGGAACAGGTGGGGCTGGAGACCTCGACCTTCTGCCCGCTGACGCTGACGATCTTGAACGGCAGGGCGTTGCCCTCGCGCAGCGCCTGCGCGGCCAGCAGGTAGATGATCGACAGCAGCAGGATGCCGGCGATCAGGAACATCCCGCCGTACAGCAGCGTGAGGCGTATCCGGATCGTCGGCCGCAGCCAAGGGAAAGGACCCTCGGGCTGGCCGGGGTCCCAGGTCGGTTTCGGTGGCGCCGCCGGCGGCGCCGGGGTGGCGGCCATCGCCGTCAGATCCGGTATCCGGAACCGGGGACCGTCACGATGACGGGCGGCTCGCCGAGCTTGCGGCGCAGGGTCATCACCGTCACGCGCACCACGTTGGTGAACGGGTCGGTGTTCTCGTCCCAGGCCTTCTCCAGCAGCTGTTCGGCGGAGACCACGGTCCCCTCGCTGCGCATGAGCACCTCCAGCACCGCGAACTCCTTCGGCGCCAGCTGCACCTCCTTGCCCTCGCGGAACACCTCGCGCCGGTTCGGGTCCAGCTTGATGCCGGCCCGCTCCAGTACGGGCGGCAGCGCCACGGTCGTACGCCGCCCCAGGGCGCGCACGCGGGCGGTCAGCTCGGTGAAGGCGAAGGGCTTGGGCAGGTAGTCGTCGGCGCCGAGCTCCAGCCCCTCCACCCGGTCGCTCACATCGCCGGAGGCCGTCAGCATCAGCACCCGCGTGGGCATGCCGAGCTCGACGATCCTGCGGCAGACGTCGTCACCGTGCACGAGCGGGAGGTCCCGGTCGAGCACGACCACGTCGTAGTCGTTTACCCCGACGCGCTCCAGAGCTGCGGCGCCGTCGTACACGACGTCCACGGCCATGGCCTCCCGGCGCAGTCCGGTGGCCACCGCATCGGCGAGCAGCTGCTCGTCCTCGACGACGAGTACGCGCACGTCGTTTCCTTCCTTCGAGCCCTGGTGGGCACACGTGTATTGCGCGTCCATCCTGCCGGTTTCGGCCGTAAACCGGCTGTAAGACGCCGCTCCGTCCACTTCCATGACACGGAAGTGAGGATTCCCTGTCCTCACGAGGTTTCTGCGCCCAGGGTGCAGGGGAGGACGTCATCACCCCAACCACTCCCTGACGGCGGACGGCCTCGTGCCGGCCCGCCGCGACCCACGCAGAGGGGGCGCACCCATGGACGCATTCACCGCGGGTCTCCTGCAGCGCATCAGGAACACGCAGTCGGACCTCGAGCAGGCCCGCCAGACGGGCGACGACTACCTCGCGGACGTGGAGCAGGCGGAGCTGGAAGACCTCCAGCGCCTCGCTGCCGAGCACGGCGTACCCGTGTCCGTTCCGGCCTGCTGAACACCCACACCTCACAGACGGTACGGAACCCCGGCAGCCCGACAGGGCGGCCGGGGTTCCCTCACGTCCGGGCACCGGCGCGGTCCGGCGGCGGGGCCGGCGGGCCCGGCCGTCAGTCGTGCCAGGCCCCGAGTTCCTCCAGCATCGGCTGGAGCGAGGCGAACACCGCCGGGGTCGCGGCCAGCGCGAGCTCGCCCGAGGCGGGCTGCCCCGGCCGGCCGCCCGTCAGGGCCCCGGCCTCCCGAGCGATCAGCTCGCCCGCCGCCAGGTCCCAGGGGTTCAGCCCCCGCTCGTAGTACCCGTCCAGCCGCCCGGCGGCCACGTCGCACAGGTCCAGCGCCGCCGACCCGCCGCGCCGGATGTCGCGCACCACCGGGATGACGCGCGCCACGACCTCCGCCTGGTGCGCCCGCCGCTCCTGGAGGTACCCGAAGCCGGTGCCCAGCAGCGCCTGGTCCAGCGGCGCGGCCGCCCGGCAGGCCAGCCGGGTCCCGCCCAGCCACGCCCCGCCGCCCAGCACCGCGTGGTACGTCTCCCCGCGCATCGGGGCCGCCACCACCCCGGCGACGGTCTCGCCCCGGTACTCGGCGGCGACGGACACGCTCCAGCTCGGGAGCCCGTAGAGGTAGTTCACGGTGCCGTCCAGCGGGTCCACGACCCACCGGACGCCGCTCGTGCCCGGGCTGTCCGCGCCCTCCTCGCCGAGCAGCCCGTCCTGCGGACGCCGCTCCGCGATCAGGCCGGTGATCAGCTTCTCGGCCGCGATGTCCATCTCGGTCACCACGTCGATCGGGCTGGACTTGGTCGCCGCCACCGCCAGGTCCGCCGGCCGCCCGTCCCGCAGCAGCTCTCCCGCCTGCCGGGCGGCGTCCAGGCCCACGGCCAGCAGTTCGGCCTTCAGTTCCTCAGAGATCACGATCTGTTCCACTCCCTACGCGTACGGACTGTCCACGCCCGCGGCCGCCGGCCGCGGCGCCCGGGCGGGGCAGCAGCCCACGGGGCACACGTGGTGGCTCGGGCCCAGCATGCCCACCCAGCACGCCTCGGTCGCCTCCCCGCGCTCCTCGGCGGCCCGTTCCAGGACGAGTTCCCGTACCGCCTCCACGAACGCCGGGTCCGCGCCGACCGTGGCCGAGCGGGCGACCGGGAGGCCGAGCTCCGCCGCCTTCGCCGTGGCCTCCGTGTCGAGGTCGTAGAGGACCTCCATGTGGTCGGAGACGAAGCCGATGGGCACCATGACCACCGCGGGTGCCCCCGCGCCGTGCAGCGCCTCCAGGTGGTCGCAGATGTCCGGCTCCAGCCACGGGATGTGCGGGGCGCCGCTGCGGGACTGGTAGACGAGCTCCCAGGGGTGCTCGCGCCCGGTCCGGGCGGCCACCTCGGCCGCGATCACCCGGGCGACGTCGAGGTGCTGCTTGACGTACGCGCCGCCCTCGCCGTCCGCGGTGTGGTCGGGGACCGGCCCGGAGGTGTCGGCGGCCGCGGTCGGGATGGAGTGCGTGCTGAACGCGAGGTGCGCGCCGTCGCGCACGTCCTCGGGCAGCGCGGCCAGCGCCGCGAGGACGCCCTCGGTCATCGGCCCCGTGAACCCGGGGTGGTTGAAGTAGTGCCGCAGCTTGTCCACGCGCGGCGGCTCCACGCCCTCGGCGGCCAGCGTCGCCAGCGCGTCGGCGAGGTTCTCCCGGTACTGGCGGCAGCCCGAGTACGAGGCGTAGGCGCTGGTCGCGAGCACCGCGATCCGGCGGTGGCCGTCGCGGGCCATCTCCCGCATCGTGTCGGTCAGGTACGGGGCCCAGTTGCGGTTGCCCCAGTAGACGGGCAGGTCCAGCCCGTGCTTCGCGAAGTCCTCGCGCAGCGCCGCCAGCAGCCGCCGGTTCTGCTCGTTGATGGGGCTGACCCCGCCGAAGCCGAAGTAGTGCTGCCCCACCTCCTTGAGGCGCTCGCGCGGGATCCCGCGCCCGCGCGTGACGTTCTCCAGGAAGGGCACGACGTCGTCGGGTCCCTCGGGGCCGCCGAAGGACAGCAGCAGGAGGGCGTCGTAGGGGGCGGCGGAGCCGGCGTCGGGGGCGCGGAGCTGGTCTGACATGCCCCGAATCCTGCCACCAGGCGCCCGGGCCGGGTGAACGGACCCGGCCCCTCCCACACCGGGAATGACAGGTAAGGTAACCCTAAGTTCCTGTCGGTGTTTCCCCGTGCGGGCGCCTTGTCGGCAGACGTAACCTGTGTGAGCCAATCACGTCCCTTACGGAGGGCACCTTGCCCAGTCCCTACCGCGCGATCTTCGCGACCCCCGGCACCAAGGGGTTCACGGCTGCCGGCCTGATAGGCCGGATGCCGCTGTCCATGGTGGGCATCGGTGTCCTCACGATGATCACCGAGCTGGGCGGCAGCTACGCCCTCGCCGGGGCGATCACCGCCACCATCGCGCTCTCCGCCGCCGCCGTCGGCCCCCAGGTCTCCCGGCTGGTCGACGAACACGGGCAGCGGCGGGTACTGCGTCCGGCCACCCTGACGGCGGCCGCCGCGGTGACCGGCCTGCTGGTCTCGGCGGCCAACGACTGGCCGAGCTGGACCCTGTTCGTCTTCGCCGTCGTCGCCGGGTGCGTGCCCAGCGTCGGCTCGATGGTCCGGGCCCGCTGGACGGCCCTGTTCCGCGACACCCCCCAGCTGCACACGGCCTACTCGTTCGAGTCGATCGTTGACGAGCTCTGCTTCATCGTCGGCCCGCCCCTCGCCGCGACGCTCTCGGCCGGCTGGTTCCCCGAGGCCGGACCGGTGGTCGCCCTCGTCTGCCTGGTGACGGGCGTGTGGTGGCTGACCGCGCTCACCGCCACCGAGCCGAAGCCGCATCCGCGGCACGAGAACCCGGACCGCTCCTCGGCGCTGCGCTCCCCCGGCCTGCAGGTTCTGGTGGCCACCTTCGTCGCCACCGGCGCGATCTTCGGTTCCGTGGACGTGGCCACCCTGGCCCTCGCCGGGGAACACGGCGACAAGTCCCTGGGCGGCGTCTTCCTCGCGGTGTGGGCGTTCGGCTCCTGTCTCGCGGGCATCGTCTTCGGCCTGCTGCACTTCAAGGGCAAGGCCGAACCTCGCTGGGTACTGGGCATCAGTGCGATGGCCGTGAGTATGATCCCCCTCCTACTGGCCGGGAACCTTCCGTTTCTGGCCGTGGCGCTCTTCGTCTCGGGCCTCGCCATCGCTCCCACGATGATCACCACGATGGCCCTGATCGAGGCGCACGTACCTCACGCGAAGCTGACCGAGGGCATGACCTGGATCAGCACCGGCCTCGCGGTCGGCATCGCGATCGGTTCCTCCGTGACCGGCTGGGTCGTAGACGCCGCCGGCGCGCAGAACGGGTACGTCGTCTCCCTCACGGCGGGGTGCACCGCGGCCGCGGTGGCGTTCGCGGGATACCGCCGGCTGACGAGGCCGGCGCAAGGGGAGGAGCCAGCTAGCGATGGGGACGGCGACAGCAGGGAAATCAGGTCGGGGGACACCGGCCGCGTGGCGTAACTGGGCGGGCAACGTCACCGCCGCGCCCGCCCGCGTGGTGACCCCGACCTCGGTCGGGGAGCTCCAGGACGTGGTCCGCCGGGCCGCCGAGGACGGGCTGCGGGTGAAGGCGGTCGGCACCGGCCACTCCTTCACCGCGGCCGCCGCCACCGACGGGGTGCTCGTACGCCCCCAGGCGCTCTCGGGGATACAGGCGATCGACCGGGAGGCCGGCACCGTCACGGTGGCGGCGGGCACGGTACTGAAGGACCTCAACCTGGCCCTGGCCCGGGAGGGCCTCTCGCTCACCAACATGGGCGACATCATGGAGCAGACGGTCTCCGGCGCCACCAGCACCGGAACCCACGGCACCGGCCGGGACTCGGCCTCCATCGCCGCCCAGATCCGCGCCCTGGACCTGGTCACGGCGGACGGCCGGCTGCTGAACTGCTCGGAGAAGGGGACCGACGAGGAGCGCGAGGTCTTCGCCGCGGCCCGGCTCGGCATAGGAGCGCTCGGCATCGTCACGGCCCTCACCTTCGCCGTGGAGCCGCTCTTCCTCCTGACCGCCCGTGAGGAGCCGATGGCCTTCGACCGGGTGACCGCCGAGTTCGACGAGCACGTCACGGAGAACGAGCACTTCGAGTTCTACTGGTTCCCGCACACCGGCAACTGCAACACCAAGCGCAACAACCGCAGCCAGGGCCCGGCCGCCCCGCCCGGCGCGGTCAGCTCCTGGGTCGAGGACGAGCTGCTCTCCAACGGCATCTTCCAGGCCGTCAACTCACTGGGCCGCGCGGTCCCGGCGGCCATCCCCGCCATCGCCCGGGTCGCCAGCCGCGCCCTGTCGGCGCGCACCTACACGGACATCCCGTACAAGGTGTTCACCAGCCCGCGCCGGGTGCGGTTCGTGGAGATGGAGTACGCCCTTCCGCGCGAGCGCGTCGTCGAGGCGCTGCGGGAGCTGAAGCGGCTGGTCGACGGCTCGGACCTGCGGATCAGCTTCCCGGTCGAGGTACGGACGGCTCCGGCGGACGACATCCCGCTGTCGACGGCCTCGGGGCGCGAGACGGCGTACATCGCCGTGCACATGTACAGGGGCACCCCGTACCAGGCCTACTTCACGGCGGCCGAGCTGATCTTCACCGCGCACGGCGGGCGTCCGCACTGGGGCAAGGTGCACACCCGGGACGCGGAGTACCTCGCCGGCGCGTACCCGCGCTTCGGCGAGTTCACCGCGCTGCGGGACCGGCTGGACCCGGAGCGGCTGTTCGGCAACGACTACCTGCGGCGCGTCCTCGGGGCCTGAGCCCGCGCTTCCTGAGCCCCGGTCAGGAGGAGCTCCGGGGAGCCGGGGCGGGCGCGGACCCGGGCGGGGTCTGCTTCGGCTTCGGTTCCGGGTCCGCGCCCGGGCTCGGCTTCTGGCCGGTGTCCGGGTCCGCGTCCTGTGACGGGGCCGGTGTCGAGGGGCTCGGCTTCGGCGGGGCCGGCGGCTCCCCGGAGCCGGAGGGGCTCGGTCCGGGACCCGGGCTCCGGTCCCCGGGCGAGGGCGAAGGACTCGGGGAGCCCCCGGGCCCCGGGGTCGCCCCGCCCTTCCCGTCCCGGTCCCCGCCGCCCCGCCGCTCCTGCCGCTCGCGCTCCGGGGCGTCGGATCCGGGGTCCGGCCGGGCGTCGGGGGCCTTGCGGGTGCCGGCGGAGAAGATGGTCCCGCCGTCCTTGCTGACCGAGGTCCCGGCGGCGGCCTCGTACGCCCCGAGGCCGCCGATCGCGATGGCGAAAGCAGCCCCGGAGGCCACGGCGGTGCGCTTCCAGCCCCGCACCCGGGTGCCGTGCACGGTGGCCGCGCCGAACTCCCCGTCACCCTGCCCGCCGTTCTCGCCGTCACTCTTCCCGTCGTTCTTTCCGTCGTCCTTTCCGGGGAGCGGCGCCTGACGGACCCTGGGCCGGGCGGTCTCGCGCAGCTGGTCGCCGGTGCGGCGGAAGAAGTGCTGGATGACGGGGCCGCCCGCGGTGGCGACCACGCTCACCACGCCGGCGCCGAGGATGGTCCCGTAGACGCCCAGCTTCGAGGCGAGCAGGGCGGCCGCGACGGTCGCGAGCGAGGTGCCCGCGACCTGAGCCACGCTCAGATCCAGCTTCTTGCCCGTGTTGTTCGCATCAGAGGCATCTCCGAACGCTTCGATGCCCTGCGTCGCCTTCTGCCCCATCCCCAACCTCTGCCCGTCCGTGACCACCGCTTACAGCAGTTACTGACAGGTGAGCGAAACGGATAGTTCCATTTCTGGGGATTCTGTGAAGCAAGACACCCGAAAACGGGCGCGCCCGCAGCTCCGGGCCGATCCGGGGCAGATTCAGGGCAGGCCAACTCCCGCCGCCGGAGACAAGTTCGGCGGCGCGGCGGTCCACCCAGGTGGCCCGAATGGAGTACTGTGGCGAGCCCTGGGGCCGTCCTTCCTTTCGGATGTCCGGACTCGGGAGAGGGGGCCGGACGATGGAGAAACGGCACTCGATACCGGCGATGCCGCGGTGTTGCACGGGTTCCTGCTGCGCACAGTAATCGTTCGGTCACTGTGCGTGCCCAACAGGTAACCGTGCCATAACGGCGATCAAGGGCGCATGCCCGACACGCCGGTTTAACTCGGCAAGGTTGTGGCAGGCTGCACCCGGGCAGGCCACACTCGACTAGCGGAAGCAGCGACGCACGTGACGTCGGCAGGCACCACCCGGGAGGTCCCCATGCCCGAACTGCGTGTCGTGGCCGTCTCAAATGACGGCACACGACTGGTGCTCAAGGCTGCGGACAGCACGGAGTACACGCTTCCGATCGACGAGCGGCTTCGGGCTGCCGTACGCAACGATCGCGCACGCCTGAACCAGATCGAGATCGAGGTGGAGAGCCACCTCCGCCCCCGCGACATCCAGGCCCGCATACGAGCCGGTGCCTCCGCGGAGGAGGTCGCCCAGCTCGCGGGCATCCCCGTCGACCGCGTACGCCGCTTCGAGGGCCCGGTCCTCGCCGAGCGCGCGTTCATGGCGGAGCGGGCTCGCAAGACGCCCGTGCGCCGCCCCGGCGAGAACACCGGACCGCAGCTCGGCGAGGCCGTACAGGAACGGCTGACGCTGCGCGGGGTCGACAAGGAATCCGTGCAGTGGGACTCCTGGCGCCGCGACGACGGCACGTGGGAAGTCCTGCTGGTCTACCGGGTCGTGGGCGAGACGCACTCGGCGAGCTGGTCGTACGATCCGCCGCGCCGGCTGGTCGTCGCCGTGGACGACGAGGCCCGCTCGCTGATCGGTGAGTCGGACGACCTGCCCGCGACGCCGGAGCCGAGCTTCCCGTTCGTGCCGAGGATCGCGCGCCTGCCGCGCGACCGGCCGCTGGACCGAGCCCTCGACCGCCAGATGGAGCGCCACCAGTTGGAGCGCCCCGCGCCGCCGCCGGAGCCGGAGGAGGAGCGGGACACGCTGACGAGCCTGCTGGAAGCGGTACCGAGCTTCCGCGGCGACCTGGTCGTCCCGGAACGCCCCGACGAGCCGGCCGAGGAGCCGGAGGCGGAGGAGCCCCCGGCGGCGTCGGCGGGAGCCGGTGCGGCGTACGCCGATGTCCTGATGCCCCGTACGGTCGCGGGCCACCGCGACCGCCTGACGGGCACCACGGACCGCCAGGCCGAAGCCGACGGCGTCCGCCCGGGCCGCCGCGCGGCAGTCCCCAGCTGGGACGAAATCGTCTTCGGCACCCGCCGCAAAAAACAGGAATAACCCGCCCACGGAGCCACACCCAGCCCCGCCACCACATCCGGCCTTCGCCAACCCATGAGGCGCGGGGCACATCCAGCCCCGCCGGCGTTTGAGGCGCGGGGCACATCCAGCCCCGCCGGCGTTTGAGGCGCGGGGTCTGGGGCGGAGCCCCAGGTGCCCGCCGGGGCACCCCGGCCCGCGCCCGCCCCAGCCCCGCCGACTCGCGGGCCAGGGCGGCCCGGTGGCGACGGCCCGGCCGCTACCGCGGAAGCGGACCGGTCGCGACCGGGCGGTCCGGGTCCGAGGACCACTCCGACCAGCTGCCCGCGTACAGCGCGGCCGCGACCCCGGCCACCTCCAGCGCGAGCACCTCGTGCGCACCGGAGACCCCCGACCCGCAGTACACCCCGACCGGGCGGCCGCCGTCCTCGGCCGTCACCCCCAGCCCCGCGAACCGCGCCCGCAGCTCCGCGCCCGGGAGGAACCGCCCGTCCGGGCCCACGTTCTCCGTCGTCGGCGCCGACACCGCCCCCGGGATGTGCCCGCCGACCCGGTCGATCGGCTCGACCTCGCCCCGGTACCGCTCCCCCGCCCGCGCGTCCAGCAGGACGCCCTCACGGGCCAGCGCCGCCGCCCCGTCCGCGTCCAGCAGCCCCAATCCGCCCGGAGTTGGCTTGAAATCGCCCTCCGCAGGAGACACCGCGTCGGCGGACACCGCGCCGCCCGCCGCCGTCCACGCGGCCAGGCCCCCGTCCAGCACCCGCACCTCCGCGTGCCCCGTCCAGCGCAACAGCCACCACGCGCGCGCCGCCGCCCACCCGAGTCCGCCGTCGTACACGACGACCGGCGCCCCCGCCGAGACCCCGGCCCGCCGCACCACCGCCCCGAACGCCTCCGGTTCCGGCAGCGGGTGCCGGCCCCCCGACCCCGCCGGACCGGCCAGTTCGCGGTCGAGGTCGACGTACACCGCGCCGGGGATGTGCCCGGCCTCGTAGGCGGGGCGCTGGTCGGGCCCGCCGAGCTGCCAGCGGATGTCCAGGAGCACCGGCGGCCGCGGGCCGGCCAGTTCGCTCATCAGTTCGGAAGCCGAGAGGATCGCAGTCATGGGCCCATCTTCTCCCCCACCCGCATCCCCCGTGACAAGCGGGACGTCCCCGCCCCGCACCGATTCGGTCATCTCCCCCCGCACCGCGTGAACCCGGCCCGGTCGGGGCGCGCCGGGCGTCCCGGAGTGCAAGCATCACTGCGGGACACGCGCTACGACGGAGGAGACGCCTGACATGACCGAGGCTTCGGAAGCGACGCGGCGCCCGCCCGGCACGCCGTGCTGGGTGAGCCTGATGGTGCACAGTCTCGGGTCCACCGAGGAGTTCTACACCGACCTCTTCGGCTGGGAGTACGAACCCGGCCCCGAGCAGCTCGGCCCGTACGTCCAGGCCGTGCTCGACGGCCGCGAGGTCGCCGGCATCGGCGAGATGCCGCCGGACCGGGACCTTCCGGTGGCCTGGACGACGTACCTCGCGACGGACGACGCGGACGCCACCGCCGAGTCGATCCGCTCCTGCGGCGGCACCGTCGCGGTGGGCCCGCTGGACGCCGGCATCGCGGGCCGGGTGGCGATCTGCTCCGACCCGCTGGGCGCGATCTTCGGGATCTGGCAGGCCCAGACGCACATGGGCACCCGGCTGCACGGTCTGCCGGGCACCCCGGTGTGGAACGAGCTCATCACCCAGGACACCACGACGGTGCGCAAGTTCTACGAGCACGTCTTCGGCCACGAGGGCCAGGCCCACCCCGAGGCGTCCGAGGAGTTCGACCACGTGACCCTGCGCCTGCAGGGCCGGCCGGTGGCCGCCGTGCACGGCGTCGGCCGCTCGCTGCCGCACGACCGGGGCCCGCACTGGATGACGTACTTCGAGGTCGCGGACACCGACGGGGCCGCCGCCCGCGTCGAACTGCTCGGCGGCAGCGTGCTCCAGCCGCCCCACGAGGGCCCGGGCGGCCGCCTGGCCACGGTCGCGGACCCGGAGGGAGCGGTGTTCACCATCATCCGCACCACCCCCTGACGCGGCTCCCGCGCGTCAGACGTGGTTGACCGGGAGGACGTCCGGGGAGAGGGCGCCGGCGCGGGCCGCGGCCGAGGTCAGGCGGCGGCGGTGGTGGCGGCGGCAGAGGACCTCGTAGCCGATCTCCTCCGCCGGGCGGTTCACGTCGCCGACGACGACCTGCTCGCCCTCGACCACCATCTCCCCGCCCACCGTACGGGCGTTGTGGGTGGCGCGGGCTCCGCACCAGCACAGGGCCTCGACCTGGAGCTGCTCGATGCGGTCCGCCAGCTCGATCAGACGCTGGGAGCCCGGGAAGAGCTTGGTGCGGAAGTCGGTGGTGATGCCGAACGCGAAGACGTCCATGTCCAGGTCGTCGACGATGCGGGCCAGCTGGTCGATCTGGTCGGGGGCCAGGAACTGGGCCTCGTCGACGATCACGTAGTCGGCCCTGCCGCCCTGGGAGAGCTGCGCCACGAGGTAGGCGTACAGGTCCATGCCCTCGCCGGCCTCGACCGCCTCCGTCACCAGGCCGAGGCGGGAGGACAGCTTGCCCTCGCCCGCCCGGTCGTCCCGGGTGAAGATCACGCCCTGGAGCCCCCGCGCCGACCGGTTGTGGCCGATCTGGAGGGCCAACGTACTCTTCCCGCAGTCCATCGTGCCGGAGAAAAACACCAATTCGGGCATGGAGAGAACGGGACCTTTCGGGTCGTGCGGAGCGGAAGGGGTCAGGAGCGGACTTCGAGCAGCGGGACCAGCTGCTCGGCGGCCGTCAGGGAGCCGTGCATGCCGGTGAGGGCCGATTCGTTGGGCTCGTTGCGGGACGCTGTGATCGCGACATCCGCCTGCGCGGCGGCGATCACGTCGCCGATCCGGCCGAGCACCCGCTCGTCGCACTCCCCCGGCGTTCCGAACCAGCCCAGATCCAGGGCCTCTTGGCGGCTCGCGACCCAGAACCGGTCGCCGAGCACCTCACGCCACACGGTGAGTACGTCGGCCTCGGCGCCCGGCACCGCGTACACGTGCCGGGCCCGGCCCTCGCCGCCGAGCAGGGCCACGCCCGCGCCCAGCTCCCAGTCCTCGTCGAAGTCGATCCGGGAGTCCTCGTCGAACGGCACGTCGACCATGCCGTGGTCGGAGGTCACGTACAGCGCGGTGCGCGGCGGCAGTTGCTCGGCGAGCCGCCGTACCAGCCGGTCCACGTGCATCAGCTGGCCGCGCCAGGCGTCGGAGTCCACGCCGTGCCGGTGGCCGGCCCCGTCGAGCTCGCTGTAGTACGTGTACACGAGCGAGCGCTCCCCGGCGGCGAGCTGGATGGCCGCGAGGTCCATCCGCTCCTCGCCGGTCATCCGGCCGTGGAAGGTGCCGCCGCTCAGCGCGATCTTGGTGAGCGGGGTGCTCTGGAAGTTCGGCGCGGACACCTGTGCGGTGTGCACGCCGGCCGCGTCCGCCTGCTGGAAGACCGTGGGGTACGGCTGCCAGGGCTTCGGTGCGGTCCACGGCTGCCAGCGCAGCTGGTTCATCAGCTCGCCGGAGGCCGGGTTGCGCACCGCGTAGCCGGGCAGGCCGTGCCGCGCGGGGGGCAGGCCGGTGCCGACGGAGGCCAGGGAGGTGGCGGTGGTCGCGGGGAAGCCGGAGGTGATCGGCAGGCCGGTGCCGCCGCGCGAGCTGCCGAGCAGGGAGGCCAGGAAGGGGGCCTCGTCGGGGTGGGCCTTTATCTGCTCCCATCCCATGCCGTCGATCAGGAACACGCAGTTCCGGTCGGCGGGGGTCAGCTCGGCGATCCCGGCGGTGAACCCGGGGACGCCCTGGCCGGCCGCGAGGGTCGGCAGCAGATCGGCGAGCGAGCCGGTGCCGTACTGGGGGACGGGTGCCCCGGTGAGGTCGAGCAGCTCCGGTTCGTCCCAGTTCGCGGGGGCGGAGTACGACATCAGCGGGCGCTGGGTGCGGACGTGGCGGCGGTGGCCTCGGAGAGCGCCTGCGCGAAGAGCAGGGTCTGACGGACGGCCTCGGGGCCGTCGCCCGCCTCGCTCACGCGCAGGCTGAGGTCGTCGGCGGTGGAGTTGCCGGTGTAGCCGTGGTCGGCGTCGCAGTTCTGGTCGCCGCAGGCGGCGGGCTCCAGGTCGATGCGCGAGACCGCGCCCCAGCCGATGGTCAGGACGACCTCGCGGGGCAGCTGGCCCGGCGTGTACGACTCCGGGTTCGCGACGACGCGGCTCAGCACCACCGAGGAGATGCTGGCGAGCTTGACCGACTCGGTCGAGGTCGTCGCGTACGGGGAGGGCGACCCGGCGTCGGCGGCCTGCTCGTCGGTGTGGCTGACGATGAAGCGGTTGCCGGTGAGCACCAGGACGGTGACGTGCCGGCGCACCTCGTTGGAGTCGAAGGTGGTCTCCTGGTGGACCAGGTACGACGAGATCGGCTCGCCGCCCACGGCGGCCTCAACCGCCTCGGCCACGAGGGCCGGGTAGTAGCCGCTGCGCTCGATCGCCGCGCGCAGCCCCTGGGTCGTCGTACCGGATTTCGCCATGAGGTCCATCCTAAGGCCCGTACGGGGCACCCCGGGCTCCCCCGACGGCCCCCGCCGCCCGCCCGGTGGCCCGGTCAGTAGCTGGGGAGCGTGCGCGGGCCGAGATCCGTGCGGGCGGGCGGGTGCGCGACGCGGACGGTGGCGCTCAGTACGGACAGTCCACTGGTGGCGACGACGACGGGTTCCAGGGAGACCCCGACCACCTCGGGATGGTCGTCGACCAGGCGGGACAGCCGCAGCAGCAGCTCCTCCAGGGCCGGGGTGTCGACGGGGTCGCTGCCGCGCCAGCCGAAGAGCAGGGGCGCGGTGCGGATCGAGCGGATCAGCGCGGCCACGTCGCGGTCGGCGGCCGGGACGAGGCGGTGCGCGGTGTCGCCGAGCAGCTCGGAGGCGACGCCGGCGAGCCCGAAGGAGAGGACGGCGCCCGCGGCGGCGTCGATGACGGAGCGGACGACGGTGTCGACGCCCCGGGGGACCATGGCCTGGACGACGGGGAGCAGCTCGGCGGGCTTCCCGTGGGTCTCGGTGAGCTCGTCGTAGGCGCGGCGGAGTTCTTCCTCGGTGGTCAGGTCCAGCCGTACGCCGCCCAGGTCCGCGCGGTGGCGCAGGTGCGGGGCGGTGGTCTTGAGGGCCACCGGGTAGCCGAGGGCCCGGGCCGCGCCGGCGGCGGCGTCCGGGGTCGGGGCGGGCAGGGTGCGCACGACGCGGATCCCGTAGCGCCCGAGGAGCGCGTGCGCGTCGGTGTCGTCGAGGGTGAGTACGTCGCCGGTCGCGACCCCGGCCAGCAGCCCGGCGAGCTGGGCGGCGGCCCCGCTCTCGTCGATGTCCTCGTACTCGGGGACCTGGCCGGGGTCGGCGTTGGCCCGCCGCCACTGGCCGTAGCGGACGGCCTCGGCGACGGCCCGTACGGCGCGCTCGGCGGCGGGGTAGGTGGGGATGCGGCACGCCTGCCGGCCGGCGTCGCCCTCGGCCTCTGCGGGCTGCTCGCGGGGCACCAGGGGCGCCGACTCCGGCGCCGTGGCGGGGGCGGGGGCGGCTGGGTCCGGGGCGGCGGCGGCCGATGTGACGGGGGCGGGTTCCGGGGCGAAGCCCCACGCCGCAGGTCCGAGGGGGAGGGAGCCCGGGGAGAGGGCGGCGGCGAGGGCGCCGAGTTCCACGTGCACCACCGCCACCGGCTTGCCCGGGTGCTCGGCCACCGCCGCGCGCAGCGCGTCGGCCAGGTCGGCCGCGAGGGCGTGCCCGCTCACGCCGGGGATCGCGGTCACGATGACGGCGTCGTTGGTGTCGGCGGCGAGCGCCGAGCCGAGCGCGGCCCGGAAGTCCTCCGGGGAGGCGTCCGTCGTCAGGTCGAGCGGGGCCGAGGGCCGCAGCCGCTCCGTGAGGCAGGCGTCGTAGGCGATCACGCCCAACGACTCCGAGTTCCCTAGGATCGCCACCCGGGGCCCGGCGGGCAGCGGCTGCCCGGCGAGCAGCAGGCCGACGTCGACCAGCTCGGTGACCGTGTCGACCCGGATGACGCCCGCCTGCCGGAGCAGCGCCGAGACGGTGTCGTCGGACAGCCGGGTCCCCGGCACGACGTGCCCGGCGGGGGTGTGGCGGCCGCCCTTCGCGACCACGACCGGCTTCACGGCCGCCGTGCGGCGGGCGAGCCGGCTGAACTTCCGGGGGTTGCCGAGGGTTTCGAGGTACAGCAGGGCGACGTCCGTGGCCTCGTCCTCGTACCAGTACTGGAGGATGTCGTTCCCGGAGACGTCCGCCCGGTTGCCCGCGGAGACGAACGAGGACAGCCCCGCGCCGCGCCGGACCAGCGCGGAGAGCAGTGCGATGCCGATCGCGCCGGACTGGGTGAACAGCCCGATCCGGCCGCGGGCCGGCGCCGGGGCGGGGGCCAGGGAGGCGTTCAGCTCCACGTCGGGGGCCGTGTTGATCACCCCGAAGGCGTTGGGGCCGATCAGCCGCATCCCGTACGAGCGCACCTGGCGCAGCAGTTCGCGCTGCCGGGCCGCGCCCTGCGGCCCGCTCTCCCCGTATCCGGCGGAGAGGACGACGAGGCCCTGCACCCCGTGGTCGCCGCAGGCCGCGACGGCCTCGGGAACCCGCTCGGCGGGGACGGCGATCACCGCGAGGTCGACCGGGGCCCCGATGTCCGCGACCGCGCGGTAGGCCCGTACGCCGTCGAGCAGATCGGTGGAGGCGGCCTCGTTGACGGCGTAGAGGTGCCCGTGGAAGCCGCTGTCGCGCAGGTTGCGCAGCGCGGACGCGCCGACGCCGCCGCCGGAGCGGCTGACTCCCACGACGGCGACCGAGCCGGGGGCGAGCAGCCGCTGCACGGAGCGGGCCTCGGCGCGCTGTTCGCGGGCGCGCTGGACGGCGAGGGACTCGGCGGTGGGTTCGAGGTCGAGGGTGAGGTGGACGGAGCCGTCCTCGAAGCTGCGCTTCTGCTGGTAGCCGGCGTCGGTGAAGACTTTGATCATCTTGGTGTTGGCGGGCAGCACCTCGGCGGCGAACCCGCGGATGCCGCGCTCGCGGGCCACCGCACCGATGTGTTCGAGCAGGGCGGAGGCCACGCCGCGGCCCTGGTGGGCGTCCTGGACGAGGAAGGCGACCTCGGCCTCGTCGGCGGGCGCGGAGGCCGGGCGGCCGGTGGCGTCGATCCGGTCGTAGCGGACGGTGCCGATGAACTCGCCGCCGATGGTCGCCGCGAGGCCGACGCGGTCCACGTAGTCGTGGTGCGTGAAGCGGTGCACGTCGCGGGCGGACAGCCGGGGGTACGGGGCGAAGAACCGGTAGTACTTCGACTCGTCGGAGACCTGTTCGTAGAAGCTGACGAGCCGGTCCGCGTCCTCGGTGGTGATCGGCCGGATCCGGGCGGTGCCGCCGTCGCGCAGCACGACGTCGGCTTCCCAGTGGGCCGGGTACGCGGGGTCCGACTCGGTCGTCATGGGGGCCACCTTAAGGCCAGGACAGGCCGGACAGCGCCCGCGCGGCGCATACGACAAGCAGGGTCAAATGAGTGCAAGCTGGGGAAGGTCGAACCGCCGCGGATTGTGGCCGAAGGCCGGTCGAAGCATTCCGGGTGCCGTGAGAGACTGGTCTAGACAACCGTAAGAACCTGAAGGGCATCACCATGGCAGAGCGCCGCGTCAACGTCGGGTGGGCCGAGGGCCTGCACGCTCGTCCCGCCTCGATCTTCGTCCGCGCGACGACCGCTTCCGGCGTCCCGGTGACCATCGCGAAGGCGGGCGGCGACCCCGTCAACGCCGCCTCCATGCTGGCGGTCCTGGGCCTGGGCGCCCAGGGCGGCGAGGAGATCGTCCTCGCCTCCGACGCCGAGGGTGCCGAGGCCGCGCTCGACCGGCTCGCGAAGCTGGTCGCCGAGGGCCTGGACGAGCTCCCGGAGACCGTCTGACCCTTCGGGTTCGGCCCTCGGGTCCGACCCTCCGCCGTACGCGAACGAGCCGTGGCCCCGGAACACCGGGGACCACGGCTCACGCGTTTTCGGACACCGGCCGCCGCATTCGCGGTGCGCAGCCCCTTCGCGAATTCGATATTCCACGCAGCCCGAGCGGCCGGAATCAGACCCCCGCCCCGCGAATATCCGCCATTGCGCATTATCGGGCGCCGATATCCGCCCCGTACGGCCTTTGTATACGGCTCTTGTTAATGGGGGCCGCTCGACATGTTTACGGCAGGTTGCGAAGTCCTCACCCGGAGCCGGTGCGTCCCCGCCGCCCGGTCCGCGTGGACCGCGGTGAGCGCCCGCGCCCGCTCGGCGTCGCCCCGCGCCACCGCGTCCACGATCGCGCCGCGCTCCGCCCAGGACTCGGCGGGCCGCGCCGGGGCTTCCACCGCGTACATCCAGGCCACCTTGTACCGCATCTGCGTCAGCAGCGCGATCAGCCCCGGACTGCCCGAGGCCTGCGCGAGCGTCTCGTGGAACCAGCCGCCCAGGGCCCGCAGATCCTCCCCCTGACCCTTCCTGGCCCGCTCCTGCCCCAGCCTGACCAGCCCGCGCAGCACCTTCAGGTGCGCCTCCGTGCGGCGGCGGGCGGCCCGGGCGGCCGCGAGGGGCTCCAGCAGCATCCGTACCTCCAGGAGGTCCGCGGCCTCCTGCTCGGTCGGCTCGGCCACACAGGCGCCGGCGTGCCGCCGGGTGGTGACGAACCCCTCGGACTCCAGGGTCCGCAGCGCCTCGCGCACGGGGACGCGCGAGACCCCGTACCGCCGGGCCAGCACCTCCTCGGTCAGCCTGCTGCCCGGCCCGAAGACCCCGGAGACGATGTCGTCGCGGATCGCCGTGCACACCGCGCGCGCAGGAATACGCAAAACCGAACCTCCGCCTCATTCAGACTGCCTTGCTGCGACTCTATTGCAACACACGACAATTTCCGAGTACGGCCGGATATTCGAAATATTTGCCATAAAAAAGAAGAAGACCCCGGCTCGATGAGCCGGGGTCTTCCTCGAAGCGGTGCGGAACGCGGCGTCCGGTCAGACGTTGACGCCGTGCGAGCGCAGGTACGACACCGGGTCGATGTCCGAGCCGTACTGCGGGCCGGTGCGGGCCTCGAAGTGCAGGTGCGGGCCGCTGGAGTTGCCGGTGGAGCCCGACAGGCCGATCTGCTGGCCCGCGGTGACCTCCTGGCCGACCGAGACGCTCAGCGAGGACATGTGGCCGTACTGGGTGTAGGTGCCGTCGTTGTGCTTGATGACGACGTTGTTGCCGTACGCGCCGCCGTTGCCCGACTCGACGACGGTGCCCGCGCCGACCGCGTGCACCGTGGTGCCGGAGGCCGCGTGGAAGTCGATGCCGGTGTGGCTGCCGGAGGACCACATGCCGCCGCCCGCGTGCCACTGGGTGCTGACGTACGAGTCCTCGACGGGAGCGACGAAGGTGTTGAGGCGCTTGCGCTCCTCCTCGCGGGCCGCGCGCTCCGCGGCGTCGCGCTCGGCCTTCGCCTTGGCCTCGGCCACGCGCTTGGCTTCCGCGGCCTGCTGCTTGGCGTCGGCCTCGGCCTGCGCCTTGGTGGCGGCGACCTCGGCGGCACGCTCCTGGGAGTCGGCCTGGGCCTGGATCTCGCCCTGGAGGTCCTCGGCGACGACAACGGCGTTCAGGCCGGTGTCCTCCATGGAGGGGGCCTTGCCGTCCGCGGCGAACGCGGGGGCTGCGATGGAGCCGACGACACCGGTGGTGGCGAGGGCTGCTATGCCGGCGTAGCCGGCGGTCTTGCGGCTCAGACGGCTGGAACCACGGTGCTTGCCGGCGGCACGACTGCCAAACGCCATGAAGGGGCTGATCCTTTCCTTCCCTCTCGCCTACCGGGTTAGCTGACGGGTTCGGAGCAGGAAGGTCTCCTACGGGCCCCCTCTGACGAGGCGGTCCGATTCACCCCAGGGACGCATGTGGGTCCCCGGCTCCCCAGGCTCGCGCCTGACGGGGACTCGGCGATCGCTGTCCGGTGCCGCGGATGCGGCGGTTACAACTGACGAACAGCACGCATGACGCTAGGCGGATCATCAGTCAATCGCCAAACAGACTCGCGCTTTTGTTGCGTACGCCACACCACATACACGCAACCTCAGTGCTAAACAGACATAAGGGGCCCCGGCGGACAAGCCGCCGAGACCCCTTGGGAACCGCTTCCGGATCCGTCTAGTTGGTGACCACCGTGACGTCACCGATCCCGAGGGCCCGCACCGGTCCCTCGATCTCGGCGGCGTCGCCCACCAGCACCGTCACCAGCCGGTCCACCGGGAACGCGTTGACGACGGCCGAAGTCGCCTCCACGGTGCCGGTGTCGGCGAGCTGCGCGTACAGGTGCGACTGGTAGTCGTCCGGCAGCTCCTGCTCGACCTGGTCGGCGAGCGTGCCCGCCACGGAGGCCGCGGTCTCGAACTTCAGCGGGGCCACGCCCACCAGGTTCTGCACCGCCACATCCCGTTCGGCATCGGTCAGGCCGCCCTCGGCGAGGGTGCGCAGCACCTTCCAGAGGTCGTCCAGCGCCGGGCCGGTGTTCGGCGTGTCCACCGAACCGCTGATGGCGAGCATCGAGGCGCCCTTGCCGTCGGCCGTGGAGCGCAGCACCTGGCCGAAGGCGCGCACGCCGTACGTGTACCCCTTCTCCTCGCGCAGGACCTTGTCCAGACGGGAGGTCAGGGTGCCGCCGAGGCAGTACGTGCCGAGCACCTGGGCCGCCCAGACGCGGTCGTGCCGGTCGGCGCCGGTACGGCCGATCAGCAGCTGCGTCTGGACCGCGCCGGGCCGGTCCACGATGACCACGCGGCCGGTGTCGTCGGCGGTGACCGGCGGAACCGGACGCGGCTCCGCGAAGTCGCCGGTCCAGGTGCCCAGGGTCTCCGCGAGGACGGCGTCGAGGTCGATGCCGGTCAGGTCGCCGACGACCACCGCGGTGGCGGTGGCGGGGCGCACATGGGCCTCGTAGAAGGCGCGCACGGCCGCGGAGTCGATACGGGCGACCGTCTCCTCCGTGCCCTGGCGCGGGCGGGACATCCGCAGACCGGCCGGGAACAGCTCCTGGGAGAGCTGCTTGGCGGCGCGGCGCTGCGGGTTGGCCAGCTCGTGCGGGATCTCGTCGAGCCGGTTGCGCACCAGCCGGCCGACCTCGCTGTCCGCGAAGGCGGGCGCGCGCAGCGCCTCGGAGAGCAGGCCGAGGGCCTTGGCCAGGCGGGAGGCCGGCACCTCCAGGGAGACCCGGATGCCCGGGTGGTCGGCGTGCGCGTCGAGGGTGGCGCCGCAGCGCTCCAGCTCGGCCGCGAACTCCTCGGCGGAGTGCTTGTCGGTGCCTTCGGACAGGGCGCGGGCCATGATGGTGGCCACCCCGTCCAGGCCCTCGGGCTCGGCGTCCAGCGGGGCCGCGAGGTTGATCTCGACGGCGATGACCTGCTGGCCCGGGCGGTGGCAGCGCAGCAGGGTCAGGCCGTTGGGGAGCGCGCCGCGCTCGGGGGCCGGGAAGGCCCACGGCCGGGCCTCGCCGGCCTCCGGGCGCGGGTGGAAGGTCATCGTGACGGCTGCGGTGTCGCTCACTGCTCCGCCCCCTCGTTCTCGGAGTGCTCGGTGTGCTCGGCGTCGTCGTCTTCGGCGTCGGCGTCCGGGCCCGCGAGCGGCTCGTACACCAGCACCGCCCGGTTGTCCGGGCGCAGTCGGGCCGCGGCCACGGCCTGGACCTCCTCGGCGGTGATGTCGAGGAGCCGCTTGACCGCGGTCAGGGCCAGCTGCGGGTCACCGAACAGCACCGCGAAGCGGCACAGTTCGTCGGCGCGGCCGGAGACGGTGCTCAGCCGGTCCAGCCACTCCCGCTCCAGCTGCGCCTGGGCGCGCTCCATCTCCTCGGCGGTGGGGCCCTCGGCGGCGAACCGGGCGAGTTCCTCGTCCACGGCGGCTTCGATGCCGGGGACCTCGACGCCGCCGGAGGTCTTGACGTCCAGCCAGCCCAGCGACGGCGCGCCGGCCAGCCGGAGCAGGCCGAAACCGGCCGCGACGGCGCTCTGGTCACGGCGTACCAGGCGGTTGTGGAGCCGCGAGGACTCGCCGCCGCCCAGGATCGTCAGCGCCACGTCGGCGGCGTCGCACTCGCGGGTGCCGTCGTGCGGGAGCCGGTAGGCGGCCATCAGGGCGCGCGCCGGGACCTGCTCGACGATCTCCTCGCGGAGCTGCTCGCCCATGACCTCCGGCAGCGATCCGTCGCGCGGCGGCTGCTTGCCGTCGTGCGAGGGGATGGAGCCGAAGTACTTCTCGATCCACGCGAGCGTCTGCTCGGGGTCGATGTCGCCGACGACCGACAGCACCGCGTTGTTGGGCGCGTAGTACGTGCGGAAGAAGGCGCGCGCGTCCTCCAGCGAGGCCGCGTCCAGGTCGGCCATCGAGCCGATCGGGGTGTGGTGGTACGGGTGGCCCTCGGGGTAGGCGAGGGCGGTCAGCCGCTCGAACGCCGTGCCGTAGGGCACGTTGTCGTAGCGCTGGCGGCGCTCGTTCTTGACGACGTCGCGCTGGTTCTCCATCGACTCGTCGTCGAGGGCGACGAGCAGCGAGCCCATCCGGTCGGCCTCCAGCCAGAGCGCGAGCTCCAGCTGGTGGGTCGGCATGGTCTCGAAATAGTTGGTGCGCTCGAAGCTCGTGGTGCCGTTGAGCGAACCGCCGGCACCCTGGACGAGCTCGAAGTGCCCGTTGCCGGGTACGCTCGCGGAGCCCTGGAACATCAGGTGCTCGAAGAGGTGAGCCAGGCCGGTTCGCCCCTTGACTTCGTGGCGCGAGCCTACGTCGTACCAGAGGCAGACCGCGGCGACCGGGGTCAAGTGGTCCTCGGAGAGCACCACGCGCAGGCCGTTGGCCAGCCGGTGCTCGGTCGCTGTCAGGCCGCCGGAGCCGGCCTGGGCTGTGGCCGTGTGACCCATGGGCATGTGGTCCCTTCGATCGCGATGCAGAGATTTGTGTCAGACCTGCCACTGTATGCAAGCGCGCCGACGCCCGTAGAAGTTCCCGGGTCCCGTTCCCCCGCACGACTCCGTCCGGGGGGACCCCCAGGGTCGGAGTCGGCGTTGTCGGTGCCTCGGGACACAATGGTCCGCGTCACCCGACTCGGACCCCGTCAGAACACCAGCCAGACCCCCAGCACACCTTTCTTGGTTAAGGAGCCGCGCAGCGATGGCCCGCCGCAGCACGAAGACCCCGCCGCCGGAGGATTTCGAGGAGAAGATCCTCGACATCGACGTCGTCGACGAAATGCAGGGCTCCTTCCTCGAGTACGCGTACTCGGTGATCTACTCCCGCGCCCTGCCCGACGCCCGGGACGGCATGAAGCCGGTGCACCGGCGCATCGTCTACCAGATGAACGAGATGGGCCTGCGCCCCGACCGCGGATACGTGAAGTGCGCCCGCGTCGTCGGCGAGGTCATGGGCAAGCTGCACCCGCACGGTGACGCGTCGATCTACGACGCCCTCGTGCGCATGGCCCAGCCCTTCTCGATGCGGCTGCCGCTGGTCGACGGCCACGGCAACTTCGGTTCGCTCGGCAACGACGACCCGCCCGCCGCCATGCGTTACACCGAGTGCAAGATGGCCGACGCCACGTCGCTGATGACGGAGTCGATCGACGAGGACACGGTCGATTTCACCGCCAACTACGACGGCCAGGAGCGGGAGCCGGTGGCCCTGCCCGCCGCCTACCCGAACCTGCTGGTCAACGGCGCGTCCGGGATCGCGGTCGGCATGGCCACCAACATGCCCCCGCACAACCTGGGCGAGGTCATCGCGGCCGCCCGGCACCTGATCCGGTACCCGCAGGCGGACCTGGAGGCGCTGATGCGCTTCGTACCGGGTCCCGACCTGCCGACCGGCGGCCGGATCGTCGGCCTCTCCGGGATCAAGGACGCCTACGAGAACGGCCGCGGCACCTTCAAGATCCGCGCGACGGTGGCGGTGGAGACCGTGACGGCGCGCCGCAAGGGCCTGGTCGTCACCGAACTGCCCTTCGCGGTCGGCCCCGAGAAGGTCATCGCGAAGATCAAGGACCTGGTCGGCTCGAAGAAGCTCCAGGGCATCGCGGACGTCAAGGACCTCACCGACCGCTCGCACGGCCTGCGCCTGGTCATCGAGATCAAGAACGGCTTCCACCCGGAGGCCGTCCTGGAGCAGCTCTACAAGCTGACGCCGATGGAGGAGTCCTTCGGCATCAACAACGTCGCGCTGGTCGACGGGCAGCCGCTGACGCTCGGCCTCAAGGAGCTGCTGGAGGTCTACCTCGACCACCGCTTCGAGGTCGTGCGCCGCCGCAGCGAGTTCCGCCGGACCAAGCGCCGCGACCGGCTGCACCTGGTCGAGGGCCTGCTGGTGGCCCTGCTCGACATCGACGAGGTCATCCGTCTCATCCGGGACAGCGACAACTCCGCGCAGGCGAAGGAGCGGCTGATCGAGCGCTTCTCGCTGAG
This sequence comes from Streptomyces goshikiensis, assembly GCF_014650555.1. Taxonomy (GTDB): domain Bacteria; phylum Actinomycetota; class Actinomycetes; order Streptomycetales; family Streptomycetaceae; genus Streptomyces; species Streptomyces goshikiensis. The sequence goes on along the minus strand of NZ_BMVE01000002.1, from coordinate 118,363 downwards.
CGAGATCCAGACCCAGTACATCCTGGACACCCCGCTGCGCCGGCTCACCCGCTTCGACCGGATCGAGCTGGAGTCCGAGCGCGACCGGCTGAACGGCGAGATCGACGAGCTGACCGGGATCCTGGAGTCCGACAGCGAGCTGCGCAAGCTGGTCTCGGCGGAACTGGCGGCAGTCGCGAAGAAGTTCGGCACCGAGCGCCGTACGGTGCTGCTGGAGTCGGCCGGCACGCCGGTGGCGGCGGTTCCGCTGGAGGTCGCGGACACCCCGTGCCGGGTGCTGCTGTCGTCCACGGGCCTGCTGGCCCGCACGGCGAACGGGGAAGCGCTCCCGCAGGAGGAGGGCGGCGCCCGCGCCAAGCACGACCTGATCGTCTCGCAGGTCGCGGCGACGGCCCGGGCGGACGTGGGCGTGGTCACCTCGTACGGGCGGCTGCTGCGGCTCTCGGTGATCGACCTGCCGCAGCTGCCGGACACCCACGCCGCGCCGAACCTGGCCGGGGGCGCCCCGGTCGCCGAGTTCCTCTCGGGGCTGGAGGCGGACGAGAAGGTCGTCTGCCTGACCTCGCTCGACGAGTCCTCGCAGGGTCTGGCGCTGGGTACCGAACAGGGCGTGGTCAAGCGCGTCGTGCCGGACTACCCGGCGAACAAGGACGAGCTGGAGGTCATCACCCTCAAGGACGGCGACCGGATCGTCGGCGCGGTGGAGCTGCGGACCGGCGAGGAAGACCTGGTCTTCATCACGGACGACACCCAGCTGCTGCGCTACCCCGCGAGCCAGGTGCGCCCGCAGGGCCGCCCGGCGGGCGGCATGGCGGGCATCAAGCTCTCCGACAACGCCAAGGTGATCCACTTCTCCGCGGTGGATCCGGCCCGGGACGCCTTCGTGTTCACGGTGGCGGGTTCGCACGGGACGCTGGACGACTCGGTGACCTCCGGGAAGCTGACCCCGTTCGACCAGTACCCGCGCAAGGGCCGGGCCACGGGCGGCGTGCGCTGCCAGCGGTTCCTGAAGGGCGAGGACGTACTGGTGCTGGCCTGGGCCGGCAACGCGCCGGTCCGGGCGGCCGCGGCCAACGGCACTCCGGCCGAACTCCCGGCCGTGGACCCGCGCCGGGACGGCTCGGGGGCGCCCCTGCCCGCGGTCGTCACGGCGCTGACGGGGCCCGCGCTGTAGGACGGCGGAACGGCATTCGGGTGGTGCGACCGGGGGGACGTACCACCCGAATGCCGACTAGTGTTTTCCCCCTGGACGCGGTGGGGGGAGAACGCAGCTGATGAGCCGTCGAGCGGGCAGCGGACTGATCGGGGACTGGGCGCAGGCGCAGCGCCGGCAGCAGCAGACGCAGGTGATCCAGCAGCGGGACGCCGAGCGCCGGCAGCGGGCCTACGAACGGGACGCGAACCGGAGCCACCGGCAGTACCGCGAGGCCGAGGCGCTACGGCGCACCGCGCGCTTCGATGCCGAGGTCACCGCCCTCAAGGGCCTGTTGGTGGCGGGCTGCCGGGCACCGGCGTTCCGGATATCCGATCTGGCCCGGCCCGACCGGCTGGAGCCCTTCAACCCGGGGGCCCTGGCCCAGCCGGTGCCGATGCCCCGCATCGAGGACTTCCAGCAGCAGAGCAGTGGCTGGACGCTGGGCTCCAGCCACCGGGCGCAGGCGGAGCGCGAGGCGCACGCCCGCTACACCCAGGCCTGGCATGCCGCGAACGCCGCGGAGGCGCAGCGCCAGCAGCAACTGGCCGCGTACCGGCAGCAGTACGACCGGTGGGCGGCGGAGCAGCTCGCCGGGGTACGGGCGCACAACAGCGGGCTCACGGAACTCGCCGACGCCCTGCGCGCGGGCGAGGCGGAGGCGGTGGTCGAGTACTTCTCGGCCGCCCTGTACGCCTCCACCGCCTGGCCCGAAGCGCTGCCGAGGCAGGTGACGGCCGCGTACGACCCGGCCGCGCGCCAGCTGGTGCTGGACTGGGAGCTCCCCGGGTACGAGGTGGTACCGGAGGCCCGGTCGGTGCAGTACCTGCCGAGCACGGACCAGGACAAGGTGAAGCCCCGCCCGGTCACGGAACGGCGGGCGCTGTACCGGGATCTGCTGGCCCAGTGCGTGCTGCTGGTGGTGCGTGAGCTCTACGCGGCGGACGAGTTCGGCGTACTGGACTCGGTCGTGGTCAACGGGTTCGTGGACTGCCACGATCCGGTGACGGGGCAGGAGGCGCGGTTCGTCCTGTCCACGGTGCCGGCGGCGCGCAGCGCCTTCGCGGGGCTGCGGCTGGAGCAGGTCAGCGCGGTGGACTGTCTGGTCTCGGGGCTGGGCGGGCAGCTCTCGGCGCGGCCCGACCAGCTGACGGCGGTGCGCCCCGGGCGCCGTCCCGACGAGGTCGGCGGAGGGGTCGTGAGCCACGGCGGGCACGCCGGAGACGCGGACGACGAGCCGGACCTGTTCGCGATGGATCCGATCGACTTCGAGAACCTGGTCGCGGAGCTGTTCCGGGCCATGGGCATGGAGGCGGTGACCACCCAAAGGTCAGGCGACGGCGGGGTCGACGTGGAGGCGCTGGACCCGGCTCCGATCCGGGGCGGGCGGATCGTGGTGCAGGTCAAGCGCTACCGGAACACGGTGCCGCCGACGGCCGTGCGCGATCTGTACGGCACGGTCCAGGACAAGGGGGCGAACAAGGGGGTGCTGGTCACCACCGCGTCCTTCGGGCCCGGGTCGTACACCTTCGCCAACGGCAAGCCGCTGGAGTTGGTTCCCGGAGCGGACCTCGTCGAGCTGCTGCACCAGTACGGGCTGCGGGGGCGGCTCGGCGGGGGCGCACCGGCCCCGGCGGCCCCCGCGCGGCGGGCGGCCGGGACGGCGCCCGAGCCCGAGTCTCCGGCGGACCACAACGTACTGGGCATGTCCTGGTCGGGGTCCGTCGCGCTCGACGTGTGCGCGCTGGTCTGCGAGGGCGGCCGGGTGCTGAGCGAGGACCACTTCGTCTTCTACAACAACCCGCGGAGCCCGGACGGTTCGGTACGGGCCCGGGCGCACGCGCGGCCCGACAAGGCGGCTCTGGAGGTCTCCTTCGACGCGCTGCCCGAGCGCGCCGACCGTCTGGTGCTCGTCGCCGCGATCGACCCGGAGGTCGACCCGCGGGCGGACCTCGCCGGGTTCACCGACGCGCACATCCGCCTACTGTCCGCGGGCGGCGAGGAACTCGGCCGGCTGGAGGTCTCCGACGGCCGCGCCGGCGAGACCGCGCTGGTCCTCGGTTCGTTCCGGCGCCGTGCGAACGGCGACTGGGACTTCGTGATCGGCGGCAAGGGCTACCGCGGCGGCCTGGAGGACCTGCTCGGCGAGTACGGCGTAGAGGTGGCGTGAGGCAGCGGACCCGGCGGCGCCCGCCGCCTCAGTCCTCGGCCGGGGTGTCCGCGGGCCGGTCCACGTAGCGCAGGACGCCCCACATGCTCTCCGGGGGCACCTGCCGCGGGGCCGGTTCGCGGCAGGCCTCCAGCTCCCGGAGCAGGGCCGGGCCGTCGGTGCCGGAGCCGATCAGGACGAGCTGGGTCAGGCGTGTTTCGCCCCGGCCCCAGGGTCCGGGGGCGAAGCGGAGGAAACGGCCGACGGCGTGGACCTCGTAGCGCTCCTCGTGCCCGGGGACTCCGAAGTGGACGAAGCCCTTGATCCGGTAGAGCCCGGCCGGGCGGCGGTCGAGGAAGTCGAGGAACCGGCGCGGGTGCAGGGCCTGCTCGGAGACGAACTCGATGCTCTCGTAGGCCGCGTGGACATGCCCGCAGCGCTCGTGGTCGTGTCCGGCCCCGTCCGCCGGGTCGGTCCCGTCGGCCTCGTCGGCCTGGTGGGCGGCTTCCGCGAGCAGGTCCTCGAAGGAGAGCTGGCCGCGGGTCTCCGTCCACGGGCGGCGGTCGAAGAGCAGCTCCGGATCGATCCGCCCATGGTCCGCCCCGACGACGGGGATGCCCGGGCCGCACAGCGTGCCGAGCGCGGCCTCGATCCTGGTCCGCTCGGCGGCGTCCACCCGGTCGGTCTTGTTGAGCACCACCAGGTCGGCGACGGCGAGATGGCGCTCCGTCTCCGGGTGCCTGGCCCGGCTGGCGTCGAACTCGGCCGCGTCCACGACCTGCACCATTCCGCCGTAGCGGATCGCCCGGTTCTCGTTGGCCATGAGCATCTTGACCATCTCCTGCGGCTCGGCCAGGCCGCTCGCCTCGATGACGATCACGTCGATGCGGTGGACGGGCGCGGCGAGCTTCTCCAGGTAGGCGTCGAGTTCGCTGCCGTCGACCGCGCAGCACAGGCAGCCGCCGCCGAGGGAGACCATCGAGTCGCCGACCTGGCCGGCCACCGACATCGCATCGATCTCGATGGAGCCGAAGTCGTTGACGACGACCCCGATCCGGGTGCCTCCCCGGTTGGCCAGGAGGTGGTTGAGCACGGTGGTCTTGCCGGATCCGAGGAATCCGGTGAGGACGACGACGGGGATGGGCTGCCTGCTGTTCACCCGGCCGATCGTAACCAGCCCGGGGTCAGGCGAGCGCGGGGACCGGCTGCGGCGGGGTCGGACCGGTGTACCGGGCGGCCGGCCGGATGATCTTCGAGTCGGCGGCCTGTTCGAGGATGTTGGCGCTCCAGCCGACCACGCGGGCCGCGCAGAAGGTCGGGGTGAACATCTCGCGCGGCAGTCCGCACAGCTCCATGACCACGCCCGCGTAGAACTCCACGTTGGTGTGCAGTTCGCGGCCGGGCTTGAGCTCGGCGAGGATCCGCTCGACCTGCCGCTCGACCTCGACCGCGAAGTCGACGAGCGGGCCCCCGAACTCGCGCGCCGTGTCGCGCAGCATGCGCGAACGCGGGTCCTCGGTGCGGTACACGGGGTGCCCGAAGCCCATGATCCGCTCCCCGGCGAGGACCCGTTCGCGGATCCACGGGTCGATGCGGTCCGCCGTGCCGATGGCGTCGAGGGTGTCCAGGGCCCGGCTGGGGGCGCCGCCGTGCAGGGGGCCGGAGAGTGCGCCGATCGCCCCGGTCAGGCAGGCCGCGACATCGGCGCCGGTGGAGGCGATCACGCGGGCGGTGAAGGTCGAGGCGTTGAACCCGTGGTCGATCGTGGAGATCAGGTACCGCTCGACCGCGCGGGCCTTGACCGGGTCGGGCTCCTCCCCGGTGAGCATGTACAGGTAGTTGGCGGCGTACGGGAGGTCCGCGCGCGGCTCCACCGGCTCCAGGCCCTGCCCGAGCCGGTGCAGGGCGGTGAGCAGGGTCGGTACGGCGGCGCAGGCGGCCAGGGCGTCGGCGGCGCGGCGCTCGGGGCCGAGGTCGTAGACGGGGCGGAAGCCGGCCGAGGCGCCGAGCAGCGAGAGCGCGGTGCGCAGTCCGGCGAGCGGGCCGGACAGGGCGGTGGCCCGGGCGAGTGCGGGCAGGGCGTCCCGCACCTCGGCGGGCAGCCTGCGCAGCGGCGCGATCTCGGCGGCGAAGGCGTCCCTCTCGGCGGCGTCGGCAGGCAGGGCGCCGCGGAACATCAGGTGCCAGACGTCCTCGAAGCCACGGCTCCCGGCGAGCTCGACGGCCGAGTACTGGCGGTAGTGGTAGAAGCCTTCACGGCCACGGACGTCACCGAGTTCGGTCTCGGTGACCACGACTCCCGCGAGACCGCGGGGTACTTCGACGCTGGTGTTCATGGATCGACCATCCATGCTTGACTCAATACTTGTCAATATTGATTGAATCAACATTCACATCAACATGCGTAGGATGTGCGTCATGAACGACAGGGCGGGCGACCAGACGGGCGCCGGGAGCAGGATCAGCACCCGGCAGGCGGCGGAACTGCTCGGCGTGAAGCCGGCGACCGTGTACGCGTACGTCAGCCGCGGCCAGCTCACCAGCCGCCGCGACCCCGTCGGCCGGGGCAGCAGCTTCGATCCCGCCGAGGTGGAGTCGCTGGCCCGCCGCAACCGGCGCGAGGCCGCGGCCCCGACCGGATCCGCCGGGGAGCTCGCGGTGCGGACCTCCCTCACGCTCATCGAGCCCGACCGGTACTACTTCCGGGGCGTGGACGCCGTCGAGCTGGCCTCGCGGCACCCGTACGAGGAAGTCGCCGAGTGGCTCTGGACGGGCACGCTGCCGCGCGGGGCCCGCTTCACCGCTCCCCCGGAACCGCTGGCGGCGGCCCGCCGGGCCGTGGCCGCCCTGCCCGAGCACAGCGGACCCCTCGACCGGCTGCGCGTGGCCACCGCCGCCGCGGCCGTGGCGGATCCGCTGCGCTTCGACCTGTCCGCCGAGGCCGTCCTGGGCTCCGCCCGCTGCCTGATCCCGGTCCTGGTCGACGCCCTGCCGGAGGTGGGTCAGCCCGGCTGGCGCGGGGACGGCCGGCTGGCCCGGCGGCTGTGGACCCGGCTGACGCCGCGCGAACCCGACCCTGACGCGCTGGCCGCGCTGGACCTGGCCCTCGCCCTGCTCATCGACCACGACCTGGCCGCCTCGACCCTGGCCGTACGGGTGGCCGCGTCGGCCCACGCCCATCCGTACGCGGCGGTGTCGGCCGGACTCGGCGCGCTCGAAGGCCCGTTGCACGGCGCGGCCGGGCGGCTCGCGCACCGGATGCTGGAGGAGGCGCTGGAGCGGGGCGGCGCCGCGCCGGTGGTCGCGGACCACCTGCGGGCGGGGCGGCGGGTCCCGGGGCTCGGCCACCGGCTGTACGCGGGCGAGGACCCGAGGGCCCGGGCGTTGTTCGCACGCCTGGAGACCCTCCCGCAGGCGGCCCCGGCCCTGGCCGCGGCCCGGGAGGTGGTGGCCACCACCGCCGCCCGCCGGCCCGGGCTGCACGCCAACGTGGACCTCGCGCTGGCGGTGCTGACGGTGTCCTGCGGCATGCCGGCGGAGGCCGGCGAGACGGTGTTCGCGGTGGCCCGTACGGCGGGCTGGATCGCCCATGCCCTGGAGGAGTACCAGGAACGCCCGCTCCGGATGCGCCCGGTCGGCCAGTACCGGGGCCCGCGCCCCCCGCAGCCGATGCCGTAGCGACGGCCGCCGGGCACCCCTACGCCGGATCGCGCCAGCGGGCGGTGATGCGGGCGGCCGCGTCGAAGTGGGCGGCGGCTTCGGACTCCCGGCCGAGGAGCCCCGCCAGTTCGCCGAGGGTGTGCGCGACCGGCCGGGTCGCCAGGGTGAACCCGGCGGCGGGCGGTGGGGCGTCGCGGTAGGGCAGCAGCTCCGCGTACAGCTCCGGCGCGCCCCGCCGCTCGCCCAGCGCCACCAGGGTCATCGCCCGGAAGGTCCCGAAGACCCGGAAGAAGTAGTCCGGCCGCAGCGGTCCACACCGCTCCAGGACCGCGCGGGCCTCCTCCGCCTCCCCGGCCTCGGCCAGCGCCACCGCGAGCAGGTCGCCCACCGCCGGGCCGTACCGCTCGTACGCCTCCCGGGCGGCGGGCAGCGTACGCGCCAGCTGCCCCTCGCTCGCCCGCAGGGTCGCGACCGCGACCGACAGGTACCCCTGGGCGTGCGGGGATCCCTGCCGGGCCATCGCCTCGGCCGCCCGCGCGTACAACCGCTCCGCCTGCGCCGGCCGGCCCTCGACATGGGCCAGGGTCGCCGTCACGCAGTCGGAGACCGCCGACGCCTCCGGCATCCGGTAGCTCCGGGAGAACTCCGCCGCCTCCCCCAGCAGCCGGCGCGCACCGGCCGCGTCCCCCGCGGCCGCAGCGGCCGTCGCGCGGGTGAAGAGCCCGAACCAGCGGTGCGCCGGCAGCTCGTGCGCCGCGCCCAGCCGTTCCAGTTCCCGCCCCAGCCCGGCCCGTTCCGGCCCTTCCAGATCGGGGTCCAGCTCCCGGAGCAGCGTGACGAGGGCCGCCGCCCGCAGCTCGGGATCCCCGAGGCCCTCCGCGAGCGCGACCGCCTCCCGCGCGGCGGCCCGTACGCGCGGGATCCGGGCATCGGACAGTTCGGCCGCGTACGCCCCGAGCAGCCGGCACCGTACGGCCGGTTCGAGACCGGGCCGCTCCAGCAGGCGTTCGAGCAGCGCCACGACCGGCCGGTCGACCGCCCCGTACGGCCGGGTCTGCCAGGGGCTCGGCTCGGTCCATGCGGTGAACGCGCTGATCAGCAAGGATTCCCGGCCCGTGCCGATCGTGCACTCGATGGCCTGCCCCCGCGTCTTGCGGGCCGCCATGACCGCTCCCGCGCGCACCTGGGCCCGTACCAGACGGCCCAGCAGCCCGACCCGTTCGCCGTCGCGGTCGCCCGCGGCGCCGGGCGGGACGGGGGTGCGCTCGAAGCAGGCCACCGCCTCCACGAGCAGCGCGGCGGCCGTGTCGTGGGCGAACCGCCGGTCGGCGAGGTCGGCGGCCCGTACGCAGTAGTCCACGGCCTTCGCCGCGGTCGCCGAGGAGGCCGCGCGTACGAAGTGGTGGGCGAGCCCCGAGACGTCGTCCGGAGCGAGCCGCTCCAGGCTCTGCCCGATCCGCCCGTGCATCCGCGCGGCGCGCAGCCGGCTCAGGTCGGCCAGCAGCGTGTCCCGGACCAGCGCGTGCGCGAACCGCACCCGCCCCGGCCCGGGTTCAACGAGCAGCCCGGCGACCAGCCCCGCCTCCAGCGCGTCCAGTACGGCGTCCTCGCCCGCGTCGGCGGCCCCGACCAGGACCTCGACACCGCACTCCCGCCCCGCGACGGCGGCCAGCCGCAGTACGGAGACCACCGCGTCGGGAAGCCTGCCGAGACGGCGGCGCAGCACGTCCCGTACCCCCTCGGGCACGTCGGACAGGGCGACGAGTGCCCCCTCGCTGCCCAGCAGCCGGGCGCTCTCGCGCACGTAGAAGGGGTTGCCGCCGGTCCGTTCGGCGAGCGCCGCCAGCGTCGCGGGGTCCGCCTCCGGGCCGCCGAGCGCCCGCACCACCTCGGCGACGGCCGCCTCGGGCAGGCCGGGCAGCACCACCCGGGTCGGCGAGCGGCGGGCCAGCAGGGCGAGGGTGTCGGCGAGCCCGCCGGGCACCTCGTCCGGCCGGAACGCGCCGACGACCAGCAGCGGGGTCCCGGCCGGCGGTTCCGCCGCCCCGGCCAGCAGGGCGAGCGTTTCGCCGTCGGCCCAGTGCAGGTCGTCCAGCACGACGCAGACGGGCCGCTCCCGGGCCGCCTCCGCGAGCCACTGCCAGACCGCGCGGTGCATCCGGAACCGTCCGGCGGCGGTGTCCCCGGCCGTGCGGGAGGGCTCGTCGGCATCGGAGAGCAGCGGGGCCACGGCGGCGGCCGCCCCGGGGCCGGGCGGGACGGCGGCGGCGACGGTGCGCAGCGCCTCGGCCCAGGCCCAGGCGGGCGGGGCGCCCTCGGCGTCGGCGTTGTGGCCGACGGCGACGAGCCAGCCTTCGCTGCGGAGCCGGTCGCGGAACCGGTGCAGCAGGGCCGATTTGCCGAGCCCCGCCTCTCCGCTGACCAGGGCGATCCCCGGCCCGGCGGCGCGCGCCCGGTCCGCGGCCCCGGCCAGCAGCGCCAGTTCGGCCTCGCGGCCGACGAAGGGGGCGGGCGCGGCCTCGGGTGCCCCGTCGGGCGGCTGCGCCCGGGGCGGCGCGGGTGCCGCAGCGGCCGGCTCCGCGGCGGGTACCTCGGCGGGCCCCGGTGCGGCCGTCGCCCGGCGCAGCACCCGGTCGTCCTGCGCCAGGATCGCCCGCTCCAGCGCGACCAGGGCGGCGCCGGGGTCCAGCCCCGCCTCCTCGGCCAGCACGGCCCGCGCCCGGCGGAGCGCCGAGAGCGCGTCGGCCTGCCGCCCGGCGGCCCACAGCGCGAGCGCGTGCAGCCGCCAGCCCTCTTCCCGCAGGGGTTCGTCGCGGGTCAGCAGCGCGGCCCGCGCGACGACCCCGGCGCTGTCGCCGACCCGCAGCCCGGCGGCGAGGTCCAGTTCCCGCGCGGCCAGCCGCAGCTCGTCCAGCCGGGTGATCTCCGCGTGGCTCCACGGTTCGTCGGCGGTCTCCGCGTAGGCCGGCCCCTGCCAGAGCGCCAGCGCCTCCCGCAGCAGCCGGCGGGCGCGGTCCGGTGCGCGGTCGAGCAGGTCCCGTGCCTCCCCGAGGAGCCTCTCGAAGCGCCACGCGTCGACCGCGTCCTCGGGCAGCCGCAGCGCGTACCCGGGCGGCGCGCTCACCAGCAGCCGCGCCGCCGCGCGGGGAGCCCGGCCGGGTTCGAGGAGCCGGCGCAGGTTGGACACGTAAGCCTGGAGCGAGGCCACCGCACGGGCGGGCGCGGCACCCTGCCAGAGCTCCTCGATCATCCGGTCGACGGAGACGACCCGGCCCCGCGCGGACACCAGCAGGGCCAGGACGGAGCGCTGGCGGTGACCGCCGAGCGGGACCGTCTCGCCGTCCCGCTCGGCGGCGAAGGAACCGAGTACGCGTATGTAGACCATGACGTTGTACAACGTAGACCGGATCGGTCAACTCCGGCCGGAATCCGCCCAGATGACGCCCCGGCGACCCTCCAAGTGAGCTCCAAGAGCCTTCCATGAGCCGAGGGCGAGTCTCTTCTCATGAAGACGAAGACGACGAAGAAGACGCCGCAGACACAGACCGGCACCCGGCCCGACACCCACCAGATGGTCGTCATCCACCGCGGCATCCGCCGCGAGGCCGGCCTACTGATCGATCTGGTCACCGCCACGGCACCCGGGGACACCGCTCGGGCCAAGGTCCTGGCGGAACACTTCCGCACCTACCGCCTCGGCCTCCACAACCACCACACGGGAGAGGACGAGCACCTCTGGCCGGCGCTGCTGGCCCGCGTCGATCTGGAAGCCGACATCGTCCTGCGGATGGAGGAGCAGCACGAGCGGGTGGCGGCCACCCTCGCGGCAGCCGATGCCGCCCTGCCCGCCTGGGAGGCCACCGCCGCCGAGGCGGACCGCGACCGCCTCGCCGCCGTCCTGGCCGAACACCGCGCCGTCCTGGTCGAGCACCTCGACGAGGAGGAGGAGTCACTTCTTCCGCTGGCCGACCGGCACCTGACCGCTCAGGAGTGGGCCGCGATGGGCGAGCACTTCGCGGCGAGCGCGCCCAAACCGAAGGTGCTGTTCTTCCTCGGCATGGCCCTGGAAGAGGCCGACCGGGCCGAGCGCAGGTCGATGCTCCGCGGCCTGCCGCTCCCGGCCCGCCTGATCTGGTACGCCGTCGGCCGTCCCGCGTACGCCCGCACGGTGCGCGCCGTCCGCCGCACCGGCCGCTGACCGCTGACCGCTCCCGGCACCCGCCCGCCCCCACCCCCGCACACCAGCAGGAGACCGCCATGACCAGCACGACCGTCAAGCACCTCGCCACCGCCCTGGCCGCCCTCGGCGCCGCGTTCATCCTCTACATCGGCCTCAGCTACCTGATCGCGCCGCAGGCCAGCGCCTCGCAGTTCGGCGTTCCGACCTGGCCCCGGCAGGACGGCACGGCCTTCCTCGCCGTCAAGGGGGTGCGCGACGCGGCGAGCGGCCTGGTCATCTTGGCGCTGCTGCTCACCGGACAGCGGCGGGGGCTGGGCTGGGCCCTGGCGGCGCTCACCTTCGTACCGCTGGGTGACATGGTCATCGTCCTCGGCTCGGGCGGACCCGCCGCCACGGCGTACGGGGTCCACGGCGCGACCGCCGCGGTCGTGGCGTTCACGGCGCTCCTGCTCCTGCGCGAGCGCACCCCGGCCGCCACCCCCACCGGGCCCGGAATCACATCCTCCGCAGTCTGATCCGTGACCCCGGAGGAATACCGCTCGTGCCTGAGCCGACCTACGGTTGTCTGTCATGCGGTTCCCCCTCTTGAGCGCTCGGCGCCTCGGGCTGCCCAGACGGGCCGTCTCCCAGATCCTGCTGACCCAGCTGGCCATCGCCGCCGGGGTCGCCGTGCTGGCCACCGGGCTGTTCCTGGCCCCGCTCAGCGCACAGCTCGACGACCAGGCGATGCGGCGGGCCCTGGCCATCGCGCAGAGCGCCGCCGCCGACCCGGCGCTGGCCGCCGGCCTGCTGACGGCGGAACCTCCGGCCGGAGGACCGGCGGCGGCGGACGGCCCCGTACAGTCCTCGGCCGAGCGGATCCGCCGGGCCACCGGCGCCGAGTACGTGGTCGTCATGGACCTGAACGGGATCCGCCGTTCCCACCCCAGCCCCGAGCTGATCGGACTGCCCGTCTCCACCGACCCCCACGACGTCCTGGCCGGCCGCGAGGTCATGGAGATCGACGAGGGCACCCTCGGCCGCTCCGCCCGCGGCAAGGTGCCGCTGGTCGCCGCCGACGGGGAGATCGTCGGCGCCGTCTCGGTCGGCATCGCCTACGACAGCGTCCGCGACCGGCTGCTCGGCGCCATCCCCGGCCTGCTCGCCTACGCCGGCGGCGCCCTGGCGGCGGGCGCGCTCGCCGCCTACCTGCTGTCCCGCCGGATCCAGCGGCAGACCCGCGACCTGGCCTTCTCCGATATCGCCGGCCTGCTCGCGGAGCGCGAGGCCATGCTGCACTCCATCCGCGAAGGAGTGATCGCCCTCGACCCCGGCGGCCGGATCCGGCTCGTCAACGACGAGGCCGCCCGGCTGCTGGGCCTCGCTCCCGACTCCGCCGTCGCCGGGCGCCCGCTGGACGACGTACTGGGCGCGGGCCGGACCACCGACGTCCTGGCCGGCCGGGTCGCCGGCCGGGACCTGCTCACCGTGCGGGGCCGGCGGGTCCTGGTCGCGAACCGGATGCCCACGCGGGACGGCGGCGCCGTCGCCACCCTGCGTGACCGCACCGAACTGGAGCACCTGAGCCGTGAGCTCGACTCCACGCGGGGCCTGATCGACGCCCTGCGCGCCCAGGACCACGAGCACGCCAACCGCCTCCACACCGTCCTCGGCCTGCTGGAGCTGGGCCTGCACGAGGAGGCGGCGGAGTTCGTCACCGAGGTCGTCGGGGTGCACCGCAGCACCGCCGAGCAGGTCACCGAGAGGGTCCACGACCCGCTGCTGGCCGCCCTCCTCGTGGGCAAGACCACGGTCGCCGCCGAGCGCGGGGTCCCGCTCCGCCTCGCCGATTCCACGCTCCTGCCCGACCGTCTGGTCGACCCCGGCGGGCTCGTCACCATCGTCGGGAACCTGGTCGACAACGCCTTGGACGCGGCGGCCGGCTCGGCGGCGCCCCTGGTCGAGGTCGACCTCCACGCGGAGGGCCGGACCGCGGTCCTCCGCGTCCGCGACAGCGGCCCCGGCGTGCCCGCCGCGCGGCGCGAGGAGATCTTCACCGAGGGTTGGTCGACCAAGCAGCCCAGCGGCCCTCGCGAGCGCGGGCTCGGTCTCGCGCTCGTACGCCGGCTCGCGCAGCGGCAGGGCGGCAGCGCCTGGGCCGGGGAAGCAGCGGACGGAGGGGCGGAGTTCTCCGTCGTACTCCCGGAGGCCCTGCGATGAACGCGGTCCCGAGCCGGGTGTTCGCCGTATTGGTCGTCGATGACGACGTGCGGGTTGCCCGGATCAACGCGGCGTACGTGGAGAAGGTTCCCGGATTCGAGGTGGCGGCCCGGGCCCATTCGGCGGCCGAGGCCCTGGAGCTGCTCTCCGGCCGTCCGGTGGACCTGATCCTGCTCGACCACTACCTCCCCGACGAAAACGGCCTGGACCTGGTCCGCCACCTGCGCCGGCGCGGTGACCTGACCGATGTGATCATGGTCACCGCCGCCCGCGACCTGGCCACCGTCCAGGCCGCGATGCGCCTCGGCGCGCTCCAGTACCTGGTCAAACCCTTCACGTTCGGCGCCCTGAGATCCCGCCTGGAGGCGTACGGATCGCTCCGCCGCAGCCTGGAGAGCGGCGGCGAGGCCGAACAGGCCGAGGTCGACCGGATCTTCGGCACCCTCGCCTCGGCCGGCACCCCCAACGCCCTCCCCAAGGGCCACTCCCCCACCACGGCCGAGCTGGTCCGCCAGGTGCTGCGCAGTGCCGACGGTCCCCTCTCCACCCAGCAGATCGCCGACCTCGCCGGCATCAGCCGCCAGACCGCCCAGCGCTACCTCAAGCTCCTCGACCGCACGGGCCGCGTCACCCTCGCCCTCCGCTACGGGGAGACGGGCCGCCCGGAACACCGCTACGCCTGGCGCCCGTCGGACCGCCCGTCGGACCGCCCGTCGCACGGAAGCGATCGGCCGAACGGGAGCGATCACCCCGACGGAACCTGACCTCTCACACGGCCCCGGCCCCCGTCAGCGCCCGGACCTCCGTCTCCGCGTGCCTGCGCTCGTCCGCCTCCTCGGCGGAGGTGACCGTCCCCAGCCAGCCCGCCAGGAACCCCAGCGGAATCGAGATGATCCCCGGGTTCTGCAACGGGAAGTACTGGAAGTCCACGCCCGGGAAGAGGGACTCCGGGCTGCCGGAGACCACCGGCGACAGCACCACCAGCAGCACGGCCGGCACCAGCCCCCCGTACACCGACCAGACGGCGCCCCGCGTGGTGAAGTTCCGCCAGAACAGCGAGTACATCAGCACCGGCAGGTTCGCCGAGGCCGCCACCGCGAAGGCCAGCCCCACCAGGAACGCCACGTTCAGGTCCTGGGCGAGCAGTCCCAGCGCGATCGCCGCCGCCCCGATGCCGACGGCCGAGGCCCGGGCCACCGCGACCTCGCTGCGCTGGCGGGCGTGCCGGCGCTTCAGCGAGGCGTACAGGTCGTGCGCGACCGAGGCCGAGGAGGCCAGGGTGATCCCCGCGACCACCGCCAGGATCGTGGCGAAGGCGATGGCCGCCACGAAGGCGAACAGCACCGCGCCCCCGGTGGAGCCGGCGCCTCCGCCGAGGAACGCGGCGAGCAGCGGAACCGCCGTGTTCCCCGAGGCGTTGGAGGCGCGGACCGCGTCCGGTCCCACCAGCGCCGCGGCCCCGAATCCGAGCACGATGGTCATCAGGTAGAAGCCGCCGATCAGCGCGATCGCCCACACCACCGACCGGCGGGCCGCCCGCGCGGTCGGCACCGTGTAGAAGCGCGACAGGATGTGGGGCAGTCCGGCGGTGCCCAGCACCAGCGCGAGTCCGAGGCTCATGAAGTCGAAGCGGGCGGTCCAGTCCCCGCCGTACTTGAGCCCCGGACTCAGGAAGCGGGCCCCGTGTCCGCTGCGCTCGGCGGCGCTCGTCAGCAGCTGGTCGAAGTTCCCGTGGAAGCGCAGCAGCACCAGCACGGTCAGGGTGATCGCCCCGCCCATCAGCAGTACGGCCTTCACGATCTGGATCCAGGTCGTGGCCCGCATCCCGCCGAAGGACACGTACACCACCATCAGCGCGCCGACCCCGACCACCGTCAGCGTCCGCGCCGCCGTGCCCGAGTCCCCGAGCAGCAGGCCTACCAGGCTGCCCGCGCCGACCATCTGCGCGACGAGGTACAGCACCGAGACGGTGACGGAGGAGATTCCGGCCGCGATCCGCACCGGCCGCTCGCTCATCCGGGCGGCGACCACGTCGGCCAGGGTGAAACGCCCGCAGTTGCGGACCAGTTCGGCCACCAGGAACAGGACGACCAGCCAGGCGACGAGGAACCCGACCGAGTACAGCAGGCCGTCGTAGCCGAACAGCGCGATCAGCCCCGAGATCCCGAGGAAGGAGGCGGCGGACATGTAGTCGCCGGCGATGGCGAAACCGTTCTCCAGCGGTGAGAACAGCCGCCCGCCGGCGTAGAACTCCTCAGCCGAGCCGTGCCGGTTGCGGCTGACCCAGGTGGTGATGCCCAGGGTGACCGCGATGAAGAGGCTGAACAGGATCAGCGCGAGGGTCTGGTGCTCGGTGGTCACCGGCCGGCCTCCCGGCTGCGGGACCGTTCCTGGCCGCGCTCCTGCTCGAACACCGTCCAGCGCAGGTCCAGCGCCGCCCGGTCCCGGCGGAGCCGCGCGTGCCGCGCGTAGGCCCAGGTCAGCAGGAAGGTGCTGAGGAACTGCCCGAGCCCCGCCAGCAGGGCGACGTTGACGGCCCCGATCACGGGCCGGGCCATCACCCCGGGCGCCGTGGTCGCGGCGACCACGTAGGCGACGTACCAGAGGAAGAAGCCGGCGGTCGCGGGGACGACGAACCTGCGGTATCGGCTCCGGACCTCCTGGAAGGCGGCGCTGCGCTGCACTTCGAGGTAGATGTCGGACGCGCCGGGCGCGCGGCGGCCGCCGGGGGCCGGGTGCGGCGGCGCCGCGGCCTCGCCCTGGCCCTCG
Organism: Streptomyces goshikiensis; assembly: GCF_014650555.1. GTDB lineage: Bacteria > Actinomycetota > Actinomycetes > Streptomycetales > Streptomycetaceae > Streptomyces > Streptomyces goshikiensis. The sequence goes on along the minus strand of NZ_BMVE01000002.1, from coordinate 102,214 downwards.
CCCCATCCGACGGCGAGCGCGTCGTACCAGGGGTCGTTCAGCCGGATCGTTCCGGCATCGCGCCCTTCGTGCTTGTCCACCGAACTCTCCTTGTCCGCCGCCGCATTGGCCGCGTGGGACAAGGATGTGCGCAATGCTCCCTTTCCGGACTGGTGTACCGGTGCTCTTCACTCCATCAGGTGATGGAGTGAAGAGCACCGGTGTGCCGGGAGCCGAGCGCCTCTCGGATCAGGCGTCGATGCGCGAGCGGTCGAGGGTCGCCGCGGAGCCGGTGATGAACTCCTTGCGGGGCGCCACCTCGTTGCCCATCAGCAGGTCGAAGACCTGCTCGGCGGAGTCCAGGTCGCCGATGTTGATCCGCCGCAGGGTGCGGAACCGCGGGTCCATGGTGGTCTCCGCCAGCTGGTCGGCGTCCATCTCGCCGAGGCCCTTGTAGCGCTGGATCGAGTCCTTGTACCGGACGTTCTTGCGCTGGAACTCCAGCAGGGTCTGGCGCAGTTCGTTGTCCGAGTACGTGTAGACGTACTTGTCCTGGCCCTTCTTGGGCTGGACCAGCTCGATCCGGTGCAGCGGCGGCACGGCCGCGAAGACCCGGCCCGCCTCGACCATCGGGCGCATGTAGCGCTGGAAGAGGGTGAGCAGCAGGCAGCGGATGTGCGCGCCGTCGACATCGGCGTCGACGAGCAGGACGATCTTGCCGTACCGGGCCGCGTCGATGTCGAAGGTCCGGCCCGAGCCGGCTCCTATGACCTGGATGATCGCCCCGCACTCGGCGTTCTTGAGCATGTCCGAGACCGAGGACTTCTGAACGTTCAGGATCTTGCCGCGGATCGGCAGGAGGGCCTGGAATTCCGAGTTCCGGGCGAGCTTCGCGGTACCGAGGGCGGAGTCGCCCTCGACGATGAAGAGCTCGCTGCGGTCCACGTCGTCGCTGCGGCAGTCGGCCAGCTTCGCGGGCAGCGAGGAGGACTCCAGCGCGGTCTTGCGGCGCTGCGCCTCCTTGTGCTGGCGGGCCGCGATACGGGTCCGGGCGGCCGCGACGATCTTCTCCATCACGGAGCGGGCCTGCTGCTTGTCGTCCCGCTTGGTGGAGGTCAGGAAGGCCTTGAGCTCCTTGGCGACGACGGCGGCGACGATCCGGGTGGCCGCCGAGGTGCCGAGCACCTCCTTGGTCTGGCCCTCGAACTGCGGCTCGGCGAGGCGGACGGTGACGACGGCGGTCATGCCCTCCATCGCATCGTCCTTGACCACGTCGTCCTCGGCCACGCGCAGCAGCTTGGCGGAGCGCAGCACCTCGTTCACGGTCTTGGCGACCGAGCGCTCGAAGCCGGAGACGTGGGTGCCGCCCTTGGGGGTGGCGATGATGTTCACGAACGACTTGACGTTGGTCTCGTAGCCCGTGCCCCAGCGCAGGGCGATGTCCACGCCGAGCTCGCGGGTGACCTCGGTGGGGGTCATGTGGCCGCGGTCGTCGAGGACCGGGACGGTCTCCTTGAAGGTGCCCGCGCCGGTCAGGCGCAGCACGTCGCAGACGCCCTTGTCCTGGGCCAGGTACTCGCAGAACTCGCTGATGCCCCCGTCGAAGCGGAACGTCTCCTCGGTCTTGCCGGCGCCGTCGATGCCGCGCTCGTCGCGGACGACGAGGGTCAGGCCGGGCACCAGGAAGGCGGTCTGGCGGGCGCGCTGGTAGAGGTGCTCCAGCGAGAGCCGGGCGTCCTTGAGGAAGATCTGGCGGTCGGCCCAGTAGCGGACCCGGGTTCCGGTTTTACCCTTGGCGACCCGCTTGACCTTGCGCAGGCCGTTGGCCGGGTCGAACGGGCTGTCGGGGCCCTGCTCGGTGAACATGCCCGGGACGCCGCGGCGGAAGCTGATGGCGTGCGTCGAGCTGTTGCGGTCGACCTCGACGTCGAGGCGGGCGGAGAGGGCGTTGACCACGGAGGCGCCGACGCCGTGCAGGCCGCCGGAGGCCGCGTAGGAGCCGCCTCCGAACTTGCCGCCGGCGTGCAGCTTGGTCATGACGACCTCGACGCCGGACAGGCCGGTCTTGGGCTCCACGTCGACGGGGATGCCGCGACCGTTGTCGCGGACCTCCACGGAGGAGTCCTCGTGGAGGATCACCTCGATGTGGTCGCAGTAGCCGCCCAAGGCCTCGTCGACGGAATTGTCGATGATCTCCCAGAGGCAGTGCATCAGGCCACGGCTGTCGGTGGAGCCGATATACATGCCGGGGCGCTTGCGGACGGCCTCCAGGCCTTCGAGGACGAGGAGGTGCCGCGCGGTGTAGTTGGAGCCGTCCCGGTCTGCTCCGGTCAGGAGTGCGCTGGAAGGCACGGACGTGTCGGCGGTCACGCAGTTCGCTCCTCGCTGAATTTCTTTTCTGGCCCGGTCGGGCGCAGGGGTGGCTGGCGCCCTGTCAGAGGGTACCGAGGCCTGGTAGAGCCGATGCAACGCCACCCTCGCCCTTCGTCAGCCTAGTGCAGGTCCGCACGCGTGTTCGATCCCCCGCCCGGGTGAAGCAAACATCACGTTCCCTTCCGCGCATGAACCATTTAGGGTTCGGGCACGTCCTCATGAACAACCCGGCACTCACGCCGGGGAGGACGGAACTGCTACAAGCGAACGACTGACAACGCGAAACCGTAAAGCAACGCAATACGGCTCCTTCGCCGCCAACCGGCAACAGCCGGCCAGCTTCGGAAGGAAGTTTCGAGGAAAAGCCGAGAGCGGGAACGTTTTCGGCCTGGTTGGATGTTGACCCTGGTACGACAGCTCGTCGAGCTAGAGAAGAGGCGACGTGACTACTGTTCTGACACCCGCGACCCCGCTGACGGCCGCTGACCGATGCGACCGTTGCGGCGCCCAGGCATATCTGCGCGTCGTCCTGCTGAGCGGCGGTGAACTGCTCTTCTGCGCCCACCACGGACGCAAGTTCGAGCCGGAACTCAAGAAGATCGCCGCGGAAATACAGGATGAGACCGAGCGGCTTACGTCCGCTCCGGCTGTAAACGCCGACACCGAGGACCGCTGACACAAGGCCTACACCTCGCATCCGACGAGCCAGGACCGGCCAGGCCGGTCGACGGGCGGTACCCCTGAGACCCAGGGGTACCGCCCGTCCTCATGTTCGAGACCGTTCGAGGATCCGGCCGCCGCCCCTCACGACCTCGTGGCGGGCCGTGCAGTGCCCCCAGAAGCCCCGGAGGCGCCCCGGAGGGTGTCCTGGTCGGGCTTGCGCTGCGAGCCCGTCTCAGCGGCGCTCACGAAGTCGGCCAGCGGAGCGATCCTCGTGTAGACCCCGGGACTGTCCGCGCGCCCGCAGCCGCGCCCCCAGGACACCAGCCCGATGAGCCGGCCCCGGGCCACCAGCGGGCCGCCACTGTCCCCCTGGCAGGCGTCCTTGCCGCCGTCGCGGTCTCCGGCGCACACCATGGAGGCGGCCTGGTACCGCCCGTCACGGTCCCCCGGGTAGGCGGCCTCGCAGACCTCGTCCTCCAGCACCGTCACCCCGGCGGCGCGCAGCCCGTACGCGTAGTCACCGAACCCGCTCGTGTCGCCCCAGCCGTACACGGCCGCTTCCGTCCCGACCTCGTAGCCGGGATGCCCGGCCCCGGCCAGGGGGATGACGTGGTCCGCCGGAACGGCCTCCTCCAGCACCAGCACGGCGAGGTCCCCCGCGTTGGTCGCGGGGTCGTACGCCGGGTTCACCCGGGCCCCGCGCACCGCGATCTCCCGGCCCTCGCTCGCGCGCAGCTCCGTACGACCGGTGATCACCCGGAAGTCGGGGAGGGATTCGACGGGGCCGCCGAGCACCTGGCTCCCGAGGCAGTGGGCGGCGGTGAGCACCTTGGTCGGGGCGACGATGACGCCCCCGCAGAACTGGCCGCCCCGCGTACCTCCGAACCGGTCACGGCTGGCGAGCGCGACGACCCACGGGGTGTCGGCGACCTTGACCGGCTTCCCGCCTATGACGACGCTGTCGGCGGCGGCCCTCGGCGCCGGGGAGAGCGGTGCGGCGGCCGCACCTGCCACCAGGGTCAGCGCGCCCGCCAGAACACGGGCAAAGGGAAGACGCATGTGGGCTCCTGACTCCGAGTGTGTGTGACTCCACCCAGAGTGGGATGCCCGGTGGCCGGGCGCACCCGCGCACGGCCACCGGCGTACGGCCCTCGGGCCGGGAGGTGCTCAGTCGAGGTAGTCGCGCAGCACCTGCGAGCGGGACGGGTGGCGCAGCTTCGACATGGTCTTGGACTCGATCTGGCGGATGCGCTCACGCGTGACGCCGTAGACCTTGCCGATCTCGTCCAGGGTCTTGGGCTGGCCGTCGGTGAGCCCGAAGCGCATCGAGACCACGCCCGCCTCGCGCTCACTGAGGGTGTCGAGCACCGAGTGCAGCTGTTCCTGGAGGAGGGTGAAGGAGACCGCGTCGGCCGGGACGACCGCCTCGGAGTCCTCGATCAGGTCGCCGAACTCGCTGTCGCCGTCCTCGCCGAGCGGGGTGTGGAGGGAGATCGGCTCGCGGCCGTACTTCTGGACCTCGATGACCTTCTCCGGGGTCATGTCGAGTTCCTTGGCCAGCTCCTCCGGGGTGGGCTCGCGGCCCAGGTCCTGGAGCATCTGGCGCTGCACGCGGGCGAGCTTGTTGATGACCTCGACCATGTGCACCGGGATGCGGATGGTGCGGGCCTGGTCGGCCATGGCGCGGGTGATCGCCTGGCGGATCCACCACGTGGCGTAGGTGGAGAACTTGTAGCCCTTGGTGTAGTCGAACTTCTCGACCGCGCGGATCAGACCCAGGTTGCCCTCCTGGATCAGGTCCAGGAAGAGCATGCCGCGGCCGGTGTAGCGCTTGGCCAGGGAGACCACGAGGCGGAGGTTGGCCTCCAGCAGGTGGTTCTTGGCGCGGCGGCCGTCCTCGGCGATGATCTCCAGCTCGCGCTTGAGCTTGGGCGCGAGCTTGTCGGAGTTCGCCAGCTTGTCCTCGGCGAACAGGCCCGCCTCGATGCGCTTGGCGAGCTCGACCTCCTGCTCGGCGTTGAGGAGCGGCACCTTGCCGATCTGCTTGAGGTAGTCCTTGACCGGGTCGGCGGTGGCGCCGGCGACGGCGACCTGCTGGGCGGGGGCGTCGTCCTCGTCGTCGGAGATGACGAAGCCCTTGCTCTCCCCGCCCTCCTCTTCTTCTTCGCCCTCGGCCTTGGCCGCGCCGGGCGCGTCCTCGGCGGATTCCTCGTCGCCGGCCTCGTCGGCGTCCTTCTTGGCCGCGGTCTTCTTCGCCGCCGTCTTCTTGGCGGTGGTCTTCTTCGCGGCGGTCTTCTTGGCCGTGGTCTTCTTCGCGGCCGTCTTCTTGGCGGGCGCTTCGGTTCCGGGCTCTTCCGCCGGGGCGGCCGCCGTGTCCGGTTCCGCCGGGTCGGCCTCCGGGGCCGCGGCGGCCGGGGCGGGCGGCGCGGCCGTCTTCGCCGCCACGGTCTTCGTGGCCGTCCGCTTGGCCGGGCTCTTCGCTGCGACGCTCTTGCGGGGGGCGCGCTTGGGCGACTCCGCGGCACTGACCATCAGCGTCACACCCTCTTCCTCCAGGATCTGGTTGAGGCTGCGCAGAACATTCTTCCACTGGGTCGCAGGAATCTGGTCAGCCTCGAAGGCCCGACGCACGTCATCGCCGGCGATCTGCCCCTCGGCCTTGCCCCGCTCGATGAGCGCCATCACAGACTCGGAATCGGCGATCTCCGGCGGGAGCGTACGGGATGTGCTGGCCGACACGAACAACCTCTCGGAACGATGGAAACGGCTTCCGACCCCGGCCTGGTGCTGGACCGGAGCCGACGACACCGACTGGGGATGGGCCGGGGGCGCGGGCAGGGGCCGGGGAGCTGCACAGCACCCCCAAGGGCTGCTGTCTTCCCTCCGTCGGCCATCACCACCTAAGTCATCGCGTGACGTCGCGGAGCGTTACGCCCAATCTTCGTGGCCCGAATCACACCCCGTTTGCGCTCATGCCGGTCATACGGTCATACATGCGTTCTGGGCGGCTTTCCGGGCCCCGGCAGCGACCCCCGTACGGAGGGCTCGCGCGGCGGCCCCGTGGCCGCGCACCCGTCGTGTCGCCGGGGCCACCGGGGCCGCCGGGGCCCGCCCGGCCACGGCCGGGCGGTGACCCTCAGTGTTCGGCCCGGGGGTACCCGGAACCCGGGACCCGGCGACAGCGGCTGGTGCCACCCCATGCGCCCGCGCCTTCGCCGATCAGTGCTCGCGCGGGGCGGGGACCACGCGCTCGACCTCCGGATGCACGGTCAGGAGCTGGCGCATGGCGTTCTCGGCTCCCAGCGCGTCACCGGCGGCGAGGGCCTCGACCATCCGCGCGTGGTGCGCGACGCAGGTCTCGCTGGGGCGGTCACATGCGGTGACGGGGCTGCCCGAGACCTGGAGGGCGGAGGAGACGATGCCGGAGAGGTGCTCCAGCATGCGGTTCCCGGCGACCTGGATGAGCAGCGCGTGGAACTCATTGTCCGCGCGCGCGAAGGTGATCGAGTCGCCCTGGCCGAGGGCGTGGCCCATGATCTCGACCATGTCGGCGAGGCGCTGCTGGATGTCCGGGCGGCCGTGGCCGGCGGCCAGGCGGGCGGCGAGCGGCTCGATGGTCCAGCGGAGCTCGTTGAGCTCGCGGCGCTGGTCGTCGCGCTGGGGGCCGAAGGCCCGCCACTCGATGATGTCGGGGTCGAGCAGGTTCCAGTCGGCGACCGGACGGACCCGGGTGCCGACGTTGGGCCGGGCGCTGACGAGGCCCTTGGCCTCCAGGACCCGCAGCGATTCGCGGACGACCGTACGGGACACCTCGAAGCGCTGCCCGATCTCCTCGGGGACCAGCGGACGGTCCGCGCCGAGGTCGCCGGAGACGATCATCTGGCCGAGCTGCTGGACGAGTTGGCCGTGGAGTCCGCGGCCACGGCTGCCTGCCGCGCGGCGCCCGACCCGGCTCAACTCGACGTCGCCTCCGTCCCAGTGGGGCGCCGCGACGCGGTCTGACCCGGGGGTCTCCGCGTAGGGGTAGCGGTCGAGTTCGCCCGGACCGGCGAGGCCGGATTCGGCATGGCGGGCGGTGGTCATCATGGTGTGCGCAAGGGTACTCACGCATCCTTTGTCGGCCTCACCTCCATCACCCTTGAGGTCTTTGGTGAAAAGCACACGAAAGGGTGATCGCCGCTACCTACGCAATTGACGACTTATCGTAAAGAACCGGGCTAATTGCGGGGAGTTACGTTCCGCGCCAGGCGATGCGGACTTCAACGGTCCCGTTGCCACTCTCTCCGGTGTCGGAACGATCACCAACGGTCCGTTACCAACGGACGCGGCTGCGCAGTCCTGTGAACCCATAGGCGCACAACAGGACCATCAGCGACAACACCAGCGCCGTTCCCACGGGTTGGGCCATCACCCGGAGGGCACCGAGCACCAGCCGGTCCACCTCCGGGGGCCACTGCGCCCGGGTCAGGCCGCGGAGCCGGGCGACGAGTTCACTGGTCGCGTACGGGGACGGCCCGTGCAGCGCCTTGCCCACCAGCGGAACGACCATCACCGGCACGGCCAGTACGGCGGCCAGGCCCGCCGCCGCGGAGCGGAAGGCTCCGGAGGCCAGTACCCCGGCCCAGGCACAGCCGATGAGCAGTCCGGCCCAACTGGCGGCCGGGGAAACCCACTCGGACGGGGAGCCGAGCGCGCCGGCGCCGAAGAGGAGGTTCAGGACGGCGGCGTCCGCGACCACCGCGAGCGCGCCCAGCAGCAGGGCGAGGACGGCGGCGACGCCCAGCTTGGAGGCGAGCAGCCCCATCCGGCGCGGGACGGTGCCGCGGTCGGCGGCGAGCGCGGGGTAGCGGTACTCCTCGCCGAAGGCCAGGGCTCCGAGCAGTCCGGCGCCGAGGGCGGCGGGCGGCAGCGGCAACACCTCGGGCCAGGCGGCGAGCAGCCGGCCTTGCGGGGCGTGGCCGGTCCGGGCGAGGACCAGGGCGGTGAGCGCGGAGGCGGCGACGACCAGCGCCGCGGTCAGGACGGGGGTGGCGGTTCCGAAGACCCGGCACAGTTCGTAGCGCAGCGGGCGCAGCGGACCGCCGACCCGGCGGACGGTGGAGGCGGGCCGTTCGGGACGGGCGTACCGGGGCCCGCCCTCGGGGGCCTCGCCCGGCACCGTGTCGGGCGCGGCCGCGGTCCCCGCCTCGGTACGCGCCTGCGGCACCGGCGGTGCAGGCGCTCCGCAGTCGCCCGTCTCATCGGCGAGCTGATGGACCAGCACACCGTTGCGGAAGGCGACTTCGCCCACTTCGGCGCAGTTGCTGCCGTACACCGACAGGCGGCTGCCGCTCTCCTCGACGATCTCCACCGCGCGCTGGGCGGCGCGGGCTTCACGGCCCAGTACGTCGGCGAGCCGGGCCGCGTGCGGGGTGCGCACGGCGACGCGTGGGCGCAGCCGGGTGCGGGCGAAGTCCGCGGCGTCCTGGTCGGCGACGAGCCGGCCCGACTCGATGGAGACGACCCGGTCGGCGCTGCGTGCGGCTTCCTTCGCGTCGGCGGTGGTGAAGAGGACGGCGCCGCCGAGGGAGGCGTGACCGCGCAGCAGTCCGTGCAGCCAGGCGGCCTCGCGTGGGGAGATCCCGGCGGTGGGCTCGTCGAGGAGCAGGGTGCAGGGGTCGGCGAGCAGCGCGGCGGCGAGGGCGACCCGGCGTTCCATGCCGAGCGAGAGCGACCCGAGGCGGTGGTCGCGCAGGCCCGCGATGCCGACGACTTCCAACAGGGTGTCGGCCCGGGAGGCCGGCACCCCGGAGGCGGCGCAGAGCATCCGCAGCTGGTTGCGCACGGTCCGGGACGCGTTGCCGGGGACGTCGCCGAGCAGGACGCCGACCTCACGGCTCGGGTGCGGGATCCGGTGCAGCGGGCGGCCGCGGAAGTAGGTGACCCCTCGGCCCGGTTCGAGTTCGAGCATGAGCCGCAGCGCGGTGGTCTTGCCCGAGCCCGGCTCGCCGAGCAGGGCGGTCACGCACCCGGGGCGGGCCTCGAAGGTGAGGTCGTCCACGAGGGGCGGGAGGTCGGGGCGGGGTGTGCTGGTGAGTCCGATGGCCTGGAGCATCGCTTCTCTCGCGGGGGGTGAGACCGCTCTGCGGCAGGGTGAGTACCGCAAACAAGATAACGCGATATGTCCGATTTTCTACGGAGCCGCTCCGGGGTGGCGCCGAGGGCGTGTTCCCGGCGGCCGGGGCCTCAGACTTCCGGACGCAGCATCGGCGGGTTGAGCAGGGTGGCCCCGCCCGCCCGGAACAGCTGGGCCGGTCGCCCGCCCTGACGGGTCGTCGTCCCCCCGGCCGGGACCAGGAACCCGGGGGTCCCGGTGACCTTGCGGTGGAAGTTGCGCGGGTCGAGGGCCACGCCCCAGACGGCCTCGTACACCCGGCGCAGCTCTCCGACGGTGAACTCGGGCGGGCAGAAGGCGGTGGCCAGCGAGGAGTACTCGATCTTCGAGCGGGCCCGCTCCACACCGTCGGCGAGGATCGTGGCGTGGTCGAAGGCGAGCCCTTCGGACGCCGGGTCACCGACCGGGAGCAGTTCGTCGACGGGGGCCCAGCGCGCGCTGTTGGCGTCCCCGCCGGCCCGGGGCGCGGGCAGGTCCGGAGCCAGCACCAGGTGCGCCACGCTGACCACGCGCATCCGGGGGTCCCGCTTCGGGTCGCCGTAGGTGGCGAGCTGTTCGAGATGCGCTCCGTTGCCCAGGCCGGGGTCGGCCGGGTCGTGGGCGCACAGCCCGGTTTCCTCGGCGAGTTCGCGGGCCGCGGCGGCCGCCAGGTCCTCGTCACCGCGGACGAATCCGCCGGGCAGCGCCCAGCGTCCCTGGAACGGCTGCTCACCCCGGCGGACGACCAGCGCGCAGAGCGCGTGGCGCCGCACGGTGAGCACGACCAGGTCGACGGTGACGGCGAAGGGCGGAAAGGCCGACGGGTCGTAGGGCGACATGCCGCGATCATAGTCGTCTGCCTGACGATAAACAGAGCTTTCCCGATCCCGGCGACGACGATCCGGAATCCGGCGGCCGTCTTCCGGGCGCGGCCGAGGAACCCCGGCCGCCTCGAAGGGGTGTCAGCGGCCGCACAGTTGCAGCACATCGGCGGCCTCCTCCACCATTCCGAGGCCGAGCCGGCTGACCCTGACGGCGAAGGGTTCCCCGGATACCCGCAGGCCGGACAGCCGGATGGCGCCGAGGGGGGCGCCCGGGAGCGGAGCCAGCGCCACCGTCCCCTCCGGGGCGTCGGGGCGGATTCCGGCGAGGGCGGCCAGCGCATGGATCCCTGCGGCCGCGGCCACCGCCGCGGGCCGGCAGGCCGCCGGATGCGGCAGGGGCGCGCTGCCCGCGGTGCGCTGCTCGGCGGCATACATCTCCGGGAGCCGGTAGCCGAAGGTCTCGGCCGCGTCCAGCAGGCCCCGGAGCAGGCCGGCGGCCTCCTTCTCGAAGCCCGCCTGGGCGAGGCCCGCGACGGCGACGGCGCTCTCGTACGCCCGCACCGCGCCCGAACGGTGGCCGAAGGGGTTGTGCCCGGGCTCCCGGGTCGCCATGCTCCGCAGCCCCCACCCCGAATCCATGGCCGGGGCGCCGAGCAGCCGGGCGAGCTGCTCGGTGCGGACCGGGTCCAGCAGGCCCGGGGCGAGCCGGCCGCCGCCCAGCAGCCCGGTGTCGAGCAGGTGCGCGGCGGCCCCGGTCAGCCGGGGCAGGGGCCGCCCGTCGGGATGCAGGGCGGCGGCGGGCCGGCCGCCGTCCGGGCCGTCGATCCAGAAGCGGTCGCGGAACCTCTCCCGCAGCGCTGCCGCCCACTCCTGCCACTCGCCGGCCCCGGGGCGCCCGCAGCCGGCGAGCAGGTCGGCGCCGAGCAGCGCGGCGCGGTGGGCGTGGGCCTGGGTCTCGCAGCGCCGCGGCCCCGGGTCCGGGTCGGCCAGGAAGCCGTCCTCCCCGAGGGCGCCGCGCAGCCAGTCCAGGCACCGCTCCGCGGCCGGGAGCAGCCGGGCCACCTCGGCTTCGGGCATCCCCCAGCGCCGGGCCTCGGCGAGTACGGCCGGGAAGGCGAGGGTGGCCTCCGTCCCGGTGCACCCCGGCGGCAGCTGCGGGCCCGCGCCGCGCAGTGGCCCGGGGATCTTCCCGCTCTCGGGGCCGGGCCCGGCGCCCTGGGTCCGGGCCAGGGTGCGCAGGGTGGCGGCGGCGAGCCCGGTGCCGAGCGGCAGCGCCATCCTGGCCGCCCACAGGGATTCGGCCGGGGCGAGTCCGAGTCGCCAGGGCACCCCGGCGGCCACGAATGCGTCTCCCGGCTCCTCGGGGTCCCTCAGCAGCAGTGCGCGCAGGTCTTCGACACTGGTCCGGAACCAGGCCTCGGCTCTCGGGTCGTCGCCCTCGGCCCGGGCGTCGGCCAGCGGGTTGATGACCTGCCCGGCCGGGGCCCGCGTGATGCGGTCCTGCGTGGTCCGCAGTTCGATGGTGCGGGACTCGCCGGGGCCCAGCTCCAGCTGCCAGCGCAGCAGTCCGGCCGAGGCCAGCGCGTCGTCCGGGGCGGGCTCGGCAGCGGTGACGGCCTGGGCCTCTCCGGTGCTCCAGCGCAGGCCGGCGGCATGCACCCCGGCGGGCAGCTCGGGGCCGCTCCGACCGGCGGCCACCGCCGCCAGTTCGGCGAGGTCGGTGCCGAGCGAGATCTCCACGGGCAGGCGTACCGGGCGGGCCGCGAAGCTGCGCAGGGTGATCCGCTCGGTGCCGTCCGCGTGCCGGATCCGCTCCACGCCGATGTCCGGGTCGGGCCCCGCCTCCGCGCCGGTGCGGACGGTGGCGGTGAAGCCGGCCCGGTCGGCGCCGAGGCTGCGCCCCTGGACGGCGATCGGGTCGCGGCCGCCGACGCGCAGCACGCAGCGGCTGAGCAGCCTGCGGCCGGCGCGGTAGATCCCGTCGATTCCCTGCCCCGTCAGCTGGCCGTGTTCGGGCGAGATGACCAGGCCGGGCGCGGCAACGCAGATGACGGCGCCGTGCACGGGAGGCAGCTCGGGCCTGCGGGCGGGAGGTACGGGGTGAGACATAGGTCGCCTTGTCTGCGCTCCGGTCGGTTTCGCGGGGCGGCGGCACGGCCGGTCCCCCACCACCCCCCAGCTGAACGCCCCCGACCCCGCCCGGGTCACGGGCCGCGGCGGTGGCTGGGCGCGTCGGGGGTGATGCCTGCGCCGTACGGCGCAGCCCGCGGCGGTCCTGAGCCGGTGCGCGGCGGTCCGGAACAGGCGTGCGCGACTGCCCTGTCCCCGGCTCACCGGTCGCTCCCCGAGGTGCGGCGCTTGTCGCGCAGGATCGGACGGGCCAGGCGCGCCGGCCGCTCCCGGCGCCCCGGCGGGCGGGTGGTGGCCGCCTGGCGCTTGCGGCGGGGCTCCCTGCGCCGCCGCTCCGCGCGCAGGCACTCCCGCAGCCCCTCGGGGTCGATGCCCTCGTTGCAGGCGTGGTGGAGCAGCTGGGCGAAGCGGTAGTCGGCGTCCGCGCGCAGGGCCAGCGCGAGGGCGATGCGGGCGGTCGGTTCGTCGCCGGTGGACCAGCAGACCCAGCCGGCGAGGGTGAGCGGGGCCGCCGCGTGCTCCCCGTAGGCACCGACGCAGCGCCGGGCCAGGGCGCGCCACAGGCGCAGGGCGGGAGCGGCCTCCTCGTTCTCCATCCACTCGGCGGCGATGTCGCGGATCTCGCGGTCCTGGAGGCCGAGGATCACGGACGCGGCCTCGTCGTGGCCGAGCAGCGCGTCGTCCCACGCGTCGGTGCCGGGCCCGCCCTCCGGGGGCGGGGCGAGGGCCAGGCGCCGCATCAGGGTCTGGGCGAGGGTGATGGTCTCGGCGCCGACCTCCTCCCGGGTCGCCCCGTCGAGGATCTTCGGGACGAGGGCGGCGGCCGCCCGGTCCAGGGCCGGCTCCTGCTCCTTGGCCAGTGCCCCGCCCAGCGGGGTCAGGCGGCCCTCGATCTCGCTGAGGGAGCCCCTGACCTGCAGGCCTGCGAAGGTGGCAGCGGCGGCCATGACCGAGGTGCCGGGCGCGACGAGCGGATGCCCCTCGGCCGGGCAGCAGTGCGCTTCGGGGCAGGTGTAGGACCAATAGCGGCCGTCGGAGAGGCACAGGGCCTCCAGCACGGGCACGTCCAGCGCGCCGCAGGCCAGCCGGACCCGCTGGGCGAGCGGCCGCAGCCGGGTCATCACGCGCTGCCCGCTCTCGCCCTTCCGGGGGTCTTGGCAGAGGAAGACGACGATGCCGTCGGGCTTGGCGCCGCGCCGCTCGCTGCCCCGGACCAGGGTCTCGGCGACCTGGCGGGCGGTGTCCTCCCATTCGGCGGGTGTCGTGGGGATGCCGACGCGGAGCCGGCCGCCGAAGCGCCCGCCCTCGCCGTGCACGGCGACCATGACGAGGGAGTCGGTCGGGTGGAAGCCGAGCATGTACGGCAGCGCGTCGGCGAGTTCGGCCGGGGTGCGCAGGGTGATCTGCGGTCCGGCGGTGGATCCGGCGGGGCTGGTGGGAGCCTGGCTGGACGGGGTGCGCGGTTCGTTCTCGTTCGTCATGCCTCGAAGGTCCCGTGCCTGATCCGTTCCGGAAACCCCTGTGGATAACTCATTCAACTTTCAATATCCACAGGTTCAGGGCGCCATTGGCGCGATGTCGGAGCCATCAGGTTGCATGGGGGCATGAACGCAGACCTGAGGTCCTCAGCCGATTCCGTACTCGCCCGTCTGGTGGGCGATCCGACGGGCACCGCTCGGCTGCGCGAGGACCAGTGGCGGGCGATCGAAGCCCTCGTCGCGGACAAGCGCCGCGCGCTGGTCGTCCAGCGCACGGGCTGGGGCAAGTCTGCCGTGTACTTCGTCGCCACCTCGCTGCTGCGGGCGAGCGGCGCGGGCCCCACCGTGATCGTCTCCCCGCTGCTCGCTCTGATGCGCAACCAGGTCGAGGCGGCGGCGCGCGCCGGCATCCGCGCCCGCACCATCAACTCCGCCAACCCCGAGGAGTGGGAGGGCATCCAGGCCGAGGTCGCCGCCGGCGAGGTCGACGTCCTGCTCGTGAGTCCCGAGCGGCTGAACAACCCCGATTTCCGCGACCAGGTGCTGCCCAAGCTCTCCGCGGCCACCGGCCTGCTCGTGGTGGATGAGGCCCACTGCATCTCCGACTGGGGGCACGACTTCCGCCCCGACTACCGGCGGCTGCGCACGATGCTGGCCGACCTCCCGCCGGGCGTCCCGGTGCTGGCGACGACCGCCACGGCCAACGCCCGGGTGACCGCCGATGTCGCCGAGCAGCTCGGTACCGGCGCCGGGACGGACGCGCTGGTGCTGCGCGGCCCGCTGGACCGGGAGAGCCTGAGCCTGGCGGTCCTCCCCCTGCCCGACGCGGCGCACCGCCTCGCCTGGCTCGCCGACCACCTGGGCGAGCTCCCCGGCTCCGGCATCATCTACACGCTGACCGTGGCCGCCGCCGAGGAGGTCACCGCCTACCTCCGCCACCGCGGGCACACGGTGTCCTCGTACACCGGCAAGACCGAGAACGCCGACCGCGAGCAGGCCGAGAACGACCTCCAGGCGAACCGGGTGAAGGCGCTGGTGGCCACCTCGGCCCTGGGCATGGGCTTCGACAAGCCCGACCTCGGCTTCGTGGTGCACCTGGGCTCGCCCTCCTCCCCCATCGCCTACTACCAGCAGGTGGGCCGCGCCGGCCGCGGCGTGGAGCACGCGGAGGTACTGCTGCTCCCGGGCCGGGAGGACGAGGCGATCTGGCAGTACTTCGCCTCGGTGGCCTTCCCCCCGGAGCAGCAGGTGCGGCGGACCCTCGACGTCCTGGCGGCCGCGGGCCGGCCGCTGTCGCTGCCCGCCCTGGAACCCCTGGTCGACCTGCGGCGCACCCGCCTGGAGACCATGCTCAAGGTCCTCGACGTGGACGGCGCCGTGCACCGGGTCAAGGGCGGCTGGACCGCCACGGGCGAGCCGTGGGTGTACGACGCGGAGCGTTACGCCTGGGTGGCCCGGCAGCGGGCCGCCGAACAGCAGGCGATGCGCGACTACGCGGCCTCGACCGGCTGCCGGATGGAGTTCCTGCGCCGCCAGCTCGACGACGAGGAGGCCGTGCCCTGCGGCCGCTGCGACAACTGCGCCGGCGCCCGGTTCACCGCGGCCGTCTCCGGCACCGCGCTGGACACCGCGCGCGGCGAACTCGGCCGCCCCGGCGTGGAGCTGGAGCCGCGCAAGATGTGGCCGACGGGACTCGCCGCCGTCGGCGTGGACCTCAAGGGGCGGATCCCGGCGGGTGAACAGTCCTCGGCCGGCCGGGCGCTGGGCCGGCTGTCCGACATCGGCTGGGGCAACCGGCTGCGCCCGATGCTCGCCCCGCAGGCGCCCGATCAGCCGATTCCGGACGACGTCGCGCAGGCCGTGGTCGCCGTCCTCGCGGACTGGGCCCGCGGTCCGGGCGGCTGGGCCTCCGGAGCCCCGGACGCACCCGCCCGTCCCGTCGGTGTGGTGGCCCTGCCCTCCCGCGGCCGGCCGCAGCTGGTGGGCTCGCTCGCCGCGCGGATCGCGGAGGTCGGGCGGATGCCGTTGCTCGGCACCATCGCCTACACGGATCAGGCTCCGGAGTTCGGCCTGCCCTCATCCAACAGCGCCCAGCGGGTACGAGGCCTCCACCAGGCCCTGACCGTGCCCCCGGCGCTCGCGGAGGCACTCGCCGGGGCGGCGGGTCCGGTGCTCCTCGTGGACGACCGCGCGGAGAGCGGCTGGACCCTCGCGGTGGCCGCCCGACTGCTGCGGCGGGCAGGCGCGAAGGAGGTGTTTCCCCTGGTACTCGCGCTCCAGCCGTAGCCGCATGCGTCATCCGGGGGGTGACGGGGCAAGGATATGAGAGGCATACCGGCGAATTCCGGTCGGCGGCGCCAATTGCTCGTTGCCGCATCATCGCGGGCCACGCGAGAATCGGAGAGCTCCCGTTCGGCTCGACGGCACTCTTTAGGGCCGCGCCGCGGCGCGCCCTCTGCCCAGCCGTGCCCGTTCGACGGGCGTACCCGAAGGGAGGACCGTGACCTTCGGATTCGCCCCGCCCTCGACCACGTCCCTGATCACGGCCACCGGTGGCTCCAGCCGCCACGGCCGTCTGCTCGAACCCGCCGAGTGGACCGCGGCGGGGGTACCGCTGCTGCGCAATCCGCGTGAGGTCGTCAGCGGGCTGCATTCCCGCCACAGCCCGGTGCCGTCCACGGCGGTCATCGCCGTCCTCGACCCCGAGGAACAGCTCGTGGCGAGCGCCTCGTTCGTCCAGCGCTCCGCCTCGGCCGACGGCTGGGAGTACCGCAACGCGCTGCTGTCCCGGCTGCGCCGGGTGATCCCGCACGACCTGCGGCGCCGGACCCCGGTGCGGACGGCGGTGCTGCTCTACTGCCGCGAGGGCGACGAGCGGTGGACCGAGGAGGACGGGGCCTGGATGTGGGGGCTGCGCGACGCCTGCACCCTGCACGGGCTGCGCTGCGGCGCGTACATCACGCTGACCCGCGGCGGCTGGCAGGTGCTCGGCGAAGGCCGGGGCGGCAGACGGCCCAGTTCGGACTCGCGGCCCGAGCGCCTCGGTGACATCACGACCGACCTCGCGCCCCTGACCCTGCGCACCGGCGGCAGCGCGACCGAGGCCCTGCGCCGGACCGCCGCGCGCTGAGCACCTGACGGCAGCACGCCGCTCATCGACAGCCGAGCGACAGCGCGCCGGGCCGTCGGCAGACCGCGGCGCAGGCCCCGTACGGCCGCGGCCGCGCGCCGGCAGTCCCGCACCGGCACAGTCCCGGGCACGCGGGCTTGCGCGGACGGGCGTACGGACACGTCACCGCGGGCAGGCCGAACAGCCGCACACCCGGAACCGGGCGTACGGCGGGTCAGGCCTCGGACTTCAGCGGGGCCGGCACCTGGCCCGCCCCGCCCCTCGCCCGCGCCGGGACACGGGGCGTCAGACGCCCGCGCCCAGCACGGAGTTGATCTGCTGCGCGTCGCCGCACACGATCAGGAGCGCACCGGCCCGCGCGAGCGCGACCGGCAGAGCGCCGGCAGCGGCATCGAGCGGTCCGCCGTTGGCCGCGAACACCACGACGGGACGGCCGGCGGCACGCTGGACCTGCGCCGCGTCCGCGTAGAAGACGTCGTCCCGGGCGTCGTGCTGAGCCCAGTAGGACTCCTCGCCGAAGGACAGCTCGTGCGCGGCCCACGGGTGCGGGTCGCCGGTGGTCAGAACCAGGATGTCGCCGGGCGCGCGCCCGGTGTCGAGCAGCAGGTCAACGGCCTCCTCGGCCGCGTCCAGCGCGCCCTCAGCGGAGGCAGGGATCAGCTGGACCTGCGGCACCGACGCCGAGACGGACGGAGTGGTGGGGGCAGCGGGAGCTGCGGGAACGGGTCCGGGGGCGGCGGCCTGCGGCGCGCGCTGCGCGGGCGGGGCGGGCCGGGCGGGACCGGGGCGTCCGGGCCGGGGTACGGCGGCGGGACGCGGACCAGGTACGGGGCGGGGGGTCTGCGCGGTGCGGCTCGCGGCCGGCGTGACGCGGGGACCCTGGGCACTCTCGTGAATCTGAGGCTCCTCGATGGCGGGGGTGAGAGGCATGAGTTGATGTCTATCAAACACCGGTACGAAACGTACCGGTGGGTGGCACGTGCGTGCGATCAGAAATCGAAGCCGAGTTGGCCTCCGTTTTCCAGCTCCATCGCTTCCTCGCTGCGCCGCACCTTCTTCAAGTGCCGCCATTGCGGCAGCGCGTCGAGGTACGACCACGAGAGCCGGTGGTACGGGGTGGGCCCCAGTTGCTCCAGAGCGGCCCGGTGCACGGGCGAGGGGTATCCGGCATTGGCGGCGAACGCGAAGTCCTCGATCCCGCCGCCCTGTTCGCCTATGTCCGCCATCATCCGGTCGCGCCGGACCTTGGCGATCACCGAGGCGGCGGCGACGGCGACGCAGGACTGGTCGCCCTTGATCACCGTGCGGACCCGCCAGGATCCCCCGAGGTAGTCGTGCTTGCCGTCGAGGATCACCGCGTCGGGCCGCACCGGAAGCGCCTCCAGGGCGCGCACCGCCGCGAGGCGCAGGGCGGCCGTCATGCCCAGCTCGTCGATCTCCTCCGGGGAGGCGTGCCCCAGGGCGTGCGCCGTGACCCAGTCCTCCAGGACGTCGAGGAGCGCATCACGCCGCTTCGGGGTGAGCAGTTTGGAGTCGGTGAGTCCTGCGGGCGGCCGGCGCAGACCGGTGATCGCCGCGCACACGGTGACGGGACCGGCCCAGGCCCCTCGTCCGACTTCGTCGACCCCGGCGATGACCTTGGCGCCGGTGGTTGCACGGAGGGAGCGTTCGACGGTGTGGGTGGGTGCTTCGTACGGCATGGCGCCAGCAAGGTTACGCCGCCGCGCGCCGCCTGCACACCCCGGCCCCGGGCAAGCCCGCGAGCGGATCGGCGCCCACATCCCGGGGCCGGGTCAGACGCGGAGCAGCGGCACCATCACGTGATCGATCAATTCAGCGATCTCCGCGTCCCGCCATTCACTGCCGCACATTTTCATGCGATACATCAGCATCGCCGGAATGACGTCGGAGACCAGCGGACTGTCCGCATCCGGCCGGACATCGCCCCGCCTGATTCCGCGCCGGATGAGCTCTTCGATCAGACGGTGAGCGGGCTTGTGCAACCCGTCCCGGATGACCTCGCGGAACCGGTCCGCATCCGTGTGGTCGCATTCGTGAAGAACCGCACGCAGGGCCTGACCGGCCCGGGTGTCCATGGCGCCGCGCATCCGCACACACAGCTCCCGGAGCTCCTCGCGGATCGATCCGGAATCGGGGATCTCACCGATCGGGGGCAGCCGGGTGCGCAGCACCTCGGCCACGAGGTCCGCCTTCGAGCCCCAGCGCCGGTAGAGCGCCGCCTTGCCGGTCTGCGCGCCGGCCGCGACGCCCTCCATGGTGAGCGCGTTCCAGCCGACCGTGCCCAGCTGCTCCAAAGCGGCGTCGAGAATCGCCCGTTCGAGTTCGGGGCCCCGTCTGCGCCCCGGTGACACCTCCGGCGACGCCACCGACGAGCGCGAATCCACCATCACCCACACCTCCGACCCGCACGTGCGTCCCCCGCACGCGTTTTCAGCCTTAGTGAACGCTTGCGTTCACTAAGGCTGGCTCCTACTTTGGTCCTTCAGTGAACGGATGCGTTCACTATTTCACTTTGGGGGGATCCTCAGTGACAAGCTCGCAACTCGCCACGTCCCCGATACCCGGCGCGGCCCTCCGCGAGGGCCGCTCCGGAATGGCACTCCTCGTCATCGCCGCGTGCCAGCTGATGGTCGTCCTCGACGCGACGATCGTGAACATCGCACTCCCGCGCATCCAGACCGCCCTCTCCTTCTCCACCACCGACCTGTCCTGGGTGCTGAGCGCGTACACCCTGACCTTCGGCGGTCTGCTGCTGCTGGGCGGCCGCGCCGGCGACATCCTGGGCCGGCGCCGCGTCTTCATGACCGGCATCCTGCTCTTCACCCTGGCCTCCCTCCTCGGCGGCTTCGCCCAGGAGCCCTGGCAGCTGCTCGCGGCCCGCGCCCTCCAGGGCGTCGGCGGGGCCATCGCCTCGCCGACCTCACTGGCCCTGATCACCACCACCTTCGCCGAAGGGCCCGAGCGGAACCGGGCCTTCGGGGTGTTCGCCGCGGTCTCCGCGGGCGGCGGCGCGATCGGACTACTGACGGGCGGGATGCTGACCGAGTGGCTCGACTGGCGCTGGGTCCTCTTCGTCAACGTGCCGATCGGCGTACTGATCGCGGTCCTCGCCCCCCTCTACATCAGCGAGTCCGAACGTCACCCCGGCCACTTCGACATCGCCGGAGCTCTCACCTCCACCGGCGGCATGGCCTCGCTCGTCTACGGCTTCATCCGCGCCTCCGAAGACGGCTGGCGCGACCCCCTCACCATCGGTTCCTTCGCCGCGGCCCTCGTCCTGCTCGGCCTGTTCGTCGCCGTCGAGGCCAAGGCCCAGGAACCGATCATTCCGCTGCGGATGTTCGCCGACCGCAATCGGGCCGGCACCTACCTGATCATGCTGGGGCTCGCGGCCGCGATGTTCGGCATGTTCTTCTTCATCGTCCAGTTCATACAGAACGTGCTGGGTTTCTCCCCGATCCGGTCCGGACTCGGCTTCCTCCCCGTGACCGCCGCGATCATCACGGCGGCCGGGCTCTCGCAGCGCTTCCTGCCGCGCTTCGGGCCCAAGCCGTTCATGGTCACCGGAGCCGCCCTCACCGGCGCCGGGCTGACCTGGCTGACCTTCATCACCACCGGCAGTTCCTACCTGTCCGGGGTGCTCGGCCCGATGCTGCTGTTCGGCTTCGGCATGGGCCTCAACTTCGTGACCCTCACCCTGACCGCCGTCTCGGGCGTGGCGCCGCAGGAGGCGGGCGCGGCCTCGGGGCTGCTCAACGCCAGCCAGCAGGTCGGTGGTTCGCTGGGGCTGTCCATCCTGGTCACCGTCTTCGGCTCGGCCTCGCGCCACGACGCCGAGCGGCAGGTGCCCGCGTTCATGGCCCGGGCCGACCCGGGTCAGCTGGCCGCGTTCAAGGAGACCGGGCGGCTGCCCGACCCCTGGGGCGACCACGTGCTGACCCAGGGCATCTCCACCGCGTTCATCGCGGCCGTCGCCATGGCGGGCCTCGCCCTGGCCACCGCCGTGCTGATGATCCGGGTGCGCAAGAGCGACCTGGACGCCCTGGGCGGGGTCGCCGCGAAGGCGGGTCCGGCCGCCTGAACGTACGGGGCCGGGTGCGTGGGGAAACGATCCCGCGCACCCGGCCCCGTACGGAAATCCCCCGGAGCTTACGGTTCGACGCGGCTGCCGAACGTACCGAGGCGCGAGCAGTCCTCGTACGAGGCCTTCAGCGGGCGCTCGCGCAGGATCTTCCGGGCCCGGTACTCGCCGAGGCTCATGGCGTACCAGGGCACGTCGCCGGCCTCGGCCAGCTCGTCGTTGATCCCCCGCAGGGCGCACGAGCGCTGCGGCTCGGGCAGCCTGTCTAGGGCGGGGGCGGCGTCCGCCGAAAGGGACTGGAAGTAGGCGAGGTCGATCTTGGCGTCCTGCTGGAAGCGGGTCACGTTCCGCTCGGCGACCATGCCGTCCGGGGACAGCAGCCCGAAGGCCAGTACGGCCGCCGCCGCGCTGCCCGCGACCGCGCGGGGCAGCCAGCGGGCGCCGAACACCCCGGCAGCCATGATCAGTACGAGGACCAGCCCGAGCCACAGCTCCATGGCGGCCACCGACACCCGCAGCCGGGTCAGCCCGTACGCGTCCACGTAGAAGTCCATCCGGCGCAGCGCGGAGGCGACCACGACCAGGGTCAGCGCGCACAGGGTGCCGAGGACGGCGCGTACGAAGCGGCGGTCTCCGGCTCCGCCGCGCGGTGCCCAGCGCAGGGCGAGCGCGATCACGACGAGGGTGAGCAGGGTGGCCCAGAGGAGCTGCCAGAAGCCCTGCTGGGCGTACTCGGCGTAGCTCCGGTGGCCGGTGCTCTTGAGGACCTTGTCGTAGCCGCCGAACAGGACGGCCAGCTGCACGGCGTTGAATCCGGCGAACAGCAGGTTGAGGACGACCAGCGGAAGCGCCCATTCGAGGCGGGAGCGCGCCCTGCCGGGGGCGATCCGGAGCCGGTCCCAGCGCAGCGGGGCCGCCGTGGTGCGGGCGGCGGCGAGCGCGAGGACGGCGCCGAGGACGAACAGCAGGATCCGGACCGGCCCGTCGCCGACGGAGACCTCGGGCGTCAGATCGCCGAGCAGGTCGGCGAACGCGGCGTCGGCGGAGGCGAACAGGGTGCCGAAGACCACGAGCAGGCCGAGGGCCACGGCGGCCGCCTTGGCGACGGGCAGCCAGCGGTCCCGGCTGAGCCCGCCGCTGCGGGAGCGCAGGCCGGTCCAGGCCCAGCCGACGCCGTTGACGGCGGAGTCGACGAAGCCGAACGGGCTGAACAGCACGCCGGGCCAGGTCCGGACGCCGTGCAGGGCGAGCGAGGCGAGGGAGACGGCGGAGAGGATCGCCAGCGTGGCGGGCCAGGCGGAGTCGCGCAGCGCCGGCACGACGAGCAGGGCCACGCAGCCGACGGCCCACACCACGGTCCACGGGCGGGCCTTGCGGCCGGCGGCGCGGGCGGCGAAGTAGGCGGCGGCGATCGCGGGCAGTACGGCGACCAGCAGGCCGGGGCCCATACCGTCGCCCAGCAACAGGGCGGCGGCGAGGCCGGCGAGCACAGCGGCGATGAGCGTGGCGGTCCGGATCGGGGCCGCCTCGACGGGGCGGATCCGTACCGCCCAGGCCGCGGGCGCGGCGGCCCGGGCGCGCTGCTGCTGGATCAGCGCCTGCCGGGCTTGCCACGCGGAGGCGTCGAAGCCGCCCGCAGGGCCACCCCCGACCGGCCCGCCAGAACCGGCACCGGCACCGGCCGGACCTGCGGAAGCAGCGGCCCCGGCGTGCGCGCCCCCGGCCGCCGCAGCGGTCACCGGCGTTGCGGTCGCGCCGCCGCCGGCCCCCGCCGCAACCCCCGCCCCGGACCCGGCCGGTGCCGCCGAGCCCGGCTTCGCCGGTTCGGCCGCGGCCCCCTGAGCCCCAGATCCCTGGGCCGCAAACCCCTGGGCCGCAGGCCCTTGAGCCCCAGCCCCCCGAGCCGCAGACCCCTGAACGGCAGCCCCTCCGGCCACAGCCCCCTCGGCCGCCCCGGAGTCCACCTCATCGGCGTTCTCTGACATCGGGTTCCCCTCCCCTGTCGGCCGCCCCACTGGTTCCACTGGAGGCGGCGAAGCGGACAGGGTAGGCCTGTGACGTGCGGCTTTGGCCAGCCGCACGGGACCCCTGTGGCAGGACCGTGACAAACCAGAGCCGGGTACGGCGCCCCGGCCCGGGCGTGGCGTCAGCGCCGAGGTGTCAGCGCCGCGCGGACTCCGGCAGCCAGGCCGGCAGCGTCTCGGTGCGGGCCAGCCAGGCCTCCGGCAGCACCGCCTCCCCGCGCGCCCCCAGCACCCCGCCGACGATGGCGCAGGTCGTGTCGACGTCCCCGCCCACCTGCGCGGTCGTCCAGAACGCCCGCTCGTAGTCGTCGAGCGAGCGCGCCGCCGACCACAGGGCGAACGGCACGGTGTCGTGGGCGCTGGTGCGGCGCCCACAGCCCAGGACCGCCGCGACCGTCGTCGCGTCGCCGTAGTCCAGCATGTCCCGCGCCCGCCGCAGCCCGGCGCCCACCGCGCTGCGCGGCACCAGGGCGATGACCCCGTCCAGCAGGTCGGCGGCGGCCGGCGGGCCCTCCGGGTTCGCCGCCAGCGCGGCCGCGGCGGCGACGGCCATCGCCCCGCACACCGCCTCGCGGTGCTGGTGCGTGGTGTAGGCGGAGATCTCCGCCTGGTGGGTCGCCTGCTCGGGGTCATCGGCGTACCAGGCGCCGAGCGGCGCGATCCGCATGGCGGCGCCGTTGCCCCACGAGCCCTGCCCGTTGAAGAGTTCGGCCGCCAGCGTGCGCCAGTCCGCGCCCTCGCGGACCAGGCGGAGCATGCGGTTCACGGCAGGGCCGTAGCCGCGGTCGAAGTCGTGGTGGTGGGCGAAGGAGAGCGCGAGGGCGTCCTGGTCGACGCGGCCGTGTTCGGCGAGGACGGCCACGACCGAGCAGGCCATCTCGGTGTCGTCGGTCCACTGCCAGGTGTCGTTGCCCGCCGGCACCTCGCGGCGCTTGAGCAGGGGGTAGTTGACGGGGACGAAGTACTGGGAGCCCAGGGCGTCACCCAGAGCCAGCCCTCGGAGGCTGGCCATGGCGCGTGCGTAGCGCCTTTCGGAAGAGGAGTCAGAGGTCATCCCGCGTCACTCTAGCCGTCCAGGTCATAAGGCTCGGGTGTGGTCCAGCGCTCAAACGGGCGGTCCATCCGGTACCGGCCGTCCGGCCCCCGCAGCAGCACCCGGTACTCGCCGTTCCCCGGGTTGGACAATGCCTCGAACTCGGCCACCGACCAGTGGAACCAGCGCATGCAGAACAGCCGCATCGTCAGCCCGTGCGTCACCAGCAGCACGTTCTCCGGGTGGTCCGGTGCCTCGAAACTGCGGTAGAGGCTCTCCAGGAAGGAACCGACCCGGTCGTACACGTCCGCTCCCGACTCACCCTGCGCGAACCGGTAGAAGAAGTGGCCGTAGGCGTCGCGGTAGGCCTTCTGGAGCCGGACGTCGTCGCGGTCCTGCCAGTTTCCCCAGTCCTGTTCGCGCAGCCTGGGCTCCTCGCGCGCCCGGACGCGCACCGGGTCCAGGCGCAGTTCCCGGAAGGTCTGCAGGGTCCGGCGGTAGGGGGAGAGGTACGCGCTGATGGTCTCGTCGCCGAACAGCTCGCGCAGCCGTACGCCGGTCTCGGCGGCCTGCGCGCGCCCGGCCGGGGTCAGGCGCAGGGCGTGGTCGGGCTCCCGCTCGTACACCGTGTCATCGAGGTTGCCCTCCGATTCCCCGTGTCGGACGAGGACGATGCGCCGTGGTCGTGCCATTCCCCGACCCTATGCGGCACCCGGTGGAGCGAACACCCGGGCACGCCGGTCGGGCCGGCTCGGCGCCTACCGTCGTACGGTCATACCGTCCAGGACGGTTCGAGGTCGACGACGTCACCCGTGAGGGCCTCCACGTCGGCTTCGGTCTGGGCGCGCAGCGAGAGGCGTTCGACCCGCTCCGGACGGTACTTGCCGTGCTCGGCGGCCGCGCGCCACATCGACAGGACGAGGAACTCCCGGCCGGGGGCCTCCCCGAAGAGGCCGCGGATCATGCCGGGCGAGCCCGCCATGGCCGGGTTCCACACCTTCTCCTGCATGTGGGCGAAGTGGTCCACGCGCCCCTCCCGTACCCGGGTGTGTGCGACGCGCACCACGTCGGCGTCGGTGAAGCGCGGCTCGAAGCCCGTCTTCACGTCGAAGCGGTGATCAAAGAGGGTGACCCGCATCGCGGTGTAGGTGCCGTTCTGGGAAGCGGCCAGCCGGTCGTGCGAGCGCGCCATGAAGGAGTCGTAGAAGGAACGGCTCTCCCAGAACGTGAAGACATGCGCCACCCCCTGTCGCCCTCGGCTCCAGCCACCGCCCTGCCCCCGGAATCCCGGCTCGCCGGGAAGCCCCGCCCATTTGCGCTGCCCGCGCTCGAAGCCGCGTCGGTCCGTCACCGTGCAGCGAATCCACTTGACCAGCACCGCGCCATCGTACGGGCCCGACGCTGCCCCGGTCAGTCCTCGGCGCGGTTGATCAGGACCAGTTCCGCCGCATCCCGCTCGGACAGCCGAAGCCCGAACTCCCGGGCGAGCAGTGGCACCAGTTCGCCGGGCTCCACCGGCTGCCGTTCCGTGCGCCCGTCGGGGTACAGGCGGGTGAGTTCCCGCCCGACGAGGGCCAGCCGGACGGCGTCGCCCGGGAGCTGGACGATGACCTGCCCGATGAAGGCGGAGCGGGGGTGCGAGGAGCTGTAGTGGTTCAGCACCACGTAGTCGACGGGGTGGTAGTGCTGCGGGGAGAACGCGTACAGCTCGCGCCAGGTTCCCTCGCGCCGCAGGCACAGCGCGAGGACACCGCCGTCCTCCTCGCGGACGGTGTACGTCCATGCCCCCTGCCGGATTTCGGCCCCGGGGCGCGCCAGCGGGACGGGCTCGCGCGGCCCCAGATATCCGAACCCGGCATCGCACAGCCAGGGTTCACCGTCGACGGTGACGACGAGGACGGCGTGCGTCACCGCCAGCAGGGTGTCCCCTCGGGTGCGGTTGCGGGCACCGCGCCCGGAGACCTCGAAGCCGATCCGCTCCAGGGCGGCGGCCAGCAGCGAGTTCTGCTCGTAGCAGTAGCCGCCGCGACGGCCCTGCACGATCTTGTCCTGAAGGGCCTCGATGTCCAGAGCGACGGGGCGGCCGAGCAGGACGTCCAGGCTCTCGAAGGTGATGGCGGCGGTGTGCGCCCGGTGCACCGCGTACAACGTCGCGAGGTCCGCCTTGAGTTCCCCGTCGTCCCCGACGGGTCCGTCGTACCCGATCCGCGCCAGATAGGCGTCCAGATCCAGCTCGTCACCGCTCCACATGTCTCCCCCGCTCCCGCTCACACGACCGCGGGTGCTCAAGCGTCCCGCTGCCCACCATGATCGGCTCGAAGACCTCCCTCTCCAACCGGCTTTCCCGCCCACCCTGTGCCCCGCCCGGCGGGCCCCAGGCCGGCCGGCGCCCCCTCCATCAGCCGGCGCTCCACCCCGGGACCGTCGGCAGCACCTGCTCGGCGACGCGGAGCAGCGCCATGTCATCGGGCAGCGTGCCGTCCTCACGCCAGACGACCACGTCGAAGGAGGTCCCGCCGCCGCCCTTCGCGTCGGCGGCGACCATGACGTGGCGGGCGATGCCGCCGGGCCCGCTGCCGGTCTTGCCGTTGCCGAAGTCAAAGGTGATGGCGATGGTCGGGTACGAGTAGACGACGGCCGGGTGCCCCAGGACCGTCTGCTGTTGGGCGGTCACGCCCAGGACCTCGACCGCCTGGTCGACCGGGAGGTCGTCGTAGGACGCCGAAACCTGCACGGTGTGGGTCTTCAGCTGGACCTTCGCCTCGGATGCGGCGATCTTGACGCCGCTGCCGAAGGTGATCCACCTCCCGTTGCCCGTGGCGTTCAGCGGCTGCTCCGCGGGCGTTCCGAGGAGCGCCGGCAGGTCGGGGCGGTTCAGGGCCGCGCACAGCTTCGCCCCGGAGGCGTATTCCGCGGGCAGCTCGTCCTTCGTGGTCGAGCAGACGGCCGGTTTGACGTCCTCGGGCGAGTGCCCCAGCTCGAAGAATTCCCCCAGCCCCCACGCGCCCCCCAGGACGCCCCCGACCGCCACCACCGCCGCGACCGCCTGGGCCCCCACGTTCATTTCCTTCTTGGATCCGGCGAAACCGTCTGCCACGTCCCCCACCCCTGCCGTTCTCGTCGCAGGTGAGCGTGCCGGAGCCGTCCCCGCAGGCACAAGGCCTTTTGCCCGGCGGCGGTGACCCGGGCAGACGCCGGAGCGGGGACCGGCCCGTGGCCGGTCCCCGCTCCGTCAGTCACTCAGTCGCTCAGCTGCAGCCGCTGGTGGAGCCGCAGCCCTCGCAGATGTAGCAGGAGCCGGCGCGCTGCATCTTCGTACCGCAGGAGAAGCAGAGCGGGGCGTCGGCGGAGACGCCGAGCTGCATCTCGACCAGTTCGGCGCTGGAGTGCGCCGTCTTCGGGGCCGGGACCTCGATGACCGCCATGGGCTTCGGGGCCGGGACCGCGGTCAGCGGAGCCGACTGGCTCAGGGACTCCGTGTCGATCTCCTCGTCCAGCGGCTCGTACGACCCGGTGTCGAGGTGACGCTGACGCTCGTCGGCGGTGTGGATGCCGAGCGCCGAGCGGGTCTCGAAGGGCAGGAAGTCCAGCGCCAGGCGACGGAAGATGTAGTCGACGATCGACTGCGCCATCCGCACGTCCGGGTCGTCCGTCATGCCGGCCGGCTCGAAGCGCATGTTCGTGAACTTCGAGACGTAGGTCTCCAGCGGCACGCCGTACTGCAGACCGACCGAGACGGCGATCGAGAAGGCGTCCATCATGCCCGCGAGGGTGGAACCCTGCTTGGACATCTTCAGGAAGACCTCGCCGAGACCGTCGTCCGGGTAGGAGTTGGCGGTCATGTAGCCCTCGGCGCCACCCACGGTGAAGGAGGTGGTGATGCCCGGGCGGCCCTTGGGGAGGCGCTTGCGGACGGGACGGTACTCGATGACCTTCTCGACGGCGGCGCGGATGGTCTCCTCCGTCTTGGCGGTGACCTCCTCCTTCTCCTCTTCCTTCTTCTTGGCGGAGAGGGGCTGGCCGACCTTGCAGTTGTCGCGGTAGATCGCGAGCGCCTTGACGCCCATCTTCCACGCCTCGAAGTAGATCTCCTCGATCTCCTCGACGGTCGCCGTCTCCGGCATGTTGACCGTCTTCGAGATCGCGCCCGAGATCCAGGGCTGGATCGCGGCCATCATGCGGACGTGGCCCATCGCGGAAATGGAACGCTCGCCCATGGCGCAGTCGAAGACCTCGTAGTGCTCGGTCTTCAGGCCCGGGGCGTCGACCACGACGCCGTGCTCGGCGATGTGGGTGACGATCGCCTCGATCTGCTCCTCCTGGTAACCCAGGCGGCGCAGGGCCTGCGGGACGGTGCCGTTGACGATCTGCATCGAGCCGCCGCCGACGAGCTTCTTGAACTTGACCAGGGCCAGGTCCGGCTCGACACCCGTGGTGTCGCAGGACATCGCGAGACCGATGGTGCCGGTCGGCGCGAGGACGGAGGCCTGGGAGTTGCGGAAGCCGTTCTTCTCGCCGAGGCGCAGGACGTCCTGCCAGGCCTCGGTGGCAGCGGCCCAGATGGTGTTGTCCAGGTCCTGGGTGCGCGGCGCGGTGGCGTTGGCGTCGGCGTGCTGCTTCATGACGCGCTTGTGGGCGTCGGCGTTGCGGGCGTAGCCGTCGTACGGGCCGACGATGGCGGCCAGCTCGGCGGAGCGCTTGTACGCGGTACCGGTCATCAGCGAGGTGATCGACGCGGCGAGGGTGCGGCCGCCGTCAGAGTCGTACGCGTGACCGGTGGCCATCAGCAGGGCGCCGAGGTTGGCGTAGCCGATGCCCAGCTGACGGAAGGCGCGGGTGTTCTCGCCGATCTTCTGCGTCGGGAAGTCCGCGAAGCAGATGGAGATGTCCATCGCGGTGATGACGAGCTCGACGACCTTGGCGAAGCGCTCGGCGTCGAAGGACTGGTTGCCCTTGCCGTCGTCGTTCAGGAACTTCATCAGGTTCAGCGAGGCGAGGTTGCAGGACGTGTTGTCCAGGTGCATGTACTCGCTGCAGGGGTTGGACGCGGTGATGCGGCCGGACTCCGGGCAGGTGTGCCAGTTGTTGATCACACCGTCGTACTGGATGCCCGGGTCCGCGCAGGCCCACGCCGCCTCGGCGAGCTTGCGGAAGAGCGCCTTGGCGTCGACCTTCTCGATGACCTCGCCGGTCATGCGGGAACGCAGGCCGAACTCGGTGCCGTTCTCGACGGCCGTCATGAACTCGTCGTTCACACGGACGGAGTTGTTGGCGTTCTGGTACTGGACGGACGTGATGTCGTCGCCGCCCAGGTCCATGTCGAAGCCCGCGTCGCGCAGGGCGCGGATCTTCTCCTCTTCCTTCACCTTGGTCTCGATGAAGGCCTCGACGTCCGGGTGGTCCACGTCCAGGACGACCATCTTGGCCGCGCGGCGGGTGGCGCCGCCCGACTTGATCGTTCCGGCGGAGGCGTCGGCGCCGCGCATGAAGGAGACCGGGCCGGAGGCGTTGCCGCCGGAGGAGAGGAGCTCCTTGGAGGAACGGATGCGGGAGAGGTTCAGGCCGGCGCCGGAGCCGCCCTTGAAGATCATGCCCTCTTCCTTGTACCAGTCGAGGATCGACTCCATGGAGTCGTCGACGGACAGGATGAAGCAGGCGGAGACCTGCTGCGGCTGGGGCGTGCCGACGTTGAACCACACCGGCGAGTTGAAGCTGAAGATCTGGTGCAGGAGCGCGTACGTCAGCTCGTGCTCGAAGATCTCCACGTCGGCGGGCGAGGCGAAGTAGTCGAAGTCCTCGCCGGCCTTCGTGTAGGTCTTCACGATCCGGTCGATCAGCTGCTTCAGACCGGTCTCACGCTGCGGGGTGCCGACCGCGCCGCGGAAGTACTTGCTGGTGACGATGTTGACCGCGTTCACCGACCAGAAGTCGGGGAACTCGACGCCACGCTGCTCGAAGTTGACCGAGCCGTCGCGCCAGTTGGTCATGACGACGTCACGGCGCTCCCAGCTCACCTCGTCGTAAGGGTGCACGCCCGGGGTGGTGTGGATGCGCTCGATACGCAGGCCGCCCTTGGCAGCCTTGGTCCCCTTGGCGCGGGAACCTCGTGCCGAGCCGCTCGCCGTCTCTGTCATGCCGCCTCCCATATGCGGGCAAAAACGCCCTAAAGTGCCAGCGTTATTCCGAGGCACGGTGCTGTGTCTTGTATCTACGTCTCTTCGCCTGGCCGAGCAGACGGACCGCGCTGCGCTGCGGCCGTCCGATCAGTCGGCGGCGGAGGCGGGCACGGGGACCTGGGCGGCCCCACCCTGCTCGCACTCATCGGGGTGAGACCGCGGCACACGGAGTTCCGCGATGGCGGTCTCGAAGTCTTCAAGGGTGTCGAACGCTTTGTACACGGATGCGAAGCGCAGGTAGGCGACGAGATCGAGCTCCTGCAAGGGGCCGAGTATGGCCAGACCCACGTCATGGGTGGTCAGCTCGGCACTCCCGGTGGCGCGCACCGCCTCCTCGACCCGCTGGCCGAGTTTGGCGAGGGCGTCCTCGGTGACCGGCCGTCCCTGGCACGCCTTGCGGACGCCAGAGATGACCTTGGTGCGGCTAAAGGGTTCGGTGACCCCACTGCGCTTGATCACCATCAGCGAGGCCGTCTCCACCGTCGTGAAACGACGGGAGCAGTCGGGGCACTGACGGCGCCGACGAATCGACGTGCCGTCGTCCGTGGTGCGGCTGTCGACGACACGGCTGTCGGGGTGCCTGCAGAAGGGGCAGTGCATGGTTCCCTCACCCTCCCTCTTGGCACGACTGAATCACCCCACGGCGTCCCTGAGCGGTAGAGAGGAGACTCTGCCGGGGACCCGTGAAGCAGCCACAAGCATATGCGATGTCACGGCCCTCGATTGACCGAGGAACCACAACCTCTGGGTGGCAGCGCCCATCCAACCACTAGATCTTGGGTTGTGGTGGATTCTGGCGCACCGCGTGTCGCGGCGCCCGACGGCCGGATTCCTGGCTCGCCGGTGCCACACTGGCCACTGCCGGCACGGCGGCGGCCCGACGCGGAAGGGTACCGTAAGCAGCAGAGCCGGGTCCGAACCCGCGTTCGGCGGACCGATTGTCCATACACCTCACGCTGTGACCACGACGAGCGATCTGCGATTTTTCACTCGAACGTGTGTTTGGCGCAACCTTTCGAAAGCAACTACCGTTGTCCAGCTAGGGAGAACATTTCGAGAGGGGCCGACGTGACCACCACCGCAGACAGTGCCGCCACCATCACTGCCCAGAACCGCTCCCAGAGCCGACTTGAGCCGGTGCATGCCATGAACGACGCAAGCCTGAACCCGGAGGCGGAGCCCGTACGCCCCGCCCGCTCGCTGCCAGGTCGCCCTCCAGGCATCCGCGCCGACAGCTCGGGACTCACGGACCGGCAGCGGAGGGTCATCGAGGTCATTCGGGACTCCGTGCAGCGGCGGGGTTACCCGCCGTCGATGCGGGAGATCGGCCAGGCGGTCGGCCTGTCGAGCACGTCGTCGGTCGCGCACCAGCTGATGGCCCTGGAGCGCAAGGGCTTCCTGCGCCGCGACCCGCACCGCCCCCGGGCGTACGAGGTGCGCGGCTCCGACCAGCCGAGCTCGCAGCCCACGGACACCACGGGCAAGCCCGCCGCCTCCTACGTTCCCCTGGTCGGCCGGATCGCGGCCGGCGGCCCGATCCTCGCCGAGGAGTCGGTGGAGGACGTGTTCCCGCTCCCCCGCCAGCTCGTCGGTGACGGTGAGCTCTTCGTCCTCAAGGTCGTCGGCGACTCGATGATCGAGGCGGCCATCTGTGACGGCGACTGGGTCACGGTCCGCCGCCAGCCCGTCGCGGAGAACGGCGACATCGTCGCCGCGATGCTGGACGGCGAGGCCACCGTCAAGCGCTTCAAGCGCGAGGACGGCCATGTCTGGCTCCTCCCGCACAACGCCGCGTACCAGCCGATCCCCGGCGACGAGGCGACCATCCTCGGCAAGGTCGTCGCGGTACTGCGCCGGGTCTGAGAGCCCGCGCCCCCATCCAGCTCCGGGACCTACTGCGCCGGTCCCGGAGCTGTCGTCTTTTTGCGGCTGGGCTACTTGCCCTCGGCCTGGGCGCCGGCGTCGATGGCGGCCAGTGAGCGACGGGCCTGGTTACGGTCCGTGGTGTACCAGAAGTCCGGCAGCGTGGCCCGTAGGAAGCTCCCGTACCGGGCCGTGGCCAGCCGGGGGTCCAGCACGGCCACGACACCCCGGTCGCCGGAGGCCCGTACCAGCCGGCCCGCGCCCTGCGCCATCAGCAGCGCCGCATGGGTGGCCGCGACGGCCATGAAGCCGTTGCCGCCGTGCTCCTCGACCGACTTCTGCCGGGCGCTCATCAGCGGGTCGTCCGGGCGCGGGAACGGGATCCGGTCCATGACCACCAGCTGGCAGCTCGGGCCGGGCACGTCCACGCCCTGCCAGAGCGAGAGCGTGCCGAACAGGCAGGTCTTCGGATCCGCGGCGAAGGCCTTGATCAGCTCGCCCAGCGTCTCCTCACCCTGGAGCAGGATCGGGTTGTCGAGCCGGCCGCGCAGTTCCTCGGCGGCCGCCTTGGCGCCGCGCATGGAAGAGAAGAGTCCGAGAGTACGGCCGCCGGCCGCCTCGATCAGCTCGGCGAGCTCGTCCATCATGTCGCCGCGGGTGCCCTCGCGGCCCGGCGTGGCCAGGTGCTTGGCGACGTACAGGATGCCCTGCTTCGGGTAGTCGAACGGGGAGCCGACGTCCAGGCCCTTCCAGACCGGGACGTCATCCCCCTCGACACCCTCGGGGGACAGGCCCAGCGAGGCCGCGACACCGTTGAAGTCGCCGCCCAGCTTGAGGGTGGCGGAGGTGAGGACCACCGAGCGGTCCTCGAACAGCTTCTCCCTGAGCAGCCCGGACACGGACAGCGGGGCGACCCGGAGGGTGGCGCCGAACCGGTCGTGGCGCTCGTACCAGACGACGTCGTACTCGGAGCCGTTGGTGATCCGCTCGGCCACGGTGTGGATGTTGTCCACGGCGGCGAGCGCCTGCTTGCGGACGGCGTCCTCGTCGTGGACGGACTTGTCGCGGGTGGAGCCGATCGCCGAGATGACATTGCGCGCGGCGTCCCGCAGGGCCATCAGCGCGTAGCCGAGGTCCTCCGGGATCTCCTCCAGCCGGCCCGGGAGCGCCAGCTCCATGACCCGCTCGAAGGACTCGGAGGCGGTCTGCAGGGAGTCCGCGCTCTTCTCGTCGACCAGCTTGGCCGCCCGCTTGACGGCACGGTTGACCTGGCCGGGGGTGAGCTCACCGGTGGCGACCCCGGTCACCCGGGAGACCAGCTCGTGCGCCTCGTCCACGATCAGCACCTCGTGCTGCGGGAGCACGGGGGCGCCCTCGATGGCGTCGATGGCGAGCAGCGCGTGGTTGGTGACGACGACATCGGCGAGCTTGGCCCGCTCGCGGGCGGCCTCGGCGAAGCACTCGGCCCCGTACGCGCACTTCGTGGCGCCCAGGCATTCCCGGGAGGAGACCGAGATCTGCGCCCAGGCCTTGTCCGAGACGCCCGGGGTCAGGTCGTCCCGGTCGCCGGTCTCGGTCTCGTCCGCCCAGTCGCGCAGGCGCAGCAGGTCCTTGCCGAGCTTGCTGGTGGGGGTGGCCGCCTCGAACTGGTCGAAGAGGCCTTCCTCCTCGTCCTGCGGGGCTCCCTCGTGCAGCCGGTGGAGGCACAGGTAGTTGGAGCGGCCCTTGAGCATGGCGAACTGCGGGCGGCGGCGCAGCTGCGGGTGCAGCGCCTCCACCGTGCGCGGCAGGTCGCGCTCGACGAGCTGCCGCTGCAGGGCCAGCGTCGCGGTCGCCACGACCACGCGCTCGCCGTGCGCGAGGGCAGGCACCAGGTAGCCGAGGGACTTGCCGGTGCCGGTGCCGGCCTGGATCAGCCGGTGGGAGTTGTCGTCGATCGCTTCGCCCACGGCTTCGGCCATGGCTACCTGGCCGGGCCGCTCCGTGCCGCCGACGGCGGAGACGGCGGCGTGCAGCAGGTCGGGGAGGGAGGGCTTCGTCATAGCACTGCCAACCCTAAGGGGCCGCACCGACAGCGACCGCATCGACGAGCAATCACGGCTGGTACAGCGGGTTGGGCACGGTGCCGTGGGTGACGGCGTGCGGGCGGTCGGGACGGTCGCGGTAGCCGTCCTCGTGGAGCCGGTTCCGGTTCAGGCAGAGCCGGTCGATCCGCTCGGTGAGCAGGTCGAAGAGCTCGTACCGCTCCTTGAGCTCTGGGAAACGCGCCTGGTGGCGGAGGATCTCGGCCCGTACGAGGGACCAGAACTCGATCTCCGGGACGCCGAGCCGGTCCTCGCACAGGGCGCAGAGGTAGCGGAAGACGCCGATGAACAGCCCGGAGTGGATGAACTGGGTAAGGAAGGCGGGCGGCTCGGTGAGCAGGGCGGCGCGGACCTCGGCGGGCATGGAGGCGTGCTCGGGCAGCGGCTCGCGGCTGATGTTGACGTCGTCGACGAAGTCCTTGACCGCGAGCCGGACCGGCACGTCCTGCTCGTCGAAGATCACGATCGCGTTCTCGCCGTGCGGGGAGAAGACGGTGCCGTAGCGGTAGAGGAAGCGGAGCAGCGGGGGCAGCAGGGCGGCGAAGAGCCGCTGGAGCCAGACGGTGGGGGCGAGTCCGGACCGGGCGACGAGTTCGGCGGTGAAGGAGCGGCCGCGCGGGTCGGTGTGGAGGAGGGAGGCGAGGGTGCGGGCGCGCTCGCCGGGGGCGAGGTGGCCGGTGAGGGGCTCGCGCCAGATCGCCCCGAGGAGCTCCTTGTACTGGTACGGGACCTCGGGCAGCTGCTCGTAGACCGGGTGGCGGACGGTGACGGAGGCGACCTCGCCGAGCAGGACCACCCGGCATTCGTCGCGCAGGAAGGGGTCCGCGTCGCGGAGGGAGTGGATCCAGGAGGTGACGGCGGGGGCGGCGAGGGCGAGGTCGGAGGGCAGGCCGCGCCAGACCATGGTGTTGAAGACGGAGAGCGGCAGTTTGACGCTGTGGCGGTCGGGGCGGGTGAGGTTGAGGAACGTACGGATGGACTGCTGGGGCAGGCGTACGTCGGGATCGGCGGGCAGCGGGACCAGCGCCCCGGAGGCGAGGGCCTGGGCGAACAGCGGCAGCACGACCTCGTCCCACTGCCAGGGGTGGACGGGGAGGTAGAGGTAGCCGCTGGGGTCGAGGCCCCGGTCGCGCAGGGCCTGGTCGAAGGCGGCGCGGGTGACGGGGTCGAGTTCGGCGCGGTAGAGGCGCGCGGGGTCTTCGAGGCCGGCCGTGCCGCGGTACTCGGCGAGCGAGGTGTGCGCGGCGAGCCAGGGCAGGCGCTGGCGGGTGCGGGCCTCGGGGGCCCAGGCGGCGGTGTCGGCGGCGGAGAGACCGATGCGCCCCTTGTTGAGGACGAGCCAGGGGTGCCCGGTCTGGTGGCCTTCGAGCTCGGCGTAGTCGAGGTCGGCGAGGACGTCGGCGGTGAGCGCGGTGTGGGCGATGCGGGCGTCGGCGGTGAGGGTGGCGCTGAGCTCGCGGACGAGGTGGCCGAGGGTCGCGCCGTCGAGGCCGAGGAGGGAGCGGGCGCGGATGAGGAAGGCGTACGGGTCCCCGAAGGCGGTCGGGTGGCCGGCGGGGGTCGGGCTGCCGTAGGAGGGCGGCGCCGGGGTGAGGGTCAGGGTGTCGGGGGTGACCTGCCAGCTGCCGTACGAGCGGCGGCGGGCACGGAAGCCGAGGCTGCTGCCGTCATCGAGGGTGAGGGTCCAGGCGTCACCGGCGGCCGGGGCCGGGGCCGGGACGGGGCTGATGATCCCCTCGTACGCGAACTCGCCGAGCATCTTGGCGAGGAGCGCGCGGCCGGCGAAGGCCCAGGTCACGGGGTTGATTTCGGGCGGCGTGCAAGGGTGCTGGGGTGACGGGGCCACGGTGGTTTCCGTGAAGTCGTGAGCTGCGGGGAAATTCGGCACGGGACTCCTCGGGAGATCGGGAACCTTGCTTCGTCACGCAGAGTTATCAAGTGGAGAGGTATGAGGAAGGACGCGGAGAGCGGCAGGCGGGGAGGCGGGCCGGAGCCGGTGCGGGACTGCGGGGGCGGCACTCAGAGGAGATTGCGCAGCGCCCGTTCCCGGATCATCAGCGCGGCGCGCTTCTCGGGGAGGTCGATCTCCGCGGGACAACGGAAGCCAGAGTTCAGGAAGGCTGTCACGGAGGGGGTGTTGCGGATGTCCGGTTCGGCGATGACGCGGGTGCAGCGCGGCCGGTTGTCGAAGACCAGGTCGGCTACGGCGCGCAGCAGTGCGGTGCCCAGGCCGCGGCCGCGGTTCGTGCCGTCTCCGACGAGCAGGTGGATACCCGTGTCGTGGGGGCGCGCCGGGTAGTGGCGGGACAGCGGGTCGAGGTCGGCCCGGTAGATCTCCCAGTAGCTCATCGGCGTGCCGTCGAGGAGACCGAGGCAGGGGATGCTGCGGCCGTCGCCGTCGAGCTGCGCCCGTAGGTGGGCGGCCGTGACGGCGGCCGGGCCGCCGAGTTCCCAGTAGGCGGCCACCTCGGGGTCGTTCATCCAGCGCGTGAGGAGTTCCAGGTCGCGTTCGAGCCGTACGGGTTCGAGGCGGAAGGCTCCCGCGGCGGTGGTGGCGCTCCCCCAGGCGGCCGGGGAGTCCAGCAGGTCGGCCTCGGCGAGCAGGGGCAGCAGCTGTGCGTTGAGGCGAAGTTCGACGGTTTCGTCGGTGGAGGGCATCGGTGCTCTTCTCCGCGTCGGTGGTGACGCGTCAATCGTGAAGGGGGTTGGCGATGGTGACGTACACGGACTGGGTGTCGACGGGGCCGACCAGCTCGTCGAGGCCGCCCAGGCGGGTGAGCAGGTTCGCCTTGCAGCGCAGGGTGGGCGAGTCCAGCAATTGCGCGGGGAGCGGGCCGAGACCTGCGGCTTTGCCGAGGAAGCGGCGGAAGGCGGCGAGGAGCACGCGCTCGTCGGCGAGCCGCGCGGATCCGAAGGCCCCGATGAGACCGAGCACGTTGTTGACGCCGAGGTAGTACGCGAAGCGTTCGTCGGTGATGGCGTCGGAGACGAAGGTGTCGCTGGCGGCGCCGATGCCGGGGAGCCGGCGCTCCAGTTCCGTGCGGCGGGAGGCGCGGAAGTAGTAGCCCTGGTTGTCTCGGTAGCGGCCGCCGAGGGGCCAGCCGGCGGGGTCGAGGATCACCAGGGTGTTCTGCTGGTGCGCTTCGAGGGCCACACCGGCGAGCGCGTCGAACGCCAGCACCGGCAGGACGACGTGGTCGAGGTAGCGCAGGAACCACTCGGCGGAGACGGCCGAAGTGGAGCGGCCGGTGGCGCCGGCGAGGCGGGAGACGATCTCGGCGAGCCGGGAGCGCATCGTGGTCCGGCCGGGCCACGGGCGGGGGGCGGTGAGCGCGGCGACGCAGAGGGCGTCGTCGCCGGAGCGGAAGGGGTTGTGGCGCAGCAGGACGTCGAGTCCTTGGACGGGGGTGCCGTCCGGGGCGTTGACGGCGACCCAGGCGGGGTCGCGGACGATGTCGAAGCCGGGGTGGGCCGCCTGCCACTGCTCTG
This sequence comes from Streptomyces goshikiensis, assembly GCF_014650555.1. GTDB lineage: Bacteria > Actinomycetota > Actinomycetes > Streptomycetales > Streptomycetaceae > Streptomyces > Streptomyces goshikiensis. The sequence continues at coordinate 64,733 of NZ_BMVE01000002.1, read as the reverse complement.
CGAGGCCGGTGCGGAGCAGCCGGTGCACCTCGACACCGCGGTGGAGTTCCTTGCGGAGGTTCTCGCGGCGGGAGTTGGTGATGCGCAGGCCCAGGGAGAGCTTGAGCATCGCGGGGGCGCCGGGGCGGTGGACGGTGCGGATGGAGGAGGTGGGGTGCCAGGGCTCGCCGTGCGGGCCGAGGTCGGTGAGGAGTCCCGCGTCGCGCAGGGCGGTGACGGCGGGGCGCCGGAGCAGGTCGCGGGCCTGCCAGGGGTGGAGGGGAAGGGGGGTGGCGCCGTCGGGGAGCGTGAGTCCGGGGGCGAGCCGGCCGAGGAGCTGCGCGGCGGGGACGGGGCGGCCGCGTTCGGTCCAGGCGGAGTCGGTGGCGAGGGCGGCGGGTGCGACCGCCAGCCAGTGGAGGGGGAAGGAGCCGTGGAGTTCGGGTGAGTACGGGCGCACCTCGGCTTCGGAGAGGCCTTCGCGGCTCTTCGGGGTGGGGTGCAGGGGGTGACCGAGAAGGAGCGACTGTTCGGAGGTGAGGAAGAGGTCCCCGGCCACGGGGGCGGGCGGGGAGGGGTGTTCGCGCCGGTCGGCGATGAACTCGGCGGTGCGGTGCACCGAGTCGGAGACCCGGCCGACGAGGTCGGCGCCGCCGCGGCTGGCGGGGTTGCCCTCGCGGGCGATCAGGGCGGCGAGGGTGACGGCGTCCAGGGCGGGGGCGTGGGCGGGCGCGGCCTCGAACCGGGGCGGGGAGAACCGGTGCCAGCCGGACGGGGACCAGTAGCGGACGGCGACGAGCAGGGCGGCGCCGGAGGCGGGGAGGGGGATGCGGAGCAGGGTTCCGACGGGCCCGTCGGGACGCCCGATACCGGTTTCGCGGACCCAGCACCGCAGCAGGTTCTCCACCGCCGCGGCCTCGGCGGCGACGGCCGGGTCGGGGTGGTCCAGGAGGTCGGGCAACGCGGCCGGTTCGGGGCCGAGGGGTCCGGCCCCGCCCACCCGGGCTCTCCCCGTGCCGTCCTTCTGCCGGGGCACACTGGCCGCCGGGTCGCTCCGCGGGGCCGGGGCCGGGCCGGGCGTGCCCGAACCCGGAAGGTCAGCCGCCTCGGAGCCGCCGTACGCGGACGCCCCCGCCTCGGCGGCACCGGGCCAACCTCCCGGCAACCCCGAGGCGGGGAAGCCGGCCGGCCCGAACTGCGGCGCGGGCACGCCGACCGTCCAGTCCTCGGCGTCCCGGGCCGGGGACAGGCTCGACGCCTCCGACCGGCCCGGCATGCCGGGTGCCTCCGGGGCCGCACCCGGGAGCTGCGGCTGCCCGGGGCCCGGGGCGGACTCCGTGATCGGGGACCGTACGCCGCCCTCCCTGCCATGTAGGGAAGCGGCGTCGCCCGGCGCCATGCCCGGGTCCGCGAGCCACGCGGACTCCGGGCCCGGGGTGAAGGAGCCGTCATCCCCAGCAGTCGAGTGTCCGCTCGGGGAGACGAGTGCGATCGGCCCGTGGGCGGCAGCCTCCGCAGCCAGGTGCGCGGGCTCCATGTCCCGGGCAGAAGGGCCGGAGTCACCGTCGGCCGAGCTCGCGCCCGGCGCAGCCTGAGCGACCGGGCCGGGGACTACCGCCCCCGTAGGCGTGCCTGGGTCCATGCCCTGGGCGGACAGGCCCCGGTCCCCGGCGGGCAAGCGCACGCCCAACGAGGACTGGACGGCCGGCTCAGGAGCCGTGGCCGCCGTCGCCATGCCCTCGCCCGTGCCCGAGGCCGCGGTGAGGTGCGGCGGATGCTCAGACGCTTGGGGCTGGGCCGCCCGCTCAGGCGCCGCGGCCGCCGTCTGCATGGCTGGCGCAGCAGCCACGGCCGAGGTCGGGACCGAGTCCGAGATTGGGGCCGGGGTCGAGGTCGCGGCCGGAACCGGGGCCGGAACCGAGGTCGGGGCCGGGGCCGGGGTGGGAGACGGGCAGCTCTCAGCCCCTGGGGGCTGGGCAGGCGTCTCGGGGGCCGCGGCCGCCGTCGGCATGAACGCTGCCGAGGCCGAGGCCGGGGTCGGAGCCGCGGTGAAGTGCGGGGAACGCTCGGGCACGGGGAGTTGGGCGGGCGGCTCGGGGGTCGGGGGTGGGGAGGGGGTGTCGGGCATGGGGGTCCTTCGGGTGCGGGTCAGTGGGGGCGGCGGCCGGCTGCGGGGATGGCGTCGGCGAGGCGGTCGAGGACGGCGGTGGCCTGTTCGTCCGTCACGGTCAGCGGGGGCAGCAGGCGGACGACGCTGGAGTGGCGGCCGCCGAGTTCCACGATCAGGCCGCGGTCCAGGCACTCCCGGCGGACGGCGGACGCGAGGCCGGGGGCGGCGGCGCCGGTGTCGGGGTCGATGAGCTCGACGCCGATCATCAGGCCCCGGCCCCGGACGTCCCCGACGCACGGATGGGCCGGGATCAGCCCGCGCAAGGCCGCGAGCATCCGGTCGCCCAGGGTCGCCGCGCGCTCGGCGAGGCCGTTCTCGCGGACGTACGCCAGCGTCGCGGTGCCCGCCGCCATGGCCAGCTGGTTGCCGCGGAAGGTGCCGGCGTGGGCACCGGGCGCCCAGACGTCCAGCTCCGCCCGGTACACGATCACCGCCAGCGGCAGGCTGCCGCCGATCGCCTTGGACAGGACCATCACATCGGGCACCACCCCGGCGTGGTCGACGCCCCAGAAGGCGCCGGTGCGGCCGACCCCCGTCTGCACCTCGTCCGCGATCAGCGGGATCCCCCGCGCCGCGGTGATCTCCCGCATCCGTCGCAGCCACGCGTCCGGGGAGGGGATGACCCCGCCCTCGCCCTGCACGGGCTCGACGATCATCGCGGCGGGCGACGGCACTCCGCTCTTGGGGTCGTCCAGCAGGCTCTCCGTCCACCGGGCCGCGAGCCGCGCGCCCTCGGCCCCGCCGACCCCGAAGGGGCAGCGGTAGTCCTGCGGGTACGGAAGCCGCGTCACCCGTACCTCGGGAGCGCCCCCGGAGGCGTCCAGCGCCCCGGCGGTCATGCCGTGGTAGGCCCCGGTGAAGGCGAGCAGCCCGGAGCGCCCGGTGGCGGTGCGCACGAGTTTCAGCGCGGCCTCGACGGCATCGGTCCCGGCCGGCCCGCAGAACTGGATGCGGGCGTCGGCGGCCAGCCCGGCCGGCAGGTTCGCGAACAGCTCGCTGGTGAAGGCGTCCTTGACCGGGGTCGCGAGGTCCAGCACGTGCAGCGGGGCTCCGGAGTCGAGCACGCCCCGGATCGCTTCGAGCACCACCGGGTGGTTGTGCCCCAGCGCGAGGGTTCCGGCGCCCGAGAGGCAGTCCAGGTAGCGGCGCCCGTCGGCGCCCTCGATCGTCAGGCCCCGGGCCCGTACCGGAACGATCGGCAGGGAGCGCGCGTACGTCCGGGCGGCGGATTCCCGCTGCGCCTGCCGGCCCAGGATCCCTTCCGCGGCGGCCGCGGAGCCCCTGCTCCCCTGTGTCACAACGGTCGCCGCGGCTGCGGCCTGTTCGGTCAGAGCCACGAGTGTCGGACCTCCCGCACGGAATTCGCTGCCGGCTTCTCTTCCGGATTGCGCCTCGAACATGAACGCTGCCGCCCTTTCCCCCGTATGTAGCAACGACGGGGAAGGCAACGGATCACGGGTGGGCCCAAGATCCTTGCTCTCCGTGTCGGCACCGGACACCCGTCCGGCAGGAACCGCGCCCCGGTCTGCGCCGTCCCCAACGGCATCGGCATAGTGGGGTGCTGCGCTCCACTGCAACGAACGCCTCGACCCACCAGGGGGACTTACGACATGCGACCGAACCGACCGGTCACAGCGGCCCTTTGCGCGGCCGCTCTCGCGCTGACCGCCGCGGCCTGCGGCCCGGGCGACGGGGAGGCCGGCGGCGACGCCAAGCCGACCGTAGCGGCGAGCCTTCCCTCCGGAGCCGACGGGATCAAGATCCCGGACGAGCTCAAGGACAAGCTCAAGGAGCACGGCTTCGACCTGGAGAAGTGGAGGGGCGGTGCGTGGAAGAACTGGAACCAGGACGACTGGCTCCGCGAGGCGGGTGACTACGTCAACCCGATCATCGAGGACCTGTGGGACCCGGACCGGATGCGTGGCGCCGAGGAGCCGAAGGGCCCGTCCGTGGACCCGGACGCCGGCAAGGACCAGGGTGTGACGGACCCGACGCCGGCCGCGGTGGCGGCCAAGCCCGCGCCCGCCCCGTACCACGCGAACGTTCCGGAGTCCGGCAAGGTCTTCTTCGACGGCCCCGAGGGCTCGATGGTCTGCTCGGCCACCGTGGTCAAGGACCCCGCGCACCCGGGCAAGTCCAACATGGTCTGGACGGCGGGCCACTGCGTGCACTCGGGCAAGTCCGGCGGCTGGTACCGCAACATCGCCTTCGTCCCGTCCTACAACAACGCAGGCAAGCCGGCGACCGCGCTCAAGGGCGCGCCCCGCGAGCAGGTGGCCCCGTTCGGCGTGTGGTGGAGCGACTGGGCGCAGACCTCGGACCAGTGGATCGCGACGGGCGGTCCCACCGGTGGCGCGGGTGCCCCGTACGACTTCGCGATGCTGCACGTGACCCCGGAGAAGGGTTCGGGCAAGTCCCTGGAGGAGACGGTCGGCTCGGCGCTTCCGGTGGAGTTCAACGCTCCGGCCGTGCCGAAGATCGCGAGCATGACGGCGACGGGCTACCCGGCGGCGGCCCCGTTCGACGGTCAGAAGGCCTACCAGTGCACGGACCGGCCGGGCCGGCTGTCGCTGGTCGCAGCCGACCCCGTGATGTACCGCATAGGTTGCACGATGACCGGCGGCTCCTCCGGCGGCGGCTGGATCGCGGCGGGCAGCAACGGCAAGCCGGCGCTGGTGTCGAACACCTCGATCGGTCCCACCAAGGCGGGCTGGCTGGCCGGCCCGAAGCTGGGTCCGGAGGCCAAGAAGCTCTTCGAGGGCGTCAGCGGCAAGTTCCGCGGCCAGTAGCCGACACACGCAGTCCCGCTGCATGACCGAGGGCCCCCGCGATCGCGGGGGCCCTCGGTCATGCGGTGTGCAGCGGCGGGGCGAACGGCCCCCGCCGTGCTAGTGCTTCGCCGGTACGTACGGAGCCAGGTCCGCGGCGAGTTCCTGGTGGACCCGCGCCTTGAGCAGGGTGCCCTCCGGGGTGTGCTCCTCGGAGATGACCTCGCCCTCGGCGTGCGCCCGGGCGATCAGCGAGCCGCGGGTGTACGGCACCAGGGCCTCCACCTCGACCTCGGGTCGCGGCAGCTCGGTGTCGATCAGTTCGAGCAGCTTCGCGATGCCCATGCCGGTGCGGGCCGAGACGGCGATGGAGTGCCGCTCGATGCGCAGCAGCCGCTGCAGGACCAGCGGGTCCGCCGCGTCCGCCTTGTTGATCACCACGATCTCGGGCACGTTGACCGCGCCGACCTCGCGGATGACCTCGCGGACCGCTGCCAGCTGCTCCTCCGGGGCCGGGTGCGAGCCGTCCACGATGTGGAGGATGAGGTCGGAGTCGCCGACCTCCTCCATCGTGGAGCGGAACGCCTCGACCAGGTGGTGGGGCAGGTGCCGGACGAAGCCGACGGTGTCGGCCAGGGTGTAGATCCGGCCGCTCGGCGTCTCGGCCCGGCGCACGGTCGGGTCGAGGGTGGCGAACAGCGCGTTCTCCACCAGTACGCCCGCGCCCGTGAGGCGGTTGAGCAGCGAGGACTTGCCGGCGTTGGTGTAGCCGGCGATGGCGACCGAGGGCACCTTGTTGCGGCGTCGTTCCTGCCGCTTGATCTCGCGGCCGGTCTTCATCTCCGCGATCTCCCGGCGCATCTTCGCCATCTTCTCGCGGATCCGGCGCCGGTCCGTCTCGATCTTGGTCTCACCGGGGCCTCGGGTGGCCATGCCGCCACCGCCGCCGCCACCCATCTGCCGGGACAGCGAGGCACCCCAGCCGCGCAGGCGCGGCAGCATGTACTGCATCTGCGCGAGCGCGACCTGCGCCTTGCCCTCTCGGGACTTGGCGTGCTGGGCGAAGATGTCGAGGATCAGGGCGGTGCGGTCGACGACCTTGACCTTGACGACGTCTTCGAGGGCGATGAGCTGGCCGGGGCTGAGCTCACCGTCGCAGACGACGGTGTCCGCGCCGCTCTCCAGCACGATGTCACGCAGCTCGCGGGCCTTGCCGGAGCCGATGAAGGTAGCCGGGTCGGGCTTGTCGCGGCGCTGGATCACACCGTCGAGGACGAGGGCGCCGGCGGTTTCGGCGAGGGCGGCGAGCTCCGCGAGGGAGTTCTCCGCGTCGTTCACGGTGCCGGAGGTCCAGACGCCGACGAGCACCACTCGTTCCAGTCGCAGCTGGCGGTACTCGACTTCGGTGACGTCTTCGAGTTCGGTCGAGAGGCCGACGACGCGGCGCAGGGCCGCGCGCTCGGAGCGCTCGAACTGGTCGCCGTCCCGGTCTCCGTCGATCGCGTGGCTCCAGGCGACGTCCTCTTCCATCAGGGCGTCGGCCCGAAGGCTCTCGGTGAAGCTCTGCGGGTCCGACGCGTCGCGTGCGTCGCGTGCGTCCCGCGCGTCCTGGGAAGGGGATGAAGAGGAGGTCATTGGATCCTTACGTCGATTTCGGTTGCGTCCGCGCCGGCCGGGCCGGGCGGAGCCCGGGCGGCACCCGAGCCAAGGCCAAAGCTACTGCCGCGCGTGACCTAACACTGTCACGTCCAACGTGTGACATCGCCGGGAGATTCCCCCCGGGAGCCCCGCGGCGCGGCCCTGTCGATGGTGACATGCCCGTTACCCGGGGGTCACACCCTTTTCCGGCGCCGCCAATCCCGCCGGCCCCCGCCGGCCCCCACCCGCCGCCGCGCGCGCCGCGCGTTACGCGCCGCGGCTTACGCGCCCTTCGCCCCGCTCCACTCCGGGTGCCCGGGCATCGGCGGGGTGGTGCTCCCGTACAGCCAGGGCTTCAGGAACTCCCCGAGGTCGCGTCCCGCCTCCCGCGAGGCCAGCCGTACGAAGTCCTCCGTACCCGCGACCGCGTCCCGGTGCTCGCCCACCCAGCTCCGCTCCACCCGGTCGAACGCCTCGGCGCCGATCTCCTGCCGCAGCGCGTACAGGATCAGCGCCGCCCCGTCGTAGACCGCCGGCCGGAACAGTCCGATCTTCTGCCCGGGGGCGGCGGGCTTGGGCGCGGCCGGGGGCCCGCCCGCCGCGCGCCACTGGTCGGAGCGCTGGTACGCCTCGCGCATGCGCCGCTCCAGGGAGTACTTGCCCAGCCCGTCCGCGTACAGGGCCTCGTACCAGGTGGCGTGCCCCTCGTTCAGCCACAGGTCGGACCAGGCACGGGGCGTGACGCTGTCACCGAACCACTGGTGGGCGAGCTCGTGGACCATGACGGACTCCACGTACCACTCCGGATAGCCCTCCTCCGTGAACAGTCCGTGTTCGAAGAGGGAGAGGGTCTGCGTCTCCAGCTCGAAGCCCGTCTTGGCCCGGGCGATCAGCACCCCGTAGTTCTCGAAGGGGTACCGGCCGACCCGCTGCTCCATCCACTCGATGTGCCCCGGGGTCTTCTTCAGCCAGCGCTCCAGCTTCTGTCGGTCGGCGGCCGGCACCACGTCACGCAGCGGCAGCCCGTGCGGTCCGGTGCCCCGCACCACGGCCGAGTCGCCGACGGAGACCTGTGCCAGCTCGGTGGCCATCGGGTGCACGGTCCGGTACGTCCAGGTCGTGGGGGCCGCCGCGCGGCGGGCGGGGAGGGCGCCCGGCACCCCGTTGGCGACGGCCGTGAGCCCGGCGGGGGCAGTGATCCGGAAGGTGAAGTACGCCTTGTCGGAGGGGTGGTCGTTGCAGGGGAACACCCGGTGCGCGGCGTCCGCCTGGTTGGCCATGGCCAGGCCGTCGTCGGTGACCACCCAGCCGCCGTCGCTGCGGCCCCGCGGATCGCTCGTGTGCCGGATCACGATGTGGAGCGGCATGTGCGCCGCCACCGGCCGGGCCGGCGTCAGTACGAGGTCCTCCGCCACGCTCTCGAACCGCGCGGGCTCCCCGTTGACCTCGGCCTCCGCGACCGTCCCGTTCGTGAAGTCCAGGTTGATCCGCTCCAGCGGCTCCTGGGCGCGGGCGTCGATGACGGTGACGGCGTCGAGCGGGCTCCGGTTGTCCTTGTACGTGAAGGAGAGGTCGTACGCGAGCACGTCGTACCCGGGGTTCCCGAGCTCCGGGAAGAGCGGGTCGCCGATGCCGAGCGCCTTCGGCGGGGGCAGCACCGCGGCGACGAGGGTGAGGGAGGCCGCGGCGAGCAGGGCGGCGCGCAGGCGTGGGGAGGTGAGCTGCATCCACCACGGGTTACCAGCGCCCGTGGCGCGGCCGCACACGACGCGCGACGAGTCCACCCGAACGGGATCCTCCGGCAGGGCCGCGGGCCCGACAGCGCGCGTGGAGGGGCCTTGCCCGGCGCCACGGCTCCCCACCGCGCGGCGGCCCCCCGCCACCCCCTGTCACCCCCGTCACGGCACCCTCAGGCGCGGCTCACGTCGTAGACCCCCGGGACGTCCCGCATGGCCCGCATCAGCGCCGGCAGGCCGGTCGCGTCGGGCAGCTGGAGCGTGTAGGAGTGCCGGACCCGCTGCTCGACCGGCGGTTCGACGGTCGCGGAGACGACCTCGACGCCCTCGCGGGCGATCGCCTCGGTCAGGTCGGCCAGCAGGTGCGGGCGGCCGAACGATTCGGCGAGCAGTGTGACGCGGCAGTCGGCGGTGGCCCGCCAGTGCACGGCGACGGAGGTGCGGCCCAGGGAGCGCATCTGCGCGACGGCCGCGCACTGGACCCGGTGCACGGTGACGGCCCCGCCCCGTACGACGAATCCCGCGACCGCGTCCGGCGGCACCGGGGTGCAGCAGCCCGCCAGCCGTACGGTCGCGTCCGGCAGGTCGGCGACCGCGTTGCCGCCGCCGCCTCGGGCCCCGACGACCGACAGCGGCGCCCGCGCGGCCGTGGTGGTGGCGGCGGCGCCGTCCGGGTGGGCCTTGAGCCAGCTGCTGATGGCGATCCGGGCGGCCGGGGTGTGCGCGTGCTCCAGCCAGTCGGCGGACGGCCCGGAGGACGCGTCGTGGGCGAGCAGCAGCTGGACGGTGTCCCCGTCGGAGAGCCGGGAGGTCAGGGAGGTGAGGCGCCCGTTGACCCGGGCGCCGATACAGCCGTGGGCCGCCTCGCCGTACTGCGCGTAGGCGGCGTCGATACAGCTGGCCCCGCCCGGCAGGCTGATCGTGGCGGGGGCCCCGCCGTCCGCCCGGAACACGGTGATCTCCCGGTCCTGGGCCAGCTCGGCGCGCAGCACGCTCCAGAAGGTGTCGGGGTCGGGCGCGGACTGCTGCCAGTCGAGCAGGCGCGAGAGCCAGCCGGGCCGCGTGGGGTCCACCCGCTCCTCGTACGGGTCCGCGCAGGCCTCGGCGGACCCGGCCGTGCCGCCCGAGGCGGCGGCCGCGGTTGCTGCGGTGGCCGCCGCCGTGGCGTACGGATTGCCGAGCGCGACGACCCCGGCCTCCGCGACCCGGTGCATCTGCCGGGTCCGGACGATGACCTCGGCCACGTGCCCGTCGGAGGTGGCGAAGGCGGTGTGCAGCGACTGGTAGAGGTTGAACTTCGGGACGGCGATGAAGTCCTTGAACTCCGAGACCACCGGGGTGAAGCAGGTGTGCAGCTCCCCCAGTACGCCGTAGCAGTCGGCGTTCTCCCCGACCAGGATCAGCAGCCGACCGAAGTCGGAGCCGCGCAGCTCCCCGCGCTTGCGGGAGATCCGGTGGACGGAGACGAAGTGCCGGGGGCGTACGAGGACTTCGGCGTGGATGCCGGCCTCGCGCAGGACGACCCGGACGGACTCCGCGATGGCGGGCAGCGGGTCGCGCTCGCCGGCGTGGGCGGCGATCAGCGCGCGGGTGTGCTCGTACTCCTCGGGGTGCAGGATCGCGAAGACGAGGTCTTCCAGCTCGGTCTTGAGCGCCTGGACGCCGAGGCGTTCGGCGAGCGGGATGAGGACGTCACGGGTGACCTTGGCGATGCGCGCCTGTTTGTCGGGGCGCATGACGCCGAGGGTGCGCATGTTGTGGAGGCGGTCGGCGAGCTTGATGGACATGACGCGGACGTCGTTGCCGGTGGCGACGAGCATCTTGCGGAAGGTCTCGGGCTCGGCGGCGGCGCCGTAGTCGATCTTCTCGACCTTGGTGACGCCGTCGACGATGAAGCAGACCTCGTCGCCGAACTCCTCGCGGACCTGATCGAGGGTCACCTCGGTGTCCTCGACCGTGTCGTGGAGCAGAGAGGCCGTCAGGGTCGTTGTCTCGGCGCCGAGTTCGGCCAGGATCAGGGTCACGGCGAGCGGATGTGTGATGTACGGCTCACCACTTTTTCGCATCTGGCCGCGGTGGGAGGACTCCGCGAGCACGTACGCGCGCCTCAGGATGGACAGGTCGGCGTCCGGATGGTGGGCGCGGTGCGCCTCCGCGACGTGCCCGATGGCATCGGGCAGCCGGTCGCGGGATGTCGGCCCGAGCAGGGCCGCTCGCCCGAGTCGTCGCAGATCAAGCCTGGTGCGGCCACGTCTGCGGAGCTCGGGGCGTGCTTCGGAACGTGCTTCGGGGTTCGTGGCCTCTGCACTCATGGGCACCTCCGGCGGCTTCGACCGGCGGTGGCGGGCATGGGGTGCGCCCTCAGGGCCGGTGCCTGATGCTACCGACCCCACCACGTGGCGCAGTCCACCTCTCGCTCAGCGTGAAACGGATCACCCATTAGAGGGAAGCTTCAGACGAAGGCCGTTTCGGCGAGCCAGGTCGCGTCGAACTCGCCCGAGCCGACGATGACGGCGGGTCCGGTCATGTCGATCCGGCCGTCGGGGTACTCCGTGATGACCAGGGTTCCGCCGGGCAGATCGACGGTGTAGGTGACCTGTTCGCCGGTCTCGGCGGGGTCCACGCCGTCGCGCCGGATGGCGGCCACGGCGACGGCGCAGGCGCCGGTGCCGCAGGAGCGGGTCTCGCCGGAGCCGCGCTCGTGGACGCGCATGGCGACGTGCCGCGGGCCTCGGTCGGCGACGAACTCGACGTTGACACCTGCCGGGTAGGCGGAGGCCGGGCTGAACGGGGGCGCGTCGTACAGGGTTCCGGCATCGTCCAGGCTGTCAACGAACGCCACCGCGTGCGGGTTCCCCATGTTGACGTTCCGCGCGGGCCAGGACCGGTCGCCGACGGAGACGGTCACCTCGCCCTCGGGGAACTCGGCGCGGCCCATGGAGACCGTCACGTCGCCGCGCTTGTCGAGGTGGACGCGCTTGACGCCGCCCCGGGTGGCGATGGCGAGGTCACCGGGCTCGACGTGCCCGGCGTACTGGAGGTAGCGGGCGAAGACGCGGACGCCGTTGCCGCACATCTCGGCGATGGAACCGTCGCTGTTGCGGTAGTCCATGAACCATTCGGCCTCGCCGGCCATGGCCTTCGCCTCGGGGTGCGCGGCGGAGCGCACGACGTGCAGCACGCCGTCGCCGCCGATGCCGGCCCGCCGGTCGCACAGCTTCGCGACGGCGGTCGCGGGCAGCTCGATGGCGTTGTCCGGGTCCGGGACGATCACGAAGTCGTTCTCGGTGCCGTGGCCCTTGAGGAAGGAGAGGCTGGTCTGCGTCACGCGCCCATCGTACCGAGACGCGGCCGACGGGCCCTGCGTGGTCCGAGGGCCGGACGGGGTACGGGTGGCAGCCGGCGGCTAGCGCAGCCGCGCCACGCGGTACACCGCGAGCGCTACGACGGCCAGCGCGGCCAGCGCGTACAGCGCGGCCATGCGCCAGTCGGGGCGGCGCCCCGATCCCCTGGGCGGCAGCCCGGGCCAGCTGTAGCCCACCCGGCGGGCGGCCATCATGCCCCAGCCGCCCGCGCAGGAGCTGATGAGGAAGCCCAGCATGGCGACCACCGCGCCGCCGTCGCCGAATTCGAAGGCGAGCGGGAACGCGAACATCAGCGAGCCGGCCAGGGCCAGCAGCACGATGGGGGCGATCTGCCAGATGCGCAGGCGGCGCTGCGGGCGCAGCTCCACCTCGAACTCGGGGCCGGACGCGGCCTCCACCTCGGCGGGGTCCGGCGCGTCCGGCCCGTCGGGGCTCAGCCGCGCGGGCTCGGCGGGCAGCCCGAGGGTGTCGGGCCCGGCCAGGGCCCCGACGGCTCCGTCGGGCTCGACGGGGCCCTCGGACCCGTCGAGTCGCACCGGGTCGGTTTCCCGCCGGGTCTCGTCCTGCCCAGTGTTTCGAGGGCCGGCCTCCATAGCCACGCGCCCTCCCCACTCGGACTTCGTACGCCGCTGTTCAGAAGTTTGATGATGGCACGCTCCCGGGGCGCCGACTGGCGCACGGGGCGTCCCGATGCCATCACGTGATCAGGCTGTAACCGCTCGTTCGACCAACGACTGCGCGAGCCCGGGGAGTTCCCCGCGGTCCACGACGGCTCCGCTGAGCCAGTGCACGCGCGGGTCGCGGCGGAACCAGGAGTCCTGACGCCGGGCGAACCGCTTGGTGGCGCGGACGGTCTCGGCCTTGGCTTCCTCCTCGGTGCATTCACCCGCGAGAGCGGACAGCACCTGCTGGTAGCCGAGGGCGCGGGAGGCGGTGATTCCGTCACGCAGCCCCCGGGCCTCCAGGGCGCGGACCTCGTCGACCAGCCCGTCCTCCCACATCCGGTCGACGCGCCGCGCGATCCGCTCGTCGAGTTCGGGCCGGCCGACGTCCACGCCGATCTGGACGGTGTCGTAGACCGACTCGTGACCGGGCAGGTTCGCGGTGAACGGCCGCCCTGTGATCTCGATGACCTCCAGGGCGCGGACGATCCGGCGGCCGTTGCTGGGCAGGATGGCCGCCGCGGCGGCGGGATCGGCGGCGGCGAGCCGCGCGTGCAGGGCGCCGGGGCCGCGCAGGGTGACCTCTTCCTCCAGCCGGGCCCGGACCTCTGGATCGGTGCCGGGGAACTCCATGGCGTCGAGGGCGCCGCGGACGTACAGCCCGGATCCGCCGACGAGCACCGGCGTGCGGCCCTCGGCGAGGAGCTTGTCGATCTCGACGCGGGCCAGCCGCTGGTACTCGGCGACGTTGGCGGTCTCGGTCACCTCCCAGACGTCGAGGAGGTGGTGCGGGACTCCGCCGCGCTCCTCGACCGTCAGCTTGGCGGTGCCGATGTCCATCCCCCGGTACAGCTGCATGGAGTCGGCGTTGACGACCTCGCCGTCGAAATGGCGGGCCAGGGCGACGCCCAGGTCGGACTTTCCGGCCGCGGTGGGACCGACGACGGCGATGACCCGCGGTGCGGGGGCTGCTTTCCTCACCGCCCCAGTCTCGCAAACCCCTCGCGAAGCCCTGGCCAGATACCGGCGTGTACCCGATCGAGTTACGTGACGGGGCCCGGGCGGGGTCGTTGCCCTGGCGTGGTTCCGTCCGGGCGAGCGTCCGGCGCGGGCCCGGCGCGAGCACGGGCGCAAGCCGGTTCGAACCGGGCGGAACTTCACTCACACGAGCAGCGTTATAGGAGCAGACATGGGCGTTTTTGGCCGGTTTTTTGGCCGTAAGAACCAGGCTTCGACCGAGGAGGTCGCGGCCGGGGATCTGACGGCCGCGTCCGAGGGGGCAGAGGCCGGGACGGCTGAGGAGGGGGCTCCTGCGGCGGAAGCCGTGGAGATTCCGAAGCAGCAGTCGGCGGAGGCCGCAGCGGACAGCGAGACCGGCGAGGGCGCCCGCACGTAGCCACCGCCACTGGAAGGTGACCCATGGGTCTGCTGGACAATCTGAAGGCCAAGCTCGCGCCGGCGAAGGACAAGGTCGGAGACCTCGCGCAGCAGCACGAGGGCAGGATCGGCCAGAATCTGGACAAGGTGGCCCAGGTCGTGGACTCCAAGACCAAGGGCAAGTACCACGGCCGGATCGAGACCGGCACGAGCAAGGCGAAGGACGCCCTGGGCAAGATCGCGCACAAGGACGGCCCCGGCGGGCAGACGCCGCCGGCGGCTTCCTGACGCGGTCCCGGAAGGGGCGCGGGGGCAGGGTGCCCTCGCGCCCCTTCCGTGTGCCCGGAGGCGCTCTGACGGCCCTCAGGGGCGTCCAGCGGCGGCGTTCAGCGACGGCCCGGGCGAGGTTTCAGGACCAGGTGGCGACGAAGTAGCCGACCCCGTACGGGGCCTCGTCGTACAGCAGCCGGCCGTCGAGGCCCGCGCCCTCGGCGGCGCCCGCGAGCACCTGCCAGGGGGCCCGTCCGGCGGCCTTGAGCTCCCGGGCGAGCCCGGGGTCGAGGGCCGCGAGGGCGGCGGTGTCGGCCGCGCCGAGGGCGCGGGCCGCCTCGGCGTCGAAGGCGGTGGCGCGCTCGTCGAGGTACCCGGGGGCCTTCACGGTGCGGCAGGCGCTGCCGTCGCCCATGACGAGGAGGGCGACGCGGTCGTCGGTGACTGCGAGTTCCCGGCCGGTGCGCAGGCAGGCGTCGGCCTCCAGGGGCTCGGCGACACCGAGGCCCTCGACGGGGGCCGCGCCCCAGCGCGCGCGGGCGAGCAGCCAGGCGGCGACGGCGAGCGAGGTGGGCAGCACACGCGGGCCCTCCTCGCCTTCGCCGAGCCGTACGTCGGCGGCCACCCCGAAGCCGCGGAAGCTGCCGCGGGAGCCCTGGGGGTAGGGGCCGGTGTGGTCCGCCCCGGCGGCGCCGACCACGACCAGGCGGTCGGGGCGGGCGGCGGCGAGGACGGCGAGCGCGTCGGAGCAGGCGGTACGGGCGTCCGCGAGCTCGGCGGCGGCCCCGGCGGCGACCTCCGGTACGAGCAGCGGCGGGGCGGGGCAGACGGCGGCGGCTACGAGCATGATCCGCAGCCTAGCCGTCGCCGGCCGGAGCGGGGTGGCGGAGGGCCTCCCGCCCGGCCTCGACACCGTGCCGCCGCGCGGCCCCGCCGCCCTTCCGCCGCCGCCGTTTCCCGGGCGCTGCCCGGAGCCCGGTCCCACGGCACCGGGCGGGCTGGTGGGGCCTGGGGCTCTGCCCGGACCCACGCCTGGAACGCCGGGTGGGGCGGGGCAGGGCCGGGCAGGCGTCAGGAGGAGACGGCGCAGCCCGAGGTGGTCGGGGGCAGGGGGGCCGGGACGCCGAGGGTGGGGATGCCGAGCATGACGCCCGCCGGCTGCGGCGGAGCGGCGTTGCGCTTCTCCCACGCGTCGCCCGCGCGGGTACGGCGTACGGACCGCGTCGGGCCCTCGGCCAGCAGGTGGTGCGGGGCCGCGTAGGTGATGTCGACGGTGACCACGTCGCCCGGGCGGACCTCCTCGTCCGGCTTGGTGAAGTGCACGAGGCGGTTGTCCGGGGCGCGCCCCGAGAGGCGGTCCGTGGCGCCGTCCTTGCGGCCCTCGCCCTCCGCGACCATGACCTCCAGGGTCCGGCCGACCTGCTTCTTGTTCTCCTCCCAGGAGATCTCCTCCTGGAGCGCGACCAGCCGCATGTAGCGGTCCTGGACGACCTCCTTCGGGATCTGCCCCTCCATGTCCGCGGCCGGGGTGCCGGGGCGCTTGGAGTACTGGAAGGTGAACGCGTTCGCGAAGCGCGCCTCGCGCACCGTGTGCATCGTCTGCTGGAAGTCCTCCTCCGTCTCACCGGGGAAGCCCACGATGATGTCGGTGGAGATCGCGGCGTGCGGAATCGCGGCGCGGACCTTCTCGATGATGCCGAGGAAGCGCTCCTGCCGGTACGAGCGGCGCATCGCGCGCAGGATGGGGTCCGATCCCGACTGGAGCGGCATGTGCAGCTGCGGCATCACGTTCGGGGTCTCGGCCATCGCCGCGATCACGTCGTCCGTGAAGTCGCGCGGGTGCGGGGAGGTGAAGCGGACCCGCTCCAGGCCCTCGATCCCGCCGCAGGCGCGCAGCAGCTTCGAGAAGGCCTCGCGGTCGCCCAGGTCGGAGCCGTACGCGTTCACGTTCTGGCCGAGCAGGGTGATCTCGGAGACGCCCTCGGCGACCAGGGCCTCCACCTCGGCGAGGATGTCGCCGGGACGGCGGTCCTCCTCCTTGCCGCGCAGCGCCGGGACGATGCAGAAGGTGCACGTGTTGTTGCAGCCGACGGAGATCGAGACCCAGGCGGCGTAGGCGGACTCGCGGCGGGTCGGGAGCGTGGAGGGGAAGGCTTCCAGCGACTCGGCGATCTCGACCTGCGCCTCCTCCTGGACGCGGGCGCGCTCCAGCAGGACCGGCAGCTTGCCGATGTTGTGCGTGCCGAAGACGACGTCGACCCAGGGGGCCCGCTTCACGATCGTGTCGCGGTCCTTCTGCGCGAGGCAGCCGCCGACGGCGATCTGCATGCCGGGGCGCTTGGTCTTCATCGGGGCGAGGCGGCCGAGGTTGCCGTACAGCTTGTTGTCGGCGTTCTCACGGACGGCGCAGGTGTTGAACACCACCACGTCGGCGTCGCCGTCGGAGCCCTCGGGCGCGCGCGTGTAGCCCGCGCCCTCCAGCAGACCGGACAGCCGCTCGGAGTCGTGCACGTTCATCTGGCACCCGTAGGTGCGCACCTCGTAAGTTCCCTTGACGTCCACTGCCGTGCTCCGGTCGCTGCTGCTGGTCATGCGACAAGGGTAGGCGGTACCGGGAGCGGCGGGTCCCGGGCCCGTCGTGACAGGACGGCGGGGGGCTGGCAGGATCGCGGGCATGCACCTCCTCACGCCCCGGCGGATCAGCAGGCGCCGCGCCCTCCAGGGGCTGGGCGTCGTGCTGGCGCTGCTCGGGCTGCTGCTGTGGTGGCTGAAGCCCTTCGCGGAGCCGGAGCCGAGCGGCGATCTCACCTTCAGCACGGGGGTCCGTTCCGGCGTCTACCACCTCTACGGCGAGCTGCTCAAGCAGGCGCTCGCGACGGACATGCCCGGGGTGAAGGTCCGGCTGGAGACGAGCGAGGGCTCGCAGCAGAACCTCCAGCGGGTGTCCGCCGGGCAGGCTGACTTCACGGTGGCGACGGCGGACGCGGTCGCCAAGTACCGGGCCGACGGCAAGCCGGGCGCGGAGTCGCTGCGCGGCTGCGCGCGGCTCTACGACGACTACGTGCAGCTGGTGGTCCCGGCGGGATCGCCGGTGCAGTCGACGCGGGACCTCAAGGGCAAGCGGGTCGCGGTCGGCCAGAACGGCTCCGGGGTGCGCCTCATAGCGGACCGGCTGCTGGCGGCGGCGAAGCTGAACCCGGTGCGGGACATCACCCCGGTGTCCATAGGGATCGACACGATGCCCGCGGAGCTGGAAGCGGGCCGGATCGACGCGTTCTTCTGGTCCGGCGGGCTTCCGACGAACGCGGTGAAGGAGCTGTCGGAGCGGTTCGACATCCGGCTCGTGCAGCTGGGCGACCTGGTGGAGCCCTTGCAGGCCGGGGGCAGCCCGGCCCGGTACTACCGGGCGGCGGTGATGCCGCAGGACGCGTACGCGCGGGCGCGCAACACGTCCCCGGTGTCCACGCTGGCCGTGCCGAACCTGCTGGTCACCACGGCCAGGACGGATCCGAGGCTGACGGAGCAGTTCACCCGTACGGTGATCGCGAGCCGGGACGGCATCGGGCACGAGGTGCACGCGGCGCAGCTGGTGGACCTGCGGACGGCGATCTACACGGACCCGCTGGACCTGCACGAGGGCGCCGGGCGGTACTACCGATCCGTCAAGCCGTAGGGACGGCCGGGCCGAGAGCGACGGCCATGCCGAGAGCCGAGGCCTAGCCCGGCAGCAGGCTCAGGGCGGCGGCGGCCGCGCCGATCAGCCCCGCGTGGGTGCCGAGCAGGGCCGGTACGACCTGGACGTCGCGCACGAAGGACAGCGTGGCGTACGAGGCCAGGTGCGCCCGGATCGGACCGAACAGGGTGTCCCCCGAGGCGGCGACCCCGCCCCCGATGACGGCGATGTCCGTTTCGACCAGGGTCGCGGTGGCCGCGATGGCGGCGGCCAGCGCGCGCCCCGCGCGGTCGAAGGCGGCCAGCGCGACCGGGTCCCCGGCGGCGGCGGCCGCGGCGACGCCCGCCGCCGTGGGGTCCCCGGCGGGGGTCCAGCCCTGGGCGAGGGCCCAGCGGGCGATGGCGGTGCCCGAGGCGAGGGATTCGACGCAGCCGATTCCGCCGCAGACGCACCGCTCCCCGTCGAAGGCGACGCTGATGTGGCCGATGTGGCCCGCGTTGCCGGTGGGGCCGGGGTGGAGCTGGTTGTTCAGGATCAGTCCGCCGCCGACGCCGGTGGAGACCACCATGCACAGGGCGTTCGCGTGGCCCCGGGCCGCGCCGAGCCAGTGCTCGGCCGCGGTCATCGCCACGCCGTCGCCGGCCAGGACCGTCGGGACGGCGGCGCCGTGCCGGGCCAGTTCCGCCGCGATCCGCTCCTGCACCGGGAAGTCCCGCCAGGCGCCGATGTTGACGGGGCTGACCGTGCCGCGCGAGGTGTCCACGGGCCCGGCGCTGCCGGCCCCGCAGCGGACCACCGAGGGCCACAGCGGCGAGCGCGCCAGCTCCGCGACGACCTCCGCGACGGCGGCGAAGACCCCGTCCGCGTCCGCGTCCCGGGGAGTGGGGCGGCGGGTGGTGGCGGTCATCGTGCCGTCGGGGTGCACCAGCGCGCCCGCGACCTTCGTACCGCCGATGTCGATCGCCGCCGTCAGGCCCGCGGTCGCGGCGGGGCCGCGGGAGCCGGGGACGGCGGAGGTGGGAGTGGTCACGGTGGCGCTCCAGGGAGGGGTCGGGACTCAGTATGCGGCCGTCGGCGGCGCCGTACTCTCGCGGGGTTCCAGCCGGGGCCGCTCGGCCTCCCGGAGCCGGGGCGGGCCCCCGGCGAGGACGGCGAGCAGTTCCTCGGCGGCGAGCCGGCCGAACGCGGCGGTGTCCCGGACGAGGGCGGTGAGCCGGGGGTGGGTGACCCGGCAGAGCGCGGAGTCGTCCCAGGCCACGATGGAGAGCCGGTCCGGCACGGGGATGGCCAGTTCGGCGGCGACGGCGCTGCCGGCCACCGCCATCACGTCGTTGTCGTAGACCAGGGCGGTGGGCGGCTCGGGCTCGGCGAGGACCCGGCGGGTGGCCGCGGCGCCCTCCGCGTCGGAGTAGTCGGTGACGACCGAGCGCACCCGGTCGGGGCCGAGGCCGAGGCGCGCGGCCTCGGTGCGCAGCGAGGCCATCCGGCGGGCGGTGTGGGCGAGGCCGGGCAGGCCGGCGATGTGGGTGATCCGGCGGTGGCCCAGCACGTGGAGGTGTTCGAGGATCCGGGTCATGGCCCGGGCGTCGTCGGCCCAGACCGAGGAGTGCGCGCCGCCGCCCGCCCCTCCGACCAGTACGGCGGGCAGCGCCAGTTGTTCGAGCAGCGCCGGGCGCGGGTCCCGCGTGCGCGGGTCGACGACGAGGACCCCGTCCACGCGGCGTTCGGCCCACCAGCGCCGGTAGACCGCGCATTCGGCGTCGATGTCCTCCACCACCTGGAAGAGGAGGGCGATCCGGCCGGCCGCGAGCACCTCCTGTATGCCGGAGACGAGCTGGAGGAAGAAGGACTCGACGCCGAGGGTGTGCGCGGGCCGGGCGAGGACGAGGCCGACCGCGCCGGAGCGTTCGCCGGACAGGGCGCGGGCGGCGCTGTTGGGCTGCCAGCCGAGTTCCTCGGCGACCCGGCGGATCCGGGCGCGGGTGTCCGTGGAGACGCCCGGGCGGTCGTTGAGCGCGAAGGAGACGGCGCTCTGCGACACTCCGGCCTGCCGGGCGATGTCCTTGATGGTGGGTCTGCGGGCCATGCCTGCCTCATCCCTCGGTGACGCGGACTGCGATGGCGGGACCGTACGCGATCCCGCCATCGCGGACCGCCTCGACCGCCGTCGGGTCATTCCCCGGAGGGGTGTTGGGGCGGGGAGGAATCCCGCCACGGCCGGCGCGACGGCGGGCCCGGGCGGCCGGGGCCACATACCGCTGTCGACTCCGGACGCTTTCTCGCTCCGGAGAAACTAAACCGCATTAGCTCGCTCAGCTTGAGAGGGCCGGAGCCCTTCTGTCAACGGCACTGAAGCGCATAAGTACCGCCGCTGGAGGCCCTGTTGACGTGACCCCGTGGCACCCGGCAGGTTGTGCGTCACCCGGCGAATTCCCCAGAGTCCCAGAACTCCAGAACTCCAGGACGCCACATGCTCGACGAAGGCTCCCCTCGTCCGCTCCGCTTCGGCGCCAACTACACCCCGACCCGCGGCTGGTTCCACCACTGGCTCGACTTCGACCTCGACGAGGTGCGGGCCGATCTCGACTCGGTCGCCGCGCTCGGCCTGGACCACGTCCGGGTCTTCCCGCTGTGGCCGCTGTTCCAGCCGAACCGCACGCTGATCCGGCCGCGCGCCGTCGAGCAGCTCGTGGCGCTGGCCGACGCCGCCGCCGAACGCGGCCTCGACGTCGCCGTGGACGGACTCCAGGGGCACCTGTCGAGCTTCGACTTCCTGCCCGCCTGGACCACGACCTGGCACCGCCGGAACATCTTCGGCGACCCGGAGGTGATCGCGGGCCAGGAGGAGTACCTGCGCACGCTCGCCGCCGCCCTCGCGGACCGGCCGAACTTCCTCGGCATGACGGTCGGCAACGAGGTCAACCAGTTCTCCGACGCCCCGCACCCCTCCCCCGACCGGATCACCCGCGCCCAGGCCGGCCGGTGGCTCGAACGGATGCTCGCCGCCTGCGAGAAGGGCGCCCCGGGGCGGTTCCACCTGCACGCCGCGTACGACGCCGCCTGGTACCAGGACGGCCACCCGTTCACCGCCGCCCAGGCGGCCCGGCTCGGCGCCGCGACCGCCGTGCACTCCTGGGTGTTCAACGGCACCGCCCAGCGCCACGGCCGCGCCGGGACCGCGACCGAGCACCACGCCGCGTACCTGATCGAGCTCTCCAAGGCCTGGGCGCGCGACCCGCACCGCCCGGTGTGGCTCCAGGAGGTCGGGGCGCCCGCGCCGCTGATCCCGGCGGAACACGCCGCCGAGTTCACCCGGGCCACCCTGGCCGGCGCCCTGGACTGCCCGGACCTGTGGGGCGTGACCTGGTGGTGCTCGCACGACGTGTCGCGGGAGCTCGCGGACTTCCCCGAGCTGGAGTACGGGCTCGGCCTGCTCACCAACGACCGCGCGGTCAAGCCGGCCGGCGCGGCCGTCGCCCGCGTCGCCGGGCAGTGGCGCGGCCGGGAGCACCGCCCCGCCGTACGGTCCACCGCGCTCGCCGTCGACGTCGGCGGGGCGGACGCGGCGCCCCGGCGCTCGGTGTGCGCCCCGGGCGGGGCGTTCTTCGAGGCCTGGGCGGCGCTGACCGCCCAGGGGCTCCGGCCTGCGGTGGTGCTGGCCGGACTCGCCGGGGACCCCGCGCACCTGTCCGCGCGCGGCATCACCGAGGTGCTGCGCGTGCCCGACGTCATCTGACCCCGCACTCCCGCCACCCCTCACCGAGGAGCCCGCATGTCCGAGACCGGCCACGGCGCCGACCCTCGCACCGCCCGCTCGATGCGCCCGCCCCGCGCGACGGCTCCGGCTCCCGCCGCGGCCGTGACCCCGCCGACCCGGCGCGGGGTGCTCGCCGCCGGGGCCGGGGCGGGGGCCGCCGCGCTGCTCGGCGCGACCGGAGCCGCCACGGCGGCCCCGGCGCCGGTCCCTGCGGCGGTCCCGGCCGCCGCGGACCCGGGGGCCGCCGTGCCCACCCCGGCCGACCTGGCCCCGTACGCCTCCTACTGGTTCCCCGGCTCCCTCCCGAGCGGTACTCCCGACCCGGGCATCGTGTGGCGCTCCCTGCTGGACTGGAGCCCGGAGTCCGACCCCGACCTCGCCCACAACACCGCCACCGTCCCCCTCGCGCCGCGCTTCACGCCCGTCCCGGCGCATCCCGGCGCCCGCGCCGGGCAGGCCAGGATCTCCTCGCTCGTCTCCTTCGCGCCGACCGCGGGGAACCCCTCCCAGGGCTCCCCGACCGCCGACTACTACGCGCTCACGCACTGGGCGTACCTCGACGAGCTGGTGTTCTGGGGCGGCTCCGCCGGCGAGGGCATCGTGCTCGCCCCGAACGCCCCCGTGGTGGACGCCGCGCACCGCAACGGGGTCCCGGTGCTCGGCAACGTCTTCCTGCCGCCCGTCGCCTACGGCGGGGACCTGCGCTGGACCCGGGACCTGGTCCAGCGGGACGCGCTGGGCCGGTTCCCGGTCGCCGAGAAACTCGTACAGGTGGCGCGGACGTACGGGTTCGACGGCTGGTTCGTCAACGCCGAGACGGACGGCGGGGACAGCGTGCTCGCCACCCGGATGCGGGAGTTCCTGCGCGCCCTGCGGGCGGCCGGCGCCCCGCACGGGCTGCGCATCACCTGGTACGACGCGATGAACAGCACCGGCCGGGTCGGCTGGCAGGGCGCGCTGAACTCGCTGAACCAGGAGTTCTTCGAGGACCGGGCGGGCCGGGTCGCGGACAGCGTCTTCGTGGACTTCCGCTGGACCGCGCAGTCGCTGGCCGCCTCCGGCGCGCTCGCCGGGCGCCTCGGCCGGAGCCGGTACGAGCTGTGGGCGGCCGTGGACACCGAGTCCAACGGCTGGGACTCCGCGGTCCGTTGGGACGCCATCGTTCCGCGCGACCGCGACCACGTCGTCAGTTACGGCTTCTACCGCCCCGAGTGGACCCGCAACCACCTCACCGACCGCTCCCCGGGCGCCTTCCACCGCGCCGACGACCGGTTCTGGACGGGCGAGTCCCTGGACCCGGCGCGCCCGGCGCCCGGGGCGCTCTGGCGGGCGCCCGCGACCGTCGTCGCCGACCGCTCGACCGTCACCGCGCTGCCGTTCGCCTGCGCGTTCAACACCGGGCACGGCGAGCGCTGGTACGAGGGCGGGGAGGTCACCTCCGAGGCGCCGTGGAACCACCTCGGGCTCCAGGACCGGCTGCCGGGCCGCCGCTGGGCGGTGGACACGGCCGGGGAGCGCCCCGCCGTCACCCTGGACTTCGCGCGGGCCTGGCGCGGCGGCTCCAGCCTGCTGGTGGCGGGCCGGCTCACCGCCCCGGCCGTCGTCGGGCTGCACGGCACCCGGATCCCGCTGCCGGCGACCACCGTCCTGGAGCTGGTCCACGCGAGCGAGGCGGGCACCGTGGGCGTGGAGGTCGGCGTCGCCACCCGCGAGCCGTCCGCCCCGGGCGGGCCGGTCCCGTACACCTGGCGGAAGGCGGAGACCACCGGCGGCGCGGGCTGGCGGACCTCCCGGATCCGGATCTCCTCCCCGCCGGGCACGACCGCGTACGGGCTGGCCGTACGGATCACCCCGGGCGGGAACACACCGGTGTCGTGGCGGCTCGGAGCCCTGTCGCTGCACGACACGACCGCGCGGCGGCGACCGGCCTCGCCGGGTGTCCTGACGGTGACCGCCTCGGCCCAGGCGAACGGCAGGGCCTCGCTGCGACTGGCCTGGCAGCGCTCACCCGGGGCCGTCCGCCACTACGAGGTGTCCCGCGTGCTGCCCGACGGCACCCGCCGCTTCCTCGGCGGCACCTGCGGCGCGGCGCTCCACCTGCCCGCCGTGGAACGCGCCGCCGGGGAGCGGGCGGCCGTCTTCGAGGTCCGCGCGGTGGACGAGCTGTACGCGCTGTCCGGCCCCTCCGCCACCACCCTCGCCTGGACCTGACGGCCCCGGGACCCGACGGGGCTCAGGCGGGGCTCAGGCGGAGTGCGGGTCGGTCCGCGGCACCGAGACCGTCACCCGCAGCCCGTGCGGCGGGTTCTTCTCGTACGAGAGGGATCCGCCGCCCGCGGCGAGCAGCGCGCGGGAGATGGACAGGCCGAGTCCGGAACCCTTGATGTTCTGGTGGCGGCCGCTGCGCCAGAAGCGGTCGCCGACGCGCTGGAGCTCCTCCTCGGTCAGGCCGGGCCCCCGGTCGGCGACGACGACGAGGACGGAGGGTCCTTCGCCGGAGACCGACACCTCGACCTCCTCGCCTCCGGGGGTGAACTTCAGGGCGTTGTCGATGACGGCGTCGAGCGCGCTGGACAGCGCGATGGGGTCGGCCCAGCCGGTGACGGCGGCCCGGCCCGTCCCGGTGAGCCGTACGCCCTTCTCCTCGGCGAACGGCCGCCAGGCGGCGACCCGCTCGGTGGTCAGGGCCCCGATGTCGGTGAGGCTGATCTCGGCGGAGGCGTGCTCGGCCAGCGCCAGGCCGAGCAGGTCGTCGAGGACCTGGGCCAGGCGCTTGCCCTCCGTACGCACGGAGGCGATCTCCTCGTTGCCCTCGGGGAGTTCGAGGGCGAGCAGCTCGATGCGCAGGAGCAGCGCGGCGAGCGGGTTGCGCAGCTGGTGGGAGGCGTCGGCGACGAACGCCCGCTGCTGCTCCAGCACCTCTTCGACGTTGTCGGCCATCTCGTTGAACGAGCGGGCCAGGCTCCGGAGTTCCGGCGGCCCGCCGGCGGCCGCGACGCGGGAGTTCATCCGCCCGGTGGCGATGCCGTGGGCGGCGGCGTCCAGGGTCTGGACGGGCTTGAGGACCCAGGTGGTGAGCCGCAGGGCCGCGCCGAAGGCGAGGAGCATCGCGGCGGCGAGTCCCGCGGCGATGAGCAGCCAGCCCCGCAGGATGCGGCCGCGCATCTGATCGGTGGGTGATTCGGTGGCGACGACGGCGACCACGTCCCCGTCGAGGACGACCGGGGAGGCGACGAGGAGCTTGCCGTGCGCGTCCCAGGGCCACACCTGGGCGGGGTCGTGGCTGCGGCGTCCGGCCAGGGCCGCCTGGAAGGCGTCCCGGCCCTCCCCGGAGGAGGGCAGCTCCCACCAGCCGGGGGACCGGGCCATGGCGTTGTCGTCGCGGTAGAAGATGCCCACCCGGATCCCGTACAGCTCCTGGTAGCGGGCGAGTTCGAGCTGGAGGGTCTGGCGGCGCCCGTCGGCCCCGGAGGAGCCGGAGCTCTCGGCGTCGATGACGAACTGGGCGAGCGCGGCGAAGCGGGCGCTGTCGTCGATCCGGTCGACGACGACGCGCT
Organism: Streptomyces goshikiensis; assembly: GCF_014650555.1. Taxonomy (GTDB): domain Bacteria; phylum Actinomycetota; class Actinomycetes; order Streptomycetales; family Streptomycetaceae; genus Streptomyces; species Streptomyces goshikiensis. The sequence continues at coordinate 39,781 of NZ_BMVE01000002.1, read as the reverse complement.
GCTGCTGGCCGGCGGCGAGCGCGACGGCGAGCGGGAACCCGAGCGCGAGCAGGACGCCCGCCATCAGGATGACGAGCAGGGGCAGCAGCCGGGCGCGCACGGCGGGGCCCGCTAGGAGGCGGCGGGGGTGACGAGCCGGTAGCCCACCCCGCGGACGGTCTCGATGAGCGCCGGCATGCGCAGCTTGGAGCGCAGCGAGGCGACGTGGACCTCCAGGGTCCGGCCGGTGCCTTCCCAGCTGGTGCGCCACACCTCGCTGATGATCTGCTCGCGGCGGAAGACCACGCCGGGGCGCTGCGCGAGCAGGGCCAGCAGGTCGAATTCCTTGCGGGTCAGGGGCACGTCCGCCCCGTCCACGCTGACGCGGCGGGTGGGCAGCTCGATACTGACGGGGCCGAGGCGGACCACGCCGCCTTCGCCGCCGGTCCCGGCGGGGCCGGGGGTGGCGGCGGCGGTGTTCTCGGAGCCGCCGGTGCGCCGGGCGACGGCGTGGATCCGGGCGAGGAGCTCACCGGTGTCGTAGGGCTTGACCACGTAGTCGTCGGCGCCCATGTTCAGGCCGTGGATCCGGGAGCGCACGTCGGCCCGGGCGGTGACCATGATGACCGGAGTGCTGGTGCGCTTGCGGATCTTGCCGCACACCTCGTAGCCGTCCTGGTCGGGCAGGCCGAGGTCCAGGAGGACGACCCCGAAGGGCGGCGCGTCGGCGGGCAGCAGGGCCTGGAGCGCTTCCTCGCCGTTGCGGGCGTGGGTCACCCGGAAGCCGTGCCGGGCGAGGATCGCGGACAGGGCGGCGGCGACGTGGTCGTCGTCCTCGACGAGCAGCAGTCTCACTGCGGCACCCTTCCGTGGTCTTCTTCGAGTCTTCTTCGAGGTCCGCGGATCTTCGAGGTCTTTCGGGATCCGCGAGTGCGTCGTTCCGGCCCGTTTACGTTCCGTTCACAGGCCACCCTGCATCCACGCCGATGGAGAGTCCCACGTCAAGGGGGTTCAGCTCCGGCGCGCCTTCCGTTACGCACCCGGTACGACCCGGGCGGCTCCGCGGCGGGCCCGCCCACGGAGCGTATCCGGGCGAGGCCGTATCGTTATGCTCAATTCTCCCTCAGATGTGATGACGCTGTGCTCGCCCTCTCACTACTGTCCTCCCAACCGAGGAGGACGGAGCAAGAAGCCGATGAGCGGAGTATCAGTGACCAAGGACGTGCAGGACGCGGCCGGTGCCGCGGACGACCTGGTCGTGCTGAGCAACGTCAACAAGCACTTCGGCGCGCTGCACGTGCTTCAGGACATCGATCTGAGCATTGCCCGCGGTGAGGTCGTCGTGGTGATCGGTCCCTCGGGATCGGGCAAGTCCACACTGTGCCGGACCATCAACCGGCTGGAGACCATCGATTCGGGGACCATCACGGTCGACGGCAAGGAACTGCCCTCCGAGGGCAGGGAATTGGCCCGGCTGCGTGCCGATGTCGGCATGGTCTTCCAGTCGTTCAACCTGTTCGCGCACAAGACGGTGCTCCAGAACGTCATGCTGGGCCAGCTGAAGGTCCGCAAGACGGACCAGGCCGCCGCCCACGCGAAGGCGCAGGCACTGCTGGACCGGGTGGGCGTCGGCTCGCAGGCCGAGAAGTACCCGGCGCAGCTCTCGGGCGGCCAGCAGCAGCGCGTGGCGATCGCCCGCGCGCTGGCCATGGACCCGAAGGTAATGCTCTTCGACGAGCCGACTTCGGCGCTCGACCCCGAGATGATCAACGAGGTGCTGGAGGTCATGCAGCAGCTCGCCCGGGAGGGCATGACGATGGTGGTCGTCACACACGAGATGGGCTTCGCCCGCTCGGCGGCCAACCGGGTCGTCTTCATGGCCGACGGAAAGATCGTCGAAGAGGCCACGCCCGAGCAGTTCTTCAGCAACCCGCGCAGTGACCGCGCCAAGGACTTCCTGTCGAAGATCCTGCACCACTGACGATTTCGTCTGGTAGTGAGTCCGTTGGCGGATCACTGCCGAAACGACGCGGTCGGCGGCGCACTCGTCGCACTTGCCGCTCAGCCTTCAACTACGTCTCATCCGAGGGAAGTTCACCATGAAGCTTTTCAAGGCCGGTGCGGCCGCGGCCGTGTCCGTCGTCCTCGCCCTGACGGCCACCGCGTGCGGCGGCAGCAGCGACAAGGCCAGTGACAGCGGCGCTTCCGGTGGTGCCAAGAAGGACAAGATCGTCATCGGCATCAAGTTCGACCAGCCGGGCCTGGGCCTGAAGAACCCGGACGGCAAGTTCACGGGCTTCGACGTCGACGTGGCGACGTACGTGGCCAAGGAGCTCGGCTACCAGCCCAACCAGATCGAGTTCAAGCAGGCCGTCAGCGCCGAGCGCGAGAACCTGATCGCGAACGGTGACGTGAAGCTGGTCGTCGCGACCTACACGATCAACGACAAGCGCAAGGCGAAGGTCGACTTCGCCGGCCCGTACTTCGTGGCCCACCAGGACCTGCTGGTCCGCGCCGACGACAGCTCGATCACCAAGGCCGAGGACCTCAACAAGAAGAAGCTCTGCTCGGTCACCGGCTCCACCTCCGCGCAGAACGTCAAGACCAAGCTGGCCCCCGAGGCCGACCTCCAGCAGCTTCCGGGCTACTCCGAGTGCCTCACCGGCCTGGAGAACAAGTCCCTCGACGCGCTGACCACGGACAACTCGATCCTCGCCGGCTTCGCCGCGCAGGAGAAGAACAAGGGCAAGTTCAAGCTGGTCGGCCTGAACCTGAGCGACGAGCCCTACGGCATCGGCCTGAAGAAGGGCGACAAGGACCTCCAGACCAAGGTCAACGCCGCGCTGAAGAAGATGGTCTCGGACGGTTCCTGGCAGAAGGCCGTGGACACGAACTTCGGCCCCGCGAACTACAAGGCGGAGCCGGCCCCGCAGATCACCGAAGGCAGCTGATTCTTCGGTGAGGTGCGCCGCCACCCGCCTGTCGCGGGCGACGGCGCACCTCACCGGCCATCCTGGGGAGAGCGCAGGGCATCGTGTTCGATTTTCTTAATTCCGGGCAGTACGACGTGCTCGGAGCCTTCTGGGTGACGGTTCAGCTCACCCTCTACTCGGCGGTCGGCTCCCTCGTCTGGGGCACGGTCCTGGCCGGGATGCGGGTCGGCCCCGTTCCGCTGATGCGGGGCTTCGCCACCGCGTACGTCAACCTCGTACGCAACATTCCGCTGACCGTGCTGATCATCGGCTGCTCGCTGGGCCTGAACCAGACCTTGGGCATCACGCTCGGCGGCAGCAACTTCAAGGAGATCGGCTTCCGCCTCGCGGTGCTCGGCTTCATCGCGTACACCGGCACCTTCGTCTGTGAGGCACTGCGCTCGGGCATCAACACGGTGCCCGTCGGTCAGGCCGAAGCCGCCCGCGCGCTCGGGCTGAGCTTCTTCCAGGTGCTCCGGCTGATCGTGCTCCCCCAGGCCTTCCGGGCGGTCATCGCACCGCTCGCGAACGTACTGATCGCCCTCACCAAGAACACCACGGTGGCGGCGACCATCGGCGTGGCCGAAGCGGCCCTGCTGATGAAGGAAATGATCGAGAACGAGGCGGACGCGCTCTTCGCCGTCTTCGGGGTCTTCGCCCTCGGCTTCGTCGTGCTGACCCTGCCCACCGGCCTCCTGCTGGGCTGGGTGTCCAAGCGAGTGGCGGTGAAGCGATGAGTTCCGTTCTGTACGACACTCCCGGCCCCAAGGCCAAGGCCCGCAACTGGGTCTACTCGGGCGTCTTCGTCGTGGTGTTCGGCTTGGCCCTGTGGTGGGTGCTGAGCATCATGGCCGACAAGAACCAGCTCGACGCCGACAAGTGGAGCCCGTTCGTCACCGACAGCCAGGTCTGGACGACGTTCCTCCTCCCGGGCCTCGGCGAGACCCTCAAGGCCGGCCTGATCGCCATGGTGATCGCGCTGCCGCTGGGCGCGCTCCTCGGCATCGCCCGGCTGTCCGACCACGCCTGGATACGCGTCCCCGTCGGTGCGGTCGTCGAGTTCTTCCGCGCCATCCCGGTCCTGATGCTGATGCTGTTCAGCTACGCGCTGTACGTGCAGTTCTCGGCCGTCAGCTCCGAGCTGCGCCCGCTGTACGCCGTCGTCACCGGCCTGGTCCTCTACAACGCGGCGGTCATCGCGGAAATCGTCCGGGCCGGCATCCTGACGCTGCCGCGCGGCCAGACCGACGCGGCCAAGGCGATCGGCATGCGCAAGGGCCAGGTCATGACGTACGTCCTGCTCCCGCAGGCCGTCACGGCGATGCTGCCGGCGCTGGTGAGCCAGCTCGTGGTGATCCTCAAGGACACCGCGATCGGTGGCGCGCTCCTGGGCTTCGGCGAGCTGCTGTCGATGAACCGGCAGATCTCGGCCAACTACAGCAACACCATCCCGACCCTCATCGTGATCGCGCTGATCTACATCGCGGTGAACTTCGCGCTCACCACCTTCGCGTCCTGGCTGGAGCGGACCCTGCGCGGCTCCAAGAAGGGCACCGGCGCGGTCGTCGGGGGCGACGTGGCCGAAGTCGACGCGGGCGGCGCGGCCGGCGTGGGCAAGGCACCCTGACAAGTTCCTGACACTCGGTCAGTACACTGGTGTGGCACGTGTGGTGCGGCGGAACTCTTCCGCCGCACCACACGGCGTTGTCGCGACCGGCGTCACTTGACGCAGGCACCTCCAGTGGGTTGCATACCACCTGTGATCACATACCGGACATCGGGAGCCGCGTCATGGACCCGGTGATCGTCGTCGGCGCGGGGCCCGTCGGACTCTCCCTGTCCCTGGCCCTGGCCGGCTCGGGCGTGCCCTGCGTCGTGCTCGACGAAGGGCCCGGCAAGGAGGAGTCCCGGCCCGCCCGGACCGTCGTCCTGCACTCCGACACCGCGGCCATGGCCCACCGGCTGGGCTGTACGACGCTGCGCGACGAGGGCGCGTACTACGCGGCCTGGCGCACCCTGCGGCGCGGCCGCGACTCCCAGCGCGTCACCTTCGAGGACCACCCGGCGCCGCTGCACCTTCCGCAGCACGCCCTCACGCGCGGGCTGCGGGACGCCGCCGCCGCGCACCCGCTCGTCCAGCTGGTCACCGACAGCAAGCTGGACTCCCTGGAGCAGGACGGCCGGGGGGTCACCGCGCACACCAAGGGCGCCGCGACGACCTGGTGGCGCGGGAGCTACCTGGTCGGCTGCGACGGCGCCCGCTCCACCGTGCGCAAGCTGATCGGCATCCGCTTCCCCGGCCGCACCGCCGTGGAACGCCACGCCGTGGCCGCGCTGCGCACCGAACTGCCCTGGCCCGGCGAGGCGCTGCTGTACCGCCGCGCCCCCGACGAGGTCACCGCTCGGCCGCTGCCCGACGGGGTGTGGCGGCTGGACTGGCTGCTTCCGCCGCGCGGGGAGCTCGTCACCCCCGGCGCGCTGGTCACCCTCATCCGCGACACCCTGGGGGCGTGGTGCGGGGGCACGACTCCCCCGTACGACCTGATCGACACCGGGGTCCACACCCTGCACCACCGGCTCGCCCGGCGCTGGCGCGACCGCCGGGCCTTCCTCGCCGGCGACGCGGCGCACCTGCTGGGCGCGCTCGGCACCCAGGGCGTCGAGGAGGGGCTGCGGGACGCCGAGAACCTGGCCTGGAGGCTGGCGGTGGCCTGGCACCAGGGCGCCTCGGAGGCCCTGCTCGACGGGTACGAGGACGAGCGCCGCAGGGCGGTCGCGGCCCGGCTGCGCGCCGCCGACCAGGCGATGCCGGCCCTGCGCAGCGGCAGCGGGCTGCGGACCTACCTCCCCGGGGCCGCGCGCTCCGCGGAGTCCCTGCTCACCGACGGGCACTTGGGGCGCGGCCCGCTGGGCGCGGCTCCGACGTACGGCCCGCCGGTCGCGGTGCGCGAGGTGCCGACGGCCACCGAGCCGGGCGGCCCCGTGGAGAACGTCGCGGTGACCGCGCCCGACGGGGCCACGGTGCCGCTGCGCGATCTGCTGGGGCGGGGCCGGCTGCTGGTGCTCCTCGTCGCCCCGGGCACCGGGGTCTGGGACCGGCGGCACTGGCTGGGCGCCGGGCTGATGCCGCGGCTGGCGGCGGCGGTCAGCGCGCTTCCGGTCCGCGCGGAGCTGCTGGTCGCGGACAGCTACCCGGGGGCTCCCGCCCACACGGTGCTCCTCGTACGGCCGGACGGGCACCTGGCGGCCACCTTCGCGGGGGTACGGCCGGCGGAGCTCTACGAGGCGGCGGACAGCGTCCGCGCGGGCGCCCCGGATTCCGACGCGCCCCGGACTCCCGCCCTCGCGCCGGCCGCTCCTTCGCCCACGCCCCCGACCACTCCTTCGGGCGCCCCTTCGGGCACTCCTTCGAGTACTCCTTCGGGCAGGCCCACCACTTGATCGATTGACCCGTTCCGCGTCTCGTGCTTCACTCGCGGACATGACCGGCAACGACGTGCGCCTGTGGCGGAGGGTCCACATGGACCTGCTCCGCTACGCGGGCTGCGTGTGTCGCCCTTCCTGCTGATTCGCCTTCTCCTCCGCGCGCCCCGTGCCCTGCTCTGCTCCCTGCCGGGCCCGCGCGCATGTTCGCGAACCCCCAGGACGGTCATTCCATGTCTGTTGTCCCCGCGCCCACCCGTGTCTCGGCGGGCCCCACTGCCGCCGAACTCCTCTCCTTCGCCCTGCGCACCGCCGCCGACCCCGAGATCGTGGACTCGCTGCCCCTCGACCCGGAGGGCCGTACGTGGATGCGGCTCGACGGGCCGGGCGGGAGCGAGGCCTGGCTGATCGGCTGGCCGCCGGGCACCGGCACCGGCTGGCACGACCACGCCGAATCGCGGGGCGCGTTCGCCACCGCCCGGGGGCGGCTCACCGAGCACTCGCTGACCGTACGACTGCCCGCGGAGGGCTGGCGGAGCCTGGTGCTCGCCGCCGACGTGGACCGGGAGCGGGCGCTGCCGGAGGGCACGGGCCGCGCGTTCGCCGAGCACCACGTACACGAGGTGCTCAACGAGTCCCCGGCCGAGCACGCCGTCTCCGTGCACGCCTACTACCCGCCGCTCCCGCTCATCCGCCGCTTCAGCCGCAGCGGCCCCGTGCTCACCCTGGAGCACGTCGAGCGTCCGGCGGACTGGCAGTGAGCGCCGCCCCGACCGGCATCGACGCCCTCGTCGAGCGGGTCCGTGAAACGTACGCCCGCGTCGACGCGCGGGCCGCGTACGCCGCCTCGCTGGACGGTGCGCTGCTGGTGGACATCCGCTACCAGGCGCTGCGCGAGCGGGACGGCCTGATCCCGGGTGCGCTGGTGATCGAGCGCAACGAACTCGAATGGCGACTGGATCCCCAGGGCTCCCACCGCGTCCCGCAGGCCACGGGCCACGACCTGCGGGTGATCGTCATCTGCAACGAGGGCTACGCCTCCACCCTGGCGGCGGCGTCCCTCCACGCGCTGGGCCTGCGCCACGCGACGGACCTGGAGGGCGGCTTCCAGTCCTGGAAGTCCGCCGGTCTCCCGGTGGCGCCCCCGCCCTGACACGGCCCCCGCCCCGGCCGGGGCGGGGCGCCCGGCCTTCCCTCAGAAGCCCGGGTACCCCAGCTCGTCGGCGTCCTCGCCCTCCTCCTCCAGCGCGCGCCGGACCACCCGCAGGGCCATGCCCTCCGGGTATCCCTTGCGCGCGAGCATCCCGGCGAGGCGCCGCAGCCTCTTGTCCCGCTCCAGGCCCCGGGTCGAGCGGAGCTTGCGCTCCACGAGTTCCCGGGCGGTCTCTTCCTCCTGCTCGGAGTCCAGCTGTTCCAGCGCCTCCTGTACGAGGGTGGCGTGCACCCCCTTGGTGCGCAGCTCCTGCGCGAGCGCCCGGCGCGCGAGGCCCCTGCCACGGTGCCGGGACTCGACCCAGGCCCCGGCGAAGGCGGCGTCGTCGATCAGGCCGACCTCCTCGTAGCGGGAGAGGACGGCCTGTGACACCTCCTCGGGGATGCCCCGCTTCTCCAGGGCGTCCGCGAGCTGCCGCCGGGTACGCGGCATCCCCGTGAGCAGGCGCAGGCAGATCGCCCGCGCCTGCTCCTCGGGAGTCTGGGGCGGCAGCTCCTGGCGGCCCTCGCGGCCGCCTTCGCGACGGTCCTCACGGTCGCCGCCTTGGCGACGGCCCCGACGGCCGCCGGCGCCGCCCCTTTCCTGCTCCCGCACGGGTCAGCTCTTGGCCACGGCGGCCTTGGCCGTCGTCTTGGCCTTCGTCGCCGGGGCGGGCACGGCCGCGGCATCGGCCGGCGCGGTGGCGCCCGCCTCGTCGGCGGCGGCGTCCTTGCGGACACCCACGCCCAGCTTCTCCTTGATCTTCCGCTCGATCTCGTTGGCGAGGTCGGGGTTGTCCTTGAGGAAGTTGCGGGCGTTCTCCTTGCCCTGGCCGAGCTGGTCGCCCTCGTACGTGTACCAGGCGCCGGCCTTGCGCACGAAGCCGTGCTCCACGCCCATGTCGATCAGGCCGCCCTCGCGGCTGATGCCCTGGCCGTAGAGGATGTCGAACTCGGCCTGCTTGAACGGCGGCGCGACCTTGTTCTTGACGACCTTGACCCGGGTGCGGTTGCCGACCGCGTCCGTACCGTCCTTGAGGGTCTCGATGCGGCGGATGTCCAGGCGCACGGAGGCGTAGAACTTCAGCGCGCGGCCACCGGTCGTGGTCTCCGGCGAGCCGAACATCACGCCGATCTTCTCGCGGAGCTGGTTGATGAAGATCGCGGTGGTCTTGGACTGGTTGAGCGCACCGGTGATCTTGCGGAGCGCCTGGCTCATCAGCCGGGCCTGGAGGCCGACGTGCGAGTCGCCCATCTCGCCCTCGATCTCCGCGCGCGGCACGAGCGCCGCGACGGAGTCGATGACGATCAGGTCGAGCGCGCCGGAGCGGACGAGCATGTCCACGATCTCCAGCGCCTGCTCGCCGGTGTCCGGCTGCGACAGGATGAGGTTGTCGGTGTCGACGCCGAGGGCCTTCGCGTACTCGGGGTCGAGCGCGTGCTCGGCATCCACGAAGGCGACGGTGCCGCCGGCCTTCTGCGCGTTGGCCACGGCGTGCAGGGTCAGGGTCGTCTTACCGGAGGACTCCGGGCCGTACACCTCGATCACACGGCCGCGGGGCAGCCCGCCGACGCCGAGGGCGATGTCCAGCGCGGTCGACCCGGTGGGGATGACCTCGATGGGGTCGTTCGGCTTGTCGCCGAGGCGCATGACCGCACCCTTGCCGAATTGCCGTTCAATCTGTGCGAGAGCGGCGTCGAGAGCCTTCTCACGGTCGGTGCCTGCCATGGGTTCCACCCGATTTGCTTGAGTCGATCGCTTCACGCCATTGACGCTAACGCCTGCCACTGACAATGCGCTTCCACGCCCGCTTCGGCTGTGGATAACTCATGAGAATAGATGTTCGATTTCCCTGTCAAGCGCACCACGTCAGGCCCCACGCCGGACGCCACGCCAGGCCCCGCGTCTAACCCCGCATCGAGCCGACATCCCACCCGACTGACAACCCAGGGTTGACACTCCTTCGACTGTCAACCTACGGTTGCACCCATGACGAACCCTTCGGTGGAACCCGTTCGCATGACCAACCCGGTACGCCTCGACGACCTGATCGAGGCCATCAAGAAGATCCACACCGACACCCTGGAGCAGCTCAGCGGCGCCGTCGTCGTCGCCGAGTCCCTCGGCGACGTGGCCGACCACCTCATCGGCCACTTCGTCGACCAGGCCCGCCGCTCCGGCGCCTCCTGGACCGACATCGGCCGCAGCATGGGCGTCACCCGCCAGGCCGCCCAGAAGCGCTTCGTCCCCAAGGCCGACAAGGAGGGCGAGGGCGGCATGGACGCGAGCCAGGGCTTCGGCCGCTTCACCCCCCGCGCCCGCAACGTCGTCGTCACCGCGCAGAACGAGGCCCGCGCCGGCCGCAGCACCGAGATCCGCACCGAGCACCTCGTCCTCGGCCTGCTCGCCGAGCCGGAGGGCCTCGCCGCGCTCGCCCTGCGGGCCCAGCAGGTCTCGGAGGACGACGTGCGCGCCGTCGCGACCGCCGCCCTGCCCCCGGCCTCCGAGGAGGAGCTTCCCGCCCTCGTCCCCTTCGACGCCTCCGCCAAGAAGGCCCTGGAGCTCACCTTCCGCGAGGCCCTGCGCCTCGGCCACAACTACGTCGGCACCGAGCACATCCTGCTCGCCCTCCTCGAACTGGAGAACGGCGAGGGCGTCTTCAGCGGCCTCGGCGTGGACAAGGCCGCCGTGGAGGCGACCGTCACCGAGGCCCTGGCAGCCTTCCTCGCCGAAACCGACCGGCAGGAGTAGCCGGCGGGGCCCCGGCCGCCCCTTCCGTCAGCTCGTACCGCTTCACGTACGCGCCGAGGAACGCCTGCAAAGTGGCGACGGCCGGGATCGCGATCAGCGCCCCGACCGCGCCCAGCAGGGCGGTGCCCGCGATGACGGACCCGAACGCCACCGCCGGGTGGATGTCGACCGTCCTCGCGGTCAGCTTCGGCTGCAGCACGTAGTTCTCGAACTGCTGGTAGACCACCACGAAGCCGAGCACGTACAGCGCGTACCAGGGCGAGTGCGGGAACGCGATCAGCATCGGGAGCGCGCCCGCCAGGTAGGTGCCGATGGTGGGGATGAACTGGGAGACCAGCCCCACCCACACCGCGAGCGCGGGCGCGTACGGCACCTTGAGGATGACGAACACCACGTAGTGCGCGATGCCGGAGATCAGCGCCATCAGCCCGCGCGAGTAGAGGTACCCGCCCGTCTTGGTGACGGCGATCTCCCAGGCGCGCAGCACCTCAGACTGCTTCGCGGGAGGCAGGACGGAGCACAGCGCGCGCCGCAGCCGCGGCCCGTCGGCGGCGAAGTAGAAGGCGAAGAGGCCGATCGTCAGCAGCTTGAAGAGCCCGCCGAGCACGGTGGCGGACACGTCGAGCACGCCGGTGGCGCTGTTCTGCACGTACTTCTGCAGCCAGTCCGAGTGCAGCAGGCTGTCCTGGATCTCCAGCCGGGACAGCTTGGTGTGGAGGGTCTCGTTGATCCATCTGATCACCGAGTCGAGATAGCCGGGGAAGCCCCCCACCATGTCGACGATCTGCCCGGCGAGCATCGAGCCGAGCAGGAAGACGAAACCGGCGCTCGCGGCGAACACCCCGAGGAACACCACGAAGGTGGCGAGCCCGCGCCGCATGCCGCGGGCCGCCATCCTGGCCACGGCCGGCTCGATCGCGAGGGCGAGGAAGAACGCGATCAGTATGTTGATCAGCAGCCCGATGAGCTGGTGGAACGCCCAGCTGCCGAGCTGGAAGCAGGCGTAGAGGGCCAGGACGAGGATCACCGCGCGCGGCAGCCAGCGCGGCATCCGGGCCGCGACCTGGGCGCCGCTCCGGTCGGGCGGTTCCGGGGGCCCGAGGACCCCCGCGGGTTCGGGCGCCCCGGCGGTCTCCTGGCGGGGCGGGCCCACCCGGGTTCCCCCGCCCGCCCCCGCCGCGTCGTCTGCCTGGTCGGTCGTGTCTTCAGTCGCTGCCACGCACCCCAGTCTGTCCCACCCGCCGGCCGCCACCCGCCAACCGCCCGAGTGGTTCGGTACGGGCCGTCAGCGCAGCGAGGCCGGCACGTCCATCGCGGAGCACACCGCGCGCCAGACGTCCTTGGTCTCCCAGCCCGCGTCCAGCGCCTGGTGCACGGTCCGTCCGCCGAGTTCCGTCATGACGTGGTCGCGCGCGAAGGAATCCGCGTAGCCCGCGCCGAAGTGCTCGGCCATCCGTTCCCAGAAAATCGTCAACCGCATGCCCCCAGTATCCCGCTCCGGAGAGTGCACCGGCCCCGTTCCCACCACCTGGCCGCGCCCCGGCGTCCTACGGTTTCCCGCATGCCTGGAGACGAAGCTTCCGCGCCGAGCCCGCCGACCGCCGGGGCCGTGCTGGCCCGCGCCGAGCAGTTCATCTGGCTCACGGCCCGTGTGCTGGAGCAGCGGCGGTTCGCGTTCCATTTCCTCGGCGGGGACGCCGATCCGGTGGACGCGGCCCTCGGTGCCTACCTGGGCGGCGACGGCGGGTACGGGCACGCGCTCGATCCGGACCTGCGCGGTCCGCTGAGCCGGCCCCTGCACACCGCGCACGCCTTACGGGTCCTCGACAGCCTCGGCCGCTGCGCCGGGCAGCGGATCGAGCGGCTCTGCGGTCATCTGACCCGCGTCTCGGCCCCGGACGGGGCGCTCCCGGTGGTCTTCCCGGCCCCGCACGCCCCGGTGGGGGACGCCCCGCCGGGCGAGCTGCTGGCCACGGGCCCGGTCGTCGGGGTGCTGCACCGCAACCGGGTCTGGCACGCGTGGCTGTTCCGGGCCACGGAATTCTGCTGGGACCGGGTCGAGGGCCTGCGCCACTCGCATCCGTACGAGGTCCAGAGCGCGGTGGCCTTCCTCGACGGCGCCCCCGACCGGGCCCGCGCCGCGGCGGCCGCGGACCGGCTGGGGCGGCTGGTGCGCGAGCGCGGCCTCGCGGTGCTGGACCCGGGACGGCGCGCGCGGTACCCGGTGTTCCCCGGGTACGCGCCGGGCGAGCAGCTGTTCCCGTACGACTTCGCGCGCCGGCCGGAGTCGCTGGCCCGCGGCTGGTTCACCGACGAGGAGATGGCCCGGGCGCTGGCCTTCCTGGCCGCGCAGCAGCGCCCGGACGGCGGCTGGCCGGTGCCGCGCAGGGACCGGGCGCCGGGCAGCTCGCTGGAGCGCCGGCCGATCGCCACGCTGGAGGCCCTGCTGACCCTGCGGGCGTACGGGTGCCTGCCGGCCGGGGCTAACCGCCCAGCGCCCTTACCCCCGCGGTGACGACGACGGCGGCCCCGACGACGACGAGGAAGGGGGCCCGCAGCAGCAGCGCCACCGCGGCGGCGGCCAGCCCGGCGGCGCGGGCGTCGATCACGAGCGCGTCCCCGGTGCTGAAGGTCTGCTGCGCGGTGAGCGCGGCGAGCAGTGCGACGGGCAGCAGCGCGGCGAGCTTCTGCACCGTCGGCCGCTCCAGGGCCCCGGCGGGCACGAGCAGCCCGGCGAGCTTGACGGCGTAGCAGCCGACGACGGTGATCCCGATGGCGATCCAGACGTTCACGGTCGGCGTCCCTTCATCCAGAGCACCGCGGGGGCGGCGAGCGCGGCGACGAGCACGGGCACCCCGGCGGGCAGCACCGGCAGCAGACCCAGTCCGAGGACCAGGGCGAGCCCGGCGACGGCCCGCTCGGTGGAGGTCTTCAGCATCGGCGCGAGCAGCGCGAGGAAGACGGCGGGTCCGGCGGCGTCGAGGCCCCAGGCGCCGGTGTCCCCGATGGCTTCGGCGCCGAGCGCCCCGAGCAGGGTGGTGAGGTTCCACAGGACGTAGAGGGTCAGCCCGGTCACGGTGAAGCCGAGGCGGGCCGACTTCCGGTCGGGCTGGGCCAGGGCGACGGCGGTGGTCTCGTCGATGACCCAGTGCGCGGCGAGGGGCCGCACGGCCCGGGGCAGCGCGAGCAACTGGGACAGCCGCAGCCCGTAGAAGGCGTTGCGGGTGCCGAGGAAGAAGGCGCCGGCGGCCGCGGTGAACGGGTTGCCGCCCGCGGCCAGTGCCCCGACCAGCGCGAACTGCGAGGCTCCGGTGAACACCAGCAGGCTCAGCACACAGGCCTGCAGCGTGCTGATCCCGGCCCCGGCGGCGGTCACGCCGAACGCGAACCCGGACAGCCCGACGGCCACCCCGACCCCGAGCGCGTCCCGTACGACGGCGGCGCGGGGCCGCCCGACGGCCCCCTCGGGCCTCTCCTGCATCACCATCTGATGTTCTCCCACCCCGCGAACGTACGCGGGGCGGGCCGGGCCGGTCTTGTACGTTCTTGCGCACACGGGCCGGCGCGATCCGGCTCCGGCCGCGGCCGCGGGTCAGCAGGCCCGGCCCCGCCGGTAGGCACCCGGCGGCACGCCCACGATCCGGGTGAAGTGCCGGTTCAGGTGGGGCTGGTCGGTGAACCCGACGGCGACGGCGGCCTCGGCGGGCGGGGTCCCCGCATCGAGCAGCCGGCGCGCCTGGCGGACCCGGGCGTCGGTGAGCCAGGTGTGCGGCGGCATCCCGTACCGCTCGCGGAAGGCGCGCAGCAGCGCGAACGGGCTGGTGCCGAGCTCCGCCGCGAGCTGTTCCAGGGAGGGCGGGTCGCTCATCCGGCCGGCCAGGACGGCCCGGGCCCGTTCGGCGTCGGCGGCGCCCGCGCGGCGCACCGTACGGACCGGCAGCGGGCCCGCGTGCCGGCTGAGCATCCGCGCGACCGCGCCGCGCAGCAGGGTGTCGGCGGCCAGCGCGTTCCCGGCCTCGGCGGCCCGGTGCACCTCGGTGATCACCTGGGAGGTCTGCGGGTCGGTGACCATGTCGGTGGTGAATCCGGGGGTGCCGCGCAGGGTGCCGATCTCGGCGGCGACCTCGGTGATCAGCGCCCGGGAGGGGTAGAGGGTGGCGTACGCCCAACCCTCGGGCACCCCGGCACGGGCGCTGTGGGGCACCTCTGGGTTGATCAGGACCACGCTGCCGGGCCCGGCGCGCAGGGTGCCGCCGGGCAGGCCGATCTGCTCGATGCCTCCCGTGACGGCCGCGATGACGTACCCGTCGTGCGCGTGGCGGGGGAAGGTGTGGCGTACGTAGTGGGCCCGCAGCAGGTCCAGCCCGGGCAGTTCCGCGTACTGCCAGTGGCGCGCCCACTCCTTGCGGCCCTCCTCCTCACCCATCCCCCCATTCTGCGCCCCGGTCCGGGGGCGTGTTCGCGCAGGTCCGGCCCGGTGTCAGTGGCCGGGTGCACGATGGGGGCATGGCCACTGCCGCGCTCGATTCGTTCTCCCCCGCGACCCGCTCGTGGTTCACGGGGGCTTTCCGTACGCCCACCTCCGCGCAGGAGGGTGCCTGGCGGGCCATCGGGGAGGGGTCGGACGTGCTGGTGGTCGCGCCCACCGGTTCCGGCAAGACCCTGGCGGCGTTCCTCGCCGCCCTGGACCGGCTGGCGTCGGTCCCGCCGCCGGCCGATCCGAGGAAGCGCTGCCGGGTGCTGTACGTGTCGCCGCTGAAGGCCCTCGCCGTCGACGTGGAGCGGAACCTGCGCAGCCCGCTGACCGGGATCCGTCAGGAGTCCGTGCGGCTGGGGCTGCCCGAGCCGGAGATCCGGGTCGGGATCCGGTCGGGGGACACCCCGCCGGCCGAGCGGCGGGCGCTGTCGACGCGGCCGCCGGACATCCTGATCACCACGCCGGAGTCGCTGTTCCTGATGCTGACCTCGGCCGCGCGCGAGGCGCTGGCCGGGATCGAGACGGTGATCCTGGACGAGGTGCACGCGGTCGCGGGGACGAAGCGCGGGGCGCACCTGGCGCTGTCGCTGGAGCGGCTGGACGAGCTGCTGCCGCGCCCGGCACGGCGGATCGGCCTGTCGGCGACGGTCCGGCCGGTCGAGGAGGTGGCCCGGTACCTCGCGCCGCGCGGCAAGGTGGAGATCGTCCAGCCGCCGTCGACGAAGGAGTTCGACCTGTCGGTGGTCGTCCCGGTCGAGGACATGGGCGAGTTGGGCGGCTCGCCCGCGACCGAGGGCCGGGAGGGCGGGGACAAGCCGTCGATCTGGCCGCATGTGGAGGAGCGGATCGCCGATCTGGTGCAGGCCCACCGCTCGACGATCGTGTTCGCCAACTCGCGGCGGCTCGCGGAGCGGCTGTGCAACCGGCTCAACGAGATCGCGTACGAGCGGGCGATGGGCGAGAAGCTGCCGGAGGGGTCCTCGCCGGCCGAGATCATGGCCCAGTCGGGCGCCTCGCAGGGTGCCCCGCCGCTTCTGGCCCGTGCGCACCACGGTTCGGTGTCCAAGGAGCAGCGGGCGCTGGTGGAGGAGGACCTGAAGGCGGGCCGGCTGCCCGCGGTGGTGGCCACCTCCAGCCTGGAGCTGGGCATCGACATGGGCGCCGTGGACCTGGTGGTGCAGGTGGAGTCGCCGCCCTCGGTGGCTTCGGGGCTGCAGCGCGTCGGCCGGGCGGGGCACCAGGTCGGCGCGGTGTCCACGGGGGTGGTGTTCCCCAAGTACCGGGGTGACCTGGTGCAGGCCGCGGTGGTCACGGAGCGGATGCGGACGGGGTCGATCGAGTCCCTGCGCGTCCCCTCCAACCCGCTGGACGTGCTGGCCCAGCAGCTGGTGGCGATGACGGCGATGGACACCTGGCAGCTGGACGACCTGCTGGCTCTGGTGCGGCGGGCGGCGCCCTTCGCGGCGCTGCCCGATTCGGCGTTCACGGCGGTGCTGGACATGCTGGCCGGCCGCTATCCGTCGGACGCGTTCGCGGAGCTCAGACCGCGCGTGGTGTGGGACCGGGTGGCCGGTACGGTGACGGGCCGGCCGGGGGCCCAGCGGCTCGCGGTGACCTCCGGCGGCACCATCCCGGACCGCGGGCTGTTCGGGGTGTTCCTGGCCGGCGCGGATCCGAAGAAGGGCGGCGGCCGGGTCGGCGAGCTCGACGAGGAGATGGTCTACGAGTCCCGCGTCGGGGACGTGTTCACCCTGGGCACCACCTCCTGGCGGATCGAGGACATCACCCGGGACCGCGTGCTGGTCTCCCCCGCGCCCGGCGTCCCGGGGCGGCTGCCGTTCTGGAAGGGCGACCAGCTGGGCCGCCCGCTCGAACTGGGGCGCGCGGTCGGAGCGTTCCTGCGCGAGCTCGGCGGCCTCACCGACGAGGACGCCCGGCTGCGGCTTCTGGCGGCCGGGCTGGACGCCTGGGCCGCGGAGAACGTGCTGGCGTACCTGGCGGAGCAGCGCGAGGCGTGCGGGCACGTCCCGGACGACCGGACCATCGTGGTCGAGCGGTTCCGTGACGAGCTGGGCGACTGGCGGGTCGTGGTCCACTCCCCCTTCGGCGCGCAGGTGCACGCACCGTGGGCGCTGGCCCTCGGCGCCCGCCTCGCCGAGCGGTACGGGATGGACGCCCAGGTGATGCACGCCGATGACGGGATCGTGCTGCGCCTGCCGGACGCGGACCTGCTGAGCATGGACCTCCTCGACCACGACCCCGCGCACACCGGGGGGTTCGAGTTCGATGACGAGCAGGCTCCGCTGGGCGCGGCGGACGTCGCCTTCGAGCAGGGCGAGATCGACCGGATCGTCACCGACCAGGTGGGCGGCTCGGCCCTGTTCGCCTCCCGGTTCCGCGAGTGCGCGGCCCGCGCCCTGCTGCTGCCGCGCCGCAGCCCCGGCAAGCGCACCCCGCTGTGGCAGCAGCGCCAGCGGGCGTCCCAGCTGCTCCAGGTGGCGTCGGAGTTCGGTTCGTTCCCGATCGTGCTGGAGGCCGTACGGGAATGCCTCCAGGACGTCTTCGACGTGCCCGGGCTGACCGAGCTGATGGGGGACGTCGAGGCGCGCCGGGTCCGGCTGGTCGAGGTGACCACCGCCGAGCCCTCCCCCTTCGCCCGCTCGCTCCTGTTCGGGTACGTCGCCCAGTTCCTCTACGAGGGCGACTCGCCGCTCGCCGAGCGCAGGGCGGCCGCGCTGTCGCTGGACTCCCGGCTGCTGGCCGAGCTGCTCGGCCAGGCGGAGCTGCGCGAGCTGCTGGACGCGCAGGTGCTGGAGGAGCTGGAGCGGGAGCTCCAGTGGCTGACCGAGGACCGGCGGGCCAAGGACCCCGAGTCGGTGGCGGACCTGCTGCGCCTGCTGGGCCCGTTGACGGAGGCCGAGCTGACCGCGCGCGGGGCGGAGCCGGCCTGGGCCGCCGAGCTGTCGGCGGCCCGCCGGGCGATCGGCGTCCGGATCGGCGGCGTGGAGCACTGGGCGGCGATCGAGGACGCGGGCCGGCTGCGCGACGCGCTGGGCACCGCGCTCCCGGTCGGGGTCCCGGAGGCGTTCACCGAGCCGGTCAAGGACCCCCTCGGCGATCTGCTGGCCCGCTACGCCAGGACGCACGGGCCGTTCACCACGGCCGTCGTGGCGGCCCGCTTCGGGCTGGGCGGGGCGGTCACCGAGGGCGCCCTGCACCGGCTGGCGGCGGCCGGCCGCGTGGTCCAGGGCGAGTTCCACCCGGCGGGCATCGGCCAGGAGTGGTGTGACGCGACGGTGCTGCGCCGGCTGCGGCGGCGCTCGCTGGCCGCGCTGCGGCAGGAGCTGGAGCCGGTCCCGCCGGCTTCCCTGGCGACCTTCCTCCCGCAGTGGCAGCACCTGGGCGGCGCCCTGCGCGGGATCGACGGGCTGGCCCGGGCCATCGAGCAGCTCCAGGGCGCCCCGGTGCCGGCCTCGGCGCTGGAGCGGCTGATCCTCCCGTCCCGGGTCGCGGGGTACTCCCCGGCCCTGCTGGACGAGCTCACCACCACCGGCGAGGTCGTCTGGGCCGGCGCGGGGGCCCTGCCGGGCAAGGACGGCTGGATCTCCCTCTATCTGGCGGAGGCGGCCCCGCTGCTGCTGCCTCCGCCGCACCCGCTGGAGCTGACCGAGCTCCACCAGACCGTCCTCGACACCCTCTCCGGGGGGTACGGGCTGTTCTTCCGCCAGCTCGTCGAGGCGGCCCGCGCCCGCCATCCGGAGGCCACCGATCCGGAGCTGGCCTCGGCCGTCTGGGACCTGGCCTGGTCGGGGCGGCTGACGAACGACACGCTGGCCCCGCTCCGTTCCCTGCTGGGCTCCGGCCGTACGGCGGGGGCGACCGCCCACCGGGCCCGGCGGACGATCCCGCGCGGCCGGTACGGCACGCTCAGCGCGACGGTCTCCCGGACCGGGCCGCCGACGGTGACCGGGCGCTGGTCCCTGCTCCCCGCCCATGCCCCGGATCCGACGCACCGGGCGCACGCGCTGGCCCGTACGCTCCTGGACCGGCACGGGGTGGTCACCCGGGGCGCGGTCGCGGCGGAGGGTGTCGAGGGCGGTTTCAGCGCGGTGTACCGGGTGCTGTCGGCCTTCGAGGACAGCGGCCAGGCCCGGCGCGGCTATGTCGTCGAGGGCCTGGGCGCCGCGCAGTTCGCGATGGACGGCGCGGTGGACCGGCTCCGGGCGGCCGAGCGGAACCCGCCCCCGCTGGCGGCCGTGGTCCTGGCGGCCGCCGATCCGGCGAACGCGTACGGCGCGGCGCTGCCCTGGCCGGAGCCGCCGACGGGCGCGACCCACAAGCCGGGCCGCAAGGCGGGCTCCCTGGTGGTGCTGGTCGACGGTGAGCTGACGCTCTATCTGGAGCGCGGCGGCAAGACCCTGTTGGCGTGGCCCCCGGCGGAGGATCCGCGTCTGGCCGCGGCCATGGCGGCGCTGGTCTCGGCCTCCCGTGCGGGCACCCTCCCGGACCTGACGGTGGAGCGGGTCAACGCCGCGCCGGCGCTGACCTCGCCGCTGGGGCGGGCCCTGGAATCGGCGGGTTTCCACGCGACGCCCCGGGGGCTGCGGATGCGTTCCTGACGGCCGCCCGCCCCGCGCAGCGGACCGGTGCCGACTGTTCCACTTACGTTGCGCTTATGTACTGAGCGCGTCACGAAGGACCGCGTGACCCCATCCGACCTGGCCGGACCCCCCAGTTGTGGACTATCAAGTTCCACGCAGGCATTGAATTTGACGATGCACATTCATGGGGGAGAGATAGTGAGCACCATCCGTATGAAGCGCACCACGCTCGGCGTCATCGGCCTGACGGCGGCGGCCGCCCTGTCCCTGACGGGCTGCAAGAACGGCAACGAGGAGGCGGGCCCGGCACAGAGCGGCTCCCCGGCCGCGCAGCCGTCCCAGCCCTCGGAGCAGCCCGGCACCCCGGCCGCCCCGAGCGCGGGTACGAGCGGCGGCGCGGACGGCGCGGCCCCCGGCGGTGCGCCGGCCGGAGCGGCGAAGCCGGGCCAGACCTTCAAGATCGGCGAGGCCGCCACGGTCCCGTTCACCTACGGCTCGGACACCAAGGGCACCATCGCCCTCACCGTCACCGCGGTCGAGCAGGGTCAGGCCGCCGACCTGGATGCGCTCAAGCTCGGCGACAAGGTGAAGGGGATGGTCCCCTACTACATCCGCTACACGGTCAAGAACGTCGGCACGACGAACCTGGAGTTCGCCTCCGTCGGCCACATCAAGGGCCTGCTCCCCGACGGCAGCGAGGCGCAGGGCGTCTCGGTCATCGGCAAGTTCGAGAAGTGCAAGGACGACTCGCTGCCGAGCGGCTTCACGGGCGGCAAGACGCAGACCAACTGCGCGATCACCCTGGCCCCGTCGGCGCAGACCAAGGTCGTCGGCGCCGAGTACTGGGGCGACCCGTACAACAACCTGAACGACAGCAAGAGCCTCTACTGGAAGTAAGGCAAGCGGCGGGAAGCGGCGGGCGGGCCCACCGGCCCGACGCCGCTCCCGCTGACCGGGCCCCTGTGACGGCACACCGTCGCGGGGGCCCGCGCCGTTCCCCGGGGTCACAATGGGTCCATGCCCGAAGGTGACAGCATCTGGCGCGCGGCCGCCCGCCTGCACGCCGCCCTGGCGGGCCGGGAACTGCTGCGCAGCGACCTGCGCGTCCCCCGGCTCGCCACCGTCGACCTCACCGGCCGCACCACCCTCGACGTCACCCCCCGGGGCAAACACCTCCTCGCCCGCATCGAGGGCGGTCTCACCCTGCACAGCCACCTCCGGATGGACGGCGCCTGGCACGTCTTCGCCGCCGGGGAGAAGTGGCGCGGCGGTCCCGACTACGAGATCCGCGCCGTGCTGGGCACCGCCACCCACACCGCCGTCGGCTACCGCCTCCCGGTCCTCGAACTCCTGCGCACCCGGGACGAGGACCGCGTCGTCGGCCACCTCGGCCCCGACCTCCTCGGCCCGGACTGGGACCCGGCCCTGGCCACCGCCCGCCTGCTGGCCGCTCCGGAGCGGCCGCTCGGCGAGGCCCTCCTGGACCAGCGCAACCTGGCCGGCATCGGCAACATCTACAAGTCCGAGCTCTGCTTCCTGGCCCAGGTGACCCCCTGGACCCCCGTCGGCGCGCTCCCCGAGTCCGACGTCCCCCGGCTGGCCGGGGCCGCGCACCGGCTGCTCGCCGCCAACAAGGACCGCCGGCGCAACACCACCGGCATCCACCGCCCCGGCCAGGACCTGTTCGTCTACGGGCGTGCCCGCCGCCCCTGCCTGCGCTGCGGAACCCCGGTGCGCGAGGCCCCGCAGGAGGACCGCCCGACGTACTGGTGCCCCCGCTGCCAGCCGGGCCCCACACCGTAAGCCGGGTCCCCCGGGCGGTCCCCGCCCGATAGTTGACGCTCCGTCAGCTCCGGTCGTACCGTCCCGGCATGCCCATACCCGCGTACGACCTCACCGGCCGCACCGCCCTGGTCACCGGCGCCGCCAGCGGCATCGGCCGCGCCACCGCCCTGCTCCTCGCCGAGGCGGGCGCGGCCGTGCACTGCGCGGACCGCGACGAGCGGGGCCTCGCCGAGACGGCGGCCCTCATCGCCAAGGCCGGCGGCAGCGCCACCGCCCATCCCCTCGACGTCACCGACCGCACCGCGATCCGGGCCGCCGTCCGGGCCGCCGGCCCCCTCGACATCGCCGCCGCCATCGCCGGCGTCATGCACACCAGCACCGTCCTGGAGACCACCGACGAGGACCTCGACCGGATCCTCGACATCAACTTCAAAGGGGTCCTGCGCACCTGCCAGGAAGCGGCCCGCGCCATGATCGCCGCCGGCCGCCCCGGCGCGATCGTCACGATGGCGTCCGGCGCCGTGGACGCCGCCCAGCCCGGCCTGCTCTGCTACAGCGCCGCGAAGGCGGCCGTGGTCCAGCTGACCAAGACCCTCGCCACCGAGACCGGCCCGTACGGCATCCGCGTCAACGCCGTCGCCCCCGGCTGGATCCGCACCCCGATGACCGGCCGGCACTCCCCCGAGGTCCGGGAGCAGACCGAGGCCGCGATGGTCCGGATGTCCCCGCTGCGCCGCGTCGGCGAGCCCGAGGACATCGCGCAGGCCGTCCTCTATCTCGCCTCGGACGCCTCGTCCTTCATGACCGGACAGATTCTTCGCCCGAACGGAGGAGTGTCGATGCCCTGGTAGCCGCCTCCCGCCGGGCCCGGCGGACCGGACCGGGCACGCAGTGAACCGGCAGCAGCCCCAGGCCCCAGCCGCCCACGGCCACCGCGCCCTCCACGGGGCCGGCATCCGCCGGCGCGAACGCCAGCCGCAGCACGGCCCACCACCAGAGCGCGCCCACGGCCACCGCGAAGGCCGAAGCCGCAGGTATGCGTAATGACCGCCGCACGGCAGCCTCCCAGGAGCGGGGACCCGGACGGCCCCATCCTCCCGCACCCCCCGCGCGCCCGCACCCGAAACGGCCGGGAGCCCCGGCCGGTGCTTCACGCACCGACCGGGGCTCCGGCCACACCTCAGCGCACACTCACGCTCACGCGGCTACGACATTCACCGCTTCCACGGGCGCCTTGATGGTCACCCGTTCCGGCGGTCCACCCGTGACCGAAGTCACGGAGACCGAATTGAGCATCGGGCGGACCGGCGCCGGGACCGGTTCGCTCGCCGCGGCCGACTGTGCCAGCTCGGCCAGCGACAGCTCGTCGCTGACTTCGCGCATCAGCTCGGACATCCGTACGTCCAACGCGTCGCAGATCGCGGAGAGCAGCTCGGAGGATGCCTCCTTCTGCCCCCGCTCCACCTCGGAGAGATAGCCGAGCGAAACTCGGGCGGACGAGGAGACTTCGCGCAGAGTACGGCCCTGGCGCTGGCGCTGCCGACGCAGCACGTCACCCAGCAGGCGACGGAGCAGAATCATCGGTGGCTCCCTCCTCTGACCGTGTAGCCGTAACCTTCACGCCCCACCGTACCGCCTCGCGCCGCGGCCGTGCGGGGAGCGATGTCGTGTTCACTCAGGGCTGCAAACATCAAATCCCCCCGTTCTGTTCCGTATCCTGCCCCCGCAGATTCTCGCGGAGTTCGCTCGACAGGAGTTCCAGCACTGTCCGTGCACTCTCCCTACGAATTTCCGCACGGGAGCCGTTCAACCGCAGCCGGGCCGTTTTCCTGCCCCCCGGACCGGCGACGGCGATGAAAACCGTGCCCACCGGCTGCCCGTCCTGCGGGTCCGGACCGGCCACTCCGGTGGTGGCGATCCCCCACGTGGCTCCCAGCGCGCGCCGCACCCCGGCCGCCATCTCCTCGGCCACCTGCGCGTTCACCGCGCCGTGCGCCGCCAGCAGCTCGGCGTCCACGCCGAGGACCCGGTCCTTGAGCTCCGTCGCGTACGCCGTGACGGAGCCGCGGAAGGAGCGGGAGGCTCCGGGCACCTCGGTGAGCTCGGCGGCCACCAGGCCGCCGGTCAGCGACTCCGCGACGGCGAGGGTCTGGTCACTCTCCGCGAGCAGGCGCAGCACGTCCGCGGCCACTCCCGCGCGACCGGCCCCCGCGGCACCGCCCGTTTCACCGGCCGGCGGATCCCCCGCCCCCCGCGTCACCGCGCGGCCCGCTCCGCGGCGATGCCTTGGCGGCGCAGGACGACGGCCTGGCGGATGTAATCCAAACCGGTGACCACGGTCAGCACGACGGCGACCGCCATCACCCAGAAGCGCATGGTCGCCAGCGCCCCGGTCAGGGCCAGGACGTACATGCCCACCGCCGTGCCCTGGGCCAGGGTCTTCATCTTGCCGCCCCGGCTGGCCGGAATCACGCCGTACCGGATGACCCAGAAACGC
The DNA here is from genome assembly GCF_014650555.1 of Streptomyces goshikiensis. GTDB lineage: Bacteria > Actinomycetota > Actinomycetes > Streptomycetales > Streptomycetaceae > Streptomyces > Streptomyces goshikiensis. The sequence goes on along the minus strand of NZ_BMVE01000002.1, from coordinate 16,104 downwards.
ATCAGCGTGATCCCGAGTTCCCGTCCGAGGATCACCCCGGTGACCCACCAGGGCAGGTCCCCGAGCCAGGAGAGAACGATCAAAGCCGACCCCATGATCGCCTTGTCGGCGATGGGGTCGGCGATTTTGCCGAAGTCCGTGACCAGGTTGTACGTCCGGGCGAGGTGCCCGTCGAAGATGTCCGTGATCATGGCGACGGCGAACGCCGCCCACGCCCACGCCCGCCAGACGGGGTCATAGCCCCCGTTGGCGAGCAGCAGCAGGACGAATCCCGGCACGAGCACGAGCCGGACCATCGTCAGGATGTTGGCGATGTTCCACAGGCTGGCCTGATTGACGGCCGCAGCCCCGAGCTTCGCGCCGGGCACGGGCCGGCGGCCGGTCCCGCCCGCCGCAGATGCCGGGACTCCGGTCATCCGGCCGCCTCCTCAAGATCCGCGCCCAGGGGCTCGGCCACCAGGTCCACACCCAGCGTGCCGACCACCTTCGCCGTGACGATACGCCCGGGGACCAGGCCCGTGCTGTCGGTGAAGACGACCTGGCCGTCGGTCTCGGGAGCCTGGTGGGCGGCGCGCCCGTAGGCACCCTCGCTGTCCTCGTCCACGGATTCCACCGACTCGACGAGGACCTCCAGAGTCTCCCCGATCCGCTCCTCCGCGCGCTGCGAGGTGAGCTCCTCGGCGAGGCGCTGCATGTGCGCCAGGCGCTCGGCGATGGTGTCCTCGTCCAGCTTGCCCTCGTAGGTGACGGCCTCGGTGCCGTCCTCGTCCGAGTAGCCGAAGACGCCGATGGCGTCGAGGCGGGCGTGGGTGAGGAAGCGCTCCAGCTCCTTGAAGTCCGACTCCTTCTCGCCGGGGAAGCCGACGATGAAGTTGGACCGGACGCCGGCCTGCGGGGCCTTGCCGCGGATGGTGTCCAGCAGCTCCAGGAAGCGGTCCGTGTCACCGAAGCGGCGCATGGCGCGCAGCACGTCGGGCGCGGAGTGCTGGAAGGACAGGTCGAAGTACGGGACGACCTTGGGGGTCGAGGTGAGTACGTCGATCAGGCCGGGCCGCATCTCGGCCGGCTGGAGGTAGCTGACGCGGACGCGCTCAATGCCGTCCACCTCGGCCAGCTCGGGCAGCAGGGTCTCCAGCAGACGGATGTCGCCGAGGTCCTTGCCGTACGAGGTGTTGTTCTCGGAGACCAGCATGATCTCCTTGACGCCCTGCTCGGCAAGCCAGCGCGTCTCGCCCAGCACGTCGCTGGGGCGGCGCGAGATGAACGAGCCGCGGAAGGACGGGATGGCGCAGAAGGAGCAGCGCCGGTCGCAGCCGGAGGCGAGCTTGACCGAGGCGACCGGGCTCTTGTCCAGGCGGCGGCGCAGCGGCGCGCGCGGCCCGGAGGCGGGCGCGAGGCCCTCGGGGAGGTCGGCGGGGGCGGCCTCGGGCTCCTGCGCGTGGCCGGGCAGGGCCACCTCGGCGTCCTGACGGGCGGCCGGGCTGATCGGCAGCAGCTTGCGCCGGTCGCGCGGGGTGTGGGAGGCGTGGATGCCGCCGTTGAGGATGGTCTGCAGGCGGTCGGAGATGTCGGCGTAGTCGTCGAAGCCGAGCACGCCGTCGGCCTCGGGGAGCGCTTCGGCGAGTTCCTTGCCGTAGCGCTCGGCCATACAGCCGACGGCCACCACGGCCTGGGTCTTGCCGTGATCCTTGAGATCGTTGGCTTCCAGGAGGGCGTCTACGGAGTCCTTCTTGGCGGCTTCGACGAAGCCACAGGTGTTGACGACGGCTACGTCCGCGTCGGCGGCGTCCTCGACGAGCTCCCAGCCATCCGCCGCCAAGCGGCCTGCGAGCTCCTCCGAGTCCACCTCGTTACGGGCGCAGCCAAGAGTGACAAGGGCGACGGTACGGCGTTCGGGCATGGACTCAAGACTACTTCGTCCCGGCGCGGGCCCCCGCCGCACGTCCCCCCACAGCAAGATCTCCGGGGTGCGGCGCCGCACCCCGGAGATCCGGAATTTCCCGTTCAGCCCTTGGCCGGGGCGTCGTCAGCCCGCCTGGGCCTGTCCCTGCCGCGGATCGTCCTTGGTGTATGTGAGGCGTTCCACCTGGCCCGGCCGGAAATCGTCCTTGATCTCCTTGCCGTTCACGAACAGGTTGACGGCGCCCGCGTCACCGAGGACGAGGTCGATGGACTCCTTGTCGGTGAAGGTCTTCGACTCACCCACCTGGAGGGTGCCGTCGAACAGCAGTCGGCCGCTGTGGTCCTTCGCGGAGATCCAGCTCTCGCCGTCGTGGGCCGTCAGGACGACCGTGACGAGGTCCTTGGGCGCGGCCGCGATGGCGCTGTCCGAGGGCTCCGGCTTGGGCGCCTGCGGGACCTGGGGCTGCGCGGCGGGCTTGCCCGCGGTCTGCTTGGGCGCCGGCTTGGGAGAGGCGGAACCTTCCGCCACCGGCCGCTTGCCGGTGTCGCCGCCGTTGAAGGCGGTGAAGCCGACGAAGCCGATCACGGCGACGATGGCGGCGACCATGGCCGCGGTCCAGTTGGGCCGCTGCCGTTCGGGCCGGATCCGCTCGGCTTCGAACATCGGTGCGGCGGGCGTGGGCGCCGGCCGGCCGCCGTGGGCCGCGTCGTAGCTGTCGATCAGGGGGGCCGGATCGAGGTGGACGGCGCGGGCGAGGGTGCGGATGTGGCCGCGGGCGTAGACGTCGCCGCCGCACCGCGTGAAGTCGTCCTCTTCGATCGCGTGCACGATCGGGATGCGCACGCGGGTGGTGGAACTGACCTCGTCGACGGTGAGCCCGGCGGCGATGCGGGCCTTCTTGAGGGCCGTCCCGATGGACGGGCCTTCGACGGAAGGTTCGACGGTGCGGTCCTCGGACCGGTCGTCGGTCGAAGGCCGCTCTTCTTCGGGGGAGTTGGCATTGCCGATGGACACGACGGCGCCTTTCGAGCGTGTAGCCACCTGCTGGAAGTCCAGTCTAGGGGGGTGACGAAAGGGTGGAGCAACCGGAGGGTGGACTTCCTACGCCATTCGAATGGTGATCCGAACAGCGGGGGAAGTCCGGGAGCTGCGGCGGCCCGGCACCGCGCACGGCGGCGCCACCTTCCTCAACTTGACGCGGGCCCAAGGGAAACGGTTGCCCGCCCGCGAATTACGGTTGGGTCTCTCCCCGGATGACCGCGAGCACCCCGTCCAGCTCGTCCGGTTTCACCAGTACGTCACGCGCTTTCGAACCCTCGCTCGGGCCGACGATGGCGCGCGACTCCATCAGGTCCATCAGCCGGCCGGCCTTGGCGAAGCCGACGCGCAGCTTGCGCTGGAGCATCGAGGTGGAGCCGAACTGGGTGGTGACCACCAGCTCCGCCGCCTGGCACAGCAGGTCCAGGTCGTCGCCGATCTCCTCGTCGATCTCCTTCTTCTGCTTCTGCCCGACGGTGACGTCGTCCCGGAAGACGGGCGCCATCTGGTCCTTGCAGTGCTGGACGATCCCGGCGATCTCGTCCTCGGTGACGAAGGCGCCCTGGAGGCGGACCGGCTTGTTCGCCCCCATCGGCAGGAACAGGCCGTCGCCCTTGCCGATGAGCTTCTCGGCGCCGGGCTGGTCGAGGATGACCCGGCTGTCGGCGAGCGAGGAGGTCGCGAACGCGAGCCGCGAGGGCACGTTCGCCTTGATCAGTCCGGTCACCACGTCCACCGAGGGCCGCTGGGTGGCGAGCACCAGGTGGATGCCGGCCGCCCGGGCCAGCTGGGTGATCCGGACGATCGAGTCCTCGACGTCGCGCGGGGCCACCATCATCAGGTCGGCGAGCTCGTCGACGATCACCAGCAGGTACGGGTACGGGCTCAGCTCCCGCTCGCTGCCCGGCGGCAGTTTGATCTTGCCGTCCCGGATCGCCTGGTTGAAGTCGTCGATGTGCCGGTAGCCGAAGGCCGCCAGGTCGTCGTAGCGCAGGTCCATCTCGCGCACGACCCACTGGAGCGCCTCGGCGGCCCGCTTGGGGTTGGTGATGATCGGGGTGATCAGGTGCGGGATGCCCTCGTACGCGGTCAGCTCGACGCGCTTGGGGTCCACCAGCACCATCCGGACGTCCTCCGGGGTGGCCCGCACCATCACCGAGGTGATCAGGCAGTTGATGCAGGAGGACTTGCCGGAGCCGGTGGCGCCGGCGACGAGCACGTGCGGCATCTTCGCGAGGTTGGCCATCACGTAGCCGCCCTCGACGTCCTTGCCGAGCGCGACCAGCATCGGGTGGTCGTCCTCGGCGGCGTCGGCGAGGCGCAGCACGTCCCCCAGGTTGACCATCTCGCGGTCGGTGTTCGGGATCTCGATGCCGACCGCCGACTTGCCCGGGATGGGGCTGATGATCCGGACGTCCGGGGAGGCCACGGCGTAGGCGATGTTCTTCGCGAGCGCCGTGATCCGCTCGACCTTCACCGCAGCACCGAGGGTGACCTCGTAACGGGTGACCGTCGGGCCCCGGGTGAAGCCGGTGACCTGCGCGTCGACCTTGAACTCGGTGAACACGTTGGTCAGCGAGCTCACCACCGCGTCGTTGGCGGCGCTGCGGGTCTTGCCGGGGCCGCCGCGCTCCAGCAGGTCCAGCGAGGGCAGGGAGTACGTGATGTCCCCGCGCAGCTGGAGCTGCTCGGCGCGCGGCGGCAGGGACTCGCTGCGCTGCGGGGCCTTGGTCAGGTCCGGCACGGCCAGCGTCCCGGAGGCCGCGGCGGTGCTGTCGTGCGGCGGCGCCGCGGCCTCGGCGGCCGGGGAGGCCTCCGCGGCGGCAGCAGCAGCGGCCGCCGGGGCCGGGGCCTCGCGCGCGGGCGGCACCACAGTGGTCGGCTCCGCACCCTCGTGCTCGGCGGCGGAGATCCCCTGGGTGAGGTCGGCGACCAGCGCGGAGGGCGGCATTCCGCCGTACACCGCCCCGTCCAGCGCGGCGGCGGCCGCGGCGGCCACGTCGACCGCGTCCATCTCCCGGCCCAGCGCGGGGCTGCCGGCGCCGCGCCGGGGGCGCCGGCGCCGGGCGAGCGCCTCCTGCTCGGCGGCGTCGACGGGATCGGCCGGATCCCCGGCCGCGCCCCCGGCGGCCCCGGAGCGGGCCCGCCACTGCTCGGGGTCGTGGCGGCCCGGCCGGACCCGGCGCCCCGGACCGCCCTCGGCCGCCGCGCCCTCCTCGTCGTCCGCGTCGTAGGCGTCGTACTCGTTCGGCGCGATCACACCCAGCCGGATGCCGAGCCCCCGCAGCCGCTGCGGAATGGCGTTGACCGGGGTGGCGGTGACCACCAGCAGCCCGAAGACCGTGAGCAGCACCAGCATCGGCACGGCCAGCGGCGCGCCCATCGTGAAGATCAGCGGCTTCGAGGCGCCCCAGCCGATGAGCCCGCCCGCGTTCTGCATGGCGGTGGTGCCCTCGTCCCGGCCGGGCGCCCCGCAGGCGATGTGGACGAGACCGAGGACGCCGATGGCGAGCGCGGACAGGCCGATGCCGATGCGCCCGTTGGCGTCGGTCTGCTCGGGGTGGCGGATGAAACGGACCGCCATGACGCCGAGCAGGATCGGGACGAGCAGGTCCAGCCGCCCGAAGGCGCCGGTGATCAGCATCGTGACCAGATCGCCCACGGGCCCGTTCAGGTTCGACCAGGTTCCGGCGGCGACGATCAGCGCGAGCGCGAGCAGCAGCAGCGCGACGCCGTCCTTGCGGTGGGCGGGGTCCAGGTTCCTGGCACCGTTGCCGATCCCGCGGAACACCGCTCCGACCGCGTGCGCGAGCCCGAGCCAGCAGGCCCGCACCAGCCGTACGACTCCCCCGGTCGGGGACGGCGCGGGCTTGGCCGCGACCTTCTTGACCGGGGCGCGCCTGGCGGCCGCCGCCTTCTTCGCGGGGGGCTTGCGCGCCGGAGCCGCCTTCTTCGCCGGCGCCGTCGTACGGCCGGTGCGGCCCTTCGCGGTACCCGCGGTGCTCTGGGAACCCTTGCCGGACGTACTTGAGGCCATGGGCCCGAGATTACCGGTGTCCACGCCGGTGGACACGCGTGCCCACCCCTTCACCCGTTCGTGTCGCCGTACTGGCGGCCTCTTTGACGGACCGCCAGACGGGCGGGACGCTCAGCCCTGCGCAGGCAGGACCGGAGCGCCCCCGCCGGTCCCGGGCTCCAGCGCGTCGAGCGCCCGCCGCAGTCCGGTCAGCTTGCGCTCCAGATGGGCGGCGGTCGCCACCACCGCCGCATCGGCCGACTCCTCGCCGAGCTGCTTGGTCAGCGCCTCGGCCTGCTCCTCGACCGCCGCGAGCCGCGCGGAGAGCTCGGCCAGTAGCCCGGCCGTCTCCTTGCTGCCCTCGACACCGCTGGAACCGCCGCCCTCCAGTTGCAGCCGCAGCAGCGCGGCCTGCTCGCGCAGTTGGCAGTTCTTCGTGTACAGCTCGACGAACACCGAGACCTTCGCCCGCAGCACCCACGGATCGAAGGGCTTGGAGATGTAGTCCACCGCGCCCGCCGCGTAACCGCGGAAGGTGTGGTGGGGACCGTGGTTGATCGCGGTGAGGAAGATGATCGGGATGTCCCGGGTCCGCTCCCGCCGCTTGATGTGCGCGGCGGTCTCGAACCCGTCCATTCCCGGCATCTGCACATCCAGCAGGATGACCGCGAAATCGTCCGTCAGCAGCGCCTTGAGCGCTTCCTCCCCTGACGACGCCCGGACCAGTGTCTGATCGAGCGCGGAGAGGATGGCCTCCAGCGCCAGCAGATTCTCCGGCCGGTCGTCGACCAGGAGGATCTTGGCCTTCTGCACCATGCCCTGTCCTCCTCGCCCCGGCATGGGGCCTCCCCGGCTCCTGGCTCCGGCCTGTACGCCGGGCCCCGCCCCAGAGGACGGCATCCTTGCGCCGTCCGTCCTTGTGCCGGTCATCGTAGCCCCAGTCCCGAGATCGCCACACCCTGTCACCAGGATGTCACTGTGCACGAAACGGAAACGGTGTGGGGGTGCAGAAGGTTCCCCGAATCCAGCACTCCCACACCGCCCCCGCCACACTGCGTCAGCGAATGACACCCACGCCGACGCCCGATGATCACTTTCCGCGCATCCACTGCTCCATCACCGACAGCAGATAATCGGGTTCGACCGGCTTGGTGACGTAGTCGGAGGCACCGGAATCGATGGCCTTCTCCCGGTCCCCCTTCATCGCCTTCGCCGTCAGCGCGATGATCGGCAGCCCCGCGAACTGCGGCATCCGCCGGATCGCCGAGGTCGTCGCGTACCCGTCCATCTCCGGCATCATGATGTCCATCAGCACGACCGTCACATCGTCGTGCTGCTCCAGGACTTCGATGCCCTCCCGGCCGTTCTCCGCGTACAGCACCGCCAGTCCGTGCTGCTCCAGCACGCTGGTCAGCGCGAAGACGTTGCGCACGTCGTCGTCCACGATCAGGACCTTCTCGCCGTGGAAGTCGTACGTCCGCGGCGGCACCGGCAGTTCCTCCTCCGCCCCGCCCCAGCCGTCCTCGGGGCCGTGCGTCATCGACTGCCCCGGCACCGCCGTCCGCGCCTCCGCGTCACCCAGCGACTTGCGCCGCCGCCGGAACAGCGCGGCCGCCCCGCCCAGCCCCTGGCCCACCGGATCGTGGGCCGGCGTCGCGGGCAGCGCCGGCTGGGCCTGCGCGGGCGGTACGGACACCGGTGCCGCCGGGGCGGCCGGCAGCACGGGCCGCGCCTCCTCGGCGGGCCTGCGGTACAGCTCGCCGCGCCCGCCGCCGGGCGTCGGCGGCGCGTACCCCTGCGGAGGCAGCTCGCTCGGGTGCAGCGGGAGGTACAGCGTGAAGGTGGACCCGCGGCCCGGCTCACTGGCCGCGTGGATCTCCCCGCCCAGCAGGCGGGCGATCTCCCGGCTGATCGACAGCCCGAGGCCCGTACCGCCGTACTTGCGGCTGGTGGTCCCGTCGGCCTGCTTGAACGCCTCGAAGATCACCAGCATCTTGCTCGCCGCGATCCCGATGCCGGTGTCGGTCACCGAGAAGGCGATCAGGTCCCCATCCGCCTCGCGCAGCGAACCGGCCTCCAGCAGCTGCTCCCGGATCGCCGGCGGCACGTCCGTACCGGCGGGCCGGATCACCAGCTCCACCGCACCGGTGTCGGTGAACTTCACCGCGTTCGACAGCAGGTTGCGCAGCACCTGGAGCAGCCGCTGCTCGTCGGTGTGCAGGGTCGCCGGGAGCTCCGGGGAGACCCGTACCGAGAAGTCCAGCCCCTTCTCCGCGGTCAGCGGCCGGAAGGTCGCCTCCACGTAGTCCACGAGCTGGACCAGAGCGATCCGGGTCGGCGAGACGTCCATCTTCCCGGCCTCGACCTTCGACAGGTCGAGGATGTCGTTGATCAGCTGGAGCAGGTCCGAGCCGGCGCCGTGGATGGTCTCGGCGAACTCCACCTGCTTCGGCGACAGGTTCTCGTCGGCGTTGTCGGCGAGCAGCTTGGCCAGGATCAGCAGCGAGTTCAGCGGCGTGCGCAGCTCGTGCGACATGTTCGCCAGGAACTCGGACTTGTAGCGCATCGAGACCGCGAGCTGCTCGGCGCGCTCCTCCAGGACCTGCCGGGCCTCCTCGATCTCGGTGTTCTTCACCTCGATGTCCCGGTTCTGCTGAGCCAGCAGCTCGGCCTTCTCCTCCAGTTCCGCGTTGGCGGCCTGGAGCGCCTTCTGCCGGTTCTCCAGCTCGTCGGAGCGCTCTCGCAGCTGCTCGGTCATCTCCTGCGACTGCTTGAGCAGCAGCTCCGTCCTGGAGTTGACGGAGATGGTGTTGACGCTCGTACCGATCATCTCGGCGATCTGGCTGAGGAAGTCCTTCTGGATCTGGGTGAACGGCGTGAACGACGCCAGCTCGATGACCCCGAGGACGGTGCCCTCGAACAGCACCGGCAGCACGATCACGTGCGCCGGCGGGGCCTCGCCCAGCCCCGAGGAGATCTTCAGGTAGCCGGGCGGGGTGTTCTCGACGAGGATCGTCCGCTTCTCCTCGGCGACCGTCCCGATCAGCCCCTCCCCCGGCCGGAACGACGTGGGCATCTGGGTGCCGGCGTACGCGTAACTGCCGCGCATCCGCAGCTCGTACGAGCCGTCCGCGCCGCCGTCCGTCCCGATCTCGGGGCTGCCGCCCGCGGGCAGGGCGAGGTAGAAGGCGCCGTGCTGCGCGGAGACCACCGGGGTCAGCTCGCTCATGATCAGCGAGGCCACGTCGTCCAGCTCCCGGCGGCCCTGCATCAGGGCGGAGATCCGGGCCAGGTTGCCCTTGAGCCAGTCCTGCTCCTTGTTGGCCAAGGTGGTGTCGCGCAGGTTGACGATCATCGTGTTGATGTTGTCCTGGAGGACCTGGATCTCGCCCGCGGCGTCCACGTCGACCTTCAGGCTCAGATCGCCCCGGGTCACGGCCGTGGCGACGGCCGCGATGGCCCGCACCTGCCGGGTGAGGTTCCCGGCCATCTCGTTCACGGACTCCGTGAGGTCCCGCCAGGTGCCGTCCACGTCACGGACGCGGGCCTGGCCGCCCAGGATGCCCTCCGTACCCACCTCGCGGGCCACGCGCGTCACCTGGTCGGCGAACGAGGACAGCTGGTCCACCATCGTGTTGATGGTGGTCTTGAGCTCCAGGATCTCGCCGCGGGCGTCGATGTCGATCTTCTTGGTCATGTCGCCCTTGGCGATGGCGGTCGTGACCATGGCGATCTGCCGCACCTGGCCGGTGAGGTTGGAGGCCATGAAGTTCACCGAATCGGTCAGGTCCTTCCACGTCCCCGACACACCCGGCACGTGCGCCTGGCCGCCGAGCCGACCCTCCGTGCCCACCTCGCGGGCCACCCGGGTCACCTCGTCGGCGAACGAGGACAGCGTCTTGACCATCGTGTTGACGGTGTCGGCGAGCTGGGCGACCTCGCCGCGCGCCTCGACGGTGACCTTCTTCGTCAGGTCGCCGTTGGCGACCGCCGCCGAGACCTGCGAGATGTTGCGCACCTGCGACGTCAGGTTGTTGGCCATCAGGTTGACGTTGTCGGTCAGGTCCTTCCAGATGCCGGTCACCCCGCGCACCCGCGCCTGACCGCCGAGGATGCCCTCGGAACCCACCTCGCGGGCCACCCGCGTCACCTGCTCCGCGAACGAAGACAGCTGGTCGACCATCGTGTTGACGGTCGTGACGAGTTCGAGGATCTCGCCCTTGGCATCGACGGTGATCTTCTTCGAGAGGTCGCCCATCGCGACCGCCGTCGTCACCTCGGCGATGTTGCGCACCTGCGAGGTCAGGTTGTTCGCCATGAAGTTGACGGACTGGGTGAGGTCCTTCCAGGTGCCGGAGACACCCTTCACCTCCGCCTGGCCGCCCAGGATGCCCTCGGTGCCCACCTCGCGGGCGACGCGGGTCACCTGCTCCGCGAAGTTCGAGAGCTGGTCGACCATGGTGTTGAGGGTGTTCTTCAGCTCCAGGATCTCGCCGCGCGCGTCCACGTCGATCTTCTGGGACAGGTCACCGCGGGCCACCGCGGTCGCGACCTGAGCGATGTTGCGGACCTGCGAGGTCAGGTTCCCGGCCATGCCGTTCACCGAGTCGGTCAGGTCGCGCCACACCCCGGCCACGCCGGGAACTTGCGCCTGGCCGCCGAGCCGGCCCTCCGTACCCACGTCCCGGGCCACCCGGGTCACCTGCTCGGCGAAGGCGGAGAGCTGGTCGACCATCGTGTTGATGGTGTTCTTCAGCTCCAGGATCTCGCCGCGCGCGTCCACGTCGATCTTCTGGGACAGGTCACCGCGTGCCACCGCCGTGGTCACCTGGGCGATCTGGCGCACCTGGGAGGTCAGGTTGCCGGCCATGAAGTTGACGGAGTCGGTGAGCTCCTTCCAGGTGCCCGAGACCCCCTCCACCCGTGCCTGACCGCCGAGGCGGCCCTCCGTACCCACGTCCCGGGCCATCCGCGTGACCTGGTCCGCGAACGAGGACAGCTGGTCCACCATCGTGTTCACGGTGTTCTTCAGCTGGAGCATCTCGCCGGAGACGTCCACGGTGACCTTCTGCGACAGGTCGCCGTTGGCCACCGCCGTCGTCACCTGGGCGATGTTGCGGACCTGCCCGGTGAGGTTGCGGAAGGCGGTGTTCACCGAGTCGGTGAGGTCCTTCCAGGTACCGGCGGCGCCCGGCACCTGCGCCTGGCCGCCCAGTTCGCCCTCGACGCCGACCTCGCGGGCCACCCGCGTCACCTCGGCGCCGAAGGACTGGAGCTGGTCCACCATCGTGTTGACGGTGTTCTTCAGCTCCAGCATCTCGCCGGCCACATCGACGGTGACCTTCTGCGAGAGGTCCCCGTTGGCCACCGCCGTCGTCACGGTCGCGATGTCCCGCACCTGCGTCGTGAGGTTGCGGAAGACCGTGTTCACCGAGTCGGTGAGGTCCTTCCACGTCCCCGCCGCGCCCGGCACCTGCGCCTGGCCACCGAGGGTTCCCTTGGCCCCGACCTCGCTGGCCACGCGCGTGACCTCGTCCGCGAAGGTCCGCAGGGTCTCGGTCATCTGATTGATCGTTTCGGCCAGTTGCGCCACTTCGCCGCGCGCGCTGACCCGCACCTTCTGCGACAGGTCGCCGTTGGCGACGGCCGTCGTCACCTGGGCGATCCCGCGCACCTGGGCGGTGAGGTTCCCCGCCATGGTGTTGACGGAGTCGGTCAGGTCCTTCCACACGCCCGCGACCCCGGGCACCTTCGCCTGGCCGCCGAGCTCGCCCTCCGTACCCACCTCGCGGGCGACCCTCGTCACCTCGGAGGAGAACGACGACAGCTGGTCCACCATCGTGTTCACGGTGTTCTTCAGCTGGAGCATCTCGCCGGCCACGTGCACCGTGACCTTGCGCGACAGATCGCCCTTCGCGACCGCCGTCGTGACGAGAGCGATGTCACGCACCTGAGCGGTGAGGCGGTACGCCATGGTGTTGACGGAGTCGGTCAGGTCCTTCCAGGAACCCGACATTCCGCGCACCTGGGCCTGACCGCCGAGCTTGCCCTCGGTACCGACCTCCAGTGCGACCCTCGTCACCTCGTCGGTGAACGCGGAAAGCTGGTCGACGAGGTTGTTGACCGTCCGGCCGACCTTGAGGAACTCCCCGCGCAGCGGATGCCCGGCCCCGTCGGCCGTCTGCGTCCGCAGGTCCATCCGCTGGTCCAGGTCGCCCTCGGCCACCGCCGACAGCACGCGGCCCACCTCGGACACCGGCCGGGCCAGATCGTCCACCAGCTGGTTCGAGGCGTCGATCGCGGCCGCCCAGGAGCCCTCGCAGGCCCCCGTCTCCAGCCGCTCGCTCAGCTTGCCCTCGCGGCCCACCATCCGCCGGACCCGGGACAGCTCACCGGTCAAGTGGAGATTGCGGTCGCCGACCTCGTTGTAGACGGCCGCGATCTCCGCCATCACGCCGTCGCCGGACACCGTCAGCCGCTTGCGGAAGTTCCCGTCCCGCATCGACACCAGGGCCGCGAGCAGCCGGTCCAGAGCGGCCGTATCGACTTCCGTCGTGCCGCTCCGCCGGGAACGCCCGCCCTTGGGCCGCGTCCCCGTACGCCGCACCGCTGCGCCAGACTCCACCGTGTCCCTCCCGAAAGGGTCGACCGTTGTTCCACCGGACTTCCGGCCACGAGGACCGGACACCACTCCAAGGCCCGACACTCCACGGCCCGGCACTGCAAGCCTGCCCAGTGTTTCATCCTGGCCGAACCCGGCCATAACACTTCGGCACCATCGCATACCCGTCGTGCCCCTCGGGTGGAATCCCCGACGACCGCACCACGCCGACCGCGAAGGTAAGTAACCTGGCATCCGATGTCCAACCGCATCGAAGGAGATTTGTGATCACGGCTCGGGCGGCTGCCAGTTTCGACCCTCTCGGGCGGTCGGTCGCCGCCGCGCGCGCGTTCGTCCGCGACACCCTCCAGGGATGGGGCTTCGCCGACATCGTCGACGACGCGGTGGTCCTCACGAGCGAGCTGGTCACCAACGCCGTGGTCCACGCCGGAACCCGGGCCGAGGTGCTGTGTCTGCGCGCCGAGGACGGCGTCCGCGTCGAGGTCGCCGACCGGTACCCCGAGCGCGAACTCCCGCTGCGGCACCCCGGCGAGCGCCCGTACGCCGACCCCGACCGGGAGAGCGGCCGGGGCCTGATGCTCTGCGCGGCCCTCGCGACCCGCTGGGGCGTCGAGTACACGGCCACGCACAAACACGTCTGGTTCCGCATCGACCTGCCCGACCGACCGGTCGGTACCCGGTCCGCCGGTCCCGTCGTCCCGGACCGGCTCCTCCCCCTGGCCGACAGCCGCGTCCGCGTCGCCGTCCTCCAGGTCGACGCCGGCGACTGCGTCTCCGCCTGGAACGAGGACGCCGAGCACGTCTTCGGCTACGCCGCCGAGAAGGTCGTCGGCCGGCCCCTCGCCGAACTCGCCGCCTGGCCGCAGACCCCCGGCACCGGCACCGGGATCGCCGAGGCCCTGCGCCTGTCCCGCTGGGAGGGCAGTTACGGCATCCGCGGCGCCGACGGCCGCGTCATCCCCGTCTACGCCTCCCACCTGAGGGTCCGCGACGCCCACGGCGAACCGTCGATCGTCTGCCTCCTCGTCCACGACGACGAGCGCGCCCTCCTCCAGACCCCCGTACGCGTGCCCGTCTCCGACCAGCTCAGCGAGCCCCGCCCCGCGGACCCCTTCGAGGTGTTCATCGGCTCCCCCGCCCCCGACGACCTCGACGGACTGCTCCAGCGCACCGTCGAGCGGGCCCGCGACATGCTCGAAGCCGACGCCGCCTTCCTCCTGCTGGCCACCGACGACGAGACGGAGCTGGAGGTGCGCGCCACCACCGGCCTGCCCTCCACCCGCCAGCGCTTCGCCCGCGTCCCCGTCGAGGCCGGCACGAACCGCTACGGCTCCGCCCGGATGCCCGCCGTCCACGACGACCTCGCCGCCGTCCCCGGAGCCGTACCGCTCCTGGAGTCCACCGGCATGCGCTCCGTCGTCACCGTCCCCCTCAAGGTCGAGGGCCGCCTCACCGGCTCGCTCGGCGTCGCCGCCGAAGTCCCCGGCCGCTACTCCAACGAGGAGGCCCTGCGCCTCCAGTTCGCCGCCGACCGCATCGCCCTCGCCGTCGAATCCGCCCGCCTCGGCGAGCTGGAACGACTGCGCCGCGGCTCCCTCTCCTTCCTCGTCGAGGCCTCCGACCTGCTCGCCGGAACCCTCGACCGGGACCAGACCCTGGCCCTCATGGCCCAGATGACCGTCCCCACCCTCGCGACCTGGTGCGCCGTCTACACGATCGCCGACCAGTCCTCCGACCCCTTCCTCTCCTACGTGCTGCACGAGGACGAGGAGCGCATCGACGGCCTCAAGGAGCTCCTCTCCCGGGTCAGCCCGCCGGAGCCGGTCCGCGAGGCCGGCGCCCGCCCCTGGCACGAGACCGCCCTCGCCGTCGGCGGCGAGACCGTGATCCTGCCCCTGCTGGCCCGCAACCGCGTCATCGGCCTCCTCACCCTCGGCAAGCCCTCCGAGGAGCACTTCCGCCAGGAGATCCTCGAACTCGCCGAGGACCTCTCCCGCCGGGCCGCCCTCGCCCTGGACAACGCCCGCCTCTACTCCGAGCGCACCGCCATCAGCCGCTCCCTCCAGCGCAGCCTCCTCCCGCCCGGCTCCCCCGCCATCCCCGGCATGGAGGTCGAGGTCATCTACCGCGCGGCCGGCGAGGGCAACGAGGTCGGCGGTGACTTCTACGACGTCTTCCCGATCCGCGACGGCGCATACGGCTTCGCCATCGGCGACGTCTGCGGTACGGGCCCCGAGGCGGCCGCCGTCACCGGCCTCGCCCGCCACGCCCTGCGCCTCCTGGCCCGCGAGGGCCTGGGCGGCCCCGCGGTCCTGGAGCGCCTGAACGCGGCCATCCTCGACGAGGGCGCCCGCAGCCGCTTCCTCACTCTCCTGTACGGGGAACTCCACCCCCAGCCGGACGGCAGCGCCCTGATGAAGGTCGTCTGCGCCGGCCACCCGCTCCCGCTGCGCCTGCGCCCGAACGGCGAGGTGGTCCCCGCGGCGGACCCGCAGCCCCTGCTGGGTGTGATCGAGGACCTCGACCTCTACGAGCAGACCGTGACCCTGGACGCGGGCGATGTCCTCCTCTGCGTCACCGACGGGGTGACGGAACGCCGCGAGGGCACCCGCATGCTCGGCGACGACGGCCTCGCCGAGGTCCTCACCACCTGCACCGGCCTCACCGCGGGCGCCGTCGCCGCCCGCGTCCTGCGCGCCGTGGAACGCTTCGCGGCCGAACCGGCCTCGGACGACATGGCCATCCTCGCCCTGCGCGTCCCGCAGCAGCGAGAGGGCGACTGACCCCGAAAACCCGGTGCGGCGGGGCACGTCCCCGAACTAACCTCGGCGTTCATGCCCATACCCCGCAACCGCCCGGACTTCACGGCGGACGAACGTACTCAGCTCATCGGCTGGCTCGACCTCCAGCGGTCGATCATCCAGTGGAAATGCGAGGGGATCTCCGAAGAGGACGCCCACCGGGCCGTCCTCCCCGACTCCCCTCTGATGACCGTCGCCGGGCTCGTCTCCCATATGCGCTGGACGGAACACTGCTGGTTCCAGGTCCTCTTCCTGAACCGGGGAGCCCTGGAGAACCCCCAGTTCGGCGACGAGGAGGACCGCGACTTCAAGGTCGACGGCGTCCCCCTCGCCCGGCTCCTGGAGGAGTACGGCGCCCAGTGCGCGATCTCCAACGAGGTCAGCGCCGCCCACGACCTGGACCGGACCGGCCTCAACCCCGACTTCAAGTCCGGGGCGGCCTCGCTTCGCTGGATCCTGCTCCACATGCTGGAAGAGACCGCCCGGCACGCCGGCCACCTCGACACGATCCGCGAACTCCTCGACGGCGAGACCGGTTACTTCTAGAAACGCAAAAAGGCCCCCGCCTGATGGCGGGGGCCTTCTTTGTTGGAGCCCTTTAACGGAATCGAACCGTTGACCTTCTCCTTACCATGGAGACGCTCTACCGACTGAGCTAAAAGGGCGGGTTGTTCGGCGGCGTCCTACTCTCCCACAGGGTCCCCCCTGCAGTACCATCGGCGCT
>NZ_BMVE01000001.1 GCF_014650555.1 Streptomyces goshikiensis | reverse complement strand
CAATCATTGTGGGAAGCCCCGCACCAGGTAACTGGTGCGGGGCTTTTCTGCGTTTAGGGGCCGGCCGGCGACCCGCGCCACGCCCGGGCCGGCGCTCGTGCCGGGGCGGCGCTGGGTGGGCTGGGGGGCTGAGATCGTGCGTTTGTCCTGCGGATGCCCGGCATGGGGTCCGGGTTGACGCGCACTGTCTGCTCGTAGTGTTGGGACATGGGCTACGACCTCGTCATCTTCGACAACGACGGCGTGCTGGTGGACAGCGAGCCACTCGCCAACGGGATCCTCGCCGGGTATCTGAGCGAGCTGGGGCACCCCACCTCCTACGACGACTCGCTCCGCGACTACATGGGAGCCGCCGTGCACCGGGTGCACGATGTCGTCTTCGAGCGGAGCGGGGCGCGGCTGCCGGACGATTTCGACGAGACCCTCCACGCGCGGACGTTCGCCGCGTTCGAGCGCGAGCTGAAGCCCGTGCCCGGGGTGGAGGAGGTGCTCGGGGCGCTGACCGCGCAGGGAGTGGCGTACTGCCTCGCTTCCTCCGGGAGCCACGAGCGGATCCGTGTCGGGCACCGGGCGGCCGGGATCGACGGGTGGTTCGAGGAGGAGTGGCTCTACAGCGCGGATGACGTCGGGAAGGGGAAGCCCGCCCCGGACCTGTACCTGCACGCGGCGGACCAGATGGGCGTGCTGCCCGCGCGGTGCGTCGTCGTCGAGGACAGCCCGCTCGGGGTGGAGGCCGCCGTCGCCGCCGGGATGGACGTGTTCGCGTTCACCGGGATGATGTCGGCCGAGCGGCTCCCCGGGGCCACCGGGTACTTCGGGGACATGAAGCAGCTGATCGGGCTGCTCGGCCTGGAGGCCTGAGCGCACCGCACATTGCCGTGTGATCTCTCTACCCACGGGTAGCCGCCGGGCCTACGCTGAGCCGCCATGACAGCTGATGCGCGGCTCCGCCGTGGGCGAGGGTCCCTGGGGTTCGCTTTCTTCGCACAGGGCGTGACCTTCGCCCTGCTCGTGACCCGGATCCCGGCCATCCAGGACCGGTACGGGATATCCGACGGGCTGCTGCCCGCCTTCCTCGCCGCCGTCCCGGTCCTCGCGGGGGTCGCGAGCGTGGCCACCGAGCACCTGGTGAAGCGGGTCCCGCCCGCCCTCGTACTGCGGTGGGCCCAGCCGCTGGTGCTGCTCTCGCTGCTGGGCGTCGGGGCCGGTACCCAGCTGTGGCACGTGGCGGTGGCCCTGGCGGCGTTCGGGCTGTCGGTGGGCGCGCTGGACGCGTCCATGAACATGCTCGGCGTCAGTCTCCAGCGGGCGTACGGGCGCAGCATCATGCTGGGCTTCCACGCCGCGTACAGCCTCGGCGGGATCGTCGGGGCGTCCGCGGCCTGGGCGGGGGCGCACTGGCACCTGTCGCTGCTCACGGGGTACTTCCCGGCGGTGGCGGTGCTGCTGCCGCTGGTGTTCTACGGGAGCCGGTTCTACGTCGGCCACCAGGGCGGGGCGGAAGTGGTCCCCGAGAAGGGGCTGGGCGCCGGCGGGTTCAAGCTGCTGCTGCCGCTGTGCCTGGTGATGGCGTGCGCGTACATCGGGGACTCGACGGTCTCGAACTGGAGCGCCAAGTACCTCCAGGACGTGCTGGGGGGCTCGGAGCAGCTGGCGACGGTCCCCTACAACGTGTACATGGTGACGACGCTGATCGGGCGGGCCGCCGGTGACGTGGGCGTGCGGCGGTTCGGCGCGGTCGCGGTGGTGCGGGCCGGGACGGTGGTCGCCGCGGGCGGGTTCGCGGTGGTGGCCGCCGCGCCCGGGGCGTGGGTGGGGATGCTCGGGTTCACGCTGCTGGGGATCGGGCTGTGCGTGATCGTGCCGCAGACCTTCGCGGCGGCCGGCCGGCTCTTCCCCGGTGCCTCGGACACGGCGATCGCGCGGCTGAACATCTTCAACTACGTCGGGTTCCTGATCGGGTCGCCGCTCGTCGGCGGCATCGGGGACGCCTGGAGCTACCGGGGCGCGATGCTCGTGCCGATGGGACTGGTGCTGGTGACGCTCCTGTACGCCCGCTCGTTCGGTGCGCAGGGCGCCCGATACGGTGTCCGGCATGAGCGGCGAGCCGGTGACCGGGCTGTTGATGTGGGACGAGGCGGTAACGAGGTATGACTTCGGGCCGAGCCATCCGATGGACCCGGTGCGCCTGGCGCTGACCATGGGCCTGGTGCGCGCCTTCGGGCTGGACCGGGAGATGGAGGTGCGGGCGGCTCCGGAGGCGGGGGAGTCGACGCTGCGGCTCGTCCACCGCGAGGACTACGTGGCGGCCGTGCGGGAGGTGTCGGCGGATCCCGGGGTGGCCGACGGTTCGTACGGGCTCGGCACCATGGACGATCCGGCGTTCCACGGCATGCACGAGGCGTCCGCGCTGATCGCGGGGCAGTCGGTGGCGGGCGCGGAGGCGCTCTGGCACGGGGAGGCCGAGCACGCGGTGAACTTCGCGGGCGGGCTGCACCACGCGATGCCCGGGGGCGCGGCGGGGTTCTGCGTGTACAACGACGCGGCGCTCGCGATCGCGCGGCTGCTGGAGCTGGGGGCCGAGCGGGTCGCGTACGTGGATGTGGACGTGCACCACGGTGACGGGGTGCAGGCGGCGTTCTGGGACGACCCGCGGGTGCTGACGGTCTCCCTGCACGAGCACCCCCGGACGCTGTTCCCGCAGACGGGCTGGCCCGAGGAGACGGGCGGTCCGGCGGCCGAGGGCTCCGCGGTGAACGTGGCGCTGCCCGCCGGGACCGGCGACGAGGGGTGGCTGCGGGCGTTCCACGCGACGGTGCCGGAGCTGCTGGCGGACTTCCGGCCGCAGGTGCTGGTGACGCAGCACGGGGCCGATACGCACTTCGAGGACCCGCTGGCCCACCTGGCGGTGTCGCTGGACGCCCAGCGGGCCGTCCAGGAGGCCTGTCACCGGCTGGCGCACGAGCACGCGGGCGGGCGCTGGCTGGCGCTGGGCGGCGGCGGCTACTCGGTGGTGGACGTCGTACCGCGCTCGTGGACGCATCTGGTGGGGATCGCGGCGCACCGGCCGGTGGATCCGGCGGCGACGGTGCCGGACGCGTGGCGGGACGAGGTGTACGCGCGGACCCGGCAGCCCGCGCCGGCCCGGATGACGGACGGGCGCAATCCCGTGTGGCGGGACTGGGAGGCGGGATACGACCCGGCGGACCGGACGGATCAGGCCGTTCTCGCGACCCGGCGGGCGGTGTTCCCGCTGCGCGGCCTGCTCACGTAGCGCGCTGCCGCATCGTTACGCCAACTGTGGGGCTGTTCGCCGGAATTGAGGATCCGCCGGATGCGGTGCGGCAGCATCGGACGGATGTTGAGCACCGCAGCGCTGCGCGCGCATCTGCTGGCCGCCCGGTTGGCCGGGCCCGTGGCGACCTCGCGGGAGGAGAGCCTGCGCAGTTACCGCCTGTTCGCGGCGCGCGATCCCCGGGTGCTGCTGGGGCTGGATCCCGAGTGGCGCTGGGGCGAGGGTGACTTACTGCGGCTGATGGCGGACAAATGCGGGGTCTCCGCGGACCCTTCGCACGTCAGCGGCCCGGACGTGATCGATCCGGAGCGGACGGTCGCGGCCCTGGAGGCGTTCGCGGAACGGCTGCGGGAGGCGGTCCTGGCGCGGTCGCCCCTGCTGTTCGGGACGGGGCATCCGCACCGGCTCCTGGGGTTCTACGTCAGTTTGGCGCAGGCGCTGTCGGCGGCGGGCTGTGTTGTCCTCACCCCGGCGCAGGGGGTCGGTGTCGACATGGCGACCCGGTTCGGCGTACGCCCGCACCGCATCGATTACGTACGGGGGGTCGCACTGGTGCGAGAACCCGGCGTGCGGGAGCCGGGGAGTGCGACCGGCGCGCACACCCATTCGCCGCTGCCGGTTCGGATCGCGCTCGGGGCGCTGGCGGAGGCCGGCGGGCCGCTGCCGGAGCTGGTGGTCGGAGATCACGGATGGGTCTGCGGTGCAGGTCAGCTCGGTGTGGACGCCATCGGGCTGGCGGACACGGATGATCCTGCGCTGTTCGTCGGGGAGGCCGAGGGGCGCGTCTCGGTGGCGGTTCCGCTTGATGACGCGGTGCGCTCGGACTACTACCGACCGCTCTTGCGCTGGGTACTCCATCGAGCCAGTCTTCCGCCGGGTCAGGAGTGGCTGTAGCTCCTCTTCCCCACTCGTATCACACGCCCCTACTCTGGGGAGTGAGCGTGCGACGACGAGGAGTAACCGGAGGGGAAGCCGGTGCCCGTCATGCGCGGAAGGTCAAGGTGTGTCATGGCTGCTGGCGAGAGGCCTCTCAGTGAGGTTCAGTTCCTGACCGTGGCGGAGGTCGCCTCGGTGATGCGAGTGTCGAAGATGACCGTGTACCGCCTGGTGCACAACGGTCATCTGCCCGCAATCCGGGTGGGCCGGTCCTTCCGGGTCCCCGAAAACGCGGTCCACGAGTACCTTCGAGAGTCCTATGTGGGGGTGGAGTCGGCCTGAGGGGGACGCCTCGGGTCCCCGCGATCGCCCTCGGATTACAAGCTCAGAGCTCGGGCGGGTAGGCTAGGCCGACGTAGGTCGTGTGGGCCCAGACGCCCCGCACCGAGTGAAGAGAAGTGAGCGAGGGTAGTCGTGGGCTCTGTTATCAAGAAGCGGCGCAAGCGGATGGCTAAGAAGAAGCACCGCAAGCTGCTCAAGCGCACCCGCGTCCAGCGCCGTAACAAGAAGTAAACGGCAGCTGTACGTGTTCTCCGCAGCCCCTCCACCATCCTGGTGGAGGGGCTGCGGTGTAACCGGGGGACTTCTTCGAGGGAGGCGCTGAACTCGTGGGGAAGGTCGTGCTCGTCACCGGGGCTGCCCGGCAGCTGGGAGGCCGCTTCGTGCGCCGTATCCAGCGCGACCCGGATGTGGAGCGGGTGATCGCGGTGGACGCGGTGACCCCGACACACCGGCTCGGATCGGCCGAGTTCGTCCGTACGGACATCAGGCAGTCGGCGATCGTCCGCGTGCTCGCCGAGCACGCCGTGGACACGGTGGTCCATCTGGCGGTCACCGGAGGCACGGCGGTGCCGGGCGCCGGCCGCAGCGCCGTCAAGGAAACAAACGTCATCGGGACGATGCAGCTCCTCGGGGCCTGCCAGAAGTCCCCGACGGTGCGCCGGCTCGTGGTGAAGTCCAGTACCAGCGTGTACGGGGGCACCTCGCGGGACCCCGCCGTCTTCACCGAGAGCACCCAGCCCAAATCGCTGCCGTCGGGCGGGTTCGCCAAGGACGCCGCCGAGGTCGAGGGCTACGTACGGGGCTTCGCGCGCCGGCGGC
This sequence comes from Streptomyces goshikiensis, assembly GCF_014650555.1. Lineage (GTDB taxonomy): Bacteria > Actinomycetota > Actinomycetes > Streptomycetales > Streptomycetaceae > Streptomyces > Streptomyces goshikiensis. The sequence goes on along the minus strand of NZ_BMVE01000001.1, from coordinate 1,176,539 downwards.
CCGATGTGGCGGTGTGCGTGCTGCGCTTCGCGAACATCCTGGGCCCCTACGCCGACTCGGCGCTCGCCGAGTACTTCTCGATGCCGGTGATGCCGACGGTGCTGGGTTACGACCCGCGGCTCCAGTTCGTCCACGAGGACGACGTACTGGACGTCCTGGGGCTGGCGGCGCGCGAGCCCCGGCGCGGGACGCTCAACAGCGGTACCTTCAACATCGCGGGCGACGGCGTGATGCTGCTGTCGCAGTGCTCGCGGCGGCTGGGGCGGCCCACGGTGCCGCTGCTGCTGCCCGCGGTGACATGGGTGGGGGCCGCGCTGCGGACGGTGGGGGTCACGGACTTCTCGCCCGAGCAGATCAGGCTGCTGACCCATGGGCGGGTCGTGGAGACCACCCAGATGCGGGACACCCTGGGGTTCAAGCCGATGTACACCACCGCCGAGACCTTCCTCGACTTCGCCCGGAGCCGGGGGAACGGGCTGCTGCCGCCGGAGCGGGCGGGGCGGGCGGTGGACCGGGTGGCGGGGATGCTGAACGCGGATCTGACGAGTGCCGGGCCTACGGTTGAGGGAGCGCAGCGATAGTGGCGGACGCCAAGGTCATTCCGTTCGACGAGGACCGGCCGAGGAGGCGCCCGCCGCGCCGGGTGCGGGTCGCCGCGGCGACGGAGCCGGAGGCGGTGGCCCCGCTGCCCGCGCCGGGCGCGGAGGCGGGCACCGGGCCGGGCGGCGGCAGCTGGGACCGGCGGATCGCCGGCGGGCTGGCGTTCCTGCGGCGGCGGGTCACCGGGGACTACGAGGTCGACGACTTCGGCTACGACGAGGAACTGACGGACCAGGTCCTGATGTCCCTGCTGCGGCCGCTGTACGACAAGTACTTCCGGGTCGAGGTCAAGGGCGTCGAGAACATCCCGAAGGAGGGTGGGGCGCTGATCGTGGCGAACCACTCGGGGACGCTGCCCCTGGACGGCCTGATGATGCAGGTCGCGGTGCACGACCACCATCCGGCGCGGCGCCACCTTCGGCTGCTGGCGGCGGACCTGGTGTTCATGCTGCCGGTGGTCAACGAGCTGGCGCGCAAGGCCGGGCACACCCTGGCGTGCGCGGAGGACGCGCAGCGGCTGCTGGAGGCCGGGGAGCTGGTCGGTGTCATGCCGGAGGGCTTCAAGGGGATAGGGAAGCCGTTCGGAGACCGGTACAAGCTCCAGCGGTTCGGGCGGGGCGGCTTCGTGTCGACGGCGCTGCGGGCGGGGACGCCGATCGTGCCGTGCTCGATCGTGGGGGCGGAGGAGATCTACCCGATGGTCGGCAACGCGAAGACGCTCGCGCGGCTGCTGGGGATCCCGTACTTCCCGATCACGCCGACGTTCCCCTGGCTGGGGCCGCTCGGGGCGGTGCCGCTGCCGACGAAGTGGACGATCCAGTTCGGGGAGCCGATCCCCACGGACGGGTATCCGCCGGAGGCGGCGGAGGATCCGATGCTGATGTTCAACCTCACCGACCAGGTGCGGGAGCAGATCCAGCACACCCTGTACCGGCTGCTCGTGCAGCGGCGGTCGGTCTTCTTCTGACCGGACGCCTTCCGGCCGGGCGCCACGAACGCCGGCGAGGCGGGATGATCCAGCCTCGCCGGCGTTCGGGTGCCGGGCTACTCCGCCGCGTCCTCCGCGCTCAGGCCCAGGCCCGGGAGGAGACCCGGGAGCAGGGGCGGGAGCGTGATGTCCGGCTTGGGGAGCTCCGGGGTGGCCGCCGAGGGAACGGGGGAGTGACCCCCGGGCGGGTTCAGGAGGTCACCCGTACCGCCCAGGAGGCCGCCGGAGGCCGGGGGCTTGCTGGTGGTGCTCCCCGACGGCGCCGCCGGGCTGGCGGGGTGTCCGCCGGCCGACGGGGTGCCGGGGGAGGCGGCGGGCTGCTGCTTCCCGGCGGGCGCGCTCGGCTTGGCCGAGGTCGCCCCGGTTCCGCCGCGGGGCTGCTCCGGTGGCTTGGGGAGCATGCTCTGCAGCGGCGCCACGTCCTCGTCTATGGCCTGGAAGACCGACTCGACCTCTCCGCCCACGTCACCCAGCTGCGGCGGGAGCTTCTCGCGGAGCCTGCCCCACGCGTCGCGGTGCGAGCGGGAGAAAGAGGACAGCGTCTGGATCGGGCCCAGCGAGCCGTCCCGCTCGTACGCCGCCTGGAGGAGCCGGTGGCCCTCCGAGGCGTCGTGTCTCATGCCCGCCAGCGCTCGGCGGATCTCGCCCAGGGACTCGTGGTCCAGGACGCCCGTACGGCCGCGCTCCATCAGCCTGCGGGCTTCCGACAGACGGTGCGAGGCCTGGTCGAGGTAGAGCTCGCCCCGGTCCGAATCGTCGTCGGCCATCCCGAGCTTGAGATCCTCCATGCCCCGCTTGACGGGGTACAGGGAGTCACCCGGCAGGGCGTCCGTACTGGCAGCGGCCACTCCGCTGAAAGCCCCCGCGGCCACACCGACCGTGAGGCCGCCCGCTGCGATGCCCTTGGACCAGCGGGAGCGGGGCCGCAATTTCCGGAGCGAGGTCGCCCGGTGGGCGCCGCGGCCGGTCCGCTGCTCGGGCACCAGAGGGTCCGGGGCGGCACCGCCCCCGGCCCTCTCCTCCATCACCATGGCCTCCATGGCGGCAACGAGCTGGGCTCGCTGCACCACTTTGACCTCGGGGTCCAGCTCCGGGCGCGGCATTCGTTCGCCGAGCACGCTCGCCAGGGCCAACAACCGGTTGTGGTCAGCAGGTTCGGCAGGTGCCTCGGACTGCTCGGCCGCCGGGTCCGGTTCCGAAGGATCGGATGGGTTCCGATCCTCCAGGGCCTGGGCGAAGGCGTTCGCCCGCCGGTGCGGAGTCACGTTCGCGATCACTGGCGGCACCTCCTCTCGTCATGACGATCGACTCCCCAAGGTGTCCGGAAGGTTGCCTTCCTTGAGCACATCCACACTTTCGGGTGAGCGGCTTCGGGCAGGGCGTGTCCACAGGGAGCCTGCATTCCGCACAACGAGCGGCGCGGCACTTGGGTTACGGACGAAGGATGATCGGACCACAGCGTCATCAGAGTCAGGTCGTTTTGTCGTGTAGGCATGGGTGTGGGCTTCGGCGCGGGAGCGCCACCCGTCGGCGCGCGTCGTCCCCGTCAGCGCGCGTCGTCGGGGAGCAGGCGGGCCAGGGTGCGCACCGCCCGGTACTGGAGCGTCTTGATGGCGCCCTCGTTCTTCCCCATCACGCGGGCGGTCTCGGCGACCGAGAGGCCCTGGAGGAAGCGCAGGGTCACGCACTCCTGCTGCTGAGGGTTGAGTTTCCGTACGGCCTCCAGCAGGGCCGCGTTGGAGAGGGACTCCAGGACGGAGTCCTCGGGGGACCGTTCCACCTCGTTGGCGTCCAGCATTTCGCCGGTCGTCACTTCCAGGCGGAAGCGGCTCGACTTGAAGTGGTCCGCGACCAGGTTGCGCGCGATCGTCACGAGCCAGGCGCCGAAGTCCCGGCCCTGCCAGGTGAAGGTGGAGATGCGGCGCAGGGCGCGCAGGAACGTCTCGCTGGTGAGGTCCTCCGCGGTCGCCTTGCCGCCCACGCGGTAGTAGATGTACCGGTAGACGGTGTCGCTGTACTGGTCGTAGAGCCGGCCGAAGGCATCCGCCTCTCCGGCCTGGGCGCGTTCGACCAGGTCCATCATGCGGGCCTGGTCGCTGTCCGCGGTGGGGCGGCGGGCGGTGGGGGCGCTCGTGCCGGTGGCACCGCCGCCCGCGTTGCCGGCGGAGCGACCGCGTCTGCCCACGGTCGCTCCGCCATCCGTCAGGGCATAGCAGGGACCGGCCGGGCCGAGGCCGGCAGGGACCGCGGCGGCGAGGGCGGGGACGGCGTACGCGGTGGGGACGAAGCCGCGCAGGTGGTCGAGGACCGTCGCGCGCAGCGTAGCCAGGCCCGAGGCGTCAACCCCGACAGGTGGGTACACGGGACTCCCAGAGGCAGAGCTTCCATCACGTGCAGTGCGGGACCGTTCACCCGTCGTGGCGACAGATGGCCGGTGGCATGCGTTTGAGGAGAATAACGCTTCGTACAGGCAGTGCTACACCCAGTTGCTCAAATCACCGCTTCCGACACTTCTGTTGCGTGTCGAGGGCATATTCAGACGCAATTGGTGATCGGTTCTTGATCGGTTGGATGCGCGGAATGGACGCTTCCAAGGTGGCTCGCGACCGAGTGGGGCATGCCGGAGCGCCGCGCCGAAGGCGCGGGCGGAGGTGGGGAGATCGCCGCCGGGGCGGCGGGCCGGGAGGCGCCCGGGAGCGGGCCGCGGGGCGCGCGGGGCTCCGGCGCAGGCGGCGGCCTGAGGGCGGGGCCCGCGGGGTTACTTGCGGCGGCGGTGCAGGGCGATGGCGGCGGCGGCGCCGCCCGCGATCGCGCCGACGCCGGCGGCCGCCGGGACGCCGACCTTCACGGCCTTGCGGCCGGTCCGGTAGTCGCGCAGCCGCCAGTCGTTGGCCCTGGCATGCTTGCGCAGTTTTGTGTCGGGATTGATCGCGTACGGGTGTCCGACGAGCGACAGCATCGGGATGTCGTTGTGCGAATCGCTGTAGGCGGCGCAGCGTTCGAGATCGAGGCCCTCGGCGGCGGCCAGCGCGCGGACGGCCTCCGCCTTCGCGGGGCCGTGCAGCGGTTCGCCGACGAGCCGGCCGGTGTAGACGCCGTCCACGGACTCGGCGACGGTGCCCAGGGCCCCGGTCAGGCCGAGGCGGCGGGCGATGATCGTGGCGGTCTCGACGGGGGCGGCCGTCACCAGCCACACCTTCTGGCCGGCGTCGAGGTGGGCCTGGGCCAGGGCGCGGGTGCCCGGCCAGATCCGCTCGGCCATGTACTCGTCGTAGATCTCCTCGCCGATGGCCATGAGTTCACAGACCCGGTGGCCCTTGACGATGGACAGGGCGCTGTCGCGGGCGTCCTGCATGTGCTCGGGGTCCTCGACTCCGGCCAACCGGAACCAGGCCTGCTGCCAGGCGAAGCGGGCGAGCTCGCGCCGCTGGAAGAACTCGCGCTTGTAGAGGCCGCGTCCGAAGTGGAAAATCGCGGCGCCCTGCATGACGGTGTTGTCGAGGTCGAAGAAGGCGGCGGCCAGATCGTCCCCGGCGACGGGGAAGGGGTCAGGGGCGGCCTCGGCGGCCGGTTCGGGCTCCGCCTGCGCCGTGTTGACCTGGACGTTCTCGTCGTCCTCGTCGATTTCCGGATCCGGCGCACCGGTCAGAGCGGACTTGCGGGCGGCCTCGGCCGAGGCCTCGCCTGCCAGCACGCTCCGCGCTGTCGCGGAGCGCCTACGGGGGGTGAGCCATCCCAGAGCGGCCATGACGCGAGCATAGCCACTGTGTTCGGGAGTTCCCGAACCGATGGGATGCGGAGGCGTGAACTCTGCGGGGCGGGGGTGTTACGGACGGCGCGGGAGAATGGGGGCCATGAGCCCTTTGCTGCGTCGTAAGGAAAAGAAGCGCCCCGAGGAGCGGGTGGTCACGCTCATCGGGAAGCCGGGGTGCCATCTGTGCGATGACGCCCAGGAAGTGATCGAGAAGGTGTGCGCCGAGACGGGCGCGCGGTGGGAGAAGAAGGACATCTCCGAGGACGAGGAGCTCTACCGGCTGCACTGGGAACAGATCCCGGTGGTCCTGGTCGATGGTGAACAGCACACCTTCTGGCGGGTGAACCCTGAGCGCCTGCGCCGGGCATTGGGAGCCTGACCGCGCGGGCGGTTACCATCATGGGCGATTTATGGGGACTCGGGGGCGTATCGATGAGGAGTGTGTACGGTTTTGCCCCCATCCGGATTTGAACGGGTTCGGCCCGTTCCCGGTTCCGCCCCCGCGCGCCCGGGTCGCGTGACCCCGGTCACTTTGCTCGGACAAAGCGGACACAATCTTTGTGCACGCGTTCACAAAGACATAGCCTGCTTCCGACGGGGCGGTCTTGGGACAAGTGACCGCCTGCAGCCCCGCTCATCCCGCAGGAGCATCGTGGCAACTGGCCGAACTCACCGACCGGCGACCCGCAGCCGAGGTATCCCCGAGGCCACGGTCGCCCGGCTTCCGCTGTACCTGCGCGCCCTCACCGCGCTCTCCGAGCGATCGGTGCCCACGGTGTCCTCCGAGGAGCTCGCGGCCGCCGCCGGAGTCAACTCCGCGAAGCTGCGCAAGGACTTCTCCTACCTCGGTTCCTACGGGACGCGCGGCGTCGGCTACGACGTCGAGTACCTCGTCTACCAGATCTCCCGCGAACTGGGCCTGACCCAGGACTGGCCCGTCGTCATCGTCGGCATCGGCAACCTCGGCGCGGCCCTCGCCAACTACGGCGGCTTCTCCGCGCGCGGATTCCGCGTCGCGGCGCTCATCGACGCCGATCCGGCGATGGCCGGGAAGCCGGTCGCCGGCATGCCCGTGCAGCACACCGATGATCTGGAGAAGATCATCTCGGAGAACGGCGTCTCGATCGGCGTGATCGCGACCCCCGCGGGCGCGGCCCAGCAGGTCAGCGAGCGGCTGATCGCGGCGGGCGTCACCTCCATCCTGAACTTCGCGCCGACCGTGCTGTCCGTGCCCGACGGCGTGGACGTGCGCAAGGTCGACCTGTCGATCGAGCTCCAGATCCTGGCCTTCCATGAGCAGCGCAAGGCGGGCGAGGAAGCGGCGGCCGCCGGTTCCGCCGACGCCGACGCCGACGGGGCCCCCGACGCGGGCGCCGGCGCCCCCGACGGGGCCGGAGCCGGGACGGGTGCGGCCCCGGCCGCCGCCCTGATGCCGCCGGCCGGCCGCGCCGCCGCTGCCGCCGCGCGCAAGGGCGGCCCCGACGGTGACGTCCCGGCGGTGATGCCGGCATGAGTCTGCTCGTCGTGGGGCTGAGCCATCGCAGCGCGCCGGTCAGCGTGCTGGAGCGGGCCTCCCTGAACGCCGACGCCAAGGCGAAGCTGCTGCACGACACGCTGGCCGCGGAGCCCGCGGCCGAGGCGACGGTGCTCGCCACGTGCAACCGGATCGAGCTCTACGCCGACGTGGACAAGTTCCACGCGGGCGTGTCCGAGCTGTCGACGCTGCTCGCGCAGCACAGCGGGGTGGCTCTGGAGGAGCTCACTCCGTACCTGTACGTGCACTACGAGGACCGGGCGGTGCACCACCTGTTCTCGGTGGCGTGCGGGCTGGACTCGATGGTGGTCGGCGAGGGCCAGATCCTCGGTCAGATCAAGGACGCGCTGGCGCTGGGGCAGGAGCTCCACACCGCCGGGCGGCTGATCAACGACCTGTTCCAGCAGGCGCTGCGGGTGGGCAAGCGGGCGCACTCCGAGACCGGGATCGACCGGGCCGGGCAGTCGCTGGTCACGTTCGGCCTGGAGCAGCTGGCCGTGCACCTGCCGGTGCGGGAGTGGGCCGTCGGCAAGCGGGCGCTGGTGCTCGGAGCCGGGTCGATGTCCTCGCTGGCGGCGGCGACCCTGGCGCGGGTCGGCTTCGCCGAGATCGCGGTGGCGAACCGGACCGCCGAGCGGGCGGAGCGGCTCGCCGAGATTCTGGTTGCCTCGGGCACCGGGGTGGCGGCGCGGGCCGTCGCCATGTCGGCTGCCGCCGATGAGCTGACACGTGTTGACGTGGTCGTCTCCTGCACCGGTGCGACCGGGCTCGTGCTGACCGCGGACGACGTGGCCGCGGCCGTGTCCCGGGGCTCGGCCGCGCACACGTCGGCGGGGCCGGACGACCGGGGCTCGGCCCCGGACCCCGCGCCTCAGACGCCGACGGGGCTGGATGGGGTCGACGCCGGAGTCGTCGCGCGGCTCGTGGCCGCCGCCGATGGCGGGCGGCGGCGGCTCGCCGACGCCGGGGCCGTGAGGGTGCTGGCCGCCGTGCCCGAGGGCGACGGCTGTCCCGTCGGCGACGGGCGGGCCGCGATCGCCGGAGTGGACGCCAGTTCGCTGGAGCTGCACGGCACCTGGGCCGACCAGGGCGAGGCCGCCGCGCAGCGCCAGCCCCGGCGCGGGGTGCGGGCGCAGGTCGACGGCGTCGCCGTCCGGCTCGCCCTCCTCGACCTGGCCATGCCCCGCGACATCGACGCCGCCGTACACCGCATCCCCGGAGTACGGCTCGTGGACATCGAGTCGCTCGCCGAGGCCTCCGCCGACGCGCCCATGGCTGCCGATGTGGACGCCGTACGTGGGATAGTCACCGAGGAAGTGGCCGCCTTCGGCGCCGCGCAGCGGGCCGCGCACATCACGCCCACCGTCGTGGCCCTGCGGGCCATGGCCGCCGAGGTCGTGGCCATGGAAGTGGCCCGGCTCGACGGCCGGGTCCCCGACCTCGACGAGCGCCAGCGCGCCGAGGTGACTCAGACCGTGCGGCGCGTCGTGGACAAACTCCTCCACGCGCCGACCGTGCGCGTGAAGCAGCTCGCGAGCGAGCCCGGCGGCGCCGGGTACGCCGAGGCGCTGCGCGAACTCTTCGACCTCGACCCGCAGACGGTGGCCTCCGTCAGCCGGGCCGACGCGGCAGACCAGAACGACGACTCAGGACGGGCATCATGAATCCACGTCTCGACCAGCCCCTGCGGCTCGGCACGCGGCGCAGCAAGCTGGCCATGTCCCAGTCCGGCCATGTCGCCGACGCGGTCCGGGCCATCACCGGCCGCCCCGTAGAGCTCGTGGAGATCACGACGTACGGGGACGTCTCCCGTGAGCACCTCGCGCAGATCGGCGGCACCGGCGTCTTCGTGACGGCGCTGCGCGACGCCCTGCTGCGCGGCGAGATCGACTTCGCCGTGCACTCGCTGAAGGACCTGCCGACCACCCAGCCCGACGACCTCGTGATCGCGGCCATGCCGCCCCGCGAGGACCCGCGCGACGCGCTCGTCGCCCGCGACGGCCTGACCTTCGAGCAGCTGCCCGACGGCGCCCGCGTCGGAACCGGTTCGCCGCGCCGCATGGCGCAGCTCAACCACGCCGCGCGCGCCCTCGGCAAGCGCATCGAGACGGTCGCCATCCGCGGCAACGTCGACACCCGGATCGGCTTCGTACGGAACGGCGAGCTCGACGCCGTCGTCCTCGCGGCCGCCGGCCTCAACCGGATCGGCCGCAGTGATGAGGCGACCGACTTCCTGTCCGTGGACAGTGTGCTGCCGGCTCCCGGCCAGGGCGCCCTGGCCGTGGAGTGCCTCGCGTCCGACGCGGAGCTCATCGCCGCGCTCGCCGAACTCGACGACCCGCACACCCGGGCCGCCGTGACCGCCGAGCGTTCCCTGCTCGCCGCCCTGGAGGCCGGCTGCAGCGCCCCCGTGGGCGCGCTCGCCGACCTCCTGGCCGACGGGCAGATTGTCAATGAAATGCGCCTGCGCGGCGTCGTCGGCACCCTCGACGGCACGACGCTCGTGCAGCTGTCCACCACCGGTCCCGTGCCCCAGTCGTACGACGACGCCATGGCGCTCGGCCGCGAACTCGCGGACGAGATGCTGGCCAAGGGCGCGGCCGGTCTTATGGGGGAGCGATCGCTTTGAACCCCTCACGTCCGACCACCTCCGCCCTTCCGGCCGTCGCCGCCCAGGGACACGTCACCTTCCTCGGTGCCGGCCCCGGCGACCCGGGTCTGCTCACGCTGCGCGCCGTCGAGGCGCTCACGGCCGCGGACGTACTGATCGCGGAGCCCGAGGTGCTCGATGTCGTACGTACGCATGCGCGCGCGGGTGTCGACACGCCGCAGCTGACGATCGCTGACGAAGCGTCAGCAGCCGCCGGTATCCCGGCGATCCGGGACGCGGCCAATCTTGTCATGGAGGCCGCGCGCTCCGGCAGGCGGGTCGTGCGTGCCGTCACCGGAGACCCCGGACTCGACGGCAACGCGGCCCAGGAGATGCTCGCCTGCGCCACCGCGGGCATCCCCTTCGAGGTGGTCCCCGGCGTCGCGACCGCCGTCGGCGTGCCCGCCTACGCGGGTGTCCCGCTCCGCGGCGAACAGGGCGCGGACGTCCGCTTCGTCGACGCCCGCACCGCCTCGGCGCGCTGCTGGAGCGAGGTCGGCGCCAGCGACGGCGTCCTCGTCGTCTCCGCGACGCTGGAGACGGTGTCGGCGGCCGCCGCCGAGCTGGTCAGCGCCGGGCGCAAGCCCGACACCCAGCTGACGGTGACCGTGGGCGGCACCACGACCCGCCAGCGCACCTGGAGCGCGACCCTCGGCACCATCGCCACGGTGTTCAAGCAGGGCAAGGTCCTCCCCTCGCCCGAGGGCGCCCGCCCGGTCATAGCCGTGGTCGGTGAGCACGGCGCCACCGCGCGCCGCGAGGAGCTGGCCTGGTTCGAGTCGAAGCCGCTGTTCGGCTGGCGGGTGCTCGTGCCGCGCACCAAGGAGCAGGCCGCTTCGCTCTCCGACCAGCTCCGTTCGTACGGCGCGGTGCCGCACGAGGTGCCGACCATCGCCGTGGAGCCGCCGCGCACCCCGCAGCAGATGGAGCGGGCCGTCAAGGGGCTCGTCACCGGACGCTACGAGTGGATCGCCTTCACCTCGGTCAACGCCGTGAAGGCCGTCCGCGAGAAGTTCGAGGAGTACGGGCTCGACGCCCGCGCCTTCGCCGGGATCAAGGTCGCCGCCGTGGGCGAGCAGACCGCCGCCGCGCTCGTCGAGTTCGGCGTCAAGCCGGACCTGGTGCCGAGCGGCGAGCAGTCCGCCGCCGGGCTGCTGGAGGACTGGCCGCCCTACGACCCGGTCTTCGACCCGATCGACCGCGTCTTCCTGCCGCGCGCCGACATCGCGACCGAGACGCTGGTCGCGGGCCTGATAGAGCTCGGCTGGGAGGTCGACGACGTCACGGCCTACCGCACCGTGCGCGCCTCTCCGCCGCCGGCGGACACCCGCGAGGCCATCAAGGGCGGCGGCTTCGACGCCGTTCTCTTCACCTCGTCCTCCACCGTGCGCAACCTCGTCGGCATCGCCGGCAAGCCGCACAACGTCACCGTGATCGCCTGCATCGGCCCGGCGACCGCGAAGACGGCGGAGGAGCACGGCCTGCGCGTGGACGTCCTGTCGCCCGAGCCGAGCGTCGGCAAGCTGGCCGAGGCCCTGGCCGAGTACGGCGCGGCCCGCCGCGAGGCGGCCAAGGAGGCCGGCGAGACGGTGTTCCGGCCGAGCGAGCGCCGCCCCGGCGCCCGCCGGCGCCGCACCACCTGAGCGGTGGGCAGGAGTTGATCAGGGCCCGGACGCACCGCGCGTCCGGGCCCTGACCCGTGCCGGGGGCCCGCCGGACACGGCCTACGCTGGTTCCCGACTGTTCTCGAAGCTCGAAGAGGCGACTGAGTATGAGCGCGTACGGATCCTTCCCCGGCTCCCGGCCCCGCCGGCTGCGGACCACCCCGGCGATGCGGCGCATGGTCGCGGAGACCCGGCTGCACCCCTCGGACCTGATCCTCCCCGCGTTCGTGCGCGAGGGCATCAGCGAGCCCGCCGCCATCTCCGCGATGCCGGGCGTGGTCCAGCACACCCGGGACACGCTGCGGAAGGCCGCCGTGGAGGCGGTGGAGGCGGGCGTCTCCGGCATCATGCTCTTCGGCGTCCCGGCCGACGAGAACAAGGACGCGCTGGGCACGGCGGGCACCGAGCCGGACGGCATCCTCCAGCTCGCGATCCGCGACGTGAGGGCCGAGGTCGGCGACGACCTCGTCATCATGTCGGACCTGTGCCTGGACGAGTACACCGACCACGGCCACTGCGGCGTCCTGGACGAGAACGGCCGCGTCGACAACGACGCCACGCTGGAGCGCTACGCGGAGATGGCCCAGGTCCAGGCGGACGCGGGCGTCCACGTGGTCGGCCCCAGCGGCATGATGGACGGCCAGGTCGGCGTCATCCGCGACGCCCTCGACGAGACCGGCCACGAGGACGTCTCGATCCTCGCGTACACCGCGAAGTACTCCTCCGCCTTCTACGGCCCCTTCCGCGAGGCCGTCGGCTCCTCGCTCCAGGGCGACCGCAAGACGTACCAGCAGGACCCGGCGAACGCCCGCGAGTCCCTGCGGGAGCTGGCGCTGGACCTGGACGAGGGCGCCGACATGGTGATGGTCAAGCCCGCCGGCCCCTACCTGGACATCCTCCACCGGGTCGCGCAGGCCGTGGACGTACCGGTGTCCGCCTACCAGATCAGCGGCGAGTTCGCGATGATCGAGGCGGCGGCCGAGAAGGGCTGGATCGACCGCGACCGCGCCATCCTGGAGAGCCTCCTCGGCATCAAGCGGGCGGGCGCGGACACGATCCTCACCTACTGGGCGACCGAGGTCGCGGGCTGGCTCCGCCGGGAGCGCTGACCGCGTCGGGCCACGGGTTCCGCCGACTGGCCCCTGCCGCATGCCGGGAGCACCCTGGAGGGATGGAGGTCGACCTCTGGAGGTGATCCACCATGCCGACGCTGGTCGGGTGGCATGTGGAGCTGGAATTCACCGAGGAGGGCAACCGCACGAGCGCGGCTGCCCTGGTCAGACTCGGGGACGGCTCCGAGATGAGGGCGCGCGGCTATGCCATGCGCCACCCCACCGACCCGGAGCAGCTGCGGGTCGGCGAGGAGATCGCGGGATCGCGGGCGCTGATGGATCTCGCGTCGCAGCTCTTGCAGAAGGCGCACGCCGAGATCGACGACGCCTCGGGCAGGAACTCCTATCCGCTGACCCAGTGAGTCAGACCCGCCCAGGTTGAGGGCGAGAGGGTGAGCGTGGGGCCGTGCGGGACCTTCGAGTCCCGCACGTGCACCTCGTCCACCGACGTGCAGGGGGCCATTTCGACGCAGTTGCCGCCCTCACTACCGCTGTAGCTGGACTTCCTCCAGACGATGGCCGCTTCCAGGCAGTTGCCGCCGTCGCTGCCGCTGTAGCTCGACTTGAACCACTTGAGTTCGGTGCTCATGTATCTCCTAGCAGCCTGGTCAACAGGTCCCTGGTGTCATCGGGGTTGAGGGCCTGAGTCCGCAGCATTGCATACCTCATCGCCATGATGCTGACCTCGTCGAGGTCGGAGACGACCAGGCTGCCGCGTTGGCTTTCGACATACGCGATGTGCTCGTGGTTCTGGGTTTCCAGCAGGACGAACGGGCCGTCCAGCGCGGGATGGGTCACGTCGCTCGCGAGCAGGACCTGGATCATGACGCCCGGCAGTCGTGAGCACGCCAGCAGGTGGCGCAGCTGTTCCCGGAGGACCTCCGGGCCGCCCAGCGGGCACCGGAGGACCGGTTCCCAGATGACGAAGCTGGCCAGCATCGGGTTTTCCCGGCGGAGCACCGCCTGCCGCTCGATGCGGGCGGCGATCTGATCGGCGATCTCGCCCTCGGTGTAGATCGGGATGCGGCTGCGGAAGACCGCCTCCGCGTAGGCCTCGGTCTGGAGCAGCCCCGGGATGACCTGATTTTCGTAGGAGGACAGGGCCTGGGCCTTCTTCTCCAGCTTCATCAGCGGTTCCGCCCACGGCGGTATCACGTCCATCTGCGGCATCTTGTGCGCGGCGACCGTGAGCAGCCCGGGCAGACCCAGCACCCGGTCCATCAGCTCCGCCACGTCCGGCATCAGGGAACGCCTGCCCTGTTCGATTGAGGCGATGCTCTCCTCCTGGAGCCCCACCTCCTTCCCGAGTTCCCTCTGTGTCAGTCCCTTGGCGACTCGGCCGACGGCGACCTGCTCGCCGACCATCCTCATCGCGTTTGCGTTGGGCCGCGCCCTCTTCCTTGGTGGCATGAACCAGAACTCCCCACCTGCGCCTGCGAAGTACCCGTACCCAACCCGTACAGGGCGGGAGGTACGGACTGCCGTAGTGCAACACGGTAGTCACGGACGGCGACGATCGTCAGGTGAATCTGAACATTCAACCCGCCTTGATGCGGGACCGGTTCTACCCGCGGAGTCTTCAAACGGTGCGCTCTGCCAGGGAGTTCACCGATGTGACCCTTGACGCGTGGGGTGTGACATCGCGCCGGGACGACCTGTTGCTCTGCGTGAGCGAACTGACCACCAACGCCCTGCTGCAGGGCGTCCCGCCCGGCCGGGGCTACCGGCTGCGGCTGCTCCGCTTCGAGGGCGTCGTACGGGTCGAGGTCCACGACAGCGGCCCCGGACGGCCCCGGCGCTCCGGCCGGAACACGTCGGCCGAGCACGGCCGCGGGCTGTTCCTCGTCGAGGCGCTCGCCGATCGGTGGGGGGTCGGCGCGCGCACCCCCGGCAAGGTGGTGTGGTCCGAGTTCGACGCCTGAGGCTCAGCCCAGACGGGCCTCCAGGCGGGCCATCGCCTCCGCGAGTTCCGCCGCCGCGCCCAGCGGGACGACCGCCGCGCGGCCCGGGACGCGGACGCCGCCCGTCAGGGCCACACGGGTGCCGCCGCCCGGCTCCGGCGCGGCCGCCATGCCGATGATCAGGAACCGGCTCTGCAGCCAGCACCAGCCGGGCCGCAGCACCCCGCGCAGACGCGCCCGCAGCCCCCACCGGCTGCGGGCCACCGCCTCCACGCGGTCACCGGCCACCCGCACGACGCGGACCCGCCGCATGTCCGGCTGGAAGCGCCCGAACTCTCCCTCCAGGTCGGACATGAGCGCCCACACCCGCTCCACCGGCGCCGGAACGACCCGCTCGACCACCCGCGCCCCGCGCACCCCGGCCGCCATGACCCGCAGCCGGGCCACCGTGTCGATCGCGGCCGCGCCACTCGCGTACGCCGTCATGAGAACCACGCCTTCCGGAAACTCGAACGGGCCCGGTGCAGCCGGGATTTGGCGGTGCCCGCCGGAACGCCCAGGACGGCCGCCGCGGCCTCCTCGTCCAGGCCCTCGACGTCCCGCAGGACCAGGACGGCCCGGTGCCCCGGGGAGAGCCGGGCCAGCACGTCGCCGATGTCGGCCGCCAGCTGCGGATCCCCGCGCTCCGGTACGTCGGCCAGCTCGGCCGGCACCGCCCGCGCCGCGCGCCGGGCGACCCGTACCGCCTCGCGGACCGCGATCGCCCGCACCCAGCCGTACAGGGCCTCCGGCTCGCGCAGGCCCCGTAGCGCCCGGAACACGGCGACCAGCGCCTCCTGCGTGGCGTCCGGGCCGTCGGCCAGCGCGATCGGGACGCAGATCCGGGCGATGTACGGGGTGAGGTGGTCGAGCAGATCGTGCATCGCGAGGGTGTTCCCGGCGCGGGCCGCCCGGGCGAGGGCGATCCCGCGGTCCTCCCCGGCGACCGGGCTCACCGGACGCGCGCCAGCCGGGCCGCCGCCCAGCCCAGACCGAGGCAGACGGGCGTGTACAGGGCGAGGTTGAGGGCCCGGAACGGGCCGGCCGGGCTGTCGAGGAGCCCGGCCGCCCACCCCAGCCCCGCGAGGCCCCGCACCACCAGCCCGCCCGCGACGGCCCCCGTCACCAGCCGCGCGGGACGCCCGCCGCGGCCGTGGGCGTGCGCCAGGACCGCGCCGGCGGCCGTCAGGGTCAGCGCCGCGAGCGGCAGCACCACGCGCGGCGCGAAGGACACCTCCAGGCCGATCACCGCCAGCGACAGCGCCCGCTCGCTCGCGGCGGGCCAGGTCAGGCCGGTGGCCCAGTACAGGTGCGCGAGCCCGTCGGCGGCCAGGACCGCCGCCACCACGACCCCCGTACGGCGCCGCCGTGCTGTCTCGTCCATGAGCGCTCCCCCCTCGGTGGTGCGGCCGAGTGGACGGCCGCGACACCCAAAAGAGGAGGCGCACAGGGAGAACGTTCCCTGTGCGCCTCGTCACACCGGCGGAGCGAGAGCCGTCAGAGGCGCTCGGGCGTCCGGATGCCCAGCAGGGACATGCCCTTGGTGAGCGTCCGCGCCGTCAGGTCGCACAGGAACAGCCGGTTCTCGCCGACGACCAGCTCCGGCTCCGGCTTGATGACCGGGCACTGGTCGTAGAACGTCGTGAACAGCGAGGACAGCTGGTACAGGTACGCCGCCAGCTTGTGCGGGGCGTGCTCGGCGGCCGCCTCGGCGATCAGCTCGCCGAACTGGTCCAGGTGCAGACCCAGCGCGCGCTCGGCCGGCGCCAGCTCCAGCTCCGGGTGCGCGACCGGCGTCCGGTCACCCGCCTCGGCCGCCTTGCGCAGGATCGACCTGATGCGGGCGTACGCGTACTGGAGGTAGACGGAGGTGTCGCCGTTCAGCGAGACCATCTGGTCCAGGTCGAACTTGTAGTCACGGGCCGCCGAGGTCGAGAGGTCCGCGTACTTCACGGCGCCGATGCCGACGAACCGGCCGTTCTCGACGATCTCCGCCTCCGACAGGCCGACCTTCTCCGCCTTCTCGCGCACGACGGCCGTCGCCCGGTCCACGGCCTCGTCCAGCAGGTCCACCAGCCGCACCGTCTCGCCCTCACGGGTCTTGAACGGCTTGCCGTCCTTGCCGAGGACCGTACCGAAGGCCAGCTGCACCGCCTGGACGTCCTCGTTCAGCCAGCCGGCGCGGCGGGCCGTCTCGAAGACCATCTTGAAGTGGAGCGACTGGCGCGCGTCCACCACGTAGATGAGGGTGCTGGCCTTCAGGCCGCCCACGCGGTCGCGGATCGCCGACAGGTCGGTCGCCGCGTACCCGAAGCCGCCGTCCGACTTCTGGACGATCAGCGGGGTCGGGTTGCCGTCCGGCCCCTTGTACTCGTCGAAGAACACGCACAGCGCGCCGTTGGAACGGACGGCGACGCCCGAGTCCTCCAGCAGCTTGCAGGTCTCCGTCAGCATGTCGTTGTAGCCGGACTCGCCGACCACGTCCGCGTCCTGGATGTCCATGTCCAGCTTGTCGAAGACCGAGTAGAAGTAGATCTTCGACTCGTCGACGAACCGCTGCCACATGGCGAGGGTCTCCGCGTCCCCCGCCTGGAGGTCCACCACCCGGGCCCGGGCCCGCGTCTTGAACTCCTCGTCGGAGTCGAAGAGCGCGCGCGAGGCCTTGTAGAGACGGTTCAGGTTGGACATGGCCTCCTCACCGGAGACCTCGATGTCCGCCTCGGCACCGGCGGCCTTGTGGTCCAGCTCGTGCGGGTGCTCGATCAGGAACTGGATGAGCATGCCGAACTGGGTGCCCCAGTCGCCGATGTGATGACGACGGACCACCTTCTCGCCCGTGAACTCCAGGATCTCGACCATCGCGGCACCGATCACGGCCGAGCGCAGGTGCCCGACGTGCATCTCCTTGGCGACGTTCGGCTGCGCGTAGTCGATCACCGTCGTGCCGGCGGAGGGGTTCAGCGGCACACCCAGCCGGTCGTCACCGGCGCGCGCGGCCAGCGTCTCGATGATCGCCCGGTCCGAGACCGTGATGTTGAGGAAGCCCGGGCCCGAGACCTCGATCTCCCGGATCACATCGCCCTCGCCGCCCGTCGGGATGCCCCCGACCACGGTCGTCGCCAGCTCACGCGGATTGGCCTTCGCCTTCTTCGCCAGCGCGAGGATGCCGTTGGCCTGGAAGTCGGCCCGGTCGCTTCGTCGCAGCAGCGGGTCAGCGGCACCGGCCTCCGGCAGGGCGGAGACGAGGGCGTCCGCGACGCGCTGATTGACGGAAGAAGCGAGGGAAGGGACCGATGCCATGAGCTGCCGTTCCTGTGAGGGAGGGATGGGTACCACGATTGGTTGTTCCGACAAGTGCCGAGTATCCCACGCGGGCGCCATCCGGTTCGCGGCATAAAACAACCGCGGAGCGCCCCACGACGTCTGGGAGAATGGCTGAAGCCAGCATTCGAGATAGAAGGACGTGTCGTGGCTCAGAGCAGCACCGAGACCGACTGGGTCTCCCGTTTCGCGGACGAGGTCATCGCCGAGGCGGAGCGCCGAGCACCCGGCAAACCTGTCGTCGTCGCGTCCGGACTCTCCCCCTCCGGCCCCATCCACCTGGGCAACCTCCGCGAGGTCATGACCCCGCACCTGGTCGCCGACGAGATCCGCCGCCGCGGCATCGAGGTCCGGCACCTGATCTCGTGGGACGACTACGACCGCTACCGCAAGGTGCCCGCGGGCGTGCCCGGCATCGACGAGTCGTGGGCGCAGCACATCGGCAAGCCGCTGACCGCCGTGCCCGCACCGGCCGGATCCGCGTACCCGAACTGGGCCGAGCACTTCAAGGCCGCCATGGTCGAGGCGCTCGCCGAGCTGGGCGTCGAATACGACCCCATCAGCCAGACCGAGCAGTACACCAGCGGCGTGTACCGCGAGCAGGTGCTCTTCGCGATGAAGCACCGCGGCGACATCGACGCCATCCTCGACCAGTACCGCACCAAGCAGAAGCCGGGCGGCAAGAAGCCGCAGCAGAAGCAGGTCGACGAGGCCGAGCTGGAAGCCGCCGAAGGCTCCGGCGCCGCCGCCGAGGACGACGGCAGCAGCTCCGAGAGCGGCTACTTCCCGTACAAGCCCTACTGCGCCTCCTGCGGCAAGGACTTCACCACCGTCACCTCGTACGACGACGAGACGACCGAGCTGACCTACGTCTGCGCCGAGGACCAGTTCACCGAGACGGTCAAGCTCAGCGA
Source organism: Streptomyces goshikiensis (assembly GCF_014650555.1). Taxonomy (GTDB): domain Bacteria; phylum Actinomycetota; class Actinomycetes; order Streptomycetales; family Streptomycetaceae; genus Streptomyces; species Streptomyces goshikiensis. The sequence goes on along the minus strand of NZ_BMVE01000001.1, from coordinate 1,158,062 downwards.
GTTCAACCGCGGCAAGCTGGTCTGGAAGGTCGACTGGCCGATGCGCTGGGCCTTCGAGGGCGTCATCTTCGAGCCCTCCGGCGTCGACCACTCCTCGCCCGGATCGTCCTTCCAGGTCGGCGGGCAGATCGTGCACATCTTCGGCGGCGAACAGCCGATCGGCCCGATGTACGCGTTCGTCGGCATCAGCGGCATGGCCAAGATGTCCTCCTCCAAGGGCGGCGTCCCGACCCCGGCCGACGCGCTGAAGATCATGGAACCGCAGCTGCTGCGCTGGCTCTACGCCCGCCGCCGCCCGAACCAGTCCTTCAAGATCGCGTTCGACCAGGAGATCCAGCGGCTCTACGACGAGTGGGACAAGCTGGAGTCCAAGGTCACCGACGGCTCGGTGCTCCCCGCCGACGCCGCCGCGCACACCCGCGCCGTGCGGACCGCCGCCGGCGAGCTGCCCCGCACCCCCCGCCCGATGCCGTACCGGACCCTCGCGTCCGTCGTCGACATCACCGCCGGGCACGACGAGCAGACCCTGCGCATCCTGTCCGACCTGGACCCGACCACCCCGCTGACCTCGCTCGACGAGGTCCGGCCGAGGCTCGACCGCGCCGAGAACTGGATCACCACCCAGGTCCCGGCCGACCAGCGCACCCTCGTGCGCGAAGACGCCGACACCGAGCTGCTGTCCTCGCTCGACGCCGAAGGCCGCGAATCGCTGCGGCTGCTCGTCGACGGGCTCGACTCGCACTGGTCGCTCGACGGGCTCACCACCCTCGTCTACGGCGTCCCGAAGGTGATGGCCGGGCTGGAGCCCGACGCCAAGCCCACGCCGGAGCTCAAGGTCGCGCAGCGGACGTTCTTCGCCCTGCTGTACCGCCTGCTCGTCACCCGCGAGACCGGACCCCGGCTGCCCACCCTGCTGCTCGCGGTCGGCGCCGACCGCGTGCGCAAGCTGCTGGCCGCCTGAGCCGATACGCACAAGGGCCCGCACCCCGAGGGGGGTGCGGGCCCTTTGCGCTGCCCAGTCGGTCAGGCGATGTGCTCGCTCTCCAGCTCGCGCTGGTAGCGCATCTTCAGCCCCGGCATCAGCTTCCGGATCATCGACGAGCTGCGCGGGTGCTCGATCCCGTGCCGGTCCGCGAGGTGTATGTCCACCTGCTCCGGGGTCGGGAAGTCCGAGTGCTCGTCGAGGTACGCGCGGAACACCTCGTACGCCGCCTCCGCGAACTTGACGTCGTCGAACCCGGCCTCGGCCTCGGCCTCGGCGTCCGCCGCCTCCTGCTGCGGAAGGTCCTCACCCGGCCCGGCCGGGGGCATCACCGGCGTCGGCTCCAGACCCTCGACGTACTGCGGGTTGTAACCACCCTCGTACGAGGCCTGCGGCGCCAGCGGACCGGCGAACCAGGCGCTGTTGTGCGCCGCGGGCATGGCGGTCGGATCCACGGCGAACGCCGCCGCCGCGGCCTGACCGGCCGCCTGCCCGGCCAACTGCTCGGCAAGCTGCCCCTGCGCCTGGCCGTTGGCCTGGCCGGCCGTCTGCCCGGGAAGCTGCTCCTGCGCCTGGCCGTCGGGCTGGCCGAGAAGCCGGCTCGGGAACTGGCCGTTGGCCTGGCCGGCCGTCTGACCGGGGAGCTGCTCCTGCGCCGGGCCGTCGGGCTGGCCGAGAAGCCGGCTCGGGAACTGGCCGTTGGCCTGGCCGGCCGTCTGACCGGGGAGCTGCTCCTGCGCCGGGCCGTCGGGCTGGCCCAGGAGCCGGCTCGGGAACTGGCCGTTGGCCTGGCCGGCCGTCTGACCGGGGAGCTGCTCCTGCGCCGGGCCGTTGGCCCGACCGGCCAGCAGCGCGAGCTGCTCCGCGAGCTGGGCTTGGCCCTGGGCATCGGGCTGGCCCTTGGCGCTGGCCAGCAGCGCGAGCTGGGCCAGGAGCTGGGTCTGGCCGTCGGGCTGGCCCGGCTGGGCGCCGGGCTGGTCCGCGGGGAGGCCCGAGGGCTGGTCCGCGTCCTCGTCACGCCCGGCCAGGGCAGCGGCTGGAGGCAGCAGGAGGGGATCGATGCCCGCCGCCGCCAGGCCTTCCGGCGCCGTCTGCGACAACGGCACACCGATCCGGGCCAGCCGCAACGGCATCAACGCCTCGACCGGGGCCTTGCGGCGCCACGCCCGCCCGTACCGCGCCTGGAGACGCGCCTGGTAGATCAGCCGGTCCTGCTCCATACCGACCGCCTGCTCATAGGAGCGCAGCTCCCACAGCTTCATCCGCCGCCACAACTTGAACGTCGGCAACGGCGAGAGCAGCCACCGCGTGATGCGGACGCCCTCCATGTGCCGGTCCGCGGTGATGTCCGCGATCCGCCCCACCGCGTGCCGCGCCGCCTCCACCGTGACCACGAACAAGATCGGGATCACCGCGTGCATGCCCACGCCCAGCGGGTCCGGCCAGGCCGCCGCGCCGTTGAACGCGATCGTCGCCGCCGTCAGCAGCCACGCCGTCTGCCGCAGCAGCGGGAACGGGATCCGGATCCAGGTCAGCAGCAGATCCAGCGCCAACAGGACACAGATGCCCATGTCGATGCCTATCGGGAACACCAGCGAGAAGCTGCCGAAGCCCTTCTGCAACGCCAACGCGCGCACCGCGGCGTACGATCCCGCGAAACCGATCCCCGCGATGACCACGGCCCCGGCGACCACCACACCGATGAGTATTCGGTGCGTACGAGTCAGCTGCATCGCGGCCACCCGCGATCCCCTCCCCTTAATGAGCTACGGCAGGCACAGCGTACGGCCTACTGTCCGGAGGGCGACTGCTCCGGCTTCGGGGACTCCTGCTTGGCCTCGCCCTTGTTGGCGGCCTCCACCGAAGCGACGGTCTCCTTCGCGGCAGCGATGGCGTTCTCCATCAGCTGCGCCTGCTCAGGAGCGTCCGCGCCCTCGTAAGAGGCACCGTTGTAGTCCACCGTGACCACGACGTTCTGCGTACGCGCCACGATCGTCGTGTTGAAGAACTGGACGTCCTTCTTCACCCCGTACACCACCGACGTGCCCTCGTCGCCGATGCTGCCCGCCGGCTCCACCTTCACATCGGTGGCGTCCTGCGTGGCCTTCGCCGACTCGACCTGCTTCTTGTACTGCTCCTCGGCGCGCTTGTTGCCGCTGCCCAGCGACGCGTGCGACTCGTAACGGACCAGCGACACCGCGAGCCAGCGGTACTTCGAGCCCTTCAGGCCATCGACGTCGAGGCCGTTCCAGGAGCAGCTGGCCCGGCTGGACAAGTCGTTCGACTTCGTCGCCGCACCGCTCTTGTCCTTCGCCTGCGGAACGAGCGAGTCGATGCTCTTCTCCGACATGGCCTTGCAGGGATCGGGCAGCGTGGCGTACGCCACCTTCTCCAGCTCGGCCGACGCCTTCGGCTTGGGCTTGGAAGAGGACGACGACGAGGACGAACCGGACTTCTTGCCGTTGTCCGAACCCGAACCCGAGTCCTTGCCCGAATCGGAGGAGCAACCGGCGACGGTGAGGATCACCGGGACGGCTGCGCAGGCGAGAACGCGGGTGAAGCGCGAGGCTGATCGGTGCATGGTTCCTTCAGACGTTGTGGGTCTTCGTGGGTCTTCGTACGGGCGTACGGAGGACGTTTCCAGGGCGCGGGACCCCGACAACGGTAGCCCGACGCCGCGCCGGCCTGCTGTGCCCGCCGTCACGCCGACGCCGCCCGGGCCCCCGTCAGCCGCCGAACCGCTCGGACAGCGCCTCCGCCAACTCCCGCGCCGCGTCCTGGGTTTCCGTACTCGGCGGGACCGTCCCGGCCGCCGACGGCTGCACGCTGTACTCGACCGTGACGATGACATTCGAGGCACGGAACACGATCCGCACGCTGCGCGCCTGCGCGGCGCTCGCACCGGCCGCGCCCAGCTTGTCGTCGAGGAAGGCCTCGTCACCGAGGTCCTCCAGGACCCGGGACCCGAGCACGGGGGCGGGGGAGCCGCTCGGGCTCCCGCTCGGAGCGGGGCTCGTACTCGTACCCGCGCTCGCACCCGCACTCGCGCTGGCCGAGGGGCCGGGACCGGCACTGGTGCTGGCACTGGCACTGGGGCTCGGGCTGGTGGTGGGCCCGGGGAAGGGCAGCTTCGCGTCCGTCAGCTGACGCACGTACACCTGCCGCGCCCGGTCGTCGTCACTGGCGGTGGCGCGGTCGTAGGAGACCACGCGCTCGAAGCCGACGTACAGCAGCCGGGTTTCGGAGGGCGTTCCGGCGGCCCAGCGGCAACCGACGTGCCGGTCGCCGTCGTAGGAGGTGTCCGCGGCGCCGGCGTAGAGCTTCTCGCGCTGCTCCTCGGTGAGGGAGTCCGGGGTCGGCAGCATCGCCTTGAGGCGCTTGATTTCGGGGGCCTTGCAGGGGGAGGGCAGGCTGCGGTACTTCCCCGCGGGCGCGGGGGCGGGACTTCCGCCGGCCTTCGCGTCGCTCACGGTCCGGTCGCCGCCGCTGCTCGTACACCCGGTGAGACCGGCGGTCGCGAGCGCGGTGAGCATCGCTATGCCGGGCAGGACCCGTCGTACTGCTGTGGCCGCTCTGGCTGCCTTGCGCTGCACGTCCTCTGGCTCCCTTCGACCGGCCGGCCGGCCGCCGGTCAGGAAAATGCGTTGCCGCGGCTGAGGCGCGGCTGGACACAATGTCTATCGCACACGCTGGTGCCGGCGCCGGTCCGCTGTCTGTTTTGGGGCCATGAGCGAGGCTTTTGCGTATTGAGACTTTTCTTTGACTAACGGGGTATTGGGGCGGTTATGTCGTATGTAGAGGTGCCCGGGGCTAAAGTCCCGATCCGGATGTGGACGGATCCGGCGTCGGTCGAGGCCGGCGCGATGCAGCAGCTCCACAACGTCGCGACCCTCCCGTGGATCAAGGGCCTGGCGGTCATGCCGGACGTCCACTACGGCAAGGGCGCCACGGTCGGCTCGGTGATCGCCATGAAGGACGCGGTCTGCCCGGCGGCGGTGGGCGTGGACATCGGCTGCGGCATGTCGGCGGTGAAGACCTCCCTGACGGCGAACGACCTGCCCGGCGACCTGTCGGCGCTGCGCTCGAAGATCGAGCGCGCGATCCCGGTGGGCGCGGGCATGCACCGCGACCCGGTGGACCGGGAGCGGCTGTACGGGTTCCCGGTGGAGGGGTACGGGGGGCTGTGGGAGCGGTTCGACTACCTGGCGGACGAGGTGAAGTTCCGGCGCGAGAGGGCGCTAAAACAAACCGGAACCCTTGGATCCGGCAACCATTTCTGGGAATTGTGCCTCGACTCAACAAATGCGGTGTGGATCATGCTCCACTCCGGTTCCCGGAACATCGGCAACGAACTCGCCGAGCACCACATCGGCATCGCCCGGGGGCTCTCGCACAACCAGGGACTGGTCGACCGCGACCTCGCGGTGTTCCTCGCGAAGACCCCGGAGATGCAGGCCTACCGGAACGACCTCTTCTGGGCGCAGGAGTACGCCAAGTACAACCGCGCCGCGATGATGAGCCTGTCGAAGGAGGTCATCCGCAAGGAGTTCCGCAAGGCCAAGGTCTCCTTCGGCGAGGAGATCAGCTGCCACCACAACTACGTGGCGGAGGAGCGGTACGACGGCATGGACCTGCTGGTCACGCGGAAGGGCGCGATCCGCGCCGGCAGCGGTGACTACGGGATCATCCCGGGCTCGATGGGGACGGGCTCGTACATCGTGAAGGGCCTCGGGAACGACAAGTCCTTCAACTCGGCCTCGCACGGCGCGGGACGCAAGATGAGCCGTACGGCGGCGAAGAAGCGGTTCTCGGCGCGGGACCTCGCGGAGCAGACCAAGGGCGTGGAGTGCCGCAAGGACACGGGCGTCGTGGACGAGATCCCGGGCGCGTACAAGTCGATCGAGCAGGTCATCGACCAGCAGACCGACCTGGTCGAGGTCGTGGCGAAGCTCAAGCAGGTCATCTGCATCAAGGGCTGACGGACAGCGGAAGGGCCCGGACCGATCTCACCGGTCCGGGCCCTTCCGCGTCACGCTTCAGTTCTTGTCGGTCCAGTCGGTGTCGAAGACCAGCTCGGCCAGCCGGAAGACGACGCGCGTGCGGGAGAGCTTGCCGTAGACGCGGACGTAGTACGCGTCCTCGCCGCCGTACCGGAACACCATGCGGCGCTTGGGCGAGTACGGCACCCCGGCCACGTGCCCGGACTCGGCAACGGCCCGCAGCTGCGCCTGCGCCTCCTCACGGGTGCCCTCGAACTTCTTCACCGTCTGGAACGCGTGCAGCTCGGAGTCGTGGTTCTCCGCGGTGATCACCCACTGGGCCATGTCGGCTCCCCTCCCCTAGATGGGAGCAGGCTACGGGTGCCGCTCAACGGCTACAGCTCGCGGTGGACCTTCGTGTTCGAGGCCTGGGCGCGGGGGCGGACCACCAGGAGGTCGATGTTGACGTGGCTGGGGCGGGTGACGGCCCAGGTGATGGTGTCGGCCACGTCGTCGGCGGAGAGGGGGGCGGCGACGCCCGCGTAGACCTTCTCCGCCTTCTCCGCGTCGCCGCGGAAGCGGGTCTTCGCGAATTCCTCGGTCTTGACCATGCCCGGGGCGATCTCGATGACGCGGACGGGCTGGCCGACGATCTCCAGGCGGAGGGTTTCGGCGAGGACGCGGGCGCCGTTCTTGGCGGCGACGTAGCCGGCGCCGCCCTCGTACGTGGAGTGGCCGGCGGTGGAGGAGAGGACGACCACGGTGCCGTCGCCGGAGGCGGTGAGGGCGGGGAGGAGGGCCTGGGTGACGTGGAGGGTGCCGATGACGTTGACCTCGTACATCGTGCGCCAGTCGGCGGGGTCGCCGGTGGCGACGGGTTCGGCGCCGATGGCGCCGCCGGCGTTGTTGACGAGCACGTCGCAGCGGTCCAGGGAGGCGGCGAAGGTGTCGACGGCGGCGCGGTCGGTGACGTCGAGGGCATACGGCGTGGCGGCGCGGCCGGCGGCGGTCAGCTCGGCGGCGAGGGCCTCGATGCGCTCCTTGCGGCGGGCGGTGAGGACGACGTGGTAGCCGGCCTCGGCGAGCTGCCGGGCGGTGGCCGCGCCGATTCCGCTGCTCGCGCCGGTGACTACGGCGGTTCGGGTGGCGGCCGTGCTCATGTGCGGGCTCCTCGGTCGTGCGTACGGGCGATTGCTCGCCAGCATAGGCGGGGGTCAGCTGCCGCGCGGGGCGTACATGATCAGGGCCATGCCGGCCAGGCAGACGAGGGCGCCGGTGATGTCCCAGCGGTCGGGGCGGTAGCCGTCGGCGACGGCGCCCCAGACGAGGGAGCCGGCGACGAAGACTCCGCCGTAGGCGGCCAGGACGCGGGCGAAGTCGCCTTGGGGCTGGAGGGTGGCGACGAAGCCGTAGAGGCCGAGGGCGATGACGCCGGCGCCGATCCAGGCCCAGCCCTTGTGTTCACGGACGCCTTGCCAGACGAGCCAGGCGCCGCCGATTTCGAGGAGGGCGGCGAGGGCGAACAGGGCGGCGGAGCGGGCGATGAGCATGGCCGGAAGCCTACGAGGGGTGTCGGGGCGCCGGGGTGCGGCGAATGGGGGAGGGCTCGCCCTCGTTCGTGTGATGGTCCGACCGGTGGGTGGGTGTGCTGGCTAGCCTCCGCGCGTGGAGGTGGTGGCGGTGCGCCGTGGTGCCGTACGGAGTGTGGTGGTGGCGGGTTCGCTGGTGCTCGGCGTGGCGGGCCTGGCCGGTGGTGCGCAGGCGTCGGCCGGTGAGGCCCCGGGCGCTCGGGGTGCTCGGGGCGTCTGGGCTGCCGGGGGCGCCGGGGCGGGGTCCGAGGCGGATGTGTCGTACCACGGGCGGGTGCGGCTGGCCGGGGGCCGGCTGCGGGTGTGGCTGATCCCGGCGAACGACGGGCCGTCGGCGCTGCCCGACGCCACGGTGCGGGTGCGGCTGTCGGCCGACCTCGCGGACCGGCAGGAGCTGGCGGAGGGCTGCGCGCGGACGGGGACGCGCGAGGTGGTGTGCGAGACGGGTCCGCTGCCGCGGCACGGGCGGGGCCGGCACATCGCTCTGGCGCTGGAGCTGCGGGAGCGCCCGGACGAGGTGTCGGTGCGGGTCGACACCTGGTGGAACGGCGGTGCGTCCGACCGGAACCGGGCCAACAACGAACTGGTGGTGCTGGCCCTGGACACGGGTGACTCCTACGCGTTCTGAGCGGGGCCGCCCGGTGTCGGGCGTCGCGGCAGCAGCCAGGCCCCTACGGCGGCGGTGAGCTCGGCGTCCGTGGCGGCGGGGGCGCTCCAGGCGAGGTAGCCGTCGGGGCGGACGAGTGCGCAGGCGGTGCGGGCGCCGTCGCGCCAGTGGGCGTGGGTGAGGGGGGTTGCGGGTGGGGTGGCGGCGCCGGGCGGGGTGATGAGGACGAAGCCGCCCGCGCGCAGGGCCTCGTACAGCCGTTGTCCGCCGGCGAGGGCGATGTCGGGGGCGCGCCGGCCGGCGGGGCGGCGGGTGCCGGGTGGGGGCGGGTAGGAGATGCCGAGGCCGGAGACGGTGGCGAGGGCGCGGTCCTGGGCGGGTCCGATCCGGCCGAGGAGGCGGGCGCCGAGGTTGCGGGCGGTGCGGCGGAGGGGGCCGGCGGCCATGACGACGCGGACGAGGGCGCCGCTGGTGCGCAGGACGAGGCGGCCGACGGGGTGGCGTTCGCGGTGGTAGCTGTCGAGGAGGGCTTCGGGGTCGGGGCTCTGGCCGTGGAGGGCGGCGGCGAGTTTCCAGGAGAGGTTGGCGGCGTCCTGGAGGCCGGTGTTCATGCCGAGGCCGCCGGCGGGGGAGTGGACGTGGGCGGCGTCGCCGGCGAGGAAGACGCGGCCGACGCGGTAGGAGGGGACCTGGCGTTCGTCGCTGCGGAGGCGGGAGATCCAGCGGGGGTCGTGCATGCCGTGGTCGGTGCCGAGGGCGGTGGTGGTGATGGCGCGGAGTTCTTCGAGGTCGGCGGGGTCGCCTTCGGCGGCGTGGGAGTCGCGGTGCCAGGCGATGGCGCGGTACCAGCCGTCTCCGAAGGGGACGAGGAAGGCGAAGGCGTCGGCGGTGCCGTTGACGGCGAGGAGGTCTTCGGGCGGGTGGGTCAGGCGTACGTCGGCCAGGATCATGGAGCGGATGACGGCCTGGCCGGGGAAGGGGAGGCCGAGAGCTCGGCGGACGGTGGAGCGGACGCCGTCGGTTCCGACGGCGTGGCGGGCGTGGATGCGGTGGATGCCGTCGGGGGTGCGGAAGTCGACGGCGACGGTGCCGGGTTCGAGGTCTTGGCGGAGGCCGATGACTTCGCGGTCATATCGGATGACGGCCCCTGTGGACAGCGCGCGGCGCTCCAGGAGTTTCTCTGTCTCATATTGGGGGGTGATCAGTACGAACGGGTAGCGGGAGCGCAGGCGTTGGAGGGAGAGGGCGATGCCACCGAAGGGGCGTACCCGGTCGATCCGTCGGCCGGTGGAGACGAGTTCGTCGGCGAGGCCGCGGGCGTCGAGGAGTTCGAGGGTGCGGGCGTGGACGGCGAAGGCGCGGGTGAGGTTGGCGGCGGTGCGGGCGCGGCGTTCGAGGAGGATGACGTGGAGGCCGGCGGCGGCGAGGTCCCCGGCGAGCAGGAGTCCGGTGGGGCCGGCGCCGATCACGACGACGTCGGCGGTTTCGGGGTCTCGCGGGGCTTCGGCGGCGGGGGCTTCGGCGGCGGTCATGCTTCGGCAGTGTGCCAGCCGGGCGCCTCCGGGCAGGGGCGCTACGCGGTGCCGACGCCGCCGAATTCGGCGACGGCTTCGGCCACGATCCGCTCCAGGCGGGCGTGGTGTGCGCCGCGCCAGTAGACGCGCTCGCAGTCGGCGCACTGGGCGAAGACGTCGTACGAGCGTTGCGTGCCGTGTTCGAGGCGGTCGCCGACGCTGTCCTTGTCGGCGTCGCGGAGGGAGCCGTTGCATGCGGTGCAGCGGGTCCAGGGGGCGAGGGTGGGGGCGAATCGGCTGAGGACGTCGCGCAGTTGCTCGTCGGGGTTGTCGCTGTAGACGTACGCGCCGGCGAAGAGCTCGCGGCGGCGCAGCAGTCCGCGGTCGCGGGAGAGCAGTACGCGGTGTTCGGCGGCGGAGCGGGTGGCGAGGGCGGGGTCGCCGATGTCCTCGTTCTCGTAGGCGGCGTCGACGCCGAGGAGGCGCAGGCGGCGGGCGAGGGTGCCGAGGTGGACGTCGAGGAGGAAGCGCAGGGGGGCGCCGGTGATGGGCTGGGGGCGGCTGACCGCGAGGACTTCCACGGACTGGCCGGCTCGGGGCACGTAGGAGACGGGTACTTCCTCGCCGTCGACGAGGAGGCGGCCGACTTCGGTGAGCGGGACGCCGGCGGATTCGACGACGTGTCCGATGCTGGAGGCGCCGTCGATGCCGGTGGGAACGCGTTCGGCGCGCCGGCTGGGCGGTGCGAAGAGGCGCAGTTCAGGGGCGAGGGTGAGCTCGATGCCGGGTCCGTTCACGGCCCCAGCATGCCACCGCCCACTGCCCCGCCGCGCCGGATTTACCGGGTCCCGTGGCGGCGTCGGCGGTGCGGCCGGTGGTGCGACGGGCGGTGCGGCGGGGTCAGGGCCAGACGAGGCAGTAGGGCTGGTGGCCGGCTTCGTGGAGGCGGTGGGAGAAGTCCTGCCACTCGTGGAGCAGCTGGTAGACGTTGAACGCGTCGCGGGGGCCGCCGCGGTCGGGGACCGTGGACCAGATGAAGGCGGCCGCGCCGACGGATTCCTCGCCGATGCCGCGCAGGGGGTCGACGACGGTCATCGGGAGCTTGACGACGGCGTAGTCGGGGTGGAGGACGACCAGTTCGAGCGGGGGCACCTTGTGCAGGGGTATGCCCTCGATGCCGGTCAGGACCATCGCGGCGACGGTCTCCGGTTTGATCTTGGTGAACATGCCGCCCATGCCGAGCTCGTCGCCGCCGAGTTCCTCGGGCCGCATCGTGACGGGCACGCGGGCTGCCGTCGCCCCGTCGGGGGCGCCGAAGTATTTGTAGGTCACTCCCATGCCGCGGCCCCTGGGTGCGCCGTCGCCGTCGTGGTCGTCGGGCGTCTGGAAAGGGCCCGGTACGGCGTCCGCGGCGTCCGTGGCGCGCCTGCGGTGTTTGCCGCGGCGGCGCGCGTCGCGGGCGCGCTGCGGGTCGAGGCCGTCCGTACCCTCGCCCGGTCCACCACCGCGTTGCATATCTCCACCCGACTGGTATTGCCTGCCCCGGCCCCGCGGCCCCCGCCACGCGGCCTGATCATCATGGCAGTGACCTCCCCCGGGGCGGCGCGGTGAAACGCCCGTCCGCAAGTCAGTCGCGGCCTGATGAGACCATGGCTGGTGTGAGCTACCCGTATCCGTATGAAGCCCCAGTCTCGCAGAACCTGTTTACGCGTGCGTCCCTCGTGACGCCGGGCGGCGTGAACTCTCCCGTGCGTGCCTTCCGCGCCGTGGGTGGAACGCCCAGGTTCATGGTGTCTGGTACCGGTCCTTATCTGACCGATGCCGACGGCCGCGAGTACGTCGACCTGGTCTGCTCGTGGGGTCCGATGATCCTCGGGCACTCCCACCCGGCCGTCACGGAGGCGGTGATGGCCGCGGTCGCCCGCGGCACCTCCTTCGGTACGCCCGGTGAGGGTGAGGTCGCGCTCGCCGAAGAGATCGCCCTGCGTGTCGAGCCGGTCGAGCAGGTCCGTCTGGTGTCCTCGGGCACCGAGGCGACCATGTCCGCGATCCGGCTGGCCCGTGGTTTCACCGGCCGGGCCAAGGTGGTGAAGTTCGCCGGCTGCTACCACGGGCACGTGGACGCGCTGCTGGCCGCGGCCGGCTCGGGTCTGGCGACCTTCGCGCTGCCCGACACCCCCGGGGTGACCGGTGCGCAGGCCGGGGACACGATCGTGCTCCCGTACAACGACCTGGAGGCGGTCCGGGCGGCGTTCGCCGCGCACCCGGGTGAGATCGCCTGTGTGATCACGGAGGCGGCGCCCGGCAACATGGGTGTCGTGACTCCGGCGGCCGGTTTCAACCAGGGGCTCGCGGACGTGTGCCGGGAGAACGGCGCGCTGTACATCTCCGACGAGGTGATGACGGGCTTCCGTACCTCGCGCGCCGGCTGGTTCGGTGTGGACGGGGTCAAGCCGGACCTGATGACCTTCGGCAAGGTCATGGGCGGCGGGTTCCCGGCGGCGGCGTTCGGCGGCCGCGCCGATGTGATGGGTCACCTGGCTCCGGTCGGCCCGGTCTACCAGGCGGGCACGCTGTCCGGTAACCCGATCGCCACGGCGGCGGGTCTGGCGCAGCTGCGGCTGCTGGATGACGCCGCGTACGAGAAGGTCGACGCGGTGTCGGCGCGGATCCAGGGCCTGGTCACGGAGGCGCTGACCAAGGAGGGCGTGGCGCACCGGCTCCAGACGGCCTCCAACATGTTCTCCGTGTTCTTCACCGAGGACGAGGTGACGAACTACGACGAGGCGAAGAAGCAGGAGGCTTTCCGCTTCAACGGGTTCTTCCACTCGATGCTGTCCCAGGGCGTCTACCTGCCGCCTTCCGCCTTCGAGTCCTGGTTCGTGTCGACGGCCCACGACGAGCGGGCCGTCGAGCGGATCGCGGCGGCGCTGCCCGCCGCCGCCCGCGCCGCGGCCGAGGCCACCCCGGAGGTGTCCGCATGAGCGAGATCACGGTCGTCCACCTGATGCGGCACGGCGAGGTGCACAACCCGGACGGGGTGCTCTACGGCCGCCGTCCCGGCTATCACCTCTCCGACCTGGGCCGCGAGATGGCGGACCGGGTCGCCGAGCACCTGGAGAGCCGGGACATCACGCATGTGGTGTCCTCGCCGCTGGAGCGGGCGCAGGAGACCGCCACGCCGATCGCGAAGCTGCACGGTCTGGAGCTGGCGACCGACGGCCGGCTGATCGAGGCGGGCAACGTCTTCGAGGGCAAGACCTTCGGTGTCGGTGACGGCGCGCTGCGCAAGCCGGGCAACTGGAAGCACCTGACGAATCCGTTCAGGCCGTCCTGGGGCGAGCCGTACGTCGAGCAGGTCGTCCGGATGATGAGCGCGATCGAGTCGGCGCGCGACGCGGCCCGCGGTCATGAGGCGGTCGCGGTCAGCCATCAGCTGCCGATCTGGATCGTGCGCAGCTTCGCGGAGAAGCGGCGGCTGTGGCACGACCCGCGGCGCCGGCAGTGCACGCTGGCCTCGCTGACCTCGTTCACGTACCAGGGCGATGCGCTGGTGTCGGTGGGCTACAGCGAGCCGGCGCGGGACCTGGTTCCGGCGCATTTGCTGGCGGGGGCGAGGCCCGTGAAGGGGAAGTCGAAGGCGTTCGGCGCCTGACCAGCGCCTTAGCAGCCCGTCGGGGGGTGCGGAAGATCCGCAAATCGCCCATGCGAAACTTTTCACATGAGCCTTAGCCGCGCCCCCCGTCGCCGCCGCTCGACCAGCGGCCGTGCCACCCTGCTGACCGCGGTGACCCTCGCCGGCGCCTTCACCCTCGCGGCGTGCGGCGATTCGGGCGGTGGCGGTAAATCCGCCGGTTCCGCCGGCGGCAACTACGTGACGGGCCCCAGCGGCATCTCCACGGTCGCCAAGGCGGACCGCACGGACGCGCCCAAGCTCGACGGCGAGACCGTCGACGGCAAGACCCTCGACACCACCGCGCTCAAGGGCAAGATCGTCGTCCTGAACGTGTGGGGTTCGTGGTGTCCGCCCTGCCGGGCGGAGGCGCCGAACTTCGCGAAGGTCTCCAAGGAACTCGCCGATGCCGGCAAGGACGTCGCCTTCGTGGGCATCAACACCCGCGACAACAGCAAGCAGAACGCGGCGGGCTTCGAGGAGACCTTCGGGATCACCTACCCGAGCCTCTACGATCCGGACGGCAAGCTGATGCTGCGCTTCCCCAAGGGGACGCTGAACGCGCAGTCGATCCCGTCCACGATCGTCCTCGACCGGGAGGGCAAGATCGCCGCCCGTACCCTGGTCGCGGTCAACGAGGAGCAGCTGCGCTCGATGATCGACCCGCTGCTCGCGGAGAAGTGACCTCGTGGTCACCGAACTCTCCCCGCTCCTCCTCGCGGCCGAGCCGACCGGCGTGAACACGACGGTCATGAACGGCGCGCTGCTGCTGGCCCTGCCGCTCGCGCTGGTGGCCGGGCTGGTCTCGTTCTTCTCGCCCTGTGTGCTCCCGCTCGTCCCCGGCTACCTCTCGTACGTGACCGGCGTCGGCGGAGCCGATCTCGCCGAGGCGCGGCGGGGCCGGATGCTGGGGGGCGCGACCCTGTTCGTCCTGGGGTTCTCGGCCGTCTTCGTCTCCACCGGAGCGCTCTTCGGCTACTTCGGGGACACCCTGGCGGCGAACAAGGACGGCATCTCCCGGATCCTGGGCGGCCTGGTCATCGTGCTCGGCCTGTTCTTCATGGGGGCGATCCCCGGTCTGACGATGCGCGAGTTCCGCTTCCACAAGAAGCCGGCGGTGGGCCTGATCGGCGCGCCGGTGCTCGGCGTGCTCTTCGGGGTCGGCTGGACCCCCTGCATGGGCCCGACGCTCGCGGCCGTCAACACGCTCTCCCTCGATCAGGCGACCGCCGGCCGCGGCGCGCTGCTGACCGTCGTGTTCTGCCTGGGACTGGGGCTGCCCTTCATCGTCACCGCCCTCGCCTTCCGCAAGGCGCTCGGCGCGTTCGGCTGGGTGAAGCGGCACTACGCGTGGGTGATGCGCATCGGCGGCGGCATGCTGATCCTGACGGGTCTGCTGCTCGTCACAGGAATGTGGAGCAGCATCGTCGGCGAGATGCAGAGCTGGACCAACGGCTTCACGGTGGGGATCTGAGGACTACACGGACATGAGTACGACTGACAACGCGCCCTCCGGCGCGACACGATCCGAAACCCCCGCCGAGGCCGAGGCCGAGGCCGGGACCGAAGCCGATGCCCGGGCCGAGGCGAGCGCCGAGGCGGCCGCCGGGGCGCAGCTGTCCACCGCGCCCCTCGAAGACGCCCCGGCCGATCCCGTCGGCATCGGTGTCTTCGGCTGGGTCCGCTGGTTCTGGCGCCAGCTCACCTCCATGCGGGTGGCGCTGATCCTGCTGTTCCTGCTGTCCCTCGGCTCGATCCCCGGCTCCCTCATCCCGCAGACCCAGGTCGACGCCCTCAAGGTCGCCGCCTGGAAGAAGGAGCACGCCTCCTGGGTCGGGATCGCGGAGAAGCTCCAGCTGTTCGACGTCTACAGCTCGGTGTGGTTCTCCGCGATCTACCTCCTGCTGTTCATCTCGCTGATCGGCTGCATCCTGCCGCGCTCCTGGCAGTTCGTCGGCCAGCTCCGGGACCGCCCGCCGGGCGCCCCGAAGCGGCTCGACCGGATGCCCGCGTACGCGACGTGGCGCACGGAGAAGCCCGCCGGCGAGGTGCTCGCGCACGCCAGGACCCTGCTGGGCGGCCGCCGCTTCCGCACCGAGCCGTCCGGCGACTCCGTCGCCTCCGAGAAGGGCTATCTGCGCGAGGCCGGGAACCTGGCCTTCCACATCGCCCTGATCGTGATGCTGATCGCGTTTGCCTGGGGCCAGCTGTTCAAGTCCGAGGGCGGCAAGCTCGTCCTGCGCGGCAAGGGCTTCTCGAACACGCTCACCCAGTACGACGACTTCAAGAAGGGCGGCTTCTTCGAGCCCGACGACCTGCCGCCGTTCTCCTTCACGCTCGACAAGTTCGACGCGACCTTCGAGGAGTCCGGCCCGCAGAAGGGCACCCCGCGCGACTTCAAGGCGTACGTCACCCTCCGCGAGGGCTCGGACGGCAAGCCGCAGAAGCGCGAGATCGAGGTCAACACCCCGATGCAGGTCGAGGGCTCCAAGGTCTACCTGCTGGGGCACGGCTACGCGCCGGTCATCTCGGTGACCTCCCCCGACGGCAAGGTGATCTTCAAGGACGCCGTGCCGATGCTGCCGCAGGACGCGAACCTGACCTCCTCCGGAGCCGTCAAGGTCACCGACGGCTACAAGAACAAGGACGGCAAGGCGGAGCAGCTCGGCTTCAACGCCTGGTTCGTTCCGACGTACGCGGGCGAGGGCAAGGGGACGATGTTCTCCCAGTTCCCGGAGCTGAAGTTCCCCGTGCTCGCGCTCAACGCGTACCACGGCAGCCTCGGCGTGGACTCGGGCCTTCCGCAGAACGTGTACCAGCTCAACACGTCGAAGATGGAGAAGTTCACCGACGAGAACGGCGAGCTGTTCAAGCGGAAGCTGCTGCCCGGCGAGACGATGACCCTTCCCGACGGCGCCGGCACGGTGAAGTTCGAGGGCATCGAGCGCTGGGCCACCTTCTCCGTCACCCACCAGCCCGGCAGCGGCCTCGCCCTCGCGGGCGCGATCGCCGCGATCGGCGGCCTGGCCGCCTCCCTGTTCATCCAGCGCCGCCGGATCTGGGTCCGCGCGGTGACCGGCGAGGACGGCGTGACCGTCGTCGAGATGGCGGGCCTGGGCCGCAGCGAGTCCGCCAAGCTCCCGGAGGAGCTGTCGGCGCTCGCCGCGGAGCTCCACCAGCAGGCGCCCACCGCGCCCGTGCCCGACCGACCTGCCAAGGAAACCGTTGAAGTTGAAGGGGAGCGCGGATGACGCCGCTCGCAGTCGCAACCGATGAGCACCTCGCTCAGATCAGCAACTACCTGGTCTATTCGTCGATGGCGGTCTACATGCTCGCCTTCTTCGCGCACATCGCCGAGTGGATCTTCGGCAGCCGCAGCAAGGTGGGCCGTACGGCCGCCGCGCTGACCGCCTCCAAGGCCGCCGGGGCCGCCGGGACCGCCGGGGCCCCCGCGGTGCAGGTGCGCGGCAAGGGCGGTACCGCCGTACTGGACCGGCCGAAGGTGGTCACGCGGTCCGCGGCCGGCTCCCGTGACGTCCCGGACGGCCCGGGCGCGGCCGGCGGCACCGAGCAGGGCGACCTGTACGGGCGGATCGCGATCTCGCTGACCGCGCTCGCCTTCATCATCGAGGCGGCCGGTGTCGTCGCCCGCGCCATGTCCGTGCAGCGCGCCCCCTGGGGCAACATGTACGAGTTCTCGCTGACCTTCTCCACGGTGGCGGTCGGCGCGTACCTGGCGCTGCTGGCGCTGAAGAAGAACGTGCGCTGGCTCGGCCTGATCCTGGTCACCACCGTCCTGCTGGACCTCGGCATCGCCGTCACCTGGCTGTACACCGACAGCGACCAGCTGGTGCCCGCGCTGCACTCGTACTGGCTGTGGATCCACGTCTCGACCGCGATCTTCTGCGGCGCCGTCTTCTACATCGGCGCGGCCGGCGCGGTGCTGTACCTGTTCCGCGACTCCTACGAGGCCCGGCTCGCCGAGGGCCGCACGCCGGGCCGGTTCGCGGCCTCGGTGATGGAGCGGCTGCCGTCCGCGGCCTCGCTCGACAAGTTCTCGTACCGCATCAACGCGGCCGTCTTCCCGCTGTGGACGTTCACCATCGTCGCGGGCGCGATCTGGGCCGGCGACGCGTGGGGCCGCTACTGGGGCTGGGACCCCAAGGAGGTCTGGTCCTTCGTGACGTGGGTGGCGTACGCCTGCTACCTGCACGCCCGCGCCACCGCCGGCTGGAAGGGCCGCAAGGCCGCGTACCTCGCGCTCTTCGCCTTCGCCTGCTGGATCTGGAACTACTACGGCGTGAACATCCTGCTCAACGGCAAGCACTCCTACGCGGGCATCTGACCGGCGGGAGTGGGACGCTGGTGTCATGTCTCCCGTGAGCCATGGCACCAGCGAGAGCCGGGGCGAGGACCGCCGGCTGCTGAGGTTCGAGCCGCACCTGCCCCACGCCTACGAGACGATCTGGCCCGCCCTGACCACGCCGGACGGGCTGCGCGGCTGGCTGGCCGAGGCGGACGTCCTGGAGCGGCACCTGGGCGGAGCGGTCACCCTGCGCGGGGCGGACGGCGGGCCGGAGCTGTCGGGGCAGGTCACGGCCTGGGACGTCGAGCGGGTCGTGGAGTACACGCTGACCGGGCTCGGGCGGATCCGCTTCCACCTGGAGCCCGTGGGCACCGACTCGACCGTGATCCGCTTCTCCCACGAATACACCCCGAACCAGCCCGGCCCCGGCCCCGGCCTCGACCGGCCCGGCTCCGCCGGGGGCCGCGCGGCGGACGCGGACCACCTGGCCGGCTGGCACCGTCGCTTCGAGCTGCTGGAGTCCGCGCTGGAAGGCCACCCGGCGGCGCCCCCGGCCCGCGCCGACCAGCGCCTGGCCGCCCTACGCGCCTCCTACACCCCACCCGCCGCCGCAGCCTGACCCCAGGCGCCCCCCCGGGCCCGGCCCCCGCCGCCCGGTCTCGGCCCCGCCGCCCGGACCCTGGCTGACGCCGTCCGGTCTCGGCACCCGCCGCGCGGGCCTCAGCGCCCGCCGCCCGGGCCCTGGCACCCGCCGCGCGGTCTCGGCGTACCGCCCAGGTCTCGGCACCCGTCGTCCCGGTCTCGGCACCCGCCGCGCCGGTCTCGGTGCGATTGCTCACCACACCGGGCGCAGCGCCGGCAGTGGGCCCTCTCCGTGCAGTGCGCGCACGAGGCGGGACAGCTCACCGCGCAGGGCGCCGAGGTCGGCGGTGTGCGCGAGTTCGGCCTCCAGCTCGTGCAGGATGCGGCCCGCCACGGCCAGGTGGTCGTGCGCCGCCCGGGTCAGGACCACGAGCTTGCGCCGCCCGCCCTCGGGGTGCGGTTCGCGGCGGACGTAGCCGCGCCGCTCCAGGTCGTCGACGATCTGCCCCGCCGCCTGTTTGGTCACCCCGAGCCGCTCGGCGAGCTCGGTGGCGGTGGCGCCGGAGCGCCCCAGTACCTGGAACGTCATGCCGTGCAGGGGGCGCAGATCCTCGTACCCGGCCGCGGCGACCCGGCGGGTGAACTCGCCGAGCAGCAGCTGGAAGCCCATGCCGAGCAGAAACATCAGCTCGACGCCCTCGTCTTGGTTGCTGGTCACGCAGACATGGTGACACGGGCGTGTAAAGGTGCTTTACTCATGGCGAGTAAAGCACCTTGACTCACGATGAAGAAGACGAGGCCACCCCATGCGCGTGATCAGCGTTTCCCCCGACAGCGTCACCACCACCCCGAACGCCACCATGACCGGGCTCGCCGCCCCCAGCCGGGGCAGCTCCGAGCTCAGCACCTGGACGGTCGACATGCCCGCCGAGGCCACCGGACCCGAGCACTCCGTCAGCCGCGAGCAGGTCTGGACCGTCACCACCGGCACGCTGGAGGTCACCTGCGACGGCCGCACCGAGAGGGTCGCCACCGGCCAGACCCTGGTCCTCCCGCCGGACGTCCCGCGCACCATCAGCGCCCCCGGACGCTTCGAGGCGCACGTCGCGATGCGCGCGGACGCCGTCGTCACGGTCACGGGCGCGGAGGGCACCCGCGAACTGCCCTGGGCGCGCTAGGCGCTCCGGGCGCGCAAGAGGCGCCCTTAGTTCTTGTCCTTGCCGTCCTGCTCGTCGCGCAGGGACCGCAGGAACTCCGGGTTGTCGTCCGGCGCCACCCACTGCGCGCGCCGCGCCCGGCCCGCGCCGCCGCCGAAACCGCCGCCCGCGAGCGTCCGCTTCTTGCCCGCCACCAGCCACACCACCGGGCCGACGATCGAGAAGAGCAGGATGATGATCACCCAGATCACCTTGGGGAGGTGCTTGACCTCCTCCTCCGGCGTGTTCAGGCAGTCGATGAAGGCGTAGATGGTCAGCGCGATGATCAGCAGGAACGGCAGATAGCGCAGCACGGTGTGGGACCGACTCCCGGGCAGTGGCGGCGGGGCCCCGCAGGGGGCGCCCCGGTGACGCCTCCAGGGTAGTTGGTGACGGATACTGGCCCCTATGGCTTACGACGATCTCCGCTCGCTGCTCCGGGCTCTGGAGCGAGAGGGCGACCTCAAGCGCATCAAGGCCGAAGTCGACCCGTACCTGGAAATCGGGGAGATCGTCGACAGGGTGAACAAGGCGGGCGGTCCCGCGCTGCTGTTCGAGAACGTCAAGGGCTCGGCGATGCCGCTGGCCATGAACGTCTTCGGGACCGACCGCCGCCTCCTCAAGGCCCTCGGCCTGAAGTCGTACGCGGAGATCAGCGAGAAGATCGGCGGGCTGCTCAAGCCCGAACTGCCGCAGGGCTTCATCGGCGTCCGCGAGGCCTTCGGCAAGCTCGGCTCGATGGTGCACGTGCCGCCGAAGAAGGTGAAGGGCGAGTCCGCCCCCGTCCAGGAGGTCGTCCTCACCGGCGACGACGTGGACCTGGACCGGCTCCCGGCCCTGTTCACCTGGCCCAAGGACGGCGGGTCCTTCTTCAACCTCGGTCTGACGCACACCAAGCACCCGGAGACGGGCGTGCGCAACCTCGGCCTCTACCGCCTCCAGCGCCACGACAAGCGCACCATCGGCATGCATTGGCAGATCCACAAGGACAGCCGCAACCACTACGCGGTGGCCCAGAAGCGGGGCGAGCGACTGCCGGTCGCGATCGCCTTCGGCTGCCCGCCGGCCGTGACGTACGCGTCGACGGCGCCGCTGCCGGGCGACATCGACGAGTACCTCTTCGCCGGGTTCGTCGCGGGCAAGCGGATCGAGATGGTGGACTGCAAGACGGTCCCGCTCCAGGTCCCGGCCAACGCCGAGGTCGTCATCGAGGGCTGGCTGGAGCCGGGCGAGATGCTGCCGGAGGGGCCCTTCGGCGACCACACCGGCTTCTACACCCCGCAGGAGCCGTTCCCGGCGCTGAAGATCGACTGCGTGACGATGCGCAAGCGTCCGCTGATCCAGTCGATCGTGGTCGGCCGCCCGCCGACCGAGGACGGCCCGCTGGGCCGCGCGACGGAGCGCTTCTTCCTGCCGCTGCTGAAGATCATCATTCCGGACATCGTGGACTACCACCTGCCCGAGTCGGGCGGCTTCCACAACTGCGCGATCGTCTCGATCGACAAGAAGTACCCCAAGCACGCGCAGAAGGTCATGCACGCCATCTGGGGCGCCCACATGATGTCGCTGACCAAGCTGATCATCGTGGTGGACTCCGACTGCGACGTCCACGACCTGCACGAGGTGTCCTGGCGGGCCCTCGGCAATACGGACTACTCCCGTGACCTCACGGTCGTCGAAGGCCCGGTCGACCATCTCGACCACGCCTCGTACCAGCAGTTCTGGGGCGGCAAGGCCGGTATCGACGCCACGAAGAAACTGCCGGAGGAGGGCTACACGCGCGACGGCGGCTGGCCCGACATGGTGGAGTCCGACCCCGCGACGGCGGCCCTCGTGGACCGCCGCTGGAAGGAGTACGGCCTGTGAGCATCGCCGTGGGCGGTCCCGCCCTCTTCATCGGCAGCGACACCCCCTGCGTCGCCCTCGTGCGCCCCTCGATCGACCCCGCCCAGCCGGAGGTCCGCGAGGCCGCCGAGCGGGCCGGGGTCACCCCCGAGGAGTTCGCCGGACCGTCGGACCTGTGGCAGCTGATCGCCGACCGGACCGACGGGGAGGGCCGCGAGATCGCCCTGAACGACCTCTCCGACGCCGAGGCGGCCGCCTTCGCGGACGGCCTGCTGGCCGCGACCGCCGACCCCGGCTCCGAGTTCTCGCTGGTGCTGACCGTGTCGGCGCACGACGTCCTGCGCCTGGACGGCCGCCCCGCGGGCGAGGGCTTCGCCTTCGTCGCCGCCGTCGTCCCGCCGCCCTCGGAGGGCACCCCGGCGCTGGAGGTGGAGATCGGCCCCCAGTCCGTCGCCGACCTGCGCGCCGAACTCGAACAGTTCCGGAGGAACCTCGGATGACGGCCACCGCCGATGGGGTGATCGGGCCCGGCCCGGCACCGCAGCCGACCGGCAAGGTCAAGGCGTTCCTGCGGCTCGTGATGATCGAGCACTCGGTCTTCGCGCTGCCCTTCGCCTATATCGCCGCGCTCACCGCGATGTTCGAGCTGGACCGCACCATGCACTGGCGGGAGCTGCTGCTCGTCACCGTCTGCATGGTCGGCCTGCGGACCTTCGCCATGGCGGCGAACCGGATCATCGACCGCGAGATCGACGCCCGCAACCCGCGCACCGCCGGGCGCGAGCTCGTCACCGGTGCGGTGTCCGTGCGGACGGCGTGGACCGGGGCTGGGGTCGCGCTCGTGGTGTTCCTCGGGTCGGCGGCGCTGCTGAACCCGCTGTGCCTGATGCTGGCGCCGCTCGCCGTGGTGCCGATGGTGGTGTACCCGTACGGCAAGCGGTTCACGAACTTCCCGCACGCGATCCTGGGCCTGGCCCAGGCGATAGGCCCGATCGGGGCCTGGCTGGCCGTCACGGGCGAATGGTCCTGGGACGCGGTCATCCTCGGCCTCGCCGTCGGCGTGTGGATCGGCGGCTTCGACCTGATCTTCGGCTGCCAGGACGTGGCGGCCGACCGCGCCGAGGGCGTCAAGTCCGTCCCGGCCCGCTTCGGCATCCCCGCGGCCCTGTGGGGCGCCCGCGCCGCGCACGCGGTGACCACCGGCCTGCTCGTCTGGTACGCCCTCGCCACCGGCGCGGGCGTGCTGTTCTGGTGCGGCCTGCTGATCGTCGTCGCGGCGTTCCTCTACGAGCACACCATCGTCAAGCCGCACGACCTGTCCCGCCTGAACCGCGCCTTCTTCACGGTCAACGGGTTCATCGGCATCGCCCTCTTCGTCTGCGCGGTCCTCGACCTGGCCGCCCGGGGCCTGGCCCTCTAGGCCGTCCTAGGCCATCCAGAAGAAGACGGCCGTCATGCGCTTGTCCTCCAGGGTGCTGCCCCGGTAGCCGGTCGCCGTGTGGATCATGTTGGCGGCGTAGAGCAGCAGCCGGTTGTAGCGGGGCGGGACGCGGACGTCCTCGGTGAAGGAGTCCGGCGGGACGAAGCGGGTGCCGAGGGCGTCGACCAGGTTGTTGTGCGGGGCGAGCACCTGGTTGCCGCCGAGGACGCCGCCCGGCAGCAGCTGCCGGTGGAAGCTCGTACCGCAGTCCTCGGGGAGGTCCGGGCTGAGGTAAAGGACGGCGGCGTAGCGGCACAGGGCGCGGGAGTCGGTGTGCGGGCGTGGCTCGGACTCGTCCTTGCCGACCACCTGGACGCAGTTGTGGTTGAAGGTGCCGCCGCCGGTGTGTTCCTCGGCCCAGATCCGGCGGGCTCCGGTCGCCCGCCGCACCAGCTTCTCCACCTGCGCCAGTTCGGCCGGCTCCAGGCCGGGCATCGTCCGCAGTCCGGGCCAGGGCTCGGGCTTGTACGGATGGCCCTCGACCCAGTCGCCCGAGGCGAGGTGCCGGGCGCGTACCGCGTCGGGGTCGGGGAGCACGTCGTCCAGGACCCAGTAGTCGCGCCCCCGGGTGGGCTTGCGGTAGGGCAGGACCGGTAACCCGCCGGGGCGCGGGGAGTGTGACGGCATGCCGCGAACGCTAGTTCCGGGACGGTTCCGCGGCCCCCAAGGGGTCCTCAAGGGGCCCTCAAATGGCTGCCAACGGGCCGCCAAGGCTCCGGCAAGGGCTCCTGCAAGGGCCGCCGCCGGATACCCGCCGTACGCCGCCGGACGAGGCGTCAGGCCCGCGTCAGCTCCCTGCCGGCCTGCGGCGGGGGAAGGCGAGCGCGGCGGCCACGCCCGCCAGGAGGCCGAACAGGTGCCCCTGCCAGCTGACCGTGGAGTCGGTGGGCAGGATCCCGGTCAGGGCCGTGGTCCCCCACAGGGCGGCGATGACGATCCCGACGACCACGCCCAGCGCCCTGCGCTCCACGAACCCGCGCACCACCAGGTAGCCGAAGAGCCCGAAGACCAGCCCCGAGGCGCCGGCCGTGATGCTGTGCGAGGGGGATGTCAGCCACACCGCGAACCCGTCGGCCACGGTGATCACCGCGCAGACGGCCAGGAAGCGTCGTATGCCGCTGAGGGCGGCGACGAAGCCGAGTACGAGCAGCGGCAGGCTGTTGGCGGCCACGTGCCCGAAGCCGAAGTGGAGGAACGGGGCCGCGAGGATCCCGCCGAGGGAGTCCGGGTCGCGCGCGACGATCCCGTACGCGTCGAGGGCGTGGCCGGTGGCGAGGTCGAGGACCTCGATCAGCCACAGCAGGGCCACCCAGCCCAGCATGAGTTTTCCGGCCGCCTTCGCCCGGTCGGCCGGGCTCCAGTCGTCGATCCGGGTGTCCGGCCTCGCGTACGCCATCGGGATCCCCCTTCCACTGTCCGTCCCACCCTGTGAACGTCGGGTCACCTTACTCAGTGCCCACCGGTGGTGGCCGGATAGTCTCGTAGGCATGACTGACGGCAAGCGCACCCCCTGGGTGGTTGGGGTATCCGGGGCGTCCGGGACGCCGTACGCGGCGGCGGTGGTCCGCGGGCTGCTGGCGGCGGGCGAGAGCGTGGACCTCGTGGTCAGCCGTGCCTCGCGGCTCACGCTGCTGGACGAGACCGGGATCGCCTTCCGGGACGCGCACTGGCGGGAGGACCTGGAGCGGTGGCTGGGCCGCGGGGCGGACGGGAAGCCGGAGACGTTCCCGCGCCCGGGTCTGGACGACGTCCGGTACTGGGGTGCCGGGGACCTGGCCGCCGGACCGAGCTCGGGCTCGTACCCGGTGAAGGGGATGCTCATCGTCCCCGCGTCGACGGCGTGCGTGGCGGGGGTGGCGCTCGGGCTTTCGAAGGACCTGCTCCAGCGGGCGGCGAGCGTGACGCTCAAGGAGCGGCGCCGGCTGGTGGTCGCGGTGCGGGAGACCCCGCTGAACGGACAGACCCTCAGGCATCTGGTGGCGCTGGACGAGGCGGGCGCAGTGGTGCTGCCCGCCTCTCCGGCGTTCTACGCGGGTGCGACGCACATCCAGGATCTGGTGGACTTCGTCGCGGGGCGGGTGCTCGACGCGGCAGGTGTGCCGCACGGGCTGTACCGCCGTTGGGAGGGGGAGCTCGGAAGCGCCCGCTCCCCGGGGGAGGCGAGCGGTGGCTAGCGCTTCTTGGCGTGGCCGGGCTTGCGGGTCTTGTCGACGCGACGGGCGGCGGCGGGCTGGTCGGTGCGGGATCGGTTGGCCAGCTCCTGGAGCTGTCGCATGTGCGCGTAGGCCATCTCGATCGTGTACACGGTGAACCACTCCTGATACTCGTCAGATCATCGTTGATCTGTTGAAAGATTCGCAGGGTGTTCACCCTGCGTGCCTTAGATTCTATACCTAAACTTGCAGGATCGCCGAATAATGGAAGGCTCCACGTAATGGACACGGTGGACAGGCAGCTCATCCAGGCACTCCGGGAAAACGGTCGTGCCTCGTACGCGGAGCTGGGCCGTCTCGTGGGCCTCTCCGGCCCCAGCGTCACCGACCGCATCAACCGCCTGGAGACGGCCGGTGTGATCACCGGCTACCGGGCGACCGTGGACTCGGCGTCGCTCGGCATGGGCGTCACCGCCCTGATCGGCATCTCGCTCTCGGACGCCGCCGACCACGAGGACGTGGCCCGCCGGCTGCGCGACCTCGCCGAGATCGAGGACTGCTGGTTCATCGCCGGCGACGACTCGTACATGCTCAAGGTGCGGGCCGGTGACGTGGACGGGCTGGAGCGGATCATCCGCAAGCTCTCCGGCACCAGAGGCGTCTCCCGCACCCGTACCACCATCGTGCTCTCCACGAAGTGGGAGAACCGGGTCGGGGATCTGCCCGAAGAGGCCTGAGAGTACGGTTGCGGGGTCGGACAAGGGCATGCGGTACAGGACAAAGAGGAGGCGACCGGCCGATGGACGCTGGGCTCAAGCGTGAGCTGGAGGAGAAGGTCCGCTCCGGCGAGCGGCTGACCCGTGAGGACGGCATCGCCCTCTACGAGTCGGATGACCTGGCCTGGCTGGGCGGCCTCGCCCACGAGGTGCGCATGCGCAAGAACGGTGACGTCGTCCACTTCAACGTCAACCGTCACCTCAACATGACGAACGTGTGCACCGCGTCCTGCGCGTACTGCTCGTTCCAGCGCAAGCCGGGCGAGAAGGACGCGTACACGATGCGCATCGAGGAAGCCGTCCGCCTGGCCAAGGCCATGGAGGGCGAGAACCTCACCGAGCTGCACATCGTCAACGGCCTGCACCCGAGCCTGCCGTGGCGCTACTACCCGCGCTCGCTCTCGGCCCTGAAGGAGGCGCTGCCGAACGTCTCGCTGAAGGCGTTCACGGCGACCGAGATCCACCACTTCGAGACGATCTCCGGGATGTCGGCCTCCGACATCCTGGACGAGCTGATCGAGGCGGGCCTGGAGTCGCTCACCGGCGGCGGCGCCGAGATCTTCGACTGGGAGGTCCGCCAGCACATCGTCGACCACCGCACCCACTGGGAAGACTGGTCGCGCATCCACCGGCTCGCGCACGAGAAGGGGCTCAAGACCCCCTCGACCATGCTCTACGGGCACATCGAGGAGCCCCGGCACCGCGTCGACCACGTGCTGCGGCTGCGCGAGCTCCAGGACGAGACCGGCGGTTTCCAGGTCTTCATCCCGCTGCGCTACCAGCACGACTTCGTGGACATGAAGGACGGCAAGGTCCGCAACAAGCTCCAGGCGCGGACGACGATGGCCACCGGCGCGGAGGCGCTGAAGACCTTCGCGGTCTCGCGGCTGCTGTTCGACAACGTCCCGCACGTCAAGGTCTTCTGGGTGATGCACGGCGTGCAGACCGCCCAGCTCGCCCTCCAGCACGGCGCGGACGACATGGACGGCTCGGTCGTCGAGTACAAGATCACGCACGACGCCGACAACTACGGCACCCCGAACAAGCTGGGCCGTGACGACCTCCTGGAGCTCATCCGGGAGGCCGGCTTCCGCCCGGTCGAGCGCAATACGCGCTACGAGGTCATCCGCGAGTACCCCGGCCCGAACGCGGAGCTGCGCGAGACCCCGCAGCCGATGCGCCTCTGACACCCCGGACACGCCGAAGCCCCGGTCCCGCGCGGACCGGGGCTTCGCTGTTCCGGGGCTCCGTTGCCCCCGCCGCACGTAAGGGATATTTTTGGGCTGTGACCCTTACCTTCACCTTCGATCCCGCCGTCGACCCCGCCCTGCGCGACGGCCTCGTCGACCTCTGGACCGACGCCTCCAACGCCGGCGGGGCAATCGGCTTCGTCCCGCCGGTCACCCGCGAGGACATCCGGCCCGAGCTGGTCAAGCACCTCGCCGCCATGGCGGAGGGCCGCACCCGCCTGGTCGTCGGCCGCGACGGCGACGGCCGGGTCGGGGCCGCCGCGTTCCTCGCGTTCAATACGCACCGGCTGCAACGGCACTGGGTCTGGGCCTACACGGTGATGGTCCACCCCGGCCTCCAGGGCCGGGGGGTCGGCCGCGAGCTGATGGCGGCCGTCGCCGACGCGGCCCGCACGCTCGACGGGATCGACGCCATCCGCCTGGGCTGCCGGGGCGGCCACGGCCTGGAGCGCTTCTACGCCTCCTGCGGCTACAAGGAGGTCGGCCGCGTCCCCGCCGCGATCCGCGTGGCACCGGGCGACGACCGCGACGACATCACGATGCTGCTGCCGCTGCTCTGACCCCGCCGGGCCGCCGGGGGGTCCGGTCGTGCTTCACTGGACGGGCACGTCCGGACGTACCGAGAGAGAAGGGGTCACCGTGTCCCTCAAAGCGAGCGCAACGATCCGCTACACCGCGATGCGGCTGGGCATCTTCGTCGGCTGCTTCGTCGTCGTCCTGGGCCTGGTCCAGCTGCACTGGGTGCCCGCCGGCATCGGCGACGCCAACATCGCCTGGGTCGCGCTGCTCGCCCTCGTCGTGTCCGCGCCCCTCTCCTTCGTCCTGCTGCGCAAGCAGCGTGACGACATGTCCGAGCAGATCGCCGGACGCGTCGCGGGTGCGAAGGAGAAGCTGGCCTCGAACCGCTCGCAGGAGGACGCGGCCGATGACGCCGCCCGCGTGACCCCGTAAGGGACCCGTTAGCTTCCTCACACACCGAACCGCCCCAGCGCTGGCCGTACCCCCGGTAGCGCTGGGGCGGTGGTGTTTTTCCCGGCTGCGCAAGCGGGCCCCGTGCGCCGCTGGCTCAAAGCGCTCCTTTGAGGTTCCCAAAGGGTAAGTGTTAGCGTGTTCAACATGTTGACCACAGCTGCGCACCCGATGACCGCGAGCGTTCTGCTCGTGGCGCGCCTGCACGTCGACCTCTGCCGCCGCGTGTCCGCGGCCTGTTGCTGTTGTCGCTGAGCTGAGCTGAATCGATACAGCAGCGGTCCCGGCCGGCACTTTCCGGCTGCCGCACCGCTTCACCACCGCAGAACTTCCCCCGCCTTTCCCCGTGCGCCACCCCCGGAGTGTGTTGTCCGTGTCCGCGACCCCCCAGGCCCCCGCCAAGGCCTCGTTCAAGTTCCCCTTCTGGGCCCAGATCATCACCGGTCTCGTGCTCGGCGTGCTGTTCGGCTGGCTCGCCAAGAGCCAGGACATCAGCTGGCTGAAGACCACCCTGGAGCAGGTCGGCGACACCTTCGTCCAGCTGCTGAAGCTGGCCGTCGCCCCGCTCGTCTTCTTCGCGATCCTGGTGTCCATCACCAACCTCCGGAAGGTGAACAACGCCGCGCGGCTCGCCTCCCGCACGCTGCTCTGGTTCATGATCACCTCGCTGATCGCGGTGGGCATCGGCCTCGCGATCGGCCTGCTGACCAACCCGGGCGCCGGCACCGGCCTCACCCCGCAGGACGGCAAGCTGCCGAAGAAGACCGGCTCCTGGATCGACTTCCTCACCGGCATCGTGCCGACGGACGTCGTCACGCCGTTCACCGAGCTGAACGTCCTCCAGATCGTCTTCATGGCCGCCGTCGCCGGTATCGCCGCCCTCCAGCTGGGCGCGAAGGCGCAGCCGGTCCTGAGCCTCGCCGAGTCCGTCCTGGAGCTCCTCCAGAAGGCCCTGTGGTGGGTCATCCGCCTCGCCCCGATCGGCACCGTCGGCCTCATCGGCACCGCGATCGCCACCTACGGCTGGGACCTGATCGGCAAGTACGCCACCTTCACCGCCGACGTCTACGTCGGCTCGGCGCTCGTCATGTTCGGCGTCTACCCGCTGCTGCTCGCCACCGTCGCCAAGGTCAGCCCGGTCCAGTTCTTCAAGGGCGCCTGGCCGGCCATCCAGCTCGCCTTCGTCTCCCGCTCCTCCGTCGGCACCATGCCGGTCACCCAGAAGGTCACCGAGCGCCTCGGCGTCCCGAAGGAGTACGCGAGCTTCGCCGTCCCGTTCGGCGCGACCACGAAGATGGACGGCTGCGCCGCGATCTACCCGGCGCTGGCCGCGATCTTCATCGCCCAGATCTTCGATGTCCAGCTGGGCATCAAGGAGTACGTCCTGATCGCCTTCGTGTCGGTGATCGGCTCGGCCGCGACGGCCGGTCTGACGGGCGCCACGGTCATGCTGACCCTGACCCTCTCCACCCTGGGCCTCCCGCTGGAGGGCGTCGGCCTGCTGATGGCCATCGACCCGATCCTGGACATGATGCGCACCGCCACCAACGTGGCCGGCCAGGCCGTGGTCCCGGTCATCGTCTCGGCCCGCGAGGGAATCCTGGACAAGGAGGCCTACGGGGCCGCCTCCTCCTCCCCGCTGGACGAGCGCCCCGCGGTGGCCGTCGCCGCCTGACCGTAAGGACCCGCCGCGGCCCCCGCCCCCGTCCGGGCGGGGGCCGCGGTGCGTCCGGACTACGCCAGGGTGGCCATGCGGACGTACGCGACGGCTCCGAGGACCAGGGGCGGCGCGAGCCACCACGCGCCCATGGCCCGGCGCACGCTCGGGACCAGCGTGATCAGGCCCCCGATCACGCTGAGGCAGAGCGACAGGAAGCACGCCGTCGAGATGCGGGTGTACCCCCGGTCGTCCCACGGCCCCTGCGGGCCGGCCGCCACGGCGGCGAGGACGAACAGGGCGTTCAGGAGGTGGATGAGGCCGAGGGGCAGGCCCAGCACCCAGCGGAGGCACCCCCGGTCCTCCGGCAGGTCGATGTGGTCGGCGATGTGAGGTCTCCCTTGCGGAGTCAGCCGGTGGTCTCGAAGGCCAGGCGGAGTCGTTCCTGGTCGGTGGCGACGTCGGTGGCGCCGGCGCGGACCTTGGCGGACTCGGCCCGGGTGAGGGCGCGGCCGAAGAGGCGGACGTCGTCCAGGCCGCCGTTGAAGAGCTCCTTCACCCCGGTGGCCTGGTTCGGGAAGTCCGGCCGGGCGCCGACGTGGATGTTGAACTGCCCGGGCGGTGTGATGTCGCCCGCCGGCGCGGGCGCGCTGAACTCCGTACCCCCGTCCACGGACAGCAGCAGCCTGTCGGCCTCCCGCTTGAAGACGACGTGGTGCCAGGCGCCGTCGTTGTAGGCGGAGTCGGTCTTGACCTCCGCGTAGGAGGTGTCGGTCTGGATCGCGGCCCGCAGCCGCTTCTGGCCCGGCTCGGCCTTGAGCCAGAACTGGCGGACCTTCGGGTTCGGGTGGCCCGCGTCGGACATGCCGTACGCCCACACGATCGGCAGGCCGCCGCCGGTGGCCGCGTGCCGGAACCAGGCCGTCACCGTGAAGTCCTGCTGCCTGACGCGCAGCGCCTCCGTGCAGCCGACCAGCCGCAGGTAGTCGTCCTTGCCGTCGAACTCCATCGCCTTGCCGTCGGCCCGGAGGCCGAGCCGCGCGCCGCCGTGCACCACGGCGTCGTTGTGGTGGGCGCTGGTGTCCGGGGTCCGCGGGCGCCGGAGTTCGGTCCTGGCGGCGTCCATCCGGGCTTCGGTGAAGGAGGTGAAGACCACGCTGCCGTGCGGGATGGTCGTCGCGGTCTCGTACACGACGCCGATGGAGGACCGGTCCGCCAGCAGGGCGAGGTCGGAGTAGCCGCTGCGGCCGGGGGTGATGAGCGTTCCGGCGCTCTGCCAGGTCCGGCCCTCGTCGGTGGAGGAGCGGATGGCCAGCTCGCGCCGGTCCTCCAGCGGGTTCGGGCCGAGCCGGGAAGGGCCGGAGTACAGCAGCCGGTTCGGGCGGCCGTCGAGGTCGGCGGAGTGCAGGCGCAGCAGCGAGCCGTACGTGGGTGAGGTGTCCAGGTCCGTCACCGGGGCGAACCCGGCGGGGGCGAAGGCGGCGCCGCCGTCCGGGCTGGTGGCCGCGAGCCGGTGGTCGTCGGTGGCGCAGCGCACGTTCTCGGAGTTGCGGGCGCTCACGTACAGGCCGCCGTCAGTGGTCCCGGCGGTCCCGGCGGTTTCGGCGACCGTCGGCTCGGCCGGGTACGGGCCGGTCTTGGGCGCCTCGGAGCGGGCGCCCAACTCCCAGGTCAGGCCGCCGTCGTCGCTGTAGTAGAGCTGGATCCCGGCCGTGGTGTCGGAGGCGGCGGTGTGGTCACCGGGGACGACGAGGCGGCCGCGGTGGCTGCCGCGGGCGAGCTGGATGCCGTGTCCCGGGCCGGTGGACACCCAGTTCCAGCCCGCCGGTTTGAGCTGCGGCTGCTCGGCCGGCCGGGACCAGGTGGTCCCGTCGTCCGAGCTCTGCGCGGCCCACACGGTGCGCGCGAAGCCCGCGCGGGAGGGGTTGCCCTGGTCGCGGTTCCAGTCGCTGCTGGAGTAGAGGAGGGATATCCGGCCGGTGACGGCGTCGACCACGGGTGCGGGGTTGCCGTGCGCCAGCTTGTCGGTCCCGGCGCCCACCAGCACCTTCAGGGGGCCCCAGGTCGCGCCGCCGTCGGTGGACTTCTTCATGACGATGTCGTTGTCGCCGACGTCGCTGCATCCCTCGCTGCCGCGCACCCGGCCCTCGGCGAAGGCGAGCAGGGCGCCGGAGCCGGTGGTGACCAGGGCGGGGATCCGGGTGCAGTGGTAGCCGTCGTCGCCCGCGGCGAAGGGCGTGGACACCACGGCCGGTACGGGGTTCTCGGCGGCCGGTGCAGCGGCGGCCGGTGCCCCGGTGGCGGGCGAGGGGGCCAGGGTGAGGGCGGTGGCGGCGAGCAGGCCGAGCGGGAGGCCGTACAGCCGGGCGGGGCGCGGGAAGCGTCTTTGCCCGCCGGGGACTTGGGGTGCTGGGGAGGGCATGGGGTCACTTTCGGTGTGGGCGTGGCCGATGATCATCGGCGGTCATGCTGCCACGTCGTAACCCGGTGCCAAATGACGTGGATGGTGCTAGCGTCATTATCACCATGTTGCTGAGGCTGAACATCGCGGACAACCGTCCCCTGCACGAGCAGGTGGCCGGCGCCATCCGGCGGGCCATCGCCGAGGGGGAGTGCGGGCCGGGCGACCGGCTGCCGCCGGCGCGGGAGTTGTCGCTGGCGCTGGGCGTCAACGCCAACACCGTCCTGCGCGGACTGCGCGCGCTCCGCGACGAGGGGCTGCTGGAGTTCCGCCGCGGCCGCGGGGTGACCGTGGCCGGCGGGGCGGACGGCCGGTCGGCGCTCCTGGAGCGGGTGCGGGAACTGGTGGCCGACGGGGCGCGCCGGGGCTACGGCAAGGCCGAACTCATACGGATGATCGAGGAGGCGCAGTGAGCGAGCGCGGGGGCCGCGGGGAATTACGGGAGACGCGGGCGCCGAGGGGCTGGGCCACGTGGGGTACGACCGCCTGGGCGGCCGGGATCCTCGCGCTGCTCGTGGCGGCGCCACTGTCGGTGCGCGGGGCCTACGGGGACCGGCTGGCGACGCACTGGGGCGCCTCGGGTGAGCCCGACGGCTCGCTTCCGCCCTGGGCGGCCGCGGTGGCGCCGGCCGCGGTCTGGGCCGTGCTCGTCGTCGCCGCCGTCTGCTGGCGGGCGGCCCGCCGGTGGCGCGCGGCGGTGCTCGCCTCGGGCGGGGTGCTGCTGGCCGGGGCGCAGGTCTCGATCGCGCGGGCGAACCTCCACCACGCGGACTGGCGCGACGCGGACCCGGTTTCCGTCGGGGCCGTGGTGACGCTCTTCGCGGCGGCCGTAGCCGGGTGCGTGGCGTGGCGGGTGAGCCGCCGGCCGGCCGCCGCTTCCGCGTCGCGCGGGCGGGGCGCGCGGATGGAGATTCCCGAAGGGGAGCGCCGGGTGTGGCTCTCGCGCACCGCCAACCCCTGGCTGGGGCTGGTCGCCGCCGCCACCGGTGCGGTCGCGGTGGCCGCGCCGCTGGTCGGGACGGGCGCCCCCACCGCGTCGATGTGGCTGCTGATCGTGCCGTTCGCGGTGGCCTCGGCGGCGGTGCTGGTCTGCTCCTCGGTACGGGTGCGGGTCGGCGGGCGGGGCGTGGACGTGGCGTTCGGGCCCCTGGGATGGCCGGTGCGGCGCTGGGACGCGGCGGACGTCGAGTGGGCGCGGGCCGAGCGCCGGACGCCGGCGCAGGTCGGCGGCTGGGGGTACCGGCTCAGCGGCCTCGGCACGACGGTGATGCTGCGCGCCGGCGAGTGCCTGGTGATCCGGGCCCGGGGGAAGGAGTTCGCGGTCAGCGTGGACGACGCCGAGCGGGGCGCGGCCCTGCTGAACTCCCTGGCCGGTGCCCGCGCCGAACGCCCCTGACCCGGGGTCCCGGTGGTGCCGGTCGTGTGACGGTGGTGGGTGGGTCTTGTTCGCGGGCTGGTCAGTGAGGTTACGCTTGCGTAGATTACCGGCGGTAACCTCCTGTCGAGCCGAGGGGAACGCCCGTGGATACCGAGCTGGTGACGGTGGGGTCCGGGCTGCCCGAACCCCCCTTCAAGACGGTCGTCGACGGCGTCGTGCGCGAGGTGATCGTGCCGCCGCTGGCGGCGCCGCCCGGGTACGGCTCGCTCGGGGACATCCCGTTCGACAACGCCCTGGACGCGCCGGCCGAAGCCGTACTGGCGCGCAAGGACCGGGACGGCACCTGGCGCGACGTGAGCGCCGTCGAGTTCGCCGCGCAGGTGCTCGCCGTCGCCAAGGGACTGATCGCCGAGGGGCTCCGCGAGGGCGACCGGCTCGCGATCATGGCGCGGACCACCTACGAGTGGACGCTGCTCGACTTCGCGGGATGGGCCGCGGGGCTGGTCACCGTACCCGTCTACCCCACCGCCTCCGCCCTCCAGGCGCGCTGGATCATCCAGGACTCCGGAGCCGTCGCCTGCGCCGTCGAGGACACCGAACAGGCCCGGCTCATCAGCTCCGAACGGGCGAACCTGCCCGGCCTCGCGCACCTGTGGGAGTTCGACACCGGAGCGATCGAGCGGCTGGTCAAGGCCGGGGAGCGGATCCCCGGCGCCCTCGTGCACGCCCGGCGGGCGGCGCGCACCCCGGACTCGGTGGCCACCCTCGTCTACACCTCGGGGACCACCGGACAGCCCAAGGGGTGCGTGCTGACGCACGCCAACTTCTTCGCCGAG
This sequence comes from Streptomyces goshikiensis, assembly GCF_014650555.1. Lineage (GTDB taxonomy): Bacteria > Actinomycetota > Actinomycetes > Streptomycetales > Streptomycetaceae > Streptomyces > Streptomyces goshikiensis. The sequence continues at coordinate 1,123,829 of NZ_BMVE01000001.1, read as the reverse complement.
GTCGACAACGCGGTCGGGCTGCTGCACCCGGTGTTCAGATCGGTCAGCAAAGAACCCGCGTCCACCCTGCTCTTCCTGCCGATGTCGCACGTCTTCGGGCGGATGGTCGCGGTGGCCTGCCTGCGGGCGCGGGTGCGGCTGGGGCACGCGCCCAGCATCAGCACCGAGGACCTGCTGGCCGACCTCGCGGGATTCCGGCCCACGTTCCTGCTGGCCATCCCGTACGTCCTGGAGAAGGTCTACAACACCGCCCGCGCCACCGCCGAGAAGATGGGCCGCGCCTCCTCCTTCGACCGGGCCGCGCGGATCGCCCGCCGCTACGGGGAGAGCGCCGAGGGCAAGCGGCCCGGCCTCGGCCTGCGCATGGCGCGGGCGCTGTACGACCCGCTCGTCTACCGGCGGATCCGGGCTGCGCTCGGCGGGCACGTCCGGTACGTCCTCAGCGGCGGCTCCCCGCTGGGGCGCCGGCTCGCCGCCTTCTACACCGGCGCGGGCATCGAGGTCTTCGAGGGGTACGGACTGACGGAGACCACGGGGGCGTCCACCGTCACCCCGCCGCTGCGGCCGAGGCTGGGAACGGTGGGGTGGCCGCTGCCGGGCACCGCGGTCCGCATCGCCGACGACGGCGAGGTGCTGCTGGGCGGCCGACACGTCTTCGCCGGGTACTGGAACGTCGCCGCGCACGACGGCGGCCAGTGGCTGGCCACCGGTGACATCGGCGAACTCGACGACGACGGGTACCTGACGATCACCGGGCGGAAGAAGGACCTGATCATCACCTCCGGCGGCAAGAACGTCGCCCCGGCCCCGCTGGAGGACTGGCTGCGGGCGCACCCGCTGGTCGGGCAGTGCATGGTGGTCGGAGACAACCGGCCGTACGTCGCCGCGCTGATCACGCTGGAGCCGGAGGGGCTGGCGCACTGGCGCCAGATGCACAAGAAGCAGGACGTCCCCGGGCGGGAGCTGGTCCGGGACGAGGAACTGCGGGCCGATGTCCAGCGGGCCGTCGACGAGGCGAACCGGCTGGTCTCGCGGGCGGAGTCGATCCGGCGGTTCACGGTGCTGCCCGGGCAGTTCACGGAGCGGCGGGGGCACCTGACGCCCTCGATGAAACTGAGGCGGGCCGCGATCGCCCGCGACTACGGGCGGGAGATCGACGAGCTGTACCGGCGGCCGTGACCCCTGCCGAGTCCGGCCCCCGGGCGCCCCGCGCGGGCCCGTATGATCCACAAGATCGGACTCCGGGGGGAGAAACATGGGGAAGCTCGGGCGCATCGGCGCCGCCGTCGCAGCCGCGGCCGTGTTCGGCGGCGCTCTCGCCGGGTGCACGGCGGGGGAACCGGAGGGCGACGGCGCCCGGACGACGGGGCCCGCCTCGCCCCCGCCGGTGGTCAGGCGGACGCCGACGCCGACCCCGCCGCCCGCCACACCGGCCGGGACCGAGGAATTCGGGCCCGCCGTGGCCCAGCAGGGGGACGTGAAGGCCTTCGCCGCCGTCCGGGACGGGGAGCGCAAGCTGCGGATCCCCGTCGTGATCACGAACACGCAGACCCGGCAGGGCTTCTACGAGGTCACCGTACGGGTCACCGGGCCGGACGGTTACGAGGCCTCCGGCAGCTTCACCACCGACACCGTCGGCGTCTACCACGGCGCCTCCTGGCCCACCGAGGTCACCGTCGAGATGACCGGCCGCGAGGCCCCGGAGCCGAAGCTGCTCACGGTGGAGATCGCGGACGTCAAGCAGCGGTAGGGCCGGCCCCGGCATAGGGTCGTCCGAGGGGGTCGCCCGAAGGGTCGCCCGAGGAGGGTGCCGTGCACCGGTCCCGCCGTTTCCGAAGCCTGCGCAGGTCCGCCGCCGCCGTGACCGCGGCCGCCGGCGTGGCCGCCGCGCTCGCCGCGGCCCCCTCGCCCGGCACCGCCGCAGGTGACGGGCTCGACCGGTTCCACGACCAGCCGGTGCGGTGGGGCGCCTGCCCCCGGCGGCGCGTGCCCGACGGCATGAGGTGCGCCGAGATCGCCGTCCCCCTCGACCACGCCGACCCGGCCAAGGGCTCGATCAGGCTCGCCCTCGCCCGGATACCCGCCACCGGCGGCGGAGGCCCGCGCCTGGGATCCGTACTCCTGAACTACGGCGGCCCCGGCGGCTCCGGGATCGAGAACCTCGCCGCCGACCCCAAGCCCTTCGCGGACCTCGGCAAGCGGTACGACCTCGTCACCTTCGACCCCCGGGGCGTGGCCCACAGCGAGCCCGTCTCCTGCGGGGGCTCCCTGGAGCTGGACCCCGCCGCGGGCGAGGACGCCGCCTCGCAGCTGGCCGCGCTGCGCCTCCTGGTGCGCCGGTGCGAGCTGCACTCCGGACCCGTGCTCCCGTACATCGGCACCGTCCACGTCGCCCGCGACCTGGACGTCATCCGCCAGGTGCTCGGCGACGCGAAGCTCAACTACCTCGGCTTCTCCTACGGGACCCGGCTCGGCGCCGTGTACGCCGCCCAGTTCCCCCGCAAGACCGGCCGGATGGTGCTCGACGGGGTCGACACCCTCACCGAGCCGCTCACCGAGCAGGCCCTGGTGTCGGCGCGCGGACAGCAGCGGGCGCTGGACGGCTTCCTCGGCTGGTGCGCCCGCCGGCCCGGCTGCGTCTACGGGACCAACACCCGTACGGCGAAGGAGAAGGTCAACGACCTCGTGGCGCGGCTCGACGCGCGCCCGCTGGTCGACGGCGGCCGGTACGTCACCGGGCGGGACGTGGTCGCGGCCGTGGCGGCCGCCCTGTACGCGCCCGCCACCTGGCCCGCGCTCGCGGAGGGGCTGCGGCGGATCGAGCGGGACGCGGACCCCTCCGCCCTGACACGGCTGGGCGAGCCCGCGGACCCGGCCGACGAGGGCGACGGCCCGTGGCGGATCCCCGCCGACAACGCCGAGGCCGCGCTCGCCGCCGTGAACTGCGCCGACGACCCGGACCGGGGCGAGGACAAGGCCGCCCCGGCCGCCGTGGAGCAGGAGATCCGGGGGCTGAGCGGAGAGTTCCGCGCGGCCTCGAAGATCTTCGGGCCCAGCCAGCTGATGACCGTGCTGTCCTGCTACGGCCGCCCCGCCGGCACCGACTTCATCCGGAGGATCGACCGGCCGGCCGGCCTCCCGCGGATGCTGCTCGTCGGCACCCGCGGGGACCCGGCGACCCCGTACGAATGGACGGAGGAGACGGCGCGCCGCCTCGGCCGCTCCGCCGTGGTCCTGGACCACAAGGGCGAAGGGCACACCGGCTACACGACCTCGCCCTGCGTACGGGACTTCGTGAACCACTTCCTCGTCGACGGCGGGCTGCCGTCCGGCACGCGGGCCTGCCCCGCCGGGGAGTGAGGGGGCGGATCCGGCCAGGCCGGGGCGGGGCTGCGCGCCCCCGACGGACCGCCCGGGGCGCCCCGCGGTGGCGTACCCGCCGGTGTGGGCGGGATGGACGAATGGCTCCGCCGGTCCACGAGGTGGCCTGAACTCATCGGCGGCCCGGTACCCCTGGCGCGGACCGCCAGTGAAACCCACCCCAAAGCGGGCATATCCATGCGGCGACGGGCGCCCGCGAGCATCGCGGTGGACGGCGCGTTGCGAGAGGGGGTGAACCCGAGACGAATGGTGCGTCACATATCCCAGGGCGACGGCAAGTCGGGTGCGAATACCTGATAGACAGAACATTCATGGCTCGACCGGCCGGACGCGACGCTGGCCGCCCTGGGGGGATTTACGCACTGTGAAGCCGCTTCACCGCCACCTCGTCAACACCTCTCGCAAGGTGCTGTGCACCGCTGCGCTCGCGGCCAGCCTGACCACTGCCGCCGTGGCGACCACCCCGTCCACCGCCGACGCGGGCGAGTCCGAGCCGAGCCCGGACAGCCCCCAGGCCACCGACCGCGGTGACGCCCGGCTGGATCTGCCCGCACCGGTGGCGGACCCGCAGGTCCCGCCGACGACCACGGCGCCCGGCGGAGCCAGCGGCATACCCGGCACCGCCCTCGACGCGTACAAGCGCGCGGAACTGTCGGTGGCCGCCGCGCTGCCCGGCTGCAAGCTGCCGTGGCAACTCCTCGCGGGCATAGGCCGGGTCGAGTCCGTGCACGCCTCCGGCTACGGCCTCAAGCCCGACGGCTCCACCGACAAGCCGATCCGCGGACCGCGCCTGGACGGCAACGGCTTCGCCGAGGTGCGCGACACCGACCAGGGCGAGTGGGACGCGGACACCTCGTACGACCGGGCCGTGGGCCCGATGCAGTTCATCCCCTCCACGTGGAAGAAGTGGGGAGCGGACGGCAACGGAGACACCAAGCGCGACCCGAACAACATCTACGACGCGGCGCTGGGCGCGGGCCTGTACCTGTGCGCGGGCGACCGCGACCTGTCGGACCCGGCCGCCCTCGACCGGGCGATCCTGAGCTACAACAACTCGCGCGAGTACGTGAACACGGTGCTCGGCTACATGAAGCAGTACAAGGACGGCGGGGTCTCCGAGATCCCGAACCCGCCCGTCGGGAACTACCCGACACCGCCGGTGACGGGGACGCTGCCGACCCCGACGCCGCCGCGGCAGCCGGTGACGCGGCCCACGCCGAACCCGACGCCGGCCCCGTCGAAGCCGGCCACGCCGACGACCCCGGCGAAGCCGACGACCCCGGCGAAGCCGACGACCCCGCCCGCCGAGCCGTCGAAGCCGACCACGCCGACCACGCCGACCACTCCCACGACGCCGACCACGCCGACGACGCCCACCACTCCGCCGGCGGCCACCCTGGCCAAGGTGGAACTGGTCGGCGCATCGGGGATCACGGCCGAGGCCGGGTCCGCGTTCACGGCGGCGCCGAAGGTCAAGGCGCTGCTCAGCGACGGCAAGCCCGCGAAGAACCAGGTCGTCGTGTTCGTGGTCGGCGACGACACCACCGGGGCCACCCGCTTCGGTACGTCGGACAGCCTCGTGGTCCGCACGGACGACCAGGGCATCGCGGCCGCGCCGGGCCTCAAGGCGGGCCTGAAGGGGGGCACGTTCACCCTGCGGGCCACGGCGTACGGCTCCGTGAACGAGTACACCGTGACCTTCAAGGGCACCGTCACGGCCGCGCCGGTGGTGCTCGCCCGCAAGGGCACGGAGCAGCTCGACGTGGTCGTCGGCAAGTCCCTCACGGGCGTGGAGCTGTTCGCGACGGCCGCGGGTCAGCCGGTCACCGGCCTGAAGACCACGGCCGGGCTGGTGGAGAAGGACGAAGCCGGGAAGTGGCAGCCGGTGAAGCCGGAAGCCGCCGCGAAGGGGCCGTACTTCAAGGGCGGCAAGGACGGCGCCGAGAAGCTCACGGTGATCGAGCCGGCCGCCACCGGGGCCGACGGCAAGCTCGTGCTGCCGGAGCTGTTCACGGCGCCGGAGACGCTGCCGGGGACGTACCACCTGCGGATCCTCACGGCCGAGGGCGTCGCCCTCGTCCTGGAGGTCAAGGTCACGGCCGCGCCGGCCCCGCAGGCGTAGCGACGTATGACGTACTGACGTACACCGGGAGCCCCCGGCGAGCCCCTTGCGGGGATCTCGCCGGGGGCTCCGCCGTTCTCCCGGCCCACCCGGAGGCTCACCCGGAGGCCCATCCGGAGGTCCACCCGGGAAAAGGCAGGAGCCCTGCCGCTCTCGCTCGCGCGGGAGAGGAAGGGCTCCTTGGGTACTGCTAATCCAACCGCGATCCGGTTGGCCCAGGCGACTAGGCCGGGGTGACGTTCTCCGCCTGCGGGCCCTTCGGACCCTGCGTGACGTCGAAGTTCACCAGCTGGTTCTCCTCCAGGGAGCGGAAGCCAGAGGCGTTGATCGCGGAGTAGTGGACGAAGACATCCGGGCCGCCGCCGTCCTGGGCGATGAAGCCGAAGCCCTTTTCAGCGTTGAACCACTTCACGGTTCCGGTAGCCATGAGCCCTCCTATGGGCCAAAGGGTCGCCCTGCTCCAGAACCTGCTAAGAAGTCTGAAAACTACAAAAGCCTGCGGGTCACATTCTCCGCAGGCCTCGTACTGCAAGGGAAACCAAACTGCAACTTGCGTCGAGCCTAGCATGCACCCTGCGGCCGAGACCAGAGGGAAAGATCACGTCACCCGGACGTTTGAGACCCGCGGGAAGGCTGACGAACACACGGCGGCTAGTCTCGCGATGTGGACGTCTATCGCAGCCGGCCCCGCGTCGGCCACATCCAGTTCCTGAACTGCCTGCCCCTGTACTGGGGGCTGGCCAGAACCGGCACGCTGCTGGACCTGGAACTGACCAAGGACACCCCCGAGAAGCTGAGCGAGCGGCTCGTCCGGGGCGAGCTGGACATCGCCCCGATCACCCTCGTGGAGTTCCTCCGCAACGCCGACCAGCTCGTCGCGTTCCCCGATCTGGCGGTCGGCTGTGACGGCCCCGTCATGTCCTGTGTGATCGTCTCCCAGGTGCCGTTGGAGCAGCTGGACGGCGCCCGCGTGGCCCTCGGATCGACCTCCCGGACCTCCGTCCGGCTCGCCCAGCTGCTGCTCGCCGAGCAGTACGGGGTGCGCCCCGACTACTACACCTGCCCCCCTGACCTGGGGTTGATGATGCAGGAGGCGGACGCGGCGGTGCTCATCGGCGACGCCGCGCTGCGCGCCTCGCTGCACGACGCGCCCCGGCTCGGCCTCGCCGTGCACGACCTGGGTCAGATGTGGAAGGAGTGGACGGGGCTGCCGTTCGTCTTCGCCGTCTGGGCCGCCCGCAAGGACTACCTGGCCCGGGAGCCCGTCGTCGTCCGCAAGGTGCACGAGGCCTTCCTCGCCTCCCGGGACGTCTCCCTGGAGGAGGTCACCAAGGTCGCCGAGCAGGCGGCCCGCTGGGAGGCCTTCGACGCGGAGCTGCTGGAGCGGTACTTCACCACCCTCGACTTCCGCTTCGGACCGGAGCAACTGGCCGGCGTCCGGGAATTCGCGCGCCGCACGGGAGCGACGACCGGCTATCCCGCCGACATCGCGGTGGAGCTTCTGGCGGCGGTCGAGGCGAGCCATTGATCACGGGGCAATGATCGCGGGGCATTGATCCCCGGCCATTGATCGCGCTTATGCCCCGCCCGGCGCGACCGCGCGAAATCGAATATTCCGGTTACCGGGAATTCGTTCCCCTTTCGGCATCGTGTAGCCCTTGGCGGAATGCGTTCGATGTGCGTGGGGTTCGTGGGGCGCGGGTTGTGCGACGGCCTTCGGGCACGGCTCCGCGCAACCGTAGGAGATCCCTCCCGCTCCGCCCTAAGGTGCTGTCTGGCCAAAGCCACAGGACGCAGGACGTACTCACGGGGGAGGGGGACGCGATGCAGCCGCTCGAAGCCGGCGAACCGCGGACCATCGGCGCGTACCGGCTGCTCGGCCGGCTCGGGGCGGGCGGCATGGGGCGGGTCTACCTCGGCCGCAGCGCCGGCGGCCGGACCGTCGCGGTCAAGATCGTGCACCCGCACTTCGCCTCCGACGAGGAGTTCCGCGCCCGGTTCCGCCGCGAGGTGGAGGCCGCGCGGCGGGTCGGCGGGGAGTGGACCGCGCCCGTACTCGACGCGGACCCGGACGCCCCCGTGCCGTGGGTGGCCACCGGGTACGTCGCCGGGCCCTCGCTGGACCGGGCGGTGGCCTCGCACGGACCGCTTCCGCAGGCCTGCGTACGGGCCGTCGGCGCGGGGCTGGCCCGCGCCCTGGTGGCGGTGCACGGGCTGGGCCTGGTCCACCGGGACGTGAAGCCGTCGAACGTGATGCTGACCCTCGACGGACCCCGGCTCATCGACTTCGGGATCGCCCGGGCCACCGACGGGACGGCCTCGCTGACCTCCACCGGGGTCTCCATCGGCTCGCCCGGGTACATGTCGCCCGAGCAGATCCTCGGCAAGGGGGTCACGGCCGCCGCCGACGTGTTCTCCCTCGGCGCCGTCCTGGCCTTCGCGGCGTCCGGGCGGCCCCCCTTCACCGGGGACAACTCCGCCACCCTCCTCTACAAGGTGGTCCACGAGCCGCCGGAGCTGGGCGCGATCGAGCCCGGGCAGCTGCGCGAGCTGGTCGCCGCCTGTCTGGCCAAGACGGCCGCCGACCGGCCGGAGCCGCGGGCCCTCGCGGACGCCCTCGGCGGCGCGCTCGGCGCCCCCGGCTGGCTGCCCGCGCCGCTGGTCGAGGAGGCCAGCCGGGCCGCCGTGGCGCTGCTGGACCTGGAGGCCGGCCCCGCCGGAGGCCTCGCGGAAGCGGGGACGGGAGCCGGTGCGGGAGCCGGTGCGGGAGCCGGATCGGCGGACCCCTGGCCCGTGGCCGCGGCGTCCCGGGAGTTCCCTTCGGGGCCGGTGCCGTTCACGGCCTCCTCCTACGGGAGCCCGGCGGCCGGAGGTTTCGGCCCGGCGGACGCCTCGTACGGCGCCGGCCCCTACGGCAGCCCCACCGAGAGCGCCGCGGGCTCCGGTCCCGGCGCCGTCCCACAGCCGCGGACCGCGCCCGGGGACCCGGCGGCCGGGCACCGGGTCTCCGTCAGCGCGGCGGGCCGGCGCTTCAGTTGCACCCTCGTCCTCGCGGCGGCCGCGGTCCTCGCCGTGCTGTCCGGCGGGCTGTACGGGATGGGGCTGCTGCCCGGCCAGGGGGACGGGGACAGGAACCTGGCCGACGGCGCCGCCAGGCCCTCCGCCTCCGCCTCCGCCCCGGCCCCGGCGGGCAGCGCCGGGCCGGGCGCCACGCCCCCCAAGGGCACCCGCGCGGACGTCCCGAAGGAACTCACCGGCACCTGGAAGGGCACCGTCACCACCGCCCGCCTGGGCGTCGCGACCGAGTTCGAGATCACCATCAGGTCCGGCAGGGTCGGCGAGGTCGTGGGCCGCGACAAGTCCGTCCTCGACGTCCTCGGCACCGACTGCGGCGGGGACTGGAAGCTGACCTCCGCCACCGACCGCTCCCTCGTCCTGGACACCTCCGGCAACACCAACCCGGCCCCCGGCATCTGTTCGGGCGGCTCGGCCGACGAGCGCTTCACCCTCAACGAGAACGGGACACTGCACTACAAGTCGGGCGACGGCCCGGCGGGGAACCCGGAGGGCGACCTGACCCGTAGCCCCTGATCCGCGGCCACGGCCGCTGGCGTACGCTGGATCGGTCCGACCCCGTGATTCCTTGGCCCTCCGCCTTGACCCACCGCCGAAAGGTGACGCACCGGTGACTGACCAGGCAGCTCTCCAGTCTGTCCTCGACCGCGCCGCCGCGGGGGGCCGGATCACCAAGGAAGAGGCGCTCGACCTCTACCGCCACGCTCCGCTGCACGCGCTCGGCCAGGCCGCCGACGCGGTGCGCCGCCGCCGCTACGCGGGTACCGAGCACATCGCGACGTACATCATCGAGCGGAACATCAACTACACCAACGTGTGCGTGACGGCCTGCAAGTTCTGCGCCTTCTACGCGGCCCCCAAGGACAAGAAGAAGGGCTGGTCCCGGGACCTCGACGACATCCTGCGCCGCTGCGCGGAGACCGTGGAGCTCGGCGGCACCCAGATCATGTTCCAGGGCGGGCACCACCCGGACTACGGCGTCGAGTACTACGAGCACCACTTCTCCGCCATCAAGAAGGCGTTCCCGCAGCTGGTCATCCACTCCCTCGGCGCGTCCGAGGTCGATCACATGGCCCGCATCTCGGGCGTCTCGGCGGAGGAGGCCATCCAGCGCATCCACGCCGCGGGCCTCGACTCCTTCGCGGGCGCCGGCGCCGAACTGCTCCCCGCGCGGCCGCGCAAGGCGATCGCCCCGCTCAAGGAGTCCGGCGAGCGCTGGCTGGAGATCATGGAGATCGCCCACAAGCTGGGCGTGGAGTCCACCTCCACCATGCTGATGGGCACCGGCGAGACCAACGCCGAGCGCATCGAGCACATCGCGATGATCCGGGACACGCAGGACCGCACCGGCGGCTTCCGCGCCTTCATCCCGTACACGTACCAGCCCGAGAACAACCACCTCAAGGGCCGCACCCAGGCCACGGTGTTCGAGTACCTGCGCATGATCGCGATCGCGCGCCTCTTCCTCGACAACATCGCCCACATCCAGGGCTCCTGGCTGACCGTCGGCAAGGAGGCGGGCCAGCTCTCGCTGCACTACGGCGCGGACGACCTCGGCTCGATCATGCTGGAGGAGAACGTCGTCTCCTCGGCCGGTGCCAAGCACCGCTCCAACCGCATGGAGATCATCGAGCTGATCCGCAAGGCGGGCCGCGTCCCGGCGCAGCGCGCGACCACGTACGAGCACCTCCTGGTGCACGACGACCCGGCGAACGACCCGGTCGACGACCGCGTGGTCTCGCACATCTCCTCCACGGCCATCGAGGGCGGCACGGCGCACCCCGAGCTGAAGCTCATCTCCGCCAACTGACGCGCCCGTGCTGACGCTCCACACCGCCGAACTCCTCGTCCCGGGGGCGCGCTCCGCCGCGCTGCCCGGTGGCGCCGTCCTGGTCGAGGGCGATCTGATCGCCCGCCTCGGGCCGTACGAGGAGCTCGCGGCGGCCTGCCCGCACGCGCGGGTCCGGCGCTGGCCCGGAGTGCTGACCCCGGGCCTGCTGGTGCGCGGCGGGGACACCCTGCTGGAGCGGACGTACTACCCGGACGATCCGTACGAGGTCACCGAGCTCGGCGCCGACCCGATCGGCGGGGAGGCCGCGCTGGCCGACCTCAAGCTCACCGAGGCCCGCTGGGGGCACAGCGCCCGGCGCGGCACGCAGAAGCTGCTGGCGCGCGGGGTGGTGGCGGTGACGGGGCGGTTCGCGATCCCGGCGGTGCGGACGGCGGTGGCCCGCTCGGGGCTGGCGGTCCTGCCCCCGGCCGCCGCCACCGGAGCGGAGCCCTCGCCGGAGCCCTCTCTGGACCCGTTCGCCGGGCGGGAGTCGGCCGCGGAGGCTTTCCACGGGCTGCTGGAAGCGGGCGCTCCGGCCCGCTTCGCGGCCTTCGCCGTCGCGGACCCGGCAGAGCTGCTGGCCCGGGGCGCGACCACCTGCGTGGCCACGGTCATCGGGGGACGGCTGCTGCACCGCCGCCGCTAAGGCCGCCGGGTCTGGTGCCCTCGCGGGCCAGGGCGGCCAGCAGGCAGGCCTGGAGGCGGCTGATCCCGCCCAGCTTGGCCCGTATGTTGTGGACGTGGAACTTGACCGTGCTGACGGACAGTTGCAGCTCGCCGGCCAGCTCCGCGTTCGAGGCGCCGGTCGCCAGGCACAGGAACACGGCCGACTCCTGCTCGGTCAGCTGGACCTCGCCCCGCACCTCCTCCCCGCCGCGGGGCGGAAACCAGGCCGGGACGCTGAAGCTGACGACGCGCACGGTTCCCACTCCTCGCCCCCGGCCGCTGCCCCGGGGGTCGGGTCACCGGCTCTTCCTGTGTCCTAGAGGACGCGCGGGCCCGACAGGTAGGTTCCCTTCCGGTCGAACGGCCAGGCGTTCGCCGTACAGCCGAGCAGCCCCTTGATCTGCTGCATCATCGCGGGCGCCGGCTGCCCCGGCCCCGGGCAGGTCTCGTGCTCGCGGCCGATCTCGTGCCCCACCTCGTGGTTGACGATCAGCGCCCGGTACTCCTCCACCGGGCCGCTGAACTGCGGAGATCCCTTCTGCCAGCGCTTGAGGTTCACCACCACCGTGTGACCGGCCCGGCAGTTGGTCTCGCCCTTGAGCTCGGGGGTGACCACCTCGCACAGCCGGTCGGTGGTGGTGGGCGTGGCGATCTTCACGGTGAAGTCCACCGGCTGTCCGGCTCCGGCCAGTTGGAACCCGTACGCCGGGTCCTTGATCCAGCCCCGCTCGTCCCCGAGGATCGCCTCGACGGACCGGGCGGCGGTGTCCGGGTCCACCCCGCTGCCCTCCTCCACCTCGACCCGCCAGCGCCGTACGGGGCCCTTGCCCTGGGGCTGCCCCGACGCGGAGGAGGCCCCGAAGGTGCCGGGACCGGTCGTGGGGACGGGCGCGGAGGCCGAGGCCGACGGCGAGGACGACGCGGAGGCCGAAGCGCCGCCGGAGGGGGTACCGGCCGGCGAGGAGGCGGAACCGGGTGTGCCGCTCGTAGCCGCCGAGGGGGCCGTCGGGCCCTGGCCGCCCTGTGCGCTCGGCGCCCCGCCCACCACACCGCCCGCCGCCGGCGAGGGGCCCGCCTCCGCCCCGGACTCCGGGGCCGCGCGGCCCTCCGCGACGGCCTTGGTCCCGCTCGCCGGGGCCAGGGCGTACGCGGTGCCCATCAGTGCGACGAGCGCCGCCGAGCCCATGACCGTACGGCGCAGCCGCTTGCGGCGTTCGGCGGCCCGGCGCCCGGCGCGGGTGGCGGGGGCGCCGGTGGAGCGGCCGGTGGAGCGGCTGCTGGAACGACCGGTGGTATGGCCTGCCGGCATGGTGTGAAGCCCTTTGTTCATGGAGGGCCACCGAGTGTGACCCCGGGCGGCGCCCGCGGCGTACCGGCGATCACCGCCCCGGCCGACCGGCTGCCCGCGGCCAGTCAACGGGGCGGGCGCCGCCCCGCGTAACTGTCCTCCAGGCCAGTTGTGCCGGGCCGATCCGCGGCGCGGCGCAAGGCCCCGGCCCGTGGGGCCCGGCGCGGGCGGCGGGCCGGGCCTGCGAAGATGGGTGCGTTGACCGCCGATCCGCATCGCACACCGAGGGGCGAACGCCAGTGACAAGGGCTTCCCTGGAAAAGCAGCCGCACGAAGTCGCCTCGATGTTCGACGGTGTGGCGGCGAACTACGACCTCACCAACGACGTCCTCTCCCTCGGCCAGGCCCGGCTGTGGCGCAAGGAGGTCGCCAAGGCGGTCGGCGCGCGCCCCGGGCACACGGTGCTGGACCTGGCCGCCGGAACCGCGACCTCCTCGCTGCCCTTCGCCGCGACCGGCGCGTACGTCGTCCCCTGCGACTTCTCCCTCGGCATGCTCCGCGAGGGCAAGAAGCGGCACGCCTGGCTGCCGCTGACCGCCGGCGACGCGACGCGGCTGCCGTTCAAGGACGACGTCTTCGACACCGTGACGATCTCCTTCGGGCTGCGCAACGTCCAGGACACCGACGCGGCGCTGCGCGAGTTGTACCGGGTCACCAAGCCGGGCGGGCAGGTCGTGATCTGCGAGTTCTCGCAGCCCACCTGGTCCCCCTTCCGGACGGTCTACACCGAGTACCTGATGCGGGCCCTGCCGCCGGTGGCCCGCGCGGTGTCCTCCAACCCCGACGCGTACGTGTACCTCGCCGAGTCCATCCGCGCCTGGCCGGACCAGCCCGCGCTGGCCCAGCTGCTCCAGAAGGCCGGCTGGTCGAAGGTGGCCTGGCGGAACCTGAGCGGTGGCATCGTGGCGCTGCACCGCGGCACCAAGGCGTAGCACGCACGTGGACTACCAGCGGCTGCTGGAGCGGATCGAGGCGGACATCGCCCCGCTGGTGGGCAGCGGAACACCCGCCGAGTACATTCCGGCGCTCGCGACCGTGGACCCCGCGCAGTTCGGGATGGCGATCGCCGACCTCGAAGGGAACGTCTTCGGGGTCGGGGACTGGCGGGTCCCGTTCTCCGCGCAGTCCATCACCAAGGTGTTCGCCCTGGCCCTGGCGCTCGCGGAGGGCGGCGACAGCCTGTGGGAGCGGGTGGGCCGGGAGCCGTCCGGCAACCCGTTCAACTCGCTCGTGCAGCTGGAGTACGAGAACGGCATCCCGCGCAACCCGTTCATCAACGCGGGCGCGCTCGTGGTGACCGACCGGCTCCAGACCCTGACGGGCGACGCGAGCAGCGAGCTGCTGGAGTTCCTGCGGGAGGAGAGCGGCAACCCCGAGGTCGGCTTCGACGCGGAGGTGGCCGCCTCCGAGCAGGAGAACGGGGACCGCAACGCGGCCCTGGCCCACTTCATGGCCTCGTACGGGAACATCGACAACCCCGTGCCGGCGCTGCTGGACCACTACTTCTGGCAGTGCTCCATCGAGATGAGCTGCGCCGACCTGGCCCGCGCGGGGCGGTTCCTGGCCCGGCACGGGCTGCGCGCCGACGGCACCCGGCTGCTGACGCGGAGCGGGGCGAAGCAGATCAACGCGGTGATGCTGACCTGCGGGACGTACGACGCGGCGGGGGAGTTCGCCTACCGGGTCGGCCTGCCGGGCAAGAGCGGTGTCGGCGGCGGCATCGTCGCGGTCGTCCCCGGCCGCTGCACCCTGGCGGTCTGGAGCCCCGGCCTGGACTCCCAGGGCAACTCGGTCGCGGGCGTGGCCGCCCTGGACCGCTTCACCACCCTGACGGGCCTGTCCGTCTTCTGACGCGCGGCCCGCACGGCCCGCGCGGCTCGCAGGGGCTCACACAAGGCGTGGCGCCGCGCGGGGCGTGGCGCCACGCCCCCGTCAGGCGAGGGACAGCGCGTAGCGGCGGCCCGGGTTGCCGCCCGGGGTGAGGAACTCCTCGGCGAGGTCCATGCCGAGCCGCTCCGCCACCGCCACGGAACGCGTGTTCCGGGCGTCGATCATCGCGACCACGTACGGAACCCCCGCCTCGCGGAGCCGGTCGAGGGTGGCCAGCGCGGCGGCGTACGCGTACCCCTTGCCCCACGCGGAGCGGCCCAGCCGCCAGCCGATCTCGATCTCCCCGACCGGTCCCCACTCCTTGCGGGGCCACGGCTGGGCGCCGGTGAACCCGATCACCGCCCCCTGCGCGTCCAGCAGCGTCCACATGCAGTAGCCGAGCTGGGCGTCGTGCATGCGCTGGCGCGCCGTGAACTCCTCGTAGACGGACAGTTCGGCGGGGCCGCCGAGGAACTCCATGACGTCGGTGTCGTCGAAGACGGTGTGCCAGGCGTGCGCGTCCTCGTCAGTGGGCACGCGGAGCTGTACGGCCGGGAGCAGCGGCCGGGTCGGCGAGGTGGTCACAGGGGCAGCCCTTCGGATCGCGATCTCTTCCGCTGCATAGACTGCGACATGTCCTGTGCCGTTGGGCACCCTTTATCGAGCCTTCGGGAGACCCCGCAGTGACCGAGCCCCTCTCCGAACACTCCGCGGATGTGATCGTCGTCGGGGCCGGGCCCGCCGGCTCCACCACGGCCTACTACCTCGCCAAGGCCGGACTGGACGTCCTGCTCCTGGAGAAGACCGCGTTCCCGCGCGAGAAGGTGTGCGGCGACGGCCTGACCCCGCGCGCCACGAAGCAGCTGGTCGCGATGGGCATCGACATCTCCGAAGAGGCCGGCTGGCTGCGCAACAAGGGCCTGCGGATCATCGGCGGCGGCCAGCGGCTCCAGCTGGACTGGCCGGAACTCGCCTCCTACCCGGACTACGGACTCGTCCGCAAGCGCGACGACTTCGACGAGACCCTCGCCCGCCAGGCCCAGAAGGCCGGCGCCCGGCTGTACGAGCGCTGCAACGTCGGCGAGCCCGTCCGCGACCCGCGCACCGGCCACATCACCGGTGTGCAGGCGAAGGTCGGCGAGGAGAAGACCGCCGTCACCTTCAGCGCCCCGCTCGTGGTCGCCGCCGACGGCAACTCCTCGCGGCTGTCGCTGGCGATGGGCCTGCACCGGCGCGAGGACCGCCCGATGGGCGTCGCCGTCCGTACGTACTTCACCTCGCCCCGCCACGACGACGACTACCTGGAGTCCTGGCTGGAGCTGTGGGACCGGCGCGGCGCGCAGGACCGGCTGCTGCCCGGCTACGGCTGGATCTTCGGCATGGGCGACGGCACCTCCAACGTCGGCCTCGGCATCCTCAACTCCTCCTCCGCCTTCAAGGAGCTGGACTGGCGCGAGGTCCTCAAGGCCTGGTGCGCCTCGATGCCGCAGGACTGGGGCTACACCCCGGAGAACATGACGCAGCCCATCCGGGGCGCGGCCCTGCCGATGGCCTTCAACCGGCAGCCGCACTACACCAAGGGCCTGCTGCTGGTCGGCGACGCGGGCGGGCTCGTCAACCCGTTCAACGGCGAGGGCATCGCCTACGCGATGGAATCGGGCCAGATCGCGGCCGACGTCATCGTGCAGGCGCACGCCCGGGCCACCCCGGCCCAGCGCGAGCTGGCCCTGCACAGCTACCCGAAGGTGCTCAAGGAGACCTACGGCGGCTACTACACGCTGGGCCGCGCCTTCGTGAAGCTGATCGGCAACCCGAAGGTCATGAAGATCGCCGCCCAGCGCGGCCTGACCCACCCGGTGCTGATGCGGTTCACGCTGAAGATGCTGGCCAACCTGACCGACCCCACGGGCGGCGACGCGATGGACCGCGTCATCAACGGCCTCTCGAAGGTGGCCCCGAAGGCCTGACGCGGCGCGGGCCGGCCGGCGGGTGCCGGCCGGCCCCGGCGCTAGGTGGTGGGGCGGGGCGGGGTCGGGGCGTCCTGGGGCGGGGTGTGCTCCTGCGGGGCTTCGTGCACCGTGCGGACGCAGCGGGTCAGCAGGGCCAGGCCGCCGAGCAGCAGCGCCGCCGAGGCCGCCCAGCCCACGCCGAGCGTGACGGGGTGGCCCGGGCCGTTCCAGGGGCGGGCGGTGGTCAGGAGCCAGCCGCCGATCGCGAGGAGCGCGAGCCCGGCGGCGGCCGGGACGGCGGTGGGGTCGCCGGTGCCCTGGTCCTCGTACGGTTCGGTGATCACGGGACCACCACCTCCAGGGGTCATTCGGTCAGACATGCCCCGCTATCTTCGCAAAGCCTCGGCCGGTTCGATACGGGCCGCCCGCCAGGCGGGATGGAGACCGGCCAGCAGCCCCGTGAGCAGCCCGGCGAGCGGGGCGGCGGCGACGGTGGCCGGGTGGATGACCGGGGTCCAGTCGCGGACCAGGGACACCCCGACGACGGTGAGTTCGCCGAGGGCGGTGCCGACCAGCCCGCCGAGCGCGCCCAGGGCGGCGGACTCGGTGAGGAACTGCGCCCACACGTGCCGACCCCGGGCGCCGAGCGCGCGCCGCAGCCCGATCTCCCCGGTCCGCTCCAGGACGGCGACCAGGGTGGTGTTGGCGATCCCGACCGCGCCGATGACCAGGCAGATCCCGGCGAGCAGCAGGAACAGCGCGCTGAGGTCGGAGGTCACCCCGGAGCGCAGCACCCGGGGATCGGGCGGCGGTACGGCCTTCAGGTACTCGGGGTGGTCGGGGCGCAGGGCGAGCGGGACGAGGCCGGCGACCTGCCGGGCGGCCCCGAGCTCGGTGTCGATCAGCAGGCTCGCGGAGGCCGGCCCGGGCGGCCCCCACAGCTCCTCGGCGGTGGCGCGGGGGACCAGCACCGACAGCAGGTGCTCGGGCCTGCGCTCGACGTCCGCGATGATCCCGGCCACCGTGAACGGCTCCTGGCCGATGTGGACGACGGGGCGGGTGGCGAGGGTGGTGATGCCGAGGCGGTCGGCGACGCCGCTGCCGAGGACGGCGACGCGCTGGTGCGTCCGCTCGGCGAACTCGTCGTAGAGCCGGCCCTGCCGCAGGGTGGGCGCGAGGGCGGCGACGGCCCCGGGGGAGGCGGCGACGACGGCGGTGCCCCCGCCCCCGGCCCCGCCCTCCGCCGCGCCGGCGCCGGCGCCGGTGGGGAGCGAGCCGACGGCGGTCCCGGGGTCCAGCCGTACGGTCCACAGGACCCCGGCGTGCGCGATGCCGGCGACCTGGCGCAGCCGCTGCTCGGCGTCGGCGGGGAAGGCGGGACCGGCGAACTCGTCGTGCTCGGCGGCGACGTCCTGGACGCTCACCTCGGTGGCGGTCAGGAGGTTGAAGCGGCCGTCGATCCGGGAGGAGAGGGTGGCGGTGAGCCCCAGCACGGCCACGAAGCTGCCGACGCCGAGGACGGTGCCGAGCGCGGTGAGCACGGCCCGGCCGGGGCGGCGCAGGATCCCGGCGAGCGCCTCGGAGAGGGTGTCGCGGGCGGACAGCCGGGTGGTGCGGACGGGAGGGGTCACGCGCGGAGCCGTCCGTCGTGGAGGGTGACCGTCCGGTGGCCGCGGGCGGCGACCCCGGGGTCGTGGGTGATGACGACGACGGTCATCCCGGCGCCGTGCAGCTCGTCCAGCAGGGCGAGCACGGAGGCGGCGTTCGCGGAGTCCAGATTGCCGGTCGGCTCGTCGCAGAGCAGCAGCGAGGGCCTGCCGACGAGGGCCCGGGCGATGGCCACGCGCTGGCGCTCGCCGCCCGAGAGCCGGCCGGGGACGGCGTCGGCGCGGTGCGCCAGCCCGACCTGGGCGAGTACCTCGCGGGCCCGGACGAGGCGCTCCTTGCGGGGGACTTCGGTGTACAGCATGGCCAGGGTGACGTTCTCCAGGGCGGAGCGGTGGGGCAGGAGGTGGAAGGCCTGGAAGACGAACCCGATGCGGCGGCCGCGCAGCGCGGCCCGGCTGCGGTCGGGCAGCGCGGCGGTGTCGATGCCGTCGAGGAGGTAGCGGCCGCAGGTGGGGGAGTCGAGCAGCCCGGCGACGTTCAGGAACGTGGACTTGCCGGAGCCGGAGGGCCCGACGACGGTGACGAACTCACCGCGCGGGACGCGCAGATCGCACGGCCGCAGCGCCGCGACGGCCGGTGGCCCGGGGTAGGTGAGCCCGACCCCGCGGAACTCGATCACGGGCGCCGTCATCTGCCCGCCCCCCGCGGCGCGGCCGCGCCGGGCGCGGTGCCGATGACGACCTTCGTGCCGGGGGCGAGGTCGGCCGGCCGGGCCGGGGTCACGGCGATGAAGCCGTCGCCGCTGGTGCCGGTACGGACCTCGACGCGGCGCTGCGTGCCGTCGGCGGCGCGGGCGGTGACGACCGTACGGCCGTCCGCCCCGGCGGAGACGGCGGTGACGGGGACGACGAGGGCCTCGCCGTCGGTGGCGGCGGACTCGACGGTCAGCCGTACGTCCTGCCCGGCGAAACCGGCGGGCAGCGGCTGCCCGGCGCGGACGACCATCCGGTAGCCGAGGTCGCCCCCCGGGGGCTGCGGCGCGGGGGACCGCTCGGCGGCGACGACGGCCACCGCGCCGCGGGTGTCGCTGCCCGCGAGTTCGGAGGAGATCACCACCGGCATCCCGGGGCGCAGCAGCTGCCTCTTGTCGTCCTTCAGGTAGGCCTCCACGACGAGCTCCCCGGCGGACAGGGTCAGCACCGGCCCGGACACGGTGGCGCCGACCTGCGCGGCCACCGCCGCGACACGGGCGGGGAACCCGCGCAGGAACACGGCCTCGGCGGCGGGCAGCATCGGCCCGTCGGCCGCCTCCGCCGCGGCGAGGCCCTCCTGCGCCTCCCGCAGCGCCTCCAACGCCCGCTCCCGCTCCCGCCGAACCCCCTTCCCGGCCCCGGCGCCGGATACGGACCCTGTCCCGGTCCCGGTCCCGGCGCCAGCCTCGGGCTCGGGCGCCTTCCCGGCCCCGACCTCAGACCCAGCCCCGGACCCAGACCCAGCCCTGGCTTCGGGCCCGGCGCCCTTCCCGGCCCCCGCCCCCGCCCCGGCCCCGGCCCCAGCCCCGGACCCCGCCACGGCGGGCTTGCCGGTCGGGGCCGGGGTGCCCGGCGACCCGGGGGCCGTCGGGGAGGACGGGGCGGGGGTGGGGGGTTCGGGCGGGGTTTCGGTGTCCTCCAGGGCCCAGCGCGCCGCGCGGACCGCGTCCCGGGCCGCCTTCACGGTGGCCGGGCCGTCCTTGAGGGCGGGGAGCGGGGCGTAGCCGACGGCGCGGTAGAGCTCCGCGAGGGCCGCCTTCGTGCCCGGGCCGAAGACCCCCGCCGCGTCGTGGCCCGTGCCGTGGCCCAGCTCGCGCAGCGCCGCCTGGACCTGCGCGACGTCGTCGCCCGTCGCCCCCGGCACCAGGTCCCGGTACATCGGCACCGCGCCGCGCAGCGCGAACACCGGCCGCCCCGACACCTCGGCCAGCAGCCGCCCCGCCGCGACCGGATCCCCGGCCTTCAGCGGCAGCTTCGTCACCACCCCCGGCGGGGCCACCGTCACGCTCTGGTCCGCGACCACCGTCCCCCGCGTCACCACCGTCTCCGCGAGCACCCGCCGCTCCACCTCCGCGGTCAGCACCCCCTGCGCCGGCGGCCCGGCCTCCGCCGCCAGCTGTGCCGGGGATTTCACCACCGCCGTGGCCAGCAGGGCGCCGGCCGCCATCAGCACGGCCCCGCCGACGACCCCGAATACCCCGCGCCGCCCCCTCATTCCCGCTCCGCCTCCTTCCGCGGTATCGATTCGCCCTCGCGCGGCGCCCCGTATTCCGTGGGGACGAAGAAGCCCTCCTTCTTCAGGCAGTCGCAGGAGGAGATGGCGGCCGCGGCGGGCGGCGGGCAGAAATGGCGTGCGCGCACGACGGTGATTCCCTTGCGGAGATAGAAGTGGAATTCGCGCGTCCGTGGAGGGGCGGCACAGAGGGCGCGGCCAGATGGTAGGGAGACCGGATCACGGGCGACAAGTCGCGTGCAAGCCAAGTCACATGACTGACCATCAGGCGAGAAACCGCCTGTTGTGGCGCCCGGCCGGACTGTTGAATCCCGGCCGGGCGGAAACCGCGATCGCGGCCCGCCGCCCCGCACCGTATTTCACCCGAAGAGTGAGGAACGCGTGATGAACAAGGCAATGCGCAGGCTGGCGTCGGGCTTTATGGCTGTCGTCTCGGTGGGCGGAGTGCTTATTGGATCAGCCGCTTCCGCATCCGCGATGGGCAAGGACGGCACCCTGGATGCCGACGAGTTCGGCCTTTTCTACTACGCGGGCCGATCGGGCTGTGTCTTCGACCTCTATGGCGAGGACCGGAACTTCAGCGACGACAAGTTCAAGGGGTCCTGCACGGGCTCCGGTTTCCTCGTGAACGACAACACCGAGTCCTACCGGAACCGGGACGCCTACGCCTGGAAGGTGGCCACCGACAAGGACCTCGACGGGAACGTCGGGGAGATCCCCTCCAAGTACGAGGGCAACGCCTCGGCCACCTTCAAGAACAAGATCAGCTCCTCCACCTACACCCTGCACCCCTGATCCGAGCCCCGGTCACCGCCACCCGAACCCCGCGAAGGAGCCCGCGCGATGCGCAACGCCCGCCGCCCCCGGCCCGCCGTCCTGGCCGCCGCACTGCCGACGGCCCTGGCGGCCGCGCTCCTGGCCGGCTGCGCGGACCCGGGCGGCGGCGCGGCCGGGGGCGGTGAGCCGCCGCTCGGCACGGTCGAGCTCAACCCCGCCACCGCCTCGATCTCGTTGCCCATGGACGCGTACACGGACTCCGAGGCCGAGGCGGTGCGGATGGGCCGCGTCCAGGAGGGCCTGGTCTCGCGGTGCATGGCCCGGTACGGGTTCGCGTACGAGGGCCCGCGGCCGGCCGCGGGCCCCGCCGGCGCGGCCTCCGAGGACCGCCACCGGTACCTCTTCGGGCTCGCCGATCCGGCGTACGCGGCCGCCCACGGCTACGACAAGGGCGCGGCCACCGGCATGACCGGGGGAAAGCGGGAGAAACCGCCCGCCCCGCAGCTGAGCGACAGCGCGTACGCCGTCATGCACGGCGAACGGCGCGGCGCCGCCCCGGCCGGCGGGCGGGCCCCCGACGCCGCCACCGAGGAGGAGGCGGCGGGGACGGACAGCGGCATCGAGGTCGGCGGGCGCAGGGTGCCGGCCGGCGGCTGCGGCCGGGAGGCGTACCGCAAGCTCTACGCGCCGACGAAGGACAGCGTGGACCTGCTGTTCACGTTCGGGCTGGCCTCGGAGGCGCACGACCGCTCCAAGCGGGACTCCCGGGTCGCCGGGGTGCTCGCCAAGTGGTCGGCCTGCATGGACAAGTCGGGCTACACCGGGATCAAGTCCCCGTACGACGTCGTCGACGGGCTCGGCCTGCAGGACGACAAGGGAGGCGCCAGGGCGGTCGCGGTGGCCACGGCGGACGTGAGGTGCAAGCGCGAGGTGAACCTGGTCGGCGTCTGGGCGGCGGTGGAGAAGGCCTACCAGGAACGGCTCGTGGAGGAGCACGCGCAGACGCTGGCCCTCTACCGGGAGCAGCGCGACGCCCGCTTCGAGCTGGCGGCGGACCTCGGCTGACCAAAGGCTGACAAAACGCCAGAAGAGGGCCGCGAAAGGGCCGGTACTCCACCCCCGAGCGGGGGAGTACCGGCCCTTTCGTACGCCTCGGAGGCGTCAGACGGTGCTCAGAGGCCTCACAGGACGCGGACGGCGCCCGTCGGACGGTCGTAGCTCATCGGGCGCTCGACGATGCCCGTGCTGGGGTTCTGGGCGCCCACGAAGTTGCCGCCGCCGACGTAGATGGCGACGTGGTAGGCGCTGCCCTTGCTGCCCCAGTACAGGATGTCGCCCGGCTGAAGGTTGCTCAGCGACACGGAGGTGCCGGCCAGGGACTGCGACTGCGAGGTGCGGTCGAGGGAGATGCCGGCCTGGCGGTACGCGGCCTGGACGAGGCCGGAGCAGTCGTACGCGGAGGAGCCGGTGGCGCCCATGACGTACGCCTTGCCGACCTGGGCGCGCGCGAAGTTCACGATGGCCGCGGCGGAGCCGGTGGCCGGGGTGCTGGAGCCGGAGGAGGCCCTGGACGGCGCGGTGGCCTTGCCGGAGCCCGAGTTCGACGCGGACGCGGTCGTCAGCGAGGAGCGGTCGGTGCTGCGGTTGGCGCGGTCGGCCGCCGCCTGGCGGTCCGCCTCGTCCTTGAGCTTCTTCTCGGCGTCGGCCTTCTTCTGGGCCTCTTCCTTGGCTTCCTTCGCCTCGGCGGCGGCTCCCGTACGGGCGTCCTCCTCCTGGGCGTTCAGCTCGCCTTCGAGGGCTGCCGCGCGGGTGTTCTCGGCGGCCGTGGTGACGGCGGAGGCGACGTCGGAGGCCAGGTCCATGTCGAGGACCGGCATTTCGAGCGTCGTCTCCGTCACGGGCTCGGCGCTGGGGGACGCGCTCGCCGTGCCGGCCATGGCCAGGGTGCTGAGGACGCCACCGGCAACTCCGGCGCGAACCGCGAGCTTCGAGGCGCTGCGGCGGGGCTTCCGGTGGCTGGGTATGTGAGCGGTGTGGGACATGAGGACAACCGGTATCAGGGGGTTGCCGTCCGCTTCAAGAAACGTGGTCTGCGCCACAGTTGCGCCGGAGGGGGTTTAACGAGGCGCCCGATGGGCGCTGCTGACGCCGTAAAGGACGAAACGGACACGGTGTCGAAAGCCTGTGATCATGGGGTTTCAGCAATAAGTCCGAATTGATCTGACGCTTACCATTCACCGCTACTGATGGCCAAGCCCTCGATCGGCGGCCCGATTTTCGAGTGGCGCAGGTCACAGCAATGTCACGCCACAGGGCCGCTGTGGCCGGGCCGTGACCCTCCTGTGAGGGAGTCGCCGGGTTCGTGAACGGATGCACACCCTCCGTACACCCCCCGCGGGACCCTCCGCGTGATCCCCGGGCGTCCACTTCCGTCCTCGCGGGCTCCCTCGACCGGGCGACGCGGATCCCTTTACCCGCCCCGGCACCCCCTTGCAAATTTGCCTGTAAGTGGCATGTTTGATAGTGCGACCTCGCGTCTACCTGCGGTAACGCCCCCGGATGTCACCTTTGGTGATCATGTGGATGCTTCGCGTATGTAGATCACCACTCATCGGACTTCATGATCGTTCGTCAGGTGGTAGAGATCACAAACTCGTTGTTGTTACCCGTGTCGCAGATCACAGACCGGCAGGCATAAGATGCGCACCAGTCCGGCTTGTGAACTGCCTCACATGCGATCTCGTTGAGTTGGGCGATCTTCGCGAGGCGGCGCACGCGGCGCCGGCACAGCGGTCCATCGGTCAAGGACGACTGGAAGGAGCGAGGAGCGTGAATGCGTACGCGCCCATCCTCGTGCTCGGCGCCCTCGGCGCAGGGTTTGCGATCTTCTCCGTGGTCATGGCCACGCTGATCGGCCCGAAACGGTACAACCGGGCGAAGCTCGAAGCCTACGAGTGCGGCATCGAGCCCACACCGGTCCCGGCCGGCGGCGGTCGCTTCCCCATCAAGTACTACCTGACGGCGATGCTCTTCATCGTCTTCGACATCGAAGTTGTCTTCCTCTACCCCTGGGCCGTCACCTTCGACTCCCTGGGGATCTTCGGGCTCGTCGAGATGCTGCTCTTCGTGCTCACCGTCTTCGTCGCCTACGCCTACGTCTGGCGCCGCGGCGGCCTGGAATGGGACTGAGGGGCTGAATTTTCCATGGGACTGGAAGAGAAGCTGCCGAGCGGCTTTCTGCTGACCACCGTCGAACAGGCCGCGGGCTGGGTGCGCAAGTCATCCGTCTTCCCGGCCACCTTCGGCCTCGCGTGCTGCGCCATCGAGATGATGACCACCGGAGCGGGCCGGTACGACCTGGCCCGCTTCGGCATGGAGGTCTTCCGCGGCTCCCCGCGCCAGGCCGACCTGATGATCGTGGCCGGCCGGGTCAGCCAGAAGATGGCGCCCGTACTGCGGCAGGTGTACGACCAGATGCCCGCTCCCAAGTGGGTCATCTCCATGGGCGTTTGCGCCTCTTCGGGCGGAATGTTCAACAACTACGCGATCGTCCAGGGCGTCGACCACATCGTGCCCGTGGACATCTATCTGCCCGGCTGCCCGCCCCGCCCCGAGATGCTGATGGACGCGATCCTCAAGCTCCACCAGAAGATCCAGGGCTCGAAGCTCGGAGTGAACCGGGAAGAGGCGGCGCGCGAGGCGGAGGAGGCGGCCCTCAAGGCCCTCCCCACCATCGAGATGAAGGGGTTGCTCCGGTGAGCGACGACCCGGCCGTGGAGAACGGCAACAACGTGCCCGCGCCCAGGGGCACCGCCGGACCCGAGGTGATCCGCGTCCGCAAGGGCATGTTCGGCGCCGGGGGCGGCGGCGACACCAGCGGCTACGGCGGCCTCGTCCGCACCGTGGCCCTGCCCGGCGCGAGCGTCCGCCCGTACGGCTCGTACTTCGACGAGGTCGCCGACGAGCTCGAAGGCGCCCTGGAGGAACAGGGCCTCGTCCCCGGGAACGCCATCGAGAAGACGGTGGTCGACCGGGGCGAGCTCACCTTCCACATCGCCCGCGAACACCTCGTCCAGGTGGCCTCCACCCTGCGCGACGACCCCGCCCTGCGCTTCGAGCTGTGCACCGGCGTCTCCGGCGTGCACTTCCCCGGCGACAAGGGCCGCGAACTGCACGCCGTCTACCACCTGCGCTCGATCACCCACGGCCGCGTGGTGCGCCTGGAGGTCTCGGCCCCGAACGGCGACCCGCACGTCCCCTCGCTCGTCGCGGTCTACCCGACCAACGACTGGCACGAGCGCGAGACGTACGACTTCTTCGGCCTGATCTTCGACGGGCACCCGGCGCTCACCCGGATCATGATGCCGGACGACTGGCAGGGCTTCCCGCAGCGCAAGGACTACCCGCTCGGCGGGATCCCCGTCGAGTACAAGGGCGCCCAGATCCCGGCTCCCGACCAGCGGAGGTCGTACAGCTGATGTCCACGTCGAACCACGCCTCCTCGAACGCCGCCTCCTCCCGCGAGACGACCGAAGGCACCGTCTACACCGTCACCGGCGGCGACTGGGACGAGATCGTCCAGTCCGCGGCCCGTGCCGACGACGAGCGGATCGTCGTCAACATGGGCCCGCAGCACCCGTCCACCCACGGGGTGCTCCGCCTGATCCTGGAGATCGACGGCGAAACGGTCACCGAGGCCCGCTGCGGAATCGGTTACCTGCACACCGGCATCGAGAAGAACCTCGAATTCCGGAACTGGACGCAGGGCACCACCTTCGTGACGCGCATGGACTACCTGACGCCGTTCTTCAACGAGACGGCGTACTGCCTGGGCGTCGAGAAGCTGCTCGGCATCACCGACCAGATCCCGGACCGCGCCACCGTCCTGCGCGTCCTGCTGATGGAGCTCAACCGGCTCTCCTCCCACCTGGTGTGCATCGCCACCGGCGGCATGGAGCTGGGCGCGACCACGATCATGATCTACGGCTTCCGCGACCGCGAGCTGATCCTCGACATCTTCGAGCTGATCACCGGCCTGCGCATGAACCACGCGTTCATCCGCCCCGGCGGCCTCGCCCAGGACCTGCCCCCGGGCGCCGTCGACCAGCTGCGCGACTTCGTGAAGACCATGAAGAAGAACCTGCCGGAGTACGACAAGCTCGCCACCGGCAACCCCATCTTCAAGGCCCGCATGCAGGACGTCGGCTACCTCGACCTCACCGGCTGCATGGCCCTCGGCGCCACCGGCCCGATCCTGCGCTCGGCCGGCCTGCCGCACGACCTGCGCAAGTCGGATCCGTACTGCGGCTACGAGAACTACGAGTTCGACGTGCCGACCACCGAGAGCTGCGACTCCTACGGGCGGTTCCTGATCCGCCTGGAGGAGATGCGCCAGTCGCTCCGGATCGTCGAACAGTGCCTGGAGCGCCTGGAGCCCGGCCCGGTCATGGTCGCCGACAAGAAGATCGCCTGGCCCGCGCAGCTCGCGATGGGCCCGGACGGCCTCGGCAACTCCCTCGACCACATCCGCACCATCATGGGCACCTCCATGGAGGCCCTCATCCACCACTTCAAGCTGGTGACCGAGGGCTTCCGGGTACCGGCCGGCCAGGCCTACGCGGCCGTCGAGTCCCCCAAGGGCGAGCTCGGCGTGCACGTCGTCTCCGACGGCGGCACCCGCCCCTACCGGGTCCACTTCCGCGACCCGTCCTTCACCAACCTTCAGGCCATGGCCGCGATGTGCGAGGGCGGCCAGGTCGCCGACGTCATCGTCGCCGTCGCCTCCATCGACCCCGTGATGGGAGGCGTCGACCGATGACCGCCAGTCCTCAGACCCCAGGGGTCTCCCTGGGCATGCCCCAGCTGCCGGCCCCCGATTTCCCGGCCGACGTACGCGCCCGGCTCGAAGCGGACGCCAGGGAGGTCATCGCCCGCTACCCCGACAGCCGCTCCGCGCTGCTGCCGCTGCTGCACCTGACGCAGTCCGAGGAGGGCTACGTCTCCCGCACCGGCATCCGGTTCTGCGCCGAGGTCCTCGGGCTGACCACCGCCGAGGTCACGGCCGTCGCCACCTTCTACACGATGTACCGGCGGGGACCCTCGGGCGACTACCAGGTCGGCGTCTGCACCAACACGCTGTGCGCCGTCATGGGCGGCGACGCCATCTTCGAGGAGCTCAAGGAGCACCTCGGGGTCGGCAACAACGAGACCACCCCGGACGGCAAGGTCACGCTGGAGCACATCGAGTGCAACGCGGCCTGCGACTACGCCCCCGTGGTGATGGTCAACTGGGAGTTCTTCGACAACCAGACCCCCCAGTCCGCCAAGGCCATGGTGGACGACCTGCTCGCCGGCCGCCCGGTCGCCCCGACCCGGGGCGCGCCGCTGTGCACGTACAAGGAGACCGCCCGGATCCTGGCCGGGTTCCCGGACGAGCGCCCGGGCGCGGTCGAGGCGAGCGGCGGCGCCGGCCCCGCCTCCCTGATCGGCCTGCGCATCGCGCGCGGCGAGACCCCGGAGCACGGCAGGGTCGTGCACCCGCGTGGCGAGTCCGCGGCCGACACCGAGGAGGGGGAGTGATGACCGTGACCACCGAGATGCACGAGAACGGCGCCCCGGAGAAGCTGCTGGCACCCGTGCTGTCCGCGTTCTGGGACGAGCCGCAGTCGTGGACGCTGGAGACCTACCGGCGCCACGAGGGCTACGAGGGCCTGCGCAAGGCGCTCGCGATGACCCCGGACGACCTCATCGCCTACGTCAAGGACTCGGGCCTGCGCGGCCGGGGCGGCGCGGGCTTCCCCACCGGAATGAAGTGGCAGTTCATCCCGCAGGGCGACGGAAAGCCGCACTACCTCGTCGTGAACGCGGACGAGTCGGAGCCGGGAACCTGCAAGGACATCCCCCTCCTCTTCGCCAACCCGCACTCCCTCATCGAGGGAATGATCATCGCCTGCTACGCGATCCGGTCGGAGCACGCCTTCATCTACCTGCGCGGCGAGACCGTGCCGGTCCTGCGCCGCCTGCACGAGGCCGTGCGGGAGGCGTACGAGGCCGGCTACCTCGGAACGGACATCCTCGGGAGCGGGCTGAAGCTCGACATCACGGTGCACGCGGGGGCGGGCGCGTACATCTGCGGTGAGGAGACGGCGCTGCTCGACTCCCTCGAAGGCCGGCGCGGCCAGCCCCGGCTTCGTCCTCCCTTCCCCGCCGTCGAGGGGCTCTACGCCTGCCCCACTGTCGTCAACAACGTCGAGTCCATCGCCTCGGTTCCCGCGATCCTGAACCGGGGCAAGGACTGGTTCAAGGCGATGGGGACCGAGAAGTCCCCCGGCTTCACGCTGTACTCGCTCTCCGGGCACGTCGTCGGCCCCGGCCAGTACGAGGCCCCGCTCGGCATCACCCTGCGCCAGCTCCTCGACATGAGCGGCGGGATGCGCCCCGGGCACCGGCTGAAGTTCTGGACCCCGGGCGGCTCCTCCACCCCGATGTTCACCGACGAACACCTCGACGTCCCGCTCGACTACGAGGGCGTCGGCGCCGCCGGCTCGATGCTCGGCACCAAGGCCCTCCAGTGCTTCGACGAGACGACCTGCGTCGTGCGCGCCGTCACCCGCTGGACCGAGTTCTACGCGCACGAGTCCTGCGGCAAGTGCACTCCGTGCCGCGAAGGCACGTACTGGCTGGTCCAGCTGCTGCGCGACATCGAGGCCGGCAAGGGCGTCATGTCGGACCTCGACAAGCTGAACGACATCGCCGACAACATCAACGGCAAGTCGTTCTGCGCCCTCGGCGACGGCGCCGCCAGCCCGATCTTCTCCTCGCTCAAGTACTTCCGCGAGGAGTACGAGCAGCACATCACGGGCAAGGGCTGCCCCTTCGACCCCAAGAAGTCGACCCTCTGGGCTGACACGGAGGTGAACGCGTGACCGTCACCAGTAACGCCCCCGCCGGTGGCGGCGAGGCAGCGGAGCGGCCGAAGGCCGCCGAGAACACGGTCTCCCTGACCATCGACGGCATCGAACTCTCGGTGCCCAAGGGGACCCTGGTCATCCGGGCCGCCGAGCAGATCGGCATCGAGATCCCCCGGTTCTGCGACCACCCCCTCCTCGACCCGGTCGGCGCCTGCCGGCAGTGCATCGTCGAGGTCGAGGGCCAGCGCAAGCCGATGGCCTCCTGCACCATCACCTGCACCGACGGCATGGTCGTCAAGACGCAGTTGACCTCCCCGGTCGCCGAGAAGTCCCAGCGCGGTGTGATGGAGCTGCTGCTCATCAACCACCCGCTGGACTGCCCGGTCTGCGACAAGGGCGGCGAGTGCCCGCTGCAGAACCAGGCGATGTCGCACGGGCAGAGCGACTCCCGTTTCGACGGCAAGAAGCGCACGTACGAGAAGCCGGTCGCGATCTCCACGCAGGTGCTGCTCGACCGCGAACGGTGCGTGCTGTGCGCGCGCTGCACCCGCTTCTCCACGCAGGTGGCCGGCGACCCGATGATCGAGCTCCTGGAACGCGGCGCGCTCCAGCAGGTCGGCATCGGCGAGGGCGACCCCTTCGAGTCGTACTTCTCCGGCAACACCATCCAGATCTGCCCCGTCGGCGCCCTCACCTCGGCCGCCTACCGGTTCCGCTCCCGCCCGTTCGACCTCGTCTCCTCCCCGAGCGTGTGCGAGCACTGCGCGGGCGGCTGCGCGACCCGGACCGACCACCGGCGCGGCAAGGTGCTGCGCCGGCTGGCCGCCGAGGACCCCGAGGTCAACGAGGAGTGGATCTGCGACAAGGGCCGCTTCGGGTTCCGCTACGCGCAGCGCCCCGACCGGCTCACGACCCCGCTGGTGCGCGGCTCCGACGGGGTGCTCGCCCCGGCGAGCTGGCCCGAGGCCCTGGAGGCCGCGGCCGCCGGGCTCGCCGCCGCGCGCGGCCGGGCCGGCGTGCTGACCGGCGGCCGGCTCACCGTCGAGGACGCCTACGCGTACGCCAAGTTCGCCCGGGTCGTCCTCGACACCAACGACATCGACTTCCGGGCCCGGGTCCACAGCGCTGAGGAGGCCGAGTTCCTGGCCGCCACCGTCGCCGGCACCGGCCTGGACCTCGACGGGCGCGGAGTGACGTACGCGAGGCTGGAGGCGGCGCCCGCCGTCCTGCTCGCCGGGATCGAGTCCGAGGAGGAGGCCCCCGGGGTCTTCCTGCGGCTGCGCAAGGCCCACCGGAGGCACAAGCAGCGGACCTTCGCCCTCGCCCCGTTCGCCACCCGGGGCCTGGACAAGGCGGGCGGCACCCTGCTGGCCGCCGCCCCCGGCACCGAGCCCGAGTGGCTCGACGCCCTGGCGTCCCGGACCGGCCTGGAGGCCGGCGGGGCCGAGGCCGCCGAGGCGCTGCGGCTGCCCGGCGCGGTCCTCGTCGTCGGGGAGCGCCTCGCGGGCGTGCCCGGCGCGCTGACCGCCGCCGTACGGGCCGCCGCCGCCACCGGGGCCTCGCTCGTGTGGATCCCGCGCCGGGCCGGGGAGCGGGCCGCCGTCGAGGCGGGCGCGCTGCCGTCGCTGCTGCCCGGCGGCCGCCCGGCCACCGATCCGCGGGCCCGCGAGGAGGTCAGGTCGGCCTGGGGCCTGGAGGAACTCCCGCACCGCTACGGCCGTGACACCGGGCAGATCGTCGAGGCCGCCGCCGTACGCGAACTCTCCGCCCTGCTCGTCGCGGGCGTCGAGGTCACGGACCTGCCGGACCCGGCCCGCGCCCGGACCGCGCTGGAGGAGGCGTTCGTCGTCTCCCTGGAGCTGCGGCCCGGCGAGGTCACCGACCACGCCGACGTGGTCCTGCCGGTCGCCGCCGTCGCCGAGAAGGCGGGCGCGTTCATCAACTGGGAGGGCAGGGTCCGCCCGTTCGAGGCGGCCCTCAAGCCCGACCAGATGACCCGCCGGCTCGCCCCCGCCGACCACCGCGTGCTGCACATGCTGGCCGACGCGGCGGAGCGGCCGATCGCGCTGCCCGACGTACACGCCGTACGCCGGGAGCTCGACCGGCTCGGCCCGTGGGCCGGGGAGCGCGCCGAGGAGCGGTCCACCGGCGCGGAGCCGCTGCCCCGCCCCGGCGCGGGCGAGGCGGTCCTCGCGGGCCACCGGCTCCTCCTCGACCAGGGCCTGCTCCAGGAGGGCGACGAGGCCCTCGCCGGCACCCGGCACGAGGCGAACGCCCGGCTGTCGGCCGCCACGGCCGCCGAGACGGGCGTCAAGGACGGCGACGTCCTCGCGGTCACCGGCCCGGCCGGCTCCGTGGAACTCCCGCTCCGGATCACCGAGATGCCCGACCGGGTGGTCTGGCTCCCGCTGAACTCCACCGGCCGGGGCGTCCTCGCCGACGCCGGGGCCCGCCCGGGCACCCTCGTACGGATCGGCCCGGCGACGCCGGCCGACAGCAGCGGCACCGATGCGGAGGTGGGCGCGTGAACGCGGTACAGCTCGCTGCCGAGGACCTCTCCCTGTTCGGCAGGGACGTCTGGTGGCTGGTCGTCGTCAAGGCGGTGTTCTGCTTCGCCTTCCTGATGGTGACCGTGCTCTTCTCCATCGTCTGGGAGCGCAAGGTCGTCGCCTGGATGCAGCTGCGCATCGGCCCCAACCGGCACGGCCCCTGGGGCATGCTCCAGTCGCTCGCCGACGGCGTGAAGCTGATGCTCAAGGAAGACCTCATCGTCAAGCGGGCCGACAAGGTCGTCTACGTCCTGGCCCCGATCATCGCGGCGATCCCGGCCTTCATGGCCATCGCGGTGATCCCCTTCGGCCCGGCCGACGACCAGGTCTCGATCTTCGGCCAGCGCACCACGATGCAGCTCACCGACCTGCCGATCGCGATGCTCTACGTCCTCGCGGTGGCCTCGGTCGGCATCTACGGCATCGTCCTCGCCGGCTGGTCCTCGGGCTCGACGTACCCCCTGCTCGGCGGCCTGCGCTCCTGCGCCCAGATGATCTCGTACGAGATCGCGATGGGCGCGGCCTTCGCCTCGGTCTTCCTCTACTCCGGGTCGATGTCGACCTCGGCGATCGTCGAGGCGCAGGCGGACCGCTGGTACGTCATCCTGCTGCCGGTCTCCTTCATCATCTACGTCATCACGATGGTCGGCGAGACGAACCGCGCCCCCTTCGACATGCCGGAGTCCGAGGGCGACCTGGTCGGCGGCTTCAACACCGAGTACTCCTCCATCAAGTTCGCGCTGTTCATGCTGGCCGAGTACGTCAACATGGTCACCGTCTCGGCGGTCTCGGTCACCCTCTTCCTCGGAGGCTGGCGGGCCCCGGCGCCCATCTCCACCTACTGGGAGGGCGCGAACCACGGCTGGTGGCCGATGCTCTGGTTCGTCATCAAGGTCCAGCTGCTGCTCTTCTTCTTCATCTGGCTGCGCGGCACGCTGCCCCGGGTCCGCTACGACCAGCTGATGAAGCTCGGCTGGAAGGTCCTGATCCCGGTCTCCGTGGTCTGGCTGATGCTCGTCGCCACCGTCCGCGCGCTGCGGAACGAGAACTACGACTTCCAGGAGATCGTGCTCTACGTCGGCGGCGGCGTCATCGCGATCCTGCTGCTGTCCTTCGTCGCGGACCTCTTCCGCGACAAGAAGGAGAAGGCGGCCGCCGAGGAAGCCGGGAAGGCCGCGACGGAGGCGGTCTTCGACCCGCTGGCGGGCGGGTTCCCCGTACCGCCCAAGCCCGGCCAGGAGCTGGCACCCGTACCGCGCAGGCGGCCCCGCTCGGAGCGGGAGCTGATTGTCAGTGGCGGGACGAATACTGACAGTGACCGAGAGGAGGGTGCTGAGAATGCCTGACGCGGAGAACGAGAAGTGGCAGAACCCGGTGGCCGGCTTCGGCGTGACCTTCAAGGCCATGTTCAAGAAGCGCCTCACCGAGCAGTACCCGGAGCAGCCGAAGACCACCGCGCCGCGCTTCCACGGCCGGCACCAGCTCAACCGGCACCCCGACGGTCTGGAGAAGTGCATCGGGTGCGAACTGTGCGCCTGGGCCTGTCCCGCCGACGCCATCTACGTGGAGGGCGCGGACAACACCGAGGAGGAGCGCTACTCCCCGGGCGAGCGGTACGGCGCGGTCTACCAGATCAACTACGCCCGCTGCATCCTGTGCGGGCTGTGCATCGAGGCCTGCCCGACCCGCGCGCTGACGATGACGAACGAGTTCGAACTCGCCGACGCCAGCCGCGAATCGCTCATCTACACCAAGGAGCAGCTGCTCGCCGGTCTGACCGAGGGCATGGTCGAGGCCCCGCACTCGATCTTCCCCGGCACGGACGAGCAGGACTACTACCGGGGACTGGTGACCGGAGCGGCTCCCGGTACGGAGCGGCAGGTCGCGGTCTCGAAGGGCGAGAAGGCGGCGCCCTCCGAGGGGGTGGGGGCGTGAGCACGATCGCCGCCGCCGCGACGGTCACCTCCACGGGGGAGGCCGTGCAGTTCTGGGTCCTCGGCACCGTCGCCGTCATCGGCGCCCTGTCCACGATCCTGATGAAGAAGGCCGTGCACAGCGCGCTCAGCCTCGCCGGGACGATGATCATCCTGGCGGTCTTCTATCTCGCCAACGGGGCGTACTTCCTGGGCGTCGTCCAGGTCATCGTCTACACCGGCGCCATCATGATGCTGTTCCTCTTCGTGGTCATGCTCGTCGGCGTCACCGCAGCGGACTCCCTCAAGGAGACCCTCAAGGGCCAGCGCTGGATGGCCCTGCTGTGCGCCCTCGGCTTCGGCACCCTGCTGATCGCCGGCATCGCCCACGCCCGGCTGAACCACTTCAACGGGCTCGGCCGGATCAACTCCGGCGGGCACGTGGAGGGCCTGGCCACCCTGATCTTCACCAAGTACGTGTTCGCCTTCGAGATCACCGGCGCCCTGCTGATCACCGCGGCCGTCGGCGCGATGGTGCTCACCCACCGCGAGCGCACCGAGCGGGCCGCCACCCAGCGCGAACTCGCCGAGCGGCGCGTCCGCGAGGGCGTCCAGCTCCCGCCGCTGCCCGCCCCCGGTGTCTACGCCCGGCACAACGCGGTCGACGTCGCCGGTCTGCTGCCGGACGGCACCCCGTCCGAGCTGACCGTCAGCAAGACGCTGCGCGCCCGCGGCCAGATCCGGGACGTCTCCAGTCAGGCGCTCAGCGACCTGAAGGCGCTGGAACAGGCCTCGGCGGAGCGCCTCGGCCGTGAGGAGGCATCCCAGTGAATCCGGTCAACTACCTGTACCTGGCCGCCCTGCTGTTCACCATCGGGGCCTCCGGCGTCCTCATCCGGAAGAACGCGATCGTGCTGTTCATGTGCGTCGAGCTGATGCTCAACGCCTGCAACCTCGCCTTCGTCGCCTTCTCCCGGATGCACGGCAACCTCGACGGCCAGATCATCGCGTTCTTCACGATGGTCGTCGCCGCCGCGGAGGTCGTGGTGGGCCTCGCGATCATCGTGTCGCTCTTCCGTACCCGCCACTCGGCCTCGGTCGATGACGCCAGCCTGATGAAGCTGTAAGGGGCGTTCACACAGTGGAGAATCTGATCGCGCTGCTGATCGCGGCGCCCCTGCTCGGAGCGGCGGTGCTGCTGTGCGGCGGCCGGCGCCTCGACAAGGCCGGGCACTGGCTCGGCACCCTGTTCGCCGCCGCCTCCTTCGGGATCGGCGTGGCCCTGTTCACCGACATGCTCGGGCGAGCGGCCGACGACCGGACCCTGTCCCAGAAGCTGTACACCTGGATCCCCGTCGAGGGCTTCCAGGCGGATGTCGCCTTCCAGCTGGACCAGTTGTCGATGACCTTCGTCCTGCTGATCTCCGGGGTGGGCACGCTCATCCACGTGTACTCGATCGGGTACATGGAGCACGACGAGCGCCGCCGCCGCTTCTTCGGCTACCTCAACCTGTTCCTCGCGGCGATGCTGCTGCTCGTCCTCGCCGACAACTACCTGCTGCTGTACGTCGGGTGGGAGGGCGTGGGCCTCGCCTCGTACCTGCTCATCGGCTTCTGGCAGCACAAGTCCAGCGCGGCGACCGCCGCGAAGAAGGCCTTCCTGGTCAACCGGGTCGGCGACATGGGCCTCTCCATCGCCATCATGCTGCTGTTCACCACCTTCGGGACCTTCGCCTTCGGACCGGTGTTCGCCTCGGTGGGCAACGCGACCGAGGGCAAGCTGACGGCGATCGCCCTGATGCTGCTGCTCGCCGCCTGCGGCAAGTCGGCGCAGGTGCCGCTGCAGTCCTGGCTCGGGGACGCGATGGAGGGCCCGACCCCGGTCTCGGCCCTGATCCACGCGGCGACGATGGTGACGGCGGGCGTGTACCTGATCGTCCGCTCGGCCGCCGTCTTCAACGGGGCGCCGGACGCGCAGCTGGTGGTCACCGTCGTCGGCGCGGTCACACTGCTCTTCGGTGCGATCGTCGGTTGCGCGAAGGACGACATCAAGAAGGCCCTCGCCGGGTCGACGATGTCGCAGATCGGCTACATGATCCTGGCGGCGGGCCTCGGCCCGATCGGGTACGTGTTCGCGATCATGCACCTGGTGACGCACGGCTTCTTCAAGGCGGGCCTCTTCCTCGGCGCCGGCTCCGTCATGCACGGCATGAACGACGAGGTCGACATGCGCAAGTACGGCGCCCTGCGGAAGTTCATGCCGGTCACCTTCGTCACCTTCGGCCTCGGCTACCTGGCGATCATCGGCTTCCCCGGTCTGTCCGGCTTCTTCTCCAAGGACATGATCATCGAGGCGGCCTTCGCCAAGGGCGGCACCCAGGGCTGGATCCTCGGCGGGGTCACCCTGCTGGGCGCCGGCATCACCGCCTTCTACATGACCCGCGTCATGCTCCTCACCTTCTTCGGCGAGAAGCGCTGGCAGCCGGACGCCGCCGGACACGAGCCGCACCCGCACGAGTCGCCCAAGTCCATGACCGTCCCGATGGTCATCCTGGCGTTCGGGTCGGTCTTCGCCGGCGCGTTCTTCGAGATCGGCGAGCGCTTCCTGAAGTGGCTGGAGCCCGTCACCGGCTACGAGCACGGCAACTCCCCGGTCAGCGCCATGGCGGTGACCGCGTCCACCATGGTGGTCCTGGTCGTCGGCGTCGGCATCGCCTGGTCGATGTACGGCCGCAGGCCCGTCCCCGTGCTCGCCCCCCGCGGCTCGCTCCTCACCCGGGCGGCCCGCCGGGACCTGTTCCAGGACGACTTCAACCACGTCGTCCTGGTGCGCGGCGGCGAGCACCTGACCCGCTCGCTCGTGTACGTCGACCACAGCCTGGTCGACGGGGTGGTCAACGGGACCGCCGCGTCGGTCGGCGGGCTGTCGGGCCGGCTGCGCAAGCTGCAGAACGGCTACGCCCGCAGCTACGCGGTCTCGATGTTCGGGGGGACGGCGATCCTGATCGCCGCGACCCTGCTGATGAGGGCGGTGTGAAATGAGTTTCCCGCTTCTGACGGTGACGGCCGTGGTGCCGGCGGTCGGTGCCGTCCTGACGGCGGCCGTCCCGGCCGCCCGCAGGACCGCCGCCAAATGGCTCGCGCTGCTCTTCTCCCTGGCGACCCTGGCGCTGGCCGTGCTCGTCGCCGTCCGCTTCGAGCCCGGTGGCGCTCGCTACCAGCTCACCGAGTCCCACGCCTGGATCCCCGACTTCGGGGTCCGCTACGAACTGGGCGTGGACGGCATCGGGGTGGCGCTGATCGCGCTCACCGCGCTGCTGATCCCCTTCGTCATCGCGGCCGGCTGGCACGACGCCGACCCGCTGGAGACCAACTCCTCCCGCTGGCGGCCGACGCAGGGGTTCTTCGCCCTGATCCTGCTGGTCGAGGCGATGGTCGTCATCTCCTTCGAGGCCACCGACGTCTTCCTCTTCTACGTCTTCTTCGAAGCCATGCTCATCCCGATGTACTTCCTCATCGGCGGCTTCGGCGACCGGGCCCACTCCGGGTCCGACGAGAACGCGGCCGCGCAGCGCTCGTACGCGGCGGTCAAGTTCCTCCTCTACAACCTGGCCGGCGGCCTGATCATGCTCGCCGCCGTCATCGGGCTGTACGTGGTCGCCGGGAACTTCTCGCTCCAGGAGATCACCGCCGCCCGCGCCGCGGGCACCCTCGACATGGCGACCAACACCGAGCGGCTGCTGTTCCTCGGCTTCTTCTTCGCCTTCGCGGTGAAGGCCCCGCTGTGGCCGCTGCACACCTGGCTGCCGAACGCGATGGGGGAGTCCACCGCACCGGTGGCCGTCCTGATCACCGCGGTCGTCGACAAGGTCGGCACCTTCGCGATGCTCCGCTTCTGCCTCGGGCTGTTCCCGGACGCCAGCAAGTGGGCCACCCCGGTGATCCTCGTACTGGCGCTGATCAGCATCGTCTACGGGGCGCTGCTCGCCGTCGGCCAGCGCGACATCAAGCGGCTGGTCGCCTACGCGTCGATCTCGCACTTCGGCTTCATCATCCTGGGCATCTTCGCGATGACCTCCCAGGGGCAGTCGGGCGCGACGCTGTACATGGTCAACCACGGGCTCTCGACGGCGGCGCTGATGCTGGTGGCCGGCTTCCTGATCTCGCGGCGCGGCTCGCGGCTCATCGCCGACTACGGCGGTGTGCAGAAGGTGGCCCCGGTCCTCGCCGGCACCTTCCTGATCGGCGGCCTCGCCACCCTGTCGCTGCCGGGCCTGGCCCCGTTCGTCAGCGAATTCCTGGTCCTGGTCGGCACGTACGCCCGGTACCCCGTCGTCGGCATCATCGCCACCGTCGGGATCGTGCTGGCCGCGCTCTACACGCTGGTGCTCTACCAGCGCACCATGACCGGCCCCGTGAAGGAGGAGGTCCGCGCGATGCCGGACCTGCACCTGCGCGAAATGCTGGTCGTCGCCCCGCTGATCGCCCTGCTGATCGGGCTCGGCGTCTACCCGAAGGTGCTCACCGACATCGTCAACCCGGCGGTCGAGTACACCATGTCCGACGTGAAGCGCACGGACCCGAAGCCCGAGGTCGCGGTCGAAGCCGTGCCCGCGAAGAATGGGGAGGCGGCGAAGTGAGCACCCTGACTGCTGCCCACGGCCTGTCGGCACTGGCGGCCGCCGCTCCGGCGGACCGCATCCCGGCTCCGCACATCGAGTACGCGCAGCTCGCGCCCACGCTCATCGTGGTGGGCGCGGCCGTCCTCGGCGTCCTCGTCGAGGCGTTCGTACCGCGCAGGTCCCGCTACCACGTCCAGGTGTTCCTGGCCGTCGCCGCGCTGGCCGCGGCCTTCGCGGCGGTCGTCGGCCTCGCCGCCGGCGGGTACGCGAGCGACAAGGCGCGGATCGCCGCCATGGGCGCCATCGCGGTGGACGGCCCGGCGCTGTTCCTCCAGGGCACCATCCTGCTGGCCTCGGTCGTCGCCGTCCTCACCTTCGCGGAGCGGCGCCTGGACCCGGCAGCGCACGGCAACCGGGTGGACTCCTTCGCCGCCCAGGCGGCGTCCGTACCGGGCAGCGAGAGCGAGAAGGCCGCCGTGAAGGCGGGCTTCACCACCACCGAGGTGTTCCCGCTGGCGCTGTTCGCGATCGCCGGCATGCTGGTCTTCCCTGCGGCCAACGACCTGCTGACGCTGTTCGTGGCCCTGGAGGTCTTCTCCCTCCCGCTTTACCTGCTCTGCGCCGTCGCCCGCCGCCAGCGGCTGATGTCGCAGGAGGCAGCCGTCAAGTACTTCCTGCTCGGCGCCTTCTCCTCGGCGTTCCTGCTGTTCGGCATCGCGCTGCTCTACGGCTACGCCGGCTCCGTCTCGTACGCGGTGATCGCGGACGTGGTGGACGGCACGGTCCAGACGGTCGACCCGGCGCTCGCCGACACCATGGGCAACGACGCGCTGCTGCTCATCGGCGGCGCGCTGATCCTGACGGGCCTGCTGTTCAAGGTCGGTGCGGTCCCCTTCCACATGTGGACGCCGGATGTCTACCAGGGTGCGCCGACGCCGGTGACCGGCTTCATGGCGGCGGCGACGAAGGTGGCCGCGTTCGGCGCGCTGCTGCGCCTGCTGTACGTGGTGCTGCCGGGGCTGCGCTGGGACTGGCGCCCGGTGATGTGGGGCGTCGCGATCGTCACGATGCTCGCGGGCGCCGTGATCGCGGTGACCCAGACCGACGTCAAGCGGCTGCTGGCGTACTCCTCGATCGCGCACGCGGGCTTCATCCTGGCCGGTGTGATCGCCACGTCGGCGCAGGGCATCCAGTCCGTCCTCTTCTACCTGGCGGCGTACTCCTTCGTGACGATCGGCGCCTTCGCGGTGGTCACGCTGGTGCGCGACGCGGGCGGCGAGGCGACGCACCTGTCGAAGTGGGCCGGGCTGGGGCGGCGTTCGCCGCTGACGGCGGCCGTGTTCGCGGTGTTCCTGCTGGCCTTCGCGGGCATCCCGCTGACGTCCGGCTTCGCCGGGAAGTTCGCCGTGTTCAAGGCGGCGGCGGAGGGCGGCGCCGGGGCGCTGGTCGTGGTCGGTGTCATCTCGTCCGCGATCGCCGCGTTCTTCTACATCCGGGTGATCGTGCTGATGTTCTTCAGCGAGCCGAAGGCCGACGGGCCGACGGTGGCGGTCCCCTCGCCGCTGACGATGACCACCATCGCGGTGGGCGTCGCGGTCACCCTGGTCCTGGGCCTCGCGCCGCAGTACTTCCTGGACCTGGCGGGACAGGCGAGCACGTTCGTCCGCTGAGCCGTCCGCCCGGCACGCAGGAGGGCCCGGATCCCGTGGGGGGAGCCGGGCCCTTCGGCGTGGTCGGGTGTGGCCGCGTCAGTGGCCGTGCGCGTGCGCGTGCTCGGCCTGCGCCGGGGCGCCGGCCTTGGCCGGGCAGGTCAGGGCGGGATTCCAGTTGTGGAAGCGCCCGGCCGGGTTCTCCTTGTACGCCCACAGGTGCAGGTCGTAGTGCTTGGGCATGCCCGCCCAGTGGCCCGGCATGGGCCCGTCGAAGGGCAGCCCGAACATGCTGGGCCGGTCGTCGGAGGTCTTCAGGTCCTGGTCCCGGTCGGTGGACATCCACTCCACGGTCTGGAGCCTGCGACGGCCGTTGCGGTCCTTCTCCGTGCTGTAGAGGAGCGCGGTCGGCCTCGCGGGGTCCATCGAACCCCAGTTGGCCTGCTTGACGTAGTGGTAGCCCATGGCGCCCACCCCGAACGGGTTGGTCATGCACTCCTTGCCCTGGGGGACGTACCCGTCCTTGAGGGCCTGCCGCTCGTCCGCGTACTTGGCCGTCACCGCGATCGCCGTCGCCATGTCCCTCATAGCCCGCTGGTCGCGCGGGTCGGGCGCGGGCCCCTCCACCCCGTGGGCCGGGGCCACGGCGACCAGGCCGAGCGACACGGCGGCCGCGCAGGTGACGAGGGTCTTGAGGCTGCGTACGGTCATGGCGGCGGCTCCTCGCGGTGCGGGTACGGGGTACGGGTGTCCCCGAACCACCATCGCGGTCCGCCCCGTCCGGCGCACGCGGCGCGCCTCCGAACGGGGCGTCCCCGAGGCGCGGGCTAGCGGGAGCCCACGATGCGGCCGGTGACCTCGCCCAGGCCCACCCGGGTGCCGTTGGCGCCCGGCGCCCAGGCGGTGAGGGTGACGGTGTCGCCGTCCTCCAGGAAGGTGCGCTTGCCGTCGGCGAGCTCGATCGCGTCGCGGCCGTTCCAGGTCAGCTCCAGCAGGGAGCCGCGCTGGCCGACCTCCGGGCCGCTGACGGTGCCGGAGCCGTAGACGTCGCCTGTGCGCAGGGAGGCGCCGTTGACCGTCATGTGCGCCAGCTGCTGGGCGGCGGTCCAGTACATGGTGGCGAACGGCGGGCGCGCCACCTCCTGGCCGTTGATGGAGACGGTGATGTGCAGGTCGAAGCCGCCGGGGCGGTCGCTGTCGGCGTCGTCCAGGTACGGCAGCAGCGGGAAGTCCCGCGCGGGCGGGGCGGTCCGGGCCGCGTCCAGGGCCTCCAGCGGGGTGACCCAGGCGGAGACGGAGGTCGCGAAGGACTTGCCGAGGAAGGGGCCGAGCGGCACGTACTCCCAGGCCTGGATGTCGCGCGCGGACCAGTCGTTGAGGAGGAAGAGGCCGAAGACGTGGTCCTCGAACTCGGCCAGCGGCACCGGGCGGCCCAGCTCGGAGGGGGTGCCGACGACGAAGCCGACCTCGGCCTCGATGTCGAGCTTGACCGACGGGCCGAAGACCGGCGCCGGGTCGGTGGGCGCCTTGCGCTGCCCGGAGGGGCGTACGACGTCGGTGCCGGAGACGACGAGGGTGCCTGAGCGGCCGTGGTAACCGATCGGCAGGTGCTTCCAGTTGGGGGTGAGCGCGTCGCCGTCGGGGCGGAACATCTTGCCGACGTTGGTGGCGTGGTGCTCGCTCGCGTAGAAGTCGACGTAGTCGGCGACCTCGTACGGGAGGTGCAGGACGGCCTCCTCCAGCGGCAGCAGGTGCGGCTCGACGGCCGGCCGGTGGCCGGGGTCGGTGACCCACGCGGTCAGCGCGCGGCGCACGTCGCGCCACGCGGTGCGGCCCGCGGCCAGCAGCGGGTTGAGCGAGGGCCGCCCGAGCAGTCCGGCGTACGGGGACCCGAGCGCGGCCGCGGCCGCCCCGGCGTCGAGCACGTACCCGCCGATGCGCACGCCGATCCGCCGGCGGGTGTCCCCGGAGGTGGAGAAAACGCCGTACGGAAGATTGTGCGGACCGAACGGATCGCCCTCGGGAACATCGAGGGGGCTCTGCTGGGGCATGGGGTAGTGCCTCACTTTCGATGCGGTCCGGTCCGGGGGTGTCCCGGGGGGCTGGTCGACACGTTACCCGCGTGAAAGCCCCGCCTTCGGGCGGGGCTGCGGCGTCATTTGGTCACAAAAGCAGAGGGAACGCGCATCATCGAAAATTACCGGCCGGCCTCCCCGATACCCGCCCTTCGCGCACACAAGATCAGTACGGTGATCCGAGCGGGGAGGGTCTCCTGGGTCTTGTGGGTCCCCTGGGTCTGATGGCACGCCAAGTGACGTGTGGGGCCTCGGGGAGGCCGGATTCGGGTGCCATTTGTAGGACTTGTCCCAGAGGGTCCGTATCCTTGGCGCCGTGACTTCCGCCCCGCTTCCGGCCCTTCCCTATGCCTTGATCGCCACTGACCTGGACGGGACTCTGCTGCGCGCCGGAGACACCGTCTCGGCCCGCTCGTACGCGGCGCTCGCGAGGGCGCGCGCCGCCGGCGCACAGCACATCATCGTGACCGGACGCCCGGTCCCCCAGGTACGCCACGTCCTGGACGGTCTCGGATACACGGGGCTCGCGGTGTGCGGCCAGGGCGCGCAGGTGTACGACGCGGCGGCCGGGACGCTGCTGCACTCCGTGTCGATGGACCGGGAGCTGGCGGAGGTCGCCCTCGGGAAGATCGAGGCGGAGATCGGCGAGGTCTACGCGGCCGTCAACCAGGAGGGGGTGGACGCGGAGATGCTGATAGGGCCCGGCTACCGGATGTGGCACCCGCACCTGCCGACGGTCCCGGTGCCCCGGCGGGCCGATCTGTGGGCCGAGCCC
This sequence comes from Streptomyces goshikiensis, assembly GCF_014650555.1. Lineage (GTDB taxonomy): Bacteria > Actinomycetota > Actinomycetes > Streptomycetales > Streptomycetaceae > Streptomyces > Streptomyces goshikiensis. The sequence continues at coordinate 1,081,445 of NZ_BMVE01000001.1, read as the reverse complement.
ATCAACAAGGTGCTGCTCCAGCACCCGGAGCTGGACGACGACGAACTGACGCGGGTCGCGCGGGGCGTGGTGGGCCACCTGGTGAACGTCACCATGGCCGGGGAGCACACGGTCGAGCTCCAGCCGCCGGGCATCGACAAGGCGAGCGGACTCGCCCGGGCGGCGGCCGTCCTGGGCGTCCCGCCCGAGTCCACGATCGCCTTCGGGGACATGCCGAACGACGTCCCGATGTTCGCGTGGGCCGCGCACGGGGTGGCGATGGCCAACGCCCACCGCGAGCTGGTCGCCGTCGCCGACGAGCTGACCCTCTCCAACGAGGAGGACGGCATCGCGGTGGTCCTGGAGCGCCTCTTCGCGTAGCGGCGGCGCGCGCCGCCGCGGCTCAGCCGGCGGCGCGACTCAGCCGGCGGCGCGGGGGATGCGGCGTTCCCAGGTGCGGTGGAAGACCACCTCCTCGCCCTCCCGGCAGACGAGTTCGTTCGAGGTCAGGAAGCCGCCCTCGTCGCAGGTGATCTCCGACCGGGTCTCCACCCGGGTGTCCCAGGACAGGTCGGGGCGGTGCAGCCGGATCCGCCACCGCGAGCCGGTCCGGGCCGACAGCGGGTCGGCCTCCTGGATCTCGTAGACCTCCGCCACGTCCTCGCCGCACTCCAGCCCGTCCGGGTACACCCGCGTGCCCCCGTACCGGGGGTCCACCTCCAGCCGCCAGGTCCCGCGCGCGACGTCCCGTACGACGAGCCGCTCCGGGCGCGGCTCGTCCAGGGTCGCCGGGAGCACCACGCCCGGCGGGGCCGACTGCTCCGGGGGCCCGAAGGCGATCTTCGCTCCGGCGGTGGCCGTGCGGACCGGGAGCGTCAGCGCGCTGCCCGCCGGTTCCAGCGTCCAGCCGGCCCCGGATCCGGCCCGCGGCCAGATCCACGGCCAGTAGGCGGAGGACAGCGCCAGCCGGATCCGGTGGCCGGGCGGGAAGGAGTGGCCGATGGCGTTCAGCTCGAACGTCACGTCCTCGTACGCGCCCACCGGCCACCGGGCGGCCCTGTCCCGCCCCAGCCGCGCGGAGAGGTTCAGGGCGCCCCGGGTGACCAGCGTGGAGGCCCCGTCCGGCGCCACGTCGCAGAGCCGCGCCACCACCTGGCCGTACGGGACGTCCATCCGCAGCCGCAGGGTGACCGAAGGGCGCCCCAGGATCTCCACCGCCTCCCCGCCGGCCGCGACCGGGAACTCGAAGCACGCCGACTTCGCGTCCTCCTCCCGCTGGTCCGGCGGCAGGTCCGCCTCGTTGCCGGAGGGGAGGAACCGCCCCGCGTCCAGCCCCGTGTGCTGCGGCGAGGCCACCGGCACCGGCGCCCCCTGGAGCTCGTACGAGAGGGGTACGACCGAGGGCGGGGGCCAGGCCCGGTCGCCGACCCAGCGGCCCTCCATCCGCTCGTACACCGGCGCCGGGCGGTGCGACTCGCAGATCCAGGACCGCAGCAGCGGCTCGGCCATGACCCCGTTGTCCACGCCCTTCAGCCAGTGGTCCCACCAGCGCAGCGTCTCCTGGAGGAAGCCGATCGCCGGGCCCGGCGCGAGCCCGCGGTCCGGGTACTGGTGCGACCAGGGCCCGATCAGCCCGCGCACCCGGTCGGGGGGCAGGTGGGACACCAGCCGCAGCACCGTGTCCCGGTACGGGTCGTGCCAGCCGCCCACCGCCAGCACGGCCGCGCCGATCGCCCCGTAGTCCTCGCTGACGCTGCCGCGGCGCCAGTAGTCGTCCCGCGTCTGGTGCGACAGCCAGGTGTGGACGAGGGGCTCCACCGACTCCAGCCGCGCCAGCCACTGCTCCCGCCAGCCGTCGCCGGCGAACAGCGGGTCCGGCGGCCGCGCGGCGAAGGCCAGCATGGCGGCCGCCCGCGCGTGCATGTCCACGGCCAGCACCGAGCCGCCCATGTAGTGCCCGGCGTTGTCGTACCGGTCGTCCGTCGAGCAGACGGTGACCACGGCCTTCAGCGGCTCCGGCGCGAGCGCCGCGATCTGGAGGGCGTTGCAGCCGCCCCACGCGATGCCGAACATCCCCACCGACCCCGTGCACCACGGCCGCGCCGCCAGCCACTCCACCACCGCCGTGCCGTCGGCGAGTTCCCGCGCGTCGCACTCGTCGCCCGGCGTGCCCCCGCTGCACCCGTGGCCGCGCACGTCCACCCGTACGGAGGCGTAGCCGTGGCCCGCGTACCAGGGGTGGCGCTGCCCGTCGCGCGGCGCGGTCCAGTCCGTCAGCCGGTACGGGAGGTACTCCAGCAGCGCCGGAACGGGTTCGTCCGTCACCGGGCGCCAGATCCGCGCGTACAGCTCGACTCCGTCGGGCAGCGGAATCCGGACATCCTCGTGCGTCGTCGCGTACGGGAAAGCGGTGCGGACGATCATGCGGAAGCCCTCGCGCGGCCCGGGAGGGCGTGGCCGTCGCGGCGGGGCGGCCGGCCGGCCGCCGGATCCGCGGGCAGCTCGTCCATGTCGGTCACAGTTCTGGGCAAAACGCATTCTCCGGTCGATTCGGCTACCGCCGAACATACCGGGGTGGTTCGGGCGCTGCGCGCGTGACGAGGCCGCCGTGGCCGGGAAGGCGCTCTCCGTGATCGAAAACGGACGGGATACGCTGGCTTGAGTGATGGCAGCGACACATCGACAATCCATGTGATCGTCAGCGTGATCGTCAGCAGACAGGAGTACCCCTCGTGACCGTCGTCGGGCCGTTCGGACTGAGCGTGCGGGACCAGGCTCTTGAAACCGATGTCCAGGCCGGACTGGCCGCCGTCGAGGCGGGTCTGCTGGAAGCCACCAAGAGCGAAGTCCCCTTCATCACCGAGGCAGCGCAGCACCTGGTGCGCGCCGGAGGAAAGCGGTTCCGCCCGCTGCTGGTCATGCTCGCCTCGCGCTTCGGTGATCCCTACGCGCCGGGCATCGTGCCGTCCGCCGTGGTCGTGGAGCTCACCCACCTGGCGACGCTCTACCACGACGACGTCATGGACGAGGCGGACGTGCGCCGCGGCGTGGCCAGCGCCAACGCCCGCTGGGGCAACTCGGTGGCCGTCCTGACGGGTGACTTCCTGTTCGCCCGCGCCTCGCACATCCTGGCGGACCTCGGGCCCGAGGCCGTCCGGATCCAGGCCGAGGCCTTCGAGCGGCTCGTGACCGGCCAGATCCTGGAGACGGCCGGTCCGCGCGACGGGCGCGACCCCGTCGAGCACTACCTGGACGTCATCGCCGGCAAGACCGGCTCGCTGATCGCGGTCTCCGGCCGCTTCGGCGCGCTGATGTCCGGCGCCGACGAGTCCGTCGTGGACATCCTGACCCAGTACGGCGAGCGCCTCGGCACCGCCTTCCAGCTCGCGGACGACGTCCTCGACATCGCCTCCGACTCGCACGAGTCCGGCAAGACCCCGGGCACCGACCTGCGCGAGGGCATCCCGACGCTGCCCGTGCTGCGGCTGCGCGAGACGGCCGCCCGCGACGGGAACCCGGACGACCTGGAACTCGTACGGCTCCTGGACGGCGACCTGACGGACGACGCCGTGCTCGCCGACGTGCTGGCCCGGCTGCGGGTGCACCCCGCGCTGGAGCAGGCCCGCCGCGACACGATCCGGTACGCGCAGGACGCGCGGGCCACGCTCGCGCCGCTGCCGGAGTGCTTCGCGAAGTCGGCGCTGGAGGAGCTGTGCGACGCGGTGGTGCACCGCGCCGGATAGCGGCGCCCGCGGGGCGCCGCGCAAAGACGACAGCAGGGGCCCGGGCCCGGCATCCCCTACGGGTGGGGGAGGCCGGGCCCGGGTTTTGTCATCCCTGGGGCGTACGCGGAGTTGATTCCGGGGAGTGACGCCTTACCCCCCTCTCCTTTGGTCAGATAGAGGCACATCCCCACCAGATCGGGTGAGATTGGCGCCGCGGGGTGGACGTGACGCATCTACGGAGGCAGGGCATACAGATGGCAACGAACTCGAAGACCCGCAAGGCCGCTCGGTACGCCGTACCGGTGGCGGTGCTCGGCGTCGCCGCGGCGACCATCGCGATTCCGGCGTTCGCCAACGGCGGCGGCCCGGACCTGCCGAAGGTCACCGCACAGCAGCTCGTCGAGAAGATCGCGGCTTCGGACGTGGAGCAGCTGTCCGGCACCGCGAAGATCACCACGGACCTGGGCCTGCCGACCGTGGCGAGCGGCCTCCTCGGCGGCGGCGGTGTCGCGGGCGGCTCGGCCGACCCGCAGGACAAGGTCGCCCAGCTGGCGAACGGGACGCACACCTTCCGCGTCGCGGCCGACGGCGAGGACCGCCAGAAGCTGACCTTCCTCGACGGCAAGGACGAGTACACCCTCGTCCACAACGGCGCCGACGTGTGGGGATACGACTCCCAGTCGAACGAGGCCTTCCACGAGAAGGACGCCGACGCGGCCGAGGGCGGCCAGCGCAAGGGCGAGCGCCTTCCCGCCTCGCCCCAGCAGATCGCCCAGGACGTCCTGAAGGCCGCCGGCCCGACCACGGACGTCACCGTCGGCGAAACCGCCCAGGTCGCCGGCCGGGACGCCTACCAGCTGGTGCTGAAGCCCAAGCAGAGCGGCTCGACGATCGGCTCCGTCCAGATCGCCGTGGACGCCAAGAACGGCGTGCCGCTGCGCGTGCAGGTGCTGTCCAGCCAGGGCGGCAAGCCCATCGTGGACGCGGGCTTCACCAAGGTGGACTTCGCCAAGCCGGCCGCCGACACCTTCACCTTCACCCCGCCCAAGGGCGCGAAGGTGACCGAGGGCGCTCCCGGCAAGGGCGAGGGCCCCGGCGGTCACGACAAGGGCTTCAAGGCCCTGGAGTCCTTCCCGGGCCTGGAGGGCCTGACCGGCGGCGGTGAGCACGGCGAGCCGAAGGTGCTCGGCGAGGGCTGGTCGACGGTCGCGCGCATCGACACCGGCGCCGGCCAGGGGCTCAAGGCGCTGGAGAGCGACAAGAACGCGCCCAAGGAGGCCAAGCAGCTCCTCGACTCGCTCGGCGACAAGGTCAAGGGCGGCTTTGGCGAGGGCCGGATTCTCTCGACCCGCGTGGTCAACGCCCTGATCACCGACGACGGCAAGGTCTACGTCGGAGCGGTCACCAAGGACGCGCTGGTGAAGACGGCGAACGCCGACAAGTAACCACCGCAGGCTGCCACATGGTGCGAAGGGTGGGCGGGGACTGTGTCCCCGCCCACCCTTCGGCCGTTCCGGTCCCCGGTACAGCGGCCCCGCTGTACGGTGAAAAGCATGTCGAGACACGTCACCATCCGCCTGAACGAAGAGTTCCACGAACGCCTCAAGGCGCGCGCGGCGGCACTGGGGACGACGGTCACCGCGTTGATCACCGAGGTCACCGAACGCGAACTGGACGAGGACCGGAGCAACTTCCTCTCCGGCATCGAGGAGTTCGCCGACCACTGGGGCTACTTCCAGGAGCGGTTCGGCAATTGAAAATCACCATGGAGTGGGCCTGGACCGCGCTGGCCCATCATCTGCCCTCGGATCCCGCCGTGTGGGATCCCTCCGGCGTGGCCGCGGCCGTCGCCCGCCACCAGAACGACCTCGTCCTGGTCCCCGAACAGCCCGCCCCGGACACCGCGTGGCGGGCCGCCGCGTTTCTGCACACCCTCGCGGTGTGCCCGGCGCTGGAATCGCCGATGAACGAGTTCTACGCGGCCGCCGCCACCCGCTCGTACCTGCGGGTGGCGGGGGCCGGGCAGCTGCCCTCGCCCGAGGAGCTGGGCGACCTGGTCGAGGCGGCGAAGCTGGGGCTCGCGGACGTCGCCGCGGTCGCCCGGGAGCTGCGGGCCCGGATCCAGGCGCCGCAGCCCTCCTCCTTACGGGCGGGGCCGGAGGACTAGAAGGTGATCTTCCAGCTGTTGATGTAGCCGACGTCCTGCGCGGCCGCGTCCTTGACCTGGAGCTTCCAGACCCCGTTGGCGACCTCGCTGGAGGCGTTGACGGTGTACGTCTGGACGAGGTTGTCCGCGCTGCCGCCGCTGCGGTTGTGGAGGTTGTAGACCGTGCCGTCGGGGGCGACCAGGTCGACCACCAGGTCACCGCGGTAGGTGTGGACGATGTTCACGTCCACCTTGGTGGTGGCCGGGGCGTTGCCCGTGACGCCCGAGACCGTGATCGGCGAGTTCACCGCGGCCCCCGGGGAGTCCGGGATGCTGACGTCCGCGGTGTTCTCGAAGGACTGGCCGGGCGGCACCGGGGTGGCCGCGCCGAGGGTCCAGACCGCGTAGGCGATGGCGTCGGCGTTGCGGTCGAGGGCGGTGTCGTTGATGTTCGCCGAGGTGTCGCAGGAGGAGTGGTAGCAGCGGTCGAAGGCCTGACCGGAGGTGCCGCCCCACTTCTGCGCCTGGGCCGCCGTCTTGGTGTAGTCGGCGCCGGAGAACAGGCCGCCGACGGGTATGCCCGCGCTCTTGAACGGCGCGTGGTCGGAGCGGCCGTCGCCCTCGGTCTCTATCTCCGTCGGGACGCCGAGCCCGGCGTAGTAGTTCTTGAAGGTCTGCTCGATGGTCGGGTCGTCGTCGTAGACGAAGTAGCCCGGGTTCGGCGAGCCGATCATGTCGAAGTTCAGGTAGCCGGAGATCTTCGTCTTCTCGGCGGCCGGCAGGTTGTTGACGTAGTACTTCGAGCCGACCATGCCCAGTTCCTCGGCGCCCCACCAGCCGAAGCGCAGGTGCTTCGTCGGCTGGAGCCCGGCCCGCGAGACCGCCAGCGCGGTTTCCAGGATGGCGGCCGAACCGGAGCCGTTGTCGTTGATGCCGGGGCCCGCGGTCACCGAGTCCAGGTGGGAGCCGGACATCAGGACCGAGTTCGGGTCGCCGCCCGGCCAGTCGGCGATCAGGTTGTAGCCGGTGGCTCCGCTGGAGGTGAAGGTCTGCAGCGTGGTCGTGAAGCCCGCCGCGTCCAGCTTGGCCTTCACGTAGTCGATCGAGGCCTTGTAGCCGGCCCGGCCGTGGGCGCGGTTGCCGCCGTTGGCGGTGGCGATGGACTGCAGCTGCGTCAGGTGCGCCTTGACGTTGGCCAGCGGGATGTCGGGCGGCGTCGGCGCCGCGGCGTGGGCCGGGGGCGCGGCGAGCGCGGCGGGAGCGGTGGAGGCGAACAGCCCCGCGACCGCGATCGCGGTCACGGCGGCGAGGCGCCGGGAGACGGACATGCTCATGTGGGGGCTCCGGGATTCCGTTTGGGGATGTGAACGGAACGTGCGGGGATGGCGCGGGTGAGCGTTCGTGCGTCAGTGCGAGCCCGATGGTCAGCGAGCGGGTGACTATCCGTCAAGACCAGAAATTGGACAGGGGAGTTCGGAAAACGGACGATCCCCGCCGCGGAAGTTCCGCAGCGGGGATCGAGGGGTTCGTGGGTGGGGTGTTACGCGGGCCCGCGCGCCGGGGTGGCGACCGTGGGGGGCGGCTCAGGAGCACCGTGGACCGCTCCGGCCACCTCGGCCCCTCCGGCAACTTCGGCGGCCACGGCCACGGCCGCTTCGCTCGCGGTGGTCGCGGGGGCGGTCGCGGCGGTGGTGGTGGCGGCGGTCGCGGCGCTCGCCCCGGCCTCGGCCAGCCGGGCCCGGGAGCGGCGCGCCGTCCGCAGCGCGTCCCAGGTCAGCAGCGCGAGCGCGACCCAGACCAGGGAGAAGCCGGCCCAGCGCTCCGGCGGCATCGCCTCGTGGAAGTAGACGACGCCCAGCCCGAACTGGAACACCGGCGCCAGGTACTGGAGCAGCCCCAGCGTGGACAGCGGGACCCGGATCGCGGCCGCCCCGAAGCAGATCAGCGGGATCGCCGTGACCAGCCCGGTCGCGGCCAGCAGCCAGGAGTGCCCGGGGTCGTCGAGGGCGAAGGTGGACCGCCCCTGGGCGCCCAGCCGCAGCAGGTAGCCGAGGGCCGGCAGGAACAGCAGCGCGGTCTCGGCGGCCAGCGACTCCACCCCGCCCATGTTGAGCTTCTTCTTGATCAGCCCGTAGGCGGCGAAGGAGAAGGCCAGCACCAGCGAGATCCACGGCGGCCGCCCGTACCCGATGGCGAGCACCAGGACGGCGGCGACACCGATGCCGACCGCCGCCCACTGCGCGCGGCGCAGCCGCTCGCCGAGCACCAGCACCCCGATCGCGATGGTGACCAGGGGATTGATGAAGTAGCCGAGGCTGGCCTCGACCACCGCGCCGTTGTTGACGGCCCAGATGTACAGGCCCCAGTTCACGGAGATCACCGAGGCGGCCAGCGTGGTCAGGGCGAGCTTGCGGGGCTGCCGGAGCAGCTCCCGTATCCAGCCCCAGCGGCGCATGGCCAGCAGTGCCACGCCGACCACGGCCAGCGACCACACCATGCGGTGCGCGAGGATCTCGATGGCGCCGGAGGGCTTGAGGAGCGGCCAGAACAGGGGCACGAGGCCCCACATTCCGTACGCGCCGAATCCGTAGAGCAAACCCGTGCGCTGCTCGGTCTGTGCCTTCACGGGGCCTCCAGTGCGAAATCCAGCCAACCTCTCGACGACGGTAGCGTCGCGCGGTCCGGATGTCATGCCCGTTACCGCGAGATACTCATGACATCGCCGGTGGCTTGCGCACCGGGGGCTCCGGAGGCGGTCAGGCCAGGGCGCCCGCGATCGCCTCGGACACCGGGGTCGTCGGCCGGCCGATCAGCCGGGACAGGTCGCCGCCCGTGGCGGCGAGGCGGCCGCGCGAGATCGCCGCGTCCACGTCGACCAGGAGCGCCGCGAAGCCCTCCGGGAGGCCGGCTCCCGTCAGGATCGACAGGTGCGCCTCGGCCGGGACCTCGGTGTACTCGACCGCGCGGCCCGCCTGCGCGGCGACCTCGGCGGCGTACTCCGCCAGGCTCCAGGCGGTGTCGCCGGACAGCTCGTAGACCCGGCCGAGGTGGCCCTCCCCGGTCAGCACCACGGCCGCGGCGGCCGCGTAGTCCGCCCGCGCCGCCGAGGCGACCCGGCCCGCGCCCGCGCTGCCCACGACCGCGCCGTGCTCCAGGACGGTGCCCAGGTTGCCGGTGTAGTTCTCGTGGTACCAGCCGTTGCGCAGGAAGGTGTACGGCAGCCCGGAGTCGAGGATCGCCTGCTCGGTGACCTTGTGCTCGGCGGCCAGCTCGAAGTCCGCCTCGGGGCCGCCCAGGATGCCGGTGTACGCCAGCTGCGCCACGCCCGCCGACTTCGCGGCCTCGATCACGGCGGTGTGCTGCGGCACGCGGCGCCCGACCTCGCTGCCGGAGATCAGCAGGACGCGGTCGCCCGCGCGGAAGGCGCCGGCCAGGCTCTCCGCGTCGTCGTAGTCGGCGATCCGTACGTCGATGCCGCGCTCGGCGAGGTCGGCGGCCTTCTCCTTGTTCCGGACGACGACGGCGAGGCGGTCGGCGGGGACCCGGCCCAGCAGCTCTTCGACGACGAGTCGGCCGAGGGCTCCGGTGGCTCCGGTGACGACGATGCTCATGGTGCTCTCCTGCTTTCCTTGCGGGGTGATGTCACTACCGTAGGGAGAGCGCTAACTTTTCGGTAGTACCCACTTCAAAGTAAGGTACTGGTATGGGAGTAAGCAGCGAAGTCACCGTGAAGGCCCCGATGTGCCCCTCCCGGGGGGTGCTGGAACACGTCACCAGCCGCTGGGGCGTGCTGGTCCTGGCCGCCCTCGTCGAGCGCTCGTACCGCTTCAGCGAACTGCGCCGGGAGGTGGGCGGCGTCAGCGAGAAGATGCTGGCCCAGACCCTCCAGACGCTGGAGCGCGACGGGTTCGTGCTCCGCGACGCCAAGCCGGTCATCCCGCCGAGGGTGGACTACTCGCTCACCGGGCTGGGGCGCGAGGCCGCCGATCAGGTGTGGGCCCTGGCGCGCTGGACCGAGCGGCGCACCGCCGACGTACAGGCGGCGCGGCTCGCCTACGACGCGGCCCGGACCCCCTAGACGAGGGTCCGGGCCGGCCGGGAGATCGCGCCGGCTCAGCCGACGACGGTCCAGGTGTCGTTCCCGGTGAGCAGCGAGGCGAGGTCCCCCTTGCCGTGCTGGTCGACGGCCGTCTCCAGCTGCTCGGCCATGAGGGTGTCGTACACCGGCCGCCCGACGCTGCGGAACACCCCGATCGGGGTCTGGTGCAGGGTGTCGGGGTCGGCGAGCCGGGAGAGCGCGAAGGCGGTGGTCGGGGAGGCGCCGTTCGCGTCGTGGACCAGGATCCGCGACTCGTTCTCCGGCGTCACCGTCACCACCTCCAGGTCGCCGGTGCGCTGGTTGCGCACCACGCCCTTGCTGCCCTCGGCGCCGAAGCGGATCGGCTGCCCGTGCTCCAGCCGGATCACCGCCTCCTGCGCCTGGTCCTTGTCCTTGAGGACCTCGAAGGCGCCGTCGTTGAAGATGTTGCAGTTCTGGTAGATCTCCACCAGCGCGGTGCCCTGGTGGTCGGCGGCCGCCCGCAGCACCTCGGTGAGGTGCTTGCGGTCGGAGTCCACCGTGCGCGCCACGAAGCCGGCTTCGGCGCCCAGCGCCAGGGACACCGGGTTGAACGGCGCGTCCAGCGAACCCATCGGGGTGGACTTGGTGACCTTGCCCAGCTCGGAGGTGGGCGAGTACTGGCCCTTGGTGAGCCCGTAGATCCGGTTGTTGAACAGCAGGATCTTGAGGTTGACGTTCCGGCGCAGCGCGTGGATCAGGTGGTTGCCGCCGATGGACAGCGCGTCGCCGTCCCCGGTCACCACCCACACCGACAGATCGCGCCGCGAGGTGGCGAGCCCGGTCGCGATCGCCGGGGCGCGGCCGTGGATGGAGTGCATCCCGTAGGTGTTCATGTAGTAGGGGAAGCGGGAGGAGCAGCCGATTCCGGAGACGAAGACGATGTTCTCCTTCGCCAGGCCGAGCTCGGGCATGAAGCCCTGTACGGCGGCGAGGACGGCGTAGTCGCCGCAGCCGGGGCACCAGCGCACTTCCTGGTCGGACTTGAAGTCCTTCATGGACTGCTTGGCCTCGGCCTTGGGCACCAGGGACAGCAGGGTGGGTGCCTCAGTCATCGGTGGCCTCCTTGAGAACCGTGGCGAGCTGCTCGGCCTTGAACGGCATTCCGTTCACCTGGTTGTACGACTGCGCGTCGACCAGGTACTTCGCCCGGATCAGGGTGGCGAGCTGCCCGAGGTTCATCTCCGGCACCACTACCTTGTCGTAACGCTTCAGGACCTCACCCAGATTCCCCGGGAAGGGGTTGAGGTGGCGCAGATGGGCCTGCGCGATCGGGACCCCGGCGAGCCGCAGCCGGCGCACGGCGGCGGTGATCGGTCCGTACGTGGAGCCCCAGCCGATGACGAGCGTGCGGGCCCCGCACGGGTCGTCGACCGTCAGCTCCGGCACGGTGATGTTGTCGATCTTGGCTTGCCGGGTGCGGACCATCAGGTCGTGGTTGGCCGGGTCGTACGAGATGTTGCCCGAGCCGTCCTGCTTCTCGATGCCGCCGATCCGGTGCTCCAGACCCGGGGTGCCCGGGACCGCCCACGGCCGGGCCAGCGTCCGCGGATCGCGCTTGTACGGCCAGAAGACCTCGGTGCCGTCGGCCAGCTCGTGGTTCGGGCCCGCCGCGAACGGGGTCTTCAGGTCCGGGAGGTCCGCCACGTCCGGGATCCGCCACGGCTCGGAGCCGTTCGCGAGGTACCCGTCGGAGAGCAGGAACACCGGAGTCCGGTACGTCAGCGCGATCCGGGCGGCGTCCAGGGCCGCATCGAAGCAGTCCGCCGGGGTCCGCGGCGCCACGATCGGGACCGGGGCCTCGCCGTTGCGCCCGTACATGGCCTGGAGCAGGTCCGCCTGCTCCGTCTTGGTCGGCAGCCCCGTGGAGGGCCCGCCGCGCTGGATGTCGACGATCAGCAGCGGCAGCTCCAGGGAGACCGCGAGGCCGATCGTCTCCGACTTCAGCGCCACGCCCGGCCCGGAGGTGGTGGTCACCGCGAGGGACCCGCCGAAGGCCGCGCCCAGCGCCGCCCCGATGCCGGCGATCTCGTCCTCGGCCTGGAAGGTCCGTACGCCGAAGTTCTTGTGCTTGCTCAGCTCGTGCAGGATGTCGGAGGCCGGGGTGATCGGGTACGAGCCCAGGTAGAGCGGCAGCTCGGCCTGCCGGCCCGCCGCGATCAGCCCGTACGACAGCGCCAGGTTCCCCGAGATGTTGCGGTAGGTCCCGGTGGGGAAGTCGCGGGTGGCGGGGGCGACCTCGTAGGAGACGGCGAAGTCCTCGGTCGTCTCGCCGAAGTTCCAGCCCGCCCGGAACGCGGCGACGTTCGCCTCGGCGATCTGCGGCTTCTTCGCGAACTTCTGTCGCAGGAAGGCCTCCGTCCCCTCGGTGGGCCGGTGGTACATCCAGGACAGCAGGCCCAGCGCGAACATGTTCTTGCTGCGCTCGGCCTCCTTGCGCGGCAGCCCGAAGTCCTTCAGGGCCTCGACGGTGAGCGTCGTCAGCGGGACCGGGTGGATGCTGTAGGCGTCCAGCGTGCCGTCTTCCAGCGGCGAGGTCGCGTAGCCGACCTTCGCCATCGGGCGCTTGGTGAACTCGTCGGTGTTGATGATGATCTCCGCGCCGCGCGGCACGTCCCCGATGTTCGCCTTCAGCGCCGCCGGGTTCATCGCCACCAGGACGTTCGGGGCGTCGCCCGGCGTCAGGATGTCGTGATCGGCGAAGTGCAGCTGGAAGGAGGAGACGCCCGGCAGGGTGCCGGCGGGTGCCCGGATCTCGGCGGGGAAGTTCGGCAGGGTCGAGAGGTCGTTCCCGAACGACGCCGTTTCCGAGGTGAACCGGTCACCGGTCAACTGCATGCCGTCACCCGAGTCACCCGCGAACCGGATGATCACCCGATCGAGACGGCGGACCTCCTTGCCGTTCCCGTTCCCACCCGGATGGCCGGCCGTCCGTTGCTCGCCGACCACAGTCCCTTCGGCCCCTTCGGCCCCGTCGGCCTGCTCGGCTGGGCTACTGACCTGGCTGGTCACTGAACTGGACCTCCTTCGAGGCGGGCGCTCGCTCCCGAGGTCAACCCTACGTCCGTGAGGGTTTGCATCCTCGGGGCGCCCGAATTCTGGACCGCCCCGGAGGGCGGCCTGTCCGACAGACGCCGTGCTGCATACCTGACAGAGTGTCAGTTGATCAAGACCGGAGATAGGTGAGAACCGCCAGGACGCGCCGGTGATCCCCGTCACTCGGGGACAGGCCGAGCTTCATGAAGATATTGCTGACGTGCTTCTCCACCGCCCCGTCGCTCACCACGAGCTGCTTCGCGACCGCCGAATTCGTGCGGCCCTCGGCCATCAGGCCCAGCACCTCGCGCTCGCGGGGCGTCAGGCCCGCCAGCACGTCCTGCTTGCGGCTGCGGCCCAGCAGCTGGGCGACGACCTCCGGGTCCAGGGCCGTACCGCCCCTGGCCACCCGGACCACCGCGTCCAGGAACTCCCGGACCTCGGCCACCCGGTCCTTCAGCAGGTACCCCACCCCGGTGCTGGAACCGGCCAGCAGTTCGGTGGCGTACTGCTCCTCCACGTACTGCGACAGCACGAGCACGCCTATGCCCGGGTGATCGCGCCGCAGCCGCACCGCCGCCCGGACGCCCTCGTCGGTGTGGGTCGGCGGCATCCGTACGTCCGCCACCACCACGTCGGGCAGCGCGTCCTCCGCGGCGAGCTCCGAAACCGTCTTGATCAGGGCCTCCGCGTCACCGACGCCCGCGACGACGTCATGCCCCCGGTCGGTCAGCAACCGGGTCAGGCCCTCGCGCAGCAGCACTGAGTCCTCGGCGATGACCACACGCACCCTGTCTTCCACGATTCAGCAGCTCCCGCATCCACAACGCGTCCGGTAATGCCTGGCACAGCCAAGCATCCCAGCCTTGAGGCTCGATCAAGGGCGGTTCCGGGCCAACACGTCGCGCACGGACGGCGATTTCCGCTACGGGGCGGCAGGGGGCGGGGCGTTTCGAGGGGCTCGCGGGCCCGGCGCGGGGGCTCGCGCGGGCCCGGCGCGGGGGCTCGTGCGGTGCTCGGCGCGTGGGCCCGTGCGGGGGCCCGGCGCCGTTCGGCCTACGCCCGCCAGGGGAGCTCGGCGGTGACGGTCGTGCCGCCCGCGTCGGGGGAGTCGACCACCAGCACCCCGTCCACGGCGTCCAGCCGCTCGGTGAGCCCGGCCAGCCCGCCGCCCTGCCGGGCATCGGCCCCGCCGCGGCCGTCGTCGGTGACCTGTATCAGCAGCCGGTCCCCGGACTTCCAGACGTCCACGCTCGCGCTCCGGGCCCCCGCGTGCTTGCTGATGTTCTGCAGCAGCTCCGAGACGGTGAAGTACGCGATCCCCTCGATCGCCGCCGCCGGGCGGCCCGGCAGCTCCACCGCCACCCGTACCGGCACGGCGCACCGGGAAGCCACCGACGACAGCGCCGCGTCCAGCCCCCGGTCCGTGAGCACCGCCGGGTGGATGCCGCGGGCCAGGTCGCGCAGCTCCTGGAGGGCGATCTTCACCTCGCCGTGCGCCTCGTCGACCATCCGGGCGGCCGCCCGCGGGTCCTCGGTCAGCTTCTCCTTCGCCAGCCCCAGGTCCATGGCCAGCGCCACCAGCCGGGCCTGCGCCCCGTCGTGCAGGTCCCGCTCGATGCGCCGCAGGTCGGCCGCCGCGGTGTCGACGACGACGCCCCGGTCGGACTCCAGCTCGCTGACGCGGTGGGCGAGCCGGGAGGGCCCGAGCAGCCCCGCGACGAGCACCCGGTCGACGGTGGTCAGCGCCCGCACCACCCACGGCGTGATCAGCGTGAACGCCAGTCCGATCAGGCAGGCCGCGGCGATCTCGGCGGGGCCGTCGAGGTAGAAGGAGCGGTCGTCGTTCTCGAAGAGCTCCAGCCCCGGCTGGTCGGTGTAGGTGGGGAAGACCCAGTACCAGAGCGGGTACAGGAGCATGGCCCACCCGTACACCCAGAACACCAGCGCCAGCGAGAAGGTGAACACCGCCCACGGGAAGTGGATCACCGAGTACAGCGCGTGCCGCCAGGCGCTCCCGCTCTTCAGTACCGCCCCCATCGCGGCGAGCGGCCCCGGCTTGACGGCCCGGACCGGCTCCGGATCCGCCACCTCCACGCGCAGCAGCCCGCGCACCCGGGCCCGCTCCAGGTGACCGAAGCCGCGGCACATCGCGAGTACGCCGGCCAGCACCGGGATCCCGAGGAAGGTGACCAGCAGCCCGGCGCCGAGGCTGATCCCCGTGATGGCGAGCGAGAAGTACACCGTGCTCAGCGGCAGCCCGAGCATCAGGTACCCGAACTCCCGCCAGGCCCAACCCGACACCGGCGCCCGCAGCACCCGGCCGATACCCGTCCCGTTCGCCATGACCCCGCCCCGTCCTTCCACGATCCTGTCCACCCCCCAACCCTCGCCGCCGCCGGCCCCACCAACCATCCGGCCCGTAGGCGTCCCCACCCGGGGGATAACCCCACCCCGATCGCCCCGGCCGCCTGATTCCAGCCCCGCCGACTACATCCCCCGGTCACGCCACGGCAGCTCCGCCGTGACCACCGTCCCCGCCCCCTCCGGGGAATCCACCAGGAACACCCCGTCCACCGCCCCCAGCCGCTCCGCGAGCCCCGCCATCCCCGACCCGGCCAGGGCACTGGCTCCGCCCCGCCCGTCGTCCGACACCCGGATCAGCAGCCGCGCCCCCGACCGCCACACCTCGACCCCCGCACCCCGGGCCTGCGCGTGCTTGCTGACGTTCTGCAGCAGCTCCGACACCACGAAGTACGCGATCCCCTCGATCGCGGCCGCCGGCCGCGCCGGCAGATCCACCGCCACCTTCACCGGCACCACGCACCGCGACGCCACCGACGACAGCGCCGCGTCCAGCCCCCGGTCCGTCAACACGGCCGGGTGGATCCCCCGCGCCAGGTCCCGCAGCTCCTGGAGGGCAAGCTTCACCTCGCCGTGCGCCTCGTCCACCATCGCCGCCGCCCCCTCGGGGTCCTCCAGCAGCTTCTCCTTGGCCAGGCCCAGCCCCATCGCCAGCGCCACCAGCCGCGCCTGCGCCCCGTCGTGCAGGTCCCGCTCGATGCGCCGCAGGTCGGCGGCCGCGGTGTCGACGACGACCCCCCGGTCGGACTCCAGCTCCGCGATCCGCCGCTCCAGCTCGTCCGACGGGGACAGCAGGCCCCGTACCATCGCCCGGTCCACGTTGGTCAGCCCGCGCGCCACGTACGGCAGTACCGGCCACAGCACGAACAGCCCGGTCAGCGTCACCGTGAAGGTCAGCACCCCCCACGGCAGCCGCACCAGCTCGAACAGCACGTTCCGCCAGGCCACCGGGTCCTTGACCGTCGCCCACAGCCACGGGAAGAACCCGCCGGCCCGCGTCGGCCCCGGCAGCGGAGTCGGCTCGTCCACCCGGACGCCCAGCAGCGCCCGTGCCCGCGCCCGCTCCAGCCGTCCCAGCCGGCGGGACACGAAGAGACCGCAGGCGAGCAACGGAATGCCGATCGCGGTAACGGACAAACCGCCCGCCGTCACTACCATGGTGAGGGTGTAGACGAAGCCGATCAGAGCCGCCGGCAGATTGGCCAGCAGGTACGCGATTTCCTTCCAGGTACCGGCACTCAGGGCCGGACGTACCCGGGGCGGCCGGTCTTGGTCGGAGGCTTGAACGATCACGGTCATGCGGCACAGCCTGCCAAGCGCGGGCCGCCGATGCCATGGGGTGGCCGGGTGCTGTGAACGGGGGATAACCCCACCCCGTGAGAGGCAGGCCCTAGACTCCCGTCCGTACCAGATCATGCGACAGCGCAGCATCAACAGCGTCAACGATGTCGACAGTGGCCGAGGAGCGAGGAACGGACGTGCCAAACCCGACGGTATCGACCGGGGCCGTGCTCGCGGCGGACTACTTCCGGAGTTATTCGGTCGTCGGCCTGCTCGCCGTCCTCGGTGTGCTCTTCGTCGCCGTGGCCTTCGGCGCCGGCCGTCTGCTGCGGCCCGTCGTCCCGACGCCCGAGAAGCTGCTGACGTACGAATGCGGAGTGGACCCGGTCGGCGAGGGCTGGGCCCACACCCAGGTCCGCTACTACGTCTACGCGTTCCTCTACGTCATCTTCGCCGTCGACTCGATCTTCCTCTTCCCGTGGGCGACGGTGTTCGCCGCCGCCGGTTACGGCGCCACGACGCTCGTGGAGATGTTCATCTTCCTGGGCTTCCTGGCCGTCGGCCTGCTCTACGCGTACAAGAAGGGCGTCCTCGAATGGACGTGACACCGGTGGGGACACCGGCCGAGCCCCAGCTGCTTCCGGAGCCCAAGCGCCTGGGAGTCCTCTCCCGGCTGGCCCCGGAACCCATGAAGGTGGTCCTGAACTGGGGCCGCCGGTACAGCCTGTGGGTCTTCAACTTCGGCCTCGCCTGCTGTGCGATCGAGTTCATCGCCGCGTCGATGGCCCGCCACGACTTCATCCGCCTCGGGGTGATCCCGTTCGCGCCCGGCCCGCGCCAGGCCGACCTGATGATCGTCTCGGGTACCGTCACCGACAAGATGGCCCCGGCCGTCAAGCGGCTGTACGAGCAGATGCCGGAGCCGAAGTACGTCATCTCCTTCGGCGCCTGCTCCAACTGCGGCGGCCCGTACTGGGACTCGTACTCGGTGACGAAGGGCGTCGACCAGATCATCCCGGTCGACGTCTACGTCCCCGGCTGCCCGCCCCGCCCGGAGGCCCTCCTCCAGGGCATCCTCAAGCTCCAGGAGAAGATCGCCCGGGAGTCCCTCGCGGAGCGCTACGCCACGGATCCGTCGGTCGCCCAGCTCACCAGCGGCCTGGTCAGCCCGCCGCCCGCACCGGGGGCCGGCGCATGAACCTGTACGACACCCTTCCCGACGCGGCGGCCACGGTCTTCGGCGCGGAGGCCACCGGCTCCTCCGCCTACGACGTCCTGACCGTGGACGTGCCCGTCGGCTCCTGGATCCCCTCCCTCGAAATCGCCCGCGACAAGCTGGGCTGCACCTACTTCGACTGGCTGAGCGCGGTCGACGAGCCGGGCACCGGCTTCCGGATCTGCGCGCATGTGGTCTCCCTCGAAAACCACCGCGTACGCCGTCTCCTGCTGCGCACGACGGTCCCGCACTCGGCGCCCTCGCTGCCGTCCGCCATCGCGGTGTACGCGGGCGCGGAATGGCACGAGCGCGAGACGTTCGAGATGTTCGGCGTGACCTTCACCGACCACCCGCACCTGGTCCCCCTGCTCCTCCCGGAGAACTTCGAGGGCCACCCGCTGCGCAAGGACTTCGTCCTGGCGGCGCGCGTAGCGAAGGCCTGGCCGGGCGCGAAGGAGCCGGGCGAGACCCACGACCCGGACGCCCCGAAGCGCCGCCAGATGCTCCCGCCGGGCGTCCCGGACCCCAACGACTGGGGCCCCCTCAAGGGACAGCTCCCCCCGGCCCCCACCCGCCCCACCCGAGCCCCCCGCCGCGACGGCGCGACCCCTCCGCCCCGCCGCACCCGCTCGGCAGCGACCGACCCCACCGCCCCGGCGACCGCCCCGGACACCACCGCCCCGGCGGAGGCCCCGTCCCGCCCGCCGCGCCGCACCCGCTCGGTCACCGAAGGCTCCGCCAGTCAGGCGCCCGCGCCCGGTGTAGACGTCGCCCCGGTCCCCGGCGAAGCCGAGCCCCCGGCCCGGCCGCCGCGCCGTACCCGCTCCGCGTCGGACGGCTCGGCCAGCCAGGCGCCCGCGCCCGAGCCGGCCCCCGGCGAAGCCGAGCCCCCGGCCCGGCCCCCGCGCCGTACCCGCTCGGCGGCCGACGGCTCGGCCAGCCAGGCGGCGGCCGGGGCCGGCCCGGACGCCGAGGGGGGTCCCGGTCAACCCGGCGGAGCCGACCGGCGACGGGCCGCGCCCCGGAGCGCGGACGCGCCCTGGCACCACGCGAAGCCCGCCTTCGAGGAGCCGACGGCAGAGCCGAAGGCCAAGCCCGACACCGACACCGACACCGAAAACGGAGGCGACGCGTGAACGACGTCCTCGACGTCGCCCTGCGACTGATCGTCGTCTTCGCCGTGTTCCTCGTGCTCCCGCTCGTCGTCGGGCAGACGGAGCACAAGGTCATGGCCCACATGCAGGGCCGTCTCGGCCCCATGTACGCCGGCGGCTTCCACGGCTGGGCCCAGCTCGTCGCCGACGGAGTCAAGTTCGCGCAGAAGGAAGACATCGTCCCGGCGGGCGCCGACCGGCGGATCTTCCAGCTCGCGCCCGCCGTCGCCCTGCTCCCGTACCTGCTCGTCCTCGTCGCCGTCCCCATCGGCCCCGGCGAAGGCGCCGTCGGGCAGGTCATCGACGCCGGGCTGTTCTTCGTACTCGCCGTCATGGGCGTCGGAGTCCTCGGCTCCCTCATGGCCGGCTGGGCCTCGGCCAACAAGTTCTCCCTCCTCGGAGGCCTCCGCACCGCCGCACAGCTGCTCGCCTACGAGCTCCCCATGCTGCTCGCGGCCGCCTCGGTCGCCATGGCCGCCGGGACCGTGTCCCTCCCCGGCATCGTCGAGGCCTTCGAGTGGTGGTGGCTGCCCTGGCAGATCGTCGGCGGGCTCGTCTTCTTCACCGCCGGCCTCGCAGAACTCCAGCGGCCCCCCTTCGACATGCCCGTCGCCGACTCCGAGATCATCTTCGGCGCGTACACCGAGTACACCGGACTCCGCTTCGCGCTGTTCCTGCTCGCCGAGTACGCCGGCATCGTCGTCCTGTGCGCCCTCACCACCGTCCTCTTCCTCGGCGGCTGGCACGGCCCCTTCGGCGCCGACGGCCTCGGCTGGGTCTGGACCCTGCTCAAGACCGCGATCCTCGCCTTCGTCGTGATCTGGCTCCGCGTGAGCTACCCGCGGCTGCGCGAGGACCAGCTCCAGAAGCTCGCCTGGACCACGCTCATCCCGCTCGCGCTCGCCCAGATCGCGCTCACCGGCATCGTGAAGGTGGCGATCCAGTAATGCCCATCCCCGGATCCGGCCTCGCCAAGGGCCTGGCCGTCACGCTGCGCACGATGACGAAGCGCTCGCACACCGCCCAGTACCCCGAGGTGCAGCCCGAACTCCCGCCGCGCTCGCGCGGGGTGATCGGCCTGTTCGAGGAGAACTGCACGGTCTGCATGCTCTGCGCGCGCGAGTGCCCCGACTGGTGCATCTACATCGACTCCCACAAGGAGACCGTCCCCGCCGCCGCCCCCGGCGGCCGCGAGCGCAGCCGGAACGTCCTCGACCGCTTCGCCATCGACTTCTCCCTCTGCATGTACTGCGGCATCTGCATCGAGGTGTGCCCCTTCGACGCCCTCTTCTGGTCGCCGGAGTTCGAGTACGCGGAGACCGACATCCACGAACTCACCCACGAGCGCGACAAGCTGCGCGAGTGGATGTGGACCGTGCCGGCCCCGCCCGCGCTGGACCCGGCCGCCGAGGAGCCGAAGGAGATCGCCGCCGCCCGCAAGGCCGTCGAGAAGGCCGAAGCCGCCGCGGCGGCCCGGGCGGCGGCCGCGGCCGCCCCGGCCGCCGACGCGGAACCGGGCACCGGCCCGGGCGCGCCCGGCCCCGGCAGCGGTACCCCCGACACCCCGGCCGGAGGCCCCGCCTGATGCTCACCGCCCACCTCGCGGCCGCCGCCCAGGGCCCCGGATTCCTCTCCCCGACCGGCGTCGAGATCGCGTTCGTCCTCGTCGGCCTCGCCACCCTCGGCGCGGCCGTCATCACCGTCAACACCAAGCAGCTCGTGCACGCCGCCCTGTGGCTGGTCGTCGCGCTCGGCGGCATCGCCGTCGAGTACCTGCTGCTGACGGCCGAGTTCATCGCCTGGGTGCAGGTCCTGATCTACCTCGGTTCCGTGGTCGTCCTCCTCCTCTTCGGGCTGATGCTCACCAAGGCCCCCATCGGCCGCTCCCCGGATGCCGACTCGAACAACCGCTGGGTCGCGCTCGGCGTCGCCTCCGTCGCGGCCGCCGCGCTCGTCTGGGTCGTCGTCGACGCCTTCCGCACCACCTGGATCGACCTCGACGGCCCCGCCCAGGGCTCCACCAAGGTCTCCGGCGAGATCCTCTTCCAGCACTGGGTGCTGCCCTTCGAGGCGCTCTCCGTCCTCCTCCTCGCGGCCCTGATCGGCGCCATCGTGCTGTCCCGCAAGGACGACGCGCCCACCGCCGACGGGGCTGCCCCGGCCGGCCAGGCCGCCACCGCCGCCACCGCCGCCCCCGACGAAAGCAAGGGGCAGCGCTGATGCACCTCGCCTACCCCGCCGTGCTCGCGGCGCTGCTCTTCTGCACGGGCCTGTACGGAGTACTGGCCCGCCGCAACGCCATCCTGGTCCTGATGTCCGTCGAGCTGATGCTCAACGCCGTCAACCTCAACCTGGTGGCCTTCGACGTCTGGCTGCGCGACACCCTGCACGCCGGCCAGGCCCTCACCCTCTTCACCATCGCCATCGCCGCCGCCGAGATCGGCATCGGCCTCGCGATCGTGCTGATGGTGTACCGCAACCGGGGCACCTCGGACGTCGACCGGCTCCGCGACACCGCCGAGGGCCACGAACCCGACCAGAACGCAGCCCGGCCGGAGGTCGCCGCGTGAGCACCACGACCCTCGCCGTCCTCGTCCCCCTCCTCCCCTTCCTGGGCGCGCTGGCGGGACTCCTCCTGGGCCGCACCGCACCCGGGTTCGTCCGCCCCCTCGCGGTACTGCCGACGCTGGCCGCCGCCGTACTGGCCGTGGTCGTCGCCGTCCGCCAGGGCGGCGGCAAGCCCATCAGCGCGGCGACCGAGCTGACCCCGACCGGCTCCGTGCCGATCGACCTGTCGCTGTACCTGGACGGCTTCGCCGTCCTGGTCGCCGTCCTGGTCGGAGTCGTCGCCACCTGCGTACAGGTCTACTCGACGGCGTACCTCCGCGAGGACCCGCGCTACCCGTCGTACGCCGCTCTGGTCTCACTGTTCACCTCCGCCATGCTGCTCGTCGTCTACTCCGGCGACCTGATGGTGCTGCTGGTCGGCTGGGAGATCATGGGCATCTGCTCGTACTTCCTGGTCGGCCACTACTGGGAGACCGAGGCGGCCCGCTCCGCCTCCCTGAAGGCCTTCCTCGTCACCAAGCTCGGCGACGTCCCCTTCCTGTTCGGCCTGTTCGCGCTCGCCGCCGACGCAGGCTCCTTCCAGATCACCAAGATCCTCGGCACCGTCGCCGCCGGCGGACTCGACCACCCGACGCTGATCGCCCTGCTCCTGCTCGCCGGCGTCGCGGGCAAGTCCGCACAGTTCCCCCTGCACACCTGGCTCCCGGACGCCATGGCGGGCCCCACCCCGGTCTCCGCCCTGATCCACGCCGCGACGATGGTCGCCGCCGGTGTCTACTTCGTCGCCCGCCTCCTCCCCGTCTTCGCCGCCTCCCAGGCAGCGCTGGTGGTCATGGCCGTCATGGCGGCCGTCACGATGATCGGCTCGGGCCTGGCCGCCCTGGCCCAGGACGACATCAAGCGCGTGCTCGCCTACTCCACGATCGGCCAGCTCGGCTACATGACCGGGGCCCTGGCCGTCGGCGACCGCGAGGCCGCCGTCTTCCACCTCCTGTCCCACGGCGCCTTCAAGGCGCTCCTGTTCCTCGGCGCGGGCGTGATCATCCACGCCGCCGGCACGAACTCCCTGGCCGCCATGTCCCGCATGGACGGCCTGGCCAAGCGCATCCCCGACGCCTTCTGGACGATGACGATCGCGCTGCTCGCGCTCGCCGCGATCCCGCCGTTCGCCGGCTTCTTCTCCAAGGAAGCCGTCCTCGTCGCCGCCGAGCAGACCGCGACCGGCCACTCCGACCTCGCCCCCGCCACCGCCGGCTGGGTCGTCCTGGTCGCCGGCGTGCTGACCGCCCTGCTCACCGCCGCCTACGCCGCCCGACTGTGGCTGATGGCCTTCCGCGGCCACGGCGCCGCCGCCCCCGACCACGGCAAGGAGCCCCTCGCCATGACCGGCGTGCTGTGGCTGCTCGCCGTCCCGTCGATCGCGTTCGGCCTCGCCTTCGGCCCCCTCACCGACTGGCTCGACGGCAGCGGGCTCACCCCGACACTAGCCACCTCGCTCCTCGGCACCGGCGCCGCCGTCATCGGCGGACTGCTCACCTACGGCCTCTGGCAGCGCGCCACCGCGAAGGCCGCCGCGGCTCCCGCCGCGATCGGCGCCGCGGCCGCGGCTGCCGCCGGAGCCGCCACCGAGCAGCCCGCCGCCATGGCCGCCTCCACGTCCGCCGCCACCGCCGCCGCGGTATCCGCCGCCGAGACCCCCGAGGTGGACGAGGTGACCCACGAGCACCCCGCCGTCCCGGCCGGACCCGCCCCCGACCCCGGGCGCGCGCTCCTCGGCCCCCTGCACCGCCACGCGGCCGCCGGATTCCACCTCGACGCCGTCTACGACCGGCTGTTCGTCCGCCCCGTCCAGGCCTCGGCCGGCCTCGTCCGCTTCCTCGACCGCGAGGTCGTCGACACGTACGTCCGCGGCGCCGGCCTCGGCCCCCGGCTGCTCGGCGCCCTCGTCCGCCGCGCCCAGACCGGCAACGTACAGACCTACCTGAGCGCCCTGCTCGCCGGAGCCGTGGTCCTGGCGATCGCCACCGCCGTCCTCGCCAACGTCAACGCCGGATCGTGAGCCGTGAGTCAGCCGTGATTGATATCAGCCCGTCCGTGATGCAGTTCCTTCTGGCGTTCATCCTGGCCGCACCGCTCATCGGCGCCGCCGCGGCCCTCCTGCCGGCCCCGCCCGGACTGAAGGGCAAGAGCCCCGAACAGGCCGTGCTCCGCCACGGCGTGACCGTCACCGCAGTGATCCTCGCCGCGGCGATCGCCCTCACCCTGGGCTTCGACCACGACACCCCCGCCCGCTTCCAGGCGACGACGGACATCAGCTGGATCCAGGCGCTGAACGTCCGCATCCACCTCGGCATCGACGGCATCTCGCTCCCCCTCCTCCTGATGACCGCGCTGCTGTTCTTCCTCTGCGCGCTCTACAGCTACTACAAGCTCCCCCAAGGCCCCTCCCCGAAGGCCTTCGTCGCGCTGCTCCTCGTCCTCGAAGCCGGCACCCTCGCGACCTTCGCCGTCCTCGACCTGCTGCTGTTCTTCCTCGCCTTCGAGATGGTCCTCATCCCGATGTACTTCCTCATCGCCCGCTGGGGCGGTGCTCAGCGGCAGGCCGCCGCCTGGAAGTTCATCCTCTTCACGGTCCTCGGCTCCGTGGTCATGCTGCTCGGTCTGCTGCTGATCGGACTGAACAGCGGCACTTTCGACATGGTGGCACTCGCCTCTGACAACGGCCGCGAACTGACCCACACCACCCAGATCCTGGCCGTCCTGGCCATCGGCATCGGCCTCGCCGTGAAGACTCCGATGTGGCCCCTGCACAGCTGGCTCCCCGACGCCCACACCGCCGCCCCCACCGTCGGCTCCGTCCTCCTCGCGGGCGTCCTGCTGAAGATGGGCACGTACGGGTTCGTGCGCATCCTGCTCCCCATCACCCCCGGCGGGATGCAGACCTTCGCCCCCTACCTGGGCGCCTTCGCCGCCATCGGCATCGTCTACGGATCCCTCGCCTGCCTCGCCCTCGCGCGCAAGGGCAACAAGGGCGACCTCAAGCGCCTCATCGCGTACTCCTCCGTCGGCCACATGGGCTTCGTCCTCCTCGGCATCGCGACCATGACGCCCACCGGCGTCAACGGCGCGCTCTTCGCCAACATCGCCCACGGCCTGATCACCGGCCTCCTCTTCTTCCTGGTCGGCGCCCTCAAGGACCGCTACGGCACCGCCGACCTCGACACCCTCGCCGGGGCCACCGGCGCGGCCCTCTACGGCCGCGCCCCCCGCCTCGGCGCGTTCCTCGCCTTCGCCGCCGTCGCCTCCCTCGGCCTGCCCGGACTCGCCGGCTTCTGGGGCGAGATGCTCGCCCTGTTCGGCGCGTTCGACCCGGCCGAGGGCCTGTCCCGGCCCGCGTTCCTCACGTACATGGCCATCGGCGGCCTCGGCACCCTGCTCACCGCCGGCTACCTGCTGATCGTCGTACGGCGCGTCTGCATGGGCGACCCGAAGGCCAAGAGCGCCGCCCCCGCGGCCCTCCCGGACATCCAGCACTACGAGTTCGCGGCCTGGACCCCGCTCGTCGCCCTCACCGTCCTCGCCGGCCTGTGGCCCGCCGTCCTCCTCGGCCTCACCGACCCGGCCGTCCAGAAGCTCCTCGCCGGAGGCAACTCATGACGGTCCTGTCCGCCCTTCCCGCCCTCGCCGCGGGCCCCGCGCAGACCCCCAGCCTGGTCCAGTCCGTCGACTGGCTCGCCCTGGCGCCCGTGGTGATCACCGCCGCCGTCGGCCTCGTCGTACTCGTCGCCGACCTCTTCACGGGCGAGGAGCGGGGGCCGCTGCTCGGCTGGATCTCCGTGGCCGGCCTGGCCGCCGCCATCCTCACCCTGCTGCCGCTGCGCGCCGGGGACCGCACCACCTTCTGCCTGACCGGCGACCCCGACGCCTGCAGTTACACCGCCGACCACTTCACGCTGGTCATCCAGTTCCTGGTGCTGGCCGGCGCGCTCGTCACGGCCCTGCTGTCGGTGACCGCCGTCCGCGACGCGCGGATGCCGGCCGGCGAGTACTGGTTCCTGCTGCTCTCCTCGGCGGCCGGTGCGGCCCTGCTGCCCGCCTCGCGCGACCTCGCCACCCTGATCGTCGCCCTCGAAGTCGCCTCGCTGCCCGCCTTCGCCCTCGTCGGCATGCGCCGCGGCGACCGGCTCTCCTCCGAAGCCGCCCTGAAGTTCTTCCTGTCCTCCGTCACCGCCACCGCCGTGTCGCTGATGGGCGTCAGCTTCGTCTACGCCGCCACCGGCTCCCTGCACCTCACCCAGGTCGCCGACCGCCTCGAACACGTCCCCGGACAGCTCGACACCCTCGCCATGGCGGGCGTCGCGCTCACCCTCGTCGGCTTCGCCTTCAAGACCGCGGCCGTCCCCTTCCACTTCTGGGTCCCGGACACCTACGTCGGCGCGCCCCTGCCCATCGCCGGTTACCTGTCCGTGGTCGGCAAGGCCGTCGGCTTCACCGGCCTCATCCTCGTCACGGTGATCGCCTTCCCGGCGTACTCCGACATCTGGGGCCCGGCCCTCGCCGTCCTCGCCGCGCTCACCATGACGCTCGGCAACGCCGCCGCCCTGCGCCAGTCCGCGGACCGCGTGAACGGCGCCGTCCGGCTGCTCGCCTGGTCCTCGGTCGGCCAGGCCGGCTACCTGCTGGTCCCGATCGCGGCCGCCGCGTACTCCGACCGCGACCAGATCGGCTCCACCGTCGCCTACGCGCTGATGTACGCCGCCGTGAACCTCGGCGCCTTCGCCGTGGCCGCGCTGGTCGCCCGTACGAAGCCGCTCCAGCGCCTCGCCGACTACCGGGGCCTGTACGCGCGGCGCCCGCTCGCCGCCCTCTCGCTGGCCTTCTTCCTGCTCTGCCTGGCCGGACTGCCGCCGGGCATCATCGGGCTCTTCGCCAAGGTCACCGTCTTCCAGTCCGCCGTAGACGCGGGCCTGGGCTGGCTGGCCGTGGTCATGGCGGTCAACGTCGTGATCGCCCTGTACTACTACCTGCGCTGGACGGCGCTGCTCTTCCGCACCCCGGAGGAGGGCGGGGCCGCCCCGGACCCGGCCGCCGCCGCCCGTACGAGGGCTCCGCTGCCGGTCACGGCCGCGATCGTGCTCACCGTCGTCACCGCTCTGGTGCTCTCGGGCGCCCCGCAGCTGGTGCTGCGCTTCGCCTCGGGCAGCCTCTTCCCGCAGTAGGCCGCGCCGGGCCCGTACGCGGCCGTACGAGGCTCCGTACGCGGTCGTGGCGGCTCCCGTACGCGCCCGGGCCGGGGGCCTCACCCGTACGGCCCAACCCGCGCCACCGCCCCCGCCGCCCCGCTCCGGGGGCGGCGGGCGCCGGCCTGCCCTGGGAACCTGCCGCGCTCACCTCGCGTTGTCCATGAAGGGAGGGTCCACTGGACCGTAGACCCTCAAATCCATGACGGGGCTCCCCTGCCGCACCATTTGGAGGGCGTACCGTGCACCGCCGGCACAACGGGCTGAAGACCGCCGTACTCCTCGGCGGGCTGTCCGCACTCATCATCGTCATCGGGAGCTTCTTCGGACGGACCGGCCTCATCGTGGCCGTCCTGATCGCCCTCGGGACCAACGCCTACGCGTACTGGAACAGCGACAAGCTGGCTCTACGCGCGATGCGCGCCCGTCCCGTCAGCGAGTTCGAGGCCCCCGCCCTCTACCGCATGGTGCGCGAACTCTCCACCTCCGCGCGCCAGCCCATGCCCCGGCTCTACATCTCGCCGACCGAAGCCCCCAACGCCTTCGCCACCGGCCGCAACCCGCGCAACGCCGCGGTCTGCTGCACCGAGGGGATCCTGCGCATCCTCGACGAACGCGAGCTGCGCGGGGTCATCGGACACGAGCTGAGCCACGTCTACAACCGGGACATCCTCATCTCGTCCGTCGCCGGAGCGCTCGCCTCCGTGATCATGTTCCTGGTGAACTTCGCCTGGCTGATCCCGGTCGGCCGCTCCAGCGACGACGAGGGCCCGGGCCTCCTGGGTATGCTCCTGATCATGATCCTGGGGCCCATCGCGGCGTCCGTGATCCAGCTCGCGATCAGCCGCTCGCGCGAGTACGAGGCCGACGCGTCCGGCGCCCAGCTCACGGGCGACCCGCTCGCCCTGGCCAGCGCCCTGCGGAAGCTGGACGCGGGCACCAAGCAGCTCCCGCTGCCGCCGGAGCCCCGTCTGGAGACCGCGAGCCACATGATGATCGCGAACCCGTTCCGGCCGGGCGAGGGCCTCTCCCGGATGTTCGCGACCCACCCCCCGATGGCCGAGCGGATCGCCCGGCTCGAACAGATGGCAGGACACCGGCAGTGAAGACAATCCTGAACGTCATTTGGCTCGTACTCAGCGGAGTCTGGCTGTTCCTGGCGTACTGCCTGGCGGGCGTGCTCCTCTGCATCACCATCATCGGCATCCCCTTCGGGATCGCCGCCTTCCGCATCGCCGTGTACGCGCTCTGGCCCTTCGGCTACACCACGGTCGAGCGCCACGACGCGGGCGCCGCGTCCTGCGTCGGCAACGTCCTGTGGCTGGTCCTGGCCGGCTGGTGGCTCGCCCTGAGCCACATCGTCACCGGCATCGCCCTCTGCGTCACGATCATCGGCATCCCGTTCGGCATCGCCAACTTCAAGATGGTCCCGCTGTCCCTGCTCCCGCTGGGCCGCGAAATCGTCCCCACGGACGCCCCGTTCGCCGCCCGCTGACCGGGAGAGGCGCAGGTCAGGGCGATTGTCAGTGGCGTCGGTCACACTGAACGCATGACCGAGACCGAGCAGTTGCCGAAGCAAGCCGCCCGCCGCCTGCGCAACTCCGCGCGCCACCAGGCGAACCGGCCGCCGGGACCACCCGGCGCCGGTACGCCGAGGGCGGCCGAAGAGATATCCGGCCGGGCGTCCGCGCCCCGCGCCTGAGACCCGCCCTTACCTCGCAGGTCACCGCCCCCGCCCCCGCCGAGGCGGCCGACAGCGCGCAAGCCGTCACCACACGGCCGGACAGCCCGACCGCTGCCACGGCCCGCTCCGAACCGAGAGTCCACGCGGAGGCGTTCGCGATCGCGCATGAGGGCGGCCCGCCCGGCGCGGTCAGGCGACGCCCTCGCGGCCGGGCAGCGGGGCCGCCCGCTTGCGCTCCCACCCGTCGAGCGCGGTCAGGCAGGCGTGGTCGAGGTGGCGCAGCCCGCTCAGGTCGAGCCGCACCGACGGCGCGGGCGGCAGTGCGTCCAGGGCGTCGAGCAGCTTCGGCAACCGCAGGAAGCTGGCGTTCCCCAGGATCCGGACGCAGAGCTCGTCGCCCTCCCACACCTCCTCGACGTGTACGTGGGAGGTCTCCCAGGCGGCCTTGGCGACCGCCAGCCCCAGGCCGACGAGCACCCCCTCGAAGAGATTGGTGGCCACGATCGCGGCGGCCGTCGCCACCAGCACCACAGCCTCGCCCCGGTGCGTGCGCCACAGCGCGGCCACCGCCCGGGCCGGCAGGAGCTTCCAGCCGGCGTGCAGCAGCACCCCGGCGAGCGCGGCGAGCGGCACCACCTCCAGCGCCCGGGGGAGTGCCACGGCGAACAGCAGCAGCCAGCCGCCATGCATGATCCGGGCCGCCCGAGTGCGCGCCCCGGCCTCCACGTTGGCGGCGCTGCGCACGATGACGGCGGTCATCGGCAGCGCCCCGAGCAGCCCGCAGACGGTGTTGCCGAAGCCTTGGGCGACGAGTTCCCGGTCGTAGTCGGTGCGGTCCCCGTCATGCATCCGGTCCACGGCGGCCGCGCTGAACAGCGTCTCGGCCGAAGCGATCAGCGCGAGCGCGACCACGGTCCCGGCGACCCCGAAGGAGGCCAGCACCCCGAAGTCCCCCCAGGCGGGCGGGGACACCGCGTCCAGGACCCCCGTGACCCGCACCTTCGCCACCGACAGCTCCAGCAGCGCGGTCGCGGCGGTCGCGGCCGCCACCCCGACCAGCGCGCCCGGTACGAGCCGCATCCGGGCCGGCAGCCGCCGCCACGCCACCAGGACGGCCACGGTCCCGGCGCCCAGCGCCACCGCGGCCCAGTCGGCCCGCCCGCCGAGCTCGGCCATGCCGCCGAGCTTCCCCAGGGTGTCCCCGGGCGCCGGGACACCGCCCAGCGCGTACAACTGCCCGGCGATCAGGACGAGCCCGATCCCGGCCAGCATCCCGTGCACGACGGCGACGGAGATCGCCCGGAACCACCGCCCGAGCCCGAGCGCCCCCATGCCCAGCTGGAGCACTCCGGCGGCCAGCACCAGCATCCCGAGCGCGGCCAGGCCGTACGCCGACACCGCCTCGTAGACGAGTACGGTCAGCCCCGCCGCCGGGCCGCTGACCTGGAGCGAGCTGCCCCGGAACCAGCCGGTGACCAGCCCGCCGACCACCCCGGTGACGATCCCCAGCTCGGCCGGCACCCCGGATGCGACGGCGATGCCCACACAGAGCGGGAGCGCCACCAGGGCGACGACCACGGACGCCCCGAAGTCTTCGCGGAAACTGCCGGCCCCAGGCATGCGAGAACCCCCTGCCACACGGTGATGGATGCCACCCAGCGTGCTGGGCGCAACCGCCCACGCCTAGTGACCACAGGGGGTCCACAAAGGGGCGTGCGCCGCGCACGCCCCGCACACGCCCTTCCGAGCGCCGATCCTTAGCGGTAGTTCACGAACTGGATCGCGAAGTCCAGGTCCTTGCCCTTGAGGAGCTGCTGGATGGCCTGGAGGTCGTCGCGGCTCTTGGAGCTGACGCGCAGCTCCTCGCCCTGGACCTGGGCCTTGACGCCCTTGGGACCCTCGTCACGGATGATCTTCGCGACCTTCTTGGCGTTCTCCTGGGAGATGCCCTCCTCGATGGTGGCGAAGATCTTGTACTCCTTGCCGGACAGCTGCGGCTCACCGGCGTCGAGCGCCTTCAGCGAGATCCCGCGCTTGACCAGCTTGGTCTCGAAGACGTCGAGAACGGCCTTCACGCGCTCCTCGGAGTTCGCCTCCATCAGGATCTTCTCGCCGGACCAGGCGATCGACGCGCCGGTGCCCTTGAAGTCGTAGCGCTGGGAGAGTTCCTTGGCGGCCTGGTTGAGGGCGTTGTCGACCTCCTGCCGCTCGACCTTCGAGACGATGTCGAAACTGGAGTCGGCCATGTGCTGTGGCTCCTTGAAGTCGGCTGTGATGTGCCCCGTGGGGCGCGGCCGGACATCCCCGGCCCGCTCGGCAAAGCCTAGCCACCGCGCCCGCCGGGAGCGCTGATCAATCAGGTGGCGGAGCACCCCCGCACATCAGGTATCGTTTACGTCGTTGCCACGGAGCGCCGCCGAAAGGCGGAAAGACGGCAACGATCTTGGCGGTGTGCCCGAGTGGCCAAAGGGAGCAGACTGTAAATCTGCCGGCTCAGCCTACCCAGGTTCGAACCCTGGCGCCGCCACGCGAGTGGAACCCCCGTTCATCTGCGGAAATGCAGTGAGCGGGGGTTCTTTCGTTTTCGAACACGGACAGTCGACTGTCTCGCTCTGTCTCGTTGACGCACGCTCTCTACCAGCCTCTGTGGACGGAGCGTGGACGGGAATCCGGGATCTGACCTGCGGTTTGGCCGTGTTGCTACCTGCGGTCCAGACGGGCGGAGATCTTGGCGTTCGCTGCCTCCTCCCCGTCCTTCAGGAACTTCGCGTACACGCGGAAGAGCACCGCCAGGCTGTGACCGGCGCGCTCGGCGACGATCTGCGGCTCTACCCCCGCGCTCAGCCAGGTTGACACCGCTGTGTGGCGAAGGTCATACGGGCGTTTCGCCAGTTTGGAGGCCTGATCCTGCGGGCTGAGAACCTTGGCCCTGGCCTCCGCCCACACCTCCCCGTACCCGCTCTCCTGCACCATGCCGCCGCGAGCCGTTCGGAAGAGCCGCCCGTCCGCCGCGACACCGTGGACCGTGATGTGCCACCGCAGCAGTGACACGAGCTGCGGCGGGATCGGGACCTGCCGTACGGCCCTGCGCGGCCGGTGCTTGAGCCCCTTCCGATCGTGCGCCTCGCCGGAGTCCGTCCAGGACCGGCCGGCACGCGGCCGGCTTTCCCGCAGCCACACCGTCCCCCATCCGCGCCGGGGCAAGTGGAAGTCCGACGCCTGCAGTCCGACCGTTTCCCCGGGGCGCGCGGCGGCGTAGAGGATGCAGGCAAAGAACGCCTCCAGGTGGCGCCCCCGCGGCCCCTGCGATCGAACCCCTGCCAGTAGCTGCTCGGCTAGCTCCGGACCGGGCACACACGCGCGGTCCAGTTCATCGTCGACTTTCTCGGGAGAGGTCCACTGGAGGGAGTGGAGGGGGTTTTCCGAGAGCAGCTCCGCGTCCACGGCGTACTCGAGCGCCTGGTGGAAGATGGCCCGCTTCCGGGTGATGACGGTCCCCGCGGACATCGTCCCGTCCAACTTCTTGGTGCAGGCGTTAAGGGCCTTCCGCGCAACCATCCGTTCGGAGAGGGCTGACACCGGCAGGGACTTCCGCTCGAACCATGCCAGCACGGCCTTCACCTCGTCCGGCTGCTCCTCGTCCCACCGGTGCACATTGAACGCCCAGCTGTAGAGCACTCGCCGCGCGACTTTCGTTTCGGCCATGCCCTTTGTGTCCTTCACCAAGGCCATGGTGACCGTGGCCATCGCCTCGGCCAGCGTCTTCCGCGTGGTGGCGGGGGAGGGATCCCATTTCAGCTCGATGTAGTTCCGGGCGTGCTGGTACCACGGGATGTCTTTATCCCGCTGCATCAGCGACCGGGGGAGCCCGCTGTCGACGTCGAAGGGCTCCCCGGCCCGGGCGGCGGTAATCAGCTGCGCGCGCCGACTCTCCGCGAGCCCGAGAGTCAGGAACGACTCGGAGTGCGGCCGAATCCCTACCTGCCAACGGAGTTGGTACGGCTTGCGGTAGGGCCGCTTACGGATAGCCCACATCTTGACCGTGTAACTCCACTCGGTCACGCGGCCTCCAGGCCGTTGTTGAAGGCGTCCAGAGTGCTGCGGCGAACCCTCAGATGGCCGTTGGGAAGGCGGTGTGCCTCGGGGCCGTACCCGCGATTCCGCCAGCGGTACCAGGTGGCTCGGGTGATGCCGAGTTCTTCAAGTACTTCGGTCAGGGGCAGCCATTCGTCGACCGGCGGTCGCCGGCGTCGAGACGTAGCCAAGGTCTAGCTCCTCATCGGTGGCGTTGGCCGACAGCGCAGATGCCTCTCATGAGGCGGTGCCTGTCCGAGGCTGGGATTTCTGCGTCACCGCGTCACTTGTGTCATCCGTGCGTCTGACCTGCGGTTTTGGGTGACACAGGGGGTGGGCGTGCGTCACCGTCCTGCGTCACCTGTGTCATTGGGTGACGCAGGACGGTGACGCAGGTGACGCCGGGTGACGCAGGCGTGGGCCGTCTGCGTCACCCGTATATCGGCAGGTCAGCGGTGCTTTTCAGGGCGTCAGTGACGCGGGTGACGCAACATCTCCTCTCTTAGGAAAGAGAGAGGGGTTTCTGTTGTGGTGCGGTGCGTCTTCAAGCGAAGTGAGGGGCCGCTGCGCGGCGCGTCCTTTGCAGCGGCGGCAAGCCGCCGGACAGGCAAGAGGAGCACGGCGTTGCCCCGGGGGCGGGGTGCTCTTTTTGCTTGTGCAGGGGCTGGGTGGTCGCTTGGGTTAGAACGCTGCTTCCTGCTCGTGGGGCGTCGGGGCGCCGGGGCGGGTCATCTCGATGTAGCGGGCGGCTTTGGTGCGGCCCCAGTCGACGATGACGCCGCGGGCGGCGAGGGTGGGCTGTAGGCGCTTGAGGCGGTCGGAGAGGACTTTCCCGGTGGTGGGCCACCCCTTGGGCAGGGGCCGGAAGTCCTCGCCGGCGTAGAGCTGGGTGAGGGCGTGGAGCCACTCCGCGGAGGCCATCCGCACTTCCTCGCCCGCTTCGAGGGTGGCGGCGTGCTTGAGGACGGTCTGGGCGAGGAGGTCGCCTTCGATGACGTCGTCGTTGAGGTCGTCGAGGCTGGCCCGGTAGGCGGTCAGCGCGCTGAGGCCGGTGGCGGTGTCGAGTTGGGCGCAGAGGTGGGCGAAGTCGGCCATACGCAGGTCGGTGGGGGTGTCGGCTTCGGTGGCTCGGACCTTGACGGTGAGGTCGAGGAGTGAGCCAAGGATGACGGGCAGGGCCGGCTTGTACTCCGCCCACAGCTCAGCCTCTGTCCGGCGCACCTGGGGCCGCACGAGGCGCAGGGGCAGGAGTCGTTCGGCGAGGTCGGGGCGGATGACGCCCACGTCGATGCCGGTCAGGAGCAGCGGGCGGCGGTAGCGGGAGCGGACGACGTCGCCGTCGGTGAACAGGGCGCGTTTGATGCTTTCGGCGCCAGTGACGATGCAGCACATCAGGTCGGACAGATCCGGCGGCAGGTGGGAGAGGTTGTCCAGGGCGGTGACCCATCCTGCGGCCACGGCCGTGATCAGGTTCTCCTCGTCCTTCGGCGCCCGGCGAAGGTCACCGGTCATGCCCTCGATGATCCGCACCAGCATCCGCCCGGCGGTCGACTTCCCCGCGCCCTGGGGGCCGGTGAGGAAAGGTGCGGGGACGGGTACTGACGGCTCCAGGCAGCCGATCAGCCACGCGATGGCGAGGCACTCGCTCTCGGCGTTGGCGAAGTTGCACAGCCGCAGCAGAGCGTCGATGCCCTTGCCGTTGGTGTCCTTCTCGGGGAGGGGGAGTTCGCCGGTGAGTTGGGTGCGCCGCCAGCACACCTCTTGCGGGTCAGGGACGCGGATGTCCCAGCCGGTGGGGTGGATGCGTACGGACTGGCCGTCGTCGCGGCCGAGGTCGAGCCAGGTGGCGCCGTCGAATCCGGGGGCTACGCGGATGTGGGTGGGCTGTACGTCCTGGCTGAGGGCGAGTGCTTCGATCAAGTCGAGTGCCTCCTTGAGTGCGCTGCCGTTGAATGAGCCGCGGCCGTCGTTGTAGAGGCCGACCATGAGTTCCTGCCGGTGGCTGCCGGTCGTGCCCTGGGAGCGGATCGGGCGGGCGACGGGGTGGCCGTTCTTCTGCGCGTAGACGGTGCCTTCGGTGGTGCGGAAGTACCGAAAATGGTCCTGCGCGTATTCGGTGATGATCTGGCGGGCCGGGTTCTTCTCTTCCTCAGGCATCGCTACATCCCCAGCGTCATGAGGGCATTGGTCCAGGCGTCCTCGCAGTTGCGCAGGGATTCGCCCTTGGCCTGCGCAGCGGTGAACAGCCGCTTGATGTGAGCCTCGGTGAGGCAGCCGCACCGACCGTGGGTGGACAGCACCGCGAGGAACGTCCGGTACACGGTCGTGTGGATGACTTCGGCTGCCTCTTCGATGCGCTGCTCGGCCATGGCGATACCGCGCTCCAGATAGGCGGGTGACCGGTGGCGGCACTCCCCACCCCCGGCCGGCGCGGACGCGGTGACGATGCCGGGCGCGGGCCGGGCTGTGGTGGGCTCCTTCACGGCGAGCGCGCGCACGACGTCGGGGAGGAGCTGCATCGTGCCGGTTCCGGGGCCGAGCCAGCGGGCGTAGGACATCGTGGACTTGATGTCCACACCGGGTCGTACGCCGTTGGGGGAGGCCATGGTGCCGAGGTAAAGCCAGTGCTCCCCGCGCGTCGTGGGCACGGTCTTGGTCTCCGGGAGGGTCTGGCGGGCCCACGCGACGGCCTCTTCATTGTCGAGGTCGACGACGGTGAGCGCTGCGCCGCCGGGGTGGTAGGCGACGGCCTGAGCCTGCCTCCAGGCCCTAGCCCACGCGGGTGAGGTGAGGATATTCAGGTCGATGGTGGCGGCGGCCCAGGCATGGCAGGGCGCCGGGCACTCGCAGGGGCCGGGGGTCTTCATGTTCGGTCGGCCCCCGCAGGCGTTCTTGCGGCAGGCATGGCAGTTACCCATGGGGCCCTTGCCTTCCCGGAGCGGCATTACGGGGAGTCCGAAGTCGGCGAGCCAGAGCGCGGTGCGGAGGTGTTCGGGTAAGGCCGGGCGGGCGGGGTCTCGCGGGAAGTCGGTCGGGTGGGTCATGCTGGTCTCTCCAGTTCTTGAGGGTTCTGGACGAGAGCGGCCCCGCTTCATTGGCGTGAGAGGGGGCCGCTCTCGGCGTCTCGGACGGGTGATGCGGAATCCCTGCCGCAGGCGGGGCAGGGAGGCTTGGGCACCCCCTGTCGGGGTGCGCGTGGAGGGGGTTTCGGGGGTCTGACCTGCGGCGCCTCCCTGCCTCCCTGGCAGAACATTTCCGCAGGTCAGGGTGAGGGATGCGGGTCAGGGAGGCGGTCAGGGAGTTCTCCCTGCCTCCCTGACCGTTCGGGGCTCGGCTCCCTCTACTCGGCGGCGGAAGCGGAACCGGCATCCGGGCGGTTGGTGAGGGCGCGGGCGACGCGGTCGCGGCCGATGACCATGCGGCCGTCGGACTTGTACGGCTCGGCGCCGGTGCCGTCCAGGACACGCTTGAGGTCGATGAAAGACCAGCCGCCGTAGGCCTTCTCGTTCAGCGCGGTCAGCCGCTTGAGGACGTCCTGGGTGAGCACGCGCGCGTCGGTGCCGAGGACGGTGAGGATGTCGGCGAGCGGGTCGCGCTGCTCCTGCGGCTCGGCGGCAGAGGTGGTGGTGATGCCGGCGCGCAGGGCCTTGGCTCGCTGGGCGACCTCGGCGGCCTGGTCTGTGTCGATGTAGTGCGTGCGGACCGTGATGGAGGCCTGGCCGGCGGGGATGGTGATGCCGTCGGAGGCGACCACGACGGTGCCCTTGTCGAGGCCCTGCCGCAGCAGGTGCGGGGCGGCGCCGCCGTCGACGGCCTTGTCGCCCAGGGCCATGCGGGCCTGGGACTCGGTGCCGAGCACGAGGGAGATGCGGGTGTGGGCACCCTCCCGAACGAGCTTGGGGAGGTTCTGATCGGTGGGGTCCTGCGTGCCCTCCCACAGCAGCACGTCCACGGCCCGGCCCTGGTTGTGGATCTTCCGGACCGCCATGAAGTACCGCGATGTCGCTTTGGATCCGCCGTAGGGCCGCTTCTTGTCGTCGATGGCCGGGCACATGAACGCGACCTGCGCTTCGTCGACGATCCCGATGAGCGGGGTGAAGACGGTGCCGGGCGGGGCCTGGATCCGGCGTTCCATCTCCGCGACGAGGCCTTCGACCATTTCGGTCGCCTTGATGACGTGGTCGTCGGTCGGGCCTTGGATGAGGGTGGTGGCGAGGCCACCATCGAACATGTCCCAGTCGCCAACGCCCTTGAGGTCGGCGATGCGGAACTCGACGGTGCGGTCGAGGGCCAGCCACAGGGCCAGCGCGCGCAGGGCGGCGGTCTTGCCCTGGTTGGACAGACCCGTGATCAGCAGCATGCGCTGGAACACGCTCAGCGTCGCGGCGTCGCCGCGCAGGTCCTGGCCCCACGGGGCCTTGCCGGTCTTGTAGTTCGCGGTCATCGTCGCGTCGGTGACCAGCGGGGACGGCCCGATCGGCTCATCCAGCGCGCCGGAATCGGCGATCCACAGCCGCACGGTGCGGGCGGCGGTCGGGATGGTGATGAACACCTCGTGCTCATGGCGGGCGAGGTTTTCGGCGAGCTTGCGGCGCCGACCCTGAACCTCGGCGGTCGAGACGCCGGAAGGCAAGGTGACGTCGACTTCCACGCCGCATCCGGCGATGCGGATCGGGCCGAGCATGGCCGCGCCGACGTCGCCCATCTCCTTGATGGCCTTGCGGAGCGGGGCGATACCGAGGTCGCGCAGGGCGGTGACGACGATCGAGGGGGTGATCGGGGCGCCGGCGTCGTCGCGCTGCTGAGCGGGGAGCGTCCACTGGGGTGCGGTCTGCTGGTGGCGTCCGACTCCCCACAGAGCCAGTAAGCCCAGCCACGGCCCGAGGATGACGGCCGGTCCCCACACGACGGAGGCGATGTAGACGATCCAGCCGATCGCGTCGATCACTGCCGCGATCGGGGCGATCACGTCGGTGATGTCCTTGTTAGCGATGGCCAGCACGATCCCCAACGCCAGCAGACTCCCGACCGTGAGCCCGGTGCCGACGGCGGCGCTCTTGGCGAGGTCGAGGGGGGCCTTGAGGAGATCCATGCGGCGGTGATGGCGGGCCGCGCGGAAGCGGGTGAGGCGGTCCTCCCACTCCTTGGCTTCCTCCCAGTTCCCGGCCGCTTCGGCGGCGCGGAGCATCCGCTCGTAGCGGGATCCGGTCCGCCCGTCCCACGTCCGCTTGGCCATGACGCGGGTGCCACCGATGACATACATGCCGTGCCGGGCCACCAGCCGGACCGCCGTGCGGGTCCGCTCGTGAGCCACGACCGCCCGAAGTTCCCGGACGGTCCGTCGCCACACGCGCACCCGCTCCGCAGGCGCGCTGGGGGCCGGCGGGGAAGCCGCGGGGGCCGTGTCGGGGGGACTCTGGGGGTTTTTGAACAGGGGGACGACGTTGTCAGTCATGCTGGAAACTCCTGCTCTCGCTGACAAGCGGGTGGGTAGGGCCCGGGGCGGCCGGCGTTCTTTGGCGAGAGAGGCGGCCGCCCCGGGGCACAGCTACGGCTTGGCGTTCTTGGCGCGGGCCTTGCGGGCGGCCTTCTCGGCCGCCACCGCGTCCAGGGCCTCGCGCTCCTCGCGCTCACGGGCACCGTCCACGATCTTGGTGAACTTCTTCTCCAGGTCGCCCTGGTAGACGGTCTCGCTGGCGATCCCGCGCTTGGCCATGCGGGCGGTCAGCCACGCCATCTTCGCGATCTCGCCGGTGGTGAACTTCGGGTCCTTCGCCATCACTGGGCTCCCTCCGGGGCCGGTCTGTCCGGCTCCCCTCACCACCCGCCGCGTGGGCGGGTGGATCGGGCAACTGTCAGAGGTCAGCGGGGGCGGCGCGGGCACACGTGCTTGATGGTCCTGGCGGCCACCTGGGAGGCAGAGGTACGCACGGTGCGCTTGCAGGTGGTGCAGATGTAGTCCCAGTAGACGTTGTGGCCGCTGCGGCGGATCTCGACGTGGTAACTCACGGTCGGCTCCTTCTCCGGGCCGGTCTGTCCGGCTCCCCTCACCACCCACCAGGGGGTGGGTGGATCGGGCAGCTGTCAGCGACGGCGCGGGAGCAGGATCCGGATGACGAGCGCGGTTTCAACGGCAAGGAACGCGGTCCAGCCGATCTGCTGGCCCCAGGTCCGGGACATCCACAGCAGCGCCATTCCCAGGCCGAGGCCTACGGCGACGATGAGCAGGTAGCGACTGATGGTCGTGAGCATGCGAGCACTCCTTGAGGAGGTCGACGGCAGGGGTCAGCCGCGCTTGCGGCGGGCCTTACGCACGTTCTTCGCGGCCGCCGCACCGTCCGGGCTACCGATCGACTTCACGACGGTGTGGACACCCCAGCCGAGCATCAGCGCCAAGAACGCCAGGAACGCGAAGTTGGCCGCGATGGCGGTCAGGGCGGAGATCAGGAGCGGCCCGAAGTAGACGCCGGCGGCGACCGCTCCGGCGCCGACCCCGGAGCCAAGCGCGAGCCGCTGAACAGTGCGGTCGGGCGGGGCCTGGTGGATGTGCTGGTGCACGACCTGCGGCCCGGCATAGGTGGCGGGGAGCTGGTCGGTGTAGGCGTGGGTGCCGTCCGGGAGCCGGACGACGTGGACGGGTTCGGGCAGGTGGTTCATCCGAGGTGACTCCTCTCGGATCGGTGTGTCAGCGGCGGGGAAGGGCGCGGCACTTCTCGGCGTGCTTCTCGGCCCACTTGCGACGGTTGCTGTAGTCGCTGTAGTTCTCGGCGCCGCAACCGGCGCACTCGGCGTAGAGGTTCTCGACGGTCACGATCGCGCCGCCCTCGGAGCGGTAGCGGATGGGGCCGGTGAAGTAGCTGGGCATGATGGATCCCTTCGAGGTCAGACGGAGAGGGCGAGCGCGGCGAGGGTCAGGGCCAGGACGTGCGCGGTCTGGTCAACGTGCGCGGCGCCGCCGTGGGCGGCCCAGCCGCTCTGGCGGGCGATCCGCATCCACGCCGCGACGGGCCACCGGCGGTCGATGAACCCGTGACTGACGCCGATCCACAACACGGCCAGAACGGCCGCCCAGAGCGGCAGGTCCCAGCCCAGAGCGACGGACCCGATCGTGAGGAGGAGTCCGCAGGTCAGGACGTGGGTGGTGGCGTGGGCGACGTTGGCGGTCCAGCCCGTGCGACCGCATCCGGCCTTGTGGGCGGCCTGGTGGTCGGTCTGGAACGGGTAGTCGGCCAGCAGGTGACCGACGTAGAGCAGGAACGCGATCTCAGCGAACACGGAAGCCCCTTTCGGGCGGTCAGGTCATGCACCAGCCGGAGTCACATCCGGGGTCGGTGTCGTCGAAGGGCAGGGTGTCGACGCCGTCGGGGATCGCGGCCCGCAAGGGCCGGCCGAACCGGGTCAGGTAGACGTGGTCCTTGCCGAGGTTGTCGCGACGCTGGTTGAGGAGGTCTTCGAGCTGACAGGCCTTCTCGAAGAGTTCGGGCTGCTCCCGGCGCATGTCGTGCCAGGCCTCGGGCCGGTGGAACGGGCAGAACCAGCACGAGGACTTGGGCGGGACGGGTAGGCCGGCGGAGCGGATGATGCGGGCGCAGTCGATGCGGCGGATCCCGCGTTCCAGCAGTGGGTACTCGATCTGCTCGTATGGCTCGCAGCGGCGCTTGTTGGCCCGGCCGATCTCATCGAGGCTGATGCCGATCCCGACCGTGGCCGGCAGGTCCTTGGTGGCGCCGCGGCGCTTCAGCTCGCGGCCGATGGTCTTGATTTTGTAGTCGGCGGTGCAGGAGCGGGTGCCGGGGGCCCCGTTGCTCATGCGCACCGGGATCTTCAAGGACTTCGAGCCCGGCCTGGTGAGCTCCCCGTAGAGGGTGCGGGTCTCCTTGGAGCGGACCATGACCCGGTCCAGGAGAACCAGCTCCAGGCCGTGTTCGGCGGCGTAGGGGCGGGCGTAGCGGTCGAGGTAGGCCATGGTGGCTGGGTTCTCGGAGTCGCCTCCGACGTTGGCCATCAGGAACGTCCGGTAGTCGATCTCACCGGTCGCGGCGAGGACCATGGCGGCCATGGACTGCCAGCCACCCCCGAAACTGAACGCCTTCACCTGGGGTGCGTCGACGGTGGTCAAGAGACCACCGCCGGCGCCGTGGCGTGTGCGGTTCGCTCGGCCTTCAACGTCTCGCGCAGGACCCGGGCCTTGGCCGGGGACGTGCGCAGGGCCTTGCGGATCGCCTCGCCGGTCAGATCCTCGATCGGCCACGCCTCGGTGATGCTCCGAGCCTCGGAAAGAAGTTCCTCCGGGGTGCGGACCGGGCGGGCCGATCGGGCGGCCACGGGCACTCGACCGGTGGCTCGACGAGGACGGGTCACCTCGGCCGCGGCAATCGGTACCCGCGCCTCCACCACGTCGATCAGATCGGCCGGCACCGGCCCCAGTGCGGGCACCGAGACGGGCGGCTCGACGGTCTCTTCGACCACAGGTTCACCCAGCTCACCACTCGACCGATTTGCATCGATCTGCGTTGATTCGGGTTCGATCGGGTCGACTGTCGGACGGTGGTGGAGGACCTTGGCCACGAGGTCGGAGCCGAAGTAGATCGACCCGACTGGAAGCGACGTCGCGAGCAGGACGAGGGCCCAGTTCGTCAGGTTCCCATCGGCCAGTCGACTCCAGCCGATCGACTCGGCGTGCAGTTCGGGCAGGAGTCCGTGAACGTAGTTCAGGACCAGTGACGCGAGCGTGTACGCGGCCAGTACCCGCAGGGCGAACCGGCGGGCGTCGCCGGTCAGTGTGAGCGCGGCGACCAGGGCCAGGGCCATCAGGCCGTCGACCACGAACGGGTAGAGCGTTGCCGCTGTCCCGTCCGCGCCGATGGCCTTGGCTACGTCCCGCAGCGCGTTCCACGAGACCCGGAAGGCCATGGCGACCACGACGACCAGGGCCAGGACGAGCGCGGCTTTCGCCTTGCGGTTCATGCCGCGCCACCCGAGGACGGAAGGTGGGCAGCCCGGTTCTCCAGCGCGGTCCGAGCCGCGAGCACCTGCCGGCGGGCCCGCCGCAGCCGCTGCTCGTCCACCTCGGTGGGCATCCGGTCCAGCGTCATGATCTGCGCGTCCAGCAGATCGCGTTCCGCCAGGATGAGCGGCAGCTCTTGCTCGATCGCGTTCAGCTCCCTGTCCGTCGGCTCCAGGCCGTCGGACCACGGGGTAACGCGGTTCTGAAGTGCGGCGATGGACTTCACGGGTCTTGCTCCTTCGGTAGAGGAACGGGACCCAACAGCAGCCCCGGCGTTCCAGCGCCGGGGCTGCACTGCGTTGGGGTGAAGCAGGAAAGAACTCCGGCTCCCCTCAACCCCGTCCGTACGAGACGGGCGGAGGAGGCAACCGGCCCGCGCCGAGGGCGACACGGAAGGTTGAGCAGTACGCATGTCTCCTTCAGGTCTGGGACCTGGCGTAGGCGTATGGAGACGTGACCTTTCGGTCTAAGCCCTCCGGTGAATGACAAGGACCCGGGCGCCCTCGGCCCGATCTGTCCCGGGCCCCTTGTGGATCGTTCGGGCAGGCCAAGTAGGCCCCCCAAGAGCGCCTCCTGTCCTAGGACTGGCTGCGCCCAGGAAGACCATGACACTTCAGTCCTAGGACTGTCAATGTCCTAGGACTGTGGGAAACTGACTCTGTCGAGAGGAGTGCCTGGTGGCACCGAAGTGGCGAGAGCTGGCCGACAGGCTGGCCGAACAGATCAAGAACGGCGACTACACCCCTGGCCAACTGCTGCCGCAGATTCGGGACCTGGTCGAGGCCGGAGAAGGCTCCAAGGCAACCGTCAACGCTGCCTACAAGGCCCTGGAGGCCGAGGGACTCGTCACGTCGTCGCGCGGTGTGGGGACGATGGTTCGCGCGCAGACGCCGCTGAAACGCATCGGAATCAGCCGCTACGACAAGGCGAAGTGGCGCGACGGGGACGAGGTCGCGTTCATCGCGGACCGCGTCGCCTCCGGCCGTACCTACCGGCGCGGCGAGCAGACCCAGTCCGTCAGCCTCATCGACGCACCCGCTCCTGCGGCTGAGGCGCACGGGCTACCCGCAGGCGCCCAGGTGTACGCGCGCGCTCGCCTCGTGAAGGAGGGTGAGCAGCCAACGCATACCCTCACCAGCTACTACCGCCCCGAGCACGTCGAGGGCACGCGCATCGTGGACCCCACCCCGGGGCCGGCAGGCCGCGGTGGAGGCTTCCGGGTCCTCTACGACGCCGGGTACGAAATCGACCACATGAAGGAGCGCATCTTCGCGCGCGTCCCCACAGCCGACGAGGTCAAGCTGCTCAAGCTGCCGACGGGCGAGCCCGTAGTGGAGCTACACCGCACGACGTACACCGCAGACGGAACGGTCGTTGAGTTCGCCATAGGGGTACACGCCGCGTCGCGCTTCGCCTGGGAGTATGAGTTCAAAGTCCCGGACTCGGCCGAGGGTGGCGAACAGAAGTGATCTCTGAGCAGGTGCGGGCGGACGCGGAACTCATCTGGGAGTTCCACCAGATGCACCACGAGCCGCGCCCCTGCTCAGTCGCGGTCGGCCTCGGCAGCCACGACCTCGGCGTGGCCGACACGACGGTCGACCTGTACCGGCGCGGCATGGCGCCCCTGATCGTGTTCACGGGCGCCACCAGCCCGACGACCCGCGCGCGGATGCCGCGCGGGGAGGCGGTGCACTACCGCGAGCGGGCGTTGGAGCTGGGCGTCCCGCCTGAGGACGTCCTCGTGGAGCCCAACGCCCGCAACACCGGGGAGAACATCCGGCTCACCCGGGCCCTGCTGGAGGACGCCGGCCGCCCCATCGAATCCGTACTGCTGATCAGCAAGCCGTACGAAGAGCGGCGCGCGTACGCCACTGCGCGGAAGCTCTGGCCGGAGGTGGAGGTCATCAGTGCATCCACCCCGATGACGTTCACGGAATACGTCGATTCCATCGGCGATCCTAAGCTCGTCATCGACATGCTTGTTGGCGCCCTCCAGCGGCTCCAGCTCTACCCGGATCAGGGGTTCATGCTTCAAATGCAGGTGCCGGCCCCGGTGCTCGCCGCGTATCAGCGCCTGTGCGACAAGGGCTTCACGAGCAGGCTGGCAGCCGCTCCAGCGCCATAGTCGACAGGGACCCAGACGACTGCCCCGCCATCATTCCGCGTGAGCCGACGGCAGGCGGGATGAGGAGGACAGCAGGGGCACACTGTGGCTGAGCACCGGATGATCAGCGACCCACGAGCCTGAGACCGGGTCGGACTGGTGGGCTGGTCATCTCTCCGCCGTCCACAACCGTGGGGACAAGGCCGAACACATGCAGATTTAGCTCATCGATCGTCAAGTTAAGATCATCGGCCATTTCAGAGATGGGAATCTTCTGTGATCGTAGAGCTGAGAATACTTTGCCGAGTAGCTGGGAACTCTCTCGAATGATTCCGCCAGGCTCTCCGCTTCGAAATCCCATCTGCGACAGCTGCTTAACGGCCGTCCTGTAATTCCATTCGGACAGGAGGTCCAAATCCTTCAAGCGGTAAGCTAGCGCTACG
Source organism: Streptomyces goshikiensis (assembly GCF_014650555.1). Lineage (GTDB taxonomy): Bacteria > Actinomycetota > Actinomycetes > Streptomycetales > Streptomycetaceae > Streptomyces > Streptomyces goshikiensis. The sequence continues at coordinate 1,037,307 of NZ_BMVE01000001.1, read as the reverse complement.
GCAGCCACTTGCCACTTTTGCTTAGCGCTCAAAATCCGTCGCGAATCAGCTGCATAAAGCTGCTGGGCCAAGATTCCGGACCTCGGCATGAGGAAGGCGGAGGCGAACTGCTGAGCCTCCTGCTCGGCGTCAGGGCCGTGGGGGATTCGATGCTCCGAATGCATAATGAGGTGGCCGAGCTCGTGAGCAGCATCGAACCGACCGCGTTCGCCGCTCTTTTCTAGATTCAAGACAATGAAAGGCTTGGTTCGCTTCCATCGGAACGAAAAAGCGTCGACAGACGAACAATCGGACGCCAGGGAGAACACTCGGACGCCGTGCGATTCCAGCAAGTGAACCATATTGGGAATCGGGGCCTCGCCGAGTCCCCACAGGGCTCGGACTCGTTCGGCCGCTTCCTCTGGTTTCAGGTGCGGGAGCGTAGGGACGTTCGATTCCGGAAGTCCGAATCTCTGCTCAATCCAGTCGTTGATCTCGACAACAATGCGGCCGGCTCCCCGCGCAGAGTCCCGATCGAGGGCGCTCATCTTGGAAAGCGCCCGGAAGCTGATTGCATCAAGGGCAAGCTCTTCGACCTCCGCCGCCACAAAGAAGGAGGTTGGAAGATCCAGGGCCAGAGCCAGAGTCCCTAGCGTCTCTGGCGACGGAATCTTATGGCCGTTCTCGAAGGCCGTAAGGCTGCGCACGGAGATGCCTGAAGTCTTGGCCAAGCCGGAAAGAGTCATGCGCCTCCTCTTTCGCGCCAGAACCAATCGCGAAGCAGTGAGCATGACTCTCTCCTGAGCTCAAAGGGATTTACAGAGCTCCCTTGAATTCGACCGGGACTTCAACAGGTGACATCGCCGGAATTTCATCCAGACGCTTGATGTCGAACTCGGCTCCGAGGAACGGGTTGTCATCCAGGATGATGCGCTCTCGCCACGTATCAACATGCTTCCCGTGCATCTCCACAGGAAGTGACAACTCGAAACTCAGACCTTCCTTGCTTGACTTGTAAAGGAGGAACCATGTCGGCAGCTCATTTACTTCTACCTCGTCGCGCACATCGGGACGCGCAACGGGGAAGAGGGGAAGCTGTACATAATTTCGCTCTACGAGCTTCGCTACCGCGGGCCCCTTCGGGTTCTTCGTCCGAACGTCCCCAGAGAAGTTCGCAGCCTCTTCGCCAACCATACCTGAGCCGCTAACGGCGGTGATCGTGAAGGAGCCGGAGGGGTGAATGGTGCGGAGGATCGACTGAGCGTTACTGAAGGCCCAGCCCTTGGGTGCCATTCGCTCCCGAAACGTGCGGTTGCTCCGGGACCAGAAGGCGTATCCCGCCATGCCCGGTGCGTCCATTTCTGTGCACAGGCGGGCTTCAGCGGAGCCGCCCGCGATTGCCTTGTGCAGATCGTCAGGCGTAAGCCCAAGCTCGTGCAGCCGCTGTACAGCCGCAACACCAACGTGACACACGGGTTCCACGGAGCCTCCAGCACGGGTAGGTTCCAAAAATGCTACCTCATCTGAGGTCGAATTTTTGGAACCCTCGTTGATCGAACACTAGTTCCCTGACTTCCTGTGCGTCAACTGATCGGCTGCGCGGCCTAGTTGCAGCGGGCGGCTGCAGCAACCTCCATGCCACCCCCGTCCCATGGCCTGTGCTGACCGATGTCGCTAGAGCCATGGAGCAGAAGGAAGTACGCGCAAGCTGAGTGTCTAGCTGCGTGACGATGCGCCGTACGGCGGCGGACGCCCACGGGTGATCACGGAACTCCGTCGCAGGTCAGCACCGTGGAAGGGGCAGCTCGCCCGTTGGCCCGGAATGCTTCGGGGCGAATGGGTAGCGGCTTCAAATCCCGCCACCCCGACCTCGAGATACAGGAAGGGCCTGATCTGCATTGTGGATCAGGCCCTGCCTGGCGGTTCCGGCCGTCGGGTGTCCGCTTCGCGTGTTTGGGCTTTTCGTACGCGGTCATCGCATCTCAGCGAGGGAGGTGAGGGTGGGGAGGTTCCGGGCCGCTGAGGCGAAGGGTGCGTTCGCGTCGCCAGCGACGCCGGCGGGGGTGCCGAGGTGCCGTCCCCGCGCAGCGTTCCTGCGGTCAGCCCTGCCTCTTCGTCCAGACGAAGAGGCGACCCTCGCCCAGATCTATGGAGACTTGGCCTGGCATCAGTGTCGGATGGCTCTGCCGCGGTTCAGGAGCTGGGCCCGTCCTCACCGTGGTCTGCTGTGCGTAGAGGGGCTCGGGGCCGCACTCCTCGCCCGTGGCCTCAGCGCGCGCGAGTGCCCACAAGCGGTTGAAGAAGAGGATCTCCTCCTCGATCCGCACGGCAGCGTCGAAGGCCGCCAGCGCCGAAACGACCTCCTGTAGGCGCTGCCGCCTGTGCGCGTGCGGAGCGCTCATGACCCGCTGCACGGTCGTGAGCGACAGGTGGCTCTGCTCGGCGATCTCGCGGAGCGAGGGTTCGCCGCAACGCCGGGAGAGCCAGCGGAGGGCCTGTCGTAGCTCCATTTGCGCCTCACCTACAGGCACTTCTGACACGGATGGACTGTCCACTCCGTCCGGCTCCTCTCGCGATTACGTCGACTCCGTTCCCGGATCGTTTCAGGTTTCCCCGCTGTCGTGGCGACGTTGTCCCGGACTTGCCCCATCGCACCCACAGCGGGCTGGGGCAGTCGGAGGATGCCGAGGCGGGAACTCGCCTGCCGCTCTCATCCGTTGAGGAGGAACGCATCGAGTCTCAACTGTCGCTAGGGTATAGTTTTAGGCATCAGACTCGACCTAAATGGGAGCTGGAGAGAGTGGGGGCACCGATCGAAGGGGACTGGGACATCGCCGTGGGCGAGGTCGTCAAGCGGGCGGATCTCCACGCGAAGTACGGAGGCAGGCGGCAGGGCGGAATCGGACCGTCACGCGTGACCCCGAACGTGTTCGCGTTCAGCAACCCCGGTGAGGGGCGCAAGCACGGGTACTTCGACGGCTGGGGTGAGGATGGCTGCTATCACTACGCCGGCGAGGGCCAGCGCGGCGACCAGAAGATGACGCAGGGCAACTTGGCGATCCTGACCCACGAGCGTGAAGGCAGAGCCCTTCGCCTGTTCCAGGGTGTCTCGTCCGGGCACTGCCGCTATGTGGGCGAGTTCATGCTGGCCAAGGATCGGCCGTGGTACCTCACGGAAGCTCCCGAAACGAATGGCGGCCCTGTCCGTAGCGTGATCATGTTCCGGTTCGCGCCGATTGCCACGGAGCCGCCCCCGAGGTCACAGCTTCCGCACACCCCTTCGTCAGCCCCGATGATCGAAGCGATCGACGTGGAAGCTCAATACACCGAGCGCACGCTCGTCGATCCTGCGCGCGAACCGCATGAGGCGGAGAGAGTCGAGGCCAAGCTAGTTCGCGAGTTTGCCGAGCATCTCCGACTGCAGGGGCACGAGATCACGCGCCAGCGGATCGCTCCGAGCGAGGTCGCGAAGTGGCTGTTCACCGACCTGTACGACGCCACGACGAACTGCCTTTACGAGGCCAAGGGCTCCGTAGCGCGCGTTGCCGTACGCATGGCCATCGGACAGCTCCTCGACTACGCGCGCTTCCTGCCGCAACCCAAGCTTGCTCTTTTGGTGCCCTCGCGCCCAGAGCCAGACCTGCTCGACCTGTGTGCTCATGTACAGGTCACCGTCGTATGGCCGGAAGGGGACGGCTACGTAGCCACGGACGCGGCGTGAACCGCGGACACCACAGATTGGTGTCGAAGTAGCGAGCAGGCCACCCGCGGCGCCTGGTAACGATGCGGGTGGCCCGTGCTCACAGCCCTTGCAGACAGGAGCAAGTTCAGTATGTCCGAAAGCATGGAGGGGCGCGTAGCCCTGCTCGTGTGGGCCACGATGTTCGTCAGCGTGCTGAGCGCGGGTGTCACACTCGTGCTCTTCGGGGGGCAGACCCCCACCGAAGCGTCCCTCTTCGTCGCCCCTTTCTTGATGGCGGTACAGCACTTCAACCGCGGACCGGCCCTGCCGCCCGCGGTCAAGCGGCGGGCTGACCGCCAGTAACCGTCAAACCCGACGGCCCGACTGCTGGTGGGATTCGTTCAGGTCTTCTCGGCCGGTCCCCACCTGCTCGCTTCGGTCGACAACGCTGCATGTGCCGGAGCGGGGCCGTCTGTGGGCCGTCGGGAGGCGGCCCAGGACGGCCAGCGACCACCGGTAACAACCACGACGGGCCCGGCACCAGGAGGTGCCGGGCCCGTCGTTTTGGCTGCTAGACCCAGGTGTCCAGCCACATGCGGCCGCGCCAGGAGTCCATCGGCAACGTCTGGCCCGTGTAGATCGGCCAGAAGTAGATGCTGCTCCTCATCCGAGGGCCACTACAGGCGGTCTGCGAGGGCACTCAAGATGTCCACGGCCCCTGCGGGGCGGTTCGTGAACGGGCCCTCAAGCCGCGCCGCGTTGATGTACACACCGATGCGCGAGTCAGGCTTGTAGAGCATGACTTCGGCGGTTTCACGCGAGGGCAAGGGGCTAGGCAGGTGTCGGATGTCGCGTCGAGTGAGCCACGCGCTGATCTCGGCAGCCCGCGCTGTGCTCAGCCGGCCCCAATCCGAGTCATAGTGCTCCCGAAGCCAGCCCATCGAGACCGCTGTCACCCCTTGACCTGCGTCGAGTCGATCAATGATCGCGTCCCGTGAATCTCCCACCGATGCCCCCTACTGCCATCGCGTCGCAGGGGATCATTCTTCACAAGATCAGGACGACGTGCGGACGGTCTACCTGAGAAGGTTCCGGGTGAGTGCTTCATCCGCAGGTCAGCGCCTGTGGTGGCTGAGCGACGGGAGGAGTCTGTAAATCTGCCGGCTCAGCCTACCCAGGTTCGAACCCTGGCGCCGCCACGCGAGTGAGACCCCCGTTACTGCGGAAACGCAGTGGCGGGGGTCTTCTCGTACACGCCCTCCCCACCGCCGAGGCGGCCGAAAACCCGTGGGCCCGGGCGGGGCGGTGCGGCATGCTGGGCGCGTGATCAGCATCCGAAAGGCCCGTGCCGCGTAAGGCACCCTCGCAGGTCAGACTGGACCTGCCGCGCGCGCCCTCCCGCCGGGACAGCCGCGCCGTCATCCCCGGCATCTCCGGCAAGACCCTCGCCGCGATCGCCCGCCTCGAACGCCACCGCTACGCGCCCGGCGCCGCCTGGCACGCGCTGAGCCACTGGCGGGAAATCGTCCACAGCCGCGGCACGTGGGTGATGTACCCGAGGTTCTCCAGCGACTACCCGTGCTGCGACCCGCCGTGGGGCGGCGAGCACCGCCAGGTGCTGGAGGAGCTCCTCGCCGCGCTGCCGCGCCGGGCCCGGCGCGAGCTCCACGCCGTACTCGCGCCGCTCGACGCCCGGTTCCTCGCGCGCACGCTCAGCGATCCGTACGCGGCGCCCGGCGATCCGTGGTGGCGCCGGCGGCTGGAAAGCCCGTGAGCCGCCCCGGCTACTCCACCGTCAGGTGGTACGTCGTATCGACCCAGAACCCGTCCGCCGCCGCGGCCCTGATCTCCAGGACGAACTGCCCCGCCGGCAACGGGCCGAGCCCGCACCACAGCCCCCACGCCCGCCGCGGCACCCCCAGCACCGCGAACCGCTTCGAGGAGAACTCGCTCAGCTCCAGCGGCGAGCCGTTCAGATACGCCTCGGCGCGCTTCACCTCCAGCCGCGGCGGCCCGCCCGCGAACGGCACCGCCACCGCCTGGGTGTTGAGGACCGGGAAGAACACCGGCACACCCGAGGGGATCGGGCACCGCCGTACCACCCGCCCCCCGTACGTGCCCGCGAGGAACCACACGTCCTGAGGCTGGCGCCAGTCGGCGTACCTCCCCGTGGTGTCACTGACCGGGCTGCGGTCCTCCGGGGCCGACAGTGCCCACTGCCACCACCGGGCAGCCAGCCGGCCGCCCTCCGCCTCGCCGATGCGTCCGTCCCCGCCGCCCATGCCCCACCCCGGCACCTCGTACGACCACCCCCTGCGGTCGAATTCCGAGTGACCCTATCGGGCGCCCCGGCCGCACCGATGCGGGCGTCCGGTCGTTCTCCCGGCGTGAAATGGACTTCGGACGCGGGTGGCAAAGTCGGCGGCGGGCTACTCCTCGCCCTGCTCGGCGCCGGGATCCCGGCCCTGGTGGGAGCGGCCCTGGACAGCCGTGTGGGGGAGCCGTACCAGGAGACCCGGCTCTACTTCGGCACCGCCCGCCCCGGCGGCCTGCCCCCGGTCGGAGAAGCGGAGTTCACCCGGTTCCTGGACCGGGAGGTCACCCCCGCCTTCCCCGAGGGGCTCACCCTCCAGGACGGCCGCGGCCAGTGGCGCGGCCCGGACGGCAAGACCGTCCACGAGACCTCGTACGAGGTGGTGCTCCTCTACCCCGAGAAGGAGGCCGAGAGCCGGGGCGTACGCATCGAGCGGATCCGGCGGGCCTACGAGGGCCGGTACCGGCAGGACTCGGTCGGCCGGTCGGACGACAAGGTCAGCGCCGGGTTCTGACGGGCGGACGGACCGGCGGAGGGGCAGGCGGGCGGAGGGGCCGACCGGCCGGCGCCTGTCAGTTGCCCGCCACGTCCTTCACGGCCACCTCGACCGGCGTCGAACCGGAGACCAGCTCCAGCGTCAGACCGGCCGTCGCCGGAGTCTCGATCAGCTCGGCCAGCACCGCCGCCACGTCGTCGCGCGGGACCGACCCGCGCCCCGTCCGCGCCTCCAGCCGGACCAGGCCCCGGCCCGCGTCGTCCACCAGGGCGCCGGGGCGCAGCACCGTCCACTCCAGCCCCAGCCGGGTACGGACGTGGTCGTCGGCCTCGCCCTTGGCCCGCAGATAGAAGTCGAAGACGTCGTCGCCCCCGTGCCAGGCGTCCGCCCCCATCGAAGAGACCATCAGGAACCGCCGCACCCGCGCCCGTTCGGCGGCGTCGGAGAACAGCACCGCCGCGCCCCGGTCCACGGTGTCCTTGCGCTCCACCCCACTGCCCGGGCCGGCGCCGGCCGCGAACACCGCCACGTCCGCGCCCTGCAGGATCCCCGCCACGTGCTCCACCGAAGCCGACTCCAGGTCACAGAGCACCGGCTCGGCGCCCGCCTCCCTCAGGTCGTCGCCCTGTGCCGGATCGCGGATGATGCCCGCGACCTCGTACCCGCGTGCGGAGAGCAGCCGCTCCAGCCGCAGCGCGATCTGACCGTGTCCACCCGCGATGACGATGCGCATGCCCCGACCGTACGACGAGCCGGGCGACCACGCCCGCGAACCGCGGGCGGACGCTCAGGGCCCGGGCTCCATCCGGCCCTGCCGGGGCAGGTCCAGGGCCACCGCGACGGCGGAGTCGCAGTACTCCCGCACCGCACTCGTACGGGCTACCACCCGCCCCCGGTGGATCACGATCCGGCTGTACGCCAGGGACAGCACCCCCGCGATCCGGTCCCCGCGCACGGCGAGCAGCTCCGCCGGGAAACCGGCCTCCACCCGCACCTCCGGCAGCCCCATCGCCTCGCGGGCGGCGGCGCTGACCGACGCGTACGCCTCGGTGGGGCGCAGCCCGCCCTGGGAGGCCAGCAGGTACGCGGCTTCCAGCGGGTCCCCGCGGCCGACCGGGTTCCCGGCGTCCCGCAGCGCCCCGCTCCCGGCCGCGACCCGGACCCCGGCGGCGCGCAGCAGCCGTACGGGCGCGGTCCGCAGGCCCCGGCGCTCCAGGGCCGCGCAGTCGCCCTGGGGCAGGCAGGTCACCCGTACTCCGGCGGCGGCCAGCTGGTCGGCGGCCCGGTGCGCCGCCTCCAGCGGGAGCCGGGACAGACCGCCGCAGGGGCCGATGGTGACCCCGGGGCGCAGTCCGCCGGACATCGCCGCGAGCCGCGCCAGGCGGGCGGGATCGTCACCGTCCGTGTGCAGGTCCACGGGGCAGCCGTGCTCGGCGGCGAGCTCCAGGACGGCTTCGAGGAAGCCCGTCGGGTCGGGGTCCAGGTCCGGGCAGCCGCCGATCACGGCGGCGCCCATCTTCACGGCGTCGCGCAGCCGGGCGAGCCCGTCGGCCCCGGCCACGCCGGTGAGGAGGCGGGGCACGGCGACGGCGGTGAGGTCGGCGAGGCCGCGCAGCGAACGGCGGGCCTGGAGCACGGCCTCCATGGGGCCGAGGCCGTGCACGTCGCCGATCCGGACGTGGGACCGTACGGCCGTCGCGCCGTGGCCGAGCTGGAGCAGGGCGGCCTCGGTGGCGCGGCGCTGGACCTCGTCGGGCGTGTAGGAGACCGGGCCCTCGCCGTCGGCGGTCAGCGCGGTGTCCCCGTGGGCGTGCGGCTCGGCGGGGGCGGGGAGCAGCAGATAGCCGCCGAGGTCCACGCGGGAGAGGCCGGGGGCGGCGAGGCTGCCCGCGGTGCCGACGGCCTGGATCCGGCCGCCGCCGAGCCGGACGTCGACGGTGCGGCCGTCGGTGAGGCGGGCCCCGGCGAGCAGCAGGCCGGTGGACTCGGCTGCGGCCGCGTTCCCGCCGCAGCCCTCGCCGCCGCGGCCGCTGCGCGGGGAGTGGGACGGCTGCTGCGGCTGGCTGTCGGACATCGCGCTCCTGCGGTGGCTCGGGCGGTTCCTGGGCGGGGTTGTGGCCCGTGGCCCGCGGCCCAAGATCACGCAGCGTGGTCAGAGCCTAGGGGGCCGGGGTGCCCGCTTCACGGAGGAGCGCAATAGTCGTACCGGTGTGGTGCACACCCCGGCGCCCGGGCGGAGGCGCCGGTTCGGGCGGGTGGGCCGGAGGGGTGGGTCGGGGGTGGGGCGAGCGCGGCGCGTGGCGCTCGGGGCGGATGCGGAACCGGAGACGGGGAGGGCCGGTGGTGAGCCCGGTCACAAAAGGGGCCGAAATCGGCTCGGGAGCCCTCTCGTCCTTGATCGGAAAAGCCGGCCGGACCCCCTCGGAGCCCGGTCCCCCCAAAGGATTTGGGCGATGGGCGCGCAACCGTGTAATGTCTTCCTCGCTCGCCCCAATAGCTCAGTCGGTAGAGCGTCTCCATGGTAAGGAGAAGGTCTGCGGTTCGATTCCGCATTGGGGCTCTGGTGAGAGAGGTTCCCTGCCCTCGGGTGGGGAGCTGATCACATCAAAGCGGCGTAGCTCAGTCGGTAGAGCAAGCGGCTCATAATCGCTGTGTCACCGGTTCAAGTCCGGTCGCCGCTACACACAGTAGCCGATTGCGGGGTCGGTCTCCCGGTCGGCTACTCTTGTATGCGTTCATCCGTCCCAATTGTCCGTCAAGGAGCACTCACGTGGCTGCCACCGACGTCCGCCCGAAGATCACGCTGGCCTGCGTGGAGTGCAAGGAGCGGAACTACATCACCAAGAAGAACCGGCGTAACAACCCGGACCGCATGGAGATGAAGAAGCACTGCCCGCGCTGCAACTCGCACACCGCGCACCGCGAGACCCGCTGACCCCAGCGAAGTCTCGAATACAGGCACCGTCATGAGGTCGTCCCCTTCATTGGGGGCGGCCTTGTGTCGTTTCCGCAGCCGTCTTTGTTGTTCCGGTTGTTTTCGAGTCCCTTCAATCAGGAGGTAGTGAGCCATGGCTCTCGACCAGTCCTTCGTGGGGCGGAGCTACCCGCCCACCGATCCGTACGAGGTCGGCAGGGAGAAGATCCGTGAATTCGCGGTGGCGGTGGGTGACGCCAATCCCGTCTACACCGACCCCGATGCGGCCAAGGCGTTCGGGCACATGGACGTGATCGCCCCCCCGACCTTTGTGTTTGCCATCACATTCACGGCGGCGAGCCAGGTCATCGAGGACCCGCAACTGGGTCTGGACTACAGCCGGGTCGTGCACGGCGACCAGAAGTTCGCGTACACCCGCCCGGTGCGCGCCGGCGACCGCCTCTCGGTGACCTCCACGATCGAGGCCGTGAAGTCGATGGCGGGCAACGACATCATCGACATCCGCGGCGAGGTCCACGACGAGACCGGCGAGCACGTGGTGACGGCGTGGACGAAGCTCGTGTCCCGCGCCCCCGAGGAGGCCTGAGATGACCGCGCAGATCCAGTACGCCGACGTCGAGGTCGGCACCGAACTGCCGTCGGGGTCCTTCCCCGTGACGCGCGCCACGCTCGTGCGGTACGCGGGGGCCTCGGGCGACTTCAACCCGATCCACTGGAACGAGAAGTTCGCCAAGGAGGTCGGACTGCCGGACGTGATCGCGCACGGCATGTTCACGATGGCCGAGGCGATCCGCGTCGTCACCGACTGGGTCGGCGACCCGGGTGCGGTGGTCGAGTACGGCGTGCGGTTCACCAAGCCGGTCGCGGTCCCCAACGACGAGCGCGGCGCGGTGATCGAGGTCTCGGCGAAGGTGGCCGTGAAGCTGGACGACAACCGCGTCCGCGTGGACCTGACGGCGATGAGCGCGGACCAGAAGGTCCTGGGCATGTCCCGCGCGGTCGTACAGCTGGGCTGAGGTCGGAGCCGAGGCGGTGCCGGGGGGTGCCTGGGGGCGCCCGGGGTGCTGGGCCGGCGCCTGGCCGGTGTCGGAGCGGTGCCCGGGGTGGTGCTGGGCTGGTGCCTGGCCGGTGTTGGAGCGGTGCCCGGGGTGGTGCTGGGCTGGTGCCCGGCCGGGGGTGCCACCGGTGCCCGGGGTGGTGCAGGGCCGGTGCTCGGCCGGGGGTGCACCGGAGCCCGGGGTGGTGCTGGGCTGGTGCCCGGCCGGTGCCGGAGCGGTGCCCGGGTGGCTTCGGGTGGGTTCGTTGCGCTGAGGTCCCGGGACCGGGTCGGGCCCGGTGCGGGGCCGGTTGTGCGAGGCCGGGACGGGCCGGGGCCGGGCTGGCTCGGGGCGGGCCGTCGTCCGGCCCGGCCGGGTTGCGGAGAGGGTCCGGCCTTGGTGGCGGTGTGTGGGCGGCCATCAGGTGTGTGGTGGGCTGAGCTACAAGCGTGACCTGCAAGAAGAGGGCCGCCCGGGGCTGGCGCCGGCCGTTACCCGCCGGTGCGATCCCGCGAGCGATCAGACGCCCCTGTCGTGGTCCGGTTGAAGCCGGAGGTCCGCGCGCGGGCCGGAGCGCGCCCTGGTCGCACCAGTTGGTGGTCCTCGTGGTCGTACCGGTCGGTGGGGCCCTCTGTGAGGGATCACCTCCAGGCACCCGGCCCACCGGGGGGCCGGGGGTCGACGGCCCCTCCGCGCACCGAGGGACCACCTCCGGGCCCCGGTGGGCCGGGTGCTGCCTCTCCCTCCGCGCACCGAGGGACCCTCCGGGCCCCCGGTGGGTCGGCCAGACCCCGACGAACCCACCGCACACCGTCGCCATCACCCGTTGCCCCATCGGGTCGTCCGCTCGCAGGAGGCCGTCCGTGCGCCAGGGGCCGTCCGGGCGTAAGGGGCCGTCTGGGCATCGGCGTCCCGTCGGAGCCCAGAGGGCCCGCCGGGCCCTCTGGGCCCCAGCGGGTCGTGCGGGCCCTGGCGGGTCGTGCGGCCCCGGGGCGGCGTGTGGGCATTAAGGGGACCGTCCAGGCCTCGGCGGGCCGTCTGGGCATCAGTGGATCGTCCGGGGCCCGGCGGATTTCCGCACGCTGGGGGACCTTCCAGGCGCCAGACGGCTCTCCGCGCGCCGGGGGATCTTCCGGGCGTCAGACGGCTCTACGCGCGCCGGGGGACCGCCCGGGCGCCAGACGGCTCTCCGCCGCGCCGGGGGATATTCCGGGCGCCAGGCGGCTCTCCGCGCGCTGGGGGCGGGTGTGGGCACCAGGGGTTGGTATGGGCAGCCACCACGCACAGGCCGGCGGGTGACGGCCGGCCTCAGCCCCCGGCGGCCCTCTTCTTGCAGGTCACGCTTGTAGCTCAGCCCACCACCGGCCCGGCGGCGGCCGATGAAACCAGTGCGCACCCCCACCCCGGCTCCCATCCCCCCCGCCCCGCCCGCGCCTCCCCATCCCGCGCCTCCCCAATCCCGCTCCCCCCACCGCGCCCGCGCCTCCACCCCGGCCCCACGCCAACCCCGCCCCCAGTTGACGAAGTTAGTGATTGAGCACTAACTTCGAACCATGGCAAGGATGAGCGCAGAGGAGCGGCGCGAAAGCGTCATTCGCGCGGCGATGCACGAGTTCGCCCGTCGCGGCTATTACGGGACCTCCACCGAGGCGATCGCCAAGCGCGTCGGGGTCTCGCAGCCGTATCTCTTCCGGCTCTTCCCGAACAAGCAGGCCATCTTCCTGGCCGCCACCACGCGGTGCATGGAGGACATCCGGCTCGTCTTCGAGGAGGCCGCCGAGGGCCGCAGCGGCGACGAGGCGCTCGGGGCCATGGGGGACGCGTACATGAAGCTGATCGCCGAGCAGCCCGACAAGCTCCAGATGCAGCTCCAGGTCAACGTGACCGTCGCCGCCGCCGAGGCCGCCGGGGAGCTGGAGTTCGGCCGGCTGGTGCGGGCCGGGTGGGAGGGGCTGTGGGACACCGTCCGCATGCCCCTCGGGGGAGACGTGGAAGCGGCTACGAGCTTCATGGCGCACGGAATGCTCATCAACACCCTCTCCGCCCTCGGCTTCCCGCCCGGGCACCGGGTCTGGGAGGGCTGCTATCCCGCCGCCAAGCCCGTCCGCGCCCAGGGGGAAGAGGGGGCGGAGGAGTGAGGCCGGGGGCTCCTCGGCCCCACCCCCGGCCCCGGTCGTCCGGCCGGCGCCGCCCGCCCATTCGTATGGGCTCGAAAGTTAGTCAGCAATCACTAACAAAGACTTCCAGGGGGAAATCGTGACCACGCACACCGCCACCGCCTCCGGCGCCGGCACCGACGGCGCCCGGCTGCGGGGGCCCGCCGCCTGGGCGCTCCTCATCACCGCCACCGCCGGGTTCATGGCGGCCCTCGACAACCTCGTCGTCACCACCGCCCTCCCCGCCATCCGCGAGGACCTCGGCGGGAAGCTGGAGGACCTCGAATGGACGGTGAACGCCTACACCCTCACCTTCGCCGTCCTCCTCATGTTCGGCGCCGCCCTCGGTGACCGCTTCGGACGCCGCCGGCTCTTCATCGCCGGCCTCACCGTCTTCACCGGAGCCTCCGCCGCCGCGGCCCTCTCGCCCGGCATCGACGAACTGATCGCCGCCCGCGCCGTCCAGGGCGTCGGCGCCGCGATCATGATGCCGCTCACCCTCACCCTGCTCACCGCCGCCGTCCCGGCCGCCCGCCGCGGCATGGCCCTCGGCATCTTCGGAGCCGTCACCGGCCTCGCCGTCGCCAGCGGCCCCCTCATCGGCGGCAGCCTCACCGAGCACATGTCCTGGCAGTGGATCTTCTGGCTCAACGTCCCCATCGGCCTCGCCCTGATCCCGCTCGCCCGTCTCCGCCTCGCAGAGTCCTCGGCCCCGCAGTCCCGCCTCGACGTCCCGGGCACCCTGCTCATCAGCGGCGGCCTCTTCGGCATCGTCTACGGCCTGGTCAACGCCAACGCCCACGGCTGGACCAGCGCCCCCGTCCTCACCGGCCTGATCGGCGGCGCCGCGCTCGTCGGCTGGTTCATCCGCCACGGCTTCCGCAGCGCCAACCCCATGCTCCCCATGCGCCTCTTCCGCGACCGCGGCTTCTTCGGGATCAACTTCGCCAGCCTGCTGATGTTCGTCGGCATGTTCGGCTCGATCTTCCTGCTCAGCCAGTACTTCCAGGGCGTCTCCGGCTACTCGCCCGCCGAGGCCGGACTGCGCATGCTGCCCTGGACCGGCATGCCGATGATCGTCTCCCCGATCGCGGGCATCCTCGCCGACCGGATCGGCAGCCGACCCGTCATCTCCGCAGGTCTCGCCTTCCAGGCCACCGGGCTCGCCTGGTACGCCGCGACCCTGTCCGCCGACATGTCGTACGCCGCCCAGCTCCCCGCCCTGATCCTCAGCGGCATCGGCATGGGCCTGTACTTCGCCCCCGCCTCCTACGCCCTGATGGCCACCGTGGCCCCCGCCGACCAGGGCAAGGCCTCCGGCACCAACAGCGCCCTGCGTGAGGTCGGCGGCGCGCTCGGCATCGCCGTCCTCGCCTCCGTCTTCTCCGCCCAGGGCGGCTACGAGAGCCCGCAGGCCTTCACCGACGGCACCGTCCCCGCCCTGTGGATCGGCGCGGGAGCCGTCGCCGCCGCCTCCCTCTTCGCCCTGCTGCTCCCCTCCAAGGCGAAGGAACAGAGCCGCCGCCCCGCCGCCGCCGGCGCGGCGGCCCGCGAGGAGCTCGTCGCCCTCGACAAGGCACCGGCGCACTGACCATCCGCCCCGAGCCGAGCGCGCCGGGCGAGTACGGTCCGTGGCCCCGCAGGGATGCGAGGGGCACGGACCGTACTCTTGTGCACGTGCAGGAACTCCACGACGCCCCCCTCGCCCCGCTGACCACCTTCCGCCTCGGTGGTCCCGCAGCCCGCCTGGTCACCGCGGTCACCGACGCCGACGTGATCGACGCCGTCCGCGCGGCCGACGACAGCGGGACCCCGCTCCTCGTCATCGGCGGCGGCAGCAACCTGGTCATCGGCGACCAGGGCTTCGACGGCACCGCCCTGCGCATCGCGACCACCGGCTTCACCCTGACCGGCACCACCCTGGAGCTCGCCGCCGGGGAGAACTGGAGCGCGGCCGTCGCCCGTACGGTCGAAGCGGGCCTCGCAGGCATCGAATGCCTCGCCGGCATCCCCGGCTCCGCCGGCGCCACCCCGATCCAGAACGTCGGGGCGTACGGCCAGGAGGTCTGCGACACCATCACCGAGGTCGTCGCCTACGACCGCACCCGCCGCGAGACGGTCACGCTGACCGCCGCCGAGTGCGCGTTCTCGTACCGCAACAGCACCTTCAAGGACCAGCCCGACCGGTACGTCGTGCTCCGCGTGCGCTTCGCCCTGGAGGACGCCGGCGGGCTGTCCGCGCCGATCAAGTACCCCGAGACCGCCCGCGCCCTCGGCGTCGAGGCCGGCGACCGGGTGCCCGCCGCCACCGCCAGCGCCACCGTGCTGCGGCTGCGCGCCGGCAAGGGCATGGTGCTGGACCCCGCCGACCACGACACCTGGTCCGCCGGCTCCTTCTTCCACAACCCGGTCCTCGGCGACGAGGCGTACGCCGCCTTCCTCGCCCGCGTCCAGGACCGCCTCGGCCCCGACACCGCCCCGCCCGCCTACCCGGCCGGTGACGGGCGTACGAAGACCAGCGCGGCCTGGCTGATCGACAAGGCCGGATTCACCAAGGGCTACGGCACCGGCCCCGCGCGCATCTCCACCAAGCACACCCTCGCCCTGACCAACCGGGGCCAGGCCACCACCGAGGACCTCCTCGCCCTGGCGCGCGAGGTCGTCGCGGGCGTCCACGCGGCCTTCGGCGTCACCCTGGTCAACGAGCCGGTGACGGTCGGCGTCAGCATCTGAAGGAGCCCGGGCGCGCCATGCAATGCCCCCTGCACGGTGCCGGAACGGACCCCACCCGCCTGGTGGGACGCGCGATCAGCGGCATCGTCGCGTCGTGGCACGTCTACGAAGGCGAACGCTCCGAGGCACCGCTCGACGTCTGGCTGATCGACAGCGAGGGCGATTCCACCCGGATCACCACCGGGTCGGACCGGTGCCTCATCGTGGAGTCCGCCACCCCGCACGAGCCGTACGACATGGGGGAGTGGGGCCGCATCGAGGTCGGCGAGGACCTCGGATACCACCCCTTCCTGCGCCACCTCGGCCACACCGTGGCGACCGTCGCCGAGTTCGCGGCCCCGCAGACCGGGCGCACCCACCTGGAGATCGGCTTCGCCGACGGCGACCGCGTGCGCGCCGACTGCTGGGAGGGCGACCTGCGGCTCACCCGCTGACGGCTACGTCGCCAGCCAGTGGTCGATCCCGGCCAGCAGCTTCGCCTGTACGTCCTCGGGCGCGGCCGAACCGCGTACGGACTGCCGCGCCAGCTCGGCGAGCTCCGCGTCCGTGAAGGCGTGGTACCGGCGCGCGATCTCGTACTGCGCGGCCAGCCGGGACCCGAACAGCAACGGGTCGTCGGCGCCCAGCGCCATCGGCACCCCGGCCTCGAAGAGGGTCCGCAGCGGGACGTCCTCGGGCCGCTCGTACACGCCGAGCGCGACGTTCGAGGCGGGGCAGACCTCGCAGGTGATCTGCCGGTCGGCGAGCCGCCCCAGCAGCCGGGGATCCTCCGCGGCCCGCACGCCGTGCCCGATGCGGGCGGCGTGCAGATCGTCGAGGCAGTCGCGGACGGAGGCGGGACCGGTCAGCTCACCGCCGTGCGGAGCGGCGAGCAGGCCGCCCTCGCGGGCGATGGCGAAGGCCCGGTCGAAGTCACGGGCCATGCCGCGGCGCTCGTCGTTGGAGAGGCCGAAGCCGACGATGCCGCGGTCGGCGTAGCGGACGGCGAGACGGGCCAGGGTGCGGGCGTCCAGGGGGTGCTTCATCCGGTTCGCGGCGATCAGGACGCGCATCCCGAGCCCGGTCTCGCGCGAGGCGGCGTCGACGGCGTCCAGGATGATCTCGACGGCCGGGATCATGCCGCCGAGCAGCGGGGCGTAGGAGGTGGGATCCACCTGGATCTCCAGCCAGCCGCTGCCGTCCCGGACGTCCTCCTCCGCGGCCTCGCGCACCAGACGACGGATGTCGTCCGGCTCGCGCAGACACGAGCGGGCGGCGTCGTAGAGCCGCTGGAAGCGGAACCAGCCGCGCTCGTCCGTGGCGCGGAGCTTGGGCGGCTCGCCGGCGGTCAGCGCGTCGGGGAGGCGCACCCCGTACTTGTCGGCCAGCTCCAGCAGGGTCGATGGACGCATCGACCCGGTGAAGTGCAGGTGGAGGTGGGCCTTCGGCAGAAGCGTGAGATCGCGTACGTGCTCCATCCGGTGATCCTGCCGCATATGTCACCCGATTGGCAGCGCATTACCTGAACGGAACATTGCCCGAACGCGAATCCGAGGGTCGCGGGGGCCCGCGGGAGCCGCAAACGCCGGAGCGGCGGTACCCCCGTGGGGTGCCGCCGCTCCGGGAACGGTTCCGCGCGCCGCTCTAGGCCTTGGCCTCCGCCAGCAGCTTCTGGATGCGGGACACGCCCTCCACCAGGTCCTCGTCGCCCAGGGCGTACGAGAGGCGCAGGTAGCCCGGGGTGCCGAAGGCCTCGCCCGGGACGACCGCGACCTCGGTCTCGTCCAGGATCAGGGCCGCGAGCTCGATGCTGCTCTGCGGGCGCTTGCCGCGGATCTCCTTGCCCAGGAGCTCCTTGACCGACGGGTACGCGTAGAACGCGCCCTCCGGGGTCGGGCAGAAGACGCCCTCGATCTCGTTCAGCATCCGCACCATCGTCTGGCGGCGCCGGTCGAAGGCGGTGCGCATCTCGGCGACCGCGTCCAGGTTCCCGGAGACGGCGGCCAGCGCCGCGACCTGGGCCACGTTGGAGACGTTGGAGGTGGCGTGCGACTGCAGGTTGGTCGCGGCCTTGATGACGTCCTTCGGGCCGATGACCCAGCCCACCCGCCAGCCCGTCATGGCGTACGTCTTGGCGACGCCGTTGACGACGATGCACTTGTCGCGCAGCTCGGGGACGATCGCCGGCAGCGAGACGAACTTCGCGTCGCCGTAGACCAGGTGCTCGTAGATCTCGTCGGTCAGCACCCACAGGCCGTGCTCGGCGGCCCAGCGGCCGATGGCCTCCGCGTCGGCCTCCGGGTAGACGGCGCCCGTCGGGTTGGACGGGGAGACGAACAGCACGACCTTCGTCCGCTCGGTCCGCGCGGCCTCCAGCTGCTCCACGGAGACGCGGTAGCCGGTGGTCTCGTCGGCGACGACCTCGACCGGGACACCGCCCGCGAGACGGATCGACTCCGGGTACGTGGTCCAGTACGGCGCCGGGACGATGACCTCGTCGCCCGGGTCGAGGATGGCCGCGAACGCCTCGTAGATCGCCTGCTTGCCGCCGTTGGTGACCAGGATCTGCGACGCGTCGACCTCGTAGCCGGAGTCGCGCAGCGTCTTCGCGGCGATCGCGGTCTTGAGCTCGGGGAGACCGCCGGCCGGCGTGTAGCGGTGGAACTTCGGGTTGCGGCAGGCCTCGATCGCGGCCTCGACGATGTAGTCCGGGGTCGGGAAGTCGGGCTCGCCCGCGGCGAAGCCGATCACCGGGCGCCCGGCGGCCTTGAGCGCCTTGGCCTTGGCGTCGATGGCGAGGGTGGCGGACTCGGAAATGGCGCCGATACGGGCGGAGACGCGGCGCTCGGAGGAAGGCGTGGCAGAGGTCATGCGGCCAATCGTCCCAGACGTCCTTGAAGCCCCGCACACCGTTTCAGTGAGCGGACGCGATGGGTCCGCATGGCGATCTCACGCGCGCTCCGGAGGCCGCCGACGATCTTCCGGCGGCTTCTGTTCGACGTCAGGGCCCGGACCACGTACACTCACCTGTCGTTGGCCCCCGCCGATCGCCCCAGAGCGTGAGCACTCCGTGCACTCGCCCGGATGCGGTAGGTTGGGGAACGCAAAGGGTCGTAGCTCAATTGGTAGAGCACTGGTCTCCAAAACCAGCGGTTGGGGGTTCGAGTCCCTCCGGCCCTGCTCCACACTCCTTCTCGGACGTGTGCGCAGGTACGTACTTCGATGCAACGCCGTGCGGCGCAACCGGGCGCGGCTACGGCCACGACCCGGATTCAGGTGAGAGACATGACGGACGCCCTGGGCTCCATCGACATGCCTGATGCCGAGGACGACACTCGCGAGAAGAAGGCCCGCAAGGGCGGCAAGCGCGGCAAGAAGGGCCCTCTGGGCCGGCTCGCGCTGTTCTACCGTCAGATCGTCGCGGAACTCCGCAAGGTTGTCTGGCCCACTCGGAACCAGCTCACGACGTACACCACCGTGGTGATTGTCTTCGTCGTCATCATGATCGGTCTGGTGACCGTGATTGACTATGGGTTCCAGCAAGCCATCAAGTTCGTCTTCGGCTGATCCCCGCGGAGGGCGGCGCCTTGATGGGTGCCGCCCGTTTTCGCATGTTCGACCACCTTTTGTATCCAGGAAGAAGCAGCCACCGTGTCTGACCCGAACCTGAACGTGAGCCCCGACTCCGTCGAGTCCGTCGAGGACGAGCTCGACATCGTCGAGGCTGCAGACGCTGTGGACCCCGACGAGGCCGAGCTCGCCGACGCCGAGGCCGGCATCGCCGCGGAGGACGCCGCGCTGCACGTCGAGGACGAGGCTGACGCCGACGTTGAGGACGCCGCCGACACCGAGGCTGACGACGACGACACCGAGGCTGCCGAAGACGACGCCCAGGACGAGGGCGACGTCGAGGCCGAGGCCGACACCGACGGGGAAGAGGCCGAGGAGGCCGCCCCCGCCGAGCCCGTCGACCCCATCCAGGCCCTCCGCGAGGAGCTCCGCCTGCTCCCCGGCGAGTGGTACGTGATCCACACCTACGCGGGCTACGAGAAGCGCGTGAAGGCCAACCTGGAGCAGCGCGCCGTCTCGCTGAACGTCGAGGAGTTCATCTACCAGGCCGAGGTGCCCGAGGAAGAGATCGTCCAGATCAAGAACGGCGAGCGCAAGAACGTCCGGCAGAACAAGCTGCCCGGTTACGTTCTCGTCCGCATGGATCTGACGAACGAGTCCTGGGGCGTCGTCCGCAACACGCCTGGCGTCACCGGCTTCGTCGGCAACGCGTACGACCCGTACCCGCTGACCCTGGACGAGATCGTCAAGATGCTCGCCCCGGAGGCGCAGGAGAAGGCCGCCAAGGCCGCCGCGGAAGAGGCCGGTCTGCCCGCGCCCGCCGTCAAGCGCACCATCGAGGTCCTGGACTTCGAGGTCGGCGACTCGGTCACCGTCACCGACGGCCCCTTCGCCACGCTCCAGGCGACGATCAACGAGATCAACCCGGACTCGAAGAAGGTCAAGGGCCTCGTGGAGATCTTCGGTCGCGAGACCCCGGTCGAGCTGAGCTTCGACCAGATTCAGAAGAACTGATCTTCTGAGACAACGCTTCCGGACAGGTCAGATCGCCCCGCGAAGGGCGGTCTGACCTGCTCGGTTTTTAGCCCCGCTCCGATACCCGTTATCGTGGTGCGGTATGCCTCCATCCGGATGACCGGATTGGCGGCGAAAAACTCTCACTAGGACCCGGAGAGAGCAATGCCTCCCAAGAAGAAGAAGGTCACGGGGCTTATCAAGCTCCAGATCAAGGCCGGTGCGGCCAACCCGGCTCCGCCGGTCGGCCCCGCGCTCGGTCAGCACGGCGTCAACATCATGGAGTTCTGCAAGGCCTACAACGCCGCGACCGAGTCGCAGCGTGGCATGGTCGTGCCGGTGGAGATCACGGTCTACGACGACCGCTCCTTCACCTTCATCACCAAGACCCCGCCGGCCGCGCGCCTCATCCTGAAGGCCGCGGGCATCGAGAAGGGCTCCGGCGAGCCGCACAAGACCAAGGTCGCCAAGCTCACCGGCGCCCAGGTCCGCGAGATCGCCGAGCTGAAGATGCCCGACCTCAACGCCAACGACGTCGACGCCGCGATGAAGATCATCGCCGGCACCGCGCGTTCGATGGGCGTCACGGTCGAAGGCTGATCCAGCCACCCCCAGCACCACCAGTGGTAGGACCAAGCGCTGGTCCGCACCACGACTCCATGCCTGAAGCCAAAACACAGGAGCAGAAGTGAAGCGCAGCAAGACTCTCCGCGCTGCGGACGCCAAGGTCGACCGGGAGAAGCTGTACGCCCCGCTCGAGGCCGTCCGTCTCGCCAAGGAGACCTCCACGACCAAGTTCGACGGCACCGTCGAGGTCGCCTTCCGCCTGGGTGTCGACCCGCGCAAGGCCGACCAGATGGTCCGCGGCACCGTGAACCTCCCGCACGGCACCGGCAAGACCGCCCGGGTCCTGGTCTTCGCGACCGGTGACCGTGCTGCGGCCGCGGAAGCCGCCGGCGCCGACATTGTCGGCGACGACGAGCTGATCAACGAGATCGCCAAGGGCAACCGCCTGAACGAGTTCGACGCCGTTGTGGCCACCCCGGACCTCATGGGCAAGGTCGGCCGCCTCGGCCGCGTGCTCGGTCCCCGTGGCCTCATGCCGAACCCGAAGACCGGCACCGTCACGATGGACGTCGCGAAGGCTGTCACCGAGATCAAGGGTGGCAAGATCGAGTTCCGCGTCGACAAGCACTCGAACCTGCACTTCATCATCGGCAAGGTCTCCTTCTCCGATGAGCAGCTGGTCGAGAACTACGGCGCGGCCCTGGACGAGATCCTCCGTCTGAAGCCGTCCGCCGCGAAGGGCCGCTACATCAAGAAGGCCGCCCTGAGCACCACGATGGGTCCCGGCATCCAGCTGGACTCCAACCGCACCCGGAACCTCCTCGTCGAGGAAGACCCGGCCGCGGTCTGAGCCTTCCCGGCTCACTGAGTGGCTGAACGGGCCCCTCGCCCCCTTCACAGGGCGGCGAGGGGCCCGTTCTTCGTGTTCCGGCGGCTTTCCGGCCGAAACCCGTTCGATGGCCGCCAGGAGTAGAACGTATGGTCGTACCAACGAAACGATCACATCAGGGGTGGGGACTCCAATGCTCGCGAACCGCAAGAAGACCGTCGGCGCGGCGCTGGCCGCCGTACTGCTCGTGGGTGGGGCCACGGCGTGCGAGAACGGCGACAAGGGCGACAAGAAGGACTCGGGCAAGGCGGCCGCGACCGCCTCGGCCTCCGCCTCGGCTCCGGCCTCCGCGGCCGCGGGCAAGGGGGCCGCCGCGGCGACGCCCGTCGCGCTGCTGGAGGGCACGAAGAAGACGTCCGAGGAGATCACCTCGCTCCAGTACTCGATGTCCGGCACCACCCCCGACGGGGCGGTCACGGGCGAGGTGTCGATGGCGCTCAAGCCGGCCCTCGCGATGGCGATGAAGCTGGCCTCGCCGGACAGCCCGGGGCAGACCGTCGAGATGCGCCTGGTCGCCGGCGCCATGTACATCGGCGCCGAGGGCAAGTGGCTCAAGTTCGACCTGAAGTCCATGGACCCGAAGTCCGCCGCGAAGCTGGACGCGGCCGGCAAGGGCACCCAGAACGCCGAGAACCCGGGCGACAAGGCGAACGCCCTGCTCCAGTCCAAGGACGTCAAGCTGGTCGGCGAGGAGACCGTCGACGGCCAGAAGACGAAGCACCTGGCGGGCACCCTCACGCTGGACCAGATGAAGACCGCGGCCGCGAGCGAGGACCAGGCGACGAAGGACCGCCGGGAGAAGACGCTCCAGGAGCTGGAGAAGCAGGGCATCACCAGCCTGACCATGGACATGTGGATCGACGAGGGCAACCACGCCAAGCAGGTGCGCACGCGCGGCCAGGGCACCAAGGGCGCCACGGACATGACGATCAAGTTCACGGACTACAACAAGCCGGTCGACGTGCAGGCCCCGCCGGCCGACCAGGTCGTGGACCTCGCCGAGATGATGAAGGGCTCGGGCGAGGGCAGCGCCTGACCGGCCACGCTCCGCACTCCGTCGTAACAACGGGCCCTCCGCCCCCCTTCCCGGGGGCGGGGGCCCGTTTCGTCGTGAATGTGGGGATTTCCCATCTTCCGCGTAGGGTCGGGGAGTTGTACAGAGATCCACACATGGGGGAGACCAGATGAACAAGGCTGTCCGGACACGGGCCGGCGCCGCCATGGCGGGCGCCGTACTGCTCGTGGGCGGCCTCACGGCCTGCGGCGGGGACAAGGCCGGGGCCGACGGGGGCAAGGCCGGCGCGGACCGGAAGGCGGGGGCCACGGCCTCCGCCCCGGCCCAGACGCCCGCGGAAGCCGTGAAGGCGTCCTACCTGAAGACGGTGAAGGCCGGGTTCGCGAAGGCCGAACTGACGACCGTGGGGGCGGACGGGAAGACCCTGAAGCAGTCCGGGACCAAGGGCTGGTACCCGTCCACGCACGACATCACGCTGACCCGCGACACGGGCGACACCCGCTCGATCATGCTCGGCGACACCGTCTACAGCCACATGGACAAGCCGGTCGACGGCAAGGTCTGGATGCGGATGGAACTGGCCAAGGACGGCAAGCCCGGCGTCCGGCTCAACGAGGACCCCGCCGAGTACCTGGCGATGCTGCTCGGCCAGCAGAAGCTCACGTTCGCCGGCGCCGAGCGGACCGGCGGGGCCGAGACCCGGCACTTCAAGGCCGCCCTCACCAACGAGGACCTGCTCAAGGCGGACGAGAGCGGCAAGGTCATGGAGGAGAAGGACCGCGCGTACCTCCACGAGGCGCTGAAGAAGATCTCCGCCGTCGAGGTGGACCTGTGGATCGGCGCCGACGGCCACCCCGCCCGCGTCGACTCCGTGACCACCGGCGAGGAGGGGACGAGCAAGACCACGGCGACGTTCTCCGACTACGGCAGCGTCCCGGCGATCACGGCCCCGCCGGAGGGCGAGGTGATCCTCTTCGACGAGGTCATGAAGCGCTCGGGCTCCTGACGCCGCCGGTGGCGCCCGCCGTTCCCGGCCAGTCCGGCGGGCGCCGCCACGGCCGATTTGCCTCGGCTCGACCCCTTCGCGTACGCTTCCCCGGAAGCCAAAGACCGCTGGTCGTTGCCGTGCCCGCAAGGGTGCGGCGGCCGAAGGATCCGCTAACTGCGGACGTCCTGCGCAGGTGACTGTGGAAAGTTCCCGGAACTCGTTCCGGTTGAGCTACGCCCTGGCGCCCGCGCCGGGGCGTTTCGTATTTCAGCCCCTTCTGAGCGGTCCTCATCACCCGGAAGGAGGCCGACGCACTATGCCGACGCCCAACAAGGCTGCCGCGGTAGCCGAGCTCAAGGACGCGTTCCAGAGCTCGAACGCCGCCGTGCTGACCGAGTACCGGGGTCTCACCGTCGCGCAGCTCAAGACGCTGCGTCGCTCTCTCGGTGAGAACGCCCAGTACGCCGTGGTGAAGAACACGCTGACCAAGATTGCGGCCAACCAGGCCGGGATCACCGCGCTGGACGAGCACTTCGCTGGTCCGACCGCGGTCGCCTTCATCACCGGTGACCCGGTGGAGTCGGCGAAGAGCCTGCGTGACTTCGCCAAGGACAACCCGAACCTCATCATCAAGGCGGGTGTCCTTGATGGTAAGGCGCTCACCGCCGATGAGATCAAGAAGCTTGCGGACCTCGAGTCCCGCGAGGTTCTGCTCAGCAAGCTGGCCGGCGCGTTCAAGGGCAAGCAGTCTCAGGCTGCCTCGCTCTTCCAGGCGCTGCCGTCGAAGTTCGTCCGCACCGCGGAAGCGCTTCGCGTCAAGCTCGCCGAGCAGGGCGGTGCCGAGTAATTCGGCTCGCGCACTGATCCACGCCGCCTAGTGCGTGGGTCGTAGCGGGCCGTTACGCCCGCCTCTATATACATCCGGCACCTGCCGATTTAGTGGAAGGATCGCCCATCATGGCGAAGCTCTCTCAGGACGACCTCCTCGCCCAGTTCGAGGAGATGACCCTCATCGAGCTCTCTGAGTTCGTGAAGGCCTTCGAGGAGAAGTTCGACGTCACCGCCGCTGCGGCCGTCGCGGTTGCCGGCCCGGCCGGTGGCGGCGCCGCTGTCGAGGCCGTCGAGGAGCAGGACGAGTTCGACGTCATCCTCACCGGTGCCGGCGACAAGAAGATCCAGGTCATCAAGGTCGTGCGTGAGCTGACCTCCCTGGGCCTGAAGGAGGCCAAGGACCTCGTGGACGGCGCTCCGAAGCCGGTCCTCGAGAAGGTCGCCAAGGAGGCCGCTGACAAGGCCGCCGAGTCCCTCAAGGCTGCCGGCGCGGCTGTCGAGGTCAAGTAACACCTCTGAGGCTCTCTGAAGCCTCTTCAAAGGGCGATCACCCGTAAGGGTGGTCGCCCTTTGGCGTACCCGTTGTGCCTGACTTGCCCTGGTCTCGTTGGGGAGTAGGGTGATCTTCGTTGCCTCGAAGCAGGGTCCGGAGATGATCCGCTCGGAGCAGGGGGCCTTGACGAACGGCACGCGGCGCGCAATTCTCAGTCCCGATGTGAGATCGGTCCGCTGGTCCGGGATCCAAGGCTCTGGTCGAGGATCCGAGGTATGGATCGACTACGAAGAGGGCAGTACTGATACGCGCTCTGTGTACGAGGGCCGCAGTGTCAGGCGCAGTGTTGGACGCAGGGTTGGTTCGTTTTAGACGACATGGGGAAGGCCTGTTGCCGGTTTCCGGAAACCTGGTCTGGACATCAGTGAGCCAAGTGGCTACACTGACCCTTTGCGCTGCCTGTTAGCTGCCCCCTGCCCGTCGCCAGGGGCATGCCCACGCTTGAGCACACTTGATTGATACGCCCTGACCTGGTCATCCGGCCGGATTGGGGGGCCTGTCTTCTGTGTCAGCTGGGACCGGTACGCGCGTAGTGAGTCCGAGCCCTCGGAAGGACCCCCTCTTGGCCGCCTCGCGCAACGCCTCGACCAATACGAACACCGGTGCCAGCACCGCCCCGCTGCGCATCTCCTTTGCAAAGATCAAGGAGCCCCTCGAGGTTCCGAACCTCCTGGCGCTGCAGACCGAGAGCTTTGATTGGCTGCTCGGAAACGCAGCCTGGAAGTCTCGCGTCGAGTCGGCGCTTGAGAGTGGACAGGACGTCCCCACCAAGTCCGGTCTGGAAGAGATCTTCGAGGAGATCTCGCCGATCGAGGACTTCTCCGGGTCGATGTCGCTGACCTTCCGCGACCACCGTTTCGAGCCGGCGAAGAACTCTGTCGACGAGTGCAAGGAGCGCGACTTCACGTACGCGGCTCCGCTGTTCGTCACGGCCGAGTTCACGAACAACGAGACCGGAGAGATCAAGTCTCAGACGGTCTTCATGGGCGACTTCCCGCTCATGACCAACAAGGGCACCTTCGTCATCAACGGCACCGAGCGTGTCGTGGTGTCGCAGCTCGTCCGTTCCCCCGGTGTCTACTTCGACTCCTCCATCGACAAGACGTCCGACAAGGACATCTTCTCCGCCAAGATCATCCCGTCCCGGGGTGCCTGGCTGGAGATGGAGATCGACAAGCGCGACATGGTCGGTGTCCGCATCGACCGCAAGCGCAAGCAGTCCGTCACCGTCCTCCTGAAGGCTCTCGGCTGGACCACCGAGCAGATCCTTGAGGAGTTCGGCGAGTACGAGTCCATGCGCGCCACCCTGGAGAAGGACCACACCCAGGGTCAGGACGACGCGCTGCTCGACATCTACCGCAAGCTGCGTCCGGGCGAACCGCCGACCCGCGAGGCCGCTCAGACGCTGCTCGAGAACCTCTACTTCAACCCGAAGCGCTACGACCTCGCCAAGGTCGGCCGCTACAAGGTGAACAAGAAGCTCGGCGCCGACGAGCCGCTGGACGCCGGTGTGCTCACCACCGACGACATCATCGCGACGATCAAGTACCTCGTGCGGCTCCACGCCGGCGAGACCGAGACCATCGGTGAGTCGGGCCGTTCGATCGTCGTCGAGACCGACGACATCGACCACTTCGGCAACCGTCGTCTGCGTAACGTCGGCGAGCTCATCCAGAACCAGGTCCGCACGGGTCTGGCTCGTATGGAGCGCGTCGTCCGCGAGCGCATGACGACTCAGGACGTCGAGGCCATCACGCCGCAGACCCTGATCAACATCCGGCCGGTCGTCGCCTCCATCAAGGAGTTCTTCGGCACCAGCCAGCTGTCGCAGTTCATGGACCAGAACAACCCGCTCTCGGGCCTGACCCACAAGCGCCGCCTGTCGGCGCTGGGCCCCGGCGGTCTGTCCCGTGAGCGGGCCGGCTTCGAGGTCCGTGACGTTCACCCGTCGCACTACGGCCGCATGTGCCCGATCGAGACCCCTGAAGGCCCGAACATCGGTCTGATCGGCTCGCTCGCGTCCTACGGTCGCGTCAACGCGTTCGGTTTCGTCGAGACGCCGTACCGCAAGGTCATCGACGGTGTCGTCACCGACGACGTCGACTACCTGACGGCCGACGAGGAAGACCGCTTCGTCATCGCCCAGGCCAACGCCGGCCTGTCCGAGGACATGCGCTTCACCGAGAACCGCGTGCTGGTCCGCCGTCGTGGCGGCGAGATCGACTACATCGCCGGCGACGACGTCGACTACATGGACGTCTCCCCGCGCCAGATGGTGTCCGTCGCGACCGCGATGATCCCCTTCCTGGAGCACGACGACGCCAACCGTGCCCTCATGGGCGCGAACATGATGCGCCAGGCCGTTCCGCTCATCAAGGCGGAGGCGCCGCTCGTCGGCACCGGCATGGAGTACCGCTGTGCGGTCGACGCCGGTGACTCGATCCGTGCGGAGAAGGACGGTGTCGTCCAGGAGGTCTCGGCCGACTACGTCACCGTCGCCAACGACGACGGCACGTACACCACGTACCGCGTCGCGAAGTTCTCCCGCTCGAACCAGGGCACCTCGGTCAACCAGAAGGTGATCGTCAACGAGGGCGACCGGATCGTCGAGGCCCAGGTCCTCGCCGACGGCCCGGCCACCGAAGAGGGCGAAATGGCCCTCGGCAAGAACCTGCTCGTCGCGTTCATGCCGTGGGAAGGTCACAACTACGAGGACGCGATCATCCTGTCGCAGCGCCTCGTGCAGGACGACGTCCTCTCCTCGATCCACATCGAGGAGCACGAGGTCGACGCCCGTGACACCAAGCTGGGCCCCGAGGAGATCACCCGGGACATCCCGAACGTCTCCGAGGAGGTCCTCGCCGACCTCGACGAGCGCGGCATCATCCGCATCGGTGCGGACGTCGTCGCCGGCGACATCCTGGTCGGCAAGGTCACGCCCAAGGGTGAGACCGAGCTGACCCCGGAGGAGCGCCTGCTCCGCGCGATCTTCGGTGAGAAGGCCCGCGAGGTGCGTGACACCTCGCTCAAGGTTCCTCACGGTGAGATCGGCAAGGTCATCGGTGTCCGCGTCTTCGACCGCGAGGAGGGGGACGAGCTTCCCCCGGGCGTGAACCAGCTGGTCCGCGTCTACGTCGCCCAGAAGCGCAAGATCACCGACGGTGACAAGCTCGCCGGCCGCCACGGCAACAAGGGTGTCATCTCCAAGATCCTTCCGATCGAGGACATGCCCTTCCTTGAGGACGGCACGCCGGTCGACATCATCCTGAACCCGCTGGGTGTCCCGTCCCGAATGAACCCGGGACAGGTCCTGGAGATCCACCTCGGCTGGCTCGCCAGCCGCGGCTGGGACGTCTCCGGTCTCGCGGAGGACTGGGCCGAGCGTCTGAAGGTCATCGGTGCCGACCGTGTCGAGCCCGGTACCAACGTCGCCACCCCGGTGTTCGACGGTGCCCGTGAGGACGAGCTCGCCGGCCTGTTCGAGCACACCATCCCGAACCGCGACGGTGACCGCCTGGTCCTCCCGTCCGGCAAGGCGCGCCTGTTCGACGGCCGCTCCGGTGAGCCGTTCCCGGACCCGATCTCGATCGGGTACATGTACATCCTCAAGCTCCACCACCTGGTCGACGACAAGCTCCACGCTCGGTCGACCGGTCCGTACTCGATGATCACGCAGCAGCCGCTGGGTGGTAAGGCGCAGTTCGGTGGCCAGCGCTTCGGTGAGATGGAGGTGTGGGCGCTTGAGGCTTATGGCGCCGCTTACGCCCTCCAGGAGCTGCTGACCATCAAGTCCGATGACGTCACCGGCCGCGTGAAGGTCTACGAGGCCATCGTCAAGGGCGAGAACATCCCCGAGCCGGGCATTCCCGAGTCCTTCAAGGTGCTCATCAAGGAAATGCAGTCGCTCTGCCTCAACGTGGAGGTGCTGTCCTCGGACGGCATGTCCATCGAGATGCGCGACACCGACGAGGACGTCTTCCGCGCGGCGGAGGAGCTCGGTATCGACCTGTCCCGGCGTGAGCCGAGCAGCGTCGAAGAGGTCTGACGGGCCTGACGGGGGGCTCGCTCAAGAGCCCCCCGTCATCCCCGGGACCGTTCAGACCATGATTGAGACTCGACCCCGAAAGAGGGATTGACGCACAGTGCTCGACGTCAACTTCTTCGACGAGCTGCGGATCGGCCTTGCCACCGCGGACGACATCCGAACCTGGTCGCACGGCGAGGTCAAGAAGCCGGAGACCATCAACTACCGCACCCTCAAGCCCGAGAAGGACGGACTCTTCTGCGAGAAGATCTTCGGTCCGACCCGGGACTGGGAGTGCTACTGCGGCAAGTACAAGCGTGTCCGCTTCAAGGGCATCATCTGTGAGCGCTGTGGCGTCGAGGTCACGCGCGCCAAGGTGCGTCGTGAGCGGATGGGCCACATCGAGCTTGCCGCTCCCGTCACCCACATCTGGTACTTCAAGGGCGTCCCGTCGCGCCTTGGCTACCTGCTGGACCTCGCGCCGAAGGACCTCGAGAAGGTCATCTACTTCGCCGCGTACATGATCACGTTCGTCGACGACGAGCGCCGCACCCGCGACCTCCCGTCGCTGGAGGCGCACGTCTCCGTCGAGCGCCAGCAGATCGAGAACCGCCGTGACGCGGACCTCGAAGGCCGTGCCAAGAAGCTTGAGACCGACCTGGCCGAGCTTGAGGCCGAGGGCGCGAAGGCCGACGTACGCCGCAAGGTGCGCGAAGGTGCCGAGCGCGAGATGAAGCAGCTCCGTGACCGCGCCCAGCGCGAGATCGACCGCCTCGACGAGGTCTGGGCCCGCTTCAAGAACCTCAAGGTCCAGGACCTCGAAGGCGACGAGCTGCTCTACCGCGAGCTGCGTGACCGCTTCGGCACGTACTTCGACGGCTGCATGGGCGCCGCCGCGCTGCAGAAGCGCCTGGAGTCCTTCGACCTCGACGAGGAGGCCGAGCGCCTCCGCGAGATCATCCGTACCGGCAAGGGCCAGAAGAAGACCCGTGCGCTCAAGCGCCTCAAGGTCGTCTCCGCGTTCCTGCAGACCAGCAACAAGCCCAAGGGCATGGTTCTGGACTGCGTGCCGGTGATCCCGCCGGACCTGCGTCCGATGGTGCAGCTGGACGGTGGCCGCTTCGCGACCTCCGACCTGAACGACCTGTACCGCCGCGTGATCAACCGCAACAACCGCCTGAAGCGCCTTCTCGACCTCGGTGCCCCCGAGATCATCGTGAACAACGAGAAGCGCATGCTCCAGGAGGCCGTGGACGCCCTCTTCGACAACGGCCGTCGTGGTCGCCCGGTGACCGGTCCCGGTAACCGTCCGCTGAAGTCCCTGAGCGACATGCTCAAGGGCAAGCAGGGTCGATTCCGTCAGAACCTTCTCGGCAAGCGCGTGGACTACTCCGCGCGTTCCGTGATCGTCGTCGGTCCGCAGCTGAAGCTGCACCAGTGTGGTCTGCCCAAGGCCATGGCGCTGGAGCTCTTCAAGCCGTTCGTGATGAAGCGCCTGGTCGACCTGAACCACGCGCAGAACATCAAGTCGGCGAAGCGCATGGTCGAGCGCGGCCGCACGGTCGTGTACGACGTGCTCGAAGAGGTCATCGCCGAGCACCCGGTGCTGCTGAACCGTGCGCCCACGCTGCACCGTCTCGGCATCCAGGCCTTCGAGCCCCAGCTGGTCGAAGGCAAGGCCATCCAGATCCACCCGCTCGTCTGCACCGCGTTCAACGCGGACTTCGACGGTGACCAGATGGCCGTGCACCTGCCGCTCTCCGCGGAGGCGCAGGCCGAGGCCCGCATCCTGATGCTGTCCTCGAACAACATCCTCAAGCCGGCCGACGGCCGTCCGGTCACGATGCCGACCCAGGACATGGTCCTCGGTCTGTTCTTCCTGACCACCGACGGTGAGCTCCGTGACGTCAAGGGCGAGGGCCGCGCGTTCGGCTCGACCGCCGAGGCGATCATGGCGTTCGACGCCGGCGAGCTCGCGCTGCAGTCGTCCGTCGACATCCGCTTCCCGGTGGGCACCATCCCGCCGCGCGGCTGGGTGGCGCCGGTCGCCGAAGAGGGCGAGCAGGAGTTCCAGCCGGGTGACAGCTTCCGTCTGAAGACGACCCTGGGTCGCGCGCTCTTCAACGAGCTGCTGCCCGAGGACTACCCGTTCGTCGACTACTCGGTGGGCAAGAAGCAGCTCTCCGAGATCGTCAACGACCTGGCGGAGCGCTACCCCAAGGTCATCGTGGCGGCGACGCTCGACAACCTGAAGGCGGCCGGCTTCCACTGGGCGACCCGTTCGGGCGTCACCGTGGCCATCTCCGACGTCGTCGTGCCCGAGGCCAAGAAGGCCATCGTCGCGGGCTACGAGGCGATGGACGAGAAGGTCCAGAAGCAGTACGAGCGCGGTCTGATCACCAAGGACGAGCGCACGCAGGAGCTCATCGCGATCTGGACCAAGGCGACCAACGAGGTTGCCGAGGCGATGAACGCGAACTTCCCCAAGACGAACCCCATCTTCATGATGGTTGACTCGGGTGCCCGAGGAAACATGATGCAGATGCGACAGATCGCCGGTATGCGTGGTCTGGTGTCGAACGCGAAGAACGAGACCATCCCGCGTCCGATCAAGGCGTCCTTCCGTGAGGGCCTCACCGTTCTGGAGTACTTCATCTCCACGCACGGTGCCCGTAAGGGTCTGGCGGACACCGCCCTGCGTACCGCCGACTCGGGTTACCTCACCCGTCGTCTGGTGGACGTCTCGCAGGACGTCATCATCCGCGAGGAGGACTGCGGCACCGAGCGCGGCCTCAAGCTCAAGATCGGTGTCAAGGACGAGGCGGGTGTCCTCCGCAAGGCGGACGACGTCGAGACCTCCGTGTACGCCCGCATGCTGGCCGAGGACGTCGTCATCGACGGCAAGGTCATCGCGCCGGCGAACGTGGACCTCGGTGACGTGCTCATCGACGCCCTCATCGCGAACGGCGTCGAGGAGGTCAAGACCCGCTCGGTCCTGACCTGCGAGTCCGCGGTCGGCACCTGTGCCTTCTGCTACGGCCGCTCGCTGGCCACCGGCAAGCTGGTCGACATCGGTGAGGCGGTCGGCATCATCGCCGCCCAGTCCATCGGTGAGCCCGGTACCCAGCTGACGATGCGTACCTTCCACACCGGTGGTGTGGCCGGTGACGACATCACGCAGGGTCTGCCGCGTGTCGTCGAGCTCTTCGAGGCCCGTACCCCGAAGGGTGTCGCCCCGATCTCCGAGGCCGCCGGCCGCGTGCGGATCGAGGAGACCGAGAAGACGAAGAAGATCGTCATCACGCCCGACGACGGCAGCGAGGAGACGGCGTTCCCGATCTCCAAGCGCGCCAAGGTCATCGTGCACGAGGGCGACCACGTCGAGGTGGGCCAGAAGCTCACCATGGGTGCCACCAACCCGCACGACGTGCTGCGCATCCTCGGCCAGCGTGCCGTCCAGGTCCACCTGGTCGGCGAAGTCCAGAAGGTCTACAACTCGCAGGGCGTGTCGATCCACGACAAGCACATCGAGATCATCATCCGGCAGATGCTGCGCCGCGTGACGATCATCGAGTCCGGCGACGCGGAGCTCCTGCCGGGCGAGCTCGTCGAGCGCTCGAAGTTCGAGACCGAGAACCGTCGTGTGGTCACCGAGGGCGGACACCCCGCCTCCGGCCGTCCGCAGCTGATGGGTATCACCAAGGCCTCGCTGGCGACGGAATCCTGGCTGTCGGCCGCCTCCTTCCAGGAGACGACCCGAGTCCTGACGGATGCGGCGATCAACGCCAAGTCCGACAGCCTCATCGGCCTCAAGGAGAACGTCATCATCGGTAAGCTCATCCCGGCCGGTACGGGTCTGTCCCGCTACCGCAACATCCGGGTCGAGCCCACCGAAGAGGCCAAGGCCGCGATGTACTCGGCCGTCGGCTACGACGACATCGACTACTCGCCCTTCGGCACCGGCTCCGGCCAGGCTGTCCCGCTGGAGGACTACGACTACGGCCCGTACAACGGCTGAGTCGCAGCAGAGCGTCTACCGCAGGGCGGTCACCCGAAAGGGTGGCCGCCCTGCGGCGTTTCACGGGGCGGGCCGGAGGTACGGCCGGAGATGGTGCAGCCGGGTGCGGTGGTCGGGGTGGGAGGAGAGCAGCCGGGCGAACGCCCCGGCGCCGCGCGGGGAGGCGTTCTCGCGGCGTTCCCGTTCCTCCTCCTCGGCGAGGACCCGCTCCAGCAGCGCCGCCAGCATCGGCCCGAAGCCCAGGGCGGCGGCGTGCGCGTCGGCGCGCAGCTCACCGCGGCGGGTGACGGCGGCGCTCAGCCAGGGGAGGGCGAGCAGGAGCAGCGGCAGGCCGTACGTGGCGGTCAGGGTCAGGTACGCGAGCCAGCAGGCGGCCGCGGTCAGCGCGAGCGTGGTGCCGTGGGAGAGGCTGCGGGCCGTCCGGGGCCACAGCCGTACGGCGAGCCGCCAGGCGGCCCGGGCCGGGAGGGCGTACCAGCGGGCGAGGAGCGCCGCCCAGGCGTGACCGCCGGTGTGGTGGCCGAGCTCGTGGGCGAGGACGGCGGCGAGCTGGGAGCGGGGGAGGTTCTCGACGGCGTACCGGGTCACGCCGACGAGGTGCCCGGCGGCGGCGAAGGCGTTGAGGTCCCGGCTGTCCTCGATCCACAGCTGGTAGCGGCTGCCGTCGATCCCCGCGCGGGCGGTGACCTCGCGCCAGACCGGGTCCAGGACGGCGAGCTCGTGGGGGAGCGGCCGGTGCAGCCGCAGCAGGTGGCGGGCGAGGCGGTCCTCGACGGTCCGGTTGAAGACGAGGGCTCCGGAGGCCAGCCAGAGGAGCGCCGGCAGCCAGGCCGGGAGGCCGAGCCACGCGTCGAGGAGGAGGGACAGGGCCAGCACCAGGCCGAGGCCGAGCAGGAACGCGGGCAGGTGCAGGGCGAGGCCCAGCCAGGCCGTGGCGTCGACGGAGCGCTGCCGGGCCCGGTAGGTGAGGCGCGTTCCGGGTGCGTGCCGGCGGACCAGGTCGTCGGGGACGGGGACGGGGACGGGGACGGGGACGGGCTCGGGGCCGGAGCCGGGGTCGGGCGTCGGGTGCATGGCGGGCCTCCGGTCAGCCGATCAGCAGGGCGGCGGGCAGCAGGAACAGGCCCGCGCAGAAGGCGACCAGGCCGGCCCGTATCCACTGGTGCTTGCGGACGACGATGCGGCTGTTCGCCGCGAGCGCCGAGCGGACCGCCGCGGCGGGGTCCCGGCCGGTGACGGCGAGGGCCTGCTCCAGGCGGTCCTGGCGGTCGGCGGAACGGATGTCCCCGAAGTAGGACAGCGGGGACCCGTCCCGCCACTGGGCACGCAGCGACCTGGGCAGTACGGCGAGCAGCAGCGCCGGCAGCGCCAGCGCGAGCGCCCCCGCACCGGCCCACCACACGACCTGCCCGGCCCCCGACAGCACGCCGGGCCGCCACCGCTGCGCGGCGAGCTGCGAACTGAGCACCCCGGTGGTCATCCCAAGCGCCCCGACCAGCACGGCCGCCTTGCTGTCGGCCCGGGCGATCTCGCACCGCACGTCGGCGAGCAGCTGCGCGGCGAACGCTCCACCGGGCTCGCAGGCGGTCATCGAGGGCTTCCCTGGGCGGCGGACGGCTCCGGAGGCACGGGCGGCTGCCAGGCGGGAAGCGCTTCGGGTGGCGGGTAGGGGGCGGCGGCCGGCTCCGGATCCTCCGCCACGGCGGCCGGATCCGCGCCGCCCGGATCCCCCGGGACGTGCTGCCCGAAGACCGCGTTGAAGGCGTCGATCGCGAGACGCCGCGGTCCCTCCAGCTCGAAGGGCTCCGTACCCGCCTTGGTCAGCAGCTCCTTGATCAGGTTCATCTGCGCGCGGAGCCGTTCCCGCTGGTCCTCGCGGAGGCTGCCCAGGGCCTTCGCGGAGTCCTCCGGGTGCTGGACCAGGTGCATGGCCCACGCGTCGACCCCGCCGCGGGTCAAGTACTCCTGGTAGAAGGCGATCCGCTCGGCCTCGTACTTCTGGAGCTCCAGGCGCTGGCGGTGCTGGGCACCGGCCCGCGCCGCCTTCTCCTGATCGGCCTGATACCCGTACCGCTCCGTGTGGATCTCTTCCGTGGCCGTGTGCTCGATGGCCTGCAGTCGCCGGGCGTGCGCGATGCTGGTCTCGTCGCGGCGCAGCCGTGCCGTCCAGGAGACGTGCAGGCCCGCGTCCTCGCCCAACGGCTTCCCCTGACGGACGACGGCGATCAGTTCGGCCTCGGCGGCCGCGCTGTCGGCGATCGGGAACCGCCGGGTGGCGTGCCGGGCCACGTGCTCCACTTCGCCCAGGAGCAGCCGGGGCACGTCGCGGTGCCCGCTGCGGACGAAGCGGGCCGGGTCGGTGACCTGCCAGTTG
The DNA here is from genome assembly GCF_014650555.1 of Streptomyces goshikiensis. GTDB lineage: Bacteria > Actinomycetota > Actinomycetes > Streptomycetales > Streptomycetaceae > Streptomyces > Streptomyces goshikiensis. The sequence goes on along the minus strand of NZ_BMVE01000001.1, from coordinate 1,002,153 downwards.
AACTCGACGCTCGCCTCGAACTCGTGCGCGTCGTTGTCGCTGGGCAGCGCCATCCGGGCCTGCGCCGGGTGGATGCCCATGTCCACCTCGTAGACGGCGGTGTAGCGGCGTCGGAGGCGGCGGGGCCGCAGCGGTGGCAGGAAGACCTCGTGGCCGCCCCGGGCGGTGGTGTACACCAAGGCGTGATCGATACGGGTGGGCGGCCTGCCCGGCAGGCCGAGCCGCCCGATCTGGCGGACGGTGATGACCGGGTCGATCAGCCGGGTGTGCCGGTCGGCGTGCTGATCCCAGTCGGCGGAACGGTACAGAGGGCTGTCCATGAGCGGGCCTCCTGTCAGACGTGGGCGAGAGGAGCGGCGGGATGGGCGGCGAGCGTGGCGCGCAGCCGGCCGGCGACGGCGGGTCCGGGCTTTCCGTCGAGACCCGGCACCGTGTCGAGGAGGTGGTCGAGCCGGGCCGCGTCACGGGTGCCCGTGACGAGCGCGGGGAGCAGGGCGGCCAGGGCGCCCGCCGTGCCCGCGTCGGAGTCGGCGGCCCGGACCCAGGCCCGCAGCACCGCCTCCGCGCGCTCGTTGAACGAACGGTCGTTCAGGGCGGCGCTCAGCAGCCGTGGGATGCCTCCGAAGGCGGCCGGTGCCCCGGCGTACCCCGCGAGCAGGGGAGGGGCGGAGGCGGGAGCGGGACGCTCGCAGGCGGTGAGGAAGCCGTCCAGGGCCAGCGCCCGGGCGGAGGGGTGCCCTTCCAGGGTGGGCAGCAGCTCGGCGAGCGCGGCCCCGGCGGCGGACGAGAGCAACAACAGGGCGACGGATTGCGGGAGTTCCGCGGTGACCTGCTGGTCACCCACCCCGATCCTGGGCTGGGCGAGCTTCTTCTCGTACTGGTGACGTGCTTGTACGCGCAGGGCGGCCAGGGCTTCGGCCGGGCGCTCGGGGCCGATCAGGCCCAGGGCGCGGACCGCGACCCAGCAGCGTTTGGGATCCTGGCCGTCGGCGCTCCAGCCGTTGATGATCCGCGGGATGTTCGGTGCGCCGATCCGGTGGGAGAGGGCGAGGGCGCTCACCGCGGTGAGCTGGCGCCGGGACTCCTTCGCACGCGCCCAGCGCTCCAGGATCAACGCCATGGTGGAGGGAAGGTCGGTGAAGGCGAGGACGGCCACGGTGGCCGCCGCCCGGGTCCGTACGAAAGGCCGGCCATCGGCGGCGAGACCGTCGAGCCAGGTGATCAGGGCGGGCCGGGCCGCCGGGTGACCGGTCCAGACCTCGCGGAGCAGGATCGGCGCCACCCGGTCGTCGAGGAAGGCCGCCTTGAGCTGGGTGACCGGGCCCCATTCGGTCTGCTCGTCCGCGGTGTAGCGCCGGGCCCGCGCGATCTGGAGCCGTTTGGCGATGTGGGTGCCGAAGACCGGGATGGCCTTCTGGAACCGGTCGTCGCCGGTCCTGAGCAGCGCCGAGTAGAGGGTGTCGCTGAGCTCGGCGGTCAGCGCGTACGGCCCGTTGTCGAACGCGGCCAGCGCGATCAGGAAGGCCTTCTCCCGCAGATGGAGCCTGTTGTCGGCCTCCTCGAACCACTCCTGGACCTGACGCTCCAGGGTGACCAGCGAGTACTGCTCCATCTCGGTCTCGTCGGCGCGCAGGAGCACGGCGGCGTAGCCCACGACCTCGCGGATCTGGTGCCCGCGCGAGAGGAACTCGGTGACCGCGGGCCGGGCCAGCAGCTCTTGCGCCTCGGCCCGGCCGAGATGCCGGTGCAGGAGCGTGGAGAGAACGGTCTCCGGTGCGGGAGCCTGCCAGTCGGCGAGACGGACGGTGTCCTCGATGTACGGGCTGTGACCCGTCGTGATCACGAGGTAGGCGTTCTGCTCCCGCAGCTGCCCGCGCAGGGCGAGCAGGTGGGCCTCGCGCAGCGGCTGCTCCCGTGAGGGCTCCAGATCGCACAGCACGTGGCCGTGGGCCTCTCCCGTGGAGACGAACCTCCGGCTGAGTTCGCTCGGTGTCACCTCGCGGTCCATGGCGTGGACCGGGGTGGCCCCGAGGCGGTGGAGCAGCATCAGGGCGGCGGTGCGGCGGCCCGTGAAGGGGGCGCCGGTCAGGACCAGGACGTGCTCGTGGCGCAGCCGCTCCAGCAAGGATCCGAAGGCGGTCCCCTCACAGACGAACGAATCCGCCAGCCGTTCCAGAGTCCCGGCCGGGATCTCGCCGGAGACCTGGCCGCCGCCGAAGCCGCCGAACTCGTAGTGGATCTCGGTCTTGCCGCCCGAGATGATGTCGCCGATGACCTGATGAGCGGTGACGCCCCGGTTGATGCCGTCGAAGACCATCGAGGGAGGGGTGTGCGCGTCCAGGTCCCGGCGGGCCGCCCAGGGTTCCTGAGCCGGCTGCTCGGGTTCCGCCGCGGCCTTCTCCTGCGCGGGGCCGGCGGCCTCGGCCGACGCGTCCGGCGGCGGCTGGTCACTCATCGGCGCTCGCCCGGGGTCCCGAAGGTGATGCCGCCCGTGATCTGGTTGGCGATCGCGCCGTGGTTGGTCCCGTGGAACTCGATTCCGCCTGCCGCGGCGGCTCCGGCGGGCCGGGTTGCCGGGGCGGGCGCCGGGGACGCGGGGGTCGGGTCGGCGGGCGGGGGCGTGGCGGAGGGGTTCGCGAGGGTGGGGAGCGGGCCGTGGAGCCAGGCCGGGAGGGGGCCGTTCTTGGTGGGGACCGTGATGTGGGTGAACTCCTCGGCCGGGATGCCGGTGTGCTGGTGGCGCACGATGCCCGCGTGGACGGATTCGGAGACGCACAGGACGAAGTCGCCCGCGCGCTCGCGCAGTGCGGCCCGCAGCGGGTCGGCGTCGAGGAGGCGGCAGGCGTCGTTGAGGTCCGTCCCCACCCAGCCGTCGTACTCGTCGATGGCGACGTACCCGCCGGCCAGGACCGCGCGCAGCCGCAGCTGGGTGGAGCTGGCGGCCATCCGGTTCATCGCGCGCAGCTCCGCCGGGAGGTCCGTGAGCAGCGCCCGGAGCAGGGTGGTGAGGGGGACGGCGGGGTCGATCAGTTCCATGACGGCGTCGCCGCGGTCGGCGCGCAGCCGCATGGTCTGGTCGACGCCGGCCGTGAGTAGGACCCGGTCGACGAGGCTGAAGAGCATCCGGCGCAGGAGCGCCTGCTGGACGTCGTCCCGGTCGCTGAAGCGCTCGGTGTCGATGAGGAGCATGGTGCGGGGCAGGGGTGCTGTCTGAGGCATGCCAGGAGCGTGCACCGGTGCGTGCCGCGGCCGTGAGGGCGGATGACGCACCCGGAGTGTGACCGGGTGCACTGAAGGGGCGGGGTCAGGGCGTCGGGGGCTGTGACCGGGCGATCCGGTGCAGCACGTCCGGCCGTACGATCACCAGCGCGCGCCGGCCCGTACTGACCACCCCGCGGTCCCGCAGGTCCTTGAGCTGGCGCTGGACCATCTCCCGGGAGGCGCCCACGGCCCCGGCCAGTTCCTGCTTGGTCAGCGGCACGGCCACCTCCAGCCCCTCCGCCGTGCGCCGGCCGTGCAGCTGCGCCAGCTCCAGCAGCAGTACGGCGAGCCGTTCGCGCACGCTCAGCGCGGCGAACTCCAGGCGCCGCCGGTCTCCCGCGCGCTGGCGGTCGGCGGTGAGGGCGAGGAGTTGCAGGGCGGCGTCGGGGCAGCGGGCGAGGAAGGCGCGGAAGGTCTCGTGCTCGATGACCAGCGCGCGGACGCGTTCGAGCGAGGTGACGCTCGCGGAGCGGGGACGGCGGGTCAGCGCGGCGGACTCACCGACGATGTCGCCGGGGCCGCGCAGGGCCAGCAGGGCCTGGTAGCCGTTGGAGTAGGCGGCGGTGACCTTGGTCCAGCCGTGCAGGAGCAGCATCACGTGGGCCGTGGGCTCGTGCTGGTGCAGCAGCGCGGTGCGGGGCGGATAGACGAGCTCGTGGCCCAGCGCGCGTAACTCGGCGCCGTCCACGTCTTCGAGCCGGGCGAGGAAGGGGACCCGGTCGTCGAGCCCGCCGTCGCCGCCGTCCGCCAGGTGTTCCAGGATCATCTGCCGCCCGCCCCCGCCCCGTTGATCAAGGCGGTCAATGTACTGAACACCGGGTTGGGGCGGCCCGGAAACGGACGAATTACCCCCGCCGGACCGCGCGGCGGCGGCGGAGGTGGGGGGTGAGGGTGGCCGCGGTGAGGGTGAGGAGGGCCAGGGCCCCGGCGGCGAGGCCCGGGGCCAGGCCCTTCGGGGTGAAGGCGCAGGACAGGGGGGCGCCGTCGCGGGGGACGGGGAGGGCGAGCAGGCCGTGGAAGGGGAGCGGCGGGGCCGAGCAGTGCCAGCCGGGGGCGGCCGTCACGGCGAACACGGCCGTGCCCGTCGCGCCCGGCGGGAGGGTGGCCTCGATGGTGTGGCCGCCGGCGCGGACCGAGGTGGCGCCGGTGGCGGTGAGCCGGCGGACCGCCGCGTCGAGGCGGGTGCGGTCCAGGCAGCCGACGGGGTGCTCCCCGGCGGTGGCCCCGGCCGCGCGGGTGCGGACGGCGACGGAGATCCGGCCGGAGGCGGGCACCGGGCCCAGGGGCACGACACCGCTCACGCGGCCCTCCAGGCGGCGCCGGGTGCCGCCCGAGACGGCGGTGCCGTAGAGCGCGGGGGAGTACCAGTACGCCTCGGAGCCCGGCGCGCAGTCGGCCTCGTACGTCCGCGCGGTGGCGGAGCCGCCGACGCCGACCGGCGGGACCCGGTAGACGGTGGCGCCCAGGACGTTCTCCTGGCGGGCGTAGACGCTGTCGGCCGGGTTCGGGGACGTGTACGGGGCGGAGCGGACCGTGACCAGCGGCGGCGCGGGGAAGCGCGCCGCGGTCCACGTGCCCGGGACGGCTCCCGGGCGGACCCGCGCGCCGATCGAGAAGATCGCGTCGAGCACCGGGTTGTCGGCGCCGAAGAAGGTCCGGCCGTCGTTCTTGAAGCCGTATCCCAGCGGCTCCAGGGCCCGGTACGTGGCCTGCGGCAGGTAGCTGCTGTAGTACTGCGGCCCCTCCGCGCCGAGCGCCAGGGCGTCGTTGTACGAGGTTTGCGGCGCGCCCGAATCCGTCCGGTGGGCGGGCCAGTCGTCCACGCCCCGGACGGCCTCGTAGTGCCGGGTGATCGAGGCGCTCGACGTGACGGCGGGCGCCGCCCAGCGCTCGCGGGCCCGCCGGGCGTCGGCGCCCGCGGCCGCCGCGGTGGACTCGGCGAAGACGACCCCGGCCATCAGCACGGCCGCCACCGGGACCAGCACGCGCCGCCCCCGCCCCCGGCCCAGCCCCGGCAGGGTGAGGGCCAGCAGCGACAGCGCCCCGCCGGCCAGTACGGCGGGCCAGGTCCAGCCGCCGAAGTCGTCGGCGCCGCGGAGCGCGAAGGCCGCCGCCACCAGCAGCGCCGCCGACAGCGCCAAGTGGAGCGGACGGGGGCGGTGCGCCAGCGCCAGCCAGGCGAGGATCACCACCATCGCGCTGAAGACGAAGGTCTCCCGGTACGGATTGCCGTTCGGGACGGCGAACCCGTGCCAGGCGTACTGCGTCGGCGGGAACTGGAACGAGGCCAGCACCAGCAGCGTCGCACCCGTCCACACCAGCCGGGTCCGGCGGGCGATCGCCGTGTTGAGCACGAAGGTTCCCGCGAGGATCAGGCCCAGCGAGGCCACGTACAGGCGGGGCCGGCCGCCCCACAGGTGGGTGGCCGGGAGCATCCCCGCGAGGAACGCGTCCAGCCGCACCGGCTCGAAGGCGGCCGCCCGGGTGGGCTGCGCGGCCCCGCTGGAGAGGAACGCCGGCAGGAGGAGGGGGAGGGTGAGCGCGATGCCCGTCGCGGCGGCGCCGGCGGCCCGCCCCAGGGCCCGCAGCCGCTCCCGGCCGGTCATCTCGCGGGTGAGCAGCCGGATCCCCAGCAGCAGGCAGGCGGCCGTCGTCGCCATCATCGCGGTGTAGAAGTTGCCGGACCAGGCGAGCGCCACCAGCAGGGTCGCGCCCGGCCAGCGGCGGCCCTCCAGGCACCACTCGACGGCGATCCCCAGCAGCGGCAGCGCGACCAGGCCCCACAGCCACATCGGGATGTACGAGGCGTCGCTGAGGGCCCAGCCGCACAGCCCGTAGCAGGCGCCGAGGGTTCCGCGCTGCCACCAGGGGCCGGGCTGGAGCATGCCGAGGTAGCCGGTCATCAGCGCGGCGGCGGTGCCCATGGTCAGCGGGGTGACCACGAAGACGGCCAGGTCCACGTGGCCGCGCGGGACCAGCACGGCGAGCCAGGAGAAGGGGTTGCCGAGGTAGGTGTGGTAGTCGGCCAGGAACTGCTGGCCGAAGCCGCCGCGCCAGGTGAAGAGCAGGTCACCGGCGGCCCGGCCGTGGACCAGGTCCCACAGCCCGCGGTGGAAGGGCACGTACTGGTTGGCCTGGTCGTTGACCGCCCGGCCGGCGGGCCCGAAGGGGTAGGCGCCGCGGAGGGCCCAGGCCGCGCAGAAGGCGCCCGAGGTGATCACGAAGGCGAGCAGGGGCCCGTACAGCCCGGCGAGCCGGGCCGGCAGGGGGAGCCGGCGCCCGCCGGGGCCGGGGTCGGGGGCCGGGGGGCTCCCCGCCGTCACCGGATCCGGGCTGCCCGAGGTGACCGTCCCCAATGTCCCGCTCCCTGGTGAGAAGTGCCGTTCGGGATGAATCGCTGAGGCAGTGTAGATCCCGGGGCCGCTCCGGCGCGGGTCGGACGGTGTCGCTCGCGCGGGTGTCCGTACCACATCCGAACGACTTCCGCACATCCGGACTGCCGCCCGGGTGTGGCGCGGGGGCGTCGGCCGTGCGGCGCCCGGCCTGTGGGCGCGCGGCGGGTCCGGGGCGGCCGGTGCGGAAGGGCTTTTGTTTTGACCGGAGTGGATGCGGTAGGTACGCTCAGACCTTGTGCCTGGGGTGTGCCTGGGCTCCCGTGCGTGTCCATCAACCGCACGCGAGTCGAACCGCCACCGCGATCCATGCGTTTCCGTGCTTGCGCGGAGGTCCGCCGGATCCGACACACCCGACCGCGTGGGTCGGCAAATGTTCCAGGTTAGTTTCACTACACGGCACACAGAAACCGGAGAAGTAGTGCCTACGATCCAGCAGCTGGTCCGGAAGGGCCGGCAGGACAAGGTCGAGAAGACCAAGACCCCCGCGCTTGAGGCTTCGCCCCAGCGTCGTGGCGTCTGCACGCGTGTGTTCACGACCACCCCGAAGAAGCCGAACTCGGCCCTCCGTAAGGTCGCGCGTGTGCGTCTGACCTCCGGTATCGAGGTCACGGCCTACATTCCGGGTGAGGGGCACAACCTGCAGGAGCACTCGATCGTGCTCGTGCGTGGTGGCCGTGTGAAGGACCTGCCGGGTGTTCGTTACAAGATCATCCGCGGTGCGCTTGACACCCAGGCTGTCAAGAACCGCAAGCAGGCCCGCAGCCGCTACGGCGCCAAGAAGGAGAAGTAAGAATGCCTCGTAAGGGCCCCGCCCCGAAGCGCCCGGTCATCATCGACCCGGTCTACGCATCTCCTCTGGTGACGTCGCTCATCAACAAGATCCTCCTGAACGGCAAGCGCTCCACCGCCGAGCGCATCGTTTACGGCGCCATGGAAGGCCTCCGCGAGAAGACCGGCAACGACCCGGTCATCACGCTGAAGCGCGCGCTGGAGAACGTCAAGCCGTCGCTTGAGGTCAAGTCCCGCCGTGTCGGTGGCGCGACCTACCAGGTCCCCGTCGAGGTCAAGCCGGGTCGCCAGTCGACCCTGGCCCTCCGCTGGCTCGTGGGCTACTCCCGCGCCCGTCGTGAGAAGACCATGACCGAGCGCCTCATGAACGAGCTGCTCGACGCCTCCAACGGTCTTGGCGCTGCCGTCAAGAAGCGCGAGGACACGCACAAGATGGCCGAGTCCAACAAGGCCTTCGCGCACTACCGCTGGTAGTCCCACCCCACATCGAGACCGAGAGAAGACCGAAGCCTTATGGCTACCACTTCGCTTGACCTGGCCAAGGTTCGCAACATCGGGATCATGGCCCACATCGACGCGGGCAAGACGACCACCACCGAGCGCATCCTGTTCTACACCGGTGTGTCGTACAAGATCGGTGAGGTCCACGACGGCGCTGCCACGATGGACTGGATGGAGCAGGAGCAGGAGCGTGGTATCACCATCACGTCTGCCGCGACGACCTGCCACTGGCCCCTCGAAGACGTTGACCACACCATCAACATCATCGACACCCCGGGTCACGTCGACTTCACCGTCGAGGTGGAGCGTTCGCTCCGCGTCCTCGACGGCGCCGTCACCGTCTTCGACGGTGTCGCCGGTGTGGAGCCGCAGTCCGAGACGGTCTGGCGTCAGGCCGACCGTTACGGCGTGCCCCGCATCTGCTTCGTCAACAAGCTGGACCGCACCGGCGCCGAGTTCCACCGCTGCGTCGACATGATCAAGGACCGCCTCGGTGCGGTTCCGATCGTCATGCAGCTCCCCATCGGTGCCGAGATGGACTTCCAGGGCGTTGTCGACCTGGTCACCATGAAGGCGTTCGTCTGGTCCGCCGAGGCGACCAAGGGCGAGATGTACGACATCGTCGACATCCCGGCCACGCACACCGAGGCCGCTGAAGAGTGGCGCGGCAAGCTGGTCGAGACCGTCGCCGAGAACGACGACGAGATCATGGAGCTCTTCCTGAACGGCGACGAGCCGTCCGTGGAGCAGCTGCACGCCGCCGTCCGTCGGATCATCCTGAACTCCGGCAAGGGCAAGGGCGAGCCCACGATCACCGCGGTGTTCTGTGGCACGGCGTTCAAGAACAAGGGCGTTCAGCCCCTGCTCGACGCCGTCGTCCGCTACCTGCCGTCGCCGCTGGACATCGAGGCCATCGAGGGCCACGACGTCCGCGACGCCGACGTGGTCGTGAAGCGCAAGCCGTCCGACGAGGAGCCCCTCGCGGCGCTGGCGTTCAAGATCATGAGCGACCCGCACCTCGGTAAGCTCACCTTCGTCCGGGTTTACTCGGGCCGCCTGGAGGCCGGCACCTCGGTGCTGAACTCCGTCAAGGGCAAGAAGGAGCGCATCGGCAAGATCTACCGCATGCACGCCAACAAGCGTGAAGAGATCGCCGCGGTGGGCGCCGGTGACATCGTCGCCGTCATGGGCCTGAAGCAGACCACCACCGGTGAGACGCTGTGTGACGACAAGCAGCCCGTGATCCTGGAGTCCATGGACTTCCCGGCTCCGGTCATCCAGGTCGCCATCGAGCCCAAGTCCAAGGGTGACCAGGAGAAGCTGGGTGTCGCCATCCAGCGCCTGGCGGAGGAGGACCCCTCCTTCCACGTTCACTCGGACGAGGAGACGGGCCAGACCATCCTCGGCGGTATGGGCGAGCTGCACCTTGAGGTGCTGGTCGACCGTATGAAGCGCGAGTTCAAGGTCGAGGCCAACGTCGGCAAGCCGCAGGTCGCGTACCGCGAGACGATCCGCGGGACCGTGGAGCGTCACGACTACACCCACAAGAAGCAGACCGGTGGTACCGGTCAGTTCGCCAAGGTGCAGATCGCGATCGAGCCCATCACCGAGGCCGACGGTCCGGCGTACGAGTTCGTGAACAAGGTCACCGGTGGCCGCGTGCCGAAGGAGTACATCCCTTCGGTCGACGCCGGTGCGCAGGAGGCCATGCAGTTCGGCATCCTGGCCGGCTACGAGATGACGGGCGTTCGCGTCACGCTTCTCGACGGTGGCTACCACGAGGTCGACTCCTCCGAGCTCGCGTTCAAGATCGCCGGTTCGCAGGCCTTCAAGGAGGCCGCGCGCAAGGCGTCCCCCGTGCTCATGGAGCCGATGATGGCCGTTGAGGTCACCACGCCCGAGGACTACATGGGTGACGTCATCGGTGACATCAACTCCCGCCGTGGCCAGATCCAGGCCATGGAGGAGCGTCACGGTGCTCGCGTCGTGAAGGGCCTCGTGCCCCTTTCGGAGATGTTCGGCTACGTCGGAGACCTCCGCAGCAAGACCTCGGGTCGCGCCAGCTACTCGATGCAGTTCGACTCCTACGCCGAGGTTCCCCGGAACGTCGCCGAGGAGATCATCGCGAAGGCCAAGGGCGAGTAACTCTTCCGAGTACACGCTTTAGGCTTGTCACCGGAGCCTCTGGGGCAACAGGAGTAACCCTCCGTTGCCCCGGAGGGACCGGCTTTCCAGCAAAGATCACCTGGCGCCGATGAGTAAGGCGTACAGAACCACTCTCCAGGAGGACCCCGTGGCGAAGGCGAAGTTCGAGCGGACTAAGCCGCACGTCAACATCGGCACCATCGGTCACATTGACCACGGTAAGACGACCCTCACGGCCGCCATTACCAAGGTGCTGCACGACGCGTACCCGGACCTGAACGAGGCCTCGGCCTTCGACCAGATCGACAAGGCTCCTGAGGAGCGCCAGCGCGGTATCACCATCTCCATCGCGCACGTCGAGTACCAGACCGAGGCGCGTCACTACGCCCACGTCGACTGCCCGGGTCACGCTGACTACATCAAGAACATGATCACGGGTGCCGCGCAGATGGACGGCGCCATCCTCGTGGTCGCCGCCACCGACGGCCCGATGCCGCAGACCAAGGAGCACGTGCTCCTGGCCCGCCAGGTCGGCGTTCCGTACATCGTCGTCGCCCTGAACAAGGCCGACATGGTGGACGACGAGGAGATCCTGGAGCTCGTCGAGCTCGAGGTCCGTGAGCTCCTCTCCGAGTACGAGTTCCCCGGCGACGACCTGCCGGTCGTCCAGGTCTCGGCGCTCAAGGCGCTCGAGGGCGACAAGGAGTGGGGCGAGAAGCTCCTCGGCCTCATGAAGGCCGTCGACGAGCACATCCCCACGCCGCCGCGTGACACCGAGAAGCCGTTCCTCATGCCCGTCGAGGACGTCTTCACGATCACCGGTCGCGGTACGGTCGTCACCGGCCGTATCGAGCGTGGTGTCCTGAAGGTCAACGAGACCGTGGACATCATCGGCATCAAGGAAGCCAAGACCACCACCACGGTCACCGGCATCGAGATGTTCCGCAAGCTGCTCGACGAGGGCCAGGCCGGTGAGAACGTCGGTCTGCTCCTCCGTGGCATCAAGCGCGAGGACGTCGAGCGCGGCCAGGTCATCATCAAGCCCGGTTCGGTCACGCCGCACACCGAGTTCGAGGCCCAGGCCTACATCCTGTCGAAGGACGAGGGTGGCCGTCACACCCCCTTCTTCAACAACTACCGTCCGCAGTTCTACTTCCGTACCACGGACGTCACGGGTGTCGTCACCCTGCCGGCCGGCACGGAGATGGTCATGCCGGGCGACAACACCGAGATGACGGTCGCGCTGATCCAGCCGGTCGCCATGGAGGAGGGCCTGAAGTTCGCCATCCGTGAGGGTGGTCGTACCGTGGGCGCCGGCCAGGTCACCAAGATCACGAAGTAATTTCGTGCTCTGACCTGGTAGCTCGCGCGAGCGGGCACCATGTTTGACAGAAGGGCCCCTCCCTTGTCGCCTCGGCGGCGGGGGAGGGGCCCTTCGTCGTACCCGGCGAGGGGCCTGTGAGAGGCTCCGAAACGTCTGGGCAGGAACGTTTCAGGGGTGGGGAAGCATGGGTCGGCAAGGCGACGACGGTCCGGGGATATCGGACGCGGAATGGGACCGCTTCCGCGAGGAGATCGAGCGGCAGGACGGCAACGCCCCCAAGGAGCCGTCCGCGCGGGCGCGGATGGTGACCGAGCGGCTGCGGCGCGAGGACGAGGAGCGCCGGCGGGCCGAGCAGGGGCGGTTCGGGCGGGGGCGGATCGGGCGCGCGCGGACGCCGCAGCCGGCCCAGCCGCCCGGGTGGCGCACCGGGCCCGCCTGGCAGGAGGCGCAGGGCCGGGGGAGCGGCAAGCGGCGCCTGAAGGCCGCGGGGGCCATCGTGCTCGTCGCCGGGCTGGCCCTGGTCGCGCTGCGGCCCGAGCTGGTGATCGACCGGATCACGGGGAAGACGCAGGCCCGCGAGGACGCGCGGAACGCCCCCGTGCTGCCCGTGGAGTCCGTACGCCCGACCGCGGCCCCGGCGGCCGGGCAGCCGGACCGGCCGACCCTGAAGGAGCCCTTCCGGGGCTCCCCGGCCCTCCAGTGGGCCGACGGCGCCGCCGGGATCGAGGTGCCGCCCGCCACGGCGGCCGGCGGGATGTCGAAGGAGCAGGTCGCGCAGGCGCTCGACCAGGCGAAGCGGCTCCTGGTCGCGGCCAACCTGGACCCCGCGGTACTGCGCGGAGAGCGGCCCGAGGCGGTGCTGGCGCTGCTCGAACCGCAGGGGGAGCGGGACCGGCGCCTGCTGGAGAAGGCGCTGGCCCGGCCGACCGCGGAGGAGGACCCGCTCTGGCTGGTCAGCCGCTTCCCGGCGGCCGAGGTCCGGCTCGCGACGGACGTGGTCAAGACGCGCGGGCGGATGACCTTCGAGGCGAGCAGGCCCGGAGAGGTGAAGGTGAGCCTGGACTACACCTTCACCTACGCCCTGACGAAGGCGGCGCCCGGTTCCGAAGAGGTGACGCGGACCATCGTGCGGCGCCAGTTCGAGCTGTACCTGCGGGATCCGGAGCGCTGGCAGGAGACCACGAAGGGCACCCTTCAGCTGGGGAACTCCGCGCACGAGTACGGCAACGCCCGGTGCGGCGTCCACGACGGCTACCTGCATCCGAGCTTCCCGACGGACGGCCCGGACGAGGTGGCGCCCTCGGGCGCGCCGCTCGACCCGTACGACCGGAGCAGGAACGTGGAAGGGTCCGAAACCGGCGAATGCGGAGAGATCACAAGGTTCTGACCAGGGAAGCCCCGTTGCGTGGCGCAGTTTGACGTGTCCGCGCGGCGGGGTATTCTCTTCCGCCCGATTGGCGCAGTACGTGTGTCGTATGGCAGACTACTCAAGTTGCTCGGTTGAGTGCCGATGCTGCGCGCCTCCCGCCGGGAGGACCGGAAGCGAGTCCCACAGTACTCGTCGCCTCTATCTGTCCCTCGGGGCAGCAATGGAAGCGGACGTACGGGAATCTTCTGGGAAGTGTCAGCACGGTGCCGGCCAGGAACCCGGTGGGTGTTTCTCCCCCGAACCGCGGTCTTTGGGACCGCACCCCCTTGATGAGGGAAATTTCCGTATGGGGATTTTCTGTAGAGGGTGTGCGACACGCCCGACCGCGTGGGTCGGAGGGAAGCGGTGGAGAGATCCACAGCCGCCCGGGTGCCAGAGCGTTTCCACAACAGACAGGACTACGGAGTAGCCATGGCGGGACAGAAGATCCGCATCCGGCTCAAGGCCTACGACCACGAGGTCATCGACTCCTCGGCGAAGAAGATCGTCGAGACGGTGACGCGCACTGGTGCGTCGGTCGCGGGCCCGGTGCCGCTGCCCACTGAGAAGAACGTGTACTGCGTCATCAAGTCGCCGCACAAGTACAAGGACTCGCGCGAGCACTTCGAGATGCGCACGCACAAGCGCCTGATCGACATCCTCGACCCGACCCCCAAGACCGTTGACTCGCTGATGCGCCTGGACCTTCCGGCCGGCGTTGACATCGAGATCAAGCTCTGAGAGGCGTCGAGAAGATGGCAAAGCAGATCAAGGGCGTCCTGGGCGAGAAGCTCGGCATGACCCAGGTCTGGGACGAGAACAACCGTGTCGTCCCGGTCACCGTGGTCAAGGCCGGACCCTGCGTCGTTACCCAGGTCCGTACGAACGACATCGACGGCTACGAGTCGGTCCAGATCGCCTTCGGCGAGATCGACCCGCGCAAGGTGAACAAGCCCCTCAAGGGCCACTTCGCCAAGGCCGACGTCACCCCGCGCCGCCACCTGGTGGAGCTCCGCACCTCCGACGCCAGCGAGTACACGCTCGGCCAGGAGATCACCGCCCAGGTGTTCGAGTCCGGCGTCAAGGTTGACGTCACGGGCAACAGCAAGGGCAAGGGCTTCGCCGGTGTCATGAAGCGGCACAACTTCCGGGGCCTCGGCGCCGGTCACGGTGTGCAGCGCAAGCACCGCTCCCCCGGTTCGATCGGTGGCTGCGCCACCCCTGGGCGTGTCTTCAAGGGCATGCGCATGGCCGGTCGCATGGGCAACGAGCGCGTCACCACCCAGAACCTGACCATCCACGCGGTTGACGCGGAGAAGGGTCTGCTGCTCATCAAGGGCGCGGTCCCCGGTCCGAACGGCGGCCTCGTCCTGGTCCGTACCGCGGCCAAGGGGGCTTGAGGTAATGAGCACCATTGACATCCTTTCGCCGGCAGGCGACAAGGCCGGTACCGTCGAGCTCCCCGCGGAGATCTTCGACGCGAAGACCAGCGTTCCGCTGATCCACCAGGTCGTTGTCGCTCAGCTGGCCGCTGCCCGTCAGGGCACGCACAAGACCAAGCGTCGTGGCGAAGTCCGTGGTGGTGGCCGCAAGCCGTACCGCCAGAAGGGCACCGGCCGCGCCCGTCAGGGTTCGACCCGCGCTCCGCAGTTCGTCGGCGGTGGCGTCGTCCACGGCCCGCAGCCGCGTGACTACTCCCAGCGGACCCCGAAGAAGATGAAGGTCGCCGCCCTCCGCGGTGCCCTCTCGGACCGTGCGCGTCACTCCCGCATCCACGTCGTCACCGGCGTGGTCGAGGGTGCCGCCTCCACGAAGGCCGCCAAGACGCTGTTCGGCAAGATCTCGGAGCGCAAGAACGTGCTCCTGGTCGTCGAGCGCGCCGACGAGGCCGCGTGGCTGTCCGCCCGCAACCTGCCCCAGGTCCACATCCTGGAGCCGGGCCAGCTGAACACGTACGACGTGATCGTCTCTGACGACGTGGTCTTCACTCAGGCCGCGCTTGAGTCCTTCGTGTCTGGCCCCAAGGCCGATGAGACCGAAGGGAGCGACGCCTGATGTCTGAGGCGACCGTTACCAGCAAGACCTTCACTGACCCGCGCGACCTGCTGATCAAGCCGGTTGTCTCGGAGAAGAGCTACGCGCTGCTGGACGAGAACAAGTACACGTTCATCGTCGCGCCCGGCGCCAACAAGACCCAGATCAAGCAGGCCGTCGAGGCGGTCTTCTCGGTCAAGGTCACCGGGGTCAACACGATCAACCGTCAGGGTAAGCGCAAGCGCACCAAGACCGGTTTCGGCAAGCGTGCGAACACCAAGCGCGCCATCGTGACCCTCGCTGAGGGCGACCGAATCGACATCTTCGGCGGCCAGGCCTCCTAACGGAGGTCTAGTCGTCCGGAATCGGACGAGGACTGAGAAATGGGTATCCGCAAGTACAAGCCGACGACCCCGGGCCGTCGTGGCTCCAGCGTCGCCGACTTTGTCGAGATCACGCGGTCCACGCCGGAGAAGTCGCTGGTTCGCCCGCTGCACAGCAAGGGCGGCCGTAACAACACCGGTCGGATCACTGTTCGCCACCAGGGTGGCGGTCACAAGCGCGCCTACCGCGTGATCGACTTCCGTCGTCACGACAAGGACGGCGTGCCGGCCAAGGTCGCGCACATCGAGTACGACCCCAACCGCACCGCGCGCATCGCGCTCCTGCACTACGCGGACGGCGAGAAGCGCTACATCATCGCGCCGAAGGCTCTGAAGCAGGGCGACCGGATTGAGAACGGCCCGACGGCCGACATCAAGCCCGGTAACAACCTGGCGCTCCGCAACATCCCGGTCGGTACCACGATCCACGCGATCGAGCTCCGTCCCGGTGGCGGCGCGAAGTTCGCCCGCTCGGCTGGTGCCTCGGTGCAGCTGCTCGCGAAGGAGGGCACCATGGCCCACCTCCGCATGCCGTCCGGCGAGATCCGTCTCGTCGACGCCCGCTGCCGCGCCACGGTCGGCGAGGTCGGCAACGCCGAGCAGTCGAACATCAACTGGGGCAAGGCCGGCCGTATGCGCTGGAAGGGCGTTCGCCCCTCCGTCCGCGGTGTCGCGATGAACCCGGTTGACCACCCGCACGGTGGTGGTGAGGGCAAGACCAGTGGTGGTCGCCACCCGGTCTCCCCGTGGGGTCAGAAGGAGGGTCGTACTCGCTCGCCGAAGAAGGCTTCGAGCAAGTACATCGTCCGCCGCCGCAAGACGAACAAGAAGCGCTAGGAGCGGGTTTAGATGCCGCGCAGTCTCAAGAAGGGGCCCTTCGTCGACGACCACCTCGTAAAGAAGGTGGACGTCCAGAACGAAGCCGGCACCAAGAACGTCATCAAGACCTGGTCCCGTCGCTCGATGATCATCCCCAGCATGCTGGGTCACACCATCGCGGTGCACAACGGCAAGACCCACGTCCCGGTGTTCGTCACCGAGTCGATGGTCGGCCACAAGCTCGGCGAGTTCTCGCCGACTCGCACCTTCCGCGGCCACGTCAAGGACGACCGGAAGTCGAAGCGCCGCTAAAGGCGGGGTGGTTACGACTATGACTTACACCGAAGGGACAACCATGGAAGCCAGGGCCCAGGCGCGGTACATCCGCGTCACGCCCATGAAGGCCCGCCGAGTGGTGGACCTTATCCGTGGCATGGATGCCACGGAGGCTCAGGCGGTCCTGCGTTTCGCCCCGCAGGCCGCGAGCGTGCCGGTTGGCAAGGTGCTGGACAGCGCCATTGCCAACGCCGCACACAACTACAACCACCCGGACGCCTCCACGCTGGTCATCAGCGAGGCGTTCGTGGACGAGGGCCCGACCCTGAAGCGGTTCCGTCCGCGTGCGCAGGGCCGTGCCTACCGGATCCGCAAGCGGACCAGCCACATCACCGTGGTCGTCAGCAGCAAGGAAGGTTCCCGGTAATGGGCCAGAAGGTAAACCCGCACGGGTTCCGGCTCGGCATCACCACCGACTTCAAGTCGCGTTGGTACGCCGACAAGCTGTACAAGGACTACGTCAA
Organism: Streptomyces goshikiensis; assembly: GCF_014650555.1. Taxonomy (GTDB): domain Bacteria; phylum Actinomycetota; class Actinomycetes; order Streptomycetales; family Streptomycetaceae; genus Streptomyces; species Streptomyces goshikiensis. The sequence continues at coordinate 985,294 of NZ_BMVE01000001.1, read as the reverse complement.
GGAAGACGTCGCCATCCGTCGGATGATGACGTCCGGCATGGAGCGCGCCGGCATCTCGAAGGTTGAGATCGAGCGCACCCGTGACCGCGTGCGTGTGGACATCCACACCGCTCGTCCGGGCATCGTCATCGGCCGCCGTGGCGCCGAGGCCGACCGCATCCGCGGTGACCTCGAGAAGCTCACGGGCAAGCAGGTCCAGCTGAACATCCTCGAGGTCAAGAACCCCGAGCTTGACGCTCAGCTGGTTGCCCAGGCCGTTGCCGAGCAGCTTTCCTCCCGCGTCTCCTTCCGTCGCGCCATGCGTAAGAGCATGCAGGGCACGATGAAGGCCGGCGCCAAGGGCATCAAGATCCAGTGTGGCGGCCGTCTCGGCGGCGCCGAGATGTCCCGCTCCGAGTTCTACCGCGAGGGTCGTGTGCCGCTGCACACGCTGCGCGCGAACGTGGACTACGGCTTCTTCGAGGCCAAGACCACCTTCGGCCGTATCGGTGTGAAGGTCTGGATCTACAAGGGCGACGTCAAGAACATCGCCGAGGTTCGCGCCGAGAACGCTGCGGCCCGTGCGGGTAACCGCCCGGCCCGTGGCGCGCAGGGCGCTGGCGACCGTCCCGCCGGCCGTGGTGGCCGTGGTGGCGAGCGCGGCGGCCGTGGTGGCCGCAAGCCGCAGCAGGCTGCTGGTGCCGAGGCCCCCAAGGCCGACGCTCCCGCCGCCGCTCCGGCCGAGAGCACCGGAACGGAGGCCTGACCGACATGCTGATCCCTCGTAGGGTCAAGCACCGCAAGCAGCACCACCCGAAGCGCAGTGGTATGGCCAAGGGCGGTACTGAGGTCACGTTCGGCGAGTACGGCATCCAGGCGCTGACCCCGGCGTACGTGACGAACCGCCAGATCGAGGCGGCTCGTATTGCGATGACCCGCCACATCAAGCGTGGCGGCAAGGTCTGGATCAACATCTACCCGGACCGCCCGCTGACGAAGAAGCCTGCCGAGACCCGCATGGGTTCCGGTAAGGGTTCTCCTGAGTGGTGGATCGCCAACGTGCACCCGGGCCGGGTCATGTTCGAGCTGTCCTACCCGAACGAGAAGATTGCTCGTGAGGCGCTCACCCGCGCTGCTCACAAGCTTCCGATGAAGTGCCGGATTGTTCGGCGCGAGGCAGGTGAGTCGTGATGGCGACGGGAACCAAGGCGTCCGAGCTGCGTGAGCTCGGCAACGAGGAGCTCGTTGGCAAGCTGCGCGAGGCCAAGGAAGAGCTGTTCAAGCTGCGCTTCCAGGCGGCCACGGGCCAGCTGGAGAACAACGGCCGGCTCAAGTCCGTCCGTAAGGACATCGCTCGCATCTACACCCTGATGCACGAGCGTGAGCTCGGTATCGAGACGGTGGAGAGCGCCTGATGAGCGAGAAGAACGTGACTGAGACCACTGAGCAGCGCGGTTTCCGCAAGACCCGTGAGGGTCTGGTCGTCAGCGACAAGATGGACAAGACCGTCGTCGTCGCCGTCGAGGACCGCGTGAAGCACGCCCTGTACGGCAAGGTCATCCGCCGTACGAACAAGCTCAAGGCTCACGACGAGCAGAACGCTGCCGGCGTCGGCGACCGCGTCCTCATCATGGAGACGCGTCCGCTGTCGGCGAGCAAGCGCTGGCGCATCGTCGAGATCCTCGAGAAGGCCAAGTAATTATCTGAGGCCCTGGACAACAAGTTCAGGGGCCCCTCAGGTTCGTTCCGCCAGGCTCGGTGGGGGCGGTAGCTCCTCGGAGTGAAACCCCCGCCGGGAACCGGCAGACAAACAGGAGATACACACGTGATCCAGCAGGAGTCGCGACTGCGTATCGCCGACAACACTGGTGCGAAGGAAATCCTTTGCATCCGTGTTCTCGGTGGTTCGGGTCGCCGCTACGCGGGCATCGGTGACGTCATCGTCGCCACCGTCAAGGACGCGATCCCCGGTGGCAACGTGAAGAAGGGTGACGTCGTCAAGGCGGTCATCGTTCGCACCGTCAAGGAACGCCGCCGCCAGGACGGCTCGTACATCCGCTTCGACGAGAACGCCGCTGTCATTCTCAAGAACGACGGCGACCCTCGTGGCACCCGTATCTTCGGCCCCGTGGGCCGTGAGCTGCGCGAGAAGAAGTTCATGAAGATCATCTCGCTCGCGCCGGAGGTGCTGTAAGCATGAAGATCAAGAAGGGCGACCTGGTTCAGGTCATCACCGGTAAGGACAAGGGCAAGCAGGGCAAGGTCATCATGGCCATCCCTACTGAGAACCGCGTCCTCGTCGAGGGTGTCAACCGGGTCAAGAAGCACACCAAGGCCGGTCAGACCGCTGGTGGTTCGCAGGCCGGCGGCATCGTGATCGTCGAGGCCCCGATCCACGTCAGCAACGTTCAGCTGGTTGTGGAGAAGGACGGCCAGAAGGTCGTTACCCGCGTCGGTTTCCGCTTCGACGACGAGGGCAACAAGATCCGCGTTGCCAAGCGGACGGGTGAGGACATCTGATGGCTACCACTCCGCGTCTCAAGACGAAGTACCGCGAGGACATCACCGGCAAGCTGCGTGAGGAGTTCTCGTACGAGAACGTCATGCAGATCCCCGGCCTCGTGAAGATCGTCGTCAACATGGGTGTGGGCGACGCCGCCCGCGACTCCAAGCTGATCGACGGCGCCATCAAGGACCTGACGACGATCACCGGTCAGAAGCCGGCCGTCACGAAGGCCCGCAAGTCCATCGCGCAGTTCAAGCTGCGCGAGGGTCAGCCGATCGGCTGCCACGTCACCCTCCGTGGTGACCGCATGTGGGAGTTCCTGGACCGTACGCTGTCGCTCGCGCTGCCGCGTATCCGTGACTTCCGCGGTCTGTCGCCGAAGCAGTTCGACGGCCGTGGCAACTACACCTTCGGTCTCACGGAGCAGGTCATGTTCCACGAGATCGACCAGGACAAGATCGACCGTACCCGGGGTATGGACATCACCGTGGTCACCACGGCGACCAACGACGCTGAGGGCCGCGCGCTCCTTCGTCACCTCGGCTTCCCCTTCAAGGAGGCGTAAGCGAGATGGCGAAGAAGGCTCTCATCGCGAAGGCTGCCCGCAAGCCCAAGTTCGGTGTGCGTGCGTACACCCGCTGCCAGCGCTGCGGTCGTCCCCACTCCGTGTACCGCAAGTTCGGCCTGTGCCGCGTCTGCCTTCGTGAGATGGCTCACCGTGGCGAGCTGCCGGGCGTGACCAAGAGCTCCTGGTAATTCCCTCTCGTCCGCAAGGACTTGGGAACTTCCAGGCACTCTCGGTAAGCATCTGGTCGGTGGGTGCCCTGCTCCGCATGCCGTAGGCTTGTGGGGTTGGGCGTCCGCCGTCCATAACGACTTACTACGCCGTAGGTCCCCGCACCGCACCCGTCCCGCCACAGAGTGGGGAGAGGGATGGCGCATACAGGAAACCCCGGCGAGAGAGGCCGAAGGCCACTTCATGACCATGACTGACCCGATCGCAGACATGCTGACCCGTCTGCGTAACGCTAACTCGGCGTACCACGACTCCGTCGTGATGCCGCACAGCAAGATCAAGTCGCACATCGCGGAGATCCTCAAGCAGGAGGGTTTCATCACCGGCTGGAAGGTCGAGGACGCCGAGGTCGGCAAGAACCTCGTCCTCGAGCTGAAGTTCGGGCCGAACCGTGAGCGCTCCATCGCGGGCATCAAGCGGATCTCGAAGCCCGGTCTGCGCGTGTACGCAAAGTCCACCAACCTGCCGAAGGTCCTCGGCGGCCTGGGCGTGGCGATCATCTCCACGTCCCACGGTCTCCTGACCGGCCAGCAGGCAGGCAAGAAGGGCGTAGGTGGGGAAGTCCTCGCCTACGTCTGGTAGTCGGGAACGGAGGAAAAGCAATGTCGCGAATCGGCAAGCTCCCCATCCAGGTTCCCGCCGGTGTGGACGTCACCATCGACGGCCAGACGGTCGCTGTGAAGGGCCCCAAGGGTTCCCTGTCGCACACCGTCAAGGCGCCGATCGAGATCGTCAAGGGTGAGGACGGCGTTCTGAACGTCACCCGCCCGAACGACGAGCGTCAGAACAAGGCCCTGCACGGCCTGTCCCGCACGCTGGTGGCGAACATGATCACCGGTGTGACCACGGGGTACGTCAAGGCTCTCGAGATCAGCGGTGTCGGTTACCGCGTCGCCGCGAAGGGCTCCGACCTGGAGTTCCAGCTTGGTTACAGCCACCCGATCCTGATCGAGGCGCCCGAGGGCATCTCCTTCAAGGTCGAGTCGCCCACCAAGTTCTCGGTCGAGGGCATCGACAAGCAGAAGGTCGGCGAGGTCGCCGCCAACATCCGCAAGCTGCGGAAGCCCGACCCGTACAAGGCCAAGGGTGTCAAGTACGCCGGCGAAGTCATCCGCCGCAAGGTCGGAAAGGCTGGTAAGTAGCCATGGCATACGGTGTGAAGATCGCCAAGGGCGACGCGTACAAGCGCGCTGCCAAGGCTCGCCGCCACATCCGCATTCGCAAGAACGTGTCGGGTACGGCGGAGCGTCCGCGCCTCGTCGTGACGCGTTCCAACCGCAACATCGTTGCTCAGGTCATCGACGACCTCCAGGGTCACACCCTGGCGTCCGCGTCGACCCTGGACACCTCGATCCGCGGTGGCGAAGGCGACAAGAGCGCCCAGGCCCAGGCCGTCGGCGCGCTCGTGGCCGAGCGTGCGAAGGCTGCCGGCGTCGAGACCGTTGTCTTTGACCGCGGTGGCAACCGATACGCCGGGCGCATTGCCGCTCTGGCTGACGCCGCCCGCGAAGCCGGGCTGAAGTTCTAAGCCCCGGTTCCGGGACTCACGGACGTAACAGAGAGAGGTAATCCAATGGCTGGACCCCAGCGCCGCGGAAGCGGTGCCGGTGGCGGCGAGCGGCGGGACCGGAAGGGTCGCGACGGTGGCCCTGCCGCCGAGAAGACCGCTTACGTTGAGCGCGTTGTCGCGATCAACCGCGTTGCCAAGGTTGTCAAGGGTGGTCGCCGCTTCAGCTTCACCGCGCTGGTCGTGGTGGGCGACGGTGACGGCACTGTAGGTGTCGGTTACGGCAAGGCCAAGGAAGTTCCCGCGGCCATTGCCAAGGGTGTCGAGGAAGCCAAGAAGTCCTTCTTCAAGGTTCCGCGCATCCAGGGCACCATCCCTCACCCGATCACGGGCGAGCGTGCCGCGGGCGTCGTGCTGCTGAAGCCGGCCGCCCCCGGTACCGGTGTTATCGCCGGTGGCCCGGTGCGCGCCGTTCTGGAGTGCGCCGGCGTTCACGACATCCTGTCGAAGTCGCTCGGCTCTTCCAACGCGATCAACATCGTGCACGCGACCGTGGCGGCCCTCAAGGGCCTGCAGCGTCCCGAGGAGATCGCGGCTCGCCGTGGTCTGCCCCTCGAGGACGTCGCCCCCGCGGCTCTCCTTCGTGCACGTGCCGGGGCGGGTGCGTAATGGCTCGCCTCAAGATCACGCAGACGAAGTCGTACATCGGCAGCAAGCAGAACCACCGCGACACGCTGCGTTCGCTCGGGCTCAAGCGCCTGAACGACGTCGTCGTCAAGGAGGACCGCCCCGAGTTCCGCGGAATGGTTCACACCGTCCGCCACCTCGTGACGGTTGAGGAGGTTGACTAATCATGGCTGAGAACAGCCCGCTGAAGGCCCACAACCTCCGTCCCGCCCCCGGCGCCAAGACCGCGAAGACCCGTGTCGGTCGTGGTGAGGCGTCGAAGGGTAAGACGGCCGGTCGTGGTACGAAGGGCCAGAAGGCCCGTTACCAGATCCCGCAGCGCTTCGAGGGTGGGCAGATGCCCCTCCACATGCGTCTGCCGAAGCTCAAGGGCTTCAAGAACCCCTTCCGCACCGAGTTCCAGGTTGTCAACCTGGACAAGCTCGGCGCTCTCTACCCCGAGGGTGGAGAGGTCACGGTGGCCGACCTGGTCGCCAAGGGCGCGGTGCGCAAGAACAGCCTCGTCAAGGTCCTGGGCCAGGGCGAGCTCTCCGTGGCGCTGCAGGTTTCGGTTGACGCCGTCTCCGCTTCCGCCAAGGAGAAGATTGCCGCTGCCGGCGGCACCGTCACTGAGCTCGTCTAAGACGAAACTCGGTGATTAATAGCTGAAACCCAACCGGGGATGCCTCACATATGGGGCATCCCCGGTTGGTCGTTCCACGGGGGGCACTGTCGCCGGTAAGGTGGCCTGCACCTTTGCTTGTACGTATTCGTCGATCCCTCAGACCGTCACCTCTGACGCAGTAGCGCGGGGGTCGCAGGAGGCACCGTGCTCACCGCGTTCGCCCAGGCGTTCAAGACGCCTGACCTGCGCAAGAAGCTGCTCTTCACGCTCGGCATCATCGTGCTGTTCAGGCTCGGGTCCCACATCCCGGTACCCGGCGTGAGCTACAAGAACGTTCAGATCTGTGTCGACCAGCCGGGGAACAGCAACGGGCTGTTCGGCCTGGTCAACCTGTTCAGCGGCGGTGCGCTGCTGCAGATCACGATCTTCGCGCTCGGCATCATGCCGTACATCACGGCGAGCATCATCCTGCAGCTGCTGACCGTGGTCATCCCGAAGCTGGAGAACCTCAAAAAAGAGGGTCAGTCCGGCACGGCGAAGATCACTCAGTACACGCGCTATCTGACGGTCGCGCTCGCGATCCTGCAGGGCACCGGCCTCGTGGCCACCGCCCGCAGCGGCGCCCTGTTCCAGGGCTGCCAGGTCGCCAGCCAGATCGTCCCGGACCGGTCGATCTTCACCACTGTCGTCATGGTCATCACGATGACCGCCGGCACCTGCGTCGTCATGTGGCTCGGTGAGCTCGTGACCGACCGCGGCATCGGCAACGGCATGTCGATCCTCATGTTCATCTCCATCGCCGCCGGCTTCGTCAGCGCGCTGTGGGGGATCAAGGTCCAGGGCAAGATCGCGGGCGGCTGGGTCGAGTTCGGCGTGGTCATCCTCGTCGGTCTCGCGATGGTCGCCCTCGTGGTCTTCGTCGAGCAGGCGCAGCGCCGGATCCCGGTCCAGTACGCGAAGCGCATGATCGGCCGCAGGGCCTACGGCGGTACCTCGACCTACATCCCGCTCAAGGTCAACCAGGCGGGTGTCATCCCGGTCATCTTCGCCTCGTCGCTGCTGTACATCCCGGCGCTGATCGTTCAGTTCAGCGGTTCGACCGCCGGCTGGGCGACGTGGATCAGCAAGCACTTCGTCAAGGGCGACCACCCTTACTACATCGCCGCCTACTTCCTCCTGATCGTTTTCTTCGCGTTCTTCTACGTGGCGATCTCGTTCAACCCCGAGGAAGTTGCAGACAACATGAAGAAGTATGGTGGGTTCATCCCGGGCATCCGCGCCGGCCGACCCACCGCCGAGTACCTCAGCTACGTACTCAACCGGATCACCTGGCCGGGGTCGCTGTACCTGGGTCTCATCGCTCTTGTGCCGACGATGGCGTTGGCGGGCTTCGGCGCGAACCAGAACTTCCCGTTCGGCGGGACGAGCATCCTCATCATCGTGGGTGTCGGTCTGGAGACCGTGAAGCAGATCGAGAGCCAGCTCCAGCAGCGCAATTACGAAGGGTTCCTCCGCTGATGCGAATCGTCCTCGTCGGACCTCCCGGTGCGGGCAAGGGAACGCAGGCCGCGTTCCTTGCCAAGAACCTGTCGATCCCGCACATCTCCACGGGCGACCTCTTCCGCGCCAACATCAGCAAGGGCACGGAGCTCGGCCGCAAGGCGAAGGCGATCATGGAGGCGGGCCAGCTGGTCCCCGACGAGATCACCATCGCCATGGCTCAGGACCGCATGGAGCAGGCCGACGCCGCGGGCGGCTTCCTGCTCGACGGCTTCCCCCGCAACGTCTCGCAGGCCGAGGCCCTCGACGCCTACCTCAAGGCCGGGGACCTGAAGCTGGACGCGGTCCTCGACCTGGAGGTCGAGGAGGACGAGGTCGTCAAGCGGATCGCCGGCCGCCGGGTCTGCCGCAACGACTCCTCGCACGTCTTCCACGTCACGTACGCGGCGCCGAAGACCGAGGGCGTCTGCGACACCTGCGGTGGCGAGCTCTACCAGCGCGGTGACGACTCGGAGGAGACCGTCCGCAACCGGCTGGACGTCTACCACACGCAGACCGAGCCGATCATCGACTACTACAAGGCCCAGGGCCTGCTGGTGACCATCCCGGCCCTCGGTGAGGTCGCGGACGTCACGCAGCGCGCGATGGACGCCCTCAAGAAGTAGTCCCCTCGTTGTGCAGGTACGGCCGCGGTGTCCCCAGGGCATCGCGGCCGTACTGTTGAAAAGACCCGATTCAAAGGTGGAAGGCACTCTCCATGGTCCAGATCAAGACCCCCGAGCAGATCGCGAAGATGCGCGAGGCGGGGCTGGTCGTCGCCGCGATCCACGCGGCGACTCGTGAGGCGGCCGTTCCGGGCGCCACGACGCGGGATCTGGACATGGTGGCCCGCAAGGTCATCGCCGACGCCGGCGCGAAGTCGAACTTCCTCGGGTACGGCGGTTTCCCCGCGACCATCTGCACCTCGGTGAACGAGGTCGTCGTCCACGGCATCCCGGACGACAAGACGGTCCTCAAGGACGGCGACGTCATCTCGATCGACGCCGGCGCGATCGTGGACGGCTGGCACGGCGACGCGGCGTACACGGCCTTCGTGGGCACGGGGCACGCGCCTGAGCTCGTCGAGCTGTCCCGGGTGACCGAGGAGTCGATGTGGGCCGGCATCGCCGCCATGAAGCTCGGCAACCGCCTCGTGGACATCTCCAAGGCGATCGAGGGCTACATCCGCCGGCAGCCGCGTCCCGCGACCGGCAAGTACGGGATCATCGAGGACTACGGCGGCCACGGCATCGGTTCCGAGATGCACATGGACCCCCACCTGCTGAACTACGTCTCGCGCAAGCGGGGCAAGGGCATCAAGCTGGTCCCGGGCGTCTGCCTGGCGATCGAGCCCATGGTCTCCCTGGGCACCGCCCAGACGGAGGTCCTGGCGGACGACTGGACGGTCATCACGACCGACGGCACCTGGTCCTCGCACTGGGAGCACTCCATCGCGCTGACCGAGGAGGGCCCGATCGTGCTGACCAGCCCGGACTGCGGCAAGGCCCGCCTGGCGGCCTACGGCGTCACGACGGCGCCCGATCCGCTGGGCTGAGCCGCAGGTTAATGATCTAGTCTGTGGGGCAAACTTTCCGGATTCGTCTTTCTGGGTGCCCTGACGTAGACTGACTCGTCGGCTCCTTTGCACCCGCATGTCTTCATGCGAAGCGGGGAGCTGATCAAGGTAGCCGATTCGAAAGGCGAAGCGTGGCCAAGAAGCAAGGTGCCATCGAAATCGAGGGCACCGTGATCGAGTCCCTCCCGAACGCGATGTTCAAGGTGGAACTCCAGAACGGTCACAAGGTCCTCGCGCACATCAGCGGCAAGATGCGGATGCACTACATCCGAATCCTGCCCGATGACCGGGTCGTGGTGGAGCTTTCCCCGTACGACCTGACGCGTGGCCGGATCGTCTACCGATACAAGTAGATCTTGTCTTCGCTCCCGTCCGGGCTTTTCGTCCGGGCGCGGGTGGTGGCACTGACCCGGAGAACCTCACCAACATGAAGGTCAAGCCGAGCGTCAAGAAGATCTGCGACAAGTGCAAGGTGATCCGCCGTCACGGCCGGGTCATGGTCATCTGCGACAACCTGCGCCACAAGCAGCGCCAGGGCTGACGCACGCCGACCGACCTGCCTTCCGCAGTTCTTCGCGCGACGTAAGAAAAACGTACATACGCAGAACCCGCCCAGCCCTTCACGGGGCCGGCGGCACCTCCGGCGGGGGCCGGGGACCCGGGCGTACCACCACCCATCAGGAGTGGTCGGCGGTCGGGGGCGGTTCTGCTGAAGACCCCCGAACACACAGGAGCCATTGAATGGCACGCGTTTCCGGTGTTGACATCCCGCGCGAAAAGCGCGTGGAGATCGCACTCACCTACGTCTTCGGTGTCGGTCGCACCCGGTCCAAGGAGATCCTTGCGGCCACCGGTGTGAACCCCGACACCCGCGTTCGTGACCTGGCCGAAGAGGACCTGGTCAAGATCCGCGAGTACGTGGACGCCAACCTCCGCACCGAGGGTGACCTCCGCCGCGAGATCCAGGCCGACATCCGCCGCAAGGTCGAGATCCAGTGCTACCAGGGTATCCGCCACCGTCGCGGCCTCCCGGTGCACGGTCAGCGCACCAGCACGAACGCTCGTACCCGCAAGGGTCCGCGTCGCGCGATCGCCGGTAAGAAGAAGCCGGGCAAGAAGTAGTCCTGTTCAGCGGTCTTGCGCTGTAGGACCGACCACCTCCCGTAGGAGATTTAGATGCCCCCCAAGGGTCGTCAGGGCGCTGCCAAGAAGGTGCGCCGCAAGGAAAAGAAGAACGTCGCTCACGGGCACGCCCACATCAAGAGCACGTTCAACAACACCATCGTTTCGATCACCGACCCCTCGGGCAACGTGATCTCCTGGGCCTCCGCCGGCCACGTCGGCTTCAAGGGCTCGCGCAAGTCCACCCCCTTCGCCGCGCAGATGGCCGCCGAGTCGGCCGCCCGCCGCGCGCAGGAGCACGGCATGCGCAAGGTTGACGTCTTCGTCAAGGGTCCGGGCTCCGGCCGCGAGACCGCGATCCGCTCCCTGCAGGCCACTGGCCTGGAGGTCGGCTCGATCCAGGACGTCACCCCCACCCCGCACAACGGCTGCCGTCCGCCGAAGCGCCGCCGCGTCTGACGCAGCGACGCCCGTGCGTCTTTGAGTGTCCGGGCGGTACGGACCCTTTCGGGGGGACGTACCGCCCGTACCCTTGCTGTACCTGGCTTTACCCGTCGGGCGTCAAATAGTGGGCGTCCACGACTGAAGGAACACAGACATGCTTATCGCTCAGCGTCCTTCGCTGACCGAAGAGGTCGTCGACGAATACCGCTCGCGGTTCGTGATCGAGCCGCTGGAGCCGGGCTTCGGCTACACCCTCGGCAACTCGCTGCGTCGTACCCTCCTGTCCTCCATCCCGGGTGCCGCTGTCACCAGCATCCGCGTGGACGGCGTCCTGCACGAGTTCACCACCGTGCCGGGCGTCAAGGAAGACGTCACCGACATCATCCTCAACATCAAGCAGCTGGTCGTCTCCTCGGAGCACGACGAGCCGGTCGTGATGTACCTGCGCAAGCAGGGTCCCGGCCTGGTCACCGCTGCTGACATCGCGCCCCCGGCCGGTGTCGAGGTGCACAACCCGGACCTGGTCCTCGCCACGCTCAACGGCAAGGGCAAGCTGGAGATGGAGCTGACCGTCGAGCGCGGTCGCGGCTACGTCTCCGCCGTCCAGAACAAGCAGCTGGGCCAGGAGATCGGTCGCATCCCGATCGACTCCATCTACAGCCCGGTCCTCAAGGTCACCTACAAGGTCGAGGCGACCCGAGTCGAGCAGCGCACCGACTTCGACAAGCTGATCGTCGACGTCGAGACCAAGCAGGCCATGCGCCCGCGCGACGCCATGGCGTCCGCCGGCAAGACCCTGGTCGAGCTGTTCGGCCTGGCGCGCGAGCTCAACATCGACGCCGAGGGCATCGACATGGGCCCCTCGCCGACGGACGCGGCCCTGGCCGCCGACCTGGCGCTGCCGATCGAGGAGCTGGAGCTCACGGTCCGCTCGTACAACTGCCTCAAGCGCGAGGGCATCCACTCCGTGGGTGAGCTCGTGGCCCGCTCCGAGGCCGACCTGCTCGACATCCGCAACTTCGGTGCGAAGTCGATCGACGAGGTCAAGGCGAAGCTCGCCGGCATGGGCCTGGCCCTCAAGGACAGCCCGCCCGGGTTCGACCCGACCGCCGCCGCCGACGCCTTCGGCGCCGACGACGACGCGGACGCCGGTTTCGTCGAGACCGAGCAGTACTAAGCACCACCCGTAGAACTTTCCCGCGGCGTCCGCCCCGGGGGAACTGACACCGGTACCTGACACGGCCGGTGCAGATATGAAGGAGTATCACCATGCCGCGTCCCGCAAAGGGTGCCCGTCTGGGCGGCAGCGCCGCGCACGAGAAGCACCTCCTCGCGAACCTCGCGAAGTCGCTCTTCGAGCACGGCCGCATCACGACGACCGAGGCCAAGGCCCGCCGCCTGCGTCCGGTCGCCGAGCGTCTGATCACCAAGGCGAAGAAGGGCGACATCCACAACCGTCGCCTCGTTCTGCAGACGATCACGGACAAGAGCATCGTGCACACGCTGTTCACCGAGATCGCCCCGCGTTACGAGAACCGCCCCGGTGGTTACACGCGCATCACCAAGATCGGCAACCGTCGTGGCGACAACGCCCCGATGGCCGTGATCGAGCTGGTCGAGGCCCTTACGGTCGCCCAGCAGGCCACCGGTGAGGCCGAGGCCGCCACCAAGCGCGCGGTCAAGGAGGCGGAGGCCACCGAGGCTCCCGCCGCCGAGGAGACCAAGGAGGCCTGATCCCTCCGGGATCACGCCGAACGGCTCTGAACGGGCCCGCCCCCTTTGCGGGGGGCGGGCCCGTTCTGCATGTCTGAGAGGATCTGTCGCGTGAGTGACGAGGTGGAGCCCGGGCACGTCCGGGTGCGGCTGGACCTGTCGTACGACGGGAAGGACTTCTCCGGCTGGGCGAAGCAGCGCGTGCTGCGGACCGTCCAGGGCGAGCTGGAGTCCGCCCTGACGACCGTGATGCGGCTGCCGGACCCGGTCGAGCTGACCGTGGCCGGGCGGACCGACGCCGGGGTGCACGCCCGCGGGCAGGTCGCGCAGTTCGACGTGGCCGAGGAGGTGTGGGCCGAGCACCACGACAAGCTGCTGCGCCGGCTCGCCGGGCGGCTGCCCCACGACGTACGGGTGTGGAAGGTCGCCGAGGCCCCCCAGGGCTTCAACGCGCGGTTCTCCGCCATCTGGCGCCGCTACGCCTACCGCGTCGGCGACCACCAGGGCGGCGTGGACCCGCTGCGCCGCGGGCACGTGCTGTGGCACCAGTGGCCGCTGGACGTCGACGCCATGAACCGGGCCGCCGCCGCGCTGCTCGGGGAGCACGACTTCGCCGCGTACTGCAAGAAGCGCGAGGGCGCCACGACGATCCGTACGCTCCAGCAGCTCAGCTGGGAGCGGGCCGAGGACGGGATCGTCACCGCGACCGTGCGGGCCGACGCCTTCTGCCACAACATGGTCCGCTCGCTGGTGGGCGCGCTGCTGCACGTCGGCGACGGGCACCGGCCCGTCGAATGGCCCGGCCAGGTGCTGGCCGCGGGCGTACGGGACTCCTCGGTGCACGTGGTGAAGCCGCACGGGCTCACCCTGGAGGAGGTCGGCTACCCGGCGGACGAGCTGCTCGCCGCGCGCAGCAAGGAGGCGCGCAACCTGCGCACCCTCCCGGCCGCCGGCTGCTGCTGACCGGTTCCGCGCGGGGCCGCCGGCGGCAATCCGTTTGGGCGGGCCCGGTGCGGGGCTGTTGAATGCCCCGCATGGGACATCTCGAAGCCAGCCACCTGGAGTACTACCTTCCCGACGGGCGGGTCCTGCTCCCCGACGTCTCCTTCCGGGTGGGGGAGGGGTCGGTCGTCGCCCTCGTCGGGGCGAACGGGGCCGGCAAGACCACCCTGCTGAAGATGATCTCCGGGGAGCTCCAGCCGCACGGCGGCGGGATCACCGTCTCCGGCGGCCTCGGCGTGATGTCGCAGTTCGTGGGGTCGGTGCGGGACGAGACGACCGTGCGCGACCTGCTGGTGTCGGTGGCGCAGCCGCGGATCCGGGAGGCCGCGAAGGCCGTGGACCGGGCCGAGCAGCTGATCCTCACGGTGGACGACGAGGCCGCGCAGATGGCGTACGCGCAGGCGCTCAGCGACTGGGCCGACGTACAGGGCTACGAGGCGGAGACCCTGTGGGACGTCTGCACGATGGCCGCGCTGGCGATCCCGTACGACACCGCGCAGTTCCGCGAGGTGCGCACGCTCTCGGGAGGTGAGCAGAAGCGGCTCGTGCTGGAGGCGCTGCTGCGCGGGCCGGACGAGGTGCTGCTGCTCGACGAGCCGGACAACTACCTGGACGTTCCGGGCAAGCGGTGGCTGGAGGAGCAGCTGAAGGCCACCCGCAAGACGGTGCTGTTCGTCTCGCACGACCGGGAGCTGCTGACCCAGGCCGCCGAGAAGATCATCAGCCTGGAGGCGAGCCCGACGGGCTCGGACGTCTGGGTGCACGGCGCGGGCTTCGACACGTACCACGACGCCCGCAAGGAGCGCTTCGCGCGCTTCGAGGAGCTCAAGCGGCGCTGGGACGAGGAGCACGCCCGCCTGCGGGCGCTGGTGCTGCGGCTGCGCAACCAGGCGGCGAGCAGCCCGGACATGGCCTCGCGGTACCGGGCGATGCAGACCCGCTTCCAGAAGTTCGAGGAGGCCGGTCCGCCGCCGGAGCCGCCGCGCGAGCAGGACATCCGGATGCGGCTCAAGGGCGGGCGTACGGGCGTGCGCGCGCTCACCGTGGAGAACCTGGAGCTGACGGGGCTGATGAAGCCCTTCTCGCTGGAGGTCTTCTACGGCGAGCGGGTCGCGGTGCTCGGCTCGAACGGCTCCGGGAAGTCGCACTTCCTGCGGCTGCTGGCGGGCGAGGACGTCAAGCACACGGGTACGTGGAAGCTGGGCGCCCGTGTGCTGCCGGGGCACTTCGCGCAGACCCACGCGCATCCGGAGCTGTTCGGCCGGACGCTGGTCGACATCCTGTGGACGGAGGCCGCCAAGCCCCTGGGCGCGGCGATGGGCGTCCTGCGGCGCTACGAGCTGGAGCGCCAGGGGGAGCAGCCGTTCGAGAAGCTCTCCGGCGGGCAGCAGGCGCGCTTCCAGATCCTGCTGCTGGAGCTGGCGGGGACGACGGCGCTGCTGCTGGACGAGCCGACGGACAACCTGGACCTGGAGTCGGCGGAGGCGCTGCAGGACGGGCTGGAGTCGTACGACGGCACTGTGCTGTGCGTCACGCACGACCGGTGGTTCGCCCGCACATTTGACCGTTATCTGGTCTTCGGTTCGGACGGGGTGGTGCGGGAGACTCGGGAGCCGGTCTGGGACGAGCGGCGCGTGGAGCGCGAGCGGTCCTAGGGGCGGGCGGAACCGACGGGGAGGCGTTGTGGGGCTGAGGGCCGGCACCTGGCTCAGGAGATGGGACGGCGACCGGGCGCGGGGGCCCGGGGAGCGGGGCGAGCGGCTCGTCGCCTGGCTGCTGAGGCCCGCGTCCCGGCCCTGGCAGGCCGTCTCGCTCGCGGTGCTCCTCGGCATCTGCGTCTCCACCAGCCTGCGCGGGAACTGGGGCTCCGACAACGCCTTCGTGGTCAAGGCCGCCGACGCGCTGCTCGCGGGCGCCTCCCCGTACGAGGACAAGCGGTTCCTGTACCTGCCGAGCGCCGTGGTCATGGCGGTGCCGGAGGCGCTGCTGCCGACGCCGGTGCTGCGCTGGCTGCTGCCGGTGGGGATCTCGGGGCTGCTGGCGGTCGGCTGGTGGGCGGCGCTGCGGCTGTTCTCGGTGCCGCTGCGGTCCCGCTTCGCGGTGGGGGGTTTCGCGCTGTTCGCGATCGCCTACAAGCCGTACGTGAACCTCGTGCTGATCGGGAACTGGACGGCCGTCTCCGCGGCTGCCCTGCCCGTGGCGCTGCTGCTCGCACACCGCAGGTCCTGGGTGGGCGCCGGGCTGGTGGTGGGGCTGGCGATCGCCTGCAAGCCGATGCTGGTTCCGGTCGGGCTGCTCTTCGTACTGGCCCGGCAGTGGCGGGGGCTGGCGGCGGCGGTGCTGCTGCCGGTGGCGGTGTCGCTGGCCGGGGCGCTGCTGATGCCGAGCCCGACGCTGTTCTTCACCAAGACGCTGCCGTTCCTGCTGGGCGGGCAGGACGCGTACGCGCTGCCCTGGGACGCCTCGCCGATCGCGGTGCTGCCGCGGCTGGGGGTGCCGGAGCCGGTGGCGGTCGCGGTGGCCTTCGCGGGGGCCGCGGGCGGGCTGTGGGGCGCCTGGCGGCGCTGGCGGCGGTCGGACGAGCCGGACGAGGGGCAGCTGCGGCTGGTGGAGACGGCCTGCATGGTGATGCTCGCCGCATTCCTGGTCTCCCGTCCCTCCTTCGACCACTACCTCCTGGTGGTGCTGCCGCTGCTGCTGGCCTCGGGGGTGCGGCCCGGCTCGATGCCCCGCTCGCCCTGGTTCTGGCTGGCCCTGACGCCGCAGGTGGTCCTGCTCCCGTGGCCCTCGGAGCTGGCCCACAAGCGGCGCGCGTTCAAGGACTGCGCGACCCTCTGCGGGCTCGCGATTCTGCTGGCGCGTCGTGCACTGCTCTCCGGCCGGGTTACCCTTGAGCCCGTAACAACTGCGGGGTCCCCACCCAGGACCGAACCGGAGTGCGCCGCGACGCCAGCAGCATCGGCATCGCGGACCGCGTTTTGACCCGTATGGGTCTGCTTGGGTATCCTGCTGGTTTGTTATGCGTATTGGCTTTCTCATTCTCACGTGAAAGGGCCTTGCGCCGGTCCACCGGACCGATGACCAGCAGTTCACACGCGGGTTGCGTCCCCGATGTGAACGAGGGCTGTCGTGATCGTCCGTGGTGACCCTGTCAGGACCCGTCCCTTCGGGCTCACGCCCTGGGGATGACCCACCACTGAAGAAGCGAAGGCATACGCGTGCGTACGTTCAGCCCCAAGCCCGGCGACATCTCGCGCCAGTGGCTCGTCATCGACGCCCAGGACGTTGTCCTCGGCCGTCTGGCGACCCAGGCCGCCGCCCTCCTGCGCGGCAAGCACAAGCCGACTTACGCCCCCCACATGGACATGGGCGACTTCGTCATCATCGTCAACGCCGACAAGGTTCACCTGTCCGGCAACAAGGCGTCGCAGAAGATGGCGTACCGCCACTCGGGCTACCCGGGCGGTCTCCGTTCGGTGCGCTACGACGACCTCCTGGCGAACAACCCGGAGAAGGCCGTCGAGAAGGCCATCAAGGGCATGCTCCCCAAGAACACCCTGGGCCGTCAGATGCTCTCGAAGCTGAAGGTCTACTCGGGCGACCAGCACCCCCACGCTGCCCAGCAGCCGGTGCCGTTCGAGATCACCCAGGTCGCGCAGTAGTTCCGGCCACCCCCTAAGACGTAGAAAATTCTGAGGAGCATCGTGGCCGAGACCACCGCCGAGACCCCCGTCGAAGAGTTCGAGGGCGTCGAGGAGTACACCACCGAGTCTGAGGTTGTCGTCGAGGGCGACTACACCTCCGAGTCCCTTGCCGGTCGCTTCGGCGACCCCCAGCCGGCCGCCGGCCTGGGCCGTCGCAAGAACGCCATCGCCCGCGTCCGGATCGTTCCGGGCACCGGCAAGTGGAAGATCAACGGTCGCACCCTTGAGGACTACTTCCCCAACAAGGTGCACCAGCAGGAAGTCAACGAGCCGTTCAAGCTCCTTGAGCTCGACAACCGCTACGACGTCATCGCGCGCATCGCGGGTGGCGGCGTCTCCGGCCAGGCCGGCGCCCTGCGCCTCGGCGTGGCCCGTGCGCTGAACGAGGCGGACGTCGACAACAACCGCCCGGCGCTGAAGAAGGCCGGCTTCCTTTCCCGCGACGACCGTGCGGTCGAGCGCAAGAAGGCCGGTCTCAAGAAGGCCCGTAAGGCTCCGCAGTACAGCAAGCGTTAATCTGCGCCTGCTGTTCAGCAACGAAACCGCCCCGGCAGCACTCTCCGTGCTGCCGGGGCGGTTCGTTTACCGCCACAAGCGGCAATACCTGGCACAAGCGGTCACACACAATCAGTGAACTCGGGAGGACAACAGTGGGACGACTCTTCGGGACGGACGGTGTACGAGGCGTCGCCAACGCGGATCTGACGGCTGAGCTCGCGCTCGGCCTCTCCGTGGCGGCTGCGCACGTACTCGCCGAAGCGGGCACGTTCGCGGGCCACCGGCCGACGGCCGTGGTCGGCCGCGACCCCCGGGCCTCCGGCGAGTTCCTGGAGGCCGCGGTCGTCGCGGGCCTCGCGAGCGCGGGCGTGGACGTCCTGCGCGTCGGTGTGCTGCCCACCCCGGCGGTGGCGTATCTCACCGGTGCGCTGGGCGCCGACCTCGGCGTGATGCTCTCCGCCAGCCACAACGCGATGCCCGACAACGGCATCAAGTTCTTCGCGCGCGGCGGCCACAAGCTCGCCGACGAGCTGGAGGACCGCATCGAGTCGACCTACGAGCAGCACCGCACCGGCGCTCCCTGGGACCGGCCCACCGGCGCCGGCGTCGGCCGGGTCTCCGACTACGACGAGGGCTTCGACAAGTACGTCGCCCACCTCATCGGCGTGCTGCCCAACCGCCTCGACGGGCTGAAGATCGTCCTGGACGAGGCGCACGGCGCGGCCGCCCGCGTCTCCCCCGAGGCCTTCGCCCGGGCCGGCGCCGAGGTCGTCACCATCGGTGCCGAGCCCGACGGCCTGAACATCAACGACGGGTGCGGCTCCACCCACCTGGGTCTGCTGAAGGCGGCCGTCGTCGAGCACGGCGCCGACTTCGGCATCGCGCACGACGGCGACGCCGACCGCTGCCTCGCGGTCGACGGCGCCGGCGAGGAGATCGACGGCGACCAGATCCTCGCGGTGCTGGCGCTGGCCATGCGCGAGGCGGGCCAGCTGCGCGGCAACACGGTGGTCGGCACCGTGATGTCGAACCTGGGCTTCAAGCTGGCCATGGAGGGCGAGGGCATCCAGGTCGTGCAGACCGGTGTCGGCGACCGCTACGTGCTGGAGTCGATGAAGGAGAACGGCTACGCGCTGGGCGGCGAGCAGTCCGGCCACGTGATCATCCTCGACCACGCGACCACCGGTGACGGCACTCTGACCGGCCTGATGCTGGCGGCGCGCGTCGTGGCCACCGGCCGTTCCCTGGCCGAGCTGGCCGGCGTCATGCAGCGGCTGCCGCAGGTCCTGGTCAACGTCCCGGACGTGGACAAGTCCCGCGTGTCCACCTCCGCCGAGCTGGCCGCGGCCGTCGCCGAGGCCGAGCGCGAGCTGGGCACCACCGGCCGGGTGCTGCTGCGCCCGTCGGGTACGGAGCCGCTGGTGCGCGTGATGGTCGAGGCCGCCGACATCGAGCAGGCCCGCGCGGTGGCGGGCCGACTCGCCGACGTCGTGAAGTCGGCGCTGGGCTAAAGCCACACGGGCCTAGGCTGCCGGGGGGTTCAGCCCCTTGGAACGGCGGATCCAGCGACCTCGCTGGGTCCGCCACAGTGCTTTCTGGGCGTACAGCGTCAGCACGCCGGCCAGCATGATGCCGCACAGGTTCAGCAGGAGCTGCTCCAGCGATCCCCACATCTGGCCGAACTCCCCGTAGCTGAGGGCGACGGCGGCGTTCGCCGCGGCCGGGACGGTGGTCACGGAGATCGCCACGCCGACGAGCGCCCCGGACTTCGCGGAGGTCAGCGAGAGCGTGCCGGCGATGCCCGCGAGCAGCGACACCACGAAGGACAGCGGGTCCGGCTGCCAGATGAAGTTCGTGTTCGGGCGGGGCTGGTCCAGCATCTCCCGCGAGAACTGCCCGATGGCGTCCATTCCCAGGCTGAACACGGTGGTGGCGGCGATCCCCACGGCGAAGCCGGTCAGCAGGGCCGTCAGGGAGCGCAGCGCGAGACGCGGCTTGGACCGGACGATGCCCGTGCAGACCCCCGCCAGCGGGCCGAACTCGGGGCCGACGGCCATCGCGCCCACGATCAGGATCGAGTTGTCGAGCACCACACCACAGGACGCGATCATGGTCGCGAGGATCATGAACCCGCAGTAGGTGATGGAGAGCGTGGACTCCTCGTGGGTCGCCTCGGCCAGCTGTTCCCACAGGACGGCGTCGGCCGCCTCACCGGGGGCCTCCCGCTCGGCCGCGTCCGCCCGCTCGGACAGGGACAGGTCGATGTTCTCGACGGCGATCGAGCCGTCCTTCCCGATGCCCAGGCCCTGGAGCTCCCGCAGCAGCTCGTCCCCGGCCTCCCGGGCGACGTCGCAGAGCACGAGGTCGCCCTCGGGGTCGCGCGCGGCGCCGGGCAGCACGACGACGTGCGTGGTGCCGACCGTCGACTCGATGGCCGACAGCGCGGACTGCGTACGGTCGGGCGGGACGATCAACCGGAGGTGCAGCATGCCCGCACCCTAAGGGCCGATCGGTCAGAGCTTGCGGAGGCTGAGTTTCTGCACCTTGTGATCCGGGCCCTTGCGGACGACGAGGGTGGCGCGGCCGCGGGTGGGGGCGACGTTCTCCAGCAGGTTGGGCTTGTTGATCGTGCGCCACATGGTCTGCGCGTACTCCAGGGCCTCCTCCTCGGAGACCTGGGTGTACTTGCGGAAGTAGGAGAACGGGTTCTGGAACGCGGTCTCGCGGAGCTTGCGGAACCGGTTGAGGTACCAGCGCTCGATGTCCTCGGGGCGGGCGTCCACGTACACGCTGAAGTCGAAGTAGTCGGCGAGGCCGACGCGGGTGCGGCCGTCCTTGCCGGGCAGGGCCGGCTGGAGGACGTTGAGCCCCTCGACGATGAGGATGTCGGGGCGGCGTACGACGAGCCGCTCGCCCGGGACGATGTCGTAGATCAGGTGCGAGTACACGGGGGCCGTGACCTCGTCCTTGCCGGCCTTGATGTCGGCGACGAAGCGGGTCAGCGCGCGGCGGTCGTACGACTCGGGGAAGCCCTTGCGGGCGGTCAGACCGCGCCGCTGGAGTTCCTTCATGGGGTAGAGGAAGCCGTCGGTGGTGACGAGCTCGACGCGGGGGTGCTCGGGCCAGCGGGCGAGCAGGGCCTGGAGCAGACGGGCCACCGTGGACTTGCCGACGGCGACGGACCCGGCGACGCCTATGACGAAGGGCGTGCCCTGCTGGGCGCCGTGGCCGTTGCCGGCGTCCCCGAGGAAGGTGTTCAGGGTGCCGCGCAGCTGGCTGGTGGCGCCCACGTACAGGTTGAGGAGGCGGGAGAGCGGGAGGTAGACGTCCCGGACCTCGTCGAGGTCGATGACGTCGCCGAGACCGCGCAGCCGCTCGACCTCGTCGGCGGTGAGGGGGAGCGGGGTCCGCTCTCTCAGGGCGCTCCACTCGGCCCGGGTGAGGTCGACGTACGGCGAGACCTCGGCCCGGCGCGGGGGGCGGTCGGCCCGGTCGGTCCGGTCGGGGCGCTCCATCGCGCTGTCCGGCGTGCTTCGTGGCGGCGAAGTGATCACAGGGCCATTGTCGGGGCTCGGGGCCGGTTGTGGGTGGTGGGCTCGGTCACGTACGGGGTCGGGGACGGGGGCCGGGGCCGTCGGGGGCGGGGTGACGGGCGGGGTCACCGGCGTGGGTTTTCGTCTTGTTCAGGTCCCTGGCAGGAGCCGGACGGGGGCGTACCCTGCCGCCTATGTGCGGAATTGTGGGTTACGTGGGAGCGCAGTCGGCGCTCGATGTGGTCATCGCCGGACTCAAGCGACTGGAGTACCGCGGCTACGACTCGGCCGGGGTCGCCGTGCTCACGGACGGGGAGCTGGCCACCGCCAAGAAGGCCGGCAAGCTGGTCAATCTGGAGAAGGAGCTGGTGGGGCACCCGCTGCCGGCCGGCTCCGCGGGGCTCGGGCACACCCGGTGGGCTACCCACGGCGGGCCCACCGACATCAACGCGCACCCCCACCTCGACAACGCGGGGCGGGTGGCCGTCGTCCACAACGGGATCATCGAGAACTTCGCCGCGCTGCGCGAGGAGCTGGCCGAGCGCGGGCACCGGCTGGAGTCCGAGACGGACACGGAGGTCGTGGCGCACCTGCTGGCGGAGCGGTTCGGGGACTGCGGGGACCTGGCGGAGGCCATGCGGCAGGTCTGCCGGCGGCTGGAGGGCGCGTTCACGCTGGTCGCGGTGCACGCCGACGCGCCGGACGTGGTGGTCGGCGCCCGCCGGAACTCGCCCCTGGTGGTGGGCGTTGGAGAAGGCGAGAACTTCCTCGCCTCGGACGTGGCCGCCTTCATCGCCCACACGCGGTCCGCGATCGAGCTGGGGCAGGACCAGGTCGTCGAGCTCCGCCGCGAGGGGGTGACGGTGACCGACTTCGGCGGTGCGCCGGCGACCGTGCGGGCGTACCACGTGGACTGGGACGCCTCGGCGGCCGAGAAGGGGGGATATGACTACTTCATGCTCAAGGAGATCGCCGAGCAGCCGAAGGCTGTCGCCGACACCCTCCTGGGCAGGATCGACGCGAACGGCTCGCTGACCCTGGACGAGGTGCGCATCCCCGCCTCGGTGCTCCGGGAAGTCGACAAGGTCGTGATCGTGGCGTGCGGTACGGCGTACCACGCGGGCATGATCGCGAAGCTGGCGATCGAGCACTGGACCCGCATCCCGTGCGAGACGGAGCTGGCGAGCGAGTTCCGCTACCGCGACCCGATCCTGGACCAGCGGACGCTGGTGATCGCGATCTCGCAGTCCGGCGAGACCATGGACACCCTGATGGCGCTGCGGCACGCGCGCGAGCAGGGCGCCAGGGTGCTGGCGGTCTGCAATACGAACGGGTCGACGATCCCGCGCGAATCGGACGCCGTGCTGTACACGCACGCCGGTCCGGAGGTGGCCGTCGCCTCGACCAAGGCGTTCCTGACGCAACTGGTGGCCTGCTATCTGGTCGCGCTGTACCTCGGGCAGGTGCGGGGTACGAAGTGGGGCGACGAGATCGGGGCGGTGATCCGGGAGCTGTCGGAGATCGCCGGCGCGGTGGACACCGTACTGGAGACCATGGAGCCGGTGCGGGCGCTGGCGCGGTCGCTGGCGGACAAGGACACGGTGCTGTTCCTGGGGCGGCACGTCGGGTACCCGGTGGCGCTGGAGGGCGCGCTCAAGCTCAAGGAGCTGGCGTACATGCACGCCGAGGGCTTCGCGGCGGGCGAGCTCAAGCACGGGCCGATCGCGCTGATCGAGGAGGATCTGCCGGTGGTGGTGGTCGTGCCGTCGCCGCGCGGGCGCTCGGTGCTGCACGACAAGATCGTCTCGAACATCCAGGAGATCCGGGCGCGCGGGGCGCGGACCATCGTGATCGCGGAGGAGGGCGACGAGGCGGTCGTCCCGTACGCCGACCACCTGATCCGGATCCCGGCCACGCCGACGCTGCTCCAGCCGCTGGTGGCGACGGTGCCGTTGCAGGTGTTCGCGTGCGAGCTGGCGACGGCGCGGGGCAACGAGGTGGACCAGCCGCGTAACCTCGCGAAATCGGTGACGGTGGAGTAGCCGGCGGAGCAGGCAGGGGTCTGGTGTTGTGATTATCGGTGTGGGGATTGACGTGGCCGAGATCGAGCGGTTCGGCGCCGCGCTGGAGCGGACGCCGCATCTGGCCGGGCGGCTCTTCATCGACGCCGAGTTGACGCTGCCGAGCGGCGAGCGGCGCGGGGTCGCCTCGCTCGCCGCCCGGTTCGCGGCGAAGGAGGCCCTGGCCAAGGCGCTCGGCGCGCCCGCCGGGCTGCTGTGGACGGACGCCGAGGTGTACGTCGAGGAGAGCGGGCAGCCGAGGCTGCGGGTGTCCGGGACGGTCGAGCGGCGGGCGCAGGCGCTGGGCGTGAAGTCCTGGCACATCTCGCTGAGCCACGACGCGGGGGTGGCCTCCGCCGTGGTGATCGCCGAGGGGTAGCCGAGGGGGCCGAGGCTCCGAGGGGGGCCGAGGGGGGCCGAGGGGGCCGAGCGGGAGCGGCAAGGGGTCGCGGGGAGGTCCGTCGGGCAGGCTGGGGGGCATGCGTACTGCTTACAGCGTGGAGACCGTACGGGCCGCCGAGCGCGAGCTGATCGCCAGGCTGCCGGAGGGCGCCCTGATGCAGCGGGCCGCGGCCGGGCTGGCCGCCGTGTGCGCGGGGCTGCTGCGGAAGGTGTACGGGGCGCGCGTCGTCCTGCTGGTCGGCCCCGGGGACAACGGCGGCGACGCCCTGTACGCGGGCGCGCGCCTCGCGCGGCGCGGGGCCGGGGTGACGGCGGTGGCGATGGATCCGGAGCGGATCCACGGGGGCGGGCTGCGGGCGCTGCTGGCGGCCGGCGGCCGGCTCGCGGACGGCGTTCCCGCCCGGGCCGACCTGGTGCTGGACGGGCTCGTCGGGATCGGCGGGCGGGGCGGTCTGCGGCCGGCCGCGGCGGCCCTGGTGGAGCGGATCCCGGCCGGGGCGGTGGTGGTGGCCGTGGACCTGCCGAGCGGGGTGGACGCGGACACCGGGGAAGTGGCGGGAGCGGCCGTACGGGCCGATGTCACGGTGACGTTCGGGGCGTACAAGCCGGGGCTGCTCATCGACCCCGGGGCCTCACGGGCCGGGGTGGTGCGGCTGGTGGACATCGGGCTGTCGCTGCCCGAACCGGAGGCCGAGGCTCTGCAGGACGCCGAGGTGGCGGCGCTGCTGCCGGTGCCGACGGCTTCGAGCGACAAGTACCGGCGGGGCGTGGTCGGGGTCGTCGCCGGGTCGTCGCAGTACCCGGGCGCGGCGGTGCTGGCCGTGTCGGGGGCGCTGCGGGGCGGCGCGGGCGCGGTGCGGTACGTGGGGCCCGCGGCGGACGCGGTGCTCGCGCGGTACCCGGAGACGCTGATCGGGCGGGGCCGGGTGCAGGCGTGGGTGGTCGGCCCGGGACTGGGATCCGGCCGGGCCGCCGAGGTCGCGGAGGTCCTGGCGGACCCGGTGCCGGTGCTGGTCGACGCGGACGGGCTGCGCGGGCTGGACCCGGAGGTGCTGCGGGGCCGGCTGGCCCCGACGCTGCTGACCCCGCACGCGGGGGAGGCGGCGGCGCTGCTGGGGGCTTCGCGGGAGGAGGTGGAAGCCGCCCGGCTGACGTCGGTCCGCGCGCTGGCCGTGAAGTACGGGGCGGTGGCGCTGCTGAAGGGCTCGACGACGCTGGTGGCCGCCGCCGGGGGGCCGGTACGGGTGAACCCGACGGGGACGCCGTGGCTGGCGACCGCGGGCAGCGGTGACGTCCTCTCGGGGCTCACGGGGTCCCTGCTGGCGGCGGGCCTGGACGCGCTGGACGCCGCCTCGGTGGGTGCGTACCTGCACGGCCTGGCGGCCCGCCGAGCCGCCTCCGGAGCGCCCCTCCTGGCCCAGCACATCGCCGACTCCCTCCCGGAAGCCTGGCGCCAACACCCCTGACGGGGTCTCGTCGAGCCACGGAGGGGGTGGGGCGGGCGTTCTGAGAGACTGTGCGGGATGAACGAGACAGCGACGCGCGTGTACGCCGAGATCGATCTTGATGCCGTACGGGGGAACGTGCGCGCCCTGCGGGAGCGGGCGCCGCGCGCCCAGGTCATGGCCGTCGTCAAGGCGGACGGCTACGGGCACGGCGCCGTCCCCTGCGCCCGCGCCGCCCTGGACGCCGGCGCGGCGTGGATCGGCACCGCCACGCCCCAGGAGGCCCTCGCGCTCCGCGCCGCCGGCATCGACGCCCCCCTCATGTGCTGGCTGTGGACCCCCGGCGGGCCCTGGCGGGAGGCCGTCGAGGCCGGCATCGACGTCTCCGTCAGCGCCCTGTGGGCCCTCGACGAGGTACGGGCCGCCGCCCGCGCCGCCGGCCGCACCGCGCGGATCCAGCTCAAGGCCGACACCGGCCTCGGCCGGGCCGGCTGCCAGCCCGCCGACTGGGCGGAGCTCGTCGGCGCGGCCGTCGCCGCCCAGGCCGAGGGAACCGTCCGGGTCACCGGCCTCTGGTCGCACTTCGCCTGCGCCGACGAGCCCGGCCACCCCTCCGTCCCGCTCCAGCTCGCCGCGTTCCGCGACATGCTCGCGTACGCCGAGAAGGAGGGCGTCGAGCCCGAGGTCCGGCACATCGCCAACTCGCCCGCGACCCTCACCCTCCCCGAGAGCCACTTCGACCTCGTCCGCTGCGGCCTCGCCGTCTACGGCGTGTCGCCCGCCCCCGAGCTCGGCACGCCCGCCCAGCTCGGGCTGCGCCCGGCGATGACCCTCAAGGCCTCCGTGGCGCTGGTCAAGGCCGTCCCCGCCGGGCACGGCGTCAGCTACGGGCACCACCACGTCACCGCCGCGGACACGCGCCTCGCGCTGATCCCCGCCGGGTACGCCGACGGCGTCCCGCGCCACGCCTCCGGCCGCGGGCCGGTGCTGGTCGGCGGCAAGGTCCGTACCGTCGCCGGGCGCGTCGCGATGGACCAGTTCGTCGTCGACCTCGGCCCCGACGACCTGGTCGAGGCGGGGGACGAGGCCGTCCTCTTCGGCCCCGGCGACGGCGGCGAACCCACCGCCGAGGACTGGGCGCAGGCCGCCGACACCATCGCGTATGAGATCGTCACCCGTATCGGCGGCCGGGTGCCCCGGGTGTACCGCAACGGCTGAGCGAGGACGGGCGTGGGTGACGGCGTGGGCGACGGCGTGAGCGAGAACTGGCGCAAGGCCGGCTGGGCCGGCGCCGCCATCGGTGTCATCGCGGCGGGCGCGGCGGCCGGAGTCGCCATGGAGCGGCTCACCGTCGGCCGCGGCATGCGCATGAAGGCCCGCCTCGCGCTCGACGCCGCCGGGGACTACGGGTCCCTGCGCGGCACCGAGGGGACCACCCGCGCCGAGGACGCCACCGAGATCTACTACGAGACCGACGAGCTGCCCGAGGAGAAGGGCAGCCGGGGCCGCCTGCTGCGCCGCAAGGCCGCGGCCGCGCCGACCGTCGTGTTCTGCCACGGCTACTGCCTCAGCCAGGACTCCTGGCACTTCCAGCGCGCCGCCCTGCGCGGCGTGGTCCGCTCCGTCTACTGGGACCAGCGCAGCCACGGCCGCTCCGCGCGCGGTCTCGCCCAGGCCGACGGCGAACCGGTGACCATCGAGCAGCTCGGCCGCGACCTGAAGGCCGTCATCGACGCGGCCGCGCCCGAGGGCCCCCTCGTGCTCGTCGGGCACTCCATGGGCGGTATGACGATCATGGCGCTGGCCGAGCAGTTCCCCGGGCTGGTACGGGAGCGCGTGCTCGGCGTGGCCCTGATCGGCACCTCCAGCGGGGGCCTGGGCGAGGTCACGTACGGGCTGCCGCTGCCCGCCGCCGGGCTGAGCGCGGTGCGCCGGGTGCTGCCCGGGGTGCTCAGGGCGCTCGGCTCCCAGGTCGAGCTGGTCGAGAAGGGCCGCCGGGCCACCGCCGACCTCTTCGCCGGGATGGTCAAGCGCTACTCGTTCGGCTCGCGCGAGGTGGACCCGGCCGTCGCCCGATTCGCCGAGCGGCTCATCGAGACCACCCCCATCGACGTGGTCGCGGAGTTCTACCCGGCGTTCCAGATCCACGACAAGTCCGCCGCGCTCCAGCGGTTCGCGGACATCCCCGTCACCGTCATCGCCGGGGACCGCGACATGATCACCCCGGCGGCGCACAGCGAGGCCATCAAGGCCGAGCTGCCGGCCGCCGAGCTGACCGTCCTGGAGTCCGCCGGGCACCTGATGATGCTGGAGTACCCGGAGACCGTGACGGGGCTGCTGGGCGACCTGCTGGTGCGCACCGGAGCCGTGGCCGCAGCGACTAACGTTGGCGGGCATGGAAGAAGTACCGCGGGAAGCACCGCAGGAACCGCAGGAAGTACCCCGCAGCCGGGCCACTGACGCCGCTGCCCAGGCCCTCGTCACCGTCGACTCCCCGGACTCCATGCGGGAGCTGGGCCGAAGGATCGCGGGCCTGCTGCGCCCCGGCGACCTCGTGCTGCTGACCGGTGAGCTCGGCGCCGGCAAGACCACCCTGACGCGGGGCCTGGGCGAGGGTCTCGGGGTGCGCGGGGCCGTGACCTCGCCGACCTTCGTGATCGCCCGGGTGCACCCCCCGCTGGCGGACGGGCCGCCGCTGGTGCACGTGGACGCGTACCGGCTCGGCGGCGGGCTGGACGAGATGGAGGACCTGGACCTCGACGTCTCGCTGCCCGAGTCCGTGGTCGTCGTGGAGTGGGGCGACGGCAAGGTCGAGGAGCTCTCCGACGACCGGCTGCACGTGGTCATCGCGCGGGCGGTCGGCCACGAGGAGGTCCTGGACGACGTCCGGGAGGTCTCGGTGCACGGGGTCGGGGCGCGCTGGGCGGACGGCGCCGGGCTGGAGGAGCTCTCCGGGGTCCTCTCGGAGTAGCCGTCCCCTGCGCGATCGCCCCGGGGACAACCGCCCCGGTGGCCGCTCCGGCGGCCGCCGGGGGTAAACGTACCGACAACTCGTCGGCAAGATATTGCGCTGGTGGCGGGGGTCGTGGTCACATGGTACCGAAGCTTTCTTAGGTATACCTAAGTTCGGTGTTCCGGACCCCCAGGAGGCAGCCATGTCGGCTGACGCGGCAGTGCACGGCGACCCCCGCCCGTCCGCCCTGTCCATGAGGGCGCTGCTGGCGGCGGGGAGGGCCGCCAGCGCGGTGTCCACACCGCCCGCGTGGGGGTGGGCCCTGCCGGAGGAGTCCGAGGGCGCCACGACGGAAACGGCCGCCCCGGAGTCCGAAGCGGCCTGATGTCCTGATCCCGTACGGGTGAATACCCGGGGGGAGGCTCCCGTCAGGGAACGACGACGACCTTCGAGTCGATCGTCGCGAAGGCCCACATGGCGTCCCCGTCCAGGCGCGACATCCGGATGCCGCCGGTCTTCTTGTTCGGGTCGGGCTCCGGCATCGAACCGTCCACCCGGGCGCTGAACCCGACCGCGACGCCCTCGGCCGTGGCGAAGCGCACGACGTGCTCGATCGGCACCCCGTCCGATCCGGTGACCGCGCCCGAACGCGCGCCGACCTTGACCGTGTAGGTACCCGGCTTCGGGTGCACCGTGCTCGGCATCACCGCGAACGACTTTGGCGCGCCACCCTCGCCGACCAGCCACACCCGCTTCTGGGACAGTGAGTACACGACCCGGGTCCCGGTGCCGGAGTTCTCCGGCAGGGCCGCAGGCTTGGCCGGATC
Organism: Streptomyces goshikiensis; assembly: GCF_014650555.1. Classification (GTDB taxonomy): domain Bacteria; phylum Actinomycetota; class Actinomycetes; order Streptomycetales; family Streptomycetaceae; genus Streptomyces; species Streptomyces goshikiensis. The sequence continues at coordinate 956,397 of NZ_BMVE01000001.1, read as the reverse complement.
CTGCTTGGCGGGCGCGGCGCCGGACGGGCTCGCGGCGGGGCTCGGGGCCTGCCCGGCCGCCTTCGGCGGGAGCGCGGGCGCCGTCGCGGAGGCCTGGTAGCCGAGGAAGCCGACGGCGGCCAGTGCCGCGACGGTGAGCCCCGCCACGATTCCCGAGCTGCTGCGTGCCACCTTGCTCCACCTCTCCACGCGTGCCGTGATCCGGTGCCGCACGGGCACCTCGGTCGAAAGGTAGCAGCCGGGCCGCTCCACGACCGGCCGCGAGGCCCTCCGTCCCCGGAGTCGTAGGCTGTTCGCGTGCTCTTGCTCGCTGTAGATACCGCCACGCCCGCCGTCACCGTCGCCCTGCACGACGGCGAGTCCGTCCTCGCCGAGTCGAACCAGGTCGACGCCCGCCGCCACGGGGAGCTCCTGCTGCCCTCCGTCGACGCCGTCCTCGCCCGGGCCGGGGTCAAGCTCGAAGCCGTCACCGGCGTCGTCGTCGGCGTCGGCCCCGGCCCCTACACCGGGCTCCGCGTCGGCCTCGTCACCGCCTCCACCTTCGCCGCCGTCCTCGGCGTCCCCGTGCACGGCCTGTGCACCCTCGACGGACTCGCGTACGCCGCGGGCGCCGCCGGGATCGAGGGCCCCTTCACCGTCGCCACCGACGCGCGGCGCAAGGAGGTCTACTGGGCCCGGTACGAGGACCCGCGCACCCGGGTCGGGGAGCCCTCGGTCGACCGCCCGGCCGACATCGCCGAGCGCGTCGCGGGCCTGCCCGCCGTCGGCCAGGGGGCCCGCCTGTACCCCGAGGTCTTCCCGGACGCCCGCGACCCCGAGCACCAGTCGGCCGCAGCCCTCGCCGCGCTGGCCGCCGAGCGGCTGGCCGCCGGGGCGGAGTTCCTCCCGCCGACCCCGCTCTACCTGCGCCGGCCCGACGCCGAGGTACCGAAGAACTACAAGGTGGTCACCCCGCAGTGACAGCGGTACTGCGCGAGATGCGCTGGTGGGACATCGAGCCCGTGCTGGAACTGGAACACGAGCTGTTCCCCGAGGACGCCTGGTCCGCGGGCATGTTCTGGTCCGAGCTCGCCCACGCGCGCGGCCCCGGGGCCACCCGCCGCTACGTCGTCGCCGAGACCCCGGACGGCCGCCTGGTCGGCTACGCCGGGCTGTCCGCCGCCGGCGACCTGGGCGACGTACAGACCATCGCGGCCGCGCGCGACCAGTGGGGCACCGGGCTCGGCGCCCGGCTGCTCACCGACCTGCTGCGCGCCGCCACCGCCTTCGAATGCGCCGAGGTGCTCCTGGAGGTACGGGTGGACAACACCCGCGCCCAGAAGCTGTACGAGCGCTTCGGCTTCGAGCCCATCGGCTTCCGGCGGGGCTACTACCAGCCCGGCAACGTCGACGCGCTCGTGATGCGCCTTTCCGATCCCGCAAGCTCCGTACCCGTACAAGGTGAGACCCATGGCTGACGAACCGCTCGTCCTCGGCATCGAGACCTCCTGCGACGAGACCGGCGTCGGCGTCGTCCGCGGCACCACCCTCCTCGCGGACGCGATCGCCTCCAGCGTCGACGAGCACGCCCGCTTCGGCGGGGTCGTGCCGGAGGTCGCCTCCCGGGCTCACCTGGAGGCGATGGTCCCGACCATCGAGCGCGCCCTGAAGGAGGCCGGGGTCAGCGCCCGCGACCTCGACGGCATCGCGGTCACCGCCGGCCCGGGCCTCGCGGGGGCGCTGCTGGTGGGCGTCTCGGCGGCGAAGGCGTACGCGTACGCGCTGGGCAAGCCGCTGTACGGGGTGAACCACCTGGCCTCGCACATCTGCGTCGACCAGCTGGAGCACGGGCCGCTGCCGGAGCCGACGATGGCGCTGCTGGTCTCCGGCGGGCACTCCTCGCTGCTGCTGGCCCCGGACATCACCTCCGACGTCCGGCCGCTCGGCGCGACCATCGACGACGCGGCCGGCGAGGCCTTCGACAAGATCGCGCGCGTGCTCCAGCTGGGCTTCCCCGGCGGCCCGGTCATCGACCGGCTCGCGCGCGAGGGCGACCCGAAGGCGATCAACTTCCCGCGCGGGCTCACGGGGCCGCGCGACGCGGCGTACGACTTCTCCTTCTCCGGCCTCAAGACGGCGGTCGCCCGCTGGATCGAGGCGAAGCGGAAGGCGGGCGAGGAGGTGCCGGTGCGCGATGTGGCGGCGTCCTTCCAGGAGGCCGTGGTGGACGTGCTGACGCGCAAGGCGATCCGCGCGTGCAAGGACGAGGGCGTCGACCACCTGATGATCGGCGGCGGTGTCGCGGCCAACTCCCGGCTGCGTTCGCTGGCGCAGGAGCGCTGCGACGACGCGGGGATCGTCCTGCGGGTGCCGCGGCCGAAGCTGTGCACCGACAACGGCGCGATGGTGGCGGCGCTGGGCGCGGAGATGGTCAGGCGGAACCGCCCGGCCTCGGACTGGGACCTCTCGGCCGACTCCTCCCTGCCGGTGACGGACCCGCACGTGCCGGGCACGGCGCACACCCACGGCCACGACCACGACCACGAGCACGGCCACGGTCACGCGCACGATCACGACCACGTCCACGAGATGAGCAAGGACAACCTGTACTCATGAGTACCGTCGCGCTGATGTGGGAGGCCCGGGCCGCCGGCGGGCGGGGCAACGAGCTGCTGGAGTGGGCCCGTTCGCAGGTGCTCGCCGAAGAGCCGGTGCGCCGTGAGGTGTTCCGGGCCCCGCAGGACCGGGTGCTCGTCATCACCTGGTGGGAGACGGCCGAGGGGGTGGCGGCGGAGCTGCCCGAACTTCCCGAGCCCGCGGCCGACTTGATCGCGCGGGCCGTGCACCGCTGGCGCTTCGAGTCGGTGGAGGTCGGCGAGGGCTGACGCCCCGGGTGCAGATATCGTCATGGGCATGCCTCGCCGTGACCTGCCGCCCCCGCCTCCGCCCGCGCACCTGCGCGCCTGGATGGACGAGCGCGCGGTACGGGCCGACCGCGCCCGGTTCCTGCGGGAACTGGGCCGCCGGGCCCTGGGTGTCGGCCAGTTGCTGCTGCTGTGGGCGGTCTCCGCGGTGTTCGCGCTCGGCTGGTCCTTCGTCGGCATGGCCCTGATGGCCTTCGAGCAGGGCGACGCGGGCTCGAAGGTCCTCGGCCTCGTCTTCGCCGTGCTCGGCGCGGGCGTCCTGGTCCCGGCCGGGATCTGGTTCGCCTGGGGCGCCCGCCGGTACCGCGCGGTGCGGCAACTGCAGTGCGCCTGGGCGGAGGCGGACCGGGACCCGGCCGCCGACGGCCTGCTGCGGGCTCCCTGGCTGAGCCTGGCCTGGCTGCTGGCCTCCCTGGGGCCGGCCGCGCTCGGGCTCTGGCTCACCTTCGGCGTCGCGGTGTCGGCCCGGCCGGGCTCCGACACGTACAGCGAGGTCGCGTACTACATGGGCCTCGGCATGATCCTGTGGATCACCGGCCTGCTGGGCCTCGGCAAGGCGGGCGCCCACTACCGCTGGGCGCTCCGCCTCGGCCGCACCCCTACGGCGCGGTAGTACCGGGCTCGGGCGAGGGCCCGGCCGCCGGTTCGGCCGCCGGTTCGGGCGCCGGCGAGCCGATCAGCATCGACGGCGCTCCGGCCACCCGGGTCAGGAACACGGTCGCGGAGTTCGGGCCCTGCGGCTTGACCTTCTTGCGCAGTTCCTCGGGCTCGATCGCGGAGCCCCGCTTCTTCACCGTCAGGATGCCGACGCCGCGCTCGCGCAGCAGGGCCTTCAGCTTCTTCAGGCCGAAGGGCAGGACGTCGGTGATCTCGTACGCCGTCGCGTACGGCGTCGCGCGCAGCTCGTCGGCGGTGACGTACGCGATGGTCGGGTCGATGAGCCGGCCGTCCAGCCGCTCGGCGACCTCGGCGACCAGGTGGGCCCGGATCACCGCGCCGTCGGGCTCGTAGAGGTAGCGGCCGACCGGCCCGGCCTCGGGGTCGGGCAGCGGGTCGGCGGTCTCCAGCGAGCGCGGCCCGGGGAGCAGGGTGGCGCGGACGGTGCCGGGGGCGGTGCCGAACCAGAGCACGGCCTCCTTGACGTCACCGGTGTCGGAGATCCACTCGGCCTCGGCCTCCTTCGGCACCGCCTCGTGCGGGATGCCGGGCGCGATCTTGATCGCGGCGTGCCGGGCCGTCAGGGCGGCCCGGACGGCCCAGGAGAGCGGCGGGGAGTAGCCCTCCGGGTCGAAGACGCGGCCGCGCCCGCCGCGCCGGGCCGGGTCGATGAACACGGCGTCGTACGCGGAGGTGTCCACCTCCGTCACGTCCGCCTCCCGGACCTCGATCAGGTCCGCCAGGCCCAGCGCCTCGGCGTTGGCGCGCGCGACGGCGACGGTGAGCGGGTCGCGGTCCACCGCCAGCACCCGGATGCCGAGCCGGGCCAGGGCGAGGGCGTCCCCGCCGATGCCGCAGCACAGGTCGGCGACGCTGCGCACGCCGAGGGCCGCCAGCCGTCCGGCGCGGTAGGAGGCGACCGAGGCGCGGGTGGCCATCTCGCCGCCGCCGGGCGTGAAGTACATCCGGTACGCGTCCTCGGCGCCGAACTTCGCCACCGCCCGCTGCCGCAGCCGGGCCTGCCCGAGCGCGGCGGAGACCAGCGCGGCGGGGTGCTCGCGGCGCAGCCGGGTGGCGACGGCGAGCTCCTGGGCGGGGTCGTAGGCGCGGAGCGAGTCGAGGAGGGCACGGCCCTCGGGGGTGAGGAGGGCGGCGAAGTCTTCGGGGGTCACCGGTTCATTGTGGGCCAGTCGGTGGAAGGTCGGCGTCCGCTCGCGGTGTCGCCCGGGCGGCGCGGGCCGCCGGTGCGAGGATCCGCTGCTATGCAGCTAGTAGGACAAAAGGGAAATCGGAAGCAATACGGTCACCGGTCCGCGGGGCGTGCGCGCGGCCGGTTCGGGGTGGTCTTGGCCGCGCTGCTGGTCGCCGGCCTGGGAACGGCGTGCGGCTCCTCGGAGTCCGCGGCGCCGGACAAGACCGAGAAGACGAAGGCCGGCAAGGGCGCCGAGTCGGGCGCGGCCGGCGCCCTCGCCCAGGCGAAGGCGGCCCAGCAGGCCCGCGTCGCCGCCGCCAAGCGCTGGGGCCTGGTCAAGACCCCGCTCATGGCTCCGGCCGCGCCGAAGGAGAAGCCGGAGATCAGCACCCGCGAGGGCTTCGAGGTGGAGGACGGCGACGAACTGCCGCACGTCTTCACCACCGTCCCGACGGAGGACAAGGTTGTCTTCCTCACCATCGACGACGGCGCCGAGAAGGACCCCGAGTTCCTGAAGATGATGCGGGAACTGAAGATCCCGTACACGGCGTTCCTCAGCGACTACCTGGTGCGGGACAACTACCCGTACTTCAAGGAGATGCAGGCCGCCGGGGTCACCCTCAACAACCACACCCTCAACCACCGGTACATGCCCGGACTCTCCTACGACCAGCAGCGCGAGGAGATCTGCGGCCAGCAGGACACGATCCAGAGGGTGTTCGGCAAGCGCCCGACCCTCTTCCGGCCGCCGTACGGGAACTACAACCAGGACACCCTCAAGGCGGCCAAGTCCTGTGGCATCAAGGCGGTCCCGCTGTGGAACGCCGAGGCGTTCGTCAACCGCATGGACTACCGGGAATGGGACCGGGACCTGCACCCCGGTGACATCATCCTCACGCATTTCCGCGGGAAGGACGATTGGAAGGGGTCGATGCCTGACATGATCCGTCATGTCATGAAGACCGTCACGGACAAGGGGTACGCCGTGGCTCGGCTGGAGGACTATCTGTGAAGTACGCGCGCCGGTTGGTAGCCGGAACGCTGGCGGCCGGTGCGCTCGCGCTGTCCCTGTCGGGGTGCGGGAAGAGCGTGGACCCGATCGAACGGATGGGCCGCAAGGCCTCGCAGGAGGCGAGCCCGCAGGCCGCGGGCTCGCCCTCGGCGCCCGCCCTGCCGTCCGCGGGGGCGGGGGCGGACACGGGGGACGCGTACAAGCGCTGGGGGCTCTCGGAGCCCCTGAAGTTCGCCCCGAAGCCCGACCGCAAGCCCGCCCTGCCCTCGGCGGCGCCGGGCAAGGTCCCGGTGGTGGACCGAATACCCGTCCCGCCGGGCGAGAAGGTCGTCTTCCTGACCTTCGACGACGGCGCCGAGAAGGACCCCGAGTTCCTGAAGATGGCGGCCGAACTGAAGCTGCCCCTCTCCATGTTCCTGACGGACAGCGTGGCCTCGTCGGACTACGGGCACTTCGAGAAGCTCCGCGACAACGGCAGCGGCAGCACGATAAACAACCACACCCTGACGCACCCGAACCTGCGCACCCTCTCCTTCGCGGCGCAGAAGAAGGAGATATGCGGCCAGCAGGACCGGCTGGAGAAGCGCTTCGGTCACCGCCCCCCGCTGTTCCGCCCGCCGTTCGGCAACTACAACGCCGACACCCTCAAGGCCGCCTCGGAGTGCGGGATCTCCTCGGTGGTGCTGTGGCGGGTGTCGATGCAGATCAACAACTTCCAGTACGCCGAGGGTTCGGCGCTGAAGCCGGGGGACATCGTCCTGGCCCACTTCCGCGGCAAGGCGGAGCTCAAGGGCTCGACGGAGATCGAGATGACGACGCGCATGCTCCGCCGCATCCAGGAGCAGGGCTACGCGATAGGCCGCCTGGAGGACTACCTCTGACCCCGCGCCCCTGACGGCGGACCGCGGCCACCGCGGCTACCGCGGGTCTCCGCCCGGCAGGGCGTTCTCGGGGTGCGGCGGTACCACGATCGGGGTGATCGTCGTTTCCGCCGGGCCGCGGGCGTCCGCCTGGCGGCCGCGTTCCGCGCTGTCGCTGATGCGCAGCAGCAGGGCGATCATGATCCAGTTGGCCAGGAGGGACGAGCCGCCCTTCGCCAGGAAGGGGAGGGCCTTGCCGGTCAGAGGGATCAGGCCCGTCACGCCGCCCGCGACCACGAAGACCTGGAGGGCCAGCGCCGCCGAGAGGCCGACCGCCAGCAGCTTGCCGAACGGGTCGCGCGCGCCGAGGGCCATGCGCAGGCCCCGCTGCACCAGCAGGGCGTAGAGGAGCAGGACGGCCATGACGCCGGCCAGGCCCAGTTCCTCGCCCACCGTGGTCAGGATGAAGTCGCTGCGGCCCGCGAACTTGATCAGCTCCGGGTGGCCCATACCCAGCCCCGTGCCGGACATCCCGCCCGTGCCGAAGCTGAACAGCGCCTGCGCCGACTGGTCCGAGGTGACGCCCGGCGGCCGGTCCTTCCAGTAGTAGGACAGCGGGTTGAGCCAGGCGGCCACGCGCGCCTTGACGTGCGGTTCGGTCGAGCCCACCGCGAAGGCGCCCACCGCCGCCATGAACACACCGCACACGATCCAGCTGGTGCGCTCGGTGGCGACGTACAGCATCACCACGAACACGCCGAAGAAGATCAGCGAGGTGCCGAGGTCGCGCTCGAAGACGAGCACCAGCATCGACACGATCCACACCGTGACGATCGGCCCGAGCTGACGCATCGGCGGCAGCCGCATGCCCAGGAACCTGCGGCCGGTCAGGGACAGCGAGTCGCGGTGGACGACCAGGTAGCCCGCGAAGAAGACCGCGATCATGATCTTCACGAACTCGCCGGGCTGGAGCGAGAAGCCGAACAGGATGATCCAGCGCTTCGCGCCGTACGTGTCCGCGCCGAAGAACACCGGCGCGATCAGCAGCACCAGCGCCACCGCCATGGTGATGTAGATGAACCGCTGGAGCAGCCGGTGGTCGCGAAGCAGCGCCAGCACCAGCAGGCACGCGGCGAACCCGACCACCGTCCACAGCAGCTGGTCGGGGGCGTTCGGGGCGCCCCCGTACCGCTCGATGTAGCTCTGGTCGAGCCGGTGGATCAGCACCAGCCCGAGCCCCGTCAGCAGCATGGCCAGCGGCAGGATCAGCGGGTCCGCGTACGCCGCGAACCGGCGCACGCCCAGGTGCCCCACCAGCGACAGCAGGGTCATGCTGAGCGTGAAGCCGGCGAGGTTCGGCGGCAGCTCGCCGTTCATCGCCAGGCCGGCGCTCACATGGCCGAAGACGGCGATGGCGATGACGAAGAGGAGGAGCAGCGCTTCCGTGCGGCGGCGCGCGCCGGCCGCCGTCAGGGGCCTCAGTCCACGCACGGGATGCCGCCGCCGTCCGCGGCGCCCTTCCCGGAAGCGCCGGGGGAGGGCGACGAGGCGGGCGCCCCGGCAGGTGCCGCCGATGACGCCTCACCGGATGCCGGCGGGGTGCTCGGGCCGCCCGGGCCTTCGGAAGCCTTGGGTCCGATCTGCTCGGCAATGAGGCGCTTTATCTTCATATCATCTACGACGTTGATGTCCTCCCCATGGTTCCTTCCGAAGCGCTCTATGGGGAGCGTCACGAACCTCGTTTTGCCTCCGGACAGGTTTTTGGCCTGTTTCACGAAGGACAGCAGATCCCATCCGGCGTCGGTCACCACGTCCTCCTTCGCCGAGTCGATCAGCTTCATCAGCTTCGTCGGATCGGTGAAGGTCCCGACGGAATTCAGCTTGTGCGTCGCGCCCGCGAGGAAGGCCTGCTGTCGTTTCGTCCGGTCCAGGTCGCCCGCTTCCAGGCCGTGCCGCTGCCGTACGAAGGCCAGCGACTGCTGCCCGTTCAGGTTCTGGCGGCCCGCCGGGAAGTCCGCGCCCGAGTACTTGTCCTTCACCGGCTTCTTCAGGCACACCGGTACGCCCTTCAGCGCGTCGGCCAGGTGGTAGAAGCCGGCCAGGTTGAGCTCGGCGAAGTGATCGACCGGGACGCCCAGGAAGTTCCGCACGGTCTCCAGCTGCGCCTTGCGGCCCGCCTCGCGGCCCTCCCGCTCCAGCTCCCGCTGGTCCTTGACGCCCTGCGCGGTGAGGGCGTCCTCCCTGGCCGCCTTCGCCAGCCCGTACGCCTTCTTGACCTTGTCCTTCCCGTGCCCGGGGATCGCCACGAAGTCGTCGCGCGGGACGGAGAAGGCCGTCGGCCGCCCGCCGTCGCCCGGTACGTGCAACAGGATCAGGGTGTTCGCGTTGTAGCCGCCGATGTCGGAGCTCCCCGCGTGCAGCTTGTCGAGGACCTCCTCCGGCAGCTTCTCGCCGTTCTGGTCGCGGCGGCTGTCCAGGCCCATGAGCAGGATGTTCGTGTCTCCGAACTTCGACTTCTCGGCGCCCTCCAGGGCCTTCGAGCTGCCGATGCTCCCCGCCAGGTCCTGGTACGCGTACCAGGCGGTGCCGCCCGCGATCGCCGTCACCGCGCAGCCGGTGATCAGCAGCTTGCGGCCGAGTCCGCGGGACGGGTGCCGGCGCTTGGTCTTCCTGCGATGCGCGCTCATGCCTGTCGATGCTGGGGGAGCGGTGCTGAAGGAACCCTGAGGATCCTGAAACCGCCCTCAGGAGCCCACGGGCCCGGACACGCGTTCCGCCGCGCTTCCCGCCGCGCTTCCCGCCGCGCGCCCCGGCACGCGCAGCACCAGCCGCGCGCCCCCGGCGGACGAGGCGAGCGCGTGGACGTCGCCGCCGTGCGCCCGCGCGATCTCCCGGGCGATGGCCAGGCCCAGCCCGGTGCCGCCGGCGGCACGGCTCCGGTCCTGATCCAGCCGTACGAAGCGCTCGAACACCCGGTCCCGGTCCGCCTCCGGGATGCCCGGGCCGTCGTCCGTGACCTCCAGCAGCGCCCAGCCCCCGGCCGGGTCCGCCCCGGCCCGGACGGTGACCCCGGCGCGGGCGTGCCGCAGCGCGTTGTCCACCAGGTTGGCCAGCGCCCGCTCCAGCCGCGCCGGATCCCCGGACGCCGGTACGGGCGCCCGCGCCTCCAGCCGTACCGGAACCCGGGGATCCGGGCGCCGCGCCACGTCCTCCGCGGCCAGCAGCGCCAGGTCCACCGGCTCGGAGCGGCCGTGACCGGCCCCGCCCCGGCCGGCGGCCCGGTCCCCGTCGCCGTCGCCGTCGAGCCGGGCCAGCAGGAGGAGGTCCGCCGCGATGCGCTGGAGCCGCTCCGTATCGGCCAGCGCCGCCGCCACCGACTCCCGGTCGGGGCTCTCCAGCGCCACCTCCAGCCGGGACCGGACCGCCGCCAGCGGATTGCGCAGCTCGTGCGAGGCGTCCGCCGTGAACTGCCGCTGGCGGGCGTCGCTGCGCTCCAGCCGGTCGAGCGTGTCGTTGACCGTCCGGGCCAGCTCGGCGATCTCGTCCGCCCCGCCCGGGTCCGGGACCCGCCGGTCCAGCTCGCTCGCCGTGACCGCCGCCAGCCCGGTCCGGATCGCCGCCACCGGGCGCAGCGCCTGCCCGGTCACCCACCAGGCCAGGGCCGCCGCGAAGCCGATCAGCGGGGGCGCGCCGGCCAGCATCCCGATCGCGACCGCCCGGGTCGCGTCGTCGACGTCGCCCAGCACGGTGACCGCGTACACGGCGTACACCTCGCGCCCGTCGGGCGCCGTCACCACGACCACCGCGCGCCGTTCCGCGCCGGGGCGCGCGGGCGGCAGTACGGCCGAGTGGGAGTCCACCCCGGCGGCGGGACGCAGCCGGCCGAGCTCCGGGGTGTCCTTCGGGTCCCCGCTGGTGGCGACGGTCCGGCCGCGCGCGTCCTTGACGAGGACCAGGTCGACGCCGCCCTCGGGCGCGGGCAGCCGCCCGCCGGGCGGCAGGGAGCCGGTGTCGAGCTGCGCGGCGACCTTGCGGGCGGCGAGTTCGGTGCGGCCGGTGGTGTTGTCGAGCAGGTTCGCCCGCAGCAGCGTGTACAGCCACAGCCCGCCGGCGCCGAGGACGGCCGCCATCGCGAGGGCGGCGGCCACCGCGGCGCGCCGCCGGAGCGGGCCCATCCGTGTCCGGTCAGCCACCGTCGGGGGCCATCCGGTAGCCGGTGCCGTGGACGGTGAGGATCGAGCGGCGGCCGAAGGGGGCGTCGATCTTGCGGCGGAGGGAGGAGACGTACACCTCCACGATGTTCGGGTCGATGGCCTGCGGGCCGTCCCAGACCCGGTCGAGGATCTCCTGCTTGGCGACGGCCTCGCCGGGGCGCTCCAGCAGACAGGCGAGGACGCCGAGCTCACGGGCGGTCAGCTCGATCTCCCGGTCCCCGCGGCGGCAGCGGCGGGCGGGCGGGTCGAGGACGAGGTCCCCGGCCTGGAGCACGCGCCCGGGATCGGGCGCGCCGGCCCGGCGGGCCAGGGCGCGCAGCCGCGCGGCGAGGACGACGAAGGAGAACGGCTTGGTGAGGTAGTCGTCGGCGCCGGCGTCGAGACCGTCGGCCTCGTCGTGTTCGCCGTCCTTGGCGGTGAGCATCAGGACGGGGGTGGGGTCGCCGTGGGCGCGCATGCGGGTGCATATCTCGTGGCCGCCGAGGCCGGGCAGCATCAGGTCGAGCACGACGACGTCGTAGCCGGCGGCCCCTCCGGCCGTTCCGGCGGCGGCCCCGTCGACGGCCCCGCCGGTGAGGGCGAGGTCGAGGCCGCGGTGGCCGTCGTGGGCGACGTCGACCCAGTGGCCCTCGGCGCAGAGGCCCCGCCGCAGGGACTCGGCGAGGCCCTCTTCGTCTTCGACCACCAGGATGCGCATCGCTCAAGCGTCACATATCGGGCCGCAGAGCCCCCGGGCCGCATCCGTCCGGGGGCCGGAAAAGGCAGGGTGACGTGGCCGGATCGCGACCCGGCCGGAGTTGGATTGGCACTCCGCTTGACCGAGTGCTAATCGCCGGAATAGTCTCGGGCCTGGCACTCGCCACTGGTGAGTGCCAACGCAGCGACAGGTAGGTCCGGCACCCGCGACGACGGAACCACCTGGTCGCCACCCCAAAACAGTTAACCCCGTGAGATCTCCGAAGGGGGAGACCGGATCGTGACGACCACCAGCTCCAAGGTTGCCATCAAGCCGCTCGAGGACCGCATTGTGGTCCAGCCGCTCGACGCCGAGCAGACCACGGCCTCCGGCCTGGTCATCCCGGACACCGCGAAGGAGAAGCCCCAGGAGGGCGTCGTCCTCGCGGTGGGCCCGGGTCGCTTCGAGGACGGCCAGCGTCTTCCGCTGGACGTCACCGTCGGCGACGTCGTGCTGTACAGCAAGTACGGCGGCACCGAAGTGAAGTACAACGGCGAGGAATACCTCGTCCTCTCGGCCCGCGACGTGCTCGCGATCGTCGAGAAGTAAGTCACTTCTCCAGTTTTGCTTTGAGCTACGCCCCTGGTCACCCCTGCTGATGCCGGGCGGCGAGGGGCGTAGTTCGTTCTAGGCGGTCGCGGTGAGCGGCCGGGGATCGCAACGAGAGGGCTGAACCGCTCCCATGCCGAAGATTCTTAAGTTTGACGAGGACGCCCGTCGCGCTCTTGAGCGCGGCGTCAACAAGCTTGCCGACACGGTCAAGGTGACGATCGGTCCCAAGGGCCGCAACGTCGTCATCGACAAGAAGTTCGGCGCCCCCACCATCACCAACGACGGTGTCACCATCGCCCGCGAGGTCGAGCTGGACGACCCGTACGAGAACCTGGGCGCGCAGCTCGTGAAGGAGGTGGCGACCAAGACCAACGACATCGCGGGTGACGGCACCACCACCGCCACCGTGCTGGCCCAGGCGCTCGTCCGCGAGGGCCTGCGCAACGTCGCCGCGGGTGCCTCCCCGGCCGCCCTGAAGAAGGGCATCGACGCCGCGGTCAAGGCCGTGTCCGAGGAGCTCCTCGCGACCGCCCGCCCGATCGAGGACAAGTCCGACATCGCCGCCGTGGCCGCGCTCTCCGCGCAGGACCAGCAGGTCGGCGAGCTCATCGCCGAGGCGATGGACAAGGTCGGCAAGGACGGTGTCATCACCGTCGAGGAGTCCAACACCTTCGGCCTGGAGCTGGAGTTCACCGAGGGCATGGCCTTCGACAAGGGCTACCTCTCGCCGTACATGGTCACCGACCAGGAGCGTATGGAGGCCGTCCTCGACGACCCGTACATCCTGATCAACCAGGGCAAGATCTCGTCCATCCAGGACCTGCTGCCGCTGCTGGAGAAGGTCATCCAGGCGGGTGGCTCCAAGCCGCTGCTGATCATCGCCGAGGACGTCGAGGGCGAGGCGCTCTCCACCCTCGTCGTCAACAAGATCCGCGGCACGTTCAACGCCGTGGCCGTCAAGGCCCCGGGCTTCGGCGACCGCCGCAAGGCGATGCTCCAGGACATGGCCACCCTCACCGGTGCCACCGTCATCGCCGAGGAGGTCGGCCTCAAGCTCGACCAGGCCGGTCTGGACGTACTCGGTTCCGCGCGCCGCGTGACCATCTCCAAGGACGACACCACCATCGTCGACGGTGGGGGCGAGTCCTCCGAGGTCATCGGCCGCGTCAACCAGATCAAGGCCGAGATCGAGTCCACCGACTCGGACTGGGACCGCGAGAAGCTGCAGGAGCGCCTGGCGAAGCTCGCCGGCGGCGTCTGCGTCATCAAGGTCGGCGCCGCCACCGAGGTGGAGCTCAAGGAGAAGAAGCACCGCCTTGAGGACGCCATCTCGGCGACCCGCGCCGCGGTCGAGGAGGGCATCGTCTCCGGCGGTGGCTCCGCGCTCGTCCACGCCGTGAAGGTGCTGGAAGGCAACCTGGGTCTGGCCGGCGACGAGGCCACCGGTGTCGCGGTCGTCCGCCGCGCCGCCGTCGAGCCGCTGCGCTGGATCGCCGAGAACGCCGGTCTCGAGGGTTACGTCATCACCTCGAAGGTCGCCGAGCTCGACAAGGGCCAGGGCTTCAACGCCGCCACCGGCGAGTACGGCGACCTGGTCAAGGCCGGCGTCATCGACCCGGTCAAGGTCACCCGCTCCGCGCTGGAGAACGCCGCTTCCATCGCCTCCCTGCTGCTCACGACCGAGACCCTGGTCGTCGAGAAGCCGGCCGAGGAAGAGGCCGACGCCGGTCACGGCCACGGTCACGGCCACAGCCACTGATCGAGCCCCACGCCGAGAAGGCCCCGTTCCGCAGCCGCGGAACGGGGCCTTCCCCGTTCTTGCCGGATTTCTCAGGATCCGTACGGGGATCCCGACCCGCCCATCTGACGTTGCAGCTGTCCGGGGTTGTAGTGCCACCAGCCCTCGGTGATCTCCCCGCCCTGGCAGCGGAAGGTGGTGCTCCCCGACATCTCGTACGTCTTCCCGGTCGCGGCGACCCCCATGAACTCGCCCTTCTGGGTGCCGCGCCAGTTCCACACCGTCGTGACCAGGTTGCCCTCGGACAGCTGGGCCACCGGCTCGAAGGTCATGTCGAAGGCCCTGCTCCAGGCCTCCACGCCCGACCGCATGGCGTCGCGCCCGATGGCGGTCGGCTCCTCCCTGCCGGCGTCGTGGTCGATGTAGTTCGCCGCGCAGCACTCGTCCAGGACGCCCAGGTCGCCGCCCATGAGCGCTTCCCGGAACACCCGGTCGACCAGCCGCTTGTTGAGGTGCTCGTCGCGGACCACGTCGAGGTTCACGAACTTCGGCATTCCCTCGCAGAGGGCCACCATCTGCTCGAACATCCGGTCCGTCTCGGGGAGGTGAGAGTTCCTCATGGCGTCCTCGTACGAGGCGAATTCCACCATGTCCACGTAGTGGTTCCGGGCTTCGCGGTCCTGGCCGATCATCGTGTGGGTCGCGGTGCGCTTCCCGCTGCTCTGCTCCGCCCAGCGGTCGATGAGCGCGTTCATCTCGTCGAACCGCCTGGTCTCGTAATCGATCACTTGTACGAATGTCATGGCGTCGCCTCCCGCTGGAGATGGGACATGTCCAGTTTAGGGAGCCAATGCCCTTTTGTTACTGGGGTCCGTACTTGCGGCCCGTACGCGAGGACATCCCGCCCAGCAGACCGCGCGGCGTCAGCTTCACCACGCCCATCAGCGCCTTGTAGCGCGGATCCGGGACCGACACCGTCTTGCCCCGCGCCAGGTCGGCCAGCGCCGAGGCCACCAGCTTGTCGGCGTCGAGCCACATCCAGCCGGGGATGTTGTCCGTCCCCATGCCCGCCCGCTGGTGGAACTCCGTGCGCACGAAGCCCGGGCACAGCGCCATCAGCCGCACGCCGGAGCCCGACAGGTCCCGCGCCGCGCCCTGGGTGAACTGCACGACCCACGCCTTGCTGGCCCCGTAGGTGCCGCGCGGCACGAAGGCGGCGACCGAGGCCACGTTGATGACCCCGCCGCGGCCGCGCGAACGCATCGACGCGGTGGCCGCCGAGGTCAGCCGCAGCACCGCCTCGACGTGCACCTTCAGCATGGTCAGCTCGTCGGCCATCGAGACTTCGAGGTAGCGCCCCTTGTTGCCGAAGCCCGCGTTGTTGACCAGCAGGTCCACCGGGTGCGTACGGTCGCCCAGGCGCTGCTCGACGGCGGCGATGCCCTCCTCGGTGGCGAGGTCGGCGGCCAGCACCTCGGCCTCGATGCCGTGCCGGTCGTGCAGCTCGGTGGCCTGTTCGGCGAGCCGCTTCGTATCGCGGGCCACCAGTACGAGGTTGTGCCCCTGGGCGGCGAGCCGCCGGGCGAAAGCGGCGCCGATGCCCGCCGTGGATCCCGTAATCAACGCAGTCGTCATGTGCGCAACCTAGCCGCCCGGGCTGACGGCGCCGAGCGGGCCCGGCCCGTGGCCGCGTCGGCCGTACTTCGCCGCCCCGGCCGCAATTTCTCCGCGTACCGCGAGGATCACGGACCGTGTCATCCCCGGCCGCGGCTCAAAGGGTCGGGCGGACATTCGCGCCGCGGTCAAAGCGGGGCTTATGCTCGAAGGGTGATCGAGGCACGTCATCTCCGGGTCCTGCGCGCTGTCGCCGGGACCGGGTCCTTCTCCGCCGCAGCCCGCGAGCTCGGCTGCACCCAGCCGGCCGTCTCCCAGCAGATGAAGGCGCTGGAGCAGTCGGCCGGCACCCCCCTGCTCATCCGTACGGGGCGCGAGATGCGGCTCACCCAGGCGGGTGAGGCGCTGGTCCGGCACGCCGCCGGGATCCTCGCCGGACTGACGGCCGCCGAGGAGGAGGTCGCCGCCATCGCGGGGCTGCGCGCGGGCCGGGTCCGGCTGGTGTCCTTCCCGAGCGGGAGCTCGACCCTGGTGCCGACCGCGCTCGCGGCGATGCGCGCCGAGCACCCGGGTACCCGTATCTCCCTGGTCGAGGCCGAGCCGCCGCGCTCCGTGGAGATGCTGCGCGAGGGCGACTGTGACGTGGCGCTGGCGTTCCGGTACGGCGGGGCCGCCCATTCCGCTGCGGAGTGGGAGGACCTCGTGGTGCTGCCGCTGCTGACCGACCGGCTCGTCGGGCTGGTTCCCGACGGGCACCGGCTGGCCGGCGCGGAGCGGGTGGGCATGGCGGAACTCGCCGACGAGCCGTGGATCGCCGGCTGTCCGCGCTGCCGCCGCCATCTGGTGGAGGTGTGCGAGGGCGCGGGCTTCACCCCGCGCATCGACTTCGCCACCGACGACTACCCGGCCGTGGTGGGCCTGGTGGGCGCCGGTCTGGGCGTCGCGGTGCTGCCGGAGCTCGCGGTGGAGTCCGTACGGGCCAAGGGCGTGAGCACCCTGAGCGTGGAGCCGGCGGTGGAGCGGGAGGTCGTGGCGCTGACGCTGCCCGACCTGGCCCGCGTGCCGGCCGTGGCCGCGACCCTGGCCGAGCTGGAGCGGGCCGCCGCGCGCTGAGCGCGCGCAGGGGCCCCCGCCGTACGCGCGGCCGTGCGCGGGACGGCGCGAGCTGTTCCGGGAGACGCGCGAGGAAACGTTCCTTCAGGCGTCTCCCGGCCGCTGGTCAGTGGGGCGCGATCGGTCCGATCGAGGTCGAGGCGGGGATCAGGCGGTGCCGCGCGCGGCCCATCAGCTCTTCGCGTTCGTCTTCGGTGAGGCCGCCCCACACCCCGTAGGGCTCGCGGACGGCCAGGGCGTGTGCGGCGCATTCAGAGCGCACCGGGCAGCGCATGCAGACCTCTTTAGCCGAGGCCTCGCGCGCGCTCCTGGCCGCGCCCCGCTCGCCTTCCGGGTGGAAGAACAGGGAGCTGTCGACTCCCCGGCAGGCAGCGAGCAGCTGCCAGTCCCAGAGGTCGGCGTTCGGTCCGGGGAGGCGGGAGAAATCTGCCATGGGTAGTCCTCTTGGTGCCGGTACTGAGGCGGATACGGTCCATGTCTCCAACGGGTCTCCACACCTACTGTCGTAGTAGATGTAAATATGACTCATTGGGAATCTAGCCTCAGACACGTGCCAAACGGAAGGAAAGCCGCCAAATAGGGCATAGCTCCAGATGGAGGACAGATGACTTGCGCCTCCGGCGTTGTGATCGGGTCCTCACGTAGAGTGCCGAAGGTGCCCGTCGAACCCGTAACTCTTTCGAGTGACCATCGTTGAGAGTGCGAAGGCGGTTGAAAGAAGAAGTTCTCGGACATGTGTCCGAGAGCATCGACCGCACAGGTGACGATACGTACCAGCCTGGAGGCTCAAGGTGACGCGCATCAGCAGCTGCGGAGGGCGGTCATGACATCCGTCCTCGTCTGCGACGACTCCCCGCTTGCCCGAGAGGCGCTCCGTCGCGCGGTTGCCACCGTGCCCGGCGTCGAGCGTGTGACGACGGCAGCCAACGGCGAGGAAGTCCTCCGCCGCTGGGGTGCCGACCGCTCCGATCTGATTCTGATGGATGTACGGATGCCCGGGCTGGGCGGTGTGGAGACGGTGCGCCGGCTGCTCTCGGCCGACCCGGGCGCCCGCATCATCATGCTGACGGTCGCCGAGGACCTGGACGGCGTGGCCCTCGCGGTCGCCGCCGGCGCCCGGGGTTACCTGCACAAGGACGCCTCGCGCGCCGAACTGCGGGCCACGGTCACCCAGGCCCTGGCCGACCCGACCTGGCGACTGGCCCCGCGCCGGCTCCGCTCGGCCGAGATGGGCGCCGCGCCCACGCTCACCGCGCGCGAGATCCAGGTCCTGGAGGGCATGAGCCACGGCCGGTCCAACGCGGAGATCGGGCGCGAGCTCTTCCTCTCCGAGGACACCGTCAAGACGCACGCCCGCCGGCTGTTCAAGAAGCTGGGCGCCTCGGACCGGGCACACGCCGTGGCGCTCGGTTTTCGCTGGGGCCTGGTCCGCTGACCGTCCGCTGACCGCACGCCCACCGGCCGGCCACCGCCCCTGACCGGGGCAGACCGGCCGCAGGCCGGCATCCGGGAGCGGTCCCCGCCCGCCACCGGCGGGCGGGGCGGCGCGCCACCCCCTTCCGGCCGGCCGCGCGGGTCCCGTCGTACCCGGTGCGCGGCCGGGGATTGGCGGGGCACAATCCGGGGGACGTGTCGCTTCGTGCGCGATGCCGCATCCTTGAGTGTGTGGCCGCGTTTTTCGGAGATGGGGCCGCGGGGATGATTCGGGCCGAGCGGAGGGGAGGGCGCAGACGATGAGTACCGGCGCACCCGCTCACAACGCTTCGATGCACAACAGTGACGACCGCGGTGCCACGAATGCTCCGGCGTCAAGGCACCATGGATTGATGCGTGACGACGACGCCCAGGGGTCACCCGCGGCCGCAGGCCCGAGCGGCGCCGCCAAGGGCGGCAGTGCCGCCGGTGTCAGCGCACTCGTACGCCGGGCGGTGGAGGGCGACGAGCAGGCCACGCACGATCTGCTCGCCTTCGTGCACCCCCTCGCCATCCGCTACTGCCGCACCCGGCTCTCGCGGCTCCCCGGTGACGCCCGTCACTTCGTGGAGGACCTCGCGCAAGAGGTCTGCGTCGCCGTCCTGATGGCGCTGCCGCGGTACCGGGACACCGGGCGCCCCTTCGAGGCCTTCGTCTTCGCCATCGCCGCCCACAAGGTCGCCGACCTCCAGCGCGCCGCCATGCGGCACCCGGGGAGCACGGCCGTGCCCTCGGACGAGATGCCGGAGCGGCCGGACGACTCGCTGGGCCCGGAGGAGCGGGCGCTGCTCAGCAGCGACGCCGCCTGGGCGAAGAAGCTGCTGGCGAACCTGCCGGAGAACCAGCGCGAGCTCCTCGTCCTGCGCGTCGCCGTCGGGCTGACCGCCGAGGAGACCGGGCAGATGCTCGGGATGTCCCCCGGCGCGGTGCGGGTGGCGCAGCACCGGGCGCTCAGCAGGCTCCGCGCCCTCGCCGAGCAGTAGGTTCCGTCGTAGGAACAGACGAAACTTCTCCTTGACCTTGGTCGTGGAATGAGACGCGGCGGGATCCCGTTAGCATGGACATCCGCGCAGAGCAAGACCATTGGGAAGGTGTCATGACCGACAGCGGTTCGACCGGAGTACCCGACAAATTCGCCACGCTCGGACTGACCTACGACGACGTGCTGCTGCTGCCGGGCGCGTCGGACATGTCGCCTGACGCGATCGACACCTCTTCCCTCATCTCGCGCAACGTGCGCGTCAACGTCCCGCTGCTGTCCGCCGCCATGGACAAGGTCACCGAGGCCCGCATGGCCATCGCGATGGCCCGTCAGGGCGGCGTCGGCGTCCTGCACCGCAACCTCTCCATCGCGGACCAGGCCAACCAGGTCGACCTGGTCAAGCGCTCCGAGTCCGGCATGGTCACCGACCCGATCACGGTGCACCCGGACGCGACGCTGCGCGAGGCCGACGAGCTGTGCGCCAAGTTCCGCATCTCCGGCGTGCCCGTCACCGACGCCGCCGGCAAGCTGCTCGGCATCGTCACCAACCGTGACATGGCCTTCGAGTCGGACCGCAGCCGCCAGGTGCGCGAGGTCATGACCCCGATGCCGCTGGTCACCGGCAAGGTCGGCATCTCCGGCGTGGACGCCATGGAGCTGCTGCGCCGCCACAAGATCGAGAAGCTTCCGCTGGTCGACGAGGCGGGCCTGCTCAAGGGCCTGATCACGGTCAAGGACTTCGTCAAGGCCGAGAAGTACCCGAACGCCGCCAAGGACAAGGACGGCCGCCTCCTGGTCGGCGCCGCGGTCGGCGTCGCCGGCGACGCGTACGACCGCGCGCAGGCCCTGATCGAGGCGGGCGCCGACTTCATCGTCGTCGACACCGCGCACGGCCACTCCCGCCTGGTCGGCGACATGGTCGCCAAGATCAAGTCGAACTCCTCGGTCGATGTCATCGGCGGCAACATCGCCACCCGTGACGGCGCCCAGGCCCTCATCGACGCCGGCTGCGACGGCATCAAGGTCGGCGTCGGCCCCGGCTCGATCTGTACCACCCGCGTCGTCGCCGGCATCGGCGTCCCGCAGGTCACCGCGATCTACGAGGCCTCCCTCGCCGCCAAGGCCGCGGGCGTCCCGGTCATCGGCGACGGCGGCCTCCAGTACTCCGGCGACATCGCCAAGGCCCTGGTCGCGGGCGCCGACACGGTGATGCTCGGCTCGCTGCTCGCGGGCTGCGAGGAGTCCCCGGGCGAGCTGCTCTTCATCAACGGCAAGCAGTTCAAGTCGTACCGCGGCATGGGCTCGCTCGGCGCGATGCAGTCCCGCGGCGACCGCAAGTCCTTCTCCAAGGACCGCTACTTCCAGGAGGGGGTGGGCGGCGACGACAAGCTCATCCCCGAGGGCATCGAGGGCCAGGTCCCCTACCGCGGCCCGCTCTCCGCGGTCGTGCACCAGCTCGTCGGCGGCCTGCGCCAGTCGATGTTCTACGTCGGCGGCCGCACGGTCCCGGAGCTCCAGGACCGCGGCCGGTTCGTCCGCATCACCTCGGCGGGACTCAAGGAGAGCCACCCGCACGACATCCAGATGACGGTGGAAGCCCCGAACTACTCCCGCAAGGGATAGCCGGGCGGGCGGTGCCGAGCGCATGAGGGCGGGTCCGGAGCAGCCGGGCCCGCCCTTCGGCCGCCCGGAGCCAGGGCGACCGCCGGGGGCTCCCCGGACCCCGCGCCCCGAATGCCGGCGGGGCCGGACACGGCGTCCGTACAGCGGTCACCGGAACGCGGGTCCCCGGCCTTCGGGGATACTGGACAGGCAGACCCAGAGGAAAGGCCACCACACGTGACTGAGATCGAGATCGGGCGCGGCAAGCGCGGCCGCAGGGCGTACGCGTTCGACGACATCGCCATCGTCCCGAGCCGGCGTACGCGGGACCCGAAGGAGGTCTCGATCGCCTGGCAGATCGACGCCTACCGCTTCGAGCTGCCCTTCCTCGCAGCCCCCATGGACTCGGTCGTCTCCCCGCAGACCGCCATCCGCATCGGCGAGCTCGGCGGCCTCGGCGTGCTGAACCTCGAAGGCCTGTGGACCCGGTACGAGGACCCGCAGCCGCTGCTCGACGAGATCGCGGAGCTGGACGAGGAGACGGCCACCCGCCGCCTCCAGGAGATCTACTCCGCGCCGATCCAGGCCGACCTGATCCGGCAGCGCATCAAGGAGGTGCGCGACTCGGGCGTCGTCACCGCCGCCGCGCTCTCCCCGCAGCGCACCGCCGAGTTCTCCAAGGCCGTCGTCGACGCGGGCGTGGACATCTTCGTCATCCGCGGCACCACGGTGTCGGCGGAGCACGTCTCCGGCGCCGCCGAGCCGCTGAACCTGAAGCAGTTCATCTACGAGCTCGACGTCCCGGTCATCGTCGGCGGCTGCGCCACCTACACCGCGGCCCTGCACCTGATGCGCACCGGCGCGGCCGGTGTCCTCGTCGGCTTCGGCGGCGGCGCCGCGCACACCACGCGTAACGTGCTCGGCATCCAGGTCCCGATGGCGACCGCCGTCGCGGACGTGGCCGCGGCCCGCCGCGACTACATGGACGAGTCCGGCGGCCGCTACGTGCACGTCATCGCCGACGGCGGCGTGGGCTGGTCCGGCGACATCCCGAAGGCCGTCGCCTGCGGCGCCGACGCCGTGATGATGGGCTCCCCGCTGGCCCGTGCCACCGACGCGCCCGGCAAGGGCAACCACTGGGGCATGGAGGCCGTCCACGAGGACGTGCCGCGCGGCAAGAAGGTCGACCTGGGCACGGTCGGCACCACCGAGGAGATCCTCACCGGCCCGTCGCACTCCCCGGACGGCTCGATGAACATCTTCGGCGCGCTGCGCCGCTCGATGGCCACCACCGGCTACAGCGAGCTCAAGGAGTTCCAGCGGGTCGAGGTCACCGTCGCGGACTCGCAGCACCGCCGCTGACGCCCCGTACGGCGCACGTACGACGCCGGAGGGCCGGCACCCCGCCAGGGGTGCCGGCCCTCCGGCGTGTGTCACAGCCGGTGGGCGGCGCCGGCGGGGCTGGCGCCGCGCGTGTCGAGGAGCAACTGGGCCTTCACCGCCAGGCCTTGGAGGTCGTAGGTGCGGTGGTGCTGGAGCAGGATCGTCAGATCGGCGTTGGCGGCGGCCTCGTAGAGCGACTCGGCGCGCGGCACCGGCTGGTCGCGCACCCGCCACCCGGCGATGTACGGGTCGTGATAGCTGATCAGGGCCCCGAGGTCGAGGAGGCGGTTGGCGATCTCGCCCGCCGGGGAGCCCTCCTGGTCGGCGAGGTCGGGCTTGTACGTGACCCCGAGCAGCAGGACCCTGGCGCCGCGGGCGGATTTGCCGTGTTCGTTCAGCAGGGTGGCCGAGCGCTGGATGACGTACTGGGGCATCCGGTTGTTGATCTCCTGCGCCAGGCCGACCATGCGCAGCGGGTGCCCGGGGGTGCGGGTGGTGTGGGGGAGGTAGTTGGGGTCGAGCGGGATGCCGTGGCCGCCGACGCCGGGGCCGGGGCGGAAGGCCTGGAACCCGTACGGCTTGGTCTCGGCGCAGCGGATGACGTCCCAGAGGTCGACGCCCAGGTCGTGGCAGAGGACCGCCATCTCGTTCATGAGGGCGATGTTGACGTGCCGGTAGTTGGTTTCGAGGAGCTGGACGGTCTCGGCCTCGCGCAGGCCGCGGGCGCGGACGACCTTCTCGGTGAGCCGGGCGTAGAACGCGTGGGCGGACTCGGTGCAGGCGGGGGTGAGGCCGCCGATCACCTTGGGGGTGTTGGAGACGCCGTGCGTGCGGTTGCCCGGGTCGAGGCGGCTGGGGGAGTAGGCCAGGTGGAAGTCCCGGCCGGCGCGCAGCCCGGAGCCCTCTTCCAGGATCGGCCGCAGGTAGTCCTCGGTGACGCCGGGGTGGACGGCGGATTCGAGGATGACGGTGGTGTGCGGGCGCAGCCGGGCGGCGAGGGTGCGGCCGGCCTCGCCCACGGCGGTCAGGTCGAGCGCGCGGTCGGCGCCGAGCTGGGTGGGGGCGCAGATGACGGCGGTGCGGACCCGGCCGAGTTCGGCGGGGTTGGTGGTGATCCGGAAGCCGGCCGCCGACATGCGGCGGATCTCGGCGGCGGTGAGGGTGCTGTCCGTGGCCGGACCGCTGTCGTAGCCGACGGTCTCGATCCTGGCGGCGACGGCCGCCTGGGCGAGGGGGAGGCCGAGGTGGCCGAGTCCGATGACGGCGAGATCTGCGGGCATGGGGGGCCGTCCCTTCCCTTCCCTGACATGCATGAGGGGGCGGTGCGCGCAAGTCCTGTGGACCGGGGGAGCGGACTGGAGCTGGCGCAATGTCAGACTAGGCGTATATATGACAGAAATGTCGCATTACGTGGCGGTGGTCGCCCTTGTGTTGTCCACAGGCGGTGGCCGATGCGGGTGCGGGCGGTCAGAATCAGGAGAACGGGGGATGTGAGAGGGATCACCAACGGGAGGCAGTCGTGAGGACAGCGGCACTGGGACCGGTCCAGCGCGCCGAGGCGCTCGCCCGGATGGCCGAGCGGGAACTGGACGTACTGGTGGTGGGCGCGGGCGTGGTGGGAGCCGGAACCGCGCTGGACGCCGTGACCAGAGGGCTGTCGACCGGCCTGGTGGAGGCGCGGGACTGGGCCTCGGGCACTTCCAGCCGGTCCAGCAAGCTGATCCACGGCGGACTGCGGTACCTGGAGATGCTCGACTTCGCCCTCGTGCGGGAGGCGCTCAAGGAGCGCGGCCTGCTGCTGGGGCGGCTGGCGCCGCACCTGGTGAAGCCGGTGCCGTTCCTGTACCCGCTCCAGCACCGGGCCTGGGAGCGGTTCTACGCGGGCTCCGGCGTCGCGCTGTACGACGCCATGTCCCTCTCCAGCGGGCACGGGCGCGGGCTGCCGGTCCACCGCCACCTGTCGCGCACCCAGGCCCTGCGGGTGGCTCCGGCGCTGCGCAAGGACGCGCTGGTGGGGGCCCTGCAGTACTACGACGCCCAGATGGACGACGCGCGGTACGTCACCACGCTGGTGCGGACGGCCTCGGCGTACGGGGCGCACTGCGCCAACCGGGCGAGGGTGGTCGGGTTCCTGCGCGAGGGCGAGCGGGTCGTCGGCGCGACGGTGCGCGACGTGGAGGGCGGCGGGGAGTACGAGGTCCGCGCGAAGCAGATCGTGAACGCGACCGGGGTGTGGACGGATGACACCCAGGCGCTGATCGGGGAGCGCGGGCAGTTCCACGTACGGGCGTCGAAGGGCATCCACCTCGTCGTCCCGAAGGACCGGATCCACTCCTCGACCGGGCTGATCCTGCGCACGGAGAAGTCGGTGCTGTTCGTGATCCCGTGGGGTCGGCACTGGATCGTGGGGACCACCGACACGGACTGGGACCTGGACAAGGCGCATCCGGCGGCCTCCAGCGCGGACATCGACTACCTGCTGGAACACGTGAACTCGGTGCTGGCGGTGCCGCTCACGCGGGACGACGTCCAGGGGGTGTACGCGGGCCTGCGGCCGCTGCTCGCCGGCGAGTCGGACGCGACGAGCAAGCTCTCCCGGGAGCACACGGTGGCGCACCCGGTGCCGGGGCTGGTGGTCGTGGCGGGCGGCAAGTACACGACGTACCGGGTCATGGCGAAGGACGCGGTGGACGCGGCGGTGCACGGGCTGGACCAGCGGGTGGCGGAGTGCGTGACCGAGGAGGTGCCGCTGGTGGGGGCGGAAGGGTACCGGGCCCTGTGGAACGGGCGGGCCCGGATCGCGGCGCGGACGGGAATTCATGTGGCGCGGGTGGAGCACCTGTTGAACCGGTACGGGTCGATGACGGAGGAACTGCTGGAACTCATCGCGGCGGACCCCGGGCTGGCGGAGCCGCTGGGCGGGGCGGAGGACTACCTGCGCGCCGAGGTGGTGTACGCGGCCTCGCACGAGGGGGCGCGCCACCTGGACGACGTCCTGACGCGGCGGACGCGGATCTCGATCGAGACGTTCGACCGGGGGACGCGGTCGGCGCGGGAGGCTGCGGAGTTGATGGCTCCGGTTCTGGGCTGGGACAAGCAGCAGATCGAGAAAGAAGTGGAACACTACGAGAAGCGGGTGCAGGCGGAACGGGAATCCCAGCGTCAGCCGGACGACCAGACGGCGGACGCGGCGCGGCTGGGGGCGCCCGACATCGTTCCGTTGTAACTCCGGGATCTGGAACGGGGAACCGTAGACCCGGGGCGCCCGTCCGTTGCGGAGTGAGGAACAATGAGGGTTCTGCCGGGGCGGGTTCTGCCGGGGTTGGTCACCTGACACCCCGGCCGCCGGGGCTGCCGGGGCGGCCTGAGCAGGCGGCACGATCGCAGAGGGGACGCATGTCGAAGCCGGAGCACACCGAGTCGCCGGAGCCGTCTGTCGGAGCCGGATCGCCTGCGGCGAAGCCGGGTCCGGCTCCGACGGCTCCGGGGCCCGCCGATCCCTCCACGCCCGCGTCAGCGGCCGGGGACCCGGATCCGGCCAAGCCCGCGGCCGCCAAGCCCGCGGCGAAGGGTCCGGATCCGGCCAAGCCGAAGGCCGCCAAGCCGGCGGCGAAGGGTCAGGATTCGGCCAAGCCCGCGGCCGGCAAGTCGTCCGCCGCCGCGGACGCCTCCGCCGAGCCCGAGGACGCGAAGCCGGCGGGCGCCGCCAAGCCCGCCGCCGCGCCCGAGGCCGCGAAGCCCGTGGTGAAGGGCCCGGATCTGGCGAAGCCCGCGCCGGGCAAGTCGTCCGCCGAGGCGGATGCCTCCGCCGAGGCCGAGGCCGAGGACGCGAAGCCCGCGGCTTCCAAGGGCGCGGGCAAGGCCGCGTCCGGGGGGCTGGATCTGGCCAAGCCTTCGGCCGGCAAGCCGTCCGCCTCCGCCGAGGCCGAGGACGCGAAGCCGGCGGCTTCGAAGGGCGCGGGCAAGGCCGCGCCGGCGACGCCGGCCGCGCCGGTGAAGGGCAAGGCCAGCAACCCCGTGACCGAGAAGGCCGACGCCGTGGCCGCCGAGGTCAAGGCGCGGGCCGAGGCGGCGAAGGCCGCCGGGAACGGCCAGGACAAGGGGCGGCTGCTCGCGGGCCGCTACCGGCTCGGCGCCGTCCTCGGCAAGGGCGGCATGGGCACCGTCTGGCGCGCCGAGGACGAGACCCTCGGCCGGACGGTCGCCGTCAAGGAGCTCCGCTTCAGCACCGGGGTCGACGAGGACGAGAAGCGCCGCCTCATCACCCGTACCCTGCGCGAGGCCAAGGCCATCGCGCGGATCCGCAGCGGCGGCGCCGTCACCGTCTATGACGTCGTCGACGAAGACGGCCGCCCGTGGATCGTCATGGAGCTCATCGAGGGCCCCTCGCTGGCCGAGTTCATCCGCGAGCGCGGCACGCTGACGCCCCGCCGCGCCGCCGAGGTCGGCCTCGCGGTGCTCGACGTGCTCCGCGCCGCGCACGGCCAGGGCATCCTGCACCGCGACGTGAAGCCCTCCAACGTGCTCATCGCCGGCAACGGCCGCGTCATCCTCACCGACTTCGGCATCGCGCAGGTCGAGGGCGACCCCTCCGTCACCTCCACCGGCATGCTCGTCGGCGCCCCGTCCTACATCTCGCCCGAGCGCGCCCGCGGCCAGCGGCCCGGTCCGCCCGCCGACATGTGGTCGCTCGGCGGTCTGCTGTACGCCGCCGTCGAGGGCGTGCCCCCGTACGACAAGGGCTCCGCGCTCGCCACGCTCACCGCCGTGATGACCGAGCCGGTGGACCCGCCCAAGAACGCCGGCCCGCTGACCGAGGTCATCTACGGCCTGCTGGTCAAGGACCCGGCCCGCCGCCTCGACGACGAGCGCGCCCGCGCGATGCTCACCGCGGTGATCAACGCCCCCGACGAGCCCGAGCCCGCCCCCGAGCCGGTCCCCTCCGCGGAGGAGACCCGGCAGATCTCGCTCGTCGAGGCCAAGCAGGCCGCCGAGAAGATCGCCGAGGCGAAGGCCGAGAAGAAGGAGCGCGAGCGCCGCGAGCGCGAGCAGCGCGAACGGGCCCGCGCGGCACTGAAGGCGGCCCGCAAGGCCGCGGCGGTCCCGGCCGCCTCGGCGGCAGCGGCGCCCGCCGCGCGCCCCGGCGGCCCGATCGCGGCCTCGCTGACCGACGTCATGCCGCGCCGCACCATCGCGCTCGCGATAGCCGGCGTGATCGTCGTACTGGCCGTCATCGGCTCGCTCGTCGTCTACGCGTTCAGCGGCGACGACAAGGGCGGCAAGAACGAGGGCAAGGGCGGCGCGACCCCGAGCGCCTCCGGCAGCGCCTCGACGGGCGCCGCCGCGGGCGGTACGGCCAAGGGCGGCGACGCCAAGGCCAGCGCGGACCCCAAGGGCGGCGGGGAGGCGTCCCCGGGCCAGTCGCCGGGCAACCAGCAGAGCAGCCAGGGCCAGACGCAGGGCCAGACCCAGGGGCAGACGCAGGGACAGGGAGAGGGCGGCGACAGCCAGGGCCAGGGGGCCGCGCCCGGCACCCCCGGCGGCACCCTCCCGGCCGGCTACGCCACGGTGACGGACCCCCGGTTCCACTTCAGCATGGCGATGCCCGAGGGCTTCCACCAGACCGACACGGCGGGTGAGAACTCCGGCGCGATATACAGCCGCGACGGGGGTTTCCCCCGCATCCAGGTCGACTTCAACGGCAGCCCGCTCGACGACGCGCGCGCCGCGTGGGCCTCGCTGGCCCCGGCAGTGGCGGGCAGCAGCAAGAACTACAAGGTGATCCGGATCGAGTCGGTGAAGTACCGGGACTATCCGACCGTCGCCGACTGGGAGTTCGAGCGCGACCAGAAGGGCATCCGGGTCCGGGTGCTCAACCGCGGCTTCAAGGCGGACGCGAAGCACGGCTTCGCCATCATGATCAGCTGCCCCGCCGCGGACTGGGACGGCGCGGAGTGCACGCAGATGCGGACGACGGCGTTCGAGACGTTCCAGATACTGGGCTGACGCGGAACACCCCACCCGTACGGACGGGCCTCGTCAGGCCCGGGACGCGGGCGGCCCCGGCGACGTATCGTGTCAGAGGGGCCAAGGGGAGCCCAGCCGCACTCGGGGGAGGCGATGTGGAGGACTACGCGGGCCGGATCCTCGCCGACCGCTACCGTCTGCCGCTGCCGCCGTCGGACGAGTACGAGCTGATCGAGACCCGGGCCTTCGACACGCGCAGCGGCCAGGAAGTCCTCGTCCGGCAGGTGCCGTTACCGGAGGTCGTGGACGCGGAGCTGCTGGACGGCTCGCGGGCCCGGCCCGCCGGGCGCGGCGCGGCCGGGGAACTCCCGGCGGTGCGGCGGGCGATCGCGGCCGCGCAGGCGGCGGCGTCGGTACCGGACCATCCCCGGCTGGACCAGGTCTTCGACGTGTTCGCCGAGGGCGGTTCGCTGTGGATAGTGAGCGAACTGGTCCCCGCGAGGCCGCTGGCCGCGCTGATAGCCGACGAACCGCTGAGCCCGTACCGGGCGGCGGAGGTCGCGGCCGACGTGCTGACCGCGCTGCGGGTGCTGCACGCCCACGGCTGGACGCACCGGAACATCACGGTGCGGACCGTGCTGGTGTGCGATGACGGGCGGGTGGTCCTGACGGGCCTGGCGGCGGGAGCCGCCGAGGAGGCCCTGTGCGGGTACGACCCGGTCCCGCCGGACGGCTCCGCCGGTGAGCCGGGGCCGGGCCCGGGGCCCGGGGACCCGTGGGGCACCCCGCCGCCCGCCCCGGGCGCCGGCCGCGTCCCGCCCCCGGGACCGCCCGGCCCCACCGCCGCCCTGGACCCCGGGCCCGACGCCGCGCTCCCCTCCGGGTCCGGCATGGGGCTCAACCCCGGGTCTGATGCCGGGCTCGACCCCGGATACGGCGCCGGGTTCGATCCCGGGCCCGGTGCCGGGTTCGGCCCGGGGTCCGATCCCGGGCCTGACGCCCGGTTCAGCTCCGGGTCTGGTGCCGGGTTCGATCCCGGGTCCGACGCCGGGTTTGCCCCGGGGGCGGGTGCCGGGTTCGAACGGGGGGTGGGCGGCGGGGGGTATGCGCCGCTCGTCGCGCCCGGGTACGACACCGGGCCGCGCTATTCCGACCACATCACCCCCGGGCGGGCCGCCGAGGAGCCCGACGCCAAGGCCGCCGCGCGCGCCGGGGCCATCGCCGCCTACCGGGCCGGGGCGCAGGCCGCCGCCGCCCGCAAGGCGCAGGCGCGGCCCGAGGGGTCGAACCTGCCGGAGGGCTACTCGTACCCGTACGGCGGTCCGGACACCAACGCCGCCCAGGCGGCCCTGCCCTGGCCCGGCATCACCCCGCGCGACCAGCCGCTCCCCGAGCCGGAGCCGGAATCCGCTGCGGAGTCGCCGCTGGAGCCTGAGCCCGAGCCGGAGGCGTTGGCCCGGCCCGTGCTGCCCGCGCAGCTGGCCCTCCCGCAGGGGTACCGCCAGGCCGAGGCGGATCGGTCCCGGCCGCTGCCGCGCGCCGCCGAGGACGGCTGGGGCGGCGGTGGCCCCCGTACCGGACTCGACGCCGAGCGGGCGCGCCAGACCCGGATGGCCGTCGTCGGGGCCGTCACCGAGCGCTGGGCCCCCGAACAGGCCCGCTCCGTACAGGGCCCCTGGCAGCTCGCCGCGCCCGTCGGGCCCGCCACCGACCTCTGGGCGCTCGGCGCGCTGCTGTACCGCGCCGTCCAGGGGCACGCCCCGTACCCCGAGGACAGCGCGGCCGAACTCGTCGAGATGGTCTGCGCCGAGCCGCCCGCCTTCGCCGAGGAGTGCGGCCCGCTGCGCCCCGTCGTGGAGTCGCTGCTGCGTCAGGACCCCACCGAGCGGCCCGACTTCGAGGAGCTGCGCGGCTGGCTCCGCTCGCTCGTCCGCTCGGCGCCCGAGCCGGACGGCGGCACCGGCATCGGCATCGGCATGCTCCCGATGCCGGAAGCGGACCCCGCGAAGCTGCCCGTCGTCCGCAGGCGCGGCGACCTCCACGGCCGGCACCGCAACCCGGCGGCCCCGCGCCGCCGTCGGCCCCTGGGGCGAACCCTGCTCGCGGGGGTCCTGGCCCTGCTCGCCGGGGCGGTCGCGTACGCGATGCTGTTCATGCCCCGCTCCGGCGGGTCCGAGGAGCCGCAGAACGCGGGCAAGCCCGTACCGCAGCAGTCCCCGTCACGCTCCGCGGCGCCCACGAAGCCGCAGCCACAGCCCCAGCCCCAACAGAGCGGCGGCGCGCCGCAGTCCAACCCCGCCCCGCAGACCGCCCCGGAGGGCTACACGATCCAACAGGACCCGGAGCACTTCGAGATCGCCGCGCCCAAGGGCTGGGAGCGCCACGGAGTCAACGAGGCCGGCCAGGTGCGCTACACCGACGGGGCGTTCACCCTGACCGTCGTCCCGGGCCGGGACAAGGTGCGGGGCAATCCGGATCCGGCGACGTACCAGAAGGACACGGAACCGGAGTTGAACGCCTACCGCAATTCCACCTGGACCACCAGCGGAGACATCAAA
The DNA here is from genome assembly GCF_014650555.1 of Streptomyces goshikiensis. Taxonomy (GTDB): domain Bacteria; phylum Actinomycetota; class Actinomycetes; order Streptomycetales; family Streptomycetaceae; genus Streptomyces; species Streptomyces goshikiensis. Next base: position 925,841 of record NZ_BMVE01000001.1, on the reverse strand, counting down.
TCCACCACGGTGGGCCAGCAGCTCCGTGTCACGGGCCGCTACACCTGGCACGATGCCAATGGCCGCAGCGTGTTCGCCCGCAACTTCGTCGTCGCGCTCGGCAACAGTTACCACGTCGTCATGGTCACAGGCCCGGAGGACGAGCAGGACAAGGTGACCGAAGTCTTCGAGAAGGCCACGGGGAGTTACAAGTCGGGCGGGTGAACGCCGCCTGACGGGCGGTCAAGTACGGTAATTGCGTCACAGTGCGGTCTCACCGACCCCGCGCGGTTCCGGCTTCGCCCGCGGGCTCCGTAATCTGGCCGCAAGTGCAAAGGGTGGCGGGGATCAGTGGAACAGCAGACAGGCGCGGGTGCGGTGCTCGCGGGCCGGTACCGGCTCGTCGAGCCCATCGGCAGTGGCGGCATGGGCAAGGTGTGGCGCGCACACGACGAGCTGCTGCACAGGACGGTCGCCGTAAAGGAACTGACGGCGGGTCTGTACGTCGCCCAGGCCGACCGGGACGTCCTGCACGCCCGGACGCAGAAGGAGGCCCGGGCCGCCGCCCGGATCCAGCACCCCGCGGTGGTCACCGTCCACGACGTGCTGGAGCACGACGACCGGCCGTGGATCGTCATGGAGTACATCGACGGTCCCTCCCTCGCCGAGGCGGCCAAGTCGGCCGGCCGGATCGAGCCCCGCGAGGCGGCCCGCATCGGGCTGCACGTCCTGGGCGCGCTGCGCGCCGCGCACGCGGTGGGCGTGCTGCACCGGGACGTGAAGCCGGGCAACGTGCTGCTGGCCAAGGACGGCCGGGTACTGCTGACGGACTTCGGGATCGCCGCGATCGAGGGCGACTCGTCCATCACGCGCACCGGTGAGATCGTCGGCTCCATCGACTACCTGGCCCCGGAGCGGGTCACGGGCGGCACCCCGGGGACGGCATCGGACCTGTGGTCGCTGGGCGCGACCCTGTACACGGCCGTCGAGGCCCGCTCGCCGTTCCGCCGCACCTCGCCGATCTCCAGCCTCCAGGCCGTGGTCAACGACGAGCCGCCGCCGCTGAAGCAGTCGGGGGCGCTGGGGCCGGTCATCACCGCCCTGCTGCGCAAGGACCCGGCGGAGCGGCCCGCGGCGCAGGAGACCGAGCGGATGCTGCTGGAGGCGATGGAGGGCCGGGAGCCGAAGGCGGCGCACGCGTACGTGCCGACCCGCGCGATGAGCGCCGGGGAACTGGCCACCGCCGAGTCCGGCACGGATCCCCGCGCCCCGTACCCCTACGATCCGCACGCCCAGGACCCGCGGTCCTCGCCGCACGGGCAGCAGCCCGCTCCGACGACGGCCCTGCCCGAACAGCCCGCTCCGGCGACGGCGCCCGCGCCGGCCGCGGTCCATGCCCATGCCCAGACGGCCCACGCCCATGCCCAGGCTCCGGCCCCTCTCCCCGCGCCCGGGTCCGAGCGCCCCGGCCGCGTCAAGCGCGCGGCGGTCGTCGCCCTGGTGGCGGCGCTGATCGGCGGCGGCGGTGTGTTCGGCGTGCTGAAGCTCACCGGTGACTCGGGCGACGGCGGCTCGGGCGGTACGGGCCAGGGCGGCTCGGGCTCGGACAAGAACGCGAGCGCCCCGGACCGGACGGACGGTTCCGAGGGTCAGGGCGGAGCCGCCGGGAAGGGCGAGGAGGCCACCCCGCCGGCGGGGTGGAAGAAGGTCACCGACCCGGCCGGGTTCACGCTGTTCGTGCCCGACGGCTGGAAGCGCCAGATGGACGGCGACCAGATCGACTACACGCCGGACGGCGGCAAGCACTTCATCCGGATCGCCGTCGACGAGACCGCGGACTACGACAATCCGTACACGCACATGCTGGAGATGGAGAAGGAGCTGAAGAAGCGCTCCGACTACAAGCGGTACGACCTGCACGGGAACTCGTTCCGGGACACCACGCGGGCGGCGCTGTGGGACTTCGGCTGGACGGAGAAGGGCGCCCAGGCCGGTGCGCGCCGGGCCATCGAGCAGATGTACATGACCCCGGACAACACCGAGTACGCGGTGTACATGTCGGGTCCGGCCTCCGACTGGTCGAAGACGCGGGAGCAGTTCGACACGGTGCTCAGCGGGTGGGAGCCGCCCGAGGGGACGAGCTGACGCGGCGCCGTCCGGTCATCCTGCCAGCGTTCACTGGCGGAAAAGGCAAAATCCGGTTACCCACGGGTACCCAAAGGCCTCCGGGCGGAATACGCTCACCGCCATGACGGACTCGCAGGCCCCCGCCGCCCCCGACCGCGCCGTACCGGAGCCCACCAACCCGGTCGCCCCCGCCCCGGCAGGGGCCCGTACCGCCGCCGACGTGGTGACCCCGGAGCTGGTCGCCAGGCTGACGCGCGGAGTGATCGGCTCCGGCCGCACCGCCAACCACACCCCCTTCACCGGGGAGAAGCTGGCGGACCTGCCCGAGGCCACCCCCGAGGACGTGGCCGCCGCCTTCGAGAAGGCCCGCGCCGCCCAGTCCGCCTGGGCCGCCGTCCCCGTGCGCCGGCGCGCCGCCGTCCTGCTCCGCTTCCACGACCTGGTGCTGTCCCGGCAGGCCGAGGTCCTCGACCTCATCCAGCTGGAGACCGGCAAGGCCCGCCTGCACGCCCACGAAGAGGTCCAGGCCGTCGCCGTCTCCGCCCGGCACTACGGCCGCAAGGCCCCCGGGTACCTGCGGCCCAAGGGCCACACGGGCGCCATCCCGACCCTGACCAAGGTCACCGAGCTGCGCCAGCCGCGCGGCGTCGTCGGGCAGATCGCGCCCTGGAACTACCCCCTCGAACTCTCCGTCGGCGACGCGCTGCCCGCCTTCGTCTCCGGCAACGCCGTGGTCATGAAGCCCGACACCGAGACCGCGCTCACCGCCCTGTGGGCCCGTGACCTGCTGATCGAGGCCGGGCTGCCCGCCGAGGTGTTCCAGATCGTGCTCGGCGAGGGCCCCGTCGTCGGCCCCGAGGTGGTCCGCCACGCCGACTACGTCTCGTTCACCGGCTCCACGCGTACCGGCCGCGAGGTCGCCCAGGGCGCCGCCGCCCGCCTCGTGGGGGTCACCCTCGAACTCGGCGGCAAGAACGCCATGCTCGTCCTGCGCGACGCCGACATCGAGAAGGCCGCCGCCGGCGCCGTCCGCGCCTGCTTCTCCTCCGCGGGCCAGCTGTGCATCTCCATCGAGCGGCTCTACGTCCACGCCTCCATCGCCGACGAGTTCACCGCCCGCTTCGCCGCCCGGACCAAGGCGATGCGGCTCGGCGCCTCCCTGGCCTACGGCGCGGACATGGGCTCCCTCGTCGGCGAGCGCCAGCTGGAGAACGTACAGCGGCACGTGGACGAGGCCGTCGCCAAGGGCGCCACCCTCGTCGCGGGCGGTGTCGCCCGGCCCGACATCGGCCCGCTCTTCTACGAGCCCACCATCCTCGACGGCGTCGAGGCACCCATGTCGGTGTGCGGCGAGGAGACCTTCGGCCCCGTCGTCTCCCTCTACCGCTTCACCGACGAGGACGAGGTCATCGCGCGGGCCAACGCCACCGCGTACGGCCTCAACTCCAGCGTCTGGACCAAGGACGCCCGCCGCGGCCACGCCGTCGCCGCCCGGCTGCGCACCGGCACCGTCAACATCAACGAGGGGTACGCGCCCGCCTACGGCAGCGCCCAGGCCCCCATGGGCGGCATGAAGGACTCCGGCCTCGGCCGCCGGCACGGCTCCGAGGGCATCCTCAAGTACACCGAGGCCCAGACCGTCGCCCACCAGCGGCTCCTCCCGATGGCGCCCTCGCTGGGCATGGACGACGAGAAGTACGCGGCGTTCATGACCCGCAGCCTCAAGGTCATGAAGACGCTCCGATTCCGCTAGGCACCACCGCTCGGGGAGGCACCGCAGTGTCGGACAACACCGACGAGTACGCGTACGACTACGACGTCATCGTCATCGGATCGGGCTTCGGAGGGTCGGTCTCGGCACTGCGGCTCACCGAGAAGGGCTACCGGGTCGGCGTCCTGGAGGCAGGCCGCCGCTTCACCCGCGAGAGCCTGCCGAAGAACAGCTGGGACCTGCGCAACTACCTGTGGGCCCCCGCCCTCGGGCTGTACGGGATCCAGCGGATCCACCTGCTCGGCAACGTGATGGTGCTCGCGGGCGCCGGCGTGGGCGGCGGCTCGCTCAACTACGCCAACACCCTGTACGTGCCGCCGGCGGCCTTCTTCGAGGACCGGCAGTGGGCGGCCATCACCGACTGGCGCGAGGAACTCGCCCCGTACTACGACCAGGCCAAGCGGATGCTCGGTGTCCGGCTCAACCCGACGCTGACCCCGTCCGACGTCCACCTCAAGGCCGCCGCCGAGAAGATGGGCGTCGGGGACTCCTTCCACATGGCCCCCGTCGGGGTGTTCTTCGGCGACGGCGAGGACGCCCGGGAAGGCGCCGAGCGGCCGAAGGTCCGGGCCGGCGAGGAGGTCCCCGACCCGTACTTCGGCGGCGCCGGCCCCGCCCGCAGGGCCTGCACCGAATGCGGCGAGTGCATGACCGGATGCCGGCACGGCGCGAAGAACACCCTGGGCGAGAACTACCTGTACCTCGCCGAGCGCGCGGGCGCCGTCATCCACCCCATGACCACCGTCACCGCACTGTCCGAGCACCCGGACGGCGGCCACCGGATCCGCACCGTCCCCACCGACCACCGCCGCTCAGGCAAGGCGAAGGTGCTGCGCGCCCGGTACGTGGTCCTCGCCGCCGGTACGTATGGCACCCAGACCCTCCTGCACACCATGAAGGACCGCGGCGAGCTGCCCCGCCTCTCCGACCGGCTCGGCGAGCTGACCCGCACCAACTCGGAGGGCCTCGTCGGCGCGCAGACCGACGACCGCCGCTACCGCAGGCGCCACGGCGAGGGCCCCGGCAAGGAGCGGCGCGCCGACTTCACCAAGGGCGTGGCGATCACCTCGTCCGTGCACCCCAACGCCGACACCCACATCGAGCCCGTCCGCTACGGCAAGGGCTCCAACGCCATGGGGTTCATGACCATCCTCCAGGTGCCCTACGCCCCGCACCGGGTCCGGGCCTGGCTGGCGCGGACCGTCACGCACCCCGTGCAGCTGCTGCGCTCGCTGTCCAACCGGCGCTGGTCGGAGCGGACCATCATCGGCCTGGTCATGCAGTCCCTGGACAACTCCCTGACCACCTACCGCAAACCGGGCGGCCTCGGGAAGGGCCTGCTCACCGCCCGCCAGGGCCACGGCGCCCCGAACCCGGTGCAGATCAAGGAGGCCACCGAGGCCGCCACCCTGCTGGCCGAGGAGATCAACGGGTTCCCGGGCAGCAACGTCGGCGAGCTGATGGGCACCCCGCTGACCGCGCACTTCCTCGGCGGCTGCCCCATCGGCGCCTCCCCGCGGGAGGGCGTGGTGGACCCGTACCACCGGCTGTACGGGCACCCGGGCATCTCGGTCGTGGACGGTGCGGCGGTCTCCGCGAACCTCGGGGTCAACCCGTCGCTGACGATCACGGCGCAGGCCGAGCGGGCGATGTCGTACTGGCCGAACAACGGCGAGCGGGACCCGCGGCCGCAGCAGGGCGCGGCCTACGCCCGCCTCGCGGCGGTGGAACCGGTCAGTCCGGCCGTCCCGAAGGAGGCGTTCGGCGCGCTGCGGCTGCCGTTCCTGGCCGTCCCGGAGGTGCCCCCGCGCACACCGGAAGCGGAGCTCTGACGGCCACCTCCACCCGGACATGACGGCGGCGGGCACCGCGCTCCCCCTCCGAGCGCGGTACCCGCCGCGTTACTGGTGTGACAGGCGGTCACGGCGGAAGGTTGTACCGGAGTCGGGCGAGGCGTCCTGTGGTGTCCGTCACATGGTGGGACGGGCAACTGCGACGCACGTTCGGGGGTCAAGGGGGGCATGAGAAAGCGCATCTCTTTGCTGGCCGCGAGCGGCCTGGTGGCACTGGGTCTGGCCACCACCCCCGCGCACGCCGCGGACCCCGTCTTCACGCTCAGCGGTCCGGCCGAGGTCGGCCTGCGTCCGCACCCCGGACCGAGCGGGGACGCACACAAGACCACCGTCGAATTCCGCGTCGACAACACCACCGGCACGGTCTTCGACAAGCGGAGCACCTTCACGATCGACCTGAGCGCCTTCAAGGGCATCGCCGACGTCACGCTCCTCAAGGACCACAGCCAGGGCTGCACGCAGACCGCCACCGCGGTGACCTGCGCAGCGGAAGGGCTCTACCCGCGCGCCAGCGAGGTCGTGACCCTGGAACTCAGCGCCGCCAAGGACAGCAAGCTCGGCGCGAGCGCCGATCTGACGATGACCGGCAAGACCGAGGGCGCCACCTTCAAGCAGGCCACCACCAGGGTCAAGGTCGGCGGCCCCGACCTGGTGCTGGAGAAGGCCGCGCTCAAGGCGAAGATGAACCCCGGCGACACCCAGGGCCTGCCGATCGTCTTCGCCAACGCCGGCACGGAGTCCGTGGGCGGCGTCGCGCTGCGGATCGACACCACGCACGGCATGGACCTGGTCGAGAAGTACGACAACTGCTCGGTGGAGAAGGTGTCCGACTGGACCACCGGCACGGTCTGCCTCCTCGACGGGGAGTTCAAGCCGGGCGCGGTCTACGAGGTCTCCGGCGCGCTGACCCTCAAGGCCGCCGCGCACGCCTTCCACGACGGCATCGTCTACTCCGTGAACGCGGCGGGCAAGGAGGGCAAGGAGCCCGCCGCCCGGCAGCAGCTGGGCAAGAACACCGCCGGCACCGGCAAGAAGCTGGCCGTCACGGAGCGGACGCCGGCCAAGGCGGCCCTGCGCCCGGGCGCCGACCTCGACCCGGGCAACAACCGGCACGAGTTCGACTTCGAGGCCAAGAACAGCGCCGACCTCGCGGCCGACGCCGTGTCCCTCAAGGGCAAGGCCGGCGACACCGTCCGGGCCGACCTCGGCTTCCGGAACAAGGGCCCGGCCTGGGTGTCCTACGCGCACCTCGGCTCGGGCGTCGCCCGTACCGACATCGTGATCCCGGAGGGCGCGAAGGTCATCAAGGCCCCCGCGGGCTGCGAGGGCGTCGAGGCCGACGGAACGAGCCGCAAGCAGAACGCGGGCGCCCCGCGCTACTTCTGCTGGACGGACTCCGAGCTGGGCGAGCAGGAGAAGGTCTCCTACCCGTTCGAGCTGAAGATCGAGAAGGTCGTGGCGGACGCCAAGGGCTCCGTCACGGTCGACGGCTGGGCCCCCGACGGCATCCAGGTGCAGGGCTTCGACCCGAACAAGGCCAACGACAAGGCCGCGTTCGTGATCAACGCCAGGGACGCTGGCCCCACGCCGGGCCCGACCTCCTCGACCGGCAGCCCGACCCCGAAGCCGAGCTCCTCCACGAGCCCGTCCCCCTCCGCCTCGGTGACCACCACCGCGGCCGTCACCGGTACGGGCCCCAAGGCCAACGGCAACCTCGCCTCGACGGGCAGCTCCGTCGGCCCGGTCGCCTTCGGCGCGGCCGTGCTGGTCGCCGCGGGCGGCCTGCTGTTCGTGGCGGTCCGCCGCCGCGACACCGGGAGCGCGTGACGACGTAACGCGGGGGAGGCCCGCCCTCCCCGCACCACGCAACGGCCGGCCCGGGACGCCCCGGGCCGGCCGCTGCGTTCGCGGGGAGGGCGGTTCACACCCGGCCGCGGCACAGCTCCAGCAGGGTCATCGCGAGCGTGGTCCCGGGCTTGCCGAGGGCGTCGCTCCAGTGCGACAGCACCTCCATCTCGCGCGACAGGTGCACCCGGCGGCCGCCCGAGGTGATCCGGGCCTCCTGGATCACCGTCGAAACGGCCATCCGCTCCTGGATCAGCCCGATGATCCGGTCGTCGATGGCGTCGATGCGCTCGCGGGAACCGGCGATCAGCTGCTCGGGGGTGGTGGTGACGGTCATGGTCTCTCCTGTGGGTCGCGGCGAAGGGGACCGGCCGACGGGAGCGGAAACGCGGAGCGCCCCGGTCCTGTCGGACCGGGGCGCTCTGGGAAGTCAGCGGCTCAAGCGAGCATCACGATGACCCATGGCGACCGGACCGGCCGGTGCCATAGGTAAAGAGGAAGCTCAGCTGCTTGCGCACGGACGGATTATCACCCTCCCCGGCGCCCCCGGCCAACCCGGTTCGGATGTTGAGATCCTCCCCTCCCGTAGGAATGGGATTCCTGACTCACGCTGCCTGGCGAACCGGCGGTCCGTCTGGTCTTCCGCGATCAGCGCCAGCCGGGTCGAGACCTGCCCGGACGAGCATGACGCGTGCGGAGTTCTTGTCCCTGGGAGAAACGGCTCCGCACGCCGTGCACGTATACGTACGTTCTGACAGGGGAAGTGCGTGCTTGGTTCTCGCTCCGCACTGCCCGCAGTCCCTGGTGGTGTGCGCCGGGTGCACGAGGTGGAGGATCCGGCTGTGCTTGCGCGCCATGCTGATCAGCTCGGCCTTGGTTGCTGCGATCGCCGCGTCCGCGGCTTTCCGCGCCATCGTGGACCTGGCGAGGAACTTCGGCCGGAAGTCCTCCACAGCGATCTGATCGAAGCGCATCACGACGCGCTTGGCCCATTTGCGGGCGGTGTCCTGGCGCTGCCGGGCAATTTTCTTGTACATCTTCGCGACCTGCCGCTTCGCGTCGCGGAAGCCCTTTGATGCGGCCTGTCCCCGCTTTGGCCGCCGGCGAGCCATCATCCGCTGGTACCTGGCCAGCTTCGCGGACCCCTTCTTGCCGTGCTCGGGATGCGGGAGGTCGTGATCGTCGCTGGTGGTGGTCGCGGTCTCCTTCACACCCCAGTCGATGCCGATCACGGTGCCGGTCGTGGGCAGCGGCTGTACCTGTGCAGGGACGACGAAGGAGGCGTACCAGTGACCGAGGCCGTCGCGGTAGATCCGGACACTGGAGGGCTCGGCAGGCAGATCCCGCGACCACACCACCGTCAGGGCAATGCCTCCGGCGAGGTGCAGACCGCCACCCTTCAACCGGAAGCCGTGCCGCGTGTAGTTGAGCGTCAGGTCAGCCGAGACCTTCCTCTTGAAGCGGGGCATGCCCGCCCGCTGCCGTACCGGCAACCGGGCCTGGATGTCCTTCAAGGCCTTGGCGCGGGACTTGGCGAAGTCCCGGACGGCCTGCTGCTGCGGCACACTGCCACCGGCACGCAGCCACTCGTGCCTGCTGCGCCAGCCGGTCAGCAACTTGTCCAGAGCTGCTGGTCCGCACTTCTTGCCGGCCTTGTGCGCCGCCCGGGATTCGGCGACGCATTGGTTCCACACCCAGCGGCCCCGATCCCACTCCGACAGCAGAGCCGATCGGGCCGTGGGCGACACGCGCAGGCGGTAGGTGTACCGGGCATACCCGGCCGTCACCCCGGAGTCCCCCACTGCCGCCATACGCCCAAGCTAGCGGCGCGAGTCCGCTCGCCTTCCCGGAACCTCTACGGCCCACACGAACGAGCGACCGCCACGGAACCCCGGCAGACGGAGCCCCGGCCGCATTCACCGGCAGCGTCGCCCATCACCTCAGGGCCGGGAGACGCTGCGCGAATCTGCCGTCTCCGGCGCGGGCGCACAGGGCTTGATCAACCGTGCGCTACCGGCTCCTTGACACCCGGTACGGCCTGACGGGCGCACCGGCGTGGCCTTGCACTCGGATGGTGAGACGAAGAGGCCCGCCCGGCCCCCGTTAGAATCGACAGAACAACCCCCTCTTCCGCCGGAAGGCCTGCCCCGTGCCAGAAGCCACCTCCGCCACCCACGACAGCGCCCCGGACACGGTTCTCGTCGTCGACTTCGGCGCCCAGTACGCCCAGCTCATCGCCCGCCGCGTCCGCGAGGCACGGGTCTACAGCGAGATCGTGCCCAGCACCATGCCCGTGGCCGAGATGCTGGCCAAGAACCCCAAGGCGATCATCCTCTCCGGCGGCCCGTCCTCCGTGTACGAAGAGGGCGCCCCGCAGCTGGACCGTGCGATCTTCGAGGCCGGTGTCCCCGTCTTCGGCATGTGCTACGGCTTCCAGCTGATGGCGGTCACCCTCGGCGGCACCGTCGACAACACCGGCGCCCGCGAGTACGGCCGTACCCAGCTCGCCGTCTCCAAGCCCGGCTCCACCCTGTTCGAGGGCACCCCCGAGAACCAGTCGGTGTGGATGTCGCACGGCGACGCCTGCTCCGCCGCTCCCGAGGGCTTCACCGTCACCGCGTCGACCGGCGTCGTCCCGGTCGCGGCCTTCGAGAACGACGAGAAGAAGCTGTACGGCGTGCAGTACCACCCCGAGGTGATGCACTCCACGCACGGCCAGCAGGTCCTGGAGCACTTCCTCTACCGCGGCGCCGGCCTGAAGCCCACCTGGACCACCGGCAACATCGTCGAGGAGCAGATCGCGGCCATCCGCGAGCAGGTCGGCGACAAGCGCGCCATCTGCGGCCTCTCCGGCGGCGTGGACTCCGCGGTCGCCGCGGCCCTCGTGCAGAAGGCCATCGGTTCCCAGCTGACCTGCGTGTACGTCGACCACGGCCTGATGCGCAAGGGCGAGACCGAGCAGGTCGAGAAGGACTTCGTCGCCGCCACCGGCGTGCAGCTGAAGGTCGTCGACGCCCAGGAGCGCTTCCTGAACGCGCTCGCCGGCGTCTCCGACCCGGAGACCAAGCGGAAGATCATCGGCCGCGAGTTCATCCGTGTCTTCGAGCAGGCCCAGCTGGAGATCCTCCAGGAGGACGGCCCCGCGGTCGCCTTCCTCGTGCAGGGCACCCTGTACCCGGACGTCGTCGAGTCCGGCGGCGGCACCGGCACCGCCAACATCAAGTCCCACCACAACGTGGGCGGCCTCCCCGACGACATCGAGTTCGAGCTCGTCGAGCCGCTGCGCCAGCTGTTCAAGGACGAGGTCCGGATGGTCGGCCAGGAGCTCGGCCTCCCGGACGAGATCGTCCAGCGCCAGCCCTTCCCCGGCCCCGGCCTCGGCATCCGCATCGTCGGCGAGGTCACCAAGGAGCGCCTGGACCTGCTCCGCGAGGCCGACGCCATCGCCCGCCACGAGCTCACCGCGGCCGGCCTGGACCGCGAGATCTGGCAGTGCCCGGTCGTCCTGCTCGCGGACGTCCGCAGCGTCGGCGTCCAGGGCGACGGCCGCACCTACGGCCACCCGATCGTGCTGCGCCCCGTCTCGTCCGAGGATGCGATGACCGCCGACTGGACGCGCATGCCGTACGAGGTGCTCGCCCGGATCTCGACCCGCATCACCAACGAGGTGGCGGACGTGAACCGCGTGGTCCTGGACTGCACGAGCAAGCCCCCGGGCACCATCGAGTGGGAGTAGTCCCCACCCGGCCCGGCGCCCGGTCCCGCACCGGGCCCCGCCGCCCGTGACGAAGCCGCCGTTCCCCCCGGGGAGCGGCGGCTTCGTCGTGCGTATGGCCTCTTCGGCCGGCCGCCGGTAGCTTGCGCCGCGGCCCGGAGCCGCGACCTGAAGGAGGGGCCATGGCCGAGCGACCCGTACCCGTGCCCGTGGAGCGGCTGGGCTTCGAGATGCCGCCGGTGTTCGCCACCGCCGCCGAGGAACGCGCGCACCGCAAGGAGCGGCTCGCCGGGGCGCTGCGGCTGCTGGGCCGGCTCGGGTACGAGGACGGGGTGGCCGGGCACGTCACCGCCCGGGACCCGGAGTTCGAGGACTGCTACTGGGTGAACCCCTTCGGGCGGGCCTTCGCCGGCCTGACCCCCGGGGAGCTGCTGCTCGTCGACGGGGACGGCCGCGTCCTGGAGGGGGAGCGCCGGGTCAACGAGCTGGCCTTCGCCCTGCACGCGGCCGTGCACCGGGAGCGCCCCGGGGTGGTGTCCGTGGTGCGCGCGCAGGCCCCGTACGGCAGGGCGCTGGCGGCCCTCGGCGAACTGCTGGCCCCCGTCACCCACGAGGCCTGTGCCTTCTACGAGGACCACGCGCTCGTGGACGCGTACACGGGCCCCGAGGACGCCCCCACGATCGGCCGCGCCCTGGGCCCGTACAAGGCGCTGGTCCTGCGCCACCACGGGCTGCTGACCGTCGGGGACTCCGTGGACGCCGCGGTGTGGTGGTTCGTCGCGGCGGAACGGGCGGCGCGGGTGCAGCTGACGGCCGGCGCGGCCGGGAAACCGCAGCTCATCGGCCATCGGGCGGCGCTCGCCACCCGGGAGCGGTTCGGCTCCGATCTGGCGGCCTGGGTGAACTGCCAGCCGCTGTGGCAGACGGTGGCGTCAACATCATGAACGGTTAATCACCTGCTCTGACATCGTGCGCAATCCGGAACACTGCCGCAGTGGTGCACAATTCGCTGGCATCGCACCGTAGTTCAGAGAGGCGGCACGTACGTGGCTGTCCAAGAGATGTCCCGGGGTACCCATACCGCCGCCTGCCTCTGCGAGGTGTGCGCCCGGGTGGGTCACCGGCGCGCGGTCGCCGCGTTCCTGGAGAAGCGCGACGAGTTCGCCGCCGGGCAGGGGCTGCCCGCAGCCGTCGCCCACTCCCTCGGCGCGTCCCGGCAGTGGGTCTCCGACGAGCTGACGCTGTCGGCCCGTACCGTCGCCGACCGGGGCCGGGAGGCGGGCACCTCCTGGCTGTACCTGTTCTCCCGGCGGGCCGTGCTCGCCGTGTGGATCGCCGCCGGGACCCTGCTGGTGGTGCAGGTCGGCGCGGCGCTCGGCACCGGCTGGTCCACCGCCCGCACCGCCGGGCTGCTCGCCGCGCTGGTGCTGGCCGGGCTGCTCACGGTCGCCGCCCGCGCGCAGTCGCTGCGCGGCGGGCTGCTGGCCCCGATCGTCGGCGAGGACAACCGGCTGTCCACCTCGAAGGCGGTGCCCAGCGCCTGGCTCGTGCTGACGGCGTTCGCCGCGCTGCTGCCCGCCCTGCGGCTGGCCGCGTCCTCGCCGGGGCCCGAACGGCAGGCGCTGTACCAGGGCTTCGCGCTCGGGCGGGCGCTGCCGCTGCTGGCGGTGGTGGCGCTGACCTCGGGGGTGGCGGTGCTGGTGCGCCGCGTGGTCTGCGTACGGATCATGAGCCAGAAGCTGCAGAAGCTGCCCGCGGACCGGCCCTGCGGGGCCGACCTGCTGACGGACGACGCCGGGCGCGGCAGCTTCCCCGACGCGCAGTACGTGCTGGTCTCCACCGTCGTCGTGGTCTACGCGGGGGTGTCGCTGGCCCGGTTCCCGGACCGGCTGCCGCAGCTGCCGTGGGCGCTGGCGCTGCTGGTCGCGCTGTCGGCCGCGGTGTACCTGGCGGCCAAGTACGCGGAGGGCAGCCGCCCGCTCGTGCTGTCAGTGGTGCGCAGACGGGAGCCCGGGGACCTGGACGCGGCCGTCCGGCCCGGGGACGACATCGAGATCCGGGGCGTCGGGTTCGTGCCGCCCGGGGCGCAGACGCCGGAGATGCTGGCCCGGCTGGTGGTCCGGATCGGGGCGGTCCACGTCCACGTGCCGCTGGTTCCGGTGGCGGGCGGATTCACCAACCCCTCCGACGCGGTGCTGACCGTCCTGGTGCCCGCCGAAGTGGAACCGGGCCGCGTCGACGTCCAGGTGGTCACCGCCGCCGGAGTGGAATCCAACCGCTGCACCATCGACGTGGCGGAGTGATCGGGGTACACATGGTCCCGTGACCCGAACTGACGTACTTTCCGGGCTGAGGGAACGAGCCGCCAGGCACGCCCTCCTGCCGCTGCGGATCTTCCTCGGAGTGACCTTCGTCTACGCCGGCCTGGACAAGCTGACGGACTCCGCGTTCCTGTCCGCCGACGGCCCCGGCTCCATCGGCGAGCTGATGCGCGGGGTGCGCGACACCTCGGCGGTCCCGGCCCTGGTCGACACGGCCCTGAACGCGCCCGTCGGCTTCGCCGTGGCCCTGGCCGTCGGGGAACTGCTGGTCGGCCTCGGTACCCTCGCCGGTCTGCTGACCCGGATCGCGGCCACCGGCGGGGCGCTGATCGCGCTCAGCCTGTGGCTCACGGTCTCCTGGGCGGTCACCCCGTACTACTACGGCAACGACCTGGTCTACCTGATGGCCTGGACCCCGCTGATCCTCGCCGGGGCGCCCTACCTCTCGCTGGACTCGCTGATCCGGTCACGCCGGTCCCGGCGCACCGCGTAGGTGGTCATCCCGACCAGCATGGCGAGCGTGAGCCCGCCCGCGGCCATCGGGACGACCGCGTACCAGGGCAGATCGGCCCGGCCCGTCGCGTCGAGCAGGTAGAGCACGCCCACCGCGAGCAGGACCAGCCCCGCGATCAGCCGTCCGGGCTGGAACTCATGACGCCGCACGGGCCACCTCCACCTGTCCCACACCCGCCGCGAGGTGCAGCTCGATCGTCCCGCCGGCCTCGGTGCCGGCGGCGGGCGGCAGGGTCACCTGCCGCTGTTCGCCCCCGCTGCGGACCCGTACGTCCTCTTCGCGCTCCCCGGGCAGCTGTACGTCGCCCAGCCTGCGGATGCCGATGTCGGCCCGGGCGGTGACCTCCCGGGGCACGATCACCTTGAGCCGCCCCGCGTCGATGCCGGCGCGGACCTTCAGCGTGGCGCCCTTCGGGACGTCCAGGCGGCTCAGGTCCAGCGTCGCCAGCCCCGTCCCCGCCTCGTACGCGGGCCGTACGTCCTGCACCGCGGCCGGGCGCCATTCGACGTACCGCCAGTCGGTGCCGATCTCGCGGGGCAGCGCGGAGGCGCCCGCCAGCAGCCCGGCGGTGATCATCGCGAGCAGGACGGTGCCGAAGCCGGTACGGCCCTTCAGCGAGCTGACCAGCAGCCCCAGGCCGAAGACGGCCAGCGTGGTGGCCAGACCGATCTGGAGGGCGTGCCCCAGCGCGCTGCCGTGCCACACCGAGGCGGTGGCGACGCCCCCGGCCAGCACCGCCAGGACGAACAGCCGGCCGCCGATGCCGCCCCGGGGCGCCGCCGGGGTACGGACCCGCTCCCGGGCCTCCGCCGGGACGCCGGGGGCGGCGGCCGGAGCCACGTCGTCGTCGGGGCCCCACAGGTAGCCGGACGAGCCGACCGGGCCGGTCGTGCCGTCCTTGACCAGCGGGTCCCGCCACCATGACGGGCCGCCGGGGGTGGGCGGCGCCTGCGTCTCGGGAGGCGCCGGACTGTGCGCGGCCCGCTGTGCGGTGCGCTGCGCCGCCGGGGCCGCCGGCGCCTGCGGGGGCCGTGCGGCGCGGCCGCGCTGCGACCCGTACGCCCCGGCGCCGACCGCCACGATCACCAGCGCCGAGAAGACCCCCAGCCCGCCGTTGTCCAGCATCGACAGGAACAGCGCGCAGCCGATCAGGGCCGCGAACACCGCCGCCAGGGTGGCGCCCTCGACCCGGCCGGTGAGCAGCTTCTTCGCCTCGCTGTCCTCCTCGCCCTCCAGGGGCAGCAGCAGCCACGCGAAGCCGTAGAAGATCAGGCCGATGCCGCCCGTCACGGCCAGCACGCCGAGCACGATCCGGAAGATCACCGGGTCCAGGTCGAAGTACCGGCCCAGGCCGCCGCACACGCCCGCGAGGACTTTGTCGCGCCTGCCGCGCCGCAGGGGCGGTCGCCCGTCGGGAGTCGAGGGGGGCCCGGGATCCACCGGGGCACCGTGAACGTCGGTCATGTGTCCATCGTGACGGCCGCCGCCGCCCCCCGGCACCGGGCCCGACCCTGGTACGACCCTGATATCCCCCGGGGCGGACTGGGGGGATGCCCTGATGCCCGGCGCCCCTCGCGCGTGTGACCATCGGTGACATGCCCGCAGCAGCCGCGTCCCGCCCCCCGCACCCACAGGCTCCGCCCGAGAACACCGAGACCCCGCAGCGCAAGCTCTACCGCAGCGCCGACGGCCGGATGCTCGGCGGTGTCGCGCGCGGGCTCGCCGGGCACCTCGGGCTGCCGGTGATCTGGGTCCGGCTCGCCTTCCTCGGCCTGTTCATGTTCGGGGACGGCCTCGGAGTGCTGCTGTACGCCGCGTTCTGGGTGTTCGTACCGCTCGGCGTCGGCGGCGGCAGCGGACACCGCTCCCTCTTCGAAACCCGCGCCGACGGCAGCCTGCGGCTGCGCAAGCCCGCCAAGGGGCAGATCACCGCCCTGATCGCGCTGTGCGTCGGCGTCGCGATCTTCAGCGCCAAGGTGCAGGCCGGCGGCGCCGGCGGCCGCTACATCTGGCCGACGCTGCTGGTCGGCGCCGGCGTCGTGCTCGTGTGGCGCCAGGCCGACAACGCCCGCCGCGCCCACTGGAGCGCCGCCGCCGGCCGGCACGCCCGGCTGCTCCAGATCGGCCGGGGCCTCGCCGGGGTCGCGCTCGTCGGCGTCGGCCTGACCGTCTTCATCGTCGTACGGGGCTCCGCCGCCCAGCTGGGCAACGTACTCACCGCCGCCCTCGCCGTCCTCGTCGGCGTGGCCCTGCTCGCCGGACCCTGGCTGATCCGGATGACCCAGGACCTCTCCGAGGAGCGCCTGATGCGCATCCGCGCCCAGGAGCGCGCCGAGGTCGCCGCCCACGTCCACGACTCCGTGCTGCACACCCTCACCCTGATCCAGCGGGGCGCGGAGGACGCCGGGGAGGTGCGCCGGCTCGCGCGGGCCCAGGAACGGGAGCTGCGGAACTGGCTCTACAAGCCCGAGGGCACCGGCAAGGACGAGGCCGAGGAGCCGACCACGCTCGCCGAGGCCGTGAAGAAGACCGCCGCCGAGGTCGAGGACCACCACGGGGTCCAGATCGAGGTCGTCGTCGTCGGCGACTGCCCGCTCGACGACGGGCTGTCCGCGCAGGTGCAGGCCGCGCGCGAGGCGATGGTCAACGCCGCCAAGTACGGTGGCGAGAGCGGGCCCGTCCAGGTCTACGCCGAAGTGGAGGGGCAGACGGTGTTCGTGTCCGTACGGGACCGGGGACCGGGATTCGACATCGACGCGGTACCCGACGACCGCATGGGCGTACGAGAATCGATCATCGGCCGGATGCAGCGCAACGGCGGGACCGCACGACTGCGGTCCGCGCCCGGCGGCGGCACGGAAGTCGAGCTGGAGATGGAGAGGGCGGCGAACACAGCATGACCGAGGAGACCACGACCGGTTCGGGTGCGGGGACACCGGAGGCCAGGAGGGTCCGGGTGGTGCTCGTCGACGACCACCGGATGTTCCGCACCGGAGTCCAGGCCGAGATCGGCGAGACCGCCCGCACCGGCGTCGAGGTCGTCGGCGAGGCCGCCGACGTCGACCAGGCCGTCACCGTCATCACCGCCACCCGCCCCGAGGTGGTGCTCCTCGACGTGCACCTGCCCGGCGGCGGCGGGGTCGAGGTGCTGCGCCGCTGCGCTCCGCTGATGTCGGCGGCCGAGCACCCGGTGCGGTTCCTGGCCCTGTCGGTGTCGGACGCCGCCGAGGACGTCATCGGGGTCATCCGGGGCGGCGCCCGCGGGTACGTCACCAAGACCATCACCGGCACCGACCTGGTGGACTCCGTCTTCCGGGTCCAGGACGGGGACGCGGTGTTCTCGCCCCGGCTGGCCGGCTTCGTGCTCGACGCCTTCGCCTCGACGGACGCGCCGCCCGTGGACGAGGACCTGGACCGCCTGACGCAGCGCGAGCGCGAGGTGCTGCGGCTGATCGCGCGCGGGTACGCGTACAAGGAGATCGCCAAGCAGCTGTTCATCTCGGTGAAGACGGTCGAATCGCACGTCTCGGCGGTGCTGCGCAAGCTCCAGCTGTCCAACCGGCACGAGCTCACCCGATGGGCGACGGCGCGCCGGCTGGTCTGATCACCGTTGTGATCCACGACGCACGCGGCCCGGGCAACCGGGCCGCACCGCACGCTCCTCTTGGGGGGTGTGATGAGTCTGACGGGGACCCCCCTCTTCGCGACGGTGATCGCCCTGGCCGTGGTGGCCGTCGTCCTGCCGCTGGCCCTGTGGGCCAGGGTGCGCGGGCCCGCCGTCGTACGCCTCGCCACCCGCGCCCTGATGCTGCTGTTCGCCCAGGCGACCGCCATCGCGCTGGTCTTCGTCGGCATCAACAACGACCAGAACTTCTACACCTCCTGGGCCGACCTGTTCGGCACCGGCAAGTACGTCACCGCCGCCCACGACCTCGGCGCGGACGGCCTCGGCGGCAAGAAGGTGGAGGCCGAACCGAAGGTCCTCCAGGAGTTCACCGCCGTCGACGGCCTCGGCGGGCGGGTCCGCAAGACCGAGCTCGACGGGAAGATCTCCGGGGTCAAGGGCGACGTCATGGTGTGGCTGCCGCCGCAGTACGACGACCCGGCGTGGAAGGACCGCACGTTCCCCGTCGTCGAGCTGATCCCCGGCATCCCCGGCACCGGCAAGTCCTGGTTCCAGGGGCTCAAGGCCCACGAGAAGCTGGAGCCGCTGATGAAGAGCGGCAAGGTGCAGCCGTTCATCCTGGTGTCGCCGCGCGCCATGCTGCTCGGGGACACCGACACCGGCTGCGCCAACATCCCGGGCAAGGTCAACGCGGACAGCTGGTTCAGCGTCGACGTC
Source organism: Streptomyces goshikiensis (assembly GCF_014650555.1). GTDB lineage: Bacteria > Actinomycetota > Actinomycetes > Streptomycetales > Streptomycetaceae > Streptomyces > Streptomyces goshikiensis. The sequence continues at coordinate 907,374 of NZ_BMVE01000001.1, read as the reverse complement.
CGCAAGATGGTGACCGACAACTTCCGCGCGTCGGGGGAGGCCCGCCACTGGGGCGTGGCCGGCTACTCGGCGGGCGCCTACTGCGCCGCCAAGCTGGCGATCGCCCACCCCGACCGCTACAGCGCCGCCGTCTCGCTGTCCGGCTACAACGACCCGGGCCAGGAGCCCACGTCGCTGATCGCCAAGGACCCGCGGACGCGCAAGAGCCACAACCTGGTCAGCCTCATGAAGGCCGCCCCGGCCCCGCCCGCGGTGGCGCTGTGGATGTCGGGCGCCGAGCACGACGGCTACCTGTCCGGGCTCGACCTGGGCGCCGTGTCGAAGGCGCCGACGGTGGTGCACGCGGAGAAGGTGGGCGGCGGCCACAACATGGACACCTGGACGCGGCAGCTGCCGCAGACCTTCGAGTGGCTGGGCACGGTGGTCAAGACGCCGTAGCCGCCGGGGCCCGCTCGGCCTACGAGGGGCGGGAGGCGCCGGCCCAGGGCATCGAGTCCACCGGGGCCAGCCGGACCGTGGAGCCGGGGCGCGGGGCGTGGATCATCTGGCCGTTGCCGACGTACAGGCCGACGTGCGTCACCCCTGAGTAGAAGAACACCAGGTCACCCGGGGCCAGTTGATCGCGCGGGACGCGCCGGCCGACGTTGATCTGGGTGTAGGTGGTGCGGGGCAGGGACACCCCGGCCGAGCGCCAGGCCGCCTGGGTCAGGCCCGAGCAGTCGAACGAGCCCGGGCCCGTCGCGCCCCAGACGTACGGCCTGCCGATCGCCCCGTACGCGAAGGACACGGCGCGGGCGGCGCGCGAGCCGTCGGCGGGCGGCGGGGTCTGGGCGGCAGGTCCGGCGGGGGAGCTCCCGGCGGCCGGGCGGCCGTCCACCGTACCGGCCGGGCTTCCGGCCGACCGGGCCTCGTACGCGGCGCGCTCCTCGGCGGTGAGCCGGGCCAGCAGCCGCCGGGCGGCGGAGAGCTTCTCCTCGACGGCGGCCTTGTGCCGGGCGAGTTCGTCCTGGCGGGCGCGGAGGTCGGCGGCCTTCCCGCCGGCCTGCGCGCGCAGCTTCCCGACCTCGTCGAGCCGGCGGCGTACGGAGGCGATCTCGGCGGCGCCGCGGTCGCCGGTGCGGGACATGAAGGCGGCCCGGTCCAGGTAGTCCTGCGGGTCCTGCGCCGTGGCCAGCTGGACGGCGGGGCCCAGGTTCCCGGCGCGGTACTGGTTCGCGGCCAGGGAGCCGAGCGCGCGGCGGGCGTCGTTCAGGCGGTCGGTCCTGCGGGCCGTCTCGTCGCGGAGGGTGGTCAGCGCGCGCTGGGCCTCGTCGGCCTTCTCCTTCGCCCCGTTGTACTGCTCGGTCGCGGCCTCGGCCTCCTCGTAGAGCCGGTCCACCTCGGCCTTGACCTGGGCGGGGGAGAGCTGGGGCTCGGCCTGGGAGGTGCCTTCGAAGGCGGTGGCGGTGGCAGCGCCCGCGAGGGCGAGGGTGGCGGCGGTCCGTACGGTGCCGCCGGACAGCGGGCGCTGCCTGGGCTTTCGATGACTGGCCACGAGGGCCTCACGTCCTTCCTCCGTCGGGGCTCGGAGGAGGACGCTAGACCCGCGGGTAACGGGCGGATGACGAGATGATCCGAAGTGACCGGACACGGCCGGATTCGACCGGATCCGACTGGCGAGGGTCAGTGCCAGAGAACGGCGATGAAGATATTGACCACGGTCAGTCCGCCGACCGCCCCGAACAGCGCCTTCTCCACCCGCTCCTCGTCGCGCTTGAGGTAGACGAGGGCGAGGATGACGAAGAGGATCGCCATCTTCACGCCGATCTTGACGTTGTTGACGGTGCCTCCGTCCATCTCGCGGAAGCCGACGAGGAGCGCGCCGGTGACGAGCATGGTCAGCGCGCCGTGCAGCATCGCGGGTATGAAGCGCGCGGTGCCCGCGCCCATGGCCTTCATCTGGGTCATGAAGCCGCCGAGGAGGGCGGCGATTCCGACGATGTGCAGGCCGACGAAGACATTGATCAGTACGTTCATTCCGCCGAGCGTACGGGGCGCCTTCCGGCGCACTGCGGCGGCCTCCTGGCGGTCTGCGGGCGGGCCCCGGGGACGGTGTCCGGGCGGTCCGCGGGGGCCCTCGGGCGGAGTTCGGCCGGTCCGCGGGGGCCCTCGGGCGGCCGTGGCCGTTCGAGATCTGCGTACAGTGGGCGCATGGCCGCCGCGACTGAGCTGACCCACCCCGCCGCCGACCGGATCGAGCTGGTCGAGGTCCTCGCCGCGCTCGGGCACCCCGCCCGGATGGACATCGTCCGCACACTGGCCTCCGCGGAGGCGGTCTACTGCGGCGAGGTGGTCCCGGACCTGCCCCGCTCCAGCGTCACGCACCACCTGAAGACGCTGCGCGAGAGCGGGGTGATCCGGCAGGAGCCCCAGGGCCGCCGGACCTGCCTGGCGCTGCGCCGGGAGGACCTCCAGGCCCGCTTCCCGGGTCTGCTGGAGCTGGTGCTCGCCCACGCCCAGGCGGGATGACGCGGTGATTTTCCGGTGCGGGGACCGGCTGTCGGTCCCGCCCCCTAGACTCGGAATGCGATGAGCAGCCTCTTTGACGACAGTTTCCTGGCGGACCTCACCCCCTCCGACGAGGTCCCGCCGCCGCCCGAGGAGCACGCCGCCCCGGAACCGGGCGCGGACGATCTCTTCGGGGGCCGGTTCGACGTACCCCCGAGCAGGGACGAGTACTACCGGGACGGCGCCCCCCGGCCCGTCATCGACCCGGCGGCGCTCCTGGAGGGCCTGAACACCGAGCAGGCCGCGGCCGTGGTGCACGCCGGATCCCCGCTGCTCATCGTGGCCGGCGCCGGCTCCGGCAAGACCCGCGTGCTGACCCACCGCATCGGCCACCTGCTGGCCGCGCGCGGCGTCCACCCGGGCCAGATCCTGGCGATCACGTTCACCAACAAGGCCGCCGGTGAGATGAGGGAGCGCGTCGAAGGCCTCGTCGGCCCGCGCGCGAACGCCATGTGGGTCTCGACCTTCCACAGCGCGTGCGTGCGCATCCTGCGCCGCGAGTCCAAGCGGCTCGGCTTCACCTCGTCGTTCTCGATCTACGACGCGGCCGACTCGAAGCGCCTGATGGCGCTCGTCTGCCGTGACATGGACCTGGATCCGAAGAAGTTCCCGCCCAAGGCCTTCAACGCCAAGATCTCGAACCTGAAGAACGAGCTGATCGACGACGAGGCCTTCGCGGCCCAGGCCGTCGACGGTTTCGAGAAGACGCTCGCCCAGGCGTACGCGCTCTACCAGGGGCGGCTGCGCGAGGCCAACGCGCTCGACTTCGACGACATCATCATGACGACGGTGCACCTGCTCCAGGCCTTCCCGGATGTCGCCGAGCACTACCGGCGCCGCTTCCGGCACGTCCTGGTCGACGAGTACCAGGACACCAACCACGCCCAGTACACCCTCGTGCGCGAGCTGGTCGGCACCGGCTACCCCGACCTGCCGCCCGCCGAGCTGTGCGTGGTGGGTGACGCCGACCAGTCCATCTACGCCTTCCGCGGCGCGACCATCCGCAACATCCTCCAGTTCGAGGAGGACTACAAGGACGCGACGACGATCCTGCTGGAGCAGAACTACCGCTCCACGCAGACGATCCTCTCCGCTGCCAACGCGGTCATCGAGCGCAACGAGAACCGCCGCGCCAAGAACCTGTGGACCGAGGCCGGCAGCGGCGCGGTCATCACCGGCTACGTCGCGGACACCGAGCACGACGAGGCGCAGTTCGTCGCCGACGAGATCGACCGCCTCACCGACGCCGACGACGCCAAGGCCGGCGATGTCGCGATCTTCTACCGGACCAACGCGCAGTCGCGCGTGTTCGAGGAGATCTTCATCCGGGTCGGGCTGCCCTACAAGGTCGTCGGCGGCGTCCGCTTCTACGAGCGCAAGGAGGTCCGGGACGTCCTCGCGTACCTGCGCGTCCTCGCGAACCCGGAGGACAACGTCCCGCTGCGCCGGATCCTGAACGTGCCCAAGCGCGGCATCGGCGAGCGCGCGGAAGCGATGATCGACGCGCTCGCGATGCGCGAGAAGATCACCTTCCCGCAGGCGCTGCGGCGGGTCGACGAGGCCTTCGGCATGGCGGCTCGCTCGACGAACGCCGTGAAGCGGTTCAACGTGCTGATGGAGGAGCTCCGGACGATCGTCGACTCCGGGGCCGGTCCGGCGGTGGTGCTGGAAGCGGTGCTGGAGCGTACGGGCTACCTCGCCGAGCTCCAGGCCTCCACCGACCCGCAGGACGAGACGCGGATCGAGAACCTCCAGGAACTGGCGGCGGTGGCCCTGGAGTTCGAGCAGGCGCGGGCGACCGCGGCCGCCGAGGCCGCCGAGAACGGCGCCCCGCCGGTGGGCCCGGGCACCCTCTCCGAGTTCCTGGAGCAGGTCGCCCTGGTGGCCGACTCCGACCAGATCCCGGACGAGGACACCGAGGGCACGGGCGTCATCACCCTCATGACCCTCCACACCGCCAAGGGCCTGGAGTTCCCGGTGGTCTTCCTCACCGGCATGGAGGACGGGGTCTTCCCGCACATGCGGTCGCTGGGGCAGACCAAGGAACTGGAGGAGGAGCGCCGCCTGGCGTACGTGGGCATCACGCGCGCCCGGGAGCGGCTGTACCTGACCCGGTCCTCGATGCGCAGCGCGTGGGGGACCCCCTCGTACAACCCGCCCTCGCGGTTCCTTGAGGAGATCCCGGCCGAGTACCTCCAGTGGAAGCGGACCGGCGCGACGCAGAAGCCGGCGGGCCCGATGCGCGGTTCGGGTTACGGGGCGGGGTCCGGCTCGGGTTCGGGCTTCGGCTCGGGCTCCGGGAAGACTTCGTTCGGGACCTCGCCCGAGGCGTTCCTGTCCTCGTCGCGCGGGAAGTCGGGCCCCTCGGGGTTCGCGACGCGGCGCGCGGCCGACAAGCCGGTGATCTCGCTCGTCGTCGGAGACCGGGTCACCCACGACCAGTTCGGGCTGGGCACCGTGATGGAGGTCAAGGGAGCCGGCGCGGACGCGCAGGCCACCATCGACTTCGGGGACGACAAGCCGAAGCGGCTGCTGCTGCGCTACGCGCCGGTGCAGAAGCTGTAGGTGCGGGGGCCGGGCCCCGGGCGGGGCCCCGGGCGGGGGCATGTGCCCGCGCCCGCGCCCGCGTCGGTCAGTTCGGGTCCAGGTCGTGGCTGCGCAGCCACGGCAGGGGGTCGATCGCCGCGCCGCCGCCGGGCCGTACCTCGAAGTGGAGGTGCGGGCCGGTGGAGTTGCCCGAGTTGCCGGAGTACGCGATGACGTCACCGGCCTTGACCTTGCCGGACCGGATCTTGGTGCTGCTCAGGTGGCAGTACCAGGTCTCGGTGCCGTCGGGGGAGGTCACTATGGCCATGTTCCCGTAGGCGCTGTTCCACTGGGTGCGCACGGTGCCGTCGGTGGCGGCCATGACCGGGGTTCCGTAGCCGACCGGGAAGTCGATGCCGGTGTGCACCGACATCCACATGCCGCCGGCCTGTCCGAAGGTGGCGCTCAGGCCGTGCTGGGCGACGGGGATCGCGAACTTGGGGCGGGCCGCTTCCTTGGCCGCCGCCTCCTCCGCCTTCCGCTTCTTCTCGTCTTCCTGGCGCTGGTGGAGGTCGATGCGCTCCTGCGTGCGGCTCGCGCGGTCCGCGAAGTCGCCCGCGTCGGCGCTGAGCGCCGCCAGCTGGGTGTCGAGCTTGCTGTTCGCGGCGACCGGCTTGACCGAGGCCGGGTCGGGCGCGGCGAGGGTGGTGACCTCTTCGCCGGTCTTGCCGCCGGTGTCGGTGAGCCCGCCGACGGACGCGGCGGCGACTCCGGCGACGCCCATGACGCAGACGGAGGGCACGGCGACGGTCAGCAGGGCGGAACGCTTCGCCGGGGTGCGGCGGCGGCTGTTCGCGCTCTTGGCGGCGCCGGCGCGGCGCGCGGCGCGCGACTCGGTGCTCGGCGCGGGCGCGGGGCCGGTGGTGACCGGCATGGCCTGGGTGGGCAGATCGTGCACGGCGGCGGGATCGAACTCGAAGTCGGTGTCGAAGTCGAACTCGGGCTCGGGCTCGAACTCGTTCTTGAGCCCGGTCTCGGCCTCGATCTCGGTCTCGGGTTCCGGGACGAACTCGGGTTCCGGGACGAACTCGGCCTCGGGCGCGGCGTACTCGTACGGCGCCTGCTGGTACTCCTGGTACTCCCCGTAGGAGTAGGCGGCGGCCTCGGGCTGCGGCTGCTGCGGGGCCTCTTCCTGGACGACGGTGTTCCAGGTGGTGGCGTCGTAGGCGCCGGTCTCGGCGGCGGTGGTGCCGTAGCCCGGCATCGCCCAGTGCCCGGTCTGCTCGCCGGAGGTGTCGTAGCCGAAACCGGCCGACGGGTACTGCGCGTTGGCCTCGTTCGCCACGGTCCAGGCGCTCGTGTCCGTCTCCCAGCCACCGCCGGGAGGTACCCCCAGCCCGGTGCCGTCGGCGGTGACGCCCTGGCTCGGGATGGTGGAGAGGTACGCGTCCTGCTGCGGGTAACTGTCCTGCGTGGTCCAGGCGGTGGTGTCGTACGCGCCGGTCTCGTAGGAGTTGTACGCGTAGTTGTACCCCTGGCCCTGCGTTTCATAGGAAACGTAGCCGGTGTCACCAGCGAAAGTGGTGGTGGAAAGGCCGTCATACCCCAGATCGGGGTACTGGCCCGACGATGGGCGGTCGTTCACCAACTTCTCTTTCGCCTCGGCGGTGGGGGGCCTGGGTGGCCGGGGAATGGGAGGTTCCCCGGAGGAGAGCAGTGGCGTGACTGTACCCGCCGGTTACGTGCGACGACAATCTTCGGCGGGGTCCCTCCTCGTGAGAACCGGGCATTCGGCCGCCTTTCGGTCGCCGAAACACTGAGCCTTGGCCTTGAGTTCGAAATCCGTTCGACTTTTTTTGGGTTCTGTGGGCCGGGTCAGGCGGACTCGGACGACCAGCCGCCGACCTGCGGAACCGACAGTTCACCGAGCTCTCCGGGGCGTCCGTCGAGGGCCCGGCGGATCGCCGCGATCACCGCGGGGTGCGCGGGAAGGGCGAGGTGCCCGATACCGGTGACCTGCACGTTCTCGGTGTGCAGATCCGGATGTTCGATGCGCGCCGTCCCGGTGGGCGCCATGATCGCGTCGAATTCGCTCCAGAACGCGACGCACCGGGTCCGGCACCCGGGCGCGGGCGCGCGGAGCTCGGCCATCACCTCCGAGTCCGGGCGCATCTGCCGGACCAGCGGGTGGGCGTCCATGAAGGGGGCGACGCGGGTCCCGGAGTGCGGGGTGCCGAGCGTGACGAGCGTGCGGACGCGCGCGTCCCCGCCGAGCCGCTGGACGTAGTAACGCCCGACCAGCCCGCCCAGGCTGTGGCCGACCAGGTCCACCCGGTCCTGCCCGGTGCGCTCGCACAGCTCCTCGACGCGGCGGGCGAGGAGCCGGGCCGTGACGCGCAGGTCGCGCGTCAGGAGGGAGTAGTTGTACGACTCCACCCGGCGCCGGCCGTCCGCGCCGAGCGCCCGGCGCAGCAGGACGAAGACGGAGCGGTTGTCGGTGAACCCGTGCAGCAGCAGCACCGGCGGCCGGGGCCCGGCCGGGCCGGCGGGCGGGCGCTCGTTCAGTACGCCGGTGGGATAGAGGAGCATGTGCCCGGCGAGTACGAGCGCCTCCAGTACGGCGGCCCGCAGGGCGGCCCCCGAGGGCGGCCCGGCCGGCGGAACGGACAACGGCGTGATCGACAGACCCATCGACGGCCTCCCCTGAGCCTCTTGAGCCTCTTGGGTACGCGCCGGTCGACCGCCCGCTGCCGTGTTCACCGCAGATGTGAATGTGGCCCCGCCCCCGTGCCGTGCGGCTGGCGGCGCGGTGGCGGGGCGACCCGGTTGCGGCTCGGTGCGGCTCCCCTGGTGAATCAGTCGCGGTGAATCAATGGCGTCCCACGTGTGATTTCCCCCTCGTGGTTGACCGCGAAACGGTGGCGTGCGCGATGCTGTACTTAACGTTCGTTCACTCGGGAGGCAGTGCGATGGGTGTGACCGGTCCGATCCGTGTGGTGGTGGCCAAGCCGGGTCTCGACGGCCACGACCGCGGTGCCAAGGTCATCGCGCGTGCCCTGCGGGACGCGGGCATGGAGGTCATCTACACCGGCCTCCACCAGACGCCCGAACAGATCGTCGACACCGCGATCCAGGAAGACGCCGACGCGATCGGCCTCTCGATCCTCTCGGGCGCGCACAACACGCTGTTCGTGCGGGTGCTGGAACTCCTGAAGGAGCGCGACGCGGAGGACATCAAGGTCTTCGGCGGCGGCATCATCCCGGAGGACGACATCGCCCCCCTCAAGGCGAAGGGCGTCGCCGAGATCTTCACCCCGGGCGCGACGACGACCTCCATCGTCGACTGGGTCAACACCCACGTCCGCCAGTAGCCCCAGCGGCACCGTTTGCCGGGTCCGGCCCCGACCCCCCGCGCCTCAATCACCGGCGAGGCTGATTCCAGCCCCGCCGGCCTTCGACGCGCCGCCGGGAAGGCTGAAACCCCAGCCTCGCCAGCGTTCGACGCGCCGCCCGGCGCAGCGGGGAAGGCTGAAAACCCAGCCTCGCAGGCCTTCGACGTGCCGCCCGGCGCAGCGGGGGAGGACGAAAATTCCAGCCTCGCCGGCGATTGAGGCGCCGTCCGGCGGCGCCGGGGAACGGTGGAAGGGCGGGGCGGGGAGAAGAACTTCGCGCAGCGCGCTCCGGACACGCGTCAGGCCGACGGCCTCCGAACGCAGGTCAGGACGCTGTGTCAGGCCGACGGGCTCCGGACGCGGGCTCGGACCCAGAGTCAGGCTGGCGGGCTCTGGACACAGGTCAGGACGCAGGGTCAGGCCGGCGGGCTCTGAACGCAGGTCAGGACGCAGGGTCAGGCCGACGGGCTCCGGACGCGGGTCCGGACGCGGGGTCGGGCTGGCGGGCTTCGGGCGCGGGCCTGGACGCGGGGTCAGGCACCGGCGGGGTCCGGGCGCGGGTCAGGGCGGCGGGGTCAGTTCCGTGAGCATGGTCGCGCGTAGCCGGAGCGTGGCCGACAGCCGCTGGAACGCCTCGGCCCAGTACGCCCCGGCTCCCGCATCGGCATCGGCGTCGGCGTCCGCGTCGGCCTCCGCCAGCGCACCCGCCACCGCAGGGTCCAGGCAGCGCTCCGCCAGGCCCATCACCCCGCTGAAGCTCCACGGGTAGCTCCCCGCATCCCGCGCCGCGTCGAGCGCGTCGACGACGGCCCGGCCCAGCACCCCCTCCCACGGCACTCCGCACACCCCGAGCAGCTGGAACGCCTCCGACAGCCCGTGCGCCCGCACGAACTCCGCGACCCACGCGGCCCGTTCCCCCTCGGGCAGGACCGACAGCAGCTTCGCCCGCTCCGCTATCGACGCCGTCCCCGGTCCCGCCGCCGGCGGCGCCGCGGCCGAGCCGAGCAGGGCCTTCGACCATTCTGGGTCGCGCTGGCGGACCGCCGCCCGGCACCACGCCGCATGGAGTTCCTCCGCCCAGCCCTCCGCCGTCGGCCGCGCCAGTATCTCCGCGGGGTCGAGCCCCCCGAACCGCTCCCGCCAGCGGGACAGCGGGGCCGCCTCCACCAGCTGGCCCAGCCACCACGCCCGCTCCCCGCGCCCGGCGGGCGGCCGCTTCACCACCCCGTCCCGCAGCATCCCCGCATCGCACTCCGCCGGCGGGACCACCCCCTCCGGGCCCACGCAGGCCAGCGCCCGCTCCGCCATCCGCCCCGCCAGGGCCGACCCCGGCAGCGCGGACAGCAGCTCGGCCGCCGTCGCCCGGACATTGCGGCTGCGGTCACCCAGCGCCGCCTCCAGGAACGGCTCGTCCCCCTCCGACAAGCCGACCCGCAGCGAATCGAGGAACATCAGCCGGTCCTCGGCCCGTTCGGTGGCCCAGGTCGTCGCCAGCAGCCGCGTCGCCCCCGCCGGCTCCTGCGCCCGTACGGCACCCAGGAGGGCCACCCGCTCCGCGAACAGGCCCTCCTGCCACAGCCGCTCCACCCCCGCCGCGTCCGTGAGCTCCGGCAAGGCGCCGGCGCCGCCCGGCCCGCCGCGCAGCGCGAACCGCCAGTCGGGGTTCAGCCGGGCCAGCCACAGCCCCCGCGCCCCGGCCAGGGCCAGCGCCTGCGGGCGCAGGTCAGTCCGCGCCCGGGCCGCCTCCAGCAGCGCCGGGACCAGCGCCGCCGGTGCCCGGTAGCCGTGGCGCCCGGCGGCGGCCAGCCACTGCGGGAGCAGCTCCGTCAGATCCGGGGCGCCGCCCCGCCGGCCGCCCCCGCCGGCCGCGGCGGAGCGGCCCGCCAGCAGCTGCGCGAGCCGCCGCCGGGCCGCCTCCGGTGGTACCGGGCGCGGATCCCGGGGCGCGGGCTCGGGCCGCGGACCCGCCTCGGCGGGCCGCAGCCCGGCCCGCCGTCGCACGGTCTGCACGGCCGCCGCGTCCAGCAGCGCCTCCGGGCTGCCCTGCCGCCGCTCGGTGCCCAGCAGCGCGGCACCGACCAGCTCCTCCCAATCCCCGCCCAGCGTCTCCATCGGACCCCTCCCTCTTTCTTTCCGTGTCGCCCGCTCCGGTCCCGCCCCCTCCGCGGGACCGGAGCGGCTCTCGCCCCCGTGTCGACCAGCGTTCAGCTGGCGTGGCTGTCGTTCATGCATGCCCCCCGGCTTGCTCGTGTTGTTCACGCGAGACGCCCCCGCGCCCCGCGCTTACCGCGTGTGCTCACGCCGGACGCCCCCGCGTCCCGCGCTTCCTGCGTGTCGCCGCGCCCGCCCCCCGGCCGGTCAGACCAGGGCCACGGGCTCCGCCGTCTCCGGCTGCCAGGCCGTCAGCGGAGTGAAGCCGCGATGGCCGCACTCGCCGAAGACCGTGACGGGACCGCCGCCCGACAGGGCGGCCAGCTGCCACAGACCGGATCTCGAACGGGCCCCGGTGAGGGCCACCGGCAGGGCGGACGTCCCCTCCGCGTCCGCCAGTTGCCAGCCCAGCTCGCCCGGTACGGGGACCACCGGCCCCAGGACCACCGGCCAGGAATCCAGCCAGGGGTCCTCGCGCAGCGCCGCCCCGTACGCCTCCAGGGCGGCCTCCGTGCTCACCCCCGCAGGAGCCCGCGCGCACGGCGTCGCCGCCGCGAAGCGCTCCCCGAGATCCGCCCGGAGCCCCGCCGACCCGGGCCGGAAGCGAGCCTCCGCCTCCAGCACCAGCCCCACCGGCAGGGCCAGCCCGGGCGGCCGCCCGGGCGGCCCGAAGTCGAGCACCAGGGCCGGGCGCCCGCTCCCCAGCCCGCGCAGCCATATCCGGCGGGTGGTGAGCCGGCCGTCCGCGGACACCGAGTCGTACTGGGACAGGACCAGCCAGTGGTCCCGTACCGCCTCCCCCTCCCCGGAGGCACCCGGTATCCCGACCCGGCTGCGGACGGTCGCGGCCAGCGGTTCCGGCAGCGCCGACACCCCCAGCCAGGCCCGGTCCAGCAGGTGCAGCAGCGCGGCCTCCTCCAGCATCCGGGCGGGCCAGCCGGGGCCGCAACTGGGTATCGTCCCCAACTCCCGCACCCGCGCGGCCAGTCCGGGCGCCTGGGCGTCGACCATCCGGGCGGCCGTCTCCTCCCAGCCCGCGTAACCCGTCTGCTCCTGGCCGGCGAGGCCGCCGCGCAGCAGATCCGCGAGCCGCTGTTCCAGCTCGGTGACGCCCGCGCCGACCCGGGCCGCCCGCCGCTCGGTCCGGCGCCGGGCGGCCTCCTCGTCCACCGGCTTGGCCGCTCCGGCGGCCGGGCGCGCGGCCTTCGCCGCCCGCTCGGCGAGCCATTGCGAGGCCCAGTCCGGCGCCTCGGCGGGCTCTCCCAGACCCTCCGCCGCCCAGAGCAACAGCAGCCCCAGCGCGTGCTTGCACGGGAACTTCCGGCTCGGGCAGGAGCACTTGTACGCAGGGCCCGTCAGATCCACGACCGTCCGGTACGGCGTGCTGCCGCTGCCCTTGCACCACCCCCACACAGATCCGGAAGCGGAACCTCCGGTCTGCGACCACGGGCCCGCCCCGCCGAGCCTGCCTCCCGCCTTGCGTGACGCATCGTCAGGAGCCAGAGCCAGTACCTGTTCCGCCGTCCAGCGGTCCCCCTGCTCAGTCATGTGTTCCACCGTAGAGACCCCCACTGACAATCGCTCTGACCTGCAACAACGCCTTGAACGGCGGGCGTTGTCAGTGGCGTGGTGCACCGTGGTCACAGCAGTCGGGAGCGGCTGCCGAGCATTGGAGGGGGACCATGACCATGCCCGAGAACGGCACGGGCGCCGAGGCGCTGCGACCGCACGCCGAAGACGCCTTCGCACACGAACTGAAAGCCCTGGCGGCAGCCGACGACCGGCCCCGCCCGACCCGCTGGAAGCTCTCCCCGTGGGCCGTCGCCACCTACCTGCTCGGCGGCACCCTCGATGACGGCACGGTCATCACGCCCAAGTACGTCGGACCGCGCCGCATCGTCGAGGTCGCCGTCACCACCCTCGCCACCGACCGCGCCCTGCTCCTGCTCGGCGTCCCCGGCACCGCCAAGACCTGGGTGTCCGAACACCTCGCCGCGGCCGTCAGCGGAGACTCGACCCTCCTCGTCCAAGGCACCGCCGGCACCCCCGAGGAAGCCATCCGCTACGGCTGGAACTACGCCCGGCTCCTCGCCCACGGCCCCAGCCGCGAAGCCCTCGTGCCCAGCCCCGTCATGCGTGCCATGGCCGACGGCATGACCGCCCGCGTCGAGGAGCTCACCCGCATCCCCGCCGACGTCCAGGACACCCTGATCACCGTCCTGTCGGAGAAGACCCTGCCGATACCGGAGCTCGGCCAGGAGGTGCAGGCCGTCCGCGGCTTCAACCTCATCGCCACCGCCAACGACCGCGACCGCGGGGTCAACGAGCTCTCCAGCGCCCTGCGCCGCCGCTTCAACACCGTCGTGCTGCCCCTGCCCGCCACCGCCGACGCCGAGGTCGACATCGTCGCCCGCCGCGTCGACCAGATGGGCCGCGCCCTCGACCTGCCGGCCGCGCCCGAGGGCCTGGAGGAGATCCGCCGCGTCGTCACCGTCTTCCGCGAGCTGCGCGACGGGGTCACGGGCGACGGCCGCACCAAGGTCAAGTCACCCAGCGGAACCCTGTCCACCGCCGAGGCGATCTCCGTCGTCACCAACGGGCTCGCCCTGGCCGCCCACTTCGGGGACGGCGTCCTGCGCCCCTCCGACGTGGCCGCGGGGATCCTCGGCGCCGTCGTCCGCGACCCGGCCGCCGACACGGTGGTCTGGCAGGAGTACCTGGAGGCCGTCGTCCGCGAGCGGGACGGCTGGAAGGACTTCTACCGGGCCTGCCGGGAGGTGACGGCATGAGCGGATCCGCCGCGCGGGGGCCGCTGCTCCTGGGCGTACGGCACCACGGACCGGGCTCGGCCCGCGCCGTGCGGGCCGCGCTCGAAGCGGCCCGGCCCTCGGCCGTGCTGATCGAGGGCCCGCCCGAGGGGGACGCGCTGCTGGCCCTGGCCGCCGACCCCGGGATGCGGCCGCCCGTCGCCCTCCTCGCCCACGCCGCCGACGACCCCGGCCGGGCCGCGTTCTGGCCGCTGGCCGGGTTCTCCCCGGAGTGGGCCGCGATCCGGTGGGCCCAGGACCGGGACGTACCGGTCCGGTTCATCGACCTCCCGGCCGCGCACACGCTGGCCGCGGAGCCGGACGCCGAAGCGCCCGGATCCGTACGGCTGGACCCCCTCGCGGTGCTCGCCGAGACCGCCGGGTACGACGACCCAGAGCGCTGGTGGGAGGACGTCGTCGAACACCGGGGCACCGGCGCCGCCGACCCGCTGGCCGCCTTCGAGGCGCTCGGCGAGGCCATGGGCGCCCTGCGCGAGGAGTTCGGGGACGGCGGGCACGCCCGCGACCTGGTCCGCGAGGCGTACATGCGGCAGCGGATGCGGGCGGCCCGCCGGGAGTTCGGCGAGGACCACGCCGTGGTGTGCGGCGCGTGGCACGTCCCGGCGCTGCGGGCCAAGACCACCGCCGCCGCGGACAAGGCGCTGCTCAGCGGCCTTCCCAAGGTCAAGGTGGAGACCACCTGGGTGCCGTGGACGCACCGCCGCCTGGCCCGCGCCGGCGGGTACGGGGCGGGCATCGCCTCGCCCGGCTGGTACGCGCACCTCTTCGAGGCGCGGGACCGGCCGGTCGAGCGCTGGCTGACCAAGGTCGCCGGGCTGCTGCGGGAGGAGGACCGGCAGGTCTCCTCCGCCCACGTCATCGAGGCGGTCCGGCTGGCCCAGACGCTGGCCGCCGTCCGGGGGCGGCCGCTGCCGGGGCTCACCGAGACCCTGGAGGCGGTCCGGGCGGTGATGTGCGACGGCTCGGAGGTGCCGCTCGCGCTGATCGAGGACCGGCTGGTCGTCGGGGACGTGCTCGGCGAAGTCCCCGACGCGGCGCCCGTCGTACCGCTCCAGCGGGACCTCACCCGCCGGCAGCGCTCGCTGCGGCTCAAGGCGGAGGCGCGGGAGCGGGAGCTGGAGCTGGACCTGCGCAAGGAGACCGACGCGGCCAGGTCGGTGCTGCTGCACCGGCTGCGGCTGCTCGGCATCGAGTGGGGCACCCCGACGGCGTCCCGGGGGAGCACGGGGACGTTCCGGGAGACCTGGCGGCTGCGCTGGGAGCCGGAGCTGTCGGTACGGGTCGCCGAGGCCGGCATCTGGGGCACCACCGTCCTCGCGGCCGCCACGGCCAAGGCCGAGGCGGACGCCGGGGCGGCGGCGGAGCTCGCCGAGGTGACCGCGCTGGCCGAGCGCTGCCTGGAGGCCGGGCTCGGCGAGGCCCTGCCGGCGGTGCTGCGAGCCCTCGCCGACCGGGCCGCCCTGGACACCGATGTGGCGCGGCTGGCCAAGGCGCTGCCCGCGCTGGCCCGCTCGCTGCGCTACGGGGACGTCCGCGGCACCGACGCGTCGGCGCTGGCCACCGTCGCGGCCGGGCTCGCCGAGCGGATCTGCGTGGCGCTGCCGGCCGCCTGCGCGGCGGGGCTCGACGCCGACGCGGCGGCGGAACTGCGCGGGCACGTGGACGGGGTGCACGGGGCGGTCGGGCTGCTGGACCGGGAGGACCTGCGGGAACGCTGGTCGGCGGTGCTGCGGACACTGGCCGCGCGGGACACCGTGCCCGGGCTGATACGGGGGCGGGCGGCCCGCCTCCTGCTCGACGAGGGCCGGCTGCCGCAGGAGGAGACGGCGCGGCTGATGGGGCTCGCCCTGTCACCGGCGTCCGCCCCGGCCGACGCGGCGGGCTGGATCGAGGGCTTCGCGGGCGGCGGCGGCACCCTGCTGGTCCACGACGACCGGCTGCTGGGCCTGATCGACGCGTGGCTCGTCTCGGTGCCGGAGGGGGCGTTCATCGACGTCCTGCCGCTGCTCCGCAGAACGTTCGGGGCGTACGAACCCGGCGTCCGGCGGACCCTGGGCGAACTGCTCCGCCGGGGCCCCGGCCGGGTGTTGACGGTCCCCGGCGCCGGCGCGGCCCCGCCGGGCTTCGCCCCCGCCCTGGACCCCACCCGCGCCGACGCGGTCCTCCCGCTGCTCCACCTCCTCCTCACGGCCGCACCGCCGTGAGGGGCCGGACGGTGCGTGGGGCCTCGGGGGCCTCGGGGGCTGGGTGGGCTCGGCAAACGGTGAGTGGGCACGGCGAGAGAAGGGGGACGGGGAGATGACGGGAACGGGAGACACGGCGGTGGCGGTGGCGGGGGCCGACGGGGAGCGGCTGCGGCGGTGGCGGATGGTGCTCGGCGGGGGAGAGGCCGACGGCACCGGCTGCGCCCTCGCCGGGCTGGACGCCGCGATGGACGGCGCCCTCGGCGCGCTGTACGGCGGCGGCGGGAGCGGCGGCGCGCCCCGCGGCGAGCGCTCCGCGGGCCTCGGCGGGTCCGCGCCGAACGTGGCGCGCTGGCTCGGGGACATCCGTACGTACTTCCCCAGCTCCGTGGTCCAGGTCATGCAGCGCGACGCGATCGCCCGCCTCGGCCTGTCCACGCTGCTCATGGAGCCGGAGATGCTGGAGGCCGTCGAGCCGGACGTCCACCTGGTCGGCACCCTGCTCTCGCTGAACAAGGCCATGCCCGAGACGACCCGGGAGACGGCCCGCGCCGTCGTCCGCAAGGTCGTCGAACAGCTGGAGAAGCGCCTCGCGACCCGCACCCGGGCCACCCTCACCGGCGCGCTCGACCGCTCCGCCCGGGTCAGCCGCCCCCGGCACGCCGACATCGACTGGAACCGCACCATCCGGGCGAACCTGAAGAACTACCTGCCCGAGTACCGCACAGTCGTCCCCGAGCGCCTCATCGGCTACGGCCGCGCCGCCCAGTCGGTGAAGAAGGAGGTCATCCTCTGCATCGACCAGTCCGGCTCGATGGCGGCCTCCGTCGTCTACGCCTCCGTCTTCGGCGCGGTGCTCGCCTCGATGCGGTCGATCGCGACCCGCCTGGTCGTCTTCGACACCGCCGTCGTGGACCTGACCGACCAGCTCGACGACCCCGTCGACGTCCTCTTCGGCACCCAGCTCGGCGGCGGCACCGACATCAACCGGGCGCTCGCCTACTGCCAGTCCAAGATCACCCGGCCCGCGGACACCGTCGTCGTCCTCATCAGCGACCTCTACGAAGGCGGCATACGCGACGAGATGCTGAAGCGCGTGGCCGCGATGAAGCGGTCGGGGGTGGAGTTCGTGACCCTGCTCGCGCTGTCCGACGAGGGTGCGCCCGCCTACGACCGCGAACACGCCGCCGCCCTCGCCGCACTGGGCGCCCCGGCCTTCGCCTGCACCCCCGACCTGTTCCCGGAGGTGATGGCCGCGGCCCTGGAGAAGCGGCCCCTGCCCGACCCCCGCCCGGCGTCGTAAATCGGCAGATCGCACGAAGACGCAGGTGGGCCGTGAGGCGATCTGTGACAGGTATCACCGCTCAGGTGTGATCTCCGATTTAGGGACCCACGTCCCACGGGGATAACCTGCGAGACGGACATGCCGCGTCCACGGTCACCGTGTGCGCCTTCCTTGTGACAGCGCCGTCACGTTGCCCTCCGCGGCACGCCCACGCAGATAGCAGACAACCGCGAATCACTGCGAATCTTTGAAGACAAGGGACGGACGCGCGTGGACCTGTTCGAGTACCAGGCGAGGGACCTCTTCGCCAAGCACGGTGTACCGGTGCTGGCCGGTGAAGTCATCGACACGCCTGAGGCGGCGCGCGAAGCCACTGAGCGACTGGGCGGCAAGTCGGTCGTCAAGGCGCAGGTGAAGGTCGGCGGCCGCGGCAAGGCCGGCGGCGTCAAGCTCGCCGCCACCCCGGACGAGGCCGTCGCGCGTGCGACGGACATCCTGGGCATGGACATCAAGGGCCACACGGTCCACAAGGTGATGATCGCCGAGACCGCTCCGGAGATCCTTGAGGAGTACTACGTCTCGTACCTCCTCGACCGGACCAACCGGACCTTCCTGGCCATGGCCTCGGTCGCGGGCGGCATGGACATCGAGCAGGTCGCGGAGGAGACTCCCGAGAAGCTCGCCAAGGTCCCGGTCAACGCCAACGAGGGCGTCACCATCGAGAAGGCCCGCGAGATCGTCGCGCTGGCGAAGTTCCCGGCCGAGGTCGCCGAGCAGGTCGCCGAGGTCCTCGTGACCCTGTGGGCCACCTTCATCGCCGAGGACGCGCTCCTCGTCGAGGTGAACCCGCTCGCGAAGGTCGCCTCCGGCGACGTCATCGCGCTCGACGGCAAGGTCTCGCTCGACGAGAACGCCGAGTTCCGCCAGCCGGGCCACGAGGAGTTCGTGGACCACGCTGCCGCGAACCCGCTGGAGGCCGCCGCCAAGGCGAAGAACCTCAACTACGTCAAGCTCGACGGTGAGGTCGGCATCATCGGCAACGGCGCGGGTCTCGTCATGAGCACCCTCGACGTCGTCGCGTACGCCGGTGAGAACCACGGCGGCGTCAAGCCCGCCAACTTCCTCGACATCGGCGGTGGCGCCTCCGCCGCCGTCATGGCGAACGGCCTCGAGATCATCCTCGGCGACCCGGACGTCAAGTCCGTGTTCGTCAACGTCTTCGGTGGCATCACCGCTTGTGACGAGGTCGCCAACGGCATCGTCCAGGCGCTCCAGCTGCTCGCGGACAAGGGCGAGGCGGTCACCAAGCCGCTGGTCGTCCGCCTCGACGGCAACAACGCCGAGCTGGGTCGCAAGATCCTGTCGGACGCCAACCACCCGCTGGTCCAGCGCGTGGACACCATGGACGGCGCGGCCGATAAGGCCGCCGAGCTCGCGGCTGCGAAGTAAGGGCAGAGGTCACAGACTCACATGGCTATCTTCCTCAACAAGGACAGCAAGGTCATCGTCCAGGGCATGACCGGTGCCACGGGCATGAAGCACACCAAGCTGATGCTGGCTGACGGCACCAACATCGTCGGCGGCGTGAACCCGCGCAAGGCCGGCACCACCGTCGACTTCGACGGCACCGAGGTACCGGTCTTCGGCTCGGTCGCCGAGGCGATGAAGGAGACCGGGGCCAACGTCTCCGTCCTCTTCGTCCCGCCGGCGTTCGCCAAGGCCGCCGTCGTCGAGGCCATCGACGCCGAGATCCCGCTGGCCGTCGTCATCACCGAGGGCATCGCGGTGCACGACTCCGCCGCCTTCTGGGCGTACGCGACCGCCAAGGGCAACAAGACCCGGATCATCGGCCCGAACTGCCCGGGTCTGATCACCCCCGGCCAGTCCAACGCCGGCATCATCCCGGGCGACATCACCAAGCCCGGCAAGATCGGTCTCGTGTCCAAGTCGGGCACGCTGACCTACCAGATGATGTACGAGCTCCGTGACATCGGCTTCACCTCCGCCGTCGGCATCGGTGGCGACCCGGTCATCGGCACCACGCACATCGACGCCCTGGAGGCCTTCGAGGCCGACCCGGACACCGAGCTGATCGTCATGATCGGCGAGATCGGCGGCGACGCCGAGGAGCGTGCGGCGGACTTCATCGCGAAGAACGTCACCAAGCCGGTCGTCGGCTACGTCGCGGGCTTCACCGCCCCCGAGGGCAAGACCATGGGCCACGCCGGCGCCATCGTCTCCGGCTCCTCCGGCACCGCGCAGGCCAAGAAGGAGGCCCTTGAGGCCGCCGGCGTCAAGGTCGGCAAGACGCCGACCGAGACCGCCAAGCTCGCGCGCGAGATCCTGAACGCCGCGAAGTAAGCAGTACGCAGTTCGTACGGGCGTGGCCCGCACCCCAGCTGGGGTGCGGGCCACGCCCGTACGCGTACCCGTCGGGCGGTCGCCCGCGTCACTCGGCCTTCGGCGCGAGGCGGGCGGGCCCGGCCTCCGGGTCGTTGCGCAGCTTGTCGTGGAGCTCCTTGCTCCGCTGGGTCAGATGCTGGGGTCCGCTGAGCGGGGGGACCCCGGAGACGCTCGCGCCCGGGGCCAGCGGGGGGATGTAGTGGGTGGGCGCGGTCGAGAGGGTGTACGAGGTCGCGACGGCGATCATCGCGGTCAGGCCGAGTACGGCGCGGCCCCAGAGCCGGGTGCGGTGTTCGCCGGAGCCGCGTACGGCCACGGCCGGGCGCGGCTCCAGCGGTACGGAGGGCCGTAGCGCGCCGAGGCGGTGGCGCAGCACCGCGGACTGCTTCTCGGGCGGTACGGCGGCCAGCTCGGGGATCCGGGCGGCGAGCTCGGCGTGCGCGCGCAGGAGGCGGTTGCCGGCGGTCGGTGTGGTGGCCTCGGTCTCGGCGGCGGTGTCGGGGAGGTCGAGCCCGATGCCGTCGTAGAGGAGCACGGTGCGGCGGTGCATCGGGGACAGCTGGAGCATCGCGTCCAGCAGGATCCGGTCGGCGGGATCGGCCGGCGGCTTGTCGGGGTGCCGGTGGGCGCGGCGGAACTGGTGCC
This sequence comes from Streptomyces goshikiensis, assembly GCF_014650555.1. Classification (GTDB taxonomy): domain Bacteria; phylum Actinomycetota; class Actinomycetes; order Streptomycetales; family Streptomycetaceae; genus Streptomyces; species Streptomyces goshikiensis. Next base: position 887,414 of record NZ_BMVE01000001.1, on the reverse strand, counting down.
AGGGGGAGAGGGCGTACTCGTACGCGGCCGAGCGCACCCAGCCGACCGGGTCGGGGTCGGCGATGAGCTCGGGCCAGCGGTTCCAGGCCAGGTGGAAGGCCCGCTCGACGGACTCCATGGCGAGGGCCCGGCGGCCGGTGAGGAGGTACGCCTGGCGCAGGAGGGCGGGGGCGGCGCGGTCGTAGAGGGCGTCGAACACGTCGGCCGGGGTCAGCGGCGCGGGGGGCTCCGCCGGGTCGCCGGAATCCGCCCCCGGAGCCTCCTGCGACCCCGGGGCGGCCGGGGCGGCCGGGGGCGGAGTGTCCAGCCCCCCGGCCGTCGCCGCACCCGCCGTGTCCTCGCCCGGGGCGGCCGGGGCCGCCGCGTCTGCGGGGTCCGCGATGCCCGGGTCCCAGAGGGCGGCCGGGGCGTCCGTGGACCCGGGGGCTGCCGGAGGCCCCGGGGCGACCTCGGGGGCGCCTGCGCCGGTGGCGGCCGAGCCGTTCGCGGCCGGGGCCGCCGGGGACCCTGCGGGGGCCAGGGCGCTCGGGTCCCACCGGGCGATCGGGGTGTCCGTGGACCCGGGCGCTCCTGGCGGCCCCGGCACGACCTCGGGGGCGGCGGCGGCCTGGGTGTCCAAGGGGTTCGGGGTCCCCAGCGCGGCCTCGGGGTCGTCTGCGCCTGTGGCGGCCGAGCCGTTCGAGGTGGCCGGGGCGTCGGGGGCTCCGGGCGGGGACATGCCGAGGATGGCCGGGGCGCCCATGGGGGCCCGAGGCGCCGACGCGTCCGGTGCGGTCTCGGGAGCGGACATGCCGGTGATGGCCGGGGCGACCGGGGTGGCCCGGGCCGGGTCCGCGGGGGCGGCTGAGGCCGACGGGGTCACCGGGGTGGTTTGGGTTCGCGGGGTCGCCTGGGGCGCCGGGCTGCCTTGAGGCGACGGGGTCGCACCGGCGGCACGGTCCGTGTGGGCGGCGTGAGCCGACGGGGTCGCCTCGGCGGCGTGGGCCGACTGGGCGGGTTGGGGCGACGGCGTCGCCTGGGCAGCGGGGGCGGCCTGGGGCGGCTGGGCAGGGTGGTGCGGCGCGGCCGGCTGGGGCGGCTGGGCCGTTTGGGGTGACGGGGGTGTGTTGGGGCGTGGAGGGGCCTGGGCCGAAGGGGTGGTGGCGGGGCCCGGGTGGGTGCTGCGGGAGGGGGGAGGGGCCGGGGTTCTGGAGGGGGCGGGGTCGTGGGGCGCGCGCCTGGCCGGGGACTTGGGGCGGGGGCGGGCGTGGCCGCCGGCCGGGTGGCCGTGGGCGGCGGCGCGTTCGGACAGGCCCGCCAGGAACGCGGCGTACGACTCGCGCTTGCGCCCGCGCGGTTCGGTGCGGCCCAACTCCCAGGAGCGGACGGCGGTTCCGGTGACCCCGACCGCCGCCGCCACCTGCTCGTACGTCAGGTGCGCCCCCTCGCGCAGCTTTCGACGCTCCCCGGGCGCGGGGAGGACGGGCTCAGGGTCCTGGCTCTCGCCGGAGGTCGTACCGACGTTTTGTGTCATGCCACGCTCCCCGCGAACCGGCGACCCTGGGCGATAAAGTACATAAACGTATATTGAGCGACACCACGGACATTCGCCTGTTACCCGTCCATAGCGCGTGTCGTTGGCACCATGGCGGAGTGACCCAAGTAATCGAACGCGGGACCCCGTTGCCGACGCCTCAAAGGGCCGGCGGGCGGCGCCGTTCACCGGCCGCCGCCGCGTGTGTGCTGGGCGGTGCGATGGCCGCCGGACTGGGGCTCGGCTTCCTCGCCGTGCTCGTGATCGTGCTGTGGATCAGCTCCCCCTACCCCGACAGCGGCCCCGGCGGCGCGCTGCACCTCGCCGCCGGGCTGTGGCTGCTCGCCCACGGCACGGACCTCGTCCGCTACGAGACCCTCTCCGGCGTACCGGCCCCCGTCGGGATGACCCCGCTGCTCCTGGTGGCGCTGCCCGTGCTGCTGATGCGGCGCGCGGCGCGCCTCGGCAGCGCCTGCGGGGACGGCAGCGACGGCGACGAGGTGCTCCCGGCCAGCGCCGTCTTCTCGGCGGTGACCTGCGGCTACCTGGCCGTCGGATCCCTGGCCACGGTGTACGCGGCCGGCGGTCCGATGCCCGCCGATCCGCTGAGCGCGGCCTGGCACGTCCCGCTGGTGGCGGTGCTCGCCGCGGCGGGCGGGGTGTGGGTGGCCAAGGGGCGTCCGCTCGGCCCGCTGCCGGAGTGGGTGCCGAAGGGCGTACGGAGGGCAGTGGCGCGCCCCCGTTACGCGCTGGCGCTGCGGTCCGGCGCGGCCGGGGCGCTGGTGCTCCTCGGCGGGGGCGTTCTGCTGGTCGGGGCCTCGCTGGCGTGGCACGGCGCGGAGGTCCAGGGCACGTTCCTGGCGCTGACGGGGGTGTGGTCGGGGCGGTTCGCGGTGCTGCTGCTCGCGCTGGCGCTGATCCCGAACGCGATGGTGTGGGGCGCGGCGTACGCGCTCGGGCCCGGGTTCGCGCTGGGTGCCGGGGCGACGGTGACGCCGCTCGGCTTCGAGGGCTCGGCGGCGCTGCCGTTGCCGCGGTTCCCGCTGCTGTCGGCGTTGCCGCCGCAGGGGCCGGGGTCGCCGGTGACCTGGGCGGTCGGCGTGATTCCGGTGGCGGCCGGGCTGGCGGTGGGGTGGCTCGCGGTACGGCGGGCGCGCGAAGTCTCGTACGGGGAGACCGCGCTGACGGCGGGTCTGGGTTCGATGGTGTGCGGGCTGTTGACGGCGGGGCTCGCGGGGGCGGCGTCGGGGCCGCTGGGGTCGCGGGAGCTGGCGCGGTTCGGGCCGGTGTGGTGGCAGGCGGGGGGCGCGGCGGCGGCGTGGACGCTGGCGGTCGCGGTGCCGTTGGCTGTCGCCGTGCACGCGTGGCGGAATCGGCCGGCGGCCGGTACGGGGCCGGGGGACGAGTGGCATGCGCCGGGGACGCGGGAACTCCGGTGGGAGACGTTGCGCCGGGCGGCGGGGGCGCCGCTGGTTCCGGACCGGGCGCCGGTGGCTGCGCCGGCGCCGGTGCCGCCGGTGCCGCCCGTGCGGCCGCAGCCTCAGCCGAATCCGGTGCCGGTTCCGGAGCCGGATCCCGAACCCGAGCCGGATCCGGTTCCGACGCCGATTCCGGACCCGGTCCCGGCCACGCCGGTGGCTCCGCCGGTGCTCCCGGTCTCGGGCGCCCGGGTCCTCTCCCGCCGCCGCCCGCCCCTCTGACTGGCCGCAGCCCCCGCAAGCTGCCCGCCCCTGCGGCGCCGTCGCCGGGGCCAGCCCCCGGACCCCCGGTCCTCAAACGCCGGACGGGCTGGGGTGGCCGGGTTTTCAGCCTCGCCGGCGTTTGAGGCGCGGGTCTGGGCGGAGCCCAGGGAACGGGCGAAGGGCGGGTAGGGGACAGCCCCGCAGGGCAGAGCCTGCGGGGCTGTCCCGCCGCGCGGGGACTTGCCGGGCGAGTCGTACGCCCCCCGTCCGGCCAGGGGGCTTGGCGGGCAAGCCCGCAGGCCCCTTCTCCGGCCGGGGCTTGGGGGCAAGCCGCAGTGCCCCCGTTCGGGCGGGGGCTCGGGGGCGAGTCGTATGGCCCTCCGGCCGGCCGGGGCAAGCCGTAGGGCTCCCGTCCGGGCGAGTCGTGGGGCCGTCCGGGCCGGTTAGCGGCGGGATTTGAGGACGGTGCCGATGGGGTTGTCGGGGAGGAGGGTGTTGCACTGGAGTTCCGCCGTCTTGGTGAGGGCGTCGTCACGGCAGACGTAGAAGTCCTTGTACGCCAGCTGCACGGCGTACGAGCTCGCCGCCAGCAGGATCGCCAGTGACGCCGTCACCAGCCCGCTGATCGCCGCCGTCCGCTGCGGACGGGCGGCCGGGCCGAGGGCCGCGAGGCCGGACGGCGGCGGCGGGGTGCCGTCCGTCGGGGCGGGGGCGGCCGGGCGGCCGCGCAGGGCGGTGATGCCCCAGTAGAGCGCGAGCGCGCCCAGCAGGAGCCCCATCGAGGGGATCCCGAAGATCCCGAAGAAGAAGCCCCACATGCCCGACAGCATCGCGTACCGCGCGCGCCGCTGGACCGGATCCGTCGGGTCCCAGCGCGCGGGGCCGCCGCCGCTGCCGCCGTCGGGGTCCACGCCCCGGCGGTCACGGTCGCCGTCGCGCCCGTCGCCGCCGCCGTCGCGGGGCTCCCACGGCTGGTCGGGCCGGCCTTCGGGGGGCGCCGCGAAGGGGTTGTCGTCGGTCGAGGGGTCGGGCTGACGGCGGTCCGGCATCGAGTGCGTTACTTCCCCTGTGTCGTGGACGCGGCATGCGGCGCGGGGCATCGCGCCGCACCGTTTGCGGCTTGTACGCCAGACGCTACCCCTCGGCCGTCCCCCCGTCCCTCGGGGGCCGTCCGGTGAGCCGGTATCGTTGCTGCCGGTCGGCGGCTTCGTATGGTTCCCCGTATATCGGTGCCCCGGAGTTTCGTACGATCACACTAAGCGAACAAGAAAGGGCCTCCCATGGCCGTCTCCCGCCTGGTCGTGCTGGTCTCCGGGTCCGGCACCAACCTCCAGGCCCTGCTCGACGCCATCGCTGCCCACCCCGGCGGCCCCGAGGGCTTCGGCGCGGAGGTCGTCGCCGTCGGCGCCGACCGCGAGGACATCGCCGGTCTGGAGCGCGCCGAGAAGGCCGGGATCCCCACTTTCGTGTGTCCGGTCAAGGGATACGCGACCCGCGAGGAGTGGGACGCGGCCCTGACGGCCGCGACCGCCGCCCACGAGCCGGACCTGGTGGTCTCCGCCGGGTTCATGAAGATCGTGGGCAAGGCCTTCATCGACCGCTTCGGCGGCCGCTTCATCAACACCCACCCCGCCCTGCTCCCCGCCTTCCCGGGGGCGCACGGCGTACGGGACGCGCTCGCCTACGGCGCGAAGGTCACCGGCTGCACCGTCCACTTCGTGGACGGCGGCGTGGACACCGGTCCGATCATCGCCCAGGGTGTGGTCGAGATCCGGGACGGGGAAGACGAAGCCGCTCTCCATGAGCGCATCAAGGAAGTCGAGCGCACCCTGCTCGTCGACGTCGTGGGGCGCCTGGCCCGGCACGGCTACCGCATTGAGGGACGAAAGGTAACAATCCAGTGACCGCCGTAGAGAGCGTTGCGAGCAACGACCCGACCACGACCCAGCGGCCGATCCGGCGTGCGCTCATCAGCGTCTACGACAAGACGGGACTGGAAGAGCTGGCCCTCGGCCTGCACGCGGCGGGCGTCGCGCTCGTCTCCACCGGCTCCACCGCCTCGAAGATCGCCGCCGCCGGAGTGCCCGTCACCAAGGTCGAGGAGCTCACCGGCTTCCCCGAGTGCCTGGACGGCCGGGTCAAGACCCTGCACCCGCGCGTGCACGCCGGCATCCTCGCCGACCTGCGCCTGGAGGACCACCGCAACCAGCTCGCCGAGCTGGGCGTGGAGCCCTTCGACCTGGTGGTCGTCAACCTGTACCCCTTCCTCGCGACCGTCCAGTCGGGCGCCACCCCCGACGAGTGCGTCGAGCAGATCGACATCGGCGGCCCCTCGATGGTCCGCGCGGCCGCCAAGAACCACCCCTCGGTCGCCGTCGTGACCAGCCCCGACCGCTACGCCGACGTGATCGCCGCGGCCCAGGGCGGCGGCTTCGACCTCACCGCCCGCAAGCGGCTCGCGGCCGAGGCCTTCCAGCACACCGCCGCCTACGACGTCGCCGTGGCCTCCTGGTTCACCAACGCGTACGCCCCGGAGCCCGAGGCCGTCCTGCCCGAGTTCCTGGCCGGCGCCTGGGAGCGCAAGTCCACCCTCCGCTACGGCGAGAACCCGCACCAGGCCGCCGCGCTCTACACGGACGGGCAGCCGGGCGGGCTCGCCAACGCCGAGCAGCTGCACGGCAAGGAGATGTCCTTCAACAACTACGTGGACACCGAGGCTGCGCGCCGTGCCGCCTACGACCACGAGGACCCCTGCGTCGCGATCATCAAGCACGCCAACCCCTGCGGCATCGCGATCGGCGCGGACGTCGCCGAGGCGCACCGCAAGGCGCACGCCTGCGACCCGCTGTCGGCGTTCGGCGGCGTCATCGCCGTCAACCGCCCGGTGACCGTCGAGCTCGCCGAGCAGGTCGCGGAGATCTTCACCGAGGTCATCGCCGCCCCGGCGTACGAGGACGGCGCGGTCGAGGTCCTGGCGAAGAAGAAGAACATCCGCGTGCTGAAGGTGGACGGCACCCCGCACCAGCCGGGCGACCTGAAGCCCGTCAGCGGCGGCGTGCTGCTCCAGCACTCCGACGTCTTCCAGGCGGAGGGCGACGACCCGGCGAACTGGACCCTCGCCACCGGCGAGGCCCTCTCCCCGGAGCAGCTCGCCGAGCTCGCCTTCGCGTGGAGGGCCTGCCGGGCCGTCAAGTCCAACGCGATCCTGCTCGCCAAGGGCGGCGCCTCTGTCGGCGTCGGCATGGGCCAGGTCAACCGCGTCGACTCGGCGAAGGTCGCCGTCGAGCGGGCCGGCGCCGAGCGCGCGCAGGGCTCGTACGCCGCGTCCGACGCCTTCTTCCCCTTCCCGGACGGGCTGGAGATCCTGACCGCCGCGGGCATCAAGGCCGTGGTCCAGCCGGGTGGTTCGGTCCGTGACGAGCAGGTCGTCGAGGCCGCGAAGGCGGCCGGCGTGACCATGTACTTCACGGGGACGCGGCACTTCTTCCACTGACCGCCCCGGGCCCCGGCCCACTGACGGGCCCCACTGACGGCGAAGGCCGCGCCCCGCACCGCTGCGGGGCGCGGCCTTCGCCGTGAACGCGGTGCTACGGGGTCCAGTGGCGCGGGCGATTGAACCAGGCGGTCGCCGAGCCGGTCACCATCGAGCCGAAGATGATGCCGCTGACGGTGATGCCGATGGCGGCGCCGACCAAGGCGGCCATGATGGGCCCGGCCGTCCCGGCGCCGTCGTGGGAGGAGGAGCCGGCGATCACGGTCGCCACGTTGGCCAGACTGACCAGCACGCCGAGGCCACCGTAGATGGCCGTCAGGACGCGCACCGGGGTGGCGCCCTTGCCGAGCCGGACGCCGAGGACGACGGGCGCGAGCGCGAACAGCAGGAGGACGACGCCCACGACGGCGGCGCCGCCGCCCAGCATGCCCGTGACGTCGGAGTTCTCCGAGCCGGCGACCAGAGCGCCGATGACGATGATCAGGAGCGCGCCGAGCAGCTGGAACCCGCCGATGACGAACAGCAGGACCCGGGCCGTCTTCATCAGGCCCGGCATCTGCGCGGGCGCGCCCGGGAAGCCGCCCGGGTAGCCGCCGCCGGGGTGCCCCGGGTACCCCGGGTAGGCCTGCGGAGGCTGCTGCTGCGGATAGCCGTAGCCCTGCGGCGGGACGCCCTGGGGGGCCTGCTGCGGGGCCTGCGGCGGGTAGCCGTAGCCGGGCTGGCCCTGCTGCGATCCGTACGGATTGTGGGGGTCGCCGAAGCTCATGTGGGGTGTCCCTCCGTGGAAGTGCGGGGACGCACGGCACGGCACGGAGGCTTCGCTGCGTGTTCTGCGGCCGCCCCCCGGCACTGCCCGCGGCACTCTGTGACCGCCATCGTGATCGCCTCGCGCGGGACTTGTCCAGCCGCAGCGCACACGGACGGTCACTTGTTGTGCAAGCGCAATGAATCCGCGGGGCCGGTGGAGCCCCGCGAGTGGAACCGGGGCCGCCCCATCCGGGAGGATGGGGGTATGACCGCCCAGATTCTCGATGGCAAGGCCACGGCAGCCGCGATCAAGTCCGAACTGACCGCCCGGGTGGCGGACCTCAAGGCGCGGGGTGTCACCCCCGGCCTCGGCACCCTGCTGGTCGGGGACGATCCGGGCAGCCGCTGGTACGTCAACGGCAAGCACAAGGACTGCGCCGAGGTGGGCATCGCCTCCATCCAGCGCGAACTGCCCGCCACCGCCTCCCAGGAGGACATCGAGGCGGTCGTACGGGAACTCAACGAGAACCCGGAGTGCACGGGTTACATCGTCCAACTCCCGCTCCCCAAGGGCATCGACACCAACCGGGTGCTGGAACTGATGGCCCCGGAGAAGGACGCCGACGGCCTGCACCCCATGTCGCTCGGCCGGCTCGTGCTGAACGAGCCGGGACCGCTGCCGTGCACCCCGTACGGGATCGTCGAGCTGCTGCGCCACCACGGCGTCGAGATCAACGGCGCGCACGTCGTCGTCCTCGGCCGCGGCATCACCGTCGGGCGCTCCATCGGGCTGCTGCTGACCCGCAAGTCCGAGAACGCCACCGTCACGCTGTGCCACACCGGTACCCGCGACCTGTCGGGGCTGCTGCGCCAGGCGGACATCATCGTCGCCGCGGCCGGGGTTCCCCACCTGGTCAAGCCGGAGGACGTGAAGCCGGGCGCGGCCGTGCTCGACGTCGGCGTCAGCCGCGACGAGAACGGCAAGATCGTCGGCGACGTCCACCCGGGTGTCGCGGCGGTGGCCGGCTGGATCTCCCCGAACCCCGGCGGTGTCGGCCCGATGACCCGGGCGCAGCTGCTGGTCAACGTCGTGGACGCGGCCGAACGGGCGGCGACGACCAGTGCGGGCTGAGCGCGAGCACGCCGGTCCGACGGGCACGGCCAAGGCGACGGGCACGGCGAAGGCGACAGGCACGGCCAAGGCGACGGACGCGGCGGAGGGATCCGGCGCGGCCGAGGCGACGGACGCGGCCAAGGGGCCCGGCGCGGCCGAGGCGACGGCCGTGTCCGACCCGGCCGCAGCGCCCGACGGCGCGGGCGCGCCCGAGGTGACGAAGGCCGCGCCGGCCGCGACCACCGCGGCCGACGCGCCCGAGGTGACCACCGCGGCCGCCACCCCCGCCGCGACCGCCACCGGCGGGGCCAAGGAGGCGAGAGGGACCCGACGGTTCCCCTCCATCACGCGGGACACCGCCCGCCCCGAGGGCGGCGGCCGCGCCGCACCGCGTGACGCGTCCGCTCCGGCCCGGCAGTGGCCCATGCTCAGCGTCCTCGCGGCCACCGCCGTCGGGCTGCTGGTCACCGCGGTCGGACACCCCCGCATCGGCTGCCTGTTCATCGGCGTCGCCCTGATCGCGGCGGCGGTGCTGCGCCGCGTCCTGCCCTCGGTGGGCATGCTCGCGGTGCGCTCCCGCTTCACGGACATGGCCACGTACGGGGTGCTGGGCGTCGCGATCACGCTGCTCGCGCTGGTCATGCAACCGCAGCCGTGGCTGGACATCCCCTCGCTGGAGTCGACCGTCCACTTCAGCATTCGCTGAACGGGGCGGCCGCGCGCCTTCGAACTCCCGGGCGACATGTGCCACGCACCACACGGACCCGGGGGTTAGCCCGTGCCGGGGTCGGATAGCCTGACGGGCGGATGTCTCTTCACGTCAAGACTTAATGGGGAGCGGCGTCCTCCAGCACATGGGGCAGGGACGCCCCACCGCCAGCTGTCTAACGGAGAAGGCCATGACCCGCACTCCCGTGAATGTCACCGTGACCGGCGCCGCCGGCCAGATCGGCTACGCGCTGCTCTTCCGCATCGCGTCCGGTCACCTGCTCGGCGCGGACGTGCCGGTCAAGCTCCGTCTTCTGGAGATCCCCCAGGGCATGAAGGCCGCTGAGGGCACCGCCATGGAGCTCGACGACTGCGCCTTCCCGCTCCTCAAGGGCATCGACATCTTCGACGACCCGAACAAGGGCTTCGAGGGTGCCAACGTCGCGCTGCTCGTCGGCGCCCGCCCGCGCACCAAGGGCATGGAGCGCGGTGACCTGCTCTCCGCCAACGGCGGCATCTTCAAGCCGCAGGGCGCCGCGATCAACGCGCACGCCGCGGACGACATCAAGGTCCTGGTCGTGGGCAACCCGGCCAACACCAACGCGCTCATCGCGCAGGCCGCCGCCCCGGACGTCCCGGCCGAGCGCTTCACCGCGATGACCCGCCTGGACCACAACCGCGCGATCTCGCAGCTGGCCGCCAAGACCGGCGCCGCCGTCTCCGACATCAAGCGCCTCACCATCTGGGGCAACCACTCGGCGACCCAGTACCCGGACATCTTCCACGCGGAGATCGCCGGCAAGAACGCCGCCGAGGTCGTCAGCGACGAGCAGTGGCTGGCCGACACCTTCATCCCGACCGTCGCCAAGCGCGGCGCCGCGATCATCGAGGCCCGTGGCGCGTCCTCGGCCGCCTCGGCCGCCAACGCCGCCATCGACCACGTGCACACCTGGGTCAACGGCACCGCCGCGGGCGACTGGACCTCGATGGGCATCCCGTCGGACGGCTCCTACGGCGTCCCGGAGGGCATCATCTCCTCCTTCCCCGTCACCACCAAGGACGGCAAGTACGAGATCGTCCAGGGCCTGGACATCAACGAGTTCTCCCGTGCGCGCATCGACGCGTCCGTGGCGGAGCTCGTCGAGGAGCGCGACGCGGTGCGCGAGCTCGGCCTGATCTGATCCGTACGCGGACGAACGCCCAGCGCCCCGGCCCTCCCGGCCGGGGCGCTTTGGCGTGTTTACGCCTGTCGCGGGATGTAGGCGAAATCTAAGGTCGGGCGGTGACCGAGACCCCGATTCCCCCGCAGCCCACCGCCGGCGGGGACGATCCCCGCGACGGCCGCCCCCCGGTGCACCCGTCGGTCAGCGAGGCGGGCCGGCTGCTGTGCGCGGGCACCTACCTCGACTCCGCGTACCGCGATCGGGTGATCGAGGAGCTGTACGTCCACGAGGAGCGGATCGTCGCGCCCTCCTACGGCTTCGACGCCGCACGGGTCCTCGCCCACGCCCTGCGCGCCCGCCGCACCGAACTCGGCTGGGCGGCCGCCGTACTCGGCGCCTGGTTCGTCGGCTCCCTGCTCACCAGCGGCGCCCTCGCGATGCTCCTCTTCCCGTTCCTGCTGCTGAGCCTCGCGGACTGGCTGGGCAACCGGGGCGGCGCGGCGTTCCGCTTCCTCTCCCTCCTGGTACGGGTCTACGGCTGGTGGACCCTCCTCGTCGTCCTGCTCTCGATCACCGGGACGCTGCTGGCCCTGCTCGACGACGACACCCTCGGCCCCGCGTTCACCCTCGGCCCCCTGCTGTTCGGCCAGGCCCTCGGCGCCCCCCTCGCGGGCCTCCCCCTGGTGTGGGTGCCGGCCGTCTTCGCCGCCGTGGTCACCGTCGTCGGACTCCAGCGCGGGCACGTCGCGCGGACCATCACGGGCGACCTCAGCCCGCGCCGGTACGCCGACCCGGCCTCCGACCCCGCCGAGACGGACACCGGCGTACGGTTCGCCCGGGTCCGCAGGCGCATCCGCGCCGAGCAGCACGCACCGGTGATCATGTACGACATCAACGACCCGTTCTGCGGCGCCGGCGACGCCTACCAGCCCTGGCAGCTGTCCGTGGAACTGCGCCCGCGCGAGGACCTCGAAGCCGGGCGGGAGCCGACTCCGCTCACCAACGCCCACATGGTGGAGCGCATCGTGCCGCTGCTCCAGCGGCTGCGGGTGCCCTCGCCGCACGGCTCGCCCGAAGCCGAGGCCGCCGTACTGGACCGGATGCGCGAGCTGGCCATAGACGAGTGCGTGTTCCTGCCCGCCGGCGGGCTGCGGCACCGCGACGAAGCCCCGCCCGTGCAGCAGCGGTTCGCCACGCACCGGGCCGAGGCCATCGAGGAGGGCGGCGAGCGGCGCCGGCACTTCCTGCGGATCCGGGTGGGCGGCTGGGACGAGAACCTCGTCGTCACCGTCTTCGTACGCGTTCACACCCAGGGCGGCATGCTGATGCTGGAGGTGGCGCCGCACGTGCTGCTGCCCGTCCGCACGTCGTTCCACAACGCGGACGCCGACGCCGAGCGCTACGTCAACAACAACCGCTTCGGGAAGGTGGTCTCGGCCCTCCAGAACACGCCCGGCTCCTTCGCGCACTCGCTCGCCACGCTGTCCCGGGGCGGCGGCAGCTGGGGGCGGATCGCCAGCGGCGGACACGGCGGCGCCCGGCCCGAGGGACCCCGGGTGTCGGTGCGGGAACTCGCCGCCCAGGACAACGGGTCGCTGTTCCACCTCATGGACCTCGACCGGTACCTGAAGACGATTCAGGACCGGGTCGTCGGCGGTATTACCGTTGCCCTGCACGAAGCGGGCTGGCACACCGAGGAGTTCGCGCAGCGCGCCGTCCACGTCGCCGAGGGCGGTGTGTACATCCGGTCGATGGGCGACATCCACGACAGCGCGTTCAGCATCGGCGGCAGCGGGCATCACAACAGCGCACACAGGGGGAGAAGCCATGGCGGCGGCAGATAGCGGGACCAGGAGCGGGAGCGGGGGAGCGGGCGCGGGCGGGCCCGAGCCCACCCTGCGGGTGGAGGGCGGTGTCCACGGCAGTGCCTTCAGCATCGGCGGCAGCCACCACACCAACACCGTCCACCACGGCGGTACGGGGAGCCCGGCCGTGCCCGGCGCGGCGGAACTGCTGGAGGCGGTGCTCGACCTGCGCGCCGCCCTCGTACGGGCGCCCCGGGGCGCCGACCGGTCCGCGCTCGACGCCGAACTCGACGAGGTCGCGGGGGAGCTGGACGGGGCGGAGACGATCCGGCCCGGGCTGGCCACCCGGCTGCGCGAGGCGCTGGAGCGGTGGGCTCCGCTGGTGGAATCGGTGAACGCGGCCGCCGCGCTCGGCGCCCTGCTCGGCACGCTGGGAGGCTGAACCGTGGCTCCTGAACCGAGGCAGTCCGGCGAACCCCGCTGGGACGCGCACGCGCAGCGCTGGGTGTGGGAACCGGCCGCCGGGGCGGCGCCGGCCCCGCCGCAGGTGTACGGGCCGCCGCCGGTGATGCCGTCGGCGCCGCCGGTGTCGCCGACCCCGCCGGGGCAGGCCGGGCAGGCCGGGCAGGCGGGGCCCGCGCCCGCCGGGCCGGCGTACGACCCGCTCGGGCCGGGGGCGCCGGGGGTGCCCGGGCTGCCGCCGTACGCCCCGCCGGGGCAGCAGCCGCCGTACGTCTCCAACCCCCCGTACCTGCCCCCCGTACCGCCGGGGCCGCCGCCCTCGGGCGGGGCGCGCGAGCGGTGGCTGACACCGGCGACGGTGGGCATCGCGGTGGCCGCCGTCCTGATCGGCGCCGGGGCGGTGTGGTTCATGGCCCGGGACACGGACGACGCGAACCGGGCCGGGGAGAAGAACGGGACGGTGGCCTCGGGAGCGCCGTCGTTGCCGGGCACGCCCTCGGACGCGGCCTCGCCGACGCCCGGGGACTCCGTGTCGCCGGACAGCGGCGCGAGCGGCAGCCCGAGCGGCAGCCCGAGTCCTTCCGGCACCGGGGTGCACGAGACCAAGCAGGATCCGGCGGGCTTCACCATCGCCGTGCCGGCGGGCTGGGCGCGGGAAGAGGGCAAGGACGGGGTCTTCTACCGCTCCGCCGATCGGAGCGCGCTGCTCCAGATCTTCCGGGTCACCGAGGACGTCAGCCCGCTCGACACCGTCAAGGGCTCCTCCAGCCACCGGCGTTCGCAGACCTCGGGCTACGAGGAGATCCGCGTCGGCACCGTCCCCGGCGCCTCCGGGGCGGCCGAGCTGGTCTACGAGTACGACAACGCGGAGTTGCACGGCCGCCGCCGCTGCGTCGAGCGGGTCCTCTTCGGCCCGGACGGCAGCAAGTGGGCGGTGCTGACGGCGGGCCCGGCCGGGGAATGGGCCGCCACCCAGGACCACCACGCGGCGGCCCTGGCGGCGTTCCGGCCGGGCGGCTGACGGAGCGGCCGGCGGTGCGCTGGCTCAGTGCTTGAACATGCCCGGGGTGTAGTGCCCCGGCACCGAGCGGGAGGTCACGGCGAACCGGTTCCAGGCGTTGATCGTGGCGATCAGGGCGGTCAGCTGGGCCAGTTCGGCCTCCTCGAAGTGCTTGGCGGCCTTCTCGAACACCTCGTCGGGTACGAAACCGTCCGTCAGGACGGTGACGGCCTCGGTGAATTCGAGGGCCGCCAGCTCCTTCTCGGTGTAGAAGTGCCGCGACTCCTCCCAGGCGCCCAGCTGCACGATCCGCTCGACGCTCTCACCCGCGGCGATGGCGTCCTTGGTGTGCATGTCCAGGCAGTACGCACAGTGGTTGACCTGCGAGGCGCGGATCTTGACCAGTTCCGCGAGGGCCGGGTCGAGGCCCTTGCGGGCCGCGATCTCCAGGGCCACCATCGCCTTGTAGACCTCGGGGGCGAGCGCGTGCCACTGCATCCGGGAGGGCTGCTCGGGGGCGTACGCGGGGGCTTCGTTCGTCGTCGTCATGTCCCCAACGGTACGGGGAAGAAGCCCGGCGATATGGTCCATATCCATGACGGATTCCTGGGCCAATTTCGGCGCCGACCTGCATCTCGACCTTTCCGCCGGGCGCGGCCGGCGCGCCGGGCTCGTGGAGGCGCTGCGCGAGGCCGCGCGCAGCGGGCGGCTCGCCCCCGGCACCCGGCTGCCGTCCTCGCGGTCGCTCGCGGTGGACCTCGGGATGGCGCGGAACACGGTCGCGGACGCGTACGCCGAGCTCGTCGCCGAGGGCTGGCTGACGGCCCGCCAGGGGTCGGGGACCCGGGTCGCCGAACGGGCCCGGCCGCGGCCGGGGAAGGCGGCCGGCGCGGCGCCGGTGCGCCGCCCGGAGCGGCGCGGGCCCTCGTACAGCCTGGTGCCCGGCACCCCGGACCTCAGCGGCTTCCCGCGCGCGGCCTGGCTGGCGGCCGCCCGGCGGGCGCTGACGCACGCGCCGAACGACGCGTTCGGGTACGGGAGCGACGCGCGCGGGCGGGTCGAGCTGCGGGAGGCGCTGGCCGAGTACCTGGCGCGGGTGCGGGGCGTGTACGCCGACCCGGAGCGGATCGTGCTGTGCGCGGGGTTCGTCCAGGGGCTGAAGCTGATGTCCGGGGTGTTGCGGGCGCGGCGGGTGCGGGAGGTGGCGGTCGAGGGGTACGGGCTGAACGTGCACCGGGACGTGCTGGCGGCGGCGGGGCTGCGGATGCGGCCGCTGCCGGTGGACGGGGCGGGGGCGCGGACGGAGGACCTGGCGGGGGCGGAGGGCGCCGTCCTGCTGACGCCGGCGCACCAGTTCCCGACGGGCGCCGCGCTGACGCCCGCGCGGCGGGCGGCGGCGGTCGACTGGGCCCGCAGGACGGGCGGGCTGATCCTGGAGGACGACTACGACGGGGAGTTCCGCTACGACCGGCAGCAGATCGGGGCGTTGCAGGGGCTGGACCCGGACCGGGTGGTGTACCTGGGCACCGCGAGCAAGGCGTTGGCGCCGGGGTTGCGGATGGGGTGGCTGGTGCTGCCGGCGGGGCTGGTGGAGGAGGTGCTGGCGGTGAAGGGGCGGGCCGAGTGGACGTCCAGCGCGCTGGACCAGCTGACGCTGGCCGAGTTCATGCGGTCGGGGGCGTACGACCGGCACGTGCGGGGGATGCGGCAGCGGTACTTCCGGCGGCGCGAGGCGTTGGTGGCGGCGGTGGGGGAGCGGGTGACGGCGGTGTCGGGGATCTCGGCGGGGCTGCACGCGGTGCTGGACCTTCCGGCGGGCACGGAGGGGCCGCTGGTGCAGGCGGCGGCCTGGCACTCGCTGTCCCTGACGGGGCTGTCCTACTACCGGCACCCGGAGGCGGACATGCCGGCGCGGGACGCGCTGGTGGTGGGCTACGGGACCCCGCCGGACAGTGCGTGGGGGGCGACGCTGGCGGCGCTGGCGGCGACGCTGCCGTAGCGGGGGGTTGGGGGTGGGGTGGGGCGGGGCCGGTGTCGGGGGTGGGGTGGGGTGTCGTCCGGGACTGCATGATTTATGGCGGCTGGGCGGGCGCTGTCGCCTTGCGGCTCCCGTCACGCCACAAATCACGTTTTACGTCCCGGCCAACACCCCACCCCACCCCCGCCCCCGGCCCCGCCCGCGCACTTCAGCCTCGCCGGCGTTTGAGGCGCGGGGTCCGGGGCGGAGCCCCGGGATCCTTTCAGCCCGTCCGGCGTTTGAGGACCGGGGTCCGGGCGGAGCCGGGGGAACGGTGGAAGGGCGGGGCGGGGAGACAGTCCTTGTTATGCGCCGCGCCGCCGCGCCGCGAGGGGCTGGGTATGGGCACCCCGGAGGGGGGAGGCGGGGGTTACGCCGGGGTCGGGTCCGGGGTCGGGCCTGGGGGCGGCGGTTCGCCGAAGCGGGCCAGGGCGAGGGCTCCGGCCACGGAGACGGCGAAGCCGGTGACGGCCAGCCACGCCAGTCCCTCCCGCGGCCGGTCGCCGAGCCACGCGACCCCGACCAGCGCCGGGCCGACCGTCTCGCCCAGGACCAGCCCGGCCGTCGCCGCCGTCACCGAGCCCCGTTGCAGCGCCGAGGTGAGCAGCAGGAACGCCGCACCCCCGCCCAGCAGCAGCGCGTACACGGCCGGGTTGGTCAGCGAGAAGCCGTCGATGAGGCGTACGGAGACCTCCACCACCCCGAAGCCCGTGCCCGCCGCCAGGCCGAGGACGAGCGCCCGGGGGCCGTCCGGCAGCCGGCCCGCCGCCGCGCCGACGAGCAGTACCAGCACCGCCGCCACCAGCAGTCCCGGCTTCAGCGCGGGCGGCCCCTCCCCGGTGCCCTCCTCGCCGGACGCCAGTCCCAGCATCAGCAGCCCCGCGCAGACCACCCCCACCGCGCCCCATTCCGTCCCGCTCAGCCGTACCCGCAGCAGCCGTGTCGCGGCCACCGCCGTCACCGCCAGGCTGGCCGCCATCGCCGCGCCCACCGCGTAGATCGGGATGTGGAGGAGGGCGATGATCTGGAGGGCGAAGCCGACCGCGTCCAGCCCGAGCCCGAGCAGGTAACGCCACTGGCGCAGCGCGCGCAGCATCAGCGCCGGGTCCACCCCCGACCCCGTGCCCGGCTCCGCCGCCCGCGCGGCCATCGCCTGGAAAACCGAGGCCGTGCCGAAGCAGACCGCCGCACCGAGCGCGCACATCATCCCAAGCAGCACGAAAACGACTCTAGAACACCGGGATGAGGACGGCTGGATTCCGTCGGTGCGAGGCCCCGCTCTACTCTGTCCGCAGCACGCCGCCGCGCCGAGGGGGAGCCACACGCATGGACAGCACCAGTAGCAGCACCACCCGTCGCCGGATGCGTTCCGGCGGCGTCGCGCTCGGCGGCATGGGTCTGCTCGCCGCCACCCTCGTCGCCTGCGGCAGCAGTGACGAGCCCGACCGCCGCTGCGCCTCCCGCAGCACGCTGGACCACCTGAACAGCAAGGAGTGCAAGAGCGGCGGCCACGGCTCGTACTACTACGGGGGCAGGGTCAGCTCCGGCAAGGTCACCGGCGGCAGCTTCGACAAGTCCGCCGTCACCCGCGGCGGCATCGGCAACGGCGGCCACTCCGGCTCCAGCGGCGGCTGAGGGACGTAACGATCCATGAAGCGGCACACCATCGAGCCCCGCCCCGACTGGCAGCGGACCGTCGAGGAGCAGGGGCTGATCTACCCCCTGACCCGCTACCCCGACGACTCCCTGCGCCCCTACTGGGACGAGAGCGCGTACTACTCCTTCTCGCTCCCCGAGGTCGAGGCGCTGGAGGGGGTCGTCGAGGAGCTGCACGCGATGTGCCTCGCCGCCGCCGCGCACATCGTGGAGCACGACCGCTTCGCGGACCTCGGCATCAAGGATCCGAAGCTCGCCGCGCTGATCGCCGAGTCCTGGCGCCGCCGCGCCGAGCAGCCCTCGCTGTACGGGCGTTTCGACCTGCGCTACGACGGCTCCGGCCCGGCGAAGATGCTGGAGTACAACGCCGACACCCCCACCTCCCTGGTGGAGGCGGCGAGTCCGCAGTGGTTCTGGATGGAGGACCGTTTCCCCGGGGCCGACCAGTGGAACTCCCTGCACGAACGGCTCGTCGACGCCTGGCGCCGGCAGGCCGAGCTGCTCCCGCCGGGCCCGGTTCACTTCGCGCACTCCGAGACCGACGAGCTCGGCGAGGACCTGATGACGGTCGCCTACCTCCAGGAGACCGCGGACCAGGCCGGTCTCGAAACCCATGCCCTGTCCGTCGAGCAGATCGGCTGGGACAGCCTCTCCGGCCGCTTCGTCGACGAGCGGCTGCGCTTCATCCGCGCCTGCTTCAAGCTCTACCCGTGGGAGTGGCTGGCCGAGGACGAGTTCGGCCCCCAGGTGCTCGGCACCTACGACCACGGCGGCGGCTCCGGCACCACCCAGTGGATCGAGCCGCTGTGGAAGATGCTGCTCTCCAACAAGGCGCTGCTGGCGATCCTGTGGGAGCTCTTCCCGGAGCACCCGAACCTGCTGCCCGCCTACCTCGACGGCCCGCGCGAGCTCGCGGACACCACCGGCTACGCGGCCAAGCCGCTGCTGGGCCGCGAGGGCGCCGGGGTGAGCCTCCACGAGGCCGGCGGGGAGGTGCCGTTCGTACCGGCCGAGGGGGAGGCGTACGTCTTCCAGGGGCTGGCGCCGCTGCCCGACTTCGACGGCAACCGGGTCGTGCTCGGCGCGTGGGTCGTCGAGGAGGAGGCGGCGGGCCTGGGCATCAGGGAATCGGCGGGGCCGGTCACGGACGAGTACGCCCGCTTCCTGCCCCACGTCATCCTCTAGGCCCCGCTAGCCGCCCAGCACCGAGCGCAGCTGGTCGAGGCCCCAGTCCAGGTCCTCCTTGCCGATCACCAGCGGCGGGGCGATCCGGATCGTCGACCCGTGGGTGTCCTTCACCAGCACCCCGAGCTCCATCAGCTTCTCGGAGATCTCCCGGCCCGTGCCGCGCGAGGGGTCGATGTCGACGCCCGCCCACAGTCCGCGCCCGCGTACGGCGGTCACCGCGCCGCCGCCGACCAGCAGGTTGAGCTCCCGGTGCAGGTGGTCGCCGAGCTCGGCGGCGCGCTGCTGGAACTCGCCGGAGCGCAGCATCGCGACCACCTCCAGGGCGACGGCGCAGGCGAGGGGGTTCCCGCCGAAGGTGGAGCCGTGCTCGCCGGGCTTGAAGACGCCGAGGACGTCGCGGTCGGCGACCACGGCCGACACCGGCACGACACCGCCGCCGAGCGCCTTGCCCAGGATGTACACGTCCGGGACGACCCCCTCGTGCTCGCACGCGAAGGTCCTGCCGGTCCGGCCCAGCCCCGACTGGATCTCGTCCGCCATGAAGAGGACGTTCCGCTCGCGCGTCAGTTCCCGTACGCCCCGCAGGTATCCGGGCGGCGGTACGAGCACCCCCGCCTCGCCCTGGATCGGCTCCAGCAGTACGGCGACGGTGTTCTCGGTGACGGCGTGGGCGAGCGCGGTGAGGTCCCCGTACGGGACGATCTCGAACCCGGGTGTGTAGGGCCCGAAGTGGTCGCGGGCGTCGTGGTCCGTCGAGAAGCTCACGATGGTCGTCGTACGGCCGTGGAAGTTGTCGGCCGCGACCACGATCTTGGCGTGGCCGTCCGGGACGCCCTTGACCTCGTAGCCCCACTTGCGGGCGGTCTTCACCGCCGTCTCGACCGCCTCCGCGCCCGTGTTCATGGGCAGCACCATCTCCTTGCCGCACAGCTCGGCGAGCTGCGTACAGAAGTCGGCGAAACGGTCGTGGTGGAAGGCGCGCGAGGTGAGCGTGACCCGCTCCAGCTGGGCCTTCGCGGCATCGATCAGGCGGCGGTTGCCGTGCCCGAAGTTGAGCGCCGAGTACCCGGCGAGCATGTCCAGGTAGCGCCTTCCCTCCACGTCGGTCATCCACGCGCCTTCCGCCGTCGCGACGACGACGGGCAGCGGGTGGTAGTTGTGCGCGCTGTGCGCGTCGGCGGAACGCATGGCATCAGCAGTTGTCGACACGGGGTCTCCGATCGTCCGTCAGGCCTGTGACGAGGGTGGCGTCACTGTCCATCCTCGCTCGTATACCGGACGGAGAAACCTTTCCCGTGGCGCGCCCGCTAAGGTGGTCGGTACGCACGGCGACTGGCGCACGGAGAACCAACTCCGGGGGAGTCGTGCGCGGACGACCGCACACAGGGCCGCTCGCCTGGGCCTCGCGGGGACGAGATGACGACATCGACCCCGGAGGAGCCGCCATGAGCGCGAACCACCACCACCCCGCCCTGCTCGCCACCGACCCCGAGCTGGCGTCCTTCATCGCCGCCGAGGAGAGCCTGCAGGCGCAGACCCTGCGCCTGATCCCGAGCGAGAACTACGTGTCCGCGGCCGTGCTGGAGGCCTCCGGCACCGTGCTGCAGAACAAGTACAGCGAGGGCTACCCGGGCCGCCGTTACTACGAGGGCCAGCAGAACATCGACCGCGTCGAGGCGCTGGCCGTCGAGCGGGCGAAGGGCCTGTTCGGGGTGGACCACGCGAACGTGCAGCCGTACTCCGGCTCGCCCGCGAACCTGGCCGTGTACCTGGCGTTCGCGAAGCCGGGGGACACCGTGATGGGCATGGCCCTGCCGATGGGCGGGCACCTCACCCACGGCTGGGGGGTCTCGGCGACGGGCTCGTGGTTCCGGGGCGTCCAGTACGGCGTACGGGCCGACACCGGCCTGATCGACTACGACGCGGTGCGCGACCTGGCCCTCGCGGAGCGCCCGAAGATCATGTTCTGCGGCGGTACCGCCCTTCCGCGCACCATCGACTTCGCGGCGTTCGCGTCGATCGCGCGGGAGGCGGGCTCGGTCCTCGTCGCGGACGTGGCGCACATCGCCGGCCTGATCGCGGGCGGCGCCCACCCGTCGCCCGTGGATCACGTGGACGTCGTGTCCACCACCACGCACAAGACCCTGCGGGGTCCGCGCGGCGCGATGCTGATGTGCCGGGAGGAGCACGCCAAGGCCATCGACAAGGCCGTCTTCCCGGGCCTGCAGGGCGGCCCGCACAACCAGACCACGGCGGGCATCGCGGTCGCGCTGCACGAGGCCGCGCAGCCCGCGTTCACCACGTACGCGCACGCGGTGGTGGCCAACGCGAAGGCCCTGGCCGAGGCGCTCCTCGCCCGCGGCTTCGACCTCGTCTCGGGCGGTACGGACAACCACCTGATCCTGATGGACCTGACCTCGCGGGGCGTGGCGGGCAAGGTCGCGGCGAAGGCCCTGGACCGGGCCGGGATCGTGGTGAACTACAACACGGTGCCGTTCGACCCGCGCAAGCCGTTCGACCCGTCGGGCATCCGGATCGGCACGCCGTCGCTGACCTCCCGCGGCCTGGCCCCGGAGCACATGCCGGTGGTGGCGGAGTGGATCTCCCGGGCCGTCGACGCGGCGGCGAAGGGCGACGAGCCCGCGCTGGCCGCCGTCCGCGCCGAGGTCGGAGAGCTGAT
Source organism: Streptomyces goshikiensis (assembly GCF_014650555.1). Taxonomy (GTDB): domain Bacteria; phylum Actinomycetota; class Actinomycetes; order Streptomycetales; family Streptomycetaceae; genus Streptomyces; species Streptomyces goshikiensis. The sequence goes on along the minus strand of NZ_BMVE01000001.1, from coordinate 866,186 downwards.
GGCGGCCCACCCGGCCCCGGGCCTCCCGCTCGCCTGACGCCCCGGACGCCCGCGGGGCCGGAGACCTCCGGCCCCGCGGGCGGGGCGCAGCGGAGCCCGTGCCTCCACTCCCACGGCCCCGCGACCGGTGCGCCGGTGGGCCCGAGCCCGCCCGCGCACCTGAGAGAATGGAGCCATGGCTTCTGATCGTCCTCGCGCGCTCTCCGGCATCCAGCCCACCTCCGGTTCGTTCCACCTCGGGAACTACCTCGGTGCCATCCGCCAGTACGTCGCCCTCCAGGAGACGCACGACGCGTTCTACATGGTCGTCGACCTGCACGCGATCACCATGCCGCAGGATCCGAAGGACCTGCGCGCGAACACCCGCCTCTCCGCCGCCCAGCTGCTCGCCGCCGGCCTGGACCCCGAGCGCTGCACGCTCTTCATCCAGAGCCACGTGCCCGAGCACGCGCAGCTCGGCTGGGTCATGAACTGCATCACCGGCTTCGGCGAGGCCAGCCGGATGACCCAGTTCAAGGACAAGTCCGCGAAGTCGGGCGCGAACAACGCCACCGTCGGCCTGTTCACGTACCCGATCCTCCAGGTCGCCGACATCCTCCTCTACCAGGCGAACGCCGTCCCGGTCGGCGAGGACCAGCGCCAGCACATCGAGCTGACCCGCGACCTCGCCGAGCGCTTCAACACGCGCTTCGGCAAGACCTTCACCCTGCCCGCCGCGCACATCGTCAAGGAGGTCGCGAAGATCTACGACCTCCAGGACCCGGCGATCAAGATGTCGAAGTCCGCGTCCTCGCCCAAGGGCCTGATCAACCTCCTCGACGAGCCCAAGGTCACCGAGAAGAAGATCAAGAGCGCGGTCACCGACACCGAGGCCGAGATCCGCTTCGACACCGAGAAGAAGCCCGGCGTCAGCAACCTGCTGACGATCTACTCCACCCTCACGGGCGAGACGATCGCCGCCCTGGAGGAGAGGTACGAGGGCAAGGGCTACGGCGCGCTGAAGACCGATCTGGCCGGTGTGATGGTCGATTTCGTCACACCGTTCAGGCAGCGGACCCAGGCGTACCTGGACGACCCCGAGACCCTGGACTCCATCCTCGCCAAGGGTGCGGAAAAGGCCCGCGCGGTCGCCGCCGAGACCCTGGCGCAGGCCTACGACCGGCTCGGATTCCTGCCCGCGAAGCACTGAGGCCGCACCGGCGCCGCACCGGCGCGCCGCGGACGCCGCACCGGTGTGGCACCGGTACCGCACCGGTACCGCCCGGGCGCCGGAGCCCCCCGAAAGAGGCCTCTGGCGTCCCGGGGGTGCTGCCGCCACACTGAAGCGACAGCACCCCGGCGCGGAACCGACCGACCGCCCACCGGCCGCTGACCGACAGACCGACGGAACAGACTGACGACGGAGGAGACAGACGTGGGGACCGTAACGCTCGGCGTTTCGATCGCGGTCCCGGAGCCGTACGGCAGCCAGCTCCAGGAGCTGCGCGCAGGCTTCGGGGACGCCGCCGCGCACGGCATTCCCACGCACGTCACCCTCGTGCCGCCGACCGAGGTGGCCGCGGACCGGCTCCCGGAGATCCGCGCGCACCTCGCCGAGGTCGCGGGCGCCTTCCGCGCCTTCGCGATGCGGCTCGCCGGGACGGGAACCTTCCGCCCGCTCTCGCCGGTCGTCTACGTCCGGATCGCCGAGGGCGCCCAGGGCTGCACCCGGCTCCAGCACCAGGTCCGCGACCCCGAGGGGCCGCTCGACCGCGAGCTGGCGTTCCCGTACCACCCGCACGTCACGGTCGCCCACGGGATCTCCGAGGAGGCGATGGACACGGCGTTCTCGACCCTCGCCGACTACGCCGCCGAGTGGGTCTGCGACGGCTTCGCGCTCTACGAGCAGGGCTCCGACGGCGTCTGGCGCAAGTTGCGTGAATACCCTTTCGGTGCGGGCCCCACGGGCGTCCCGGCGCAGCTGAACTCCCCCGCCGATGACGCGGCCGAGGCGACGATACGACCCTCCTGAAGGTGTCGGAGCGGCCGCGAGGTCAGCGGCCGCAGCAGGGTCATCCGGGCACCGAACCTGATCCTCCGCAGGACCAGGGCATGGAACGGGCGAGCCGTCGGGCGAAAAGTCACAATCGACGACCGTAGTCCCCAAAAGCGACAATCCTTGCTATTTCCGGCAGCTCATTTACGGGGACCCATGGACTGGCTGACGAAACTCCCGGTGATCGGCCCCGTGGCGGCCACGCTGATGCGCACGCACGCGTGGCGTTCCTACGAGCGGCTCGACCGGGTGCACTGGACCCGGCTCGCCGCCGCGATCACCTTCATCAGCTTCCTCGCCCTCTTCCCGCTCATCACCGTCGCGGCCGCCGTCGGCGCGGCGCTGCTCAGCCAGGACCAGCTCGACAAGCTGGAGAAGAACCTCTCCCAGCAGGTCCCCGGGATCTCCGACCAGCTCGACATCAACGGCCTCGTCGCGAACGCGGGCACCGTCGGGCTCGTCGCCGGCGCCATCCTGCTGTTCGCCGGGATCTCCTGGGTCGGCGCGATGCGGGACTGCCTGCGCGCCGTGTGGGACAAGGACGACGAGGACCAGGGCAACCCCGTCGCGCGCAAGGGCAAGGACACGCTGGTGCTGCTGGGCCTCGGCGCGGCGGGGCTGGCCTCGGCGGCGGCCTCGATCATCGGCGCCAGCGCCGTCGGCAAGTTCGGCGGCTGGCTCGGCATCCCGCCGCACGGCGTCGGCGGCGGGGTGCTGCGGGCGGCCGCCTTCCTCGTCGGCGTGGTGGCCGCGTTCCTGCTCCTGCTCTACGTACTGACCCTGCTGCCCGGCGTCGAACCGCCGCGCGGCCGCCTGATCCAGGCGGCCCTCATCGGCGCGGCGGGCTTCGAGCTGCTCAAGCTGCTGCTGAGCGGCTACATGCGGGAGGTCGCGGCGAAGAGCATGTACGGGGCCTTCGGCGTGCCGATCGCCCTGCTGCTCTGGATCAACTTCACGGCGAAGCTGCTGCTGTACTGCTCGGCCTGGACCGCCACCGGTGACGATGCCGCCCCGGCCGGGACGGAGCGCCCCGAGGACGCGGGGGCCGATGGCCCCGAGGACGCCGAGGCCGAAAGCGCCGGGGCCCCGGCCCGGAAGCTCCCGCCGAAGGTCTAGGGCAGGAGGTCGGTGTCCGGGCCCCGGCCCCCGCGCGGGCGGCGCGGGCGGCGGCGGTTCGCGGCGAACACCCCGCCCGCCGCGACGGCCAGCGCCCCGCCCGCGATGCCGAGCGCGGTCCCCACGCCGCCGCCGGCGCCCTGGCCGGACGCCGAGGGGGTGTTCTCGTGGGACTGGGCGGGCGAGCCGTGCGAGGTGCCGTCCTCGCTCTTCGGCGACACCAGCTCACCCACCGGCTTCACCTTGCCCGCCGCCGCGAAGCCCCAGTCGAGGAGGTCGGCGGTCTCCTCGTAGACGGAGTTCAGGCCGCCGGAGTTCGGGTTCATCACCGTGACCAGCAGGGTCCTGCCGTCGCGCTGGGCCGCGCCGGTGAAGGTGGAGCCGGCCATCGTGGTGTTGCCGTTCTTCACCCCCGCGATGCCCTTGTACGGGGCGAGGCCGCCGGCGCCCGTCATCAGCCGGTTCGTGTTCTGGATCTCGAAGGAGTCGCGCGCCTTGCCGGCCTCCTGGCTGCCGGGGAACTGCGCGCTCACCGTGCCGCAGTACTCCTTGAAGTCCTGCTTCTGCAGCCCGGAGCGGGCGATGAGGGTCAGGTCGTACGCGCTGGAGACCTGCTCAGGCGCGTCGTACCCGTCGGGCGAGACCACGTGCGTGTCGAGGGCCTGGAGCTCCTCGGCGTGCGCCTGCATGTCCTTGACGGTCTTCTCGATGCCGCCGTTCATGGCCGAAAGTACGTGCACGGCGTCGTTGCCGGAGCGAAGGAACACCCCGAGCCACAGGTCGTGGACGGAGTACTCGTAGTCCTCCTTGACCCCGACGAGGCTGGAACCCTGGCCGACGTCGGACATCTCCTCCTCCGTGACCTTGTGGACCTGGTCCTTGGGGAGGGTCGGCAGCACGGTGTCCGCGAAGAGCATCTTCATGGTGGAGGCCGGGGGCAGCCGCCAGTGCGCGTTGTGCGCGGCCAGGACCTCGCCGGAACCGGCGTCCGCCACGATCCACGAACGCCCGGTGAGGCTCTCCGGCAGCGCGGGCGCGCCCGGCAGCAGGTTCACCTGGGTCCCCGGCTGGCCGAGCCGGGTCCCGCCGACGGCGGACATCGACACGGGTGGCGCCGGCGCCTGCTTGGCCCCGCCCTTGCCGTCGCGGGGCTTCGGGGTCGGGGCGGGCGCGGGGTGCGCGCGCGGCAGGGCGTGGGCGGGGGCCGTGAGCATGACGGGGACCAGCAGCGCGGCGGACAGGACCGTCAGCGCGGTCTTCTTGGCAGACACGCAGGTGAAAGTACATCCCGATGCTGTGTGCGGCATCGCGGACCGGCCAACCCGCCGCAACCATTGCCGGTACAGCCCACCCCCGCGCGTCCGTCCTGGGGACGAAACCGATACTGGGGGCATGAGACTCAGCCGCGCCGCCTCCTGGTTCCTGCTCGCCTTCGGAGTGTGGAGCTGGTTCATCTGGGTGTCCTTCGTCCGGAACCTGTGGAAGAACGGCAGTGGCCTGGCGTTTGACGCCGCGGGAGATCCGACGGCTTACTTCTGGGTCCACTTTCTCCTGGCCGTGACCTCCTTTCTCCTGGGGACGGCCGTTGGTGTGATCGGGCTGCGTGGCGTTCGCGCGTTGAGGCGTGCGCCGCGATGACCGTGGTGATCTTCGCGGTGGTCGCGCTGGCGGTGCTGGGGCTGCTGGTACTGGTCCACCGGTGGCTGTGGATCCGCCTGGTCCGCGACACGACGCGGCCGGGCGGGGCCTGGCGCCGGGCGGGCACGGTTCTGGCCTTCGCGCTGCCGGCCCTCGCGGTGGCGGCCCTCACCGCCGGGCGCGCGGGCGCGCCGTTCTGGCTCCAGCGGGCCGTGTCCTGGCCGGGCTTCATGTGGCTGGCGGTGCTGCTGTACCTCAGCCTGGCGATGCTCGTGGCCGAACCCGCCCGAGCCCTTCTCCTCCGGAGGTCACCCCGCCAACCCCCCGAGCCCACGCTGCCCACCGCCCCCGCCCCGGCCGCCGCGGCGGAGGCTGCGCCTGCGGCGAGTCGGGGCGCTGCCCCGGGCCCCGCGCCTCAATCGCCGGCGGGGCTGGGTAGCGCCGCCGCGGCCGTGCCTGCGGGTGCGGGGCTGGATGGTGCGGCCTCGGCCGCTTCTGCGGGGAGCGGTGGTGCGGCTCCGGCCGTGCCGGGGGTCGACGGTGCGGCCTCGGCCGGGTTGCCCGGGCTCGGTGCGCGGAGCGATGCCGTGGCGGGGGCTGGGGCGGAGCCCCAGGTTCGGGAAGGGGCGGGTAGGGGAACAGCGCCGCAGGCCCCCACCGACACCCCCGTCGGCGGCGACGCCGAGGCCGCCGCTCCCGCTCCCGCGCACGACAGCGCCGTGGCGGCAGGGGCCACCGGGGTGACCTCGGCGGCCGGGGGCGGACCCGGGGCGGGGGACGGGATGAGCCGGCGGAGGTTCGTCGCGCGGGTCGTGGGCGGGGCGGCGGTGGCCGCGGCCGCGGGGACCGTCGGGTACGGGACGTACGGCGTCCTGCGCGGACCCCGCGTCAAGAGGGTCACGGTGCCGCTCGCCAAGCTGCCGCGCGCGGCGCACGGGTTCCGGATCGCCGTCGTCAGCGACGTCCACCTCGGCCCGATCCTCGGCCGCGCCCACACCGCCCGCATCGTGGACACCGTCAACCGCACCCAGCCCGACCTCATCGCCATCGTCGGCGACCTCGTGGACGGCAACGTGCACGACCTCGGCCCCGCCGCCGAGCCGCTGCGCGGCCTCCGGGCCCGCCACGGCTCGTACTTCGTCACCGGCAACCACGAGTACTTCTCCGGCGCCCAGCAGTGGATCGACCACGTCCGCGAGCTCGGCCTGACGCCGCTGGAGAACGCCCGCCGCCCGCTGCCCCTCTTCGACCTCGCCGGCGTCAACGACGTCCAGGGGGAGAGCGAGGGCCACGGCCCGGACTTCGAGGCGGCCCTCGGCAACCGGGACCGGTCCCGCGCCGCCGTGCTCCTGGCCCACCAGCCGATCGTCATCCACGACGCCGTCCGGCACGGCGTGGACCTCCAGCTGTCCGGCCACACCCACGGCGGCCAGCTCTGGCCCGGCAACTACCTCGCCGAGCTCGCCAACCCCACCGTCGCCGGCCTGGAGCGCTACGGGGACACCCAGCTCTACGTCTCCCGGGGCGCGGGCGCCTGGGGACCCCCGGTCAGGGTCGGGGCGCCGTCCGACATCACGGTCGTCGAGCTCGCCTCGTACCAGGCCTAGGCCGCCGGGTCCCGGTCGGCGTCCGACGCGCGCTTGCGCGACACCGCCGTCTGAGCCATGCCCGGGAGGAAGTCCGCGAACAGTTCGTGGAGCTCCCGCACCAGCGGCCGCAGCACCCGGAACCGGGCCAGCACTATGCCCCGCGTCGTGAGCTGCGCGCCGCGCTCGGCCAGGCGGCGGGTCTTCTCGCTGTCCGGGGAGCGGTCGAAGACCCAGTACAGGACCAGGCCCATCTGCGAGAGCCACATCAGCTCCGGCAGTACGTCGGCCAGCTCCGCCGGCACCTTCGTCTTCGCCCCCGCCAGCACCTCGCGGTGCATGTCGATGGCCGCCTTGCGCGCGGGCTCCGACTCCGGCGAGAAGGGGCTGAGCGGACTCTCGGGGTCCGCGGCGTTCTTGAAGAACTGGGAAGCGAACTCGTGGTAGGGGGCGGCAATGTCCAGCCAGCTGGTCAGTACGCCCGCGAGCCGCTTCTGGAGGTCGGTCTCGTTGTCCAGGATGGGCCGGACCGCCGCCTGGTGCGCGGCGCCGATCCGGTCGTAGAAGCCCTGGACGAGGTGTTCCTTCGACGCGAAGTAGTAGTAGGCGTTGCCGACCGAGACCCCCGCCTCCTTGGCGATGCCCCGCATGGTCGTCTTGTCGAAGCCGCGTTCCTGGAAGAGCCGGAGCGCGGTTTCGAGGATGAGCGTGCGGGTCTGCTCGCTCTTGGGAGCCTTCTGATCAGTCACGGTGTCCGACTTTATCGGGGTGTGGAGCACTGGTCGTCACAGGCCGGTTCTTCCGGCTCCGCTTCCCCGCCGCCGCGGACCGCCGAGCGCCAGGCGGAGGCCGTGTACATGGCGGCCCGGGCGAAGGGCCGGCCGGCCGGGGTGGCCAGCCAGTTCGCCCTCGGCCGGTGCTCCGCCAGCGCCCACAGGCACACGATGAAGGCGTCCGTCCCGCTCCACACCTGGCCCGAGTCCCCGACCACGGTGATCTGGCGGAGCGTCCCCGCGTGGTCCAGCAGCGGGTACCGCCGCCGAGCCGCCTCGGATCCGGCCGGGACGAGCCGGAGCGGCACCAGCAGGCGCTGCCCGAGCAGCCAGTGCCGGATGTGGACGCAGAGGGGGCAGTGGGCGTCGTACAGCACCGTCAGGTGCCGTACGGCCGCCCCCGGCGCCCCCGGCGCCCCCGGCGCCCCCGGCGCCCCCGGCGCCCCCGCCGCCCCCGGCGCCCCCGCCGCCCCCGGCGCTGTCGGCGAGGCCGTCGGCGCGGCCGTCGGCGTGGCCATCGGTCAGGCCCCGGCCGGCGCGGTCCAGGCGTTCGGGGCGACCGGCGGGGTCTGCTGGCGCTCCATGATCCCCCGGCGGCGCATCCTGTTCAGCACCCACACGTTGCCCAGGTGCATGAAGCCGAGGACGAGCAGGACGACGCCGAGCTTGACCGACAGCTCCTCGAAGAGGCCGCGGGCTTCGAGGATCGTCTCGCCCGAGCGCAGGTAGAGGGTCACGAAGCCGATGTTCACGAGGTAGAACCCGACCACCAGGAGGTGGTTGACGGCGTCCGCGAGCTTCTCGTTGCCCTGGAGGACGTCCGCGATGAAGACCCGGCCGTTGCGGCTGAGGGTGCGGGCCACCCAGACGGTGAGGCCGATGCTGACGATCAGGTAGATGACGTACGCAACCACGGTGAGGTCCATTGCCCCAGCCCCCTTGAACGCGTTCAATTGCTGATGGACATGACTGTAGACCCTCTTTTGAACAGGTTCAAGCGAACGGGCGGTCGGGTCAGCGGCGCAGGAAGTCCAGCAGCAGTCGCGTGATCTGCGCCGGGCGCTCCAGGGAGGGCAGATGGCCCGCCCACGGCAGCTCGACGTGGAGCGCGCCGGGGACGAGCGAGGCCAGCTCGGCGGGGACGTCCCGGAAATCGGGGATGTCGTGCGCGCCCCCGACGGCGAGGACGGGCACCGTGAGGGCCGTCAGGTCCACGGCGGGCTCGGGGAGCTCGTGTTCCCCGGAGGCCGCCAGGGCGCCCCGCAGGTTCCCCAGCTGCATGGCCCGTACGAGGGCGTGCGCGGCCGCGTCGGCGTCCGGGCCGAGCCACTGGCGGGCGTTCAGCTCGGCCGCGCCCTCCAGGTCGCCGGCCTCCAGCAGGGCGCCCTCGGCGGCGTTGAAGGCCAGCAGCGCCGGCCCGCGCCGCTGCGCGGGGAGGGCGGGGCAGAGCAGGGCCAGGGAGCGCACCCGGTCCGGGTGCAGGGCGGCCAGCTGCAGCGCGATCCGGCCGCCGTACGAGGACCCGACGAAGGCGGCGCGCTCGATGCCGAGCCGGTCCATCAGGGCGAGTACGTCACCGGCGTCGCTGTACGGGGCCTCGGCGGCGGGGGATTCCCCGCAGGTCCGGAAGTCCGCGCGGACCACCCGGAAGCCGGCCTCGGCCAGCGGGGCCCACTGGGGCTCCCACATCCGGCGGTCGCACACGGAGGAGTGCAGCAGCAGCACCGCGGGCCCGGTCTCGGGTCCCGCCACGTCATGAGAAATGATCATGGCCCGATCGTCCCGGACCCGCAGCGCGCCGGCCACCCCTTTCCGGGGCGGCCGGCCGCGCGCCCCGCAGCGGATGCCGTAGCGGGCGCCGGACCGGACGCCGGATCAGACGCTCAGCGACCGCGCGTAGTTGACCTGGTGCATCACCCAGGCGTACGAGTTGGGGTCGGTCGCCGGGATCATCGTGGAGTGGTGGCGGCCGCCGCTGTGCACGGTGACCTGGATGTAGCCGGTCGTCCGCTTCTCCTTCATCAGCAGGAACAGCAGCCCGAGCAGGCAGAACAGGAAGAAGATGATGGCCAGCACGATCGCGTGGGCCGGCATCTTCTCCTCGGTGCGCGAGAGGTCCGTGGCGTTCCACATCGCGCCCCGCAGCGGCATCGTGCCGGACGGGGTGATGATCTGGTCCCCGGCGACGCTGATGTCCCCGATGGACAGGCCCTGCCCGGGAACCGCGCCGGGCCCGGGCGCGTACCCGGGCGCCGGCGGCTGCTGCGGAATCGGCAGCCCCGCGCCGCCAACGGTCGGCTGGTGCGCCGGAGGCTGCGGGTAGGGCTGCGGGTAACCGTAACTGGCCTGACCGGGGCCCCACTTGTAGTCACCCGGTGCCTGGCCGGGGTCACTCGCGTACGGATTCGGCTGCTGCTCACTCATGCGGCCGATCCTTCCACAGGGCATCCCCGCGCACCGTACCCCCCGTCAGAACCCCTACCCCACCGCCCACTTAGGGCCGGGTGACCTCCTCGCCGATCACCAGGCCCTTGGCGGGCCCCTCGGGGACGGTGGCCGGGGTGCCGTACGAGACGGTGGTCTTGGTGGCGTACGTCCCCTTGTCAGGGTCCGGGGAGCTGAACACGGTCACCGTGCGCTGATCGGTGAAGTCATCGATGACGACGTAGACCGAAATGGCGGCGAGGGCGTACCACCGCTGCTTTCGGATGTGGTCCCGGCGGTGAGCGTCGTTGCCGGGCGAGACGATCTCGGCAACCAGCGGCACCCGGGTGGCGTCCACGCCGAGGCCTTCCTCGTCGGGGATCTCATCCAGGTCCCGTGGGGCCACGAAAAGGTCGGGGATGCAGACCTTCCGCCCCTGGATGATGTTGATGTCCTGGAAGACCGCGAGATCGCTGCCCGCGAGGTGGGCTTCCAGCATCCAGCGCAGGCGATTGTTGAGCACGTCGTGACGGCGACGGCCGGTGGGAGACACCTCGATGGACCCTTCGATGATCTCGGCCCGGTAGCCCTCCGGAAGGTCCATCGCCTTCCAGGCCTGCCACAGCACCTCATCGAGACCGGGGTCGCACATCGCCTCGTGGGCAAGAGCGGACATGGAAAGCACCTCCTTCTCTCAGTGTGGGTGCGGACGACGCTTCGGTACAAGCGGCGCTGGCGACCGTAGCGCCATCGGCCCAAGGGTTCGGTCCGATGAAAGGTTTATCCGGCCCGTCCCCACCCCTGGGGGTGAACGCGGCGAGGGCCCCGGCCCGGTGGTGAACACCGGGGCGGGGCCCTCGTACGAGCGGGGACCGGAGGTCAGAAGCGGCGCGTGATCAGGGCGCGCTTGACTTCCTGGATCGCCTTCGTGACCTCGATGCCGCGCGGGCAGGCATCGGTGCAGTTGAAGGTCGTGCGGCAGCGCCACACGCCGTCCTTGTCGTTCAGGATCTCCAGCCGCTGCTCGCCGGCCTCGTCGCGCGAGTCGAAGATGAAGCGGTGCGCGTTGACGATCGCCGCCGGGCCGAAGTACTGGCCGTCGTTCCAGAACACCGGGCACGAGGACGTGCACGCGGCGCACAGGATGCACTTGGTGGTGTCGTCGAAGCGCTCGCGGTCCTCGGCGGACTGCAGGCGCTCACGCGTCGGCTCGTTGCCGGTGGTGACCAGGAACGGCATGACGTCGCGGTACGCCTGGAAGAAGGGCTCCATGTCGACGACGAGGTCCTTCATCACCGTGAGGCCCTTGATGGCCTCGACGGTGATCGGCTTCTCCGGGTTGATGTCCTTGATCAGCGTCTTGCAGGCGAGCCTGTTCTTGCCGTTGATCCGCATCGCGTCGGAGCCGCAGATGCCGTGCGCGCAGGAGCGACGGAAGGTCAGCGTGCCGTCGAGGTCCCACTTGATCTTGTGGAGACCGTCGAGCACGCGCTCCTTCGGGTCGATCTCGATCTGGAAGTCCTGCCACTGCGGCTCGTCCGAGATCTCGGGGTTGTAGCGGCGGATCCGGAACGTGACCGTGATGAAGGGCGAGGCCGCGGCCGCAGCCTCCATCTCGTCCGTCTTGGACAGGGTCGGGGTGGCCATCAGTACTTACGCTCCATCGGCTGGTAGCGGGTGACGACGACGGGCTTGTAGTCCAGCCGGACGGAGTCCTGGCCGTTGTCGTCGACCTCGCGGTACGCCATGGTGTGGCGCATGAAGTTGACGTCGTCGCGGTTCGGGTAGTCCTCGCGGTAGTGACCGCCGCGGGATTCCTTGCGCGCGAGCGCGGACACGGCCATGACCTCGGCCAGGTCGAGCAGGTTGCCCAGCTCGATGGCCTCCAGCAGGTCCGTGTTGAAGCGCTTGCCCTTGTCCTGGACGGACACGTTCTTGTAGCGCTCGCGCAGTTCCGCGATCTTGTCGACCGCGGTCTTGATGGTCTGCTCCGTACGGAAGACCATCACGCAGGCGTCCATCGTCTCCTGGAGCTCCAGGCGCAGGTCCGCGACCCGCTCCTTGCCCGTGGAGTTGCGCAGGTGCTCGACCAGGTCGGCCACCTGCTGCGCCGGGTTCTCGGGGAGCTCGACGAAGTCGTTCTCCTGCGAGTACTTCGCCGCGGCGATGCCCGAGCGCTTGCCGAAGACGTTGATGTCCAGCAGCGAGTTGGTGCCCAGACGGTTGGCGCCGTGCACCGACACGCACGCGACCTCGCCGGCCGCGTACAGGCCCGGGACGACGGTGGTGTTGTCCGCCAGGACCTCACCCTCGACGTTGGTCGGGATGCCGCCCATGGCGTAGTGCGCGGTGGGCTGGATCGGGATCGGGTCCGTGTACGGCTCGATGCCCAGGTAGGTGCGCGCGAACTCGGTGATGTCCGGGAGCTTCGCGTCGAGCTGCTCCGGCGGCAGGTGCGTGAGGTCCAGGTACACGTGGTCACCGGCGGGACCGCAGCCGCGGCCCTCACGGATCTCGGTGTAGATGGAGCGCGAGACGACGTCACGGGACGCGAGGTCCTTCATGACCGGCGCGTACTTCTCCATGAAGCGCTCGCCGTCCTTGTTGCGGAGGATGCCGCCCTCACCGCGGGCGCCCTCCGTCAGCAGGATGCCCATGCGCCAGATGCCCGTCGGGTGGAACTGGAAGAACTCCATGTCCTCCAGCGGCAGGCCGCGGCGGTAGCAGGCCGCCTGGCCGTCACCCGTGAGGGTGTGCGCGTTGGAGGTCACCTTGAAGAACTTGCCGGTGCCGCCGGAGGCGTAGATGACGGCCTTGGCCTGGAACACGTGGATCTCGCCGGTGGCGAGCTCGTACGCGACCACACCGGCCGACTTCTTGACGCCGTCGACCTCGACCAGGAGCTGGTCCAGGACGTAGAACTCGTTGAAGAACTCCACGCCCTCCTTGACGCAGTTCTGGTACAGCGTCTGGAGGATCATGTGGCCCGTGCGGTCCGCGGCGTAGCAGGACCGGCGGACCGGCGCCTCGCCGTGGTTGCGGGAGTGACCGCCGAAGCGGCGCTGGTCGATGGTGCCGTCCGGCGTGCGGTTGAACGGCAGGCCCATCTTCTCCAGGTCGAGGACCGCGTCGATGGCCTCCTTCGCCAGGATCTCGGCGGCGTCCTGGTCGACCAGGTAGTCACCGCCCTTGACCGTGTCGAAGGTGTGCCACTCCCAGTTGTCGTCCTCCACGTTGGCCAGCGCGGCGGCCATGCCGCCCTGCGCGGCACCCGTGTGGGAGCGGGTGGGGTAGAGCTTCGTCAGCACCGCGGTGCGGCTGCGCTTCGTCGACTCGATGGCGGCGCGCATGCCCGCGCCACCTGCGCCGACGATGACGGTGTCGTACTTGTGGATCTTCATTGGTTTCGCCTCAGCCCCGTTGCCTAGCGGATGTTCGGGTCGAAGGTGAAGATCACCAGCGTGCCCAGAAGGATGGTGAACACCGTGGCGGTGTAGAGCAGGCCCTTCAGCCACAGCCGCGTGTTGGCGCGCTCCGCGTAGTCGTTGATGACGGTACGCAGACCGTTGGAGCCGTGCAGCATGGCCAGCCACAGCATCAGCAGGTCCCAGACCTGCCAGAACGGGGACGCCCAGCGGCCCGCCACGAAGGCGAAGCCGATCTTGGAGACGCCGCCGTCCAGCACCAGCTGGATCAGCAGGTGGCCGATGACGAGCACCACGAGGACGATGCCCGAGAGGCGCATGAAGAGCCAGGCGACCATCTCGAAGTTGCCGCGGGTCGAGCGCGGCGTCTTGCCGGTGCGCTTGCGCGGGGCTTCGATGTAGGGCGCCGGGTTGTCGGCGTCGTAGAGGCTCACGTCCTCCACGGCGCCGACCGCCTGGGCGGAGGAAGCATCAGAAACTGTGTTGTTCGAAGACATGGCGCGCGTCACTTCCCGAACAGTTCAGCAGCTGCGTGGCCCAGTACGGGGTACAGGGCGCCGATCATCAGGAAGACCCAGAGGCCCACGACCGACCAGAGCATCTGCTTCTGGTAGCGCGGGCCCTTGGACCAGAAGTCCACGGCGATGACACGGAGACCGTTGAGCGCGTGGAAGAGGATTGCGGCGACGAGGCCGTACTCCAGCAGCGCGACGATCGGATTCTTGTAGGTAGCCACGACATCGTCGTACGCCTCGGGAGAGACGCGGACGAGAGCGGTGTCGAGGACGTGTACGAACAGGAAGAAGAAAATGAGGACGCCGGTGACTCGATGAGCCACCCAGGACCACATTCCTTCCCGGCCGCGGTACAACGTTCCAGCCGGCACGGAAAACCCTCCGGAAGCGGGGCGGGGGCCAGCCGGCTTCGTTGTCGGTCGGGCCCGGCCGGGTACGGTCCACCGGCCCCGGACATCGTAGCGACGCTTTGTCGGTTCCTTCGCGCGGGGGTCATCGGTGTGATCAAACAGGCACGGACGGGCTATCCCACGGGGGAAAATAGCCCGAAATCCGCTGCGAACAGCCCATTGCCCGGGGCCGCCCGGTCCAACAGTCGCGGCAGTCGGTCCATCAGGTCGGCGAGTCGGGCCTGCGCGAGGCGGCGCAGCTCGTCCGCGGAGATGGCCCGCTCCTCGTCGATCTCGTGGGTCATGCGGCGCCGGATCGCGCCCAGCAGCTGGTCCGCCCGCTCCTCCGGGGGGTGTCCGGCCAGGCAGATCACGAAGGCGTGGCCGAAGGTGCGCTCGTACTGCGCGTGGGCCGCGTCGAGCGCGAGCAGCGCCGCGTACGGGGCCCCGCGGCCCAGCTCCGCCGGGAACTCGCCGCTCAGCGCCTCGGTGAGGTCCGCCTGCGAGAGGTCGTACGAGGCCTCGTCCGCGGCGGCGAGCAGAGACGGGGCGTCGGGGTAGGGGCGGTGGGTGGCGACGCGGTGGGCCCAGCGCCGGCTTCCGCAGCAGTACAGCAGGATGGCGTGGGCGTCCTCGTGGGAGAGGGCGTTGAACCGCGTCAGCCCGGGGCCGTGGCCGGGGGCTCTGCCGGGGACGGTGGAGCGCCCCCCGGGCTTCGCCCCGGGAGTGCCCCGCTCACCCCCAGGGGCCTGTGCCGGAAGGTGGCTGGACAGCGGGGGGCTCCTCGGTGCGCGGCGCGGGTGTGCCGCCACGCTATCGAGGCGCGGCCGGGCGTGCTGTGCCCGAATGAGGTTTTCACCCGGAAGTGAGCCGAAAGGATGACGTGAGGCATGTGTGAACGCGCCGGACCCACTGAACGGGTGACCCCGCGGGGCCGTGTGAGAGGGGAGGACGACCGAGGCCGCCACCCCCCACAGGAGAGGCCCCGGTCGCCATCCGTCACGGACTCGTGCGACAAGCCCGTACTCCAGTCAGCGCCTCGGGTGCGTTTTGTGTCACACCCCGCTCCGCGCAGGTTTGGTTGCAGGTTGTACAACTCGTGGACGAAGGTGCCTGAAAGCCGTAACGTGCTGATTTGCGCCACACGTACAGGACAGTGAACGGGTTGGGGACTTTGCTGGGGGACGACGCGGAGCTGACCGCCGCGGTGCTCGCGGCACAGCACGGCGATGAGAACGCGTTCCGTACTGTGTACCGCGCCGTGCACCCGCGCCTGCTCGGATACGTACGGACGCTCGTCGGCGACGGCGACGCGGAGGACGTCACTTCCGAGGCCTGGCTGCAGATCGCCCGCGACCTCGATTCCTTCACCGGCGACGCGGACCGCTTCCGGGGCTGGGCCGCCCGCATCGCCCGCAACCGCGCCTTGGACCACATCCGGATGCGCGGCCGCCGCCCCGCGATAGGCGGCGACGAGAGCGAACTCACGAACCACACCGCCGACAGCGATACGGCGGGCCTCGCGATGGAGTCCCTGTCCACCGGCCGCACCATGGCGCTGATAGCCCGTCTCCCGCAGGACCAGGCCGAGGCCGTCGTGCTCCGCGTGGTGGTCGGACTCGACGCGAAGAGCGCGGCGGAGACCCTCGGCAAGCGCCCGGGCGCCGTCCGCACGGCCGCCCACCGGGGCCTGAAGAAGCTGGCGGAGCTGCTCAGCACCGAACTGGCCGAGGAGGGGGCTTCCGGAACCGGCCCTCCGGTCGGCCATAATGCCGGAGGCCGGTCGCGGGACGGCGGAGGCGAGAGGGATCTCGATGCCGTTCCGGCGCAGCGCGGCCCGGGCGGGAGCCTCGTAGAACAAACCGGTGTGACGCATTCACGTTGGCGGACGCAGAAGGACATGTGATGGCCGACGAGCGCAACAGGTGGCTGGACCAGGCCGCGGCGGAAGAACTGCTGCGCGGAGCACCGGTCGGACCTGTCGCCGACCAGCGTGCCCGGGCCGAGGCCGACCGCCTCCGCGCCGCCCTCGACACCCTCGCCCCGACCCTCCCGCACCCGGCCGCCGGCCCGGAGCTGCCCGGGGAGGCCGCCGCCCTGGCCGCCTTCCGCGCGGCGCACGGCACGGTCCGGCCCGAGGAGCCCGGGTCGGCGGCGGCCCACGAACCCCTGGTGGAACTCGGCCGCGAGGACCACCGAGCGGCCGAACTCCTCGTACGCACCCGCCCGCCGCGGCGGAACACCGCCGTGCGGTTCGGGCTGGCGGCCGCGCTGGCGAGCGTCGCCGTCGGCGGACTGGCAGCGGCCGTCGGGACCGGGCTGCTGGACCAGGGCTCGCACACCTCCGCCGGACCGCTGCCGTCGGTGTCCGTGAGCACCGGGGGGAATCCGGCGCCGACCGGGGACGGCGGCGGCCTGCGGCCGCTGCGCTCCCCGCAGGCGCGGCCCACCGAGCCGTTCGGCGGCGACGGCTTCGCCCCCGTCGGACCCTCGCACTCGCCCGGCGAGGAGACCGGCGCGGACGCGGCCCCGGACCCGGACGGGCATGCGGCGGTGGGCGGCTCGGCCGGGACCTCCTCGCCGCCCGCCTTCGGCGGCGGCGGCGCCGTCAAGGACGGCGGCCAGGACCGGCCGACGAGCGGCACCAAGGAGCGCGAGCGGGACCGCGACCGCGACCGGGAGAACACGGTCAAGGCCGCCGACCTGTGCGAGGCCTACCGGGCGGGGCAGATGAACGACGACCGGCGCGAGCGGCTGTCGAAGCTGGCCCGGGGCACCGCGCGGATCGCGCGGTACTGCGAGGCGCTGCTGGACGTGGCCCGCGACGGCGACATCGCCGGTGGCACGGGCACCTCCACCGGTTCCGGGCGGTCGACGACCGACGGCCCCGGCCCCGGGAGCGACGCCCTGCTGCCCCCGACCCCGACCGCCACGCGCGGATCGCTCGGCTTCCGCAGCCGCCTGTAACGCGTCCCGGCTCCCCGTCACACACGGCTGTAACACTTTTCGAGCCGCCGGCGCAGTACATATCGAGCCGACTGGTCATCGGCCGCGCATGAGCCGGGGTTCCCCCCGTACCTCTGGGCTCTGCGCAACCGGCGCGGGCGGGACACGTTCCCCCGGTCCCGCCCGCGCCCATTAATCTCCGGACCCGCCGACGACCCGGCGGGATCCGGTCACCAGTAGACGACGACCTTGTCGCCGACCTTCACGTCGTCGAAGAGCTTCGACAGCTTGGCCTTGTCCCGGACGTTGACGCAGCCGTGCGAGGCGCCGCTGTAGCCGCGGGCCGCGAAGTCCGCCGAGTAGTGCACCGCCTGGCCGCCGCTGAAGAACATCGCGTACGGCATGGGCGTGTGGTAGATCGTCGACGTCCACTCCTTGGCCTTCCAGCCCACGTCGAACACGCCCTCGCGGGTCGGGGTGTTCTCCGAGCCGAAGCGGACGTCCATCGTGGAGATCACCTTGCCGTCGATCATCCAGGCGAGGGTGCGGCTCTCCTTGCTGATGCACATCACCCGGCCCGTCATACAGCGCGGGTCCGGCGCGTCGACCTCGTTGACGGTCGGCGGGCGCAGCTCGTCCGCGGTGGGCTTCTTGGTCAGGCCCTGGATCTTCTTCCAGGTCTCCGCGTCCACGGAGCCGCTCGCGGTGAGCCCGTTCCTCGACTGGAAGGACTTGACCGCCGTCGTCGTCTTCGACCCGTAGAAGCCGGTGGGCGCGACGCTCATCAGCTTGAGCTGCTTCAGGCGGGCCTGGAGCTCGCGCACCTGCTCGCTGTCGTCGCCGTTCGCCATGACCGCCTTGACGGACGGCGAGGCTGACGGGGAGGAGGAGGCGGACGCGGAGGCGGAGGGGGAGGCCGAGGACGCGGAGGCGGACGGCGACGCGGAGGGATCGCCGGCCGGCTTGTCGTCGGAGGAGGGGGAACTCTCGGGGGTGGTGACCGCCGCGGACGCGGAGGGGGCCGTGGAAGCGGAGCCGGTGTTCTCCGTCTTCTGCGACCCACAGGCGGTCGCGGCGAGCGCGACGGCGGTGGCCAGGCCGAGCGTGCGGGCCATTACTCTCTGGCGGTGCATGGCGGTCCCCCGAATTCCCAGTCGTGTTGTCTGCGTTTATCTAGGTGATGCCTGCCGGGCGTGGAGAGTTGCGCCCGGCCGTCCGATGTTGCGCCATTGTGACCGGGGCCCGGACCGGGCCGTCGCGGCGGAAGTACCCCCAGTGCGGAGGGTCACGGGCAGATGGCGAACACCGAGAGCGGCATCCCGATCGAACCCGTCTACGGGCCGGCGGCCCTGACGGACTGGAACCCGGCGGACAAACTGGGTGAACCAGGGTCATATCCCTACACCCGTGGGGTCTATCCCACGATGTACACGGGCCGCCCCTGGACCATGCGGCAGTACGCCGGGTTCGGCACGGCCGCCGAGTCCAACGCCCGGTACCGTCAGCTCATCGAGGGGGGCGGCACCGGGCTCTCGGTCGCCTTCGACCTGCCCACCCAGATGGGGCACGACTCCGACGCCCCGCTCGCGCGCGGCGAGGTCGGAAAGGTCGGCGTGGCCGTCGACTCCGTCGAGGACATGCGGGTGCTGTTCGAGGGGATCCCGCTCGACCGGGTCTCCACCTCGATGACCATCAACGCGCCCGCCGCCCTGCTCCTGCTGCTGTACCAGCTCGTCGCCGAGGAACACGGCATCCCGGGCGAGCGGCTGACGGGGACGATCCAGAACGATGTCCTCAAGGAGTACATCGCGCGCGGCACCTACATCTTCCCGCCCGGCCCCTCCCTGCGGCTGACCGCCGACACCTTCCGCTACTGCCGGGCCGAGATCCCCCGCTGGAACACCATCTCCATCTCCGGCTACCACATGGCCGAGGCCGGGGCCTCGCCCGCGCAGGAGGTCGCCTTCACCCTCGCCGACGCGATCGCGTACGTCCGTACCGCCATCGGCGCGGGCATGGCGGTGGACGAGTTCGCGCCCCGGCTGTCGTTCTTCTTCGTCGCCCGCACCACCCTCCTGGAGGAGGTCGCGAAGTTCCGCGCGGCCCGGCGGATCTGGGCCCGCGTCATGCGGGAGGAGTTCGGGGCGCGGGACCCGAAGTCGCAGATGCTGCGCTTCCACACCCAGACGGCCGGGGTCCAGCTGACGGCGCAGCAGCCCGAGCTGAACCTCGTACGGGTCGCCGTGCAGGGGCTGGCCGCGGTGCTGGGCGGGACCCAGTCGCTGCACACCAACTCCTTCGACGAGGCGATCGCGCTGCCGACGGAGAAGTCGGCGCGGCTCGCCCTGCGCACGCAGCAGGTGCTGGCGTACGAGACGGACGTACCGCACACGGTGGACCCCTTTGCGGGGTCGTACGCGGTGGAGCGCATGACCGACGAGCTGGAGGCGGCGGCGCTCGCGCTGATGCGGCGGGTCGAGGACCTGGGCGGCGCGGTCGCCGCGATCGAGGCCGGGTTCCAGAAGGGCGAGATCGAGCGGAACGCGTACCGGATCGCGCGGGAACAGGAGAGCGGCGAGCGGGTGGTGGTCGGCGTCAACCGCTTCGCGCTCGCCCGGGAGGAGCCGTACGCCCCGCTGCGGGTCGACCCGGCGATCGAGGCCCGCCAGTGCGAGTCGCTCGCGCGCCTGCGGGCGACCCGCGACGCCCCGGCGGTGACCGCCGCCCTCACGGCCCTGCGCGAAGCGGCGGCGGGCCCGGCGAACGTCCTCTACCCGATGAAGGAAGCCCTCCGCGCCCGCGCCACGATCGGCGAGGTCTGCACCACCCTGCGCGAGGTCTGGGGGACGTACGAGCCGACCGGTTCCACATGGTGAAACCGGGTGGCGCGACAGGCGCGTACCCGTGCGACACTCCTGCACATGCTGGGTGTCACGGATCTGCCGACCTATATCGCCGGTCTCATATTGATCATTTTGTTGCCGGGGCCGAACTCGCTGTACGTGCTGTCCGTTGCCGCGCGGCGGGGGGTGCGGACCGGGTACAAGGCCGCCGCCGGGGTGTTCACCGGGGACGCCGTGCTGATGGTGCTCGCCGCCGCCGGGGCGGCCTCGCTGCTGCGGACCAGTCCGATGCTGTTCGGCGTCGTCAAGCTGCTCGGCGCCGGGTACCTCACCTGGCTCGCGATCGGCATGATGCGCGGCGCCTGGGCGCTGTGGCGCTCCCGCCACGGCGAGGAGGGCGTCGCGGCGGAGGCCGCCGCCCCGGAGGGGGACGGCGAGCGGCCGTACCGGCGGGCGCTGCTGATCAGCCTGTTCAACCCGAAGGCGATCCTGTTCCTGGTCTCCTTCTTCGTGCAGTTCGTGGACCCCGGCTACGCCTACCCGGCGCTGTCCTTCCTGGTCCTCGGCGGGCTGCTGCAGACCGGCAGCTTCCTCTACCTCACGCTGCTGATCTTCGCCGGGACCCGCCTCTCGGAGGCCTTCCGCCGCCGCAAGCGGCTCTCCGTCGGCGCGACCTCGGCGGCGTCCGTCCTCTTCCTCGGGTTCGCCGCCAAGCTCGCGGTCAGTTAGCCGTCGAGGAGCCTGCGGAGCCTCGGGCCCAGCGGGCGCTCCACCAGCCGGTGGATCCCCCAGGCGAGGGCCAGCATGAACACCAGCGTCAGCGCGAAGGTGGCCGGCGCCGGGATGCCCGCCCCGCGGTGCAGGGCCTTGATGACCACCCAGCCCAGGTGCTCGTGCACCAGGTAGAACGGGTACGTCAGCGCCCCCGCCACCGTCAGCCACCTCCAGCGCGCCCACGCCAGCTTGCCGAGGGCGACCAGGGCGACGGCCGCGAACCCGGCCGTGACGATCGCGATGATCACCAGCGAGCTGCGGTACGAGAAGAACTTCGGGTTCGGCGCGTGCCACAGCCCCGCCACCGCGTAGTGCTGCCCGATCAGCCAGCCGGTCAGGGCCACGGCCCAGGCCAGCCGGTCGCGGTGGTCGCGGTGCACCAGGTACAGGCCGATGCCTCCGATGAAGAACGGCGCGTACTGCGGCATCAGGGCCTGGCTGAGGAACGCCTTGCCCGCCGGGTCGCCCGCGTCGACGAGGACGGCGGCGACGGTCCAGACCCCGCAGAACAGCAGGGTCCGGCGGCGGCCGCCGCCCGGCAGGACCACGCAGAGCGCGAACAGGACGTAGAACCGCAGCTCGACCCAGAGCGTCCAGCACACCCCGAGCACCCGGTCGGCGCCCAGCGGCTGCTGGAGCATCGTCAGGTTGAGCAGGAAGTCGGAGGGCGAGACCGCCTCGACCGCGACCGTGACCAGGATCAGCGCCACCCAGTACGCCGGGTAGAGCCGGGCGGCCCGCGAGGCGGCAAAGGCGCGGACGGTACGCCCCTGGGCGCTCATGCAGATCACGAAGCCGCTGATGACGAAGAAGATCTGTACGCCGAGCGGGCCGTACGCGAACCAGGTCGAGGCCTCGGGGAACAGCTTGTTCGGGGACGCCCCCCAGGCCTTGGCCACCTCCCCGCCGCGCCCGCCGTAGTGGTACCCGGCGACCATCAGCGCGGCGAGCAGCCGCAGCGCGTCCAGGGCGCGCAGCCGGTCGCCCCCGGCCTTCGGCGCGGGTCCGGCCCCGGTGCGCGCCGCCGGTATCGCCGGGGCGGCGGTCATCGCCTGCCCCGCGTCCGGCGGACCCGCCGGACCTGGCGGACGGCGCGGCGCACGGCCGGGCTGCGGGTGAGGAAGGTCAGCCGGGCGGGGATGCCGCCGGGCAGCCCCTGGCTCGCCAGCCGGCGCCGGCTGAAGTAGCGCCAGGTGTGCTCGTCGAGGTGGCGGGTCAGGTACGCCTCGGCCGCCCCGCGGTGTTCCACGAGGATCCGCGGCTGCATCGCGAAGCCGACGGCGCTCAGCAGGCCGCCCAGCCGGGAGGAGACCTCCTCGGGGCCGGGGGCGCTCCAGCCGCGCACGGCGTCGGTGTCGGCGAGGTCGGGGAGCAGCGCGTCGACCACGGTGAGCGGGACGCGGTTGCTGTTCTGGTACGGGGAGAGGCGGCCGAGCACCGTCTTCGTGCCGGCGCGGGCGACGGGCAGCCCGAACAGGGTGGCGGCCGTCAGCAGCCCGGTGGAGAAGCAGCCGACGACCAGCGCCGGGCGGACCCGCTGGTACAGCACCTCGGCGAGCACCGGGCTGTCCAGCACGGTCAGGCGGGCGCCGAGCCGCTCGGCCTCGGCCTCGGCCCGGCGGGCGTAGAGGGCGGGGGCGCTGGGGTGCGGCTTGAAGACGAGCTCCCGGTGGCCCAGGGCGAACGCGCCGCGGACCATCTCGGCGTGCAGTTCCTCCTCCTGGGCGGGGCTGATCAGGTCGAGGGCGGAGAGGTACTGGCCGAGCAGCAGCGCCGGGGCCTCTTCGGAGGCGGGCGGGCGCGCGCCGTCCGGGGCGACGGCCGCGAGCTCGGCGAGGACCTTCAGGAACTCCTCGGTCGGCACCAGTTCGGCCGGTACGCCGAACTCGGTGAGCAGCAGCGGCTCCAGTCCGGGTACGAGGTCCAGGTGCAGCACCCGCCGCACCCGCATCCCGATCTGCGGGTCGAGCCGGACGCGGGTGGGTCCGTAGCTCATCAGTCCGTCGGCGTAGACGTCGACGGCGGCGCCGGGGAAGAGCTGGCACAGGCTCTGCGCGGGCGGCACCTGGAGGGATTCCACGATCAGCTCGACGCGGTCGTCGCCGAGTCCCCACAGGGTGCGCAGGTAGCGCTCCCAGAGGGGGACGTCGTCCGCGCGCGGGGACCAGGCGCTCGGGTGCTGCGGCTCGATGACGGCGTTCCAGTCGAGGACCTCGTCGAAGCGGGTGCTCAGGGTGGCGAAGCCGGGCATGTCGGCGAGCCGGGGGCTGACCTCGGCGGCGAGGGCGTGGTCGCTGGTCAGCAGGATCCGGCGGTCGGCGGCCGGGAAGCTGCCGGCGTCCACGGCGGCGGCGAGGGTGGCCGTCCCGTAGAGGGTGGAGCCGATGAAGATCTGCGTCAGGCTCACGCTGCCGCCCCCGACGGGGTGCGGCGGCGGAGCCTGCGCAGCAGGGCGGAGCGGTCGGCGTCCATCGAGGCCAGGGCCTGGTCCAGGACGTCCTGGGGCATGCGCCCGAGCGCGGCCGCGCTCATCGAACGGAGTTTCTTGGCCACGGCCGGTTCGAACCTTTCAAGAGACCCGTTGTGGTGCGCGATGATCGCACAATACGTTCGCACGGCTTTCGGGAGCAGAAGATCAAATTCCCGGTCGGCCGCGGTTTCCGAAATCACCTGGTCAAATGCGCGCATGAAATCGAGCTGGCGCTCGTCGCCGATCTGCGTCAGCGAGGTGGAAACCCCGCGACGGTAGAAGATTCCGGGCATTCCGACCGCCGCGAAGGATTTCGCCTCCCGGTGCAGCCGCCAGATCCAGGGCCGGTCCTCGGCCGTCCGCAGCCCGTCGGTGAAGTGCAGCAGTCCCCGGTCCAGCAGCCGCCGGTGGTACATCCCGGCCCAGGCGTACGGATAGTCCACCGAGGTGGCCCGGTCCGCGGGCAGGATCCCGGAACGCGGATCGGCGACGACCCCGTGCGCACCGAAGGGGACGCGCTGCACGGAGCGGGCCCGCCCGGTGACCCTGACATGGTCGTTGCGGACGAAATCGCAGTTCAGTGCCTCAATGGCGGCCACCATACGGGCCAGATGGCCCGGCGCCAGCCAGTCGTCGCCGTCCATGAAGGCGAGGTACTCGCCCCGGGCCGCGTCCAGACCGGTGTTCCGCGCGGTCGCCAGGCCGCCGTTGCGCTCGTGGCGCAGGTGCACCGCGCCGGGCAGCTCCCGCGCGGCCCGTTCCAGAAGGTCGGGAGTCCCGTCCGTCGAGTGGTCGTCGACGAGCAGGAACTCGAAGTCGTCCCGGGCGTTGAGCGCGAGACTTTTCAGGGCATCCGGTGCATATGTCTGCACGTTGTAGAACGGCACGACAACAGAGAGCTTGAACACCTGCGAGACGTTAGGCCGTTGTCCGGCATTCACCATGGCCCGCATACATATTCCATGTGAACGAAGCGGGGCGGGCGAGTTAACCGGTGCGGATTCGCATGACGTAGACGGGTTGTTAACCCGCTGTTGTGCGGTCGTTGGGCCGATCACCGAAATTGCGGAATAGCTTCTGCCGCGTGCCAGTCAGCAATCGATCAGCGCAACGCTCCGCCCCCCGCTCTCCTCTTCGGGTCGCCGTACTCGCCGATTCGGATACGCGATGGAAATGGGGCGCCCTCACCGCCCGCCGCCTCGCGCCCGGCCACCGGCTCACCGGCCACCTGCTGCGCGGCCGGGCCACCCCCACCGCGCGCCAGCTCGGCGAGGTGGGGGTCCGGGCCGACCGGCTGACCGAGGTGACCTGCGCGGAGTTCCTCGCGGACATCGAGCGCGAGCGGTACGACGTGGTCGTCCTCGCCCTCGTCGGCGGGGCCGTCCAGGCCGTCCTGCACGGCGTCCGAGCCCTGTGGCCCGACCCGGCCGCCCGCCCGGTGATCGTCACCGGATACGTGGGCGTCGTGTACGAGAAGCTCGCCGACGGGCTGCTGCTGCGCCACGGCGCCGACCTCGTCCTCGCCAACTCCCGCCACGACGCGCAGCGGTTCCGCGCCGTGTACGAGGGGGTGGGCGCCGACGCCGGCTGCGTCACCGAGACCGTGCTGCCCTTCCTCGGCGGGGCCGCGTACGAGCCGGCCGGGAGCCGGGCCACGACGGTGGTCTTCGCCGTGCAGCCCTCGGTGCCCGAGAGCCGCGCCGACCGCGCGTACCTGCTGGAGCGGGCCGCCGGACACGCCCGGCTGCACCCGGACCGGGAGGTGCTGGTCAAACTGCGCAGCCGGCCCGGGGAGCACACCACGCACCTGGAGGAGCAGCCGTACCAGCGGCTCGCCGCGAAGGTCCCCGGCGGGCTCCCCGCCAACTGCCGCCTCGCGTACGGGAACATGGGCGAGGTCCTCGACGGCGCCGACCTGCTGGTCACCGTGTCGTCCACCGCCGCGCTGGAGTCCCTGCACCGGGGCATCCCGACGGCCGTCCTGACGGACCTCGGCATCCGCGAGGCGCTGGGCAACCACCACTTCCTCGGCTCGGGCTGCCTGGCCTCCTGGGACCAGCTGGACGCGGGGCTGCTGCCGCAGGGCGACCCGGAGTGGCTGGCGGCGCAGGGCGTGGCCCCGCTCGCCACCACCCCGCGCGCCGCCGGGGCCGGGGCCGCAGCCGGCGCCGAAGCCGCGGACCCCGCCGGGGCCGCCGCCGCCGAAGACGCCGACGTGTTCGCCGCCGCGCGGGCCCGCCTCGCCGCGCTGCTGGAGCTGCCCGGGCTCCCGCCCGTGGCCCCGTACTACACGCTGACCACCGCCCCCCGGTACCTGCCCGGGATCCTCGCCCGCCACCACCTCGCCGCCGACGGCACCCCGCTGCCCGGCGCCGCCCGCGAGGGCGCCGAGCCGTCGCGGCTGCGCCGCCGGCTCCGCTCGCACCTGCGCGACGCCGCCCGCGGGCTCTACCGACACGGGGTCCAGCGCGTGGCCCCGCTCATCCGCCGAATGGGAGAACTGTGAGCCGCCGAGTCCTGGCCGTCATCCCCGCCCGGGGAGGTTCCAAGGGCGTCCCGGGCAAGAACCTGGCCGAGGTCGCCGGGATCCCGCTCGTCGCCCGCGCCGTACGGGCCTGTCTCGCCGCCCCGACCGTCACCGACGTGGTGGTCTCCACCGACGGCGAGGACATCGCCGCGGCGGCCACCGCCGCCGGGGCCACGGTGATCCGCCGCCCCTCCGCGATCTCCGGGGACACCGCGAGCAGCGAGGCGGCCGTGCTGCACGCCCTCGACGCCTTCGAGGAACCGCGCTCGGTCACCGTCGACGTGGTCCTCCTCGTCCAGTGCACGAGCCCCTTCCTGACCTCCTCCGACGTGGAATCGGTGGCCGCCGCCGTCGCGGCCGGCGAGGCCGACTCGGCGCTGACCGTCGCCCCCTTCCACGGCTTCCTCTGGCGCACCCGGGACGGCGCCGGCCACGGCGTCAACCACGACGAGGCCGTCCGCCCGCGCCGCCAGGACCGCCCCCAAGACCTGCTGGAGACCGGCGCCGCCTACGCGATGGACGCCGCCGGATTCCGCACCGCCCGGCACCGGTTCTTCGGGCGCACCCTGCCCGTCGCGACCGACCCGGCCCGGGTGCTGGAGATCGACGATCCGCACGATCTCGCCCGCGCCCGGCTGCTCGCCCCCCTGTTCGACGTACCGCCGGCCAGGGGCGACCGATCCGACCCGACGCTCACACCCCTTGAGCACACCCCCGCACCCTCGCACCGAAGGACGTCACCTGTCATGACCGCCAACGCCAACTCCCGTCTGCGCACCTTCGGCCGGCGCACCGCCGGCCCCGGCCGGCCCGTCTACGTCGTCGGCGAGATCGGCATCAACCACAACGGCGAGCTGGAGAACGCCCTCGCCCTCATCGACGCCGCCGCCGAGGCCGGCTGCGACGCCGTGAAGTTCCAGAAGCGCACCCCGGAGATCTGCACCCCGCGCGACCAGTGGGACATCGAGCGGGACACCCCCTGGGGCCGGATGACCTACATCGACTACCGCCACCGCGTCGAGTTCGGCGAGGAGCAGTACCGCGCCATCGACGAGCACTGCGCCAAGCGCGGCATCGACTGGTTCGCCTCCCCGTGGGACACCGAGGCCGTCGCCTTCCTGGAGAAGTTCGACGTCCCCGCCCACAAGGTGGCCTCCGCCTCCCTCACCGACGACGAGCTGCTGCGCGCCCTGCGCGCCACCGGCCGCACCGTCATCCTCTCCACCGGCATGTCCACCCCGAAGCAGATCCGCCACGCGGTGGAGGTGCTCGGCAGCGACAACATCCTGCTCTGCCACGCCACGTCGACGTACCCGGCCAAGGCCGAGGAGCTCAACCTGCGGGTCATCAACACCCTGCGCGAGGAGTACCCCAACGTCCCGATCGGCTACTCCGGCCACGAGACGGGCCTGCAGACCACCCTGGCCGCCGTCGCCCTCGGCGCCGCCTTCGTCGAGCGCCACATCACCCTCGACCGCGCGATGTGGGGCTCCGACCAGGCCGCCTCCGTCGAGCCGGGCGGCCTGACCCGCCTGGTCCGCGACATCCGCACCATCGAGACCGCCCTCGGTGACGGCGTCAAGAAGGTCTACGAGTCCGAGCTCGGCCCGATGAAGAAGCTCCGCCGCGTCCAGGGCGACCTCGCCGGCGTCTGACCGCAGGCCCCTCCGGTCCGACCGCGTCCGGCCGGCCGCAGTACGACGTTCCGCCCCGCCCCTGACGAGGAGTACGTGGTGACCCCTTCAGACTCCACCCTGGCTTTCGTCGAGAGCCCGGTCCAGCTGCTCAACGTGCTGGAATGGGCGCACGCCCAGGCCGCCGCGCCGGAGGGCGGGGGAGGGCTGCTCAGCGGCGTCCCGAGCCAGCCGGACCGGCGGACCCCGGCCGGCCGGCCCGCCGCCGAGGCCTCGACCGGGGTGCGGATCGTCGTACTGCCGCCCGTGGACCCGATGTCCCGCGGCCAGCTGCGCCGGATGGCGGGGCTGGCCCGGGACGAGGGCCACGAGGTGCACTGGCAGGAGGCCCGCGGCGGCCGCCTCGCGCCGTTCAAGGCCCTCGCGGCGCTCTCCCGCGACGTACGGCGGGCCCGCCGGGTCGTCGTGGGCGACCCGTTCTCCCGCTACGTACAGCTGCTGCTCACCCTGGTGAGGGCGCAGGAGCTGGTCGTGGTCGACGACGGCACCGCCACCATGGAGTTCGTCGCCCAGACCGCCCGCGGCGAGCGCCTGGTGCGCTGGCACCGGGTGGGCGGCGGCGGCCTGCCCGGCCGGGTGCGCGAACTCGCCTACGCCCCGGTCTCGGCGACCGCCCGGCGCCGCTTCACCCCGGCCGTCGGCCACGGCCGCCGCGTCGAGGTCTTCAGCTCGATGCCCGTCACCGTCCACGGCGGCATGACCCTGCGGGTCAATGACTTCGCCTGGACCCGCGCCCGGTTCGGCCCGCCGCGCCTGACCAAGGGCACCGACCTGGTCGGCACCTCCCTCGTGGAGACCGGGGTCGTCGAGCCCGCCCGCTACCTCGAAGCGGTGCGGACCCTGACCCGGACGTACGGGGCCACCCGCTACTTCGCGCACCGCAGGGAGTCCCCGGACAAGCTCCGGGCGCTGAGCGAGGCGACCGGGCTGGAGATCGTCCGCCCGGACCTTCCGCTGGAACTGATCGCCCGCCGCGGCCCGGTCGGTCGTACGATCGTCAGCTTTCCGTCTACGGTCGTCCACACGCTGCCGTACGCACTGACTGGTACCGGGGTCACCGTCGCCGTATGCGGCATCGACCCCGGCTGGCTCACCGGGACGGCCTCGCCGCGCGCGCGCAGTTTCCTGGCGGGGGTCACCGACACGGCCCGTGATGTGCGCAGACTCCCCGCCCAGGCGGCTCCGGCGGCCGGATGAGCGCGCGAGTTTACCCCCGGGCGCATCCGGTCATGCGTCCAGAGGCCGGGTTTCTTTCCCCTAACGGCATGAACTTTTCGTGATCTCCAGCCAGTTGGCGGGTCGGTGGGCCTACCCTTCAACAGGTGAACCAGTTGATGTCCCGCGAGTCCCAGACCGCCCAGCCCGGCACGCCCGACCGGCCCGAGCTGCCCGGCAAGCTTCCGGACCACCTGCGTGCCGAACTGATCGCCTTCCGTCGGGACTTGCACATGCACCCCGAGCTAGGACACCAGGAGTTCCGCACCACGGCGGCGATCAAGGCCCGGCTGGAGAAAGCCGGCCTGAGCCCACGGGTGCTGAAGTCCGGCACGGGCCTCGTCTGTGACGTGGGCACCTGGGACGGGGTCCGGCCGATCCTGGCCCTGCGCGCGGACATCGACGCCCTGCCCATTCCGGACGCGAAGACCCACGTCCCGTACCGCTCGACCTTCCCGGACCGCGCCCACGCCTGCGGCCACGACGTGCACACCACGATCGTGCTCGGCGCCGGCCTGGTGCTCGCGGAGCTCGACCGGCAGGGGATGCTGCCCCGCGCGGTGCGGCTGCTGTTCCAGCCCGCCGAGGAGGTGCTCCCGGGCGGGGCCAGCGAGGCCATCGAGTCCGGGGTGCTGGACGGCGTGGGCAAGATCATCGCCGTGCACTGCGACCCCCGGGTCGACGCGGGCCGGATCGGGCTGCGCGCGGGTGCGATCACCTCGGCCTGCGACCGGCTGGAGGTCAGCCTCGACGGCCCCGGCGGGCACACCGCCCGCCCGCACCTGACCACCGACCTGGTCACGGCGGCGGCCCGGGTGGCCCTCGACGTACCGGCCGTGCTGGCCCGCCGGATGGACGCCCGCTCGGGCATGTCCATCACCTGGGGCCGGATCGAGGCGGGGCACGCCTGCAACGTGATCCCGATGCACGCGGAACTGTCCGGAACCGTGCGCTGCCTGGACATCAACGCCTGGCACGAGGCGCCCGACCAGATCCACGCGGCCATCGACGAGGTCGCGACGCTGCACCGGGCCAAGTCGGAGATCACCTACGTGCGCGGGGTGCCGCCGGTCGTCAACGACCCGGTGATCACCGAACTGCTCCGGGAGTCGATGGCGGCCCGCCGCGGCGCGGAGTCCGTCGAGGACACCGAGCAGAGCCTGGGCGGCGAGGACTTCTCCTGGTACCTGGAGCACGTCCCGGGAGCCATGGCCCGCTTGGGGGTCCGCGCGCCCGGCTCCGGCACCAAGCACGACCTGCACCGCGGGGACTTCGACGTGGACGAGTCCGCGATCGGCGTCGGAGTGGAGTTCTTCACGGCCGCCGCGCTGATCGACGGACGCCGCACCGGGCCGGTCAGGTGACCCGGGGGCCGGATTCCGTACAGCATCCGCAGGTCCGCCGGTAGCCGTGTCCAGCCCTTGGTACGCAAGGGCTGGACACGAGAGCAGTCACCGATCGGTCACTGTCCGGTTCGCGACGATCCGATAACGACTCATGAACGGGCCTTTAACTGACATCTACGCGCGTTACGATCGCCGCGAAACCAGCGCCGGTCGTGGCGCTTCGGTCAGGTTTTGAAGGAGCCTCCCCTTGCGCCGGATCACCAGGATCGCCACCGTGGGCATCGCGTCCGCGGCGCTGGCCCTCTCGGCCACCGCCTGTGGCGGAAAGAAGTCGTCCGACTCCACCGCGTCCTCGTCGGAGTCGTCGTCGAGCAGCAAGTCCGCAGCCATCGCGTATGACATCGGCGGCCGCGGCGACCAGTCCTTCAACGACGCCGCGTTCGCGGGTCTTGAGAAGGCCCAGAAGGACCTGAAGATCAAGGGTGCCGAGGCGGAGCCCAGCGAGGGCGAGAGCGAGGCCGACAAGGTCCAGCGCCTCACCGAGCTCGCGCGCAAGGGCAACAACCCGGTCATCGGCGTTGGTTTCGCGTACGCGCCGGCCATCAAGAAGGTCGCCGCGAAGTTCCCGAACACCACCTTCGGCCTCATCGACGACACCTCGGTGCAGGACAAGAACATCGCCAACCTGGTGTTCAACGAGGAGCAGGGCTCCTACCTGGCCGGCGTCGCCGCCGCCAAGGCGTCCAAGTCCGGCAAGGTCGGCTTCATCGGCGGTGTCGAGGTTCCGCTGATCAAGAAGTTCGAGGCGGGCTTCACGCAGGGCGTCAAGGACACCAACCCGAACGCCGAAGTGCTGTCGGCCTACCTGACGCAGCCGCCGGACTTCTCCGGTTTCGCCAAGCCCGACCTCGGCAAGGCCACCGCCCAGGGCCAGCTGGCCAAGGGTGCCGACGTGATCTACGCCGCCGCCGGTCTCGCCGGTTCCGGTGCGATCGAGGCCACCGCCACCGCCGGCAAGTGGGCGATCGGTGTCGACTCCGACCAGTACAACCAGGCCGGTCTGTCGAAGTACAAGGACAAGATCCTGACCTCGGTCACCAAGGACGTCCAGGACTCGGTCTACAACCTGATCAAGTCGGTCGAGGACGGCAAGCCGCAGACCGGTGAGATCCGCTACGGCCTCGACAAGGACGGCGTCGGCCTGGCCGACTCCAACCCCGCGTACAAGCAGATGACGGACGTCACCGCCGCGGTCGAGAAGGCCAAGGCCGACATCATCGCCAAGAAGATCACGGTCAAGACCGCCCCGTAGGGCCGTCCCTGACGTGACGTACGTGAAGTACTCCAGGTACTCGCAGTACGTGAAGTAACGGTCTCGGGGTCCGGGAACGCGGTCTTGACCGCTCCCGGGCCCCGAACCGCGTCCGTGAATCATGTGATCTACCTGGTCACAAGTTTTCACTTTCGACAGTGCTACGCGCGTAGAGGCATCGTGGACGCGATACCTTCTCTCCCCGCCCTGTCCCCCTGCCGCAAGGCATTTTCCAGCTCCTTCCGCGCCAAGGAGAGTGCGTCATCAACGCGTCCAGCCCCCCCGCCGTAGAACTGCACGGCATCACCAAGCGTTTCCCCGGCGTCGTCGCCAACAAGGACATCGCCATCACCGTCCGCAAGGGCACGGTCCACGCCCTCATCGGTGAGAACGGTGCCGGCAAGTCGACCCTGATGAAGATCCTCTACGGCATGCAGAAGCCGGACGAGGGCACCATCGCCATCGACGGGGAGCAGGTCACGTTCTCCAGCCCCGGCGAGGCCATCGCCCGCGGCATCGGCATGGTCCACCAGCACTTCATGCTGGCCGACAACCTCACCGTCCTGGAGAACGTGGTTCTCGGCGGCGAGAAGCTGTACGGCATCGGTGCCAAGGCCCGTAAGAAGATCAAGGAGATCTCGGACGCGTACGGCCTCGGCGTACGCCCCGACGCCCTGGTCGAGGACCTCGGAGTCGCCGACCGCCAGCGCGTGGAGATCCTCAAGGTCCTCTACCGCGGCGCCCAGATCCTCATCCTCGACGAGCCGACCGCCGTGCTCGTGCCGCAGGAAGTGGACGCGCTCTTCGACAACCTGCGCGAGCTCAAGGCCGAGGGCCTGACCGTCATCTTCATCTCGCACAAGCTGGGCGAGGTGCTGAAGGTCGCCGACGACATCACCGTCATCCGCCGCGGCACCACGGTCGGCACCGCCGACCCGAAGACCGCCACGACCAAGCAGCTCGCCGAGCTGATGGTCGGCAGCGAGCTCCCCTCGCCGGAGACGCGCGAGTCGACGGTCACCGACGTGGCGATGCTCAACGTCCAGGACCTGCGCCTGACCGCCACCGACCCCGACGGCGTCGTGCGCGAGGTACTGGCCGGCATCGACTTCACCATCCACAAGGGTGAGGTGCTCGGTGTCGCCGGTGTCGAGGGCAACGGCCAGACGGAGCTCATCGAGGCCCTCATGGGCATGAGCATCCCGGACGGCGGTGTCATCACCCTCGACGGCAAGGACATCTCCACCACGCCGACGCGCAAGCGCCGCGAGGGCGGCATCGGCTACATCCCCGAGGACCGCCACCGCCACGGCCTGCTGCTGGAGTCCCCGCTCTGGGAGAACCGGATCCTCGGCCACGTGACCGAGAAGCCCAACTCCAAGCGCGGCATCCTCGACCCGAAGGCCGCCCGCAAGGACACCGAGCGGATCGTGCGCGAGTACGACGTGCGCACCCCCGGCATCGAGGTCACGGCGGCGTCCCTGTCCGGCGGCAACCAGCAGAAGCTGATCGTCGGCCGCGAGATGAGCCACGCCCCGAAGTTCCTCATCGCCGCCCACCCCACCCGCGGTGTGGACGTCGGTGCGCAGGCCCAGATCTGGGACGCCATCCGCGAGGCCCGTCGCGAGGGCCTCGCCGTGCTCCTGATCTCGGCCGACCTGGACGAGCTGATCGGCCTGTCCGACACGCTGCGCGTCATCTACCGCGGCCGCCTGGTCGCGGACGCCGACCCGGCGACCATCACGGCCGAGGAGCTCGGCACCGCCATGACGGGTGCCGCCCGCGGCCACCTGGAAGCCACCGACAACCCTTCCGCCGCTGCCGACGGTGACACGACGGAGGACGAGGCCCGATGAAGAAATTCGACAAGGACAAGGTGCTGCTCGCGATCGCCGGTCCGGCGCTCGCGCTGGTCAGCGCGTTCCTGCTGACCATGATCGTGCTGGCCGCGTCGGGCGTGGACCCGATCGACCCGCTGCGCGTCATGATCGACCAGGCGAGCTACGAGGACGTCCAGGTCCTCATCCTCAACCAGGCGGGCATCTACTACCTGGCCGCCCTGGCCGTCGCCATCGGCTTCCGGATGAACCTCTTCAACATCGGCGTCGACGGCCAGTACCGTCTCGCGGCGATGATCTCCGCCGTGGTCGGCGCCTCGGTCTCGCTGCCGGGTCCGCTGCACGTCGCGCTGATCGTGCTCGTCGCCATGGTCACCGGTGCCTTCTGGTCCGGCATCGCGGGTGTCCTGAAGGCCAAGCGCGGGGTGAGC
Organism: Streptomyces goshikiensis; assembly: GCF_014650555.1. Lineage (GTDB taxonomy): Bacteria > Actinomycetota > Actinomycetes > Streptomycetales > Streptomycetaceae > Streptomyces > Streptomyces goshikiensis. The sequence goes on along the minus strand of NZ_BMVE01000001.1, from coordinate 832,889 downwards.
GAGGTCGTCTCGACGATCATGCTCAACGCCATCGCCACCGCCCTGATCGCCTGGCTGATCCTGCCGAAGAACCTCGGTGTCCAGCCCCCCGGCTCGAACGACCTGACCACCGGCGACATCCCGGAGTCCGGCTGGTTCCCCGCCCTGACCATCGGTGACGGCCTGGAGGTCTACGGCTTCACCTTCGTCGCGTTCGCCCTCGGCGTCGTCTACTGGTTCGTGCTCAACCGGACCCGCTTCGGCTTCGACCTGCGCGCCACCGGTGCCAGCGAGTCCGCCGCGCAGGCCTCCGGTGTGGACGCCAAGAAGATGATCATGACCTCCATGCTCATCTCCGGCGCGGTCGCCGGTCTCGCCGGCATGCCGCTGCTGCTCGGCGAGTCCCACACGTACAACCTGTCCTTCCCCGTGGGCATCGGCTTCACCGGCATCACCATCGCCCTGCTCGGCCGCAACAGCCCGATCGGGATCTTCTTCGCCGCGCTCCTGATCGCCTTCATCGACAAGGCCTCCGCCGGTCTCGACACCGCCGGTTACGCCAAGGAGATCGGCACGATCATGCAGGGCCTGATCGTGATCGCGGTCGTCGTCAGCTACGAGCTCGTCCGCCGCTACGGCATCCGCCGCCAGCAGCAGAAGGTCGGCCAGGAACTGGCCGCCGGGCACGCCCTCAAGACCGACAACAAGGAGGTCGCGGCGTGAGCACCAGCACCGTTTCCGCGACGAGTGCCGCGCCCAAGAAGGACGGCGGCCGACGCAAGCTCACCCTGCCCTGGATCCTGCTGATCATCGCGGGCGGCCTCGCCCTGATCTCGCTGGTCCGGGTCATCTCCGGCGCCGACGACCTGACCTCCGCGGGCCAGATCTCCGGCGCGCTCCAGCTCGCCGTCCCGATCGGCCTCGCCGGCCTCGGCGGTCTGTGGGCCGAGCGCGCGGGTGTCGTCAACATCGGCCTCGAAGGCATGATGATCCTCGGCACCTGGTTCGGTGCCTGGGCCGGCTACCAGTGGGGTCCCTGGACCGGTGTCCTGATGGGCATCGTCGGCGGCGCCCTCGGCGGCCTGCTGCACGCGATCATCACGGTGACGTTCAACGTCAACCACATCGTCTCCGGTGTGGCGGTCAACATCCTGGCCGTCGGCTTCACCCAGTACCTGTCGAACTTCACCTTCGACGAGGCCCCCGGCGGCTCCTCCAAGCAGTCCCCCCGCATCGAACCCCTCACGGAAATCACCATTCCGGGGTTGTCGGACTGGCTGGCCACGCTCCAGGGCAAGCACTGGTTCCTGATCTCGGACATCGCCGGCGTGCTCGGCGGCCTGGTCACCAACCTGTCGCCGCTGACCGTCATCGCCGTCCTGCTGGTCCCGGGTACCTGGTGGGTGCTGTGGCGGACCTCCTTCGGCCTGCGCCTGCGCTCCTGCGGTGAGAACCCGGTGGCCGCCGAATCCCTCGGCGTCAACGTGTACAAGTACAAGTACATCGCCGTGATGGTCTCCGGCGGGCTCGCCGGCCTCGGCGGCGCGTTCCTCGCGATCGTCTCCACGGGCATCTACCAGGAGGGCCAGACCGGCGGCCGCGGCTACATCGGTCTCGCCGCGATGATCTTCGGTAACTGGATGCCGGGCGGAACGGCCCTCGGCGCCGGCCTCTTCGGCTTCACCTACAGCCTCAAGCTGCGCGGCGGCGCCGAGAACGTCCACGCGATGCTGCTGCTCCTCGCGATCCTGCTCGTCGTGGCCTTCGGCTGGTACCTGTACAAGAAGACGCACGTCAAGGCCGGTGTCGCGGCTGTCTCCGCGGCCGCCCTGTTCCTCTGGTACGCCCTGACCGACACCATCCCGAGCCAGTTCGTCGAGGCCGCGCCGTACGTCACGACGCTTCTGGTGCTCGCCCTGTCCGCGCAACGCCTGCGGATGCCGAAGGCGGACGGCTTGCCGTACCGCAAGGGCCAGGGCAAGTGACGGCCGCTCCGGCCGTGGACTGGGAAGTCCTGCGCGCGGCGGCCCGGGACGCGATGTCCCGGGCGTACGCCCCGTACTCGGGCTTCGCGGTCGGCGTCGCCGCCCTGGTGGACGACGGCCGGGTCGTGACCGGCTGCAACGTCGAGAACGCCAGCTACGGACTCAGCCTGTGCGCCGAGTGCGGTCTGGTGTCCTCCCTCCAGGCCACCGGCGGCGGTCGTCTGACGCACTTCACCTGCGTCGACGGCAAGGGCGAGAGCCTCGTGCCGTGCGGGCGCTGCCGCCAGCTGCTGTTCGAGTTCGGCGGAGCGGAACTGCTGGTGGACACCCCCAAGGGGATCCTCCCGCTGGCCGAGATGCTGCCGCAGGCCTTCGGGCCGGACCACCTGAGATAGCCGTGCCGACGGCCCTTCGCCCCTGCCGGGCGAAGGGCCGCCGTCTTCTCCGGAACCCCTCACCCACACCCCCCTCTATGCGCGTAGAAGGAAGCACCACATGGACGTCATCTCCGTCATCCGTACCAAGCGGGACCGCGGCGAGCTGAGCCCCGAGCAGATCGACTGGGTCATCGACGCGTACACGCGCGGTGTCGTCGCCGACGAGCAGATGTCGGCCCTGGCGATGGCCATCCTGCTGAACGGCATGAACCGGGCCGAGATCAAGCGCTGGACCGCCGCGATGATCGCGTCGGGCGAGCGGATGAACTTCGACTCCCTGTCTCGCCCGACCGCCGACAAGCACTCCACCGGCGGCGTCGGCGACAAGATCACCCTGCCGCTGGCCCCGCTCGTCGCGGCCTGCGGCGCGGCCGTACCGCAGCTCTCGGGCCGCGGCCTCGGCCACACCGGCGGCACCCTGGACAAGCTGGAGTCCATCCCCGGCTGGCGCGCGCTGCTCTCCAACGAGGAGATGCTGCACGTCCTCGACACCACCGGCGCGGTCATCTGCGCGGCGGGCGACGGCCTGGCCCCGGCGGACAAGAAGCTGTACGCGCTGCGCGACGTGACGGGCACCGTCGAGGCCATCCCGCTGATCGCCTCCTCGATCATGTCGAAGAAGATCGCCGAGGGCACGGGCTCGCTCGTCCTCGACGTGAAGGTCGGCACCGGCGCGTTCATGAAGAACATCGAGGACGCCCGCGAGCTCGCCTCGACGATGGTCGCCCTCGGCACCGACAGCGGCGTCAAGACGATCGCCCTGCTGACCGACATGTCCACCCCGCTCGGCCTGACGGCGGGCAACGCGCTGGAGATCCGCGAGTCCGTCGAGGTCCTCGCCGGCGGCGGCCCCTCCGACGTCGTCGAGCTGACCCTGGCGCTGGCGCGCGAGATGCTGGACGCGGCGGGCATCAAGGACGCCGACCCGGCCAAGGCGCTGGCCGACGGCTCCGCCATGGACGTCTGGCGCCGGATGATCGCGGCCCAGGGCGGCGACCCGGACGCGGCCCTGCCGGTGGCCCGCGAGCAGCACGTCGTCACCGCCCCCGAGTCGGGCGTGCTGACGCGCCTGGACGCGTACGGCGTGGGTGTCGGCGCCTGGCGCCTGGGCGCCGGCCGCGCGCGCAAGGAGGACCCGGTGCAGGCGGGCGCCGGCATCGAGATGCACGCCAAGCCGGGCGACACCGTGACCGCGGGCCAGCCCCTGATGACGCTGCACACGGACACCCCGGAGAAGTTCGAGTACGCCCTGGCCTCCCTGGAGGGCACCTTCGACATCGCCCCGGCCGGCACGGCGTTCTCCGCCACGCCGATCGTGATGGACCGCATCGCGTAGCCCCTGCGCTCACCCGCACGGCCGAACGGGACCGGTGGACCCCCACCGGTCCCGTTCGGCATGTCCGGGGCGGGCGGGCCCGGCCGATGAGTTCCGGGCGGCGGGGGAGTCATCCCCCCGTGGAGACCCCCCGACTCGTGCTGCCCGGACCGAGCCCCGGCGCGCGCGACGCCGTACCGCTGTGCGCGCGCCTGTCCCGGCTGTACGAGGGCGGCGCGCGGACGGTGGAGTGCGATGCCGCCGCCGTCACGGCGCCGGACCTCGGCGCCGTACAGGCACTGGCCCGGCTGCGGCTCGCCGCGCGGGGGCGGTCGCTGCGGGTGACCGGGGCCGCCCCGGCGCTACGCGCCCTGCTGGACCTCGTAGGACTCGTCGAGCTGCTCGGGGAGACCGAAGAGCGGGAACCAGCGGTCGGTGTCCAGGAAGGCGTTGAGCCCGACGATCTTGCCGTCTGAGATCTCCAGGACCTGGAGCGCCCACGGGGTGTGGCCCGCCCCGGAGGCGGCCGGCCGGTACTGGGCGAAGGCCGGCAGGCCGTTCGCCGTCGTCGGGAGCAGGCGGGAGCCCCGGCAGCCGCTGCCCTGGTTCAGGTGCCAGGCGGCGATGTCCTCGCGGCCCCGCAGCCACAGGTCGAACGGCGGCATCGACAGCACCGCGTCCTCGTGCAGCAGCGTGGTCAGCCGGGAGATGTCGTACGCCTCGAAGGCCGACAGGTACCGCTCCAGGAGCTTCACCTGCTCCGCGTCCAGCGGGTCGGCCGCCTCGCCCTCGCGGATCCGCCGCGCCGACAGCGTCGCCCGGGCCCGCTGGAGGGCGCTGTTCACCGACGCCACCGTGGTGTCCAGCAGCGTCGCGACCTCGTCCGCTTTCCAGGCCAGCACCTCGCGCAGGATCAGCACGGCCCGCTGCTTCGCCGGCAGGTGCTGAAGCGCCGCGATGAAGGCCAGCCGGACGGATTCCCGCGCCAGCGCCATCTCCGCCGGGTCGGCGGTCTGCTGGAGCACCCGGCCGTCCGGCACCGGCTCCAGCCAGGTCACCTCGGGCCGCTCGTTCAGCACGGCCGAGGCCTGGTGCTGCGGGGCGCCGAAGTCCATCGGGCGGGCCCGCTTGTTCCCCGCGCTCAGCAGGTCCAGGCAGACGTTGGTGGCGATCCGGTACAGCCACGACCGCAGCGAGGACCGCCCCTCGAACCGGTCGAAGGCCCGCCAGGCGCGGACGTACGTGTCCTGCACGGCGTCCTCGGCGTCGAAGGACGAGCCCAGCATGCGGTAGCAGTAGCCCGTCAGCTCGACCCGGTACCGCTCCATCGCCGCATCCAGGTCCGGGCTGGTAGCGAGGTCAGTCATGGCCGTCATCCCCCAGGTAGCTTCCCGATACCCCGGAAGCTACCGGAGGGGTCTGACAACCGCAGCCGGGACGGCTCCCGAGCCGACGAGGCGGGCCGTACGGGCCGCGTGCGAGCCGTACAGGGTGATGCCGGCGACGCCGACGACCGCGAGCAGCGCGATCCCGACCGTGGCCGCCCACCCGGAGGAGTGGTAGGCCAGCGCGCCCAGCGTGCCGCCCGCGCTGGAGCCCAGGTAGTACGCCGACTGGTACAGCGCGGAGGCCTGCGCGCGGCCCGTCTTCGCGGTCCGGCTCACGGCGGCCGAGGCCACCGCGTGCCCGGCGAAGAAGCCCGCCGTGATCAGCACCAGGCCCGCCAGGATCGCCGCCAGCGAGTCCGACAGCGAGAGCAGCAGCCCCAGCGCGGTCGTGGTCACCGCCAGGTACAGCGCGCCGCGCCGGCCCGCCCGGGCCACCAGCCGTCCGGCCGCCGCCGAGGAGACCGTACCGACCAGGTAGACCAGGAAGACCGACCCGACGACGCCCTGCCCCAGCGAGAACGGCTCGTCCACCAGCCGGTAGCCGATGACCGTGTACACGGCGCCGAACACCGTCATGAACAGCGCGCCGATCCCGTACAGCCGCAGCAGCAGCGGGTCCCGCAGGTGCCCGGCGACGGTACGGCCCACCGCGCGCGGGTTCAGCGAGGCGGGGCGGAAGAACCGGGCCCGGGGCAGCAGCACCAGGAAGGCCACCGCGCAGACCAGCGCCATCAGGCCGACCGTGAGCAGACCCGCCCGCCAGCCCCACAGCTGCGCCGCCCACCCGGTGACGATGCGGCCGCTCATGCCGCCGATGGAGTTGCCCGCCACGAACAGGCCGATCGCCGCCACCAGGGCCTTCGGCTTGACCTCCTCCGCCAGGTACGCCATCGCGGACGCCGGGATGCCGGCGATCGCGGCGCCCTGGACGGCGCGCAGCACGATCAGCCACTCCAGGTTCGGGGCCAGGGGGACGAGGAGCCCGACGCCGACGGCGATCACCATCGACCAGGTCATCATCCGGGTCCGGCCGAACCGCTCGGACAGCGCGCTGAGCGGCAGGACGAACAGGGCGAGCGCGCCGGTGGCCGCGGACACCGTCCAGCTGGCCTGACCCGCCGTCACGCCGAAGCCGGCGGAGATCGCGGGGAGCAGGGCCTGGGTGGAGTAGAGGAGGGCGAACGTCGCCAGTCCGGCGGCGAAGAGCGCGAGGCTCATCCGGCGGTAGCCGGGGCGGCCGGGGGAGTGGGGCTGCGGTGCGGGGGACGACGGGGTGGAGGCACCCGGGATGACGGGTGCCCCGGTATGAACGGGAGGCATGCTTCGACGGTAGGCCCGTCTTTTTTATGCGTCCAATGCACAGAATCGCGATAATCGATCCACTGCTGCATCAACCCAGCTCAGGGGCGTGGATGTCGATGAACCGTTACGTAGAAGACATGGCTGTGACAACTTTGCTGGCCCCTCGGCTGGCGTATTTCGTCGCGGTCGCCCGGCACGAGCACGTCACCCGCGCCGCGCACGAGCTGGGCGTCCCGCAGTCCACCCTGTCCCGCGCCATGGTCCGGCTCGAACATGACCTGGGCGTCACGCTGTTCGCCCGCAAGGGCCGTACGGTCGCCCTGACCACGGCGGGCCGCACCTTCCTGGCCTCGGCCGAGCAGGCCCTGACGGAGATCGACCGGGCCGCCGAGTCGGTGCAGCAGGACGCCGATCCGGCCGCCGGGAAGGTGGCGTTCGGCTTCCTGCACACCCTGGGCTCCGAGACGGTGCCCGGGCTGATCCGGGCCTTCCGCGCCGACCATCCGCGGATCCGGTTCTCGCTCGTGCAGAACTACGGCGAGGCGATGCTGGAGAAGCTGCGGGCCGGGGAACTCGACCTGTGCCTGACCTCCCCGCTGCCGGACGCGCCCGACCTGGTGGCCCGCCGGCTCGACGAGCAGCGGCTGCGGCTGGTGGTCCCGGACGACCACCGGCTCGCGACCCGCAAGCGGATCCGGCTCGCGGAGGCCGCGGAGGAAACGTTCGTCACGCTGGAGCCGGGGTACGGGATGCGCCGCATCACCGACGACCTGTGCGCGGAGGCGGGGTTCACGCCGAGGATCGCCTTCGAGGGCGAGGAGGCGGAGACGCTGCGCGGGCTGGTCGCCGCGGGGCTCGGCGTGGCGCTCCTCCCGCCGCCGGCCGTGCCCCGGCCGGGCGTCGTCGAACTCAGCGTCACCGCCCCGCGCGCGGTCCGCGAGATCGGCGTCGCCTGGCTCGACGGCCACCCCGACACACCGCCGGTCGCGGAGTTCAAGCGCTTCCTCCTCTCCCGCCGCGGCCGCCTGATCCCGGACCTGGAACCGCCGGCCTAGGGCGTCTCCTTCGGGTCGTTCGGCGAAGGGGACAGCAAGTACCCCGCCTGGAAGCGGGACTTGGCGCCGATCGCCCGCATGATCTCCGCGATGTGCCGCTGACAGGTCCGCTCCGACATCCCCAGCCGGCGCGCGATCACCTTGTCCTCCAGCCCCTCCGACAGCAGCCGCACGATCGTCTGCCGCAGCTCGTCCGAGATCGACCGCGCCGCTTCCGGGCTCACCGTCGCCGGGAACGGCTCCGCGCCCACCCAGGACCGCTCGAACGCCGCCGTCATGAAGTGCACGACGTTCGGCTCGCGCACCACCAGCGCCGCCCCGCTGCGTTCAGGCACCGCCATCAGCCCGGTGTGCTCGTCGAAGATCAGCATCCGCATCAGCCCGTCGCCCAGCGTCCGCACCTGCGCGCCCAGCGCCGTCACCCGTTCCACGTACGCCGCCGTCGGCCGCGAGTACCGCGCCGTGTGCTGGTAGATCGTCCGCATCCGGACCCCCCGCGTCAGCAGCGACTCGTCCCGCCCGATCGCCTCCTCCAGCGACTCCAGCGGCCGCCCCCCACCCGGCTGCGAGGTCAGCAGCTCCCGCTCGCACCCCGCCGACAGCTCCGCGATCAGCCCGCGCACCGCGCCCAGGTCCGTCATCAGCTCCAGGTGCCCCGACCCGTTCAGCTCCCGCAGCGCCGCCCCCGCCTCGTACGCCGGGACCAGCGCCTCCAGCCGCCCGCGCAGCCGGTCCATCTCGTCGTGGGTCTCCCGTACGAGCAGTGCCAGCGGGGCCAGCGCCCGCGCCGCCGCCGCCCGGGGCGCGACCGGGCTCCAGCGGTCCGCGCCGCCGCCGGGCGCCCGCTGGAGCAGGTGCGCGGCCGCCAGCTCGGTGATCGCGGCGCCCGCCCGCGCGCCCAGCGCCGAGGTGGCCTCCGCCGTGTGGAAGGCGTGCCGTTCCACCGCGTACGCGTACAGGCGCCGCGCGGCGGGGCTCAGGTCCCCGTACGTCCCGGCAACGCCGTCGGCCTCAGCTGACATATGCGTATTCGTCCCGGCCTGTGACTGTTTATAAACCCCTCGTGTTCCCGCAAGGCGGCAAGACGACGCCCGTCCGGACGCTACCGGCATATGCCGAACCGGCACAGTGGACGCACGGCGTGAAGGGGGAGCGCGGTATGGGGCAGCGGACGGTCATCGAGGGGCGGGGGCCCGTGGCGGTCCTGCTGAGCCCACGCCCCGCCGTGGTGGCGGCCGCCCGCCGTGCGGGCGCCCGCACGGTGGTGGTCGCGCCGGATCCATCGGTGCCATCCGACCGTGAGGGGGCGGAGCGGCGGGTACGGACGGACTGGCGCGACCACCACCGGCTGGTCGGCGCCGTCGGCCGGCTGGAGGACGTCCGCCGGGGCCGCGCCGCCGTCTTCGGGTTCGACGCGGCGGGCGCCCTGGCCGCCGCCCGCGCCAACGAGGAACTCGGCCTGCCCGGCACGCCCGCCGCCGCCGTCACCGCCCTCATGGACAAGGCCGCCCTGCGGGCCCGCTCCAACACCCTGCACGCCGCCCGGCCCGTCTCCTTCGCCCGCTGCGGCCGCGCCTCGCTGCTCCCCTTCATCACCACCCTCATCGGCTACCCCTGCGTCATCAAGCCCCGTGCGGGCGCCGACGGGGAAGGCGTCCGGCTGGTCCGGGGCGCCGCCGAGGGCGAGGCCGCCGCCCGCGACTACCCCGCCGTCACCGACCTGCTCGTCGAGGAGTACCTCGAAGGCCCCGAGCTCGCCGTCGAGTCCCTCTCCCGCGCCGGCCACCACCGCGTCCTCGGCTGGTCACGGCGGCTGCCCGGCCCCGGACCCGGCCTCGTCGCCGCCGGCCACGACCTGCCCGCGGCCCTGGACCCGGCGACCGCGGCGGCCGTACGGGCCCTCGTGCGCGGCGTCCTCGACCTCGCCGGGCACCGCGACGGCCCCTCCCACACCGAGATCGTCCTCACCGCCCACGGCCCCCGGCTCGTCGAGGCCCACGCCCGGCCCGGCGCCGAGGAGCTCACCCAGCTGCTCCGGCTCGCCCACGGCACCGACGTGCTCGGCCTCGCCCTGGCCGCCGGACTCGGGCTCCCCGGCCCGTTACGCCGCCCGCACGCCGCGCACGCGGCGCTGCGGTACGTCGACTTCCGGCCCGGCCTGCGCGTCGACGGGCTCGGCCCGGCCCTCGCCGCCGCCCGCTCGCTGCCGGGCGTGATGCGCGTCGGGCTGCGGATACCGGCCGGGGCCACGGTGCGCCGGGCCCCGACGGGCGCCCTGCACCACGCGCACATCCTGGCCGCCGCCCCGACGGCCGCCGCCCTGGCCCGCACCCTCGACCTGTCGGCCGCGCTGCTCGCCCCACCGGGACCACCAAGGCCACCGGGGTCGCCGGGGCCGCCGGGACGCCTCATCCCCGGACCGCGACCGGGTCAGTCCGACGCGGGTCGGGCGTAACCCCCGAAGCCCGTCCAGTCGACCACCACGCACGCCTCGTCGCCCACCACCCAGGCGTCGTGTCCGGGGGCGATCTCCATGAAGTCGCCGGGGCCGTACTCCTCCTCGCCCGCCCCGCCGTCCATGACGACCTTCATCCGGCCGCTGACCACGTATCCGGTGTGGGCGGCCAGGCAGCTGTCCGTGCCCGCCATCGGCCTGATGTGCTCCGTCCAGCGCCAGCCCGGTTCGAACACCGCGCGGCCGACGGGACCGCCGTCCGTCTCGATCAGGTCGAGGCGCCCCTTGCCCTCGGCGAAGGGACGCGTCTCGTCCGCCTGGTCGAAGCTCTTGCGCACGATCGCGGCCATACCGCATCGCCTCCCGCGCAGCAGGGCCCCGAGTCCACTTTCACTCTACGCTCGCGGGCCCTTCCCGCCGGGCCGGTCAGCCCCGCAGCGACCGGCCGAAACCGGAGGCCAGCGGCATCCGCAGCCCCAGCGGCGGCGGCGCCGCCAGCGCGTCCGTCACCGGCCGCGAGTACCGGCCGGTGAACATCGCGCCGAGGACGAAATCGACCGACAGGGCCACCACTTCGGCCTGGTGGTCGCGCAGCCGGTGCCCGTCCGAGTGGACCTCGAACCGGCACGTGGAACGATTCGCCTTCTTCGCCCGGGCCGCCAGCAGGAACGAGGACTCCGGGTCGCAGCGGGCGTCGTTGGTGCCGTGGACGATCAGCACCTGCCGCCCCGCGAGCTGCTTCACCGGCTCAGGGGGGTCCGCCGACGCCGCCCGCCCCGGGCAAGGGGCCAGCGCCAGAACCGAGTTGACGGCCCCGTGTCCCGCGGCCCGCAGGGCGGCCAGGCCGCCGGCGTCGTAGCCGGCCAGGCACACCGGCACGTCCCCGTACCGGCGCACCGCCTCGTCCGCCGCCCACCCCGCGTCGTCCTCGCGGGGCCCCGAGCCGTGCAGGACCTGGTGGGTGACCAGCCCCTGCGCCCCGCCCGCCCGGCCCAGCGCCCGCGCGAGCACGCGCAGTGGACCGGGGGAGAATCTGGATGCCCCGGGGAGCAGGAGCACCACACCGTTGACCGTGCTGTCCGTCGAGACCGAGCCGGTCGCGCCGGCCGCCCGCCCCAGGCGGGCCCCGCGCGCCGGCGGCGCATGCTGTGCCATGGCGGAACAGTCTCAGACTGACAGGTGTACGCGACCCGTCCGTACGGTCTCTGTTACGTATCGACCGTTGTTGCCAACGCGCTGCTCTACGCGCGTAGGAGTAGAGTGCCCGGATGACGAGCGAGACCCCCAACCTGCCCACTCCGGATCAAATCCGCCGCTCCCCGAAGGTGCTGCTGCACGACCACCTCGACGGTGGTCTGCGCCCCGGGACCATCATCGAGCTGGCGCACAAGGTCGGCTACGAGAACCTTCCCGAGACCGAGGCCGACAAGCTCGGCATCTGGTTCCGCGAGGCCGCCGACTCCGGTTCCCTGCCGCGCTACCTGGAGACGTTCGCGCACACCTGCGCCGTCATGCAGACGAAGGAGGCCCTCTTCCGGGTCGCCTCCGAGTGCGCCCAGGACCTGGCCGAGGACGGCGTCGTGTACGCCGAGATCCGCTACGCCCCCGAGCAGCACCTCGAAGCCGGCCTGACCCTCGAAGAGGTCGTCGAGGCGGTCAACGAGGGCTTCCGCGAGGGCGAGCGCCGCGCGCGGACGAACGGCAACCGCATCCGCGTCGGCGCCCTGCTGACCGCGATGCGCCACGCGGCCCGCGCGCTGGAGATCGCCGAGCTGGCGAACCGCTACCGCGACAACGGCGTGGTCGGCTTCGACATCGCCGGCGCCGAGGCCGGGTTCCCTCCCACCCGCCACCTGGACGCGTTCGAGTACCTCAAGCGCGAGAACAACCACTTCACCATCCACGCGGGCGAGGCCTTCGGCCTGCCGTCGATCTGGCAGGCCCTGCAGTGGTGCGGCGCCGACCGTCTGGGTCACGGCGTGAAGATCATCGACGACATCGAGGTCGCCCCCGACGGCTCCGTGAAGCTGGGCCGCCTGGCCTCGTACGTACGGGACAAGCGCATCCCCCTGGAGATGTGCCCGACCTCGAACCTGCAGACCGCCGCGGCCGCCTCGTACGCCGAGCACCCCATCGGCCTGCTGCGCAAGCTGCACTTCAGGCTGACGGTCAACACCGACAACCGGCTGATGAGCGGCACCAGCATGAGCCGCGAGTTCGAGCACCTCGTCGACACCTTCGGCTACACGCTCGACGACATGCAGTGGTTCACGGTCAATGCGATGAAGTCCGCGTTCATTCCTTTCGATGAACGACTGGCCATGATCAACGAAGTGATCAAGCCCGGTTATGCGGAGCTGAAGTCGGAATGGCTGTTCCGGCAGACCGTCTCCACCAGCGGTTCCGTCTCGGTCTAGGGTATGGCGTGACGTTCTGAGAGCGCCCGGGAGGAGCAATTCCCGGGCGCTTTCTCATATCAAAGGATGTTTGCGGGCCGGGGTTTGAAGTGACTAGTTTGCGGAGTCGCTCAAATCCCCGTCGCAAGGACGAATCCTTCATGAAGAAGTCAGCTGCCAAGATCGTCGGTGCCGCCGCCCTCGGTGCCGCCTTCGCCGCCGTCGCCGCCGGTTCCGCCTCCGCCGCCCCCGCCGTCGGCCTCGCCGACGCGCTCGGCACCGCCACCGGTGCGGTCGAGGGGCTCACCAGCCAGCAGCAGGTCAGCCAGGACGGCCGGCAGTCGAGCGACCCCGCCGCCGCGCTCGCCCCCGTCACCGGTCTGCTCGGCGGTCTGCCGACCAGCAACCTCGGCGCCTGATCCACGCCTGACCGGCGCGGCGGAGCCCGAGGGGCGCCGGCGCCGCCCGTGGAATTCGTACGCACGCACGCGCGGCGCACACCCTTTCGACCAGGTGTGCGCCGTGTCGTCGCGTGTGCCACGATCACCCCCAACTGCCCGCCGACGCATTGGGTATGAGGTCTCCGTCATGCGCATCACGGCACGAGCGACCACGGTCGCGCTGCTCCCCGCCCTGCTCTTCGCAGCCGTGGGCTGCGGCAGCACGGACACACCCGCGACGGGCAAGGCACCGGCCCCCAGCGGCTCCGCCGCCTCCGGCGCGCCCGGTACGGGCACCTCCGCGGGCACCTCCGCCGGAGCCGCCTCCGGCGCGCCGGCCGCCCCGAAGACGGGCGGCACCAAGCTGGAGCGGGCCTCCCTGGAACAGGGCGACCTGCCCGGGTACCAGATCTCCTCGCAGGCCAACCCGAACGCCCCCCACGGACAGCCGCAGGCCGACAAGAAAGCCTGCCAGCCGCTCGCCGACGCCATGGGCGACAAGCCCGACCCGGCCGCGCGCGAGAGCGTCAACCGCGGCATCGGCTCGCAGCGCCAGGTGGGCCTCGCGGTCGCCGCCACCGTCAGCTCCTACTCCGAGAGCGACGCCAAGCGGCTCGTCTCCCGGCTGAGGCAGGCCATCGCCGCCTGCGGCGGCGGCTTCTCGGCCACCATCGAGAAGCAGACCGGCAGTTACAAGGACGTCAAGGCGGCCTCGTACAAGACCGGCGGCGACGAGAGCGTCAGCTGGACCACCACCGCCGTCGCGGGCGACGCCTCGGCGCAGGTGCACCTGGTCGTCATCCGCCAGGGCGGCACCGTCGTACGGCTCACCGCCCTCAACGTGGCGGCGGCCGGCCAGAAGGCGCAGGTCCCGCAGGAAGTGGCGGACAAGCAGCTGGAGAAGGTCAAGCGCGCGGGCTGACCGGCTGCCCCGTCACGCCCCCCGGTGAACCGGACCGGACCGCCAGGCCGGACCGGTTCACCAGGCGGCGTTCGCGGAGGCCTTCTCGTTCGGCAGCAGCACCCACAGCGCCAGGTAGACCAGGAACTGCGGGCCGGGCAGCAGGCACGACAGGACGAAGATGACGCGCATCGTCTTCGCCGACATTCCGAAACGTCGCGCGAGACCGGCGCAGACTCCGCCGATCATCCGTCCGTCGCGGGGGCGGGCAATCGCGCTCATGAGGTTCTCCTTCGTATGGGCTCGCTCTTCCTTGCGATGCCTCAATACTCGCGCGGTACCGCCGACAGGACCTCGGTCCACGGGCCGAGCCCGACCCTGGTAATTCTCGGGGTGGGCCCCTGAGACCGCCGGATCCGGGAGCGCAGCGCCGGTACGAAGGCCACGTGCGCCAGCACCACGCCGGCGGTGCTCAGCAGCACCGAGTCCACGTCCACGACCCGCCCCGGGATCGCGCTCTGGAGCATCTCGATGCTGACGGAGAACAGCACGGCGACGGCCGCCGTGCGGGCCAGCGAGGACCACGCGGCCAGCGGCGACGGCGCGAGCCGCCCGCCCACCAGCGGCAGCAGCACCCCGAGCGGGGCGAGCAGCGCCAGACCCTCGCCGATCCGCCGGGCCCCGCCCAGCGGGCCGTACGCGAGGTCCGCCTTGATCCCCTCCAGCGGGGTCAGATTGGCGGCCGCCGCCCACGGCACGTCCAGGGGCCGCAGCGTGAGCCAGCCTACGAGGACCAGGTGGGCGGTGAGGAGGACCCAGCCGGCGAGCCGGAGCCGGAACCGGATCGCTTGGGCGGTGGGGGCGGAGGCGGCGCTGTCGCCGGCCTTGAGTCGCTGCACACCTGCGAGGACGCGCTGAGCGGTAGCGGCGGTTCCGGACGTACGGGAGGTGCTCACGCGATCCGCTTACCCGCGCGCCGGACCCGGAACCGCACGCGGACCAGGACCCGGATCAGCGCGTCGCGAGGAGGACGACCACCGCGACCGCGCCGATCGCGGCGGGCGCGATGATCTCGTAGGCCCAGCGCACCGTGACACCGCCCTGCGCCCCGGCCCGGTCCGCCCCGCGCTCGGCCAGCTCGCGCAGCTCGTCCACGACCTTGTCGGCGCCGGCCCGCTGCGGCCCGGCGGCCGCGCCCTCGGGCTTCTGCACCTGAAGGCCCTTGCCGGTCAGTCCGCCGCGGCGGCTGAACTGCTGCCGGTTCGCCTTCTTGCGCTCCCGCAGCGAGACGGGCACCGACCACAGCTGGAACTTCCGGCCCTCCGCGAGCACCTCGGCGGAGTAGCCGGCCCGTACCGCGTCGACCGAGGCCCAGGGCAGCACGATGGTCCGGAAGGGGTTGCGGATCCGCAGCCGGTCGTCGTTGGCGAAGACGGCCGCGCGCAGCGTGAACGCCACGATCAGCGGTACGGCGCAGAGCGCGACGGCCAGCGCGGTCCAGCGGGTGGACCCCGAGCCGCGCACGACGGCGTCGCCGCAGAGCCACACGGCCAGCGCGAGCAGCAGCACCCCGGTGATCACTGCCATGGGGGAGCGGTAGACCCGGTCGTCGTAGACCGGTTCGTCGGTGGGCTGCTGGCTGCTCATGGGCCCGATTGTGCCTCACGCCGTCTCAGCCCACGAGATCGGCGTACAAGATGATGTTGTCCGGGCGGTGACCTGCGGTGATCTCGCCGCCGCAGGTGATGACGCGGAGTTCCGGCCGGGTGGTGTTCCCGTAGACCTTGGCCGTGGGGAACCGCGACTTGTCGACCTGCTCCAGCTCGCGCACCCGGAAGACGGCGGAGCTGCCGTCCGCGCGGGAGACGGTGATCTCGTCGCCGGTGCGGACCTTGGAGACGTCCTTGAGTACGGCCGGGCCGCGCGCGGTGTCGAAGTGGCCGATCAGTACGGCGGGCCCGGTCTGGCCGGGGGTGACGCCCTTGGTGTACCAGCCGATCTTGTCCCCGTCCGCCACCGAGGGCACCTCGACGGTGCCGTCGGCCTCCAGGCCGAGCCGGAGCACCGGGGAGGCGTCCACTCCGGCCGCGGGAATCCGTACGCGGACGGGCTCCGAGGCGGGCAGCGACGCGGCCGCGCGGGCGGTGGAGGCCGGGGCCGGGGCCGGGGCGGCGGAGCCGGCGGCGATGTGCGCGGGCGGCGCGGCGGGAGCGGAGGGAGCGGTACCGCCGCAGCCGCCGACGGCGGCCAGGGCGAGCAGCGCGAACGCGAGGGCGGGGCCGCGGCGGGCCGCTCGGCAGGGGCGGGGCATGGGGGAGCTCCTGAACGGGAACCGGCGGGCCACCGCGAGGGTGACCCGCCGAAGGGGCAGGGGAGGCGCGAGGGCGGAGCGTCAGCCGTGGTTGCGGCGACGGCGCAGGACGCTCGTACCGAGGGCGGCGACGATCGCGAACAGGCCGGCGCCCGCCGCCAGGGTGGTGCTGTCGTCGGTGTCCGCGACGGTCTCGACCGGGAGCTCGGCGCCCGCCGCGACCGCGCCCTTGGGGACCACGGCCGTCTGGGCCTGGACCGGGGTCTGCGCCTGGGTCTGGGTCGTGACGCCGGTCGTGGCGGAGCCGGTCTGCTCCTCGGTGACCTTGTACTCGAAGGTGCAGCCCTTGGGGAGCGCCGGGAAGGAGGCGGTCTTGACCGGGACGTTCTCGCCGCCCTGGGTCTTCCAGTTCAGGACCGGCTGGGCGCTGTTCGGGTTGATGATGCGCAGGTAGTAGCTGTCCGGCCCCTTGGGGTGCGAGCGGTCCAGCGTCAGGGTCCAGTCGCCGGGGCCCTCGGCGTGCACGAAGGCCTTGGGGCCCTTCGGGGACATGGTCAGGTCGGCCGTCATGCCGCCGGCGCCGACGGTCACGTGCTTGACCTCGGAGACGCAGGAGGAGGGCGTGGCGGCCTTGCCCTTGGGCAGCGGGTAGGACTTGCTCGCGCCGCCCTCGGTGACGACGAGCACGGGCTCGGCGGTGTCCGCCTTGGTGAGCTTCAGGGACACCCCGCCCACGGCGGCGCTGGTCTGCTGGCGGTTCAGCATGGTCAGGACGCGCGACATGTAGTCGTCGCCCGGCTTCCACTGCGGTCCGACGGCGCGGATCCAGGCCTCGGGGCCCTCGGCCTTGTTGCGCAGCACCGCGACCATCCCGTTGCCGATGGAGACGGCCTGGCCCGCGTAGCGGTCGTTCTCCGAGGGGGCCGGGGTGGCGGCCTTGCCCTTGGGCAGCGGGAACGAGGTGGTGGCGCCGTTCTCGAACACGGTGAGGACGGGCTCGGCCGTCTCCGCCTTGGTGAGGGTGAAGACCGTCCCCTGCACCGACTGCTTGGTGTGGCCCCGGTCGAGGGACGCCAGCGTCTTCGGGCGGGTGGTGCCGTCCTCGTTCACGATGAAGATCTTGACGGAGGGGGACTCGGTCGCGGAGTTGACCATGTCCGCGACCAGGTGCTTGTTGATGACGACCCGCTCGGCCTGGGACGCGGCCGCCTTCGTCGAGGTCACTGCCTGAGGTGCGGGCGCCGCGAAGGCGGAGCCGGCGGCGGGGACGAGCATCGCGCCGGCGAGGGCGGCGGTGACGATCGAGGTGCGGAGGGCGGTACGCATAACGACTCCTGAAGCGTGGGTGAGGAAAGTGGAGGAGAGTCGCATGCCGCGTTGAGTCTGTTCGGTCTGTTTCACCGGGTCAGGTGTGGCGGGCTGCTGAAGAGAAATCTATTGATCGTTTGCGGCCGGAGGATGCGCTTCCTGTCACCGGATCGTCACAGCGAATGATTCTACGGCCGGGCGGAGATTTCGGCTGATTTCAGGGGTGGGGGTGACAGGCCGCTACGCGCGTAGATATGCTCATGTGGTGACCATGCCCACCACCCTCCCCGCATTCGCTGACGTGACGACGTCCGACAGCGCACTGCGCCGCTTCCTTCACGGGCTCCCCGGCGTCGACGCCGTCGGCCTGGAGGCTCGCGCGGCCGCGCTCGGCACTCGCTCGATCAAGACCACGGCCAAGGCGTACGCCATCGACCTGGCCATTTCGATGATCGACCTGACGACGCTGGAAGGCGCGGACACCCCGGGCAAGGTCCGGGCGCTCGCCGCCAAGGCCGTCCATCCCGATCCCCTCGACCGCACGACGCCCACGACCGCCGCGGTCTGCGTCTACCCCGACATGGTGGCCACCGCCAAGGCGGCCCTGAACGGGGCGGACGTCAAGATCGCCTCCGTCGCCACCGCCTTCCCGGCGGGCCGCGCGGCCCTCCCGGTCAAGCTGGCCGACACCCGGGACGCCGTCGCCGCCGGCGCCGACGAGATCGACATGGTCATCGACCGTGGCGCCTTCCTCGCCGGCCACTACCTCGACACCTATGAGCTGATCAAGGCCGTCAAGGAGGCGTGCGTCCGCGAGGACGGCACCGCCGCCCGCCTCAAGGTCATCTTCGAGACCGGCGAGCTGTCGACCTACGACAACATCCGCCGCGCCTCCTGGATCGGCATGCTCGCGGGCGCCGACTTCATCAAGACGTCCACCGGCAAGGTCGGGGTCAACGCCACCCCCGCCAACACCCTGCTGATGCTCGAAGCCGTCCGCGACTTCAAGGCGCAGACTGGAATCCAGATCGGCGTGAAGCCGGCCGGCGGCATCCGCACCACCAAGGACGCGATCAAGTTCCTGGTCCTGGTCAACGAGACCGCGGGCGAGGACTGGCTGACCAACCACTGGTTCCGTTTCGGCGCCTCCAGCCTGCTGAACGACCTGCTGATGCAGCGCCAGAAGCTGAGCACCGGCCGCTACTCCGGTCCCGACTACGTGACGGTGGACTGATCACCATGGCATCTGTTTTCGAGTACGCACCCGCCCCCGAGTCGCGGTCCGTCGTCGACATCGCGCCCTCCTACGGGCTCTTCATCGACGGCGAGTTCACCGACGCCGCCGACGGCAAGGTCTTCAAGACCGTCTCCCCGTCGTCCGAGGAGGTCCTCGCCGAGGTCGCCCAGGCCGGCGCCGCCGATGTGGACCGCGCCGTCAAGGCCGCCCGCAAGGCCTTCGAGAAGTGGTCCGCGCTGCCCGGCTCCGAGCGCGCCAAGTACCTCTTCCGTATCGCCCGGATCATCCAGGAGCGCAGCCGCGAGCTGGCCGTCCTGGAGACCCTGGACAACGGCAAGCCGATCAGGGAGACCCGCGACGCGGACCTCCCGCTGGTCGCCGCGCACTTCTTCTACTACGCGGGCTGGGCCGACAAGCTCGACCACGCGGGCTACGGCGCGAACCCGCGCCCGCTCGGCGTGGCCGGCCAGGTCATCCCGTGGAACTTCCCGCTGCTGATGCTCGCGTGGAAGATCGCCCCGGCGCTCGCCACCGGCAACACGGTCGTCCTCAAGCCCGCCGAGACCACCCCGCTGTCCGCGCTGTTCTTCGCGGACATCTGCCGCCAGGCCGGTCTGCCCAAGGGCGTCGTCAACATCCTCCCCGGTTACGGGGACGCGGGCGCGGCCCTCGTCGAGCACCCGGACGTCAACAAGGTCGCCTTCACCGGCTCGACGGCCGTGGGCAAGAAGATCGCCCGCCACGTCGCCGGCACCGACAAGAAGGTCACCCTGGAGCTGGGCGGCAAGGGCGCCAACATCGTCTTCGACGACGCCCCGATCGACCAGGCCGTCGAGGGCATCGTCACCGGCATCTTCTTCAACCAGGGCCAGGTCTGCTGCGCGGGCTCGCGCCTGCTGGTCCAGGAGTCGATCCACGACGAGCTGCTGGACTCGCTCAAGCGCCGCCTCTCCTCGCTGCGCCTCGGCGACCCGCTCGACAAGAACACCGACATCGGCGCGATCAACTCCGCCGAGCAGCTCGCCCGGATCACCGCGCTCGCGGAGACCGGCGAGGCCGAGGGCGCCGAGCGCTGGTCCCCGGCGTGCGAGCTGCCGTCCTCCGGCTACTGGTTCGCCCCGACGCTGTTCACCAACGTCACCCAGGCGCACACCGTCGCCCGCGACGAGATCTTCGGCCCGGTGCTGTCCGTGCTGACGTTCCGTACGCCGGACGAGGCCGTCGCCAAGGCCAACAACAGCCAGTACGGCCTGTCCGCCGGCATCTGGACGGAGAAGGGCTCGCGCATCCTCGCGGTCGCCGGCCAGCTCCGCGCCGGTGTCGTCTGGGCCAACACGTTCAACAAGTTCGACCCGACCTCGCCCTTCGGCGGCTACAAGGAGTCGGGCTTCGGTCGCGAGGGCGGCCGCCACGGCCTGGAGGGCTACCTCGATGTCTGAGTCGTCGTCGGCGCGTCTGAGCGTCTTCAAGACCTACAAGCTGTACGTCGGGGGCAAGTTCCCCCGCTCCGAGAGCGGCCGGGTGTACGAGGTGACGGCGAAAACATCGTCGGGTGGCAAGGGCAAGTGGCTGGCCAACGCCCCCCTGTCCTCCCGCAAGGACGCGCGTGACGCGGTCGTCGCCGCCCGCAAGGCGTTCGGCGGCTGGTCGGGCGCGACCGCGTACAACCGCGGGCAGATCCTCTACCGCGTCGCCGAGATGCTGGAGGGCCGCCGCGAGCAGTTCGTCCGCGAGGTCGGCGAGGCCGAGGGGCTGTCCAAGTCCAAGGCCGCGGCGGTCGTGGACGCGGCCATCGACCGCTGGGTCTGGTACGCGGGCTGGACCGACAAGATCGGCCAGATCGTGGGCGGGGCCAACCCGGTCGCGGGCCCGTTCTTCAACCTCTCCACCCCGGAGCCGACCGGCGTCGTCACGGTCGTGGCCCCGCAGGACTCGTCCTTCCTGGGCCTGGTGTCGGTGATCGCCCCGGTCATCGCGACGGGCAACACGGCCGTCGTGATCGCCTCGGAGAACGCGCCGCTCCCGGCCCTCTCCCTGGGCGAGGTGCTGGCCACCTCCGACCTGCCCGGCGGCGTGGTCAACATCCTGTCCGGCAAGGCCGGCGAGATGGGCCCGCACCTGGCCTCGCACCAGGACGTCAACGCGATCGACCTGGCGGGCGCCGACGCGGCGCTGGCCAAGGAGCTGGAGATCGCGGCGGCCGACAACCTGAAGCGCGTCCTGCGTCCACAGCCTGTGGACGACTGGAGCGCCGACCCGGGCACGGCCCGTATGACGGCGTTCCTGGAGACCAAGACGGTCTGGCACCCGACGGGTTCGCTGGGCGCGGGCGGGTCCTCGTACTAGTCCCGGATCCAAGTCCCGGATCCGTGACCCGGATCCGGACCGGACCAGGCCATGGAAGAGCCGGCCCCGGTGGCGCCCCCCGCGCCGCCGGGGCCTTTCCGTGCCCGCGTCCGGCTAGCGCCCTGCCCCGTCGGCGGCGCCGGGGAGCAGTGGGCCGAGCAGTGAGGACGCGGCGGCGGTCGGCAGTTCGCCGACCGAGGGGCCGCGGGTGAGGGCGCCGGTCACCATGCCGGTGCCCAGGGCGGGGAAGTCCGCGATCTTGGTGCCGACGCCGTTGTCCAGCGGGTCCACGCCGGTGTTCGCGAGGGGGTTCACCTTGAGGTTCGCGATCGGGTCGGTGACCCCCGCGAGCGCCGCCGGAACCGAGAGTTCACCGGCCTGGGCGCCGCCCGCGGCCATCGCGAGCGCGGCGCCGGCCATCGAGAGCGTGAGGCCTGCGGAGCGCAACGTGGAGGTGTGCGGAGCTGCGTGACGTGCCATGGGTTTCCCGCCTGTGGTCGTAGTCGCGTGCGCACGCAGCGTAGTTGAGGTGTGATCCTGGATACCAACCGGGCACAGGAGGCATCCCCTGCGCGGGGGAATGGTTCACACTGGTGTCCCGTGAGCTCCTCCTCTCCTTTGCCTACGCGTGTCGTTCTTCTGACCGGTCCCTCGGGATCCGGCAAGTCCTCGCTGGCGGCCCGCTCGGGCCTGCCCGTACTGCGCCTGGACGACTTCTACAAGGAGGGGGGCGACCCGACCCTCCCGCTGGTCGAGGGGAGTTCGGACATTGACTGGGACTCCCCGCTGTCCTGGGACGCGGACACCGCCGTCGCGGCGATCGAGGAACTGTGCGCCGCCGGCCGTACGCAGGTGCCGGTCTACGACATCGCGACGTCCTCGCGGACCGGGGCGGAGGCGCTGGACATCTCCCGGACGCCGCTGTTCATCGCCGAGGGGATCTTCGCGGCCGACATCGCCGCCCGGTGCCAGGAGCTCGGGCTGCTGGCCGACGCGCTCTGCCTGCGGGGGCGGCCGTCCACGACGTTCCGCCGCCGGCTGGCGCGCGATCTGCGCGAGGGCCGCAAGTCGGTCCTGTTCCTGCTGCGGCGGGGCCTGCGGCTGATGCGGGCGGAGCGCGGCATCGTGGCCCGCCACGCCGCCCTGGGTGCGCACCCGTGCGGCCGGGACGAGGCCCTCGGCCGCCTCGCCGCCGCGGCCGCCGGGCGCCACCGCGCCACCCCGGCCGCGGCTTAGGCCCGGCTCAGGCCGTCTCCTGGTCGACGGCCAGGCGGGCCAGGAGGGACACCGCGGCCTCGATGGGGGCCGGGGCGAAGAACCGGGCGTCGACCTCTTCCACCGCCGCGATCGCCCGGGGGGCCAGCTCGGCGCCGAGCGCGGTGACGCGCAGCCGCCTGGCGCGGGTGTCGGCCGGGTCCACCTCGCGTTCGATCAGGCCCTTCTTCTCCAGGGTGCGCAGCACCTGGGAGGTCATCTTCACGTCCGTGCCCGCCTGACGGGCCACGGCCAGCTGGTTGGGCCGCTCGCCCTGGCCGTTCAGCCACCAGGTGCACGCGAGCAGGACGAACTGCACGTGCGTGAGGTCGAGCGGGGTCAGGGCCGCCGCGATGTCACGCTGCCAGCGCAGCGTGACGTGCCACAGCAGGAATCCGGGGCTCTCTCCGGGCTTCACCGCGCCGCGAGCTCCACGAGCGCGGCCATCGTCTCGGGCCAGTCCGCCGTGATGCCGGGGCCGATCTGCGGCCCGGCCTCCTCTGCGCCCTCGCCGCTGATCTCCATCCGGTAGACCACCCGCGTGCGGTCCTCGCCGAGCGGGACGAGGCGGTGGGTGGTGCGCAGGACGAGCCCCCCGAAGCGGGCCTCGTCGGTGAAGTGTTCGCCCTCGCCGAGCGCGGTGACCCGCAGGAGCACCGGGTCCTCCCCGGGCGGGGTCATCGCGATCTCGGCGCCTTCGGCGAACGGGCCCCGGAGTTCGATCTTCTCGATCCCGCCGTTCCAGGCGCCCCAGTTCTCCACGTCGCTCCAGAGCCGCCAGATCGCCCCGCGGTCGGCGGCGGTCTCGACGGCGTGCTCGTACTCCCACATGGGGGCCTCCTTGGACCAGAAGTTCATCTGTGGAGAGATTATCTCCGCGAAGACTATTCGTCCAGCGGTCACCACCGGGCCCGGACATGCGAGAAGGCGGGACCCCGGCCCCACGGCCGCATGGTCCCGCCTTCTCTCCCCCTCCGTGACCGCCGTCCCACCCCCGCAGGACGGTCCCCCCGGCCCCGTGGTCCGGTCAGGCGACGAGCTCCTCGAAGGACTCCGCCTCGTCGCGCCCGAAGCTCAGTGCCTCGTCCTCGCGCAGCCGCCGCAGCGACCGCCAGATGCTCGACTTCACCGTGCCGACGCTGATGCCCAGGATCTCCGCGATCTCCGGGTCCGTGCGGCCCTCGTAGTACCGCAGCACCAGCATCGTCCGCTGCGGCTCCGGAATCCGGGTCAGCGCCTGCCACAGCACCGCGCGCAGTTCCGTGCCCCGCATCGCGTCCGTGTCGGAGGCCGTCTCCGGCAGCTCCTCGGTCGGGTACTCGTTCAGCTTCCGCCGGCGCCACGCGCTGATGTGCAGGTTCGTCATCGTGCGCCGCAGGTAGCCGCCCACGGCCGCCTTGTCGCTGATCCGGTCCCACGCCCGGTACGTCGAGAACAGCGCGCTCTGCAGCAGGTCCTCGGCCTCGTAACGGTCACCGGTCAGGTGGAAGGCCGTCGCGTACAGGGCCGCCCGGCGCTCCCGGACGTACGCCGTGAACTCGGCCTCCGAGGCGGAGGACGGGGCCGGCGCGGGCAGCGGCGCGACGGAGGAGGACTGGTACGTGTTCGCGTCGATGGCCACTACGTGTGCCGCGCGGGGACGGGTGACCGTCGCCGTACGGACACCTGCCCGGCGGTTCACATCGTGCAGCCGCGTGACAACCGCGCTGGTGGTGGTGCTGTGCAGCGTGTTCATCTCGCGCCCCCCGTCGTGGAGTCTGCTCTGGTTCGGTGTGGTGCTTGGTGCGTTGAGTAGAAGCCTGCCCCCGGGAGATAACCGGGTTGTCCGCCGACTGTCACAGCACTGTCACAGGCACCCCGGAACCGCCGCCGTGCACGCGGGTACAAGTCCCAACGGGCAATGGGACAGAATGAGCCCGTGCCTTTTCTGCTGCTGATCGAGGACGACGACGCCATCCGCACGGCCCTCGAACTCTCCCTGTCTCGCCAGGGCCACCGTGTGGCCACCGCGGCGACGGGCGAGGACGGCCTGAAACTGTTGCGCGAGCAGCGGCCGGACCTGATCGTGCTGGACGTCATGCTGCCCGGGATCGACGGCTTCGAGGTGTGCCGGCGGATCCGTCGCACCGACCAGCTGCCGATCATCCTGCTCACCGCGCGCAGCGATGACATCGACGTGGTCGTCGGCCTGGAATCGGGCGCCGACGACTACGTGGTCAAGCCCGTCCAGGGCCGGGTGCTCGACGCCCGCATCCGGGCCGTGCTGCGCCGCGGCGAGCGCGAGGCGAGCGACTCCGCCACCTTCGGGTCCCTCGTCATCGACCGCTCCGCCATGACCGTGACCAAGAACGGTGAGGACCTCCAGCTCACCCCGACCGAGCTGCGGCTGCTGCTGGAACTCAGCCGGCGGCCCGGCCAGGCGCTCTCCCGGCAGCAGCTGCTGCGGCTGGTGTGGGAGCACGACTACCTCGGCGACTCCCGGCTCGTCGACGCGTGCGTGCAGCGGCTGCGCGCCAAGGTCGAGGAGATCCCGTCCTCGCCGACCCTGATCCGTACCGTGCGCGGCGTCGGCTACCGGCTGGACTCCCCGCAGTGATCCGAGCCCTGTTCGCGGGCCGGCGCTGGACCAGCCTGCGGCTGCGGCTCCTCGTCGTGTTCGCCCTGGTCGCGCTGACGGCCGCCGTCTCCGCCTCCGGGATCGCCTACTGGCTCAACCGCGAGGCGGTCCTCACCCGCGTCCAGGAAGCCGCCCTCGGAGACTTCCGCCAGGAGATGCAGAACCGGGCCGCGGCGCTGCCCGGCGACCCGACGCCCGAGGAGATGCAGCGCACCGCCGAACTGATGGCGGGCAGCAGCCCCGGATACAGCGTGCTGCTGGTCGACGAGCGCAAGGACGGCCGCAAGGTCTTCGGCGCGGCCGGCCCCGACTCCTTCGGGCTGGACGACGTACCCAAGTCCCTCCAGCACGCGGTGAACGACCGGCAGAAGACGACCACGGCCAACGACGCCGAGTACCACGTGTACTGGCAGCGCACGAAGCCGCAGGGCAACCCGTACCTGGTCGGCGGGACGCGGATCGTGGGCGGCGGGCCGACCGGCTACATGTACAAGTCCCTCGCGCAGGAGCGGGACGACCTGAACGCGCTGGGCTGGTCGCTGACCATCGCGACGGGCCTCGCGCTGCTCGGCTCCGCGCTGCTCGCGCAGGCCGCGGCCCGGACGGTGCTCAGGCCCGTACAGCGGCTCGGTGACGCGGCGCGGCGGCTCGGCGAGGGCGAGCTGGACCACCGGCTCGACGTGTCGGGGACCGACGAACTCGCCGACCTGTCGCGGACCTTCAACAGGACCGCGGAGGCGCTGGAGAAGAAGGTCGCCGACATGAGCGCGCGGGAGGAGTCCAGCCGGCGCTTCGTCGCGGACATGTCCCACGAACTGCGCACGCCGCTCACGGCGTTGACGGCGGTGGCCGAGGTGCTGGAGGAGGAGGTCGACGACCTCGATCCGATGATCGCACCGGCGGTGGCGCTGGTCGTGAGCGAGACGCGGCGCCTGAACGACCTGGTGGAGAACCTGATGGAAGTCACCCGCTTCGACGCGGGGACGGCGCGGCTGGTGCTGGACGACGTCGACGTCGCCGACCAGGTGACGGCGTGCATCGACGCGCGGGCCTGGCTCGACGCCGTCGAACTCGACGCGGAGCGGGGCATCATGGCCCGGCTCGACCCGCGCCGGCTCGACGTCATCCTCGCCAACCTGATCGGCAACGCGCTCAAGCACGGCGGTTCGCCGGTGCGGGTGTCGGTGACGGTCGAGGAGGAATGGCTGGTCATCGCGGTCAAGGACAACGGTCCGGGCATCCCGGAGGAGGTCCTGCCGCACGTCTTCGACCGTTTCTACAAGGCGAGCGCCTCTCGGCCGAAGTCGGACGGGAGCGGGCTCGGCCTGTCGATCGCCATGGAGAACGCGCACATCCACGGCGGCGACATCACGGCCGCCAACGCGGCGGAGGGCGGGGCGCTGTTCACGCTGCGGCTGCCGGTGGACGTGGGGAAGGTGATCGCCGGTGAGGTGGACGCGTAGGGCGCTGTCCGGGGTCGTGCTGGCGACGCTGGCGTACGGGACGTCCGGCTGCGGCATCCGGGCCACGACGGTCCCGGTCGACGTGGGCCCGGCGCCCTCGCGGGTGTCGTGCGACACCCCGGAGGCGCCGTCCGGCGCGCAGAGCGGGGTCCAGGGGTTCCGGGCCACGGTGGAGCTGGTCTGCGGCTCGCAGCTGGTCGGGGTGGAGCGCGTCGTCCCGGTGCCGGAGAAGCGGATCGGCCGCGATCCGGTGGTGCTGGCCGCGCAGGCGCTGCTGGAGGCGCTGGAGCGGACGCCGTCCGCCGGGGAACGGGACGCGGGGTTCACGACCGGGGTCCCGGGCGGGCTGACCGTGGCCCCGCCGCGGACCGGCGACCCGGCGGGGACGCTGCGGCTGAGCCGGCGGCCGGAGGACCTGCCGCCGGTGGCGCTGTCGCAGATCGTGTGCACGCTGGCCGGCAGCGAGGCCGTGGCGGCGGGGCCGGGGCCGGTGGTCCTGGGCGGGCCCGACGCGGATCCGCCGCGGGCGTGGGAGTGCACGGACGCCGTCCGCTCCCGGCCGGAATCGGTCCCGACCCTGGGCGACGTGGTCCGCCCGAAGCCGACGGCCTCCTGACCGGACCCCGGCGGGGCCGGATCTTCCAGCCTCGCCGGCGTTTGAGGCGCGGGTCCGGGCGGAGTCCGGGGAACGGTGGAAGGGCGGGGCGGGGACCGGCTCCGCGCAGCGGTGGGCCGCCGGGGGAGTCCCGGGAACGGGGTCGGCCCCCTGAGGCGGGCTCAGGGGGCCGATGGGCGTCCGGTCCGGCGGACGGGCCGGGCCGGGCACCGGTCGCGGGACCCGGCCGGCGGTGCGGAGCCGGGGGTACCCGTCGGGCGCGCGGGGGATCAGATCCCGGCCGCGGCCGCCAGGTCCTTCTTGATGGCGTCCAGGACGTCCTGGCCCCGGCCGCGGGCCGGGGTGAGGTCGGCGGCGTCCGCCACCGGGACCACGACCTCCAGGTAGCACTTCAGCTTCGGCTCCGTGCCCGACGGGCGGACGATCACCCGGGCCTTGTAGTCGCCGTCCAGGTAGTACCGCAGGCCGTCCGTCGGGGGCAGCGCCGCCGTCCCCTGGGCGAGGTCCTCCGCCGAGACGACGCGCAGGCCCGCCAGGGCCGCCGGCGGCCGCGTGCGCAGCGCCGCCATCGCGTTGGCGATGACCGACAGGTCCGAGACGCGGACCGACAGCTGGTCGGTGGCGTGCAGCCCGTGGGCCATCGCCAGGTCGTCCAGCAGGTCGGTCAGCGTGCGGCCCTGCTCCTTGAGCTCCGAGGCCAGCTCCGCCACCAGCAGCGCGGCGGTGATGCCGTCCTTGTCGCGGACGCCCTCGGGGTCCACGCAGTAGCCGAGCGCCTCCTCGTAGCCGTAGCGCAGGCCCTCGACGCGCGAGATCCACTTGAAGCCCGTCAGGGTCTCCTCGTAGCCCACGCCCGCCGCCTCCGCGATCCGGCCGAGGAGGGAGGACGAGACGATCGACTCAGCGAAGACGCCCCGCGCCCCCTTGTGGACCAGGTGGGCCGCCAGCAGCGCGCCCACCTCGTCGCCCCGCAGCATCCGCCAGCCGCCGTCGGCGGTCGGGACCGCCACGGCGCAGCGGTCCGCGTCCGGGTCGTTCGCGATGACGATGTCAGGCCCGGCCTCGGCGGCCTTCGCGAAGGACAGGTCCATCGCGCCCGGCTCCTCCGGGTTGGGGAAGGCGACCGTCGGGAAGGCCGGGTCAGGCTCCGCCTGCTCGGCCACCAGCACCGGGGTCGGGAAGCCGGCGCGGGCGAACGCCGCCATGACGACGTCCTTGCCGACGCCGTGCATGGCCGTGTAGACGGTCCGCACGCCCCGGGGGGAGCCGGGGGTCAGGACCGCGTCCGTACGCGCCAGGTAGGCCTCCAGGACCTCGTCACCGAGGTCCTCCCAGCCGGACTCCGGGCGGGGGACGGAGGCGAGCGTGCCGACGCGCGCGATCTCCCGCGCGATCTCCTCGTCCGCCGGGGAGACGATCTGCGAGCCGTCGCCCAGGTAGACCTTGTAGCCGTTGTCCCGGGGCGGGTTGTGGCTCGCGGTCACCTCGACGCCGGCGACGGCACCCAGGTGCCTTATGGCGTACGCGAGGACCGGCGTCGGCAGTGGCCGGGGCAGGACGGCCGCGCGCAGTCCGGCGCCGGTCATGACGGCCGCGGTGTCACGGGCGAAGTCCGCGGACTTGTAGCGGGCGTCGTAGCCGACGACGACCAGGCCGTCGGCGTGCCCCTGGGCCCGCAGGTAGGCCGCCAGGCCCGCCGCCGCGCGGATGACCACGGAGCGGTTCATCCGCATCGGGCCCGCGCCGATCTCGCCGCGCAGTCCGGCGGTGCCGAACTGCAGGGTGCCGGAGAAGCGGTCCGCGAGTTCGGCGGTGTCGCCGGACTCGATGAGCTTGGCGAGCTCGTCCGCCGTCTCCTGGTCCGGGTCCTCGGCCAGCCAGGCCCGGGCCCGGGTGATCAGGTCGTCCTGTTCCTGCACTACTTCCGCCTTGTCTCTCGTACGGTGCCGGTGCCTGTGCCGTGTCAGATGCGGGCGAGCACCTGGGTGAGCAGCTTGCCCATGCGCGCGGCCGAGTCGCGGCCGGCCTGGAGCACCTCTTCGTGGTTCAGCGGCTCGCCGGAGATGCCCGCCGCCAGGTTGGTGACCAGCGAGATGCCGAGCACCTCGGCGCCGGCCTCACGGGCGGCGATGGCCTCCAGCACGGTGGACATGCCGACCAGGTCGGCGCCCATGACGCGGATCATGTTGATCTCGGCCGGGGTCTCGTAGTGCGGGCCGGGGAACTGGACGTAGACGCCCTCTTCGAGGGTCTCGTCGATCTCCTTGCACATCGCGCGCAGGCGGGGCGAGTAGAGGTCGGTGAGGTCCACGAAGTTGGCGCCGACGATCGGCGAGGTCGCGGTGAGGTTCAGGTGGTCGCTGATCAGGACGGGCTGGCCCGGGGTCATGCCCTCGCGCAGGCCGCCGCAGCCGTTGGTCAGGACGACGGTCTTGCAGCCGGCGGCGACGGCGGTGCGGACACCGTGGGCGACGGCGGCGACGCCGCGGCCCTCGTAGAAGTGGGTCCGGCCGAGGAAGAGCAGCGCACGCTTGTCGCCGATCTTGTACGAGCGGATCTTGCCGCCGTGGCCCTCGACGGCGGGGGGCGGGAAGCCGGGCAGCTCGGTGACGGGGAACTCCGCCTCGGGCACGCCCAGCGCCTCTGCGGCGGGGGCCCAGCCGGAGCCCATGACGAGGGCGACATCGTGGGTTTCGGCGCCGGTCAGCTCACGCAGACGGGCGGCTGCGGCGGTGGCGTCGGCGAAGGGGTCGGTAACAGATGCGTTCACGCTGACGAGCGTAACCGAGCATTGCCTACGCGCGTAGATGGCGCAGCTCACGGTGTTCGGATCGTTGCCTTGTCGTTTCCGCCGAAACGTCCCTCCGTGTTCCCCCGGCGTCAGCAGGGGCGCTTGCGCACCTCCATCACGTAGTCGTGCGGGGCGCCCGCGGATTCGGCGGCGTCGGCGATCTCACCGAGGTAGCGGGCCGAGGGGAGGCCGCCCTCGTAGCCGTTGAGGACGTAGCACCAGGCCGCCTCCTCGCCGTCCAGGGTGTGGACGCGGATGCGCATGCGGCGGTAGATGTCCAGCCCGACGCCCTCCCACCGGTCCATGGAGTCCTCGTCCAGCGGCGCGATGTCGTACAGGGCGACGAAGACCTGGTGGCGCGGGGCTTCGACGATCGTCGCCAGCGCGCCCTCCCAGCCCATCTGCTCGCCGCCGAAGGTCAGCCGCCAGTCGTTGATCCAGCCCGTGCCGCGCAGCGGCGAATGGGGTGCGCGGCGCGTCATCAGCCGCGGGTCGAGGTTGCCGGCGTACGCGGCGTAGAGCGACATGAGGTCGAGGGTACGGGAGGGGCGGCGCGGGCGGCGTGTCCGGCCGTCCTCACGGATGGCCGGACCGGGGGAGAAGCACCTTGAAGCGTGCGGGACAATGGAGCACGGAATGCATCCCCCGGGGAGACCCCCGGAAGCCCCGGCCGGGGCGGCAGCCGGCCGGGTAGACGTGAGGCGGAGTTTTCGTGACCCGGATCGTGATCATCGGCGGCGGACCCGGCGGGTATGAGGCGGCCCTCGTAGGGGCCCAGCTCGGCGCGGAGGTGACCGTCGTCGACTGCGACGGTCTGGGCGGGGCGTCGGTGCTCACCGACTGCGTGCCCTCGAAGACCCTCATCGCGACCGCCGAGGTGATGACGACCTTCGACTCCTCGTACGAGGAGCTCGGCATCGTCGTCGCCGACGACACCCCGCACATCGAGCAGGCCGCGCGCGTCGTCGGCGTGGACCTCGGCAAGGTCAACCGCCGCGTCAAGCGCCTCGCGCTGGCCCAGTCGCACGACATCACCGCCTCCGTGACCCGCGCCGGCGCCCGCGTCCTGCGCGGCCGCGGCAAGCTCGGCGGCCCGCAGGGCATCGACGGCACCCGGGACGTCATCGTCACCGCCGCCGACGGCACGGAGACGATCCTGACGGCCGACGCCGTGCTGATCGCGACCGGCGGCCACCCCCGCGAGATCCCGGACGCGATGCCCGACGGCGAGCGCATCCTGAACTGGACCCAGGTCTACGACCTCGAAGAGCTCCCGGAGGAGCTCATCGTCGTCGGCTCCGGTGTGACCGGCGCCGAGTTCGCCGGCGCGTACCAGGCCCTCGGCTCCCGGGTGACCCTCGTCTCCTCCCGCGACCGGGTGCTGCCCGGCGAGGACCCGGACGCCGCCGCCGTCCTGGAGGACGTCTTCCGCCGCCGCGGCATGAACGTCATCGGCCGCTCCCGCGCCGAGTCCGCCAAGCGGGTGGGCGACCGGGTCGAGGTCACCCTCTCCGACGGCCGGGTCATCACCGGCACGCACTGCCTGATGGCGGTCGGCGCGATCCCGAACACCGGGAACATGAACCTGGAGGAGTCCGGGGTCCGGCTCAAGGAGTCCGGCCACATCTGGACCGACAAGGTCTCGCGCACCTCCGCCCCCGGCGTGTACGCCGCCGGAGACGTGACCGGCGTCTTCGCGCTGGCCTCCGTCGCCGCCATGCAGGGGCGCATCGCGATGTACCACTTCCTGGGCGACGCGGTGGCCCCGCTGAACCTGAAGACGGTGTCGTCGAACGTCTTCACCGACCCGGAGATCGCCACCGTCGGTTACACGCAGGCCGACGTGGACTCCGGGAAGATCGACGCCCGTGTCGTGAAGCTGCCGCTGCTGCGCAACCCGCGCGCCAAGATGCAGGGCATCCGGGACGGCTTCGTGAAGATGTTCTGCCGCCCGGGCACCGGCATCGTGGTGGGCGGCGTCGTCGTCTCGCCGCGCGCGAGCGAGCTCATCCACCCGATCTCGATCGCGGTCGACAACAACCTGACGGTCGAGCAGATCGCAAACGCGTTCACCGTGTACCCCTCCCTGTCGGGATCGATCGCCGAGGTGGCACGCCAGTTGCACACGCGGAAGGCCGCCGGGGAGGCCTGATCCCGGGCAACCGCCTTGCGCCGCAGGGGGTTTGGGGCGGGGTCGACCACAGCGGTGAGAAGTTCACGCACTCTTCGAAACGCGTATACCACTAGTCGCCCCGCCTTATGAACAACTTCGGTATTCCGGCGTAAAGAGCTGAAACCAGACGGTCGTTGGCGTTACTGTCAGTTTCGTGTTCGCTGCAGAACGTCGCCAATTGATCCTCGAAATGGTGCGGGCCAACGGAGCGGTATCGCTCCGGGAGCTCGCCCGCGTCGTCCAGACCTCCGAAGTGACCGTACGGCGGGACGTGCGGGCACTGGAGGCAGAAGGACTCCTCGACCGCCGGCACGGCGGTGCGGTATTGCCGGGCGGTTTCACGCGGGAGTCCGGCTTTCCGCAAAAGTCCCATCTCGCGACGGCGGAGAAGACCGCCATCGCCGATGTCGCGGCGAGCCTCGTCGAAGAAGGCGAGGCCGTGGTCGTCGGCGCGGGTACCACCACCCAGGAGCTGGCCCGCCGGCTCGCGCGGGTGCCCGGCCTGACCGTCGTCACCAACTCCCTGCTGGTCGCGCAGGCCCTGGCCCACGCCAACCGGGTGGAAGTGGTGATGACCGGCGGCACCCTGCGCGGGTCCAACTACGCGCTCGTCGGCAGCGGGGCCGAGCAGTCCCTCCAGGGCCTGCGGGTGTCGCGGGCCTTCCTGTCGGGGAGCGGTCTGACCGCCGAGCGCGGGCTCTCCACCTCGAACATGCTCTCCGCGAGCGTGGACCGGGCGCTGGTGCAGGCGGCGGCGGAGGTGGTGGTGCTCGCCGACCACACGAAGCTGGGCACGGACACCATGTTCCAGACCGTGCCGACGGACGTGATGACGCGGCTGGTGACGGACGAGCCCCCGCCGCACGACGACCGGGCCGGTACGGAGCTCCAGGCACTGGCGGACCAGGGCGTCCAGATCACCGTGGCGGGCGCCGCCGTCGCCCCCGGCGGGGACGGCGCCATGGTGGGCCGGCGGCCGCGCCGGGAGTCCCCGCTGCCCGTCCAGCGGCGGGGCGGGCCTACGGCCCAGCTGCGGAGCGCGCCGGCCGGGATGCTGGAGCAGCAGGCCGCCGGCGACCGGGCCCGCGTGGCCGACATGCGACGCCGCTAGGGCGGTTCGCCGCCGCCGCACATGAAAAACGGGGTTCCCGGGGCAGGCGCCCCGGGAACCCCGTCGTCACGCGTGTCAGTCCTTGATCTCGCAGATCGTGGCGCCCGAGGTGAGGCTCGCGCCGACCTCGGCGGTGAGACCCACGACGGTGCCCGCGCGGTGCGCGTTCAGAGGCTGTTCCATCTTCATGGCTTCCAGGACGACGATCAGGTCGCCCGCGGCCACCTGCTGGCCCTCCTCGACCGCGACCTTGACGATCGTGCCCTGCATCGGCGAGGCGAGCGTGTCGCCCGACGCGGCCGGCCCGGACTTCTTCGCGGCGCGGCGCTTCGGCTTCGCGCCGCCGGCGGCGGCCGTACGGGCCAGGGTCATGCCGAGCGAGGACGGCAGGGAGACTTCGAGGCGCTTGCCGCCGACCTCGACGACGACCGTCTCGCGGCCCGGCTCGTCCTCCGCGTCGTCCGCGGCGGGAGCCGCGAACGCCGGGATCTCGTTGACGAACTCGGTCTCGATCCACCGGGTGTGGACCCGGAAGGGGTCCGAGGTGAACGCCGGGTCGACGACGACCGCGCGGTGGAACGGCACGGCGGTGGCCATGCCCTCGATCTCGAACTCGGCCAGCGCGCGGGCCGCGCGCTGCAGGGCCTGCTCGCGGGTGGCGCCCGTGACGATCAGCTTGGCGAGGAGCGAGTCCCACGCCGGGCCGATCACGGAGCCGGACTCGACGCCCGCGTCGAGGCGGACGCCCGGACCCGACGGCGGGGCGAACCGGGTGACGGTGCCCGGGGCGGGCAGGAAGCCGCGGCCCGGGTCCTCGCCGTTGATGCGGAACTCGAACGAGTGACCGCGCAGCACGGGGTCCCCGTAGCCGAGCTCCTCGCCGTCGGCGATGCGGAACATCTCGCGGACCAGGTCGATGCCGGTGACCTCTTCGGTGACCGGGTGCTCGACCTGGAGGCGGGTGTTGACCTCCAGGAAGGAGATCGTGCCGTCGGTGCCGACGAGGAACTCGACGGTGCCGGCGCCGACGTAGCCGGCTTCCTTCAGGATCGCCTTCGACGCGGCGTACAGCTCCGCGTTCTGCTCCTCCGTCAGGAACGGCGCGGGAGCCTCCTCCACCAGCTTCTGGTGGCGGCGCTGCAGCGAGCAGTCACGCGTGGAGACGACGACCACGTTGCCGTGGGAGTCGGCCAGACACTGGGTCTCGACGTGCCGCGGCCTGTCGAGGTAGCGCTCGACGAAGCACTCGCCGCGGCCGAAGGCGGCCACGGCCTCGCGCACGGCGGAGTCGTAGAGCTCGGGCACCTCTTCGAGGGTGCGGGCGACCTTGAGGCCGCGGCCGCCACCACCGAAGGCGGCCTTGATCGCGATGGGCAGGCCGTGCTCCTTCGCGAAGGCCACGACCTCCTCCGCACCCGAGACCGGGTCCGGGGTGCCGGCGACCAGCGGGGCGCCGGCGCGCTGCGCGATGTGACGGGCGGCGACCTTGTCACCGAGGTCACGGATGGCCTGCGGCGGCGGACCGATCCAGGTCAGGCCCGCGTCGAGGACGGCCTGCGCGAATTCGGCGTTCTCCGACAGGAACCCGTATCCGGGGTGAATGGCGTCGGCACCCGAATCGGCCGCGGCCTGAAGGACCTTCGCGATGTCCAGGTAACTCGCGGCCGGGGTGTCACCGCCCAACGCGAAAGCTTCGTCGGCCGCGCGGACGTGCAGAGCGTCCCGGTCCGGATCGGCGTAGACGGCTACGCTGGCGATCCCGGCGTCCCGGCAGGCCCGGGCAACGCGGACAGCGATTTCGCCACGGTTGGCGATGAGCACCTTGCGCACGATGGCTCCCTCCTTGGAACAAGCTGAGTTTAGGGACAGCCCACACGGCCTTTCGACCCTTCCCCATAGGTGAGCTTGCCCACACGGAGTGTGATTCGAGTACACCTTGAGTCCGGAAAACCCTTGTGGCGCCCCAGGTCAGGGGGATCCCCGACTGCACAGTAACCCCGTCGCCCATACGAGGTCTCTGTCCACCGGGCCAGCGGGCCGCGCCGATTCTTTGTGGAGTCCCTACGAACGGCCTAGGCATTCTTTGCTGCCGGGCCCCCGCGCGCCGCTTTTCCGGGCCGTGCGCGAGGGGGTGAGGAGGCGCCGCCGCGCAACGAACAGGCGCCGAACCCTTGTCCACCGGATTACCCGTTAGTAGCCTCCAGGCGTCGAACGGGCTTGTGCCGTGCTGTGCCGTGCTGTGCCGGGTGGGAGTGGGTGCGTCGTGCTGCTGCGCAGAATCGTGGCCGGGCTGGCCGCGATCGTGCTCGTCGCGGAAGCGGCCGTCCTCGTCCTGGTCCACGTCGTCCTGGGCCGGACCACCGCGAACCAGTCGATGTCCATCGCGGGCAGCGATCCCGATGTCATGTCGAAGGCGACCTACGCGCTGGGCGCCGTCATGGGCGCCTTCCTGCTGCTGTGCGCGGTCCTGCTCGCGGTGGCCGCCGTACGGGACCTCGGGCCCGGGCGTGTCGCCCGGGTCGTGCTCATCGCCGCCGCCGTCGTCCACGGAGTGCTCGGCGCCCTCGCCGTCGGGCTCGCCGGCTGGGGCGTCTTCGCCGCCGTGATGGTGATCTTCTGCCTGATCGTCCTGTCCCTGACGCTCTACGCGGTCAGGGGGGCGGGCGAGGGCCGCCTCGGGGAGGTCACGCCCACAGGTCCGTGATGGACACGCCGAGTTCGCCCAGCAGCGAGCGCAGCAGCGGCAGCGACAGCCCGATGACGTTGCCGGGGTCGCCGTCGATCCCGTCGATGAACGGCGCCGACAGCCCGTCCAGGGTGAACGCGCCCGCCACGTGCAGCGGCTCGCCGCTCGCCACGTACGCGGCCACCTCCGCGTCCGTCGGCTCACCGAAGCGGACCGTCGTCGAAGCCGTCGCCGAGACCCGGCGCCCGCTCGCCGTGTCGATCACGCAGTGCCCGGTGCGCAGCACGCCGGCCCGCCCGCGCATCGACTTCCAGCGGGCCGTGGCCTCCTCGGGGTCCGCCGGCTTGCCCAGCGCCTCGCCGTCCAGTTCCAGCACCGAGTCGCAGCCGATCACCAGGGCGCCCGCGGCCTCCTCCAGGGCGGCCACGACGGCCGCCTTGGCCTCGGCCAGCGCCAGCGCCAGCTCCGCCGGGGTGTCCGCGTTCCGGGTGTCCTCGTCGAAGTGGCTGACGATGACGTGCGGGGCGAGCCCGGCCTGCCGCAGCAGGTTCAGCCGGGCGGGCGAGGCGGAGGCGAGGACGAGGGCGCGGGGTTCGGCAGTCATGGGAGCCATCGTAGGGGCCCCTCCGCGGCCGCCCGGCCGGGCTCAGAAGCCGACGCCGAGGACGTACACCACCACGAGCATGGCGAGCGCGAGCACCACGATCAGCCGCCGGAGCATGGCCTGCGCGTCGCGCATGTCCTGGGGCGGCTCGTCCTTGGGATCAGACCAGAGCATGCCCCGATCCTGACCCCGCGGCGGCCGTGGCGCCTGAGTACGAGTACTCAGGCGCCACCGTCCGTTCACGCCATCTTCCCTACGCGGGCCAGTACGTACGCCCCCACGCGCGCGGCCCCGGCTGCGGCAGGTGCCGCCGGGCCACGCGGGACGGCGCCGCCCACTCGTCCGCCACCGGGGGCGCGCCCGACGGCGCCGAGGCCAGCGCCGCCGCGCGCGCCTGGACCACCGCCAGTGCGGCGGCCAGCTCCTCCGGGGTCGGGTTCCCCTTGACGACCTTGATCACCACAGGACTGACCTCCTACAGGGGGATGTTGCCGTGCTTCTTCGGGGGCAGCGACTCGCGCTTGGTGCGGAGCTGGCGCAGCCCCTTCACCACGTGCGCGCGG
This sequence comes from Streptomyces goshikiensis, assembly GCF_014650555.1. Lineage (GTDB taxonomy): Bacteria > Actinomycetota > Actinomycetes > Streptomycetales > Streptomycetaceae > Streptomyces > Streptomyces goshikiensis. The sequence continues at coordinate 796,156 of NZ_BMVE01000001.1, read as the reverse complement.
GTCTCGGACGGCATGGTCACCGCGTCGATGTAACCGCGCTCGGCGGCCGTGTACGGGTTGAGCAGGGCGTCCTCGTACTCGGTGATGAGCCGGGCCCGGGTCTCCTCGGCGTTGCCCGCCTCCTCCGCCTCGGCGATCGCGCGGCGGTGCAGGATGTTCACCGCGCCCTGTGCGCCCATGACGGCGATCTGCGCGGTCGGCCAGGCCAGGTTCAGGTCCGCGCCGAGGTGCTTGGAGCCCATGACGTCGTACGCGCCGCCGAAGGCCTTGCGGGTGATGACGGTGATCAGCGGAACGGTGGCCTCGGCGTAGGCGTAGATGAGCTTCGCGCCGCGCCGGATGATTCCGTTGTACTCCTGGTCGGTGCCGGGCAGGAAGCCCGGGACGTCGACGAAGGTCAGCACCGGCACGTTGAAGGCGTCGCACGTGCGGACGAACCGGGCGGCCTTCTCCGAGGCGTTGATGTCCAGGCAGCCGGCGAACTGCATCGGCTGGTTGGCGACGATGCCCACCGGGTGCCCCTCGACGCGGCCGAAGCCGGTCAGGATGTTCGGCGCGAACAGCGACTGCGTCTCCAGGAACTCCCCGTCGTCGAGCACGTGCTCGATCACGGTGTGCATGTCGTACGGCTGGTTCGCGCTGTCCGGGATGAGGACGTCGAGCTCGCGGTCGGTGTCGGTGACCTCGGTGTCCGCGTCCTCCGGGAAGGCGGGCGGCTCCGAGAGGTTGTTCGACGGCAGGTACGCGAGCAGGGACTTGACGTACTCGATGGCGTCCTTCTCGTCGCCGGCCATGTGGTGGGCGACGCCGGAGGTGGAGTTGTGGGTGCGGGCGCCGCCCAGCTCCTCGAAGCCCACGTCCTCGCCGGTGACCGTCTTGATGACGTCCGGGCCGGTGATGAACATGTGCGAGGTCTGGTCGACCATCACGGTGAAGTCGGTGATCGCGGGGGAGTACACCGCGCCGCCCGCGCAGGGGCCCACGACCAGGCTGATCTGCGGGATGACCCCGGAGGCGTGGACGTTGCGGCGGAAGATCTCGCCGTACATGCCCAGCGCGCTGACGCCCTCCTGGATGCGGGCGCCGCCGGAGTCGTTGATGCCGACGAGCGGGCAGCCGGTCTTCAGCGCGAAGTCCATGACCTTCATGATCTTCTGGCCGTAGACCTCGCCGAGGGCGCCGCCGAAGACGGTGAAGTCCTGCGAGAACACCGCGACCGGGCGGCCGTCGACCGTGCCGTAGCCGGTGACGACGCCGTCACCGTAGGGGCGGGTCTTCTCCAGCCCGAAGTTGGTGGAGCGGTGCCGGGCGAACTCGTCCAGCTCGACGAACGACCCCTCGTCCAGCAGCAGCGCCACCCGCTCACGCGCCGTCAGCTTGCCCTTGGCGTGCTGCTTCTCCACCGCCCGTGCGGAACCGGCGTGGGTGGCTTCGTCGATGCGGCGCTGCAAGTCCGCGATCTTGCCCGCGGTCGTGTGCGTGTCGATCGGCTCTGAGGGTTGTGACATCGGGGTCGCGGCTCCCTGCGTGGTGTCGTCAACTGCCTGGTCAATTGAATGACTACTGCTGGCTACTGGTGCGTAGCGTATCGGCGGGCAGGGCGCTCGACAGTGCGGCGTTTGACACACCTGAAGTGCCTTGCTTGGCCCCGCCGCCTTGCCTAGGGGCGTGTCGCGCCGCGCGCCGGCCGGCGGTCGCGTCGCATCGCGTCCGTGACGGCCGCGCGGGCCGCGCGTCGGTAGGGTTGTCGCGGAACTTCACTGCCCGTTTCGCCGGAGAAGACGCGCTTGCGCCCGGCCCGGGGCCGGGCATCCAGGCAAGGGGAACTTTGATGCCGTCAGACGCTTCCGCAGGCCACTGGTCGAGCCTCGACCGGCCGCCGCTGAACGCCGCCGCGCTGCGGCGGGCCCTGGTGACCGACGGGGGGCTGTGGACCTCCGTGGAGGTGGTCCCCTCGACCGGGTCCACCAACAGCGACCTCGCCGCCCGCGCCGCGGAGCTGCCCGAGGGGGCCGTGCTCGTCGCCGAGGAGCAGACCGCCGGGCGCGGCCGGCTCGACCGGAGCTGGGTGGCCCCGGCCCGGTCGGGGCTGTTCTTCTCCGTCCTGCTCAAGCCGGGCGCGGCCGTCCCGCAGGAGCGGTGGGGCTGGCTGACCCTCCTCGCCGGGGTGGCCGCCGCGACCGGGCTGTCCCGGGCGGCGGGCGTGGACACCGCGCTCAAGTGGCCCAACGACCTGCTGGTCATCGTGGACGGCGAAGAGCGCAAGACCGGCGGGATCCTCGCCGAGCGGGTCGGTGACGGCGTCGTCCTCGGCATCGGGCTCAACGTCACGCTGACCGACGCCGAGCTGCCGGTGCCAGAGGCCGGGTCGCTGGCCCTGGCGAAGGCCTCCGTCACGGACCGGGAGCCGCTGCTGAAGGCCGTGCTGCGGTCCCTGGAGGAGTGGTACGGCGAGTGGCGCGCCGCCGGCGGCGACCCGGCCGCCAGCGGCCTCCAGGAGACGTACGCGGCGGGCTGCGCCACCCTCGGCCGCCACGTACGGGCGGAGCTGCCCGGCGGCCGCCGGCTCACCGGAACGGCCGAGGCGGTGGACGCGGACGGACGGCTCGTCGTCAGGACGGCCGACGGGGAGCGGGAGCCCGTGGGCGCCGGGGACGTCATCCACCTGCGGTCGGTGCGGTAGCGGCTGACGGGGAGCGGGCCGGGGAACCGGACCGGGGAGTGAGCTACGGCACACCTGCCGTATGGTTTAGGCGATCCCGGCCTTCCCGGCGATCACCCGGTTCGGCAGTGCGCACGGAATGGACAGGAGGCGGCCCTTGACCGTCGACGACTCTACGTCCAGCGCGTCGTCCGGAGGGGGCTCCGGCCCCGGCGGACCCACCGGGCCGGCCGGACCCACCGGGCCGACCGGCGCCGGTACGGGCGGGGGCGCGGGTACCGGGACGCCGATCGGGCGGGACCAGCACACCCCGCACCACGAGGTCGACCACACCGCCCAGCCCACGGCCGACCCGCTCGCCATCCGCCTGGAGCAGCTCATCCTGGGCGCCGAGCGCCGCTACACGCCGTTCCAGGCGGCCCGCAGCGCCGGGGTCTCGATGGAGCTCGCCTCCCGCTTCTGGCGGGCGATGGGCTTCGCGGACATCGGCCAGGCCAAGGCCCTCACGGAGGCGGACGTACTGGCACTGCGCCGCCTCGCCGGCCTGGTCGAGGCGGGGCTGCTGAGCGAGCCGATGGCGGTCCAGGTGGCGCGCTCCACGGGGCAGACCACCGCCCGGTTGGCCGAATGGCAGATCGATTCCTTCCTGGAGGGCCTGACGGAGCCGCCGGAGCCGGGGATGACCCGTACGGAGGTCACGTACCCGCTGGTCGAGCTGCTGCTGCCCGAGCTGGAGGAGTTCCTCGTCTACGTGTGGCGGCGCCAGCTGGCGGCCGCGACCGGGCGGGTCGTGCAGGTCGCGGACGACGAGGAGATGGTCGACCGGCGGCTCGCGGTGGGCTTTGCGGACCTGGTGGGCTTCACCCGGCTGACCCGGCGGCTGGAGGAGGAGGAGCTCGGCGAGCTCGTCGAGGCCTTCGAGACGACGGCGGCGGACCTGGTGGCGGCGCACGGCGGCCGGCTGATCAAGACCCTCGGCGACGAGGTCCTGTACTGCGCCGACGACGCGGGCACGGCGGCGGAGATCGCGCTGCGGCTGATCGAGACGATGGAGGCCGACCCGCAGATGCCGGAGCTGCGCGTCGGCATCGCCTTCGGGACAGTGACGACCCGGATGGGCGATGTCTTCGGGACCACGGTGAACCTGGCCTCGCGGCTGACGTCGATAGCGCCGAAGGACGCGGTGCTGGTGGACGGGGCGATGGCCGAGGAACTGGGCCGCACCGGCGCGGCGCCGGTGTCGGAGAAGGAAGCCGAGTCGGAGGAGGGTGGCGGCGCGTACCGCTTCGCGCTCCAGCCGATGTGGCAGCGCCCGGTACGCGGCCTGGGCGTCGTGGAGCCCTGGTCGCTGACGCGCCGGAAGCCTAAGATCCCCGGGTAACGTTCGTTAACCGGGAGGGTCCGCTGTGCCTGAGGTATCGGAGTTCGTGGCAGTGCGCCGGCATGACGGCGGGGTCGCCGAGCTGGTCCTGGACCGGCCGAAGGCGATGAACGCGGTGTCGACGCAGATGGCGCGGGCCATCGGTTCGGCGTGCGCCTCGCTCGCGGCGGACGCGTCGGTGCGGGTGGTCGTGGTGTCCTCGACCGCGGAGCGGGCGTTCTGCGTCGGCGCGGACCTCAAGGAGCGGAACTCGCTGTCGGACGCGGAGCTGGTGCGGCAGCGGCCGACCACGCGGGGCGCGTACGGGGGCGTGCTGGAGCTGCCGATGCCGACGATCGCGGCGGTGCACGGGTTCGCGCTGGGCGGCGGCTTCGAGCTGGCGCTGGCGTGTGACGTGATCGTGGCCGACGAGACGGCGGTCGTGGGCCTGCCGGAGGTCTCGGTCGGTGTCATCCCGGGCGGTGGCGGTACGCAGCTGCTGCCGCGGCGCGTGGGCGCGGCGCGGGCCGCGGAGCTGATCTTCACGGCGCGGCGGGTGGAGGCGGCCGAGGCGCTGGCGCTGGGCCTGGTGGACTCGGTGGTGGCGGCGGGCACGGACCGCGAGGCGGCCCTCGCCCTGGCCGGGCGGATGGCGGCGAACTCCCCGGTGGGCCTGCGGGCCGCCAAGCGGGCGCTGCGCCTGGGCCACGGCATGGACCTGGCCGCCGGCCTGGAGATCGAGGACGCGGCCTGGCGCACGGTCGCCTTCTCCGCCGACCGGGCGGAGGGCGTGGCCGCGTTCAACGAGAAGCGCCGCCCGGAGTGGCCGGGCATGTAGCCGCCACCGCGGCTCGCGCTTTCCGCCCCCGTGGTCCGGGGGCGGAAGCGGGGAAACTCCCTAACCTGGGGTGATGGGAGTCGACGGGCGGCTGCGGGCCGTCGTGGAGCTCGCGCAGGCCATGGCGGCCGCCTGCGCGCCGCGGGACAGCGTGCGCGCGGCCGCGCGCGGGGCGCGGCTGGCCATGGACGGGTCGTTCGCCGCGATCTCCGCCTGGGAGCGCGAACGCGGCCGGCTCCGGGTGCTCGTCAACGAGGGGGAGCGCCGCCCGGGCGAGGAGGAGTTCCCCGAGGACGAGTCGTATCCCGTGCACGACTTCCCCGAGATCGCCGAGTTCCTCCACGAGCGCTGGGTCGGCGGCGGCGGGCCCCACGCGTGGGTGGTGGGCGCGGGCGCCGGCCGGCGCGGCGAGGCGCTGCGGCGGCGGGGGCGCGGGAGCTGCGTGGTCGCGCCGATCGTGCTCAGCGGACGGGCCTGGGGGGAGCTGTACGTCGCGCGCGATCAGGGGCTGCCCGGGTTCGACGAGGACGATGCCGAATTCGCGACCGTGCTGGCCGCCGTGGTCGCGGCGGGGCTCGCGCAGAACGAACGGCTCGAAGAGGCCCGGCGGCTCGCCTTCACGGATCCCCTGACCGGGCTCGCCAACCGGCGCGCCGTCGACATGCGGCTGGACGAGGCCCTGGAGGAGCACCGGCGCTCGGGGGTCGTCGTGAGCCTCGTCGTATGTGATCTGAACGGGCTCAAGAAGGTCAACGACACCCTCGGGCACGCCATGGGGGACCGGCTGCTGGAGCGGTTCGGGTCCGTTCTGAGCCTGTGCGGCGCGATGCTGCCCGGCGCGCTCGTGGCCCGGCTCGGCGGGGACGAGTTCTGTCTGGTGAGCGTCGGGCCGTCCGCCGACGAGGTGGTGCGCGTCACCGAGGAGGTGTGCCTGCGCGCCGCCGGACTGGAGCTGGGCGAGGGCGTGGCCTGCGGGGTGGCCTCCACCGGGGACCCGATCGGAGTGGTGAAGTCCTCCCGGCGGCTGTTCCGGCTGGCCGACGCCGCCCAGTACAAGGCGAAGGCCGCGCGCTGCGTCCAGCCGGTCGTGGCGGGCCGGGACACCGCCGTCGTACGCCTCGCCGACGCCGCCCAGGAAGGCGCGGGCGAGCGGCGCCGCTTCCGCGGCCGTGCCTGAGGCTGGCTAGTGACATGAAGCGATTCAGTCCGTAGGGTGCTGAATATGGATATGCACACTGTCGTGGTGGGGACGTCCGGGACCACCGCCGAGGATGTCATCGCCGTCGCCCGCGGCAACGCGCGCGTCGAGCTGTCCGGCGAGGCGCTCGACGCCCTGGCCCGCGCCCGCGGGATCGTCGACGCACTGGCGGCCAAGCCCGAGCCGGTCTACGGGGTGTCCACCGGGTTCGGCGCCCTCGCCTCCCGGCACATCAGCCCCGAGCTGCGCGCCCAGCTCCAGCGCAACATCGTCCGCTCGCACGCCGCCGGCATGGGCCCGCGCGTCGAGCGGGAGGTCGTGCGCGCCCTGATGTTCCTGCGCCTGAAGACCGTCGCCTCCGGTCACACCGGCGTGCGCCCGTCCGTCGCCCAGACCATGGCCGACGTGCTCAACGCCGGCATCACGCCGGTCGTGCACGAGTACGGCTCGCTCGGCTGCTCCGGCGACCTCGCGCCGCTCTCCCACTGCGCGCTCGCGCTCATGGGCGAGGGCGACGCCGAGGGCCCGGACGGGGTCGTCCGGCCCGCCGGGGAACTGCTCGCCGAGGCCGGCATCGAGCCCGTCGAGCTGCGCGAGAAGGAGGGCCTGGCCCTCCTCAACGGCACCGACGGCATGCTCGGCATGCTGATCATGGCCCTCGCCGACCTCGGCAAGCTCTACACGTCCGCCGACATCACCGCCGCGCTGACCCTGGAGGCGCTGCTCGGTACGGAGAAGGTGCTCCAGCCCGAGCTGCACGCCATCCGGCCGCACCCCGGCCAGGGGGCCTCCGCCGCCAACATGGCCGCCGTCCTGAAGGGCTCCGGGCTCGTCCGCCACTTCCAGGAGGAGACCGCGCCGCGCGTGCAGGACGCCTACTCGGTGCGCTGCGCCCCCCAGGTCGCCGGCGCCGGCCGCGACACCATGGCGCACGCCGCCCTGGTCGCCTCGCGCGAGCTGGCCGCCGCCGTCGACAACCCGGTCGTGCTGCCCGACGGCCGCGTGGAGTCCAACGGCAACTTCCACGGCGCGCCGGTCGCGTACGTCCTGGACTTCCTGGCCATCGCGGCCGCCGACCTCGGCTCGATCGCCGAGCGCCGCACCGACCGCCTGCTCGACAAGAACCGCTCGCACGGCCTGCCGCCGTTCCTCGCGGACGACGCCGGCGTGGACTCCGGCCTGATGATCGCCCAGTACACGCAGGCCGCCCTGGTCAGCGAGATGAAGCGGCTCGCGGTGCCGGCCTCCGCCGACTCGATCCCCTCCTCCGCCATGCAGGAGGACCACGTCTCCATGGGGTGGTCGGCGGCGCGCAAGCTCCGTACCGCCGTCGACAACCTGACGCGGATCATCGCCATCGAGCTGTACGCGGCCACCCGCGCCATCGAGCTGCGGCACGGGCTCACCGCGGCCCCGGCGAGCCTCGCGGCCATCGCGGCGGCCCGCGCGGCCGGTGTGCAGGGTCCCGGGCCGGATCGTTTCCTCGCCCCCGACCTGGCGGCCGCCGACGAGTTCGTCCGCTCGGGCGGGCTGCTCGCCGCCGTCGAGCCGGTGACGGGCCCGCTCGCCTGAGCGGCCCCGTGACGCTGGAAAGGGCCGCCCCCGGGATCATCCCCGGGGGCGGCCCTTCCTTCGTGTACGGGGACCCGCGCGGGCCGCTATCCGGCCTGGGAGCGGCGTACCGAGAACGCCACGAACCCGGCGCCGAGGCCCAGGCAGAGCGTGCCGCCCAGCAGGTACGGGGTGGTGTCCACCCCGCCGGTGTCGGCGAGCGCGAGCGTGGTCGCGCTCGCGGGGTGCGGCTCCGGTGCGCCGGGCCCGGAGACGGGATCGGTGGCGGGGGCGGTGACGGGATCGGCTACGGGATCCGTGACGGGTCCGGCAGTGGGATCGGTGGCGGGCTCGGCGGCGGGATCCGTGGCGGGTCCGGCGGCGGGGGCGGTGACGGGATCGTTGGCGGGGGCGTCCAGGGTCTGGGTGGTCAGCGCGTTCAAAGTGGTGTGCGTATCGGCGTCCCCGGGGGCGGTGGCGTTCGCCGAGGGGACGAACCAGAGGGCGGCGAGGAGGCTGGTCGCTCCCAGAGCGGTGAGCAGCGGTCGACGTGCGGACACGTGCGATCCCCCTTGGTGCAGCAGCGAATTGGCCGTGTGCGGTGATGCTAAGCAAAGGGGCGGGTCGCGGGAAAGTCGGGGGTCCCACGGGCTTACGCTCCGTTGTATGAACCCTTCTGAAGCATCACGATTTGTCCGTCTCCAGGTTGATTTGGTGCTTGAGGTGCCTGACGCTGAGGCACTCACCGGAGCGGCGCTGGAACACATCAAGGCCGACGAGTTCATGCCCGACGAGGAGCGCGGCCACGCCGGGTCCGCCGTCCGGCAGGACGAATCGGAGGCCCTCGCCTACCTGATCGACCCCACTGACCTGGTCGCGGGCATCCCCGGAGTGGAGCTCGTACAGGCCTCCTGGAGCAGCGAGCCCGTCGAATACGACCCCGAGTCCATGGAGTGGGACATGGACGGGGAAGATGGGGAAGAAGAAGAGACCGACAACGCCTGACCGTGCGGTGGCCCACATTCGAACGGGATGTGGAACCGGCCCGGGCCGATCATGCGTCGTCGGACGAGGCAGGGGGGTGCACCCCCCTGCCGGGTGGGGATGCCTTCCGGCGCGAGCCGGGGGCTCTCGGGGTTCCGGCAACGATGGAGTGACGTGTGAGGACGGACAGCAAGCGACGGAGGAGGTCCCTCGTGGCCATCTCCGCCGTACTCGGTGGCGTGCTGGTGCTTTCGGCGTGCGACGGCGGCGGAGACGACCCGAAGGGCGCCGGCGAGGCGACCGCCAAGTCCCAGGCGGAGGTCGACGCCGCGGCGGCCAAGGACGCCTCGAAGGCGAAGATAGTCATCACCCCCAAGGACGGCGCGACCAACATCGCGCTGAACGAGGGCACGACCGTCGCGGTCACCGACGGCACGCTCACCCAGGTCGAGCTGAAGACCTCCGAAGGCGCCGCCGTGACCGGCAAGATAGCCGCCGACGGAAAGACCTGGAAGCCGGACGCCGCGCTGAAGCGCTCCACGAAGTACGCCCTGTCGGCGACCGCGAAGGACACCGAGGGCAAGGAGGCGCACGAGAACGCCTCCTTCACCACCCTCTCCCCGGAGAACACCTTCGTCGGCTCGTTCGTGCCGGAGGCCGATCAGACCGTCGGCGTGGGCATGCCGGTCTCGATCACGTTCAACAAGCCGATCAAGGACAAGAAGGCCGTCCAGGCGGCCATCAACGTCTCCTCCAGCAGCGGCCAGGAGGTCGTGGGCCACTGGTTCGGCGAGCAGCGTCTGGACTTCCGCCCGGAGGAGTACTGGAAGGCGAACTCCACCGTCACCCTGAAGCTCGCGCTCCAGGGCGTGCAGGGCGCGCCGGGCATCGCGGGCGTCCAGAACAAGACGGTCAACTTCAAGATCGGCCGGAGCCAGGTCTCCACGGTCGACGCGAAGACGAAGAAGATGACCGTCACCCGGGACGGCGCGGTCCTCAAGACCATCCCGATCTCGGCGGGCTCCCCGGCGAACCCGACGTACAACGGCCAGATGGTGATCTCCGAGAAGTTCAAGGAGACCCGGATGAACGGCGCCACGGTCGGCTTCACCGACGGTGACGGCAAGGGCGAGTACGACATCAAGGACGTCCCGCACGCGATGCGGCTGTCGAACTCCGGCACCTTCATCCACGGCAACTACTGGGGCCCCGACTCGGTGTTCGGCTCGGCCAACACCAGCCACGGCTGCGTCGGCCTGAACGACAAGCAGGGCGCGAACGACCCGAGCCAGCCCGCCGCGTGGTTCTTCGACAACTCGCTCATCGGCGACGTGGTCACCGTGGTGAACTCCCCGGACAAGACCATCAAGCCGGAGAACGGCCTCAACGGCTGGAACCTGAGCTGGGCGGACTGGAAGGCCGGCTCGGCCGCCTGACACCATCCGTGAGCGGTGACGGCGGGGACCCCCTGGGGGTCCCCGCCGTCCGTCGTTTCCGGGTGGCCGCGCCGCCCTCCGGCGCCGAAGCGGGCGCCTGGCGGGCGGTGTTCCGGCTCAGGCCCTGACGGGGCCGGAGCCGGGGGGCTTCGTCGCGCGCCCGGCGGGCTGTTCCGAGGCGCCGGAGGAGGCCGAGGAGCCCGAGGAGGCGGAGCCGGCCGCCGGCGCCGACCAGGAGGCCAGCAGGCGCAGGGCGTCCGCCGAGGGGGAGCCCGGGGGCGCGTGGAAGGCGACCAGGGACTGCGCCGAGCCGTCGGGCAGGGCCAGGGTCTCGAAGGCCAGGTCCAGCTCGCCCACCACCGGGTGCCGCAGCTCCATCACCCCGCGCGTCTTGTTGTCCGCCAGCGTGTGCGCCGCCCACAGCTCGCGGAACCGCTGGCTCTTCACCGACAGCTCCCCGACCAGCGCCGACAGCTGCTCGTCCTCCGCGTGCCGGCCGGCGTAGATCCGCAGATTGCTCACCACCTGGCAGGCCCGGCACTCCCAGTCCCGGTACAGCTCTCCCATCGCCTCGTCCAGGAACACCTGCCGGACGAGGTTGCGCTCCTGCGGCGGCAGCGCGCCGAAGTCCCCGAAGACCGCCGCGCCCAGCCCGTTCCAGGCGATGACGTCCAGCCGCCGCCCCACCAGGTACGCCGGTACGCCCTCCATCGCGTCCATGAGGGCCCGCAGCTCCGGCCGGACCTGTTCCGTCCGGGCGTAGGGGCGGCGCATCCGGGTGCGCGGGCTCGCCAGGTGGGTCAGGTGCGCCGACTCCGTGCCGTCCAGGCGCAGCGCCCGCGCGATCGAGTCCAGGACCTCCGCCGACACGTTCTGGCCGTGGCCCTGCTCCAGCCGCGTGTAGTACGCGACGGAGACCCCCGCCAGCTGGGCCAGCTCCTCCCGGCGCAGCCCGGGCACCCGGCGGTGGCGCCCGTAGTCCGGCAGGCCCACGTCCTCGGGGCGCAGCCGCGCCCGGCGGGAGCGGAGGAACTCGCCCAGTTCGGCTCGCTGATCACGCTGGTCCATGCCCCGATTATCCCCGGCCCGGGATGGCCCGCGGCGGCTTGTTCCTGACCCCGCCAGTGGTAGGAACGCCGGTCATAGGCAGGACAGGGGTCTGGGAAGCCCGCCCGGGGCCGGGCATCGTTGGCACGGCACCACCCATGGCCACACCCCGAGGAGCACCCCCATGACCGTCACCCAGGTCGCCGCCTACGCCGCACCGGCCGCGAAGGCCCCGCTGGAGCGCACCACCGTGCCGCGCCGGCCGGTCGGCGCGCACGACGTGCTCATCGACATCAAGTACGCCGGCATCTGCCACTCCGACATCCACCAGGTCCGCGACGGCTGGGGCGAGGGCCTGTACCCGATGGTCCCGGGGCACGAGATCGCCGGTGTCGTCGCCGAAGTCGGGCCGGAGGTCACGCGGTTCGCGGTCGGCGACCGGGTCGGCGTCGGCTGCATCGTCGACACCTGCCGGACGTGCGAGTACTGCCTGGCCGGGCAGGAGCAGTACTGCGTCGAGGGCATCACCGGCACCTACAACGCCGTCGACCGTCAGGGCGAGCGCACGTACGGCGGCTACTCGTCGCACATCGTCGTCGACGAGAACTACACCGTCCGCATACCCGACGGCCTCGCCCTCGACGTCGCCGCCCCGCTGCTGTGCGCGGGCATCACCCTCTACTCGCCGCTGAAGCACTGGCAGGCGGGCCCGGGCAAGAAGGTCGCGGTGGTCGGCCTGGGCGGCCTCGGCCACATGGGCGTGAAGATCGCGCACGCCCTGGGCGCGGAGGTCACCGTCCTGTCGCAGTCGCTGCGCAAGCGCGAGGACGGCCTGAAGCTGGGCGCCTCGCACTACTACGCCACGAGCGACGAGACCACCTTCGAGAAGCTCGCCGGCAGCTTCGACCTGATCCTGTCGACGGTCTCCGCGCCGCTGGACCTGGGCGCGTACCTGGGCCTGCTGCGGGTGGACGGCGCGCTGGTCAACGTGGGCGCCCCGGAGGAGCCGGTCGCGCTGAACCTGTTCTCCGTGATCGGCGGCCGCAAGACCCTGGCCGGCTCGATGATCGGCGGCATCGCCGAGACCCAGGAGATGCTGGACTTCTGCGCCGAGCACGGCCTCGGCTCGGAGATCGAGCTGATCCGCGCCGACGAGGTCAACGAGGCCTACGAGCGCGTCCTGGCGAGCGACGTCCGCTACCGCTTCGTCATCGACGCCTCGACGATCTGACCCCCGGCGCCCCGCACACCGCCCCGCACCCGCCCCGCCCACCGAAGAGTGGGCGGGGCGGGGGCGCGTCACCTCACTCGGCCGCCGGCGCCTGGGCCACGCCGATCGGGCAGGAGACGCCCGTGCCGCCGATGCCGCAGTAGCCCGCGGGGTTCTTGTCGAGGTACTGCTGGTGGTAGGCCTCCGCCGGCCAGAAGGGGCGCTCCGCGGCCGGGAGGACCGCCGTGGTGATCTCCCCGTGGCCCGCGCCGGTGAGGACGCGCTGGTAGGCCGCGCGGGAGGCCTCGGCCTCCGCCTGCTGGGCGGGGGAGTGGGTGTAGACCGCCGAGCGGTACTGGGTGCCCACGTCGTTGCCCTGGCGGAAGCCCTGGGTCGGGTTGTGGGACTCCCAGAACAGCTTCAGCAGGGTGGCGTACGGGACCAGCTCCGGGTCGAAGACCACGCGGACGACCTCCGTGTGGCCGGTCATGCCGGAGCAGACCTCCTCGTAGGTCGGGTTCTCGGTGAAGCCGCCCTGGTAGCCGGCCAGCGTCGTCCACACCCCGGGGGTCTCCCAGAACTTGCGCTCAGCGCCCCAGAAACAGCCCAGGCCGAAGTCCGCGACCTGCAGCCCGGCCGGGTACGGGCCGGCGAGGGGGTTGCCCAGGACGGTGTGCACGGCGGGGAGGTCGAACAGGGGGGTCGCGCGGCCCGTCAGGGCCTCCTCGCGGGTGGGGAGCTCGGGCGTGCGGCGGTACGAGAACATGATTCCCTCCTAGTGGTCTCCCGTTAACGGGAGACGGCGGCCCGGGATTCCCCGGACCGTCCGCTCAGCCCAACGCGGTGACCCGTACCGCCCAGTCCCGCGCGTACACGTACCGGGACCTCGGGCTGGCCGCGTACGACCACGGCGGCGCCCCGATGTGCCCGTCGACGTGCCGGAACTGCTCGACGGCCGCCGCGTCCCGGTCCTGCCAGAACAGCAGGTACGCCAGCATGTGCCGCATCCGCACGGCCCGCGGGTCGTCCGGGTCGGCCGCCGCGAGGTCGGCGAGCGCCGCGTCCACCGCCTCGCGGATCTCCGGCGCCTTGTAGAACACCTCCGCGGTCAGCTCCGGGTCGTGCGCGTCCTGCTCGAAGTAGGCGAGGAGCGGGAGCAGCGTCAGCAGTTCGCCCGGCTCGCCGGCGGCCGCCGACTCCCGGGCGAAGGACAGCGCCAGCTCGTGGGAGCCGTGCCACTTCTCGCACCAGTACTGGAGGGCGTGCGTGTGCGCCGTCAGCACCTTCGGGCCGCGCGCCGTGATCTGAGCCCACAGCCGCTCGTAGTCCTCGTGCGGGTAGCCCAGGCCGATGCCGACGGACTGCTCGACCATGTACGGGACCGGGTCCGCGGGGTCCGCCACCCGCTGGGCCTCGCGGGCGGCCGCCTTCGCCTTCTCCAGCAGGTCGTGGAAGGTCCGGAGGCGCTCCTCGGCGATGTCGCCGGCCGCCCCCTCGCCGCGCGCGTTCCACGCCACCACCACGGCCGTGTCGGCGGCGACCAGCGCGAGCGCCGGGTGGGAGGGCTTGGCCTCGCGCCAGGCCCGGAGCCAGCCGTCGTCCCCGGCGGCCGCCCCGGCCAGCACGCGCACGCGCAGCCAGCGCTCCTCCCAGTCCCGGCCGGCCGCCTTCAGGTAGGCGGCGCCGACCTCCCAGTCCCCGTCGGCCAGCGCCGCGAGGACCGCGGTCCGCTCCGCCGGTACGGGCGCCGGGTGGGCGGTGTCGAGCTCCGCCTCCGGTACGAAGCCCAGCGCGACCACCTCCGCCGCCCGGCGGGACTTCAGGTCGGCCTCGTCGGCCCCGGCGGCCTCTGCGGCCTCGCCGGCCCCGATGACGGCCCGGACCGGGCGGAGGCCGCGCAGCGCGTACACGGCGCCGGCGAGCAGCAGCGCGCCGAGCAGCAGCACGCCGAGCAGGATCGGGAGGGTCACGGGGCAAGCACCGGCTTCCGCAGGGGTTCGGTCTCGGACTGGTCCGCGAGGGCCGCCGGCGGGACGGGGCCGGGCGGGCGGAAACCCGCGAGCAGGACCGGAGCGCGCTCGGCGCGCAAGGTTGCGCCCATATGAAAGATCCCCCCACGGGCTGGTGCGTTGTTACGCGCACCCTATGAGCTGTGGTTTTGCCCCGTGGGGGCCGGGTCGGCAGAGCCCGTTCGCCGGGGCCGGGCGCCGGGGCCGGGGCGTCACAGCGGCAGCGTCGCCGGGGACCCGCCGTTCGCCTCGTAGCCCGCCACCGCCAGGGCGCGGTAGACCGCGTACATCTCCGCCGGGTCGTCCGAGAAGGACCACGGCAGCGCGCCCACGTAGCCGTCCACGTGGCGCACCTGCTCCATCGCCTCCGCCCAGCGCCCCATCGGCACCAGGCACCACAGCAGCATGTGCCGTACGTGCGCCGACATCGGGTCGTCCGGGCGCGCGGTGCCCACCGCGTACAGCGCGCCCTCCACCGCCCGCGTCACGGTCGCGCTGCCCCAGAAGTTCGTCAGCACCACCTCCGGGACGTGCTCGTACACCGCGAACAGCGGCAGCGCCGCCAGCAGCGAGCCCCGCGGCGCCCGGGCGGCCGCCGTCTGCGCGAACGCGTCCGCCTTCTCCCGCGAGCCGTGCCACTTCTCGCACCAGTAGTGCAGGGCCGCCAGGTGCGCGCCCATGTGCTCCGGCGCCCGGTCGATGATCTTCGCCCAGAGCGCGTCGAACTCCGCCTCCGAATACCCCAGCGCCCGCGCGACCGCGAGCTCCGTGATGTACGGGACCGGGTCCCCCGGCGCCAGCAGCGCGGCCTTGCGGCAGGCCTCGCGGGCCTCCTCCAGGATGATCCGGTGGTCGGCCGAGCCGACCCCGCCCGAGGCCCGCCAGGCCTGCTGCACCAGCAGCTCCGCGTGCACCTGCGCGCCGCCCGGGTCCTTCTCCGCCTCCAGCCGCCACGCCTTCAGCCACGGGGCGCCGGTGCCGGGCTGCTCCACCAGCTCCAGCGCCGCCGCGCCGCCGAAGGCCTGCACGCGCTGCCAGCGCCGCTCGCCCTGCCTCGGGGTCCCGGCCAGCAGCTGCGAGGCCGCCTGCCACTGCCCGGTGCGCCGGACGTTCTCCAGGGCGTCCATCAGGTCCTCGTCGGGCCCGGGGACGCGGATGTCGAGCTGCTCCTGGCGGGCGAAGCCGTAGTTCTCCGGGTCCGCCGCGTCGCTGCTGCCGGGGACGGCGAGGCGGATGCCGGCGCGCCTGCGCCTCAGGTACGGCCCCATGATGACCACGAGCATGGCCATCGCGATCAGGATCCAGAGAATCTCCATGGCCCCAAGCGAACCAGACGCACCCGGCCGAAGGCCAATGCCCGGACGACGGGGCATAGCATCAGCCCATGAGCGACGACAGCCACGAGCACCAGAGCTTCGAGACCCGCGCGATCCACGCGGGCAACACCGCGGACCCGCTGACGGGCGCGGTCGTACCGCCCATCTACCAGGTGTCCACCTACAAGCAGGACGGCGTCGGCGGGCTGCGCGGCGGTTACGAGTACAGCCGCAGCGGCAACCCGACCCGGACCGCGCTGGAGGAGAACCTCGCGGCGCTGGAGGGCGGCCGGCGCGGCCTCGCCTTCGCGTCCGGGCTCGCCGCCGAGGACTGCCTGCTGCGTACGCTGCTCTCCCCGGGCGACCACGTGGTCATCCCGAACGACGCGTACGGCGGCACGTTCCGCCTCTTCGCCAAGGTCGTCTCCCGCTGGGGCGTGGAGTGGTCGGTGGCCGACACCTCCGACCCGGCGTCCGTACGGGCCGCCCTCACCCCGAAGACGAAGGTCATCTGGGTCGAGACCCCCTCCAACCCGCTGCTCGGCATCACCGACATCGCCGTCGTCGCCGACATCGCGCGGTCGGCCGGCGCCAAGCTGGTCGTCGACAACACCTTCGCCTCCCCCTACCTCCAGCAGCCCCTCGCGCTCGGCGCGGACGTGGTCGTGCACTCGCTGACCAAGTACATGGGCGGCCACTCCGACGTGGTCGGCGGCGCGCTGATCGCCGCCGACGCGGCGGTCGGCGAGGAACTGGCCTACCACCAGAACGCGATGGGCGCGGTCGCCGGTCCCTTCGACTCCTGGATCGTGCTGCGCGGCATCAAGACGCTGGCCGTGCGCATGGACCGGCACTCGGACAACGCGACGAAGGTCGCCGACATGCTGACCCGCCACCCGAAGGTCACGAAGGTCCTCTACCCGGGCCTGCCCGACCACCCGGGCCATGACATCGCCGCCAAGCAGATGCGTTCCTTCGGCGGCATGATCTCCTTCCAGGTCGCCGGCGGCGAAGAGGCGGCCGTCGAGGTCTGCAACCGCGCCAAGCTGTTCACCCTGGGCGAGTCCCTCGGCGGCGTCGAGTCCCTCATCGAGCACCCGGGCCGCATGACCCACGCCTCGGTGGCCGGTTCGGTCCTGGAGGTCCCGGGCGACCTGGTCCGCATCTCCGTCGGCATCGAGAACGCCGACGACCTCCTCGCGGACCTCACCCAGGCCCTGGGCTAGCCCCCACCGCCCGGCCCGCACCCCGGGCCGGGCTCCGGGTCCGCGGCCCGCTGCCCGGGCTCGCTGCCCGGGCGGGCCCCGGCCCGCGCCGGGCCGGGCCCTGGGCCCGGTGGCGTCACCAGCCCTCCAGGGGTGGGGAGACGCCGCTCGGCGGGACGGTCCAGGGGTGGGTCAGCAGGGCCCAGACGGCGAAGACGGCCACCGCCGCGAACAGCACCGTCCAGCCGAACCGGCCGGCCGCGCGGCGGCGCCGCAGCAGCCGGTCCCCGCGCTCGGCGGCGCTCGCCGCCAGCCCGGCCGGGACCACCGGATGCGGCCCCTCCAGCAGCTCCCTGACCTGGATCTCCTTGCGGTCCGGCATGCTCATGCGGCGCCCTCCGCACCCCGGCCGGAGGCCGGCCGCATGGCCGACACCGCCCGGTTGCACAGCACCCGCACCCGCTCGGGCGTCAGCCCCAGCTGCGCCGCGGCGACCTCCTCCGCGACCCCCTCGTACACCCGCAGCACCAGCACCAGCCGCTCCGGCGGGCTCAGCCGGGCGAGGATCCCCGTACCGGCGGGATGCCGGCGCGCGGTGCGGGCGTAAGCGACGCACAGCTCCCGGCGGGTGTCGTCGTACGGGTCGTCGCCGCGCACCCGCCCCCAGTGCGCGTACGTCCGCGCCAGCGCCCCCGCGAGGAGCCGGCGCGCGACGGGGCACTCGGCGCCCGACGCCGGGTCCGCCTCGGCGGTCAGCAGCACCGCGACGTGCAGCAGCCGCCCCGCCGCGCCCGCGACGAAGGCCTCGAACTCCGCGTAGGGGCCGGCTCGGTGGTCCACAGCCTCATACTGCGGCCGGTGGGACCACCCGGGTCAAGAGGCGGGACGCACCCGCCTCGACCGGTTCTCAGGAGGCGGGTCCGGCGTCGGCGACCGCGGCCATCAGCTCGGACAGCGAGACGTTGAAACGGGTGAGGAGTCCGGTGAAGGACTCGCGCTCGTCCTCGCTCCAGCCGTCGGTCACACGGGCCATCAGCTCGCGCCGCGAGGACCGCACTTCCTCCAGCCGGGCCAGCCCGCGCGGCGACAGGGCGAGCACCACGGCCCGGCCGTCCTCGGGGTGCGAGGTGCGCTTGACCAGGCCGCTGTCGACCAGCGGCGCGACCTGGCGGGTGACGGTGGAGGAGTCGATGCCCATGCCGCACGCGAGCGCCTTGACGCCCATCGGGCCTTCCAGGTCGAGCCGGTTGAGCAGCAGGTACGCGGCGCGGTCCATCGAGTTGCGGGCCTGGCCGACCCCGCCCAGGCGGGTCTGTTCGGCCCGGCGGGCGAAGACCGCCACCTGGTGCTGGAGCGCGTCGAGGAGACCGGCTCCGGCGGGTGCCTCGGTCTGCGCGGGCAGATCGGAATTGGCCGGGTTGGAGGGCATGGCCGTGGGCTCTCTTCGCGTGGTCGGACAAGGATGGGGGACAGAGTACGCGGCCGTACGGCGGCCCGTACGGCTCGTACGAGAACTCGTGCGGGCACTTCAGAACCGACCGGAGAGGCTGTTCCGGCTGGCGGGATTTCGCCCCTGCCGGACCTGTCGGACACGTCCCGCCGGGTTCCGCGCGGGCTGCGAGACTGGCGGCATGAACTACCGCGTGCCCACGCCCGTCCCCCAGGTCATCCTCGACGACGTCCGGGGGGCCCAGAAGATGCTGTCGGGCGTCTCCCGGGTCACCGCGATGGAGGGCAGCCGGCACCTCTCGGCCCTGACCGGTTCCCCGGTGCACCTCAAGTGCGAGAACCTCCAGCGGACGGGTTCCTTCAAGCTGCGCGGCGCATACGTGCGCATCGCGGGCCTGCGCCCCGAGCAGCGCGCCGCCGGGGTGGTCGCGGCCAGCGCCGGCAACCACGCGCAGGGCGTCGCGCTGGCGTCCTCCCTGCTCGGCGTCCGCTCGACGGTGTTCATGCCCGTCGGGGCGCCGCTGCCGAAGGTGGCGGCCACGCAGGAGTACGGCGCCGAGGTGGTCATGCACGGGCAGGTCGTGGACGAGACGCTCGCGGCCGCCCAGGAGTACGCCGACCGCACCGGGGCGGTGTTCATCCACCCCTTCGACCACCGCGACATCATCGCGGGCCAGGGCACGGTCGGCCTGGAGATCCTGGAGCAGTGCCCCGAGGTACGGACGATCCTGGTCGGCATCGGCGGCGGCGGGCTCGCCGCGGGCGTGGCGGTCGCGGTGAAGGCGCTGCGGCCGGACGTGAAGGTCATCGGCGTCCAGGCGGCGGGCGCGGCCGCCTACCCGCCCTCGCTGAAGGCCGGGCACCCGGTCTCGATCGACAACCCGGTGACGATGGCCGACGGCATCAAGGTCGGCCGCCCCGGAGACGTCCCCTTCCACATCATCGGCGAGCTCGTCGACGACGTCCGCACGGTCTCCGAGGACGCCCTCTCCAGCGCGCTGCTGCTCTGCCTGGAGCGGGCCAAGCTGGTCGTCGAACCGGCGGGGTGCAGCCCGGTGGCGGCCCTGCTCAGCGAACCCGGGCTGTACGGGAACGGCCCGGTGGTCGCGGTGCTGTCCGGCGGGAACGTCGATCCGCTGCTGCTCCAGCGGGTCCTGCGGCACGGCATGGTGGCGGCGGGCCGCTACCTGTCGCTGCGGCTGCGCGTGGCCGACCGGCCGGGGGCCCTGGCCGGACTGCTGGGGGTGTTGTCAGTGGTGGATGCGAACGTGTTGGACGTGAGTCACGTACGGACCGATCCGCGGCTCGGGCTCACGGAGGTGGAGGTGGAACTGCACCTGGAGACCAAGGGCCCGGAGCACTGCGCCGAGGTCGCGCGGTCGCTGCACGGCGCGGGATACGCGGTGGTCGGCTGAGGCCGGTCCGGACCACGACCGTGACGGCGGTGACAGTCGCGGACGCTCACGCGGGACGTGTGACGCCGGAGTTCCAAGGCGTTGCGGGCGTTCCCGTGGTGTGACGCGACATGACGCGATACGGTTTTTCCGGCCCGTGGATCCTTCGTACGGCCGGGCGCGGCCTGCCCGGCGATCCTGGATCCGCCTAGGACCGCGGGCGATTGCGCTCGCCCCATCCGCTGGGAGAACCCATATGCCAGGCGCCATTTACGCCGAGGGTCTGGTCAAGACCTTCGGTGATGTCCGGGCTCTGGACGGCGTGGACCTCGATGTCCCCGAAGGCACCGTGCTGGGCCTGCTCGGCCCCAACGGCGCCGGCAAGACCACCGCCGTGCGCGTCCTGACCACCCTGCTCCAGCCCGACAGCGGCAAGGCCGTCGTCGCCGGGATCGACGTCCTCAAGCACCCCAACGAAGTCCGCCGCGCCATCGGCCTCTCCGGCCAGTTCGCCGCCGTGGACGAGTACCTGACCGGCCGGGAGAACCTCCAGATGGTCGGCCAGCTCTACCAGATGAGGAGCAAGGCGGCGAAGGCCCGGGCCGGCGAGCTGCTGGACCGCTTCAACCTCGCCGACGCCGCCGACCGCACCGCGAAGACGTACTCCGGCGGCATGCGCCGCCGCCTCGACCTCGCGGCCGCCCTCGTCGTCCGCCCGCCCGTGATGTTCATGGACGAGCCGACCACCGGCCTCGACCCCCGCAACCGCCAGCAGCTGTGGGAGGTCATCCAGGAACTCGTGGCCGGCGGCACCACCCTGCTGCTCACCACCCAGTACCTGGAGGAGGCCGACCACCTCGCGGACGACATCTGCGTGGTCGACCACGGCAAGGTCATCGCCCGCGGCACCTCCGACCAGCTCAAGGCCCGCACGGGCGGCGAGCGCGTCGAGGTCGTCGTCCACGAGCGGGACCGGATGCCCGAGGCGCGGGCCGTCCTCGCCGGCTTCGGCAAGGGCGAGGCGACGGTCGAGGAGCACACCCGCAAGCTGACCGTGCCGGTCGCGGGCGGCGCCAAGCTGCTCGCCGAGGTCATCCGCGAGCTGGACGGCCGGGGCATCGAGATCGACGACATCGGCCTGCGCCGCCCGACCCTCGACGACGTCTTCATCTCGCTCACCGGCCACGCGGCCGCGCTGACCGGGGAGGAGCCGGGCGAGGGCCAGGCGGGGACCAAGGGCCACGGCCGCAAGGCCCACAAGGCGGCGAAGGAGACGGCCCAGTGACCACCATGTCCCCGACCCCGGAGCTCGCCGCACCCCGGCCGCGCGGCGGCGTCGTACAGAGCGTCAACGACTCCCTGGTCATGGCCAAGCGGAACCTGATCCGCATGTCCAGGATCCCCGAGATGATCATCTTCGGGGTCATCCAGCCGGTGATGTTCGTCGTGCTCTTCAGCTACGTCTTCGGCGGCTCGATCAGCGTCGACGGCAGCACCTCGCCGGCCGCCTACCGCGAGTTCCTGATGGCCGGCATCTTCGCCCAGACCGTCACCTTCGCCACCGCCGGCGCGGGCGCCGGCATCGCGGACGACATGCACAAGGGCCTGATCGACCGGTTCCGCTCACTGCCCATGGCGCGCGGCGCGGTCCTGACCGGCCGCACCCTCGCCGACCTCGTCCAGACCACCCTCACCCTGGTCGTCCTGGCCGTGGTCGCCCTGCTCGTCGGCTGGCGCACCCACACCAGCCCCCTGGAGGTGCTGGGCGGCTTCGCCCTGCTGCTCCTGCTCGGATACGCCTTCTCCTGGATCGGCGCCCTGATCGGCCTGTCGGTGCGCACCCCGGAGGCGGCCACCTCGGGCGGGCTGATCTGGCTGTTCCCGCTGACGTTCATCTCGAACGCCTTCGTCCCCTCCGAGAACATGCCGCCGTTCCTGCGGCACATCGCGGAGTGGAACCCCTTCAGCGCGACCGTCCAGGCGGCCCGCGGGCTGTTCGGCAACTTCCCGCCCGGGTACGAGGCGCCGGCGGCCTGGCCGATGCAGCACCCGATCATCGCGTCGGTGGTGTGGTCGGTGCTGATCATCGTGGTCTTCCGGACCCTCGCGGTCCGTAAGTACCGCTCGGCGACGGCCTGAGCCCCGGACGTACGGGAGCCCCCGCCCGGACCGTGGTCCGCAGGCGGGGGCTCCCGTACGTACGTCTTTTCGCGCGGGGGTGATCAGCCGGTGAAGGGCTTGACGTCAAGGATCTTGACGGTGGCCTTCTTGCCGTTCGGCAGTTCGTACTCGGCGTCCTCGCCGATCTTCTTGTTCAGCACCCCGCTGCCCAGCGGGGACTGGGGGGAGTACGTCTCGAACTCCGAGGACGCGTACTCGCGGGAGGCCAGCAGGAACTCCATGGTGTCGTCCTCGTCGCCGTCGAAGGCGATCTTGACGAGCGTGCCCGGAGCCACCACACCGTCGGAGGCGGGAGCCGTCCCGACCTTGGCGTTCTCCAGGAGCTGCGTCAGCTGCCGGACCCGGAGCTCCTGCTTGCCCTGCTCCTCCTTGGCCGCGTGGTAACCGCCGTTCTCGCGCAGGTCGCCCTCCTCGCGGGCGGCTGCGATCTTGGTGGCGATCTCCGTGCGTGCGGGACCAGAGAGGTAGTCCAGCTCGGCCTTCAGCTGGTCGTACGCCGCCTGGGTCAGCCAGGTGACGCTCTCGCTCGTCTGGGTCACGGGTGCTCCTCGTCGGTACAGGGGACTACAAAGCCGCCAGCGGCGGGCGAAACCACGAGCCTAACAATTCGGGAAGAAAAGGGGGAGGACACCCACTGTATGAAGTGTGTCATTGACCGCGCGTGGCATTCCAGATCTCGCTCGTGCCGAAGTGGCTGTCGTACAGCTCCTGCACCTCCAGAAGGCTTTCCGGAGGCACCTTTCCGTACCGGATGCGCTCCAGGTGACGGAAGTACTCGAACCGCTCCACGCCGGGCGTGATGATGACCAGCATGTCGGCGATCTCCCCGGGCGCGGCGGCGAAGGCGTGCTGCTGCCCGGGCGGCACGATCACCACGTCGCCGCGCTCGGCGGTGACGACCCGCTCGCCCGCGAGCAGCTGGGCCGTCCCGTCCAGGATGTAGAACATCTCGGCCGACCGGCCGTGGTGGTGCGGGCGGGCGCCGTTCGCGCCCTTGCCGAGGGTCACGCGCATGCTGGACAGCGCCCCGCCGACCGCGTCGCTGTCGACGAGCAGCCGGTTGGTGGAGTCGGGCGCCGACCGGATGACCTCGGCGTCGGCGGCCCGGACGACCACGGAGTCGTCGAAATCCGGAATGAACAGGGACATGGCGTCTCTCCTCGCGGGGCGGGGCGGGCAGGGAGATCCAGTCGACCGCAGGGGCGGGGCGATCCGCCCGTCCGCCGGACGTCTGTGTCAGGTCGCCGCGCTGCCGGGGCGGGGAAGCCGGGGAAAGAGAGCGGGGTCAGCCCGCGGTGGTGGTGGCGGTCGACGGCTGGCAGCCGACCAGGTCGATCATCGTGGCGCGGCCGGTGGTCTTCAGCGTGACCACCTCGTCGACCCGGCTCTCCCGCTGGCCGAACGTGTAGTCCGCGCGGCCCACCTCGGCGTGCTCCTTGTTCTGCGAGATCAGGGTGCAGACACCGGTGACCGAGGCCTCCTTGCGGACCTCCAGGTGCACCTTCACCTCGGAGTCCGAGACCACCTGGAACTTGATCACCTCGGCGCTGACGGCCTGGCCCGCCACGTAGTCCCAGCCGATCCAGCCGACCACGCCCAGCAGGCCCACGCCCAGCACCGAGCCGACGATCTTGAGCTTCCGGTCGGCGCGCTCGTCCGCCGACCGGCCGTAGCGGCCCTCGGGGAGGCCCTCGCGCACCGAGCTCATGATCGTTCCTTCCATGGAATTTTCCGCCCCCCGATTCGGTCAGTATAGGAACCGCCCACGCTGACGAATCACAGAGGATCCTGTCTTGACCGAGCAGCTTCGACTGATGGCCGTCCACGCCCACCCCGACGACGAGTCGAGCAAGGGCGCGGCCACCATGGCCAAGTACGTGTCCGAGGGGATGCCCGTGCTGGTGGTGACCTGCACCGGCGGCGAGCGCGGCTCGATCCTCAACCCCAAGCTCCAGGGCGACAAGTACATCGAGGAGAACATCCACGAGGTCCGCGCCAGGGAGATGGACGAGGCGCGCGAGATCCTCGGCATCGAGCAGGAGTGGCTCGGATACGTCGACTCCGGCCTCCCCGAGGGCGACCCGCTGCCCCCGCTGCCCGACGGCTGCTTCGCCCTGGCGGACGTGGAGGAGGCCGCGGGCCGGCTGGTGAAGAAGATCCGCGCGTTCAAGCCGCAGGTCATCACCACGTACGACGAGAACGGCGGCTACCCGCACCCCGACCACATCATGACCCACAAGATCTCGATGGTGGCCTTCGACGGCGCCGCCGACACCGAGAAGTACCCGGAGGCCGAGTTCGGCCCGGCGTACCAGCCGCAGAAGCTGTACTACAACCAGGGCTTCAACAAGCCGCGCACCGTCGCCCTGCACGAGGCGCTGCTCGCGCGCGGCCTGGAGTCCCCCTACGGCGAGTGGCTGGAGCGCTGGAAGGAGTTCGAGCGCACCGAGCGGAACCTGACCACGCACGTGCCCTGCGCGGACTTCTTCGAGATCCGTGACAAGGCGCTCATCGCGCACGCCACCCAGATCGACCCGGACGGCGGCTGGTTCCGCGTTCCCCTGGACCTCCAGAAGGAGGTCTGGCCCACGGAGGAGTACGAGCTGGCGAAGTCGCTCGTCGACACTTCCCTCCCCGAGTCCGACCTCTTCGAGGGCATCCGGGAGAATGCGTAGTCATGAGCGCTACGCAGGCAGCACTGAACGAGCTCCTTCCGCTGGCCGGTGACACCTTCGACAAGAACAAGGTGACCCCCGGACTCCTGGGGTTCCTGGTGTTCGCGGCCCTCGCCCTCGGGGTGTGGGGCCTGATGAAGTCGATGAGCCGGCACATGGGGCGGGTCGACTTCCAGGAGGCCCCCGAACCGGGCACCGCGTCCCCCTCGCCCGACCGGGCCCCGTAGGCCCCACCCCGCGGCGACCCCCGAGCGCCGCCCGCCCCCAGCGGGCCGGGCGGCGACTCACCCCTGCGCGCCGGCGGGCCGGGGCTCACGCGTCCCGGGCTCACGCGCCGCGGGCTCACGCGCCGCGGGCCGGGGTGGCCTCGGGCTCACGCGCCGCCGGCTTACGCGCCGCGCGCCCCGGCGGCCGCCGGCTTACGCGGCCGGTACGCCCATGATCTCCCGCGCCCGCAGGTCCGGCACCATGCCCAGCCGCCACGCCTGCCAGCCCTCCGCCGGGTCCACGCCCCGGCCGAGGACCACCGCGTACGTCTCCAGGCAGTCCTCCAGCCGCGCGTCCCGCGCCGGGTGCGGGGCCGCGGACAGCCGGCCCAGCTCCACCTCCGCCTCCTCCGGGCCGCCCGGGAGCGCGTACGGCAGCAGCGTGCAGCGCAGGAACCGCGCCCAGTCTTCCCCGCGCCGGTCCCCGTACGAGATGAACAGCCGGACCGCCTCCTCGCACAGGTCCACCGCCTGCGGCACCCGCCCGTTGCCCGCGTCCACGACGGCCAGCTCCAGGCAGGTCCACGCCTCGCCGTGCGCCAGCCCGATCCTGCGGAAGTCCGCCCGGGCGTCGACCAGCAGCTGCCGCGCGAACCCGGAGTTCTTCAGGTTCCCCGTCTGCGCCGCCCGCTGGTCCCGGGTCACCCGGCCCGAATGGTGGCGGGCGTGCGCCAGCCCGTACACGTCCCGCATCCGCGAGAACATCGTCCGGGCCCGCTCCAGCTCCCGCACCGCCGGATCCAGCTCGCCGCCCTCCTCCAGCGCCTGCCCGAGGTAGTACAGCGTCCACGCCTCCCCGCGCGCGTCCTCGGCCTCCCGGTGGCGGGCCAGCGCCTCACGGAGCCGCTCCACCGCCGGCCCCGGGTCGCCGTCCAGTACCCGGGCCCGGCCCAGCTGGGTCAGGGCCCAGGCCTCTCCGCGGTCGTCGCGCGTGCGCCCGTACAACTCCAGGGCCCGGCGCAGCTCGGCCTCCGCGCGCTCGACCCCGCCCATCCGCAGGTACACCTGGCCGAGCTGGAAGTGCGCCCAGGCCTCCCCGTGCACGCTCTCGCTCTCCCGGTGCAGCTCCAGCGACCGCTCCAGCAGCCCCACCGCCTCCCCGAGCCGCGCCCGGTCCCGCTCCACCGCGCCCAGCGCGTGCAGCCCCCACGCCCGGTCGCCCGCCAGCTCCTGCGGCTCCTGGAGCACCAGCGCCTCGCGGATCCGGGCCGAGGCCTCCGTCAGCTGGCCCTGGTGGTGCAGGGTGATCCCGAGGGAGATCAGCGCCATCCCGGCGCCCGCGTCCTGGTGGGCCTCCCGGTACTGGTCCACCACCGAGGTCAGCGTGGTGCGCGCCTTGTCCAGCTCGCCCAGCTGGCGCGCCGCGATACCGGTGCGCCACTGCACCGAACGCGCCAGCCGGCCCTGGTCCACCGCCCGCGTCAGCTCGTTGATCTCGCCGAGCCGGTACAGGTCCCCGCGCAGCAGGCAGAAGTCGCAGAGCGCGCCCAGCAGGTCCAGGACGGCCTGCTGGTCCACGCCCTCGGAGTGCCGCAGCGCCGCCGTGATGAAGCTGGACTCGTCGTCCAGCCAGCGCAGCGCCGCGTCGAGGGAGGCGAAGCCGTGTCCCCCGAACTGGTTCGACCGGGTCGACATCTTCCCGTCGACCATCCGGATCACCGAGTCCGCGAGCTGCGCGTAGTTCCGTATCAGCCGCTCGTGCGCGGCCACCGACGCCTCCCGGTCCTCGTCCGCCGCGAGCCGCTCCGCCGCGAACGCGCGCACCGCGTCGTGCATCCGGTACCGCTCCCCGCGTACGTGGTCCAGCAGACCGGCCTGCGCCAGCTCGCGCAGCAGCCGCCCGGCCTCCACCCGGTCCGCGTCGATCAGCGCCGCCGCGGCCGACGGGCCGAGGGAGGCCCGCCCGGCCAGGGTGAGCAGGCGCAGCAGCCGGCGCCGCTCCTCGGCCAGGTCCGCGTAGGCGAGGCCGAGCGCCCGGCGCACGGGCTCGGCCGCCCCCTCTCCCTCTCCTTCTGCTTCCGCTTCCGCTTCGGCGAGGGCGGCCTTCGGGCCGAGCGGCGCCAGCACCCGCAGGGCCAGCGGCAGCCCGGCGCCCAGCGCGAGGAGCCGGCCGAGGACGCGCTCCTCGTCCTCGTACGGGGCCAGGCCCGCCTCCTGCGCCACCGACAGCACCAGCTCCGCCGCCTCCGCCTCCTCCAGCCGCGCCAGCGGCAGCTGGTGCACCCAGGCGGAGAGGCCCGCCGGGAGCTCCAGCGGCTCCCGCGCCGTCACCAGCACCAGGCTGTCGGAGCGCTCCGGCACCAGGATCCGCAGCTGCGCCGCGTCGACCGCGTCCTCCACCACCACCGTCACCGGCTGGCCCTGGAGGTGCTGGTGGTACAGCTCGGCGAGACGCCTGACCTGCTGCTCCGCCGAGGAGCCCTCGCGGAACAGCAGCTGCTCGCGCGGGGCGCCCAGCCGGTTCAGCAGGTGCAGCAGAGCCTCCCGCGTCGACAGTGGGGCCTCCCCGGGGGAGCCGCCGCGCAGGTCCACCACGCAGGCGCCCTTGAACTGGTCCCGCAGGCCGTGCGCCGCCCGCAGCGCGAGGGCGGTGCGGCCCACGCCGGGTTCGCCGTGCAGCACCACCACGACCGGGCGGGTCTCGGTACTCGCCCGGGCGGCCCGCACCCACTGCTCGATCCGGGTCAGCTCCGGACGCCGCCCGGCGAACGTGCCCGCCGTGCCAGGGAGTTGGCCGAAGGACTGCTCCAGCGTGCTGCGCCGGCGGGCTTCCGCGCTGCGGTCGGAGCGGCGCGGCTGCGGCACGGCCGGACGGGGCGCCCGTGCGGCGGCCGCCACGGTGCGCTGCTGCTCCAGGAAGGGGCGGATGCCGCGCACCTCCAGCGCCGTCAGCCACTGGAGCTTCAGCTGCTCGGGCCCGCCCGGCCGGCCGAGGGCGCCGGCCCGCCGGTTCGCGGCCGGCAGGTGCAGGGCCGTCACCTTGGCCACCGTCGTGGCCGCCCCCGCGACGCCCACGACGGCCCCGGTGGTCAGCGCCGTACCCGCCGCGACGCCGAACGCGAGGTCCGCGCCGATCGCGGCGGCCGCCGCGACGGCCGTCACCAGTAAGGCCGTGGAGGCGTTGCCGCGCCGGAACGCCTCGCCGAGGGACTCGTCCCCGTCGGCCGCCTCGTCGAGGGCCCGGACGTACGCCTCGTACTCGGTGGCGGCGCTCGTCGCCAGCCCGTCGAGCGCCTCCCGGCCCCGCGCCAGCAGCGCCTCCCGGTCGGCGGGCGCCCCCGTCACCGCCGCCCGCCGCACCTCTTCCCCGACGGCCCGCTCCAACAGCCGCTCGGCCTCACCGCGATGGCTGTCCCGCATCGGCATCCTCCTGAGAGAGCTCCGGCAACGTGCGCCAAGTGTCCGCCGGGAGGTCCGTGAACGCGAGAGAATCTGAGCTAGTTCAGAGGGAGCGCTCCAAAATTGCCAAGTTTCCCCACCCAAACAGGAGTTGTGCCGCTCCAGCCCCCAACCCGGCGCCCGCACCGCCGCCGCCGCTGACACGCTGCGACCGGAACCCGCCCGCGAGGGACTGCGCGGCGCCCTCCGAGGAACCACCACCGCAGCGCGGGCTACAGCGGCTGCCACCGGTGCCAACGCACCTACTGAACTCGCAGGTGCCCCTACCAGGCGCGACCCCATGGAGTGGTGGCATAAGTGCCAGTAGTTACGATCTCGGCGTGAAGATCAATGCCCGGATATAGGAGCAGCTTGCCGCCTCACCTGACTGATTCACGGAACCTTGCAGGCAGCGATGGCCGCTGCTGCCGGGCAGCTGGTTTCCTTCCCGAGGCGCATCCAGCCCATGAGCTGTTTGTGCGTTGTTGGCTGTTCTAGCCTTGCCCCGAAGATCAAGAGGGGGTCGGATGCCGAAGGTGCCTGAGAGTCGGCGCGTTGGGCGCATGGCTGTGAATGAGGTGCGTGCGCTCCTGGAGCGGCATGGGCACATCGTGCAGGAGGTCGACGGCGGTAACGACCACGGTGAGGACCTGCACGTCACCTTTGTGCAGAACGGCGAGCGAACAGCGGACTCGCTGGTCGTGCAGGTCAAGGGCGGGGTCTCGACGCGTACCAGAAGGGGCCATCGCGTCCGAGTCGGGGATCACGGGGGCAACTGGCGCGACAGTAGCCTGTCGGTGCTCTGTGTAGTCCATGATCCTGAGCGGGGAGGCCTCTTCTGGGCCAATGCGACCCGTCAGCTCCGCCGAGCCGAAGCGCTCCGCAAGGAGCTGAAGTCTGTTGTCGTCTCACGGGAGTCCGTGCTGGATGACGACACCATCGGGACTTTCGTGCAGAGCATGCGGAACCGCTTGGTTTGGGAACGTCAAGGGGTTGGCCGTTGGGCTGACATGGCGGATGTCGAGTTCACTCCAAACGACATCGTTAAGCCCTTCGAGAACGAGTACGGCGAACCCATGATCTTCTGGCAGCAGCGTGGGGAGCCGTTCGCAGTCCTGCTTCATCATGATCTCGAATGGGATCCCGTGCGCGTTCAAGAGAAAATGCTCCGCTTCTATCCCATCCCGATGATCGGCAGTGTCATCCTCAACAGCGCGGAGGCGCACTGGCTCATGGGGTGCTTCAAGTCCACGG
This sequence comes from Streptomyces goshikiensis, assembly GCF_014650555.1. Taxonomy (GTDB): domain Bacteria; phylum Actinomycetota; class Actinomycetes; order Streptomycetales; family Streptomycetaceae; genus Streptomyces; species Streptomyces goshikiensis. The sequence goes on along the minus strand of NZ_BMVE01000001.1, from coordinate 766,743 downwards.
AGTGGTGGCGCCGACCGGTCGAGCAGCGCGATCTTGCCTGACCTCTGGGGTTCCTTGAAGTTGCCTGTACCTGACGTCGTGCGGGTCGCTTCCATGGCCCGTCAAAGCAGGTGAACTGAAGGAGAGCGTCGGGCTGATCGTGCGGAACTACGCGTGGGTTGATTACTCACGTCCGCAACTGCTCGGGCAAAGGCACGGAAGGTCAAGACCCGCTCGGGGGCGCTCAGGCCACGCAGCGTTGACAAGAGGCCGACCAGAAGGGCCAGCGGGTAGATGGCGCGCTGGAAGGAGAGTGCGCCAGTGCAGATCGCGGTAGACAGCAGTGCCACGGTCACGATGTTTTCCCTTTCGGAGTGACGGCGCACCGCCCGGTGCGCTGACGCTCATACAAGGTTGCGTGGTACCGGGACTCCTAGGCGCCTTGTGCGCCAGAGGGCTCGAAGTGCCTGGTCAGGCAGATAGTGTCCGGACTTCCGGTCCGGATGCGTATGAGGTGTTGCCGTCAGATGTCACGCCCACATCAGGACCGAGGCGAGAGTGATGGCTGCTTGGGGGGCCTCGACTCTCTCGTCGCAGCGGGTCGCGATGCCGCGCCATGCTTGAGGCGGCTGAAGCATCGCTCCACGGCGTTGCGTCGTTTTCAAGGTTCTTTCTTGCTGTCGCGATGAGCCTGCTGGGAAACGGAATGCGGGATGGCTCGGCGTCACAGCCAGGTCCGAATGGCCCCGGAAGTGCGGCCATTGTCGTCCGGGAAGCGGTGAGTAGTACCTGGGGCCACCCCGGCCCTATCCATGGGACATCCAGCGGCCCTGTTCAGGAGGTTCCGACCACCAAGCCGCTTTCGATCCTGCATGGGCTCGGGTAGTAGGAGATGGGTAAATGCCTCCTCGACATTGGATAGTTAGGGTCGTGTCAGTGCACGAACCCTCGGGTCGGATCGCGTGGTGGCACGTTCCTGAACTCCTCGAACCACCCCTCGGGGCGAAGGTCTCCAATGCCCATGCGCTGGTTCAGTGGGTCGTCCGGGTGTTCCAATCCCTGCATCATCGGGTCGTAGAGGAAAAGTACATCGTGGTCCTGAAAGAGTAGATCTGAACAAACGGGCCAGTCGTAGTCGCCTTGCTGCTCGGGGAGCCCTTGGGTGAAGTCGTCGACTAGATCCGGTTCATCGCATGTCATTCCCGAAGCGCTTTCCAGGGCAAAGTGGAGCGCCAGTTCCTCTGCCGTGCATCGTGGTTGAGGCGGATGGCCGAGGGTGATGTCCGCGTTGAGATCGTCCAAGGCTCTTAGTACCCTGCGTCGCCAATGCCGTGGCTGGCCCCATGTGGACGCGGGCAAGCATGCGAAGAAGATCCCGAAGCTGTTCGCGGATATTGGCTGGTCGCCCAGTTCATCCAGCTCATCATGAGCCATATCGGCGAGGATCTCCAGGTTGCAACTAAGGATGCGAGACGTGCGGGGCGTCATCCGCCACGGCTTTTCGTCCTCCTCGTCCCAATCGGCGTCAGGGTCCCAAGTTTCCAACCCTGGCTCGTGGCCCTTTTCGGGCCGGTAGATTCCCGGTCTATTGAAGTACGCGATCGCTACCGCATCTCCACCCTCTGCAGCGCGGACATACCACTCGTGGGCTTCGTCATGTTGGCTGTGCCGCTGGGCGATCACACCCCGGAGCCGCATGGCCAGGGCATCCCCCTGGGCTGCGGCCCTCTCGTAGCAGGCCGCTGCTTCGTCCCATTGCCTTTCAATCTCGTGCAGGGCGCCAAGGGCTCGGGCTTGCAATGGAGTACCTGTCTCAGCCACCGTCCGGTACCACGAGGACCACGTGTGTTCGGGACGCCGTTCGCGCTGTACGAACGCTAGGTCGTGCATAGCGGCATGGTCACCTCTGGCCGCCAGCGGAGAGAAGCAGCGCTCGGCGAGTACCAGGTGACCGAAGCGGTAGGCAGACCGCCCGACAGGCAGCAGCTCGCTACCGCCATTCGCGTGCGTAACTGCCGCTTCCCACACCTCGTCAGGGATGTCCACAGCTTCGCCGACGCCGGCATTGGCGTCCACGAGGTAGTCGAACGGCCGCCAGGATTCCGCGGTATCCGTGGCAACTAGCATTCCCGCTACACCGAACTGGACCTCGGTTGCCCAGCTCAGAGCCTGCTCGAGGCTCTCGGCTTGCAGACGGGAGGCGTCCCCGGCAGTGAGATAGCACGTAGTCAATGCCACCAGGGTCTCAGCGGGCAGAGGAGTGGAGATGCCTGCTCGTGCAAGATCGATGGCTGCTTGGACTATGGCCGCGCCACGAGGATGGCCGCTCGGCTGACGTCGGGTCGTTAGGAATTCTTCGAGAAGTTTTGGCCCGGCCGCGAGGTACTCTGCGATGCCGTGAACGCCGTGGTGGCGGGCTGCGTCAGCCAGACGCATGTCGGGGTTCGGGTTTGCCAGGTGCGTGCGGAGCCTACGCATTTCCGCCTCGGACCACTGTCGTTCCAGAACGAGAGGTTCGATGAGGTTCAGGATCCGGGATCCTAGGCGGCGCGCAGACGCCAAGCCGGCTCCCGCGCCCCTCAATGCGCGCTCACTGTAATTGCAGTACACCTCGGAACGCATGGTGGCCATGACCACGACCTGCTGCTCCAGGAGCGCGGACAACATGCCTTGGTCGAGGCCGCCAGGGAGAAGGAAGCGGTCGAGGTCATCCAGCCAGAGCACCCACTTCCGGCGGCCGGGTCCCGGTAGGGATATGTGCGACAGCACGGGGCTCAGGTCGCTTGCCGCTGGTGGTGCAACGATCCAGTGATCGGGCAGTTCGCGTCGTACGGCCTCGAAGGCGCACCGTGATTTTCCGGCCGTGGATTCGCCAACCAATAGGACGAGACCCCCGCTCTCTCTGGCTTCTGCCAGTTGAGCCGATACTGTGCTGTCTGCGTCCCGTGGCACATAGGCCGGTAGTGGAGGAGCACCCTCGAGGCGAGTCGTTCGGTGTACGCCCAGTTCCAGGGGCTTGGCGTCAGCCACCGGGCGGATCGGGATCCGGGCTGTGCCTGCGGTGAGGTGCTGCAATTCGTTTCGTGTCGGAGTGGGATTCTTGGCTCGCGCCGCGCGCAGAAGGCGATCCCAAACTGCCGGGTCGGCGAGTGCGGCTGGGAGGACAGTGTTTCGCTGGCGAGTCAAAGCATCGACAGCGCGGAGAAACTCTTGGAAGAGTTTATTCGTCGGTGTGTGCTTTCCGCTTCGCCAATCGCTGATGCGTTGCACGGACAGCGAAGTTCGCCCTAGACGATCTCTGCTCGCAGAGCATATGGTGGCTGGCTTAGGGTAGTCGGCCGCAGCGAAAAGAGCCTCCAGGTGATCCCGGAATTTCCGCTTTCCCCTGTGCTCACCCATGAGGAAATGATCTTCCGGCGCCGTCAGATGGTTCCCAGGTCGACAATGACGGAGAAGGGTGCGGCAGCCTTGATCACGCCGGTGAACATCTCCCCGTCCCTGTAGGCCTTGGTGGCGGGGTCCAGAACGTAGGTGTAGATGATCGGGACGCCGGTGGCGGCCTGTTCGACCCGCCAGTAGAAGGCGATGCCGGCCTTGGCGTACTGGTCCACCTTCACGATCCGGTCGGTGGTCTCCGAACCGGGCGACACGACCTCGACGACCAGGAGTACGTGCTCGGGGCGGGTGGGCGTGAGGTCGATGGTCTCCGCCCGGTAGACGATGACGTCCGGACGACGGTTGGTGAGCGGAACGTCCTGCAGGCGGACGTCGAAGTCCGTGTCTGCGTTCCAGTCCGGGCCCGCAGCGGCGTCCAGGGCATTGGCCAGGACCCGAGCCAGCCGGTTGTGCCGTTTGGAGGCGCTCGGGCTCACGACGACCATCCCGTCCACGATCTCGATGCCGGCGCACTGCTCCTCGGACCAGGAGTCGTACTGCTCCGCGCTGATCTGCGTATGCATCCACGCGGGCGCCACCATCTCGGCGGTCATGGTGTACCTCCTTCGAGGAGCCTCGGCAGGCCCAGCGCTGCTGCGCCCAGCCTACTGTTCCGAGGTGTCGGGCAGCCCGATTCGGGGGAAGGCCGCGAAAAGTTCGACGCCGACTCCGAGGGGAAGGAGCCGCCCGCCACGTGATGGCTCTCAAGTGCAGTTCAGCCAAGCGAGGCGGGCTCGCGAGGGTTTCGTCGGTCGCGCCAGCCGTTGTGAGAGGCTGGATCTTATGAACCGGTTGGCTGGTGTGACCTCGCCTTATCTGCTTCAGCACGCTGACAATCCGGTCGACTGGTGGCCGTGGGAGCCGGCGGCGTTCGAGGAGGCGCGGCGGCGCAATGTGCCCGTCTTGCTGTCGGTCGGTTACTCGGCGTGTCACTGGTGCCACGTGATGGCGCACGAGTCCTTCGAGGACGGGGCGACGGCTGCGTATATGAACGAGCACTTCGTGAACGTCAAGGTGGACCGGGAGGAGCGGCCCGACGTCGATGCCGTCTACATGGAGGCGGTGCAGGCGGCGACCGGGCAGGGGGGATGGCCCATGACCGTGTTCCTCACCGCCGACGCCGAGCCGTTCTACTTCGGGACCTACTTCCCGCCCGAGCCCCGGCACGGGATGCCCTCCTTCCCGCAGGTCCTCGAAGGCGTGCACACCGCCTGGACGGGGCGGCCCGAGGAGGTCACGGAGGTCGCGCGGCGCATCGTGGGGGATCTGGCCGGGCGCCGGCCGGACTACGGCAAGGCCGCCCTCCCCGGCCCGGAGGAGCTCGCGGGGGCGCTGCTCGGGCTGACCCGCGAGTACGACGCCGCGCACGGCGGATTCGGCGGCGCGCCGAAGTTCCCGCCGTCCATGGTGCTGGAGTTCCTGCTGCGCCACCACGCCCGCACCGGTTCCGAGGGCGCGCTCCAGATGGCCGCCGACACCTGCGAGGCGATGGCCCGGGGCGGGATCTACGACCAGCTCGGCGGCGGGTTCGCCCGGTACTCCGTCGACCGGGAGTGGGTCGTGCCCCACTTCGAGAAGATGCTCTACGACAACGCCCTGCTGTGCCGGGTGTACGCGCACCTGTGGCGGGCCACGGGGTCGGAGCTCGCGCGGCGCGTCGCGCTGGAGACCGCTGACTTCATGGTCCGGGAACTGCGCACCCGCGAGGGCGGCTTCGCCTCCGCGCTCGACGCGGACAGCGAGGATCCGGAGACCGGGAAGCACGTCGAGGGGGCGTACTACGCCTGGACCCCGGACCAGTTGCGGGAGGTGCTGGGCGAGGCCGACGGGGAGCTGGCCGCCGGCTGCTTCGGCGTCACCGAGGAGGGCACCTTCGAGCACGGCACCTCCGTACTGCGGCTGCCCCAGGACGGGCCGGCGGTGGACGCGGAGCGGTTCGCGTCCATCAGGGCGCGGCTGCTCGCCGCGCGCGGCGGCCGGCCCGCGCCCGGGCGGGACGACAAGGTCGTGGCCGCCTGGAACGGGCTGGCCATCGCGGCGCTCGCCGAGTGCGGGGCGTACTTCGAGCGCCCGGACCTGATCGAGCGGGCGACGGAGGCCGCGGACCTGCTGGTCCGGGTGCACTTCGACGCGGCGGCCGGCGGCCCGCGGCTGGCGCGGACCAGCAAGGACGGGCGGGCCGGCGCCAACGCCGGGGTGCTGGAGGACTACGGGGACGTCGCCGAGGGGTTCCTCGCGCTGGCGGCGGTGACCGGCGAGGGGGTCTGGCTGGAGTTCGCCGGGTTCCTCGTGGACCTGGTCCTGGACCTGTTCACCGCCGAGGACGGCTCCCTGTACGACACCGCGCACGACGCGGAGCGGCTGATCCGGCGCCCCCAGGACCCCACCGACTCGGCGGCCCCCTCCGGCTGGACGGCCGCCGCCGGGGCGCTGCTCTCGTACGCCGCGCACACCGGTTCGCAGGCGCACCGTACGGCGGCCGAGCGGGCGCTCGGGGTGGTCCACGCGCTGGGTCCGCGCGTCCCCCGCTTCATTGGGCACGGGCTGGCGGTGGCCGAGGCGCTCCTGGACGGGCCGCGCGAGGTGGCGGTCGTGGGCGACCCGGACGATCCGCAGTGGGCGGCGCTGCACCGCACCGCGTTGCTGGGAACGGCTCCCGGGGCGGTCGTGGCGGCCGGACCGCCGCGGGCGGCGGACGGGAGCGGCGGGGAGTTCCCCCTGCTGGCCGAGCGCACACCCGTACGCGGCCTCCCGGCGGCGTACGTGTGCCGGCACTTCGTCTGCGCGCGGCCCACGACGGATCCGGTCGAGCTCGCGGAGCAGTTGGGTACGGTTCGCCCCTGAAGGAACGGGAGGGCATCGTCCATCCCGCACCGTCAATCCCGCATCCTCCCGGGCGTGTTGAGGAACGCGATCGCTAGTGCTGGTACGCCGCGAGGGAGATGCCGACGTAGTGCGCGACGAAGGCCGCGAGGGTCAGCGAGTGGAACACCTCGTGGAACCCGAAGAAGCGGGGTGAGGGGTTGGGCCGCTTGATCCCGTAGATCACGCCGCCCGCGCTGTAGAGCAGACCGCCGACGATCACCAGGACCAGCACCGCGATACCGCCGGTCCGCAGGAAGTCGGGCAGGAAGAAGACCGCCGCCCAGCCCATCGCGATGTAGCACGGCGTGTACAGCCAGCGCGGGGCGCCGACCCAGAACACGCGGAAGGCGATGCCGGCCGCGGCCGCGATCCAGACCGCCCACAGCAGCGTCCGCCCGGTGGACGGCGGCAGCAGCAGGACCGTCAGCGGGGTGTACGTCCCCGCGATGATCAGGAAGATGTTGGCGTGGTCGAGGCGGCGCAGGATGGCCTCGCCGCGCGGCCCCCACGTCCCGCGGTGGTAGACCGCGCTGACGCCGAAGAGCAGGCAGGCCGTGAGGATGTAGACCCCGCAGGCCACCCGGGCCCGGGTCGAGCTGGTGAAGGCCATCAGCACCAGGCCCGCGACCACCACGGCGGGGAACATCCCCGTGTGCAGCCAGCCGCGCATCAGCGGCTTAATCTCCGGTCCCGGCACGGCCACCGCGGCGGCATCAGAAGTCATGGCCGCCATGGTACCTACGGGTCCGTAGGTTTCTGTTAGTCCTCTTTACGGAAGATTGACGGGAGTGGCGATGCTCACGTGAGAGGCCCTCTGGACATATGCGCACATGCACCGGATGATCAGATGAGTGCGGTCGGCACCGGATGAGCGGAGCGCGAAGCGTCCGGGTCGCAGCCCCCACGGGGCAAACACCAAACAAACCCCTCAACAAGGAGCAATCGTGGCGCGCGACAACGCGGCTCCCACTTCCGTCCCGACGACCCGCCCGACGGAGCACGCAGAACTGATCTCCTGGGTCGACGAGATCGCAGCCCTCACCCAGCCGGACCGCGTCGTCTGGTGCGACGGCTCCGAGGCCGAGTACGAGGCCCTGTGCGAGGACCTCGTCTCGAAGGGCACGTTCAAGAAGCTCGACCCGGCGAAGCGCCCCAACTCGTACTACGCCGCCTCCGACCCCTCCGACGTCGCGCGCGTCGAGGACCGGACCTTCATCTGCTCCGAGAAGGAAGAGGACGCGGGCCCGACCAACCACTGGAAGGCCCCTTCGGAGATGAAGGAGCTGTTCGCGGGCGAGCAGGGCATCTTCCGCGGCTCCATGAAGGGCCGGACGATGTACGTCGTCCCGTTCTGCATGGGCCCCCTCGGCTCCGAGCTCTCCGCGATCGGCGTCGAGATCACCGACTCCGCCTACGTCGCGGTCGCCATGCGCACCATGACCCGCATGGGCAAGCCCGTCCTCGACGAGCTCGGCACCGACGGGTTCTTCGTCAAGGCCGTCCACACCCTCGGCGCTCCGCTCGCCGAGGGCCAGGCCGACGTGCCGTGGCCCTGCAACACCACCAAGTACATCTCGCACTTCCCCGAGACCCGCGAGATCTGGTCCTACGGATCCGGCTACGGCGGCAACGCCCTCCTCGGCAAGAAGTGCTACGCGCTGCGCATCGCCTCCGTCATGGCGCGCGACGAGGGCTGGCTCGCCGAGCACATGCTGATCCTCAAGCTCACCCCGCCGCAGGGCGAGGCCAAGTACATCGCCGCCGCGTTCCCGAGCGCCTGCGGCAAGACCAACCTCGCCATGCTGGAGCCCACGATCCCCGGCTGGACCGTCGAGACGGTCGGCGACGACATCGCCTGGATGCGCTTCGGCGAGGACGGCCGCCTCTACGCGATCAACCCCGAGGCCGGCTTCTTCGGCGTCGCCCCCGGCACCGGCGAGCACACCAACGCCAACGCCATGAAGACGATGTACGCCAACACCGTCTTCACCAACGTCGCGCTCACCCCCGACGGCTCCGACGTCTGGTGGGAGGGCATGACCGAGGAGGCCCCGGCCCACCTCATCGACTGGAAGGGCAACGCCTGGACCCCGGAGTCCGAGACCCCGGCGGCCCACCCCAACGCCCGCTTCGCCGTCCCGGCCTCCCAGTGCCCGACGATCGCCCCCGAGTGGGAGGACCCCAAGGGCGTCCCGATCTCCGCGATCCTCTTCGGCGGCCGCCGCGCCTCCGCCGTCCCGCTGGTCACCGAGTCCTTCGACTGGAACCACGGCGTCTTCATCGGCTCGAACATCGCCTCCGAGAAGACCGCCGCCGCCGAGGGCAAGGTCGGCGAGCTGCGCCGCGACCCGTTCGCCATGCTGCCGTTCTGCGGCTACAACATGGGCGACTACATGGGTCACTGGGTCGACGTGGCCAAGGGCAAGGACCAGGCCAAGCTCCCGAAGATCTACTACGTGAACTGGTTCCGCAAGAACGACGCGGGCAAGTTCGTGTGGCCCGGCTTCGGCGAGAACAGCCGCGTCCTGAAGTGGATCGTCGGGCGCCTCGACGGCACCGCCGAAGGCATCGAGACCCCCATCGGCGTCCTCCCGACCGTCGCGTCCCTGGACACCGACGGCCTGGACCTGCCCGCCGAGGACCTCGACTTCCTCCTCACCGTCGACAAGGAGATCTGGCGCGACGAGGCCGCCCTGGTCCCCGAGCACCTCAACACCTACGGCGACCACACTCCGAAGGAGCTGTGGGACCAGTACCACGCGCTCGTCGAGCGCCTGGGCTGAGCCCGACCGCCCGGACCACGCTCCGGGCCCATGAATGTGGGAGCCCCCGACCAAGCGGTTCCCACCGCAGCACCGGCCAAAAAGTCATATCTGCCAGGAGTGTTGTCCGCTCTCCTGACAGGTAGGCCGTGTGCGTCTTCTGACGGCGGGTCTCTGCTTCGCGGAGGCCCGCCGTCAGGCGTTTCCGGCACCTTCGAAATGCTGTGTGAGTCCGTGGGTGCTGGTGGGCGGGGCGGGGGGCCGGGAGGATCGACGCCATGGGCGTGAGTGCGTTGAAGTGGCAGGGGTGGCTGGTCGGGCTGCTGGTTCTGGCCGGACTGCTGGTGTTCGCCCCGCTGGGGCTGTACGTGTGGGCCAGCGGCGAGCCGGCGCCACAGGCGCCCGCGACGGCGGCGGGCTCGGTACGGGTCACCGGATGCCGAATCGATCCGGCGAGCCGCCGCGTGGTGGCCGGGGTCGAGGCCACGGGCCAGGGGTCGTACGTCGTCACGGTCGAGTTCCGGGACCAGGCGGACCCGGGACCGGGAGTCCGCTCGGCGCAGGCCCTCGTCAAGATCCCGGGCGTCACCCCCGCCACCCCGGAACGAGCCGAAGCCATCGGCCCCGTCTGGCCCCCGGCAACCATTCCCTGGTGCGGGGTCGCCCAGTCCACCCGAACCGAAGACGAGCCCGTCCCGGGCACCGGCTGAGGGGCGCGGGGCCCGCCCCGGGCCCGGTCAGCCCCGCAGGACGTGGCACCCGGTCCGGAGCCTCCGCGGCACCGGACCGGGGCCGTCAGTGGGCGCCGGCCATCCCGACGGAGTCGAGGGCGGCGGCGTGCGCGTCCATCCGCTCGGCGGCGAGGATCGCGGCGGTGGTGTCCGCGCGGGACGCGGCGACGAGCAGCGCGCGGGCGGCGAGGTCGTGCGCCCGCTGGTGCAGCGTCACGGTGTCCCCGGTGTCCCCGGTGGGCGCGTGCGGCAGACGGGCGGGCTGCTCCCCGCGCAGCCGCGCGACCTGGCCGGCGATCCGCTCGGCGCTCTCGACGAGCCCGAGCTCGTCGGTGACGGCGAGCAGGGCCGCCAGATGCCCGGCGAGCTGGATGTCCAGCGCCTCGCCGCGGCTGCTGTGGGGGTAGTCGGGATGGTCGCCGTTGCCGGTGCCCACACGGTGGACGACCGACTTGGTGCGGATCGGCTCGTACATGAGGGGGCCTCCTGCGTGGTCAGGAGGCCAGCCTACATTGGATTGGTTCTAAAGTTGAGCCGCATCCGGATATGAGACGGCGTCTGTCTGACGGTGGCCGGATGACTACATCTGTCCGTAACCGTCGAGGAAGTTGCCGATCCGGGTCACCGCGTCCGCCAGGTCCGTCGCGTTCGGCAGCGTCACGATCCGGAAGTGATCGGGCTCGGGCCAGTTGAAGCCCGTCCCGTGCACGACCATGATCTTCTCTTCCCGCAGCAGGTCGAGGACCATCTGCCGGTCGTCCTTGATCTTGTAGACGGACGGGTCCAGCTTCGGGAACAGGTACAGCGCGCCCTTGGGCTTCACGCAGGTGATGCCGGGGATCTGCGTCAGCAGGTCGTACGCCGTGTCGCGCTGCTCCAGCAGGCGGCCGCCCGGGAGCACCAGCTCGTTGATCGACTGCCGGCCGCCGAGGGCGGTGGCGACCGCGTGCTGCGAGGGCATGTTCGCGCACAGGCGCATGTTGGCCAGGATCGTCAGGCCTTCGATGTACGAGGAGGCGTGCTTCTTCGGGCCGCAGACCGCCATCCAGCCGGCCCGGTAGCCCGCGACGCGGTAGTTCTTGGAGAGCCCGTTGAAGGTGAGCGTCAGCAGGTCCGGGGCGATCGCGGCGGTGTTCGTGTGCGTGGTGCCGTCGTAGAGGATCCGGTCGTAGATCTCGTCCGAGCAGACGACCAGGTTGTGGCGGCGGGCGATGTCCGTGAGCCCGCGCAGCATCGCGTCGTCGTAGACGGCGCCGGTCGGGTTGTTCGGGTTGATGATCACGATCGCGCGGGTGCGGTCGGTGACCTTGCGCTCGATGTCGGCGAGGTCGGGCATCCAGTCGGACTGCTCGTCGCACCGGTAGTGCACGGCGGTACCGCCGGCGAGGCTGACGGAGGCGGTCCACAGCGGGTAGTCCGGCGCGGGGACGAGGACCTCGTCACCGTCGTCGAGCAGCGCCTGCATGGACATCTGGATCAGCTCGGAGACGCCGTTGCCGAGGTAGATGTCCTCGACGTCCAGCTCGATGCCCTTGGTCTGGTAGTGCTGCACGACCGCGCGGCGCGCGGAGAGCAGCCCCTTCGCGTCCCCGTAGCCGTGGGCGTTGCCCAGGTTGCGGAGCATGTCCTCAAGGATCTCCGGCGGGCACTCGAAGCCGAAGGCCGCGGGGTTGCCGGTGTTGAGCTTGAGGATGCGATGACCTGCTGCTTCGAGCCGCATGGCCTCTTCGAGGACGGGGCCGCGGATCTCGTAGCAGACATTGGCGAGTTTCGTTGACTGGATCACCTGCATGACGGGAGCTTACGGGCCCTGCGGGAGGCCTGCAGGGATATTGGGGTCGGAGAGCAAGGTTGATATGCCCCGTTTCGCGCGATGCGGAGGCGCTGCCCCGGCGCGCCCTTGGAAAGGGCGGCCGTGCCGGCGCCCTGGCCTGCGGAATGGGTGGGTCCGGGAGGCGGGCGGGGGGCGGTGTTGCGCTCGTCACCCCGGGAGGGCGGGTGCGCCGTATGAGTACGTGGCATGAGTACGCCGGATGAGTACGCGCACTCATGCGGCGGGGTGCCCTCGCGGCGAGGCTTGCCCGGTGAGCCGGCGCGGGGTCGCGGGGTGTGGGTCGGGGGTTGTGCGTCGGGCCTGACGTTCGTGCTGGTGGCGCTGGTGTTGGCCAACTAAGGGGTAGGCAGTGAAGTTCGTAGTCGGTGATATGGCGATCACCACGGCGGGTATGGACGGCGACGACCGCGCGATCGAGTTCCAGGTGACGGCGGAGTCCGAACCGGAAGGCACGACCCGCCCGGGCCACTTCGCGATCCACCGTGACCACGAGGCCGGCTGGGAAGCCGCCCGCCTGACGGTCGACCCGGACTCGGGCGGCATACCGGTGGCGGCGGTGGAGTGGGCGGTGGAGTTCGCGCGGGAGTACTTGTAGGGGGAGCGGGGGTGGGGCGCGGGGGCGAGCGGTGTCTTCGTCGGGCGGGATGGAACCGTACTGGGGACTTCCCGCCAGTCTCACTGTCCTTCCGTGTCGGTCCGCCCTGTCAAGGGCGCTCACTGCGTTCGCGTCGCTTCGCGATGGCCTTCGGCCACCCTTGACAGCCCGGCCCGCCCCGGAACGCCAATAAGCCTGCCGGGAACCCCCCAAAGAAACGGTCAGGGGGGAGCGAGACCGCCCAGCCGTCGCGAAACGCCCGACCGGGACCCGCGCAGAGCGGAACCGCCGCCCTCCGGGCGGAACCCCCTCCGAGCCTGCACCCCACGGCATTCCAGAGCACCCAGCCAGCGGTCAGGCGCCCCAGATCGCTACCCGCCTGCTTCTCGGCTTGGCGGCTGCGGCCCGTCTTGGGCTGGACATAAGCCGCCGACGGCCAGAACGCGGTGCGGACCGGCCGGCGGCCGCAGGTAGTCGGGTGGTGTGGCCTGAGGCGGTCGGATGCGTCATTTCGTGCAGGTTGGAGGCCATCGGACCTCCAGAGACCCCAACCTCACCCCATTCCTGTCCGGATTGGGGTGGTTTGGTGGGTGGGTGTGGGCTGTTGGGTCGCCCTGACTGCAATCCAGGCTGATCTCTTCGTCTTCTGGCTACAAGAAGCCACCAACAAGCCGCAGTCGCGTGGGCGAGAAGCACATGGAGAGTGTGGGCGGCTTGTGTCCAGCCACGGCCGGTCCGCAGTCGCGTGGGCGAGAAGCACATGGCGAGTGTGGGCGGCTTGTGTCCAGCCACGGCCGGTCCGCAGCCGCTGAGCCGAGTGGCAGGCGGGTAGCGATCTGATGCGCGGTAGGCCCCCTTCGCTGCGCTCGGGGCTTTCCGGGGCGCCGCCCCAGGCCCCGCGCCTCAAACGCCGGCGAGGCTGGAACGCGGGGCGGCGTTTCCCGCCGAGCGGGAGCCCCGGCCGGGCGTTTCGCGATGGCTGGGTGGTCTCGCTCCCCCCTGACCGTTCTTTGGGGGTTTCCCGACAGTCTTTGGCATTCCGGGGCGGGCCGGGCTGTCAAGGGTGGCCGAAGGCCATCGCGAAGCGACGCGAACGCAGTGAGCGCCCTTGACGGGCCGGACCGACACGGAAGGACAGTGAGACTGGCGGGAAGCCCCCAGCACTGTCCTGTCCCGCCCCGCGTGGACCCCGCACACCCCCCGCCCCGCCGAGCCCCCCACCCCCGCCCCGGCGGTGACAATGGCCCCGTGAAGCCACTCGAGATCATTGCGGGGGATGCGACCTGTCCCCAGGCCAAGGGGCCGAAGATCATCGCGCATGTCTGCAACGACATCGGCGGCTGGGGCAAGGGCTTCGTGCTGGCTGTTTCGAAGCGATGGCCCGAGCCCGAGGCGCGGTACCGGGAGTGGCATCGCGGGCGGAGCGGCAACGACTTCGGGCTGGGCGCGGTCCAGCTGGTGCGGGTGCAGCCGGACGTGTGGGTGGCCAACATGATCGGCCAGCGCGGCACCCGGACCGGCAGCAGTGGCCCGCCGATCCGCTACGACGCGGTGGAGCGCTGCCTGGCGACGCTCGCCGACCACGCCGTCGAGCTGGGCGCCTCGGTGCACATGCCGCGCATCGGGTGCGGGCTCGCCGGCGGCAAGTGGTCCCGTATCGAGCCGCTGATCACCGGCGCGCTCTGCGCGCGGGACGTGGACGTGACGGTCTACGAGGTCACGTGAGCCGCCCGAGCCGGGCCGCGCCGTGTCGCCAGAGCCGCAGCAGGTGCGGGGCCTTCGGGGGCGCGCCCAGCGGGCACACGGCGAAGTGGGTGATCCGGCAGGTGCCGTCGGCGGCGGCGTGGGCGAGGTTCGCGGCGGTGCCGTCGCCCGCGATGTGCCAGCGCTGACCGGCGGGGACCAGGTGGTACGGCACGCCGCCGGGCTGGATCAGGACCCACCGGCCGTCCGCCGTGCGGTGCCAGACCGCCGGATCGCCGCAGGCCCGGCAGGTCGCGGGGCGGCCGGCGCGGGCGTCGGGCCTGCCGATGCCCGCGAGGGCCTCCGCGAGGACCTGCCCCAGCAGCACCGGGCCCTCCGGCTGCACCGGGCTCGGCATCGTCGCCATCACCGGATCACCGGAGCCGGGGTGCGTGGCCACCGCGACGCGGTCGCCGGCTGCCTCCGCGCTGGCATGCCTCACTCATCGCCCGGCCTCCCCCTGATCCCACTGATCCCAACTGATCCCGCGATCCCGCGATCCCCTGCCCCGAGCGGGTGTTCGCCGGGACACCTACCCATGCGGCCGGTGGGCGGAACCTCGATCGCCGCACCGGCCGCGGGCGGTGCGGGCCTTCCGCTCAGGGGTCGAGCAGGCCCACGGCGATGCCGCCGCCGAGCAGCAGGCCCACGTGCGTACCGAACAGGGCGAACCACTCCCAGGGGCCCATCCGGAAGCGGACGCGGGCCGACACGGACCACCCGTACGCCGTGACGAGGGCGGCCAGGATCAGCAGCGGTGCCCACAGGGCGATCCACCAGCCGGCCGTGCCGCCGTGGCGGACGCAGGCGAGCAGGGCGCCGGAGAAGAGGGCCGCGAGGCCCCAACCGGGCTTCTCGTTCGCGTCGGTGGTCGGGGTGCGCGCTGTCGTGTCCATGCTTGGCACGCTACCGAGAGCCCCGGGCCGCTTCCCAGGCATTGCGGCCCGGTCCCCGTACGTGGCGGGCCGGGCGGCTTCAGCCAGCGCTCTTCGCGGGCTGCGGCGCGACGGTGATCGTGCACAGGCGCTTGGTGGCCCGGGTGAGGGCGACGTACAGGTCGCGCTCGCCTCCGGGGCGGGCGGCGGTGATCTCGTCCGGGTCGACCACGACGGCGGCGTCGAACTCCAGGCCGCGCGCCTGCGAGGCCGGCACCAGCCGGGCGTGCCGCTCGATGCCCGCGGCCGCGAGCTGCTCCACCCTGCCGTCGGCGCAGATCACCCCGGTCAACTCGCCCGGGTGCGCCGCGCCTTGATCCCGCAGCTCCCGCAGCAGGGTGACGACGAGCGATTCGGGGGCGGCGGCAAGGGTGCGGGGTGCTTCGCCGCGCCGGATCGAGCGGATCGGCGGGCGGCCCGGGGAGATCCGGGCGAGCAGCTTCTCCGTCGTGGCGAGGATCTCCCGCGTGGTCCGGTAGCCGACGGTCAGGGTGCGCAGGTCGAAGCGCCGTCCGAGGTGCGGGCCGAGTGCCTCCTGCCAGTCCCGGGCGACCGTGGCCGGGCCGGCCTGCGCGAAATCGCCGACCAGTGTCATCGATCTGCCCGGGCAGCGGCGTACGACCATCTGCCACTGCATGGCGGTGAGTTCTTGCGCCTCGTCGACGACGACGTGACCGAAGACCCGCTCGGGCGGGCCGTCGACCAGGCTCGACGCCTCGTCGAGGAGCGGTACGTCGGCGTCCGTCCAGGGCGCACCGGGTGAGCGCCGCAGCAGGGCCCGCTGCTCGTCGGTGAGCTGTGGCAGGTGCGCGTCGAGCGCGTCGGCGTCCGTCAGCAGGGCGCGGACCACGTCGCCGGGAGTGAGGCGCGGCCACAGCTCCTCGACGGCCCGGTCGAGCGGGGCGTCGTCCAGGAGGTCGGCGCGCACGGCGTCGGCGTCGAACTCGCCGGCGCCGGTGGCCGGCGCGTCGTCAACACCGAGGCGGCGCAGGTCCGCCGCCGCGATGCGGTCGAGGTCGAGGCCGGTCAGTTGCTCGACCTGGGCGTCGATGAGTTCGAGCGCTTCGGCGCCGCTGCGGGCGAGCTCGCGGACGAGGTCGTCGACCAGCAGCTCCTTGAACAGCCGGCGCGCCCGGTTGTGCGCGAGCCCGCTGGTCTGTGCCGATGTCCGCGCCCGTGCGACGTCCTCGTCCCGCAGCCGGATCCACTCCTGTCCGACCCGGACGTCGAATTCCGTGTCCGGGGCCTGCCGCGAGCGGACCACGGCGGCGAGCGCGCCGGCCAGCGCGGAACTTCCCTTCAGGCGCGCCGTCTCGAAGGCGTCCGCGGCGCCCGGTGCGACGCCGGCCAGTTCCTCGCAGGTCGCGAGGACGACATCGTTCTCGCCGAGGGAGGGCAGGACCTGGCAGATGTAGTCGAGGAACCGCGCGTTCGGTCCCAGGACGAGCACGCCGCGTTCGGCGGCCTTCGGGAACGCGTACAGCACGTACGCGGCGCGGTGCAGTGCCACCACGGTCTTTCCGGTGCCCGGGCCGCCCTGCACCACCGTCACCCCGCGGTGCGGCGACCGGACGATCGCGTCCTGCTCGGCCTGGAGCGTGGCGACGGCCGCGCCCATCCGTCCCGTGCGCCGTTCCTGGAGCGCCGCCGTCAGCGGGCCGTCGCCGATGAGGTCCCGGGCGGTGGGTGCGGAGCCGTCGAGCAGCTCATCGCTGACCCCCAGCACCGTGCGGCCCTTCAGGCGCAGGTGGCGGCGCCGGCGCAGGCCCATGGGGTGAACCGGCGTCGCCTCGTAGAAGGGCCGCGCGGCCTCGGCCCGCCAGTCCAGCAGCACGGGCAGCTCGTCGGCGTCCCGGTGCAGCCCCAGCCGCCCGATCCGCAGGACGGTCCCGTCCGCCAGGTCGATGCGGCCGAAGACCAGCCCTTCCTCGGCGCCCTCCAGCCGGCGGACCTCCCCGGCCAGCCGCCCGGCCGTCACGTCCCTCTCGTAGGTCTCGGCCGCACCCTGCGGCGGAGTGGCGAGCACGTGCGCCAGCTGCTCCCGCGTTCCGGCGAGCCGCTCGTCGAGCAGCTCGCCGATGACGGACACCTGCTCCCGCTCCCGCTCCACCTCGTGCGCGGCAACATCGTCGATCTGAGTCAAGAAATGGCCCTCTCGAATGGATCGCCACTAGGTCGAGGCGCCACTATGCGGAGGGATTTCGGAAAAGTAAACATTGACCAGACCGGCCGGAATGTGGCCTGTTATTCATCGCGCGGGCCGTATTACGGGAGGTAGCGCTCGATGACCTCCGGGCCCTCCTTCTCGATCAGCTGGCGGGCCTTTTGGATCCGCTCCGGAGTCGGGTCCGCGCCGGTGGCCATCACGAGGTCTTCGGGGTCGTACGGGCGCTCGCCGCCGGTGTAGAGCTTGGCCGGCCGGCCGGGCTGCTGGTCCGATTCAGTGTCCATCGCATGCTCCCTCCAGTTGCCCCCTGGCCCCCATCGTGCGGCGACATCGCCATGAACGCACTTCGGCCGCCCCGCGCCCCCGCTCAGGTGGTGACGGCCACCAGCGCCGTCAGGGCCGCGATGGCGGCGCAGATGCCCAGGTTGACCACCCGGTGCTCCCAGAAGACCGCGACGAACTCGCGGATCGTGGCGCTCGGCCAGAAATACGCGGCCGTCGGCGAGCCCAGCACCTGGCCGTTGACCCCGGCCCTGCGGGCCGTCATCGCGGCCCGGAAGGCGTGGAAGCTGTTGGTGACGACGACGCAGCGGTACCCGGGGTTCTCCTCCGCCATCAGTTCCCGGCTGAAGCGGAGGTTCTCCTCCGTGGTGCGGGAGCGGTCCTCCAGCCGTACGTGTTCCCGCGCAACGCCCCGCGCGATCAGCCAGTCCGCCATGGCCCGGGCCTCCGGGACCGCCTCGCCCGGCCCCTGCCCGCCCGAGGCGAGCAGCAGCGGCGCCGGGCCGCCGCGGGCCAGCTGGGCGGTGTGGATCCGGTGGCCCTTCTCCAGGCGGGAGGCCAGCAGCGGCGGGACGTCCTCGCCGCCGGTGAGGCCGGAGCCGAGCACCACGACGTAGTCGACGTTCCCGCGCACCGTGATCCGCCCGTAGAGGCAGGCGTAGGCGAGGAAGCAGACGAAGAGGAAGGAGACGTAGCCGGCGAGCAGCACCAGGCACACCACGAGCGAGTCCACCAGGCGCGAGCCCCGCTCGGGGACGGTGGCGACCAGCGCGATCAGGGCGAAGATCCCCACTCCCGCCGCCAGGGACAGCAGGTTGGCCGGGCTGGTGCCCTCCTTGCGGACCATCGTCAGGCCGTTGCCGATCAGGAAGGCGCCGAGCGCGAGGATGCCGAGGGACGGTACGAGGAAGACCAGCAGCATCGCGATCGTGTCGAGCGGCGACGGCAGGCCGGGGAGCAGGAACACCACGCCGATCGAGGCGAACATCAGCGTGAGGCCGAGGAGGACGGCGTTCTGGAAGCGCCTGCGGTCCGCCCGCGCGCTCACGCAGAAGAGGAGGAGGCAGAGCGCGGCGGGGCCGAAGGCGATCATGGCGCCCATGGTAGGCGGGGGCGGTGACCCCTCAGCGGCCGTCGTGCGGCGTGCGGCGGACGGAGCGGCCGGCGAGGACGTCGGTGCGGCGGCCGTCGCTCATGACGAAGCGGCCGTCGATCAGGACGTACGGGATCCCGGCCGGCAGCACGCGCGGGTGCTCGTAGGTGGAGCCGGCCGCGACGGTCTGCGGGTCGAAGAGGACCAGGTCGGCGCGGTACCCCTCGCGGACCAGGCCCCGGTCGGGCAGCCGCAGCCGGGCCGCGGGGCGCCCGGACAGGTGGGCCACGCACTCCTCCAGGGACAGCACGCCGAGTTCGCGGACGTAGCGGCCGAGGTAGTGGGGGAAGGTGCCGTACGCCCGCGGGTGCGGCTTCGCGCCGCGCAGGATGCCGTCCGAGCCGCCGGTGTGGACGGGGTGGCGCATGATCGCCCGGACGTTCTCCTCGTGGCCGACGTGCTGGAGGACGGTGGACCCCAGGCGGTCGCCGAGGAGCAGCCGGCGGGCGCTGTCCCAGCCGTCGAGGCGGGTGCCGACGTACGCCCCGTACGCGGGGTCCGCCGTCCCCGAGATCTCGATGGCCGACCAGTCGACGGGCACCCCGTGGCAGCCGTCGGCGCCGGTGACCTCCAGCGCGTACCGGATCCGCTCGGCCTCGGCGTCGTCGCGCAGCCGGGCCAGCACCGCCTCGGGGCCGCCCTCGCCCGCCCAGCTGGGCAGCAGCGCGACGAGGGTGGTGCAGCCCGGGGTGTACGGGTAGGAGTCGAGGGTGATGTCGGCGCCGCCGGCGAGGGCGTCGTCGAGGAGGGCGAGGAGCTCGCCCGCGCGGCCCTCGTTCTCGCCGAAGTTCATGGTGGCGTGGGCGAGGTGGAGCGCGCAGCCGGCGGCCCGGGTGAGCTCGACCATCTCCGCGTAGGCGCCGAGCGCGCCGCGCCCGTACGAGCGGTGGTGCGGGCAGTAGTAGCCGCCGTACGCGGCCACCACCCGGCACAGCTCGGTGAGTTCGGCGCCGGAGGCGTACATGCCGGGGGTGTAGGTGAGCCCCGAGGACATGCCGACGGCGCCCTGCGCGAGGCCCTCGGCGACCAGCCGCCGCATCCGGTCGAGCTCGGCGGGGGTCGCGGGGCGGTCGTCCCAGCCGAGGGCGTACGCGCGGACGGTGCCCTGGGGGACGAGGTAGGCGGCGTTCACCGCGATGCCGGTGGCGTCGAGGCGGTCGAGGTACTCGCCGACGGTGCGCCACCCGAAGTCGACGTCGTCCTCCGGGTCCCAGGGGGCGCCGCCGTTCCAGCCGGCGATGGCGGCGCGGACCTCGGTGAGAGTGCGGTCGTCCACGGGGGCGTACGAGAGGCCGTCCTGGCCGAGGACTTCGAGGGTCACGCCCTGCGCGGCCTTGGCGCTGTGGTCCGGGTCGCGCAGCAGCGCGAGGTCGCTGTGGGCGTGCATGTCGATGAACCCGGGCGCCAAGGCGAGCCCGTGGGCGTCCAGGGTGCGCCGGCCGCCCGCGCGGACGCGGCCGATCTCGGTGACGCGGCCCGCGTGGACGGCGACGTCCGCGGTGTAGGAGGGCCCGCCCGTGCCGTCCACGACGCGGGCCCCGCGGATGACCAGGTCCACCGGCGCGGCTAGAAGAAGGTCCGGACGTAGTCGGTGACGGTGCCGTCGGCCGCGACGACCGGGATCAGCGGCCACTTCTCGAAGATGGTGCAGGGGTGGGACATGCCGAGGGCCACCCAGTCGCCGACGGCGACGTCGTCGGCGGAGTCGGTCTCCAGCCAGGCGTGCTGGTCGGAGAGCTTGACGAGGCGGATGCCGGTGGCGGGCCGCTCCTCGCCGGTCAGCGCGTCGCGCACCAGCTCGGCCTCGGGCAGGCCGAGGTCGTACGCGACGTCGCGCTTGCCGGCGTTGACGAAGGCCTGGGTGGGGGAGGGGCGGGAGACGACCTGGGTCCACAGGCGGAACGCGGGGCGCAGGCCGCCCTCCTCGGGGACCCGGTTGAAGGGGGTGAGGCGGGTGTACCAGCCGTGGTCGTGGGAGACGTACGCGCCGGAGCGCAGCAGCCGCAGGGTGGGCCGGGACAGTTCGGGCAGCTCGGCGAAGACGTCGGCGACGGCGTCGAACCAGGCGGAGCCGCCGGCGCTGACGACGATCTCGTCGAGACCGGCGGGGAAGCGGCCGGCCTTGTCGAACTCGACGACGAGGCCGGTGAGGCGGCGCAGGTAGGCGTGGACGGACTCCGGGTCGGCGCCGGGGACCTCGGCCTCGTACCCGGCGATGCCGACGAGGCGCAGGGTGGTGGTCTCGGCGACGGCGTCGGCGACGGCGCGGACGTCGTCGTCGCTCCGGGCGCCGGTACGGGCCCCTTCGCCGGCGCCGAGTTCGACGACGACGTCTACGGTGGCGCCCTGCCCCTGGAGGGCCCGGTCCATCAGCTGGACGCCGCGCACGGAGTCGACGTAGCAGACGAAGCGGAAGCCGGGGTCGGCGGCGAGTTCCGCGGCGACCCAGCGCAGGGCGGCGGGGTCGACGAGCTCGTTGGCGAGGAAGATCCGCTGGATGCCGAAGGCGCGGTAGACGCGGGCCTGGTGGGGCACGGCGGCGGTGATGCCCCAGGCGCCGTGGTCCAGCTGGCGGCGGAACAGCTGCGGGGCCATGCAGGTCTTGCCGTGGGGCGCGAAGGCGAGGCCGTGGCGGCCGGCGTACTCGCCGAGGGCGGCGAGGTTGTGCTCCAGGGCGTCCGCGTCGAGGGTGAGCACCGGGGTGGTGAACCCGCCGGTGTGCAGGTTCCGGCGCTCGGCGGCGAGGTCGCCGACGGTGAGTCCGAGCGACGCCGCGTCCGGGGGCAGGCCCTTGAAGCGGTGGTCTGCCGGTTCGGCCGCGAGGGCCTGGACGGGGTCGCTGGGCATGTGCGGTGCCTCCCGGGGCGTTGCGGGTGGTGCAACGGTCGTTGCGTATGGCGCTGCGAGCTGTCTAACATCCCGGGTGACGGCGGGTCAACGTCCGCCCTGCCGCACGCTCCCGCCGCGCAGCGGTGCGCGG
Organism: Streptomyces goshikiensis; assembly: GCF_014650555.1. Lineage (GTDB taxonomy): Bacteria > Actinomycetota > Actinomycetes > Streptomycetales > Streptomycetaceae > Streptomyces > Streptomyces goshikiensis. The sequence goes on along the minus strand of NZ_BMVE01000001.1, from coordinate 745,282 downwards.
AGCGGAAACGGGAGGGGCACGGCGTGAGCCAGTCGGTGGAGCGGGCGCTGGGGATCCTGCCGCTGCTCGCGCGGGGTCCGGCCGGGCTCGGCGAGGTGGCCGAGGAGCTCGGCGTGCACAAGAGCACCGCGCTCCGCCTGCTGCGCACCCTCGGGGAGCACGGCTTCGCCTACCGGCAGCCCGACGGCCGCTACCGCCTCGGGTCCCGCCTCTTCGCGCTGGCCGCCGAGGCCGTCGAGAACCTCGACGTCCGCGCCGTGGCCCACCCCCACCTCGTCGACCTGGGCCGGCTCACCGGCCACACCGTCCACCTCGCCCTCCACCAGGACGACGAGGTCGTCTACATCGACAAGGTCGAGAGCCGCTACCCCGTCCGCCTGTACTCCCGCATCGGCAGGCCCGTCCCCCTCACCGTCGCCGCCGTCGCCAAGCTGCTCGTCGCCGACCTCCCGGAGGACGACCGCGAGGCGCTGGCGGGGCGGATCGAATACCCCCGCTACACCGCCCGCTCGACCCCCGGACCGGAGGCTTTCCTGCGGGAGCTGGCCCTCGTACGGGAGCAGGGCTGGGCCGCCGACCTCGGGGGGCACGAAGAGGCCGTCAACTGCGTCGGCGCGCCCGTCCGCGGGCCCGACGGGCGGGTCGTCGCCGCCCTGTCGGTCTCCGCGCCCACCGTGGTGGTGGACGCCGAGGGGCTGCTCGAACTGCTGCCCCTGGTGCGCCGTACCGCCGACACCATCAGCCGGGAGTACTCCGGCTCCGCACAGAGGGACCCGTCGCCGTCATGACCGAGAAGACCGCCGTCACGCCCGCCACCCACACCGCCCCGCCCGCGAAGTTCTCGCACGGCGTCCGCAAGGGGAACATCCTCCAGGTCGCCGGCCAGGTCGGCTTCCTCCCGCACGTGGAGGGCCGGGCGCCCACCCCCGCCGGGCCGACGCTGCGCGCACAGACCCTCCAGACGCTGGAGAACGTCCGCTCGGTGCTGGAGGCCGGCGGCGCGAGCTGGGACGACGCGATGATGATCCGCGTCTACCTGACCGACACCGGCCACTTCGCCGAGATGAACGACATCTACAACGCCTACTTCGAGGAGCAGGGCCTGAAGGAGGCCCCCGCCGCCCGGACGACCGTGTACGTCGGCCTGCCGGCCGGGCTGCTCGTCGAGATCGACGCGCTCGCCGTCCTGTCGTAGGGCACGCGGAGGGGCGCCCCCCTGGCGGTGGGGCGCCCCGGATCACCTGAGCGCTATGCGCCGAGCGTCACGCGTCGCGCGTCACGCACCCGTGCAGTACTGCGCTTCCTTGCCGATCGCGCGGTACATGCAGTCCGCGTTCTCCAGCAGCTGGAGCACCGCGTCCTTGTTCCGCGCGGTCTCGCGGTCGATCACCTCGTCGGGCGGGTAGAAGCCGCCGCCGCCCGAGGACGGGTACATCTCGAAGGTGTAGGAGAAGATCTTCTGGTTGCCCCACAGCCAGTCGTCGATCGTGCCGTCGGTGATGTAGAGGTCGCTCGACTGCTCCGCCGTGTAGCCGTTGCTGGCCGCCATGCTGAGGCCGGTCTTCTTGTACGCCGCGAGGTCGTCGGCGGTCATGCCCGGCGCGGTGTCGTTGTACGTCCACCCGAACGGCCACATCACGAGCTCGCTGTACGTGTGGAAGTCGATCGCGGCCTTGATCTGCTGCTTGCCGCCGACCACCCGGCTGCGCACGAAGTCCGCGACCACCTTCACCTCGGGCGCCGACTCGCCGGCCGCGCCCCGGTAGGTCTCGGAGCTCTTGCTGCCGCTGGAGCCGCCGCAGCAGCCCCACTTGTAGTCCCAGTTCCGGTTCTCGTCCGTGCCCACGTACGAGGAGCCCGAGTTCGGCTGCCGGTTCTTGCGCCAGGAGCGGTACGAGCCGGTCGCGATGTCGTACTCGCCGCCGTCCGGGTTGAGGTCCGGGATGATCCAGATCTCGCGGCCGTTGACCATGTTGGTGACCCGGCTGTCGCTCCCGTACTTGGAGCCGAACTCCTTGAGCAGGTACAGGGCCATCTCGACGGTGAGGTGCTCGCGGGCGTGCTGGTGGTGCGTGAAGAGCACCTCGGGCTCGTTCTCGTCGGTCGCGACGTTGTCGCTGATCTTGATCGCGACGAGATCGCGGCCCTGGTACGACTTCCCGATGACCCGCTTGCTCATGATCCCGGGGTACTGGGCGATGCGCTGGTCGATCTCCGCGTTCGCCTCGGCGTAGTTGTGGTACTTGGAGTCCGCGGACGGGAAGTCCATCGGGCTCGCCGCGATGCCGGGCAGGGAGCGGTCCGGCGGGCCGGGCAGGGCGGTCATCTCGTAGCCGAGCGCCTTCAGGCTCCTGGCCTGCATGGTGTCGGCGCTGACGACGACGGTGTGGTCGTCCACCTCGTCGATCGAGACGCCCGTGCGCAGCAGGGCCGTGCGGTCGGCGACCGTGGAGGGGCCGTGGATCCGGTACTGGGTGACGGCCTCGTCCTGGGTGGCGGTGGACGGGGTGGGCGGTGGCGACGCCGTGGCGCTCATCCCGTAGGCGGGTGCGCCGAGTGCGAGCGCCAGGAGGGCGGCCGTGACGGCCGCCCTTCGGCGGGTGTGGAGCCGCATGCGATCTCCTGGGTGGGGAGTGTGGGGGTAGCCGTGCGGACGTGCGCACAGCGTGCTCTCGTGGCATGTCACGGTCAAGAACCCGGTGTGTTCGCCGGGCCGATTCAGGCCACCCCCACACGTACCGCCTACGGGAGCGCGTGGACCTTCGGACCCACCGCGTTCGACCAAGCGTGACCCGCCTTGGCGTCCCAGTTGGTCGACCAGGTCATCGCGCCGCGCAGCCCCGGGTAGGTCTTGGACGGCTTGAAGGACCCGCAGCCCGTTCCGCGCGCCAGGCAGTCGAGGGCGTTGTTCACGACGGCCGGGGAGACGTAGCCGCTGCCCGCGCCGCTCGGCGAGGCCGGTACGCCGATGCCCACCTGCGAGGGGTCGAGGCCGCCCTCCAGCTGGATGCAGGCGAGCGCGGTCAGGAAGTCCACCGAGCCCTGGGAGTAGACCTTGCCGTCGCAGCCGTTCATCGAGCCGCTGTTGTAGTACTGCATGTTGACGACGGTGAGGATGTCCTTGATGTTCAGGGCCGTCTTGAAGTAGCCGCCCTGGGTGGACTGCATGTCGATGGTCTGCGGCGCCATCGTGATGACGAGCGAGGGGCCCGCCTTCGACGACAGCGAGCGCAGCGCCTGGGTCATGTAGGTCGGGTTCAGGCCGTTCTCCAGGTCGATGTCGATCCCCGTGAACCCGTACTCCTGCATCAGCGCCCACGCCGAGTTCGCCAGGTTGTTCGCGGAGGCCGGATCGTTGACCGAGATGGTGCCCTTCTCGCCGCCGATCGAGAGGATGACGGACTTGCCGGCGGCCTTCTTCGCGGCGATGTCGGCCTTGAACTGGGCGACCGTGTAGCCGCCGAGGCCCGCCGAGTCGAGGTTGAAGGTGATGGCGCCGGGCGTGGCGGTGGCGTCGGCGAAGGAGACGGCGATGATGTCGTACTGCGCCGAGACGTCGGAGAGCTTCTGGACGGTCGCGCCGTTGTTGAAGTTCTGCCAGTACCCGGTCAGGGCGTGCCTCGGCACCGACGGGTTGGGGTTCGGGTTGCCGCCGCCGGTGGTGGTGCCGGTGACGGGCGCCGATCTGGGCCCCTCGCCCGCCGCGTTGTACGCGCTCACCTGGAAGGCGTACGAGGTGGCCGGCGCGAGCCCGGTGATCTGGGCGGAGGCCGAGGGGACGGTCTGGACGCGGACCCCGTCCTGGTAGACGTGGTACCCGCCGGCCCCGCCGACCGGGTTCCACGAAAGGGTGAGCCCGTTCGCGCTCTGGCCGGAAACGGCGGCCCCGCCCGGGGCGCCGGGAACCGACGGGCCGGGGTCGGTGCCGCCGCCCCCGTCCGGGCCGAGGACGCTGAACTCGTCGACGGTGTAGGCCGGCTGGCCGTACCAGCCGTGCGTGTAGACGGTGACCTGGGTGGTGTTCGGGCCGGTGGAGAAGGTGGTGGAGAGCTTCTGCCAGCCGGAGCCCGAGCCGGGGGTCCAGGTGGAGACGTCCTGGGTGCCGGTCCCGGTCGCGCCGAGGTAGACGTAGGAGCCCTGCACCTGGGCGCTGAGCGTGTACGTGGAGTTCGGCTTGACCGTGACGGTCTGGCCGCAGCGGGCGTTGTCCGGGCCCGCCGGGGTGGCCTTGAGGGCGCCGGCCCCCGTGTGGACGGGCGAGGAGACGGCGGCGCCGCTGCCGGCCGAACACGACCAGCCGGCGAGGCCGGACTCGAAGCCCCCGTTGCGGACGACGTTGACGTCGGCGGCCTGCGCGGTGCCGGTGGCGAGGGCGGTCAGACCGCCGGCGGTCAGGGTGGCGGCGCCCAGCAGGGCGAGGGAGCGTATGCGGTTCACGTGGGCTCCGGTGGGGGGAGAAGGGGATGTGAAGAACGCGCCGGGGGCATGTGGGGTGCCCCGCAGCCAAGTTGGTCTAGTCCAATCCCCGTGTCAAGGGTCTGTGCGATGTGGCTTGTAACGACCGTCCGGCCGATCCCTGTTGTCCGGATTTCCCGCCACCTGTGACAGGTGCTCAGGGCACGGGAATTCCCAAGGCCCTGCCCTGCCAGGGGTGACGCGGATATGGTGCTGGGGCAAGGGGGAAGGGCGCCGATCGGGTGCGGTCGCGCAGCACGTGCGCGTACGCGCCGGCCGTCGGGAAGGCCCGGGGCGTACAGGGTGAACGGGGGTATCCGCGTGCTGACCGCCATCGCTGTCACCAGCGCCGACCTGGTACTGCCGGCCCCTGACCGGCACACTCCGGCGGCCGCCGTCCTGCACCCGCCGGACCGGCTCGACCTGGAGGGCTCGCTCGCCGAGACCACCGCCCTGCTGGAGCGGTACGGACACCTCGTGGTCGTCTTACCGCCCTGGCTGCCCGCCGCGACGACCCGGCGGCTGCACACCGTACGGGCGATCCTGGAAACCGACCGGATCGCGCTCCTCGACATCGACCTGCCACCGCTGGCCACCGCCCTGCTGGTACGCCAGCTGCGCCAGCTCAGCGTCTGCGACTTCAGCCCCGGAGTCATCGCCTCCGCCGCCCGGCTGCTCTCCCACTACATCTACGCGGGCGCCCTGCTGGGCTCGGTCGCCAAGCTCGACCGCGTCCCCGTCGGCCTCGGGGCCCACGCCCGGTCCTGGTCCCCGAGCGCGCAGTTCGCCGTACTGGCCAACCCCGCGCCGCACCTGGTCAAGCTGGGCGGCGGAGGCGGCAGGGGCGGGGGCGGGGCGCACGCCGGGGGCGCGGGACTGCCGCCCGGGCCCGAGTTCGCCACCCACCTCACCTTCGCCCGGGGCCAGCTCGCCTCCGACTGGGTGACGGCCGAACTCGCCCCCGCCTGGCAGGTCCAGGGCGTCATGGAGAACCCGCTGCCCGCCGACTCGCCCGGCTGGTGGGCCACCGGAAAGCTCGTCGAGTTCGCCGCGGCCATCCCGGATCCCGCCGTGCTCTACCAGCTGGTCGCCTCGGTCCGCCGCGAGGAGTGCCGCTGGTGCGGCGCCGAGCTGATCGGAGACCGCTGCGGCTTCTGCTCCGCCCCGCTCACGGCGCCGCCGCCGCAGGCCGCCGCCGACGCCACCGCCCCGTACAGAGCCAGATCCTGACCGCCCGAACGATCGAAGAACGGCGAGGTAGTACGGCACATGAACTCACGCCAGCGCCGCGGCGTCATCCTGTTGCTCCTCTCGGTCCTGTGCGCCCTCGCGGCGTTCGCCGGGGTGGTCATGGTGATCGGCGACGTCAACTCCAAGGTCGGGTCCGAGGTCGTGGCCTACCGCGTGAAGGGTGACATCGCGCCGTACAGCCCGCTGTCGGCCGGGCAGTTCGAGCAGATCACGGTTCCCAAGCGCTGGCTGTCGGACACCGCCGTCAGCGACCTCGGCGCGCTCAAGGACAAGATCGCGCTGACCACCCTCAAGAAGGGCTCGCTGCTCCAGACGGACATGTTCGTCGCCCGGCCGCAGCTCCAGGCCGGGGAGCAGGAGATCGCCATCATGATCGACGCGGCGACGGGGGTGGCGGGCAAGATCACCCCCGGGGCCAGGGTCAACATCCTGGGCACCTTCAAGGGCAAGAAGCCGACCGACCCCGACCAGTCCCTGGTCATGGTCGCGGGCGCCCGGGTCATCAACGTCGGCAAGCTCACCCCCCTCGACAAGACCAGCGACAAGAAGGGCCCGAGCGAGGCCGTCCCGATCACCTTCGCCCTCAGCACCAAGGACACCCAGCGCGTCGCGTACGCCGAGTCCTTCGCGGAACACGTCCGCCTGGCCCTGGTGGCGGCCGGCCCCGAATCACCGGTGAGCCCGGGCGACCGTTCGTACACCCTCGAAGGGGACAAGTGAGGCCCGGATGACGACCCGAATCCTCCCCGCGGTCGGCGACCCGGACGCCGCCCGCGCCATCTCCACCCTCCTCAGCCAGCTCCCGGCCGCCGAACCGGCCGCGCCCGTCACCGACTCCACCACGCTGCTCGACACGCTGGGCCGGCTGGCCACCGAGTCGATCGACGAGCTGCCCGAGGTGGTCCTCGTACACGAGCGGATCGGCCCCCTGCCGGCCCTGGAACTGATCCGCGAGGTCGCCCTCCGCTTCCCGGCGGTGGGGGTCGTCCTGCTGTCCTCCGACGCCGGGCCCGCCCTGTTCTCCGCCGCCATGGACTCGGGCGCGCGGGGCCTGATCGGCCTGCCCGTCGCCTACGAGGAACTCGCGGCCCGGGTCCAGGCCGCCGCCCAGTGGTCCGTGGGCGTACGCCGCCACCTGGGGCGCGGCACCGACGTGTTCACGGGCCCCGGCGGCCGGGTGGTCACGGTGACCGGCGCCAAGGGCGGCGTCGGCACCACCTTCACGGCGGTCCAGTTCGCGCTGGCCGCGGCCGCCTCGGGGCGGCGCACCGCGCTGGTCGACATGGACCTCCAGGCCGGGGACGTGGGCTCGTACCTCGACGTGCGGTTCCGGCGCTCGATCGCCGACCTCGCCGGGATCCAGGACATCTCGCCGCGCGTGCTCCAGGACGCGGTGTACGACGACCGGACCGGCCTCGCGCTGCTGCTGGCCCCGGGCGACGGGGAGCGGGGCGAGGAGGTCGACGACCGGGCCGCCCGGCACATCGTCGGCGCCCTGCGCGGCCGCTACGAGCTCGTCGTCATCGACTGCGGGACCCAGGTCACCGGCGCCAACGCGGCCGCGGTGGAGATGGCGGACGTGGCGGTGCTGGTGACCACCCCGGACGTGGTCGCGGTGCGGGCGGCGAAGCGGATGGTCCGGATGTGGGAGCGGCTCCAGGTGCGCAAGGCGGAGGACACCTCGATGGTCGTCAACCGCTGGAGCAAGCACACGGAGATCCAGCCCTCGCTGATCCAGAAGATCACCAAGACCCGGTCCACCCGCACCCCGGTGCCCGCGGCGTTCAAGGAGCTCCAGGCCGTCGTGGACGCGGGGCGGGTGCAGGACCTGGACAACCGGTCGAGCGTGAAGCAGGCCCTGTGGACGCTGGCCGGGGAGCTGGGACTGCTGTCGGCGCCCCAGGAGGCGGCCGGGGCCTCCGGGGCGGCGGGGGCCGGCGGTTCGGGCGGGGCCGGTGGTTCCGGCGGTGCGGCCGGGGCCGGGGCCGCGCTGGCGGTGCGCGCCGGCGGGCCGGTGGCCCGGCTCGGCCGCGGCGACCGGGGCGCGCTCGGCATCTGGTCGCGGCGCGGGCGGGAGGGCTGAGGCATGCCCCCACGCGGACGCGGACGGGTACGGGACGGGGGGCAGGTGGCGATCGAGTTCGTCGGCATGCTGCCGCTGATCCTGCTGCTCGTGGCGGCGGTGTGGGAGTGCGTCCTGATCGGGTACGCGTTCTCGCTGGCGGGCAACGCGGCGGACGAGGCGGCGCGGGCCGGGGCGGTGAAGGGCGACGGGGCGTGCCAGGAGGCGGCGGCCCGGCATGTCGGCGGCGCCTGGGAGGCGAAGGCGGACTGCGGAACCTCGGGCGACCTCTACACGGTCACGGTCACCCTGAACGTCCCCGTATTCGTCCCGGGTCTCAACACCGGGCTCAAAATCGAGGGCCACGGCGGCTCCCCGAACGAGAGGGAGGAGTGACATGGCACCGCACGCGCACTCCACCTGGAGCCGTCGCCGCCGGGACGGTGGCGACCGGGGCCAAGTCGCCCTGGAGTACCTCGGCTTCGTCCCCATCCTGCTGCTCGTCGCACTGTGCGGCATCCAGCTCGGCTGGGCCGCGTACGTCGTCCAGCAGGCGGACACCGCCGCCCGTACCGCCGCGCGCGCGGAGGCCCGCGAGCCCGGCGCCGGCGCGGCGGCCGGCAAGCAGGCGATCCGGCCGAGCCTCGCGGGCGTGACGAGCGTGGACGTCGCGAAGACGGCCGATGCCGTGACCGTGACCGTGACCATCCCGATCAAATCGATCGTGCCCGGAGTGGCCGCGACGAGCGCCAAACGCACCGCCGTCATGCCCAACGACGACCCGGAGGTGACCGGACCATGAGCCTGCGTTCCCGGGTCAGCACGCCCGACGACCGCCACAGCCCGCGCGAGGACGGCCGGCTGGTCTCCTCGTACCGCGCCAAGCTGCTGGAGGAGATCGACCTCGCCGAGATGTCCGCGCTCGCGCCCGCCGAACGCCGGGCGCGGCTGGAGCGCGTGCTCGGGCACATCATCAGCCGCGAGGGCCCGGTCCTGTCCACCGCCGAACGGGCCCAGCTGATCCGCCGGGTCGTGGACGAGGCGCTCGGCCTGGGCGTGCTCGAACCGCTCCTCGAAGACGCCTCGATCTCCGAGATCATGGTCAACGGCCCCGACCAGATCTTCGTGGAGCGCGGCGGGCGGGTGGAGCAGCTGCCGCTGCGCTTCGCCTCCAACGAGCAGCTGATGCAGACCATCGAGCGCATCGTCTCCACCGTCAACCGCCGGGTCGACGAGGCCAATCCGATGGTCGACGCGCGGCTGCCCAGCGGCGAACGCGTCAACGTCATCATCCCGCCGCTCTCGCTGACCGGCGCGACCCTCACCATCCGCCGCTTCCCGCGCGCCTTCACCCTGCACGAGATGATCGGCCTCGGCTCCCTCGACGAGCAGATGCTCCTGCTGCTGTCCGGGCTGGTCCAGGCGAAGACGAACCTGATCGTCTCCGGCGCCACCGGCACCGGGAAGACCACCCTCCTCAACGCCCTCTCCGGTCTGATCCCGGAGGGCGAGCGGATCATCACCATCGAGGACTCCGCCGAGCTCCAGCTCCAGCAGGCGCACGTCATCCGGCTGGAATCCCGCCCGGCGAACGTGGAGGGCAAGGGCCAGATCACCATCCGCGACCTCGTCAGGAACTCCCTGCGGATGCGCCCCGACCGCATCATCGTCGGCGAGGTGCGCGGCGGCGAGACGCTCGACATGCTCCAGGCGATGTCCACCGGCCACGACGGCTCGCTGGCGACCGTCCACGCCAACAGCTCGGGGGACGCCCTGATGCGGCTCCAGACCCTCGCCTCCATGTCGGAGGTGGAGATCCCGTTCGAGGCGCTCCAGGACCAGATCAACAGCGCCGTGAACGTCGTCGTCCAGCTCACCCGCTTCGGCGACGGCTCGCGCCGGATCACCGAGATCTCCGTCCTGGAGTCGCACGGGCGCGAACCGTTCCGGATGACCACGGTCTGCCGGTACGCGGCCCGGCCGATGGGGCCCGACGGGCGCGTCCAGGGCCACTTCGAGTACTACCCGCTGCCGCGCCGGATCGCGGACCGGCTCTACATGAACAACCAGCCGATCCCGCAGGCGTTCGGGGTCGCGCCGCAGGACGCCCTGAACGACCCGCTGACCGGGCACTTCCCGTACGCCCCGCAAGCCCTCCCCCCGCACCCCCGGAACCCCCGGACCGCCCTGTGAACCCACTGATCCTGCTCACCCTCGGTGCCACGGTGCTGGCCTGCCTGTTCGTCGTGCTGGGCCTGCACGCGTACGCCGCGGGCCGAGCCCAGCGCGCGGCGCTCATCGAACGGCTGTCGGCGAGCGGGGCCCCGCCGCCGCTGGGGCGCAGACGCCGCTTCCAGGGCGTCGACCGGCGCCTGCGGAGGACGGAGCTGGGCCGGAGGATCGAGCGGAAGCTCGGCGTCACCGGCCTGGACCTCACCCCGGGCGAGTTCCTCGTCTACGTGCTGGCGGCCGTCGTCGGCGTCTGGCTGGTCTCGGCCTCCTTCCTGGCCCCCTTCTTCGGCCCGGTCGCCGCCGTGATCGGCCTGTGGGCGGCCAACGCCTTCCTCAACTGGCAGCGCTCGCGCCGCAACGAGCGGTTCATCAACCAGCTCCCCGAGCTCGCGCGGATCCTGGCCAACGCCACCCAGGCGGGCCTGGCCCTGCGCACCGCCATCGGGATGGCCGCCGACGAACTGGAGGCCCCGGCGGGCGAGGAACTGGCCCGGGTGGCCGACCGGCTCGCCATCGGGCACTCCATCGAGGAGTCCCTCGGCGAGATCACCGAGCGGCTGCCCTCGCGCGAGCTGGTCGTACTGGTCTCCACCCTCGTGCTGTCCGCGCGGGCGGGCGGCGCGATCGTGGGCAGCCTGCGCAACCTCACGGTGACGCTGGAGCAGCGCAAGGAGACCCGCCGCGAGATCCGCACCCAGCTCTCGCAGGTGACGGTGACGGCCTATCTGGTACCGGTCATGGGGCTGGGCTCGCTGCTGCTGGTGGACGCGATGATGCCGGGCGCCCTGGACCGTATGACGGGCGCCGTCATCGGGCAGACCGCCGTCCTGGTCGCCATCGGGCTCTTCACGCTCGGGTTCGTCCTCATCCGCCGCCTGTCCAAGATCGACGTATGAGGAGGCCGGCATGATCGCCCTGCTCCTGGCCTTGGCCGTGGCCCTCTCGGTGCTCGGCGCCTTCCACGGCATCCGGCTCTACCGGGCCGACGTCAAACTCCCCACCGACCTGGAACTCGCCCTCGAAGTCGGCGCCACCCGTACGACGGCGGTCGGCTCGGCCGTCGACCGCGCCGGCATCCGCTACGCGCCGCTGGTGCTGCGCCTGATGGGCCCGGACCGGGTGGCCCGCAAACGCCGCCAGATCGACACCGCGGGGAACCCGTCCGGCCTGACGATCGACCGCTACGCGGCCCGGCGCGCCGTCTACGCCTTCCTGGGGGCGGTCGGCGCGTTCGCGATGCTGCTCAACGGGCAGTTGGTGCTGGCGCTGCTGATGGTCGCGTTCGGGCTGTTCTGGATCGAGTTCGGCCTGTGGTCGGCGATCCGGATCCGGCGCGACCACATCGAGCGGACCCTGCCCGACTTCCTGGACGTACTGGCGGTCGTCGTCAGCGCCGGCCTGGGCTTCCGGCCCGCGCTGGAACGGGTCGCGGACAAGTACGAGGGGCCCTGGTCCGACGAGATCCGGATCACCCTCCAGCAGATGACCATGGGCGTCAGCCGCCGCCAGGCCTTCGACGAGCTGCGCCGGCGCAACGACTCCGAGCAGGTCGCCCAGTTCGTCACCGCCCTCCAGCAGGGCGAGGAACTGGGCTCCCCGATCGTGGAGACCCTGATCGCCCTCGCCGAGGACATGCGCCGCACGGACGCCCAGAACGCCCGCCGCCGGGCGGCCCGGGCGGTGCCGAAGGCGACGCTGGTGGTCACGATGTTCATGCTGCCGGGCACCATGATCCTGCTGATCGGCGGATTCGTGTACGGCGCGGACGTCGACTTCGGCGCGATGTTCGGGGGCGGCTGAGCCATGGCGGTACTCGATGTCACCCTCGGCTCCCGGGACCGGCCGGCCGCCGCCCGCGCGATGGCGCCCTCGCCGGCGCTCCAGGCCGGCGCGTTGCAGGCGCTGTGCCGCCAGGTGTTCGCGTTCCGGCTGGTGATGATCGGGCTGGGCACGCCGCTCGCCCTGGGGCGGACGGCGCCCGGGGGGCCGACGTACCTGGTGGGCGGGGCCGTCCTGGTCACCTTCATGCTCTCGTACGGGCTCTTCCGCGACTGGGAGCGGTTCGGGCCGCTGCTGCTGAGGCACCGCTGGCTGCTCGCCGCGGACATGGCGTTCAGCGCGCTGTTACTGATCGCGGCGCGGCCCGCGTCGCCACTCGGCCTCGTCGCGGTGTGCACCCCGCTGCTGGCCGGGCTCGTCTACGGCTGGCGCGGCTCGGCGGTGTACGCGGCGGTCCAGGCGGTCATCGTGGCCCTGGCGGCCGAGGGGCTGACCCTGGCGGTCCTGTGCGTACTCGCGGGCGCCGCCGGTGCCTGCCTGCGGGACCTCCTGTTCCGTTTCGGCTCGGCGAGCCAGGCCCTGACGGAGACCCGGGCCCGGCTCGCGGTGGCCGAGGCGGTCCGGGGCGAACGGGAGCGGCTGGCCCGGGAGATGCACGACTCCGTGGCCAAGACCCTGCACGGCCTGGCCCTGTCGGCGGACGCCCTGGCGCGGACGACGGACCCGGCGGCCATCCGCCGGCAGGCCGAGCTGCTGTCCGGCGCGGCCCGCCGGGCCGCGGCCGAATCCCGCGAGCTCCTGACGGACTTGCGCCGTGACCTGGACGCCCCGGGCGTCTCGTTGCTGGGCGAACTGCGCCGCCTCGCGCCCGCCGGTACGGAGATCCGCGCGACGGGCACCCTGCCGGTGGTGCCCGGCGTGGTGGCCCGGCAGCTGCTGGCGGTGACGGCGGAGGCGCTGGAGAACGCCCGCCGGCACGCGGGAGCCGCGCGCGTCGAGGTCGAGGCGGGCGCCGACCAGACCCGCCTCACCCTGGCGGTACGGGACGACGGCCGCGGCCTGCCGGCCGCCGGGGCCGACCTCTCGCTCCTTCGGGAGGCGGGGCGTTTCGGGCTGCTCGGCATGACGGAACGCGCCGCCTCGATCGGCGCCCGCATCCACATCGGCGCCCGCCCGGACGGCCTGCCCGGCACCGAGGTCCGCCTGGACCTCCCGCTCGCCGCTCTGACCGGGGAGGGTGGCGCATGACGCCCCTGCGCGTCCTGATCGCCGACGACAACCCGGTCGTCCGCGCGGGCCTGACCGCCCTGCTGGCCACCGCCGAGGGCATCGAGGTGATCGCCCAGGCCGCCGACGGCGGCGAGGCCCTGCACCTCACGCGGCTGCACACCCCGGACGTCGTCCTGCTGGACGTGCGGATGCCCGGGGTGGACGGCATCTCGGCGCTCCCGCACCTGGTGCGGCTGGCGCCGGTGCTGATGCTGACGTACAGCCGCGAAACCGAAATCGTCCGGGAGGCGCTGCTGTTGGGTGCGGGCGGCTATCTGGTCCACGGTGAATTCACGCCGGAGCTCCTGGTCACAGCCGTCCACGACGTCCACGCGGGCCGCCCCCACCTCAGCCCGACGGCGGCGGGCACGCTGCTCTCCGACCTACGGGCCTCTTCGCATCCGCAACGAACTGTGGCACAGTCTTCTCAGCGCCTGCCCAACCACATTGCTTTCGGGTTGAGTTCACGCGAGGAGGAGGTCATGGATCTCATCGCGTCCGGGATGAGCAACCAGCAGATCGCGGCCACCTGCTTCATCAGTGAGAAGACGGTCAAGAACCACATCAACCGGATCTTCGCGAAGCTCCAGAGCGCGACGCGCAGCGAGGCCATAGCCCGCTGGCTGGGAACCGCCCGTCCGGGGGTGGCCGGACATGGGTAGACACCGTGCGCAGTGGGTCCGTAATTGGGCCCCGGGACCCTTTGCAGCTGCTGTCCTCCCGCCGTACCGTCCGCGAATCGACACCGGCGACGGACCTGGAGAGGCCCCCTATGCAGAATCTGATCCTGCTCAAGGAGATCGTCGAACAGCGCATCCGGATGCGCACGAGCCGGGGCGGGGACGAGGGCCAGACGGTCTTCGAATACCTCGGGATCATCGTGATCATCGTCCTGATCATCGGGGCGATCGTGGGGTCGGGGCTCGCGGCGAGCATCGCGAACGCCATCACCCAGGCTCTGGCGGACATCACGGCGCACTGATGGGCGCGGCGGGGGCGCGGGACCAAGGGCAGGCCTTTCCCATCTACATCGTGGTGGTGACGGGCCTGCTCTTTGCCGCGCTCGCCTTCTTCGTCGTCGGAATGGCCGGTGACACCCGCAGTGACGCGCAGGGCGCCGCCGACGCGGCGGCGCTCGCGGCCGCCCGTGAAGCCAGGGACACGGTCTTCGCGGGCGGTGACCTCCTTGCCCTCACCTCGGCCGACTGGGAGAGGATCCTCGGCGGTGACCGCTTCGAGCTGACGGGAGCGTGCGCCAAGGCCGCGGCCTTCGCCGCGTCGAACGGCGCCACTGCCGAGTGCGAGCCGCACCTCCCGAAGTTCACCGTCGCGGTGACCACGGACGACACCGTCGGGAAGTCGGTCGTCCCGGGCAGCGAGAGCGTGCACGGCAAGGCCACGGCCACGGCTGTCATCGAGTCGCGCTGCACCCTCGTGTCCGGGCCGCCCCCCAGCCCCGCCCCCGAGCCCACCCCCACCGGAACGGCCAGCCCGTCGCCGTCACCGAGCGGAACGCCGAAGCCCAGTGTGGTTTCCCTCAGGTGCAAGGGCGGCACATCCGTGGACGTGGACCCCTCGAAGCCGGGTCCGCTGACCCGGCTGGCGAGGAAACTCTTCAGCGTCCGACTGACCGACTGACAACGAACGACAGACAAGGAAGCGGCGTACATGAGCATTCGGCAGAAGGTGAAGGTCCGCGGGGGAGCGGTCGTTGCGGTGGCGGCGGCCTTGACCCTCACGCTGGCCGGATGCGGTGGCGGCGACGACAAGCCGAAGGAGCCGCAGAAGTCCGCGCCCGCGCAGGGCCAGGGCAGCACTCCCCAGAAGTCCGCGTCGGGTGAGGGGAAGAGCCCCGCGCCCACCGAGGTGATCGCATCGGTGAAGGGCCTGGCCGGCCTCGTCATGGACATCAATGAGGTCGCCCGCGACCAGGACGGGTATCTGACCGTCAGCGGTCAGATCAAGAACACGGGCACCAAGACGTTCGCCCAGATGGCCACTTGGCGCGGCGACGAGAAGAACGCCAGCCCCGGGTCGGTCGCCGGAGCCACCCTGGTCGACAGTGTGGGCAAGAAGCGGTACTACGTGCTCCGTGACACGGAGGGCCGGTGCGCGTGCACGATCGGCCTCACCATGATCAACGCGGGGGAGAGCGTCCCCTTCTTCGCCCAGTTCCCCGCACCGCCGACCACGACCACCGAGGTCGTCTTCGGCCTGCCGACCTTTGACACGGCCACACTCAAGATCTCCGGGTGACCCCATGACCACACGCCACCGCACCTCCGCCGCGACGGCCGTCGTCGGGCTCGTCATCGCCGGCGCTCACTTCATGGGCGCGGCCAGCGCCCACGCCGACGACGTCAAGCCGTCCACACCCCCCGGTACCGAGGCTTCCGCCTCGCCGCCCGTGGCCGTCAAGCCGGACTCGCCGCGCCTCAAACTCCCCCAGGGCGGGGTCCTCGCGGCGCCCAAGGTGCTCGACATGGTCGAGGTCGTCGAAGACCTCGGTGGTGAGCAGCGCCGGCAGGAGACCAATCAGACCGTCATGATGGCGCTGCAGTCCGAGGTGCTCTTCCCGGAGGACAGCTCGGTGTTCAACGCCCAGGCGGCCGCGCGGATCCAGGCCATCGCCAACGAGATCAACCAGCAGAAGGCGACCCGCGTCCGGGTCTTCGGGTTCACCGACGACCAGGGCAGCTACGAGCACGGCAAGGAGCTGTCCAAGAAGCGCGCCGACGCCGTGCAGGTGGAGCTGGCCAAGACCGTCACCAACCCCAGCGTCGTCTTCGACGTCCGGGGTTACAGCGAGGACTACCCGATCGCCGACAACGGCACCGAGGAGGGCCGCAAGAAGAACCGCCGGGTCGAGATCACCTTCCCGCGCGGCGCCGCCGGCTAGGCGTTCGGCGGTAAGGGGGGTCGGGCTGATGGCCGATCATGGGGTGATGCCGCTCCGTTCGCACGAGGTCGATCTGTTCGAGAGCTCCAGGGGCCGTCTGGAGGCGATCGCCTACCGGCTGTTGGGGTCGGCCGGGGACGCCGAGGACGCCGTGCAGGAGGCGTTCCTGCGGTGGCACGCGGCGGACCGGGAGCGGATCGAGACGCCCGAGGCGTGGCTGACGAAGGTGCTCACCAACCTCTGCCTCAATCAGCTCACCTTGGCGCGGGCCAGGCGCGAGACCTACGTGGGGCAGTGGCTCCCGGAGCCGGTCCTGGCGGGGGACCGGATGCTCGGTCCCGCCGACACCGCCGAGCAGCGCGAGTCGGTGTCGATGGCGGTGCTCACCCTGATGGAGCGGCTGTCGCCCAATGAGCGCGCGGTGTACGTGCTGCGCGAGGCGTTCGGCTACGCGCACCGTGAGATCGCGGAGATCCTCGACCTCACCGAGTCGAACTGCCAGCAGATCCACCGCCGCGCCAGGCAGCACCTCGGCGCCGAGCGGTCCCGCACCGAGGTCGACGGGGCCGCCGCGGAGAAGGTGGTCCGGGAGTTCCTCGCCGCGGCGCTCAGCGGCGACACCGAGCCGCTGATCCGGCTGCTCACCGCCGACGCGGTCAGCGTGGCCGACGGCGGCTCCGGGGTTCCGGCCCGCAGGACGCCGGTCGTCGGTGCGCTCGGTATCGCGCGCTACCTGCGCGGTCTGTTCCGGCCGGGCAAGGCGAAGCGGGACCGCGTCGGCGGCAGCGTCGCCCTCCATGCCGCCGTCGTCAACGGCGGCCCCGCCGTGGTGATCGTGGCCGGCGGGCGCGTCCTCGGCGTCATGTGCCTCGATACGGCCGCCGACGGCGCCGTCGGGGCGATCCGCATCCAGGTCAATCCCGACAAGCTGGAGCGCATCACGCGCCAGTGGGCGGCCGCGGGCCCCCGCCAGGCCCTCGCCGAGGTGTGGTGACCCACGTCACCTCCGCGACCTGTCAGGGATCGCGGGGCTGTCCGGTTCAAGGGGGGAGTCCAACCGGATAGGGAGCCAGCCATGAAGCACCGCATAGTCGTCCTCGGAGCCGGGTACGCCGGAGCCGTCACCGCCGGTCGCCTCGCCAGGCGGCTGCACCGCGACGACGTCGAGATCACCCTGGTCAACGCAGACCCCGAGTTCGTCGAGCGGGTGCGTCTGCACCAGCTCGCGAGCGGGCAGGAGCTGCGCAGCCGCCCGCTGCGCGACCTCTACGCCGGCACCGGCGTCCGGGTCCGGTCGGCGTGGGTCACCGCGGTCGACGCGGACCGCAAGACCGTCGACCTCGCCGGAGAGGACCCCGCCGGCGAGACCCTCGGCTACGACAGCCTCGTGTACGCCCTGGGCAGCACCAGCGCCGGTCAGGGCGTCCCCGGGGTCGCCGAGTACGCCCACAACGTGTCCGGCAAGCGGGACGCGCTGCGGCTGCGGGCGCGCCTGGCCGAGTTGGAGCCGGGCGGGACCGTCCTGGTCGTCGGCGGCGGCCTGACCGGGATCGAGGCGGCCGCCGAGTTCGCCGAGGCGCGCCCGGACCTCAAGGTCGCCCTCGCCGCCCGCGGCGGCGTCGCAGACCAGCTCAGCGACAAGGCGCGGCGCCACCTGCGCGGCGCGTTCGACCGCCTCGGCGTCACGGTCCACGAGGGCGTCGACGTCACGCGCGTCGAAGCGGACGGGGTGGTCACCGGTGCGGGCGGCCGGCTCCCGGCCCAGGTGACCGTGTGGACCGCGGGGTTCGCCGTGCACCCGATCGCGGCCGCCACCACCCTGGAGGTCTCCGACACGGGCCGGATCGTCGTGGACGCCACCATGCGTTCGCTCTCGCACCCCGATGTGTATGCCGTCGGTGACGCCGCCCTCGCCGAAGGGGCGGACGGCAAGCCGCTGCGGATGGCCTGCGCGACGGCGTCGCCGATGGCGTGGCAGGCGGCGGACGCCCTCGCCGCGCGCCTGACGGGACGCAAGGTCCCGGAGACCACGATCGGCTACGTCACCCAGTGCGTCAGCCTGGGGCGCCGCGACGGAATCCTCCAGAAGGTGACCCCCGAGGACGAGGCCACCTCCACCGTCCTCACCGGCCGCGCCGGCGCCCGCGTCAAGGAACTCATCTGCGCGGGCGCGGCCTGGAGCGTCTCGCACCCGACGCTGATGCTGCCGAGCCGCCGCCACCGCCTCGCCCCGGCCCCCGCCCGGGAGGCTCGTCTCACCACGACCTGACGGGACAGCGCCTAGCCGACGCGGCTCGCGTTCAGCAGGACGTGGGCCGCCTCGCGGGCCCGGACGGCCGGGGCGGGGCCCGGGGTGAGGGCCGCGACCGCCGTCGCGCCCTCGGCCAGCAGCAGGAGCTGGTCCGCCAGGTCCTCGCGGTCCGGGCCGACCAGGTCGCCCAGCAGGGCCCGTAGCTCCGCCTTGTGGCGGCGCACCACGTCCAGAACCCCGGCCGGGCCCGCACCCAGTTCCCCGTATGCGTTCAGGAACGCGCAGCCGCGGAAGTCCGGCTCGGAGAACCAGCGGCCGAGCCAGTCGAAGACGGCCGCGACCGGATCGGCGGAGCCCGCCACCGCCTCGCGCAGGCTCGCCGTCCAGCGCTGGTCGCGGCGCTCCAGGTAGGCCGTGACCAGGGCTTCCTTGGCGGGGAAGATCCGGTAGAGCCGCTTGAGCGGGACGCCCGACTCCGCGCGGATGCGGTCCATGCCGACGGCCTGGACCCCCTCGGCGTAGAACAGCGCCTCGGCGGCGTCCAGCAGGCGGGTCCGCGCCTCTTCGTCGTCCATGGCAGCAGCGTAATGCAGATCCCTTGCCAGGAGAACGGTCGTTCTCTACGGTTGAGAACGATCGTTCTCGCAGCTCGTCCCGAGAGGTTCCGCCATGACCGCTGACGCCGTTCGCCCACCCCTGCCCCCGTTCACCGAGGAGAGCGCCCTCGCCAAGGTCCAGGCCGCGGAGGACGCCTGGAACAGCCGTGACCCCGAGCGCGTCGCCCTCGCCTATACGGAGGACTCCGTCTGGCGCAACCGCGACCGCTTCCTCTCCGGCCGCGCCGAGATCCGCGCCTTCCTCGCCGACAAGTGGCGGCGCGAGCTCGACTACCGGCTCCGCAAGGAGCTGTGGGCGTACACCGGCAACCGCATCTCCGTCCGCTTCGAGTACGAGTGGCACGACACGACCGGCCAGTGGTGGCGCAGCCATGGCAACGAGCAGTGGGAGTTCGACCCCGACGGCCTGATGCGCCGCCGCGAGGCCAGCATCAACGACGTCCCGATCGCCGCCTCGGAGCGTCGCCTCGGCTGAGCCGGACCCGCGAGCGGCCGCGACGAGCGCGGCGAGGGCCGCGCCGGCCGCGGTCGCCGCGGCGAAGGTGAGGGTGAGGGGGAAGGTGGGGGTGGGGGTGAAGCGGGGGCGGCGTGACATGGCGGCGTCCTGTTCAGGGGCGGTGCGCCGCGGTCGGTTCCGACGGCGCGCATGTCACCGAAGGTAGCCGAGTTGGTTACGGAGCGTAATGACCTCTCCCCTGAATCCCCCGATCGAGTGAGGGGGGAGCCCCTGGCCGCTACTCGTGGGAGTGGGCTTGCGTGATGAGGTCCATGGCGATCGTGAGGGCCGCCTGCCGGGTCTCCTCCGGGTCGGCCTCCACGTGCTGGAGGAACATCATCCCGGCGTGCAGTGTGAACAGGGCGCTCACGCACCGCACCTGGTCCTCCAGGGGCCGGTCCGCCGCCTGCAGGAGGCCCACCAGGAGGAAGAGCCGGCGCTTCATGGTCTCGCCGATGCTCAGCTCCCGCATCGTCGCCTGGTTCTCCTGCATGAAGCGGAACAGCGACGCGCCCGCCGCCATCGCCTCGCTGTAGCGGCGCAGCACTTCCCGCCTCATCTCCAGCGTCTTCGGCTGCTCCTGCGCCCACTCGATCAGCTCGTCGACCGGTCCCGTCAGGTCGTCGAAAAGGCTGATGATGATGTCTTCCTTGGTCTTGAAGTGGTAGTACAGCGCCGCCTTCGTGACCTCCAGCCGTTCCGCGATCTCCCGCAGTGAGGTCTTCTCGTAACCCTGTTCGGCGAAGAGCTCCAGCGCGACGTCCTGGATTCGCTGGCGCGTATCGCCCCGCCGCTGCTGCGGACCGCTGCTGCTGGACATGACGCTCTCCCCAAAAGTTACTTACTTGACGACCGGCTAGTGACCGGTTTACCTTCCCCAGTGTAGAGAACTAGCCGGGCGACAAGTAAGTCCCCGGCGCTCGGGTGCCAGGGGAGTGGAACAGCATGGGCGACGTGACGAACAAGGCGGAGACCTCGGAGGAGGTGAAGCCGCGCAGCGTACGCGTCGTACTCATGGCGCTCATGATCGCGATGCTGCTGGCCATGCTCGACAACATGATCATCGGCACCGCGATGCCGACGATCGTCGGTGAACTCGGCGGTCTGGAGCACCTGTCGTGGGTGGTCACGGCGTACACGCTCGCCACCGCCGCATCCACCCCGATCTGGGGGAAGATCGGCGACATGTACGGGCGCAAGGGCGCCTTCCTCACCTCCATCGTGATCTTCCTGATCGGCTCCGCCCTCAGCGGCATGGCCCAGGACATGGGGCAGCTGATCGGCTTCCGCGCCGTCCAGGGCCTCGGCGCCGGCGGTCTGATGGTCGGCGTCATGGCGATCATCGGTGACCTGATCCCGCCCCGCGAGCGCGGCAAGTACCAGGGCATGATGGCCGGCGTGATGGCCCTCGCCATGATCGGCGGCCCGCTGGTCGGCGGCACCATCACCGACCACATGGGCTGGCGCTGGTCCTTCTACATCAACCTGCCGCTCGGCGCGGTCGCGCTGGCCATGGTCACCGCCGTCCTGCACCTGCCCAAGAAGCGGGCCAAGGGCAAGATCGACTATCTGGGCGCGGCGCTGCTGACCCTCGCCATCACCTCCACCGTCCTCGTGACGACCTGGGGCGGCACCGAGTACGCGTGGGGCTCCGCAGAGATCCTCGGCCTCATCGCCGTCGGCGTCCTGTCGACCGCCGCATTCCTCTACGCCGAGACCAAGGCCGCCGAGCCGGTCATGCCGCTGCACATCTTCCGCAGCCGCAACTTCACCCTCATGAGCGTGATCGGCTTCCTCGTCGGCTTCGCGATGTTCGGCGGCGTGCTCTACCTGCCGCTCTTCCAGCAGTCGGTCCAGGGTGCCTCCGCCACCAACTCGGGGCTGCTGCTCCTGCCGATGCTGCTCTCGATGATGCTCGTCTCGCTCATCGCGGGCCGCATCACCACCAGCAGCGGCAAGTACAAGATGTTCCCGATCATGGGCGGCGCCCTCATGGTCGTCGGCATGTTCCTGCTCGCGCAGATGGACACCGGTACGAGCCGCCTCATGTCCGGCGTGTACATGGGCATCCTGGGTGCGGGACTCGGCTTCCTGATGCAGATCACCATGCTGGTCGCGCAGAACAGCGTGGACATGAAGGACATGGGCGTCGCGTCCTCCTCGGCCACCCTCTTCCGTACGCTCGGCGGCTCGTTCGGCGTGGCGCTGATGGGTTCCCTGTTCACCACCCAGGTCACCAACACCATGGCCGACCGCCTCGGCCCGGAGGCCGCGGGCGCCGCGGGCTCCGCGCAGCTGGACGCCGCGAGCCTGGCCAAGCTGCCGGAAGCGATCCGCGAGGCGTACCAGTACGCCGTCGCCGCCGGCACCCACTCGGCGTTCCTGCTGGGTGCGGGAGTCGCCGTACTGGGCTTCGTTGCCGCCTGGTTCGTCAAGGAGGTCCCGCTCAAGGGAGCGGGTCCGGCGGCCAAGGCGCCCGCCGACGGCGCGAGCGAAGGCGACGCCGGCGCGGCCACCGGTGACGGCGGTCCGGCCCGGGCGCACGAGGCCCTCGCCCACTGACCGACGCCCCGACGCACCCCCGCCCACCGCCCCGGCCGGGTCAGGAACTTCCTGACCCGGCCGGGGTCTTTGCGTTTGATCTGATGCCAATTCAGGACGATCATGGACCAAGTTCCCGCGACGTAAACGTAGATTTTATGGCTATTGGGTGGGAACCCCTCAGCTGGGGCGGACGTCATGACCCTTGGAGGGATCACAACGGCGGATGAGGAGGGGACGGTTCATGGGGTTCATGGCGCGGATACGCAGCCAGGGGGTACGGGCCCGGATAGCCGTCGCGGCATCGGCCGCGGCCGTGGCGGCGACCGTGTGGGGAGCGGTGGCGCTCGTCGACCCCGGCCACCACGGCTCGCGGGACGGCGCCTCAGGGCAGACGCAGAATCAGAACCGCACCCCGGACGGCAAGAACGGCAAGAACGGCGAAGGTGAGGGCGGCGGGAACGGCGGCCCCGCCGGCAGCGGCCCGCTCGTGCCCGAGACCATCGCCCACGCCTCCGAGAGCGGCGGCGACGCCGTCAACATCACCATCGACGACGGCCCCGACCCCCGCTGGACCCCCCGGATCCTCGACGTGCTGAAGCGGTACGACGTCAAGGCCACCTTCTGCATGGTCGGCCCGCAGGCCAAGGCCCACCCCGACCTGGTCAAGAAGGTCGTTCAGGGCGGGCACCGCCTCTGCGACCACACCATGGACCACGACACGCGCATGGACAAGAAGCCCGTCGCCTACCAGGAGCAGCAGATCCTGGAGGCGAAGAAGCTGATAGAAGAGGCCGCGGGCGGCGCCAAGGTCGAGTACTACCGGGCTCCCGGCGGCGCGTTCACCCCCGACAGCCGGCGCATCGCCGCCGCGAACGGGATGCGCCCCCTCGGCTGGAACGTCGACACCAAGGACTTCGAGAAGCCCGGTGTCGCCGCGATCGTCAACGCGGTCAAGCGCGAGATCGACAACGGCCCGACGGTCCTCTTCCACGACGCCGGCGGCAACCGCACGCAGTCCGTCGAGGCGCTCGACCAGGTGCTCGCCTGGCTGGGGGAACAGGGCCGCCCGACCGGCTTCCCCGTGCGCACGGAGGCCGACACGCCCAGCGCCTCGGCTCCGCCCTCCTGACATGCCGTCCGACGCGCCTTGCCGACGCGCCCTCCCGACGTGCCTTGCCGACGCGCCCTCCCGACACGCCTTGCCGGCGTGACCTCCTGACACGCCGTCCGTCGCCGAACGGGTGAGGGTCGGCGCCCCGGCCGCGCCCGCGGTGTTCCCTGGTCGGCAGCAGCATCCTTACGCCTGACCAGGAGGCCCCCGTGATCGCCCCGAGCCAGCTGTCCGAACCCGCCGTCCGCGCCTTCGTCAACGCCGTCAACGCGGGCGACCGGGCCGCCTTCCAGGAGGCCCTCACCCCGGGCGCGACCATGTCCGACGACGGCTCGGACCGCGACGTCGCCCAGTGGGCCGACAAGGAGATCTTCTCCTCCGGCGGCCACATGGACGTCGAGACCGAGGCCGACGGCGGACGCTCCCTCGTCGTCGCCTACCGCAACGACACCTGGGGCGAGATGCGCACCGCCTGGCGGTTCGAGGTCACCGCCGACGGGCGCGTCAGCCGCTTCGAGACCGGCCAGGCCTGAGGAGCGCTCAGAACGCGCTCCCCGGGCCCGGCCCCGCCCCGTGGCGGCCCCTATCCGGCGGCCCGCGCCGCCTTCATCACCGCCGCCGTCAGGCGCTCGTTCTCCGGAGCGGCCCCACCCGGGAAGCCGAACCGGCGGCGCGTGTACGCGTACGCCACGCCCGACTCAGGGTCGCCGAAGCCCACACCGCCCGCCGCGCCGCTGTGCCCGAGGGCCCGCGGTCCGACTCCGGGCATCAGCTCGAAGCCCAGCGCGAAGTGGTCCGGCTCCGGCGTGACCAGGCCCTGGCCCGGGGTGTGCGGCTTCGCGAACTCGGCGGCCGTGTCCGGCTTCAGCAGCGGGGCCCGGCCGTCCACCTCGCCGATCGCCGCCGCGTACATGCCCGCGATGCCGCGCGCCGAGCCGACCCCGCCCGCCGAGGCCGGGCCGAGCTCCTTGACCTTCGGGTGGTTGGCGAAGGCCACCAGGTCCATCGGCGGGTCGGTGTGCCAGTTGAACGCGATCGGCATCAGCGCGGGTGGCGCCGGCTGGTCCGCCATCCGGGCCAGCTGCTCCTGCGTCGGCAGCGGCTCCAGGATCGGCTTCCAGCGGCCCTCCGCCTCACGGGGCAGTCCCAAGAACAGCTCCAGGCCGTACGGGGCGCGGATCCGCTCCTCGTAGATCTCCTGGATGGAGCGCCCGGTCGCGCGCCGCACCACCTCGCCGGTCAGCGCGGCGATGACGAACGCGTGGTAGCCGTACGCCGTTCCCGGTTCCCAATACGGCTTCTGGCCGACCAGCGCCGCCGCGATCCCCGCGTCGTCCGCGAGCTCCTCGACGGTGAACCCCTCGGGCCGGTTGATCAGGCCCGACTTGTGCGCCACCAGCTCCCGTACGGTCAGCCGCTCCTTGCCGTCGCCCGTGAACTCGGGCCAGTACCGCGACACCGGAGCGTCCAGCTCCAGTACGCCGTCCTGCACGAGCAGCGCCACCACCAGGTGGGCCGCTCCCTTGGTGATCGAGTAGACGCCGGTCAGGGTCTCCCCGTCGGTGTCCTCGCCGGCCCACAGGTCGACCACGGGCCGCCCGTGGTGAAGCACCACCAGCTGGGCCTCGGGCGAGTGCGGTTCGGCCGCGGCGAAGGCCGCGAACTCGTCCCGCACCGACTCCCAGCCCGCCGCCACCGTGCCGTTGACGCTCGCGTTCCCACTCATGTCATCCCCCGTACTCGGATCGTCAGGTCCTGTCCGTCCCGACCAACGGAAGATCATCAGCTCGTATTCCTGGGGTCGCACAGAACGTGTCACCTCCGTGTCCGCCCCGGCCTCCCTTACGGGTGAATGCGCGCCCGGTGTCGTTCCGGCCCGCGCCGGGCCCCCGTTGGGCCGGGCATGAACCGCACCCGCATCGTCGCCCTCGCCCTCGCCGCCACGGCGGCGGCCCTCGTCCCCGCCCTCGGCCAGGGCGCCACGGCGGCGGAGGGGACGTACCTCCAGGACCCGGCCGGCGGCGAGAAGTCGATGAAGTCGATGTGGACCAAGGACGAGATGCACAAGGTGGAGGGGCAGCTCCGCTTCTTCCCCGGGGTCCAGTACAAGACGGTGACCCGGCCCGGCCCCTCCGGCGCCCCGGAGTTCGAACGGAAGGCGGGGGACCCCAAGACGCTGGCCTGGCAGCCCTCGTACGAGTTCGGCTGGACGGTGTCCGACTCGACGCTCGTGAAGAAGGCGCTGAACACCAAGGAGGGCAGGCACCCGATCGTCGTGCACGCCGTCCTGCGCGCCCCCGACCGGAGCAAGGCGGGCGAGGTGCGGCGCGAGCTCCGCGATCGTCCGGCCACCGGGCGGGAGAAGGTCCCGGGCGGGAAGCGGATCGCATGTGACACCGGCGAGTACACGGTGGAGTGGTCGGTGACCCGTTCCGGATACGGGACGGTGTCGGGGACCCTGCGCTGGGACTCCAGCTGCGAGCAGTACCGCACCGCGTTCACGACGGGCGAGGGGCCGCGGTAGGAGAGCGGCAGGGGAGAGGGGCCGGCCGCCCCGCGCACCTCGTGAGTGCTCGTCGGGCGGCAGGGCCGCGGCCTTGGATCAAGGGCCGTAGCAGCCATCATGCCGCACGGGATGGGTGGCGGCAGGGTCGAAAGTCCCGGATCGGGCGGCCGTTCAGTGCTTCTTGGTGGCCTTGTTCGCCGTGGCGGCGATCTCCTCCAGGACGGCCTTCGGATCGCCGTTCGGCGCGACGGCGCGGCCGATGTTGCGCTTGACGGTGTCGCTGACCGTCACCCAGGACGGGTCGTTGACCGGGTAGAGCTGAGCACCGCGCAGGGCGGTCAGGAAGAACAGGTCGTTCTTGTCGAGGCCGCCGCCGGCCAGGGTGCGGGACGCGGAGACAGTCGAGGGCAGCAGGTGGTAGCGGTTCGCGAAGTCCGACAGGTTCTCGTCCTCGTAGACGAAGTCCAGGAACCTGCCGATCTCGGCCCGCTTGCCGTTCTGCTTGAACGCCATCATCCAGTCCGCCACGCCCACGGCCGGCGGGGTCTCGCCGGCGCCGAGCGAATCCGAGACGGGCATGGGGAGGGTGCCCACGCTGACGCCCTTGGCGCGCGCCTCGTGGAGCAGCGACGGGTAGCCGTTCAGCATGCCGACCTCGCCGCGCACGAAGGCGGCGAAGGCGTCGGCGCGGTTGAGCTGCGCGGGCGGGACCGGGCCGGTCAGGCCGGGGGAGACCAGGTTGGTCTTGATCCACTGGAACGTCTCGATGTTCTGGTCGGAGGCCAGGCTGTAGTTGCCGCTGCTGTCGGCGTAGCCGCCCCCGTTGCTCAGTTCCCAGATCATCGCCTCGGCGTGCGCCTCCTCCGGGCCCAGCGGCAGGGCGTACGGGTACTTCACGCCCTTGTCCTTGAGCGCCTTGGCGGCGGCCTTCAGGTCGGCCCAGGTCTTGGGCTCGCCGACGCCTGCCTTGGAGAACAGGGTCTCGTTGTAGAAGAGGAGACGGCTGCTCGCCACGAACGGCAGGCCGTAGAGGGTGTTCCCGACGGATCCGGCCTCGGCGAGCGGCTGGAGGAAGTTCGCCTCGGCGGTGACCGGGAGGAGTTCCTCCGCGGAATAGAGCTTGTCCTGCGCCGCGAAATCCGAGTACGAGCCCATGAGTGCCATGTCCGGCGCTTTTCCGGACCGGACCATGGCGGAGACCTCGCGGTCGATGTCGGCCCACGGCAGGAGCCGGACCTCGACCTCGATGTCCGGGTTGGCGGCGGTGAAATCCTTCGAGACCTTGTCCCAGAAAGCCTTGGAACTGGTGGCCGGGCCGTCGCCGTATTCCGCGGCGACCAGGCGCAGCGTCGCGCTGCCGCCCGCGTCGTCCGCGGAGCCGCCGCAGCCGGAGAGCGGTATCAGCATGCCGAGCGCCACGGCGCCCGCGGCCGCGCTGAAGATTCTTCGTTGCACGGGTGGGTTCCCCTGAATTTCTTTCGAGTCCCGTTACTGCTGGTGAGTTGCTCCGGGCCGGGGGTGTTCCTCCGTGGCCCGTTGGCCGGAATTCTCTCCTGACGGCGGGGCAGTTGATGTCATTGGGGCGGTACTTGTGGTCAATGCTCCAAGTGGGGGATTTCCGGCTGGTGTTTTCCGATATGTGATCCACAATTCCCACGCGCGTAGACATGCCGAAAGGCCCGTTTTCGGTGCGGGAGGGCGCGCGGGACGGCGGGCGGCGGGCGGGATGGCGGGCGGCGGGCGGGATGGCGGGCGGGGCGCCGCTCAGACGACCAGGACCCGGCGCCCCCGGGTGTGGCCGGCGCGGCTGTCGGTGTGCGCCGCCGCCGCCTCGCCGAGCGCGTACGACTTCTCGACCGGGATGTGGAGCCTGCCCCGGGAGATGAGGCCGACGGCCTCGGCGAGCGCCTCCGGCACGCTTCCGGCCACGCCGGAGAACCGGACGCCCAGCCGCGGCGCGCCGAGGTCGGCGATGGAGACGACCTTGCGCGGGTCCCCGGTCAGCTCGACGAGTTCGCGGATCACGCCCGAGCCGGCCAGGTCGAGGGCCGCGTCGACCCGGCCCAGGCCCCGCACCCGTTCGGCCCAGCCCTCGCCGTAGGTCGTGGCGAGGGCGCCCAGGCCGCGCAGGTAGTCCTGGTTCGCGGCCCCGGCCGTGCCGATCACCGCGATGCCGCGCGCGCGGGCGATCTGCAGCACCGCCGACCCGACGCCGCCGGACGCGCCGCTGACCAGCAGCGTCTGCCCGGGCCGCACGCCGACCTCGCGGATGACGCGCAGCGCGGTCTCCACCACCGACGGGTACCCGGCCGCCTCCTCGAAGGTGAGCCCCTCGGGCATCCGGGCCCAGGCCGTCAGCACGGCGAATTCGGCGTACGTGTCGGCGCCTTCGCCGAACACGCGGTCGCCGACCTCGACCCCCTCGACGCCCTCGCCGACCTCGTCCACCACCCCGGCGGCGTCCAGGCCGACCCCGGCGGGCAGCTCGACCGGATGGGCTCCCAGGACCTGGCCCTCCCGGATCCTCCAGTCCACGGGGTTGACGCCCGCCGCCCGTACGGCGATGCGTATCCGGCCGGGGCCCGCGTGGGGCTCCTCGGCTTCGACCAGGTGCAGGACCTCGGGACCGCCGAACTCGGCGAAGCTGATTTTCCTCATGCGGTCGAAGGTAGCCCTAACCGTTAGGATTTCACAACGGTTGTGGATTCATACCTGGTAGCGTCAGCGTATGATCGAGCCGTCCGGACGCCGCGAACGCAAGAAGGCCGCGACCCGTCAGAAGATCGCTGACACCGCGCTGAGCCTCTTCCTGGAGCGCGGGTACGACGCCGTGGGCATCCGTGAGGTGGCGGCCGAGGCCGATGTGGCCGTCACCACCGTCTTCGCCCACTTCGCCTCGAAGGAGGCCCTGGTGTTCGAGCGGGACCAGGACTTCGAGGAGCGCCTCACCCGGGCGGTGACCGGCCGGCCCGCGCACGAGCCGCTCATCGCGGCGCTGCACCGCGAGGTCCGGGCCCTGGTGCGGCACTGCACGGCGGAGGGCAGTGCCCCCGTCCGGCGCATGATCGAGGGATCGCCCGCCCTGCGGGAGTACGAGGAGTCGATGGGCCTGCGTCACGCGCAGGCGCTGGCGGCGGCGCTGGCCGCCGATCCGCACCTGTCCCGGAGTACGACGGCCTGCCGGGCGACCGCGCGGTTCGCCATCGACGCCTACGCGCTGGCCTGCCGGGCGGACGATCCCGGGGCCACGGTGGACGAGGTCTTCCGGATGATCGAGGCGGCCTGGGAGGCCACCGCGCCCTGAGCTACTGGTCGGCGAACTCGCCGGCGTACGGGTCGGGCTCGCCCGTCTCCGGGTTGCGGCCCTCCTGCCAGCGCCGCTGGGCCTTGCGCCAGTGCACGAAGCTGAGGTGGCCGCCGTCCCAGAAGGTGATGCTGACGGGGCTCACGTCGAACTCGTCGGAGCACAGCCGGTAGAGGAATTCGGCCATCCCGTACGGATACACGGCGAACGTGTCGGCCGAGTGCCGCCCGCAGACCAGGACCGGCCAGCGGTCCGGATCGGGGTCCGTGGTCAGCCAGCACAGGATGTCCGAGCCGCCGGTGACGCCCCAGGCGATGATCGACTCCGGGTCCACGTCGAAGGCGGCGCGCCCGCCCTCCGCCTCCCAGGCGTGCCGGGCGTTCGCGGTCTCCTCGGCCATCTCGGCCGGATCCCACTGGAGTCCGGGCTTCGGCAGCGGCAGCAGGATGCTGGCCTCGCCGTTGATGGAACCGGCCCCGAAACGGCCCATGAAGGCGACGAAATCGGCCGGGAACCGGGTGGCCCAGGCCGCCTCGGCGGCCCGCCAGTCGATGTCCTCGTCAGCGCCATGCGTCGCCGGCATGATCTGCTCCAGCGCCTTGATCCGCGCGTTCTCCGTCATGCCGCTCCCCTGACACCCCAGCCCAACCGCCCCAACCTACCGCCGGGCCGGGCGCGGGACCTAGGGGGTGTCCGCCGCGGGCTCCACCGCGAGCGCGGTTCCGACCCGCAGGCCCCAGCCGGCCATGGCCCCCGCCTCGGCCTCCAGGACGTGCCGGGAGCGCGGGCGGGGCAGGCCGAGCCGGCCGGGGGGCATCGTGGTCAGGGCGATGACGCGCAGACCGCGGTCGAGGTAGGCCACGTCGATGGCGAACCGCATCCGGAAGGTGTGCACGCTCGCCGCCGGGGTGAGCAGCAGCGCCCCGTCGATGCCGTCGCGGCCGAGGAGGCCGCGGGTGCGGGCGCGGTAGGAGGCGGCGATCTCGACGGGGACCGTCGCGGGGGCGTCGCCGACGCGCAGCGCGGCCGCGCCGTCGCGCCACCGCCGGTACGGGTGTCCGTGCATGCCGTCCGCCCCCCTCGGCCCCGCAGCCCGGGGCCCGCGCTCGCCGGTCGCCGCTCGCCGGTCAGCCTAGGCCCTGTCGCCGCAGCCGCAGCCGCAGCCGTCGCCGCCGTCGCCGCCGCGGCGACCGGCGCTCGGCGGGGCTCCGGCCCCGTGGTTGGGTCCCCGGGCCCATGCCCGGGGCGGCGGCGGGGCCTACCGTCGGCGGATGAGCGTGGTCGTGATCACCCTTCTCGCCGCCGCGTACGGCGCGGCCGGCGGGCTGCTGCTGCCCCGCGCGGCGTACCGGCTGTCGGTGGCCCCGGGCGAGCCCTGGCGGGCCCACTGCCCCGCGGGGCACCCGGTCCCGCGCTGGCTCGGCCCCGCCCGCTGCCACGGCGCGCCGTACGGGGCGTCCGCCCCCGGGGTCGCCGCCGTGTGCGCCCTCGTCTGCGGGGCGCTGGCGGCGGCCGGCGGGGCGCGGCCCGAGGTGGGCGTGTACGTGGGGCTCGCGCCCGGGCTCGTCCTGCTCGGCCTCGTCGACCTCGCGGTGCACCGGCTGCCCGACGTACTCACCCTGCCGCTGGCCGCACTGGCCGCCGCGCTGCTGGGGGCGGCGGCCCTGGCGCCCCGCGCCGCCGGGTCGTGGCGGCTCGCGCTGCTGGGCGGGGCCGCGCTGGCGGGCGCGTACCTCCTGCTGTTCCTGATCAACCCGGCCGGCATCGGCTTCGGAGACGTCAAGCTGGCGCTCGCCCTGGGGGTCGCTCTTGGGTGGTACGGGTGGGGGGTATGGGCCCTCGGGGCCTTCCTCGGCTTCGCCTACGGGGCCCTCTACGGCCTCGGACTCCTGCTGGGAGGCCGTGCGGGGCGCCGTACGGCGTTCCCGTTCGGGCCCTTCATGGCGGCCGGAGCCCTCACCGGAGTGCTGCTGGGCGGATTCGGAGCGTAATCATCTTGCGCCAATGCACGCATCACGCTTTACGAAGGGTTATGGTGGAACCCCCCCCTCGGGCCGGTCCGTATCCCCCCCCACGGACCGGCCCGTTTTATTTTTTCCCCGCCCTCGGGCCAAAAGCGCAGGTCAGCCGCGCTGGGCCCAGATGTTGGTGCCGGGGGTGGAGACGGCGAAGGAGTCGATCTCCTTCAGCTCCTCCTCCGAGAGGGGCGCGCCGGCCAGAGCCGCCAGGTTTTCCTCCAGCTGGGACACGCTCGAAGCGCCGATCAGAGCCGACGTCATCCGCTCGTCGCGCAGCACCCAGCTCAGCGCCAGCTGCGCCAGCGACTGCCCGCGACGGGTCGCGATGTCGTTCAGCCCGCGCAGCCGCCGCAGCACGTCCTCCGACAGCAGATCCGGGTCCAGGGACTTGCCCTGGGTGGCCCGCGAACCCTCCGGGATGCCCTTCAGGTACTTGCCCGTCAGCAGCCCCTGCGCGAGCGGCGCGAAGGAGATGCAGCCCATGCCGTTCTCCTCCAGGGTGTCCAGCAGCCCGTCCTCCTCCGTCCAGCGGTTGATCATGGAGTACGAGGGCTGGTGGATCAGCGGGCGCACACCCATCTCGCGCAGGATCCCGGCCGCCTCGGCCGTCTGCTCCGCGCTGTAGGAGGAGACGCCGACGTACAGCGCCTTGCCCTGCTGGACCGCGGACGCGAGGGCGCCCATGGTCTCCTCCAGCGGGGTGTCCGGATCGAAGCGGTGCGAGTAGAAGATGTCGACGTAGTCCACGCCCATGCGCTTCAGCGAGGCGTCGAGCGAGCTCATCAGGTACTTCCGGCTGCCCCACTCGCCATACGGGCCGGCGTGCATCTCGTAGCCGGCCTTGGTGGAGATGATCAGCTCGTCGCGGTGGGACGCGAAGTCCTGCGCGAAGATCTTGCCGAAGTTCAGCTCGGCGGAGCCGGGGGGCGGCCCGTAGTTGTTGGCCAGGTCGAAGTGGGTGACGCCGAGGTCGAAGGCCCGGCGCAGGATCGCCCGCTGGGACTCCAGCGCCTTGTCGTCGCCGAAGTTGTGCCAGAGGCCGAGGGAGACGGCGGGGAGCTTGAGGCCGCTGCGGCCGGTGCGCCGGTACTCCATGGAGTCGTAGCGCGAGGGCTCTGCCCGATAGGGATTGTTATCAGTCACGATGTCCTCCCTATCACGGACTTGTGACACACCGGGTTGGGTACCCGATCCCGCCGAGCAGTAATGTGGCCGCCTCGGGGGAGACCGCAATCCGCACGGGGGCATTGCACGGAGGGGCTCGAAGATCGTGAAGCTGCGCGACCTGGTGTACAGGCTCTATGCACGCCGGGTGGAGGGCCGCATCGACCATGACGCGGCGCCCAAGCACATCGGCGTCATCCTGGACGGGAACAGGCGCTGGGCGAAGGCGTCCGGCGGTACGACGGAACAGGGCCACCAGGCGGGGGCCGACAAGATCTCCGAGATGCTCGGCTGGTGCACCGAGACGGACGTCGAGGTCGTCACCCTGTGGATGCTGTCCACGGACAACCTGGACCGCCCGGAGGTCGAGCTCCGACCGCTGCTCAACATCATCGAGAACACCGTGCGGGGCCTCGCCGCGGACGGCCGCTGGCGCGTCCACCACGTCGGCAACCTCGACATCCTGCCCGAGCGCACGCAGTCCGTGCTGAAGGAGGCCGAGCAGGCCACCCACGACGTCGACGGGATACTCGTCAACGTCGCGGTCGGCTACGGCGGCCGCCAGGAGATCGCCGACGCGGTCCGCTCGCTCCTGCTGGAGCACGCCGAGAAGGGCACCTCCTTCGAGGAGCTCGCCGAGATCCTCGACATCGACCACATCGCGGAGCACCTCTACACGCGCGGCCAGCCCGACCCGGACCTCGTGATCCGCACCAGCGGCGAGCAGCGCCTGTCCGGGTTCATGCTGTGGCAGAGCGCGCATTCGGAGTACTACTTCTGCGAGGTCTTCTGGCCGGCCTTCCGTAAGGTCGACTTCCTGCGCGCGCTGCGCGACTACGCGGCGCGCCACCGGCGGTACGGGTCCTGACCCCGCCGGATCCCGGGCCCGCCCCCGGGATCCGGCCATCACCTGATGCCCCCTCGGGAACACCGGGGCGTCACCTCGGGAGCCCCTCGGGCCCCTCTCCGTCCTCCGCGCAAAGCCTTCACCAGCGATTCACCGAGCGTCCGTCATATGCCATGGCATGGCCGGGCGCGTTCGGGGAATATCCCTTTCAGGTCGACGCCCGATCCACGGGTGTCGAGTCTCAGCGGACGGCATGGGGTCGTCCGCCCGGGAGGCCCTTTGCACCAGGACGCACGTGCGGTTCGCACGGACGGAGTGGGAGGGCCGGAAGTCGGCCCTGGCATGGGTGCCGATGACCGGTCCGGTCTTCATGGCCCGACCTCTTCCGAGGGGGTACGTCCTTCCGTGGTGACCAGCACAAAGCGCCGCCTGCCCGACAGGCGGACCTACGTCCTCGACACCAGCGTCCTGCTGGCAGACCCCAACGCGATCTCGCGCTTCGACGAGCACGAGGTCGTGCTCCCGATCGTGGTGATCACCGAGCTGGAGGCAAAGAGGCACCATCCCGAACTCGGCTACTTCGCCCGCCAGGCCCTGCGCCTGCTCGACGACTTCCGGGTTCGCTACGGTCGCCTCGACGCCCCCATCCCACTGGGCGATCTGGGCGGAACCCTGCGCGTCGAGCTCAACCACTCCGACCCCGGTGTCCTGCCGGCCGGCTTCCGGTTGGGGGACAACGACTCGCGGATCCTCGCCGTCGCCCGCAACCTCCAGGCCGAGGGCTACGACGTCACGGTCGTCTCGAAGGATCTCCCGCTGCGCATCAAGGCCTCCTCGGTCGGGCTGCTCGCCGAGGAGTACCGGGCGGAGCTCGCGATCACCGACGCCGGCTGGACCGGCATGAGCGAGCTCAGCCTCTCCGGGGAGCAGGTGGACCTCCTCTACTCCGAGGAGCGCCTCTACGTCCCGGAGGCGGCGGAACTTCCCGTGCACACCGGTCTGGTCCTCCAGTCCGAGCGCGGCAAGGCCCTGGGCCGGGTCACGGCGGACGGCAACGTGAAGCTCGTGCGCGGCGACCGCGAGGCCTTCGGGCTCCACGGGCGCAGCGCCGAGCAGCGCATCGCGCTCGACCTGCTGCTCGATCCGGAGATCGGCATCCTCTCCATGGGCGGCCGGGCCGGCACCGGGAAGTCGGCGCTGGCGCTGTGCGCGGGCCTGGAGGCCGTGCTGGAGCGGCGGCAGCACCAGAAGGTGATGGTCTTCCGGCCGCTGTACGCGGTGGGCGGCCAGGACCTCGGCTACCTGCCCGGTGACGCGTCCGAGAAGATGAGCCCCTGGGCGCAGGCGGTCTTCGACACCCTCTCGGCCGTGGCCGGGCGCGAGGTCATCGAGGAGGTGCTGAACCGGGGGATGCTGGAGGTCCTGCCGCTCACGCACATCCGGGGCCGGTCGCTGCACGACGCGTTCGTGATCGTGGACGAGGCGCAGTCGCTGGAGCGGAACGTCCTTCTGACCGTTCTGTCCAGAATCGGCGCGAATTCGCGGGTGGTTCTCACCCATGACGTCGCCCAGCGGGACAACCTGCGGGTCGGCCGCTACGACGGAGTCGTCGCCGTGGTCGAGAAGCTGAAGGGGCATCCGCTCTTCGCGCACATCACGCTGACGCGTTCCGAGCGGTCGCCGATCGCCGCGCTCGTCACCGAGATGCTCGAAAGCCTGTAACCCTCGAAAGGGTCAAATCCCCCATAGCGGGAAGGCGAGTTGGCGCCGCCCGGCAAAGGCCCGAGAGCCTAGCCGGGCGGCGCGTCGCTGCACAGCCCTTTGCTCAAAACAGCGTCGTCACAGCAGGTGTGACCTTTCCCACGCAACTCAGAATTGCCTTGCGGCGTCGGGGTCCGGCAGAGTCTGTTTTCCGTCAGGCCCCGCATACGGCACACCTGTAGCACTTGCACCACCCGCACCCCTCGTGGGTGCGAGCAGCACCCACAACTCCAGACCCGACCGCCGTATGCCGCCCGAGTTTCACGCGCGGCTCCTCGCAGAGGAGTTGCCCACGGGCCCGCGCCTCCAGTGACCGCATCACCACGGAGGCCAGTGTCGAGGGGCACTATTGCGCCCGCGCGGTCACTGCGGACGCTGCTGGAAGGACACCGTGTGAGCCGGATCTCGGTCCGGGGGTTCGCCGTGGCTTCGGCCACCGCGGTCACCACCGTCGGCGCAGTCGTTGGCGTCGCGACGGGCGACCCCGCCGCCACCAACGACCTTGAGACGACCGCGTCCGGCGCGACTCTCCTCACTGACATCCCGGTCGGCGACCAGGCCGTCGTCCAGAGCGCGTCCCTGACGCAGCAGGCCGACGCCATCGCGCACGCCGCCGACGCCGACGCCAAGCGCTCGGCCGAGGAGGCCGCGCGCGTCCAGGCCGCCGAGGACGCCAAGGTCAAGAAGGCCGAGGCGCAGAAGGCCGCGGACGAGAAGGCCGAGAAGGAGAAGAAGGAGCGGGAGGAGAAGGAGCAGGTCGCCAGCCGCTCCGCCACCCGCGACGCGGGCGACTTCGAGGTCCAGGGCTCCTACACGGTCGCCCAGGTCAAGGCCATGGCCCAGCAGATGATCCCGGCCGGGCAGTTCCAGTGCTTCTCCAACATCGTGAACCACGAGTCGACCTGGAACTACAAGGCGGTCAACGCCGGGTCGGGCGCGTACGGTCTGGTCCAGGCGCTCCCCGGTTCGAAGATGGCCTCGGCCGGTGCCGACTGGCGCAGCAACCCCGCCACCCAGATCAAGTGGGGCCTGAACTACATGAACGAGCGCTACGGCAGCCCCTGCGGCGCGTGGAGCTTCTGGCAGGCCAACAGCTGGTACTAGGAACGGGTCCGGCCCCGTGCCGGTCGCCCGCCCCGGGGGAGCCCCGCACCGTATCGACGGTGCGGGGCTCCTCGCGTGTACGGTCGTCGAGGTGCGATCGCACGGGACAGACGGGGGTAAGAGAGCGACATGGTGAACACTGCAGGCTGGATCGGCCGGCTGGGGAGCCGGCTGAGCCGGATGGAGGCGCGCCTCGACGAACGGCGCGCCGAGGTCGAGGCCGAGACCATGGGCGTACCCCAGAAGCCCGCCGCCTCAGGCGTGGCCGTGGCGCCGCCGGTCGTCGTGGCGGGTCCGCGCGAGCGCCCCGACCCCGTCACGGCCGTCCCGTGGGGGATGCGGGTCGCCGCCGAGGTCAGCTGGCGGCTGCTGCTGCTCGCGGGCATGCTCTGGGTGCTGATGAAGGTGATCAGCGAAGTCCGCCTGGTCGTCCTCGCCTTCGTCGCCGCCCTGCTCGTCACCGCGCTGCTGCAGCCCTTCGTGGTCCGGCTGCGCCGGCTCGGGCTGCCGCGCGGGCTGGCGACCGCCGTGACCGCGATCCTCGGCTTCGTGGTCATCGGGCTCGTCGGCTGGTTCGTGGTCTGGCAGGTGATGGAGAACCTCGACGACCTCTCCGACCGGGTCCGCGACGGCATCAACGAACTCAAACTCTGGTTGCTGGACAGCCCGTTCCACGTGACCGAGAAGCAGATCAACGACATCGCCAAGAACCTCACGGACACCATCGGCACCAACACCGAGGAGATAACCTCCGCCGGTCTGCAAGGCGTGACGGTCCTCGTCGAGGTGCTGACGGGCATGCTGCTCGCGATGTTCTCGACGCTGTTCCTGCTGTACGACGGCAAGCGGATCTGGAACTGGGTGCTGGGCCTGGTCCCCGCCCCCGCCCGGCCGGGAGTCGCGGGCGCCGGCCCGCGCGCCTGGCGGACGCTGACCGCGTACGTGCGCGGCACGGTGCTGGTCGCGCTCATCGACGCCGTCTTCATCGGCCTCGGCCTGTACTTCCTCGACGTGACGATGGCGGTGCCGCTCGCGGTCTTCATCTTCCTGTTCGCGTTCATCCCGCTGGTCGGCGCGGTGATCTCCGGGGCTCTCGCGGTGGTGGTGGCCCTGGTGACCCAGGGCGTGTTCACGGCGCTGAGCGTGCTGGCCGTGGTCCTGCTCGTGCAGCAGATAGAGGGGCACGTGCTCCAGCCCTTCATCCTGGGCCGGGCGGTACGGGTGCACCCGCTCGCGGTGGTGCTCTCGGTGGCCGCCGGCGGCATGATCGCGGGCATCGGCGGCGCGGTCGTCGCCGTCCCGCTGGTCGCCGTCACCAACACGGTGGTGGTCTACCTGCGGGCGTATTCACAGGACCACCAGCACGGTGGTGCGCCCGTGGCCGGCGCGGCGCCGCACGGGGCGACGGCGCTGGGCGAGGGCGTCGACGACCCGGTCTGAGGCGGACCGGGACGAGGGGTAACGGGGCGAGGGGGGCGGGGATGATCGGCGAGCCCGAGTTCGACGGGGAGTGGGAGAGCGCGCGGCCGGGAGAGCGGGCGGAGCCGGAGCGGCTGCCCGGGCCCACGGGGGCGCCCCGAGGGCGCTGGTGGTGGCTGCTCGGCGGCGTGGTGCTGGCCTCGGCGGTGTGGGGCGGCGCCCTGGTGGTGCAGGATCGTTTCGCCGCCTCTGCTGCCTCCGCCGGGCCGAGGATCTCGTACCGGCACGTCGAGGACCTGTGCGCGCGGGCGCGGCTGTCGGAGCTGGTCCGGCTCACCGGGCAGCCCTTCCAGGAACGGCACACGACGCACGGCAGCGACCCCGCCCTGGACTGGGCGAGCTGCGGGACCTCCGCGGTGTGGAGCGAGGGTCGGACCTCGTACGGGAGCGAGGTGCTGGTCGAACTGCACCGCCGGAGCGAGCCCGGGACCGAGTTCGGCCTCGGCCCCGGCCGCAGGCTCGGCATGCCACCGAACGCCTTCGACGTGTCGGAGGTGCCCGGCCTCGGCGAACGGGCCCTGTACAGGCGGGGGATCGGGCTCGACAGGGCCGAACTCATCGTCCTCGACGGCGGCGCGGTGTTCACGCTCAGCACGGAGTGGTTCGAGGACACCGGCCCCGATCCGACCGCTCCCGCGCCCACGGGCGGCCCCGACGAGACCGGGCTCCAGACGGCCATGATCGAGGACATGCGGAGCCTGATGGAGCGGCTGCGCGCCTGAACGCGCGGTGCCCCCGCCGCCGGTGACGGCAGCGGGGGCACTGGGCTTCGTACGGGGTACTACTCGGCGGCGAGGGCGGCCTCGGCGTCGAGGGTGACCGCGACGGCCTGGATCACCGAGGCGATCTTGAAGGCTTCCTGGATCGTCTCGCGGTCGACACCGGCCTTGCGCAGGACCTGCTCGTGCGAGTCGAGGCACTGGCCGCAGCCGTTGATCGCGGAGACCGCGAGCGACCACAGCTCGAAGTCGACCTTCTCCACGCCCGGGTTGCCGATGACGTTCATCCGCAGACCGGCGCGCAGGGTGCCGTACTCCGGGTCGGAGAGCAGGTGCCGCGTGCGGTAGAAGACGTTGTTCATCGCCATGACCGCGGCGGCGGACTTGGCGGCGGTGTACGCCTCCGGCGACAGGGCCGCCTTCGCCTCCGGCTCCAGCTCACGCAGGACGCGCGGGGAGCGGGCGGCGATCGCGCAGGACAGTACGGTGCCCCACAGCTGCTGCTGCGGGAGGCCGCTGTTGCCGATGACCGAGCCGAGGTTCAGCTTCAGGTCCTTGGCGAAGTCCGGAACGGCGGCCTTGAGGGAGTCGAGGGACATCCGTCACTCACCGGCCAGCAGCGCGCCGGCGTCCAGGGTGCCCTCGCCCTTGTTCCAGTTGCAGGGGCACAGCTCGTCGGTCTGCAGGGCGTCGAGGACCCGCAGGACCTCCTTGGGGTTGCGGCCCACGGAACCGGCGGTCACCATCGTGAACTGGATCTCGTTGTTCTGGTCGACGATGAAGACGGCGCGCTGCGCGAAGCCGTCCTCGCCCTCGACGCCGCAGGCGCGCATGAGCTCGTGCTTGGAGTCGGCCAGCATCGGGAAGGGCAGGTCACGCAGGTCGGCGTGGTCCTTGCGCCAGGCGTGGTGCACGAACTCGGAGTCACCGGAGACGCCCAGGATCTGCGCGTCGCGGTCGGCGAACTCGTCGTTCAGCTTGCCGAACGCGGCGATCTCGGTCGGGCAGACGAAGGTGAAGTCCTTGGGCCAGAAGAACACCACGCGCCACTTGCCCTCGTAGGTCTTGTGGTCGATCTGGGCGAACTCGCTGCCCGCTTCGAGCGAGACACAAGCGGTCAGATCGTACGAGGGGAACTTGTCGCCGACAGTGAGCACGCGCTCTCCTAGTGCATTGGAAAGTGGCCCTTTTGGGGGCTTTCCGAGAGGGTTGGACGGATCTCACATGCTGGCACACCTGCATTGATTACAGAAATAGATACTCTTGTCCCGGGTGATCGGAGGTACCTATCAGTGGCTGTCGGTAATAGAGGACTCAAGCAGGCGACGCTCGCGCAGCTGCGCGCCTTCGTGGCCGTCGCGGAACACCTGCACTTCCGCGACGCGGCCGCCGCCATCGGCATGAGCCAGCCCGCGCTCTCCGGATCGGTCTCCGCGCTGGAGGAGGCCCTCGGCGTCCAGCTGCTGGAGCGCACCACCCGCAAGGTGCTGCTCTCCCCGGCGGGCGAGCGGATCGCCGCCCGCGCGCGCGTGGTGCTCGACGCCATGGGTGGGCTGCTGGACGAGGCCGAGGCGGTACGGGCGCCCTTCACCGGCGTGCTGCGCCTCGGGGTGATCCCCACGGTGGCCCCGTACCTGCTGCCGACGGTGCTCGGGCTGTTCCACCGGCGCTACCCCGGCATGGACCTCCAGGTGCACGAGGAGCAGACCTCCTCGCTGCTGGAGGGGCTGACCGGCGGGCGGCTCGACCTGCTGCTGCTCGCCGTACCCCTGGGGATGCCCGGGGTCAGCGAACTGCCCCTGTTCGACGAGGACTTCGTACTCCTCGCGCCCCGGGACCACCCGCTCGCCGGGCGGCGCGACATCCCGCGCGAGGAACTGCGGGGCCTCCAGCTCCTGTTGCTCGACGAGGGGCACTGTCTGCGGGACCAGGCGCTGGACATCTGCCGCGAGGCGGGGCGCACCGACGGGGCGGACGTCACCACGACCGCCGCCGGGCTGTCCACGCTGGTCCAACTCGTCGCCGGGGGACTGGGGGTGACGCTGCTGCCGCGCACCGCGCTGCGGCTGGAGACCACCCGCAACGAGTACCTGGCCACAGGCTGCTTCGCCGAGCCCGCGCCCTCGCGGCGGATCGCCTTGGCGATGCGCACCGGCGCGGCCCGGCAGGAGGAGTTCCGGGCCATCGCGGCCGCGCTGCGCGAGGCCGTACGCCCGCTCCCGGTGTGGCCGACGGACTGATCCGGGCCTGCGGGAACGGGCGTACGGGCGTACGGGTCGTAAGGCGCGAGGGGGGCGTACGGGCCCGCCCGCCCGGTGTCACTCCGTGCGCAGGCCGTCCGGGCGCATCAGCCGCAGCAGCGGCGGCAGGCTGAGCAGGGTGACCACCAGGGCGACCCCGGCGCCGATGCCGGTCATCGCCGCCACCGAGGCCCAGTCGACGCGGACCCGTACGTTGCTCATCCGCATCAGGACCGCGCCGAGCGCGAGGCCGACGGTGTTCGCCAGCGCCAGGCCGAGGCCGATCGGCAGGGCCGTCTGCCAGAGCACCGACAGGCTCAGCGTGGAGCGCTTCGTACCGAAGGCGACCAGCGAGGACAGCAGCTTCCTGCGCTCGCGCAGCTGCTCCAGCTGGGAGACCAGCAGGCTGGCCCCGATCAGCACCAGCACCAGCGTCGCGCCGACGAACAGGCCGGTCCGGATGGAACCGAAGCGTGCGGAGGTCCGGGTCTGCGTGAGGGTCATGGCCGTGGCCAGCGGCTCGGCCTTGAAGGACGCGTTGCGGGCCAGCTCCAGCCCGTCCGGCACGGCCGGGTCCACCAGCACGTACACCTGGGCGAACTGGTGGGTCCCGAGGCTCTTGGGGGCGGCGGCCGGGGTGAGCAGGACGCCGGTGCGCAGCAGCCCGATCGGGTCCTTGTGGGCGGGCGCCGGGCGGGCGTCGGCGGGCACGGTCCAGGCGACCGGCGCGGAGCCGTCCGCTCCGGCTTCGGTGCCGCGCGGGTCGCCGACGTACAGCGTGGTGCCCGGGGCGGCGGGGGCTCCCTGCGGCGCGGAGGGGTCGGGGGCGCCGGTCAGGACGAAGGCGTCGCCGTCCTCGCAGGAGGGCAGCCGGGCGAGTTCGGCGAGGGCGGCGCAGCTGCCGATGTGGAGGTTGACGTCCTGGTCGGCCCGGTCCGGGTCGGGTGAGCCCGTGGTGGAGCGCAGCGCGACGGCCTTGGTGATGCCCTTGCTGCGGGCGACGGTCGCGGCCAGCTCGTCGAGCTTCGCATCGGTGCCGTGCCGGGGCATGATCGACACCGTGGCCCGGGCCGGGTCCTGGCCGGTGTCCTTGGTGTATTCGCCCTCCGTGCCGGCGAAGAGCATCTGGAGGGCGATGGCCCCGGCGACCGCGACCGCGATGCCGCCCACCAGCCGGGCGGCGGTGCCGCTGGTGAGCTGGAGCCGGCGGACGGCCAGCTGCCAGGAGACCCCGCCGGAGCCGCCGAGCCGGCCGACGACCCGCTCCAGGAGCCAGGGCAGCAGCACGGTGATGCCGACCAGCAGCAGGACGACGCCGCCGGAGACCTGCCACTGGTTGAACTGCCCGCCCTCGTTGCCGCGGCCCATCATCGGGGCCAGCAGGCCGAGTCCGGCGAGCGGCAGCAGCAGCCGCCACCAGATCCGGCGCCTGCGGGGAGTGGCCGTACGCACCACGCCCAGCGGTTCGATGACCACGCCCCGCAGCGCGAGCAGGGTCACGGCGACGGCCGCCGCCGGGACCGCCAGCGCGATGAGGGAGGCCAGCCAGAACTCCGGGTTGAGGTCGTGGGGGAAGACGCTGCGCTGGGAGATGCTCACGGCCCCGGCCAGCTGCCGGGCGACCAGGAAGAATCCGGTGCCCACCAGCAGGCCGATCACCGAGCCGGCGAAGGCCTCGCCCGCCGCGATCCGGCGCACCATCCGGCCGTCGGCGCCGACCAGGCGGAGCGCGGCGAGCCTGCGGTCGCGGCGGTCGCCGCCGAAGCGGACGGCGGCCGCGATGAACACGGCGACCGGCATCAGGAGCGCGACGAAGGTCAGCACCACCAGGAGGGTGAGGACGGGATCGAGCGGCGGGGCCTCGATGTGGTTCTCGAAGGCCGTGATCCGTTCCACGTACGTGCCGTCGGCGATTTTCCCGAGCTGGTCGGAGCCGATGTAGAAGTAGAGGTCGCCGGGGCCGACCAGGCCCTCGTCCCCGATGGTGGAGACGATCTTCCCGTCGAGGCGCTCGCGCAGCAGCTTGCCCTCGGCGGTCTTCATCAGCTCGTCGAGGGCGGGGGAGACGGCCATCTCGCCCGGGCCGGGGAA
Organism: Streptomyces goshikiensis; assembly: GCF_014650555.1. GTDB lineage: Bacteria > Actinomycetota > Actinomycetes > Streptomycetales > Streptomycetaceae > Streptomyces > Streptomyces goshikiensis. The sequence continues at coordinate 703,083 of NZ_BMVE01000001.1, read as the reverse complement.
CGCGGTGAGCCCGGGCGGCAGCGGGGCGTCCGGGCCCTCGGGCTGCAGCAGCCGGCCGTCGACGCCGTACGAGCGGTACGACTGGTCGACCTGCGCGGTCAGCAGGGTGTCGCGTCCGGGCCGCTCGGCGGTCGGGGAGCTGAACGTGGTGCGCGCGGCGCCGCGCTCGTCGCGGGCCGACATCGCGGACGGCAGCGCGCTGGTGATCAGCAGCAGCGCGACGCCGAGGCCGACGCCGATGCCGGTGAGCAGGGTGCGGGTCCAGCCCTCGCGGCCGCCGGCGAAGGCGAACCGGGTGCCGAGGGCGAGGTCGCGCGCCCAGGTGCGGGGCTTGCTCATACGATGCGCTCCATGTCGCGGGACTTGCCGTCGCGCACGACGATCTCGCGGTCGGAGTAGGCGGCCACCCGGGTCTCGTGGGTGACGAGGACGACGGCCGCGTTCGCGGACCGGGCGGCCTCGGTGAGCAGTTGCATCACCAGCTCCCCGTTGAGGGAGTCGAGGGCGCCGGTGGGCTCGTCGGCGAATATCACGCGCGGCTGGGTGACCAGGGCGCGGGCGACGGCCACGCGCTGGCCCTGGCCGCCGCTGACCTCGCCGGGGCGCTTGGAGCCGAGATCGGCCACCTCCAGCTCGGACATCCAGTGCAGGGCGGTCCGCTCGGCCTCCTTGCGCCTGACGCCGGCGAGGCGCAGCGGCAGGGCGACGTTCTCCACGCAGGTGAGCTCGGGGACGAGCTGGCCGAACTGGAAGACGAAGCCGAACTCGCCGCGCCGCAGGGCGCTGCGCTCGGAGTCGTTCATCGCGGACAGCTCGCGGCCGGCGTAGGTGATGGTGCCGGAGTCGGGCGTGACGATCCCGGCGAGGCAGTGCAGGAGCGTCGACTTGCCGGAGCCGGAGGGCCCCATGACGGCGACGACCTCACCGGGGTGGATCGAGAACTCGGCGCCGTCGAGCGCCTTGGTGGGCCCGTACGCCTTGCGGAGGTCCGTGGCGCAGAGCAGGGTGCCGGCCGGGGTCATCGGCGTACCTCCTGGGCGAGCTGGCCGAGGCGGGCCGCGGTGAGTTCGAGCCACCGCAGGTCCGCTTCGAGATGGAACAGGGCGTGGTCGCAGACGAGCTGGTCGGCGAGGTCGCCCTTGCGCTTGCGCTGGGTCAGGATCCGCATGAGCCGCAGGTGCTCGGCGCGCTGGACGTCCAGCAGCTCGGCGGCGCCGCGGCCGGTGAGCAGGGCGAGGACGACCTTGGTGTAGAGGGTCGAGTGGAGGTACGGCTCCGGCTTCTCCGGCTGGGAGAGCCAGGTCTCGACATCGGTGATGCCGGCGTCCGTGATGGCGTACCGCTTGCGGTCGGGACCGCCGCCGCTCTCTATCCCGTCGACCTCGACGAGGCCGTTCTTCAGGAGGCGGGACATGGTCGAGTAGACCTGCCCGTAGGCGAGGGGGCGGTCGTGGCCGAACTTCTCGTCGAAGGCGCGCTTGAGGTCGTAGCCGTGGCGCGGGCCGGCCTCCAGGAGGCCGAGCAGGGTGTGACCGATGGACATGCCGGTGACTCTACACCGGGTGTATACCCTCGGTGTATACGCACCGGGTATAGATCCGGAAACGGGCGCGGCCCCGGATCTCCGCAGAGGTCCGGGGCCGCTGTCTTCCGTACGGGCTAACCCTGCGGGCTCCGCCCGGCGCCCTGGTCGGGGGGCTTGGGCGGGCGGCCGCGGGGCGGGATCGGGCCCGCGCCGCCGGGGAGGCGGCCGGCCTCGCCCAGGGCGCGGCGGAGCAGGAACTCGATCTGCGCGTTCGCGCTGCGCAGTTCCTCGCCCGCCCAGCGCGCGAGGGCGTCGTACACCTGCGGGTCGAGCCGGAGGAGTACCTGCTTGCGCGCCTGCCGGCCCGCCTTCGCGGGCTGCTCCGGTTCGCCGTCGGTGTCGGGGCTCACTGGTAGAGGGTGCCCGTGTTCACGACGGGCTGGGCCGCGCGGTCGCCGCAGAGGACCACCATCAGGTTCGAGACCATGGCCGCCTTGCGCTCCGGGTCCAGATCCACGATGCCCTCCTCCGCCAGCCGGGTCAGGGCCAGCTCGACCATGCCCACCGCTCCTTCGACGATCTGCTTGCGCGCCGCCACGACCGCGCCCGCCTGCTGGCGCTGGAGCATCGCGGAGGCGATCTCCGGAGCGTACGCGAGATGCGTGAAGCGGGACTCGATGATGTGCACGCCGGCCGCCTCGACCCGGGCGTGGAGCTCGACGGCGAGCTTCTCGGTGATCTCCTCGGCGTTGCCGCGCAGGGACAGGCCGCCTTCGTCGTGCGAGTCGTAGGGGTACTCGATGGCGATGTGGCGCACGGCCGCCTCGGTCTGCGTCTCCACGAACTCCGTGAAGTCATCCACCTCGAACACCGCCCGCGCGGTGTCCTCGACCCGCCAGACCACGACGGCGGCGAGCTCGATGGGGTTGCCGTATGCGTCGTTGACCTTCAGGACGGCCGTCTCGTGGTTGCGGACGCGGGTGGAGATCTTCTCGCGGGAGGTCAGCGGGTTGACCCAGCGCAGTCCGTCGGCGCGGATGGTGCCCCGGTAGCGGCCGAAGAGCTGGACCACGCGGGCCTCGCCCGGCGCGACCGTGTTGAGTCCGCTCATCGCGATGATCGCGGCGAGGACCAGCAGGATGCCGCCGAGGATGAGCGCGACCTTGGCGCCGACCGTCGTGGCCGCGGCTCCGAAGGCGATCAGGCCCGCGCCGGCTATGACGCCCAACAGGCCCAGCAGCAGGGCCAGTCCGCCTCCGACGGAGCGCGCCGCGACCTCCCGTACGCCGTGCGAGGTCCCCGTAGCGGCGTTCGTGTCCGCGTCGATGGCTGATGCGTTTGTCATGGACTGCCCCCGTTTGTTCGGTCGTGGTCGCTCGGACCCTCTAGCAAAGTGATATCACTTTTTGGGTTCTCCGCAACCCTTCCGCCATCCTGTACGTCGGTTCCAGTGATGTGGGTGCTGATTCTCACGTCCGAAATGACCTGTATTGATCAGGGTTAGCCAACCTTTGTCACAGCCTGCGGTGTTAGCTTTCTGAGCTGACGTCGGGGGGGTAATCGAGCGGAGCGGGAGCGATGGGCCGAGCAGAAGCGCGACGGGCGCAGCAGCAGCGCGGAGCGCGGCGGGCACCGGGCGGGCGCGCCAAGAGTGGCAAGGACGGCAAGGGCAGCGCCGGCAAGCCGAAGGGCATACGTCGCTTCTTCACCTGGAAGAAGGTCCTCGGAACCTTCTTCGGGCTGATGCTGCTCGGCATGGGCGCTCTGGTGTTCCTCTACTACTCCGTGGAGCCGCCGGACCCGAACGAGAAGGCGACGCTCCAGAGCAACGTCTACAAGTACTCCGACGGCACGCTCATGGCGCGCACCGGCGGCCTCAACCGCGAGATCCTCCCGATCAGCAAGATCCCGGAGGACGTCCAGACGGCCTTCATCGCGATCGAGAACAAGTCCTTCTACAAGGACAGCGGCATCGACGTGATGGGTGTGGCCCGAGGCCTCTTCAACACCGTCACGGGCAAGGGCAAGGCCGGTGGTTCGACGATCACCCAGCAGTACGTCAAGAACTACTACCTGACCCAGGACCAGTCGGCGACGCGCAAGGTCCGGGAGCTGATCATCTCCCTCAAGGTCGACCAGCGCATGGAGAAGCCCGAGATCCTCGCCGGTTACCTGAACACCAACTTCTACGGCCGCAACGCCTACGGCATCCAGGCCGCGGCCCAGGCCTACTACGGCGTCGACGCCGAAAAGCTGACGCTGGAGCAGGGCGCCTACCTCGCCGCCGTCATCCAGGCCCCCAGCCAGTACGACTGGGCGACCGCCGGACCGAACGGCAAGCGGCTGGTCATGATCCGCTTCAACGCCGTCCTCGACAACATGGTCGAGATGAAGAAGCTGACCCCGGAGAAGCGCAAGGAGATCAAGTTCCAGGAGCCGATCCAGCCCAAGGCGCCCCCGGGCATGGAAGGCCAGAAGGGCTACCTGGTCCAGGCCGCCGAGGACGAGCTCGACCGGCAGGGCATCCCCGAGTCGGAGCTCAAGGCCGGCGGCTGGACGATCACCCTCAACATCGACAAGAACCGCCAGGCGGCGATGGAGAAGGCCGTCCAGGACGAGCTGGAGTCCAAGCTCGACCGCAAGGACACCAAGAAGCGCCCCGTCGACCAGAGCGTGCAGGCCGGCGCCACCTCCGTGGACCCGAAGACCGGCGCGATCGTCGCCATGTACGGCGGCCTGGGCCGGTCCCAGCAGTGGAACAGCAACGCCCTGCGCACCGACTATCAGCCCGGCTCGACCTTCAAGCCGATCGTGCTCGCGTCCGCCCTGGAGAACAAGGCGACCACCCAGGACCACAAGCCGATCAACCCGAACACGCTCTACGACGGCACCAGCAAGCGCAAGGTGGTCGGCAGCGACGTCCCGTTCAACCCGCAGAACCAGGACGACAAGGACTACGGCGACCCGATGATGACCGTGCAGGAGGCCACCAACTGGTCGGTGAACTCCGTGTACGCGCAGATGATCGTGGACACCAAGCCGTCGGCCGTGAAGCAGACGGCCCTCGAACTGGGCATGCAGGACCGTGACGGCTGGCCCGGCGACAAGCCGGCCATGACGCTCGGCACCATGAGCGCCAACACGCTGGAGATGGCCGGCGTCTACGCCACCTTCGACAACCACGGCAAGAAGGTCACCCCGACCATCGTCAAGAGCGCGACGCACAAGGACCGGCAGTTCAAGCCGGCCCCCGCCATCGGCGGCCAGGCCATCACCCGCGAGACCGCCGACACCGTCACCAAGGTGCTCACCGGTGTCGTCAACGAGGGCTCGGCGAAGGTCGTCAAGAGCTCCGCCTACGAGGCCGCCGCCAAGACCGGTACCACCGAGAAGAACGTGGCCGGCTGGTTCACCGCCTACACCCCGGAACTCGTCACCGTCGTGGCGATCTTCGGTGAGGAGCCGGGCACCCACACGCAGGTCACCCTGACCGGCGCCGCCGGTGGTGGCCGCGCCGGTGGTGGTACCTTCCCCGCCGAGATCTGGCAGGCGTACACCCTCGCCGCGCTCAAGGGCGTCAAGACGGGCGAGTTCAAGCTGCCGGACGCCGAGATGGGCACCCCGCAGGTACCCAGCCGCAGCGCCTCCCCGTCGTCCTCGCCGAGCCAGTCCGCGAGCACCAGCTCGTCGCCGAGCACCAGCCGCTCGCCGAGCAACAGCCCGGACCCGAGCCAGAGCTCGACCAAGCCGGACCCGAGCACCAGCCAGAGCCCGGTCAAGCCGAGCACCAGCCAGAGCCCGGTGAAGCCGAGCACGAGCCAGAGCCCGGTCAAGCCGCCGCCGATCCTGCCCGTCCCGGGCAACTGACGCCCACCGGCAGCCGGTACCGACACCGCCGCCCCGCAGCGCTCGCGCTACGGGGCGGCGGTGTTTTCGCTTCCGGTCCGCTTACGGTTCCGCTTCCGGGCGCCCGCGCCTCAGCCGCCCGAGACCGCCGCCGCGATCCGGTCGCCGACGGCCTTGTCGATGGCGCGCCAGTACTGGAAGGCGCGCTCCAGCACCGGGCCGCTGACCCCGTCCGACAGGTGCCCGCTGACGTTCGCCACGAGACGCTCGCGCGCCGCGTCGTCCAGCACCTGCCGCACCATCGTGCCCGGCTGGCCCCAGTCGTCGTCGGCGCTGCGCAGCGCGTACGCCTCCCGCACCATCTCGCCCGCCGTGGCCCAGCCGGCCGGCTCGCCGAAGCGGCCCACATCGGCCGCCGGGCCCCCGTACGAGTTCGGCGCGTACGGGCGGGCCGCGGCCGACGCCTCGAAGCGCATCGCGCCGTCCTTCGCGTACGAGGAGACCTGCGAGCGGGCCCGGTTCGGCGGGAGCTGCGCGTAGTTCGCCCCGATCCGGTACCGGTGCGTGTCGGGGTACGAGAACAGCCGGCCCAGCAGCATCTTGTCCGGCGACGGGCCGATGCCCGGCACCAGGTTGGAGGGCTCGAAGGCGGCCTGCTCGATGTGGACGAAGTAGTCGTCCGGGTTCTTGTCCAGGGTCATCCGGCCGACCTCGATCAGCGGATAGTCCTCGTGCGGCCACACCTTGGTCAGGTCGAACGGATTGAAGCGGTAGTCCGGCGCGTCCTCGAAGGGCATGACCTGGACGTACATCGTCCACGTCGGCGCCTCGCCGCCCGCGATCGACTCGTACAGGTCACGGCGGTGGAGGTCCGGGTCCTCGCCCGCCATCCGGTCGGCCTCGTCCTGGGTGAGGAACTCGATGCCCTGGTCGGTCTTGACGTGGTACTTCACCCAGAACTTCGCGCCGCCGCCGTTGACCCACAGGTAGGTGTGCGAGCCGTAGCCGTTCATGTGCCGGTACGACTTCGGGATGCCCCGGTCGCCCATCAGCCACGTCACCATGTGCGCGGACTCGGGGGACAGGGTCCAGAAGTCCCACTGCATGTCGTGGTCGCGCAGCCCGTTGTCGGGACGGCGCTTCTGCGAGCGGATGAAGTCCTGGAACTTGCTCGGGTCGCGTACGAAGAAGACCGGCGTGTTGTTGCCGACCAGGTCGTAATTCCCCTGGTTCGTATAGAACTTCAGGGCGAAGCCGCGCGGGTCCCGCCAGGTGTCGGGGGAGCCCTGCTCGCCCGCGACCGTCGAGAACCGGGCCAGCATCTCGGTCCTGCGGCCAGGCTGGAAGAGGTCGGCCTTGGTGAACTGGCTGACGTCGTTGGTCACCTGGAAGACGCCGTACGCGCCCGACCCCTTGGCGTGCACCACCCGTTCGGGGACCCGTTCGCGGTTGAACTGGGCCATCTTCTCGATCAGGTAGTGGTCCTGGAGCAGGATCGGGCCGTCCGGGCCGATGGTGAGCGAATGCTCGTCGCTCTCCACCGGAATCCCGGTGTTGGTGGTCGTGTACGGGATCTTCCGCGCTTCCTGGGTCACGAGGCGTCCTCCCCTGGGGTCGGTCGGTTCGTCTCCTCACACGCCTACCCAGTCAACGCCGATCATGCGCTCCCGGCAACGGGAGCTCGAACCAGACCACCTTTCCGCTGCTCAGCCTGGTCGCGCCCCAGCGGCGGGCCATCCGGTTGACCAGGAACAGGCCGCGGCCGCCCTCGTCGGTGTCCCGGGCGCGGCGCTGGCGGGGCAGCTGCGGGGAGTCGTCCCCGACCTCGCAGCGCAGCACGTCCGTACGCAGCAGGCGCAGCGTGACGGGCCGCTCCGCGTACCGCACGGCGTTCGTGACGACCTCGCTCACCAGCAGCTCCAGGGAGTCCTGGAGCTCCTCCAGGCCCCACCGGGTCAGCGCGCGGCGGGCGAACCGGCGGGCCCGGCCCGGAGCGGTCTCCTCCGGGTCCAGGAACCAGTACGCGACGTCGCTCGGCGCGATCCCGTCGAAGCGGGCCGCGAGCAGCGCGATGTCGTCGTCGCGGTCGCCCGGGCCGAGCATGTCGAGGACGTCGTCGCAGAGCGCCTCCAGCGGCGGCGGGTGGTCCAGGCCGGTCAGCTGGGCGGTGGTGGCGAGGCGCTCGCGGAGCTGCTCGATGCCGGTCCACACGTCGCGCAGCCGGGACTCCACCAGGCCGTCGGTGTAGAGGAGCAGGGTGGCCCCGGCGGGCGCGTCCAGCTCCACGGCCTCGAAGTCCACGCCGCCGACGCCGATCGGGGCGCCGGGAGGCACCCTGAGCACCTCGGCGCGGCCGCCCAGGTGCAGCAGCACGGGCGGTGGGTGGCCGGCGTTGGCGATGGTGATCCGGTGCGAGACGGGGTCGTAGACGGCGTAGAGGCAGGTGGCCATCCGGTCGGAGCCCAGGCGCTGCGCCTGCTCGTCGAGGTGGTGCAGCACCTCGGCCGGGGGCAGGTCGAGCTGCGCCAGCGTCTGGGCCGTCGTCCGCAGCTGGCCCATGATCGCGGCGGAGGTCATGGAGTGGCCCATCACGTCGCCGACGACGAGCGCGACCCGGCTGCCGGGCAGCGGTATGGCGTCGTACCAGTCGCCGCCGACCCGGGCCGTCTCGGCGGCGGGCAGGTAGCGGGAGGCGAGGCGGACCCCGGTGGGCTGGGGCAGGCCGTCGGGGAGCATGGTGCGCTGGAGCTCGTCGGCGATGTACGCCTCGCGGCCGTACAGGACGGCCTTGTCGATGCCGAGCGCGGTGTGGGTGGCCAGCTGGGCGGCGACCAGCAGGTCGTTGGTCTCGAAGGCGGGCCGGTCCGGGGTGCGCAGGAACACGGCCGCGCCGATGACGCGGCGGCGGCCCCGCAGCGGCGCCAGGATGGCGCGCTGCCCGCGCGGTACGGGGTGCTCGGAGCCCAGCAGCTCCGGGAGGGCGGCCTTGGCGGCGGCGGAGGACCCGAAGACGGGCCGGACGCCGCGCAGCACCTCGGCGAGCGCCCCGCCGGAGCGGATCTCGCACAGCTCGGCGGCGGGCAGGTCACCCTGCGGGCCGACCAGCGGCAGCTGGCTGAAGTCGAGCTCGCCGGAGGGCCCGAGGAACCCGGCGCCGCCGAGCAGCCCCGCGCCGCCCATCAGGCCGGTGGGCGCCGGGACGCCCGCGGTCCGGTCGCTCTCGGCTCCGGTCAGGTCGTCGATCGGCCGGAGCCGGTCGGTGCGCCGGAGCCTTAAAACGACCGGGCCGACGGGGCGTTCGTCGCCCACGGGCAGGGGGTCGCGCAGGTAGACGAGGATGGCGTCCGAGAACGTCGGCACGGTGGCCCGGCACAGGCCGAGCACGATCTCGTCGAGGTCGATGCCGCGCGCGATCCGCCGGGTGGCGGCGCCGACGAACCGCAGCCGGTCGCCTTCCCGCCGGGCGGAGTTGATCTCCGGGATCACGCCGCCGCCGGACAGGCCGGCGCCGGCGCCGGCCTCGCCGTCCAGGACGTCGGCATCGGCGCCGGTGTCGATGGCGTCCGCGGCGTTGCGGGCGGCCGCGCCGTCCCGGGTGCGGGCCGTGACCTGGCCGCCCTCGCCGGCGGCCGGATCGGCCGTGGCCCGGGGCCGGGGCAGGCCGGAGGCCTCGGAGTGCGGGCGGGCGTCGGAGCCCGCCGCGCCGGCGCCGTCCGGTTCGTTGCCCGGGACCTGCGCATGCGTGCGCACGGCCTCGGCGGCCGCGATCGGCGCCTTGCCGTGGCCGGCGTCATCCGTTCCTCCGCCGGAGGCGACGGGCTGCGGGCCCTCCTGGGAGGTGGGGTACTCCGTCACGCGTGGAATTCCGTCCGTTTGCGCTCGATGTGCGCTGCACTCAACTCGGTCAGTCGCGGTATACCCGCTCAGCGGCAGGGGCACCACCGCCCCGAGGTTCCGCGTCCCGCTCGTTACCTCTCGCTCTGCGTTGATCTCCGGTCAAGTTCCGTGTACGGCACGTTATTTACGGATGTACAAGCACGCGGTGCACCGCGTGCCACCCAGCGGAGGACGATCCTACGTTTGAACCCCGGGGGCGCATCAAGGGTCTCATGAGGTCATATGCGCCGGGGTGCGGTCCCAGTCCTCGGGGAGGACCGGAACACCCCAGGCCGGATCCGGTCTCCAGTCCTGCCAGCGGTCGCGGAAAGGCGGTCCCCACGCCCGGATGACCTCGACGGCGGCGAGCCCGGCCTCCCGGACCCGCTCCGCCTGCTCCCGGCCCATCAGGCCGAGCTGCTGGGCCTGCGCGAACTCGTCCTCGTCCAGCCACTGCCAGCTGCGGTCCGGGTGCACGGCGATGTCCAGGAAGTGGTCCTCGGAATCCACCCCGCCGGCCCACCGGGCGCGGGGCTCCTCCAGGTTCACGTACCAGTTCTTGAACCGCCAGCCGCGCTCCCAGAACAGCCACACCGACCACGGGTCCCGGGGCCGGGCCAGCTTCAGCACCCCGGTGCCGAACCAGCGCGCCCGTACGGTGGTGCGCGGCGCGGTGTAGCGGGTGGCGAGCGGCTCCGCATGGACGGGGGTGCCGTCGGCGAGCACCGGCTTGACGCACTCGGTGCCGGGGGCCATCCACACGGCCAGCAGCTCCGGGGTGTCCTCGACCACGGTCACCGGGCGGCAGATGTGGACCTGGCCCTTCGACCCCGGGGCGTGATCGCGGTACCGCCACAGGATCTGCTCCCCGGGTGCCCAGCGCGTACCCGTCCAGCGCGTGTTCTGCGCGTCGCCGCCCCCGCGACCTCCGGTGCCTGTCATGCGCAGATCTTAGGGCTGGTGCCCCCGCGCCCGCTGCGGTGCAGGTCACCGAGGTGTGCGGGCGCGGGAAACGACCGGATCCGGCCCCCGGGGAGAAACGTTTTTCAGGGTCGCGTCATGCCCAGGACGTCGAGGGCGGCGTCCAGCTGTTCCAGGGTCAGGTCACCCCGGTCGACGTAGCCGGAGTCCAGTACGACCTCCCTGATCGTCTTGCGTTCGGCGAGGGACCTCTTCGCGACCTTGGCGGCCTCCTCGTACCCGATGTAGCGGTTCAGCGGGGTCACCACGGAGGGCGAGGACTCGGCGTACTCCCTGGCCCGCGCCACGTTGGCGGTGATTCCGTCGATCGTCCGGTCGGCCAGCAGCCGGCTCGCGTTGCCGAGCAGCCGGATCGATTCCAGCAGGTTCCGTGCCATCACCGGGAGCATCACGTTGAGCTCGAAATTGCCCGCCGCGCCCGCCACGGCGACCGCGGTGTCGTTCCCCGTCACCTGCGCGGCGACCATGAGCACGGCCTCCGGGACCACCGGATTGACCTTCCCGGGCATGATCGAGGACCCCGGCTGGAGGTCGGGCAGATTGATTTCGGCCAATCCTGTGCGCGGGCCGGAGGCCATCCAGCGCAGGTCGTTGCAGATCTTGGTGAGCGAGACGGCGATGGTGCGGAGCATCCCCGAGGTCTCGACCAGCGCGTCCCGCGCCCCCTGGGCCTCGAAGTGGTCGCGGGCCTCGGTCAGCGGCAGCCCGGTGGCGGCGGCCACCTCGGCGATCACGGCGGCCGCGAATCCGGGCGGGGTGTTGATCCCGGTGCCCACCGCGGTCCCGCCGAGCGGCAGTTCCGCGAGCCGCGGCAGGGCGGCGCGCAGCCGCTCGACCCCGTAGCGCACCTGGGCGGCGTACCCGCCGAACTCCTGGCCCAGGGTGACGGGGGTGGCGTCCATCAGGTGCGTGCGGCCGGCCTTGACCACCTCGGCGAACTCGGCGGACTTGCGCTCCAGGGCGGCCGCGAGGTGCTCCAGGGCCGGGATCAGCTCGCGGGTGACGGCGGCCGTCGCGGCGATGTGGATGGAGGACGGGAACACGTCGTTGGAGCTCTGCGAGGCATTGACGTGGTCGTTGGGGTGGACCTCGCGGCCGAGCCGCTCGGTGGCCAGGGTGGCGATCACCTCGTTGACGTTCATGTTGGACGAGGTCCCGGAGCCCGTCTGGAACACGTCGACGGGGAAGTGCTCGTCCCAGCGGCCCTCCGCGACCTCGGCGGCGGCGGAGCGGATCGCCTCGGCGAGGTCCTCGTCCACCACACCCAGGCGCGCGTTCACCGCGGCGGCCGCGCCCTTGACGCGGGCGAGGGCCTCGATGTGGGCGCGCTCCAGGCGCTGCCCGGAGACGGGGAAGTTCTCCACGGCGCGCTGGGTCTGGGCCCGCCACTTGGCGTGCGCGGGGACCCGTACCTCTCCCATCGAGTCGTGCTCGATCCGGTGGGAGCCGGGGGTCGCGCTGGGGGTCGCACCGGGGGTTGCACCTGCGCTCTGATCATCGGTCATGTTCATTGCCTCCTCAAAAAGTTGAGCAATTGTCTTGTCCGCGGTGTTCCCAACTCCCCTACCGGCCAGTAAATACCGTGGGTAACACCGACAGGGGAGGCGTTCATGGCACGTGTGCGTACCAGACCCGGGCTCAGATCTACCTTCGCCGCCGTCGCGGCGATCGCGGCCGCCCTCGGGGGCGTCACCGCCGTCACCCCCATGGCCCAGGCGGCCACCCCCGCCGCGGCCGTGACCCCGCTGCCGCCCGAACTGGAGGCCGTCCGCGCGGCGGAGGCCACCCGGATCTACGGCGACCCGGCGATCCGCCCGCTGAGCGAGCGCAAGACCGGCCTGATCTCGCTCGGCGACAGCGAGATCTCGGGCGAGGGCGTCGGCAACTACGACCCCGCCACGAACACGTCCGCCAACCAGTGCCACCGCTCGCCCGACTCCGCGATCCACCGCACCGGCATCCCGGCGGACCTCACCTTCAACGTCGCCTGTTCCGGCGGCTACACCGGCAACATCCGGATCGGCGGCAGCAAGCAGTACGCCGACGAGCTGGTGCAGAGCGACAGCCTCGCCATCAAGGCCCGCAACACGAAGATCAAGATGGTGCTGCTGGTCGCCGGCGCCAACGACGACCTCCAGTTCGGCCCGGTCATGACCGACTGCGTCACCCGCTGGGTGCTCAGCCAGGGCACCTGCGAGCCCAAGTACTCCGCGGGCTGGCAGGCCCGCGTCGACGGCCTGAAGCCCAAGGTGGAGGCGACCGTCGCCGACCTCAAGACGGTCATGCGCGGCGCCGGCTACGCCGACTCCGACTACAAGCTCGTCGTGATGGGCTACCCCAGCCCGATCGGCCCCGACTTCTACGACAACCCGGCCTTCCCCGGCAAGCTCCCCGGCGGCTGCGCCGGCTACGACTCCGACGCGCAGTGGGGCCGCAACGTCGCGGTGCCGGCCTTCGAGAAGGGCGTGCGCGCCGCCGCCCTCGCGGCGGGCGCCACCTACCTCGACAACTCCCGCCTCTTCCACGGCCACGAGGTGTGCATGGAGGACGCCTGGGCCCGCGGCCTCTACCTGGACCTCGGCGACCACTTCCCGTGGGACGAGAACACCGCCCGGCAGTCCTTCCACCCCAACTACCGGGGCCACGGCGCCTTCGCGTCCTGCCTGACCCAGCTGTACGACTCGGGCCTGCGCGAGGCCTCCTGCGCCGACCCGGCGAGCACGGGCACCCCGGTCCTCCAGGCCGGAGCCTGGGACTCCCTCTACGCGCCCCTGAGGAACGAGGCGACCGGCAACTGCCTCGACTCCTTCGGCGGCGCCAGCGCGAACGGCACCAAGGTGGTCGGCTGGGACTGCCACGCCGGCCGCAACCAGGGCTGGTGGTACGACCCCGCGACGAAGTCCGTCCACGTAGAGCTCACCCACGACCGCTGCCTGGACGTCCCCGGAGCCAACTACGGCGCCGGCGCCGCCCTGATCCTCTGGAACTGCCACGGCGGCGCCAACCAGCGGTTCGTCCGCGACGGCGCCACCCTGCGCCCCGCGGCCGCCACCGGCATGTGCCTCACCGTGGCCGCCGCGCACGAGCCGCTGCGCCTGCAGACCTGCGACGGCTCGGCGAAGCAGCGCTTCGCGTAGCGGAGCTGACCGCACTCCGATCGACCCGCACTCCGATCCCGAATCCCCCCACACCCGGCCGGCGCACCCCGGCCGGGTGCCCGTACGCCGGACGCTCACAGGGCGTACAGGTGCTCCCGTACCTCCCGGGGCCGGTTGGTGATGATCGTGTCCACGCCGAGGCGCAGGCACAGCTCCACGTCCTCCGGCTCGTCCACGGTCCACACCCGCACCGACAGCCCCCGGGCCTTCAGCCGGCCGACCAGCCCCGGATCCCGGCGGACCAGCTCGATCCCCGGACCCGCGTGCGTGGCGAACGGCGGCCGCACGGGCCGCAGCCGCCGCTCCATCAGGTACACGGCCGGCAGCCCCGGCGCGAGCCGGTGCATCCGGGTCAGAGCGGTCCGGGAGAAGCTCATCACCTCGACGCGCCCGTCGGAGCCGTCGGCGAGCCCGTACGCCCGCAGCACCCTCACCAGCTCGGCCTCCAGCGCCCCGCCCGCCCGCGTCGGGTGCTTGGTCTCGACGGCCAGCCCGACGGGCCGGTCCGCGGCCAGCGCCTCCTCCAGCAGGTCCTCGAAGAGCAGCACCCGCGCGCCGCGGTGCTCCGCGCCCTTCCAGCCGCCGAAGTCGAGCGCGGCCAGCTCCTCGTACGTCATCTCGGAGACGACCCCGCGCCCGTCGGAGGTCCGCTCGACGCGCCGGTCGTGGACACAGACGAGGCGGCGGTCGGCGGTGAGCCGCACATCGCATTCGAGGGCGTCGGCCCCGTCGGCGATGGCCTGCCGGTAGGCGGCGAGCGTGTGCTCGGGATGCTCGTGGGAGGCCCCGCGATGGGCGACCACCCTGGTCGCGCGGGCGGTGGAGAGGAACAGCCGGGTCATGCCACCGACGTTATCCGGCCGCGCCGCCCCGGCGGGCGCAGCATGCCGCACCAATGGGCGAACAGCTCGTGACGCTTCACCGCGCCCGTGCGCGGCGCCCCCGGGGCGGGGGCGCCGCGGGTGGGTCAGGCCAGGCCCGGGCCGCGGACCGGGATGTGGGTGAAGGTCGGCTCCGGGGCCGGGTTCTGGAAGAAGTCGTTGCCCTTGTCGTCCACGACGATGAACGCCGGGAAGTCCTCGACCTCGATCTTCCAGACCGCCTCCATGCCGAGCTCCTCGTACTCCAGGACCTCGACCTTCTTGATGCAGTCCTGCGCGAGGCGCGCCGCCGGGCCGCCGATCGAGCCGAGGTAGAAGCCGCCGTGCGCACCGCACGCGTCCGTCACCTGCTGCGAGCGGTTGCCCTTGGCCAGCATGACCTTCGAGCCGCCCGCCGCCTGGAACTGCTCGACGTAGGAGTCCATCCGGCCTGCCGTGGTCGGGCCGAAGGAGCCCGAGGCGTAGCCCTCGGGGGTCTTCGCCGGGCCGGCGTAGTAGACCGGGTGGTCCTTCAGGTACTGCGGCATCGGCGCGCCCGAGTCCAGCAGCTCCTTGATCTTGGCGTGCGCGATGTCGCGCGCCACGACCAGCGGGCCGGTCAGGGACAGCCGGGTCTTGACCGGGTGCTCGGTCAGGGTCGCGAGGATGTCGTCCATCGGCTGGTTCAGGTCGATGGAGACGACGTCCGAGGAGTCGCTGAGGTGCTCGTCCGTGGTGTCCGGGAGGAAGCGGGCCGGGTCGCGCTCCAGCTGCTCCAGGAAGACGCCCTCGGCGGTGATCTTCGCGGTCGCCTGGCGGTCCGCCGAGCAGGACACGGCGATCGCCACGGGAAGGGACGCGCCGTGGCGGGGGAGGCGGACGACGCGCACGTCGTGGCAGAAGTACTTGCCGCCGAACTGAGCGCCGATGCCGATCTTCTGGGTCAGCTCGAAGACCTGCTGTTCGAGGTCGACGTCGCGGAAGCCGTGGCCGAGCGGCGAGCCCTCGGTGGGGAGCTCGTCCAGGTAGTGGGCCGAGGCGTACTTCGCGGTCTTGAGCGCGTGCTCCGCCGAGGTGCCGCCGACCACGATCGCCAGGTGGTAAGGCGGGCAGGCCGCGGTACCGAGCGAGCGGATCTTCTCCTCCAGGAACTTCATCATGGAGGCCTCGTTCAGGACCGCCTTGGTCTCCTGGTAGAGGAAGGACTTGTTGGCCGAGCCGCCGCCCTTGGCCATGAAGAGGAACTTGTACGCGCCGCCGTCGGTCGCGTACAGCTCGATCTGCGCGGGCAGGTTCGAGCCGGTGTTCTTCTCCTCCCACATGGTGAGGGGGGCCATCTGCGAGTAGCGCAGGTTCAGGCGCGTGTACGCGTCGAAGATGCCGCGGGACAGGGCCGCCTCGTCGGCGCCCTCCGTCAGCACGTTCTGGCCGCGCTTGCCCATCACGATCGCCGTGCCCGTGTCCTGGCACATCGGCAGGACGCCGGCCGCCGCGATGTTCGCGTTCTTCAGCAGGTCGAGCGCGACGAACTTGTCGTTCGACGAGGCCTCGGGGTCGTCGATGATCCGGCGCAGCTGCGCGAGGTGCGCGGGGCGCAGGAAGTGCTGGATGTCGTGGATCGCCTCTTCGGCGAGCTTGCGCAGCGCCTCCGGCTCGACCTTGAGGAACGTACGGCCGTCGGCCTCGAAGGTCGAGACGCCGTCCGCGGTCACCAGCCGGTAGGGGGTGGCGTCCTCGCCCAGGGGGAGGAGATCGGTGTACTGAAACTCTGGCATGACGGCAGTCATTCCTCACTCGGCAGACAGCACTGACGACCATTTGGCAGCGCGGCTATCCAGCGTAGGACCTCCCTCCGGCGCCGTGCTTGTGAGGTAAGGCTCACTAGCCGCCGCGACGCGGATCTCGGCCGCTATCGCGATCTATCGTGTCTGGCTATGCTGAGCGGCGTGGACTTGGAAAAGCACCCCGCCGCCCCCGCCCCCGCCGCGCCCGCCGGTCTGCGCGCCTCCGACGCCGACCGGGACCGGATCGCGTCGATCCTCGCCGACGCCCTCGCGGAGGGCCGGCTGACCGCCGACGAGCACTCCGAGCGCCTCGACTCGCTGTACGCCGTGAAGACGGTCGGCGAGCTGGAGGTGCTGGTACGTGACCTGCCCGTGCCCGGCACCACCCCGCAGGTCCCGGCCGCCGGGGCCGGTTACGCCGTCGGTCCGGCGGCGGGCGCGGCCGTCGACACCGTCGTCGCCGTGTGCAGCAGCTCCGCCCGCAAGGGCCGCTGGCGGCCGGGCGCGCACACCCGGGCCGTCTCCGTCATGGGCGACATCAGCATCGACCTCACCGAGGCCGTCTTCGAGCAGCAGGTCACGGAGATCAACGTGACGTGCGTCCTCGGCAACGTCGAGGTCCTGGTCCCGGAGAACGTCACCCTGCGCGGCTACGGCAGCGGCGTCCTCGGGAACTTCGAGGTGCGCGGCGAGGGCCGGGGCGAGAGCGACCCGCAGGCGCCCGTCGTGATCGTGCGCGGCTTCGCGCTGCTGGGCAACATCGAGGCCCGGCCCAAGCCCGGCGCGCGCCTGGTGAACCTGGCGCTGAAGTTGCAGAAGCGCCCGAAGGGGTAGGACCGTCCCACGGGCGCATGTCAGCGTCATGTTTCGGTCGAAGCCCCGCCCCACGCGGCACGGGGTGCATAGGGGCGCGCACAGCGGGTAGGGACAGGTGCATCGTCTCTCGCTCGCGTATACGTCGTCAGGAGTAGACCGTGCAGCATCCGCCGCATCAGTCCCTGCAGGTAGCCGCCGTACAGAGCCTTCAGGGGCGTCCGGCCGCCGTGCCGAAGCCGCGGGTGGCGGCGAGGGAAGAGGACGGCCCATGGCACGCGGAGGCGGTGTGCCGCCGGGACGAGGCGGGGCTCTTCTTCGCCCCCTCCAAGGAGCCGACCGCCGCCAGGCTCTCGCGCGAGGAGGCCGCCAAGCGGGTCTGCGCCCGCTGTCCGGTCATGGTCGCCTGCCGGGAACACGCGCTGCTCCAGCCGGAGCCGTACGGGGTCTGGGGCGGGCTGACGGCCGCCGAGCGCCGGGTGGTGCTGGCCCGCAGGCGCCGCCGGGCGGCGGAATTGCGCCAGGCTCCGGGGGCCGGACCGATCGCCGCCGCCGGCTAGGAAGCCGCCGTTCGGACTCGCGAGAGCCGATCCAGCCGTTCAGGAAACGCCGGAGGGGCGGTCCCGCCGCACACGGGAACCGCCCCTCTCGTCTGCCGTCGGCCGGACCGGCGGCCGTCCCTACTGGGCGCGGTCGAAGTCGATCGCGCTGTACGCGCGCAGCTTCGACAGGCGGTGGGTCGAGTCGATCTGCCGGATCGTGCCCGACTTCGAGCGCATGACCAGCGAGGACGTGGTGGCGGTCTCGGAGCGGTAGTGGACGCCGCGCAGCAGCTCGCCGTCCGTGATGCCGGTGGCGACGAAGAAGACGTTGTCGCCGGAGACCAGGTCGTTGGTGTGCAGGACCCGGTCCAGGTCGTGGCCCGCGTCGATGGCCTTCTGGCGCTCGGCCTCGTCCTTCGGCCACAGCTTGCCCTGGATCGTGCCGCCGAGGCACTTTATGGCGCACGCCGAGATGATGCCCTCGGGGGTGCCGCCGATGCCCAGGAGCAGGTCCACGCCGGTGCCCTCGCGCACTGCCATGACCGAGCCCGCGACGTCGCCGTCGGAGATGAACTTGATGCGCGCGCCGGTCTCGCGGATCTCCTTGACGATGCCCTCGTGGCGGGGGCGGTCCAGGATGATCACCGTGACGTCCTCGACAGCCATGTTCTTGGCCTTGGCGACGCGGCGGATGTTGACCGAGACCGGGGCGTTGATGTCGACGAAGTCGGCGGCCTCGGGACCGGTGACCAGCTTCTCCATGTAGAAGACCGCGGACGGGTCGAACATGGTGCCGCGGTCGGCGGCCGCGAGCACGGCGATGGCGTTCGGCATGCCCTTGGCGTTCAGGGTGGTGCCGTCGATCGGGTCCACGGCGATGTCGACCTCGGCGCCGGTGCCGTCGCCCACCCGCTCGCCGTTGAAGAGCATGGGGGCCTCGTCCTTCTCCCCCTCGCCGATGACGACGACGCCGTTCATCGAGACGGTGGAGATCAGGGTGCGCATGGCGTTGACCGCGGCGCCGTCCGCGCCGAGCTTGTCGCCGCGCCCGACCCAGCGGCCGGCGGCCATGGCGGCGGCCTCGGTCACCCGGACGAGTTCGAGGGCGAGGTTGCGGTCGGGGGCCTCGGGAGAGACTTCGAGCTGGGGCGGCAGGTTGTGCTCGGTCATCGGAGCGCACCTTTCTGTACGACGACGGCCGGGATGTGAGGGTGCTGGAACTCTATCGGTACGTCGATAAATTGAGCAGACCGGGTCACGTATGAGCGGCGTATCGGTCAGCTGATTGGCCTGAGCGGACGTCTTGCGTCCCACCGGGTGCGCCGCGCCGCCCCCCGGGCGGTGATCGCTCCCGGGGATGCGGGACGATGGTGCCGTGGCAGGTATGAAAGGCAAGCAGACGATCTGGGACATGGTCCGGTCGCTGGCGGTGATCGGTCTCGTCGTCGGGGGGATCTACATCTTCATCCCGCATGACGAGGACGGCGATCCGACACGCGTGGTCGACTACCGGGTGGAGACGATCACGGCCCGGCGCGCGGCCCCGTACCCGCTGGCCGCGCCCGTCGGCCTGGCCAAGGAGTGGCGGGCGACCTCGGTGGAGTACGAGCGCAAGAACGCCAACTCCTGGCACCTCGGCTTCCTCGACCCGCAGGACCAGTACGTGGCCGTCGAGCAGTCCAGCGAGCCGTCGGACAAGTACCTCGCGAAGATCACCCAGCAGGCGAAGGCCACCGGGCAGACGCAGCAGGTCGGCGACACCGCC
The DNA here is from genome assembly GCF_014650555.1 of Streptomyces goshikiensis. Taxonomy (GTDB): domain Bacteria; phylum Actinomycetota; class Actinomycetes; order Streptomycetales; family Streptomycetaceae; genus Streptomyces; species Streptomyces goshikiensis. Next base: position 683,933 of record NZ_BMVE01000001.1, on the reverse strand, counting down.
TGGGAGCGCTGGGAGGGCGAAAAGTACGACGCGCTCGTCCGGCGGGGGGAGGGCTACGTCACCGTCGTGACCGGTACGGCCCCCTTCGAGCAGCTCGGCGCGATGGCGTCGGCCCTGGAGTTCAAGCAGACGCCCGCCGCCGGCTAGGGCCTGTCCTCCGGACGTGAAGAAGCCGCCCGCCCCGGGATCCGGGGCGGGCGGCTTCTTCGTGGCGCGGGGCTCAGACGGTCGTGACGACCTGGTCGAACTCCAGGCGCGGGGCGCGGCCGAACGCGGCGGGCTCGTCGCTCGGCTTGCCGATGTTGACGACCATCAGCGGGGTGTGGTCGTCGTCCAGGAACTCCTTCTGGAGGCCCGCGAAGTCCGCACCGGTCATCGGGCCGGCGGCGAGACCGGCGGCGCGGACGCCGACGATGAAGTACGCGGCCTGCAGCGCGGTGTTCAGGAGCGCGGACTGCTCGCGGACCGGGCGCTCGGCGAAGAAGACGTCCTTGGCCTGCGGGAAGTGCGGCAGCAGAGCCGGGAGCTCCTCGTGGAACTCGTTGTCGGCGGAGAGGATCGCGACCAGCGGGGCGGCGGCGGTCTTGGCCTTGTTGCCCTCGGCCATGTGCCGCACGAGGCGCTCGCGGGCCTCGGCGGAGCGGACCAGGGTGATGCGCAGCGGCGTCTGGTTGAAGGCGGTGGGGCCGTACTTCACCAGGTCGTAGATCGCCTGGACCTGCTCCTCGGTCACCGGCTCGTCGGAGAACGAACCAACGGTGCGAGCCTCGCGGAACAGCAGGTCCTGCGCGGCGGAGTCAAGAACGAGAGACATCGGAAAGCCTTCTTACGTACAGGGGGGTGAAGCCGATGTCCCGACTCTACGACGCAGATAGATGAAACTTCAACTAAATCCGCTCCGAGGTGAGGCGGATCACTTTCGGCCACCCTCCGGATCCCCGTCCGGGGTCCCGGCCTCCCGGGCCGCCAGCGCCGAGTCCAGCCGGGCGCGGGCCCCCTCCAGCCAGTGCCGGCAGACCTGCGCGAGCTCCTCGCCCCGCTCCCACAGGGCCAGGGACTCCTCCAGCGAGGTACCGCCGGCCTCCAGCCTGCGGACGACCTCGACGAGTTCGTCGCGCGCCTGCTCATACCCAAGCGATGTATCGGTTTCAGCCATTCCCGTTTCCCACCTCGAATGTATCCAGTGTCAGTTCAGTGCTGCGGCGGGCCGTCGACCCGTACGTGGAACTCGCCCTCCGCGACCCGCGCGCGCAGCTCGTCGCCCTCCGCGACCTCCTCCGGCGAGCGCACCACGTGCCCGTCCGCCCGCTGGAGCACCGCGTACCCCCGCTCCAGCGTCGCCGCCGGGGACAGCGCCACCACCCGGGCCAGGGTGTGCGTCAGCTCCGAGTCCGCCCGGTCCAGCAGGTGCCCCAGGGTCCGCCGGCTGCGCGCCAGCAGCGCCTCCACCTCCTCCTCCCGGGTCTCCACCATGCGCTGCGGGTGGACGAACACCGGGCGCGCGAGCGCGTGGGCCAGCCCCCGCTCCTCCCGGTCGAGCAGCCCCCGGACCGCGCGCAGCCCCCGGCCCTGCAGCTGACGTACGCGTTCCAGCTCCTCGTTGACGTCCGGGACCACCTTCTTCGCGGCGTCCGTCGGCGTGGAGGCCCGCAGGTCCGCCACCAGGTCCAGCAGCGGGGAGTCCGGCTCGTGCCCGATTGCCGAGACCACCGGGGTCCGGGCCGCCGCCACCGTCCGGACGACCTCCTCGTCGGAGAACGGCAGCAGGTCCTCCACGCTGCCGCCGCCGCGGGCCACGATGATCACGTCCACCTCGGGCAGCGCGTCGAGCTCCTGGACCGCCCGGATCACCTGTGCCGCCGCGTGCACCCCCTGGACCGCCACGTTGCGCACCTCGAAGCGGACCGCCGGCCAGCGCCGCCGGGCGTTCTCCAGTACGTCGCGCTCGGCCGCCGAGGCCCGCCCCACCACCAGCCCGATCAGCTGCGGCAGGAACGGCAGCGGCTTCTTGCGGTCCAGCGCGAACAGCCCCTCGGAGGCCAGCGACCGCTTCAGCCTCTCCAGCCGGGCCAGCAGCTCGCCGATGCCGACCGGCCGTATCTCCGTGGCCCGCAGGGACAGCTGCCCGCGCGGGGCGTACCACTCCGGCTTGGCCAGGACGACGACCCGCGCGCCCTCCGTCACGGCGTCCGCGACCTCGTCGTAGACCTGCCGGAAGCAGGTCACGCTGAGCGAGATGTCATGCGAGGGATCGCGCAGCGTCAGGAAGACCACCCCCGCCCCCGGCCGCCGCGAGAGCTGCGTGATCTGCCCCTCCACCCACACCTGGCCGAGCTTGTCGATCCAGCCCCCGATGAGCCGGGACACCTGCCCGACCGGCAGCGGCGCGTCAGCCGACGTATTCAGACCCATGCACGCAGGCTAACGGGCCGCGCCGACAGAGGTCAGGGGGCGTCCCCCGGGGCGTCCTCCGCGCGTCGCCCGCGCTGCGCCACCAGCACGCACAGGCCCACCACCAGCCACACCGCCCCCACCAGCTGCGCCGTCCAGGACGCCTCGACGATCACCGCGACGGTCACCAGCGCGCCCAGCACCGGGATCACCAGGTGCTTCCACCAGATCGGCGGACCCTCGGCGCGCCGGACCACGAACCAGCCGACCACCGAGGCGTGCAGCAGGGTGAACGCCACCAGCGCCCCGATGTCGACCACCGAGACCAGGTGGTCGAGACCGTCGTCGCGGCGCGCCGCCCACACCGCCGCGACCAGCGTGATCGTCGCCGCCACCAGCAGGGCCGGCCGGGGCGTCCCGTCCGAGGTGCGCGCCAGCGCCCGCGGCAGCCGCCGCTCCCGGGCCATCGCGAACACCAGCCGGCCGGCCGCCGCCTGCCCGGCCAGCGCCGCGAACGCCGCCCCGATCGCCTTGCTGGCGGCGACCAGGTCGTGCAGCCAGCCCCCGACCGAGAACTCCACCGCGTCGTAGAACGCCGGCCCCTGCCGCCCCGGATCGGCCGCCAGCTCCGCCGAGGACACCGGCATCAGCAGCGCCACCAGATAGCTCTGCGCGATGAACAGCACCCCGGCCATCGCCAGACAGCACAGCACCGCCCGCGCCACCTTCTCCGAGCCGCCCGTCGCCTCCTCCGCGAAGGAGGCGATGGCATCGAAGCCCAGGTACGAGAGCACCGCCACCGACACCGCGCCCAGTACGGCGGCCGTCGGGAAACCCAGCGAGCCGTCACCGGTGAACGGTGACAGCCAGCCGCGCTGCGCCCCGCCCTGGACCAGCACCGACACCGCGGCCACCACGAACACCAGCAGCACCGCGATCTCCAGGGCCAGCACGGCGAACCCCACCCGCGCGGCCGCCCGTACGCCCCACAGGTTCAGCAGGGTCGTCACGATCACCGCCAGAGCCGTCCACACCCACCGGGACACCTCCGGGACCAGCGCGTTCATCGCGATCCCGGAGAACAGATAGGCCACGGCCGGGATCAGCAGGTAGTCGAGCATCGCCATCCACCCGGCGATCAGCCCCGGCCCCTCGCCGAGGCCCTTGCGGGCGTAGGTGAACACCGAGCCGGCCTGCGGGGCGACCCGCACCATCTGCGCGTAGGAGAAGGCGGTGAAGCCCATCGCGACCGTCGCGAACAGGTAGACGAGGGCGACCGCCCCGTGCGACTTGGCGTCGAGGGTGCCGAACACCCCGACCGGGGCCATCGGAGCGATGAACAGCAGCCCGTAGACGACCAGGTCCCGGAAGCCGAGGCTGCGCCGGAGCGAGGTCCGCTCCGCACCGGGCTCCGTCACGGCCGCCATCGTTCCTCCGGGGTATGGGCAGTACGGACATTCGACCCAGTCTGTGCCGAACGGGCGACGACCGGCCTGCTGGAGTCCCCCGTACGATGGAGCACATGACTGCTCCCGCTTCCCGCCGTGTCCTGCTCGCCGCCCCCCGCGGCTACTGCGCGGGCGTCGACCGAGCCGTGATCGCTGTCGAGAAGGCTCTCGAGCAGTACGGTGCGCCGGTCTACGTCCGCCACGAGATCGTGCACAACAAGTACGTCGTCCAGACGCTGGAGAAGAAGGGCGCCATCTTCGTCGAGCGGACGGAGGAGGTGCCCGAGGGCTCCATCGTGATGTTCTCCGCGCACGGCGTGGCCCCGGTGGTGCACGAGGAGGCCGCCCGCGGCAAGCTCGCCACGATCGACGCGACCTGCCCGCTGGTCACCAAGGTGCACAAGGAAGCCATCCGGTACGCGAACGAGGACTTCGACATCCTCCTCATCGGCCACGAGGGCCACGAGGAGGTCATCGGCACCTCCGGCGAGGCCCCCGAGCACATCACCATCGTGGACGGCCCCCACGACGTGGAGAAGGTCCAGGTCAGGGACGAGTCGAAGGTCGTCTGGCTGTCGCAGACCACCCTCTCGGTCGACGAGACGATGGAGACGGTCGACGCGCTGAAGACCAAGTTCCCGCTGCTCGTCTCGCCGCCGAGCGACGACATCTGCTACGCCACCTCCAACCGCCAGGCCGCGGTCAAGGTGATGGGCGCCGACTCCGACCTGGTCATCGTCGTCGGCTCGAAGAACTCCTCGAACTCCATCCGGCTCGTCGAGGTCGCCCTGGACGCCGGCGCGCGCGCCGCGTACCTCGTCGACTTCGCCAGCGAGATCGACGAGGCCTGGCTGGAGGGCGTCACCACCGTCGGCCTGACCTCGGGCGCCTCGGTGCCGGAGGTCCTCGTCGAGGAGGTGCTGGAGTGGCTCACCCAGCGCGGCTTCGCGGACGTGGAGATCGTCAAGACGGCCGAGGAATCGATCGTCTTCTCGCTGCCGAAGGAGCTGCGCCGCGACCTGCGCGCGGAGGCGGCTCGGCTGATCGCCGAGAAGTAGCGCGCGTCGTTTCGTACGGTGAGTCCATGCAGATCTTCGGTGTGGACATCGGCGGTTCCGGGATCAAGGGCGCTCCCGTGGACCTGGAGCGCGGCGACCTGGTGCAGGAGCGCCACAAGGTACTGACACCACAGCCGGCCACCCCCGACGGGGTGGCCGGCTGTGTCGTCGAGGTGGTGCGCCACTTCGACTGGGACGGGCCCATCGGGGTGACCTTCCCCGGGGTCGTCACCGGCGGTGTCACGCGGACGGCCGCCAACATGGACAAGGCCTGGGTCGGCGTCGACACGGCGACCCTGCTCAGCGACCGGCTCGACGGCCGTCCGGTCACGGTGCTGAACGACGCGGACGCCGCCGGGGTCGCGGAGATGACGTACGGGGCGGGGCGCGGGCGCTCCGGCACGGTCATCCTGCTCACCCTGGGTACGGGCATCGGCAGCGCCCTCTTCACGGACGGGCACCTGGTCCCGAACTCGGAGCTCGGCCACCTGGAGCTCAAGGGGCACGACGCGGAGACCCGGGCGTCCGTCAAGGCCAAGGAGGACGGGGACCTCACCTGGGAGCGCTGGGCGCACCGGCTGCACAAGTACCTGGCGCACGTGGAGATGCTGTTCTCCCCGGACCTGTTCATCATCGGGGGCGGGGTCAGCCGCAAGCCCGAGAAGTTCCTGCCGCTGATCGAGGGCATCAGGGCCGAGATCGTGCCGGCGAAGCTGCAGAACAACGCGGGCATCGTCGGCGCGGCGATGGCGGCGAAGCACTAGCCGGGGCCGGGAAGCGGTCAGGCCGTGCGCCGCTCGGTCTCGCGCTTGGTCCAGCGCTTGGTCCAGCGCTTGGTCTAGCGCTTGGCCTTGGGCCGCTTCCCGATCAGCGCCGCCTTGCGGACGAGCGCGATCAGCGCGGCCACGAGGGTCCCCGCGTACAGCCAGCCGGCGTGCAGGGACAGCGCCGAGACCACCCCCATCAGCTGACCGCCGAAGCCGCCGGAGCCGCCCGCGATGGGCCACACTCCGGCGGCGAAGGCGAGGGGGGCGCTGATCGGCGCGGTGATCAGGTCGGCCGGCCGCACCCAGAGGGCGATGGCGGCGGCGACGGGCAGGAAGAGCAGCCCGTACACGAAGAGCGACGAGCCGAAGAGCAGCCAGACGATGCCGCCGGCCAGCAGCATCGTCACGCACCCGAACAGGCCGCCGCCGAGGCCGGTCAGCTTCGGGCGGGGCAGCCGGCGGCCGGCCACGGGCGCACCGGGCCGCCCGCCGCTCTGGGCGGGCACACCGGCGCCCGTGTGCGCGGCGGCGTCGCCGGCGGCCGGAGCGCCCGGCTGCTGTCGCTGCGGGTGAACGACGGGTCGCGTCCTGTATTGCTCCACCCCACCAAAGTAGGCGCGGACCGTGCGGTTCCGGCGGCCGGACACGCGTACATCCACCCCCACTCATCGGAAAGTAAACTGTCCGGTGGCCCACTCCCGGGCCGCCGCCCCCTCCAGCTACGGGAAGTCGCCAACGTGTCGCTCACGATCGGAATCGTCGGCCTGCCGAATGTCGGCAAGTCGACCCTGTTCAACGCCCTGACCAAGAACGACGTGCTGGCGGCCAACTACCCGTTCGCCACGATCGAGCCGAACGTCGGCGTCGTCGGCGTCCCGGACCCGCGCCTCGCGGTCCTGGCCGGCATCTTCGGCTCGCAGAAGGTCCTCCCGGCGACGGTCGACTTCGTCGACATCGCCGGCATCGTGCGCGGCGCCTCCGAGGGCGAGGGCCTGGGCAACAAGTTCCTCGCGAACATCCGCGAGTCGGACGCGATCTGCCAGGTCATCCGCGCCTTCAAGGACGAGAACGTCGTCCACGTCGACGGCAAGGTCTCGCCGAAGGACGACATCGAGACGATCAACACCGAGCTGATCCTCGCGGACCTCCAGTCGATCGAGAAGGCCGAACCGCGCCTGACGAAGGAGTCCCGCCTCCAGAAGGAGAAGGTCGCGGTCCTCGCGGCCGTCGTCGAGGCCAAGAAGATCCTCGAAGCGGGCGACACCCTCTTCTCCAAGGGCATCACCAAGGGCACGGAGCAGGGCGACCTCCTCCACGAGCTGCACCTGCTGACCACGAAGCCGTTCCTCTACGTCTTCAACGTGGACGAGGACGAGCTGACGGACGACGCCTTCAAGGCGGAGCAGAGCGCCCTGGTCGCCCCGGCCGAGGCCATCTTCCTGAACGCGAAGCTGGAGCAGGACCTCTCCGAGCTGGACGACGAGGAAGCCCTGGAGCTCCTCCAGTCGGTCGGCCAGGAAGAGCCCGGCCTCGCCACCCTCGGCCGCGTCGGCTTCGACACCCTGGGCCTCCAGACGTACCTGACGGCCGGCCCGAAGGAAACCCGCGCCTGGACGATCAAGAAGGGCGCCACCGCCCCGGAGGCCGCCGGCGTCATCCACACGGACTTCCAGCGCGGCTTCATCAAGGCCGAGGTCATCTCCTTCGCGGACCTCGTCGCCTGCGGCTCGGTAACGGAAGCCCGCGCCAAGGGCAAGGCCCGCATGGAAGGCAAGGAATACGTCATGCAGGACGGCGACGTGGTCGAGTTCCGCTTCAACGTCTAGCGGCTGCCGTGTCACCACGTCACTGACGTGGCAGACGCGCAGGTCAAAAGGGGTCGGCTCCGTCTGGAGCCGACCCCTTCTGCATGCCCGTGCTTTGCTTTCAGCTGGTTCGGGGTGGTGTGAGCTTGTCGAGGTCCAGGCTGACCTCGAAGGGCACCGGGCGCTGGAGGGCGCCGCGGAAGATGCCGGCGGGTGCGTAGGCGCCGCTCGGTTCGTCGAGCTCGTAGACGTGGACGACGGGTGCGCCGTCCTCGCGGTTGCGGGCATCGAGGCGGATCGTCATCTCCCGCTCGACCTCGAAGCCGGCCGGCGCCTGCGCCATGAGCGTGGTGGTCAGGGCGGTGACGAGGCGGCCGTGCCAGGACCGCTGCGGCGACAGCACGAAGACGAGGGCTCCGTCGATCAGCTCGGTGTGGCGGGGTGCCTCGGGGAGGCGGTCGAGGTCCTCCGCGAACCAGCCTTCCGCGCGCGGCGGGCGCATCCCGTCGGGCAGTGCGGTCATGGGGCAACCCTAGCGATCGCGGCCGTCGGGAGAGGGGGTTGGTTACAGGGCCTGGACCGCGGCGATGGTGAAGGTGGTTGGGGTGCCTGTGGAGGGGGTGAGGGGGCCGTCCTTGTCGAATTGGGAGCGGACGACCAGGGTGCGGCCCGGGGTGTGGGTGAGGGTGGTGGGGATCTGGAGGGCCGGGTCCGTGAGGGTGCGGGTCAGGCGGGCTCGGGTGCCGTCGGGGGAGAGCCGCCAGCGGGTCAGGGTGTTGGTGGTGTTGTGGGCCGCGCGCAGGGTGCCGTCGGGGGAGAGGTCGAGGCCGTCGGCGTGGAGGAGGTCGCCGCCGGTCAGGGTGACCCGGGTGATGGCGCCGGTGCGCAGGTCGAGGCGGTGGAGTTCGCCGGCCGTCATGTCGACGGTGAGCAGGTAGCGGCCGGTCCGGTCGGCGGTGATGCCGTTCAGGGTGACGGCGCCGGCGGGCTGCGGCCTCAGGTGGCCGCGCAGGTCGAACGCCGTGCGCAGGGCGCCGGAGCCGGCGGCCAGCTGGGCCGGGGTGACGCGGTAGACCACCCCGCGGAAGCTGTCCGTCAGGTAGGCGGTGCCGTCGGGGGTGATGGCCAGGTCGTTGACGAAGGAGGCCTCGCCGCCCTCGACCTCGAAGTGGGCCAGGCGGGTTCCGGTCCGGGGGTCGTAGACCGCGACGCCGGCGGTGGAGTCGGTGACCCACAGGCGGCCCCGGGCGTCGACGCGCAGTCCGTTCGCGGTGTGGCGGCCGTCGGTGCCGGCGGGCAGGAACACCTCGGCGGTGCGGGCGCCGGGGCGGGCCCGGTAGATGGTGCCGTCCGCGTACGAGCCGACGTAGACCGTGCCCGTGCGCGGGTCCGCGGCGATGCCCTCGGGGTAGACCTTCTCGCCGGGGAGGGTGAACGCCGTGGAGATCTTGGGGGTGGGGGGTGTGGCGTGGGCGGTCGTCGTGGCGGTGAGGGTGGCCGCCGCCGTGAGGGTGAGTGCGGTGAGGGGGAGGAGGGCGCGTCGCATGTTGTGTGTCCTCTTCTTGGTAGGTGAAGGCGAAGGTATGTTAGAGCTCTAATGTTTGCAAGGGGCCGTAGGATGCGGCCATGACCTCCATGCCCGCCGAGGAGCGCATCGGCTCCCACATCAAGCGCGCCGAGCAGGCGCTCCTCGCGGCGAAGAACGGGGCCCTGAAGCCCGCCGGCGTAACGGTTCCGCAGTACGCCGCCCTGCTCTGGCTCTCCGAGAAGCCGGGCATCTCCGCCGCCGCCCTCGCCCGGCTCTGCGGGGTCACGCCGCCGACCATGAACACCGTGCTGAAGAACCTCCAGGAGCGCGGGCTCATCGAGCGGACCCCGCACGAATGGCACCGCAACGTCCTGGAGACCCGGCTCACCGAAGAGGGCGACGCGGTGATGCGGCGAGCCGACACCGATGCCGTCCGCGTCGAGCGGGCGCTCGCCGCCGCGTTCTCGGACGAGGAGCGGGAGCTGCTGATCGCGCTGCTCGGGCGGTGTGCGCGCGTGCTCGACGAGCAGCGCTGAGCGCGCCCCGGCGATCGTGTTTTTTGCCTGGATTTGGAACTTTCCCGGGTGTTCCGCCATCAGGACATGTGGGGATGCCCAGCCGTTCTGTCCCGTCCCCCGGGGCAGTCATGACCGTTCGGAGCGAAGTTCGTGCACGACTACCCGCAGCGCCCGCAGTCCGATGGCCAGGAGCCGTACGAGCCCGCGCGCCGCTCGCCCGGGCGGTCGCGCCGCGTGGTGTGGATCAGCGCGGGCCTGGTCTGCGCGCTCGCGCTCGGCGGCAGCGGCTTCGCGGCCTGGAAGTACGAGTGGTTCTCGGGCAACGGGGAGACCGTGAGCTTCGGCAAGAACCGGCCGCCTGCCGCGAAGCGGCAGGAGACGCCCGCCCCGGCTGCCTCCGGCGAGCCCTCCCCGGCCGCGCCGACCGGTGACCCGGACGTGCTCATGCCGGCGGGCCCGAAGGCCGCCTTCAAGCAGACCGCCAAGCTCGACGACGGCACGATCATCGCCAAGACCCGCCTCGCGGGAGCGAAGTCCGGCTTCGAGGGCGACGTGTGGGTGTGGGCGCCCAAGGAGTACGACGACCCGAAGTACGCCGAGAGCGCCTTCCCGGTCCTCATCGCCCTCCCCGGCGGCAACGGCTACCCGGGCAACTACTGGTCCGACCGCAGCCTCGGCCTCCAGAAGGCCATCAGCGAGGGCGTCAAGGCGGGCACCAGCCTGCCGTTCATCGTGGTCATGCCGGTGCTCAACCCGGACGCCAAGTACTACTACGACGGCTCCGACATACCCGGCCGGGCCAAGATGGGCACCTGGCTCTCCGAGGACATACCGGACTTCACCCGCGCCAACTTCCGTACGTACAAGTCCCGCGACGGCTGGGCCTTCATGGGCTCCTCCTCGGGCGCGTTCGTCGGCATGAAGCTGCTCCTGCAGTACCCGGACCGGTTCAAGGCCGTGATCGCCAGCGGCGGCGAACTCGTCCCCGACTCCCCGCTCTGGAAGGGGCACCAGGCGGAGATGGACGCGAACAACCCCGAGAAGCTCGCGGGCAAGCTGATCGACACCAACGGGCCCGAGGTCTACATCAACTTCCAGATCGGGACCAAGGAGAGCGGCAAGCCGGCGATGACGCGCTTCAAGGACACCTACGGCAAGGGCCCGGTCAAGATGACCATCCGCGACATCCAGAACGGCGAGCACAACGGCTGGCACTACGTGCGGGGCATGCGGGAGGGCTCGCTGGAGTGGATCAGCAAGGTGCTCAAGGCACCCAAGCCCGCGACCACGGGCTGAGCCGGCCGGCGCGGAGTGGCGTTCGCCACGCCCCCGCGCCCACGCGGGCGGTCCGGTCGTTCAATCCTCTGTAATGGGTGTGAGGGGGACCGACCGGTCCCACCCGCGCTCCCTCGGAAGCGCCGGAGAGGAAACGGACATTTCCGTGCGGCAACACGACGACCACGACGACCACGACGACCAAGGCCCCCGGCGGCGCAAGCGCCTCCTCCTGATCAGCGGCGGCCTCGCGCTCACCCTCATCGCCGGGGGCGTGGCGGCGTACCAGTCGGGCCTCTTCTCCGACACGGGGGATCCCACCTCCTTCGGGAAGACCGAGCAGAAGACGGCGGCCGCCGCCGAGATCCAGCCCGGCATGAGCATGCCCACCGGCCCGGCCGCGGAATTCGTCCGCACCTCCCGGCTGCCCGACGGCACGCAGATCGCCCGCACCACCCTCAAGGGCAAGAAGTCCGGCTTCACGGGTGACGTGTGGGTGTGGGTCCCCAAGGAGTACGACGACCCGCGCTACGCCAAGAGCGGCTTCCCGGTCCTGATCTCCCTCCCCGGCGGCCGCGGCTACCCCAAGAACTACTGGGGCACCGGTCCCGCCCTCGGCCTCCAGCAGGCCGTGACCGACGGGGTCAAGGAGGGCACCAGCCTGCCCTTCATCCTCGTCATGCCGGTGATCAACGCCGACACCAAGCACCACTACGACGGCTCGGACATCCCCGGTGAGCCCAAGATGGGCACCTGGATGGCCGATGACGTCCCGGATTTCACGAGGGCCAATTTCCGCACCTTCACCGACCGCGACGGCTGGGCCTTCATGGGCTCCTCCTCGGGCGGCTTCGGCGCCTTCAAACACGTCCTGAAGTACCCCGACCGCTTCAAGGCGGTGATCGCCAGCGGCACCGACTTCGTCCCCGACTCCCCGCTGTGGAGGGGGAACACACGGGCCATGGACGAGAACAACCCCGAGAAGCTCGCCGAGAGGCTGATCGAGGAGGGCGGCCCGGACGTGTACGTGAACTTCCAGATCGGCACCGAGGAGAGCGGCCGCGAACGGGCCGAGCAGTTCATGCGGGAGTACGGGAAGGGCCCCGTGCACACCCGGCTCCAGGTGATCGAGGATGGTCAGCACAACGGAAAGTCGTACGTGCGCGGCATGAGGGAGGGCTCCCTGGAGTGGATCAGCAACGTGATGCGGGCGCCGACACCCGACCCCGCCGTGGGATGAGCCCCGCGGTGAAGGGGGCCTACGCCGCTGCCGCGGCCGGGGTCGCCGCGGTGGTCGCGGTGGCGGTCCTCCAGGTGCCGGCCGATTCCGACGGGGTGGCCGCCCGCCCCTTCCCCACCGTCGGCGTGCTCATGGCGGGCGGGGAGCACTGGTGCACGGCCAGCGTGGTCGACAGCCCCCACGGCAACGTCGTCGCCACCGCCGCGCACTGCGTGGCCCCGGCGGGCGAGGACGGGGAGCCCGGCGAGGTCGCGCACGACGGCCTCGCCATCGGTGAGCTCGCCTTCGCCCCCGGCTTCTCCGGAGAGGGAGCGGGGAGCCAGCCCTTCGGGGTGTGGAAGGTCCGCTCGGTCCACGTCGACGACCGCTGGACGAAGTGGGGCGACGACACCGCCGACTTCGCCTTCCTGACCGTCGAGCCCGACGGGGAGGGCCGCAGCCTCCAGGAGACCGTGGGCGAGGGCGGGGCGCCCGGCCCCGACTGGACCTCCGGCTACGAGCGGGAGGTCACGGTGGTCGGCTACCCGGAGTCCGACCGCAACCCGGAGAACAAGCCCGTCTCCTGCACCACGCAGACCCGCCACGACGAGGACGACCCCGACATGCTGTACATCGGCTGTTCGGGCTTCTGGACGGGCACCAGCGGGAGCCCCTGGATCGCCGACCGGGGCGGGCCGGGGGAGCCGGGCCGGCTGATCGGCGTACTGAGCGGCGGGGACACGGACGTGGACTCCACTGCCGCCCTCTTCGACGAGCGGGCGAAGGCCCTCTACGACCGGGCCGCCCGGGACTGAGCCGCGCCGCCCGCGCCACGCCGCCAGGGTGCCGCGGCCAGTGCGCCGGCCCTAGTGCGCCAGGCCCGTCTTCGCGCCCGCGCCGCACAGCGGCAGTACCGCGGTGCGTCCGCGCAGCGGGTCGCCGGGCGCGCCCGGGCCCACCGCCGCCCAGCAGGCCGCGGCCGTCGGCTCCACGAACAGCCCGCGGCGCGCCAGGTCGAGCTGGGCCGCCCGCAGCCGGTCGTCCGGGACGGTCAGGAAGGTGCCGCCGCCGGCGCGGACCGCCGCCAGGATCTGCCGGGCCCGCGGCGGGGCCGGGATCGCGATCCCCTCGGCCAGGGTCGGCCGCTGCTCCACCGGGGCGGCGTCCTCGGCCCCCGCCGCGAAGGCCTCGGCCAGCGGGGCCACCGCCTCGGACTGCACCGCGATCAGGTCCGGCGGCCGCACCCCGCGCCGGGCCAGCTCCGCCACCGCCAGGGCGGCGCCGAGCAGCAGGGTGCCGTTGCCGACCGGGACGACCAGGGCCTGCGGCAGCCGGCCGCCGAGCTCCTCCCAGATCTCGTACACGTACGTCTTCGTACCGTGCAGGAAGTACGGGTTGAAGACGTGGCTGGCGTAGAAGACGCCGGGCTCGTCGGCGGCAGCCCGGGCGGCCAGCGCGGCGGCCTCCCGGCCGCCGGGGACGACGCGGACGGCGGCCCCGTGGGCCCGCATCTGTCCGGTCTTGCGCTCCGAGGTGCCCTCGGGCACGAAAACTTCACAACTCAGCCCGGCCCGCGCGCAGTAGGCGGCGACGGCCGTTCCCGCGTTGCCGCTGCTGTCCGCCACCACCCGCCGCGGGGCCAGCCGGCGGGCCACCTCGGCGAGCATCACCGCGCCCCGGTCCTTGAACGACAGCGTCGGCATCAGGTAGTCGAGCTTGGCGTGAATCCGCTCGGCCATCGGGACCAGCGGGGTGTTGCCCTCCGACAGCGTCACGGCGAAAGCCCCCGGCAGCGGCAGCGCGGATCCGTACCGCCAGAGCGAGGGGGGTCCGGCGGCCGGGTTCAGGGGCGCGGCCGGGTCCGGCGTGAAATCGAGGTCCCAGGGCCCGGCGCACAGGGGGCAGCGCCACGGCGCCGTCCGTACGTCCGCACGCGCGCCGTCGTCGGGGCAGACGTAGCCGGGCAGTGCGTGCGTCATGTGCGCTTCACCTTTGCTCAATCATGGCCGGTGTATGGCACGGATGTTACGCGTCCGTTGTCCTCTTGTGGGATGCCGGGACGGTGGGTCAACCTTTCGGAGGCGGCGGTCCGGCCGACAGGAATTCTTGTCATGGACATGCCCGCACGGGCGGTCCTGCGTGCCCACGCACCCCCACGCACGTCCGCCCGGATCCCCATGTCCCACCCGGACCGCCGCCGCCACCCCCGCCAACCAGGAGGACCCCCACATGTCCGTGATGCGTCACACCCGCCGGAGGATCGCCGGCATCAGCGCGACCGCCGTCGTGGCCCTCGCGCTCGGCGCGGCCGCCGCGTTACCCGCCGCCGCGGCGGACGGCGCCCCGCAGGGCGTCATAGAGAACGCGGGCGCCGCCGACGCGGTCCCCGGCAGCTACATCGTGACCTTGAAGGACTCCGCCGCCCGCTCCACCACCGACAGCGGGAAGGCCGTCGCCAAGCGGTACGGCGCGAAGATCGACCGGACCTACAGCGCCGCCCTCAACGGCTACTCCGTCGCCGTCTCCGAGGCGCAGGCCAGGAAGCTCGCCGCCGACCCGGCGGTCGCGTCGGTCGTGCAGAACCGGGTGTTCACCGTCGACGACGCCCAGGGCCCCCAGGGCACCCAGCCCAACCCGCCGTCCTGGGGCCTGGACCGCATCGACCAGCGCGCCCTGCCCCTCGACAACAGCTACACCTACCCGGACAAGGCCGGCGAGGGCGTCACCGCGTACATCATCGACACGGGCGTGCGCATCACCCACGGCGAGTTCGGCACCCGCGCCTCCTACGGGTACGACGCCATCGACAACGACAACACCGCCCAGGACGGCCACGGCCACGGCACGCACGTCGCCGGCACCGTGGCGGGCAACACCTACGGCGTGGCCAAGAAGGCCAAGATCGTCGGTGTCCGCGTGCTCGACAACAACGGCTCCGGTACGACGGCCCAGGTCGTCGCGGGCATCGACTGGGTGACCCGCAACGCCGTCAAGCCGGCCGTGGCGAACATGTCCCTCGGCGGCGGCGCGGACTCCGCGCTCGACACCGCGGTACGCAACTCCATCGCCGCCGGCATCACCTACGGCGTCGCGGCGGGCAACGAGTCCACCGACGCGAGCACCAAGTCCCCGGCGCGCGTCGCCGAGGCCATCACGGTCGGCGCGACCACCAGCACCGACGCCAAGGCCAGTTACTCCAACTACGGCTCCATCCTGGACATCTTCGCCCCCGGCTCCTCGATCACCTCCTCGTGGGGCACCGGCGACACCGCCACCAACACCATCTCCGGTACGTCGATGGCCACGCCGCACGTCGTGGGCGCGGCCGCCCTCTACCTCTCGCAGAACCCGGCGAGCACCCCGTCCCAGGTCTCCGCGGCCCTGGTGGGCGCGGCCACCCCGAACGTGGTCACCGGTCCCGGATCCGGCTCCCCGAACCGGCTGCTGTACGTCGGCGCCGGCACCACCCCGCCGAACCCGGGCACCCGCTTCGAGAACACGGCCGACTACGCCGTGGCCGACAACGCCACGGTCGAGTCCCCGCTCACCGTCAGCGGGATCCCCGGCAACGCCCCGGCGGCGCTCCAGGTCGCGCTCGACATCAAGCACACGTACATCGGTGACCTGAAGGTCGACCTGATCGCCCCCGACGGCACCGCCTACAACCTGCACAACCGGACCGGCGGCAGCGCGGACAACATCATCAAGACCGTCACGGTCAACGCCTCGTCCGAGGTCGCGAACGGGGTCTGGAAGCTGCGCGTGAACGACAACGCGAACGCCGACACCGGGAAGATCGACTCCTGGGCGCTGCAGTTCTGAGCGGCTGAGCCGAGGGTTAGGTGAACAGCTGGGGCGGCCGCCGGTGCGGTCGCCCCAGCTGCATGCATTCGCGGCTTTCGGGTAACGCGTGGCCATGGGGTTTGAGTGACCAGGCTTCATCACTTCGGGTGAAACTCTGGCCCTTGCTTGCGGTGCACAACCGTCGGTTGCCAGGGTGTAGCTGTCTGTCAACCTGATGGGAGTGGCCAGTGACTTTCGGTGAGCAGCCGGCCTATCTGCGCGTCGCCGGGGATCTGCGACGGAAGATCGTCGATGGGTCCCTGCCCCCGCACGCCCGGCTTCCCTCGCAGGCCCGGATCCGCGAGGAGTACGGGGTCTCGGACACGGTCGCGCTGGAGGCGCGCAAGGTCCTGATGGCGGAGGGGCTGGTCGAGGGCCGGTCCGGGTCGGGTACGTACGTACGGGAGCAGCCGGTGCCGCGGCGGGTCGCGCGCTCCGGGTACCGCACGGGCGGCGTCTCGACGCCGTTCCGGCAGGAGCAGGCGGAGGCGGGTGCGCGCGGGACCTGGGAGTCGGGCAGCGAGCAGACGGCCGCGCCGGCGGAGATCGCCAAGCGGCTCGGCATCGCGGCGGGCGACCGCGTGATGCGGACGCGGTACGTCTTCCGCGACGCGGGCGAGGCGATGATGCTGTCGACCTCGTGGGAGCCGCTGGCGGTGACAGGGCGCACGCCGGTGATGCTGCCGGAGGAAGGGCCGCTCGGGGGCTCGGGGGTCGTCGACCGGATGGCCGCGATCGACGTCGTCGTGGACAACGTGGTGGAGGAGGTCGGCGCGCGGCCGGGGCTGGCGGAGGAGATCCTGCTCCTCGGCGGGGTGCCGGGACACGTCGTGCTGGTCATCGGGCGTACGTACTTCGCGTCCGGACTGGCCGTCGAGACCGCCGATGTGGTGGTTCCGGCCGACCGGTACCGGCTCGCCTACCACCTGCCCGTGCGGTGAACCGGGCGGTGTGACGAGGCGTCATACCGGCCGGATCCGGTGCGAAGAAGAGCGCCCGCACCTGCGTCGTCGCCGGACTCGCCCCCGGCGCGCGTCCGTTGGGCCGCGCGTGAGTACTGCCGCGCCCGCCCCCGCCGCCGCCGTCACCTGGGAGGACGGCCGCCGGTGACCCCGTGCGCCCGCTGTGAACCGGCGCGCACGGCGCACTCGTACGCATGGCCGGATGCGTACGCCTGTGAGGTACCTCTTCGTGAAAAACCGTATCCGCTCTGTAAAGGTCGGGCGTAAGGTCGGGCATATGCGCAATGGGGTTTCCCGGGCGGGTACATCGGCGGAGGGTGAAGCGCGATGAGCGAGAGCGGTGCCCTGCTCCCATGGCTGGTCATACGTCAGGACGACAACGGCAACCGCTATCGGGTGGGCCGGTACGCCACCCGGTCCGAGGCCCAGAAGGTCGTCGACAGCCTCGGCGGCCACGGGCACAAGCAGCTCTACTGGGTCGAGCGGCTCGGTCAGGGCAGCCAGACGGCCACGAAGAACTGAACGGCGGGCCGGCCGGGCCACTGACATAGGCTCCGCCCATGACTGTACGCGTGGTCGTGGGCGGAGCCCTTTGTCATGACGGGCGCCTGCTGGCCGCCCGCCGCAGCGCGCCGCCGGAGCTGGCCGGCCGCTGGGAGCTGCCGGGAGGGAAGACCGAGCCGGGCGAGTCCGTACCCGAGGCGCTGGTGCGCGAACTGCGCGAGGAGCTCGGCGTCGAGACGCAGGCGCTGGAGCGGATCCCGGGGGAGTGGCCCCTCAAACCGGGCCTCGTGCTGCACGTGTGGACCGCCCGGCTGGTGTCCGGGGAGCCCGTTCCGCTGGAGGACCACGACGAGCTGCGCTGGCTCGGGCCGCAGGAGCTGGATTCGGTGGACTGGCTCGACCAGGACCGGCCGGCGGTCGCGGAGGCCGGCCGCAGACTGCGCGCCGAAGGCCGGGCCTGACGACCGGGCCCGATGCCCTCCCGCCCGATGCCCTCCCGCCTGACGCCCCCGCCTGACGCCCGCGACGCCCCCGCGCGATGCCCGCGCCTGGTCCGCGCCGGGGCGGAGGCGGGGGGCCGGGAGCACGTCGGGTCGCACCGGGGCGCATGGTGCTCGCGCTGTAGGCCGTCTGCGCCACAGTGCGCCGGTGCGTGTGGGATCGAGTGGTACGACGCCCCAAATGTGGGGTATGTCGCTATTGGTTCCTCTCTCATGCTCCTCCTCGTGGCTCTGTCCCTGCTGAACCCGACTGGGGTCGCTGCCGGCCCGGGAAGTGATCGGCGTGATCGACACAGACGGTGAATGCGCCGAGTGGGCCTTCCCCGCCGAGCCCGGCGCCGTCCGCACCGCCCGCCACGCCGTGCGCGGAAAGCTCCGGGCCTGGGGCCTTGAGGCGGTCGGCGACGTGACCGTCCTGCTGGTCAGCGAGCTGGTCACCAATTCCCTGCGCCACGCGTCCGGGCCCATCGGGGTCCGGCTGGTACGGCCGGATCCGGCCGCCGGGAACTCCGAGGGGGGCGCAGCACTGCTCGTGGAGGTTTCCGATCCGCTTCCGGATCCGCCCCGCGAGCGCGTCGCGGAGCCCGATGACGAAGGTGGCCGCGGACTCCACCTCGTGGCCGTCTCGGCGCGGCGCTGGGGGACCCGGCACGGGAAGTCGGGCAAGACGGTGTGGTTCGAGTTGGCTCTTCCTGGTCAGTAACAAGGGGAAGGATGGCCGACGATCACCGGACGTGGCCGGAAACTAACGGGACCTTTTTGTGATCGTGAACGTCGTGCCGTCCGGGGCCGTGGTGCTGAATACTTCGGTCATGGCCGGTCCGGTTGCGGTGAGCTGGAGGGGACGGTCGCGTGAGCGAGATACCTGCGCAGGCACATCAGGCCCGAGTGCCCGAGGAGTCATGGCACGACTCCATGTGGCACAGCAGCCCGCCTGGCTCGATATATGACTACATAAAGGTCGCGTCGTTCTCGATCGGTCCGGACGGGCTCGTCGACCAGTGGAGCCTGCGCGCCGAGGAGCTGTTCGGCCTCACCGCGGCCCAGACGGTCGGCCGCGATCCGGTCGAGGCCTTCATGCCGCCGGAACTGCGCGCCGGCGGGCACCGAAAGGTGGCCGAGATCCTCGACGGCAAGGAATGGACGGGTCTCGTCCCGTTCCGGATCCCCGGCGGCGACGGTGCGCACGGGGTGGCCGAGATCTATGTGATGCCGACCAGGGCGGAGACCGGTGAGCGAGCCGCGCTGTGCGTCGTCGTCGACGTACGCGCGCTGCGGCGGATCGAATCCGATCTCGCCGCCTCGCAGGCCATATTCGGCCAATCTCCTTTCGGATTCCTCCTCTTCGGTACGGACCTCACCGTGCAGCGCGCCAACCGCCGTTTCGCGACCGTGTTCGGCGGCGACGCCGAGGAGCACCGCGGCCGCACCGTCCACGACTACCTCCCCGCCCACGAGGCCGACCGGATGTCCGACGCCCTGCGCCGGGTGCTGGAGACCGGGGAGTCCGTCACCGATCTGCGGATCACCGGCGCCGCCCCGGGCAGCCGGGACAACCGCCACTGGTCCATCAACCTCTACCGGGTGCACGGCGGCTCCGGCCGCCCCATCGGCGTCGCCGGTCTCGGCACCGACGTCACCCGGCGCCACCTCGCCGCCCGCGAGGCCGCCGGGGTACGGCGCAACCTCGCCCTCCTCAACGAGGCCGGGCACCGGATCGGGAACTCCCTCGACCTGGAGACCACCGCCCGGGAACTCCTCGACGTCACCGTCCCCGGCTTCTGCGACCTGGCCTCCGTCGACCTGTACCAAGGGCTGCTGCTCGGCGACGACGACCGGCCCGCCCGGCCGCAGGGCCCGGGGCTGCCGTCGCTGCCCGGACAGGGGGCCGGGCGGGCCCCGTCCGCGCCGCTGCGGCGGGTCGCCTTCGCCTCGGCGGTGTCGGACGCGCCGCTGTCGGGTCCCGGCGCGCTGGTCTCCGTAGGGGAGGTACACCGCTACCCGGCCGCCTCGCCCGGAGCGCTCGCGCTGCGGACGGCGCAGCCCCGGCTGCTGGTGTCCGGCGGGGCGGACGACCTCGTGCAGTCCACGCTCGTGGTGCCGCTCGTGGCGCACGACACCGTGGTCGGACTCGCCCAGTTCTCCCGTACGAAGGGCAGCGAGCCCTTCGGGGAACGCGACCGGGCCGTGGCGGTGGAGCTGGCCGCGCGGGCCGCGGTCTGCATCGACAACGCGCGGCTGTACCGGCGCGAGCACGAGCGGGCGCTGATACTCCAGCGCAGCCTGCTGCCCCCGGGCGACCCGGAGGCGGCGGGACTGGACATCGCCTGCCGCTACCTGCCGGGCAACGCGGCGACCGAGGTCGGCGGCGACTGGTTCGACGTCATCGAGCTGCCGGGGCACCGGACGGCGCTGGTCGTCGGGGACGTCATGGGCCGCGGACTGCGGGCGGCGGTGGCCATGGGCGAACTGCGCACGGCCGTAAGGACGCTCGCGCTGCTGGACCTCGAACCGGCGGAGGTGCTGAGCGCGCTGGACGAGATCGCCCGGGGGCTCGGCGCGCCCGGCGGCTCCCAGCAGGCCTCGCGGGCGGCGCTGCACTCACGGGACGCGGACCGCTCGGAGGTCTACCTCGCCACCTGCGTGTACGCCGTCTACGACCCGGTGACGCGCCGCTGCACGATCGCCAACGCCGGCCACATGCCGCCGGTGCTGGTCGAACCCCCGGAACCGGGAGGCGCGCCGCGGCCGGGGCTGCTGCTGGAGGTGCCGACGGGAATGCCGCTGGGCGTGGGCGGGGAGCCGTTCGAGGAGGTGGAGGTCGACCTCCCCGAGGGCGCGCTGCTGGCGCTGTACACGGACGGGCTGGTCGAGTCGCGGGACCACCCGCTGGAGGAGGGCCTGCGGGGCCTGCGGGAGGCCCTGGCCGATCCGGTGCGGCCGCTGGAGGACGTCTGCGACCACGTACTGAACACGCTCGACACGCGGCACGGGGAGGACGACATCGCACTGCTGATGGCACGGGTGCAGGGGCTGCCGGTGGACGCGGTGGGGGACTGGCAGCTGCCGAGGGAGGCCCGGTCGGTGGGGCGCGCGCGGGAACTGGCGCGCGCGAAGCTGCCGGCCTGGGGGCTGGAGGGGCTGCTGGACACCACCGAACTGCTGGTCAGCGAGCTGGTGACGAACGCGCTGCGGTACGGGGAAGGGGAGATCCGGCTGCGGTTGCTGCTGGACCGGACGCTGGTGTGCGAGGTGTGGGACGCGAACCTGGTGCAGCCCCGGCGGCGGCGGGCGCGGGACACCGACGAGGGCGGGCGGGGGCTCCAGCTGGTCGGGATGCTGTCGGCGGGCTGGGGCACGCGGCGGACCCACCGGGGGAAGACGGTGTGGTTCGAACTCCCGCTGCCGGGGGCTGACGGGGAGTCCGTCTCGGAGCTGTCGGCGGAGCAACTGCTGAGCATGTACGGCTGACCGGCCCCTCCGGGGGCGTGTCGGCGCCGCCCGTGCCGGGGGCGCCGCGGCCCCCGGACCCCGGCCCTCCGACCGCCGGACGGGCCGGATCAGCGGGACTTGAGGGCCGCCAGGCGGGCTTCGATCTCCGAGGACGTGCCGAGGTCGTCCAGGGCCTCGAACTGGGCGTCCAGGGAGGAGGCCGCCAGTTCCTGCTTGCCCAGGGCCTTGGCCTCCTCCCGGCGGACCTTGTCCTCGAAGCGGGCCAGGTCGCTCGTCGGGTCCATCACGTCGATGTTCTTCACCGCGTCCATCATCGTGTTCTGCGCCTGCGCCGTCTTCGCCCGCGCGACCAGCTCGTCGCGCTTCGCCTTCAGTTCCGTCAGCTTGTTCCGCATCGAATCCAGCCCGGACTTCAGCTTGTCCACGACCTCCGTCTGCGCCGCGATCGTCGGCTCCGCCGTCTTCGCCTCCTTCTCCGACTGGAGCTGGCGGCCCAGCGCGACCTTCGCGAGGCCGTCGAACGTGTCGGCGTCCCCCGCCGCCCCGGACGCCCGCAGCTCGTCCGCCTTGCGGCTCGCCGCGAGCGCCTTGCGGCCCCACTCCGCGGCCGCGTCCACGTCCTCCGTGTGGTCCGCCTCCAGCATCCGCAGGTTGCCGATGGTCGTCGCGACCGCCGTCTCCGCCTCCGTGATGTTGTTCGTGTAGTCGCGGATCAGCTGGTCCAGCATCTTCTGCGGATCCTCCGCCTGGTCCAGCAGGGCGTTGATGTTGGCCTTCGCCAGCTGGGTGACGCGGCCGAGGACGGTCTGCTTGCTCATGATCCTGATCTCCTTGGGTGAAGGGGTGCGGCGCATCGGTCGCGGCCGCCTCAGAAGCGGCCGCCGCCGCCCATCCGGCCGCGCGTGCC
The DNA here is from genome assembly GCF_014650555.1 of Streptomyces goshikiensis. Lineage (GTDB taxonomy): Bacteria > Actinomycetota > Actinomycetes > Streptomycetales > Streptomycetaceae > Streptomyces > Streptomyces goshikiensis. The sequence goes on along the minus strand of NZ_BMVE01000001.1, from coordinate 661,755 downwards.
GCCGCCGCCGAAGGAGCCCGGGCCGGGTCCGCCGCCCCCGCCGAAACCGCCGCCGCCGAAGCCCCCGCCGCCGAAGCCGCCCCGGCCACCGCCGCCCCCGCCGCGCAGGATCTCGCCGAGGATGATCCCGCCGAGCACCGCGCCGCCCATCCCGCCGCCCTGCCGCCGGCCGCCACCGCCGGCGTAGGGGTCCTGGTAGCCCCGTACGTCCTGTTCCGCCAGCTGCTGCGCCTGCCGCGCCAGCGCGTCCGCCTGCTGGGCCTCGGCGAGGGCCGCCGCCGGATCCGAGTCCGTCAGGGTCAGCGACCGCTCCAGGTGGCGCTGCGCCTCCGCGAGCCGGGTCCGGGCCTGGCTGCCGACCGCGCCCCGGCTGGTGGTGACGTAGTCCGCCGCCGCGCCGATCGCGCTGCGGGCCGTCAGCAGCGCCTGGTCCAGCAGCGCCACCGCCCGCCGGCGCCCCGATTCGCGCTCGCGCGCCCCCGCCAGGGCCTCGTCGAGGGCCGCGTCCGCCTCCTCGGTGCGCCGCAGTGCGTCGATCGGGTCGTAGCGGCCGCCCGCCCGCTCCCGCCGTACGTCGGCCAGGACCGCCTCCGCCCGGCCGATCCGGCCGCGCAGGTCCGCCGTGGAGACCCCCTCCGCGGTGCCGCTCAGCAGGCCGCGCGCGTCCGCGAGGTCCGTCTCCGTCTCGGTGAGGGCGCCGTCCAGCTTCCCGGCCGCCTCCGCGAGTTCCTGCGCCCGCCGCTCCACCGCGTCGACCAGGGTCGCCACCTGGTCCACCGCGCCCTCGGCGGCCCGTACGTGCACGGCCGCCCTGCCGTTGTCCCCGGCGTCGATCGCGACCCGCGCCTCGCCGAGGTTGGTCGTCGCGAACAGCAGCCGGGCCTTGGCCTGTTCGGCGTTGGAGGCCACCGGGGCCGAGGCCGAGTCCGCGTACCGGCCGGCGAGGGCGGTCAGGGTGGCCTCCGCCGTCGTCGTACGGCCGGCCAGCTCGCTGAAGTGCGCCTCCACGGTGGCCAGCGCCGCCGGGGCGTTCTTCTCCAGGTCACGCAGCCGGTCGAAGTCCGCCGACTCGGCGTCGAGCCGCCGGTTCGCCTCCGTACAGCGGGCCACGATCTCGTCCAGCATCCGCCGCCGGGTCGCGTCGTCCTCCGGGTAGGCGTCGTCGAGCTGCTGGCGCAGCCGGAAGGCCTGGGTGAGCTCGCTCTTGGCGTGCTCCAGGGCGGCGGTGAAGGTGCCGACCGCCTCGTCGCCGAACTGGGCCGAGGCGAAGCCGAGTTCCTCGGTGCTGGTGCGGACCGCGTCGTCGGTGTCCACGAGCAACGCCTTGGCCTTGGAGTCGAGTTCCGGCAGCGGCAGGGCGGTCGTGGTGGCCGGCTGCGCGCCCCAGCCGGTGGTGCCCCTCGCAGCGGCTCCGGTCTTGCGCCGGCGCCGGGTGTACGCGAACGCCCCGACGGCGCCTGCCGCGCCCACGACGACCACCGGGAGCACGAAGTCCCCGGCCCCGCTCTGGCCGCCCGCCCCGCCGCCCGGGTCCGCCTCGCCCGGGGTGATCTTCGGGACGGGTACGGGCTGCCCGCCGAGCACCGCGTCGTAGCCGTTCGCCGCGCCGATCGCGGCGCCCGCCCAGTCGTTCTGCCGCAGGGCGGGCTCGATGGCGGTACGGGCCACCGCCGCGAGCTGCTCCTCGGTGAACCCGGAGTCCGCGTCGGCCGAATAGGCGTACTGCCGGGCCCCGGTCGCCACCGCGAGCAGTACGTCGTCCTGGCCGAGGCCGTTCTTCTGCGCGGTGGCGTCGGCCCAGCTCTGGGCGGAGCGGCCGGAGAAGTCGTTCACGTAGGTGACGAAGAGCTGGATCTTCCGGTCCGCGTACAGCTTGTCGAGCGCGGCCACGACGGCCGGCCGCCGGTCGCCGAGGGCGCCGACGCGGTCGGTGATCTGGCCCTGCGCGGACAGGGTGACGGGGTCGTCCGCCCGGGCCGACGGCGCCCCGGCCACCCCCCACCCGCCGAACGCGAGCAGCGCGGCGGCGAGGGCGGACAGCGTCCTGCTACTCGGCGGGGTCACATTTGGGAGATTATGGGCGCTTCCCCGCCCCCGCACCCGGAGTGGCCCCGACCGGGCGGGTGCGGGGCGGGGCCACCGCCGCCGGGAACGGCCGGGGTCGCTACGGGGCGGTCCGGCGCCGGATCTTGTTCCCGAGCCACACCAGCGGGTCGTACGCGCGGTCCACGGCCCGCTCCTTCAGCGGGATCAGCGCGTTGTCGGTGATCTTGATGCCCTCGGGGCAGACCTCCGTACAGCACTTGGTGATGTTGCAGAGGCCGAGCCCGTGGTCCTCCTGGGCGGCGCGCTTGCGGTCCAGGCCCGCCTCCTGCGCCGCGTCCAGCGGGTGCATGTCCAGTTCGGCCACCCGCATCAGGAAGCGCGGTCCCGCGAACGCGGGCTTGTTCTCCTCGTGGTCCCGCACCACATGGCAGGTGTCCTGGCACAGGAAGCACTCGATGCACTTGCGGAACTCCTGCGAGCGCTCCACGTCCTCCTGCCGCATCCGGTACGCGCCCGGCGCCACCCCCTGCGGCGGCACGAAGGCCGGCACCTCCCGCGCCTTGCGGTAGTTGAACGACACGTCCGTCACCAGGTCCCGGATCACCGGGAAGGCCCGCAGCGGGGTGACGCTGATCGTCTCCTCCCGGGTGAAGGTCGACATCCGGGTCATGCACATCAGCCGCGGCCGCCCGTTGACCTCCGCGCTGCACGAGCCGCACTTGCCGGCCTTGCAGTTCCAGCGGACCGCCAGGTCCGGGACCTGGGTCGCCTGGAGCCGGTGGACGATGTCCAGGACCACCTCGCCGTCGTGCACCTCGACGGTGAAGTCCCGCAGCTCGCCGCCCTCCGTGTCGCCCCGCCAGATCCGGAAGCGGGCGTCGTAGGTAGTCACTCGTAGAGCTCCTCTTCGGCGAGGTACTTGACCAGCTCGTCCTTCTCGAACAGCGCGAGCAGGTCGGGGCGGATGGGTTCGGTACGGGTGCGGACGAGGGCGATCCGGCCGGCCGCCGGATCGGCGGGCGCCGGGTCCACCGGGCGGCACAGCAGGTTCACCGGCCGCCAGTCCCGCTCCATCGAGGGGCAGTCCTCGCGGGTGTGCCCGCCGCGGCTCTCGGTGCGTTCCAGGGCCGCGCGGGCCACGCACTCGCTGACCAGCAGCATGTTCCGCAGGTCCAGGGCGAGGTGCCAGCCCGGGTTGAACTGCCGGTGCCCCTCGACGCCGGCCCGGGCCGCCCGTACCCGCAGGGCGGCGAGCCTCTCCAGGGCCTCGGCCATCTCGCCCGCGCGGCGGATGATGCCGACCAGGTCGTTCATGGTCGTCTGGAGCTCCTGGTGGAGCGTGTACGGGTTCTCCGCGCCCTCGTCGGCGTGGAACGGGGCCAGCGCCTCCGCGGCGGCGGCCTCGATCTCCGCCTGCGACACTGCGGGGCGGCCGGCGGAGGCGGCGTACCCGGCCGCGTGCAGCCCGGCGCGGCGCCCGAAGACCAGCAGGTCGGAGAGGGAGTTCCCGCCGAGCCGGTTCGAGCCGTGCATGCCGCCCGCGACCTCGCCCGCCGCGAAGAGCCCGGGGACCCCGACGGTGGCGGCGCTGTCCGAGTCGACCGCGATGCCGCCCATCACGTAGTGGCAGGTCGGGCCCACCTCCATCGCCTCGGCGGTGATGTCCACGTCCGCCAGCTCCTTGAACTGGTGGTACATCGACGGCAGCCGCCGGCGGATCCGCTCCGCGGGCATCCGCGTCGACACGTCCAGGAACACCCCGCCGTGCGGGGAGCCGCGGCCCGCCTTGACCTCGGAGTTGATGGCCCGGGCCACCTCGTCGCGGGGGAGCAGCTCGGGCGGGCGCCGGTTGTGGTCCGGGTCCTCGTACCAGCGGTCGCCCTCCTCCTCGGACTCCGCGTACTTCTCCTTGAAGACGTCCGGGACGTAATCGAACATGAACCGCTTGCCCTCGCTGTTGCGCAGCACCCCGCCGTCGCCGCGCACCGACTCGGTGACGAGGATCCCCTTGACCGAGGGCGGCCAGACCATGCCGGTGGGGTGGAACTGCACGAACTCCATGTTCAGCAGGGGAGCCCCCGCGAGCAGGGCCAGCGCGTGGCCGTCGCCGGTGTACTCCCAGGAGTTCGAGGTGGTCTTGAAGGACTTGCCGATGCCGCCGGTGGCCAGCACCACCGCCGGGGCCTCCAGGACGAAGAACCGGCCGGACTCGCGCTCGTAGCAGAAGGCCCCCGAGACCCTCGGCCCTTCCTTCAGGACCCTGGTGACCGTGCACTCCTGGAAGACCTTGAGCCGGGCCTCGTGGTCCCCGTACTCCTTGAAGTCCTCCTGCTGGAGCTGGACGATCTTCTGCTGGAGGGTGCGGATCAGCTCCAGGCCGGTCCGGTCGCCCACGTGTGCGAGGCGCGGGTACTCGTGTCCGCCGAAGTTGCGCTGGGAGATCCTCCCGTCGGGCGTGCGGTCGAAGAGCGCGCCCCAGGTCTCCAGCTCCCAGACCCGGTCCGGGGCCTCCTTCGCGTGCAGCTCGGCCATCCTCCACTGATTGAGGAACTTGCCCCCGCGCATGGTGTCGCGGAAGTGCACCTGCCAGTTGTCGCCCTCGTTGACGTTGCCCATGGAGGCGGCGATCCCGCCCTCCGCCATCACGGTGTGGGCCTTGCCGAACAGGGACTTGCAGATCACGGCCGTACGGGCGCCCCGCTCGCGGGCCTCGATCGCGGCCCGCAGTCCGGCGCCTCCCGCGCCGACCACGACCACGTCCCACTGCTGCCGGTCGACTTGAACCATGTCAGAAGATCCTCGGGTCGGTGAAGGTGCCGCTGGCCAGCAGGTACACGTAGAAGTCGCACAGGGCCACGCTGATCAGGGAGGACCAGGCCAGCAGCATGTGGCGGGCGTTGAGCCGGCTGACCCACCCCCACAGCCGGTAGCGCACCGGGTGCTTGGAGAAGTGCTTCAGGCGGCCGCCCATGATGTGCCGGCAGGAGTGGCAGGACAGCGTGTACGCCCAGATCAGCGTGATGTTGACCAGGAACAGCAGGGTTCCGAGGCCCATGTGGCCCCACGCGTAGTCGCCGTCGCGGAAGGTCAGCACGGTGTCGTACGTGAGGATGCCCGCGACGGGCACCGCCGCGTAGAAGAAGTACCGGTGCGCGTTCTGCAGGACCAGCGGGAAGCGGGTCTCGCCGCTGTACGCGGCGTGCGGCTCGGCGACGGCGCAGGCGGGCGGCGAGGCCCAGAAGCCCCGGTAGTACGCCTTGCGGTAGTAGTAGCAGGTCAGCCGGAAGCCGAGCGGGAAGACCAGGATCAGCAGGGCGGGGGACAGGCCCCACCAGCTGCCGAACAGGTCCAGGTTCGGGCCGCTGCGCATCTCCCGGCAGTTCTCCGCGAGACACGGGGAGTAGAACGGCGAGACGTACGGGGCGGCGTAGTAGTCGGCGTTCGCGAAGGCCCGCCACGTCGAGTAGACGATGAACGCGAGCAGCCCGGCCGCGGTGCCGGCGGGGGCCAGCCACCACCGGTCGGTCCGCAGGTGCCGGGCCGCGATCGCGGCGCGGGTGGGGCCGTGGACGCCGGTCGGCTGCCGGGATGGTTCCGTACCTGTGGCCAAAGGGAACTCCGGGTGGAGTGATGAAGGGTGACCGGGGGCGTGCGGACCGGATCAGGGCGCCCGGCGGTTCCGGGCACCGAGACCCTCGTCGTCGGTGTCCGTCCACAGCGAGCTGTCGTACGGGGTGTCGGGGATGGTCACCATCCCCGACGGGTCCGGGGGCGCGGATCCGCCGCCCGCCGGGGGCCGGTGCGCGGCCTGCCGCTCCAGCTGCTCCACCTTGCGGGTGAGCTCGTCCAGGTTCCGCCGTACGGCGGTCAAATCGTCTTGCAGGGACATGACTTGCCCTCACTTCCGCGGGGTGCGGTGGCAACGCTCATGTGCGCCTGAGAGTGTCGCGCCTCCCGTCCCCGGTTGTGAAGGGACGTGCGGCGATTGCGGGCGCGCAGGCGCGATCCGTGCGCCCCTGCCCGCCCCCTTCCCCTCCCCTTCCCGGTGGTCCGCACCCGCGTCCGGCGCCGCGGCCGCAAGCCGGATTGGTCCGCACGGGTGGGGTTGGCGGCGTGGCGCGGGCCCGCTGCGGGAGGTCCGGCGGGCGGTGGATTTCAGTGGGTTCCGGCACCCAGTGTGATCAGCTCCATATACCGCCAAACGTGATCAAGCCGCCTGAGCCCCCGCTTCCCCACGCCCCGCCCCGGAGGTACCACCCATGTCCCAGAGAAGGCGCAGGTCCTTGGCGTTCCTGACCTCGGGAGTCCTCGCACTGCCGCTGCTCGCGGGCTGCGGCGCGGGTGACGAGGAGGGCGGTCCCGTCGCCGCCGGACAGGACATCGCGATGACCTCCCGCGACAGGGTCGCCGACGGCGGGGTCGTGCGCTGGGCCGTGGACACCCTCCCCGACACCCTGAACACCTTCCAGGCCGATGCGGACGCCACCACCGCCCGGATCGCCGGGGCGGTGCTGCCGCAGCTCTTCGTCATGGACGCCAAGGGCCAGCCGGTGGCCAATCCGGACTACCTGGAAAAGGCCGAGATCGTCGCACGCGAGCCCAAGCAGGTCGTCCTGTACAAGCTCAACCAGCAGGCGGTGTGGAGCGACGGCCGGGAGATCGGAGCCGCCGACTTCGTCGCCCAGTGGCGGGCCCTGAACGGCAAGGACTCGGCCTACTGGACGGCCCGCAACGCCGGGTACGAGCGGATCGAGAAGATCGAGCGCGGCAAGACGGACCTGGAGGTCAAGGTCACCTTCGCCAAGCCGTACACCGACTGGCGCTCCCTGTTCACGCCGCTCTACCCGAAGCAGGTCACGGGCACCCCGGATGCCTTCAACGAGGGGGCCCGCGGCGCCCTCAAGGTCACCGCCGGAGCCTTCAACCTCGGCGCCGTCGACAAGAAGACCGCGACCGTCGCCCTGACCCGCAACGCGCGCTGGTGGGGCCGGCCCGCCAAGCTGGACACCCTGGTGCTGACGGCGGTGCCCCGGGCGGAGCGGCCGGCCGCGCTGGCCGCCGGCAAGCTCGACATGGCGGAGATCGACCGCACCGGCGCAGACCGGATCGCGCTGGCCCACCGGGACGCGAAGGCCGCCAAGGGGGCCGAGGGGGCCGGCGGAGCCCCGGCGCACGGGCCCGGGGCCTCGGTGACCGCCGCGCAGGCCACGATGTCCTGGGCGATCGCCTACGGCGCGGACGAGAGCAAGGCCAAGGAGGAGCAGGCCAGCCGGGCCGCGAACGCCGAGGCCGCCAAGAAGTACGCCGAGGAGCAGAACGCCCTGCGCACCTTCGCGGTCCGCAAGTCCCTGGAGCCGGCCTACACCCAGCTCGCCATGAACGGCGCCTCGGGGCCGCTGGCCGACGAGCGGGTCCGGCGGGCCGTGGCCCGGGCCCTGGACCGCAAGGCGCTGGCGGAGATCGTCCTGAAGCCGCTGGGCCTGCCCGCCAAGCCCGTCGGCAGCCACCTGGCCCTGGCCGGGCAGCCGGCGTACGCCGACAACAGCGACGCCCTCGGCGGCCAGGACACCCAGGCGGCCCAGGCACTGCTCGCCGACGCGGGCTGGAGGCGGGGCGGGAAGATCACCGAGCCGGCGGGCGCGAAGGCCGGCCCCGAGGCGAGCTCCGAGGACGACGGGAAGACCCCGGCCGGGCCGGGCACGGGGAACGACGGCCTGTACGTCGTCGGCCAGGACGACGAGCGCAACGGCGACGAGCGGGGCGGGGACGAGCGGGCCGGGGACGAGCAGGGCGGGGCCGGGAACCCGCAGGACGCCCGGCCCGCCGCCGGTCCCGGACTGTCCCCGGCGCTCACGGTCACCCCGCTCGCCGCCCAGCAGCAGGCCTCGCTGCTCGCCCAGGCCGACGTGGCCCGGGCGGCCGCCGGCCCGGACGCGGCGCGGGACACCGCCACCACCGACACCGACGCCAAGGGCGCCCCGGTCCGCGAGGGCGACGGGGCCGGGCAGGGGAAGGCCTCGGCGGCGCCCGCCCCGGCCAAGCAGGCCCGTACCTCCGGCAGCATGCTGGCCAAGGACGGCAAGGCGCTCAGCCTGCGCTTCGTCCTCCCCTCGGGCCCCGGCTCGGAGTCGCTGCGCGCGGTCGGCGAGCGCATCGCCCAGATGCTCCAGAAGGTCGGCATCCAGGCCGAGCTGAAGAAGGTCGCCGACGAGAGCTTCTTCAAGGACCACATCGCCTCGGGCCAGTACGACCTGGCGCTCTACTCCTGGCCCGCGACCGCCTACCCGGCCACCGACGCGCGGCCGATCTTCGCCAAGCCGGAGCCGGCCGCCGACGGCTCGCTCCTCGTCGAACAGAACTACACCCGGGTCGGCACCGACCACATCGACCAGCTGTTCGACCAGGCCCTCGGCGAGCTGGACGAGGGGGCCTCCCGCGATCTGATCCGCAAGGCGGACGCCCGGATCTGGGCCGCCGCCGGATCCATCCCGCTCTACCAGCGTCCCGAGCTCGTGGCGGTCAAGCCCAGCCTGGTCAACGCGGGTGCCTTCGGCCTCGGCGCCCCCCGTTTCCAGGACATCGGCTGGAAGAAGTCCCCGGCCGCCACGGAGAAGAACGCCAAGGAGAAGAAGTAGTGACAAAGAGGTGCCAGTCAGGTTGACCCGCGGGTCACAAGCTCAGATGTGACTCAATTCCCTTGCCCGCCGGACACCCCGGCGGGCAAGGTCGTGCATACCCGTTGACCCGCGTGTTTTCCCTTAGTTTCACCGCTCCACCGATGCCCGGGACCCCCCACCCCAGACCCGGTCCTCCTCAGTCATCCGGCCTCTTGACAGACCCCCCGGCGGGCAGTTCCCGCCACGCGACGTACGATGGGGTAAGGCCGTGGCAGGTTTTCCGCCCGGTCGAGGCGCGCGTGCCGGACCGTACGCGACGCCATCCACGATCCCGGGAGAAGCGCCGAAGTGCCCACGCGCCACGACATCCGTAACGTCGCCATCGTCGCCCACGTCGACCATGGCAAGACGACCATCGTCGATGCCATGCTCAAGCAGGCCGGTGCCTTCGCCGCCCACCAGCACCTCGACGACCGCATGATGGACTCGAACGACCTGGAGCGTGAGAAGGGCATCACGATCCTCGCCAAGAACACGGCGGTGAAGTATCACCCCAAGGACGGCGGGGCCCCGATCACGATCAACATCATCGACACCCCCGGCCACGCCGACTTCGGTGGTGAGGTCGAGCGCGGTCTGTCGATGGTGGACGCCGTAGTCCTGCTGGTGGACGCCTCCGAGGGTCCGCTGCCCCAGACCCGCTTCGTCCTGCGCAAGGCCCTGCAGGCGAACATGCCGGTCATCCTCTGCATCAACAAGACGGACCGCCCGGACTCCCGGATCGACGAGGTCGTCAACGACACGTACGACCTGTTCCTGGACCTGGACGCCACCGAGGAGCAGATCGAGTTCCCGATCGTCTACGCCTGTGGCCGTGACGGCGTCGCCTCGCTGACCAAGCCCGAGGACGGCACCGTCCCCGCGGACAGCGACAGCCTGGAGCCGTTCTTCTCCACCATCCTGGAGCACGTCCCCGCCCCGGTGTACGACGACGAGGCGCCCCTCCAGGCCCACGTCACCAACCTGGACGCCGACAACTTCCTCGGCCGCATCGCCCTGGTCCGCGTCGAGCAGGGTGAGCTCCGCAAGGGCCAGACCGTCGCGTGGATCAAGCGTGACGGCACGATCTCCAACGTCCGCATCACCGAGCTGATGATGACCGAGGCGCTCACCCGCAAGCCGGCCGAGGTGGCCGGCCCGGGTGACATCTGCGCGGTCGCCGGTTTCCCCGACATCATGATCGGTGAGACCCTGGCCGACCCGGAGAACCCGATCGCGCTCCCGCTGATCTCGGTCGACGAGCCGGCGATCTCCATGACCATCGGTACGAACACCTCCCCGATGGTCGGCCGCGGCGGCAGCGGCAAGGGCGCGGACGCCAAGTCCGCGGTCAAGGACCGCAAGGTCACCGCCCGCCAGGTCAAGGACCGTCTGGACCGCGAGCTGATCGGTAACGTCTCGCTCCGCGTCCTCGACACCGAGCGCCCGGACGCCTGGGAGGTCCAGGGCCGAGGTGAGCTCGCGCTCGCCATCCTGGTCGAGCAGATGCGCCGCGAGGGCTTCGAGCTCACCATCGGCAAGCCGCAGGTGGTCACGCAGGAGATCGACGGCAAGACCCACGAGCCGGTCGAGCGCATGACGGTCGACGTCCCCGAGGAGCACATGGGCGCGGTCACGCAGCTCATGGGCGTCCGCAAGGGCCGCATGGACAACATGTCGAACCACGGCTCCGGCTGGGTCCGCATGGAGTTCGTCGTCCCGTCGCGCGGCCTCATCGGCTTCCGTACGGAGTTCCTGACGAACACCCGCGGTACGGGTATCGCCCACTCGATCCACGAGGGCCACGAGCCGTGGTTCGGCCAGCTGGTGACCCGTAACAACGGTTCGCTGGTCGCCGACCGCGCCGGTTCGGTCACGCCGTTCGCGATGATCAACCTGCAGGAGCGCGGCGTCCTGTTCACCGAGCCCGGCACCGAGGTGTACGAGGGCATGATCGTCGGCGAGAACTCGCGCTCCGACGACATGGACGTGAACATCACCAAGGAGAAGAAGCTCACCAACATGCGTGCGGCTTCCGCGGACAACACCGAGAACGTGGTGCCGCCCCGCAAGCTCTCCCTGGAGCAGTCCCTGGAGTTCTGCCGCGACGACGAGTGCGTCGAGGTGACCCCGGAGGCCGTCCGCATCCGCAAGGTCGTCCTGGACCAGAAGGAGCGCTCGCGCACCGCGTCGCGCGCCAAGTCCGGTAAGTAGTACCGGGGTTCCCCAGGCGGCGCCTGGGGACCGCCCGTAGTCCGGCTGACGAACAGCCCCTCCCGTCACAAGTGTGGTGACGGGAGGGGCTGTTCGCGTTTGTCAAGCGGATTATTGCGTTCAGGTGTCCGCATTCCGACCGTGACACTCCGGAAGGTGAGCTAACCGTCCGTTTCGCACGTGTCTGTCTCCTATCCGTTTGTCCGGATTTCGGGTTTTCGCCATGCGGTGATGTTGTGAAAACGAGACCACTTAAGTGTGGTTTACGGTCTGGGCGTCCCTGAGGATGGCTCCATTGAGCTCGGGTCAATGGGTCACGCGCTGTGGGGAGCGCCGACTCACGAGCACACACGATGGGACCGGATTTCGCTGTCAGGGGTGTCAGCGGGAGCCGGGTCCTTCACGTATCGACAGTGACTCCTGAGGAGGCAATTACCCATGCGCGGAGCAACGAGCGCCAAGTGGGTCGCGGGTGCCGTCGTCGTGGCGATGGCCGCTACGGCTTGCAGCACCAGCAAGGACTCTGACTCCGCCGGCAAGTCCGGCGGCAACATCACCGTGGTGCTCGGCGAGCCGCAGCACGGCCTGGTGGGTCAGAACACCGCCGAGTCGGAGGGCGCGGAGGTTCTCCACGCGCTCTTCACCGGTCTGGTCGACTACGACAACAAGACCAACGAGCCGAAGCTCGCGGTCGCCGAGGCGATCGACACCACGGACTCGAAGACGTGGACGATCAAGCTGAAGGACGGCTACACGTTCCACAACGGCGAGAAGGTCGACGCGCAGTCGTTCGTCCGCGCCTGGAACTGGGGCGCCAACCAGGACAACGCCGCTGAGGGCCTGCCCTTCTTCGACAAGATCGAGGGCTCCGAGGAGCTGGCGCCGGGCAAGGACAAGAAGCCCACCGCCACCGAGCTCAAGGGTCTGAAGGTCGTCGACGAGAAGACCTTCACCGTCACGCTGAAGGCTCCGTTCTCCCAGTTCAAGACCATGCTGGGCTACAACGCCTTCTACCCGCTGCCGAAGGCGTTCGAAGCCGACCCGAAGAAGTTCGGCGAGGCCCCGATCGGCAACGGTGCCTTCCAGATGGACGGCGCGTGGGACCACAACAAGCAGATCAAGGTCAAGCGCTACGACAAGTACCCGGCCGAGGGCCGCGCGAAGCTCGAAGGCGTCACCTTCAAGATCTACGACAACCTGGACACCGCGTACAACGACCTGCGCGCCGACAACATCCAGATCGTCGACAAGCTCCCCGTGTCCGCGCTCGCCACCGTCTCCCAGGAGTTCGGCGACCGCTACATCTACAAGCCCGAGTCGGGCGTGGGCTACCTCGGTCTGCCGCTGGCCACCAACCCGGAGGCGTTCGGCAAGATCGAGATCCGGAAGGCCATCTCGATGGCCATCGACCGGGACGCCATCACGAAGACCATCTTCAACGGCACCCGCAAGCCGGCCGACGACTTCATCAACCCCATCATTCCGGGCTACCGCAAGGGCGCCCTCGGCGAGGTCGGCACCTACAACCCGACCAAGGCCAAGGAACTGTGGACCCAGGCGGGCGGTGTTCCGGGCAACAAGATCGAGCTCGGTTACAACGCCGACGGTGGCCACAAGGAGTGGATCGAGGCCGTCGCCAACCAGCTGAAGGCGAACCTCGGCGTCGACGTCACGGCCAAGCCGTACGCCAAGTTCGGCGACATGCTGGACGACCTCCAGGCGAAGAAGTACAAGGGCGCCTTCCGTATGGCGTGGTCCATGGACTACCCGGCGGCCGAGAACTACCTGCGTCCGATCTTCTCGAAGGTCGCGATCGAGACCGGCTCCAACTACGGCGGCTATGTCAACGAGGAGTTCGAGACCACCATGGCGGAGGCCGACAAGGCCACCGACCCGGCCGAGGGCCTGAAGCTGTACCAGAAGGCCGATGACATCGTCATCAAGGACCTTCCGTACATCCCGGTCTTCACCTACATGTCTTCTTCGGCCTACTCCAAGTCCGTGAAGAACGTCGAGATCGACGCCCAGGGCCGTATGGACCTGGCCAAGGTCGAGCTCAACTAACACCCCTCTTCACCAAGGGGACACAGGGGGCGGGCAGACGGAATCAGGTTTCCGTGTGCCCGCCCTATCCCCTGTTCTTCATGTTGGAGGTCTGATGGGCCGCTACCTCATCCGCCGACTCATACAGGCGATCCCTGTACTGCTCGGTGCCACGTTCCTGATCTACCTGCTCACGTTCGCCATGCCGGGCGCTGACCCGATCCAGCTCCTCGCGGGCGAGAAGAAGGCAGACCCCCTCGTCGCGGCGATGCTGCGCGAGAAGTACCACCTCGACGACCCGTTCCTGCTGCAGTACTGGAACTACATCACCGGCGTCTTCCAGGGCGACTTCGGTGAGACCCTGTCCGGTCGCAAGGTCCTCGACATGATCACCGAGGCCTTCCCGTACACGATGAACCTCGCCATCGTCGCCTTCGTCATCGAAGCGATCGTCGGTGTCGTGGCCGGCATCATGGCTGCCCTGCGCCGCGGCAAGTTCATCGACCAGCTGGTGCTGATCTCCACCCTGCTCGTCATCTCGATCCCGGTCTTCGTCACCGGTTTCGTGCTCCAGCTGACGCTCGGCGTCAAGCTCAAGAACGAGTGGGGCATCGACTTCTTCTCCCCCTCCTTCAACGAGGCCGACGGGTTCCGCGCCTACCTCCTCCCGGCGTTCGTGCTCGCCTCGACGTCCCTCGCGTACGTGGCACGGCTGACGCGTACGAGCCTGATGGAGACGATGCGCGCGGACTACGTCCGCACCGCCACGGCCAAGGGCCTGCCCCGGCGCCGCGTCGTCGTGAACCACGGTCTGCGCAACGCCATGATCCCGATCGTCACCTTCCTCGGCGCCGACCTCGGTGGCCTGATGGGTGGTGCGGTCATCACGGAGCGCATCTTCAACATCCACGGAGTCGGCGGCCTGCTCGCCAAGTCCGTGTATCTGAAGGAAGGCGCGGTCGTGGTCGGCGGTGTGACGCTGCTCGTCCTCGTCTACCTCATCGCCAACTTGATCGTGGACCTGCTCTACGCCGTGCTCGACCCGAGGATCCGCTATGCGTGACACAACTACGGTGGAGGACTCGATGACCGACACCCAGATCGCCGGAGCCCCCTCCGCCGGCGCCGTGGTCTCCAAGGGCGGCCGCAAGAAGAAGAAGGACCGCGAGGCGAGCCTCTGGTCCGACGCCATCGACGACCTGCGCCGCAACCCGGTCTTCCTGATCGGCGCGTTCCTCGTCCTGTGCCTGCTGGTCATCTCGGCCGTGCCGCAGTGGTTCACCGACGGCAGCCCGTTCGACAGCACCGCCTGCGTCCTCCAGGACTCGCTCAAGACGCCGTCCGCCGAGCACTGGTTCGGCTACGACATCCAGGGCTGCGACGTCTACACCCGTACGGTGTGGGCCGCCCGCAACTCCGTGATCGTCGGCATCGTCACGACCACCCTGGTGACCGTCATCGGCGGCGCGCTCGGTCTGCTGGCCGGCTGGACCGGCGGCATCGTGGACAGCATCCTGTCCCGCTTCACCGAGATCTTCTTCGCGATCCCGCTGCTCCTCGGCGGCATGCTCATCATGTCGGCCCTGCCGGGCAACGCCTGGACGGTCTCCCTGGTGCTCGCGATCCTCGGCTGGCCCCAGATCTTCCGCATCATGCGGTCGTCGGTGCTGCAGAACAAGAACAACGACTACGTCGTTGCCGCCCGCGCCCTCGGCGCCGGGACCCTGCGCATCACCCTGCGCCACATCCTGCCGAACGCCATCGCCCCCGTCATCGTGGTCGGTGCGATCAGCCTGGGTGTCTACATCTCCGCCGAGGCGGCCCTGTCGTACCTCGGCATCGGTGTCCAGCCCCCCGAGATCTCCTGGGGCCTGATGGTCAGCGACGCCTCCGTGCGCTGGCTCCAGGCACCGCATGTGCTGCTGTTCCCGGCCGTCGCGCTGAGCATCACCGTGCTCGCGTTCATCATGGTCGGCGACGCGGTGCGCGACGCCCTCGACCCGAAGCTGCGCTGAGGAAGGGCGTACGTTGACCATCATCGACAAGACCTCGAACGTCCCCGCGCCCCGTTCGGCGCCGGAGGGGACCCCCCTGCTCGAAGTGCGCGACCTGCACGTCGAGTTCCACACCCGCGACGGTGTCGCCAAGGCCGTGAACGGTGTCTCGTACTCCGTGAGCGCGGGCGAGACCCTCGCCGTCCTCGGCGAGTCCGGTTCCGGCAAGTCCGTGACGGCGCAGGCCATCATGGGCATCCTGGACATGCCCCCGGGCAAGATCCCGCACGGCGAGATCCTGTTCCAGGGCACCGACCTGCTCAAGCTGCCGGCCGAGGAGTTCCGCAAGGTCCGCGGTTCGAAGATCGCCATGATCTTCCAGGACGCGCTGTCCTCGCTGAACCCGGTTCACACCGTCGGCGCCCAGCTCGGCGAGATGTTCCGCGTCCACCGCGGGATGTCCAAGAAGGACGCCACGGCCAAGGCCGTCGAGCTCATGGACCGCGTGAAGATCCCCGCCGCCAAGGCGCGCGTGGGTGACTACCCGCACCAGTTCTCCGGCGGTATGCGCCAGCGCATCATGATCGCCATGGCGATGGCCCTGGAGCCCGACCTGATCATCGCCGACGAGCCCACCACGGCTCTCGACGTGACGGTCCAGGCCCAGGTCATGGACCTGCTCGCGGAGCTCCAGCGCGAGATGAACATGGGCCTCATCCTGATCACCCACGACCTCGGCGTCGTCGCCGACGTCGCGGACAAGATCGCCGTCATGTACGGCGGCCGGATCGTCGAGACCGCCCCGGTCCACGAGATCTACAGCCGCCCCGCGCACCCGTACACGCGCGGCCTGCTCGACTCGATCCCGCGCCTGGACCAGAAGGGCCAGGAGCTCTACGCGATCAAGGGCCTGCCGCCCAACCTGCTGAACATCCCGAGCGGCTGCGCGTTCAACCCGCGCTGCCCGAAGGCCCAGGACATCTGCCGCACCGACGTGCCGGTCCTGCACTCGGTCACCGAGCAGGACGGCACCGAGATGCCGGGCCGCGGCAGCGCGTGCCACTTCTGGAAGGAGCAGCTCCATGGCTGAGCTCACCAAGAACGCCACCGAGCGCGAGCCGATCCTCCAGGTGCGCAACCTGGTCAAGCACTTCCCGCTGACCCAGGGCATCCTGTTCAAGAAGCAGGTCGGCGCGGTCAAGGCCGTCGACGGGGTCTCCTTCGACCTCTACCGCGGTGAGACCCTCGGCATCGTCGGCGAGTCCGGCTGTGGCAAGTCCACCGTCGCCAAGCTGCTGATGAGCCTGGAGAAGGCCACCGCCGGCGAGGTCTTCTACAAGGGCCAGGACATCACCAAGCTGTCCGGCAAGGCCCTGAAGGCCGTCCGCCGCAACATCCAGATGGTGTTCCAGGACCCGTACACCTCGCTGAACCCGCGCATGACGGTCGGCGACATCATCGGCGAGCCCTTCGAGATCCACCCCGAGGTGGCCCCGAAGGGCGACCGGCGCCGCAAGGTCCAGGAGCTCCTGGACGTCGTGGGCCTGAACCCGGAGTACATCAACCGGTACCCGCACCAGTTCTCCGGCGGCCAGCGCCAGCGCATCGGCATCGCCCGCGGCCTCGCGCTCAACCCGGAGATCATCATCTGCGACGAGCCGGTCTCCGCGCTCGACGTGTCGGTGCAGGCCCAGGTCATCAACCTGATGGAGAAGCTCCAGGACGAGTTCGACCTGTCCTACGTCTTCATCGCGCACGACCTCTCGATCGTCCGGCACATCTCGGACCGCGTGGGCGTCATGTACCTCGGGAAGATGGCCGAGATCGGCTCCGACGCCGAGATCTACGAGCACCCGACGCACCCCTACACCCAGGCGCTGCTGTCGGCCGTCCCGGTCCCGGACCCGGGCGCCCGCGAGGGCCGCGAGCGGATCATCCTCACCGGTGACGTCCCCTCGCCGGCCAACCCGCCGTCGGGCTGCCGCTTCCGCACCCGCTGCTGGAAGGCGGAGGAGCGCTGCGCCACGGAGGAGCCGCTGCTGGCGATCCCGTCGCGCTTCCACGGCGTGAACACCCCGGCCGCGCACGAGTCGGCCTGCCACTTCGCGGAGGAGAAGGCCATCCTGGCCGTCTGATCCCGCACGGCGGTACGCAGTCCCGGCAGCGCCCGGGACCGGAGGAATCCGGTCCCGGGCGCTGCCCGTTCCGCAACCCGGTTGCGTACGGGGCGGGGCCGGGCCGAGGGTGGGGGCATGTCCTTCATCGTCCGACCCGCCGGGCCCGGTGACGCGGCCGACATCTGCGCCCTGCTCAACGCCGTTGACGTGGCCGAGATCGGCAGACCGGAGACGGACCTCGCCGCCGTCGAGGCCGACCTCAACCATCCCGACGTGGACCTGGCCACCGACTCCTGGCTCGCCTTCCAGGACGGCCGGCTCCTGGCCTACGCCCTGGTCTGGGCGGACTCCGGCCCCGGCCGCGTCGACTGCGACCACTACGTCCTGCCCGGCCACCCCGGGGCCGCCGCCGCGCTGTTGGACCGGATGGCGGTGCGCGCCCGCGCCATGGGCGGCGCCGCCGGGCCGGGCGTGCTGCGGCTCCAGCTCAACGTGCGGCCCACCCTCGACCTCGCGCTGCTGACCGCCCGCGGCTACCGCACCGTGCGCCGCCACCAGGTGATGACGCGGGCGCTGGAGCGCGCGGCCGACCTCCCGCCGGCGCCGCCCGAGGGCCTCACCCTGCGCCACTGCGCCACCGACGAGGCCGACCGGCGCCGCGCCCACGCCCTCGTCGAGGAGACCTTCGCCGCCCACTTCGGCCATGTGGACCGCGCGTACGAGCCCTGGCTTGACCACCTCGACGCCCGCGACCTCGACTGGTCGCTGGTGTGGATCGCGAGCCTGGCCGGCCACGGCGACGCGGCGGTCCTGCTCACCCGCGACGACCGCACCAGCATGGGCTGGGTCAGCCACATCGGCGTACGGAAGGAACTGCGCGGCCGCGGCGTCGGCGGATTCCTGCTGCGCCACGGCTTCGCCGCGTACGCGGCGCGCGGCCGGGACACCATCGGTCTGGGCGTGGACGTCCACAACGAGACCGGCGCGCTCGGGCTCTACGAGGCGCACGGCATGCGCCTGCACTACGCGGTCGACACCTGGGAGCTGGCGTTGCACCCGCAGGGGTGACAGGCGGGGGACGCGAGGGTGCAATCGGCCGAACCGTGAGTGCTCGGCGCCCCACATAGGGTGACATGGGGCCCAAGTGAGTCTTGGGATCCATGAGGAGGCACTCCATGCGCGGAGCCACCCACGCCAAGTGGGCCGCATGTGCGGTGGCCGTCGCCCTCGCGGCGACGGCCTGCGGCGGCGGTAGCGACGGCGGCGGAGGCGGTGGCGGCGGCGCGGGGGTCGTCAGCTCCTCGTGGGGTGACCCGCAGAACCCGCTGGAGCCGGCCAACACCAACGAGGTGCAGGGCGGCAAGGTCCTCGACATGCTCTTCCGGGGCCTGAAGCGGTACGACCCGAAGACCGGCGCGGCCCTCAACATGATCGCCGACAAGATCGACACGACGGACAGTCAGAACTTCACCATCACCCTGAAGGACGGGTGGAAGTTCAGCAACGACGAGCCGGTCACGGCCCAGTCCTTCGTGGACGCCTGGAACTACGGCGCCGACGTGCGCAACAAGCAGAACAACTCCCCGTTCTTCTCCGACATCGTCGGCTACGCGGACGTACACCCCGCCTCCGGTGAGCCCAAGGCCAAGACGATGTCCGGACTGGTCGTCAAGGACCCCAAGACCTTCACGGTCGCCCTGAAGAACAAGTTCTCCACCTGGCCCGAGACCCTCGGCTACCAGGCCTTCTCCCCGCTGCCCAAGGCCTTCTTCACCGACCACGCCGGCTGGCTGAACAAGCCGGTCGGCAACGGCCCGTACCTGGTGGACTCGTACACCAAGGGCACCGGCATGAAGCTGCGCACCTGGAGCGGCTACCCGGGCCCCGACAAGGCGCTGAACAGCGGAGTCGACCTCAAGGTCTACACCGACAACAACACCGCCTACACGGACCTGATCTCCGGGAACCTCGACCTCGTCGACGACGTTCCCGCGCAGCAGCTCAAGAACGTCAAGAACGACCTCGGCGACCGGTACATCAACCAGCCGGCCCTGATCATCCAGACCCTCACCTTCCCGCTGTACGACCCGCAGTGGAGCAAGGAGGGCATGGAGAACGTCCGCCGCGGCATCTCCATGGCGATCAACCGCGACGAGATCACCAAGCAGATCTTCCGCGAGACCCGCACCCCCGCCAAGGACTGGACCTCCCCGGCCCTCGGCCAGAAGGGCGGCTTCAGCGCCACGCTCTGCGGCGACGCCTGCAAGTACGACCCGGCCGCGGCCAAGAAGCTCATCCAGGACGCCGGCGGGCTCCCCGGCGGCAAGGTCACGCTGACCTCCAACGTGGACACCGGCTCGCACCGCGACTGGATGGACGCCGTCTGCAACAGCATCAACAACGCGCTCGGCGAGGGCCCGGTCTGCACGGTCAACCCGGTCGGCACCTTCGCCGACTTCCGCAACCAGCAGAGCTCCTTCAAGCTGACCGGCCCCTTCCGCTCCGGCTGGCAGGCCGACTACCCGCTGATCCAGAACTTCCTCCAGCCGCTCTACTACACCGGCGCCTCCTCCAACTACGGGAAGTTCAGCAACCCGGACTTCGACAAGCTCGTCGACGAGGCCAACCAGGAAAGCGACGCGGCCAAGGCCATCACCAAGTTCCAGGACGCCGAGAAGATCCTCGTCCAGCAGATGCCGTCCATCCCGCTCTGGTACCAGAACGGCAGCGCAGGCTACGCCGAACGCCTCACCGACGTGGCGCTCAACCAGTTCAGCGTCCCCGTCTACAACGAGATCAAGGTCAGCTGACCCACCGTCGGATCGATCCTGGAGCAGTCCATGGGACGTTATGTGATCCGGCGGCTGCTCCAGATGATCCCGGTGTTCATCGGCAGCACGTTCCTGATCTTCTTCATGGTGTACGCGCTCGGCGACCCCGTCGCGGCCCTCTTCGGCGACAAGGCGCCCGACCCGGCCACCGCGGCGCGCATCCGCAAGGACCTCTACCTCGACCGCCCCCTGTGGCAGCAGTACCTCCACTACATGGGCCAGATCTTCCAGGGCGACTTCGGCACCGCCTTCAACGGCCAGCCCGTCACCGAGCTGATGGCCTCCGCCTTCCCCGTCACCCTGCGCCTGACCCTCGTCGCGATCTTCTTCGAGATCGTCATCGGCATCACCCTCGGCGTGATCAGCGGCCTGCGCCGCGGCAAGTCCGTCGACACCTCCGTGCTGGTGCTCACCCTCGTCGTCATCTCGGTGCCGACCTTCGTGACGGGCTACCTGCTCCAGTACCTCTTCGGCGTCAAATGGGGCTGGGTGCGCCCCACCGTCTCCCCGGACGCCCCCCTGAACGAGCTGATCCTGCCCGGCATCGTCCTCGCGCTGGTCTCCCTCGCCTACGTCACCCGGCTCTCGCGCACCTCCATCGCCGAGAACGTCAAGGCCGACTACGTCCGCACCGCCACCGCCAAGGGCCTGCCGCGCCACCGGGTCGTCACCCGGCACCTGCTGCGCAACTCCCTCATCCCGGTCGTCACCTTCATCGGCACCGACATCGGCGCGCTGATGGGCGGCGCCATCGTCACCGAGCGGATCTTCAACATCCACGGCGTCGGCTACCAGCTCTACCAGGGCATCCTGCGCAACAACTCGCCGACGGTCGTCGGCTTCGTGACCATCCTCGTCATCGTCTTCCTGGTGGCGAACCTGCTCGTCGACCTGCTCTACGCGGTCCTGGACCCGAGGATCCGTTATGCCTGAGCCGGAGCGGCCGGAGCCGCCCGAGCGCTACGAGCCCCCCGCCTACGACCCGCTGCAGCCCGGAAAGGGAGAAGCCATCGCGCCCACCGGCCAGGGAGGGCCCATAGACCTCGCGCTGGACGAGGCCGAAAGCCTCGAAAAGCCCCTGGGCGACGACCCCACCGGGCCCGGGCCGCGGGAGAAGGCCCGCTCGCTGTGGTCCGACGCCTGGCACCAGCTGCGCCGCAACCCCGTCTTCGTCATCGCCTCGCTGGTGATCCTCTTCCTCGTGGTCATCTCCATCTGGCCACAGCTCATCGCCAGCGGCGACCCGCTCCAGTGCGAGCTGTCCAAGTCCCAGCAGGGCGCTGAGCCCGGCCACCCCTTCGGCTACGACACCCAGGGCTGCGACGTCTACACCCGCACCGTCTACGGAGCCCGCGCCTCCATCACCGTCGGCATCTGCGCCACCGTCGGCGCGGCCCTGCTCGGCTCGGCCCTCGGCGGGCTCGCCGGGTTCTTCGGCGGCTGGGGCGACTCGCTGCTCTCCCGGGTCGCCGACATCTTCTTCGGCATCCCCGTCGTCCTCGGCGGCCTCGTCTTCCTGTCCGTCGTCACCAGCACCACCGTCTGGCCGGTCGTCGGCTTCATCGTGCTGCTCGGCTGGCCGCAGCTCGCCCGCATCGCCCGCGGCTCGGTCATCACCGCCAAACAGAACGACTACGTCCAGGCCGCCCGGGCCCTCGGCGCCGGGAACGGCCGGATGCTGCTGCGGCACGTGGCCCCCAACGCGGTCGCGCCCGTCATCGTCGTCGCCACCATCGCCCTGGGCACGTACATCGCCCTGGAGGCCACCCTGTCCTTCCTCGGCGTGGGCCTGCGCCCGCCCACCGTCTCCTGGGGCATCGACATCTCCAACGCCGCCTCCCAGATCCGCAACGCCCCGCACATGCTGCTCTACCCGGCCGGCGCGCTGAGCATCACCGTGCTCGCCTTCATCATGCTCGGCGACGCGGTGCGCGACGCCCTCGACCCCAAGCTGCGCTGAGGAGTGGGCACCATGCTGCTCGAAGTCCGCGACCTCCACGTGGAGTTCCGTACGCGGGACGGGGTCGCCAAGGCCGTCAACGGCGTCAACTACTCGGTGGCCGAGGGCGAGACCCTCGCCGTGCTCGGCGAGTCCGGCTCGGGCAAATCGGTGACCGCCCAGGCCGTGATGGGCATCCTCGACACGCCGCCGGGCCGGATCGCGGGCGGCGAGATCCTGTTCAAGGGCAAGGACCTCCTGAAGATGAAGGAGGACGAGCGCCGCAAGATCCGCGGCGCCGGCATGGCCATGATCTTCCAGGACGCGCTGTCCTCGCTGAACCCGGTGCTCAGCGTGGGCGCGCAACTCGGCGAGATGTACGAGGTCCACCGCGGGATGTCCCGCAAGGCCGCCCGGGCCAAGGCCGTCGAGCTGATGGAGCGGGTGAGGATCCCGGCGGCCAGGGAACGCGTGGGGGACTACCCGCACCAGTTCTCGGGCGGCATGCGCCAGCGCATCATGATCGCCATGGCGCTGGCCCTGGAACCCTCCCTGATCATCGCCGACGAGCCCACGACCGCACTGGACGTCACCGTGCAGGCCCAGGTGATGGACCTGCTCGCCGAGCTCCAGCGCGAGCTGAACATGGGCCTCATCCTGATCACCCACGACCTCGGGGTCGTCGCCGACGTCGCCGACAAGATCGCCGTCATGTACGCGGGCCGGATCGTCGAGTCGGCGCCCGTCCACGAGATCTACGCCGCCCCCGCCCACCCGTACACGCGCGGCCTGCTCGACTCGATCCCGCGTCTGGACCAGAAGGGCCAGGAGCTCTACGCGATCAAGGGCCTGCCGCCGAACCTCCTCGCCATCCCGCCCGGCTGCGCCTTCAACCCGCGCTGCCCGATGGCCCGGGCCGCCTGCCGGGCCGAGGTGCCGCCGCTGGCGGAGGTCGCCCCGGACCGCGCCAGCGCGTGCTTCTTCTGGAAGGAGTGCGTCGGTGCCTGAGCCGATCCTCGAAGTGCGCGACCTCGTCAAGCACTACCCGCTGACGCAGGGCATCCTCTTCCGGAGGCAGATCGGCGCGGTCAAGGCCGTCGACGGGGTCTCCTTCGAGCTGCGGGCCGGTGAGACCCTCGGCATCGTCGGCGAGTCCGGTTGCGGCAAGTCCACCGTCGCCAAGATGCTGGTCAACCTGGAACGCCCGACCGCCGGCTCGATCGCTTACAAGGGCGAGGACATCACCAAGCTGTCCGGCCGCGCGCTGAAGGCCGTCCGCCGCAACATCCAGATGGTGTTCCAGGACCCGTACACCTCGCTGAACCCGCGCATGACGGTCGGCGACATCATCGGCGAGCCCTTCGACATCCACCCCGAGGTGGCGCCCAAGGGCGACCGGCGCCGCAAGGTCCAGGAGCTGCTGGACGTCGTCGGCCTGAACCCGGAGTACATCAACCGCTACCCGCACCAGTTCTCCGGCGGCCAGCGCCAGCGCATCGGCATCGCCCGCGGCCTGGCCCTGCGGCCGGAGATCATCGTCGCGGACGAGCCGGTCTCCGCGCTGGACGTCTCCGTCCAGGCCCAGGTGGTCAACCTGCTGGCGCGGCTGCAGAGCGAATTCCGGCTGTCCTACGTCTTCATCGCGCACGACCTCTCGATCGTCCGGCACATCTCCGACCGGGTGGGCGTGATGTACCTCGGCCGGGTCGTGGAGATCGGCACCGACACCCAGATCTACGACCACCCCACCCACCCGTACACCCAGGCCCTGCTCTCGGCGGTGCCCGTCCCGGACCCGCTGGCCCGCGCCCACCGCGAACGGATCATCCTCACCGGGGACGTCCCCTCGCCGGCCAATCCGCCGTCGGGCTGCCCCTTCCGCACCCGTTGCTGGAAGGCGGAGGAGCGCTGCGCGAAGGAGGTCCCGCTGCTGGCGGTCCCGGAGGCGTTCCGGCCGGAGGGGGCGGCGGATCCGGCGGCGGACCGGGCGGCGGACCGGGCGGCGGACCCGGCGGTGGAGCCGGCGGCCGGCCGGACGGCCCATCCGGCGGCCCACCCCTCGGCCTGCCACTTCGCCGCCGAGAAGCGGGTGGTCCCGGGGCCGGGGGACCTCGCGGCGCCGCCCGCGCCCCCGCCGGTCCGGCCGGACGGCCCCGATGTGCCCGGTTCGCCGTCGAAGGAGTAGCCGGGGCCCGCGCCCCCGGTCAGTCCGGCAGCAGTCCCAGCTGGCCCACGTGGGCCAGGGAGTCCGCCAGCTGGGCGGCCAGCCGGACCTCCACGGACTCGGCCGTGCCGAGCGTCGGGCTCGGGGCGGTCCGGGCCAGGTCCCCGGCCGGGGCCGCCGCCAGGTAGCCCTCCACCCTGTCGTGTACGGCGTCCAGGTAGCCCAGCAGCACCGCCGCGCCGGGGGCGTCCGCGCCCCGGAAGGCGGCCGCCTCGGCGGGCGTGTGCCCGTAGCCGGTGTCCGAGGGGTCCGCCGGGCGGCCGAAACGCGCCGCCCAGCCCTGCTCCACGTACACCTGGGGGAGCCCGGCGAGCTCGGACAGGTTCCGGTCCTGGCCGCGCGCGACGTGCCAGACGAGCCAGGCGGCGCTGTTCGCGTCCGGCCCGGGCTCCCGGCCGAGCGCCCCGGCATCGACCATCCGGGTGAGTTCCGCCCGTACCTGTCGGAACATCAGCAGCGCCAGCCCCTGCCAACCGCTCATTTCTCGCCACCCCCGAAAACCGCTGTGAACCCTGCCGTCACCACCGTAACTCGGTTTACACGGTGGCAACTTGACCGTTTCTGTCCCGAGATCTGGCCCGTGCAGCCTGGCTGACGTGCGGCCGTGCGGGTGCCGACAGCCGGCCGGGAGGTGAACGAGCCCCCCGGCCGGCCTTTCCGTGCTCCTGAACATGCGCGGCATGCGCCCCTCGTGCTGCCGGATTTCGATCGATGCGCTGGTACGGAAAGTTATGATCGGTAGCGCACGGTGGGTATGAGTCCGCCGAGCACGAGTACGCGTACCGATGTCCGCTCGACGTGGAGGTGAAACGCCGTGGCACTATCGATCTCTGCCGTGGTGCTGCTGGCGATCATCGTCTTCCTGCTGGTGCGCAGGTCGGGGCTGAAGGCCGGGCACGCGTGCGTCTGCGTGCTGCTCGGCTTCTATCTGGCGAGCTCTTCGATCGCCCCCACCCTCAGTCAGCTGACCACGAACGTGGCCGGCATGATCAGCGGCCTCAAGTTCTAGGCGGTCGCCCGGTCGGGCCGGCCCGCGGCCGGTCCGGCGGCGCCGGGGGGACACCCTCTACGCTGACCCCATGAACGGTCTTCCCGCCCGTCGTCTGCTCCTCGTGCACGCGCACCCGGACGACGAGTCGATCAACAACGGCGTCACCATGGCCAAGTACGCCGCCGAGGGCGCCCACGTCGCGCTGGTGACCTGCACCCTCGGCGAGGAGGGTGAGGTCATCCCGGCCGCGCTCGCCCACCTGACGGCCGACCGCGAGGACGCCCTCGGTGCCCACCGGGTCGGCGAGCTCGCCGCCGCCATGGCCGAACTCGGCGTCACCGACCACCGGTTCCTCGGCGGCCCCGGCCGCTTCCGCGACTCCGGGATGATGGGCACCGAGCAGAACCGCCGCCCCGGGGCCTTCTGGTCCGCCGACGTGGACGAGGCCGCCGCGTACCTCGTGGAGGTGATCCGGGAGCTGCGCCCGCAGGTGCTCGTCACCTACGACCCGGACGGCGGGTACGGGCACCCCGACCACATCCAGGCCCACCGCGTCGCCGTCCGCGCCGCCGAGCTGGCCGAGGAGGCGTCGTACCGGCGCGACCTCGGCGAGCCGCACCGGATCTCGAAGGTCTACTGGAACCGGGTGCCGCGCTCGGTGGTCGAGGAGGGCTTCGCCGCGCTGCGGGCCGCCGGCGGCATGGCGGCCTTCCCGCAGCCGGCCGCGCCCGAGGACGTGCCGGGGGTGATCGCCGACCGGCGGGTCACCACCGAGATCGAGGGTGACGAGGCGTCGGTGGCGGCGAAGGCGGCCGCGATGCGGGCGCACGCCACGCAGATCGTCGTGGACCGGCCCTTCTTCGCCCTGTCGAACAACCTGGCCCAGCCGCTGTTCGCGCGCGAGTACTACGAGTTGGTGGCGGGCGAGCCGGGCGCTCCGGCCGGCGAGCGCGAGCGCGACCTGTTCGCCGGGGTGACGGCGTGACGGGCCCGGTGGCCGGCGGCGGGCTGACACCGGCCCGGATCGCGGCCTGCCTCGGCCTGTTGGTCGCCGGGGCCGTGGTCGGCGCGGCCGGCTGGCTCGCGCTGGACCTCTGGTTCCCGGGCGGGCTGCTGCTGGCCCTGGCGGCCCTCCTCGGGCTCTTCCTCGTGGGCCGGATCGCCCTCGGCGGCGGCATCGGGGTGGGCGCGGCGGCGGCGGGCTGGTTCCTGTCCTACGTCCTGCTCAGCGCCCCGCGCTCGGAAGGGGACTTCCTGCTCACTTCGTCCGGAATCAGCCTGTACGCATACCTTTTGGGCGGGACGGTGCTGGCTGTGATCTGTGCCACGGTGCGCGGCCCGTACGACCGGCCCGTTCCTGCTCCGCGGCCGCGGGGCTGACAAGTCGTCGGTCTCCGTTCCCGGACGGGTATCGGCTGGTTGACGACGGGTCGGCGCGGCTCGGACGCCGCTGTCACGGGCGTGCGCGGGGGGCTTGCGGGGGGTCAAGAGGAATCCCTGATTCCCTGGCGTCAATTGCGCGCGGGCGACGGCCAGTATGGTGGACGGGCCGCCGAGCTGCCCGCGCACGGTATGACGGGCGGCGGAGCCAACCGGGAGAACCTGCCTTGAGTCGTGAAACTGACAGTTCGTCCTCCGGGCCCCAAGGGCGCGGTGGAGCCGCTTACCCCTCGGGTACGCCGCCGTATGGAACCGGCCAGTATCCGTCCACGGACGCTGCGGCGACCACCCCGGAGGAGAACCCTGTGACGTCGAAGCCGTCCACGCCCGACACCGACGGGCCGAAGACCGAGACCACCCTGACGACCCGGATCCGGATCAACATCCCGGGTTCGCGGCCGATCCCACCGGTCGTGGTGCGCAAGCCGGTCGCCGCCGCCGACGCCGAGGCCGGCGCCGAGGCCGCCCCGGCGCCCCCGCGCGAGCCGAAGCCGAACGGGCGGCCCCGGCCGACCCGGGTCGAGGCGGCGCCCGAGCCCGGCGACGGGCCGGTGCGCGCCGCGCTGCCGCCGTCTTCCTCCGCGCCCGCCGGGGGACGGCCGCCGGCTCCCGCGCAGGGGCAGGCCCCCGCGCCGGCTCCGGCCGAGCCCGCCGAGCCCGCCAGCAACTGGTTCGCCCCGCGCAAGGCGGCCCCCGCCCCGCCCGCGGCCCTGCCGACCCGGCAGCCCGGCGCGAGCGCCGGCTACCCGAACCCGGCGGGACAGCGGCCCGGCAACCCCGGTGGCCCCGGCAACCCCGGCGGCCCCGGCAGCCCGGGCGCTCCCGCCGCGGGCGGCCGCCCGGCGGGCTACCCCTCCGCGCCCGCCCCGGCGGGCCAGGGCCCGGGCGCGCCCGGCCCCGATGCCCGTACGGCCGGGCCCGGCGCGCCCGCGGGTCCCGGATTCGACGGACGCCCCGACGGCGGCTACGGCCGCCAGCCCGGCGGGAACGGTTTTCCCCCGGCCGGCGCGGGCCCGCGGCCCGGCGCCCCCGGCGCGGGCTACGCCCAGGCGCCCACCGCACCCACCGCCCCCGGCGGGCCCCGCCCCGGGGCCGGCTATCCGGCCGCGCCCACACCCGGCGGCCCGGGCGTCGGCGGCCCCGGCGGCCCCGGCACCCAGGACTTCCCGGCGTACGACGGCGGGCCCACCACCGAGGCCTTCCCCGCCTACACCGAGCCCGCCGGCCCCACCGGCGGCCCCGCCCTCGGGACCGCGCCCGTGGGCGCCGACGAGCCCGTCTGGCCCGGCCCGGACCTGAACGCCCCGGCGACAGGCGCCGTACCGGGCGGCCCCGGCCCGCTGCCGGTCCCGCCGCGCGGCCCGGAACCCGTCGCCCCGCCCCGGGACGCGGCGCAGCCCGCGAAGGGTGCCAAGGCCGCGGCCCAGCCCGCCAAGCCCGCCAAGAAGGGCCGCTCCAAGGTCGCCCTGCTCGGCGGCGCCGTCCTCGGCCTGATCGGCGTGGCCTACGGCGCGGGCCTGCTCCTGAACCACTCCGACGTGCCCAAGGGCACCACCGTCCTCGGCGTGGACATCAGCGGCAGCCGCGACGAGGCCGTCGCCAAGCTCCAGCGGGCCTTCGGCAACCGCGCCGAGGCCCCGCTCCAGCTGAGCGTCGGCGGCAAGCAGGTCGAGCTGAAGCCGGACAAGGCCGGGCTCACCCTGGACGCCCAGACCACCGTCCGCAACGCGGCGGGCAGCGACTACAACCCCGTCACGGTCATCGGCTCGCTCCTCGGCAACGAGCGCAAGGCCGAACCCGTGCTGCCGAAGGACGACGAGAAGCTCCAGGTCGCCCTCCAGGAACTCGCCTCGACCTCCGGCACCGCGACCGAGGGCACCATCAAGTTCGAGCCGGGCAAGGCCGTCGCCGTCCCCGGCAAGGCCGGCACCAGCATCGACGTGGACGCCTCCGCGGAACTGGTCTTCAAGGCCTTCCAGGCCATGGTGGCCTCCGGCAAGGCGCCCGTGGCCGAACTCCCGGTCGCCACCAAGGAGCCCGTCGTCGGCCAGGAGGAACTCGACCGGGCCATGAAGGACTTCGCCGCCCCGGCGATGTCGCAGAACGCGGTCGTCACGGCGGGCGGCAAGTCCATCCCCTTCGGCCCGAAGGTGTCCCTCCCGAAGATCCTCAGCATGCAGGTCGTCGACGGCCACCTCGTCGAGAAGTACGACCTCGAAGCGCTCAAGCAGCTCTACGGGAACACCTTCGACGGGGTCATGATCATGCGCGGCACCGGCGAGAAGACCGCCGTCACCCCGCAGGACGTCGCGGGCGCCCTCGGCAAGGCCCTGCGCGGCAGGACCGTCGCCGAGCGGACCGTCACGATCGACACCAACCCGAACTGACCCGCACCACCCCGCGCGCCCCGCGCGGGCGCCGCATGGCCGAGCCCCCACCCGGACCCCGGGCGGGGGCTCCGTCGTACCGCGTCGTCGCACGTCGTCCCGCGTCGTCCCCCGTCACTCCGCGGCCATGACATCTGTCATCCGCAGCCCACGACCGGCGACACTGCCGCGCGCACCCCCGTACGGGCGATCCTCGACGCATGACGACGACCGCGACGCACACAGCCGCCGCCCCGGACACCGGCCACCCCGGCGCCGTGGTGAGCTTCGAGAACGTGACCAAGAGCTACGGCGCCGTCCGGGCGGTCGACGGCCTCTCCTTCGCGCTCCACCCGGGCGAGACCGTCGCCCTCCTCGGCCCCAACGGAGCCGGCAAGTCCTCCACCCTCGACCTGCTGCTCGGCCTGCGCCCCGCCGACTCCGGCTCCGTCCGGCTCTTCGGCACCACCCCGCGCGAGGCCATCGCCGCCGGCCGGGTCGGCGCGATGCTCCAGACGGGCGGCCTGATGGAGGACGTCAGCGTGCGCGAGCTGGTCACGCTCGCCTGCGCCCTGCACCCGCGCCCGTACCCGGTGGACGAGGTGCTCAGCCGCGCCGGAGTCGCGGAGATCGCGGGCCGGATGGTCAACAAGCTCTCCGGCGGCCAGGAGCAGCGCGTCCGCTTCGCCCTCGCCACGGCCGGGCACAACGACCTGATCGTCCTCGACGAGCCCACCACCGGCATGGACGTCACCTCCCGCCAGGCCTTCTGGGCCACCATGCGCGAGCAGGCCGCCGCGGGCCGCACGGTCCTGTTCGCCACCCACTACCTGGAGGAGGCGGACGCGATCGCCGACCGGGTGATCGTCCTGAACCGGGGCCGGGTCCTCGCCGACGGCACCGCCGCCGAGATCAAGGCCAAGGCCGGCGCCCGCCGGATCGCCTTCGACCTCGACGGCTCCTGCGCGGACGAGACGGCGCTGCGCGGACTCCCGCACCTGACCGGCTACGAGCGCCACGGCGACACCGTCAAGCTCCAGTCGAGCGACGCCGACGCCACCGTCCACGCCGTCTACGCCCTCGGGCTCTACCCCCGCAACCTGGAGGTCGCGGGCCTGGGCCTGGAGCAGGCCTTCATCGCCCTCACCGAGGCCGAGGAGGCCGACGCGTCATGCTGAACACCGGATCGACGAAGCTCATCAAGCTCGAAGTCACCCGCGCCCTGCGGAACAAGAAGTACCTGTTCTTCACCGTCCTCTATCCGGCCGCCCTCTTCCTGATGCTCGGCGGCACCCTGAGCGGCTCCACGAAGGTCATGGGCACCGAACTGACCATGCCCGCCTTCTACATGGTCGCCATGGCCTCCTTCGGCGCCCTGACGGCCGTCCTGGTGGGCAACAGCGAGCGGATCGCCAAGGAGCGCGAGTCGGGCTGGGTGCGCCAGCTGCGGCTGACCGCGCTGCCCGGGCGCGGCTACGTCCTCGCCAAGACCGCCAGCGCCGGCGTGCTCTCGCTGCCCGCGATCCTGGTCGTGTTCGCGGTCGCCGCCGTGGTGAAGGGCGTACGGTTCGACCTCTGGCAGTGGTTCGCCCTGACCGGCGCGATCTGGGCAGGCAGCCTGGTCTTCGCCGCCCTCGGCGTGGCGATCGGCTACCTGGCCAGCGGGGACAACGTCCGCCCCATCACGATGCTGTTCTACTTCGCCCTGTCGATCCTCGGCGGCCTGTGGATGCCCACCGCCGCGTTCCCGCAGTGGCTGCAGTCCGTCTGCGAGTGGCTGCCGACCCACGCCTACGCCGGTCTCGGCCAGGCCATCGAGCTGGGAGGCGCGCCGCACGCCAAGGACGTGGCGATCCTCGCCGTCTACTTCGTACTGTTCACTGGTGCCGCCGCCTGGCTGTACCGCAAGGACTCCCTGAAGGCGTGACGAGAGTGACGAGACCGAGCGGCGTGACGGGGCCGGTGACCGAGACCGGCGGGACGGGGCGGGCGGGGCCGAAGGGCGGGCCCCGGATCGGGCTCCGCCCCGAGACCCGCCGGCAGAAGGCCGTGAAGGCGCTGTGGGTCGGCCTCTGGCTGTTCTACCTCAGCGCCCCCGTCACCGACCTCGTCAGCGGCGGACACAGCCTCGGGGCCCGGCTGCTCGGCGGCCTGGGCCTCGCGGCCTTCGTCGCCTCGTACCTGCTCCTGGTCTTCCGCACCGCCCGGCAGACCGAGGTGCGGCGCGTGCTGGTCTCGGTGGCGGCGCTCTCGCTGACGGCCACGGTGCTGTCGCTGTCGCTGGGCCGCGAATGGCTCGTCCTGTTCGTGTTCGTGTCGGTCTCCTCCGGCGCCGCGCTGCCGGGGGAGATCTCCCGCTTCACGGTCCCCGGCGTCACCGCCCTGCTGGCGCTGACGGCCTTCGCGGTGCCCGACGGCGACGAGTACCTCGCCGGGCTGCTGATCCCGGCGCTGATGGGCGGGTTCGCGATGGTCGGCATCCGCGCGATGATCCGCACGACCATGGAACTGCGCGAGGCGCGGGCCACGGTGGCGCAGCTCGCGGCCAACGAGGAGCGGCTGCGGATGGCCCGGGACCTGCACGACCTCCTCGGCCACTCGCTGTCGCTGATCACGCTCAAGAGCGAGCTGGCGGGGCGGATGCTGCCCGGGCAGCCCGACGCGGCGGCCCAGCAGGTCGCGGACATCGAGCGGGTCAGCCGGCAGGCGCTGGTGGACGTACGGGAGGCCGTGAGCGGCTACCGGCGGCCCACCCTGCCCGGCGAACTGGCGGGCGCGCGGACCGCGCTGACGGCGGCGGGCGTGCTGGCGGACCTCCCGGCGGAGCCGGTGGAGGGCCTGCCCGAGGAGGTGGAGTCGGCGCTGGCGTGGGCGCTGCGGGAGGCGGTGACGAACGTGGTCCGGCACAGCGGTGCGCAGCGCTGCACGGTCCGGGTGGAGCTCCTCCAGACCCTCGCGGGGAAGGTGGTGGAGCTGTCGGTCGCGGACGACGGCGGGGGCGGCGGAGCGCCGCCGGTGCCGGGGAACGGCCTGACGGGCCTGACGGAGCGGCTGGAGGCGGTGGGCGGCACCCTGTCGGCCGGTCCGGCCGGAAAGAAGGGCTTCCGCCTGCTGGCCCGCGCCCCCCTAGGATCGGGATCATGAGCGAACTCCCCATCCGGATCCTCCTCGCGGAGGACCAGTCCATGGTCCGGGAAGCCCTCGCGGCCCTCCTCGGACTGGAGCCGGACATCGAGGTGTTGGCACAGGTCGCGCGCGGGGACGAGGTGCTGGCGGCGGCGCGGGCGCACGACGTGAACGTCGCGCTGCTGGACATCGAGATGCCGGGCATGACGGGCATCGAGGCGGCGGCGTCGCTGCGGACCGCCGTCCCGCACGTCAAGATCGTCATCCTGACGACCTTCGGCCGCCCGGGGTACCTGCGGGGCGCGATGGAGGCGGGCGCCTCGGCGTTCCTGGTCAAGGACGCGCCGGCCGCGCAGCTCGCGGACGCGGTGCGCAAGGTCCTCGCGGGGGAGCGGGTCATCGACCCCACGCTGGCGGCGGCCGCCCTGGCGGAGGGCGCGAACCCGCTGACGGACCGCGAACGGGAGGTCCTGCGGGCGGCGGAGTTCGGCGCGACCAACGCCGAACTGGCCGAGCGGCTGCACCTGTCCCCGGGGACGGTCCGGAACTACCTCTCGACGGCGATCCAGAAACTGGCGTCGCGCAACCGCGCCGAGGCGGTGCGCGTGGCCCGCGAGAAGGGCTGGCTCTAACCCGCGCCCGCCGCCCCCCCCCGGGCCTGCGTCCCGGGCCGTTCCGGGCCTGCGCCCCGTGCCCGGGCTCCGGGCCGCGCCGGGTCCGGCCCGTCCCGGGTCCGGGCTGTGGCAGGCCGGGCCATCGGGCCGCCGGGGCGGGACGGGTCAGTTCAGCAGGGCGCGGGCCGAGCCGGCTTCCGCGCGGATGCGGGCGGCGGCGCCGGGGTCGACGGCGTCCACGACCTCCGCGTACGCCTCCAGCTCGGCCGCCCCCGCCGTGAACTCGGCGCGTTCCACCAGCAGCCGCGCCCGCTCGTACCGCAGCGACGCCGGGTGCGAGGGCAGCAGGAGCGAGAGGTCCAGCGCCCACAGGGCCACCGCCGACTGCTCGGGGCGGGCCGAGGCCCACGCCCGGATGTTGTTCAGGATGCGCAGGACGATGTCCAGCGTGCGCGCCGGCTCCCGCGGGGCCCGCGCCAGCTCGGCCGTTCCGGCGCCCAGGGACGCGCCGCCCGCGAAGGGGTCCACGACCACGCCCTCCTCCGGATCCCCGAAGCCCACCACGAAGTGCCCCGGCAGGGCGAGCCCGTACACCGGCGCCCCCGCCCGCCGCGCGACCTCCGTCCACACCACGGACAGCAGGATCGGCAGGCCCCGGCGCCGCCGCAGCACCTCGTGCAGTAGCGAGGACGAGAGCCGTTCGTAGTCCGCCGGGGTGCCGTGGAAGCCCAGCCGCCCGCCGAGGAGTTCGGTCACCGCCGACGCCCACGCCCTCGCGCCGCGCAGCCCGTACGGCAGCATCCCCGCCAGCCGGTCCAGCTCGATCTGCGCCCAGTCCATGGCCCGTTCGTCCAGGTCCGGGTCCGCCTCCGCCGCCAGCAGCAGGCACAGCGCCGCCAGGTCCGGACGCTGCGAGCGCGCCTCCGCCGCGAACCGCTCCCGCGCCTCCCGCGCCGCCCCGGAACTCACGCCGCCGCCCGGAAGTGGTGGTACATGTGGTGCGTCGTGAAGCCCATCCCGTCGTACAGGCCCCGCGCCCCCGGGTTGTCCGCCTCCACCTGGAGCCACGCCGCCGACGCGCCCTCCTCCAGCGCCCGCCGCGCCAGGGCCGCCATCACGGCGGTCGCCAGGCCCCCGCGCCGGTGCTCCGGGTCGACCTCGACCGCCCCGAACCCGGCCCAGCGCCCGTCCGTCACCATCCGCCCGATCGCCCGGCCGGGCAGCGTCGCGAACCACACCGACGGGCCCTCCACCAGCATCCGCCGGGCCGGCCCGGGGTCGCGGACCCTTCCGTACCGGGCCAGCCACTCCTCGTCCGGGACCCGGGTCAGCCGTACGTCGTCGGCCGCCGCGGCGTCCAGGTCGCCGACCGGCGCCAGCGCCCCGACACGGACCTCCGCCGACACCTCGTTCACCCAGCCCCGCGCCTCCAGCTCCGCGCACAGCGCCTCCTGGGTGCCCACGGCCCCCGTCGCGGCCTGCACGTACGCCGGGAGCCCGCGCTCCGCGTACCAGGACGTCACCCGCGCGAGTGCTTCGTCCAGCGGCACCCCCGGGTCGCCGATCGGCAGCACGGAGTTGGCACGGCGGGTGAACCCCCCGGACGCGCGCAGGACCCACTCGCCCAGCGGCTCGCTCTCCAGCGGCACCCAGGCCCGCGCGGTGATGCGGGCCAGCTCCTCGAAGGAGGCCGCGGGGCCCCGCCGCCGGGCCGGCGCCGCGGGCACGACCTTGCCCGCCACCAGTGACGATTCCGCGATGCGGACCGTCTTCGCGTTCTTCTGTGTGATCACGAGCACACCCTCGTTCCAGGATGTGAGAACCCCTACCGCGTCACTGAACCCGGGGGGTCCGCCGCGCCCTGGATCCACCCGTCGTACAGAGACTCGTTTACCCACGTCAGCGGGGGTGATACGGATCTCCAGCAGTCCACCGGCAGTGATTTCCACAGCTCTGTCCGCCCCTCCTGTTCGGATCGTGCCCGGGAACGGAGATACTAGGTGTGGGCATCGACGACGCCGCGCTCCCGCGCGATATGGAAAGCCCTACCGAGGAGGAACGAGAGCGTGACCTACGTCATCGCGGAGCCTTGTGTCGACGTCAAGGACAAGGCATGCATCGAAGAGTGCCCCGTCGACTGCATCTACGAGGGCCAGCGGTCCTTGTACATCCACCCGGACGAGTGCGTCGACTGTGGTGCGTGTGAGCCGGTCTGCCCGGTCGAGGCCATCTTCTACGAGGACGACACCCCGGAGGAGTGGAAGGACTACTACAAGGCGAACGTCGAGTTCTTCGACGAGCTCGGTTCGCCCGGTGGTGCCTCCAAGCTGGGCCTGATCGAGCGGGACCACCCCTTCGTCGCCGCGCTGCCGCCGATGGGCGAGGGCCACTGACGCCCTGCGCCCCAGGCGCTTCGCGTGCTTCGGTCCCGTACGGCCCTCCGGCCGCGCGGGACCGAGCCGTTTCCGGCGCCGGGAGCGCGGATCGCACCGCTCCCGCCGCCCCCACCCCTCCACGCCCCAGAGAGAGCAGAGCACCGTGGCCGCACTTTCCGCACGTCTTCCCGCCTTCCCCTGGGACAAGCTGGAGCCGTACAAGGCGACGGCGGCGGCCCACGCGGACGGCATCGTCGACCTGTCGGTCGGCACCCCCGTCGACCCGGTGCCGCAGCTGATCCGGCGCGCCCTCGTCGAGGCCGCCGACTCCCCGGGTTACCCGACGGTATGGGGCACGGTCGCCCTGCGCGACGCGATCACGGGCTGGGTGCGCGGCCGTCTCGGCGCGAGCGCCGCCGGGCACCGCAACGTGCTGCCGGTGGTGGGCTCCAAGGAGCTGGTGGCCTGGCTGCCGACCCAGCTGGGGCTGGGCGCCGGGGACAAGGTCGCCTACCCGCGGCTCGCCTACCCGACGTACGAGGTCGGCGCGCGCCTGTGCGGCGCCGAGGCGGTCGTGTACGACGACCCGACCGAGCTCGACCCGGCGGGCGTGAAGCTGCTCTGGCTCAACTCCCCGTCCAACCCCACCGGGAAGGTCCTCCCCAAGGAAGACCTGATCCGGATCGTGGCCTGGGCGCGCGAGCACGGCATCCTCGTCTTCAGCGACGAGTGCTACCTGGAGCTGGGCTGGGAGGCCGAGCCGGTCTCCGTCCTCCACGACGAGGTCTGCGGCGGCTCCTACGAGGGCCTGGTGGCCGTCCACTCGCTGTCCAAGCGGTCGAACCTGGCGGGCTACCGGGCCGCGTTCGTCGCCGGTGACGCCGCGGTCCTCCGCGAGCTGCTGGAGATCCGCAAGCACGGCGGCATGATGACCCCCGCCCCGGTGCAGGCGGCGACGGTGGCGGCGCTCGGCGACGACGCGCACGTCGAGGAGCAGCGCGGCCGCTACGCCGCCCGGCGTGCGGCGCTGCGCGGGGCCCTGGAGGCGCACGGCTTCCGCATCGAGCACAGCGAGGCCAGCCTCTACCTGTGGGCGACCCGGGACGAGCCCTGCTGGGAGACGGTGGCCCACCTGGCCGGGCTCGGCATCCTCGTCGCCCCGGGCGACTTCTACGGGGAGGCCGGCGAGCGTTTCGTGCGGGTCGCCTTCACGGCCACGGACGAGCGGGTCGCGGCGGCGGTCAAGCGCCTCGGCTGACGGGGCGGCCTGAAGGCCCAAGGCCTGACGGCCCGACGGCCCGCCGCCCTGACAGCCCGAAGGGCCGGGAGCACCAGCTCCCGGCCCTTCGGCGCGTGCGCGGGGCGGTGGTCAGCCGCCCAGGCCGGCCAGCGGCAGCCCGCCCAGCGGCAGCTCCGGCGCGGCGGGCAGACCCGAGGTGGCCTGCCCCGCGGCCGGCAGACCGCCGAGCAGCGATCCGGCGGTGCCGGTGAGCTCGCCGGGCGCGACCGGAACGGCCTGGGCGGCCGCGTCGGGGGCGGTGAGCCCGCCCAGCTGCGGAAGCTGCGGTACGGCGTCCAGGCCCGCGGCGCTGGCCGCGCCGGCCGCACCGACCACGGGAGCTGCGCCGGCGGCGAGCAGCAGCGCGGCGCGGGCGATCCGGCGGGTCAGGGGGAGGGTCATGATGCTCCTAAGCGGTAGCGGCTGAGTACGCCGTGTACAACCGCTCGTGGGGCGGGCGAAGTTGCGGACTCCGAAGGTAAAGGATCGGTAACGCATCGTTTAATCGGCTTCCGCGACAACCGCATTGGATGTGCGCCGACCAGGCCTTTGTGCCCCTCCCGGCCCCCGTGGGGCGGCCGCGCCGGTCACCCCCGTGCGGGGGACGCCCCGTACACCTGAACGCGGCTCACTGGGCCACGAAGATCCGTACCTCGTTGTCGGTCGCGCCGTGCGGGTCCGCGCCGCCCCGCTTGCCGGCGCCGCTCGTGTCCTGCCAGGCGCCCCTGGACTCGCCCGCGACCCAGCCCTGCTTGGCGTAGGAGACCCGGGTGATGCCCAGGGAGCGCGAGTTGGCGACCGCCCAGTGCGCCAGCGCCTTGCCCCGGCGGGACTCGGCCTCGTCGCCGTCCGGCTTCAGGGGCAGGTTGATCTCCGCCTCCCCGCGCGCCTTGCCGGAGTGCCCGGCCGCGGCGGGTGCGCCGGCCAGCACCTTCTTCCCGAAGATCCGCACCAGTTGGGTCCGTACCTTCTCCGGGTCGCCCGGCGCGGTGGGCGCGGGGCCGCCACAGGTCAGGGAACCCCGGCCGCCGAACGCCGCCGTCAGCACCATGGCGTCCGGCTCGTGCTTCGCGTACGCCTGCGGGAAGCCGCTGCGCTGCACCTTCTGCGCGGCCACCGTCAGCGGGAGCCGCGAGTAGCCCGGGACCTCGACCAGGTGGTCGTAGAAGATCCCCGACGAGTACACCGGGTCCCTGATCTCGTCCGGGCTGCCCCAGCCCATCGAGGGCCGCTGCTGGAACAGGCCGAGCGAATCCCGGTCGCCGTGGTTGAGGTTGCGCAGCGCCGACTCCTGCATCGCGGTCGCCAGCGCGATGGTCACCGCCCGGTCCGGCAGGCCCTTGGAGACGCCGACCGCGGCTATCGTCGCCGCGTTCGCCGCCTGCTCCAGCGACATGTCGAACGACTCGCGGGTGCCGCCCCGCCCCGCCTCGTCCGCGCCGGTGAGGACACTGGCCGTGCAGTGCGGACCGCCACCACCCTCGTTCGACTCGTACTGCACGGCGAGATATCCGGCGAGCGCGAGCAGCACGAGCAGGCCGGCGGCCTTGCGGCGCGGGCGACGGCGCCGCTGACGGGAGTGATCGCTCTGAGACACGCGGCCCACCGTACTTGAGCCATCTGACGCGTCCAGCGGCCGGACGTACCGGGCTTCGTCACACCACGGGGCGTTATGGTCAGAGCCATGTCCGAATCCGAGCTGGACCTCACCCTGGACGCCGCCGAGCTGACCGCCCGGCTCGTCGACATCCCCTCCGTGAGCGGGGACGAAAAGGTACTCGCCGACCTCGTGGAAAACGCGCTGCGCGCCCTGCCGCACCTCACGGTGGACCGCCACGGCAACAACGTCGTCGCCCGTACGGACCTCGGCCGCGCCGAGCGCGTCGTACTGGCAGGTCACCTCGACACCGTGCCGATCGCCGACAACCTCCCGTCGCGCCTCGACGAGAACGACGTCCTGTGGGGCTGCGGCACGACCGACATGAAGTCCGGCGTCGCCGTACAGCTGCGCATCGCCGCGACCGTGCCCGAGCCGAACCGCGACCTCACCTTCGTCTTCTACGACCAGGAGGAGGTCGCCGCCGACCTCAACGGCCTGGGTAAGGTCGCCGAGGCCCACCCCGAGTGGCTGACCGGCGACTTCGCGGTCCTGCTGGAGCCCTCCAACGGCGAGGTCGAGGGCGGCTGCCAGGGCACCCTGCGCGTGCTGCTGCGCACGGCCGGCGAGCGCGCCCACTCCGCCCGCAGCTGGATGGGCTCCAACGCCATCCACTCGGCGAGCCCGATTCTCGCCAAACTCGCCGCCTACGAGCCCCGCAAGCCGGTGATCGACGGGCTGGAGTACCACGAGGGCCTCAACGCGGTCCGCATCGAGGGCGGCGTCGCGAACAACGTGATCCCCGACGCCTGCACGGTGACGGTGAACTTCCGCTACGCCCCGGACCGCTCCGCCGAGGACGCCCTGGCCCACGTCCGGGAGGTCTTCGCGGACTGCGGCGTCGCGGAGTTCGTGGTCGACGACTCCTCTGGCGGCGCCCTCCCCGGCCTCGGCCACCCGGCGGCCGCGGCCTTCATGGAGGCCGTCGGCGGCCGCGCCATGCCGAAGTTCGGCTGGACCGACGTGGCCCGCTTCAGCGCCTTCGGCATCCCGGCCGTCAACTACGGCCCGGGGGACGCCCTGCTGGCCCACAAGGTCGACGAGCGCGTCGAGACGAAGGCCATCTTGCACTGCGAGGAACGACTCCGCGCCTGGCTGACCTCCTGAATTCCGCCTCTCGTCACCTTTGTGCGCCTACCCTGATCCAACGATCAGCAGGAGGGAGCACATCATGGGCAACCCCGAAGGCAACGCTCGTCGCCGGCCCCACGAGCAGCAGCTCGGGCCGGTGCTGCGCAGGCGGAGCCAGGTGCAGGCGGGCAGTACGACGGACCAGCGGCTGCTGGATTCGGACGGGCCCTCCGAGTGGGTGCACACCGATCCCTGGCGGGTCCTGCGCATCCAGTCGGAGTTCATCGAGGGCTTCGGCACGCTGGCGGAGCTGCCGCCGGCGATCAGCGTGTTCGGATCGGCCCGTACTCCGGTGGACTCGCCGGAGTACGAGGCGGGCGTACGGATCGGGCACGCGCTCGTCGACGCCGGCTTCGCCGTGATCACGGGCGGTGGCCCGGGGGCGATGGAGGCGGCCAACAAGGGCGCCCGCGAGGCGAACGGCGTCTCGGTCGGCCTGGGCATCGAGCTGCCCTTCGAACAGGGCCTCAACCAGCACGTCGACCTGGGGCTGAACTTCCGGTACTTCTTCGTCCGCAAGACGATGTTCGTGAAGTACAGCCAGGGCTTCGTGGTCCTGCCGGGCGGCCTCGGCACCCTGGACGAGATGTTCGAGGCACTGACCCTGGTCCAGACCCAGAAGATCACCCGGTTCCCGATCGTGCTGTTCGGCACGGAGTACTGGGGCGGCCTGATCGACTGGCTGAAGAACACGGTCATCGCCCAGGGCAAGGCCTCGGAGCGCGACCTCTACCTGTTCCACGTCACGGACGACGTGGACGAGGCGATCGCGCTCGTCACGAAGGAAGTCGGCAAGTAGGACCCGCCGGGCCTCAGGCCAGTCCCCGGCGGCCGACCGCCGGGGGCCGGTGGCCCTGGATCGAACGCACCATGTCGAGGACCTGCCGCGTCTCCGCGACCTCGTGGACGCGGTAGACCTGGGCGCCCAGCCAGGCCGAGACGGCCGTCGTGGCCAGGGTGCCCAGCAGGCGCTCCTTGACCGGCGCGTCGAGGGTCTCGCCGACGAAGTCCTTGTTGGACAGCGAGACCAGCACCGGCCAGCCGGTGTCGGTCATCTCCGACAGCCGGCGGGTGGCCTCCAGCGAATGGCGGGTGTTCTTCCCGAAGTCGTGACCCGGGTCGATCATGATCCCGTCGCGGCGGACGCCGAGCGCGACCGCCCGCTCCGCGAGGCCCACCGTGACCCGCAGGATGTCCGCCATCACGTCCTCGTACGCCATCCGGTGCGGCCGCGTCCGCGGCTCGACCTCGCCCGCGTGCGTGCAGACCAGCCCCGCCCGGTGGCGCGCGGCGACCTCCGCCAGCTTCGGGTCCACGCCGCCCCACGCGTCGTTGAGCAGGTCCGCGCCGGCCGCGCAGACCGCCTCGCCGACCTCGTGCCGCCAGGTGTCGACGCTGATCACCACGTCCGGGTGGCGGCGCCGGACCTCGGCGACGAAGCCGACGGTGCGCCGGGCCTCCTCGGCCGCGTCCACGTGCTCGCCCGGACCCGCCTTGACCCCGCCGATGTCGATGATCGCGGCGCCCTCGGCCACCGCCTGCTCGACCCGGTCCAGGGCGGGCTCGTCGCGGAACGTCGCGCCCTGGTCGTAGAAGGAGTCCGGCGTCCGGTTCACGATGGCCATGATCACCGGCTCGTGGGTGTCGAACTCGCGCCTGCCCAGTCGCAGCATCCCGTTCTTTCCTCCTCCGGCGGCCCTCGCGCCTCGCTCGCGACCTTAACCTGATGGCTGAAGCCGCCCTCAGTCTGTCAGGGAGTTGATCGTGTTCTGGTTCTTGCTGATCGCGCTGGTCGTGGTCGTCGCCGCGGTCACCCTCGCGGTGGTCGGCGGCGGTTCGCAGGCCGTACTGCCCGAGGCCGAGCCGGACCGGGTGGCCGACGGGCTGCCGCAGGCCCGCCCGGTGGCGCGGGCCGACATCGACGCGCTGCGGCTGCCCGTCGCCGCGCGCGGCTACCGGATGGCCGAGGTGGACGACGTACTGGACCGGCTGGCGGCGGAGCTGGCCGAGCGGGACGAGCGGATCGCCCTGCTGGAGGCCTCGGTGGAGGCCGCCCGCGCCGGATCCGCGCCGGGACCCGACCTGACGAAGCGGGCCGGGCAGTGACGGCCGTGGCCGGGGCGGACGGCGGGCTGCGCTGCCCGTGGGCGCTGTCCACGCCGGACTACGTCGCCTACCACGACACCGAATGGGGCCGTCCGGTCCACGGGGACGACGCCCTGTACGAGCGGCTGTGCCTGGAGGCCTTCCAGTCGGGGCTGTCCTGGCTGACGATCCTGCGCCGCCGGGAGGGCTTCCGGAAGGCCTTCTCCTCCTTCGAGATCGCGAAGGTCGCCGCGTTCGACGAGAGCGACGCGGAGCGCCTCCTCGCCGACGAGGGGATCATCCGGAACCGGGCCAAGATCGCGGCCACCCTCGCCAACGCCAAGGTCCTGGCCGGCTGGGAGCCGGGCGAGCTGGACGCCCTGATCTGGTCCCACGCCCCGGAGCCGGGCCGGGCCCCGCGCTCGATCGCCGACGTACCGGCGGTCACCGCGGAGTCCACGGCCCTGTCCAAGGACCTCAAGAAGGCGGGCATCCGCTTCGTCGGCCCCACCACGGCCTACGCGCTGATGCAGGCCTGCGGCCTCGTCAACGACCAC
The DNA here is from genome assembly GCF_014650555.1 of Streptomyces goshikiensis. Taxonomy (GTDB): domain Bacteria; phylum Actinomycetota; class Actinomycetes; order Streptomycetales; family Streptomycetaceae; genus Streptomyces; species Streptomyces goshikiensis. The sequence continues at coordinate 620,070 of NZ_BMVE01000001.1, read as the reverse complement.
CTGGCGGCCTGCGTCTCGCGGGAGACGGCAGCGCCGCCGCGGGCCTGAGCGGGCTCAGCGGCCCAGGTACCGCGGCGGCTGCTTGGCGAGGAAGGCCTTGACGGCGATCCCGTGGTCCTCGGAGGCGCCGGCCCGGGTCTGGAGGACGTCCTCGTGGGCCAGGGAGTCCGCGAGGGAGTGCGCGGCCCCGTACGCCAGGGACTCCTTCAGCGCGGCGTAGGCGACCGTCGGCCCGGCGGCCAGGGCCCGGGCGACCGACTCGGCCTCGGCGGCCAGCGATTCCGCGGGGACCAGGCGGTTGGCGATGCCCAGGTCGTAGGCCTCCTGCGCCTTGAGCGAGCGCGGGAAGAGCAGCAGGTCACTGGCGCGCGAGGCGCCGATCAGGCGCGGCAGGGTCCAGGAGACGCCGGAGTCGGCGGTCAGCGCCACGCCCGCGAACGAGGTGTTGAAGGACGCCGTGTCGGCGACGACGCGGAAGTCGGCGGCCAGCGCGAAGCCGAAGCCCGCCCCGGCGGCGACCCCGTTCACGCCCGCGACCACCGGCTTCGGCATCTCGGTGAGCGCCCGCACGATGGGGTTGTAGTGCTCGGAGACGGTGCTCATCGTCAGCGTGGTGCCGTGCTCGCGGTCCGAGGCGAGGTTCCCGATGTGCTCCTTGAGGTCCTGGCCGACGCAGAAGGCGCGGTCACCGGCGGCGGTGAGCAGCACGGCCCGTACCGCGGAGTCGCCGGCGGCGGCCTGGACCGCGTCGCGCAGGGCGACCTTGGCCTCCGTGTTCATCGCGTTCATCGCGTCGGGACGGTTGATCGTGATGGTCGCGAGTCCGTCGGTCACTTCGTAGAGCACGCTGTCGGCCATGGCAGGGGGTCCCCCTTCGTCGCGGGCTTGGCTACCGGCCGGTACCGGCCGGTGCAAGGGCCAGCATGGCGGACCGGACCGCCGCCGGACATGTGATGTGCGTCAAAGAAAGCGAACGGCGGTCCCGGCGCGGAGCGGCGAAGTATCGCAGGCGGCTCCCCGAAATGAGTGGTTTTGGTCAAGCGCGTTGCACAAGCGTTCCCTGCCGATGTTGGTCATCGGGTCCTGACATGCGGGATAATGGCCAAGAAGCATTGTGTTCGATGCCGGGCATTAGGCGCCTGAATGGGGCCGTCGGCTGACGATGAGCTGGTTTCAGGAAGGGGAACGAGCATGGCGGCCATGAAGCCGCGGACGGGCGACGGCCCGCTCGAGGTCACCAAGGAGGGGCGGGGCATCGTCATGCGCGTACCGCTTGAGGGCGGCGGTCGGCTTGTCGTCGAGCTGACTCCGGACGAGGCGGACGCCCTGGGTGACGCCCTGAAGAAGGTCGTCGGCTAACCCGCTGACCGCACTTTCAGCAGTCTGAACTCTGCGCTGCCCCGATCGCTACCAGCGGTCGGGGCAGTGTTGTGTCCACCGGGTGCCGCGCCCCCGGTCCTCCCGTACGGCCCATCCGGGTCATCCGGTCCGTCCGGCTCTTCAGCGCCGGACCACGCAGAGCAGGCCGTCGCCCACCGGGAGCAGCGCCGCCTCCAGGACCGGGCTCTCGCGGACGGCGCGCAGCAGCTCGCGGACGCGGAGCACCTCGACGGCCTGGGCGGTGGAGTCGACCGTCTGGCCGTCGGAGAAGACGCCCTCGAAGCAGACCAGCCCGCCGGGGCGCAGCAGGCGCAACGATTCGGCGAGGTAGTCGAGGGACTCGGTGGGGTCCCCGTCGCAGAAGACGAGGTCGTACCCGCCGTCCGCGAGCCGGGGCAGGACGTCGAGCGCACGGCCGGGGATGAAGCGGGCGCGGTTGCCCGCGAAGCCGGCGGCGCGGAAGGCCTGGCGGGCGAAGGCCTGCCGGTCGGGCTCGGGATCCACGGTGGTGAGCACCCCGTCGGGGCGCATCCCGTGGAGGAGGTGGATGCCGGAGACGCCGGTTCCGGTGCCGATCTCCGCGACCGCCTTGGCGTCCGCGGTGGCGGCGAGCAGGCGCAGCGCGGCACCGGTGCCGGGGGAGACGGAGCGCAGGCCCGCTTCCCTGGACCGGTCGCGGGCCCATCGCAGAGCGTCGTCCTCGGCGACAAACGCGTCGGCGAACGCCCAGCTCGTCTGCCGGTTGCCGCTAATGACCCTCTCCTGTCCCCATAGTTGGCGCAACGGTGACTGTATCCGCTGACGTCGGGAACCCGCAGATGGGACCGGGCGTTGTGAAGGAGAGACGCCGGATGGATGAGGGATAGACAGGGACGGTGCCGGGCAGATCGCCGGTCCGGGGCCGTCGGGGAACTGAATGCCCGTGCAAAGTTACTGCAAAAACACTTATCCCAAGCTGACGGAGGGGGTGGCTATGGTAGGGACTCCACTGGACACCACCAGAGCCGACAGGGGAGGTGCGGCTGCGCCTGTGGATCGTGGGGGCGTGTTGAAACGCCTCTTCTGGTCATCGGGTGAGCCGAAATCCGTGACCTACATTGCTGACCGCTTCCACACCGCCACCGCAACCACCGCGACCTTCGCCACCGATGCGGGCTCGCAGGCGTGGACCCCTCCTTCCTGGGAGGAGATCGTCAGCACGCACAGCGCGCGGGTCTACCGCCTTGCCTACCGTCTGACGGGTAACCAGCACGATGCCGAGGACCTGACGCAGGAAGTCTTCGTCCGCGTCTTCCGCTCGCTGTCCACCTACACGCCCGGCACCTTCGAGGGCTGGCTGCACCGGATCACCACGAACCTGTTCCTCGACATGGTGCGCCGCAAGCAGCGGATCCGTTTCGACGCCCTCGGCGACGACGCGGCCGAGCGGCTGCCGAGCCGCGAGCCCTCCCCGCAGCAAGTGCTGCACGACACCCACTTCGACGCGGACGTGCAGCAGGCGCTGGACACCCTCGCGCCCGAGTTCCGCGCGGCCGTGGTGCTGTGCGACATCGAGGGCCTGTCCTACGAGGAGATCGCCGCCACCCTCGGCGTGAAGCTCGGCACCGTGCGCAGCCGTATCCACCGGGGCCGTTCCCACCTGCGCAAGGCGCTCAAGCACCGGTCCCCGCAGGCCCGCGCGGAGCAGCGCGCGCTGGCGGGCGCGGCCGTGGGTGCCCCGGGCGCCGGGGGAGAGGGCGGAGCCGAGTGAGCGGAGCCAGTCCGACCCCCGCCGAACAGCACCTGGGCGACCGCCTCGCCGCCCTGGTGGACGGGGAACTCAGCCATGACGCGCGCGAGCGGGTACTGGCCCACCTGGCCACCTGCGCCAAGTGCAAAGCCGAGGCCGACGCACAGCGCCGTCTGAAGACGCTGTTCGTGGAGAGCGCGCCACCGCCGCTGTCCGCCGGGCTGCTGGCCCGGCTCCAGGGCCTGCCGGGCGGGGACCTCGACGGTTCCTCCGGGCTGCCCGGCCAGGTCGGCTCCGCCGGTTCCGCCCTTTCCCACGGCCCGCCCGGCGCTTCCGGTCCGGGTTCCCCGGCCCGCTCCGACCCCTTCGCCACCTTCGGGTACGCCGCGGCGGCGATGCCGCGCGAGGGCTTCCGCATCCACGAGGTGGGCCGCTCCCGGCGCCGCTTCGCGTTCGTCGCGGCCGGAGCGGTGTCGCTGGCCGCGCTCGCGCTCGGCGGCACCCTGCCGATCGAGACCGTCGAGCCCCAGGTGCGCGGTGACGTACCCGCCACGCGGCCCGGTCCCGCCGTGTCGGTGACCGATGCCGTCATCCTGGACCGGCTGCCCACCCCGAGCGTGGCGCTGCCCGGCCTGCGGCCCGGCGGACCACAGCCGCCGGTCCGGCCCTCGCAGACCCCGTCGGCCCGGCCCGTGTCCCTGTCCCGCTGACGGGGTGGGCCCCCGGCGGGGGCGCGGACCTGGTTGAATCTGGGGCAGATGCGCCGCCCGGGCGGTGCGCCAGGTACGCGGGGAGCGCCCATGTCCGACAGCCAGCAGACCGATCCGGCCACGCTGTGGTGGAGCCGGCCCGACGGGCTGGCGGACGCGCGCCGCGACGGGGTACCGGCCCCGCGCCCGCACGCCGAGGGTGACACCGCCGCGGGAGGCGCGGGAGGCGCGGGAGCGTCCTCCCCGGACCCGTCGGAGCCGGGGACGGAGGCGGGTTCCGGGCCGCGCTACGACCCCTGGGCCGTCCGCCCGCTGCACGTCGTGGACACCGGCAAGGTGCCGCGCGGGATCCGGATCTGGCAGGTCGTCGCGATCAGCCTGGGCGCCGCCCTGCTCGCCGGCGGTACCGGCGGCTACCTCGGTGTCCTCGCCGAGCGCCGCAGCAGCACCCGGCTGGAGCTCCCCCAGGCCGCCGCGGTCAGCAGGGACCGCGCTCCCGAGAGCGTCGCCGGGATCGCCGCCGGCGCCCTGCCGGGCGTGGTCACCCTGCACGTCAGCGGCGGCGGGGGCAGCGGCACCGGAACCGGCTTCGTCCTCGACCCGCAGGGCCACATCCTCACCAACAACCACGTGGTCGCCGACGCCAAGCGGATAACGGTCACCTTCAGCACCGGCGAGAGCGTCGGCGCCGAACTCGTCGGCCGCGACAGCGGCTACGACCTGGCCGTGGTCAAGGTGACCGGAGTCCGGGGCCTGCGGCCGCTGACGCTCGGCAACTCCGAGAACGTGAAGGTCGGCGACCCGGTGGTGGCCATCGGGGCGCCCTTCGACCTCTCCAACACCGTCACCGCCGGCATCATCAGCGCCACGGGCCGCCCCATCACCGCGGGCGGCGACAAGGGCGACGGCGGCGACGTCAGCTACGTCGACGCGCTCCAGACCGACGCCCCCATCAACCCCGGCAACTCCGGCGGCCCGCTCCTCGACGCCCAGGCGCACGTGATCGGCATCAACAGCGCGATCCGGGGCGCCGACGAGGGCCAGGACGGCAAGGACGGGGCGCGGCAGAGCGGCAGCATCGGCCTCGGCTTCGCCATCCCGGTCAACCAGGGCAAGCGCGTCGCCGAGGAACTGATCCGCACCGGCCACGCCACCCACCCCGTCATCGGGGTCACCCTCGACATGCAGTACACCGGCGACGGTGCCCGCGTCGCCGCCAAGGGCGACGACGGCGCGTCCGCCGTCCCTCCCGGCCCCGGGGCGCGCGCCGGGATCAGGCCGGGCGACGTGATCACCAAGGTGGACGGGCAGCGGGTCCACGGCGGCGACGAGCTGATCATCAAGATCCGGGCGCACCGCCCGGGCGACGCGCTGAAGCTGACGGTCCTGCGGGAGGGCCGGGAGCACACCCTGAATGTGGTGCTGGGATCGTCGAGCGGGGCCTGACGCGCCGGAACGACACCTTCCGGCCGAACTCCGGTCGGGAAACGACTTTCGGGACCATTCGCGTGTAGTGGCCCGGCGAGAACGGCGGGTACCGTGGTCGGGGCCGGACGTGGAGAGATTCGAGGAGCGGCAGGGTGTTCAACGACATAGGCGGCCTTGAGCTGGTCACGATCGTGGTGCTGGCCATCCTCGTTTTCGGACCGGACAAGCTCCCCAAGGTCATCCAGGACGTCACCGGGTTCATCCGGAAGATCCGCGCGTTCTCCGACAGCGCCAAGCAGGACATCCGCTCGGAGCTCGGGCCGGAGTTCAAGGACTTCGAGTTCGAGGACCTGAACCCCAAGACGTTCATCCGCAAGCAGATGGGCGAGAACGAGGACCTCAAGGAGCTCCGCAGCAGCTTCGACCTCCGCAAGGAACTGAACGAGGTCACCGACGCGGTCAACGGCAGGGAGCCGGAGTCCGCGCCGGCCGCCGCCACGCCGGGCGCCGCCGCCGCTTCCACCGGCCCGGACCTCCTCAAGAAGCCCGCCGCCCCGGCCCCCGAGGCCCGTACCCCCTTCGACGCCGACGCCACCTGAGTTCCCGGCCTGCCCGGCGATCCGCGGTCGGATGGCTATCCTCCATCTGTCCGGACGCAGGAAAGCGTGGGGGAGCCCCGTTCCGGACCCCACGGAACGAGAGGCCGCTCAGATGGAGACGACGAGCAGTAGCCGGGTAGGCGTACAGCCCGCCGAAGCACCTGCCCCCGCTGCCGCACCCCCGCAGACCCCCGCGCCGGGCGTGCCCCTGGAAGCCGCCGTGCCCGTTCCGGCGGCCCGCCGGACGGCCCAGGGGTACCTGCGGGCCGACTTCCCCTGGTACGGGCTGGACGGGGCCTTCACCGGCCCCCGCTGGCTCATGCAGGTCGCCGCCGCCGCCGACGGCACCGTGGAGCACGGCTCCACCGGCCACGGGGACGAGCCCTCCGCGCGCGGCGAGCTCGCCACCGGGGAGAAGGAACGCTTCGCGGTGGTCGTCACCGTCGCCAGCAACCCGCTGCGCCGCAGCGGCGACGGCACCGGAGTCCTGGAGGCCACCTCGGTCTCCTCGGCGGCATGGCTGGCCGGCTCGGGCCTGCTGTCCTACAGCTGGCCCGGCCAGATGGACCACGGCCTGCGCAACGAGTGGCTCGACCAGCAGACCGAGGCCGCGTGGGAGCTCGCGGACGACCTCGGCGGGGACGACTGGTCGACGCTGTCGCTCCCGGTCGACGGGGAGCCGACGCCGTTCCACTACCGCGAGTCCGAGTTCGGCTGGGTCCTCGCCGGCTCCGCCCCGGGCGGGGTGCACCTGGGCGCGTACGGGCGGGGCATGAGCGCGTACGGGATCGGCTTCTCGGTCATCGGCGACCTGACCACGTACGAGTAGCGGGGCGCGGGTACGGAAAAGGGCACCGCCCGGTCGGCGGTGCCCTTCACGCTGTACGGCCCGCGCGGGCCGGTGGGGCGTCAGAACTTGTTGCGCGGGGTGATGCCCAGGGACATGCCCGACAGGCCGCGGGCGCGGCCGCCCAGCTTGCCCGCGATCGTGCGCAGCGCCGCGCCGGCGGGGGAGTCCGGGTCGGACAGCACGACCGGCTTGCCCTCGTCGCCGCCCTCGCGCAGCCGTACGTCGATCGGGATCGAGCCCAGCACCGGCACCGTCGCACCGACCGTCTTGGTCAGCCCGTCGGCGACCTTCTGGCCACCGCCGGAGCCGAACACGTCGACCATCTCGTCGCAGTGCGGGCACGGCAGGCCGGACATGTTCTCGACCACGCCGACGATCTTCTGGTGGGTCTGCACGGCGATCGAGCCGGCCCGCTCCGCGACCTCGGCCGCGGCCTGCTGCGGGGTGGTCACGACCAGGATCTCCGCGTTCGGCACGAGCTGGGCCACGGAGATCGCGATGTCACCCGTGCCCGGCGGCAGGTCGAGGAGCAGCACGTCCAGGTCGCCCCAGAACACGTCGGCCAGGAACTGCTGGAGCGCGCGGTGCAGCATCGGGCCGCGCCACACCACCGGCGCGTTGCCCGGGGTGAACATGCCGATGGAGATGACCTTCACGCCGTGCGCCGACGGCGGCATGATCATGTTCTCGACCTGGGTGGGACGGCCGTCCACACCCAGCATGCGCGGCACGCTGTGGCCGTAGATGTCCGCGTCGACGACGCCGACCTTGAGGCCGTCCGCCGCCATGGCCGCGGCCAGGTTCACCGTCACCGACGACTTGCCGACGCCGCCCTTGCCGGACGCGACCGCGTACACACGGGTCAGCGAGCCCGGCTTGGCGAAGGGCACCTCGCGCTCGGCGGTGCCGCCGCGCAGCGTGGCCGCCAGGTCCTTGCGCTGCTCGTCGCTCATCACGTCGAGGGTGACGGCGACCGAGGTGACACCGGCGACCTTCTCGACGGCCTCGGTGACGTTCTTGGTGATGGTCTCGCGCATGGGGCAGCCCGACACCGTGAGGTAGACCGTGACGGCGACCGCGCCGCCCTCGCCGATCTCCACCGATTTGACCATGCCGAGTTCGGTGATCGGCCGGTGGATCTCGGGGTCGTTCACCGTCGCCAGCGCGTCCAGGATCGCGTCCTGCTCAGGCACGGCGGCGGAGCTTGTGTCGGTAGCCATGTCCCGATGGTACGGCTCGGTAGCAGGCGTCAGGAAAGCCTGTCAGCGGTCACCTTCGTCACGTTCCTTCGGGAATAGCCGCCGCTCGTCCATCTCCTTGATCAGGTCCTGGAACTCCGACCTGATCCAGTCGCGCGTCGCGACCTCGCCCAGGCCCATGCGCAGCGAGGCGATCTCCCGGGTCAGGTACTCGGTGTCGGCGATGGAGCGCTCGTTCTGCTTGCGGTCCTGCTCCAGGTTGACGCGGTCGCGGTCGTCCTGCCGGTTCTGCGCGAGCAGGATCAGCGGGGCCGCGTACGAGGCCTGGAGGGACAGCATCAGCGTCAGGAAGATGAAGGGGTACTCGTCGAACCGCAGGTCGTCCGGCGCGAAGATGTTCCACAGCACCCAGACGATGATGACCAGGGTCATGTAGACGATGAACCGGCCCGTGCCGAGGAACCGCGCCACCCGCTCCGACAGCCGCCCGAAGGCCTCCGGGTCGTACACCGGGAGCAGCCGCCTCCGGTCGGCCCGCGGCTGGTCCAGGCGCCCCCGCGGCGAGCGGGTCAGCGCGCTCGACCCGGCCCCGGAGCCGGCCGCCTTGGCCCGCAGCCGCTCGGCGACCTCCTCCTCGCGCCCCGAGAGCCCGTGCTCGCGCGAGTACTCCCGGGCGTGCTCGCGGGCCAGCTCGCGCCGTACGCGGGCCTGCTCGCGGCGTCCCTCGCGCGCCGGGTCGCGCCGTCGTTCAGCGCCCATCGGGAACCTCCTCGGAGTGGAAGTCCGTCTCCCGCCAGTCGTCGGGCAGCAGGTGGTCCAGTACGTCGTCCACGGTCACCGCGCCCAGCAGCGAGCCGCTCTCGTCGACGACCGGCACCGCGACCATGTTGTACGCGGCGAGGTAGCCGGTCACCACCGGGAGCGAGGCGTCCGGCCGCAGCGGCGGCAGGTCGGTGTCCACGATCGAGCTGACGAGGGTGAACGGCGGATCGCGCAGCAGCCGCTGGAAGTGCACCGTGCCCAGGTACTTGCCGGTCGGCGTCTCGTCCGGCGGGCGGCACACGTACACCTGCGCCGCGAGCGCCGGCGACAGGTCCGACTGCCGTACGCGCGCCAGCGCGTCCGCGACGGTGGCGTCCGGCCGCAGCACGATCGGCTCGGTGGTCATCAGACCGCCCGCGGTGTTCTCCTCGTACTCCAGCAGGCGGCGCACGTCGGCCGCGTCGTCCGGCCGCATCAGGGTCAGCAGCCGTTCCTTGTCGTCCTCGGGCAGCTCGGAGAGCAGGTCGGCCGCGTCGTCCGGGTCCATCGCCTCCAGGACGTCGGCGGCGCGCTCCTCCTTCAGCTTGCCGAGGATCTCCACCTGCTCGTCCTCGGGCAGCTCCTCCAGGACGTCCGCGAGCCGGTCGTCGTCGAGGGCGTTGGCCACCTCGGCGCGCCGCTTCGGCGTCAGGTGGTGCAGGACGTTCGCCACGTCGGCCGGGCGCATCTGCTCGAAGGTGGCGACCAGGTTCTCGGCGCCCTGCCCGTGCTCCTCCAGCGAGAAGCCGGTCACCGCCGACCACTCCACCGTCAGGGTCTCGCCGCGCCGGCGCAGCGCGCCGCCCTTGCCCTTGCGCACGAAGATCCGGTCGATCTCCCAGTCGCGGCGGGCCGGCAGCTGCTGGATGGCCACGTCCAGGACGCTGACCTCCTCGCCCGTGGCGACCAGCGTCACCCGGCGGTCCAGCAGTTCGCCGAGGACGAGCCGCTCGGTGGGGCGCTGCTCGAAGCGCCGCATGTTCACCACGCCGGTGGTGATGACCTGCCCGGACTCCACGCCCGTCACGCGGGTCATGGGGACGAAGATCCGGCGCCGGCTGACCACCTCGACCACCAGGCCCAACAGCCGCGGCGGGCGGCCGCCGACGCGCAGCATCGCGACGAGGTCGCGGACCCGGCCGACCTGGTCGCCGTTGGGGTCGAACACCGGCACACCCGACAGATGCGAGACGAAGATCCGCGGGGCGCCTGCAGCCATCCGAGCGCCTCCTAGAGCGTTCATCACCAGTCCTGCCGTGCCTCAGGCTAGCCCGTGCCCCGCCGGGCCGCCCTGGTGGGGCGGCCGCCCAGGTGTCCCACCGGGCCACCCCGGCCGGGAGCGGGCCGCGCCGCGCGGCCGGGTACGCTGCCTGCTGCCCACGGAACCGACGAGAGGCACCAGCTCGTGACCGCGTACTCCCTTGTCGCCCGGCTGCGCCGGGCCGCGTTCGCCGGCGCCCTGTGCGCGGGCCTCGCCGTCGCCGGCACGGGCTGTGGAGCGGATCCGGACGAGGGCACCAACGGGGTCGGCAAGCTCCCCGCCGACAAGATCGCGGGCAAGGCGAAGGAGGCGGCCACCGCCGCCGACGCCGTGCACCTGTCCGGCACGCTGGTCAGCGGCGGCGGAACCTTCACCCTGGACATGAGGCTGGGCGCCGACGGCGGCTCGGGCGAGGTGAAGTCGAAGGAGAACACCTTCCGGCTGCTGCGGGTGGGCGAGCAGCTCTACCTGAAGGCCGACGCCGCGTTCTGGGGGCAGTCCGACTCCGCCGGGAAGCTCGGCGACAAGTACGTGAAGGTGCCCGCGAACGACCCCTCGTACAAGCAGTTCCGCGGCTTCACCGACATGGACGTGCTGCTGGACGTGCTGCTCACGCTGGACGGCAAGGTCGCCAAGAACGAGGAGTACGCCAAGGTCGGGCACACCCGGGCGGTGCAGCTCACCGGGGACCAGGGCAAGGGCGGCAAGCTGTCGGTCTCCCTGGAGGGCACCCCGTACCCGCTGCTGATGGAGCGGGCCGGCGGCGCCGGGCGGGTGGAGCTCGGGGAGTGGGGCAAAACCTTCCCTCTGGCGGCGCCCGCCCAGGACGAGACCGTCGACTACGGCTCCCAGCTGCCGACGACCAAGGGCCAGAACACCGGCGGCGGGGCCTCGCCCGCGCCGAAGGGCTCCGGGCAGGGCAGCGACCCGGGCAAGCCCTGACGTACGGGGATCCGCGCGGGCGCCGTGGCCGGCGCCCGGGGTCTCAGCGGGCCGGCGTCCGGCGCCCCGGGTCTCAGCGGGCCGTCTTCCTCCGCTTCAGCAGCAGCTTCGGCAGGCCCGCAGGAACCGGCTCGCGGGTGATCGCGGGGGACTCCAGCGGGGCCGCGGCCAGCGAGCCGTCCGGCAGACCGGCGGCGACCGCGACCGGCTCCAGGCGCAGCAGCCGGCACTCGCGCGCCCACCGGTCCGTCATCGTCTCCGAGTCGGGGGCGTTCAGCCGCTTGCCCTTGAGCTCGGCGACCGCGGCCTCCCATTCCTCGCCCCGGGGCGGGAGTTCCCGTACCGCCGCCGTCCAGGCGACCAGCCGCCCGCCCTTGTCCTTGCTGCGCACGGTGACCTCGGCGGCCGCGCCGTCCGCGAGCCCCGGGAACGGCTGCTCCCCGGGCCCGTCGCCCAGCACGTGCGCGGCGCCGTCCAGCCAGGCGTGCCACAGGGCCCGGTCGGCCCCGGCGCCCCGGACCCAGATGAGGCCGGACTTCTTCGTGGCCTCCTCGACGAGGGCCAGATCGAGCGTGCTGAGAGTCATGCGCACAGCGTAGGGGGTGCCCCCGGGGCGCTCAGAGCCAGCCGTGGCGGCGCAGCGAGCGGTGGATGGTGAAGCAGGACGCGGCGATCGCGGCCATCACCATGGGGTAGCCGTAGCGCCAGTGGAGCTCCGGCATGTGCTCGAAGTTCATGCCGTACACCCCGCAGATCATCGTGGGCACGGCGATGATCGCCGCCCAGGAGGTGATCTTGCGCATGTCCTCGTTCTGCGCGACGGTCGCCTGCGCGAGATTGGCCTGGAGGATCGAGTTCAGCAGCTCATCGAAGCCGACGACCTGCTCGTGCACCCGCGCCAGGTGGTCGGCGACGTCACGGAAGTACTTCTGGATGTCCGGGTCCACCAGCCGCATCGGGCGCTCGCTCAGCAGCTCCATGGGCCGCAGCAGCGGGGAGACGGCCCGCTTGAACTCCAGCACCTCGCGCTTGAGCTGGTAGATCCGGCCCGCGTCGCCGCCGCGCGCGGCGCCCTTGGCGGGGGCGGCGAAGACCTCGCTCTCCACCTCGTCGATGTCGTCCTGCACGGCCGCGGCCACCGCGATGTAGCCGTCGACGACGTGGTCGGCGAGGGAGTGCAGGACCGAAGAGGGGCCCTTCGACAGCAGGGCGGGGTCGTCCTGGAGGCGGCGGCGCAGCCCCTTGAGGGAGCCCTGGCCGCCGTGCCGGACGGTGATGACGAAGTCGGGGCCGGTGAAGCACATCACCTCGCCGGTCTCCACCACCTCGCTGGTGGCGGTGAGTTCGGCGTGCTCCACGTAGTGGATGGTCTTGAAGACGGTGAAGAGGGTGTCGTCGTAGCGCTCCAGCTTCGGCCGCTGGTGCGCGTGCACCGCGTCCTCCACGGCCAGCGGGTGCAGCCCGAAGATGGCGGCGATCCCGGCGAACTCGCCCTCGGTCGGCTCGTGCAGGCCGATCCACGCGAAACCGCCGTCCTCGCGGACCCGGCGCATCGCCTCACGGGGCGTCAGCCGGTCGGATCCCAGCAGGCGCCGGCCGTCGCGGTACACGGCGCAGTCGACGACCGCGCTGCTCGCGGACGGGTCACGGGTGGCGTCGTAGCCGGGCTGTGCGGGAGTGGACCGGCGCAGCGCGGGACGTACGGCGGCACGGAGGTAGGGCAGCATCGACATCGCAGGCTCCTTCGCACGCACGGCTGCGGACCGTACGGGTGGGAGGCCTTCCGCACCGCGGGCGGGCAGGCCCGGGCAGACGGAAGGAGCAGGACGGGAGGACAAAGGTCTGCCGTCGCTCTTCTACTGATCGAGGGATCAGAGGGGCCGCAATGCGCCCGTCGTGGAAGTGGAAGAGCGATTGGTACTGCACGATCGACTTCGATCCATCGCAGCCCCACCTCCTCCGGCCGGTCCCCCGTGAGGGACGTCCTGTCGTTCACAGCCTTGACAACGGGCTTCTGCACGCGGCCTGAACCAGCTGTCAACACTATCAGCCGACGGATGGTCAAGAGCCGCCCTTTACCCGGGGGATACGAGTTCTATGCTCGTTCCATGGCAGAAATTCTGGCCCTTGTGGAAGCCCGGCTGCGCGACGCGTTCGGTGACCCCGACGCCCGCGCGGCCGTCACCTTCCTCGGCACCGACCGCATCGAGGTACTCCGCTTCGTCGAGGGCGACCTCGTGCGCTACGCGACCCTCGGGATGTCCGCACAGCCCATGACCGACCCGACCGCCGTGGTCGCCGACCCGGTGCGCGGCCCGCGCGCCGAACTGGTGCTGACCGTGCGGGGCGGACTGGCCCCCACCGACCGGGTGCTGCGCCCGCTCGCGGTGCTGGGCGCCTCCCCGCAGGTGGAGGGGCTCGTCGTGGCCCCCGGCGCCTCGCTCGACGTGGGCGAACCGCTCTGGGAGGGCGCCGCGTTCACCTCGGTGCTCGTCGGCGAGCCGGGCGGTCTGGTGGCGGACCTGGAGCTGGCCGAGCCCATGGACCCGGTGCTCTTCTTCCCCCTCCTCCCCATGACGGCCAACGAGGCCGCCTGGAAGCGGGTGCACGGCGCGGCGGCGCTCCAGGAACGCTGGCTCGCGCGCGGCACGGATCTGCGGGACCCTCTGCGTACGGCCGTCGCGCTGGACTGACCGCCCGGACGGGTGATCGCGTCTTGACGGGGCGCGCGGCGGGGAGGAGCGTGGCTTCCTATGAGGGGCGAACCAAGTTGCCCGAAGTGCGGTGGCCGGGTCAGGGCGCCCGGTCTGTTCGCCGACTCCTGGCAGTGCGCGGTGCACGGTACGGTCCACCCCTTGCAACCCGTGATCCCGCCGAGCGTCGAGGGCCTGAGCGTGGTGGTGCACCGGGCGCAGGTGCCGGTGTGGATGCCGTGGCCGCTCCCGGTGGGCTGGCTGTTCACCGGGGTCGCCTCGGCGGGTGACGACCGCAGCGGGGGCCGGGCCACGGCCGTGGCCTGTTCGGGCCCCGGGCCGCTGGGCGGCATCGGGGAGCTGCTGCTGGTCGCCGAGGAGCTCGGCGTCGGCCTGGGCGCGCGGTACGCGGGCATCGACGGCCCGGACCCGGGCTCGTACATCAACGTCTCGTCCCCGCCGCACGCCAAGGTGGTCGCGGCGGGCCGCCCCACCCCGCTGTGGCACGTCACCGACACCCCCGACGACCGCGCCGTGTTCGCGGGCGAGGCGCGGGGCCTGTGGCTGTGGGCGGTCGTCTGGCCGGAGCAGTCGGGCCTGCTGATGTACGACGAACTCGTCCTGACGGACCTGCGCGACGCGGGCGCGGAGGTCGAACTCCTCCCCTGCGGCGCCCTGAGCCCCCGCATCCTCGGACCGGCCTAGGTCGCGGCGGAGCGGGGGTCCGGGGCGCGGGTATCCTGGGGTGTCCCCCCGTACGCGCGAAACCATGGAGCTCGGCTGTGCGCATCGACCTGCACGCCCACTCCACGGCTTCCGACGGAACCGACAGCCCCGCCGAGCTGGTGCGCAATGCCGCCGCCGCCGGGCTGGACGTCGTCGCGCTGACCGACCACGACACCGTCGGCGGATACGCCGAGGCCATCGCGGCGCTCCAAGGGATCCCGGCGGGCCTGACCCTGGTGACCGGCGCCGAGCTGTCCTGCCGGCTCGACGGCATCGGGCTGCACATGCTCGCGTACCTCTTCGACCCCGACGAGCCCGAGCTCGCCCGGGAGCGGGAGCTCGTCCGCGACGACCGCGTCCCGCGCGCCCGGGCCATGGTGGCCAAGCTGCGCGACCTCGGCGTGGACATCACCTGGGAGCACGTCGCCCGGATCGCCGGCGACGGCTCCGTCGGGCGGCCGCACATCGCGACCGCGCTGGTGGAGCTGGGCGTCGTACGCAGCGTCTCCGACGCCTTCACCCCCGCCTGGCTCGCCGACGGCGGCCGCGCGTACGCCGAGAAGCACGAGCTCGACCCGTTCGACGCCATCCGCCTGGTGAAGGCGGCCGGCGGGGTCACCGTCTTCGCGCACCCGGCCGCCGTCAAGCGCGGCCGGTGCGTTCCCGAGGCCGCGCTGGGCGCCCTCGCCGCCGCCGGTCTCGACGGCATCGAGGTCGACCACATGGACCACGACACCGACACGCGCGCCCGGCTCCGCGGCCTGGCCGGCGACCTCGGTCTGCTGACCACCGGGTCCAGCGACTACCACGGCAGCCGCAAGACCTGTCGCCTCGGGGAGCACACCACCGACCCCGAGATCTACGGCGAGATCACGCGCCGCGCCACCGGGGCCTTCCCCGTCCCCGGCGCGGGCGGAAGCACCGGGCGGTAATTCCCGCCCCTGGCCGCTTTTCCCCGCTTCCCCCATCCCGCGGGGCTCGCCCTGTTGTGCACACCCCTCTCTCCTGCAAGGCATCACTGTGTTTGACTTCGCCGTCTTCGGATCCCTTTTTCTCACGCTTTTTGTGATTATGGACCCGCCGGGCATCACGCCGATCTTTCTCGCGCTGACCTCCGGCCGGCCCGCCAAAGTCCAGCGCCGCATGGCCTGGCAGGCCGTGTGCGTGGCCTTCGGCGTCATCGCCGTCTTCGGCATCTGCGGCCAGCAGATCCTGGACTACCTGCACGTCTCCGTCCCGGCGCTGATGATCGCCGGCGGTCTGCTGCTCCTGCTGATCGCGCTCGACCTGCTCACCGGCAAGACCGACGAGCCGAAGCAGACCAAGGACGTCAACGTCGCGCTCGTCCCGCTCGGCATGCCGCTGCTCGCCGGGCCCGGCGCCATCGTCTCCGTGATCCTCGCCGTCCAGAAGGCCGACGGGTTCTCCGGCCAGGTCTCGGTCTGGGCCGCGATCGCCGCCATGCACGTCGTGCTGTGGGTGACGATGCGCTACTCGCTCGTGATCATCCGGGTCATCAAGGACGGCGGTGTCGTGCTCGTGACGCGGCTGGCGGGCATGATGCTCTCCGCGATCGCCGTCCAGCAGATCATCAACGGCGTGCTCCAGGTCATCCACACCTCCTGACCTGCGGCCGGACACACGAACGCCCCCGCGACCTTCGGGTCGCGGGGGCGTTCGACGTTTTCACGAGGTGTCAGGAGGACGCACTCTCGGCCGGTCGGATCAGAATGCGCTGGCCGATCGCGGCCGCCTGCTGCACGATCCGGTTGACGGAGGCCGCGTCCACGACGGTGCTGTCCACGGCGGTTCCGTCGACATCGTCCAGGCGCAGAATCTCGAAGCGCACGGGCTTCTCCCTTCGTCAGTGTTCTCCATACACAGGGTTCAACGAAGTGTAAGGCGCAAACATTCCCTACGCTAAGGAAATTTTTTCACTGACTAACTACCGGGGCTAACGACCGGACGGCGTCACCGCGCGGAGGCCTCCCAGAACGCGGCCAGCGCCGCCGCCGTCGCGGCCGGCTCCTCGGCGTTCGGCGAGTGCTCCGTACCCGGGATCACCACCCGCCCCGCGCCGAGGCGCCGGGCCATGTCGTCCATCGCGGACACCGGCCAGACCGGGTCGCTGACCCCCGACAGCACCAGCTTCGGCAGCTCCGGGGCCACCCGCACCAGGTCGTCGATCCGGTCGGGCTCCGATATCAGCGCCCGGCCGGTGCCGATCAGCTGCTCCGGGACCGTGGCCAGCCACCGCCCGCGCAGGAACTCCAGCATCTCGGGGGAGTCCGCGGCGGCGTCCCGAGGGTCCTGGGCGCGCATGGCCGCCCAGATGGCCGGCATGTCGTCCCCCATCGCCTCCAACGCGGCGACCAGCAGCTTCGTCCGGCCGCGCTGGTCCTCGCAGACGGCTCCGGGGCCGGTGCTCAGCAGCGCGAGGCTCGCGAACGGGGCCGGATCGCGCACCACGGCCGTCCGGACGACCAGCCCGCCGAGCGAGTGGCCGAGCAGGTGCAGCGGGCCGGCGGCGCCGAGGGCGCCGGCCTGGGCGAGCACGTCCCGGGCCAGCTCGTCCAGCGTGTACGCGGACTCCTCGCGCGGGCCCGGGCTCTCGTGCTGGCCGCGCCCGTCGACCGCGACCACCCGGTAGCCGGCCGCCGCCAGCGGCTCCAGCATCCCGATGAAGTCCTCCTTGCTGCCCGTGTACCCGGGCACCAGGAGGGCGGTGCCGCGCACCGGCGCACCGGCCTCGTGCACGGCGAACTCGCCCCGTGCGGTGGCCAGGAGGTACGCGCGGGCGTCGGAGGGCAGTGTGAGGCGCGGCGGCTTGCTCATGTCCCGAGGTTACCGGCCCGTAGGGAAGTACGCAGAAGGCCCCGACCCCCTGGAAAAGGGGATCGGGGCCATCATGCGAGCGGGGTTACGCCTCCGGCGCGGCCTCGGCGACCTTGCGGGTCCGCGTGCGCTTCGGCTTGACCGGGGCCTCCTCGGCGGCGGCAGCGGCCTCGACGGGGGCGGCCTCGGCGACCTTGCGGGTCCGGGTGCGCTTCGGCTTGACCGGAGCCTCGTCGGCGACGGCGTCGACCGCGGCGGCCTCGACCGGCGCGGCCTCGGCGACCTTGCGGGTCCGGGTCCGCTTCGGCTTGACCGGAGCCTCCTCGGCAACGGCGACGGCGGCGACGGCCGGGGCCGGAACCTCCACCACGGGGGCCTGCGCCACGACCTCGGCGACCGGAGCCTTGCGGGTCCGGGTGCGGCGGGCCCGGACGGGCTCCACCGGCGGGGCCATCTGGAAGTCCGGCTCGACGACCGGGGCGGCCGGAGCCACCACGGCCGGGGCGGCCTCGACCAGCGTGCCCGGAGCCGACGCACGGGTACGGCGACGGCGCGGCCTGCGCGGCTCGTCGGCGGCCGGCGCCTCGGGAGCCTCGACCGCCGGGGTCACCGGAGCGGCGACGACGGCGGCCTCGGAGCCCAGCTCCGAACCACCGCGGGTACGGCGGCGCTGACGCGGCGTACGGGTGCGCGCGGGACGCTCCTCCGCGACCGGCGCGGCGGCGGCCGGGCCGCGGCCGCCACGGCCACCGCGGCCGCCGGTCTCGCCCAGGTCCTCCAGGTTCTCGGCCTTCAGGCCGGCCCGGGTGCGCTCGGCGCGCGGCAGGATGCCCTTGGTGCCGGCCGGGATGTTCATTTCCTCGAACAGGTGCGGGGACGTGGAGTACGTCTCGACCGGGTCGTGGAAGTCCAGCTCCAGCGCCTTGTTGATCAGCTGCCAGCGCGGGATGTCGTCCCAGTCGACGAGCGTGACGGCGATGCCCTTGTTGCCCGCGCGGCCGGTGCGGCCCACGCGGTGCAGGAAGGTCTTCTCGTCCTCGGGCGCCTGGTAGTTGATGACGTGCGTGACGCCCTCGACGTCGATGCCGCGCGCGGCGACGTCGGTGCAGACCAGCACGTCGACCTTGCCGTTGCGGAACGCCCGCAGCGCCTGCTCGCGCGCGCCCTGGCCCAGGTCGCCGTGGACGGCGCCGGAGGCGAAGCCGCGCTTCTCCAGCTGCTCGGCGATGTCGGCCGCCGTGCGCTTGGTGCGGCAGAAGATCATGGCGAGGCCACGGCCCTCGGCCTGCAGGATGCGGGAGACGAGCTCCGGCTTGTCCATGTTGTGCGCACGGAAGACGTGCTGCTTGATGTTGGCGACCGTCACGCCCTCGCCCTCGGGGGAGGTGGCGCGGATGTGCGTCGGCTGCGTCATGTACCGGCGGGCCAGTCCGATGACCGCGCCCGGCATGGTCGCCGAGAACAGCATCGTCTGACGCTTCGGCGGCAGGTAGTTGATGATCTTCTCGACGTCGGGCAGGAAGCCCAGGTCGAGCATCTCGTCGGCCTCGTCGAGGACGAGGGCCTTGACGCGGGAGAGGTCGAGCTTCTTCTGCCCGGCCAGGTCCAGGAGGCGGCCCGGGGTGCCGACGATGACGTCGACGCCCTTCTTGAGCGCCTCGACCTGGGGCTCGTACGCGCGGCCGCCGTATATGGCGAGGACGCGGACGTTGCGGACCTTGCCCGCGGTCAGGAGGTCGTTGGTGACCTGGGTGCACAGCTCGCGGGTCGGAACCACCACGAGGGCCTGCGGGGAGTCGGTCAGCTGGTCGGGGGTGGCCCGGCCGGCCTCGACGTCGGCGGGGACGATGACCCGCTCCAGCAGCGGAAGGCCGAAACCGAGCGTCTTGCCGGTTCCGGTCTTGGCCTGGCCGATGACGTCCGTGCCGGAAAGGGCGACGGGGAGGGTCATCTCCTGGATCGGGAAGGGGGACACGATGCCGACGGCCTCAAGGGCTTCGGCGGTCTCGGGAAAGATCCCAAGGTCTCGGAACGTAGTCAGGGTGCTGCCTCTTCTGTGAGACGCGGCGCGAGGCGGCGAGGGGGGTCGTACCGTGCCGGGCTTGCAGTACTGCGCCCCCACGTTCGGGGGCGCCACACAAAGCTGCGCGGGACCACTGGCCTTCGCTCAAGCGCTTCTGCCGCTGAGGGGGCCCCTCGTGGGACGCGGTACGCATGAACGTACGCATCACGCCGAGGGCGGTCAGGTGGAGCCGATCGGGCCACCGACCGGGCATCCTCATTCTGATGGCCCGCCGAGTATTCGGCAGGCGCATTACCACTGTACCCCGGATTCGCGCAGCTGTGTTGGGTGAATTCACCTGGGAGTCGCGTTTACACGGGCTGACTGCGACAAGAGGCGGTGCCTTGCGGGCCCTTTCGGCGGGCTATTGTGCGGTGCATGTCGACCGTTGAAAACGCATCGCCCGCCGACGACAGCAACCCCGCCGAGGCGGTCGGAATCGCAGCCCAGGACTGGGCCACCGCCTCCGCCTCGCCGCAGTACCGGGCCGCCGTCGAGGACCTGCTCGGCGCGCTCGCGTACGGAGAGCTCGCGGCCTTCGAGCGCCTGGCGGAGGACGCGAAGCTCGCGCCCACCCTTGACGACAAGGCCGAGCTCGCGAAGATGGCCTCCGCCGAGTTCCACCACTTCGAGCGGCTGCGCGACCGGCTCTCGGCGATCGACGTCGAGCCCACCGCCGCGATGGAGCCCTTCGCCAAGGGCGTCGACGACTTCCACCGCCAGACCGCACCCTCGGACTGGCTGGAAGGCCTGGTCAAGGCGTACGTCGGCGACTCGATCGCCAGTGACTTCTACCGCGAGGTCGCCAGCCACCTCGACACCGACACCCGCGCCCTCGTCCTCGGTGTGCTCGACGACACGGGCCACGGCAACTTCGCCGTCGAGAAGGTGCGCGCCGCGATCGAGGCCGATCCGCGCTGCGGCGGCCGGCTCGCGCTGTGGGCCCGGCGGCTGATGGGCGAGGCCCTCTCGCAGGCCCAGCGCGTGGTCGCGGAGCGTGACGCGCTCTCCACGATGCTGGTCGGCGGCGTGGACGGCATGGCCGCCGGTTTCGACCTCGCCGCCGTCGGCGAGATGTTCACCCGCATCACGAAGGCGCACACCAAGCGGATGGCCGCGCTCGGCCTCGCCGCCTGAGCCCCGCCCGTACGTACGCCGGCCCCGGCGCGGAAACACTCCGCGCCGGGGCCGGCGTACGCCGTGCTCCGGAAGACGGCTACTCGCGGTGTTGGTGTTCACCCCCGCGACGGAAGTGAAAACGGAGCCCTCTGG
The DNA here is from genome assembly GCF_014650555.1 of Streptomyces goshikiensis. Classification (GTDB taxonomy): domain Bacteria; phylum Actinomycetota; class Actinomycetes; order Streptomycetales; family Streptomycetaceae; genus Streptomyces; species Streptomyces goshikiensis. The sequence continues at coordinate 599,583 of NZ_BMVE01000001.1, read as the reverse complement.
GGCGACCTCCCGGCCCCCGCCGCGGGACGCAGCAGCAGCGACAGGACGACCGCCGACACCAGCACCCCGCCGCCGAAGACCGCGGGCAGGTTGTTGTGGCCCGGGCCGAGCGCGGTGTGGGTGAGATACGCCCCGAAGAGCGCCCCGAGCATCCCGCTGACCAGCACGATTCCGGGAGCCGGCAGCCGGGTCGCGAGCAGGCGCACGGCCGCCGCGGACAGGGCGAGGCCCAGCAGAGCGGAGCCGAGCACTTCGATCAGCAGCATGGATTTCCCTCCCGAGGTCAGGCAACCGGTTCAACTGCGGTCCTACCCGAAGCGGAAGACAAGGAAACGGCCTGGTGGAATCATCCACCAGGCCGTTTCCCGTGTTCTCGGTGCTTTGCAGCCGACTCCTCAGAGCGCTCCGAAACCGACCTTGCGCGCGCTGGGCTCGCCCAGATCCACGTACGAGAGCCGCTCGGACGGCACGAGGACCTTGCGGCCCTTGTTGTCGGTCAGGCTCAGCAGCGGCGCCGAGCCGGACAGCGCCGCGGTGACGATGCGCTCCAGCTCCTCGGCGCTCAGGTCGCTCTCCAGCACGATCTCCCGGGGTGCGTGCTGCACGCCGATCTTGACCTCCACGGCTTTGTCCCTCCGACGGTCCGGTTCGCGCGATCAGCCGCGCCGTACCCGGACCACATTAGCCCGGAGAGGGGACGCGCACGCCGCGCTCCGAGCACGCTCGCAGCGAACATCGGCATGTCAGGCGCGGTCGGGCGGCGCCGGACACCGCCGGACGCCGTCAGGCCTGGCCGGCCTCGGCGGCGTGCAGCGGGAAGCCGGCGATGCCGCGCCAGGCGAGCGAGGTCAGCAGACCGACCGCGGTGTCGCGGGCGACCGGGCTCTCGCTCGACAGCCAGTACCGGGCCACGACCTGGGACACCCCGCCCAGGCCCACGGCCAGGAGCATCGACTCGTCCTTCGACAGGCCGGTGTCCTCCGCGATGACGTCCGAGATCGCCTCCGCGCACTGGAGCGAGACCCGGTCGACGCGCTCGCGCACCGCCGGCTCGTTCGTCAGGTCGGACTCGAAGACGAGGCGGAAGGCGCCGCCCTCGTCCTCGACGTACGCGAAGTAGGCGTCCATCGTCGCGGCGACGCGCAGCTTGTTGTCGCTCGTCGAGGCGAGCGCGGTGCGCACGGCCAGCAGCAGCGCCTCGCAGTGCTGGTCCAGCAGCGCCAGGTAGAGGTCGAGCTTGCCGGGGAAGTGCTGGTAGAGCACCGGCTTGCTGACACCCGCACGCTCGGCGATGTCGTCCATGGCCGCCGCGTGGTAGCCGTGCGCGACGAAAACCTCCTGGGCCGCGCCCAGCAGCTGGTTGCGCCGGGCTCGGCGCGGCAGTCGCGTGCCCCGGGGACGCGCTGCCTCCGTCTGCTCGATGGCTGTCACGCCGCCTCCCACTTTCTCTAAGAACACAGTGCGATCTGCGCCGCGCCGCCATCGTACTTTTCGGTAACCGAATCTGGAGGGTTCAATCCGAGTTTTCTCGCGGTACGGACCGGTCTGACGCGCTGGTCAGCGGTAGTCGTCCTCGTCCAGGGGAACCACCCGCGCCTGCTCGAAGGCGTCCCCGTCGGCCGCTTCGCTCCCGTCCACGGAGGTGAGCGGGTCGTCCTCGCTCGGCTGCAGCTCGGTGTGCTGCTCAGCCGCGTCCGCCTCGGGCGCTTCCGCGTCGAGGGCCTCTCGGAGCTGCTCCCGGAAAGTGTCCGGTTCCGCAGGGTCGACAGTCATGCCGCTCCCCTCGCCTTCCACGCCGCCTGATCGAGCACGGCCGTACTCACTACGAGCCTAGGAGGATCGCGGGGGAGCCGCCAGAGCAGACCTGTGACGGCGAACACAAGAGGCCGGGCGTGATCGTCTCGTAACATTGCCCCATGTCTTCGACCGAGCTGCCGGGCGTACGGGCCAATCCCGAGCCGTCTTCCCAGGTGGGAGCGGTCCGAGTGGCCGACGGAGAGCAGCTGCGCACCGTCCGGCTGTCCGGACTGGAACTGAACGTCCGGGTACGCCCGCCGGAGCGGGAGGGGTTGCCGCCCGCGCTGTTCGTGCACGGACTCGGCGGTTCCTCGCAGAACTGGTCCGATCTGATGGCGCGGCTGGCCGACACCGTCGACGGCGAGGCCCTGGACCTGCCGGGCTTCGGCTGGTCCCCGCCGCCCGCCGACCGCGACTACTCCCTGACCGCGCTCGCCCGCGTCGTCATCCGCCACCTCGACGCCGCCGGGCGCGGGCCCGTGCACCTCTTCGGCAACTCCCTCGGCGGCGCGGTCTCCACCCGCGTCGCGGCCGTCCGGCCGGACCTGGTGAGCACGCTGACGCTGGTCTCGCCCGCGCTGCCGGAGCTGCGCGTGCAGAAGTCGGCGGTGCCGACCGCACTGTTGGCGCTGCCCGGGATGGCGGGGATGGTCGGGCGGCTGACCCGGGAGCTGAGCGCCGAGCAGCGCACCCGCGGAGTGATGGGCCTCTGTTACGGGGACCCCGGGCGGGTGACGCCGCAGGGCTTCCGCGACGCGGTCGAGGAGATGGAACGGCGCATGGCGCTGCCGTACTTCTGGGACGCGCTGACCCGCTCCTCGCGGGGCATCGTCGACGCGTACACCCTGGGTGGGCAGCACGGACTGTGGCGCCAGGCGCAGCGGGTCCTCGCTCCGACCCTGCTGATCTACGGCGCCCGGGACCAGTTGGTCTCGTACCGTATGGCGCGCAAGGCGGCCGCGGCCTTCCGGGGTTCGCGGCTGCTGTGTCTGCCGCAGGCCGGGCACGTGGCGATGATGGAGTACCCCGAGGTGGTGGGAGCCGCCTTCAGGGAGATGCTGAGCGACACCGGAGTGGGCGCGGGTGCCACCGACCGGAACGCCGGCAACGACGACAACGACAACGACGACGGCAGAGGCTGACACCGTGGGACGACATAGTCGCAAGGAGCCTGCCCCTGGGAGCGGGCCCGCCCCCGCCCGGCCGGCGCCGGCGGAGCCCGCGCCCTACGAGGCGCACGAATCGTACGGAACGCAGGAGGAGTCGGGGGCCTACGAGGCGTACGCGCCGCCGCAGGACTCGCACGCCTCCGCCGACGGATTCGACGCCTTCAGGGCCTCGCGCGATCCGTTCGGGCAGTACGGGCGCACCGCCGAGCCCACCGTCACGCACCCGGGGTACGTGCCCCCGGTGAGGCCCGGCCCGGCGGCGCGCGGCGGGGACCACCCGCAGCTGCGCGAGCCCGGTGGTGCCTGGGGGGCCGCTCCCGAGGCGCCGTCCGCCGGGGGTCCGGCCTCCGACGGCCCGGCCGGCGACGGCCCGGCCGGCGACGCCGCCCACGGGGAGTGGCAGGGGGTGCCGCGCACCCGGCTCTCCGGGGCGGCCACCGTCCCGGAGACCGTCGCACCGGCCTCCGTGACCCCGGCCGCCGGGTTCCCGCGGGTCACGCTCGGGCAGTCGGAGCTCGACGCGGAGACCTCCACCGGCTCCCACCGCCTGGTGCCCGGACCCCGCAGACCGGCCGGGCCCGCCGGTCCGGTGACGCGGACCGGTACGGCGGGCCCGGCAGGCCCGGACGCGACGGCCTACCCGGCCTACCCGGTCGACCTGGACGACCCGATCGACCCGGCCGAGGACGAGGACGTCCCGTCGGCCGGCCCCTCGCGGAGCCGGAAGGCCCGCGTGTACACCGGGATGGCCGCCCTGGCCGTCACCACCGTCCTCGCCGTGGTCGTCGCCGGGCAGCTGACGACGACGGGCAAGACCAGGTCCGACGCCGTCAGCGCCGGGGACGACTCGGGCCGCGCCGTGCCCGGCCAGTCCGCCGCCTCGCGCGGCGACGGCCGTGCCACCCCCGGCGCGGCGGCCCCGGCCGCGCCGGAGCTGACGTTCGAGCAGAAGATGGCCCTGCAGTTCCCCATCGACGCGAAGCTCAAGGGCCCGGGGACCTTCGACACCGTGCCCGGCGTGGCCAAGGCGCCCGGCAAGGGCAAGCTGGTGCGCTACCGCGTCGATGTCGAACAGGGCCTGGGCCTGGACCCGCAGCTGTTCGCCGAGGCGGTCCAGCGCACCCTCAACGACGACCGCAGCTGGTCCCACAAGGGCGCGATGACCTTCGAGCGGGTCCCGGGCGGCGAGGCCGACTTCGTGATCACGCTGGCCAGTCCGGGGACCACCGGGTTCTGGTGCGCCAAGTCCGACCTGGACACCACCGTCGACAACGTCTCCTGCGACTCCGCCTCCACCCAGCGGGTGATGATCAACGCCTTCCGCTGGGCGCAGGGCTCGGTGACGTTCGGCCCGAACGCGATGTTCGCCTACCGGCAGATGCTCATCAACCACGAGGTCGGGCACCGGCTCGGACACGGGCACGTGAGCTGCCGGACGCCCGGCGCGCTCGCTCCGATCATGCAGCAGCAGACGAAGTCCCTGGACCTCGAAGGAATTCACTGTCTGCCCAACCCTTGGGTGTTTCCGAGCAGTTGACGGGAAATGGCGGTGCGTGGACCGAATTCGGCATTGACAACCTGTCCGATGATCGGTAATTGTTCTCCGCATGTCGCACCGCCACACCACTTCCGCGAGCGCCGCCATTGAGCGGGCGCTGCTTGGTGTGACCGCGCACAGCGTGTCCGACGTTCTCTGTCGCTGACGCCTGCCTGAGCGCGCGACGCATTTCTTCTCCCCGTTTCGCCGCGCCCGGGCCCGCCCATGCCCGCGGGTGCGGCTTTTCCTTTGACGCCGTTCATTGATCCGGCATTCGACGACTGCCGGACGCCGCCCCTCGCGTGGCCCCCTTCCGCATTCCCCTTCACGCCGAGAGGTCCCTTTCCCATGCTCCGTCAGTCCCACACATCGCGCCGCGTGGCCGCGGTCGCCGTCAGCCTCGTACTGGCCGGGGGCGCCGCGGCGTGCGGGCCCAAGGGCGGTACGGAAAAAGCCGGTTCGGGCTCCGGCGCGCCGGGCGGTGCCCCGCGCGAGGGCGGCACGCTGACCGTCCTGAACGCCGAGCCGCAGAGCGACTTCGACCCGGCCCGCCTCTACACCTCGGGCGGCGGAAACGTTCCCTCGCTGGTGTTCCGCACGCTCACCACCCGCAACCGCGAGGACGGCGCGGCCGGCACCAAGGTCGTACCCGACCTGGCCACCGACACCGGCAAGGCGAACGCCGACGCCACCGAGTGGACGTACACCCTCAAGGACGGCCTGAAGTACGAGGACGGCACCCCGATCACCACCGCCGACATCAAGTACGGCATCGAGCGCTCCTTCGCCGCCGAGCTGTCGGGCGGCGCCCCCTACCTGCGGGACTGGCTCGTCGGCGGCGAATCGTACGAGGGCCCGTACAAGAACGGCGGCAAGGGCCTCGACTCGATCGTCGTCCCCGACGAGAAGACGATCACCTTCAAGCTGCGCAAGCCCGAGGGCGAATTCCCCTTCCTCGCCACCCAGACCCAGTTCGCCCCCGTGCCCAAGGCCAAGGACACCGGCGTCACCTACGAGGAACACCCGGTCTCCTCCGGCCCGTACAAGGTCGTCAAGAACGAAGGCGACGGCGAGCACCTTACCCTGGAGCGCAACGAGCACTGGGACCCGAAGACCGACGAGGAGCGCAAGGCCTACCCGGACAAGATCGACGTCCGCTCCGGTCTCGACGTCGCCGTCATCAACCAGCGGCTCTCCACCAGCTCCGGCGCCGACGCCGCCGCCATCACCACCGACACCAACCTCGGCCCCGCCGAACTGGCCCAGATCGGCGGCGACAAGCAGCTCGCGGCGCGCGTCGGTACCGGCCACTTCGGCTACACCAACTACCTCGCCTTCAACCCCAAGGTCGCCCCCTTCGACAACCCGAAGGTGCGCCAGGCCATCTCGTACGCCGTCAACCGCACCAGCGTCGTCAACGCGGCGGGCGGCTCGGCGCTGGCCGAGCCCGCCACCACCTTCCTGCCCGAGCAGGAGGCCTTCGGCTTCACGAAGTACGACCACTTCCCGGCCGGCGCCACCGGCGACGCGGCGAAGGCCAGAGAACTGCTGAAGGAGGCCGGCTTCCCCGACGGCATCAGCATCACCCTGACCCACAACACCGCCCAGAACCGGCAGACCGGCCCCGAGATCGCGACCGCCGTCCAGCAGGCCCTCGCCGCGGCCGGGATCACCGTCAAGCTGGAGGGCCTGGAGAACAACGCCTTCAACGAGCGGCGCTGGGACGCCAAGAACACCCCCGGCTTCTTCCTCTCCCGCTGGGGCGCCGACTGGCCGTCCGGCGGCCCCTTCCTCGCGCCGATCTTCGACGGCCGGCAGATCGTCACCAACGGCTCCAACTACAACCACGCGCAGCTCGACGACCAGGCCGTGAACACCGAGATCGACGAGATCGCCAAGCTCACCGACCTCGCCGCCGCCGGCAAGCGCTGGGGCGCGCTCGACAAGAAGATCGGCGAGCAGGCCCTCGACGTACCGCTGTTCCACCCGGTCTACAAGCGGCTCGTCGGCAAGGACGTCAAGAACGTCGTCATCAGCGACTGGACTGGCGTCCTCGACATCTCGCAGGTCTCCGTCAAGTGACCGTCCTCCTCGAACCGGCCGCGCCCGCGCCCGGGGCCCTCGCCCCGGGCGCGGGCCCCGCGCCCCGGGCCTGGCGCCGGCTGCGCCGCCGGCCCGCCGCCCTCCTCGCGGGCGGCGCACTGGCGCTGCTCGTCCTCCTCGCCCTCGCCGCGCCCCTGCTCGCCCAGCTCAGCGGCCAGGACCCGAACGCCTACCACGACGACCTCGTCGACTCCGCGCGCGGCGGCGTCCCGCTCGGCTCCTTCGGCGGGATCTCCGGCGACCACTGGCTCGGCGTCGAACCCGGCACCGGCCGCGACCTGTTCACCCGGCTGCTCTACGGGGCACGGGTCTCGCTGCTCGTCGCCCTCGGCGCGACCGTCCTCCAGGTCCTCCTCGGGGTCGTCGCCGGACTCACCGCCGCCCTCGGCAACCGCCTCCTCGGCCGGCTCATCGCCCGCGTCACCGACGTGATGATCGCCCTGCCGCTGCTGGTGCTCGCCATCGCGCTGACCGCCGTCGTACCGCCCGACTTCCCGAGGCCGCTGCTGCTGGTCCTGGCCATCGGGATCCTCGACTGGGGCGGCGTCGCCCGCATGGTGCGGGCCCAGACCCTCTCCCTGCGCGGCCTCGACTTCGTCGAAGCCGCCCGGCTGTCGGGCAACTCCACCCTGCGGATCGCCCGCCGCGAACTGCTGCCCTCCCTCGCCGCGCCCGTCATCACCCTCGCCGCGCTCAAGGTCCCCACCAACATGGTGATCGAGGCCTCGCTCTCCTTCCTCGGGGTCGGCGTCAAACCGCCCACCCCGTCCTGGGGACAGATGCTCTCCGGCGCCCAGACCTGGTTCCGCGCCGACCCCGCCTACGTGCTCCTCCCCGCCGGGCTGCTCTTCGTCACCGTGCTCGCCTTCACCGTCCTCGGCGACGGCGTCCGCACGGCCCTCGACCCGCGCGCGGGCTCGCGCCTGCGGGTCGGCACCAGAAAGGAGCGCACGGCGTGACCCGCTTCGTGCTCGGACGGCTCGGCGGGGCCCTGCTGGTCCTGCTCGTCCTCTCCCTCGCCGTCTACGCCCTCTTCTACGTCGCCCCCGGCGACCCCGCCCGCCTCGCCTGCGGGGAACGCTGCAACCCGGCGCAGATCGCCCAGGTGCGCGAGCAGCTCGGACTGAACGACTCCGTCGTCGTGCAGTACCTGCACTTCCTCCAGGGACTGCTGGCCGGCCGCGACTACTCCGGCGGCGCCGCCGTGCTGCACTGCGACGCGCCCTGCCTCGGATTCTCGTACCAGAACGACCGGCAGGTCACCGAGCTGCTCCTGGAGCGGCTGCCCGCCACCTTCTCGCTGGCGCTCGGCGCGCTGGTGATCTGGCTCGTCGTCGGCGTGGGCACCGGACTGCTGTCCGCGCTGCGCCGAGGCGGGGCCACCGAGCGGGTCCTGACCGTGCTCACCCTCGCCGCCACCGGCACCCCCGTCTTCATCCTCGGGCTGCTGCTCCTCATGGCCGTCTGCGCCTACCTCCAGTGGCTCCCCTTCCCGACCTACGTGCCGTTCGGCGAGGACGCCGAGCAGTGGGCGTGGAACCTGCTGCTGCCCTGGATCACCCTCGGTGTCTTCGAAAGCGCCAAGTACGCCCGCATCACGCGCAGTTCCACCCTGGAGACGCTGGCCGAGGACCACATCCGCACCTTCCGCGCCTACGGGGTGGGGGAGCGGGCCCTGGTCACCCGGCACGCGGTGCGCGGCGCCGTCGCGCCCGTGATCGCCCTCAGCGCCGTGGACTTCGGGACGATGATCGGAGGCGCCGTGCTGACCGAGTCCCTGTTCGGCATCCCCGGCCTCGGCAAGACCCTCATCGACGGGGTCCGGGTCGTTGACCTGCCCGTCGTCGTCGGAGTCGTCCTGGCCATCGGCACGGCCGTCGTGATCGCCGGAGCCGTCGCCGACCTGCTGTACGCCGTCGCCGACCGAAGGGTGACCCTGTCATGAGCGACCTCCTCGTGGACGTGCGCGACCTCGTCGTCGACTTCCCGGTCGGGGGCCCCGGCGCGTACGTACGGGCCGTGGACGGCGTCTCCTTCACGATGGGTCCGGGGCACGCCCTGGGCATCGTCGGCGAGTCCGGGAGCGGCAAGTCCACCGTGGCCGCCGCCCTGCTGGGCCTGCACCGGGGCACCGGCACCCGGCTCGGCGGCACCGTACGCGTGGCCGGCACCGACGTCGGCGGCGCCTCCGCCGCCGAGCTGCGGCGGCTGCGCGGCGCCACCGCCGCGATGGTCTTCCAGGACCCGCTCAGCTCCCTCGACCCGTACTACGCCGTGGGCGACCAGATCGCCGAGGTGTACCGGGTCCACGCGGCCGTCTCCCGGCGGGCCGCCCGCGCCCGCGCCGTGAGCGTCCTGGACCGCGTCGGCATCCCCGACGCCGTCCGCCGCTCCCGCGCGCGGCCGCACGAGTTCAGCGGCGGCATGCGCCAGCGGGCGCTGATCGCCATGGCCCTGGTCTGCGAACCGCGGCTGCTCATCGCCGACGAGCCGACCACCGCGCTGGACGTCACCGTGCAGGCGCAGATCCTGGACCTGCTGCACGGGCTGCGCCGGGAGGAGGGGCTCGGGCTGCTGCTCGTCACGCACGACGTGGGCGTGGCGGCGGAGAGCGTGGACGAGCTGCTCGTCATGCGGGACGGCCACGCGGTGGAGCGGGGACCGGTGGCGGAGGTACTGGCCGGCCCGGCGGACCCGTACACCCGGGCCCTGCTGGCGGCCGTACCCCGGCTGGACGCACCGCGAAAGCCCCGCCCGTCCCGGGAGACGGCCACGACGGCCGCCGGGGTGGCCGGGGTGGCGGGTGGGGACGGGGCGGAGGTGCCCGTCGTCGAGGCGCTCGGGCTGCGGCGGGAGTTCGGGCGCGGCAAGCGCCGGGTCACCGCCGTCGGCGGCGTCTCGCTCGCCGTCCGCGCGGGCGAGACCCTCGGCGTCGTCGGCGAGAGCGGCAGCGGCAAGAGCACCCTCGGCCGGATGCTCGTCGGGCTGCTGGAACCCAGCTCCGGACGGGTCCGCCACGCCGGCGACGAAGCCCGCGGCATCCCGGCCGGGGTCCAGATGGTGTTCCAGGACCCGGTGTCCTCCCTCAACCCGCGCCGCTCGGTCGGCGAGTCCATCGCCGACCCGCTGCGCGCCGCCGGGGAACGCGACGAGGCGGCCATACGGGCCCGCGCCCTGGCGCTCCTCGAACGCGTCGGACTGGAGCCCGGGCACTACGACCGCTACCCGCACGAGTTCAGCGGCGGCCAGCGCCAGCGCGTCGGCATCGCCCGCGCCCTGGCGCCCCGGCCCCGGCTGATCGTCTGCGACGAACCCGTCTCCGCCCTCGACGTCACCACGCAGGCGCAGGTCACCGCCCTGCTGGCGGAGCTCCAGCAGGAGCTCGGCATCGCGCTCGTCTTCATCGCGCACGACCTCGCCGTGGTCCGGCAGGTCAGCGACCGGGTCGCCGTCATGCGCAGCGGCGAGATCGTCGAGGAGGGCCCGGTGGACGAGGTGTACGACCGGCCGGCGCACCCCTACACCCGGCAGCTGCTGGACGCGGTACCGGTCCTCGACCCGGAACTCGCCGCCGCCCGCCGCCACAGGGCCGTAGGCCCTTCCTAGCGCGCTCGAACGCGAACCGTACGGGAAAGTTACGACTCTTCACCCCTTCCGGTGGCGCGACGGACAACCGTCCGTCGCGCCTTCGGCATATCCGCTTGAGTTCTTCCGCGGCGGGTCGCCGGACCGACGACGACCGCCTGGACGGGAGATCGGGGGTGCCACTCGTGCGGATCGGACTGCTCACCGAAGGTGGTTATCCGTATGCGACGGGAGAGGCGAGGCTGTGGTGTGACCGGCTGGTGCGCGGGCTCCCGCAGCACGAGTTCGAGCTCTACGCGCTGAGCCGCAGCGCCGAGCAGGAGGAACACGGCCGGGTCCTCCTGCCGGAGCACGTCACGCGCGTCTGGACCGCCCCGCTGTGGGCCCCCGCCGACGACGGCCGCAGCTACAACTGGCGCGAGCGCCGCCGCTTCGCCGAACGCTTCCGGGAACTGGTCCGCGGGATCTGCGCGGCCGAGGCCGAGCCCTTCGCCGCCGGACTGTACGGACTGGCCGAACTCGCCCGGGAACAGGGCGGGCTGTACGCGGCGCTGCGCTCCGAGACCGCCGTGCGGGCCGTGGAGTCGGCCTGCCGGGCGCCGGGCGCGAGCCGCGCCGTAGGGACCGCGCAGGTGCCGGACCTGCTGGAGTTCGTCGACGAACTGGAGCGCGCGCTGCGGCCGCTGTCCCTCGACTGGTACGAGGAGCTCGGCGCGGTGGACGTCTGCCACGCGGCCGCCGGCGGGGTCGCGGCCCTCCCCGGGCTGCTGGCCAAACGCTTCTTCGGGGTGCCGCTGCTCGTCACCGAGTACGGGGTCCGGCTGCGCGCCCACTACCTGGAGCACTCCGACGGGAGCCGGCGGCCCGCCGTGCACGCCCTGCTCGCCGCCTTCCACACCCGGCTCGCCGGCGAGATCTACGCCGAGGCCGACTTCCTGACCCCCGGCAACGCCCACGCCCGCCGCTGGCAGGAGCGCTGCGGCGCCCGCCGGGACCGGCTGCGGACCGTCCACCCGGGGATGGAGGCGGACCGATTCGCCACCGTCGGGGAGGCCGGCGACTGCGGGGACCCGGACACGCTGGTGTGGGTCGGCCGGGTGGAGCCCGCCAAGGACCTCATCGCCCTGCTGCACGCGTTCGCCGAGGTGCGGCGGGCCGAACCGGGCACCCGGCTGCGGATCTTCGCGACCGGCGCGGCGCCCGACTACCTCGCCGACTGCCGGTCGCTGGCCGCGCAGCTCTTCCCGGACGAGGCCGCCGACGCGGTCACGGCGGGGGAGAACCCCGTCACCTTCGAGGAGATCGGCGGCCCCGAGGTGCCCTCGTCGGCCGATGCGTACGGGGCCGGGCGGGTGGTCGTGCTGTCCTCCGTCGTCGAGGGCTTCCCGATCACCCTGGCCGAGGCCATGTTCTGCGGCCGGGCCACCGTGTCCACCGACGCGGGAGCGGTCTGCGAGGTGATCGGCGGGACCGGGCTCGTGGTGCCGCCGCGCAACCCCCGGGCGCTGGCCGACGCCTGCCTGTCGCTGCTGCGCGACCCGGACCGGGCGCGGCGGCTGGGTGCGGCCGCGCGGGCGCGGGCGCTGGAGCTGTTCACCGTCGAGCAGAACGTGGCCGCCTTCCGGGAGATCTACCTCCAGCTGCTGGCCCGGGGCCCCGCCCGGCCGGACGGGGACGTCCCGTTCGCCCAGCCGCCCGAGGCGCGGGTCCCGGGCCACTGGACGACGCCGACATGGGCGCCGCTGCCGGACCCTGCGGGGGCGGCGGGCGCCGGCGGCGCGCGTGCGGGCACCGGGCGGGCCGGTGCGGACGCGGATGCGGACACGGGTGCCGAACGGGCCGGTGCGGGTACCGGGCGGGCCGGTGTGGACGTCGGTGCCGAACGGGCCGGTGCGGGTGTCGGTGTGGGTACCGGGCGGGCCGGTGCGAGCGCCGGGGGTGGCGAACGGCCCGGTGGCGGGGGTGTTGGCGGCGCTGCGGGCGGGGGCGACGCCGCCGCCGGGGCCGCCCGGAGCTCGGAGGCCGCCGTATGAGCGTCGAGGAAGCGGTACCCGTGACCCCCCGGCGGCGGCCCGCCGGGGACCCCGTCAAAGCACTGCTGCACCGGCACCGGGCGCTCTGCGAGCGGGCCGTTGACCCGCTGGAGATCGCCGCCGGCCTGGAGGCGCACGGCCTCACCGACCGCACCGCCGCGCGGTTCCGGCACCGGGACGTCTTCTCCCTCGCCGAGGAGCTGTACGCGCGGACCCCCCGCGGGGACGCCCCGCCGGGCCCCGCCCGGCCGGCCCGTACCGCGGCCCCGCCGGCAATGCGCCGCCTCGGGTACGCCCTGCTGCCCGGGGCCCTCGCCCTCGGCGCGAGCGCCGCCGGGGTGGCGTGGGCCGGGCCCGTCGCGGTCGCGGCGGTGGCCGCCGCCCTGGTGTGGCCCGGCCGGACCGCCGGGGGGCGGTTCCCCGGGCTCGCGCACCTGCTCGCGGCGCTCGCCGTCGGCTGGGCCACGTACCGGCACGGCGCCGTCCTCGCCGTCGCCCTCGCCCTGGCCGTCCTGCCCGGGTACCTGGCCGCCGCCGGATACGCGGCCCTGGCCCGGCGCAGGCTCGCCGGGAGCCGGGCCCTGGAGGAGTTCGCCGCCGGGGCGAGGCCGCTGTTCCTCGGGGCGCTCACCCTGTTCACCGCGGCCGCCGCGGGGGCGGCCGCGCTCGCCGGGGCGCCGCTCGCCGAGGCCGTACCGCTCGCGGTGCTGCTGTTCCTGACCCGGCTGCTGCTCAGCCACGGAGCCCGCGGCGCCCACCGCAGGCCCGTCGCCGCCGCGCTGGCCCTCGCGCTGGTCCCGGCGGCCGCGGCCGCCGCCGCCGCGGGGCTCCTCGTACTCGCCGTCCTCGCGCTGTCCCGCGCGTCGGCGCACGCACCCGTCGGGGACGACCGGCCCTGACACCCGTAACCCCTCTGTCCCTCTGTCCCCTTCTGTTCCCCGTCTTTTCGCCACCCGTCCTTCGGAGCCGACGCCGAAGCCCCGTACCCCCTTCCCACCGACCAAGGAGAAACAGGATGACCGGCCAGCCAACCAACCAAGGGGCCGCGCGATGAGGGTGCTGCTGATCGGAGCCAACGGATACCTCGGACGCTACGTCGCCGACCGGCTGCTCGCCGACCCCGCCGTCCAGCTCACCGCGCTCGGCCGCGGTGACGACGCGGACGTCCGCTTCGACCTCGCCACCGGGAGCCCCGGCGCGCTCACCCGGTTCCTCGACGCCGTCCACCCGGGCGTCGTCATCAACTGCGCCGGCGCCACCCGCGGCGGCGCCCGGGAGCTGACCCGGCACAACACCGTCGCCGTCGCCACCATCTGCGAGTCGCTGCGCCGCAGCGGCTGCGGGGCCCGGCTCGTCCAGCTCGGCTGCGCCGCCGAGTACGGGCCCAGCCAGCCCGGTTCGTCCACGGCCGAGGACGCCGTGCCGAGACCCGGCGGGCCGTACGGCGTCAGCAAGCTCGCCGCCACGGAGCTGGTCCTCGGGTCCGGGCTGGACGCGGTCGTCCTGCGGGTCTTCTCGCCCGTCGGACCCGGCACCCCGGCCGGGTCCCCGCTCGGCCGGCTCGCCGAGGCCATGCGGCGGGCGATGCAGGCAGGGGACGGCGAGCTCAAGCTGAGCGGGCTCGGCGTGCAGCGCGACTTCGTGGACGTACGGGACGTGGCGCGGGCCGTGCACGCCGCCTCGCTCTCCGCGGCCCAGGGCGTCGTGAACATCGGCACCGGCCGCGCGGTCCGGCTCCGGGACGCGGCGGCCGTGCTCGCCAGGGTCGCCGGGTACGGAGGCTCGCTGTACGAGCTCGACGTACCGAACGCGGGGGACCGGCAGCACGGCGCCGGACACGGTCCCGGTCACGGTCCCGGACACGGCCTCGGCGCGGGCCACGGCCACCCGGGGCGGCAGGCCGGCCTGGCCGCGATCGGCTCCCCGCGGTCCGAGGCGACGCCCGAGCAGCTCGCGGGCGCGCTGCCGCCCCCGTACCCCTACCCGGACGGCTGCGGCGCCTGGCAGCAGGCCGACGTGCGCACGGCCCGCGACCGGCTCGGCTGGCGGCCCCGGATCAACCTGGAGGAGTCCCTCGCGGACATCTGGATGGAGGCGGCGTGCCGCATCTGACCACCCCGCCGGGGGCCCGGCTGCCGGGCGCCCGGGCCGGCGGCATGGGCTTCGGGATCCCCGGGTACGCGCACCCGCTGCTCGCCCCGGTGGAATGGGCCGAGCTGACCCGGCCCGGGACCCCGCTGCACTGGGCCGTGCTCAACGTGACGGACGGGCCGGGCGGCCGGCCCGACCCGCACTGCACGGAGGCGGCGGCCAGGCTCCGGGAGGCCGGCGGGACCGTACTCGGCCACCTCGCGATGCGGAACGGGAAGCGCTCCTTCGGGGAGCTGGTCTCCGACGCCCACCGCTTCCGGGACTGGTACCGGGTGGGCGGGTTCTACCTCGCCGACGCCCCGGCCGACCGGGGGGAACTCGAAGCGGTGCGCCGGGTCGTGGACACCCTGCGGGGGCTCGGCGACGGGCTCCGGATCGTCCTCGGGCACGGCACCCACCCGTACGCGGGCTATGCGGACGCGGCCGACCAGCTGGTGACCTTCTCCGGGGCGTGGGCCGACTACCGCTGGTCGCAGGTGGCCGAATGGACCTCCGAGCACCCGCCGGAGCGGTTCTGCCACCTGGTGCACGGGGTGCCGCGCACGCATCTGGAGGAGGCCGTCCGGATCGCGCGCTGGCAGGGCGCCGGCACCGTCTGGTTCACCGACCGCAGGGGCGCCGGGGACCGGGACCCATGGGCCTCGATGCCCGCGTACTGGGACGAAATCGTCTCACGCATCGGACTGGGTGTCTCGGAATGAAGAGGGGCGTGGCAGTGTTACGGGAAGAACAACCGTTCAGACATAGCAATCTACGGAGTCCCCGTGTCGCTGCCACCCCTGGTCGAGCCGGCTGCTGAGCTCACCGTTGACGAGGTCCGTCGGTACTCCCGCCACCTGATCATCCCGGATGTCGGGATGGACGGTCAGAAGCGCCTGAAGAACGCCAAGGTGCTGGCCGTGGGCGCGGGCGGCCTCGGCTCGCCCGCCCTCATGTACCTGGCCGCGGCCGGCGTCGGCACGCTGGGCATCGTGGAGTTCGACGAGGTCGACGAGTCGAACCTGCAGCGCCAGATCATCCACAGCCAGGCGGACATCGGCCGTTCCAAGGCCGAGTCGGCCCGTGACAGCGTGCTGGGCATCAACCCGTACGTCAACGTGGTCCTTCACGAAGAGCGGCTCGAAGCCGAGAACGTGATGGAGATCTTCAGCCAGTACGACCTCATCGTCGACGGCACGGACAACTTCGCCACGCGCTACCTCGTCAACGACGCCTGCGTACTGCTGAACAAGCCGTACGTGTGGGGTTCGATCTACCGCTTCGACGGCCAGGCCTCGGTCTTCTGGTCCGAGCACGGGCCGTGCTACCGCTGCCTGTACCCGGAGCCGCCGCCGCCGGGCATGGTCCCGAGCTGCGCCGAGGGCGGCGTGCTGGGCGTGCTCTGCGCGTCCATCGGGTCCATCCAGGTCACCGAGGCCATCAAGGTCCTCACCGGCGTCGGCGAGCCGCTGGTCGGCCGTCTGATGATCTACGACGCCCTGGAGATGCAGTACCGCCAGGTCAAGGTCCGCAAGGACCCCGACTGCGCGGTCTGCGGCCCGAACGCGACCGTCACCGAGCTCATCGACTACGAGGCCTTCTGCGGCGTCGTGTCGGAGGAGGCCCAGGAGGCGGCCGCCGGCTCCACGATCACTCCGAAGCAGCTCAAGGAGTGGATCGACGGTGACGAGCCGATCGAGATCATCGACGTCCGCGAGGTCAACGAGTACGAGATCGTCTCGATCCCCGGTGCGAAGCTGATCCCCAAGGGCGAGTTCCTGATGGGCACGGCCCTCCAGGACCTGCCGCAGGACAAGCGCATCGTCTTGCACTGCAAGACGGGTGTCCGCAGTGCGGAAGTTCTCGCCGTCCTGAAGTCCGCGGGCTTCGCGGACGCGGTGCACGTCGGTGGCGGCGTCATCGGCTGGGTCCACCAGATCGAACCCGAGAAGCCGGTCTACTAGGCCGCACCGGAAGCCGTATCGGAAGCAGTACCGAGGAAGGGCCGTGCCCGCGCCGAATCGCGCGGACACGGCCCTTCTCTCACACCCTCTCCTCTCACACCCCGAGGGGCTCGGGAGGGGCGGAAGGCGCGACCGACGGAGTCTTGGTCGGCGTGCAGACCGTGTTCGCGCCCGGCACCTTCCCGTCCAGCAGGTAGGAGTTCACCGCCGCCTGCACGCACGCGTCGCCGCTGTTGTACGCGCCGTGCCCCTCGCCCTTGTAGGTGAGCTCCACCCCGACGCCGGGGCCGAGCCGCTCCACCATGTTGCGGGCGCCCTCGTACGGGGTCGCGGGGTCCCCGGTGTTGCCGATCACCAGGATCGGCGCGGAACCCGGGGCGGACACGTCCGGGGTCTCCCACGCGCCCGGGACCGGCCAGTCGGTGCAGCTCATCAGCGCCCAGCCGAGGAAGTCCCCGAAGACGGGCGAGGCCGCGCGGAAGGCCGGCAGCTTGGCCTTCGTCTGCGCCAGCGTGTAGCGGTCCTTGAAGTCGGCGCAGTTGATCGCCGTGTTGGCCGCGCCGATGTTGCTGTAATTGCCGTTCTGGTCCCGGCCGTTGAGCGCGTCGGACAGCGCCATCAGCAACTGCCCCTGCCCGCCCTCGGCCTCGTCCAGCCCCTGCTCCAGCAGCGGCCAGAGCTCCTTGGAGTACAGGGCCTGGGCGATGCCGTTGGTGGCGGCGGACTCGGTCAGCTTCCGGTCGCCGATACCGGGGATGGGGTGCGCGGCGAGCTCCTTCTGTAGCTTGATGATGTTGTCCTCGATCTCCTTGGCGGTGCTGCCCTGGATCCGGCAGTCGTCACCCCGGTTCACGCAGTCCTGCGCCCAGTTGCCGAGGGCCAGCTGGAAGCCCTTCGCCTGGCCGAGCGCCCCCTCCTCGGAGGTCTTGGTCGGGTCCACGACGGCGTCGAAGACGGCCCGGCCGACGTTCTTCGGGAAGAGGTGGGCGTAGACCCCGCCGAGTTCGGTGCCGTAGGAGATCCCGAAGTAGTTCAGCTTCTCGTCGCCGAGCGCCTGGCGGATCCGGTCCAGGTCGCGGGCGGCGTTCTCGGTGCCGACGTGCGGCAGCACCTTCCCGGAGTTCGTCTCGCAGGCCTTCTGGTACTGCTTGATGCCGTCGACGAAGGCCTTCTCCTGCTGCGCGGACGCGGGGGTGTTGTCCTGCGCGTAGTACGCGTCGAGCTGCTTGTTGTCCTCGCAGCGGACCGGCGCGCTGCCGCCGACCCCGCGCGGGTCGAAGCTGACCAGGTCATAGCGCTCGCGCAGCGCCTCGTACTCCTTGGCCGCGCCGGGGAGCGTACTGATCCCGGATCCGCCGGGCCCGCCGAAGTTGAAGACGAGCGACCCGAGCCGCTTGTCCTTGTCGCGCGCCTTCGCGCGGATGAGGGCGATCGGAATGGTCTCCCCCTCGGGCTTCGCGTAGTCGAGGGGCACGTGCAGGGTGGCGCACTGCCAGTCCTTCGGCGGCGCCTGCCCACCCCCCTCGGCGGGGGTCGGCGCCTCGCACTCCCCCCACTTCAGCGGCTCGGCCCCCTCGGTCCCGCCGGCCCTGGTCTTCTGCTCCCCGCCACTGTCGGAACAGCCCCCGGCCAGCCCCACGGCGACGACGACGGCAACGGCGGCCCGCAGCACATTTCTCGACATGCCCCCATCCTGCGTTCCCCGCCTCCCCCCCGCCCCCGCGCTGACCCATTCGGGTAGCGCCGGCGCGGGGCCCCGCCGGGCGTCAGATCGCTTCCTTGCGGGTCAGGAAGTTGAAGGAGATCCAGCCGGGGAGGACCGGGAGCCAGAAGGTCATCAGGCGGAACAGCAGGACCGCCGAGATGGCGACCTGCTTGTCCAGGCCCGCCGCGATCAGGCCCAGGGTCAGGGTGGTTTCCACCGCGCCCATGCCGCCGGGGGTCGGGGCTGCCGAGCCGAGGGCGTTGCCGGCGAGGAAGACGACCGCGATGCTCGCGTAGCTGATGGCCTGCCCGCCGCCGAAGGCACGGATCGAGGCGTCCAGGCACATCACGAAGCAGCCCGTCAGCAGCAGCATCCCGCCGATGCCGGTCACCAGCTTCTGCGGCCGCTGGAGCACGTCCAGCATGCGCGGCACCACGCCCGCGAACAGCGCCCGTACCCGGGTCACCACGAACTTCCGCAGGAACGGCACCGCCGTCACGACGAGGACCAGCACCGCGACCGTCAGCAGACCCGCGATGACCGTCCTCGACGGGGTCATCTCCGGGGTCTTCTCCGTCCCCGTCAGGTAGCCGAACGCGAGCAGCAGCAGGACGTGGCTGGCCAGCCCGAACAACTGCGAGGCGCCCACGCTGGCCACCGCCAGACCGGGCCGGACCCCGGAGCGCTGGAGGAAGCGGGTGTTCAGCGCGACTCCGCCGACCGCCGCCGGCGCCACCAGCTTCACGAACGAGCCCGCCACCTGCGCGAGCACCGTCCGCAGGAACGACACCCGCTCCGGTACGAAGCCCAGCAGGCTCATCGCCGCCGCGAAGTACGTCAGGACCGAGAAGGCCAGCGCCGCCCCGACCCAGCCCCACTGCGCCGAGCTGATGATCGTCGCGAAGTCCACGTGGGCCAGCTGCGTCAGCAGGAAGTACGCGCCGAACGCGCCCGCGATGAACGAGACCAGCGTGCGCGGCCGGATCCGCTCCAGCCGGGCCGGCTCCACCGGCGCCTGCGGGCGGATCAGCAGCACCTGCCGGCGGATCTGGCTCAGCAGGTCCTCCTCGCGGGCCTCTTCGAGCGCGTCGTCCAGCGCCCGCTTCTCGGCCTTGCGGTCAGCGGCCGGAGTCGTGCCCGTGGCCGTGCCCGAGACCGCCTCCCGCGCCGCCTTCGCCGCCCGCGAGGACTCCAGTACGGCTTCCCGCTCCCGGTCCGCCCGCTCCCGGGCGAGCCTGCGCAGCGTCGCCCGCGTGGAGCGGCTCAGCGCGATCGGCTGGAGCAGCGGCAGGCAGTCCGCCACCGCGTCCGGGCCGAGCACCGACACCGCCGAGGCCACCGACCGCTCCGCGCCGACCCGTAGGCCCAGCGTGGTCAGGAGCTGCGCGATGTCCATCCGCAGCACCAGGTCGCCGGCCGCGATCTCGCCGCCGCGCAGGTCGGTGAGGATGACGTTGCCGGAACGATCCACCACGAGGGCGTCACCGGTCAGCCTGCGGTGCGCGATCCGCCGCGACTGCAGCGCCCGCACCTGCTCCCAGGCGTTGCGGGCCAGCCCGTCGGTGATCTCCTCGTCGGGGAGGGAGTCCAGGGACCGGCCGCCCAGGTGCTCGTACACGAGCATCACGGCGTCCGGGCCGAGCTCGGAGGTGGCGATCAGCTTCGGCGCGTTCGCCCCCGCCGCGATCGCCGCGTACGCGAGCAGCGCCTCCTGCTCCAGCGCCTGGCGCAGCGAGGAGTTCAGGCTGCGCCGGACGGTGATGCCGCGCAGGGTGAGCCGGCGCCAGACCCGGTAGAAGAACCCGTGGGCCTGCTGTTCGCGGTCCACGACCGTGACGTCGAGCGCAGGCCCGTCCTCCAGGGTGACGTGGTAGCTGCGCCCCCGGTCGGCGTCGTAATCGGATCCGTCGGGTGATTCGGCGCGCCTCGCGCTGACCGGCTGGAAACCGACCCGGCGCAGCCCGGCGAGGAGGTTCTGCCCGGTGGGCCGGACGTTCGGCGAGCCGACGGCGTAGAGGGTCCCGTACGCGACGCTCCAGCCGATCAGCACGGTCAGGATGATCGAGAACGGTGTGGTGTAGCCGCCGACCAGCATCGCGAACGCGTCGAGCAGCAGCACCAGCCACAGCGCGACCCGCCAGCGCGGCCTGCGGGACATCCCCACGGCCGTCATGTACGCGATGACCGGCGCGAGGTATCCGTGCACCGGGTCGGTGAGCGCCCCGCCGGCGCCGGCGGAGCGGGTCAGGGCGTCCTGGATGCTCTCCGGGGCGGCCTCGGAGACCCACAGGTCGGTCGCGAGCGTCACCCCGTGCGCGAGGACGGCGGCGAGCACGCCGTCGGCGATGCGCAGTCCGTCGCGTTTGATCAGCCGCTCGATGGCGAAGGCGACGGGCACGAGGAGCACGGCGATGCTGGAGACCAGCCCGGCGACCTTGATGAGCAGGTCCGGCGCCTGGCCGGTGCCCTTGCTGATGTCCGCTTCCAGGCCGACGGTGGTGCCGTGCGCGAAGGCGGCGATGGCGAGGACGACGGCGATGCCGAGGACGCCGACGAGCAGCCGGACGAGGTCGGACGGCCGGTGGACGCGGGCGGCGAGCAGGGGCTCGTCCACCTCGACCTGGTCGGCCGCCGTCGGGGCGTGGTCGTGGTCGCCGTTGCCACCGGGCTTCGGGGCCTGCGGGTCCTGTGGGGCCCGCGGGGCCTGGGGTTTCCGGGCGTCGGGGCGCGTGGAGGCGCCGCCGTCCGCCCGCGGTGAAGGAGCGTCGGAGTGCGCGGCGGAGCCGCCGTCTGGGCGCGCGCCGTCGTCCGTCGCATCGCCGTCCGGAGGGCTCACACCCTGCTCCTTCGCCTTCACATCCGTCTCTTCTTGATCACGTATCACGCGTCACCGCCCGGAAGATGGTGGCACGGACGGGCGGGCGGGGGAGGCATCAGGGTGCGCGCCATCGCGGAAGGAAACCTTCCAAGGTCTTGTCGGTGACGTACGGCACCATGTGCCGAATGAGCGAAGAGCTGCCCGCGTACGCGGAGCGGGTACTGGACGCGGCCGAGCGGATTCCGCCCGGCCGGGTGATGACGTACGGGGACGTCGCCGAGTGGCTCGACGAGGGCGGACCGCGCCAAGTCGGGCGCGTCATGGCCCTGTACGGGGGAGCCGTGCCCTGGTGGCGGGTGGTCAGGTCGGACGGCAGGCCCCTTCCCGGGAGCGAGCTGCGCGCGCTGGAGCACTACCGGACAGAGTCCACCCCGCTGCGCGAGACCGCCACCGGAGAGCAGCGGCTCGACATGCGCAGGGCGCGCTGGGACGGGCGGGACGGGGGATCCGGGCCGGGCGGAAGGGACGAGGCTCACATCTGACAGCTTCCGCCATGGGGCGCCCGGGCGGGAGGTCGAAGACGCGTACGGGGGAGTGCGCGCGGGACCCCGCGCGCCACCCGGGGTCCCTGCGGGGGACGTGCCCGTTGGCGTAGCGTTGCCTCTTCGGCCATCGCCGCGACCGCGGCGCCGGCGGACCCGGCAGCCCGGGCGGACCGTGCAGACCCCGCAGACCCCGTAGACCCACCAGGACCGGCAGCTCACGTGATCACCTCTCCCTCCGACCGCTCCGAGCGGCGTACGCGGACCCCTGACGCGTACCGCCTGGTGCGCACCGGACCGGACCGGGTGGTTCCTCCTGTTCTGGACGCAGCGCAGCGCGCTGTGGTTGACCACCCCGGCGGACCGCTCCTCGTCCTGGCCGGCCCCGGTACGGGGAAGACGACCACGCTGGTCGAGGCGGCCGCCGCCCGCGTCGAGGCCGGCACCGACCCCGCCCGGATCCTGATCCTCACCTTCAGCCGCAAGGCGGCGGTGGAACTGCGCGACCGGGCCGCGCTGCGCCTCGGCGGGGCGCGGGCTCCGCAGGCCACCACATTCCACTCCTTCTGCTACGGGCTGGTCCGCGCCCACCAGGACACCGACCTGTTCGCGGATCCGCTGCGGCTGCTGTCCGGTCCCGAGCAGGACGTGATGGTCCGCACCCTGCTGGAGGGCCAGCGCCGGCAGCGCTCCATCCGCTGGCCCGACGACCTGCGGGCCGCGCTGACCACGCGCGGCTTCGCCGACGAGGTCCGCGCGGTGCTGGCCCGGGCCCGTGAGCTGGGCCTGGGCCCGCACGCCCTGTCCGACTTCGCGGCCCGGCTGGGGCGGCCGGACTGGCAGGCGGCGGCGGCCTTCCTCTCGGAGTACCTGGACGTCCTGGACCTCCAGGGCACCCTCGACTACGCGGAGCTGCTGCACCGGGCGGTGCTGCTGGCGGAGCGCACGCCGTCGCTCGCGGCGGCGTACGACGTGATCTACGTCGACGAGTTCCAGGACACCGACGCCTCGCAGCTGCGGCTGCTGCGGGCGCTGACCGGACCCGGCGGGACGCTGGTCGCCTTCGGCGACCCCGACCAGTCGATCTACGCGTTCCGCGGCGCCGACATCAACAACACCCTGGACTTCGAGGGCGCCTTCCCGGGCGCGCGGGTGCGGGCGCTGACCGTCGGCCGCCGCTCCGCCTCGGCCCTGCTGGCCGCGACCCGCCTCCTGACCTCCCGGATGCCGCTGACGCGGCTGCCGGCGGCGGCGGTCCGCGCGCACCGGGGCCTCACGCCCATCCGGGAGGGCGGCCGGGTCGAGGTCTTCACGTACCCGACGGCGGGCGCGGAGCTGGACAACATCGCCGACGTCCTGCGCCGGGCGCACCTGGAGGAGGGCGTGCCGTGGCAGGACATGGCCGTCTTGGTCCGCGCCGGCGGCCGCACCCTGCCGGCGATGCGCCGCGCCCTGATCTCCGCCGGAGTCCCCGCCGAAACCGACGGCACGGACACCCCGCTGCGCCACGAACCCGCCGTCACCCCCCTCCTCACCGCCCTCCGCCTGGCCGCCCTCCCCCTGACCACCACGGCCGTGGACCCCGCCACCGACGGGGCCGAGCCGGCGGCGGGTGCCGTGGTGATTCCGGCGCAGTCGGCCGGGCCCTCGGCCGCCGAAGGCGCCGACGCGGGCGAGCGGGAAGGCTTCCCCGCCGCCGCGCTCGCGGACGACCCCGCGGCGGAGCCGGACGGCGACGTCGGCTCGGCGGTCGCGGAAGCGGACGCAGCCGCCGACGCGGTCGCGGTCGCCGACGCTGACGCGGTCGCCGATGCCGACGCGGACGCCTACGCGGACGGAGTTGCCGACGCCGACGGGGACGGCAGCTCCGCTGCGGAGGCGGGTGCCGGGGACGCGGGGATCGGGGTCGAGGCGGCCATCGCGCTGCTCGGGTCGCCGCTCGGGGGGATGGACGCCGCCGATCTGCGGCGGCTCGGGCGGGCGCTGCGCGACGAGGAGCGGGCCGCCGGGGTCAAGGTGCCCGCGCCCTCGGACGTACTGCTGGCCCGCGCCCTCGCGGAGCCCGAGCGGCTCACCGCCCACGACCCCGCCTACGCCCGCGGAGCGCAACGCCTCGGCCTGCTCCTGCGCAAGGCCCGCGAGCTGCTCCAGGGCGGCGGCACCGCCGAGGAGGCCCTGTGGGTCCTCTGGGACGGCACCCCCTGGCCCCAGCGCCTGGAGCGGAGCGCCCGCCGCGGCGGCGCGGCCGGCCGCAACGCCGACCGCGACCTCGACGCGGTGTGCGCCCTCTTCGACACCGCCGCCCGCGCGGAGGAACGTACCGGCGGCCGCGGCGCGCTCAACTTCCTCGAACAGCTCGAAGCCGAGGACATCGCCGCCGACACCCTCACCGGCAAGACCGCCCGCACCGACGCCGTACGGCTGATGACCGCCCACCGCTCCAAGGGCCTGGAGTGGTCCCTCGTCGTCGTGGCCGGCGTCCAGGAGGGCCTCTGGCCCGACCTGCGCCGCCGCGGTTCCCTCCTCGAAGCCGACCGCATCGGCCGCGACGGCCTCGCCGAACCCCTCACCCCCGGCGCGCTCCTCGCCGAGGAACGCCGCCTGTTCTACGTCGCCGCCACCCGCGCCCGCGACCGCCTCGTCGTCACCGCCGTCAAGGCCCCCGCCGACGACGGGGACCAGCCCTCCCGCTTCCTCACCGAACTCGGCGTCACCCCGAAGGACGTCACCGGCCGGCCGCGCCGGCCCCTCGCCGTACCCGCGCTCGTCGCCGAACTCCGCGCCACCACCGTCGACCCCGAGGCCTCCCCGGTCCTGCGCGACGCCGCCGCCCGCCGCCTCGCCCGCCTCGCCGCGCTCACCGACGAGGACGACCGCCCGCTGGTCCCCGCCGCGCACCCGCAGCGCTGGTGGGGCCTGTACGAGCCCACCCGCAGCAGCGTCCCGCTCCGCGACCGGGAGCGGCCGGTGGCCCTCTCCGGCTCCGCCCTGGACCAGCTCGCCAACACCTGCTCCCTCCAGTGGTTCCTCGGCCGCGAGGTCAAGGCCGACGCCCCCTCCACCGCCGCCCAGGGCTTCGGCAACGTCGTCCACGTCCTGGCCGACGAGGTCGCCTCCGGCCGGACCCCCGCCGACCTCGCCGTCCTCATGGAGCGCCTCGACACCGTCTGGGACGCCCTCGCCTTCGACGCGCCCTGGAAGTCCCGCCAGGAGAAGGAGAACGCCCGCGCCGCCCTGGAACGCTTCCTGCGCTGGCACACCACCGACCGCGGCGGCCGCGAGCCCGTGGCCACCGAGCACGACTTCGACGTCACCCTCGAAGCGGGCGAGTACGCCGTCCGCATCCGCGGCTCCATGGACCGGGTCGAGGCCGACCCGCAGGGCCGCGCGTACGTCGTCGACTTCAAGACCGGCAAGGGCGCCCCCACGAAGGACGAGGTCGCCCGCCACCCCCAGCTCGCCGTCTACCAGCTCGCCGTCCGCGAGGGCGCCGTGGACGAGGCCTTCGACGGGCTGCGCCCCGAGGCCGGCGGCGCCGAGCTCGTCCAGCTGCGCCAGGGCGCGGCCCAGCGCGACGGCGGCGACGCCGTGCCCAAGATCCAGGCCCAGCGGCCGCTGGAGGGGGAGTGGGTCGGCGACCTGCTCGCCACCGCCGCCGGGCGGGTCCTGGACGAACGGTTCGCCCCCGCCGCGGGCAAACACTGCGACCACTGCTCGTTCCGCAGCGCGTGCACGGCCCGCCCGGAGGGACGCCAGACCGTGGAGTGAGTCCGCGGGCCGAGACGGCGGCGGGGAGTGTCAGTCGGTCGGGCTAGCCTTTTCACGTGTCCGCGCGTCCGTCCGTCCTCACCGACCCCGAGCAGCTCAAGGAGCTCCTCGGTATCCCTTTCACGCCCGAACAGATGGCCTGTGTCACCGCTCCCGCCGCCCCGCAGGTGATCGTCGCGGGCGCCGGATCCGGCAAGACCACCGTCATGGCCGCCCGCGTGGTCTGGCTGGTCGGCACCGGCGCCGTCGCGCCCGAGCAGGTCCTCGGCCTGACCTTCACCAACAAGGCGGCCGGTGAGCTCGCCGAGCGCGTCCGCACGGCCCTCGCGCGGGCCGGCATCACCGACCCGGATCCGTCGCCCGTCCCTTCCACCGCCCCTTCCCCGGACCTATCCCCGGCCGGGGACGGCGCGGCCGGCGGCGAGCCGCGGATCTCGACGTACCACGCCTTCGCCGGGCAGCTCCTCAAGGACCACGGCATGCGCATCGGGCTGGAGCCCAGCGCCCGGCTGCTCGCCGACGCCACCCGCTTCCAGCTCGCCGCCCGCGTGCTGCGCGAGGCCCCCGGCCCGTACCCGGCGCTTACCAAGTCGATCCCCGACCTGGTCAGCGACCTCCTCGCGCTCGATGCGGAACTCTCCGAGCACCTGGTCGCGCCGGCGGACCTGCGCGCGTACGACACCGCGCTGCTGGATGTGCTGGCCGGCACCAAGCTCGGCAACGAGGACCTGCGCAAGGTGCCCGAAGCGGTGCGCGGCCGCCTCGAACTGGTCGAGCTCGTCGCCCGCTACCGCGCCGCCAAACGCTCCCGCGACCTGCTCGACTTCAGCGACCAGATAGCCCTCTCCGCGCAGCTCGCCACCACCCGGCCCGAGGTGGGCGCGCTGCTGCGCGAGGAGTTCCGGGTGGTCCTGCTCGACGAGTACCAGGACACCTCCGTCGCGCAGCGGCTGCTGCTGTCCGGCCTCTTCGGGGGCGGCACGGGGCACGCGGTGACCGCCGTCGGCGACCCCTGCCAGGCGATCTACGGCTGGCGCGGCGCCTCCGTCGCCAACCTCGACGACTTCCCCGAGCACTTCCCGCACGCGGGCGGCCGCCCCGCCACCCGCTTCTCGCTGAGCGAGAACCGGCGCAGCGGCGGCCGGCTGCTGGACCTGGCCAACGGCCTGGCCGCGCCGCTGCGCTCGATGCACGAGGGCGTCGAGGCGCTGCGCCCGGCGCCGGGGGCGGAGCGGGCCGGCTCGGTGCGGTGCGCGCTGCTGCCCACGCACGCCGAGGAGCTGGAGTGGCTCGGCGACTCGGTGGCCCACCTGGTCCGCACCGGGACGGAGCCGCGCGAGATCGCGGTGCTGTGCCGCTCGGGCGGCGATTTCGCGCGGATCCAGGCCGCCCTGGTGGCCCGGGACGTGCCGGTGGAGGTGGTCGGCCTCTCCGGGCTGCTGCACCTTCCGGAGGTCGCCGACCTGGTCGCGGTCTGCGAGGTCCTCCAGGACCCGGGCGCCAACGCCGCGCTGGTCCGGCTGCTGATCGGGCCGCGCTGGCGGATCGGCGCGCGCGACCTGGCGCTGCTGGGCCGCCGGGCGCGGCAGCTGGTCGCCCGGACCCCGGGCGAGGTGGATCCGGACGAACGCCTCGCGGCGGCCGTCGAGGGCGTGGACCCGGTCGAGGTCGTCTCCCTCGCGGACGCGCTGGAGACGTTCCTGGACGGCTCGGGGCACTCCTCCGCCGCGCCCGTGGACGAGCTGCCGTTCTCGGCGCAGGCCCGGGTCCGGTTCGCGCACCTCGCCCAGGAGCTGCGCGACCTGCGGCGTTCGCTCGCCGACCCGCTGATGGACGTACTGCACCGGGTGCTGGCCACGACCGGGCTGGATGTGGAGCTGTCGGCGTCGCCGCACGCGCTGGCGGCCCGCCGCCGGGAGACGCTCTCCAACTTCATGGACGTGGCGGCCGGCTTCGCCTCCCTGGACGGCGAGGCCTCGCTGCTCGCCTTCCTGTCCTTCCTGCGTACGGCCGCCCAGTACGAGAAGGGCCTCGACCACGCGCTGCCGGGCGGCGAGAACACGGTGAAGGTGCTCACCGCGCACAAGTCCAAGGGCCTGGAGTGGGACGTGGTCGTGGTCCCGGACCTGTGCGCGGGCTCGTTCCCGAAGGAGAAGGCCCCGGAGGCCTGGACCTCGTACGCGAAGGTCCTGCCGTACGCGCTGCGCGGGGACGCGGAGACCCTGCCGGGGGACCCGGCGTGGACCTCGGCGGGCCTGAAGTCCTTCAAGGCGGCCCTGAAGTCCCACAAGGAGGTCGAGGAGCTGCGCCTCGGGTACGTGACGTTCACGCGCCCGCGTTCCCTCCTGCTCGCCTCGGGCCACTGGTGGGGGCCGACCCAGAAGAGGCGCCGGGGCCCCTCGGCGTTCCTGGACGCGCTGCGCCGCCACTGCGAGGCGGGCCACGGCGAGATCGAGGCCTGGGCGGACGAACCCGATGAGGAGGCGGTCAACCCGGCCCTGGCGACCTCCGACACCCCGGACCACTCCTGGCCCCTCCCGCTGGACCCGGCCTCCCTCGCCCTCCGCCGCCACGCGGCGGCCCTGGTCGAGTCCCACCTGGCCGCCCCGCCCCCGGCGGCCCCCGCGGCCCCGGCGGACGACCTGTGGCCGGAGGCGGACCTGTGGGGCGCCGACGGCGACGCGGTGCCCGCCGACCCCACCGACCCCGCCGGGGACGAGCCGTGGCCGCAGGACGACCCGTGGCCGGAAGCGGACCCCTGGCCGGCCGACGACGCCGACGCCGCCGACGTCGAGGACGCCCCCGCGCCGGGCCGGGACGACCCGTGGCCGGACGCCGGCGCAGCCCTGCCCGGCGGAGCGCCGGTTCCGGGAAGGGACGGGGCCGGGGAAGCGCCCTCCCCGCGCGGGCTCACGCCCGAGGAGGCGCGGGCCGTCGCCTCCTGGGACCGGGACCTCGACGCGCTGGAGGGCGAGCTCCGCCGAGCGCGGGCGGTCGTCCGCGACGTCCCGCTCCCGTCGGCCCTCTCCGCCAGCCAGCTCCTGCGCCTCGCCGCCGACGAGCAGGCCTTCGCCCGCGACCTCGCCCGCCCCATGCCCCAGCCCCCCCAGCCCGCGGCGCGTCAGGGCACGCGCTTCCACGCCTGGGTGGAGTCCCGCTTCGACGAGCTCCCGCTCCCGCTCCTCGACGTCCTCGACCCCGAGACCGAGCTCCCCGGCGGCGACCAGGAGATCGCCGACGAGGCCGACCTCGACTCCCTCAAGGCGGCCTTCGAGCGGAGCGACTACGCCGAGCGCACCCCCCACCGCATGGAGGTCCCGGTCCAGCTGACCCTCGCCGGCCGCGTGATCCGCGGCCGGATCGACGCGGTCTACGCGAACCCCGACGGCACGTTCGAGATCGTCGACTGGAAGACCGGCCGTTCCACCGACGCCGACCCCCTCCAGCTCGCCGTGTACCGACTGGCCTGGTCGGAGACCACCGGCACGCCCCTCACCCACATCACCGCCGCCTTCCTGCACGTCCGCAGCGGCCGTGTGATCCGCCCCCGCAACCTCCCGGGCCGGGCCCGCCTTGAGCGGATCCTCCAAGGCGGATCCGACGCGGACGGTGACCTCGGAGCGGACGGATAGGCTCGTGGCCATGAGCGCATCCCCGGCGGACAGTGCCGTCCGCACGTACATCGACACCCACCGCGCGGACTTCCTCGACGACCTCGTCGACTGGCTGCGCATCCCTTCGGTCTCGGCGCAGCCCGAGCACGCGGGCGATGTACGCCGCAGCGCCGAGTGGCTCGCCGCGAAGCTCAAGGAGACCGGCTTCCCGGTCGCCGAGGTGTGGGAGACGGACGGCGCCCCCGCCGTCTTCGCCGAGTGGCCCGCCGCCGACCCGGCCGCCCCCACCGTCCTCGTCTACGGGCACCACGACGTCCAGCCGGCCGCCCTCGCCGACGGCTGGCACACCGACCCGTTCGAGCCGGTCGTCAAGGACGGCCGGATGTACGCCCGCGGCGCCGCCGACGACAAGGGCCAGGTCTTCTTCCACACGCTCGGCGTCCGCGCGCACCTCGCCGCGACCGGCGCCGACGCGCCCGCCGTGCACCTCAAGCTGCTCGTCGAGGGCGAGGAGGAGTCCGGCTCCCCGCACTTCCGCGCGCTGGTCGAGCGCGAGGCGGAGCGCCTGGCCACCGACATCGTGATCGTCTCCGACACCGGCATGTGGTCCGAGACCACGCCCACCGTCTGCACCGGCATGCGCGGCGTCGCCGACTGCGAGATCGACTTCCACGGCCCGGACCAGGACATCCACTCGGGCGCCTTCGGCGGGGCCGTGCCCAACCCGGCCACGGCCGCCGCCCGTCTCGTCGCCGCCCTGCACGACGAGGACGGCCGCGTCACGGTCCCCGGCTTCTACGACAACATCGCCGAGCTCACCGACGCCGAGCGCGAGCTGATCGCCGAGCTGCCGTTCGACGAGGCCGAGTGGCTCCGTACGGCCAAGTCGCACGCCGCCGCCGGCGAGAAGGGCTACTCGACGCTGGAGCGCGTCTGGGCCCGCCCCACCGCCGAGGTCAACGGCATCGGCGGCGGCTACCAGGGCCCCGGCGGCAAGACCATCGTGCCCGCCTCCGCACACCTGAAGCTCTCGTTCCGCCTGGTCTCCGGACAGGACCCGTACGAGGTCGAGGCCGCCGTCCGGGAGTGGGTCGCGGCCCGGATCCCGGCCGGGATCCGGCACTCCATCACCTTCGGCGCCCCCACCCGGCCCTGCCTGACCCCGCTGGACCACCCGGCGCTCCAGTCGGTCGTCCGGGCTATGGGCCGCGCCTTCGGCCAGAAGGTCCGCTTCACCCGCGAGGGCGGCTCGGGGCCCGCGGCGGACCTCCAGGACGTCCTGGACGCGCCCGTCCTCTTCCTCGGGATCTCCGTACCCTCCGACGGCTGGCACTCGCCGAACGAGAAGGTCGAGCTGGACCTGCTCCTCAAGGGCGTCGAGACGACCGCCCACCTCTGGGGAGACCTCGCGGAGAACTGGCCCGCCCCCTGACCGCCGCGCGCCGCGCCGCCCGGCGCGGCCGCGCCCACCCACGTCCGTACGCCTGCCTTGTCCCACCACCGGGGGAGTTGGAAGTACCTGTGAGCACCCATACCGAGCCCGAGCGCCCGATCTCGCTCGCCGCGCCCAGCGGAATCGACCGCGCCGCGCACCACCGCCTCGACGAGGCCTGGCTCGCCGCCGCCTGGAGCCACCCGACGACCCGCGTGTTCGTCGTCTCCGGCGGCCAGGTCCTGATCGACGACACCCCCGACGGCGGCTCCGGGATCGTGATGACCCCCGCCTTCGAGGCCCCCGTCACCGAGACCCACCGCTACTTCCTGGGCACCGACGAGGACGGCGTACGGTACTTCGCGCTGCAGAAGGACGCGCTGCCGGGCCGCATGGACCAGTCGGCCCGCCCGGCCGGTCTGCGCGAGGCCGGGCTGCTGCTGTCCCCGCGCGACGCCGGGCTGATGGTGCACGCCGTCGCGCTGGAGAACTGGCAGCGGATGCACCGCTTCTGCTCCCGCTGCGGCGAGCGCACCGTGGTCGCGGCCGCCGGGCACATCCGGCGCTGCCCGGGCTGCGGCGCCGAGCACTACCCGCGCACCGACCCGGCCGTCATCATGCTGGTCACCGACGAGCACGACCGGGCGCTGCTGGGCCGCCAGGTGCACTGGCCCGAGGGGCGGTTCTCGACGCTGGCCGGGTTCGTGGAGCCGGGCGAGTCCATAGAGCAGTCCGTGATCCGCGAGGTGTGGGAGGAGGCGGGCGTCCGCGTCGGCACCGTCGAGTACGTCGCCAGCCAGCCCTGGCCGTTCCCGTACAGCCTGATGCTGGGCTTCACCGCCCGGGCCGTCACCTCGGAGATCACCGTGGACGGCGAGGAGATCCAGGAGGCCCGCTGGTTCTCCCGCGAGGACCTGCGCGCCGCCTTCGAGAGCGGCGAGGTGCTGCCCCCGGCGGGGATCTCCATCGCCGCGCGCCTGGTCGAGCTCTGGTACGGCGAGCCGCTGCCGCGCCCCACTCCGTAACGTTCGTCACAGCAGAAGGCCCCCGCCGGGAGGCGGGGGCCTTTCTGAGCACAGCGGGTCAGACGGCGAGGGCCTGCTTGACCTGGGCCAGGCTCGGGTTGGTCATGACGGACTCGTTGCCGCCGACCGACTTCACGAGGACGGTCGGAACCGTCTGGTTGCCGCCGTTCGCCTGCTCCACGAACGCCGCGGACGCCGGGTCGAGCTCGATGTTGATCTCGTTGTACGCGATGCCCTCGCGGTCCAGCTGCTTCTTGAGGCGGTTGCAGTAGCCGCACCAGGTCGTGCTGTACATCGTGACGGTGCCCGTGTCCTGCATGCTGCGCTCTCCTTCGTGGGGGCTCGTTGGTCCGAGTACTCGAACGTACGGGACCGCCCCGCCATTCCCGGCCGCCACCGGTACGACGGATCCACCGTGCCTGTGGACAGATTTCTCGCCCGACCCACCAGACCTGGCAGCATGGCGGGGTGACAGCAGCAACGCACTCCTCAGCTTTCCCCGCCGCCGCGGACTCGGCCGACGCGGTGCTCCTGGGCCTGGACCCGGAGCAGCGCGAGGTCGCGACGACCCTGCGCGGACCGGTGTGCGTGCTGGCCGGTGCCGGTACGGGCAAGACCCGCGCGATCACCCACCGCATCGCCTACGGGGTCCGCTCCGGCCAGCTGATGCCCGCCAGCGTGCTGGCCGTCACCTTCACCAACCGCGCCGCGGGCGAGATGCGCGGCCGTCTGCGCACCCTCGGAGCGGGCGGGGTCCAGGCCCGGACCTTCCACTCCGCCGCGCTGCGCCAGCTCCAGTACTTCTGGCCCAAGGCCGTCGGCGGCGAGGTGCCCCGCCTCGTCGAGCGCAAGATCCAGCTCGTCGCCGAGGCCGGCGCGCGCTGCCGCATCCGCCTGGACCGGAGCGAGCTGCGCGATGTCACCGGTGAGATCGAGTGGGCCAAGGTCACCCAGACCGTCCCCGCCGACTACCCGGCGGCCGCCCTCAAGGCCGGCCGCGAGACCCCCCGGGACCTGGCGGAGACCGCCCAGATCTACGGGACGTACGAGCAGCTCAAGCGCGACCGCGGCATGATCGACTTCGAGGACGTGCTGCTCCTCACCGTCGGCATCCTCCAGGACCGCCGCGACATCGCCGAGCAGATCCGCACCCAGTACCAGCACTTCGTGGTGGATGAGTACCAGGACGTCAGCCCGCTCCAGCAGCGCCTGCTGGAGCTGTGGCTCGGCGACCGCGACAGCCTCTGCGTCGTCGGCGACGCCAGCCAGACGATCTACTCCTTCACCGGCGCGACCCCCGATCACCTGCTGTCCTTCCGCACCCGGTATCCGCAGGCCACCGTGGTCAAGCTGATCCGCGACTACCGCTCCACCCCGCAGGTGGTCCACCTCGCCAACGGGCTGCTGAACCAGGCCAAGGGCCGCGCCGCCGAGCACCGGCTGGAGCTGGTCTCGCAGCGCGAGCCCGGCCCCGCCCCGGTCTACGCCGAGTACCCGGACGAGCCCGCCGAGGCCGAGGGCGTCGCCGGCCGGATCAGGGACCTGATCGCCGCCGGCGTCCCGGCCGGCGAGATCGCCGTCCTCTACCGCATCAACGCCCAGTCCGAGGTCTACGAGCAGGCCCTCGCCGACGCCGGGGTGCCCTACCAGCTGCGCGGGGCCGAGCGGTTCTTCGAGCGCGCCGAGGTCCAGAAGGGGCTCCTCGCCCTGCGCGGGGCGGCCCGCTCCGCCGGCAGCGGCAACGACCCGCTGCTCGACGGCGTCGTGGAACTCGGCTCCCAGGTCCGGGCCGTGCTCAGCTCCACCGGCTGGAGCACCGAACCGCCGGCCGGCTCCGGCGCCGTGCGCGACCAGTGGGAATCCCTGGCCGCGCTCGTCCGGCTCGCCGAGGATTTCGCCCGGGCCCGGCCCGGCGCCACCCTGGCCGACCTCACGATCGAGCTGGAGGAGCGCAAGGCCGCCCAGCACGCACCGACCGTCCAGGGCGTCACCCTCGCCTCGCTGCACGCGGCGAAGGGCCTGGAGTGGGACGCCGTGTTCCTCGTCGGCCTCACCGACGGCATGATGCCGATCACCTACGCGAAGACCGATGAGCAGGTCGAGGAGGAACGCCGGCTGCTGTACGTCGGCGTCACCCGGGCGCGGCTCCACCTGACGCTCTCGTGGGGCCTCTCGCGGGCTCCGGGCGGCCGGGCCTCCCGACGCCCCAGCCGCTTCCTGAACGGCCTGAGGCCGGGCTCAGCGGCCCCGGGCGCCCGCGAGGGCGCGGCGGCCGAGCGCGGCGTCCGCAAACGCGGCCGCCGAGGGCCGGTGCTGTGCCGGGTCTGCGGCAAGACCCTGACCGAGGCCGGCGAGCTGAAGCTGATGCGCTGCGAGGACTGTCCGTCCGACATGGACGAGGGCCTCTACGAGCGGCTGCGGGAGTGGCGCGCGACACAGTCGCAGGAGCAAGGTCTGCCCGCGTACTGCGTCTTCACGGACAAGACCCTGATGGCGATCGCGGAGGCCGCGCCCTCCGAGGCGGGCGAGCTCTCGATGATCTCGGGGGTGGGCGGCCGCAAGCTCGACCGGTACGGGGCCGACGTCCTGGCCATATGCGCAGGTGGGGACCCCGGGGGCAGTGGTGCTGACGACGCGTAGAAACTCGTCGGAAAAATAGTTTGCACATGCCCAGCGAATCCCCATAGGTTCTTAGCAACGGAAACGGTGGCTTCTCCGAAGCCCCGGATCCGTGCTGTACTTATCCGAATACGCATGGGACAGGCCCTCCGGGGCCGAGTCCCCGAGACGCCGAGAGGAGGCGAGACCAGTGACCAGCTTCATGACCTTCACCAAAATGACCGATCGCTCGGTTGCCGCTTCCTGCCTGCTCGGCTCCTCTGCTCTCCTGCCCTCCCTCCGTGGTACCGGTCTGTCCGCGATTTCCGCCGACAGCCGCGCCTTCCTGGCCGCGCCCTCCGCGCTGTCGGCGAGTGAGCGCAATGAGCGACCGATCCAGGCACCGGTGGCAGTAGTGGCTGAAGCCCAGGCGCATGGCGCCTATGGATTCGCCGCCGCAGCCGGTGCCGGATCCCTGAAGAAGCAGACGACGACGCAGCACCACCTGATGTGGGCCTTCCGCGGGCTCGAACCCTGGAGTGATCCAGCCTGATCTCACGATCAGGCCGGCGCCTTCAGGGCCGCGGAACCCCACCCGGGATCCGCGGCCCTTCTGTTTGTCCCCGACCGGGGACGGACGCCCGAAGGTGCCTCGGGACTGGAAAGACCAGGTACCAGCCGACCCCGGCCGACCCCGGCCGGAACGACTAGACGACAAAGACGAGGAAGAAAACACCGTGCAACTCGAAGCGCACGCCCCGTCCGTACCGCAGACCCAGACCCTCTCCCCGCCCGCAGTCCCGGAGGACTCCACCTTGACTCCGCTCACCGCGCTCACCGCGCTCGACGACGCCATCGAGAACCTCGGCGTACCCGTTCCCTGCCGCACCTTCGACCCCGAGGTCTTCTTCGCCGAGTCCCCGGCCGACGTCGAGTACGCCAAGTCGCTCTGCCGCACCTGCCCTCTGGTCGAGGCCTGCCTCGCCGGGGCGATCGAGCGCCGCGAGCCCTGGGGCGTCTGGGGTGGCGAGCTCTTCGTCCAGGGAGTCGTCGTGGCCCGCAAGCGCCCGCGTGGTCGTCCGCGCAAGAACCCGGTCTCGGCATGACCGCCCTCGGAACCATCGACCGTCCCCTCACGCACGACCCGCTGAAGCAGGCCCTCATGACCCCCAACACCACCACGAGCGAGCAGCCGCACGGCTCCGCCACCGCAGACTTCATCACCGCAGGCGCGATGACCTCGCGTCAGAACAGGACCCGCGAAATGCAACTCATCCCAGAAGCCCTGGCTCGTGCCCATATGGACGACCGCATGCGTGAGGTCGACGCCGAGCGTCAGGCCCTGCGCCTGGTCGCCGCGCGCCGCATGCAGCGGCGAGCCGAGCGCGTTTCCCTGCGCGCCCGGCGGGCCCTCGCCATGGCCGTCATGCACTAAGGAGCCGGCAACGGCTCAACCCCGGGGGGACCGGTCCGAAGGGACCGGTCCCCCCGGTGCGTTGCTGTGGGCCGTCCCGCCCCGGCGGGGATATCGTCTGGTGGTGGACCAGCCGAATCCCCACCCCACCCCGTCGGGACATCAGGCCCAGCCCGTCGTCTGCGCGCGCTGCGGCACACAGTCCCCTGACGGCGCCCCGCCCACCTGGACCTGCTCGGTGGAGAACGGGAGCAGACAGTACTTCTGCGTCGACTGCGCGCGCGCCAACCTCCGCGCGATCGAGGGCCGGCTCGACTCCTCCTGGTGGTGACCGGCCCGCAGCCGCTCAGTCCTCCGGCAGGAACCCCGGAAGCCACTCCTCCAGCTCGTCCCGCAGCCGCACCGTCGCACCGAGCTGGCACAGCACCCCGATGGTGCTCAGCGTCACCCGGTGGATCAGCAGGTACGAGGGCGGCAGGTTGATCTGCCGGCCCAACTGGTGTGCGGGGGAGCGCGGATCGCCGATCCTGGCCGCCTGGCCGCGCAGCCACGGCCGGGTGAAGGTGAACTCCTCGGCCTCGGCGGGCTCGATGATCGGCTTCAGGTAGTCCAGCACCGCATCGGGATCCAGCTCGATGCTCTCCCGCACGAACCCCTCGTCGCGCAGGTGCCCGTAGACCCCCTCGGCGTCACCGTCCAGCGTCATCCGCAGCGACCTGCCGATGGGCTTGGGCCAGCCGCCGGGCAGCCGGTCCACCGTGCCGAAGTCCAGCACGCCCAGCCGCGTCCGCCCGTCGGCCCCCGATATCAGCCGGAAGTTGCCCGGGTGCGGATCCGCGTGCAGCAGCCCGGTGCGCGCGGGCCCCGAGAAGAGGAACCGGGCCAGCAGCTGGCCCGCGCGGTCACGCTCCTCCGGCGTGCCGTCCGCGATCACCTCCGACAGCGGGGTCCCGTCCATCCACTCGCTGACCAGCACCTGCTCGCCCTGGTGCACGACATCCGGGACGACCACGTCATCGTCGTCCACGAAGGCGTCCGCGTGGCTGCGCTGCGCCTCCGCCTCCAGCTCGTAGTCCAGCTCCTCCGCGACCCGGTCGCGGAGCTCCTTGATCAACGGCTTGATGTCCATGCCGGGGATCAGCGGGCCCAGCAACCCGGCGAACCGGCCCAGCTGTTTGAGGTCCGACAGCAGCGCCTCCCCGGCGCCCGGGTACTGGATCTTGACCGCCACCGGGCGGCCGTCGTGCCACACCGCCCGGTGCACCTGCCCGATCGAGGCGGCCGCGGCGGGCTTCTCCTCGAACTCCTCGAACAGGTCCCGCCAGTCCTCGCCGAGCCGCTCGGCCAGCACCTGGCGCACCGTCCCCGCGGGCAGCGGCGGGGCCGCCTCCTGGAGCTTGGTCAGCGCCGCCCGGTAGGGCCCGGCGACCTCCTCCGGCAGCGCCGACTCGAAGACCGACAGGGCCTGCCCGAACTTCATCGCACCGCCCTTGAGCTCACCGAGCGTGCGGAACAGCTGCTCGGCCGTGCGCTGCTGGAGCTCGCGCGCCACCAGCTCCGCCGACTTGCCCCCGATGCGCTTGCCGAGCCCCCAGGTGGCCCGGCCCGCGATACCGAGCGGCAGCGCGGCCAGCTTGACCGTGCGGGTGACCGCTTTCCGGGGAAGATCAGACACAACGCCCCTCCAGTTCCCAGACAGCTGTGCCGCGAGCGGCAGCTCAGGGATGTCCCCCGAACCTTCAGACACAGGCATCCTGTCATGGCCGTCCCGGCGGCCCCGGGGCAGGCGCCCGCCCGATCGTGGCGGGATCCTGCCGTCGCCGGACAGTGCCCGCCCCCATGGGACAGCATGGTTGCCCGGCAGCCGTTGCCGGCGGTGAGGGGGCTGTGGATGGCGGGGCGGGGACCTTCGAGGCAGGAACTGATCCGACGGCGCCGCTCCAACGGATTCATCGGACGGCAGGGGCAGGTCACGGGCTTCCGGGAGGCCCTCAAACAGCCCCTGGACGAGGCCGGGCAGTTCCTCTTCCACGTGCGCGGCCCGGCCGGCGTCGGCAAGTCCACCCTGGTGCGGCAGCTGGAGACGATCGCCCGCGAAGGGCAGGCGGTCACCGCCTGTGTGGACGAGGCGGCCGCGGACGCCGTCGAGGCGATGGAGGCCATCAGCGCGCAGCTCGCCCAGCAGGGCGCGCCGCTCAAGGCCTTCGACAAGCTGCTGACCACCTACCGCCAGCGCAGGCACGAGGCCGACGCCGGAGTCGCCGGGGCCGCCGCGGGCGCGGACCCGGCGGCCGGCGGGGCGCCCGCCCCGTCCCCGTCGAGCGTGATCGCCTCCCAACTGGGCCTGGTGGGGCTGGGCATGATCCCCGGTGTCGGCGCCTTCACCGGCGCGGTCGACCCGAACCAGGTCGCGGCCGGCGCGGACCGCGTCAAAGCGCTCCTCAGCACCCGGTTGCGCACCCACGGCGACGTCGAACTCGTGCTCTCCCCAATGGACGCCCTGACCCCGGTGTTCCTGGAGGAGCTCTCCGACGTCGCCCGCCGACACCCGTGGGTCGTGCTGTTCTTCGACACCTACGAGCGCACGGGACCGGTGCTGGACACCTGGCTCCGGGACGTACTGGTCAGCGAACGCCACGGGGAGCTGCCCGCGAACGTACTGGTCACCCTCGCCGGACAGTCCCGGCTGGCCGCCCGCTGCTGGGAGGACTGGTACGACCTGGTCACCGACTGGCCCCTTGAGGTGTTCACGGACGCCGAGGCCCGCCAGCTGCTCGCCGGAAAGGGAGTGACGGACGAGCGGGTCGTCGAGGTGATCCTGCGCCTGTCGGGGAGGCTGCCGGTCCTGGTCTCCACCCTCGCCGAGAGCCAGCCCGGCAGCGTGGAGGAGATCGGGGACCCCAGCGGCACCGCCGTCGAGCGGTTCCTGAAGTGGGAGGCCGATCCCGCCCGCCGGGCCGCCGCCCTGGCCTGCGCCTTCCCGCAGGAGCTGGACGAGGACGTCTTCCGCGCGGCGGTCGAGGAGGAGGCCGCCGAACTGTTCGGCTGGCTGCGCTCGATGCCCTTCGTCACCGACCGCTCGGGCCACTGCCGTTACCACGAGGTCGTCCGCGGTGCGATGCTCCGCCTCCAGCGCCGGCAGTCCCCGGCGCGCTGGGAGCAGTTGCACACCCGGCTGGCCGACGCGTTCGGGCGGCGCCGCGCGCGGCTGGAGGAAGCCGCCGCTCCGGCCGACGGCTGGTGGGAGGACGAGCGCTGGCGCGGCCACCGGCTCCAGGAGACCTACCATCGCCTGTGCGCCGACGCCCGCGCCGCTCTCCCGGCTGCCCTGCGGGAACTGCTCGACGCCTACGACCACGGCACGATCAGCCTGCGCCGCTGGGCCCAGACCCTGATCACGGCCGGCCGGGACTGCGACGAACCCGCCGTCACCGGCTGGGGCGAGCAGGTCATGGAGTCCCTGGGGGAGGAGCCGCACGACGAGATCGCCGTGCTGACCCTCCTCCTGGCCCGCGCCGGTCTCGACCCCGAGGGCCAGTCGCTGGCCCTGACCCTGCGGGGCAGGAACCACCGCAACGCGGACGCCTATCCGCAGGCCCTCGCCGACTACGAGTACGCCCTCGCCCTCGACCCGGAGAACGAGCGCGCCCACTTCGGCCGCGGCCGGACCCGTCATCTGACGGGGCGGCTGGACGAGGCGATCGCGGACTACACCCGCGCCGTCGAACTCGCGCCCGAGGACCTCACGAACGTCTCCTACCGGGGCCTCGCCCTCCAGGTCGCGGAGCGGTACGAGGAGGCCATCGCCGACTTCGACCGGAGCCTGGAGCTCAGGAGCGACTACGAGTGGGCGCTCACGAGCCGCGGCGCCACCTTCCGGCTGATGGGGCGGTACGAGGAGGCATTGGCCGACTTCAACCGCGCCGTCGACCTCGATCCCGGCAGCGCCTGGGCCCACGCCAGCAGAGGCGCCGCGTTCAACTCGATGGGGCGGTACGAGGAGGCGCTCGCCGACTTCGACCGCGCGATCGAGCTCAAGCCCGACTTCGACTGGCCGCTCGCCGGCCGGGGAGACGTCTACCGCTCCCTGGGCCGCCACGAGGAGGCGGTGGCCGAGTTCACGCGGGCCATCGCGCTCACACCGGACTACTGGTGGGCCCTCGCGGGCTGCGGATACTCCTACACCTCCCTGGGCCGCAACGAGGAGGCGGTGGCCGTCTTCACGCGGGCCATCGCGCTTGCCCCGGACGACCGCTGGGCCCTCGCCGGCCGCGGCGACGCCTACCGACGGCTGGGCCGTCCCGAGGAGTCCCTGGCCGACTTCGACCGCGCGATCGACATCGAGCTCACCTACTCCTGGGTCCTGGCCCGCCGGGGTGACGTCTACCGCTGCCTGGACCGGTACGGGGAAGCCGAAGCCGACTTCACCCGGGCGATCGCGCTCGATCCGGACGACGGCTGGGCGCTCACGCACCGCGGTATGACGCGGGCGATGCTGGATCGGCAGGATGAGGCCGTGGCCGACTACGACGCGGCCATCGGGCTCGATCCGGACGACGGCTGGGCCCTCGGCCACCGGGGCATGTCCCACCGGATGTCGGGTCGGTACGAGCAGGCGCTCGCCGATCTCGACCGGGCCGTGGAGATTGCCCCGGACGACTCCTGGCCGCTCACCAGCCGCGGTCTCCTGCACCGGCTGCTCGGCCACCACGACGCGGCGCTGGCCGACCTCACCCGCGCCCTCACCCTCGAACCCGACAACGCCTGGTCCCACTACGAGAGCGCGGTGGTGCTCCATGCCCTGCGGAACCCCGATCGCGA
This sequence comes from Streptomyces goshikiensis, assembly GCF_014650555.1. Classification (GTDB taxonomy): domain Bacteria; phylum Actinomycetota; class Actinomycetes; order Streptomycetales; family Streptomycetaceae; genus Streptomyces; species Streptomyces goshikiensis. The sequence goes on along the minus strand of NZ_BMVE01000001.1, from coordinate 559,528 downwards.
CGGACACCTGACCCGGGTGGTCGAACTGCTCACGCCCGAGGCGGCCGAGGAGACCCCGGACCCGGCGGACGTGGGCAACCTCCTCCTCGCGCACTGCCTGTGGGACCGACGGGAGGCGGCCGAGCGCCACCTCGCCCGGTTCCTCGGGACCAGCCCGCCGCCCGGGCAGCTGCACGAGCTGCTCCTGGCCCTGCGCAGTCTGCTCCCGCTGGTCCCGGCCGCCGGGCCCTGGATCTCGGAGTTCTGCCGCACCGTCGAGGCGGCCCGCGCGGCGCCCGCCTAGCCACCTCCTCATGAGGGCACCGCCTGCTCCGAGGGGACGGCCGCAGCGCAGGGGCAGTCCCGGTGGGGGCGGACCGGTGAGGAGTCCCAGTGCAGGGCGGGCAGCGCCGCCTCCCAGCGGGTGGCCGTCGAGGCGGGGAGTTCCCCGTCGAGGAAGGACAGGGCATGGGCCGCGGCCAGGCCGGCCACCGCCGTGGACAGCCCCAGGTCACAGGCGGCGGCCGCGCGCCGCCGGTGCGCCGAACGCCACTGGACCAGCATCCGGGGCCAGGCCGGGTCCCGGTCGACCCGGTCGCGCTCCATGCACCCCGCGCAGGCCGTGGCGCCCGGGAGGACCAGGGGGCCCACCACCCCGGTGCCCTCCAGCACCCCCGCGTACAGATGCGGGGTGCCGGAGGCGATCCAGTCGGCCGCGCCGCCCGGATCCGGGGCCCAGGCCTGGAGCCCGTCCCTGGGGGCGACCACCACCAGGGCCAGCCCCGGCTCCGGCCCCTCGGCCTCGGCGGCCCGAGGCGCCCGCCCCGGGGCCGACTCCCGCACCAGCGCCCCCGCAGCCTCGGCCCGCAGCCGGCCCACGCAGCCCGGGCCCAGCCCGCCCGGCGCCACATCGGCCGCCTCCACCCGGCCCCCGTCCATCACATCGACCCGGCCCACCCCGGCCCCCGCCAGGACGGCGGCGATCAGCGCGCCCACCCGGCCGCTGCCGCGCACCTGCACCCGTATGGCCCGGCGGGCGGCGATCCCGCGCAAGTCCCCGCCGGGCTGCCGGCGCACCAGCGAGAGCGAGGCCAGGTCGGGCCCGAGCCGCTCCAGAGCCTCCGGCCGGCGCCGCACCTCCTGGGCGCGCGGTCCGCCCGCCGTGGCGTCATCGAGCAGCCCCGCCCCCGCCAGCCGCCGGACGAGCTCCGCCACCTGTCCCTCCGGCAGGCCCATCCCCGCCGCCTCCTTCCGCAGCAGCTCCATCCCCCGCGTGCCGTCGATCCGGTCGATCAGCGATCCCGTCGCCGTGTCCACCGGGCCGAGCACCACCGCGTGCGCGGGCGTCACCCCGAATTGCACCGTCTGAAGGTCCCGCCAGGCCCGGGCGAGCGCCGGCTTCACTTTCGGATACATGGCAATCCCCCTCGTACGAGAGCGGCCGACCGCCGCCCCAATTGCTCGTGCTCACAGCGTGCCCGTCCACCGCATTCGGTGCGGGAATTTGTCCACAGGCAAGGGGTATTAGGCATATGAGATGAAGAAAAGGGGTGTTTCCCGCGCGATCCCGCGCGTTCCCCCGCGACCGGCGAATCGATCATGATCGAAGGCCGCACGGGTGGCACTTCCGCCGCGACGAACGGGTACCTTCGGTGGCGTGTCCGCCGACCCTTCGCAGCGCGCCGTGGAAGTCCGCCGGAGCGCGCGCCGCCGCAGGACCGTATCCGCCTACCGTGAGGGTGACCGGACGGTCGTCCTGATCCCCGCCCGGATGTCCGAGGCGGAGGAACAGCGCTGGGTGGGCGTCATGCTCGACAAATTGGCCGCCCAGGAGAGCAAACGCACCCTCGGCGACACGGAACTCACCGAGCGGGCCGAGCGTTTGTCGGAGCAGTACTTCAGCGGCCGCGCCCGCCCCCGCTCGGTGCGCTGGGTCACCAATCAGAACACCCGCTGGGGCTCCTGCACCCCCGCCGAGGGCAGCATCCGGCTCTCGCACCGCCTCCAGGGCATGCCGGAGTACGTCGTCGACTACGTGCTGCTCCACGAGCTGGCCCACCTGCTCGTACCCGGCCACGGCCCCCGTTTCTGGGAGCTGCTGGAGGCCTACCCGCGCACCGAGCGGGCCCGCGGCTACCTGGAGGGAGTGGTCGCCGCCGAGCGCCTCCCCAAGGTCCCCGCGGCCCGGGAGGAATGACCCGGCGTAACGCAGAGTGATGTGTACCGGCTCGGTACCGACTTGGCCGGATGTCGGCAGGAGCCGTTAGCCTGGGCCGCACGCATTCACAGTCGGGATGGGGGACGGTCGTTACGTATGGCCAGGGAATTCCAGCGAGGTCACAAGGCCAAGATCAGCGATCTGACGGCGGGCACCGACCTGTACGTGGGCGTGTCGATCGCCGGGCCCGGACTCACCTTCGACATCAGCTGTTTCGGGCTCGACGCGAATGAGCAGCTGTCGGACGACCGTTACTTCGTCTTCTACAACCAGCCGAAGTCTCCGGAAGAGTCCATTCAGCAACTCGGCGCGCAGGCCGGTGACAGCGAATCCTTCCGGGTGACCCTCGACCGGATTCCGGCGGGCATTCACCGGCTCTCCTTCACCGCGTCCGTCGACGGCGACGGCCAGATGTCACAGATCGGTCCGGGCTACATCCGGATCGTGGCCGGCGGCGAGGAAGTCGTCCGCTACTCCTTCACCGGTTCAGAGTTCAGCACCGAGCGCGCGCTGATGATCGGTGACTTCTACCTGAAGGACGTATGGCGCTTCGCCGCCGTCGGCCAGGGTTTCGACGGCGGGCTCGCCGCGCTCCTGAAGAACTTCGGCGGCGAGGTCGCCGAGGAGGAGGCGGCGCCGGAGCAGCAGGTCCCGGCCCAGGCCACCGGTGCGCCCGGGTTCGCCCCGCCGCCGCAGGCCGCCGCCCCCGCGCCCTCCTTCGGCGCGCCCGCGCAAGCGCCCGCCCAAGCGCCCGCCCAAGCGCCCGCGCCCGCCGCGGCGTTCGCCGCCCCGCCCCAGCCCGCGGCCCACCAGCCCGCCGCCCCGCAGCAGCAGCCGGTGCACTCGGCCCCCACCATGGTCGGCCCGCTCACCACGCCCCCGGCCGCGCCGTACGGCCAGCCGCCGCACCCCCCGCAGCAGCCCGGACCGCCCTCCTACGGCCAGGTCCCGGGCCGCCAGCCCGGCTACGGCGGCCAGGTGCCGCCGCCCGCCCCGGCCCCCGCGCCGTACGGCCAGCAGCCCGCTTACGGCCAGCAGCCCCCGTACGGGCAGCAGCCCTCCTACGGCCAGCAGCCCCCGTACGGCCAGGCCCCGGGCCAGGCCCCGGGCCAGGTCCCCGGCCAGCAGCCCGCCGCCGGAGCCGGCCTCGCCGCCGCCCTCCAGCCGTACAAGGAGGCCCCCACCGGGGCCCGCTGGACCCCGCAGAACCAGCAGCTCATGCGGGTCGACCTGTCGATGGGCGGCCAGGCCGTCCTCGCCCGCCAGGGCAGCATGGTCCTGTACCAGGGCAAGGTGGACTTCAGCTACAAGGGCGCGGGCTTCGCCGGCCGCATCGTCGGCAACGCCACCGGCCAGGAGATGCAGCTGATGCGCTGCACCGGCCGCGGCCAGGTCTTCCTCGCCGAGACCGGCGCCCACCTGCACGCCATCGAGCTCCAGGGCGACGGGATCTGCGTCTCCGCCGAGAACGTGCTCGCCTTCGACGAGTCCCTCCAGCACGAGGTCCGCCGCATCGAGGGCCACGGCATCCCCGGCGGCGCCCTGTTCACGATGCAGTTCCAGGGCTCCGGCACGGTGATCGTCAAGACGCACGGCGTGCCCGTCGTCCTGCCCGTCACGCCGACCACCTTCGCCGACAGCAACGCCATCGTCGCCTGGTCCTCCGCCTCGCAGGTGATCATCTCCAGCCAGGTCCGGCTGCGGCGCAACGCCTACCCCGGCCACAGCGGCGAGACCGTGAACCTCCAGTTCCGCGGGGCGCCCGGCAACTTCATCGTCGTCCAGCCGTACGAGGTCTGAGGGAGCCCGTCATGAACGCAATGAACCAGCAGCTCGCGGGCTACGCCCCGACCCCCGTCACGGCCCGCATGGAGAACCACGGCCGGGCCATGCTCAAGGTCGCCATGCAGTCCGGCCAGGACCTCTTCGCGCGCACCGGCTCGATGGTCGCGTACGAGGGCTTCGTCCAGTACGAGCCGAACCCGCCCGCCGTCCGCCAGATGGCCTCGCAGTGGCTCACCGGCGAAGGCGCACCGCTGATGAAGTGCACCGGGGACGGCCTGCTCTACCTGGCCGACTACGGCGCGGACGTCGTCGTCATCAACCTCAACAACGACGCGCTCTCCGTCAACGGCACCAATCTGCTCGCCTTCGACGCGCACCTCCAGTGGGGCGTGGAGCGGGTCAAGGGCATGGCCAAGTTCGCCGGCCAGGGCCTGTTCAACGTGCAGATCTCCGGCACCGGATGGGTCGCGATCACCTCCCGCGGCACCCCGATCGTGGTCGACTGCGGCCGCGGCGAGGACGAGACGTACGTCGACCCGGACGCGCTCGTCGCCTGGTCGCCGAACCTCAAGGTCAAGGGCAAGCGCAGCTTCAAGGCCTCGTCGATGATCGGCCGGGGCAGCGGGGAGGCCTACCAGATGGCCTTCTCCGGCCAGGGCATCGTGGTCGTACAGCCCAGCGAGGACAGCACCGACCGGCTCCGGGCCCGGGGCTGAGGGGGAGAAGGCACATCATGCAGAGCTCACTTTTCGCCCACGCCGAGGCGCAGTCCCAGGAGCGGTACGCCGTCCAGAACCCGCAGCTGCTGCGGGTCTCGCTGACCGGCTCCGACGACGTCCTCGCCCGCAAGGGCGCGATGGTCGCCTACCAGGGCATCATCGACTTCGACGGCGAGTACCAGAGCGCCAATCAGCGGGGTGCCCGCCGCCGCACCGGCGAGGGCCTGGACCTGATGCGCTGCTCCGGGCAGGGCACGGTCTACCTGGCCAACCTCGCCCAGTACGTGCACGTCGTGGATGTGGACCAGGACGGCCTCACGGTCGACAGCAGCTACGTCCTGGCCCTGGACTCCACCCTGCACACCGAGGTCATCGCGGTGGACAGCCAGTACGGAATCTCCGGATCCGGCAAGTACCAGCTGAACATCACCGGCCGGGGCAAGGTCGCCCTGATGACCTCCGGGCAGCCGCTGATGATGCAGGTCACACCCGACAAGTACGTCAGCGCCGACGCGGACGCCATCGTCGCCTGGTCGACCTCGCTCCGGGTCCAGATGCAGGCCCAGACGCACTCCACGGGCGTGTGGCGGCGTCGCGGCAACACCGGCGAGGGCTGGGAGCTCAGCTTCCTCGGCACCGGCTTCGCGCTGGTGCAGCCCAGCGAGGCGCTGCCCCCGCAGAACGCCCAGCTCGGGCAGGGCATGGCCGCGCAGTTCGGCATGGGGCAGCAGGGAGCGCACGCCCAGAACCAGAACAACGCCTGGAACTGATTTTTTACGAGAACACCTGGAAGGGGCGCTCCCGCCGATGCGGGGCCGCCCCTTCCGTCCACTCCTCCACCCTTCGCCGGGGCGGTCCCTCAGAGCCGGGCCAGCGTCCCCTCCAGCAGGCGCACGACCGAGGTGTCGGCCACCGCCGCCACCGTCTCGTACGGGAACCAGCGCAGGTCCAGCGATTCCTCGCTGATCTCCGCGACCGCATCGGCCGGAGCCAGCGCCGCGTACTGGACGTCCAGGTGCCAGTTGCAGGGCGCCGGGATCGGGTGCCGGTCCAGCCGCACCGGCCCGCCCGGCAGCAGGTTGAGCCCGGACGCGATGCCGGACTCCTCGACGGCCTCGCGCAGCGCCGCCTCGGCGAGGGTGCTGTCCCCGGGCTCGCAGTGTCCGCCCATCTGCAGCCAGATGCCGAGCTTCTTGTGCAGGGTCAGCAGCACGCGCCGCCCCGCCGGGTCGATCACCAGAGCGCTGCCGGTGACGTGCCCCGCCTGGCAGGGCTTGTAGACCCCGTCCGGATGCGCGGCCAGGTGCTCCAGGTAGACGTCCCGCAGGGCGCGCTGCTCCTGATCCTGACCCTCGTACTTCTCCAGGACCAGGACCGTGTCGTCGTAGAGGCTCACTTCTGCTCTTCGCCCTCGCCGTCGCCCTGCTCGCCCTGCTTGCCCCGCTCGTGCTTCTGGGCGGCCTCGCCGAGCATCTTGTCGATCTCGGAGAAGTCCAGCTGCTCGCGGTGCACGAACCCGTCCGGGTCGTCCAGGTCGGAGGCCGTCGGCAGCATGTCCGGGTGCTCCCACAGGCCGTCCCGGCCGTCCACGCCGCGCGCGTCGGTGAGCGAGGCCCACAGCCGCGAGGCGTCGCGCAGCCGGCGCGGCCGCAGCTCCAGGCCGATCAGGGTCGCGAAGGTCTGCTCCGCCGGACCGCCCGAGGCGCGCCGCCTGCGCATGGTCTCGCGCATGGCGTCCGCCGAGGACAGACGGGGCTTGGCCGCCTCGTGCACGACGGCGTCCACCCAGCCCTCGACCAGCGCGAGCGCCGTCTCCAGGCGGGCCAGGGCGGCCTTCTGCTCGGGGGTGTCCTGCGGCTGGAACATGCCGCCCTGGAGCGCTTCCTGAAGCTGCTCCGGGTTCGACGGGTCGAGCTGGCCGACCACGTCCTCCAGCTTCGAGGTGTCGACGGTGATGCCGCGGGCGTAGCCCTCGACGGCGCCGAACAGGTGCGAGCGCAGCCACGGCACGTGCGCGAAGAGCCGGGCGTGCGCCGCCTCGCGCAGCGCCAGGTACAGCCGGACCTCCTCGGCGGGCACGCCGAGGTCCTTGCCGAAGCCGGCGATGTTCAGCGGCAGCAGCGCGGCCTTGCCGGCCGGGCCGAGCGGCAGTCCGATGTCGGTCGAGCCGACGACCTCACCCGCGAGGGTGCCCACGGCCTGGCCGATCTGCTGGCCGAACATGGCGCCGCCCATGGAGCGCATCATGCCGAGCAGCGGGCCCGCCATGGCCTGCATCTCCTCGGGCAGCACGCCGCCCATGGCCGCGCCGACGCGCTCGGCGACCGGGTCGACGAGTTCCTTCCACACCGGCAGGGTCGCCTCGACCCACTCGGCACGGCTCCAGGCGACGGCGGTGGTGGCGCCCGAGGGCAGCGAGGTCACCCCGTCCAGCCAGTGGTCCGCGAGGCGCACGGCCTCCTCGACGGCCGACCGCTCGGCGAGGCCGACGCTGGCGTCCTTCACGCCGTCCGGCGTGCCCTGGGCGACGGTCTGGCGGGCGATGTCCTTCGCCATGTCCCAGTTCACGGGACCGCCCTCGTAGCTCAGCATCTGGCCGATCTGCTGGAAGGCCGCGCCGAGGTCGTTCGGGTTCATGGAGCCGAACATCGCCGCGAACGGGTTGTCCGCACCTCCGAGGCCCGCGGGGCCGCCCGCGCCGCCCGGCAGCCCGCCGGCGAACCCGAACGGATTCGGGCCGCCCTGACCGCCCTGGTTGCCCTTCTTCTTGCCTTCGTCGCCGTCTTCCGGCTCCTCCGGCGGAAGGCCGAATCCGAATGGGGTGTCGCTCACGGGTTTCCTCGGCTCGTAGGGCCGTCGGCGGGTGCCGACGGGCAATGGTCCGACAACACCACCCAGCGTAGACACCACACCCGCTTCGGGGCTCGGTGCTCCGCCGGGTCCTGGGCTGCGGCAGGATGGACATCACCTGGTAGGTACGCGTTCACGCGCGTCCCCTACTGAAGACAACCGCTGGAGACGCCTGGTGAGTTCCCCAGATCCGCATGCGTTGGACAAGCACAGCCCGGACAAGCACAGCCGCGCGCCGCACGACGCCGAAATCCGCCCCGAGCACGGCGACGGCGCCCAGAGCGTTCGCCAGCCGCGAAATCCGGCGGGTCCCGCCCGCCGGGGCCCCGTGATCGCCGTCACCGGCGCCGCGGGCGGGGTCGGCGCTGCCCTGGTGAGCCGGCTGGTCGCCTCCGAGGAGGTCAAGGCGGTCGTCGCGATCGACGAGCGGCGGGGCGACTGCGCCGAGGCGCAGTGGCACGTCCTGGACGTACGGGACCCCGCGATCGCCGAGAAGCTGCGCGGCGCGGACGTGGTGGTCCACCTCGCGCTGGACCTCGACCTGGAGACGGACCCGGCGGCCCGTACGGCGTACAACGTGCGCGGCACCCAGACCGTGCTGACCGCCGCCGCCGCGGCCGGCGTGCACCGGGTCGTGCTGTGCACCTCGGCGATGGTCTACGGGGCGCTCCCGGACAACGACATCCCGCTCTCGGAGGACTCCGAGCTCCGCGCGACCGCCGAGGCGACCGGTCTCGCCGACCTCCTGGAGATCGAGCGGCTGGGCCGGCGGGCGCCGCGCGCGCACCCGGGCCTGAACGTCACGGTGATCCGCCCCGCGGTCCTGGTCGGCGGTACGGACACGGCGCTGACCCGGTACTTCGAGTCCCCGCGCCTGCTCGTGGTGGCGGGCTCCCGGCCGACCTGGCAGTTCTGCCACGTGGAGGACCTGGTCAGCGCCCTGGAGTACGCGGCGCTGGAGAAGGTCGAGGGCGAGCTGGCGGTCGGCTGCGAGGGCTGGCTGGAGCAGGAGGAGGTCGAGGAGCTGAGCGGCATCCGCCGCATGGAGCTCCCCTCGGCGGTGGCGCTGGGCGCGGCCGCCCGGCTGCACCGGATCGGCCTGACGCCGTCCCCGGCCGGGGACCTGGCGTACACGATGCACCCGTGGGTGGTCAGCGTGAGCGGGCTGCACGCGGCCGGCTGGCGGCCCCGCTGGACGAACGAGGAGGTGCTGGCCGAGCTCCTCCAGGAGGTCGCGGGCCGCCACACGGTCGCGGGCCGCCGGCTGGGCCGCAAGGACGCCGCCACGGCCGCCGGCGCCGCGGGCGCCACGGTCGCCCTCCTCGGCGCCGCCGCCGCGGTCCGCCGCGCGCGCCGCCGCCGCGGCATCTGACCCGGGGTGGAGGCCCCAGGGCCTCCAGGCTGCCCCCGGGCGTCGACCGGGGCCCCGGAGCCCCTGCCCGGGGGCTCCGGAACCTCACCTGGCGGCCCCCGGAGCCGCTCCCCGGCTCCCCGGTGGACTGGATCCTCACCCTGTGGGCCCTGGCGGCGGTCCCGGGTGCGGGAAGCCCCACCGGTGGGCACCGGAGCCCCTGCCAGCGCCCCGGATCCTCACCCTTGGGCTCGGGATCCTCGCCCCGGCGCTCCCGGCGCTCCCGGCGCTCCCGGCGCTGCTCCCGGGGGACCGGAGGCCCCGCCCGTGGGCACCGGAGCCTGTCCCCGGGGGTCCCGGGGGTCCCGGGGGTCCCCCGAGCCGCCCCGGCGGGGCCGGGGGTTCTGTAGGAGGCTCCATATCCGCAGGTCGTACACCCGGTCGAATCGGCTCTATCGCCGGGCGGGACGGGTGGTGCACGATGGCTGCATGGCACCGCATTTCGACCACCCCGGCGAGCAGGCCGCCCAGGACCCCGTCCGGCTGCTCGCGATCCGTGAGACCCCGCTCTCGCTCGACGAGGTCTTCAAGGCCGTCGGCGACGACGCGACGGGCGGTACGGCGCTCTTCGTCGGCACGGTGCGCAACCACGACGGCGGGGCGGACGTCGATGCGCTGGGCTACTCCTGCCACCCCTCCGCCGAGGCGGAGATGCGCCGCGTCGCCGAGCGCGTCGTGGCGAAGTACCCGGTCCGCGCGCTCGCGGCCGTGCACCGGACCGGGGACCTGGCCGTCGGCGACCTGGCGGTCGTCGTCGCCGTCTCCTGCCCGCACCGCGGCGAGGCCTTCGAGGCCTGCCGCATGCTGATCGACGACCTCAAACACGAGGTTCCGATCTGGAAGCACCAGCGGTTCTCCGACGGCACCGAGGAGTGGGTCGGGGCCTGCTGACCCCGGTGAAGCCCCCGCGTGCGGGGTTGCCCCCGCAAGGCGGTACCGTCACACCCGTTCGGCCGCGCAACACGCCCTCGATTTGCGTAACCCCCCTCCGGGCATGAGCGTTGAAGCCACCAACGACAGGTACTTTTCGGGGTAGGGAGGCAGGCCGATGGCGTCTCTGGCGTGGTTGCTGATTCCGCTCTTCGCCGCGATCGGGGCGGCGATATGGGGCAGCTGGGCGGCCCGCGACCGCACGCAAGGCGACATATCCGAGCTCGCGGGTTACGCGCGATTCCGCGAGGCGATGGACCGGTCCGACCGGTCCGAGTCGAGGGCTCCGGCAGCGAGGGCCACGGCGCATTCCGGTTCCGACGCCGTCTGAGCGTCCCGGGAGCGCGCCGGTGAGGATCCCCGCCGGTGAGAATCCCCTGAGAGTTCCGCGCACGGCGCTCGTACGGACCGGCCCCGGGGGCCGCCCGCCAGGGCAGTCCCGTACTGTCGATCCATGCCACGCCGCACTGCGACGATGCTCGCTTCCACCCTCATGCTGTTCGTGCTGTTCTGCACGGGGTTGTTCATCAAGGTCCCGTACGCCGAGATGAGCCCGGGCCCGACCGTGAACACGCTCGGGGACTCGCGCGGCGAGGCCGTCCTCAGCATCTCGGGGCGCAAGACGTACCGGACCAGCGGGCACCTGAACATGACCACGGTCCGCGTCACGGGCGCGGACTACGACATGAACCTGCTGGAAGCGGTGTACGGCTGGCTGGCCGGCGACAACATCGTCGTGCCGCACGACAACCTGTACCCGAACGGTAAGACGGACAAGGAGTCCACGCAGGAGAACGCCGAGGAGTTCAGCCAGTCGCAGGAGAGCGCCAAGGTGGCCGCCCTCAAGCAGCTCGGCATCCCGGTGAGCGCCCGCGTCGTGGTCTCCTCCGTCGTCAAGGCCAGCCCCTCCGAGGGCAAGCTGCACGCCGGCGACGTGATCCAGGCCGTGGACGGCACCCCGGTGAAGGAGCCCGGCGACGTCGCCAAGCTCGTCACCAAGCACAAGGCCGGCGAGCCCGTCGAGTTCACGATCGTGCCCGCCGCCGAGGCGGCCGAGGCCGAGCGCGCGCACCGTGAGCCCGGCGCCCCGACCAAGATCACGATCACCTCGGGCAAGGCGGAGGGCGACGGTCACGCCATCGTCGGCATCCGGGCGGGCACCGACCACACCTTCCCGTTCACGGTCGACATCAAGCTCGCGGACGTCGGCGGCCCGAGCGCCGGCCTGATGTTCGCGCTCGGCATCGTCGACAAGCTGACCCCCGAGGACCTGACCGGCGGGAAGTTCATCGCGGGCACCGGCACCATCGACGACGAGGGCAAGGTCGGCCCGATCGGCGGCATCCAGATGAAGACCATCGGCGCCCGCCAGGCCGGAGCCGAGTACTTCCTGACCCCGGCCGAGAACTGCGCCTCCGCCGCCGCCCACGTGCCCGACGGGCTCACCCTGGTGAAGGTCTCCACCATCGGCGACGCCACGAAGGCGCTGGAGAAGATCGGCAAGGGGGACACGGCCGGGCTGCCGCGCTGCGACAAGCCCTGACCGGCCCCCACGGCCGTACGGCGCGCCCTACGAGAAGGTCGCGGCCAGTGCCTCCGCCAGCCCGGGCACCAGGCCGCCGCCGGTGAGCACCTCGGTGGAGGAGTCCTTCTCGCGCAGCCGGACGGCGGACTCGCGCGACCCGTCGCGCAGGACGGCCACCGTCAGCCGCACCTCCTGGCGCTCCGGGTGCCCGGCGACCCACTTCGCCAGCTGCTTGTCACTGAGCCCCTCCGGTACGGAGGCCTCCGCGGACGGCGGCAGCATCAGCCGCTCCACCGTCAGCGCGCAGCCGGCGACCGACGGGGGCCACTGGATCGTGCCCAGGAACTTGTCGAGGGCGGTCCCGGCCGGCAGCTTGTCCTGCTCGATCGGGGTGAGGGAGGACTTGCCGGTGTCGTCCTGGTCGAGGCCGAGCTGGCTCGCCAGGCGCGGCTCCTGCCTGCGGAGCTTTGCGGTGTCGACGAGGGCGAACAGCCGGGCGGGCTGGTCCCAGCCCAGGCCGGCCGCGTACTCGTCGATCTCAAGGCAGGCACGGGTCAGCGGACTGGCCGCCATGGGAGTGCCGGGGGAAGGCGAAACGTTGGACATGGACAACATCCTGCCTCCTTTCCGACGGATACCGGGAACTGACTAAAGCCTCAGTAAGTTGCATGAGTGGGCCCTACGATCGGGGGCCCCGTTGAATACGAGACCCAGCGACTTTCAGAGGTGCGCACCTTGGCTTTCCAGATGCCGGACCGCGGCGGAGGCCCTTCGGGGCCACGGATGAGAGTCGGCCGCCCGTCCCGGCGTGCCCGCACTCTGCTGATGACCTTGGGTGTCCTGGCCGTTCTGGCCATGGCGTTCATCATGTTCGCGGGCTTCTGGACGGACTGGCTCTGGTTCCGCTCCGTGGACTACACCGTGGTCTTCACCACCACGCTGTGGACCAAGATCGGCCTGTTCGCCGTCTTCGGCCTGCTGATGGCGGGCGCCGTGGGCCTCAACATCTGGCTGGCGTACCGGCTGCGGCCGCCGCTCAGCGCGATGTCGATGGAGCAGCAGAGCCTCGACCGTTACCGGATGAGCATCGCGCCGTACAAGAGGTGGCTGCTCCTGGGCATCGCCGCGCTCGTCGGCATGATCGCGGGAGCCTCGGCGGCGGGCCAGTGGAAGACCTGGCTCATGTATGTGAACGGGGTGCCCTTCGGCACGAAGGACCCCCAGTTCAAGATGGACGTGTCGTTCTACACGTTCGACCTGCCCTGGTACCGCTTCCTGCTCGGCTTCGGCTTCGCCGCGGTCGTCCTGTCGGTGATCGCCGCCGCCGTCGTGCACTACCTCTACGGCGGACTGCGCGTGACCAGCCCGGGCGCCCGGGCCACCGACGCGGCGACGGGGCACCTGTCGGTGCTGCTCGGCCTCTTCGTCGCCTTCAAGGCGGTCGCGTACTGGCTCGACCGGTACGGGCTGGCGGTCAAGTCCAGCGACTTCAAGGCCGCCGACAACTGGACCGGCCTGCGGTACGTGGACGCCAATGCCTACCTGCCCGCCAAGACGATCCTCGTCGCGATCGCAGCGATCTGCGCCGTGCTGTTCTTCGCGACGCTGTGGCGCCGCGCCTGGCAGCTGCCGGTCATCGGCTTCGGCCTGATGGTGCTCTCGGCGATCCTGATCGGCGGGCTCTACCCGGCGATCGTGCAGAAGTTCCAGGTCCAGCCGAACGAGCAGGCCAAGGAATCCCCGTACGTCCAGAAGAACATCAAGGCGACGCGCGACGCCTACGGGATCGCCGGCTCCGAGGTCTCGGACTACCCGGGCGTGCCGCAGACGGACGACAAGACCAAGCTGCGGCAGGCGGCCGACACCACGGCCAGCGTCCGGCTCCTCGACCCGAACATCGTGTCCCCGGCCTTCCAGCAGCTCCAGCAGGTCAAGGGCTACTACGCCTTCCCGTCCACGCTCGCCGTGGACCGGTACAGCGGCCAGGACACCGTCATCGGGCTCCGTGAGCTGAACATCGGCGGCATCCCGAAGAACAACTGGATCAACGACCACTTCAAGTACACGCACGGCTACGGCGTGGTCGCGGCCAAGGGCACCACCGTGAAGGACGGCGCCCCCGACTTCACCCAGTCCGACCTGCCCTCCAGGGGCATGTTCGGCACCGACTTCGAGCAGCGCATCTACTACGGCGAGCGGACGAAGCAGTACTCGATCGTCGGCGGCCCGCAGAAGGAGCTCGACTACTCCGACGACAAGGGCGAGAAGGAGACGAGCTACCAGGGCAAGTCCGGGGTCAACCTGGACAACCCGGTCAACCGCGCCGCGTACGCGCTCGCCTTCAGCGAGCCGCAGATCCTGTACTCGGGCGCCATCGGCGAGGGCTCGCGGATCCTGTACAACCGCACGCCCAAGGAGCGCGTCGAGGCCGTCGCGCCGTGGCTGACCATCGACGGCGCGCCGTACCCGGCCGTCGTCGACGGGAAGGTCGTCTGGATCGTCGACGCGTACACGACCACGAACGGTTACCCGTACGCCTCGCGCACCACGCTGGGCGACACGACCGCGGACTCGCTGACCAACAGCCAGCGCGCGGTGGTGGCGCAGGAGAACCAGGTCAACTACATCCGGAACTCGGTGAAGGCCACCGTCAACGCCTATGACGGCACGGTCAACCTGTACCAGTGGGACACCAAGGACCCGGTCCTGAAGACCTGGATGAAGGCGTTCCCGGGCACCGTGAAGCCCAAGAGCGACATCTCCAAGGCGCTCATGGACCACCTGCGCTACCCGCAGGACCTCTTCAAGGTCCAGCGCGAGCTGCTCACCCGGTACCACGTCACCGACCCGCAGACCTTCCTCAGCGGCAGTGAGGCCTGGGCCGTCCCGGACGACCCGACGGCCAAGGCGGGTACGGCGCTGCCGCCGTACTACCTGTCGATGAAGATGCCGGGCCAGCAGGAGAAGGACCAGGTCTTCTCGCTCACCACGACGTTCACGCCGAACGAGCGGCCCAACCTGAGCGCCTACATGGCGGTCAACGCGGATCCGGGCACCCCGGATTACGGGAAGATCAGAATCCTGAAGCTGCCGACGAGCAAGCCCGTCGACGGCCCCAAGCAGGTGCAGAGCAAGTTCCAGTCGGAACCGAAGATCGCCGAATCCATCCGCCTGCTGCGCGGTGGCGACTCCGAGGTCGAGTACGGGAACCTGCTCGCGGTACCGCTCGAAGGCGGGATGCTCTACGTGGAGCCGGTGTACGTGCGCAGCTCCACGCTGAAGTACCCGCTGCTGCGCAAGGTGCTGGTGACCTACGGCAACCAGACGGCCTTCGAGGACACCCTGGACAAGGCGCTGAACGTGGTCTTCGGTGCCGAGGCGCCGACCACGCCCGTGCCGCCGCAGCAGCCGCCGGGCGAGGGCACCGTCACACCGCCGACCGCGCAGAACCCGACCGTCAAGGCGGCCCTGGACGACGCGACGAAGGCCATCGACGCCGCCGAGAAGGCCCGTCAGGCCGGCGACTGGGCGGCCTACGGCAAGGCCCAGGACGAGATCAAGGCCGCGCTGCAGCGGGCGATCGAGGCCGAGGCGAAGGCGACGGCGCCCAAGACGGGCGGCTAGGCCGGGGCTGGACCGCCCGCCGGTCCCTTGGTAATGGCTCCGTCCCGCGTCGTGATACTGTGGTTTCACCGACGCGGGGTGGAGCAGCTCGGTAGCTCGCTGGGCTCATAACCCAGAGGTCGCAGGTTCAAATCCTGTCCCCGCTACTGAAGATGAAGGCCCGGATCCATGGGATCCGGGCCTTCGTCATGTCCGGGGCGGACGTGGTTTCACGACGTGGGGTAGCTGGGGCGGGTGAGTTGGGGCAAGACCGTGTTTGACTTGTCTCCCTGTGGGCATGTCGACAAAACGCTGTAGTGACCTCACTGGCTGCGACATACCAGGTGTACGCGGGTAGCAGGTGATGCGACGATGGGATTTATGGGGGACAGGTCAACTCTGCTGGAGACAGGGCGGTTTGTGAGGGCGGAGGCCGAGCCGGACGCGGGTGCCGTGGAGGAGGCTCAGACCGTTAACGCGCAGACCGCACTGACCGATGCGGATTTCGCGGATGAGGCGTTCGTCGAGGCGGACGCGGCGAGCGACGCCGAGCTCGAAGCCCGGCACCGGGTGGCCGCCGACAAGGGGGACGCGGGTGCCATGAGCGTGCTCGGCGCCCTGCTGCTGCGCCGCGGCGACCTGGCCGGGGCTGAGCCCTACCTGCGCGGCGCCACCGCGGAAGGGGACCGCGCCGCCGCGAACAACCTGGGCGTGCTCCTGCACCAGCGCGGCTACCCCGACGAGGCGGCCGGCTGGTGGCGGGTCGCCGCCGTCGCCGGATCCGCCCCGGCCGCGCACGCGCTGGGCCGCCACTACCGCGAGCGGGGGGACGAGCCGGCCGCCGAGTACTGGATGCGCCAGGCGGCGGAATCCGGCCACGCGCTCGGCGCGTACGGGCTGGCCGACCTGCTGGAGCACCGCGGCGACAAGGGCGTCGAGCGGTGGTTCCGGGCCGCCGCCGAACAGGGGCACCGCGAAGCGGCGTACCGGCTGGCCCGGCACCTGCGCAAGGGCGACCCGGCCGAGGCCGAACAGTGGTACAGACAGGCCGCCGCGCGCGGGCACCGGCGCGCCGCGCTGCACCTGGGCGCGCTGCTGGAGGCGCGCGGCGAGCTGAAGGAGGCCGGGCGCTGGTACCTGACCTCCGCCAAGCAGGGCGAGGCGCGCGCGGCGTGCGCGCTCGGTTTCCTGCTGCGCGACGCCGGGGACGAGGAGAGCGCGGCCGCCTGGTGGCACCGGGCCGCGCAGGACGGCGACGGCAATGCGGCGAACGCGCTGGGCGCCCTGCACGCGGCGCGCGGGGAGACCCAGACCGCCGAGCGCTGGTACCGGGCCGCGATGGACGCGGGCGACCAGAACGGGGCGTACAACCTCGCGCTGCTGTGCGCGGCGCAGGAGCGGACCGCGCAGGCCGAGCAGTGGTACCGGCGCGCGGCGTACGCGGGGCACCGCGAGGCCGCCAACGCGCTGGCGATCCTGCTCCTCCAGGGCGGCGACGCGGCGGGCGCGGAGCCGTGGTTCTCCAAGGCGGCGGAGGCGGGGAGCGTCGACGCCGCGTTCAACCTCGGCATCCTGTTCGCCAGTCGCGACGAGGACCGGACGGCGCTGAAGTGGTACGAGCGGGCCGCGTCGGCCGGGCACACCGACGCGGCGCTCCAGGTCGGGATCGCGCTGGTCCGGGACGGGGAGGAGCGCGCCGCCGAGCGGCACCTGCGGTGCGCGGCGGGCGGCGGCAGTGCGGAGGCCGCGTTCCGGCTGGCCTCCCTGCTGGAGTCGCTGGCCCCGGCGCCGGAGCCGGTGGCGCTGGGCGAGCCCGCGGGCGGCGTCGCGCGCACCGAGAGCGAGGAGTGGTACGAGCGGGCGGCCGAGCAGGGGCACCGGCGGGCGCAGGTCCGGGTCGGGATGCTGGCCGCCGCGCGGGGCGACCTGGCGGTCGCGGCGCGGTGGTACCGGGAGGCGGCGGAGGCCGGCTCCCGCAACGGGGCGTTCAACCTGGGGCTGCTGCTGGCCCGGGAGGGGAACGAGCCGGAGGCGGCCCTGTGGTGGACCCGGGCGGCGGTGGCCGGGCACGGCCGGGCCGCGCTGCGGCTGGGGCTGCTGGCGGCGCGGCACGGGGACCTGGCGGAGGGGCAGAAGTGGTGCGTGCGGGCCATGGAGCTGGGGCCGGCCGAGGTCTCGGAGCGGGCCGCCCGGTTGCGCGACGCGCTGGCGGAGGAACTCTCGGCCTGAGCCGGCTGCTGCCGGCCCGGCCGGCCGGCCTGCCGCCCGCCTGGCCTGCCCGGATGCCGTCCGTTAAGCGATTTGCATCTGCTGGCAGCGTCCCCGTACAGTTGGGTTTACCGACGCGGGGTGGAGCAGCTCGGTAGCTCGCTGGGCTCATAACCCAGAGGTCGCAGGTTCAAATCCTGTCCCCGCTACTGAAGTACTCAGGGCCCGGATCCAATGGATCCGGGCCCTGAGTCGTTGGCCCGTGGAAATTTGGCCGTGGAAATTTGGCCCGTGAGAAGTCGGGCGGCACGAAGGGGCCCCGGGAGCGATCGCTCCCGGGGCCCTTTTTCGCGTGCTCGGCGGCCAGGCGCTACGCGCAGTTCGGGCAGAGGCCGCGGTACGTCATCTCGACGCCCGACACCGTGAAGCCGAAGCGCTCCGAGTCGGGGAGGTCGGCCAGCGGGTTGCCGGCCGGGTGGACGTCTCGGATCGCGCCGCACTTGGCGCAGACCAGGTGCTGGTGCGGGCGGTGCGCGTTCGGGTCGTACCGCTTCGCGCGCCGGTCCGTGGACACCTCCAGGACCTCGCCGAGGGTCACGAGCTCGCCGAGCGTGTTGTAGACCGTCGCCCGGGAGATCTCCGGCAGCTTGGCCACGGCGCGCGCGTGCACCTCGTCGGCCGTCAGGTGTACGTGGTCACCGTCGAGCACCTCGGCCACGACGCGCCGTTGTGCGGTCATGCGCCATCCGCGTCCGCGAAGTCGTTCCAGCAGGTCACTCATACCCGCCAGCCTAACAGCGCGGCGATCCCGTGTAGAAGTCGAAGCAGTGTGGAATTGGATACCAGCTTGACTTAGACAAAGTCCATCGTAGGATCGATTACGGCACACGCCAAGGACAGGTGCAGGTGGCAGGAATGACGCAGGAGGCGCACGTGACGCAGGGACCGCTCACCACGGAGGCCGGGGCTCCGGTCGCAGACAACCAGAACAGCGAGACCGCCGGCATCGGCGGGCCCGTTCTCGTCCAGGACCAGCTGCTCCTCGAAAAGCTCGCCCACTTCAACCGCGAGCGCATCCCGGAGCGCGTGGTGCACGCCCGCGGCGCCGGTGCGTACGGCACCTTCACGCTGACCCGGGACGTCTCCCAGTGGACCCGCGCGAAGTTCCTGTCCGAGGTCGGCAAGGAGACCGAGACCTTCCTGCGCTTCTCCACCGTCGCAGGCAACCTCGGCTCGGCCGACGCCGTGCGCGACCCCCGCGGCTGGGCGCTGAAGTTCTACACCGAGGAGGGCAACTACGACCTCGTCGGCAACAACACCCCGGTGTTCTTCATCAAGGACGCCATCAAGTTCCCTGACTTCATCCACACCCAGAAGCGCGACCCGTACACGGGCTCGCAGGAAGCCGACAACGTGTGGGACTTCTGGGGCCTGAGCCCCGAGTCCACCCACCAGGTGACCTGGCTCTTCGGCGACCGCGGCATCCCCGCCTCCTACCGCCACATGAACGGCTACGGCTCGCACACGTTCCAGTGGAACAACGAGGCGGGCGAGGTCTTCTGGGTCAAGTACCACTTCAAGACCGACCAGGGCATCAAGAACCTCACCCAGGCCGAGGCCAACGTCCTCGCAGGCGAGGACCCGGACTCCCACCAGCGCGACCTGCGCGAGTCCATCGAGCGCGGCGACTTCCCGAGCTGGACCGTGCAGGTCCAGATCATGCCGGCGGCCGAGGCGGCCCAGTACCGGTTCAACCCGTTCGACCTCACCAAGGTGTGGCCGCACGAGGACTACCCGCCGATCGAGATCGGCAAGCTGGAGCTCAACCGCAACCCGGAGAACGTCTTCGCCGAGGTCGAGCAGAGCGTCTTCTCCCCGGCGCACTTCGTCCCCGGCATCGGTCCCTCCCCGGACAAGATGCTCCAGGGCCGGCTCTTCGCGTACGGCGACGCCCACCGCTACCGCGTCGGCATCAACGCCGACCACCTGCCGGTGAACCGCCCGCACGCCACCGAGGCGCGCACCCACTCCCGCGACGGCGCCCTCTACGACGGCCGCCACAAGGGCGCGAAGAACTACGAGCCGAACAGCTTCGGCGGCCCGTTCCAGAGCGACCGTCCGCTGTGGCAGCCCATCGCGGTCACCGGCGGTACGGGCGACCACGCCGCCCCGGCGCACTCCGAGGACACCGACTTCGTGCAGGCGGGCGACCTCTACCGGCTGATGTCCGAGGAGGAGAAGTCGCGCCTGGTCGAGAACCTGTCCGGGTTCATCGCCAAGGTCTCCCGCGACGACATCGCCGAGCGGGCGATCGACAACTTCCGTCAGGCCGACGGGGACTTCGGCAAGCGTCTGGAGGCCGCGGTCCAGGCCCTCCGCGGCTGAGCATCCGCACGCGCCGAGGGCCGAGGGGCCGGACCCGCCCGGGGTCCGGCCCCTCGGCCTGCGCGGTCAGGCGGCCAGGCGCCGGGCGGCTACGCGGCCACGCGGCTGCGCCGGGCGGGTACCCAGCAGCGGATGATGTCGCGTACGGAGACGATGCCCACCGGGCCGCCGTCCTCCAGCACGATCAGGTGCCGGAAGCCGCCGTGCGCCATGGCCTCGGCGGCTTCCTGGAGCGTTGCCTCCGGGGTGCAGAAGACGACGTTGTTGGTGGTGTGGGCGCCCACGGACTCCCGGTCGGGATCGTGGCCGGCGCCGATCGAGTTGAGGATGTCGCGCTCGGTCAGGATGCCGATGCCGCTGTGTTCGGGATCGAGGACGACGGCGGCGCCGACGCGCCGGCCGGACATCAGGCAGGCCGCCTGACGGAGGGAATGGGCGGGTCCGAGGGTGAGGATCACGGTGCTCATGGCGTCGCGGACGAGCATGAAGGGAGCCACCTCCTGGGTGAGCCGTCCGCCTCGCACTTAGAGAAGGGCTTCACAAGCGCACAAGCGGGCGGATCCTCAGATTCCCACGAACACGGAGGGTCATCAAGAGGGCGCGCTCAGCACGCGCTCGGCACGCGCGTGCCAAGGGAGCGCACGGGCCGCGCGTCAGGCGCGCGGGCGCAGGTGCCCCAGCATCTCCTCGTGCAGCAGCCCGTTGGACGCCGCCGCGTTGCCGCCGTCCACCCCGTCGGCCCCGTCCAGGCTGGTGAAACGGCCGCCCGCCTCCTGGACCACGACCGCGAGGGCCGCCATGTCCCACAGGTTCAGCTCCGGCTCGGCGCACAGGTCCAGCGAGCCCTCCGCGACCATCATGTACGGCCAGAAGTCGCCGTACCCCCGCGTGCGCCAGCAGGCCCGGGTCAGCTCCAGGAACCCGGGGAGCCGGCCCTGCTCCTCCCAGCCGGTCAGCGAGGAGTACGCGAAGGAGGCGTCGCCCAGGGAGCCCACCTTCGAGACGCCGAGCCGCACCGGGTCGCCGCCCAGCGCGCCGCCCGCGAACGCGCCCCCGCCCTGCGCCGCCCACCAGCGGCGGCCGAGCGCCGGCGCGGAGACCACGCCGACCACGGGACGGAAGACCCCGTCCGCGCCCTCGGCCATCAGGGAGATCAGGGTCGCCCAGACGGGGACGCCGCGCACGTAGTTCTTCGTACCGTCGATGGGGTCCACGACCCAGCGGCGCGGGCCGGAGCCCTCCAGGCCGTACTCCTCGCCCAGGATGGCGTCGTCCGGCCGCGCGGCCAGGATCCCGGCCCGGATGATCTCCTCCGCGGCCCGGTCGGCCTCGCTCACCGGCGTCATGTCCGGCTTGGTCTCGACCTTGAGGTCGAGGGCGCGGAAACGCCGCGTCGTGGCGGCGTCCGCCGCGTCGGCGAGTTCGAGGGCAAGGCGCAGATCATCGTCATACTCGGGCATGGCCGAACAGTATCGGGACTGCCCCGGCCCGGCGAACGAGGTCCGCGGTGCGGCCGCCCACGCGCCCTTGACAGGATCTGTCGGCCCGTCAACTCTGGCGGCAGGGAGTCCGGGGGAGCCGAGGGGAGGCGCGGATGCCGGCAGCGCGGGAGTCCTTGCTGGAGGCGGCGGGAGCGGCGCTCTCGGCGCGCCCCTGGCCGGCCGTCCGGATGGTCGACGTGGCGGCGGCCGCCGGGGTGTCCCGGCAGACCCTCTACAACGAGTTCGGCGGCAAGGCGGGCCTGGGCCGCGCCCTGGTGCGGCGCGAGGCCGACCGGTACCTGTCCGGGGTGGACCGGGCCCTCGCCGCCCCGGCGGAGCAGGGCGAGCGCCTCGCCGCCGTGGCGGAGTGGACCGTACGGGCGGCCCGCGCGCATCCCCTCGTACGGGCCCTGCTGACCGGGTTCTGGGACGGGAGCCTGCCCGTGCCGCCGGGGGAGCCCGCCCGGCCCGGGGCGGCGGCGCTGGGCCCCGGGGACCTGACCCGGGCCGTGCGCGAGCGGGCGGCGCTCGCGCTCACCCCGGAGGACGGGGCGCGGCAGGGGGAGCTGGCGCTGCGCCTCGCGCTCTCCTACGTGATCGTCCCCGGCGAGGAGCCCGGGATCGGGGAGCTGCTGCGGCTGCTCAGTGCGCCGAGCCGGACAGCTGGAGACCGATGACGCCGAGGATCACCAGCGAGATCGAGACGAGTTTCAGCGTGGACACCAGGTCGCCGAGGAAGACCATCCCGTAGATCGCGGTCCCGGCCGCGCCGATGCCCGTCCACACCGCGTAGGCGGGGCCCACGTCCAGCTTCTTGAGCGCCAGCGTGAGCAGGCCGAAGCTGCCGAGCGCGAAGCAGGCGAACGCCACCGTCGGCCACATCCGGGTGAAGCCGTGGGACAGCTTGAGGCAGACCGCGAAGCCCGTCTCCAGGATCCCGGCGACAATGACGAGCAGCCACGCCATGGCGAATGCCTCCCCGCGTCACGTGACGACACGTCACTTGGTGCGATGATGGATTTATCCCGACACGGCCGTCGACAAACACGGCGCACCCGGCTGCGACCCGCCCGCGACCCCGCCGGCGCGCCCGGCGGCCGCTCGGCGCCACCCGGCGGTCAGTCGCCCTCGCGGCGCTCCCGCGTCTCCAGCAGCCGCCGCAGCGAGTACAGCCGCGCCGGGTCCGCGTGACCGTCCTCCACCCACGCGTCGAGCGCGCAGTCCTGCTCGTCGTGGCTACAGGCGCGCGGGCAGCCCTCCGTCCCCGGCACCAGGTCCGGGAAGGCCAGGATCACCCGGGACGGATCCACGTGGTGCAGGCCGAAGGAGCGCACGCCCGGGGTGTCGATGACCCAGCCGTCGCCCGAGGGCAGCGGCAGCGCGAGCGCCGAGGTGGTGGTGTGCCGGCCGCGGCCGGTCACCGCGTTGACGTGGCCGGTGGCGCGCTGGCGGCCCTCGGCGACGAGCGAGTTGACCAGGGTGGTCTTGCCGACGCCGGAATGGCCGACGAAGGCGGTGATCCGGCCGTTCAGGCGCTCGCGCACCCGCTCCGCCGCGTCCCCCGTCGCCAGCTCCTCGCGGTTGGTGACGACGTAGTTCACACCCAGCGTCGAGTAGATCTCCAGGATCTTGTCCGCTGAGGTGAGGTCGGACTTGGTGAGCACCAGCAGCGGCTCCAGCCCGGCGTCGTACGCGGCCACCAGACAGCGGTCGATCATGCGGGGCCGGGGTTCCGGATCGGCCAGGGCCGTGACGATGGCCAGCTGGTCGGCGTTGGCGACGACCACGCGCTCGTACGGGTCGTCGTCGTCGGCGGTGCGCCGCAGGACGGACTTGCGCTCCTCGATCCGCACGATCCGGGCGAGGGTGTCCTTCTTGCCGGACAGGTCGCCGACGATCCAGACCCGGTCGCCGACCACCGCCGCCTTGCGGCCCAGCTCACGGGCCTTCATGGCGTGCACCGTGCGGTCCTCGACCAGGCAGGTCAGCCTGCCGCGGTCCACGGTGAGGACGAAGCCCTCGGCCGCGTCCTCGTGCTTGGGGCGGATGCTGGTCCGCGGCCGGTTGCCCTTGGGATTGGGCCGCTGGCGGATGTCGTCCTCGTCGGTGTGCTTGCCGTACCTGCGCATGACCGGCCCTACGCTCCCGCGCCCCGGGCCGTTCGGCCGAGCATGTCGGCCCACATCCGCGGGAAGTCCGGCAGGGTCTTGGCGGTCGTCGCCACGTTCTCGATGAGGACGCCGTCCACCGCGAGGCCGATCACCGCGCCGGCGGTGGCCATCCGGTGGTCGTCGTACGTGTGGAAGGTGCCGCCGCGCAGCGGGCGCGGGCGGATCCGCAGGCCGTCGGCGGTCTCGGTGACGTCGCCGCCGAGGCCGTTGATCTCCCTGGTGAGCGCCGCCAGCCGGTCCGTCTCGTGCAGCCGCAGGTGGGCGACCCCGCGCAGCACCGACTCGGAGTCGGCGAGCGCGGCGACGGCCGCGATGCCCGGGGTGAGCTCGCCGACCTCGCCGAGGTCCACGTCGATGCCGTGGATCTTGCCGGTGCCGGTGAAGACGAGACCCGCGTCGGTCAGCTCGCAGGAGCCGCCCATCTCCGTGAAGATCCGGCGCAGCGCGTCACCGGGCTGCGTGGTGCGGCGCGGCCAGTCCGGGACCGTGACGGTGCCGCCGGTGATCAGGGCGGCCGCCAGGAACGGCTGGGCGTTGGAGAGGTCCGGCTCGACGGTCATGTCGCGGCCCAGCAGCGCGCCGGGCGAGACCCGCCAGACGTCCTTCTCGCCGCCGGCCTCGGGGGTGTCGACCTGGGCGCCCGCCGCGCGCAGCATCTCCACCGTCATCCGGATGTGCGGCATCGACGGCAGGTTGTCGCCCACGTGCCGGACCTCGACGCCCTGGTTGAAGCGCGGGGCGGAGAGCAGCAGCGCGGAGACGAACTGGGAGGAGTTGCTGGCGTCGATCTCGACCGTGCCGCCCTCCAGGGCCCCGCCGCCCTGGACGGTCAGCGGCAGGGCGCCGCGGCCGTCGTCGTCGATCCGGGCGCCGAGGGTGCGCAGCGCGGTGATGACCTGGCCGAGGGGGCGCTCGTAGGAACGCGGGTCGCCGTCGAAGCGGATGTCGCCCGAGGCGAGGGTCGCGACGGGCGGCAGGAAGCGCATGACCGTGCCCGCGTTGCCCACGTCCACGGTGGCCGGGCCGTGCAGCGCGGCCGGGATGATCCGCCAGGCCTCGCCGCCGGCTCCCTCGCCGCCGGAGCTGGAGGAGACGGTCTCCTCGATGCCGACGCCCAGCGCGCGCAGCGCGTCCGACATCAGCTGGGAGTCGCGCGAGCGCAGCGGGCGGCGCACCCAGCCCGGTTCGGAGGCGAGCGCGGCCAGGACCAGCGCGCGGTTGGTGACCGATTTGGACCCCGGCACGGTCACGGTGGCGTGGACGGCCCCGTCCGCGAGCGGGGCGGGCCAGAGGGCGTGGAGCGCGGAGGTCTCGGTCATGGGGCCCACTTTAGTGGCTACCCACGGGCCCCGATCTTGATCACGGGCCCGTCTCAGAGGCCGAGGAGCCAGCGCCCGCCGCCGATCAGGGAGCACAGCGCGACGGCGTGGAAGAGGAACAGCCAGACCACCGGGTGCACATGGGTCAGGCGCCCCAGCTGGTCCGCATCGGAATCGGGCGCTCCGCCGTGCCTCCGTTTGGCTTGAAGTTCGAAGACCGGCCGGACCCCGCCCAGCAGCAGGAACCACACCACCACGTACGCGAACGCCGCCTGGACCTCGGCCGAGGTCAGCCAGGACACCAGCACGAACGCCGCACCGGTGAGGACGACCGTCAGCGCCCCGTACGCGTTGCGGATCATCACCAGCATCGCGACCAGCAGCGCGGTCGCCGCCCACAGCAGCAGGGTGATCCGGTGCGCCGACAGCAGCGCCGCCCCGCCGAGGCCGAGCAGCGAGGGGGCCGTGTACCCGGCGGCGGCGGTCAGGATCATGCCGAGTCCGGTCGGCTTGCCGCGGCTGACGGTGACCCCGCTGGTGTCCGAGTGCAGCCGGATCCCGTCCAGGCTCCGCCCGGTCAGCAGGGCGAGCAGCCCGTGTCCGCCCTCGTGCGCGATGGTCACGGCGTTCCGGGACAGCCGCCACAGCGGGCGGGGGCCCACGGCGGCCAGCGCCACCAGGCCCGTCACGATCACCAGCCACAGCTCGGGCGGGGTCTGTATGCCCGTGAGCCGGTCCCACAGGCCGGCCGTCGTGGTGCTGTCCATAGAGTGGCGGACTCCTTGCGGTGGTGGTCGGGTGTCGTGGCAGTGTGGCAGCCATGTGCGGACGGTATGCGGCGGGTCGTGGGCCCGAGGACCTGGTGGAGCTCTTCGGCATCGAGAAGTGGGAGCCCGAGGAGACCCTGGCGCCCGACTGGAACGTGGCGCCGACGAAAGAGGTCCACGTCGTCCTCGACCGTCCTGTGAAGGACGCCGCGGACCCGCGTCCGGTTCGTCAGCTGCGCGTCCTGAAGTGGGGCCTGGTCCCCTCCTGGGCCAAGAGCCCCGAGGGCGCCGCCCGGATGATCAACGCCCGGTCCGAGACCGTCGCCGAGAAGCCGTCCTTCAAGCGCCCCTTCGCGCAGCGCCGCTGCATCATCCCGGCCGACGGCTACTACGAGTGGGTCACCGCCCACGACGAACGGCAGCTGGAGGTCGAGGGCAAGCGGAAACGGGCCCGCAAACAGCCCTACTTCGTGCTCCCCGCCGACGGCTCCGTCTTCGCCATGGCCGGGATATACGAGTTCTGGCGCGACCGGACCCTGCCCGACGAGCACCCGATGGCCTGGTGGGTCACCTGCTCGGTGATCACCACCGAGGCCGAGACCGGCCCGCTGGCCGTCGCCCCCGCCGAGGGGCCGGGCTCCCTCTCGGAGATCCACCCCCGGATGCCGCTGATGCTGACCCCGGACAAGTGGGACCCCTGGCTGGACCCCGCCCGCACCGACCCCGACGAGCTCGGGCACCTGCTGGCACCGCCGGCGGGCGCCCTGATGCGCGCCTACCCGGTGTCCACCGCCGTGAGCAACGTGCGCAACAACGGGGCCGAGCTGCTGACGGAGCTGGCCGCGCCGGAGGAGGCGACCCTCTTCTGACCCGGCATGATCGGCGCATGACCACGCGTACCGAGAGTGTCGACACCCCGGCGGGCGAGGCCCGTGTCACCTGGCACCCCGCGACCGGCGGCGCCGCCCGGCTCGTGCTCGCCGTGAGCCACGGGGCCGGCGGCGGCATCGAGGCCCGGGACCTGCGGGCCCTGGCGGCGGCGCTGCCCGCCCGAGGCATCACCGTCGCCCTGGTCGAGCAGCCCTGGCGGGTGGCCGGGAAGAAGGTCGCCGCCGCGCCGAAGGTGCTGGACGAGGGCTGGCGCGGGCTGTGGCCGGCGCTGACGCGGCCCGGGCTGCCGGTGGTGGCCGGCGGGCGCAGTGCCGGGGCCCGGGTGGCGTGCCGGACCGCCGCGGGGCTGGACGCGGCCGGGGTGCTGGCGCTGTCGTTCCCGCTGCACCCGCCGGGCCGGCCGGAGAAGTCCCGGGCCGCGGAGCTGCTGGGCGCCGGGCGGCCCGCCCTGGTGCTCCAGGGCGGCCGGGACCCGTTCGGCCGACCCGAGGAGTTCCCACCGCCGGCCGCGGACCATCCGTACCGGCTCGTCGAGGTCCCGTACGGTGACCACGGCTTCGCGGTGCCCAAGAAGGCCGGGACCACGCAGGACGAGGCCCTCGCGGTGATCACGGAAACGGCGGCCGAATGGCTCCTGGAACTCCCGCTCTGAGCGTGACCTGACATATTCGGGGGTGATCCGCCTCACCTTTGCCGCCGGAGCCGCCCACCGGACCGGAAACGGGCCGAAATCCCGTGCCGCGCCTGGGAATGCGCCGCCCGGCCGGGCTGTTGACCCACATGTCGGTAAGCACGGGAAACGTCGGAGGAGAGGGAGCGCATGCCCCAGGTCATCAGCCAGAACCGTCCGCAGGCCGCTGACCTGGACTGGACGGTGCTTCCTGCCCCCAAGCGCGGTCGGCTTCGGGCGGCGGAAGCCCGGGATGGTCGACTATTCTCCGATTCGAGCGGGTCCGCTTTCGGAGCCGCCACGC
This sequence comes from Streptomyces goshikiensis, assembly GCF_014650555.1. Taxonomy (GTDB): domain Bacteria; phylum Actinomycetota; class Actinomycetes; order Streptomycetales; family Streptomycetaceae; genus Streptomyces; species Streptomyces goshikiensis. Next base: position 532,312 of record NZ_BMVE01000001.1, on the reverse strand, counting down.
AGTCGGAGGAGGTGGGTCCTGTCGCTGGGACCGACGAAGGCCACGCGGAGGAGACGACCCCCGAGCGCAACGCGCGCTTCGAGCGGGACGCCCTCGGCTACCTCGACCAGATGTATTCGGCCGCGCTGCGCATGACGCGCAATCCGGCCGACGCCGAGGACCTGGTCCAGGAGACGTACGCGAAGGCATACGCGTCCTTCCACCAGTTCCGCGAGGGCACCAACCTGAAGGCGTGGCTCTACCGCATCCTGACCAACACGTTCATCAACTCGTACCGCAAGAAGCAGCGCGAACCCCAGCGCAGTGCGGCCGAGGAGATCGAGGACTGGCAGCTGGCGCGGGCCGAGTCGCACATGTCGACCGGTTTGCGTTCCGCCGAATCGCAGGCGCTCGACCACCTGCCCGATTCGGATGTGAAAGAAGCGCTGCAGGCCATTCCGGAGGAGTTCCGCATCGCGGTCTATCTTGCCGACGTAGAGGGCTTTGCGTACAAGGAGATCGCGGACATCATGGGTACACCCATAGGGACAGTCATGTCGCGACTGCACCGTGGCCGCCGTCAACTCCGCGGAATGCTGGAGGACTATGCCCGTGAGCGCGGGCTGGTCCCCGCCGGCGCGGGAGAGTCGAACGACCTGAAAGGCTCGGGCTCATGAGCTGCGGAGAGCCGCACGAGACGGAGTGCTCTGAGGTCCTGGACCACCTGTACGAGTTCCTAGACCACGAGATGCCCGACAGCGATTGCACGAAGTTCGAGACGCACTTCGGCGAGTGCAATCCCTGTCTGGAGAAGTACGGCCTCGAACAGGCCGTGAAGAAGCTGGTGAAGCGCTGCTGCGGGTCGGACGACGTGCCGAGCGACCTGCGGTCCAAGGTGATGGGGCGGATCGAGCTGATCCGCTCGGGGCAAGCCGTGCCCGAAGGTGACATCACCGATGTCACCGCCGGGCCGGCCAGTCCCGCGACCGGCTGACGGTCGGCCTTTCGAACAACCGCCCCCGGAAGGGCACTTCGTTCACTCGAAGGTGCTAATCCGGGGGCGTCCGCATGGCCCAAAGTGAAAATGCGGCTCGGTTCAACCGGGCCCCCCTTTATTCTCCCCATTCGGTGCCGGTCGGACCGGCGCCGGGGAGGAGAGCGCCATGCGGGTACTTCCGCCGGCGGCGCGCGGCTACATCCTGTGCGCCGTCCTCGCCGCGTCCGCCTGCGCCGTCCCGGCACTGCTGCGGCCCGCCGCGACGCCCTGGGCGGCGGTGGCCGTCCTCGCGGTCCTCTACGCCGGATGCGAACTCGTCAAGGTCTGCCCGCCGGCGGGCCGCCGGGTGCCCGAGGGCATCGGCTCCTTCTTCCCCGTGCTGCTGGCCGCCGTGTTCCTGCTGCCGCCCGCCGCCGCCGCGCTCGTCGCGATGCCCGGCGGGTACGCCGCGACGGTGACGGACCCGCCCGTCCGGGTACGCCGGGTCTGGCACGCGGCGCAGCAGGCGCTGGCCGCGTGGACCGCCGGGCAGGTGTACGGGCTGCTGAACGGGCCCGCCACGCTCGGCGCGGGCCCCGTCGGCCGGACGGGACCGCCCGATCCGGCCGGCCGGATCGCCGACTTCCCGTACGCGCTGCTGCCCGCGGCGGCCGCCGCGGTCGCCTTCTGCCTGGTGCTGAGCGCCCTCGAAGCGGGCGTCCTGGCCGCCGCCGAGCGCCGCTCCGCCGCCTCCGTCCGGCGCGGGCCGCCGGCCGCCGCCCTCGCCCTCGTCCCGCACTGCGTCCACGGCCTCGCCGGGCTGATGATGGCCGTGCTGTGGCGCAGCCCGTACGGGCTGCCGGCCGCGCTGCTCGTGCTGCTGCCGATGTACATCTCCTGCTGGGTCTTCGCCCAGTACCACCGCGAGCACGCCGCGCACCGGGCCACGATCCGGGCACTGGTCCAGGCCGTGGACATCAAGGACCGCTACACGCGCGGGCACAGCGAGCGGGTCGGCCAGGCCTCCGCGATGATCGCCCGCGAGCTGGGGATGGCCGGGGAGCGCCTGGAGGTCGTCCGGATCGCCGGGATCCTGCACGACGTCGGGAAGCTCGGCGTGCCGACCCGGCTGCTGCGCAAGGACGGGCCGCTGACCCCCGAGGAGCGGCGGGTCATCGAACTGCACCCCGAGTACGGGCACGAGATCGTGCGCGGCATCGGCTTCCTCGGCGAGGCCCGGTCGGCGATCCTGCACCACCACGAGCGGATCGACGGCTCGGGCTATCCCTACGGGCTCGCCGGTGCGCAGATCCCCGAGCTGGCCCGGGTGGTGGCGGTGGCCGATGCCTTCGACGCGATGACCTCGACCCGCTCCTACAGCCGGGCCCGGCCGGTGCCGGCGGCGCTGGCCGAGCTGGAGCGGTGCGCGGGGGCGCAGTTCGACCCGGCGATGGTGAGCGCCCTGACCGACGCCATCGCACGGCACGGCTGGCACCCGGTGGTCACCTCGGACGAGGACCTCCAGGTCATCCCCGCGGGCGACGCCGGGAACGCCGGAGCTGCCGGGAACGCCGGAGCTGCCGGGCCCGCCGGAGCTGCCGGGCCCGCCGGGCAGGCCGGGAACTCCGCGAACTCCGCGAACTCCGCGAACTCCGCGAACTCCGCGAACTCCGCGAACGCCGGGAACTCCGCGAACTCCGCCGACTCCGGCGACGGGGCCGCCCGCGCCCCGGCGGCCGCGGGGCAGCGGCCCGTGCCCGCCGGGGAGAGCGGCCGGCGCCGGGGCGGCGGCGGGGGCGGGGGCCGGGGATGAGGCCCTGGGACGCGTGGGCGGTGCGCGGCGCCGCGGTGGCGCTGGCCGCCGCCGGACTGGGGCACACCCTGTGGCACGGCGTCGCCGAGCCCGGCACCGCCCTCGCCTTCGCCGCCCTCGTGGCCCTCGGCGAACTCGCCCGCCGCGACCACCACGAGCACCGCGCCGCCTCCGCCGGGCACCTGCCCGCCGAGGACCGCCGGCCCGCGCCGCTCGGCTCCGCCGCGGCCCTCACGTACGCCCTGCTCGGCGAGGCCGCCGGGCATCCCACCCGGCACGGGGCGCTCCAGACCGTGGCCGTCGTCTTCGCCGCCGCCCTGGCCGCCGCCGTCCCGTACATCGCCCGCGGCGGCGGCCACGCCCTCGACCACGTGGCCCGGCGGGTGCTGACCGTCGCCTTCGCCGCCGCCTGTTTCCAGCCGCTCCACGACTCGGGGCGGCTGGAGGACCTGACCGGGCGGGGCCCGTGCCTCGTCGGCTTCCTGCTCGCCCTGCTGGGCCTGACCTCCCTGTGCGACGCGGTGCTCGCCGCCGCGCTGGCCCGGGCCGGGACCGGCTGGCCGTACGGGCCGCTGCTGCGCGACGAGCTGCGCGCCCAGCTCGGCATCGGCTCGGCGATCTGCGCGACCTGTGTGGTCATGGCCCTGGGCGTGGCGGTCGCCGGGCTGTGGGCCCTGCCCGTGTTCAGCGTGCCGCTGCTGCTGACCCAGATGTCCTTCCACCGGATCACCGAGATCCGCGTCACCTACCGCCAGACCATCACCTCGCTGGCCCGGGCCACCGAGATCGCCGGCTACACCCGCCCCGGCCACGCCCGCCGGGTCGCGGCCCTGAGCTGCGCCGTCGGCCGGGAGCTGGGGCTCTCCGAGCGGGAGCTCACGGTGCTGGAGTACGCGGCCCTGATGCACGACATCGGGCAGCTCTCCCTCGTCGACCCCGTCCCGGCGGGGGCCACGGCCGAGCTGCCCGCCGCCGAGGCCCGCCGGATCGCGGAGCTCGGCGGGGAGGTGGCCCGCCGGACCGGGGTCCCGGCGGAGGTCGCCGTCGTGGTGGAACTCCAGGCGGACCCGTACCGCCGCCAGCCCGTCGCCGCCCGTATCGTGCGCACGGTCAACGCGTACGACGACCTGGCGGCGGCGGTCCTTCACCCGGGCGGCTCACTGGCGGCCCTGGAGCAGCTCAGGCTGGGCACCGGGCGGGACCACCACCCGGAGGTGGTGGAGTCCTTGGCGAGGGTTCTGGCCAGGGGAGGACGTGCCAGAGTTGTTCCCGCCCGACCGGGGTAACCCATGGGTAATGAGCGGTCGTCCGAGCGGGCATGGTTGGATGCCAGTGAGAGTGTCAGTGTGTCCGCAAGGCTGCACCGTAGTCCCCCAGCCACCGCTGGGAGGGTGCCCCCAGGCAGGCGGGAATCGTGAGGATCTTCGGGAAGGTACGGCATAGGCCCTCCGCCTCGTGGCGGCAGGCCACCGACCGCGCGTTCACGCTGATCGGCGACGGTCGGTACGAGGACGCGGGAGCGCTCCTGACCAGAGCGGCGGACCTGGAGCCCTGGCTGTCCGAGTCCTGGTTCAACCTGGCGCTGCTGCACAAGTTCCGGCACGACTGGGAGCAGGCGCGGGCCGCCGGGCTGCGCGCCGTGGCCCTGCTGGACCGGGAGAACGGCGCCCCGGACTGGTGGAACGTCGGGATCGCCGCGACCGCGCTCCAGGACTGGCCGCTGGCCCGGCGCGCCTGGCAGGCGTACGGGCTGAAGGTGCCCGGGGAGGCCGCCGGGAACGGCGAGCCGGTCGGCATGGAGCTGGGCAGCGCCGCCGTGCGGCTGTCGCCGGAGGGCGAGGCCGAGGTGGTGTGGGGCCGCAGGCTGGACCCGGCGCGGATGGAGGTCCTCTCGATCCCGCTGCCCTCCTCCGGGCGGCGCTGGGGCGAGGTGGTCCTGCACGACGGGGTGCCGCACGGCGAGCGGGTCACCGCGGCCGGGCCCTCGTACCCCGTGTTCGACGAGATCGAGCTGTGGGCGCCCTCGCCGGTGCCGACCTGGGTGGTGCTGCTGGAGGCGGCGACCGAGGCGGACCGCGACGCCCTGGAGCAGCTCGCCTCGGACGCGGGATTCGCAGCCGAGGACTGGTCCTCCTCGGTGCGGCTGCTGTGCCGGACCTGCTCGGAGAGCGCGATGCCGAGCGGCGAGGGTGACGGGGAGCACCTGGACCCGCACGACCACAGCGAGCCGGGGCACCCCGGGCCGCTGGGTCACCGTACGACCGGATCGGGCTCGTTGTGGGTCCCCGAGCGCGAGTGCGGGATCGCGGCGCCGGCCGGGCTGGTCCGCGGGCTGCTCGACGGCTGGGTCGCGGACAGCCCGGACAGCCGGGAGTGGCGGGATCTCGAAGAAGTCTGCTGAGCCGGGGCCGTAGGCTGTACGGGCACATCGGTGGCCATCGGCGACCACGGGTGAACGGGACTTACGGAAGGCGTACGGCGGACATGGCGCAGCAGGAGAACGAGGTTGTCGGTGTGGTCGGGGACCCGAACGACGGGTACGTCGTGGACACCGAGAACTGTGCGGAGCGCGAGCTCGCCCACCGCGAGCGCGGCACCGCCCGCCCGATCACCGTCGTCGGCAACCCGGTGCTGCACCGGGAATGCAAGGACGTCACCGAGTTCGGCGAGGACCTGGCGCGGCTGATCGACGACATGTTCGCCAGCCAGAAGGCCGCCGAGGGCGTGGGCCTGGCCGCGAACCAGATCGGCGTGGACGCCAAGGTCTTCGTCTACGACTGCCCCGACGACGACGGCGTGCGCCACACCGGCGTCGTGGTCAACCCGAAGCTGGTCGAGCTGCCGGCCGCCTCGCGCGTGCTGGACGACTCGAACGAGGGCTGCCTGTCGGTCCCGACCGCCTACGCCGCGCTGGCGCGCCCGGACTACGCCGAGGTCGAGGGCCGGGACGCGCAGGGCAACCCGATCAAGGTGCGCGGCACGGGCTACTTCGCGCGCTGCCTCCAGCACGAGACCGACCACCTGTACGGGTACCTGTACATCGACCGCCTCTCCAAGCGCGACCGCAAGGACGCCCTGCGGCAGATGGAAGAGGGCACCCCGCGCTACGAGACGGTTCCGAACGCCTGAGCCGCGGTCCGCGGGTCCGGCCCGCGGAAGGCGCGCCGGAAGGCGTTCGGCGTGGTGCCCAGCGCCCGCAGGAAGTGGTGGCGCAGGGCGGCCGCGTTGCCGAAGCCGCAGCGTCCGGCGATCGCGTCGACGGTGTCCTCCGTGGACTCCAGGAGCTCCTGCGCCAGCAGCACGCGCTGCCGCAGCACCCACTGGTACGGGGTGGTGCCGGTCTCCTGGAGGAAGCGGCGGGCGAAGGTGCGCGGGGACATCGCCGCCCGCTCGGCCAGCTGCTCGACGGTGATCTCGTCCTCCAGGTGACGGGCCATCCAGCCCATCACCTCGCCCACCGTGTCGCACTCGGTGCGCGGCAGCGGCCGCTGGATGAACTGGGCCTGGCCGCCGTCGCGGTGCGGCGGGACGACCATCCGCCGCGCCACCGTGTTGGCCACCTCGGCGCCGTGCTCCTGGCGCAGGAGGTGCAGGCATGCGTCGATCCCCGAGGCCGTGCCCGCGGCGGTGATCACCGGGCCCTCGTCCACGTACAGCACGTCGGGATCCACCCGGGCCTTCGGGAAGCGCCGGCTCAGGGTCGGGGAGTGCATCCAGTGCGTGGTGCAGCGCCGGCCGTCCAGGAGACCGGCCGCGCCGAGCAGGAAGGCCCCGCTGCACACGCTCAGCACCCGCGCGCCGCGCTCGACGGCCCCGCGCAGGGCGGCCAGCAGCGGCTCGGGGTACTCGCGGGTCGTGGCCTCGCGGTCGGCGGGGACGCAGATCAGGTCCGCGCTCTCCAGCCGCTCCAGCCCGTACGGGACGACGATCTCGAAGTGCCCGTCACCGGTGGGGGAGCGGCGGTCCTCCGCCGAGCAGACGGCGAAGTCGTACACGGGCAGCCCCATGTCGCTGCGGTCCACTCCGAAGACCTCGCAGAAGATCCCCAGCTCGAAGGGGGCGACACCGTTGACGAGGGCGACGGCCACATTGGTCAGCATGCCCTCAGTGTGGCAGTAATTCGCTCTTCCATGACAGTGCTGCCACTGTCGATCATGGCGGATCGGGCGGACAGTAGAGACATGAGCACCTTCGTGAGCTACCTCGCCGTCCTGGCCATCGCCGCCGTCCTGCTCGGCCCCAGCCTGTACGGGGCCCTGCGCGACCGGCGGACCGACCGGCAGCTGCGGGCCGCCCTGACCCGGCTGGTGTGGCTCCCCCGCCAGCGGGCCGGAGGCCTCCCGCCCACCCCGCGCCGGCGCGGCATCCGGCTCGCGGGCCGGTACCGGGGACGGCGCCTGGCCCACTAGCCCGCAGGGCCGCCGGGCCCGTCGGCCCGGGAACGCGAAGAGCCGGCACGCGGTCGTCCACCGCGTACCGGCTCCCGGTGCCCGTGCGCCTGCGCGCACGGGCGGGTCGCTGCCGTGCCTAGAAGTCCTCGTCCAGGTCGACCGTGCCCTCGACCGCGACCTGGTAGGCCGACGGACGGCGCTCGAAGAAGTTCGTCAGCTCCTGGACGCCCTGGAGCTCCATGAACGAGAACGGGTTCTGCGAGCCGTACACCGGCGCGAAGCCGAGGCGCACCAGGCGCTGGTCCGCGACGCACTCCAGGTACTCGCGCATCGACTCGGTGTTCATGCCCGGCAGGCCGTCACCGCACAGGTCGCGGCCGAACTGCAGCTCCGCGTCCACGGCTTCCTTCAGCATGTCGGTGACCTGCTGCTGGAGGGCGTCGTCGAAGAGCTCCGGCTCCTCCTTGCGGACCGTGTCCACGACCTCGAACGCGAAGTTCATGTGCATGGTCTCGTCGCGGAACACCCAGTTGGTGCCGGTGGCGAGGCCGTGCAGCAGGCCGCGCGAGCGGAACCAGTACACGTACGCGAAGGCGCCGTAGAAGAACAGGCCCTCGATGCACGCCGCGAAGCAGATCAGGTTCAGCAGGAAGCGGCGGCGGTCGGCCTGCGTCTCCAGCCGGTCCAGCTTCTCGACCTCGTTGATCCACTTGAAGCAGAACTGCGCCTTCTCGCGGATCGACGGGATCTCCTCGACCGCGTCGAAGGCGGCCGCGCGGTCGTCCGGGTCGGGCAGGTAGGTGTCGAGCAGCGTCAGATAGAACTGGACGTGCACGGCCTCCTCGAACAGCTGGCGCGACAGGTACAGGCGCGCCTCCGGGGAGTTGATGTGCTTGTAGAGCGTCAGCACCAGGTTGTTCGAGACGATCGAGTCACCCGTCGCGAAGAACGCGACCAGCCGGCCGATCATGTGCTGCTCGGCGGGCGTCAGCTTCGCGAGGTCTGCGACGTCCGAGTGGAGGTCGACCTCCTCGACGGTCCAGGTGTTCTTGATCGCGTCCCGGTAGCGCTCGTAGAAGTCCGGGTAGCGCATGGGGCGCAGGGTCAGCTCGAAGCCCGGGTCGAGGAGGTTCTTCTGGTCGGTGGAGCTCATTACTGGCAGGCCTCGCAGGACTCGGGGTTCTCAAGGGAGCAGGCCAGCGCCTCGGCGTCGACGACGGCCTGGGGCAGCGCGACGGGGGTGGCCGCCTGCGCGGCGCGGGCGATCTTCGTCGCCGGGCGCGAACGCAGGTAGTACGTGGTCTTCAGGCCCTGCTTCCAGGCGTACGCGTACATCGAGGAGAGCTTGCCGATGGTCGGCGTCTCCAGGAACAGGTTCAGCGACTGCGACTGGTCGAGGAACGGCGTACGGGCGGCCGCCATGTCGATCAGACCGCGCTGCGGGATCTCCCACGCCGTGCGGTACAACTCGCGCACCTCGGCCGGGATCCAGCCGAAGCCCTGGACGGAACCGCTGGCCTCGCGCAGCGCCTCGCGGCTCTGGGCGTCCCACACGCCGAGCTTCTTCAGCTCCTCCACCAGGTAGCCGTTGACCTGGAGGAACTCGCCCGACAGGGTCTCACGCTTGAAGAGGTTGGAGACCTGCGGCTCGATGCACTCGTACACACCGGCGATGGAGGCGATCGTCGCCGTCGGGGCGATGGCCAGCAGCAGTGAGTTGCGCATGCCGGACTCGGCGACCCGGGCGCGCAGCGCGTCCCAGCGCTCCGGCCAGTTCAGCTCGGTGTCGTAGTGATCCGGGTGCAGGACGCCGCGGGCGGTGCGGGTCTGCTCCCAGGCCGGCAGCGGGCCGCTGCGCTCGGCGAGGTCGCAGGAGGCCTCGTACGCGGCCAGCATGATGCGCTCGGAGAGCTTGGTGGACAGCGCCTTCGCCTCGGGGGAGTCGAAGGGCAGCTTCAGCTTGAAGAAGACGTCCTGGAGGCCCATCGCGCCCAGACCCACCGGACGCCAGCGGGCGTTGGAGCGCCCGGCCTGCTCGGTCGGGTAGAAGTTGATGTCCACCACGCGGTCGAGGAAGGTCACGGCGGTGCGGACGGTCTCGTCCAGCCGCTCCCAGTCGATCTCGCCGGTCTCCGTCAGGACGAACGCGCCCAGGTTGACCGAGCCGAGGTTGCAGACGGCGGTCTCGCCGTCGTTGGTGACCTCGATGATCTCGGTGCACAGGTTCGAGGAGTGGACGACGGTGCCCGGCTCGGCGGTCTGGTTCGCCGTGCGGTTGGAGGCGTCCTTGAAGGTCATCCAGCCCTGGCCGGTCTGCGCGAGGGTGCGCATCATCCGGCCGTACAGGTCGCGGGCGGGCATGGTCTTGCGGGCCAGGCCGTCCGCCTCGGCCTTGCGGTAGGCGGCGTCGAAGTCGTCGCCCCACAGGTCGACCAGCTCGGGCACGTCGGCCGGGGAGAACAGCGACCAGTCGGCGTCGGCGTTCACGCGGCGCATGAACTCGTCCGGCACCCAGTGCGCCAGGTTCAGGTTGTGGGTGCGGCGCTGGTCCTCACCGGTGTTGTCGCGGAGCTCCAGGAACTCCTCGATGTCCGCGTGCCAGGTCTCCAGGTAGACGGCGGCGGCGCCCTTGCGGCGGCCGCCCTGGTTCACGGCGGCGACGGAGGCGTCGAGGGTCTTCAGGAACGGCACGATGCCGTTGGAGTGGCCGTTCGTACCCCGGATCAGCGAACCGCGGGCGCGGATGCGGGAGTACGACAGACCGATGCCACCGGCGTGCTTGGAGAGGCGGGCGACCTGGTGGTAACGGTCGTAGATCGAGTCGAGCTCGTCCAGCGGGGAGTCCAGCAGGTAGCAGGAGGACATCTGCGGGTGCCGGGTGCCGGAGTTGAAGAGCGTGGGGGAGGACGGCAGGTAGTCCAGGCGGCTCATCAGCCGGTAGAGCGAGGCCACTTCCTCGACGGCCTGGACGCTCTCGTCCGCGGCGAGACCGCAGGCCACGCGCAGCATGAAGTGCTGCGGGGTCTCGACGACCTGGCGGGTGATCGGGTGGCGCAGCAGGTAGCGGCTGTGCAGGGTGCGCAGGCCGAAGAAGCCGAAGCGGTCGTCCGCGCCCTCGGCGAGCGTGTGCTCGACCAGCGCGTCCAGGCGGGCCGCGTGGGCCTCGACGAACGCGGCGGTGCGGTCGGCGATCAGGCCCTCGCGGTGGCCGACGGCGACGGAGGCGGAGAAGGAGGTGGCCCCCTGGCCGGCGGCCTCGTCGCGGACGGCGAGCGTCAGCAGGCGGGCGGCGAGCCGGGAGTACGCCGGGTCCTCGGAGATCAGACCGGCCGCGGCCTCGGTGGCGAGCGAACGCAGCTCGGCCTCGTCGGCGGCGGCGCTGCGGCCGCGCAGGGCGGCGGCGGCGACCCGGCCCGGGTCGGTGTCGGGAAGGTCGGCGGTCAGCTCGGTGAGGGTCCGCAGCAGCGCGGCCCCAGGTCCCCCGGTCTCGATTCCGGTGTCGGACGGGTCGGACTCGGCGCGCGGTGCGGAAGGCGCGATGGTCACGGGGGGAGCTCTCCCTCGCTCGGCTCCGGGGCACCTGCGGTGCGGGGCGCGAGCGGGCGCGCGCGGACAGGGACCTCGGAGGGCACACCGCGCGGCGTCCACCGGCCCAACCGCGGGGCCCGGACGTATCGGCACCCGGTTCGGTCGAGCCGGGCGCACTGTCGGCAGGTCATCGGACTTGCGGTGACACCAATGGGTGTACTTCATACCGTTGCGGGACAGTTCCGGATTCCCACCGGATTCCCCTGCGACGACAGCGAGGATGAGCATACATGTGGGGGGCCGTTGATGCGCGACCCCCCACATCTTGTGTCGGGCTGCTACCAGTCCAGTACGCGCAGCTCCAACGCGTAGGTCGGCGGCGCCGCCGTGGGGACCGGTGACCAGTCCCGTTCCGGGGCCCGTACGAAGCCCGGCCGCTCGTGGATCCGGTGCGCGGCGGGGCTCCGCGCCCGGGTGGAGAGCAGCGGACGGTTCACCCCTTCGATGGCCGCGGCGCGCTCGGCGTAGGCCCGCACCAGCGCCTCACCGACCCCTTCCCCCGCCCCGCCCGGCCGACGGCCGGCATCTCGCGGGAACGACTCCGGGACCGCTGTCGGTGCCCGGCGCTATCGTCGGATCAGACCGTCGAGCAAGGCATGACCGTGATGACCGATCAGCGCCCCCACATGCGGACCGAGGATTTCGAAGCCGTCGCGCGCATAGCGGCCGGCGAGCGACGGCCGCCGGTACGAGAGCATCCACATCGTTCCGTACGGCTCGGACATCGCGCTCCCCGACCCCGTCGGGATCACCCTCCAGACCGAGGTGCTCAAGGACTGGGTGCGCTGAGGAACGGGGAAGGGCCCCGCCGCATCCGGCGGGGCCCTTCGCGGAACCGGTTCAGCAGCAGCGGAAGCCCTCGCGGGGGTCCGCCTCGCGGGAGTCCGTGCGGGCCCGCTCGAAGGCGCGGCGGGTCAGGACCTCGGCCGCGGGGTCGTGCGCGCGGGCGTGCGCGACGTACCGGTCGTAGGCCGCCTCGCCCGAGAACTCCCGGACGAAGTACCGCGCCCTCGCCAGCGCCGCGCGGACCCCGCTCACGCCACGGGCTCCTTCGTGCGGCCGCCGCCCGAGTCCAGGCCGGCCGCGGCGAGCTCGGCCCGCTCCTCGGCCGTCGGGATCAGCCCGGCGGGGGCGACGATCTTCGACTCGGTCCAGGGGACCTCGGAGAGCCGGACGCTCGAAGGGTCGCTGATGGCCTTGAAGCAGGTCCGCGCCGCGTCCAGCAGCACGATGACGATGAGCAGCGCGAACAGCGCCGACAGGGCGCCGTCCACCGTGGCGTTGGTGACCACGGTGTGCATCTCGTCCATGTTCTTGGCGGGCGGCAGCACCTTCCCGGCGTCGATCCCGGTCTGGTACTTGTCGCGCTGCGCGAAGAAGCCGACCTTCACGTCGTCCGAGAAGATCTTCTGGTAGCTCGCGGTGAGCGTGACCGCCACGTCCCAGGCCAGCGGGACCCCCGTCACCCAGGCCCACCTGAGCCGGCCGGACTTGATCAGCAGCGTCGTACAGACGGCCAGGGCCACCGCGGCGAGCAGCTGGTTCGCGATGCCGAACAGCGGGAACAGCTGGTTGATGCCGCCCAGCGGGTCCTTGACGCCGACCCACAGGAAGTAGCCCCAGCCGCCGACGACGACGGCGCTGGCCAGCCACACGCCGGGCTTCCAGCTGATGTCCTTGAAGGACTTGTGCACGTTGCCGAGGGTGTCCTGGAGCATGAACCGGCCCACGCGGGTGCCCGCGTCGACGGTCGTCAGGATGAACAGGGCCTCGAACATGATGGCGAAGTGGTACCAGAAGGCCTTCATGCCGGCCCCGCCGATGACGGAGGAGAAGATCTGCGACATCCCGAGTGCGAAGGTCGGCGCGCCACCGGTACGGGAGAGGAGGCTGGTCTCCTCGACGTCCTTCGCGGCCTGCGCGAGCGCCTCGGGCGAGATGGCGAACCCGAAGTGGGTGACGGCCTGGGAGGCGGTCTCCACGCTGGTGCCGATGACGCCGGCGGGGGAGTTCACCGCGAAGAACAGGCCGGGCTCGATGATGCAGGCCGCGATGATCGCCATGACGGCGACGAAGGACTCGGTCAGCATCGCGCCGTAGCCGATGACCCGGACCTGGGTCTCCTTCTGGATCATCTTCGGGGTGGTGCCCGAGGAGACCAGGGAGTGGAACCCGGACAGGGCGCCGCAGGCGATGGTGATGAACACGAACGGGAACATCGAACCGGCGAAGACCGGGCCGTCGCCGCGCGCCGCGAAGTCGGTGACCGCGGGCATCTTCAGCGTCGGCATCGCCAGCACCACGCCCACCGCCATCAGCGCGATGGTGCCGACCTTCATGAAGGTGGAGAGGTAGTCGCGGGGCGCGAGCAGCATCCACACCGGCAGCACCGACGCGATGAACCCGTACACGATCATCCAGACGACCAGCGTCTCCTTCTCCAGGGTGAAGGTGGAGGCGAACGAGGACTCCGCGACCCAGCCGCCCGCGACGATGGCGAGCAGCAGCAGCGCGACGCCGATGACGGAGACCTCGGTGACCCGGCCCGGTCGCAGGACGCGCAGGTAGACGCCCATGAAGAGGGCGATCGGGATGGTCATGCCGATGGAGAAGACGCCCCAGGGGGAGTGCGCCAGCGCGTTGACGATGACGAGCGCCAGCACCGCCAGCAGGATGACCATGATGGCGAACACGGCGATCAGGGCGGCGGCTCCGCCCACGGGGCCGATCTCGTCCCGGGCCATCTGCCCGAGCGAACGCCCGTCGCGGCGGGTGGAGAAGAAGAGGGTGACCATGTCCTGGACGGCGCCGGCGAAGATGACGCCCGCGACGATCCAGATGGTGCCCGGCAGGTAGCCCATCTGCGCGGCCAGTACGGGACCCACCAGCGGGCCGGCCCCGGCGACGGCGGCGAAGTGGTGGCCGAAGAGCACCCGGCGGTCGGTGGGGTGGAAGTCGACACCGTTGTCAAGGCGTTCGGCGGGGGTGGCACGGGTCTTGTCCACCTTCAGTACGCGGTCCGAGATGAACCGCGCGTAGAAGCGGTAGCCGATGGCGTACGAGCCAAGGGCGGCGGCCAGCAGCCACGCGGCCGAGATCTCCTCGCCGCGGGAGAGGGCCAGGACGCCCCAGCCGATGGCGCCGATGAGGGCGACGAGCACCCAGGCGGCGACCGACTTGGGCGAAAGGCCGCCTGTGGGGGGAGGCGAGTCCGGAATGGTGTCCGGACTCGCCGTGTTCCGTTCTGTACCAGTTGCTTCCGGTTCCGGCATGATCCCTCGTCCCCTCGTCGATCATCTGCGTAAGCGCAGGGAATCTACGGGGGCCTGCCCGGTGAACGTAAGCCCCCGTCCGCATAGCGGTACGAGAGTCAACTACGGATCAGACGGCGGGGCGCTGGAGTCGGGCGACGAACTTGTAACGATCGCCCCGGTACACCGATCTGACCCACTCGACGGGCTCGCCGTCGGCGTCCAGCGAGTGCCGGGAGAGCATCAGCATGGGCAGCCCGACGTCGGTGCCGAGCAGCCCGGCCTCGCGCGGGGTCGCCAGGGAGGTCTCGATGGTCTCCTCGGCCTCAGCGAGCCGTACGTCGTACACCTCGGCCAACGCCGTGTAGAGGGAGGTGTACTTGGCCAGCGAGCGGCGCAGCGCGGGGAAGCGCTTGGCCGACAGGTGGGTGGTCTCGATGGCCATCGGCTCGCCGCTGGCCAGGCGCAGCCGCTCGATGCGCAGCACCCGCCCGCCGGTGGCGATCTTCAGCAGTCCGGCGAGGGTGTCGTCGGCCGTCACGTAGCCGATGTCCAGGAGCTGGGAGGTGGGTTCCAGGCCCTGGGCGCGCATGTCCTCGGTGTACGAGGAGAGTTGGAGGGGCTGGGAGACCTTGGGCTTGGCGACGAAGGTGCCCTTGCCCTGGATGCGCTCCAGCCGGCCCTCGACGACGAGCTCCTGCAGCGCCTGCCGGACCGTGGTCCGGGAGGTGTCGAACTCGGCCGCGAGCGTGCGCTCCGGCGGTACCGGCGTGCCGGGGGGCAGCGTCTCGGTCATGTCGAGCAAGTGCCGCTTGAGTCGGTAGTACTTGGGCACGCGCGCCGTGCGGGTCGCCGCCCCGCCCTCCGGCTCCGTGTTCGCCCCTTCGGTGGCCATCGCCGCCCGCCTTCCCGACTCCAGTTTCGCTGCCGTCACCGGCTCCTCCGATATGTGCGGTCACATCGTGACACGGGTGGGAGGACAGGCCTCCTCCCTCCCCCAGGTGTCGGTCCGGTAACGGACCGATCACCCGCTCATTAGACCCTTGACACCCCTATAGGTCTAGGCCAAGCTCCGGTTACTGGTCTACACCAATATGGATCAGATCCCGGCCCCACGTGCAGTACTTCGCGTATGTCGCCGCGGCGGGCAAGGGAAGTGCAGGCAGGCATCCCTGAGGAGGGTGGCGTGAAGCGCAAGCTCATCGCGGCGGTTGGAGTCGCGGGCATGGTGATCGGCCTCGCGGCGTGCGGTGATTCCGACAGCAAGGGGGGCGACGGCAAGGCCTCCGGTGCCAAGGAGCTGACCGTCTGGCTGACGGTCGACGCCCAGAACAACTGGCCGGAGCTGGTGAAGGCGGCCGACGACGCGATTGTCGCCAAGCACCCCGGTCTCACGGTCAAGCACGAGTACTACGGCTGGCCGGACAAGAACGCCAAGCTGGACGCCGTCCTCGCCACGGACAAGGCCCCCGACGTCGTCGAGATGGGCAACTCCGAGATGATCGGCTACATGTCGACCGGCGCCTTCTCCGAGGTCGACGCGTCGAAGTTCGAGAACTCGGCCGCCTGGCTGGACGCCCTCAAGGAGTCCGTGACCTACGACGGCAAGACCTACGGCGTCCCCTACTACGCCGGTGGCCGCGTGGGCACCTGGCGCAAGGACATCGCCGCCGAGGCGGGCGTCACCGCCGCGCCGAAGACCTGGGCCGAGTACACCGCCGCCCTGGACAAGATCCAGGCCGCCAAGGGCGACAAGTTCAGCGCCCTCTACCAGCCCTCGCCGGACTGGTACGCCGCGATGTCCTACGTCTACGACGCCGGCGGCGCCATCGCGAAGAAGGACGGCGACAAGTGGAAGGGCACCCTGTCCTCCGCCGAGTCGCTGAAGGGGCTCCAGCAGTACAAGGAGCTCATCGACAAGTACATGCACGCGGACAAGACCAAGGACGAGTCCGACCGCCCGGTCGTCTTCGGCCAGGGCAACGCCGCCGCCATCTTCGCCGCCGCGTGGGAGGGCGCCACCGCGGCCGACCCGAAGAACGACAAGGTCGGCGGGCTGAAGGACAAGCTGGAGAACTTCGTCCAGCCCGGCCCGAACGGCAAGAACCTCCCCGTCTTCCTCGGCGGTTCGGACCTGGCGATCCCGGCCAAGTCCAAGGCCAAGGACATCGCGGCCGAGTGGATCGGCGCCTTCACCGGCGCCCAGGGCCAGAAGGGCCTCATCGCCAAGGGCAACCTGCCCAACAACAAGACGGACCTCGGCCCGCTGAAGGCCGACCCGAAGACCCAGGTCGGCGCCACCGCGGCCGAGTCCTCCTGGTTCGTCCCGACCGCCCCGGGCTGGGGCCAGATCGAGAAGGGCAAGGTCCTCCAGACCATGCTCCAGGAGATCGGCACCGGCAAGAAGTCCGTCGAGGACGCGGCCAAGGCCGCCGACGCGGAGATCGACAAGGTCATCAACACCAAGTGACCTGTAGCCGGCAGGGCCCCGCCAGGGCGGCGGGGCCCTGCCGCCCGTCAAGAGAGGGACCTGCGAGGAGCGCGCGATGAGTGCCGCACAGACAACCGCCGCCGACCTGCCGCCGGCGAAGCAGAAGACGTCCACCGGGCCCGGAGCCGGGACGGGCAGCACGGGCGCAGCCGGGAAGCCGGCCCGCAAGGGGGCCGTCGCGACCCCCTGGCTGCTGCTCGCCCCGTGCCTGCTGGTCATCGTCCTCGTCATGGGCTACCCGCTCTACAGACTGGTGTCCCTCTCCTTCCAGAGCTTCGGCAAGTCCGAGCTGTGGGGCTTCAAGGAGGCGGAGTTCGTCGGCTTCGACAACTTCGCCAAGATCCTCGGCGACGGCGTGTTCTGGTCCGTCGTCCTGCGCACCGTCGTCTTCACGGTCGGCGCGGTCGTCCTGACCATGGTCATCGGGATGCTGATCGCCCTGCTGCTGCAGAAGGTCTCCGGCGTGGTCAAGGCGCTCATCAGCATCGCCCTGGTGGCCAGCTGGGGCATGCCGATCATCGTCGCCACCGCCGTCTTCAAATGGCTCTTCGACGCCGACTACGGCGTCCTCAACTACCTGATGAGCCGGCTGCCGGGCGTCGACATGATCGGCCACAACTGGTTCGCCAGCGGCCCCCAGGGCCTGATGGTGATCATGCTGCTGGTGGTCTGGGGCGCGGTGCCCTTCGTCGTCATCACCCTCAGCGCGGGCCTCACGCAGGTGCCCAAGGAGCTGGAGGAGGCCGCCCGGCTCGACGGGGCGGGCGCCATCGGGGTGTTCCGGCACGTCACCCTCCCGATCCTGAAGCCGATCATCGTCATGCTGACGACCCTCTCGGTCATCTGGGACATGGGCGTCTTCCCGCAGGTGTTCGTGATGCGCAACGGCAACCCCGAGGCCGAGTTCGAGCTGCTGACCACCTACTCGTACCAGCAGGCCTTCGTGGTCAACGACTACTCGGGCGGCTCCGCGATCGCCCTCGTGACCGTCCTGCTGCTGCTCGGGGTGGTCGCCGTCTACATGCGCCAGATGCTCAAGATCGGAGAGGTGGAATGACCCTCACCACCCCGTCCACCCGCAAGGGCGGCACGTCCAGGCTCGGCTGGAACGTCATCGGCCTGCTGGTCTTCGCCGTCGTGGGCTTCCCGGTCTACTGGATGCTCAACACGGCCTTCAAGCCCGCCAAGGACGCGATCGACCCCAGCCCGCAGTTCTTCCCGCGCACCTTCACGCTGGACAACTTCCGGCGCGCGCTGGAGATATCCGACTTCTGGGGTCCCGTCGGCCGGAGCCTGATCGTCTCCCTCGTCGTGGTCGTCATCGGCATCGCCGTCGGCCTGCTGGCCGCCCTGGCCATCTCCCGCTTCGCCTTCCGCGGCCGCAAGATCGTCATCGTCGGCATCCTCGCCGTCCAGATGGTCCCGCTCGTCGCGATGATCATCCCGGTCTTCCTGCTGCTGAACGACCTCGGCCAGTACGACAAGCTCACCGGCCTGATCATCACGTACCTGACCTTCATCCTGCCCTTCACGGTGTGGACCCTGCGCGGCTTCATCGTGAACATCCCCAAGGAGCTGGAGGAGGCCGCCCAGGTCGACGGCTGCACCCCGACCGGTGCGTTCCTGCGCGTGGTCTTCCCGCTCCTCGCCCCCGGCATGGTGGCCACCTCCGTCTACGGGTTCATCCAGGCGTGGAACGAGTACCTCTACGCCCTGATGCTGATGAGCCAGCAGAACCAGACCGCCACCGTGTGGCTCGGCAACTTCACCACCAAGAACGGCACCGAGTTCGCGCCGATGATGGCCGGCTCCACGATGATGGCGATCCCGATCGTCGTCCTCTTCCTCATCGTCCAGCGCAAGATGGCCGCGGGCCTCACCGCCGGCGCCGTGAAGGGATGACGCCGTCATGACCGTCCTCGCGCACCGCGCAGACACCCTGACCCGCGACGCCCTCGCGGTGCTCCAGCCCGGCTTCGAGGGCACCACCGCCCCCGCCTGGCTGCTCCGCCAGGTCGGCGAAGGCCTCACCGCCGTCGGCCTGTTCGGCCGCAACATCGCCTCGCCCGAGCAGCTCGCCTCGCTCACCGCGCAGCTGCGGGCCGAGCGGGAGGAGGTGCTCGTCGCCATCGACGAGGAGGGCGGCGACGTCACGCGCCTGGAGGTGCGGGGCGGCTCGTCCTTCCCCGGCAACCTGGCCCTCGGCGCCGTCGACGACACCGGCCTGACCCGGGAGGTCGCCCGCGAGCTGGGCCGCCGCCTCGCCGCGTGCGGGGTCAACCTCAACTGGGCCCCCTCCGCGGACGTCAACTCCAACCCGGACAACCCGGTCATCGGCGTACGGTCCTTCGGCGCCGACACCCGCCTCGCCGCCCGGCACACGGCCGCGTACGTGGAGGGCCTCCAGGCCTCCGGAGTCGCCGCCTGCACCAAGCACTTCCCGGGCCACGGCGACACCAGCGTCGACTCGCACCACGCGCTGCCCCGCATCGACGTGGACCTCGACACCCTGGCGGCGCGCGAACTCGTCCCGTTCCGCGCGGCCATCGAGGCGGGCACCAAGGCCGTCATGAGCGCGCACATCCTGGTGCCCGCCCTCGACCCGACCCGGCCCGCCACCCTCAGCCCGCGGATCCTGACCGGTCTGCTGCGCGAGGAGCTCGGCTACGAGGGCCTGATCGTCACCGACGGCATGGAGATGAACGCCATCGCCGGGACGTACGGCATCGAGCGCGGCTCGGTGCTGGCCATCGCGGCCGGCGCCGACGCCATCTGCGTCGGCGGCGGGCTCGCCGACGAGGCCACCGTCCTGCGGCTGCGCGACGCCCTGGTCGCGGCCGTGCGCGAGGGGTCGCTGCCCGAGGAGCGGCTCGCCGAGGCCGCGGCGCGGGTACGCGTCCTGGCCGAGTGGACGCGGCGGGGCGGGCCGGGCGCGCGGCCGGAGGGGAGCGGCGCGCCCGGCATCGGCCTGGAGGCCGCCCGCCGCGCGGTGACCGTGTCGGGCACGGCGGCGCCGCTCGCGACGGCCCCGTACGTGGCCACGCTGGCACCCGTCGCGAACATCGCGGTCGGCGACGAGACCCCGTGGGGGGTCGCCGCCGAGCTGGCCGCGCTGCTGCCGGGGACCGGCTCCGGGGTCTATCCGGAGGGCGCCACCGCCGGGGACGTCCTGGCCGCCGCGGGCAACCGCAGGGTCGTCGCGGTGGTCCGCGACGCGCACCGGCACCCGTGGATGACGAAGGCGGTGGACGCGCTGGTCGAGGCCCGGCCGGACACGGTCGTCGTGGAGATGGGCCTGCCGCGGGCCGAGCCGAGGGGGGCGCTGTACATCGCGACGCACGGGGCGTCGCGGGTGTGCGGCCGCGCGGCGGCGGAGGTCATCGCCGGGGTCGCCGGGGCGTAGCCGGTACGCAGGAAGGGCCGGGCTCCCCGTGAGGAGCCCGGCCCTTCCTGCGTACCCGCGCACTGCCTAGATGCCCTGCCAGGAAGGCTTGTTGGCGTAGGTGTGGCGGAAGTAGCCGGCCAGCTTCAGCTTGGAGGCGGCCGCCTCGTCCACGACGACGGTCGCGTGCCGGTGCAGCTGGAGCGCGGAGGCCGGGACCAGCGCGGACAGCGGGCCCTCGACGGTCTGCGCGACGGCCTCGGCCTTGCCCTCGCTGGTGGCGAGGAGGACCAGGTGGCGGGCGTCGAGGATGGTGCCGATGCCCTGGGTGATGACGTGGTGCGGGACCTGGTCCATGTCCTCGTCGAAGAAACGGGCGTTGTCGACGCGGGTCCGCTCGGTCAGCGTCTTGATGCGGGTGCGCGAGGCGAGGGAGGAACAGGGCTCGTTGAAGCCGATGTGCCCGTCGGTGCCGATGCCGAGGAGCTGGAGGTCCACGCCGCCGGCGGCGGCGAGCGCCCGGTCGTACGCCTCGCAGGCCGCCTGGATGTCGGCGGCGGAGCCGTCGGGGCCCATGAACGAGGCCTCGGTCAGCCCGAGGGGCTCGACGACCTGGCGCAGGACGACGGAGCGGTAGGACTCGGGGTGCCCGGGCGGCAGGCCGACGTACTCGTCGAGCTGGCAGACGCGGGCCTTGGATACGTCGACCGCACCGGCCTTGACCTTGGCGGCGAGGGCCTCGTAGACGGGCAGCGGGGTAGAGCCGGTCGCCACGCCGAGCAGGGCGTCGGGCTTGCGGCGGACCAGGGCGGCCATGGCCTCCGCGATGAGCTCGCCGCCTGCCTTGGCGTCCGGGACGATGACAACTTCCACGCGGGGCCTGCCGATCTGGAGAGGACGGTGTGGTATAGACCAATCTACCAGAGCCGCCCCCCTTCCGGCCGAACGCGGCCCCCTTCCATGGTGATCCCGTCGGCCCCCCGTCGCCCGCCCGTGGGGCCCCGCCGCCGCGCGACCTGCCGCGCGGCGGCGAGGGGTTCACAGGAGGGCCAGCTGGAGGCCGCCCGTGGCGCGCAGGTGCTGGCCCGTGATCCAGCGGGAGTCCGGGGAGGCCAGGAAGGCCACGACGTCCGCGACCTCCTCCGGGCCGCCGATCCGGCCGAACACCGAGCGGGACGCGGCGTGCGCCCGGGCCCCGGGGTCGGCCAGCCAGCCCGCGTTCAGATCGGTGTCCGTGATGCCGGGGCCCACGGAGTTCACCGTGATCCCCCGCGGCGCGAGCTCCGCCGCCAGTGAGACCGTCAGCGCGTTCACCGCGCCCTTCGCCGCGATCGTGGCCAGGATCGCCGGCAGGGCGATGTCCGGGGTGCCGGTCACGTTCACGATCCGGCCCCCGTCCCGCAGCCGCGCCAGCCCGTGCCGGATCACGAAGAACGGGGCCTTGGCGTTCAGCGCGTGGACCCGGTCGTACGCCGCCTCGTCCGTGTCCGCGATCCCCCCGAAGTGCGGCGCGCCCGCGTTGTTGACCAGGATGTCCACCCCCTCCGTGGCCAGCGGATCGGCCGCGTACGCCGCCCACAGCGCCTCCGCGTCCCCCGGCACCCCCAGCTCCGCCCGTACCGCGAACGCCTCGCCCCCCTCGGCCCGGATGCCCGCGACGACCGTCTCCGCGGCCGCCGCGTCGCGCCCGTAGTGGACGGCCACCCGCGCCCCGTCCCGCGCCAGCCGCTCCGCGATCGCCCGCCCGATGCCCCGGCTGCCGCCCGTGACCAGCGCCGTCCTGCCCTTGAGCACGCCCATGACGCGCCCCCCTCCGCAATGTCTAGTGGTCGCTACAGAAAGGGACCGTACCAGATTCCATAACGCCCGCTATAGAATCGGCGCATGGTGACCGGACAGCGCGGCAGGCCCCGCTCCTTCGACCGCGACGCCGCCCTCGACACGGCCATGCACGCCTTCTGGGAGCGCGGCTACGAGGCGACCTCGATCTCCGATCTGACCAGGGAACTCGGGATCGGCGCCCCCAGCCTGTACGCCGCCTTCGGCGACAAGCGCAAGCTCTTCGACGAGGTCGTCGTCGTGTACGGCAGCCGGTACGCGGACTTCGCGGCCGTGGCGCTCGCCGAGGAGCCCACCGCCCGCGCGGCCGTGGGCCGGATCCTGCGCGAGGCCGCCGAGATCTACACCGACCCGGCCCATCCGCCGGGCTGCCTGGTGATCAGCGCGGGCACCAACACCACCTCGGCGGAGGTCGCGGACGCCCTGCGCCGGCGGCGGGACGACAGCCTGGCGATGTTCGAGAGCCGGATCCGGGCCGACGTGGCGGCCGGCGCGCTGCCCGCCGACACCGACGCGCGGGCGCTGGCCCGCTATGCGGGGGCCGTGCTCCAGGGGATGTCGCAGCAGTCGCGCGACGGGGCGACCCGGGCGGAGCTGGAGGCGGTGGCGGAGCTCGCACTGCTGGCCTGGCCCGCGTAGCGGAACCGGCGCGAGTGCGGGGGAGTGGGGCCGCACGTTCCTCTGGGCCACGGTGCCGGGGCGGGACCCTCAGCCCGCCCGGCACCGTAGCCCGGAGTACTAACGGCCACAGGGTGTGCGGTTCCCGGCGGCCGGTTGGGAGGTGCCTGCGCGGTCAGGGCAGAGCGCGCGGCTTACCTCGATCCGTCCTCCTGTGCGGGGAGGGCGGAAGCTTAGAGCAATTGTGGACTAGACCAATCTCTTCTGTCCATCCAATGACAAGGCCTTCGTTGCCGTCACTTTCTCCAACAGTACGCGGGTTCCGGCCATCCTGGATACTCCTGAGTATGCGCCGTGGGGAAAGTCATGGCCCGTACCCGGGGTACGCTCGCCGGGTGCCCTCCATGAACGACCTCGTACGCCAGCACACCGCTCTCAGTGAAACCGACCTGGAGTGGCTCCACCTGCTGGTCTCGGAGTGGCAGCTGCTCTCCGACCTCTCCTTCGCCGACCTCGTGCTGTGGGTTCCGACCCTCGACGGCACCCGGTACGTGTCGGTCGCGCAGATGCGCCCGAACACCGGTCCGACCTCGTACCAGGACGACATGGTCGGGCACCTCGTGCCGCGCGGCCGCCGTCCGCTCCTCGACGCCGCGCTCGACGAGGGCCGGATCGTGCGCGAGGGCGACCCGGAGTGGCGCGAGGAGGTGCCGGTCCGCGTCGAGTCGATCCCCGTCCGCCGCGAGGGCCGGGTCCTGGGAGTGATCGCCCGGAACACCAATCTGCTCACTGTGCGTACACCGAGCCGGCTGGAGCTGACCTACCTCCAGTCCGCCTCCGACCTCGCCCAGATGATCGCGGCGGGCTCGTTCCCGTTCCCCGGCCAGCAGGTCGACATGGACGCGTCGCCGCGCGTCGGCGACGGCCTGATCCGTCTCGACGCCGACGGCGTGGTCACCTACGCGTCCCCGAACGCGCTCTCCGCCTACCACCGGCTCGGCCTCGCCTCCGATCTGGTCGGCCAGCACCTGGGCACCACCACCACCGAGCTCGCCCCCTCCCGCGGCCCCGTCGACGAGGCGCTCGTCAAGCTCGCCAGCGGCTGGGCGCCCCGGGAGACCGAGGTCGAGGGCAACGGCGGGGTCATCCAGCTGCGGGCGATCCCGCTCAAGCCCAAGGGCACCCGGATCGGCTCCCTCGTGCTCTGCCGCGACGTCACGGAACTGCGGCGTCGCGAACGTGAATTGATCACGAAGGACGCGACCATCCGGGAGATCCACCACCGGGTGAAGAACAACCTCCAGACGGTGGCCGCACTGTTGCGGCTCCAGGCCCGGAGAATGGATTCTCCTCAAGGGCGCGAGGCGCTCAACGAGGCCGTGCGCCGCGTCGGTTCGATCGCGATCGTGCATGAGACGCTCTCTCAGAACCTGGACGAGCGCGTCGAGTTCGACGAGATCGCCGACCGGGTGATCGCGATGGTCGCGGAGATCTCCCCGGGCAAGGTGGTCTGCCGGCGCGCCGGCCGCTTCGGGATCCTGGACGCGGAGGTCGCCACCCCGCTGTCGATGGTGCTGACCGAGATCCTGCAGAACGCCCTGGAGCACGCCTTCACCCAGGGGGAGGGCGGCGCCGTCGAGGTGACCGCGTCCCGCTCCGGCGCCGGCCGCGCCGACGCCCGCCTGTTGATCACGGTGGTCGACGACGGCTGCGGTCTGCCCGAGGGATTCGACCCGCAGCGGGCCGGCAACCTCGGGCTGCAGATCGTACGGACCCTCGTCGAGGGAGAGCTCGGCGGAACGTTCGACATGCTCCGGGTGGAGCCGCGCGGCACCAAGGTCGTCCTCGACATCCCGGCCAGCCCGCAGAAATGACCCGCGGGGCCGGTCACCCAGGGTGACCGGCCGGTGTCGCCGCCGGACCCCGCACAGCACTGAGCCCCGGACCGAAGGTTCTCGGTCCGGGGCTCAAGAGCACGTTGCTGAGCGCTTGTCAGGTACTACGCGCTGCGGCTCGAGGCTCGAAAGTCGATGTCAGGCGGTGGCGTTGCGCGCCCGATTGCGAGCGGCGCGGCGCTTCATGGCGCGGCGCTCGTCCTCGCTGAGACCGCCCCAGACGCCGGAGTCCTGACCGGACTCGAGCGCCCACTGCAGGCACTGCTCCATGACGGGGCAACGGCGGCAGACGGCCTTGGCTTCCTCGATCTGCAGCAGCGCAGGACCGGTGTTGCCGATGGGGAAGAAGAGTTCCGGGTCTTCCTCGCGGCAAACGGCGTTGTGACGCCAGTCCATGGCTGCTCCATCTCCTTGTATTGCGGGCAGGTTGCTTGTGAATGTGAACGCTTTCACGAATCCCCTCGTGAGGGAAGGGCCGACGCCCAGTTTCCTGGTGCGGTCCGTGATTCGTGGTGGGGTTCTGGCGGTCTGTGTGGGTGCCGGGTTGTGCGGGCTGTCCCGATCGCCATGTAGAGATTCGCAAACCTCGGACGGGGATACAACCCCTTCCGGAAAGTTTTTTTTGATTCGTCGGTGTCTACTAGGTCACAGCCCTACTTCCTAGGGGTGGACCGACGTGTATACGTTCGAGTGAAAGGACTTTCGGCCCCTCCACTCACACAATCACACGCAGTGCACGGCGAACGCCTGTGAACCGAACGCTGGTGCGCAGACCGAGGTGGTCTCCGTCCATCTGGAACGGAAGCGGAACCTTCGAATGCAAGGTGAAGTCGGTCAGATCGTGCAGAGACACCGCATGCTTGCCGTGCGGACCGCGCTCAGGAGTCGAGGTCAGGAGCTGTGTCGCGTAGCGGGCGACCGCCGGAGTTGACAAACGGTTGAGGGCCAATACGTCAAGTGCGGTATCGAACGATGCGTCGGGAGAGGCGTACAGCGGACGATTGCCCAGGTATGTCCACGGCGAGGTGTTGCAGACTATGGACAGCACCAGATCCGGCACCGGATCCTCGCCGGGCCGCTCCAGCGTGACCGTGCCGTGCCGCCGGTTCGGCTCCTCCAGGAACTGGCGCACGAGCTGTCGTACATAGAGGGCGTGCGTCGAACGCTTGCCGCGCTCCCGCTGCTGCTCGACCCGCCCCACCACACCCGCGTCGAAGCCGAAGCCCGCGCAGAAGGTGAACCAGCGCTCCGGAACCGACTCGTCCGCCGTGCCCGGGGTGCCGCCCGCCAGGCCCAGGCCCACCGTCCGCTCGCGCCGCTCCCGCAGCGCGTCCAGCAGGGCGCCGGTCGCCTCGACCGCGTCGTTGGGCAGTCCGAGCGCGCGGGCGAACACATTGGTGGAGCCGCCGGGGACCACCGCCAGCCTCGGCAGCCGCTCCGGGTCGGGCCCGTCGTGCAGCAGCCCGTTCACCACCTCGTTGACGGTGCCGTCGCCGCCGAGCGCGACCACCAGGTCCATGCCCTCCAGGGCCGCCTTGCGGCCGAGGTCCCGGGCGTGGCCGCGGTACTCGGTGGTGACCGCCTCCAGCTTCATCTCGCTGGCCAGGGCGTGGGTCAGGACGTCACGCGTGCGCGCACTGGTGGTGGTCGCTGCTGGGTTGGCCACGAGAAGTGCACGCATGAGCGCCAGCCTACCCACCCGTCCACGGGCGACCCATACTGGCCGTCCCCTCCCGGGCCGGCGGGGCGCGGCTACCCTGCTGGGGTGAGTAAGAAGCCTGCCTCGAATGCCCCCGCGACCGAAGCGACCGGTGCGACCGGTACGGGTGCCGCTGCCGCCGCGCTGCCCGGCCGGCTGACCGCCGCCGCCGCGCTCACCGCGCTGGAGGGCCTGGCGCTGGCCGGCCTCGGCGTCTACATGCTGTTCGTGGGCATCGCCGGCGACCCCGACTCCCCGCAGCAGGCCGAGACCGGGGGCGTGACCCTGCTCGCGCTCGCCGCGCTGCCGCTGATCGCGGCCCGCGGGCTGCGCCTGGGCCGCCGCTGGAGCCGCGGCCCGGCGCTGATCACCCAGCTGATGGCGCTCCCGGTGGCGTGGACCCTGTGGACCACGGGCGGGGCGATGGCCGCCGCCGCCGTGGGTCTGGCGCTGGCGGCCGTGGCCGTCGTGGCCCTGCTGGTGAACCCGACGGCGACCGAGGCTCTGGGAATCGGGCCCGGCGAGCGGACCCGATAGCCCCTGCGGCTACTCCTCGACGAGGAGCTTCTCCCGGAGCTGGGCCAGGGTCCGGGCCAGCAGGCGGGAGACGTGCATCTGCGAGATGCCGACCTCCTGCGCGATCTGCGACTGGGTCATGTTCCCGAAGAACCGCAGCAGCAGGATCCGCTTCTCCCGCGGTGGCAGCCCCTCCAGCAGCGGCTTGAGGGACTCCCGGTACTCGACGCCCTCCAGCGCCTCGTCCTCCGAGCCCAGCGTGTCCGCGACCGCCGGGGACTCGTCGTCCGTGTCCGGGACGTCCAGGGACAGGGTGCTGTAGGCATTGGCCGATTCCAGCCCCTCCAGCACCTCCTCCTCGGAGATCCCGAGCCGCTCCGCCAGCTCGTGCACGGTCGGCGAGCGGCCGTGCTGCTGGGACAGTTCCGCCGTGGCCGTCGTCAGCGAGAGCCGCAGCTCCTGCAGGCGCCGGGGCACGCGCACCGCCCAGCCCTTGTCGCGGAAGTGCCGTTTGATCTCTCCCACCACCGTGGGGGTGGCGTACGTGGAGAACTCGACGCCGCGGTCGGGGTCGAACCGGTCCACCGACTTGATCAGGCCGATCGTCGCGACCTGTGTCAGATCGTCCAGCGGCTCGCCGCGGTTGCGGAACCGCCGCGCCAGGTGCTCGACCAGCGGCAGGTGCATCCGGACGAGCCGGTTGCGCAGTTCCGCGCGCTCCACCGAGCCCTCGGGCAGCTCCCGCAGCTCGAAGAACAGGGCCCGCGCGCCACTGCGGTCGCGCGGATCCGCCGCCGCCAGGGGCGGCGCCGGTGTCACCGGGGCCGTGGCAGCGGCCTCCGGTGACTCTGGCTGGTCGTGCTGGTTGTCGCTCATAGGGCCCGCCCGTCGCTCCGCCGAGTCCAAAAAGCCGTATTCCGCATCCGCGTCAGCCGGGTGCGGCCGGGCGTGCTGCTGCTCCGGGATGCCGCCGTCGACCTCGTGCCGTACCCGGGGCAGATCCCCGCCCCGCACCGGGATCTCCCCGCCGCTCACGCCGGGCCTGGTCCCGCGCCGCGCTGTTTGTAGAGGCTGATGCTCACTGTCCGGTTCTCCTCGACGGTGGCCTCGACCTTGCCGGCCAGGGCCGAAAGGACCGTCCACGCGAACGTGTCGCGTTCCGGTGCGCGGCCGTCGGTGGTAGGTGCCGAGACGGTCACCTCCAGCGAATCGTCCACCAGCCGGAAGACGCAGCTGAGGACGGAGCCCGGCACGGCCTGCTGGAGCAGGATCGCGCAGGCCTCGTCCACCGCGATGCGGAGGTCCTCGATCTCGTCGAGAGTGAAGTCCAAACGTGCCGCGAGTCCGGCCGTGGCCGTTCGCAGCACAGACAGGTAGGCACCCGCAGCCGGCAGCCGGACTTCCACGAAGTCCTGGGTCCCGGGCTCGCCTGCGATCTGGGACACCCTCACCTCCAAGGTGGTACGAGCTCTGTTCGCCGGTGACGCTACCGCGATCCGGTCGATCGTGTCGCGGCACCCCTCATGGCACCCGAAAGGAGCGCCCAGGACGGCCATGCCTCTGTCAGTGACTGATGGTAAGCCCATGGGCACGCACAGTGGCTAGGGGTCTGCGGGGCCCAAATCAGGGGAACCGGCGGAGGGTTGAACTACCCCGCCTCAGACGATCGAACCGTCGACATAGCACCACCGCCACGTCTCGCCCGGTTCGAAGCTCCGGATCACCGGATGGCCCGTCTCCTGGTAGTGCGCCGTGGCGTGCCGGTGGGGGGAGGAGTCGCAGCACCCCACGTACCCGCACCACAGGCAGAGCCTCAGTTGCACCGGGTGGCTTCCGAGCGCCAGACAATCCGGACAGGTCTGCCCACGTGGGACAGGCTCGGGGCGCGGCAGTTCGGGAACATGGGTGCACTCGCTCATGATGGCCAGCGTACTGAGGTACGGGCGTGCTCAGTCGGATGAAATCGAGCGAGGGTGATCTTCGATGGAGGTATTGCCACTGGTGGCGCTGGTCGCCGGCAGTGCCGTCGTGGCGGCAGTGGCCCGCCGGACGCCGGTGCCGGCACCGCTGCTGCTGGTCGCCGCCGGGCTGATCGCCGGGTACGTCCCCGGCGTGCCGCCGTACGCCCTGGACCCGCACATCGTGCTGCCGCTGCTGCTCCCGCCGCTGCTGTACACGGCCGGCGTGGACAGTTCGTACCTGGACCTGCGGGCGAACATCCGGCCCGTCGCGCTGTTGTCGGTCGGGTACGTGATCTTCGCGACGGTG
Organism: Streptomyces goshikiensis; assembly: GCF_014650555.1. GTDB lineage: Bacteria > Actinomycetota > Actinomycetes > Streptomycetales > Streptomycetaceae > Streptomyces > Streptomyces goshikiensis. The sequence continues at coordinate 503,606 of NZ_BMVE01000001.1, read as the reverse complement.
GTCGTCGGGTACGCGGCGTTCCTGCTCGTGCCGGGGCTGTCGCTGCCGGTGGCGCTGGTGCTGGGGGCGGTGATCGCGCCGCCGGACGCGGTGGCGGCGACCGCGATCGCCCGCAAGCTCGGGCTGCCGAACAGGATCACGACCATCCTCCAGGGTGAGTCGCTGGTCAACGACGCGACCGCGATCACCGCGTACAACGTGGCGCTGGCGGCGGTGATCGGGACGAGCGCCGGCTGGGCGGGCGGCATCGCGGAGTTCCTGCTGGCCTCGGTGGGCGGCGTCGGCGTCGGCCTGCTGCTGATGGTGCCGATCCACCACCTGCGCAAGCGGCTGCGCGAGCCGCTGCTGCAGAACACGCTGTCGCTGCTGATCCCGTTCGTGGCGTACGCGGCGGCCGAGCGGGTGCACGCCTCCGGGGTGCTGGCGGTGGTCGTGGTCGCGCTGTACCTGGGGCACCGGAACTGGCAGGTCGACTTCGCGACGCGGCTCCAGGAGGCGGCGGTCTGGAAGATGGTCGCCTTCATCCTGGAGTCGGTGGTCTTCGCGCTGATCGGACTCCAGCTGCCGGTGGTGATGAAGGGGCTGGGCGAGTACCAGGGGGTGGACGCGGCCTGGTACGCGGTCGTGGTGTTCCTCGTCGTGGTGGTGGCCCGGTACGTGTGGGTGTTCCCGGCGACGTTCCTGCCGCGGGTGCTGTCGGAGCGGGTCCGGCGGCGCGAACCCGAGGTGAACTGGAAGGCGCCGGTCGTGGTGGGCTGGGCGGGGATGCGGGGCGTGGTCTCGCTGGCGATCGCGTTCTCCGTGCCGATCAGCGTGCCGCACCGGAACCTGATCCTCTTCCTGACGTTCACGACGGTCATCGCGACGCTGGTGGTGCAGGGACTGACGCTGCCGCCGCTGATCCGGGTGCTGAGGCTGCCGAAACGGGACGTGCAGGCGGAGACCCTCGCGGAGGCGCAGGCGCAGAGCGAGGCCTCGCGGGCGGCGGAGGAGCGCCTGGAGGAACTCCTCGCGGACCCCGGCAACGACCTGCCGCCACCGCTGGTGGAACGGCTGCGGACGGTGCTGGAGCGCCGGCGCAACGCGGTGTGGGAACGGCTCGGCGAGGTCAACGCGGTGACGGGGGAGTCGGCGGACGACGTGTACCGACGGCTCGCGGGCGAGATGATCGAGGTCGAACGGGAGGTGTTCGTGGCCCTCCGGGACCGCCGCCAGATCGACGACGAGATGCTCCGCGCCCTCCTGCGCCGCCTGGACCTGGAGGAGGCGGCGGCCTACCGCGAAGAGTCCCCGTAGCCCCTGCGGGCCGGGGCCGGGGGCCGGACGCCCGGGGGCTACGGGCGTCCCGTGACGACGGCGGCGAGGGTGGTGCCCGGGGGGAAGGCGCCGGAGCGGGTGAGCTCCGTCAGGGCCCAGAGCAGTTTCGCCACGTAGATCCGCTCGACCGGGAGGCCGTGCCGGGCCTCGAAGTCGGCGGCGAACGCCTCCAGCTCCGCCGGGACGCGGGCGTAGCCGCCGTGGTGGAAGCCCTCCGCGAGGCTCCAGTCGCCCGCCGGGGCGCCGAACGCGGCCAGCTGGAGGGAACGTATCTCCGCCCCCAGGAAGCCGCCCGCAAGGACCGGCACGCCCAGCGCGCGCCCGCCCGGGCCGAGGCCCGCCGCCAGGCCCGCGAGGGTGCCGCCGGTGCCGCAGGCCACCGCGACCACGTCCGCCGCGCCCCGCAGCTCCCGCCCCAGCTCCGCACAGCCCCGCAGGGCCAGTGCGTTGCTGCCGCCCTCCGGCACCACGTACGCCCCGGCCGCGCCCGCCCCGGCGAGCAGCCGGGCCAGTACCTCCGGCTCGGCCTTGCGGCGGTACTCCGCCCGGGAGACGAACCGCAGCCGCATGCCGTCCGTCGCGCACCGCGCGAGGGACTCGTTCAGCGGCCGCCCGGCCAGCTCGTCCCCGCGGACCACGCCGATCGTCGGGAGGCCCAGCAGCCGCCCGGCCGCCGCCGTGGCCCGCAGGTGGTTCGAGTACGCCCCGCCGAACGTCACCAGCGCCGGGAAGCCGCCCTCCACCGCCGCCCGCAGGTTCGGCGCGAGCTTGCGCCACTTGTTCCCGGGCAGCTCCGGATGTACGAGGTCGTCCCGCTTCAGCAGCAGCCGTACCCCGCGCGCGGCGAACCGCTCGTCGGTGACTTCGACGAGCGGGGACGGCGGCCGGGGCTGCAAGGGGTTCACCCGCCCATTGTCGGCGGAGCCCGGCCCGGCCGCCGCGCTACTTCAGGCGCTCCGCGACGCGCACGCGCATCGCGTCCATCGTGAAGCCCCTGGGGTCGATCTTGCCGGGCTGCCATTCGCGGTGGCCGATCACCGAGCGCGCGGTCCAGCCGTGCACGCGGCACAGCGCGGCCGCCGCGCGGGCGATCGCGTCGAGCTGCACCGCCGGCCAGGGGTCTTCGCCGTTGCCGAGGTTCTCGCACTCGAAGCCGTAGAAGTGCCGGTTGCCGTCGGTGTCGGCGCGGTGGTCCACGGGGAGGCGCTTCTCCGCGATCACCGCCGCCAGGACGTCGGAGTCGCCCGCGCCCGCGTGGTTGGCGCGGCCGTAGCCGACCAGGTGGACGCGGCCGTCCTTGGTGATCACGCCGTGGCAGAGCGGGCCGGGCAGGTCCTCGTCGCCCTCGCGGCAGAGCCGGACGGTGTACCCGGTGCCGTGCGTGACGGTGTGGTGGACCATCACCCCGTGCACGGGGCCCCAGGGGCCCTTGTGGTTGCGGTTGTGAGTGCGCCAGGCGCCGACCTCCACGACGGTCAGGCTTTCGTGCCGCAGTGCGCTGATGAACCGGTCCGCGGACATGGGTGAGGCCATGACCGCCTCCTTTGCGGTGCGTGGTGGTGACCTTTCGTGGTCACCCCGTTACGTACCGGTGTAGTGGAGGCGATCCTTCCGCCGCTAGTGGATTCGTACGGCGAGCGAGCCGATCCGGACACCCGTCCCGGCCGCACCGGCCACCCCGGCCGGCCCGCCCGCCGCGGGGGTCACCCGGCTGCCAGCCAGAGGTCCGGGCCGAACACCTCGTAGTGGATGTCCGCGGCGCGGACCCCCTTGGCCAGCAGCTGCGCACGCGCGGCCCGCATGAACGGGAGCGGCCCGCACAGGTACGCGGTGGTGCCGGGCGCGACCGGGACGTCCGTCAGGTCGAGGCGGCCGTGGGAGTCGCCCGGCTCGGCGTCCGCCTCGTACCAGAACCGGGCCGAGGCGTCCGGCAGCTTGTGCGTCAGGCTCCGGTGGTCGCCGCGCAGCGCGTGGTCGGCGGGGGAGCGGTCGGCGTGCAGGACGGTCACGGGCGCGGTGTGCCCGGTGTCGGACAGGTGCTCCAGCATCGACAGCATCGGGGTGCAGCCGATCCCGGCGGAGGCGAGCAGCACCGGCGCGCCGGAGTCCCGCAGGACCAGGTCGCCGTACGGGGCCGAGACGCGCAGGGTGTCGCCGGTGCGGACGCGGGTGTGGAGGTGGTGGGAGACCTCGCCGTCGGGGCCCGCCGCGGCCGGGCCGTGGACCCGCTTGACGGTGATCGCGCGCACCGCGGAGCCGGGCGAGCGGGAGAGGCTGTACTGGCGGATCTGCCGGGCGCCGTCGGGGAGTTCGACCTGTACGGAGACGTACTGGCCGGGCGCGAAGGCGGGGGCGGGGGCGCCGTCGGCCGGGACGAGGTGGAAGGTGGCGCAGTCGGCCGTCTCCTCGAACCGGGCGGCGATCCGCCAGTCGCGCCAGACGTCGCCCGCGAGCACCTGCCGCTGCGCGTAGAGGCGGTCCTCGATGGCGACGAGGGCGCCCGCCATCAGCCAGTAGACCTCGTCCCAGGCCTCGGCGACCTCGGGGGTGACGGCCTCGCCGAGGATCTCCGCGATGGCCTCGAAGAGGTGGTGGTGGACGATCTCGTACTGCTCGCGGGTGATGCCGAGCGAGGCGTGCTTGTGGGCTATCCGGTTCAGCATCACGTCGGGGCGGGTGCCGGGGTGGGTCAGGAGGTGGGTCGCGAAGGCGGCGATGGAGCCGGCCAGGGCCTGCTTCTGGGCGCCGGAGTTCTGGTTGCCGCGGTTGAACAGGTCGCGCAGCAGGGCCGGGTGGGCCGCGAACAGCTTCGCGTAGAAGAGCTCCGCGATGTCGCCGATGGCCGCGCCGACGGCGGGCAGGGTGGCTCGTACGGTCTCGGTCGACTTCTCCGACAGCATGCGGAACTCCTCGGTCGCGTTAATTGGAATCTGAAATGCGTATTTTTGGGCGTGGTGCGTGGGGGGATGGGGGCACCTGTTCGAGGCGTGGGGTCCGGGCAGCGGGAACCGGCCACCCGGCCCGGGGTCAGGGGTCTACGGTCCGCCCCGGCGGGCCGCTCGAAATGCCCAGCAGCAGCGGCCCGGTCGGGGCCGCCACCAGGTCGTTCACCGTCAGGGGGTCCAGGGCGGCGAAGAACGCCTCCTGGGCCCCGCGCAGCGCGCCGCGCAGCACGCACGCGCCGCGCAGCGGGCAGGGCACGGCCCCGTCGCAGTCCACGACGTCACCGGCGCCCTCCAGTTCACGGACCACCCCGCCCACCGAGGCGGCCCGTCCGGCGGCGGTGAGCGCGAGCCCTCCGCCGCGGCCGCGCCGCGCCTCGATCAGCCCGAGGTGCCGCAGCCTGGCCACCACCTTGGCGCTGTGCGTGTACGGGACCTCCATGGTCGCCGCCACGTCGCGCGTGGTGGGGAGGTCCGCGTCCGCGACGGCCAGGCGCATCAGGACGCGGAGCGCCAGATCGGTGAATCGGGTCAGCCGCATGGCGCCACCGTACGGAAAGTTGCATCTGTCTTGCAAGTTAAAGCTGACGGTTGGCGTGAGGTGGCTGAAACCGGTGGGGCTCAAGGGGCCTGGGACGCGGGAGCTGACCCCAAAGAGTGCCCAGACCCACACGGAGTAGTCCCACCCTTTTGTGTAATGGTCCCACCACGTCGTGTGCTGAAGGCTGGCCCAGCAGACCCATGGAGTGATCGAAAGGGAAACACATGTCGGTCCAGGCAGGTTCCGAAACCGAGGCCCAGTCTCCGCCGCAGCGCAGTCTCGCGACCTCGGCCGCACGGAACTTGGCAACCACGACGAAGTCCGCGCCGCAGATGCAGGAGATCACCTCGCGGTGGCTCCTGAAGATGCTGCCGTGGGTGTCGGTACAGGGCGGCACCTACCGGGTCAACCGGCGGCTGAGCTACTCCGTCGGCGACGGACGCGTGGAGTTCATCAAGACCGGGACCCAGGTCCAGGTCATCCCGGCCGAGCTCGGCGAGCTCCCGCTGCTGCGCGCCTACGAGGACCTCGACGTCCTCACCGAGCTCGCCGCGCGGTGCCAGCAGCTCGACTTCGCGGCCGGCCAGGAGCTGACCTCCTTCGGCAGCCCCTCCGACAAGGTGTTCCTGCTCGCTCACGGCCGCATCGACCAGGTCGGCCCCGGCCCCTACGGCGAGGACGCGGTCCTGCAGACCGTCGCCGACGGCGCCTACTTCGGCGAGGACTCCCTCGTGGACGAGGAGGCGATCTGGGAGTACACCGCCCGCGCCGCCACCTCCGGCACCGCCCTCGTCCTGTCCCGCCAGGACTTCCAGCTCCTCGCCGACCGCGTCGACAGCCTGCGCGCGCACGTCGAGTCCGTACGGTCGCTGCCCGCCCAGCGGACCAACAAGTACGGCGAGGCCGCGATCGACCTCTCCGCCGGCCACCAGGGCGAGGCCGTCCTGCCCGGCACCTTCGTGGACTACGAGGCCAAGCCGCGCGAGTACGAACTCTCCATCGCGCAAACGGTCCTGCGGGTGCACACGCGCGTCGCCGACCTGTACAACCAGCCGATGAACCAGACCGAGCAGCAGTTGCGGCTCACGGTCGAGGCGCTGCGGGAGCGCCAGGAGCACGAGATGCTCAACAACACCGACTTCGGCCTGCTCCACAACGCCGACTACGACCAGCGCATCCAGCCGCACGACGGCGTGCCCAGCCCCGACGACATGGACCAGCTGCTCAGCATGCGGCGCGGTTCCAAGATGTTCCTCGCCCACCCCAAGGCCATCGCCGCCTTCGGCCGCGAGTGCAACCGGCGCGGCCTGTACCCCGAGTCGATCGACGTCGGCGGCCACCGGGTGCCGTCCTGGCGCGGCGTGCCGATCTTCCCGAGCAGCAAGATCCCGATCAGCGACGCGCGCACGACGTCCATCCTCTGCATGCGCACCGGTGAGGAGGAGTCCGGGGTCGTCGGCCTCCACCAGCCCGGGATCCCGGACGAGATCGAGCCGAGCATGTCGGTCCGCTTCATGGGGATCAGCGAGCAGGCGATCATCTCCTACCTGGTCACCGCCTACTTCTCCGCCGCGGTCCTCGTGCCGGACGCGCTCGGCGTCCTGGAGAACGTCGAGATCGGCCGCTGGCGCTGAGCCGGCCGGCCGGAACGCGGGAGCGGACGCAAAGGACACACGGGACACGCCATGGCGACCACTGAGACCATCACGGCCGGCGAGGGCCACGAAGCCGCGGCCCTGCTGGAGCGGACGAGAGACGCCGTCAATCCGGAACTGCGCCGGACGGTCGAGAGCCTGCCCGGTTCGATGCGGCGCGTCGCGATGTACCACTTCGGCTGGGAGCACGCGGACGGCACCCCGGCGGCGGGCAACGCGGGCAAGGCCATCCGGCCCGCCCTCGTGCTCGCCGCGGCCCGGGCCCTGCGGGGGCCGGCGGACACCGGGGACGGGGACGGGGACGACGGTCTGCGGGCCGTCGTGCGGGCGGCGGTGGCCGTGGAGCTGGCGCACAACTTCACGCTGCTGCACGACGACGTCATCGACAAGGACGTCCGGCGTCGCGGCCGGGCCACGGCCTGGACCGTCTTCGGGACGCCGGACGCGATCATCACGGGCGACGCCATGCTCGCGCTCGCGCTGCGGCTGCTGGTCCAGGACGGGCATCCGGCCTCGGCCGCCGCCTCGGCCCGGCTGGCGACCTGCATCATCGAGCTGTGCGCCGGCCAGCAGGCGGACTGCGCCTTCGAACAGCGCCCGGACGTCTCGCTCGACGAGTGCCTGACGATGGCCATGGCCAAGACCGGGGCCCTGCTGGGCTGCGCCTGCGCGCTCGGCGCGCTGTACGCGGGCGCGGGGCCCGACGAGGTCGACGCGATGGACGCCTTCGGGCGGGAGGCCGGGCTGGCCTTCCAGCTGATCGACGACCTGATCGGCATCTGGGGGGATCCGGGGCACACCGGCAAGCCCGCCGGGGCCGATCTGATCGCCCGCAAGAAGTCGCTCCCGGTCGTGGCCGCCCTCACCTCGGGCACCACGGCGGGCAAGGAGCTGGCCGCGCTGTACGCGGGCCCCATGACCGGGGACGACGTGCACGCGGCGGCCGCGGCGGTCGAGCGGGCCGGCGGCCGCGACTGGGCGCAGGCCCATGCCGCGGACCGGATGGGCCGGGCGGTGCAGCAGCTGTCCCGGGCCGTTCCCGACCTCGCGGCGGCGGGCGGGCTGCTGGCGCTGGCGGAGTTCGTCACGCGCCGTACCAGGTGACCTCGTAGGACGCGTCCGGCGGCGGCGCGCAAGCCCTGTTCCGGCACCATCAGGTGCCGGAACAGGGCTTTCCGCGCATTCGGGGTCAACTCTAGGATCGCTCAAGGCTGTTGAGGCGTGAGCGAAGGGTGTGACCCATGGTGCTGGAGATACGTCAGGCGGACCAGTCCGACCGGGACGCGGTGGCGCGGCTGCTGGACGTGGCCTTCCGCGACGACCCGGTGAGCGGCTGGGTCTTCCCGGATCCGGAGCACCGGGCGGCGGTGCACGGGAAGTTCCTCGGCGTCTTCGTGGACGTGGCGCTGGAGGAGGGCCGGATCGACTGCGCGGTGGACGGCTCGGCGGCGGCGCTGTGGCTGCGGGTCCCGGCTGGTGACCCCGACGCCGAGGCCGCCGAGGACGAGGTGCCGGCGCGGATGCGGGCGGCGGCCGATCCCGACAACGAGCGGTGCGAGCTGGTGGGGCGCCTGACGGGCGCGGTGCACCCGACCGCCGAGGAGCACGAGTACCTGCTGATGATCGCGGTCGCGCCCGGCCGGCAGGGGGAGGGGCTCGGCACGGAACTGATGCGTCCGGTGCTGGAGCGCTGCGACCGCGAGGGCCTGCCGGCGTATCTGGAGGCGAGCAGCGAGCGCAGCAAGGTGCTGTACGAGCGGCTCGGCTGGGAGGTCACGGGGGAGCCGGTGCGGCTGCCGGGCGGGCCGCTGATGTGGCCGATGTGGCGCAAGCCGCGGGGCTGAGACGGGGCGGGCCGAGGGGTAAGGGGCTTGTCGAAGTACTTCAGGTGCAGTACTTTGCCTGACGTGCCCTGATCGAGGGGTGCGGTCGAGCGAAAGAGATCTACTTGCGCAAGCTCACGTATTACGTCGGCACGTCCGTCGACGGGTTCATCGCGGACCCGGATGGGGACGGTGACTTCCTCACCCGCTGGACCGACCCGGAGTACATCGCCCACATGGCGGCGGAGTTCCCGGAGACCCTGCCCACCCACGTCCGGGCCCTCATGGGCGTCGGCGCGGGCGCCGCGAAGCGCTTCGACACGGTCCTGATGGGGCGCGGCACCTATGACCCGGCGCTCAAGGCGGGGATCACCAGCCCCTACGCCCACCTGGAGCAGTACGTGCTGTCCCGGTCCCTGACCGAGTCGCCCGACCCGGCCGTGAAGATCTTCAGCGGGGACGCCGTGGCGCTGGTGCGCGAGCTGAAGGCGCGGCCCGGCCTCGGGATCTACCTGTGCGGAGGCGCCGACCTGGCCGGCCGGCTGGCCGACGAGATCGACGAGTTCATCGTCAAGACGTACCCGGTGTTCGCGGGCTCCGGCATCCCGATGTCGCGCGCCGGCTTCGCGCCGCGTGGGCTGGAGCTGACCGGGGTCAAGACCTTCGGCGGCGGCCAGCTCGTCACCACCTACGCCCGTGCGCTCTGACCCCCCGCGCGGAGGGAAACCGGCCTACCGTGGAGGTATGACCGGTCAGCAGCGCGGCGAAGAGCAGGCACGCATCAGGGTCGCACCGCAGGCCGGACACGCGCAGCGCGTGTGCCCGGCCTGTGGCGGATCCGTCGACACCGTCGTCAGGCGGCGCAAGTCCCTGGGCATCTTCGTACCGGAGTGGGTGGCGGGTTCCTGCCGGAACCCGGACTGTCCGGCGTCCGTCGCCCCGGCGGCCGGCTAGCCCTTCGACCCCAGGCCGGAGCCGACCAGGCCGTTGGCCCACAGCTGGTTCACGCGGGAGCGCTCCGCGGCGTTCGGGTTGGGGTTCTGGCACGAGGTGCCCGGACCGCCGCCCGACATCAGCTCGGAGCACGGCCCCGAGTAGTGGTCCGGCAGACCCAGCACGTGGCCCGTCTCGTGCGCGGTCACCCGGGTGGAGTTGTACTGCTGGTTCTGCTGGTAGTCGAGGAAGATGTAGCCCCGGCCGTGGCCGTCGGTGCTCGCGTAGGAACCGCGCGAGTCGTTGCCCTCGTAGTACGAGAAGTTCCCGCCGGAGGAAACCTCCTGGAGCTTGACGTTGGACACCGAGCTGTTCCAGATCTGCGTGGAACGGGCTATCTGGCTACGGAAGCTCGGGGCGTTGCGGGTGTTGTACGTGACGGTCACGGCCCGGATGCCGGGGTTCGCGGCACGCTGCTCGGCCACCGAGCGCCGGACCGCGTCGAAGAACGCGGCGTTGGCGGACTCGTTCTCCTGCGAGCGCTCGTACGCGGCGTAGCTGGCGGCGTTGCCGACGGGCGCCGGGGCAGCGCTGGCGGTGGGGGCGACGCCGACGACGGCCGTGGCCAGGCCGAGGCCGAGGGTGGCGGCCAGTACGGCCGTTCGGGAGGTACGGGAGTGGCGCATGTGGGGGGGCTCCTACTCATCCGGTGCGGGGGGTGGGTGGTTCGGTACCGGATTCTGCGGGAGCGGAAGGGGGCGGGGGATGATGTCAGCCACCGATAGCTCCGGGTTATCGGAGGGTTTCGGCAGGCCAACTTCCCTGAGAATGGCGGGATTCGGTGGGTCGTCAGTGGCTGGTGCGGTCCACTGGCCCCGGCCTACCCTCTGGACATGGAGCTTGAGGTCAGGCACCTGCGCGCCCTGTGCGCCATCGCCGACGCCGGCAGCCTGCACAAGGCGGCGCGGCAACTCGGCGTGAGCCAGCCCTCGTTGACGACCCAGCTGCGCCGGATCGAACGGGCCCTGGACGGCGAGCTGTTCCTGCGCGAGCGGACCGGCTGCCGGCCCACCCCGTTCGGGCGCACCGTACTCGGCCGGGCCCGTCCGCTGCTCGCCGAGATGGCCGCGCTGGTGGCCGAGGCGCGTGCGGTGGCCCGGGGGCCGAGGCTGCGGCTGGGCTCCACGGCGAGCCGCGCCCTGCCGGGATGGCTGCGCCGGCTGCACCGCAGGCTTCCGGACACCGAGACCACGCTGGTGGTGGACCTCTCGGCCAACGCGCTGCTGCGGATGGTGGATTCGGGTCAGCTGGACGTGGCGTTCGTGCACGAGGTCGAGGGCAGCCCGCTGCGGGTGCCCGCCGGGCTGGAGATGCGGGTCCTGATGGAGCGGGAGCCGCAGTTCGTGTCGATGTCCCGGGACCATCCGGCGGCGGCGCGGGCGGTGGTGGACCTACGGGACCTGGCGCGCGACCGGTGGACGGTCGACCCGTCGGTCGACGGCGAGTGGGACGGCCTGCGGCGGGTCTTCGCGGGCGCGGGGCTCGATCCGCCTGTCCTGCACGCCGACTACCACACCGCGACCTCGCTGATCATCTCCGGCGAGGCGGTGGCGCCGTGCCAGCCGACGTCCGGGCCGCGGGACGACATGGCGATCCGGCCGCTGTCGGGGGACCCGCTGGCGGTGCGGCTGCTGCTGGCGACCCGGCCGGGGGCGCACGCGGAGGTCTTCGAGGACCTCCGCTCGGCCTATCGCGAGGCCGCGCTGCGGACGCCGCCGTACCGGGCGTGGCTCCACCACCACGAAAGCCCCCTCCTAGCCGCCTAACCCCTCCGGGGCGCTACCCCGACCACCTGCCCGCGCCGGCCCCCGGCTGCTCCTGCCCCGGTCGCGCCCGCGCCCGCCCTGGCTACGTCGCCTGCCCGTACGCCCGCCAGCGCCGTCTGTCCGGGTGCTCCGGCCGCACCGCTTGGCCGCGCCTGCCTGGTTGCTCGGGTGGCTCGTCTTGGGCTGTGGCCCGGGCCATTTCAGCCTCGCCGGCGTTTGAGGCGCGGGGTCTGGGGCGGAGCCCCAGCAGACGGCCCGCGGGGCCGAAGCCTGCCCTGACGTGCGGCGCCGTCGCCGGGGGCCAGCCCCCGGACCCCCGCGCCTCAAACGCCGGCGGGGCTGAGATCGCGCCGTCGCCGGGGGCCAGCCCCCGGACCCCCGCGCCTCAAACGCCGGCGGGGCTGGGGTTGCGCCGGCCGGGCCGAGTGGCGGGGCGGGGCGGGGCCCCAGCAGGCGGCCCGCGGGGCCGAAGCCTGCCCTGACGTGCGGCGCCGTCGCCGGGGGCCAGCCCCCGGACCCCCGCGCCTCAAACGCCGGCGGGGCTGGGGTTGCGCCGGCCGGGCCGAGTGGCGGGGGCGGGGCGGAGGTCCAGCGGGCGGCCCCCGGACCCCCGCGCCTCAAACGCCGGCGGGGCTGAGGCCGGCGGCCGGAGGCGGGTGGCTTGACTTCGGGGGGGCGCGATATATCGTGTCTTTCGGGAGACGCGATATGTTGCGAGCGTCGAGACCCAGTCCGCGCACGTCCGAGGAGGATCCGCAATGACAGAGCAGACGTCGACGCGGTCGGTCGCCGAACCGCAGAAGCTCACCTTCGACGAGCCCGTCGCCGAGCTCCACGTACGCCTGGTCGGCGGGACCGTCAACGTCGTCGCCTCCGACGAGGGCCCCGCCCGGCTGGAGGTCGCCGCGGTCGACGGGCCGCCGCTCCAGGTCGTGCAGGACGGCGGCGTCCTCACCGTTTCCTACGAGGACCTCCCCTGGAACGGCACCCGCGGCTTCAAGGAGTGGCTCGCGGCCAAGCCCTGGAAGGCCTGGTCCGCCGGCTCCGGCGACGGCAGCGGCCGCAAGGCCTGGGAGCGCAGCGCCACCGTCACCCTCACCGTCCCCGCCGCGACCCGCGTCCAGGTGGCCACCGTCAGCGCCGCCGCGTTCGTCTCCGGCATCCGCGGCGGCACCGACGTCAACGGAGTCTCCGGCGACGCCACGCTCGTCGGCCTCTCGGGCAGGGTCAAGGCGCACACCGTGTCCGGCAGCGTCGAGGCCCAGTCCGTCACCGGCGAGCTCGGTTTCCACTCCGTCTCCGGCGGCCTGACCGTGGTCGACGGCGCCGGCGGCAGCGTACGGGCCGACTCCGTCAGCGGCGACATGCTCATCGACCTGGCCCTCGACCCGGCCGCGCCCAGCCCGGTGGACATCTTCCTCAACTCCGTCTCCGGCCAGGTCGCGATCCGTCTGCCGCACCCGGCCGACGCCCGCGTCGAGGCCAACACCGCCACCGGCGGGGTCTCCAACGCCTTCGAGGACCTCCGGGTCTCCGGCCAGCTGGGCGCCAAGCGGATCACCGGCACCCTCGGCGCGGGGACCGGCACCCTGCGGGCCACCACCGTCTCCGGGGCCATCGCCCTGCTGCGCCGACCGGCCGCCGACGCCGCGACCCCCTCCGCCCCCCTCACGCTCGACAAGAAGGTGCTCTGACATGCCGCCCGTCTTCGCCCACGGACGCCTCCGCCTCTACCTCCTGGGGCTCCTGGACGAGGCGCCGCGCCACGGGTACGAGGTGATCCGCCTGCTGGAGGAGCGCTTCCAGGGCCTGTACGCGCCCTCCGCGGGCACCGTGTACCCCCGGCTCGCCAAGCTGGAGGCCGAAGGCCTGGTCACGTACGCCACCGAGGGCGGGCGCAAGGTGTACTCCATCACCGAGGCGGGCCGCGCCGAACTGGCCGACCGCCGCGGCGAGCTCGCCGACCTGGAGCTGGAGATCCGCGATTCGGTCTCCGAGCTGGCCGCCGAGATCCGCGCGGACGTCAGGGGCGCGGCCGGCGATCTGCGGCGCGAGATGCGGGCCGCGGCCTCGGCGACCGCGACCCCCGTCGAGGACGCGTCCTGGGCGGCGGCCAAGGAGGAGCTGCGCAAGGCGAAGCACGAGTGGAAGGAGCAGGCGCGGCGGGCGAAGGACGAGAGCCGCCGGGCCCGCGAGGAGGCGCAGCAGGCCCGCCGCCAGGCCAAGGAGGCGCAGGAGCGGGCCCGTGAGGAGGTCCAGCGCATCGCGGCCCAGTTCCAGGAGCAGTTCGCGAAGTCGGGCGGCATGCTGGGCAGCCTGGCCGGCGCCTGGCTCGGCGGCGGATCCGCGGGCGCGGGCTCCGGCGGCGGTGCCACCGGTGCCGGCGGCGCCGCCAACGCCACGAGTGCCACCGCCTCGGCCGCCGCCGGCTCCGACTGGGCCGAGGACCTGGCCCCGACGGCCGACCCGGCCCGGGACCTGGACCGGCTGCTCGACCGGTTCCGCGACGACGTCCGCGACGCCGCCCGCGACCACGGGGTCTCCCCGGCCCAGCTGGCCGAGGCCCGCGCCCATCTGGCCGCGGCCGCCGCCCGCGTCACCGGCACGCTCAGGGGTTAGGGGCCCGTCAGGCCCGACTCGGCCGCCTCGTAGGTGACCCCGTGGTCCGCGAGGACCTCGCAGACCGTGCCCGGGCGGGACAGCAGGGCCAGGAGCAGGTGCGGGGCGGCGATGTGGCGGTCCCCGCGGCCCACGGCGATCCGGAGGGACCCTTCCAGCACCCGCTTCGAGCCCGGGGCGAAGGGGACGTGGCGGCCGGCCGGCTCCGGGCGGCCGAGGGCCGAGCGGAGCGAGGTCCCGAGGGTCCGCCGCCGGGGGGCCGTGGCCGCGAGGGCGCCCTCGCCGTGGGTCTCCTCCACCCGGGACAGGATCCGGGTCAGGTCGATCCCGAGGCCGGCCAGCGCCTCCTCGTCGGCCCTGGACATCCCGCCCCGGCGGCGGGCCCGGGCGAGGCCGGCGGCGACCGCAGCCCGGTCCACGCCCAGCGGGTCCAGCGCTCCCTGGGCGAGCAGCGCCAGCAGCAGGTGTTCCTCGGTGACGGTGGCCGCCCCGGCCCGCCGGGCCTCGGCCACGGCGCCCGTCACGGCGTCCCGGGCCGCGGTCGTGAAGCGCTCGAACATCAAACCCTCCCGTGCTTCTTGTGCACGGCCTGCCGGCTCACGCCCAGCTCGGCCGCGATCTCCTGCCAGGACCACCCCTGCGCGCGGGCACTGCGCACCTGTACCGCCTCCAGCTGCTCCAGCAGTCTGCGGAGGGCGGCCACGGCACGCAGGCCCACGCGCGGGTCGCGGTCACCGGCCCGTTCGGCGAGATCAGTGGCTTCCGTCATGCCCGTCAATGTAGGTTGACGAGCGGAGGTCGTCAACCCCGGTTGACGTGAGTGGGAGGGTGAGGGGTGCGCGGCCGGTCCGGTCAGACCGTCAGGACCACCTTGCCGAACAGGTCGCCCGACGCGAGCTTCTCGAAGCCCTCCCGCGCCCGGTCCAGCGGCAGCACCTCGTCGATCACCGGCCGCACGCCCGTCGCCGCGCAGAAGGACAGCAGGTCCTCCAGCTCGTCCTTCGAGCCCATGGTCGAGCCGACCACCTTCAGCTCCAGGAAGAAGATCCGGGTCAGCTCGGCGTGCGCCGGCCGGTCCCCGCTGGTGGCGCCGGAGATGACCAGCGTCCCGCCCGGCCGCAGCGACTTCACCGAGTGCGACCAGGTGGCCGCGCCGACCGTCTCGATCACCGCGTCCACCCGCCGGGGGAGCCGCGCGCCCGGCTCGTACGCCTCCAGCGCGCCCAGCTCCACGGCCCGCTTGCGCTTGGCCTCGTCCCGGCTGGTGGCGAAGACCCGCAGGCCCGCCGCCTTGCCGAGGGCGATCGCGGCCGTCGCGACCCCGCCGCCCGCGCCCTGGACCAGTACGGAGTCACCGGGGCGGACGCCCGCGTTGGTGAACAGCATCCGGTACGCCGTCAGCCACGCCGTCGGCAGGCAGGCGGCCTCCTCGAAGGACAGCTCGGCGGGCTTGGGCAGGACGTTCCAGGCCGGGACGGTCACCTGCTCGGCGAAGGTCCCCTGGTAGCGCTCGGTCAGGATGGAGCGCGGCTCGTCGGGGCCGACCCCGTGGCCGCTCTGGCCGATCACGGAGTGCAGGACGACCTCGTTGCCGTCCTGGTCGATCCCGGCGGCGTCGCAGCCGAGGATCATCGGGAGTTTGTCCTCGCCGAGGCCCACCCCGCGCAGCGACCACAGGTCGTGGTGGTTGAGCGAGGCGGCCTTGACGTTCACGGTCACCCAGCCGGGGCGGGCCTCGGGGGCCGGGCGCTCGCCCAGCTCAAGGCCGCTCAGCGGCTGGTCACGGTCGATTCGGGCGGCGTAGGCAGCGAACATGCCGCCAGACGCTACCGCTCGGTAGGGGCTGCCACCAGGCCCGGCTTCCCCGGCGGGTTCGGATCAATGGGATCCGCGGGAACCGGGCGGGTGCGGGGCTGCGTCCAGATGGGTGGGCGGGGGACCGGAGCGGAATAGTGAGACACCTTGTCAACTGCGGCTCCCCCATGGGTTCTTGCGCCATCGGAGGATGGAACCGGAACGTCATGAACCAGCCCCGGGGCGGGGTAATATTCAAGCCGCGCGGCACTGCTCGTCATGAGCCTGTCATTCCGGCTCGACGGCCCCACGACGAACGACCCCTCCCGGTTCGGGGGCCAGGAGGGTGCGTTCCGCCGCGTCCCCCGGACGCCCGTACGGGTGTCCCGGGTGCCGCGTCACGCGAAAGGGCCCGGCCGGAGTGATCCGGCCGGGCCCCTTCACGTGGAACCGGGTGACGCTCAGGCCAGGCGGGCCACGCCGTCGGCCTTCGCCGCGGCGGCGACCGCGGCCGAGACGGCCGTGGCGACGCGCTCGTCGAACGGCGAGGGGATCACGTAGTCGGCGGCGAGCTCGTCACCCACGACGCCGGCGATGGCGTCGGCGGCGGCGATCTTCATGCCCTCGGTGATCCGGGTCGCGCGGACCTTCAGGGCGCCCGCGAAGATGCCCGGGAACGCCAGCACGTTGTTGATCTGGTTCGGGAAGTCCGAGCGGCCCGTGGCCACGACCGCGGCGTACTTGTGCGCGACCTCCGGGTGGACCTCCGGGTTCGGGTTGGCCATGGCGAAGACGAAGGCGTCCTTCGCCATCGAGGCCACCGCCTCCTCGGGCACCGTGCCGCCGGAGACGCCGATGAACACGTCGGCGCCCGCGAGGGCGGACTCCAGCGAGCCGTTCAGGCCGCTCTTGTTCGTCAGGCCCGCGATCTCCGCCTTGACGTCCGTCAGGTCGGAGCGGTCCGCGGAGACGACGCCCTTGCGGTCGGTGACACAGACGTCGCCGATGCCCGCGTCCACCAGGATCTTGGCGATGGCGATGCCCGCCGCGCCCGCTCCCGAGATCACGGCGCGCAGGTCGCCGAGGGTGCGGCCGGTCAGCTTCGCCGCGTTGCGCATGGCGGCCAGCGTCACGATCGCCGTGCCGTGCTGGTCGTCGTGGAAGATCGGGATGTCCAGGGCTTCCTGGAGCCGGCGCTCGATCTCGAAGCAGCGCGGGGCGGAGATGTCCTCCAGGTTCACGCCGCCGAACGAGGGCGCGAGACGGATGACCGTCTCGATGATCTCCTCGGTGTCCTTGGTCGCGAGCGCGATCGGAACCGCGTCGACCCCACCGAACTGCTTGAACAGAATGGCCTTGCCCTCCATCACGGGGAGGGAGGCCTCGGGCCCGATGTCACCGAGTCCGAGCACGGCCGTACCGTCGGTGACGACGGCCACGACGTTGGACTTCCAGGTGTACTCGTGGACGAGCTCCGGGTTCTCCGCGATGGCGGTGCAGACCTTGGCCACACCCGGCGTGTACGCGAGGGACAGGTCGTCCTTGTCGTTGACGGGCACGGTGGCCTGCACGGCCATCTTGCCGCCCCGGTGCAGCGCGAACACCGCATCGGGGTTGTTGTCCGTCCCGCTGTCGCTGCGAGGATTGACGATCTCCGCTGCCACTTTCTTGGCCCCTTAAGTTTTTGAATCGTTGAGGGTGACCACTCCTGGTTAAGGGGTGGGCGGGCACCGCGTCCGTACTCCGCGCCGACGGCTTGCCCGTCTGCGCGGAGGGGAGGTTCGTACGCGCGGGCGCGCCGCACGCGCGCCCTGAGCCCCTGGTGAGGGGTGTAAGGATCCGTTTTACCGGAAGAACGCTCGCCCAGACGAGTCGATTCCTGCTCGACCCTAAGCCTGCTGTCCCGGTTTTGGCGAAAGGTCCAAACCTTACTGTCCAACAGTCGAGACGCACAGTAAATGCTGCGGTGAAAGTCGCTGGTCACAGCGCATAGTCCGGCCGGAAGAGCCAGCGCCCGCAGGGCTGATGGGCCGCCGGGGATGTCCGTTATCCGATTTTGACCTGACGAGCTGCCTGAATGCGTCAGTCCGAATGGCAAGATGCCGTAACCACACAAGGTCGCGACACTCGATGGTGCGTGCCACGACCGTTTTCGGATGCTTTCCACCTGTCGGAGGAACCAGCCCATGACCGCAAGCACCACCCGTCGTACGACCGCCGCCCGGTCCCGCATCGCCGCGGTCGGCGCGATCGCGGTCGCCGGCGCCCTCGTCCTCACCGGCTGTGGTGACCAGACCGAGAGCGGCGGCTCGTCCACTCCCTCCTCCTCGGCCAAGAAGGACAACACGGCCCCCCTCTTCTCGGCCCTGCCGAAGAAGATCCAGGACGCCGGTGTCATCAAGGTCGGCACGGACTCGGCGTACGCGCCGATGGAGTTCGTCGAGGGCGGCAAGATCGTCGGTGTCGACCCCGACATCGCCGAGGCGCTCGGCAAGCAGCTCGGTGTGAAGTTCGAGTTCACCGCGGGCACCTTCGACGGTCTGATCACCTCGATCTACACGGGCCGCCAGGACGTGATCATGTCCTCGATCACCGACAACAAGAAGCGCCAGGAGGGCCTGGACGACAAGGGTCAGAAGATCGGCAAGGGCGTCGACTTCGTCGACTACTTCTCCTCCGGCCTCTCGCTCCTCGTCAAGAAGGGCAACCCCGAGGGCATCAAGTCGATGGACGACCTCTGCGGCAAGACCGTGGCCGTCCAGCGCGGCACCATCTACGAGGACACCTTCAAGGCGCAGGCCGAGAAGTGCGGTGACAAGAAGCTCACCATCCAGGCCTTCGACACCGACGCCGAGGCGCAGACCCGCGTCAAGGCCGGCGGCGCCGTCGCCGACCTGAACGACTACCCGGTCGCCGCCTACACCGTGAAGACCTCCGGCGGCGGCAACGACTTCGAGATCGCCGGCCAGCAGAGCGACGTCGGCCTCTTCGGCATCGGCGTGAGCAAGGAGAACACCCAGCTCCGCGACGCCCTCAAGCAGGCCCTCGACGCCGCCATCAAGGACGGCTCCTACGGCAAGGCTCTTGAGAAGTGGAACGTGCAGGACAGTGCCGTCAAGTCCGCGACGGTCAACGCCGGTCAGTAAGTCCCGCGCTCCACGCTCCACTGAAGGGCAGTCATTGTGACTGACAAGATCGAAAAGGGTCCGGCCGACACCCCGCCGGCCGGATCCGGCGCCTCGGACACCCCGTACGAGGCCATCAAGGCAATCCCGGTGCGGCACTACGGCCGCTGGGTCAGCGGCGTGATCGTGGTCGCGCTGCTCGGCTGGCTCGTCTACGCCTTCTCCCAGGGCAACGTCATCTGGGCGACGGTCAAGGACAAGCTGTTCGACCCGGCGGTCCTCAGCGGCCTCGGGAACACCGTGATCATCAGCGTTTCCTCCATGGCGCTGGGCCTCCTGCTCGGCATCGTGTTCGCGGTGATGCGCCTGTCCAAGAACCCGGTGACGGGCGCCGTCTCCTGGCTCTACATCTGGTTCTTCCGCGGTACCCCGGTGTACGTCCAGCTGCTGGTGTGGTTCAACCTGTCGCTGATCTTCCAGTACATCAACCTCGGTCCGATCTACAAGAACGAGACCGTCGACGTCATGACCCCGTTCATGGTCGCCCTCCTGGGCCTCGGCCTGAACGAGGGCGCGTACATGGCGGAGATCGTCCGGGCCGGCATCCAGTCGGTCGACGAGGGCCAGACCGAGGCCGCCCACGCGCTCGGCATGCCGCAGACGAAGACCATGCGCCGGATCGTGCTCCCGCAGGCGATGCGCGTGATCATCCCGCCGACCGGCAACGAGTTCATCAACATGCTGAAGACCTCGTCACTGGTCTCGGCGGTGCAGTACACGGAACTCCTGCGGGCTTCGTCGAACATCGGCAACACGGCCGGTGCCATCATGGAGATGCTGTTCGTGGCCTCCTTCTGGTACCTGGCTCTGACCAGTGTGTTCAGCGTCGGCCAGTACTACCTGGAGCGCCGCTTCGCCCGTGGTTCCACGCGGAACCTGCCGCCGACGCCGTTCCAGCGCCTGCGTGCCAACCTGAACATGTTCCGCCGTACGGAGGTCGCGCGATGACCGCTCAGCCGATGGTCAAGGCCGAGGGCGTCCACAAGTCGTACGGCGCCGCCCACATCCTGCGCGGCATCGACCTCGAAGTCGCCCCGCGCGAGGTCTTCTGCCTGGTCGGCCCGTCCGGCTCCGGCAAGTCGACCTTCCTGCGCTGCATCAACCACCTGGAGCGCATCAACGCCGGGCGCCTCTCGGTGGACGGCCAGCTGGTCGGGTACAAGCAGAAGGGCGACAAGCTCTACGAGCTGAAGGACAACGAGGTCGCGGCCCAGCGCCGCGAGATCGGCATGGTCTTCCAGCGCTTCAACCTGTTCCCGCACATGACGGCCATCGAGAACGTCATGGAAGCCCCCGTCATGGTCAAGGGCGAGAGCAAGGCCGTGGCGCGCGAGCGCGCGGTCAAGCTGCTCGACCGCGTGGGCCTCGGCGACAAGGGCGGCAACTACCCGACGCAGCTCTCCGGCGGCCAGCAGCAGCGCGTGGCGATCGCCCGCGCGCTGGCCATGGAGCCGAAGCTGATGCTCTTCGACGAGCCCACCTCGGCGCTCGACCCGGAGCTCGTCGGTGACGTCCTCGACGTCATGCGGGACCTGGCCGAATCGGGCATGACCATGATCGTGGTCACGCACGAGATGGGCTTCGCCCGCGAGGTCGGGGACAACCTCGTCTTCATGGACGGCGGCGTGGTCGTCGAGTCCGGGCACCCGCGCGAGGTCCTGGGCAACCCGCAGCACGAGCGGACGAAGGCGTTCCTCTCCAAGGTGCTGTAGGCGCGTCACGTGGTTGAGGGGCGGTACGGGAATCCCGTACCGCCCCTCACGCGTGGCCGGGCCGCCCGGCCTCCGGCTACCTGACGCCGAGCACCAGGGCGTCCGAGGGCGAGCGCCAGACCGTACGGGCCTCCGAGAAGCCCGCCTCGCGCAGCGTCCGGGCGTGCCAGGCGGCGTCCGGGGTGTCGCCGTCGGCGTGCTCCCCGTAGATCTCGAAGCGGCGCTTGGTCGGCTCGGCCAGCACCGGGTCGGCGGCCGCCTCCGCCCACCAGTCGGCCCAGTCGAGGGCGCCCGCCGCCCGCGCCCGGTCCATGCCGGCGTGCCGGTGGGCCCGCTCGGCGGCGTTGATCAGCGGGGTCGTCGGGTCGGGCATGTGGTCGGCGTTCATGAAGACGCCGCCCGCGCGGACCAGCGGGGCCAGCTGCCCGTAGAGCACCGCGAGCCGGGGGCTGTGCAGCCAGTGCAGGGCGGTGGCCGTCAGCACCGCGTCGTACGAGTCGTACGGGAGCGCCGAGGGCCAGTCCGGGTCCTTCAGGTCGGCGGTGACGAAGCTGACCCGCTCGTCCCCCGCGAAGTGGCCCCGGGCGATGGTCAGCAGCGCGGGGTCCAGGTCGACGCCCGTGCTGGTGGCGTCCGGGAAGCGCTTGAAGACGCGGTCCGTGATACTTCCCGTACCGCACGCGAGGTCCAGCACCCGGGGGGCGGGGCCCACCAGGGCCTCGACCATGTCCAGCATCACCCGGAACCGCTCCTCGCGGTCGGGCATGTACCACTCCTGCTGCCGGTCCCAGCTCGACTGCCAGGCCTGCCAGTCGGTCACGGTGTCCACCATCCCGAACCCCTCCACACGTAATACCCTCGAAGACGTCTCAGCCGTTACCCGAGACCCTAATCCGCAGCCGTAAGGACTACAAGTGGAACTGGCCCATTACTCGGACCACGCCGTGCGTCTGGTCAACACCGAGGAGCCGGCCCGCAACAAGGACGCGCTCACCTCCGTGGACGCCGTCCGTGCCCTCTTCGGCCCCGGAGTGCAGGCCGCCCGCCGCGTCACCGACGCCGACGTGACCCGCTTCCGCAACGTGCGCGGCCGGCTGCGCGCCGTGTTCGAGGCCGCCGACGGCGGCGACCACGTCCTCGCCGTCGACCTGCTGAACTCGCTGCTCATGGAGTTCCCCGTCAGCCCCCAGGTCTCGGGCCACGAGACCCTCGGCGAGGACGGCGCGCCCAACTGGCACATCCACCTCGCCGACCACCCCTCGAACGCCTCCGCCGGATACGCCGCCATCGCGTCCTTCGGGCTGGCCTTCCACCTCACCGAGCACGGCCCCGACCGCCTCGGGCTGTGCCAGGCCGCGCCCTGCCGCAACGCCTACCTCGACACCTCGACCAACCGCTCCCGGCGCTACTGCTCCGACCGCTGCGCCACCCGCGCCAACGTCGCCGCCTACCGCGCCCGCAAGCGGCTGGAGGCCGAGACGTCCGCCCACAGCGGGCGCAGCGCCGAGGCCGCCCAGGACAGCCGCGCCCTCAGCGAACGCTGATCCGCCGGGAGCGGCCGCAGCCGCAGCACGGCCGTCGCCAGCACCAGCTCCTCGGGCACCGTCCCGTAGACGGTGCTGTCGCCGGTCTCGTTGTACGGGTTGTCCCCGAGCACCCACCAGCCGCCCGGGCGCCGCTCCACGGCCCGCTTCACCACCAGCAGGTCCTGCTGGAAGGGATGCCGCAGCACCACCACGTCACCCGGCCGGACCGCCTTGCCGTGGCGCACCACCAGCCGGTCCCCGTGCAGCAGCGTGGGCACCATCGACGGGCCCGTCACCTCGAACACCTCGAAGCGCGTCCGCGAGCGCCTGTTCTCCACCATCGCCTGGCCTCCTCGGCCTCCTCGTCCCTCCCCGCATGCTGCCGCACGCGCCCGTACATTCGCTCACCCCGCCTCCCGGCACCCTGGACTTTTGTCCTAAGCCCACGGGGGCGGCCGAGAATTCCGGTATCCGAGCGAGTAATCTCCCCCTTGAGAAGACGATCACGAGGAGGAATTACCCCATGCTTTCCCGCCTCTTCGCCCCCAAGGCGAAGGTCTCCGCCCACTGTGACCTGCCGTGCGGCGTGTACGACCCTGCCCAGGCCCGCATCGAGGCCGAGTCCGTCAAGGCCGTCCAGGAGAAGTACCAGGCCAACGAGGACGCCGACTTCCGCGCGCGCGCCATCACCATCAAGGAGCAGCGGGCCGAGCTCGCCAAGCACCACGTCTCGGTGCTGTGGAGCGACTACTTCAAGCCCCCGCACTTCGAGAAGTACCCGCAGCTGCACACGCTGGTCAACGACACCCTGAAGGCCCTCTCGGCCGCGAAGGCGTCGAACGACCCGGCGACGGGCCAGAAGGCCCTTGAGCTCATCGCCGAGATCGACCGGATCTTCTGGGAGACCAAGGCCGCCTGATCCGGCAGCCCCGGCTCACCGCCGGCCGCACAGCAGAAGGGGCCCGACCGCACACCGGTCGGGCCCCTTCGCGCGTCCCTGACGTCCGCCTGACGTCCGCCGGGCGTACGCCGTGGCTACTCGTCGTCGGCCTCGTCGTCGTCCAGGCGGGCCAGCCAGGTGGCCAGACGCTCCACCGGGACCTCGAAGTCCGGGTTCAGGTCGACGAAGGTGCGCAGCTGCTCGGCGAGCCACTCGAAGGTGACCTCCTCCTCGCCGCGCCGCTTCTCCAGCTCCTCGATGCCGCGATCGGTGAAGTACAAGTCGGGCTCCGTGCCGTGATGAGGGTGAAGGGGTGTTTCCCGCCAGGATAATCCGCTTACTGGGAGAGATCTCCCGCCCTCCCCATTCCCGGCGCTAGCCTGGAATGCCTAGGCGGGGCACGTGGGAGTCGGGGGCCAGCGGATGCCGGACGGGCGCACGGGCGGCTCCGCACGCGCCTTCGAGCTCCTGGAACCCCTCGTCCGGGCCGCGACCGTACGCGTCCACGCCCCGCCGGACGGGTATGGATCCCATGGCACCGGACCCACGTGGGGGAGCGGCTTCTTCATCGCCCCCGGCTGGGTGCTGACGTGCGCGCACGTGGTCGGCGAAGGGGGTGCTGCGGTGCGTCTGGTGGGACGGGAGATCGGCATCACCTTCTCCGCCGGCGCGGGCGGCGCCACCGGGACCGTCGCCGGGCGCGTGGAATGCGTCCTGCCCGAACGGCTGGAGCGGCAGCGGCCCGGCCGGCTCGCCCTGTGGGACCTGCCCGACCTCGCGCTCGTACGGGTCCTCGCGCCCGTCACGCACGCCTGCGTCTGGCTGACCGACCGGGCCGGGCCCCGGCTGGCGGAGGCCGCCTACTTCGGCTGCACCGAGGACCTCGGGATCGCCGAGATCACCGGCCGCACCACCCGGCTGCGCGGCACCGCCGCGAACGGGGCCGCCATCCGGCTCGGCGACGACGACGAGATCGAGCCCGGCATGTCCGGCGGGCCCGTGGTGGACCTGGCCCGCGGCGAGGTCGTCGGCGTGGTCAAGGCCCGCCGGCACACGGGCGGCGGCGGACTCGCCGTGTCCGTGGCCCAGTTGCGCACCCTGCCCATGGCCGCGACCGGGCAGACCGGGCTCTACCGCCGGGTCATGCAGGCCCACGACCTCTACCACCACGACCAGCACCTCAGCGACCTCGACAGCCGGCGCACCTGGACCGACGTCCACGAGGAACTCGCCGCCGCCGACCCCGACCCGTACGGCGGCCGCCGGCTCACCCCCGGCGAACTCACCACCCTGTGCGGGCTGCTCGCCGAGCTGCCCCCGCCCGGCTCCTCCGAGGCCGTCCGCGCACTCGCCGAGGCCGCCCGCGGCGAGGAACCCGACCCCGCCCTGCCCGCCCCGCTGAGCTGGCGCGACGGCCTGGGGCTGCTGCACGATCCGCCCGGCGGCTCCGGCGAGGCCGCCGCGATGCTCCGCTACGCCACCGACGTGAGCGTCGCCGACCACCGGGAGCCGCCGTCCCCCGGAGCCGACGAGGAACTCTGGGACTGGGTACGGGTCACCGCGGCGCGGCTGTGGCGGCCGCTGCGCCGGGAGCTGGCCGAGCGGCACGACCGCGGCCTCGCCGAACGGGCCCGGCGGCGGCGGGCGTCGGCCGGCCGGGCGCCGCACGGACGGGCCCGCGCGGCCGAGGGGCTGCCGCCGGGGCCCTCGGTCCTGCTGGAGGCGTGGGCGCACGGCTGGGAGGACGTCTACGACTGGCGGGTGTCCGTCCTGGCGGGCCCGACCCGGCCCGCGCAGGCCACCCCGGTGGACTCGGGCGTACGGGCCACCCTGGCGCGGCTGCCGGAGGCGCTGCGGGCGCCGCTGGCCGAGGGCTTCCGGCGCTGCGACACGCACGAGGCGGCCGCGCTGCTCGAAGTGGCGGTCGAGCCGGAGCTGTTCGGGCTCGCGGTGGACGAGTGGGTGGTGGCCGGCGGGGTACCGGTGGGCACGCAGCGGCCGGTGGTGTTCCGCTACGCCGGGGTCTCGCAGACCGCGGGCGGCCGCTGGGCGCGGGTCCAGGCGGGCCCGCCGGCCGGTCAGCGGGCGGACTGCTCGCGGGGGCGGCCCCGCAGCCCCTCGCCCCCGTGGCTGGCCGGGCTGGCGGAGCACACCGTCCCGGTGCTGTGCCGGGCGGCGGAGCGGGAGCCCACGCTCGGGGCGCTGCACGGGGTGCGGGAGGCGGGGTACGGGGTGGCGGTGTGCCGGCGGCCCCCGGGGGACCCGGGGGTGTCGTGCGCCCCGTTCCACCGGGGGCTGCGGGAGGAACTGGCCGAGGCGGGGCGCGGCGAGGTGCTGCCCCTGCGGCTACGGGCCCTGCGGGCACGGGCGCACGGGGCGGACCCGGACGCGTACTGGGCGGTGGGGGTGGGGCTGGTCTGGGACGACCCGGGCCGGCCGCTGCCGGAGGACGAGCCGTTGCGGGGTGACCTGTGACGTGCGCGAAGGAGCGTCCATGAATGACGAGTGGCTCATCTACCGGGGGGTCGGCGAGCCCCACGACGGGATCGGCGCGCTGCCCGGTCCGCCGCCCTGGCGGGACTTCGACGGGGGCCCGGCGGCGGAGCCCGCCGACGCCGCCGCGGGCGAAGGCGGCGGGGCCGCGGGCGCGGGGGGCGGCCAGGGACCGGACGCGCCGGACGGGAACGTGGCCCGGCGCCTCGGCGCGCACCGGCAGGCCGCCGAGGCGCACCGGCCCGAACCGGAGGAACTGGAGGCGGTCAACGCCGCCCTCTACCTGCGCCGCCCGCTGCTCGTCACCGGCTACCCCGGAACGGGGAAGTCCACCCTGGCGCACGCCGTGGCCCACGAGCTGAAGCTCGGCCGGGTGCTGCGCTGGCCCGTGGTCTCGCGCACCGTCCTCCAGGAGGGCCTGTACCGCTACGACGCCATCGCCCGGCTCCAGGACGTCCAGATCGCCGCCGGCGGGCGGGCGGGCGGCGCGTCCGGCGGGGCGTCCGGAGGATCGTCCGGGATCGGCAGGTACATCCGGCTCGGGCCGCTGGGGACGGCCCTGCTGCCCACCGCCCGGCCCCGGGTCCTGCTCATCGACGAGCTGGACAAGAGCGACATCGACCTGCCCAACGACCTCCTGAACGTGCTGGAGGAGGGCGAGTTCACGCTGCCCGAGCTGGAGCGGGTCGCCGACACCGAGCCCGAGGTGCGGGTGCTCACCGACGACGGGGCGAAGGTGACCGTCCGGGACGGCCGGGTGCGCTGCCGGGCCTTCCCGTTCATCGTCCTGACCAGCAACGGCGAGCGGGACTTCCCGGCCGCGCTGCTGCGCCGGTGCATCCAGCTGAAGCTCGGCCAGCCCGGGGAGAAACGGCTCGCCACCATGGTGCGGGCCCATCTCGGCGAGGAGGCCGCCCGGCTCGGCGCCGACCTGATCCGGGAGTTCCTCAGCCGCTCCCGGACCGAGCTCGTCGCCGCCGACCAGCTGCTCAACGCCATCTACCTGACCCACTACGCCGCCCCGCCCACCCGGGAGGACCTCGCGGACCTGCTCATCCAGCGCCTCGACCGGCCGAGGTGACGCCATGCGGGAGCTGATCGCCCTGCTCCGCGCGGCCGGGCTCGATCCCTCCGCCGCCGAACTCGCCGACGCGCTCTGGCTGGCCGGGCGCACCGCCCGGGCCGCGGCCGCCGGGGAGCCGCCGGGGACGCCGGGGACCCCGGAGGGGAGCCCGCCCCCCGAGGGGCCGCCGCAGGGGCCGGAGCCGCCGCGCGAGCAGGCACCCGTACGGGAGGAAGCGGCCCCCGAGGATCCGGTCAGCCTCTACGCGCCCCGGGCCCGCCGGGCCGCCGGACCCGAGGCGGAGGCGGGGACCCCGCTCGGGGGCGGGGTGCCCGTACGGGTGCCGGGGGCGGCCGCGCTGCCGCGCGTCCTGGAGGTCCAGCGGGCCCTGCGCGCCCTCCAGCGGCACCGGCCCGGCGTCCCGCCGACCCGTACGGTGCTCGACGAACAGGCCACCGCCGAGGCCAGTGCCCGCGCCCTCGGGCTGGTCATCCCGGTGTTCCGGCCGCAGACGCGGCGCGAGGCGACCGTACGGCTGGTGATGGACGCCTCGCCCTCCATGGCGGTGTGGCAGGACATGTTCGAGGAACTGCGGGCCGTCTGCGAGCGGCTCGGGGCCTTCCGGGACGTCCGGGTCTCCTATCTGCACCGGCTCGCGGACGGCAGGGCCGTCCTCGCGCGCGGGCCGGCCGCGGGATCCGGGGAGCGCTCCGGGGACCAGCTGCGGGACCCGACCGGGCGGGCGCTGACCATGGTGGTGTCCGACTGCGCCGGCCCCGTGTGGCGGGAGGGCGAGGCCCAGCGGCTGCTGTACCGCTGGGCCGAGTGCGCGCCGTGCGTGGTCGTCCAGCCGCTGCCGCAGCGGCTGTGGGGCCGCAGCTGGCTGCCGACCGAGCGGGGCGGCCTGTGCCGCGTCGAGGGCGGCGGCGGAAAGCTGGCCTTCACCCCGGACCGCTCCCGCCGTCCCGGCCGCCCGGCCGGCCGGCCCGCGGAATCCGCGGGCGGGCGTGCGGGCGGGGACGGGCTGGTGGTGCCGGTGCTGCCGCCCAGCGCGATCGCGCTCGGGAGGTGGGCCCGGCTCGTCGCGGGGCTGGGCACCGGGCCGGTCCCGGCCGAGGTGGGGCGGGTGTTCGCCGACCATCCGGCGGCGCCGCTGCCGCCGCCCCCGGCCGCGCGCCCGCCGCGCGAGCTGGTGCGGCGCTTCCGCTCCTCGGCCGCGCCCCGGGCCGTACAGCTGGCGGTGTACCTGTCGGCGGCGCCGCTCACGCTGCCGGTGATGCGGCTGGTGCAGCGCACCATGTTGCCGGACTCGGAGCCCTCCGACCTGGCGGAGGTGCTGCTGAGCGGGCTGCTGCGGCGCACCGGGGACCCGGGCTGGTACGAGTTCGTACCCGGGGTGCGCGAGGTGCTTCTGGGGCCGCTGGGGCGGGACGAGGCGGCGCTGGTGCTGAAGCACTCCTCCGAGTACGTGCTGGCCCACTTCGGGCGGGGCGTACGGAACTTCCCGGCGCTCGCGGTCACCCGGCTGACCGGGACCCCGGTGGCGGAGGCCGACGTACGGACCGGCGTACCCGGCGAGGCGTCCGGCGAGGCGCCCGTCGAGGGGGAGACTCCGGAGCCGGTGCCGGACGGGCCGGTGCCGCAGGCGTTCGCGGAGGTCTCCGCCCAGGTCGTACGGCGCTACCTGCCGGAGCCGCCCCCGCCCGACCGGGAGGGCGCACCCCCGCCGGCGGCGCCCGCGCGGGACTGGGCCGTGCGGACGGCGCGGGCCCGGCTCGCCGACGGCGACGAGCGCGCCCTGTACGAGGCGGTCACGGTGCTGCGGCGGGCCGTGACCGTACCGGCCGGGCCCGAGGACCCGCCGGGCGAGGCGGAGTGCGAGCTGGCCGGGGCGCTGCTGCGGCTGTGGGCGGTGCGGCGGGAGACGGACCTGCTGGCCGAGGCGGAACGCGCCGCGCGGGCCGCGCCCGGGCCGCCCGGGCGGCTGGCGCTGGGCCGGGTGCTGCACGAGCGGGCCCTGGCCGCCGCCGGCGAGCCGGACGCCGCGCTGCTGGCCGCGGCGGAACGGGAGTTCGCGGCCGTCGGCTCCGACCCGGCGGCCGGCCGGGAGCTCCGGCTGGAGGGCGCGGTGCGCCGGGCGGAGTCCCTGATCCTGCTGAGCGGGCTCCGGGACGACACCGGGGCCCTGCGGGAGGCGCGGGACACCCTGGAAGCCCTGGCCGGCCAGGACGCGGGCGTACGGCTCGCGCTCGGGCGGGTGCTGCTGGCCCTGGCGGCGCACGCGCCGGACCCGGCGGAGCGCGAGGAACTCGCCGCTCTGGCGGCGCGGCGGCTGGAGGCGGCGCTGGCGACGGCGCCGGAGGAGCCGGAGGAGCCCGGGAGCGAGGCGCGGCGGCGGATCCGGGTGGAGCTGGCGACGGCCCTGTCGTACCTGCCCGGGCGGCTGGAGGAGGCGGCCGCCGAGCTGGCGCGGGCCCTGACGGAACCCACCGGGGACCCGGAGCTGCGGGTGGCCGCGCTGGTGTGCCTGGCGCGCGTGCACCGGGCGCGGTACGCGCGGGACGCGGACCCGGCGGCGCTGGAGGAGGCGGCCGAGGCGTACGGACGGGCCCGCCGGCTGATCCCCCGGGACGGGGACGCGTACGGGGAACTCCTGCCCGAGTGGGGGGACGTGCTCCTGGAGCGGGCCCGGGCGACCGACGGGCGGCCGTTCGCGTCCACGGCGGTACGGGTGCTGCGCGAAAGCCGGGCGGCGGTCCCGAGATCGGACCCCCGCTCGGCGCGGAGGCTGCTGCGGCTGGCGGAGGGGCTGCGGCTGCGCCACGCGTACGAGGGGGACCTGGTGGACCTCCGGGAGGCGGAACACCTGCTGGACCTCGCGGTCCGGCAGGGCCGGGGGCCGCTGGAGCGGGCGCGGGGGTGGCGGGAACACGGCGACGTCCAGCGGGAGATCCACCGCCACACCGGGGCCGCGGAGCGGCTGGACCGGGCGGCGGACTCCTACCGGCGGGCGTGGCGGGCGGCGATGGAGGCGGACGAGGAGGGGTGCGGGGTCGCCTGCGGCGATGCGGGGGCGGCGGTGCGGCTGGGGGCGGTGGTGCAGGGGCTGCGGGGGGAGGTGCTGGAGGCGCTGGCGCGGCCCCGGGCGGCCGTCGCCGCCTATCGCTCCGCGCTGGACCTGTGGAACCGGGCCGGGGTCCCGCCCCCCGAGGCCCTGACCGCCCGCCTCCGGGCCCTGGAAACCGACCTCTGATGCCCCGCGCGGCGCCGTCGCCGGGGGCCGGCCCCCGGACCCCCGCGCCTCAAACGCCGGCGGGGCTGGGTCTGCCCGGCGGGGCTGGGTCTGCTCGGCGGGCTGGATTGCCCGGAGGGCAATTTCAGCCCCGCCGGCGTTTGAGGCGCGGGGGCTCGGGGGCAGGCCCCCGCAACGGCGCCGCAGTGACGACACGACGACCAACGGAGGTACACGCATGGGGACTCGGCCGTACGGGACCGGCGAGGTCATCGGCGGGGCGGGCTGCGCCGGGGGCCTGCCGGACCTCTCGGGGCTGGATCTGGCCGCGTTGCGGGGGATCGAGCACCCCGTGCTCGCGCAGGTCATCGCCGGCATGGTGCAACGGGTCACGCATCCCGCCGAGATCCTCAACGCCTTCGACTCCGGAGTCGACTGACCCGAGAAGGGCCGGAGTTGACCGCTTTCCGCCGTTAGCCGCGCCCCCGGGCAGGGCAGGGATGGACAAGTCCGGAGGGAGGTGCGGCGATGAGGCAGACGGGCACGAGCGACGCCGTGCTGCCCGCCCACCGGTTCCACGCGCCGTGGCCGTACGTCCAGCTCGACGTGCCCGCCCTGCGCGCGGCCGGGCAGCGGCCGCACCCCATCCGGCAGTTCGTGCTCAAGACCCGCAGCCGCTGCAACCTCGCCTGTACCTACTGCTACGTCTACGCCATGGCCGACCAGGGCTGGCGCGACCAGCCCCCCGCCATGACCCCCGCCACCATCGCCCGCGCCGCCCGCCGGATCGCCGAGCACGCCGCCGCGCACCGGCTGGCCCGCGTCGACCTGGTCCTGCACGGCGGCGAGCCCCTGCTCACCGCCCCCGCCGGGCTCGCCGCGCCCGTCGAGGCCGTGCGGGAGGCGCTGCGCGAGCTGTCCCCGCAGACCAGGGTGACCGCCGCCGTCCAGACCAACGGCACGCTCCTCACCCGGGGCCGGATCGCCGCCCTCGCCGCCGCCGGGATCCGGGTCGGCGTCAGCCTCGACGGCGGGCTCCCCCTCCACAACGCCCGCCGCGTGGACCACGCCGGGCAGCCCGGGTTCGGCGCCGCCGCGCGCGGACTGCGGCTGCTCGCCCGGCATCCCGAGAGCTACGCCGGGGTGCTCTGCGTCATCGACCTCGCGCAGGACCCGGTGGAGACGTACGAGAGCCTGCTGGCGTTCCACCCGCCCTCGCTCGGCCTGCTGCTGCCGCTCGCCAACTGGAGCGACCCGCCGCCGGGCGGTCCGGGGGGCGGCGGCACCCCGTACGCCGACTGGCTCCTCGCCGTCTTCGAACGCTGGTGGCACGACCGCGTGCGCCGCACCCGGGTCCGCGTCTTCGAGGAGGTCATCGCCCTGCTGCTCGGCCTGCCCGCCGCCACCGAGACCCTCGGCCTCGCCCCCGCCAGCACCGCCGTCATCGAGACCGACGGCAGCATCGAACAGGCCGACTCGCTGAAATCCGCCTACGAGGGCGCCGCCGCCACCGGCCTCACCCTCGACCGGCACACCTTCGACGACCTCCTCGACCATCCCGGACTCGCCGCCCGCCAGCTCGGCCGGGAGGCGCTGGCCGACGGCTGCCGCTCCTGCGAGCTCGTCGAGGTCTGCGGCGGCGGGCACTACCCGCACCGCTACCGCGCCGGCGAGGGATTCCGCCAGCCGTCCGTGTACTGCGCCGACCTCAAGGTCCTGATCAGGCACATCGGCCAGGCACTGCACGAAGCCGCCCAACAGCCCCGGCAGGCCGCCTCATGACCCACCGCACCCACCACCACGACGCCCCCGCCCGAGCCGCCTCCGCGCCGCCGGGCGCCCTCTCCGCGTTCAGCGTCACCCACCACACCCTGCACGCCCTGGCCTCCACCGAGCCCTCCGCCGAGGGCAGCCGCCTGGTGAGCGACGTCCGCCGCTCCAAACGGCTCGTCCTGCTGCGCGCCGTCCTCGACGCCGCCCCCGGCGGGCCCGGCGGCGAGAGCGGCGAGCACTGGGCCCTGCTGGAGGAGGCCGAACGGCACGACCCCGCGGCGGTGCGCGACGTACTGCACTACCCGGCGACCGGGGCGTGGGCCGAGGAGACCCTGCGCCGGCTGCACGCCCCGTACGGGCCCGCGCCCGACCTCGGCCACCTCGGGGCGCTCGCCGTCGCCGCCGCGCTGCGCGCCGGGATCGGCTTCAAGGCCACCCTGCGGCCCGTGCACGGCCGGCTCGTGCTGCCCACCCTCGGGCTGCTGCGCCCGGCGCGCCCCGGCCCGCTCGCCCTCGACGAGCGCTCCTGGGACGCCGACGCGGACACCGCCGCCGGAGCCGCCGCCTCCGACGCGCTGCCCCTGCACGTCCTGCCCGGCGGGCGGACCGCCCTCGACGACCTCGACCCCTACCGGGCCCCCGCCGCCGGGCACCCCGCGCCCGTCCGGCCCGCCCGCAGGCTCACCCCGAAGGGCCACAAGCGCTGGGACACCCAGTGGTCCGGCGCCCTCACCCTGCTGGAGCGGTACGACACCGCCCGCGCGGAGGAGATCGGCCGGCTGCTGCGCTCCGTGGTCCCCCTCGCCGGCGGCTCCCGCTCCAACGGCGCCACCCTGCCCGCCGCCGCCGGCTCCCTGCTGGCCCGGGCGCAGGCCCCGCCCGCGCTCGCCGCGACCCTCGTGCACGAGGTCCAGCACGGGAAACTGGCCGCGCTCGCCGACATCCTCACCCTGCACACCGCCGACCGCACCCCCCGCTTCTGGGCCCCCTGGCGCAGCGACCCGCGCCCCCTGGAGGGGCTGCTGCACGGCGCGTACGCCCATCTGGCCCTGGCCGGGTACTGGCAGCGCGCCGCCCTCTACGGGGCCCGCGGCGCGTGGGCCCAGCACGCCCGGATCCGGGCCCAGGTCGCCGCCGCCCTCCCCGTCATCCGTGCCTGCCCGGAACTCACCCCCGCCGGGCGCGAGTTCACCGACGCCATGGCCGCCGCCGAGAAGGCCATGGACGAACTGCGCCCGCCCGGCGACCAGTACGCCACCGCCCGCCGGGCCCTGGACAGGGAACGGCGCGCCTGGTGCGCGGCGCACCCCGAACTCTCCGCCTTCATACGGGCCTGACGACCCGTCCGCTGCGATACCTTTCAACCCCGTCCACCACCGCCCGGAGCCCAGGGAGACGGCCCTATGACCGGTACCGGTAGTCGTCAGGACCGCGACTCGGCCGCGCGGCCGCAGCGGTTCGTCATCAGCTTCGCGGGCTTCAACCGCCCCTGGGCCGTGTGGATCGCCCACCGCCTGGAGGAACACGGCCACCGCGCCACCCTTCAGCGCTGGGACCCGCAGAGCACCCCGGGCGTCAGCCAGGCCCTCGACGACCTCGCCCGGGGCGGCGGCCGGGTCCTCCTCGTCCTCAGCGAGCGCTACTTCTCCGCCGGCACCCACACGGAGGAGGAGTGGAACGCCGCCCTGCGCGAGGTCACCGACCGCCACCCCGGCGCCTTCGCCGCCGTCTGCCTCACCGACGCGCCGCTGCCCAGCGCCGTCGCCGCCCTGGAGAAGACCGACCTGTGGGGCCTGGACGCGTACGAGGCCGAGTACCGCGTCCTGCGCCGGCTGGAGCTGCCCACCGACCGGGTCGGCGCCGAGACCGGCCGCCGGGGGCCCCGCTTCCCCAACGACCCGCCCGAGATCTGGGGCCGGGTGCCGCGCCGCAACCCGCGCTTCACCGGCCGCAACGACGTCATCGGCAGGCTGCGCGCCGCGCTCACCGACGCCCCGCCCGGTGCCTCCACGGTGACCCTGCTCGGGCTGTCGGGCGTCGGCAAGACACAGGTCGCCACCGAGTACGCCTACCGGTTCGCCTCCGAGTACGAGGTGGTGTGGTGGGTCCCCGCCGAGGACCGGCCCACGCTGCGCGAGCGGCTCGCCGACCTCGCGCCGGCGCTCGGCCTGCCGCGCGGGGCGGGCAGCTACGGCGAGCTGATCCGGGCCGTCCTGGAGGCGCTGCGGCGCGGTACCCCGTACGGGCGCTGGCTGCTGGTCTTCGACGGCTGCGACAACCCGGACGACCTCGCCGACCTGCTGCCCTCCGGCACCGGCGACGTGATCATCACCTCCCGGAACCGGGAGTGGGCCTCCCGGCACACCAGCCTCGTCGAAGTCCCGCTCTACGCGCGGCCCGAGTCGGTCACCTTCATCCGCCGC
Source organism: Streptomyces goshikiensis (assembly GCF_014650555.1). GTDB lineage: Bacteria > Actinomycetota > Actinomycetes > Streptomycetales > Streptomycetaceae > Streptomyces > Streptomyces goshikiensis. The sequence goes on along the minus strand of NZ_BMVE01000001.1, from coordinate 469,809 downwards.
CGCGCCCAGCGCCTGACCGGCCCGGAGGCCGACCAGCTCGCCGAGGCCCTGGAGGACTACCCGCTGGCCCTCGACCAGACCGCCGGCTGGCTCGCCGACTCCCCGCTGAGCGTCGGCGACTACCTCGCGCTGCTGCGGCGCCGGCTGGACTCCCACGAGGCCGTCACCCTCTCCGACGACTACCCGCTGCCCTTCCCCACCGCGCTGGCGATACTCCTCAACAACGTGCGGGAGAACTTCCCCGACGCCCTCGCGCTGCTGCGGCTGTTCGTGTTCTTCGCGCCCGGGCGGGTGCCGCTGCGGCTGCTGCGCGAGTTCCCCGCCGACGACGTGCCCGAGCACCTGGCCGGGCTGATCAACGACCAGATCCGGTGGAACGCGGCCCTCAACAAGCTCGTGCAGTTCTCCGTGGTCCGCCTGGAGTACTCCGACCTCTCGGTCGAGGAGGGCGGCGGCGGGCTGGAGACCGTCCAACTGCACAGCATGGTCCACAACATCGTCCGCGAGAACCTCGGCGAGGAGGAGTCCGCGCAGCTGTCCCGCGCCGTCCGCCAGGTCCTCGCGGCCGCCGACCCCGGCCGGCCCTCCGACGCCCGGCTGTGGCCGCAGTACGCCGAGCTGATCCCGCACCTGGAGACCGCCGGGGTACTGACCAGCACCAACCCCCGCATCCAGGCCTTCCTGTTGCAGTGCCTGCGCTACCTGGCCCTCGCCGGGGAGTACCGCACCTGCATGCGGCTGTGCGAGGAGACCGACCACGTCTGGCGGTTCATGCTGGGCGAGGACCACCCCAACGTCCGCGAACTCGGCTACCAGTACGGGGGAGCGCTGCGCAACCTCGGGCTGTTCCGCCGTGCCGAGACGCTGACCCGCGCGGTCGCCGACCGGCTGAAGGAGGAGCGCGGCGAGCGCGACCTGGAGACGCTGCGGGCCACCGCCGCGTACGGGGGCGTCCTGCTGTGCATCGCCAAGTTCGAACCGGCGCGGGAGCTGTTCGAGCACGGGCTGGCGACGTACCGGGAACTGCTCGGGGAGGACGACTCCACGACCCTGAACGCCCAGAACAACCTGGCGGCGACGTACCGGCTGCTGGGGCGCTACATGGACGCGTACGAACTGGACCTGGACACCCTGCGGCGGCGCGAGCGGGTGCTGCGCGCGCAGCACATCTCGACGCTGTCCTCGGGCATCGCCTGCGCGATGGGGCTGCGGCTGATGGGCCGCTACCGGGAGGCGCAGACCCGCCAGGAGCAGGGGCTCAAGCTCAACACCCAGGTGCTGGGCCCCGACCACCCGCAGACCCTGCGGGCCGAGCACAACCTCGGCATGTGCCTGCGCCGGTCCGGGGACATCCCGGGCGCCGGGCTGCGGCTGCGGGGGGTGTGGGAGCGGGCCACCCGGGTGCTGGGGGTGGACTACCCGTGGACGCTGATGGTCGCCTCCGACTACGCGACCTACCTGCGGGAGTACGGGGACGTCGGCGAGGCCCGCCGGATCTCGGAGCACGTGATCCGCGGCTACCAGTCACAGCTGGGGCTGGCCCACCCGTACAGCATCGGCACGGTCGGCAACCTGGGGCTGGTGCTGCGGGCGCAGGGCGAGCGGGCGGAGGCGCTCTCGCTCGCGGAGCAGGCGCTGGTCGGCATGCGGGGCGCGCTGGGGGACCTGCACCCGTGGACGCTGGGCTGCGCCCTGAACGCGACCGGGCACCGCAACATCACGGGCCGGCTGGAGGACGCGCTGACCCTGAGCCGGGAGACGCTGCGGGGCGCGGAGCGGGTCCTGGGCCCCGACCACCCGATGACGCTGAGCGCGCAGATCGCGCTGGCGGCCGATCTCCGGTCGGTACGGGAGGACGAGGAGGCCGCGAAGCACGAGGAAGCCGGCATCAAGGCCCTCACCCGCACCCTGGGCCCGCAACACCTCCACACGGTCGTCGCCAAACAACGCACCCGCCCGTACTGGGACTTCGAACCCCAGCCCTAGCCAGACCCCGCGCCTCAAACGCCGGCGAGGCTGGATTTGCCGGCCGGGGATGCCGGAAGGCCCGGTCCCCTTGGGGGCCGGGCCTTCCTGTTCAAGCCAGCGCAGCGGTTACGCCTCGAAGACCTCGTTCATCAGCAGCTGCTGCTCCGCCTGGTGGCGCTTCGCGGAGCCCACCGCCGGAGAGGAACCGTGCGGACGCGACACGCGCCGCAGGCGCTCGGCCGCCGGGACCTCCGCGCCGACCGCCAGGTCGAGGTGGTCGATCAGGTTCAGCGCGATGAACGGCCACGCACCCTGGTTCGCCGGCTCCTCCTGCGCCCAGATGTAGTTCGCCGCGTTCGGGAACTTGGCGATCTCCGCCTGGAGCTCCGCACCCGCCAGCGGGTACAGCCGCTCGATGCGGATGATCGCGGTGTCCGTGATGCCGCGCTTCTCCCGCTCGGCCTCCAGGTCGTAGTAGACCTTGCCCGCGCAGAAGACGACCTTGCGGACCGCGTTCGGGTCCACCGTCGCGTCGCCGATCACCGGACGGAACGCACCGCTGGTGAACTCCTCCGCCTTCGACGCCGCCGCCTTCAGACGCAGCATCGACTTCGGGGTGAAGACGATCAGCGGCTTGTGGTGCGGGTTGTGGACCTGCCAGCGCAGCAGGTGGAAGTAGTTCGACGGCAGGGTGGGCATGGCCACCGTCATGTTGTCCTGCGCGCACATCTGGAGGAAGCGCTCGGGACGCGCGGACGAGTGGTCCGGGCCCTGGCCCTCGTAGCCGTGCGGCAGCAGCAGCGTGACGCCGCTCGTCTGGCCCCACTTCTGCTCCGCGGAGGAGATGAACTCGTCGACGACGGTCTGCGCGCCGTTGACGAAGTCACCGAACTGGGCCTCCCAGAGGACCAGCGCGTCCGGGCGGGCCAGCGAGTAGCCGTACTCGAAGCCCATGGCCGCGTACTCGGAGAGCAGCGAGTCGTAGACGTTGAAGCGGGCCTGCTCGTCCGACAGGTACTGCAGCGGGGTGTAGTCCTCGCCGGTCTCGCGGTCGATCAGCACCGCGTGGCGCTGGCCGAAGGTGCCGCGGCGGGAGTCCTGGCCCGACAGGCGGACCGGGGTGCCCTCCATCAGCAGCGAGCCGAAGGCGAGGGTCTCGCCCATGCCCCAGTCGATGGTGCCCTCGTCGATCATCGCCGCGCGGCGCTGCAGCTGCGGCAGCAGACGCGGGTGCACGGTGACGTTCTCGGGGATGTTGACCTGGGACTCGGCGATCGCCTTGACGACGTCCTGGGAGACCGCGGTGCTCACGGCGACCGGGAAGTCGCCCTGGCCCTGGGTGCCCGGGGCGGCCGGCGGGGCGACCGCCGGCTGCGTGGCGGCCTCGCGGACCTCCGCGAAGACCTTCTCCAGCTGGCCCTGGAAGTCCTGGAGCGCCTGCTCGGCCTCTTCCAGGGTGATGTCGCCGCGACCGATGAGGGACTCGGTGTACAGCTTGCGCACCGAGCGCTTCTTGTCGATCAGGTCGTACATCAGCGGCTGCGTGAACGCCGGGTTGTCCGACTCGTTGTGACCGCGGCGGCGGTAGCAGATGAGGTCGATCACGACGTCCTTGTTGAACGCCTGGCGGAACTCGAAGGCGAGGCGCGCGATGCGGACCACGGCCTCCGGGTCGTCGCCGTTCACGTGGAAGATCGGCGCCTCGATCATGCGGGCCACGTCGGTCGCGTACATCGAGGAACGCGAGGACTCCGGGGCGGCGGTGAAGCCGACCTGGTTGTTGATGACCACGTGCACGGTGCCGCCGGTGCGGTAGCCGCGCAGCTGCGACATGTTCAGGGTCTCGGCGACGACACCCTGGCCGGCGAAGGCCGCGTCACCGTGCAGGGCCAGCGGGAGGACGGTGAAGTCCGTGCCGCCCTTGTTGATGACGTCCTGCTTGGCGCGGGCGACACCCTCCAGGACCGGGTCAACGGCCTCCAGGTGCGAGGGGTTGGCGACGAGCGAGACCTTGATCTGCTCCCCGTCGAGGCCCGTGAAGGTGCCCTCGGCGCCCAGGTGGTACTTGACGTCGCCGGAGCCGTGCATCGACTTCGGGTCGAGGTTGCCCTCGAACTCGCGGAAGATCTGCGCGTACGACTTGCCGACGATGTTGGCCAGCACGTTCAGGCGGCCGCGGTGGGCCATGCCGATGACGACCTCGTCGAGGCGGGCCTCGGCGGCGGAGTCGATGACCGCGTCGAGCAGCGGGATGACGGACTCGCCGCCCTCCAGGGAGAACCGCTTCTGGCCGACGTACTTCGTCTGCAGGAAGGTCTCGAAGGCCTCCGCAGCGTTCAGGCGGCGCAGGATCCGCAGCTGCTCCTCGCGCTCCGGCTTGGAGTGCGGGCGCTCGATGCGGTCCTGGATCCAGCGGCGCTGCTTGGGGTCCTGGATGTGCATGAACTCGACGCCGGTGGTGCGGCAGTACGAGTCGCGCAGCACGCCGAGGATGTCGCGGAGCTTCATCATCGACTTGCCGGAGAAGCCGCCGACCGCGAACTCGCGCTCCAGGTCCCACAGGGTGAGGCCGTGCTCGGTGATGTCGAGGTCGGGGTGCTTGCGCTGCTTGTACTCCAGCGGGTCGGTGTCGGCCATGACGTGGCCGCGGACCCGGTAGGAGTGGATCAGCTCGAAGACGCGGGCGGCCTTGGTGACGTCGTCGTCGTGCGAGGCGTCGATGTCCCGGAGCCAGCGGACCGGCTCGTACGGGATGCGCAGCGCCTCGAAGACGTCGTCGTAGAAGCCGTTCTCGCCGAGCAGCAGGTTCGCGACGATGCGCAGGAACTCGCCGGAGGCCGCGCCCTGGATGACCCGGTGGTCGTAGGTCGAGGTCAGGGTCATGACCTTGGAGATGCCCAGCTTGTTCAGGGTGTCCTGCGAGGTGCCCTGGAACTCGGCGGGGTAGTCCATGGAGCCGACGCCCATGATGACCGACTGTCCGGGCATCAGGCGGGGCACGGAGTGGACGGTGCCCAGGCCGCCGGGGTTGGTCAGGGAGACCGTCACACCGGTGAAGTCGTCCATCGTCAGCTTGCCGACGCGGGCGCGGCGGACGATGTCCTCGTAGGCCTGCCAGAACTCGAAGAAGTTGAGGGTCTCGGCCTTCTTGATGCCGGCGACGACGAGCTGGCGGTCGCCGTTGGGCTTCACCAGGTCGATCGCGAGGCCGAAGTTGACGTGCTCCGGCTTGACCAGGGTCGGCTTGCCGTCCTTCTCCGCGAAGGAGTGGTTCATGGCCGGCATGGCCTTGATCGCCTGCACCATCGCGTAGCCGATCAGGTGCGTGAAGGAGATCTTCCCGCCCCGGGCGCGCTTGAGGTGGTTGTTGATGACGATCCGGTTGTCGAACAGGAGCTTCACCGGGACGGCGCGGACGGACGTGGCCGTCGGGACGTCGAGGGAGGCGTTCATGTTCTTCGCCACGGCGGCGGCCGGGCCGCGGAGCGTCACCAGTTCGGGGCCCGCGGGGGCCTCGGTGGCGGGCGCGGCCTTCGAGGCGGCGGGGGCGGCGGCCGGAGCCTTGGCCTGAGGGGCGGGCGCGGCCGGTGCGGCGGCCTGGGCCTGGGAGGTGACAGTCACAGCAGGGGCACCAGAGGGGGTGGCAGGAGCAGGGGCAGGAGCTGGCGACACGGGCGTCGGCGCGGCCGTCGAGGGGGCCGCGGCGCGCGCCGCCCCCGTGGCGGCGGCGTCGGCGGCCTGCGGGGCCTTGGCGGCGGGGGCGGCGGCCTGTGCGGAGGCGCCGTCCGTCGTCGTGGAGGACTTCTCGTTCTCATCCGCCTTGACCGGAGTGGCGGCGCCGCCCGGCTTGTAGTCGGCGAAGAAGTCCCACCAGGCCCGGTCGACCGAGTTCGGGTCCTGGAGGTACTGCTGATAGATCTCGTCGACGAGCCACTCGTTCGCGCCGAAGCCTGAGGCGGGGTTCTTCCCGCCCCCTGCTGCTTCGGTCGTGGTGCTCGGGTTACTGGGGGACTGTGGCGACACGGCGGCAACCGCCCTCTTCCGCTTCACAAGGTATGGACAGCGGGAATAAAGGCTACGCCTCCCGAACCGCTGGATGCAGACCGGGCGGGACTTACGTCGCGTAGGTCACATCGAACGGCGGGTTTCGCCGCCTGGAATGGCGGGAAACTAGCGTGGTTCGGGTAGGGGGCACCCAGGTTGCGGCCCCCTTGGCTTCGCACCCCTGACGGACCCCGGCGCATGTGGCCGAGATCATGTCCTTCCCACTCGAACCCTACGTCAAGGTGACGCCTGGGAGCTGCCCGGAAGGGTGACGAGGATTCGGCAGCCCCGTGACGATTCGGCCACGCCGATGTGCCCTCCGTGCAGTTCCACGGCCCAGCGGGCGATGGCCAGGCCCAGGCCGGTGCCGCCGTCGCCGCCGCTGGAGCTGCCCCGGTTGAACCGCTGGAAGACCCGGTGCCGCTCCGCCTCCGGGATCCCGGGGCCCTCGTCCCGCACCTCCACGGCCAGGCTCCCGGGCGCGTCGCCGGGCCGGGCGCGGACGGTGACCCGGCCATGGGTGGGGCTGTGCTTGACCGCGTTGTCGATCAGGTTCGCCACCACCTGGTGCAGCCGCTCCACGTCCGCGTACGCGGTCAGGTCGGGCGGGAACACGTCCAGGTGGAGGTGGACGTCGTTGCGGGTGTGCCCGCCCGAGCCGGTGGACAGCCCCGGCCGCCCGGCGGCCGCCAGCCCCGACTCCTTGAGCACCCCCGACAGGTACGGCCACACCTCGAAGCGGCGCGCCCGCAGCGGCACCACCCCGTTGTCGACCCGGGACAGGTCCAGCAGGGTGCCCACCAGCCGGCCGAGCCGCTCGGTCTGCTTCAGCATCGTGCGCATGGTCTCGGGATCGGCGGCCGAGACCCCGTCGACGACGTTCTCCAGCACCGCCCGCAGCGCCGCGATCGGGGTGCGCAGCTCGTGGGAGACGTTGGCGACCAGCTCCTTGCGGTGCTGGTCCACCGCCTCCAGGTCGTCGGCCATCAGGTTGATGGTGGAGGCCAGGTCGCCCAGCTCGTCGCGGCGGCCCGCGCCGCGCACCCGGCGGGTGTAGTCGCCGCGGGATATCGCCCGCGCCACGGTGGTCATGTCGTCCAGCGGCGCGGTGAGGCTGTGCGCCACGAACTGGGTGATCAGCATCGAGGCGATCACCGAGAAGACCGTGATGAAGCGCAGCTCCGTCGCGGTGCGCAGGGCGACCAGCAGCAGGCCCGTCGTGATGAAGACCGAGACCACGACGAGCGTGCCCAGCTTGGTCTTGATCGAGAACGGCGAGAAGGGCCGCAGGCCGTTCGCCGGGCGCGGCCGGCCCGCGCCGTGCCGGAGCCCGCCGCTCGGCCGCGGTCCCGCGGCCTGTCGCGGCGGCCCGCCCGGCGGTCGGCCGCTCACGCCTGGGCCGGGGTCTCCAGGGCGTACCCGACGCCGTGGACCGTACGGATCCGCTCCGCGCCGATCTTGCGGCGCAGGGCCTTGATGTGGCTGTCGACCGTACGGGTCCCGGACGCGTCGGCCCAGTCCCACACCTCGGCCAGCAGCTGCTCCCGCGAGAGCACCGCGCGCGGCGTCCCGGCCAGGCAGACCAGCAGGTCGAACTCGGTCGGCGTCAGGTGCACGTCCTCGTTGTGGACCCGGACCCGTCGCTGCGCGTGGTCGATCTCCAGATCGCCCAGGCGCAGGGTGGCCCCGCGCGGCGCCGTCGCGGCGATGGTGGCCCGCTCGACCCGGCGCAGCAGTACGTGGACGCGCGCCGCGAGCTCGCGCATCGAGAACGGCTTGGTCATGTAGTCGTCCGCGCCGACCCCGAGCCCGACGAGCATGTCGGTCTCGTCGTCCCGGGCGGTGAGCATGAGCACGGGGACCGGCCGCTGGGCCTGGACCCGGCGGCAGACCTCCAGCCCGTCGAACCCCGGCAGCATGACGTCCAGTACCAGCAGCTCGGGCAGCCAGGTCTCGGCGGCCGCCACGGCGGCCGGGCCGTCGTAGGCGGTCTGCACCTGGAATCCCTCGGCGCGAAGCCGGGCCGAGATGGCGTCGGCGATGGTGTGGTCGTCCTCGACCACGAGCACGCGCCGCTGGGCACCTGGAGTGGCCGCGGCGCCATTGTGGGTGGTGTGTGTCTGTTCCATGTCCCGCCCCTGAAGATCCCGCGTGATGGGGTGCAGCGTAGAGGAGCCACCGGCCTGCGGCTATGCGGGGTCCGGACAGGAACGGCTGCGGAGAGTGAGGGACGAGGGGTGCCCGCCCTTCACGGAACGGTCACCGGGCATATGCGGGATCGTCAGGAACCCCACAGCTAAGCGGAATTAGAGCTTCAGCTCATGGCCGTCGGGGGAGGACCGGGCTCTCCGTGGCGTTCGGCACATCCGGCCCGATCCGGACGGCAGGCCTATCCCTCGGAGGGGGGCAGGGCGGAGAGGACGTCCTGGAGGGCGGGCGGGACGGAGCCGTCGGCGGTGACCACCTCGAAGCCGCCGTGGACGATCGTGTACTCGAAGCCGTCGTAGACCGGCGTGCCGCTCTTCGAGACCCGGGGCAGGTGGGCGAAGTCCGCCGCCGCCAGCGCGGAGCGCAGCCGCTCCAGCTCCTCCGGGGTCAGCTTCCCGCTCCCGGTCGGCTTCGCGTCCCCGTCCAGCCGGGTCCACGAGCCGTCGCCCTTGACCAGCACGCTGCTTGTCCTCCCCGCGAAGCCCCCGGTCCGGGTCATCCGGACCAGGCTCTCGGCCGGGGAGGGCGACGGGGGCGCGGACGCGCTCGGCGTCGCGCTCGCCGTCGGGCTCGCGGAGGCCTCCCCCGAGCCGCCGCCCGCACCGCACGCACACAGGACCACCACGCTCACCAGCGCGGCACCCACCACTCGCAGCCCTCGCACGCCCCCACCTCTCCGCGGAACCCGGTCGAACCCCGAGTATGGAGTCCCCCGCACCCCCACGGACAGCACCCGGAGGCAGTGATCAGCCGCATGGCCCCCTGGCGCTGGCTCCCCCCGCTGCTCGCCCTCCTCCTCGGCCTCTGGGGTCTGGAACGCGGCGGCCCGGGCGGCAGCATGTGGCGCGACGAGTCCGTCACCTGGCAGGTGGCCCACCGCCCGCTCGGCGGCCTGTGGCGCCTCCTCGGCGAGGTGGACGCCGTCCACGGGCTCTACTACCTGCTGATGCACGGCGTCTTCGGCCTCTGGGACGGCGGCCTGTGGGCCCTGCGCCTGCCCTCCGTCGCCGCCACCGCGCTGGCCGCCGCCGGGGTCGCCGCCGTCGGGCACCGGCTGGCGGGGGAGCGGGCCGCGCTGTGCGCCGGGGCCGTCTACGCGGTGCTGCCGCCCGTGCAGATGTACGCCCAGGAGGGGCGCTCGTACGCCCTGGTCGCCGCTGCGGTGGCGTGGGCGACGTACCTGATGCTGCGCGAGCGCTGGGTCGCCTACACGGCCGTGCTGCTGCTGGGCTGCTGGCTGCACGAGTTCGCGGTACTGGCGCTGCTCGCCCACGCGTTCACCGCCGGGCGCTCGCGCGGCTGGCGGTGGAGCGCCGGGGTGGTGGCGCTGCTGCTGTTGCCGCTGGCGGTGGTGAGCGTGCGCCAGGCGGAGCGGCAGCTCGGCTGGCTCGGGCGGCCGAGCTGGCAGGACTGGGCGGCGTACGGGGTGGTCGCGGCGGCGGCGCTGCTGCTGGCGCGCGGGGCCGGGCGGGAACTCGTACGGGTGGCGCTGCCGCTCGTCCTGTTGCCGCCCGGCCTGCTGATGGTGATCTCGCTGATCAACCCCTGGTACGTCGACCGGTACGTGCTGTACGCGCTCGCGGGGCTCGCCCTGCTCGCCGGGGCGCGGCTGGCGCGGGCGCGGGCCCGGTGGGCGTGGGCGGCGGTGGCCGCGCTCCTGGTGCCGTTCGCGCTCTGGTCGGTGTGGCTGCGGACCCCCGAGAGCCGCAAGGACGACGTGCTCGCGGTGGCCGCCGCCGTACGGGAGCGGGCCCGGCCGGGTGACGCGGTGCTGTTCATGCCGGCACGGCGGCGCGAGTGGCTGCTGTCCTCGCCGGACGTGTACGCGTCGGTGCGCGACCTGGCCCTCGACCGCTCCCCGGCCGCCTCGCACAGCCTCTGGGGCACCGAGCTGGGCCCGGCGGCCATCCGGGGCCGACTGGCGCACGCGCCGCGGGTGCTGGCGCTGCTGGACCCGGTGGGGCAGCCGCTGGACCCGTACCCGGCGGAGGCGGCGAAGCGGGAGGCGCTGGCGGCGGGGTTCGAGCTGTGCGGGGTGAGCGAGGTCCGGGGAGCCCGGGTGGCGCTCTACGCACGACCGGGACGCTGTGCAACGTAGGGCGTCAAATTACACCGATATCAAGGGAATTGCGGCTCGTCGGGATGACTTTCCGCATTCGCTCCTCTTCCGTCCGTGCGCGGGTCTACCGTTTTTTCTGACCTGATCGGCGCTGTATCCGGTGGAGTGGGGATGCCCTGTGGCGAAGGCGGACAACAAGGCGATGGCGGGTGGGGCGACGCGGCTGGTGTCCCATCTGGCGCGGGCGTTAAGGGAGAAGGAGAACCTCACCCAGAAGGCGCTGGGGGAGAAGCTGGGGTACACGGGGTCGGCCATCAGTGCGATGGAGACCTGCGCGCAGCCCCCGAGTGACCAGATGCTGGTCAAGCTCGAAGAGGCGATCGGCGCCGGTCTCGGGGTTTTCGAGGAGGCGAGGGAATGGGTGCGGCTGGAGAAGTTTCCGCTGCACTTCCAGGATTTCGCCGTCCTGGAAAAGGAAGCCTTGACCCTGTGCATGTTCGAGACCCATGTGATCAACGGGCTGTTCCAGATCCCAGCCTACGCACGTGGTCTGATTGCGGGCGGCTTCCCGGTTCTCTCAGACGAGCGGGTCGAAGAGCTGGTAGAGGGGCGGATGGCACGCGCAGAGCTATTTAAGCGCGAGCCCGTTGCGCTCATCGAGCTGATCCTGGACGAGTCCACGCTGTACCGGGGCGTTGGCAGCAAGGCCATCATGCGAGAGCAGCTCCAACATCTCGCCGAACTCGCTCAGCGTCGCAATGTGACCGTGCAGGTCCTTCCGCTCGACAGCGGATTTTCCGGTGAACATGCAGGCGCACGTGGGGGGATGACCCTCATCGAAACCCCCAAGCATGACCGGCTCGTCTACATGGAGACTCAGGATGAAAGTCTGACGATCAGCGACCGGGCAAAGGTAAGCCTGTACTCCCAGCGGTATGCGAGGATGCGCGCACAGGCCCTTGGCCCACGTGAATCACTGGGCCTTATCCAGCGGTTGGCGGGAGAGAAGCAGTGAGCAACACCCTGCGGTGGTTCAAGTCCAGCTACAGCGACGCCAGCGGCGGCCAGTGCGTCGAGGTGGCCTACGACTGGCACAAGTCGAGCTACAGCAACGACAGCGGCGGCCAGTGCGTCGAGGTGGCGGCCTGCGCCCACGCCGTTCACGTCCGGGACTCCAAGGACCTCGCCGTCCCGTCCCTGGCCCTGGCGCCCTCCGCCTGGGCCGACTTCACCACCTGGGCCGCGCGCTAGGTGAAGGAGGATGTACGGCGGGCCGCTCTCCGGCGGCCCGCCGACTCTTCCGGAGGTTGTGCGATGACCGGCCCGCTCGTGGGGACCGACTGGCTGGCGGAGCGCCTCGGGGCGCCCGGACTCGTGGTGTTCGACGCCTCCGTCGGCGCGCACCGTGGTGCGGACCACCAGATTCCGGGGGCGCGGCCCTTCGACCTGGACGGCGACCTGTCCGACCACGAGGCCGCCGCCCCGCACACCATGCCGGGAGCCGCCGCGTTCACTGCGGCGATGCGGGATCTGGGCGTCGACGACACCAGCACCGTGGTCGTCTACGACGGCTTCGGCATCTACTCCAGCGCCCGCGCCTGGTGGATGTTGCGCGCCATGGGCTTCGACCGGGCGGCCGTGCTCGACGGCGGACTGCCCGCCTGGAAGGCGGCCGGGCTGCCCCTGGAGGCGGCCGGTCCGGCGTACGACGGACCGCGCGGCTCCTTCACGGCCCGCCCCCGCCCGGGGCTGGTGGTGGACAGCGCCGCCATCGAGGCCGCCCTGGCCGACCCGGCTGCGGCCGTGCTCGACGCCCGTACCCGGGGGCGGTTCGCCGGTACCGCCCCCGAGCCGAGGCCCGGGCTGCGCGGCGGGCACATGCCGGGAGCGGTGAACCTGCCCTTCGGGGACCTCCAGGACCAGGCCGGGCGGATGCGGCCCGCCGCCGAACTCCGCGAGGCCTTCGCGGCGGCGGCCGGGGAGCGGGAGCGGCTCTACGTCAGCTGCGGCTCCGGGGTCACGGCGTGCGTCCTGGCCCTCGGCGCCGACCTCGCCGGGTACCGGCAACTGGCGGTGTACGACGGCTCCTGGAGCGAGTGGGGCATGCCCTCGGCGCTGCCGGTGGTGACGGGGGGTTAACCCCACCCCCGATCCGGGTACCGGCCCCATCGGCCGGGCGGGTCGCGGTCCGCAGACTCGGGGCATGACTTCCCACGCCATGTCAGCCCGGCTCTTACCCACGGCGGTCGTCGCCCTCGCGGCGGGGCTGCTGCTGTCCGGCTGCCATCCCAGCGACGGCTACCGCAAGACCGACCGCGCCGACACCGAGGTCACCGAGGCGGTCACGGCGGTCGAGGTGACCGAGGGCCGGTCCGGCTCCGTCGAGGTCACCCCCGGCAAGGGGCCCGGAGTCACCGTCCGCCGGGTCGTCCACTACCGGGGCGACACCCGGCCCACGCCCGGCCAGCGCGTCTCGGACGGGGTGCTCACCTTCAGCGACGGCTGTACGGGGAGCTGCTCCATCGACTACCGGCTGGAGGTCCCGGCCTCCGCGACGGTCCGGGTCGACAACAGCAGCGGCCGGATCTCGGTGACGGGCGTCGCGGGAGCCGAGCTGGTGTCGGACTCCGGGAAGGTCACGGCCGAGCGGATCGCGGGCCCGCTGAAGGTCCGTACCTCCTCGGGCGACATCACCGCCGCCGCGCTGGGTGGTTCGAGCGCGGACATCCGTACCGACTCGGGCGACGTCCGCGCGGACTTCGCGGCAGCGCCCGCCGCGCTCGCGGCGAGGAGCAGCTCGGGCGACGTCACCCTGAAGGTGCCCGCCGGCCCGTACCGGGTGGAGGTCTCCACCGACTCCGGCAGCCGCGAGGTGTCGGTCCCGACGTCCCCCTCGGCCGAGGCCCGGATCTCGGCGAAGACCAGCTCGGGCGACGTCCGGATCTCGGCGCCGTAGCGGGCGGCCCGACACCGCCCGTCCTCCGGCGCCCGGGACCCGCCTTCCCCCTACGATGTCCGGCATGTCCGCCTTGCGGGGTTCGCTGGGGCCGGCCGCCCGGCTGATCGTGTGCGCCGTCGTCCCCTGGGGACTGTGCGTCTGGCTCGGCACCAGCAGCGCCCCGGTGCCGGCCGCCCTCCCGGCGGTCCTGATCCTGCGCGAGGACGTCTTCGCGGCGCCCCGGCTGGCCCTGGAGCGGATGGCGGGGGTGGTGGTGGGCGTGCTGATCGCCGTGGCCGTCCTGCACTGGCTGCCGCTGTCCACGGCCTCGTTCCTGCTCGTGACGGTCTGCGGCTGCGCGGGCATGTACCTGCTGGGCGGAGCCGCCGGCCCGAACCAGCAGGTCCTGATCTCCGCGCTGATGATCTACGCGACCGCGACCCCGGGCTACCCGCTGGCCCGGCTGGAGGAGAGCGCGGTCGGGGTCGCCGTCGTGGCCCTCCTCGGGCCCCTGCTGTGGCCGCCCGACCCCTACCGGACGGCGCGGGCCGGGCTGGACGCGTACCGGACCGAGGTGGCCGCCCGCCTCGGCGCCATCGCCGACCGGGCCGCCGCCGGGCAGCCCGCTCCCGCCGGGCCGGAGGCCGCCCGGCTCTGGCGACGCCCGCAGGCCCTGGCCGCCGCCCTGGACGGAACCCTCGCCCGGCTGCGGCTCGTCCCGCTGAAGCGCGCCGACGGCGCACGCCTGGCGGGCCTGCGGCCCCGGCTGGGGCTGGCCGCGCGCACCGCTCTCACCCTCCAGTTCTTCACCGGCGAACTCACCGACCGGGCCCGCGCCACCGCCGCCACCATCGGCCCGGACCCGGCCGTGCGCGCGCTGGAGCCCCTCCTGCGGGCCACCTCCCGGGCCCTGGACGAGGCCCTGCGCGGAGCGGACTGCACGGCGGAGCTGACCCGCGCCCGCGCCCTGGACGCCGCGCACCGGGCCGCCTTCCCCACCCGCCACGACGCGGTCCTGCGCGCCGGCCTCCACCTCACCCACGAGGCCCTCGCCGACCACCTGTCCACCGCGCCCTGACCGGGTCGTCGGAGGTGTTCGCCCGGGGCGAACGGGAGTTGGGGAACATCCGGCCGCGCAGGTGCATTGAGTCGGCATAGCTCAACTTGACTGCCGGAGGGAAGATCATGGCTTCGACGTCCGTCACACTCACTCTGCCCGTGCTGCCGCTCGACGAAGAGGTCGTGCTGCCGGGGATGGTCGTTCCGCTGGACCTGTCCGACGCCGAGGTGCGGGCCGCCGTGGAGGCCGCCCAGGCCGCCGCGACCAGCGGGAAGCCCCGGGTGCTGCTCGTACCGCGGATCGACGGCACGTACGCGGGCACCGGGGTGCTCGGCACCGTCGAGCAGGTCGGCCGGCTCTCCGACGGAGACCCCGGCGCGCTGATCCGCGGCCGCGGCCGCGTCCGGATCGGCGCCGGCACCACCGGGCCCGGGGCCGCGCTCTGGGTCGAGGGCCAGACCGTGGAGGAAAACGTCCCCGATCCGCTGCCCGGGGCCGTCGCCGAGCTGGTCACCGAGTACAAGGCGCTCGCCACCAGCTGGCTCAAGAAGCGCGGCGCCTGGCAGGTCGTGGACCGGGTCCAGCAGATCGAAGGGGTCTCGGCGCTCGCCGACAACTCCGGGTACTCGCCGTTCCTGACCGTCGCCCAGAAGGTGGAACTGCTGGAGACCGCCGACCCGGTCGCCCGGCTCCGCCTCGCCATCAAGGCGCTCAGCGACCACCTCGCCGAACAGGACGTCGCCGACTCCATCGCCAAGGACGTCCAGGACGGCGTGGAGAAGCAGCAGCGCGAGTTCCTGCTCCGCCGCCAGCTGGAAGCCGTGCGCAAGGAACTGCGCGAGATCAACGGCGAGAAGGACGGCGAGGAGTCCGACGACTACCGGGCCCGCGTCGAGGCCGCCGACCTGCCCGAGAAGGTGCGGGAGGCCGCCCTCAAGGAGGTCGACAAGCTGGAGCGGTCCAGCGACCAGTCGCCCGAGGGCTCCTGGATCCGGACCTGGCTGGACACCGTGCTGGAGCTGCCCTGGAACGAGCGCACCGAGGACGAGTACGACATCCTCGGCGCCCGCGCCGTCCTCGACGCCGAGCACGCCGGCCTCAGCGACGTGAAGGACCGCATCACCGAGTACCTGGCCGTCCGCAAGCGCCGCACCGAGCGCGGCATGGGCGTCATCGGCGGCCGCCGGGGCGGCGCCGTACTCGCCCTCGTGGGTCCTCCGGGCGTCGGAAAGACCTCCCTCGGGGAATCGGTGGCGCACGCCATGGGCCGCAAGTTCGTCCGCGTCGCCCTCGGCGGCGTCCGCGACGAGGCCGAGATCCGCGGCCACCGCCGCACCTACGTCGGGGCGCTGCCCGGCCGGATCGTGCGGGCCATCAAGGAAGCCGGCTCCATGAACCCGGTCGTGCTGCTCGACGAGATCGACAAGGTCGGCTCCGACTTCCGCGGCGACCCGGCGGCGGCCCTCCTGGAGGTCCTGGACCCCGCCCAGAACCACACCTTCCGGGACCACTACCTGGAGGTGGAGCTGGACCTGAGCGACGTCGTCTTCCTGGCCACCGCCAACGTGCTGGAAGCCATCCCCGAGGCGCTCGCCGACCGCATGGAACTGGTGCGCCTCGACGGGTACACCGAGGACGAGAAGGTCGTCATCGCCCGCGACCACCTGCTGCCCCGGCAGCTGGAGCGCGCCGGGCTCGGCGCCGACGAGGTCGTCCTCGGCGAGGACGCGCTGCGCAAGCTGGCCGGCGAGTACACCCGCGAGGCGGGCGTGCGCACCCTGGAGCGGTCCCTCGCGCGCCTGCTGCGCAAGGTGGCCTCCCAGCACGAGCTGGGGCAGCGGGAACTGCCCTTCCGGATCGGCGCCGACGACCTGCGCGGGCTCATCGGGCGCCCGCACCACGTCCCGGAGTCCGCGCAGGACCCCGCCGAGCGGCGCACGGCCGTCCCGGGCGTGGCCACCGGCCTCGCGGTGACCGGGGCCGGCGGTGACGTCCTCTTCGTCGAGGCCTCGCTCGCCGACCCCGAGACCGGCGCCGCCGGCCTCACCCTCACCGGGCAGCTCGGCGACGTGATGAAGGAGTCCGCGCAGATCGCGCTCAGCTTCCTGCGCTCCCACGGCGCGGAGCTGGAACTGCCCGTCGCCGACCTGAAGGACCGGGGCGTGCACATCCACTTCCCGGCCGGCGCGGTGCCCAAGGACGGCCCGAGCGCGGGCATCACGATGACGACGGCGCTGGCCTCGCTGCTCTCCGGGCGGCAGGTGCGCACCGACGTCGCGATGACCGGCGAGGTCTCCCTGACCGGGCGGGTCCTGCCGATCGGCGGGGTCAAGCAGAAGCTGCTCGCCGCGCACCGGGCCGGGCTGACCACCGTGATCATCCCCAAGCGGAACGAGGCCGACCTGGACGACGTCCCCGCGGAGGTGCTGGAGGGGCTGGAGGTCCACCCGGTGACGGACGTCCGCCAGGTCCTGGAGCTGGCCCTCGCGCAGACGGAGGCCGCGTTCACCACGGCCGCCTGACCCGCCGCACCCGGCGCCGCACCCCGCCTCCCTCCGGGCGGCCGCACACGGCCCGGGACCCCGCTCCGGCGGGGCCCCGGGCCGTCGGCGCGCCCGCTGGGAAATACTGGGCACTTCACACCAGACCAGGTGCCACACACCACCGACGGGAGCAGCACGTGCACGCGAGCGAAGACCAGGAGTTCCTTGCCTTGGAGCGGGAGCTGTCCGTCTTCCTCCGGCGTGCCCGCGCCTCCTCCGGCGAGATGGCCCGCGCCCTCCACCCCGAGCTGGAACCGGCCGCGTACGGACTGCTCGTCCGGCTGGAGGACGCCGGGCAGCAGCGGGCCACCGAACTCGCCGCCTACTTCGGCGTCGGCAAGGCCACCATGAGCCGGCAGCTGCGGGCCCTGGAGGAGCTGGGCCTGGTGGCCCGCGAGCCGGACCCGGCCGACGGCCGCGCCTTCCTCGTCGGGCTCACGATCGAGGGCCGGGCCCGCTTCCTGAAGGTGCGGGTGGCCCGGCGCGAGCAGTACATGCGCAAGCTGTCCGGCTGGGACCGGGGCGAGGTGGCGGAACTGGCCCGGCTGCTGAACCAGCTGAACACCCTGCAACAGGGTGAGGAGTAAGGGCGAGGAGTAGCGGCCGGGGGCCGCCCGGCTCACAGCTCCGCGTACACCGCCGAGGCGTCGTCGTGCCGCTTGTGGCGGGCCGGGGGCCGCGCCGGATCGGACTCGATCGCGCGGACCCGGCGGATCAGGCCCTCCGCGCCCTCCTTGCGGAGCACCGCCAGGCAGTCCGCCCAGTCGCCCTCCCCGAACGTGTCCGTCCAGCGGCTCGCGCCGTCCGTGAGCGCGGCCACCGCCCGGACCTCCCCGCGCGGGGTCCGCCCGGTCACGGCCCGCGAGGCCACCGCCGGGTCCGCGGCCGCCGTGAAGAAGCCGCCCTCCGCGTTGCGCAGCGCGTCCGTCGCCGCCACCGAGGCGAGGACCTCGGCGGGCACCCGGTCCAGCCGGTCGTCCAGCACCGCGGTCACCCCGCCGCCGGGCGCCTGGAGCAGCAGCACGGAGTCCGAGAGCACCAGGTGCTCCACGTACGCCCCGTCCCAGCGCACCACGACCACCGTCGCCTGCGGGGTGCGGACGTGAGAAAGGTCACAGGTGTCCCGGTGCGCGTCGGCGGTTTCGCGGATGGACTCGGCCAGAATCCGGTCCAGCGGCATGTCCCGCCGCGATCCGGACAGTTCGGTCAATCGGCCGCCGAGCCGGGCCGCGAACCACGGCACGCCGTGCGCGCAGCCGACCTCGCCGCGCGGTGGGGTGACCCCGTCCAGGACCACCAGGACGCCGCCGCCCGAGGCCGGGATCGCCGCCGACACCCAGTCCTCGTTGGGGTGTTCCGGGTTGCCCGCGAGGGAGGCCAGGTCGATGCGCATACGGACATTCTGCCCGGCAGGCGGTTCATCAGGGGAAGGGACCTCCACCGAAGGTCCGTACCAAGTGGGGTGGATGAGGACCGCCCGTCCCCGCCCGCCCCCGGGATGTGGGCGGGCATACTGCCAAAGGCCGTGTCGATGTTTCAACCGACCGTCCACGGCGGCGCCCTGACGCACGGACTCCGAGTTGGTCGCCAACTCTTCCGTACTGTTCACTCGTTCAGGTGGCCGGGCGGGCGATGTGCGTCTCTCTCCCCAACACACTGCGAAGGTCTGAGGCGGTACGAGGGGGCAGGGGGCGTTTACTTGTTGACCGGCCGTTACCTCGGCCACACGAGTAGACGAGCTAGAGCACACGTACAGGATTGCGAGCACCGGTGCAGAAGAAGCGGTCTCGGAAGAACGGCACCGCCAGCGACGGACCAGCCCCCGCTCCCACAGGACGTCGTGTCCGTGTGCGCAGCAGGCTGGTCGTCGGCGTCGCCGTCGCCGGTCTCAGCGTCCTGGCGGCGGGCAGCCCCGCCGTCGTCTCCGCCATGGCGGAACTGAACGACTCCCAGCGGCTGGTCACCCTCGCGGAACAGTCCGGGCAGACCCTCACCCTCGCGCACCTCCTCGGCGACGAGCGCGACGCCGTCGTCGAGTACGCCGCCAAGGGGCGCCCCGCCGCCGGCAAGGCCACCGTCCAGGAGCGCGTCACGCGCACCGACCGGCAGCTCGCCGAGGTCCGCGCCGAAGCCGACGAGGAACTCGCCCGCGCCCTCGCCCGGGTCCAGGGCGTCCGCACCGAGGCCGTCGACGGCAAGGGCACCGCCCTCGCCGCGCACCAGGCCTACGCCGGCGTGATCACCCAGCTCCTCGCACCCGGCGACCGGCTCACCGAGCTCACCCCGCCGCGCGCCGAGGCCGCCCTCGCCACCACCCGCCCGCTCGCCCCGCTGGGCCAGGCCGTCGAGCAGGCCTCGGCCACCCGCGGCCTGCTGCTCGCCGCGCTGGCCGTCCCGCGCGGCGATCAGCCCGCGAACGCGGCCGTCGTGGACGAACTGACCACCGCCGCCCAGCGCACGCGGGTACGGGAACAGGCCGCCCTCGACGAATTCACCCGGGTCGCCCGGCCCGACGTGCGCCAGACGCTCGCCGCCACGGTCACCGGCCCCGAGGTCAAGACCGCCGACGACTACCTGAGCCGCCTCACCGACCGGCCCACCCTCAGCGCGGCCGACCGCAAGCTCGACGGCGCCGCCGTCGGCTCCGCGCTCACCGCCCGCATCGACCGCATGCGGTCCGTGGAATCCACCCTCGCCGGCCAGCGCGCCACCGCGCTCGCCACGCTGCGGGACGACGACGTGACCGCGCTGGAAGCGCTCGTCGCCGCGCTCGGCCTGCTCTTCCTCGTCGTCGTCGGCGTCTCCACGGCCATCGCCCGCTCGCTGACCCGGCCGCTGTCGGTGCTCAGACGCGGCGCGGCGCGGCTGGCCACGCCCGAGGGCTCGGTCGAGCCGGTCCGCTTCACCGGCCGCAACGACGAGTTCGCCGAGGTCGTACGCCACCTCAACGCCGTACGCGACCAGACGGTCTCGCTGCACACCCGCATCGCCGGCCTCGACGCCGACCGGCGCCGTCTCATCGGCCGGGGCGAAGCGCTCGTGGCCGGCCGGGAGACGCTCGAAGCGGAGCTCAGGGAGCTGCGGGCCGGGCTGGAAGAACACCGCCGCGTCATGTCGACGACCTCGGTGTCGCTCTCGCTGCGCACCCTCGGCCTGGTGGAACGCCAGCTGACGGTGATCGAGGAGCTGGAGTCCAGGGAGCAGGACCCGGACCGGCTGGCGACCCTGTTCAAGCTGGACCACCTGGCGACGGTGATGCGCCGCCACAACGAGAACCTGCTGGTCCTGGCCGGGCAGGAACACGGCCCGGGCGCGGGCGGACCGGTGCCGCTGGTCGACGTCATGCGGGCGGCGGTCAGCGAGATCGAGCGCTACGAGCGGGTCGAGCTGGCGGCGCTGCCGTCGTTCACCCAGGTCGCGGGGCACGCCGCCGACGACATCTCGCACGTGCTGGCCGAGCTGCTGGAGAACGCGACGACGTTCTCGCCGCCGGAGGCGCGCGTGAAGGTCTCCGGGTGGCTGACGGACGCGGGTGAGGTGGTGCTGTCCGTGGTGGACCGCGGCATCGGCATCACCGGGGACCGCCTCGCGGCCCTGAACCTGCGGCTGTCCACCCCGGAGGCGTACGACGAGGAACCCGAGGCGGAACACGGCCTGGGCCTCGGCCTGTACGTGGCCGGCCGGCTCGCGGCGCGGCACGGCGTCACCGCCGAGCTCCGGGCGGCGCGGGACGCGGGCACGGAGGCGCTGGTCGTCGTCCCCGCGACCCTGCTCCCGACGGCGCCGCCGCTGCACGCCATGACGGCACCGGACCTCGTCCTGCCGGGCGTCGTCGCGGAGGCCAACGAGAACACCCTGCCCTGGGGGCGCGGCGCCCGCCGCCCGTCGCCTCCGGCGCAAACCCCGGCCGAGCCCGCCCCGGCGGCCCCGGAGGCCGGGGCTCCCGCCCTGGAGGAGGGCGAGCAGCTGCCGTCCGCCGACGAGGTGTTCACCGTTCCGGGGCCGGAGGCCGAGCTGCTGGCCCGGGTCGTCCCGGACGCGGCGGAGGCCGAGGCGTTCGCGGCTCCCGCCCCGGAAGCGGACGTACCGCCCGCCGCTCCGGTCGCGGACGGTGACCTGCCGTCGGCCGACGAGGCCGCGGAAGCGGACGTACCGTCCGGGGACGAGACCGGGGTTCCGGATCCGGCCGGTGTGACCGGGACGGTGCCGGGGGAGATGCGGTGGCCCGTGCCGCTGCACGAGGCCGCGCCGCTGGCCGCCCCGCCGGCCGCGCCCGCCGAACCGGCTGCACCCGCTGAACCGGCTGCACCCGCTGAGCCCGCCGAACCGGCCGCGCCGTATGCGCCGGCCGCGCCCGCTGAACCGGCTGCGCCCCATGCGCCGGTCGCGCCCGCTCAGCCCGCCGCGCCCGGCGGACCTGCCGCGCCGGCCGCGCCCGCCGAACCGGCCGCGCCCGCCGAACCGGCTGCACCGGCTGCACCCGCTGCGCCCGCCGAACCGGCTGCGCCCCATGCGCCGGCCGCGCCCGCCGCGACCGGCGGACCGGCTCTGACCGCCGAACCGACCCCGGAGGGGCACAGGCGGGCGGAGGACGCCCACGGCAGCTGGGTGCCCCGTCAGGGCAGCCACCCCGACGAGGCCGTCACCGACAAGGGCCTGCCCAAGCGCACCCCCCGCGCCGTGGCCGCCCCCCGCGTGGACAGCGCCGCAGGCGCGCGCCCCGAGCCGCCGCGCCGCGTCGACGCCGACGAGCTGCGCCGCCGGCTCGGCGGGTTCTACCAGGGCGCCCAGGACGGCCGCCGCGTCGTCGCCGCCGAACTCGCGCACGAGCAAGACACCGACCAGGGGGACACCGCACAGGAGGCACGCACATGACCGCGCCCAGTACGTACGGACTGAGCACCCAGGCCCGCAACCTGCAGTGGCTGCTGACCGACCTGGTCGAGGAGGTGCCCGGCGTCAACTCCGTCGCGGTCGTGTCCTCGGACGGTCTGCTGCTGCTCTCCTCGGAGCCCGCCGCGGTCAGAGACGACTCCGGCCAGGCCACCGGCACCGGCCGCCCCAAGGGCCCCCGCGGCGCGTCCGCCGACCTGGCGACCATCGTCTCCGGTCTCGGCAGCCTCACCACCGGCGCCGCCGCCCTCATGGACGGCGGCGGGGTCAAGCAGACCATGGTGGCGATGGAGCACGGCTCCGTCTTCGTCATGGCCATCAGCGACGGCTCCCTGCTCGGCGTGCACGCCGCCCCGGACTGCGACATGAGCGTCGTCGCCTACCACATGGCCCTGTTCGTCGGCCGCGCCGGCCACGTCCTGACCCCCGAAGTCCGCAGCGAGCTGCGCCAGTCGATGGAGAAGACCCCGTGAGGAGTACGGCCTCCGACCGGCTGCCGATACGCGGCGCCGACCGCCGCCCCGCCCGTGTGCGCCCGTACTCCCTCACGGGCGGCCGCACCCGCTTCACGCAGGTGCTGCACGTCGAGACGTTCGTCGCCGCCCTGGAGCCGAAGGCGTCCGAGCCGCAGCCCGGCGAGGGCAAGGGCGACCGCATGCCCGAGATGCCCGCCATCGTCGAGGTCTGCCGCCGCATGCGCACGATCGCCGAGATATCCGCGCTGCTGAAGCTGCCCCTCGGGGTCGTCCGCGTCCTCGTCAGCGACCTCGCCGACCAGGGCCGGATCCGCGTCTACGGGACGGGGCACGGCGCCGGCCGCCCCGAACGCGCGCTGCTCGAAAGGGTGCTCGGTGGCCTTCGCCGTCTCTGAAACCGCCGCCGCCGCTTCCGCCGCCGCGATCCTCGACGACGAGCCCGTCCAGCCGTGGCAGTACGACCGCTCGCGCGCCCCCGTCGCCGTCAAGGTGCTGGTCGCGGGCGGGTTCGGGGTCGGCAAGACCACCTTCGTGTCGTCCGTCTCCGAGATCACCCCGCTGCGCACCGAGGCGGTGATGACCCAGGCCAGCGTCCCGACCGACGACCTGTCCGGCACCCCGGACAAGGCCACCACCACCGTCGCCATGGACTTCGGCCGCGTCACCCTCGACGACGACCTCGTCCTCTACGTGTACGGAACCCCCGGCCAGGAGCGGTTCTGGTTCATGTGGGACGACCTCGTCCGCGGGGCCATCGGCGGGCTGGTCATGGCCGACACCCGCCGGCTGCGCGACTGCTTCCCCGCGCTCGACTACTTCGAGAGCTGCGGGCTCCCGTACGCCGTCGCCGTCAACCACTTCGAGGGCTCCCGCTCGTACGAGCCGGAGGACGTGCGCGAGGCGCTCAGCATCCCGCCGTCGGTACCTGTCGTGATCATGGACGCGCGGAGCCGGGACACGGTCGTCGAATCCCTGCTGGCGCTGGTGGGCCACGCCCTCGACAACACCC
Organism: Streptomyces goshikiensis; assembly: GCF_014650555.1. GTDB lineage: Bacteria > Actinomycetota > Actinomycetes > Streptomycetales > Streptomycetaceae > Streptomyces > Streptomyces goshikiensis. The sequence goes on along the minus strand of NZ_BMVE01000001.1, from coordinate 446,611 downwards.
CCGAATAGACCCGAATCGAGAACGTGAGATGCGCAGGATACTCGTCGTCGGGGCCGGCCAGTCCGGTCTCCAGCTCGCCCTCGGACTCCAGGACAAGGGGTACGAGGTCACCCTCATGTCCAACCGGACGGCGGACGAGATCCGCACCGGCCGGGTCATGTCCACGCAGGTCATGTTCGACACCGCGCTCCAGCACGAGCGGGACCTCGGGCTGAACTTCTGGGAGCGCCAGGCCCCCCGGATCGAGGGCATCGGCGTCTCGGTCGCCGGCCCCGACGGCAGCCGCCCCGTCGACTGGCTCGGCCGGCTGAGGGGCTACGCCCAGTCCGTCGACCAGCGCCTGAAGATGGCCGGCTGGATCGATACCTTCGTCCAGCGCGGCGGACAGCTCGTCATCCACGGGGCGTCGGTCGCCGACCTCGACTACTTCTCCCGTACGTACGACCTGGTGCTGGTCGCCGCGGGCAAGGGCGAGCTGGTGTCGATGTTCGGGCGGGACGCGGCGCGCTCCCCGTACGAGGCGCCGCAGCGCGCGCTGGCGGTCTCGTACGTCCACGGGCTGGAGCCGCGCCCCGAGCACCCGCGGACGGAGGCCGTGCGCTGCAACCTGGTGCCGGGGGTCGGCGAGCTGTTCGTGATGCCGACGCTGACCCTGTCGGGGCGGGCGGACATCCTGTTCTGGGAGGGCCTCCCGGGCGGTCCGCTGGACGTCTTCAGCGGGGTCAAGGACCCGGCGGAGCACCTGGCGCTGACGCTGCGGCTGATGGAGCGGTTCACCCCCTGGGAGTACGAGCGGGCGGCGAAGGCGGAGCTGACGGACGCGGGCGGCACGCTCGCCGGCCGGTACGCGCCGGTCGTCCGCAACCCGATCGGCCGGCTCCCGGGCGGCGGTCTGGTGCTCGGCGTCGCGGACGTGGTCGTCGCGAACGACCCGATCACGGGGCAGGGTTCGAACTCGGCCGCCAAGTGCGCGGCGTCGTACCTGTCGTCGGTCCTGATGCACGGGGACAAGCCGTTCGACGAGGCGTGGATGAAGGCGACGTTCGACAAGTACTGGTTCACGACGGGCAAGCCGGTGACCCAGTGGACGAACGCGATGCTGGGCGTCCCGCCGGAGCACGTGCTGAACCTGATCGGCGCGGCCGGGCAGCTCCAGCCCGTGGCGGATCGTTTCGCCAACGGCTTCGACAACCCGGCCGACTTCGACGCCTACTTCTACGACCCCCAGGACACCGCGGACTACCTGGCAGAAGCCTCCGCGAAGCCCCAGGGCTGACCCCGACGCCTCAGCCCCCGATCCCGGGGGCCTCCGTCCGTATGCCTCGCGGTCGAGCAGGGGGAGCGAAGTGGACCGGAAGAAGACGACGCTCCTGGCCGGTCTCGGAGTGCTCGGGCTCGGGCTCGCGGCCACGGGGGCCTACGCCCTTTCAGGGGGGTACTCCGTGGAGTCCGGCCCCTTCGCCCCCGATCCCCATTGCCGGACGGTCCTCGCGCGGCTGCCCGGTGAACTGCTCGGGAAGGAGCGCGACCCGGTGGAGGGGCGCGGCGTGGCGGGCTGGGGCGGCGGCTCCATCGTGCTGCGCTGCGGCGTCGAGCCCCTCGCCCCCACGGTCAACACGTGCATGAACGTCAACGGCACTGACTGGGTCCTCGACGAGGAGCGGGCCAAGCGCGGCGGGCCGCGGGTGCTCACCACTTACGGGCGCGTCCCCGCCGTGGAAATCGCCTTCGAGGACGACGGCCTCCTGGCGGGGGACGCCCTCGTCGTCATCGACGGGGCCGTGCGGGACCTCCCCCAGAAGTCCAAGTGCCTCAGCCTGAGCGACACGTGACACCTGCCCGAGGGGCTAACCCGGGGCCTCCTCGGCGGAGTAGCCGGTGTCGTCGCCGGCGGCCGGGTCCGAGGGGTCGGGTTCCGGCAGGGGCGGTGGGGTGAAGCGGGTGAGGGGGGTGCCGTCGGAGTCGGGGCGGACGGCGCCGAGGAGCGGGTTCGCGGCGATCGGCGAGACCTTGACCTTCGTTCCCGGCCGGGGCGCCTGGATCACCTTGCCCTCCCCGATGTAGAGCGCCACGTGCGTGGCCTTCGGGAAGTAGACCACCAGGTCCCCGGGCCGCAGCTGGTCCAGCGGCACCCGGGGCAGCCGTTCCCACTGCTCCTGGCTGGTCCGGGGGATGGACCGGCCGGCGTGCGCCCACGCCTGCGAGGTGAGGCCGGAGCAGTCGAAGGACCCCGGCCCCTCGGCGCCCCAGACGTACGGTTTGCCGATCTGGGCGGTGGCGTAGGTCAGCGCCGCGCCGCCCGCGGCGGTGGGCGTACGGGTACGGGGGCTGCCGAGGGCCCCGGACCTCAGCAGCTCCCGCTGTGCGTCGGCGGTGTCGGCGGCCTCCCGCTCGTCGAGCTGCGCGAGCTCACCGGGGGTGAGCGCGGCCAGCGTCCGCTCGACCTCCTTCAGCTGCCGGCCGACCTCCTCCTTGCGCTCCCGCATCTCCCCGACCAGCTCGGCCTTGGTGTCCCGGGCCTTGCGGGCGGCCGCCGCGAGCCGGCCGGTCTGCCGCTCGCCCTTGGCCAGCCGGGCCAGCAGGGCGGCCTGCCGGGCGCCCTCGCGGGCGGCGATACGCCGCTCGTCCAGGGCGGCCTGGGGATCGCCGCTGAGCAGCATCCGGGCGTACGGGGAAAGCCCCCGGGCCCCCTGGTACTGCTCCCGGGCCAGCCGGCCGGCGACGGCCCTCTCGGTGGTGAGGGCCCGGCGGGTCCTGCCGAGCTCGGCGGTCAGCCGGTGCTCCTCGTCCTGGCGGGACCTGAGGGCGGCCTCGGTGGAGTTGTAGGCCTCGGCGGCCTCCTCGGCCTTCTGGTACAGACCCTGCAACCGGGTCAGCAGCGCCCCCACCGGTTCCGCCCGCGCCTGCTGGGGCGGCGGGCCGACGACGAGGAGCGCCGCGGCGACGCAGGCCGCGCGGAGCAGCCGGTTCGACATGTGATCACCTCCGGGCGGCCGATGCTGCCACTCCCGGTATGACAAATCGCCGCCCCCGCACCGGGGGTGCCGCCCGGCTCACCCGTCCGGCCGGTCAGGGGTGGAGGAGCAGGGCCTTGGCGGCCGCGAACTCCTCCGGGGTGAGCAGGCCTTCGCGGGCCAGCCCGGCCAGCTGTGCCAACTCCGCCGGCAGCCCGGCGTACGGCTCCGCCGCCCGATCCGCGGCCCGGGCCCCGGCCCCGCTGCCGGCCCCGGGCTCGCCGCCGGGTCCGGCCGCCCGGCCGACGCCGCCCGGCTCCGCCCCGCGTTCGGCGGGCTCCGACCAGTCTGGCTCGTCGGCGTCGTCCGGCTCGGGGTACGGCGGCTCCTCGGCGTAGGCGCCCGCCTGCTCCGGGTACGGGGGGTGCGCGGGGTACCCGCGCCGCGCCGGCTCCCCGGCGCCGTCCGGTTCCGGCGGCTCCTCGGTGTTGGCGTCGGCGTCGGCGTAGGGGTCGGCATAGGCGTAGGCGCCGGCGCCCTGTTCGGCGGAGCGGGAGCGTCCGGCGTCCCCGTAGCCCGGCGCGGTCCCCGTGGTCGCCCGCGCGAGCAGGCCCCGTAGCAGGGGGCGCCCCGCAGGGCGGATCGCCGCCGACACCGTCACGCCCACCGGTCGGATGAACATCAGGCCGCCCCCACCCGTTCCACCGGGATCCGGACCGAGCCGGCGATCCGCCCGCCCGCCGCCCGTACGGCGATCGCCGCGTCCTCGGCCCACACGTGCTCCACCACCAGCAGCAGCGCGCAGCTGCCCCGGTCCAGGAGGTCCGCCGCCTCCCGTACGTCCTCCGGCCCGATCAGCCGCGCCGCCTCCCGGTGCGCCAGCAGCCCCCGTAGCTCCATGAACTCGTCGAACTCCGCGGCCATCACCTCGCCCGCCGCCGTCTTCGTCGCCACCAGCCCGTCGATCAGCCGGACGACCCCCGCCTTGCGGAGCCCCATCACGGCCTCCACCGCCGGTACCCGCAGCTGCTCCTCGGGGAAGGCGAGGACGATGAATTCCACAGGTCCCATGTGCCGCGGCACCCCACTCCTGACCGTTGCGACCACTTCTGACCGCACATCCGGACATCAGGCAAACGCTTCTGACGACTCTTCGGCACACTATGACATAACCGGACATAGAGCCCGCCCGCTTGCTACGTTTCCGGTATGAGCGCTCTGACGGCGAAGGTGGCCGAGCCCGCCCCGCCCCCGCCCCCCGGCGCCCACGCCCACCGGCGCCGCCGCGGCGTCGAGCTGACGCTGCTCGCCGGCGCCGTCCTCGTCTGCGTCCTCGGCTACCTCTACGTCGCCGTCGCGGACGGCGGCCACCTGCCGCGCCCCACCCCGCGCTACGCCGGCGGCCTCGCCGCCGCCGCGCTGCTCGCCCACCTCGCCGTCCGCCTGCGCGCCCCGTACGCCGACCCGCTCGTGCTGCCGATCGCGTTCCTCCTCAACGGCCTCGGCCTCGTCCTCATCCAGCGCCTCGACCTGACCACCCCCGGGCACCCCACCGCCGGGGAGCAGCTGCGCTGGTCGGCCCTCGGGCTCGCACTGTTCGTCCTCGTCGTCGCCGCGCTCCGCGACCACCGCGCGCTCCAGCGCTACGCGTACCTCTCCGTCGCCGTCGCGCTCGCGCTGATGCTCGTCCCGGTGTTCTTCCCCGCCGTCAACGGCGCCCACATCTGGATCCGCTTCGCCGGGTTCTCCTTCCAGCCCGGGGAGTTCGCCAAGATCCTGCTCGCGGTCTTCTTCGCCGCCTACCTCGCCGCGAACCGCACCGCCCTCGCGCTCGGCGGCCGCCGGCTGTTCTGGAAGCTGAAGCTCCTCCCGGGCCGGGTCCTCGGCCCGATCCTCGCCATCTGGCTGCTCAGCGTCGGCGTGCTCGTCCTCGAACGGGACCTCGGGACCTCGCTCCTCTTCTTCGGCCTCTTCGTCATCATGCTGTTCACCGCGACCGGCCGGATCGGCTGGATCGCCATCGGGCTGATCCTCGCCGCCCTCGGCGCCTACGCCGTCGGCACCTTCGAGCCCCATGTGCACAGCCGCGTCGAGGACTGGCTGAATCCTTTCGCCTCGATCGAGCGCGGCGAGGGCCCCGGTCAGCTCGCCCAGTCCCTGTTCGCCTTCGGCGCCGGCGGACTCCTCGGCTCCGGCCTCGGCCACGGCCAGTCCTTCCTCATCGGCTTCGCCGCCAAGTCGGACTTCATCCTCGCCACCGCCGGCGAGGAGCTCGGCCTCGTCGGCCTCAGCGCGATCCTGCTCCTCTACGGCCTCCTCGTCGCCCGCGGCTTCCGCGCCGGGCTGGGCCTGCGCGACCCCTTCGGGCGGCTCCTCGCCACCGGGCTCGCCTCGATCGTCGCCCTCCAGGTGTTCGTCATCACGGGCGGCGTCACCGGACTGATCCCGCTGACCGGCATGGCCATGCCGTTCCTCGCCCAGGGCGGATCCTCCGTCGTCACCAACTGGATCATCGTCGCCCTGCTGGTCCGGCTCAGCGACTGCGCCCGAAGGCCCCGCCCGGACGGCCCGGACGGCCCGGACGGCACGGAGCCGACGGGCCCGCCGGAGCCGCCGACGGGGCCGGCGGATCCGGCGGAGACCACGGGGGTCGCCCGGTGATCCGCTACATCCGCTGGTGCGCGTACTTCTGCGCCCTCCTCCTCGCCGCCCTGCTCGTGAACGTCGCCCGCGTGCAGGTCTGGGAGTCCGCCGCCGCCGCGTCGAACCCGGCCAACAAGCGGCCCGCGATCCAGCGCTACGCCGAGCGCCGCGGCGACATCCTGGTCGACGGGCGGCCCGTCACCGGCTCCCGCGACAGCGGCCAACTGCTGCGCTACGAGCGGACGTACCGCAACGGCCCGCTCTACGCGCCCGTCACCGGCTTCTCCTCCCAGACGTACGGGACCAGCTTCATCGAGCGCGCCGAGGACCGGATCCTGGCCGGCACCGACCCGGGGCTCTCCGCCTTCCCCCTCTGGTACGAGCTCTCCCGCGGCCGCCCGCCCGGCGGCGACGCGGCGACCACCATCCGGGCCGCGGTCCAGCTCGCCGCCTACACCGGGCTCGGGGGCAAGCGCGGCGCGGTGGCCGCCGTCGAACCGGCCACCGGGCGCGTCCTCGCCCTCGTCAGCAGCCCCTCCTACGACCCGTCCGAGCTCTCCGGCACGGGCGCCCGGGTCAAGGCGGCCTGGGCCCGGCTCAACGCGGACCCGGCCCGGCCGATGCTCAACCGGGCGCTGCGCGAGACGTATCCGCCGGGCTCCACGTTCAAGATCGTGACGGCGGCGGCCGCCCTCGACTCCGGGGTCGTCACCGATGTGGACGCGCCCACCGAGACCCCCGACCCGTACCCGCTGCCCGGCACCAGCACCCTGCTGCCGAACACGAGCACCGGCTGCGCCGACGCCTCGATGGCGGAGGCGGTGCAGTGGTCCTGCAACACCGTGATGGCCAAGATCGGGGTCCGGGTCGGGCTGCGCGGGATGGTGGAGGCGGCGCGCCGGTTCGGTTTCAACGACGGCGGGCTGTACGTGCCCTCCTGGGTGTCGCGCTCGAACTTCGACACCGACATGAGCCCCGACCAGCTGGCGCTCTCCGCCATCGGGCAGTTCAACACCACGGCCACCCCGCTCCAGATGGCGATGGTCGCGGCGGCCGTCGCCAACGGCGGGGAGGTGCTGTCCCCGTACCTGGTGGACCGCACCACCCAGGCCGACGGCTCACAGGTGCGGCGCGGCGACCGGCGGGGCCTCGGCCGAGCCATGAGCCCGGCCACGGCGCTGCGGCTACAGGAGCTGATGGTGAAGGTGGTGGAGGACGGCACCGGCCGCAACGCCGCGATCCCGGGCGCGACCGTCGGCGGCAAGACGGGCACCGCCCAGCACGGGGTCGGCAACGCGGGCACCCCGTACGCCTGGTTCATCTCCTGGGCCAAGGCGCAGGACGCGCCCTTCCCGGCGGTCGCGGTGGCGGTCGTGGTCGAAGACGCCTCGGCCCGCCGCGGCGACATCAGCGGCAACAGCGCGGCCGCCCCCATCGCCCGCGCGGTCATGCAGGCCGCCCTCGCCACCCCCACCCGCCGCCGCTAGCCCACGCCCCGCCGCCCGTGCCTGGCGGCGCAGCCGCGGGAGAGGTGGCTGGCAGCCCCGGGCAGCTGGGCCGCACCCCGGACCGGTTCGCCCGGCGGGGTGGCGTACCCGGCCCCGGCGTCAGCCCGGCCGGTGGCCGTCCGCGATGGCGGCCTCGACCTCCGCCACCCGCTCCCGCTCCTCCGTCGCGAACCGCTCGCGGTCCAGCGCCTCGGCCATCTCCTCGTCCTGGCGCATCAGCAGGTCCAGGTTGGAGTCGCCCATCTCGAAGACGCCCATCTCCAGGTACGCCTTCTGCAACCGCTCGCCCCACAGCCCGATGTCCTTCACGCACGGCACGATCCGGCTGAACAGCAGCCTGCGGAACAGGTGCAGGAACTCCGACTGCTCGCTGAACTCCCGCGCCTCCTTCTTCGAGACGCCGAAGTTCTCCAGTACCTCCACGCCCTGCAACCGGTCCCGCATCAGATGGCAGCCCTCGATGACGAACTCCTCGCGCTCGCGCAACTCCGCGTCCGTCAGCTGCTTGTAGTAGTCCCGCAGCGCCATCCGCCCGAACGCCACGTGCCGGGCCTCGTCCTGCATGACGTACGCGAGGATCTGCTTCGGCAGCGGCTTGTCCGTCGTATCGCGGATCATCCCGAACGCGGCCAGCGCCAGCCCCTCGATCAGCACCTGCATGCCCAGGTACGGCATGTCCCACCGGGAGTCGCGCAGCGTGTCGCCGAGCAGCCCCCGGAGGCTGTCGTTGACCGGGTAGAGCATCCCGACCTTCTCGTGCAGGAACCGGCCGAAGATCTCGGCGTGCCGGGCCTCGTCCATGGTCTGGGTGGCGGAGTAGAACTTCGCGTCCAGGTCCGGCACGGATTCGACGATCCGGGCCGCGCACACCATCGCTCCCTGCTCACCGTGCAGGAACTGGCTGAAGTTCCAGGCGGTGTAGTGCCGGCGCAGCTCGCCCTTGTCCTTCTCGGTGAGTTTCGCCCAGTGCCGGGTGCCGTGGAGCGTCAGTGCCTCGTCCGGGGTGCCGAGCGGGTCGTACGGGTCGACCTCCAGCTCCCAGTCGATCCGCTTGGCGCCGTCCCACTGCTTGTCCTTGCCCTTCTGGTAGAGCGCGAGGAGCCGTTCGCGACCGTCGGCGTACTCCCAGCTGAACCGGGCCGCGCCGGTGGCCGGGACCTGCCAGACGCCCTCGCCCGGGCCGGTGGTGTAGAGCTCGTGCGTCGACACTGACGCCCCCTCGTCTCGCGTACTGCCGTACAAGACCGGACAGTTGGCAGGGTCACACGTTGGTAGACAGCGGGTCAACAAGTCGTGCGCGGGGGATTGACGACCTTGCTGACAGGCAGTCTCATAAGAAGTGACCGCTGGTAACGCCGGAAACAAGGGCGAGGTGCCCCCGCCATGACGACCACCGCAGACCGCACGGGCCACGAGGGCCTCACCGTCCTCCGCGACGCGCTCGGCACGCTCAAGGACCGCGAGGAGATCGCCGCACGGCTGCTCGACTCCTCCGCCAAGCACTCCTTCGACCCCGACAGCGAACTCGACTGGGACGCCCCGCCGATCGACGGCAAGTACTACTGGCCCCCCGAGCTGCTCTCCCTCTACGACACCCCGCTCTGGAAGAAGATGGGCGAGGAGCAGCGCATCGACCTCTCCCGCCACGAGGCGGCCGCCCTCGCCTCCCTCGGCATCTGGTTCGAGATCATCCTGATGCAGCTCATGGTCCGGCACATCTACGACAAGTCCCTGACCAGCAATCACGTCCGTTATGCGCTCACCGAGATCGCCGACGAGTGCCGCCACTCGATGATGTTCGCCCGGATGATCAAGAAGTCCGGGGTGCCCGCGTACCCGGTCTCCCGCGCCAACCACAACCTCGCCCGGGTCCTCAAGACCATCTCCACCACCCCCGGATCCTTCGCCTGCACCCTGCTCGGCGAGGAGGTCCTCGACTGGATGCAGCGCCTGACCTTCCCCGACGAGCGCATCCAGCCCCTCGTGCGCGGCGTGACCCGCATCCACGTCATCGAAGAGGCCCGGCACGTCCGGTACGCCCGCGAGGAACTCCGCCGCCAGATGCTGACGGCCCCGCGCTGGGAGCGGGAACTCACCCGCGTCAGCTGCGGCGAGGCCGCCCGCGTCTTCTCGCTGGCCTTCGTCAACCCCCAGGTCTACGACAACATCGGCCTGGACCGGCGCGAAGCCGTCGCCCAGGTGAAGGCGAGCGGCCACCGGCGGGAGGTCATGCAGACCGGCGCCAAGCGGCTCACCGACTTCTTCGACGACATCGGCATCCTGCGCGGGGTCGGCCGCCGGCTCTGGCAGAGCTCCGGGCTCCTGGCCTGAGCAGGTCGCCGCCCCGGGGCCGCCCCACGGGCTACCCTGCGGGCATGACCGTACGCGCGTACCGCAGGCTGAGCGTCGAGGAGCGGCGGGCCCAACTCCTCGACGCGGCCCTGTCGCTGTTCGCGCACCGCGCCCCGGAGGACGTTTCCCTCGACGACGTCGCCGAAGCCGCCGGCGTCTCGCGCCCGCTGGTCTACCGCTACTTCCCCGGCGGCAAGCAGCAGCTCTACGAAGCCGCCCTGCGTTCGGCGGCCGACATCCTGGAACTCTGCTTCGCCGAACCCCAGGCCGGCCCGCTCACCCAGCGGCTCTCCCGGGCCCTGGACCGCTACCTGGCCTTCGTCGACGAACACTCCGCCGGCTTCTCCGCCCTCCTCCAGGGCGGCAGCGTCGTCGAGACCTCCCGCACCACGGCCACCGTCGACGGCATCCGCCGGGCCGCGGCCGACGCGATCCTCCTCCACCTGGGGGTCCCGCAGCCGGGGCGGCGGCTGCGGATGATGGTCCGCACCTGGATCACCGCCGTGGAGGCGGCCTCGCTGATCTGGATCGACGAGGGCAAACAGCCCGGCATCGACCAGCTGCGGGACTGGCTGCTGGACCAGTTCATCGCCCTCCTCACCGCCACCGCGGCCACCGACCCCGAAACGGCCGCGGCCGCCAGGGCCGCACTCGCGCTGGAATCCCCGCAGGGCCCGGTCGGGGTCCTGGCCCGGCGGGTGATCCCCGTGGTCTCCGGGGCGGCGCACCTGCTGTGACACTGGTGGGGTGAGAAGCGAACCCACCCCCTTCGAGGGCGGCCCGATGGACGGCCGGGTCCTCCCGGTCCTGGTCGGCCCGACCGGGCACCCGCCGAAGTGGTACGAGATCCCCGTCCCGACCCCGGACGGCGGCCCCCCGACGGTCCTGCTCTACGAGCGGGTCCCGGCGGGCTACTCGAAGCGGCTGCACCTCCAGAAGGGCTGGAAGTACGCCTACGCCCCGTCAGGCCAAAAGCCCAAGATCCGCTGGCCCTGGACCAAACCCCAGCCCCCGGCGTAACCAGACCCCCGCGCCTCAAACGCCGGCGAGGCTGAAGACGCCAGCCGGTGTCGGGGGTGGGGTGGGGTGTTGTCCGGGACGTAAAACGTGATTTGTGGCGCGCGGTACCGCCGCACGGCGACAGCACCCGCCCAACCGCCATAAATCATGCAGTCCCGGACAACACCCCACCCCACCCCCGTCACCGGCCCCCGCCGCGGCCCGGGATCACCGGGAGGCGCCGCCGGGGGCGACCGACCCGGGGCCACCGGCCGGGCGCTGCCAGCTACCGGTGGCTAGCCGTCATGCCCCGCCGGACCCCTAGCACCCGGCCGCCGGAGGCCACGGCAGGGTGAGCACGGCCTCCGCCCCGCCGCCGCTCCCCGCGTTGCGGAACTCCAGCCGCGCCCCGATCGCCTCCGCCTGCCCCGCCGCGATCGTCAACCCGAGCCCGTGCCCCTTCCCCCCGCCGCCGCCCCCGCCACCCGCGCCCCCGCTGCGGAACCGCTGTGGCCCGTGCGCCAGCAGGTACTCCGGGTACCCCTCCCCGTGGTCCCGTACGGTCACCACCGGCCCGGCCACCGTCAGCACCACCGGCCCCCGCCCGTGCCGATGCGCGTTGACGACCAGATTCCCCAGCACCCGCTCCAGCCTCCGCCGGTCCGTCTCCACGTGCGCGTCCCGTACGACGACCACCTCCGTGTCCGTCCCCGCCGCCCGCACGACCCGCTCCGCGACCCGCCCCAGCCGATGCAGGTCCGTCTCGACGACCCCGCTCCCGGAATCCAGCCGCGAGATCTCCAGCAGGTCCTCCGTCAGCCGCCGCATCGTCCGCACCCGCTCCCGCACCAGGTCCGTCGCCCGCCCCTCCGGCAGCAGTTCCGACGCCGCCTGCAACCCCGTGAGCGGCGTGCGCAGCTCATGCGCGACGTCCGCCGTGAACCGCTGCTCGCTCACCAGCTTCGCCTGCAACGTCCCCGCCATCGTGTCCAGCGCCCGCGCGACCGTCGCCACCTCATCAAGCCGCGCGGACCGCGCAGACGCACCGCGCCCCGCACCCCCGGCGTCCCCGACCCTCGCGTCCAGCTCGCCCCGCGAGATCCGCCGCGCCACCGTCGCCGTCTGATGCAGCCGCCTCGTCACCCGCCGCACCGCGAACCCGCCCACCAGCAGCGTCCCGCCGATCGCCAGCACCGAGGACCCGATGATCGCGTTGTCCAGCCCCGTGATCGTCCGCGCGCTCTGCTCGTAGTCCACGGCCGTGGCCAGCGCCCGCCCGTCCGCCGGGGCCGCCGCCCACATCGTCGGCCGGCCGTCCCGCTCGGCCACGACCGTCCCCCGCCGCCCGCTCAGCGCCAGCTGCCGCAGCGACTGCGGCAGGGCCGCCGGGTCCAGCCCCGACTCCGGCGGCAGCGCCTCACCCGCCTCGTACGCCCGCGTCGCGTCGTGCAGTTGCTCCAGCGCCTTGTCCCGCGCCGCCGACACCGTCTGACGCGTCACCCCCACGTGCACCAGCACGCCCAGCACCGCCGCCAGCGAGCAGCACATCAGCACGATGAAACACGCCGACTTCCAGGTCAGCGAAGCACTCCAGGCGGGCAGCCTCACGCCGCCCCACCCGAACCAGTCGCCCCACCCGAAGCACCCGAACCACTCGGCACCCGCACGATCTGCTCCCGGGTCGGCAGCATCGTCCGCTGCCCCTCGTCCCACGACCACGCGGTGATCAGCTCGTACCCCGGGTTGCCGCTCGGCATCCGCAGCACCACGTCCCGCCCGGCCAGCTCCACGCTGACCAGCGTCTGCGTCGTCGCCATGATCCGGTTCAGCCGCCCGTCGGGATCGGCCGTGTAGACCCGTACGGACATCATCTTGTCGGGCAGCTCGATGCCGACCACGACCTCGTCCCGCCCGTTCCCGGTGAGGTCCCGGTAGTAGGGCTTCAACACGGGACACCCCGAACCCGAACCCGCACCCTCGCCCGCATCCGCACCCTCCGCCGCGCACGCCCGGATCGCCGCAGCCGTCTCCTCCGGCATCCCGTCGGGCCCGACCTCGGCCCCCGGGCGCGCCCGCAGCTCCGCCTGGACCAGCGCCACGGGGTCGACCTCGTGCACGTTCTGGTTCCGGACCCGCGGCAGCCCCTTCACGTACTCCGGCGGCGCCCCGCCCGGATCGGCGGGCGGTACGTCGGCGCCCGCGCGCTCCGGCCACAGGTGTACGGGACCACGGGCGGTCGGGACCGGCCCGGCGCTCGCCAGCCCGCCGGTGTCACCGCAGCCGGTCAGCAACGGCAGCAGCGCGGGCAGCAGCAGAACGGCTGAGGCGGTACGCAAGGGAAACATCTTCACGGCCCCGAGGGCCCTTTCTGCATGGCGGTCGTATGACGTGACGATCGGTCCCGTCAACCTTATGCAGAGGAACGCCCCTTTTGCCCCCGTGTCCGCGCGCTGGACACTCAGCCGCTCGTATGGCCCCGGCGCAGCATCGCGAAACCGAGCCCGGCGGCGCCGGTGGCCGCGATCCCGCCACAGGCGGCGAGCAGCAGCAGGCCGTCGCCCGGCCCGCCGGCCGGCGCGTCCGGCCTCAGCGCCTCGGCCGCACCCGCCCGCCCGGCCGCGACCGCCCCGCCCTTCCCGTCCGCCCCGGCCCCCGAAGCGGCCCCCGCCCCCACCGGCGCGGCCCGCTCCGACGCCCGCTCCGACGCCACCACGACCTGCCCGTCCCGGACCCCGGTCTTGTGCCCGCCCCCGTCGATCCGGTGCGAGCCGTCCGCGGCCGGCCGGGTCTCGCCGACCCACGAGGACAGCCGCCCGTCGGGCCGCAGCGCGGCGTGCAGCTCGCCCGCGTCGCCCCGGGCGGGCACTCCGTCGCGGCTGGTGAGCGTGGCCACCGTCGCCCCGTCGCGCAGGATGTCCGCCTGGTACGCGTTCTTCGCGACCCGGTAGACGCGCGCGGTGGACACCCCGTCCGCCAGCGAGAGGCTCTTGAGCAGGACCCGCTGCGAAGCGGTGACGGCGGGGGCGCCCGAGGCGGCGGCCGCCGGCAGTCCCTCGGCGAGGGCCGCGGCGGCGGGCAGCGCCAGCAGGCTTCCGGCGCATGCGGTCACGGCGGCGGCGCGTACGAGGGTGCGACGGCTGACGGTGCTCACGGAAACCCTTCGGTGGTCGGCTGGCAACGGGAGGCGGCCGGACGGGCCGCCACGGGCCGCACGGGCCCCGCCACCACGCCCGACCCCGACGGCGCCAGACCCGACGGCCCGGCCCGGACGGCCCCGGCCCCGACGGCCCACGGCCAACCTAGACGCCCGCCGTTGCGAAAGGCCGGTGACCGTGTAACAGCGAGGCGGCGAGGTCCCGGCGGAGTTGTTACACGAACGCCGGGTTGTCCACAGGTACTCAACCGGGGGATTGCCGCACGCGCCCCGGCCTGCTCCCATGGACGGCGGGGGTGAGGACGATGCGGGGACTCAGAGTGCTGCCGAGCGGCCGGCCCGGCCGCGGCAGGCTGTATGTGAACCTGCCCGACGGCCAGGCCGTGGCCTGGTACGACCGGGAGACCAACCGGATCAGCGTGCTCCGGGACGAGCACCGCGAGGCGGTCCTGGCGGCGTTACGCCCGTACCTGCACCAGGGCTACACCCTGGGCCCGCCCCCCGTCCCCACGCCGGTGGACCTGCGCAGACTGGCCCTCCCGCCGGATGAGGACCTGGCCCCGAACCGCCCGGGCGAGGCCCTGCTCGGCGAGCTGGCGTACGGCTCGGCCGGAGCCAGGGCCCGGCACCGGCTGCGCCCGGAGGTACTGGCCCAGCAGCGGATGGGGGAGGAGCTGGACGCCCTGGAGTCACCCGACTGGCGGGTGCTGCATGCCGTGGCGCTCCCCGGGGCCGGGGTGATCGACCACCTGGTGATCGGCCCGTCCGGCATCCTCTGCGTCCGCACCGTCCCGGGCCGCCGCCAGCGCGCGGCCGTCGGGGACCTGCTGCTCACGGTGGGCCGCGCCGAACCCCGCCAGGACCCTCGCTGGATCCGGCAGGCCGCCGCCCGCGCGAGCCGGGCCCTGACGGCGCCGGTGACCCCGGCGCTGGCCCTGGTGGAGGCCTCCCGCATCGAGGTGGCCCCCACCGTGCGCGACATCCGCGTCCTCCAGCCGGCCACGGCCCTCCCGTACCTCTCCGAGGCCCCGGCGACCCTCAAACCCCCGGATGTCGAGGCCCTGTTCGCCCTGGCCCGCGACCGCCGCACCTGGGCGGGGCGGTCCGCCGGCCCCGTACCGCGCGGGCCCCGCCGGTAGCGGGGGAGCCCCGCGCGGGCGCCGTCACCGGATGGGACGGCGCCGAGTGTCGCGCGCCCGGACCCCGGCATAGCCTGAGGGCCCCAGGGAAGGAGCCACCCATGAGAGCCACCTGGAAGGGGGCCATCTCCTTCGGCCTGGTCACGATCCCGGTCCAGCTCTTCACGGCCACGGAGGAGCACGACATCCCGCTCCGCCAGGTGCACGAGAAGGACGCCTCCAGGGTCCGGCTGCGGCGCGTGTGCGAGGCCGAGGACGTGGAGATCCCGTACCAGGAGATCACCAAGGGCTACGAGGCCCCGGACGGCAGCATGATCATGCTCTCCGACGAGGACCTCGCCGACCTCCCCCTGCCCAGCAAGAAGCTCATCGACGTGCTGGCCTTCGTCGACGCCGGGAGCATCGATCCGCTGATGTTCTCCAAGGCGTACTACGTCGGCACCTCCGACAAGGCCGCGGCCAAGCCGTACGCCCTGCTCAGGGAGGCCCTGACCGAGTCGGGGCAGATCGCCGTCACCAAGATCGCCATCCGCTCGCGGGAATCCCTCGCGGTGCTGCGGGTGCACGAGGACACGCTCGTCCTCCAGACCTGCCTGTGGCCCGACGAGGTCCGCCCGGCCGCCGGGATCACCCCCGAGGGCGATGTCACCATCCGCCCGCAGGAACTCCAGATGGCCAAGTCGCTCATGGAGATGCTGTCCCAGGACTTCGACATGTCCGCGCTGCACGACGACTACCAGGAAGCGCTCCAGCAGGTCATCGAGGCTCGGCTGCAGGGCATCGAGCCCCCGCACGAGGAGGCGGCCGCCCCGGCCGGCGGAAAGGTCATCGACCTGATGGCTGCCCTGGAGAACAGCGTCCGCGCGGCCCGCGAATCCCGCGGCGAGCCGGGATCGGGTGCCGAAGCGGCGCAGGTGCACGAGCTGCCCGTCCGTACGGGGGCCGGCAAGACGCCCGCGAAACGAGCCGCGAGGACGGCGTCGAAGACAGCCGCGAAATCCGAGGCCCCGGCCCGCAAGGCGACCGGCTCGGCCGCAGCCAGGAGCGCGGCCGCGCCCAAGGACACCGGCGGCAAGAAGACGACCGCGAAGGGGACCACGGCCAAGAAGACGGCATCGAAGACGGCCTCGAAGACGACGAAGAAGGCGGCCTCGAAGACGGCCACGGCCAAGAAGACGCCACAGAAGCGCGCATCGGCCTGAACCGACGTCCCCCCACGCCGGACGCCCTGAACCGCCCCCTTTGCCCCGATCCATGGCAGTCTCATCGTATGGCGCCGATCACGATGGTGGAGGGGCGTCGCATCTCCCTCAGCAATCTCGACAAGGTCCTGTACCCCGAGACCGGCTTCACCAAGGGCGAGGTGCTGCACTACTACGCCACCGTCGCGGGATCGCTGCTGGCCCACGTCCACGACCGGCCGGTGTCGTTCCTGCGCTACCCCGACGGCCCGGACGGCCAGCTGTTCTTCACCAAGAACCCGCCGCCCGGCACCCCCTCATGGGTTCCGACCACCCCCGTGCCCCGCTCCGACGACCCCGCCGCCGAGCAGATCGTCGTCGCCGACCTGCCGTCCCTGATGTGGGCCGCGAACCTCGTCGTCGAGTTCCACACCCCCCAGTGGACCGTCGGCAGCCCCGCCGTCGCCGACCGTCTGGTCTTCGACCTCGACCCCGGACCGCCCGCCACCGTCGTCGAGTGCTGCGCCGCCGCACTGTGGCTGCGCGGTCGGCTCGCCGCCGACGGCCTGGACGCCTACGCCAAGACCTCCGGCTCCAAGGGCCTCCACCTGGCCGTTTCCGTGGAGCCGACCGCCTCCGACCGGGTGTCCGCGTACGCGAAGGCGCTCGCCCAGGAGGCCGAGCGCGAGCTCCCCGGGCTCGTCGTCCACCGGATGGCCAAGGCGCTGCGCCCCGGAAAGGTGTTCGTCGACCACAGCCAGAACGCCGCCGCCAAGACCACCGCCGCGCCGTACACGCTGCGCGCCCGCGCCCGGCCCACCGTCTCCGCGCCCGTGTCGTGGCAGGAGGTGGAGGCCTGCCGCACCCCCGCCGACCTGGTCTTCCTCGCCGGTGACATCCCGCCGCGGCTGGCCCGCGACGGCGACCTGCTGGCCCCGCTCACCGACCCCGGCCGCGCAGGCCGCCTCCCCGGCGGGACCCCGCCGTGATCACCGTCGCGCTGGCCGAAGCCGTCACCACGCTGCCGCGCGCGCCCGGACTGGCGTACGAGCCGAAGTTCGACGGACACCGGCTGGTCGTGGTGCGGACCGTGGAGGACGTGGTGCTCCAGGCCCGCTCCGGCCGCATCGTCACCGCCGCCTTCCCCGATCTGGCGGCCGCCGCCCGCCAGTTGCCCGCCGGAACCGTCCTCGACGGGGAGGTGGTGGTGTGGCACGAGGGCCGGACGGACTTCGCCCTGGTCCAGCGCCGGGCCGCCGCGACGGCCGCGCGGGCCGCCGTGCTCGCGCAGAGCCTGCCGGCCTCGTACGCGGCGTTCGACGTCCTGGAGCTGGCCGGGCTCGACCTGCGCGCCCGCCCGTACGAGCGCAGGCGCGCCCTCCTCGTCGACCTGCTGCTCCCGCTCGGCCCGCCGCTCCAGCCGGTGCCCATGACCACCGACCCGGAACTAGCCGCGACCTGGTACGAGACGCTGCCGGCGAGCGGGATCGAGGGCCTCGTCGTCAAACGGCTGGACCAGCCCTACCCGGCCGGGCGGCGCTGCTGGCGCAAGCTCCGGCACACGAACGTGCGGGACGCGGCGGTCGTCGGGTACACCGGGTCACCGCGCCGACCGGTGGCGCTGGTCCTCGTACTGCCGGTCGGGGACGAGACGCCGCTGGTGTCGAGCCCGCTGACGCCGGCGCTGCGGGCGGAGGTGGCGGCGGTGGTGGCGTCCGGCCCGGGAGCCGTCGGCGCCGCCGGTGCGACCGTCACGGCGATCGGCCTCGGTGAGGTCCCCTTCCGGCCGCTCGACCCGCCGCTGACGGCGGAGGTCCGGCACGCCTCCGCACGCCACCCGCCGCCGGAGGTACTCCGGCTGCGCACGGACCTCTAGGAAGGCGGTCCGGATTTCGTGATGGCTAGGCGTGGGCGCCGCGCCCCGCGTCCGGGGGAGCGCCGGGCTGTACGTGCGGGTGCGGCCCCTTCACCTGCTGGTGGCCCGCTTCCCGTTCGGCGCGCACCTCGTCCGGGTGGGTGGAGGTGGTGGAGCCGAAGTTGCCGTAGCCCTGCATCTCGTGCGGCCGAAGGCCCCCCTCGGGGATCTCCACCGGGTCGCGCTCCTCGCGGACCTCGTAGACCGCGCCGCCGTCGGGCAGGTGCGGCTGGCTCTCGGGGGTGGGGGGCGGGGGCTCCTTGGCCCGGACGCGCTGGCCCAGTTTGAAGGCGCCGAGCAGGAACCCGACGATGACCAGCCCCGCGAAGAAGAACCACACGATGTGGCTGATGATCGCGTCCACGCTGAGAGTCATGTCCATACGGTCAGTTTCACTTACTTATGTCTGATATGCGCACCTCTGGCCGGATGGCTTGACCCGTTCGGGGTACGCGCCAAGAGCAAGCGCACCCCGGGCGGAAGGAGCCCCCGTCATGCCCCGCGGATCTTCCCCGAAGCGGGAACGCCAGTACGAACACATCAAGGAAAGCGCCGAGCGGCGCGGCGAGTCCGAGGAGCGGGCCGAGGAGATCGCCGCCCGGACCGTCAACAAGGAGCGGGCCCGGGCGGGCGAGTCCAAGACCGCGAGCAAGCAGTCGCTGGAGGACATGTCCTCGTCCCGGCGCGGCGGCCTGCACTCCCACTCGGGCGCGCAGGGCCCCACGTACGACCAGCTCTACGCCGAGGCCAGGCGCCGCAACATCCACGGCCGCTCGGACATGAACAAGGCCCAGCTCGAACGAGCCCTGAACACCACCTGACCCTCACCCGCACCATCAGCCACGCAAGGGCCCGTCGGAATCCCGCACCCCGCGGGCGTCCCGCCCGCCGAGCACCGCCAGCATCTCCGCGCAGATCGCCAGCGCGGTCTCGGCGGGCGTCCGCGCCCCGAGGTCCAGCCCGATCGGCCCGTGCACCGTCTCCAGCCGGGCCTGCGCCACCCCGGCCGCCAGCAGCCCGTCCCGGCGCCGGGCCGTGGTCCGCCGGGAGCCGAGCGCGCCGACGTACGGGATCCCGAGCGCGAGCGCCGCGCGCAGCGTCGGAACATCGAACTCCGGGTCATGGCTGAGCATCGCCAGGCAGGCCGCGTCACGCCGCGCCGCCAGCACCTTCTCCGCCTCCGCCGGCTCCGTCACGATCACCGCCTCCCAGCCCAGCAGCCCGGCCTGACGGGCGATGAGCTCCCCGAGCTCGCCGCCCCCGCCGATCACCACGTACGGGGCCGAGGGATACGCCTCCACCAGCACCAGCCCCGACCCGCCGTACAGGGCGTCCCGCCCGGGCCGGCGCGTCGCCAGCAGCTCACCCGCCCGCCGCTCGGAATCCGTACCCGGTACGTCGGTGGCCCGCACCACTTCGCTCACGGCCCGGTCGGCCCCCTCGCTCAGCCGGGTCACCAGCGCCACCCCGACCCCCTCGGCGAGCAGCTCCCACCACGCCGCCGGCACCGAAGCCAGCGGCTGCAGCAGGATCTCCGCCCGGCCCCCGCAGGTCAGCCGCGCCCGGGCGGCCTCGTCCGCCCCGACGGAAACCTCGCACACCCGCGCCGTCTCCCCGTCGCGCAGCGCCCCGGCCTCGGCGACGAGCTCCGCGTCGAACACCCCGCGGTACAGCGCCCCGACGCACTCCCCGCGCGGATCGATCAGCACCGCCCCGGCCGGATCCCGCGGCCCGAACCCCTCCTCGGCCACGGGCCGCGCCAAGAACCCGCCGCGCCCCTCGGCCGCCCACAGCCGCGCCGTCTCCGCAAGCTCCCGCATCGCGATGCCCCATCCTCGTCGTCAGAGCCGCCCAAGCCCCGGTCGCGGCCTCACCGTCAACCTACGCACGCCCCCCACCCCAATCCACCCCCCAAACCCCCAACCCCACCCACCCCCCCTCGTACAGACCACCGGAACCCCCACCACTGCGAGTGCCCGCCGCTCGCCCGCCACGGCGCCCGTTGGGGCAAGCGCCGTGGCGCGGAACAAGAACCGGGGTGGCAGATCCCTTGGAGCGGCGAGCGCTCGCGAAGACCTCGCCGGGATCCGTTCCTGCACAGGTGAGTTGCCCAACATCGGACCCTCCGCGCAGTACGGCTACGTCGAGCACGCCGACGCCCGCGCCTACGCCGACCAGGCCGGGCAGGCGGTCTCCGCCAGCCAGACTTCGACAGCGGTGCCGCGTCCGCCACATGGGAAACCGGGCTGACAGAGGTGGCCACGCGCAGGCGGCCAGGGCAGAGCGGGCCGCCACGAGCCCCCTGCCGACCCCACGAGTTCGTCATCGGAGGCCGACCGAGGAGGGCCCGGGTAAGGGCCCGCAGGGTGGCGCCGTTGCTCAACGACGTTGTCAGTGGGGCGTGTGAGCCTAGGCGGCATGATGCACTCCGCGACCGTCCTTCTTCCGGGGCGCGAGGAACTCGCGCAGGGGACTCCCGAGACCGCGGCCTGGCTGGTCATGTTCCTCCTGGACTTCAGTACCGTTTGGATACCCCTTCTCTGGATCGTCACGGGGCTTCTTCTCTTCTGCCCGCGCAGACGGCCCGGGGGATGGCTGACTTCCGGCCCGCTGCGTGGGAACAGCTCGGCCCGGAAGCGAATCGATGAACTGCGGACGGCACTCTCGGCCGCGGATGGGGCGCGGGTCGCTCTGCCGGACGCCGCCGTGCTCGCTGCCTGGGTGTGCGCACACCGGCGCTGGGCAACGGCACGACAGTTGCTGTACGGCCCGCCGGGCTTGGCAGCAGGCCTGATGCTCTACGGAGCGCTCGGAGGATGGGGCGGGCCTTTGCTTCCGACCACCGCTGCTGTCAGTGCCTGCTTGTTGGCCCTCACGGCTGCGGCGACAGCTGCTGAGGCGGTCTCGCGGCGCAGAGCGGATCCCTATGGAGAAGCCGCGTTCCGAGGTGTCGTGGCCCTGGAGGCACTGGTGCTGCCGGACAGCGCGGACAGCAGGGTCAGGACTCTGTGGGAGTCCCTCCGGGGGCGGGACCGGCGGCCGACGGGGTACTTCCCCGTGGACTGGTCGTACCGCACCGTCGAGGAGTTCTGTGTCGCGCTGGAACGGCTGGCGCGCTGTGCGGTGCTCAGCGGCGACCGGGTGGGCAGGGGGCGAAGGGAGGCCCAGGTCCGCGTGTACACGGCACATGTGTTGGAGTCCCTTGAGAATTACCGGCTGGCTGCCGTGGCGCACGCCGCCGCGGTCGATGCCTCAGCCGGCGCACCGGACCGCGGAGCCGACGAGAGTGCCGCGGTGCGTGAGGCTCGCAGCCGGGTGCTGTCTCTGGTCTCCGGTGTGCTGGCGGATGTCTGCCGAAACCGGTTGATCGTTCCGGAGCTGGCCTGGGAAGACTTGCCCGAGGACCGGCGGACAGCGCCGAGCCGTGGGACGCGGCGACAGACCGTCTGGCAGGCCGCAGCGGCCGTCACGATTCTGATCGTGCTAGCGGGCCTGTTCACCTGGGCCGGTGCACCCGGCGAGTTCGTCTCCCCGATTCTCTTCGGACTCAGTGGCGCCATCGGCATCCTTCTGCCCCGCGCGCGCTGGACGGCCTGACCCTACGGCCGGGCGATCACGGAACCCGGCGCCCCACACCCGCGTCGATCCCGCGCCTGTGACTGCAGGTGGCGGACTACACGCAAGGCCACAGGGGGAGGGGCACGATCCGCAGACCAGTTCTACGAGCGCGCCCGACGGATGAGCGGTGACGCGTCAGGCTGACGTGTGGCCCGCATGCCCCTCGCACGGGACCACCGCGTGACAACGACAAAGGCCCGGACTCAGTTGGACTGAGTTCGGGCCTTCATGCTTGGCAGGTCAGCAGGTTGAACACGCTGGTCTTGCTGAAGTGCCCCGGCAGGATTCGAACCTGCGCACACGGCTCCGGAGGCCCCGTGCGTCTCACGCGTTTCAGGAGGCCAGAGCCTCGGGGGTGCCTCTTCGTAGCTGATTGGTCCACAGATAGGCCGTGACTGGCTCGGCCAGCGATGCCTCGCCGTGTTGGTGGTCCTTATGGATTCGACTGTGATGGGCCTGCTGCTCCCTCGATGCAATGCTGGTGAAGCTGTCAGTGCGGTGATCTAGGGTCAACCCATGACCGCTAGCGTTGAAGTGATCAACCCCGGCGACGTGCGCACACGCACTGAGATCCGTGCAGCGTTCGGGGGAAGCCCGCAGGGAGGGATCTGTCCCTCTGACGACATGCACAGCGTCAACCTCTACTCGGACCCGGACGTCGGTGAGCAGGCTGGCTACTACGACGGCTGGTTGGCTGAGGAAGACGAGCTTGGGCCTGTCTTCGAGTACACCGGTGCCGGCAAGTCTGGCGACCAGACCTTTGACGGAGTCGCAGGCTCAGGTAACCGGGCGATTCTGCGGCACGCGGAGCAGGAACGGGTACTCCGCGTATTCACGCGGGTCGGCAAGCTGCCTGGAAGCGACACGAAGACGCACCGATACCTAGGGATGTTCACGCTGGACGGCATGCAGCCGTATGTGTGGCGCAGAGTCCATGGTGAGGACGGCGAGGAACGCAGTGTCGTTGTGTTCCGGCTGCGCCCCGAAGGTGCTGTCCAGCATGCCGCGCAAGACGTGATCCCTGTTGCCGAAGAGACCATTGCCGAGCTCGTTCCCTTTCAGGCCGTCACCGCGGCGATGTTCCAGTCAGAACCGGCGACAAGTGGCGCTCTGCCGCTTCCCAAGCAGCGCGTCCGCAAGGGGACTACCGGACGGAAGGCGGCTCCCAACGCGGAGACCAGCGGCACCTTTGTGGTTCCTGAGGCATTCGGCACCAAGCTGAGCATTCGTGCTGCCACGGCCGCCACGGTTGCCGTCCGGCATGAGGCTGAACTGACGCAGGCCTACAAGGCGCACCTGGAGTCTGCCGGACACCAAACCGGTGCCTTTCAGATCAAGGTGAAGGGCCTCACCTCAACGCTCCGTACCGACCTTTATGACGCGACGGATCACGTGCTGTACGAGGCGAAGGGATCGAACTCGCGAGAGGACATCCGGATGGCCCTGGGCCAGATCCTCGACTACAGCCGCTACGTCAAGACGCCGGAACATGAGGGTGAGCCCAAGCGTGCCATCCTGCTGCCTGCGGCTCCCGCGCCCGACGTGTATACGCTGCTCGATCGATATGACGTCGAGGTGGTATACCGATCCGACGATGGCCGTTTCGTTGGATCGCTAGTTCCTTAGGGCGGTCGCAACCGCAGCTAGCTCCTCTCCGCCGCCGCGTTGCTAGCAGGGGAGAGGAGCTAGCGCATGCTCGCTAAATCGTCCAATGCCTGGATAGCTGCCCCAATGGTGTGGCGCCAGAATAGGGGATGAGGTCGAGAGGATTCATCCATGCGTCTGAGAAATGGATGTTGAGATGAAGAGCCAGTGCAAGCAAGATGTCTTGTTCTGGTTCGGCATCTACCTGGAAAAGCGACGCGCCCGCCACCGGAGACCTGAAGAGTGAACCCGTGCGGGCATCTCCCCACTGCAAGTGCCCCTTGCCCGCAACCCACACGCTGTCCGGCCACTCAATAGGGTTTCGGCTTCGGCACCAGTCCACAAGATGGGCTCCGATGGTCTCCAACTTGAGGCTGTCGAACGCGACAACCATGCCCGACGTCGGGAAGAAGTCATATCTCTCGCCGTATGCCTTAGTGGAGCGAGGGATGATCCCAGAGATCGGCCGGTATGCCGTCTTGGGCATCTTGCGCATCCTGCTGATCTTGCTGCAGGCATCCGTGAGTTGTGTCCGATCGAGCTTGGTCTTGACTTCGACTACGCCGTACACGCATTCATTCGGGATGATGCGGAAACCCTGAAGGCTGGTAAATGGGGGTGTTCCGCGATCAATGAGGACAATGTCAGACTGCGGCGATACGTCGCCATTCGTTGCGATGACCTCTACATTGTGAACCGCTTCGACGTGAGTCGGTAGATATCCAGAAAGAAACTGCTGGATGAGGACCTCGCGCGACGTGCCGGCTTCGCCGTTGTGATTAAAGTTCTGAGACTGTTCAAAGTCGGCTCGCATCCTCTTCGCCACTGAACCTAGGATCTTTCCAAGCTTCTCTTGGGTCATGCACGGATCTTAAAGGTGTTGCCTGCTTGCCGGGAGATCAGAAGTGGCGGCGAGCGTGGCCTGAAATCAACTATTCGGCCTGTCTGGTTTAGGCCAGATCGCATCGTGGTTGTGGCTTGCGTTGGCGACTACTGCCACCCAGTCTCGGCCCTCGGCCTGAGTGCTGAGTCCCCAGGCCCTCTTGCGTAGCTCCGTTCCAGGAAGCACGGTTTGTGGGGATGCTGCTCGGCGCTTCGGCGCCACCAGGGGAGGGCGGTACGTCTTGGGCACAGCGACTTCATGGGCACGCACAACCTTCGGGGACGTGGCCGACCAGCTTGCCGAGGTGATTCCGCATTGCCTCGTAAGAGCCCACGACAGGGCTCGCCACGGACATGAAGGTGTCCACACTCAGACGCTGGAGGCGTATGGCCACGGCCTGCACGCCGTGCAGTACGAGGAGCTGGCAGCAGGCCTAGCTTCCATCGGTGATGCCACCCCCGTCCGCTTGCAGGGGCGTACGGTGATGATTGTCGGCGGCCAAGTGATCTACCCGATCCGTTACGCGAAGAAGGACGTGCCCGTCACTGCCGCCCGACTGCGTAAGGCTGTCGGCTTCCGTGCAGACCTCATACGCCGCCATGGACCGGAGCCGATGCAGCAAGCCTTCGACTTCGGCCTGGAGGAACTAGACGGGCCCGAGGCTCATCCAGACCTCGGACTTCTCCCTGAGGACGTCCGCCTAGTCCTCGTCGCCTATGCGTGCTCCATGGAACGCGGCATCATGCGCATCGAGTGGGGCTCCGCGGAACTGCGCCACGAAGACCGCTACCTCATCTGGCACCACCACGAACCACTTGTGCACAGCTCCAACGGGAGCCAGCTCTAACGGTGTTGATCAGCGGTCAGCCGGATTCGTATCAACCGACCACGCGAACCGTGCGAACCTTAGGGCTCGCCCTGGCCCCCGCCGTTGAGCGCTGTTCCCCGCCCTACCTGGCATGCGTCTGGCACGG
The DNA here is from genome assembly GCF_014650555.1 of Streptomyces goshikiensis. Taxonomy (GTDB): domain Bacteria; phylum Actinomycetota; class Actinomycetes; order Streptomycetales; family Streptomycetaceae; genus Streptomyces; species Streptomyces goshikiensis. The sequence goes on along the minus strand of NZ_BMVE01000001.1, from coordinate 421,647 downwards.
CCGACCTTCTGATCCGTAGCTCTAGCCAGACCGGTCAGCGGCGGTCATACCGGCCGCTTCACGGCCTCGCCCATTCGTTACCAGTCAGGCTCGGTTGTTGTGGTTGCAGTACGCCGCTGCCGTACCGAGGCCCCTGCTGCGTCACTCAAAGGCTGGTGCGACGGAGCGGCATCGTCGCCCGAGTGCAAGGGTGACGCTCCCCACCAGCAGAGCTACCACGGGAGACGGTGCAGGTATCCGATCCCACCTCATCGCCGGCAATCAACCCCATCCAGAGGCCCGGTGAAACCAAGCTGCGACGCATAGAGTGGGGCGTGCAGCGTCCAACAGTCGCGCGCGGGAACCCACGGCGCCCGAAAACCCTGAACAAATAACCCAGGGGGGGAATTGTTCGAGACGGTAACCATCTCAGCAGATCAGGCAGCTACACTCCTTGAACGACAAGAGGGACATTTCCTCGACTTCAAGGACAAGAGAATCGCGCCAGCAAAAGTGGCTCGAGCCGTATCTGCTTTCTGTAACGCAGATGGCGGAGACCTCTACGTTGGCATAGGCGAGCGATCGCCAGGCTTTCAATGGGATGGTTTCAGTGACCCCGAAGATGCAAATCAGCTAATCCATGCACTTGAGGACGTCTCTCCTTTCGGAACGGACCTTGATGCAGAGTTTCTCCTTGCAGATCAACTGCCAGGATATGTTCTGCACATCAACGCGAGGAAATCTCGCGCCATCCGAAAGACAGCCGACGGAAAAATATACAAACGCCTTAGCGCTCAGAATACTCCCGTAATTTCCGAGGATGCACTTACCGCCCTACGCAGACAAAAAGGGCTTGAATCGTTCGAATCCGAGACCCTACCAATCGATGTAGACGTCGTAACGAACTCGGAAGCAATTATCGAGTACCTGCTTAGCGCTGTTCCCGTCGCAGAGCCCGAGACTTACCTCAGGAAGCAACATCTTCTGGCATCAGGAAAACCGGTCGTAGCCGCGGCCCTTCTCTTCGCTGATGAACCCCAGGCCTGCCTCCCGAAGCGATGCGGCATCAAGATTTACAGGTACAGCAGCGAGGAACAGTCCCGAGACAGGCTGGTGGAAGACCCGGTCACCGTCGAGGGAGCCCTCTACAAGCAGATCTACGACGCTGTCGACAAGACTGTCGAGATCGTCGCTGCGGCAGCCTATCTTGACGAGGATGGCCTTCGAAGCGTCAAGTACCCACACGAAGCCCTGCATGAGATCATCGCAAATGCCGTCCTGCATCGAGACTATTCAGTAACGGACGACATTCACATTCGAATCTTTGAGAATCGAATCGAGATCCAGAGCCCTGGGCGACTTCCTGGCCACATCACAACCAGCAATATTCTCGACGAGCGCCTCAGTAGAAATCCCTACCTGGTTCGCCATCTAAACCGCTTCCCGAATCCTCCAAATAAGGATGTAGGCGAAGGCCTAAACACTGCCTTCGAATCGATGAAGAAGCTGAACCTTCGGTCTCCCATCATCGAAGAAGGAGAAAATTCGGTCCTCGTAGTCGTTCGACATGAGAGCCTCGCTTCTCCCGCCCAGCAGGTCGTTGAGTATCTGAACAGCAGCGAGTCAATCAGAAATGAACAGGCTCGCAAGATGACTGGCATCGGAAGCGAAAGCAAGATGAAGAAGATCTTCGAGAGTTTGATCGAGGCGGGCGAAATCGAGCATAAGCCTGGAACAGCTGGTCGTGGGTACGCGTACCAGTTGAAGCAGAAACGCAGTGATTCGGTCTAGCTAACTGGGGGACACCTTGGCAGGGCCGTCAGAGTCAGGCGGCCCGCCATCGTCGCCCACCACTTACCCCAACTCCCATCCCGTCTGCCGTGGCTGCTCGGCTTGTCCTGGGCCGACGGCAGACGGGATGGGAGTTCCCCGCCTCAACCCTCCACGGGCCGGCCCCCGCTAACGGTGCCCCCGCCATCCCGGAGTCGGAGCGCCCCCGCCGGAGGCATGTCGGTGAGTGATGGCACCGCCGGCCGTATGGGACTGCCTCATGCCGTTTGGCCTATCCCGCCTTGCAGGGGCGGCCGGCGGCGGAGCGGAGCGCAGCCGGGTGCTTGATGAGGTAGAGAAACCTGTAACAGCTCGCTCTGTCATCGGCGGTCTTGCCGACCCAGCCACCAGCTGCTGGCATATGTGTGGCGACGGCACGCAGGGGGGGGCGACTGATGAGCGATCTGACGGTGCATCCGTGGAAGAGGCATGGCAAGGATCGGCTCTATGTGAACCTGCCGGACGGAACCGCTGTCGCTTGGGCGGATCGAGCGACGATGACCGTGACGATCAAGGTTCGGAAGTATCAGGACGAGGTTTTGGCTCTTCTTCAGCATCACCTCGGAGAGGGGCTTTCTGTCAGCTCCACCCCTTCGTCTCCTCGCGGACCCCGCCCTGCGGCTCCTTCTCGGCAGCCTGGACATCCCACTCACGCGACCCCGAAACACCGATCCGAACGGCCGGCGCCTCTCCCACCCCTCAGCCCTAGTGAGGACTTGGCCAGGAACCGGCCCGGCTCCCGGGTCGTCGGGATGATCGCCGAGCGAGGTCCGTCGACAGTTCAACGGCTCAAGGCGAAGTTACTGCGGCAGTCCTCGGAGTGGGACAGCTGGTACGCCGGCCTGGAAGGCGAACGACGGGTGGGACGCGAGCTGGAACGCCTGTCCCCACTCGGTTGGCGGGTGCTTCACGGCGTCGAGAAGAGCAACGGCGGAGACATCGACCACTTGCTGATCGGCCCCGGCGGCGTGTTCAGCATCAACACCAAGAACCACCAGGGCGCCTCGGTCTGGGTCGGCGACTCGATGGCCAAAGTCAACGGCGGGAAGCCACGGCCGTACGCTGCGGCGAGCCGGGCAGAGGCGGACTTCGTGCGGCGGGTGCTGGGGCGGTACTGCGCCTTCGAGGTGCCCGTCGAACCGGTCCTGGTCTTCGTCGGCATCGCATCCCTGAACCGAGCAGCGACGCAGTATGCCGTCCGCATCTACCAGGAGAGGGAAGTGGCGGCTCTGGGCCCGCTCGCCGGAAAGCTCACTCCGGAGCAGGTGGAGCACGTACACAGCGTCGCTCGTCACCGACGTGTCTGGCTACGCGCCTGAAGCCATGCCGGCACGGTCGTTCGTAGGCCTCGGCCACGCTGTTCGGGACGTGCTGGCTGATCATGTAGCCCTGTTCGGGGGAGACCAGCAGCCGCTGCAACGCGCCGACCAGCATGTCGATGACCAGACGGGCATGCCCTATGGAGTCGACGTACGCCGGGATGTACTCCGGGGGCTTCCAGTCGGCCGAGGTCGTGGGGCTGGTCGAGTCGGATCTGACGCTGCCGGAATCCGGTTGGGGAACCGCTGTGCTCCACCGGACTCGACCCAGTGCGGGCCAGAGGTGGACCGATTCAGGGGAGAGCCACGACGACCGCGGGCTGAAAGAACCGGCCCGCCAAGGAGGTGCGGCGTGTGCTGATCCCGCCCCAGCTCGTCTCCGTCCTTCAGAGGCACATCGACACCTTCGGGGCGGCCGAGGACGGGCGGCTTTTCTTCAGCGAGTGTGGGGGAGTGGTGTCGTCTTCGACGTACTACCGGGCCTGGCAGGAGGCGCGGCTCCTGGCTCTGCCGCCGGCCGTCGTCGCGTCCCCGCTCGCGCGGCGACCGTATGACCTTCGGCACTCCGCTCTCTCTGCCTGGCTCAACGCGGGCGTCGACCCGACCGAGGTTGCGGCGCGAGCGGGCAACAGTGTGGAGGTCCTGCTCGGCCGGTACGCCAAGTGCCTCGACGGCCGCCAGGAGGTCGGCAACCGGCGGATCGAGGAGCTGCTCCGCGAGTACGAGTGAGAGGTGGGCCGTTGTGGCCCGAGGCCCCTGGGGAAACCCGGGGGCCTTCGTGTTTCCCTGGCTGACCTGGGGAGTTGTGGAGAGGTCCAGGCCGCGAATAGGCCGCAGAGGCTGTCATGGGGCTGCATCGCTTGGCACATGGCTGCGCATACGCGAAGACCCCGGTCTCAGCGTTGCCGCTGATGGCGGGGTCTTTGGGCACTTCTTGCGAAGTGCCCCCGGCAGGATTCGAACCTGCGCACACGGCTCCGGAGGCCGTTGCTCTATCCCCTGAGCTACGGGGGCGTGTCGTTCGCGTTGCGGCGACGGGTTGAACACTACCAGCTTCCGCGGGGTGATCAGGAACGGATTGCGGGGCTGGGGGAAGTGGGTCGCTCTGAGGGGGTGGAAGTGGCAAAAACCCGGACGCGGGGGCCGCCCCGGACCTACTCTCGAGTTGTGCCAGGCGTCTCGGGCCGGGTGCTTGTTGTCGACGACAACAAGGTCATCCGGCAGCTGATCAAGGTCAATCTCGAGCTGGAGGGCTTCGAGGTCGTGACCGCGAACGATGGTGTCGAGTGCCTGGACATGGTCCACCGGGTGTGTCCGGATGTGATCACCCTTGATGTGGTCATGCCGCGGCTCGACGGGTTCGGGGCCGCCGCGCGGTTGCGGGCCGATCCGCGGACGCGGCATCTGCCGCTCGCGATCGTGAGCGCCTGTACGCAGAACGAGGTGGAGGCCGGCATCGCCGCCGGGGTGGACGCGTTCATCGCGAAGCCCTTCGAGCCCGCCGAGTTGGTGCGTGTCGTGCGCCGGCTGGTCGAGAGGAAGGACCGGTGGGAGCGGAAAGGAGCTCCCGCCGGGAGAGGCAGAGGGTGAGGGCGAGGGTGAGGGGGAGGGCGAGGGGAAGTCGTAGGGGGAGTCGTGGGGGCGGCTTTCCTGTGGTGGTGGGTGGTGGTGTTCACATGGCGAAACCCTTCGCGTGACGCGGGGGTCTCTCCCCTAGGCTGGGTCCCGTGACCCCCGCTGACCTCTCCCGTACCGTCGTGCGCGCCGTGCGCCGCGCCGTCGAGGAGGGTGAGCTGCCGGCCGGGACCGGGGTTCCGGAGCGGGTGGTCGTCGACCGGACGCGGCCCGGTGGGGTGGGGGAGTACGCCACCGCCGTCGCCTTCCAGATCGCCAAGCGGGCCGGGACGGCTCCCGCCGAGGTGGCCCGGGTGATCGCCGGGATGCTGGCCGGGGTCCCCGGCATCGAGCGCGTCGAGATCACCGGCGCCGGGTTCCTGAACTTCGTACTGGCCGAGCGGTCCGCCGCCGAGCTGGTGCGCGAGGTGCGCGAGCGCGGGGCGCGGTACGGGTTCGCGTCGCCCGACGGGGAGCTTCGGGCGCGGGTGGTGGGGGACGCCGTGCGGCGGATCCTGTGGAGCCAGGGGCAGGAGGGTGGCGGCAGGCTTTCCGTTGCGCCGCTCGCGCGGCGGGACCGGGGGGTCGTCGCCCTGTACGGGGCCGACGCCGCCGCCTGGGCGATGCTCGCGGTGGCGCCGCACGAGACGGCCGTCTTCTCCCCGCGGCTGCTCCTCCAGGACGAGGCCGCCAACGAGTTCTTCCGCGTCCGGTACGCCCACGCCCGCAGCCGGGCCCTCACCGTCAACGCCGCGCAGTTGGGGTTCTCCGCCGAGCCCGGGCCCGTGGGCGGCGAGGGCGGGGCGGTGGTGCGGGGGCTGCTCGACCACCCGCTCGTGCTCGAAGCCGCCGCGCACCACCGGGCGCCCGAGCGGGTCGTGCGGCATCTCGTCGAGCTGGCCGACGCCCTGCTCGACTTCCAGTACCGCGTCCTGCCCAAGGGGGACGAGAAACCCTCGGCCGCCCATCGGGCCCGGCTGGCTCTTGCCGAAGCCGCCGGGACGGTGCTGGCCGGCGGCCTGGCCCTGCTCGGCATAGACGCTCCCGACTGCCTGTGATCAGCCTGTGATCAGTGAAGAGAGATTCCGATGAGCCGTTCCGCGCACCCCGCCGGGCCCCGCCACGCCGACGTCCTGCCCGAGGGGCACTACTCCCCGCCGCCCGCCGACCTCAACGCGCTCGACGAGAAGGTCTGGTCGCGCACCGTCGGCCGCGGCGAGGACGGCGTCGTGAGCGTGGGCGGCGTACCGGTGACCGAGCTCGCGCAGGAGTTCGGCACCCCGGCCTTCTTCCTCGACGAGGAGGACTTCCGGGCCCGCTGCCGCGCCTGGGCGCACGCCTTCGGGCCGGACGCCGACGTGTTCTACGCCGGCAAGGCGTTCCTCTCCAAGGCCGTCGTGAAGTGGCTGAAGGAAGAGGGGCTCAACCTCGACGTGTGCTCCGGCGGGGAGCTGACCACCGCCCTCGCCGCCGGGATGCCCGCCGCGCGGATCGCCTTCCACGGGAACAACAAGTCCGTCGCCGAGGTCACCCGCGCCGTCGAGGCGGGCGTCGGGCGCATCGTGCTCGACTCCTTCCAGGAGATCGCCCGCGTCGCGCACATCGCCCGGGAGCGCGGCGTGCGCCAGCCCGTGCAGATCCGGGTGACCGTCGGCGTCGAAGCGCACACGCACGAGTTCATCGCCACCGCGCACGAGGACCAGAAGTTCGGCATCGCCGTCGCCGACGGCTCCGCCGCCGAGGCGGTCCGGCGTGCCCTCGGGCACGACAGCCTGGAGCTGCTCGGCGTCCACTCCCACATCGGCTCCCAGATCTTCGACATGGCCGGCTTCGAGGTGTCCGCCAAGCGCGTCGTACGGCTGCTGGCCGCCGTGCGCGACGAGCACGGCGTCGAACTCCCCGAGATCGACCTCGGCGGCGGGCTCGGCATCGCCTACACCTCCGCCGACGACCCGCGCGAGCCGCACGAGATCGCCAAGGCGCTGCACGAGATCGTCGCCCGCGAGTGCGAGGCGGCGGGCCTGCGCGCCCCGCGGATCTCCGTCGAGCCGGGGCGCGCGATCGTGGGCCCCACCGCCTTCACGCTGTACGAGGTCGGGACCATCAAGCCCCTCGAAGGGCTGCGGACGTACGTCTCCGTCGACGGCGGCATGTCCGACAACATCCGTACGGCCCTCTACGACGCCGAGTACGCGGTCACCCTGGTCTCCCGTACCTCCGACGCCGAGCCCATGCTCGTCCGCGTCGTCGGCAAGCACTGCGAGAGCGGCGACATCGTCGTCAAGGACGCGTTCCTGCCGGCGGACCTCGCGCCCGGTGACCTCCTCGCGGTGCCGGCCACCGGGGCGTACTGCCGGTCGATGGCCAGCAACTACAACCACGCGCTCCGCCCGCCCGTCGTCGCCGTGCGCGACGGACAGGGGCGCGTGATCGTCCGGCGCGAGACGGAGGAAGATCTCCTGCGCCTCGACCTCGGATGATGAAATAGGTGTCTCACTCAATGGACCGAGGATGGAAACTGCTGTCCATTGAGTGAGACTGGGTGACACCCGGTGCGCAAAACGCGCACCGGGAGCGATGGAAGATCGAAAGGCGTAGGTCGAATGATGCGTACGCGTCCGCTGAAGGTGGCGCTGCTGGGCTGTGGAGTGGTCGGCTCAGAGGTGGCGCGCATCATGACGACGCACGCCGACGACCTCACGCAGAGGATCGGCGCGCCCGTCGAGCTCGCCGGCGTGGCCGTGCGCCGCCCCTCGAAGGTGCGCGAGGGCATCGATCCCGCGCTGATCACCACCGATGCGACCGCCCTCCTCAAACGGGGTGACATCGACGTCGCCATCGAGGTCATCGGCGGCATCGAGCCGGCCCGCGGCCTGATCACCACCGCCTTCGAGCACGGCATCTCCGTCGTCTCGGCCAACAAGGCGCTGCTCGCCCAGGACGGCGCCGCGCTGCACGCCGCCGCCGAGCGGCACGGCCTGGACCTCTATTACGAGGCCGCCGTCGCCGGCGCCATCCCGCTGGTCCGCCCGCTGCGCGAGTCCCTCGCGGGCGACAAGATCAACCGGGTGATGGGCATCGTCAACGGCACGACGAACTTCATCCTCGACAAGATGGACTCGACGGGAGCCGGCTACCAGGAGGCGCTCGACGAGGCCACCGCCCTCGGGTACGCCGAGGCCGACCCCACCGCCGATGTCGAGGGCTACGACGCCGCCGCCAAGGCCGCGATCCTGGCCGGCATCGCCTTCCACACCCGGGTCCGCCTCGACGACGTCTACCGCGAGGGCATGACCGAGGTCAGCGCCGCCGACTTCGCCTCCGCCAAGCGGATGGGCTGCACCATCAAGCTCCTGGCCATCCTGGAGCGTGCCGCCGACGGCGCGTCCGTCACCGCCCGCGTGCACCCGGCGATGATCCCGCTCAGCCACCCGCTCGCCTCCGTCCGCGAGGCGTACAACGCCGTCTTCGTCGAGGCGGAGGCCGCCGGGCGGCTCATGTTCTACGGCCCGGGCGCGGGCGGTTCGCCGACCGCGTCCGCGGTCCTCGGCGACCTCGTCGCCGTCTGCCGCAACAAGATCGCCGAGGCAACGGGGCCCGGCGAGTCGGCGTACACCCAGCTGCCGGTCAGCCCGATGGGCGACGTCGTCACCCGGTACCACATCAGCCTCGACGTGGCCGACAAGCCGGGCGTCCTCGCCCAGGTGGCGACGACGTTCGCGGAGCACGGTGTGTCGATCGACACTGTCCGCCAGCAAGGACGTCCGGACGGGGTCGGCAATGAGGCCTCCCTCGTCGTCGTTACCCACCGCGCCCCCGACGCCGCCCTCTCCGGGACCGTCGAGGCGCTGCGGAAGCTGGACACCGTCCGCGGTGTGGCCAGCATCATGCGCGTTGAAGGGGAGTAAAGGACCCATGAGCAGCAATCGCACCCACCAGTGGCGCGGCATCATCGAGGAGTACCGGGACCGCCTGCCGGTGACGGACACGACCCCGGTGGTCACGCTCCGTGAGGGCGGTACTCCCCTCGTCCCGGCGCAGGTGCTCTCCGAGCGCACCGGCTGCGAGGTGCACCTCAAGGTCGAGGGCGCGAACCCGACGGGGTCCTTCAAGGACCGCGGCATGACCATGGCGATCACCCGGGCCAAGGAGGAGGGCGCCAAGGCCGTCATCTGCGCCTCCACCGGCAACACCTCCGCCTCGGCCGCCGCCTACGCGGTGCGCGCCGGGATGGTCTGCGCGGTGCTCGTGCCGCGCGGCAAGATCGCGCTGGGCAAGATGGGCCAGGCCCTGGTGCACGGCGCCAAGATCCTGCAGGTGGACGGCAACTTCGACGACTGCCTCGACCTCGCCCGCGCGCTGTCCGACAACTACCCGGTCGCGCTGGTCAATTCCGTGAACCCGGTGCGCATCGAGGGCCAGAAGACGGCCGCGTTCGAGATCGTCGACGCGCTCGGCGACGCCCCCGACATCCATGTGCTGCCCGTCGGCAACGCCGGCAACATCACCGCGTACTGGAAGGGCTTCAAGGAGTACAAGGCCGACGGCCTGGCCTCCCGTACGCCCCGCGTGTGGGGCTTCCAGGCTTCCGGTTCCGCGCCCATCGTGCGCGGCGAGGTCGTCAAGGAGCCTCACACCATCGCCACGGCGATCCGGATCGGCAACCCGGCTTCCTGGGACTACGCCCTGGCCGCGCGGGACGAGTCGGGCGGCTTCATCGACGAGGTGACGGACCGCCAGATCCTGGCGGCGTACCGGCTGTTGGCCGCCCAAGAGGGCGTCTTCGTCGAGCCCGCCTCGGCCGCCTCGGTCGCCGGTCTGCTCAAGGCCGCCGAGCTCGGCCTGGTCGACCCGGGCCAGAAGATCGTGTGCACCGTCACGGGCAACGGTCTGAAGGACCCCGACTGGGCCGTCGCCGGCGCCCCGCAGCCGATCACCGTCCCGGTCGACGCCGAGGCCGCCGCGGTCCGTCTCGGCCTGGTCTGACGCGGTAACCCCGTTGCCGGGTTCCGGCAGGCGCGGAGATGACTCCGCACGCCCGCCGGAATCCGGCAACTCGCCCCGTAAAGCACCAGAAGTCCACCAGAAGTCCACCAGAAGTGAAGGCGGAACGGCCGGATCCGCGCGGAGGGGCCGACACGCATCGTGCGCCTCCCGTGCGCCCTATGTCGCGAGAGAACCTTCCTTCGATACGCTGTACTTACATCCGCCACCGCGCATATGACCGCGGTGCTGCCCCAAGGGCCTTCGGGTGTCGTACGTTCTCCAGTACATTCGCAGCGAAGATCCCGCCCGTCACCCGATCTCGCACAGTCACAAGGAGTGTCATCAACCGATGGCAGGTCCCGCGTTCCGCGCCGCCGCCGTACGGGTGCGCGTCCCCGCCAGCAGTGCCAACCTCGGCCCCGGCTTCGACGCCCTCGGTCTGGCCCTGGGGCTCTACGACGACGTGGTCGTCCGGGTGGCCGACTCCGGCCTGAACATCGACATCGCGGGCGAGGGCGCCGACACCCTGCCGCGCGACGAGAGCCACCTCCTCGTACGTTCCATGCGCACCGCGTTCGACCTGCTGGGCGGTCAGCCGCGCGGCCTTGAGGTCGTCTGCGCCAACCGCATCCCGCACGGCCGCGGCCTCGGCTCCTCCTCCGCCGCCATCTGCGCCGGAATCGTCGCCGCCCGCGCCGTGACCATAGGCGGCGAGGCCAGGCTCGACGACGCGGCGCTGCTGGAACTCGCCTCCGAGATCGAGGGCCACCCCGACAACGTCGCGGCCTGTCTGCTCGGTGGATTCACCCTGGCGTGGACGGACGGCGGCAGCGCCAAGGCCATCAGGATGGAGCCCTCGGATTCCATCGTTCCGGTGGTCTTCGTCCCCTCCAAGCCCGTCCTCACCGAGACCGCGCGCGGCCTGCTGCCGCGCAACGTCCCGCACGTGGACGCGGCCGCCAACGCGGGCCGCGCGGCCCTGCTCGTCGAAGCCCTGACCAGGCGTCCCGAGCTGCTGCTCCCCGCGACCGAAGACCGGCTCCACCAGGAGTACCGGTCCCCGGCGATGCCCGAGAGCGTGGCACTCGTCAACCGGCTGCGGGCGGACGGCATCCCCGCGGTCATCTCCGGCGCGGGCCCCACGGTCCTCGCGCTGGCCGACAACGGTGCGGCCGACAAGGTCGCGCAGCTCGCGGGCGAGGGGTGGGCGGCCAACAGGCTGGCCCTCGACGCCGCGGGCGCGAGTGTCCTTCCGCTGGGCACCCAGGGCGGCTAGGCCGTCAGGGTGCGCCGTGAAAGCGGGCGGTCAGGGCAGGCCGCCCGCCCGGAAGGCGCGATTGCCGGTGATTGAGAGGGGGAATATCTTTTGGATCCGGTAGTGTTAATCTCAAGTGCGCATCCGAAGCCGCCATGGCTCGGTGCTCAGTGTCCCCATCCGGGACCACCTTTCTTCCGGGAGCCTCCCCGACTGCTTTGATCGCTGCCAGCAGTTTCGGGCACGCTCCGGAATCGGCGTGACATTCCCACGCTTTCAGCTCGGGGGCTTCTCGCCGGAACCACCCACGCACGTTTCTTTCCGCCGTATTTCTACCGGCGGACCACCGCCCCGGCACGGTCCACACCTAGGGCCGTCGTCGGACAGCACAACCGGTCGCCGAGCCAGACAGGCCGACGTCCGCTCCAGGGAAGGACCCTTCGTGAGCGACACCACCGATCTGATGGGCGCTGCCGACACCAACGTCGACACCAGTGCCCCCGCCGCGGGCGCCGCACCCAAGCGCCGCCGCTCCGGCACCGGCCTTGAGGGCATGGTCCTGGCCGAGCTGCAGCAGGTCGCGTCGGGCCTCGGAATCAGGGGCACCGCGCGGATGCGCAAGAGCCAGCTGATCGAGGTCATCAAGGAGACGCAGGCGGGTGGCGGCAGTGCCCCCAAGGCCGCCTCCACCGCGGACACCGCCGAGGCCAAGCCGAAGCGCCGCGCCACCAGCAAGGCCCGAACGGGTGAGGCCGCCGAGCAGGCGCCCGCCTCGAAGCCCGCCGCGCAGGCGCAGATCGAGATCCCCGGCCAGCCGGCCAGCGACGACGCTCCGGCCGGCGAGCGCCGCCGCCGTCGGGCCACGGCCCCCTCCGGCAGCCCGGAGTCCTCGGCCCCCGCCGCCGTGCAGGTCGAGCAGAAGACCGAGACCGTGCCGGCCGCCGCCGCGCCGGCCGAGACCAAGGCCGAGGCCGCCACCGCCGTCTCCGCCCCGCAGGGCCAGGAGGCCGGCGAGGGCCGCGGCCGCCGTGACCGCCAGGGCCGCGGTGAGCGCGGTGAGCGCGGCGACCGCCAGAGCCGCCGCGAGCGCGGTGCCAAGGCCGACGACCAGGGCGGTCAGGGCCAGGGCGGCCAGGGCCAGGCCGGTCAGGGCCAGGGCCAGGGTCAGGGCGGTCGTCAGGACCGCGCCGACCGCGCCGACCGCCAGCAGCAGGGCGGCCGTCAGGGCCAGCAGAGCCGTCAGGACCGTCAGGGTCCCCAGGACAACGGCCCGCAGGACGACTTCGACGAGGACGGCCGTCGCGGCCGTCGCGGCCGCTACCGCGACCGCCGAGGCCGTCGCGGGCGCGACGAGTTCGCCCCGAACGAGCCGCAGGTCGCCGACGACGACGTGCTGATCCCCGTCGCGGGCATCCTCGACATCCTCGACAACTACGCGTTCATCCGGACCTCGGGCTACCTGCCCGGCCCCAACGACGTGTACGTCTCCCTCGCCCAGGTCCGCAAGGCCGGCCTGCGCAAGGGTGACCACACCACCGGTGCCGTGCGCCAGCCCAAGGACGGCGAGCGCCGCGAGAAGTTCAACGCCCTGGTGCGCCTGGACTCGGTGAACGGCATGGCGCCCGAATCCGGCCGCGGCCGCCCGGAGTTCCAGAAGCTGACCCCGCTGTACCCCCAGGACCGGCTCCGTCTGGAGACCGACCCGGGCGTGCTGACGACCCGCATCATCGACCTCGTGTCGCCGATCGGAAAGGGCCAGCGAGGCCTGATCGTGGCCCCGCCGAAGACCGGCAAGACCATGATCATGCAGGCGATCGCCAACGCGATCACCACGAACAACCCCGAGTGCCACCTGATGGTCGTCCTGGTCGACGAGCGTCCGGAAGAGGTCACCGACATGCAGCGGTCGGTCAAGGGCGAGGTCATCTCCTCGACCTTCGACCGCCCGGCCGAGGACCACACCACCGTCGCCGAGCTGGCCATCGAGCGCGCCAAGCGTCTCGTCGAGCTGGGTCACGACGTGGTCGTCCTGCTGGACTCCATCACCCGTCTGGGCCGCGCGTACAACCTCGCGGCGCCCGCCTCCGGCCGCATCCTGTCCGGTGGTGTCGACTCGACCGCGCTGTACCCGCCGAAGCGCTTCTTCGGTGCCGCGCGCAACATCGAGGACGGCGGCTCGCTGACCATCCTGGCCACCGCGCTCGTCGACACCGGCTCGCGCATGGACGAGGTGATCTTCGAGGAGTTCAAGGGCACCGGCAACATGGAGCTCAAGCTCGACCGCAAGCTCGCCGACAAGCGCATCTTCCCGGCCGTCGACGTCGACCCGTCGGGCACCCGCAAGGAGGAGATCCTCCTCAACGCGGAGGAGCTCGCCATCGTCTGGAAGCTGCGCCGGGTGCTGCACGCGCTCGACTCGCAGCAGGCGATCGAGCTGCTGCTCGACAAGATGAAGCAGACGAAGTCGAACGCCGAGTTCCTGATGCAGATCGCGAAGACGACCCCGGCGGGCAAGAACGACGACTGACCGTCGCCGGGCCCGCCGCGCCGCCGGCGCCGCACCAACGGGACCGCCCCCACCGCAACCGCGGTGGGGGCGGTCCCGCGTTGTGGGTGCCCGCCGTGTCCGGAGTGCGAGCTTCGCCACATTCCTGACCCGCGCGGATCCTCGTACGTCTCCTCGCGCCGCCCCGCGAAGCCGCAGGTGGGCGGCGCACCGTACGGGCCCCGGCCCCGTACCCCGGCCGTCCGGCCCGGGCCCGCGGGGGCCCGGCCCCCGGGCCGCGGTGGAACCCCGGGGTCCCCGAAGCCGTCTGTGTCAGCGGAACAGCGGGGGGAAGAAAGGCCTTAGCGGCCGGGGACCGGATCAGGACCGAGGAGAGCATGAGCCAGGACAGCACCGGCCAGGGGGGCGGCCGCGCCGCCGCACGGCGCCTGCGCAAACCGCCCGCGCGCCGCAGGGCACTCCGCGCCGCCGCGTGGAGCGCCGCGGGCGTGGTCCTGCTCGGCGGCGCCGGGCTCGGGTACTACTACGTCAAGTTCAACGGCAACCTGAAGACCGTCGACATCGACGCGGCGCTCGGCAGCGACCGCCCGCAGAACGTGGACAACGGCTCGATGGACATCCTCGTCCTCGGCTCGGACTCCCGCGGCGGCGCGAACTCCGAGTACGGCCGGGACGACGGCGGCTCGGCCCGCTCCGACACCGCGATGATCATCCACCTGTACGAGGGCCACCAGAAGGCCAGCGTGGTGTCCATACCGCGCGACACGATGATCAAACGGCCCTCCTGCGCCACCTCCGAGGGCAAGACCGACCCCGGCAGCTCGCGGGCGATGTTCAACGAGTCGTTCACCGTCGGCGGGGCCGCCTGCGCGGTCAAGACCGTCGAGAAGATGTCGGGGATCCGCATGGACCACTACATCGAGGTCGACTTCACCGGCTTCAAGAAGATCATCGACAAGCTCGGCGGCGTCGAGGTCACCACCACCAAGCCGATCAAGGACGGCGCCAGCCACCTCAACCTGGCGGCGGGCACCAACAAGCTGAACGGGGAGCAGGCCCTCGGCCTCGTCCGGACCCGCAAGAGCGTCGGCGACGGCAGCGACCTGGGCCGAATACAGCTCCAGCAGGCCTTCATCAAGGCCCTGATCAAGCAGGTCAAGGGCATCGGGGTGTTCGACAACCCCAAGCGGCTGCTCGACGTCGCCGACACCGCCACCAAGGCGATCACGACCGACAAGTCCCTCGGGGACGTGAAGTCCCTCATGGGCTTCGCCCAGAGCCTCCAGGGCATCGACGCCCAGGACATGCAGATGATCACCCTCCCGGTGGCCGGCGACCCGCGTGACCCCAACCGCGTGGTCCCGCTCACCAAGGAGTCCAAGCTGGTCTGGGACTCGCTGCTGGCCGACAAGCCGATCCCCGCCGAGGCCACCGAGAACTCCGCCGGCGACAAGGGCACGGCCGGCTCGATCGTCCAGTAGTCGCAGGTCAGGGGCGCCCGCGGGCGGGGTGGAATAGATGCCGTCCCCGTCCCGTTGAGGGAGGCGTCCTCAGAATTTTGACAGGCGGCCCGGTCCTGGCAGACTGGTCTGTCGGCCCCGGTTCACGCAGTGCGCAATTCGGCTCCTGCGACCCGGCGCCCTCCCGAATCTAGGAGACACCTTGAAGCGCGAAGTTCACCCCGAGTACGTCGAGACCCAGGTCAGCTGCACCTGCGGCGCGTCGTTCACCACTCGTAGCACCCTGACCGAGGGCACCATCCGTGCCGAGGTCTGCTCCGAGTGCCACCCGTTCTACACGGGCAAGCAGAAGATCCTCGACACCGGTGGCCGTGTCGCCCGCTTCGAGGCCCGCTTCGGCAAGGCTGCGCAGAAGTAGCGCGCTTCCGGCGCCGGATCCCGGTCGTTTCCCTGTCCACACGGGGGCGGCCGGACCGGCGCCTTTGTCGTCCCGCAGCCCTTTTTCGCACTTTTCACCCCAGGAGCCCCCGATGTTCGAGGCGGTCGAGGAACTGATCGGCGAGCACGCCGATCTTGAGAAGAAGCTCGCCGACCCTTCGGTCCACTCGGATCAGGCCAACGCGCGCAAGCTCAACAAGCGCTACGCGGAGCTGACCCCGATCGTCGCGACCTTCCGCGCATGGAAGCAGTCCGCCGAGGACATCGAGACGGCCAAGGAGTTCGCGGCCGACGACCCCGACTTCGCGGCCGAGGTCAAGGAACTGAGCGCGCAGCGCGAGGAGCTCACCGAGAAGCTCCGCCTGCTGCTCGTTCCGCGCGACCCCAGCGACGACAAGGACGTGCTCCTGGAGGTCAAGGCCGGCGCGGGCGGCGACGAGTCGGCCCTGTTCGCGGGCGACCTGCTGCGCATGTACCTGCGCTACGCCGAGCGCGTGGGCTGGAAGACCGAGATCATCGACGCCACCGAGTCCGAGCTCGGCGGCTACAAGGACGTCCAGGTCTCCGTCCGCACCAAGGGCGGCAACGGCGCGACCGAGCCCGGCCAGGGCGTGTGGGCCCGCCTGAAGTACGAGGGCGGCGTGCACCGCGTCCAGCGCGTTCCGGCCACCGAGTCCCAGGGCCGCATCCACACCTCCGCCGCCGGCGTGCTCGTCACCCCGGAAGCCGAGGAGGTCGAGGTCGAGATCAACATGAACGACCTCCGCATCGACGTGTACCGCTCCTCCGGCCCCGGCGGCCAGTCCGTCAACACCACCGACTCGGCCGTGCGCATCACGCACATCCCGACCGGTGTGGTCGCCTCCTGCCAGAACGAGAAGAGCCAGCTCCAGAACAAGGAGCAGGCCATGCGCATCCTGCGCTCGCGGCTGCTGGCCGCCGCCCAGGAAGCCGCCGAGCAGGAGGCCTCCGACGTGCGCCGCAGCCAGGTGCGCAGCGTGGACCGCTCCGAGAAGATCCGTACGTACAACTATCCGGAAAACCGGATCTCGGACCACCGGACCGGCTTCAAGGCGTACAACTTGGACCAGGTGCTCGACGGGGACCTCGACTCGATCATCCAAGCCTGCGTCGACACCGACTCCGCCGCGAAGCTCGCGGCCGCGCACTGACACCCGCTCCACCCCCCCGTACGACAGCAGCCCGGAGGACCAGCGTGAACTTGCTGCTTGCCGAGGTGGCCCAAGCCACCCAGCGGCTGGCCGCCGCCGGCGTGCCCTCACCGCGCTTCGACGCGGAGGAGCTCGCCGCCTTCGTGCACGGCGTCAAACGGGGGGAACTGCACCACGTCAAGGACACGGACTTCGACGCCCGCTACTGGGAGGCCGTCGCCCGCCGCGAGGCGCGCGAGCCGCTCCAGCACATCACCGGCCGCGCCTTCTTCCGGTACCTGGAGCTCCAGGTCGGGCCCGGGGTGTTCGTGCCCCGGCCCGAGACCGAGTCCGTCGTGGACTGGGCCATACACGCCGTCCGCGCGATGGACGTAGTCGAGCCGCTGATCGTGGACCTGTGCAGCGGCTCCGGCGCGATCGCGCTGGCCATGGCGCAGGAGGTGCCGCGCTCGCGCGTGCACGCCGTCGAGCTGTCCGAGGACGCGCTGCGCTGGACCCGCAAGAACGCCGAGGGCTCCCGGGTCACCGTCCACCAGGGCGACGCGCTCAGCGCGCTGCCCGAGCTGGACGGGCAGGTCGACCTCGTCATCTCCAACCCGCCGTACATCCCGCTCACCGAGTGGGAGTACGTCGCCCCCGAGGCCCGGGACCACGACCCCGAGATGGCGCTCTTCTCCGGCGAGGACGGCCTCGACACCATCCGCGGCATCGAGCGCACCGCGCACCGGCTGCTGCGGCCCGGCGGCATCGTCGTGATCGAGCACGCCGACACCCAGGGCGGCCAGGTGCCGTGGATCTTCGCCGAGGAGCGGGGCTGGGCCGATGCGGCCGACCACCCGGACCTCAACAACCGCCCGCGCTTCGCCACCGCCCGCAAGGCCCTGCCGTGACGGACGCGACCCTTTCCGCCACCCCCCTGCTGCACGAGGAGTCCCGCTGATGGCCCGGCGATACGACTGCAACGACGCGACGGACCGCAAGACGGGTCTGCGCGAAGCGGCGTCCGCCGTGCGCCGCGGCGAGCTCGTCGTGCTGCCCACCGACACCCTGTACGGGATCGGCGCGGACGCCTTCAGCGCGGAGGCGGTCGGTGACCTGCTCGCCGCCAAGGGGCGGGGCCGCAACATGCCCACCCCCGTCCTCATCGGCTCCCCGAACACCCTGCACGGGCTGGTCACGGACTTCTCCGAGCAGGCGTGGGAGCTCGTCGACGCGTTCTGGCCGGGTGCGCTGACGCTCGTCGCCAAGCACCAGCCGTCGCTGGCGTGGGACCTGGGCGAGACCCGCGGGACCGTGGCCGTACGGATGCCGCTGCACCCCGTCGCGATCGAGCTGCTGACCGAGGTCGGGCCGATGGCGGTGTCCTCGGCGAACCTGTCCGGGCACCCGGCGCCGGAGGACTGCGACGCGGCGCGCGAGATGCTGGGCGACTCGGTGTCGGTGTACCTGGACGGGGGCCCGACCCCGGGGATCCAGCCGTCCTCGATCGTCGACGTCACCGGGAAGGTTCCCGTCCTGCTGCGGGAGGGGGCGCTGACCGCCGAGCAGCTGCGGGAGGTCGTACCCGACCTAGAGGTGGCCCCGTGAGCCCTGAGGGGCGTGGCATAGCAAGCGGGCACTCCCTGGCCCCGGCCGGGGGAGCGACCTTTCGCATCCTCCACGTCAGCACCGGCAACGTCTGCCGCTCGCCCATCACCGAGCGGCTGACGCGGCATGCGCTCACGCACCGGCTGGGCGGTCTCGTGACCGGGGACCTCATCGTCGAGAGCGCCGGCACGTGGGGCCACGAGGGTGCGCCCATGGAGGCGAACGCGGCGGCCGTGCTCGCGGACTTCGGCGCGGACGCGACGGGGTTCACCGGCCGGGAGCTGCTGGACGAGCACGTCATACGCGCGGACCTGGTCCTCACGGCGACCCGTGACCACCGGGCGCAGGTCATCTCGATGGGCCACTCGGCGGGGCTGCGGACCTTCACGCTCAAGGAGTTCACCCGGCTGGTACGGGCGATAGACCCGGCCACGCTGCCGCCGCTGGACGACGGCATGGCCGAGCGGGCGCGGGCCCTGGTCCGGGCCGCCGCCGCGCTGCGCGGGTGGCTGCTGGCGCCGTCCCCCGACGCCGACGAGGTCTACGACCCGTACGGCGCCCCGATCACCTTCTTCCGCTCGATCGGCGACGAAATCAACCAGGCGCTGGACCCGGTGGTCACGGCCCTGACGGGCGTCACGGCGCCGCACTGACCGTCCGGCGGCCGGAGGCCGCCGCAGGGCCGTCACGGCACCGTAGGGCGCCCTAGGGGTCCCGGGGGCGGCGGGGGCGCCGGACGGGCGTGGCCGGCGGGCGTGAGCGGCGGGCGGGGAATAGGGTGGCGATACCGGTTCACCCCTCGGGAGTCGCGCCATGAGCGTCATCACCCAGCCGACGGACCTGCTGCGCCGGCAGGACCCGCAGATGGCCGACGTGCTCGCGGGGGAGACCCGCAGACAGGCCGGCACGCTCCAGCTGATCGCCGCCGAGAACTTCACCTCGCCCGCCGTGCTCACCGCGCTGGGCTCCGCGCTCGCCAACAAGTACGCCGAGGGCTATCCCGGCGCCCGCCACCACGGCGGCTGCGAGTACGCGGACCTCGCCGAACGGACCGCCGTCGAGCGCGCCAGGGCCCTGTTCGGCGTCGAGCACGCCAATGTGCAGCCCCACTCCGGATCCGCCGCCGTGCTGGCCGCGTACGCCGCGCTGCTGCGCCCCGGGGACACCGTCCTCGCCATGGGCCTCCCGTACGGCGGACACCTCACCCACGGCTCGCCCGCGAACTTCTCGGGGCGCTGGTTCGACTTCGTCGGGTACGGGGTCGAGGCCGAGACGGGCCTGATCGACTACCGGCAGGTGCAGGACCTCGCCCGGACGCACCGCCCCAAGGCGATCGTGTGCGGCTCGATCTGTTACCCCCGCCACCCCGAGTACTCGGTGTTCCGGGAGATCGCCGACGAGGTCGGGGCGTACCTGATCGCCGACGCCGCGCACCCCATCGGGCTCGTCGCGGGCGGCGCGGCCCCCAGCCCCGTCCCGTACGCGGACATCGTCTGCGCGACCACCCACAAGGTGCTGCGCGGTCCGCGCGGCGGGATGATCCTGTGCGGCGCCGAGTTCGCCGAGCGCGTCGACCGGGCGGTGTTCCCCTTCACACAGGGCGGCGCCCAGATGCACACCATCGCCGCCAAGGCCGTCGCCTTCGGCGAGGCCGCCGGCGCCGCGTTCACCACGTACGCCCACCGGGTCGTCGCCAACGCGCGGGTGCTGGCCGACGAGCTGGAGGCGCACGGGTTCCTGCTGACGACCGGCGGCACCGACACGCACCTGATCAGCGCCGACCCCGCGCCGCTCGGGCTGGACGGGGCGACCGCGCGCGCCCGGCTGGCGGAGGCCGGGATCGTCCTGGACACCTGCGCCCTGCCGTACGGGGACCAGCGCGGCATCCGGCTGGGCACGGCGGCGGTGACCACCCAGGGGATGGGGGAGCGGGAGATGGTCCGGATCGCGGAGCTGTTCGTGGCGGCCCTGCGGGGCGGGAGCGGGGAGATCGAGGTGGCGCGGATCCGGGAGGACGTCAGCGACCTGACACTGGAATTTCCCCCGTACGCGGTTTAAAGAGGGCAAGCAGGACGTAGTGCAACCGTGATACTGGCCCCTCGCGTCCTCGATGCGGGGGACATCGCAGCTAATGTGTGGGGCTGAGATGGCCGGCGATACATCTGGGGCAGCCCGTGCGTGAATATCTGCTGACGCTTTGCGTCACGGTCGCGGTGACCTATCTGCTCACCGGGCCCGTGCGGAAGTTCGCGATCGCGGTCGGAGCGATGCCCGCGATCCGGGCCCGTGACGTGCACCGGGAGCCGACACCACGGCTCGGCGGCATCGCCATGTTCGGCGGTCTGTGCGCCGGCCTGCTGGTCGCGGACCACCTGCAGAGCCTCAACGGCGTCTTCGAGCTGTCGAACGAACCGCGGGCGCTGCTCTCCGGGGCGGCGCTGATCTGGCTGGTCGGCGTCCTCGACGACAAGTTCGAGATCGACGCCCTGATCAAGCTCGGCGCCCAGATGATCTCGGCCGGTGTGATGGTCATGCAGGGTCTGACGATCCTGTGGATCCCGGTGCCCTTCATCGGCACCGTCGCGCTCACCCAGTGGCAGGGCAACCTGCTCACCGTCGCCCTCGTCGTGATCACCATCAACGCGGTGAACTTCGTGGACGGCCTCGACGGCCTCGCCGCCGGCATGGTGTGCATCGCTTCCTGCGCGTTCTTCCTCTACGCGTACCGGATCTGGTTCGGCTACGGGATCGAGGCCGCGGCCCCGGCGACGCTCTTCGCGGCGATCCTGATGGGCATGTGCCTCGGCTTCCTGCCGCACAACATGCACCCCGCCCGGATCTTCATGGGCGACTCGGGCTCGATGCTCATCGGTCTGGTCCTCGCCGCCGGCGCGATCTCCATCACCGGACAGGTGGACCCGGACGCCATGGCCCTGTTCGCGGGCGGCGAGCGCAACGCGACGCACGCGATGCTTCCGGTCTTCATTCCGCTGCTGCTGCCGCTGACGATCATCGCGATCCCGATGGCGGACCTGATCCTGGCCATCGTCCGGCGCACCTGGAACGGCCAGTCCCCCTTCGCCGCCGACCGCGGCCACCTGCACCACCGGCTGCTGGAACTCGGCCACTCGCACAGCCGCGCGGTGCTGATCATGTACTTCTGGTCGGGTCTGATCGCCTTCGGAGCGGTGGCCTACTCGGTCCACTCCACCTCGATGTGGATCGTGCTCGCCATCGCCGCCCTGAGCGCGGTGGGCCTGATCCTGCTGCTCCTGCCGCGCTTCACGCCGCGCACCCCGCGCTGGGCCGAATTCCTGGTCCCGCCGCGCTACCGGCACTCCGCACGGCGGGCGGAGGCCGCCGCGGAGGCGGCCGCGCGCGAGGCCACGGCCATCGAGCCGGCCCCGGCCCGGCCCGTCGTGGCGGGCGTCTCCGGAGTCAACGGGGCGACCGCGGTGGGCGCCCGGTCCCGCTTCCCCGACCGGCGCAAGGCCGAATCCACCCGCTGACGCAGCTGCCGTGGGCCCCGCGCGAGAGCCGGGGCCCACGCTCATGTGTACGGTCAAGCCGGTGTGTCAACCGTCCCCGATCGAGGGCGCTTGCCTGGGTGTGCATTCCGGACGTCAGGTCCCAATACCAGACAAGACGGCTCGCCGTCGCGCACACACGGGCGGGTTCACTCTCATGTGTGACAGTCAGCACACCAACCAGGTAAAGCTCTCATCAAATAGTTTGTGATACCGTTCACTAAACCCGGCGACAGAGCCGAAGGACCGTAGTGCGACGGTCCATTGGCCCGAGGCCCCCTCTCGGACCGGGCTTACGCTCGTCCCGTACGAGTTCCGTACGAGTCCGTGCCCCCACCACCACGCGGAGCAACCCGCCATGCGGTCAGATGACGTCCGATCCCTCCTGCAAACCGCCGTACCGACAGCTGTGGCCGGCGCACTCGCCGCCGTGATCAGCGCGTTGGTCGTCGGCGGCAAGGGGGCGGTGGGCGCCATCGTCGCGACGCTGGTCGTGATCCTGTTCATGGGCATCGGATTCATCGTTCTGCAGCGCACGGCGAAGGCGCTTCCGCATCTCTTCCAGGCCATGGGGCTCATGCTCTACGCGGCCCAGATCCTGCTGCTGTTCGTCTTTCTCGCCGCGTTCAAGAACACCACTCTGTTCCACCCGAAGACCTTCGCCATCACGCTCGTCGTGACCACCCTGGTGTGGACCGGCGCTCAGACGCGTGCGCACATGAAGGCCAAGATCCTCTACGTTGAACCGGACTCGACGAAGGGCGAAAAGCCCGACAACTCGGGGCCGAAGTCGTGAGGGGTAGGGCCGGAATAAGTACGAGTTCGGGATCCTGCTATCGTCCGGTGCCAACTGCGGCACTGCGGGCGCGGGCATCTGAGCTGACGCCTGTTCCATCGCGAGGCTCGATGCCTGAACGCCGCCCCCACACCTGTAACACCAGTCCAGTGCCGAACAGCGGCTGTGCGCCGCGCCGACACAACGAGGTTGCCGTACCTATGCGCCACGCTGAAGGAGCCCGCGGTGAGTGCTGACCCGACGACGGTGCTCGCCTTCGAGACCGATTGCCACATCTTCGACGGTTGTGGCTTCCCGGCTCCCGGCCTGCACTCGTTCCTGTTCCAGCCGATCTTCGGCGACGGTGACAGCAACATCTACTTCAACAAGACGATGCTGCTGGCCCTGCTCGGCACGGTCATCATCGTCGGCTTCTTCTGGATGGCCTTCCGCAAGCCGAAGGTCGTCCCGGGCAAGCTGCAGATGGTTGCCGAAGCCGGCTACGACTTCGTGCGCCGCGGCATCGTGTACGAGACGCTGGGCAAGAAGGAGGGCGAGAAGTACGTCCCCTTCATGGTCTCGCTGTTCTTCTTCGTCTGGATGCTGAACCTCTGGTCGATCATCCCCGTGGCCCAGTTCCCGGTGACGGCGATCTTCTCGTACCCGGTCGCGCTCGCCGCGATCGTCTACGTGATCTGGATGAGCGTCACGTTCAAGCGCCACGGATTCGTCGGTGGCCTGAAGAACCTCTCCGGCTACGACAAGTCGCTCGGCGCGGTCCTTCCGCTGGTCATGGTCATCGAGTTCTTCTCGAACGTCCTCGTCCGGCCCTTCACCCACGCGGTCCGACTGTTCGCGAACATGTTCGCCGGTCACACCCTGCTGCTGCTGTTCACCATCGCCAGCTGGTACCTGCTGAACGGGATCGGCATCGCGTACGCGGGCGTCTCGTTCGTCATGGTCATCGTGATGACCGCGTTCGAGCTCTTCATCCAGGCTGTCCAGGCGTACGTCTTCGTCCTCCTGGCCTGCAGCTTCCTGCAGGGTGCGCTCGCCGAGCAGCACTGAGCTCAGCCCGCTCCTGCAAACCCCCCGAATCGTCCGGTGGCCAACCCCCACCGGTCCATGAAAGAGAAGGAAGAACTGGCATGTCCCAGATCCTCGCTGCCACCGAAGGCGTCACCGGCTCCCTCAGCTCCGTTGGTTACGGCCTCGCGGCGATTGGCCCCGGCGTCGGCGTCGGCATCATCTTCGGTAACGGTACGCAGGCTCTTGCCCGTCAGCCCGAGGCTGCCGGTCTGATCCGCGCCAACCAGATCCTCGGCTTCGCCTTCTGTGAGGCGCTCGCCCTCATCGGTCTGGTCATGCCGTTCGTCTACTAAGACGAACCCGACGACTAGTCCGAATCGACGAAAGGCACTGATGTGAACCTCCTGGTTCTCGCGGCCGAGACGGAAAACCCGCTCGTCCCGCCGATCCCCGAGCTCGTCATCGGTCTGATCGCCTTCGTCATCGTCTTCGGTTTCCTGGCGAAGAAGCTCCTCCCGAACATCAACAAGGTTCTGGAAGAGCGTCGCGAGCAGATCGAGGGCGGTATCGAGAAGGCGGAAGCTGCTCAGACCGAGGCACAGAGCGTCCTGGAGCAGTACAAGGCCCAGCTCGCCGAAGCCCGGCACGAGGCCGCGCGCCTGCGCCAGGAAGCGCTGGAGCAGGGCACTGCGCTCAAGGAAGAACTGCGCGCAGAGGGCCAGCGGCAGCGTGAGGAGATCATCGCTGCCGGCCACGCCCAGATCGAGGCCGACCGCAAGGCCGCCTCTCAGGCGCTGCGTCAGGACGTGGGCAAGCTCGCCACCGACCTGGCCGGAAAGCTCGTCGGCGAGTCCCTTGAGGACGCCGCCCGGCAGAGCCGCACCATCGACCGTTTCCTCAGCGAGCTTGAGGAGAAGGCCGAGGCGGCCCGATGAACGGAGCGAGCCGCGAGGCGCTGGCCTCCGCGCGCGAGCGTCTCGACGCGCTGACGGACAACACGTCCGTCGACGCGGCGAAGCTCGCCGGTGAGCTGGCTGCCGTCACCGCGCTGCTCGACCGTGAGGTCTCGCTGCGTCGGGTCATCACGGACCCGGCGCAGTCCGGCGAGGCCAAGGCCGAGCTGGTCGGTCGACTGCTGGCGACCCAGGTGGGCGGGGAAACCCTCGACCTGGTGTCCGGCATGGCCCGGTCCCGCTGGTCGCAGTCCCGCGACCTGGTGGACGCGCTGGAGGAGCTGGCGAACACCGCCGACCTCACGGCGGCCCAGCAGGCCGGCGCGCTCGACGACGTCGAGGACGAGCTGTTCCGGTTCGCCCGGATCGTCGTCTCGAACACCGAGCTGCGCTCCGCGCTGACCGACCGCGCGGCCACCGCCTCCGCCAAGAGCCAGCTGCTGCGCAGCCTGCTCGGCGGCAAGGCGAGCGCCGTCACCGAGCGTCTGGTCACGCGTCTTGTCACCCACCCGCGGGGACGTAGCCTGGAAGCGGGACTGGAGTCCCTTTCCGTGCTCGCCGCGGAGCGCCGCAACCGCATGGTCGCCACCGTGACCAGCGCGGTTCCGCTCAGCGACGTGCAGAAGCAGCGTCTCGGCGCGGTGCTGGCCAAGGTCTACGGCCGCCAGATGCACCTGAACCTCGACGTGGACCCCGCGGTCCTCGGCGGGATCTCGGTGCGGGTCGGTGACGAGGTCATCGACGGCACCATCGCGGACCGCCTCGCCGAGGCGTCCCGCCGCATGGCCGGCTGACCAGCCAGCAACAGAACAAAAGCATTCCTAGCGGCCCGGTTGGGCCGTGCAGAACTTGCAGAAGATTCCTGGGGGTCACCCCCAGACCCCTAAGAAGCTTCAGGCCCAACAAGGAGAGCAGGGAACCCAGATGGCGGAGCTCACGATCCGGCCGGAGGAGATCCGGGACGCACTGGAGAACTTTGTCCAGTCGTACCAGCCGGACGCGGCCTCGCGCGAGGAGGTCGGAACGGTCAGCGTTGCCGGCGACGGCATCGCGAAGGTGGAGGGCCTGCCCTCCGCCATGGCGAACGAGCTGCTGAAGTTCGAGGACGGCACCCTCGGTCTCGCCCTCAACCTCGAGGAGCGCGAGATCGGTGCGGTCGTCCTCGGCGAGTTCAGCGGCATCGAGGAGGGCCAGCCGGTGCAGCGCACCGGTGAGGTGCTCTCCGTCGGCGTCGGCGAGGGTTACCTCGGCCGCGTTGTCGACCCGCTCGGCAACCCGATCGACGGCCTCGGCGAGATCGCGACCGAGGGCCGCCGCGCCCTTGAGCTGCAGGCCCCCGGCGTCATGGTCCGCAAGTCGGTCCACGAGCCGATGCAGACCGGTTACAAGGCCATCGACGCGATGGTGCCGATCGGCCGTGGCCAGCGTCAGCTGATCATCGGTGACCGTCAGACCGGCAAGACCGCTCTGGCCGTCGACACGATCATCAACCAGCGCGACAACTGGCGCTCGGGCGACGTGAACAAGCAGGTTCGCTGCATCTACGTCGCCATCGGCCAGAAGGGCTCGACCATCGCGTCCGTTCGCGGCGCCCTGGAAGACGCCGGCGCGCTGGAGTACACGACGATCGTCGCCGCCCCGGCGTCCGACCCGGCCGGCTTCAAGTACCTGGCGCCGTACACCGGTTCCGCCATCGGCCAGCACTGGATGTACGCCGGCAAGCACGTCCTGATCATCTTCGACGACCTGTCGAAGCAGGCCGACGCCTACCGCGCCGTGTCGCTGCTGCTGCGCCGCCCGCCGGGCCGCGAGGCCTACCCGGGTGACGTCTTCTACCTGCACTCCCGTCTGCTGGAGCGCTGCGCGAAGCTCTCCGACGACATGGGCGCCGGTTCGATGACCGGTCTGCCGATCGTCGAGACCAAGGCGAACGACGTGTCGGCGTTCATCCCGACCAACGTCATCTCCATCACCGACGGCCAGTGCTTCCTGGAGTCCGACCTGTTCAACGCGGGCCAGCGCCCGGCGCTGAACGTCGGTATCTCGGTCTCCCGCGTCGGTGGCTCCGCCCAGCACAAGGCGATGAAGCAGGTTTCCGGCCGTCTGCGCCTGGACCTCGCCCAGTACCGTGAGCTGGAGGCGTTCGCCGCCTTCGGTTCCGACCTGGACGCCGCTTCGAAGGCCTCGCTGGAGCGCGGCAAGCGCCTGGTCGAGCTGCTGAAGCAGGGCCAGTACCAGCCGATGCCCGTCGAGGAGCAGGTCGTCTCCGTCTGGGCCGGTACCACCGGCAAGATGGACGACGTTCCGGTCAACGACATCCGTCGCTTCGAGTCGGAGCTTCTGGAGCACCTGCGCCGCGAGCGCAAGGACCTCCTGACCTCCATCTCCGACGGCGGCAAGATGTCGGACGACACGCTGGGCTCCATCGCTGACGCCATCGCTGCCTTCAAGCAGCAGTTCGAGACCTCGGACGGCAAGCTCCTGGGCGAGGACGCGCCGGCCGTCAACGTCTCCAAGTGACGACGGAAGGGACCTGACTCATGGGAGCGCAGCTCCGGGTCTACAAGCGTCGCATCCGTGCCGTCACGGCGACCAAGAAGATCACCAAGGCGATGGAGATGATCGCCGCCTCGCGCATCGTCAAGGCGCAGCGCAAGGTGGCGGCATCGATGCCGTACGCGACCGAGCTCACCCGTGCGGTGACCGCGGTGGCGACCGGTTCGAACACCAAGCACGCCCTGACCACGGAGGTCGAGGCGCCGGTGCGCGCCGCGATCGTGCTCATCACGAGCGACCGCGGTCTGGCCGGCGGCTACTCCTCGAATGCCATCAAGCAGGCGGAGCGGCTCACCGAGCGGCTGCGCGGCGAGGGCAAGGAGGTCGACACGTACATCGTCGGCCGTAAGGGCGTGGCCTACTTCGGCTTCCGCGAGCGCAAGGTCGCGGAGTCGTGGACCGGCTTCACCGACAGCCCGGCTTACGCCGACGCCAAGCGTGTCGCGGTACCGCTGATCGAGGCCATCCAGCAGGACACGGCCGAGGGCGGCGTCGACGAGCTGCACATCGTCTACACGGAATTCGTGTCGATGATGACGCAGAGCGCGGTGGACGGCCGGATGCTGCCGCTCAGCCTCGACCAGGCTCAGGAAGAGGACGGCACGAAGGGCGAGATCCTTCCGCTGTTCGACTTCGAGCCGTCGGCGGAGGACGTCCTCGACGCCCTGCTGCCGCGCTACGTCGAGAGCCGCATCTACAACGCACTGCTGCAGTCGGCCGCTTCCGAGCACGCCGCCCGCCGCCGCGCGATGAAGTCGGCGACCGACAACGCCGGAGACCTCATCAAGAGCCTCTCCCGGCTTGCCAACGCGGCCCGCCAGGCCGAAATCACCCAGGAAATCAGCGAGATCGTCGGTGGCGCCAGCGCCATGGCAGACGCGACCGCGGGGAGTGACAAGTAATGACGACCACTGTTGAGACGGCCGCCGCCACGGGCCGCGTCGCCCGGGTCATCGGCCCGGTCGTCGACGTGGAGTTCCCCGTCGACGCCATGCCCGAGATCTACAACGCGCTGAAGGTCCAGGTCGCCGACCCGGCCGAGGACGGCGCGCTGAAGACCCTGACCCTTGAGGTCGCGCAGCACCTGGGTGACGGCCTCGTCCGTACCATCTCGATGCAGCCGACCGACGGTCTGGTCCGCCAGGCCCCGGTGACCGACACGGGCGAGGGCATCACCGTCCCCGTCGGTGACTTCACCAAGGGCAAGGTGTTCAACACCCTGGGTGAGGTGCTGAACTACCCGGAGGAGAACGCCAACGTCACCGAGCGCTGGCCGATCCACCGCAAGGCGCCCCGCTTCGACGAGCTCGAGTCGAAGACCGAGATGTTCGAGACCGGCGTCAAGGTCATCGACCTTCTCACCCCGTACGTCAAGGGTGGAAAGATCGGTCTGTTCGGTGGTGCCGGTGTCGGCAAGACCGTTCTGATCCAGGAAATGATCTACCGCGTCGCCAACAACCACGACGGTGTGTCGGTCTTCGCGGGCGTCGGTGAGCGTACCCGTGAGGGCAACGACCTCATCGAGGAAATGGCCGACTCGGGCGTCATCGACAAGACGGCGCTCGTCTTCGGCCAGATGGACGAGCCGCCGGGCACGCGTCTGCGCGTCGCCCTGGCCGGTCTGACCATGGCGGAGTACTTCCGCGATGTGCAGAAGCAGGACGTGCTCTTCTTCATCGACAACATCTTCCGGTACACCCAGGCGGGTTCCGAGGTGTCGACCCTGCTCGGCCGTATGCCCTCCGCGGTGGGTTACCAGCCGAACCTGGCCGACGAGATGGGTCTCCTCCAGGAGCGCATCACCTCGACCCGTGGTCACTCGATCACCTCGATGCAGGCGATCTACGTCCCCGCGGACGACCTGACCGACCCGGCGCCGGCGACCACCTTCGCCCACCTCGACGCGACGACGGTTCTTTCCCGTCCGATCTCCGAGAAGGGCATCTACCCGGCCGTGGACCCGCTGGACTCGACGTCCCGCATCCTCGACCCGCGGTACATCGCGGCGGACCACTACGCCACGGCGATGCGCGTCAAGGGGATCCTCCAGAAGTACAAGGACCTCCAGGACATCATCGCGATCCTCGGTATCGACGAGCTGGGCGAGGAGGACAAGCTCGTTGTCCACCGTGCCCGTCGCGTCGAGCGCTTCCTGTCGCAGAACACCCACGTCGCCAAGCAGTTCACCGGCGTGGACGGTTCGGACGTTCCGCTGGAAGAGTCGATCACCGCGTTCAACGCGATCTGCGACGGTGACTACGACCACTTCCCCGAGCAGGCGTTCTTCCTGTGCGGTGGCATCGAGGACCTGAAGGCGAACGCCAAGGAGCTGGGCGTCTCCTGATCCGGCGCGCTCCGCGAGGGGCGCATCCGGTTCACATGTTTCACGGAGAGGGGCGGGTGCGTCCCGTCCCTCTCCACCCGCCCATTAGAATTTGACCCAACACCCGGCTGACCCGCCGGGTGGTGACCCGAGGAGCCACCTTGGCTGCTGAGCTGCACGTCGAGCTGGTCGCGGCGGACCGCAATGTCTGGTCCGGCGAGGCCACCCTTGTTGTCGCCCGCACCACGTCCGGCGACATCGGCGTCATGCCCGGTCACCAGCCGCTTCTCGGTGTGCTGGAATCGGGCCCGGTGACCATCCGTACCAGCGAGGGCAACACTGTCGTCGCCGCGGTGCACGGCGGTTTCATCTCGTTCGCGGACAACAAGCTGTCCCTGCTGGCCGAGATCGCCGAGCTCGCGGACGAGATTGACGTCCAGCGGGCGGAGCGGGCACTGGAGCGCGCGAAGTCGGAGGCCGACGCGGCCGCCGAGCGTCGCGCCGATGTCCGTCTGCGCGCGGTTACGGGGCACTGAACCCCGTACCGAAGAGTGTGCGTCCTCAGCCGCGGTCCGTTCCGGAATTTTCCGGAGCGGGTCGCGGCTGAGGCGATGCAGGTGCTTTTTTTGTCTGCTGTTTTCGATGAGCGAGGAGGTCGGTGAAGATGCTCCTCGCTCTGCTTGTGAGCGGCCTGGTCGTAGCCCTGGTGGTGATCGGGCTCTTTGTGTTCGGTCTGCGCCGCAGGCTCATCCAGCGGTCCGGCGGTACCTTCGACTGCAGCCTGCGCTGGGGCGTGTCCGAGGAACCCGACGTGTCCGGCAAGGGCTGGGTGTACGGGGTGGCCCGCTACAGCGGTGACCGCATCGAGTGGTTCCGCGTCTTCAGCTACGCCCCGCGGCCGCGCCGGCTGCTGGAGCGTTCCTCCATCGAGGTGGTCTCCCGCCGCGCCCCGGAGGGCGAGGAGGAGCTGGCCCTGCTGTCCGACGCCGTCGTGCTCGGCGCTCTCCACCGGGGGACGCGCCTGGAGCTGGCGATGAGCGAGGACGCGCTGACCGGATTCCTCGCCTGGCTGGAGGCCGCGCCTCCCGGGCAACGCGTGAACGTGGCCTGAGCGGCTGAGCGGCTGAGCGGCTGAGCGCCTGAGCGCCTGAGCCGGCCGAAGCCGGGGAGACGGGGGCGGACCCGTCTCCCCGGCTTCGTCGTTCACCGGGTCCCGTGCGTGGGGGCTACTGGAGCCCGGCGTGGATGGCGCTCGCGAGTTCGCCGCTCGCGGTGTCGCCGCTGAACTCCCAGAAGAAGGCGCCCCGCAGGCCCTGCTGCTTCGTCCAGGCCATCTTCGCGGTGACCGTGGCGGGGGTGTCGTAGCTCCACCAGTTGCTGCCGCACTTGGCGTAGGCCGTGCCGGCGATGGTGCCGGTGCTCGGGCAGCTGGTCTTGAGCACCTTGTAGTCCTCGATGCCCTGCTCGTACGTGCCGGGCGCCGGGCCGGTGGCCGTGCCTCCGGGGGCCGCCTGGGTGACGCCGGTCCAGCCGCGCCCGTAGAAGCCGATGCCGAGGTTCAGCTTCGAGCCGGCGATGCCCTTGCCCTTCAGCTTGGTGATGGCGGCCTCGCTGTTGAAGCCGTCCTGGGGGATGCCGGAGTAGGCGGTGAGCGGGGAGTGCGGGGCGGTCGGGCCCTGCGCCGCCCAGGCGCCGAAGAAGTCGTACGTCATGACGTTGTAGAAGTCGACGTACTGGGCCGCGCCCGCGTAGTCGGCCGCGTCCAGCTTGCCCCCGTTCGAGCCGTCGGCGGAGATGGCGGCGGTGACCAGGTTGTTCGCGCCGAACTTGCCGCGCACGGCCTGCATCAGGTTCTTGAGGCTGGCCGCACCGCTGGTGTCACAGGTCAGGCCGCAGGCGTTCGGGTACTCCCAGTCCAGGTCGATCCCGTCGAAGACGTCGGCCCAGCGCGGGTCCTCGACCAGGTCGTAGCAGGACTGGGCGAAGGCGGTGGGGTTCTGGGCGGCCTGGCCGAAGCCGCCGGACCAGGTCCAGCCGCCGAAGGACCACAGCACCTTGAGGTTCGGGTACTGCTTCTTCAGCTTGCGCAGCTGGTTGAAGTTGCCGCGCAGCGGCTGGTCCCAGGTGTCGGCGACGCCGTCGACGCTCTGGTCGGCGGTGTAGGCCTTGTCGTAGTCGGCGTAGGAGTCGCCGATGGTGCACTTGCCGTTCTGGACGTTGCCGAAGGCGTAGTTGATGTGGGTGATCTTCGCGGCGGAGCCGGAGGTGACCAGGTTCTTCACGTGGTAGTTGCGCTGGTAGACGCCCCAGTTGGTGAAGTAGCCGAGCTTGACCTTGCCGCCCGGGTCCGGCGGGACGGTGCCGCCGGGGGTGGTCACCGACAGGGAGCCCGAGGAGGGCCCGGTCTGGTCGGCGGTGTCGCGGGCGGTGACGGTGTAGTTGTACGTGGTGCCCTTGGTGAGGCCGGAGTCGCCATAGCTGGTGCCGGTCACCGTCGTGATCTTGGTGCCGCCCCGGTAGACGTCGTAGTTCTTGACGCCCTTGTCGTCAGTGGCCGCGGACCAGTTCAGGGTCAGCGAGGTCTCGGTGACGTTGCTCGCGGTGGGGGTGCCGGGCGCGGAGGGCGGGTTGTCGCCGGGCTGGCTGCCGCCGTCGCAGGGGGCGCCGTTGATCTTGCAGCCGCCGGGGGCGCCGGGGCCGGCGCCGTTGAAGCCGAAGCTGACGCTGGCACCGGGGGACAGGGTGCCGTTCCAGCCGACGTTCTTGCCGGTCCAGTGGGTGCCCGAGCTGGTGACGGTGGCGTCCCAGGCCGAGGTGACGCCGGTGCCGGACGGGTAGTCCCACTCGACGGTCCAGCTGCCGATGGTGGTGGTGCCGGTGTTCTTGACCGTCCACTTGCCCTCGAAGCCGGAGCCCCAGTCGGAGACCTTCGTGTACGTCGCCGTCGCGGAGGTCGCGGCCTCGGCGGGGCCGGCGAGGGCCACGAGTCCGGCGATCGGCAGGGCGAAGGCGGCCAGGGTCGCGGCCACCCTCCTGAACAGTCGAACGCGTTGCGGGGGTGCTGTGCTCAAGGGTGCTCCTCCGTAGGTCCGTCGCGGTCGTGGGGACGACCGCGGCATGGGGGTGGGACCTGCGCCGCCCGTGAGCACGCTTGTCATGGCACGCTCACCACAGTGTTTCGGCGAGCGTAGAAAGGTCTGGACCAAGCGTCAAGAGGTCCAGACCTATGGGGCGGGAGAGTCGCCGCCCGCCCCCGGGATCCCCAACTCCCGCGCGAGTACGGCCGCTTGGGCCCGGCTGCGCAGCTCCAGCTTCCCCAGCACCCTGCTGACGTGCGTCTTCACCGTGCCCTCCGCCAGCTCCAGCCGCCCCGCGATCTCCGCGTTCGACAACCCCTCGCCCAGGCGGCCGAGCACCTCCCGCTCCCGCCGGGTCAGCGAGGCCACCGCCGCGGCCGTCTCCGGCGGCACGGCCGGCCGCGGCGGACGCGGCGCCGCGAACTCCGCGATCAGCCGCCGGGTCACCGCCGGGGCGATCAGACCCTCCCCGCGCCCGACCGTCCGGACCGCCTCGATCAGCTCCGCCGCCTCCGCGTTCTTCAGCA
Source organism: Streptomyces goshikiensis (assembly GCF_014650555.1). Lineage (GTDB taxonomy): Bacteria > Actinomycetota > Actinomycetes > Streptomycetales > Streptomycetaceae > Streptomyces > Streptomyces goshikiensis. The sequence continues at coordinate 388,734 of NZ_BMVE01000001.1, read as the reverse complement.
GGAAGCCCGCCGCCCCGGCGCGCAGCGCCCCGAAGACGTACTCGTCCAGGTCGAAGGTGGTCAGCACCAGGACGTCCGCCAGACCCTCCGCGACCACCTGACGGGTCGCCGAGACCCCGTCGAGCCTCGGCATCCGCACGTCCATGAGGACCAGATCCGGCCGCAGCTCGCGGGCCAGGCGCACCGCCTCCTCGCCGTCGGCGGCCTCACCCGCCACCTCGATGTCGCCCGCGCTGCCCAGGATCAGCACCAGGCCCGCCCGTACCGCGCTCTGGTCCTCGGCCACCAGGACCCTGACCTTGCCGCCGGCGCCCCGCGTACCCCGCGTGTCCCGCTGCTGGTTCATTCCGCCACCACCCTCTCCTCGGCGGGCAGCGAGGCCTCCACCCGCCACACCGGTCCAGCCGCCCCCGCGTCGAACCGCCCGCCGAGCAACTCGGCGCGCTCCCGCATGCCGACCAGACCCGCCCCGGAGCCGGGGACGCGCGGGCCCGGCCGGTTCCCGTACGGCGAGTCCACCCGTACGGTCAGCCGCCCGTCGGCGCGCGCCACCTCGACCCGGACGGTACCCGGGGCGGCGTGCTTGAGGGCGTTGGTCAGCGATTCCTGCACGATCCGGTACGCCGCCAGTTCCACCGGCGTCGGCAGCGGCTCCCCGGGCGGCCTGCGGTCGTCCAGCACGAAGTCGAGCCCGTTGCCGGGGCCGTTCGTACGGGCGTGGCCGATCAGGCTGTCGAGCCCGTCCAGCGAGGGCACGGCGACGGCTTCCTGCCCGGCCCCGGCGTCCCGCAGCAGTCCGATCAACCGGCGCATTTCGGCCAGCCCCTGCACGCTGTTCTCGCGGATCACCCCGAGCGCGTCGCGGCTCGTCGCGGGGGAGTCGATGGACAGCGCGGCGGTGGAGTGCAGGGCGATGGCCGACAGGTGGTTCGCCACCATGTCGTGCAGCTCCCGCGCCATCCGGGCCCGCTCGGCGACCACCGCCTGGGCCCGGTCCATCTCCGCCAGCAGCGCGGTCTGCTCGGCGCGCAGCCGGGCGGCCTCGGCGGCCTCGCGGTGATTGCGCAGGGTGGCGCCGGTCAGGGCCGGGCCGAAGGTCAGGACACCGGTGACCACGCCGATCACCAGGGCCTGCGGGGTGCGCAGCCAGGCCACGCCCGCGATCGTGACGGCGACGGTGAGCATCCCGGTGGAGATCGGCAGCCGGCGGGCCAGCGCGGGTTTCCCGTAGACGACGGCCGCGTAGACCAGGTCGGTGAAGATCAGGAGGGTGGCCAGATTTCCCACCGTGAACCGGTCGAAGACCAGCCCCGCGACGGCGACGGGCAGGGTCACCGCGGGCGCGGTGCGGCGCAGCAGCTCCATCGAGCCGAGGACCAGGAGCGGGACGAGGGCCACCCAGGCGGGGAGGTGCCGGTTGCCGGTGCTGTGGACGCCGAGGGACCAGAGCAGCGCGCCCGCGAGCACGCTGGACACGGCCAGGAGGACGTCGTCGCGGTGGGGGCGCCGGCTCTCGGGGATCACGCTCCCATCCAACAGGGTGCGGGGCGGCGCGGCCTCGCCACCGGGGCGGAGGCGGGAGCGCACCGCGGTACATCGAAGGGTGCAGTCACGGTTCGTCACTGGTGAGGAGGGTTCGGGCCGGACCGGACGGGAGGCTGGGAGGAGGAACACGGATCACGGAACACAGATCCCCTGAACGGACGGAGAGACCCGTGCTCGTCGCGCTGATCGTCACCTGCGAGGTCGGCTTCTGGGTGCTGCTGGCCGGCGGACTCGCCCTGCGCTACCTCGCGAAGATGCCGAGGCTGGGCGCGGCGGTGCTGCTGTGCGAGCCGCTGCTGGAGCTGGTGCTGCTGGTGGTCACCACCCTGGACCTCAAGAACGGCGGGGAGCCGAGCTGGAAGCACGGCCTCGCCGCCCTCTACATCGGCTACACCGTCGGTTTCGGCCACTACACCGTGAAGTGGCTCGACGCCCACGCCGCGTACCGGCTGGCCGGCGGTCCGAAGCCGGCCGGCGCCGGGTACGGCAGGGCGCGGGCCGTCCACGAGTGGAAGCTGTGGGGCCGGACGGTGCTCGCTGCGGCCGTCGCGCTCGGGCTGCTCCAGATCGCGATCTGGTACGTCGGCGACGCGGCCGACCCGGGCTCGCTCCGGGCCTGGCAGTACGGCGCGCTGCGGGTGGTCGCCATCCACGGGGTCATCGCGGCGACGTACTCGATCTGGCCGCGCAAGGCCCCGGCGGGCGCGCGGGAGCGGGACCGCGCCGACGAGCGGGTGAAGCGCTAGGCCCTGTCGGCCCTCAGCGTTCGCCGCCGGGGACCCAGAGGACGTCGCCGACCTCCTTGTTGGCCGTCCGGGCCAGAATGAACAGGAGGTCGGACAGCCGGTTCAGGTAGGTCGCGGTCAGCGGGTTCATCACCTCGCCGTGCACCTCCAGTGCCGCCCACGTCGAGCGCTCAGCCCGCCGGACCACCGTGCAGGCCTGGTGCAGCAGGGCCGCGCCGGGCGTTCCGCCGGGGAGGATGAAGCTGCGCAGCTTCTCCAGCTCCTCGTTGAAGCGGTCGCAGTCCGCCTCCAGCTTGTCCACGTAGAACTGCTCGACGCGCAGCGGCGGGTACTCCGGGTTCTCCACCACCGGGGTGCACAGGTCCGCGCCGACGTCGAACAGGTCGTTCTGCACCCGGACCAGGACCTTGACCACATCGGCCGGCAGCGCGCCGAGCGCGACCGCGGTCCCGATGGCCGCGTTGGCCTCGTTGGCGTCGGCGTAGGCGGAGATCCGCAGGTCGGTCTTGGCCGTACGGCTCATGTCGCCGAGCGCGGTCGTGCCCTTGTCGCCGGTACGGGTGTAGATGCGCGTGAGGTTCACCATGCGGCCAGCGTAGTGAGGCCCACCACGAAACCGCACGCGGTGCCGCCTTTCCCGGGGCCGCCGGCCGGCCCGGGCGGCCCGGGCCGGGGGTGCGGAAAGCCCCGCGACTGGGGGCGATCCGGGCGGGGTTGGCGGGCGGGAGGCGCCGAGCCGTACCAGTGTGATGTCCGTCATCTGAGACGTGACGCGTGTTACTTCAGGGTCACACCGCCGCCCCCGGGCGCTAGTCTCCGGCCGAGAGGCTACGAGACTGGGCCGTTTTGAAGAACGTGGGGTGTGCAGTGGCTGGGAAGCTCGCCGTCATCGGTGCCGGACTGATGGGTTCCGGGATCGCGCAGGTCTCCGCTCAGGCGGGTTGGGACGTCGTGCTGCGCGATGTCACCGACGCCGCGCTGACCCGGGGCACGGACGGAATCAAGGCCTCGTACGACAAGTTCGTCTCCAAGGGCAGGATGACGGCCGAGGACGCCGAGGCCGCGCTCGCCCGGATCTCCACGACCACCGACCTCGACGCCGTCTCCGACGTCGACATCGTCGTCGAGGCCGTCTTCGAGAAGCTTGAGGTCAAGCACGAGATCTTCCGCGCGCTCGACAAGCTCGTCCGCGAGGACGCGATCCTCGCCTCCAACACCTCCGCCATCCCGATCACCAAGATCGCGGCCGTGACGGAGCGTCCGGAGCGGGTCGTCGGCGCGCACTTCTTCTCGCCCGTCCCGATGATGCAGCTGTGCGAGCTGGTGCGCGGCTACAAGACGAGCGACGAAACCCTCGCCACCACCCGGGCGTTCGCCGAGTCCGTCGGCAAGACCTGCATCGTCGTCAACCGCGACGTCGCCGGCTTCGTGACGACCCGTCTGATCTCCGCGCTGGTCGTCGAGGCCGCGAAGCTGTACGAATCGGGCGTCGCCTCCGCCGAGGACATCGACATCGCCTGCAAGCTGGGCTTCGGTCACGCGATGGGTCCGCTGGCCACCGCCGACCTCACCGGCGTCGACATCCTGCTGCACGCCACCAGCAACATCTACACCGAGTCGCAGGACGAGAAGTTCGCGCCGCCGGAGCTCATGCGCCGCATGGTCGACGCGGGCGACATCGGCCGCAAGAGCGGCCAGGGCTTCTACAAGCACTGAGCACCAGTTCGAACCCCCGCACCCCATGGGGTGAATTAGGTATCGGTTCGCTCACGGTCGGCAACTTCGCCACCCCGGTGGCAGTCAGTTGCAGTGAGAGTTGCCGACCACGGACCAATCGGACCATACGTACGCGGGACTGCCGGGAGTACACATGCACATCAGGGGCGACCACGCCGAACTCGCTGTCGGGGGCCGCCTCGACGTGCGCAGCGCGGCGGACGCCCGTACGGCCCTGCACAGCGCCCTCGACGACGGGCGCGGCGACCTCGTGCTGGACCTGACCGGGCTCGACTCCTGGGACGCGACCGGCCTCGGCGTGATCATGGGCGCCCACCGCAGGGCCGGCCGCACCGGCCGGCGCCTCGTCCTGCGCGGGGTGCCCCCGCAGATGCAGCGCCTCCTCGTCGCCACCCGGCTCCACCGCATCCTCGCGATCGAGGGCGGCCTGGAAGCGGAGTCCCTGCCGCGGGTGTGATCTCCGCGTGTTGCCTTGACTGCGGAAACGTAACGGAACGGTGGTGAAGGCCCCCCGGCGGTTCCGGCGCGACCGGGCACCGTCTAGGGTCGGGCGGAAAACCGGACCAGTAGCGACTGCGGCTGTGCGAGCGAAGGCCGGGCGAAACGACGGCGGCGACGCGATCGGCGCGATCGGGAGACTGGGTCATGGACCGTACACAGGGACAGGTCGATCCGGCGGAACCCTCCTCGGGGCCCGCGCGGGTGGTCACGCTGACGGCCGGTGACTTCACCCTCACGGTGAACCCCGTCGACGGCAGCGAGATCGAGCCGCTTCGGCCCGGCGCGGAACGCGCCCGTCCCCGCAGGCGCGACGCCGCCGGCCGCGCCGCGCGCGACACCGCCGCACGGCCGCCCGTACTCCCCGGAGCCCCCGCCTCCGCACGGCTGACGCCGGCGCGCGAGGAGGAGCGGGCACGGCTCGTACGACTGCTCTCGCACGGGCGTTCCGTACGGCTCACCGGACCCTCCGGTTCCGGTCGCTCCGGGCTCCTCGACGCGGTCGCCGCCGACTGCGCGGGCGTCGCGCCCGACGGGGTCGTACGGCTGTCCGGATACGGGCAGCAGCAGCCGGGCGAGCTGCTCCACGCGCTGTACGCCGCCGTGTACGAGGCGCCCGACGAGCGGCCCCTGCGGCCCGACCGGGAGGAACTGCTCGCCCGCGTAAGGGAGATCGGGGCCGTCGTCCTCCTCGACGACCTGGAGATGGGCGGCGCCGCCCTCGACGAGCTGCTGCGCGCCACCCCCGAATGCGCCTACCTGCTGGCCGCTACCCCGGACACCAAGGCCCCCTCCGACGCCTCGCACCTGGAGGAGGTCTTCCTCGGGGGCCTCGGCCGGGCCGAGGCCGTCGAGTTCCTGGAGGCCGGTGTCGGCCGGGCGCTGACGGAGGAGGAGACCGCCTGGGCGGGGGACCTGCGGTTCGCCTCGGAAGGGCTGCCGCTGCGCTTCGTCCAGGCGGCCGCGCTGCTGCGGCAGCGCGACGAACTCAACGGGACCCGGGGCGGCGACGAGGACGAGGAGCCCGGCGTCTTCGAGGAACGGCCGCGCTACGCGGCGTTCGTACCGCTGCCGACGCTGGCCGAGGGCGCGGCCCCGGCGGAACTGCTGGCCTCGCGGGTGAGCGAGTCGGCGCGGGCGGTCCTGCGGATCGCGTGCGCGCTGGGCGGGGAGCTGCCGCACCACGCGCACCTGCCGGCGCTGGTGGGGGACACCCACGCCGACGCGGCGGTGGCGGAGCTGCTGGGCTGCGGGCTGCTGACCCCGGTCGGCACGCGGTACCGGCTGGCCTCGGGGGTCGCGCGGCAGCTGGAGGAGGTCGGCTACGGGGACCCGGCCGCCGAGGAGGCCCGTACGGCCGCCCGGCACTACGCCTGGTGGACCGGGCACGCCTCGGTGACGCCGGAGCGGGTCGCGGCGGAGGCGGACGCGGTCCTGGCGGCGCTGGCCGGCGCGGACGTGGTCGCGGCGGTGCTGCTGGCGCGGACGGCGGCCCCGGCGTTCGCGGCGTCGCTGCACTGGGAGGCGTGGGAGCGGGTCCTGCGGTCCGGGGCAGAGGCCGCGCGGAAGGCGGGGGAGGTCGCCGAGCAGGCGTACTTCCACCACGAGCTCGGCGTGCTCGCGCTGTGCGAGGGACGGCTGGAGCGGGCGCGGGCCGAGCTGGAGGCGTCGATCGGGCTGAAGGGGGCGCTGGCCGACAAGCGGGGGACCGTGGCGGGGCGGCGGGCGCTGGCGCTGGTGACCGACCGCGAGGCGGCGGGAGCGGCGGCGGTGTCGCCGCCGCTGCGGTTGGCTCCGCCGGTGGGCGGGGCGGTGGCGCTGGCCGCGCCGGGTCCGGTGGCAGCGCTGGGTCCGGCGGTGCCGGTGGCTGCGACGGGTCCGACGGTTCCGGTGGCTCTGGCCGCTCCGGTCGGGCCGAGGGCCTCGGAGGCGGTGACGGCTGTGGTGCCGGCGCGGCGGGACGCGCCGGCGAACCTGGCGGAGGTGTTCGCGGAGCCCTTCCCGATGTCGCTGAAGCCGTCTCCGGCGCCGGCGCTGGCTCCGCCGGTCGCTGCGCGGCCGGTGGCGGGGTCCCGCAAGCGGACGGTGCTGCTGGCGGCCGCCGGGGCGCTGACGGTCGCCGCGCTGGGCACGGTGGTGGCGCTGGCGGTGGGCTCCGGGGACGAGGAGACGACGCCGGCCGGGCCGGGGCCGAAGGTGTCGTCGACGACGCCGGATGTTCCGGCGGCGGGAACGGATACGGCCGGCGAGCCGGGAGGGAACGATTCTGCGGGGGATCCGGCGGATCCGGCGGGTTCGGGTTCGGGTTCGGGTGCGGTGACGGAGGCCGAGCCGGGGGCGACGACACCGGGGGAGGGGGCGGACGCTCCCACGCCGGGGGTCAGCCGGGGCGCCGGCGCGAAGCCGAGCGGTGGGGCGACGCCGTCGAGGAAGCCGCCGGTGGTGCCGCCGAAGACTTCGCCGGTGGCTTCGCCTCCGACGACCTCGACGTCGCCGAGCTCGTCGCCGAGTGCCAGCGTGACGCCGACTGCGACGCCGACCCCGACGACGTCGGTCTCGGCGCCGACCGCGACGGGCACCGGTACCGGCACGTAGCCCCCCGCGCTGCCGTTCCTAGGGGCCGGCCCCCGGCCCCCCGCGCCTCAAACGCCGGCGGGGCTGGAGGTGCGGCGCCGTTCCTGGGGGCCAGCCCCCAGACCCCCGCGCCTCAAACGCCGGCGGGGCTGGAGGTGGCGCCGGGGGTGGTTGGAGGGTGCGGCGCCGTCGCTGGGGACCAGCCCCCAGACCCCCGCGCCTCAAACGCCGGCGGGGCTGGGGGTGGCGCCGGAGGTGACGCCGGTGGGGCCGGGGTGGGTCAGAAGAGGCGGAGTTTGTCGTCTTCGATGCCGCGGAGGGCGTTGTAGTCCAGGACCACGCAGTCCATGCCGCGGTCCGTCGCGAGGACGCGGGCCTGGGGCTTGATCTCCTGGGCCGCGAAGACGCCGCGGACCGGGGCCAGGTGCGGGTCGCGGTTCAGGAGCTCCAGGTAGCGGGTCAGCTGCTCGACGCCGTCGATCTCGCCGCGCCGCTTGATCTCCACCGCCACCGTCGCGCCGGAGGCGTCCCGGCACAGGATGTCCACCGGGCCGATCGCCGTCATGTACTCGCGGCGGATCAGGGTGTAGCCCTCGCCCAGCGTGTCGATGCGGTCGGCCAGGAGCTCCTGGAGGTGGGCCTCGACGCCGTCCTTGATCAGGCCCGGGTCGATGCCCAGCTCGTGGGAGGAGTCGTGGAGGACTTCTTCCATGGTGATGATGAGCTTCTCGCCCGCCTTGTTGACGACCGTCCACACGCCGGCGTCGTCCCCGCTCCCCTCCTTGAGGGTGCAAGGCGGCGACATCCAGTTGAGCGGTTTGTACGCCCGGTCGTCCGCATGGATCGAGACACTGCCGTCGGCCTTCACGAGGATCAGACGGGGTGCCGAGGGCAGATGGGCGGTGAGCCGGCCCGCGTAGTCGACGGAGCAGCGGGCGATGACGAGACGCATGGTCGGCAACGCTACTCGACCGATGGGCCTCCACGCGATTCGCCCCTGAAAGCCCCGTTCGCCGATGGCGCGTTGTATGCGCATTCTCCTGGTGCGGTACCCCCGGGGCGCCTACCGTGGTTAGCGGGAGGTCGTCGAGCGTGCACGCTGCGTCGCCGCCTCCTTCCCTGCCCGTAAGGCTCCGGCAATCCAACGGCCGGGGTCACGAGAGGAGAACCCATGTCGCTCGACGTCTCACCGGCCCTACTCGAACAGGCCGAGCGAGGCGAGGTCGACGAAGCCGCCTTCGTCGACTGCGTCCGGACCTCCCTGCCCTACGCATGGGAGATGATCAGCTCGCTGGTGGCCCAGCTCAAGGTGGACGGCGGACAGTTCGCCGACAACCAGACGCCGCCGCCGGACGAGCAGGCGCGCGGGCAGCTGCTGCGCGCGCTCGCGAGTGACGCGATACGCGGTGCGCTCCAGCGGCACTTCGGAGTGCGCCTTGCCTTCCAGAACTGCCACCGGGTCGCGGTGTTCCCGCTGGACGCCGCGGTTGACGAGCGGCTGGCGAAGTTCACTTCGATCCGCGGCCAGCTGCTCAACCAGTCGCCCGAACTGCGGGACTGCTAGTCGGTCCAGTACCTCGCTGCCGCTCCGTATCGCGGGAGGTGCGTGTCTGATACCGGAGCGGCAGTCCCAGCTTCTCAGTGCCTCAGCCGAGGCGGGGGAGGACCTCGGCACCGAGGCGTCGTACGTTCTCCTCCGTCGCGGCGAGATCGCCGGAGCCCTCCGTGAGCAGGGCGAACCTGGTGATGCCCGTACGTTCGGAGGTGGCGGCCAGCCGGTCCGCCGCGAGCCGCGGGGTGCCGACGGGGTGCAGCCGGCACAGCAGCTCCGTGTAAGCGACCGGGTCGCGCATCGCGCGTTCCCGGTGGTCCACGGTGACATGGGCGTCCAGGCCCAGCCTGAACCAGCCCGGCATCGCCTTCAGCAGCGTCTCGCGGGCGTCCGCCGCCCGGTCCGCCAGCTGGCACAGACCCGCCGACACGTGCCCCGGATCGCGGACCAGGTCCTGCGGGTGGCCCGCCGCCAGGGCGGTCCGGCGCCACAGCGCGACCATGCCGGCCTTCTCCTCGTCCCCGCAGTGCATGCCGAGCAGCATCGGCAGTCCGCGCTCGGCGGCCAGCCGTACCGAGCCCGGCGAGGTGCACGCGACGATCACTTCCGGCCCACTCCCGTCACCGTCCAGCGCCTCCGACGGGCGGGGTACGACGGCCACCTCGCGGAACCCGTGCCGCTCGCCGGCGGCCGCGACCCGGGGCTCGGCGAGCCAGCGCCGCAGCAGGTCCAGATCCTCCGGGAAGCCCGTTTCGTACGAGTCGAGGCCGCCGCCGAACACTTCCAGGTCCACCCACGGCCCGCCGCGGCCGACACCGAGGCTGAAGCGGCCGCCCGACGTCAGGTGCAGCAGCGCCGCCTGTTCCCCGAGGGCCACCGGATGCGTGTTCGGGAGCACGCTCACGGCCGTCCCCACCCGGAGCCGCTTGGTCCGGCCCAGCAGCAGGGCCGCCAGGGTCACCGCCGAGGGGCACACCCCGTACGGGACGAAGTGGTGCTCGGCCAGCCAGACGGAGTCCAGCCCCGCCTCCTCGGACACCTCCGCGGTCCGTACCGCCCGGTGCAGTGGCTCGCCCTGTCCCTGGCCGGGGAACTGGGCAGCCAGTACAAAAGCTCCTACACGCATCGCCTTAGCCTTCCTCGCGGCTGACGCGGCCTCCCCCAGGTGGACCGGTTTCCTTACCGGCAACAACGTCTGACACGTGCCAAAGGCACGGCCTGACAGGAAAGTTATTGAGATTGTCGGGCCAGTTCCTCGCCCGCCCGCGTCTCCTTCAGCCACCCTGCGGGTACCCGGGCTCGCTGCGCGTAGTCTGGGAGAAAGTCACTGCCGTCCGCGCCTTCGTGAGGTATACGTGTCACCGCGCCACAACCGCCCCAGGGGCGGCGGGAATCCAGCCGACCGTTCCGACTCCGGCTCCGGCCCGGGCTCGGGGCAGGGCGCGGCGGGCATCGACCGGTACGGCCTGGAGCGGACCGAGGAGTACCAGGGCGAGGAGTGGAAGGTCCGGCACGTCGCGGGCGCCAGCGCGGCCGGCAAGCGCTACCGCTGCCCCGGCTGCGACCAGGAGATCCCCTCCGGCACCCCGCACCTGGTGGCCTGGCCCGAGTACGGCGGCGTCGACGACCGGCGGCACTGGCACAAGGCCTGCTGGAACGCGAAGGACCGCCGCACCACACGGGTGCAGCGGTCCAGGAACGCGCCCAAGCACTGAGCGGAGCGGGGAGCGGCGGAGCGGGAGAGCCGCGGCTAGATGTCCCGGCGGCCGACCACCACGTACGAGGCCGCCACCGCGGTGCCCGTCACCAGCAGGACCAGCGTCATCTGCGCCGTGTCGCCCGGTACCGCGTTCAGCCCGCCGTCGTTACTGGTCAGGCCGAACAGCTGCATCAGCGCCACCGGGGCGTTGTACTGGAGCAGGGTCTCCCCGGCCGACTTGCCGGCCTCCCAGATGTTGAGCACCGCCCCTATCACCGGCGGCAGCGTCACGACGCCGATCATCGTGGCGATCGCCCCGGCCGCGTGCCGCAGCAGCGCCCCGAGGGCGAGCGCGAGCACCCCGAGCAGGGTCACGTAGAGGCTGCCGAGCAGGGCGCCCGTCCACTCCGAGCTGCCGTGCCGGCCGGCGCCGGCGCCGCTGTGGACGATGGTGGCCGCCAGCGTCACCACGAAGACGGAGGCGGCGGTGACCAGGAACGCGGTGAGCGAGAAGACGATGTACTTCGCGGTGAGGACCCGGTGCCGCTCGGGCGCGGCGGTGAAGGTGGTGCGGATCAGCCCCGTGCCGTGCTCCGAGGTCATGGTCAGCACCCCGAGGACCATCACCGAGAGCTGCCCGATGAGCAGGCCGAAGATCGCCGGGGTGGTGAAGGGGATCCTGTCGTAGTCCTCGTTGTTGGTGTTGGCGATGAGGAGCAGCCCGATGCCGACGACGGTCGCCACGAGCAGGCTCAGCGTCCACATCGTGGAGCGGACCGAGGTCATCTTGGTCCACTCCGAGGCCAGGGCGTGCCCCAGGTGCGGCCGGGGGCTGGGCAGCGGGGAGCTGTACCCCGCCTTCTCGGCCGCGTTCGTCGTGGTGCCGCCCGGCGTGGAGCCGCCGGAGGCGGGGGCGCTCGTCGAGGAGCCGCCGCTGGTCATGGGGCCGGTCGTCGGGAGGCCGGTCATCGGGATTCCTCGGGCTGGTTCGGGCTGGTGTTCCCGGCGGCCGAGGCGAGCTTCCCCGGATCGCTCGGCATCAGGAAGGGCGCTCCGCCCGCTCCGGGCGGGGGAGGGGCGAAGAAGCCCGTACGCGGCACCTCGGGGGCAGCCGGGCCGTCCTCCCACTCCGGGACGGTCAGCGGCTCCGGCTCCCACAGCTCGGCCCGCGGGTCCTCGCTGGAGGTGTACTCGACGGAGGACTGCGTCATCCGCATGTAGGCCTCCTCCAGCGAGGCCCGGTGCGGGGACAGCTCCCACAGCCGTACGCCGGCCTCGTGCGCCACATCGGAGATGACGGGCAGCTCCAGGCCCGTCACCCGCAGCGCCCCGTCGGGCTCCTGGAGCACCCGGCCGCCCGCCTTGGTCAGGGCGGTGCCGAGGGTGTTCCGGCCGTCGGGGCCGGTCCCGGCCGCGCGCACGCGTGCGAATCCGGCCGAGTTCCGCGTGATGAACTCCTGGGTGCCCATGTCGGCCAGCAGCCTGCCGCGGCCGATCACGATGAGGTGGTCGGCGGTCAGCGCCATCTCGCTCATCAGGTGCGAGGAGACGAAGACGGTCCGGCCCTCGGCGGCGAGCTGCTTCATCAGGTTCCGGACCCAGAGGATGCCCTCGGGGTCGAGGCCGTTGACCGGCTCGTCGAAGAGCAGCACCTTCGGGTCGCCGAGGAGCGCGGTCGCGATGCCGAGCCGCTGGCCCATGCCGAGCGAGAAGCCCTTCGCGCGCTGTCTGGCGACGTCCTGGAGGCCGACGACGCCCAGGACCTCGTCCACCCGCTTCTCGGGGATCCCGGAGAGCTGGGCGATCGACAGCAGGTGCGTGCGGGCCCGGCGGCCGCCGTGCACGGCCTTGGCGTCGAGCAGGGCGCCCACGTTGCGCTGGGCGTTCGGCAGGTCCCGGAACGGCATGCCGTTGATCGTGACGTGCCCGGAGGTGGGCCGGTCCAGCCCGAGGATCATGCGCATGGTGGTGGACTTCCCGGAGCCGTTGGGCCCCAGGAATCCGGTGACGTGACCAGGCCTGACCTGGAAGGACAGCTGGTCGACGGCGGTCTTCGCGCCGAAGCGCTTGGTCAGTCCGACTGCCTCGATCATTGTTCTGCCCCTTACCAGGCCGGGACGGCTCTCGCCCGCGTAAGGCTTAAGAGGATATCGAGTCCCGCGTGGTTCCATCCCGGGCGGATCCCTGAGCTTCCCCTGAGGCGGGCCCGGGGATCTCCCGTAGTACGCCGGACGTCCGTCTCAAGACGGACGTCCGGCCGCCCTGTCCGTCAGGCGTCCCGCTTCTTGAGGACCAGGTAGCCTCCGAGTACGGAGGCCAGCACCCACAGGACCATGATCCCGAGGCCGCCCCAGGGGCCGTACGGCGTCTCGCCGCTGTCCATCGCCCCCGGGACCACCTGCATGATCCTGGAGCCGGCCTGGTCGGGGAGGTACTGGGCGACCTTCCGGGTGGCGGAGACCCCGTTGAGGATGTTGGAGATCAGCAGGAAGAACGGGATCAGGATGCAGATCGCCAGCACCGAGCTGCGCAGCATCGCGGCCACGCCCATCGAGAACAGCGCGATCAGGGCCATGTAGAGCCCGGCGCCGAACACCGCGCGCAGGACGCCCGGCTCGTCGATGCCGGTGCTGTGCTCGCCCAGGATGGCCTGGCCCAGGAAGAAGGAGAGGAAGCTGGTCGCCAGACCCACGACCAGGGCCAGGACGGTCGCGACGGTGAGCTTGCCGAGGAACAGCTCTCCGCGCCGCGGCACCGCGGCGAGCGAGGTGCGGATCATGCCGGTGCTGTACTCGGTGCCGACCACCAGCACACCGAAGATGATCATTGCCAGCTGGCCGAGGGACATGCCCACGAAGCTCGCCAGCGTCGGGTCGAAGGTGAGCTGCTGCTCCTTCGGCATCTCGGTGAAGGTGGAGTTGAAGAGCGTGCAGAGCCCGGCGCTGATCCCGACGGTGACCACCAGGGCGGCGACCAGGGTCCAGGTGGTGGAGGCGACCGTGCGGATCTTGGTCCACTCGGAGTTGAGGACGGCGGGGAAGGAGGACATGGTCACTTCCCGCCCTTGTGCGTCGCGTCGAACCCGGCGCCCCAGGCGGGGACGTCGGCGGGCCGGGCCGGGTTGTCGGCGGCCGCGCCCGGGGGAAGCTCCCCGGCGCCCGGCGCGTGGGCGTGGTATTCGACGGAGTCCGCCGTCATGCGCATGAACGCCTCTTCCAGTGAGGCCCGTTGCGGGCTGAGTTCGTGCAGCACGATCTGGTGCTGGGCGGCCAGCTCGCCGAGCTGCTCCGCGGCCACGCCGTTGATCTCCAGGGTGCCGGTGGCCGGGACGTCGATTGCATCGATTCCGGCCTCGTGCAAGACATCTTTCAGCCGCTCTTGCTGCGGTGAGCGCATCCGGACGTAACTACGGGAGTTCTGCTGGATGAAATCGGCCATCGACAAGTCGGCGAGCAGCTTTCCTTGACCGATCACGATCAAATGTTCCGCGGTCAGCGCCATTTCGCTCATGAGATGGGAGGAAACGAAGATCGTCCTCCCTTCGGCCGCCAGCCCCTTCATCAGATTCCTGATCCAGAGAATTCCCTCGGGATCCAGGCCGTTGACGGGTTCGTCGAACATGAGGATCTCCGGGTCGCCGAGGAGCGCGGCGGCGATTCCCAGCCGCTGCCCCATTCCGAGCGAAAATCCTTTCGACTTCTGCCGGGCCACGGGCGTCAGGCCGACCAGGTCCAGCACCTCGTCCACCCGGCTCGTGGGGATCCGGTTCGACTGGGCGAGGCAGAGCAGGTTGTTGTACGCGCTGCGGCCGCCGTGCATGGCCTTCGCGTCCAGCAGTGCTCCGATGTACTTCAGCGGCTCCGGCAGGTCCCGGTAGTGCTTCCCGTCGATCCGGACCGTCCCGCTGGTCGGATTGTCGAGGTCGAGCATCATGCGCATGGTCGTGGACTTGCCGGCCCCGTTGGGGCCGAGGAAGCCGGTGACCACCCCCGGTCTGACCTGGAAGCTGAGGTTGTCCACGGCGACCTTGCCGCCGAATCGTTTCGTAAGGCCCTCTAGCTCGATCATTGGGCCACGCTAGAACGCCCGAGGGCCCCACGCCACCTCAAAACGGGTGGCACGGGGCCCTCGGGCACACTGTTCTGCCGCCGTTCTCCTGCCGGAGAGGCGACGGGGTTTGCGGCTAGCGGCTCTGCTGCGCCGGAACGCCGCGCGTGACCGGCTCGTCGTCGACGATCGGGTTGGCGGCGGCGACGGCCGCGCCGGTCAGCGTCGCCAGCATCTCGCGGACGTTGGTGAGCTGCGCGTTGATCGAGTCGCGGCGGTTGGTGAGCGCCGCCAGCTCGCGCTCGGACTCGCTGCGGATCCGGTCGGCCTTCGCGTTGGCGTCGGCCACGATGTCCTCGGCCTGCCGCTGCGCGGTCTCCACGGTCTGGCGGGCCCGGCGCTCCGCGTCCGTACGAAGCTTTTCGGCCTCCAGGCGCAGCTGCTCGGCGCGGTGCTCGATCTCCGCGAGGCGCTTCTCGGCCTTGGCCTGACGGGAGGCCAGGTCGCGCTCGGACTGCTCGCGGCGCTTGGCCAGGTTGGTCTCGAAGTCCGCCGCGGCCTGGGCGGCCTTGGCGCGGGTCTCCTCGAAGAGGGCGTCGGCCTCCTCGCGCTTGGAGGCCGCGTCCTTCTGGGCCTCGGAGCGCAGGGTGGCCGAATCCGCCTTGGCCTTCTCGACGATGCGGACGCCCTCGTCCTCCGCCTTCGACTTGCGGTCGGCGGCGAACGACTCGGCGTCGTTGCGCACCTGCTGGGCGGCCGACTCGGCGAGCTCACGGTGCTGCTCGGCCGCGCGACGGGCCTCCTCGCGCAGGTCCTTCGCCTCCTCCTCGGCCAGCCGCAGGATCTTCTCGACCCGGGCGCCGAGACCGGCGTACGACGGCTCGGCGTCGCTCACCTGGGCCTGGGCGTTCTGCGTTTCGAGGTGCAGTTCCTCGATGCGCTTTTCCAGAGAGTTGATACGTCCAAGGGCGCTGTCGCGGTCGGAGACCAGCTTGGTAATGCGGTCGTCCACCTGACCGCGGTCGTAACCGCGCCGCACGAGCTCGAAGCCGAAGGGGGAGTGAGAGTCGCTCATGGGGTTCCTGTCGAATGAGACCGGTGAGGTGCTACGTGAGGTGTTAGGGGAATCCTAGGCGCCCAGACGGCGTGTCATCGAGTCAATCCACGTTTGATCTGGACAATGACACCCCTTTTGAGTGGCAAGGCGGCAGAATGCTTCGCACCCGTACGCGTGAACCTTCATCAGGTGCACACAAACACGGGTTTCGGCTAGCCCTCTGACGCCTTACCACCCGAACGAGTGGAACCCGCTGTCACGCCGGCCTTCACGCCCCCCGTGCCCTGGCCACCGACCCCGGGCTTCGTGGCACCCGAAGGTGCCTCGAATGACTCCAACGCCTCAAGAACGTCCTGGACACGGGAGATCTCCGCCTGAATGTCCTCGCGCCTGCGCACCAGGACCTCCAGCTCGCGCCGCCCCTCCTCGACGAGCCGCTCGGCCTCCGCCTTGGCCTCCGACAGGGTCGACTCGACCTCGCGGACCACGTCGGCCTTCTTCTGCTCGGCCTCCTTCAGCAGCGCCTCCGCCTTGCGGACCGCCGCGATCCGGACCTTGCTCGCCTCACTGCTCGCGTCCGACACCAGGGCCTTGGCCTTCGCCTCGGCCTCGACGCTCTGCTCCGTCGCCGCGCGCACCAGCTTGTCCACGCGCTCGCCGGCCGACTTCATCTGCTCGGCCGACTCCCGGCGCGCACGCTCGTGCAGCTCCTCGACCTCGCCCTCGACGCGGGAGCGCAGCTCCTCCACCCGCTCCCGTATGGCCGAGGCGTCCGTACGCGCGCCGACCAGCAGCTCGTCCGCGTCCGTACGGGCCTTCTCCACAAGGGAGTTGCCCTCTATCGTCGACTCCGCGGTGATCCGCGCGGCCTCCTTGCGGGCCGCGTCGACCATCGCGTCCGCCTGCTCCTCGGCCGCCGTGGTGGCGGCCAGGGCCTGCTTGCGGGCATCGGAGGTCAGCTTCTCCGCCTCTGCCGAGGACTCGGTGATGAGTCGGTCCACCTGCTCCGCGGCCTCGGTACGACGCTTGTTGGCCTCCTCGCGCGCCTCGTCCAGCAGCCGCTCGGACTCGGTGCGGGCCTCCGTACGGGTGCGCTCCGCCGCGGCCTTGGCCTCCGCCTTGACGCGCTCCGCCTCCGACCGGGTACGGGTCGCGTGCTCCTGCGCCGAGGCCAGGGCCTCCGACGCCTCCGCGCGCAGCCGCTCGGCCTCCGTCTGGGCTTCGCCGACCGTCCGCTCGTTGTCCTTGCGGGTCTGCTCGACGAGCTTGTCCGACTCGGACGCCGCCTCCGTGATGAGCCGGTCCGCCTGCTCCGCGGCCTCGGCGCGCAGCCGGTTCGCCGCCTCGCGGGCCTCGTCGAGGGTCTGCTCGGACTCCCGCTCGGCGCTCTCCAGCGTCTCGTTGGCCGCGATCGTGACGCGCTCCGCCTCCGCGGTGGCCTCGCCGATGATCCGGCCGCCCTCCGCGCGGGCGTCGTCCAGGGACCCGGCCGCCTCCGTGCGCAGCCGCTCGGCCTCCGCAGCCGCCTCGCCGACCGTGGCCTCGTTGGCCACACGGGTCTCGTCGACCAGCCGGTCGCCCTCGGTCCGGGCGTCGACCAGGATCCGCGCCGCGTCCCGCTCGGCCGCGGCCATCGTGTCGGCCGCCTGCTTCGTGAGCCGCTGCGCCGCAGCCGTGGCCTCGGAGACCAGGCCGTCGGCCTGCTCGGCGGCCTCGGTGCGCAGCCGGTTGGCCTCCGCGCGGGCCTCGTCCAGGATGCCGGCCGCCTCCGTGCGGATGGCGTCCGCGAGGGCCTCGGCATCGCCGACGGTCGCCTCGCTCGCCGCGCGGGTCTCCTCCGCGAGGCGCTCGGCCTCGGCCGCCGCCTCGCTGATGAGCCGGTCCGCCTGCTCGGCGGCCTCGGTGCGCAGCCGGTTGGCCTCCGCGCGGGCCTCGTCCAGCGTGCCCGCCGCCTCGGCGCGGGTGGCATCGGCCGCGGCCTCGGCCTCCGTGGCCGTCGCCGCGTTCGCCGCGAGGGTCTCCTCGGTGAGGCGCTCGGCCTCCGCCGTCGCCTCGGCGACGATCCGGGCGCCCTCGGTGCGGGAGGCCTCCAGGGACTCCGCCGCCTCGCCCCGGATGCGGTTCGCGTCGTCGCGGGCGTCGGCCCGGGTACGGGTCGCGTCGCGCTCGGCCGCGGCCAGCGCGTCCGTCGCCTCGGTGCGCAGCCGCTGCGCGTACTCCGCGGTGTCGCCGCGCAGCTGCTCCGCCTCGGCGAGCGCGTCGCCGACCGTGCGCTCGGCCAGTGCCTTCGCCGCGTCCGTCTCGGCGCGGGCCTCACCGCGGATCCGGTTGGCGTCCTCGGTGGCGCGCTCGCGCTCGTCGTAGGCGTCCGCGCGGACGCGGGCGGCCTCGGCCTCCGCCTCCGTCGTCGTACGCTCCGCCGCGTGCTCGGCGGCACTGCGCAGCCCGGTGATCTCCTCCTCGGCCTGCTCGTGCAGACCGGCCACGGAGTCCCGTACCTGCTGGGCGGTGGTCTCCGCCGCCGCGACCAGCTCCGAGGCGCGCCCCTCCGCCTCCTCGGTCAGCCAGACCGCCTCGGCCTGCGCCTCCTCGGAGCGCTTGCGGGCCTGCGCCAGCAGTTCCTCGCTCTGCTCGCGGGCCTGGGCCCGCTCGTTGCCCGCGTCCGTACGGGCCGCGGCCAGGGTCTCCTCGGCCTCGCGACGGCGCCGGGCGGCCTCCTCCTGGGCGGCGGTCAGCGCCTCGGCGGCCTCCGCGGCGACCCGCTCGGCGGCGGCCTTCGCCTCCGCGCGCAGCCGGTCCGCGGTCTCCTGGGCCTCGGAACGCACCCGCTCCGCCTCGGCCTCGGCCTCGCCGCGCAGCCGTACGGCCACCTGCTCGGCCTCCGCGCGCGTCCGGCCGGCGTCCTGCGCCGCCTCGGTGCGCAGCTGGTCGGCCTCCGCCTCCGACTGCGTCTGGAGGGTGCGGATCCGCTCCGCCGACTCGGCCCGCAGCCGGTCGTTCTCCTCGCTCGCCTCCCGGCGGACGTTCTCCGCCGCCGCGCGGGCGTCGCGCAGCGTCTGCTCGGCGGTGGACAGCCGGCCCTCGGCGTCGGTGTGCAGGCGGACGAGTTCCTCGTCGGCCTCCGCCCGCTTCGCGGCCAGCGCCCGGTCGGTCTGCTCGCGCCGCTCGCGCGCCGTCTCGTCGGCCTCGGCCCGTACGGCCTCGGCCTGCTCCTCGGCCTCCGCGCGCAGCCGCTCGGCCTCGGCGCGGGTCCGCTCCAGGGTCTCCTCGGCCTGCCGGCGCACGGTGGTGGCCCGCTCGACGGCCTCGGCGCGCACCCGCTCGCTCTCGGCGGTGGCGCCGCCGCGCAGTTCGTCCGCGTCGGACTTGGCCTTGCCCAGCAGCTCCTCGGCGGTCCGGGCCGCCTCCTCGATCTGCTGGACCGCCTCGCGGCGGGCCTCGCCCCGGATCCGCTCGCCCTCGGCGACGGCCTCGGCGCGCAGCTGCTCGGCCTCGCCGCGCAGCCGCCGGGCCTCCTCCTGGAGCTCGACGGTGCGGGCCCGGTACTCCTCGGTGTCGTCCTTCGCGGCGCCCTTGAGCTCATCGGCCGTGGTCGCCGCCTGCAGGCGCAGGCGGTCCGCCTCGGTCTCGGCCTCGCGGCGGATCCGCTCGGCCTCCTCGGACGCGGCGCGGGTGGTGGCCCGGGCGTCCTCCGAGGCCTTGTTCAGTACGTCCTCCGCCGTGCGGGCGGCCTTCGCCAGCTGCGCCGCGGTGTCCTCGGCGGCCGCGGTACGGGCCTGCTCGCCGGCCTCGGTGCGCATCCGCTCCACATCGGCGCGGGCGTCGGCCAGGGTCTGCTCGGCCTCCGCCTTGAGGGCCTCGGCCTCCTTGGTGGCCTGGCCGACCAGCCGGGCGACCTGCTCCTTGGCGGTCCGGGTGCGCTGCTCGTTGACGGACTCGACCGAGGTGAGCTGCCGGGCGGCGCTCTCCTTGGCCTCCGCGAGCAGCTTCTCCGCCTCGGCGCGGGCCGTGCGCAGCGCCCCGTCGGCCTCCTGGACCCGGGCTTCGGCGACCCGGCCGAGGTCCAGGGTCTGCTGCCGGGTCTGTTCGGCCTCGGCGGAGGTGGTGGAGCGCAGCCGCTCCGCGTGCTCGCTGGCCTCCTGGGCCTGCGAGGAGGCGGCGGTCAGCAGCCGCTCGGCCTCCTTGCGGGCGCGCAGCAGGGTGTTCTCGGCCTCGGCGCGGGCGGCCTCGGCGTCGGAGGTCAGCCGGCGGCGGGCCTCCTCGGCGAGCCGGGCGGCCTCGGAGCGGGCGGCGTTCAGCGCCTGCTCGGACTCGGCGCGGGACTCCTCCATGAGCCGGCGCGCCTGCGCCTCGGTGCGGGCGCGCAGCTGCTCGGCCCACGCCACGTTCTCGTTGACGTGCGCCTCGACGGTCTGGCGGCGCTCGTTGAGCTCCTGGTCCAGCCGCTGGCGCCGGTTGACGGCCTCGCTGTGCAGCTCGGCCTGCAGGCGCGCCTGGTGTTCGGCGTGCTCCTGGAGGATCCGCTGGGTCTGCGCCCGGGCGTCGCGCAGCTCGCGCTCGGCGTCGGAGCGCATCTGGTCGGCCTGGATCTGGGCATTGCGGAGCAGCTGCTCCGCCTGGTAGCCCATGTCCGCGCTGTCGTAAGCGGGACGGGACGCCAGGCTGCGGCGTACCTCGTGGAGCTTGGCGCGCAGCACCTCGACCTGGTAGCCCAGGTCCTCGGCGTGCTGGACGGCCTTCCCGCGCTCCTTCTTCAGCCGCTCCATCTCGGCCTCGAAGCGCGAGAGATGGTCGGCTTCAGCCTGTTGGCTCTCCTGGCTTTCGTAGCCCCGCACAGCGCGGTCCCATCCGTCCCCTGGTCGCAAGCTCACTCCCAATTGAGCATCGCTCGCCCGCTGAACGACGCCCCCGGGGGAATGGTGTCAGATGGGGGCAGGGTCCACAGGCCCCGACCCCGTCTCCGCACCGAACCCCGGCCGAGCCACGGCCACTCTACCGGCCGGGGAATCGGGCCATCAGTGGTCCGTCAGTGCTCGGGGTTGGAGGTGACCAGTTCGGTGAGGACTCCGTGGCAGTCCTTGGGGTGCAGGAAGGTGATGGAAGAGCCCATGGAACCGGTGCGCGGCTGGTCGTACAGGACGCGGACTCCCTTGCCCCGGATGGCCTCCGAGTCGCCCTGGACGTCCTCGGTGCCGAAGGCGATGTGGTGGACCCCCTCCCCGTTCTTGGCCAGCCACTTGCCCACTGCGGAGTCCTCGCGGGTGGGCTCCAGGAGCTGGAGGTACGAGGCCCCGCCGTCGGAGGTCTCGTTGATCTTGAGCATGGCCTCGCGGACGCCCTGTTCCTCGTTGACCTCGGAGTGGAACACCTCGAACCCGTAGGTGGCACGGTAGAACTCGACGGTCTTGTCCAGGTCGAAGCAGGCGATCCCGATGTGGTCGATTCTTGTCAGCATGGGACCAGTGCACCGCTGAGGAGGGTCGTCACGCAACGTGCCAGCGATCACACCGACTGCCCGATGACGGAGCGGGTACCGCTCAGTACATTCAGGTAAACCCTCGTTCACTCCTCATCTGCAAGGGGCTGTGCCTCATGTCCGGATCGAACAACACCACGTCAGTGATCGTCGCAGGGGCCCGCACGCCCATGGGGCGGCTGCTCGGCTCGCTGAAGTCCTTCTCGGGCGCCGACCTCGGCGGCTTCGCCATCAAGTCCGCGCTGGAGCGGGCCGGGATCTCCGGCGACCAGGTCCAGTACGTGATCATGGGCCAGGTGCTCCAGGCCGGCGCGGGCCAGATCCCCGCCCGCCAGGCCGCCGTCAAGGCCGGCATCCCCATGAACGTGCCCGCGCTCACCGTCAACAAGGTGTGCCTCTCGGGCCTGGACGCCATCGCGCTGGCCGACCAGCTGATCCGCGCCGGTGAGTTCGACATCGTGGTCGCCGGCGGCCAGGAGTCCATGACGAACGCCCCGCACCTGCTCCCGAAGTCCCGCGAGGGCTACAAGTACGGCGCCATCGAGATGCTCGACGCCATGGCGTACGACGGTCTCACCGACGCGTTCGAGAACATCCCGATGGGGCTGTCCACCGAGCACCACAACACCCTCCTCGGCATCGAGCGCGCCCCGCAGGACGAGTTCTCGGCCCTCTCGCACCAGAAGGCCGCCGCGGCGCAGAAGAACGGCGTCTTCGACGCCGAGATCACCCCGGTCGAGGTCCCGCAGCGCAAGGGCGACCCGGTCGTCTTCGCGCACGACGAGGGCGTCCGCCCTGAGACCACGGTCGAGTCCCTCGCCAAGCTCCGCCCGGCGTTCACCAAGGACGGCACCATCACCGCCGGTACGTCCTCGCAGATCAGCGACGGCGCCGCCGCCGTGGTCGTGATGAGCAAGGCGAAGGCCGAGGAGCTGGGCCTGGAGTGGCTCGCCGAGATCGGCGCCCACGGCAACGTGGCCGGCCCGGACAACTCGCTGCACCCGCAGCCGACGAACGCCATCCTGGCGGCCCTGGAGAAGGACGGCCTCCAGGTCGGTGACCTGGACCTCGTCGAGATCAACGAGGCCTTCGCAGCGGTCGTCGTGCAGTCCGTCAAGGACCTCGGCGTGTCCCCGGAAAAGGTGAACGTCAACGGTGGCGCGATCGCCCTGGGGCACCCCATCGGCATGTCCGGCGCCCGCGTGGTGCTGCACCTGGCGCTGGAGCTCAAGCGCCGCGGCGGCGGGGTCGGCGCGGCCGCCCTGTGCGGCGGCGGTGGTCAGGGTGACGCGCTGATCGTGCGCGTCCCGGGTTCCGGCGCGAAGGCGTAGGTGCTGCTCGGATGACGACGGTGGACGTCCCCACGCTGGTGGCACAGGCCCGTGAGGGCCGGCCGCGGGCGGTGGCCCGGCTGATCTCACTGGTCGAGGGGGCGTCCCCGCAACTGCGCGAGGTGATGGCGGCCCTGGCCCCGCTGACCGGCGGGGCGTACGTGGTGGGCCTGACGGGCTCCCCGGGCGTGGGCAAGTCCACGTCCACCTCGGCGCTGGTGTCCGCGTACCGGAAGGCCGGCAAGCGCGTCGGCGTCCTGGCCGTGGACCCCTCCTCGCCCTTCAGCGGGGGCGCGCTCCTCGGCGACCGGGTGCGGATGTCGGACCACGCCTCGGACCCGGGGGTCTACATCCGCTCCATGGCCACCCGCGGCCACCTGGGCGGCCTCGCGTGGGCCGCACCGCAGGCGATCCGGGTGCTGGACGCGGCCGGCTGCGAGGTGATCCTCGTCGAGACGGTCGGCGTCGGGCAGTCGGAGGTCGAGATCGCCTCGCAGGCCGACACCTCGGTGGTGCTGCTGGCGCCCGGGATGGGCGACGGGATCCAGGCCGCCAAGGCGGGCATCCTGGAGATCGGCGACGTGTACGTGGTGAACAAGGCGGACCGGGACGGCGCGGACGCCACCGCCCGGGAGCTGAACCACATGCTGGGCCTGGGCGAGGCCCGGGGCCGGCACGACTGGCGGCCGCCGATCGTGAAGACGGTCGCGGCGCGCGGGCAGGGCATCGACGAGCTGGTCGAGGCGCTGGAGAAGCACCGGGCGTGGATGGACGAGCGCGGGGTGCTCGCCGAGCGCCGCGCGGCCCGGGCCGCGCGCGAGGTGGAGACCATCGCGGTGACGGCCCTGCGGGCGCGGATGGCCGATCTGAGCGGCGACGCGCACCTCGACGCGCTGGCGGCGCGGGTCGCGGCGGGGGAGCTGGACCCGTACGCGGCCTCGGACGCACTGCTGGCGACGCTGACGGAGGCCTGAGCCGCTCCTGGACGCACGCGAGCGCCGCGCCCCGGTTCCTTCCCGGGGCACGGCGCTCGCGTGTCTGTACGGCTCCGTGCGGTGCCGTACGGCGCAGCGGTCAGGCGTTGGGACGCTTGCCGTGGTTCGCCTTCTTCTTCTTGCGTGCTCGCTTCTTGTTGCCGCGCTTGGCCATGACGCCACTCCCTCGAAGATCGGGGTACTCCGGGCGTTCGCCAGTCTAGGGTCGCCCGGTCCGTCGCGCAGGCTCAGTCGTCGTTCTCGTCAGGAGTCGTTGTCGTTGTCGTCGTCCGAGTCCGAGTCCGACGAGGACACGGTGGCCTTGCCCGTCGTGGCGTCCACGTGGACGTGTTTGGTGGCGCCGCCGCCCTTGGGCTGGATCTCCACGTCCCAGTAGCGGGCGCCGCCGTTGTCGTCGTCGTCCCAGTCCACCGACCGGACCTGGCCGGGATGGGCGGCGAGGGCCGCCTTGACCGCCTTCTGTGCGTTGACCTTCGCGGCGAGCAGCTGCTTCTTCTCCTGGGCGTTGTCGCCGTCGTCGTCGTCGCCGTCCGCGTGCTCGGTGAAGACCTTGCCGCTGCGGGTGTCGACGGTCAGCTCCGCGTGCTTGCCGTTCTTGCCGACCACGTCGACGTGCCAGACCGCGCCGTCCTTGTCGAGGGACACGACGGTGCCGGGGTAGTGCTTCACGGCCGCCTCGGCGGCCCCCGTGGCGTCGACGTCGGCGCGCACCGCCGCCGTGGCGGCGGAGGGGGTTCCGGCCGCGCCGGAGGTGGCCGCGGCGGCGGCCGCGACCGGGCCCCCGACCATCAGGACCACGGCCGCGGCCGTCGAGATGTACGTGTTGCGCTGCATGGCAGACCTCCTCGGGCCGGCCAGGCGCTTACGGTTGCTCGGCGGGTGACCGGCGAGTGAGCGATACGGCTCATTCTCCGGGACGGCCGCGCGGACGGCGCGCGGTCGCCTCAGCCCTTGCCGCGGTTGGTGCGCAGGTGGTCGGCGACCGGGTCCAGCGAATCCCGGAGCGCCGTGAGGGCCTGCGGGGACAGCAGGTCGATGAAGTGCTTGCGGACGGACGCCACGTGGTGCGGGGCGACCTTCCGCATGAGCTCCATGCCCTCGTCGGTGAGGACGGCGAACAGACCGCGGCGGTCGGACTCGCAGCTCATCCGGCGGACGAGGCCCGCTGCCTCCATTCGGGTGATCTGGTGGGACAGCCGGCTCTTGGACTGCAGCGTCGACGTCGCGAGGTCGCTCATCCGCATCCGCAGTCCCTCGGACTCCGACAGGTTCACGAGGATCTCGTAGTCGTTGTTGGTGAGTCCGAAGGGCTGGAGATCCTTTTCCAGCTGGTGCATCAGCAGTCTGCTGACGTCCAGGTGGGTGCGCCAGGCGCACTGTTCGGCGTCGGTCAGCCAGCGGGTGGCCGTCTCGGTCTCCATGGTCTCCATGAATGAACTCTACCTAAGAAGTTGAATTACGTACAAAAATAGGAAGATCTGGGAAGTCGCCCACGGGCGCTCACAGGCCGAGCCGCCGCTGGATGTCACCCAGCTGTCCGGGCATCCGCGGAACACCCAGCTGGCCCAGCGGCCCGCCCTGCCCGCCGCCGTACCCGGCCCCCGGGACCCCGGCGGACTCCGCGCCCGCCCCCACGGCGCCGACGGCCTGCTCCGCCATCAGCATCTCCGAGGACTGGAGCAGCACCGTGCCCGCGCCCACGAACTCGAACTGGTGCTCCTCGCCCGAGGCGCCCCCGATGCCCGAGAGCGAGCGCAGGCCGCCCATCACGCCCGACATGTAGCCGTGGTCGTAGTGGTGGCAGGGGGAGGGGCAGTCGGCCCAGCCCACCAGCGCCTGCGGGTCCACGCGCAGCGGCGGCTCCATGAACACCACCGGCCCGTTGGACGCCGCCACGAACTTCCCGGTTCCGATCAGCGTGAGGAAGCCGGGGACGATCGACTGCTTCAGCGCCAGGGTCGGCTGGTAGGCGAGCAGGTTGCCCGACCTGATGGTCAGGTTGCCGTTGTCCAGGTCGTACGAGTTCACGTCGAAGGCCCGGTCGGCGAGCAGCATCTTGCCCTGCCCCTCGGCCACCACCCAGTCGCTCGCGTGCAGCGGCGAGTGGAAGCTGGTGCGCAGCAGCCGGTCGAAGCGGCCGTTGCCGACGCCGTTGAACTCGATGCGCCCGTAGTACGAGATCATCTTGCCCTTCTGCAGGAACCACTGGCTCCCCTTGAGCTCCACGCAGAAGGTGTACGCGTTCACGTTGTCGTCGGAGGGCAGGGAGTACGGGTCGAACACGGTCGGGCCGCCAGGCCCACCGGGCACGGGTCCAAAGTTCACAGCTTCTCCTCCGAGGCCTGCACGTACACGGCGCCCTGGCCGGACAGCTCCAGCTGGAACGCCTCACCCGAACCGCGCCCCACCATGTCCCGCCAGCCGAGCGCGGCGGAGAGCTTGTTGCGGACCTCGCCGTGGTGGGCGACGTACGCCTGCGGGTCCACGTGCACCGGGCGCTGGGGGGTGATGGGGAGTTCGATGACCCCGCCGTGGGCCATCACGGCGACCGAGCCGTGGCCCTTGAGGGTGGTGGTGAACAGGCCCTGGCCGGTCACCTGGCCGCGCACCATGCCCATGACCCCGCCCTGCGAGCCCATGAACATCGTGCCCTGCTGGAGGGTGCCGTCGAAGGCGAGCAGCCGGTCGGCCTCGACGTAGAGGGTCTCGCCGGTCAGGTTGATCACCTGGATGTGGTGGCCGCCGTGGCCGAACATCACGGTGCCGCTGCCCTCGACGCTCATCAGCGGGGTCTGCTCGTTCGCCACGCGGCGGCCGATCATGCCCATCACCCCGCCCTGACCGCCCGTCAGGCTCGGGGTGAAGGAGACCTCGCCGCGGTACGCGAGCATCGCGCCGCGCTGGCTGTACATCTTCTGCCCCGGGATCACCTGGGCCTCGACCATTTTGGAGTTGATCTCGCGGAACGGCATCAGATGTCGCCCCCGATGGTGTTGCGCTCGCTGGGCTGCACGTACACCAGGCCCTCGCCCTCGAAGCGGATCTGGAACGCCTCGCCGGAGCCCTCGCCGATCAGCGTGCGGAAGTTTACGCCGGACTGGAAGGACTGCTGGAGGTTGCCGGTGTGCGCGATGTACGCCCCCGGGTCGACGGAGAGCGGGTACTGGGCGCTGACGCGCAGCACCACCGCCGGGCCGTCCGACATGATCGCCGCCTGCCCGCTGCCCTCGACGGTCGTGGTGAACAGGCCGTTGCCCGTCGCCCCGCCGCGCAGCCCGGTGAAGGTGGTGCCGGTGCGCAGCCCGGCGTCGGTGCACAGCAGGTTGCTGGACTCCACGTAGAGCTTCTCGCCGCGCAGGCTGACGAGGTTGATCTCGCTCGCGCGGTCGGCGAAGAAGCAGGTGCCGTGCCCCTGTACCTCCATCACGGTCATCTGCTCGCCGGTCAGCCGGCGGGTCACCATCCCGCGGAGGCCTTCGCCACCGCCGGTCATCTTCTTGAAGGCCATCTGCCCGTCGTACGCGACCATGGAGCCGTTCTTCGCTTTCACGGCGTCCCCGGTCAGATCGACGGCCAGCACCTTGCTGCCTTGGAGTCGGAACTGAGCCACGGGATGACGTTATCGGCAGGGAGCGCACCCGAACAGGGCCTCGTGGCCGATATGCGCCACACTCGGGCACGATCGGGCACACCCGGCCACCTCCGGCCCGGCCGCGGCCGGCGCGGGCCGCCCCGCGCGCCGCCCGCGCCACGCCCGCGCGCGGAGCGGGACCCGGGTCAAGATCCCGCAAAGCGGCTGAGACACTGGGACCGACCTCCAGCCCCGTCCCGAAGGTTCCACGTGGACATCAAGACCGCCTCCGCCCTGCACCGGCTGCGCCTCATCTCCGTTCCGGAGGCGCTCTCCTTCCCCGCCCTGCTGATCTTCGGGACGCTGCTGAGCTGGCTCACCGACATCGACTACCTGAAGATGCCGCTGGGCATGCTGCACGGCATCCTCTTCCTCATCTACTCGGTCTTCCTGCTGGATGTCTGGAACCGGGCCAAGTGGCCGTTCAAGAAGGCCGCCCTGTTCTTCCTGCTCTCGCTGGTGCCCTTCGGCGGCCTCTACGGCGACAAGCTGCTCAAGCGCGAAGAGGCCGACAGCGTCATCGCGGCCCGCGCGCGCGAGGCGGCCGACGCGTGATCGTCGCGTTCTCGGTGACCCCGCTGGGGGTGGGCGAAGAGGTCGGCGAGTACGTGGCCGACGCGGTCCGCGTCGTGCGCGAGTCCGGTCTGCCGAACCGCACCGACGCGATGTTCACCACCGTGGAAGGCGACTGGGACGCCGTGATGGACGTCGTCAAGCGGGCGGTCGCCGCCGTGGAGGAACGCGCCCCGCGCGTCTCCCTCGTCCTCAAGGCCGACATCCGCCCCGGCGTCAGCGACGGCATGACCTCGAAGATGGAGACGGTCGAACGCCACCTCGCGGGCGGCTGAGCGGAGTCGGCGCGCGGGTACGGAGCCCCGGCGGTCCTGCTCAGGTGGGCTCGGGGGGTGTGCCCGTGGTCAGGGCTATCGCCAGGGGGGTGCGCTCGTAGTGGACCCGGTGTCCGTGGCGGGCGGAGATCAGCAGGCCCGCCCCGTGCAGGGCCTTGAGGTGCGCCGACACCGTTGACGGCGCGAGCCCCAGGCGGTGCGCGAGCGCCGTCGTCGAGGCCGGCTCGGTCAGGGCGCACAGCACGTCGGCCCGGGCCCGCCCGAGCAGCCGGGCCAGCGCCCGCGGGGCCGGACCGGCCGGAGCCGTCCACAGCGCGCCGATGCCCCGGGCCGGGTAGACGAGCGTCGGCTGCCAGGGCGGGTCGTAGCCCCCGACCACCTCCGGCCACACGAACGCGCTCGGCATCAGCAGCAGCCCCTGCCCGTTCAGCTCCCGGTCGTGGTGCGCCCGGCGCCGGATGGTGAGCGTGTCCTCGCACCAGCCGAGGTCCGGATGGAGGCCGTCGAACAGGGCCTCCAGACCGCCGGCCGTGAGCCGGCGCGAGTGGAACAGGATGTCCGCCTCCAGCACGGCGCGCAGCCGCGGCCAGTGCGGGGCGATCAGGGCGGCCCAGGCCCGCTCGTACAGATCGGCCAACTCCCGTACCGCCCGGGCCGGATCCGCGAGCATCCGCTGCCCGAGGTCGCTCTCCAGGGCACCCGGGGTGCAGACGAGCGCGCGCCGCAGGTCCTCCCGTACCGCCTCCGGGTCCTCGGTGCCGGCGGCGCGCACCCGGGCCAGCTCCTCCTCCATCATGGCGGAGGGCCCCAGCGGCGGCGGGCCGAGGAAGTCCGGGTTGTGCCCGCTGCGCGGCATCAGCAGCCACAGCGGCCGCAGGTCCAGCCCGTCGGCGGCCGCCCGGATCCGGCGCAGCCAGGGCAGGTGGTACGCCTGCCGGTGCGGGCGGCGCAGGGTCCGCACCGCCTCCTGCGTCTCCCAGCGCGGGGAGATCGCGAACCGGCAGCGCAGCAGGTCACCCGGCCCGAAGCGGAAGTGGAACGCCATCGGCCGTACCTCCCGTCGCCGCCCCGAGAGGCCCCGGTGATTCGGCCTGCGCCGAATCCCTGTCCGCGCCACCGTAGCCCGCGCAGGGTGGTCCGCATGCCAACCGTCAACCGGGCCACGGCGCTCACCCCCGCCGGCGGCTACCGCACGGTGTTCCGGATCCGTGAGTTCCGGGCCGTCTTCGCCGCGCACCTGCTGTCCGTCCTCGGCGTCGTGATCGCCGAGATCTCCCTCACCGTCCTCGTCTACCGCCTCACCGGCTCGCCCCTGATGAGCGCGCTCACCTTCGCCCTCGGCTTCCTCCCCTACGCCCTCGGCGGGACCCTGCTCGCCGGGACCGCCGACCGGTACCCCGCCCGGCGGGTGCTCGTCGGCTGCGACCTCGTCTGCGCCGCGTGCGCCGCCGCCATGGTCCTGCCGGGCACCCCGGTCGCGGGGATCCTCGTACTGCGCTGCGCCATGGCCTTCGTCGCGCCGCTCTTCCAGGGCGCCCGCGCCGCCTCCCTCGCCGACGTCCTCGGCCCCGGCGACGCCTTCGTCCTCGGCCGCTCGCTGCTGCGCATGGTGGCCCAGAGCGCCCAGCTGACCGGCTTCGGGATCGGCGGACTGCTGCTCACCGTCCTCGCACCGCGCGGGGCCGTCGCCCTGACCGCCGCCGGGTTCCTCGGCTCCGCGCTGCTGCTGCGGTTCGGCACCCGCTCCCGGCCCGCCCGCGCGGGAGCCGGCGCACCGCCGATGTCCGTCGGCGCGGGGCTGCGGGCCGTACTGGGCGAGCGCCGGCTGCGGGCGCTGATCCTGCTGTTCTGGCTGCCGCCCGTCTTCGTCATCGTCCCGGAGGCCCTGCTCGCCCCGTACGCCGACGGCATCGGCGCCGGCACCGCCGCCCTCGGGCTGCTGATGTGCGCGCAGCCCGTCGGCGTGATCGCGGGCGAGCTCTGGGCGGGTTCCGCGCTCTCCCCCCGGACGCGCTCGCGGATCGTGGTCCCGCTCGCCACCGCCGCGCCGCTGCCGCTGCTCGGCTACGCGCTCCGGCCCGGCGCCGCCGTCCTGTTCGTTCTGCTGCTGCTCTCGGGGCTCGCCCACGCCCACACCCTCGGCCTCGACCAGATGTACGTGGACGCCGTCCCCGGGGAACTCCGGGGCCGGGCCATGACCTTGCTCAGCACCGGCCTGATGACCTTCCAGGGCGTCGGCATGGCACTGGCCGGGCTCGCCGCCGAGTTCCTCCCGGTGCACGTGGTCGTCACGGGCGCCGCCGCCCTCGGCACGGTGGTCGTCGTCCTGCTGTTCGCCGAACTGAGGGCCGCCGGCCGCCCGTCGGGAGGGCCGGGGAATGAGACGGGACCCCCCGGCAAATGACCGCCCGGTAGGGTCTGGTCCGTGCCCAAGCCGCTCAGTCTTCCCTTCGATCCCATCGCCCGCGCCGACGAACTCTGGCAGCAGCGCTGGGGGCCGGTGCCCTCGATGGCCGCCATCACCTCGATCATGCGCGCGCACCAGATCCTGCTCGCCGAGGTCGACGCGGTGGTCAAACCGTACGGACTGACCTTCGCGCGCTACGAGGCGCTGGTGCTGCTCACCTTCTCCAAGGCCGGTGAGCTCCCGATGTCGAAGATCGGCGAGCGCCTCATGGTGCACCCGACGTCGGTGACGAACACCGTGGACCGGCTGGTCCGCTCCGGTCTCGTCGACAAGCGCCCCAACCCGAATGACGGACGCGGCACCCTCGCCTCCATCACGGACAAGGGCCGCGAGGTGGTCGAGGCGGCCACGAAGGACCTGATGGAGATCGACTTCGGCCTCGGGGCGTACGACGAGGAGGAGTGCGGCGAGATCTTCGCGCTGCTGCGCCCCCTGCGGGTGGCCGCCGCCGACTTCCAGGAGAAGTAGGGGAAGGGGCGGGGGAGCAGCCGGCGTCACCCGGCCCCTCGTCAAGATCGAGCAAAAGGGACGGTTAGGCTCGTCCGCATGAAACGAAGCGTGCTGACCCGCTACCGCGTCATGGCCTACGTGACGGCGGTCATGCTCTTGATCCTCTGTGCCTGCATGGTGGCGAAGTACGGCTTCGACACCGGCGCCGACCTGACCTTCGCGGTCTCGCAGGCCCACGGTGTGCTGTTCATGATCTACCTGGTGTTCGCCTTCGACCTGGGTTCCAAGGCCAAGTGGCCCTTCGGCAAGCTCCTCTGGGTGCTCGTCTCGGGGACGATCCCGCTGGCCGCCTTCTTCGTCGAGCGCAGGATCCGCGCCGAGGTCGAGCCGCTGGTCGAGGGCGGCCTGGCCACCGCCGAGGCCTGACCCCCTTCCGTTCCGACCCCGGGACTCCCGCCCGAAGCCCGTCGCCGCCGCGACGGGCTTCGTCGCGTCACGGGGAGTCACCTCAGGACTACCGGAGGTTTGCCATCGACATTTACTAGGACGTCCTAGTAAATTTGAAGCATGGATGCTGACGCCATCGAGGAGGGCCGCCGCCGCTGGCAGGCCCGTTACGACAAGGCCCGCAAGCGCGAGGCCGATTTCACGACGCTCTCCGGAGATGACGTCGACCCCGTCTACGGGCCCCGCCCCGGCGACGCCTACGAGGGGTTCGAGCGCATCGGCTGGCCGGGCGAGTACCCCTACACCCGGGGCCTGCACGCCACCGGCTACCGAGGCCGGACCTGGACGATCCGGCAGTTCGCCGGGTTCGGCAACGCCGAGCAGACCAACGAGCGCTACAAGATGATCCTGGCCGCCGGCGGCGGCGGGCTCTCCGTCGCCTTCGACATGCCGACCCTCATGGGCCGCGACTCCGACGACCCGCGCTCGCTCGGCGAGGTCGGCCACTGCGGCGTCGCCATCGACTCCGCCGCCGACATGGAGGTCCTGTTCAAGGACATCCCCCTCGGCGACGTGACCACCTCGATGACGATCTCCGGGCCCGCCGTGCCCGCGTTCTGCATGTACCTGGTCGCCGCCGAGCGGCAGGGCGTGGACCCGGCCGTGCTGAACGGCACGCTCCAGACCGACATCTTCAAGGAGTACATCGCCCAGAAGGAGTGGCTCTTCGAACCCGAGCCGCACCTGCGCCTCATCGGCGACCTCATGGAGTACTGCGCGAAGGGCATCCCGGCGTACAAGCCGCTGTCCGTCTCCGGCTACCACATCCGCGAGGCCGGGGCCACGGCCGCGCAGGAGCTCGCCTACACCCTCGCCGACGGCTTCGGGTACGTGGAACTCGGCCTCTCGCGCGGCATGGACGTGGACGTCTTCGCGCCCGGGCTGTCCTTCTTCTTCGACGCCCACCTCGACTTCTTCGAGGAGATCGCCAAGTTCCGCGCGGCCCGCCGGATCTGGGCGCGCTGGATGAAGGAGGTCTACGGGGCCAAGAGCGACAAGTCGATGTGGCTGCGCTTCCACACCCAGACCGCCGGGGTCTCGCTGACCGCGCAGCAGCCGTACAACAACGTCGTCCGCACCGCCGTCGAGGCCCTCGCCGCCGTCCTCGGCGGGACGAACTCGCTGCACACCAACGCCCTCGACGAGACCCTCGCGCTGCCGAGCGAGCAGGCGGCCGAGATCGCCCTGCGCACCCAGCAGGTGCTCATGGAGGAGACCGGCGTCGCCAACGTGGCCGACCCGCTGGGCGGCGCCTGGTACGTCGAGCAGCTCACCGACCGCATCGAGGCCGACGCCGAGAAGATCTTCGACCAGATCAAGGAGCGCGGGCTGCGCGCCCACCCGGACGGGCAGCACCCGATCGGTCCGATCACCTCGGGCATCCTGCGCGGCATCGAGGACGGCTGGTTCACCGGCGAGATCGCCGAGTCGGCCTTCCAGTACCAGCGCTCCCTGGAGAAGGGCGACAAGCGGGTCGTCGGCGTCAACGTCCACCACGGCTCGGTCACCGGCGACCTGGAGATCCTCCGGGTCAGCCACGAGGTGGAGACCGTCCAGGTCCGCGAGCTCGCCGCGCGCAAGTCCCGGCGCGACGACGCGAAGGTCACGGCCTCGCTCAAGACGATGCTGGAGGCCGCGCGGGACGGGTCGAACATGATCCCGGCCATGCTCGACGCGGTACGGGCCGAGGCCACCCTCGGCGAGATCTGCAACGTGCTGCGCGACGAGTGGGGCACCTACACCGAGCCGCCCGGCTTCTGAGCCGGGCCCTCGCGGGACGACCGGGCGGGCGTCCGCGCGCTCACAGACGGCAGGCGTGGATGGCCGTCGTGAGGATCGCGCGGGCGCCCAGCTCGTAGAGGTCGTCCATGATCCGCTGGGCCTCCGCGGCGGGGACCATCGCGCGGACGGCCACCCAGCCCTCGTTGTGCAGCGGGGAGACGGTGGGCGCTTCGAGGCCGGGCGTGAGGGCGACCGCGCCCTCCAGGTCCTCGGCCCGGCAGTCGTAGTCCATCATCACGTACGCCCCGGCGACCAGGACGCCCTTGAGGCGCCGCAGGAACTGCCGGGCCTTCGCCTCCTGGGAGCCCGCGTCGGCGCCCGGGCGGCGGATCACGACCGCCTCCGACTCCATGACGGGCTCCCCGATCACCTCCAGCCCGGCGTTGCGCAGCGAGGTCCCGGTCTCGACCACATCGGCGACGACCTGGGCGACCCCGAGCTCGATGGCGGTCTCCACCGCGCCGT
Organism: Streptomyces goshikiensis; assembly: GCF_014650555.1. GTDB lineage: Bacteria > Actinomycetota > Actinomycetes > Streptomycetales > Streptomycetaceae > Streptomyces > Streptomyces goshikiensis. The sequence goes on along the minus strand of NZ_BMVE01000001.1, from coordinate 355,327 downwards.
CGAGGTGGACGACGGAGGCCTGGATCCCGCTCGCCGCGAGGTGCTTGGCGACGATGCCCTCGTACGAGGTGGCGATGGTCAGGCCGTCGAAGTCGGCGGTGTCCCGAGCCCAGCCGGGCTTGACGGCGTAGCGGAACGTCGAGCGGCCGAAGCCGAGCGCCAGCACCTCCTCGGCGTTGGCCCCGGACTCGACGAGCAGGTCGCGGCCGGTGATGCCGAGGTCGAGGCGGCCGGAGCTGACGTAGACCGCGATGTCCCGCGGTCTGAGGTAGAAGAACTCGACCGCGTTGCCGGGATCGACGAGGACCAGCTCCTTGGCCTCCTTGCGCTGCTGGTAGCCGGCCTCGCGGAGCATCGCCGAGGCCCGGTCGGACAGGGAACCCTTGTTGGGGACCGCGATCCTTAGCATCCGTCGGACTCCTCACGTCGTGAACGGTCGAACGATCAGGGGCTGTGCCGTGCCGTGCTGTTCCGTGCCGTGCTGTTCCGTGCTGTGTCGTGCCGGGGTCCGGAGCGGCCCCGCGGGGCCGCTCCGGACCGGTGGGGCTACTCCGCGAAGGTCAGGACCGCGGCCGCCTCGGCCCCGCTCGACGCGTTGATCGTCGATTCGGGCCGCGGCGGGGCCTGCCGCAGGAACGTTCCGGCGTACCGGCCGCCGAACACCAGCGGCGCCAGCACCATCTCGCGCCCGGGCGGGTTCGCCCCCGGCAGCACCACCACGGCCGGCCGCAGCCGCCGCTGGAGCACGTAGCGCTCGCGCGGATCGGCGAGCCGCTCCGCCATCAGCGCCCGCCAGGCCGCGTCGTCCGAGGCGAAGCCGAACGCCATGTCCTTGCCGCCGTACGCCGAGGCGGGCTTGCAGATGAGCTCCTCGCGCCCGGCGACCGCCCGGTCGAGGGTGTCGGCCCGCAGCCGGAACGTCGGCGGCACGTGCGCCCGTACCAGCGCGCGCTCCTCCTCGGTCAGGAGGGCCTCGAACTCCGGCTCCGAGAACAGCGCCAGATTGGCCTTGTTGTCGTACAGCGCCGTCGCGGGCGCGCCGATGAAGTCCACCTTCAGCGCCCGGTCCAGCTCCATCAGCCGGCGGGTGAGCGCCGGCGGCACGTGGTTCTTCGTCTCGTGCCAGGTGTACATGGTGACCACCGCGTCGATCCGCTCGCCCTCGAAGAACACGCCCTCGTCGGTGAGTTCCAGATCGGCGATCAGACCACAGCTGATCTCGTACCCGCCGGAGCGGATCATGTCCACGAAGAACCGGCGCCCCGAGTCGATGTCCGCCGGGTTCGCGATCGCCTCGAAGACGCGCAGCGGCCGGTCCGCCGGGACCCGCACCAGCCCGGCGAGCATGTCGAGCCAGATCCGCGAGGTCGCCGGCCCGCCCGGGGTGAGCCCGCGCCCGGCCAGGAACCGCCCGAACGCCGAGTCCAGGGTGGCCGCCGTGTACGGGGCGAGCGTGCTCAGGCCGCCCATCGGGGTCGACACGTTCAGCTCGACCAGCTTCAGCCCGTCGTCGGTCACCACCAGGTCGGGGCGCATGACCGCGGTGGCCGCCCGGCCCGTCCGGGGGTGCCGCAGCGCCTGCGCCATCAGGTCCGCGTCCTCGGCCGGGATGCCGAGGTACGCCGCCCAGGCGCCGAGGTCGTCGCCGAAGACCCGCCGCGGGAAGGCCGTCACCAGCCCGGCGAGCCGTACGCCCACCTCCGCGACCTCCTCGGCGGCGGCCTTGTGGAGGACCGGCGGCGGATACATGTGCACCCAGCCGGGGCGGTGCAGCCGCGCCTGGAAGCGCTCGGCGTCGGCGGCGGCCGCGGCGGCCCCGGCCTCCCCGCCGCTCGCGATGAAGTCCGCCCAGGCGTCGGTGGCGCGCGGGTCGAGGGAGGACCAGGCGCTCACGAGATCTTCCCGGCGGCACGCAGCGCGGCCAGCACCGTGTTGACGGTCTCGGAGGACTGGTCGATCCCGGTGGCGCGGAACGAGTAGTTCAGGCCGCCCGGGTTCACCAGGTTGAACTCCATGACGTACGGATACGCGATGTCGATGCCCGAGTAGAAGATGCCCAGGTCCATCATCCGCTTGCCGAGGGCGCGGACGAACTCGTCCTCCTCCGGGGTCAGCGTCAGGCCCTCGAACCTGGTGCCGAGCGTGACGTTCGCCCGGTCGTCGTTCTCGAAGTGGAAGCGGCGGAACCCGCACACCGGGACGTCGCCGGCGATGATGACGCGCTTCTCGTTCTCCCGGACGTTCGGGATGTACTCCTGCACGGCCGTGTAGCGCTTGGCGAGGCCGATGATGTTGCGGCTGTACATCTCGTAGCGCGGCACCGCGTTGCCGGTGGCCGCCTGGAGCAGCGCCGGCCGGTTGCGCTCGTTCTTGCCGACGAAGTAGACGCCCGCGCCACAGCCCTCGTTGGTGGGCTTGAGCACCCAGGTGCGGTCCTCGTCGGACTCGACCAGGCCGGTGAGGTACTCGAAGTCGTTCGAGACGTACGACGCGGGCAGGTTCGCCTGCGGCACGGCCGCGCCCAGGGTGATCTTCGAGTTGAGGTAGAAGAGCGCGGCGGCGTCGTTGACGAACGGCACGCGCTGGTTGAGCAGCCACAGCAGCTGGAAGGAGTCGGCGAGCGCCTCGGGGTGGGTGCCGGTGAGGACCCAGACCAGGTCGAAGTCCTCGGCGGAGGCGTAGGGCTCGCTCAGCGCCGGGAAGTCGTTGCCGGTCAGGTACTCCTCGGACAGCCGCACCCGGTCGACGACCACGACGGAGTCGTGCACGGACAGCGTGTCGATGTCGCCGATGTGGACGTCGTGGCCCTCGCGGTAGAGGGCGCTGGGGATGATCGAGTGGTTGTCGAGGCGGAACTTGGCGGCCTCGGAGACCAGGACGAGGATCTTGTACGACACGGGAGGTGCCTTTCGGGAGCGTGCGGGCGTGCGAACGATGGGAAAGGGGGCGGGGCACAGGCCCCAGGCAGCCGCCGGGTCAGCGGCCGGCGGTGAGCGTGCGCACCGCGACGTCGAGGTGGCTCTCCAGCTCCTCGCGGTCCGCGCCGACGGCGACGACGAACCCGTGCCGGTCCCGGGACCTGAGGACCTCCGGGGGCAGCTGCCCCGCCGGGACGCTGACCACGACCTCGGTGACGCCGGGCAGCGAGCCGACCAGCTCGGTGCTGATGTCCTGGACCGGGGTCGTCCGGCCGAAGGTGACGTAGCGGATCCCGGCGACCCGGTCGCGGGTCGGGGCGCCGGCTACGGGCAGGCCCAGGGCGTCGGCCATGGCCTGCTCGAAGACGTCCTCGCCGAGCGCGAGGTCCAGCATGTCGCTGATCCGGTCGCCGCCGGGGCGCCCGTGCGACTCGATGAGGCGCGGACCGTCGGCCGTCAGCATGACCTCGGTGTGCGAGGGGCCCGTACGGTAGCCCGCCGCGTCCAGGGTCGCGGCGACCAGCGCCCCGATGGCGGCCTCGGAGGCCGGGTCGAGGCGGACGGGCAGGGTGTGCCCGGTCTCGACGAACCCGGGGGCGCCGGTGGTCATCTTCTCCGTGATGGCCAGCACCCGGTGGCCGGCGGAGGAACTCATCGCCTCCACGCTGTACTCGGTGCCGACCAGGAACTCCTCGACCACGTACGGGGTACGGAAGTCCAGCTCGGCCACGTACCGTTCGGCCTCCTGCGGACCGGCCAGGTAGCGCACTCCGGCGCTGCCGGTGCCGTCGACCGGCTTGACCACGCACGGGTAGCCGATCAGCTCGACGGCGGGCAGGATCTCGTCCTTCTCGGCGCAGGTCCGGTACGCGACCGGCTTCCCGGCCCGGTCGCCGACGGCGGCCCGCAGCTTCGCCTTGTCCTTGAACGCGACCAGCGCCCCGGGCGGGTTGCCCGGCCAGCCCAGCCGCTCGTTGACCACCGCGGAGACCGCGCAGCCGAGCTCGCCGAAGCCGAAACAGCTGACCGGCGCGGCCAGTTCGAGCTTGCCGAGCTGCCCGATCAGGTCCTCGGGGTCGGAGATCCACTCGGACTCGACGGGGACGACGGGCAGGTCCGCGGGCAGCGGGGCCCCGGGGTCGGACACGATCACCAGCGCCGCGCCGAGCCGCTGCGCCGCGGCGATGACGTGCTCGCGGGGGTTGAGGAGGACGACGGTCGGTCGGGTTTCAGGCATGGCGCGTACGCACTTTCGGTAGGAGGAGACAGATCGCCGCGGCGGCGAGGGAACACCCCACGAGCAGCACCCAGGCCCGGCTGCCGCCCCGCGTGGCCTGGAGCAGCTGGCCGCCCAGACTGGAGCCGAGCAGGCTGCCCAGGGCCCCGGCGGCGCTCATGGTGCCGAGCGCGAGCCCGGTGCGGCGCAGCGCGGCGGCGTTCACGGCCTGCTCGTCGAGGCTGGGGCCGATCAGCATCTCGGCCAGCGTCACGGGCAGGACGAACGCCAGCAGCGAGTACCACCCGGCGAGCGGGATGAGCACGGCGTAGGCGCAGGCGAATGCGAGGAAGCCGAGGGCCAGCAGGGTGCGCGCGGTGGCGCGGCGGAAAACCCTGCTCAGCAGCGTGTACTGGAACAGCACGACGAGCAGGCCGTTGGCGGTGAAGACGACCGAGATGGCGGCGGTGCTGCCGGTCAGCTCGTTCGCGGCGATCGGGAGGAGGACGTTGAGCTGGCTGTAGATGGCCCAGTACGCGACGCCCAGCGCGGCCAGCGGCGCCCAGTGGCGCAGCAGGGTCCAGCGCGTGACCTCACCGGGCCGGCCGGCGGCGGCGTCCGGCGCGGCGCCGGGATCGGCGTCCGGCCCGGCGCCCGGGCCGGTGGCCTTCGCCGCCGTCCGGCCCGGGACCGCGGCCGCCGTCCGCCCGGACACCAGGCCGATGCCGAGGACGAGGTGCGAGAGCACGCACGCCGCCAGGATGTAGCGGAACCCGAGCGGGTACACCAGGGCCCCCAGCGCGGGCCCGACCACGACGCCGATGTTCACGAAGGTGGAGCGCAGCGCGAGCATCGTGCGCGGGTCGGAGCCCTCCTGAGACACCAGCAGGGTCTTGGTCGACAGGCCCAGCATCGAGCCTCCGACGCCGACCGCCACGATCCCGGCCACGAGCGGGGCCGGCCGGCCGGCCCCGCCGAGCCCGAGCAGTACGTAGCCCGCGATCCGCAGCAGGAACCCGGCCGCCATCACCCGGCGGGGGCCCAGCCGGTCCACCAGCAGCCCGCTCAGCAGCGAGAACGCCTGGCTGGAGAAGGCCAGCAGGCCCACCAGGAACCCGGTCCGGCCCGCCGGTATGCCCTGCGCCGTCAGCTCGATGGCCAGCAGCGGCAGGAACATGAAGGTGGTCAGGCCGGTCAGGAGCACGGCCACGAGGAGGAGGCGCGCGGTCGGCGACGCCCCGCGCCACCCGTTCACGGCGCGGGAACCCGGTCGGCCTCGGTGGAGTCCTCGGGGACCTCGACGAGGTTGCCGAGGATCCAGGCCTCGGCCTCCAGCAGCCGGCTCTCCACCTCGGCGGTGCTCGCCCCGCGCACCAGTGCGAAGCACAGGTGGGAGGTGCTGTTCTGCGGCACCGCGCCCAGCGCGAGCTGCTCGTTGACCTGGTACTGGTCGACCCACTCGAACGGCAGCGACTGCGGCGCCCGCACCGGGCGGCCCTGCGGGACGACGGCGATCGAGCCGCGCACCTCGGCCGGCACGGCCGTCGGCGCGGGCTCCACGGGCAGGCCGCACGAGAGCCGCAGCCAGGTGGCGTGCAGGTCCAGGCCGTACGTCAGCCGGGTCAGGGCGGGGATCCGGGAGCCGCCGACGCGCGAGGCGATCTCGCACAGCAGGAACTCGTCGTCGCGGGTGCGGAACACCTCCAGGTGGTACGCGCCGACCTCGGGGGTGTCGAAGGCGTCGAGGACGCGGTCGAGGAACTCCTCCAGCCGCCGGGCCAGCTTGTCGCGCGGGTCCAGCTGCAACGAGCCGTTGTTCTGGCCCGAGATGACGCCGAGACAGTCGCGCAGGTACCGCGAGGAGGCCACGAACCGGTAGCCGGGGGCCAGGATCGCGTCGACGTGGTAGATCTCGCCGTCGATGAACTGCTCGGCCATCAGGTCCTCGCGCCAGTGGCGGCGGCTGAAGGCGATCAGCTCGTCCTCGTCGCGCAGCACGGTGATGTCGCGGGAGCCGCCCTGGCTCACCGGCTTGACGACGACGGGGTAGCCGTTCTCCCCGATGAAGTCCGTCAGGTCGACGATCGTCCGCAGCCGGGCGTAGCGAGGCGTCCCGACCGTACGGCTCGCGGTGTCCTTCATGACGACCTTGTCGCGGAAGGAGGTGGCGCTGGCCGAGGACTGGCCGGGGACACCGAGGTCCTCGCGGATGCGCGCGACCCGCTCCAGGTCGTACTCGTTGTCGGTGATGACGTACGCGAACGGCTCGCTCTCGGCCAGCTGCCGGATCCGCAGCTCGGCGTACGGGACGAACTCGCAGTCCACCACGTGTTCGTAGGAGGCGAGTCCCTCGTGCCGGGCCAGGGGGTTGTGGCTGAACACGTGGACGCCGTCGGCCAGCTCGTGCAGCATGGCCGCGTAATCGTGCTGGGCGCCGTAATTGATGATGGCGACATTGGTCATGGGTGTGGCCTTTTGTCGTGTGCGGGGAGAAGAAAGAGAAAGGACCGCTCAGCCCTGGAGGGAAAGCGCCGGCAGATCGTCCTGGACGCTGAAATGTCTTCGGCCCCAATTCATCGTGCACCAGGGTCCGGTCATCTGGTCGAGTTCGGTGATGACCACCGGGCGGTAATCGGGGTCCTCGGCCACCGGCCCGTCGGGCGGGAAGACCTGCTGGACGTAGCGGTGTCCCGGATCCGCGGCCATGAAGACCACGGGACCGGCGTCGGGGCGCGTCCGGCGGATGTGCCGGGCGGCCTGCCAGCCGGCGCCGGCCGAGAGCCCGGCGAAGACGCCGGTGCTGGAGAGCAGGTGGCGGCAGCCCGCCGCCGACACGTCGAAGTCCAGCCAGTGGACGTCGTCGTAGGCGCTGTAGTCGATGTTGTCGAAGCGGATCCCGCTGCCGATCCCGGCGATGATGAACCCGTCGAGGGGGAAGCCCTCCGCGCCGAAGGAGCGGCTGCCGAACGGCTGGATGCCGGCGACCCGCACGTTCGGGCACCCGGCCCGCAGGTAGCGGCTCATCGCACTGGTCGACGAGCCGGTGCCGACCCCGCCCACCAGCGTCATCTCGGCCGAACCCAGCTCCTTGAGCAGCATGTTCGCGACGTGCTCGTAGCCGACGTAGTGCACGTCGTCGTGGTACTGCCGCATCCAGTACGCGTCGGGGTTGCGCCGCAGGTAGTCGTGGACGAGCCGGACGCGGACCTCCTGGTCGTGCTGGAGGCTGCCCGTCCCGCCCGCGACCTGGTCGTACGTGGCGCCGAGGTACTTGAGCTGGGTCCTGATCGAGTCGTCGACCGCCACCGAGGCGAAGGCATGGCATTTCAGCCCCAGTTCGCGGCACACCAGGGCGAGCGCGTGCCCGTAGATGCCGCTGGAGCTGTCCACGAGGGTCTGGCCCGGGCGGATCACGCCGCGGGCCAGCAGGTCCTTGACCGCCGAGTAGACCGACGTCACCTTCATGACCTCGAACCGCAGGACGTAGATTCCGTCGCCCAGGTCTATCAGATCCGGTTTCGACATCTTCTCGGCGAATGACGAATACATAGCGCCCCTTTCTCGTGTGGTTCACGGGCGTCGACCGGATGGAATCTAGATCAGGCCGATACCGAACCGTTCCCGGTCGGTTCCCGGGCCGTTCGGGAAGAATCCGGGAAGGCCGGATGCGTCAATCGACGGGCGGTCGCCGGTGCTGCCGTCCGCGCCGTTCTCGCCGGAATCCCTAAGGACCTCGCCTTGTCTCAGCCCGTCGTTCTCCCCGCGGACCCGCGGCCGCCCCGGACGCCCGCCGCCCCCGACACCGAACGCGCCGGCGCATGACCGGCCGCAACGACGTCGCCGGGGCCCACCGGATCGTGGTGAAGATCGGCTCGTCCTCCCTCACCTCGGAGTCCGGCCGGCTCGACCCCCACCGGCTCGACGCCCTCGTCGAGGTCCTCGCCGCACTGTGCGCGCGGGGCAAGAGCGTCGTGCTCGTCTCCTCGGGCGCCGTCGCCGCCGGGCTCGCCCCGCTGGGCCTGGCGGCCCGGCCCACCGAACTGTCCGGCCAGCAGGCCGCCGCCAGCGTCGGCCAGGGGCTGCTCATGGCCCGCTACGGCGCCCAGTTCGGCCGGTACGGCATCCAGGTCGGCCAAGTCCTGCTCACCGCCGACGACATCACCCGCCGCGACCACTACCACAACGCCCGGCGCACCCTGAAGAAGCTCATGCAGATGGGGATCGTGCCCGTCGTCAACGAGAACGACGTCGTCGCCACCCACGAGGTCCGCTTCGGGGACAACGACCGCCTCGCCGCGCTGGTCGCCGAACTGATCGGCGCCGACCTGCTCGTCCTGCTCTCCGACGTGGAGGCGCTCTACGACGGCGACCCGCTCGCCGCCGGGAGCAGCCCCGTCGCCGAGGTCCGCGGCCCCGCCGACCTCGCGGGCATCCGTACGTCCGCCCCCGGCCGCTCCGGCGTCGGCACCGGCGGCATGGCCGCCAAGGTCCAGGCGGCGACGACCGCCGCGGGCGCCGGGATCCCCGTCGTGCTGGCCGCCGCGTGGAACGCGCGGGAGGCCCTGGCGGGCGGACGGACCGGTACGTACTTCCACGCCGCCCGCCAGCGCCCCGCGGAGCAGCTGTTCTGGCTGGCCCACGCCACCGCCCCGCGCGGCAGGATCACCATCGACGCCGGAACGGTCCAGGACGTACGGGAACACCGCCGGCCCGTCCTGTGCGGCGGGGTCACCGCCGTCGAGGGGCAGTTCGCGGTGGGCGACCCGGTGGACCTCGTGGACGGCTCCGGCGGGGCGGTCGCGCGCGGGCTGGCCCGGCAGGCGGCCGGCGACCTGATCCGGCTGCTCGCCGGAGTGCCGGTGACGGACGGACCCGGGGCCTCGGCGTACTTCGAGGTCGTCGGCGCGGACGACGTGGCGCTGTTCGCGCCCCACGACCAGGTGGGGACGGGGCCGGCATGACCGGCGATCCGACGGTGAGCGAGAAGGAGCAGCACATGACGTGCGATGTCGCCGTGCTCGGCACGGGCAAGATGGGCGAGGCCCTCCTCGGCGGTCTGCTGCGGTCCGGCTGGCCCGCGTCCGGACTGCGGGCGACCAGCCGCCGCAAGGAGCACGCGGCCGCGCTGGAGGCCCGCCACGGAGTCCCCGTGGTGGACAACCAGGAGGCCGCCTCCTGGGCCGACGTCCTCGTCCTCGCGGTGAAGCCGCAGGACATGGGCGCGCTGCTGGCGGAGATCGCCCCGGCGCTCACCCCCGCCACGCTGCTGGTCAGCGTGGCGGCCGGGCTCACCACCGGCTTCTTCGAGGAGCGGCTCCCGGCCGGCACCCCGGTGGTCCGGGCCATGCCCAACACCGCGGTCCTGGTCGACGAGGGCATGACCGTCCTCTCCGGCGGCGCCCACGCCTCGCCGTACCACGTGGACCGGGCCGGCGCGATCTTCCGCAGCGTCGGCCACACCCTGGTGGTGCCGGAGTCCCAGCAGGACGCCGCGACCGCCCTGTCGGGCTCGGGACCGGCGTACTTCTACTTCCTCGTCGAGGCGATGACCGACGCGGGCGTGCTCCTCGGACTGCCCCGGGACAAGGCCCACGAGCTCGTCGTGCGCAGCGCCGTCGGCGGCGCGGTGATGCTCCGCGACACCGCGGAGCACCCGGTCCGCCTCCGCGAGGCCGTCACCTCGCCGGCCGGTACGACGGTCAGCGCGATGCGGGAGCTGGAGCGGCACGGCGTGCGCGCCGCGCTGATGGCGGCCATCGAGGCCGCCCGCGACCGCAGCCGGGAACTGAGCGCCTCCTCCTAGCCGGTACGCCGGTACGCCGGCCGGTACCGGTTCGGGAACGGTTCGGGAACGCGTCCGGCCAGAGTCTTCCGTGTCGGGACGGCACACCGCCCCGGCGCACTCCACCACCACACCGCACAGAGGGAGTCATCATGCGCAGCAAGATCGCCGCTTGCGTCGGGGTCCTCACCGTCGCCCTGGTCCTCGGGACCGCCGCCGTCCCGCGGCCGTCCGGCGCCGAGGTCCGGGCGATCGAGGTCGGCCCCGCCGTCAGCCCCCGCTGACGCCCGGTCCCCGACCCCTACGCCGAGGCCGGCGCGGGGTCCGCGGCCGGGCCCGGCGCGACGGGCGGCCGGGCGGGCCGTGCGGCGGGCCGAGCCGCCTCGGGGGCCGCAGGCCGACGGTCCACCGGTACGCGCATGCTCTCCATGACGTCGTCCGCGCACCGGCGCAGGATCTCCGCCCGCCCCGTCCGTCCCGTCGCCGCCAGGGCCGCCGACATCCCCCGCAGCGCGCGGGCCGCCTCGATGCGGTACTCGATGGCCGACGCTAGCTCGTAGGCGCTCTCGTGGAGGGCGAGCGCCCGGTCGAACTCCCCGCGCCGGCAGTGGACGTCGCCGAGGATGTTCTCCACCACGGCCTGCCGCAGCGCCGTCCCCTTGGCCCGGATCAGCCCGTACGCCCGGTCGGCGTGGGCCACGGCCTGCCGGGTCCGGCCCAGGTGCAGGGAGGCGTCCGCCGCCAGCGCGAGCGTCAGCGCCAGGTTCTCCGGCATCCGGGACTCGTCGCTCAGCTCCAGCGCCTGCTCGGCGGCGGAGCGGGCCGCGGAGTGGTCCCGCGTCGCCAGCCGGGCGATCGCCAGGTCGTTCAGCGCGGAGATCTCCTCGTTGCGGGCGCCGAGGCGGCGGCTGATGGCCACCGCGCGCTCGGCGGCCGAGGCGGCCTCCCGGTGGCGCCCGAGCCAGGTGTACACCGAGCTGAGGTTGCACAGGGCGTACGTCTCCTGCCGGTTGCTCCCGGCCTCCCGGTACAGCTCGACCGCCCGCTCCAGGTGGCTGCGCCCGGCCGCGAGGTGGCCGAGGCAGCTGTGCAGCATGCCGAGCAGGTCGCGGCAGTACGCCTCGCCGTGCCGGTCGCCGAGGGACACCGCGATGTCCAGGGCCTCCGACGCGGCGGCGATCCCCTCGCGGAACCGGCCGAGTTTGGCGCGGGAGACGGTCTGGTTCGACAGGCTCAGCCGCAGCTGCGCCGGGTCGCCGATCCGCCGGGCCGCCGCCACCGCGAGGTCCGCGGCCTGCGCGTACTCCGACAGGTAGCTGCGGGCATTGAGATGGAACACCAGGTTCCGGGCCAGGTGGACGGCGTGCGCGAAGAACCCCCGCTCCTGGGCGCGTGCCACGGCCGCCAGCAGCGTCACGTACTCCCGGTCGAAGTACGCCTCCGCCTCGCCCGCGCTCCCGATCGGCGGGAGCCCGCCGGTCGGCCGGGCGAACGGGACGTCGACGGCGTCGCGCCCCGGGTACAGGAACCGGCAGGCCTCCTCGGTCACCGCGAAGAAGTGGTCCAGCAGCCGCCCGGTGGCCGCCGTCTCCACCGTGTCGTTGTCGCCGTCGTTGTCGTTGTCGTCGTCGCCGCGCGGGCTCTGGGCGAAGCTCCGCACCAGGTCGTGGAAGGCGTACCGGCCGATCTCGTGCTGCCCGACCAGGTGCGCGTCCAGCAGGTGCTCCAGTACGTCCTCGGCCTCCCGCACCCCGCACCCCAGCAGCGCCGCCGCCGAATGCACGTCGATCTCCGCGCCGGGGTGCAGCCCCAACAGCCGGAACGCGTCCCGGTGTTCCTTCCGCATAGCCCGGTAGGACAGCCGCAGCGTCGCCTCGACGCTGCGCTCGCCCGACCTCAGCTCGTCCAGCCTGCGGGTCCCGTCCGCGAGCCGGTCCACCAGGTGGCGCACCGTCCAGCGCGGCCGGTTGCGCAGCCGGGCGGTCGCGATCCGCAGCGCCAGCGGCAGGTGCCCGCACAGCTCCGCCAGCGCCTCGACGGCCTCCGGCTCCCGCTCCGTCCGGGACCGGCCGAGCGCCTCCCTGACCAGCGCCCGGCTGTCCGGCGGGGACATCACCCCGACCGACATCCAGTCGCAGCCGTCGAGTTCGACCATGCGGGTCCGGCTGGTGATCAGGACGAGGGAGTTCGACGACGCCGGGAGCAGCGGCCGCACCTGCGCGACGTCGGCGGCGTTGTCCAGGACGATCAGCATCCGGCGCTCGGCCAGCATGCCCCGCCACATGCAGCTGCGGCTGTCGGCCTCCTCGGGCAGCCGCTCGCCCGGCACGCCGAGGCTGCGCAGCAGTGCGCCGAGGACGCTCAGCGGCAGCCGCGGCTGCTCGCCGGGGGTGAACCCGCGCAGGTCGATGTAGAGCTGCCCGTCCGGATAGGCCTCGGCCAGCCGGTGCGCGGCCCGGATCGCGAGGGCGGTCTTGCCGCTGCCGCCCATGCCGTCGATGGCGACGATCCGGGTGGCCCCGTCGGCCGGAGCGGCGGCCCGCTCCAGCAGCCGGCCCAGCTCCCGCTCCCGCCCGGTGAACCCGGTCAGGTCGTTGGGCAGCGTCCGCGGCACCTCGGTCGCCCGCGGCGCCACCCGCTCACCCCCGGCCGCCGCCCCGGTCCCGGCCCCGCCGCCGGGCCCGGCCGCGTTCGTGGATCCGGCCCCGGGACCGGCGCCGGCCCAGGGCTCGGGCCCGACCGCGGATGAGGCCCTGCCCTCGGCCCAGGGCGCGCCCGCGACTGCTGCGCCGCTCGTCTCACCGGCCCCGGCCCAGGGCGCGCCCGCGATTGCCGGGCTGTCCGTGTCGCCGCCCCCGGCCCAAGGCCCGCCCGGGAAACCGGGTCCGGGCTTGGCCGGGGCGTCGGGCCCGGTCCCGGTCGCCGTCTCCGCGTCGGCCACCGGGCCGCCCGCAGCGGGTTCGGCCGGGGCCGCGGCCCCGGCCATCGAGCCGGGCGCGGCCTTCGGCCAGCCCGGGGTCCCGGTCACGGGGGCCGGGCCGGCCCAGGGCGTGGCGGGGCGCGGGGGCGCGGGGGGTTCCGGGGGCGCGAGTTCGGGGCTGTCGCGGAGGATCGCCTCGTACAGGCGGGTGAGCCGGGGGCCCGGGTCGATGCCGAGTTCCTCGACCAGCAGCTCCCGGACCCGGCCGAACTCCGCCAGGGCCTCCGCCTGGCGGCCCGACCGGTACAGCGCGAGCATCAACTGGCCGCGCGGCGCCTCCCGCAGGGGGTGGGCGGCTATCAGCTCCCGCAGGTCGCCGACGAGTTCCCCGGACTCGCCGAGCGCCAGCCTGATCTCGATGAGCTGTTCGACCGCGGTCAGCCGGCGTTCCTCCAGCACCGCCGAGGCCGAGGCGATCGCCGTGCCGCCGCTCCCCGACAGCACCGGGCCGCGCCACAGGTCGAGCGCGGCGCGCAGTTCCCGCGCCACGTCCAGCGGCCGCCCGGCGTCCAGCGCCGCCCGGGCCTGCCGCAGCCGCAGCGCGAACAGGCTGAGATCGAGCCGTTCCGGGGCGACGGCCACCCGGTAGCCGGCCCCCTCGGTGACGATCAGCCGGCCGCCGTCCGGAATGCGCTGGCGCAGATCGGCGACGGCTTTGCGGACCTGGTGCGCGGCGGTGGCGGGCGGCTCGTCGTCCCAGGCGGCCTCGACGAGGCGGCCGATGGGCATCACCCGGCCGGGGTCGAGGAGCAGCGTCGCGAGCACCCGCTCCGAGATCGGTCCGCCGAGCCGGATCCGGGCGCCTCCCGCGCGGACTTCGAGCGAGCCGAGGACCGCGAAGTGCACGTCTGCGGGGCGATGATCGCTCATGGTTGCCTCACCGGGTTCGCGCCAGCCCTCGACGGGAGGCCTTGACGAAGCGTGATCGTATACCAGCTCCCCGTGGCCGCGGCAGGCCCCGAAAACAAGGCGGCGGAGGCCCAACTGCCCAGGTAAATACGGAGTGATGGGTTCCTGGAGCCGCGGCCGCGCCGCCGGTCGCCGACCGGCGGAATCAGGCCGGGGGCCCGCCCTGGAGGCCGTGCATCAGGAGCGCCGTGAAGGTGGCCACCCACAGCCCGTCCACCGGCTCGGAGCTCACCAGCGCCCGGTGCACCACCGTGCCCGCGATCACGTCGAAGATCAGGTCGGTGGTGTCGCCGGTGAGGGACTCGTCCTCCTCGTAGGGGAGTTCGCCGCGGGCCTGCGCCCGTTCGCGCCCCAGTACGACGAGACGTTTCTGCCGGTCCACGATCGCCGACCGGATCCGGTCGCGCAGCGCCTCGTCCCGGGTGGACTCCGCGACCACCGCCATCAGGGCCGTACGGGCCTCCGGGCGCCGCAGCAGTTCCGCGAACTGGAGGACCACGTACTCGATGTCCGCTTCGAGGGAGCCCCGGTCGGGCAGTTCGAGGGCGTCGAAGAGCTCCGCGACCGCGTCCACGACGAGCTCGTTCTTGCCCGCCCAGCGCCGGTACAGGGTGGTCTTCGCGACCCCCGCCCGCGCCGACACGTCGCCCATCGTCAGCTTCGACCAGCCCAGCTCGACCAGCGCGTCCCGGGTGGCGGCCAGGATCGCCGCGTCCGCAGCGGCGCTGCGGGGGCGGCCGGTGCGGCCGGGCGGGGGGCTGATGCCGGGGCTGGGGTTGCGCATGGCGGTGACCATACCCGCCGGTAGGGAACCGCCCCGGGCCCTGGCGCTGTGGTTCAGATCACGGGGCGCCCGGGCCTGCGGGGAGTTACGCTACGGCTCGTAGCGAAAGAGCGACAACCACGCGAAGGCTACTGGTGCCAGGTGGGGACCCGGCGCCGCAGACATCAGGGCAAGAACAGACAAGACCAGCAAGGCGGCAGAGCCGGTAGGACCGGCAGGGCCGGCACGACAGGGGTGGGGCCGGATCGCGCGCTATTTCGCGCGATCCTTTTCGTCGGCGCGCGCACACGGGGGAGGATGTACGCATGCAGCCCAGAAACATGTCCATGAGCGGCGTCGTCGACCTCGCCGCTGTGAAGGCGGCCGGCGAGGCCAAGGCGAAGGCCGAGCAGGCGCGGGCCGAATCGGCCCGGCAGGGCGGGAGCGGCGCCGGCGCCGCGGCCGCGGCCGCCGGCGCCGTGCCGCCCTCCGCGCTCGTCATCGACGTCGACGAGGCCGGCTTCGAACGCGACGTACTCCAGCTCTCCAACGAGGTCCCGGTCGTCCTCGACTTCTGGGCCGAGTGGTGCGAGCCGTGCAAGCAGCTCAGCCCGCTGCTGGAGCGGCTGACCGTCGAGGCCGCCGGCCGCGTCGTCCTCGCGAAGGTCGACGTCGACGCCAACCAGATGCTGATGCAGCAGTTCGGTATCCAGGGCATCCCGGCGGTCTTCGCCGTGGTCGCCGGCCAGGTGCTGCCGCTGTTCCAGGGCGTGGTGCCCGAGCAGCAGATCCGCGAGACCCTCGCCCAGCTGGTCCAGGTCGCCGAGGAGCGCTTCGGCCTCATCGGCCTCCAGGTCGACCCCGGTGCCGAAGGGGCCCCCGCCGCCGCGGCCGCGCCCCCGGCCGGTCCGTACGACGCGCTGCTGGAGGCGGCCGTCGTCGCGCTGGACGCCGGTGACCTCGGCGGCGCGGTGCAGGCGTACAAGAACGTACTCGCCGATGACCCGGCGAACATGGAGGCGAAGCTGGGCCTGGCCCAGGCAGAGTTGCTCTCCCGGGTGCAGCACATGAACCCGCAGGCGGTGCGCGAGGCGGCCGCCGCCAACCCGCGCGATCCGCAGGCGCAGATCGCCGCGGCCGACCTGGACCTGGTCGGCGGGCACGTGGAGGACGCCTTCGGCCGTCTCGTCGACACCGTCAGGGTGACGGCGGGCGACGAGCGGGACGCCGTACGGGTGCGCCTGCTGGAGCTGTTCGAAGTCATCGGGGCGGACGACCCCCGGGTGTCGGCGGCGCGCACCGCGCTCGCCCGCGTCCTGTTCTAGCTCCCGGCCCGGCCCGGATCCGGAAGGGTCCGGGTGGCCGGTGGAGCACCGGCGATTTATTGACACGCTGGTAAACAGCGGCCGCATTTTACCAAAACTTGGTAATCGCGGCCGCTGTTACTGCGAGTAAGCCGAACCAGGTGAACTGTCCGGTTGGTTCACTCTTCCCCCGTTCTGTCGTGGCCCTGGGTGACACCCTGTGTCGCCGCCCGACGGCAGTGGGTCGTACTCCGGTTATCCACCCGTTACCCGCCAGTAACGAACCCCCTTGTGCCCCGGCCTGGAATGGACCACGATCGGCGACGCTCGGTCCTTCCCGCGGAGCCGCTCATCCGGAGCCGCGGTGGAGGGTCCCCACCGAGCCGGCGGGTGGCAGTTTCCGCACCGGCCGTGGGACAGGGGGGTCTCTGCCGCACCGGCAGGGCCTGTCCCTCCAGGTTGCGCGAACGCGTGGCCCAGTGGTTGTCGCTCGGGGGTGATCGCCGGTGTACCGGACGCGGCTGTGCGCCGCGGCCCGGCCGCCTGCGCTCCTTCCCGAGGACGTAGCACTTCTCCCATCCCAGGACGGGTACGGCCCGGACCGGAGATGTACGTCCGAGAAGGAGGAACGAAAATGAGTTCTCAGGTTCGTGGCGGGACCAGATGGAAGCGCTTCGCGCTCGTCATGGTGCCGAGCATCGCGGCCACCGCCGCGGTCGGTGTGGGTCTGGCGCAGGGTGCCCTCGCGGCGTCCTTCAGCGTCTCCGGCCAGGACTTCAAGGTCTCGGCCGACAAGCTCGACGGTGACAACCTCATCCAGTACGGCGGCATTGCCGAGGGTCACGACCTCAAGGGCAACGCGGCGCACCACCCGGTCACCATCTCCGGGTTCAGCCACGCCGAGATCACCAACATGTGCCAGTCGCTGGTGACCCCGACTCCGCTGGGCAACATCACGCTCCAGCTGCGGACGGGCCACAAGGGCAAGCCGGCCGTCGCCGACAACATCTACCTGGATGTTGCCGAGCTCGACACCGACGCCGAGTTCAAGAACCTCGACATCGGTGTCGCCGTGGGCGACGCGAGCCACAAGACCAAGCCGCAGGCCGGTACGGTCGCGAGCCCGTACGCGTTCTCCCAGCGCGCCGACAAGGCGATTCTGTCGAACGTGCGCCAGAAGGCGTGGGCGACGACGGCGGGTACGTTCAAGCTGCCCGACCTCAAGCTGCGCCTGCTCGGCGGCGACCAGCCGTGCTACCAGGACGAGAAGTAATCCGTCCCGAGGTGTGACCGGAAGGGCGGGACGGGGGCGGCAGCGGCCGTCTCCGCCCGCCCGTCCGGGCTCCACCCGAGTTTTCCGTACCACCGTTTCCAGGGAGCTGTAGTCCATGAACCACCAGGCCCCGGTCTACGTTCGCCGCTCCGATGATGCCCTGCTCACCGTGGCGTATTACCACTTCTACGCCTGGCGCGGCCGCCGCCCCTTCTGGGCAGGCCTGTTCATGATCTGCGGTGGTTTCCCGATCGCGTACTACCCGTACGCGGACCTCCGGCTGGGCAACGTCACCCTCGCCATGGCCACGACGGCCGGCTCCGGTTCGCTGATCATCGGCGTACTGCTGGCCGTACTGGGCGTGGCGCTCTGGTTCCAGCAGGCCATCCGCGTCTTCGCGGGAGTCGCCTCGATCCTGCTCGCGCTGGTGTCGCTGCCGGTGTCGAACCTGGGCGGATTCTTCGTCGGGTTCGCGTTCTCCATGGTCGGCGGCGCCCTGGCCCTGTCGTGGGTCCCCGGCAAGCCCGCCGATCCGGCGGAGGCGACGGCGATGGCGCCGGCGGCGACGGAACCCGTGGTCGGCATGAGCAAGGCCGATGCGATGGCGGGCGGCCTCCACGGCGTCCCGGCCCCCCGCGACTCGGAGACGGCACACGCGAGCGAGACGACTGCCCACGCCGATGGCGGGAGGAACAGTGCGGGGTGACGAGACGCAGCGGGGCGTGGCCCCAGGCGCAGAGTCCCGTGACAGAAAGGGCCCGCGGCACGCGGCGCCCAGGAAATCGCTGCTGAACAAGATCCAGATACCCGTCGGCAAGACGATGGCGCTGGCCGCCATGCCGACCGCGGTCTTCGTCGGGATGGGCATGGCCCCGAAGCTGGCCGTGGCCGACGACAAGGAGATCCCCTTCGCGCCCGGCCCGTGCGTGACGCGGTCGGACGAGCCCGCGGAGTCCGCGTCCCCGTCGCCCTCCACGTCGCCTTCGCCCAGTGCGAGTGCGAGCGCGTCGCCCGGCGCGAGCCCCTCGCCGAGCGCGTCCGCCTCGAAGCCGAAGCCGGGCGTGAGCCCGTCGGCGCCGAAGCCGTCCGCGAGCGCCTCGGCGTCCAAGCCGGCTGCCAAGCCGGCCGACCCGCCGCCGGCCGCGAAGCAGACGTCACCGGCTCCGTCGGCCTCGACGCCGGCCGCCAAGCCGGCGAACCCGCTGGACCCGCTGGGGCTGGGCGACAAGGTCAAGGACCTCGTCGACGAGCTCGGCAGGCCCCTCAAGGACGCGAAGGCACCGGCGACCCCGGCGCCCGCGCCGTCCACCACCGCCGCCACGGCCGCCAAGGACACCGCCGCGGACGCGATCCGCGAGGCGGCGAAGAAGGCGGGCGTCCCGGTCTCGGAGCTGTCCAAGGAGGTCAAGGACACCGCCGCGACCCCGAAGGACGAGACGGGCAAGGGCGCCGACAAGGGCGCCGCGCCGAAGCCCAAGGACACCAAGGCGGACCAGGACAAGGCCGACAAGGCCGACAAGGCCAAGGACGCCAAGGACGCCGAGGACGCCGAGGACGCCAAGGACGAGGCCACTCCCGAGGCGACGAAGGACGCGGACGGGAAGGAACCCTTCCCCTGTCCGACGTACGACGCCAAGGCACTCGCCGACGCCGAACTGGAGGCGGGGATCCCGCTCCTCCCGGACGAGCCGTGGTACCTCGACAGCTCGCTGCTGACCCTCTACGGCCTCGACTACGAGGGCATCGTCGAGGTGAAGACGGCGGGCGGCAAGGTCAAGAAGGTCCTCAAGTTCACCGCGGACTCGCTGGACATCAAGGACCTGTACCAGACGGTCGGCAAGAGCGGGAACGTCGCCCACCTGAAGTCCCGCCCGGGCTCCACGTCCAAGATCCGCGGCGGCACGGTGACGATGTACACCGAGAGCCTCAAGGGGAACCTCTTCGGTCTGATCCCGATCGAGTTCACCCCGAACAGCCCGCCGCCCCTGAACGTCCCGTTCGCGTTCTTCACGAACGTCAAGGTCGTCCAGGCCGGCCAGTTCGGCGGCACCCTCACGGTTCCGGGCCTCAAGAACTACATCGGCCCGCCGGAGTAACCCGCCGCGAGCACGACGCGCCGAGGGCGGCACCCCGGATCCTGGAAGGGATCCCGGGTGCCGCCCTCGGTCCGTGTGCGGCAGGTGCCGGTCAGGCCTGCGGGGCGTCGCCGCCCAGGTGGTGGACGCGGACCATGTTGGTCGTGCCCGGGACGCCGGGGGGCGAGCCGGCGGTGATGACCATGGTGTCGCCCTGGTCGTAGCGGCCCAGCTTGAGCAGCTCGCCGTCCACCAGGTCGACCATCGCGTCCGTGGTGTCCACGTGCGGGACGACGTACGACTCGACGCCCCAGCTCAGCGTGAGCTGGTTGCGCGTGTTGACGTCCGTGGTGAAGGCGAGGATCTCCTGCGAGGCGCGGTAGCGCGACAGGCGGCGGGCCGTGTCCCCGGACTGGGTGAAGGCGATGAGCGCCTTGCCGTCGAGGAAGTCCGCGATCTCGCAGGCCGCGCGGGCGACGGAGCCGCCCTGGGTACGGGGCTTCTTGCCCGGGACCAGGGGCTGGAGGCCCTTGGCGAGCAGCTCCTCCTCGGCCGCCGTGACGATCTTCGACATCGTCTTGACGGTCTCGATCGGGTAGGCACCGACCGAGGACTCGGCCGACAGCATGACCGCGTCGGCCCCGTCCAGGATCGCGTTGGCGACGTCGGAGGCCTCCGCGCGCGTCGGGCGGGAGTTGGTGATCATCGACTCCATCATCTGGGTCGCGACGATCACCGGCTTGGCGTTGCGGCGGCACATCTCGATGAGCCGCTTCTGGACCATCGGGACCTTTTCGAGCGGGTACTCGACGGCCAGGTCACCGCGGGCCACCATGACCGCGTCGAACGCGGCGACGACGGCCGCCATGTTCTCGACGGCCTGCGGCTTCTCCACCTTGGCGATGACGGGGACCCGGCGGCCCTCCTCGTCCATGACCTTGTGGACGTCCTTGACGTCGTTGGCGTCGCGGACGAAGGACAGGGCGACCATGTCGCAGCCCATCCGCAGGGCGAAGCGGAGGTCGTCGACGTCCTTCTCCGACAGGGCGGGGACGTTCACGGCCGCGCCGGGCAGGTTGATGCCCTTGTGGTCCGAGATGACACCGCCCTCGATGACGATGGTCCGCACCCGCGGGCCCTCGACCCCGGTCACCCGCAGCTCGACGTTGCCGTCGTTGATCAGGATCTGGTCGCCCTTGGTGACGTCGCCCGGCAGGCCCTTGTAGGTGGTGCCGCAGATGGACTTGTCGCCCGGGACGTCCTCGGTGGTGATGGTGAACTCGTCACCGCGCACCAGCTCGACGGGACCCTCTGCGAAGGTCTCCAGACGGATCTTCGGACCCTGGAGGTCGGCGAGGACGCCGACCGCACGCCCGGTGTCCTCGGAGACCTTCCGGACGCGGTCGTACCGCTCCTGGTGTTCTGCCTGGGACCCGTGGCTGAAGTTGAATCGGGCCACGTTCATGCCTGCCTCGATGAGCGCTTTCAGCTGCTCATACGAGTCGACGGCGGGGCCCAGCGTGCAGACGATTTTGGAACGGCGCATGGAGCGGATCCTATCGGTTTGTTTCGTAGCGGAATATTCCGTCTGGCGGAAAGTCCAAAGTGACTACCGGGTAACCAGCGCGTAGGCCTGCGTCGCGATCTCCAGTTCCTCGTCCGTCGGCACCACGGCCACCGCGACGCGGGCGTCCGGCGGCGAGATCAGCCGCGGCCGCGGCGAGCGCACCCCGTTCGCCTCCGCGTCCAGCTCCAGGCCCAGCCCGCCCAGCCCGGCCACCGCGGCGGCCCGTACCTGGTGGGCGTTCTCGCCGACCCCGGCCGTGAACACCACCGCGTCCACCCGGCCCAGGACCGCCGTGTAGGCGCCGATGTACTTCTTCAGGCGGTGGACGTACGCCTCGAAGGCGACCGTCGCCGCCTCGTCTCCCTCGCCCGCGCGCCGCAGCACCTCGCGCATGTCGTTGTCGCCGCACATGCCCAGCAGACCGCTCTTCTTGTTCAGGAGCGAATCGATCTCATCCACTGAGAGGCCCCCCACCCGCGCCAGGTGGAAGACGACCGCCGGATCCAGATCGCCCGACCGGGTGCCCATCACCAGGCCCTCCAGCGGGGTCAGGCCCATCGAGGTCTCCACGCACACCCCGCCGCGCACCGCCGACGCGGAGGCGCCGTTGCCCAGGTGCAGCACGATCACGTTCACCTCCGCCTCCGGCCGGCCCAGCAGCGCCGCCGTCGCCCGGGAGACGTACGCGTGGGAGGTGCCGTGGAAGCCGTACCGCCGGATGGCGTACTCCCGCGCCGTCGCGGCGTCGATCGCGTACCGCGCCACGTGCTCCGGCATCGTCGAGTGGAACGCCGTGTCGAAGACCGCGACCTGCGGGAGGTCCGCGCGCAGGGTACGGGCCACCTCGATGCCGGTCACGTTCGCCGGGTTGTGCAGCGGGGCCAGCGGGATCAGGTTCCGGATCTCCGCGAGCACCTCGTCGGTGACGACCGTCGGCCGGGTGAACCGGGTCCCGCCGTGCACCACCCGGTGCCCCACCGCGGCCAGCTCGGGGGAGTCCAGGCCCAGCCCGTCGGCCGCCAGTTCCGCCGCGACCGCCTTGAGCGCGGCCTCGTGGTCGGCGATCGGGCCGACCCGCTCGCGTCCGCCGCCCCCGCCCGGCGTCTCGTGCACGAGGCGGGAGGTCTCCTCCCCGATGCGCTCCACCAGGCCGACGGCCAGACGGGACGCGTCCGCCATGTCGAGCAGCTGGTACTTCACCGACGAGGAGCCGGAGTTGAGGACGAGTACGCGCGATGCGGTCACGGTGGGTCTTTCCTTCTCGGGGGTGTGGCCGGGGGAGGGTCCGGGAGGGCCGGGGCCGGTCGGTCAGGCGGTGGGGGCCGGCGCGCCCTGCGCCTGGATCGCGGTGATCGCCACGGTCGTGACGATGTCCTGGACGAGCGCGCCGCGCGAGAGGTCGTTGACCGGCTTGCGCAGGCCCTGGAGCACCGGCCCGACCGCGACGGCGCCCGCCGAACGCTGCACGGCCTTGTACGTGTTGTTGCCCGTGTTGAGGTCGGGGAAGATCAGCACGGTCGCCCGGCCGGCCACCTCGGAACCGGGCAGCTTGGTCGCGGCCACCGAGGGCTCCACGGCCGCGTCGTACTGGATCGGCCCCTCGATCAGCAGATCGGGGTGCCGGGCCCGGACGATCTCGGTCGCCTTGCGGACCTTGTCCACGTCGGCCCCGCTGCCCGAGGTGCCGGTCGAGTACGAGAGCATCGCGATCCGCGGCTCGACCCCGAAGGCCGCCGCGGTGGCCGCCGACTGGACGGCGATGTCCGCGAGCTGCTCGGCGTCCGGGTCCGGGTTGACCGCGCAGTCCCCGTAGACCAGGACCTTGTCGGCCAGGCACATGAAGAAGACCGAGGAGACGATCGAGGCCTCGGGCTTGGTCTTGATGATCTCGAAGGCCGGGCGGATGGTGGCGGCGGTGGAGTGCACCGAGCCGGAGACCATGCCGTCGGCCAGCCCCTCCTGCACCATCAGGGTGCCGAAGTAGTTGGCGTCGGTGACCACGTCGCCCGCCAGCTCGACGGTCATGCCCTTGTGGGCGCGGGCCTGCGCGTAGTACTCGGCGAACCGTTCCCGCAGCGGCGAGGCCGCCGGGTCGATCAGCTGGGCCCCCGAGATGTCGATGCCGAGGTCGGCGGCCTTCTTCAGGATCGCCTGGGTCTCGCCGAGCAGGGTCAGATCGCAGACCCCCCGGCGCAGCACCACGTCCGCGGCGCGCAGCACCCGCTCCTCGGTGCCCTCGGGCAGCACGACCCGGCGGCGCTCGGAGCGGGCCCGCTCCAGCAGCTCGTGCTCGAACATCATCGGCGTGACCCGCTCCGAGCGGGCCACCGACAAGAGGTCGCGCAGCTCGGCGGTGTCCACGTGCCCCTCGAACAGGCCGAGCGCCGTCTCCAGCTTGCGCGGGGTGGCGGAGTTCAGCCGGCTCTGCAGCGAGAAGAGCTCGGTGGCCGTCGGGAAGCTGTTGCCGGCCACCGAGACCACCGGGGTGCCCGGCGCCAGCTTCGAGGCCAGCGTCAGGATGTCCTCGCCCGGGCGCTCGTTCAGGGTCAGCAGCACCCCCGCGATCGGCGGGGTCCCGGAGGTGTGCGCGGCCAGCGCGCCGATCACCAGATCGGAGCGGTCGCCGGGGGTCACCACCAGGCAGCCGGGGGTCAGGGCGCCCAGGAAGTTCGGCAGCATGGCGCCGCCGAAGACGAAGTCCAGCGCGTCGCGGGCCAGCCCGGCGTCGTCGCCGAGGAGCACCTCGCCGCCGAGCGCCGCGGTGATCTCGGCGACGGTCGGCGCGGACAGCGACTTGTCCTCCGGCAGGACGTAGCAGGGCACCGGGAGGCGGGCGGCGAGCCGCTCGGCTATCGCGTCGCGGTCCTCGGCGGCCACCCGGTTGACCATCATCGCGACGACGTGGCAGCCCAGGCTCTCGTACGCCCGGTAGGCGTTGCGGGCCTCGGCGCGCACCGACTCCGCGGGCCGCTTCGTACCGCCCACGACGGGCACGACGACGGCCCCCAGCTCGTTGGCGAGGCGGGCGTTGAACGCCAGCTCGTCGGGGAGGTTGGTGTCGGCGTAGTCGGTGCCGAGCACCAGCATGACCTCGTAGTCGCGGGCCACCCGGTGGAAGCGGTCGACGAGCCGGGAGACCAGCTCGTCGGTACCCTTCTCCGCAGCGATCGCCGAGGCCTCCTCGTAGTCCATGCCGTACGCGGTCGCCGCGTCCTGGTCGATCCGGTAGCGCGCCTTGAGCAGGTCGAAGAGCCGGTCCGGCGCGTCGTGCAGCAGTGGACGGTAGACACCGACCCGGCCCGTCCGGCGGGTCAGCAGCTCCATGATCCCCAGCTCGACGACCTGCCGGCCGTCACCCCGCTCGATACCGGTCACGTACACGCTGCGCGTCACGCGTGTTCTCCGTCCGTCTATGGCTCGATTTTTCCCGATGCGATGGGCCTGACCTCTTGACAATACCCCGGCGGCGGGCTAGGGCGCCCGCCAGCAAAAAGGTCTCCGCGAGGGGTCCGGGGGCCCGGCGGCGGGGTGCCGCGCAGCGCGCCCCGCCCCCGCTGCGTGGAACAATCGGACAGGCTTCATCAATACGCCCTTCATATGTACGGCCGTCCGCCCCCGCGTGAACGGCCCGGTACGACCAGGAGCAGGAGACACAGCACGATGCGCATCGGAGTTCTCACCGCAGGCGGCGACTGCCCGGGACTGAACGCTGTCATCCGGTCGGTCGTACACCGTGCCCTGGTCGGACACGGCGACGAGGTCATCGGTTTCGAAGACGGGTTCAAGGGCCTCCTGGACGGCCATGTCCGCCCCCTCGACATCAACGCCGTCAGCGGCATCCTCGCCCGCGGCGGCACGATCCTCGGCTCCGCCCGCATGGAGCGGGCCCGGCTGCACGAGGCCGCCGAGAACGCGGCGGAACTGGCCACCCGCTACGGCCTCGACGCCCTCATCCCGATCGGCGGCGAGGGCACCCTGACCGCCGCCCGGATGCTGTCGGACGCCGGGATGCCGGTCGTCGGCGTACCGAAGACCATCGACAACGACATCTCCTCCACCGACCGCACCTTCGGCTTCGACACCGCCGTCATGGTCGCGACCGAGGCCATCGACCGCCTCAAGACCACCGCCGAATCGCACCAGCGCGTGATGGTCGTCGAGGTCATGGGCCGCCACGCCGGCTGGATCGCCCTGGAGTCGGGCATGGCCGGCGGCGCCCACGGGATCTGCCTGCCGGAGCGCCCCTTCGAGGTGGACGCCCTGGTGAAGATGGTGGAAGAGCGGTTCGCCCGCGGCAAGAAGTTCGCCGTCATCTGCGTCGCCGAGGGCGCTCACCCGGCGCGGGGCTCCATGCCGTACGAGAAGGGCGAGATCGACGCCTTCGGCCACGAGCGCTTCGCCGGCATCGGCAACCGCCTCGCCGTGGAGCTGGAGCGGCGCCTGGGCAAGGAGGCCCGCCCGGTCATCCTCGGCCACGTCCAGCGCGGCGGCACCCCGACCGCCTACGACCGCGTCCTCGCGACCCGCTTCGGCTGGCACGCCGTCGAGGCCGTCCACCGGGGCGACTACGGCAACATGACCGCGCTGCGCGGCACCGACATCGTGATGGCCCCGCTGGCCCACGCGATCACCGAGCTGAAGACCGTCCCCGAGGACCGGATCTACGAGGCCGAGTCGGTCTTCTGACCCGCCCGGGGGCGTCCCCGCGCGGGCGCCCCCCGCGGGCCGTCGCGCCGCCGTTCCCCCTCGCCGCCCTACCGGGAGCCGCCCGCGACGGCCCAGAACCGGTCCACGATCTCCGCGAGGTACTCCCGCCCCGCGTCGCCCGCCCCGGCCGAACCCCCGCCGCCGCCCCAGCTGAGGGTGGCGACCATCCGGGACTGGTACTCGCCGTAGAGCTGCTCCAGCACCCGCTCCAGATGCTCCTTCGGCACGGGCAGCAGCTTCGACAGCGGCTTCGGGTACGCCTGCCAGCGCGTGGTCACCGCACTGCGCAGGAGCTCGGCGAGCTCCTCCTTCTTGCCGCTCGCGGCCACGAACTGGGCCAGCGTCAGCCCCAGCGTCGAGGTCAGCGCGGCCGACTGCCGCTCATTGGCCTTCCAGCGGCCGGTGTCCTCCATCTTCTGGTACGAGTTCTCGTCCAGCCCGATCCGCCGCGACAGCTCCTCGGCCGTCATCCCCCGCGCGAGCCGGTGCTCCCGCAGGGTGACCGGCTCGGCGAGCAGCTCCCCGGGCGAGCACCAGAGCACCCCGGCGAGGGCCGTGAGCTCGGCGGAGGTGGGCGACATCTCGCCGCGCTCCCACGCCTCCACGGTCTCGGGCGCGACAAGCAGTCCGTACTGGGCGCGCAGGCCATAGGCGACATGACCGGGAGCCATGCCCAGGGCCGCGCGCAGGCGCCGCGCGGCGGGGGCATTGAAAGGAGGGCTTGAGTGCACGCCCACACCGTAGAAGTGGCCAAGCTCCTACGACTACGGACCAAACAAACAAGCCCATAACTCGTAGGAAAGTCCTACGCGGTTTCGCTGATTTGTCGGGTTTCCCCGTGACTGTCCGGTAGCCGGATCGCGGGACATCCCCTCCCGAGGGTACGGATTGAGCCAATCCGTTTCAGGCTCATCCCCGGATCCGCCGAGTGACCCCCGTCACACTGCGTGAACCGGCCACCGGCCACCCGCGTGTCAGGGGCAGGGGCCCTCGCGTACTGGGGGTGCGGGGGCCCCGGTCTTGCCCTGACGTCCACGTCAAGCCGTACGGTCGGGGCCATGCGCATCGGCGAACTGGCGGAACTGGCCGGAACCAGCACCCGGACCCTGCGGTACTACGAGTCGCGCGGGCTGCTGCCCGCACGCCGGGACGGCCAGGGCCACCGCACCTACGACGAGGGCGACCTCCGGATGCTCCGCCAGATCCGGATGCTCCGCGACTTCGGCTTCGAGCTGGAGGAGACCCGCCCCTTCGTGGACTGCCTGCGCGCCGGACACCCGGCCGGCGACTCCTGCCCGTCCTCGCTCGCCGTCTACCGGCGCAAGCTCGCCGAACTCGACGGGCTCATCGGCCAGCTGGCCGACGTGCGCGAGCAGGTGGCCCGGCAGCTGTCCGCCGCCGAGGCGGCCGCCCGGGAGGCCGCCGGGGAGCCGGCCGCGCCGCGCTGCGAAATGACCGGATGAACGAAAGGGGAATCACATGATCCACGCCCAGGGCGTCGCGGAAGTGACCGACGGGGACTTCGGGGCCGAAGTACTCGGCGAGCGCGGCCGGCCCGTGCTGGTGGAGTTCACCGCCGACTGGTGCGGCCCCTGCCGCCAGCTCGCGCCCGTGCTCTCCGCGATCGCCGCCGAGGAGGCCGGCCGCCTCAAGGTCGTCCAGATCGACGCGGACCGCAACCCCGCCACCGTGACGCGGTACGGGGTGCTGTCCATGCCGACCCTGCTCGTCTTCCGCGACGGCGAGCCCGTACGGCAGCTGGTCGGGGCGCGCGCCAAGCGCAGGCTCCTCCAGGAACTGGAGGAGCACCTCGACGCGGCCCCGGCCGCCGCCGCTACGCCGGCCTGAACCAGACCGTCGCCATCGGCGGGAGTGTCATCCGCAGGCTCGCCGCGCGCCCCTGGGCCGGTACCGGCTCGGGGCGCAGCGGTTCGGCGTGGCGCACCCCGCTGCCCCCGTACCGCTCGTCGTCCGTGTTGATGACCTCCCGCCAGTGCGGCACCTGCCCGGGCACCCCGATCCGGTACCCGTGCCGCACCACCGGCGAGAAGTTCGACACCGCCAGCAGCGGCGAGCCGTCCTGCGCGTACCGCAGGAACGCGAACACGTTGTCCTCCGCCGCGTCCGCCTCCACCCACGCGAAGCCCTCCGGCACGCTGTCCCGCTCCCACAGCGCGGGCGTCGCCGTGTACGTCCGGTTCAGGTCGCCCACCAGCTCCCGCACCCCCCGGTGGTCACCGGCCGCCGAGTACGAGGAGTCCAGCAGCCACCAGTCCGGCCCGTGCGCCTCCGACCACTCCGAACCCTGCGCGAACTCCTGCCCCATGAACAGCAGTTGCTTGCCCGGGTGGGCCCACATGAAGCCCAGGTACGCGCGGTGTATGGCCCGCTGCTGCCACCAGTCCCCGGGCAGCTTCGACACCAGCGAGCCCTTGCCGTGGACGACCTCGTCGTGCGAGATCGGCAGGACGTAGTTCTCGCTGAACGCGTAGACCATCGCGAAGGTCATGTCGTTGTGGTGGTACTTGCGGTGCACCGGGTCCTTCGACGCGTAGCGCAGCGTGTCGTGCATCCAGCCCATGTTCCACTTCAGCCCGAAGCCCAGACCGCCCGCGTCCGTCGGCCGCGTCACCCCGTCCCAGGCCGTGGACTCCTCCGCGACCGTCACCACGCCCGGGCAGCGCCGGTACACCGTCGCGTTCATCTCCTGGAGCAGCGCCACCGCGTCCAGGTTCTCCCGGCCGCCGTGCTCGTTCGGCGACCACTCGCCCTCGGACCGCGAGTAGTCCAGGTAGAGCATCGAGGCCACCGCGTCCACCCGCAGCCCGTCGACGTGGAACTCCTCGCACCAGTACACCGCGTTGGCCACCAGGAAGTTGCGGACCTCCTTGCGGCCGTAGTCGAACTCCAGCGTCCCCCAGTCCGGGTGCGCGGCCCGGCGCGGGTCCTGGTGCTCGTACAGCGGCCGCCCGTCGAACTCCGCGAGCGCCCACTCGTCCCGGGGGAAGTGCGCCGGCACCCAGTCGACGATCACCCCGATCCCGGCCTGGTGCAGCGCGTCCACCAGGAAGCGGAAGTCGTCCGGGCCGCCCATCCGCGAGGTCGGCGCGTAGAACCCCGTCACCTGGTAGCCCCACGAGCCGCCGAAGGGGTGCTCGGCGACCGGCATCAGCTCCACGTGCGTGAACCCGAGCTCCTTCACGTACGCCGGGAGCTGCTCCGCCAGCTGCCGGTAGGAGAGCCCCGGCCGCCAGGACGCCAGGTGCACCTCGTACACCGACATCGGCGCCCGGTGGGCCGGGAGCGCCCCGCGGGTCGCCATCCAGCGGGCGTCCCCCCACACGTGCCGCGACGCCGTGACCACCGACGCGGTGGCCGGGGGGACCTCCGCCGCCCGCGCCATCGGATCCGCCCGCAGGGTGTGGCTGCCGTCCGGCCGGGTGATGTCGTACTTGTAGAGGGCGCCCTCGCCGACCCCGGGCAGGAACAGCTCCCACACCCCGCTCGCGCCGAGCGAGCGCATCGGGTAGGCGGTCGAATCCCAGTACGAGAAGTCCCCGGTGACCCGCACCCCCCGGGCGTTCGGCGCCCACACCGTGAACCGGGTTCCGGCCACGCCGTCGATCTCCATGGTCCGGGCGCCGAGCGCCGTCCACAGCTCCTCGTGCCGGCCCTCCCCGATCAGGTGCAGGTCCAGCTCGCCGAGCGCCGGCAGGAACCGGTACGGGTCGTGGATCTCGATCTCGTCGTCGCCGTACGCCACCAGCAGCCGGTACTCGGGCGCCCCGGTCAGCGGCAGCAGCCCGGAGAACAGCCCGTCCCCGTCGTCGAACAGCTCCGCCCGCAGCCCCTTGGCCACGACGGTGACCGCCTTGGCGTACGGGCGCAGCACCCGGAAGGCCACGCCGCCCCGCTGGGTGCGGGCGCCCAGCACCGCGTGCGGATCGTGATGGCTGCCCTCCAGCAGCCGGGCCCGCTCCTCCCCGTCGAGCGCCGGCGCCGGGCGGACCCCGCGCGGCGCGGCGGTCAGGCGGGCCCGGGGCGCCCGGGCCGGGCCCGCGGACTCCTGAACCGGAGCCGGGGCGGGAGCGGCCGCAGCGGGGTCTGTGGCTGCGGCCGGAGCCGGTACGGGAGCGGTCGCGGCCGCGGCTTCGGCGCGGGCGGGCGGTGACGGCTGACGTGCGGCGCTCACGGGAGCGGCCTCCTCGGGGGCTTCGGATGGGGGTGCTGATGGGGGTGGGGATGGGGGTGGGGATGGCTGGGGTGCGGGGAGAGGGAGCCCGGCGCCGGCGGGACGGCCGGGGTCGGCGGGACCCGGTGCGTCGCGGGCCGCTGGGGTTCGGACAGCCGGCGGATCGCCGCCATCGGGACGTGCAGCCAGTCGGGACGGTGCCGCGATTCGTACCGGGCCTCGTACACCGCCTTGTCGGTCTCGTACGCGCGCAGCAGTACGGGGTCCTCGCGCGGATCCCGCCCGGTCGTGCGGGCGTAGCCCTCGCAGAACGCGGCCCGGCAGTCGTCCGCCCAGGCGGGGGCGAAGGGCCGGTGCGAGCGCGCGGCGTAGTCGAACGAGCGCAGTATCCCGGCGATGTCCCGCACCGCCGGTTCCGGGCGGCGCCGGTCCGCCAGCGGCCGGGCCGGCTCGCCCTCGAAATCGATCAGCGCCCAGCTGCCGTCGGCGGTGCGCAGCGTCTGGCCCAGGTGCAGGTCCCCGTGGATCCGCTGGGCCGCCACCCCGGCCCCGCGGGAGGCGGCCAGCGCATCGAACGCCCCGCGCAGCCCCGCCTCGTAGGGCCGCAGCCCCGGTACCTCGCGGGCCGTGGCCGCCAGGCGCGCCGTCATCCCGGCGGCCAGCCGGGCCGTCTGCTCGGGGTCGAGCGCCAGCGTGGGCAGGGCCCCGGCCAGCGCGCTGTGCACCTCGGCGGTGGCCCGGCCCAGCGCGTGCGCCTCGGCGGTGAAGTCGGCCCCGGCGCCGAGCCGGCGCAGCGCCAGCTGCCAGCCGTCGTCGGAGCCCCGCAGGTACGGCTGGAGCACCCCGAGCGTCAGCGGTTCGGCGCCGGGCAGCGCGGCCTCGTACCAGGCGACCGGCGCGGGCACCCGGGTGCAGCCGGCGGCGGCCAGGGCCCTGGGCAGTTCCAGGTCCGGGTTGACCCCGGGGCCGACCCGGCGGAACACCTTCAGGATGTACGAATCCCCGTAGATCAGGGAGGAGTTGGTCTGTTCCCCGGACAACGGCCGGGGCGTGGGCGAAGCAGGGATCAGCGCCGCCGGATCCCGGTCGAAGCGGAGCGGGCCGAGGGACCCGGGGGAGCGCAACCGTTCCAGCAGCAGCGCCGCGAGCCGCGGATCGCCGAGGCCCTCGTACACGGCCTGCCCGGCGTACGGGCCCTGTTCGGCGTACCCGATCAGCGCGGGCGCGAGCGCCGGAGGCAGGTTCGGGCGTACCCCCAGCAGCAGCTGGTAGCAGTCCGAACTGCCGTCGGCGTCGACCCCGACGAGCAGGTGCAGCAGCCCCGGCGAGGCCTCGGGCGGCAGTAGTTCCACCGCCGAGACCAGCCGGAGCCGGGTGATCGCGCGCCCCTTGCCGGCGAACCAGCGCTGCCTCGGCAGCCAGGCACGCAGCATGGGCTCCAGCGGTCCGAGCGGGACCGCGCCCAGGCTGACCTGGCGGCTCCGGGCGGATGCAGCCTCCGACATGGCGTCGAGTCCTTTCCCCGGGCCGTCACAGAATGCGCAGAGTGTCCCGGATGGCGAGGGTTGCTGTCCGGTGATGGGAGAGTGTCGGGTCAGGATGATCCGTACAGGGGCGGGCGATTGACCCATTCGAGCGCCCGCCCCGTACTGCCGTACTGCGGTCGAAAAGTGGTGCAGCCGTACGGAGGTGCCCTGTTGCTCGCTGTTGCCGCTGACTCTGTTACTCGCCGCGCAGACGGAACCAGTAGAAGCCGTGACCCGCGAGCGTGAGCAGGTACGGCCACTCGCCGATCGGCGGGAAGCGCACGTCGCCCGTGAGCTCCACCGGGACCCGTCCGTTGAACGACCGCAGATCCAGCTCGGTGGGCTGCGCGAAACGCGAGAAGTTGTGCACGCACAGCACCAGGTCGTCCCCGTACTCGCGCAGGAACGCGAGCACCGCCGGGTTCGACGACGGCAGTTCGGTGTACGAGCCCAGTCCGAAGGCGGGGTTCGCCTTGCGGACCTCGATCAGCCGGCGCGTCCAGTGCAGCAGTGACGAGGGCGACGCCATGGCCGCCTCGACGTTGGTGACCTGGTACCCGTAGACCGGGTCCATGATGACCGGCAGGTTCAGCCTGCCCGGATCGCAGGAGGAGAAACCGGCGTTGCGGTCCGGGGTCCACTGCATGGGCGTGCGCACGCCGTCGCGGTCGCCGAGCCAGATGTTGTCGCCCATGCCGATCTCGTCGCCGTAGTAGAGCACCGGCGAGCCGGGCAGCGACAGCAGCAGGGCGGTGAACAGCTCCATCTGGTTGCGGTCGTTGTCCAGCAGCGGGGCGAGCCGGCGCCGGATGCCGATGTTGGCCCGCATCCGCGGGTCCTTGGCGTACTCGGCGTACATGTAGTCGCGCTCTTCGTCCGTGACCATTTCGAGGGTGAGCTCGTCGTGGTTGCGCAGGAAGATGCCCCACTGGCAGCGGTCCGGGATCGCCGGGGTCTTGGCCAGGATCTCCGAGACGGGGTAGCGGGACTCGCGGCGCACGGCCATGAAGATGCGCGGCATGACGGGGAAGTGGAAGGCCATGTGGCATTCGTCCCCGCCCTTCGCGAAGTCGCCGAAGTAGTCGACGACGTCCTCGGGCCACTGGTTGGCCTCGGCGAGCAGCACGGTGTCCGGGTAGTGCGCGTCGATCTCGGCCCGCACCCGCTTGAGGAGGGAGTGCGTGCGCGGCAGGTTCTCGCAGTTGGTGCCCTCCTCGGCGTACAGGTAGGGCACGGCGTCGAGGCGGAAGCCGTCGATGCCGAGGTCGAGCCAGAAGCGCAGCGCGGAGATGATCTCCTCCTGCACGGCCGGGTTCTCGAAGTTCAGGTCCGGCTGGTGCGAGAAGAAGCGGTGCCAGTAGTACTGCTTGCGCAGCGGGTCGTACGTCCAGTTGGAGGTCTCGGTGTCGACGAAGATGATGCGGGCGTCCTGGTACTGCTTGTCGTTGTCGGCCCACATGTAGTAGTCGCCGTACGGGCCGTCCGGGTCCTTGCGCGACTGCTGGAACCACTCGTGCTGGTCGCTCGTGTGGTTCATGACGAAGTCGATGATGACCCGCATGCCGCGGTGGTGGGCGGCGTCGACGAACTCCACGAAGTCGGCGAGGTCGCCGAACTCCGGGAGCACCGAGGTGTAGTCGGAGACGTCGTAGCCCCCGTCGCGCAGGGGTGAGGCGAAGAACGGCGGCAGCCAGAGGCAGTCGACGCCGAGCCACTGGAGGTAGTCCAGCTTGGCGGTGAGCCCCTTGAGGTCACCGACGCCGTCGCCGTTGCTGTCGTGGAAGGACCGGACGAGTACCTCGTAGAAGACCGCCCGCTTGAACCAGTCGGGATCGCGGTCTTTGGCGGGGGTGTCCTCGAACGTGTCGTGAACGGGATCGTTGATCATCATGTGGTGGGTGACCCTCCGGTGGGCGGGGACGGTCGCAGGGCCGCCAGTACGTGCGCGGGCGTGCGGCCCGGCTCTAGGCGCACGTAGTTGGCCCTGCCCCAGTGGTAGGTCTCGCCGGTGAGCTCGTCGCGCACCGCGAGGGACCCGTGCCAGTCGAGGCCGAGTACCGGCATGTCCAACGAGACCGTCGCCTCCTGGGTGTGGTGCGGATCGAGGTTGACGACCACCAGTACGGAATTGGCTCCCGCGTGCTTCGAATAGGCGATCACCTGGTCGTTGTCGGTCGAGTGGAAGTGGATGTCGCGCAGCTGCTGGAGCGCCGGGTTGCGGCGGCGCAGCCGGTTCAGGGTGGTGATGAGCGGGGCGATGGTGCGGCCCTCGCGCTCGGCGGCGGCCCAGTCGCGCGGCCGGAACTCGTACTTCTCGGAGTTCAGGTACTCCTCGCTGCCCTCCTTGACCGGCTCGTTCTCGCAGAGCTCGTAGCCGGAGTAGACGCCCCAGGTGGGGGACAGGGTGGCGGCGAGCACGGCCCGTACCTCGAAGGCCGGGCGGCCGCCGTGCTGGAGGTACTCGTGCAGGATGTCGGGCGTGTTGACGAAGAAGTTCGGCCGCATCACGGAGGCCGACCGGGTGCCGGCGAGCTCGGTCACGTACTCGGTCAGCTCGGCCTTGGTGTTGCGCCAGGTGAAGTACGTGTAGGACTGCTGGAAGCCGACGGCGGCGAGCGCGCGCATCATGGCGGGGCGGGTGAAGGCCTCGGCCAGGAAGATCACGTCGGGGTCGGACTTGTTGATGTCCGCGATCACCTTCTGCCAGAACACGACCGGCTTGGTGTGCGGATTGTCGACCCGGAAGATGCGGACGCCGTGGTCCATCCAGTGGCGCAGGATCCCGACGGTCTCCTCGACGATGCCGGGCATGTCGGTGTCGAAGTGCACCGGGAAGATGTCCTGGTACTTCTTCGGCGGGTTCTCGGCGTACGCGATCGTCCCGTCGGCGCGGTGGCGGAACCACTCCGGGTGCTTCTCCACCCAGGGGTGGTCCGGGGAGCACTGGAGGGCGAAGTCGAGGGCGATCTCCATCCCGAGCTCGCGGGCCCGGGCGACGAACGCGTCGAAGTCCTCGATGGTGCCGAGCTCCGGGTGGACGGCTTCGTGCCCGCCCTCGGTGGAGCCGATGGCCCACGGTACGCCCGGGTCCCAACTCCCTGCGGAGAGCGTGTTGTTGGGGCCCTTGCGGTAGGTGCTGCCGATGGGGTGCACCGGCGGCAGGTACACCACGTCGAACCCCATCGCGGCGATGGCCGGCAGCCGCTCGGCGGCGGTCCGCAGGGTTCCGCTCACCGGCTCGCGGCCCGGCTCGACGACGGCCCCCTCGGAGCGGGGGAACATCTCGTACCAGGAACCGAAGAGGGCCCGCTTGCGCTCGACGAGCAGCGGCAGCGCCTTGGAGGCGGTGACCAGCTCCCGGTACGGCTTGCGGGCGAGCGCCGCGTCGACCGGGGCCGCGAGGGCGGCCTCGTACCGTACGGAGACCTCCCGGTCCTCGTCGCGCAGGGCCTCGGCGGCGGCCAGCACGTGCTGGCGCCCGTCCTTCCGGGGAATCTTCGCGGCGGCCCGGGCGTAGAGCTCGGCGCCCTCCATGAGGGTGAGGCCGGTGTCGATCCCGGCCGGGATCTTGATCGCCGCGTGGGCCCGCCAGGTGGCCACGGGGTCGCTCCACGCCTCGACCGTGTAAGTCCACCTCCCCTCGACCTCGGCGGACACCCGGGCCCCCCACCGGTCGGTGCCGGGGGCCAGTTCGTACATCGGCACGGGGGGCCGGAGCCGCCCGCTGGGGTCTCGGAGCACGACATGCGCGGCTACGGCGTCGTGTCCCTCGCGGAACACGGTGGCGGAGATCTCGAAGACCTCGTCGACGACCGCCTTGGCGGGTCTGACGCCGCAGTCGACGGCGGGGCGGACGTCCAGCACGGGAATGCGACCGATCATGATGGGATCACCTGGGGGCAGTTCGCAGGGCTCGGTGACAACAGGCCAGCCGGAAGAGGGGCTGGTAGTGCACGCTCTGTTCGCTCTGTTTCTAGCCGCTCCGTCGACGGCTGGGCTGCGGGCATGGCCGCTCCTGTCCGCGTTCACTCGGGTGGCGGGAGAGGTTGGGTGCGGTGGTGCCGTGCGTGTACCCGGGGAGCCCTTCCCACTCTCGTGCCGCCCATGCCGGGCGGTTGGTTAACTACTCGTACGTAGTGGCACGGGCAATACCAAGGCCCCGCTCGACATCCACCGAGGCTCCGTCAAGTCGGCCGGGACTACTCGATGTGCACCGCCACACCCCCCGCCCCACCCGTCCCATCACCCCCTCGGGCCAGCCTTTTCCCGTACGTCGGACGCGGGAGTTACCGGCCCCCGTCCAGGTTGACGCCGGTGGCCGTGCGATCCGATCGACCGCTGATCCGACGGCGCGCGACACCCCTCGCGACGGGCCCGGCCGCGCCGGCGCGCAGCCGCCGCCGGGGACGCGGGATGGCTCGGGTGCGGGGGCGGGGATAGCCTTCCGGGGGTTGATGCGCGGGTGCACAGCGTGGTGCGGCCGCTCCGATCCGTCATCCCCTGCGAAGGTGGAACACGTGAAGGCTATCCGTCGATTCACCGTGCGCCCCGTCCTCCCGGAACCTCTGACGCCGCTCGCCGACCTCGCGCGCAACCTGCGCTGGTCTTGGCACGCGGAAACCCGCGAACTCTTTCAATCCGTCGATCCCGACGGCTGGCAGGCCGCCGGCGGCGATCCCGTCCGGCTGCTCGGCGCCGTCTCCGCCGCCCGGCTCGCGGAGCTGGCCGGAGACCGGCGGTTCCTGCGCCGGCTCGCCGTCGTCACCGCAGACCTCGATGACTACGTGGGCGGCGGCAGGTGGTACCAGAGCCACGAGAGCGGCGCGGAACTCCCCGCCGCCATCGCCTACTTCTCCCCGGAATTCGGCATCACCGCCGCCCTTCCCCAGTACTCCGGCGGCCTCGGCATCCTCGCCGGGGACCACCTCAAGGCCGCCAGCGACCTCGGCGTCCCGCTCATCGGCGTCGGGCTGCTGTACCGGCACGGATACTTCCGGCAGTCGCTCTCCCGCGACGGCTGGCAGCAGGAGCACTACCCCGTCCTCGACCCGAACGAGCTCCCCGTCTCCCTCCTGCGGGACGCCGACGGCGCCCCGGCCCGGGTGTCCCTGAGCCTCCCCGGCGGCCGCGCGTTGCACGCGCACATCTGGCAGGCCCGCGTCGGGCGGGTCCCGCTGCTGCTCCTCGACTCCGACGTCGAGGACAACGACGCCCCCGCCCGCGAGGTGACCGACCGGCTCTACGGCGGCGGCAGCGACCACCGCCTCCTCCAGGAGATGCTGCTCGGCATCGGCGGCGTCCGCGCGGTGCGCACGTACTGCGACCTGACCGGCCATCCCGCGCCCGAGGTGTTCCACACGAACGAGGGGCACGCCGGCTTCCTCGGCCTCGAACGCATAAGGGAACTGGAAGGCGAGCAGGGCCTCGGCTTCGACGCCGCCGTCGAGGCCGTCCGCGCCGGCACCGTGTTCACCACCCACACCCCCGTCCCCGCCGGCATCGACCGCTTCGAGCGGTCCCTGGTCGCCCGCCACTTCGGCGAGGGCGGCGAACTCCCCGGCGTCCCCGTCGACCGGATCCTGGAACTCGGCGCCGAGTCCTACCCCGGCGGCGACCCCGGCGTGTTCAACATGGCCGTCATGGGGCTGCGCCTCGCCCAGCGCGCCAACGGGGTGTCCACCCTGCACGGGGCCGTCAGCCGGGGCATGTTCGCCGGGCTCTGGCCGGGCTTCGACCCCGGTGACGTCCCCATCACCTCCGTCACCAACGGGGTGCACGCCCCGACCTGGGTCGCCCCCGAGGTGGTCCGGCTCGGCATCCGCCAGATCGGCCCGGGCCGCACCGAGGACGCGCTGTCCGTCGGCGGCTCCCGGCGCTGGGACGCCGTCGCCGACATCCCCGACCAGGACGTCTGGGACCTGCGCCGCGTCCTGCGCGAGCAGCTGGTGCAGGAGGTCCGCGACCGGCTGCGCGCCTCCTGGCTCCAGCGCGGGGCCGCCGAGGCCGAACTCGGCTGGGTGGACTCCGTGCTCGACCCGGACGTCCTCACCATCGGGTTCGCCCGGCGCGTGCCCTCGTACAAGCGGCTGACGCTGATGCTGCGCGATCCCGAGCGGCTGCGCAGGCTGCTGCTGGACCCGGAGCGGCCGGTGCAGATCGTGGTCGCGGGCAAGGCGCACCCGGCCGACGACGGCGGGAAGCGGCTGGTCCAGGAGCTGGTGCGGTTCGCGGACGACCCCCGGGTGCGTCACCGGATCGTGTTCCTCCCCGACTACGGCATGGCGATGGCGCAGAAGCTCTACCCGGGCTGCGACGTCTGGCTGAACAACCCGCTCCGCCCGCTGGAGGCGTGCGGCACCAGCGGGATGAAGGCAGCCCTCAACGGCTGCCTCAACCTGTCGGTGCTGGACGGCTGGTGGGACGAGTGGTTCGAGCCCGACTTCGGCTGGGCCATCCCCACCGCCGACGGCGTCGGCACCGACGAGGAGCGCCGCGACGACCTGGAGGCGAACGCCCTCTACGAGCTGATCGAGGGCCGGGTCGCCCCCCGCTTCTACGACCGGGTCGGCCGCACCGGACTGCCCGTGCGGTGGATCGAGATGGTCCGGCGCACCCTCGTCTCCCTGGGGCCGAAGGTGCTCGCGGGGCGGATGGTACGGGAGTACGTGGAGCGGCTCTACGCCCCGGCCGCGCTCGCGCACCGGGCGCTCACCCCGGACGCCGCGCGGGACCTCGCCTGGTGGAAGGGCCGGGTCCGGGCGGCCTGGCCGCGCGTCGGCGTCGAACACGTGGAGGCCCTGGCCGCCGCCCCCGTGAACGGCACCGCCGAACTCGGGGCCACCCTCACGCTCCGGGTCCAGGTCTCGCTGGACGCGCTGACCCCGGAGGACGTCGAGGTACAGGCCGTCGCGGGGCGGGTGGACGCCCAGGACGTCATCCGTGACGGACGGGCCTTCCCGCTCAAACCGTCCGTCGGCCCCGACCTCGAAGGACGCTGGGTGTACGAAGGCCCGCTCGCGCTGGACCGGACGGGTCCGTTCGGCTACACCGTGCGGATCCTGCCCTCGCACCCGCTGCTCGCGACCCCGGCCGAACTGGGCCTCCTCGCGGGCCCGTCGGAAACGGACACCGCGGGGCCCGGCACGGGCGTCGTCCTGCGCTGACCCGGTGGCCTCCTAGGAGGAGGCGGGCGGCTGGTCGACCAGCCGCCCGTCCTCCACGAACATCCCGGCCCGCTTCACGCTGCGCAGGGTCGGGATCACCTCCACCTGGCGGACCCCCTCCACCGCGCCGACGCGCTCGGTCAGGTACGTGTACAGCGCCTCGGTGTCCCGGCACACCACCACCGCCATCACATTGGCCGCGCCCGTCACCACCGCCGCGAACGGCACCTCCGGATGGCCGCCGAGCGCGGCGCCCACCTGCGCCAGCCGCGCCGGCTCGGCGGTCAGCAGCAGCGTCGCCTCCGCCTCGTACCCCAGCGCCGTCGGGACGAGCTCCACGTCGAAGTAGACCGCGCCCAGCTCCCGCAGCCGGTCCAGCCGCCGGCGCGCCGTGGACTCCGAGAGCCCCGAGGCCCCGGCCAGCTCCGGGAAGCCGGCCCGGCCGTCGCGGCCCAGTACGGCGAGCATGGCGAGCTCCGCGTCGTCCAGGCTGTAGCGCTCCGTCGGCGGCGGTCCCTGCGGAGCCGGCCGCTCCAGCGCCGCGGTCTGCTCCGGACCCAGGGCGTCCAGGCCGAACCAGCGGTCCGGGCCGCCCGAGAAGGTCCGCAGGATGGTGTGCGCGCTGACCCCGGTCACCCGGCGGGTGCGCGGCAGCTTGTCCAGCAGCAGCACGTCGCGGTCCCGGCGGGTCCGCGCCTTCGTCATGCAGTGGATCTCCGTACCGCCGGAGCCCAGCTTCACCCAGGCGATGTCCGGGCGCCGGGCCAGCGCCTCGGCCACCGCCAAGGTGGCGTCCGGCATGCACTGCACCCGCAGCCAGGACTCGAAGAGGCCGACCCGGCGGCCCAGCGGCAGGCCCACCACCCGCACCAGCCCGGCGGCCCGCATCCGGCGGTAGCGCCGCACCACCGTCTGGTCGGAGACCCCCAGCACCTCGGCGAGCCGGCGCAGCGGCACCCGGCCGTCGATCATCAGCCCCTCGATCAGCTGCCGGTCGAGGCTGTCCAGCGCAACGTCTTTCATGGTCTCCTCCATCGCTTTCCATCATTCCAGGAGATTCCATGACCGAAATCCGCCGCACACCCGTATCTGGTGGAAGGATCCCCGGCTCCGCCTGCCACCTTGGCCCCCTCGAACGAAGAAGGAGAAACCCATGCGCAAGTGGCTGCCGCTGACCGCGGTCTGCCTCGGGGCGTTCATGCTGCTGGTCGACGTCACGATCGTCACCGTCGCACTGCCCGACATGGCCGCCGACATGCACAGCGGGTTCGCCGGCCTGCAGTGGGTCATGGACGTCTACGCCCTGGCCCTCGCCGCCCTGCTGCTCGGCGCCGGCTCGCTCGCCGACCGGATCGGCCGCCGCCGCGTCTACCTGGGCGGGCTCGCCCTGTTCGCCGCCGCCTCGCTCGCCTGCGGGCTGGCCACCGGCCTCGGCGCCCTGATCGCCTTCCGCGCCTTCCAGGGCATAGGCGGCGCGGCCATGTTCGCCACGACCATGGCCCTGCTCAGCTCGGCCTACCAGGGACGCGACCGCGGCGTCGCCTTCGGCGTCTGGGGCGCGGTCAACGGCGCGGCGGCCGCCGCCGGACCCATCCTCGGCGGCGTGCTGACCGAGCAGTTCGGCTGGCGCTGGATCTTCTTCATCAACCTGCCGGTCTCCGCGCTCGCGGTGTACGTCACCCTCCGCGCCGTCGGCGAGTCCCGCGACCCGCGCGCCAAGGGCCTGGACCTGCCCGGCATGGCCACCTTCACGGCCGGCGCCGGCACGCTGACGTACGCGCTGATCCGCGGCGGCGAGGACGGCTGGACCTCCGCCGCCACCCTCGGCCTGTTCGGGCTCGCCGCCGTCGCCTTCGCCGCCTTCGTCGTGGCCGAACTGCGCGGCTCCCACCCGATGCTGGACCTCTCGCTCTTCCGCGACCCGGCCTTCACCGGGATCATGGCCGGCTCGCTGCTGCTCTCCGGCGCCGCCTTCTCGTACCTGATGTACACCTCGCTGTGGCTCCAGTCGGCCGAGGGGATGGGCCCGGTCGGAGCGGGGCTGGTGCTGGTGCCGCTCAGCCTCGCCGCGTTCGTGGTCGCCGCGGCGGCCGGCCGGCTGCTGCACGGGATGCCGGCCCGGCTCACCGTGGGCGGCGGACTGCTGCTGATCGGCATCGGCGCGCTGCTCCAGGCGCTGCTGCTGGACGCGGGCGACGGCTGGCCGGCGCTGGTGCCGGGGCTGGTGGTCACCGGTGTCGGCGTGGGCGCGGCGACCCCGGCGCTGGCCTCGGCCGCGATGGCGGCGGTGGCCCCGGCCCGGGCGGGCATGGCGGGCGGCGCCCTCAACACCTCGCGGCAGCTGGGCAACGCGCTCGGGATCGCGGTCCTGGGCGCGGTGTTCCACGCGGGCCTGCGGTCCGGCCTCGGCGGCGACGGGGCCCGCGAGAGCGCCCGGACGGCGGAGGCGCTGGCCTCCGGGCAGGCGGCCCGGCTGATCGGCGCGGCCCCGGCGGGCCAGGCGCGGGAGTCGGTGGCCCACCTGGTGGACCTGGCCTTCGCGAGCGGCCTGCGGGAGACCTTCGTGGTCTCGGGGGCGATGGGCCTGCTGGGCGCGCTGCTGGTGCTGCTCCTCGTACGCACCCCCCGCCAGGCGACGGCTCCGGCGGCGGTCCCGGCCGCCCGGGCGGAGGCGGCCGCCACGGAGGCGAAGACGCCGTGACGGAACCCGCCGGGCCGGGCCCGTACGGGCGGCCCCGGCGGTTCTCACGGGTGAACCTTCGAACACGCGGAGCACACCGGGCGCGCTGAATCGTTTCAGTGGAACGGTCCGCTCCTACGCTTCCGGCGGATGCCACCGGACCGGCATCCCCGGAACCCGAGGAACGGACTCCCCCATGCGTGTCAGAACCACCGCCGCGGCGCTCGTCGCCGCCCTCGCGATCGTCCTGCCCACAGCCGGCCCGTCGCTGGCGGGCGGCCACGACGGCCACGACGGCCGCAACCTCGGCGAGCTGCACTACCGGTTCGTCGACGAGAACGGCTACGAGCGCCAGGCGCAGCTGCGCCCGGCGGACAACGACACCTGCTACCGCCTGACCGGCACCTCGGAGAGCGACCCGGCCTACCAGGTCCGCAACGAGACCCGGTCCCTCGCGATCCTCTTCGACAACGCCACCTGCGGCGGCCGGGACGTGGAGACGCTCTCGCCGGGCCAGCGCTCGCGCGGGAACGTGTCGGTCGCCTCCGTCCTCTTCGTGCCGACCGAGGGCGAAGAGCACCACGGCCGCCCGGACCACCAGGGCGGCAACGGCAACTGGCAGCACGACGACGAGGACGAGGACATCTTCCGCTCGATCATGCGCTCCATGGGCTGACCCGCGGGCCGGGCGGCCCCGCGGCCAATGGAACAGGGCCGCCCGGGGAGGTTTCCTCCCGGGCGGCCCCGTGGTCTTTCGGGTTCAGCCGTGGGTCACACCCTGCCCCGAAGGGGTCAGAAGGTGAGCTTCCAGCTGTTGATGTAGCCGGTGTCCAGGCTGGCGAGGTCCGCTACGCGGAGCTTCCAGGTGCCCTGCGCCACCTCGGAGGAGGCGTTCACGGTGAAGGACTGGACGATGTTGTCCGCGCTGCCGCCGGTGCGGTTGCGCAGGTTGTAGACGGAGCCGTCGGGGGCGACGAGGTCGACCTTCAGGTCACCGACGTAGGTGTGGACGATGTTGACGTCCACCTTGAGGGTGCTCGGGGCGTTGCCCGTGCGGGTCACGGCGATCGGCGACTCCACGGTCGCGTTGTCCGCGATCTGGTAGTCGTTCGTGTTCTCGAACACGTTCTGCTGGGACGTGCCGACGGTCCAGGTGAAGGACGTCGTGCCCGTCTTGCTCGCCGAGTCGGTCACCGTCACGGTCACGTTGGACGTGCCCGCGGTGGTCGCCGTACCCGAGATCAGACCGGTCGAGGCGTTGATCGACAGGCCGGCCGGCAGGCCGGTCGCCGCGTAGCTCAGCGCACCCGGGTTGGTGCTGGTCGCCTGGACCTGAAGGCTCACGGCGGTGTTGACCTGGGTGGTCTGGTTGGCGATCGGGGTGACCGAGACGCCGGAGGCCGGCGGCCGGGCGCCGACGTTGATGCCCGCCCAGGCGTTGGCCACGTTGTTGTACGTGACCGAGTTGGCCCCGTACAGGTCGGCGGCGGCCTGGAGGGTCGCGGTACGGGCGGCCGCGTAGTTGGTGTTCGACTTGAACAGACCCGTGGTCAGCGCGCGGAACCAGATCTTCGCGGCGGCCTCGCGGCCGATCGCGGTGACCGGGAGGTTGTCGGAGGTCGGCGAGTTGTAGCTGACGCCGTTGATGACCTTGGCGCCGGATCCCTCGGACATCAGGTAGAAGACGTGGTTGGCCGGGCCCGAGGAGTAGTGGACGTCGATGTTGCCGATGCCCGAGTACCACGCGTCCTTGGAGCCGCCGTCCTTGCTCGGCTTGTCCATGTAGCGCAGCGGGGTGCCGTCGCCGTTGATGTCGATCTTCTCGCCGACGAGGTAGTCACCGACGTCGTTCGGGTTGTTGGCGGTGAACTCGACGTTCGCCGCCATGATGTCGGAGGTCGCCTCGTTCAGACCGCCGGGCTCACCGCTGTAGGTCATGTTGCCGGTGACCGAGGTCAGACCGTGGGTCATCTCGTGCGCGGCCACGTCGATGGAGGTCAGCGGGTGGTTGTTGCCCGTGCCGTCGCCGTAGGTCATGCAGAAGCAGCCGTCGTCCCAGAACGCGTTGACGTACGCGTTGCCGTAGTGGACCCGGCTGTACGGGGCCACGCCGTCGTTGCGCAGACCGTTGCGGCCGTGCACGTTCTTGTAGTAGTCCCAGGTCAGCTGCGCGCCGTAGGCGGCGTCGGCGCCGGCGGTCTCGCGGTTGGAGGGCGAGCCGTTGCCCCACGTGTCGTCCGGCCCGGTGAACAGGGTTCCGGTGCCGGAGCTGCCCCCGTTCAGGTCGTACGTCTTGTGGTTGCCGCGGCTGGCGTCGGTCAGCGTGTAGTTGCTGCCCGACTGCGAGCTGCCGAGGGTGACCTGGCCGCTGTACTCGGTGTTGCCGATGCCCTTCTCGATCGCCTGCCACTCGGTGATCTTCGCGCCGGTCCGGGCGTCGGTGACCACGTGCAGCTTGCTCGGGGTGACGCCGTCGCTCTGGACACCGCCGACGACGGTCTCGTAGGCGAGGACGGGGGCGCCTTCGGCGGCCCAGATCACCTTGCGGGCGCCCTGCTCGGCCTTGGCGTCCTTGCCGCCGCTCGCCGACAGCGCGGAGAAGGCGGTGCGTTCGGCGGCCGAGGGGGTCACGGCGGCGGAGGTGTCCGCGACCTTGATCTCGTGGTTGGTGGCCTTGGTCACGCTCTTGGTCACGCCGCCCTTGGCGTGGACCGTGAGGTCACCGCCGAGCACGGGCAGACCGTCGTAGGTGCGCTCGTACGTGGTGTGCGTGGTGCCGTCCGCATCCTGGACGACATCGCGGACGATGAGCTTCTCCTTGCCACCGAGGCCGAGGGCCTTCGCGGCCTGCGCGGTGGTGGCGTTGGCGCCCGCCAGGAGCGTCGCACGCTCCGAGGCGCTGAGGGCCTTGGGAGCCGCGCCCGGGTTGGCCTGGACGGCCTTGGTCGCCGAGGACGCGGTGGCGTCTGCGGTGGCGGTACCTGCCTGAATGCCTACGGCGAGCATCGCGGCGGCGGCTATGAGGGCGCCGATGGCGGTGGAACGCCTGTGGGGGGTCGGACTCAACGCA
Source organism: Streptomyces goshikiensis (assembly GCF_014650555.1). Taxonomy (GTDB): domain Bacteria; phylum Actinomycetota; class Actinomycetes; order Streptomycetales; family Streptomycetaceae; genus Streptomyces; species Streptomyces goshikiensis. Next base: position 311,202 of record NZ_BMVE01000001.1, on the reverse strand, counting down.
GACTCCTTCTGCAAGGGGGTTCCGGACGGCTGGGTGGGCCGCCGGGCAGAGCAGGCTGGTGCGATGAACGGATCGAAGAGTGACAGCTGGCGGCCGCAATGTCAGGGCCGCGTCAAAAGGTTGGCTGGAAACGGTCCGTTGTCCGAGGCGACGTATCCGGTATCCGAACCATTCACCTTTGTGTGGGAGGGATGGGGCCGGGCCCTGGAATGACTGATACCGGTTGTTAACACTTGAGCAACGAGAGATTTCGTTAACCCGAACGGCACTTACCGTACGGGTGTTTGTCGTACTGTTTCCCGGTGCGACAGTCGCCCGCCGTTTGGGGAAGCCGCGGGCAGGCGCCACCGTCATAGACCGCGTGCCAGGGGGGCCTTGTGAGCCGTGTTCATTTTCCTGCGCAAACCGTGGCCGGAGCGGCCGCCGATTCGGCGGGGCCGTACGCCGTGCCCGCGCGCCGCCTGGGTGACAAGGCCCGCTGGTACCTGCCCGCCGCCGTCACGGCCGACTTCCTCGGCGCGGCCGTCCCCGTCGGCCTGGTCTTCGACGCGGCGCAGCAGGTCCGGCCCGTGTACTGCGCCGTCGCGGCCGCGCTGGCGTGGACCGGAGTGCAGGCGCTGCGGCGCCGTTACACCTCCCGCGCGCTCGGAGAATCCCGTGGAGTGCTCCCCGTCCTCCATGACTGGCTGATTCTCATCGGTGTCCTCGCCGTCGCCCGGGTGGTGACCGAGGAGAGCACCCCCCGACTGGCCGCCCTCGGGGCGCTGTTGCCCGCCCTGCTCGTCACCGTCGCCTGCCACAAGCTCACCTACCGCCACCTCACCGCCGCCCGCCGCGAGGCGCAGGCCGTCAGCCGGGTGCTGGTGGTCGGTGAGCCCGCGGCCGCCGAGGACGTCATCGCGCACCTCGCCGCCCGCACCGACCACCCGTACGTCGTCGTCGGGGTGGTCCCCGTCGGCTCCGGCGCCCTGGAGAGCGGGGTGCCCGTCGCCGGGCGGCTCGCCCCGCAGATGCCGGACGCGGCGACCGAGGACCCGGCCGCCGTGCTCGGCGCCGTCCGCGCCCACCACGCCGACCTGGTGCTCGTGGCGCCCGGGGCGCGGTTCGCGGGGGAGCGGCTGCGCCGGGTCGCCTGGGCGCTGCACGACGCCCGGATGGAACTGGCCGTCTTCCCCGGTCTGGTGGAGATATCCGTCAAGCGGCTGGAGACCCTGTCCGCGGGCGGACTCGCCGTGCTGCGGGTCGCTCCGCCCGTGCGGCGCGGGGTGCAGACCGCGCTCAAGGCGGTGCTGGACCGGATCGGGGCCGGCCTCGGGCTGCTGGCGCTGTCGCCGTTCTTCCTCGCGGTCGTGCTGGCGATACGTTTCTCCTCGCGCGGCCCCGCCTTCTACTGCCAGCGCCGGGTCGGCCGCGACGGGGTCCCGTTCGTGATGTGGAAGTTCCGCACCATGGTCGTGGACGCCGACAAGCTCAAGGCCGAGCTCTCCGGGTCCAACGAGAACGACGGCCTGATGTTCAAGATGCGGCGCGACCCCCGGGTGACCCGGGTGGGCCGGCTGCTGCGCCGCACCTCGATGGACGAACTGCCCCAGCTGGTCAACGTACTGACGGGCAGCATGTCGCTGGTCGGACCGCGCCCGCCGCTGCCGGAGGAGGTGGCCCAGTACGACGAGGTCGAGCTGCGCCGGCTCACTGTGCGGCCCGGTATGACCGGCCTGTGGCAGATCAGCGGGCGGTCGGACCTCTCGTGGGACGAAACGATTCAGCTAGATCTTCAGTACGTCGACAACTGGTCCTTCACCAGCGATGTCGACGTCATGGGCCGTACCCTCCGCGCCGTCGTCGACGGTCGCGGAGCGTACTGACGGCGGGCCGGGGCCCGTGAGATCAGTTCTGCCCGAGCCACCACGCGTACGTCGCGGCGATGCCGTCCCGCAGCGGGACGCCCGGCTTCCAGCCCAGCGAGGTCAGGCGCGACACGTCGAGCAGCTTGCGCGGGGTCCCGTCCGGCTTGGACGTGTCCCAGGCGAGCCGGCCGCGGAAGCCGGTCACCTCGGCGACGGTCTCGGCGAGCGCCTTGATGGTGAGGTCCTCGCCGCAGCCGATGTTGACGGGCTCGTCGCCGTCGTAGGTGTTCAGCAGCACGGCGCAGGCGGCCGCGAGGTCGTCGACGTGGAGGAACTCCCGGCGCGGGGTGCCCGATCCCCACAGGGTGACCTCGTCGCGCCCCTGCTCCGCCGCCTCGTGGAAGCGGCGGATCAGCGCGGGCAGGACGTGCGAGGACTCCAGGTCGAAGTTGTCCCCGGGGCCGTAGAGATTCGTCGGCATGGCCGAGATGTACGAGGCCCCGTACTGCTTGCGGTACGACTGGACCTGGACGATGCCGGCGATCTTGGCGAGGGCGTACGCCTCGTTGGTCGGCTCCAGCGGGCCGGTCAGCAGGGCGTCCTCGCTGATCGGCTGCGGGGCCAGCTTCGGGTAGATGCAGGAGGAGCCGAGGAACAGCAGCCGCCCCACGCCCGCCTCGTGCGACCCGGCGATCACACTGAGCTGGATCTTGAGGTTGTCCTCCAGGAACTGCACCGGGTACGTGCTGTTGGCCATGATCCCGCCCACCTTGGCGGCGGCCAGCACGACGGCGTCCGGGCGGACGTCCCTCAGGTACGCCCCGGTCGCGGCGGCGTCCCGCAGGTCGAGCTCGGAGCGGCCGCGGGTGAGCACCTCGTGGCCGTCGGCGGTGAGCCGGCGGACGACCGCGGACCCCACGAGGCCGCGGTGCCCCGCGACGAAGACACGGGAGTGCGGGGGCAGGAGCGGCAGCGAACTTGTCATACCGCCGATGATGCCAGTCCGTTGGCGCGGACCTCGGGGGGAGCCCGGATCCGGCGTCCGGATCCTGCTCCCACCCCCCGCGCCCGCGCACCCCGGGCCGCACCCCGGGCCGCGGCGCGCGGATCCGGCGGCGGCGCCGGACCGGGCGGCATGTACGGTACGCATCCGGTCCCGGGCACGGGGGCGGCGGCGGGACTCCCGCCCGGGCGGGCGGCCGCCGGCGGCAGGCCGACGCCGGGCCGGAACACAGACCGAGGCGCAGCCTCATCGCACGACAACCAACCCCAGGGGGACCCACATGGGCAAGACCGCACTGATCACCGGCGTCACCGGACAGGACGGCTCCTACCTCGCTGAGCTGCTGCTCTCCAAGGGCTACACGGTGCACGGGCTCGTGCGGCGGTCCTCCAGCTTCAACACGGAGCGGATCGACCACATCTACCAGGACCCGCAGACCGCGAACCGCTCCTTCGTGCTGCACCACGCGGACCTCGCCGACGGCGTCGCCCTCGTGAACCTGCTCCGCGAGATACGGCCCGACGAGGTCTACAACCTGGGCGCCCAGTCCCATGTGCGGGTCTCCTTCGACGCCCCCCTCTACACCGGCGACGTGACCGGCCTCGGCGCGCTCCGCCTGCTGGAGGCGATCCGGGCCAGCGGCGTGGACACCCGCATCTACCAGGCCTCGTCCTCCGAGATGTTCGGCGCCACCCCGCCCCCGCAGAACGAGGGCACCCCGTTCCACCCGCGCAGCCCGTACGGCGCCGCCAAGGTCTTCGCGTACTGGACCACCGTGAACTACCGCGAGGCGTACGACATGTTCGCCGTCAACGGGATCCTCTTCAACCACGAGTCCCCGCGCCGCGGCGAGACCTTCGTGACCCGCAAGATCACCCGCGCGGTCGCCCGCATCAAGGCCGGTCTCCAGGACCACCTCTACCTCGGCAACCTCGACGCCGTCCGCGACTGGGGCTACGCCCCCGAGTACGTCGACGCGATGTGGCGGATGCTCCAGCAGGACGAGCCCACCGACTACGTCGTGGCCACCGGGGTCGCCGCCACCGTCCGCGAGTTCGTCGAGGCCTCCTTCGGACACGCGGGCCTCGACTGGAACGAGCACGTGCGCTACGACCCCAAGTACGAGCGCCCCAGCGAGGTCGACGCCCTGATCGGCGACGCGAGCAAGGCCCAGGACATCCTTGGCTGGAAGCCGACGGTCCTCGTCTCCGAGCTCGCGCAGATCATGGTTGACGCCGATGTCCGCCAGGTCGAGGACCAACTCGCGGGAGTGACCGTCCGTATCGACCGCTGAAGTCGCTCGTCTCGCCTACGATTTGCCGTGTCCCGGTCATTCCCACAGCTCTGCACGGGTGTGGCCGGGGCAAACCTGCCGTATGTCCGTAGTGCGCCCTCCAGGCTGAACCCTGTTGATTCCAAGTTGGTATGCAATGGGTCAAGTGAGGTGACCGGGCCCTCGCGTGAGCCCTAGTCTGCGCCAGTACATATGGCTGTTCGGATAGTTCCAGCCATCAAACCGGGCAATTGCCCTGGGGGGCTCATGCGTAGATCCAGAGGGCTGACTGCTGCCCTCGCCCTGTCACTCGCCGGAGCGGGAACCGGCATAGGCCTGGTGCTGATGCCCGAGGCGTCCGCCATCACCGCGCCCGTGGCCTTCACCGCCGACGAGCTGCCCACCTGGCAGCCGAACGGCGTCGTCTGGGCCATGGCCCAGACGGGCGGCACCGTCTTCGCCGGCGGAACCTTCTCGGCCGTCACGCCGCCCGCGGGCGCCGCCGGCTCCGAGCAGGAAGCCGTGAACTTCGTCGCGCTCGACGCCGCGACGGGCAACCCGACCTCCTGCAAGCTCGCCTTCACCGTCACCGACGGTACCGCGACGGTGCGCACGCTGGTCGTGTCGAAGGACGGCAAGACGCTGTACGCGGGCGGGTACTTCGGCGCCGTCAACGGCACCCCCGTCTCCAGCGTCGCCGCGATCGACATCGAGAGCTGCACCCCCAAGGCCTCCTTCCACCCGGGCTTCCCCGCCACCGTGCGCGCGCTGGCCGTCACCGACGACACGCTCTACGCGGCCGGCGACTTCAACGCCGTCGAGGGCCAGGAGCGCCAGCGCTTCGCCGCGGTCGACGCCGCCTCCGGTGCGGTCAAGCCCTTCGTCGCCAACGCCGACGAGCCCGGCCGCGCCATCGAGATCAGCAACGACGGCAAGAACGTCCTGCTCGGCGGTGACTTCTTCGACGTCAACGGCTCCAGCACGCACGCCCTGGCCGTCGTGAACGCGACCACCGGCGCCGTCACCAAGACGTACACCAACATCCCGTCGAACTCGGTGGTCAAGGACATCTCCGCCGACGCGACCGGGTACTACACCGGCAACGAGGGCTCCGGCGGCGGCGTCTTCGACGGCCGCATCGGCCTCGGCACCGACTTCAACGAGAAGTGGCGCGACCGCTGCCTCGGCGCGACCCAGTTCGTACTGCCCTACCAGGGCGTGCTCTACAGCTCCTCGCACGCGCACGACTGCTCGCTGGAGAACCAGTTCCCCGACGGCAAGCGCAACTTCCTGCTGGCGCAGCTGACCGACCACCAGGGCGCCGCCCCCGCGCCCGTGGACGGGTTCGTGCCCAGCCCCGCCAAGCTCGGCTGGCACCCCACCGCGAACGACGGCATCGGCGAGGGCATCGGCCCGCGCGTCATGTCCGTCGCGGAGAAGAACGACGTCAAGTACCTGTGGGTCGGCGGTGAGTTCACCCTCATCAACGGCAAGGAGCAGCAGGCCCTGACCCGGTTCGCCTCCACCGGCGACGTCGGCGCCCCGACCACCCCGGTCGCCAGCGCCTCCAGCGTCAAGCCCGGCGAGGCCCAGGTCCGCTGGCGCACCAGCTACGACGCGGACGACAGCAAGCTGACCTACCGCGTCTACCGCAACGGCTCGGCCTCGCCGGTCGCCACGGTGACCGCGGAGTCCCTGGAGTGGGAGCGCCCCCAGGCCTCCTGGAACGACACCACCGTCAAGGCCGGCCAGTCGTACAGCTACCGGGTGACCGCCACCGACGCCGCGGGCAACACCAGCGCCCTGTCGGCCGCGGTCTCCGTCACGGTCCCGACCTCGGTGCAGTCGTACCCGAACCAGGTCCGCGCCGACGGCGCCAACCTGTACTGGCGCTACGACGACACCGTCAGCCCGTACGTCGCCGACTCCTCGGCCGCCGGCAACACCAGCGGCATCCAGCTGAACGCCCCCGCGCTGCGCCAGGGCCCGGGCGCCATCACCGGCACCAGCACGGCGATGGGCTTCAACGGCACCAGCCAGCAGGTGTACAGCGACCGCCGCCAGTCGGTCGGCGCCACCTTCAGCGTCGAGACGTGGTTCAAGACCAACACCACGCGCGGCGGCAAGCTGATCGGCTTCGGCAACAACAACGCCCGCACCAGCGGTACGTACGACAAGCAGATCTACATGACCAACACCGGTCGTCTGTTCTTCGGCGTCCACAACGGCTCGACGCGGACCATCTCCACCGGCCTCTTCGAGACGTACAACGACAACAAGTGGCACCACGTCGTCGGTACGCAGGGCCCCGGCGGCATCACCCTGTACGTGGACGGCCAGAAGAAGGACTCCTCCAGCTCCACGGGCACCACCGCGTACCAGGGCTACTGGCACGCCGGCGGTGACAACCTCACCGGCTGGCCGACCAAGCCGACCAGCAACTTCTTCGCCGGTCAGCTCGACGAGACGGCCGTCTACCCGACGGCGCTGACGCAGACCCAGGTCAAGAACCACTTCGACCTGGCCAAGGCCCCGACCGACACGGTCTCCGAGGTCGCCGCGACCGAGGACACCTACGTCAACCAGGGCGCCCCGAGCACCGCCTACGGCGCGTCGACCTCGCTCGCGGTGCGCGGCACCTCGGCGTACGAGACGTACCTGCGCTTCAACCTGCCGGCCGCCCCGGCCGGACAGGTCCTGAAGTCCGCGTCGCTGCAGTTCAAGACCACGACGCAGGCCGGTGCCGGTACGACCGACACGGTGTCCGTGGTTCCGGTCACCGGTACCTGGACCGGTGCGGGCACCACCTTCACCACCAAGCCGGCCCTCGGCACCAGCCCGCTCGGCGCCATCGCGGGCGTCGCGGACGGCTCGGCCGTCCACAGCGTGGAGCTGGACACCACCGCGCTCACCCCCGTGCTGGGCACCGCGTACGCCGTGGGCCTGAAGAGCACGGGCACCGATCCGCTCTGGATCTGGTCCTCGGAGGCGACGGCCGCGGACGCCGTGCCCGAGCTGGTGCTGACCTTCGGCGCCAAGTAGTCACCTCGTGACGCACGCCGCGGGGCCCGCCTTCCCGGGCCGGGCCCCGCGGCTCCTCTCTACCAGTAAGTACGGGAGCCACCTGATGTACCGACGCTCCGCAGCGGCTGCTGTCCTGCTGGCCGCCGCCCTGACGCTGACCGCCTGCGGTTCCGGCGGCGACAAGGCCGAACCCGCCGCGGCGGCCAAGCCGAAGCCGCCCGCCGCCTCGTCGGTGCCCGACCCGGCGGACTCCCCGGCCGCGTCCGCCCCGGCGGCGCCGGCCGAGGCGAAGCCGACGGGTCCGGTGCTGCCGGACGCGAAGCTCACGCCGAAGACGGGCACCTTCAAGCCCAACGAGAAGCAGTACCTGAGCGGCCGGGTCCCCGAGAAGATGGATCCGGCGGCGGTCCTGCAGAACGGGCAGGAGTCCTGCCAACGGGTGGAGCGCACCGCCAAGCGCGACAAGGACGCGGCGACCGGGTCCGTCATCGCCGGGGAGATCCCGGCGGCGAAGGACGCGATCACGATCCTGTGCCCCGAGCAGAAGCCGATCCTGGACGCCGCGGCGAAGGGCTTCCCCGACGGCACCCGCAAGTCGCCCGCGGCGGGCAGCTACCGGGCGCTGACCCAGAGCACCACCTGCACCTGGGAGTCCCGCTCCAAGGACGGCTCGGTCCTCTCCGCGGGCCCGGAAGCCCCGCTCAAGGCGGGCGACAAGATCGTCGCCAAGATCCCGGCGGGCACCGCCGAGTTCACCTCCACGGGCTGCTACGCCTGGGTCCCCGCGTAACCCCCGGCTCCCGAACGCGCCCCCGGTGACCGCGACTGCGGCCGCCGGGGGCGTTTTTCCGTACGGGCCCGGGGTACCCGCGTGTTCACACGAACAGCGACTACGGAGGCGGAATCCATGGGAGGCATCGGCGGCTGCATCGCCCTGATCGTGGTGGGGGCTGTTCTCACCTTCGCGAGCGACTGGAAGATGGACGGGGTCAACCTGGACCTGGTCGGCCTGATCATGATGGCGGCCGGCGCCCTCGGCCTCGCCGTCTACGCGAGCGTCTTCAAGCGCCGCCGCACGGCCGCCCTCCCGGTGGTGGACGAAACCCGCCGCGACATCCTCTGACCCCCGGCCCCGGCTCCCCGCCCCCGCCCTACGCCGGACGCCGCGCGCCCTCGTAGACGGAGAGCAGGGTGTCGAGGACGGAGTCCATCGAGAAGGAGGCGGCGGCCAGTTCGCGGGCGGCGGCGGAGGCCTTGGCGTTCGCGGCGGGGTCCAGCAGGGCGAGGACGGCCTCGGCCACCCCCGCCGGGCCCGGGGTGATCGCACGGCCCGCGCCCGCGGCGGCGATGTCGCGGGCCAGGCCGTTGGAGTGGGTGACCACGGAGGGGACGCCGACCGCCAGGGCTTCCAGGACCGACATCGGGAACGGCTCGTCCACCGAGGGCAGGACGTACACGTGGGTCCGCCGCAGCTCGGACAGGACCTGCTCCGAGGAGAGGGCCCCCGGCACCGTGAAGCGCGCGGACAGGCCGAGCGCCTCGATCCGGGCCCGGACCGCCGCGAGCTCGCCCTCGTCCGGTCCGGCCACCACGAACTCGGCGTCCGGGTGCGCCGCGAGGATGGCCGGGGCCGCGTCCACGAAGTCCACCGGGCGCTTGCGGGCCTGGAGCCGCGCCGCGTACAGGATGCGCGGCGGCCCGGAGGGGGCGGGCCGCTCCTCCTGCGCCGGGGTGCCGTTCACCAGGCGCACCGCCCGCGCGAGCGGGCCCCGGGTGACCGCCTCCAGGCCCTCCCGCTCGTGCGGCGTCAGGTACAGCAGGGCGTCCGCGCCGCGCAGCAGCCGGCGTACCGCCACCGCGTCCAGCACCTTGGCCAGCAGCTTCTCGCTCGGGTCCACCATGCCGTGGGTCTGGAGCACCAGCGGCTTGCGGGCCCGCAGCGCCGCCAGGGCCACGGGCAGCGTCACCAGGTCCCGCGCCAGGTGTACGTGGACCAGGTCCGCGTCCCGTACGAGCCGGCCCGCCGACGCCAGCAGGGCCGGCGAGGTCATCCCGCTGAAGCCCAGCGGAAGCAGCCGCCGCGCCGGGAACAGCTTCGCCGGCACGCCCTCGACGGACGTCGGCCACGGCTCGGGGAACCCCTCGCCCAGCGCCAGCAGCCGCGCCTCGTGGCCGCGCTCCCGCAGTCCCTTGGCCAGGTTCAGCGCGACCCGGACCGGGCCGCCGAAGGCGTGCGAGGGGGAGTGCAGGGTAACGGCGTGCAGGACTCTCACTTGGGCTCCTCGACCGGGCGGCGCTGCCCGTCCATCGTCTGCAGGGTCAGTGCGGGAAGGTTTCTGTGGACGATCGCCCCGGCGCCCGCGACCGCGCAGCGGCCGATGGTCACCCCGGCCAGCACGGTCGCCCGTACGGCCACCCACGCGCCGTCCTCGACCACGATCGGGGCGTTGCGGTAGCGGAAGTCGGCCGCCCGGTGGTCGTGCGAGCCGGTGCACAGCATGGCCTCCTGCGAGACGCACACGTGCGAACCGATCGTCACCGGCTCCAGGTTCAGCACCCAGGCGCCCTCGCCGATCCAGGTGTGGTCCCCGATGCTGAGCTTCCACGGCCACAGCACCCGCACCTTGTGCCGGATCAGCACCCCCTCGCCGATCCGCGCCCCGAACGCCCGCAGCAGCGCCACGCGCAGCCGGGCCGGACAGAACCACGCCATGAACAGCGTGTTCATCACCGCGAACCAGAGCGCCTGCGTCAGCAGCCCGCGCCCCTTGTCGTAACCGGCCAGCGTGAACGCAGGAAGATCCCGCAACGGTCGCCCCTCAGCCTCTGCCCCCCGGCGCCTCCCCGGGCGCCGCCCGCTCAGATTAGACTGCGCGCGGACCAGGCACATGGGGTGGGGGCAGCAGTGGCAACGGACATACGCAAAGCCCCCGTCGGCCCGCCGTCCGGGCCCCCGTCACCCCCGCCGCCGCGCCCCCCGTCGCGCCCGCCGCTCCCCGACTTCGAGGACGAGCGGCGATGGGGCCGGGTCACCACCCCGCGCACCCTGCTCTCCCGCGCGCTGTCCGTACCGCTCATCCTCGGATTCACCGTCTTCCTGCCGCTGTTCGTGGCCGTCCAGTCCGGCGACGGGCAGCGCGACGCGGCCTTCTGGCTCCAGCTCCTGCTCACCATGTACGCGGGGGCCCGGCTCTCCGCGATGGTGCTGACCAGCCGCCGCAAGCTGCTCCAGGGCTCGTTCTGGCTCTTCGTCTACATGGCGATGGGCGTCGCCCCGCTCGCCCAGGCCGTCCTCGGCCGGGTGCCGACGCCCGTCGTCGGCCCGCGCTCCGACCTCACCATCGCCATCGGGCTGGTGCTGCTCGGCTGTACCGCGTTCGACGTCGGCGTGCTGCTGGCCCGCCACCGGCCGGCGGGCCGCGCGGGCGGCTCCCAGAAGGAGGCGCGGCCGGTCATGGCGCACCGGCGCCGGCTCCAACTGCTCACCGGGATCGCGTTCCTGTGCAGCGCGGCGTTCATCGTGAAGCTCGGCGGACCGGCCGTGTTCTTCTCCAGCCGGCAGGAGATCATCGCCGGCATCGAGGAGGCGGGCGTCTCCAACGGCGACGGCCAGGCCGGCCAGGCCCTGCTGCGCGGGTTCGGCACCGTCCCGGCGCTGCTCGCGCTGCTCCTCTACACCCGCTGGCTGATCACCTCGAAGTTCGCCCGCCGCAAGGTCTCCGTCATCGTGACCTGGGGTGCGCTGGCGGTGCTGAACCTGGTGGTCAACAACCCGGTCTCGAACCCCCGGTACTGGTTCCTCACGGTCATGTTCGCGATGCTCTTCACCGTCTTCCCGGTGAGCGCCGCGATGTACCGGGTGGCGCTGTCGATGGCCGTGGTCGTGGCCCTGCTCGTGTTCCCGTTCGCGGACCGCTTCCGCTACGACGAGAAGAACTACAAGCCGGTCGAGACGACCTCGTTCCTGGAGCCGATGGCGCTCAAGGACTACGACCAGATCGGCATGTTCGCCAACACGATCACGTTCTCGAACTCCGGCCCGGGCCATTTCTACGGGCGCCAGCTCGCGGGCTCGGTCTTCTTCGCGGTGCCGCGCTCGATGTGGCCGGGCAAGCCGCGGGACACGGGGGTGATGGTCGGCCAGTGGATGGGCACGGTCAACACCAACCTGTCCTCCCCGGTCTGGGCCGAGCTGTGGCTGGACTTCGGCCCGCTGGGCATGGGCGGCGGACTGCTGGCGATGGGGTACGCCTCCGCCCGCGTCGACCGCCGCTACGCCAAGCGCGCCACCCGCAGCTCCCCGCCGGGCAGCCTGATCTCGGTGGTGGTGCCGCTGGTCGCGGGGTACTCCTTCATCCTGCTGCGCGGCCCCCTGCTCCAGGCGTCGGGCCGCGTCGCGATCGCGGCGCTCTGCCTGGCGCTCGTCGCGACCTACCGCCAGGACAAGGCCACCACCCTGCGCTGACCGGCCCCGGAGCGGGGCCGGCCGGCGGGGAGGTCAGGCCGGGGCAGGCGCCGGAGCCGGGAGCGGGGCGGCCGGGAGGCGGGAGACGCGCAGCCAGGCGGCGGCCGCCTTGAGGGCGGAACCGGCGGCCAGGCCCCAGGCCGCGCCGGTCACGCCGAACGCCGCGTAGCCCCCCAGCAGGAGCGCCACCGACAGCAGCGAGAACACCACCTGCAACGACAGCGTCGCCTTCGGGTTCAGCACCCGCAGGGTCAGCAGGGCGCAGGTGCCCAGGCCCATCACCGCGTACTGGGCACCCGTCGCGGGCAGGAGGGCGGCGGCGGCGTCCCAGGTGTCGCCCAGGAGCTGCCGCCCCAGCCGCCCGGGCAGTGCGTACAGCACCGCCGCCCAGGCGGCGCCCAGCACCGCGAGGGCCGAGCCCATCAGCAGCGTCAGCCGGACCACCCCGCGCTTGCCCGACGCCCGCCCCACCACCGGCGGGCCGAAGGCGTTCGCCGAGTTGAACAGCACGTTCAGCGGCCCGAACAGCGTCGTCGCGCCCCGTAGCGCGCCCACCGCCAGCGGGGTCGCGAACAGGCCGAGGCCGAGGACCGCCAGCTGGCTGGAGCCGTTGCCCACGGCGAACTCGATCACGAAGCGCTGCCCCAGGTGGCCGCGCCGCAGATAGGGCGTCAGGTCCGCCACCGCGCCCCGTACGTACGGGCGCAGCAGCCACAGCCCCAGCGCCAGCGCGGGCAGCGCCGAGACGCCCCACACCAGCACCAGCCGCCCTGCCGAAGCCCCCTCGGGCTGCACCAGCAGCGCCGGGACCACGCACACCAGCCGCAGCGCGTCGGCGGCCAGCGCCCGCTCGGGCGTCCGCAGCGCGGAGAAGCAGTACCGCAGCCCGTCCTGCACCAGCACCAACGGCAGTACGAGGCCCAGCGCGAGGAACGCCCACCCCGCCGGCCCCGGCAGCAGCAGCCCGAGGCCCGCCAGCGCCGCGCCCACGACCGCGGAGGCCACGCCCGTGAAGGCCACCGCCGAGCGGCACACCGCGCCGAGCCGCTCGCCCTTCTCCAGCACCACCGTCTGGCCGACGTAGGCCATGTTCAGCCCGAGCAGCACGCTGAACGCGACGTACACCATCGAGAAGTCGGCGAAGGCGGCGGCCGACGACAGCCGGGCGGCCAGCACCAGCACCAGGATGTTCGTGGCGCTCGACGCCGCCTGGTCCAGGACCGAGGAGACCGCCGCGAGACCGCGTCGGCTCACCTGCGGCCCGTACGGACCGTACGCAGGGCGACGGTGTCGCTGCCGTCACCGGGAACCTGCCGCTCGGGCCGGTCCTCGTCCCCGTCGCCGCCCTCGCCCCCGGCCGCCCGGGCCGGTGCTTCGGCGGCGGGGCGCGCCGCGGGGGCCTCGGGGGCCCCGGCGGACTTCTTGCCCCGGCCGCGCTTCTCGCCGGGCAGCGGGGCGTGCAGCACCGCGCCCAGCACGGTGCCCCCGGCCCCGCTGATCAGCTCGCGGATCCGGACCAGGTCGCTGCGGTGCACGGCGCGCGGGTCGCACACCACGAGCACGCCGTCCACGCGGTCCACGAGGGCCAGCGCGTCCGCGTACGAGAGCACCGGCGGGGCGAGCACCACGACGGTGGAGTTGGGGGAGTCGGCCTCGGAGATCAGCCGGGTCGCGCGCGGCGAGGTCAGCGCGCGGGCGACGTTGCGCGCCCGCTCGCCCGGGATCAGGTCGAAGGCGCCCGACTCGCCGGCGTCCACGACGAGCTGGCGCCCGTCGGGCCAGTCGTGGTCCCCGTGCCCGGGGTGCCCGCCGGCGGGCGCGCCGCCCGGCGTACGGCTCCAGCGCGGCCGCCCGCCCGCGTCGGTGGGCAGCTGGCTGGCCAGGACCGGGGTGCGCAGGTCGGCCTCGATCAGCAGCACGTCCTTGCCGGTCTCGGCGAACGAGGCGGCCAGGTTCACGGCCACCGCCGCGGCGGTCTCGCTGCTGCCCCGGGGGGCGACCACGAGCAGCCGGCGCCGGTCGGCGAACCGGGCGTCGTAGGCGAGCCGGAACGCCACCGAGCGGAACTCCTCGGCGAGCCGGGGATCCTCCTCGCCGGCCGCGAGCAGCGGTCCGCCGCCGGTCTTGTTCCGGGGCAGGGAGCCCAGTACGGGCGCCCGCAGGGCCCGGGCCACATCGCCCTCGGAGCGCGGCGCCGGGTCGAAGACGAGCCGCACCCAGGCGGCGAGCAGGCCGAGCGCGAGACCCACGGCCGCGCCGAGCGCGAGCGACATGGGCAGGCCCGGGCCGTCGGGCGCGGTGGGCGCGGCGGCCGGGCTGGTGACCCGGCCGGGGGTCATGTCGAGCGCTTCCAGCTTGGTGATGCTGTTGTTGTAGCGGCCGACCTCGCTCTGCAGGTCGGTCTTGCTGGAGGTGGCCGCGTCGCGCGTGGCGCCGGCCGGCATCTTGGCGATGTCCTTGGCGAGGTCGTCCAGCTGCTTGGCGACCGGGTCGCGCTGGTCCTGGTAGCCCTTGACCATCTTGTCGCGGGTGACGTCGAGGGCCTCCTGCCGCTTGAGCAGGTACGCCTCGGTCATCGCGTTGGCGCGCCGGGCCGCCTCCTTGGGGGAGGAGGCCGTGTAGGTGAAGCGGAGCACCATCGTCTGCGGCGGGTTCGTCACCTGGAGACCACCGCGCAGGGCGGCCAGGCCGGCGGCGGGGATGCCGAGCTTCTTCGCCGCCTCGCCGGCTATGGAGCTGGAGAGCGCGACCTGCCGCTCCGAGCCGATGTTGATCGCCTTGTCGGGCGCCAGGCTCGGGTTGAAGGGGTCGTCGGTGGGGGCGCGCAGGACCACGTCCGCGACGGAGACGTACGTGTCGGCCGTGGAGACGCCGAGGTAGACGCCGCCCAGCAGGCCTATCCCGATGCCGGCCCCGATGAGGCGCCGGTAGCGCAGGAGTTGCCGGAACTGGTCCCTCAGGAGATCCGGCTCGTCCTCGGCCGGGGGCGCCGCTGGGCGGTTCGTCTCGATCACGTCCGGGGACCCCCAAGTGCTTCGTCGATCAGTGCGTCGATACGGGCCAGGCCCGCCTCGCGGCTCAGGTGCGCCGCCACGTGGCGCGGTCCGGCCGCTCCCAGCCGGTCCGCCCCCTCGGGGTCCTGCGCCAGGGCCCGTACGGCCTTCAGCAGGGCGTCCGGGTCCTCCGGCGGTACGAGCACCCCCGCGCCCGAGCGTTCCACCTCCTGGGCGGTGCCGCCCAGCGCCGCGACGGAGGCGACGACGGGCCGGCCGGCCTGGAAGTAGGAGGTGAGCTTGGACGGCACGCTCATGTCCATCACGGCCGCGTGCTGCGTGACCGCGAGGACGTCCGCCGCGGCGAGGATATCCGGGAACTCGCCGTCGGCGGCAGGGGGGATGATGTCCAGATTCGGTACGTCGGCCGCGAGGCCGGCCAGGGCCGCGCGCTGGCTGCCGTCCCCCATGAGGACGAAGCGGACGTCCGGATCCAGGCGGGCCGCGCCGACGAGGACTTCGAGGCCCTGCTTGAGGCCCATGTTCCCGGAGTGCAGGACGACCGTCTGGCCGGGGGCCCAGCCGAGGTGCCGGCGGGTCTCGCCGCGCGGCCTGGTCGGCTGGGGCACGTGCGACCAGTTGGGGACGATCCGGATCTTGGCCGGGTCCACGCCGAGGCCCACGACGCGGTCCACGAAGGTCTCGTGGATGACGCCGACGAGCGTGGCCCGCTTCAGGGCGTACGACTCGGCGCGCCCGGCGAACGCGGCCGCCTTGTCGCCGCCGCTGATCCCGCTCTGCGCGGCGGCGGCGCCCATCAGGTCCTGGACGACCGGGACGAACGGGACCTTCCAGCGCGCCGCGAGCCGGGCGGCGGTGACCCCGCCCGCGAGGCTGGGCATCTGGGCCAGGACCGCGTCCGGCTTCGGCATCCGGGGCGGGGCCACGGCGCCGTGGAGCAGAATCGATCCTTCGAAAAGGGCCCGCTTCACGGCGGTCTGACGCGCCGGCACGGTGTGCGCACGCCGGTGCACGGTGACCCCCGCGCGCTGCTCCGTGCGCCGGAGCGCCCCCTTGTACTCGGGCTCCAACGACCACGCCGGATAGTGCGGCATGCCCGCCAGGACGTGGGTCTCGTGGCCGAGATCCGCCCAGTGCTCCGCGATCTGGGTGGCGTACGGGCCGATGCCCGCGTGCTCGGGAGCGTAATTGGTGGAAACCAGCAACAGGCGCCGGTGACCGGATCTGGACACTGAACGTCCCCTTCTCCCCTGGATGATGCGCACGTCACCCTATTCGTTCACCCGTGTGAAGAGGAACGTGCACGCTATTGTCTGCTAATCCGCCACACCGGGGGGTGTGGCTGCTGGGGGGGTACTCATGACGGAGCGCGACATGTCCGACCTTGGCGCGACCGCGCGCCGACCGTACCGAGTCGGCTACGCGCCCGGCGCGTACGACCTGTTCCACATCGGGCACCTGAACATCCTCCGGCACGCCCGGAGCCAGTGCGACTACCTGGTGGCCGGAGTCGTCTCCGACGAGATGGCCGAACGGGCCAAGGGCCGCCGCCCGATGATCCCGCTCGTCGAACGGCTGGAGATCGTCCGCAGCGTCAAGTACGTGGACGCCGCGTTCGTCGAGACCGTCCCGGACAAGGTGGAGACCTGGAAGCAGGTCCGCTTCGACGTCATCTTCAAGGGCGACGACTGGCGGGACACCCCCAAGGGCGACAAGCTGGAGAAGGACTTCGCCGAGGTGGGCGTCGACGTCGTGTACTTCCCCTACACCGTCCACACGTCCAGCACCCAGCTGCGCCGGGCGCTGGACGCGCTCTCGCAGCCGCTCAGCGCGGAACGGCGCTGAGCTCGCGGAACCACTTCGCGAGGAACGCCACCAGGAACAGGGCGGCGACGGCCCCCAGTCCCGCGTACGCCCAGCGGAACAGCTCCCCGCCTCCGAGCAGCAGGAACACCAGGCAGAACACCCCGTAGTCCACCGGCAGCAACGCCACCGCGCGCACCGTCGACGGCGCGGCGGCGGGGCTGCCCGGCGCGGGCTTCGGCTTCAGCTTCTCGGTCAGCAGCCCCCCGAAGAAGGTGACGACGGAGGCGAACTGGAAGCCCAGCGGCACCAGCAGCCAGCCGTCACCACCCGTCCCGTACGCCTCGGGGAAGCGGTAGAAGGCGATCAGCACGCAGGTGTGCAGCGCCGTCAGCTTGGCGCAGTCCACGACGTGGTCGAGCCATTCGCCGGCCGCGCTCCCGCCCCCGCGCAGCCGGGCCAGCTGCCCGTCCGCGGAGTCGAAGGCGAATCCGACCGCGAGCGCGGCCCACACGGCGATCCCCAGCCCCCACGAGGGCGCGGCGAGCGCGACGGCGGCGACGGCGGCGAAGCTGAAGGCGGCACTGACCAGCGTCACCTGGTTCGGGGTGAGCCCGAGCGCGTACGACCCGGCGGCCAGGTACCGCCCGGCGGGCCGGTTGACGAACCGCGAGTAGAGCGACACCCCCTTCGCCGACTTCTGCGCCCCGCGCAGCTCTCGCAGAGCGGTCCCGAATCCTGCCATCTACGCAAGCCCCCTTGAACGTATGTACGTAGGAAGGCCACATCATCGCAGGGCGAGCGAAGGCTTCCCCTCCGGATGCGCCCTGACGTCCCGGAGCAGCAGTACGGACAGGTTCGCGGCGGCCGTGAGAACGGCCGCGACGAGCAGCGGCGCCGCCGTCCCGGTGACCGCGGCGAGCGGAGCGGCCGCCGCCAGCCCCAAGGGGCGGGCCGCGAAGGAGATCAGGGTGTCGAAGGACCCCACCCGCCCCAGGGTCTCCAGCGGGATCCGGCGCTGGATCTCCGTCTCCCACAGGGGGCTCAGCACCCCCACCCCGAACATGGCGGCGCAGAAGGCGCCCGCCGTCACGGCCGTGGGCAGCCGCAGCGCGAACGCGGTGAGCGGCAGGGCCTGGAGCGAGGAGGCCACGGCCACGGCGACCAGCGGCCGCCGCACGGGCAGCCGGCCCGCCGCCCAGACCCCGAGGAGCAGCCCGGCGGTGCCGAGCTGGCTGAGGAGCACCCAGGTGCCGGCCCCGCCGAGGCTCTCCACCGCGATCAGCGGGCCGAGGGTGAGCAGCAGTCCCGCCGCGAGGTGCCAGACCCCGTGGGCGAGCACGTTGGCCAGGAACCACGGGTGCCGCCGGGTCTCCGCCCAGCCCGCCCGCAGCTCGCCGAGGAATCCGCCGCGCACGGCGGCCCGTTCGGGCGGCGGGGTGCGCACCCCGCCGAGGGTGAGCGCGGAGCAGACGAACAGCGCGCCGGTCAGCAGCGAGGACCAGCCGGCGCCGACGCCGAGCACCACCGCCCCCGCGGTGGCCGGCCCGGCCAGCTGCGCGAGCCCGTTCGCCACCCCGAGCCGGGCGTTGACCCGCAGCCGGTCCGGCGCCGGGACGGCGGCGGCCACCAGGGTCCGGGCCGAGGGGTTGCCGAAGGCCACGGCGGCCCCGGTCACGGCGGCGAGCGCCGCGAGCCCGGGTATCCGTACGGGTCCGGTCAGCAGCATCGCGCCGGTGCCCAGCTGTGCGGCGGCGCGGGCGAGGTCGGCGGCGAGCACCACCCGGCGGGCGGGCCAGCGGTCGGCGGCCACGCCCGCGAGGGGCAGCAGGAGCACCATCGGGAGCATCTCGGCGGCGAGCACCAGCCCGAGGTCCCCGGCCGAGCCGGTGCGGATCACGGCGAGGGTGAGGGTGGTGGGGATCAAGGCGGTGGCGAGGGCGGCGAAGGTGCGGCCGGCCAGCAGCCGCCGGATGGTCGGGGTCATGACGGGAAAGATATTTCGCCAGCGAATCATTCGTCAACGAAATACTTTCGCCCGGATGCGATACTGCCGTCCATGGAGAAGGAGCGCACCGAGGATTCCGTCGACCGGCACATCGCCCGCTGGAGCGGCAAGGTCCCCTTCGACGTGCCCACGGAGGCGGTCATCACCCGCATCCAGCTGCTGGCCAAGCACGTGAACACCGGCAAGGAACGGGCCCTGGCCGAGACCGGCCTCCAGCGCTTCGAGTTCGAGACCCTGCACCGGCTGGCCTCCCGGGGCACCCCCTGGCGGGCCCCCTCGGCCGAACTCGCCGCCGAACTGGTGCTCTCCCCGGCCGGGATGACCGGCCGCCTCGACACCCTGGAGAAGTCCGGGCTGGTGCGCCGGCTGCGCGCCGCCGGCGACCGCCGCCGGGTCGAGGTCGAGCTCACCGAGGAGGGCCACCGGCGCTGGACCGAGGCCATGCGCTGGCGCGGCATCGCCGAGGCGGAGCTGATCGAGCCCCTCGACGACACCGACCGCGCCGCCCTCGCCACCTTGCTCAAGCGGATGCTGCTGCGGGCCGAGACCCGCTGAGCGGGCCCCTCAGTCCACCACCTTCAACAGCAGCACCGACCGCGCCGGCACCGTCAGCGTCTCGCCGCCCCGGTGACGGGTGGCCGGCGGGGCGGCCTGGTCCTCCCGCGAGGTGTCCAGCACCAGTTCGTACGCCGCCGCCCACGGCTCGCCCGGCAGCACCCAGGCCGCCGGCCGGTCCCCGGCGTGCAGGAGCGCCAGGAAGCTGTCGTCCACCACCTTGCGGCCCCGCTCGTCGCGGCCCGGGATGTCCCGGCCCGACAGGTACAGGCCCAGCGCGGCGGCCGGCGCGTACCAGTCCCGCTCGGTCATCTCCGCCCCCGCCGGGGTGAACCAGGCCAGGTCCCGCAGCCCGTCCGCACCCTGCGGGCGCCCCGAGAAGAACGCCCGCCGCCGCAGCACCGGGTGCTTGTGGCGCAGCGCGATCAGCCGGCGGGCCAGGCCGAACAGCTGCTGCCAGGACGGGTCCGACAGCAGCGACCAGTCCACCCACCCCGTCTCGTTGTCCTGGCAGTACGCGTTGTTGTTGCCGCCCTGCGTCCGCCCGAACTCGTCGCCCGCCACCAGCATCGGCACCCCGGTCGACAGCAGCAGGGTGGTCAGCATGTTCCGCAGCTGCCGCCGCCGCAGGATCCCGATCCGGGCGTCGTCGCTCTCCCCTTCCGCCCCGCAGTTCCACGACCGGTTGTCGTTCGTCCCGTCCCGGCCCGCCTCCCCGTTCGCGTCGTTGTGCTTGCGCTCGTACGAGACCAGGTCGCGCAGGGTGAACCCGTCGTGCGCGGTGATGAAGTTGACCGAGGCGTACGGGCGCCGCCCGCCCCAGGCGTACAGGTCGCTCGACCCCGACAGCCGGTACCCCAGATCCCGTACGTCGGGCAGCGCGCCCCGCCAGAAGTCCCGTACGGCATCCCGGTAGCGGTCGTTCCACTCCGTCCACAGCGGAGGGAACGCGCCCACCTGGTAGCCGCCCGATCCCACGTCCCACGGCTCGGCGATCAGCTTCACCCGGCGCAGCACCGGGTCCTGGGCGATCACCGCCAGGAACGGCGACAGCATGTCCACGTCGTGCATGGACCGGGCCAGCGCCGCCGCGAGGTCGAAGCGGAAGCCGTCCACCCCCATCTCCGTCACCCAGTACCGCAGCGAGTCGGTGATCAGGCGCAGCACGTGCGGCCGCCCCGCGTGCAGGGTGTTCCCGCAGCCCGTGTAGTCGGAGTACCGGCGCTGGTCGGACTGGAGCCGGTAGTAGCCCCGGTTGTCGATCCCGCGCAGCGACAGCGTCGGGCCCAGCTCGCCCGCCTCCGCCGTGTGGTTGTAGACCACGTCGAGGATGACCTCGATCCCCGCCGCGTGCAGGGCCCGCACCATCCGCTTGAACTCGCCGACCTGCTGGCCGGCCGTACCGCTCGACGAGTAGCCCGCGTGCGGGGCGAAGTAGCCGACCGAGTTGTAGCCCCAGTAGTTGCGCAGGCCCCGCCGCAGCAGGTGGTCCTCGTGCGCGAACTGGTGCACCGGCAGCAGCTCCACCGCCGTCACGCCCAGGTCCGTCAGGTGCTCGATCGCCGCCGGGTGGGCGAGGCCCGCGTAGGTGCCGCGCAGCTCCTCGGGAACACCCGGATGGCGCATCGTGAACCCGCGCACGTGCAGCTCGTAGATGACCGAGTCGGCCCACGGGGTCTTCGGCCGGACGTCGTCCGCCCAGTCGTCGTCATCGTGGACCACCACCCCCTTGGGAACGTGCGGGGCGGAGTCCCGGTCGTCGCGCACGGTGTCCGCGATGTACTGCTGCGGCCAGTCCCGGACGTGCCCGTACACCTCCGGCGGCAGCGTGAAGTCGCCGTCGACGGCCCGGGCGTACGGGTCCAGCAGCAGCTTCGCCGGATTGTGCCGGGCGCCCGTCCAGGGGTCCCAGCGCCCGTGCACCCGGAACCCGTACCGCTGCCCGGGGCGCACGCCGGGCACGAAGCCGTGCCAGATCTCGTGCGTGAGCTCGGTCAGCGAGCACCGGGTCTCGCCGCCGTCGGAGTCGAAGAGGCACAGCTCCACCGCCTCCGCGCCCTGCGCCCACAGCGCGAAGTTGGTGCCCGCCGTCCCGTCCGGGCCGTGGTGGAACCGGGCCCCCAGCGGATGCGAGGACCCCGGCCACACCACCGGGCCCGGGCGCGCGGAGGCCCGTACCGGCTGCCCCGGCGCACGCCCCTTCACCTGCCCGTTCGGCTGCCCGTTCAGCCGGCCGTTCGACCGGCCGTTCGCCGGACCGCCGTGCTGCCCGTTCGGCGGCGGCCCGGTCACCTCGGGTGCGGGCGCGGCCTGACCGCCCCGCACCCCGTTCCCCGCGTTCGACGCTTCTGCGGCGGCATCCACCGCCTCCTGTCCGGCTGCGCTCGACACTGCCCGCCTCCACGGCTCCTGGGTACCTGCGGGGGTGGGGGAGTGCGGCCCCGGCGTCCCGGCCAGGGCCCGCCCCCGTCTGGTCCTTCCCACTGTTCTGCCCGGACAGTTCTGCCCGGAACGTGTGCCGCGCTCACGTTTCCCCCGGAGGGGGCCGGTCGTTGGAGGGACGTGACTCTTCTGACGAGGCGGGCAGGGGCGGGCTTGGCCGCCGTAGCGGCATGGGTGGGCCTTCTGGGCGGCCTGGCCGGATGCACCGAAGGCGGCGGTTCCCCGGTCGAGATCCAGCTGCCCGGCAAACCCCGCGCCCCGCAGGAGGCCATCCGGATCACCCCGGACGACAACGCCAAGGGGGTGCCGGCCGAGGGCCCGCTCAGCGTGTCCGTGCCCGAGGGCCGGCTGGAGCGGGTCGTGGTCACCAAGGTGGAGGACGCCCAGCAGGAGGAGGTCCCCGGCTCCATCGCCGCCGACGGCCTCAGCTGGAGCCCCGACCAGGCGGCCGGACGGCTCGCGCTGGCCGCCAAGTACACCGTCGACGCCGTCGCCCTCGACGGGCACGACCGCCGCCAGGCCCGGCACACCACCTTCACCACCTTCGTCCCCGAGGACCGGTTCATCGGCTACTTCAAGCCCGAGAACCGCTCCACGGTCGGCACCGGGATGATCGTCTCCTTCAACTTCAACCAGTCCATCAAGCACAAGGCCGACGTGGAGAAGGCCATCACCATCACCGCCGACCCCGCGACGGAGGTCGTCGGCCACTGGTTCGGCACCGAGCGCCTCGACTTCCGGCCCAAGCGCTACTGGCAGTCCGGCACCAAGGTCACCGTGCGGATGAACCTCCGCGACGTCGAGGGCGCCCCCGGCTCCTACGGCATCCAGGACAAGACCATCACCTTCACCGTCGGCCGCTCCCAGATCTCCACCGTGGACGCCGCCGAACACACCATGGAGGTCCGCCGCGAGGGCGAGCTGGTCTCCACCGTGCCGATCACCGCCGGGGCGCCGAAGAACACCACCTACAACGGGAAGATGGTGGTGATGGAGCTCTTCGACGTCACCCGCATGAACGGCCAGACCGTCGGCTTCGGAGGGGAGTACGACATCCCCGACGTCCCGCACGCCATGCGGCTCACCAGCTCCGGGACCTTCCTGCACGGCAACTACTGGGCCCACCCCGACACCTTCGGCTCCACCAACATCAGCCACGGCTGCATCGGCCTGCGCGACGACAAGGGCGGCGGCTCCGACACGCCCGCCGGCTGGTTCTACGACCGGACCCTGGTCGGCGACGTGGTCGAGGTCGTGAACTCGCAGGACAAGACGGTCGCCCCCAACAACGGACTGGGCGGCTGGAACATGTCCTGGGCGGACTGGGTCGCCGGCTCGGCGCGCACGTGAGGGTGATCGCGGTGATGGAAATGCCGTAGTCCGGGGTGCGCCTCCCGCACTCGCGTGCGACCCTCCCGCCAGCCTGGCAGAGCACCACTCAGCAGGCGACGGACGGAGTGTCATGAGAGCAAGGACGGCCGCGAAGACCGGGCGGGCACGCCTGGGCCTCGGCCTCGCGGTGACGGTGGCGGTGCTGGCCACCGCCGCCCCCGCGTACCCGGCGTACCCCGCGACGGCGGGAACCGGAGCGGTACGGGCCGCGCTGCCCGGGGGGCTCGGCCCCTGCCTGGGCCCCGAATGCCCCGACGCGTACCTCGACCCGCACACCGGGCCGGCCAACGGCCGGGACGCCGGGATCAACATCTTCGTCGGCGGCGACTTCCAGGTCCGCGAGCGGGCCGCCGAGGCGGAGGGCCGGGTCGTCGTACTGGGCTCCTTCGACCAGGACAAGGCCGACGGCGCCAGCCGGGTCTACAACGTCGGCATCGTCGGCGCGGGCTCCCAGACCCAGCCGCCCGCCGGCTCCGACTTCCTGACCACCGGCGGCGGGATCGCCGTCGCCGACGGCGAACGCCTCATCGCCGACGGCGGCGTCGTCCGCCACGCCGGCCCGCTCACGGGCACCGTCAGCGCCACCCGCGTGGTCCGGGACCCGGACGCCGCCACCCCGTACGCGCCCCTGCGCCGCGAGCTCGCCGCCGCCAGCCAGTGCTACGCCCGCCCGGGCGGGACGGCGCGGCCCCCGACGGGCACCGTCACCAACAACCGCTTCGAGACCCTCTTCAGGGGCGACGGCCGCTCACCGCTCCAGGTCTTCAACGTGGACGCCGACATCGCCGCCCCCGGCCGGGGCCAGCAGGGCATCCGGTTCGCGGACATCCCGCCGAACGCCACCATCCTGGTCAACGTGCTGGGCGCCGACCGGGCCGTGGTCACCTACAGCGGGGAGCAGACCTACCGCCAGCGGCTGCTGTGGAACTTCCCCGACGCCACCACCGTCGGCCTGCTCGGCACCGGCCAGTTCCAGGGCGCCGCGCTCATCGGCAACCCGGCCTCGCGCACCACGGTCACCCTGCCCGGCTTCAACGGCCGCTTCTTCACCACCGGCTCGCTGAGGCACACCAGCGCCACCACCGGGGGCGGCGGCCAGGAGTTCCACTCCTACCCCTTCACCGGTGACCTGCCCGACTGCGGGAGCGCCCCGGTGACCGGCGAGCTCTCCGTCCTCAAGGTGAACGGGGCCGGCGACGCGCTGGCCGGCGCCGGCTTCGAGCTGTGGCGCGAGAGCAACGGCACCCCCGGCCTCCAGACCGGGACCCCGGGCGGCGACACCCGGGACCCCCGCGGCTGCACCACCCGCGCGGACGGCATCTGCCGCCTCACCGCCGAGCCGGGCACGTACTACTGGCGGGAGGTCACCCCGCCCGCCGGCTACGCCCTCCCGGCGAACCCGGTGTTCGGGCCGCTGGTGCTGACCCCGGGCAACGCCGGCGAGGGCGTGCGCGTCCGCGCCGTGAACACGCCGCTCGTACCCCCCGTACGGGGCGAGGTGAGCGTCCTGAAGACCGACGCGGAGACGGGCGACCCGCTCGCGGGCGCCGTCTTCCGCCTCTGGAAGGAGACCAACGGCACCCCCGGCCTCCAGACGGGGCGGCCGAACGGCGACACCCCGGTCGGGGGACCCTGCACCACCGACGAGAGCGGCGACTGCACGCGGACCGTCGGGGTGGGCACGTACTACTGGCAGGAGATCACGGCCCCGCCCGGCTACCTGCTGCCGGCGAACCCGGTGTTCGGGCCGCTCGCCCTGACGGAGGAGAACGCGCGCGAGGGCGTCACCGTCACGGCGGCCGACATCGCCGCGCCCGTCCCGGTGCCCGGCGCCGTGTCGGTGCGCAAGGTCAGCCCCGAGGGCGCCCCGCTCGCCGGCGCGGTCTTCCAGCTGTGGCGGGAGACCAACGGCACCCCCGGCCTCCAGACCGGCGGGAACACGCCGGACACCCGGGTCGGTGACGACTGCGTCACCTCCCTCCCGTCGGCCACCTGTACGCGCACCGTCGACGTGGGCACGTACTACTGGCGCGAGACCACGGCGCCCCCCGGCCACGGGCTCCCGGCGAACCCGGTGTTCGGGCCGCTGGTGCTGACCGCCGACAACGCGGACCAGGGCGTCGCCGTGGACGCCGTCAACACCCCGTTCCGCGGCAGGATCATCGTGGTCAAGAAGGACCCGAAGACCAAGAGAGTGCTGCGCGGCGCGGTGTTCGAGCTCTGGAAGGAGACCAACGGCGTCCGGGGCCTGCAGACCGAGGGGGCCGACCCCGACACGCAGATCGGGCCGGCCTGCGAGACCAACCGGCAGGGCGTCTGCGAGTTCTGGAACCTCGGCGAGGGCTGGTACTACGTCCGCGAGGTGGAGGCCCCCGAGGGCTACCTGCTGCGCGATGACCCGGTGACCGAGCCGCTCCAGCTGGACGTCCGCACGCCCGACCAGGAGCGCGTGGTGGAGCTCTTCAACAGGCCCGCCGAGGAAGGCCACCACGGCAAGGACCACGGTAAGGACCACGGCAAGGGCCACGGCAAGAAGCCCGGCAAGTCCCCCGCCAAGAACAAGAAGGCGGGCAAGGCCAAGAGCCACGCGAAGGGGCACGGCAAGGGTCACGGCAAGGCGCCGGCCAAGTCCCGCCGGCCCTGAACCCCGTGCGCGTGCCCGGCGGTCCCGACCGCCCCCGGCCGCTCCTGACCTGACCCGTTCCACCCGGTGCGCCGGCACGGTGATCCCCTCACCGTGCCGGCGCACTGTCTTACGGTCAGTTGGGACGGAACGGTGACAAGACCGTGGCTCTTCGTGATCCGCCCGTGTGATTACCTTTTTCAAGCGCGCGACTGTCCGCGCGCGGGGGACATGGGGAGAACGAGAGTGAACCTGCAGCCGATACGCGGCCGCGCCCGCACCGGCCTGCCGGCCCTTCTTCTGGGGGCGGCCCTGCTGCTCACCAGCGCGTGCAGTGGCGGGGGCAACAGCGGGGGCAGCGACAACGGTGGGGGCGGCGGCGGCAAGACCGGCACCGAGGCCTCCAAGGCCGTGGTCAGCGTCAAGCCGGACGACGGGGCGAAGGAGGTCGCCACCAGCGGCGTCCTGAAGATAGCGAGCACCGGCGGAAAGCTTTCCGCAGTCAAGGTCGCCGACACCAAGGGCAACGAGGTCGAGGGCAAGGTCGCCGACGACGGCGCGAGCTGGGAGCCGGCCCGGCACCTGGCCTCCGCCACCGAGTACAAGGTGCACGCGGTCGCCAAGGACGAGGCGGGCCGCGAGTCCGCCAAGGACACCACGTTCACCACGCTGACCCCGGTCAACACCTTCGTGGGGCACTACACGCCGGAGGACGGCGAGACCGTCGGCGTGGGCATGCCGGTCTCCATCAACTTCACCCGGGGCATCACCAACCCCGAGGCT
This sequence comes from Streptomyces goshikiensis, assembly GCF_014650555.1. Taxonomy (GTDB): domain Bacteria; phylum Actinomycetota; class Actinomycetes; order Streptomycetales; family Streptomycetaceae; genus Streptomyces; species Streptomyces goshikiensis. Next base: position 284,970 of record NZ_BMVE01000001.1, on the reverse strand, counting down.
GTCGAGAAGGCCATCACCGTCACGGCCGAACCCTCCGTGCCGGTCGAGGGCCACTGGTTCGGCAACGACCGCCTCGACTTCCGCCCCGAGAAGTACTGGGCCGCGGGCACCAAGGTCACCGTGAAGCTCGCCCTCGACGGAGTCGAAGGCCGCCCCGGCGTCTACGGCAAGCAGACCCGTACGGTCAGCTTCACCATCGGCCGCTCCCAGGTCTCCACGGTCGACGCGACCACCAAGCAGATGCAGGTCGTCCGTGACGGCCAGGTGCTGAAGAACCTCCCGATCACCGCGGGCGCCCCGGCCACCACCACGTACAACGGGCAGATGGTCATCAGCGAGAAGTACAAGGTGACCCGGATGAACGGCGCGACCGTCGGCTTCGGCGGCGAGTACGACATCTCCGACGTCCCGCACGCGATGCGCCTGTCGAACTCCGGCACCTTCGTCCACGGCAACTACTGGGCCTCCTCCAGCACCTTCGGCTCGGAGAACGTCAGCCACGGCTGCGTCGGCCTGAAGGACGTCCGCGGCGCCGGTGACGGCGACCAGCCCGCCGCGTGGTTCTTCAACGAGTCCCTGATCGGCGACGTCGTCGTCGTGAAGAACTCCAAGGACAAGGAGATCGCCCCGGACAACGGCCTCAACGGCTGGAACATGTCCTGGGCGGAGTGGACCAAGTAGTCCCTCCCACCCACACTGAGAGTGGCCCGGTGCTGTGACCGACAGCACCGGGCCACCTCTGGTTAACCGGCGCTAACCTTCCCGGTATGACCCTCTCTCTCGAAGTCTCCGAAGGCGTCGGCACCATCCGCCTGGACCGGCCGCCCATGAACGCCCTGGACATCGCCACCCAGGACCGGCTGCGCGAGCTCGCGGTGGAGGCCACCGACCGGGCCGACGTCCGCGCGGTCATCCTCTACGGCGGCGAGAAGGTGTTCGCGGCCGGCGCGGACATCAAGGAGATGCAGCTGATGGACCACGCGGCGATGGTCGCCCGGTCCCGCGCCCTCCAGGACGCCTTCACCGCCGTGGCGCGGATCCCCAAGCCGGTCGTCGCGGCCGTCACCGGCTACGCCCTGGGCGGCGGTTGCGAGCTCGCGCTCTGCGCCGACTACCGGATCGCCGCCGACAACGCGAAGCTCGGCCAGCCCGAGATCCTGCTCGGCCTGATCCCCGGCGCCGGCGGCACCCAGCGGCTCTCCCGGCTGATCGGCCCCTCCAAGGCCAAGGACCTGATCTTCACCGGCCGCATGGTCAAGGCCGACGAGGCGCTCGCGCTCGGGCTGGTGGACCGCGTCGTCCCCGCCGCCGAGGTGTACGAGCAGGCGCACGCCTGGGCCGCGAAGCTGGCCCAGGGTCCGGCGCTCGCGCTGCGCGCCGCCAAGGAGTGCGTGGACGCGGGCCTGGAGGCCGACATCGACACCGGGCTGACCATCGAACGCAACTGGTTCGCGGGCCTGTTCGCCACCGAGGACCGCGAGCGCGGGATGCGCAGCTTCGTCGAGGAGGGCCCGGGCAAGGCGAAGTTCCTCTGAGTCCCCCGGTCGTGTCCGCGCCCGCGCGGATCGGCCCGTCCTCCTTGTGGGTGGATTAGCCAGGCCTTAAGGCAGCCTTAAGGGGAAACGGTGATCCACTCGCTGTGATCGGCATTGAGCGGTGCGTAGTGACAGGTCAGGGCCGTCTCACGGCCCTCCGATTGCCTTGTGCATATGCCAATGCAACCCCCCGGAACGCTTGCTTCCGGGGGGTGTTTTCCTGCGGAACGGCCCGTACGGGCACACCGGCCGTCCATGATGGGTGCATGGCGGGCCTGGAGGGTGTGGAACAGCCGCGGCAGCGCAGCAGCGCTTCGGCCGTGCGGCTCACGGCGGCTCTTGAGGACGAACAGGGCCTCAAGGCGCTGGAGTTGTTCGGGAACCCCGCCGAGGCGGAAGTGACGTTGCCGTCGATGCCCGAGTCCGCGAGCACCGCGCGCCGGCTGACCCAGTGCGTGGTGATCCGGCTCTGGGGCCTCTCGCCGCAGATCGCGGAGCACACCGTCCTGCTGGTCTCCGAACTCGTGGGCAATGCCGTGCGGCACACGGGGGCCCGGTCCTTCGGGTTACGGCTGCTGCGCCGGCGCGGCTGGATCCGCGTGGAGGTGCGCGACCCCTCGCGCGGGCTGCCCTGTCTGATGCCGGTGCACGAGATGGACACCACCGGCCGGGGGCTCTTCCTCGTCGACAAGCTCTCCGACCGCTGGGGCGCGGACCTGCTGCCGCGCGGCAAGATCACCTGGTTCGAGATGCGGGTCGCGGACCGCTAGTCCCCGGAACGCCAGAAACCCCCTGTCGCCGTGGTGGGCGTCGCGGGGGTTTCAAGGGTGCGCCGAGGATCGAAGGGGGTGTGATCCTCGGCGTGGAGACTTCGCTCGGGTCAACGGGAAGCCGTGGCTCCGACTATGGCAGACGAGGGCCCAAACGCCAAAAGTCTCAACTCGGACATAAGTGTGTATATACCTAGAGTTTCTACCTAAATCCTAGGTGAGGTGAGCCACTCACCTCGTAATCAATGAATAAGTATCGACCAGTCGGTGTAATTCGTTGATCAACTACCCAACATCCCAACATACGGACCACCCCGCCAAAGGCCCCGAAATGGGTCAATCATTACCATCAGCGCCTCCACCCCCTTAAATGGGCAGGTGCTCTGCTACCCGGACCGTCGATCCGCTCTCCGCGCCGGGGCGGCGGTCGCCGCCGGCGCCCTCACCGCGGCCTGCGGCGCGAGCGGCCGCACCGACCCCGCGCCCACCGCCCCCACGAGCGCCGCCGCCCCCTCGCCCGCCAAGGCGCCGGCCGTCGCCCCCGCCCCGCACCGGTTCCCCGGCCAGCCCGTCGAGATCGGCCACGGCCCCCGCGACCGGCCCCGCGTCGCCCTCACCTTCCACGGCAACGGGGACCCCGCCACCGCCCGGGCGATCCTCGCCGAAGCCGAGAAGGGCGGCGCCCGCGTCACCGTCCTGGCCATCGGCAGCTGGCTCGACGCCCACCCGGAGATGGCCCGCCGGATCCTCGACGGCGGCCACGAACTCGGCAACCACACCCAGCGCCACCTCGCCGTCAACGCCATGCCCGAGGCGGAGGCCTACGCCGAGATCACCCAGTGCGCCCAGCGGCTCAAACGGCTCACCGGCTCCATCGGCAGCTGGTTCCGGCCCTCCCAGACCCGGTACGCGACCCCGCTCGTGCGGACCCTCGCCCAGCGGGCCGGCTACCCGCACGTCCTCTCGTACGACGTGGACTCCCTCGACTTCACCTCGCCCGGCGCGGCGGCCGTCATCCGCACCGTCACCGGGACGATCCGCAGCGGATCGGTGGTGAGCCTGCACTTCGGCTACGCGGACACGGTCGCCGCGATGCCGCCCCTCCTCGAAGAACTCGCGCGCCGCAAGCTGCGCGCGGTGACCACCACGGAGCTGCTGACCCCATGACGACCATCCGCCTTCCCCGGAAGGCCACCGCGCTGTTCGCCGGACTGGTCCTCGCCGCCCTCGCCGGCTGCGGAACCGGCGACAAGGACGCGACAGAGGCGCTCGGCTCCAAGGAACCGGCCCGCCCGGTCAAGGCGGTCCCGGCCGTTCCGCCCGGCCTGGCGGGAATGCCGCCGCTCCTCGACCCGAACGACGTCTACGCCGCCGACCGGCCGAACAAGCTCTCCCCGGTGGTCAAGGACTTCCCGTCCCGCGTCTACGTGCCGAACACCGGCTCCAACACGGTGTCCGTCATCGACCCGGCCACGTACACGGTCATCGACACCATCCCGGTCGGCGTCCAGCCCCAGCACGTGGTCCCGTCCTGGGACATGAAGACCCTGTGGGTCAACAACAACCGCGGCCACACGCTCACCCCGATCAACCCGGCCACCGGCGAGGCCGGCGCCCCCGTCGAGGTGCACGACCCGTACAACCTGTACTTCACGCCGAACGGCAAGTACGCGGTCGTGATGGCCTCCATGGACCGCGAGCTGGTCTTCCGCGATCCGCACACCATGAACCGGGTGAAGACCGTTCCGGTGACCTGCGCCGGCGTCAACCACGCCGACTTCTCCGCCGACGGCCGCTACTTCATCGTGAGCTGCGAGTTCTCCGGCGAACTGCTCAAGGTCGACACCGAGAGGATGGAGGTGATCGGCCAGCAGAAGCTGCCGTTCGAGGGGGCGATGCCACAGGACGTCAAGATCTCCCCGGACGGGAAGACCTTCTACGTCGCCGACATGATGGCGCACGGCATGTGGGTGCTCAGCGGCGAGGCGTTCGACGTGCCGAAGCTGCTCCCCACCGGCAAGGGCTGCCACGGCCTGTACATCAGCCGCGACTCCAAGGAGATGTACGTCTCCAACCGCGGCGAGGGCAGCATCTCCGTCTTCGACTTCACCCAGAACAAGCTCACCAAGAAGTGGGAGCTGCCCGACGGCGGCAGCCCCGACATGGGCGGCGTCTCCGCCGACGGCAAGGTGCTGTGGCTGTCCGGCCGCTACAACGGCGAGGTCTACGCCATCGACACGACGTCCGGCCGGCAGCTCGCCAAGATCAAGGTCGGCGGCGGCCCCCACGGCCTGGCCGTCTACCCGCAGCCCGGCCGCTACTCGCTGGGGCACACCGGCATCTTCCGGTAGCCCGGTCCCGCGCGGCGGCCCCTGCCGACCGCCTCCCGGCCCCTGCCGGTCACCGTCGCCGTGTCCGCCGGCCGAGCGGGACCCGCGGCGGGGGCGGGCCGGGGCTGCCGCTACCCTGGGCCGGTCAACAAGCACCAAGAAGGGGTGGACCCAGTGGCGGACATCGAGAGCGCACGGGCGACGTTCAACAAGTTCGACGTGAACGGTGACGGCTTCATCACGGCCGACGAGTACAGCGCGGCCATGAAGGCGATGGGTGACGCCTTCGTCACCGCCTCCGTCGCGGACGCCGTGGTCGCCTCCAAGGACGCCAACCACGACGGCCTGCTGAGCTTCGACGAGTTCTGGGCCTCCCTGAACAAGTAGCCGGCCCCGCGCCGCGCCGCCCCCCGCCCGCCCCTGCCGGGCCGGCGGGGGCGTCAGGCCGCCCCGCCCCCGGCGCCGGGCGCCGGGAGGGCGATCTCCCCGACCTCGGCGAGGGCCTCCTCCAGCCAGGTCAGCCAGAAGGTCTCCAGCGCGATGCCGCCGCGCAGCACCAGCCGGTGCAGCCGGTCCTCGTCGGAGCGCCGCCCCGGCGGGAAGTCCTTCTCCTCGATCGCCTCGTACGTCTCCAACTGCCGCCGGTGCAGACCCACATGGCGCCGCAGCTCCGCTTCCAGGCCCTGCGGTCCCACCACCGCCGCCGCCCGGATCCGCAGCAGCAGCGGATCGCGGACCGTCTTCGGATCCTGCCGCTCGCCGACCCACCGGGCGAGCTCCGCGCTGCCGTCCGGCAGCACCTCGTACTCCTTCTTCTGCCCCCGCACCGGCACCTCGCTGGGCAGCGCCCGGATCAGCCCGGCCTCCTCCAGCCGGCCGAGCTCCCGGTAGATCTGCTGGTGCGTCGCGGACCAGAAGTACCCGATCGACTTGTCGAACCGCCGGGTCAGCTCCAGCCCCGACGAGGGCTTTTCGAGCAGGGCGGTGAGGATGGCGTGCGGGAGCGACATGCGGCCATCCTAGGTTCGCGGGAGGCCCGGCACCCGCGCGCGGGAGCGGGTCAGGGACGACCCGGGGCCCAGGCGGCAAGCGCCTCCGGGGTCCTCGGGCCCGGGGCGTCCCCGGCGAGCAGGTCCCGGGCCCGCAGGAACGCCGCCACCGCCGGGGACCACGCCTGGCGCAGGCCCGCCGAGACCAGCAGCTCCGGATCCGAGAGCAGCGTCCCGGCCGGACCGAACCGGATGCCCGACGGGGTCAGCACCGCCGCGTCGTCGGCCCAGCGGACCGCCAGGTCCACGTCGTGCGTGGCCATCACCACCGTGGTGCCGGCCGCGCGCAGGCCCGCCAGCGCGTCCAGCAGCCGCTCCTGCCCCTCCGGGTCCAGGCCAGCCGTCGGCTCGTCCAGGATCAGCACGCGCGGAGCCATCGCCACCGCGCCCGCGATCGCCGCCCGCTTGCGCTGGCCGTACGAGAGCAGGTGCGTCGGGCGGTCCCGCAGCGCCGTGATGTCCAGCGCGGCCAGGGCGGAGTCCACCCGCGCCCGCACCTCCCCGGCGGGCAGGCCCATGTTCATCGGGCCGAAGGAGACGTCCTGCTCCACCGAGGCCGCGAACAGCTGGTCGTCCGGGTCCTGGACCACCAGCTGCACCGAGGTCCGCAGCCGGGTCAGCCCCGCCCGGTCGTGCGCCACCACCGCGCCGTCGAGCCGCAGCTCGCCCGGACCCGGCTTCAGGCCCCCGCTCAGCAGCCGCATCAGCGTGGTCTTGCCGCTGCCGTTGCGGCCCAGCAGCACCAGCGCGCGGCCCGCCGCGATCCCGAAGTCCACGCCGGACAGCACCGCCGGCCCGTCCTCGTACGCGTAGCCCGCGCCGACCAGCTCCACCAACCGCGTCACAGATACAGCTCCTTCAGTACGAGGGTGGCGGCGATCAGGGTGCCCAGCAGGGCCCCCGACGCCGCGAGGAACCGCCACGACAGCGCCGCCTCCGGTACGAGCACGCGCAGCGCGCCGTCGTAGCCGCGCCCGGCCAGCCCCTCCTGGAGCCGCCCCGCGCGGTCGAAGGCCCGGACGAAGGAGGTCGCCGCGAGCCCGGCCAGCGAACGCCACACCGCGGCCCGGCCGGTCTGCCCGAGGCGGGCCGCCTGGGCGCGCCGGACCTGCGCCATCGAGTCCAGCAGCAGGAACCCGATCCGGTACATCACCAGCGCCACGTCCACCACCGGGGCCGGAACCCCCGCGCGGACCAGCCGGGGCAGTACGTCCGAGACGGGGGTGGTGAACGCGAACAGCAGCACGCCGAGGGAGGCCGCGGAGGTCCGCAGCAGCAGCTCGGTCGCCTGCCGGGGGCCGTCGGGCGCCCAGGAGACCGGCCCGGCCGGGCCGCCGACGGCGAACAGCAGGGGCAGCGCCCCGGTGAAGCAGAACCCGAGCGGGATCCGGAAGGCCCGCCACAGCCGGCGCCCGGGCACCCCGGCGGGGCCGAGCAGCACGGCGAGGGTGGCGCCGGCCACGAGCGGCCCGCCGGGCCACGGCGGCAGGGCCACGGCCGTGACGGTGAGACCGACCCCGAGCAGGCCCTTTTCGAGCGGGTGGCGGCGGCGCCAGCGGCTGCCGTGCGCCGCCACGTCGATCGGCAGCACCGCCTACGCCTCCGGGGCGGTGGCGGCGGCCTGCGCGGCGGCCGGCTGCCGCTCCGCCTGGGCGAGGCCCTGGCGGCGTCCCTTGCGCACGCCGAAGTAGTACGCGAGCACGCCCGCGCCGAGCGCCGCCTGCAACGCGAACAGCGCGGACTCCACCTCCCCGGACGGGGGCTCGTACAGCGGGGAGAACCAGGGCTCGTAGTCCGGCTTGAGCTCGGTGATGGCCGCCTCCGCCTGCGCGTCGGCGCCCGCGAACGGCTCCTCCTTGCCCTCGCCCAGCCCCAGCGCGAGCGGGAGCACGGCCAGCGCCGCCACCAGGAGCAGCAGCAGGGTGTTGATCTTCGCGTTCCGGCTCATCAGACCGCCGCCTCCTGCTGGTTGCCGGTACGGGCGCCGGCGCCGGCGCCCGTGAGCTTCGCGACGCCGAGCCGGACCAGGTCCGACTTGCTCGACTGCATCAGCAGCCGCATCACGAGCACCGTCAGCAGGCCCTCGCTCACGGCCAGCGGGATCTGCGTGACCGCGAAGATGCCGCCGAACTTGGCGAGCGCGCCGAGGAACCCGCTGCCCGGGTCCGGGAAGGCGAGCGCCAGCTGCACCGAGGTCACGCAGTAGGTGACCAGGTCGGCGAAGAAGGCGCCGAAGAACACGGTCACCATCAGCGGGACGTCGAACTTCCGCAGCAGCCGGTAGACGGCGTACCCGGCCCAGGGCCCGGCGATCGCCATGGAGAACACGTTGGCGCCGAGCGTGGTGAGCCCGCCGTGCGCCAGCAGCAGCGCCTGGAACAGCAGGGTGATCGTGCCGAGCACCGCCATGATCGGCGGCCGGAACAGGATCGCGCCGAGCCCCGTCCCGGTGGGGTGCGAGCAGCTGCCCGTCACCGACGGGATCTTGAGCGCGGAGAGCACGAACGTGAACGCGCCGGACGCGCCGAGCAGCAGCGTGCTCTCCGGGTTGGCCTTCACCTCGCGGGTGAGGGCGCGGACGCCGTGGACGACAAAGGGAGCGGACGCGGCGCCCCAGGCGACCGCGTGCAGCGGGGGCAGAAACCCCTCGGCTATATGCATGAGTGGGGAGACCTCTCCAGCACCTCGTGGATGGACAACGCGCCCCGGCCGGTCTCCTGGCTCACGGGTGCTGTTGTCCTGGCTCCGCCTTCCCGGGGTCGTACGGTCTCCCGTGCGAGCCCAGTGGCTTCCTTACGGAGTGGAGCCGGACTTCCCGATCACAGTGGCGAGGGCCGCACCGGTTTCGCACCGATTTCCCGAACACCAAGGCCAGCTGACCCTAGTCGGCCGCACGGACCGGTAACAACCCGCGCCGATCACGCCGGCCGGATGGCCCGGATGGGCTCCGCCCGGTGGCGGGGTGATGCGGCGGCTCGCAGGGTGGGGGAGTGGCCGACACTCCGCAGACCTCCGACACCGCGCAGCCCCCCGACTACGGCGACCTCACCGCCGTCTACGTGAACTGCACGCTCAAACGCTCGCCCGAGACCAGCAACACCGAGGGCCTGATCGACAAGAGCCGCGCCGTCATGGCGGCGGCGGGCGCCCGGACCTCCCTCATCCGTGCCGTCGACCACGACATCGCCACCGGTGTCTGGCCCGACATGACCGAGCACGGCTGGGAGAGCGACCAGTGGCCGGTGCTCTACAGCCAGATCATGGACGCCGACATCCTGGTGCTCTGCGGCCCCGTCTGGCTCGGCGACAACAGCTCGGTGATGAAGCGGGTGATCGAGCGGCTCTACGCCTGCTCCTCGATCCTCAACGACCAGGGCCAGTACGCCTTCTACGGCCGGGTCGGCGGCGCGCTCGTCACGGGCAACGAGGACGGCGTCAAACACTGCGCCATGAACATCCTCTACAGCCTCCAGCACCTCGGCTACGCGATCCCCCCGCAGGCCGACGCGGGCTGGATGGGCGAGGCCGGGCCCGGTCCCTCGTACCTCGACCCGGGCTCCGGCGGCCCCGAGAACGACTTCACCAACCGGAACACCACCTTCATGTCCTGGAACCTCATGCACCTGGCCGCCCTGCTCAAGCGGGGCGGCGGCATCCCGGCCCACGGCAACCAGCGCTCCCTCTGGGACGCGGGCTGCCGCTTCGACTTCCCGAACCCCGAGCATCGCTAGCCGGGCGGGGCGGGCGAGGAGAACGGGGACCCGGCGCCCGCCACGGCGCCGGGTCCCCGCGCGCTCAGCACACGTTCGGGTGCGCGACGTCCAGCACGAACCGCTCCGGCCCGTGCAGGACCGAGGACGTGTAGGAGGGCTTGGTGTCGAAGGCGGCGCCGAAGGTCACGTACCCCTCGTAGTCGCCGGTCAGGGCCATGCCCTTGAGCTTGGGCAGGTAGATCTTGACGAGCTTGGGCCCCTGGTACACGTTCTGCCCGGCGTCGTCGTGGCCCGCCGCGGGATGCAGGCGGACCTCCAGGAAGTACTTCCCGGCGAGCGGTACGGGCTTGCCGGACCCGTCGTAGACGAGGTGGGCGACGGGCGTGACGGTGACCTGGGGGACGTATCCCTTGACGTCGATGACGAGCCGGTCGTACGTGCAGTGCCCGCCCCAGCGGGCATTGACGACGAGCGGGGTCTGCGTGCGGGCGGAGCCGGTCGCGGCGGCGGCCGAGGCCGGCGCGGCGAGCGAGATCCCGGCGGCGAGCAACATGCCCGTGGCCAGGGCGGTGATCTGTCGGCGGCGGAGGTGCTTCATGACGCCCCCTGTTTCTCCAGAGACGGGGACCGATGTCATCGCTAAGGACACCTGAGGCGCCCCGGCGGTTCCACCGGAGCCGCGGCGGCCCTGCGGACGCCGGAGAGCCCCACCGGGCGCACGGCCGCGGTGGGGCTCTCCGAGCAGGTCAGGGGGCCAGCGGGTCAGCCGGCCGGCGTCAGCATTCGATGACGTTGACCGCGAGGCCGCCGCGGGCGGTCTCTTTGTACTTGACCTTCATATCGGCGCCGGTCTCCTTCATGGTCTTGATGACCTTGTCCAGGGACACCTTGTGGCTGCCGTCGCCGCGCATGGCCATCTTGGCCGCCGTGACGGCCTTGACCGCCGCCATGCCGTTGCGCTCGATGCAGGGGATCTGCACCAGGCCGCCGACCGGGTCGCAGGTCAGGCCGAGGTTGTGCTCCATGCCGATCTCGGCCGCGTTCTCGACCTGCTCCGGGGTGCCGCCCAGCACCTCGGCGAGGGCGCCGGCCGCCATCGAGCAGGCCGAGCCGACCTCGCCCTGGCAGCCGACCTCGGCGCCGGAGATCGAGGCGTTCTCCTTGAACAGCATGCCGATCGCGCCCGCCGCGAGGAGGAAGCGGACCACGCCGTCCTCGTCCGCGCCGGGGACGAAGTTCGTGTAGTAGTGCAGGACCGCCGGGAGGACGCCCGCCGCGCCGTTCGTGGGCGCGGTGACGACGCGGCCGCCCGCCGCGTTCTCCTCGTTGACCGCCATCGCGTAGATCGTCGTCCACTCGCTGCGGTGCATCATCGCGTCGCCCTCGGTGCGCAGCTGGCGCGCCGTGGAGGCGGCCCGGCGCTTGACCCGCAGGCCGCCCGGGAGGATGCCCTCGCGGGACATGCCGCGCGCGACGCAGGACTGCATCACGCGCCAGATCTCCAGCAGGCCCTCGCGGATCTCCTCCTCCGTGCGCCAGGCCTTCTCGTTCTCCAGCATCAGGGAGGAGATCGACAGGCCCGTCTCGTTCGCGAGGCGGAGCATCTCGTCGCCGGACCGGAAGGGGTACTTCAGGACGGTGTCGTCGAGCTTGATCCGGTCCTCGCCCACCGCGTCCTCGTCCACGACGAAGCCGCCGCCGACCGAGTAGTACGTCTTCTCCAGCAGCGGGGTCCCGGAGGCGTCGTAGGCGAAGAGCGTCATGCCGTTCGCGTGGTACGGCAGGGACCGGCGGCGGTGCAGGATCAGCTGGTTCGGCTCGTCGAAGGCGATCTCGTGCGCGTTGCCTATCTCCGTGCCGAGGAGGCGCAGGCGGCCGCTCTGGCGGATGCGCTCCACCTCGTCGTCCGCGGTCTCCACGTTCACCGTGCGGGGGGAGTGGCCCTCCAGGCCGAGGAGCACCGCCTTGGGGGTGCCGTGGCCGTGGCCGGTGGCGCCCAGCGAGCCGAAGAGCTCCGCGCGGACGGACGCGGTCTCGGCGAGGACCCCGTCCTTCTTCAGGCGGGTCACGAACATGCGTGCGGCCCGCATCGGACCGACCGTGTGGGAGGACGACGGGCCGATGCCGATGGAGAAGAGGTCAAAGACGGAGATGGCCACTGGCGGACTCCCTTGTCTGCTCGTGGGGCGGGAGGGGCGGTTCGTACGGGGGGAGGTCGATTGTTCGGATTTTGTCCGACAGGCGAGCTTAACGCGGCGAGGTGAACGGTTCGTCCGCCCGAGGGGTCGCGCGGGGGGCGCCGGGAGGTCGGCCACGGGCCCGCGAGGCCCGTGAGGCCCGCGGGGCAAGGGTCCGGGCCGGTACGAGAAGGGCCCGGTCCCTGTGGAGACAGGAACCGGGCCCGACCCTTGACCTGTCGACGTTACAGCGTCGGGTACAGCGGGAACTTCGCGGCGAGCGCCGAGACGCGCGCCTTGAGGTCCTCGGCGTCGTACGCGGGCTTGAGCGCCTGCGCGATGATCTCCGCGACCTCGGTGAAGGCCTCGGTGTCGAAACCGCGGGTGGCCAGCGCCGGCGTGCCGATCCGCAGGCCCGAGGTCACCATCGGCGGCCGCGGGTCGTTCGGGATGGCGTTGCGGTTGACCGTGATGCCGACCTCGTGGAGGCGGTCCTCGGCCTGCTGGCCGTCCAGCTCGGAGTTGCGCAGGTCGACCAGGACCAGGTGCACGTCGGTGCCGCCGGTGAGGACGTCCACGCCCACGGCCTTGACGTCGTCCTGGACGAGGCGGGCGGCGAGGATCTTCGCGCCCTCCAGGGTGCGCTCCTGGCGCTCCTTGAACTCGGGCGAGGCCGCGACCTTGAAGGAGACGGCCTTGGCCGCGATCACGTGCTCCAGCGGACCGCCCTGCTGGCCCGGGAAGACCGCGGAGTTGATCTTCTTGGCCAGTTCCTGCGTCGACAGGATGACACCGCCGCGCGGACCGCCGAGGGTCTTGTGCGTGGTGGTGGTCACGACGTGGGCGTGCGGCACCGGGTTCGGGTGCAGACCCGCGGCGACCAGGCCGGCGAAGTGCGCCATGTCGACCATTAGGTACGCGCCGACCTCGTCCGCGATGCGGCGGAAGGCGGCGAAGTCCAGCTGGCGCGGGTAGGCGGACCAGCCGGCGACGATCAGCTGCGGCTTGGACTCCTTGGCGAGGCGCTCGACCTCGGCCATGTCCACCTGGCCCGACTCGTCGACGTGGTACGGGACCACGTTGTAGAGCTTGCCGGAGAAGTTGATCTTCATGCCGTGGGTCAGGTGACCGCCGTGGGCCAGGTTCAGGCCCATGATCGTGTCGCCCGGCTTCAGCAGCGCGAACATCGCCGCCGCGTTGGCCTGCGCGCCCGAGTGGGGCTGCACGTTCGCGGCCTCGGCGCCGAACAGCGCCTTGATGCGGTCGATCGCGATCTGCTCGACGACGTCGACGTGCTCGCAGCCGCCGTAGTAGCGGCGGCCGGGGTAGCCCTCGGCGTACTTGTTGGTCAGGACCGAGCCCTGGGCCTCCATGACGGCGACCGGAGCGAAGTTCTCCGACGCGATCATTTCCAGGGTGGACTGCTGGCGCACGAGCTCGGCGTCGACGGCGGCGGCGACATCGGGGTCGAGCTCGTGGAGAGGGGTGTTCAGTACGGACATCAGGATCCCCTGGGGTCAGTTACCGGCGGTGAGCTTGGCGTACTCGTCGGCGGAGAGCAGATCGGCCGGCTCCTCCGCGACGCGGACCTTGAACAGCCAGCCGCCCTCGAAGGGGGCCGTGTTGACGAGCGCCGGGTCGTCCACGACGTCCTGGTTGGCCTCGACGACCTCGCCGGTGACGGGGGAGTACAGGTCGCTGACCGACTTGGTCGACTCCAGCTCGCCGCAGGTCTCGCCCGCGGTCACCGTGTCGCCGACCTCGGGGAGCTGGGCGTAGACGACGTCACCGAGCGCGGTGGCCGCGAACTCCGTGATGCCGACCGTCGCGACGCCGTCCTCGGCGGTCGACAGCCACTCGTGCTCCTTGCTGTAACGCAGCTGCTGGGGGTTGCTCATGACCTGATTCTCCTGGATGCGGGGGAGTGCGAACGAACAGGGCGTCTCGACTGGCGAGACGGGTCTGCCGGGATTGCTGCCGGGGCCCGGTACGGGACCGGGGCTACTTCTGCCGCTTGTAGAACGGCAGAGCCACAACCTCGTAGGGCTCATGCGTACCGCGAATGTCGACGCCGACGCCGGAGGTGCCGGGCGCGGCGTGCGCCGCGTCCACGTACGCCATCGCGATCGGCTTGCCCAGCGTCGGGGACGGGGCGCCGGAGGTGACCTCGCCGATGACCTCGCCGCCGGCCACGACCGGGAACCCGGCGCGCGGGACGCGGCGGCCCTCGGCGATCAGACCGACCAGCTTGCGCGGCGGGTTGCCGGCGGCGCGCTCGGCGGCGGCCTCCAGCGCGGCGCGGCCCACGAAGTCGCCCTCCTTCTCGAACTTCACGACCCGGCCCAGACCCGCGTCGAACGGGGTGAGGGAGGTGGTCAGCTCGTGCCCGTACAGCGGCATGCCCGCCTCCAGGCGCAGGGTGTCGCGGCAGGACAGGCCGGCCGGGACCAGGCCGACGCCCTCGCCGGCCTTGGTCAGCGCCTGCCACAGCTCCACCGCGTGCTCGGGGGAGACGAACAGCTCGAAGCCGTCCTCGCCGGTGTAGCCGGTACGGGCGATCAGCGCGGGCACGCCCGCGACGGTGCCCGGCAGGCCGGCGTAGTACTTCAGGCCGTCCAGGTCGGCGTCGGTCAGCGAGGCGAGGATGCCGGGGGACTCCGGGCCCTGCACGGCGAGCAGCGCGTACGCGTCGCGGTCGTCGCGGACCACGGTGTCGAAGCCGGCGGCGCGCTCGGTCAGCGCGTCCAGCACGACCTGCGCGTTGGAGGCGTTCGCGACGACCATGAACTCGGTCTCGCCGAGGCGGTAGACGATCAGGTCGTCGACGATCCCGCCGTCCTCCTGACAGATGTGCGTGTAGCGGGCCCGGCCGACGCCGACGGTGGAGATGTTGCCGACCAGCGCGTAGTCCAGGGCCTTGACGGCCTCCGGGCCGGTCAGGGTGATCTCACCCATGTGGGAGAGGTCGAACAGGCCGGCCTTGGTGCGCACGGCGTTGTGCTCGTCGCGCTCACTGGCGTACCGCAGCGGCATGTCCCAGCCCGCGAAGTCGGTCATGGTCGCACCGAGCGAGCGGTGCAGCGTGTCGAGGGCGGTCAGGCGGGGGGCAGTGCTCATGGGTGTGGCTCCCGGGTCCCAGGGCATGACATGACGAGGACGATCCTCCCCATCTGTCATCGGAACCTGAGAGGTTCGCCGAGAGTTCCCGGTCGGACCCGGGGAACCTCGACTTGCACCTTGGGTGGAGCACACGCGGATGCCGTCGTGAGGGACGGCGGCGCGGCTCGCTTTTCAGATCTGCCTCATCCACGCGGTACGGGGCCTGAGAGATTCAAGGGAGGTACTTGCTCCTTCGGCGCCCGGACACGGCCTTGCGGCGTGCCGGGACTCTCCCGCGCGGATTCAAGCGGCCGGTATGCAGTTGGTGTCCAGATGGCGCACATCATTGCACGCGGGTGCCGGGTGTGGGCGTACGGGGCCCGAAAGCGTGTGCTGATCGAAATATGTGGCCGATCGACGCCGGGCCCGGCCGGAACCGGGACCCCGGGATTACCGTCTCTTTACACTTGGTGGGCACGGGGCCCTGAGGGCCCGATTCGGGGGAGGCGATCACTGTGCGGAGATTCGGAGTACTGGCGACGACGGGGACCGTGGAAGGGGTACCGGCGCAGCGGAAGCCCTTCGCGGCCCCCGCCGCCGCTTCCGCCGTGCCCGTACGTGACCTGCGCGGGCCGGGGCCGGGCGGCGGCCGGCCCCCGCGCCGGCTCGGGTTCGCCGCGGGCGACATCGTGGTGGTGTCCGGCCTCCCCGGCGGCGGCAAGAGCACCCTGATCAAGCGGGCCGCGGCCGACGGCGGCATCGACTCCCAGGACGCCCGCGAGCGCTGGGAGGGGCGGATGCCCGGCGCCTTGCCGTACGCCGTGTACCGGCCGCTCGTCCGGGTCGCGCACTACTGGGGGCTGTGGCGGACCCTGCGCTCCGGCGCCTCCGCCGTCGTCCACGACTGCGGCACCCAGAGCTGGGTCCGCGCGCTGCTCTCCGCGGCCGCGCGGAGACGGGGGCGGGCCCTGCACCTGGTCCTGCTGGACACCAGCGCCGAGGAGGCCCTGTCCGGGCAGGCGGCCCGGGGCCGCGGCGTCTCCCCGTACGCCTTCGCCCGCCACCAGGGCGCGGTGGCCCGCCTGCTGCGCGCCGCCGAATCGGGCCGCCCCCCGGCCGGCTGCGCCTCGGCCACCCTCCTCGACCGCGCCTCCGCCGCCGCCATCACCCACATCGACTTCACCGCCCCGTCCTGACCGGCGCCCCGGCGGGGGCCGGACGGGGGCGGGCCACTAATCTCGGCGGGACACGGCAGCGAGAACAACGACAGGCGGAGGCGGAATGCACGGCGGCGGCTGGCCGGAGAACGAGCTGGAGCAGGTGCTCGGGGCGGCGCTCGGGCAGCCGGAGGCCGGGGCGCGGATCCTGGAGGTGCTCGGCCGGAGCCCCCTGTGGGTCCCGCTGCCCGGCGGCGGCGGACCCGACCACGACAGCCTCAGCCTGCCGACGATGGAGATCGGCGGGGCGGCGTACGTCCCGGTCTACAGCTCCGAGAGCCAGTTCCGCGCCTGCGTCGGCCCCGGCATGGACTTCGCCGTGGCCCCCGCCGTCGAGTTCGCCCGCGGCCTGCCCCCGCAGCTCGGGATCGCCGTGAACCCCGAGGGCGCCGTCGGCGTGCCGCTGCCCCCGCCCGCCGTCGCGGAGCTGTGCCGTACCGGCCGCACCCCCCTCGACGGCCCCGCCACCGGCGGCCGCGTGCGGCTGTTCGAGCCCGACTGGCAGGACGACCCCGTCGACTTCCTGGCCGCCACCGCCGAGGAGTTCCGCGCCACCGGCGTGGTCCTCGCCGCGTACCGCTGCCTCGGCAGCGTCGAGGGCGGCGAGCCCGAGCTGTTCGTCGGCGTCCGGCTGACGGGCTGGGAGCCCGGCACCCGCGACGCCGCGATGGCGGCGCTCGGCCGGGGCCTGGCCCGCGTACCCGTGCCGTGGCCTGTGCAGTTGATCCTCCTCGACGCCGCCCAGGATCCGGTAACGGACTGGATTCGTGAGCGCGTGCGCCCCTTCTACCTCCCCTAGGGCCGCATAAGCTGGGGGGAGGTGTGGACGACGGGTGGAGAAGAGGGGTACCGGGTGAGTGCGTCAGGCACGGCCGCGGCCGGGCAGGTCGAGCACATGCTGCGCCAGGTGACTCCCGGGCGCTACGAGAGTTACGAGGCGCTCCTGCGCGCCCTCGCCGAGGGCCGCCTGTGGATGCTGCTCTGGCAGGGACAACCGGGTTCCCCGGACGCCCAGTACGGCGGCATGGAGGTCGAGGGCCTCGGGTACGCGCCGTGCGTCACCTCCCCGCAGGAGCTGGCCGCCAGCGGCTGGAACCGCGGGTACGAGGTCGTCACCGGCCGCGACATCGCCCGCGCCCTCTACCCGGACCGCTGGGGGCTGTGGCTCAACCCGCACGCCCAGGGCGGCGGCGTGGGCATCCCGTGGGCCGACCTGCGCCGGATCGCCACCGGGCTGGACCGGATGCCGGCCGGGCCGCTGCGGCTGTCCGAGCCCGCCCTGGAGCTCCCGCAGTTCTACGGGCTGCTGACCCGGCACGCGCACCGCACCCCCGCCGTACGGTCGCTGCGCCGCGCGTGGGTGCAGCCCGCGCTCGGATCCCCGTACCTCGCCGTCGGTCTCGACCTGTACGACGCCTCCGCGCCCGCGCTGGAATCCGTCCGGGAGATGATGCGCCAGTCGGTCGGCGCCGTCCCCGAGGGCGTCCCGGTGTGCACCGTCGCGCTCGCCGACGAGCACGACCCCGTCGCGATGTGGCTGCGCGCGCAGACCCGGCCGTTCTACGACCGCGAGGGCCAGTCCCCGGCGTTCTGACAACGGTGCCATGGCCGTGATCCGGCCATGCCCGCCCCTGCGCATAACGAGACATCCCTCCCGAAGGCCGCACCGGTCCGCCCGGTGCGGCCTTCGCCGTACCCCCGGCATATCCCCCCAATGGCGCCAATAACCGCGTCGGAAATGGCAGTTGGGCCGGATGTCCGTTCCGCACCGAACGCGACGCAGTTGCACCGCTCACCCGCCCCCGCGGTCCGCATAACGGAAGGTGTCGCAGCAGATCACGGTTGCGCATCACATACCCGGCAGGTCTGGCGGGCGATCACGGGCGCGTTGAAGACTCCCCCCACCGAAGGCCGGTCAATCCCACAACCACCAGCTCTTCACGTGCACTTCAGGCGCAATTCGCGCCATTCGCACCATCAGCGACGCCGAAAGAACCAAGCCGCCACAGCGGCGGGCATGGGCCGGCCACAGTCGGCCGAGAGGGGTCCCCACCACGATGACGGCACCACTGCACGACACCAGCGCGGCCGAGCCCGCGGCCGTGGCCGCCCCCGAGACTCCGCAGAAGGCGATCGAGGGGCGCTCGCCCTGGAAGATCGCCTGGTCCCGGCTCAAGCGCGACAAGGTCGCCCTGGCCGGCGGTGTCATCGTGCTCCTGCTGATCCTCGTCGCGCTGTTCGCGCCGTTGATCGTCAAGGCCTTCGGCCACCCGCCGGAGGAGCTGCACGAGGACCTGCTGGACCCGCTGCTCGGCCTCCCGGCCGGCGACTGGGGCGGCATGAACGGGGACTTCCTGCTGGGCATCGAGCCGGTCAACGGCCGCGACGTCTTCAGCCGGATCGTCTACGGCGCCCGCATCTCGCTGCTGGTGGCCTTCCTGTCCGCCTTCGTGGCGGTTTCGCTCGGCACCGTCTTCGGCATCATCGCCGGATACTTCGGCGGCTGGGTCGACGCCGCGATCAGTCGGGTCATGGACCTCCTGCTGGCCTTCCCCCAGCTGCTGTTCATCATCGCGCTGATCTCCGTCATCCCCAGCAAGCTGTGGGGCTTCGAGGGCTCGGGCCTGCGCATCGCCGTCCTGGTCCTGGTCATCGGCTTCTTCGGATGGCCGTACATCGGACGCATCGTCCGGGGCCAGACCCTGTCGCTGCGCGAACGGGAGTACGTCGAGGCGGCCCGCAGCCTGGGCGCCGGCCGGACGTACATCCTCTTCCGCGAGCTCCTTCCGAACCTGGTGGCGCCGATCACCGTCTACACGACGCTGATGATCCCCACCAACGTGCTCACCGAGGCCGCGCTGAGCTTCCTCGGCGTGGGCGTCAAGCCGCCCACTCCGTCCTGGGGCGAGACGCTCTCGACGGCCGTGCGGACCTACGAGGACGATCCGCTCTTCATGATCTTCCCCGGCGTGGCGATCTTCATCACCGTGCTGGCCTTCAACCTCTTCGGCGACGGCGTCCGCGACGCCCTCGACCCGAAGGGCTCCCGCTAGCCACAGGCGCCTGCCGCACGGCACGGCGAATCCGCAGGGAACACCGCAGGTAACCGGAACTCGGCATCGAAGCCGGAACTACAACGGAGGGTTGCGAGCATCGTGACTACCCATCGCACGTCGAAGCGCAGACTGGCCGCCGGTACGGCCGTCGTGCTCGCGGCCATGCTGACCGCGACCGCCTGTGGCGGCAGCGACACCAAGAAGGACGAGGGCAAGGCCGGCGCCAGCGGCTTCAACGCGGGTATCGGCAAGGTCTCCAACGCGTCGGACAAGAAGGGCGGCGAGCTGAAGTTCGTCGCCACTCAGGAAGCCGACTCGTGGGACCCGCAGCGCGGTTACTACGGCTTCATGTGGGACTTCGCCCGCTACTACACCCGCCAGCTCGTCAGCTTCAAGCCCGCCCCCGGTGGCGAGAGCACGGAGCTCGTTCCCGACCTCGCCGCCGGCAAGGCCGAGATCAGCGACGGCGGCAAGACCTACAAGTACACCCTGAAGGACAACGTGAGCTGGGAGGACGGCTCGCCCGTCACCGCCCAGGACATCAAGTACGGCATCGAGCGCACCTGGGCCCAGGACGTCATCTCCGGCGGCCCGGTCTACCTGATGCAGGTCCTCGACCCGAAGACCGAGTACAAGGGTCCGTACAAGGACGAGAGCGCGGACAAGCTCGGCCTCAAGGCGATCGAGACCCCGGACGCGAAGACCATCATCTTCAAGCTCCCGCAGCCCAACGGCGACTTCGAGCAGATGCTCGCCATGCCGGCCGCGAGCCCGGTCAAGCAGGACAAGGACACCGCGGCCAAGTACGGCCTCAAGCCCTTCTCCAACGGCCCGTACAAGATCGACTCGTACGAGCCCAACAAGAGCATGAAGCTCTCGCGCAACGACAAGTGGAAGCCCGAGTCGGACACCATCCGCAAGGCGCTCCCGGACTCCATCTCGGTCACGTTCATGGCGAACGCGGACGACATGGACAAGCGCCTGATGAACGGCGAGTTCGACCTCGACCTCAACGCGACCGGCATCGGCCAGGCGGCCCGCGCCACCGCGCTGAAGGACCACAAGGCGAACCTGGACAACGGCCAGACGGGCTTCATCCGCTACGCGGTCTTCCCGCAGACGGTCGCCCCGTTCGACAACATCGAGTGCCGCAAGGCCGTCATCTACGCGGCCGACCACAAGTCGCTGCAGACCGCCCGCGGCGGCCCGCAGGCCGGCGGTGACATCGCCCCCAACATGCTGCCGCTGGGCATCAAGGGCTCCGACGGCAAGTACGACCCGTACGAGGTCCTCAAGAACGACGGCAAGCCGAACGTCGAGAAGGCCAAGGAGGCCCTCAAGGCCTGTGGCAAGCCCGAGGGCTTCAAGACCACCATCGCGGTCCGCAACAACAAGCCGGTCGAGGTCGCCACGGCCGTCTCGCTGCAGAACGCCCTGAAGCAGGTCGGCATCGACGCCCAGGTCGACCAGTTCGACGGCGCCCAGACCTCCGGGATCATCGGTTCGCCGAAGGTCGTCAAGGAGAAGGGCTACGGCATCATCATCATGGGCTGGGGCGCCGACTTCCCGACCGGTCAGGGCTTCTCCCAGCCGCTGGTCGACGGCCGCTTCATCCTCCAGAGCGGCAACAACAACTTCTCCGAGCTGAACGACCCGGCGATCAACGGCCTCTTCGACCAGGCGATCGCGGAGACGGACCCGGCCAAGGCCGGCGACATCTACAAGCAGATGAACCAGAAGGTCTCCGAGGCCGCGGTCTACCTGCCCTTCGTCTACGACAAGACGATCACCTGGCGCAGCACCCGGCTGACGAACGCCTACACCTCCGACGCCTACAACGGCCGGTACGACTACGCCTCCCTGGGCGTCCTCAAGTAGTCGAGTCGTCAGACCAGTCAGTTCAGTTCGTCAATATCAGTTCCAGTGCCACACCCGCTAGGCACGAAGGGCAGGTGATGGCCGCGGTTCCGGCTTGGGGGCGCTCTCCAGAAGAGGGCGCCCCCGGGTCGCAGCCAGGCCGAGCGCAGTGCTTGCATATCTCATCCGGCGGTTCTTCGCCGTCATCGTCATGCTGTTGGTCATCACGCTGGTGACCTTCGGAATCTTCTTCCTCTTCCCGAAGATGATCGGGACGGATCCGGCGCTCTACTTCGTCGGAAAGCAGTCCGACCCCGCCGCCATCGAGGGCATCCGGCAGAAGATGGGTCTCGACGACCCGATCCTCGTCCAGTTCGGCAAGTTCGTCGTCGGTCTGGTGGCGGGTCGCACGTACGCCAACGGCTCCGACGTCACGCAATGCGCCGCGCCCTGCTTCGGATACTCCTTCAAGACCGAGCAGGAGGTGTGGCCGCTGCTGACCGACTGGCTGCCCGTCACCCTCTCGCTCGCCGCCGGCGCCGTCGTACTGTGGGTCATCGGCGGTGTCGCCACCGGCGTCATCTCCGCCCTCAAGCGCGGCACCGTGCTGGACCGTTCGGCGATGGGCATCGCCCTCGCCGGCGTCTCCCTCCCCATCTACTTCACGGGCATGCTCGCCATCGCCCTCTTCTCCGACCAGCTCGGCTGGTTCGGGCGGCCCGAGGCGAGCTTCGCCGCGGACCCGGGCAGCTGGTTCAACGGCATGATCCTGCCGTGGATCTCGCTGGCCTTCCTGTACGCGGCGATGTACGCGCGGCTCACCCGCGCCACGATGCTCGAAGTGCTCAACGAGGACTACATCCGCACCGCGCGCGCCAAGGGCCTGACGGAACCCGTCGTCATCGGCAAGCACGCGATGCGCTCGACCATGACGCCGATCCTGACCGTCCTGGGCCTGGACCTCGGCGCCCTGATGGGCGGCGCCGTCCTGACCGAGTACACGTTCTCGCTGCACGGGCTCGGCTACAGCGCGGTCCGCGCGATCAGCGACCACGACCTGCCGGTCATCCTGGGCATCACCCTGATCTCCGCCTTCTTCGTGGTCGCGGCGAACCTCGTCGTGGACCTCTTGTACGCGGTGATCGACCCCCGAGTGAGGCTGTCATGACCGATATGACCAAAGGCGCCACGACGGGCGCGACGGGTGCGACGGGCGCCCTGAACGAGCCCGTCCCCGGCGGCGCCCCGGCCCCGGGCCGCGCCTTCCTGGAGGTCCGCGACCTCAAGGTGCACTTCCCGACCGAGGACGGCCTGGTCAAGTCCGTCGACGGACTCACCTTCAGCCTGGAGAAGGGCAAGACCCTCGGCATCGTGGGCGAGTCCGGCTCCGGCAAGTCGGTGACCTCGCTGGGCATCATGGGCCTGCACCGGGTCGGCCAGTACGGCCGCCAGCGGGCCCGGATCTCGGGCGAGATCTGGCTGGACGGCAAGGAGCTGCTCTCCGCCGACGAGGACGAGGTGCGCAGGCTGCGCGGCCGGAACATCGCGATGATCTTCCAGGACCCGCTGTCCGCGATGCACCCGTACTTCACCGTCGGCAAGCAGATCGCCGAGGCCTACCGGGTCCACAACAAGGTCGACAAGAAGGCCGCCCGCAAGCGGGCGGTCGACCTCCTCGACCGCGTCGGCATCCCGGAGCCGCACAAGCGGGTCGACAGCTACCCGCACGAGTTCTCCGGCGGCATGCGCCAGCGCGCGATGATCGCGATGGCGCTGGTCAACAACCCCGAGCTGCTCATCGCGGACGAGCCGACCACCGCCCTGGACGTCACCGTCCAGGCGCAGATCCTGGACCTGATCCGCGACCTCCAGCAGGAGTTCGGCTCCGCGGTCATCATGATCACGCACGACCTGGGCGTGGTCGCCGAGATGGCCGACGAACTCCTCGTGATGTACGGCGGCCGGTGCGTCGAGCGCGGCAGCGCGGAGAAGGTGTTCTACGAGCCCCGGCACCCGTACACCTGGGGTCTGCTCGGCTCGATGCCGCGCATCGACCGCGACCAGACCGAGCGCCTGATCCCGGTCAAGGGTTCGCCGCCCAGCCTCATCAACATCCCGAGCGGCTGTGCGTTCAATCCGCGCTGCCCGTACGCCGACGTGCCCAAGGGCAACGTCACGCGGACGGTGCGGCCGGAGCTGGCGGCCGAGGACGGCGGCCACCACTGGTCCGCCTGCCACATGTCGCATGAGGAGCGGACCCGGATCTGGACCGAAGAGATTGCGCCGAAGCTGTGACCGAGAAGCCCGAGAAGCCCGAGATGGACAAGAAGGCCGCTGCCGCGGCCACCGCCACCGCCACCATTCCCGCGCAGGCCGTGGACTCGCCCGAGCCGCTGCTCAAGGTGACCGGGCTGGTCAAGCACTTCCCGATCCACAAGGGGCTGCTGCGCCGGCAGGCCGGCGCGGTCAAGGCCGTGGACGGCATCGACTTCGACGTCCGGCGAGGTGAGACCCTCGGCATCGTCGGCGAGTCCGGCTGCGGCAAGTCGACCATGGGCCGGCTGATCACCCGCCTGCTGGAGCCGACCGGCGGCACGATCGAGTTCGAGGGCAAGGACATCACGCACCTGGGGGTGGCGGGCATGCGCCCGCTGCGCCGTGACGTGCAGATGATCTTCCAGGACCCGTACGGCTCGCTGAACCCGCGCCACACGGTCGGCACCATCGTCAGCGCCCCCTTCAAACTCCAGGGGGTCACCCCCGAGGGCGGCCTGAAGGCGGAGGTCCAGCGGCTGCTGTCGCTGGTGGGCCTGAACCCGGAGCACTACAACCGCTACCCGCACGAGTTCTCGGGCGGCCAGCGGCAGCGCATCGGCATCGCCCGGGCGCTGGCCCTGAAGCCGAAGCTGGTGGTGGCCGACGAGCCCGTCTCCGCGCTCGACGTGTCGATCCAGGCCCAGGTGGTCAACCTGCTGGACGACCTCCAGCAGGAGCTCGGCCTCACGTACGTGATCATCGCGCACGACCTGTCGGTCATCCGGCACGTGTCGGACCGGATCGCGGTGATGTACCTCGGCAAGATCGTCGAGCTGGCGGACCGCCAGTCGCTGTACGGGGCGCCGATGCACCCCTACACGAACGCGCTGATGTCGGCGGTGCCGGTGCCGGACCCGCGGCGGCGCGGCGTGAAGAGCGGCCGCATCCTGCTCAAGGGCGACGTGCCCTCGCCGATCTCGCCGCCGAGCGGCTGCCGCTTCCACACCCGGTGCTGGAAGGCGACGGAGATCTGCAAGACGCAGGACCCGCCGCTGCTGGCGCTGAAGACGGGCCACCAGGTGGCGTGCCACCACCCGGAGAACGCGCCGGACCTGGTCCCGGACGACAAGGCCCTCCCGGGCGCCTCCGACGCGCTGGACACGCCGACGCCGTAGCGGGGCGGGAGCGGGTCACGAGCGCCGAGCGTGGGCGTACGGGTTGCAGGGCGTACGGCCCCGGGGGATGCCCCCGGGGCCGTACGCGCGCCCGGCCGGGCGTCCGGCCGTGGGGCGGATGTGGCTGGTGTACGGGTGTGTGGGCGCCGTACGTGTGTGTGGCGCGGGGGCGGGCGTACCGGACAATGGGGCCGTGCCTCACGATCTCTTCCCGCCGGGCATCCAGCACGCCCTGGACCTCGCGGGCATTTTTGTCTTCGCCACCGCGGGTGCGCTGCTCGCCGTCCGCAAGAACTTCGATGTCTTCGGCATCTGCGTCCTCGCCCTGGTCACCGCCCTCGGCGGCGGCCTCTTCCGCGACCTCGTCATCGGCGCGGTACCGCCCGCCGCCTTCGGTGAGCTCAGCTTCTTCGTGACCCCGCTGGTCGCGGCGGCGATCGTCTTCTTCCTCCACCCCGAGGTGCAGCGGATCAACCGGGCGATCAACGTGTTCGACGCGGCCGGCCTCGCGCTGTTCTGCGTCACCGGCACCACCAAGGCGTACGAGTTCGGCCTCGGCCTCACCGCCTCCGCCTCGCTCGGGCTCGCGACGGCGGTCGGCGGCGGCGTGCTGCGCGACATGCTGGTCAACGAGGTGCCGTCGCTGCTGCGCGACCGGGAGATGTACGCCGTGCCCGCGATCGTGGGCGCGTCGATGGTGGCCGTGTTCATCGGCGTGGGGATGCTGAACCCGCTCACCACCGGGCTCGCGATCATCACGACCTTCGTGCTGCGGCTCCTCGCGATCCGCTACCACTGGCGGGCGCCGCTGGCCTGGAACCGGCGGTCCGCGGTGGCCGAGGAACCGTAGTTTTAGAAAGCTACCGCTTAGTAGCTTCGCGGTGTACGGTCTTTTCATGTCACACGCAGCAGCCGCATCGGCATCGGCCCCGGCCACCGCAACCGCCACCATCGGAGACAGTGAGTTCGACCGCGACACCGCCCTGTCCGCGCGCGCGGACGAGCCCGGGGTGTACGACGCGGAGCTCTCCGCCGGCTGGACGATCATCACCGCCGTCAACGGCGGATACCTGCTGGCCATGGTCGGGCGGGCCCTCTCGCAGGCCCTGCCGCACGCGGACCCGTTCACGGTCTCGGCGCACTACCTGAGCGCGTCGGCGCCCGGGCCCGCGGTGATCCGCACGCAGCTGGTGCGCGCCGGGCGCACGCTGTCGACCGGGCAGGCGTCGCTGTTCCAGTTCGACGAGAACGGCGCCGAGGTCGAGCGCATCCGGGTGCTCGCGTCGTACGGCGACCTCGACGCGCTGCCGGACGATGTCCGGACGACGGCGCTGCCGCCGGTCATCCCGGCGTACGAGGACTGCCTCGGGGCCGAGGCGGGGCCGGCCCCGATCCCCGGGAGTTCCGCGATCGTGGACCGGCTCCGGCTGCGGCTGGACCCGGCGACGGCGGGCTGGGCGGTGGGTGCGCCCTCGGGGAAGGGCGAGATGCGGTCCTGGTTCGAGCTGGCGGACGGGCGGGACGCGGATGCGCTGTCGCTGCTGCTGGTGGTGGACGCGTTGCCGCCGACCGCGTTCGATCTGGGGCTGGTCGGGTGGGCCCCGACCGTGGAGCTGACGACCCACATCCGCCGCCGGCCGGCGGCGGGGCCGCTGCGGGTCGCGATCACCACGCGGAACCTGGCGGGCGGGTTCCTGGAGGAGGACGCCGAGGTCTGGGACTCGGAGGACCGCCTGGTGGCGCAGTCGCGCCAGCTGGCTCGCGCCCCGAGGTAGGCCGGCCAAGATCCAGCCCGTCCGGCGTTTGCCGGCCGGGGTCCGGGAGCCCCATTGAGCCCGTCCGGCGTCTGTGGACCGGGTCCGGGGCCCCATTCAGCCCGTCCGGCGCTTGAGGACCGGGTCCGGGCGGAGCCCGGGAAACGGCGAAAGGGCGGGGTGGGGGAGCCTTCCCCGGGGCGGAGCCCCGGACGGTGTGCCGCCGGGCCGGGCTGGGGCCGGGTTGGGGCCGGCGTCGGGGGCGGGGCGGGGTGTTGTCCGGGACTGCATGATTTATGGCGCCTGGTCGGACGCTTCCGCCGTGCGGCACCCTTCCGCGCCACAAATCACGTTTTACGTCCCGGACAACACCCCGCCCCACCCCCGCCGCCGGCCGGTACGTTCAGCCCCGCCGGTGTTTGGGGCGCGGGTGCGGGCGGCCGTGGGGGCACCCGGGGGTGGGGGGTGGTGGGGGGCTCGTAGAATCGGGGGATCATGGCCTACCTCGACCACGCCGCCACCACTCCGATGCTGCCGGAGGCCGCCGCGGCGATGACCGCGCAGTTCGCCGCCACGGGTAACGCGTCCTCACTCCACGCCGCCGGCCGCCGCGCCCGCCGCACCGTCGAGGAGTCCCGCGAGGCCCTCGCAGAAGCGCTCGGCGCGCGCCCGAGCGAGGTGGTGTTCACCGCCGGCGGCACGGAGGCCGACAACCTCGCCGTCAAGGGGCTGTACTGGGCCCGCCGCGACGCCGACCCCGCCCGGATCCGGGTGCTCGCCAGCCCCGTCGAGCACCACGCCGTCCTCGACGCCGTCCACTGGCTCGCCGAGCACGAAGGCGCCCGGGTCGAGTACCTGCCCGTCGACCGGTACGGCAGAGTGCACCCCGCCGACTTCCGCGAGGCGATCGCGCGCGACCCGGGCGATGTCGCGCTCGCCACCGTGATGTGGGCCAACAACGAGATCGGCACGGTCATGCCGGTGCGGGAACTGGCCGCCATCGCGGCCGAGTTCGGCATCCCGCTGCACTCCGACGCCGTCCAGGCCCTCGGTCAGCTCGACGTCCGCTTCGGGGACAGCGGGCTCGCCGCGATGACCGTCAGCGGCCACAAGGTCGGCGGCCCCTACGGCATCGGCGCGCTGCTGCTCGGCCGCGACCAGACCCCCGTCCCCGTCCTGCACGGCGGCGGGCAGGAGCGCCACGTCCGCTCCGGGACCCTCGACGTGCCCGCCATCGCCGCCTTCGCGGTGGCCGCCGTCCTCGCCGCCGAGCGGCGCGAGCGGTTCGCCGCCGAGATCGGGGCCCTGCGCGACGAGCTCGTCGCCGCCGTGCTGCGGGAGGTGCCCGACGCCGTCCTCGGCGGAGACCCCGTGGACCGGCTCCCGGCCAACGCCCACTTCAGCTTCCCCGGCTGCGAGGGCGACTCCCTGCTGCTCCTCCTGGACGCGCAGGGCATCGAGTGCTCCACCGGTTCCGCCTGCACCGCGGGCGTGGCCCAGCCGAGCCACGTCCTGCTCGCCGCCGGCACCGACCCGCAGCTCGCGCGCGGCACCCTGCGGTTCTCGCTCGGGCACACCTCCACCCGGGAGGACGTCGCGGCCGTGGCCGCCGCCATCGGCCCCGCCGTCGAGCGGGCCCGGACGGCAGGTCTCAGCTAGGCGGCCGTCGCCGCCAGCGCCTCGCCGACCATGCGGATGTAGCGGTCCCAGTCCCAGTGGCTGCCCGGGTCCGTGTGGTCGGCGCCCGGCACCTCGGAGTGGCCGAGTATGTGTCTTCGGTCCACCGGTATGCCGTACCGGTGGCAGACGTCGGCCGCGAGCCGCGCCGAAGCCGCGTACATCTCGTCCGTGAAGTCCTTCGGCCGGTCCACGAACCCCTCGTGCTCGATGCCGACGCTGCGCTCGTTCATCGAGCGGTTGCCCGCGTGGAAGGCGATGTCCAGCTCGCGCACCATCTGCTCGACGTGGCCGTCCTGGCGGACTATGTAGTGCGCCGACGCCTTGTGCCACGGGTTCTTGAAGGCGTCCACCGACGATTCGAAGCTGCCCTGTGTGACATGCACGACGATCCGGTCCACCCGGTAGTCGTCGGGCCGGTCCGCCATCCGCCAGTTCGCCGGCGACGCCGACGTCCAGCTCGCGCCCGCGTGGTCCAGCTCGCCCTCCTTGCGGGGCTTGGACACCCCCGGCAGCAGCCACCACGCGCGCTCGATCTCATCCCGCGCGGCGATCCCCGCCACCGCGAGCACCCCGAGCCCTCCGAACAACACCGCCCTGCGACCCATCCGCACCATGCGATCCACCCCCCGAACCCGATAACGCGCTGTGACCCCGCTCGGTTCCCCCGTACTCTGGAAGGCGCTATGACTGAGAACCTGCCGCGCACCGCCCGCCCCCTTCGCGTCCTGGCCGCCATGTCCGGCGGCGTGGACTCCGCCGTCGCCGCCGCCCGCGCGGCCGAAGCCGGGCACGACGTGACCGGCGTCCACCTGGCGCTCTCCGCGAACCCGCAATCGTTCCGGACCGGCGCGCGCGGCTGCTGCACGATCGAGGACTCCCGCGACGCCCGCCGCGCCGCCGACGTCATCGGCATCCCCTTCTACGTCTGGGACCTCGCCGAGCGCTTCCGCGAGGACGTCGTCGAGGACTTCATCTCCGAGTACGAGGCCGGGCGCACCCCGAACCCCTGCCTGCGCTGCAACGAGAAGATCAAGTTCGCGGCGCTGCTCGACAAGGCGCTCGCCCTCGGCTTCGACGCGGTCTGCACCGGCCACTACGCCACCGTCGTCCTGAACGAGGACGGCTCGCGCGAGCTGCACCGGGCCTCCGACATGGCCAAGGACCAGTCCTACGTCCTCGGCGTCCTCGACGAGAAGCAGCTCGCGCACGCGCTGTTCCCGCTCGGCGACACCCTGACGACGAAGGAAGAGATCCGCGCGGAGGCCGAGCGGCGCGGTCTGGCCGTCGCGAAGAAGCCCGACAGCCACGACATCTGCTTCATCGCCGACGGCGACACCCAGGGCTTCCTCGCGAAGCGCCTCGGCAAGGCCGAGGGCGACATCGTCGACGAGTCCGGCGAAAAGGTGGGCACCCACGAGGGCGCCTTCGGCTTCACCATCGGCCAGCGCAAGGGCCTGCGCATCGGGCACCCCGCGGCGGACGGCAAGCCGCGCTACGTCCTGGACATCTCCCCGGTGAACAACACGGTCACGGTCGGCCCCGTCGAGGCCCTGGACGTCACCGCGCTCACCGCGATCCGCCCGCGCTGGTGCGGCTCCACCGCCGCCGCGCCCGGCACCTACACCGCGCAGCTGCGCGCCCACGGCGGGGAGACCGAGGTCTTCGCGGAGCTGGTGGAGGAGGAGCTGCGGGTCCGCTTCTCCGAGCCGGTCCGCGGCGTCGCCCCCGGCCAGGCCATCGTGCTGTACGACGGCACCCGGGTCGTCGGCTCCGCCACCATCGCGACGACCACCCGCGCCGAGACCGCCCCCGCCGCCGTCTGACCCACCGCCGTCCGGCCCGCCGCCGCTGCCGGGGGCGGGTCAGGCGGCGCGGCCGGTCAGACGACCGTCAGGACGATCTTGCCCGTGGTGCGGCCCTGCTCGCCGATCTCGTGCGCCTTCGCCGCCTGCGCGAGGGGGAGGACCGTGTCGATCACCGGGCGCAGGGAGCCGGCCTCGACCAGCGCCGCGATCTCCACCAGGCCGCGGTAGTCCGGCTCCACCAGCGTCCAGCCGGTGCGGACGCCCGGCGCCTCGGCCGGGACGCCGTCCGGCCCCGGCAGGGTCACCAGGTGGCCGCCCGCCTTGAGGACCTTCAGCGAGCGCTCGCCGTACTCCCCGCCGATCGCGTCGATCACGATGTCCACGTCGGACACCGCGTCCTCGAAGGCCGTGGAGCGGTAGTCGATCACCTCGTCCGCGCCCAGCTCGCGCAGCAGCTCGTGCTTCCCGGCGCTGGCCGTGCCGATCACGTACGCGCCGCGCGCCTTGGCGATCTGCACCGCGAAGTGGCCGACCCCGCCCGCCGCCGCGTGCACCAGCACCCGCTGTCCGGCCCGCAGGCCGGCCGTGTCCACCAGCGCCTGCCACGCGGTCAGCGCGGCCAGCGGCAGCGCCGCCGCGCCGACGTGGTCGATGCCCCCGGGCTTGCGCGCGAAGTGCCGCGCGGGCGCCGTCACGTACTCCGCGTACGCCCCGGCCTGCTGCGGGAAGCGCGGCATTCCGAAGACCTCGTCGCCCGGCTGGAACAGGGTCACCCCGCCGCCTACCGCCTCGACCGTGCCGGACACGTCCCAGCCGACCGCGGGGACCGGGCCCCAGGGGATCAGGCCGCCGCTCTCGCGGGTCTTCCAGTCCACCGGGTTCACCCCGGCCGCGTGGACCCGCACCAGGATCTCGCCCATGCCCGGCTCCGGCCGGTCGGTCTCGGTCTCGGTGAGCACCTCGGGTCCGCCCCACTGGCTGACGACTACGGCACGCATGATGTGTCTCCTTCGGGTTGTTCCGTCCGGATTTCCCCGGCGGTGTGACCAGCTTCGCCGCCTTTTCCTCCGCGTGGTGCTGACCGGACGGCCACCATGTGACAGGATCTGGCCATGCACAAAATCGCCGTACTCGCCCTCGAAGGTGTCCCTCCGTTCGAGCTCGGGATGCCGTCCCGGGTCTTCGGCAACGCCCGCGGCGAGGACGGCGGCCCGCTCTACGAGGTGACCGTCTGCACCGTCGACGGCCTGCCCGTGACCAGTGACGCGGGCTTCACCGTCGGCGTCTCGGCGGGTCCGGAGGCCCTCGCGGCCGCCGACACGGTGATCATCCCGCCGACCAACGTGATGATGACCCTGGAGCAGGGCGTCCCGCTGCCCGGGCCGCTCGCCGGCGCCCTCGCCGCGATCCGCCCCGGCACCCGGCTGGTGTCGATCTGCACCGGCACCTACGTGCTCGCCGCCGCCGGGCTGCTCGACGGCCGGCCCGCCACCACGCACTGGATCAAGGCGCCCGCCTTCCAGCGCGCCTTCCCGCGCGTCAAGCTCGACGAGGACGTCCTCTTCGTCGACGACGGGGACATCCTCACCTCCGCCGGGGTCGCCGCCGGCGTGGACCTCTGCCTCTACATGGTCCGCCAGGACCACGGCACCGCCGCCGCCAACCGCGCCGCCCGGCTGTGCGTCGTACCGCCGTGGCGCGACGGCGGCCAGGCCCAGTACATCGACCGGCCCGTCCCCGAACCCACCGTGGCCACGACCACCGCCACCCGCGCCTGGGCCCTGGAACGCCTCGCCGAGCCGATCACCCTCGCCGAGCTCGCCGAGCACGCCCGGATGAGCCTGCGCACCTTCACCCGGCGCTTCCGCGACGAGGTCGGCATGACCCCGGTGCAGTGGCTCACCGGCCAACGCCTGGAGATCGCGCGCCAGTTGCTGGAGTCCAGTGACCTGCCGGTCGACCTGGTCGCGCACCGGGCCGGATTCGGCTCCGCCAACTCCCTGCGCCAGCACATGCGCGCCGGCCTCGGGATCTCACCGATCGCCTACCGCCGCACCTTCCAGCCCAACTCCGCCGTTCTGACGCCCCATTGATGCCCCGTCACTCCCTCGGCATACTGCGTGGTTCCTGCACCCTTCTCCCAGGGGGAACCACGTGCGCAACCATCACGGCAGGGCGGGGGCGGCGGCCTCGGCCGCCGCGGCCGCCGCTCTCGCGCTCGCGGCGGGGCTGACCACCCCGGCCACGGCCGCGCCCGCACCGCGCTCCTCAGACGACCCGGCCGCCGCGCAACCCGCGGCGGCCGCCGGCTCGAAGACCAGCCGCATCACCCTCGTCACCGGCGACCGCGTCGTCCTCGACGCCGCCGGCAGACCGATCGGCCTCGAACGCGCCAAGGGCCGCGAGCACATACCCGTCTCGCTGCGCCGCGCGGGCGGCCACACCAGCGTCCTGCCCTACGACGCCCAGTCCCTGATCCGCGCCGGAAAGCTCGACCCCCGGCTCTTCGACGTCACCGAGCTGAGCCGCCCCGAGTACCGGGACCGCCGCTCCGGCCGGCTCCAGCTGATCGTCGGCTACGAGGGCGGGGCCGCCCCCGCCGCCCGGTCCGCCCTGCGCGCCGCCGACGGCCTCAAGGTGACCCGTACGTACTCCACCCTCGGCGCCGAAGCCGTCAGCGCGGCCCCCGAGGACGCCGCCGGAGTCTGGGAGGCGCTGACCGACCCCCAGCAGGGCACCGGCCGCCGCGCCGCCGCCCCCGGCATCGCCACCGTCTGGCTCGACGCCGTGCGCACCGCCACCCTCGACAAGAGCACCCGGCAGATCGGCGCCGACAAGGCGTGGGCCGCCGGATACGACGGCGCAGGCGTCAAGATCGCCGTCCTCGACACCGGCGTCGACGCCACCCACGCCGACCTCGCCGGCCAGGTCGTCGCCGAACAGAACTTCTCCACCGCCGCGGACGCCCGGGACCACTTCGGCCACGGCACGCACGTCGCCTCCATCGCCGCCGGTACGGGCGCCCGCTCGGCCGGCGCCTTCAAGGGCGTCGCGCCCGGCGCGAAACTCCTGAACGGCAAGGTCCTCGACGACAACGGCTCCGGCGACGACTCCGGCATCCTCGCCGGCATGGAATGGGCCGTCGCCCAGGGCGCCGACATCGTCAACCTCAGCCTCGGCGGCCCCGACACCGCCCAAGTCGACCCGCTCGAAGCGGCCGTCGGCAAACTCAGCGCCGACAAGGGCGTGCTCTTCGCCATCGCCGCCGGCAACAGCGGCCGCGGCGGACCCGGCACCGTCAACTCCCCGGGCAGCGCCGACGCCGCCCTCACCGTCGGCGCCGTCGACGACGCCGACGCCCTCGCCGACTTCTCCAGCACCGGCCCCCGCACCGGCGACGGCGCCGTCAAGCCGGACGTCACCGCCCCCGGCGTCGACATCACCGCGGCCGCCGCCCCCGGCAGCGTCATCGACCGCGAGACAGGCCAGAACCCGCCCGGGTACCTGACCATCTCCGGAACCTCCATGGCCACCCCGCACGTCGCGGGAGCCGCCGCCCTGCTCAAGCAGCAGCACCCCGCCTGGAAGGGCGCGGAGCTCAAGGGCGCGCTGACCGCCTCCGCCAAGGGCGCGGCGTACACCCCGTTCCAGCAGGGCACCGGCCGGATCGCCGTCGACGCCGCGCTGCGCCAGAGCGTGGTCGCCCAGGAAGCGGCGCTGAGCTTCGGCACGCAGCGCTGGCCGCACGCCGACGACACCCCGCAGTCGCGGAAGATCACGTACCGCAACCTCGGCGGCACGCCCGTCACCCTCGACCTCGCCGTCACCGGCAGCGGCCCCGACGGCAAGCCCGCGCCCGAGGGCTTCTTCACCCTCGGCGCCCGGCGGCTCACCGTCCCGGCGGGCGGGACCGCCGAGACCACGCTGAGCGCCGACACCCGCCTCGGCGGGACCCTGGACGGCACCTACAGCGCGTACGCGGTCGCGACGGCGGCGGGCGGCGAGCAGAGCGTCCGTACCGGCGCCGTGGTCGAACGCGAGCCCGAGTCCTATGATGTGACGCTGCGTCACCTCGGGCGGGACGGGAAGCCGACGAAGAACTACGGCACCACCCTCCAGGGCGTCAAGGGCGGTGCGAGCGCCCTGCGCTTCGAGGCGTACGACGCCTCCGGCACCGTCAAACTGCGCGTCCCCAAGGGCGGGTACCTGCTCGACGCGTCCCTCGCCGTCGACCCGCTCGACCTGACCAAGGGCGCCGACTGGATCGTCCAGCCCCGGCTCGACATCACCGGTGACACCACGGTGACGCTCGACGCGCGCACCACCAGGCCCGTGGACATCACGGTCCCCGCCACCTCGGCGGTCGCCCAGTTCGCGATGCCCTCGTACACCCTGCGCGAGGGCGACGCCGAGTACGGTTTCGGCTTCTGGCTCGACTCGCTCACCGGGTTCCGCACCCGCCAGCTCGGCCCGGCGCCCGCGGCGGGCACGCTCAGCCAGCAGTGGGACGTGCACTGGCGGGACGGCGCCTCGGCGGAGTACCACGCCGTCCTCGGCGGCCCCGTACGCGCCCTCGCCACCGGCTACACCCGCCACCTGAAGGCACGCGACCTGGCGGTCCTCACCGTCGAACAGGGCGGCTCGGCCCCGGGCAAGGAGGGCGCGCTCACCGCGCTCGGCAACCTCCCGGGCAGCAGTTCCTCGACCTCCCTGTCGATCCGGCGGCCGCTGCCGACCACGGCCACGGTCTACGTGTCGACGCTCGACCAGGTGAAGTGGGACCTCTCCTTCACCCAGAGCGGCGGCCAGGACGAGAACGGCTTCCCGATCGAGGACGCCTGGTACGCCGCCGAGAGCGGGCGCACCCTCACCGGCGGCCGCACCTACCACGAGCGCCTGGGCACGGCCGTCCTCGCACCCCGCGTGGACGCCGGCCACGGAGTCTCCCGGAAGGGCAACGAGATCACCGGCTCCGTGCCGCTGCTGGCGGACGGCGCCGGCCACCCGGGCGACTGGTTCGCGGCCACCGGCAGCACGGTCCTCTACCGCGACGGCGTCGTCGCGGGCCGCAGCCAGGCCCCGCTGGCGTCGAGCGGGCCCTTCACGGTCCCGGCGGGCGACGCGGCGTACAAGCTGACCACGACCACGCAGCTGCGGCCCGAGCTCTCCGGGACCTCGTCCAAGGTGACGGCGACCTGGTGGTTCCGCTCGAAGGAGACGGCCGCGCCCACCGCGCTCCCCGTCTCCTCCGTCCGCTTCGACGCCCGCCCCGCGCCGGACGGCACCCTGCCCGCGGGCCGCACGGCGACGTTCCCGGTCACCGCCGAGGGCCCGGCGGCCGCGGCCCCGGTCACCGCCCAGGTCTCCTACGACGAGGGCTACACCTGGCAGCCGCTCCCCGTGAAGGCCGGCAAGGTCAGCGTGAAGACCCCGGCGAAGGGCGCCTCGGTCTCCCTGCGCGCCACCGTCACCGACGGCTCGGGCAACAAGGCGGAGGTGACCGTCATCCGCGCCTACCTCGCGGGCTGATCCGCACGCCCGCAGGCGACCCCGCAGGCGACCCCGCAGGCGGCCCCGGAGGCGATCGCCCCCGGGGCCGCCCGCGGCCTCGGCGCCCGGGCCGGGGCCGCGGGAACGGGCCCCGGCCCCGCGCGTGAATCGGGGGGCGGGCCGGGGTGCGAGCATGGCGGCATGGCTACTCACCTGATCACCGGCGCCGGCTCCGGCATCGGCGCCGCCGTCGCGGCCCGCCTGCACGCCCGCGGCGACGACCTCGTCCTGCTCGCCCGCGACGCCGCCCGCGGCAAGCAGCTCGTCGACCGGTACCCCGGCTCGCGCGCGCTCGTCGGAGACCTCGCCGACCCCGACCGGCTGTCATGGGCGTTCTCCAAGCAGGCCGTCCCCGAGCGGATCGACTCCCTCCTGCACATCGCCGGCATCGTCGACCTCGGCCCCGTCGGCGAGCTGCGCCCCAAGACCTGGCACCAGCAGCTCAACGTCAACCTGATCGCCCCCGCCGAGGTGACCCGGCTGCTGCTGCCCACCCTGCGGGCCTCGCAGGCCACCGTCGTCTTCGTGAACTCCGGCGCCGGCCTCACCGCCCACGCCGAATGGGGCGCGTACGGCGCCTCCAAGCACGGCCTCAAGGCCCTCGCCGACGCCCTGCGCGCCGAGGAGAAGCCGAACGGCATCCGCGTGACCTCCGTCTACCCGGGCCGCACCGCCAGCCCCATGCAGGCCAAGGTGCATTCGCAGGAGGGCAAGGAGTACGACCCCGAGCGCTGGATCGACCCCGAGTCGGTGGCGACCACGGTCCTCATGGCCGTGGACCTGCCCCGCGACGCCGAGATCGCCGACCTGTCCGTGAGGCCGGGCCGATGACCGCCGGCGCCACCGGAGTCGGCTCCCTGCCCGGCGGCGACGCCCGCGAGGCCGCCAAGACCGTCACCGGCTCCTTCGAGGAGTTCCCCCACCTCGCGGAACTGCCCGCGCGCGGCCCCGGCGCCGACATGATCGGCCGCTCCCTCGGGCTGCTCGTCGACATGTACGCCCACGTCGAGCCCAGCGGCTGGCGGATCAGCGACCGCCCCGGCCGCGACAGCAAGCGCGCCCGCTCCTGGCTCGGCGAGGACCTCGACGCCCTGGAGGAGTTCACCCAGGGCTACGAGGGCAGGCTGAAGGTCCAGGCCGTCGGGCCCTGGACGCTGGCCGGCTCCCTGGAACTGCACGGCGGCGAGGCCATGCTCCAGGACCCCGGCGCCTGCCGTGACCTGGCCGCCTCCCTCGCCGAGGGAGTCCGCGAGCACCTCGCCGACGTGCGCAAGCGGATCCCCGGCGCCGAGATCGTGCTCCAGTACGACGAACCGTCGCTGACCGCCGTCCTGCTCGGCCGGATCCGCTCCGCCAGCGGCTACCGGACGTACCGGGCCGTCGACCGGCAGGTCGTCGAGGCCACCCTGCGCGAGCTGTTCGCCGTCCACGACGGCGAGGTCATCGTCCACTCCTGCGCGCCCGAGGTCCCCTTCGGACTGCTGCGCCGGGCCGGGGCCGCGGGCGTGTCGTTCGATTTCTCCTTGCTCACCGAGCGCGAGGACGAGGCCATCGGTGAGGCCGTCGAAGGCGGCACGAAGCTGTTCGCCGGAGTGGTGCCCGGCGTGGACGGCCCGTTGTCGGACCCGGGCGGTAGCGTCATGGGTGTCAGGAAGCTTTGGCGCAGGCTGGGGCTGGCCCCGGGGACCCTCGCGGAGTCCGTCGTGGTCACTCCGTCGTGCGGTCTGGCGGGCGCTTCGCCCGCCTACGCCCGCGCGGTGCAGGCGCACTGCGTCAGGGCGGCGAGGTCGCTCGCCGACAACCCTGAGTGATGGACTGAGACGGGCCACGGGAGGACACGGCATGGCAGCCGAACAGAAGCAGGCCGGCGACGCGGCGGTACCGGCGGCGGTGCGCGAACAGCACGCGCTGCTCGCCGAACAGGTCGAGGAGCACCGCTTCCGGTACTACGTGAACGACCAGCCGGTCGTCAGCGACGCCGAGTTCGACCAGCTGCTGCGCTCCCTTGAGGCGCTGGAGGAGCAGTACCCGCAGCTGCGCACGCCCGACTCGCCCACCCAGAAGGTGGCCGGGGCGTACGAGACGGACTTCGCCTCCGTCCAGCACCGCGAGCGGATGCTCTCCCTCGACAACGCCTTCGACGACGAGGAACTGGCGGCCTGGGCCGAGCGGGTGGCCCGGGACGCCAACACCTCGGACTACCACTACCTGTGCGAGCTGAAGGTCGACGGCCTCGCCGTGAACCTCACCTACGAGCACGGCCGCCTCACCCGGGCCGCCACCCGCGGCGACGGCCGCACCGGCGAGGACATCACGCCCAACGTCCGCACCATCGCGGAGATCCCGGACCGCCTGGCGGGCGACCGGATCCCGGCCCTCGTGGAGATCCGCGGCGAGGTCTTCTTCCCGATGGAGAAGTTCGAGGAGCTCAACGCGCGCCTCGTGGAGACGGAGGGCAAGCCCTTCGCCAACCCGCGCAACGCGGCGGCCGGTTCGCTGCGCCAGAAGGACCCGAAGATCACCGCGAGCCGCCCGCTGCACATGGTGGTGCACGGCATCGGCGCGCGCGAGGGCTTCGACATCGACAAGCTGTCGCACGCGTACGAGCTGCTGAGGGAGTGGGGCCTGCCCACCGCGAGACACAACAGAGTCGTCTCCTCGCTCGCCGAGGTCCGCGAGTTCATCGCGCACTTCGGCGAGAACCGGCACTCCGTGGAACACGAGATCGACGGCGTCGTCGTCAAGCTCGACGAGATCCCGCTCCAGGGCCGCCTCGGCTCCACCGCACGCGCACCGCGCTGGGCCATCGCCTGGAAGTACGCCCCCGAAGAGGTCAACACCAAGCTGGTGGACATCAAGGTCGGCGTCGGCCGCACCGGCCGCGTCACCCCGTACGCCCAGGTCGAGCCGGTGACCGTGGCCGGCTCGGAGGTCGAGTTCGCCACCCTGCACAACCAGGAGGTCGTCAAGGCCAAGGGCGTGCTCATCGGCGACACCGTCGTCCTGCGCAAGGCCGGCGACGTGATCCCCGAGATCCTCGGCCCCGTCGTGGACCTGCGGGACGGCAGCGAGCGCGAGTTCGTGATGCCGGCCGAGTGCCCCGAGTGCGGGACGCCGCTGCGGCCGATGAAGGAGGGCGACATCGACCTCCGCTGCCCCAACGGGCAGACCTGCCCCGCCCAGTTGCGCGAGCGGCTCTTCTACCTCGGCGGCCGGCAGTGCCTGGACATCGAGAACTTCGGCGCGGTGGCCGCGGCCGCCCTCACCAACCCGCTGGAGCCGGCCGAACCGCCGCTGCGCGACGAGGGCGACCTCTTCGGCCTCACCATCGAGGACCTGCTGCCCATCAAGGCGTACGTGCTCGACGGTGACAGCGGCCTGCCCAAGCGGGATCCGAAGACGGGCGAGGAGAAGATCGTCACCGTCTTCGCCAACCAGAAGGGCGAGCCGAAGAAGAACGCCCTGGCGATGCTGGAGAACATCGCGGCCGCCAAGGAGCGCCCGCTGGCCCGCGTCATCAACGGCCTGTCGATCCGTCACGTCGGGCCGGTCGCGGCCGAGGCCCTCGCCCGCGAGTTCCGCTCCATCGAGCGCATCGAGCAGGCGACGGAGGAGGAACTGGCCGCCACCGACGGGGTCGGCGCCATCATCGCCGCCTCCCTCAAGGAATGGTTCGCCGTCGACTGGCACCAGGAGATCCTGCGCAAGTGGCGGGAAGCCGGCGTCCGGATGGAGGAGGAAGGTTCCGGCGAGGAGGAGGGCCCGCGCCCCCTGGAAGGCCTGACCGTCGTCGTCACCGGCACCCTGGAGAGCCACACCCGGGACGGCGCCAAGGAGGCCCTGCAGAGCCGCGGCGCCAAGGTGACCGGTTCCGTCTCCAAGAAGACCTCGTTCGTCGTGGTCGGCGACAACCCGGGCTCCAAGTACGACAAGGCCGTGCAGCTGAAGCTGGCCATCCTCGACGACGCGGGCTTCGCGGTGCTGCTGGAACAGGGCCCGGACGCGGCCCGCGAGGCCGCCCTCCCGGTGGACGGCGGCGCCGCGGCGGAGTAGCGGCCCCGACGCGCGCCGCCCCGAGGGAGTAACGGAGGCGAACGGATGCGTGGCGTGCGGCCGTACGGGCGGGCGCACGCCGGGCGCGGCGGCCGGTGGTAAACGGCTGGTACAGGGCTGGTGGCAGGGCGGTGAGCTGTCGGATCATCGGATGGGTGGCCCGAGGGGCCTGGTCCAAACTCACCCGTTCGGCGGATACCGTACTGATGAGGATGGCTGGGTCGCATTCGGGCAACCGCCGCCGACCGCTGCCCCTGGGAGCCTCTCGCGTCCTACTGTTGAGGGGGGCGCCTGTCGTGCACGGCTGCGTGAGGCGATTCCAGCCGTGATGGCATGACATCGGCGCCATCGCGTGGCATCGGCATCGCCGGCTGTGAGAGGGACGGGCATGAAACCCACCGATAGCGCCGACCCGTCACCTGATTTCGGCGGGGAACTCCCTTCCATGCGGACGGGACGGCTCGGATTCCTGGGTCCCAGGACGCCGGACCGCCGCTCGCCCGAAACCCGTACGGGCGGCTCCGGACAGCGCGCCGTGCTGCCCTACGCCGTCGTGGGCCTCGCCGCCACACTGCTCCTCACCGGCGTCGTCATCGCGCTGACCGACCGTCAAGCCCTGTTCCCCGGCGGGACGGTGGGCTGGGCCCTCGCGCTGCTCACCGGCATCATCGTCGGCCACCTCGTCGCCCTCGGCCGGGACCGCTGGTGGGGCGGCACCGGATCGGGAGCCGCCCTCACCCTCGGCTCCCTCCTCCTCTACGGATGGGTCCCGGCCGGACTCGTCTCGCTGGCGGTGGTCACCCTGGTCGGTGCCGCGCGCCGGCACCGCTGGCGCCTCGGGCTGCTGCACGGCTCCGTCGACATCCTCGGCATCGGCGCCGGCGCCCTCGTCCTGGCCGCGTTCGGCGACCTGGCCAGCGTGGCCGCGCCCTGGCGCCCCGACACCTGGGGGATCGGCGCGGTCCCCGAGGTGATCCTGACCGCCGTCGCGTACCTGGTCGTCACCCGCATCGTGCTGTGGCTGGCGCTGAACCAGCCCGGCGGCGGGCTGCCCACGGTCGCCCGCACCGCCCTGCTCCGCCAGGCCCTGGTGGCCGTCGCGCTGCTCGGCATCGCCCCG
Source organism: Streptomyces goshikiensis (assembly GCF_014650555.1). Lineage (GTDB taxonomy): Bacteria > Actinomycetota > Actinomycetes > Streptomycetales > Streptomycetaceae > Streptomyces > Streptomyces goshikiensis. Next base: position 244,774 of record NZ_BMVE01000001.1, on the reverse strand, counting down.
CTGATCTGCGTCGTCGCCCTCAGCCTGCCGGTGCTGCTGCCGCTGTTCGCCGTACCGCTGATCGCGCTGGACTCCACGCTGTGGATCGCCCGGGCGCGCGCCGAGGAACAGCTGCGGGACCCGCTGACCGGGCTGCCGAACCGGCAGTGGCTGCTGGAGCGGGCCTGGACCGCGCTGGACGAGGCTGAACGTTTGGGCACCCGGTCGGCCCTCGTGCTGATCGACCTGGACAGGTTCCGGGCCGTCAACGACACGCTCGGGCACCTGGCCGGTGACCGGCTGCTCCTCCAGATCGCGGACCGGCTGCGGCAGGCGCTGCCGCCGGACGCGGAGGCGGCGCGGCTGGGCGGCGACGAGTTCGCGGTGCTGCTGCCCGTCGCCGACTCCACGACGAGCGCGCAGCGGGTCGCCCGCCACCTGGTCGCGGAGCTCAGCTCGCCGCTGGACCTGGACGGGCTGACGCTGGTGCTGGAGGCGAGCGCGGGCCTGGCCGTCTTCCCGGACCACGCGCTGGACGCGGAGGGGCTGCTGCGGCGGGCCGACGTCGCGATGTACCAGGCGAAGCGGGACCGGACGGGCGTGGAGGTGTACGAGTCCAAGCGGGACAGCAACACGCCCGACCGGCTCGGCCTGCTGGGTGACCTCCGCCGGGCCCTGGACGCGGGTGAAGTGGAACTCCACTACCAGCCGAAGGTCCGCTTCGACGGGCACGTCGCGGGGTTGGAGGCACTGGTCCGCTGGGTGCACCCGGAGCGCGGCCGGGTCCCTCCGGACGAGTTCATCGCCATCGCCGAGACCTCGGGCCTGATGCCGCACCTGACGGAGTACGTCCTGGAGACGGCCCTGGCGCAGGTCGCGCGCTGGCGGGCGCAGGGCCTGAAGGTCCCGGTGGCCGTGAACGTGTCGCCGCGCGACGTCCACACCCCGGGGTTCGCGGGGGCGGTCGCCGCCCGGCTGGCGCGGCACGGGGTCCCTGCCAGCGGTCTCCAGCTGGAGATAACGGAACACGTCCTGCTGGAAGACCCCCAGCGGGCGGCCGACACCATGGCGGGCCTGACGGGCCACGGCGTGAAGATGTCCCTGGACGACTTCGGCACGGGCTACTCCTCGCTGGTCCACCTGCGCCGCCTCCCGGTGAGCGAGCTGAAGATCGACCGCTCCTTCGTGGCCAGGCTGGCGGTGGACGCCCAGGACGCGGAGATCGTCCGCTGCACGGTCGACCTGGCGCATTCGCTGGGCCTGCTGGTCGTCGCCGAGGGCGTCGAGGACGACGAGACGTGGGAGCGCCTGCGCGATCTGGGCTGCGACGCCGTCCAGGGCTGGCTGGTCGCGGCCGCGATGCCGCCGCAGGAGGCGACGGCGTGGCTACTGGCCCGGGGCGAGCGCGGCTGGCGCCGCCCGGCGGACATCACGGCCGAGCTCACGGCCGCCGCCGCGGCGGAAACCCCCACCGCGTAACGAGGCCGCGGGGACCGGTGGGGTAACCGTTTCGTGGGTCGGGGGGCTGGCCCCATAGGATTGGGGCCGAAACCTACACACTCACCACCCCCAGAGGATCGCTGCATGCCTGGCATCACGCGCGAGGAGGTCGTCCACCTCGCTCGGCTGGCACGTCTGGAGCTGTCCGGCGAAGAGCTCGACCACTTCGCCGGACAGCTCGACGACATCATCGGCGCGGTCGCCCGCGTTTCCGAGGTCGCCGACCAAGACGTCCCGCCGACCTCCCACCCGCTGCCGCTGACGAACGTCATGCGCGCGGACGAGGTCCGTCCGTCGCTCACCCCCGCGCAGGCGCTTTCCGGCGCTCCCGCCCAGGAGCAGCAGCGTTTCAAGGTGCCGCAGATCCTGGGGGAGGACTAATCATCATGGCTGACCAGATCATCAAGCTCACGGCCGCCGAGACCGCCGAGAAGATCGCTTCCGGCGAGCTCACGGCCGTCGAGGTCACCGAGGCCCACCTGGCCCGGATCGACGCCACCGACGAGAAGGTGCACGCCTTCCTCCACGTGGACCGCGAGGGCGCCCTCGCCCAGGCGCGCGCCGTCGACGCCAAGCGCGCGAACGGCGAGAAGCTGGGCCCGCTCGCCGGTGTCCCGCTCGCCCTCAAGGACATCTTCACCACCGTCGGGGTCCCGACCACCGTCGGTTCGAAGATCCTCGAAGGCTGGATCCCGCCCTACGACGCCACCCTGACGCGCAAGCTGAAGGAAGCCGACGTCGTCATCCTCGGCAAGACCAACATGGACGAGTTCGCCATGGGGTCCTCCACCGAGAACAGCGCCTACGGCCCCACCGGCAACCCCTGGGACCTCACCCGGATCCCCGGCGGCTCCGGCGGCGGTTCCGCGGCCGCGCTCGCCGCCTTCCAGGCGCCCCTGGCCATCGGCACGGACACCGGCGGCTCCATCCGCCAGCCCGCCGCCGTGACCGGCACCGTCGGCGTCAAGCCGACCTACGGCGGCGTCTCCCGCTACGGCATGGTCGCGTTCTCGTCCTCCCTCGACCAGGGCGGGCCCTGCGCCCGTACGGTCCTGGACGCCGCGCTCCTGCACGAGGTCATCGCCGGCCACGACCCGCTGGACTCCACCTCCATCGACGCCCCGGTCCCGCCGGTCGTCGAGGCGGCCCGCAACGGCTCCGTCGCCGGCATGCGCGTCGGCGTGGTCAAGCAGTTCGCCGGCGAGGGCTACCAGGCCGGTGTCGTCCAGCGCTTCAACGAGTCCGTCGAGCTCCTCAAGGAGCTGGGCGCCGAGATCGTCGAGCTGGACTGCCCCTCCTTCGACCTCGCGATGGCCGCGTACTACCTGATCGCGCCGTCCGAGTGCTCCTCCAACCTGGCCCGCTTCGACGCCATGCGCTACGGCCTGCGCGTCGGCGACGACGGCACCAGGTCCGCCGAGGACGTCACCGCGCTCACCCGCGAAGCCGGATTCGGCGACGAGGTCAAGCGCCGCGTCATCCTCGGCACGTACGCGCTCAGCTCCGGCTACTACGACGCGTACTACGGCTCGGCCCAGAAGGTCCGCACGCTCATCACGAAGGACTTCGAGAAGTCCTTCGAGCAGGTCGACGTGATCGTCTCCCCGACCACGCCCACCACCGCCTTCGCGATCGGTGAGCGCACCGACGACCCGCTCGCGATGTACCTCGCGGACCTGTGCACCATCCCGACCAACCTGGCCGGCAACTCCGCCATGTCGCTCCCCTGCGGCCTGGCCCCGGAGGACGGTCTCCCGGTCGGCCTGCAGATCATCGCCCCCGCCATGAAGGACGACCGCCTGTACAAGGTCGGCGCCGCCGTCGAGGCCGCCTTCGTCGCGCGCTGGGGTCACCCGCTGCTTGAGGAGGCTCCGTCGCTGTGAGTTCGAGTGCGCTGTCCAAGGCCAAGGGCTTCAAGAAGTCCAAGTCCGGTACGTACCTGTCGATCGGCACCACCGCCTTCGGTGCCATCAGCGTGATCAAGCAGGCCCGCAGGGCCCGCACCGACCACGACATGCTGAAGCTGGTCGACGCCGTTGTGTCCGCCGCCGCCATCGCTACCGGCCTCGCGATCCTGTACCGCGAGCTGAAGCGCCTCGGCGACGACGACGTCCTGCTGGGCTGAGAGGGAAAGTTTCACCGTGAGCACCTACACCGAACTGCTCTCGTACGAGGAAGCTCTCGCCTCGTACGACCCCGTCATGGGCCTTGAGGTCCATGTCGAGCTCGGCACCAAGACCAAGATGTTCTGCGGCTGTTCGACCGAGCTGGGCGCCGAGCCCAACTCGCAGACCTGCCCCACCTGCCTCGGTCTGCCCGGCTCGCTGCCCGTCGTCAACGCGATCGGCGTCGAGTCGGCCATCAAGATCGGTCTCGCGCTGAACTGCGAGATCGCCGAGTGGTGCCGCTTCGCCCGGAAGAACTACTTCTATCCGGACATGCCGAAGAACTTCCAGACCTCCCAGTACGACGAGCCCATCGCCTTCAACGGCTTCCTGGACGTCCAGCTGGAGGACGGCGAGATCTTCCGCGTGGAGATCGAGCGCGCCCACATGGAGGAGGACACCGGCAAGTCGCTGCACGTCGGCGGTGCCACCGGCCGTATCCACGGCGCGTCCCACTCCCTGCTGGACTACAACCGCGCCGGCATCCCCCTCATCGAGATCGTCACCAAGCCGATCGAGGGCGCCGGCGAGCGGGCCCCCGAGGTCGCCAAGGCGTACGTCGCCGAGCTGCGCGAGGTCATCAAGGCGCTCGGCGTGTCCGAGGCCCGGATGGACAAGGGCCAGATGCGCTGCGACGTGAACCTGTCGCTGCGCCCCAGCCCCGAGGCACCGTTCGGTACCCGCTCGGAGACGAAGAACGTCAACTCGCTGCGCTCCGTGGAGCGGGCGGCGCGCTTCGAGATCCAGCGCCACGCGGCCGTGCTCAGCGGCGGCGGCTCGATCGTGCAGGAGACCCGGCACTTCCACGAGGAGGACGGCTCCACCACGGCCGGCCGCATCAAGGACAACGCCGAGGACTACCGCTACTTCCCGGAGCCCGACCTGGTTCCCGTGGCCCCGGCCCGCGACTGGGTCGAGGAGCTGCGCGCCGGCCTCCCCGAGATGCCGCGCGTGCGCCGCAACCGGCTCCTGCAGGAGTGGGGCGTCACCGAGCACGACATGCAGTCGATCCTCAACGCGGGCGCGGTGGACTCCATCGTCGCCACGATCGAGGCGGGTGCCGACTCGGCCGCCGCGCGCAAGTGGTGGATGGGCGAGCTCGCCCGCAACGCCAACGAGCAGGGCGTCGTCGTCGACGAGCTGCCGATCACCCCGGTCCAGGTGGCCCGGGTGGCGGAGCTGGTCGCGGCCGGCGACCTGAACGACAAGCTGGCCCGTCAGGTCATCGAGGGCGTCCTCGCGGGCGAGGGCACCCCGGACGAGGTCGTCGAGAAGCGCGGCCTGAAGGTCGTCTCGGACGAGGGCGCGCTCGGCGCGGCCGTGGACGAGGCCATCGCGGGCAACGCGGCCATCGCGGACAAGATCCGCGGCGGCAAGGTCGCGGCCGTCGGCGCCCTGGTCGGCGCGGTCATGAAGACCACCCGCGGCCAGGCCGACGCGGCCCGCGTCAAGGAGCTCATCCTGGAGCGCCTGGGCGTCTCGGAGTAATCCGGAGCCCGTGTACGCACGTACGGCGGCCCCGCACCGGTCTTCCACGGTGCGGGGCCGCCGTACGTCCAGCGCCTGAGCCGGTGTGACGTCAGCCGGTCACCGGGGCGCTGAGGAAGGCCAGCCGGGCCCGCTTCGCCGGGAGGTAGACCTCGGGGAGGTCGATCTCGGGGAGCTCCACCTCCGCGTCCATCACGAAGCCGGTGCGCTCCAGGCGGGCGATGGCCTTCTCGTTGCGGGCGTCCGGCTCGGCGACGACCCGGCGGGTGCGGCCGTCGGACCAGACGAACGACATGAACGCCGTCAGCAGGGCCGCGCTGAAGCCGTGCTCGGCCGAACCCCGGGCGGGGCTGATGAGCAGGTGCACGCCGATGTCGCCGGGCTGGACCTCGTAGCACTCGCTGACGCGGTCCTCGGCGCAGTCGTACGTCTGGAAGAGCCCGACCGGCTCGCCGTCGCGGCTGACGATGAACGCGTGGTGCGTGGTGCGGCGGTCGATGTCCTCGTAGATCTCCTGGACCAGCTCGCGGCCGGCCCCGCCCATGCCCCAGAAGCGGGCGCGCTCCTGGGTGACCCAGCCGTGGACCAGCTCCGAGTCGGCGGCGGGGTCGACGGGGGCGATGGTGACCGTGCCGAAGCCCTCGATGGGGTGGGTGTGCACGGGCCGGCGGGTGGAGGTGGTCATCGGGGGGTCTCCTTCGTGAGCCGGTCCCAGTCGGTGACGACCGGGATGAGTTCGCAGCGCGCCCACAGGGGGAGCTGGTCCCGGTGGTGGGGCGCGCCGGTGACGCCGTCGGCGCCCAGCGGGACGGCCCAGAGGCTGTCCTCGCGGCGGGCGAGGTCCCAGACGTAACGGGCCGCCGACGCACGCGCGGTGAGGTCGGTGAAGCCGGGGACGGTGGAGGTGGCGTTCACACAGTCATGGTCGCCGCCGAGGCCGGGCCACTCGGCGTCGGGGTCCGGGAGCGCCGACCACGGGGTCAGCCGGTGGACCTGGGACCAGGGGGTGTCGGGGCGGGCGGCCGCGGCCGTCTCCTCCAGGGCGGCGCGGACGTGGGCCGCGCGGTCGAGACCGGGGAGGAGGCCGGTGGTGAGCAGGCCTTCGAGGGCGTAGCCGATCTTGGGGACCAGGTACAGCCAGGGGTGGAACACCTCCGGGCCCGAGGGGGCGCCGGTCAGCCCGGCGAAGACGGGGTCGGCGGCGAAGTGCCGTACGGTCGCGGTCCGGAAGGCCGAGAAGACGGTCGCGTCCGTGCTCCCGGCCGCCATGTGCCGGTCCCAGGCGAGCAGCCGCTCGCGCAGCGCGGCCGCCTCGGGGGAGAGGCCGTCGAGCCCGGGCAGCAGGGCGAGCAGCGCTCCGGCGGAGCCCAGGTAGGTGTCCTGGTGTACGTCGGCCATCGCCTTCGGGGTCCAGTCCGCGGAGCCGCTCAGCAGCTCGCGGATGCGGTCGGCGCGGTGCGGGGGCGCGAACTCCACGCCGAGCGGGGAGGCGATGCCGCGCGCGTTCGCCATGACGGCGAAGCCCTGGACGGGCTCGGCGGGGGTCCGCGCCCAGCCCTGCCACTCGTGGCGGGGCTCCCACGCGGGCACCGGGCGCAGCCGGTTGGCGGGGTCGCGCAGGGGCACGGCTCCGGCGACGCGGTGCAGCAGGCCGCCCTCGGAGTCGGCGGCGTGGACGACGTTGACGGGCTCGGCCCAGCCGTCGAGGGCGCGGTCGATGTCGGCGACGGTACGGGCGCGCAGCAGGGCGGGGAGGGTGGCGAAACCGAGGTCGCGGCGGACCCGGGGCGGGTAGCGCAGGGCGAGGGTCTGGCCGCCGCCGTCCACGTCGTCCCGGATGATCACGGGGCCGCGCGCGGTCTCCAGGACCTCGATCTCGACCGGGTCGGCGCCGAGGACGCCGATGGTCTCGGTGTGCCGGTGGACGGGCTCCCAGACGCCGTCGGGGCCGAGGGCCTCGATGCCGGCGCCGTCGGCGGTGGGGCGCAACTGCTCGGCGTAGAGGTCCTGGTAGTCGGACATCGCGTTGGTGATCGCCCAGGCGGCGCTGCCGGTGTGGCCGAAGTGGCCGAGGCCGGGGATGCCGGGGACGGCGATGCCGACGACGTCGAACTCGGGGCAGGCGAGACGTATCTGCTGGTAGACGCCCGGGTCCTCGATGAAGCGGTGCGGGTCGCCCGCGATGATCGCCGCGCCGGTCGCGGTGCGGTCGCCGGGGACGAGCCAGCCGTTGCTGCCGACGGTGCCGGGGCCGTCGGTGGCGAAGAGGGTGACGGCTTCGTCGCCGAGGGCGCGGGCCACGCGCTCGCGCCACAGCTTGGTGGCGAAGCCGGCGAAGAGGATGTGGGTGGCGATCCAGATGGCCAGCGGGACCCAGGGATCCCACGGGGCGGGGGTGTGGCCCGTGCGGGCGAACCGCTCGTCGCGGGCGGCGCCTTCGCTGAGGCCGTCGTTGACGCCGTCCACGTAGGCGCGGACCCAGGCGGCGGTCTCCGGGTCGAGGGCCTCGTAACAGGTGCGGGCCGTGTCGGCGAGGCGGCTCTGGCGGGCGAAGCGGTCCCAGGTGACGGATTCGGCGCCGAGGAACGCGGCGCTGGAGCCCTGGGCGCGGTGGCGTTCGACCTCCAGCTGCCAGGCGCGGTCGAGGGCCGTGGTGCGGCCCTGGGCGTAGGAGAGGCCGAGGGCGTCGGAGGCGCGAAGATGGGGGATGCCCCATGCGTCGCGGTACACCTCGTAGGCTTGGCCGGTCGCGCTGCTGCTCACACTGCTCACACTCTTCCCCGAGGTGTCTTAGGTTAGGCTGACCTAACTATAGGGCTGGATTAAGGGGTGGGTGGCGATGGCGGTCGGCAAGGGCTGGGAGGGCGTGGTCCTCAAGCTGATGCGGGGCAGGGACTTCACGTTCACGGTGACCGGCGCGGAAGACGTGACGGAGCACTACCGGCGGGTCCGGCTCTCGGACGGCGGACTGCTCGCCGAGGCCGGCGACTCCCTGCACCCCACCATGTGGGTGCGGCTGTGGTTCCAGAGCGAGGGCAAGCCGCACCAGCGCGCGTACACGCTGGTCGACCCGGATCCGGCCGGGGGGACGTTCTCGCTCGAATTCGCCCTCCACGACGGCGTGGCCAGCTCCTGGGCGCGCGCCGCGAAGCCGGGCGACACCATCGAGGCCACCGTCCAGGGCACGGGCTTCACCGCCCCGGCGCCGGAGCCGCAGCGGCTGCTCGTCATCGGCGACCCGGCGTCCCTCCCGGCGATCAACTCCCTGCTGGACTCCTTCCCGGACACCCCGGCGACGCTCTGGTTCGAGACGCAGCACGACTCGGACGCGGAACTCCCGATACGGCTCGACGCGGACCGGCACGAGATCCGGCGCGTCGGACGCGGCACGGGCTCCGGCGCGGCGCTGGTGGAGCGGGTGAAGTCCGAACTCCCCGGGCTGGTGACGGACCCGGACTCGGCCTACGTCTGGCTGGCCTGCGACACGGCGACCACCCGCGCCCTGACGGGCTACCTCCGCAAGGACCTGGGCCTGCCCAAGCAGCGGGTGAACTCGCTGGGTTACTGGCGTCCCGTCTAGGTCCTCCCTGGCCGGATCCCGCCCCGCCCGCCCGCCGGGGGCTTCCGGCGGGCGGGCGGGGCGGGCAAGATCACCGGCATGGAACGCATCGGACCTCCGCTGGCCGGAGGCGAACGAGAGACCCTGCGGGCATACCTCGACTTCCATCGCGCCACCCTCGCGATGAAGTGCGAGGGCCTCGGCGACGAGGAGTTGCGCCGGAAGTCCTCCCCGCCGTCCACCCTGTCGCTGATGGGGCTGGTCCGGCACATGGCCGAGGTGGAACGGCAATGGTTCCGGCGGACCGTGGGCGGGGCCGACGTCCCGCACGTGTGGTCCGACCGGCACGACTTCCAGGAGGCCTACGACGCGACCGGCGCCAGCGGCGCGGAGGCCTTCGCGGCGTGGGAGGCGGAGGTCGCGCACGCGCGGCGCGTCGAGGCCGGGGCGGAATCCCTGGAGGTGACGGCGTACGTGCCGAAGTGGGAGGCGGAGGTCTCGCTGCGGGTCGTGATGCTGCACATGATCCACGAGTACGCGCGCCACAACGGCCACGCCGACCTGCTGCGCGAGGCGATCGACGGGGTGCCGGGGCCTGACCGCCCCCGCCCGTCAGGCCCCGGTGGTGTGCAGGTACGGGGTCGTCACCCCGAGGACGCCGAAGCCCAGGCGCTCCAGGATCGGGCGGCTGTCGTCCGAGGCGTCCACCTGGAGATACGGGATCCCGAGACCGGCGGCGATCCGGGCGCGGTGCGCGACCAGCAGACGGTAGATGCCGCGCCCGCGCCATCCCGGGATCGTGCCGCCTCCCCACAGGCCCGCGAACGGCGTGCCCGGCCGCATCTCCATCCGGGCCGCGCTCACCGGGGTGTCGCCGGCCATCGCCACCACGGCCGCGATGGTCTCCGGCTCCTCGCGCAGCAGGGTCAGCATCAGGTGCCGGATGCGCGGGCGCTCGACGCCGAAGGCCCCCGCGTGGACCGCCATCATGAGGTCCACGCCCGCCTCGTCGGTGACCGCCCGCAAGGTGATCCCCTCCGGCGGCTCCACCGACAGCCCCGCCAGGTCCGCCGTCCGCCCCACCATCAGCGTCTCGGGCGGCTCCGCGACGAAGCCCGCCGCCCGCAGCCGCTCCCCGAGGTCCGCCGGCCGGTCGTGGTCGTACAGCTTCCACTCGAACTCGCCGACGCCCCGCTCGCGGTAGTGCGCCACCTGGGCGGCGATCTCCGCGTCGGCGTCCGTCCCGTCGAGGTCCGACCAGAGCACGCAGTTCCAGCCGTCGGCGGCCGCCGTCTGCCGGACCACCGCACCCGCCCGCTCCACGCGGGCCCCGGCCGAGTCGGCGCGCGCGCCACGGCGCATCCGCGCGTCGTACTCGGCCCGTACCCTGATCAGTTCGTCGCGATCCATCGTCATCGTCATCGGGGCAGCTCACCAGCCGTCCGCCCCCCGGCACAACTGCATTAGCCTCACCCCGTGAACGACGAAGCGCTCATCTACACCGGCAAGGCCACCCCCGACGCGGCCGCCGACCGCGGCTGGCTCCTCGGCCACTTCAAGCGGCCCGGCGACGTCCGCCACAGCGAGGACGTGGAGATCAAGTGGGGGGTCCATCCCCGGGGCGAGGAGCGCGCCCAGTGGGTGACCGGCGAGGAGCGCACCGCGCTCCAGGTGCTGATCAGCGGCCGGTTCCGGCTGGAGTTCCCCGGCCGCACCGTGGTCCTCGCCGAACAGGGCGACTACGTGGTCTGGGGCCGCGGAGTCGACCACTCCTGGTACGCCGAGGAGGACGCGGTCGTCCTCACCGTCCGCTGGCCCTCGATCCCCGGCTACCGCGCCGACGCGTAACCGGGCCCGGGCGTACCGCCACACACCTGTGACGATGCACACGAAACGGACCAACGATCTCCCATCGCTGCGATCGTGGACCGAATCGAGGTGTGGTCCGGCGGCGGATCGGCCGATCGCCTGCGGGTCCGGCGGTTGATCATCTAGGTTCACCAGAGTTCAAGCGTTCAAGCGTTCAAGCGTTCTTGCGTCGGGCGTTCTCCCGGTGAAGATCCGAACCACCAGGGAGCACGTTCGTTGGCAGCAATCGCACGGTGGTGCATGCGGCACCGCCTCGTGACCGTCCTGCTCTGGCTCCTCGCGTTCGGCGCGACCGCCGCTGCCGCGGGTGTCGCCGGACCGGCGTTCTCCAACGACTACGAGGTCCCCGGGACCGAGTCGAGCAAGGCCCACGCCCTGCTCCGCGAAGGCTTCTCCGGCCGGGGCGGCGACACCGACACCATCGTGTGGCGCACCCCGGACGGCCAGAGCGCCCGCACGCCCGCCGTCGAGCAGCGGATGACCAGCGCCCTCGACACCATCGCCGCGCTCCCCGGCGTCGGATCCGTCGCCGGCCCCTACGGCCCCAACCCCGAGGCCGCCGCGCGGATCAGCCCCGACGGGCGCACCGCCTACGCCGTCGTGACCTTCGACGAACAGGCCGACTCCGTCCCCAAGGCCCAGGCGCGGGCGGTCGTCGACGCCGCGAAGAACGACCGGACCGAACAAGACGGCCTCCAGGTCGAACTCGGCGGCCGCGCCATCGGTCTCACCGAGGCCCCCACCGCACACCTCGCCGAGGTCATCGGCGTGGGCATCGCGGCCCTGGTCCTCTTCCTCGCCTTCGGCTCCCTCGCCGCGAGCCTGCTGCCCATCGCGACCGCCCTGGTCAGCGTCGGCACCGCCTACTTCGGCATCACCCTGCTCGGGCACGCCATGCCCGTCGCCGACTTCGCCCCGATGCTCGGCACCCTCGTCGGACTCGGCGTCGGCATCGACTACGCGCTGTTCATCGTCACCCGGCACCGCAAGGGCCTGCAACGCGGCCTGCCCGTCGCCGAGGCGGCCGAGAACGCCGTCGCCACCACCGGGCGGGCCGTGGTCTTCGCCGGGGCGACCGTCTGCATCGCGCTGCTCGGCATGCTCGTGCTCCGGCTGAACTTCCTCGACGGCGTCGCCCTCGCGGCCTCCCTCACCGTGGTCCTCACGGTGGCCGCCTCGGTGACCCTGCTCCCCGCCCTCCTCTCCTACATCGGGACCCGCGCCCTCTCGCGCCGCGAACGCCGCAAGCTCGCCGCCGAGGGCCCGGGGTCCGATACGCCCACCGGCTTCGCCGCCCGCTGGTCGGCCTTCGTGGAACGCCACCCCAAACCGCTCGGCCTCCTCGCCGCCGCGGTCATGACCGTCCTGGCGCTGCCCATGCTCTCGCTGCACCTGGGCACCTCCGACCAGGGCAACAACCCGGCCACCTCCACCACGCGCAAGGCCTACGACCTGCTCGGAGAGGGCTTCGGCCCCGGCATGAACGGCCCGCTCACCGTCGTCGCCCGCCTCGACGGAGCCGGCGACCGGATCGCCGTGACCCGGCTGGCCGACGAACTGCGCACCACCGAGGGCGTGGCCTCCGCCGGGCCGGTCGTCCTCAACCGGGACGGGGACACCGCCGTCGTCACCGTCGTACCGGAGTCCGCCCCGCAGTCCCGGGCCACGAGCGACCTCGTCGACACCCTCCGCCGGGAGGTCATCCCCGGAGCCGGCGACCGCGCCGCGATGGACATCCATGTCGGCGGCGTGACGGCCGGCTACGACGACTTCGCCGAGGTCATCGTCGGCAAACTGCCGCTCTTCGTCGGGGTGGTCATCGCCCTCGGCTGCGTCCTGCTGCTGCTCGCCTTCCGGTCCATAGGCATACCCCTCAAGGCGGCCGCGATGAACGTCGCCGCCGTCGCCTCCTCCTTCGGCGTCGTGGTCGCGGTCTTCCAGTGGGGCTGGGGGAGCGAGCCGCTGGGCCTGGGCAGCGCCGGCCCGATCGAACCCTTCCTTCCCGTGATCATGGTGTCGGTCCTCTTCGGACTGTCCATGGACTACCAGGTGTTCCTGGTCAGCCGGATGTACGAGGAGTGGCTGGAGACCGGTGACAACCGGCGGGCCGTCCGCGTCGGCCTCGCCGAGACCAGCCGGGTGATCAACTCGGCGGCCGTGATCATGATCTCCGTCTTCCTGGCCTTCGTGCTCAGCGGCGACCGGATCATCGCGATGTTCGGCATCGCGCTGGCGGCCGCCGTGGCCCTGGACGCCTTCGTGCTGCGCACGCTGCTCGTGCCGGCGCTCATGCACCTGCTCGGCGGCGCGAACTGGTGGCTGCCGGCCTGGCTCGACCGCAGGCTGCCCCGCATCAGCATCGAACCTCCGGAACGCCACCCACATGCGACAATTCCGGCGCAGCGGACCGGCGCGGACCCCGCCACGAACGAGGACGACGCCGCACCCGCCACAGCATCCCGGTGACGCGGCCGACCGCCGCGGAAGACCCCTGGAAAGGGCCGCATGTTCTCGATAGACCTCACCGACGAGGCCCAGCTGTTCCCGCTGGAGGTCCGGCACGCCGAGGAGTTCCTGGCGCACATCGACCGCGGCCGGGAGTACATCGGTGAGCACATCGCCCTCGCCGACGTCGTGCCCGACCTCGACGCGTCGCGCGCCTTCCTCGCCTCCTACGCGCAGAAGGCCGCCAGCGACACCGGCCGCCTCTACGGCATCCGCCTCGGCGGCACCCTCGTCGGCGGCGTCCTCTTCCGGACCTTCGACGCCGCCACCGGCACCTGCGAGGCCGGCTGCTGGCTGGAGCCCCCCGCGGCCGGCCGCGGCCTGATCACCCGCGCCTGCCGGGTCCTGATCGACTGGGCCTTCCACGAGCGCGGCATGCACCGCGTGGAGTGGCACGTCTCCTCCGCCAACAAGAAGAGCCTTGCCGTCGCCGAGCGCCTCGGGATGACCCGCGAGGGCGTCCTGCGCCAGACCCACCCGCACCGCGGAGTCCGCCAGGACACCGAGATCTGGGCGGTGCTCGCCGACGAGTGGCCCCCGGTCCGCCCCGCCTGATCCCTCCCGCCGCGGAGCCGCTTCCGGCCCCGCGGCGGGGCGGTTTCCGGGCAGGTCCGGGCGGCGCCCGAGCACTCTAAGAAACCTCTCAGAAACGCCGCCTACGGTGCCCAGCATGGACACCACGAAGACCTCTGCCCCCCTGACTCCCGAGGCGGACCCCGCCGAGCCCAAGACCCCCGCGCAGGCGGACCGGGCGGACGGGAGCACGCCGGCCGCGACCAAGGCCGACACCACCAAGGCCGAGACCGACGTGAGCACCTCCGACACCGAGACCCCCGCCGAAGCGGCGGCCGGCCCCACCGGCGAAGCCGACGACCTGGACGACCCGGACGGGCTCGACGACCCGGACGGCCTCGACGAGCCGCAGGAGCGGATCGTCGGCGGCGTCGGCGCCGCAGCCTCCGCCATCGTCGCAGCCGGCCTCGGCCTCGTCGCCCTCAGCGGCACCTGGGTCTCCCGCGTCATCGCCGAGCGCCAGACCCTCATCGGCCAGATCGAATCGGTCAACGCCACCAGCACCGAAGCCAAGATCGACGCCCTGTACGGCGACGCCTGGCACCTGACCGCCCTCGTCAACGGCGTCGTCTCCACCCTCGCCCTCCTCCTCGCCGTCTTCGTCCTCGCCCGGCCCGCCTTCGGCGTCCCCGACCGCGTCCTGCCCGTCTGGATCCGCTCCGTCGCCTGGGCCGCCGTCGCCCTCGGCGCCCTCGGCGTCCTGCTCTTCGGCTCCATGTACTTCGACCTCCTGCTCCCCATGCCCAAGGCCGCCGGCTAAGCCCCCGCGAGGGCCCGCCGGCACCCCCGGGTGCGACATAGGCACGTCCTTGGTCCGCCTCAGGCGCCCCCGGCCCCGGACTAAGGCCCCCCGGCCCGCACAGATGCGGCATGCGCCCGATGTGCCGGCACCCCCTGGGAGGCGAATCTTGGATCACACCGAACGAGGTGCCCGAGAAACACCACCAGGGAGAACGAGATGTTCGAGTACGAGATGGCCCACGCCCGCCACACCGACCTGATCCGCGAGGCGGCCGAGTTCCGCCGGGCCCGCGAGGCGCGCAAGGCGCACCGCTCCTCGCGCGACAAGGACCCCGAGGGGCCGGTGAGAGGATCCCGGAGCCGCTTCGCCCGCGCCGCGTGACCCGCGCCGCGACCCGCGCGGACGGGCACGTGACGAGAAGCGCACCGAAACCCGGTGCCGCGCACCCGGACCCCTGTGCGATGCTCGGCGGCGTGGAGACCAGATCCGTCAGCCCGGTGTTCGTCGGCCGAGCCGACGAACTGGCCGTACTCACCGACGCCCTGACCCGCGCCGCCGGCCAGGAGCCGCAGGCGCTGCTCATCGGGGGAGAGGCGGGCGTCGGCAAGACCCGGCTCACGGAGGAATTCCTCAGCGAGGCGACCCGCCGAGGCGCGGTCGTCGCCGTCGGAGGCTGTGTGGAGATAGGGGCGGAGGGACTTCCCTTCGCCCCCTTCTCCACGGCCCTGCGCGGTCTGCACCGCCTGCTCCCCGAGGAACTGGCCGCCGCGGCCGCCGGCCAGGAGGACGAACTCGCCCGGATCCTGCCCGAACTCGGCGAGACCGCCCGGGGACCGCACGACGAGGAGAGCACCGCCCGGCTCTTCGAGCTGACGGCCCGGATGCTGGAGCGGCTCGCGGCCGACCGCACCCTCGTGCTCGTCCTGGAGGACCTGCACTGGGCGGACGCCTCCACCCGGCACCTGCTCGCCTACCTCTTCCGCGCCCTGGGCAGCGGCCGGCTCGTCGTCGTCGCCACCTACCGCGCGGACGACGTCCACCGCCGCCACCCCCTGCGCCCGCTCCTCGCCGAACTGGACCGGCTCCGCACCGTCGTACGGATCGAACTGCCCCGCTTCAACCGGGCCGAGGTCCGCCGCCAGCTCGCCGGGATCCTCGCCTCCCGGCCCGACGAGGAGTTCGTCGACTCCGTCTTCGAACGCTCCGACGGCAACGCCTTCTTCGTCGAGGAACTCGTCGCCTGCCGCGAGAACGACTGCCGCGCCGGACTCACCGAATCCCTGCGCGATCTGCTGCTCGTCCGCGTAGAGGTCCTCCCGGACGCCGCCCAGCGCGTGGTGCGGATCGTCGCCGAAGGCGGATCCACCGTCGAGTACCCGCTGCTGCGCGCCGTCGCCGGACTCACCGAGGACGAGCTCATCGAGGCCCTGCGGGCCGCCGTCGGCGCCAACATCCTCCTCGCCACCCCCGAGGGCGACGGCTACCGCTTCCGCCACTCCCTCGTCCGCGAGGCCGTCAGCGACGACCTGCTGCCCGGCGAGCGCGCCCGCGTCAACCGCCGTTACGCCGAGGCCGTGGAGGCCGACGAATCCCTCCTCCGCGCCGAGGAACGGACCATCCGGCTGGCCAGCTACTGGTACTGCGCCAACGACCCCGCCAAGGCGCTGCCCGCCGTGCTCGCCGCCTCCGTCACCGCCCGCTGCCGGCACGCCTACTCCGAGCAGCTGCGCCTGCTGGAGCGGGCGCTGGACCTGTGGGACAGCGCCCCCGAGGAGGTCCGGAGCCGGCTGCGCCCGGCGGACTACACCGAGGTGTACCCGCCCTGCGGCTGTGACCCCGCCGCCACCCCGCTCCACCGGCTCGACCTGGTCGCCGAGGCCACCGTCGCCGCCCGGTTCGGCGGGGAGCGGGAACGCGCCCTGAAGATGACCAAGACGGCGCTGCGGATGCTGGAGGACGGTCACGACCCGCTGCGCGAGGCCTGGTTCTGGACCGAGCGCTCCCGGCTGGTCGCCAGCCTCGGCCGGGGCGACGGCTGGGAGGAACTGGCCAGGGCCCAGGAACTCGTCAAGGGGCTGCCCCCGTCCCAGGTGCACGCCGACGTCCTCGTCCGGGCCGCGGGCTGGGGCATGCTCCACAACCCCGGCCCCGACAACCTCGCCGCCGCCGAACGGGCCGTGGCGTACGCCCGGATGGTCGGCGCCGAGGAGACCGAGCTCAACGCCCGGATCACGGTCGCCAGCATGCTCACCGACGCCGGGGAGCCGGAAGCGGGCTTCGCCGAACTGCACGCGGTACTGGAACGGGCCACCGAACTCGGCCTCACGGTGATCGCGGGACGGGTACACATCAACCTCAGCTCTCAACTCGAAGCGATGGGCCGGTCCCGGGAAGCGGTGGAACTAGCCGAACAGGGGGTCGAACTCGTCAGCAGGTCCCGGCTGTTGGACACCGAGGCCTGGGTCTGCGGCAACATGGCGGAGAGCCTCTACAACCTCGGCCGCTGGGACGAGGCCACCGAGGCCGCCGGGCGCACCCTGCGGGTGGGCCAGAGCGCCGCCCCGCGCGGCTCCGCCTCCGCACGGCTGGGCTACCTGGCGCTGGCCCGAGGTGAACTCACCGAGGCCGCCACCCAACTCGCCTCCGCACACGCCCACTTCGGCACCCACGACACCCAGCCCCAGCACCGGATCCCGCTCTACCGGCTGGCCATCGGCATCGCCGAGGGAGCGGGCCGCATCGCCGACGTCCGCGCCGAGACGACCGACGCCATAGCCGCCGGGTTCCCCCTCGGCCAGCACCGCTATGCCTGGCCCCTGCTGCTGGCCTCCGCCTCCGCCGAGGCGGACGCCCGGGGCCTGCCCGCCGCCGAAGCCGGCCGGACCGCCGCCCTGCGGATGCTGCGCGACGCCGCCCGGAGGCTGGCCACGCCCGCGCCCGTCTGGACGGCCCACGCCGACTACCTCAGGGCCGAACTGCTCCGGGCCGAAGGCCTGGACACCGTCGCCGACTGGACCGCCGTCGAGGCGGCCATCCGCCCGCTGGAGCGCCCGTACCTGCTGGCCCGGGCCGGACACCGGCTCGCGGAGGCCCGGCTGGCCGCCGGGTGCGACCGCGAGGACGCCGCCGACCTGCTCCGCGAGGCCCACGCCACCGCCGACCGGCTCGGCTCGCGCAGGCTGCGCGAGGACCTCGCCCTGCTCGCCCGGCGCGCCCGGATCCCGCTCGCCCCCGACCTCCCCCGGGCCGCGCCCGCCCCGGACAGCGACCCGGTCGAGGCCCTGGGCCTGACCAGCAGGGAACGGGACGTCCTGCGCCTGGTCGCGGCGGGCAACACCAACCGTCAGATCGCCGAGGAACTCTTCATCTCCCCGAAGACGGCCAGCGTCCACGTCTCGAACATCCTGGCCAAGCTGGGTGTGCACGGCCGGGGCGAGGCGGCCGCCCTCGCCCACCGGCTGAGGCTGTTCGTCCCGGTCGCCGGCTAGCTAGGCATCCACGCCTCGGACAAGCCGCTATTCCTCCGGCGGCTTGTCCACACGTATGAGCACCTTGCCGGACTCCAGGTCTATCGGGCCGCGCCCCGGATCGCCGTCATTCACATCGATCCGGGACAGCTCCAGCCGCTTCTTCTCCTCGTCCGTGTGCTTGCGGCCCGGATTGAACAGCTCCTCGATCATGTTGAACACCGCGCCCACCGTGCCTTCCGTCCCCCGCCGGGGCCCCGTCCGTTACCGCACCGTCAGTGTCAGAATCCTGTCGTCGCCCGACTCCGGCGACCCGCGCCCGTCCGTCTCGCTCGTGACCAGCAGCAATCTGTCGCCGCCGAGTGCCATCACGGTGCGCAGCCGGCCGTACTTCCCCGTGAGGAAGGCCTCCGGCTCCGCCACCGGAACCGCTCCGGCCAGCGGGATCCGCCACAGCCGCTCACCCTTCAGCCCGGCCATCCACACCGAACCCTGCGCCCAGGCGATCCCGCTCGGCGAGGCCTCGCCGGTCTTCCACACCGCGACCGGGTCCCGCAGGCCGGGTCTGCCGGCCTTCCCCTCGGCCTCCGGCCAGCCGTAGTTGCCGCCGGGCTCGATCAGGTTGAGCTCGTCCCAGGTGTTCTGGCCGAACTCCGCCGCCCACAGCCGCTTGTCCTTGTCCCAGGCGAGCCCCTGCACATTGCGGTGCCCGTACGAATAGACGACGGAATCCGCCTCCGGGTTGCCGTGCACCGGCTCCCCGTCCGGGGTCATCCGCAGGATCTTGCCGCCCAGCGACTTCTTGTCCTGCGCCAGCCCGGTGTCGCCCGTCTCGCCCGTTCCCGCGTACAGCATCTTGTCCGGGCCGAACGCGATCCGGCCGCCGTTGTGGATCAGGCCCTTGGGGATGCCCCGGAACACCGTGTCGGGAGCGCCCAGCTGCTGGCCCGGGTCGCGCTGCTCGTCGTAGCGCATCCGGGCGATGCGGTTGTCGGACTCCGTCGTGAAGTACGCGTACACCATCCGGTCCGAGGCGAAGCCGGGGGACAGGGCCAGGCCCAGCAGCCCGCCCTCGCCGCCCGGAGCCACCCCGGACACCCTGCCGATCGGGGTCACCTCGCCCGTGGACACCCGGACCCTGCTGATCGTGCCCTTGTCCCGGGAGGCGACCAGCAGGTCCCCGTCGGGCAGGGGAGCCACTCCCCACGGGGACTCCAGGCCCTTGGCGATCTCGCCCGACACCGTCACCGAACCCCTGGCCGGCGGCGCGGAGGCCGGCGGTGACCCGGAGGCCCCCGGCGAGGGCGCCCCCGCCGTGGGTGGTGGAGAGCTGCCGGCCGCCGGGCCCGCGCCACCGGTGGCCGGACCGCATCCCGCCGCCAGCAGGGCGCCACACCCCGCCAGCGCCGCCGCGGCCAGCACGCCCCGGCCCCGCGCGCCCCGCCCCTCGTACCGCCCCGGCCCGTACGACCCTCCGTACGCCTTCTGCCGCGTCCGTCCGTATCGCATCGCCTTGCTCCCCTCCGGTCCTGACGATCCTGCCCTTCATCCCTCTCAACAGCTCCGGCAGTTCACGAAGTTCCGTCACTCGTACACCCGATCGAGTGGTTGCCGGCCCGGCTCCGGCCCGACCGCGGCCCGGCCCGGGCTCAGTCCCAGGCTCCCACCGCCGCCGGCAGGGACGCGATCTCGGCCAGGTCCCCCGCCGTCAGCCGCACCTCCGCCGCCCGCGCGTTCTCCGCCGCCCAGTGCGCCCGCTCGGCCCCCGGCACCGGCACCACGTGCGGCCCCTGCGCCAGCACCCACGCCAGCGCCACCTGCGCCGCCGTCACCGGCACCCCGGCCACCTCGCCGTGCCGCAGCGCCACCCGCCGCAGCCCCGCCACCAGCTGCTGGTTCGCCGCCATCGCGTACGCCGTGAAGCGCGGGTGCCGGGCCCGCACGTCCGCCGACTCGAAACCCTCCCCGGGCGTCAGCGTCCCGGTCAGGAACCCGCTGCCCAGCGGCATCGCCGCCAGCACCCCCACCCCCCGCGCCGCACACCACGGCAGCAACTGCCACGCCGCCTCGGGCGACCACACCGACAGCTCCGCCTGCACCGCGGTCACCGGGAACACCTGCTGCGCCCGTTCCAGGTGCCGCAGCGTCGCCCCGTACGCCCGGTCCCCGCGCCGCCCGGCCCCCGGTCCGGCCCCCGCGCCGAGCGTGCAGAACCCCAGCGCCCGCACCTTCCCCGCGCTCACCAGCTCCGCCATGGCCCCCCAGGTCTCCTCCACCGGAACGTCCGGATCCACCCGGTGCAGCTGGTACAGGTCGATCACATCCGTGCGCAGCCGCCGCAGCGAGGCGTCGCACGCCCGCCGCACATAACCCGGCCGCCCGTCGGCCACCACGTGCTGTTCCCCGGCCCGCAGCCCCACCTTGGCCGACACGAAGGCATCGGCCCGGCGCTCCCGCAGCGCCCGCCCCACCACCAGCTCGTTGGTGTAAGGCCCGTACACATCGGCCGTGTCCAGCAGGTTCGCCCCCAGGTCCAGCGCGGCGTGCACCGTGCGCAGCGACTCCTCGCCCCGCCGCCGCGAAGGCGCGTACGCCCAGCTCATCGGCATGCACCCGAGCCCTATGGCACCCACTCTCAGCGGCCCCGACCCGATCGACCTGCGCTCCACCCGTGCGTCCCCCTCTCGGCCCCCGTGAACACGGCCCCGGCGAACAAACTAACGGCTTGATCCACATCCCTTCGCATAGCCTCCGGGTCATGACCACCGCGACCGGGGACGTCTGGCTCCCCTTCCCCGCCGACGAGATCGACGGCCTCCCCGACACGTTCCGCTACCGCCAGTGGGACGGCGAGGACGAGTTCCCCGCCGACCCGGCGCCCTGCGTCTTCTACGTCACCCCGTACATGAAGTCCTCCGAGGTCACCCTGCGCCCGCTGGCCGCGATGCCCGCCCTGCGGATCGTCCAGACGCTGACCGCCG
The DNA here is from genome assembly GCF_014650555.1 of Streptomyces goshikiensis. Taxonomy (GTDB): domain Bacteria; phylum Actinomycetota; class Actinomycetes; order Streptomycetales; family Streptomycetaceae; genus Streptomyces; species Streptomyces goshikiensis. Next base: position 223,946 of record NZ_BMVE01000001.1, on the reverse strand, counting down.
GCGTCGACCACGTCCTCGGCGGCCTCGGCGCGCTGCGGCCCGGCGTACGGCTGTGCAACGCGCGCGGCGTCCACGACGCCAGCACCGCCGAGCTCGCCCTCACCCTGGTCCTCGCCTCGCTGCGCGGCCTCCCCGGCATGGTCCGCGGCCAGGACCGCGAGGAGTGGCGCGGCGGTTTCTACGAGGCCCTCGCCGACAAGTCCGTCCTGATCGTCGGCTACGGGTCGGTCGGCGCGGCCGTCGAGGACCGGCTGCTGGCCTTCGAGTGCGGGCGGATCACCCGCGTCGCCCGGTCGGCGCGGGACAGCGCCCACGGGCCGGTGCACGCCCTCGCCGACCTGCCGCGGCTGCTCCCGGACGCCGACGTGGTGATCCTCTCCACCCCGCTGACCGACGCCACCCGGGGTCTCGCGGGCGCCGGGTTCCTCGGCCGCATGAAGGACGGCGCCCTGCTGGTGAACGTCGCGCGCGGGCCCGTCGTCGACACCAAGTCACTGCTCGCGGAACTGGAGTCGGGGCGGCTGCGCGCGGCCCTCGACGTCACCGACCCGGAACCGCTGCCGGCGGGCCACCCGCTCTGGCATGCTCCGAATGTCCTGATCACGCCCCATGTGGGCGGCAGCAGCACCGCGTTCGAGCCACGGGCGAAGCGGCTGATCGCCCGGCAGCTCACCCGGTTCGCCGCGGGCGAGCCCGTCGAGAACACGGTGCTCGTCACGGAGTGACGGCCCGCCGGCGGCCGGCTGACGCCCGAGTGGCGGCGGAGCGACGGGAGATGCGCACGCTCCGCGTCCGCTCGCGTGCGCCCCGTGTTCACAACTCCCTTCGTGGTGACGGAGCGTAGAGAACCTATGTCCCTGAGTGACGAAAGTGGTGTATCGTCCGGAACAGGGGGCTGCGCCGCGAACGTCTGGCGCTGGGGAGTGATCGGACATTTTGGGGGGCGACGGGCGATGCACGGCCAATGGGCGAAGGATCCGATGCGGCAGAGCCGCCGGAGGCGACGATGGAGTGCGCCGAAACAAGCCAGCGAGGGGGGCCGGTGAGCGCCCCGGGGGCCGCGCTCCTGACCCGGCCGCCCGCCGAGAGCGGCGGCCGGAGCCTGGCGGCGCAACTGCTCCTCGCACTCATCTGCGGCGGATACGCCGTCGGAGCCGCCCTCGGCTGGGGCTCCAGTGAAATCGCCGAGATCATGGGCGACTTCGGGCTCAGCGCGGCCGGGATACTCGCAGCCGTCTCCTGCTACTCCTACGCCCGGTCCATCGACCGGCGTGAGCGCCCCGCCTGGCTGCTCTTCGCGTTCTCCTCCCTCATGGGCGCCTGCGGCAACGCCGTCTGGGGCTGGTACGAGGTGGTCCTCGGCGAACCGGTGCCCAAGCCCTCGCTCGCCGACTTCGCCTTCCTCTGCTTCGCGCCGCCCGCCATCGTCGGCCTGCTCGTCCTCGCCAAACGCCCCGTGACGCGCGCCGGGTGGGTGTGCCTCGGCCTCGACTCCTGGCTCATCGGCGGCTCCCTGCTCACCCTCTCCTGGAGCCTGGCCCTCGCCAACGCGGCGCGGACCGCCCAGTCCGGCGCCACCGGCAGCGTCCCGAGCGCCGCGATCTCCCTCGCGTACCCGCTCCTGGACATCGCGCTCGTCTCGATGGTCCTGGTGCTGCACTTCCGGCGCTCCGAGGGCAACCGCTCCGCCGTCAACACCGCCATCGCGGCCCTCGCCCTGACCGTGCTCAGCGACGCCCTGTTCACCTCGCCGCTGCTCAGCGACGGCTACCAGTCCGGACAGCTGCTCGACGCCGGCTGGTTCGCCGGCTCGCTGCTGCTCGCGTACGCGCCGTGGGGCGCCCGGCGGCTGCACCCGCTCCCGCCCGCCGCCCCGCACCCGCCCGCGGAGCGCCCGCACAGCCGCCCCATCACCGGCTCGCTGCCCGCCCTCACCCCGTACCTCGCGGCCGCCGTCTGCACCCTCGGGATCCTCTACAACGTCGTGGACGGCCGCAAGGTCGACCGGATGGTCGTCTTCACGGGGTGCACGGTCGTGCTCGCACTCGTCATCCGGCAGGGCATCATGCTGCTCGACAACATCGCGCTGACCCAGGAACTGGCCCAGAAGGAGAACCACTTCCGCTCCCTGGTCCAGGGCTCCAGCGATGTCATCATGATCGCCGCGCCCACCGGAACGCTGCACTACGTCAGCCCCGCCGCCGCCGGGGTCTACGGCCGCGAGGCGGAGGAGCTGGTCGGCAGCGAGCTCGCCTCCCTGATCCACCCGGAGGACCTCGGCCGCGTGGTCCACGAGGTACGCCGCTTCCTCGCCGCCCCGCCCACCGAGGAGCCCACCACCCGCATCGAGTGCCGGTTCAAGTCCGGCGGCGGCGAGTGGCTGAACGTGGAGTCCACCGTCAACCGCCACCAGGGCGGCCTCATCCTCAACAGCCGGGACGTCACCGAGCGCGTCCGCCTCCAGGCGCAGCTCCAGCACAGCGCCGAGCACGACCCGCTGACCGACCTGCCCAACCGGGCGCTGTTCACCCGCCGCGTCCGCCAGGCCCTGACCGGCCGCCGGGCCGGGGACCACAGCACCGCCGTCCTCTTCATCGACCTCGACGGGTTCAAGGCGGTCAACGACACCATCGGCCACCAGGCGGGGGACGAGCTGCTCGTCGAGGCCGCGCGCCGCCTCCAGGACTCCGTCCGGGCCGGGGACACCGCCGCCCGCCTCGGCGGGGACGAGTTCGCCGCCCTGATCCTCGGCGACGGCAGCCGCGACCGCAGCGCCCGCGAGTACCAGGTCCACGAGATCGCCGACCGGCTGCGCACCACCCTGTCCCAGCCGTACCGGATCGCGGGCAGTGAGGTCCGGGTCGCCGCCAGCATCGGCGTCGCCTTCGCGGACCCCGGCATCACCCCTTCGGACCTGATGCGCAACGCGGATCTCGCGATGTACCGGGCCAAGGCGGGCGGCAAGGACCGCGTCGAGCTGTACGCGCCGCAGATGCAGGCCGAGGTCGCCCGCAAGGCCGAGCTGGCGGGGCGCCTGCGCACCGCGCTCCATGAGGGGGAGTTCGCCCTGCTGCACCAGCCCGTGGTCTCGCTGGCCACCGGGGAGGTGACGGCGGTGGCCGCGCAGGCCCGGTGGCGCTCGGCGCAGGGGATCCTGTTCACCCCGGCGGAATTCCTCCGGGTGGCCGAACACAGCGAGGCCTCCTTCGCGCACGGCCGCGAGCAGGCCCCGGGCCGCGATGCGCGCGGCGGCGCGGGCCCGGGCGCGGGCGGCGCCGGTGGCGGCCCGGACACCGCGCGCGCCGCCGAGCTGGGGCGCTGGATCCTGGAGGAGGCCGTCGGCCATGCCGCCGAGCGGCACCGGGTCGGGCACGACGTCCCGGTCGCCGTCCGGATGACCGCCCAGCGGCTGCTGGACCGGGCCGTTCCGACGGCCTCCGTGGAAGCCCTGCTGAACCGGCACGGGCTGCCCTCCGGGGCCCTGGTGATCGAGCTGGCGGACAGCGACCCCAGAGTCCCCTTCGACGAGCTGGAGCGCCGTCTGGCGGCCTTGCGCCGGCTCGGCGTCCGGATCGCCCTGGACGGCTTCGGCAGCGGCTACGCGGCCATCAGCGCCCTGCGCCGGCTCCCCGTGGACATCCTCAAGCTGGACCGTGGCCTGGTCGAAGGCGTGGTCGAATCCGCCCGGCTCCACAAGATCACGGCCGGATTGTTGCGCATCGCAAACGACCTCGGCATGCAGTCCGTGGCCGACGGGGTGGATCTCCCCGAACAGGTGATGGCGCTCCGCGCGATGGGGTGCACCCACGGACAGGGGCTGGCCTTCTCCGGACCTCTCGACGAGTACAGGCTGCGCCGCGCGCTCGTGAGGAGTACGTTCCCAGTACCGGGCGGAGCGGCCCAACCCGCCTTGGCCGGTGGTTCCCCCGGGGGATCGATGGCCATCCGCAGAGGCTCACATAATGAGACGCCCGTCCCACCCACTTGACATCCACCTCCCGCCGGAGGGAGGGTCAGTGCCATGCGCACCCGAATTCTCGTACTTGGAAAGCGCGTCGGCTGAAGCTGGGTCCTGCACGGCCCCGCTCCACAACACCGACGCGCTCCCCTCGCTTGCCTCCTGGCACGAGGGGTTTTTTGTTGCACTGGCACACCGCAGAAACCTCGCAAAACCCTCAGCATCACACCTTCAGCTTCGAGAAGAGAATGCAGATGACCGAGCAGGCCACCGGGGCCCACCATCCGCAGCCGCGGCCCCGTTCCGGCGGAGCCCAGGCCGCCGCAGTTGAGCACGTCACGGGCGCGCAGTCCCTCATCCGCTCTCTCGAAGAGGTGGGGTGCGACACCGTCTTCGGCATTCCGGGCGGCGCCATCCTCCCCGCGTACGACCCGATGATGGACAGCAAGAAGGTCCGTCACATCCTGGTCCGCCACGAGCAGGGCGCGGGCCACGCGGCCACCGGATACGCCCAGGCCACCGGCAAGGTCGGCGTCTGCATGGCCACCTCGGGCCCCGGCGCCACCAACCTGGTCACCCCGATCGCCGACGCGCACATGGACTCCGTCCCGCTGGTCGCGATCACCGGTCAGGTCTCCTCCAAGGCGATCGGCACCGACGCCTTCCAGGAGGCGGACATCGTCGGCATCACCATGCCGATCACCAAGCACAACTTCCTGGTCACCAAGGCCGAGGACATCCCGCGGACGATCGCCGAGGCCTTCCACATCGCCTCGACCGGCCGCCCCGGCCCGGTCCTGGTCGACATCGCCAAGGACGCCCTCCAGGCGAAGACCGTCTTCAGCTGGCCGCCGACGCAGGACCTCCCCGGCTACCGGCCGGTCACCAAGCCGCACGCCAAGCAGATCCGCGAGGCCGCCAAGCTCATCAGCCAGGCCAAGCGCCCCGTCCTGTACGTCGGCGGCGGCGTCATGAAGTCCGGCGCGACCGCCGAGCTCAAGGTCCTCGCCGAGCTGACCGGCGTCCCGGTCACCACCACCCTGATGGCGCTCGGCTCCTTCCCCGACAGCCACCCGCTGCACGTGGGCATGCCCGGCATGCACGGCGCGGTCACCGCCGTGACCGCCCTGCAGAAGTCGGACCTGCTGATCGCGCTCGGCACCCGCTTCGACGACCGCGTCACCGGCAAGCTCGACAGCTTCGCCCCCTTCGCGAAGATCATCCACGCGGACATCGACCCGGCCGAGATCGGCAAGAACCGCGCGGTCGACGTCCCGATCGTCGGCGACGCCCGCGAGGTCATCGCCGACCTGATCCAGGCCGTCCAGGCGGAGCACACCGAGGGCAACGCCGGCGACTACTCCGCCTGGTGGAGGGACCTCACCCGCTGGCGCGACACGTACCCGCTGGGCTACGACCTGCCCGACGACGGCATGCTCTCGCCCCAGCAGGTCATCGAGCGCATCGGACAGCTGGCGCCCGAGGGCACCGTCTACGCGGCCGGCGTCGGCCAGCACCAGATGTGGGCCTCGCACTTCGTCAACTACGAAGAGCCGCGCACCTGGCTGAACTCCGGCGGCGCCGGAACCATGGGCTACGCGGTCCCGGCCGCGATGGGCGCCAAGGTCGGCCGGCCGGACCGCACGGTCTGGGCGATCGACGGCGACGGCTGTTTCCAGATGACCAATCAGGAACTGGTCACCTGCGCGCTGAACAACATCCCGATCAAGGTCGCGATCATCAACAACGGCGCCCTGGGCATGGTCCGCCAGTGGCAGACCCTGTTCTACAACCAGCGGTACTCCAACACCGTGCTGCACGCGGACGAGACCGGCCACGACACCGTCGGCTCCCAGCTCGGCGAGTCCGCCTCCCCCCGCAAGGGCACCCGCGTCCCCGACTTCGTCAAGCTGGCCGAGGCCATGGGCTGCGTCGCGCTGCGCTGCGAGGACCCGGCCGACCTGGACAAGGTCATCGCCGAGGCCAACGCCATCAACGACCGTACGGTGGTCGTCGACTTCATCGTCCACGAGGACGCCATGGTGTGGCCGATGGTCGCCGCCGGCACCTCCAACGACGAGGTCATGGCAGCCCGGGGCGTCCGTCCCGACTTCGGCGACAACGAAGACGACTGAGCCGAGAGAGCCGAGAGAGAGAACGCCCCACATGTCCAAGCACACGCTCTCCGTCCTGGTCCAGAACACGCCCGGCATCCTCGCCCGGATCGCCGCGCTGTTCTCCCGCCGCGGGTTCAACATCGACTCCCTCGCGGTGGGCGTCACCGAGCACCCCGACATCTCCCGCATCACCATCGTCGTGAACGTCGAGGACCTCCCGCTGGAGCAGGTGACCAAGCAGCTCAACAAGCTGGTCAACGTCCTCAAGATCGTCGAGCTGGAGCCGCACAACGCGATCGAGCGCGAACTCGTTCTGGTGAAGGTCCGCGCCGACAACGAGACCCGCTCGCAGGTCATCGAGATCGTCCAGCTGTTCCGCGCCAAGACGGTCGACGTCTCCCCGGAGGCCGTCACCATCGAGGCCACCGGCGGCGCCGACAAGCTCGGCGCGATGCTCAAGATGCTGGAGCCCTTCGGCATCAAGGAACTCGTGCAGTCCGGCACGATCGCCATAGGGCGTGGCGGCCGGTCCATCACGGACCGCAGCCTGCGCGCGCTCGACCGCACCGCCTGACCGGACTTCACGCCCCCCGCACCACCCGCTTCACCTCTCGCATGGCGAGACCAGGAAACCTCGATTCCGTTCCCCGCCGTACGGTGGGAGCAACACCAGCGCACCAAGGAGATATCCCAGTGGCCGAGCTGTTCTACGAGAACGACGCCGACCTGTCCATCATCCAGGGCCGCAAGGTCGCGGTCATCGGTTACGGCAGCCAGGGCCACGCCCACGCGCTGTCGCTCCGTGACTCCGGCGTCGACGTCGTCGTCGGCCTGAAGGAGGGCTCGAAGTCCAAGGCCAAGGCCGAGGAGCAGGGCCTGAAGGTCGTCTCGGTGTCCGAGGCCGCCGCCTGGGCGAACGTCATCATGATCCTCGCCCCGGACCCGCTCCAGGCCGAGATCTACGAGGAGTCCGTCAAGCAGCACCTGGAGGAGGGCGACGCGCTCTTCTTCGGCCACGGCTTCAACGTCCGGTACGGCTTCATCAAGCCCCCGGCCAACGTGGACGTCGCCCTGGTCGCCCCCAAGGGCCCGGGCCACCTGGTCCGCCGCCAGTACGAGGAAGGCCGCGGCGTGCCCTGCATCGCCGCCGTCGAGCAGGACTTCTCGGGCGACGCCTTCGCCCTCGCGCTCTCGTACGCGGCCGGCATCGGCGGCACCCGCGCCGGCGTCATCAAGACCACCTTCACCGAGGAGACCGAGACCGACCTGTTCGGTGAGCAGGCCGTCCTCTGCGGTGGCGCCTCCGCCCTGGTCAAGGCCGGTTTCGAGACCCTGACCGAGGCCGGCTACCAGCCGGAGATCGCGTACTTCGAGTGCCTGCACGAGCTGAAGCTCATCGTCGACCTCATGTACGAGGGCGGCCTGGAGAAGATGCGCTGGTCGGTCTCCGAGACCGCCGAGTGGGGCGACTACATCACCGGTCCCCGCATCATCACCGACGCCACCAAGGCCGAGATGAAGCAGGTCCTCGCGGAGATCCAGAGCGGCGAGTTCGCCAACACCTGGATGGCCGAGTACAAGGCCGGTCTGCCGAAGTACAACGAGTACAAGAAGGCCGACGAGGCGCACCTGCTGGAGACCACCGGCAAGAAGCTGCGCAAGCTGATGAGCTGGGTCGACAACGACGAGAGCTGATCGACCGCGACGGGGCCGGGACGGCGAGTCCCGGCCCCGCCGCGCATCGGCCAGCCAGGCCTGACCGGCCGGATCGGCGAGCTCCGAAAGCGCGGCTTGTCCACCCCGGCCAACCCCGGACGGGTGATCCTTCCGGACAGGCGGAATTCCGCACGGAATCCGCTACTACACTGCTCAACACAAACGCGTCAGGCCCACAGTGTCGTGCGTCTTCCACGCGGCTACCCCCTCCACCGCCTGCGGCCGTCGGGACGGCCGTCCGCACTGGACTTGTGAGGACCCACGTGAGCTCGAAACCTGTCGTACTCATCGCCGAAGAGCTGTCGCCCGCCACCGTCGAGGCGCTCGGGCCGGACTTCGAGATCCGGCACTGCAACGGCGCCGACCGCGCCGAACTGCTCCCCGCGATCGTGGACGTCGACGCGATCCTGGTCCGCTCCGCGACCAAGGTCGACGCCGAGGCCATCGCCGCCGCCAAGAAGCTGAAGGTCGTCGCCCGCGCCGGTGTCGGTCTGGACAACGTCGACGTCTCGTCCGCCACCAAGGCCGGCGTGATGGTCGTGAACGCTCCGACCTCCAACATCGTCACGGCCGCCGAGCTCGCCTGCGGCCTGCTCGTCGCCACCGCCCGCAACATCCCGCAGGCCAACACCGCCCTGAAGAACGGTGAGTGGAAGCGGAACAAGTACACGGGTGTCGAGCTCAGCGAGAAGACCCTCGGCGTCGTCGGACTCGGCCGCATCGGCGTCCTGGTCGCCCAGCGCATGTCGGCCTTCGGCATGAAGGTCGTCGCCTACGACCCCTACGTACAGCCCGCGCGCGCCGCCCAGATGGGCGTCAAGATGCTGACGCTGGACGAGCTGCTGGAGGTCGCCGACTTCATCACCGTGCACCTGCCCAAGACCCCCGAGACCCTCGGTCTCATCGGGGACGAGGCGCTGCACAAGGTGAAGCCGTCCGTCCGCATCGTCAACGCCGCCCGCGGCGGGATCGTGGACGAGGCCGCGCTGTACACGGCCATCAAGGAGGGCCGGGTCGCCGGCGCCGGTCTGGACGTATACGCGAAGGAGCCCTGCACGGACTCCCCGCTCTTCGAGCTCGACCAGGTCGTCTGCACCCCGCACCTCGGCGCGTCCACGGACGAGGCCCAGGAGAAGGCCGGTGTCTCGGTCGCCAAGTCGGTGCGCCTCGCCCTCGCCGGTGAGCTCGTGCCCGACGCGGTCAACGTCCAGGGCGGCGTCATCGCCGAGGACGTCCGTCCGGGCCTGCCGCTCGCCGAGAAGCTCGGCCGCATCTTCACCGCCCTCGCGGGCGAGGTCGCGGTCCGCCTCGACGTCGAGGTCTACGGCGAGATCACCCAGCACGACGTGAAGGTGCTCGAACTCTCCGCGCTCAAGGGTGTCTTCGAGGACGTCGTCGACGAGACGGTCTCCTACGTCAACGCCCCGCTGTTCGCGCAGGAGCGCGGTGTCGAGGTGCGCCTGACGACCAGCTCGGAGTCCCCGGACCACCGCAACGTGGTGACCGTCCGCGGCACCCTGTCGGACGGCCAGGAGGTCTCGGTCTCCGGTACGCTCGCGGGCCCGAAGCACCTTCAGAAGATCGTGGGCATCGGCGAGTACGACCTCGACCTCGCGCTCGCCGAGCAGATGATCGTGCTGCGCTACGCCGACCGGCCGGGTGTCGTCGGCACCGTCGGCCGCTTCCTCGGCGAGGCCGGCCTGAACATCGCGGGCATGCAGGTCGCCCGCGCCGAGGAGGGCGGCGAGGCGCTCGGCGTCCTCACCGTCGACGCCGAGGTCCCGGCGGGTGTCCTCGCGGACATCGCGGCCGAGATCGGCGCCGTCTCGGCGCGCAGCGTCAGCCTCGGCTGACCGGTCGCGAACACGGCGAAGGGCCCGGGGGAAACCCCGGGCCCTTTCGTCTTGGGTGCGGCGTACGCCGATCAGCCGGCCAGGGCCGAAGGGGTGGGGGCCGGTTCCGGTTCCCCCGCGAGCGGAGCCGGGCTCCCGGCGCCGCGCAGCGCCGACGCGGCGAGCAGAGCCGCTCCGAGCAGCAGGACCGTTCCGCCCCAGGCGGCGTACTGCATTCCGTGGACGAAGGCCTCGCGGGCCAGGTCCAGCACCCGCTCGCCCGTCTCCCCGCCGAGCCCCCGGGCCGTGGCGACCGCGCCGCCCAGGGTCTCCCGTACCGCCGGCTCCTGCCCCGCCAGGTCGCTCCGGTAGACCGCGGTGCCGAGGCTGCCGAGGAGCGCCATGCCGAGGGCGCCGCCGAACTCCTGCCCCGTCTCCAGCAGGGAGGCCGCCGAGCCGGCCTTCTCGGCGGGGGCCGAGCCCAGGGCCATGTCGCCGACCAGGGACATCACGGTGACGATCCCGGAGGCGAGCACTCCCGCGCCGGTCAGCAGGAGCCAGAGGGAATCCGTACCGACCAGGCCGATCAGGGCGAACCCGGCCGCGGCGAGGGCGAAGCCGCCGGCGATGACGTAGGCCCGGTCGACCTTCTGGGCCAGGGCCGCGCCGGCGGGGGCGGCGGCGCCGATGACGAGGGACGGGGCCAGGCTCCACAGGGCGGCTTCCAGGGTGCCCATGGCGAGGACCGACTGCAGGTACTGGGTGGTGAAGTAGGCCGAGCCCATCATGGCGAAGGCGGCGACCGTGTTCAGCGCGATGCCGGACCCGAAACCGCGGCCCTGGAACAGGGCCCGGCTGACCATGGCGTCCTCACGGGTGCGCTGGCGGCGGACGAAGAGGTACCCGAAGGCCAGGCCGACGGCGAGGCAGCCCAGGTAGAGCGGCTCGAAGCCCTCGGCGGCGATCTCCTTGAGCCCGTAGACGAGGGGCAGCACGGCGGCCGTGGACAGCGGGACGCTCAGCAGGTCGAAGCGGCCGGGGGCCGGGTCCTTGAACTCCGGGACCAGGACCGGGACCAGGACGAGCAGGAGCAGCATCGCGGGGACGTTGATCAGGAAGACGGAACCCCACCAGAAGTGGTTCAGCATCAGTCCGCTCATGACCGAGCCGAGGGCGATGCCGCCGGTCATGGCGCCGGACCAGAGGGCGATGGCCTTGCCGCGCTGGCGGGCGTCCTGGAAGAGGTTGCGCACCAGGGCGAGGGTGGAGGGCATCAGGGTCGCGCCGCCGATGCCGAGCAGGACGCGGGCCGCGATGAGCATCTCGGCGCTGGTGGCGTAGGCGGCGCCGACGGAGGCGAGCCCGAACGCGGCGGCGCCGGCCAGCAGGAGCCTGCGGCGGCCGATCCGGTCGCCGAGGGAACCCATCGTGATCAGCAGGCCGGAGAGGGCGAAGGCGTAGCTGTCGAAGATCCAGAGCTGCTGGGTGGCGCTGGGGTCGAGCTCCCCGGTGATGGCGGGGATGGCGAAGTAGAGGACGGAGACGTCCATCGAGACCAGGAGCAGGGGCAGCAGGAGGACGGTGAAGGCGGTCCATTCCCGGCGGCCGGCGAGGCGCGTGGCGGGGTTCCCGGAGTTCGCGGAGTTCGCGGGGTTCGTCATGAGCAGCAATGTACAAGCGTCATAAACGTCTGTCTAGTACGAGCGTATGGAACGTGCGTCTGTGACGCTTGTCTTGCTAGGCTGCGGACATGGGACACCGAGAAGATCTGCTCGAAGGCGCGAAGAAGTGCCTGGTCGAGAAGGGGTTCGTGCGCACGACGGCGCGCGACATCGTCAAGGCCTCCGGCGCCAATCTGGCGTCCATCGGCTACCACTACGGCTCGAAGGACGCGCTGCTCACGCAGGCGTTCACCGAGCTCATGGAGGAGTGGGGGGAGGTCTTCAAGACCGGCGTCGACGGCGAGGGCGGCTCGCTGGAGCGGTTCCGCCAGGTCTGGGACGGCGTGCTCTCCCAGCACGCCGCCGGGGCCGGGCCGGTCTGGGCGGCGAGCATGGAGGTCGCGCTGAGCGGCGACCGGCTGCCGGAGCTGCGGACGCTGCTGGCCGGCTCGCAGGGGGAGGGGCGGCGGGGGCTGATCGCCATGTTCACCGGGCGGCCGGAGGAGGGGATCACGGAGCGGGAGGTCCGCACCCTCGGCGCGTTCTACCAGGCGCTGCTGAACGGGCTGGTCATCCAGTGGCTCTTCGACCCCGAGTCGGCGGCGACGGCCGAGGAACTCACGGACGGCATGCGCCAGGCCGCCGAAGCCATGACACCCGCCACCCCGTCCTGACGCACGGCCGCCCCGGCCCGCGCGCCCGGCGAGGAGGCCCCGTCGAGGCGGACAGGCCCTACGGCCCGGGCCCGCCGCCCGTACGCCGCCCCGGTCCGCGCGCGCCCGGCGCTGCGCGGCCCGGCGGGGTTAGTTGCCGCGCCAGATGTTGTCGAAGGCGGCGTCTTCGATGGCGCGGCGCTGGCGGACGGCTTCGAGTTCCATCAGGGCGTCGTTGACGGCGGCCAGCACCGTGGCCGTCGTGTCGTCCGGCACGGCCGGAGGTTCCTCGGCGGTGCCGATCCCGACGGCCTCCGCGAGCGAGGCCAGGACCGGTTCGGCCGCGGTCCAGCGGTCCGCCGCCCGGCGGCGGTCGGGGGAGTCCGCCAGCGTCGGCTGTCCGCGGCGGCGTTGCCGGACGAGCTGGCCCTCGGCCTCCAGGGCGGCCAGATACGCCGACGGCAGGTCCTGGCCCCGGCGCCACAGCCAGTCCGCGACCGACTCGTACGGCGCCTCGCGCACCAGCGCCGCCGCGGCCGCTTCCAGCAGCGGGTCGGCCGCCGGCGGCCGGTGGCCCGGCTCCGGCACGATGCGGTCGTCGGCCAGGGTGGCCGTCCGGTCCGCCAGGAGGTCCAGCAGCTCGGCCCCCGCGAGGGCGAGCGCGAGGTCGCCCCGCCCCACGGGGCGCTCGGGCGCCACGTCCAAGGCGATGATCATCAGGTCCCGCGGTGTGGTCATGGAGGCTCCCCGTCACGGCCGCCGGCGCGGCCGCCGGAACCAGCAGAGCAGCTCCGGCCCGATCGCGCACCCCGAACGGCGCAGCCCGCCCACATCAGCTGTGCAGACGCGCCGACTTGAGGGCCATGTGGAGCAGCAGCCGGTCCTCGCCCTCGTCCAGGTCGAGCCCGGTCAGCTGCTCGACGCGGGACAGCCGGTAGTACAGCGTCTGGCGGTGGATGCCCAGGGCCGCCGCGGCCCGCCCCGCCTGGCCCGCGGAGTCGAGGAACACCTCGGCGGTGCGGGCGAGTTCCCGGTGCGCGGGGGCCAGCAGGGCCCGGGTCGCGGGATCGTCCACCGGGTCCGCCGCCAGCGCGGCCAGCATCCGGTACGGGCCGATGGCCGACCACTGCGCCACCGGACCGAGCCGGGGCTGGGCCGCCGCCGCCCGGGCGCCCGCCGAGGCCTCGGTCCAGGCGTCGGCGAGGGTCGCAAGTCCCCGCCGGGGTTCCCCGATCCCGGCGGTCGGCGTCCCCGGCTGCCCGGCGCCCGCGGCCAGCCGCGTCGCCAGCGTCACGGCCGGGGTCGCGACGTCCGCCGAGCGGAGCCGGACCAGCAGCGCGAGGGCCTGCTCCGCCGGGCCGTCCTCCTCGCGCCCCCGCCACGGCACCAGGCACACCGCCGCCGCTCCCGGCACCGAGGCCGGTACCTCCCCGGCCCACGGCGCCACGCACACCGCCGCGTGCAGCCCGTCGGCCCCCGGCCCCAGGGCCTCCCGCAGCGCCGCCACCGCCATGTCCTGCTGCCAGCCCCGCCCCGCCGTGAGCACCGCCAGGAACTCCCGGGACAGGTCCGCCCCCGCCTTCGCCTCCTCGGCGAGCAGGACCCCGATCCGCTGCGCCACCTCCATCGCGGCGTCCAGGGCCGCCGGCCCCGGGCCGGGGTCCTGGCCGCCGGCGTCCTGGTCGAGGAGCCACACGTAGCCCTGGACGATGCCCCGGTACCGCACCGGCAGGCAGATCCGCCCCCGGAAGACCCCCGCGTCCGGTGCCGCCGGGATCCGCACCGGTCCGGTGGCGCGGGCGATGCCGAAGCCCTCGAACCAGGACCGGACGGCCGCGGTCGACTGGCGGGTCAGGATCGAGCGGGTGCGCACGGGATCCATGGCGAGATCGTCGTCGCTGTCGTGCGCGCCGAAGGCGATCAGCCGGAAGTCCCGGTTCTCCAGCGTCGCGGGGGCCCCGAGCAGCGCCGAAATCTCGTCCACCAGGTCCTGGTAATCGCCCTTCACCCGGACATTCTCCCACCCCGCAAGGAGGTCTTCAGACAGATGTATGAGATCGCGGCCACGGATGCGTGACAGCTGTCGATGGCAGACGATCGACGCGATCCCTAGGTTTCACGGTGGTTTCACTTGAGTTTTCCTGTACGTCCGCAGCCCATCCCCCGCGGCGGGCCGTATGACTGCTTCTGCCACCCGTTGGAGGTGCCCCGTGCTGGGTCCCGCGATCCTCGCCGCCTCGCGCAGCGACAAGATGCGCCGAATCGTCTCTGCCGCCCCGGTGACCAAGCCCGTGGTGAACCGCTTCATCCCCGGCGAGACGGTCGACCAGGTCATCCCGATCGTCGAGGACCTGACCCGCAAGGGCCTGGAGGTCACCCTCGACGTCGTCGGCGAGGACATCACGACCGTCGAGCAGTCCTACGCCGCGCGTGACGCCTACCTGGAGCTCATCGCGCGCCTCGCCGGCCTGGGCCTCGGCGAGAAGGCCGAGATGTCGGTCAAGCTGTCGATGTTCGGCCAGGCGCTGGAGGGCGGCCACGAGCTCGCCCTCGCCAACGTCCGCCCGGTCGTCGAGGCCGCCGCCGCCATCGGCACCACCGTCACGCTGGACGCCGAGGACCACACCACCCTCGACTCGATGTTCGCCATCCACGAGGAGCTGCGCCGGGACTTCCCGCAGACCGGCTGCGTGATCCAGGCGTACCTGTTCCGCACCGAGGCCGACGCCCGCCGCCTGGCCGCCGCCGGCAGCCGCGTCCGGATCGTGAAGGGCGCCTACAAGGAGCCCGCCGAGGTCGCGTACCTGGACAAGGCCGAGATCGACAAGGCGTACGTCCGCATCCTGAAGATCCTGATGGAGGGCGAGGGCTACCCGATGATCGGGTCCCACGACCCGCGGCTCATCGCCATCAGCCAGGAGCTCGCCCGCACCGCGGGGCGCAAACTGGACGAGTACGAGTTCCAGATGCTGTACGGGATCCGCAGCGAGGAGCACCTGCGGCTCGCCGCCGAGGGCCACCGCATGCGCGTCTACACCGCGTACGGGACCGACTGGTACGGCTACTTCATGCGCCGCC
This sequence comes from Streptomyces goshikiensis, assembly GCF_014650555.1. Taxonomy (GTDB): domain Bacteria; phylum Actinomycetota; class Actinomycetes; order Streptomycetales; family Streptomycetaceae; genus Streptomyces; species Streptomyces goshikiensis. The sequence continues at coordinate 208,931 of NZ_BMVE01000001.1, read as the reverse complement.
TCGCCGAGAAGCCGGCCAACCTGCTCTTCTTCGTCCGCTCGATGATCACCAAGAACTAGGTCCTAGAACAAGGTCAAGGAGTTACCAGACCCATGGATGCTGTGACCCAGGTCCCCGCGCCGGTCAACGAGCCGGTCCACTCGTACGCCCCCGGCAGCGCCGAGCGCGTGCGTCTCGAAGAGCAGCTCAAGCAGCTGTCCGAGAACCCCATCGAACTTCCCATGACGATCGACGGCGTCAAGCGCATGGGCGGCGGTGAGCGCTTCGACGTGGTCCAGCCCCACGACCACAAGTCCGTCATCGGCACCTACGCCAACGCCACCGAGGCCGACGCCCAGGAAGCCGTGGACGCCGCCCTGGCCGCCGCCCCGGCGTGGCGCGCGATGTCCTTCGACGACCGCGCCGCGATCATCCTGCGCGCCGCCGAGCTGCTGGCCGGCCCGTGGCGCGAGAAGCTGGCCGCCTCCACCATGCTGGGCCAGTCGAAGACCGCGCAGCAGGCCGAGATCGACACCCCCTGCGAGCTCGTCGACTTCTGGCGCTTCAACGTCCACTTCGCCCGCCAGATCCTGGCCGAGCAGCCCGCCGCGAACAGCGCCGGCGTGTGGAACCGCAGCGACCACCGCCCGCTGGAGGGCTTCGTCTACGCGATCACGCCGTTCAACTTCACGGCCATCGCGGGCAACCTGCCGACCGCCCCGGCCCTGATGGGCAACGTGGTCGTGTGGAAGCCGTCCCCGACGCAGACGCACTCCGCGGTCCTGCTGATGGAGCTCCTGGAGGCGGCCGGTCTGCCCAAGGGCGTCATCAACCTGGTGACCGGCGACGGCATCGCCGTCTCCGAGGTGGCCCTGAACCACCCCGAGCTGGCCGGCATCCACTTCACCGGCTCGACCAAGACCTTCCAGTACCTGTGGAAGACGGTCGGCAACAACATCGAGAAGTACCGCTCCTACCCGCGCCTGGTCGGCGAGACCGGCGGCAAGGACTTCGTCGTCGCCCACCCGAGCGCCGACCGCGGCATCCTGAAGACCGCCCTGACCCGCGGCTCCTTCGAGTTCCAGGGCCAGAAGTGCTCGGCGTCCTCGCGCGCCTACGTCCCGGCCTCGATCTGGAACGACGGCTTCAAGGAGGCCTTCGCGGCCGAGGTCGACGGCATCGCCATGGGTGACGTCCGCGACCTGACGAACTTCATCGGCGCCGTCATCGACGAGCGCTCGTTCGCCAAGAACAAGGCCGCGATCGACCGCGCCAAGGCCGACCCGACCTGCACCGTCGTCGCCGGTGGCACGTACGACGACACGGAGGGCTACTTCGTCCGCCCGACCGTCATCGAGTGCACCGACCCGGAGAACGAGGTCTTCACGACCGAGTACTTCGGCCCGATCCTCGCGATCCACGTCTACGAGGACGACAAGTACGACGAGATGCTCGCCCAGATGGAGAACGTCTCGGCGTACGCCCTCACCGGCGCCGTCATCGCGCAGGACCGCTACGCGGCCGCCGACACGATGGAGAAGCTCCGCTTCGCGGCGGGCAACTTCTACATCAACGACAAGTCGACCGGCGCCGTCGTCGGCCAGCAGCCCTTCGGCGGCGGCCGAGCCTCGGGTACGAACGACAAGGCGGGCGCGGCGTCGAACCTGCTGCGCTGGACCTCGACCCGCTCCATCAAGGAGACCCTGGTCCCGCCGACCGAGTACGGCTACCCCCACATGGGCTGATCCCGCCCACCGCTGAACCCCGCCCCCGCTCCGGTACCCCCAAGTCCGGTGCGGGGGCGGTTCCAGTTCCTCAGACCTCGACGACGACCTGGTCCAGGGACTTGCGCAGCAGGTCCGGGACCTCGCAGTCGTCGGCGGGGTAGCCGACCGGGATGACCGCGAAGGCCTTCTCGTTCTCCGGGCGCTCCAGGACGTGGGCCAGGAAGCGCATCGGGCTCGGGGTGTGGACCAGGGCGGCGAGGCCGCTGAGGTGGAGGGCGGAGAGCAGCATGCCGACCGCGATGCCGACCGACTCGTCGACGTAGTAGTGCTTGCGCTTGGTGCCGTCGGGGCCGAGCCAGTAGCGCTGCTGGAAGACCACGATCAGCGCCGGGGCGTCGGTGAGGTGCGTCTTGACGGCGTCCGTGCCGATGGGGCGCAGGGCGGCGAGCCATTCGTCGCCGAGGCGGCCGTCGTAGGAGAGCTCCTCCTCCTGCTCGGCGGCGGCGCGGATCTGCTGCCGGACGACCGGGTCCTTGACCAGGACGAAGGTCCACGGCTGCTGGTGCGCCCCGGACGGCGCGGTCGCGGCGCAGGCGACGGCGTCCAGGACGGCCTGTGCGGGGACGGGGTCGCGGGAGAAGTGCCGTACGGTGCGGCGCTCTTCCATGCGGGCTCGCAGCTCGGCGGCACGCGCGAGGGACTCCCCGCCCGGCATCCGCGCGGGGCGGTAGGGCGTGGGACGGTACGGCTCACCGTGCGTGGGCGCCCAGCGCTCGCGCTCGGCCCCGGGTGTGGTGTCAGGCGGCATGCACCGATCTTCACGCGGGGGAACCGGGCGCCGCCAGGGCGGCGTCATGACCCACTGTCCGTTGTGTACTGACAGGGGGGCTATGGGTATGGCGACCACCAGTCGATTCCTCGCGTGGGACGGCTGCTTCAACGCGCGCGATCTCGGCGGCCCGGGACGCCTCGCCCCGGGAGCACTGGTCCGCGCCGACCGGCTCGACGCACTCACCGGGCGCGGCTGGACCGCGCTGGCCGGGCACGGCGTGCGGACCGTGGTCGACCTGCGCAATGACGACGAGCCCGGAGTGGACCACGCACCCCGCCCGGCCTGGCTGAAGACGGTCCGAGTCCCACTCGACGGCATCGAGCACCGGGACTTCTGGGACACCTGGTGGGACACCCCGGGCTTTGGGACCCCCGCCTATTTCCGGCCTTTCCTGGAGCGCTTCCCGGACCGCGTCGCCGCGGTCGCCCGGGCGGTCGCCGAGGCGCCGCCCGGGGGAGTCGTGTTCCACTGCGGCCTGGGCCGCGACCGCACCGGGATCATCGCGCTCGTGCTGCTGCGGCTCATGGGCGCCGGCCCGGAGGAGATCGCCGCCGACCACGGGCTGAGCGAGCCGCGGGTACGGGCGATGCACGCTGCGCGGGGACTTCCGTACGAGGACACCGAGATCGGGGAGTACGTCGCCTCCCTCGGTACCACCGTCCATGCCCTGGCCCGCGACACCGCCGCGTGGCTGGACGCGGAGGGGTGCCTGCGGGAGGGCGGGCTGAGGACGGGGGAGCTGGCGCGGCCGCGCGGCAGACTGGGGGCATGAGCGATACGTACGTCCGCCTCGTGCACACCGGGCAGCTGGGACCGGAGGATCTGGCCGCGGTGCGGGCGCTGCTGGACGGTGCCTTCGAGGGGGACTTCGGGGACGAGGACTTCGAGCACGCCCTCGGCGGCATGCACGCGCTGGTGTACGAGGAGGGGGAGCCGGTCGCGCACGGGAGCGTGGTCCAGCGGCGGGTGCTGCACGGCGGGCGGGCGCTGCGCGCCGGGTACGTCGAGGCCGTCGCCGTCCGCGCCGACCGGCGCCGGCTCGGGCTGGGCGGGGAGGTGATGGCCGCCCTGGAGACGGTGATCGGGCGGGCCTACGTGCTGGGCGCGCTCTCGGCGTCCGAGGCCGGGGCGGCCCTGTACACGGGCCGGGGCTGGCGGCCGTACCCCGGGCGGATCGGGGTGCTGGGCCCGGACGGGCCGGTGCGGCTGGCCGAGGAGGAGGGCTCCACCTTCGTGTGGACACCGCCCGGCGGGATCCCGCCGGATCCCGCCGGGCGGCTCGACTTCGACTGGCGCGACGGCGACGTCCTGTAGACGTCAGCCGGAGACGCTGGGCGCGCCCGTCTCGATGTGGCCGGTGTAGCGGCGCGACCAGGTGCCGTCGGAGTCCGCGAGGACGGTGAAGTCGTACCAGCCCTTGCTGTAGTGCACCGCGTTGAAGAAGTCCTCGCGCGAGGAGCCCGCCGGGACCGTGTACGTCCACGGGCCGTCCGTGCGGTAGGCGTTCGAGCGGATGGTGAAGGTGACCGGGGAGGCCGAGGTGTTGGTCATCTTGAAGTAGACGGCCGTCTTGCCCGTGCCCGGCTCGACCGCGAAGCGGGACGCGACCTCGATCGCCTTGCCCGCCTTCGACGCGTCGCCGATGAACCGCCGCAGGAACCGGTTCGGGCCGTACATCGAGATGTCGTACTTCCCGGAGCCGCTGCCGAGCCCGATGCTGAACCAGTCGGTCGACGTGGCGCCCGGATCCACCGTGTACTGCCAGGCCGCCGTGTCCCGGTGCTGGTGCGGGTGGATCGAGAAGTGCGCCGGCCGTTTGGCCTGCGCCCCCTGGTTGCTCATCGAGAACCAGGCCAGGATCTGCCCGGCCGCCCCGAACTCGAAGCGGTCCAGGTTGCCGTTGACCTGGTACGGGAGCGCCCGCGCCGGCCGGGTGCCGGACTCCTGCGCCGGCAGGGCGTTGTCCTGCGGCGCCGGGTTGGGCAGCGGGCCGCAGGTCGACTGGCCGATGACCTTCGCCGTGGACGGCAGGCCGGCGGGGACCCCGTAGACGGGACGGGCGAAGTCGAAGACGCCCGTCAGGTCGCCCACCGCCTTGCGGCGCCACGCGCTGATGTTCGCGCAGGCCGCCGGGGTGCCGAGGGCGGACGACCAGGTCTCCATGAACCGCAGCACCGAGGTGTGGTCGAAGACCTCCGAGCTCACCCAGCCGCCCCGGGTCCACGGCGACATCACGATCATCGGGACGCGGAAGCCGAGGCCGATCGGGAGGCCGTCGATGTACTCGTCCGCGGTGCCGGGCGGGGCGACCGGCGGCGCCACGTGGTCGAAGAAGCCGTCGTTCTCGTCGTAGTTCAGGAAGAGGACCGTGGAGTCGAAGACCTCGGGGTTCGCCGACAGCGCCCGGTAGACCAGGTCCACGAAGTGGGCGCCGTCGCCGGGAGGGGCGTACGGGTGCTCCGAGAAGGCCTCGTTCGCCACGACCCAGGACACCTGCGGCAGCGTGCCCGCGACCACGTCGGCGCGGATCGCGGCCGCGATGTCGTCCGGGGTGGAGCCGGTGACCCTCGGGACGGAGGCCATGCCGCGGTCCCACAGCGGGTTGCCGGGGGCGGCGTCCGTGAACTTCTTGAAGTAGGCCAGACCGTTGTCCCCGTAGTTGTCCTGGGCGTTCTGGTAGACCTTCCAGCTCATGCCGGCCCGCTGGAGGGCCTCCGCGTACGTCTCCCAGGTCAGCCCCGACTCGTCGCCGCCGTCCTTGCTGCCCGCGTCGACCTTCCCGCTCCACAGGAACGTGCGGTTGGGGCCGGTGGCGCTGAGGGCGGAGCAGAAGTACGCGTCACAGATCGTGTAGTTGTCGGCGAGGCCGTAGTGGAACGGTATGTCGCCCCGGTCCAGGTGGCCGAGGGTGCGGGTGTTGCCGACGCCGATGACCCAGTTGTCCATCCGGCCCTTGTTCCAGGCGGCGTGCTGCGAGGTCCAGCTGTGGGGGAGGTCTCCGGTGCACTGGGCCAGGGTCTCGCTGTCGGCCCCGCCGGCCGGCGGGGTGGCGGACAGTTTCCACGGGTACTGGCGGCCGCCCCAGTTCGGCTGGTTGAAGGTGCCCCAGCCGCCCGGGATGTTGCCGGCGGCGCGGTCGCCGAAGCCGCGGACGCCCTTCAGCCTGCCGAAGTAGTGGTCGAAGCTGCGGTTCTCCTGCATCAGGATCACCACGTGCTTCACGTCGGTGATCGTGCCGGACGCGGTGGCGGCCGCCGTCGAGGTCGGCGTGATCGCGGGCAGGGTCGCCCCCGCCACCAGCCCGGCGCCGATTCCCACGAAACCCCTGCGGCTGATCGGTGTCACTGGTTGCTCGCCTCCAACTCGGATGCCCCGCTGGCACAATGACGGCAAGGGTGGCCGGAGCCGGCCCAAAGGTCTACCTCCGCGCGGTAAGAAAACGGTGAACATCCGGTTGGCCGGATTCAGCTGGTGAGACGGACCAGCATCTTGCCCAGATTGTCCCCCCGCAGCATGCCCAGGAAAGCCTCCACCATGTGATCGATTCCCTGGACAACGGTGGTGTCGGTGCCCACGCGGCCGCTGCGCAGATGCGGCACGAGGAAGTCCTCCAGCTCGTCCTGGAGATTGGTGTGGTTGCGAACCAATACCCCTTCCAGGCGGAGCGACTTGTGTACGACCTCGAAGAGGTTGCGGGGGGCCGCCGGGGAACGGTCCCCGTTGTACATCGAGATCGCGCCGACCCAGGCCACCCGCCCGTACTCGCGCAGCGAGTCGATCGCCCCCTCCAGGTGGTCCCCGCCGACGTTGTCCACGTAGACGTCGATGCCGTCCGGCGCCGCCTGCGCGAGCTGCTCGCCGACCGGGCCGTCGTGGTAGTCGAAGGCCGCGTCGAAGCCGAGCGTGCCGGTCAGGTGACGGACCTTGGCCGCCGAGCCCGCGCTGCCGATGATCCGGCGGGCGCCGAGCAGCCGGGCGATGTGGCCGGTGGCGGTGCCGACCCCGCCCGCGGCGGCGGAGACGAACAGGTCCTCGCCCGCGCGCAGCCCGGCCGTCCGGGTGAGCGCGGCGTACGCGGTCAGGCCGGTGCCGCCGAGGATCGAGAGGTACGCCTCCAGGGGGACGCCCTCGTGGCCGCGCAGCCTGCGGGTGCCGTCCACGCCGAGGGTGACCAGGGCGTGGGTCCGCCAGCCGGAGCGGTGGAAGACCAGGTCGCCCTCGCTCAGCCCCGGATCGCGGGAGGCGATCACCCGCCCCACCGCGCGTCCCTCCAGCGGGGCGTCCAGCTCGAAGCCGCCCTCGCCGCCGTCCATCAGGCCGCGGTGGTAAGGGTCGACCGAGAGCAGGAGGTTCTCCACGAGCGCGGTGCCGGGGGCGGGGTCGGGGACCGGGGTGCGGACGAGGGTGAAGTCGGACGCGGCGGGGAAGCCGCTGGGGCGGGCGATCTGGTGAACGGCGTACGCCGTGCTCGTGGTCATGGGGAGGACGCTAGGAAGGAATCCCGGGCCCGGGCAGGGGGTTGCGTTCATGGAAGCCGCACATCCATGAACGCCGCTCATAGAACGAGGTGAGAGCCCCCGTGGCCGATCTGTCGCCGCAGGAACTCCGGGTCCTGGCCGCCGTCGCCGACTCCGGCGGCTTCTCCGCCGCCGGAGCCTTGCTGGGGCTCAGCCAGTCGGCCGTGTCGCACTCCGTGCGCGGCAGCGAGGCCAAGGTGGGCGCGGTGCTCTTCGAGCGCGGCCGGGGCGGGGCGAGCCCCACCCCGGCGGGGGAGCGGGCCGTCGCCCTCGCCCGCCGGATCCTTCGGATGTACGAGGTCCTCGGCGCGGAAGCCCGCGGCGCGGGCCGCGACACCGTGGCCGGGGTGCTCCGGATCGCCGCCTTCCGCAGCGCGGCCCTGCACCTGCTGCCGCCCGCGCTGGAACGGCTCACGGCCCGTCACCCCGGCATCCGGCCCGAGGTCCGGGTGGTCCGCGAACTCGGCGCCGGCACCGCGGGCGAGGTGGCCGCGGGCCGCGCCGACCTCGCGATCGCGACGCTGAACGCGGGCGGCGGCGGCGCGGGCGGCGGCGTGGGCGGCGCGACCGGCGCGACCGGGTCCGTACCCGCCGGGGCCGCGGCGCCGGGGCGGCTGCTGACCGGGGTGCTCCGGGAGGAGGCGTACGCCCTGGTCCACCCGGCCGGGCACCCGGACCCGAGGTCGCTGCCCCTGCTGGACTGGGACGAGAACTGCGGCTCGTACACCCGGGACTGGTGGCGGGCCCAGGACTGGATCCCCCGGGCCACCGTCAAGGCGGAGGACGACGGGATGGTGCTGACGATGGTCGGCCGGGGCCTCGGGATGGCGATCCTGCCCGAGCTGTCGCTGCGCGAGGCCACGGACGCCGTGGACATCACCGGTCTGGGCCCTTCGGGGCCGGTGAGACACGTGGGGTACGTCACTGCGCCGGAATCCGCCTCCACCCTGGCCGTAAGGGCTCTGATCAGGGAACTTCGCTCCGAAGCGGGCTGAATCGGAGGGCTGGGGAGGGGGTTTCCGGGGGGTCGGCCGTCTCAGATAGTAGGAAGCCCGAGTAATTGCGGAGACATACAACGCGAGCTGGCCTAGCTTTGTAGAAGCCGAACGTCTCGCTGATCCAGCGAATGGCGGTCGTGAGCGCGCGCCCCTTGGCAGGCAACCCCTGCGGCGCACCGCTCCCCGCCTCTTCCGGCGCCTTGAAGGAACCCCTCATCCGTGGCCCCGCCACGCCGTGATCTCAAGGAGTCGATCACCATGAACGCAACCACCGCCGTCCGCCGCGTCCGCCACTCCTCCACCGCCGACGCCGACCGCAAGAACGCCGCCGCCGCCCTGCAGCGCGCCCTGGACCGCCGTGACAACGGCGGCTCGACCGGCCACTGACCCAGCAGACGGACGTCCCGCCCCGGGCACGGCTGGTCCACATGGTGGACTGGATATGCCCGAGGGCTGGGACCGGGAGTACGGTTCCGACATGTCGACCAGCATCAATCTCGCAGTGATCCCCGGTGATGGCATCGGCCAGGAAGTCGTGGCTCAGGGACTCAAGGTCCTTACCGCGGTCCTGCCCCAGGACGTGAAGCTGGAGACCAGGGAATACGACCTCGGCGCCCAGCGCTGGCACCGCACCGGCGAGACCCTGCCGGACGCCGATCTCGAAGCCCTGAGGCACCACGACGCGATCCTGCTGGGCGCCATCGGGGACCCGTCGGTCCCGTCCGGAGTGCTGGAGCGCGGGCTGCTGCTCAAGCTCCGCTTCGCCTTCGACCACTTCATCAACCTGCGCCCGTCGAAGCTGTTCCCGAACACGGCCACCCCGCTCGCCGGCCGTCCGGAGATCGACTTCGTCGTGGTCCGCGAGGGCACCGAAGGCCCGTACACCGGCAACGGCGGCAGCCTGCGCACCGGCACCCCGGCCGAGGTGGCCACCGAGGTCAGCCTCAACACCGCGTACGGCGTCGAGCGCGTGGTGCGGGACGCGTACGAGCGGGCCAGCGCCCGCCCGCGCAAGAAGCTGACGCTGGTCCACAAGAACAACGTCCTCGTGTACGCGGGCCACCTGTGGAAGAACACCTTCGACCGGGTCGGCCGCGAGTACCCCGAGGTCACCACCGACTACCTGCACGTCGACGCCGCGACGATCTTCTTCGTCACCCAGCCCGAGCGCTTCGACGTCATCGTCACGGACAACCTCTTCGGTGACATCCTCACCGACCTGGCCGCCGCCGTGACCGGCGGAATCGGCCTGGCCGCCTCCGGGAACATCAACCCGACCGGCGCCTTCCCGTCCATGTTCGAGCCCGTCCACGGCTCGGCCCCGGACATCGCCGGCACCGGCAAGGCCGACCCGACCGCGACGATCCTCTCCGTCGCCCTCCTGCTGCGCCACCTCGGCTACGAGGAGCAGGCCGCCCGGATCGAGGAGGCCGTCTCCGCCGACCTCGCGGAGCGCGACGGCACCTTCCGCTCCACCGACGCGATCGGCGACGCCCTCGCCGCACGCGTAGCCGGCTGACCCGGCAGCTCCACCTCAGGAAGCCGCCGGGTCGCGATCACCGCACCCGGCGGCTTTTCCTGCGCGGCCCCGGGTGCCACCATCTCCCCTGGGCCGCATCACCCCCGTTTCACCGAAGCCTGCTCCCGTGCGATACGCGATAATCGAACGCGAGGCCGCGGAATACGGGGAAGCTCGGACGTCCTAGTACGCCGTGAGCGCGGTCCGCCCTACAAAACCGGTGAAGGACAAGCACTCATGACGACGCCCACGATCGAGCTGAAGCCCTCCTCGAACCCCCTGTCCGACGCGGAGCGCGAGGCGATCCTGGCCAGCCCCGGCTTCGGCCGCCACTTCACCGATCACATGGTGACGATCAAGTGGACCGAGGGCCGCGGCTGGCACGATGCCGAGCTGGTCCCGTACGCGCCGCTGTCGATGGACCCGGCGAACATGACGCTTCACTACGCGCAGACGATCTTCGAGGGCCTCAAGGCCTACAAGCAGCCCGACGGCACCGTCGCCACCTTCCGTCCGCAGGCCAACGCCGAGCGCTTCCAGGCCTCCGCCCGCCGTATGGCCATGCCGGAGCTGCCGGCCGAGCTGTTCATCGAGGCCTGCGACGCCCTGATCAAGCAGGACCGCGCCTGGGTTCCGGACTCCGGCGAGGCCTCCCTGTACCTGCGGCCGTTCATGTTCGCCTCCGAGGTCGGCCTGGGCGTCCGCCCGGCCAACGAGTTCCTCTTCATCGTGATCGCCTCGCCCGCCGGCGCCTACTTCCCCGGTGGCGTCCAGCCCGTCTCCGTCTGGCTCTCCGAGGACTACGTCCGCGCCGTCAAGGGCGGCACCGGCGCCGCCAAGACCGGCGGCAACTACGCCGCCTCCCTCGTCGCCCAGGCGCAGGCCGCCTCGCACGGCTGCGACCAGGTGGTCTGGCTCGACGCGGTCGAGCACCGCTGGATCGAGGAGATGGGCGGCATGAACCTGTACTTCGTGTACGGCGACCGCATCGTCACCCCCGAGCTCACCGGCTCGCTGCTCCCGGGCATCACCCGGGACTCCCTCCTCACCATCGCCCGCGACCTCGGCTACACCGCCGAGGAGGGCCGGATCACCACCGAGGACTGGAAGCGCGACAACGAGAACGGCACCCTGACCGAGGTCTTCGCCTGCGGCACCGCCGCCGTGATCACCCCCGTCGGCTCGGTCAAGTCCGAGCGCGCGAACTGGACCCAGGGCGACGGCCTCCCCGGCGAGGTCACCATGAAGCTCCGCAAGGCGCTGCTCGACCTCCAGACCGGACACACCGCCGACGCCCACGGCTGGATGCACCCGCTCGGCTAGAGCGACGGCGTACGGAAGAAGGCCCGCGCCCCGGGATCCCGGGGCGCGGGCCTTCTTCCGTACTCACCCGGCCGGCCCACGGTCGGCCCGCCAGGGAATGCGGGGGCGCAGAGGGCGTGCGAGGTTGGCGGTGTGCCGGCGCAGGGCCGGCGGAAAGGCGGACCCCCATGAAGCGCTTCGTTGCCTCCGGCCTGCTCTGTGCCGCCGTGGTACTCGGCGCCACGGCATGCTCCAGCGACGACACGACTCCGGAGGAAGAGGCCACGAAGGCCGCCGCCGAGCTGTGTACCAGCCTGACCCAGCTGAAGTCCGACAACGCCGCGCTCAAGGCACTGAGCCCGGCGACGGCCACCAAGGACCAGATGAAGTCGGCCTACGACGCGGTCCAGACGGACTGGCAGAACGTCAAGAAGAACACCACGACCCTGAAGTCGGCCGAGAAGAGCGCCGTCACGACCGCTGCGGAGAACCTCAAGAAGGCCTACGAGGGACTGTCCGGCGACACCACGGGCAAGGACGCGCTGACCCAGCTCCAGCCGCAGATCCAGGCGCTGGACACCGCGGTCACGGAGGCGGCGACGACGCAGAAGTGCGGCTAGCGCCTGACGGTACGGCGACGCGGGCCCCGGGGAACGCCTCCCGGGGCCCGCGTCGTGCTCCCGTCGCCGCGTAGGTCAGGCCGCCGGCCAGGCCGGAGAGGACGAAGGAGCAGTCCACGCCGCCGGTGAGGGCGAGCAGCGGGCCCTCGTAGAAGGGGGTGGTCACCGCGAGCAGGCCGACGCCCGCGCCGATCGCCCAGGAGGCGGTGGCCGCCGGGTTCCAGCCGCCGCGGTACCAGTAGACGCCGCCGACCGAGCGGCGGTTGAAGACCTGGAGCGCATCGGCGTCGTAGCGGCCCCGGCAGCGGACGTAACCGATCAGGGTGATCACGGCCCACGGGGTGCCGATCGCGGTCAGCACCAGGACGAACGAGGTCATCGCGGACTGGACGTCCCACTCGAACGAGCCGATGAACACGAAGGCGGTGGCGACGCCCGCGGCGACCAGGGTGGCGGTGGTCCGGGTGGCCTTCGGGACGATCGCGTCGAGGTCGAGGCCCATGGAGTAGAGCATCAGCCCCGCGTTGCCGACCGAGCCGGCCGCGGCGGCGGCGAGCAGGGGGACCAGGTACCAGAAGGGCGCGGCCGCGACCAGCGGTCCGGCGTAGTCGGCGCCGGCCCTGGCGGCGAGCGCGGTGTAGGTGCCGAACAGCTGCGGTACGAGCAGGCCGATCAGCAGGCCCAGGCCGGTGGCCCGCAGGACCTTGCGGGAGCCGTGCCGGACGGGGGAGATGTAGCGGGTGTAGTCGCCGAGCAGGGTGATGAAGGCGACGGGACCGCTCAGTCCGGCGGCGACGGCCGCGAGCAGCCAGGTCGGCCAGAAGGAGCCGAGGAGGTACGGGGTCTGCGGCGGGGCGGCGGCGGTGAAGTCGCCGGAGTACGCGAAGACGCCGATGGCCAGCAGGACCACCATGCCGATGGACAGGATCTTGCTCATGCGCAGCAGCAGCCGGTAGCCGAAGACGGCCCCGACGACGGTACAGACGGCCAGCAGGCCGTACATCACGGCCCGCGAGAGACCGGTGTCCGGCAGTCCGGTGAGCCGGGACAGGACGCCGGCCATCACGTCGCCGCCGATCCACAGGGTCAGCGCCGTGTAGCCGAGGGAGAGCAGCAGGCCGACCACCGATCCGACGAGCCGCCCGCGGACGCCGAACTGGGCCCCGCTGGAGGTGGAGAGGTTCGTCGCCGTGCGCAGGGACACCAGTGCGAGCGGCGCGGTGAAGGCGATTCCGACGAGGGTGCCGGTCACGATGGCGGTGACCGAGGGCCACAGGCCCAGCCCGAAGGACGGGGGCAGCCAGCCGAAGACGATGACCCCGAGGCAGAGGTTGGAGCCGAGGAGGATCGAGACCAGGTCTCGGGGACCGCTCGTCCGCTCCTCTTCGGGGATGGTGTCGACGCCGCGCTGTTCGATGGGCATGGGGGACTCCCTTGGCCGGGCGGGGGGTGGCCTAGCGGTGGATGCGCAATGTTTGAGCGGCACTCAATGTGACTCAGGCCCTGGCCCCAGGTCAATGATTCCCAACGGGAAAATGAAGAGTTAGAGTGATGCTCTAACCCGTTGACTCAAAAGGTGGTGGATCGGCGTGCGGCTGACCCCTACGGAGCGCGACCGCCTGCTGCTGCGCGGCGCCGCGGAACTGGCCAGGGCCCGGCGGGCCCGCGGACTCAAGCTCAACGTCCCCGAGGCCACGGCGCTCGTCGCGGACACGGTCTGCGAGGCCGCGCGCGACGGCAAGCGGCTGGCGGAGGCCATCGAGGAGGCCCGCTCCGTGCTGGGCCCGGACGACGTCCTGCCGGGCGTGGCCGACGTGGTCACCGAGGTGCACGTGGAGGCCGTCTTCGACGACGGATCCCGCCTCGCGGTGGTCTCCTCCCCGATCCGGGGCGCGGCCGGCCTCGGCGATGACGCCCCGGGCGCCGTCGTGCCCGGCCCCGGCGCCCCCCAGCCGGAGCCGGTGCTGCACCTGCGGGTGCGCAACACCGCCCCCGTGCCGGTGAGCGTCACCTCCCACTTCCACTTCTTCGAGGCGAACCCCCGCCTCGACTTCGACCGGGCCGCCGCCTACGGCATGCGGCTCTGCGTCCCCGCGGGCTCCTCCGTACGGTTCGACCCGCACGGCGAGGGCGAGGTCGGCCTGGTCCCGATCGGCGGTGCCCGCATCGCCATCGGCTTCGCCGGGCTGGTGGACGGTCCGCTGGACGCCCCCGGCGCGAAGGCGCAGGCGCTGGCGAGGGCGGCGGCGTGCGGCTACCTGGGCACCGGCGAGCCCCCCGGCCCCGACGCCCCGGCCACCGACGAGACCCCCGGCGCCGACCTCCCGCGACCCGAAGGGAACCCGGCATGAGCCGCCAGACCCCCCACAGCGACCACTGCGCGCCGGGCAGCCGGCACATCGACCCGTACGAGTACGCCTCCGTCTTCGGCCCGCGCGCCGGGGACCGGGTCCGCCTCGGCGACTCCGGGCTGACCGTCCGGGTCGAGCACGACGCCCAGAAGCCCGGGGACGAATTCCTGGCCGGCTTCGGCAAGACCGCCCGCGACGGCCTGCACCTGAAGGCCGCCGCCGTCCGCGAGACCTGCGACGTGGTGATCAGCAACGTGCTGGTGATCGACGCCGTCCTCGGCATCCGCAAGGTCTCCATCGGCATCCGCGAGGGCCGCATCCACGCGATCGGCCGGGCCGGGAACCCCGACACCCTCGACGGCGTGGACGTCGTCGTCGGCACCGGCACCTCGATCGTCTCCGGCGAGGGGCTGATCGCCACCGCCGGCGCCGTGGACACCCACGTCCACCTGCTCTCCCCCCGGATCATGGAGGCCTCGCTCGCCGCAGGCGTCACCACCGTCATCGGCCAGGAGTTCGGCCCGGTCTGGGGCGTCGGCGTCAACTCCCCCTGGGCCCTCCGGCACGCCTTCAACGCCTTCGACGCCTGGCCCGTCAACATCGGCTTCCTCGCCCGCGGTTCCTCCTCCGACGCCGCCCCGCTGGTGGAGGCGCTGGCCGAGGGCGGCGCCTCGGGATTCAAGGTGCACGAGGACATGGGGGCCCACACCCGCGCCCTGGACACCGCCCTGCGAGTGGCCGAGGAACACGACGTACAGGTCGCCCTGCACAGCGACGGACTCAACGAATGCCTCTCCGTCGAGGACACCCTCCGCGTCCTGGACGGCCGCACCATCCACGCCTTCCACATCGAGGGCTGCGGCGGCGGGCACGTCCCCAACGTCCTCAAGATGGCCGGCGTGCCCAACGTCATCGGCTCCTCCACCAACCCCACCCTGCCCTTCGGCCGCGACGCGGTCGCCGAGCACTACGGCATGATCGTCTCCGTCCACGACCTCAAGCCGGACCTCCCCGGCGACGCCGCCATGGCCCGCGACCGGATCCGGGCCGGCACGATGGGCGCCGAGGACGTCCTGCACGACCTCGGAGCGATCGGCATCACCTCCTCCGACGCCCAGGGCATGGGCCGCGCGGGCGAGACCATCCGCCGCACCTTCGCCATGGCCGCCAAGATGAAGGGCGAACTCGGCCCGCTGGCTGGCGACGGCGAGGGCGACGACAACGCCCGCGTCCTGCGCTACATGGCCAAGCTGACCATCAACCCGGCCATCGCCCACGGCCTGGCCCACGAGATCGGCTCCATCGAGGTCGGCAAGCTCGCCGACATCGTGCTGTGGCGCCCGCAGTTCTTCGGCGCCAAGCCGCAGCTGGTCCTCAAGTCCGGCTTCCCGGCCTACGGGGTCACCGGTGACCCCAACGCCGCCACCGACACCTGCGAGCCGCTCGTCCTCGGCCCGCAGTTCGGCTCCTACGGGGCCACCGCCGCCGACATCTCCGTCGCCTTCGTCTCCGCCGCGGCCGCCGCGCTGGGCTCCGACGCGATGCCGACCCGCCGCCGCCGCGTCGCCGTCCGCGGCACCCGCGGGATCGGTCCGGGCGACCTCCTCCTGAACTCCCGGGTGGGCGCGGTCGATGTGGACGCGCGCAGCGGTCTCGTCACCCTCGACGGCGACCCGCTGCGCTCCGAGGCGGCCGATTCGGTCTCCCTCAACCGCCTGTACTTCCTGTGATCCGGAACATCCACTAAGGACCTGCCATGACCAAGCCCGCCGCCAACGGATTCCGGATGCCCGCCGAGTGGACGCCCCACGAGCGCACCTGGATGGCCTGGCCGAGCCCCAACCCGACCTTCACCGACGAGCGGGAGCTCGCCGAGGCCCGCGAGGCCTGGGGCGCCGTCGCCCGCGCGGTCCGCGCGTACGAGCCCGTGACCCTCGTGGTCTCGCCCGGTGACGCCGAGGGCGCCCGCGCGATCGTCGGCGAGGACGTGGCCTTGGTCGAGCGGGAGCTCGACGACGCCTGGATGCGCGACATCGGCCCCACCTTCGTCACCAACGGAGCCGGCGAGCTGGCCGCCGTGGACTGGACCTTCAACGGCTGGGGCGCCCAGGAGTGGGCCCGCTGGGACCACGACGCGAAGATCGCCCGGCACGTCAGCGACCTCGCCGGCACCCGCACCTTCAGCACCCCGCTCGTCAACGAGGGCGGCGCCATCCACGTCGACGGCGAGGGCACCGTGCTCCTCACCGACACCGTGCAGCTGGGCCAGGGCCGCAACCCCGGCTGGACGCGCGAGGAGGTCGAGGCCGAGATCCACGCCCACCTCGGCACCACCAAGGCGATCTGGCTCCCGTACGGCCTGGCCGGCGACTACGGCACCTACGGCACCCAGGGCCACGTGGACATCGTCGCCGCGTTCGCCCGGCCCGGCGTGGTCATGGTGCACAGCCAGCCCGACCCCGCCCACCCGGACCACGAGCGCTGCAAGACCATCGCCGCCGTCCTGCGCGCGTCCACCGACGCCCACGGCCGGCTGCTGGAGGTCGTGGAGATCCCCGCGCCGACCGTCCTGGAAGCGGACGGGGAGTGGGTGGACTACTCGTACATCAACCACTACCTCTGCAACGACGGCGTGGTGCTCTGCGCCTTCGACGACCCGCGCGACGAGGAGGCCGCCGAGATCTTCCGCGGACTCTTCCCCGAGCGGACCGTGACCCTGGTCGACGCACGTACGATTTTCGCCGGGGGTGGCGGTATCCACTGCATCACCCAGCAGCAGCCCAAGGTCTGACCCCGGGCGGACGACGCGAGGAGAGGCCATGACGGCGGGTGGAGTACGGGCGGCGCGGAAGAACGCGCCGCCGCGCGAGGACGTACTCGTCGCCGCCATGGCCACGATCGCCGAACGCGGCCTCGACGGCCTGACCATGGCCGGCCTCGGCCGCCAGGTCGGCATGAGCAGCGGCCACCTCCTCTACTACTTCGGCAGCAAGGACGAGCTCCTGCTCCAGACCCTGGAGTGGAGCGAGGCCGCCCTCGGGGCCCGGCGGCGCGCCCTGCTCTCCCGCCGCGGCCCGGCGCGCGAGCGGCTGAACGCGTACGTGGACCTCTACGTGCCGGACGCGGCCCGGGATCCGCACTGGACCCTGTGGCTGGAGGTCTGGAACCGCTCGCAGAACGCCGGCCCGCAGGAACGCGAGCGGCAGGCCGCCATCGAGGGCGCCTGGCACCGCGACCTGGTGGCGCTGCTCGCCGAGGGCATCTCGCGCGGGGAGTTCCGGGCGGTCGACCCCGACCGCTTCGCCGCCCGGCTGCGGGCGCTGCTCGACGGGTTCAGCATCCAGGTCGCCGTCGGCCTGCCCGGCCTGTCCCGGCAGGACATCCTGGACCACGTCGGCGAGTTCCTCTCCGAGGCCCTGACCTGAC
The DNA here is from genome assembly GCF_014650555.1 of Streptomyces goshikiensis. Lineage (GTDB taxonomy): Bacteria > Actinomycetota > Actinomycetes > Streptomycetales > Streptomycetaceae > Streptomyces > Streptomyces goshikiensis. The sequence goes on along the minus strand of NZ_BMVE01000001.1, from coordinate 191,660 downwards.
CTCGCAGGGCGGGCCGAACCGGCCCCGCCCGCATGCTGAGATGTCTGTCCACCGGCGGCGCACGGTATGGCACACTGCGCACGTGCCTGCTCAGCTCGTGATTATGGACAGCAGCGCGCCGGTCCCCAGCCTCAGTGACCGCTGACCCGTGGAAAACCTTCGCGGAAGCGGCCACCGCGCCCCGGACCCGCGCGCAGACCTCTCGCACCCGCGAGGGGTCTTTTCGTTTCCCGGCCCCATCCCTGCCGGGAGCACGCTGCGCGCGATGATGGGGGCAGTGACGGCGGCCCACCCCTTCGGCGGGAACCCGGAACCACTCATCCGACAGGAGTCAGATCAGCATGACGACGACACCAGAGGCGACAGAGGCGGCAGCGGCCCTCGACGACAGCTTCCACGTCTTCGACACCACCCTGCGCGACGGCGCCCAGCGTGAGGGCATCAACCTCACGGTCGCGGACAAGCTGACGATCGCCCGGCACCTGGACGACTTCGGGGTGGGCTTCATCGAGGGCGGCTGGCCCGGCGCCAACCCCCGCGACACCGAGTTCTTCGCCCGGGCGCGGGCCGAGATCTCCTTCAAGCACGCGAAACTCGTCGCCTTCGGCGCGACCCGGCGCGCTGGCGGCTCGGCCGCCGAGGACCCGCAGGTCCGGGCCCTGCTGGCGTCCGGCGCCCCGGTGATCACGCTGGTGGCCAAGTCCCACGACCGCCACGTCGAGCTCGCGCTGCGCACCACCTTGGACGAGAACCTGGAGATGGTCCGGGACACCGTCTCCCACCTCGTCGCCGAGGGCCGCCGCGTCTTCGTCGACTGCGAGCACTTCTTCGACGGCTACCGCGCCAACCCCGAGTACGCGAAGTCCGTCGTGCGCACCGCCCACGAGGCCGGGGCCGACGTGGTCATCCTCTGCGACACCAACGGCGGCATGCTGCCCGCGCAGGTGACCGCCGTCGTCGCGACCGTCCTCGCCGACACCGGCGCCCGGCTCGGCATCCACGCCCAGGACGACACCGGCTGCGCGGTCGCCAACACCCTCGCCGCCGTCGACGCCGGGGCCACCCACGTCCAGTGCACCGCGAACGGCTACGGCGAGCGCGTCGGCAACGCCAACCTGTTCCCGGTCGTCGCCGCGCTGGAGATCAAGTACGGGCGCCGGGTCCTCCCCGAGGGGGCGCTGGCCGAGATGACCCGGATCTCGCACGCCATCGCCGAGGTCGTGAACCTGACCCCCTCCACGCACCAGCCGTACGTGGGCGTCTCGGCCTTCGCGCACAAGGCCGGCCTGCACGCCTCGGCCATCAAGGTCGACCCGGACCTGTACCAGCACATCGACCCCGAGCGGGTCGGCAACACCATGCGGATGCTGGTCTCCGACATGGCCGGCCGGGCCTCCATCGAGCTCAAGGGCAAGGAGCTCGGCGTCGACCTCGGCGGGGACCGGGCCCTGGTGTCGCGGGTCGTCGAGCGGGTCAAGGAGCGGGAGCTCCAGGGCTATACGTACGAGGCCGCCGACGCCTCCTTCGAGCTGCTGCTGCGCGCCGAGGTCGAGGGCCGGGCGCGCAAGTACTTCCGTACCGAGTCCTGGCGGGCGATCGTCGAGGACCGCCCGGACGGCACGCACGCCAACGAGGCCACGGTGAAGCTGTGGGCCAAGGGGGAGCGGATCGTCGCGACGGCGGAGGGCAACGGCCCGGTCAACGCGCTGGACCGGGCGCTGCGGGTCGCGCTGGAGCGGTTCTACCCGCAGCTGGCCAAGTTCGAGCTGGTGGACTACAAGGTCCGCATCCTGGAGGGCAAGCACGGCACGGAGTCCACGACCCGCGTGCTGATCTCCACGACCGACGGCAGCCGCGACTGGTCCACCGTGGGCGTCGCCCCGAACGTGATCGCGGCGTCCTGGCAGGCCCTGGAAGACGCCTTCACCTACGGCCTCCTCCGCGCGGGCGTGGAACCGCCCGAGTAACCCCGCGGGGTCAGCACTCGTCCTTTACGTACTCCCGGTAGCGCTTCCGGCTCATCGCCCTGCCGTGCGCCCACACCTGGTCCGGGCCGAGGGCCTCGATGTCCTCGGCCCGGAAGTGGCTCATCACCTCGTACTTGACCGACGTGCCGTCGACGGCATGGTACGAGACCCAGTAGTTGTACCCGGGCAGGAGCGACTGGGGTCCCTCCCGGTTGACCTCCCAGTCCGGCGGCGGTGAGAACAGCGGGAACGGCCCCGGTCTGCCATGGTTTCCTCCGATTCCGCTGTTCCACCCGGACTCGGGCGGGCCGTCGGCGTGGAGCATGACGAATGCGCCGACTGCGGCCTCGCCCTTGCACAAGGTCAGCTCCACCTGCGGCTGGCCCCGCGCGTCCTTGGACACGGCGGCCAGGTCGTACGTCGCCGGGGTACACCCCGCCAGCAGTCCCAGCGCGGCCAGCGCCATCGTCCCCGTCAGCCATGCGCGTCGCATCGGCCCCACCCCCTGGCGGGAGCGTAGGCGCGGAAGGGTCGCGTCCGGGGCGGGACGGTCTTATGTCCAGCTCACACGGAAAAGTGCCGGTTCCGGTAGCGTCAAGGTCATGAGGACCAGGCTGACATCCATATTCGCGGGTCTGCTGCTGGCCCTGTTCGGGGTCGCCCTCGTGGCCGCCCCGCAGGCGTCGGCGGCCACCGGGGTCGCCGCCGTGGGGGAGGCCCTCAAGGACGGGCCGGTCTATGTCGACCCCCGCGCCGAGGCTCAGCTGCCCAAGGCCGACGCCGACGCGCTCGCGAAGAAGATCAAGGACGCCGGTAAGCCGGTCTTCGTCGCCGTGCTGCCCGCGAACGGCGAGTTCCCCGCGGAGTCGGTGCTGCGCGCCGTGCGGGCCGAGACAGGGATCACCGGGCTCTACGCGATCCGGCTCGGCGACGGCTTCGACGCCGGGGCCGACCGGGCGGTCATGCCGGCCAACGCGGTACGGAACCTCACCGACGCCGTGAAGGTGGGCTCGCCCGACGCGGTGACCCAGCTGAACAACTTCGTCGACCAGGCCCTCACCCAGGTCAAGGGCGGCGCCCCGGCCTCCTGGGGCGGCTCCGGCGCGGACACCGGCGCCCCGGTCGGCGGACTGATCACCCTCGGCGCGGTAGCCGCCGCCGGCGGCACCGGCGCGTACCTGCTGGTCCGCCGGAACCGGCGGCAGAAGGAGGAGACCCGGCGCGAGGCCGTCGAGCGGCTGCGCGTGGTGGTCGACGAGGACATCACGGCCTTCGGCGAGGAGCTCGACCGGCTGGACTTCCACCCCGGTGAGCCCGGCGCGGACGACGCCATGCGCAAGGACTACGAGCAGGGCCTGGACTCGTACGAGAAGGCCAAGCAGATCATGGGCTCGGTGCGGTACCCGGAAGAGGTCAAGGGCGTGACCCAGGCGCTGGAGGACGGCCGGTTCGCCCTGGCCTCCCTCGACGCCCGCCGTAGGGGCGCGCCGTTGCCCGAGCGCCGCTCGCCCTGCTTCTTCGACCCCCGGCACGGGCCGAGCACCGAGGACGCGCAGTGGGCGCCGGCCGGCGGGTCCGCCCGTACGGTCCCGGTCTGCGCGGCGGACGCCGTACGGCTGCGCGACGGCCTGGACCCGGCGGTCCGTACGGTCGACACGGAGCACGGGCCTCGCCCGTACTACGACGCCGGCCCGGCGTACGGTCCCTGGGCCGGCGGCTACTTCGGGGGCGGCATCCTGCCCGGGCTGCTGGTGGGCACGATGCTCGGTTCGATGATGTCCGGCCCCGCCTACGCCTCCGACTTCGGCGGCGGCAACGGCTTCGACGGCGGGGACGTCTCCGGGGCCGACTTCAACCCGTCCGACTTCGGCGGCGGGGACTTCGGCGGCGGTGGCGGCTTCGACGGGGGCGGCGGGTTCGACGGCGGGGGCGGCTTCTAGCGCCGCCCCCGGTCCGCGCCCGTCAGGCCTGCTTGATCGCCGAGATGTCGAAGGTCAGCTTCACCTTGTCGCTGACCATCACGCCGCCGGTCTCCAGCGCGGCGTTCCAGGTCAGGCCCCAGTCGGAGCGCAGGATCTCGGCGGTGCCCTCGAAGCCGACGCGCTCGTTGCCGTAGACGTCGGTGGCGGAGCCGTTGAACTCCAGGTCGATGGAGAGCGGCCGCGTGACGCCCTTGATCGTCAGGTCACCGGTGATGCGGTACGTGTCGCCGCCCAGCTGAGCCGCCCGGGTGGAGCGGAAGCTCATCAGGGGGAAGGCCTCGGCGTCGAAGAAGTCGCCGCCGCGCAGGTGGGCGTCGCGGTCGGCGATGCCGGTGTCCACGGAGGTGATCCGCACGTCGATGGAGGCGGTGGAGCGGGAGGGGTCCGAGCCGTCCAGGTGGAGGGTGCCCTCGTGGTCGGCGAAGCTGCCGCGCACGTTGGTGACCATCGCGTGGCGGACGGTGAAGCCGACGCTGCTGTGGGAGGCGTCGATGACGTAGTCACCGGTGAGCGCGGCCAGGGCCGGGTCCACCTCCAGCGTGGTGACGGCGGTGTTCACGTCGGCGGACTCCTGGCTGCGGCGGGTGAAGATACCCATGACTTCCTCCTCGATAGCGTGCTGCTGATGGGCCGTGCTGTTGTTGAACTTTCAACGAGAACGACGTTAGACCTATTCCGTTCAAATTTCAACATCTGAGCCCGCGTCGTGAGATTTTGTTGGACCCCCACAACGGGCACCCGCCCCGGCTGGTGAAGTCCTTGCATCATTCGGAGTATCTGTCCGGCCCGCACAGCGGAACGCGCCCGAGACTGTGTGGATCCAACGGAGGGTTTTCGGGGACCGGCTTCGTAAGGTCAGTACATGACCGTTGTGGATCAGACTTCGAGCGAGCCGACGGATGCCCGTGGCCGTGTGGCCGAGCTGCACGACCTGCGCGAGCAGGCCCGGCGCGGCCCCAGCGACCGGGCGACCGAGGCGCAGCACGCCAAGGGCAAGCTGACGGCCCGGGAGCGGATCGCGCTGCTCCTTGACGAGGGTTCGTTCCATGAGGTCGAGCAGTTGCGCCGGCACCGGGCGACCGGGTTCGGTCTGGAGGGCAAGAAGCCCTACACCGATGGTGTGATCACGGGGTGGGGGAAGGTCGAGGGCCGGACGGTCTTCGTCTACGCGCACGACTTCCGGATCTTCGGTGGCGCGCTGGGTGAGGCGCACGCGACGAAGATCCACAAGATCATGGACATGGCGATCGCGGCGGGTGCGCCGCTGGTGTCGCTGAACGACGGTGCGGGTGCGCGTATCCAGGAGGGCGTCTCGGCGCTGGCCGGTTACGGCGGGATCTTCCAGCGGAACACGAAGGCCTCGGGTGTGATCCCGCAGATCTCGGTGATGCTGGGCCCGTGCGCGGGCGGTGCGGCGTACTCGCCGGCGCTGACGGACTTCGTGTTCATGGTCCGTGACACCTCGCAGATGTTCATCACCGGTCCGGACGTGGTCCGGGCGGTGACGGGCGAGGAGATCTCGCAGAACGGTCTGGGCGGCGCCGACGTGCACGCGGAGACCTCGGGCGTTGCGCACTTCGCGTACGACGACGAGGAGACCTGCATCTCGGAGGTCCGCTACCTCATCTCGATGCTGCCCTCCAACAACCGTGAGAACCCGCCGGTCCACGACACCGGCGACCCGGCGGAGCGCCGCTCGGACGTCCTGCTGGACCTGGTGCCCGCCGACGGCAACCGCCCGTACGACATGCTCAAGGTCATCGAGGAACTCGTCGACGAGGGCGACGTCCTGGAGATCCACGAGCGCTGGGCCCGCAACATCATCTGCGCGCTGGCGCGTCTGGACGGGCAGGTCGTCGGCATCGTCGCGAACCAGCCCGGTCACCTCGCCGGTGTCCTGGACATCCACGCCTCGGAGAAGGCCGCACGGTTCGTCCAGCTCTGTGACGCCTTCAACATCCCGATCATCACGCTCCTGGACGTCCCCGGCTTCCTGCCCGGTGTCGACCAGGAGCACGGCGGCATCATCCGCCACGGCGCCAAGCTGCTGTACGCGTACTGCAACGCGACCGTGCCGCGGATCTCGCTGATCCTGCGCAAGGCGTACGGCGGTGCGTACATCGTGATGGACTCGCAGTCCATCGGTGCCGACATCACCTACGCGTGGCCGACCAACGAGATCGCCGTGATGGGCGCCGAGGGCGCGGCCAACGTCATCTTCCGCAAGCAGATCGCGGACGCCGAAGACCCCGAGGCGATGCGCGCGCGCATGGTCAAGGAGTACAAGGCCGAGCTGATGCACCCGTACTACGCCGCCGAACGCGGCCTCGTCGACGACGTCATCGACCCCGCCGAGACCCGTTCCACTCTGATCAGCGCACTGGCGATGCTCCGCAACAAGCACGCCGACCTGCCGTCGCGCAAGCACGGCAACCCGCCGCAGTAGCAGCGAAGGAGACCTGCCACCACATGAGCATCACCGCCGACACCCTGCTGAAGGTCGAGAAGGGCAACGCCGCGCCCGAGGAGCTGGCCGCGATCACCGCGATCCTGCTCGCCCGCGCCGCCGCCACCCCCACGGCCGCCCCGGTGCACCGGATCGGCTCCCAGGCCGGCTGGCGCCGCCTGGAGCGCACCCCGGGCTTCCGCGCCCCGCACAGCTGGCAGGGCTAGTACCCCAGCAGCACCACACGAGGAGCGGGTGACGTCGACACGACGTCACCCGCTCTTTCGCGTGCCCGCGGAAAACGACCGTACGAAGGAGGCCCCCGCCGTACCGGCGGGGGCCTCCTTCACGCGTGTGGCGGTCCGACTACCGCAGGCGCGCCATGAGGGCGTGCTCGACGAGCGTGATGAGCGCGCTCTTGGCGTCCGCGCGGTGGCGGGCGTCGGTGGTGATGATCGGAGCGTCCGGGCCGATCTGCAGCGCCTCGCGGACTTCCTCCGGGGTGTACGGCTGGTGTCCGTCGAAGCCGTTGAGGGCGATGACGAACGGCAGGCCGCTGTTCTCGAAGTAGTCGACCGCGGGGAAGCAGTCGGCGAGACGGCGGGTGTCGACGAGGACGACGGCGCCGATGGCGCCGCGGACGAGGTCGTCCCACATGAACCAGAAGCGGTCCTGACCGGGAGTACCGAAGAGGTACAGGATCAGGTCCTGGTCCAGGGTGATGCGGCCGAAGTCCATGGCGACCGTGGTGGTCGTCTTGTCCCCGGTGTGGGTCAGATCGTCGATGCCGGCCGAGGCGCTGGTCATCACGGCTTCGGTGCGCAGCGGGTTGATCTCGGAGACCGCGCCGACGAACGTGGTCTTGCCCACGCCGAAGCCGCCCGCCACCACGATCTTCGCGGAGGTGGTGGAGCGAGCCGCTCCGCCGTTAGAGCTTGCGAAGTCCACTGAGCACCCTTTCGAGCAGTGTCACATCTGGCTGGCCGCCGGCAGACTCGTCGCCGCCGGGCTGATGAATGGCGACAAGGCCCGCCTCCGCCAAGTCGGCGACGAGGATACGGGCGACACCAAGAGGAATGGAGAGAAGTGCCGAGATCTCCGCGACGGATTTGATCTCCTGGCACAGACGGCAGATGCGCTGGTGCTCGGGCAACTGCCCTTGCAGCCGGGCGGGATCGGCCGTGGTACTGACCAGCGCCTCGATGGCGAGCTGGTAGCGCGGCCGGGTACGGCCGCCGGTCATCGCGTACGGACGCACCAGCGGGTTGTGCGCCTTCGGCGCAGGCTGCCGCGAGGCCCGCGGGGGGTGCTGCGGCTGCTGGGGCTGCTGGGGCTGGCCGTACGGCTGCTGCTGGTAGGGGTTGTGCTCCGGCACGGGCCGGCTGGGAGCGGAGGGAAAGTTGAAGCGGTTCTGGTCGTGCTGCCCACCCTGCGGCTGCTGAGCGCCGCCATAAGGATGACCTCCGGGTGTTGTCACGTTTCCTCCTCCGACTCCAAGAACGCAGTACTCCCTGTGGAACCGCGCCACCGCACCCTATGGTGCGATGACGCGAAACGCACTGCCTGTTTGCTAGTTGAGAAGACTTCCCTGCAGCTCCGAGCGCAGTTCCGGAGTCAGAACACTGCCGGCTCGGTCCACAAGAAGGGCCATCTCGTAGCCCACGAGGCCGATGTCGCACTCGGGGTGCGCGAGCACCGCGAGGGACGATCCATCGGAGACGGACATGAGGAAGAGGAACCCGCGGTCCATCTCCACGACTGTCTGGTTGACGGCGCCACCCTCGAAGATGCGGGAGGCTCCGGCGGTCAGCGACGTCAGACCGGAGGCCACGGCCGCCAGCTGATCGGCGCGGTCGCGCGGGAATCCATCGGACATCGCCAGAAGAAGGCCGTCGGCGGAGACCACCACCGTGTGGGACACCCCGGGGGTGTTGTCCACGAAGTTGGTGATCAACCAGTTCAGGTTCTGTGCCGCCTGGCTCATCGGGCTCACACTAACGCTCCTGGTCATAGCTGTTACTTGACTGCTCGGAACCCGCGCTGCGTCCCTGCTGGACACCGCGTCGCAGGTTGCTCAACCTGCCACGGACGTCCTCCGGGGCGCGGGAGACCTGGGGGCCGCCCTGCGGGGTCGTCTCCGCAGCACCCTCGACCAGGTTGGCCTTGGGCACCCGCCGAGGGAGACCGGACGGGGTGACCCCGCCCGCCTTCGGCTCACGGAGCTTGCCGGCCTGCTGCCAGCGCTCGTCGTTGGCCGAACGCCAGGCACTGGTGCCTTCCGTACCCTCCGGGGCCCGCTCCGCCTCAGCGGGCTGCTGCTGACGCTGCGGCCGCTGCTCGAAGAGAGATCCGGAGGACTCCGCTTCCTGCTGCGCCGGCTGCCACTGCTGCTGGCTGCCGCGTCGCGGCAGGCCCGCTCCGGTCATTTCGTGACCGGTGTCGGCAGCGGCGCCCGGACGGTCGAAGCCTACGCGTTCCGGGGCGGCTTCGGGACCGGACTTGGGTTCCGATTCGGTCCCGTAGTCCTGCTGGTAGCCGTCCGGATAGGTGTTCCGCTCGGGCCACTCCGCCTGGTGGGACTGGGCTTCGTAACCACCCTCGTAGGACTGGGCGTCCGGCTGTCCGTCCTGGTAGGAGGCCTCCGGATACTCGTAGCCCTGCTGCGGGTACGGCTGGTAGCCCTGCTGGCCGCCGGGGGCCTGCGAAGCATCGTACGGGGCGTCGAAGCCCTGCTGGGGCTGCTGCTCGTAGCCCTGGTAGCTCTGGTACCCGTGCTCAGGCTGGGGTTCCGGATACTCCTGGGAGGAGGGTCCGGAGTACTCCGCCTGCTGCTCCTCCGGGAAGCCGCTGACCTGGGCCGCCAGCGCCGCCCGGCGCTCCTGCTGGCCCAGGGACCGGCCGACCGGGCCCAGTTCGGTGCCCCCGTCGCCGCCCTCGCGGTCGTAGCGCGAGTCGTCGAAGCCGAGCTCGGCGGCCGTACGCAGCGGAGCGGGCTGCTGGATCTGCTGCTGCGGGATCATCGAGGAGACGGTGAAGTCGTCGTCCGGGATGCCCTCGCCACCGCCACCGTGGGTGATGGCGTCGGGGAGCATGATCAGCGAGGTGGTGCCGGCGGCCTCGCCCGAGGGGCGCAGCTGGACGCGGATGCTGTGGCGGTCCGCCAGCCGGCCGACCACGAACAGACCCATGCGCTGCGAGATCGCGGCGTCCACGGTCGGCGGGTTGGCCAGCTTGTGGTTGATGTCCGCGAAGTCCTCGGCGGTGAGACCGATGCCCTTGTCGTGGATCTCGACCATCACGCGGCCGTCGGGCAGACGCGTGGCGTTGACGCGGACCTTGGTCTGCGGGGAGGAGAACGTGGTGGCGTTCTCCAGGAGCTCGGCGAGCAGGTGCACGAGGTCGGTCACGGCCTGGCCGTGGATCTCTGCCTCGGAGACGCCCGAGAGTTCGATGCGCTCGTACTGCTCCACCTCGGAGGAGGCGGCGCGCAGCACGTCGACGAGGGGAACCGGCTGGTCCCAGCGGCGGCCCGGTTCCTCACCCGCGAGGATGAGGAGGTTTTCGCCGTTGCGGCGCATACGGGTCGCCAGGTGGTCCAGGCGGAAGAGGTTCTCCAGCTGGTCCGGGTCGGCCTCGTTGTTCTCCAGGTCGGTGATGAGGGTCAGCTGGCCCTCGATCAGCGACTGGTTGCGCATGGAGAGGTTGGTGAAGATCGCGTTGACGTTCCCTCGCAGGAGCGCCTGCTCGGCGGCGAGCCGGACCGCTTCCCGGTGGACCTGGTCGAACGCGCGGGCGACCTCGCCGATCTCGTCCTGGGAGTCGATCGGGATCGCGACGACACGGGTGTCCACCTTGCCCGGATCCGTACGCGAGAGCTGGTCGACGAGCATCGGCAGCCGCTGCTCGGCGATGTCGAAGGCGGCGCTGCGCAGGCGGCGCATCGAGCGGCCCATCTGGCGGGCCATCATGCCCGCCATGATGAAGGCGGCGAGCAGGGCGACGACCACGATGGCGCCGGTGACGATGGCGTCGTTGCGGGACTCGTCGGAGACCGCGACCGCGTCCTTGACGGCCTTGGCGAGGAGCTCGGTCTCGACCTCGGCGTAACCGTCGAACTTGGCGGTGGCGGCGGCCTGCCAGGCCTGCGGGGTGGTGCCGTCCACGGCGAGCTTGGTGTTCTTCGCGCCGCCGGCTATCGCCTCGGTCATGCCGGTGAGGGCCGAGCCGTTGACGACGGGCGGGGGAGTGAACTTCGCGCCGGACTGCTCCGCCTGCTGCTTCGCGGCGGCGAGCTTGGCGGCGCCCTCCTCCGACTTCTTGCCCATGACCTCCTTGAGGCGGGCCACGTCCTCGTCGGTGCCGGCGGCGACGTACTCGCCGATGGCTATCTCTTCGAGGTAGGCGTAGGAGGAGAAGGCGACCAGCTGGGCCTTGCGGACCTCGTCGTTGTCCGAGGGGCGCACCAGCAGGTGGGTACCGACGGCGCGCTGCAGCGAGTTCGCGGCCTTGGCCAGCTCGATCGCGTAGACCATGCGGCCGTAGCTGGTGACGTTGCCGGTGCCGAGACCGAGTTCATTGGAGAACTGCATGAGGTAGTGCTGGACCAGCACGTACCCCTCTTCGGTCGGAATGGGACCGAACTGGTTGGCCTGGGCGTTCTTCTTGGCCGTCTCCGGAGCCGCGTACGCCGTCTTGCGGACCTGCTCCAGCTTGGGCTCCTCCTGACGGAAGAGCTCCAGACGGCGCTCCAGTCCCTGCCCCGCGGGCAGGTCCTTCGACGCCGCGGCGAACTTGGCCTTGGCCGCGTCCGTCGTCGCGTACGCCTTCGCGACGGCGTCGTTGTTGCGGTCGCCCTTGAGGAGCGGAGCGGCGGTCAGGTCGCGTTCGTTGAGGAGGGCCTCGCTGTATTCGGAGGCCGCCTCGACGATGCGCGCCGTCTTCTCGGCGTCCTTCGCCTCGTTCCAGCTGTCGACGGAGCCCTTCACCTGGAATCCGCCCATGACCAGTCCGACGAGGACGGGCACGAGCAGAATGGCGTTCAGCTTCGTCGGCACGCGCCAGTTACGGGGCGCGAACCTGCTGCTGCTGCCGCTCGGCGGCAGGTCAGCGGGTACGTCGACGGGTGACGCGGCCGCACGGGGCGGCGGGGTGAAGTTGCCGCGCGCGGGTTCATCCGCGGGGCCCGAGTTGCTTCGCCTCACTCGACCAACAACCTTCCGGCGGTGCTACTAGCTAGTTCGTTGAATTCCAGCACGGCCGACGGCCGTGCTCCAAACAGTTGAAAACGGCGCGTCCCAGAGACTTATGCCTCACATAAATCGGACATAAAGAGCGAGCTGCGGCAAATGCGGGGGGAGTTGTGAGCGCAGTGGCACCACGCGAACGCATCCTGTGCCGAAATCCCGCCAATTCTCTGTCGAAACGTTATGAACGAGAAGGGCGGGCCGTGTCTTAGGACACAGCCCGCCCCTCCCACGTTGTGAAGAACTGGTGCTGCTTGCGTGGTGCCCCTTGAGACACCTGGCTTGAACCGCGTTACTTGAACCGCGTTACTTGAGCCGTGCCATGAGGGCGTGCTCGACGAGCGTGATGAGCGCGCTCTTGGCGTCCGCCCGGTGGCGGGCGTCGGTGGTGATGATCGGAGCATCCGGTCCGATCTGCAGCGCCTCGCGCACCTCCTCCGGGGTGTACGGCTGGTACCCCTCGAAGCCATTGAGGGCCACGACGAAGGGAAGGCCGCTGTTCTCGAAGTAGTCCACCGCCGGGAAACAGTCGGCGAGACGGCGGGTGTCGACGAGGACGATGGCACCGATGGCGCCGCGGACGAGGTCGTCCCACATGAACCAGAAGCGGTCCTGACCGGGAGTACCGAAGAGGTACAGGATCAGGTCCTGGTCCAGGGTGATGCGGCCGAAGTCCATGGCGACCGTGGTGGTCGTCTTGTCCCCGGTGTGCGTCAGATCGTCGATGCCCGCGCTGGCGGACGTCATCACGGCCTCGGTGCGCAGCGGGTTGATCTCGGAGACGGCGCCGACGAACGTGGTCTTGCCCACGCCGAAGCCGCCCGCCACCACGATCTTCGCGGAGGTGGTGGAGCGAGGAGCCGCTCCACCGTTAGAGCTTGCGAAGTCCACTGAGAACCCTTTCGAGCAGCGTCACATCCGGCGTGCCGCCGGCCTCTCCATTGCCCGGCTGGTGGATGGCCACCATTCCGGCCTCCGCCAGGTCGGCGACGAGGATCCGGGCGACACCGAGCGGCATCGACAGCAGTGCGGAGACCTCCGCGACCGACTTCACCTCGCGGCACAGCGTGCAGATCCGCTGGTGCTCCGGCAGCAGGCCGGAGAGGTGCATCGGGTCGGCCGTGGTGCTGACCAGCGCCTCGATGGCGAGCTGGTAGCGCGGACGGGTCCGGCCACCGGTCATCGCGTACGGACGAACCAGCGGCTGGTCGCCTTCCGAGTACGACGAGTCGTACGAATCGGAGTAGGCGGGGGGCGGGGTCATTGATCCTCCGGGCTGGACAGCAGTGGTCAGCGTGCCGTCTGACGGGGCGGCCGGTGGGGGGACGGTATGACGGCCTGGCGGTGGTACTGGGTTCCGGGGTGGTTACCCCGGTCCCCCGGCCGGAAGTACCGTCCGGCCGGGAGATGGGCGGTCAGATGAGCAGGCTTCCCTGGAGTTCCGCGCGCAGGTCCGGGGTGAGGACACTGCCGGCGCGGTCCACGAGGAGGGCCATCTCGTAACCGACGAGGCCGATGTCGCACTCGGGGTGCGCCAGTACGGCCAGGGAGGATCCGTCGGAGACGGACATAAGGAAGAGGAACCCGCGGTCCATCTCCACCACCGTCTGGTTGACGGCGCCGCCCTCGAAGATGCGGGAGGCCCCGGCGGTCAGCGACGTCAGACCGGAGGCCACGGCCGCCAGCTGATCGGCGCGGTCGCGCGGGAACCCTTCCGACATCGCCAGAAGGAGGCCGTCGGCGGAGACCACCACCGTGTGGGACACCCCTGGGGTGTTGTCCACGAAGTTGGTGATCAACCAGTTCAGGTTCTGTGCCGCCTGGCTCATCGAACTCAACTAACGCTCCTGCTGGTAAGTGGGGTCGATGTGGTAACTGCCGGTGGCCGGGCCGTTGTTGCCGGCCTGGCGTCCCTGCTGGATACCGCGTCGGAGGTTGGTCAGACGGCCGCGGACGTCGTCCGGGGCCCGCGAGACCTGCGGACCGGGCTGGGCGTCGGCCTGCTGCTGCGCGGTGCCGGCGACGAGGTTGGCCCGCGGCACGCGCCGGGGCAGACCGGAGGTGGTGATACCGCCGGCGGCGGGCTGGCGCACGCGCTCGGCCTGCCGCATCAGCTCGTCGTTCGGCGAGGAACGCCAGCTTACGGTCGGCATGCTTCCGGTCGCCGCCGGGGCGGGATCGGCCGGAAGTTCCATGCTGCGCGTCGGCAGGGGCTGCTGGATGCGCTGCGGCGCACCCGGGGGCGTGGGGGCCGCCTGGTGCTGCTGCGGCTGCTGGGGTACGGCCGGCGCCTGCTCGGAGGGCTGCTGTTCGCCGCCCTCCTGACGGAACCAGTTCGACTCCAGCGTGTCGAAGATGGGGCTGCGGGCCTCACCGGAGCTCTGGGCCGGCGGCAGCGCCTCCGGTACCCGCGGGGACTCCGGACGCGTGGCCGGTACGGGGGCGTAGCCGCCGGACTGGGGCGCCTGGCCCTGCTGGCGGCCGGGGCCGCCGACACCGGGACCGCCGGGCCGGGTGGCCGGGTAGTCCGGGCGGGCGAACTGGCCGGTCGACGCGGGGTCGGCGGCGCCGCCGCGCGGCTCCGGACGCTCGAACTGCCCGGTGGTGGTGGAGGGGTTCAGGGAACCCCCGCGCACGTCGGGACGCTCGAACTGGCCGGTCGAACCGCTGTCGTACGCGGCCGGGGGCTGCGGGGCGTTGAAGTCCGGGCGGGCGAACTCGGCCGTCGCGCCGGGGCCCGACAGCTCGTCGTGGCCGCGCGGAACCTCCTGGCCGCCCTGGCCGGCACCCCAGCTGGTGGCCTGCGGGATCCCGCCGGGGCCGGCCGTACCCGCACCCGCACCCGGAAGCTCCGGACGCGGGGCGCCGCCGCGCGCCGGCAGCTGCGGCCGGGAGCCGCGCTGGGCCGGAGCGGAGGGAGCCGACTGCTGCTGGGACTGCTGGGGCTGGGAGTGCTGCTGAGCCTGCTGGGACTGCTGGGGCTGAGCCTGCTGAGGAGCCTGGGGCCGCTCGAAGCCGTTGCCCTGCGGGAACCCCGAGGGCCCGCCCGTCTGGGGAGCCGGGGGAGCGGCCGCCGGACGGGGCTGCGGGCCGCGGCCCGCCAGCGGAGCACCGGACCCGAAGGCACTCTGACCGCCCTGACCGCCCTGGCCCTGGCCGGTGGGCGCGCCGGGGCCGCCCTGCGGACGGGCGGAGGGACCGCCCGGCTGCTGGGGCCGGCCGCCGCCCTGCGGACGCTGCTGGCCGGGGCCGCCGTCCCGCGCGGGGAGCGCGGCACGCTGCCCGCCGCCGGCGACCTGGCCGCGCTGCGGGCCACCGCCCACGGGAGGACGTGCGCCCCCGCCGGACACGGCGCCCTGGCCGGGGCCGGAGCCCTGCGGACCGACGGCGCCCTGGCCGCCGGGACCGCCCTGCGGACCCTGGCCCGGCATCGGGCCCGGCTTCTTGCCGCCCTGGGCGACGTCCACGGGGAGCATGACGAGGGCCGTCGTACCGCCGGAGTCGGACGGGCGCAGCTGGATGCGGATGCCGTGTCGCAGGGACAGGCGGCCGACCACGAACAGGCCCATGCGGCGGGAGACGGAGACGTCCACGGTCGGCGGCGACGCGAGCCGCTCGTTGATCGCGGCGAGGTCCTCGGGGGAGAGGCCGATACCGGTGTCGTGGATCTCGACGAGCACGCGGCCGTCGGGGAGCGCGTGACCGGTGACCTTGACCTTGGTCTGCGGGGAGGAGAACGAGGTGGCGTTCTCCAGCAGCTCGGCGAGGAGGTGCACGAGGTCGTTGACGACGCGGCCGGCGACGTCGGTGCCGGGCACCGACGCGAGTTCGATGCGCTCGTACTGCTCCACCTCGGACGCCGCGGCGCGGAGCACGTCGACGAGCGGGACGGGGCGGGTCCACCGGCGGCCCGGCTCCTCGCCCGCGAGGACGAGGAGGTTTTCGCCGTTACGGCGCATGCGGGTCGCGAGGTGGTCGAGCTTGAAGAGCGAGGACAGCTGGTCCGGGTCGGCCTCGCGGGACTCCAGCTCCGAGATGAGCGAGAGCTGACGCTGGATGAGGCCCTGGGAACGGCGCGAGAGGTTGGTGAACATCGCGTTGACGTTGCCCCGGAGGAGGGCCTGCTCGGCGGCGAGGCGGACGGCCTCGCGGTGCACGTCGTCGAAGGCCGCGGCCACCTGGCCGATCTCGTCGCGGGTGTGCACGCCGACCGACTCCACGGACGTGTCCACGTCCTGCGGGTCGGACTCGGAGAGCTGCTTGACGAGCTCGGGCAGACGGTCCTGGGCGACGCGCGTCGCGGTGTCCTGGAGGCGGCGCAGCGAGCGGATCATCGACCGGGCCATGACGAAGGCGCCGACGAGGGAGACACCGAGGACGAGGAGGATCAGGGCACCGTTGATGATGGCGTCCTGCTGGGCCTCGTTCTTCAGCTCACGGGCCTTCTGCTCCATGTCTTCGAGCAGGGTGAGCTCGATGACCTTCATGGCCTGGAGCTTGTTGTCGTCGGCGTCGTACCAGTCGAGCCAGGAGCGGTTCTTCTCCTTGCCGAACTGACCCTGGGTGCTCAGGACGCGGCGGGCGTAGTGGTCGGCGGTGCCGATCTCCGGGTTGCCGTCGCCGAGCGACGCGAGGAGTTCCTCGGGCTTGCCCTGGTAGACGAGTTCGAAGGTCTTCTTGGACTGGCTCTCACCGCGGAGCGCGGAGAGGGCGTACAGGCGGTCGTTCTCCTCCAGCCGGCCGGGCTTGTCCGCGACCGACGGGTCCGGGAGCGAGGCGGCGATGATCGCGCGCTGGATGGAGGCGTACTCCTTGGCGGAGGAGAACGCCGCCAGGGCACGGGTACGCTTGATCATCTCGGGGTTGGAGGTGGCCTGGGCCATGTCCTGCGAGAGGGAGAGCAGCGAGACGATCAGCGCGTTGTACTCGGTGACGGTCTGCTGGGCGCCGTTCTGGTACGCCTTCTTGCGGATGTCCTCGATGCCGGTGAGCTGGCGGCCGATCTGCAGGATGTTGTTGCGGATCGACTTGAGCGTCTCGTCCTTGTCCTCGGCGCCGTCGACCTTGTCGGTCGCGGAGGTGAAGGACTTGGCTGCCGCGTCCGTCTGGTCGCGGACGCCCTGGACGATGCTGTTGACCCTGCCCGACTTGTCGGCCGACAGCGGACCCGCGGAGTTGTCGCGCTCGGTCTGGAGCATGGCGGCCAGGTTGGTGGCCTGCCGGGTCATCGTCGTCAGGAGCTGCATGTGCTCCAGCTGCGCGATGTCGTTGAGCGAGTCGTTGATGCGGAAGCCACCGAGCGTGGTGGCCGCGACGACGGGCAGGGTCAGCAGCGACACCAGTCGCGTGCTGATGCGCCAGTTCTGCATGGCGAGACGGGAACCGGGTCCGCTGGGGACCTTCGGTATCGCCACGTCCAGCTCGGCGGACTGGTCCTTGACCTTGCCCTTGTCGCTGCCCTTGGCCAAGCCCTTGGACTTGGCGCCGGACTTGCCGCGACCCTTGGCCTTCACCGTGGTGGAGGCGTGGGGGCTCGCTCCGTCTGCAGCCGGCCCGCGGTTCTGGGCGTGCTGGGGCGAGGAGCCACGGTCGGTCCCGCCGCGCGGCTCCTGCTCCGCCGCAGCGCTGCCATCCCTCTTGAATCGTCCCTGCACTAGCGTCGCAACCTCTGGACCAGGCGTCTCACCGGGCGACCGGTGGGACGGTGTCGAGTCGTGGGGCACTAACGGCCCCATGGTGGTCGTCGGTGACCGGCGCGTCTCCCTCTCCTTGCCACCGCGCTCGGCGCTGAGTCGCGCCACCTGCGCGCCGGCTGATTCCCGCGGCGGTCCCGCGAATTCCAGCACAGTGGCGGATCTCCAACAAGATGCGCGTGTCGGCCCGTGAAGACGGTCACGGTTCGTGAGGGCGGCACTACGCGACGTGGAAGTCCTTTCGGGCCAAACCGGACTTACGTCATCCAAACACTGCTCCTGGCAAGGTGTCCCAGTCGAGATGATCAGGAGCGGAATGGCTGATTCAGTGGCGCAATGTCCGTTTTTTCGGGCGGAATTGACTGTCCGTTATGACCGGTATGAGTGGTCACGGGTGAGCAAACTCACACGGTCATGGCCATTACTTCCCGGTTCGGTGACGGATTCAGATGTTTAGCCTTGCCCTTTACGAGGTCGGCGAAGCGCTGACCGACACCCCACCGAGCGAGCCGAGGGCCCGAAACTCCGATGAAGACGACGATGATGTTCCGCAACATAGCCAACCCGCGCCGCACCACCCTCGCGCACCTGAAGGACGCCGAGGAGCTGCAGGCGGTGGAGGTCCAGGAACACACCGTCGACCTGCCGGCCCAGACCGCGAACCCGCGCCGCACCACCCTCATGGACGCGCCGGTCGCCGCCGCCGCGCAGTAGCCGCTCCCCTCAAGGACGCGGAGCGCCGCTGCCCGCCGCGTTAGCCTGGAGTCCGCAGACTCCAGCCAGCGGAAATACAGAGGGGCAGACGCAACACGTGCGCATCGCCAGGTTCTCGATCGACGGCAATGTCGCGTTCGGGGCGGTCGAGGGCTCCGGCCCCGACGAGCTCGTCCTCGACATCATCAAGGGCATCCCGTTCGCGGACTTCGAGCTGTCCGGCACGAAGGTCCCGCTGAACAAGGTCCGGCTGCTGCCGCCCGTGCTCCCGAACAAGGTCGTGGCCATCGGCCGCAACTACGCGGAGCACGCGGCGGAGCTGGGCAACGCCATCTTCGACAGCGAAGGCCGTCCGGAAGCCCCCATCACCTTCTTCAAGCCCTCCACCTCGGTGGTCGGCCCGGGCGACCCGATCACGTACCCCTCCTTCTCGCAGGACCTCCACCACGAGGCGGAGCTCGCCGTGGTCATCGGCCGCATGTGCCGCGAGGTCCCCAAGGAGCGCGTCAAGGACGTGATCCTCGGCTACACCTGCGCCAACGACGTCACCGCACGCGACGTGCAGCAGCGCGAGAAGCAGTGGGCCCGCGCCAAGGGCTTCGACAGCTCCTGCCCCCTCGGCCCCTGGATCGAGACCGATCTGGACCCGCGCGACCTGACCATCCAGTGCACCGTGAACGGCGAACAGCGCCAGCTCGGCCGCACCAGCGACATGGTCCGCTCCATCGAGGACCTGATCGTCCACATCACCGAGGCCATGACGCTGCTCCCGGGCGACGTCATCCTCACGGGGACCCCGGCCGGAGTCGGCCCCCTCAACGTCGGCGACGAGGTCGCCGTCACCATCGAAGGCATCGGCACTCTCACCAACAAGGTGATCAAGCGTGGCTAACGCGAACGTCCGCGTACGTTTCTGTCCCTCCCCGACCGGCAACCCCCACGTGGGCCTGGTCCGTACCGCCCTCTTCAACTGGGCGTTCGCCCGGCACCACGGCGGTACGTTCGTCTTCCGCATCGAGGACACCGACGCGGCGCGCGACTCCGAGGAGTCGTACGTCCAGCTGCTGGACTCGCTGCGCTGGCTCGGCTTCACCTGGGACGAGGGTCCCGAGGTGGGCGGCCCGCACGCCCCGTACCGCCAGTCGCAGCGCATGGACCTCTACGCGGACGTCGCGAAGAAGCTCAAGGACGGCGGCTACGCGTACGACTGCTACTGCACCACCGAGGAGCTGGACGCGCGCCGCGCCGCCGCCCGCGCGGCCGGCAAGCCCTCCGGTTACGACGGCCACTGCCGCGAGCTGACCACCGTGCAGCTGGAGGCGTACCAGGGCGAGCACCGCTCCTCGATCGTCCGCTTCCGGATGCCCGACGAGCCGATCACCTTCACCGACCTGGTCCGCGGCGAGCTGACCTTCACCCCGGAGAACGTGCCGGACTTCGGCATCCTGCGGGCCAACGGCGCGCCGCTGTACACGCTGGTCAACCCGGTCGACGACGCGCTGATGGAGATCACGCACGTGCTCCGCGGCGAGGACCTGCTGTCCTCGACCCCGCGCCAGATCGCGCTCTACAAGGCGCTGATCGAGCTGGGCGTCGCCAAGGCGGTCCCGGAGTTCGGCCACCTGCCGTACGTGATGGGCGAGGGCAACAAGAAGCTCTCCAAGCGCGACCCGGAGTCCTCGCTCAACCTGTACCGCGAGCGCGGCTTCCTGCCCGAGGGCCTGCTGAACTACCTGTCGCTGCTCGGCTGGTCCTTCTCCAAGGACCAGGACATCTTCTCGATCGAGGAGATGGTGGCGAAGTTCGACATTCCGGACGTCAACGCCAACCCGGCGCGCTTCGACCTGAAGAAGGCCGAGGCGATCAACGCCGACCACATCCGGCTGCTCGACCCGAAGGCCTTCGCGGACGCCTGCACCCCGTGGCTCCAGGCCCCGCACGCCAACTGGGAGCCGGCCGACTTCGACGCCGAGGCCTGGGCGGCCATCGCGCCGTACGCCCAGACCCGCGTGACCGTCCTGTCGGACATCACCGCCAACGTGGACTTCCTGTTCCGCAAGGAGCCCGTCGAGGACCAGCCGTCCTGGGACAAGGCGATGAAGGGCGAGCCGGCGGCCCTGCTGACCACCGCCCGCGCCAACCTGGACGCGGCCGACTGGAGCGACCCCGAGTCCCTCAAGCAGGCCGTCCTCACCGCCGGCGAGGCCCACGGCCTCAAGCTCGGCAAGGCCCAGGCCCCGGTCCGCGTCGCCGTCACCGGCCGCACGGTCGGCCTGCCGCTGTTCGAGTCCCTGCAGATCCTGGGCAAGGAGCGGTCCCTGGCCCGCATCGACGCGGCGCTGGCGAAGCTCGCCGCGTAAGCGCGCAGCACCTCCCGCGGGGGGCGGCGGCCGGAGTTCCGGCCGCCGCCCCCCGCGGCGTTGTCGGCGTCCGCCGCTAGGGTCTGCGGAAGATCGACTGCCCGTGCGTACGTACCCGTACCGCCCGCCCGCGAAGGACCCGCCATGCCGCTGACCGCCCCCGACTACGCCCGGCACTTCACCCCGGGCCACACCTTCTCGTACGAGGACGGGCCCGTCGGGACCCTCTCGGTGGTCGACGCGGGCGAGCTGCGGCTGCCCTCCGGCAGCGTCGTGGCCTGCGACCCCTTCATCTGCCTCGGCACCGGTGACATACCGCCCTTCACCGCGCGGGTGGCGCCGGGCAGCTACCGGGTGCAGGCCGCCGTGGTCACCATCACCCGGCCCGAGGAGCCCCCGGCGCGGGACCCGCACCTGCGGATCGCCGCCGTCCGCCTGGTGATCGCCGACCGCCCGGCCGTCACCTGGGAGCCCGCCCTGCATGAGGGCCAGGACCCGGCGACCCTCGACGAGGACGAGTTCTTCGGCTACGGGGTCGACGCGGGCACGGGCTGCTTCTACGACGCCGCGGCCGACGACTCGTTCCCGGACTGCGAGGGCGACGAGGGGCCGCTCTGGGACGCCTTCGAGGCCACCGGGCACCAGCCCGGCCCCTACCTGGTCGACGGCGAGGACGGCCACAACCTGGTGGCCTTCGGCTCCGGCTGGGGCGACGGCGCGTACCCGACCTGGGTGGGCCGCGACGCCCAGGGCGAGATCACCTGCTTCGTCACCGATTTCTTCGTCGTGCCCCCGAGCGAGGACCTCCCGGCGTAGCCTCGGCGTATGCCGATCCGCGCCGTGCTCTGGGACATCGACGACACCCTGTTCGACTACACCGGTGCGGACCGGGCCGGACTCGCGCGACACCTGGAGCAGGAGGGGATCGCGGAGCGGTACGGGTCCCCGGCCGAGGCGCTCGCCCGCTGGCGCCGCATCACCGAACTGCACTGGGCGCGCTTCGGCGCCGGCGAGGTCACCTTCGACGGCCAGCGCCGGGACCGGGTGCGGGACTTCCTCGGGGCGCCGCTGCTGACCGACGAGGAGGCCGAGGTCTGGTTCGGGCGGTACGTGGCGCACTACCGGGCGGCCTGGGTGGTGTTCCCCGACGTGGTGCCCGTACTGGACGCCCTCGCGGCCGGGTACCGGCACGGCGTGCTCTCCAACTCCTCCTTGGCCAACCAGGACCCGAAGCTGCGCGCCCTCGGGCTGCGCGAGCGCTTCGAGGTCCTGGTCTGCGCCGCCGAACTGGGCATCAGCAAGCCCGAGGCGCGGGCCTTCCTCGCCGCGTGCGAGGCGCTCGGGCTGCCGCCGCACGAGGTGGCGTACGTGGGCGACCAGCCGGAAATCGATGCGCGCGGCGCCCGCGACGCAGGGCTCACGGCGTTCTGGCTGGACCGCGAGGGAGGGGCCGGACCGACCCCGTCCGGAGTGCACCGGATCGCCGGGCTGGCCCGGCTCCCGGAGCTGCTGGCACGGGATACCCGTTTTGGAGCACGGTCAGGCATCCGGTAATGTTCTTTCTGCGCCGCCGGAGCGGGCCGAAAGGCCGGACACGGGGGCGCTAACCAAACGAAAGTCCCTCAAGGGCTTGAGTTTTGGTGGGCTATAGTGTAATTGGCAACACGAGGGTTTCTGGTTCCCTTATTCTAGGTTCGAGTCCTGGTAGCCCAGCGCAGTGCAGAAGTAACGCAGTGCTTTGCCCCCGTTGTGTAGCGGCCTAGCACGCCGCCCTCTCAAGGCGGTAGCGCCGGTTCGAATCCGGTCGGGGGTACAGATCCTTCCCGCAAGATCTCCATTTGGGTAGCTCCCGGACGTCTTGATGCAGGATCGCTAGGGCCCCCGTTGTGTAGCGGCCTAGCACGCCGCCCTCTCAAGGCGGTAGCGCCGGTTCGAATCCGGTCGGGGGTACTGTGTCTAGCTGGTCTAGACCTTTGGGCTATAGTGTAATTGGCAACACGAGGGTTTCTGGTTCCCTTATTCTAGGTTCGAGTCCTGGTAGCCCAGCGTAGTACCGCAGTAACAGCTAGCCCCCGTTGTGTAGCGGCCTAGCACGCCGCCCTCTCAAGGCGGTAGCGCCGGTTCGAATCCGGTCGGGGGTACGCACGGAAGAGGCCTTTCGCGATCATCGCGGAAGGCCTCTTTGCTTTGCCCCGGCGCGGCCGGGCCCATCGGTACGGGCTCATCAGTACGGGCCCGGAGGCGCGTCGTAGGACGTGTGCGGCGTCGTACGCGCCCCCGGACCCGGGGGGTGTGCAAGGGGAAAGGTGTACGGGTCAGCCGGAGCGGCGCAGGGCCTCCGTCAGACGGGCGGCCGCGTCGATGACGGCCTGGGCGTGCATCCGCCCCGGGTGCCGGGTCAGGCGCTCGATCGGCCCGGAGACCGACACCGAGGCCACCACGCGGTTCGAGGGCCCGCGCACCGGCGCCGAGACGGAGGCCACGCCGGGCTCCCGCTCACCGATCGACTGGGCCCAGCCGCGGCGCCGTACGCCCGAGAGCGCCGTCGCCGTGAACCGCGCGCCCTGCAGGCCCCGGTGGAGCCGCTCGGGCTCCTCCCACGCCATCAGGATCTGCGCCGCCGAACCGGCCTTCATCGGGAGCGTGGAGCCCACCGGGACGGTGTCCCGGAGCCCCGACAGCCGCTCGGCCGCGGCCACGCAGATGCGCATGTCGCCCTGGCGCCGGTAGAGCTGCGCGCTCTCGCCCGTCACATCGCGGAGGTGGGTGAGCACCGGTCCCGCCGTGGCCAGCAGGCGGTCCTCGCCGGCCGCGGCGGCGAGCTCCGCCAGCCGCGGACCGAGGATGAACCGGCCCTGCATGTCCCTCGCCACCATCCGGTGGTGTTCCAAAGCCACGGCAAGGCGATGTGCCGTGGGTCGTGCGAGCCCTGTCGCCGCGACCAGCCCGGCGAGGGTGGCCGGACCGGACTCCAGTGCGCTCAATACCAGAGCTGCCTTGTCGAGAACGCCGACGCCGCTAGAGTTGTCCATGAAACGATATTCACGTCTCACACTGTGAAACGCAAGTTCAATTTTTCCAAGAACCAGCGAGTCTGTATGTACGGGTCCACGAACCACTGGATCCGGGACGGTGAGCCGGAGGGAAAGCGATGGGTAGGACACTCGCGGAGAAGGTCTGGGACGACCACGTCGTCCGGCGCGCCGAGGGCGAGCCCGACCTCCTCTTCATCGATCTGCACCTGCTGCACGAGGTGACCAGCCCCCAGGCCTTCGAGGGCCTGCGGCAGGCCGGCCGCAAGGTCCGCCGCCTGGACCTCACCATCGCGACCGAGGACCACAACACCCCCACCCTCGACATCGACAAGCCGATCGCGGACCCGGTCTCCCGGGCCCAGCTGGAGACGCTGCGGGCGAACTGCGCCGAGTTCGGCGTGCGCCTGCACTCGCTGGGCGACGTCGAGCAGGGCGTCGTCCACGTGGTGGGACCGCAGCTGGGACTGACCCAGCCCGGCACCACCGTGGTCTGCGGCGACTCCCACACCTCCACCCACGGCGCCTTCGGCGCGCTGGCCTTCGGCATCGGCACCAGCCAGGTCGAGCACGTACTGGCCACCCAGACGCTCCCGCTGGCCCGCCCCAAGACGATGGCCATCACCGTCACCGGCGCGCTGGCCGAGGGCGTCACCGCCAAGGACCTGATCCTGGCCATCATCGCCAGGATCGGCACCGGCGGTGGCCAGGGCTACATCCTGGAGTACCGCGGCGAGGCCGTCGAGAAGCTGTCGATGGAAGCCCGCATGACCATCTGCAACATGTCGATCGAGGCCGGCGCCCGCGCGGGCATGATCGCCCCCGACCAGACCACCTTCGACTACCTCCGGGGCCGCGACCACGCCCCCGAGGGCGAGGACTGGGACGCGGCGGTCGCCTACTGGCGGACCCTGCGCACCGACGACGACGCCGTCTTCGACGCGGAGGTCGTCATCGACGGCACCGCGCTGTCCCCGTTCGTCACCTGGGGCACCAACCCGGGCCAGGGCGCGCCGCTGTCGGCCAACGTCCCCGACCCCGCTTCGTACGAGGACGCTTCGGAGCGCCACGCCGCCGAAAAGGCCCTGGAATACATGGGGTTGGAGGCCGGACAGCCGCTGCGCGACATCAACGTCGACACCGTCTTCGTAGGTTCCTGCACCAACGGCCGCATCGAGGACCTGCGCGCCGTCGCCGGCATCATCGAGGGCCGCAAAGTCGCCGACGGCGTACGGATGCTGGTCGTCCCCGGCTCGGTGCGCGTCGCGCTCCAGGCCGTGGAGGAGGGCCTGGACAAGGTCTTCAAGGAGGCCGGCGCCGAATGGCGGCACGCGGGCTGTTCGATGTGCCTGGGCATGAACCCCGACCAACTGGCGCCCGGTGAGCGCTCCGCGTCCACCTCCAACCGCAACTTCGAGGGCCGCCAGGGCAAGGGCGGGCGCACCCACCTGGTCTCCCCGCAGGTGGCCGCGGCCACCGCGGTGCTGGGCCATCTGGCCTCGCCCGCCGATCTGTCCGACGCCACCGCGACCGCCGGAGTCTGAACCATGGAAGCCTTCACCACCCACACCGGCCGGGCCGTCCCGCTGCGCCGCAGCAACGTCGACACCGACCAGATCATCCCGGCCCACTGGCTGAAGAAGATCACCCGCGACGGGTTCGAGGACGGGCTCTTCGAGGCCTGGCGCAAGGACCCCGAGTTCGTCACGAACCGCCCGGAGCGCGCGGGCGCGACCGTGCTGGTCGCGGGCCCCGACTTCGGCACCGGCTCCTCGCGCGAGCACGCCGTGTGGGCCCTTCAGAACTTCGGCTTCAAGACGGTCATCTCCTCCCGGTTCGCCGACATCTTCCGCGGCAACTCGCTGAAGAACGGTCTGCTGACCGTGGTCCTGCCGCAGGAGACCGTCGACCGGCTGTGGCAGCTGAGCGAGGCCGACCCGACCGCCGAGATCACGGTCGACCTGGTCGCCCGCCAGGTCCGAGCGGAAGGCGTCGAGGCCGAGTTCGAGCTCGACGACAACGCCCGCTGGCGGCTGCTGGAGGGGCTGGACGACATCTCGCTCACCCTTCAGAACGAAGCGGACATCGCGACGTACGAAAGCGCCCGGCCCGCACACAAGCCGCGCACCATTCGGGCCTGATTCCGGCCTGATCAGCGCTTATTCGCCCTCGGGTGATCATGAAGACAACACTGTGCCCCCCGCCCTCCGGCGGGGGGCACAGCTGTGTGTTGAGGCCCCGTGAGGCGACAACTCGCCCCAGATGGCACAATCTGTGCATGGAACGCGACAGTCAACTTGAGCTCTACGAACTGGTCGCGGACCGATTGAAAGAAGCACACACAAGGGTGCGCACGCTGCAAGTCCCGGAGGGCGTAAGGATGGCGCTGTCCCGGAAGCTGTTGGTCGTCACGGCCGCGGCGAAGCATGATCTCGCCGATGCGGCAAGGCGCCTGGACAGGTTGATGAAGGACCTCGACGAGGGTCGATTCCCTGAAGGCGACTGATGCGAAGGAACTCCGTAACGGCCTACAACGTTGCGGCACTAGGGTGATTAGCCCGTTTCGTGTTTGATTTGCGGTATATATCCGCCTAACGTGCGAAATAAGCTTGAACACATTCGTTCTGGCGAAGTCTCCGAAGGGGAAGACGTGAACAAGGCGCAGCTCGTAGAAGCGATTGCCGACAAGCTGGGCGGCCGCCAGCAGGCCGCGGACGCCGTCGACGCGGTACTGGACGCCATCGTCCGCGCGACCGTCGCGGGCGACCGGGTCTCGGTCACGGGCTTCGGCTCGTTCGAGAAGGTGGACCGCCCGGCCCGTTACGCCCGCAACCCGCAGACCGGTGAGCGCGTCCGGGTCAAGAAGACCTCCGTGCCCCGTTTCCGTGCGGGCCAGGGGTTCAAGGACCTGGTCAGCGGCACCAAGAAGCTCCCCAAGGGTGGCGAGGTGTCGGTGAAGAAGGCCCCCAAGGGCAGCCTCACCGGAGGTGCTTCCGCGACGGTCAAGAAGGCCGCGGCCAAGAAGGCCACCACCGCCAAGAAGGCGGCGGCGAAGACCGCGGTCGCGAAGAAGACCGTCGCCAAGAAGACCACGGCCACGGCCGTCAAGAAGGCCACCGCGAAGACCGCAGTGGCGAAGAAGGCCACGCCGGCGGCGAAGAAGGCCACCGTCAAGAAGGCGGCCGCCACGGCCAAGAAGACCGCGACCACGGCCAAGAAGACCGCTCCGGCGGCCAAGAAGGCCACCGCGAAGACCACCGCGCCCGCCAAGAAGGCGACGGCGCGCAAGACCACCGCGAAGAAGACCACGGCCCGCAAGAAGTAAGGGCAGCAGTCACACACGCCGGGCCGGCTTCCCCTCAGGTGGGGAAGCCGGCCCGCGGTGCGTTCTTTCGGGGTGTTTCCCCAGGTCGGACGGGGGGCTCAGAAGGTCTGCAGGGTGATCAGGGTGATCCGCAGACCCGCCCCCTCGCCGTCCGTCTCGATCCGGACCCGCTGCCCGGGACGCAGCAGGCGCAGGCCGCCCGCGTCGAACGCCGGGGCCTCGAAGGGCACCGGGGTGCCGTCGTCCAGCAGCACGCTGCCGCTTCGGGTCTGGGAGTCGTACGTGTACGCGGTCGCCTGCATACGGGCACTGTATCGGGCCGTGTGCCGCCCCACGCCGAGGGCGAGTGCGGTCCGCAGATCCGCCGCCGTGTCCACGTCCCGGCGCACGCTGTCGACACCCTCCAGGGTCATTTCCACCGCCCCCGAAGCGGAATGCCGCGCCCGGGACGGGCCGCCGAACGAGGGTGCCAATTCCACGTCCGGAGCAGCGGAAAGCAAGGTCGTCCCGATTCCCGCCGCATCCGCCAGAAATGCCCGGGGAAATACCGAAGCGGTTTCGAGCACGCGTAGCAATTCCGGCGGCCGCAGCGCCGGCAGATCCGCGTTCATCGCGGCCACCGCACAGCCCGGGCGGCCCGCCCGCGCCGCCCGCGCCCCGTGGGCCAGGGCCGCGTTGAGCCCGGCGCCCGGGGCGTCCGCGACGATCCGGGCGCCCAGCCGGGCCAGTTCCGATCCGGCCAGCGAATCGTCCGTGACGACCACCACATCGGCGACCGCCGCGCAGGCCAGGGCCCCCGCCACGGTGTCCTGGGCGAACGCCAGCGCCAGCCCCGGCCGGGACGCTCCCACCGCCACCGCCAGCCGGCTCTTCCCCACGGCCAGCGGCTTCAGCGGGACCACCAGGCTCCATACGCCGCTCGTGGCCGACTCCTTCCCCTGCGACGCGTTCGCGCGCCTCCGTGGACCATGGCCGGGTCATGGCCTGGTCATGCGTCGGCCCATTGTCGCCTTCGCCCGGCCCACCCGGGGGTTCGCGGCCGCGAGCGGGGCGTACGGTGTTCTCGACAGCGACCGGAATCCAGGGCCACACTTGTCCGGCCGACGAGGTGCCCAATCCACGCACCGGTCCTAGAGGAAGGTGTTCGAGTGTCCCGCCGCAGAATCGGCTTCTGGTACCGCCTGGCAGCGGTGATCGCGAAACCGCCGCTGGTAGTGCTCTTCAAGCGGGACTGGCGGGGAATGGAGCACATTCCGGCCGAGGGCGGATTTATCACCGCCGTCAATCACAACTCGTATCTGGACCCGCTGTCGTACGCGCACTTCCAGTACAACAGCGGTCGGGTGCCGCGATTGCTCGCGAAGGCCGCCCTCTTCAAGGTGCCTTTTGTCGGCTCGATCCTGCGCGGGTCCGGCCAGATCCCCGTCTACCGGGAGTCCACGAACGCCCTGGACGCATTCCGGGCCGCCGTGACCGCCATCGAGAGCGGCGAATGCGTGGCCTTTTACCCCGAGGGCACCCTCACCCGGGACCCCGACATGTGGCCGATGGCCGGCAAGACGGGCGCCGCCCGCGTCGCCCTGGTGACCCGGGCCCCCGTCATTCCGGTGGCCCAGTGGGGCGCGAACCTCGCGATGCCGCCCTACGCCAAGGAGAACAAGCTCCGGCTGTTCCCGCGCAAGACCCTCCAGGTGAAGGCCGGACCGCCCGTGGACCTCTCCGGGTTCTACGACCGCGAACCCACGCCGGACGTCCTCAAGGACGCCACCGAGACCATCATGGCGGCCATCACCGAGCTCCTGGAGGAGCTGCGGGGCCAGCAGGCACCCGCGGAGCCGTACGACCATCGCAAGGCCAGGGCGGAACAGCGGCGCAAGGCCGCGGGGGAGGACAGCAAGTGACACGTCCCGTGAAGGCAGCCGTCTACGGAACCGGCTCCTGGGGCACCGCCTTCGGCATGGTGCTCGCCGACGCCGGCTGCGAGGTGACCCTGTGGGGCCGCCGCCAAGAGGTCGTCGACGCCATCAACGGCGGCCGGACCAACCCGGACTACTTCCCCGGCGTCGAACTGCCCGCGAACATGCGCGCCACCTCCGACGCCGCCGAGGCCGCCCGCGGCGCCGACTTCGCCGTCCTGGCCATCCCCTCCCAGACCCTGCGCGGCAACCTCGCCGAATGGGCCCCGCTGCTGCCCGCCGACACCGTGCTCGTCTCCCTGATGAAGGGCATCGAACTCGGCAGCGCCAAGCGGATGAGCGAGGTCATCGAAGAGGTGGCCAAGGTCCCCGCCGGGCGCGTCGCCGTCGTCACCGGCCCCAACCTCGCCCGCGAGATCGTCGCCCGCCAGCCCGCCGCGTCCGTCGTCGCCTGCGTGGACGAGGCCGTCGCCCAGCGGCTCCAGGCCGCCTGCCACACCCCGTACTTCCGCCCGTACACCAGCACCGACGTCATCGGCTGCGAACTCGGCGGCGCCGTCAAGAACGTCATCGGCCTCGCCGTCGGCATCGCGGACGGCATGGGCCTCGGCGACAACACCAAGGGCTCGCTCATCACCCGCGGCCTCGCCGAAGCCACCCGGCTGGGCCTGGCCATGGGCGCCGACCCGCTCACCTTCTCCGGCCTCGCCGGCCTCGGCGACCTCGTCGCCACCTGCTCCTCGCCGCTCTCCCGGAACCACACCTTCGGCACCAACCTGGGCCGCGGGATGACCCTGGAGGAGACCATCGCGGTCACCAAGCAGACCGCCGAGGGGGTCAAGTCCTGCCAGTCGGTGGCCGATCTGGGCCGCCGCCACGGAGTGGACATGCCGATCACCGACACCGTGGTCGACATCGTCCACCACGGCAAGCCCCCGCTGGTCGCGCTCAAGGAACTGATGGGACGCAGCGCCAAACCGGAACGCCACTGACTCCATTCCGGACGTGTGAGCGGGTATCGTCGTGGCGATATGAGCAGCGAGAACC
The DNA here is from genome assembly GCF_014650555.1 of Streptomyces goshikiensis. Classification (GTDB taxonomy): domain Bacteria; phylum Actinomycetota; class Actinomycetes; order Streptomycetales; family Streptomycetaceae; genus Streptomyces; species Streptomyces goshikiensis. The sequence continues at coordinate 161,935 of NZ_BMVE01000001.1, read as the reverse complement.
TCCCCCAGACCCCTGAGCAGCAGGGCCGCAAGCCCCGCGTGGCCGTCGTGTTCGGCGGCCGCAGCTCGGAACACGCCATCTCGGTCGTCACCGCGGGCGCCGTGCTGCGCTCCATCGACCGGTCCAAGTACGAGGTGCTGCCCATCGGCATCACCACCGACGGCCGGTGGGCGCTGACCGCCGACGAGCCGTCCCGGATGGCCATCGCCGACCGGAAGCTCCCCAGCGTCGACGACCTCGCCGACTCCGAGGACGGCGCCGTCGTGCTCTCGGTGGACCCCGCCAACCGCGAGGTCGTCTACACCGAGCCGGGCGCCGTCCCCAAGGCCCTGGGCGAGGTCGACGTCGTCTTCCCGGTGCTGCACGGCCCGTACGGCGAGGACGGCACCCTCCAGGGGCTGCTGGAGCTCGCCGGGATCCCGTACGTCGGCTCCGGCGTCCTCGCCTCGGCCGTCGGCCAGGACAAGGACTACATGAAGCGGGTGTTCACGTCCTTCGGACTGAACGTCGGCCCGTACATCACCGTCCGCCCCCGCGAGTGGACGCGCGACGCGGACGCCGCCCGCGGCCGGATCCTGGACTTCGCCGAAGAGCACGGCTGGCCGCTGTTCATCAAGCCCGCCCGGGCCGGCTCCTCGATCGGCATCACCAAGGTCGACGACGTCTCCGGCCTGGACGAAGCGGTCCGCGAGGCCCAGCGCCACGACCCGAAGATCATCGTCGAGGCGCTGCTGCGCGGCCGCGAGATCGAGTGCGGCGTGCTGGAATTCGAGGACGGGCCGCGCGCGAGCGCCCCCGCCGAGATCCCGCCGGTCTCCAGCCACGACTTCTACGACTTCGAGGCGAAGTACATCGACTCCGCCTCCGGAATCGTGCCCGCCCCGCTCACCCCGGAGCAGACCGCCGAGGTGCGGCGGCTCGCGGTCGAGGCCTTCGAGGCCGCGTCCTGCGAGGGCCTGGTGCGCGCCGACTTCTTCCTCACCGAGGACGGCACCTTCGTCATCAACGAGATCAACACCATGCCGGGCTTCACCCCCATCTCCATGTACCCGCGCATGTGGCAGGAGTCCGGGGTCGAGTACCAGGAACTGGTCGACCTCCTGATCCAGGCCGCCCTGCGCCGCCCCACGGGGCTGCGCTAGCCGCGCGCCCACCCGTACGACACAGCGACCGCCCGCCGGGATTCCCGGCGGGCGGTCGGTGTGCGAAGGGGCGCGCGCGGCCCTCGTCAGGACGGTCAGTACGAGGAGACGCCCTCCGGGACGGTCTCGGCGACGGCGGCGGACGGCCCGACGAGCATCCCCGCATCCGTGGCATGCTCCTTGTCGACCCGGACCTCGGTGTACGCGAGGCGCAGCCCGGTGATGAACCGGAACCCCCCGCCGGCACTGTCGGGGACCGGCTCCAGCAGCCACCGGACGCCGTTGACCTCGACGCCCTCCTGCTCCGGATCAGCCATCTCGGGGGGTTTGGGGATACCGCACCGCAGTACGATCGCCGAGCCGCCCCACGCGGCCGTCAGATCCGACGCGGGCCGGGTGGTGGTCCGCGCCAGGCCGGCCACCGTGTCGGGGAGCTTTTCGTGCAGTGCCGCACAGAGCTTCGCGACCTCGGCGGGCGGCGTGGGGGGCGGATCCACCCGGGCCTCGTCATCGCCCGGTGTGCAGCCCGCGAGGGCCAGTACGGCCGCCAGGGCGGGCAGGGCGAGCAGACGGAAGGGCCGGTGGTCGAAGGACATCACCGGCCAAGAGTAGACGGGGGCTACAGATGGACCACCGGGCAGGTCAAGGTGCGGGTGATCCCCTCCACCTGCTGGACTTTGGCGACCACCATGCGGCCGAGTTCGTCCACGGTGTCGGCCTGGGCGCGCACGATCACGTCGTACGGGCCCGTCACGTCCTCGGCCTGGATCACCCCCGGGATCTGGCCGATGGACTCGGCGACGGACGACGCCTTGCCCACCTCGGTCTGGATAAGGATGTACGCCTGTACCACGGAACCTCCAGGGCGGCCACGAGGATCATTTCCCCTAACCTTCGGATGGGCCCAGGCAGATCGGGCGGGCCCGGGGAAGAAGGGACGCCACGGTACCGCGTCGCCGAGCGTCACGGGGAGACCCGCGGGCCCGGCGCCACGCACGGCGGGGCGTACGGAGAGCAGAAGTTGACGTATCTGTTGACGGTACCCAGAGCTGTGACGGCTCGCGACCGCAAGCGGACTGGGCAAGAAGGGGCACAGCGATGAAGGGCACTGTGGGCGAGCTGGGGGAGTTCGGGCTCATTCGGGAGCTCACCTCACGGCTCACCACCACCCCGGCGGTCCGGCTCGGACCCGGCGACGACGCCGCGGTGGTGTCGGCCCCCGACCGGCGGGTCGTGGCGAGCACGGACATCCTGCTGGAAGGCAGGCACTTCCGCCGCGACTGGTCCACCGCCTACGACGTCGGCCGCAAGGCCGCCGCGCAGAACCTCGCCGACATCGCCGCCATGGGCGCCGTGCCGACCGCGCTGCTGCTCGGCCTCGTCGTCCCGGCCGAACTGCCGGTCACCTGGCCCACCGAGCTGATGGACGGCATCCGCGACGAATGCCAGGTCGCCGGCGCCGCCGTCGTCGGCGGGGACGTCGTGCGCGGCGACACCATCACCGTCGCCATCACCGCCCTCGGCGACCTGCGCAACCACGAGCCCGTGCTGCGCTCCGGCGCCCAGCCCGGCGACGTCGTGGCCGTCACGGGCTGGCTCGGCTGGTCCGCCGCCGGCTTCGCGGTGCTCTCGCGCGGCTTCCGCTCCCCGCGGGCCTTCGTCGAGGCGCACCGGCGCCCCGAGCCGCCGTACCACGCCGGCCCCGCCGCCGCCGGACTCGGCGCCACCGCCATGACGGACGTCAGCGACGGCCTGATCGCCGACCTCGGGCACATCGCCGAGGCCAGCAAGGTACGGATCGACCTGCGCTCGGCGGCCGTGGACATCCCGACCCAGATGCACGACATCGGCCAGGCCGTCGGCGTGGACCCGCTCCAGTGGGTGCTCACCGGCGGGGAGGACCACGCCATCGTGGCGACCTTCCCGCCCGACGTGAAGCTCCCCGCCCGCTGGAAGGTCATCGGCGAGGTACTGAACCCCTCCGCGCAGCCCCAGGTGACCGTGGACGGCGCGCCCTGGCACTCCACCGGGGGCTGGGACCACTTCGGAGCCGACCCGGCCGCCGAGGACGCCGCCCGGTGACCGCCGCCCCGCCGCTGTGCCTGACCGTCGCCGGATCCGACTCCGGCGGCGGCGCGGGCATCCAGGCCGACCTCAAGACCATGCTGGCGCTCGGCGTCCACGGCATGAGCGTGGTGACCGCCGTGACCGCGCAGAACTCGCTCGGGGTGAAGGGCGCCTGGGAACTCCCCGCCGAGGCCGTCAGGGCCCAGTACCGGGCCGTGGTGGACGACATCGGGGTGGGGGCGGTGAAGACCGGGATGCTGTCCGGCGCCGTGCTGGTGGAGACGGTGGCCGAACTGCTGGCCGGAACCGCCGCCCCGGCCGTCGTGGACCCGGTGGGCGTCTCCAAGCACGGGGACGCGCTGCTCGCCCCCTCGGCGCTGGAAGCCGTACGCAAGGAGCTGCTGCCGCGGGCCACCGTGGCCACCCCGAACCTGGACGAGGTCGAACAGCTCACCGGGATCGCCGTGACGAGCGAGGACGACATGCGGCGGGCCGCCGACGCCGTCCTCGGGTACGGGCCGCGCTGGGCGCTGATCAAGGGCGGTCATCTCGCGGCGCACGCGGGCGAGGCGGTGGACCTGCTCACGGACGGGGCCGAGGAGTTCTGGCTCCGGGCGCCCCGCCACGACAACCGGCACACGCACGGCACGGGCTGCACCCTGGCGAGCGCGATCGCAGCCGGCCTCGCCAAGGGCCTGGAGGTGCCGGCGGCCGTCACCGGGGCCAAGGAGTACGTCACGGGCGCCATCGCCGCCGGATTCTCCCTCGGCGGCGGCATCGGCCCGGTGGACCACGCCTGGCGGTGGCACCGCTGAACCGGCGCCGCGCGCGACCCGGGTCAGGTCCGGGTCAGGGTCCGGGCAGCGTCCGGGCAAGGCAAAAGGCCGGTCCACCAGGGTGGACCGGCCTTCTTGGCAACCGGAAAGGGCTGCGCTACGACGGGTGGCGTCAGCGCGAGACCTTGCCGGCCTTGATGCACGAGGTGCAGGCGTTGAGGCGCTTCGGCGTCCCATTGACCACGGCACGGACGCGCTGGATGTTCGGGTTCCAGCGACGCGAGGTGCGGCGGTGCGAGTGGGAGATGTTGTTGCCGAAGCTCGGCCCCTTGGCGCAAACGTCGCAGTTGGCAGCCACAGGTCACTCCAAAGACTTCAGATGCACTTACAGTGAAATCCGGCGCACCGGATCAGAAGTCTGCGAAGTCTGAGTGGTTTGCCGGGGGAATGGCCCGACTTTCATCGGGCAACCGGAGCAGCATACAACGACTGCGTCCGTCCTAGAAAACTACCACGGCCGCCGCCGACCCCGCCCCGGGGTCCGGGGGCGGCGGCCGTCCTTCGTTACCCTGCGGTGAACCCTGGCCCGCACGAGGAGGAACGCCCGGTGCCGCACGAGCCCCAGCCGCAGCCCGCCGACGAGCTCGACGCCGAAGCGGTGCGCACCTGGAGCTCGCTCGCCCTGGCAGCACTGGGCCGGGCCCGCGAGGACATCGACGCGATCAACGTCTACCCCGTCGCCGACGCCGACACCGGCACCAACCTCTACCTGACCGCCGAATCCGGCGACCGCGCGCTCGACGCCGTCTTCGGGGCCGGGGGGACCGGACCGGCCGGCGTGAGCGACACCACAGCCCCGCCCTCCCTGCCCGAGGCGGTACGGGCCTACGCGCACGGCGCCCTCATAGGCGCCCGCGGCAACTCCGGGACGATCCTGGCGCAGCTGCTGCGCGGGGTGGCCGACGTACTGGGCACCGAACCCGAGGGCCGCGGCCCCGCCGGGCTGCTCGCCCAGGCGCTGACCCGGGCCGCCGAGGAGGCGTACCGGGCCGTCGCGCACCCCGTCGAGGGCACCATGCTCACCGTCGCGACCGCCGCCGCGCGCGCCGGGGAAGCCGCCCTGACCACCGCCGGGACCGCCGCCGAGGTGGCCCGCGCCGCCTACGACGGGGCCCGGGCGGCCCTCGCGCAGACCCCGGGCCAGCTGGCCGCGCTGGGGCGGGCCGGGGTGGTCGACGCCGGGGGCTGCGGGCTGGTCGCCGTACTCGGGGCGCTCTGGCAGGCGCTCTCCGGGCAGGAACCCGGGCAGGAACCCGTCCGCGGACGGGCCGTGCCCGTACCGCGGACGCCCGAGCCGTGCGCCGAGGAGCAGGGCGGCCCCGCGTACGAGGTGATCTACCTGCTGGAGGCCACCGAGGCGGCGGTCACGGCGCTGCGCGCCCGGCTCGACGGACTCGGCGACTCCCTGGTCGTGGTCGGCGGCGACGGGCTCTGGAACGTCCACGTCCACGTCGACGACCCCGGCGCGGCGGTGGAGGCCGGGGTGGTCGCCGGGCGGCCGTACCGGATCCGCATCACCCATTTCGGCGACGAGCGCCGCCGCGGCCGGGGCGAACGCGCCCAGCGGGCCGTGGTCGCCGTCGTCCCCGGCGAGGGGCTCGCCGGGCTCTGCGCCGAGGCGGGCGCCACCACCGTGCTCACCCGGCCCGGGGAGGAGCCGACCGCCGCCGCGCTGGCCGACGCCATCGCGCGGGCCCACGCCCGCGAGGTGGTGCTGCTGCCGGGCGGCCCCGACGGGCGGGCGGCCGCCGGGGCCGCCGCCGAGCAGGCCCGCGCAGACGGCGTCCGGGTCGCGGTGATCCCCACCCGGTCCGCCGTCCAGGCACTGGCCGCGCTCGCCGTGCACGACCCGGAGGGCAGCTTCGACGAGGACGTGGTCGCCATGACCGCCGCGGCCGGCGCCACCCGCTACGCGGAACTGGCCGTCGCCGAGAGCCGGTCCTTCACCTCCGCGGGCATCTGCCAGGCCGGGGACGTCCTCGGGCTCATCGACGGGGACGTCGCCGTCATCGGCGCCGCCCTGCCGGAGACCGCCGAGGCGGTGCTGGAGCGGATGCTCGGCTCCGGCGGCGAACTCGTCACCCTCGTCCTCGGACCGGAGGTGCCCGACGCCCTCGCCGAGCACCTGGAGGCCTACGTACAGCACGGGCACCTGGCCGTGGACACCGTCACCTACCGCGGCGGACGGTACTCGCCGCCGCTCCTCATCGGGGTCGAATAGCCGGGTTGTCAGCGCCATGGTGTGCAATGGAACACGTGCCCGCGCTCGACGAAGACCTCAAGAAGACGCTCGGCCCCGCCACCGCCAAGGTGCTGGCCGAACAGCTCGGCCTGCACACGGCCCTGGACCTGCTCCACCACTACCCGCGCAAGTACGCGGAGCGCGGCGAGCTGACGGCGCTGACCGAACTCGCCGACCAGCTCGACGAGCACGTGACGGTGGTGGCGCAGGTCGCGGACGCCCGGATCCTCACCTTCAACGGCGGCCGCGGCAAACGCCTCGAAGTCACCATCACCGACGGCAACGGCCGCCTCCAGCTGGTCTTCTTCGGCGCCGGGGTCCACAAACCGCACAAGGAGCTGCTGCCCGGGACCCGCGCCATGTTCGCGGGCAAGGTCGGCATGTTCAACCGCAAGCTCCAGCTCTCCCACCCGGCCTACGAGCCCCTCGGTGCGGACGCCTCCGACCAGGACGCCGCCACCGCCTTCGCCGGCCGGCTCATCCCGATCTACCCGGCCTGCGCCAAGCTGGAGTCCTGGAAGATCGCCAAGTGCGTGGACGCCGTCCTGCCCAGCGCCCGGGAGACTGTGGACCCGCTGCCGCCCGCCCTGCGCGAGGGCCGCGGCCTGGTCCCGCTCACCGAGGCCCTGCTGAAGATCCACCGCCCGGCCACCAAGGCCGATGTCGAGGACGCCCGCCAGCGCCTGAAGTGGGACGAGGCCTTCGTCCTCCAGGTCGCCCTGGCCCGCCGCCGCCGCGCCGACTCCCAGCTCCCGGCCGTCCCCCGCCGCCCCGCCCCCGGCGGCCTGCTCGACGCCTTCGACGCCAAACTCCCCTTCACCCTCACCGAAGGCCAGCAGACCGTCTCGAAGGAGATCTTCGACGACCTCGCCACCGAGCACCCCATGCACCGCCTCCTCCAGGGCGAAGTCGGCAGCGGTAAGACGATGGTGGCGCTGCGGGCCATGCTCGCCGTCGTGGACTGCGGCGGGCAGGCCGCGATGCTCGCGCCCACCGAGGTGCTCGCGCAGCAGCACCACCGGTCCATCACCGAGATGATGGGCGAACTCGCCGAGGGCGGCATGCTCGGGGGCTCGGACCAGGGCACCAAAGTCGTGCTGCTCACCGGGTCCATGGGGATGCCTGCGCGCCGCAAGGCGCTGCTCGACCTGGTCACCGGCGAGGCCGGGATCGTCATCGGCACCCACGCCCTGATCGAGGACAAGGTGCAGTTCCACGACCTCGGCCTGGTCGTGGTGGACGAGCAGCACCGCTTCGGAGTCGAGCAGCGCGACGCGCTGCGGTCCAAGGGGAAGCAGCCCCCGCACCTGCTCGTCATGACCGCGACCCCGATCCCGCGGACCGTCGCCATGACCGTCTTCGGCGACCTGGAGACCTCCGTCCTCGACCAGCTGCCGGCCGGGCGCTCCCCGATCGCCACCCACGTGGTGCCCGCCAAGGACAAGCCGCACTTCCTGGCCCGGGCCTGGGAGCGGGTCCGCGAGGAGGTCGGGAAGGGCCACCAGGCCTATGTGGTCTGCCCGCGGATCGGCGACGAAGAGACCGCCGACCCCAAGAAGAAGTCCGCCGAGGCCGACGGGGACAAGCGGCCGCCGCTCGCCGTCCTGGAGATCGCCGACGAACTGCGCGGCGGGGCGCTGGCCGGGCTGAGCGTCGAGGTGCTCCACGGCCGGATGGACCCCGCCGACAAGGACGACGTCATGCGCCGGTTCGCCGCCGGCGAGGTCAAGGTGCTGGTCGCCACCACCGTCATCGAGGTCGGGGTGAACGTCCCCAACTCCACCGTCATGGTGATCATGGACGCCGACCGGTTCGGCGTCTCCCAGCTCCACCAGCTGCGCGGCCGCGTCGGCCGAGGCTCCGCGCCCGGACTGTGCCTGCTCGTCAGCGAGATGCACGAGGCCAGCCCCGCCCGGGCCCGGCTCGCGGCCGTGGCCGCCACCCTGGACGGCTTCGAGCTCTCCCGGATCGACCTGGAGCAGCGCCGCGAGGGCGACGTGCTCGGGCAGGCCCAGTCCGGGGTCCGCTCCTCGCTGCGGATGCTCGCCGTCATCGACGACGAGGAGGTCATCGCCCAGGCCCGGGAGGAGGCCACCCGCGTCGTCGCCGACGACCCCGAACTGGAGCGGCTGCCGGGCCTGAAGCTCGCGCTGGACGCCCTGCTGGACACCGAGCGCGAGCAGTACCTGGAGAAGGGCTGACCGGCACGACCTATCGTGGAACCCCTGTACGTTTCTCCGCCTCCCCACCGAAGGACCCCAGATGACCCGCGTGATCGCCGGCAGCGCCGGCGGGCGACGGCTCGCCGTGCCGCCCGGCACCGGCACCCGCCCGACCTCGGACCGGATGCGCGAAGGGCTCTTCTCCACCTGGGAGTCCCTGCACGGAGTCGAGGGAGCCCGGGTCCTCGACCTCTACGCCGGCTCCGGCGCGGTCGGCCTGGAGTCCCTCTCGCGCGGCGCCGACCGGGCGCTGCTGGTCGAGCCCGACGCGAAGGCCGCCAAGGCCATCCGGGACAACATCGAGGCGGTCGGCCTGCCGGGCGCCGAGTTCCGGGCCGGGAAGGCCGAGCAGATCGTCGCGGCCGCCGCGCAGGGCGAGCCGTACGACATCGTCTTCCTGGACCCGCCGTACGCCGTGGACCACCAGGAACTCCGCGAGATCCTGATCACACTCCGGTCCAATGGCTGGCTCACCGACGATGCACTGGTCACCGTGGAACGGAGCACCAGGAGCGGGGCCTTCCCGTGGCCCGAGGGGTTCGAGCCGCTCCGTTCGCGGAAGTACGGCGAGGGGACCCTCTGGTACGGCCGCGCCGCTTTCACCAGCGAAGAGTCATGAACGAGGGAGTTCAGTTGCGCCGCGTCGTCTGTCCGGGGTCCTTCGATCCCATCCACAACGGACACCTCGACGTCATCGGACGCGCCTCAAGCCTGTACGACGTCGTGTACATCGCCGTGGGGATCAACGAGTCGAAGCAGGGCCTGTTCACCGTAGAGGAGCGGATCGAGCTGATCCGCGAGGCGACGGCCGACTACGGCAACGTCCAGGTCGAGGCCTTCCGCGGCCTGCTCGTCGACTTCTGCAAGCAGCGGGACATCCCGGCGATCGTCAAGGGCCTGCGCGCGGTCAGTGACTTCGACTACGAGCTCCAGATGGCCCAGATGAACAGGGGCCTGTCGGGCATCGAGACGCTGTTCGTCCCGACCATCCCCACCTACAGCTTCCTGTCCTCCTCCCTGGTCAAGGAGGTCGCGGCCTGGGGCGGGGACGTCGCCCACCTCCTCCCCGCGCACGTGCACGCGGCGCTCGTCGAGCGACTGGGCGAGAAGTGACGGACTGAGGGCACCTCGGCCGGGTGCCGGGCGCCCGCCCGGTGGCCTTAAAGTCGTCCCGTCCGTCTCAGGAACCGCCCGAGGCCGAGAGAGTGCGAGCCCCCATGGACGTGCAGAAGAAGCTCGACGAGATCGTCGCGGCCGTCGGCGGCGCCCGGTCCATGCCCATGTCGGCCTCCTGCGTGATCAACCGCGCGGAGCTGCTCGCCCAGCTCGAAGAAGTGCGCCACGCGCTGCCCGGTTCGCTCGCGCAGGCGCGGGAGCTCATCGGCGACCGCGAACAGATGGTCGAGGAGGCCCGCCGCGAGGCGGACCGGATCATCGAGTCGGCGCACGCCCAGCGCGGTTCGCTGATCTCCGACACCGAGGTCGCGCGGCGCTCCCAGGACGAGGCGGACCGGATCCTGGCGGACGCCCGCCGCGAGGCCGAGGAGATCCGCGCCGAGGCCGACGACTACGTCGACAGCAAGCTCGCGAACTTCGAGGTCGTGCTCAGCAAGACCATCGGGTCGGTGGACCGGGGCCGCGAGAAGCTGCTCGGCCGCGGCCCGGGTCTGGACGACCAGGGCTACCCGGACACCGACGCCCCCGAGCCCAGCGACGACCCGCAGACGCAGCGCCGGCAGGCGGACGCGTACGTGGACACCAAGCTCGCCACCTTCGAGGCGGTGCTCTCGGCGACCCTGGAGGCCGTCGGGCGCGGTCGCCAGAAGCTGCTGGGCCGGGTCCCGACGGACGACCTCGGCGCGCACATGGCCGCCCAGGACGCGGCGGGCGGGCAGCAGTCCCGCTCGGCGAGCGACGCGGACTTCCTGGCGGGCCTCGCGGAGCCGCAGGCGCCCGTCGCCCCGCTGATCCCGGCGCAGTCCCAGCCGGCCCAGCCGGAGCCGGTGTACGACGGGTACGGCTACCAGCAGCCCCAGCAGCCGGCCGCGTACTCCTACCAGGACGCGTACGGCGGCTACCCGCAGCAGGCGCAGCAGCCCGACCCGTACGCCGTGTCCTACGAGCAGCAGCCGGATCCGTACGGCGGCTACGGTCAGCAGGTCCAGCAGCCCGGGGAACAGCCGGCGCAGCAGCAGCCCGAGCACCCGCAGCAGGCCGCGCTCGACGAGACCAGCTTCTTCGACACGAGCATGATCAACCTGGACCAGCTGCGCCAGTACGAACAGGGTCGCTAGCCCGGATTGGGCTCAGAGCGAAGCGCCGGGTATCCTGGCTCTTCGGTCGCGCGTATGCACCGCGGTCCATGCTGCCCTTGAGCGGCAGCATATTTGATCTTCAGCGATCTGTGAAAGCAGGAACGGCCCTGAATACCCGCCTCGACCACCGCAACCCCCTCGTGTTCGACACGCACGAGCTGGGTCGGCGTCCTGGTGCCATGCAGCGGCTGTCCCGTGAGATCGCGGCACCGGCGGACCTCGGTCTCGCCGGCGTCATCGGGGTTCCGGAAGGCGCCCCGCTGAAGCTCAACCTCCGGCTGGAGTCGGTCATGGAAGGGGTGCTTGTCACAGGCACCGTCCGTGCATCGGCGACGGGGGAGTGCGTAAGGTGTCTGGAGTCCGTCGAGCGCGAGCTCAAGGCGGACTTCCAGGAGATGTTCTCGTACCCTGACGCCGACGACCGGGGCCGCGCAGCGGAGCCGGCCGACGACGCCGAGGACGACGAGGACACGCTTCACCTTGAGGACGGCTTGTTCGACCTCGAACCCGTGCTGCGCGACGCGGTGGTGCTCGCACTTCCGCTGCAGCCGGTGTGCCGGGAGGACTGTCTCGGACTGTGCCCCGATTGCGGGCTCAGCCTGAACGACGACCCGGACCACCACCACGACGCCGTCGACATCCGTTGGGCGGCATTGCAGGGACTCGTCGTGACCGATCAGGACGACGAGAAGGACAACATGAGCGGCACTGCCTCTGACGGAGTTCAGGGCGCCGCCGAGAAGCAGGAGAAGTAGCCGTGGCTGTTCCGAAGCGGAAGATGTCGCGCAGCAACACGCGCCACCGCCGGTCGCAGTGGAAGGCTGCGGTCCCCACCCTGGTTTCGTGTGAGCGTTGCCAGGAGCCGAAGCTCCAGCACATCGCGTGCCCGAGCTGCGGCACCTACAACAAGCGCCAGGTCCTCGAGGTCTGAGCGGCTGGTGAGAGGCGCAATGTCTGAGCTGTCCAACGCTGAGAAGCAGGCAGACAGTAACAACGCGGCCTCGTCCCACACGCTTCTGGAAGGGCGGCTCGGGTATCGACTCGAGTCCGCCCTTCTGGTGCGTGCGCTGACCCACCGCTCGTACGCGTACGAGAACGGCGGTCTGCCCACCAACGAACGGCTGGAGTTCCTCGGGGACTCCGTGCTGGGCCTGGTGGTCACGGACACGCTGTACACGACCCACCCGGACCTGCCGGAAGGCCAGCTGGCCAAACTGCGGGCCGCTGTGGTCAACTCGCGCGCACTGGCGGAGGTCGGCCGCGGCCTCGAACTCGGCTCCTTCATCCGGCTCGGCCGGGGCGAAGAGGGCACGGGTGGCCGGGACAAGGCCTCCATCCTCGCCGACACCCTTGAAGCGGTGATCGGCGCGGTCTACCTCGATCAGGGCCTCGACGCGGCCTCGGAGCTGGTGCACCGGCTCTTCGACCCGCTCATCGAGAAGTCCTCGAACCTCGGGGCCGGCCTGGACTGGAAGACCAGTCTCCAGGAGCTGACGGCGGCAGAAGGACTTGGTGTACCGGAATATCTGGTCACCGAGACCGGACCGGACCACGAGAAGACCTTCACCGCTGCCGCCCGCGTCGGTGGTGTCTCGTACGGCACCGGCACCGGCCGCAGCAAGAAGGAAGCGGAACAGCAGGCGGCGGAGTCCGCGTGGCGCGGGATCCGTGCCGCCGCGGACGAGCGGATCGCGGCGGCAGCGGCCGCGGCTTCCGCTGTCGTGCCCGCCAAGGCCGAGGACGACGGGGCGCCGATGCCCGCCGATCCGACGCCGGGCGTCTGACCCTTCCTTCACCCGTCCTCAGGGACATCCGCCCGCCCCCGCACCGCGGGGGCGGGCGGCCCCGTTTGCGGCCCGCGGCGGCCGGTAGGCTCGGGCGGGAGGAAGAGATCCGCGCCACTCCCGGAGGAACCGACGTGCCCGAGCTGCCCGAAGTCGAAGTCGTCCGGCGCGGACTGGAGCGCTGGGTGGCAGGGCGGACCATCGAGGACGTCGAGGTGCTGCACCCGCGGGCCGTGCGCAGGCACCCCGCCGGAGGCGTGGACTTCGCCGCGCGGCTGCGGGGCGAGACCGTCGGAGTGCCCCAGCGGCGCGGGAAGTACCTCTGGCTGCCCCTCGCGGGGCGGGACCTGTCCGTGCTCGGCCACCTGGGCATGAGCGGGCAGCTGCTCGTACAGCCCGCCGACGCCCCCGACGAGAAGCACCTGAGGATCCGGGTCCGCTTCGACGACGCCGCCGGCACCGAGCTCCGCTTCGTCGACCAGCGCACCTTCGGCGGGCTCTCGCTCCACGACAACACCCCCGACGGGCTCCCCGACGTCATCGCCCACATCGCGCGCGACCCCCTGGACCCGCTCTTCGACGAGGCCGCCTACCACCTGGCGCTGCGTGCCAAGCGGAGCACCGTCAAACGGGCCCTGCTGGACCAGTCCCTGATCAGCGGGGTCGGCAACATCTACGCGGACGAGGCGCTGTGGCGCGCCCGGCTGCACTACGAGCGCCCCACCGCCACCCTCACCCGTCCCCGGAGCGCGGAACTCCTCGGGCACGTACGGGACGTGATGAACGCGGCCCTCGCCGTGGGCGGCACCAGTTTCGACAGCCTCTACGTCAACGTGAACGGCGAATCCGGGTACTTCGACCGCTCCCTCGACGCCTACGGGCGGGAGGACGAGCCCTGCCGGCGCTGCGGTACGCCGATGCGCCGGCGGCCGTGGATGAACCGGTCCAGCTACTTCTGCCCGCGCTGTCAGCGGCTGCCGCGCGTGGTGTCGTAGGCCTGGCGGGCGGTCAGCACCTGCTCCATGCTGCCCTCCAGGAGGTGGATCAGCGAGGCCAGCCGGCCGGCGACCTCGCGGCCGAGCGGGGTCAGCTCGTAGTCGACGCGCGGCGGGTTCGTCGGCTGCGCCTCGCGGTGGACGATGCCGTCGCGCTCCAGCGCCTGAAGGGTCTGGGAGAGCATCTTCTCGCTCACGCCGTCGACCCGGCGCCGCAGCTCGTTGAAGCGGCACGGGCCCTCGCGCAGGGCGCCTACGGTGAGGCTGCCCCAGCGGCCGGTGACGTGCTCCAGGGTCTCGCGGGACGGGCAGGCGCGCGCGAAGACGTCGAAGGGCGGGGGCTCGACGGCTTCGGTGCTGACGGGGGTCTCCATGACGAAAGCGTACTCCCGTGGCGCTAACCGGGGGAGTGCGCTTTCCCGTGGTTAGCGATCAAGCGGGCCGAGCGGGCCGAGCGGGCCGAGCGGGCCTCAGAAACCGAAGTCCTGGGTCCACCACGGGCCGCCGTCGGCGAAGTAGGCGCCGACGCCCAGGGTGCGGAACTCGCAGTTGAGGATGTTCGCCTTGTGGCCCGGGCTGTTCATCCACGCCTTCATCACGGACTCGGCGTCACCCTGGCCCCGGGCTATGTTCTCGCCGCCGAGACCGCCGATGCCGGCGTTCTGGGCGCGGGCCCAGGGGGTGTTCCCGTCGGGGTCGGTGTGGTCGAAGAAGCCCCGTACGGCCATGTCCTTGCTGAACGCCGAGGCCAGCGTCGCGAGCGGGGGGTTCGCCCGGACCGGACCGCAGCCGGCCTGCGCCCGCTCTTGGTTCACCAGGGTGACCACGGCGGCCTCCTCGGCGGAGTGGCCGTCGCCGGCCGCCGGGGTGGCGGTGGACGGCGCCGGGGTGGGCGTCGGGGTCGGGGTCGGGGTCGGGGTGGGCGTCGGCGTGGGCTGGGCAGGCGTCGGCTTCGGCTTCGGCGGTATGGGCTTCGGCAGCACCGGCTTGGGCTGTACGGGCTTCGGCGGTACCGGCTTCGGGGCGGCCGGCTTCGCCGGGGCCTCGGTGGGGGCGGCCGGGGAGGGCGTCGCGGTCGCCGGGGCGGCGGGCGCCTCCGAGGCGGTCGCGGAGGCCGAGGGAGACGGGGAGGGGGAGGCCGGCTTCGACGGGGAAGCCGAGCGTGAGGACGGGGCCGACGGAGAGCCGGTGCCCGCGCCGGGACCGGTGGAGGCGCGGCCGGACAGGTTGGCGAGGCCGTTCTGCTGCTGCCCCGCCCCGTCCCGCTCGGGCGTGGTCTTGGCGCCGGCCTCGGTCTTCCCCTCCGCCTTGGTGTCGGTGCCGACGTACGGGAAGGTGCTGCCGACCGGCACCACTCCGGTGGTGATCACGGCCGCGGTGCCGAGGGCCACGGCCACGGAGACACCGAGCAGGCCGCCCCGCACGGCGGCGCGCTTACCGGCGCTGCGCGGCGCGGCGTGGAGTCCGTGGCGTCCCATGGAGGCCGACCTTTCCTTGCAAGTGCGGATGTGCTCACCCAAAAGGGTGAGCACGGGTGGAGCGCGACTTTAGCCCATGGGGCCCGGGGGGCGATGTGACCGGAATTTGTTTGCCCGGTTAGCGTTCACGCATGAATGCAGACGTGCGCATGACCGCGTGGGTACGCGGTCGTGTACAGGGAGTGGGCTTCCGCTGGTTCACCAGGGCCAATGCTCTGGAGATCGGCGGGGTCGTCGGCTTCGCGCTCAATCTGGACGACGGCCGAGTACAGGTGGTGGCCGAAGGTCAACGTGAGAATTGCCACCGGCTGCTGGAGTGGCTCACCTCCGCCGACACGCCCGGGAGGGTGGACGGAGTGACAGAGATCTGGGGCACACCGCGCGGTGGCTACGACGGGTTCGCGATCAGATGACCGATCGACTGATCATGCCCTGATCAGATCTCTCTATGGTTCGCACATGGTCGGATCTGCGCATTCTCCGCCGACGCGTTGCCGCGGCGCGCGAATCGTGGAAGGCTCGGAACCGAGGATGATCTCCACGCCCCTTGCGAGGGCCGGGCTGCCCGCCGATACGGGGCGTGATCGTGTTGACCGTCAAACTTTTTGGTGAGACGCTGGAAGCCCCGCGCACCTGAGCTGTTTGGCAGTAGTGGCAGTAGTAAGCGCAGTGACTGACAGTCGCTGCCGGACATCCGCGGGTGCGATTCCCTCACGACCCACACCGCTTCGGTCGGTCACTCAGTGTGGAGGACCATCCATCATGGCAAAGGCGCTTCTCGGTTACGTCGGCGGCTCCGACCCGCGACTCCTCGCCGAGATGCGACGGCTTCAGCAGCGCGTCCAGGACCTTGAGTCCGAGCTCGTACGGATTCAGTCCGAAAATGACGCGCTGAACGCGGCCGCCGCTCAGCACGGAGACTCGCTGCTGGACAGCATCGGTATCGACGTACCCCAGGCGGAGCCTGCGCTCACCTGACCCGCGCTCAACTCGTCGCTCGACTCCAGCCCCGCATGATCTGCAAGGGACGCCTCGGCGTCCCTTCTTTCTTTCCCGCCTCTCCGGCTCACCGGCGCTTTCATGGGTGAATCCGGGCGCGAAAGGTAGAGTCCGGCGGCGTGCACCTCAAGTCCCTGACCCTGCGCGGCTTCAAATCATTCGCTTCCGCAACGACCTTGCGCTTCGAGCCGGGCATCACCTGCGTGGTGGGCCCGAACGGCTCGGGCAAGTCCAATGTGGTGGACGCGCTGTCCTGGGTCATGGGCGAACAAGGGGCCAAATCCCTGCGCGGCGGGAAGATGGAGGACGTCATCTTCGCCGGCACCACCGGGCGTCCGCCGCTCGGCCGCGCGGAGGTCTCCCTGACCATCGACAATTCCGACGGCGTACTGCCGATCGACTACGCCGAGGTCACCATCACGCGGATCATGTTCCGCGGGGGCAGCAGCGAGTACCAGATCAACGGTGACACCTGCCGACTGCTCGACATCCAGGAGCTGCTCTCCGACTCCGGCATCGGGCGCGAGATGCACGTCATCGTCGGCCAGGGCCAGCTGGACTCCGTACTGCACGCCGATCCGATGGGCCGCCGGGCGTTCATCGAGGAGGCGGCCGGCGTACTGAAGCACCGCAAGCGGAAAGAGAAGGCGCTGCGGAAGCTCGACGCGATGCGGGCCAACCTCGCGCGCGTGCAGGACCTGACGGAGGAGCTGCGCCGGCAGCTCAAGCCGCTGGGGCGGCAGGCGGCCGTGGCCCGGCGGGCGGCGGTGATCCAGGCGGACCTGCGCGACGCGCGGCTGCGGCTGCTCGCCGACGACCTCGTGACGCTGAGGGGCGCGCTGGACGCGGAGATCGCGGACGAGGCGGCGCTGAAGGAACGCAAGGAGTCGGCGGAGGCCGAGCTGGCGGCCGCGCTGCGGCGGGAGGCGGAGCTGGAGGCGTCCGTACGGGAACTCGCGCCACGTCTCGCCCGAGCCCAGCAGACCTGGTACGAGCTGTCGCAGCTGGCCGAGCGGGTACGGGGGACCGAGTCCCTCGCGCAGGCGCGGGTGAAGTCGGCGTCGGCGCCGGTGGAGGACGAGCGGCGGGGCCGCGATCCGCAGGACATGGAGCGGGAGGCCGCGCGGATCCGTGAGCAGGAGGCGGAGCTGACGGCCGCGCTGGAGGCCGCGTCGCGGGCGCTGGAGGACACCGTCGAGCACCGGGCGGAGCTGGAGCGCTCGCTGGCCGAGGAGGAGCGCCGGCTACGGGACGCGGCGCGGGCCATCGCGGACCGGCGCGAGGGGCTGGCGCGGCTGACGGGCCGGCTGGGCGCGGCCAGGTCCCGGGCGGGATCGGCGCAGGCGGAGATCGACCGGCTGGTGGCGGCGCGGGACGAGGCGCGCTCGCGCGCGGCGGCCGCGCAGGCGGAGTACGAGGCGCTGGCGGAGGAGGTCGGGGGACTCGACGACGCGTCGGTGGAGGCGGAGTACGAGGCGGCGCGGGTCGCGCTGGCGGAGGCGGAGACGGAGCTGCTGGCCGCGCGGGACGGGCTGGCCGAGACGGAGCGCTCGCGCGCGGCGGTGGCGGCGCGGCGGGACGCGCTGGCGCTGGGGCTGCGGCGCAAGGACGGCACCGGGGCGGTGCTGGCCGCGCGGGAGCGGCTGGAGGGGCTGCTGGGTCCGGCGGCGGAGCGGGTGTCCGTGGCGGCGGGGTACGAGGTCGCGGTGGCGGCGGCGCTGGGGGCGGCGGCCGACGCGGTCGCCGTTGCCACGGTGAGCGGGGCGGCGGCGGCGATCCGCCACCTCCGCACCACCGACGCGGGCCGAGCCACGTTCCTGATCACCCCGCCACCCCTCCCGAACCAGCCCGCCACCCCGGCGACCCCGACGCATCCAAGCCAGGCCGCCACCCCGGCAGCCCCACCCCTCCCGGACCAGGGCCCCGCCCCGATGAACCCCGCGCTTCCGAGCCAGTCCGCCGGCCCGACGGATCCGTCCCTCTGGGGCCAGGCCCCGCTGCCGACGGGCCCGTCCCTCCCGGGCCAGGGCGCTGGCTCGGCGGCCCCGCCCCTCGGGGGCCACGGTGCCGGCCCGGCGGATTCTGTGCTTCCGGGGCAGGTCCCGTCTCCGGGCGATTCCGTGTCGCCGGGCCGAACCGAGGTGCCGGGTGACGGTGTGCTTCCCCACCCCGCCCCCTCCCGGTACCAGGGCATCGAGACCCGGGCGGGCGCCGCGGTGCCGGGCCACCAAGCCTCGCCGGCGATTGAGGCGCGGGGGTTCGGGGGCGGAGCCCCTGACGGCGGGGCCGCGGGGGTGGCGACGGCCGTCGCCACCGGCGGCGGGGGCGTGGCCGCCGGGGGGTTGGTGGGCGGGGAGGACGGCGCGGTGCGGGCGCTGCGCGCGGTGCTGCGGGACTTCGTCGTCGTCCGGGACCTCGACGAGGCGCAGGCGCTGGTCGCGGCGCGGCCCGACGCGGTGGCCGTGACCACCGAGGGGGACGTCCTCGGGGCGCACCTCGCGCACGGGGGGTCGGCCGGTGCGCCGAGCCTCATCGAGGTGCGGGCCGCCGTGGACGAGGCCGCGGCCGAGCTGGCCCGCCTCGACGCCCGGCGGGAGACGGCCGTCGCCCGGCGGCAGGCCGCGCAGGCGCGGCGGGAGGCGGCCGGCGCGCTCGTCGAGGACCTCGGCCGCCGCCGCCGGGCCGCCGAACAGGCCAGGGCCGGCGTCGCGCAGCAGCTCGGACGGCTCGCCGGGCAGGCGAAGGGCGCGGCCGGTGAGGCCGAGCGCGGGGCGAGCGCCGCCGCCAAGGCGCAGGACGCGCTGGAGCAGGCGCTCGCCGAGGTCGAGGAGTGCGCCGAGCGGCTCGCGATCGCCGAGGAGATGCCCGTAGAGGAGGAGCCGGACACCGCCGCGCGGGACCGGCTCGCCGCCGACGGGGCCAACGCCCGCCAGACGGAGATGGAGGCCCGCCTCCAGCTCCGTACCCACGAGGAACGCGTCAAGGGCCTGGCCGGCCGCGCCGACGGGCTGGACCGCGCGGCGCGGGCCGAACGCGAGGCCCGCCAGCGCGCCGAGCGGCGCCGGGTCCGGTTGCGGCACGAGGCCGAGGTGGCCCGGGCCGTCGCCGACGGCGCCCGGCAGCTGCTCGCGCACATCGAGGTCTCGCTGCGCCGCGCCGAGCGGGAGCGTTCCGCCGCCGAGCACGCCAAGGGCCTGCGCGAGCGGGAGCTCGACGGCGCCCGGGGCCGCGGCCGGGACCTGAAGGGCGAGCTCGACAAGCTCACCGACTCCGTGCACCGCGGCGAGGTGCTCGGCGCCGAGAAGCGGCTGCGGATCGAGCAGGTCGAGGGCCGGGCGCTGGAGGAGTTCGGGGTGGAGGCGGCCGCGCTGGCCGCCGAGTACGGGCCGGACCAGCCGGTCCCGCCGAGCCCGCCCGCCGAGGGGGAGCGGCTGCCGGAGGATCCGGAGCACCCCCGCAACCTGCCCGGCCCCTTCGTGCGCGGCGAGCAGGAGAAGCGGCTCAGGGCGGCCGAGCGGGCGTACCAGCAGCTCGGCAAGGTCAACCCGCTCGCGCTGGAGGAGTTCGCGGCGCTGGAGGAGCGGCACCAGTTCCTGAGCGAGCAGCTCGACGACCTGCGCAGGACGCGGGCCGACCTCCTTCAGGTCGTGAAGGAGGTCGACCAGCGCGTCGAGCAGGTCTTCACCGAGGCCTACCGGGACACCGCCCGGGAGTTCGAGGGCGTGTTCTCGCGGCTGTTCCCCGGTGGCGAGGGCCGGCTGGTCCTGACCGATCCGGACGACATGCTGGCCACCGGGGTGGACGTGGAGGCGCGCCCGCCCGGCAAGAAGGTGAAGCGGCTGTCGCTGCTCTCGGGCGGCGAACGCTCGCTGACGGCCGTGGCGCTGCTGGTGTCGATCTTCAAGGCGCGGCCCAGCCCGTTCTACGTGATGGACGAGGTCGAGGCCGCGCTCGACGACACCAACCTCCAGCGGCTGATCCGGATCATGGAGGAGCTCCAGGAGAGCTCACAGCTGATCGTCATCACGCACCAGAAGCGGACGATGGAGGTCGCTGACGCGCTCTACGGCGTCTCCATGCAGGGCGACGGTGTCTCCAAGGTGATCAGCCAGCGTCTCCGCTGACCTTTATCTCTTCATGTAATGAACGCAAAGCACCTCAGTGCTGTGAACAATCCGGTTCATCTTCACTCTTGACTTCGGAAAGTGAAGCCATAGGCTCTGCTGTGCCGTGTTGACGTTCAGGTGGTGGCGAGCAGTTTGCTGTGCGCCACTAGAGGAACACGAGCAACGACGAAATCCCCACACCGCCCGCCGTCGCCGCCGGGCCCAGGAGCGAACCTTGACCAGCACAGCGAACGCACCCGCGTCGGGCGGTGGAAGTGCGGCCCAGCCCGACCACCTCGGCCACGTCATCTTCATCACCGCGGCCGCTGCCATGGGCGGCTTCCTCTTCGGTTACGACAGCTCCGTCATCAACGGCGCCGTCGTCGCCATCCGCGAGCGCTTCGACGTCGGCTCGGCGGCACTCGCCCAGGTGATCGCCGCCGCCCTGATCGGCTGCGCCTTCGGCGCGGCCACGGCCGGCCGCATCGCCGACCGGATCGGCCGAATCCGCTGCATGCAGATCGCGGCCGCCCTGTTCACCGCGAGCGCCATCGGCTCCGCCCTCCCGTTCGCCCTCTGGGACCTCGCCATGTGGCGGGTCGTCGGCGGCTTCGGCATCGGCATGGCCTCGGTCATCGGCCCCGCCTACATCGCCGAGGTCTCCCCGCCCGCCTACCGCGGCCGGCTGGCCTCCTTCCAGCAGGCGGCCATCGTCATCGGCATCGCCGTCTCCCAGCTGGTCAACTGGGGCATCCTCAACCTCGCCGACGGCGACCAGCGCGGCGAGATCGGCGGCCTGGAAGCCTGGCAGTGGATGCTCGGCGTGATGGTCGTCCCGGCCGTGCTCTACGGCCTGCTGTCCTTCGTCATCCCCGAGTCCCCGCGCTTCCTCGTCTCGGTCGGCCGTACGGACAAGGCCAAGGAGGTCCTGCGCGAGGTCGAGGGCTCGGGCATCGACGCCGACGCCCGCGTCCGCGAGATCGACCGATCCATGCGCTCCGAGCACAAGTCCACCTTCAAGGACCTGCTCGGCGGCCGCTTCGGCTTCCTGCCCATCGTCTGGATCGGCATCGGCCTCTCGGTCTTCCAGCAGCTGGTCGGCATCAACGTGATCTTCTACTACAGCTCCTCGCTGTGGCAGTCGGTCGGCATCGACCCGAGCGCCTCGTTCCTGTACTCCTTCGAGACCTCCGTCGTGAACATCGTCGGCACCGTGATCGCGATGATCTTCGTGGACCGGATCGGCCGCAAGCCGCTCGCCCTCATCGGCTCCGTCGGCATGGCGCTGTCCCTGGGCGCCGCCGCCTGGGCCTTCTCCTTCAAGACCGGGACCGGCGACAACATCTCCCTGCCGGACACCCAGGGCGTCGTCGCCCTGGTCGCGGCCAACCTCTTCGTCCTCTTCTTCGCGCTCTCCTGGGGCGTGGTGGTCTGGGTGCTGCTCGGCGAGATGTTCCCCGGCCGCATCCGCGCCGCCGCCCTCGGTGTGGCCGCCGCCGCCCAGTGGATCGCCAACTGGGTCATCACCGTCTCGTTCCCGTCGCTCTCCGACTGGAACCTCTCGGGCGCCTACATGATCTACACGTTCTTCGCCCTGCTCTCGATCCCCTTCATCCTCAAGTGGGTGCCGGAGACCAAGGGCAAGGCGTTGGAGGAGATGGGGTAACCACCCCCGCCAACACCCCCTCTCCTCTTACGACAGGTGCTGCCCCCGCTCATTCCCTGAGCCGGGGCAGCACCTGTTCGCACAGCAGCTGGAGGCTGCGCCAGCCCTCGTCGACCGGCATCCCGCCGCACAGCGGGTGCAGGACCAGGTTCCCCGCCTCGCCGGCGCCCCGGGCGTACGCGAGGGCCTCCGCCGGGGTCAGCACCCGGTACACGCCCTCCGCGCGCAGCTCCGCTACCGTCCGCGCGCCGGACCGCACCGCGCTGCGGATGTCCTTGGACTGCCAGGAGGCGTACGTCCCGGCCTCGTGCAGGAACCGGTCGCCGTACTCGGCCCAGACCCGGTCCGGGTCCTCCGCGATGTGCAGCAGCGGGGTCTCGGCGGCGGGCATCATGCAGAAGCCCTCCGTCCCGTGCTCCGCGAGCTGCTCCCCGTAGTACGCCTCCAGCTCGGGCAGGTGTGCGCTCGGGAAGAACGGCAGCCCCAGCCGGGCCGCGCGGCGGGCGGCCGCCCGGGAGCTGCCGCCGACCAGCAGCAGCGGGTGCGGGCGGGTGAACGGGACCGGGGTGACCCGTACCGTACGGCCCCGGAACTCGAAGGGCTCGCCGGTCCACGCCTTCAGCAGGGTCTCCAGCAGCTCGTCCTGGAGCCGGCCGCGCCGGCCCCACTCCACGCCGTGCTGCTCGTACTCCTCGGGCCGGTAGCCGATGCCCGCGACCGTGACGAGGCGGCCGCCGCTGAGCAGGTCGAGGACGGCGACGTCCTCGGCGACCTTCAGCGGGTCGTACAGCGGGCTGATGATCGCCGAGACGGTGACGGCGATCCGCCGGGTCGCGCCGAAGACCGCGCCCGCGAAGGCGAACGGCGAGGGCAGCCAGTTGTTGGCGGTGCCGTGGTGCTCCTCGGTCTGGACCGTGTCGACGCCGCGGTCGTCCGCGTAGCGTGCCATCTCCAGCGCGGCCCGGTAGCGGGCGGAGAGCGTCTCGGGGGTGCCGTGCGGGTCGACGAGATTGAACCGGGCCACGGTGATGGGCATGGAGGAGTCCCCCTTCGCCGGATGTGGGTGGACGGGCGAAGGGGGACGTTAGCTGACGTTGCGTCAGTTGCCCAGGGATCCCGTGAGCGCCGGCTCCTCGGACGGGTCCGCGGACCCGGGAGCGGGGACGGTGCGGGGGAGCAGCGCGTAGAGGACGGCGGAGGTGAGGATGCCGGCCGCCCAGCCCAGGCCGTTGCGCCCGATCCAGGTCGAGGCGAGCGGGCCGCCGAACCAGTCGACCTTGGTGAACAGCAGGCCCACCACCAGGGCCATCCCCCAGGCGGTCATGGCCTGCCAGGCGAAGCCGCCCCGGTACCAGTAGGCACTGGAGGGGGTGGTGTCCAGCAGCGCGGCGCCGTCGTAGGCCGTGCGGCGGAGCATGTCCACGCCGAAGACCCCGATCCACGCGGAGAACGCCACCGCCAGCAGGGTCAGGAACGAGATGAACGAGCCGAAGAAGCTGGTCGCCACCACCATCAGCAGGAAACCGAAGACCAGGCTGATGACGGCGTTGACGCTGACCGCCCACGCGCGCGGGACCTTGATGCCCAGGGTCTGCGCCGTGAACCCGGCGGAGTACATCGACATCGAGTTGATCAGCAGCATGCCGACCAGGGCGATCAACAGGTACGGCACCGCGAGCCAGGTCGGCAGCAGCTCGCCGATGAAGGAGACCGGGTCCTGCGCGGTCGCCAGGTCGGGCGTGCCGACGGCCATCACCGCGCCCATCAGCACCATCGGCAGGACGACCACGCTCGCGCCGCCGATCGTCGCGCCGACCACACCCCGGGAGGAGGCGGTGCGCGGCAGGTAGCGGGTGAAGTCCGGACCGGACGGAACCCAGCTGATGCCGCCCGCCGCGATCGTGCCGATGCCCGCGATCATCATCGCCGTGGAGCCGGCCGGCTTGCCGAAGACGTCCGACCAGTCCGTGGTGGCCACCAGATAGCCGAGCACGAGCACGCTGAACCCGCCGAACAGGTACGTCGACCACTTCGAGCAGACGCGCAGCGCGTTGATGCCGAGCCCCGACACCACGAAGGTGCAGGTGACGAAGAACAGCAGCGTGACCACGATCAGCGGGGTGTTCTTCCTGACGCCGAAGAGCAGGTCCAGGACGGTCAGCACCGCGTAGGCGCCGCTGACCGCGTTGATGGTCTCCCAGCCCCAGCGGGCCACCCAGATCAGCGCGCCCGGGAAGAGGTTGCCGCGCTGCCCGAAGACCGCCCGGGAGAGCGCCATGCCGGGCGCGCCGCCGCGCTTGCCGGCAATCGAGATCAGCCCGACGAGCCCGTAGGACACGACGGGCGCGGCGATCGCGACGACCAGCACCTGCCAGATGTTGAGCTTGTTGAAGATCACCAGACCCGCGCCCATGGTGAGCAGCAGCACGCTGATGTTGGCGGCGACCCAGGTGGGTACGAGCTCACGGACCCGGCCGTCGCGCTCGGCGTCCGGTACGGGCTCAAGCCCGCGGGTCTCTATCGCGGCGTCCACCGCTCCGTCGGCGGGCTCGGCAGGCATGCGGTTCTCCGGGGGACGCGGTCAGGGGGAAGTCGCCCATCATCATGGATGTGCCGCTAAAACCACAAATGGCGGCGTACGGCACGATCGCCATCGCCGGGAGCCACCGCCGAGGTCCCTGCTCCGCGGCGGCCGTGGCCGATACTGGACGGGTTATGGACATCCTCATCCTTGCTGTAGTCATCGCCCTGGTCGCGGTCGGCGCGATCAGCGGGCTCGTGGTCAGCAGCCGCAAGAAGAAGCAGCTGCCGCCGACGGCGCCGCCCAGTACGCCGACCATCACTGCCCCGCCCGCCGAACCGCAGGTGGGGGAGGACGCCGCACCGACGGCCCAAGAGCCGCGCCGCACGATCGAGGAGGTCGGACTTCCCGAGGCGGAGGTCGCGGAACCCGCCGCCCCGCCGGTCGCCGAGCCCGAGGCGCCCGCCGCCCCCGAGATCGAGGTGCCCGAGCCCACGGCCGGCCGTCTCGTCCGGCTGCGCGCCCGCCTCGCCCGGTCGCAGAACTCGCTGGGCAAGGGGCTGCTCACGCTGCTCTCCCGCGAGCACCTCGACGAGGACACCTGGGAGGAGATCGAGGAGACCCTCCTCATCGCCGACGTCGGTGTCGTACCGACCCAGGAGCTGGTGGACCGGCTCCGCGACCGGGTCAAGGTGCTCGGCACCCGCACCCCGGCGGACCTGCGGGCCCTGCTGAAGGAGGAGCTGCTGACTCTGGTCGGCACCGACTTCGACCGCGCCGTGAAGACCGAGGGCGGCGCCGACACCCCGGGCGTCGTGATGGTCGTCGGCGTCAACGGCACCGGCAAGACCACCACCACCGGCAAGCTGGCGCGCGTGCTCGTAGCCGACGGTCGCAGCGTGGTGCTCGGCGCGGCCGACACCTTCCGGGCCGCCGCCGCCGACCAGCTCCAGACCTGGGGCGACCGGGTCGGCGCGCGCACCGTACGCGGCCCCGAGGGCGGCGACCCGGCCTCGATCGCCTACGACGCGGTCAAGGAGGGCATCGCCGAGGGAGCCGACGTGGTGCTCATCGACACCGCCGGCCGCCTGCACACCAAGACCGGGCTCATGGACGAGCTCGGCAAGGTCAAGCGCGTCGTCGAGAAGCACGGCCCGCTGGACGAGGTCCTGCTGGTCCTGGACGCCACCACCGGGCAGAACGGCCTGACCCAGGCCCGCGTGTTCGCCGAGGTCGTGGACATCACCGGCATCGTGCTGACCAAGCTCGACGGCACCGCCAAGGGCGGCATCGTCGTGGCCGTCCAGCGCGAGCTCGGCGTCCCGGTGAAGCTGATCGGTCTCGGCGAGGGCGCCGACGACCTGGCCCCGTTCGAGCCGGAGGCGTTCGTGGACGCCCTGATCGGCGACTGAGCGCGCCGTCCCGAAGACGAGTGAGTGCCCCGTGTCCGGCCGGACACGGGGCACTCGTCCGTTACGGGGCGCAGCCGCAGGGACCGGCTAGCGGCGGAAGCGGTGGCAGAGGTACGCCAGGGTGCCGAGCAGCAGCCGGGCCTGCGGGGGGCCGCCCGCCGAGTCGAGCGCCGGCGGCCGCAGCCAGCTGACCGGACCGAGCCCCGCGAAGTCGGAGGGCGGGGCGGTGACGTACGCCCCGGGGCCCAGCGCGCGCAGGTCGAGGTCCGCGTCGTCCCAGCCCATCCGGTACAGCAGCTGCGGCAGCTCGGCCGCGGCGCCGGGGGCCACGAAGAACTGGGCCCGGCCGTCCGGGGTCGCGGTGACCGGCCCCAGCGGCAGGCCCATCCGCTCCAGCCGCACCAGCGCGCGCCGGCCGGCCTCCGCGGAGACCTCGATGACGTCGAAGGCGCGGCCCGCCGGGAGGAGCACCGCCGCGCCGGGGTACTCGCCCCAGGCCTCGGTGACCTCGTCGAGGGTGGCCCCGGCCTTGACGGTCGGAGCGAAGTCCAGCGGATGCGCCCCGGGCGCGCTGCAATTCGTATGACCGCAGGAGCACTGGCGGGCGGGGGCCGCGGCGCGGGCGCCCGGGACCGCGTCCCAGCCCCACAGCCCGGTGTACTCCGCCACCGCCGTGCACTCCGACGTCCGGCCGCGGCGCCGAGCGCCGGAACGGAATTCCCTGGTGCTGCGACTGCCGCCGATCGTGAAGCCCATGCCCATGCCCCCTCCAACGGGTCGGACGCGCCGGTGGTTACGACGTAGGCGCGACCGGATGGGAGCCGGGCGCCGAGCGACCCCCGCCCGGCGCACTCCTCGCCGCGCGCGCCCCGGCGCACTCCTGTCCACCCGATTGATTTCGCCTAGGTGTCAAGTGAATCGCGCCTGGCCGGTGGCTAGTTCATTCGAAGGGGTGGCGAATGGTGGCGTTTCTGGAATCGACCTCGCGGTGGAGGTGATCGTAGGATTACTTTCAGTGCACGAACCCGGAAGGCGTATCGAGCGTGGGTATGCCGGAGGCAATCGGTGGAGGACCTGTGAAGGTCCCAGGCGGCGCGGGCCGCCCCGGCCAGGGTTCCGTGTGAAGAAGCTGAGCGGATGGGGGCGTTCCTGTGGGCGGCAACGGCGCAAGCGGAACGAGTGCGGAGTCCGAAGTGTCGTCCGAGTCGGAAGTGCCGCCGGGGACCGCCGACCGCAACGAACAACTGACGTCGTGGTTCGTGCGCAGCGGCTGGTCCAAGGGCGAACTCGCCCGCCAGGTGAACCGCCGCGCCCGCCAGATGGGCGCCCACCACATCAGCACGGACACCTCCCGGGTGCGCCGCTGGCTCGACGGCGAACAGCCCCGCGAACCCGTCCCGCGGATCCTCTCCGAGCTGTTCTCCGAACGCTTCGGCTCCGTCGTCGCCATCGAACAGCTCGGCCTGCGCACCGCCCACCAGACCCCCTCGGTCTCCGGCGTGGACCTGCCCTGGGCCGGACCCCAGACCGTCGAGCTGCTCGGCGAGTTCTCCCGCAGCGACCTGATGCTGGCCCGGCGCGGGTTCCTCGGGACCTCGCTCGCCCTCTCCGCCGGCCCCGCCCTCATCGAGCCCATGCAGCGCTGGCTCGTCCCGGTCCCGGCCGCCGACCCCGGATCGCGCACCGGGGGCGGGCCGGCGGGCGCCTCCGGGCACCGCCCCCCGCGGCTGTCCGGCCCGGAGCTCGACCTCCTCGAAGCCACCACCGTGATGTTCCGCCAGTGGGACGCCCAGTGCGGCGGCGGACTGCGCCGCAAGGCCGTCGTGGGCCAGCTCCACGAGGTCACCGACCTGCTCCAGGAGAACCACCCGGCCCCGGTCATGAAGCGGCTCTTCAAGGTCGCCGCCGAGCTCTCCGAACTGGCCGGCTGGATGAGCTACGACATCGGCCTGCACCCGACCGCGCAGAAGTACTTCGTCCTCGCCCTGCACGCCGCCAAGGAGGCCGGGGACAAGCCGCTGGGCTCGTACATCCTCTCCAACATGAGCCGCCAGATGATCCACCTCGGCCGCCCCGAGGACGCCCTGGAACTCATCCACCTCGCCCAGTACGGCAGCCGCGACTGCGCGGGCCCCCGCACCCAGGCCATGCTGTATGCGATGGAGGCCCGCGCCTACGCCAACATGGGCCAGCCCAGCCGCTGCAAGCGGGCCGTCCGGATGGCCGAGGACACCTTCGGAGACCTCGCCTTCGGCAGCGAGCCCGAGCCCGACTGGATCCGGTTCTTCTCCGAGGCCGAGCTCAACGGCGAGAACTCCCACTCGTACCGCGATCTGGCCTACGTGGCCGGGCGCAGCCCCACCTACGCCTCCCTCGCAGAACCCGTGATGGCGCGGGCCGTGGAACTCTTCGAGAAGGACGAGGAGCACCAGCGCTCCTACGCCCTCAACCTCATCGGCATGGCCACCGTCCACCTGCTCCAGCGGGAGCCCGAGCAGGCCACCGTCCTCGTCGGACGCGCGCTTGACGTGGCCGGAAAGGTGCGGTCCGAAAGGGTGAACACCCGGCTGCGCAAGACCGTGGACACCGCCGCGCGTGAGTACGGCGACGTCGCCGAGGTGGTCCGGCTGACCGACCACCTCGCCTCCCGGCTCCCCGAGGCCGCGGAGGCCGTCTGACGGCCCTGTGGGCCGCCCCCAAGGCGCCGGCCGCGGCAGTCCACCCCGTGAAGCCCGATCAGGCTCCCCCAGCCAGGTCTCCCAGGGTGCTGCCGCGGCCGGTCCCGTGAACGACCCGTTCATGGACGCGTAACACGTACGTCCTCTTCGTCATCGGCGCGAAACACGCAGCGGCGCCGCCGGAAACCGGCCTGCGCGAATCTCAGGGCCAATAACCGGCCAGTCCCCAGGCGGGGCCACCCCCACCCCCAGGCCCCACGCCTTGCGCCGCTCAGGTTTTCACGCTCGCCCGCACGCGAACGTACCGACGACGAGGAGACGCCGATGGCATCAGCCATCACGACCCTCGCGGCAGACGCCCCGACGCTGTCTGCCGCGAACACCGGGTTCATGCTCATCTGCTCCGCCCTGGTCATGCTGATGACCCCGGGACTCGCCTTCTTCTACGGAGGCATGGTCCGCGTCAAGAGCAGCCTCAACATGCTGATGATGAGCTTCATCAGCCTCGGGATCGTCACGATCCTCTGGGTCCTCTACGGGTTCAGCCTCGCCTTCGGCACCGACTCCGGCTCCCTCATCGGCTGGAACTCCGACTACGTCGGCCTCAGCGGCATCGGCATCACCGAGCTGTGGGACGGCTACACCATCCCGGTGTACGTCTTCGCCGTCTTCCAGCTGATGTTCGCCGTCATCACCCCCGCCCTGATCAGCGGCGCCCTCGCCGACCGCGTCAAATTCAGCGCCTGGGCCCTGTTCACGGCCCTCTGGGTCACCGTCGTCTACTTCCCCGTCGCCCACTGGGTCTGGGGCGCCGGCGGCTGGCTCTTCGAACTCGGCGTGATCGACTTCGCGGGCGGCACCGCCGTCCACATCAACGCGGGCGCGGCGGCCCTCGGCGTCATCCTGGTCATCGGCAAGCGCGTCGGCTTCAAGAAGGACCTGATGCGCCCGCACAGCCTCCCCCTCGTGATGCTGGGCGCCGGACTGCTCTGGTTCGGCTGGTTCGGCTTCAACGCGGGCTCCTGGCTCGGCAACGACGACGGCGTCGGCGCGGTCATGTTCGTCAACACCCAGGTCGCCACCGCCGCCGCCATGCTCGCCTGGCTCGGCTACGAGAAGCTGCGCCACGGCTCCTTCACCACCCTCGGCGCAGCCTCCGGCGCCGTCGCCGGCCTCGTCGCGATCACCCCCTCCGGCGGATCCTGCTCCCCGCTCGGCGCGATCGCCATCGGCGCCATCGCCGGTGTCGTCTGCGCCATGGCCGTCGGCCTCAAGTACAAGTTCAACTTCGACGACTCCCTCGACGTGGTCGGCGTCCACCTCGTCGGTGGTGTCCTCGGCTCCCTCCTCGTCGGCTTCTTCGCCACCGGAGGCGTCCAGTCCGACGCGGCCGGCCTCTTCTACGGCGGCGGCCTGGCACAGCTCGGCAAGCAGGCCATCGGAGTCTTCGCCGTCCTCGCCTACTCTCTGGTCGCGTCCGCGCTGCTCGCCTTCCTCCTCGACAAGACGATCGGGATGCGGGTCACCGAGGACGACGAGGTCTCCGGCATCGACCAGGTCGAGCACGCCGAGACCGCCTACGACTTCAGCGGAGCCGGTGGCGGCGCCTCCTCCCGGAGCACCGCCGTCCCCGTGTCCGTCGCCGCCGCGAGCAAGAAGGTTGACGCATGAAGCTGATCACCGCGATCGTGAAGCCGCACCGCCTGGACGAGATCAAGGACGCCCTCCAGACGTTCGGGGTCCAGGGCCTCACGGTCACCGAGGCCAGCGGCTACGGCCGCCAGCGCGGCCACACCGAGGTCTACCGCGGCGCCGAGTACACCGTGGACCTCGTGCCGAAGATCCGCATCGAGGTGCTCGTCGACGACGACGCGGCCGACGACGTCATGGATGTCATCGTTTCCGCCGCCCACACCGGCAAGATCGGTGACGGCAAGGTGTGGAGCGTCTCCGTGGACTCGGTCGTCCGGGTCCGTACCGGCGAGCGCGGCGCCGAAGCGCTCTAGGCGACGGGAGCCACCGGGTGACGAGCGTCGAGAACACGACCACGGATCCGACCGGTCCGGCCGATCCGACCGGCCCCGGCGGCTACGCCGCGGCCCGGCTGCGACTCCTCCAGGAGGAGTCGCGGTCCGGGCCCTCCCGGCGTTCCGCCCTGGCCGCACTGACCGACGACTGGCTGGGCGCGCTGTTCGCGGCCGCCGTACGGGAAACCGGCGTACGGGGTGCGGCCCTGGTCGCCGTCGGCGGCTACGGGCGGGGCGAGCTCTCCCCGCGCAGCGACCTCGACCTGCTGCTGCTCCACGACGGCAAGGCCGGACCGCGGGCGCTGAGCGCGCTCGCCGACCGGCTCTGGTACCCCGTCTGGGACCTGGGCGTGGCCCTGGACCACTCGGTACGGACCCCCGCCGAGGCGCGCAAGACCGCCTCCGAGGACCTCAAGGTGCACCTCGGGCTGCTCGACGCACGGCCCGTCGCCGGTGACGCGGGGCTCCTCGCCGCCCTGCGGACCTCCGTACTGGCCGACTGGCGCAACCAGGCCGCCAAACGGCTGCCGCAGCTGCACGCCCTGTGCCGGGAGCGGGCCGAGCGGTCCGGGGAGCTGCGGTTCCTGCTGGAACCCGACCTCAAGGAGGCCCGCGGCGGGCTCCGGGACGCCACCGCCCTGCGGGCCGTCGCCGCCTCCTGGCTCGCCGACGCCCCGCGCGAGGGACTGGCCGAGGCCCGGCGCCGGCTCCTGGACACCCGGGACGCGCTGCACCTGGTGACGGGCCGGGCGACCGACCGGCTCTCGCTCCAGGAGCAGGACCAGGTCGCCGCCCGGCTCGGGCTGCTGGACGCCGACGCGCTGCTGCGGGAGGTGTACGAGGCCGCCCGGGTCGTCTCGTACGCCGGTGACGTGACCTGGCGGGAGGTCGGGCGGGTGCTGCGCGCCCGGGCGGCCCGGCCGAGGCTGCGCGGGCTGCTGGGCGCCCGGGGACAGGCGGCGGCCGAGCGGGCGCCGCTCGCCGAGGGGGTCGTGGAGTCCGAGGGGGAGGCCGTGCTGGCCCTGGCGGCCCGGCCCGACCGGGATCCGGTGCTGCCGCTGCGGTTCGGGGCGGCGGCCGCGCAGGCGGGCGTGCCGGTGTCGCTGCACGCCGTACGGCGCCTCGCGGCGCAGGCGAAGCCGCTCCCGGTGCCGTGGCCGGCGGAGGCGCGGGAGCAGCTGGTGACCCTGCTGGGGGCGGGGGAGCCGACGGTCGTGGTGTGGGAGGCGATGGAGGCCGAGGGTCTGATCACGCGGCTGCTGCCCGACTGGGAGCGGGTGCGGTGCCGCCCGCAGCGCAACCCCGTGCACACCTGGACGGTCGACCGGCACCTGGTCGAGACGGCGGTACGGGCCTCCGCGCTGACCCGCCGGGTGAGCCGGCCGGACCTGCTGCTGATGGCGGCCCTGCTGCACGACATCGGCAAGGGCTGGCCCGGGGACCACGCGGTGGCGGGCGAGACCATCGCGCGCGACGTGGCGCAGCGGATGGGCTTCGACGCGCGGGACGTCACCGTGCTGGGCGTCCTCGTACGGCACCACCTGCTGCTGATCGACACCGCCACCCGGCGCGACCTCGACGACCCGGCGACCGTGCGGTCGGTCGCGGAGGCGGTGGGATCACCGGGGACGCTGGAGATACTGCACGCCCTGACGGAGGCGGACGCGCTGGCCACCGGCCCGGCGGCGTGGAGCGCGTGGCGCGGCTCGCTGGTGGCGGACCTGGTGGCGCGGGTGGCGTCGGTCCTGCGGGGCGCGGCCCCGCCGGCCTCGGAGGCCGAGATCCCCTCGACGGAGCAGGAACGCCTGGCGGTGGAGGCGCTGCGCACCGGGGAGCCGGTGCTGGCGCTGCACGCCCGCCAGGAGGAGGACGTGGTCGGGGTCGAGCTGGTCGTCGCCGTCCCCGACCAGCCGGGGGTCCTCCCGGCGGTCGCGGGCGTCCTGGCGCTGCACCGGCTCACCGTCCGCGCCGCCGACCTGCGCTCGCTGGAGCTCCCGGACCGGCTGGGCGAGGTGCTGGTGCTGCGGTGGCGGGTGGCCGCCGAGTACGGGGCGCTGCCGGAGGGGGCCCGGCTGCGGACGGACCTGATCCGGGCGCTGGACGGCTCGCTGGACGTCCCGGCGAAGCTGGCGGACCGGGAGGCGGCCTACCCGCGCCGGCGGGGCGTCGTCCCGCCGCCGCCGCGGGTGACGGTGGTCCCGGACGTGTCCTCGCTGGCCACGGTCCTGGAGGTGCGCGCCCCGGACGCGGTGGGGCTGCTGCACCGGATCGGGCGGGCGCTGGAATCCGCCCGGGTCCGCGTGCGCAGCGCGCACGTCTCGACCCTCGGCGCCAACGCGGTCGACTCCCTGTACGTCGTCGACCCGGACGGCAAACCCCTCACCGCCCCGGCGGCCACCGCGCTGGCCGCGACCCTGGAAGCCGCCCTCCGCTGACCCGGGGCCCGGCCCCGCGCGGCGGCGGCCGTCGCGCGGGGGCCGGGGGCGGGCCGGGCGCGGGCCGGGCTCAGGTCCGGGAACGGGCGGGTCCCCGGACAGGGGAAGGGCCCGATACCCTGGGGGGCGACCACACGCCCCCGACCCGAGGAATCGCGACCACCGTGTTCGATACGCTTTCCGACCGCCTCAGCGCGACCTTCAAGTCCCTCCGGGGCAAAGGTCGCCTCTCCGAGCAGGACATCGACGCTGCGGCGCGGGAAATCCGTATCGCCCTCCTTGAGGCCGACGTCGCCCTCCCGGTCGTCCGCTCCTTCATCGCGAACGTCAAGGAGCGCGCCCGCGGCGAAGAGGTCTCCAAGGCCCTGAACCCGGGCCAGCAGGTCCTCAAGATCGTCAACGACGAGCTCGTCTCGATCCTCGGCGGCGAGACCCGCCGCCTGCGCTTCGCGAAGACCGCGCCCACCGTGATCATGCTCGCGGGTCTCCAGGGTGCCGGTAAGACCACCCTCGCCGGCAAGCTCGGCCTGTGGCTGAAGGGGCAGGGCCACGCCCCGCTCCTCGTCGCCTGCGACCTCCAGCGCCCCAACGCCGTGAACCAGCTCAGCGTCGTCGCCGAGCGCGCCGGCGTGGCCGTCTACGCGCCCGCCCCCGGCAACGGCGTCGGTGACCCGGTCCAGGTCGCCAAGGACTCCATCGAGTACGCGCGCACCAAGCAGTACGACATCGTCATCGTCGACACCGCCGGCCGCCTCGGCATCGACCAGGAGCTGATGCGGCAGGCCGCGGACATCCGCGACGCCGTCAGCCCGGACGAGATCCTCTTCGTCGTCGACGCCATGATCGGCCAGGACGCGGTCAACACCGCCGAGGCCTTCCGCGACGGCGTCGGCTTCGACGGCGTCGTGCTCTCCAAGCTCGACGGCGACGCCCGGGGCGGTGCCGCGCTCTCCATCGCGCACGTCACCGGCAAGCAGATCATGTTCGCCTCGAACGGCGAGAAGCTCGACGAGTTCGACGCGTTCCACCCCGACCGCATGGCGGGCCGGATCCTCGACATGGGTGACATGCTCACCCTCATCGAGCAGGCCGAGAAGACCTTCAGCCAGGCCGAAGCCGAGAAGATGGCGGCCAAGCTGGCGAAGGGTCCCAAGGAGTTCACGCTCGACGACTTCCTGGCCCAGATGGAGCAGGTCCGCAAGATGGGCTCCATCTCCAAGCTCCTCGGCATGCTGCCGGGCATGGGTCAGATCAAGGACCAGATCAACAACATCGACGAGCGCGACGTGGACCGCATGGCGGCGATCATCAAGTCGATGACCCCGGCCGAGCGCCAGGACCCGCACCTCATCAACGGCTCGCGCCGCGCCCGTATCGCCAAGGGTTCCGGCGCCGAGGTCAGCGCCGTGAAGTCGCTCGTCGAGCGCTTCTTCGAGGCCCGCAAGATGATGTCCCGCATGGCTCAGGGCGGCGGGATGCCCGGCATGCCCGGCATCCCGGGCATGGGTGGCGGCCCCGGCCGGCAGAAGAAGCAGGTCAAGCAGGCCAAGGGCAAGCGCAAGAGCGGCAACCCGATGAAGCGCAAGGAAGAAGAGGCCGCTGCCGCCGCCCGGCGCGAGCAGGGCCCGCAGGCCGTGGAGCCCGCCGCCGGCAACCCGTTCGGGCTGCCCGCCGGCGGCCAGGGCGGCCAGGACTTCGACCTCCCGGACGAGTTCAAGAAGTTCATGAAGTAACCCGTGCGCGGGAAGGGCCCCGGTCGTCGTGACGGCCGGGGCCCTTCCCGTACGCCCGGCCGAGCGCGTCGTACTGCCCCACCAGCCGCGCCGACCCGCCGGACAGCCCGGAGACGACCGCGACGCGGCTACGGGTGACGAAGATCTGGGTGCGGAAGGCCAGGACCACCGTGTCCCCGGCCCGCACCCGCCCGGCGCCGGCCGCCGGGGCCGCGAGCAGGCGGTAGTAGTCGATGTTCCCGGGCGGGGCCTCCTCGACCGCGAGGCGGGCGCCGGTCCGCGCGAGCAGCGCGCCCCGGATCACCGCGCGCGGGTAGAACCCGCCCCCGTACACCGCCGGACGGCCGTCGGCGAGGGTGTGCGCCACCTCGGTCACGTACACGTACGCGGGCCGCTCCGGCTGCCGCAGGTCCACGGCGTGCAGCGGGGTCGTGCCCGTCAGGGCGTGCCCCGGCTCCCCGTGGGTGGCGCCGTGCTCCGCCAGCAGCGGCAGCGCGGCCACCGAGGTGGCGCCCGGCGCGCTCAGCTTCAGCCCCGTGTGCCCGCGCGCCGCCAGCGCCGCCCGCGCCGCGACCGCCCGCGCCAGGTTCGAGGTCGGCCCGGGCCGCCCCGAGACGGGGTCGCACACCACGCACGGGAACGCGGTCACCCCCGCGATCCGGATCCCCGGCAGCCGCTCCAGCCGCTCGGCACACCCCTCCAGCGCCTGCGGCGGTACGCCGCCCTCCTGCCCGGCGAACCCCGTCCCCGCGGCCGCCTCCAGCCGTACCAGCACGTCCTGTACGAAGCCCAGCGCGCGCGCCGCTTCGGAGACGGCCCGCGCGTTGTCGAGGTCGAACACCGTCACCGCCTCCGGGCGCCAGGCCAGCAGCTCCGGCAGTGCCCGGCGCGGGATCTGCACGAGGTGCCCCAGGTTCCCGGCCCGGACCCCGGCGGCCCGCAGCGCCCGCGCCTCGGCGGGGTCGATCGCGGCGAAGGCCGGCAGGTGCCGGGCGACGGCCCTGACCAGCTCGGGGCTGCGCCCGAACTGCTTGGCCACGCACCACAGTCCCAGCCCGTACCGCTGCGCCCCGGCGGCGAGCGCGGCCGCGTTGGCCTCGACGGCGTCCAGGTCCAGCACGTACGTGTCGGGCGGGATCACCCCCGCGCCGTGCAGGGCGGAGGCCGCCTCGACCAGCGCCGGATTGCGCCCGAGCACCGCGTCCAGGAACATCAGCGGCCGCCTTCCCGGTCCCGGCCCCGGCCGAGCCCGCCCCGGTCCAGCTCCACGAGCGAGCGGCGCAGGATCCCCAGGACCAGATCCGCCCCGGCCCGCATCGGGTTGATCCGCACCGCCCGGTCGGCGAGCTCGGGGGAGTCCTCCAGCGAGGAGGCCGACAACCGGTAGAACAGCGGGGCGATCTCGTACCGGGAATTGCACCCCACCGGATACGGCGCCGCCCCGAAACGGGCCGCGACGGCCGGCAGCTCCCGCGCCACCGGCCGCTCCAGGCGCACCAGCACGCACCGGTCCTGCGCGTTCGCGATCCGCACCTCCGCGACCCCCGGCACCTCCCCGGCCGCCAGCCGGGCGGCCACCTCCCACGTCACCTGGGACTGGAGCGCCCACATGACCGGGACGTGGGTGAGCGCCCGCAGCGCGTCCAGTGCCTGCTGCCCCTGGACCTGCCCGCCGCCGGAGTAGTTGTCGCGGCGGACCCGCCCGACCAGATCGCGGGCCCCGGCGACGACCCCGACCCCCTCGGGCCCGTGCAGCTTGAACAGGGAGAAGCAGGAGGCGTCGGCGCCCAGCTCCACCCCGCACGCCGGGACCCGCAGCACGGCGTAGTTGTCGTCCACGACCGTCCGCACCCCGGCGGCCGCGCAAGCGGCGAGCACCTCCCCCGGATCGTAGGAGTCCCCGAGCCGCTGGCGGGTGTGCTGCACGTAGGCGAAGCGGAACCGCCCGCCCGCCAGTGCCTCCTTGAGGTCGCGGGGCCGGTTGAAGTCGGCCTCCACGCACTGCACG
The DNA here is from genome assembly GCF_014650555.1 of Streptomyces goshikiensis. Lineage (GTDB taxonomy): Bacteria > Actinomycetota > Actinomycetes > Streptomycetales > Streptomycetaceae > Streptomyces > Streptomyces goshikiensis. The sequence goes on along the minus strand of NZ_BMVE01000001.1, from coordinate 125,269 downwards.
CCCAGCCCCCGCAGGGTGACGGCCGTGCTCCGGTACACCGGCGCCCGGTGGATCAGCAGCGGTTCCCCGGCGCTCACCGCGGCGCCCAGGGCGGCCCGGATGGCGCCGGTCCCGGCGCCCTGCACCAGCGCGGCGTCCTCGGCCCCCAGGAACTCGGCGAGCACCGCCTCGACCCGGGCGGTCGTCCGGGGCCGCCCCAGCCCCGGGACCACCCCGGCGTCCGCCTCGAAGAGCTGCGGACCCTCGAAACGGGCGGCGACGCACTCCAGCAGCCGGAACTGGCGGGCCACCGCGTCCGTGAGCGGGATCGTGGCCAGCGGGAACGTCTCGGGAAGCCGTGTCACCGGCACTCCTCCTCCACGAGGCCGGCGTCGGCCTCGGCGCCGGTCAGGAACCGGAGCACATTGCGCCGGGTCATCAGGTCGATCAGGTCCTCGCCCACCCCCGCCGCCCGCAGCCGGGGCAGGAACGAGCGGAACAGGTGCCCGTACCCCTGCCCGCCGCGCGCCGACAGGTACGCGCGCCGGGAGACGTCGCAGCTCAGCAGCGCCCGGTCGGCGTACCCAGCCTCCAGCAGGGCGAGCAGCAGCCGCAGCCGTACGGCGTCGCTGCGGTAGTGCTCCTTGCCCACCGTGTCGAAGGCGACGTACGCCCCCGCCGCCGCCAGCTCCCGGTGCGCCGCGCGGTCGTCCAGCAGGTCCTGGTGCCCCACGCAGATCCGGTGCGGCGCCAGCCCGGCCCCGGTCAGCAGCTCCAGCTGGGCCCGGCCGCCCCGCCCCAGCCCGGCGTGCGTGGCCACCGAGAGCCCCGTCGCCGTGGCGGCCCGCGCGGCGGCCAGCAGCGAGCGGGCCTCGGGCTCGCTGGGCCGGTCGCCGTGGCTGCCGACCTCGCCGATGACCCCGGGGAGGATGCCGGTGGCGCCGATTCCGCCCTCGATCTCGGCGATCAGCGTCGCGGCGAGCTCCGCCACCTCCGCGCACCCGACCTCCGCCGGGTGGAACCCCTCGTGGTACCAGCCCGTGCCCGCCACCACCGGCACCGCGCAAGCCTGCGAGATCCGGGCCAGCGCCGCGGCGTCGCGGCCCATGCCCCGGCAGGTCAGCTCCACCACGAGGGAGAGCCCGAACTCCTCGCGCAGCGCGGTGAGCTCCGCGGTGACGGCGGGCCCGTCGGCCGCCGGGTCCAGGGCGGCGGCCCCGTCCCCCGCCCGGCGCAGGTCCAGGGCGAGGTGCTCGTGGGCCAGCGCGGGTCCCCGTACGGCCGTGGCCGCCAGCGGCCCCAGTACGGTCCGCAGCGTGCGCACGGCGACGGCCGTCATGCCGGACCTCCCGCCACCGGGGTGAACAGGCCCAGCCAGTACAGCCCGTTGAGCGCCACACCGCCGGCGAGGACGGCGGCCGGGGCGGCGGCCATCCTTACCACCGGCCGGCCCATCGCCTCGTTGAGCAGGTACAGCCCGCCGCAGATCAGGATGCCGAGCCCGCCGCCCATCGCGTTGGCGGCCATCAGCGAGCCGAAGAGGATGGCGAGCCCGAGCGCGTCCCCGATGGCCGCGCGCAGGTGCTCCGAACAGTCGCGGACGCTCGGCAGCCGGCCCAGCGCCCTGCCGATGGAGGACAGCGCGAGGACTTCGAGGGCGAAGACGAGGGCGCCGACGGCGGCCGCCACGAAGGGGTTCGGCAGCAGGTACCCGATCGGGTACACGAGGGTGAAGCCCGCGATCCCGTACGCGCCGGAGGCCAGGGCGGTCGTCGCGATCAGCGGGAGGAAGCCGAACACCCGGTAGAAGTCGACCTGCGCGGCCTCGGCGTACTGGCCCTTCGCGATGAGGAAGCTGGTCGCCTCGCCCCCGCCGAACACCTTCATCTGGGCGAGTGCGCAGACGCCCGCGCCGAGCGCCATGAACAGCGGCAGGTGACGCCGGAGCCGGGCCGCCCCGGAGCTGAACAGCGAGGCCATCGGATCCTCGGCGCCCGGGCCCATACCCACGCCCCCGGCCCCTTCCGCTGCCACGGTCCCCGGGGCCCGTGCGGTCCGCACGTCGGCGGCCACGGCGAAGCCGATCAGCATCAGCACGCCCACCGCCATGGCGGGCGCGCCCGCGAACACCCCCGGCCACACCCGCATCGTCAGGACCACCAGCCCCAGCGTCACGGCGCCCGTCAGAGCGCCCCGCAGCCGCCCGAACTGCTTGGTCACCGCGAGCGCCGGGAACAGCGCGAACAGGAACAGGATCGGCGTGGACATCTGGCGCATGGCCGTCAGGAAGTCGACCGGCAGCCCGTGCGCCAGCTCGTTCGCACCGCCCAGGCCGTAGACGACGACGGCGCCCCAGGCCGCGCCGAGCAGCGGGGCCAGCCAGCGGCGCGGGGCGAGGATGCCGAGCACGTCGGTCGGCAGGAACAGCAGCCAGGGGTTGAGCACCCCGGTGGACAGCGCCATCGGCGCCCCGAGCCCGAACACGAACCCGGCCGAGAGCCCGAAGGACACGGCGCCGGTCGCGTTGCGGGTGGCGCGCCCGTGGATGAAGTCGAGCATGAACGGGCGTACGCCGTCGTTGAAGACGGCCAGCGCCATGTGCGCGGCCCCCGCGGTCAGCGCGCACACCCCGACGACCAGCAGTTTCTGGGCCGGTGAGAAGTCCAGGCCGGCGGCGTCCGCGGCGGCGGCGAGGGCGGTGCCCACCAGGGGTCAGACGGTCCGGGCGGCGATGGCGCGGGCCATCAGCGGGGCGACCGTGTCGATCCGGTCGAGGGAGAAGCCGAACACCCGCTTGCCCTCCGCCAGCAGGGCCGTGACATCCGCCTCGGTGGGGACCGACCGGCCGAAGGTGTGGCAGTCGGCGCGGCCCAGCAGACCGACGAGCACCCCGAGGGAGGCGCCGGCGCCGGTGTGGCAGGTCCCGAGGAAGTAGTCGGCCCGGCCCGCGCTGAGCGCCGCCGCCGCGTCCATGTCGCTGGAGACGGCGATCTCGATGCCGGCGATGCCGAGGCCGGTGACGGCGGTGGCCACTTCGGCCTTGCCGACGCCACCGGTGAGGATCTTCGCCATGGTCGTGCTCCTTGCTCTGCGCGCCGGGTCGGCGGGACGGGTCAGCGGGACGGGTTCTCAAGGGGAGGCGCGGCGAGCGCGGCGAGGTGCAGGCCCAGGAAGCCGATCTCGGCGGCGGGCAGCAGGGCGCCGAGGGAGCCCGCCGCGCGCCCGGAGATGGCGCGGGCCCGCTCCACGGCCTCGGGGTGACCGGCCAGTTCGGCGGCCACCCGCCCGTCGGCTTCGCCGGGCTCGACGGGCTCCCCGTCCAGCACCCGGGTCAGGGCCAGCAGCAGATGGCTCGTCAGCATCCCGGCCGTGGCCTCGGTGACGGTCCGGCCCTCGGCCGCGAGCGCGCGAAGCTCGGCGGTGACGAACGCGGCGACCTCGGGGCGGACCCGGCCGCTGTCCCGGAAGAGCCGGATGCGGAGTGCGAGCTGATCGTCCACGGCCGTCCTCGGTCGTCTGCGCGGTCTTCCGGGGCGGTGCGCGGGCCGGTACCCGTGGTCATCCGGGTGGCCGGATCTCGCCCGGGGCCAGAATGGTCGATCCGCGCCCCGGCACCCGCCCCGACGCCCCGGGGACCCGGCGCGGACCCGTCCGGCGGCGCCGGGTCTCACCCGGTCGGCGGCGCGCGCGGACGGAAGTCCTGCGAGCGCGATGCCCCGGTACGTCCCTTATCGTCGGCCGGGAGGACGGCAGAAGGAGGCCCCGTGCCCACGCCTACCCCCGTGCCCCCGCGCGACCGGGCCGATACGCCCTGGCGCTCGGAGGGCGCCCCGCCCGGTCCGCCGCCGAAGAGGCGGATGCCCGGCGGCTGGCGGGGACTGATCCTGGCCGCCCTGATCGTCTACCTGGTGACCAACCTGGTCCTGTCCTTCTTCAACGAGGGCGACGAGCCGGTCATCTCGTACACGGAGTTCAGCAAGCAGGTGGCCGACGGCAACGTCTCGAAGATCTACTCCAAGGGCGACGCCATCCAGGGCCAGCTGAAGGCCGAGCGGCCGCTGCCGGACGGCGACAAGGGGGACTACACCAAGTTCGTCACCCAGCGCCCGGCCTTCGCCGACGACCAGCTCTGGGCCAGCCTCACCAAGCAGAACGTCACCGTCACGGCCTCCCCGGTCGTCGTCCAGCGCAGCTTCCTGGCCAACCTGCTGCTCTCACTGGCCCCCATGCTGCTGCTGGTCCTGCTCTGGGTGCTCGTCGCCCGGCGGATGTCCGGCATGGGCGGCATGGGCGGGCTGGGCCGCAAGGCACCGCCCAAGCCCGTCGAACTCGCGGGTGCCAAACGGACCACCTTCGAGGACGTCGCCGGCATCGACGAGGTCAAGGGCGAGCTGGGCGACGTCGTGGACTTCCTCAGGAACCCGCAGCGGTACCAGCGGCTGGGCGCCCGGATGCCCGGCGGGGTCCTGCTGGCCGGAGCGCCCGGCACCGGCAAGACCCTGCTGGCGCGGGCCGTCGCCGGCGAGGCCGGAGTGCCGTTCTTCTCCGCCTCCGCCTCCGAGTTCATCGAGATGATCGTCGGCGTGGGCGCCTCCCGGGTCCGCGAACTCTTCGCCGAGGCGCGCAAGGTGGCCCCCGCGATCGTCTTCATCGACGAGATCGACACCATCGGCCGGGTCCGCGGCGGGGGCGCCGCCATGGGCGGCCACGACGAGCGCGAACAGACCCTCAACCAGATCCTCACCGAGATGGACGGGTTCTCCGGCTCGGAGGGCGTGGTCGTCCTGGCCGCCACCAACCGGCCGGACGTCCTGGACCCGGCGCTCATCCGGCCCGGCCGCTTCGACCGCACGGTGGCGGTCTCCCCGCCGGACCGGTCCGGCCGCGAGGCCATCCTGCGCATCCACACCCGGGACATCCCGCTGGCCCCGGACGCGGACCTGGAGCAGGTGGCCCGCACCACGCCGGGCATGACGGGCGCGGACCTGGCCAACCTCGCCAACGAGGCCGCCCTCCTCGCCGTGAGGCGGGGGCAGGACCGGGTCACCCAGGCGGACTTCATGGACGCCCTGGAGAAGGTCCAGCTGGGCGCGGCGCGTTCGCTCGTCATGCCGGAGGAGGAGCGCCGCCGCACCGCGTACCACGAGAGCGGGCACGCCCTGCTGGGCATGCTCCAGCCGGGCGCCGACCCCGTCCGCAAGATCACCATCGTCCCGCGCGGCCGGGCGCTCGGCGTCACCCTCTCGACACCGGACGCGGACCGGTACGCGTACACCGAGGACTACCTGCGCGGCCGCATCATCGGCGCCCTCGGCGGCATGGCCGCCGAGCAGCTCGTCTTCGACGTCATCACCACGGGCGCGGAGAACGACCTCGAACAGGTCACCAACCTCGTGCGCGGCATGGTCGGACGCTGGGGGATGAGCGAGCGCGTCGGCCGCCTGACGGCGATCCCGGCGGACGCCCAGAGCCCGTACGGGCTGCTGGCCGCCCCGGCCACCCTCGACGTGGTCGACCACGAGATGCGGCGCATCGTGGACGAGTGCCACGCGGAGGCCCTCCGCCTGCTGCGCGAGCACCGCCCGAAGCTGGACGCCCTGGCGCGGGCGCTCCTGGCCAGCGAGACCCTCGACGAACCGGCCGCCTACGCCGCCGCCGGGATCCCGCGCCCGGCCAGGAACACCGACTCCGACGGCGCCGGCCCGCGAGCCGCCGACTCCTAGGCCCTGTCGTCAAAGTGGCGTCAGGCCACCCGGGCGATCACGTACCGAAAGATGTTCGGCAGCCACACGGCTCCGTCGCCGCGCTCGTACGGGTGAAGGGCCTCGGCCAGCTCCTTCTCCGCGAGCGCGGGATCGGCGCACTGGTAGAGCCCCGTCGACAGCAGCCCCCGTACCGCGCTGTCCACGTCCGCGTACCCGAACGGGCAGAACACCCGCCCCGAGCCGTCCGGCACCAGCCCCGCCGCCTCCACCGCCGCGTCCAGGTCCCGCGCCACCGGCCCGCCGCCCAGCACCTGCGGCACCGTGCACCGCTCCGCCGGGCCCCAGTCGGCCAGCACCACCGCCCCGCCCCGCCGGACCGCCGGCAGGGCCCGCGCCAGCTCGGCCGGGCGCGGCGAGAAGGCCAGCAGCACGTCGTACGGCACCCGGGGTGCGGGAGGGGCCGCCATCACCTCCAGCAGCCGCTCGCGGGCCAGCGCCCGGCGGGCCGGATCGGGCTCCACCCCCGTGGCCAGGGCTCCCCGCCCCGCGGCCAGCAGGAGGGCCAGCCCGGCCCCGCAGTCGAGGCCGAGCAGCCGGCTGCCCGGCCCGACCTCCAGCCGGTCGTAGACCGCCTCGTACAGCGGTACCAGCATCCGTTCCTGGATCTCCGCCCAGTCCCGGGCGACGAGCGTCGCCGTCGGCGTCGGTGTCATCGAAAGAGCGCTCCTGATTCCGTGTCGCCCCCTTGCCCCCGTTGCCAGGGAACTCCCCATTCGCCCCCGCGTCCAGAGGAGTGCGCCACCCGATTCACGCTCGGTGCGCCGGGCGCCGTACCATTCGCGCCATGGCAAAGGCACCCGTTCTCACCCCCCAGGCGGAGGATTTCCCCCGCTGGTACCAGGATCTGATCAACAAGGCCGAGCTGGCCGACAACGGTCCGGTCCGCGGCACCATGGTCATCCGACCGTACGGCTACGGGCTGTGGGAGCGGATGCAGCAGGAGATGGACGCGCGCATCAAGGACGCGGGCGCCCAGAACGCCTACTTCCCGCTGTTCATCCCGCAGTCGTACCTGACGAAGGAAGCGGAGCACGTCGAGGGCTTCGCCCCCGAGCTCGCGGTCGTCACGCACGGCGGCGGCAAGGAGCTCGAAGAGCCGGTCGTCGTCCGGCCCACCTCCGAGACGATCATCAACGACTACTTCTCCAAGTGGGTCCAGAGCTACCGGGACCTGCCGCTGCTCATCAACCAGTGGGCCAACGTCGTCCGCTGGGAGATGCGCCCGCGCGTCTTCCTCCGTACGAGCGAGTTCCTGTGGCAGGAGGGCCACACGGCACACGCCACGTACGAGGACGCCCGCGACTACGCCGCCCGCATCCACACGGACGTGTACGGCGACTTCATGACGAACGTGCTCGGCATCGACGTCGTGCTCGGCCGCAAGACCGCCAAGGAGCGCTTCGCCGGCGCCATCAACACCCTCACCCTCGAGGGCATGATGGGCGACGGCAAGGCCCTCCAGCTGGGCACGAGCCACGAGCTCGGCACCAACTTCGCCAAGGCCTTCAACACGCAGTACCTGTCGAAGGAAGGCAAGCAGGAGCTCGTCTGGCAGACCTCGTGGGGCGTCTCGACCCGCATGGTCGGCGGCCTGATCATGTCCCACGGTGACGACAACGGCCTCCGCGTCCCGCCGCGCCTCGCGCACGTCCAGGTCGTCGTCATGGCGATCAAGGGCGACGCGGCCGTGGCCAAGGTCCGCGAGCTGGGCGCCCAGCTGAAGGCCGCCGGACTGCGCGTCCAGGTCGACGACCGCGTCGACACCCCGTTCGGCCGCCGCGCCGTGGACTGGGAGCTCAAGGGCGTACCGGTGCGCATCGAGATCGGCCCGCGCGACCTGGAGAACGGCACCGCGATGCTGGCCCGCCGCATCCCGGGCGGCAAGGAGGCGGTGCAGATCTCCGCGCTGCTCGACCTGCTGCCCAAGGTGCTGGACGAGGACCAGGCGCAGCTGCTGCGCGAGTCCCGCGAGCGCCGTGAGGCCCGTACCTCCGACGTCTCGACCATCGAGGAGGCCGCCGAGGCCGCCATCGCCGGTGGCTGGGCGCGGATCCCGTGGGCCGACCTCGGCCCCGAGGGCGAGGCCAAGCTGGCCGAGCAGGCCGTCTCCGTACGCTGCCTGATCGCGGCGGACGGATCGGTCCCGGAGACGGACGACGCTCCCGGTACGCTCGCGATCGTCGCGCGCTCGTACTGAGCGGGCGGGCGGCCAGTCGGCACCCGACGCCACCGCAGTCTTCCCACGCCCCGGCGTGCGGCCCGCGCCGCACGCCGGGGCTGGTCTCTTTGGTCGACGTTACGTACCGACTCCTCCTGACTTCTACGCACCCGTCCTCGTCAGGACACATGAGACTGAACTGACTGGTACGTGCAAAAAATTTGGAATGGCCCGGAATCGGAACACCTGGGCACTCCGGCTCGTTGTTACGACGTGAGCACGACACCACCTGTTCTCGCCGCAGAGCTGGCGCAGGCGTGGGCCGACATTCAGCGGTACCACCCCGAGCTGCCTGACCTTGCCGCGCCCGAGTCCCTGATCGGAGAGTCCTCGTCCGCCTGTGGCGCCGAGCTCTCCTTCGAGCGACTGCTGCACGAGGCAGTCCACGGCATCGCCGCAGCCCGCGGTGTCCGTGACACCTCGCGCGCCGGCCGCTACCACAACCGCAGATTCCTCGCGATCGCCGAGGAGATGGGCCTGGACCACTCGGAAGAGCCGCACGCCAGCAGCGGCTTCTCGCTGGTCTCGCTCAGTCCCGAGGCGAAGAAGCGCTACCGCCCGACGATGGAACGGCTCCAGCGCGCCCTCAAGGCGCACACGGTCGCCACCGCCGCCGACACCAAGCGCAGCTTCCGCGGTCCGGCCGCCCGGCACGGCTCCTCCGGCGGCGGGGTGCGCGTCAAGGCGGTTTGCGACTGCGGGCGCAACGTGCGGGTCGTCCCCTCCGTACTGGCCCAGGCGCCGATCGTGTGCGGCGGCTGCATGAAGCCCTTCCGCATCCCCGAGGCGGCCGTCGCGGTCGCCGCCTCCTGAGCCCGGCGCCCCCCGGCACCCGGCCGTGAGGGGCGGGCGGGGTGGTCCCGCGCGCTTCCGCGGGGCGGGGCGGAGCTCAGTCGCGCGCCCGCGCGCCGCTGATGGCCACTCGCCGTGAGAAGCGCCGCAGGCATGTGGCACAATGGCTAGCTGTACTCGACAGTCGCATAGGACCCCTCTCTCCTCCGGCTGACGCGTCCATCGGGCACCCGAGTACCGCAACCCCACGTGGCATCTCATGTGCCCAACCACGTCAAGTTCAGGAGACACCACTCCAGTGGCAGTCAAGATCAAGCTCAAGCGCCTCGGCAAGATTCGCCAGCCGCACTACCGCATCGTCGTCGCCGACGCCCGCACCCGCCGGGATGGTCGCGCGATCGAGGAGATCGGTATCTACCACCCGACCTACAACCCGTCGCGCATCGAGGTCAACGCCGAGCGTGCGCAGTACTGGCTGTCCGTCGGCGCCCAGCCCACCGAGGCTGTGCTCGCCATCCTGAAGCTGACCGGTGACTGGCAGGCCCACAAGGGCCTTCCCGCCCCCGCGCCGCTCCTGCAGCCGGAGACGAAGGAGAGCAAGCGTCGCTCCTTCGACGAGTTCGCCAAGGCCCTTGAGGGCATCGGCGAGGGCAAGGGCGAGGCCATCACGCAGAAGAAGAAGGCCGACAAGAAGGCGGACGAGGCTGAGGCCACCGCCGAGTCGACCGAGGCCTGATCATGCTCGAGGAGGCTCTTGAGCACCTCGTGAAGGGCATTGTGGACAACCCCGACGACGTGCAGGTCGCCTCGCGCAACCTGCGCCGCGGGCAGGTGCTGGAGGTCCGGGTCCACCCCGATGACCTCGGCAAGGTGATCGGCCGCAACGGCCGCACCGCACGTGCTCTGCGTACCGTCGTGGGCGCCATCGGCGGCCGGGGGATCCGCGTCGACCTCGTCGACGTGGACCAGGTCCGCTGAGCAGTTGAATCACCGGCACGGGCCGGGGAGGGCATACGTGCCCGCCCCGGCCCGTCGTCGTCTGAACAGGAGAGACACACAGTGCAGCTGGTAGTCGCGCGGATCGGCCGCGCCCACGGGATCAAGGGTGAGGTCACCGTCGAGGTGCGCACCGACGAGCCGGAGCTGCGGCTCGGGCCCGGTGCCGTCCTTGAGACCGAGCCGGCGTCGGCGGGTCCGCTGACCATCGAGACGGGCCGCGTGCACAGCGGAAGGCTGCTGCTCCGCTTCGAAGGCGTCAAGGACCGCACGGGCGCCGAGGCGCTGCGCAACATCCTGCTGATCGCCGAGGTGGATCCGACGGAGCTGCCGGAGGAAGAGGACGAGTACTACGACCACCAGCTGATGGACCTGGACGTGGTGCTGGAGGACGGGACCGAGATCGGCCGGATCACCGAGATCTCCCACCTCCCCTCGCAGGACCTCTTCATCGTCGAGCGGCCGGACGGCACCGAGGTGATGATCCCCTTCGTCGAGGAGATCGTCGCCGAGATCGACCTGGAGGAGCAGCGCTGCGTCATCACGCCGCCGCCCGGGCTGATCGACGACCGCGCCGAGATCGCCTCGGCGCGTGACGCGGAGGCCGGGACCGACGCCGACGCCGAGGCCGGGGCCGAGGCCGGGGCCGAGGAAGCCTGATGCGTCTCGACGTCGTCACGATCTTCCCCGAGTACCTGGAGCCGCTGAACGTCTCCCTCGTCGGCAAGGCGCGGGCCCGCGGCCAGCTCGACGTACACGTCCACGACCTGCGGGAATGGACGTACGACCGGCACAACACGGTCGACGACACCCCCTACGGCGGCGGCCCCGGCATGGTCATGAAGACCGAGCCCTGGGGCGAGGCCCTCGACGCGGCCCTCGCCGACGGCTACGAGTCCGGCGCCCACGGGCCCGTCATGGTCGTCCCCACGCCCAGCGGCCGCCCGTTCACCCAGGAACTCGCCGTCGAGCTCTCCGAGCGGCCCTGGCTGATCTTCACCCCGGCGCGCTACGAGGGCATCGACCGCCGCGTCATGGACGAGTACGCGACGCGGATGCCGGTGTACGAGGTCTCCATCGGCGACTACGTCCTGGCCGGCGGCGAGGCGGCCGTCCTGGTCGTCACCGAGGCCGTGGCCCGGCTGCTGCCCGGGGTCCTCGGCAACGCCGAATCGCACCGGGACGACTCCTTCGCCCCCGGCGAGATGGCGAACCTGCTGGAGGGGCCGGTCTTCACCAAGCCCCCGCAGTGGCGCGGCCGCGGCATCCCGGACGTGCTGCTCAGCGGCCACCACGGGAAGATCGCCCGGTGGCGCCGGGACGAGGCCTTCCGCCGGACGGCCGCGAACCGGCCCGACCTGATCGAGCGCTGCGAGGCCTCCGCCTTCGACAAGAAGGACCGGGAGGCCCTGAGCATCCTCGGCTGGAAGCCCACGCCCGACGGCCGATTTTGGCGCAGGCCGCAGAGCGTGGAAGAATAGGCGGCTGCTGTGTGCTCGCGTGCGCCCCTGCCACAGGGGGACCGTCGCCCGCCGAGTGTCCCGGCTCCCGAATTCTCTCCGGAAACCCGCACCGGCGACCTGTGGCGTCGTGCGAAGAAAGCAGACGAACAACATGTCTCACCTGCTCGATGGCGTCAACGCCGCCTCGATCCGCTCCGACGTCCCGGCCTTCCGCCCGGGTGACACGATCAACGTGCACGTCCGCGTCATCGAGGGCAACCGCTCCCGTATCCAGCAGTTCAAGGGCGTTGTCATCCGTCGCCAGGGCTCTGGCGTCTCCGAGACCTTCACCGTTCGCAAGGTCTCCTTCAGCGTCGGCGTGGAGCGCACCTTCCCGGTGAACTCCCCGATCTTCGAGAAGATCGAGCTCGTCACCCGCGGTGACGTGCGTCGCGCCAAGCTGTACTTCCTCCGTGAGCTCCGCGGCAAGGCCGCGAAGATCAAGGAGAAGCGCGACCGCTGATCTCCCCTCCGGGTTCCGGGGGCGGCCGGATAGGCTCGCACCCGATGGACACCGAAGCAGAGCTCACACGACGCGGCCACTCCTCTCCCGCACAGGGGGAGGAGCGGCCGCGTTCTGCGTTCCCCGGGCTGCGCGGGATGCGCGGGGTGGGCGGGCTGACCTGGCGGCGGGCCGGACTGCTCGGTGTGGTCTGCACCGTCTTCCTGCTGCTGCTCAGCAATTTCGTCGTACAGCCCTTCCTGATCCCGAGCCGGTCGATGGAGCCGACGCTGAAGGTCGGGGACCGGGTGCTGGTGAACAAGACGGCGTACAGGTTCGGAGACCGGCCGAAGCGCGGGGACGTGGTCGTCTTCGACGGCACCGGCTCCTTCGTGCCGGAGCACGCCGGGGCCGGCGGCAACGCGGTCGGCGAGGCCCTGCACGGCGCCGCCTCGGCGCTGGGGCTCGCGGAGCCCTCCGACACCGACTTCGTGAAGCGGGTCGTGGGAGTGGGAGGCGATGACGTGGTGTGCTGCGACGCGGGCGGCCGGATCAAGGTCAACGGGGTCCCGCTGGACGAGCCGTACCTTTACCCGGGTGACACCCCCTCGAAGGTGCCCTTCCGGATCGCCGTACCGCTGGGGGCCCTGTGGGTCATGGGTGATCATCGTTCCCAGTCCCGGGACTCCCGGGACCACCTGGGCGAGCCGGGCGGGGGGATGGTGCCGGTGGAGAAGGTGATCGGACGGGCCGACTGGATCGGCTGGCCGGTGACGCGCTGGGGCGGGGTGGGTTCGGGTTCCACCGAGGGCGCCGCCCCGGGAGCGGGTACCGGAGGCGGTCATGGGTAGCCGGGGCAGGCCGAGAAGCGGGCGCGAGCCCGAGCCCGGGCCCCGGCGCGAGCCCGTGCCGCCCTTGCGGGAGCCCGCGCCGCCACGGCGGCCGCCCGAGTTCTGGCGCGCGCCCGAATCGCCCGGTGGGCCGGCGCCCCGGCCCGCGCCGGAGCCGCAGCGTGCGCCCCAGCCCCAGCCCCAGCCGCAGCCGCAGCCGCAGCCCCAGCCCCAGCTGCGGCCGGAGCCTCAGCCGCGACCCCGGCCGGAGCCGGAAACCCTGACGCGGTTCGAGACCGTACGGGAGCGCGAGCCCCGGTCCCGGCGTGAGCCCGGGTCCCGGCGCGATCCCGGCACCCGGCGCGACCCCGGCACCCGGCGCAGGTCCGCGTCCGAATCCGTGGGGGCGGAGGCCGGCGGCGGCCGGGCCGACCGGCGGCGGCTGGCGCGCCGGGTCAAGCGGCGGCGCCGTACCCGCCGGGTGGGCGAACTCCCGCTGCTGGTCATCGTGGCGCTGTGCATCGCCCTCGTCCTCAAGACCTTCCTGGTGCAGGCGTTCTTCATCCCCTCCGGTTCGATGGAGCAGACCATCCGGATCGGCGACCGGGTCCTCGTGGACAAGCTGACCCCGTGGTTCGGCTCCAAGGTCGAGCGGGGCGACGTCGTCGTGTTCAAGGACCCCGGCGGCTGGCTCAGGGGCGAGACCGCCCGGTCCGCCCCCGACCCGGTCGTGGTCAAGCAGATCAAGCAGACCCTGACCTTCATCGGACTGCTGCCCTCCGCCGACGAGCAGGACCTGATCAAGCGGGTCATCGGCGTCGGGGGGGACACCGTCGTGTGCTGCGACGCCCAGGGCCGGGTCACCGTCAACGGATCGCCGCTCGATGAGCCTTACGTGAACCCCGGCAATACGCCCTCGGACATCCGCTTCGAGGTGACCGTGCCCAAGGGGCGGCTGTTCGTCATGGGTGACCACCGTGCGAATTCGGCCGATTCCCGCTTCCACCTCGACGAGGCCTACCAAGGCACCATCTCCGAGGAGGGCGTGGTCGGGGAGGCGGTCGTCATCGCCTGGCCGTTCGGACACTGGCGCCGGCTGGAGACACCGGCCACCTTCCGCATGGTGCCGGATCAGGCGCGGACCGGGCGGCGCGGCCCCGGCAGGCGCCGTAGGGGCACACCGTTCGCATAGTGTGTCCTCGGTCTCCCGAGCCCTAGGGAACTCCCGCTCGTTAAGGGAGGGGAGGGCCCGTGTCCGATCCGGCGCGGGCGGCGACTTTGCGATGAAGGAGTGGATGTGGGGGATGTGGCGGTAGGCGCTCGATCCGGACGCGACGAAGGCGAGGAGCGGCCGGACGATGCCGTCAAGCGCGAGGCCGATGAGAAGGAGGGCGAGGAGGACGCGGCGCGTCCGCAGCGCTCCTTCTGGAAGGAGCTCCCGCTCCTCGTCGGTATCGCCCTGCTGCTGGCCCTGCTGATCAAGACCTTCCTGGTCCAGGCGTTCTCGATCCCCTCCGAGTCGATGCAGGACACGCTCCAGAAGGGCGACCGGGTCCTCGTCGACAAGCTGACCCCGTGGTTCGGCTCGGAGCCCGAGCGCGGTGAGGTCGTGGTCTTCCACGACCCGGCCGGCTGGCTGGACGGGGAGCCCACCCCGCAGCCCAACCTCGCGCAGCAGATCCTCAGCAAGATCGGCCTGATGCCGTCGGCCGACGAGAAGGACCTGATCAAGCGGACCATCGCCATCGGCGGGGACACGGTCGAGTGCAAGAAGGGCGGCCCGGTCGTCGTCAACGGCAAGGAGCTGGACGAGCCGTACATCTACCCGGGCAACACCGCGTGCGACGACGCCCCGTTCGGGCCGATCACGGTGCCCAAGGGCAAGATCTGGGTGATGGGCGACCACCGCCAGAACTCGCAGGACTCCCGCTACCACATGCAGGACAAGAACCAGGGCTTCGTGCCGGTCGACAAGGTCGTCGGGCGGGCCGTGGTCGTCGCCTGGCCGCTGACCCGCTGGGCGACCCTGCCGGTGCCGGACACCTTCGACCAGCCGGGCATCGGCAACCAGGCCAAGGCGGGTGCGCTGGGTCTCGGCGCCTCGGGTCTGGCCCCGGTCGGGCTCGGCCCGGCCGCACTCGGAGTCACCGGTGCCGTGCCGCTCGTGATGTGGCGCAAGCGGAGGCTGACCCGGGGTCGTACCGCCGGGTAGGGTGCCGCCCAGGTCAACGGTCCGGGTATGGGGGCGCTGCAATGGGCGGAACACAGGTAATACGCGGACAGAAAGATGGCCGCGGCGGTCTCGGCAACGTGTTGTCGGGAATCGCCGTGGCCATCGGCTTTGTGCTCTTCCTGGGCGGGTTCATCTGGGGTGCGGTCGTCTACCAGCCCTACACGGTGCCGACCGACTCGATGATGCCGACGGTGAACCCCGGGGACCGGGTGCTGGCGCAGCGCATCGACGGCGCCGAGGTGCGCCGGGGCGACGTCGTCATCTTCAACGACTCCGTGTGGAGCGACTCGCCCATGCTCAAGCGGGTCGTCGGCATCGGCGGCGACACCGTCAAGTGCTGTGGGCAGGGCGGCCGGCTCACGGTCAACGGCAAGGAGCTCGACGAGCCGTACATCGACCAGCCCAAGCCGGAAGGGGTAGGCGCCTTCGGGGAGTCGGGCACGCCGAGTACGGGGGGCGCCTCGGGCGGCGCGGGCGCGTCGAGTGCGCCGGGCGCTCCCGACACGGCGGGCGCGCTGCCGGTCGTGGCCTCCAACACGCCGTTCGAGGTGACGGTGCCGGAGGGCAAGCTGTTCCTGCTCGGTGACCGGCGGTCCGTCTCGATCGACTCCCGGGCGCACCTCCAGGAGGCGGGCCAGGGGACGGTGCCCCGGTCCGAGGTCAGTGCCCGCGTCGACGCCCTGGCCTGGCCCACGCTGCGGATGGTGGAGCGCCCGAAGACGTACGAACCGCTGCCCGGCGGCACCTCGAAGGCCGGGCCGCTGCGGTTCCAGGCGGCAGCGGTGCTGGGCGGCGCCCTCCTGGTGGTGATCGGGGCCGCGTACGGGCCGCTGGTGCGGGTTCTCGGGCGCGGGCGGCGGCGGGAGCCGGTCGGTGTCGGCTGAGCCGGCCGCTGGCGGCGGCCCCCGCAAGGTGTCGCGGGTGATCCTGCTGGATCCCGAGGACCGCATCCTGCTGCTGCACGGCTTCGAGCCGGGGGACCCGTCGGACGACTGGTGGTTCACCCCGGGCGGCGGGCTGGAGGGCGCGGAGACCCGTGAAGAGGCCGCGCTGCGGGAGCTCGCGGAGGAGACCGGGATCGAGGACGTGGAGCTCGGGCCGGTGCTGTGGCACCGGTACTGCTCCTTCCCCTTCGACGGGCGGCGCTGGGAGCAGGACGAGTGGTACTTCCTCGCCCGCACCCGGACGGTCCGCGCGGAGACCGCGATGGGCGGGCTGACCGAGCTGGAGCGGCGCAGCGTCAGCGGTGCCAGGTGGTGGACCTCCGAGGAACTTCTCGCGGCCCATGAGACGGTGTACCCGACCAAACTCGCCGGGCTGCTCCGGACGCTGCTCGACGTCGGTCCTCCGGGTGTGCCGGTGGTCCTCGCCCCGGAAATCGTTTAGGGGCGCGGAGGCCTGGCGCACAATAGGGGGACGCACGGCTGAAGGGGAACATGCCATGAGTGCCGAGGACCTCGAAAAGTACGAGACCGAGATGGAGCTGAAGCTCTATCGCGAGTACCGCGACGTCGTCGGGCTGTTCAAGTATGTGATCGAGACCGAACGCCGTTTCTACCTCACCAACGACTACGAGATGCAGGTGCACTCGGTTCAGGGAGAGGTGTTCTTCGAGGTCTCGATGGCCGACGCGTGGGTCTGGGACATGTACCGGCCGGCCCGGTTCGTGAAGCAGGTACGGGTGCTGACCTTCAAGGACGTGAACATCGAGGAGCTCAACAAGACCGATCTCGAACTGCCCGGCAGCTGAGGCGGCCCGCGCGTTCGCGTCCGTCGTGTGGGTGACGCGGTTGTCCACAACGGTCCCGCTGTCCACCAAGATCCACAGGATCGGTGGGGAAGCGGGACCGTCGGCGTCGGAGGTGGTGCCGGATGGACGCGAAGCGCGTGGCACAAGAGGCGTTGGCGGGGCGGGCGCCGGGACAGCGGGGTCCGGATCCGGCGGGGCGGGCATCGCAGCAGCGGGCCCTGGGCCGGTACGGCGAGGAGCTCGCGGCGCGCAGGCTGACCGAGGCGGGGATGACCGTCCTCGCGCGGAACTGGCGGTGCCGGAGCGGCGAGATCGACATCGTCGCGCGGGACGGGGACGCCCTCGTCGTCTGCGAGGTGAAGACCCGTAGGGCGGGGGAGTTCGAGCACCCCATGGCCGCCGTCCGGCCCGGCAAGGCCGAGCGGTTGCGCCGGCTCGCCGGGCGCTGGCTCGCCGACCACGGGGGACCGCCGGCGGGCGGCGTGCGCATCGACCTGGTCGGCGTCGTACTGCCGCGGCGCGGTGCGCCCGTGGTGGAACACGTCAGGGGGGTGGCCTGATGGGGTTCGCGCGAGCCTGCTCGGTCGCCCTCGTCGGCGTCGACGGCGTGGTGGTGGAGGTCCAGGCCGACCTGGAGCCCGGGGTCGCCGCCTTCACCCTGGTCGGGCTGCCCGACAAGACCCTCGTCGAGAGCCGGGACCGGGTGCGGGCGGCCGTGGTGAACTCCGGAGCCGCCTGGCCGCAGAAGAAGCTCACGGTCGGGCTCAGCCCCGCCTCCGTACCCAAGGGCGGCGCGGGCTTCGACCTGGCGGTGGCGGCCGCCGTGCTGGGCGCCGCCGAGGTGGTCGACCCCGGAGCCATCGCCGACCTCGTGCTCATCGGGGAGCTCGGCCTGGACGGCCGGGTGCGTCCCGTGCGCGGCATCCTCCCGGCGGTCCTCGCCGCCGCCGAAGCGGGGTACCGGCAGGTGGTGGTCCCGCAGCAGTGCGCCGCCGAGGCCGCGCTGGTCCCCGACGTGTCGGTGCTCGGGGTGCGCAGCCTGCGGCAGTTGATCGCCGTGCTGACCGACGGGGTGGTGCCCGAGGAGGAACCCCCGGATCCGCCGGGGCGACCGGATCCGATGCTGGCCGGCCTGTTCGTCCCCGGCGCCGGACTCGGCACGGGCCTGGCGCGGGGCGCGGGGAGCGGGGGCGAGGCCCCGGACCACCCCGACCTGTCCGATGTCGCCGGACAGCACGCCGCGCGCCGGGCCCTGGAGGTGGCCGCCGCCGGGGGACACCACCTCTTCCTCAGCGGGCCACCGGGCGCGGGCAAGACGATGCTGGCCGAACGGCTCCCGTGGATCCTGCCGCCGCTCACCCGGCAGGACTCGCTGGAGGTCACCGCCGTCCACTCGGTCGCGGGCATCCTCCCGCCCGGCGAACCGCTGGTCACCAAGCCCCCGTACTGCGCCCCGCACCACTCGGCGACCATGCAGTCGCTGGTCGGGGGCGGAGCCGGGGTCCCCAGGCCCGGGGCGGTCTCCCTGGCCCATCGCGGCGTCCTCTTCCTGGACGAGGCGGCCGAGTTCAGCGCGAAGGCCCTGGACGCGCTGCGCCAGCCCCTGGAGTCGGGGCACGTGGTGATCGCCCGGGCCGCCGGGGTGGTACGGCTGCCGGCCAGGTTCCTGATGCTGCTCGCGGCCAACCCCTGTCCGTGCGGGAGGCACAACCTGCAAGGGGCCGGCTGCGAATGCCCGGCCTCCGTGGTGCGGCGCTACCAGGCGCGGCTGTCCGGCCCGCTGCTGGACCGGGTGGACCTGCGGGTGGAGGTCGAACCGGTCACCCGGTCCGACCTGCTGGGCCGGGGCGGCCGCGGGGAGGACACGGCGACGGTCGCCGACCGGGTGCGGGAAGCCAGGGCCCGGGCCGCGGCGCGGCTCGCCGACACCCCGTGGCGGCTCAACTCCGAGGTGCCCGGGCACGAACTGCGGACCCGCTGGCCGGCCGCCCCCGGAGCGCTGGCCCAGGCCGAACGGGACCTGGAGCGGGGGCTGCTCACCGCGCGCGGGCTGGACCGGGTGTTGCGGGTCGCCTGGACCGTGGCCGACCTCCGGGGCCGCGACCGCCCCGACGCGCTCGACGTGGCGGTGGCCCTGGAGCTGCGCACCGGCATCGCCCGCGGCGCGACCCTCCCCCCGGGAGGCGGATCGTGACCCCGCCCGAGGAACAGGACCGCACACCGCTCCAGGAGCCCGGCCCCGCGGTGGACGCGGGGGAGGGAGAGGAGGCCGAGGAGCTGGCCCGGGCCGCGTTGACCCGGGTGCTGGAACCGGGGGAGGAACACGGCGGCCGGTGGCTGCGGGAGTTCGGGGCCGTCGGGCTGATGAGGCTGCTGACCGGGCCCGCTCCCCCGCCCGGCACGCTGACCGGGGTGGGGCCCGAGCGGCTCGCCGGCTACCGCGGCCGGGCCGCGCTCGCCGACCCCCGGCGGGACCTCGCGGCGGCCGCCGGATCGGGGGCCCGGTTCATCTGCCCGGGCTCGGCGGAATGGCCGACCCAGCTGGACGACCTGGGCGACGCGCGGCCCGTCGGGCTGTGGCTGCGGGGCCGGCCCAACCTGCGGACCTGGGCGCTGCGCTCCGTCGCCGTGGTCGGCGCGCGGGCCTGCACGCCGTACGGGGCGCACATGGCGCAGACCCTGGCCACCGGGCTCGCCGAGCGCGGCTGGGTGGTGGTCTCCGGCGCGGCGTACGGGATCGACGGCGCCGCGCACCGGGGCGCCCTCGCCTCCGCGGGGGCCACCGCCGCCGTACTGGCCTGCGGGGTGGATGTGGCCTACCCGCGCGGACACGCCGGGCTGCTCGGCCGGATCGCCGGACAGGGCCTGGTGATGGGGGAGCTGCCACCGGGGAGCCACCCCACGCCCAGCCGGTTCGTGCTCCGCAACCGCGTCATCGCCGCCCTCACCCGGGGAACGGTGGTGGTGGAGGCGGCCCACCGCAGCGGCTCGCTGGTCACCGCCCGCCGGGCCCAGCGGCTCGGCCGGCTCACCATGGGCGTGCCCACACCTATTTCCGGAGGTGCCGCTCTGGCTCCCATCCGGTTCCGGCTGGACCACGCCGCCTGATCGGCCAGAGGCCCGGTTCCCGGATTGGCCGGGAACCAGGACGCTGTACGCCATGAAGTTGTTGCAGATCGAGATCTGTGTCGGTGCCGAGTGGCAGCGTGTCCGCCGGTTGCAGGGCGAGACCGCGTACGAGCCGCCCGAGCGGGGAAGCTGGGACGACGACCTGACACAGGGCCTTGAAAGATTCCTTGCGGACCATGCGGGGCGGGCCGTGTGGGTCGAGACCGACCGGGAGCCTGACGGGGTTCTCTTCGGCCCCGGGGCGGCCGGTCCGTTCCGGCTTCGCCCCATCAAGTAGCCCTGACAGCACCGAGGCCCGGGACGATACCTCCCCGGGCCTCTCGTGTGCCTGCCGGGCACAGGGGGCCGGGGCGTGGTCTCGTGCGCTCCGTGGGGCCACCGGAGCCCGCGCGTGGCTATGCGGCGGCGGGTGGCTCCTGGTCCTGCTGCGGGGGAGCCGTGGCGCCGGGTTTCTTGAAGCGGTCCCAGGCATCTCGGGCCCGACCGGCTGAATCGATCACGTCAGGGACCTGATCCAGCAGCCCCTTGACCGCGAACAGAAGCACAGAGGCCACGCCAGCGATGGCGAGGATGACGATGATGGCGGTGCCGTCCACCGATCCGACCTTCCCTAGTTATGGGTCGGATCGCGGGCGTAGGCAGCCTCGATCCGAACCTTCGATTCGGGTCGAGACACCTACGCAGATGTGCGACGTAGCTGTTCTCGTTTGGGCCGTTGCTCTCAGCCCGGGTGGTACATGTCATAAAGGTGGTGTTTAGCCACCGCCGCCCTTGTTGACCCACATCGTTAGGCGACGTCGACTTACCCGTCGCCTAGCCAACTGGAGCGATTTTCCTGACTTCCTCGTTCGCCAGAACGAACGGGTAAGGGACCCACCCTTGGATCCATTGGCGGCGATGTTACCGCAACTGATGGCGACCGGGCATGCAACAGCGCCCCACCACAACCGAGTTGGCCGGGTGGGGCGCTGTGGAAGTTCGGGTCAGCTGGCGACCCAGTTCAGGAACGGCTGCCACGCGCCGCCGCTGACCTCGACTATCGGGCCGTCGACGTGCTTGGAGTCGAGGACGGCTACACCTCCGGATGCGGGGGCGGCAACTCCAAGGCAGTCGTCCTGTGTGTAGCTGGAGAACTCGAACGGGGCTCCAGCGTGGGTTCGGGTGACGTTCGGCTTTGTACTGCGCGCCATGAGTTGAGCACCTCTCGGATGAAGGTCCGGGAGTCCTCGGGCGACATGGCTTCCCGGATCATGTCGGAGAACCCGGAGTGCATCCGGGCCATGTCGTCCAGGCGGGTCGAGTACCACCCGCCCATGATCGTCTCAATGTAGCCCATGCGCTGCTTGGGGATCTTGGGCCCGTCCGGGTCCGAGGTCTCCTCTTCAAGGCCCCACAGCAGGAAGTGATCCGACAGGGCGGGCGGGATCTTGTGGCCCGGCAGGACCTGGATCATGACCTTCTCGTGGGCGCTCATCATGAGCAGGTGCCGGAGCTGCATCGCATGGGCGTTCGTGTCTTGGGTCGAGTGAATGATGCCCTCTTCACCGACCAGGAAGCATGCGAGGCGAAGATCGCCGGTCAGCGTGCGACGCATGAACGCCTGGGTGCGAGCCGACTTGAGCAGTGTCCGGCGCCGGACCTCCATCATCGGCAGATGCGGGTTGATCGCCTCGGTGAGCGCCATCGCGTACTCGGGGGTCTGGAGCAGGCCGGGAATGCAGCGGCTGTTCCAAGACCGGATGGTGACGGCGGCGTTGTCGATCCGGGTGAGCCGCTCGACGTTCGGGACGCCGTACTCGGCCTCCTCGATCCGCCCCATCCCGCGCTGGTCGGGTGCCCGAAGTTGCCTGATCAGATCCTCAGTTGAACTCATGCGACGCTCCCGTCGTGGCCTGCTGACTCCCTGTCACAACCAGCGTAGTGGCCTGGGTCACAGCGCATAATCCACTCCGTCATTGCGGTCTCACGCCTTCTTGAACCGCGCCTCCAGCAGGAGCGCCGTTGCTAGTTCCAGATCGGCGGCCTTGGCAAGGTCGGCCGCTTCCTCGAACTCCTGCCACGCTCGGTCGGCGTTGCGGCTCGGCACGAAGGTGTCGAACCCGTCTGGGTGTGCCAACTCGATCCAGGCGTTGATCTTGGCAACCCACTGTTCAAGAGCCTCGAACGTCCGCTCGCTCAGGTGCATGATCTCGGGGGATCCGAACAGGGCCAGCTTCGCGTCCAACAGGGCGTACGCGTCGTCGGTGAAGTCGGGCAGGAAATCCTCGGCGGCCTTCATGTGTCGGCGGATGTACTCCCGGTTCTCGCCGACAATCATGTAGGTCTTGCTCAGTTCGGCGTACGTGTCCATGCGGCGGTCCCACACGCGGTGACGTCGCTCGCGCGCCTGGGTCAGTCGGTGGGTGACCACCACGGCGACCGTCGACACGAGCGAGGTCACGGACGCGGCTATCAGGGTGGCTTCAACGGGTTGCAGCGGCATGGGCTCATGTTGCCAACCCGGAGGGCCCGGCCGGCCTTACTTCCCGTGATCGGCAATCACGACTCGTTAGCTTGCTCCAAACGCAACCGCCGCCACTACTACCGCCGGGCCGAAATGGTGTGGTGGAGTGGTCCTACACCCCGGCAGCCGTGGCTACCAGGTCGGGGTCAGCAGGTAGTAGCCATCGCATGGATGTGACGCCGACTCTGTCGAGCCCAACCCTGGGGCACCCCTTTCGAGTGGGTCATCCATGTCTCTCAAGTTCGATCCTGACGCGCTGCGTCGGCTCCGCGAGGAACGCGGACTCTCCCAAGGCAAGTTGAGCGTTGCTGTGACCGGCGACCGGGTCCGAGTCAACGCCTTCGAGTGCGGACGGAGCACACCGACCCTGGCAACGATCGGCCACATCGCTGACGCCCTCGGCGTCGAGTACACCGCCCTCATCACCCGGGGCGAGGTGGCCGCGTGATCGCCAAGGACGCCCGGCCGATGACCGACGCCGAGCGTCGACGCCTCATCCGCCTGCTGTTCGGCCCTCGGCCGACCCCCACCGACTGACCTCCGGACACAACTCGACCCCGCCGGGGACCAGCCGACGGGGCCGTTCGAGAAAGCGGTACACCCAATGACCAACACCACAATCGAAGCACGGCATTTCCCCGCCCAGCAAGTGGCGGAGCGCCTGGCCGACGCGTGGGCTGATTTCCACGCCCAGGGTCTGACCGTCTTCCCGGTCAAGCGAGGCGACAAGTCCCCCCACGGCATGGGTATCAAGTGGGGTGAGGAATGGGTGAAGAAGGGCCGCCCGACCTTCCCCGACCTCGCCGACCTGTATGACACGCTGACCTTCCGGGGCCACGGTCTGTGGCTGGCCACCGGGCAGGTCTCGAAGCGGGTCGTCCTCGACCTCGACTCGGACAAGGCCGTGACTTACTGGCGGGAGCGGCTCGGAGAGGCCGTCTTCAACTCGGCGCTCAAGGTCTCGTCGGGCCGCGACGGCGGCACCAAGCCGCACCTCCACTTCCGCATCCGGCCGGACGACAACCGGCCCTGGGAATGCCACTCCGACGACGCCCTTGGCTTCGACTTCCGAGGCGACGGGGGCGGGGTCATCATGCCGCCCAGCTTCCACAAGTCAGGCCGCCGGTACGAATGGCTCGACGGCGAGCTGATGGACGCGCCGGAGTGCCTCCGCAAGGAGAACCAGCCTCGTCAGCGGAAGGACGCCCAAGTCAGCGGAGGCGGCGGCAGCAAGATCGCGCAGAAGCTCATGTTGGACCCGGTTCTGGGCGAACGAGGCAACAACTGGCTGGCAAGCATCGCCGGAACCATAGCCAAGCGGTTCGACTCCGAGGACGTCTACCGCGCGGTGCTGTGGAACATCAACCAGGCCAGCGCCGACCCGATCGAGGAAGACGCCTTCACCAAGACGGTCGGATCCATCTGGCGTTCAGAGCAGGAGAGCAACCGGATGCCGAGCCCGGACAGCCCCGTCAAGGTCGCCAGGCAGACTGTCGAACGGATGTGGACCGCCGAGAGCCGTCCGACCCTGCTGCGCTGGCGCGGCTCGTGGATGCGGTGGACCGGAGCCCACTGGCGCGAGGTCGAGAACCAGAGCATCACCGCCAGCATCCAGGCCGCTTTGGAACATGCGCAGTACGAGGGCAAGGACCAGGAGACCGGCGATAGGAAGATGATCCCCTGGAACCCGAACACCCAGAGGGTCAACGACGTCGCCAACGCCGTCAAGAACGTCAGCCTCCTCAGCCAGGACACCGAGTCGGGTAGCTGGCTCGACGGCGGTGACGGCGGACGGGTGGTTGCTTTCCAGAACGGTCTGCTCGACTTTAAGAAGCGGACCATGTCCCCGGCCACCCCCGCCTACTTCAACACCTCGTCGCTCCCGTACGACTACGAGGACACCGACGAGGCGCCGACCGAATGGCTCAAGTTCCTGGCCTCGGTCTGGCCGGACGACGACGAGCCGGTCAAGGCGCTTCAAGAATGGTTCGGATACGTGCTTTCGGGTCAGACCGACCTCCAGAAGGCGTTGATGCTGATAGGTCCGCCCCGGTCTGGAAAGGGCACCATCGCGGCCATTCTCGAAGCATTGGTCGGGTACCAGAACATGGCTGGTCCGACCTTGTCCAGCCTCTCGCAGAATTTCGGCCTTCAGTCGCTCATCGGTAAGTCAATTGCCATCATTGACGACGCGCGGTCGCCGAACCGAGACCGTGACGTCATCCTGGAGCGCCTGCTGTCCGTCATCGGTCAGGGTGTTCTGACGGTGGACCGCAAGAACCGAGAGCCCTGGATCGGCCGGATTTCGGCGCGCGTAATGCTCATGTCGAATGAGCTGCCGTCATTCGCCGACTCGTCAGGTGCGTTCGCTGGCCGGTTC
The DNA here is from genome assembly GCF_014650555.1 of Streptomyces goshikiensis. Taxonomy (GTDB): domain Bacteria; phylum Actinomycetota; class Actinomycetes; order Streptomycetales; family Streptomycetaceae; genus Streptomyces; species Streptomyces goshikiensis. The sequence goes on along the minus strand of NZ_BMVE01000001.1, from coordinate 100,750 downwards.
GTAATCCTGGTCATGACGAATTCGTTCCTCAATAAGGAAGACCAGCATTTGCGTGGTCGTCTCCTCAATGAGATTCCGGCCATCCTGCGCTGGTCCCTCGACGGCCTCGACAGGTTGACCGAGCGAGGGCGGTTCATCGAGCCGAAGGCGTCGGCGGGAACGCGTGACGACTTCGAGGACTCAACCGCCAAGGTAAAGGCGTTCGTTGAGCACCTGTGCGAGGTCAGCCCGGAGTACAAGGCCGTGAAGAACATCCTGTTCCAGGTCTGGGTCTCATGGTGCGAGCAGCGGAAGTTTGCGCCCGGCACCGAGTCCACGTTCGCCAAGAACTTGAAGGCGTACAACCCGAAGATCGAGAGCTACAGGTCTCGTTCCAAGGATGACAAGAACTGGTACTTCACCGGTATTCGGCTCGTCACCAATTGACCTCATATGGCACGCCCCCAGCCTCTCGACCGGGGGGCGTGCCATATGGGAACCCTCCGTGCCATATCTCGTGCCATATGACGGGGCCTTGCGCAGCGGGAAAAGCTCGCAGGCCAGAGGGGGTGTGCCATATCTGCCATATGACATGCAGCAGACGGGGTTCTTATGGCACTCGGTACGTACAAGCGCCAGGAAAGACACGTTGTAGCACGCCATATGGCAGATATGGCACGTATGGCGCGGGGTGGCACAGCCCCCAGTAACGACGAGTTTTCAGATCAGTCACGACACGTGACGGTCGGCGAAGGGTTGGCAATGAAATTTCTCAGAGCACACAGCGCAGCTGTTCTTGGTCCGCGACGTGCCAGCATCCGCACGCACGGCCTGTATGACCCGGATTGGTGTCTGGCCTCAATAACCGAGGGGCCTGGATGCGGACAGCTCGACCAGCTCTTGCGTACCGAATTTGCGCGACCCGGGTTCAACTGCATGTGGCACTGGACTGTGATTCCTAAGTCCAACGCGGCGGCGGTGGCCGACCGTTTCGCCGAGATCGGTTACGGGGGACGGGTGGTCTTCAAACTGCTGCCACCTGCTCCCAAATAAGACTTGCGCACACGTCAACTTGTCTCCCTGCTAATTATGGGGATCGCAAAGACCATGATCAGATTGTTCTAGAGATCGAGCAGATCCAGGAGGTGGTTACAGGTGTTTGACGGAACGGCTATGCGACGCATCCGGGAAGGTCGCCAAATGAGTCGTGTGGCGTTGGCTGCGAAAATCGGGCGAACCCCCTTGACGGTCAGGCGTTGGGAAACCGGAAGGGCGAGGCCGAATTCACATTCGGTGGTATTCCTGGCCCAAATCCTCGGGTGCGACGTCGAAGAGATCACGGCGGGGGTGGCCAAGTGAGCGAGTACCTGACGGCCGAGCGCGGATGGGTGGCCATTTCGAGGCACCCGAAATTCGGCACCGACGTCGACATGGTCAAGTGGTGGGAACTCGACGAGGACGGGATCAAGCCGCTCATCAAGGAGCCCGACGGCCTGATGGTCGAACCGGGACCCCACACCAGGGACGTGGTCCGGGCGACCCCGAAGGCCGCGTTCCTGCTGGCCGCCGGATACGAGCTGGAAGCGCTCGTGGAACGGGCCGTCACCGACCGGGAATTCGAGCTGATCGAGCAGGTCCGTGGCCTCCTCAAGCGGGCGTGGACCGATGGCGAATGAGCCGGACCCGGCAGGGGTCGAAGGGGAGTCGGGCGCCGCTGCCCTGGTACAGGGTCGCGCGTGGGAAGTGGTACGCCTCATCGGTCAAGGGCTCGGCCGGAATGAAATCGCCAAACTGACCGGAGTCTCGACGGCGACCGTTTCCAGAATCGCCAAGCGCAACGGAATGACCTTCGACCGGACGCAGACGGAGAAGGCGCTCAAGGCCCGAATCTCCGATCTAAATCTCCGGCAGGCCGGACTTGCCGAGGCTCTGGCCGACCGGGTGGCCGTCGCCATCGCCTACGCCGACGCGGCCACCACCTATCGCGACTGGGCCTTTGCCTGGAAGGCCATTAGCGATGCCACCCAGGCTTACCGGCGCATGAAGCCCGAGCTTACCCAGGACGACGCCATTGAAGAGGGCAAGTCGCTTATGGGTGAGCTGCTGGCGGGTATCAGGAAAGCCGCCGAGGGGATGGAGCAGCTGGAGGAAGCCGAGGCCAGGGGCGAAGAAGTGCCCGGCTGGTGGAACGAACGCAGTAACCGCTATTCAGACCCGATATCCCAGGAGGAAACCCCCAATGACGAATCGTGAATTCAGCGAGGCCAGCCACGGTCCGGCGGACACGGACGGCCCGAGCGTGGACGAACTGCGCCAATCCCTTCGCACCCGACGGATCAACCCCGCCGAGGGCTTCCACTACCGGGAGAAGGCCCGGGTCACCGACCACGAGGTCCACGAGGGCAAGCCGGTCAACGACGGCAGCCGGGGCGAGATCTCCGAGGCCGACATGGCCGAGTGGATCAAGACCGCCAGCACGCGCCAGCTCCGGCAGGCCCCCGACCTCCGCAGCTACGTGGACCAGCGCGACATGGCGACCGGCGAGGTGATCCGCACGTACGCGGACGGGCGGTCCGAAGCCGTGGCGGAAGAGGACCGGGGGCGCCGCAGCCGTCCCGTATAGGTCGTCCCGGCCTCCCGTGGTATCTCCCGCCGCACGAGACCCCCGGCCCGGTACTCGGTGCCGCCCCGGCCGTCCGAGGCCCTCGGAGATACCACGGAGCCAGCCGGTCTTCCCAACCCAGAGCGGCACCCGGAATGGGAATCAGCCCGCCCGTGCCGCCCACCACTCGGGCTGTCACGTCAGGACACAAAGCAAGGGCCGTCCCTCGCGCCAGCAAGCAACCGGGACGGCCCCCACACGGAAAGCAGACCACGCCATGAAGACCAGGAGCAAGCAGCGCACGAGGCTCGTCCCGCACGTCATCAACGGCAAGGAGCACAAGGTCGAGGAGCAGTACGAGGTTGAGTTCCCGGTCTTGCCGAAGGACTGGGATGACCTCGTCCTCAAGGCGGTTCTGGCAACGACCTGCGCGGTCATCCTCGGCGCGGTGGCCTGGTCGACCGTCAGCATCGGCGACCTGCTCAGCCAGGCCGCGCCGACCTGGGTCAGCTACCTGGTCGCCGGAGTCTTCGACCTTGCCTGGATCATCTGCATGGCCACCGAGTGGCTGAGCCGGTACGACCCCCGCAAGGCCACGCTGCCCAAGGTCGCCGGGTGGGTGGCGCTCGCCATCTCGATGGGCGCGATCTTCACTCACGGCAACGTGGCCGGGTCGGTCTGGGTGGGCGTGTTCGGCGCGGTGGTGTCGGCCCTCGCCAAGGGCATGTGGCTGGTCGTCATGAGGCACACGGCCCGAGACCTGGACGGCAAGGCGCGTCAGTGGGTGGAGGCCGAGACCGCCGAGGTGAACGCGCAGCTCGCCATGATCACGGTCACCCGCCAGCTGAACCGGACCCGGGCCCGAGCAGCCGACGAGCTGGCGGCCCTGGGCCAGCCGAGCACCCTCGTGGTGGAGCGAGCAGCCCCGAGCACCGAGCACGAGCACCCCGAGCAGGCTCGTCCGGTGCTCGCCCGGCCCGAGCAACAGGCGAGCACACCCCCTCTCACCGAGCACGAGCACCGAGCAGCTACCCCGAGCATGGCCGAGCTGGCGCGCGAGCAGCTCGCGAGCGGCACGAGCAGGCCGGACGTCGTGGCGAGCATCCTCCAGGCCATGCCGACTGCCAAGCCGGAATCCGTTAAGGCCGAGGTCCGCCGTCAGGCCAAGAAGCTCGACGGCACCGGCCAGTACCTCTAATCACGCATAAGTGTGGGGCCGACTCACTGGTGAAAGTCGGCCCCACAACGCCCCCCGCTAAAAGGGCACCCCCAGGAAAGCACGCATGTTGGGGTGGCCGGAAGGGATGCCCAGATGGGCGCCAAGATATTCCGCCCGGAATTCAAAACTCGCGACGGCAAGAAGGTTTCGTTCGGCGCGAATTACACCCACAACACGAAGGCGAAGCGGCGGGCTGGCCTGACCAAGGCTGGCCGCCCCCGGCCGGTCGCCGGAGCCCCCGGGGCCACCGCGCGGCCGTTCCGGTTCTGGTCCTCGCCCTGGCTCACCGCCGGGTGCACCGTGGCCTGTGGCGGGGCCTACGCCTACGCCCGACTCGGCCCGGTCCTGGGCTCGATGGCCCTGGCTGCTGGGCTGTACGTCGGCTACCGGGTCGCGCGGTGGGTTGTGGGCGAGGTGGCCCACTGGCGGGTGAAGGCCCGGCAGATCCGGGGCGGGCAGGTGGCCCAGTTCGCCAGCGAGGCCCCGCCGCCCGCCGTCCATATCCCGGCTGAAACCGTGAATTACGGCGATCACGGCCGGTAATTGTAGCTGTGACTGTGGCCCGTGCCCGGACACCCCCTCTCGCCGGGGATGTGTCCGGGCACGGGGGGTATGGAGGGGGTGCCACAGAGACAGTTACAGCTACAGTCACAATTACGCGTCGTGACAATTACGTGCCGTGAATTGTGGTGCGCGAAAAGGCTTTGTGACGCCCATTCTCCGCACCAACTTGTGTCCCGCGCAAATCGGCTGATTTAATTTACCTCATAATTCCGGACAGGCCGGAATTCGGGGAATTCAGGGGAGAATGAAATGGCCGCCAACACCACCGCCAAGAAGACCGCCACCGAGCCCACCCGCTGCGAGTGCAGCCGGTACAGCGTCCTGGTCAACCTGCGGGACGTGGACGGCGACCTGGCGTGGGACGAGGAGCTGACGACCGGCTGCACCGCCACGACGGCCCGGGTGTTCGCCCCTGGCCACGACGCCAAGCTCAAGAGCGCGCTGATCCGCTGGGGCGCCGAGGGCCACGACGTGATCCGGGACGGCGACGGCGTGAACACCACCGCCGACGCGGCCACCCACGCCAGCAAGTTCATCTTCGCCAACATGGTCACCGCCGGGATCAAGCGCGCCGAGGACAAGGCCGCCGCCAAGGCCACCCGCGCAGCGGCCCGAGCCGCCAAGAAGGTTGCCGCCAAGGTTGAGCCGCCCGTCGAGGTCACCGCCAAGGTGGGCCGCTGGGACCGGGTCGGCACCGTGCAGGGCGACACCTTCACCTACACCGACGGCATGGGTGCGACCAAGACCACTACCAAGTTCCGGCTCATCTGACCGCAGGCAGCCAGCGGCCCGGCGAGGGGTGGAGCCCTCGCCGGGCCGGATCACCGAAAGAACAGGACTCGATCGGCATGGCCCAGCGAAACACGGACGTTCTCGGCATCGCAATGGGAGTCATCGACCGCGTGGCGCAGCCCGCGCTGCGGGCGGTGGACTACCTCCGCGTAAGTACAGAGGAGCAGGCCAAGGGGTACGGCATTGCCTACTCCGGCAAGAAGACCACCCGGCACATTGCCCGCAAGGGGTGGGACCACGTCGGGACGTACTCCGACGAGGGCGTCAGCGGCTCCCTGGAGGCGGCCGACCGTGGCGACCTCGCGCGGCTGATGGAGGACGCCCACCGGACCCCGCGCCCATTCGACATGGTGGTCGTCAACGAGGGTCGGGCCATCGGGCGCACGGGTCGGGCGTTCTGGCGCTGGGTCTGGGCGCTGGAGGACCTCGGGGTGTACGTCGCCGTTGTAGAGGATGACTACGACAACAGCACCTCCGAGGGTCGCAAGAAGATGCGGGCCGCCGCCGACTACGCCGAGACCGAATACGAGGTCATCCGCAAGCGCACCCAAGGCGGGTTGCAGGAGAAGGCCGAGGAAGGCGGGTGGCCTGGCGGTCAGCCGCCCTACGGGTACAAGATCTGCTGCCAGGGGCAGAAGGGGAAATCACACCTCGTCCAGTGCGAGGCTGAGGTTCTGGTCCTGCGCGCCATGTGGGGGCTGGTTGTCGAAGACGGGATGAACACCAACGAGCTTGCCGAGCGGCTGAACGTCCTTGGCCTCCGTACCCGTGCGGGTGGTCTGTGGTCGGCCGCCAACGCTCGGGCCAAGCTGCTGTCCGAGTCCACGCTGAATGCCCGCGTGATCTTCCGAAACCCCAACCGGACCAAGGCCGGGCATGGCGCCAAGTTCAACCGTGACGGCACCCCCGTCAACGGCCAGACCGTCATCATCAAGCTAGACCCGGTGTTCACCCCGGACGAGGTGGCCGACCTCAACCGAGCCATGGGGCGGCTGGCCAACGGCACGCCCAAGTCCAAGCCGCACGGGTACCCCCTGTCGAAGCGTCTCTTTAATACGTGCGGTGCGCACTCGGTCGGCATGAAGCGGACCAGCCGACCAGGGCGCTGGTACCGGTGCTCCGGCAAGGCGTCGAAGTTCCCCGGCGACCCGAAGTGCACGTGCGACATGGTGGACGCCGACGCAATTGAGGGCGCGGTCTGGCGCGACGTGGTCGAGCTGCTGGGCGACCCCGCCCGGCTCAAGGCGATGGCCGCCGAGTGGGTCGGGATGGCGGCTGGCGACCAGGTGCAGCACGCCGACCGCATCGCCGACTTCGACCGACAGATCGCCAACCTGGACCGGGCTATCACGACCACGGTCAAGGACTACGCCAAGGCAGGCTTGCCCGCGTCGGCCATTGCCGAGGTGACAGCAGCCCTGATCGAGGAGCGGCGACAGCTCGCCGACATTCGCGCCGAGGCTGCCGCCTGGTTGGAGGAGACCGAGGCCACCGAGCGGCGTGCACGGGACCTTGAGGCGCTGGCCACGGTGGCGCGCACCCGGCTGGCGGACATGACCCCGGCGGAGCAGACCGAGGTGCTTGCCCTGCTCGACGTGCGGGTCACCATCACCGGCCCGGTGCCCAAGGCCAAGCTGGGGCTGGCCTGCTCCATGACCGAGTGGTTCAAGGCGAACGGGCGGCTCGTCCCGCCGACCCTGACCGACGAGGCGTGGGCCCTGGTCGAGCCGATCGTCAAGGCGTGGGAGCCGGAGCACCCGAACCGGAGGCTCGTCCCCGGGCGGCTGATGCTCGACGCCATGTTCCACAAGGCGCGGACCGGAGTCCGGTGGGCCGACCTGCCCGAGCGGTTCGGCGGGTGGAACGGCGTCCACACCCGGTACAAGACGTGGGCCAATGGAGGGGTCTGGGATCAGATCATGGCGGCCCTGCCCGACGCGGGCACCGTGGTCCCCGCGCTGGACCTGGTGCCCCCGCTGCGGGTGGAGGGCCGCGTGGACCCCCGTGTCCTGGCGGACGGGGCCGGAGCCGAGCCGGTACCTGCCGGAATGGGCGTGCCCGGCCCGGCCACCAGCGGTCTCTCCGCCGGGGTGCACGAACTGCTGCGCGGCGAGGCGGTGCTCGTCACCGACGCCGCCGAGGTCGTCGAACTGGTCGGCGGCATCGGCGAGCTGGCTGCCGAGCGGCGCGGCCCGGTGCTCGCCCGGGACCTGCTCGACCCGGAAACCGCCCGGGTCCTCGAAGCCCTCCCGGCCGGCCGCCCCGCGCAGGTGGCGGAGGTGGCCCTCGCCGCGGCCACCGGTACCGATGAAGTCATCGGCAGACTGTACGAACTTCACTCTCTGGGGTTCGTCGAACGGCAGGGCGACGGCTGGCAGTTGGCCGGGCAGACACCTGGAAGAGGCACGCAAACGGACACCCCCCGGCGAGGCGGTCGTTGACCTGGGGCGTTCCGGTGAAAGAGTGAAGCCGATGAGAGACGCGGTCTTCCCGGTGGCGGTCACCGGGACCGAGCGCCAGGCGCCGGTCCCGGGTCGCCCGCGCGGGTCCGGACGCCCCAGCACCTCCGCGCGATCCCGTACTCTTCGCGCACCGCGACACTTCCGTCACGCTGCGTTCCCAAGGAATCCCGCTCCGGCAAAGGCGAAGCATGCCCCAGCACACCTCAGGGTCTGACCGCGCTGCGGTGCCCCCCGCTGCCCGTGGCAGCGTGCGGTCCACCGCACCCTCGTCCCTGGAGGCGCTCTGGCGCGCGTACAAGGAGTCGGGTGACGAGCGGCTGCGGCAGCAGCTGATCCTGCACTACTCGCCCCTGGTGAAGTACGTGGCCGGCCGGGTCAGCGTGGGCCTCCCGCCCAACGTGGAGCAGGCCGACTTCGTCTCCTCCGGGGTCTTCGGGCTGATCGACGCCATCGAGAAGTTCGACATCGACCGCTCCATCAAGTTCGAGACGTACGCGATCACCCGGATCCGGGGCGCGATGATCGACGAACTGCGGGCGCTGGACTGGATCCCGCGCTCCGTCCGGCAGAAGGCGCGGGCCGTGGAGCGGGCCTACGCCACGCTGGAGGCCCAGCTGCGGCGCACCCCGACGGAGTGCGAGGTCGCCGACGAGATGGGCATCGCGGTCGAGGAACTCCACACCGTCTTCAGCCAGTTGTCCCTCGCCAACGTGGTCGCGCTGGACGAGCTGCTGCACGTCGGCGGGGAGGGCGGGGACCGCCTGTCGCTGATGGACACCCTGGAGGACACCGCCGCCGACAACCCGGTGGAGGTGGCCGAGGGCCGAGAGCTGCGCCGGCTGCTGGCGCGGGCGATCAACACCCTGCCCGAGCGCGAGAAGACGGTGGTGACCCTCTACTACTACGAGGGGCTCACGCTGGCCGAGATCGGCAACGTGCTCGGCGTCACCGAGAGCCGGGTGAGTCAGATCCACACCAAGTCGGTGCTGCAACTGCGCGCGAAGCTGGCGGATGTCGGGAGATGACGGCGATCGGTCTTGCGCACGTCCGTAGAGTGGACGTGTGCCCAGGATTCGAGCGGCCTCCGTGGCCGAGCACCGGTCGATGCAGCGCGGCGCCCTGTTGGACGCCGCGCGTTCCCTGCTGTCCGAAGGCGGGACGGAGGCGCTGACCTTCCCCGCCCTCGCGGAACGGACGGGCCTCGCCCGGTCGTCCGTGTACGAGTACTTCCGCTCCCGCGCGGCCGTGGTCGAAGAGCTGTGCGCGGTGGACTTCCCCGTCTGGGCCGCCGAGATCGAGGCGGCGATGGAGCAGGCGGAGGCGCCGGAGGCGAAGATCGAGGCCTACGTGCGCAGCCAGCTGGCGCTGGTCGGGGACCGGCGGCACCGGGCCGTGGTGGCGATCTCGGCGAGCGAGCTGGACGCCGGGGCGCGGGAGAAGATCCGCGCGGCGCACGGCGGGCTGGTCGCGATGATCGTCGAGGCGCTGGGGGCGCTGGGGCAGCCGGAGCCCCGCCTCGCCGCGATGCTGCTCCAGGGCGTCGTGGACGCGGCGGTCCGGCGCATCGAGCTGGGCGCGGCCGAGGAGCCCGAGGTCGTCACGCGGACCGCCGTCGCCATGGCCCTGCGCGGCGTCACGGGATGACCCGGCGGGCGGCGGCGCCGCCGGCAGCAGGCGCGGCGTGGGCCGGGGGAGCAGGGTCAGCGGGTTGAGGTAGGTCTCGCCCGCCAGCAGCCCCCAGTGCAGGCAGGGCGCGGAGCAGTGGGCGCCCTCGGTGAGGACCGCGACCACCTGGCCCGCCGCCACCTCCTCGCCCTCCGTGACCAGTGGCCGGACCGGCTCGTACGTCGTCCGCAGCCCGCCGGGAAGGGTCAGGGAGAGGACCCCGCGCCCCGCCACCGGCCCGGCGAAGTGCACCCGCCCAGGGCCTGCCGCGCGGACCTCCGCGCCCACCGGGGCCGCCAGGTCCACGCCGCGGTGCCCGGCCGCGTACGGCCCCGGCGGCGGGTCCCACCACCGGACCACGGCCAGCGGCGCGGGCAGGGGGCGCACCCCGGGGGCGGCGGCCAGGGCCAGGAGCAGGCTGAGCAGCAGTGTCGTCATGCCCCCCAGCGTCCCCGCCGGCCCCCGCGGCCCGCCCGCGCCTGTGGACGGACCGGCCGGTGTGGACAAGTGCGTCACCCGGCATACCGCCGGGTCCCGTACACTTCTTGTGGCGATCCGGGTCACCGGGTCGACTTCGCACGCCCCAGCAGCGGCCGGTCAGGCCGCGTGCCAGCACCTCTCGGTCCCCTCTTCGGGGGCAGGGCGCAACGGGGCGTCAGGAACCAAACCGAGAAAACAAGGAGATGGCCATGGCCGTCGTTACGATGCGGGAGCTGCTGGAAAGCGGCGTCCACTTCGGTCACCAGACCCGCCGTTGGAACCCGAAGATGAAGCGCTTCATCTTCACGGAGCGCAACGGCATCTACATCATCGACCTGCTGCAGTCGCTGTCGTACATCGACCGCGCCTACGAGTTCGTGAAGGAGACCGTCGCGCACGGTGGCTCCATCATGTTCGTCGGTACCAAGAAGCAGGCCCAGGAGGCCATCGCCGAGCAGGCGACGCGCGTTGGTATGCCGTACGTCAACCAGCGGTGGCTGGGTGGCATGCTCACCAACTTCTCCACCGTCTACAAGCGCCTCCAGCGTCTGAAGGAGCTTGAGGCGATCGACTTCGAGGACGTCGCCGCCTCGGGTCTCACCAAGAAGGAGCTCCTGGTCCTCTCCCGCGAGAAGATCAAGCTGGAGAAGACCCTCGGTGGTATCCGCGAGATGTCGAAGGTTCCCAGCGCCGTCTGGATCGTCGACACCAAGAAGGAGCACATCGCGGTCGGTGAGGCGCGCAAGCTGCACATCCCCGTCGTCGCGATCCTCGACACCAACTGCGACCCCGACGAGGTCGACTACAAGATCCCGGGCAACGACGACGCGATCCGCTCCGTCACCCTGCTCACCCGCGTGATCGCCGACGCCGTCGCCGAGGGCCTCATCGCCCGTTCCGGTGCCGCGACCGGTGACTCGAAGCCGGGCGAGAAGGCCGCCGCCGAGCCGCTCGCCGAGTGGGAGCGCGACCTGCTCGAGGGCGAGAAGAAGGCTGACGACGCCGAGGCCCCCGCGGCCGACGCCGCCGCCGAGGCCCCCGCCGCCGAGGCTCCGGCCGCTGAGGCCCCGGCCGCCGAGGCCACCGAGGCCCCGGCCGCCGACGCCGAGCAGGCCTGACCCACTGAGAGCGCCCGGCGTTCACGCGCCGGGCACTCACAGCACGGACGATGACGGCGGGGGAGCCGCGCGACGAGCGCGTCTCCTCCGCCGTTCACCCGTAGATCTACGACTTCGAGAGAGAATCACAGACTCATGGCGAACTACACCGCCGCTGACGTCAAGAAGCTCCGCGAGCTCACCGGCGCCGGCATGATGGACTGCAAGAAGGCCCTGGTCGAGTCCGACGGCGACGTCGACAAGGCTGTCGAGGCCCTGCGCATCAAGGGTCAGAAGGGCGTCGCCAAGCGCGAGGGCCGTTCTGCCGAGAACGGCGCCGTCGTCTCCCAGATCAGCGACGACAACACCTCCGGCGTCCTCGTCGAGCTGAAGTGCGAGACGGACTTCGTCGCCAAGGGCGACAAGTTCCAGGCCGTCGCCAACCAGCTGGCCGCGCACGTCGCCGCCACCTCCCCCGCCGACATCGAGGCGCTCCTGGCGTCCGAGATCGAGGCCGGCAAGACCGTCCAGGCGTTCGTGGACGAGGCCAACGCCAACCTCGGCGAGAAGATCGTCCTGGACCGCTTCGCGCAGTTCACCGGCGGTTACGTCGCGGCGTACATGCACCGCACCATGCCCGACCTGCCGTTCCAGATCGGTGTCCTCGTCGAGCTCGACAAGGAGAACGCCGAGGTCGCCCGCGGCATCGCGCAGCACATCGCCGCGTTCGCGCCGAAGTGGCTCTCCAAGGACGACGTCCCGGCCGAGGTCGTCGAGTCCGAGCGTCGCGTCGCCGAAGAGGTCACCCGCGCCGAGGGCAAGCCCGAGGCCGCGCTCCCGAAGATCGTCGAGGGTCGCGTCAACGGCTTCTTCAAGGACAACACGCTCCTTGGCCAGGCGTACGCCCTGGACGCCAAGAAGTCCGTCCAGAAGGTTCTGGACGAGGCCGGTGTCACCCTGACGCGCTTCTCGCGCATCAAGGTCGGCATCTGAATCCGTCCGTACGCGACGGACACCGGACCCCGGTAGGGTCTGAAGCAGTCGTCCGCGCTCGCGCAGGACGACCGCAGATCTGACGAGGAGGCCATTGCCGTAGAGGGAACCGCAAGGACCCACCGGCAATGGCCTTCTTCGTATGTGCACGAGGAGATCTCCATGAATCAGGGCGTAGACCCCCACACCGCTTCCGACGACAAGAGCGACCACGAGCAGAAGGGCCGCCGCTTCATGCTGAAGCTGTCGGGCGAAGCCTTCTCCGGCGGTGGCGGACTGGGTGTCGACCCCGATGTCGTGCACGCCATCGCCCGCGAGATCGCGGCCGTGGTCCGCGACGGCGCGGAGATCGCGGTCGTCATCGGCGGCGGCAACTTCTTCCGCGGCGCCGAGCTCCAGCAGCGCGGCATGGACCGTGCCCGCTCCGACTACATGGGCATGCTCGGCACCGTCATGAACTGCCTCGCCCTCCAGGACTTCCTGGAGAAGGAGGGCATCGACAGCCGCGTCCAGACCGCCATCACGATGGGCCAGGTCGCGGAGCCGTACATCCCGCTGCGCGCCGTGCGCCACCTGGAGAAGGGCCGCGTCGTGATCTTCGGCGCCGGCATGGGCATGCCCTACTTCTCCACCGACACCACGGCCGCCCAGCGTGCCCTGGAGATCGACGCCGAGGCCCTGCTCATGGGCAAGAACGGCGTCGACGGGGTCTACGACTCCGACCCGAAGAAGAACCCCGAAGCGGTGAAGTTCGACGCGCTGGAGTACAGCGAGGTCCTCTCCCGCGATCTCAAGGTCGCCGACGCCACCGCCATCACGCTGTGCCGGGACAACAAGCTTCCGATCCTCGTCTTCGAGCTGCTCGCCGAGGGCAACATCGCCCGCGCCGTCAAGGGTGAGAAGATCGGCACGCTCGTGAGCGACCAGGGCACCAGGGCCTGAGCAGTCGGCTGCCGGGCCCGGCCCCGTCGGGGCCCGGCCCGCCCGCCCGCCTGAACCATCCATATCTGACATGCAGGAGCACGTGGTGATCGAAGAAATCCTCCTCGAGGCCGAGGAGAAGATGGAGAAGGCCGTCGTCGTTGCGAAGGAGGACTTCGCCGCGATCCGCACCGGTCGTGCGCACCCGGCGATGTTCAACAAGATCGTGGCGGACTACTACGGTGCCATCACGCCCATCAACCAGCTCGCCTCGTTCGCGGTTCCCGAGCCGCGCATGGCGATCGTGACGCCGTTCGACGCGTCCGCGCTGCGCAACATCGAGCAGGCCATCCGCGACTCCGACCTCGGTGTCAACCCGAGCAACGACGGCCGCATCATCCGGGTGACCTTCCCCGAGCTGACGCAGGACCGCCGCAAGGAGTACATCAAGGTCGCGCGCACCAAGGCCGAGGACTCCAAGGTCTCGATCCGCGCCGTCCGCCGCAAGGCCAAGGACGCCCTCGACAAGCTCGTCAAGGACAAGGAAGCCGGCGAGGACGAGGTGCGCCGCGCCGAGAAGGAGCTCGACGACACCACCGCCAAGTACGTGGCGCAGGTCGACGAGCTGCTGAAGCACAAGGAAGCCGAGCTCCTCGAAGTCTGATGAACGACTCTTCCTGGCAGCCGGAGCCGGTTCCGGCGGGTCCCGCATACGATGCGCAGGTGGGCCCGCACACTCGGCCCATGCCCATCGTGCCCGATGCCGCCGGCCGTGACTTCGACGACCGGGAAGCACGCGATCGGGGGGCCGCCCCGCGTGGCGGTCCCCTCTTCCGCGACGAGACGCCGCCGCAGGAGCCCATGCCCAGCCCCCCGCCTCCGTCCTCGCAGGCACCGCAGAACGACTCGCCCCCGCCGAAGAAGCGGGCGGGGCGCGACCTGCGGGCCGCCATAGGGGTCGGCGTCGGCCTCGGCGCGGTGATCTTCGCCTCCCTGTTCATCGTGAAGGCGGTCTTCGTCGGCGTCATCGCCGTCGCCGTCGTCGTCGGTCTGTGGGAGCTCACCTCCCGGCTCCAGGAGCAGAAGGGCATCAAGGCCCCGCTGGTCCCGCTGGCGGTGGGCGGCGCCGCCATGGTCATCGCCGGATACGTGCGCGGGGCCGAGGGCGCCTGGGTCGCGATGGCGCTGACCGCGCTGGCCGTACTCGTGTGGCGGATGACCGAGCCGCCCGAGGACTACCTCAAGGACGTCACGGCGGGCGTCTTCGCGGCGTTCTACGTGCCGTTCCTGGCCACGTTCGTCGCGATGCTGCTCACCGCCGACGACGGTCCGCAGCGGGTGGTCACCTTCCTGGTCCTGACCGTGGTCAGCGACACCGGGGCGTACGCGGTCGGCTGGCGGTTCGGCAAGCACAAGCTGGCGCCGCGCATCAGCCCCGGCAAGACCCGCGAGGGGCTCTTCGGCGCGGTGGCCTTCGCGATGGCGGCCGGCGCCCTGTGCATGGAGTTCCTCATCGACGGCGGCGCCTGGTGGCAGGGCCTGCTGCTGGGCCTCGCGGTCGCGGTCAGCGCCACCCTGGGCGACCTCGGCGAGTCGATGATCAAGCGGGACCTCGGCATCAAGGACATGGGCACGCTGCTGCCGGGTCACGGCGGCATCATGGACCGGCTGGATTCCCTGCTGCCGACCGCCCCCGTGGTCTGGCTGCTGCTGGCCGCTTTCGTCGGCACCGGCTGACCGCACCCGGTCGGGTTATCCTGGAGGGCGCGCCGTGTGCATGCGGCGCGCCCTTTCCGTCCAGCGGCCGAGCCGCGGACCGGCCCTGCACGCGCGGGGTGATCCCCACCTCGTCGCACTGAGGAGTACCGCATGGCCCCCCGTCCCGCTCCGGGTGAGCTCACCTTCGTCGCCCCCCGCGGTGTGAAGAAGCCGCCCCGGCACCTGGCCGACATGACCCCGGCCGAGCGCCGCGAGGCGGTCGCCGCGATCGGTGAGAAGCCGTTCCGGGCCAAGCAGCTCTCGCAGCACTACTTCGCCCGCTACGCGCACGACCCCGCGGAGTGGACCGACATTCCGGCGGCCTCCCGGGAGAAGCTCCAGCAGGAACTGCTGCCGGACCTGATGAACGTCCTGCGGCACATCAGCTGCGACGACGACACCACCCGCAAGACCCTCTGGAAGCTGCACGACGGCACGCTCGTCGAGTCCGTGCTGATGCGCTACCCCGACCGGGTCACCATGTGCATCTCCTCGCAGGCCGGCTGCGGAATGAACTGCCCGTTCTGCGCCACCGGCCAGGCCGGTCTGGACCGCAACCTGTCGACCGCCGAGATCGTGCACCAGATCGTCGACGGCATGCGCGCCCTGCGCGACGGCGAGGTCCCCGGCGGACCGGCCCGGCTGTCGAACATCGTCTTCATGGGCATGGGCGAGCCGCTGGCCAACTACAACCGCGTCGTCGGCGCCATCCGCCGCCTCACCGACCCCGAGCCCGACGGCCTCGGCCTGTCGCAGCGCGGCATCACCGTCTCCACCGTCGGCCTGGTCCCGGCCATGCTGCGCTTCGCCGACGAGGGCTTCAAGTGCCGCCTCGCCGTCTCGCTGCACGCTCCGGACGACGAGCTGCGCGACACCCTGGTGCCGGTGAACACCCGCTGGAACGTCCGCGAGGTGCTGGACGCGGCCTGGGAGTACGCGGAGAAGTCCGGCCGCCGGATCTCCATCGAGTACGCCCTGATCCGGGACATCAACGACCAGGCCTGGCGCGGTGACCTGCTCGGCAAGCTGCTCAAGGGCAAGCGGGTCCACGTCAACCTCATCCCGCTGAACCCGACCCCGGGCTCCAAGTGGACCGCCTCGCGCCCCGAGGACGAGCGGGCCTTCGTCGAGGCCATCGCCCGCCACGGCGTCCCGGTCACCGTGCGTGACACCCGTGGCCAGGAGATCGACGGTGCGTGCGGCCAGCTGGCCGCCTCGGAGCGCTGAATTTCGGCCTGGCCTTGCATATTCGGCCACGGGGTACCCTGTGGCCGAACCAATTGCATATTCCGACAGGGGAGCGCCACAGCGCTGAGAGTGCGGGACCGTCATCCGCAGACCCTCTGAACCTCGCCCCGGTCATTCGGGGTAGGAAGTTCGGTCATCACTCAAGCTGTTGCGCCATGCCCGGCGTCCGCTCGAACAGAGCGCCGGGCATGGCCGCGTCTTCTCCTGGACATCCCAGGAGGAATCACCAGTGAGCACCACCAAGAAGATCGCGGGTGCCGCGCTCGCGGCCGCGATCGGCGTCAGCACGCTCAGCGCCTGCGGCGGCGGCGACGCCAAGGACAAGGCCGCGGGCGCGGGCGACGCCCCGAAGTCCAAGACCGTCACGCTCGTCTCGCACGACTCCTTCAACGTGACCGACACGGTCCTCAAGGAGTTCGAGCAGCAGAGCGGCTACACCGTGAAGGTGCTGAAGTCCGGGGACGCCGGCGCGGCGCTGAACCAGGAGATCCTGACCAAGGGCTCCCCGCGCGGCGACGTCTTCTTCGGCGTCGACAACACCCTCCTCTCCCGCGCCCTCGACAACGGCATCTTCACGCCGTACGAGGTCAAGGGGCTCGGCGAAGTGAAGCCGGAGTACGTCCTCGACAAGGAGCACCGGGTCACCCCGGTCGACTCCGGTGACATCTGCGTCAACTACGACAAGCAGTACTTCGCCGACAAGAAGCTCGCCCCGCCGCAGACGCTGGACGACCTGGTCAAGCCGGAGTACAAGAACCTGCTGGTCACCGAGAACGCCGCGACGTCCTCGCCCGGCCTCGGCTTCCTGCTCGCCTCCGTCGGCAAGTACGGCGAGGACGGCTGGAAGGACTACTGGAGCAAGCTCAAGGCCAACGGCGTCGAGGTCGTCGACGGCTGGGAGCAGGCCTACAACGAGCGCTTCTCCGGCTCCGCGGGCGGCAAGAAGGCCAAGGGCGACCGTCCGCTGGTCGTCTCCTACGCCTCCAGCCCGCCGGTCGAGGTCCTCTACGGCGAGCCGCAGCCGGTCGAGGCCCCGACGGGCGTCTCCACCGGCACCTGCTTCCGTCAGGTCGAGTTCGCGGGCCTGCTCAAGGGCGCGAAGAACGAGGCGGGCGGCAAGGCGCTCCTGGACTTCCTCGTGGGCAAGAAGTTCCAGGAGGACATGCCGCTCCAGATGTTCGTGAACCCGGTCGTCAAGGACGCGAAGCTGCCGGAGCTGTTCACGAAGCACGGCGTGGTCATCGAGAAGCCGGAGAACGTGGCCCCGGAGACCATCGCCAAGAACCGTGACCAGTGGGTCAAGGCATGGTCCGCGCTCGTCGTGAAGTAGTACGGGAGAGCCCGAAGGAGAGCGCGCGGGCCACGCTCGTCAGGCTCGCCCTGATGGCGGTCCCGCTCGTCTTCTTCGGGCTGTTCTTCGCCTACCCCGTCGCAGCGATCGTCGGGCGCGGGCTCAAGACGCAGGACGGCTGGCAGTTCGGCCGGATCGGCGAGGTGCTGGCCCGGCCCGACATCGCCGACGTGCTCTGGTTCACCACCTGGCAGGCGCTCGCGTCGACGGTGCTCACGCTGCTGATCGCGCTCCCCGGCGCGTACGTGTTCGCGCGCTTCGAGTTCCCCGGCAAACAGCTGCTGCGGGCGGTGGTCACCGTTCCGTTCGTACTGCCGACCGTGGTCGTCGGCACCGCGTTCCTCGCGCTCGTCGGGCGGGGCGGGCTGCTGGACGAGATGTGGGGCGTCCGGCTCGACACCACCGTGTGGGCGATCCTGCTCGCGCACGTCTTCTTCAACTACGCCGTGGTGGTCCGGACGGTCGGCGGCCTGTGGGCGCAGCTCGACCCGCGCCAGGAGGAGGCCGCCCGGGTGCTCGGCGCCGGGCGGTTCGGCGCCTGGCGCCGGGTGACGCTGCCCGCGCTCGGGCCGGCGGTCGCCGCTGCCTCGCTGATGGTGTTCCTGTTCACCTTCAGCTCCTTCGGCGTCGTACAGATCCTCGGCGGACCCTCGTACTCCACGCTGGAGGTGGAGGTCTACCGGCAGACCGCGCAGCTGCTGGACCTGCCGACGGCCGCCGTGCTCACCATGGTGCAGTTCGCGGCCATCGCCACGATCCTCGCCGTGCACGCCTGGACCGTGCGCCGGCGGGAGACCGCCCTGCGCCTGGTCGACCCGGGCCGGACCGCGCACCCGCCGCGCGGCCTCGCACAGCGTTCGCTGCTGGGCGGGGTGCTGCTGACGGTGGCCCTGCTGATCGTGGCCCCGCTCCTGGTGCTGGTCGAGCGGTCCCTCGACGCGCCCGGCGGGTACGGGTTCGGCTTCTACCGGGCCCTCCAGGACGCGGGCGCCGGCGGCGGCACGTTCCTGGTGCCCCCGCTGGAGGCGATCTGGAACTCCCTCCAGTACGCGCTGGCCGCCACCGCCATCGCGCTGCTGATCGGGGGGCTCGCGGCGGCCGCCCTGACCCGGCGCGCGGGCCGGTTCGTACGCGGCTTCGACGCGCTGCTGATGCTCCCGCTGGGGGTGTCGGCGGTGACGGTCGGCTTCGGCTTCCTGATCACCCTCGACGAGCCGCCGCTGGACCTGCGGACCTCGTGGATCCTGGTGCCGCTGGCGCAGGCGCTGGTCGGCGTGCCGTTCGTCGTACGGACGATGCTGCCGGTGCTGCGCGCGGTGGACGTCCGGCTGCGGGAGGCGGCGGCGGTGCTCGGCGCGTCGCCGCTGCGGGCGTGGCGCGAGGTGGACCTGCCGTTGGTGCGGCGGGCCCTGCTGATCGCGGCCGGCTTCGCCTTCGCGGTCTCGCTGGGGGAGTTCGGCGCGACGGTCTTCATCGCGCGGCCGGACCGCCCGACGCTGCCGGTGGCCGTGGCGCGGCTGCTGGGGCGGGCGGGGGAGATGAACTACGGGCAGGCGATGGCCCTGAGCACGATTCTGATGCTGGTGTGCGCGGTGTCCCTGCTGGTGCTGGAGCGACTGCGACCCGACAAGACCTCGGGAGAGTTCTGATGTCACTGCTTCGGCTGGAGGGGGTCTCGGTCCGCTTCGGGGAACGCGCGGTCGTGGACGAGGTGGACCTGGAGGTCGCCGAGCACGAGATCGTGTGCGTCCTCGGACCGAGCGGAAGCGGCAAGTCCACGCTGCTGCGGGTGGTGGCCGGGCTCCAGCCGGTCTCGGCCGGCCGGGTGCTGCTGGGCGGCGCCGACCAGGCCGGGGTGCCGGTCCACCGGCGGGGCGTGGGCCTGATGTTCCAGGACCACCAGCTGTTCCCGCACCGGGACGTCGGCGGGAACGTCGCCTTCGGGCTCCGGATGCGGGGCGGGGGCCGGGGATCGTACGGGGCCCAGGTCGCGGAGCTGCTGGAGCTGGTGGGGCTGCCCGGCGCCCAGGGCCGGGCGGTGGCCTCGCTGTCGGGCGGTGAGCAGCAGCGGGTGGCGCTGGCCCGGGCGCTGGCGCCGTCGCCGCGGCTGCTGATGCTGGACGAACCGCTGGGGCAGCTCGACCGGGGGCTGCGGGAGCGGCTGGTCGTGGAACTGCGGGGGCTGTTCTCCCGGCTGGGGACGACGGTCCTGGCGGTCACGCACGACCAGGGGGAGGCGTTCGCGCTGGCCGGCCGGGTCGTGGTGATGCGGGACGGGCGGATCGCGCAGGCCGGGACCCCGCTGGAGGTGTGGCAGCGCCCGGCCTCGGAGTTCGTCGCCCGCTTCCTCGGCTTCGAGAACGTGGTCCCGGCGACGGTGTCCGGCGGGGCGGCGGTGACCGCGTGGGGGAAGGTCCCGGTGCCGGCCGGGTCCCCGGAAGGGGAACGGAGCCTTCTGATCCGGCCGGCCGGGGTGGTGCTCGCGGCGGCGGGGCTGGGCTGCGAGGTGCTCTCGCGGACCTTCCGGGGTACGCACGTGGCGCTGCTGCTGCGGCCGGAGGCGGGTCCCCCGCTGGAGGCGGAGTGCACTCTCGCGGGGGCGCCGGCCGTCGGGGACCGGGTCGCGGTGACCTTCGCCCCGTCCGAGGTGGTCGTCCTCCCGCCGGCGTGACCGCGGCGCGGAACGCCCCGGACGCCGGCGGGGACGGGACCTAGGCGACCGGGGCCGGTTGCGGGGAGTCCGTCGTGGATTCGGCGCCGTCGTGGTTGCCGTACCAGGCCACCGCCACCGCGCCGGTGACGGCGAGGACGAAGCCGAGGACCGCCAGCCACGCCAGGCCCGGACGGGACGCGTCGCCGAGCCAGAGCACGCCGATCGCGCCGGGGAGCACCGTCTCGCCGACGACCAGGGCCGCCGTCGCGCCGTTCACCGAGCCGATCTGGAGGGCGACGGTGTGCAGGTACATGCCGCCGACCCCCGCCAGCACGATGGCGTAGAGCGCCGGGTCGGACAGCAGGCTCCCCAGGCCGAACGGCTCGACACCGTTCAGGATGCGCACGCCGACGCCGAGCGCGCCGAAGGCGAGGCCCGACAGCAGGCCCGCCAGGATCGCCGCCCGGGCGCCCAGGAACCGTACGGCCACCGTTCCGCCCACGATGATCAGCAGCGTCACGCCGAGCAGCCACCAGTGGGTGGACATCGGGGCGTGATGCCCGCCCTCGTGCCCGGCGGCCGTGGCCAGCAGCACCAGCGCCGCGCAGACCACCCCGATCGAGGTCCACTCCTTGCGGGTGAGCCGGATGCCCAGCATCTTCACGCTGAGCACGGCGGTGATCACCAGGTTGGCGCTGATCACCGTCTGGGACAGGAACAGCGGGAGCAGCCGGGCGGCGAGCGCGCCGAGGCCGAAGCCCACGAAGTCCAGGATGGTGCCGACGATGAACTCCCAGGTCATCGCCGCCTTCGCGGTGGAGGACAGGTTCGGTCCGCCGTGCTGGGTCACCCCCGCGGCGGCCGGGGACATCCGGGCCGCGCGCCGGGATCCCACGGCTTGCAGGACGGACCCCGTGCCGTAACAGATGGACGCCGCGATCGCGGTCAGCAGGCCTATGAGCACCGAGGGCTCCGTTCACGTCTGGCAGGTTTTGCGGTTTGATTACCTAAGGCAGACGTGCGATCGGGCCCCGGAGTTGCCTCCCGGGCCCGTCGGGCTCATCTCATTGCGCCCGGCCCATCGCGGCGAGCGCCTCGGGGACCTCCGCCACCGAGTCGACCAGCGCGATCCGGGACTCCATCCCCCGGCCGCGCGCCAGCGCGCGCAGCAGCGGCCAGGCCGGCAGGTGCTCGGTCCAGTGGTGGCGCCCGACCAGCACCATCGGCGTCGGCTCACCCCGCGACGCGTAGTAGTTCGGGGTCGCGTTGTCGAAGATCTCCTGCACCGTCCCCGCCGCGCCCGGCAGGAACACCACGCCCGCGGTGGACCGGGCCAGCAGCCCGTCCTCCCGGGTGGCGTTCGCGAAGTACTTGGCGATGTGGCCCGCGAACGCGTTCGGCGGCTCGTGCCCGTAGAACCAGGTCGGGATGCCCACCGAGTCACCACCGGCCGGCCAGCGCTCCCGCACTGCGAAGGCCGCCCGCGCCCAGTCGGACACCGACGGGGTGAACGACGGGGCCTTGGCCAGCAGTTCCAGCGCCTCCGCGAGGGCCGAGTCCGGAGCCGGGGCCAGGTACGCGCCGAGGTTCGCGGCCTCCATCGCGCCGGGCCCGCCGCCGGTGGCCACGGTCAGCCCCGACCGGGCGAGACAGCGCCCGAGTTCCGCCGCGCCCCGGTACTCGGTACCCCCGCGCTCCATGGCGTGGCCGCCCATCACGCCGACGACCCGGGCACCGCTCAGGTGCTCGTCGAGGGCGTCGGAGACGGCGTCGTCGTGGATGGAGCGCAGCATCGAGGAGAAGACGTCGCCGTCGGCCTTGGTCTCCTGGAACCAGGCGTAGGCCTGGGCGTCAGGGGTGGCCTCGTAGCCGTCGGCGAGCCCCGTGAACAGCTCGTCGGCCGTGTACAGGAGGCCCCGGTACGGGTTGAACGGCAGGTCGGGAACCGGCGGGTAGACCAGCGCGCCGTCCGCGCGGACCTTCGCCGAGGCATCGGGCTCCATCGCGCAGCCCAGGAACACGGCCGCCGAGGTGTCGGCGGCCAGCAGCGCGAAGGTGCGTTCCAGCAGGTTGACCGACTGGATCCGGTAACCGCTGAGCGAGCCGCGGGCCACTACCTGGTCGAATTCGGCGAGCGTCTCGATCTCGATGTCTGCGTTGACCATTCGAGCACCCTAAGGGCTGCTCCCGTCAGCGGGTCAGCGCTAGCGACGTCAGCTGCGCCACACCCCAGCTCAGGGGTACGCACACGATCACCAGCGCCGTCGCCCGCAAGGTGGCGGCCGTACGCAGGACCGGGCCCGGAGCGCCCAGGTCGAGCAGGGTCTCCCGGGTGGCGGAGCGGGCCTGCCTCGCCTCCACCGCGGAGGTGAGGAGCGTCGCCGACGCGCACAGCACCACCAGCAGCGCGGCGGGTCCCGTCAGCGGGCCCAGCGGCAGCGGCGCCGTGCCCCGGTCGGCCAGGGCCGTGGCGGTGAGGGCGCCCGCGCCGACCGCGCACAGTACCCCGAGGGGGCGGCCCAGCCGGGGGGCCTCCTCCTGAAGGGCCCGGCCGGCCAGCAGTCGCAGGGCTCCGGGGCGGACGGCCTGGACCAGTGTTCCGCAGGCGTAGGCCAGGCCCGGCCCGGCGAGGGCGAGTCCGGCCGCGGTCAGGGTCCAGCCGGCCGCCATGCCCGCGGCCCCGCGTCCGAAGCCCGCTTCGACGGCGAGCCCGCACGCGGCCAGGGCGATGCCCCAGGGCAGTCCGGCCTGCGGGGCCGGCGCCGGGTGCGGCCGCAGGGCGACGGCGGTCGCGACGGAGGCGGCCACCGGGACCAGGGTCATCAGGGTGAGGGCGGCCGCCACGGGCAGCGGCCGGTCGGCGTGCAGCAGCCCGGCCCCCGCACCGTCGAAGGGCAGGCCGGCGAGGTCGCCCCGCAGGTGGAGGAAGGCCGCCAGCGCGAGCGCGCTGCCGAGCGCGCAGGCGACGGCGGTGGAGATCGCCCCGGCCAGGGTGAGCCGGACGGGTCCCAGCCCGACGGCGTCGAGCCCCTCCAGGGGCCGGGTCGCCGGGTCGGTACGGGCCACGGCGACGGCGAACTGCACGGTGGCGGCGACCGGCAGCAGGGCCCAGAGCAGCTGCGGGAACGATCCGCCGGGCCGGACGGTCGCCTGCGCGAGGACGTACAGGAGTAGAAATCCGGTGGCGGCCGAAGCGGCGGCGACCAGCAGCCGGCGCAGCTGGACGAGCGGCCGGGAGCCGCGGGCTAGGCGGAGAGCGAGCACGCGGCCTGGTCCTCCGGGGTCTCGGTGGAGCCGGTGGGCGCGGACCCCTCGCCGGCGGCCTCAGCGGCCTCGGCTGTCCCAGTGGCCTCGACGGCCTCCGCGGCCTCGGCGGGCCGGCCGTCGAGCAGGGCGATCCGCCGGTCGGCGGCGGCAGCGCTCTCCTCGTCGTGGGTGGCGAGCAGGACGGTGATCCCGTGGGAGCGGGCGGCGGTGGTGAGGGTGCGCATGAGCAGGGCGCGCTCGGCGCGGTGCAGTGAGGCCGTCGGCTCGTCGGCGAAGATCACCGCGGGCTCGCTGACCAGGGCCCGCGCCAGGGCGACCCGCTGGCACTCGGCCCGGGTCAGCGCGGACGGGCGTTTGCGGGCGAAGCCGCCGATGTCGAGGCGGTCCAGCCATGCGCAGGCGGCCGTCTTGGCGGCGCGGTGCGAGGCGCCGCCGATCAGCAGCGGCAGCGCGGCGTTCTCCCAGACCTTGAGCTCGGGCAGCAGCCGGGGCTCGGGGTCGATCCAGCCGAACCGGTCGCGGCGCAGCCGTTCGCGGACCAGGGCGCCCATGGTGTGCACGGGCACGCCGTTGAACCAGACCTCGCCCTGTTCGGGCACCAACTGCCCCGAGAGGCAGCGCAGCAGAGTGGTCTTGCCGCTGCCGCGCGGTCCCGTCACGGCGAGGATCTCGCCCTGGCGGACGCCGGCCGAGACCCCGATCAGGCCGGGTGAACCGCTGTGGGAGTAGTGAAGGGACCGAGCCCAGAGGACGTCATTGTCGGGTGGGGCAGTGTCCGGTGGAGCCACCATGGCGTACACCTCCGTCCGGGGGAACGAAGCGGAGCCCGTTGAGTCACTGACGCCGCACTGAGATGTAAAGAGACGAACCGCTCGGATGGTGACAGCACACGGCCCGGACCCCCGCGTTCTCACTCGAACGGGGGATCCGGGCCGGGCATCCGGACTGTTGGCAGCCTGGACGGTGGAGCTCGGTTACAGCTTGGTCCACGCCTCGGTGAGCACCGAGCGCAGGATCCCCTCGATCTCGTCGAAGGTGCCCTGGTCCGCGATCAGCGGCGGGGCCAGCTGGATGACCGGGTCGCCGCGGTCGTCGGCCCGGCAGTACAGGCCGTTCTCGAAGAGCGCCTTGGAGAGGAAGCCGTAGAGCACGCGCTCCGTCTCCTCGTCCGTGAAGGACTCCTTCGTGACCTTGTCCTTGACGAGCTCGATGCCGTAGAAGTAGCCGTTGCCGCGGACGTCGCCGACGATCGGCAGGTCGTGCAGCTTCTTCAGCGTCGAGAAGAAGGCGCCCTCGTTGTCCAGCACGTGCTGGTTGAGGCCCTCCTTGTCGAAGATGTCGAGGTTGGCCAGCGCGACGGCCGAGGAGACCGGGTGGCCGCCGAAGGTGTAGCCGTGCAGGAAGGTGTTGTCACCCTTGTAGAACGGCTCCGCGAGGCGGTCCGAGATGATGCAGGCACCGATCGGGGAGTAGCCCGAGGTCATGCCCTTGGCGCAGGTGATCATGTCCGGCACGTAGTCGAACTTGTCACAGGCGAACATCGTGCCGAGGCGGCCGAACGCGCAGATCGTCTCGTCGGAGACGAGCAGGACGTCGTACTCGTCGCAGATCTCGCGGACGCGCTGGAAGTACCCGGGCGGCGGCGGGAAGCAGCCGCCGGCGTTCTGCACCGGCTCCAGGAAGACGGCGGCGACGGTGTCGGCGCCCTCGAAAAGGATCTCCTGCTCGATCTGGTCGGCGCACCAGCGGCCGTAGGCCTCCGGGTCGTCGCCGAAGATCGGGGCGCGGTAGATGTTGGTGTTCGGCACCTTGTGCGCGCCGGGGACCAGCGGCTCGAAGGGGGCCTTCAGGGCCGGCAGACCGGTGATGGACAGGGCGCCCTGCGGGGTGCCGTGGTAGGCCACCGCGCGGGAGATCACCTTGTACTTGGTGTGCTTGCCCTGGAGCTTGAAGTACTGCTTGGCCAGCTTCCAGGCGGTCTCGACGGCCTCGCCGCCACCGGTGGTGAAGAAGACCTTGTTGAGGTCGCCGGGGGCGTAGTGGGCGAGGCGCTCGGCGAGTTCGACGGCCTTGGGGTGCGCGTACGACCAGATGGGGAAGAAGGCGAGTTCCTGCGCCTGCTTGTAGGCGACCTCGGCCAGTTCCTTGCGGCCGTGACCGGCGTTGACCACGAACAGTCCGGCGAGACCGTCGAGGTAGCGCTTGCCCTTGTCGTCCCAGATGTAGGTGCCCTCGCCCCGGACGATGGTGGGGACGGGGGAGTTCTCGTAGGACGACATGCGGGTGAAGTGCATCCACAGGTGGTCGTACGCGGTCTTGGAGAGGTCCTGGCTCACGGTTATCGGGTTCCCCACATGTAGGTCTGCTTCTTCAGCTTCAGATAAACGAAGCTTTCGGTTGATCGCACGCCGGGGAGCGCGCGGATCTTCTTGTTGATCGTGTCGAGCAGGTGGTCGTCGTCCTCGCAGACGATTTCCACCATCAGGTCGAACGAGCCCGCGGTCATGACCACGTACTCGCACTCGGCCATCGCGGTCAACGCGTCCGCCACGGGGTCGAGGTCTCCCTCGACGTTGATGCCGACCATCGCCTGGCGCCGCAGCCCCACGGTGAGCGGGTCGGTGACGGCGACGATCTGCATGACCCCCTGGTCGAGCAGCTTCTGCACGCGCTGGCGCACAGCCGCCTCGG
This sequence comes from Streptomyces goshikiensis, assembly GCF_014650555.1. Lineage (GTDB taxonomy): Bacteria > Actinomycetota > Actinomycetes > Streptomycetales > Streptomycetaceae > Streptomyces > Streptomyces goshikiensis. Next base: position 75,008 of record NZ_BMVE01000001.1, on the reverse strand, counting down.
AAAGGCCGACGGCCTTGCCGATCGCGGCGTAGGGACGGCGTCCGTCCTCTTGCAGTTGCTCGATGATCGCCAGGGACACAGCATCGACCGAAGGGGACGGTTGTCTGTTCCTGGAATCTGCGCTTCGACTGACCACGACCTCACTGTGCACGAGGAGTCGTCCGTTCCGCAAGACGGAATCGATGAAATCCGTTGTTTGGAGGTTCGGATCTCACTGATTTCGTAGTTCACCGAGTCTGCCCCTGTCGAAAGCGTCCGCCGAGGGGCTAGGCTTGGGGATCGTCTCAACCATTGGACATGTGATCAGGAGTGTGGCTGTAGTGACCACCGAACTGCGTCGTCTGCGCAACTACATCGGCGGGGAGTTCAAGGACGCCGCCGACGGGCGGACCACCGAGGTGGTCAACCCCGCCACCGGCGAGGCGTACGCCACCGCTCCGCTGTCCGGCCAGGCCGACGTGGACGCGGCCATGGCCGCGGCCGCCGCCGCCTTCCCGGCCTGGCGCGACACCACGCCGTCGGAGCGGCAGAAGGCCCTGCTCAAGATCGCGGACGCCTTCGAGGCGCGCGCGGACGAGCTCGTGGCCGCCGAGTCGGAGAACACCGGCAAGCCGCTGGGCCTCACGGCCAGCGAGGAGCTGCCGCCGATGGTGGACCAGATCCGCTTCTTCGCGGGTGCGGCCCGCATCCTTGAAGGCCGCTCGGCCGGCGAGTACATGGACGGGATGACCTCGATCGTCCGCCGCGAGCCGGTCGGCGTCTGCGCCCAGGTCGCGCCCTGGAACTACCCGATGATGATGGCCGTCTGGAAGTTCGCCCCGGCCCTCGCCGCGGGCAACACGGTCGTCCTGAAGCCCTCGGACACCACCCCGGCCTCCACCGTCCTGATGGCCGAGATCATGGACTCGGTCCTGCCCAAGGGCGTCTTCAACGTCATCTGCGGCGACCGCGAGACCGGCAAGGCCATGGTCGAGCACCCCACCCCGGCGATGGCCTCCATCACCGGCTCGGTGCGCGCCGGCATGCAGGTCGCCGAGAGCGCCTCCAAGGACGTCAAGCGCGTCCACCTGGAGCTCGGCGGCAAGGCCCCGGTCGTGGTCTTCGAGGACGCCGACGTCGCGAAGGCCGTCGAGGACATCGCCGTCGCCGGCTACTTCAACGCCGGCCAGGACTGTACGGCCGCCACCCGCGTGCTCGTGCACGAGTCGATCCACGACGAGTTCGTCTCCGCGCTGGCCAAGGCCGCCTCCGACACCAAGACCGGCCAGCCGGACGACGAGGACGTGCTGTACGGCCCGCTGAACAACCCCAACCAGCTGAAGCAGGTCGCGGGCTTCATCGAGCGCCTCCCGGCGCACGCCAAGGTCGAGGCGGGCGGCCACCGGGTCGGCGAGAAGGGCTTCTTCTACGCCCCGACCGTGGTCTCCGGCCTGAAGCAGGACGACGAGATCATCCAGAACGAGGTCTTCGGCCCCGTCATCACCGTCCAGTCCTTCACGGACGAGTCCCAGGCCCTGGAGTACGCGAACGGCGTCGAGTTCGCCCTCGCCTCCTCCGTGTGGACCAAGGACCACGGCCGCGCGATGCGGATGTCCAAGAACCTCGACTTCGGCTGCGTGTGGATCAACACCCACATCCCGCTCGTCGCCGAGATGCCGCACGGCGGCTTCAAGAAGTCCGGCTACGGCAAGGACCTCTCCGCCTACGGCTTCGAGGACTACACGCGCATCAAGCACGTCATGACCTCGCTCGACGGCTGACAGCGTTGAGCTGACCACAACACAGCTCTGACGGGGCGGGCAGTAGACAACATGTCTATTGTCCGCCCCCTCTCGTTCCCCCAGGCTTTGCCCATGCCTGAACTCCCCTTCTCCCGCCGCGCGGTGCTGCGCGGCCTGGGCGCCGCGGGCCTGGTGGCCGGCCTCGCCGGCTGCGGCGTGCCCGCGGCCTACGTCCCCGAGGACCGCCGGGAAGGCCCGGACCGCTCCGGCCGGGACCAGAGCGTCGCCTTCTCGAACTGGCCGCTCTACATCGACACCGACGAGGAGGACGAGTCGCGCCGGCCCACGCTGGCCGCCTTCACGGAGCGGACCGGCATCGCCGTCCGCTACACCGAGGAGATCAACGACAACGACGAGTTCTTCGGCAAGATCAGCCCGGCCCTCATGAACCACCAGGAGACCGGCCACGACCTCGTGGTGGTCAGCGACTGGATGGCCGCCCGCTTCGTCCACCTGGGCTGGGCCCAGAAGATGGACCGCTCGGCGCAGTCCAACGTCAGCACGCACCTCGACCCGCAGCTCGCCTCCCCCGCCTTCGACGAGGGCCGGCTGCACACCGTCCCCTGGCAGTCGGGGATCACCGGCATCGCCTACAACCGCAAGGCCCTCGGCCGGGAGATCAAGTCCGTCAACGACCTCTGGCACCCGGACCTGGCGGGCAAGGTCACCCTTTTCTCCGGGCTCGACGAGTCCTTCGCGCTGCTGATGCAGGGCGACGGCGTGGACGTCACCCGGTGGACCGAGTCCGACTTCCACCGGATGTGCGACCGGGTCGAGAGCATGGTGAAGAAGAAGCACGTCCGCCGCTTCACCGGCAACGACTACACCTCCGATCTGAGCAAGGGTGACGTACTGGCCTGCCAGGCGTACTCCGGCGACGCCATCCAGCTCCAGGCCGACAACCCGGACATCGAGTTCGTGGTCCCCGAGGAGGGCGCCGAGCTCTGGGCGGAGAGCCTGCTCGTCCCCAACCTCGCCCGGCACAAGGCCAATGCCGAGGCGCTGATCGACTTCTACTACGACCCCGAGGTGGCCGCCGAGCTCGCCGCCTCCGTCAACTACGTCTGCCCCGTGCCGGCCGCCCGCGAGGTCCTGGCCGCAGCCGAGGACAAGGAGACCGCCGAACTGGCCGAGAACCCGCTGATCTTCCCCGACGAGGACATGCGCCGCCGGCTCGTCGTGGCCCGGGACATCTCCTCGGTCGAACGCCGCACCCTCGCCAGGCGCTGGAACGCCATCGTCGGACTCTGACGGCCCCGCCCCGCCCGCTCCGAGCGAGGCCCGGCGCACGGACTGAACATGTTCAGGAATTTTGCTGAACGCGTTCAGAAATGGGCGTAGGCTGTCGATCATGAGCGAGAGAAGCGCCCTCCAACGGCGTATCCGTGCCTGGCTTGTCCTGTTCCTCGTCTGCCTCGTGCTCAGCGGGCTCACGGCCTTCCCCCTGGTCACCGAGCTCCACTGGGCCAACTCCCTGATCTCCCACACCTGGCTGCGCCGGGTGGGCGACGGGCTGGACCGGGCCGACGCGGACTACCCCTTCCTCCTCTACGGGACCGACTGGCTCGCCTTCGCCCACCTGGTGATCGCCGTCTTCTTCTACGGCGTCCACCGGGATCCCGTCCGCAACATATGGATCGTCGAAGCAGGCATGATCGCCTGCGCCGGGATCATCCCGCTCGCCCTGATCTGCGGCCCCATCCGGGGGATCCCCTTCTGGTGGAGCGTGATCGACATGTCCTTCGGGGTCTTCGGGATCATCCCGCTGCTGGTGCTCCGCCGCATGATCAAGCGGCTGGAGACGATGCCGGCTTCGTGAAGGCCGCCATGATGATCCCGAGCGTCACCCCCTTCGTGGCCGGGCCCTTGGCGTCGGTGGAGTTGACCGAGTAGACGAGGGTGCGCGAGAGGTCGCGCGTCCCGCCGATCAGGGTGCTGTACCCGTACCGGGAGCCCGTCTTGCCGTAGGCCACGGTGCCGTCCGGCAGCACGAACCGCTGCATGCCCGCCGTTCGCACGGCGTCCTCCCCGGTTTCGAAGTCCTTCACCGCGGGCACCGTGAACATCTCCTCCAGCTGTGCCTTCGGCACGACCTTGCCGCCGAAGAGCGCGACGGTGAACTTCTCCAGATCCGCGGTGGTCGATATCAGGTCCCCCGCGGCCCAACTGGCCGAAGAGTTCCAGTCCGTGACATCGACCAGCGAGGTGCCCCCGCCGGGCTGCCGCACCGCCTGGTAGCCGTGGTGGTGCGGACCCGGTATCCGGCTCTGCGCCCGCCCCGGAACCGAGGTGTCGCGCAGTCCCAGCGGCCTCAGGATCCGGGCGGACAGCGCCTCCTCGTACGACGTCCCCGTCAGCTTCTCGACCAGTACGGCCAGGACCGTGTAGTCGATGTTGAGGTAGTGCTGCCGACTGCCCGGCCGGAACTCGGGGCCCTTCGCCGCCGCGGCGGCGATCAGCGCATGCGGGTCCACCACATCGAAACGGTGCGCGTACTGCTCCTCGAACGGGGTCTCCCGCCCGTCACCCGCGGGGATGCCGCTCGTGTGGTTCAGCAACTGCCGCACGCTGATGGGCTCGAAGCCCCCGGGGCCGGCCGGCAGCAGCCCCGGCAGGTACCGCTGCACCGGGCCGTCCAGGTCCACCCGGCCCTCGGCGGCCAGTTGCAGCACCACCGCCGCCGTGAAGGTCTTGGTCACCGAACCGGCCCGGAACCGGGCGCCCGCGACGGGCCCCCGCCCCGTACGGACGTCCGCGACGCCGGCGCCGCCCCGCCAGACGCCGCTCGTACCGCCCACCCGGACCAGCGCGGCGGTGGCCTCCTCGCTCCGGGCGCCCACACCGGCCAGTGCCTTCCGCAGCGCCACCGCGTCGGGCGGCGTCGAGAACACGGGCGGCGCCTTCACACCGGAAGATGCCGAGGCCGGAGCCGGGGCGGCCCGGGCGACGGCCGGACCGGACGCGATGCCCAGGACCAGGGCGGCGGCGATGAAAGTGCGCGCGCGAGCGTTCATGACGGGATCCCCCTCGTGATCTCTCGGGGCGGTCCTCCGCCCCGATGACCTCAATGCTCCAGCTCAGAGGGGCCGTTGCGGATCACCAGTGAGAGGGGTCTTCAGCGGTACGACAACTCACCGGCCAGAGGGAGCCGCCCCGCCGCGTCTCACCCGCCGGAGGGAGATACCCCGGAGCCAGTCACGACCCGGCCGAGATCAGCCCCGTCTCATAGGCGCAGATCACCGCCTGGATCCGGTCCCGCAGCCCCAGCTTCGCCAGCACGTTCCCCACATGGGACTTCACCGTGTGCTCGCTCACCGTCAGCTCCGCCGCGATCTCCGCGTTCGACCGCCCCCGCCCCAGATGCAGCAGCGTCTCCCGCTCCCGCGCCGTCAGCACCTCCAGCCGCTCCGCCGACAGCGCCGGGACCCCGGCCGGCCGGGCCGTCGCAGCCGTGTACTCCTCGATCAGCCGCCGCGCCACCGAAGGCGCCAGCAGCGAATCGCCCGCCGCCACCACCCGTACCGCGTGCACCAGATCGTCCCGCCGCACGTCCTTCAGCAGGAACCCGCTCGCCCCCGCGTGCAGCGCCTCGTACACGTACTCGTCGGCATCGAAGGTCGTCAGCATCACCGCCCGGCACGCGCTCCGCGCCGAGATCGCCCGGCACGCCTCGATCCCGTCCAGCACCGGCATCCGGATGTCCAGCAGCACCACGTCCGGCGCGAGCCGGTCCACCGCCTCCACCGCCGCGGCGCCGTCGCCCGCCTCCGCGACGACCTCGATGTCCTCCTGGGCGTCCAGGATCATCGCGAAGCCGCTGCGCACCAGCTCCTGGTCGTCGGCCACCACCACACGGATCGTCAACTCCCCACCTCCAGCGGCGAGGTTACAAGCACCACCCGGACCTCGAACCCGCTGCCGCCCGGCCCCGGGCCGGCCACCGCCGCACCATCGTGCGCGGCCGCCCGCTCCCGGATCCCGATCAGCCCGTGCCCGCCCGGCGCCGCCCCGGAGCCCCGCCCGCCGGATGCGGGGCCCCGCCCGTCGTCCGTGACCGTCACCGTCAGCTCCCGCGCCCCGTACTCCAGCCGGACCGACACCCGCGAGGCCCCGGCGTGCTTCACCACGTTCGTCAGCGCCTCCTGCACCACCCGGTGCACCGTCGCCTCCAGCGCCGCCGGCAGCCCGCGCACCGCGCCCGTCCGCTCGTACGACACCTCCAGCCCGCTGCCCCGCACCCGCTCCAGCAGCCCCGCCAGCTCCTCGACGCCCGGCTGCGGTCCGCGCGGGGCGGCCCGCGCGGCGCCGTCCGCCCGCAGTACCCCCAGCATCGTCCGCAGCTGCGCCATCGCGTCCCGCCCCGTCTCCGCGATCGCGTCGAAGGCCGCCTCCGCCCGCTCGGGGGCCCGGCGCACCGCCACCGGACCGGCCTCCGCCTGCACGATCATGATGCTGACCGCGTGCGAGAGGACGTCGTGCATCTCCCGCGCGATCCGGGCCCGTTCGCGCGCCGCCGCCTGCTCCGCCTCGATCCGGTTCGCCCGCTCCAGCTCCGCCGCCCGCGCCTCCACGGCCGCCGTGTAGGCCTGCCGGGTGTGCTGGAGCCGCCCCAGCGCGTACGCCGCGGCGAAGACGAACAGCGCGAACAGCAGCTCCCGCGCCGTCCCGGTGTTGAGCGCGACCGAAGCCACGACCAGCCCGCTCACCGCCACGCCCATGGCGATCCGCACCCGGGGCGGGCAGAGCAGCGCCATCGTGTACACGCCGACCAGCGGGGCGTACGGCAGCGGCTGCCCGGGGCCGTCCAGCGCCAGCGTGTAGACCGAGTCGGCCACGACCATCCCGAAGATCGCCGCCACGGGCCGCCGCCGCCACATCAGCGGCACGTTGCCCAGCGTCGTCAGCGCGTACGCCGGCCAAGTTGCCGGGGAATCCAGCGGATCGCGCGGCACCACGAACGGGATCGTCGTCGCCACCTGCACCAGCAGCGTCAGCCCCAGGTCCCGCCACCGCGGGTCCGCCCGCCGGATCCGCTCCCCCCAGGCGCGCATCACCGGCCGGACTCGGCCCGTACGCCCTCCAGCGCGTCCAGCCGGTTCGTGGTGACGGAGTCCACCCCGGCCGCGATCAGCCGGCGCATCGTGCGCCGGGTGTCCGCCGTCCAGGCCGAGACCAGCAGCCCTTCCCGGTGCAGGGCGTCCGTGAGCTCCCGGCTGACCAGCCCGAAGCGGTAGTTGAGCCAGGCCGGGGCCAGCGCGTCGATCAGCGCCCGGCGCGGCGGGGACAGGGAGGTCCAGGTCAGCGCGATCTCCGCATCCGGATCCGCGGCGCGCACCGCCAGCATGGTGCGCGCGCCCGCGCAGTAGTACGTACGCTCGCGGGCCCCGCAGTCACGGACCAGCCCGACCACCGTCCGCACCCCCTCGGGCGAGGCGCCCGGCAGGTCGATCATCAGCCGGCCCGCGTCGGCGGCCGTCAGGGCGTCGTGCAGGGTCGGGATCCCGCCCCCGGTCAGCTCCTTGAGCTGTGGGGCCGTGACGGCGTCGAGCCGCACGTCATGACCCCACAGCCGCTGGAGCGTCTCGTCGTGGAGGAGGACGGGCACCCCGTCGCGGGTCAGCCGTACGTCGATCTCGACCGCGTCCGCCCCGCGGGCGAACGCGGAGCCGATCGAGGGCAGGGTGTTCTCACGGACACGGTACGGATCGCCGCGGTGGCCGACGGCAGTCAGGGTGCGCATGCACCCCATTCTCCCGGGGCGTCAGCGCGCCAGCCAGGCCGCCGTGTAGGTGTCGATCTCCTCGCTGATCCTGGCCTTGCCGGCCTCGTCCAGGAAGGAGGCCTCGACTGCGTTCTTCGCCAGCTGCGCGAGTCCCCGCTCGTCGAGGTCGAGGAGGCGGGCGGCCACCGCGTACTCGTTGTTGAGGTCGGAGCCGAACATCGGCGGGTCGTCGCTGTTGATGGTGACGAGCACGCCCGCCGCGACCATCTCCTTGACGGGGTGCCGGTCCAGGTCGGTGACGGCGCGCGTGGCGATGTTCGAGGTCGGGCAGACCTCCAGCGCGATCCGGTGCTCGGCGAGGTAGGCGAGCAGCTCCGGGTCCTGCGTGGCGCTGGTGCCGTGGCCGATGCGCTCGGCGCCCAGGTCGCGGATCGAGTCCCAGATCGTCTCCGGGCCGGTGGTCTCGCCGGCGTGCGGCACGCTGTGCAGGCCGGCGGCGCGGGCGGCGTCGAAGTACGGCTTGAACTGCGGGCGCGGCACACCGATCTCGGGGCCGCCGAGGCCGAAGGAGACCAGGCCCTCGGGGCGCAGGTCGACGGCGAGCCGCGCGGTTTCGGCGGCGGCCTCCAGACCGGCCTCGCCGGGGATGTCGAAGCACCAGCGCAGGATGACGCCGAGCTCGGTCTCGGCGGCCTTGCGGGCGTCCTCGATGGCCTCCATGAAGGCCTTCTCCTCGATGCCGCGGCGGGTCGAGGAGTACGGGGTGATGGTCAGCTCGGCGTAGCGGATGTTCTGCCGGGCCATGTCGCGGGCGACTTCGAAGGTGAGGGTGCGGACGTCGTCCGGGGTGCGGACGAGGTCGACGACCGACAGGTAGACCTCGATGAAGTGCGCGAAGTCGGTGAAGGTGAAGTAGTCGGCGAGGGCCTCGGGGTCGGTGGGGACCTTCGAGTCGGGGTGGCGGGCGGCCAGTTCGGCCACGATGCGCGGGGATGCCGAGCCGACGTGGTGGACGTGGAGTTCGGCCTTGGGCAGCCCCGCGATGAAGGGGTGCAGGTCGGGCATGAGGGGCCTCCGGGGGACGCGGTAAGGACAGGAGCGGCTTCATCGTAGGCAGGACCCGGGAGTGTCGGTGCCAGCGCTTAGCATGGCTGTACGAGAGGGGGGCGCCGTATGACCGACCACAGCCCCGAGCCGCGAGACCCGTGGGCGCCGCCGGAGCGGCAGGCGGCCGATCCGGCCAAGCAGCAGGGCGCGCCGGGCGTGTCGGGTGCGCCGGCCGGGCAGTCCGCGCCGTTCACGCCGCCCGCGCCGTCGGTGCACGATCAGCAGACCATCGCGGGAATGCCGGGGGGCGATTTCCCGCAGGCCGGTCCGCAGCCGCAGCCGCAGGCACCGGGTGCGATACCCGGCCCGATACCCGGGGCCCCGCCGATGGCGCCGGGCTACGGGTACCCGTCGCAGCCCGCCCCGGGCGGCTACGGCTACCCGGTACAGCCGCAGGCCCCGGGCGGTTACGGCTACCCCGGATACCCGGGCGCCGGCGCCTACCCGGCCTACGGGACACCGCAGCCGAACAACAGCTTCGGCGTCACCTCGCTCGTCCTCGGCATCCTCTCGGTCGTCGCCTGCGTCACCAGCGTCTTCTCGGTCGCTCTCGGCATCGGCGCCATCGTCTTCGGCGCCCTGGGCCGGGGCCGGGCCAGCCGCGGCGAGGCCACCAACGGGGGCATGGCGCTGGCCGGTCTGATCCTGGGCGTGATCGGCATGGTGCTGGGCGGCCTCCTGCTGGTGATCATGGGCTTCGGCCTGCTCGCCGACCTCGGGGACATCGACGACGACTCGGGTTACGACAGCCCGTACTCGAACTCGCAGAACCACGAGAAGGTCTGACCTGACGAAGGGGCCGGGCCCGGGCAGTCGCTGCCCGGGCCCGGCCCTTCCGCTCGGTCCCGCCGGCCGGCATTCCGGCCGCCCGGCTCACTCCCGCTCGGCCGCCGCCCGCGCGTCCGTCCGCAGCCGCTCGCGGGCCTCCATCAGGGCGAAGCCCAGCAGGTTCAGCCCGCGCCAGCGGGCCGGGTCCAGCGCGCGCTCGTCATCGGCGCCCAGCCCGATGCCCCAGATCCGGTCCATCGGGCTCGCCTCCACCAGCACCCGCTCCCCGGTGCCCAGCAGGTACGCCCGCAGCGCCGGGTCGGAGCCGAACTTGTGGACGCTGCCCTCCACCACGAGCGCGTACCGCTCCCGCTCCCACAGCGCGTCGTCGAAGCCGCGCACCAGCCGCCCGGCCTTCTTCGCGGCCGCCGGACTCGTCGCCTCCAGGGCGGCGCGCTCGGCCTCGGCGTCCCCGAACAGCCGTGCCTTGCCGGCCATCATCCAGTGTTCCGCCGTTGCGTACCGGACGTCACCCACAGTGAAAGCGGACGGCCACCACTGGCTCAGGCAGCTCGGCCCGAGCGATCCGTCGGGCCTCGGCCGGTGTCCCCAGAACGGCAGGAACTTCACCCGTTCACCACTGCTGACCTGCTTGATCAGGGCGTCGATCATCTCCATGCACGCGAGTGTGGCAGTCGCCACTGACACTTCGTACGGGATTTTCGGTGTGCCTCGACACATGGTCGACCGATTCCGTCGCGTAATCAAAAGGCAACAACGGAATCACTTGGCCGAGGGGGCCACCTCTGTCAGGATCGGCAATCAATTCGAGCTGTAGCTCGAACTGTAGCTAGGAGAGCGTGAGAGCGTGATGGGTAACCGCTTCCAGGTTAAGGACCGCTTCGCAGACGGCGCGCAGTACATCGACGGACAACTCAGGTCCGGCACCTCGGGCCGGTCACACACGGTCATCGACCCGGCCACCGGCGAGGAGGTCCTGACCTACGAACTCGCGAGCACCGCGGACGTGGACGAGGCCGTCGCCGCCGCCAAGCGCGCCTTCCCCGGCTGGTCCGGCGCCACCCCCGGCGAGCGTTCCGACGCCCTGCACCGCTTCGCCGCCGTGCTGGCCGAGCAGGCCGAGGACTTCGCGTACGCCGAGTCCCTCCAGTGCGGCAAGCCGATCAAGCTGTCCACGGAGTTCGACGTCCCGGGGACGATCGACAACACCGCCTTCTTCGCGGGCGCCGCGCGCCACCTCCAGGGGCAGGCCGCCGCCGAGTACTCCGGCGACCACACCTCCTACGTGCGCCGCGAGGCCATCGGGGTCGTCGGCTCCATCGCGCCCTGGAACTATCCGCTCCAGATGGCCGCCTGGAAGATCCTCCCGGCCATCGCCGCGGGCAACACCATCGTCCTCAAGCCCGCCGAGATCACCCCGCTGACCTCCCTGATGTTCGCCCAGGCGGCCAAGGACGCGGGCCTGCCCGACGGCGTGATCAACATCGTCAGCGGCGCCGGCCGGGAGGCGGGCGAGCACCTGGTCGGCCACCCGGACGTGGTCATGACCTCCTTCACCGGCTCCACCGCCGTCGGCAAGCGCGTCGCCGAGATCGCCACCGCCACCGTCAAGCGGCTCCACCTGGAGCTCGGCGGCAAGGCGCCCTTCCTGGTCTTCGACGACGCCGACCTGGAAGCCGCGGCACACGGCGCGGTCGCCGCCTCCCTCATCAACACCGGCCAGGACTGCACCGCCGCCACCCGCGCCTACGTCCAGCGCCCGCTGCACGACGCCTTCGTGGCCCGGGTGGCCGAGCTGATGGAGACCGTCCGCCTCGGCGACCCCTTCGCGGCCACCACCGACCTCGGCCCGCTGGTCTCGCACGCCCAGCGCGACCGCGTCGCCGGCTTCGTCGAGCGCGCCCGCGCGTACGCCACCGTCGTCAGCGGCGGCGAGGTCCCCGGCGGGGAACTCGCCGCAGGCGCCTACTACCGGCCCACCCTGATCGCCGGCGCCGCCCAGGACAGCGAGGTCGTCCAGTCCGAGATCTTCGGCCCGGTCCTCGTCGTGCTGCCCTTCGACACCGACGACGAGGGCATCGCGCTGGCCAACGACACCCCGTACGGGCTCGCCGCCTCCGCCTGGAGCCGGGACCTCTACCGGGCCCACCGCGCCACCCGTGAGATCCAGGCGGGCTGCGTCTGGGTCAACGACCACATCCCGATCATCAGCGAGATGCCCCACGGCGGCTACAAGGCGAGCGGCTTCGGAAAGGACATGAGCGCCTACTCCTTCGAGGAGTACACGCAGGTCAAGCACGTCATGTTCGACAACACCGCGGTCGCCGCGAAGGACTGGCACCGCACGATCTTCGGGGACCGCGCCTAACGAAGACGCGGCCCCCTCCGCCGCGTGGCATCCAGCCGCCGCCCGACCAGCGGCACCCCTCCCGAAAGGGCACAGCCCATGGAGCAGTTCGAGCCCGACCGCCTCTCGGCGGCGCAACTCGCCGCGATGCGGCGCAGCCTCACCGACGGCCGCGGCGCCCTCACCCGCCGTTCGCTGCTGCGCGCCTCCGGAGCCGGCGCGCTCACCCTCGGCGCCCTGGCCTCCCTGACCGCCTGCGGGATCCCGCCCGCCAAGCGGGAGGGCGGCGCGGCGGCGGCCTCCGACGACCGCTCGGCCCAGGAGAAGGAGCTCAACTTCTCCAACTGGACCGAGTACATGGACACCAGCGACGACGAGAAGTCCCGTCCCACGCTGGAGGAGTTCACCAAGCGGACCGGGATCAAGGTCAAGTACACCGAGGACATCAACGACAACGTCGAGTTCTTCGGCAAGATCCGCCCGCAGCTCGCGGCGGGCCAGGACACCGGCCGCGACCTCATCGTGGTCACCGACTGGCTCGCCGCCCGCATCATCCGGCTCGGCTGGGCGCAGAAGCTGGACCCCTCCCGCCTCCCGCACGCCTACGCCAATCTGATCCCGCAGTTCCGCACCCCCGACTGGGACCCGGGCCGCTCGTACAGCTACCCCTGGACCGGCATCGACACCGTCATCGCCTACAACTCCAAGGCCACCGACGGCAAGAAGGTCGACTCCGTCACCCAGCTGCTCGACGACCCCTCCCTCAAGGGCCGGGTCGGCTTCCTCACCGAGATGCGCGACAGCGTCGGGATGACCCTGCTCGACCAGGGCAAGGACCCGGCCACCTTCACCACCGCCGACTTCGACGGAGCCGTCGGCCGGCTCCAGAAGGGCGTGGAGAAGAAGCAGATCCGCCGCTTCACGGGCAACGACTACACCTCCGACCTCGACAAGGGCGACCTCGCCGCCTGCCTGGCCTGGGCCGGCGACATCATCCAGCTCCAGGCCGGCAACCCGGACATCAAGTACTCGATCCCCGCCGCCGGCTACATCAGCTCCAGCGACAACCTGCTGGTGCCCGCCCATGCCCGGCACAAGGGCAACGCCGAGAAGCTCATCGACTACTACTACGAGCCCGCGGTCGCCGCCCAGCTCGCCGCGTACATCAGCTACGTCTGCCCGGTCGAGGGCGTCAAGGACGAGCTGGCCAAGATCGATCCCGCGCTCGCGGACAACCCCCTGATCGTGCCGGACAAGGCGATGGCCGCCAAGGCCCACTCCTTCCGCTCCCTCACCTCCGAGGAAGAGACCGCGTACGAAGAGAAGTTCGCCAAGCTCATCGGAGCCTGACGGGCTCCGTACGCCGCCCGCGCTCCCGCACCCTTCCGACGACACCACCACCGAAGGCCGCGACCCATGACTGACAAGACCGCGGGCGGCGACGTCCGCCTCGCCGGGATCAGCAAGCACTACGGCTCGTTCACCGCCGTGCACCCGCTCGATCTCACCATCCCCCAGGGCTCCTTCTTCGCCCTGCTCGGCGCCTCAGGCTGCGGAAAGACCACCACCCTGCGGATGATCGCCGGCCTGGAGGAGCCCTCCACCGGCACGGTCAGTCTCGGCGACCGCGAGGTCACCCAGCTGCCGCCGTACAAGCGGCCCGTCAACACGGTCTTCCAGAGCTACGCGCTCTTCCCGCACCTGAACATCTACGAGAACGTCGCCTTCGGACTGCGCCGCCGCGGCATCAAGTCCGTCAAGAAGCAGGTCGAGGACATGCTGGAGCTGGTCGAGCTCGGCCAGTTCGCGCAGCGCAAGCCGCACCAGCTCTCCGGCGGCCAGCAGCAGCGCGTGGCCGTCGCCCGCGCGCTCATCAACCACCCGCAGGTGCTGCTCCTCGACGAACCGCTCGGCGCCCTCGACCTCAAGCTGCGCCGCCAGATGCAGCTGGAGCTCAAGCGGATCCAGACCGAGGTCGGCATCACCTTCGTCCACGTCACGCACGACCAGGAAGAGGCCATGACCATGGCCGACACGGTCGCCGTGATGAACGGCGGGCGCGTCGAACAGCTCGGCGCCCCCGCCGATCTCTACGAGAACCCGAAGACCACCTTCGTCGCCAACTTCCTCGGCACCTCCAACCTCATCGAGGCCGAGGTCCTGGAGGCCGGCGCCGCCGACGTCACGGTCGGCTCGGCGGGCGCCACGCTGCGGCTGCCCGCGGCCCGATGTTCGACCACGCCCAAGGCCGGCGGAAAGCTGCTGGTCGGGGTGCGTCCCGAGAAGATATCCCTGGTCCACGCGGACGAGGAGGACACCGTCGCGGCCGGCCGCAACAAGATCCGCGGCACGATAGCCGCCTCCTCCTTCATCGGCGTCTCCACCCAGTTCGTCATCGACAGCCCCGTCTGCCCGGAGCTGGAGGTGTACGTCCAGAACATCGAGCGCGACGCACGCCTCGCCCCCGGCGCCGAGGTGGTCCTGCACTGGAACCCGGAGCACACCTTCGGCCTCGATGCCGCTCAGGACATAGACGCCGGCATCGAGACGGTCGAGGAGGGCGCATGACCGCCACCGCCGCGCCGCCGCAGGCCGTGGCCCCCGCCGAACCCCCGGTCCACAAGGCGTCCCTGCGCAAGCGGCTCGTCCCGTACTGGCTGCTGCTCCCCGGCATCCTGTGGCTGCTGGTGTTCTTCGTCCTGCCGATGCTCTACCAGGCCTCCACCTCGGTGCAGACCGGCTCCCTCGAAGAGGGCTTCAAGGTCACCTGGCACTTCCAGACGTACTGGGACGCCCTGACCGAGTACTACCCGCAGTTCCTGCGCTCCCTGCTGTACGCCGCCACCGCGACCGTGCTGTGCCTGCTGCTCGGCTACCCGCTGGCCTACCTGATCGCCTTCAAGGCGGGCCGCTGGCGCAACCTGCTGCTGGTGCTGGTCATCGCCCCCTTCTTCACCAGCTTCCTGATCCGCACGCTCGCCTGGAAGACGATCCTGGCCGACGGCGGCCCGGTGGTGGACGTCCTCAACACCCTGCACGTCCTGGACGTCACCAGCTGGCTCGGGATGACCGAGGGGGAGCGGGTGCTCGCCACGCCCCTCGCCGTCGTCTGCGGTCTGACGTACAACTTCCTCCCCTTCATGATCCTGCCGCTCTACACCTCGCTGGAGCGCATCGACACCCGCCTCCACGAGGCGGCCGGGGACCTGTACGCCCGCCCCTCCACGACCTTCCGGAAGGTGACCTTCCCGCTGTCGATGCCGGGCGTGGTCTCCGGAACGCTGCTGACCTTCATCCCCGCGAGCGGCGACTACGTCAACGCGGAGCTGCTCGGATCCACGGACACCCGGATGATCGGAAACGTCATCCAGTCGCAGTACCTGCGGATCCTCGACTACCCGACGGCGGCCGCGCTGTCGTTCATCCTCATGGCCATCGTGCTGATCATGGTCACCGTCTACATCCGCCGAGCGGGAACGGAGGACCTGGTCTGATGCGTTGGCTTCGCCGCAATCTCGTCGTGATCGCGGGTCTCGGCACGCTCGCCTACATGATCCTGCCGAACCTCGTCGTCACGGTCTTCTCCTTCAACAACCCCACCGGGCGCTTCAACTACGCCTGGCAGGAGTTCTCGCTCGACGCCTGGAAGGACCCCTGCGGGGTCGCCGACATGTGCGGCTCCCTGGCCCTGTCGCTCCAGCTCGCCCTGTGGGCCACCATCGGCGCCACCGTGCTCGGCACGGCGATCGCCTTCGCGCTCGTCCGCTACCGGTTCCGGGCGCGCGGCGCGGTCAACTCTCTGATCTTCCTGCCCATGGCCATGCCCGAGATCGTGATGGCGGCCTCGCTGCTCGCGCTCTTCCTCAACATGGGCATCCAGCTGGGCTTCTGGACGATCCTGATCGCCCACGTCATGTTCTGCCTCAGCTTCGTCGTCGCCGCCGTCAAGGCGCGCGTCCTGTCGATGGACCCACGGCTGGAGGAGGCCGCCCGCGACCTCTACGCGGGGCCGGTGCAGACCTTCGTACGGGTCACCCTGCCGATCGCCGCGCCCGGTATCGCGGCCGGTGCGCTGCTCTCCTTCGCGCTCTCCTTCGACGACTTCATCATCACCAACTTCAACTCGGGCAACACCGTCACCTTCCCCATGTTCGTGTGGGGATCGGCCCAGCGCGGTACGCCCGTGCAGATCAACGTCATCGGTACGGCGATGTTCGTCATCGCGGTGCTGGTGGTCCTCGCCGGCCAGATGGTCGGGAACCGCCGCAAGAACGCGCAGCCCAAGTAACTCTGTAGGGAGTTGGAAGCCATGGCCCCAGTCGCCATGCGAAGTGTCGCCCAATCGCTTTCCGGAGCACTGCCGGTCCCGTACTGGCTGGACGACCCCGGCAAGCCCGCCGCGGAGCCGGCGCTGACCTCCGACGAGGCCTGCGACCTGCTCGTCATCGGCGGTGGGTACAGCGGGCTGTGGACCGCGCTGATCGCCAAGGAGCGCGATCCCGCGCGGGACGTCGTCCTGATCGAGTCCAAGGAGGCGGGCTGGGCCGCCTCCGGCCGCAACGGCGGCTTCTGCGCGGCCTCGCTCACGCACGGCCTCTCGAACGGCCTCGCCCGCTGGCCCGGCGAACTCGCCAAGCTGGAGGAGCTGGGCGCCCGCAACCTCGACGAGATCGAGGCCGCCATCGCCCGCTTCGGCATCGACTGCGACTTCGAGCGCACCGGCGAGATCGACGTCGCCACCGAGCCCCACCAGGTCGAGGAGCTGCGCGAGCTGTACGAGGAGGCCGAGAAGCTGGGCCTGGCCGGCGGCTCGCGCTGGCTCGACCGGGACGAACTGCGCGCCGAGATCGACTCGCCGACCTTCCTCGCGGGCCTGTGGGACACCGACGGCGTCGCCATGCTCAACCCCGCCAAGCTCGCCTGGGGCCTCAAGCGGGCCTGCCTCTCGCTGGGCGTACGGATCTACGAGAACACCCGCGGGCTGTCCCTGGCCGCCTCGGGCTCCGGTATGGCCGTCCGCACCCCGTACGGCCGGATCTTCGCCCGCCGGGTGGCGCTGGGCACGAACATCTTCCCCTCGCTGGTCAAGCGGATCCGCCCGTTCACGGTGCCGGTGTACGACTACGCGCTGATGACCGAGCCCCTCACCGCCGAGCAGCTGAAGGCCATCGGCTGGCAGAACCGCCAGGGCCTCGGCGACAGCGCCAACCAGTTCCACTACTTCCGGATCACCCCGGAGAACCGCATCCTGTGGGGCGGCTACGACGCCATCTACCCCTACCGCGGCAAGCTGGACTCGGAGTACGACCACCGCCCCGAGACCTACCTGCTGCTCGCCCAGCACTTCTTCGCCGCGTTCCCGCAGCTGGAGGGCATCAAGTTCAGCCACGCCTGGGGCGGCGCCATCGACACCTGCTCGCGCTTCTCCGCGTTCTTCGGCACCGCGCACGGCGGCAAGGTCGCCTACGCGGCCGGCTACACCGGGCTCGGCGTCGGGGCCACCCGCTTCGGGGCGGACGTGATGCTGGACCTGCTGGACGGGGCCCGCACCGAGCGCACGGAGCTGGAGATGGTCAAGTCCCGGCCCATGCCGTTCCCGCCGGAGCCGTTCGCCTGGACGGGGATCGCGCTGACCAAGTGGTCGCTGGCCCGGGCCGACGCCCGCGGCGGCCGCCGGAACCTGTGGCTGAGGGCCCTGGACCGGTTCGGCCTCGGCTTCGACAGCTAGCGCGCGCCGCGGGTACCCGCCCCTTCGTGGTGTGAGCCGGTTCACCCCCACGAGGTGGCGCATCCCGCGTCATCATCGCGCCCGGCCCCGCTCTGTCCTGGTGAGAACGTCACCGAGACACAGGGAACGGAGGCCGGGCGATGACGACCCCGGGGTCCAAAACGGCGGTGGACTGGCTGGTTTCGGCGGCGCCGGATCCGGATGCCTGCCGGTGGGAATGGGAGCGCAACCCCCTCGGGGTCGCGCTCCTGCCCGCCGGCCGGCACTGGGACGTGCTGATCCTGCCGGGGGCGCTGGGGAGGCCCACCCTCGACGTACTGACCCGGCTCAAGGGCCCGCCCGGCCCGGTGCTCGCCGACTCCGGCGACGCCCGGCTGGGCTTTTTCGTTCCCGCCGGGACCGCCTCGCACTGGCTCGGCACGGGCGTACGGGGGGCCGGGCGCGGGAGCTGGGTCGTGGTCCCGTACCCGGGCCGGGACGCGGGCGGGGTGCGCTGGCTGGTGGTCCCCGACGGCCGCGGGACGCTCACCGACCCGGCGCTGCTGGAGCTCGCGATGCACGAGGCCGCGGCCCGGGAGCCGGGCGGGGAGGGCTGGAGGCCTTGACGGGGGGAGCGGTCCGGATCGCGCCGGGCGCCGCCCTCGCGGTGTCCGCCTCGCCCCGAGGCCTACTCCGGCGGCTGACCAGGCTCCCGGCCCGGCCCCCGGCCCGTCGCCCGGCGTACCGCCAGGAGCAGGGGTACGCACAGGAAGCAGCTGGCCAGGACGTCCAGGGGCCAGTGGAAGCCGCGCAGGATCAGGCCGCAGGCCGTGGCCGCCGTCAGGGCGAGGGCCAGGGGGAGCGGCCAGGGACGGCGGGCGTACGGGCGGACCAGCAGGGCCGCGCCGAGGTAGGCGACGGCCGCGGTGGCCGTGTGGCCCGAGGGGTAGTACCCGGCCGCCCAGGGCTCCAGCGGGCCCGGGCGGGCGGTCCACTCCTTCAGCGGGACGATCAGCGCGGGCACCAGGGCCATCGCCAGACCCGCCGTCAGCGCGGGGGCCCAGGCGCGGGAGCGCCGGACGGAGTACGCCATCGCCAGCGCCAGGACCGGTACGGCGACCTGGATGTTGCCGAGGTCGGCGAGGCGTTCGGTGACGGCGTCGGGGACCTTGCGCACGAGGGCGCGGCTCAGGCTCTCGTCGGGCGCGAGCAGCGGGCCCGAGACCAGGACCTGCCAGGTCGTCAGGGCAAGGCCCGTCAGGGCGAGGAGGAGAAGGAGGAGGTGAGTGGCCGGCCGTCCCGGAACAGGGGGGATGGTTCCGGGACGGCCGCCCGGATCGGGTTGCCGCGAGCCCCGGGGGGTTTGGGGCGGACGGCCGTCCGATCGGTGAGGAGGGTGCGCGAACGCATGCCCGGTACGGCGCTGGGGAAGCCCGGTGCCGGGATCGTCCCCGGTCTCCCGGGAACGGGCTGTCTCACTCATCTGCAGAAACCGTACGGCAGCAAAAGGGGGACCGACAGCAGGAACGCGCTCCCGCCATCGGCCCCCCACACCTTCTTCACAGTGCCCGACCGTTACCGGCGGTACGGATGGGCCACTGCGTTCGGGCGTTCGCTCAGATGCCCGCGAACGCGGCCTCCAGGATGTCCAGGCCCTCGTTCAGCAGGTCCTCGCCGATGACGATCGGGGGGAGGAAGCGGAGCACGTTGCCGTAGGTGCCACAGGTGAGGACGAGCAGGCCCTCGGCGTGGCAGGCCTTGGCGAGCGCGCCGGCCGCCTCCGGGAACGGGGTCTTGGACGCGGGGTCCTTGACCAGCTCGATCGCGATCATGGCGCCGCGGCCGCGGATGTCGCCGATGATGTCGTACTTCTCCTGCATGGCCGTCAGACGGGCCTTCATGAGGGACTCGATCTTCTTCGCCTTGGCGTTGAGGTCGAGCTCCTTCATGGTCTCGATGGAGCCCAGCGCACCGGCGCAGGCCACCGGGTTGCCGCCGTAGGTGCCGCCCAGGCCGCCCGCGTGCGCGGAGTCCATGATCTCGGCGCGGCCCGTCACGGCGGCGAGCGGCAGGCCGCCCGCGATGCCCTTGGCGGTGGTGATCAGGTCCGGGACGATGCCCTCGTCCTCGCACGCGAACCACTGGCCGGTGCGGCAGAAGCCGGACTGGATCTCGTCGGCGACGAAGACGATGCCGTTGTCGTTGGCGAACTTCACGATCGCCGGCAGGAAGCCCTTGGCCGGCTCGATGAAGCCGCCCTCGCCGAGGACCGGCTCGATGATGATCGCGGCGACGTTGTCGGCGCCGATCTGCTTGGTGATCTGGTCGATCGCCTGGGCGGCGGCCTCGGGGCCGCAGTTCTCGGCGCCGGTCAGCCAGCGGTAGCCGTAGGCGACCGGGACGCGGTAGACCTCGGGGGCGAACGGGCCGAAGCCGTTCTTGTACGGCATGTTCTTCGAGGTCAGCGCCATGGTCAGGTTCGTACGGCCGTGGTAGCCGTGGTCGAAGACGACGACGGCCTGACGCTTGGTGTACGCACGGGCGATCTTGACGGCGTTCTCGACGGCCTCGGCGCCGGAGTTGAACAGCGCCGACTTCTTGGCGTGGTCGCCCGGGGTCAGCTCGGCGAGGGCCTCGCAGACCTCGACGTAACCCTCGTACGGCGTGACCATGAAACAGGTGTGGGTGAAGTCCGCGAGCTGCGCGGAGGCGCGGCGCACGACGGCCTCGGCGGAGGCGCCGACGGAGGTCACGGCGATGCCGGAGCCGAAGTCGATCAGACGGTTGCCGTCGACGTCCTCGATGATGCCGCCGCCCGCGCGGGCGGTGAAGACGGGGAGGACGGAGCCCACGCCGCCGGCGACCGTCTCCAGACGGCGGGCCTGCAGCTCCTGCGACTTGGGGCCGGGGATCGCGGTGACGATGCGGCGCTCCTGCGGGACAGCGGTCATAGGGGGCTCCTGGGGGGTGTTTTCGGACGCACTTGTGTCTTTGTCCGCAGGCTAGGCCCGGGGGCGGGGGTACGGCATGCTCCGTTCGGGAGTGGTCCCAGCGTGTCCTTGTCCGCGGCGGCCATAGGAGTGGCCGGGCGGATGTCCTGTGGACATGGCCCGGTACGCGCCCGTGGGCTGCGCCGGGCAACTACATTGAGCGCCGCAGGGCACGGCACGGGCAGGGGGCAGGGGTTTCATGGACAGCGACGGCACGTACGACGGACGGACGACCCGCGAGGGCCGCGTACCGCGCCCGTCCGCCCCTCCCGAACACCCCCCGAAACCCCGCCACGCCCCGCCCCAGTCCCCGACCCTGACGGACTGGCTGCGCGCCGACCGCCCGGCCGCGGAGCCTGGCGTCTGGCGGTACGGACACACACCACGCGCCGAGGTGGAGACCCCGCAGACCCCCGACCGGGCTCTCGCCAGCGGCGCGGTCATCTCCTTCCTGGCCTGCGTCCTCGTCTGGTCCCTCATGCGGAACACCTACATTCCGTTCTGGGACGCGCCGCTGAACCTCTTCACCCCCGACAGTTGGTACAAGGCCAACGGCGAGCCCGTCATGGGCACCGGAGGGATGAAGGCCAAGCCGATCTACGAAACGCTCTTCGTCGCGGCGCTCCTCTACGGATTCGGCCGGCTCGGGAGCTGGCACACCGCCTGGAACCGCCTGGTCGTGGCGCGCGGGCCCTGGGTCCAGGCCCTGGCCGTCGTTCCGGTCGCCTACGTCACGCTGCTCCTCGTCGACCAGCACCAGCTGCCGGTCCGGCAGCTGGTGTACGCGTTCCTGCCGTACACCCCGAACGACAACGTGGCCAACACCGAGCTCGTCAAGACGGCGGAGAACGTGATCGACGTTGCCGTCGTCCTGGTCTTCGCCTGGCTCGGCGGTGCGGCCCGGGCGGTGCGCCGCCTCTTCGGAGCTCCCGCCGCGGCACCCGCCGCCCCCGGCAGGGCTCCCGCGCGCCCGTCCGCGGCTCAGGACCCGGCCGACGACCCCGTGGAGTGGGGGCAGGTGCGGGGTGGGGGGATGGGGGAGGTGGCCGATCGGTTGGCGGCCGAGGTGCGGGGCGGGGGGATGAACGACGTCGACTACGCGCGGATCCGGCGGGCGTGGGAGACCGTGCGGGTCGATCCCTCGCGGCAGAAGGCCTTCGCCGACGCCGTCAGGGACAACGGCGCGGGCGCCTGCGTGCACCCCTCCGGGGCGCGGGACCTGCCCGTGCGGGCCGCGCGGCACGACCTGCTGGCCCGGCAGGTGCTGCTCGGCACCGTGGACGACGGCGCCCGCAATCCGTACGCCCGCCGCGGGACCCGGCTCGCGCTCGACCCCGCCGTGCTCGGGACCTCGCTGCTCGCCGTCGGGCCGTCCGGGACCGGGAAGACCCGGCAGCTCGTGCGCCCCGTCGTCGAGTCGCTGGCGCTCCAGGCGCTGGCCGGCCAGGCCGCCGTCATCGCCGTCGGCGCGGCCGGATCGCAGCTCGGGCCGGACGCCGCGTACGACGTCGTCGTCCGGATCGGCGACCCCGGCTCCGTCTACGACCTCGACCTCTACGGCGGCACCACCGACCCCGACGAGGCCGCGACCCTGCTCGCCGACGCCTTCACCGGTGACGTCCCCGGCATGGACGTACGCCGCGCCGCGACCGCCCTCGCCCAGCTGCTCGGGCCGTTCCGCGCGGTGCACGGCCGCTTCCCGGCCGTGCCCGAGCTGCGCGAGCTGCTGGAGCGGGTGCCCGGCGCCGTCGACGGCCTGCGGGCGGCGCTGGAGAGCGCGGGGCACCCCGCGATGCTCCGCGAGCTCGACGCCCGCGACCGCCAGCACGGCGCCCCCGGCGACCCCGGCGCGGTGCTCGCCGACCGGGTGGCGCTGCTGGACCGGCCCGCGTTCGCCGGGTTCTTCGACACCACCGCCCAGTCGCGGCTGTTCTCGCTGCGCTCCCTCGAACACCCCCTGCGGGTCCGGATCGACCTCCCCGAGCGGGGCCACGCCGACGCCTCCCGGATGCTCGCACGGCTGCTGCTGGCCCAGTTCACGGCCTCCGCCTCGGCCCGCGCCGACCGCTCCCTCTTCGCCTTCCTGGCCTTCGACGACGCCTCGCGCACCCTCACCGCCGAGACCGTGCGCGGGGTCCAGCGGCTGCGTTCGGTCAACGCCGGCGTGCTGCTGACGCTGCGCACGCTGGACGACGTACCGGAGGCGCTGCGCACGCCGCTGCTCGGGTCCGTCGGCTGCCGGATGGTCTTCTCCGGGGTGACCACCTGGGACGGGCAGCGCTTCGCCGAGGCCTGGGGCACCGAGTGGGTCGAGGCGCGCGACGTCACCAGCAGGACCGTCTTCGCCGACCAGCCGCTGACCCGGGCCATCCACGCGTTCCGCAAGCTGGTCACCGGCAAGGCCGTGACCACGGACGCGGTGACCGTGCGCCAGGTCGAGCGGGAGCGCTGGTCCGCCTCCGACCTCGCGAACGCGGTGCCGCCGGGGCACGCGGTGCTCTCGCTGACGACCGTCCGGGGGGAGCGGGCGGCCCCGCTCCTGGTCCGCCTCGCCGGCTGAGCCGGGATCCAGGTGAGGTGACCCTGCCGAGGTGGCAGAATCGAGGGGAGCCGTTCGTACGCCGTGGCGAAATCGCCCCGCCCGGCTCGGCTTCCCTCCCTCGCTCCGCCTCCTCACCTCCTGTTAGGGCACCTGGTACCCGATGCCGCTCACCCTCGCCTCGCTCGTCCAGCACTCGGCGCTCAAGCTCAGCGTCCGGGCGGGGGAGGACCGCCTCGACACCCCCGTGCGCTGGGCCCATGTCAGCGAGCTCGCCGACCCCGTCCCCTACATGGAGGGCGGCGAGCTGCTCCTGATCACGGCGATGAAGCTGGACGCGGAGGACCCCGAGGAGATGCGGCGCTACGTACGCCGCCTCGCCGCGGCCGGGGTCGTCGGGATCGGCTTCGCCGTCGGCGTCAACTACGAGGCCGTCCCCGAGGCCCTGGTCGAGGCCGCGCGGACCGAGGACCTGCCGCTGCTGGAGGTGCCGCGCCGGACCCCGTTCCTCGCCATCAGCAAGGCCGTCTCGGCGGCCCTCGCCGCCGACCAGTACCGCGCCGTCACCGCCGGCTTCGAGGCGCAGCGGGAGCTGACCCGGGCCGCGCTCTCGGCCGACGGCCCCGCCGAGCTGCTGACCAGGCTGGCCGCGCACGTGCACGGCTGGGCCGCGCTGTACGACACCTCGGGCGCGGTCGTCGCGGCCGCCCCGGAGTGGGCCGCGCGCCGGGCGGCCCGGCTGACCCCGGACGTGGAGCGGCTGCGGGAGCGGCCCGCGCCCGCGAGCGCGGTGGTCGGCGGCTCGGAGGACCGCGTCGAGCTGCAGTCCCTGGGCACCGGCCGGCGGGCGCGCGGGGCCCTGGCGGTGGGTACGGGCGCCCCCCTCGGCACCGCCGAGCGCTACGCGGTGCACTCCGCGGTCGCGCTGCTGACCCTGACCACCGAACGGTCCCGGTCCCTGCACGACGCCGAGTCCCGGCTCGGCGCGGCGGTGCTGCGGATGCTGCTGGCCGGGGAGGCGGACCACGCGCGGGCCGTCGCCGGGGACCTGTACGGGGCGCTGCTGGAGGCCCCGTTCCGGATCGTCGTGGCCGAACCCGCGCTGGCGGGCACCGCGCAGCCGGAGGGCCTGGCGGCGCTGGCCGACGCGGTGGAGTCGGCCGCGGCCCGCACCGGCGAGGCGCTGCTGGTGGTCCCGGAGCCGGGGCGGCTCGTCGTACTGGCCGCCGACGGGGGCAGCGCCGTACAGGCGTGCGCGGAGCACGCCGAGGTGCTGGAGTCGCGGCGCGGCCGGGACGCCACCGGCCCGGAGCCGGACGAGCTGGTCGTGGGCCTGTCCGCGGCGGCGGGGCCGGCCGGGGTGGCGGCCGCCTTCAAGCAGGCCGACCAGGCCCTCGCCGTGGCCCGGCGGCGCGGCCGGCCGCTCGTGGAGCACGAGGACCTGGCGGCGGGCTCGGTGCTCCCGCTGCTCGCCGACGACGCGGTACGGGCCTTCGCGGACGGCACGCTGCGGGCCCTGCGGGAGCACGACGCGACCGGCCGCGGCGACCTGGTGGCCTCGCTCCAGGCGTGGCTCTCACGGCACGGCCAGTGGGACGCGGCGGCGGCCGACCTCGGCGTCCACCGGCACACGCTGCGCTACCGGATGCGGCGGGTGGAGGAGATCCTGGGCCGCTCCCTGGACGATCCGGACGTACGCATGGAGCTGTGGCTCGCCCTGAAGACCAGCCCGCCGGCGGCGTAGCCCGGGGACCCGCCGCGCGCTCGACAGTGACAAAGCGGCGCGGGGAGGGCGCCGCCTACTCCATGCCGGACAAACAACGAATCCCGGCCGGAGTTCTACGGTGGTGGGGACAAGGACCCACCGCACGAACTCCGAAGGGCCGGGATCTCGTATGACTTCCACCCACGCCTTCTGGCTCGCCGGCCGCCAGGCCACCGGCGAGGCCAGCTTCGACGTCCACTCCCCGTGGGACGGCCGGCTGGTCGCCGCCGTCAGCGTGCCCACCGACGCACAGGTCGAAGAGGCCGTGGCCGCGGCGCACGCCGTGACGGCGGAGTTCTCCGCGACCCCCGCGCACGTACGCGCCGCCGCCCTGGACCACGTGTCCAAGCGGCTCGCCGAGCGCACCGAGGAGATCGCGCTGCTGATCTCCGCCGAGAACGGCAAGCCCATCAAGTGGGCCCGCGGTGAGGTCGGCCGTGCGGTGTCCGTGTTCCGGTTCGCCGCCGAAGAGGCCCGCCGCTTCAACGGCGGGGAGGCCCAGCGCCTGGACACCGACGCCGGCGGCGTCGGCCGGCTGGCCCTGACCCGCCGCTTCGTCAAGGGCCCGGTCCTCGGCATCGCGCCGTTCAACTTCCCGCTGAACCTGTGCGCCCACAAGGTGGCCCCGGCCATCGCCGTCGGCGCGCCGATCATCCTCAAGCCCGCCCCGGCCACGCCGCTCTCCGGCCTGATCCTGGGCGAGCTCCTCGCCGAGACCGACCTCCCGGCCGGTTCCTGGTCGGTCCTGCCGGTCACCAACGACAAGATGCCGGCCCTGGTGAAGGACGAGCGCCTGCCCGTCATCTCCTTCACCGGTTCCGACACCGTCGGCTACGCCATCCAGCAGTCGGTGCCCCACAAGCACTGCACCCTGGAGCTCGGCGGCAACGCCGCGGCCGTCGTCCTGGACGACTGGTCCTCCGAGGCCGACCTCGACTGGGCCGCGACCCGCATCGCGACCTTCTCGAACTACCAGGCCGGCCAGTCCTGCATCTCCGTGCAGCGCGTGATCGCCGACGCCTCCGTCTACGACCGCCTCGTCGAGAAGGTCGTCGCGGGCGTCCGGGCGCAGGTCACCGGTGACCCGTCCGACTCGGCCACCGACGTCGGCCCGCTCGTCTCCGAGGACGCCGCCAAGCGCGTCGAGTCCTGGGTCGAGGAGGCCGTGTCCGCCGGCGCGAAGCTGCTCACCGGCGGCAAGCGCGACGGCGCCTCCTTCGAGCCGACCGTCCTCGCCGACGTCCCGGCGGGCGTCAAGCTGGCCACCGAGGAGGTCTTCGGCCCGGTCCTGACCCTGACGAAGGTCGAGAACACCGACGAGGCCTTCGCCGCCGTCAACGACTCGAAGTTCGGCCTGCAGACCGGCGTCTTCACCCGGAACGTCCAGACCGCGTTCCGCGCCCACCGCGAGCTGGAGGTGGGCGGCGTGATCATCGGCGACGCGCCCTCCTACCGCGCCGACCAGATGCCGTACGGCGGCGCCAAGCAGTCCGGCGTGGGCCGCGAGGGCGTCCGCTACGCGATGGACGACTACACGTACGAGCGAGTCCTGGTCCTGACCGGCCTCGACATCTGATTCTCGTACGGCCAAAAAGCCGACGGCCGGAGCCCACTGTGCGGGGGCTCCGGCCGTCCCCCTTTTCCCGACGGCCCGAAGCGGGTACGACTCACAGGCAGCACCGGCCAGGAGGCCGGTACCACCGACTCCGGCGGCGAGGTGAGTCCCCGCATGTCCGCAACACAGCCCAAGGTGACCGAGCGCGAGGCACGGCAGGTCGCGGAAGCGGCCCGGGAACAGGACTGGCGCAAGCCCAGCTTCGCCAAGGAACTGTTCCTCGGGCGGTTCCGGCTCGACCTGATCCACCCCCACCCGCTGCCCGCCGACGAGGACGTCCGGCGCGGCGAGGCCTTCCTGGCCCGGCTGCGGGAATTCTGTGAGACCGAAATTGACGGCGCCCGCATCGAGCGCGAGGCGCGGATCCCCGACGAGACCGTGCGCGGGCTCAAGGAGCTCGGCGCGCTCGGCATGAAGATCGACCCCAAGTACGGGGGCCTCGGCCTGACCCAGGTCTACTACAACAAGGCCCTCGCCCTCGTCGGCTCGGTCAGCCCCGCCATCGGGGCGCTGCTCTCCGCGCACCAGTCGATCGGCGTCCCCCAGCCGCTCAAGATGTTCGGCACGCAGGAGCAGAAGGACGCCTACCTGCCGCGCTGCGCCACCACCGCCATCAGCGCCTTCCTCCTCACCGAGCCCGACGTGGGCTCCGACCCGGCCCGGCTGGCCACCACCGCCGTCCCCGTCACCGACGGCGGCGAGGACGCCTACGTCCTCGACGGCGTGAAGCTGTGGACCACCAACGGGGTCGTCGCCGACCTGCTCGTGGTGATGGCCCGGGTGCCCAAGAGCGACAACCACCGCGGCGGGATCACCGCCTTCGTCGTCGAGGCCGACTCGCCGGGCATCACCGTCGAGCACCGCAACGCCTTCATGGGCCTGCGCGGCCTGGAGAACGGCGTCACCCGCTTCCACCGGGTCCGGGTGCCCGCCGCCCAGAGGATCGGCGCCGAGGGAGCCGGGCTCAAGATCGCCCTGACCACCCTCAACACCGGCCGGCTCTCGCTGCCCGCGATGTGCGTCGGCGCCGGGAAGTGGTGCCTGAAGATCGCCCGCGAATGGTCGGCCGTGCGCGAGCAGTGGGGCCGCCCGGTCGCCCGGCACGAGGCCGTCGGCGCCAAGATCTCCTTCATCGCCGCCACCACCTTCGCCCTCGAAGCGGTCGTCGACCTCGCCTCCCAGATGGCCGACGAGGACCGCAACGACATCCGCATCGAGGCAGCCCTCGCCAAGCTCTACGGCTCCGAGATGGCCTGTCTGATGGCCGACGAGCTGGTCCAGATCCGCGGCGGGCGCGGCTTCGAGACCGCCGAGTCGCTGGCCGCGCGCGGCGAGCGGGCCGTACCCGCCGAGCAGATGCTGCGCGACCTGCGCATCAACCGGATCTTCGAGGGCTCGACGGAGATCATGCACCTGCTGATCGCCCGCGAGGCCGTCGACGCCCACCTGTCCGTGGCCGGCGACCTCATCGACCCCGACAAGGACCTCGGCGACAAGGCCAAGGCGGGCGCCCGCGCCGCCGGGTTCTACGCCCGCTGGCTGCCCCGGCTCGCCACCGGCGCCGGCCAGGTCCCCGGCACGTACCGCGAATTCCACCCGGCCGGACACCCCGACCTCGCCACCCACCTGCGCTACGTCGAGCGCAGCGCCCGCAAACTCGCCCGCTCCACCTTCTACGCCATGTCCCGCTGGCAGGGCCGCATGGAGACCAAGCAGGGCTTCCTCGGCCGGATCGTCGACATCGGCGCCGAGCTGTTCGCGATGAGCGCGGCCTGCGTGCGCGCCGAGCACCTGCGCGCGAGCGGCGACCACGGCCGCGAGGCCTACCAGCTGGCCGACGCCTTCTGCCGGCAGTCCCGGATCCGCGTCGAGGAACTCTTCGGCCGGCTCTGGTCCAACACCGACGACCTGGACCGCAAGGTCGTCGAGGGCGTGCTGTCCGGCACCTACACCTGGCTGGAGGAGGGCGTGCTCGACCCCTCCGGCGAAGGCCCCTGGATCGCGGACGCCACTCCCGGCCCCTCGACGCACAAAAACGTGCACCGGCCACTTCGCTGACCTGAGATCATCGACACCAGTCGGAAGGATGTACGAGTACGGGTGCGGGTAGGCGTACGAGTACGAGTACACGTACGGGCACGAGGGCAAGGCGGGCAGCGATGTCGACGGCCGTGGAAGACCGGGACAGCCGGCGGCTGGCCTGGTGCGTGGCGCACGTCCTGCGCCACGCGTCCGACCACATCGCCCTCGCCCTGCTCCACCGGCTGGACCGGCCGACCCGCAAGTACCTGTGCCGCGACGAGTGGCTCCCCGCCTCGGCCGTCACCCTGCTGCTGCGCCACGGCGGCGAGGCGGACCGCCACTACATCGCCCGCAACCCGCACGTCGTCGGCCGGCCCCTGCCCGGGCTGCCCGGACCCGCCCGGTACGCCCGGCGCCGGACCCCGGCCGGGCTGCTGCCCCTGCTGCGCGCCGAGCTCGGCCGGGACCCCGCCGACGGCCCCCTCACCACCGGGGAGCTGACCGGCCTGCTGCGCCGGCACGGCATACGCCGGCCCCGGGCCGCCCTCGACGTCCTGCGGCTACCGTACGAACTCGACCCCGATCAGCTGGCCGCCGAGCACGCCCGGCGGCCACTGCCGCCCGGCTCCACCGAGGCCCTGCTGCTCGTCGCGGACCTGCCGGAGAAGAGCGTCCGCGCCCTGCTCACCGCCCCCGCCGCCGACGCGGACGGGCCCTCCTGGCACCGGCCCGCCGTCCGCGCCGTCCGGATGGGCCGGCTCACCCACGAGGAGCTCGTCGCCTGCGTCGCCCCCGCCCGCCGTACGCTGCTCCTGGGCCACCTGCCCGCCTGCCCCGGCCTGCGCTGGACGCTGCCCGAGCAGGCCGGGATGCGGGCGGCGGTGACCCGGGCGCTGGCCCCGCTGGCGGACGACCCCCGGCTGTGGTCCGAACTGCTGCGGCACGCCCCCGGCTTCCCGGGCCCGCTGCCGGAGCTGGTGGCCGCGGTGACCGCCGGGACGGCCGGGAGCCCGGACGGCTCCGACGCGCCGCACGACGACCTGGCGCGGGCCGTGCGCCGGCTGGCCCCCACCGCCGCCGAGCCGGCGACCGGCGGCGTGGAGCGCGAGCTCGCCCTGGCCAGCCTCGCCGTCCCCATGGAGACCGTCGAGGAGGACGTCCGCTGGGTACGGGACTGCCTGGACCGGGGCCTGCTCACCGGCGCCGACGTGATCCGGCACAAGCTGCCCGCCTGCTGGGCCCTGGACGAGGTCCACTGGCTCGGCGCCGTGGACCACCCCGACCGGTACGACCGGCCGGGCGCCGTCCTCGCCGCCCGAGCCGAGGCCGACCGGCTGTTCGCCCTGGCCCTCGGCGAGGACCCGGACGCCTGGTGGCGGGTGGCCCGTACGCTCCCCGACTTCGCCGGAACACTGCCGCACCTCCTGCTGCGCGTCACCGACGGGGACTCCGTGTCCACGCGCCCGTGAGTTGCGGCAACAATGGGGGGCATGAGCGACAGTCCAGCCCCCCTCGCCGACCCGCACCTCCTCTTCGATGCCGCGGCCGGCCGCCGGGACATCGTCATCCTCGGGTCGACCGGGTCCATCGGGACCCAGGCCATCGATCTCGCGCTGCGCCACCCGGACCGGTTCCGGGTGACCGCGCTGTCCGCCGCCGGCGGGCGCGTCGGGCTGCTGGCCGAGCAGGCCCGGCTGCTGCGGGTGAACACCGTGGCCGTCGCCCGCGAGGACGTCGTACCGGCCCTGAAGGAGGCGCTGGGCGCCCAGTACGGCCCCTCCGAGCCGCTGCCGGAGATCCTGGCCGGTCCCGACGCGGCCACCGAGCTCGCCGCTTCCGAGTGCCACACCGTCCTCAACGGCATCACCGGTTCCATCGGCCTCGCGCCCACCCTCGCCGCGCTCCGGGCCGGCCGGACCCTGGCCCTGGCCAACAAGGAGTCGCTGATCGTCGGCGGCCCGCTGGTCAAGGCCCTCGCGAAGCCCGGCCAGATCATCCCGGTCGACTCCGAGCACGCGGCGCTCTTCCAGGCGCTCGCCGCCGGCACCCGGGCCGACGTGCGCAAGCTCGTGGTCACCGCCTCCGGCGGCCCCTTCCGCGGCCGCACCCGCGCCGAGCTGGCCGGCGTCACCGTCAAGGACGCCCTGGCGCACCCCACCTGGGCCATGGGCCCGGTGATCACCATCAACTCGGCGACCCTGGTCAACAAGGGCCTTGAGGTCATCGAGGCGCACCTGCTGTACGACATCCCCTTCGAGCGCATCGAGGTCGTCGTCCACCCGCAGTCCTACGTGCACTCGATGGTGGAGTTCACCGACGGCTCCACGCTCGCCCAGGCCACTCCGCCGGACATGCGCGGCCCCATCGCGATCGGCCTCGGCTGGCCCGAGCGGATCCCGGACGCGGCCCCCGCCTTCGACTGGACCAAGGCCTCCACCTGGGAGTTCTTCCCGCTGGACACCGAGGCCTTCCCGTCGGTCGGGCTGGCCCGGCACGTCGGCGGCCTCGGCGGCACCGCACCCGCCGTGTTCAATGCGGCGAACGAGGAGTGTGTGGAGGCCTTCCTCGCCGGTCGGCTGCCGTTCACAGCAATCATGGATACGGTCTCTGCCGTGGTCGATGAGCACGGGACACCGGAGTCGGGAACTTCCCTGACCGTCCGGGACGTCCTCGAAGCGGAGACCTGGGCCAGGGCCCGGGCACAGGAGATGGCGGCCCGGGCCGCCGTGGAGGCGGGCGCATGACACTGGTGCTGAATCTGATCGGCGTGCTCGTCTTCGTCGCGGGCCTGCTGATCTCCATCGCCTGGCACGAGCTGGGCCACCTCTCCACGGCCAAGCTCTTCGGCATCCGCGTGCCCCAGTACATGGTCGGCTTCGGCAAGACCATCTGGTCGCGCAAGAAGGGCGACACGGAGTACGGCATCAAGGCCATCCCCATGGGCGGCTACATCCGCATGATCGGGATGTTCCCGCCCGGCGAGGACGGCAAGGTCTCGGCCCGCTCGACCTCCCCGTTCCGCTCCATGATCGAGGACGCCCGCTCGGCGGCGTACGAGGAGCTGGAGCCCGGCGACGAGACGCGGCTCTTCTACACGCGCAAGCCGTGGAAGCGCGTCATCGTGATGTTCGCCGGGCCCTTCATGAACCTGGTCCTGGCGATGGCGCTCTTCTTCGGCGTCTGGATGACCTACGGGATCAAACAGCAGACCACCGAGGTCGCGACCGTCTCCGAATGCGTCCTGAAGCAGAGCCAGAACCGCGACGTCTGCAAGGACGGCGACCAGATCGCCCCCGGCAAGGCCGCGGGCCTCCTGGTGGGCGACCGGATCGTCGCCTTCGACGGCAAGCAGGTCAAGGACTGGGCCGCCCTCCAGAAGAAGATCCGCGACACCATCGGCCCCGCGACCCTCACCGTCGTCCGCGACGGGGAGCGTATGGACCTCAAGGCGAACCTCGTCGCCAACCAGGTCGCCAAGTCCGACGGCCACGGCGGCTACGTCAAGGGCCAGTACGTCGACGCGGGCTGGCTCGGCTTCGGCTCGAAGACCGTCATCGCCCCGCTCTCCCTCGGCGAGTCCCTCGACTACGCGGGCCAGTACGTCGAGACCAGCGTGCAGGGCCTCGTGAACCTCCCCGCCAAGATCCCGGCGCTGTGGGACGCGGCCTTCAACGGCGCCGAGCGCCAGCCCGACTCCCCGGTCGGCATCGTCGGCGCGGCCCGGATCACCGGGGACCTCGCGGCCCTCGACCTGCCGTCCGAGGAGCGCGCCTCGTACATCCTGAGCATGCTCGCCGCGTTCAACCTCTCGCTGTTCCTGTTCAACATGCTGCCGCTGCTGCCCCTGGACGGCGGGCACATCGCCGGCGCCCTGTGGGAGTCCGTACGGCGGCACGCGGCGCGGATCTTCCGGCGCGCCGACCCCGGCCCGTTCGACGTGGCGCGCCTGATGCCCGCGGCGTACGTGGTGGCGGCGGTGTTCGTCTGCTTCACGCTGCTGGTGCTCGTGGCCGACGTGGTGAATCCCATCAAGATCACCTAGGCGGGCTCCGGGCGGCTCGCCCGTACACCGCGCCCACGGGAGCCGGGCACGCATCGTGCCCGGCTCCCTACGTTCGGGTGGCACGGCCCCTCTGATGCGAGGAGCGCGCGCTGCTTGGCGTAATCTCGAAGCCTGGAGCCCGCCGATCTCGGGACCTTGATCCACACCTTGGGGTTGCACAGCAGATGACTGCCATCTCTCTCGGAATGCCGTCCGTGCCGACGAAGCTTGCCGACCGACGGGTCAGCCGCAAGATCCAGGTCGGTTCCGTGGCCGTCGGAGGCGACGCGCCCATCTCGGTGCAGTCGATGACCACGACCCGCACCTCCGACATCGGCGCCACGCTCCAGCAGATCGCCGAGCTGACGGCCTCCGGCTGCAACATCGTCCGCGTGGCCTGCCCCACCCAGGACGACGCCGACGCCCTCGCCGTCATCGCGAAGAAGTCGCAGATCCCGGTCATCGCCGACATCCACTTCCAGCCCAAGTACGTCTTCGCCGCCATCGACGCCGGCTGCGCCGCCGTCCGCGTGAACCCGGGCAACATCAAGCAGTTCGACGACAAGGTCAAGGAGATCGCGCGCGCCGCCAAGGACGCGGGCACCCCGATCCGGATCGGCGTCAACGCGGGCTCCCTCGACGCCCGGCTGCTGAAGAAGTACGGCAAGGCCACCCCCGAGGCGCTGGTCGAGTCCGCGCTGTGGGAGGCCTCCCTCTTCGAGGAGCACGGCTTCAGCGACATCAAGATCTCGGTCAAGCACAACGACCCCGTCGTGATGGTCAACGCCTACCGCCAGCTCGCCGCCGCCTGCGACTACCCGCTGCACCTCGGCGTCACCGAGGCCGGCCCCGCCTTCCAGGGCACCATCAAGTCCGCCGTCGCCTTCGGCGCGCTGCTCTCCGAGGGCATCGGCGACACCATCCGCGTCTCGCTCTCCGCCCCGCCGGTGGAGGAGATCAAGGTCGGCATCCAGATCCTGGAGTCCCTGAACCTCAAGCCGCGCCGCCTGGAGATCGTCTCCTGCCCCTCCTGCGGCCGCGCCCAGGTGGACGTCTACAAGCTGGCCGAGGAGGTCACGGCGGGCCTGGAGGGCATGGAGGTCCCGCTGCGCGTCGCGGTCATGGGCTGCGTCGTCAACGGCCCGGGCGAGGCCCGCGAGGCCGACCTCGGCGTCGCCTCCGGCAACGGCAAGGGCCAGATCTTCGTGAAGGGCGAGGTCATCAAGACCGTCCCCGAGTCGAAGATCGTGGAGACGCTCATCGAAGAGGCGATGAAGATCGCCGAGCAGATGGAGAAGGACGGCATCACCTCCGGCGAGCCCACCGTGGCCATCGGCGTCTGATCGCCGCCGCCCGCGGTCTTCCGCAGCACTTCGGTCCCGGCCCCGTTCCCGCAGCTCGCGGGCGGGGCCGGGGCTTTTTCGTGACCTGGGAGACAGGGCATCCCACGGCGCCGCCGGGTACAGTGCGGAGATCAGCAGACTTGTACGGTGAGGCCCCCAGTGTTGACGCAGACCACCACCCGGGTCCTTGAACCCAGTGATCTCGACGCCGCGCTCGCCATCCTCGGACGCGAGCCGGTCGAGAACGCGTTCGTCACCTCCCGCGTCCAGGTGGCCGGGCTCGACCCCTGGCGCCTGGGCGGCGAGATGTGGGGCTGGTACGCCGACGGCGAGCTCCGCTCCCTCTGCTACGCGGGCGCCAACCTCGTCCCCGTCTGCGCCGGACCCGACGCCGTACGCGCCTTCGCGGACCGCGCCCGCCGCACCGGCCGCCGCTGCTCCTCCATCGTCGGCCCGGCCTCCGCCACCCGGCTGCTGTGGCAGCTGCTGGAGCCCACCTGGGGTCCCGCCCGCGACATCCGCTCCCACCAGCCGCTCATGGTCACCGAGCAGCCCTCCGCCGAGGTCCGCCCCGACCCGCTGGTCCGCCGGATCCGCAAGGACGAGATGGACCTGATCATGCCCGCCTGCGTGGCCATGTTCACCGAGGAGGTCGGCATCTCGCCGACCGCCGGCGACGGCGGGCTGCTCTACCAGGCCCGGGTCGCCGAGCTCGTCGCCGCCGGCCGCTCCTTCGCCCGCATCGAGGACGGCAAGGTCGTTTTCAAGGCGGAGATCGGCGCCGCCACCTCCCGCGCCTGCCAGATCCAGGGCGTCTGGGTGGCCCCCGAGTTCCGCGGCCGAGGCCACTCCAAGACCGGAATGGCCGCCGTCGTCGAATTCGCGCTGCGCGACGTGGCGCCCGTGGTCAGCCTCTACGTCAACGACTTCAACACCGCCGCGCGGGCGGCCTACCGGCGCGTCGGCTTCCGCGAGGTGGGCGAGTTCATGAGCGTCCTGTTCTGACCCGGCGCCCGCCCGCGGGGCCGCCCCGGCGGCCCGGACCGGACGGCCGGATCGCCCGCCCCGGCCCTCGACGCCATACCGGCGCGCCGGGGCCGCGAAGTAAGGTCGCCGCATGCTGCCTACGCCCGGGCTCGACCCCGACCGGCCCGCCGGACTCCGCATCGGCCCGCTCGACCTCGCCGCCCGCGTGGACGAGGCGCTGCGCGTCCAGGCCGTGGCCTTCGGGCTCAGCCAGGAGGAGGTCGGCATCCGGCGCTGGATCGTGCAGCGCCACATGACCTGCCCCGGAGCCCGCGCCCTCGGCGCGTACACCGACGACGGGGCGCTCGCCGGGTTCGTGTACGGGATGCCGAACGACCGCGCGCACTGGTGGTCCACGATCGTCGAGCCGTACCTGCGCTCCGGCGGCCACGAGGACTGGCTCGACGGCTCCTTCGTGATCACCGAACTGCACGTCCACCCCGGCTTCCAGGGCCACGGCGTCGGCCGCGCCCTCATCACCCGGATCACCGACGGCGCCGCCGAACAGCGCTCGATCCTCTCCGCCGTCGACACCGACAGCCCGGCGCGCGGGCTCTACCGGGCGCTCGGCTACACGGACCTCGCCCGCCGGGTGCACTTCCCGAGCGCGAGCCTCCCGTACGCCGTGATGGGCGCCCCGCTGCCGCTGCGCAGGCCCTGAAAATCCCGTTTCGGGGCGGGCGGGGGCTGCCGGTAGCCTCCCGGCATGGCAACGCAACACGTACAGCGCATGTCCCGCCTCATGGCCAAGACGCTCCGCGAGGACCCGGCGGACGCCGAGACCCTCAGCCACAAACTGCTGGTCCGCGCGGGCTATGTCCGCCGCAGCTCGGCCGGGGTGTGGACCTGGCTGCCGCTCGGCAAGCGGGTCCTCGACAACGTCTCGCGCGTCGTGCGCGAGGAGATGGACGCGATCGGGGCGCAGGAGGTGCTGTTGCCCGCGCTGCTGCCGAAGGAGCCGTACGAGGTCAGCGGGCGCTGGTCGGAGTACGGGGACCTGCTGTTCCGGCTCAAGGACCGCAAGGGCGCCGACTATCTGCTCGGCCCGACCCACGAGGAGATCTTCACCCTGGTGGTGAAGGACCAGTGCACGTCCTACAAGGACCTGCCGGTCATGCTCTACCAGATCCAGACCAAGTACCGGGACGAGGCGCGGCCGCGGTCGGGCGTGCTGCGGGGCCGCGAGTTCCAGATGAAGGACTCGTACTCGTTCGACGTGTCGGACGAGGGGCTGGCGGAGTCCTACGCGCTGCACCGGGCCGCGTACCGGCGGATCTTCGAGCGGCTCGGCCTGGACCACCGGATCGTCTCCGCGGTCTCGGGGGCGATGGGCGGTTCGGCCTCGGAGGAGTTCCTGGCGCCCGCGACGGCGGGGGAGGACACCTTCGTGGACTGCCCGTCCTGCGACTACGCGGCGAACACCGAGGCCGTGACGTTCGCGGCGCCCGCCGTCGACGGCGCCGGGCACGCCCCGGCGCAGGAGATCCCCACCCCCGACACCCCGACGATCGAAGCCCTCGCGGCGCACCTGGGCGTGCCGGCGTCGGCGACGCTGAAGAACCTCCTCGTGAAGGTGGACGGCGAGATCGTGGCCGTCGGCGTACCGGGCGACCGGGAGGTCGACCTCGGCAAGCTGGGCGAGCATCTCGCCCCGGCGGTCGTGGAGTTGGTGACGGCGGAGGACTTCGCGGACCGGCCCGATCTGGTACGCGGCTACGTGGGCCCGCAGGGCCTCGACAAGGTGCGCTACCTGGCCGACCCCCGTGTCGCGCCCGGCACTTCATGGGTGACCGGCGCCAACAAGGCGGACACGCACGCCCGGAACGTGGTCTGCGGCCGGGACTTCGAGGTCGACCGGTACCTGGACGTCGTGGTCGTCGAGGCGGGCGACCCCTGCCCCTCCTGCGGCGCGGGACTGCGGCTCGACCGGGCGATCGAGATCGGTCACATCTTCCAGCTGGGGCGCAAGTACGCGGACGCGTTCGGGCTGGACGTGCTGGGCCGGGAGGGCAAGCCGGTCCGGGTCACGATGGGCTCCTACGGCATCGGCGTCTCGCGGGCTGTGGCCGCGCTGGCCGAACAGACCGCGGACGAGCGGGGTTTGTGCTGGCCGGCGGAGGTGGCCCCGGCCGACGTGCACGTGGTCGCGGCGGGCAAGGCGGTGCCGCTGGCGCTGGCCGAGTCGGCCGCCGAGGCGCTGTCGGCCTCCGGGCTCCGCGTCCTGCTGGACGACCGCGCGGGGCTCTCGCCCGGTGTGAAGCTGACGGACGCGGAGCTGATCGGCGTTCCGTGGATCCTGGTGGCGGGCCGCCGCTCCGGCGACGGCGTCGTCGAACTCCAGCACCGCCCCACGGGCACCCGCGAGGAACTCACGCTGGACGAGGCACTGGCCCGGCTGACCTGACCGGGGCCGCCGCCCCGGAGCCGGGGCCGGTCCGCCGTCAGGCGGGCGGGCTGCCGGCGGCGGGGTCCCGGGCCGGCAGCGCCGGGGCCGAGCCGTTCACGGTCGGCAGCGCCGGGGGCACGGTGTCGGGCGCGGCGGGCGCGGGCGCGGCCGCAGCGGGCGGGGCGGGCGCCGCCGGGGGGTTCGGGGGCGGAGCGGGGTCCGACGGAGTGGCGCGTTCGAGGAAGCGCAGGAGCTCCACCGGGAACGGCAGCACCAGGGTGGAGTTCTTCTCCGCGGCCACCGCCACCACCGTCTGCAACAGGCGCAGCTGGAGCGCCGCCGGCTGGTCCGACATCACCTCCGCCGCCTCGGCCAGCTTCTTCGAGGCCTGGAGCTCCGCGTCCGCGTTGATGACCCGGGCGCGGCGCTCCCGGTCCGCCTCCGCCTGGCGGGCCATCGAGCGCTTCATGGTCTCCGGCAGCGAAACGTCCTTGATCTCGACGCGGTCGATCTGGACGCCCCAGCCCACCGCCGGGCTGTCGATCATCAGCTCCAGCCCCTGGTTCAGCATCTCGCGGTTCGACAGCAGATCGTCCAGGTCCGACTTCCCGATGATCGACCGCAGCGAGGTCTGCGCCATCTGCGACACCGCGAACCGGTAGTCCTCCACCGCGATGATCGCGTTCGCCGCGTCGACCACCTTGAAGTACACGACCGCGTCCACCCGCACCGTGACGTTGTCCCGCGTGATGCCCTCCTGCGCGGGCACCGGCATCGTCACGATCTGAAGGTTCACCTTCTTCAGCCGGTCCACGAACGGCACGATCGTGGTGAGCCCCGGTCCCCGGATCCCCGACCGCACCCGGCCCAGGCGGAACACCACGCCCCGCTCGTACTGCTTGACGACCCTGGCGGCGGCGCCCAGGTAGACGACGGCTCCCACTCCCGCGGCGATCCCCGCGGCCAGCAGTTCTTCGACCATGACGGCCCCCTGCCGGACATACGTTCCTACCTACGGTATGCCCTACAACCAGGCCGCGAACTCCAGCAACAGCTCCGCGTCCCGGCGCCGCCCCGCGGCCAGCGCCCGGTTGCCCGACTCCACCGCCCGGAACAGCGTCCAGCCCCGCAGCCGGTCCCGGTCCACCTCCAGCGAATCCGCCAGCTTGTTCACCCGCCGCCGCGCCCCCGCCGCGCCGGCGGAAGAGGCGACCTGGTCCTCCAGCCGGTCCCGGACCAGCCGCGCCAGGTCGTACGCCCGCTCGCCCACCAGCGGGTCCGGGCCCACCGTCAGCCACGGCGCCCGCTCGCCCGCCAGCACCTTGCCCTGCCGGAAGTTCCCGTGCAGCAGCAGTTCCTCCTCCGGGGCCGCCGTCAGCTCCTCGCGCGCCTCCAGCGCCGCCCCGGCCAGCGCCGCCACCTCGGCCGGAGCCGACCGCAGCGCCCCGGCCTGCGCCTTCGTCCGCTCGGCCACCGTCTCCCAGCCGTGCCCGGAGCCCGGCGCCACCCACAGCCTGCGCAGCGTCCCGCACGCCTCCAGCAGCGCCTTCGCCTCCGGCAGCGACCGCAGCGACACCTCCGGGTGCAGCCGCTCCAGCAGCAGCGCCCCGTCCTCCTCGTGGTGGCGGGTGTCGAGGACCCGTACGGCCCCGAACCCGCCCCAGTGCGCCAGCGCGGCCAGCTCTAGGTCCGGGCGTGCCGACGGCGGAGCCAGCTTCAGGGCCGCCGGGGTGCCGTCGGCGTACCGGACGAGGACGAGCAGACTGCTCCGCCCGCCCGGGGCCTGCACCCGCTGGGCCCGCACTTCACGCCGGGTCAGCGCCGTCTCGGCGAGCTCGGGCAACTGCCCCAGCCAGTCCGCGTCCTGGGCCGGTTCCGGCGTCTCGCCGAGCGCCCGTACAAGCCGCTGCGGCGGTTCGAAAGCCATGCGTGCGGGGTCCCTTTCAGCTGGTCCGGGCTCCTGCGGAGCGTTCCGTGAGCCCAGGGAAGGCTACGCCGACACCGCGCCAGCGCGCCGCGCGCACGGCCGCGGCGGTCAGCGCGTCGGCCGCCTCCCGGCGCAGCCC
Organism: Streptomyces goshikiensis; assembly: GCF_014650555.1. Taxonomy (GTDB): domain Bacteria; phylum Actinomycetota; class Actinomycetes; order Streptomycetales; family Streptomycetaceae; genus Streptomyces; species Streptomyces goshikiensis. The sequence goes on along the minus strand of NZ_BMVE01000001.1, from coordinate 35,761 downwards.
GCCCTCCGCCGCCCGCACCAGATCGGAGTACGCGCCGGCCACCCGGTCCTCGATGTCGGCGGCCAGCCGCTCGGCGTCGGCCGGGTCGCGCACCTCGAACGGAAGGGCGTACGCCGCCTCCGCCGGCCGCGGCGCACCGCCCAGCTCGCGCACCGTCCGGGCCAGCGCGTCACGCCGCGCGACATGGGCGCCGTACGCGTCCCGGGCCTCGGCCGCGCGCGCCCCGGAGGCCCGGGCGCCGATCACGCCGTAGCCGTACGCGGCCGCGTGCTCGGCCGCGAGCGCGGACTGCGCCGCGACCAGGGCCCGGCCGGCGGGGGAGGGTTCGGGCTTCACGAGGCGGCTCCCGGGGTCGAGGTCAGCAGGTACGCGTGGACGGCGCCGCACGCCGCCACCGAGGCCAGCAGCCGCGCCAGCTCCCCGGGGGCGCCGGCCAGGGCGACCGTCCGGGCCTCCGCCAGCGACCGCTCGGCGTCGGCGAGCGCGGTCAGCGCCTCGGCGGGCTTCGCCGGGACGGCCGCCGCACTGGGCGCCGCGGCCGCGCCGGCGGGCGCCGAAGCGGGCGCCGAAGCGGACGGCGAACGGGACGCACCGGAGCGCGAGCCGGACACCGAGGGAGAGGCGGAAGGACCGGTCTTCACCGGGCCCGCGACGGCCAGCGCCCCGGTGTGCTCCGCGACCGCCCCGCGCAGCGGGGCCAGCCGCGCCGCCAGGTCCGGATGGGCGGCGGCGGTGGCGTCGTAACGTTCCAGCAGTCGCTCGCTGTCACGGACGGCCGCCTCGCGCATCCGCCGTTCGAGTGGAACTCCGGTGTCCGCGTCCGAGGAGCCGCTCCCGTCGGAGCACCCGGCGAGCAGCGCGCCGCCGGCCACGCCGGCGGCTCCGGTGAGCAGACTCCTTCGCGAGGGCCTCAAGGTCTGTGTCCAGGGCACGGCGACGTCCTCGGGGTGATGGGCGGGGCAACGTGTGATCACGGTACCCGGGGGCCCCTCCGGAGCGCGGACGGCAACACCCTCCGCGACCGGATACCCTTTGACCTGACACACGACGGAAACCACAACAGCACACGCGGCCGAGGAGTCACCCGGATGAGCACCACCCAGAGCGACAGGCTGCGCGGATTGCTGGAGCCGCTCGTCGCCGCCAAGGGCCTGGACCTCGAAGACATCGAGATGTCCAAGGCGGGCAAGCGCCGGATGCTGCGGGTCATCGTGGACTCCGACGAGGGCGTGGAGCTGGACACCTGTGCCGAGCTGAGCCGCGAGATCTCCGACCAGCTCGATGAATCCGACGTGATGGGCGAGGACGAGTACGTCCTCGAAGTGAGCTCGCCGGGCGCCGACCGCCCGCTGACCGAGCACCGCCACTACGTCCGTGCCCTCGGCCGTCTCGTGAAGTTCCAGCTGACCGCCGGGGACGACAAGGGTGCCGGGGAACTGGTCGCCCGCATCCTCGACGTCGACGACGAGGGCATGGACCTCGAAGTTCCGGGCGTGAAGGGCCGCAAGGCGACCGCCCGCCGCATCGCTTTCACCGACATCGCCAAGGCGCGTGTCGAGATCGAGTTCAACCGCAAGGACAAGAAGGAAGAGGAGGCGTAGCCGTGGACATCGACATGAGTGCCCTGCGGGGTCTGGTCCGGGAGAAGGAGATCTCCTTCGACCTGCTCGTCGAGGCGATCGAGTCGGCCCTCCTCATCGCGTACCACCGCACCGAGGGCAGCTTCCGGCGTGCCCGCGTCGTGCTCGACCGCACCAACGGTCACGTGGTCGTATGGGCGACGGAAGACCCGAGGGACCTCGAAGAGGGGCAGGAGCCCAAGGAGTTCGACGACACCCCGTCGGACTTCGGCCGGATCGCCGCGACGACCGCCAAGCAGGTGATCCTGCAGCGTCTGCGCGACGCCGAGGACGACCTGACGTTCGGCGAGTTCGCCGGCCGCGAGGGCGACGTCATCACCGGTGTCGTCCAGCAGGGCAAGGACCCCAAGAACGTCCTCGTCGACATCGGCAAGCTGGAGGCCATCCTGCCCGTGCAGGAGCAGGTCCCCGGTGAGGACTACACGCACGGCCTGCGTCTGAAGACGTACGTCGTGCGGGTGGCGAAGGGTGTCCGCGGCCCGTCCGTGACCCTGTCGCGGACCCACCCCAACCTGGTGAAGAAGCTGTTCGCCCTGGAGGTCCCGGAGATCGCCGACGGCAGCGTCGAGATCTGCGCGATCGCCCGTGAGGCCGGTCACCGCACCAAGATCGCCGTACGGTCCACCCGCGCCGGACTCAACCCGAAGGGCGCCTGCATCGGCCCGATGGGCGCCCGTGTGCGCAACGTCATGGCCGAGCTGCACGGCGAGAAGATCGACATCGTCGACTGGTCGGACGACCCGGCGGAAATGGTCGCCAACGCCCTGTCACCCGCCCGGGTGAGCAAGGTCGAGGTCGTCGACTGGGACACCCGCTCCGCGCGGGTGACCGTTCCCGACTACCAGCTGTCGCTGGCCATCGGCAAGGAGGGCCAGAACGCCCGCCTCGCCGCGCGGCTCACCGGCTGGCGCATCGACATCCGCCCGGACACCGAGCCCGCCGAAGGCGCGGACCGGGACCGGCGCGGGGAATAAAACCGCTACCGGCCGGTGCTTCCGGCCGGTAGACAGGGATCCCGCGGGCCGGGATCCGATCCATCCGGTCCCGCAAGGATCAGGACAACAACGACGTCCGTTCGATCTTTCGCCCGTAACTTGTCGGGGGAGAGGTCGGTGCGGGGAGGTAGACTTAGGCGTGTCTGGCCGGACGCAAGCCCGCGCATGCCCCGAACGCACCTGTGTGGGGTGTCGGGAGCGAGCGGCCAAGAGCGATCTGCTGCGCATCGTGGCGATCGGGGACGAATGCGTCCCCGATACACGCGGTACGCTGCCCGGCCGGGGTGCGTACGTGCACCCCGCCGCGGTCTGCCTCGACCAGGCGGTCCGCCGCCGGGCGTTCCCCCGGGCCCTCCGGTCCGCCGGAACGCTCGACACGACGGAACTGCGCAAAGCCCTGGCCGGTGAGGCCGGGGCGACACCGTAAGAAGTAGTACGGCACGGATACCCCGTGCGGTCAGGTACCTCGCGAGTTGGAAGTAGGTCGAGATTGCGATGAGCACTCGATGAGTACGCGATGAGTACGCCCATGAAGTAGCGACGGTCCGGCGTAACCCGGACCTAAAAGGAGCGAAGTGGCTAAGGTCCGGGTATACGAACTCGCCAAGGAGTTCGGGGTGGAGAGCAAGGTCGTCATGGCCAAGCTCCAAGAACTCGGTGAATTCGTCCGTTCGGCGTCCTCGACGATCGAGGCGCCGGTTGTACGCAAGTTGACTGACGCACTGCAGGGGCCCGGCGGCAACGCCGGCAAGTCCGCTGCGAAGCCCGGCGCGCCCCGCAAGGCCGCGCCCGCCAAGCCCGCGGCGCCCTCCCCGGCCGCCGCGGCACGTCCTGCTGCCCCGAAGCCCGGCGCACCGGTGGCTCCCAAGCCCGCCGCTGCCGAGGCTCCGGCCGTCAGCGCCCCGGTGACCCCGGCCGCCCCCGGCCCGCGTCCCGGTCCCAAGGCTCCGGCCGCCCCGAAGCCCGCTCCGGCGGCTCCCGTGGCGACCGAGTTCTCCGCGCCTCCGGCGGCCCCGGCCGCCCCGGCGCGCACCGAGCGTCCCGCCGCGGCCCCCGGCCCCCGTCCGGCGCAGCAGCGTCCGGCGGCCCAGGGTGGCCAGGCCGGTGCCCGTCCCGGCGCTCCGCGTCCGGCCGGCACCGCTCCCGGTGCTCCGGGCCAGCGCCCCCAGGGTGCTCAGGCCCCGCGTCCCCAGGGCGCCCGTCCGGCCGGTCCCCGTCCGGGCAACAACCCGTTCACCTCTGGTGGCTCCACCGGCATGGCGCGCCCGCAGGCGCCCCGTCCGGCCGGCGCTCCCCGTCCCGGTGCCCCCGGCGCCGGCGGCGGCCAGGGTGCTCCCCGCCCGCAGGGTGGTCCCGGTGGCGCTCCGCGTCCGCAGGGTCCCGGTGCGGGTCGTCCGACCCCGGGCGGCATGCCCCGTCCGCAGGGCGGCGCCCCGCGTCCGGGCGGTGCCCCCGGTGGTAACCGTCCGAACCCGGGCATGATGCCGCAGCGTCCCGCTGCCGGTGGTCCCGGTCCCCGTCCCGGTGGCGGCCCCGGTGGCCGTGGTCCCGGTGCGGGTGGCGCGGGTCGTCCCGGCGGTGCCGGTCGTCCCGCGGGCGGCGGCTTCGCCGGCCGTCCGGCCGGTCCGGGCTCGCGTCCCGGCGGCGGTGGCGGCTTCGGTGGCCCCCGTCCCGGTGGCGGCGGCTTCGGCGGCGGTCCGGCCGGTGCCGGTGGCGGCGGTCGTCCCGGCTTCGGCGGGCGTCCCGGTGGTCCCGGTGCCCGTGGTGGCACGCAGGGTGCCTTCGGCCGTCCCGGCGGTCCGGCCCGTCGTGGTCGCAAGTCCAAGCGTCAGAGGCGCCAGGAGTACGAGGCCATGCAGGCCCCGTCCGTCGGCGGCGTGATGCTGCCGCGCGGTGGCGGCGAGACCGTGCGCCTGTCGCGCGGTGCCTCCCTCACCGACTTCGCGGAGAAGATCAACGCCAACCCGGCGTCGCTCGTCGCCGTGATGATGAACCTCGGCGAGATGGTCACTGCCACGCAGTCCGTCTCCGACGAGACCCTCGAAATGCTGGCCGGCGAGATGAACTACGTCGTTCAGATCGTCAGCCCGGAGGAAGAGGACCGCGAGCTCCTCGAGGGCTTCGACATCGAGTTCGGCGAGGACGAGGGCGGCGAGGAATACCTCATGCCGCGTCCGCCGGTCGTGACCGTCATGGGTCACGTCGACCACGGTAAGACCCGACTGCTCGACGCCATCCGCAAGACGAACGTCGTCGCGGGCGAGGCCGGTGGCATCACGCAGCACATCGGTGCGTACCAGGTCGGTACCGAGGTCAACGGTGAAGAGCGCAAGATCACCTTCATCGACACCCCGGGTCACGAGGCGTTCACCGCCATGCGTGCCCGTGGTGCGAAGTCGACCGACATCGCGATCCTCGTGGTCGCGGCCAACGACGGCGTCATGCCGCAGACGATCGAGGCGCTCAACCACGCCAAGGCCGCCGGCGTCCCGATCGTCGTCGCGGTCAACAAGATCGACGTCGAGGGTGCCGACCCGGTCAAGGTGCGCGGTCAGCTCACCGAGTTCGGTCTGGTCGCCGAGGAGTACGGCGGCGACACGATGTTCGTCGACATCTCCGCCAAGCAGGGTCTGCACATCGACTCCCTGCTGGAGGCCGTCGTCCTCACCGCCGACGCCTCGCTCGACCTCCGCGCCAACCCCGAGCAGGACGCTCAGGGTATTGCGATCGAGTCCCACCTCGACCGCGGCCGCGGTGCCGTCGCCACCGTCCTCGTCCAGCGCGGTACCCTCCGCGTCGGCGACACGATGGTCGTGGGCGACGCCTACGGCCGAGTGCGCGCCATGCTCGACGACAAGGGCAACAACGTCGAGGAAGCGGGTCCGTCGACCCCCGTCCTGGTCCTGGGTCTCACCAACGTCCCCGGCGCCGGCGACAACTTCCTCGTCGTCGACGAGGACCGCACCGCCCGTCAGATCGCCGAGAAGCGTGCTGCGCGTGAGCGCAACGCCAACTTCGCCAAGCGTGTCCGCCGGGTGTCCCTGGAAGACCTCGACTCGGTCCTCAAGGCCGGTCTGGTCCAGGAACTCAACCTCATCATCAAGGGCGACGCGTCCGGTGCGGTCGAGGCTCTCGAGTCCTCGCTGCTCCAGCTCGACGTCGGCGAAGAGGTCGACATCCGCGTCCTGCACCGCGGTGTGGGTGCGGTCACCGAGTCGGACATCTCCCTGGCGATGGGCTCCGACGCCATCGTCATCGGTTACAACGTCCGTGCGGCCGGCCGTGCCGCGCAGATGGCGGACCGCGAGGGCGTCGACGTCCGCTACTACTCGGTGATCTACCAGGCCATCGAGGAGATCGAGGCGGCCCTGAAGGGTCTCCTCAAGCCGGAGTACGAAGAGGTCGAGCTCGGTACGGCGGAGGTCCGCGAGATCTTCCGCTCGTCCAAGCTGGGCAACATCGCGGGTGTTCTCATCCGCTCCGGCGAGGTCAAGCGCAACACCAAGGCGCGGCTCCTGCGCGATGGCAAGGTCATCGCCGAGAACCTCACCATCTCCGGTCTGCGCCGCTTCAAGGACGACGTCACCGAGATCCGCGAAGGCTTCGAGGGCGGTATCAACCTCGGTTCCTACAACGACATCAAGATCGACGACGTCATCGCGACGTACGAGATGCGCGAGAAGCCGCGCGCGTAAGCGCGAGGCGGTTCGCACCGTGTCGTACACCGGGGCCGGTCGGCGGAATATCCGTCGATCGGCCCCGGCCGTTGCGTGTACGGTTCTGGTGACCCTGCCGAGCGACGGCCGGCAGGCCACCGAACCCGCACCGGCGGGATATCCGGAACTGCATGTACGTGGGGACTCTGTCCTTCGATCTGCTCCTCGGCGACGTTCACTCGCTGAAGGAGAAACGCTCCGTCGTCCGGCCCATCGTCGCCGAGCTCCAACGCAAGTTCTCCGTGAGCGCGGCCGAGGTGGGCGACCAGGATCTGCACCGCAGGGCTCGCCTGGGGGTCGCCCTGGTGAGCGGGGACGCGGGGTTCGTGTCGGACGTACTGGACCGCTGCGAGCGGCTGGTCGCGGCGCGTCCAGAAGTGGAACTGCTGTCGGTACGACGGCGCCTCCACGGTGATGAAGACTGACTTATAGCTTGTCTGCAAGACAGAAGAAGGAGACGGACCAGTGGCCGACAATGCGCGGGCGAAGAAGCTGGCGGACCTCATCCGGGAGGTGGTGGCCGAGAAGCTGCTGCGCGGAGTCAAGGACCCCCGCCTCGGTACGCACGTGACCATCACGGACACCCGCGTCACCGGCGACCTGCGGGAGGCCACGGTCTTCTACACGGTCTACGGCGACGACGAGGACCGGGCCAGCGCGGCAGCGGGCCTGGAGAGCGCCAAGGGCGTGCTGCGTTCCGCGGTCGGCCGGGCGGCGGGAACCAAGTTCACGCCCACCCTGACCTTCGTCGCGGACGCCCTCCCGGAGAACGCGAAGACCATCGAGGACCTCCTCGACAAGGCGCGCTCCTCCGACGCCCAGGTGCGCGAGGTCTCCTCCGGCGCCACGTACGCCGGTGAGGCCGACCCGTACAAGAAGCCGGGCGACGACGACGAGGACGCAGCCGCGGAATGAGCAGGCAGGCAGGAAAGAAGCCGGGGGGCACCTCCGGGCCGGAGGCCGCGGGAGGGCTCGTCATCGTCGACAAGCCCTCCGGCTTCACTTCGCACGACGTCGTGGCCAAGATGCGCGGGATCGCCAAGACCCGCCGCGTCGGGCACGCCGGCACGCTCGACCCGATGGCCACGGGCGTCCTCGTGCTCGGCGTCGAGAGGGCGACCAAGCTGCTGGGTCACCTGGCGCTGACGGAGAAGGAGTACCTCGGGACGATCCGTCTCGGGCAGGACACCCTCACCGACGACGCCGAAGGCGAGATCACCTCGTCGACGGACGCCTCCGGGGTCACCCGCGAGGCCGTCGACAAGGGCATCGCCAAGCTGTCCGGCGAGATCATGCAGGTCCCGTCCAAGGTCAGCGCCATCAAGATCAAGGGCGTGCGCTCCTACAAGCGCGCCCGTGACGGCGAGGACTTCGAGATCCCGGCCCGGCCGGTGACCATCTCGTCGTTCCAGGTGTACGACATGCGGGACGCGGAGGCCGAGGACGGCACCAAGGTCGTCGACCTCGTCGTCTCCGTCGTCTGCTCCAGCGGTACGTACATCCGCGCCCTGGCGCGCGACCTCGGCGCCGACCTCGGCGTCGGCGGTCACCTCACCGCGCTGCGGCGCACCCGCGTCGGGCCGTACAAGCTCGACCGGGCGCGGACCCTGGACCAGCTCCAGGAGGAGCTGACCGTCATGCCGATCGGCGAGGCGGCGGCCGCTGCGTTCCCGCGCTGGGACCTGGACGCGCGGCGGGCCTCGCTGCTCGCCAACGGCGTACGGATCGACATGCCGGACGAGTACGCGGAAGGCCGCACCGTCGCTGTCTACGGGCCGGAGGGGCAGCTGCTCGGGCTCGTGGAGAGCAAGGGCGGCAAGGCGAAGTCGCTCGCGGTCTTCGTCTGAGCACGGAGCCCGGTTGACGTGGAGCGGTGAGCGCTCAGTGCCTGCCGCTCACCGCTCCACGATCCCCCTCGGGTAGGTGTCTATCCACCCGGACCCTCCTCTTCACCCGTCCGAGCAGGCGCTCGGAGTGACTGGAGGAGCGTAAGGGGGCGCTTTCGCCGCGCCCGCCCGGATGTGACCTGAGCCGCAACCCGACGCGGAGCGGCCGGGAGCCGGACGCCGATGCGGGTCGCCGCGCACCGGCATGGCAGTCTTAGACCTGCAATCAGTACAGGGACTACACGGGTTCGGGCGAGGAGCGGTCACAGTGCAGCGCTGGCGTGGCTTGGAGGACATCCCCCAGGACTGGGGACGCAGCGTCGTCACCATCGGCTCCTACGACGGCGTGCACCGGGGACATCAGCTGATCATCGGACGGGCCGTGGCCCGCGCCCGTGAGCTCGGCGTCCCCTCGGTCGTCGTCACCTTCGACCCGCACCCCAGCGAGGTCGTGCGGCCCGGCAGCCACCCGCCGATCCTGGCGCCGTACGACCGGCGGGCCGAGCTGATGGCCGGACTGGGTGTCGACGCGCTGCTGATCCTGCCGTTCACGGCGGAGTTCTCGCAGCTGTCCCCGGCGGACTTCATCGTGAAGGTGCTCGTCGACAAGCTGCACGCGCGCGCCGTCATCGAGGGCCCGAACTTCCGCTTCGGCCACAAGGCCGCCGGGAACGTGCACTTCCTGCGCGAGCTGGGCGGCACGTACGACTACGAGGTCGACGTCGTGGACCTCGTCGAGCGGGGCGAGGCGGGCGGCGGCGTGCCGTTCTCCTCGACGCTGGCGCGCCGGCTCGTCGCCGAGGGCGACATGGACGGCGCGGCCGAGATCCTCGGCCGGCCGCACCGGGTCGAGGGCGTCGTGGTGCGCGGTGCGCAGCGCGGGCGCGAGCTCGGCTACCCCACGGCGAACGTGGAGACGCGGCCGCACACCGCGATCCCGGCGGACGGGGTGTACGCGGGCTGGCTGACGGCGGACGGCGAGCGGATGCCGGCGGCGATCTCGGTCGGCACGAACATCCAGTTCGACGCGACCGACCGGACCGTGGAGGCGTACGCGATCGACCGGATCGGGCTGGACCTGTACGGCAAGCACGTGACCGTCGACTTCCTCGCGTACGTGCGGGGGATGGCGAAGTTCGAGTCGCTGGACGGGCTGCTGGAGGCGATCGCGGACGACGTGAAGCGGGCGCGGGTGCTGACGGAGACGTACGACGCGCCGCGCCGCGTTCAGTAGGCGGCAGAGCAACGGGCAAGGGCCCGTACCGTCCTGGGACTTGGGTTCCAGGGGGTACGGGCCCTTCGCGTTGCCGTGTCCGTCAGCCGAGGCGCGGATCGCGCGGGGGCTGCCCCGGCTGCGGGTAGGGCTGCGCGTACGGCTGAGGCTGCTGCGGGGGCTGCTGCTGGTACGGGTACGGCTGCTGCGGCGCCTGGGGCTGCTGGAGTTGCTGGGGAGCCGACTGCGGGGCCTGCTGCTGCGGTGCGCCCCAGTGGGCCTGGGGAGCCTGCTGCTGCGCGCGGACGAAGTCCTCGGCGACGAGCGCGGAGAGGTTGAAGTACGCCTCGCGCGTCTTGGGCCGCATCAGGTCGAGGTCGACCTCGGCGCCGGTCGCGAGGTGCTCGTCGAACGGGACCACGACCACACCGCGGCAACGGGTCTCGAAGTGCTGGACGATGTCCTCGGTCTTGATCATCTTGCTGGTCTCGCGGACCCCCGAGATGACGGTGAGGGAACGCGAGACGAGGTCGGAATACCCGTGCGCCGAGAGCCAGTCGAGCGTGGTGCTCGCGCTGCTCGCCCCGTCCACGGAGGGCGTCGAGATGATGATCAGCTGATCGGCCAGGTCCAGGACGCCGCGCATGGCGGAGTAGAGGAGGCCGGTGCCCGAGTCGGTCAGGATGATCGGGTACTGGCGGCCGAGCGTCTCTATGACGCGGCGGTAGTCCTCGTCGTTGAAGGTCGTCGAGACCGCCGGGTCCACGTCGTTGGCGATGATCTCCAGGCCGGAGGGCGCCTGCGAGGTGAACCGCCGGATGTCCATGTACGAGTGCAGGTACGGGATCGCCTGGACCAGGTCCCGGATCGTGGCGCCGGTCTCGCGGCGCACCCGGCGGCCGAGGGTTCCGGCGTCGGGGTTCGCGTCGATGGCCAGGATCTTGTCCTGGCGCTCGGTGGCGAGGGTGGCGCCGAGCGCGGTGGTCGTCGTGGTCTTGCCGACGCCGCCCTTGAGGCTGATGACGGCGATGCGGTAGCAGGACATCACCGGCGTACGGATCTGCTCCAGCTTGCGCAGCCGCTCGGCCTCGGCCGCCTTGCCGCCGAAACGGAACGGGGAGCGCTGGGGCTTGGATTTCTGCTTGCCGCGCAGCAGGCGGTCGGAGGACAGCTCGACGGCGGCGGTGTAGCCGAGGGGCGCCCCACCGGTGGCCTGGCCGGCCGGGTAGCGGGGGTCGTACTGCGCCTGCGCCTGCGGTTGCTGCCACTGTGCCTGGGCGCGGGGGTCGTACGGGGCCTGCGGCTGGGCCTGGGCCTGGGCCTGGGGCTGCGGCTGGGGAGCCGGAGCGGGCGGGAACCCGTACCCGTGCGGAGGCGGCGACTGCTGCGGCTGCGGCTGCTCCGGGGTGGAGGGCGGGAACCCGTAGCCGTCCTGCTGCCCGGAAGCCGCGAACTGCGGCGGCAGCGAGGGCAGATCAGTGCCGGGGCCCGGCACGGGGGCGTACGGGTTGTCCACGGCGGGCGCGGCGTCAACCGGAGCGTGTCCCCCGAACGGAGCAGGCGCGGACACGCCCTGGTACGGCCCGGGCGCCGGGACGGCGTCGACCGGGGCCACCGGAGCGGGAGCCGGGGGGAACGGGGCCGGGGCCTCGGCGGGGGCCGGCGGGGCGGCCGGGTGCGGCTCGGGCGCGGGGACGGCGTCGGCCGGGGACTCGGCGACCGGCTCGGGGGCCGTGAACGGCGCGGGAGCGGGAGCCGGGGCCTCGAAGGGGGCCGGCGGGGCCGGAAGGTCGGCCGGGACCGGGGCCGGTGCCGGGGCCGGGGTTTCGGCGACCGGCTCGGGGGCCGCGAACGGCGCGGGGGCCGGGGCCGGAGCCTCGACGGGAGCCGGCGGGGCCGGGACGGCGTCGGCCACCGGGGCCGGGGTCTCGGCGACCGGCTCGGGGGCCGGGGTGTCGACAACCGGGGCCACCGGAGCGGGAACCGCGGTGATTGGGGCCGGGGCCTCGACGGGGGCCGGCGGGACGGCCGGGTGCGGCTCGGGTGCCGGGACGTCGGCGACCGGGGTCGCGGGGGCCGGGGTTTCGGCGGAAGGGGTCCGGGGGACAGGAGGGGCGATCCGCATGGTCGGGGGCGACACCACGTCCGTCGGGCGGTGCGGCTCGAAGCCGCTGCCCTCGGGCAGACCCGGCACCGGTGTGGCCGGGGCGGAGGCCGCGCCCTGCGTGTACCAGGCGGGCGGGGTGTAGTCGATGGTGAACTCGCCCGTCACCTCGGACTCCGCGTCGGACTGATCGTCCGTCGGGACGTCCCACGTCCCGCCGCGCCTCTCGTTCCGATCGCCGCTCACTGGTCCTCCTGGTCTGTCGAACACTGGTCCGGCGCCCGCCTCGACGCCACGCCCACACTCAGCCTAATCGTGCCCCGGCACGGCAGTCCGCACCGGAGTCCGCCCCGGTGGCGGCCGCCGCGCCGCGGCGCGTCTCCGGGCGACCTGACCACCGGACCACCGGCACCCGGTCAGTCGATCCGGCGCGACGGTCCCAGCAGGCCCGTCTCCGCCTCCGTGCCCTGGGTCATCACGAACTGCCGGTCGCGCGGAGTGCACCACAGGGTGACCCCGTCACCCAGCGTCGGCAGCGAATCCACCGCCGGACGCGGCAGGTTCATCAGCCGGCCGATCTCCTGCGCCTCGTCCGGGGACACCCGCTGCACACCCACCAGCGAGGAGTTCCGCAGCAGCCGCGGCGCCGCCGGGCTCAGGTACGGCAGCAGCGTCAGTACGGACTGCCAGGGTCCCGCCACCACCCGGCCGCGCGGCGGCCGCATGCCGCAGTCGCGGACCACCAGCACCGGGCTGCCCGCCGAGGCGCCCTGCGGCGGCACCCGGCCCACGTCGTGCAGCGTCACGCACGGCTGCCCGCCGCCCGCCGCCTGCGCGAGCCCGGACCAGACCTGCCCGCGCCCCGTCTCCACCGCGATCCGCGCGCCCGTGGCCGCCGCGCGCAGCGCCAGCACCTGGGCCGTCCACAGACCGCCGATCAGCGTCACCTCGTACGGAGTCGGCCGGTTGACGCCGAGCACCGCCGGGTGTCCCTCCGCGTCCACGCCGATGACGACCCCGTCGTCGCCGACGGGCAGCGCCAGCGCGTCCAGATCCGCCGCCGGCACCACGTGCCGCTCCCGGCGCGGCCCCAGCAGCCCGTATCCGCCCCTCATCGCGCCCCTCCCAGCGGCAGCGAGGCCAGCAGCCCCGGCACCTGTTCACGGTCGAGCCGCACCAGCCCGGTCTTCACGCCCCGCGCCGTCCGCTCCAGTTCGCGGCGGGCCGCCACCAGCTCCTCGTCACTGCGCCCGGTGACCCGGACGTGCCCGGTCAGCGTGACGCCGTGCCGCTCGGCCGGGGCCATCGTCAGGCTGAAGTTCGTCGCCAGCGCGGGCAGCGAGGTCAGCAGCGCCACGAACTGCGGCAGCGCCGCACCGGCGCCGCCCAACTGCGGCCAGCGGCCTATCCAGTACGTGGTGTGCCGCCGGTCGTCGCACCGCCAGGCCCGCGGGGTCTCCTCCGTACGCCGGCCCGTGCTCGCCGAGCGTCCCGCCTGGGTGATCGCCATCGGGTTCGCGCACGAGGACGTCGCCAGCGCGGCCGTCAGCTCCTGCTCCGTCAGCACGGTGGCCCGGAACCCGGCCCCGGCCAGCCGGCTCGCCAGCTGGTCCGCGGCCCGCACCACGCACCGCTGGGCGCCCGCGAGCCCGCCGCCGCGCGCGGCGACCGCCTCCGGGCACAGCTCCGGGTCCAGCTTGAGCGCGATCCACGTCAGCCGCACCGCCGGACTGCCCGTCAGGGCCTGAAGCGGCGCGTAGTTGCGGGTGGCCATCGACTGGGCCGGCAGGTGCGGCGCGGGCGCCGGCTGGGTGTGCTGCACCAGCTGCGCGGACTCCAGCCTGATGCCGTCGACTTCGAGGACGTCCCGGACGGCCGCCAGCGGCAGCGGCCGCGCCCCCCGCTCGGGCCGCAGCGCGGTGGCATCCATGTCCACCTGGACGACCGCCGTCAGGAAGGTGCCGTCGCCGATCATCCCGACGGGCCGCCGGTCCCGGTCGCTGAAGGTCAGCGTCCGCAGCGCCGGATCGGCCTCGACCAGCGGGGCCAGCCCCGGCTCGGTGCCCGCGGGCACGGTCGCGGAGGCGGCCCGGCGCCGCCGGGCCCGCAGCGCCAGCGCGCCCCCGATCCACTCGGGCAGGGAGCGCTGGTGCCTGCGTACGACGGCGAGGACCACCAGGACCACCGCGAGCACGCCGGCGGGAACCAGCAGCAGCGGTCCGACCACCCACGCCACCAGCAGCCCGGCCGCCGCCAGCTGGAGGAGTACGAGCTGTTGCAATCGGAACGGACCGAACCGCCCCGGGCTGGACTTCGGATGCGGCGTCACCCCGCCGCGTGCGGGTGCGGCCGCGGCCGCCTGCGGCTCCGTCGCGGTGGCCATCACTCGCGCACCTTCCCTTTCCGGGGGCGGACCCCGAGGGACTCCGGGACGCGCGGCATCCGCCGCATGCCCCCGGAATCTCCCCAATCCACCCCAACAAGCCCTGATTTCCCCGGTGCCGGAGGTGCCGAGAGGCAACCGCACCCTACCCGGCCCCTGTCCACGCTCCGTCAAGAGGCATAGTAGGTCCCCGGTCCGACAATCGAGGCCCGGGGACCGTACTCACCGACCGGGCCGTGCGGGGGAGAAGCAGGCGGTCATGGCATCACGACGCGATGAGCTCAACGCGTACACCTTTGCGAAGCGGCGTACCGTGGCGGCGTTCCTCCAGCCCTCCGCCACGGGAACCGAGGAGGGCGCCCCCCGGCCGCTGCGCGCCGTCCTGCCCGGGGCGATCGTCGCCATGGTCGTGCTCGCCGGGTTCGGCGCCTGGGGCATGTTCAAACCGCAGGCGCCCAAGGGCTGGGACGCCCCCGGCACCGCCGTCATCGTCGGCAAGCAGTCGACGACCCGCTACGTCGTCCTCACCACCAAGGTCAACGGCAAGAGCCAGACGCGGCTGCACCCCGTGCTCAACCTGGCCTCGGCCCGGCTCCTGCTGGACCCGCAGAAGTTCAAGGTCATCCAGGTCGAGGACAAGGTGCTGGACGCGGGCAAGCCGCCGCGCGGCCCCATCATCGGCATCCCGTACGCCCCGGACCGGCTCCCCGCCACGGCGGACGCGGCCAAGGCCAAGCGCTGGGCCGTCTGCCAGCAGCCCGGCGGCAACGGGCAGGGCGTGCAGACCGCCGCCTTCGTCCTCGCCGACCGCGAGGCGGGCCTGATGGACGACGCCCGCAAGGTCACCGACGGCCAGGTGCTGTACGTCCAGAGCTCCGGCGGGTCCAAGGAGCGCTACCTCGTCGACACGACGGGGACGAAGTACAAGTTCCCCGAGGGCACCCCCGACGCCGGGAAGATCACCAACGCCCTCGTCGGTTCCGGGGCGGTCCCGCAGCAGGTCACCGAGGAGTGGCTGGCGACCCTCAACTCGGGGGACCCGCTGGAGTTCCCGCGGCTGCCGGCCACCGCCGGACCGGACGCCGGGGTGCAGGGGCTGGGCTCCGCCGACAACAAGGTCGGCATGGTGCTGCTGGCCCAGACGGGCTCCGGCACCCAGCACTACGTGGTGCTGCCCGGCCGGGTCGCGCCGGTCTCCGACTTCGTGGCCTGGCTGCTGATCTCCTCGCCCGCGACCGACGTGCTCAACATGAACGGCAAGCCGCACGAGGTGGACCTGCAGTCCCTCAACCCGGAGGCCACCGCCTTCAAGGCCGACGCCAAGTGGCCGCTGAAGAAGTCCGCCCAGATCAACCGGGCCCCGGCGGCCGCGGGCACCACCCCGGGCGCGGGCGGCTCCGGCTCGGGCTCCGGCGACCGCGACACCGTCTGCAACGTGCTGCGCTCCGTCGACGGTCAGGGCAACCAGACCCTGAGCACCTGGGCCGGCACCGGATTCCCCGTGGACATCGCCGCCAGCGGCACGAGCGCGTACGTCACCCCCGGCTCCGGCCTGCTCTACACCCAGATCCAGGGCAAGCAGACAAGCGCGGGCGGCGCCCTGTTCCTCGTCACCGACACCGGGCTGCGGTACGCCGTCCAGGCCAACGGCGACAGCGACGCCGAGAAGTCGAAGATCGGCGCGCCCGACCAGCAGCAGGGCGCCGGCTCCGACGGCCGGCCCGAGGCCAGCCAGGCGCAGATCCGGCTCGGCTACGGCGGGGTCGTCCCGGCCATGGTGCCCATCGCCTGGTCGGAGTTCCTCTCCAAGGGGCCCCGCCTGGACACCAACTCGTCGCGCCAGCCGCAGGGTTCATGAGGGAGCCGGCCATGTCCACACCCGCGCGCCGCGCGCTCCCCGCGCTCTCCCTGGCCCTCGCCCTCCTCGCCCTGTCCGGGCCCGTCGCGGCCGCCGCCGCGAGCACGGCCGCCACCCCGGCCCTGCGGCTCGCGGGCGCCGGCGAGTGCACGTACCCCATGAAGAAGCAGATCGCCGACCGTCCCTGGGCCCTCCAGCGGCTCCTGCTCGACGCGCTCTGGGCCGAGTCCAAGGGCAAGGACGCCAAGGGCGCCAGCGTCCGGGTCGCCGTCATCGACACCGGAGTGGACCGGGCCAACCCGCAGCTGTCCGGCGCCGTCGACACCGGCGCCGGCAAGGACTACGTCGACCCCAAGGGCGGCGACGGCACGAACGACACCGTCGGGCACGGCACCAAGGTGGCCGGACTGATCGCCGCCCGCCCCCAGGACGGCACCGGATTCGTCGGCCTGGCCCCCGAGGCCACGATCATCCCGATCCGGCAGAACGACGGGCAGGGCCAGGGCAACGCCAAGACCCTGGGCGAGGCGATCGACCACGCGGTGTCCAAGGGCGCCCAGGTCATCAACATCTCCCAGGACACCGACGTACCGCTGAGCGAGGACTCCGAGCTCGCCAAGGCCGTCAAGCGGGCCGTCGACGCCAAGGTCGTCGTCGTCGCCTCGGCGGGCAACGACGGCCTGAGCGGCGAGAAGCGCAGGACCTTCCCGGCGGCCTTCCCCGGCGTGCTGGCCGTCGCCGCCTCGGACCGCAACAACGAGCGGGCCCCGTTCTCCCAGCCCGGCGACTTCATCGCGGTCGCGGCCCCCGGCGTCGACATGGTCTCCACCGTCCCGGGTTTCGGTCAGTGCGTCGACAACGGCACCAGCTTCTCCGCGCCGTACGTCGCCGGGGTCGCCGCCCTGCTGCGCGCCCAGCACCCGGACTGGACGCCGGAGCAGATCGTCTGGCAGATCCAGGGCACCGCCGAGCGGTCCGTCAAGGGCCGTGACGACTACGTCGGTTGGGGCGTCGTCGACCCGGTGCGCGCGGTCACCCAGGACCGGGAACCCCCGAGGAAGCCCGTCCCGGACCCCGGGCCGCCCCCGGCGGCCGCCCCGCAGCCGGCGGCGATGCACCTCACCGAGACCCCGCAGGAACGCGAGGAACGGCTCGGTACGTACGCTCTCGGGATCGGAGCCGTCCTGATCGCGGTCATCGCCGGTACGGCGACCGTGATCCGGGACGCCCGCCGCCGCGGACACCGTTTGCAGTGAACGGTCACGGTTCATCCACAGAACCGGCCAACCGGTGTTGGGCAAGGCGGTTGGAGTGGCTAGAGTGGCGCCAGGCTTCACGACTGTGATCGGGGGATTGGCGTGAAGCGGAGGGGGATTCCAGAGGCGCGCGGCTCGCTGCCGCGCCCCGGAACGTCCGCTCCGCCACCCAGTCCGCCGGTCTCGCCGGCGAATTGAGAAGTGAGGAGCTTCGGGTGAGCATCAACAGCGGTTTCGGTCTCGCAGACGATCCCATCGTCAAGGCCAAGACCAGGATTTCCGATACGGCCGAGGCGGTCAGCAAGCAGGCCCGCGAACTGGCCGACATCATCGAGACGGTGAGCGCCGGCTGGACCGGTGTCGGCGCCGACGCGTTCAAGAGCGCGCAGATCATGATCAACAGCGACCACGACCGGATCCGTACGCTGCTCGGCGTCCTGCACAACGCCGTGGCGCAGACCAAGAACCTCAGCAACGCCCAGGACGACGAGGTCCTCCAGGCCTTCCGGAAGCTCGGCTCCGACACCGGGCAGGCCGGCGCGCCCCCGGCCAACACCTCCGGCCTCAACGGCGTCTGACCCCGGATCCGAACACTCGTCACCCCACGCCCCAAGGAGAAGAACATGTCTGGTTCCGACGGCCACACCCGGGTACGGTACGAAACCGTCCAGCAGATGGCGGACCGGATCCGCGCGATTTCCAAGAACATCGTCGATGACCTCGCGGAGATGGACGCCGCGCTCACCGTCGTCACCGACACCTGGGACGGTGAGGCGCACGCGAAGTACGTGGGCGTCCAGAAGGACTACAAGGGCCGCGCCGAGCACATGCGTGACAAGCTCGAGGAAACCGCCAAGCTGATCGAGCACGGCAAGGGCAGCTACCGCGCCACCGACATCAAGGCCTCGCAGCTGTTCACCGAGGCCTACTGAGCCCGGAGCACCGAGCCCGAACGCACCGAAGGGGCGCGCCCGAACCCGGGCGCGCCCCTTCGGCGTTCAGCAGGCCGACCGACCGACCGACCGACCGGCCTGCCTGCCTGCTACGTCAGGTCGAACTCGCCGTCCCTGGCACCGAGCACGAACGCCTCCCACTCGGCGGCCGTGTAACGCAGCACGGTGTCGGGGTCCAGGGAGGACCGCATGGCCACGGCGCCGCCGGGCAGCTTCGCGATCTCGACCCGTTCCTCGCTCGGGCTGGTCCCGGGCGGCCCTTCCCACTCCACGCCGCTGATGTCGAGCGCGTACAGCTCGTCCTTCTCCTGCTGGGTGCCCATGTGCGGCCTTTCCCTCGGTTCCCTCGGTGGTGCCGGTGCTGCTGAGGTCTTCGCTGCCGATTATCGGTGCTGCGGGCCCGCCGGGGGAGGGTTTCCCCCGGCCGGGCCGACCGGGGCCTAGCCGAGCTGGCCGGCGAGCGCCTTCGCCAGCGCCCCGACCTGCTCGGCGCCCAGCCCGCTCTTGCCCGAGTCCCCGACGGTCAGCAGCAGGGACGCGTCCCCCGAGCCGTCGAGCCCGAGCCGCGCTGCCGCCACGTTCCCGCTCTTGGCCACGACCGGGACGCCCTTCTTCGCCGCGGCCGCGTCCTTCAGGAACGTGCGCAGGTCGTCTATGCCGATGCCGGCCGCCCGCTGGGCCACCGGGGCGAGGACGGACAGCGCCTGCACCTTCTCGGTCGCCACCGTGTGCAGCTCCACGTCCTCCTGCCCGAGGTGGAACGTGCAGGTCACCAGCGCTCCCGGGTTGGCCGCCCACGCAGACCCCTCGGGAGCCTCGCGCCCGTCCTCGGCGGTCACGGCGGGCTCCTCGCCCTGCGTGTCGCCCGGCCCGGCCGCCAGGGACACCCCGGCGGTCTTCGCCGCCCCGGCCAGGTCGTACGCCAGAGGGCAGTCGGCCGCCCCGTCCCCGCCGATCTTCGCCGCCTTCTCCTGCAACGAGCCGAGGCTGAGCGCGTCCCCGCCGCCCGAGCAGCCGCTCAGCAGGAGGGCCGC
This sequence comes from Streptomyces goshikiensis, assembly GCF_014650555.1. GTDB lineage: Bacteria > Actinomycetota > Actinomycetes > Streptomycetales > Streptomycetaceae > Streptomyces > Streptomyces goshikiensis. The sequence continues at coordinate 16,723 of NZ_BMVE01000001.1, read as the reverse complement.
GACCGCCGCCGCCGCGACCGGAGCCGCACACCGGCGCCCGGAGCGCCCGAGGCCACGTACACGTATCACCGAAGTTCACGCCTTTCTCGAAGGACGGGACCGCGCCCGGGGAGACCGGACCCGAAGACCGGGCCCCGGGACCGCGCCCGAAAGACCGCGGGCCCGGAGAGGTTCCGGGCCCGCGGGTGGAGAACACCTGCCGGATCACATGCCGGGCATCCGGCCCAGCTGCACCAGCGGGGTACCGCGCCTGCGCGAGGCGAAGTAGCCCCGGCCCGGCGGCATCGGCCGCGGCCGGACGTTGCCGACCAGCTCGCCCTCGGAAGGATCGCCCGACAGCAACAGGCCCTGCGCGCCCAGCTCCTTGATCCGCTGGATGAACGGCTCGTACATCGAGCGCGAGGCGCCCGCCGAGTTGCGCGCGATGATGAAGCGGACCCCGGTGTCCCGGGCGAACGGCAGGAACTCCACCAGGGGGTTCAGCGGATTGCCCTGGCTCGTGGCCACCAGGTCGTAGTCGTCGATGACGATGAACACGTCCGGGCCCGTCCACCAGCTGCGGTCGCGCAGCTGCTGCGGGGTGACGTCCGTCGGCGGCTGCCGCCGCGCGAACACCCCGGCCAGCGCCTCCATGTGCATCTGCAGGGAGCCCGCCATCGGCGCGTACTCCAGCAGGTGCTCCTCCGGCAGCGCCCCCAGCAGACCGCGCCGGTAGTCGCCCACGACGAGCTTCGCCTGGTCCGGGGTGTACCGCTCCGCGATCCGCTGCGCGATCAGCCGCAGCAGGTTCGTCTTGCCGGACTCGCTCTCACCGAAGACGAGCAGGAACGGATCGGTGTCGAAGTCGATGAACACCGGCTCCAGCGCCGTCTCGTCGATGCCGATCGACAGCCCGGCGCCGGGGTGCTCCCCGCCCTTGGGCAGCTGGTCCGCGTGCAGCAGCCGCGGCAGCAGCCGTACGCCCGGAGCCGCGGCGCCCGACCAGTGCTGCTTGACCGCCGACACGAATGCGGCCGTCGCCTGCGAGAGGTCCTCCGGGTCGTGCTCGCCGTCGATCCGCGGCTGCGCGGCCAGGAAGTGCAGCTTCTCCGGCACCTGACCGCGCCCCGGCATCCCCGTCGGCACGTTCGCCGCGACCTTCCGGTCGAACTCGGAGTCCATGACGTCACCGAGCCGCAGCTCCAGCCGGCTCAGCATCTGGTCCTTGAGCGCGGCCCGCACCTCCATGTACCGGGCCGCGGTGATCACCACGTGGATGCCGTAGCCCAGACCCCGGGACGCGATGTCGGTGACCACCTGCTCCAGGCCGTCGTACTCGTTGCGGAAGGTGCCCCAGCCGTCCACCACCAGGAACACGTCGCCCCACGCCTCGCCCGGCAGGTCGCCCGCCGCGCGCCGGCGCCGGTACGTGCCGATGGAGTCGATGCCGTGGGCGCGGAAGAACTCCTCGCGCCGGTTGAGGATGCCCCCCACCTCCGCGACGGTACGGCGCACCCGCTCCGGGTCCAGGCGCGAGGCGATCCCGCCGACGTGCGGCAGCTCCGACACCGCCGACAGGCTGCCACCGCCGAAGTCCAGCCCGTAGAACTGCACCTCGCGCGGGGTGTGCGTGAGCGCGAACGAGGAGATCAGCGTCCGCATCAGCGTCGACTTGCCCGACTGCGGACCGCCGACCACGATCATGTGGCCCGCCGCACCCGAGAAGTCCCGGTACAGCACCTCGCGCCGCTGCTCGAACGGCTTGTCGATCAGGCCGAGCGGTACGACGAGCCCGCCGGGCCGCGTGTACCCCTGCGCGTGCAGGCCCCGCGCCTCGCTCGGCGCCAGCGCCGGCAGCAGCTGGTCCAGCGACGGCGCCCGGTCCAGCGGCGGCAGCCACACCTGGTGCGCGGGCACCCCCTGCCCCTCCAGCCGGCCCACGATCACGTCCAGCACCGTGTCCGCCAGCGCCTCGTCCTCCCGCTCCGTCTGCGCGGCCAGGTACGCCGGGTCCGGAGCCGCGTACGCCACCGGCACCGGAGCCGCCGTGAACAGCGCCGGCCGCCGCTCCACCGGGAACAGCCCGACCGACAGGTCCGGCCCGCCCGAACGGTAGGTACCCGACACGTACGCCGCCTTGAAGCGCGTCATCTCGTCCGTGCCGAACTTCAGGTAGCCCGAACCCGGCACCGACGGCAGGTGGTACGCGTCCGGCACGCCGATCGCGGTCCTCGACTCCGCCGCCGAGAAGGTCCGCAGGCCGATCCGGTACGACAGGTACGTGTCCAGCCCGCGCAGCTTGCCCTCCTCCAGGCGCTGCGAGGCCAGCAGCAGGTGCACGCCCAGCGAGCGGCCGATGCGGCCGATCTGGATGAACATGTCGATGAAGTCCGGCTTCGCGGTCAGCAGCTCCGAGAACTCGTCGATGACCAGCACCAGCGAGGCCAGCGGCTCCAGCGGGGCACCCGCCGCGCGCGCCTTCTCGTAGTCGTGGATGTTCGCGTAGTTGCCCGCCGACCGCAGCAGCTCCTGCCGGCGCTGGAGCTCACCGCGGATCGAGTCGCCCATGCGGTCCACGAGCGTCAGGTCGTCCGCCAGGTTGGTGATGACCGCCGCGACGTGCGGCATCTGCCCCATACCGGTGAAGGTCGCACCACCCTTGAAGTCCGCGAGGACGAAGTTCAGCGTCTCCGAGGTGTGCGTGACCGCCAGACCCAGCACCAGCGTGCGCAGCAGCTCCGACTTGCCCGAACCCGTCGCGCCCACGCACAGACCGTGCGGGCCCATGCCCTCCTGCGCGGCCTCCTTGAGGTCCAGCATCACCGGGGCGCCGCCCTCGCCGACCCCGATCGGCACGCGCAGCCGCTCACCGGCCGACCGCGGCCGCCAGGTCCGCGCCACGTCGACCTGCGCCGCGTCGCCCAGGTTCAGCAGGTCCGTGAAGTCCAGGTTGGCCAGCAGCGGCTCGTCGTCGTCCCCACCGCCCGTACGCAGCGGCGCCAGCTGCCGCGCGAGCGCCTCCGCCGCCGGCAGCGACAGGGTGTCCGGCACCCCCTCGTACGCCACGCCGCCGCCCGACTCCAGCCGCAGCCGGCCCGGCCGCACCACGACCGACAGCCCGCCGCGCGGCTCGTCGAGCTCGCCCGCGACCACCTCGACCATGGTCACGCCCTGCAGCCCCTCGGCCGCCGCGAACACCGAGTCCGGCGGCACCATCCCGCCGTCGAGCACCACCACCAGGTGCGGCTGGTCCAGCACCGGCGACACCTCGCGGCTGAACCGCGGCCGGCCCTCCAGCCGGGAGCCCAGCAGCCCCTCCAGCTCAGCCAGGTCGTCGCCGAACAGCCGCTTCGTACCCGCCCCGTCGACCTGACCCGGCAGCTGCGTGTGCGGCAGCCACTTCGTCCAGTCCCACGAAGGCACCGCACCCGGCGCCGCCACCACGGCCACCATCAGGTCCTCGGGGGAGTGCAGCGTCGCCAGCTGCGCCACCAGCGCCCGCGCCGTCCCGCGCGCCGACTCCGCCTCCCCGGACACCGTCACGTGGTAGAACGCCCGGATCGACACCGCCATCGGCAGCCCGTCCAGCGAGGAGTGCACCTTCAGGAAGCGCTGCATCGCGCCCGCCGTCAGCGGCTCCAGCTCGTCCACCGGCGCCGTGTCCGGAGCCACCAGCGCGGTCGCCAGCCGCTGCGCGCCCAGCCCCAGCCGGGCCTGCCCGAAGTCGCCGTCGCCGACGCGCCGCTCCCACAGCCGCGAACCCTCGGCCACCACCGACCACAACTGCTCCGGGGCCGGGTGCAGATACAGCTGGGCGTCACGCTGCGCCCGCGCGGTCCGCCGTACCTGACGGCGCGTCTGCGCGAGGTACTTGAGGTAGTCCCGGCGCACATCGGCCATTTGCCCCTGCGTACCGCGCCGGAAGCGCACCAGCTGCGCGATCACCATTCCCACCGTGGACGCCAGCATCAGCACACCCATGATGCGCATGAAGGGCGCCGCACCCGGCATGAAGAAGAACACCACCGACGAACCCATGCCGAGCATCGGCAGGAGCTGCATCAGCATGCCCTCCTGCTGCCCCCGCGGCAGTTCCGGCGGCCCCTCCAGCCGCAGCTCCTCCGAAGGGACTTCGGGCGGCAGGGCCCGCGGCGGGCGTTTGACGACGATCTGGCTCACCGGAGCATCAATCCCTCGAAAACGGACGGGACGTCGCAACCGGCGCCCCCAAGTCCCGGGCGGGGAGGGGGTCTCCTTCCCGCGCCGGTGATCCTACTTGCCGACAGTCACGCATACTCCCGGTAGGGTGGCGCGCGCAGCATGCGCATCCGCGAATCCGACGCCGCCGACACCTCGTCAGGCCGGGCGGAGACATCGCCAACCAGGGGGGTCACACAGGTGAGTACGGCCGAGGCGACGGGCTTCTGCAGGGTCACCGTCGTGGCACCCGACAGCCGGATCGACGTCGCCCTCCCCGAGGACATAGCCGTCGCCGACGTCTACCCCGAGCTGCTGCGCCTCACCGGCCAGACCCAGCCCGTCGGCGCCCCGACCGGCTTCCACCTGGTCCGCCGCTCCGGCACCGTCCTCGACGGCGCCCGCAGCCTCGCCGCCCAGCAGGTCCTCGACGGCGAGGTGCTCAGCCTGCGCCCCTTCGCCGAGTCCCTGCCCCCCGCCGTCTTCGACGACGTCTCCGACGCCGTCGCCTCCGCCGTCGTCCGCGACCGGCACCGCTGGAGCGACGACATGCTGCGCGGCGCGGGCCTGGCCGGCGCCGCCGTTCTGCTCGTCCTGCTCGGCTTCGTCCTCTGGTACGCCGACCCCGTCCGGCACGACATGCACGGCCTGCCCGGCGTCATCGCCGGAGCCGTCGGCGTCCTGCTCACCGCCGCCGCCGGAGTGCGGGCCCGCGTCTACCGCGACCGGGGCTCCGCCGTCGCCCTCGGCCTCGGCGCGCTGCCGCACCTGCTGATCGCCGGCGCCGGCATCGTCGCCCCCGCCGCCGGGGAGGGACCGGGCCGCCTGCAGTTCCTGCTCGGCTGCGTCTGCGTCCTCGTCGCCTCCGTCACCCTGGTCGCGCTCACCCCCAGCGGCGACGCCCCCTTCGTGGCCACCACCTTCCTCGGCGCCACCGGCACCCTCGCCACCTTCACGGCCATCGCCACCGGCGCCTCCGCGACCGCCACCGCCGCCGTCTGCGCACCCGCCGCCATCGGGCTCGTCGCCTTCCTCCCCGGCCTCTCCGCCCGCTTCGCCCGGCTGCCCATCGGGTACGCCGCCCCGCGGAGCTCCGTAGAGGACTACGAGACCCCGGACCGGTACGAGACCGAGCCGTACGGCGAGGCCGCCGGCTCCGAGCAGCGCGACCCCGGCGCCCCCCTGGACGCCGAGCAGATAGCCGCCCAGGCCCGCCGCGGCCACGAGATGCTTCTCGGTCTCGTCGGCGGCTGCGCCGCGGTCGCCGTCGGCTCCGCCGCCGTCCTCGGCTTCTCCGACAACACCTGGGGCCGCCTCCTCGCCCTCGCCACCGGCCTGGCGATGCTGCTGCGCGCCCGGCTCTTCCGCTACACCTCGCAGGTGGTGTGCACCCTGGTCGCGGGCCTCGCCGCCGTCGGGCTGCTGATCCTCGGCCTGTCGCTGCACCCGCCGGCCGACCTGGTCCTCGACCTCGTCCGCTACCACGACCGCGGCGGCATGGACCTCCGTACGATCTGGCTCTCCGCCGCCGTCGCCGCCGGCGCGGCCCTGCTCGCCGGAATTGCGCTTGTCATCCCCCGCAAGGGCCTGTCACCCTTCTGGGGACGGCTCCTCGACCTCACCGAGGCCGCGGTACTGCTCAGCCTGGTCCCGCTGGCCCTGGCCGTGCTCGACGTCTACTCCCGGGCCCGCTCCCTCACCAGCTGAGAGAGCCGCGACCCGGCAGCCTGGTACGCTGTGTGACGGCCGTTTGTGTACGCGTCCGCCGGACTCCTCGACAGAGGGTCTGTGGACTGCGCCCAGCGGACCCCGCCTCCCGAGTTACGGAAGCTCCCCAGAGAATTCGACCTGGGGCACTCGGTGGCTACGAAGACCTATTACGAGGAGTACGCGTGCCGCTCGACGCCGCAACGAAGAAGCAGCTCATCGCAGAGTTTGGTGCCAAGGAGGGCGACACCGGCTCCCCCGAGGTCCAGGTCGCGATGCTGTCCCGCCGCATCTCGGACCTGACCGAGCACCTCAAGACCCACAAGCACGACCACCACTCCCGTCGTGGTCTGCTGATCCTGGTCGGCCAGCGTCGCCGCCTGCTGCAGTACCTGGCCAAGAAGGACATCCAGCGCTTCCGTACGCTGGTCGAGCGCCTCGGCATCCGCCGCGGTGCGGCCGGCGCCAAGTAAAGACGCTGTGAAGGGAGCGGACCCCACTCTGAGGGGGCCGCTCCCTTTGCTGTACGTGCGCGACGTACCGGACGCTTTGTAGTCTGGGAGAGCGCACAACCGAAGAGGAGGAGCGCCCTCCCTACGCCGCCGGTCCTCGGTAGTGGCATCCGGAAGGCCCCACGGGCCACGAACCGGGTGCTTCGATCGAAGACCGGCCCGCACGCCAGGAGCGCTTCTCCGACACCGTCCTCCACCACACGGGTGGCGGACGGAGACGACGAATATGGAGAAAACGCTAGTGGAGAACGAGACCCACTACGCCGAGGCCGTCATTGACAACGGTTCCTTCGGCACCCGCACCATCCGCTTCGAGACGGGCCGTCTGGCCCGCCAGGCCGCCGGCTCCGCCGTTGCCTACCTGGACGACGACACGATGGTGCTGTCCGCCACCACCGCGTCGAAGAAGCCCAAGGACCAGCTCGACTTCTTCCCCCTCACGGTGGACGTCGAGGAGCGGCAGTACGCGGCCGGCAAGATCCCCGGCTCCTTCTTCCGTCGTGAGGGCCGGCCCTCCGAGGACGCGATCCTCACCTGCCGCCTGATCGACCGCCCGCTGCGCCCGTCCTTCAAGAAGGGCCTGCGCAACGAGATCCAGGTCGTCGCGACGATCATGGCCCTCAACCCCGACCACCTGTACGACGTCGTGGCGATCAACGCCGCCTCCGCGTCCACCCAGCTGGCCGGTCTGCCCTTCTCCGGCCCGATCGGCGGCGTCCGCGTCGCGCTGATCCGCGGCCAGTGGGTGGCGTTCCCGACGCACACCGAGCTCGAGGACGCCGTCTTCGACATGGTCGTCGCGGGTCGCGTCCTGGAGGACGGCGACGTCGCGATCATGATGGTCGAGGCCGAGGCCACCGAGAAGACCATCGCCCTCGTCAAGGGCGGCGCCGAGGCGCCGACCGAGGAGATCGTCGCCGCCGGTCTGGACGCCGCGAAGCCGTTCATCAAGGTCCTCTGCAAGGCCCAGGCCGACCTGGCCGCCAAGGCCGCCAAGCCCGAGGGCGAGTTCCCGGTCTTCCTGGACTACCAGGACGACGTGTACGAGGCCCTCGCGGCCGCCGTCAAGGGTGACCTCTCCCAGGCGCTGACCATCGCGGGCAAGCAGGACCGCGAGGCCGAGCTGGACCGCGTCAAGGAGATCGCCGCCGAGAAGCTCCTCCCGGCCTTCGAGGGCCGCGAGAAGGAGATCTCCGCCGCCTACCGCAGCCTGACCAAGGCCCTGGTGCGCGAGCGCGTCATCAAGGACAAGGTCCGCATCGACGGCCGCGGGATCACGGACATCCGTACCCTCGCCGCCGAGGTCGAGGCCATCCCGCGCGTGCACGGCTCGGCGCTGTTCGAGCGTGGCGAGACCCAGATCCTGGGCGTCACCACCCTCAACATGCTCCGCATGGAGCAGCAGCTGGACACCCTCTCCCCGGTGACCCGCAAGCGCTACATGCACAACTACAACTTCCCGCCGTACTCCGTCGGCGAGACCGGCCGCGTCGGTTCGCCGAAGCGCCGCGAGATCGGCCACGGCGCGCTCGCCGAGCGCGCGATCGTGCCGGTCCTCCCGACCCGCGAGGAGTTCCCCTACGCGATCCGTCAGGTGTCCGAGGCCCTCGGCTCCAACGGTTCGACGTCCATGGGCTCGGTCTGCGCCTCCACCATGTCGCTGCTGAACGCCGGTGTGCCCCTCAAGGCCCCCGTCGCCGGCATCGCCATGGGCCTGATCTCCCAGGAGATCGACGGCAAGACCCACTACGTCGCCCTCACCGACATCCTCGGTGCGGAGGACGCGTTCGGCGACATGGACTTCAAGGTCGCCGGCACCAAGGAGTTCGTCACCGCGCTCCAGCTGGACACCAAGCTCGACGGCATCCCGGCCTCGGTCCTGGCCGCCGCCCTCAAGCAGGCCCGCGACGCCCGCCTCCACATCCTCGACGTGATGATGGAAGCGATCGACACGCCGGACGCCATGTCCCCGTTCGCCCCGCGGATCATCACGGTCAAGATCCCCGTGGACAAGATCGGTGAGGTCATCGGCCCCAAGGGCAAGATGATCAACCAGATCCAGGAGGACACCGGCGCCGAGATCACGATCGAGGACGACGGCACCATCTACATCGGTGCCGCCGACGGCCCGGCCGCCGAGGCCGCCCGCGCCACGATCAACGCGATCGCCAACCCGACCATGCCGGAGGTCGGCGAGCGCTACCTGGGTACGGTCGTCAAGACCACCACCTTCGGTGCCTTCGTCTCCCTCATGCCCGGCAAGGACGGTCTGCTCCACATCTCGCAGATCCGCAAGCTCGCCGGTGGCAAGCGCGTGGAGAACGTCGAGGACGTGGTCGCGGTCGGCACCAAGGTGCAGGTCGAGATCGCCGAGATCGACTCCCGCGGCAAGCTTTCCCTGATCCCCGTGATCGAGGGCGAAGCCGCCGACGCCGATGCCGACAAGGACGACTCCGACAAGTGACGTCGCGTAGTTCCCGTGTGACGGCCCGCCCCTCTTCGGAGGGGCGGGCCGTCGCCCGTACCCAAACCCTGCTCAAGGGGCAGGGCGGCGTCGGCACCGTCCGCCGCACGGTCCTCCCCGGCGGACTGCGCATCGTCACCGAGACGCTGCCCTCCGTCCGCTCCGCCACGTTCGGCATCTGGGCGCACGTCGGTTCCCGCGACGAGACGCCCACGCTGAACGGCGCCACGCACTACCTGGAGCACCTCCTCTTCAAGGGCACCGAGAAGCGCAGTGCCCTCGACATCTCCTCCGCGATCGACGCGGTCGGCGGCGAGATGAACGCCTTCACGGCGAAGGAGTACACCTGCTACTACGCGCGGGTGCTCGACACCGACCTGCCGCTGGCCATCGACGTGGTCTGCGACATGCTCACCGGCTCGCTGATCCGCGAGGAGGACGTCGACGCCGAGCGCGGCGTCATCCTCGAAGAGATCGCGATGACCGAGGACGACCCGGGCGACTGCGTGCACGACCTGTTCGCGCAGACCATGTTCGGCGAGACCCCGCTGGGGCGTCCCGTCCTCGGCACCGTCGAGACGATCAACGCGCTCACCGCCGACCGGATCCGGCGCTTCTACAAGAAGCACTACGACCCGACCCACCTCGTCGTGGCCGCCGCCGGCAACGTCGACCACAACAAGGTCGTCCGCCAGGTCCGCGCCGCCTTCGAGAAGGCCGGCGCGCTGACCCGCACCGACGCCGAGCCGATCGGCCCGCGCGGCGGCACGAAGCGGATCCGCACCTCCGGCCGCGTCGAGCTGATCAACCGCAAGACCGAGCAGGCCCACGTGGTCCTCGGCATGCCCGGTCTGGCCCGCACCGACGAGCGCCGCTGGGCCCTGGGCGTGCTGAACACCGCCCTCGGCGGCGGCATGTCCTCCCGCCTCTTCCAGGAGGTCCGGGAGAAGCGCGGCCTGGCCTACAGCGTGTACTCGTACACCTCCGGCTTCGCCGACACCGGGCTCTTCGGCGTCTACGCGGGCTGCCGGCCCAGCCAGGTCCACGACGTGCTGCGGATCTGCCGCGACGAGCTCGACAAGGTCGCCTCCGACGGCCTCACCGACGAGGAGATCAGGCGGGCCGTCGGCCAGCTCTCCGGCTCCACCGTCCTCGGCCTCGAAGACACCGGTGCCATCATGAACCGCATCGGCAAGAGCGAGCTCTGCTGGGGCGATCAGATGTCCGTCGACGACATGCTGGCCCGGATCGCCGCGGTGACCCCGGACGACGTCCGCGCGGTCGCCCAGGACGTCCTGGCCCAGCGCCCGTCGCTCGCGGTGATCGGCCCGCTGAAGGAGAAGCAGGCCGCCCGCCTCGACGAAGCGGTGGTCTGAGGTCCGGACGCCCGCCGGCCGCCCCGCCCGGGGCCGCCGGCGGGCGTCCGCCCCGCACGACGTACGACCGGCGGCCTGGCCGCCACGACCAGCGAAGGAAGATCGAGATGAGCAGCAAGCTGCGGGTCGCGGTTCTCGGAGCCAAGGGACGCATCGGCGCCGAGGCGGTCAAGGCCGTCGAGGCCGCCGAGGACATGGAACTGGTCGCCGCCCTCTCCCGCGGCGACAAACTGGAGACGCTGGCCGAGACCGGCGCCCAGGTCGCCGTGGAGCTCACCACCCCCGCCTCCGTCATGGGCAACCTCGACTTCTGCATCCGCCACGGCATCCACGCCGTCGTCGGCACCACCGGCTGGACCGAGGACCGCCTCGCCCAGCTCGGCGGCTGGCTGGCCGGCTCCCCGGAGACCGGTGTGCTCATCGCCCCGAACTTCTCCATCGGCGCCGTCCTCACCATGAAGTTCGCCGCCCAGGCCGCCCGCTACTTCGAGTCCGTCGAGGTCGTCGAGCTCCACCACCCCCACAAGGCGGACGCCCCCTCCGGCACCGCGACGCGCACCGCGCAGCTCATCGCCGCCGCCCGCGCCGAGGCCGGCTGCGCCCCGCAGCCCGACGCCACCGTCACCGGCCTCGACGGGGCCCGCGGAGCGGACGTCGACGGCGTCCCGGTGCACGCCATCCGGCTGCGCGGCCTGCTGGCCCACCAGGAGGTGCTGCTCGGCGGCGAGGGCGAGACCCTCACCATCCGTCACGACTCCCTGCACCACAGCAGCTTCATGCCGGGCATCCTGCTCGGCGCGCGCCGCGTGACGCAGACCCCGGGCCTCACCTTCGGCCTGGAACACTTCCTCGACCTCGGCTGATGAGCAGGCAGTAGTACCCATGCGCGCGAAGATCACGTACTTCCTCACGGCCGCCGTCCTGGCCGTCTACTTCGTCCTGGTCGGCGGCCGGGGCCTGATGCTGATCCGGCTCGGGACCCCCATCTCCGTCCCGTTCGGGCTGGCCGTCCTGGTCCTGCCGGTCATCGGCGTCTGGTTCCTCTGGAAGAACACGCAGTTCGTCACCAGGGCCAACCAGCTCGCGACCGAGCTGGAGTCCGAGGGCGGCCTCCCCGTGGACGAGCTGGAGCGGGACCAGTACGGCCGGATCCTGCGGGACTCCGCCGACGAGGTCTTCGCGCGCCGCAAGGCCGAGACCGAGGACGCGCCGGGGGACTGGCGCAGCTGGTTCCGCCTCGCCGTCGCCTACCACGACGCCCGCGACACCCCGCGCGCCCGCAAGGCCATGCAGCGGGCCATCGCCCTGCACGCGGAAAAGCCCGTACAGGCCTGATCAGGTCCTGTACGGGCTTTCCCGTGCGGTGCTGTCGTTACGCGGCCACGGCCCGGTACTCGTCGGCCCAGGCCTCGACCGCGTGCGCGGCCCGGTCGAACGCCTCGGTCCGGGACAGGAAGTCGGCGTTGTGGTCGGTGAGCAGCACCGGCAGCTCCGCGCCGTCGCGCCCGGCGACCGTCAGCGCCTGACCCTGTACGGTCCTCGGCAGTCCGAGCCAGCGCACCGGCTGCTGCACCGTACGGACCTCGTCGATCTGGTTCCAGGCGAGGGAGTGGGTCCGCAGGAACGCCACCCGGCGCAGCCCCGAAGGGCTGACCCAGACGCCGGCGAGCAGGATCCGCAGCGCGGACCCGATCACGGCGAGGGCGGCGGCGAGGCAGATGAGCGCCCCGGGCCAGGTGCCCGCGAACGCGATGATCATCGTGGACAGCAGCATGAAGGCGGCCAGCAGGAGCAGCAGGGCCGCGGCGGCTACCCGCCAGGGGCCGGGCCGGTAGGGCCGGCGCCAGCGGTCGTGGTCGACGTGGGCGAGGGCATCGTCTTCATGCGCTTCGAATACGCCGTCGGCCGTCAAGAAGGGCAGGGGCACGGCTGGACCTCACTCACATGCACGTTCGGTTGGGCTGTGCCGTGAGGCTACCGCCCCTGGGAGGCCTCGGACTTCTGCGGCGCGGTGCTGGGCTGAAGTGCGGGCATTCCGAGGAGCAGCGAGCCGACGAGCCCGGCCACCACGGTCAGGCCCACCAGACTACGGGCGGTCATCTGGCTCCAGCTCAGACTCTCGCGCGGCGGTGGAGTGACATTGCTGCGGAACCGGTCGGCCTCGGCGACGAATGCGAACGGAACGGGTTCGCGCCGGCTGAACATGAGAGCGACTCTCCTCACGATCGGGCCGCCGGCGGGCGGCGGCGGGATGGGCTGGTTGTTCTAAGAGGTAGGACGATCGGCGGGCCCGATCGGTGCCGCATTTCGGGGCATTGACAAAAATTCGTGGCGGCGCGTCAGCTGTCCGGGTCACGACGGTGCGGGCCGGGGCTGCGCGGACGCCTCCACGGGGCCCCGTAGAGTGGGCGGCGCCCAGCCCGCGCATGTTCGGAAGGACCCCCGGTGAGCGAGACCGCCGCTTCAGACCTGAAACCCAGCTTCCGCAGTGACGTGACGGTGGAGCTGGTGAAGCACTCCGCCGCCGACTCCGACGTGCTGTGGGCCGCCCGGGTCTCCACGGCCGGCGAGCAGTCCCTGGAGGAGCTCCAGAAGGACCCGGAGCGTTCCAAGGGCCTCATCAACTACCTGATGCGGGACCGCCACGGCAGCCCCTTCGAGCACAACTCGATGACCTTCTTCATCAGCGCCCCGATCTTCGTGTTCCGCGAGTTCATGCGGCACCGCGTGGGCTGGTCCTACAACGAGGAATCGGGCCGCTACAGGGAGCTGGAGCCGGTCTTCTACGTCCCGGACTCCGAGCGCAAGCTCGTCCAGGAGGGCCGCCCGGGCAAGTACGTCTTCGTCGAGGGCACCCAGGCGCAGCAGGAGCTGACGGGCCGGGTCATGGAGGACTCCTACCGGCAGGCCTACGAGGCCTACCAGGAGATGCTGGCGGCGGGCGTGGCCCGGGAGGTTGCCCGTTCGGTCCTGCCCGTGGGTCTTTTCTCCTCGATGTACGCGACCTGCAACGCGCGCTCCCTGATGCACTTCCTGGGTCTGCGCACCCAGCACGAGCTGGCGGCGGTGCCGTCCTTCCCGCAGCGGGAGATCGAGATGGTCGGCGAGAAGATGGAGCAGCACTGGGCGCAGCTCATGCCGCTCACGTACGCCGCCTTCAACGGCAACGGGCGCGTTGCCCCGTAAGGGCTGATGCACCCATGGCGTACTGATGTGCTGAGCGAAGTCCCAAGTGTCCGTATTGCGGCGTTTCGTAAAGTTCATCTAGGCTGATCAAACGGACCCGGCACTGCTTGAACCCCCGAGCAGGCAGTGCCGGGCTCCAACACCACCTCGCCGCCACCGGGAGGTACACCCTGTTGACGTCCCCCGAGGGGACACCGCGAGCGTGGCAGCGAGTAGCGTGTTACCCATGGCTCCGATCTCGACTCCGCAGACCCCCTTCGGGCGGGTCCTCACCGCCATGATCACGCCGTTCACGGCGGATGGCGCACTCGACCTCGACGGCGCGCAGCGGCTCGCCGTCCACCTGGTGGACGCAGGCAACGACGGCCTGATCGTCAACGGCACCACCGGTGAGTCGCCGACCACCACCGACGCGGAGAAAAACGACCTCGTACGAGCCGTGCTCGAAGCGGTCGGCGACCGCGCCCACGTCGTCGCCGGAATCGGCACCAACGACACCCGGCACACCCTTGAGCTCGCCCGCCAGGCCGAGCGCACCGGCGCCCACGGCCTGCTCGCGGTGACCCCGTACTACAGCAAGCCGCCGCAGGAAGGCCTGTACCGGCACTTCACCGCGATCGCCGACGCCACCGAGCTGCCGGTCATGCTCTACGACATCCCCGGCCGCAGCGGTGTCCCGATCAACACCGAAACCCTGGTCCGGCTGGCCGAGCACCCCCGTATCGTGGCCAACAAGGACGCCAAGGGCGACCTCGGCCGCGCCAGCTGGGCCATCGCCCAGAGCGGCCTGGCCTGGTACTCCGGCGACGACATGCTGAACCTGCCGCTCCTGTCGGTCGGCGCGGTCGGCTTCGTCTCCGTGGTCGGCCACGTGGTCACCCCGGAGCTGCGCGCCCTGCTCGAAGCCCACCTGGGCGGCGACGTCCAGAAGGCCACCGAGATCCACCAGAAGCTGCTCCCCGTCTTCACCGGCATGTTCCGCACCCAGGGTGTGATCACCACCAAGGGCGCCCTGAACCTCCAGGGCCTGCCCGCGGGCCCGCTGCGGCTCCCGCTGGTCGAGCTGACCGCCGAAGAGGCGGCGCAGCTCAAGATCGATCTTGCCGCGGGCGGGGTACAGCTCTGACAACAGACTTCACAACTGAATAAGCACGATCGCGAAGCATCGAAGCCGGTACGAAACAGACAACAGTCAGTGCACGAATGACATGCGCGCCACGTGCCTCAAGGGGTACGTGGCGTGCGTGGTGAGGAGACACTTTTGAGCCATCCGCATCCTGAACTCGGTCCCCCGCCGAAGCTGCCCAAGGGCGGCCTCCGCGTCACCCCCCTGGGTGGTCTCGGTGAGATCGGCCGCAACATGACCGTCTTCGAGTTCGACGGTCGCCTGCTCATCGTCGACTGCGGCGTCCTCTTCCCCGAGGAGGAGCAGCCGGGCATCGACCTGATCCTCCCGGACTTCACGTCCATCAGGGACCGGCTCGACGACATCGAGGGCATCGTCCTCACGCACGGCCACGAGGACCACATCGGCGCCGTCCCCTACCTCCTCCGGGAGAAGCCGGACATCCCGCTGATCGGCTCCAAGCTGACGCTGGCCCTCATCGAGGCGAAGCTCCAGGAGCACCGCATCCGCCCCTACACCCTTGAGGTGAAGGAAGGCGAGCGCGAGAACCTCGGCCCCTTCGACTGCGAGTTCATCGCCGTCAACCACTCCATCCCGGACGCCCTGGCCGTGGCCATCCGCACCGGCGCCGGCCTGGTCGTGGCCACCGGCGACTTCAAGATGGACCAGCTGCCGCTGGACAAGCGCCTCACCGACCTGCACGCCTTCGCGCGTCTGAGCGAAGAGGGCATCGACCTCCTCCTCTCGGACTCGACGAACGCCGAGGTCCCGGGCTTCGTCCCGCCCGAGCGCGAGATCTCCAACGTCCTGCGGACGGTCTTCGCGAACGCCCACAACCGGATCATCGTGGCCAGCTTCGCCAGCCACGTGCACCGCATCCAGCAGATCCTCGACGCCGCTCACGAATACGGCCGCAGGGTCGCCTTCGTCGGCCGCTCGATGGTCCGCAACATGGGCATCGCGCGCGACCTGGGCTACCTGAAGGTCCCCGCCGGCCTCGTCGTGGACGTCAAGACCCTCGACGACCTGCCGGCCCACGAGGTCGTCCTGGTCTGCACGGGCTCCCAGGGCGAGCCGATGGCGGCCCTGTCCCGCATGGCCAACCGGGACCACCAGATCCGGATCGTCCCCGGCGACACCGTGATCCTGGCGTCGTCGCTGATCCCGGGCAACGAGAACGCGGTCTACCGCGTGATCAACGGCCTGACCCGCTGGGGCGCCAACGTCGTGCACAAGGGCAACGCCAAGGTGCACGTTTCCGGTCACGCCTCCGCCGGCGAGCTGCTGTACTTCTACAACATCTGCAAGCCGCGGAACCTGATGCCGGTCCACGGCGAATGGCGCCACCTGCGCGCCAACGCCGAGCTCGGTGCCCTGACGGGCGTCCCGAAGGACCGCATCGTCATCGCCGAGGACGGCGTGGTCGTCGACCTGATCGACGGCAAGGCCCGCATCTCCGGCAAGGTCCAGGCCGGCTATGTGTACGTGGACGGCCTCTCGGTCGGCGACGTCACCGAAGCCTCGCTCAAGGACCGCCGGATCCTCGGTGACGAGGGCATCATCTCGGTCTACGTCGTGGTCGACAGCACCACGGGCAAGGTCGTGAGCGGCCCGAACATCCAGGCCCGCGGTTCCGGCATCGAGGACTCGTCCTTCGGCCCGGTCATCGCGAAGATCGAGGAAGCCATCGCCCGCGCAGCGGCCGACGGCGTCGCCGAGCCGCACCAGATCCAGCAGCTCATCCGCCGGACCATGGGCAAGTGGGTGTCGGACAGCTACCGCCGCCGTCCGATGATCCTCCCGGTCGTGGTCGAGGTCTGAGCCTCCCCGTAGCGGCCTGACTGGAGCGGGGCAACCGGATTTGCGTCCGGGGGCCCCGCTCCAGTACGTTTACGTCTCCACCTCGCACGACACTTCGGCACACACGTGTGCCCGGACAGGCGTGCGGGCGGGTGGGAATCAGCACTCAGGGAGACCTGATAAAGTCTGATCCACCCGAAAGAGAAAGGCCCTCCAACGGCCGCCGAATTCAAATCCAAGTCGGAAACGGCACGGAAATGATCTGGTAAGGTTGGAACCGCCGGAAAGGGAAAACGCGAAAGCGAATCACCTGGAAAGCAAGCGGGACTGACTCTGATAGAGTCGGAAACGCAAGAACGAAGAACGAAAGCCCGGA